>NZ_PDJM01000001.1:0-4421958 GCF_002563815.1 Marinobacter sp. LV10R520-4 | reverse complement strand
CCCATTCGCCTTTGATCAGCCCGGGTTTGCCCACCGCGGCTATTAATATATCGGCGTCACGCACAAAACGCTCCAGATCCGCTGTAAAACGGTGGCACACGGTAATGGTTGCGCCTTTCAATAGCAGCTCCATGCTCATGGGGCGGCCGACGATGTTAGAGGCGCCTACAATGACCGCGTGCTGGCCTTTGTAGGGGGTACCTATGCTGTCGAGCAGGGTAATGATGCCGGCCGGTGTGCAGGGGCGTAATGGTAGGTTTGCGCTGGCTCAGGCGGCCGACGTTGAACGGATGAAAGCCATCAACGTCTTTATCCGGTCGAATCTTCAATAAAATGGGATCGGCGTCCAGCTGGGCCGGCAAAGGCAACTGCACCAATATGCCGTCTACCAATGGGGTTGTCGTTCAGCTCGTCGATCAGGTTTCCAGAGCTTGTTGTGATGTGTCTGCCGCTAAATCGTAAGACAGCGACACAATGCCTGCAGCTTCGCAGGCTTTGCGCTTGTTGCCTACGTATACCTGGGAGGCCGCATCGCTGCCCACCAGAACCACCGCCAGGCCAGGCGCCCGTAGGCCTTGGTCGAGGCGGGCCTGTACACCTTCGGCCACCTGATGGCGAACCTTGGTGGCAATCTGTTTTCCATTTATCAGTTCGGCGCTCATGGTTCGTCTTTATGGGTTGGGCGTGAATTGGTCGATTAAAAGAACTGCGTATTGTCGCATGCTTCCGGGTTCAGGCCAATTAGCGCCCGGATTCTAAAGGCTTGAGCGCAACCGTGGAGCGTTTTTTAACAAACTTTCCAAATGATGGTTGACGAAGGCCGCCGCCGCCGCTAATATCTGCGCCAACTTTGCTGACACACGTGTTGTGTTCAGTTCAGACGGGGTATAGCGCAGCCTGGTAGCGCGCCTGCTTTGGGAGCAGGATGTCGGGAGTTCGAATCTCTCTACCCCGACCACTTTTCTGACTGTTCAGGTGGGCAAGCGGTTAATGCGCCTGTAGCTCAGCTGGATAGAGCACCGGCCTTCTAAGCCGGTGGTCGCAGGTTCGAGTCCTGCCCGGGCGCACCATTTAGCCTCGGTCAGGGCGGCAAAGTTTTCTAAGCGGTTTTGACGGTGTTTCATGCTTCGGCGTGTGTATATGGTGGCGTAGCTCAGTTGGTAGAGCTCAGGATTGTGACTCCTGCGGTCGAGGGTTCGATCCCCTTCGTCCACCCCATTTTACTGCTTCGAACCAGATCCGGACCTTGCATTAGCGGGTTCCGGTTTTTTTGTCTTAGTAGAAATGTTAGATCAGCGGCAGCCGAATTTGGGCAGACGCGAAAAAATTATGCGGGTGTGGTGGAATTGGTAGACACGCCAGATTTAGGTTCTGGTATCGAGAGATGTGGGGGTTCAAGTCCCTCCACCCGCACCACTATTTTAAAACCCTGCAGGTTTGCGTCTGCGGGGTTTTTTTGTGGTTTTAGAAAAAAGTTATAGAGACCAACGTATCGGGTATAAAAGACTGGGTTTTTTCGTATAGTAACTGTTCTTCAAGTAGCCTGGCATATCGCCAGCTTATGGTGCAATGACTATAGGAATTCTGTGATGACCAATTCAAGCCTTTCACTGCAAGATATGTGTAACCCCAACGGCATGTGTTTTGGCTGCGGTCCCGCCAATCCATCCCGGTTTGCAATCAAAAGTGAGTGGAGCGCTGAGGGTGATGCGGTTATATGTCGCTTTGCGCCGGATGATCGCTATATCGGGTGGCCCGGACTGGTGTATGGTGGCCTAATTGCTATGCTGATTGACTGCCACTCAAATCGTACTGTTATTGCATACCACTATAATCAGGACGGTCGCACCCCAGGTGAAGGCGAGCCCATTGAATGTGTTACCGGGCAGCTGGGTGTCAGTTACCAGAAGCCTACGCCGATGGGTGTCGAGCTGACGCTCAAGGCTTGGGTAGAGGGTGAAGTGGGTCGCAAGTCGCGGGTCATCTGCGAAGTGTGGGCCGGCGATGTGCTGACCTGTCGTGGCGATTCGGTCTTCGTGCGGGTTGAAGCCGAGCAGCTTAAAGCTCAGGCGCAAAAGATGATCGCGGACCTGGGTGTGGCTGGCTAATCCGACTTTTGTTATCTGTCGCAAACAGATGATTCTATACACACGGTAAACCGTGATAAACTACTGGCTTTTAATTTTCAGCCCTTCTGCCGCAATGCATGGCTTAAGGGCTTTTAGGTTTAAATTCATTCACATACCGAACCTGATTCTGAGGATCTTACATGCAAGTGTCTGTTGAAACGACTTCCAACATCGAACGTCACATGACGATTGGTGTGCCCGCCCAGGAAATTGACCAGGCGGTTCAGAAGCGCCTGCAGGAAACTGCGCGCACCGTACGCCTGAATGGTTTCCGCCCGGGCAAAGTGCCTATGAGCGTGGTAAAGCGTCGTTTCGGTGACAGCGTACGTCAGGAAATTGTTGGCGAAATCATGCGCGACAATTACGTTAAGGCGTTGCAGGAGCAGGATCTTAATCCCGCTGGCTGGCCGCGCTTCGAACCCAAGACCATGGAAGAAGGCAAAGACCTTGAGTTTGTGGCCATCTTTGAAGTGCTGCCGGAAATCGTGCTGGGCGACTTGTCTGCGGTTACCATCGAAAAGCCCCAGGCTGATGTAACCGACGCCGACATTGACACCATGATTGACAACCTGCGCACCCAGCAGGCCACCATGAAGTCGGTCAAGCGCAAGTCCAAGAACAAAGACATCGCCGTTATTGATTTCAAAGGCACCATCGACGGTGAAGAATTTGAAGGCGGCGCGGCTGAAAATCACCGCCTGACTTTGGGCTCTGGCCAGATGATTCCAGGCTTCGAGAAAGCCATCGTGGGCAGTAAGGCCGGTGATGAGTTGGAAATTGACGTCACTTTCCCCGAGGATTACCACAACGAAGAGTTGAAAGGTAAGCCAGTCAAATTCCAGGTCACGATTCACGAAGTGGAAGAGCCATTGCTGCCAGAGTTGGATGCCGAGTTCTTCAAGAAGTTCGGCATTGAAGCTGAAGACGAAGCTGCGTTCCGCGTAGAAGTGAAAAAGAACATGGAGCGAGAGCTCAAACAAGCGATTTCCAACAAGGTTAAAAATGACGTTGTTGACGCGCTGCTGAACAGCACAGAGCTGGACGTACCAACGTCCCTGATTGATCAGGAAATTGACCGTCTGCGCCAGGACGCGGTTAAGCGCTTCGGCGGCCAGATGGACTTTCAGCAGTTGCCCAAGGAAATCTTTGAAGAGCAGGCCAAGCGTCGCGTGAAGACCGGGCTGTTATTCCAGGAAGTGGTCAAGAAGAATGAATTGACCGCCGACGCGGAAAAAGTGGAAGAAAAGATCCAGGAAATTGCGTCTACGTATGAACAACCTGAGGAAGTGATTGCACACTTCAATAGCAGTCCGGAACAGAAGTCCCAGATAGAATCTACCGTTCTGGAAGACGCAGTGGTTGAATATGTGCTCGGTCAGGCCCAAATAACTGAAAAGGCCATGAAGTACGAAGAGGCCATTCAGGCGGGTCAAGCCCAGAGTTGATGATTGGCCGACGGCGAACGTTAGCAGCCGGCGCAAGCAATCAGTGTAAGCAGCCGGCATGTCCGGCTGTTTTTTCTAGGACAGCCCATGCCCATTGTTCATAAGGAGTTCAGGCGCATCATGATGCAAAAACCAATTGATGGTTCCGCAATGTCACCCAGTGCCGCCCTGGTGCCGATGGTTATTGAGCAAACGGCGCGCGGCGAGCGCTCGTTTGACATTTACTCCCGTCTGCTGAAAGAGCGGGTTATATTTATGGTAGGCCCGGTGGAAGATCACATGGCCAATCTGGTGGTGGCACAGTTGCTGTTTCTGGAATCAGAAAATCCGGACAAAGACATCCATCTTTATATTAATAGCCCGGGCGGTTCGGTCAGCGCTGGCATGTCGATTTACGACACCATGCAGTTTATCAAACCCGATGTTGCGACTCTGTGCGTGGGCCAGGCGGCCAGCATGGGCGCATTCCTGTTGGCGGGCGGCGCCGCGGGCAAGCGCGCCTGCCTGCCCAACTCGCGGGTGATGATTCACCAGCCGTTGGGTGGCTATCAGGGCCAGGCAACGGATATCGAGATTCACACCCGTGAGATTCTCAAGATTCGCCACACCCTGAATTCCATTCTGGCGCACCATACCGGCCAGGATCTGGAAACCATTTCGCGCGACACCGATCGCGACAACTTTATGGATCCGACCCAGGCCAAGGCCTATGGCCTGATCGATTCAGTACTTGATAAGCGCGTACCGAATAAATAATACTTGGGTAACACGCTCCATCCGTGGCCGGCGTGGCGTTCCGTTTTTAACCGGCGCCGGCAAACAGAGATCAGAGGTATTTCAATGGCAGACGAAAGAAACGGCAGAGGTGACGATAGCAGCAAGTTGCTGTACTGCTCGTTTTGTGGAAAGAGCCAGCACGAAGTCCGGAAGCTCATAGCAGGGCCTTCGGTGTTCGTCTGTGACGAATGCGTTGACCTTTGCAACGACATTATCCGTGAAGAAATTCAGGAAAATGCTCAGGAAGAGGCCAGCGATCGTCTGCCGACACCGGCCGAGATCCGTGAAACACTGAACGAGTACGTGATCGGTCAGGACCGAGCTAAAGTGGTGCTCGCAGTTGCGGTATATAATCACTACAAGCGCTTGCGCTATGGTGAGGGTAAGGCTGAAGTCGAGCTGGGCAAAAGCAACATCCTGCTGATTGGCCCCACGGGCAGCGGCAAGACCTTGCTGGCTGAAACCCTGGCGCGAGTGCTGAATGTACCCTTTACCATTGCCGACGCGACCACCCTGACCGAAGCCGGTTATGTGGGGGAAGACGTCGAGAACATCATTCAGAAGTTGCTGCAGAAATGCGATTATGATGTCGAGAAAGCCCAGCGGGGCATTGTCTACATCGACGAAATCGACAAAATTTCCCGCAAATCTGACAATCCCTCCATTACCCGGGATGTGTCTGGTGAAGGTGTACAGCAGGCGCTTTTGAAGCTGATTGAAGGCACCGTGGCTTCGGTACCACCCCAAGGCGGGCGCAAGCATCCGCAGCAGGAATTCCTGCAGGTGAACACAAGTAACATACTGTTTATTTGTGGCGGCGCTTTTGCTGGTTTGGAGAAGGTTATACAGCAGCGTTCTGCGCGTTCATCCATTGGCTTTTCAGCAGAAGTGGCGAGCCAGGACAACATCAAATCCGCAGGCGAGATCATCAAAGATGTTCAAACCGAAGATCTGGTGAAGTTTGGCTTGATTCCGGAGTTTGTCGGCCGTTTGCCGGTTGTGGCGACCCTGACCGAGCTGGACGAAGACGCCCTGATCCAGATTCTGACCGAACCCAAGAACGCTTTGACCAAGCAGTACCAAAAGCTGTTCGAAATGGAAGGTGTGGAACTGGATTTCCGTGAGGAAGCCCTGCGCGCTGTTGCCCGTAAAGCGAAAGAACGCAACACCGGCGCCCGTGGTTTACGCTCTATTATGGAAGCAACACTGTTGGACACCATGTATCAGATTCCGTCTGAACAGGATGTGTGCAAGGTGGTGGTTGATGAAAGCGTGATCAGCGGTGATTCTGAACCGTTCAAGATTTACGCAAACAACGATCTGGCCAAAGTTGCGCCGGACGATTGATGCGCTAAATCCGTGTAATGACTGAAAAAGGGGCTTATTAGCCCCTTTTTTTATGTCGCAGATGCCCCAATGATTAATGTTACGTTTATTAAAACTCTTTATTGATACTTTTAATTATACCCCGTCAGAGGATTCCCTATGACCCGGACACCCGAAGAAACCGTGAAAGTTTACCCACTGCTCCCGTTACGCGACGTGGTGGTGTTCCCGCACATGGTTGTGCCTCTGTTTGTGGGCCGAGAGAAGTCTATTCAGGCGCTGGAAGCCGCGATGGAGCGCGGCAAGGAAATCCTGCTGGTTGCCCAGCGTGATGCCGCCACAGACGACCCCGGCGTAAGCGACGTTTTCAACATTGGCACTCTGGCCACCATATTGCAGATGCTGCGGCTGCCAGACGGCACAGTGAAAGTGCTGGTGGAGGGCAACGAACGTACCGCCCTGGAACAGATCGAAGATGGCGACTACCTGATAGCACACGCCCGGATTCTGCGCGAAGAGCCCTTGCCGGAGCGCGAAGAAGAAGTGCTCAGCAAGACCTTGATGGAAGAGTTCGAGAAGTTTGTAAAGCTGTCCAAAAAGGTGCCGGCCGAGGTTTCTGGTGCGCTCAACGGGATTACCGGCGTAGAACGCCTGGTGGACACCATTGCGGCCCACCTGGACCTGCAGATTCCGCAAAAGCAGGAGCTGCTTGAAGCGCTGGATACCCGTGAACGCATTGAACTGCTGCTGGGCAAGCTGGACGGCGAAATTGACCTGATTGAAGTGGAAAAGCGCATTCGTGGCCGGGTCAAAAAGCAGATGGAACGCAGCCAGCGCGAGTATTACCTGAACGAACAGATGAAGGCCATCCAGAAAGAAATGGGCCAGATGGGCGACGGTAATAACGACTTCGAGGAGTTGGAACAGAAGCTGGAAGACGCCGGCCTGCCGGAAGAAGCCCGCAAAAAAACTGAAAGCGAGTTGAACAAACTGAAAATGATGTCGCCCATGTCGGCGGAAGCCACAGTGGTTCGTGGCTACATCGACTGGATGCTGGCGGTGCCCTGGAAAAAGCGCAGCCGCGTGCGCCACGATATCGACAGGGCCCGTGAAATACTCGACGAAGATCATTACGGCCTGGACGAGGTAAAAACCCGCATTCTGGAATACCTGGCGGTACAAACCCGGGTGAAGAAGATCAAAGGGCCGGTGTTGTGCCTGGTAGGGCCTCCTGGCGTGGGTAAAACCTCTTTGGGGCAGTCCATTGCCCGTGCCACCAATCGCAAGTACACCCGTATGGCCCTGGGTGGCGTACGTGACGAAGCCGAAATTCGCGGCCACCGCAAAACGTACATCGGCGCTTTGCCTGGCAAGCTGCTGCAGAAACTGGCCAAAGTCGGGGTGAAAAATCCGCTGTTCCTGTTCGATGAAATCGACAAGATGGGCATGGACCAACGTGGAGACCCCGGCTCGGCGTTACTGGAAGTGCTGGACCCGGAACAGAATCACACCTTCAACGATCACTATCTGGAAGTGGATTACGATCTGTCGGATGTGATGTTCGTGTGCACCTCGAACTCGATGAATATTCCGTCGGCGCTGCTGGACCGGATGGAAATTATCCGCATTCCGGGTTACACCGAAGATGAAAAAGTGAATATTGCTCTGCGTTACCTGCTGCCCAAGCAGATAAAAGCCAACGGCCTGCGCGACAAAGAACTGGATCTGCCAGAAGAAACCCTGCGCGACCTGGTGCGTTACTACACCCGCGAAGCTGGCGTACGTGGCCTGGAGCGCGAGATTGCCAAGATCTGCCGTAAGGTGGTGCGTGAGCACGTCTCAAGCGGCGATAAGAGCCAGGTGGCGATAACGCCGGCGATGCTGGAAGACTATTCTGGCGTACAGAAATTCAAATACGGCCTGGCAGAAGACAGTAACGAAATTGGCCAGGTGACCGGTCTGGCCTGGACTCAGGTGGGCGGCGAATTGTTGACCATTGAGTGTGCGCTTACGCCGGGTAAAGGTCGGGTGGTGAAAACCGGCTCCCTGGGCGACGTTATGCAAGAGTCGATCCAGACGGCATTAACCGTCGTCCGCAGTCGCGCTAAGGCGCTGGGTATTGCCGACGATTTCCACGAAAAACACGATTTGCACGTGCATGTGCCCGAGGGCGCGACGCCAAAAGACGGCCCCAGCGCCGGTATAGGTATGTGTACAGCACTGGTGTCGGCGTTAACCCGTAACCCGGTGCGTAGCGATGTTGCCATGACCGGTGAAATAACCCTGCGGGGCCGGGTTCTGCCCATTGGCGGGTTGAAGGAAAAGCTGCTGGCAGCGCACCGGGGAGGCATCAAAACGGTTATAATTCCTGATGAAAATGTCAGGGATATCAAGGAGATACCTGAAAACATCAAAGAGTCTCTGGAGATCCGTCCGGTTAAATGGATTGACGAAGTGCTGGACATTGCGTTGGTGTATGCGCCGGAGGTAATGGCGGGTGATATTGCCGAAAAAACAGCCGCCAAGGCCGGTTGTGATGACGACGCAGAAGCGAAGGAACGCCCAAATACGCACTAAACCCGACATGAATTGTTGACACACGGAAGAGCCCATTGGTATAACTGTTTCGCCGTGAAGCAGCCTGTATCAAGGGCTCCCGCGTTTTATAAAGCTATTCCGACTAACGGTTTACCGCTCCGACTAGGGGCTGTTGACGTTTCATTACATCGGCAACCATAAAAATCCACAAGCCATGGCGACGACGCTCTCATAGTTGCGTTTCAATTTGTCATAGCGCGTCGCCAGCCCACGAAAATGTTTCAAGCGTGCAAACGCATTTTCCACCAAATGACGGTGGTGATATAACGACCAATCCATATCTGCATTACCTATGACCGAATTCGACTTTCTTGGAATTACGGCGATGGCACCTCTGCTTCTAATCTGTTCGCGAATCTTTTCACTGTCATAACCTTTGTCCGCTATCACGGCTTTAGCCGGCGGTAATGGTTCAATTAATTCGCTTGCCGCCGTGCTGTCATGGATCTCGCCGCCCGTTACTGTAAACTCAATCGGTAAGCCGTAACTATCGACTGCCAAATGAATTTTTGTTGTATTTCCGGCGCGACTTTTACCGATAGCTTGCGAGTCAGCACCTCTTGCGCCCGTGCTATGCTGATGGGCTTTCACATAGCTTCCATCAATAAATTCCCACTCAGTATCCGGTTCGCTGACCAGGTTTTTGAACAGCAGCAACCATTTTCCTTTTTTTGACCACTCATTGAATCTTTTATACACCGAGTTCCATCGACCGAAACAAGAAGGTAAATCTCGCCACGGACAACCCACTCGCAGTCGATAAAACATGCCTTCGACCATCATCCGCAGGTCGCGCTTGTTATAAATATTTTCTTGAAGCATCATTCCTTTTAGCTTCGACCAGTGCTCATCACTGAGCATGAATCGGGGCATGGCAAACTCGTTTTATTGGTGGTGTAGGAACCTTAATATTACGAGTTTACCTATTTTATTCAATGCCTTATGCGAAAACGTCAACAGCCCCTAACGGATTGTTGCCGCAAGGAATAAAAATAATTGCCGAATGGAATTCTGTAAACGTATGTGCAATAGTCTCTGCGTTTGAGATCCACCGACCTATGACATCTTCAACCTGAAATCGAAGGGGTTTAGTGTGAACAAGTCCGAACTTATTGATGCAATTGCAGAGTCCGCTGATATTTCCAAAGCCGCCGCTGGCCGTGCTCTGGATGCCATGACCACCTCCATCACCAGTGCCCTGAAAAAGGACGACCAGGTAACGTTGATTGGTTTTGGCACATTCTCCGTGAAAGAGCGAGCTGCCCGCACTGGCCGTAACCCGCAGACAGGCGCCGAGATTCAGATTAAGGCCTCTAAAGTGCCTGGCTTCAAAGCAGGTAAGGCCCTGAAAGACGCCGTTAAGTAACGGGTTTTTCGTCGGCAGCTCCGCGTTTTGGAGCTGCGCCAGAAATATTAAAGGCGCATTCCACACTGAATGCGCCTTTTTACGTTAGCCACGCAAGATTTACGTTAACAACGCCAGATCTGCGTCAATGACGATAAAAAATTCGCCGGCATTCGCTGGCACAGTACGACCTTGAACAGGGATTCGGGAGACACATGCTTCAAGATATGCGGGAAAACGCCCAGGGCACCATTGCCAAGGTTATTATCGGCTTGCTGATTTTATCGCTTTCCGTTTGGGGAATGGACGCCATTATTGGCGGCTTCGGTGGCGAACCGGAAGTGGCTACGGTGAATGGCCAAGACATTACCGAGCGCGAATTTTTGCGGGTGGTGCAGCTGGAAAGCCAGAACCGTCTGTCCCGTATGGAGCGGCCGGATCCTTCGTTGTTAAACGAAGATCAGATTCGTGTCGACGTACTGCAGGCACTGATTGAAGAACAGGTGTTGGCGCAAGATGCAGACAGGCAGGGCCTGGCTTTGTCTGATGCCGATATTGATGCGCTGATTACCCAGATGCCCCAGTTTCAGGTAGACGGCCAGTTCAATCGCGATCAGTTTGTGGCTACCGTGCGCAATGTGGGTATGGGTGTTGGCGAATTCCGCGACGCCATACGCGAGCAAACCGTGGTAAACCAGATTCGCGCCGGTATCGTTGCCAGTGGCGTTGCCACCAGCAGTAACATTACGCGGCTGATGCAGATTCAAAATCAGACCCGTGATTTCCGCCTGCTCAACATTTCTGCCAGTGCCGTGGCGGACCAGGTAAACGTCAGCGCCGATGACATACAGGCGTTTTACGACAGCAATCCGAACCTGTTTCAGCAGCCCGAGCAAGTCGATGTCAGTTATGTTGTGTTATCACTGAACGCGCTGGCTGACGCCATCGTCATTAGTGACGAAGAGCTCCTGACTTATTACCAAAGCCGCGAAGCCGATCTGGCTCGCGAAGAGCGCCGGGCGGCCCATATCCTGATTGAAGACACCGCCGATGCGGACGCCGCTATTGAGAGTATCCAGCAGCGCCTGGCTGACGGTGAAGACTTTGCAGCGCTGGCGCAGGAGCTGTCGATTGATACGGTTTCTGGCGAGCAGGGCGGCGATCTCGGCTTTGCCGGTCGCGGTGTTTACGATCCGGCCTTCGATGAAGCGCTGTTCAGCCTCGAACCCGGCGTTGTTTCAGAGCCAGTGCGCACCAGCTTTGGTGTGCACCTGATCAAGCTGAACGACGTTCGTCGTTCAGACGTGCCAGCGCTGGATGACGTTGCCGCGCAGCTGCGTGACGACTTGTCCCGCGAGCAGGCACGCGAAGCCTATGCCAAGGCACGTACAACACTGGCAGACTTGGCTTACGCGGCCGACAATCTGGAAGGGCCTGCGACAGACCTTGGCCTTGAGCTTCGCCAGGCGGACAAGATTACCCGCAACGGCGGCGGTGAGCCGTTTGACCATGCCGGACTGGTACGCCAGTTGTTTTCGGAAGACGTATTGAACGGTGGCTACAACACCGAGCTGATTGAAGTTGCCGAAAATCGTGCTGTAGTTGCCCGCGTGCGGGTTTATCGCGGGGCCGAGGTGCTGCCGCTAGTTGGCGTAGAAGACGCTATTCGAGGCAATCTCGAGGCCGAGCAAACCCGAACCGCGCTTGTTGCCCGTGCCAGCGAAATAGCTGCGCAGCTTCAGGCTGGTGAGTCGTTGCAGGATATCGCTGGCGATAGCTGGACTGCCTACAGCGAACAGCCCCGCAGTGCGCCGGAGCTGGGTGGTGGGGTTATGCAGACGGTCTATGCGATGCCCCGCCCGCAGGAAGGCACAGTCAGTTATGGCCACACTGTTAGCGGTAACAATGCGGTGGTCATCGCTCTGGATAAGGTGAATGAAGGCGAGGTAGACACCGACAGCACCGAATACGTGCAACTGCAGGAGTTTCTGGCCTCGCTTGACGGCCAGCGCGAATATACGGCCTACCAGCAGTGGCTGCGGAACAACGCCGAGGTGGAGCGTCCGTAGTGCAGGTTTAGTGCACAGCTAGAATAACGTCAGGAAAAAGCCAGGGCAGGATGACGCCTAAGGCCAGTAAAAAGCCCGAACCGGACAACCGGTTCGGGCTTTTTTGTTTCTGACGTCAAAGTAGCTTTAGGGCATGGGCGGTCAGGGTTGCGTCAGGGGCAGGCGGGTAGGGCGCAGGCTTTCCTTGATTTTTTTCAGGTGGCTGAGAAAATCCGGGCCGCGCTTTAAGGTCACCCCGGTGGCCAGAATGTCGATGACGGTAAGCTGGATAATACGGGACGACATGGGCATATACACTTCGGTATCTTCCGGCGAAATCACCGGCAACACCACGCTGGACACTGCCGCCAGAGGCGATTGAGGGTTGGTGATGCCAATGACCGTGGCGCCGTTATCCCGGGCAATTTGCGCTATTTCCACGGTTTCCCGGGTGCGGCCGGTGTAAGAGATAGCCACAATTACATCGCCCACGTGGGAGCCTGCAGCCACCATGCGCTGAATCAAGGCGTCGTCGTAGGTGGTAACGGGTATGTTGAAACGGAAAAACTTGTGCTGGGCGTCCATCGCCACCGACGCCGAGGCTCCCATACCAAAAAAGCTGATCTGCTTGGCTTGAATCAGCGAATCGATGGCCTGGGCCAGCGCCTTGGCATCCAGCGTCTGGCGCGCCTTATCCAGGCTCGCCATGGTACTGAGTATGATCTTGTCGGCAAACTGTGCCACTGTGTCGTCAGGCTCAACGTTCTGGCCAACATAAGGCGTGCCGGTGGCAATGCTTTGTGCCAAGCGAATCTTGAAGTCGGGAAAACCGGTGGCGGAAAACCCGCGGCAAAAACGGTTTACCGTCGGTTCGCTGACGTCAGACGCCCGCGCCAGCGCGGCAATGCTGTAACGGGTTGCGGCGCTGGGGTCGCGCAAGATGGCCTCGGCCACCTTGCGCTCGGATTTGTTGAGCTGCTCCAGCCTCTGTTGAATATCCTCAAGCAGATTATCATCCCGGCGGGAATGGGTGAGGGTAGTTGCAGCCATGCCTGAAGCTCCCTGAATACGTTGTTTAACGCGAAATGTTTGATACGAAATGTTTGATGCCAAATTTTAAAAATTATACCCTGTTTGACAGAATGGTAGTGTAGTAAAAGTGTCGGAAGTGGGGTTAAATGATCAGATGCTCCGATTTTAGCGACGATTATTGGATAAAATTACTACAATGACCAAATCAGACCCTACTCGCTGCGACTTGATGATTTTTGGTGCTCTGGGCGACCTGGCCAACCGCAAGCTGTTTCCGGCGCTCTACCAGCTTGAGCGCGCGGAATTACTGGCTGAAGGGAGTCGTATTCTTGCACTGGCCCGGCGCGAACACAGCAGCGCCGACGTACGCCAGCAGATTGCCGATAACTTGCGCCAGCGGGTTCCGGATGAAGAGTTTGAACAGGCAATTGTAGAGCGCCTGTTACAGCGGGTGGAATACCGCAGCCTTGATTTCAGTTGCCGCGAGAGTTACCCGGAATTGAACGGTTGGCGTGACAGCGTCAATAACAATCTGATTGTGTACATGGCTACACCACCGTCGTTGTACGGGGTGATTGCGCGCAATCTGCGAGATTCCGACTGTTGCAGTGAGAACATTCGGGTGGTGGTTGAGAAGCCCATTGGCCATGACTTGCAATCGTCGCGGGTCATTAACGATGCCTTGGCCGAGGTGTACTCTGAAAGCGAGCTGTTCCGCATTGACCATTATCTGGGCAAAGAGACCGTACAAAATCTGATTGCCCTGCGTTTCGCCAACAATCTTTTTGCCTCCCAGTGGGATCAGAACCACATTTCCCACGTGGAAATCACCGTGGCAGAAAGCCTGGGTATTGAAGGGCGCTGGGGCTATTTTGACAAGGCCGGGCAGCTGCGCGACATGATTCAGAACCATCTGTTGCAGCTGCTGTGTCTGATTGCCATGGATCCGCCGTCTGATTTGTCAGCAGACAGCATTCGCGATGAAAAAGTGAAAGTGCTGAAAGCCCTGCGCAAAATCACGCCCGCCATGATGGAACATTATGCGGTGCGCGGGCAGTACACCGCAGGCTCCAGCGAGGGTAAAGCGGTGCCGGGATACCTTGATGAACAAGGCGCCGATAAATCCAGTGACACTGAAACCTTTGTCGCCTTGAAAGTAGAAATCGATAACTGGCGCTGGTCCGGAGTACCATTTTATATCCGCACCGGTAAACGGCTGCCGGAAAAATTTTCCCAGATTGTGATTCATTTCAAACCGGCACCGCATTACATATTTGACCCGGACCAGAAACATCTGGCCAACAATAAATTGATTATTCGCCTGCAGCCAGACGAAGGTATGGCGCTGAAAATATTGACCAAAGACCAGGGCCTTGATAAAGGCATGCGCCTGCGCCAAGGGCCGCTGGAACTGACCTTCGCCGAAACGTTTGCCAAGGTTCGTATCCCTGAAGCCTATGAGCGGCTGCTGTGGGAAGTCATGAAAGGCCACCAGTACCTGTTTGTGCGCCGCGACGAAGTTGAACACGCCTGGCGCTGGATAGACCAGATCATCACCAACTGGCAAGACAGTGGCGAGCCACCAAAACGTTACGCTGCAGGTGGTTGGGGGCCGGTGGCGTCGGTAGCGTTAATAACCCGTGACGGACGAAGCTGGTATGAAGATGTCTAAACCCTTATTACCCAATGGCGTATTTTGGCATTCGGCGGCAACGCCCGCCGACCTTGCCCGGAAACTGGCAGAGCAGATTGCGTTGCTTCTTCGCCAACGTCTTCACGCAGCGCCGCGGGCCAGTTTGGCGTTGTCTGGCGGCAGTACACCGGTTTTGCTGTTTAAGGCTTTGGCCCAGCAAGAACTGGACTGGCAGCGGATAGACATCGTGCAGGTAGACGAACGTTGTGTTGAGCCGTCGCACCCCGACAGCAACAGCGCCCAGATACGCCAGCATATGTTGCAGGGGAGGGCTGCGGTGGCGCGTTTTCACCCACTGTATGATAACGCCCCAAGCCCGTCGGCTGGCCTGGGAGCAGTTTGCCAACGCCTTGAAGCCGTGAGCTGGCCGCTGGACGTGGTGGTGCTGGGAATGGGCAACGACGGCCATACTGCGTCCTTGTTTCCTGATGCGCCGGAACTGGCCGCCGCCATGGCGGAGCAAAACGGCAGCAAATTGGCCGCGATAACACCACCCCAACAAGCCCAGGCGCGAATCACCCTGACCCGAAGCGCCATTGCCGGCGCCTGTGATTGCTTTCTGCACATTCAGGGCGACGACAAGCTAGCCACTCTGACTAAGGCGCTGGCCGAACCTGATAACTGGGCGCAAATGCCAATCCGCGCGTTTCTGCGGTCGGGTTTGCACATTTTTTGGAGTCCTGCACAGTGACTTTATTGATGAATGCCCAAGCTCACGCACAGCGCCAACGGCTAGACGACTTCGTCCGTCTGTCGCCGTTGCTGCCGGTGATCACCATTAATCACCCAGGCACCGCCGTGCCCCTATGCGAGGCGTTGATGCAGGGTGGTCTCACGGTGTTTGAGATTACTCTGCGCAGTGAATACGGTCTGGATGCGATTCGTGCTCTGCGCAAAGCGCTTCCTGACGCTGTTATAGGTGCGGGTACGTTGTTAACGGTAGAACAGTATAAGCAGGCAGAGCCTGGCGGCTTTCGGGCTCAAGCTGTGGGATGAAAGCCAGGGGAAAATGGTCGCTTTTCCCTAGCAACTGAAAAAGGGGAATTACGTGACAAAACCCGCCTGTTTTCTATACTGACACTGGGTGTCATCGGTATGTTTCGGGAAGTGGCTATATTGGGCGCATTTACGTGAGACGTACCGAACAAGTGAATGCCAGCAAGCATCAGGGAGCGAGAGGATCTATGAGCCAGAGCACCAGGAAAGCAGACACCCTGCAGGAGCAACCGTCTAACCGGCCCCATAAGTTATCTATAGCGGTTCCAGAGGAAGGCACGGATCGCAAGCCCCACAGTTACGAACGCTGGCTGATCGCGAAGTTGTTGAGAA
This sequence comes from Marinobacter sp. LV10R520-4, assembly GCF_002563815.1. Taxonomy (NCBI): domain Bacteria; kingdom Pseudomonadati; phylum Pseudomonadota; class Gammaproteobacteria; order Pseudomonadales; family Marinobacteraceae; genus Marinobacter; species Marinobacter sp. LV10R520-4. The sequence goes on along the minus strand of NZ_PDJM01000001.1, from coordinate 4,406,236 downwards.
TGGCAGGCAATCCGCCCGTTCGCTTTCAGCTTTGGAATGACGAAATCATTGAATCGGACCTCATCATCGCCAGTTTTACCCTCCGGCTGGCCGATCCCAAAGCCCTCTATCAATTGGTCAGCAACCCCAACCTCGCCTTCGGTGACCTCTACAGCTCCGGGCGGTTAAAAGTTGAAGGGGATCTGTCAGACCTGATGACAGCGCTGTATCGAACTGTGCACAAAGCCAGGGAAAAGTGGCCAAAATGGCTTGAAGCTGCATGGCGCAACCATAACCCCCGCTCTACCAGCGTTTCAGATGCCAGGGAGAACATTCACCACCACTACGACCTTGGCAACGAGTTTTATAAGCTCTGGCTCGACCACGCCGAAATGCAGTACACCTGCGCCTACTACGAAAGCCCGGACCTGTCCCTGGAGCAGGCACAGCTGGCAAAGCTGGAACACGTTTGCCGGAAGTTGCGGCTCCAACCCGGCCAGACCGTGGTCGAGGCTGGCTGTGGATGGGGCGGCCTGGCACGGTATATGGCCCGCCAATACGGTGTCAAAGTCCACGCCTACAACATCTCTCGGGAGCAATTGGCCTTTGCGCGCGCGGAGGCTGAAAAACAAGGCCTGAGCCATCTGATCGAATACATTGAGGACGACTACCGTAACATCGAGGGCCAGTACGACGCGTTTGTTTCTATCGGCATGCTGGAGCATGTGGGCAAGGACCATTACGGCGAGATGGCCCGGGTGATTCGTCGTTCCCTTAAACCAGAGGGTATGGCGCTGCTGCACAGTATCGGTCGAAACCGCCCGATGTTGATGAATGCCTGGATTGAGAAGCGTATTTTCCCCGGCGCCTACCCACCCAGCATCGGCGAGTTCATGAGCATTTGTGAGAGCGGCGATTTCTCGGTGCTGGACGTAGAGAACCTGCGGTTGCACTACGCCGCCACCCTGGAGCACTGGATGAAACGATTTGAAAGTGTTCAGGACCAGGTCACCGAGCTGTATGACGCGCACTTCACCAGGGCGTGGCACATGTATCTGGCGGGCTCTACTGCGGCCTTCCGGGCGGGCTCTCTGCAACTGTTCCAGGTTGTGTTCACCCACGGGGATAACAACAACCTGCTCCCGACCCGCAAACATCTCTACAGCTTTCCCGCTGCGCCGGAGGCCTAGCAGATATGGAGCCCATCCATGGATCACTATGACATCATCGTTATTGGCGGCGGCCCTGCGGGATCAACCCTGGCCTGGTCGCTGGAAAAAAGCGGTAAACGGGTGCTGATAATCGACAAGCAGAATTTTCCGCGGGATAAAACCTGTGCTGGCTGGGTGACGCCGGCCGTGATGGATACGCTGGAAATCGATCAGGACGATTACGCCCGAGGGCGAACCTTACAGCCCATCAGTGCTTTCCGAATCGGTATGATGGGTCAGGCTCCTGTCGACAACGATCATGGTGAAACGGTCAGTTACGGTATTCGCCGCTGTGAGTTCGATGCCTATCTGTTGGACCGGGTGAGCGCCAGCAAGCAGTTGAACACTCCGGTTAAATCCATCGAGCAGAAAGGCCGCAACTGGGTGATCAACGACACCTTTGAAGCCCCACTATTGATTGGAGCGGGCGGTCATTTCTGTCCCGTCGCCAAAAAACTGGGACACGGCCCCGGCAGCCATGAAACCGTGGTAGCCGCAAAAGAAATCGAGTTCGAAATGACCCCCGCCCAGGCCAGCGCCTGCCAGGCCCGGGGCGATACACCGGAACTCTGGTTCTGCCGTGACCTGAAAGGCTATGCCTGGGTATTCCGCAAGGGCAACTTTCTGAATATCGGCCTTGGTCGTGAGGACAGTCACAAGCTGACGGATCACCTCAATGACTTTGTTGACGACATGAAAGCCCAGGGTCGCGTTCCCGCAGACCTCCCAGGGCGGTTCAAGGGTCATGCCTACCTGTTGTATGCGCACGCAGAGCGGCCGTTGGTAGATGACGGCGTAATGTTGATTGGCGATGCCGCTGGCCTCGCGTATACCCAAAGTGGCGAAGGTATTCGTCCCGCCATTGAATCGGCATTAATAGCCGCAAACGTGATCCGGCAAGTGTCTGATGTATCAGCCCGCAATCTGGAGCGATACGGCGAGGCGATTTCCGAGCGCTTTGGCACCCGCGCCCTGAACGATCAATCCAGCTGGCAAATCCCCGACTGGGTAAAGCTGCCCCTGGCCAGCGGCCTGATGCGGTCCCAGTGGTTTACACGCAAAGTGGTGACCGAAAAGTGGTTTTTGCACCAGCAAGTACCGCCGCTGGAGTCTGCACTGTAGTTTCCCTGCAGCCATCGCGGGCTCTGATGAGGCGAGCGTCGGATCGGGCATCACGTGAGAATGGGTCAGACCCCACATTTCACGGAACACGATAGGTGTAACTCAGTAATTCAAGCTGATGGTCAGATCTAAGTTTCCCCCTTCGTACGGAAAGCGGGCTGCTTCGAACGAAGGCGCACCCATGAAGGCGCTTGCACCGTTTGAAAACCCGTAGCCTTCCGTGGGGATTCCTATGCCGTTGGTGCCAAGCTTGCCGTCCATATTTTCATCATGAATGACGGCAAGGGAATAAGTCCCCGGCGGTATGTCTACAAAATCGCAACGCGCCTCCGTATCCTGCACCTTCGTCATTATGATATTGGTCGCTGACTGCAGAAACTCAGTAGGAAAGCCCTCTGACGTTTTGAAAAGCGCGCAAGCTACTGCTCCAGTGCTGTTCCTGATGTCCAGAATCTTCACGTGAATGCCAGGGCACGATGATTGCGCAAAGGTGATCGCGGGAAAAGTCGCCAATACTAGCACTGTCAACAATGCTACAAACCGAGCCCTCAGGGGTGGCAGCGTCACTGCGGGGTGCCTGACAGTGGAGGCCAACACGGACTTGCAATTAGTTGACTCACTCATGAGTTTCCTCTTAGGTCCGATTTTTGACGTTTTAGACATTATTTAATGTAATCGGGAAATTACTCAATTCCAAACGATAGTTCTTCTATAAGTAGGCGTCAATCGCTGGGAAACAGTATTTCATGAAGCTATTAGGTGTTTAGGATATCGGGCGTGTGTGGATAACCTCGTGTCCCCATTGCCGAGAAATTCGGACTAGGCTCAGCTCACGCTTAAAGTTCACGCGGCAAGACTTTGAAACGCTAAAAAACGCCAGCAAGCTGGCGTTTTTTAATTCTGAATAACCCGCATTTTTAATGCAGGTGTTCACCTACCCGCAGAATTTGCATGGAGTTGGTGCCGCCTTGGGCATTGGTAAAGTTGCCTTTGGTGATGATAACCAGATCGCCGTCTTTCACCACGCTTTGCTTCACCAGTTCCTCAACCGCCTGGTTATTGGTGTCTTCCGCCGCAAAGTTGGCGGCATCAAAGGGCACGGTTTGCACGCCACGGTACATTACTACCCGGTGCTGGGTGGTGTGATGGCGTGAAAACGCGTAAATCGGCAGGCTGGACTTGATGCGAGACATCAGTCGCGGGGTTGCACCGGTTTCGGTCAGGCAGATGATCGCGGCTATACCGTTCAGGTGATTGGCCGCGTACATAGTAGAAAGAGCAATGGCTTCATCTACCCGACCCATGGATTCGTGCATCCGGTGTTTGGACTGGTGCATGGAAGGGTGTTTCTCCGCACCAATACAAATTCGTACCATGGCGGATACCGCTTCCACCGGATAATCTCCAACAGCGGTTTCTGCCGACAACATCACGGCGTCTGTGTAATCCATCACCGCGTTAGCCACATCCGACACTTCGGCGCGGGTGGGCATGGGGTTGGTGATCATCGACTCCATCATCTGGGTGGCGGTAATCACCGCGCGGTTAAGAATCCGCGCGCGCTGAATAATGTGCTTTTGCACACCGACCAGTTCGGCATCGCCGATTTCCACTGCCAGATCGCCGCGGGCAACCATGACCACGTCAGACGCTTCGATGACCGCATCCAGTGCGGCGTCATCGTGGGCCAGCTCGGCGCGTTCAATTTTTGCCACCAGCCCCGCTTCAGAGCCGACTTCTTTCAGCAAACGACGGGCCGTGTGCATGTCTTCGGCGTTGCGAACGAAAGAAACAGCAACATAATCCGCGCCCAGTTTGGCGGCGGTAACGATGTCTTGCTTGTCTTTCTCGGTCAGGGCCTCAGCTGACAGGCCGCCACCGCGCTTGTTCAGACCCTTGTTGTTAGATAGGGGCCCACCGATCAGAACCGTGGAAGTGATGCTGTGATCGTCTACCGCGTCTATTTGCATTTCGATGCGGCCGTCGTCCAACACCAGAATGTCACCGGGTTTTACATCGCGAATCAGCTGTTCGTAATCGATGCCGACGCAATCGGAGGTGCCAGCGTCTTTGTCCATGGTGGCATCCAGCACAAAGGTTTGGCCGGCGGTCAGGGTGACTTTATTGTCGCGAAAGCGGGCAATGCGCAATTTTGGCCCTTGCAGGTCGGCCATGATAGCGACAAAACGGCCCTGGGCCTTGGCGGTGTCGCGCACCAGGCGCGCGCGCTTTTCATGATCTTCCGCCGTGCCGTGGGAAAAGTTCAGGCGGGTAACGTCGACACCTGCAGCAATAATAGCGCCCAAAGATTCGGGGCTGTCGGTAGCGGGACCAAGGGTGGCAACAATTTTTGTACGCCGGAGCATAGTGGGTGTCCTATTAGTATGTGAAGGTGTTTCGCTTCCGCGATCAGGCTGGTTGTCGGCTTGTGGCTTCACTGGCTGGCTTTGATCAGTGCAGCAGCATTATCCAGCATTCGGTTCGAGAAACCCCACTCATTATCATACCAAGCCATGACTTTTACATGACGCCCGATCACGCGCGTGTGGTTGGCATCAAAAATACTCGAACGCGCGTCGTGGTTAAAATCAACGCTGACCAGTTTTTCCTGGTTATACCCCAGTACGCTGTTTTTGTCAGCCGCGGATTTTACCGCTGCGTTGACTTCCTCTACGGAGGTGTCGCGGTTCGCGATAAAACCAAAGTCGACCAGCGATACATTAATGGTCGGCACACGAATCGCCAGGCCGTCCAGCTTGCCGTTCAGTGCCGGAATGATTTTACCAATCGCGGCGGCCGCACCGGTTTTGGTAGGGATCATCGACTGGGTGGCCGAGCGCGCGCGGTACAGGTCTGAATGGTACACGTCGCTCAGATTCTGGTCGTTGGTGTAGGAGTGAATGGTGGTCATCAATCCGCTTTCAATTCCGACCGCGCTGTTCAAAGCTTCGGCGATGGGTGCCAGGCAGTTAGTGGTGCAGGAGGCGTTGGAAATAATGTGATGGTCGGCGTTCAGAATCTGGTCGTTTACACCGAAAACCACCATAGCGTCGGCGTCTGGGCTGGGTGCAGAAATAATCACCTTGCGGGCGCCAGCTTGTAAATGCTTTGCGGCTTTTTTCCTCGTGGTGAACAGCCCCGTGCATTCCAGTACTACGTCTACGCCCAGTTCTTTCCACGGCAGGTCGGCGGGGTTGCGGATTGCGCTGATGGCAATGCGGTCGCCGTTTACGCTGAGGGAGTCGGCATCGTGGCTTACGTCGGCAGCAAAGCGCCCGTGAACACTGTCATACTTGAGCAGGTGAGCGTTGGTTTCGGCATCGCCCAGGTCATTAATAGCGACCACCTGCATCTGCTCGCGATAATTGTTCTCGTAAAGAGCGCGAAGCGTGTTGCGGCCAATGCGGCCAAACCCGTTAATTGCGATTCGGATGGTCATATTCTTACTCCTGAACGGATGGTTTTTATTCGGAAATATACCTGATGTAGTAAATGTATCAACAAAACGCAAAAAAATGAACACTGAAACCCGTAAAATGTTAGAAATCGAACGTAAAACTACGTTCATAGCCGAAATAATCAAAATGAACCTGGCAGCATCTCATCACGGCCATGACCGTGAACTGTTTGGTTGGATGCGCTGCGGCTATGTTTGTTTTCGCACAAAACTATTTAAAACGCGTTATTAGTAAGTTCGCTAACGAATTTATTTCAATTTTTTTAGTTTTCGATAAGTACTTATAGAACAATATTTTAATGTGATTTCATGGGCAGTTAGCGCATCTAAAGTCACGCAAAGCGAAAATAACTTCGATCAAAACTTTCCATTTTGTCATTCGAGGGTTAGATTTGTTGTGTTCCGAATATTCTGATTAAAAACGAAAGCACAATATTCGTTCACGAATCGGGCTGTTGTGCTTGCACCCAAGGGAGCGCCGCCGGCGCTGCAACGGTACAGCAGCTTGAGATCTGGCACTAATAACAACAGGAAGCTGACATGATCGATAAAAACGCATTTGCGGATACTCCCAGCCGTCGTCCACTACGCAAGGCGCCTTTGGCGGCTGCGCTGTCACTTATGGTAGCAGGGATGGCCTCACCGGCAATGGCGGAGGTTTCATTTGAATCTGATAACGGTTGGAAAGTGGGTGTTAATGGCCACTTGCCGGTTTTTGCTGTTTTTGGCAATTATGACGAACCGACTGACGAAGATTCATTTACTATCACCACAGGTTTTAATCCGGCAACACTGCAAACCAACATTTACGCTCCGGAGATGAACGGTCTTCAGGTGTCTGGCCACTTCCAGATGAATGCTAACCTAGCGCCGGGTGATGCGGACGACGATTTCCGTAGCCGGGTGTCTGAAATTGCTGTAGCTGGTAACTTTGGTACCGTTAACATCGGTAAGGGTTTTGGTATTTTCGGAACACCAGCTATCGGTGATAACGGCAGCGGTTTGGGTGTCGGTTTGATCGGTGGCCCGGACACAGATACAGCCACTGCTGGGCGCATCGGTAACGGCTATTTCTATGCGAACTTTACGCCGCGAGTGATCTACACATCGAATGATTTTGGTGGCCTGCAATTTAAAGTGGGCTTATTCAGCCCGTCGAAGTTAGGTGATAAGGATGTTCCGGCAGCTCTTGACGCAAATAATCTGACACCAGCTGAGCAGGCTGCTATTGATGGGTTTAACAGTGCTGAATACACCATGCCGCGTATTGAGGCCAATGTGGTTTACACTGCAGACAACTTCTCGTTATGGTCTAGCGGTTTTACTCAAGACATAGACTTTAGAGCCGGTGGTAAAGACTACACCATGTCCGGTATTGACTTTGGTGGTTCTGTTTCATTGGGGGACCTGGCCGTTCGTGGTAACTACTCGATGACCTCAGGCACAGGTAACGCGGTATTTGCCAATCGCTTCGATCCTGACGAAGAAGATGCGAGCCAGTGGTACGTTGAGACAACGTATAAGATCAACAAGACCACGCTGGGCGTAAGCTACGGTGAAGGTGAAGATGACATCGTAGCCGGCAACGGTAACGACACGGATCTGACCATGTTGTTCGCTCGCTACGCAGCTACGGACAACTTCACTTTGTTGGCTGAGTACACGACTCTTGGCACAGGAAACGGTGAAGGCGAATACAACGCCATCATCTTTGGCTCACAGCTAACGTTCTAATGCCGATGGTTTGAAGAAGGAAGGGTTCTGTTATCAGAACCCTTCAAAGAAGTGGAAAAAGACTGAGTGGGGTTCTCAGTCTTTTTTTTTGCCTGAATTTTGTCTGAATATCAGGCAAAAAAAAGCTCCGGGCGGAACAATCCGGCCGGAGAAAAGTGCCTGAAAGAATACCAGGCACTGTGGTGGAGAAGGTTTACTGCTTTAAGCTGCTGCCCTGTCTGCCAGGTAGCTGTCCAATGCCTCAACTTCGCTGTCTGATGCGTAGAGTCCTTGCTTGGTGCGGCGCCAGAGGATGTCTTCGGAGGTCATGGCCCATTCGTTGTTGATCAGGTGCTCTACTTCTTTCTCATAGAGCGTGCCCACGAAGTGCTTGCCAAGATCGTCTACGCTAGCGCAGTTGCTCAGAATATCCCGTGAGGTTGTGCCGTAGGTGCGCACGTAGCGGCTGACCAGGTTTTCTGGCAACCAGGGATAGGTCTCATTGAGCGCAGCGGCCAGATTAATCTGGTTATCAAAGTCGCCACCCGGAAGTACGGCAGTCTTTGTCCAATGGCCCCGGTTGTTTTTGAAGAAGTGGCAAATTTTATCGGTGGCCGCTTCCGCCAGTTTGCGATAGGTGGTGATTTTGCCACCAAACACCGAAATCAACGGCGCTTTGTTTTTCTCTTCGCTGACTTCAAAGGTGTAGTCGCGGGAGGCTTTCTGTGCGTTCTCTTCTTCGCCGTCCATCAGCGGGCGCACGCCCGAATAAGACCAGACCACGTCAGAAGGTTTCAGCTGTCGCTTGAAGTGCTCGTTCACAATTTTTAGCAAATAGGTGGTTTCTTCCGGTGAGATTTTGGCCTTCTTCGGGTCGCCTTCGTATTCCACGTCAGTGGTGCCAATCAGCGAGAAGTTATCTTCGTAAGGAATCACGAACACAATGCGGTCGTCTTCGTTTTGAAGAATATAGGCTTCTTCTTCCTGGTTCAGGCGGGGTACAACAATGTGGCTGCCTTTTACCATGCGGATCATCTTCGGTGCCGGCATCGACAGGCTCTCGCCAAACAACGAGCTTACCCAGGGGCCAGAGGCGTTCACGATGCACTTGGCAGAAATTATCTGATCTGCGTTTGTGTCGGTGTCACGAAGGGTAATTTGCCATTCGTCGCGACCGCGTTCAGCGTTTACGCACTTGGTGCGAGTCAAAATGGTGGCGCCGGACTGCTGGGCTTTTTTAGCGGTCAGTATCACCAGCCGTGCGTCGTCTACCCAGCCATCAGAATATTCAAAGCCGCGGGTAATATCCGGTTTTAACGGACCGGACTCGTCAAAACGGATTGACTTGGAGCCGGGCAAAATTTCCCGCTTGGCCAAATGGTCATAAAGAAACAAACCTGCGCGAATCATCCACGCGGGGCGTAAGTGCGACCGGTGTGGCAAGCGGAAGCGCATGGGCCACATGATGTGAGGAGAATTGCGCAAAAGAGACTCGCGCTCGGCCAGTGCTTTTTGCACCAGGCGAAATTCATAGTGTTCCAGATAACGCAGTCCGCCGTGAATAAGCTTGCTGCTGCTGGATGACGTTGCCGAAGCTAAATCATTCATTTCGCAAAGCAGTACTTTCAAGCCTCGGCCGGCGGCGTCCATTGCGATGCCTGTACCATTTACGCCGCCGCCAACTACGACGACGTCATAACGTTGGTGATCTACAGTCATTGTCGGTCATCTCCTGATGCCATTGGAAAAGACGCTTTCTTGTTATGCGCACTTTTCAGTGTTCATACGCGCTACAAAGCGTATTATGCGAAAGCGAGATATATTCGTAAAGGAAAAAATAGAAAAAAAGCGAAAATAAAAGAAGATATGTATCCTAAAGCGGATTAGTCGACCAAAATCAGACTAAATGAAGGGTGACATCGTGCTCGGTGAGCAGCCGGGAGATTTCCGGGGGTGGTGTCTGGTCAGTGAACACGTGATCGGCCTGGGTGATGTTGCCTAACCGAACCATGGCATTGCGGCCAAACTTGGAGTGGTCCGCAGCCAGTAAAATTTGACCGGAATTGGCAATAATTGCTTGGGCGACTCGAACTTCGCGGTAATCAAAATCCAGCAGCGATCCGTCATTGTGAATGCCGCTGATGCCGATAATGCCAAAATCCATTTTGAACTGATTGATAAAATCTCGGGTGGCTTCGCCTACAATGCCTCCATCGCGACTGCGTACTTCGCCACCGGCGATAATAACGTGGAAGTCCTCTTTGGCGGATAGAATAGAGGCGACATGCAGATTGTTGGTTACAATCTGCAAGTTGTTCTTTTCGAGCAAGGCTTTAGCAATGGTTTCGGTGGTGGTGCCAATGTTGATGAACATCGAGGAATTGTCGGGAATCAGCTTGACCATGGCTTCGGCGATACGCTCTTTGGCCTCTAGGTCCATAATTTTTCGGGCCTGATAATCGGTGTTGACCGTGCTTGAGTCTATGCCGGCACCGCCGTGATGGCGCCTTAGTTTTTTATGTTTGGCCAGCTCGTTCAAGTCCCGGCGAATGGTTTGCGGCGTTACTTTGAACTGGTCTACCAGCTGTTCGGTGGTTACAAACCCGTTGTGCTGGATCAGTTCCATAATCAAATCCTGTCGGCGCCGCTGTGCCATTCAACATCCTCCGTCTGGGTTCTTTACTATCTGAATGTGTGTTTGATTAAAAATACTACGAAAGTTTAGTCGTTTTCGATGGTTTATGCAGCTCTTCGAAGCTTATGGATGTTTACGGCCTGCGGATAAAGGCGAAACTTCTTGGCATTTATGTTCAAAAAAGTAAAAATACGAACAAATAAGAAAACGAGGTCTACAAAAAATGAGTCAATACATACTTTCCATAGATCAGGGAACCACCAGTTCCCGCGCCATTCTTTTTGATTTGAACGGCAATATTCATGCGGTACGGCAGCAGGAGTTCCCCCAGCATTTTCCCGACAGTGGTTGGGTAGAGCATAAGCCGGCAGACATCTGGTCAACGGTGAAAAGTACCTGCGATGAGGTGATGGCAGAAGAATTTGGTGCAGATGACGAAGTGGTCGCGGTGGGTATTACCAATCAGCGTGAGACCACCATTATATGGGATCGGAAAACCGGCGAGCCGGTTTATAACGCGATTGTCTGGCAGGATCGGCGAACCGCCGCTTACTGCAAAACCATGAAGTCGTCCAGCCACGAACCCGCAGTGCATAGCAAAACCGGACTGTTAATCGACCCGTATTTTTCTGCCACAAAAATCCGCTGGATACTGGAAAATGTGCCCGGTACGCGGGAGCGGGCAGAACGTGGGGAATTGGCTTTTGGAACCGTTGACAGTTTTCTGTTGTGGAAGCTCACCGGGGGGCAGGTACACCGCACCGACGCCACCAACGCCAGTCGCACTTTGCTGTTTAATATTCATACTCAGCAGTGGGACGAAGAGCTACTGGAATTATTCGACATTCCTGCATCCTTGCTGCCCGAGGTGATGGATTCGTCAGACGATTTTGGCAAGATCACAGAAGGCGGCGCTTTGAATGGCGTGTCTGTTATGGGCGTTGCCGGCGACCAGCAGGCGGCATTATTCGGCCAGACCTGTTTCGAAGTCGGGATGGCGAAGAGTACCTACGGCACCGGTTGTTTTCTGATGCTCAATACCGGCGACAAAGCGCTGCAATCCGAGCATCGATTGCTGACAACCGTCGCCTACCGTCTGAATGGTAAACCGACCTATGCGATAGAAGGCAGCATCTTTATTGCCGGGGCAACCATTCAATGGCTGCGCGATGGTTTGCAACTGATTAGCGACGCCTGCGAGGCCGAGCCGCTGGCGGAAGGTACGCCGGTAGATCACGGAGTTTATTTAGTGCCGGCGTTTACCGGGCTTGGCGCCCCTTACTGGGACCCTGACGCCCGCGGCGCCATTTTTGGCCTGACTCGTGATACCGGCATCAAGGAAATTGTGACCGCCGGATTGCAATCGGTGTGTTATCAGACCAAAGACCTGCAAAAGGCTATGGAGAAAGACGGCATTCGTCCGATTACCCTGCGGGTAGATGGCGGCATGGTTAAAAACAACTGGGTTATGCAGTTCCTCGCCGATATCCTGGGGGCCACAGTTGATCGGCCTTCGTTGGTGGAAACCACAGCTCTAGGCGTAGCCTATTTAGCGGGTTTAAAAGCTGGCGTTTACGGTTCGCTGGAAGAGCTTGCCGATTTATGGCGCTGCGACCGCCGCTTTGAACCAGTAATGTCAAAGGCAGATCGCGACCGTTTGTACGCCGGCTGGATTCAGGCGGTGCACAAGCTTTAATTGAAGCGGGCATTACAAACCTGGGTTGCGCGCGCTAGCGCACCCCCAGCTCCCGCAGACGCTTGTAGAGTGTGTTGCGGCTGATTGACAGCTCCCGCGCTGCGCTGGAAATGTTGCCCATGCATTTTTGATAGACCTGCAATGTGTGACCAAAGGGTTCTGGCGCGGCTTTTTTCAGTTCGCCAAACGTGGCCTCCGAGCCGCTTTCGCCGGTGGCGGAGGTCACTGCGTCTGACAGGTTTCCGGTAGCGGTAGAGTCAAGCTGTGCCAAAAAATCGGCGGGCAGATGCCATATCTGGAGATCTTCGCCGTCGGCAATGGCAACAGCGACCCTGACCACATTGACCAGTTGGCGGATATTTCCGGGCCACGGGTGATTGGTCAGTGCTGCCAGAATCCGGGGCGACAGTGCCTCGCTTTGCACTGGGTCGCGGTATTGGCTGTAAATATGTTGCACCAGCTTTTGTTTATCAGTGCGATCACGAAGTGCTGGCAGTTCGACACACAATCCGTTGATGCGATAGTAAAGGTCTGCACGTAATTGGCCCGACTCAACGTGCAAGGCCGGTGCTCGGTTGGTGGCTGTTATCAGCAGAATATCTACCGCAATACTGTCGGTGGCGCCAACCGGTGTTACCACTCGTTCCTGAAGTACCCGCAATAACCTGGATTGTGCCGATAATGGCATTTCGCCAATTTCATCCAGAAACAAAATGCCTTTGTGAGCTTTACGAATGAACCCCAACGAACCTTGCGCCCGTGCTCCGGTAAAGGCGCCGGCTTCGTAGCCGAACAGTTCCGATTCCACCAGCTCCGGCGGGATAGCCGCGCAATTAACGGCAACCAACGCCTGCTCTCTGCGCTGTGTGGCCTGATGCAGGGCTTTAACCAGCACTTCTTTGCCAACCCCGGTTTCTCCGGTAATCAGCACTGGCACGCCGCGCTCCAACACTTTAAGGCTTTGTTCGGCGCAGCGGCGAACGGTTGCGTCGCCGTATTCGAGGGTTGAAAAGTCGGCGCTGTTCGTCTGTGTCGCCTTGGTTTGTCGTGCTACTAGATCATCCTCGGAGGGCGACTTTACCTGGACAACAGTGGGTCGCTGGACCTTCGCACTCAAACGTACTCGATTTTTAGTGCTGAGCTGCAACGCAGATTGCGGTGGGTGCCCAAGAATGTGATTGCGATGGGTCGTGAACAGGTCGTCCAGCCGAACCCCAACGGTCGTCTTACTTAACAGTTGATCAGCACGCTGATTGCTGGCCACGACACGCCCCAAGTCATCGCAAATCAGTATACCGGACCAGGGGCTGTCGAAGTTGTCTGCGGTGGTACTGAGTGTCAGCAGGAAGTGGTCCCGCTCAAATTGCCGCTTTAGCAGGCGATTGTCTACCGACTGCGCCAGCAACCGAACCACGCCCAGAGTGTGAGCCTGGGGCAGGTAGGCGTCACTGAATACGCTGAGTACGCCAACCAACTGCTTGTGTGCGTCAAAAATAGGCGCGGCAGAGCCAATCATGCTGCGATTGAGTTTTAAAAAGTGTTCGTTGCGCTGAATCTGCACCGCTTTGTTGGCGGCAATCGCAGTGCCTATGGCGTTTGTACCACAGCGCTCTTCCTGCCAGTTTGAGCCTTGCTGGAACCAGGGTTTTAATTGTGCCCCGGTAATACGCTCGTCACCCCAGCTTTTGAGCACTGTTGCGTGCCGGTTTGCCAGCAGAATCAGGCAGCGACTGCTGGAGAGTACATTTCTATAGTAGGGCAACACTTCGGCTTCGGTACTGGCGAGTAGTTCGTGGTATTGGCGTTCCAGCTCTTCTACCTGTGCCGCGCCGGGTGCCGGTGGTGTGGGTTCGAAGTCGTGATCAAGGCCCCAGGCGATGCAGCGATCCCAGGATTGTTCGACCAAACTGCGTTCATTTTCATATTCGGTATTTTTCATTAAGCCGCATCTCTGTGTTCGTTTTGGAGTTATTTGGTGCCGATGTGCGAGGCGGATTGTTCATTGTTGCACTGAATACTGTTCAATCATCTGTATAAATGTTGTTGAGGTCAATGTTCAATTTGAACAAAGTAGTGTTAAGCGAACATGTTTTGTTTCGGTTTAGAAAGTATGGTGATAAAAAAATTCCATATGAATCAATTATATAAGTATTTTTACGTAGAATTGCTAAAAGCTGGTACAGCCTTTGCGTTGCCTATTTCGCAACCGAAAGATCGGGCGCGATCATTTGCCCAGACGTGTTTCCACAAGAACAACAAGGAATAGATATGTCCTTAACTCTGGAGAACCTCTCCCATAGGGTCGACGGTGTCGACTTTATCCGGGATGCCAATCTCACCTTTCAGGCTGGCTCTTTTAATGTGCTGCTAGGCCGAACGCTCTCGGGTAAAACCTCGATGATGCGTTTGATGGCCGGACTCGATACACCAACCGAAGGTCGATTGATCTTCAACGGCCGGGATGTAACCGGCCAGAGCGTGCAAGCCCGGAATGTCTCGATGATTTATCAGCAGTTCATCAACTACCCAGGCATAACGGTGTATGAAAACATCGCCTCGCCTTTGCGCCTGGCGAAAATGGCTGAGTCTGAGATTGACCGCCGGGTGAAAGAAACCGCGGCCATGCTGCAGATTAGCCCCCTTCTGAAGCGCTATCCCCTTGAACTTTCCGGTGGCCAGCAACAGCGTACGGCGATGGCGCGGGCGTTGGTAAAAGATGCCACATTGGTGCTGTTCGATGAACCCTTGGTCAACCTTGATTACAAGCTGCGGGAAGAACTGCGGGCCGAATTGCGCGACCTGTTCCGTGAACGCCAGTGTATTGCGGTATACGCCACCACGGAAGCCAACGAAGCCTTGGCGTTGGGCGGCACAACCACGCTGTTGCATGAAGGCAGTGTGATTCAGAACGGTCCGGTTATGGATGTGTATCGGTCACCGGTAAATACCCTGGCCGCGCAGCTGTTCAGTGAACCGCCTATGAATATGATCCGCGGACGCGTGACAGACACCGAAGTAACGTTTGACGAATACTCCCACCATGCTTTGACTCAGGAATTGTCCAAACTGACGCCAGGCGATTACTGGTTCGGGGTTCGCCCGAGCCACATTGCTCTGGTGCCGGCTAACGACGACGATCTTGAAATATCAATGGAAGTAGCGCTGAGCGAAATCAGCGGTTCGGAAACGTTTATACACATCGAAAACAGCCATTTTGAAATGGTGATGCAGCTGATGGGTGTTCACCAATACCACACCGGTGCCCCGGTTAAGGTTTACCTGCCAATCAACAAGCTGTTCGTTTTCGATAGCGCCGAAAAGTTGGTGCACACACCATCGCGGATATCAGGAGGAGCTGTCTAATGGCTGAAATTCAATTGAAATCACTGGCTCACAGCTACAGCGATACGCCTGGCGGGCCAGAAGACTATGCGATTCGCCATCTCGACCACGTTTGGCACGAAGGCGGCGCCTACGCTCTGCTAGGGCCATCTGGTTGCGGCAAAAGCACCATGCTGAATATCATTTCCGGCCTGGTTCAGCCCTCTGAAGGTGAAGTGCTGTTTGACGGTAAGCGGGTCAACGAGCTGTCGCCGCGGGATCGTAACATCGCCCAAGTGTTCCAGTTTCCGGTTGTTTACGACTCTATGACTGTGTTTGATAACCTGGCATTTCCGTTAAAGAACAACAAAATACCGAAGTCACGCATCAAGGCGCGGGTGCAAGAAATTGCCGAAGTGCTGGAAATTGAAGACAAGCTGTACAAGAAAGCTAAAAATCTGACCGCCGATGAAAAGCAGAAAGTGTCCATGGGGCGCGGCCTGGTGCGGGAAGACGTGTCGGCCATTCTGTTTGATGAACCGCTGACGGTGATTGATCCCCAGTTGAAGTGGAAGCTGCGGCGTAAACTGAAGCAGATTCACGAGCAGTTTGATATCACTATGGTGTACGTCACCCACGATCAGCTGGAAGCGTCTACATTTGCCGACAAGATTGCGGTGATGTACGGCGGCCAGATTGTTCAGTTCGGTACGCCCACCGAGTTGTTCGAGCAGCCCAACCATACCTTTGTTGGTTATTTTATTGGCAGCCCGGGCATGAACCTGGTTGAAGTAGAGCGCAGCGCCGCAGGGGTTCGTTTCAGGTCTACTCAGGTGGACCTGGCGCCATGGCAGGTCGAGCTGTTGAAACGCCTCACATCCAAAAACATCAAAATCGGGATCCGTCCGGAATTTATCGAGTTGTCTCCGACTGCTTCGGACGACACCTACGAGGCCGAGATCCTGGATATGGAAGACCTCGGTACTTATAAAGTTATCACCGTACGGCTGGATCAGCAGGAGATGAAAGTGCGGATGAACGAAGAGTTTGAGGGTGCCATTGGCAGCCGCACGTACCTTTCGTTCCCGCAGCAGTGGCTGAAGCTGTATGTCGATGAATTCCTGGTGCAGGAGCAACAATAATGCAAAAAATCCATAATAATCGCGCCTGGTGGCTGGTGCTGCCGGTATTTTTGCTGGTCGCCTTTTCAGCGTTGATTCCGCTAATGACCGTTGTGAACTATTCAGTGCAGGATATTTTTGGCCCCGGACAGGCATTTTTCGTCGGTACCGAGTGGTTCAGAGAGGTGCTGGGTGACGAGCGCTTGCAGGATTCCCTGATTCGCCAGTTCATGTTTTCCGGCGCTGTGCTGCTGATTCAGATTCCTTTGGGTATCGGCGTTGCGCTGATGATGCCGAAGTCTGGCATTAAAGGTTCCTTGTGTCTGATTCTGATCGCTATTCCGCTGCTGATTCCCTGGAACGTGGTAGGCACCATCTGGCAGGTTTTCGCCCGTGGTGACATTGGCCTGTTTGGTTGGGGTCTTAACGAGCTCGGCTTTGACTACAACTACACCGGCAACACCGTTGATGCCTGGTTAACGGTTCTGTTGATGGATGTGTGGCACTGGACTCCGCTGGTAGCGCTGCTTTGCTACTCGGGCCTGCGCGCCATCCCGGAAGCCTTTTATCAAGCAGCTGAAATTGACCGCGCCTCTAAATGGGCAGTGTTCCGTTACATCCAGCTGCCACGGTTGAAAAGCGTGTTGATCATTGCGGTGCTGTTGCGCTTTATGGACAGCTTTATGATTTACACCGAGCCGTTTGTATTGACCGGCGGCGGGCCTGGTAGCTCGACCACGTTCTTGAGCCAAACATTGACCACTATGGCCATTGGACAGTTCGACCTGGGGCGCGCATCTGCTTTCTCGCTGATCTACTTCCTGATTGTGCTGTTGATTTCGTGGCTGTTTTTTACCGCCATCACTCAAGATGACAAAGAAAAATAAGGAGAGTGAGATGAAACAAAGTCGTTTCAAAAACGTAGGGATCACCCTTTTTATAGCGTTTGTACTAACTCCGGTTTACTGGTTGTTGAACATGTCGTTCAAAACAAACCAGGAAATTCTGGGCGGCCTTACACTGTTTCCAAGAACGTTCACCCTTGACAATTATGCGGTCATTTTTAGTGATCCTAGTTGGTACAACGGTTATCTGAACTCGATGACGTATGTGGCCATGAACGTGGTCATCACGTTGCTGGTGGCGCTGCCGGCGGCTTACGCATTCAGCCGCTACAAGTTCCTGGGCGACAAGCATCTGTTTTTCTGGCTGCTGAGTAACCGGATGGCGCCGCCTGCGGTATTTCTGTTGCCATTCTTCCAGCTGTACTCGTCAATTGGTCTGTTCGATACACACATTGCCGTTGCACTGGCGCACTGTTTGTTCACCGTACCTCTGGCGGTGTGGATTCTGGAAGGTTTTATGAAAGGTGTCCCACGTGAATACGACGAGATGGCCTTTATTGACGGTTACAGCTTTCCAAGGTTCTTTATCAAAGTGTTCCTGCCGATGATTCGTTCTGGCATCGGCGTAACCGCATTCTTTACCTTTATGTTTTCGTGGGTAGAACTCTTGCTTGCCCGCACTCTGACATCTGTGGACGCTCAGCCTATTGGCGCCATCATGACGCGGACCATAGGGGCCAGCGGTATTGATTGGGGTGTGCTGTCGGCAGCGGGTGCTCTGACGATTATTCCCGGCATATTGGTGATTTGGTTTGTTCGTAACCATGTGGCCAAAGGCTTCGCTCTCGGACGCGTATAAGGAGAACACTGATGATTGACTGGATGAACTGGACCCCCACGGTGGTAATCTTTTTTGCGGTGATCGCTTCGATTCTCGCGGTTATGACCGTTTACGAAATTGTTTCGCCCTGTCGTGAGCGCAAAGGATTTCTGCCTATCGAAACCACTCGCGGCGACAGGCTATTTATTAGCTTGCTGTCAACTGCTTACATTCATCTGACTTTTCTGGCAATAAGCGATGTCAGTTTATGGGTTGCGTTGGCGGTGTCTGTGGCCTGGGCGGCGGTGCTGCTACGCTGGGGCTAACGAGACGAGACGAGAGCGTGACGTGATGTGATGTGAAATAGTGAAAATTGTTGGCCAAAAAGGTTGTAAAGAATTCGGAAACGAACTAACTTTGAGTTAATGATCGAAAACGATCATTAAGCGGTTCTCGAATACAACGTTTAATGACTCGAGTGCTGTAAGTGATGTTGATGTAAAATCGGAGCGCGGACTGGTCCCGCTCCATCCATAAAAAGTAAATGAGGTTGGGTATGTTCAAAAATAACAAACATCCTAAAACTCTTATACTCAGTGTCGCTATCGCCGCTGCCAGTATGAGTTTGAGCCTGCAAGCCTACGCCGATCAATATTCGGACGCCGCTGAAAAGTGGGTGAGTGAGTCATTCAAGAAGTCGACTCTCAGCAAAGAAGAGCAGATGAAGGAAATGGCTTGGTTTATTCAGGCTGCGGAAGAGTTCCGCGGAATGGAAATCAATGTGGTTTCAGAAACCCTTGCCACTCACGAGTATGAATCCAACGTTCTGGCTAAAGCATTCTCCGAAATTACCGGTATCAAACTGACCCATAGCCTGCTCCAGGAAGGCGACGTCATCGAGAAGCTGCAGACTCAGATGCAGTCTGGCCGTAACATCTATGACGCGTATGTAAACGATTCAGACCTCATTGGTACGCATTTCCGCTACGGAAAAGTGGAGTCCATTGACGCCATCATGAATGGCGCGGGTAAAGACCTTACTCTGCCGACTCTGGATCTTGAAGACTTTATAGGCCTGGACTTTACCACTGGGCCCGATGGCGTGCTTTATCAGCTTCCGACTCAGCAGTTCGCCAACCTGTATTGGTTCCGGGCTGACTGGTTTGAGCGTGAAGACCTGAAAAAGCAGTTTGCGGATCTCTACGGATATGATCTTGGTGTTCCGGTGAATTGGTCTGCGTACGAAGACATCGCGGAGTTCTTTTCGGTTCACGTTAAAGAAATTGATGGCAAGAAAGTATACGGCCACATGGACTACGGCAAGAAAGACCCGTCTCTTGGCTGGCGCTTCACCGATGCTTGGTTCTCAATGGCCGGTGGCGGCGACAAAGGCCTGCCTAACGGCTTGCCGGTAGACGAGTGGGGCATTCGGGTTGACGAGTGTCGCCCGGTCGGGTCTAACATGTCCCGCGGTGGCGCAACAAACGCCCCGGCAGCGGTTTACGCGACCACCAAGTACGTCGACTGGATGCAAAAGTACGCGCCGCCCGAAGCAACGGGTATGACCTTCTCTGAATCTGGCCCAGTGCCTGCCCAGGGCGCAATTGCCCAGCAGATCTTCTGGTACACGGCCTTCACCGCTAGCATGGTTGGAGAAGGACTGCCGGTTGTAAATGAAGACGGTACTCCGAAATGGCGTATGGCGCCTTCACCCCGTGGTCCTTACTGGGAAGAAGGCATGAAGTTGGGCTATCAGGACGTAGGCTCCTGGACGTTCATGAAGTCCACTCCTGAGAAGCGCCGCCTGGCGGCTTGGTTGTACGCCCAGTTCACGGTTTCCAAGACTGTTTCCCTGGAAAAAACCGTCGCTGGCCTGACGCCGATTCGCGATTCCGATCTCAACTCTGATTACATGTCAGAAATGGCGCCGAAACTCGGTGGTCTGGTTGAATTCTATCGCAGTCCGGCACGGGTTCAATGGACGCCAACTGGCACAAACGTTCCTGATTACCCGAAGCTGGCCCAACTGTGGTGGCAGTACGTTTCCCAAGCAGCCAGTGGCGAAGCGACTCCCCAAGAAGCTCTGGACGGCCTGGCCGATGCTCAGGATCGCGTCATGGAGCGCCTGGAGCGTGCCAACGTACAGGAAACCTGTGGTCCGAAGCTGAACGAGCCGCGTGACCCGCAGTACTGGCTGGATCAGCCGGGCGCACCCAAGCCCAAGCTGGCCAACGAAAAGGTACAAGGCGTAACCGTACCTTACAACGAACTGCTTAAAACCTGGGAAGACGCTCGTAAGAGCTAATTCCTGAAGACCGATGCCTGCCGCAGTCGAACATTTAGATTGCGGCAGGCATTTTACCGGTATCATGGTAAGTGTGGTCGATTTGCTATTCCCCCCCCAATGACATTAATTTAAACAACCTCTTCTGGCCCACGCGTTTTCCTGTCGGCCTTTTCTGCTCTGTTGCTCAGTTCATTTTGGGCTAGTGGTGAGAGTACAAAAATATGAATAAAATCTCGGTTATTCACCGGCTCTACGCTGGCTTTGCAATTCTCTGTTTGATCATTGTTTTGTGGGGTGTGTTTAACAGTCGCACTATGTCGTCTTTCTCGGGCACCACCAGCGAGCTGACATCAGACTATTTCCCCCTTGCGGCGCAAATCCAACAAGTTGACACTCACCGGGCTGAAGCAGGAAAGCAGGCACTTTCTATAATGGCGGCAGAAGATCCCGATGTATTAGCTGTCAGATTGTCTGCGCTCGAAACAACCATTAATAGATTAAACACGTTAGCGAATGGCATTTCTTCGCTAGACAACATAGAACGATTTCCTGCGGTGCAAACTCGAAATCAACGTGTTGCGCAGAATGTTATTGCGTTGAAGTCATCCGTTGACCAACTGGGCGAATACAATCGTTCGGTGTTGGACGTTTCCGAAATAATAAATGAAGGTCTGTCGGCATTTCTGGTGAATAACGCAGAAATAAAACGGCTCTTAGTGAGAGAGGGCACGGAACCCGCCGGTGACGATATTTATATTCGCGACCTGTTTACCACGATTATGGAAAACCTGGCGAGTATTGAGCTGCTCATTATGCAAATGGTCAGTACCGATGATGCGGATAAACTCGCCAGTGTCATCGAGAATTTACAGATGAACACCCAGATCATTGAACCGGATATTGAGGCGTTAGTGTCGGAAGTTCCACGACTGGAAGGGCTTCCGGTATTGATAAGCAGTTTTATGGCGGCGGTGAATCAGGACGACGGCATTATTAATCAGTATCTGGGCTACCGTCAGAATCGCCTGAAGCTGGCAGCGGCCGGGCGGGAAGTGGACCGGCTCCTGGGTGATCTTGCGGGCAATCTCGACGATATGAGAGTGGCTGTTTCAGAACGTATTACCCAAACAGTCGCGGCGCTTGACGAGTCTGCCAGGCGGTCGGAACAGCTGGTTTACTGGTTGTTATCGCTGGTTGTGTTGTTTGCTTTGGGCACCTCGGTGTGGCTTGCCAGAATGATCAGCCGGCCTCTTAGAGCCACACTGTCGCACTTGGCCAGCATGGCAAAGGGTGATTATTCGCGCCGACTGGAGTTCAATGCCAAGGGTGAGTTTATTGACCTTAAAGCTTCCGTGAACCAGTTGTCAGACGCTATGGCGACTGTTCTGGGAAGCCTGCAGCAGGCAGGTGGCGACATTGCCGTTATTGCAACAGGCAATGCCCGTTTTGCCCGGGACTTCAATGAACGGGTGCGCGGACAGTCTGAAGAACTCGTCGCCATAGCGGCGGCTATGACCCAGATGGAGGCGTCTGCTCGCGAGGTGGCGGGTTCAGTACGGGGAACTCACGATCTGGTGGGTGAAATAAACCAGCAGGTTGCAGAGAACCTGTCCGACGCAGAACGTGGAAGCCTCTGTGTGGCAGAGCTCGAAACCCAATCCGGGCACACGGCGGCCAAGCTCCATGAACTTGAAAAAGCGTCTCAGGACATCGGCCGAATTACCGAAGTGATCGATGGTATCGCCAATCAGACGAATCTACTGGCATTGAACGCCGCGATTGAATCTGCTCGGGCCGGAGAAGCCGGGCGCGGCTTTGCGGTCGTCGCTGACGAGGTTCGGGGCCTGGCCCGGAAAACCACGGAAAGCACTGAGACCATTCGCACGTTGGTAGAGCGTCTTCAGGGTGAAGCGTCGGAATCTGTTCGTTCAATGAACAGTAACTTTTCGCAACTGACGGCGGTTAAAACGCTGATGGCCAGTGTTTCCGAAGGTGCCGAAAAGATTCGCAGTGCCATGGCGCGAATTTACCAGGGAGCTGATCAAACCCGTCTGGGGATGGATGAACAGGAAAGCGTAAGTAAGTCGGTTGCTCGCCAGGTAAACGAAATCAGCAGTTCCGCTAACGCCAGCCTGGAGGAAATTGACGAACTCGTTGCAACCTGCGAGCGCCTTGAGGCCTCTGTGGGCAATATCGAAGCGCTGGCGGGGCGATTCCGCGTTAATTAATTTGTCCGGAGGTGATTGATTTTTCGTTTCTTTATCGAAAATTCGGTTTCCCTCTGGCTTTTTTTTACTTGATTATGTTCGTTTTCAAACATTATCATCAACATTTGTGTTCGAAAAAAATGATGCATTCATAAACAAAAACAATTGAAAGGAAGGCTACTATGGAAAAGATAACTCACATTACGGCTCGTGAAATTTTGGATTCCCGCGGTTTTCCCACAGTGGAAGTTGATGTTTTGCTGGATAACGGCGTGGTCGGTTGCGGACGTGTGCCGTCGGGGGCGTCTACCGGCTCCCGCGAGGCCTTGGAAAAACGTGACCTTGATAGCCCGCGTTACAACGGCAAGGGCGTGTTGCAAGCGGTCAACGCTGTTAATACACGCATCGCGCCGGCTCTTGTGGGACACGTGGTGTTTGAACAGTCGCAAATCGATCGTTTGATGTGCGAAATGGATGGTACGCCGAACAAGGCCGAATTTGGTGCCAACGCGATTCTTGCCGTGTCATTGGGTGTAGCGGATGCCGCGGCCAAGGCCCGCAAACTGCCGCTTTTCCGATATCTTGCGGAGTTATACGGTTGTGCGTCGCCCAGCGTGCTGCCGGTGCCGATGATGAACATCATCAATGGTGGTGCCCATGCGGACAACAACGTGGACATTCAGGAGTTCATGATTCAGCCGGTGGGGGCTCCCAGTTACAGTGAAGCATTGCGTATGGGAGTCGAGACTTTTCACGCGTTGAAAGCACTGCTGAAAGAAAAAGGCCTGTCGACCGCCGTGGGAGATGAAGGCGGGTTTGCGCCTGATTTGCAGTCTAGCGAAGAGGCTCTTGACCTGATTCTTGCGGCGATTGAAAAAGCCGGTTATCGCCCAGGTTCCGACATTGTTCTGGCGTTGGATTGCGCTGCCTCCGAGTTTTACTCCGATGGTTGCTATGACCTAAAGGGCGCCGGGAAAAAGTACAACTCGGAAGAGTTTGCGGACTATTTGGTGTCTCTCGCTAAGGCCTATCCCATTGCGTCCATTGAAGATGGCATGGATGAAAACGACTGGGCAGGCTGGAAGTTGCTGACCGACAAAGTCGGTGAGCGGGTTCAGCTGGTGGGTGATGATTTGTTTGTCACCAACACCGAGCTGATTTCCGAAGGTATCCAAAAAGGCATTGCCAATTCCGTGCTGATCAAGTTCAATCAGATTGGCACGCTGACCGAAACTCTTGAGGCCATTGCCATGGCGCAGGGCGCGGGTTATACCGCGGTGATTTCACACCGCAGTGGAGAAACCGAAGATACCTTCATTGCTGACTTAGCCGTTGCCACCCGCGCCGGACAGATCAAAACCGGTTCGCTGTGCCGTTCTGACCGCGTTGCCAAATACAACCGTTTGTTGTGGATAGAACAGGAACTGGGTGCTCACGCTTTTTATCCTGGTATTGGCGCCATTCGCTGCGCCCTTGATAACTGATTGTATCCTTGTTGGGAGAGTGCCCATGAGAAAGCCGATTTTGATTGGAAACTGGAAAATGAACGGCAGTCTGCAGTCTAACCAGGCTCTGATTACCCGATTGTTACCGCGGCTTAGACCGCTGCGCAAGGTGGTTGATATAGCGGTTTGTCCGCCTCTGCCTTACCTGTTTCAGGTACGCGATTTGCTGGGTTATACCGGCATTACTCTGGGCGCTCAGAATGCGTCCGGGTTTGTATCCGGCGCCCATACCGGCGAATCCAGTGCCACCATGCTCAAGGAGATGGGTTGCGTTTACGTGCTGGTGGGGCATTCGGAAAGGCGCAGCCTGTACGGTGAAACCGACGCCGACGCCGACGTTGCGGAGCGCTTCGCTGCGGTTCGTGGCCTGGGAATGACGCCGGTGTTGTGTGTGGGTGAGTCACTGCAGGATCGTGAGTCAGGCCGCACTGCCGAGGTTGTACAGGCACAGATTCAGGCGGTAATTAACAAAGTCGGGCTGGCTGGCCTTGCCGAGGGCGTATTGGCCTACGAGCCGGTCTGGGCTATTGGCACTGGCAAGACCGCCACGCCCGAGCAAGTGGCAGAGACGCATTTTGGTATTCGTCAGTTCATTGCTGGCTGTGGCGAGCCCAAGGCCAAGGTGATCAGTCAGGCATTGAGAATTCTTTACGGTGGTAGCGTCAAACCGGCGAACGCGGTTGCGATTTTTAGCCTGGACGATGTCGACGGTGGGTTGATTGGCGGCGCGTCATTGCATGCTGATGACTTCGCCGCCATCGCCGAGGCCCTCGGGGCCACGTATCCTGAGGCGGCAGGCGAGAGTGAATCTCATTAACGTAAAATAATGAAGATTGTTGGAGGCTGTCATGCAAAAAAAAACAAAATCTGGATCTGATACAAGCGTTGAACCCGCAAACTGGAGCGCTAATGATTTTTTTCCAGACATCGAGGGTGTTCCGGAGAAATTTCGCCAGAAGGGCGGAGTGTCCATCACCGAAACCTTGGTTAATGGCCAGCTGAAACCTTGGCCAGGCCCTTTTGCAGAGGTGCGCAGCCCGATCTGTTTGCGTGCCACGGGCACAGAAGAACCCCAGCCACTGGTGATTGGCAGAACGCCGCTGATGGATGGGCATGCCGCGCTTGAAGCTCTGGACTCAGCCGTTGAAGCATACGGACAGGGCCGTGGAGCCTGGCCCAGCCTGTCGGTTGCTCAGCGCATTGAACACGTTGAGCAGTTTTTGGTGGAAATGCGCAGACACCGTGAAGCGGTGGTGGAACTGTTGATGTGGGAGATTGGTAAAACCTACGCCGACGCCTGCAAAGAATTCGACCGAACTGCAGACTACATTCAAGACACCATTCACGAGTTGAAAGTACTAGACCGACGCTCGTCGCGTTTTGAAACCGTCGGCGGTGTGGTCGCCCAAACTCGCAGGTTACCCGTGGGTGTGGCTCTGTGCATGGGCCCTTACAATTACCCGTTGAATGAAACCTTCACCACGCTTATTCCGGCTCTGATTATGGGTAACACCGTGGTTTTTAAACCCGCAAAATACGGCGTGCTGCTGATTGGCCCGCTGTTGGAGGCGTTCCAGAAAGCGTTCCCCGCCGGTGTGATCAATATTATTTTTGGCCGCGGCCGCGATACCATCGGGCCTTTGATGAAAAGCGGTAAGGTGGATATGTTCGCGTTTATTGGTACCCACAGCGGTGCTTCTGCACTGAAACAGATGCACCCCAAACCTCATCGTCTGAAAGCGGTACTGGGCCTGGATGCCAACAACCCGGCCATTGTGTTGGCAGGCGCCGACCTGGATCTGGCCGTGAGTGAGTGTGTGGCCGGGGCCCTGTCGTTTAACGGTCAGCGTTGCACCGCCTTAAAACTGTTGCTGGTACATGAGTCGCTGGCAGACGAGTTTGTAGCGCGTGTGTCCAAAGCAGTAGACAATCTGGTTGCAGGCATGCCGTGGCAGCCCAATGTGTCGTTAACGCCGCTGCCCGAACCCGGTAAGATCGACTATCTGAAAGCGTTGGTCAGTGACGCCGAGGCTCTGGGCGCGCGCGTTATGAACACCGGGGGCGGCCAGGCAAACGGCACTTATTTCCACCCTGCCGTTCTGTACCCGGTGACCACCAAGATGCGCGCTTACCAGGAAGAACAATTTGGACCGGTCATTCCGGTGGTGGCGTTCAGTGATGAGTCCGAGGTGATTCGCCACGTTCGGGAATCCGAATTTGGCCAGCAACTGAGCATATTTGGCAGTGACCCTGCCGCCATTGGTGGGTTGATTGATGTTCTGGCTAACCAGGTGGGGCGCATCAATTTGAACAGCCAGTGCCAGCGCGGGCCCGATACGCTGCCGTTTAACGGTCGCAAAAATTCGGCGGAAGGAACACTGTCGGTATCGGATGCGCTGCGGGTGTTTTCAATTCGCACCACGATTGCCGCCAAATCCAGTGAATTCAACCGCGACCTGGTCACCAGTATTGTGCGTGAGCGTCATTCCAGGACTCTGACCACGGATTATCTGTTCTGATTACGCGGCGGCCGAATTTTGCGCCATACTGCGTTTCTACGCCGGCGTAAGAAGAGGAGGTCGCTATGTCATCATCTCAAGTCACAGAGCACATCACCTGGCAATCCGTGCAATGCTATCTGGGCCAGGTGCTTGTGGCCTGCAGTGACACAGGTGTGTGCGCTCTGATGGCCGGGGAGTCACTGCCACCGCTAATGGAACGATTGCGCAGTCGCTTCCCACGTGCTCAATTATGCCAGGCAGAGAATGCTTGCCCGAGTTGGCTGGGCAAAGTGAAGGCCCAGCTGACAGACGGCCGCAGCGCGGAACCCCTGGCTCTGGATTTGCGCGGCACTGAGTTTCAGCAGCAAGTCTGGCAAGCGCTACAAAGCATCCCCAGTGGTGAAGTCATCAGCTACGCCGAGCTGGCGCGGCGGGCAGGGCGGCCAAAGGCTGTGCGCGCTGCCGCCAGTGCCTGTGGGGCCAATCCGGTGGCCGTGTTGGTGCCATGCCATCGGGTATTGCGTAGCAACGGTGATCTGGGTGGCTATAATGGCGGTGTTGCTATCAAAAAAGCGCTGCTGGCCCATGAGCAGACGCTGTCTGCCCGCTAGTTTCGTTTTTTTGGCTTTCGGCGTCTGTAAATAAGCAAATGGCGTTACGGCCGGCGCGTTTGGCCGTGTACATGGCCGCATCGGCCCGTTCCAGCAGCTGCCGGGCGGTGTCGACTTCGTTCGAATACAGGCTTATGCCTACGCTGGCGCCGGCACTCAGGGTATGGCCATCAATTTGATAGTCCTCGCGATGCTTGTCCAGCAAGCGCTGCGCAATCATTTGTGCCGCTTCGGAACTGTTCAATTCTGGCAGTATCACCACAAATTCATCGCCGCCAAGGCGAGCTAATG
Organism: Marinobacter sp. LV10R520-4; assembly: GCF_002563815.1. Lineage (NCBI taxonomy): Bacteria > Pseudomonadati > Pseudomonadota > Gammaproteobacteria > Pseudomonadales > Marinobacteraceae > Marinobacter > Marinobacter sp. LV10R520-4. The sequence goes on along the minus strand of NZ_PDJM01000001.1, from coordinate 4,378,914 downwards.
TGTCGCCCTCGCGAAGGCAGGTCTGTGCTCTTTCGGTGAACTGAAGTAGCAAAGAATCGCCTACGTGATGCCCCAGAGTGTCGTTAATCTGTTTGAAATGGTCCAGGTCGATGAACAGCACGGCTAGCCCCAGTCGGTTGCGGTGGGTCTGGCGGATGGCTTGTTCCAGGCGGTCCTCCATCAGCCGGCGGTTGGGAATGCCGGTGAGTGCATCGTAATAGGCCAGCTGGCGAATGCGCTCCTCGTTGCGGCGGTTCTGGGTGATGTCGGTAAACAGGGCAGCGTAGTGGGTTATGATGTCGTTATCATCGGTTACCGCAGTAATGGTCAGCAATTCCAGATACAGCTCGCCGGTTTTACGCCGGTTCCAGATTTCGCCGCGCCATACGCCTTCCCGCGCCAGGGCTTGCCACATCTGGTCGTAAAAGGCTTTGTCATGGCGACCAGATGAAAACAGCGCCGGCGTTTTACCGATTACCTCGTCCGCGTTGTAACCGGTCAGTTGGGTAAACATGGGGTTAGTGAATTCTATGCGCGATTTGGCATCGGTAATCATGATGCCTTCCAGTGAAGAGGCAATCACCCGCTCAGCCAGTTGCAGGGTTCGCCGTGATTGGGCCAGGGCCGAGTCCCGCTGCTCCAGCGCAGCGCGCAAATCCTGCGTATACAGCTGTTCCACACCGGCAAGCATCTGACCGAAGCCCACCAGGCCGATCACCTGGTTATTGTCATCGACCACCGCCAAGTTACGGATGCGCAGGTTTATAAGGCGATCACGGGCGTGAATAAGCGGGTCGTCTTCGTGCACGGTTATCAATGGGCGGCTGGCCAGGGGGCCGACCACTTCATTACCGGTATTGCGGCTGATAAGACGGACTATGTCGCGCTCGGTAAGAATCCCCAATCCCAGTTTTTCGCAATCAATAATCGCCGCATGAGCGCAGTTTTTGTACATGCTAGCCGCTGCTTCCGCCAGGGTCTTATCACCGCTTATCGACAGTGGCATTGTGGCGGTGGCGGAGCGCACGTCACGCAAACGCAGATAGGGTTCAATACCCTGGTTTATCGCCATGTCGGTTTGCGAGAGAATACCGGCCGCCTTGCCGTCGGCGTCGACCACCAGAAAGTGACGTTTGCCGGTTTCGCGGAATTTAACCGCGGCTTCCTGCATGGGCATGTCGGTGGGCACGGAGATAACCGGTGAGCTCATTACCGAACTGACCGGCTGGGCAAAGATAGACGATGATGTAAAATCAATGCCCAGAGCATCGCGCTCTGTCCAGATGCCCAACACGTCGTCATTGCGAATAACGAAAATGGAACTGACACTTCGCTCCGCCATCATCGCGGCGGCAGTGGCTATAGTGGTATCAGGATCGCAATGCAGAAGGACACCGCTGTGCATCAGTCGGGAGACAAGAAGTTGCGGTACCATACGAATAGAATCCTGTTTGCGGTGCCATGCTGAAGGCATGAGTTTACAGAAGAATTTGATCGATTATGCCTCAATACGGGTTGATCTACCAATAGCACCTGTCGCTATCTGTGTTGTGTATACAGTGTTTGGTTTCACATCGGTGTCTTAACAAAATGGAACAGATGATATGAGCAATCAGCCGTTGTCAGTGGAGCAGCCGGAAGGTTTGCCGCGAAGTCAGGTGATCGGATTGGTGGTCGGTTTGGCGGGCTTTTTGGCGTGTCTGATTATACCGCCGCCTGGTGGTATGTCGGTCGAAGCCTGGGCTGCCGGCGGCATGATGTTGCCCATCGGCCTGTCTATCATCGCCATGACCCAGAGCGATAACGAAGACGGCCTGCGCCGCTTCGGCACAGCGCTGCTGCCGGCGATTGCCTACTCCGCCAGTGTTGGCGGCATTGCCACCTTGATTGGTACGCCTCCCAACGCCTTGTTGGCGGCTTATTTGTTGGATACCCAGGGCATTGAAGTGGGCTTTGCCCAATGGATGCTGCTGGGACTGCCGGTTGCTGTGGTGATGCTATTGCTAGTGTGGTGGTGGCTGGCCCGGGTCGATTTTGGTATTGGTCGCGCTGATGACAGCGGCGAAATGATCCGCCGCGAGCTCGAGGCCATTGCCGCCAGCTGTGCCCTCATGATGCCGGTGGCCACACCGCCAAACGCCATCGTATTCTCCAGCGGCCATGTGCGGATCGGCGATATGTTACGTGCCGGCTTCGCCCTGAACCTGATGGGTGTGGTAGTGGTTACTGTGGCCAGCTATTGGTTGATGAGCTGGGTGTTTGGCTTGTGATGTCTAGATAATAATTGTGGCTGCGCTCAGGCATTCAATCTTCTGGCCGGGATAAATCCAGCCAGGGTTGGGACAGCCAGTAAAAGCGTCCGTCGCCTGCGGGGTAGGTGCAGTTATAGCGAAAGCGGCGGCTGCTGAATGCAGCGGGCGCCTGAACATTCGCCTGCTGTGCGTTGGCGGTTACCTTGATTCGGCCCTGGCCGGAGCCGAAGCAGGTTAGTTTGTCTGGTGTGAATCCGCTCGGCAGGCTCATTCGCAGGTGCGGCGGATTGGTGCTGACAATGCCGTCCGGAAGATCCTTGGCCGGCACCGGAAACGCCTTGCTCAGCAACTTGTTTTCCAGGCCTTGTAACTGCCCATAAGCGTTGGCCATGGGAAATCGTGGCAGTCGGGTGCGGCTTGAGGTTGCGCCGACGGGGCCGGATTGCTGCCCGAATGCCAGCCAGCCGCGCTGGTTTATTTGCTGTTCAAGTGCTGCATCAAACTCGCCATAGGGGTAGGCGAACATTGGTGGGGCATTGCCAAACTCTTTTTCAAGCAACGTTTGCGCGCCATCAAGGCCTTGATGAACACGCTCTTGCCACTGCTCTACTTTCTCGTTAGGTGTTTTTGCCAGGTGTCCGTGGCCGGCGCTGTGGTTGGCGATGGTCGCCAGGCCCGTAGACGCCAGTTCCTGCAGCTGCTGTAACGTCATAAAACCGCTTTTGCCGATGGTGTCGGTGTTCACAAACAGGGTGTAGGGATAGTTTAGCCGCGCCAATATGGGTGCCGCGTTGGAATACACGGAACTGTAGGCGTCATCAAAACTCAGGGCAACGGCATCGCCGCCATTACCCGCCAAGGCTTTTTGTGTTGCCTCGTACAGTGGTTCAACCGCCAGCCCGAGTTGGTCAATCAGTTGCAGTTGGGCTTCAAACAGTGCCGGCGACGTACTCGTGGCGCCCGGCGTGTTATTGCTGATGTGGTGGTATTGCAATATGGCCAGATCTGCGCTGGCGCCCGCAGGCAATGCCAGTGCAATAGCCAGCGTGGCGGCTATAAAATCCTGTCGGTGCATGTAAAATTCCTTCATTTTAAAGGGTTGCCTTCACGCTGCTTACCGAAGCACTTAGTCGCGCCTGCGATAGTGCTGTCTGATAACGGCAAAGGCTGCGTTAAGTGTCTGGATTTGCTCGGTGCTTCCGCCCCTGTCGGGGTGCGCCTGCATGACGGCACGGCGAAAACGCTGTTTTACCTCGTGAAAACAGTCTGGCAAACGCCTGTCGCCATAGCCCAGACAGTTCGCTGCTGCGGCAACCTCCGCTGTGTCGTGATGATTAGCACCCCGATGACCGGCGTAGAAGTTGTCAAGCATGGCGTGGATCTGCGCTGTGGATAGCCGGTATTGATTCAGATCCAGATAAAATGCCCGCAAAGAATCTGCCTGAGCCGGCAGGCTTTGGCCAGATAATCTCGGGCCAGACAGCCGTTGGCTCGACACTTCGGGGCGCTTTTCAAGCCGGGTCAGCAAGGCTGATATCGCCAGGGTTTCACCGTCTTCGGCCAATTGATCGCGCAGCGTATACAGGGTGTGAAACAGCAAGAAGTGAACCTGGTATAGCAGCTCGGGTTGATCAAAGCGCACATCACCCAAGAGTTGCCAAGGTGGCTGCTGCAGCTTTTTGATCAGGGCATATTCACTCAGCCCTCCAGGTGCTTGGCGCAGCTCGTGCTCCAGAGCGACTTGCAGGTGGGCTATGTGGCTTTGCAGAGCCTCATGGGGACTGGAATCGCCAGAGTGGGTAATGGCGCCGGGCTGGTTGAGTGTTGATGTGTTGGTCATGAGCCTATGGTAGAGCACTCACGGGTCGCCCTGCCAGCCTGATGGCAGCGTATGTGGGCTTGTGCAGTGTTAACAGCGGAATGCGACGAGTATAATCGTGCTCTATATTTTTTAACGTTGAAGCCGCTATGCACCCAGTAACCGATCCGCAAAAACCTGATGCGCGGCGCGAGCAACAAAAACTGCAGAAGCGCCTGCAACGGGAAGCCGGGCAAGCAATTGCGGATTTCTCGATGATCGAGGCCGGCGACAAGATTATGTGTTGCCTCAGCGGCGGGAAGGATTCCTATGCGATGCTGGACATTCTCCTGAGCCTGCAGAAAAAAGCCCCGGTGCGCTTTGAGGTGATTGCGGTCAATCTGGATCAGAAACAGCCAGGTTTCCCGCAGCATGTTCTACCGCAATACCTGCAGGGTCTGGGCATTGAATACCATATTATCGAGCGCGATACCTACAGCGTCGTTAAAGACAAAATTCCCGCCGGCAAAACCACCTGTGGTTTGTGCTCACGCCTGCGGCGGGGGCATCTGTATGCTTTCGCCGAGGCCAATGGTGTGACCAAAATTGCCCTTGGTCATCATCGTGACGACCTGCTGGAAACCTTGTTTCTAAATATGTTCTACGCTGGCAAACTCAAGTCGATGGCACCGCTGCTGCGAAGTGACGACGGCCGGAATACGGTCATCCGACCGCTGGCCTATTGCCGCGAGAAAGACCTCGAGCGCTTCGCCGAGCTGCGAGACTATCCCGTCATTCCCTGCAACTTGTGCGGCTCTCAGAAAAATCTGCAACGCCAGGTGATAAAAGACATGTTCAAGGTCTGGGACGAACAGCACCCCGGGCGTCTGGAAACCATGTTCAGTGCCTTGTGTAACGTAGAGCCGTCGCACTTGGCAGACCCGCAGCTGTTCAATTTCAGTGAGAATTCGCGCTACTCAGCAACGCCATCAAAGGCAGAGTCCAAACGCCGAATACAATCAGTAGAACACCACTGAATTTACGGAACAACCGGTGGCTTTGCAGCCCGCGTACCCAGCGCGCGGCATAACCGGTGGCTAACATAGAGGGTAAGGTGCCCAGGCCAAAGAACAGCATGGTCAGTGCCGCTGATGGCACGGTAGGCTGAAGCGCTGCCCAGCCCAGAGTGCTGTATACCAGACCGCAGGGCAGCCAGCCCCAAAGAGCGCCCAACGCCAGGGCCTGTAAGGGGTTGTGCACCGGCAGCAGTTTGCGGGTTAGCGGCGACAGTTTTTTCCACACCGGCGCTCCCAGCTTTTCCACATAGCGGATGCCCTGCCACCACTGCCCCATGGACAGCCCCATGAAAATTAGCAGTAGTCCTGCCAGAGTTCGCAATGCCAGGCCCATGGAGGCCCATTGGCTTGCCGCCGAGGTGCTCAGTAATGCCACCAAGGCGGCAATCAGAGCATAGCTGCCAATGCGGCCGCCGTTGAACGCCAGCAGCGTTAGTGTCTGGCGAAAACGAAAACCCTTGCCCACTGGCATTGCCATGGATAGCGACGCACTGATTCCACCACACATGCCTAGGCAATGAGTGCTGCCAAGGATGCCAATCAGAAACGCGCTGGAATAGCTAAGGTAAAGTTCGCCCGCCATCAGGTGCCGCTATTCCCAGGCTTGTGGGCCGCGTCGTCGGATTTCAATGTACCCGCGTCTGCGTCTGTGTTTGCTTCAATGTCGGTTTTCGTCTCATCTTGCGCGTCACTGGCGCTGCGTCGGGTTTTTTCCAGCCCGGTGATGGCATCTTCCGGAATCAGTTCTTTGTCGTCATCATACAGAATGCGGTGGGCGGGCCCTTCCAGGTCGTCATACTGACCGTTTTTGACCGCCCAGTTGAATAGAATAATGCCGCCGGTGACCAGCATCAGCATCAATGGCACAAGCACCACAACAATTTCCACAATGCACTCCCGGGGTTTGGGGTTAAAAATCAGGTTATCAGCGCAGCGCCATGCTACCAACTAAAGGCTGTGATTCGCGAGCTGGCGCTGGCATTTTGCCCAGGCGCAGCGCGTTTAATACCACCACTAGAGAGCTGGCGGACATACCGATGGCCGCCAACCAGGGCGGCACCAATCCTGCCGCCGCCAAAGGCAGAGCGGCCAGGTTGTAAATGAGTGCCCACCACAAATTCTGGCGAATAACCTTTCGGGTCTGGCGGCTGGTGGCAAGCCCTTCCACCAGTTGCATTAACTGGCCATTTAAAAGTACGGCGTCGGCTTTCAGCTGGGTCAGGTCTGCAGCCGAGCCCATGGCTACAGACACGCTGGCACCGGCCATAGACGGCAAATCGTTCAGGCCATCGCCCACCATCATGATCTTGCACCCTTCGGCATTGAGTTTTTGCAACACCGCCAGTTTGTCTTCTGGCGAGGCCTGGCCAATGGCTTCTTTAATACCCAGCTGGAGGGCAATCTGCTGCACGTGTCCGGAGCGGTCACCGCTGAGCAACAGGGTGCGAATGCCGAGCTCGTGCAGGGCCGCAATGGCGTTGGCTGCATCGGCACGGGGCTGGTCGTCAAGCTGAAAACGGGCCAGCCACTGCTGGTCTGAGGCCAGCCAAATGGCGATACCTGCGCATTCAGGCGCTTCTGGCATGGCAAGACCGCTGTGCTCGGCCACAAATTGCGGATGGCCGATGTATAAAGTCTGTTCGCCCCATTGGCCAGACAACCCGCCGCCCAGGTAGTTTTTGACATTGCTGACCTGAGCTTTTGGTAAATTATGAAACACTCTGGCAATGGGGTGTTCGGAAAACGCTTCCAGGCCCGCAGCCAGGCGCAGGCAATGGTCCGCATCCAAAGTGCCAGCGTTGTGCTGGTTCAGCAGGCTGAGCTCACCACGGGTCAAGGTGCCTGTTTTGTCAAACACCACGGTGTCGATATCGTTCATGGATTCAAGGGTATGACCGCGGGTGGGCAGCAGGCCCAGTTTGCGCAGCTTTACCGTGGCCGCGGTAATGGCAGTGGGAGTCGCCAACGACAGCGCGCAGGGGCAGGTAACCACCAGCACTGACAGAGTAATATCAAACGCGTTATCAGCACCGTACCACCACCAACCCAGCCACACGACAGGCGCCAGAATTAGCACCCGGCCAACAAACTTGCCAGCCATCCGGTCTGCCATGCGGGCTATTTTTGGTTTTTCCGACTGCACCCGGTCGAGTACCCGCAGAATACTCGACAAGCGGGTTTGCGCACCGGCGCTCACCACTTTTATGTCCAGAGGGTTTTCGCCGTTAACGCTGCCGGCGTGCACGGTATCCCCGGGTATTCGGGTTTCTGGAAGATACTCACCGGTTAACGCGGCTTCGTTGAGGGTAGACTGGCCGCGGAGTATTTCGCCGTCTACTGGCAGGGTTTCACCCGGGCGGATGCGCACCACATCGCCAGCTTTCAGACTGTGGGCGGCAACAATGCTGGTTTCGTTGTCTTCACTACTAACGAGCGTGGCCACCCTGGGCTGGAAACCCACCAGAGCGTTACCGGACAGGCCGGCACGATACCGCGCCTGTACTTCAATATAACGGCCCAGCAGCAGGAAAAAGGTGAACATGCACACCGATTCAAAATAGACTTCGTCGCCGCCCATTACCGTTACCCAGGTACTGGCGCCGTAGGCCAGGCCGATCGCAATGGCGACCGGTACGTCCATGGTCAGGTGGCGGCTACGAAGGTCGCGGCTGGCGTTCTGGAAAAATGGTTTGGCACTGTAAAACACCACCGGGGTGGCCACAAGAAGGCTGAACCAGCGGAAGAAGCTGATGAACTCGGGCGATAGGCCGCTGACCATCTCAAAATACATGGGAAACGCCAGCATCATGCTCTGAAACGAGCCAATGCCCGCCACAGCCAGGCGGATCAGCATAGACCGGTGTTCTAATTTCAATGCACTTTCTACTTCATCGGCGTGGTAGGGTCGTGCGGTATAGCCCAGCTGATGAACCGCTATCAGCAGATCGCTGAGTTGAGCCTGGTCTGAGGCCCACACCAGCCGCGCGCGCTGGGTGGTGTGGTTGACGGTAAAAGACAACACTCCGGCCTGTCGCTGCAGGTGGTTTTCAAGCAGCCAGATGCAGGCCGCGCAGGTAATGCCGCCGATTAGTATCTGGGCTTCCTGGCCGGCTTTTACCGGGCTCACAAACGATTGCTGTACCAGAGGATGGTCAAGCTCGCGCAGGCGGCCAAGTTCTGCGCTGTTAAGCTGTCGCGGAGTAGTAGCAGGTTCTGTGCGGAAATCGTAGAATCCGGCCAGGCCCTCCCGGCGGATGGTTTCACAAACGGCTTTGCAGCCGTGGCAGCAAAAGTGCCTTTGTGTGTCATCCAAAAGCAGGGTAATGGGCGGCTCACCGTTTGCCGGCTCGCCGCAGTGGAAGCAATTCAAAGGGGTCACCCTTTGGCTAGGCCTGCTTTCAGTTTAAGCCCGTTCTCTGCTGGCAGTTGGGCTTCGCCTTTAAGCCGCCATTCGTTGGTGGGACCGCGCAAATCGTAGTACCAGCGGCCTTCGATGTCTTCATTTATCAGCGCTGTGTAGTGGCCCAAGCTTTCGCGGCGGAACTGTACCACCCGATCGTACGTGTCCAGGGTAGGGTGGAACAGGTTCAGGACCAGATAGGGGAAATCCTCGGTGGAGGTCAGGTCCAGGGATAGTTGGCGGCCATCAAACTGGATGTCGGCTGTCAGTTCCAGCTCGGCAGCTCTGACGTCACGGGCTATTTCCAGGTTGATACCACGACCTTCCTTCGAATAGTCGTCTGACACCATGCTGTCTTCCATGTTAATGGCAACGACCAGCATGGTCATACTCCACGTAATGGCTGCCAGTGGAGCGATGGTCAAAAACCAGAACCAGGGCTGGCGGTACCAGGGTGCAACGGGTGTTTCAGCAGTCATAAAATTACGTCTCGGTTTTACATTCAAGCGTGGTGCGTTGTGGCTCAACCGCCGTTAGCGCGTTGGACCGACAAATCGGCTTTCAGTTTCAAGCGTCAGAACAATTTCGTCATCGGAAACGGCCTTGAAGACAATATCGTTGTTGCTCTGGCTAATGGATTCTGGCGGAACGTCCACCACGGTCGGCAACGCGTATTTTTCGCCGCTTGTAACGGTGAACTGGGTCAATGTCAGAATCTGGATGTCGTCCATGCCGCTTACGCTGAGGGTGTAGGTTTGCGTTGCTTCAGACATATTAGCCAGCTTCAGGGTGTAGGAGTTTTCGATCCGGCCCTCGCCGTTAAATTTGAACAGTGCGCCGCGATCGCGCAGCACGTCCAATTGCGCTGGCACCCGAGTGGCCACAGTGTACCCGATAGCGCCAATCATCAGGGCCAGCATAAAGCCGTAACCGAAGGTGCGCGGGCGCAGTAGTTTGGAGGTTTTGCCGTCCAACTCGTTTTCGGTGGTGTAGCGAATCAAACCGCGCGGGTAATTCATTTTGTCCATGATGTCGTCGCAGGCATCGATGCACAAGGCGCAGCCGATGCACTCGTACTGCAAACCGTCGCGAATGTCGATACCGGTGGGGCACACCTGAACGCACTGGCCGCAGTCGATACAGTCACCCAGGCCCACTTCATCGGGTTTGGCTTCTTTTTTACGGCCACCACGGGGTTCGCCGCGATTTGGGTCGTAGGACACAATGCGGGTATTGGGGTCAAACATAACCGACTGAAAGCGAGCGTAAGGGCACATGTACAGACACACCTGCTCGCGCATCCAGCCGGCATTCAGGTAAGTGGCAATGGTGAAAAACGCCACCCAGAAATAAGCCCAGCCATTGGCCTGCAGGGTAAACAGATCGGCGATCAGTTCACGGATCGGATAAAAATAGCCAACGAAAGTTAGACCCGTTGCCAGCGCAATGAGCAGCCAAATAAAATGCTTGGCCGTTTTTTTTGCGACTTTCGAGCGGGAGTTAGGCGCTTTATCAAGCTTCATGCGCTTGTTGCGATTGCCCTCAATGCGCTCTTCCACCCACATAAAGATAAAGGTCCAGACCGTTTGCGGGCAGGTGTAGCCGCACCACACGCGACCGAAAAGAGTCGTAATGAAAAACAGACCAAAGGCGCTGATAATCAGCATGCCTGATAGCAGAATGAAGTCTTTAGGAAAGAAAGTAATGCCGTACAGATGAAATTCGCGGGCTGGCAGATCAAAGTGAATCAACGGCTCGCCGTTCAGCGTCAACCATGCGAACAAAAAATACATACCCATTAACGCCAGCAGGCTGAATGTGCGAATACGCTGGAAAAAGCCCTTTATTTCTTTGACGTATATTTTTTTACGACTGGCGTAAAGATCAACAGATTCAGGCGCTTTTTTTTTGTCGGATGACTCTTTGGCCGGATCAATTTGCTGTACCGGAATTCTGGTGCTCATCGATTTCTCCGATGAAGGTAAGCGAGGGGCAGGGCGCGCGGGGCCCTGGAAGTGAATGCTTGATTTGTCGCTAATAGAACATCTATTCGATCACTTCAAGTCTGCGTCCGCCATGGGCAGACGCAGAGTTGATAAGACCGGGCCGGAGCGAACTCCAGCCGGTTTTCTCAGTTCGACATACTGTAAACGTAGGCGGCGAGTATCTGAATCTGATCTTGAGACAAGCGGCCGCTTTGTGAGGGCATCTGGTTTTGTCGACCGTGGATGACCGTTTGACGGATCCAGTCAAAGTTGGAACCATACAGCCACACGTTGTCGGTCAGGTTAGGCGCGCCGACGGCCTGCATACCTTTACCGTCAGCACCGTGACACGCGGCACAACCCTGCATGAACACGGCTTTGCCGGCTTCAACAGAGGCTGGATCTCTGGCACGGTCACTGAAGCTCAACACGTAGTTGACCACCTGGTCTACCTGGGTGTCTGTCATGTTGGGCATCACGCCTTTGGCCGGCATAACGCCCATACGGCCGTTGTTCAGGGTGTGCAGAATGGCGTCTGGTGAACCACCGTAAAGCCAGTCATCGTCGGTCAGGTTAGGGAAACCTACCTGGCCGCGCGCCGCAGAACCGTGGCACACCGCGCAGTTGTTGGCGAACAGACGTTGGCCAAGCTTCAGGGCGTCGTCTACCTTGGCCAGCTCGGGTACCGCCGTTTGGCCATACTGAGCGTAGATCGGGCCGTAAAGCGCGTCGGCTTCGGCGACTTCCGCTTCCCACTGGTTGGTTGAGGTCCAGCCCAACAGTCCCTTGAAGTTACCAAGGCCTGGGTAGAGCGCCAGATAGCCCAGCGAGAATATAATGGTGGACATGAACAGATAGAACCACCACTTCGGCAGCGGGTTATCATATTCTTCGATACCATCGAAGGAGTGACCCATAGTCCGATCTGTTTCCACATCGGAGGTCTGGCTTTTGCGAGTCGAAAGCAGCAGCCAGGTACACCCGAAAATGGTACCGAGCACGATCACAGTGACCCAGATGCTCCAAAAGGTCGTCATTGTTTTTTCTCCGTTTTTTCCCGTTCAAGGGTACGCTGCGCGACCTCGTCGTCATCAAACGGCAGGTGCGATGCTTCTTTGTTCGCCTTCTTGCGATGGGCGCTGAACGCCCACCAGATAATGCCGATAAACATCGCCATTATAATAAGGGTATGAACGCCGCGTAAGTCGTTAACATCCATCAGATCACCGTTTTTCCGAAAGGACAGTACCCAGCTGCTGCAGGTATGCAACCAGGGCCTCGATCTCAAACTTGCCCTCTACTGAGGCGGCGGCGTTTGCGATCTGCTCGTCGGTGTAAGGAACACCGAGGGTTTGCATGGCCGCCAGTTTGTCTGGGGTACCGTTATGATCGACGAAATCTTCAAACAGCCATGGGAATGCCGGCATGATAGATTCGGGAACGAGGCTACGCGGGTCATACAGATGCTGGCGCTGCCAGGCATCGGAATAACGGCCGCCAACGCGGGCCAGATCCGGACCGGTGCGCTTGGATCCCCACAGGAACGGACGATCGTAAACAAACTCGCCCGCAACGGAGTAATGGCCATAGCGCTCGGTTTCCGCACGGAACGGGCGGATCTGTTGGGTGTGGCATACATGACAACCTTCGCGGATGTAGATGTCACGACCTTCCAGTTCCAGCGCTGCCAGAGGTTCAAGACCTTCGATGGGTGTGTTGACGCTCTTCAGAAAGAATAGCGGAACCACTTCCACCAAAAAACCGCCACTGATGGTCAGAATGATCAGTACGATCATCAAGCCAAGGTTCTTTTCTACTGTTTCATGATTCATCTGATTTCTCTCCGTTACACGGCCTGGACAGCGGCGTTATTCTCGGCAACGGCGTCTTTCTGACGAACAGTCATGTAGACGTTGTAGGCCATAAACAGCATACCGCTCAGGAAAAGCACACCGCCCAGGAAGCGCACAAGATAACCCCCGTGAGAGGCTTCCAGAGCTTCTACAAAGCTGTATGTCAGGCTGCCGTCTTCGTTAACCGCGCGCCACATCAGGCCCTGCATAATGCCGTTGACCCACATAGCGACGATGTATAGCACAGTGCCTACAGTGGCCAGCCAGAAATGCACGTTGATCAGGTTGGTGCTGTACATCTCTTTCAAACCCCAGAGTTTTGGAACCAGGTGATAGATAGCACCGATACTGATCATGGCAACCCAGCCCAGAGCACCGGAGTGCACGTGGCCAATGGTCCAGTCAGTGTTATGCGACAGGGCGTTAACGGTCTTGATTGACATCATCGGGCCTTCGAAGGTGGACATGCCGTAGAACGACAGGGAAACCACCAGGAAGCGCAGGATAGGGTCAGTACGCAGCTTGTGCCATGCACCGGACAGCGTCATCATGCCGTTGATCATGCCACCCCAGGATGGAGCAAGCAGAATTAGGGACATGACCATACTGGCGGTCTGGGCCCAGTCTGGCAGGGCAGAGTAGTGCAGGTGGTGACCACCGGCCCAAACGTAGGTCGCAATCAGCGCCCAGAAGTGAACGATAGACAGGCGATAGGAATAAATCGGACGGTTAGCCTGCTTGGGAACAAAGTAGTACATCATGCCCAGAAAGCCTGCGGTCAGGAAGAAACCTACGGCGTTGTGTCCGTACCACCACTGCATCATAGCGTCGGTAACACCGGCATAGGCCGAGTAGGACTTGAACGCACTCACCGGCAGCGCCAGGTTATTACCGATATGCAGAACCGCGATGGTAATAATGAAGGCACCGTAAAACCAGTTAGCCACATAAATGTGCGGCATGCTGCGCTTGACGATGGTGCCAAAGAAGACGATGGCATAAGTGATCCACACTATCGCAATTGCGATGTCGATCGGCCATTCCAGTTCGGCATACTCTTTAGAGGACGTAAAGCCCATTGGCAGAGTAATAGCTGCGGAAACGATAATGGCAGTCCAGCCCCAGAAGGTGAAGGCTGCAAGCTTGTCGGAGATCAGGCGCGCCTGACAGGTACGCTGAACAACGTAATACGACGTTCCAAACAACGCACTTCCACCGAAGCCGAAAATAACGGCGTTAGTGTGCAGCGGCCGCAGGCGGCCGAAGTGGGTAAACGGTAGGTCGAAATTGAGGGCCGGCCAAACCAGCTGTGCTGCAATCAGCACACCCAGAGCCATACCAACAATTCCCCATACGACTGTCATGATGGCGAACTGTCTCACCACCTTGTAGTTGTATGTCAGGTTCGGATTCAATGTGCTCATAGCCTTACCATTGGGTTAGAAAGGGGTTAATTCGGGCGTAATTATGAGGAAAGCATTAGGCCTTTGCAATGATTCAGGTCAACTCCTGACATCCATCAAAAGTAGTGTAAATGGATATACGGCAACGAGTTAAGGGATTAGGTTGTAATCTGGGTTGACTATTTCGCATCGTGCTTGTGCCGTTTAAATTGGCTCTCTGGAGAGAAATATGAACAAAAATACATGGTTGCCCAGCGCTGGTTTCTACGATGTCCCCAAGATTGCTATGGTGATTGCCCATGGTGCCGGGGCACCGGCGGATTCTGACTATATGGAACAACTTATTATGGCGTTGGATGATGTAGGTATTTCTAGCGTGAGATTCGAGTTCCCCTACATGCAAGAGCGTCGCGCTGACGGACGTAAACGCCCGCCCGACCGGCAACCGGGTTTACTGGACAGCTTCGCTTTGGCTCTTAAGCGCGCTAAAGACGAGTTGCCGCCGGATTGCTTTGTGATGGCGGGCGGAAAATCCATGGGCGGGCGTATGGCCAGCTTACTGGCTCAATCTGCCAATATAGGTAAAAGTTCTGATCCGGGTTTTAACAGCAACCTTTTTAAAAGCAACCCGATAGACGGGGTGGTCTGCTACGGCTACCCGTTTCATCCGCCGGGTAAGCTTGACCGCTGGCGCACTGAGCACTTGGCGGATATTACTTGTCCGCTGCTGATAGTTCAGGGTACCCGCGACCCGTTTGGCAAACCGGCAGAACTTGAAACCCAAAGCGCGGCGCTGGCCAACTGCGAGTTGCGTTGGCTGGAGGGTGGCAATCATGATTTTCAGCCCTTGGCGCGCCAGCCGGAAACCCAGAACGATCTAATTCGTCAGGCTGCGCAATTGACTCGGCAATTCGCAGTCAGGACCATCGCTGAACGTTGATTCTTGCCCCGGAGTCAGGATCCACCCTGCTCGAGGATGGTGATTATCTCCTCGCGATCCATCATCGGCATCAGTTCCGCCATCAGCTCTTTGCGCTCTTTCGATCGGTACCACCGATCCCAGTGGCTGACCGAATGCCAATTTGAAAGTATAAAGCGGTTGTTTGAATCGTTGCGATTGCTCAGGGCTTCACCGGATATAAAGCCCGGGGCCGCAACTGCGTTTTGCAAAATCTTGCGCGAGCGGGTTTCGTAAGCGGCCTCCAGGGATTCGGCGATGTGCCGTTCAATTAATACTCGGATCATGGCGTGCCTCGGTTGTTGTGATTCGAATTCTGGTGTCCAATAAACAGTAAGTTAACAGATTTATAGGTTGAATCGACCCATTCTCAGGAGCTAAACCGTGGAAAATCCAGAATTTGACGCAGAACTCGATGCCCGGGGCCTGTACTGCCCGGAACCGGTAATGATGCTGCACAGCCGCATTTTGGACGTGCCGGCGGGCGGTATTCTTCGGGTGACAGCAACCGACCCCTCCACTGTGCGGGACATTCCCCGGTTCTGTCAGTTTCTCGGCCACGAACTTCTGGCTCAGGACCAACCCGATGGCGAGTTCCATTTCATGATTCGCCGCGGCGGCTAATGTTTAAGCGTGTTAGCCGCGGGTATCAACGCCGGTCAGGTGCTGTAGAAACTCGCCGCGGTTCATCTCCCCCAGAATACGTTGGCTACCGATTTCCTGACCACTAACGTTGTAAAACAGGATGCCCGGCGGCCCGAAAAGACCGAGTTCGTCCAGTAGGGCCTGCTGCTGCGGCGTGTTGGCGGTCATATCAAGCTGTATCAGACTGTAAGGCGCCAGGGCCTGAACGACATCGGCATCGCTGAACACATTGCGTTCCATCACTTTGCAGGCAATGCACCAGTCAGCGTAGAAATCCAGCAGCGCGGGCTTTCCGGCGGCTTGTGCCTGTTGCAAAAGCTGGCGTATCTGCTGCGGTTCACTGGTGCGTTGGAAATTGGCGTGGCTGGCAGCACTGCCGGTGCCGGTGCCTGCGTTGCCAGCCGTGAACGGCGCCAGCGGCTTAAGCGGATCGCTGGCACCTGCCAGTGCGCCCGCCAACAGAGCCATACCCCAGGCAAAGACCACAAGTCCCAGACCTTTGCGGGTGCGTTGCCAGCCGGCTTTGGCGGCGTCGAAGGCACCCAGTTGAACCCCCACCACAGCAACCAGCAAGCCCCACAGAGTCAGAGTAAGCCAGGGCGCAAGCATCCTTTCAAGCAGCCAGATAGCGACAGCCAGCAGCATAATGCCGTAACCGTGTTTAACTGTTGTCATCCAGGCGCCAGAGGTAGGCAGAATTTTGCGCCCGCCCACTGCAACAGCAATCAGCGGCACGCCCATACCCAAGCCCATGGCCAGCAGCGCCAGACCGCCGATGACCGCGTCCTGGGTTGCGGAAATGTACAGCAGGCTGCCAGCCAGCGGCGCCGATACGCAGGGTGACACAACCAGCGCCGACAGTGCGCCTATGCCGAACAGGCTGGCAATTCGCCCCCCGGACAGATGTTGGCTGGCATTGCTGAGCGGGTTGCGAATAAACGCCGGTAGCTGTAATTCAAAAACTTCAAACATGGCCAGCGCAAACACAATGAACAGCGCAGCGAAAACGCTCAATACGATGGGCGACTGCAGTTGTGCTTGCAGGTTAAAGCTGGCCCCCAGCAAACCGGTCACCACGCCAGCTGCGGCGTAGGTCAGCGCCATGCCCAGCACGTAACTGGACGCGAGCACCAGAGCATGGGCGCTGGAGCGGGTGTTCTGGCCGGACACCAGCGAGGAAATAATGGGTATCATGGGCAGCACGCAGGGGGTAAAAGTCAGCCCCAGGCCCAACAGGAAAAATACACCCACAATCAGCCAGGTTGGCTGTTGGCTCATAAAGCCGGCAAGTCCACTGGCGCTGCGGGTATCCGACGCCGTATCTGTAGGGTTTGGGCGGCCGCTGCTGGCGCTAGAATTTGCATTGGTATTTGAATTGATCGCGTCGTCAGGCGCTGCAGTGGTCAAGCCACTGCTATTGGCATAAAACAGCAGATCTCGGGTTTGTGGTGGGTAGCACAGACCGGCACTGGCGCAACCCTGATAGCTGACCTGAAGCTCGGCTTCAGTCACCCCGGCCGGCAGTTGAATGGGTTGCCGAGCCTGGACAGGGTCGTAAAACACCGCCATCTCGCCAAAAAACTCGTCGTTGGTAATAATGCCCGGGCGATCGAATTCCAGCTCCCCCAGGCTTAAGTCCGCGCTGACCGGGGTCACTGAAATCCGGCTCTTATAAAGGTAGTGCTCTGGCGCAATATCCCACTCGAGTATGAGCGCGTCACCGTCAGTACGGTAACTAAAAGGCAAAG
The DNA here is from genome assembly GCF_002563815.1 of Marinobacter sp. LV10R520-4. Classification (NCBI taxonomy): domain Bacteria; kingdom Pseudomonadati; phylum Pseudomonadota; class Gammaproteobacteria; order Pseudomonadales; family Marinobacteraceae; genus Marinobacter; species Marinobacter sp. LV10R520-4. Next base: position 4,361,796 of record NZ_PDJM01000001.1, on the reverse strand, counting down.
CCTGATCGACAGGAAGAAAATCCCCTTGGCTGGCGGAGCTGCCGCCAAACCAGCTTGAGAATGTGGAATCCTGTTGTGCGAACGCGGTGTTATGCGCCAGCAAAAAAAACATCAGTGCGACAAGCGCGCTAAGCTGGCAAAAAGCCCGAGGCCGTTGCCGGGCCGTGGCAGTAACGATCATGTTGAACCTTAATTGCAAGCGAATGAGTGGAAACCGACAGCGGTGTAGAGGGTAAATGTTGCGCCAAGTTCCCCAAGTGTCCATCGGCGTTTTCCGGCGCAGCACTTTATGCCTCGACGCAGGCCCAAGATCGCGCTGGCATTGAGGCTGTTAAAGTCGCACAATAGCTCCCAATGATGCACTGCTCAAACGATCTTATCATGCTATTTAATGGTTTGTTTCGTCAGCCTTGCCAGACTATTCTGGTGCGTGGCGACAACGAACCGGAATATTTGCCTGCTGGCCCAGGCCCGGCACAGGTGATTTTCGCCCACGGCTATTTTTCCAGCGCCTTGCACGAAATCAGTCATTGGTGCATTGCCGGCGAACACCGTCGCTCACTGCAAGATTACGGCTACTGGTATTGCCCTGACGGCCGCAGCCATGAGCAGCAGTGCGCTTTCGAACAGGTTGAGGTGAAACCCCAGGCTTTGGAATGGCTTTTTGCCTTGGCTTGCGGCTGGCGCTTTCATATCAGCGTTGACAACCTGGCGGGGCAGGGCGCGGCTGATCCGCAACTGTTTGCCAGTCGGGTTGCTTGCCAGGCAATGGCGTATCTTGCACAGGATGACTCTGAAGCCAGTGCAAGCGGATTTGAGAACTTACTCCCAAGCGGCTTTAATAGCAGCATTTCATGCCGCGCGGCGGACTTTTTACACGCGTTAATGCGTTTTTATGGAACCGAGGGCTCGCTCACAGAGGCCTTGCAAAAAGATGCACGGCGAGTTGCGCCATTATGGGCGGCTGTCGGTTCTGACTCCCAGAATATTAAGGACACCGAAACTGTATGACCATTGATAACAACCCGACTGTTGATAACGACATACCCATTGCTAGTGACAGTCCTTCTATTGACAGAAGCCATACCTCTGATTTGCGCTTTAGCGATTTGAATCTGGACCATCGCCTGCAGCAGGCCATTGCCGCAATAGGCTTTGAATACTGCACACCGATACAGGCCGAAACCCTGCCCTGGACACTGGCTTGCCAGGATCTGATCGGCCAGGCCCAGACCGGCACCGGTAAAACCGCAGCGTTTCTGATTACCGCCATCCAGACCATGCTGGAAACGCCGATTGAAGACAGCAAGCGCTTTGCCTCGGAGCCGCGGGTTCTGGCGCTGGCGCCCACCCGCGAACTGGCGATGCAGATCGCCAAAGACGCCGAGCAGCTGTGTGCCCATACCGGCCACAAAGTGGTGACCGTGGTTGGCGGTATGCACTATGACAAACAGCGTGACCAGCTACAGAACGAAGTTGTCGATATTCTGGTGGCAACGCCGGGCCGGCTGATCGATTTTCTGGGCTCTCAGGACGTGTTTCTCGACCAGATCGATATTCTGATTCTTGACGAAGCCGACCGCATGCTCGACATGGGCTTTATTCCGGATGTGAAACGCATTATCCGCAAGTGTACCCCGAAGGAAGATCGCCAGACGCTGCTGTTCAGCGCGACGTTTAACCAGGATGTACTGAATCTTGCGTCTATGTGGACCCAAAGCGCCGAGTTTGTGGAAATCGAACCGGAGCAGAAAACCGCCGAGCGGATTGAGCAGACAGTTTACCTGGTCGGCGATGACGAAAAACTGCAGGTGCTGGTGAATTATCTGAAGCGCCCGGAGGTGGACAAAGCACTGGTATTCGCCAATCGCCGTGACCAGTGCCGTGATCTGGAAGAAGACCTGCGCAATCAGGGGGTCTCTGTTTCGCTGATGTCTGGCGAGATTGCCCAGGCCAAACGCCTGAAAACCCTTGAACAGTTCAAGGCCGGCAGTATTCAGGTGCTGGTGGCTACCGACGTCGCCGGCCGTGGTATTCACGTTAATGGCGTAACCCACGTGTTCAACTACAATTTGCCAGACAACGCCGAAGATTACGTACACCGTATCGGCCGCACCGGTCGTGCCGGCAGCACCGGCGTGTCTATCAGCTTTGCCGGCGAAGACGATTCCTTTGCCCTGCCGGCGATTGAAAAGTACATCGGTCAGAAGCTTGCCAACGAGGTACCGGACCAAGCTTTGATGGTGCCCATGGACAACGCCCCGATCGCTCGCAAGCGCGGTCGCCGGCCACAGGGCACGCGCCCTACAGGTAACCGTAGCAGCAGCAACCGCAACCGCAGCAGCAATAGCCGGCCGCGCAGAAGCTGATTCAGGCGTGCGTTTTGTTTTAGACTCAACAGTTTAGATAAAAAGGCGGATAACCGGCATGTTGATTGTTGCAGACGAAAACATTCCGTTACTGGACTCGTTTTTTTCCGATTTTGGTGACATCCGCCGGGTCAGCGGCCGGGAGCTTAGCCCGGACCAGGTGCGCGACGCCGATGTGTTGCTGGTGCGTTCGGTTACCCGGGTAAATCGCGACTTGCTGGAAGGCAGCCGGGTGCGTTTTGTGGGTACCACCACCATTGGTACCGACCATGTTGATCAGTTCTGGCTAGAATCTCAGGGCATCCATTTTTGCGCCGCCCCCGGCTGCAATGCCAACAGCGTGGTTGAGTACATTCTGGCTGTGGCTTCGTTGCACGCCTCCAGGCGCGGGCTCAGCAACTGGGCGCGCCAGAGTGTTGGTATTGTGGGGGCTGGCAACGTTGGCGGGTTACTGGCCCAAAGGCTGGAACGCTTGGGCTTTACCGTTGTTCTGTGCGATCCGCCAAGGCAGCAGGTCCAGTCTGATGGGCTGGATGAAGCCAGCGCAACTGAATTCTCCAGCCTCGAGCAGGCGCTTGAGTGTGACCTGGTAACGCTGCACACCCCGCTAACCCGCGATGGCGACCACCCAACCTATCACCTGGTCGGAGCCCAAGAGCTTGCAACCCTAAGGTCCGATCAGCTACTGATCAACAGCGGGCGAGGTGAAGTGATCGACAACGCCGCTCTGCTTACCCGCTTGCAGCAGCCAGATGCGCCCACGGTGGTACTAGACGTGTGGGAAAACGAACCTGCAATAGACTCGCAGCTGCTGCAGCAGGTCTGGCTGGGTACGCCGCACATTGCCGGTTACAGTCTGGAAGGCAAAGTGCATGGCACCGAAACCATATACCGTGCGCTGTCCCGCTTTCTTGGTCTGCCGGTGCGCAAGCAGGCAGGCCAGTACTTGCCAGAGCCGCCTCTAAGCAAGCTGGCATTCACCAGCAACGCAGGCGACGATGCCATACAGCTTGCTCTGCACAACTGCTACGATCCGCGCCGTGACGACGCCCGCTTAAGGCTGAGCATGGCAGGCGATGAGCAGCAGCGCGCACGCGCTTTCGATCGACTCCGTAAGGAATACCCGGTGCGCCGTGAGTGCTCCAGTCTGAAAATTCAGCTTAAGGGCAGCAGCAAATCCATGGGAGAGCAGTTCCGCTCCCTGGGATTCAAAGTCAATATCTGACGTCCGCGTTATCGTTCACAACCAAGACAGGCCCCTGAGGGCCTGTTTGTGTTTTATTAAGGTCGAATCTGGCAGGCCAATTCGAACGGGTGCCGTTTAAAAACAGTGGCCTTAGCGCGCCGCAGCCAACGGCTCGGCGTGTACTTCGCCCTTAGCCAGCATCTCAGTGGTAGCCGGTCCGGACACCTCGAACACGTGGTAGGCTTCTGCGCCCAGAGTGTCGATGGCGGTGTCTACGTAGTTGTAGCGGATAGGCACCGGGTCGCCGGAGAACGCCACAACAAACTGCCGCACCACCGTCGCAATGTCGACATTTAACGGTTGCTCAACCCAAAGGTACACGCATTTGTCGGGCACCACGTACTCGCAGCGTACCGCTCTATAGCCCTCCCGCAGTTTCAGGGTGTTGATTACCTTACCGCCTTCAAGCCGAAATTTATGGATTGTTTTCATGACAGTTATCCTCTCAAGTAGAACACCGTTCGATACTACCGCGGCCGCGGCTCAGAAAAACAGCGTTTTCACCCATAGGTCAGGTTTTTAGTCGCACTAACCAATAGCAGATGCCCAGAGCCAGCGCAGTAATGCCGATACCCACAATCTGTTCAGCGCTGACCAGGGTCAGGTCCAGCACAATAACCTTTCGGGCAATGGCCATCAGCGCGGTGGCGATAACCAGCTGCACCGGAATCACGTTAGAGCCCAGATACAGGCGAATGTTTATAAAGATTTCGATAGCGATCAGCACCGCCATAAAGGCACCGAACACCTGCAGAATGTCCTCCACATCCATCAACATAAAGGGCGGGGACTGCAATCTTTCGTAAATTACATAAATAACGTCGGCAACGCTCCAGTAAATCACCAATACCATCAGAATTGCCAGAATACGCACGGCAAAGCGGATCGACTTGTGCAATACGTTCAGCAGCGGGTCGTCGCTGTCTGCCGGTATCTCGTCGTGCCTCATCAGTTGTTCCTTAGTGTCTTTACTGTCCACGTCCCGCTTATTGAGCATAAGAAGTTTTGTACCTTTTTTAAAGTTTGGCCTGCTGCAACGCCTGAATACGCTGTTCGAGCGGCGGATGGGTCATGAACAGAGCACCCAGGTCACTCCTGTGGCCCCGGTTGATACCAAACGCCAGCAAAGAGCCGTACTCAATACCGTTCTGGGCCAGATAACTGTCTACGTCCAATAATCTCAAGGTGAAACTGGCTACCAGGATCACTGCCAGGTTGGTCGCCAGAAACAGCAGTATTCTCATATCGTCCGACTCTTATGAATGTAGCGGGGCCTGATTGTCTGGATCCCGATTTGACCGCCTTACTGGCTGTATTGTTCCAGGAATCGCCCCAGGCGACCGACGGCATCGGCCAGAGTGTCTTTGCGCGGCAGGAACACAACCCGCAAATGTTGCCTGTCTGTTACATTAAAAGCGGAACCCTGTACTAGCAGTATCTTTTCCTGAATCAACAGGTCCAGCACCAGTTTTTCGTCATTGACGATGGGGTAGCGTTTGGGGTCCAGGCGTGGAAACAGATAAAGCGCGCCCTGGGGCTTTACGCAGGTGACGCCGGGAATGTCGTTGAGCAATTCCCAGGCGGTCTGGCGCTGCTCGAACAGGCGGCCGCCGGGAATGACCAGGTCGTTGATGGACTGGTATCCCCCCAGGGCCGTCTGAATGCCCAGTTGCGCGGGCACGTTGGCGCATAAACGCATATTCGAGAGCATTTCGATGCCCTCAATCAGGTCTTTCGCTTTATGTTTGGCGCCGCTGATGATCATCCAGCCGGAGCGATAGCCTGCAGCACGATAATTTTTCGACAGGCCATTGTAGGTGAAAAAGAGCACGTCATCGGCCAGGGATGCGGTAGAGACGTGCTTCACACCATCGTAAAGAATCTTGTCGTAAATCTCGTCAGACAAAATGATCAGGTTGTGGGCCCGTGCCAGCTCAATCACCTGGTGTAGCAGCTCGGTAGAATAGACCGCGCCCGTGGGGTTGTTGGGGTTGATCAATACAATGGCGCGAGTGCGTTTGGTGATCTTGCGGCGAATGTCGTCAATATCCGGAAACCAGCCCTGCTGTTCATCGCAGTGATAGTGCACAGGCTTGCCACTGGAAAGTGCCACCGCGGCGGTCCACAGCGGGTAGTCAGGCGCGGGAATCAACACTTCGTCGCCGGTATTGAGCATCGCCTGCATCGACATGACGATCAGTTCGCTGACGCCGTTACCCAGGTAAATGTCATCAATGTCGACTTTGTCGATGCCGCGCTGCTGGCAATAGTGCATTACCGCTTTGCGCGCGGAAAACAGGCCCTTGGATTCCACATATCCCTGGGCCTGGTGCATGTTGTAGATGACGTCTTGCTGAATTTCTTCAGGTACATCGAGCTCGAAGCTGGCCGGGTTACCGATATTCAGCTTCAGTACGCGGTGGCCTTCTTCTTCCAGGCGCCTCGCTTCACGCAGAACCACGCCGCGTATCTCGTAGCACACATTGTCCAGTTTGGTGGATTTGTGATAATTCTGCATGCCCGGTCGACCCTCTCTAATGGCGTATGTTGCGGTTAATAGCGAAAACAATGAGTATCCATTCATTCTAATGGAGCGGGTGCCCTGAACAACAGTTGAATTATGATGAATAGTGCTAAGCTTGGCGCTCGACACGATTCCACCGCATTTCAGATAGAAGGAACAGCGCGATGGCCGGTATATACGATTTTGAGGTAGAAGACATTCGCGGTAATGCCCAAAGCATGGCGGTTTACCAGGGCAAAGTCTTGTTGATTGTGAATACCGCCAGCAAATGCGGTTTCACACCGCAATTTGGGGGGCTGCAGGCACTTTATAGTGATCTGGCTGATAAGGGCCTGGAAGTGCTGGGTTTTCCCTGCAATCAGTTTATGAACCAGGATCCGGGCAGCAACGACAGCATCGGTCAGTTCTGTTCACTGAATTACGGCGTCAGCTTTCCGATGTTTGCCAAAGTTGAAGTAAACGGCGACAATACCCATCCGCTTTACCGCTATCTAAAGCATGAGGCCTCGGGGTTGCTTGGGTCCGAGCAAGTGAAGTGGAACTTTACCAAGTTTTTGGTGAATCGCGATGGCAAGATACTCAAGCGCTACCCGCCCACCACCAAGCCTGCCGATATTCGTGCTGACATCGAAAAAGCGTTGGGTTAGTCGCGTTTCTAATCGTCGTAGTTGGCTTTTTTCTTCCAGCTGTCGTCTTCCAGAAGGGTGTCCCACTCTTTATCGTGCTTGCGGTGAGCGTCAAGGTTTGCGCTGTCGGTCTCTGTGCCGGTCAACGCTTCCAGTTCCTTGATGCGGGTGCGGAAGCTTTTCACGGCTTTCATGGCCACGGGGTTATCCGCAGATTTGCCCATTTCGGTGCTGGCCAGATGGTAGGCGTAAATGGCTTTACGTATTTCGTTCTGGCGCACATAATCCCGGGCCTGAAAAACATGCAGATCGGTGTGGGTTTTATGCACCAGAAACAGCACGTATTTCAAGTTCTTCCGCGCCGTGGCAGCGTCCAGCCTGCCGGCCTTGTGCATTGTTTCTAACAGAGCGAACAGGCTTTGCAGTAGATCTTTGACCGCGGTGGCTTTTTGCGGTGACTCTATGCGCACGGGCACCGTTTTGTCTGTACCGTCGCGTATCTGCTGTTTCAGCTGGCCCAGAGCATCGCGCCGTTTGTCAATTGGCAGGGCGGTGTTCAGGGTTGCCAGGCCATTGCAGCTGTGCTCCATTTGTTTGATCAGCACCAGTTTCAAATCACTGGTCAGATACTGGCCGGGCAGTTCCGTTAGAAGCCGGTCGGCCAGTTTGTAGTTCTCTTCAAGCGTGGCAATGCGGCGAATGCGCTGAATGCGGGCTTTTTCACGCATATGGCTTATGGTGACCACGGTAATGGCAATGGCAACCACGGCTGCTAGTAGCAGAACAAGTGTTAAAGTTTCCATGAGTTACGACGAGCCTCCGTCGGCAAGCTGGCGCATGTTGAATGATGATAAAAAGGGTATCAGAAATAGCGCCTTAAGAATGTTTTTAAATGTGAAGGCTTGAAAATGTTGTTAAATGTGAAGGAGAGCAGGCCTTGGATATTTCCCGCGTAGATCTGAATCTGTTGGTGTACCTGGACGTGCTGCTGCGGGAGTGCAATGTAACCAAGGCGGCCAACCATCTGGGCATTACTCAGCCCGCCATGAGTAACGGCTTGCGACGGTTACGGGAGTTGTTTGGTGACCCTTTGCTGGTGCGCACCAGCGAAGGCATGACCGCCACCGAAAGAGCCCGGGAACTGCAGCCCGTGGTGCGTTCGATTGTGTCCAGCATCGAGCAGGTGATGCAGGATAAAACCCCGTTTTCCGCGATGAACAGCCAGCGTGTTTTTCGTATTATGGCCAGTGATTACGCTGAATCCTGCCTGATGCCACGAGTACTGCGACGCATACGCCAGGAAGCGCCACAGGTGACCCTGGATGTATTAACTCCCAGCGACGTCAGTTTTCTGGACGTGGAACAGGGCAGGCTGGATATGGCCATCAACCGCTTCGACAAAATTCCACAGTCGTTTCACCAGAAAACCCTGTGGAGCGAATATTTTGCCTGCCTGATGAATGCCGAAAACCCGATTTTAAAACAGTCGTTTACCCTGGAAAGCTATCTGCAAGCAAGTCACATCTGGGTCAGTAAGACAGGTTTTGGTGTGGGGGTAGGGGTAAATCCGAAAGACGTGCAGCGCCTGGGCTGGGTTGATGAAGCTCTGGCCAGGATTGGCCATAAACGGCAGATATCAGTGTTTACCCGCCACTACCAGGTGGCCATGCTGCTGGCCGAGCAGCATGACCTGGTAGCCACGCTGCCATCACGGGCGGCCTGGCTTCAGCGTGACAATCCGCACCTGGTGTTCAAGGTGCCGCCCTTTGACATTCCGCCGTTCGATCTGAAAATGGCCTGGAGCCCCCTGCTGCAACACAACGCCGACCACCAATGGCTGCGCCGGCTGATTGCTGAGGTGGCTGAAGAGGTAGACGCAGAGTTTGCCGAATTCGGCACACCCTTTGAACGCGGCTGATTTAAACGTTAGAAAGCGCCCGCAGTTGCTTTAAAAACTAAAGCGCCTGCGGCCGCCTTAAACATTAGAGAGAAAGAACCCGTAGCTCCGCAGAGCGCTGGCTGGTGTTCCACATTTGCAAGAAACGCTCTTCCAAGCGCTTAACCCGTCCGCCGTCGGCAAAGTTGGCAAATCCCTGGTTGCCGCCAAACTCGTGGCGGCAAAGCACACCCTGGCGGTCGGCCAGAACAAAGGGTTCTTTGTTTGGTGGAGTGGCGTCGCTTAATAGCCGCAGTTCGATCCTGCTTGGCAGCCGTCGCATTAACTCAACTAGCCCGTGCTGGCGTTGAGTCAGGGCTTTGTCATCTTGAATCAGTAGACGGACATCGCTACGCCTATGGCGTCTGGCCATCCGCGACACCAACTCGCAAAAGCGCGACTGGTCGTAAAGGTCGAAGTCCAGCGTGTTGTCGTACAGCCATAATCGCTGCCGGGCCTGTCCCGCCAGGCTGTGCATCAGCTCTACCAGTTGCTGCGGCCGCTCGAACAGCCAGCTGCGGGAATCGTTGCCAAGGTTCATTGGAAATTTGCGAATGCCAGGCCGTTTCTCGACCGGTTCCGCCACCAGCTCTTCGGCCAGCACAGAAGGCGCCAGGCAACGCATGTCGAAATGCGCGATGCCTGCATCGTCATACTGGTCTGAACACAGGTGAAAACCGGCACGCTGATAAAATTTGACAGCGTGCTGCTGCGCCGACAGCTGCAGCTGGGAGTAATATGCCGCGCCTTGGCAAATCAGATGCTGCAACAGTGCCTGGCCAATCTGTTGGCCGCGGTACTGCGGCAGCACCGCCATGCGCCCGATGAAGCCAGTGGCACCCGGAATGCCGTAAAGGCGCGCTGTGGCGGCCGCCTTGTTGCCATCCAGCACTGCCAGAAAGTGCTTGGCGCTCTGGTCGGTGGCGTCCCACTCCAGCTCCGGTGGCACGTTCTGCTCCTCCACAAATACCCGCTGGCGAATCCTACGAATTTGCGGTGGCGCACTGTGCCAGTCGTATTTTCGAATGTGCAGATTCATCGGAGCCTCGTGCGGCTGCTTATTCGAAGTAGATTGAGCCCTGGTTGTACAGGTTGGTGAGCAGCCCAAGGATAGCGTCGTCTTCGGCGAAGGCTGCCAGTGCCTGCACGTCAACCCGGGCGCCAGCGCAAAGCAGCGGCGCAAAAGGGCGGGCATCGCCGCGCAGCAGGTATTGCTCACCGTCTATAAACAGTGCGGTTTCGTTGTCCAGTTCGTGAAAGGCAAAACGAGAGCCTTCGTTCCAGCGCACCTGTTCACCGGCCTGTATCGCTGCTTGCAGGTCTTCGCTGGCGGCAGGCTCATCGGCGGGCACCACGGTTTCCACGCTCTTGGGAGCGGTGGCAAATTGGCCGAACCACAATGACAGGTTGCGCCGGTCGCCTATTTTTTCCTGTATCAGGGCTTCCAGGCGGTCAATCACAACCGGTGCGATGGCACCGGGATTGTCCTGCATAGCCAGGTCCGGATCGTTCATGTGCTCGGCCGCATCAGGCTGGTTGCACAGGAAGTCGGTAAAGCCGGTGAGCAAATCGTCGACTGTGGGCGCGCGAAAGCCCACTGACAGAGTAATACACTCGTCTTCGGCTATGCCATGGTGGCCAATGGCGGGGGGCAGGTACAGCATGTCACCCGGCTCTAGAATAACCGTTTCCTCGCCCTGCCAATCACTTAGAATACGCAGCGGCGTGCCTTCCAGGCGCGGCGACTTAGAGCCGCATTCACCGCCGAACGTCCAGCGCCGGTTACCCTGAGCCTGCAGCAGGAACACGTCATACTGGTCGTAATGGGGGCCTACGCTGCCGCCTTTCGGCGCGTAGCTGGCCATAATGTCGTCCAGCCGCCAGTTGGGTACAAAGCGGAAGTGCTCCAGCAAATCGGCGACTTCCGGTACCCAGTGGTCAAGGCCCTGCACCAGCAGGGTCCAGTTTTGCTCTGGCAGCTTGCTGAAACGCTCTTCGTTGAACGGGCCGTTATGTACTTGCCAGGGTTTGCCGGCATCGTCTTCAATCACGATGCGCGATTCTACGGTTTCTTCACAGGCCAACCCTGCCAGCTCGTCGGCGCTCACGGGGCTTTCAAAGCCGGGAAACGCCTGGCGGATAACCAGGGGTTTTTTCTGCCAGTAGTCCCGTAAAAACTCTGCAGGGGTTATTCCGCTAAGCATGTCCATGGTGTTACTCCGGTTTTCAGATGTTGCGGGCCTGGTCTACGGCGTTGCCAATGTAGCTGCCGGGCGTCATCGCCATCAGTTCAGCTTTGGCCTGCTCGGGAATGTCCAGGCTGCTGACAAAGCTCTGGATAACCTCGGCGCTCATGGCTTTACCGCGGGTCAGGGCTTTCAGCTTTTCGTAAGGCTTTTCAATATTGTAACGGCGCATGACGGTCTGAATCGGTTCCGCCAGAACTTCCCAGGCCTGGTTCAGGTCGGCGTCCAGGCGCGCGGCGTTCAGTTCCAGCTTGCTCAAGCCTTTCAGGGTCGATTCATAGGCAATCAGGCTGTGGGCAAATCCCACGCCCAGGTTGCGCAGCACCGTGGAGTCGGTCAAGTCACGCTGCCAGCGCGAGATCGGCAGCTTCGCTGACAAATGGCTTAGCAAGGCGTTGGCAATGCCCAGGTTGCCTTCGGAGTTTTCGAAGTCAATGGGATTAACTTTGTGTGGCATGGTGGACGAACCCACTTCGCCTTCGACGGTTTTCTGCTTGAAATAACCCAGAGAAATATAGCCCCAGATGTCGCGGTCCAAGTCGATCAAAATGGTGTTGAAGCGGGCAACCGCGTCGTACAGTTCGGCGATGTAATCGTGGGGTTCAATCTGAGTGGTGTACGGGTTGAAATTCAACCCCAGGCCTTCAATGAACGTTTTTGCGTTTTCCGCCCAGTCAATGTCCGGATAGGCCGACAAGTGAGCGTTGTAATTGCCTACAGCGCCGTTGATTTTACCCAGCAATTCCACATTTTTGATCTGCGCTAGCTGGCGCCGAAGGCGGTGGACCACGTTGGCCAGTTCTTTACCCACGGTCGAGGGCGACGCGGTTTGGCCGTGTGTGCGCGACAGCATGGGCTGGGCAGCGTGGTCGTGTGCCAGCCTGGCGATCTGGTCTATAACTTTTGTCATCGCTGGCAGCATGCCGCTGTCCAGGCCTTCGCGCAGCATTAATGCGTGGGACAGGTTGTTGATGTCCTCCGAAGTGCAGGCAAAGTGAACAAATTCGGTGACTGCGTGAAGTTCGGCGTTGCCGGCGATTTTTTCTTTGATGAAGTATTCCACCGCTTTCACATCGTGATTGGTGGTGCGTTCAATATCTTTTATGCGCTGGGCGTCGGCTAGACCGAATTCGCTGACCAGGGCGTTCAAAGCGGCGTCTGCTTGAACAGAAAATGCGCGAACTTCCTGAATTTGCGGATGGGCAGCCAGTTTTTGCAGCCAGCGGATTTCGACGGTTACGCGGTTTCTGATCAGGCCATACTCACTGAAGATGTCGCGGAAAACGCTAACTTTGCTGCCGTAGCGTCCGTCCACCGGGGAAATGGCGGTCAGGGCGGTGAGTTCCATCGAAAACCTCTCAAAAATGTTTGAAGCGGGGGCGGTAAAAGTCAGGGCGGTATAATACACCAGCGGCCTGGCGGAATCAGCTTGGCCGGTTTACGAATGAGTCAAACGGGACATTAACCGGTTTTCAGCAATTCGCCGGCGTGGGCAATCACTTTTTTGCGGGTAAAGATCAGTTGCCAGCGGCGCCCGCCGGTTTGCCGCCAGAGCACCGCAGAGCGGATACCGGCCAACAGCAGCGCCCGTATTTTAGCGGCGTTCTCTTCCCGCTGCAGAATAGCCGGCGTACCGCCGACTTGAATGCGCTGGCGGTAGGTGCTGATGGTGTCGGTATACACTGACGCCAGATTGCCGATCAGATTGCTGTGTACGTAACCAAAATGACTGGCCGTGTGACGTGCCTGCTCAATCCGGCTGCCCAGCACCGACATCATGTCTTTGCTGCTGTTGAGCTTGGACTCCAGTTGGATCAGATTCAGCACGTAGCGCAGTATTTCGATGTCGGTAGGCTTGCTTTGCTCGCTGAGCACACGAATCAACGTATTTAGCCCTAGGCTCAAGTCGCGCAGTTCCCCGCCGTAAACGTCCAGTGTGGTCGCCGGGTCAGTGGCGAACAGTGAGCGTAGGCAGGTTTCCAGATCGGTTGCGTCGCAAATGCCGTCATGGGCAATCTGGGTAACCAGATTCGCGGCCTGAAAAACGCCGGCCAGGGCCAGGGTCTGGTCGTGCAGTGTGCGGCTCATGACTGCACTCCTGACTTTAATCCGGTCTTTGGCTCAGTGGTCAGGCGCGGGGGCAGTGGTTCGCCATCGCGCCAGGTGTGTTCGATTACGCCGCCACCCAGGCAAATCTCGCCATCGTAAAATACCACCGATTGACCAGGCGTCACTGCGCGCTGGGCATCGTCGAACACCACTTTTGCGCCGCCGTCGATAACCGTTACCTCACACAGCTGGTCGGGCTGGCGATAGCGGGTTTTGGCCATGCAGCGGAACTGAGCGCTGGGCGCCTCCGCAGCAACCCAGTCGACGGGGCCAGACACCAGGCCGCGGGAAAACAGCAGCGGGTGGTTTTTGCCCTGGGCGGCAATCAACACGTTACGGGTCAGATCTTTTTCCGCTACGTACCAGGGCTCATCGCTGTAGCCGTTCAAACCGCCAATACCAAGGCCCTGGCGCTGGCCAATGGTGTGGTACATCAGGCCTTGGTGGCGGCCAATAACATGGCCTTCCGGTGTTTCAATATTGCCAGGCTGGGCCGGCAGGTACTGTTTCAGGAAGTCAGTGAACTTGCGCTCGCCAATAAAGCAGATGCCGGTAGAGTCTTTTTTGTCGTGTGTGACAAACCCTTGCGCTTCGGCAATGCGGCGCACTTCCGGTTTCTCCAGTTCGCCCACGGGAAACAAGGTGCGGGCAATGCGATCGCCAGATACCGCGTGCAGGAAATAGCTTTGATCTTTGTTGCCGTCGAGGCCTTTCAGCAGCTGAGCTCTACCGGAACCGTCATCAAGCGGGTATTGGCGAGTGTAGTGCCCGGTGGCAATGTAGTCGGCGCCCAGTGTTATCGCGTAATCCAGAAAGGCGCGGAATTTCACTTCCTTGTTGCACAAAATGTCTGGATTTGGGGTGCGGCCGGCTTTGTATTCGCTGAGAAAATGCTCGAACACCCGGTCCCAGTATTCCGCCGCAAAGCTGGCGGTATGCAGCTTTATACCGATGTGGTCGGCCACCGCCTGGGCATCGGCCAGGTCGGTCATGGCGGTGCAATATTCGGTGCCGTCGTCTTCATCCCAGTTCTTCATGAACAGGCCTTCTACCTGATAACCCTGTTCTTTCAGTAGCCAGGCGGCAACGGAGGAATCGACACCGCCGGACATGCCGACGATAACGCGGCTGGTGTTTGGGCTAGTATTTTGAATAGCGCCCGGCAGGGTGTTTACGGCTGTATGGAACTCGGTCATAACGGCTCTGTGTCAGTAAAAGCGGATTATTTTATCAGCTTGCAGTCGTCACGTCTGTGGGTCGTGAATCAGATCCAGCGGCAATAATGTCGCTATCAAGCCGCGCTGATACCTTGTGCACTGCGCGGGCGCTGCGGTCGCGGTCATATTCACGGTTGTTGAGCTGAACTGGCCGGGTTCAAGTAAGCCAAGGTTCCAGTCACCAATGCGATAACGGATAAGTCGCAACGTAGGAAAACCCAGCGCCGCGGTCATGCGTCTTACCTGGCGATTACGGCCTTCGCAGATGGTCAGTTCCAGCCAGCTGGTGGGAATGTTCTGGCGAAAACGTACAGGGGGATTGCGCAACCAAACCGCCGGTTCGTCCATGGCTCGGGCAAGGGCCGGGAGCGTCAGGCCGTCTTTCAGCTTTACACCTTGTTCCAGCTGACGCAGAGCTTGAGCGTTAATGGTGCCTTCAACCTGAACCCAGTAGGTTTTTTCCATCTTGCGGTGGGGTGAGGCGATGCGATGCTGTAGCTGGCCGTCTGAGGTCAGTAATAGCAGGCCCTCGGAGTCATAATCTAATCGACCGGCAGGATATATGCCCGGCTGGTTGATCCAGTCAGCCAGGGTGGCTCGCCGGGGCTTGCCGGAAGGCTGCCGCTCATCGGTAAACTGGCTGAGTACCTGAAACGGCTTGTTGAACAGAATCAATTCGGCCATTTAAGGGGCTCTCTAAAAGGTCTCTCTAAAGGTCTCTGCTGCTAACGAATGGAGGCTGGCTGCAAAGACTACCCCAGATGCAGGATTTCGCAACCGCCAGTCTCTTTGGATTCGCACAAATCCGGCAGATTTGTCGTTCAGCCAGACAAGACACTGTGGCTTGCTCGCAGCAGCGGCGTTATGTTGACGGCGTGAACACCGTCATCCACCGTTTTTTTTTCGAAACTGACCGCCTGGCCGGCCTTCAGGGTTTTATAGCCATCCATTTGAATGGCCGAAAAATGAGCGAACAGGTCGTCACTGCAGCCGTCCTCAATGATGAAACCGTAACCTTTGGCGTTGTTGAACCATTTCACTTTGCCGCTGGGCATGTTGAACTCCCCTGTACCTGTGCTGTCAGTAGTTATTATTGTTGAATTCTGGAGCTGGGTAACATTTTTTTACATTGCTATGAACTTTGGTTCAATACAGAGCTGCAGTCAACTGCCCGCCGTAGAGGTTTTGAGTGGTTGAAGGCAGTCCGGAACCGGTATCATGTGCGTACTTATAGAAGCCAAGGCCGCGGCCCGGTGTTCCATGTGGGGGATATACTTCATCTACACGGAACACCAGCCTGCTTGAAAAAGCGGGGGACCACACCCACATTACTAGTAAGGCACCGGCAAATTCGGTAAAGAATGATGCGAATGATTGAAAATTCTCAACTAATATGGAATCAGGGAGATGAAAGTGAGCCGGGTCGCCACGACCAGCTCAGTGTGGCGCCGGAAAAGCCAGCCCTGAAGCGGCCTGCGCAGTTCCGGGTGATTCTTTTAAACGACGACTACACTCCTATGGATTTCGTGGTGGAGGTGTTAACGACTTTCTTCGGAATGAACGAAGAAAAGGCAACACAGGTGATGCTTCTCGTCCATACGCAAGGCAAAGCCGTATGTGGTGTGTATTCCCGGGATATCGCAGAAACCAAAGCAGCCCAGGTGAATCAGTATTCGTCAGAATGTGATCACCCGCTGTTGTGCGAAATTGAACGTGCAGATTGATAGCTTTTGGAGTAGCCCATGCTGAGCAAAGATCTTGAACTTACATTGAATTCGGCCTTCAAGAATGCCCGTGACAAACGTCACGAATTCATGACAGTAGAGCATTTGCTGTTGGCCCTTTTGGACAACGATTCGGCAGTGGGAGTTCTGAAAGCGTGCGGCGCAGAGTTAGGCCTGCTAGAACAGGAACTGCTTGAATTTGTTGACTCTACAACGCCACTCATTCCGGATTCTGACGGCGATCGAGAAACCCAGCCAACCTTGGGCTTTCAACGTGTGCTGCAGCGTGCGGTTTTCCACGTGCAGTCGTCTGGCAAAAAAGAGGTAACCGGCGCCAACGTGCTGGTGGCGATCTTTAGTGAGCAGGAAAGCCAGGCGGTTTACCTGCTGAAAAAGCAGAACGTAGCGCGCATTGACGTGGTAAATTTTGTGTCTCACGGCATTTCCCGAGTTCAGGGTGCCGAGGATCAGGAAGGCCGCGAGGCTGCCCAAGAGGAGAGCGGCGAAGAAGCGACGCAGTCCACACCCCTGGAAAATTACACCACCAACCTGAATGAACAGGCCCGCCTGGGCCGTATCGATCCGCTAATCGGTCGCGAGCACGAAGTCGAGCGTGTGGTGCAGATTCTGGTGCGCCGCCGCAAAAACAATCCCCTGTTGGTCGGCGAGGCCGGCGTTGGTAAAACCGCCATTGCCGAAGGGCTGGCCAAGCGCATTGTGGATGCTCAGGTCCCGCAAGTGATTGCCGATGCGGTGGTGTACTCGCTGGATCTCGGAGCGCTGCTGGCGGGTACCAAGTACCGCGGTGATTTTGAAAAGCGTTTGAAAGGTCTGCTGTCGGATCTGAAAAAGCAGGAACACGCTATTTTGTTTATCGATGAAATTCACACCATTATTGGCGCCGGCTCGGCGTCGGGTGGCGTGATGGACGCGTCGAACCTGCTCAAACCCATGCTCGGCTCGGGTGAGCTGCGCTGCATTGGTTCGACCACCTACCAGGAATTCCGCGGTATATTTGAAAAAGATGCTGCCCTGGCTCGCAGATTCCAGAAAATTGATGTCAACGAACCCAGCGTCGAAGACACTTATCTGATCCTGAAAGGTCTGAAACCAAATTTTGAGAAGCATCACGATTTAACCTACACCGATCAAGCCCTGCGGGTGGCCGCAGAGCTGTCTGAACGCTACATCAATGACAGGCACTTGCCTGACAAAGCCATAGACGTGATCGACGAGGCCGGCGCTCATCAGCGCTTGATGAGCGAAGACAAACGCAAAAAAGTGATCGATGTGGCAGAAATTGAGGAAGTCGTGGCCAATATTGCACGCATCCCACCCAAGAGCGTGTCCACCAGTGACAAAGATGTGCTGCGTAATATGGAGCGGGACCTTAAAATGGTGGTGTTCGGGCAAGACCCGGCCATCGCATCCCTGTCTACGGCCATCAAGCTGGCTCGCGCCGGGCTCAAATCACCGGAAAAACCGGAAGGTGCATTCCTGTTTGCCGGCCCCACCGGTGTCGGTAAAACCGAAGTCACCAAGCAGTTGGCCAAGGTGTTGGGTATCGAGCTGGTGCGCTTTGATATGTCCGAGTACATGGAGCGCCACACCGTGTCACGCCTGATTGGAGCCCCGCCGGGCTACGTCGGTTTTGACCAGGGCGGTCTGCTAACCGAAGCGGTGAACAAGCATCCGCACTGCGTACTGCTTCTGGATGAAATTGAAAAGGCTCACCCAGAGGTGTTTAACCTGCTGCTGCAGGTAATGGACCACGGCACGCTGACGGACAACAACGGTCGTAAAGCCGACTTCCGTCACGTAATCCTGGTGATGACGACCAACGCCGGTGCCGAAAGCATGGCCCGTCGCTCCATGGGCTTCAGTGAGCAAAATCACCGCAGCGATGGCATGGAAGTCATCAGCAAAACCTTTACGCCTGAATTCCGCAACCGTTTGGATGGCATTATTCAGTTTGCGGATCTGCAGCGCCAGACCATCACTCACGTGGTGGACAAGTTCCTCACCGAACTGCAGGCCCAGCTGGACGACAAGCACGTGGTGTTGCACGTAGACGAACCTTCCAAGCTGTGGCTAGCCGACAAGGGCTACGATGTGGCCATGGGTGCAAGGCCGATGTCACGGTTGATTCAGGACAAGATCAAGCGGCCCCTGGCCGAGCAGATCCTGTTTGGTCGACTGGCCGAGAAAGGCGGTGAAGTGTTTGTGCACCTCGAAAATGACGAACTGGTGTTCGAATACGAGCCGGAACCCGCAGAAGCGGTGTGACCATCGATTGAGTTTTAGTCCGGAAAAAAGAAAAGCCCGCAATTGCGGGCTTTTCTATGAATACGTGCTCAAAAATCAACGCGCGCGATAAACGATGCGGCCTTTGCTCAGGTCGTATGGCGTCAGTTCCACTTTGACTTTATCGCCGGTCAGGATGCGGATGTAGTTCTTGCGCATCTTTCCAGAGATGTGTGCGGTCACAACGTGGCCGTTGCTCAGCTCAACACGGAACATGGTGTTTGGTAGCGTATCGATAATAACGCCTTCCATTTCAATGACATCTGTCTTCGCCATTCAGTAAAAACCTCGTTTTGGAATACTTTCCGTAATTTTAAATTGCGTAATACTGCCTGATTTCGAGCCGTTTAGCAAAAGTCAGTTGCTATCGAGCGCTTGCCAGCGGTTATCCGTGAACTGCTCGATGGGTTTGAAGCGGCTTTTGTAGTTCATTTTGCGACATTCCAGAATCCAGTACCCCAGATACACATGGCTGAGCTGCTGGCGCCGGGCCTCTTCAATTTGCCAGAGTACCGCGAAGGTGCCCAGGCTGCGATGATCCATGTCCGGTTCAAACACGGTATAGATAGCCGACAGGCCGTCGTCCAGACGGTCAACCGCCGCCAACCCGATAAGCTCGCCATGCAGGGTCATTTCCAGAAACCAGGAATCGGTCTGGCCTTCCACCAGAAACGCCATGAACTGCTCTCGTGATGGCGGGTACATGTCGCCGTCTTTGTGGCGCAGCTCAATGTAGCGGGCATAAAGCCGATACCATTGCTCCGTATAGGCGGCTGGCACCAGCGCGCAGGCTACATCAGCGTTTTTTTTCCAGACCCGGCGTTGGTTGCGGTCGGGGATAAACTCTGCCACGGGTACCCTGACAGGAATACAGGCCTGGCAGTTTTCACAGTGGGGGCGGTAATAGTGTGAGCCGCTGCGGCGAAAGCCAAGAGCCGTCAGCTGGCTGTAAAGCGTGCGGTTAACCTCTGCTTTAGGATCTACAAACATGGTGGTGGATTGGCGACCTAGCAGATAGCTGCAGTCGTGAGCGGGCGTTGCAAAGAACACCAGTGTTGTCAAATTGCTCATTCACCCTCCGAGCCTGGCCAACGCCATTGAAACTGCCAGTCTGCCACTGCCGGTGGTTGTTTTGTATAGCGGCCGAGCAGGGCCAGAAACTCCGTTCGCGGTAGTGTTTGTGCGCCCATGCTCAACAGGTGATCGCTGGCTATCTGGCAGTCAATAATCCGGTATCCCCACTGCCGCAGCTGGTTGGCAAGGTGCACCATTAATACCTTGGACGCGTTGGTTTCCAGCGAGAACATAGACTCGCCAAAAAAACAGCTGCCCAGCGCTATGCCATACATGCCGCCCGCCAATTCGCCGTGCGGGTTCCAGGCTTCAATAGAGTGGGCAATGCCCTCCCGATGCAGCTTGTTGTAGGCCTGAAGCATGTTTTCGGTAATCCAGGTGCCCTCGGCACGGGTAGATCCACACAGGCGCATAATCCGGCTGAAGGCCCGGTCTGCGGTTATCGTGAAATAACCTTTGTTGAGGCTGCGGCGCAGGCTGCGGGAAATGTGGATATTTTCCGGAAAAATGACGCAGCGCGGATCGGGTGACCACCAGAGTATGGGCTGGTCGTCGCTGTACCAGGGAAAAATACCGTTTTCATAGGCCAGCATCAGGCGCTTGCTGCTCAAATCGCCGCCGGCAGCCAGCAGGCCGTCGGGTTCCGCCAGCGCGCTTTCCGGCGGGGGGAACCACAGCACATGTTCAGGCAACCAGGGCAGAGACGTCATAGTGTATTCGCTGTTCAGCTCAGCTTTGTAGGTCCAGATAACGTTCGGCGTCCAACGCTGCCATACAGCCAAAACCGGACGAGGTTACCGCCTGGCGATACACATGATCGGCAACGTCACCGGCCGCAAACACGCCGGGCACGCTTGTCTGGGTCGCCATGCCGTCCAACCCGGAGCGGATGTGCAAATAGCCATTGGTCATTTCCAGCTGACCCTCGAACAGGCTGGTGTTGGGTTTATGGCCAATAGCGATAAACACACCGGAAAGCTCCATGTCCTGCTTGGAGTCGTCTTTCATGCTGCGGATGCGCATACCGGTTACGCCGGTGCCATCACCCAGCACTTCGTCCAGGGTATGATCCCAGATGATCCGGACATTGCCGTTGGCAGCTTTTTCAAACAATTTGTCCTGCAGAATTTTTTCTGCGCGCAAGCTGTCGCGGCGATGCACCAGCGTCACTTCGGCGGCGATGTTGGACAGGTACAGGGCTTCTTCAACGGCGGTGTTGCCGCCGCCGATAACCGCTACCTTCTGGTTGCGATAGAAAAAGCCGTCACAGGTTGCACAGGCCGACACACCCTGGCCCTTGAATTTCTCTTCCGACTCAAGCCCCAGGTACATGGCTGAGGCGCCGGTAGAAATGATCAGCGCATCGCAGGTGTGCTCCCCGCTGTCGCCCTTCAAGCGAAACGGACGCTGGTTCAAATCAACTTCATTTACCGTGTCATAAATGATTTTAGTTTCAAAGCGTTCCGCATGTTTCAACATGCGTTGCATTAACTCTGGTCCCTGCACGCCGTCGTTGTCACCGGGCCAGTTATCGACGTCTGTGGTGGTGGTCAACTGGCCACCCACTTCAATACCGGTGATCAATGTCGGCTTCAGGTTGGCGCGGGCTGCGTAAACGGCAGCGGTATAGCCGGCAGGGCCGGAACCCAGAATAATCAGGCGGGAGTGTGTGCTGGTGCTCATGCTGTTCTCACTTGATACGCGTGTGGTCATTGTGCCCGCAGCCCGTTATGGCAGCGGCACGAAATTTAAAAAGTTTAAAAAGCTTAGAAAGCTTAGAAAGTTCAGTAGGAAGAGTTAAAGGCTATCATGAATAGCCGGTGCGCTTGCCAGTTGTTTTGGCCAATTCTGCCGATACGCCCGCTCTATGGGTTCAGTCGCCAGGCACCCATTAGATTCAGTCGCCAAGCACCGATACGCCGGCCAGCAAGCGTTGCACCCGCTCCCGGCTTTTGCCGCTTTCGCCCTGTTCCAGACGGTGCTCTGCCACCGCCGCAAACACTGCCTGTACGTCGTCTGGCAGCACGTAATCACGGCCCTGCATAAACGCCCAGGCTTTGGCTGCGCGCAGCAGGCCCAAACCGGCGCGCGGCGACAGGCCGTAAAGCAGGCCCGGAATGTTGCGGCTGGCTTCCAGCAGGCGCTGTACGTAATCCAGCAGCGCGGGGCTGGTGTTTACCTGCAGCACTGTTTGTTGAATGTGTTTCAGCTGCTTTTCAGCTAACAGAGTGGGCAGGCGCTTGGTCAGGCTGCGGCGGTCTTCGCCTTCCAGTAACTGACGTTCTGCCTGGGGGTCAGGGTAGCCCAGGTGCAAACGCATCAAAAACCGGTCGAGTTGGCTCTCTGGCAGCGCGAATGTACCACCTTGCTCGATGGGGTTTTGGGTGGCAATCACAAAAAACGGCTGGGGAAGGGGCCGGGTCTCACCTTCAATCGACACCTGCCGTTCTTCCATTGCCTCCAGTAGAGCGCTCTGGGTACGGGGTGAGGCGCGATTGATTTCGTCGGCCAGGATCAACTGGGCGAAAATTGGCCCCGGATGAAAAACCAGGCTGCCGGCGGCCTTATCATAAATTGAATAGCCCAGTACGTCCGCCGGCAACAAATCATTAGTAAATTGAATGCGTTGATAGCGCAGCCCCATTATGTGCGCCAGAGCGTGGGCAAGCGTGGTTTTACCCATGCCGGGAATGTCTTCAATCAGCAAATGGCCGCCGGCGAACAAGCTGCAAAGCGCCAGGCGAACCTGCTGGTCTTTGCCCAGCAGAATACCATTGAGTTCATGGACGATATGATTTATCGATTTGTTCATATTCTGATCAATCTTTTACCTGTTTTAAATGTCTGCGTAGCAGGCAATACGCCGGCCGCTCAGGAAAGAACAGGTGCGGCGCTATTAGGTCATCACGCCCGCCGGCAATTGCATCGTCACGCAGTGCAGGCTGCCACCTTGCTGAAGCAGCGGCCGACAGGGTATAGCGATGATTTCACGGCTGGGGAACAGGCTCTGCAGTGTGGCGATCGCTGCCGCATCCTGGGGCACATCGTATACCGGCAGCAATACCGCGCCGTTGATGATCAGAAAGTTGGCGTAAGTGGCCGGCAGGCGCTGGCCGTTTTCGTTATAAATAGCATCGGGCCATGGCAGAGGTGTTAGCCGGTAGGGCTCACCATTGGCTTGGCGGAATTCGCGCAGGCCTTCGGCCATGGCGTTAAGGGCGCCATAATGCTCGTCGTTTTCATCAGGGCAGGCGACATAGCAGATGTGGTCGGGTGCACAAAACCGTGCCAGGGTGTCTATGTGGCTGTCGGTATCGTCGCCGGCCAGGTAACCGTGATTAAGCCAGAGCACCCGGCGAATGCCCAGTAACTGGCTAAAAAGCTGCTCCATGCCGCTGCGGCTGTAATCGGGATTGCGGCTGGGACTTAGCAGGCATTCGCTGGTGGTCAGCAGAGTGCCTTCGCCATCGGTGTCGATGGCGCCGCCTTCCAGAATGAAGTCGACACTCTTCAGGGTGCTGCCGTCAAACGCGCCGGCCCTGAGCAGCCTGTTGTTCAGGGCGTTGTCTTTGCCCCACGGAAATTTATTGCCCCAGGCGTTAAAACTGAAATCAATCAGCCTGGAACCTTGGTACGTGAGCACCGTTAGAGGGCCGTGGTCCCGCGCCCAGCTATCGTCTGACGGCACAACCAGAACCAGCGCGCGGAATGCCACTCCAGCGGTTTCTGCATACTGATTTAGGTGTTCCTGCAGTCGCTGCGCCTGTTCTGGGTCTTCGCAGCTGATCAGTAGGGATTCGAAGCGCAAAACCGCGTGCGCAATGGCCATGAATACCGGCTCTGTCTGTGCCAGATTGCTGGCCCAAGCGGTTTTCCGGTGGGGCCAGGTCAGCATCACCGCACTCTGCGGCGCCCACTCTGCGGGCAATAACGGCTTCGAGTTCACTGGGCCAGTACCTTTACCTGTTGAAAAAAACCATTCTAACGGACAGCCGCCGGCACGTCAGGATCTACTGGCAAAACTTTTCGGCCTTTTCTGTGTCTGTGTCAGGGCGTGCGCTTCATAACCGCGCGGATAATCCGCTCGCTCTCGAAATACACCACAAAAGCGGGATAGTGCCACTGGCTGATGGGAGGCTGGCCTACCGGGCCGCCGGTTGACCCGGGTGAGCCCCAGCGCTCGCGCACGCGCTCGGCTTTCATGCCGGTCTGTGGCAGTGACATGACATCGCGGTCGCCCTGCTGGCCGAGCGGAATAATCAATTCCTGAGCACTGGCAGACATCACCGACAGGGTCGTCGCCAGAGAGGCAGATAACAGGCCTGCTCGCAACAAAGGGCGCCAAAAGTGATAGGTCTTCATGATCAGAATGACTCCTCAGCAGAAATGAATAAAACGTAATTTAGTCTGCGCTCTGGTCATTCGCCTCGGCAGTTCCGGTATTCGGTTGCTGGCGCTGGCGAATTTGCCAGCGCATGATGTGGCGCGCCAGCTGTTGACGGTCACTGTCTTCCAAGCGAACAAAGCGGATGCGAATCCGTGTGCCGTCGCGGTCTTTGGTGTTAACGCCGACTACTTCGCCAACGGCCCGGGGCTGGAGCAGTTCCGGCGGCAGAGTCAGGCGTATGGCAATATGGTCACCTACCTGCAAGCTGTCATCGTTGCTAATAAAGGCAACGCCACCCTCGCTGAGCGTGGTTTGGTGCCAATGCTCCGGTTGCAACGGATTTTGCTCAAAGGCCATAATGCGCGCCAGAATATCCAGCTTGGAGTTGAACGCTTTTAACAGGCTTTGCAACGCCCGGTCGCGCTCGCTTAAGCCGGCAAGTTGGGTTTTGATGTCATGGTCAAGACGTTGGAATTCTGCCTGTAAGCTGGTGAGCGGGGTATTTTCGAAGGCACTAAAATCGTCTTGGGTACTGGTGGGCAGTTTGTGCACCTCCAACCCAATCCGGTCGTTTATTCTAAAGTAATCCCGCCGTTCGCGTTGTTTCTTCGCATTGGCGCTGTCATCGTTGCACTGGGTCATTAGGACTCCGATACGGATGTTCGTTTGTAGGGTGAAGTTTAGCAGTTCCCGGCGCGGCATTAACACGACCGGGTTCAATCAATCACGAATTAGTCGCAGCCAGCAGCAGGCAAGGCTTTATGTTTAAACCTTTATCATTTTATATCGGCTTGCGCTATACCGCTGCCAAACGCCGCAATCACTTCATTTCATTTATCTCTCTGACCTCTATGATCGGCTTGATGCTGGGCGTTGCGGTGCTGATTATCGTGCTGT
The DNA here is from genome assembly GCF_002563815.1 of Marinobacter sp. LV10R520-4. Classification (NCBI taxonomy): domain Bacteria; kingdom Pseudomonadati; phylum Pseudomonadota; class Gammaproteobacteria; order Pseudomonadales; family Marinobacteraceae; genus Marinobacter; species Marinobacter sp. LV10R520-4. The sequence goes on along the minus strand of NZ_PDJM01000001.1, from coordinate 4,337,137 downwards.
CAGTCATGAACGGTTTCGATCGCGAGCTGAAACAGCGAATTCTGGGTATGGTGCCCCACGCTATTATCGAGGGCGCCGGCCCGCTTGAAAACTGGGAAGCGGTAGACGCAGCAGTCGAGAAACACCCGCGAGTGTTGGCGGCGGCGCCGTTTATTCAGGGCCAGGCTATGGTCACCGGCGGCGGAGAGGTGCGCGGCGTGCTGTTAAACGGCATTTTGCCAGATCAGGAGCGAACCGTATCGATTATTGAAGACCACATGGAGCAGGGCAGCCTGGACGATCTGAAGTCTGGCGAATTCGGCATCATTATAGGGCGCTTTTTGGCGTCCAGCCTGCGTCTGCAGCTGGGTGACAAAATAACCGTGGTGCTGCCTGAAGTGTCGGTAACGCCGGCTGGCGTATTGCCGCGATTGAAGCGCTTTACTGTAAAGGGCGTGTTCAGCGTGGGAGCCGAACTAGACGGCAGTTATACTCTGATTCATATGGACGACGCCGCCAAGCTGATGCGTACAGACGGTAAAGCCCAAGGTATCCGCTTGCTGGTAGACGACCTGTTCGCCGCGCCGCGGGTGGCAGAGCAAGCGGCGCAGCTGCTTACCGGGCGCTATTACGTATCCGACTGGACCCGCACCCACGGCAATCTATTCCAGGCCATACGAATGGAAAAAACCATGATTGGCGTGTTGCTGATGTTCATTGTGGCGGTGGCGGCGTTCAATATTGTGTCCACTCTTGTCATGGTGGTTACCGACAAAACCGCAGACATTGCCATTTTACGCACCATGGGCGCGACTCCCGCGCGCATCATGCGCATTTTTATCGTGCAGGGCGCGGTCATCGGCATTTTCGGAACCTTGGTGGGCACTGTGCTTGGTATTCTGGGTGCGCTCAACATCAGCGGTTTCATCAGCTGGTTGGAGGGCGCACTGGGCCATCAGTTCCTCAGTGCCGATGTGTATTTTATCAGTTACTTGCCGTCCCAGCTGCTGTGGGAAGACGTCATGATCATCAGCGGTAGTGGCCTGGCCATGAGTCTGCTGGCCACTATTTACCCGGCCTGGCGTGCGTCTCGTATCGACCCGGCAGACGCGCTTAGATATGAATAGAGCCAACCTATGAGCAAAAGCATAAAAGACGTAACGGCTAACACCGCGAACTGGGTTATTGATTGCAATCAAGTGACCCGCACCTATAACCAGGGCCCGGAAAAGTTGACGATCTTTTCCGACATCTCGTTGCAAGTCACCGCCGGTGAAACCATTGCCATTGTGGGCAGTAGCGGCTCCGGAAAAACCACGCTGCTGAACTTGCTAGGCGGACTAGACCGCCCGTCAACGGGCCATATCGAAATTTGCGGTAAGGAAATTTACAAACTGTCGGAAGCCGCGCGGGCGCGCTTTCGCAATAAGCATCTTGGGTTTGTATACCAGTTTCACCATTTGTTGCCGGAGTTCTCCGCGCTTGAGAACGTGATGATGCCCTGCGTGCTGGGTGGTGTCAGCGTGGCGGTAGCGCGCAAGAAGGCCGCTGTTCTGCTTAACAGTGTGGGGTTGGGCGCACGTCTGGAGCACAAGCCGGGCGAACTGTCTGGCGGTGAGCGCCAGCGCGTGGCCATTGCCCGAGCCCTGGTGAACGAGCCCGACTGCGTTTTGATGGACGAACCCACCGGCAATCTTGACGAACACACCGGTGCCGGTGTGCGCGCATTGATCGAATCGCTGCGCGATCAGTTTGGTATGGCGTTTGTGATGGTGACCCACGATATGTCGATGGCACGAAGCCTGGGGCGGGTTATGCGGCTGGAGCAGGGGCGTTTGGTGCACGAGGGCTAGTCGCGGCGTTGCCCCCGGCGCAGACTCCAGTTGGCGCGGACTTGTCTGCGCCATAACAACTGAATGATCAAATAAGCGAAGCAGGCAGACACCGTAGCCACAACCAGCGAGCCCAGGTAAAGCGGTACGCCAATATCCAGCAGGCGTTCACTGACCCACGCCCGTGACGGCGAGAATTCAAATTCCAGCAGCGGCCGGCTCAGCATCCAGGCCCCCAGTTTGTAGTTGAAGTAAAAAATCAGGGGCATGGTAACCGGGTTGCTGATCCACACCAGCGCCACCGCCAGCGGCAGGTTGGCGTTGAGCCAGATCGCGAAAAGCGCCGATGCAAGCATCTGGAAAGGCATCGGAATAAAGCAGAACCACACGCCTACCAGAAACGCACGAGCCACACTGTGGCGGTTGATATGCCACAGATTGGGTTCCCGTACGATATCGCCCAGAAAATTCAGCGATTTCATTTGCCTCACCTTTTCCGGAGACGGCAAATAGCGTTTCATGAACTTCTTCGGCATAAGAAGTTGTTCTGCCTATAGACGTGTAAACGACCGGTGTTAGGGACAACGCCGATGCCATAATTCAGGAGGACAAGGAATGTCCGGCGATTTTTTCAGTGACGACTCAAACCGCCCGCTGTCTCGCAGCCCGCGAGGCCTTGTTGTCGAGCCTTTGCTAATTGCGTTCTGTTGCGGCGTTATCTTACTGTATCGGTTGTCGGTGTTGCCAGCGTGGCAATGGCTGTTTGCGGCTATGGCAGGTTGCGGCCTGCTGGCGCTTTTGCTTCCTCACCGCTGGGGTCGCATGGCTTTTATGCTGCTTGCGGTGCTGTTAGCGGGCACCGCCTGGGCTTCATGGCACGCCAGTCAGCGCTTGCATGAGCGCCTGCCGGCGGCATGGGAAAGGGTGCCGCTGGAGGTGTCCGGTTATGTCTGCAGTCTTCCCGCTCGGGGCAGTTTTGACAGTTTAAAGTTCGATTTCTGCCTAGTGGAAAACGCTTACCAGCGTAACGTGCAAGCGCCATTACCGGCGCACTCTTTACCCTCCCGCTTGCGGCTGGCCTGGTACGGCGACCATCCGGATCAGTTACCCGGTCACACTCTGAATATAACGGTTGTGCTTAAACGCCCCCACGGTGGCTTGAACCTGACCGGTTTCCGCTATGAAGACTGGCTGTTCCGTCACGGTTACCGCGCCACCGGAAGTGTGCGCACGGTGGTGCCGGATGCCAGTATTGAATGTGGCCTGCACTGCCGTTACCGCTACCAGCACCGCCGCCTGCTGAACTGGGTGACGGCGAAGTTTGGCGAAGCCAGGCATTTCCCGTTGTTGTCGTCTTTGCTGATTGGCTATCGCGGCGCCATGACCCCCGCCCATTGGGACACTCTGAAAGCCACCGGCACCATTCACCTGGTGGCGATTTCGGGCCTGCATCTGGGGCTGGTGGCTTTGGGTATTGGATGGGTAGCGCGCCGGTGTGCGTTGGGGGTGCCCGAATTCATGTTGTCTGAACGTGCCAGGCGGCGCCTGGTGTTTGGCGCGGTGATGGTCGGCTGCCTGGCCTACGCGTTAATGTCCGGCTTTACCGTGCCCACCCGGCGCGCGCTGTTAATGATCGGTGTACTGGGCTGGGCGCTATTGCAAGGCTGGCACATACCGCCCTGGCGCAGCCTGCTGCTGGCGCTGACAGTGGTGTTGATTGCCGATCCATTTTCGCCGCTGGACGCCGGCTTCTGGCTGTCGTTTTGTGCGGTGGCGGTGCTGATACTGGTGTTCTCTGGGCGTCTTGGCGTGGTTCAGGGCGTGCTGGCGCTGGTGCTGGCGCAGACTGCCATGTTCGCCGGATTATGGCCGGGGCTGCTGTTACTGGGCCAGAATCAGCCGCTGGCGGGGTTTGTGGCCAATCTGTTTGCCATTCCGTGGGTGTCGATGGTGGTTATGCCGCTGCTGTTGTGCGGCGCCTTGTTAGTGGCGCTTGTACCCGCCAGCAGCGTGTGGGTGACGCTGCTTCTGGACACCGTATTGGGGGTTTTATGGCAAGGATTGCAGTGGCTGGCGGGCTGGGGCAGCCCGACAATTCAACTGGGTGTTGGCGCGGCCATCGGGTTGGCAGCGGTTGTACTTCTGGCTTTGTGGTATCCGCAGCGGGGCTTTCGTCTTGCGCTGGCGGTGTTACTGGGGCTTTGGTTAGTGTCGCACTGGTGGGTTCAGGCGCCGGTTGATAATCGCCCCGTACCTTTGCCACAGGTGATCGTGTGGGATGTCGGCCAGGGTCTTTCGGTTCTGGTGCGCCATCAGCAGCAGGCATTGCTGTATGACACCGGCCCAGCCATTCCCGGTGTGTTCTCGGCGGTAGAGTCGGTGATACTTCCCAACCTTCGGGCGCTGGGGGTGCAGCGCTTGGATACGCTGGTGGTGAGCCATGCCGATGGCGACCACAGCGGCGGGCTGGAGCAGCTTGTCACCGAATTGCCGCTGGCGCGTTTGATCAGCGGTGAAGCGGGCGAAACAGCCGATCGCCTGGAGCAGGCAGGGCTGGCCAGAAACGTGGACGACTGCAAGCGGCAGACCCTGATGTTAGGGCGGCTGGAGCTGGACTTCTGGCGCTCAGGCCGCGCCAAAGAAGGTAACGGTGCCTCCTGCGTGCTGCGCATCCGTGACCCTGCTTCGGCGACCGAGTGGCTGCTCACCGGTGATATTACCGTCAGGGAGGAAGCCGAATACCTGAGCTATTTGAATGATCAGTCTGCACAAAAAACGCAAAGGGCGCACAAGGCCATTAACAGGGTGCTGCTGGCGCCCCATCACGGCAGCAAAACGTCGTCGTCCGACGCTCTGGTTCAGGCACTGTCGCCGGATACTGTCATTTACACCGCCGGCTACCGCCATCGCTACGGCCACCCGCACCCGCAGGTAACTCGCCGTTATGCATTGACGGGTAGCCATCAGATCAATACCGCGTGTGCCGGCGCGGTGGTTATGGAGGTAAAATCTGCCAGGCTGGTCATCCGCCAGGTGCAGCAGAATGCGCCATTCTGGATTGGCGGCCCGGGTCTGGCACGGGCGCAGTGTCTGGAACGGTTGCGCAAGGTCACACAATAGTCACTATGCTGAAAATGCTGACAGCTATGCTAAAGTAGCGCGGCTTGTAATTGATCAGGAGACAGAGCGTGTTCGAGCTTTTAAAAGCCGGTGGCATTTTGATGGTGCCCATACTGTTTTGTTCTGTGTTGGCATTGGCCATCATCTTTGAACGTTTCTGGAGTCTGCGTGACAGCCGGATTGCGCCGCCACAAGTGCTGAACGAGCTGTGGCGCTGGATCAAGAAAAAAGAGCTGAATGGCAAGCGTCTTAAAACCCTGCAGGCGTCGTCACCCATGGGGCGAGTGCTTGCCAGCGGTTTGCTGAACGCTAAACACGGCCGTGAGGTGATGAAAGAAAGCATCGAGCACGAAGCCAGTCAGGTGGTTCACCAGCTCGAGCGGTTTCTGAATCCACTGGGCACCGTTGCAACTATTACGCCATTGTTGGGCCTACTGGGCACGGTTATCGGCATGATCAAAGTGTTTGCGGAAATTCAGTTGGCCGGTGTGGGCAATGCCGGCAATCTGGCCGGCGGTATTTCAGAGGCTCTGATAACAACCGCCTCTGGCCTGAGTGTGGCCATTCCCGCGTTGATTGCCCATCGCTATTTTATCCGCCGGGTGGATGCCCTGGTGGTAAACATGGAGCAAGAGGCCATCAAGCTGGTGGAAGTGGTGCACGGCGATCGCGAAATTGACGTAGAAGGAGCCTGAACCCCGTGAAGTTCAAGCGCCAGCGCAGCCAGCACGTGGCTATGGACCTGACACCGCTGATCGACGTGGTGTTTTTGCTGTTGATTTTTTTTATGGTATCGACAACCTTCACCTGGGAAAGTCATCTTCAGGTGGAGTTGCCGCAAGCCAGCGGTAATCCGGCGCCGCCGGCAGAAGTCGAACAGATTGATGTGGTAATTAGCGCCGATGGCCAGTACCTGCTGAACGACAAACCGCTGGTCAACAATCGCCGCGAAACCCTGGAGAGGGGCATTCGGGAACTGGTCGACGCAGACACATCGTTGCCGTTCATTATTACCGCCGATGCCCGAACTCCCCACGAGTTTGTGGTGCGGGCGATGGATGCGGCCGGTCGCCTGGGTTTCGCCAAACTCAGCATTACCACCGAACGTGAGGCCCAATCCCAGTGAGTGCAGCAAGTTCCCCAGGCCCGACAATCCCAAAGAGTTCTCTAGGCCCAAATCCAGGCCAAAATCCAGGCCCAAAACCAGACGCAGAGCCGGAAAGGCCGGGTAAGATGTCAGAGGGCAGTTGGCATACCTATAAGCGCCTTCTACGCTATGTGAAACCCTTCTGGATAGCGTTTACCCTGGCGATCACCGGCAACGTTATCTATGCCGCCGCGTCTACCGGCATGGCGGCCGCCATGGAATACGTCATCAAGGCCATTGAAAACCCGACCGATCAAAATCGGCTGATTTTAACCTTGCTGATTGTCGGGGTGTTTGCGTTTCGTGGCCTGGGCACCTTCATGAGCCAGTATTTCATCAGCTACGTGGGACGTAACGTCATCAATGCCCTGCGCACCGATGTATTTGACCGCCTGCTCACCTTGCCGTCGCGCTACTTTGACGACAACGCGGCCGGCCGCCTGGTGTCGAAGCTGACCTTTAACGTAGAACAAGTGGCTGAAGCCGCAACCGACGCTATCACCATTACCTTTCGCGAGGGCCTTACCATTGTTGGGCTGCTGGGCTACATGCTTTACACCAACTGGAAACTCACGCTGGTCTTTCTGGCGGTAGGGCCGTTGATCGGAATGGTGGTCAGCTACGCCAGCAAGCGCTTCCGCAAAATCAGCAAACGCATTCAGGCCTCCATGGGCGACATTACCCACGTTGCATCGGAGTCCATCAGCGGTTATAGAGTGGTGCGCACCTTTGGCGGTGAGGATTTCGAACGCAAGCGTTTTCAGAAGGTCAGTGAAGGCAACCTGAAGCAAAGCCTGAAAATGTCATCTACCCAGGCCATCAGCGTGCCGGTGATTCAGGTTCTGGTGGCCATTGCGATCGCTGCGCTGGTATGGACCATGTTGTCGCCCACTATTCGCGGCGAAATGAGCACAGGTCAACTCGTCGCGTTTATTACTGCGGCAACAACTATGGCCAAGCCCATTCGCCAGGTAACCTCCGTGCACTCAAAAATCCAGAAGGGCCTGGCGGCAGCCTACGATGTGTTTGAAACCCTGGACGAACGCCCGGAGCCGGATTTCGGCGACTTTGCTCCGCAACGGGTTACAGGCGACATCGAATTTCGTGACGTGGGCTTCAGCTATCGCGACCAGCTCGATAAGGTATTAAACGATATTTCGCTGACGGTGCCTGCGGGGCAGAGCGTTGCTTTGGTTGGCCGCAGTGGCAGTGGCAAATCCACGCTAGTGAGCCTGCTGCCGCGGTTTTACGATTACACCCACGGCGAAATCCGCATTGATGGCCATTTGCTGGAAGACTTTACGCTGCAGGCTTTGCGAGCCCAGATAGCGTTGGTTACCCAGAGCGTGGTGCTGTTTAACGATACGATTGCCGCGAATATTGCCTACGGTGCATTGCGCGATTGCAGCCCCGAGGCCATCCGTGAGGCCGCCGGCAAAGCCCACGCTCTGGAATTCATCGACCGCATGCCCGAAGGTCTGGAGACCATGATTGGCGACAACGGCGTTATGCTGTCCGGCGGCCAGCGCCAGCGCCTGGCCATTGCCCGTGCGCTGCTAAAAGATGCCCCCATTCTGATTCTGGACGAAGCCACATCGGCGCTGGATACCGAATCTGAGCGCTACATCCAGAACGCCATGGAAACGGTGATGAAAGGCCGCACCACCCTGGTGATTGCGCACCGCCTGTCGACCATTGAAAACGCCGATCGCATATTGGTGATGGATAATGGCCGAATAGTGGAATCCGGCCGCCACCAGGAGTTGCTGGACCAGGGCGGCGCCTATGCCCAACTGCATCAGATGCAGTTCAGTGAGCACGCATGATCAGCGGTAAGCGGGTATGAGTTCGCTGGTAGACCGGCTGTGGTATAGCCGGAATCGCCCGCTGGGATTTCTGGCGCCATTGGCCTGGCTGTACCGGCGCATTGCCGCATCGCGCCGGCGCAAAGCGTTAAAAAACCGAGCACCGGCGCTAACGGCTCCGGTGGTGGTGGTGGGCAATATCACCGCCGGTGGCACCGGGAAATCGCCGCTGACGGCCTGGCTGGTAACGCAACTGCGCAACGCCGGCTGGCACCCGGTGATTCTGAGCCGTGGTTACGGTGGCAAGTCCGGGCAATACCCGCTTTTTGTGAATGCCGATAGCAACGCCCGCATCGCCGGTGACGAACCGGTCATGCTGGCACGGGCCACTGGCTGCCCGGTGGTGGTAGATCCGCAACGGCTGCGTGCAGCGCACTACGCCATTGATCAGAGATTGGGCGATGTTCTGGTGTGCGACGATGGCCTGCAGCATTACGCTCTGCCCCGTGACATAGAACTGGCCGTATTCGACGCCAGCCGGGGCTTGGGCAACGGCGCCAGCATTCCGGTGGGGCCACTGCGCGAGCCGGCAGAACGGCTGAACTCGGTGGATTATATTATCCTCAACGGCTCTACCGGAGCAGGCGCTCGCCGCCATAGCCAATTTGCCGGCGTGCAACACAGTGCCATTTACACCATGAATCTGAACCCTATGTACCTTCTGCACCTGGCTAGCGGAGCGCAGGTACCGCTGGCAAAGCTGGTGGGGCAAAACCTGCTGGCGGTGGCGGGTATCGGAAATCCGGCGCGTTTTTTTACCACCCTCAGTGCCTTGGGCGCACAGGTAAGGCCGCGGGCTTTTGCCGACCACCACCGCTTCAAGCCGAGCGACCTGAAAACCGACGCCGGGGAATGGCTGGTGATGACCGCCAAAGACGCGGTGAAATGCCAGGATTTTGCACCGGATAACGCTTACGCTCTGATGATTGAAGCCCAGCTGCCCGCCGAATTTGGCCGCCGGCTGCTAAGCCAGCTGGCCCGTTGGCGCCAGCAACACCCGATTAAAAGCAGCCCGCTGGCGGCTGCTTCCGTTGCAACAGAACGAGACCACCATCATGGATAAAAAACTGCTGGCGCTGCTGGCCTGCCCGGTGTGTAAAGGCGAGCTCAAGCTCAACGAGGAAAAAACCGAACTGCTGTGCTACCTGGACGCCATGGCGTTTCCCTTGCGCGAAGGTATTCCGGTGATGCTGGCTACCGAAGCCCGCACCCTGAGCACCGACGAACGCCTGCACAAAAGCTGAGCGAGGCGCTATTCATGTCCTTTACCACGCCCTTTACCGTTGTGATTCCCGCGCGCTTCGGCTCAAGCCGCTTGCCGGGCAAACCCTTGGCAGACATTGGCGGCCAGCCAATGATTCAGCACGTGTGGCAGCGGGCGCAGGAAAGCCGCGCCGGGCGAGTGGTGATTGCCACCGACGACGCGCGGGTACAGCAAGCCTGTGTGCGCTTTGGTGCTGAAGTTGTCATGACCTCGGTTGCCCATGTCAGCGGCACCGACCGTCTGGCTGAAGTGGCGCAGGCCTTGAATCTCGACGAAGATCACCGGGTGATTAACGTACAGGGGGACGAGCCACTGATTCCCAGCGTGTTGATTAACCAGGTGGCCGACAATCTGGACTTGCACCCCGAAGCGGCCATTGCCACTCTGTGCGAGCGCCTGCATGATACCGAATCGGTGTTTAACCCCAACGTGGTAAAAGTGGTTTTCGACCAGCAGGGGATGGCACATTATTTCAGCCGCGCGCCCATACCCTGGTATCGCGATGGCTGGGCCGGCGCTGCAGATGTCGCCGCAAATCGTGATTTGCCAGACAATGTCGGTTATTTTCGCCATATCGGCATTTATGGCTATCGCGCCGGCGTACTGGCGGATTTTGTGCGCTGGTCACCGGCGCCCGCCGAACAGGTGGAAGCGCTGGAACAATTGCGCGCGCTCTATCACGGTGCTCGTATTCATGTGGATCTGGCCGCCGTCAGTCCGCCAGCCGGGGTAGATACCGAAGCAGATCTGCAACGGGTCAGGGCTTTTTTGAACAAGCAGGAGACAAACTAATGGCAGCCTCTGTCAGCGTTTTATTTGTGTGTCTGGGTAACATTTGCCGCTCACCCACCGCCGAAGGCGTGTTTCGTAAACAGGTAGCGTCTGCCGGTCTTGAACAGCAGGTACGTATTGATTCCTGCGGTACCGGTGACTGGCACATTGGCAAAGGTCCGGATGAGCGCGCGGTGACCGCGGCCGGGCGAATCGGTATCGATATCAGCGGCCTGAGGGCGCGTCAGTTCGAGGCTGAAGACCTGGACCGTTTTGACTATGTGTTGGTGATGGACCGCCAGAATCTGGCAGACGTGAAAGAAATCTGGCACCAGAACGGCGGCACCGTGCCACAGCTGTTTCTGGACTTTGCCGATTTTGATGACCAGGAAGTGCCAGATCCGTACTTCGGTGCAGACGATGGTTTTCAGCACGTGCTGGAACTGATTCATCAAGCCGGTGAAGGTTTGCTGAATGACATCCGCGGAAAGCTGGGGTGAAAACCCTGCCAGAAATACGGGAAAGGGTAGATTTAACGCCCTATAACACCTTGGCCATTGCGGCCAGTGCCCGTTATTTCGCCCGCATAACCCATCGTGAACAGGTTGGCGCCACCCTGGCCTGGGCTGATGAAAAAAATCTGCCGGTGCTGATTGTCGGGGGTGGCAGTAACCTGGTGTTCCGCACCGACATTGATGGCCTGGTTGTGCACATGGCCTTGGCCGGACGGCACTGGCGTGATATCAGTATTGAGGCGGCCACGCTGGTGCTGGGTGCCGGTGAAAACTGGCACGATGCGGTTTTGTACGCCGCCCGCAGCGGTTATCGTGGTATCGAAAATCTGGCGCTGATTCCCGGCACCTGTGGTGCTGCACCGGTACAGAATATCGGCGCTTACGGTGTAGAGTTGGCAGACACGTTGGTGTGTGCCACTGCTCTGGATCGTAGCACTGGCAAGCAAATCACCCTAAGCGCAGAAGCGTGCAATTTCGCCTACCGTGACAGCTTGTTTAAACAGCAGCCCGAACGGTATCTTATTCTGGACGTGCATCTGCGCCTGTCCCGCAGCCGGCCTTTCCAGTTAGGTTACGGCGAGCTTGCGGCGTACTTTGGCGACACGCCCGTGGCAAAATTAAACGCTGAAGACGTGGCCGAAGCGGTGATGGCCGTTCGCCGCCGCAAACTGCCAGACCCGCAGCGCCTGCCAAACGCCGGCAGTTTTTTTAAAAACCCGGTGGTCAGCCAAGAGGTGTTTGAGCAGTTGCAAAGCCGTTTTTCAGATCTGGTTGCCTACCCACTGCCACACGATCAGGGCGTGAAACTGGCGGCGGGCTGGCTGATTGAACAGTGCGGTTGGAAAGGCTACCGCAACAAGTGGGTAGGTGTGCACAATCGCCAGGCCCTGGTGTTAATCAACCACGGCGACGGCAGCGGTGAACAGTTGCTGGCGCTGGCCCAGGAAATACGTGAGTCGGTTCAGGCGCGCTTTGGCGTTGAGCTGGAACAGGAGCCTCTTACACAGCCGGCCATTCATTAGCCAAACCGATCGGTCACGAATAAAAAAACCCTGGTGCGTTTCGGCGACCAGGGTTTTTGATGGCGCATTTCTGTTTTTAGAGCGGCGAAACACTCTTCAGAAAGGGAATTGCATCCGCCAGGGCAATGTCCTGCTTGTCGGCATCGCGGCGGCCTTTGTATTCCAGAGTTCCGGCTTCCAGCCCGCGGTCAGACACCACAAAGCGATGGGGAATACCGGTCAGCTCCATATCCGCAAATTTCACCCCGGGCCGCTCGTTGCGGTCGTCTAGCAGCACGTCGTAACCGGCTTCTTGCAGCTGTTGGTAGAGCTTTTCACCGGCTTCGGCCACGGTTGGCGACTTATGGCCGTTCAGCAGCACCACGGCAACCCGGAAAGGCGCAATCGCGTCGGGCCATATAATGCCGCGGTCATCGTGATTTTGCTCGATGGACGCCGCCACAATCCGCGACACGCCAATGCCGTAGCAGCCCATGTCCATAGTGGCGGTTTTGCCATTTTCATCCAACACCGTGGCGTTCAGCGCCTTGCTGTATTTGTTGCCTAGCTTGAAAATATGGCCGACTTCAATACCGCGGCGAATTTCCAGGGTGCCCTGGCCACAGGGGCTGGCGTCGCCTTCCACCACGTTGCGCAGGTCTTCCACCCGGCTCAATGGCAGGTCACGCTGCCAGTTTACGCCGGTCAGGTGCATGTCATTCCTGTTGGCGCCGCAGACAAAGTCCGCCAGGTGCGCTGCGCTGCGATCGACAATCACCGGCACTGACAGATTCACCGGCCCGATTGAGCCGGGCTCGCATCCGGTGGCGCGCTGGATTTCCTCATCTGTGGCCATGGTCAACGGGTCGGCTACGCCGGCCAGATTTTCCGCCTTGATCTCATTCAGGGTGTGGTCACCGCGTAGAATCAGCGCCACCAATCCCGGGTTACTGCCTTCTTCGGCATCGGCTGCCGCTTCGGCTTTCACCAGCAGAGTTTTCACGGTTTGCGCAGCATCGCCTTTCAGAAACCCGACAATGTCAGCAATGGTACGTTGGCCCGGCGTCGCCACTTCAGTCATCGCTTGGGAAGGCGCAGGGCGCTCGCCAGAGGGTGCAGCAGCCTCAGCTTTTTCTATATTCGCCGCGTAATCGCTGTCGGTGCTGAACACAATGGCGTCTTCACCAGAGGACGCCAGCACGTGAAATTCCTGAGACCCACTGCCGCCAATGGCGCCAGAATCAGCCTGCACGGGGCGGTAATCCAGGCCCAGGCGATCAAATATGGCGCAGTAGGTGCGGTGCATCAGCTGGTAAGTTTCGTCCAGGGATTCGGCGCTGATGTGAAATGAATAGGCGTCTTTCATGATGAACTCCCGTGCGCGCATCACGCCAAAACGGGGGCGGCGCTCGTCACGGAATTTTGTTTGAATTTGAAAGAAGTTGGCCGGCAGCTGCTTATAGCTTTTCAGCTCGTTGCGGATCAGGTCGGTAATCACTTCTTCGTGGGTAGGGCCAAAGCAAAACTCGCGGCCGTGGCGATCGTTCATGCGCAGCAGTTCGCCGCCGTATTCGTCCCAACGGCCGGATTCCCGCCACAGTTCTGCCGGCTGCACCGCCGGCATCAGCAATTCTTGCGCGCCGCTGCGGTCCATTTCCTCACGCACAATACGCTCAACTTTGCGTAGGGTGCGCAGGCCCATGGGCAGCCATGTGTATAGGCCGGCGGCCAGTTTGCGGATCAGACCGGCACGCAGCATCAGCTGGTGGCTGATGATCTCGGCGTCGGCAGGTGTTTCTTTCTGGGTGGCAATCAGATAACGGCTTGCTCGCATTTTAGGTTCCGTCAGGAGTGATTCATGGAGAGGCCGCAGCCTCAAAAATAATGGGCTCTATTGTACGGAGCTGCAACAGGCAGGTACAGACACCGGCCCGGTAAAGTTGGGCTTGGCGGGTTGTAGGGGCGCGCAGCCCGCAAGGTCAGGACAAATAGCCTAAGGGCAGGGCCGTGTTGTCCAGAACCCGTCGCAGCACAAAGCTTGAATGCACGCCGCTCACCCCGGCAATGCGGGTGATCTGGTTCAGCAGAAAGTGATGGTAATGGTCCATGTCCGGCACTACCACTTTGAGCATGTAGTCCGCATCGTGGCCGGTAATCAGGTAGCATTCCAGCACCTCCGGATAGGCGCTGATGGCCCCCTCAAACGCCGCAAAACGCTCTGGGGTGTGCCGGTCCATACCAATCAGAATGATGGCGGTGAGCGCCAGTCCCAGCTTCTTGTGATTGAGAATGGTGGCCGTGCGCACAATCACGCCACATTGCTCCAGCGCACGCACCCGGCGCAGGCATGGCGACGGCGATAGCCCGACTTTGTCGGCCAGCTGTTGGTTAGTGAGCGAGCCGTCTTTTTGCAGATGGTCCAGAATTTTCCGGTCGGTTTTGTCCAGTACAATCAGGGTTTCGGATTTATTAAGCATATTCTGCCTCTTATTTCGGTTTAAGCAATATTTAATGGCTTTATAATCCGATTTGTAGTCTTTATTAGCAATCACCTGCGCCGCCTTTTTGTGTACTCTTGTGTTCTGTAACTGGCAGTCCGCACCCGCAAAAGGAAATCGTTGTATGGCTTTTGATCATCAAAAATACGCAGCCTTCAAGCCCATCGCCAAAACCAACCGGCGCTGGCCCGATCGTGTGATTGAGCGGGCGCCCACCTGGTGCGCGGTTGATTTACGGGATGGCAACCAGGCTCTGGTCAAACCTATGTCGGTCAGCCAGAAACAGCGGATGTTTGATTTGCTGGTAAAGCTGGGCTTCAAGGAAATCGAGATTGGTTTTCCCGCAGCCAGCCAGCCGGACTTTGATTTCTGCCGCAAACTAATCGAACAAGGGCGCATTCCTGACGATGTAAAAATTCAGGTGCTGACCCAGGCCCGGCCGGCGCTGATCAAGCGCACTTACGAAGCGCTGGAAGGCGCAAAAAAAGCCATTGTGCACGTTTATAATTCCACTTCCACCGTGCAGCGCCAGCAGGTTTTCGGGTTAGACCGTGACGGCATCCGTGATATTGCCGTAGAGGGAGCGCGTTTGGTGAAGGAGCTGGCTGCCGGTTACCCCAACACCGAATGGACCTTTCAATATTCACCGGAGAGCTTTACCGGCACCGAGCTGGATTTTGCTGCTGAAGTCATCGATGCGGTGACCGACGTGTGGCGCCCGGACCAAGGCCAACCGGTCATTATTAACCTGCCTGCCACGGTAGAGATGGCCACGCCCAACGTATTTGCCGATCAGATTGAGTGGATTTGCGACACCATTCAGCGCCGCGAACATCTGAGCATCAGCGTGCACACTCACAATGACCGGGGCTGTGGCGTAGCCGCGGCTGAGCTGGCGGTAATGGCCGGCGCCGATCGGGTGGAAGGCACCCTGATGGGGAACGGCGAACGCACCGGTAATATGGACCTGGTGACCATGGCCATGAACCTGTATTCACAGGGGATTGACCCAACCCTGGATTTGTCCGGCATGGCTGACATTACCGAGGTGGTTGAAGCCTGCACCGAAATTTCGACCCATCCGCGCCACCCCTACGCCGGTGAACTTGTATTCACCGCATTTTCTGGCAGTCATCAGGACGCCATCCGCAAATGTCTGGCCCAGCGCAAAGAAGGTGATGCCTGGAATGTGGCCTATTTGCCGATTGATCCGTTCGACCTGGGCCGTCGCTATGACGAGGTGGTGCGTATCAACAGTCAATCTGGCAAGGGCGGCGTGGCTTATGTGCTAGAGCGGGATTACAACATCAGCTTGCCACGTTGGCTGCAAATTGAATTCAGCAAAGTGGTGCAGCGTGAAGCGGAAAACAACGGCGGCGAAATCGATTCTATGAGCATTCATCGCCTGTTTGAAGCTCGCTACCTTGCGGTGCCGGCCGACTGGGCATTACGCACTTACGATCTTCATCGTAACGAAGAGGGCGTACGCGCAGATTTGGTCATAGGTAACGAAAACAGCCCGGTAACGCTTCAAGGCTATGGTTCCGGTGCGGTGGAAGCGGTGGCGGCGGCGCTGTCCCAGCGTTTCTCCATTATTCTGGCGGTAGAGGCTTATGACGAGTTCGCTCTGGGCGCGGGTACGTCGGCCAATGCCATGGCGTGTATTCGTTTGCAGGCTAACGGCCAGACATGCAGCGCAGCAGCCTTGGCGGAAGACACCACGTCGGCGACCTTGCAGGCGTTATTAAATGCGGTGGCCCAAGCTGTAAATCCGGTAAATAAAACGTCCAGAACAGGCAGTGAGGCGTTAAGCGCCTGAGTTCAGGATTTAAATCAGCCATAAAAAAACGGGCCGGTGAATCATCGGCCCGTTTTCTGACTGGTCACGCTTTAACAGCGACAGCCCTTATCAAACAGGCGTTACGTTCTCTGCCTGCGGGCCTTTGGGGCCGTCGGTTACAGTAAACTGCACTTTCTGGCCTTCAGCCAGAGTGCGAAAACCGTCTGCGTTGATGGCGCTGAAGTGAACGAATACGTCACTGCCGTCTTCCTGGGCGATAAAGCCAAAGCCTTTTGCTTCGTTGAACCACTTCACGTGGCCAGTTGTGGTCTCAGACATCGATCTTTCCTGTATTTCACATGAGCTCCTATAAACGGAGCTTTTTCTGATTTTCCCCGGTAGGGGTTTTGGTACTGCCATCCCAGTATAGACCCGACAAAGGCGCCGTCAACGCCCTTTCGGGCGCTGTTTTGAAATATTCACCGAGGCCGGAACTGGTCGCTGATTTCTTCCAGAATGGACGGATCATCAATGGTGCTTGGCACGTTGTAGGCTTCGCCGTCTGCAATCTGGCGTATCACCCGGCGCAGAATCTTGCCAGAACGCGTTTTTGGTAAGCGGTCAACCACCATGGCCCGTTTAAAGCAGGCGATGGCGCCGATTTTGTCACGCATCATTTCTACCAGTTCATCTTCCAGTTCGTCATGGTCAATGGTGGCGCCGTCTTTAATCAGCACCAGCCCGATCGGAATCTGGCCTTTCATTTCGTCATGAGCACCTACCACGCAGCATTCAGCGACCGCCGGGTGAGACGACACTACTTCTTCCATTTCACCGGTAGATAACCGGTGGCCGGCTACGTTAATCACGTCGTCGGTGCGGCCCATAACGAAGATATAACCATCTTCATCTTCAAAGCCGCCATCACCGGTGCTGTAAAAGCCGGGAATAGCGTCAAGATAACTTTCGCGGAAGCGCGTGTCATCGCCCCAGACGGTTTGCAGACAGCCCGGCGGCAGTGGCAGTTTTATCGCGATCTGGCCCTGTTCACCCGCCGGCATCTGATTGCCGCGTATATCGACTATCTGAACATCGTAGCCGGGGGATGGCATAGTGGCGGAACCCGGCTTAGTGGTCATCATTTCAATACCGGCGGGGTTACAGCAGATGGCCCAACCAGTCTCGGTTTGCCACCAGTGGTCGAGCACGGGCAAGTGGGTATGCTCACGCAGCCAGTCATAGGTGGCCGGGTCCAGACGCTCGCCGGCCAGGTAGATGCGTTTCAGCGAGCTGATGTCGTATTTCTTTAAAAAATCCGCTTCCGGATCTTCTTTGCGCACCGCGCGGAATGCGGTTGGGGCGGTAAACAGAATATTCACCTTGTGATCCTGAACCACGCGCCAGAAACCACCGGCGTCGGGGGTGCGAACCGGTTTGCCTTCGTACAGTACGGTGGTGCAGCCGGCAAACAGCGGCGCGTAAACAATATAGCTGTGGCCAACTACCCAGCCCACATCCGAGGCGGTCCAGAACACATCACCGGGGCTGGCGTCGTAAACCAGCTTCATGCTGTATTTTAGTGCCACCGCGTGGCCGCCGTTATCCCGCACCACACCTTTGGGTTTGCCGGTGGTGCCGGAGGTGTAAAGAATGTACAGAGGATCAGTCGATTTAACGGCTACCGGGGCAGCCGGTTCGGCGTTGCGGGTCAGGTCGTTCCAGTCCACATCTCTGGGGCTTTGCAGGCTGGCCAGTGCTTCCGGGCGCTGATACACAACACACAGCTCAGGTTTGTGTTTCGCCTGCTCCAGAGCCTTATCCACCAGCGGCTTGTAGGCAATCACTTTGCTGACTTCGATGCCGCAGGACGCGGTAATCAGGGCCTTGGGCGTTGCATCGTCAATGCGAACGGCCAGTTCGTGGGCCGCAAAGCCGCCAAACACCACCGAATGAACCGCGCCAATACGGGCGCAGCCCAGCATCGCAATCACCGCCTGAGGGATCATCGGCATGTAAATAACCACGCGATCGCCTTTTTCAATGCCGCGGGCTTTCAGGGCGCCGGCAAAACGCGCGACTTCATCGGTCAGCTGATTGTAGGTGTAGCTTTTCTGGGTATTGGTCACCGGTGAGTCGTAAATCAGTGCGGTTTGTTCACCACGGCCAGCGCGAAGGTTGGCGTCCAGAGCAATGTCGCTGGTGTTCAACTCGCCATCAGTAAACCAGTCGCCGTGGCCGTTGTCTTTGGCCTGCCAGATGGTGTGCGGAAATGTAATCCATTCGATGTCGGCGGCCTTTTCACGCCAGAAATCGTCCGGCCTGCTGATCGAGCGTGTAAATTCTGCGTTGTAGTCCATTAACTCCACCTCACTGTGTCAGTGTTTATTCTTAATGTATTTGTTAACCACTTTAGGCCGTTTCCGTCACGCAACCAGTAGACCATGGGCGTAGATTTGCGGGCGTGGGCCCGAATAAAGCAATCACACGACAAAATGAGGTGTTTTTAAGCGTTGCTAGGGGCTGTTGACAATTGCTCGTAAGTCTTTGAAAGGTAATAGCAAGCTCGTATAATGAAGTTCCGAAACAACAATCATACGAGCCCGCAATGCCCAGGTACATGCTCACAGAGGAGCTTTGGTCCAAGCTGAGAGAAATATTGCTTCAATTCAGCCTCTATGACAAGGCGGGCCTGCGCAGGACAGTCGAAGGTATTCTCTTCAGAATGCGTACTGGCATACCATGGAGAGATATGCCAGAGCATTTCGGCAAGTGGAATTCCATCTACAATGCGTTCAATCACTGGTCGAAAAAAGGCATCTGGAAAAGCTCGTCAACGTGCTGAAAACAGACTCCGATCTGGAATGGGTCTTCATTGATGGCCGCTATGTATGATGGCCGATAAAGAATACGACAGTCAGACGATACGCGCTGAGGCAGAAGCCCTCGAAATGAGCGTTATTATCCCCAGAGGGAAAAACTCGATAAAGGGAAATAAGAGGCTCGACTGGCATTTGTATAAGCTCAGACACCTGGTCGAGAATGCGTCTGCCAAACTCAAGCACTATCGTGCCGTTGCCACCCGATATGACAAGCTTGCTCGAAATTATGAGAGCATCGTGTCTCTGGCTTGCGCGTTTCCATGGTTACCGATGTGAATTGCCATCAGCCCCTAGGCTCCATCAAAATGTGTCGTACTGCATTAAGATTCATCATTAAGCGCAGGAGATCCCGTCCTTCAGGGCGGGGAGGGATAGCGCGTCGTGCGTCAGCGCGACTCGTTTTCCCTGTTTCCCTTCTCTTTTCTTTGGTTGGGTTGTATGTGATAGCCGTAGCCATCGGCTCGCTGGGTTAAAACGCAGTGGCGATGAGATATTCCCTGGATGGCGCCACTGTTTGTCTGAATATTGAAGCTTCCGGTCTTGCGAACGGCGACTCTGCCCAACCAGGTGCCGGCTTTCGTGCCTGTCGGCACCACGGCGCGCACCATATCTCCGGTCTGAAAGCATTTGACTTGCTTCTGGCGCATCAGGTAACCGCGGGGGAAGCCGTGCTTTGTTAAGCGCGTGCGCTTATAGCTGCCACGCCCGGTGGCCTTGACCGCCAAGGTTGGAACGTCCCAGCCCTCTACGATCTCAACTTCTCCGACGCAAGCCGCATCCAGGGCGTGAGTCTTTGGCATGCGCAATCGACAGCGATTGAACTTGGTGCGACCGCCGGTACCCACTTCAACAGACAGGCCCGTTTGCTTCAGTGTCTGATACAGCGCCCACCGGGTGGAGTTGACCGCTGAAGCGTCTCTTAAGGGCTTTTTGCACTGTTTGAGGATGCGATCCAGCCTGACCTGGTGGTTCTTCAGCCGTTTGGACGATGCAAAGAAATCAGCCAGAGACTGCCGGTCCTTTTCCTGGTTGCACGGCCGGCACGCCAATGTCAGGTTGCTGATGCGATTCGAACCACCGTTGGCTTTTGGGTCGATATGTTCAATTTGCAGCGGGGTGTCTTTGTCGGTGCAATAGGCGCACTCGCGGCCCCACTTCTCCAGAAGGTATTCACGGATCTCGTAGCCGAGCAAAGTGCCCTGCTGATATTCGACACCGCTGATTTCGGGGTTCGTCATCCTTTGCGTATCGAAACGAACCAGCTCCTGGCTGATAGACACAACCGGCACCAGAGATCGAAGCCGATTCAGCAAGCTTTTCGTGGTGTCCACCCGGTGTTGCAGGCTTGGGGCCAGCCAGCCTTTCGGCTTGGTTCGATTCAAGAATCTGGGTGCCCGGTACCGCAGTTGATTGCGACGCCGGCGACGGAACGCCCTGCGTTGCTCCAGAGACTTGCTGATCTGGCGGCCGCGATGGGCCAACTCCATTAACGCCAGAACGTGTTGCTTCTGCCCGTTTTCTCTCACCACTGCAATCCCGGTGGTCTTGCTGCCGGGATCGATCTTGATCCGGACCGGCTGAGTATTTCCGCCAACCCGGCTTTTCAACCGGATCGTAAACGGATACGCACGCACCACCACCGCTCGACCACGGTCGAGCAGAAGCCGCGCGCGTCTTTCGGTGCACGGCATAAGGGGGTGTTTGCGTCTATCCAATACGAAGACCGACATCGTTTTCCTTTCAATGAATGCCCTTACGGGCCTTGTGACGGAGGCCGAAGCCTCTCTCCCCTCGGGAATGTCCGTGACCGGCTCCTGCGATGTCGCAGCGACCTAAACCTTCGGCGTTTTACCTTTCGCCAGCATGATCTGAGTCTTCCAGAGCGCCGAACTGAGGAAGCATTCGGCGGTGGGTCTTAACGACCTGTCACGAACGTAGCGGTTTGGTTACCGCTTTCCCTGGTCAACCTGGCTTGCAGAATGTTCTCTACAAGCCCCGTCCTTTAAGGCGGGGTAGTTGACCGCAACTCGTCACCTGGGCGTGAACAGTGCCGCTGGCCACTCGGGCGCTGATGGCCTGGCCGGCTTCAAGCTGCCCGGCATGCCGCACAATCTTGCCCTGGTCGTCTTTTACAATGGCGTAGCCCCGCCCCAGAGTGGCCAGCGGGCTGACCAGATTCAGGGTTTGCGCTGTGTAATCCAGTTGCTCACGGCGGCTTTTAAGCGCTTGCTGAATGGCCAGATTCAAGCCTGTTGTTGCCCGCAACACACGTTCGCTGGCGCTGGCCAGTTGCCTATTAGGTGATTGCATGGCCAAGCGCTGCTGCAAATGGTCGGTACGCATATGCAAGCGCTGGGTCATCTGCGACATGGCACGGCCCAGGCGCACATCCAGCCCATCCAGGCGCTGCGCTTTTTCCTGCAGGCTGCGGCGCGGATCTTTTAATCGCGCGGAAAGCTGCTGCAGCCTGTTCTCAAGAGTCACGTGCTTGCGCCCCATGGCAGCTTGCAGGCGTTCGCTGCTCGCTTGTAGCTGGCGTAACCAGACGCTTTGATCCGGCGATATCTTTTCCGCTGCTGCTGACGGTGTCGGCGCCCGAAAATCCGCTACGTAATCGGCAATGGTGGTGTCTACCTCGTGCCCCACAGCGCTGACGGTGGCAATAGGGCAGGCAGCAATGGCGCGGGCTACGGCCTCTTCGTTAAAGCACCACAAATCTTCTAGAGAGCCGCCGCCGCGACCGATAATCAGCACGTCAGCGCGGTTGTGGGCAACAGCCCGGCCAATGGCGGCAACTATGTCTGCGGTTGCGGCCTGGCCCTGCACCGCGGTGGGGTAAAGCGTGACTGGAATGCCCGGGCAGCGCCGAGCCAGCACCGTGAGTATGTCGTGAATCGCAGCACCGGTTGGGGAGGTAACCACGCCAATGTGACGGGGCAGGGCGGGTATGGGTTTTTTACGCTCGGTGCTAAACAGGCCTTCGTTGAAAAGCTTTAACTTTAACGCTTCAAAAGCCTGCTGCAGCGCGCCGGCTCCGGCCGGCTCCAGGTGCTCGACAATAATCTGGAAGTCGCCGCGATTTTCGTACAAGGTCACCTTGCCGCGAATTCGCACCAGTTCGCCTTCTTTTGGCGCCGGGCGAACCCGCTGATTGGCGCCGCGGAACATGGCACAGCGAATCTGGCAGTTTCGATCCTTCAGAGAAAAGTACCAGTGCCCGGAAGAAGGGCGTGAAAAGCCCGACAATTCGCCTTCAACCCAAACCTGCATAAAGCTGGTTTCCAGCAGGTGGCGGGCCTGATGATTCAGCTCGCTAACGGTCAGCGCCCGCGGCCGGTTGTCCTGAAAGGCATCATTCACCAAAAAACCCCCATGGTTTTATACGCAATAGCCGAAAAAAATTGAATGTAAACCGCTTAAAATTCAGATGCATGCAACCTTTGGCGAGAAAGTGCGCGGTTTACTGGGCTGCAACAGATCTTTATAATAGCCCGATTAAGAATTCTACTTGGCAGAGGCACCTTCAATGCCCCTGCCAAGGTTTAAATTTAGCACGTTAAAAGGCCGATCCCAATGCTGCGAATTGCCGAAGAAGCTCTGACATTTGATGACGTACTGTTGGTGCCCGGTTACTCCGAGGTTCTGCCCCACGAAGCCGATCTTCGCACCCGCCTGACACGCACCATCATGCTGAATATCCCGCTGGTGTCGGCGGCCATGGACACAGTAACAGACGCAGAGCTGGCGATTGCCATGGCCCAGGAAGGCGGCATCGGCATTATGCACAAAAATATGAGCGCCGAGCAGCAGGCCGCCGCAGTGCGTAAGGTAAAAAAGTTTGAAAGCGGGGTGGTAAAAGACCCGATTACGGTCAAGCCCGAGAACACCGTACGCGAGCTGGTTGAAATTACCATGGCCAATAACATTTCCGGCCTGCCGGTCGTAGACGGCAGCGAACTGGTGGGTATTGTAACGGGTCGCGATATCCGCTTTGAGAGCAGCATGGACACGCTGGTGCGTGACATCATGACGCCTAAGGAAAAACTGGTTACGGTGAAAGAAGGCGCCGATCTGGAATCAGTGAAAGAACTCCTGCACCGCCACCGCATTGAAAAAGTTTTGGTGGTAAACGACAACTTCCAGCTGCGCGGGCTGGTCACAGCAAAAGACATCCAGAAGTCCAAAGACTACCCGCTGGCGAGTAAAGACGATCAGGGCCGCCTGCGTGTTGGTGCGGCCGTCGGCACCGGCGGCGACACCGAAGCCCGTGTGATAGCTCTGGCGGAAGCCGGTGTTGATGTGATTGTGGTGGATACGGCTCACGGCCATTCCCGCGGTGTGCTCGATCGTGTGCGCTGGATAAAGGAACATTACCCCGAGCTGCAGGTGATTGGCGGCAATATTGCCACAGCTGAGGCTGCCCTTGCCTTGGTTGACGCCGGCGCAGACGCGGTTAAGGTGGGTATCGGCCCGGGCTCCATCTGTACCACCCGCATTGTAGCCGGTGTGGGTGTGCCGCAGATTTCAGCGGTATCCAGCGTGGCTGAGGCCCTTAAAAACACCGACGTTCCGCTGATTGCCGACGGTGGTTTGCGCTTCTCCGGTGATATTGCCAAGGCGATTGCGGCCGGCGCCCACTGTGTGATGATCGGCAGCCTGCTGGCCGGCACCGACGAAGCCCCGGGTGAAATCGAGCTGTTCCAGGGCCGCAGTTACAAGGCCTATCGGGGCATGGGTTCAATTGGCGCCATGGGCCAGGGTTCCAGCGACCGGTATTTTCAGGATGCCAGCAAAGGCATAGAAAAACTGGTTCCGGAAGGTATTGAAGGCCGCGTCGCTTGTAAGGGTCCGATGCGCAACATTATTCATCAGCTGATGGGCGGCCTGCGCGCCGCGATGGGTTACACCGGCAGTGCCACCATAACCGATATGCGCAACAAGCCCCGGTTTGTGCGCATCACCGGTGCCGGTATGCGCGAGAGTCACGTTCACGATGTGACCATCACCAAAGAAGCACCGAACTACCGCGTTAGCTGATTACAGGTTGTTTTTATGCGGCCCCATTGTTGGGGCCGCATTGCTAATTTCCCCGAGGATTCCATGGCCCACGACATTCACGATCACCGCATCCTGATTCTAGATTTCGGTTCCCAGTACACCCAGCTGATTGCCCGCCGGGTGCGGGACATCGGCGTTTATTGCGAAGTGCGCGCTTTTGACATCAGTACTGAAGAGCTCGAAGCGTTCAACCCCAAGGGTATTCTGCTGGCCGGTGGTCCTGAGTCGGTCACCGAGCTGGGTGGCGCGCGCGCGCCTGACGGCCTGTTTGATCGTGGTATTCCTATATTGGGTATTTGCTACGGCATGCAAACCATGGCAGAGCAGCTGGGCGGCCGGGTGGCCAGCTCGGAAAAACGCGAATTTGGTTACGCTCAGATAAAAGTACGCGCCAAGGGCCCACTGCTACAAGACATCACCGACCACCTGACCGTGACCGGCGAATCTCTGCTGGACGTGTGGATGAGCCACGGTGACAAAGTGGTTGCCATGCCCGAAGGTTTCGAACTGCTGGCCTCCACCGAAAGCGCACCTATTGCAGCCATGCAGGATGTGTCGCGCCACCTTTACGGCCTGCAGTTCCATCCGGAAGTGACCCATACCTTGCAGGGTAAGCGCATTCTGGAACACTTCGTGATGAACATCTGCGGCTGCGAAGCCCTGTGGACGCCGGCCAAAATTGTCGACGACGCCGTGCAAAAGATCCGCGAACAGGTCGGCACCGACAAAGTACTGCTGGGCCTGTCTGGCGGGGTAGATTCCTCGGTGACCGCGGCGCTGCTGCACAAAGCCATCGGCGATCAGCTAACCTGTGTGTTTGTTGATAACGGCCTGCTACGCCTGAATGAAGGCGACCAGGTGATGGATATGTTCGGCAGCAGCATGGGCGTAAAAGTCATTCGCGCCGACGCTGAAGAACGCTTTCTGAACAATCTCAAAGGCGTCAGCGATCCCGAACAAAAGCGCAAAGTGATTGGTAACACCTTCATCGACGTGTTCGATGAAGAAGCTACCCGCATTCAGAATGTTCACTGGCTGGCCCAAGGCACTATTTATCCGGACGTGATCGAATCGGCTGCGTCCAAAACCGGCAAGTCCCACGTGATCAAATCTCACCACAATGTGGGTGGCTTGCCGGAAACCATGAAACTGAAATTGGTCGAGCCCCTGCGCGAACTCTTCAAAGACGAAGTGCGCCGTATTGGTCTCGAGCTGGGTTTGCCGTACGACATGGTCTACCGCCATCCGTTCCCGGGGCCGGGCCTGGGCGTGCGCATTCTCGGCGAAGTGAAAAAAGACTACGCCGACATCTTGCGCCGCGCTGACGCCATCTTCCTGGAAGAGCTGCACCGCGCCGATTATTACCACAAAACCAGTCAGGCCTTTGCGGTCTTCCTGCCGGTGAAATCGGTAGGCGTAGTAGGCGACGCCCGCCGCTACGAATGGGTGATTGCACTGCGCGCTGTAGAAACCATCGATTTCATGACCGCACGCTGGGCGCATCTGCCGTACGAACTGCTGGAAACCGTGTCTAACCGCATTATCAACGAAATCAGCGGCGTATCACGGGTGACTTACGATGTGTCGTCCAAGCCGCCGGCGACCATAGAGTGGGAATAACGTTGGCCATAAAGATCGCCTGATAAAAAAACCGACACAGCTGTGTCGGTTTTTTTTGATCCGTTTGCTCAATCTCTGCAGCAGCGTTTTAACGCAGTCGATTAAACTCCTGCAAGACCGGGCAGCATCGCTGTGACACACTCACTCAGGCTGTTAGGCTGAAGTCCAAAAGATTGTCAGAGCGAAATAGAACTCTAGGAAACTGCACATGAAGAAACTCAAAATTATCCTGATCGGGTTTGTCCTGATCGTTATGGGCCTGGCCCTGTATTATGTGTTGCCGCGGGTCTCCGTTGTCGAGGTGATCGGCGTTGAGGTCAAGCGCACCGATGTAGAGGTGGGAACCCGAGACGTTTACATGATTCAAACCCGGCTGATCGGCGGCGACGAAGTCCGCGTGTTCCGCAACGAAGACGCATGGCTTTATTTTAAGATCAACTCCGCGAATCTTCAGACGCAAGCGGCTGTCTTTGCCCGCGAAGAGAAGGGCACGGCCGTTGCTATTCGCCATTACGGCTGGCGGCTCCCGCTTTTTTCGATGTTTCCGAATGCGACGTCAGTCTGGCCTGTCGAGCCCGGGTACCGTCATATCCCGATTTTCAACATAGTCATACTGGTGCTTCTTTTGGTCTTGGCGTTTATAGCGCGTCGTGCATTGAAGCGTGCGTCCGGTAAGTTCATGGAATTGCGTGCCCGTCACACGTCTGCGAGTGGAAATAATACTCCCTCGTCTTCGCCCTCATCATCCTCAAAGTCATCCTCGGCAAGCGATGCGGGGGATGACGAATGGCTGAAGCGCGACCAGCAAACGTCGAGCCGGTCCGATAAGTCGGAGAGGGACGACTGAACGGATGCAACAAACACCGGTTATCACGCGACATCCCCTGAACACGGGGGTTCTTGAACTGCGGACCAGCGCAGCCCCGACGGACGGCGAATTATTCCGGATTGCGGAGCGAATCAACCCGAAGCGCAGCTTTCTTTTTGTTTCCACCGTACTCGGGCGCCATATCCCCGTCAGACCGCGGGACCATTTTGATGCGGTCAATGCGATCGTCGATCAAATTCCCGATGCTCTGCTTGATGGCCCCCTTTTGGTGATGGGTTACGCGGAGACGGCGGTTGGAATCGGAGCGGCCGCGGCTCGGCGCATCCGGGAGCGCCGGCCCGAAGCGGATATTCTTTACCTGTCGACCACCCGCCACCCGGTTGCGAGTCGGGAATGGGTCAGCTTCTCGGAAGGGCACAGTCACGCCACTGCACATCATGTGATGGCGCCAACGTCGTGCGAGCTTTCAAGCGGGCTTGCAAGAACGCTTGTTCTTGTGGATGACGAGACGACCACCGGAAACACCTTTGCGGCTTTGTTCAAGGCGGTTCATGACGGCGGGGTAGACGTTAAACGTGTTCTACTTCTGACCCTGACCGACTGGTCCAACGGACGAGCCGCCCAGGCAATTATGGAGCTGTGCCCTGGTATCCCGGTGGACGCGTTCTCTTTAGTTCGAGGGGAATGGCGATGGGAGCAGGACGCGAAAGCAACGCTTCCGGCTGTTCCGGTCTGGGCCGGGGATGCGACACTTCCGGCCTGGGTTCCGAACCCGAATCCTGTGCCGAATCTGCTGTTTCACGCGCCGCGGCTCGGGCTTCAGATGGAGCCGATTATTGAATCGATGATGGAACCGATGCGGCCCTTGATTCCGGCCGCTCTGCCGGCGGTGGCCCCAGGCGACGCCGTTCTTGTGATCGGGACCGGCGAGCACGTTTGGGGTCCGATGCTGCTGGCTGAACGCCTTGAGCAGGAAGGAGCGGATGTAACGTTCGTTGCGACCACCCGGTCGCCGATCCTCAACGGAGAGGTTATCCGGCACAAAGTGACGTTTCCAGACCATTACCGGGTAGGCGTACCTATGTATCTTCACAATGTCCCCGAACGCCCCTGCGCTCGAGTCATCATCATGACCGAAACCGGCGATGACGGAATCTGCCCAACGCTCCGGGCCTATCTCGGGCGCGGGCACATCATTAACGGAGCCGGCCAAGTGACGGAGTTCGAGACGTAATGGGCCAATGTATCTACTTGACGGATCTTGACGACACTCTTTTTCGATCATCTCACAAACATCCGCAGGGCGAAGCCCTTACGCGGGTAACCACCGCGACCAATGGCCACCATGGCCATATGAACCCGGCGCAGCAGGGCCTGCTCTCGGCGCTGAGGGCAACCGGGGCGGTGATTCCGGTGACTGCCCGTAGCACCGACGCCTTTTCCCGGGTTCATCTCGATTTTGGCACCCGGCGCGCTATTCTGGCCAACGGGGCGGTGATTTTGAACGCCGAGGGCGTTGCAGACCCTGCCTGGCTCGCGCACACGGCGCACATTGGGCGCAGCGCAGAAACGTTGCTGCTCGACATGTCTGCGCTTATTGGCGCGGAGCTTGGATCAGCGGCCCGCAGCTGGATCGTCGAAGAGTACGGCGCGCCGGTCTATTTCTGCGTGAAAATGAACGCGACCGGGGCGGCAGAGGTTCGAAGCGGAATCACCGCCGCAGCGGAACGCCTCGCAAGCCGGTTCGACTTGTCCGGTCTGCAGCAGCACGCAAATGGCAATAATCTCTCGTTCACGCCAATAGGCATCTCAAAGCGGGAAGCCTGTCGGCATCTGATAGACAGCATCAGAGACGGCGGCGGGGCGCCGCTGATCGGCATTGGAGACAGCCTGACGGACCTTCCGTTCATGGGTCTCTGCGATTTCATCATGACCCCGTCCGGGTCGCAGATTGCAGACCTCATGGCGCGGATGACCGATGGAGACCTAACACCTTGAACCGCCCACTGACTGATACCGAAAAACGCCCTTTTTCAGGCAGCTATTTACCGGAAGATGTGGAATTTTTGCTGAAGCCGGTTGCGCTTGCACCCACCCCGGTGGAGGAGAAAGAGCGCCGGATTCAAACCGGCGCGACCCACTACTCGGAAATGATTTCTGAGGAGCGGCGCCCGGATGCCCGTTACCTGTCTCTGTTCGAGGAGTCTTGCCGGCTTGGAGTGCCGCGGCTTGCCCGAGACATCCGTTCCCTGGCGGGGCAAATTCTTGATCTGGTCCAGCAGGGCCGGTTGAACCAAGAAATTACCTTGTGCAGCCTTGTTCGCGCCGGAGTGCCTTACGGTGTTTTGCTTAAGCGCGATCTGGTTCGGTTGGGCGCTGATGTCGCCCATTTCGGGATCTCGATCATCCGCGATCGGGGCCTCGACGAGGCGGCCATGGTGGAAGTGCTTGCGCGGCGCCCGGTTGACGGGGTGATCTTCGTTGACGGGTGGACAGGTAAAGGGGCCATCACGGCGGAGCTGGCGGAGTCTTGGCGTGCTCTCACTGACCGGGAGCCAATGCTTGCCGTGATCGCCGATCCTTGCGGTCGCGCAAATCTCTGCGGATCCCGCGAGGACTGGCTGATCCCCTCCGGCATTCTTGGCGGTAACGTGTCTGGTCTTATCTCCCGCTCTATCCTCCGGTCCGACCTGATAGGTCCCGGGGATTATCACGGCTGCATTTTGCTGGATCACCTTGCTGACATTGACCTGTCGCGCTCGTTTGTTGATCGGGTGGATGTAGCCTTGTCGGCGCTGGAAGGCCCGGTTGAGTTGGACTCAGAGGCGGATTCGTCCGCGGCTGGCCGGTTCCGCACAGAAGCAGATCGCACCGTTGCGGCGGTTGCCAAACGGTTCGGAGTGCACAACCGCAACCGCATCAAGCCAGGCATTGCGGAGGCCACAAGGGCGGTTCTGCGGCGCCGGCCAGAATGCGTTCTGGTTCGATCGCTCAGCGAAGACCCAGACCTTGCGGCGCTCATTCACCTTTGCCGTCAGGACGGGGTCAATCTGATTGAGGCGCCTGACCTCACCGGGCCTTACCGGGCGATTACGCTCATCAGGGAAACTAAATGACTGACTTTGGGTCTCATATGTTTTCGGCTTATAAGTTGGGGGCTACCCTCTACATGCCCGCCATACATCCGAAGGTGCCAGACATAGTGTCAGGATTGGCAACGTCGCCAGCCTCATCGATTGTCCTTTGCCTGGAGGACGCGATGCGTGAGGAGGACATTGAACAGGGCATCCGAACCCTGACAGAACTGCTAAAGACCCGTCTTGGTAGCATTGACAGCCGGCCACAGGTTTTCATCCGGCCCCGGTCTTATGACATGGCGTGCCGGCTTCGGGCAATTGACGGCATTACCCAGATTGATGGTTTTGTACTGCCAAAGGCTCGGCCTGAAACCGCCCCGGACTGGATTTCGCTGTTGTCAGGAACCACCCTGAAGCTCATGCCAACGCTTGAGACGCCGGAATTTTTCGATCCGGCCCGGCTGATTCAATTTCGGGATCTATTGCTGAGCGCCGGGCCGGACCGAATCGCCGCGGTCCGGATTGGTGGGAACGATCTTCTGGGTTCGATGGCGCTGCGTCGGGTGCGTGGCATGACGGCCTACGAGGGTCCGCTTGGCTGGTTTTTATCGATGGCGGCGTCGATCCTTATCCCGGCCGGGATTCCCGTTTCTGCCCCGGTCTTTGACATTATTGAAGACACGGAGACGTTGCGCCGTGAGGTGGAACGCGATGTGCAAATGGGATTCGTCTCAAAAACCGCCATCCACCCGGCTCAGGTCCCGATCATTGAAGGCGCGCTCTCCGTATCGGAGGAAGACCTCCGTGCCGCCAAAGCAATCCTTGATCGGGACGCGAGTGCCGTGTTTCAGATTGGTGGCGTTATGTGCGAGCCTGCAACGCATGCCGCTTGGGCACGCCGCACACTGGCGCGCGCGGACCGGTTCGGATGTCACTCGTATGGGCAGGCCCGTTATAACCGAGAGACCGGTACCGGTTGAAAGGTTAAATTAGGATTAATTAAGGAATGGAAAAAGCATTGCACAACAGATGCAGAAAATTGTACTGTTTTTCAAAGCCATAAAAGGAATTAAAAAATGAGTATTTCTTTATCGAAAGGCCAGGCAATAAGCCTGTCAAAAGACAATCCGGGGCTGTCCCGTGTTTTTATGGGGCTGGGTTGGGATCCGGTAAAAAGCAGCGGCGGCTTCCTGTCGAAGCTGTTTGGTGGAGGCGCCTCGGCCATTGATCTGGACGCAAGCGTACTGGTTTTTGACAGCGCGAAGAACGAAATTGACAGAGTCTGTTTCACCAAACTCAAATCATCAAACGGTGCTATCACCCATGACGGCGACAATTTGACCGGTGAAGGCGACGGAGATGACGAAGTGATTCGGGTCGATCTGTCCCGCCTGGACGCAAAGGCTGCGCACTTGGTTTTCACCGTTAACAGCTTTCGCGGTCAGACCTTCAATGAAGTCGATAACGCAGTCGCGCGGCTGGTAGACGACACCAACCAGCGTGAAATTTGCTCGTACACGCTGCGCGAGCAAGGCGCGCACACCGGAGTTGTTATGGCGTCTTTATCAAAAGGCAGCGACGGCTGGAGCATGACGGCCCACGGCGTTCAGGCCACCGGTCGCACCGTAGACGATCTGGTTGGCGTTTCGAAATCTGTCATTTAGCAGGAGCTTAACGATGTTGAACTGGTTGAAAGACAAAAGTAATGAAGCCCGCACCCGCCTGACGGCGGAAGTATCGAAGTTTCGCAATCGCACCTTTATGGAGGCCGTTGTTTCCTCCTGTGCCCTGGTGGCGGCGGCGGATGGAACCGTATCCTCTGACGAAAAACAGAAGATGGCGGGGTACATGCGGAACTCGGACGAACTCAAGCATTTTGAGATGCCCGACGTAATTGCCTACTTCGAGAAGGTGATCGCGAATTTTGATTTCGATGCGGCGATCGGCAAGGCCGAGGCGCTCAAAGTGATCGGCCGCCTTCGTGATAACGAAGAGCAAGGCAGGGTTATGGTTCGTGTTGCCTGCGCGATCGGTGCGTCAGACGGAACCTTTGATGATGACGAAAAGGCTGTCGTGCGCGAGATTTGTGTGGAGCTTGGGCTAAAACCCGCCGATTTCGATCTTTAATCAGCAATTCAACGAGGGCGCTCATGCCGCCCTCATTTTTTTGACAAACGGAATCATAAATGGACGGATTAACCACCTATCAGCTCGCGGTCATTGCGCTGGGTGCTATTTTTTTCGGGGTATGGCTTCTTGTTAAAGGTGGCGATCTCACGATCGATTCATCGGTTCGTATTGCTGAAAGGTCTGGCCTTTCAAAGATGTTCATTGCGGCGACCATTGTTGCTTTTGGTACCTCGGCGCCGGAGCTGTTCACATCGGTGAACGCAAACATCAGCGGCTTTGCAGGCATCTCGGTTGGCAACGTGATCGGGTCCAACATCGCGAACGTGTTGATGGTAATTGGTATCTCGGCAATGATCGCCCCAATCGTGTTTGACCGTAAAAAAGCTCAGGTCGACACTCTGGTGATGATTTTCGCCACCGCCGCTATGGCAGCAGCGGTCTGGGCCGGGATTCTTCCTCGCTGGGCAGGTCTGGCGATGGTTTTCGCCATTGTTGCCTATGTGACCTACCAGTACAAAGCAAGTAAAATCGAAGTTGACGAAGACGAGGAGGGCGAAGACGCGAGTCCCGGGAATCCTTTTGTTATGGTCACGATCGGAATTGCAACGCTTGTGATCGGGTCGGAAGTACTGGTTCAAGGAGCGGTTGCCGGCGGATTCGCTCTGGGCGTTCCTGAAGCCGTGATCGGGATGACCGTGATTGCATTCGGGACCTCCCTGCCTGAGCTGACCGCCTGCGTCGCGGCGGCTCGTAAGGGGCAGTCGGATATGATCATTGGCGGAATTGTTGGATCGAATATTTTCAACATCCTGTCGGTGATGGCGATTACGGCGGTAGTGAAGCCACTGGTGATCGATCCGCGGTTCGGTCAATTTGACCTGCTGATCGTTCTTGCCGTAACGTTTGTGTTCGCGCTCTTCCTGCTGTTTGTCGGTCGAATTGGCCGCATTGCTGGCGGGATCATGGCGGTTTCTTATCTTCTGTTCACTTTCGCTCAGTACAGCGGAGTGGCTGACGCATTCGTTGGGGTCGCGGCCCCTTGATGCACAACTATTTATAACGATGTACAAAGAGTTTGGTAGCAACCTGTAATCTTGACCTGTCTGATTCGGGCGGGTTACAACTTACATTTCGCAAAGGAAAACGACATGGCAATTTCTCTTAGTAAAGGTGGCAACGTTTCGCTTTCTAAAGAGGCTCCGGGTCTCACTTCCATCCTGGTTGGTCTTGGCTGGGACCCGCGCGTTACTGACGGCACAGAATTTGACCTGGACGCGTCAGTATTTATCTGCGGTGAAAACGGCAAGGTGCGTTCCGACGAGGATTTCATTTTTTACAGAAATCTGAGCGGGCTTGGCGGCGCTGTTGAGCACCTCGGCGACAACCGCACCGGCGAAGGTGAAGGTGACGACGAGCAAGTCAAGATCGATCTGTCAAAAATCCCGGCGGACGTCAAAAAGCTGGTTTTCGTAGTGACGATTCACGAAGCTGAAAAGAAAAATCAGAACTTTGGCCAGGTTAGCAATGCGTTTATGCGCATTGTCAATCAGGACGGCGGCGCTGAACTTGCGAAGTACGATCTTACTGAAGACTATTCAACCGAAACCGCGATGATTTTTGGTGAGATTTATCGGCACAACGAAGAGTGGAAAATGAAAGCAATTGGCGCCGGCTTCGCTGGCGGTCTGGGGCCTTTGGCCACGGCACACGGCGTAAACGTCGGCTAGTTCGGGCGCGGGCCGCTGCCATTGCGGGCGGCCCGCACCGGTTTATTAAGGAGTTCCTGATGACTGTCCTCGGCCCTGGCGCAAACGCGCCCCTTTCCTCCAATGATCTAACCGTTCTGATCCGCCATGGCACAATACCGGGTGCGGATATCGACGTGTCCGCTTTTCTGGTCACTGCGTCGGGCAAAGTTCGGTCAGATACGGATATGTGTTTCTACGGTCAGCCGTCGATTGCCGGGGGTGCTGTGGCGCTGTTGGGCTCCGAAAACGGCGAGGCGCGTTTTGCTGTGGGGCTTGGCCAAGTTCCAGCCGGGGTAGAAAAGGTGGTGTTCACTGCCACGATTCACGAGAATCGGGCGTCGTTCTCCAAAGTCCCGGAGATTACACTGGATGCGGGCGGAGTACGGGGTGCCATTCCCTGCGCCGGTATGACAGAAACGGCGCTTATTCTGGCCGAACTTTATCAGCGCAACGGGGCCTGGAAATTCAGGGTCGTTGGGCAAGGGTTTAACGGGGGGCTTGCTGCGTTGGCGAAACACCTTGGCGTCGAGATTGCCGAGCCGGCCCCTCCAACTCCAACTCCAACTCCAACTCCAACTCCAACTCCAACTCCAACTCCAACTCCAACTCCAACTCCAACTCCAACTCCAACTCCAACTCCAACTCCTGCGCCCCCACCGTCAACAAGCTCGGTCAATCTCTCTAAAGTAAGTCTGACCAAGCAAAACAACACGGTCTCTTTGAAGAAAGAGGGCGGCCGTTTTGGAAAAATGCAGATCAACCTGAACTGGAACCAGAGCCAGACCCAGAAAAAAACCGGGTTTTTCTCTAAGGGTTCGGTCGCGATCGACCTTGATCTGGGCGCGTTCGTAGAGACGCGAGACGGGAAGAGGCATGTGGTTCAGGCGCTTGGCAACGGCTTCGGTGACTTCCAGCAGGCGCCCTTTGTGCGATTGCTTGGGGATGATCGTACCGGCTCTGTCTCAGACGGAGAGTGGCTTGAGATCAACGGGGACCGTTGGGCAGATATCAAGCGCGTTCTTGTTTACGCATTCATTTACGAAGGGGTCCCGAACTGGAAGGAAACGGACGGCATTGTTCGAGTGTTGGTACCGGGGCAGCCAGAAGTCGAAATCCGGATGAACGAGTTCGAACAGTCTGGCAGCATGTGCGCGGTGGTTGGCATAGACAATCATGACGGTCAGGTACGCGTCTCCCGGCAGGTCACTTTTCACAGTGGCCATAAGGCTCTGGACAAACAGTACGACTGGGGATTCCGCTGGACCGCCGGCCGCAAATAACCAGAGATGATTTGAGTAAACAACAGCTGCAGGAAGTCCGGGGTGGCGTAAAAGAACAGGTTTTCGAGAGCCCGAACGTTTTATTGTATTGAGCGCTCTCTTAAACCGCCCAGAACAGTTCGCGCCGCCCTGCCTGTACCTCTCCGGTGACCCGTGCCGGCAGATCCGATCTTACCCCGACGATGGAATCAAGCAAGAGTGCAGGTAGGTTAACGTCTGTTAGCCCGGTCATTCCGATCCCACCTGAGGCGCGAGTGTTCACTTCCATTAGCCTTTGCGTTCCGGCCGTGTCCTCAATTGTCTGTAGGTTCAGAATGCCTGTCAGTCTGAATGTCTGGGCGACGAGTTGGGCTAGCTCCTCACCGTAGGGGTCATGAAGAAGCAGCTGCGAAGTCCCCGCTTTGATCCGGGTCACCGTCCCGAGAAGGCGCCCCTCGTGGCAAGAGAAGTCGACGCTCCGTTCCGGCCCTTCCAGGAACGGCATTAGCATCATCGGCTCTGGCTGGGGCAGTGCTCCAAGCAGTGCCCGAAACGCAATATCCGGCAGTTCGAGCGCCGAGAGATCAGAGAGTAGGGCCATGGCAGGCAGCTCGT
Organism: Marinobacter sp. LV10R520-4; assembly: GCF_002563815.1. Classification (NCBI taxonomy): domain Bacteria; kingdom Pseudomonadati; phylum Pseudomonadota; class Gammaproteobacteria; order Pseudomonadales; family Marinobacteraceae; genus Marinobacter; species Marinobacter sp. LV10R520-4. The sequence goes on along the minus strand of NZ_PDJM01000001.1, from coordinate 4,302,150 downwards.
CTTGGATAATCCGAAACCCGGCCCCGTAAATGCCGGAAGCGGGTTTCACGCACAGCTGGCCTGGGTGATCTGGGAAGAGGCTGCCTTCCGCGCGCAGACATCCGTACTCGTCAGCCCCCTCGAAACGTCTGAACGGGGTGACCGGGACCCCGGCTGCCTCCATTCGGGCAAGGAGTGACGGCTTTTCCTCAAGGAATCGTATCGTGTTCGAGTCCGAGGCGGTCAATAGACGGACCCCGCGCGCGCTGAACCGGTCTCGAAACCCGGCCAGCTCCTCACGCCGCCGATAAGGCAGAACTAGCTCAGCCCCCTCCGCGAGCGCTACCTGGAGCAGCCAGTCTGCATAGGCGTCCGGGCTCATCAACCGGGTCTCGGCCGGCTCTGGTAACAGTCGGTCCGCCGCAAGGGCGATCGGAGTGTCGCGCCGCTCATGGGTCGCGATAACGTGAAGACCTGGCTGCGCGCGGCGCATCAGGTCGATCAGGTCGGCAGCGCCGGAGATATTGTGATTAAAGAGAATTCGCAAGAAAGATTCCTAGCGGTTGATGACTGCACAATACTGACCCAGGATTTCCATCCAGTAATAGCCCGAATTACGGGCGAACATTATACTCAGTGTCCAATATCACCGTCACGCCAGCTCTTCCGGCGTAACGGTGAAAAGAAGGGCACAAAGTAGTCCAGTTTTGTTTTTAGCTAGATTTTCAGCCTCATTCGGCGGTAAGCAACATCTTGATAGCTTGCTCCTTCGCCGCATTGCTGAAGATGTCGTAAGCCTTTTCAATCTCGTTGAGTTTGAAGCGGTGCGTAACCAGATCTGCAGGCGTAACGCCGCCGCTTTCAACGAACTTCATCAATACTGGAATGGTATTGGTGCTTACCAGTCCGGTGCGCACAGTGATGTTTTTGATCCACAAGTCCTGCAGCTTGAATTCGACGCTCTTGCCATGCACGCCTATATTGGCAATAAAGCCGCCTGGGCGAATAATATCTTGGCAGATATCAAAGGTTTCGGGGTAGCCTACTGCCTCCATAGCTACGTCGACGCCTTCACCGTTGGTCAACTCTTTGATGGCTTCAACCGGGTTCTTGGCGATGGTGTCAGTGGCTCCGAGCATCTTGGCCATGGCCAGACGATTTTCGTCCGGATCAATCATGATCAGCCGTGCTGGCGAGTAAAAGCGTGAGGTCATCAGAGCTGCCAGCCCTATGGGGCCCGCTCCGACGATGGCCACAGTGTCGCCTAGCTTGACCTCGCCGGCCAGGGCTCCAATTTCATGTCCGGTGGGCAGGATATCACTAAGCATAAGGGCTGCAGCGGGGTCCATGCCTTTGGGCAACATATGCAAGCTGTTATCTGCATGGGGGATGCGCACATAATCCGCTTGGGTGCCGTCAATAAGATGACCAAGAATCCAGCCACCGTCGCGGCAATGGGCATAAATGCCGCGTTTGCAGTAGTCGCAACGACCGCAAGAGGTGACAGCGGAGATCAATACCTCGTCTCCAACCTTGATGTTGCTTACGCCGCTACCAATTTCTTCCACCACGCCAAGGCCTTCGTGACCCAGAATGCGGCCCACTGTTACCGCCGGCACATCACCTTTCAGGATGTGCAAGTCAGTGCCGCAGATGGTGGTATGGGTAATGCGTACTACCGCATCCGTGGCCTTTTCGATTTCTGGCTTGGGCTTTTCTTCCCAACTGCGTTTGCCCGGTCCGTGAAATACCATTGCTTTCATGACACGTTCTCCTTTGAAGGTGCAAAGCCGCGAATGCCAAATATCATCATTCCAACGTTACACATATTGCACGCGGACATCTTGATTTACATCAGGAGCAAGGCTGGTGGACAACGACAGTGTGTGCCGTTGAAACCATCGACATCACCCATTAGAGGCCCGCTTAAATGGCAAATTCTAGGCTATCATACACTGAAGATAACTTTCCAGCAGGCTAGATCTTGCAGTAATACAAGCGGTTCTGGGTGTTCAAAGTTGGGTATAACATGTACATCGAATTCACTTCACAGGCACAGTGATCAGACCTTCTGCCTGCATCCAGTCGAAGGCCACAAAGGCAGGCTCCTCGCCATCAACATCAACGCGGGAGTTGAGTGTCTGCTGCTGCGAATTTGTCAGCTTCGAGGAAATCTGGGCAAAAATCTGTTGCAGTTGCGGGTATTTTTTTAGGGTTTCGCTGCGCACCACCGGGGCCACGTTGTAGGCGGGGAAGAAGGCTCTGTCATCCTCCAGAACCACCAGGTCAAGCGCCACGATGCGACCGTCTGTGGCGAAGACCTCACCAAAGTTACACGAACCGCGAGCGGTGGCCTCGTAGATGGTGCCGGTGTCGAGAATTTTGACATTGGACGGGTTCACACCGTCTGCGCTACCCAGCGTAAGATCATATTCTTCCAGCATGGGTTTGAAGCCATCCTGCCGCGAATTGAATTCCGACTCCACGCAAAACGAGCGCTCGCTCAGCGGTAGGTCTTTAATTTCTGATAGCTTGGTGATGCCATTAAGTTCAGGCACCGCGCTGGCTTTTACGGCAAATGCGTAGGTGTTGTTAAGTTTCGCGGGCTCCAGCCAGGTTATGCCATTTTTCAGGTCGGCGTCGCGAACCGCCTCGTACTGCGGGCGCTCACCGGGTATTCCTGCTTCGTTGCCGAGATAGGCCAGCCAGCCTGTTCCGGTATAATCCCAGACAAAATCGACATCGCCGTTGAGCATCAGCTCGCGCACAGCCACACTGCCTGGTACATTCGACATATCGGTAACCTGAAAACCGGCCACTTTTGCCGCAAGTACAGCCATTTTGCCGAGGATTAGCGCTTCGGTGTAGTTCTTGGAAGTAATGGTAATAGCTGCGCTGGCGGGCAGGCCCTCAATGGCCTGTATTGAACCGGGTGCGGCAGCGGGCACGAAGGAGCCTGCCGGCTCCAGGCCGCATCCTGCAAGCGACAGCGCTGCCGCGAGCCCGGCAACTGTAAATGTGCTGCGGCGTATGGCGTGCGTGTGATGGCGAACGGTCATAATCTAAAGTCCTTTTGGGCGCGCGTAGTGTTCGAACACACGACCGATCCAGTCGATGAACAGGGCAAGTAGTGCGACGAGCAGGGCACCTGACACCAGTACGCTGGGTAGGAACAGGTTCACACCGGTGGTAATCAGAAGCCCCAGGCCCCCAGCGCCAATAAATGTCGCAAGTGTTGCCGAGCCCACCACCAATACAAGGGCGGTGCGGATACCGGACAGCATCACTGGTACTGCGAGTGGCAATTCAACGCGCAGCAACACCGAAGTCGCACTCATGCCCATGCCCCGGCCCGCTTCAACCAGCTGGGCGTCCACGCTCTGAATGCCGATCATGGTATTTCTCAGCACGGGCAGTGCGGCGTAGGCAACCAGAGCGACCACAGCCGTCCAGAATGTGAATCCGAGCCAAAACGCAAGCAGCACCACTAATCCGATGATCGGCGCCGCCTGGCCAAAATTGGCGATGGCCAGAATGGTGCCGCTGGCGCGAACGAACGGTCGCCGCGTCAGCAGAATTCCCAGCGGGATAGTGATCGTCAGAACAATAATGATCGAAACAAACGTCAGCGCCAGGTGCTCGCCGGTATAGGCCAGTAAAGCGGAAGGATTAAGAGTGGCCCGTTCCGTTGAAGACAGGTTCGCCGTCGCCAGCCAGATTGCAAAAGCGGCCAGAGCCAGCAGGATTGCAACGAGTTGAATAACCAGGCTGCGCCCGTTTGTGCCGCCCGCGTCGCTGGCGGCCACCTTGTTGCGCGCAGCATCAATCATTTGGCACCTCTGAGACTTCCGGAGAGCCAGTATTGGTGCCAACCGGCGACTCGTCATCGGCCGTTTGCACGTCAGCGCGCAGTTGGTTGATGGACTTCATGACAATATCGAACGTGATCATCCCAACCAGAGCTTTGCTGCGATTGGTAACCAAGGCGGCGCCGAGCCTGGAGGCCAGCATGGCGTCGAGTGCATCGTTCAGCGTGGACCCCTCTGCCACCAGCGGTAGATCGGGGTTTTCCGATTTATCGATGGTGTCTAGGCGCGACAGTTGGCGCCGCGACAGCCAGCTTATAGGGCGTCCCCGGCCGTCAGTGATAACGACATAATCGTGATTGGTCTGCTGCACGCGCGCCAGCACATCCGCGCCTTTCTCACCGGGCGAAGCGGTAACTGGGTCGGCAAGCTGAACGTCTCGCACCCGGGCCAGCGTCAGTTGTTTGAGCCCCGCACCTGCGCCGATGAAATCTGCAACAAAATCATTTGCCGGCTGCGCCAGAATCCGTTCCGGGCTGTCATATTGTACGATCTGCCCGTCTTCGCCAAAGATCACAATCCAGTCACCCAATTTTACTGCTTCATCGAAGTCGTGGGTGACAAAAACGATCGTCTTCTGCACCTCTTCCTGAATCCGGATTAGCTCGTCCTGCAAGCGCTGTCGTGTGATCGGGTCGACGGCTCCAAACGGCTCATCCATCAGCAGCACCGGGGGGTCTGCTGCCAGCGCACGGGCTACGCCAATCCGCTGCTGCTGGCCTCCGGACAGCTCTTTCGGGTAACGATCGCGGTAGAGCGCAGGGTCGAGCGACACCAGATCCAGCAGTTCATCGATCCGCTTGGAAATTGCGCCTTTCGACCAGCCCAGCATCTTGGGGACAATCGCGATGTTCGCGGCCACTGTCATATGTGGAAACAGGCCGCCGGCCTGGATCACGTAACCCATTCGACGTCTGAGTTTGTCGCCGTCCAGATCAGTGACGTCTTCGTCCCCCAGCATAATGCGACCTGACGTTGGCTCAATAAGCCGATTGATCATCTTTAGCGTCGTTGTTTTGCCACACCCGGAGGGACCAACCAGCATCACGATCTTGCCGGCGGGTATTTCCAGCGTAAGGCCGTCAACGGCGGGTTTCAATTGCCCCGGGTAGTGCTTGGTTACCTTGTCGAGCAGGATGGTACGTGAGGCCTGATCGTTGCTCTGTGTAGTGTTAGTTGCTGACACGAATACCTCGCGAGATAGTCAGGCGGCCAATGCCGACAAGAAGAAGATCTAGAATGAAAGCCAATAGGATAACGCCAACCACACCGACCACAACGGCCTCGAGTGAATTTGCTCCACCCAGCCGTGACAGCCCGGAGAAGATAAAACTCCCAAGCCCGGGGCCCAGAACGTAGGCGGCCACGGCAGCAACACCCATCGTCATCTGAGCCGATATTCTGACGCCGGTGAGAATGATTGGCCACGCCAGCGGAAGTTCGATGGTCAGCATCGTGCGGATACGGCCGATACCAATGCCACGTGCCGATTCGACAATGGCTTTGTCAACACCGCTAAGCCCGACGACCGCATTGCGCAAAATTGGCAGTACGGCAAAAAAGGTGACAACCACCATTGACGGTGTCACGCCAAACCCGAGTGGAGCAATAAGAAGGCCTATCAACGCAAAAGAGGGAATGGTTAGCCCCACTGCAGACAGTCCATTTGCCATCGCGCTCAATCTTTGGCTGTTATAAACGAGGAAGGCGAGAATCAATGACAGTGCGACTGCTAACGTCAGGGATTGCACCACGAGTGATAAATGTTGCCAGGACGCGAGCCAGATTTGGTCCGACCGGTCGATTATGAAATTCAAGAGCGCCAACTGATTTCTCCTTGAAGGGTTGGGCACTAAGACTAGCAGGATCTGTGCCAATAAAAAGCATTACCTGGAGAATATTATAGGCAGACTTGCCACGAATTCATTGAAGAAAGTGGATGTGAGTGGCGCTGGAGGACGGTTTCTGGCATTCCGTGCAGCATTTTTCTAATAATCAGAGACGCTTATGTCCAAATACAGGATCTAAACTATCATAGTGACTGAAAGCCATTTTCCAGAGGGTTAAATTTTGCAGCAACACAAGCGCTTTTTGGTGGCCAAAGGACAGTTAAATGAGTGACGGAGAAGCTAATCGGGATACCTCCTCCGAAAAGAAAGCCAAGGACGCCGCGGACGAGCATGCGTCTCGCGCCAAGGCTCAGGATCGCGAATCCCGCGAACAGACACCAACGTCGAGCGAGAAGTCACTGGCTCCGAAAGAGCGTGACTCGGTGGCCGAACATGGCGGTTTGTCGTCGCTGGCTATCTATTCCGTTATCCTGCGCGAGGGCGAAGAGGAGCTGCAACGTCCTAATATCTCGCTTTGGTGGTCCGGCGTGGCAGCTGGGGTGGGGATTTCAACGTCGGTCCTTGTCGAGGGAATTATTCGCGCCAACATAGGCTCAGATCACCCCTACCTGACGTTAATTGAAAGCCTGGGCTACGCGTTCGGGTTTGTGCTGGTCATTCTATGCCGGCTCCAACTGTTCACGGAGAACACCATTACCGTGGTTCTGCCGGTTCTGGCCGACCCCACCCGCAAACAGTTTTATAACGCCGCGCGCCTGTGGGCAATTGTGCTCGCGGCCAACTTGTGTGGCACGTTTTTAACCGCCGCTATGGCCATCCACGGAAGCATCCTTCCCGCTGACACCCTTGCAGCAATCCTTGAGATATCGCGCCACTTGGCAACACTGACGCCGACCGAGACGTTTTTGCGCGGTATTCCCTCGGGCTTTTTCATAGCCGCCATGGTGTGGATGCTGCCGTCTGCGAAAGGGTCCAAGGTACTGGTGATCATCATGTTCACCTGGCTGATCGCGGCCGGTGGTTTTACCCACGTTATTGCTGGTTCGAACGAAATTTTCACTCTGGTGCTCAACGGGGACATGAATATTTTTACCGCCTTTATCTACCATATTGCCCCGGTACTCATCGGCAACATTTTGGGCGGTACAGGTTTGTTTGCGATGCTGGCCTATGGCCAGGTTCATGAAGAAATGTGATAAGTCGCACCAAGAAGGCGCTCGTTGAGTAAGAATCAAGATAGTCCAGGCGGGTTACAACCAGGAGAATCTCATAGGCAAGATAGATATTGGATTTAGCGCACGCACGCCGAACCTTCCGTTCAATGGCCGGGATACGGAGTTGTTACGTGCGGAACTATTCAGTATCGAGCAACTCAAATGCCACGCGGTTACGCTGGCCGCACAGCATGGAATCGATCCGCGTCCGGGGCCCGACAGACTGCTGCCACGACTGGCGGACAACGCGCGCGTGTTGTTGGTGGCTTACGACGTAGTAACCGCCGCCGTCATGCCCGGACATAGAATTGTCCCGTCGGAAGCCTGGCTGCTCGACAATTTCTATCTCATCGAACAGCAGATCAACCTGGCTCGCCGGCACCTTCCTCGTGGCTACAGCCGGCAATTGCCGCGGCTGGCGGTGGGCTCGTCTGCCGGTTTTCCGCGCATCTATGATCTGGCCCTGGAACTGATTTCGCACATGGACGGTCGCGTCGATATCGACAACACCACCCAGTTCGTCGTCGCCTACCAGACCGCTGAACCGCTGCAACTCGGCGAGTTGTGGGCGTTCCCGATTATGTTGCAGTTGGCGCTGCTGGAAAACCTGCGCCGTGTGGCGGTGCGTATAGCGCGTCGACGCGAAGATCTCGATGCCGCCATCACCTGGGCGGATCGCATGCTCACGACAGCTGAAAACGAACCCGGGCGGCTGGTTCATTTGCTGGCCGAGTTTGCCAGTGCGGGTGTGCCGCTGACGGCTCCCTTTGTGGAGGAGTTTTACGCAAGGCTCCAGGTGCAGGGGTCCACGATGGCTTTTGTGCAGGCATGGGTCGAACAAAAGCTGCACGAACAAGGCGTGACTGCAATCCAGTTGTCACAAGCCGCCAGCCGAACAGCCGCAGCCAACCAGGTATCCATCGCCAACAGCATCGGCAGTCTGCGCTTAATCGGTGCAACGGACTGGAAGGATTTCGTCGAGTCACTCAGCGCTGTCGAAAAGAGTTTGCGAGAAGATCCGGCAGACACATACGTTCACCAGGATTTCGCCACCCGCGATCGCTATCGGCATGTTATTGAGGACATCGCGAGAGTTAGCCCCCGCCGAGAGTGGGAAGTGGCACGCGAAGCCATTGCCCTCTCTCATAAGGCTGTGAAACGACTCGGTCCGGACGATCGAAGCGCCCATGTCGGCTACTATCTGATTGATCGGGGTCGTCACTGTCTGGAACAGTCTGTCGGCTGCTGTTTGTCTCGGAAAACGCGGGTCAGACGGGCGTGCCGGCGTCACCGCCTCTTGCTGTATGCCAGTTCGATTCTGCTGCTTACCGCCGTGACGACAGTGCTGGCGCAGTTTCCTTTTGGCGGATGTGTACCGGGGGACTGGCGCTATTGGTTATTCGCTGCCATGGGCTTGATCGGTGGCTCGGCGTTGGCCGTGTCTCTGGTAAACCGAGTGGTAACGATGTTCCTGCCGCCGCGAGCGTTGCCACGTCTGGATTTTTCCAAAGGCATACCAGATAGCGAACGCACTATGGTGGTGGTCCCCACGTTGCTCGACCGAACGCAGGAAATTGATGATCTGCTCGAGGCACTGGAGATCCGTTATCTCGGCAATCGTGATCGCAATTTGTTCTTTGCCCTGCTGACGGATTTCCGTGACGCGTCCACATGCACCTTGCCCGAGGATGAATCGCTGCTTGAATACGCGCGTGTTGCAATCGATACGCTCAACGCGACCTACAACGACGATCGTCCATGCATTTTTTATCTGTTTCATCGGCCTCGAGTGTGGAACGCCGTTGAGCGGGTATGGATGGGGCATGAACGTAAACGCGGCAAACTGGAGCAGTTCAATGCGTTGCTGCGGGGGGAGAGGCAAGCGGCATTTTCGAAAACAATCGGTGATCCATCCATCCTGGGCTCGATCAAGTACGTCATTACTCTGGATACTGACACCCAACTGCCGCGCGACGCCGCACGCAAACTGGTCGGTAATATGGCGCATCCGCTCAATCGGCCGGTCTACGATGCGGGCAAGGGGCGCGTCGTCGAGGGTTACGCGATTCTGCAGCCGCGCGCCTCGATCAGCCTTACCAGTGCTGGCCAGTCACGATTTACCAAACTGTTCGCGGGCGAAGCGGGTATCGATCCCTACACCCGCGAAATATCGGACGTCTATCAGGATATCTTCGCAGAGGGGTCGTTCATCGGTAAAGGTATCTACGATGTGGATGCGTTTCGCCAGGCCGTCGATGGTCGATTTCCGGACAATCTCATTCTAAGTCATGACCTGCTGGAAGGCGGCTATGCGCGTTCAGCATTGGTAACAGATGTTGACCTTATTGAAGAGCATCCGGCCAGTTACGCTCAGGAGACCAGTCGGCGGCATCGTTGGATGCGCGGCGATTGGCAGCTTACCGGTTGGTTGTGGCCTCGGGTACCCGGGCCGGGAATAAAGCGGCAGCCAAACCCGCTATCCGCCTTGTCGAGGTGGAAAATCGTCGACAATCTGCGCCGCAGTCTTGTCTCTCCGGCGCTGCTGATTTTGCTGGCGGGCGGCTGGCTACTGGGGCCGGGACCTGCGTGGTTCTGGTTATTGCTGGCCGCCGGCCTAGTATTTGTGCCGACGCTCTTGGGGATTCTGATTCAATTCATCCGTAAGCCTGAAGAGCTTAGCTGGCGGCAGCATCTGATTCTGGCCAGCCAATCCGCGCTTCGTCCGCTCGCAGTAACCCTGCTTGCCTGGATTATGCTGCCCTACGAAGCGCAGATTTGCCTGGATGCGATCCTGCGCTCGGGTATACGCATGCTGTTTACTCAACGCGGTTTGCTGCTTTGGCAGCTAAGATCCTATGGGATTCGCAATGCGCGCAAAACACTGAGCGGTTTTTTAAGAGAAATGTGGGTCGCGCCGATCTTGTCGGTGCTGCTGGCTATTGCCCTATGGCAAACCCGTTCGGTTGAGTGGATGGTTTGGGCGCCCACCTTGTTGCTGTGGCTGCTGTCGCCCATCGTCGGCTGGTGGATCAGTACGCCACTACTGACGCCAGAGCCGAAGTTGACGATTGAGCAGCGGGTTTTCCTGCGCACGTCGGCCCGCCGCACTTGGCGTTTTTTTGCAGACTTCGTCTCTCCGCTGGACAACTGGCTGCCCCCCGATAACTTTCAGGAATATCCCGAGCCGGCCATTGCCTTCCGTACCTCGCCCACCAATATGGGTATGGCGCTGCTGGCCGATCTGGCAGCGTACGATTTCGGGTACATTCACGCCGGTGAATGCCTGCGCCTGATCGAGAACACGCTGACGGCAATGGAAAGGTTGGAGCGCTACCGTGGCCACTTCTATAACTGGTACGACACCCGCACCCTGCAACCGCTGCGGCCACACTATGTGTCGTCGGTGGACAGCGGTAACCTGGCCGGCAGCCTGCTCACGTTGCAGGCGGGGCTGGCCGAGCTGAAAGGCGCGCCGATACTGGCGGCGAATGCGTTTCACGGGTTACAGGATACCCTGCAGGTCCTTGCAGAACACGCACCGGTGACACTTAGCCAAGAGCTTGCAGACAAGATCAGGCTTCTTCAGGACACCCTGCATGCGCTCACTCTCGATGGACAACTTCAGACACTGGTTGCCGCTGACAGCGCGTTGGATGAGCTTCATCGTATTGAAGGGGGGCTGATTGCCTGGTTGCCGCGCGACACCGATAGTGATGGTGAACTCTATTACTGGGCACGGGCTTTCGACCAACAGTCCCTTGCGTTGCAAGGCGATCTTCGCGGTATGGCTCCGGAACCCGGGCTTTTCGATACCATCCCGACACTGTCGGCCCTGGCCAGGGCCGGGCATTCAGGTTACAAGGGCGCGGTGGAACGCCTCCGACGTATTGATGATCTTGCAGATCGATGCCGCGAACTGGCCATGATGGATTTTGAATTCCTCTACGATGCCGCCCGCAGCTTGTTGACGATTGGCTACGATGTGGGCGAACGACGTCGCGACCCAGCGTGCTACGACCTGCTGGCGTCCGAGGCCCGGCTGGCCAGTTTTCTGCTCATCGCCCAGGGCCAGGTGCCACAGAAACACTGGTTCGCACTTGGGCGTTTGTTGACCATTCATGGCGGCGACGTGAGCTTGATTTCGTGGAGCGGCTCAATGTTTGAGTACCTAATGCCGCAGTTGATCATGCCGAGTTATCAGAACACGTTACTGGATCAGACCTGCAAGTCTGCGGTGTCGCGCCAGATCGAATATGGCCGGCAGCGTGCCGTGCCCTGGGGCATCTCGGAGTCCTGTTATAACGCCACGGATATGCACCAGGTTTATCAGTATCGGGCGTTCGGCGTACCCGGAATGGGTCTCAAACGTGGGCTTGGGGACGATTTGGTCATTGCGCCCTACGCCAGTGCGTTGGCGCTGATGGTGATGCCGCTGGAGGCCTGTCGCAATCTGCAGATATTGGCGGGGAACGGCTTTCTTGGCACCTACGGATTCTACGAAGCGATCGATTACACGCCTTCGCGGGTACCGCGGGGCAAGCAGCATGCCGTCGTGCGTACTTTTATGGCGCATCATCAGGGCATGAGCCTGCTGGCCTTCGAGCATCTATTGCTCGATCAGCCTATGCAGCGCCGTTTTATGTCTGACCCACTGGCGCGGGCGACGCAGTTATTGCTGCAGGAACGGGTGCCGAAGCAGGGTGCCACCTTGCAGCCACATGCTTCGGAAGTCAGTGCTGCCGCTCGCCCTTCCGCAGCGGAAGATGACGCGATAATGCGAGTCTTCACCGATCTGAATACACCTCTGCCTGAAGTCCATCTGTTATCCAACGGCACATACCATGTTATGGCGACCCATGCCGGCGGTGGGTACAGCCGTTGGCATGATCTTGCAGTAACCCGCTGGCGCGAGGACGCCACGGCCGATAACTGGGGCACCTTCATTTACCTGCGCGATCGTGACACGGGGCGTTACTGGTCAACGGCGCATCAGCCTACTCTGCGCAAAGCCGATCATTACGAGGCGATATTTGTCCAGGCGCGTGCTGAATATCGACGCCGTGATGAGGCGATCGACGCCCACACCGAAATCAGCGTATCGCCCGAAGACGACGTCGAGATCCGCCGGGTCACTCTTACCAATCAGTCGTCCAGAATCCGCCACATTGAGCTGACGAGTTACGCTGAGGTTGTGTTGGCGCCTCTGAACGCCGATCTTGCCCATCGGGCTTTCAGTAATTTGTTCGTGCAGACCGAAATTTTGCCAGACCGACAAGCAATCCTCTGCACACGGCGGCCACGCACACCGGGTGAACATACGCCCTGGATGTTCCACCTGTTCGCGGCATCCGGCGCGAATGCCGACGCGCCGTCGTACGAGACCGATCGCAGCCGATTCATCGGGCGGGGCCGAACCGCCGCCAATCCCTTGAAGCTGGATAGCCGTAAAAAATCGTCTCCCGGGAATAGGAGATTGACCATTGACGAGACGCAGCGGTTGTCAAATACGGCTGGTCCGGTGCTTGATCCCATCGTGGCAATCCGCAGTACACTCACGCTGGAGCCGTACGAACCCGCCACTGTACAGTTCATCTCCGGTGTCGCAGACACGCGAGAAGCGGCCCTGGCGCTGCTTGAGAAATACTGCGACAAGCATTTCATCGAACGCGCCTTTGAAATGGCCTGGTGCCAAAGCCAGGAAGTTCTGCATCTTATCAACACGACGGAAGCCGATGCGCAGGTTTATGCCCGGCTGGCCAGTTCGGTGATCTACGCAAATGCGTTACGCCGCTCAACGCCTAGCGTCATTGCTCGTAATCAACTGGGACAGTCCGGACTATGGCGCTTTTCTATCTCGGGTGATCTGCCGATCGTTCTGCTGCGCATCGGAGATCTTAACCGCATTGATTTGGTCAAACAGATGTTGCGAGCCCATGCCTATTGGCGGATGAAGGGCCTGCGTGCGGATCTGGTGATTCTGAATGAAGATTTTTCGGGTTACCGAGCCGTTTTGCACGATCAGATCATAGGCCTGATCAACACTGGCCCGGAGGCGGAGATCGCCCACAAACCGGGCGGAGTCTTTGTACGGCGAGCGGATGAGCTATCCGAAGAGGATCGTGTTCTGTTCATGACGGTCGCACGTGTCGTCATCACGGATACCGCTGAGACCCTGGCTGAGCAGGTTGGGCGCCGTGCGCTGGTGGAGCGTGTGCCGGATCGTCCGTTGCCTTTGGCGCAAACCGTTGTTGAGCCGACAACGGAACGTAAGCATGCTCTGCCAGCTCGCGAGCGCATATTCTGCAATGGCCTGGGCGGATTTACGCCTGACGGGCGTGAATACGTCATTACCCTCGAGCCGGGCCAGACCACGCCGGCGCCTTGGGTCAATGTTATTGCCAGCCCGCACATCGGCACAGTCGTTAGTGAGAGCGGTGGTTCCTATACCTGGGTGGAGAACGCCCACGAATTCCGTCTGACCACCTGGCACAATGATCCGTTGAGCGACAGCAGCGGCGAAGCGCTGTATATCCGGGATGAGGACACCGGTGTGTTCTGGTCGACAACGCCATTGCCCGCGCCAACCATCAACCAGACCGGTTCAGGCTATGTGTGCCGGCACGGGTTTGGCTACAGCGTATTCGAGCACGACGAAGCCGGTATCTACTCGGAACTGTTCACCTACGTTGCCATGGACGCACCGGTGAAGTTCCTCGTCGTCAAACTGCGCAACCATTCCGGCCGACCGCGTCGTGTATCTCTTACCGGATACTGGGAACTGGTGCTCGGTGAGTCGCGCCACGCCAATCTGATGCACATCGTAACCGAGAAAGACCCGCATAGCGGTGCGCTGTTTGCACGCAACGCCTATGGTCGTGAGTGCGCCAATCGAGTCGTCTTCGCCCACGTCAACCATGACGGAGTCGGCGAGCACGTACATACACTGACGGGCAATCGTAGTGAGTTCATCGGTCGCAACGGTTCCCTGGCCAGTCCGGCAGCGCTGCACCGCACGCGCCTGTCGGGCAGGGTCGGTGCGGGGCTGGACCCCTGCGCCGCGCTGCAAACGCAAATTGAGTTGGCCGACGGGCAGGAGCGTGAAGTTGTGTTCGTGTTCGGCGCGGCCAGCAACACGGATGAAGCACAGCACTTCATACAGCGCTTCATTAGGCCGGCAGGTGCCCGGCGAGCTTTGGCGTCGGTCGAGGAATACTGGAACCATACCTTGGGTGCGGTGCAGGTGGAAACACCGGACCCAGCGATGGACGTGCTGGTCAACGGCTGGCTGCTTTACCAGACGCTGTCATGCCGGCTCTGGGGCAGGAGTGGCTATTATCAGTCTGGGGGCGCCTACGGGTTCCGTGATCAGTTGCAGGATACTCTGGCGCTGATCCATGCCACACCTTGGCTTGCCCGTGAGCAGTTGATCCGCTGCGCCGGGCGCCAGTTTATCCAGGGCGATGTACAACACTGGTGGCACCCGCCCAGGGGGCAAGGTGTGCGCACGCATTTTTCCGATGACTATCTTTGGCTGCCTTATGTCGCTTGCCGTTATGTGCTGGCGACCGGCGATACTGGCGTTCTCGACGAGACGGTGCACTTCGTGGAGGGCCGTGAGTTGTATCCGTACGAAGAGGCCTATTACGATCAGCCCCAGCGTTCGGCAGAATCGGCCAGCCTCTACGAGCACTGTGTGCGTGCCATCAGGAACGGGCTGCGTTTCGGTACCCATCAGTTACCGCTGATGGGCTGTGGCGACTGGAACGATGGCATGAACCTGGTCGGCCTGCACGGCAAGGGCGAGAGTGTGTGGCTGGCTTGGTTTCTATACGAGAATCTGCAGCAGTTTGCCCGTCTTGCGAATGAGCAGGGCGACACAGCCTTCGCCGAGTTGTGCAGCACTCAGGCCGCACAGCTCGTGGGACACATCGAGGCCAATGCTTGGGACGGCGACTGGTACCGCCGCGCCTGGTTTGATGATGGTACGCCCCTGGGCTCATCCGAAAACGACGAATGCCAGATTGATTCGATTAGCCAGAGTTGGGCGGTCATATCGGGCGGTGGCGATCCCCAACGTGCTCGTAAGGCGATGGATGCGGTTGACCGACGGTTGGTGCGCCGGGATGCCCAATTGATCCAGCTGCTCGATCCACCCTTCGATAAATCAGCCCTTGAGCCCGGCTATATCAAGGGCTACGTTCCCGGTGTGCGCGAAAACGGCGGCCAGTATACTCATGCCGCGATTTGGGCCACGATGGCATTCGCCAAGCTGGGTGACCGGGAGCGTGCCTGGGAGTTTTTCACCATGCTCAACCCGATCAATCACAGCAGTGAGCCGGATTCCATGCAGCTCTACAAGGTCGAACCCTACGTTATGTGCGCGGATGTCTACGGCGCGCCGCCGCATACGGGCCGAGGCGGTTGGACCTGGTACACCGGGGCGGCGGGCTGGATGTATCGGCTGGCGCTGGAAAGTCTGCTGGGTCTGAAACTGGAAAAGGATCATCTGATCATTGCACCCTGCGTCCCGACCCATTGGGATGCGTACACAATCCATTATCGTTACCGCGAGACCGTCTACCACATCAACGTCAGGTGCGGCGGCGAACATTCCGCGCAGGGCACGATCCCGCTAGTGGACGACCATCAGGAACATTATGTCGAAGTGGAGTTGGGCCAGCCCAGCCCTGATGTGAACACCTTCAGGACGAAACTATGAACAGTCATTACGAACTCTCTCGTTATCTGCAGCAGCGCGGGATACTCAAGTCTCCGCTGCTTGTCGATAGCTTCAATGCTGTTGACCGCAAGGACTTTGTTCGCCCCAACTTGCAGGATGAAGCCTATGAGGATCATCCTCTTGCCATCGGTGCCGGCTAGACGATCTCCCAGCCTTACACCGTCGCTTTTATGCTGGAGCTTCTGGAGATTAAAGAAAGCGACTGTGTTCTGGACATCGGCTGTGGCTCGGGATGGAGCACGGCTCTTCTGGCCCAAACGGCCCGATCGGGTTTTGTGACAAGAATTGAGCACGTTCCCGAACTGCTCGATCTTGCCTGTAGCAACCTCAAAAAATACCATTTTGCCAACGTCAGGTTTCAGATCGCTGGCGATGCTCTTGGCATTCCGGGGCAGACGTTCGATAAAATACTGGTATCCGCCGTCGCAGAAGAGCTCCCTACCGAACTGGTCCGGTAACTCGGTCCCGGCGGCATCATGGTGATCCCCATTCAGAACGATATGGTCGTGATCCGTAAGCGCGAGGACGGCAGCATTCAACAGAATGATTTCTCAGGTTTTCGTTTCGTGCCACTTATTTACTGAGCGCCAAAGTCTGGTCAAGTGCCCTCAGCAGATCGCCACCCTGTAAACTGACGCCATCTTTCTCCTGTGCTCCTGGCAAAACCTTTCCATTATGGTGCCTATGGCTATAATGCGTATGGGTATTAAGTTCCCCGTTACTGCATGATCTTGCTTAACCACAGGCAAAGTACCCAGCAAAAGCTTTATTGAAAAGACCGGTCGCCTCGGCCGCAGCCATGGTTGCCCGGCGGTTCGCCAGAAAGTCACCGGACCATTGATTGACAGCCTGAAAAACAACCAGTATTTGTTTACCTATTATCCGGACTCGGAGTAGTTGGCAAGCTCGGAGTTTCTGCGCTGTAACCCAACGACGGTCAGTTTGCTCTGAACTGATCTGCATTATTAACCCATAGTTGTCTCGACCTTTTGAAACACAAATGAGTCCATTGGTTGCAGAAAAGGTAGTAACTAATTACTATGTTTCTGTCGAATAATTTTCACAAGAGAAAATCCAATGGCTCTGCGGCAGTTCAGTAATAGAAAGGTGTTGGCGTTAGTCGGCCTGGTGGGCGGCATACTACTTGTTGCGCTTCTCATTTTTTTGCGCGAAAGGCCGGCCCACAGTGAAGTAAATTCCCGACCTCTGCACATGACGGTGATTGAAGTGCAGTCAATGCCGTTTGTTCTGACGGCGCGGGGTTTAGGCATTACTCGTCCGGTACAAACCTGGCAGGCTGTGGCAAACGTCGCCGGGCGCGTTGTTCAGCGTCACCCGCAACTCAACAGTGGTACGTTACTGCCGGCAGGCACATTGCTGCTGACGCTGGACCCGGGGCGTTACCAGTTGGCGATTGCAGAGACAGAAGCCGAGCTGGCCTCCCTGGCAGCCGAGCAGGCTCAGCTTGAAGCAGAAGCATCGAACACCCGCCACCTGTTACAGCTGGAAAATGAACGGCTGCAGTTGTCCGAAGGCGAGCTCAACCGCATCGAGAGGCTCCTCGAAACCGGTGCCGTGTCCCGGTCGCGACTTGATGAGCAGCGCCGTACCACCCTGGCGCAGCGCCAGCTTGTACAGTCGCTGGATAACCAGCTCTCGCTGTTGCCGTCGGAGCAGCAGTATCTTGATGCACAGATTCAACGCTCCAGGACGCGCCTGGAGCAGGGTCGCCAGGATCTTGAGGACACCCGTTTTATCGCTCCATACGATCTTCGCGTTCGCACTGTCGACGTGGAAGAGCATCAGTACGCCGCTCTCGGGCAACCTCTGTTTCTTGCCGACCGTATTGAACAGGCTGAAGTTGAAGCGCAGGTGCCACTGACCATGTTACGCAGGCTCATGACAGCCGTGTCGATACCGGTTGATTCGCAGCCAGTCGCACTGGATATCACCGAACGGTTTGATTTTGCGGCTATACGCAGCGAGGTAGAGCTGACAGGTTTCCCGGCTGTGCGCTGGCCGGCAAGCGTTAGCAGGGTGACCAGTGGTCTGGATCCCGGCACACGCAGTGGGCGGGTGGTCGTTACGGTGGATCAGCCCTACAGTCTTGCAAGCGTGCCTGAGCGCCCAGCGTTTCAGCGTGATATGCACGTGCAGGTCAGGTTTGCCGCCGACAGCCCTCAGTCTTTGCTGGCGGTGCCTTCTTCGGCGGTGCATCAGGGCGAGGTTTACCTGCTGGGGGAGGATAGCCTTCTGCAACGGCGCCCGGTGACGGTAGCTTTCGAACAGAACGGCCTGGCGGTGATTGAAGATGGGTTGGTGGCCGGCGAACTGCTGATAACGGATGATCCTGTGCCGGCCGTCACAGGTATGAAAGTTGCGCCACATCGTGACCCGGATTTTGAAGAACACCTGAAACAACTTGCGCTGGGTGCTGAGCAATGATCCGCTGGTTTGCAGGCCATCCGACAGCGGCTAACCTGCTGCTGATACTGCTGTTGGCGGCGGGTTTATTTGCGGCACCAAACTTGAAGCGCGAAACCTTTCCTGATTATCGTCCTGTTGAGGTCAGTATCGATGTCGTCTATCGCGGCGCCAGTGCCGCTGATGTGGAGGATGCGGTCTGTCGCCGTTTGTACGATGCCGTTAAGGGCGTTGATTACCTTGACGAAATAGAGTGTGTTGCGCAGGACAATCTGGCCCGCGCTACGGTCACCATGCAGGCTGCCGGCGACTCCATCCGCTTTCTGAGCGATATCGACACCGAGGTCAACGCGCTTACCGACCTGCCGGCGCGGGCTGAAAGACCAGTGGTGCGGGAGCTGCACCGCAGTGATCTGGTGGCGGCCGTTGCAGTCTATGGCGACATGGCACCGAACCAGCTTGAAAACTACGCGTTGCAACTGGAAGAACGCATCATGGCGCTGCCGGGCGTGGCCCAGGTAACTCTGCAGGGGCTTTCCCAGCGCCAGTGGCAGGTCGAGGTACCGCGGGCTGTGCTGGCCCAGTATGGATTGTCCGCCGGCGATCTGGCGTTGCGGCTCAGACAGCAGAGCATCGATGTGCCGCTGGGTACCCTGGAAACTCCGGATCGCGATATTTTGCTGCGTTTTACCGACCAGCGGCGCAGCCTGCAGGAGCTTGCGGATCTGGTGGTGGTTTCGGGCAGCGGCGGAGGCGAGCTTACCCTCGGCCAGATCGCAACGCTGCGGGAAACCGGCGAGCAACCCGAGGCGCAGATCTATTTCAATAACCAGCGCGCGGTAGTGCTGGAAGTTAGCAAGACGCTTCGTGATGACTCGTTGAATGTGCTGGAGGAGCTGACAGTATTAATAGACGCTGAGCGCCAGAGTGTCGACGGGCCACTGCAGCTGACTCTGACGCAGAATATGACCAGCATCGTCCGCGATCGGTTGGAAATGCTGGTAAGCAACGGCATAGCAGGGCTGGCGGTGCTGATCGTGGTAATGGGCCTGTTCTTTCGCCCGCGTCTCGCGCTTTGGGCCGTGCTCGGCTTACCCGTTGCGTTTATGGGCGCCTTTTTTGTGATGAGCCTGACTGGCCTGTCGTTGAATATGATCACCCTGGTGGCACTGTTGATGGCGATCGGTCTCGTCATGGACGATGTGGTTGTGATAGCCGATAACATCGCCGTCCAGGCCCGGAACGGCGCATCGCCCTTAGACGCCGTAGTAGAGGGCACTCGACAGGTGTTGCCGGGAGTTGTTTCGTCTTTCCTAACAACCGTGTGGGTGTTTGCTCCGCTGGCGTTTCTTGCCGGCGAGTTGGGTGCCGTGCTTGAAGTGTTGCCGGTGGTGTTGATTGCAGCCTTGTTCGCGAGCCTTATAGAAGCACTCTGGATCCTGCCGCATCACCTCAAGGGCAGTGTTCCGTCGTTGCAGGCAGGCACCCAATCCCGTTTTCGCACAGCTTTTGACCGGTATTTTGGCGTGTTTCAGGAAAGCGTTGGCAGGCTCGCAGACAGGGCAGTGAGTTGGCGTTATGCCGTGTTAGGAGGAGTGTTGCTGATATTGCTGGGCACGGCGGGCTTTATGGCAGGTGGCCATGTCAGCACAGAAGCCATGCCCGATCTCGACGGCGATACGTTAGAGGCCCGGCTTCTGCTGCCCCAAGGAACTCCGCTGGCGCGCACAGAGGTGGCCGCGGCGCAGATTGCAGACGCTATGTGGCATCTCAATGATGTTCTTACGCCGGAACAGCCCGATGAGTCCCCCTTGGTCGACGCCATTCAGGTACGCTTCAATTACAACCCCAGTGCACAGGAGTCGGGCGCCCACGTCGCAACGGTAATGGTCGATCTGTTGAGTGCCGAGCGCCGGACCATGACCCTAGATGAGTTGACGGTTGCCTGGCGCAAACAGATAGGTGATATCCCGGGGCTTTCAAGTCTGATTATTCAGGAACCGGGCTTCGGCCCGGCGGGCATACCTATCGAAGTGCGTCTGCAGGGGGAGGATCTGGACGAACTGAAAGCGGCGGCGCTTGATGCGAGCGATCATCTTATGGGTTATGAGGCGGTATATAACATCATCGACGATCTGCGCCCCGGTAAACCGCAGCGAACCTTCACACTGGCAGACGGCGCCCTGGCATCCGGATTAACGGCGGAAATGGTCGCATCCCAGTTGCGTGCGGCCTTTCTTGGGGAGATTGCTGATACGCAGCGCATAGACCAGCGCGATGTGGACATCCTGGTGCGCCAGGCTGAACGCGACAGGTCCAGCCTGGACGATCTTGCCGACCAGACCATTCTGCTGCCCGATGGGCGTCAGATGCCGTTGGACGTTGTGGCAGACATGCACGACCGGCGCGACTGGGCCATGATCACCCGCGTTGGCGGCCAGCGCACCGTCACGGTTCAGGCTAATGTGGATGCGCGGCAGGCCAGCGCGCAAGCCATTGTTAACGATATGAAAGCCAGTTGGGTGGTGGGGTTTGAGCAGCGCCACCCGGCTGTCGAGGTCAGCTTTGAAGGCCAGGTGGCCCGCTCGGCAGAAACCGGCGGCTCGATCGCGCGCGGGCTGGTGATTGGTCTGTTGGGGATATTTGTGATCCTGTCCTTCCAGTTTCGTAGTTATGCGGAGCCGTTAATCGTCATGCTGGCAATTCCATTGGCCTTTGTCGGCGCGCTTTGGGGGCATGTTCTGCTGGGCTGGTACATTTCCATGCCATCAATGATCGGTGCCGCGTCTCTGGCGGGCATTGTGGTGAACGATTCCATCCTGCTGGTTCAGTTCATCAAGGAAAATCGCAGCAAGGGCATGAGCGCAGTCGTAGCTGCAGGGCAGGCCAGTCGCGACAGGCTTCGCGCCATCCTCATTACCTCTACCACGACTATCGCCGGATTGTTGCCCCTGCTGGCAGAAACCAGCGTGCAGTCAGCGGCCATCAAGCCTCTGGTGATTTCCGTCGTGTTCGGCTTGTTGGCCACGACCGTGCTGGTGCTGGTGATGATTCCGGCGGTATACGTATTGTTTGATGACTGGGGCTGGACTCGAGAGGAGCCTGCCAAGGCCGAATAGTTTTTAACGTTTAGAGAGAGGGCGTAATGGATAAGACCAGACAAAAGAACCTTCCGGCTGAGGAGCGTCGCAACGTCACCGTTGAGGCGGTGATTGACCTCGCTGCTTCGACGAACCCGGGCGATATAACAACGGCGGCCATCGCCAAACACATGAAGCTGACCCAGGGAGCACTCTTCCGGCATTTCCCGAATAAAGAAGCGATATGGCAGGCGGTCATGAAATGGGTTTCCGAGCGTCTGATGTCTCGGATCGAGAAAGCTGCAGAAGGGGTTGAATCACCCCTTGAAGCCATGGAGGCCATGTTCCTGGCTCATATCGCTTTTGTGTCTGAGCATCCGGGGGCTCCCCGTATGCTGTTCGGTGAGCTTCAGGGGGCCAAATCGACGCCGGCGAAGCGCCTGGTACACGCGCTGCTGAAACAGTACGCGGAGCGCCTGGATGTGCTTTTTGAGACGGCAAAATCGCGCGATGAACTTCCCTCCGAGCTTGATAATCAGGCTGCTGCCACGTTGTTTATCGGCACCATCCAGGGGTTGATCATGCAGTCACTGATCGCTGGCGACATGGAGCAGATGCGTCTTGATGCTCCGCGTGTGTTTGCCATTTACCGGCGCGGAATTATCTGCGCAGATCTGGAAAAATGAGGTGAATAGTTATGTCGCGCAAAATTTCCACTGTTCTTGTTCTGGCCGTTCTGGTGGCATTCCTGGGCTACGCCATCTAGAAGGTGCTGTTGGCGCCGGATAACACGCCACCTGACGGTTTCGCCCGTGGTAATGGTCGGATTGAAGCCGACCTGGTTGACGTTTCGACGCGTCTGGCAGCCCGGGTTTCGGACATCGCCGTACGTGAAGGTGATCTGGTGCGGCCTGGCGACGTGCTGGCAGTGATGGATACGACCGAACTGGTAGCGCAACAAAGACGGGCACAGGCTGCTGTGGCAAGCGCAGAGGCAGCTGTAGCTGTGGCGAACGTTGGTGTTACTCAGGCCAAAGCCAAACTTGCCTTGTCGGAGAGTAATCTGGCCCGTGCGGAAACCTTGAGCAAACGGGGCGTCGTAACCCGCGAGGAATTGGATATTCGGCGGATGGAAGCCAAAGTCGCCGAGTCCGTTCTGGTCGCAGGGCATGCCGAAGTGGTTGCGAAACAGCGGGTTGTTGATGCGGAAGAAGCCGCTTTGCAGGAAATTGAGGCTCGCATTGCCGACAGCACGCTTTATGCAACGCAAGCGGGGCGCGTGCTCTATCGTCTTGCCCAACCCGGTGAAGTCCTGGGCAGCGGTGGCAAGGTGCTGACGCTGGTCAGCCTTGGTGACGTTTATATGGAGTTTTTCTTGCCTGCCAATGCCGCACCAAAAGTGCAGTTGGGTGATGAAGCGCGGATTGTGGCGGATATCATGCCCGATATGGCGATACCGGCGGTTGTCAGTTTCGTTGCGCCCCAGGCCCAGTTCACACCAAAACAGGTTGAGACTCTGGAGGAGCGCGAGAGCCTCATGTTCCGCATTCGTGTGCGCATTCCCCCGGAGATGGTTGCAGCAAGACTCGCACAGGTAAAAACCGGAGTGCGCGGCGTTGCCTGGGTTCGGCTGTCTGGTTCGGACGGAACCTTGCCTGACTGGCCAGAGGGGCTGACGCCACCGGTAGCTAAAGTTCTGCCTGGGCCAGCCGGGCCCTCTACGTCAGCCGATGAGGTATCTGAGGAATCTGAAAAATGAATGCCGCCGACAGTTTGACAACATTGGTTGCACGCGTTGCTAATGTGAGTCATCGCTACGGCAAGGTCTGTGCGCTCAATGACGTCACTCTGGACCTGCCCGACGGGCACATGGTTGGCTCGATCGGACCGGACGGCGATATGTCGAAAAAATGCCACCAGGCCGATGCAGGGAGTCGAATTGCCTTCATGCCCCAAGGGCTGGGGCGCAATCTTTATCACGATCTTACCTTGCAGGAGAATCTCGATTTCTTCGGCAAGCTGTTTGGACTGAACAAATCTGAGCGCAAGGCGCGAATTGTCCAGCTGACCCAGGCAACGGGTCTGGACTCATTCATGAATCGGCCAGCGGGCAAGCTATCGGGTGGGATGAAACAGAAGTTGGGGCTTTGCGCTGCGCTGATTCACGATCCGGATTTCCTGTTGCTGGACGAACCGACAACCGGTGTGGATCCGCTGTCACGAAGTCAGTTCTGGGATCTGATCGATACCATCCGCGCCGATCGGCCACAGATGAGTGTTCTCGTCTCTACTGCCTATATGGAAGAGGCCGCACGTTTTGGGCATCTTGTCGCCATGAACAACGGACGCGTCCTGGCCTCCGGTAACCCCAATGAATTACTTGCTCAGACAGCAATCAGCACAGTGGAAGCCGCGTATGTAGCATTACTGGGTTGTGAATCTGAATCGATCCCTGCGCATCAGCATGCTTCACGTGCTCCGGTTTTAGCGGGCGGGGAGAATGAGCGCCCGGCCATCAGGGCGCACAACCTGACCAAGCGATTCGGCGATTTCACCGCCGTGGACTCCGTCAGTTTCGAGATTGCCCGCGGTGAGATTTTCGGTTTTCTGGGGTCGAATGGCTGCGGCAAAACCACCACCATGAAAATGCTGACTCGCAGGAAGTGCGCAACATTCCCTTTGCCGCTTTCGATCAGGACCGGAGTCCCGAAAGCCGTGCCTATATTTCGGGGTTTGAGGAGTCGGAATGGTTTCTGAGGCGATCAGCCATCAGCAATATCGAAGAACTCGAACAACGGCTCAAAAGCGGCGAACTGGCGCTTGCTATCCAGATACCGCCTGAATTTGGAAGATCGGTGCGAGGGGCTGAGATAACCGAGATTGCTGCGCTGATCGACGGCGCAGATACCAACCGGGCCGGCACCGTGGAAAGCTATGTTATGAACGCTCATGCCCATGTCGTGGGTGTTGACGCGAAATCGGCATTGGCGCTGACCGATTTGACGATACCCCGATCACCGGATGCGGCTCCGCCGGCGACCTTGATCCCACGCTTTCACTACAACCCGGCTATGGAAAGCCTGCCGGCGATTGGCCCGTCAATTCCGCCGCTGCTGCTGCTGCTGTTCCCGGCGATCCTGATGGCGGTCAGTGTGGCCCGCGAAAAAGAGATAGGAACAATCACCAATTTTTACGTAACGCCCACCAGCCGTGCCGAATTCCTGATTGGTAAACAGTTGGTCTATATTGTTATCACGCTTTTGAATTTTGTGATCCTGACGGCGCTGCTGGTAACGGTTCTTGGAGTTCCGCTGAAGGGCGCACCTCTCACGCTGGTTTTTGGAGCGTTGTTATACGCCGTCGCCGCAACGGGGTACGGCCTGTTGGTATCCATGATTGCCAAAACCCAGGTAACGGCTGTTTTTGCGGCGGCCATTTTGTCAGTCATGCCAACCCTGCAGTTTTCCGGAATGATTACCCCGGTTTCCTCGCTGGAGGGTGCGGCACAGGTGGTCGGCACTTTTTGGCCAACAACCTGGTACATGGGAGTCAGCGTTGGCACCTTTACTAAGGGGCTGGGATTTTCGGATCTGTCTGGTCATCTCTTGCGTCTCGCCGCTTTTGGCCCTGTTCTGACAGGATTGGCCGTGCTGGCGCTGCGTAAGCAGGAGAAGTAAGTATGAAGCGTCTCGCCAATATTTTCTGGCTCGCGGGTAAGGAATTGAAAAGTGTTCTTGGCGACCCGGTGATGGTTATCCTGATCCTGTGGTCGTTTGTGGTAGCCGTTATTCTGGAGGCCAGCGGAGCGGGTGATACGGTCTACAATGCGGCGATCGCCATTGTCGATGAAGATCATTCGTCGCTTACTCGGCAAGTGAGGGATGCTTTGGAGCCACCCTGGTTTCAGCCGCCCATTGTGATTTCATCGGATCAGGTGGCAGCCGAGATGGACGCCGGGCGAATCATGTTTGTCCTCAGCTTCCCGCCGGGATTTGAGGCCGACGTGATCGCCGGCCTGATGCCTGCAGCCCAGCTTGAGGTAGACGCAACGGCCGTCTCGCAGGCGGAGCTCGGCACCGATTACATTACCAATATTCTGATATCCGAAAGCCGGGAATTCCTGTCGGGCAGTCCTGAGGCCCCGGAACCCTCGGTACAGCTTGAGTTGCGCCGGGCATTTAACCCCAACGGCAATCCAGTGTGGTTTAAAGCAGTCTCGTCGTTGCTCAATCAGTTATCGCTGCTCACCATCGCGCTGACAGGTGCGGCGATGCTGCGTGAGCGCGAGCAGGGCACCATCGAGCATCTGATGGTCATGCCGCTCACGCCGTTCGAAATCGCACTTTCCAAGGTACTGGCCAACGTTGTGGTGGTATTGGGGGCGTTCACCTTGTCGCTTGTTTTTGTCGTCCAGCAGATTCTGAAAGTGCCTGTGGCCGGGTCTGTGCCGCTGTTGCTGGCGGGCACGACCGTGTATCTTGCCGCCGCCGCTGCCATCGGAATGTTCCTGGGCACAATGGCGCGCAGCATGGCCCAGTTCGCTCTGCTGGTGATCATGGTGATTATCCCGATCATTATGCTTTCTGGCGGTATGGGCGCGATCGAAAGCCAGCCTGATATTGTCCAGCGCCTGACGCTGGCGCTGCCTTCGCGACACTTTCTCGCGTTTGCCAAGGCCGTGGTGTTCCGTGGCGCAGGTCCGGATACCGTATGGTTCGAGTTGTCGATGATGGCGGGGCTGGGAATCGCCTTCTTCGGAGCCAGCCTGGCGCTGTTTCGCAGGTCCATGAGCCTTTCCAGCTAGTTGGAAGGTGACCAGTCGTAGTCTTTGTGCATACCGATGCGCGGCTCAAAACAACCGCGCTCGGCGTTCAAGGAAACTATTCAGTGGCGTGACCCCACGCTTGAGGAACCGACTGCTCCTTCAATCCGTCAAATCGATCTGTCACATACTGACTGTGGCAAGCCACGCAGGATTCGGTCATGCGGTTGAAGGTTTCGGCCTGGGCCTGAGTATTCTGCTGTTTCCCCGCCTCAGCCAGTGCTGCTGCTAGCTGGTGGAAGTGCGTATCCATCTTCAGGAACTCCTCGGGCACCGCCGTCTTTAGATCCTGGCGATCTTGCTTGGTCAGAGACTGCGCGAGGATGAAGCTGTCGTGGATGGCCTGCCCTTTCTGCTCCACCTCGTGGTGCCTGCCCTGGATGATGGCGCTGTAGGTCGCCTTCATCGCCGTCTCTATCTCGATCATCTCCTTTGCCAGCAGTCCACGCAGCTTCTCAGTCAGATCGGGCCCCACCGGCTCCGCAGCAACAACGGCTCCGTTCAGTGCCAGGCTCCCCAGGAGGGCAGCCGCTGCGACGGTTCGAAATCGTCGTCCACGACTACGTAATGAGGCGCTCATCATGGTGTAGCTGCTCGCTATCACACGTTTACTCATACTTGTACTCCTTGCTCTACGGTTGCGTTGTTTTCTTCAGCGTCGCCCATAAAAATGCTTAATGAACGGCTCACGGAAATTCTGGTGACACCCCAGACAGCTTAGCTGCACCTCGGAAAATGCACTAATAACATCTTGGCCGTCGCCGCGCATTGCAGCTTCCTCCATCGCAGTTGCCGCATCGTGCACCTCACCATCGAATCCACGAAACTTACCGGCATCGCTACCAATCCAGCTTAGGATGCGCAACTTTTCCGCTATTGGTGGCTCGGCATGACGAGCAATTTTGGGTGCAAGTTCGGCCACAGTACCCCAGTCTTCCGTGGCAATTGCACCTGTAACCGTTTGCATATCACGTCCGAGTTGCTGCATTACACCCTGCAAAGCCAAGGGTTCGGCAGGCTCAGCGCGCAGAGTTGCAGCAGTGACGAGTAATACCATAGCTATGGCAATGGCGGGGGCTGAAAGGCATTTTGATCTGCTCATTTGTGTTCCTTTATCGTTGGATGGGGGGTTGCTGATCAAAGGCTGTTACGTCATTTAAATTTCAAAACTCAATGCGACCGAACCAAAGGCATGACCACTGAGTTGCTCGTCAAACTCGCGGGTTCGCCAGACCCGCATCAGTGCCAGCCGGACGCCATGCCCAGAAACAAGCCACTGGCTGCTGATGCCGACTGCCGCCTGGGCGACCCATGGTCGCCGGCTGACACGGTGACTGCGCGGCTGGGGGCTGGGCAAAACATTGTGCACGCTAGCGCCAAGCCGGCGACAATGCGTGCAGCACTATCGAGACCTCCGGCGTTCTTGGGCATAGCGATACTCCTCACAGACATGTGCCACATCGCCCGCCATACCCCAGAAATTTGGAGAGTAATCAGACGCTCGCCGTAGCGCTGAGTCAGGGTATGCACAACCCGCTTGGCAAGCGGCGAGCTGAATCACAGACTCGACGGTAATGGGCCGACGTGCCTCGGCGGGAAGTTCTTTAGGCGATTGGCTACGATAACTCTCCATATAAGATAGTAATCAATTGCTATCTTATATGGAGAGTCTAAAACGTGCAATGAAATATCTCAATGAGGCCTATGAGGATCATCCCCTTGCCATCGGGGCAGGGCAAACGATTTCCCAGCCCTACACTGTCGCTTTATGCTGGAGTTGCTGGAGCTTAAAGAGGACGACCGTATTCTGGATATCGGTTGCGGTTCGGACTGGAGTACGGCGCTACTGGCTCAAACGGCCAAGTCGGGTTTTGTGACAGGGGTTGAGCTCGTTCCGGAGCTTCTGGACCTGGCCCGTAGCAACCTCGAAAAATATCACTTTGCCAACATCAAGCTGCAGGATAGCTGGCGAGGCTCTCGGTATTCCAGGGCAGACGTTCGACAAAATCCTGGTATCTGCCGCCGCAGAAGAACTTCCTTCCGAACTGACCCAACAGCTGAATCCCGGCGGTATCATGGTGATTCCCATCCAGAACAACATGGTTGTGATTTTAAGCGCGAGGATGGCAGCATTGAGCAGAGCGATTTCCCTGGCTTTCGTTTCGTGCCTCTTATTTCCTGAGTGCCGTCATCGCCTTCTCCCGTGTGGTGTTGGTAAAGCCTTTCCATTACGAAACCTGTGGTTATAATACTATCCTATATAAAACGGGTTTTCTGGATGCCTACGAACTTCCTGCCCCCATGGTTCTTCGTAGATTTTTTTGCAGTCAGCTTTTGCTGGGCACTTTGCCTGAGCTGTAACCGCAACGAGGGTCAACTCGCCTTGAACTGAGTTAAAAGCACCCGCATGCACCTGTCAGCAGAGCCGTCGCTATGCCTGAGTTAGATAAAGACGACAATTACTGGATGGCCCGAGCTCTTGCGCTGGCGGCGCAGGCCGCCGCCCTGGGCGAGGTGCCGGTAGGGGCGGTCGTGGTGGTTGACGGCCAGGAAGTGGGTGCGGGTTTTAACAAGCCAATCAGCAGCTGCGACCCTACCGCCCACGCTGAAATCTGCGCCTTGCGCCAGGCCGCGGCCTACCTGAAAAATTATCGGTTAAGCGGCGCCACGCTTTACGTTACACTGGAACCTTGCACCATGTGCGTGGGCGCAATTGTTCACAGCCGCATCAGCCGAGTGGTGTATGGCGCTACCGAACCCAAAGCCGGCGCGGTGGAATCGGCCCGGCGTACCTTTGACGAACCTCACCTTAACTGGCGTGTTGAAACCCGTGGCGGTTTGTTGGCAGAGCCTTGCAGCCGTATTATCAGTGACTTTTTCAGCCGTCGGCGCGAACTCAGGCGCCAGTCAGCCAAAACGGAGTAAATGGACGTCAACTACCCCGCCCTAAAGGACGGGGCTTGTAGAGAACACCCTACACGCCAGGTTGACCAGGGAAAGCGGCAATCAACCCGCTACGTTTATCACAGGTCGCTAAGACCCACCGCCGAATGCTTCCTCAGTTCGGCGCTCTGGAAGACTGGGATCACGCTGGCGAAAGGCAAAGCGCCGAAGGTTTCAGTTGCCGCGCAAGCGGGAGCCGGTGATAGACATTCCCGAGGGGAGAGAGGCTTCGGCCTCCGTCACAAGGCCCGTAAGGGCATTCATTGAAAGGAAAACGATGTCGGTCTTTGTATTAGACAAACGCAAACACCCCCTTATGCCGTGCACCGAAAGGCGCGCACGGCTTCTGCTCAGCCGTAGGCGAGCCGTGGTGGTGCGTGCGTATCCGTTTACAATCCGGCTGAAAAACCGTACCGGTGACGTCACACAGCCGTTACGAATCAAGATTGACCCCGGCAGCAAGGCCACCGGGATCGCGGTGGTTCGAGAAAACGGCCAGAAGCAACACGTTCTGGCGTTAATGGAATTAGTCCATCGCGGCCGCCAGATCAGCAAGTCTTTGGACCAACGCAGGGCGTTTCGCCGCCGGCGTCGCAACCAGCTGCGGTACCGGGCACCCAGATTTCTGAATCGAACCAAGCCGAAAGGCTGGCTGGCCCCGAGTCTCCAGCATCGGGTCGATACCACCCGGAGCTTGGTGAATCGGCTTCGATCTCTGGTGCCGGTTGTGTCTATCAGCCAGGAGCTGGTTCGATTCGATAGGCAAAAGATGGAAAACCCGGAAGTCAGCGGTGTCGAATACCAGCAAGGCACCTTGCTCGGCTACGAGATCCGCGAATACCTACTGGAAAAGTGGGGCCGCGAATGCGCCTATTGCGCTGATACCGATACGCCGCTTCAAATTGAGCATATCGACCCAAAAGCCAACGGTGGCTCGAACCGCATCAGCAATCTGACGCTGGCGTGCCGGCCCTGCAATCAGGAAAAGGACCGGAAATCCTTGGTTTCATTCTTTGCCACATCCAAGCGGCTAAAGAACCACCAGGCCAAGCTGGATCGCATCCTCAAACAGTGCAAAAAGCCTTTAAGAGACGCCTCAGCGGTCAACTCCACCCGGTGGGCATTGCATCAGACACTGAAGCAGACGGGCCTGCCGGTTGAAGTAGGTACCGGCGGCCGCACCAAGTTCAATCGTCGGCGACTGAACATTCCTAAGACACACGCGCTGGATGCGGCTTGCGTCGGAGAAGTCGAGATCGTAGAGGGTTGGGACGTTCCAACCTTGGCGATCAAAGCCACCGGGCGCGGCAGTTATAAACGCACAC
Organism: Marinobacter sp. LV10R520-4; assembly: GCF_002563815.1. NCBI lineage: Bacteria > Pseudomonadati > Pseudomonadota > Gammaproteobacteria > Pseudomonadales > Marinobacteraceae > Marinobacter > Marinobacter sp. LV10R520-4. Next base: position 4,271,907 of record NZ_PDJM01000001.1, on the reverse strand, counting down.
GCTTAACAAAGCACGGTTTCCCTCGTGGATATCTGATGCGACAGAAGCAAGTACAGGGGTTTCAAACCAGAGATATGGTGCGCGCCGTGGTGCCAGCAGGCACGAAAGCCGGCACCTGGCAGGGTCGTGTGGCGGTTCGTAAAACCGGCAGCTTCAATATTCAGACAAGTAGTGGTGCTATTCAAGGAATATCTCATCGCCACTGTGTTTTAACCCAGCGAGCGGATGGCTACGGCTATCACATCCAACCCAACCAACGAAAGGAGGAGGGAGACAGGGAAAACGAGTCGCGCTGACGCACGACGCGCTATCCCTCCCCGCCCTGAAGGACGGGGTATCCCGCGCAAAATGATGAAAGTTCTCGTTACCGGCGGTGCCGGCTACATTGGCAGCCACGTAGTGCGCCAGCTGGCTGCGGCCGGCCATGACATTGTGGTGTTCGACAATCTTTCCACCGGCTATCGCTGGGCCGTCACCGCCGGCGAACTGGTGGTGGGTGATCTGGCAGACCCGGAGGCCATTGACGCCGTCTTCAGCCAGCATCAGTTTGAAGCGGTGCTGCACTTTGCAGCCAACATTGTAGTGCCGGAATCGGTCAGCAATCCCCTGAAGTACTACGCCAACAATACACGCAACACCTTGAATTTATTGCAGGCGGTTGATCGTTACCAAATTCCTTACATGGTGTTTTCGTCTACCGCTGCCGTCTACGGCACGCCAGAGCAGACCGTGCTCACCGAAGATCTGCCGTTAGTGCCCATCAATCCGTACGGCGCCTCTAAAATGATGAGCGAGCGGATGATTATGGACCTGGCCGCGGCATCGTCCCTGAATTACGTTATTTTGCGCTACTTCAACGTTGCCGGTGCCAACCCCGATGGCCTGCTGGGCCAGGCCACGCCGGAAGCCACCCACCTGATCAAAGTCGCCTGCGAATGTGCTACCGGCCAGCGCGAAGGTATGAGTGTATTCGGCACCGACTACGACACCCGCGATGGTACCTGCGTGCGTGATTATATTCATGTGGAAGACCTGGCCAAGGCCCACGTGATGGCGCTGGACTACATGGCCCGTGGTGGTCAGTCCCAGGTGATGAACTGCGGCTACGGCCGCGGTTTTACCGTTGATGAAGTCATCAGCGTGGTCAAACGTCTCTCTGGTGTAGACTTCCCGGTTCAGCGCAGTGGCCGCCGTGCGGGTGACCCCGCGGCGCTGATGGCCGATAACCAGCTGATCAAACACACCCTGGGCTGGCAGCCAGACTACGACGATCTGGACATCATTGTGGGCACCGCGCTGGCGTGGGAAGGCATCTGGCAAACGCGCAAGCGCGAGCAATAGAACCGGGCCCGCAAGAATTCACAGTTACCCTTAATTTGCTTAGAACAGCAGGAAATGATTCATGAATATAACGATTTTTGGCACCGGTTACGTAGGATTAGTAACGGGCGCGTGCCTGGCGGATGTCGGCCATAACGTGCTGTGCATGGATGTGGACCAGGCCAAGATCGCAAAGTTGGAAAACGGTCAGATTCCCATCTACGAGCCCGGTCTGGAAAATATTGTGCGGCACACAGTGGAAGCAGGGCGCTTGTCCTTTACCACCGACGCTGAAAAAGCAGTAAGACACAGCAGCTTGCAGTTTATTGCCGTGGGTACGCCCCCAGACGAAGATGGCTCGGCAGATTTGCAATATGTTACCGCGGTCGCCCGATCCATCGGCCAGTACATGGACGATTACACGGTGGTGGTGGATAAATCGACCGTACCGGTCGGCACTGCCGATAAGGTCAAAGCTGCAGTGCGTGCACAACTAGACAGCCGCGGCCTGACGTTGGAATTCGACGTGGTATCGAACCCGGAATTCCTCAAAGAAGGCGCGGCGATCAACGATTTCATGAAGCCGGACCGCATCATCATCGGCTGCGACAGCGACCGTGCCGCAGACCTGCTGCGCGAGGTGTATTCACCATTTAACCGCAATCACGATCGCATGGTGTACATGGACATCCGCTCCGCCGAGCTGACCAAATACGCCGCCAACGCGCTGCTGGCCACCAAGATCAGCTTTATGAACGAAATTGCCAACCTGGCAGAGCGCCTGGGCGCCGACATCGAAGCCGTGCGCCGCGGTATTGGCTCAGACCCCCGCATCGGCTACCACTTTATTTATCCCGGCTGCGGTTACGGCGGTTCCTGCTTTCCCAAAGACGTGCAGGCCCTGGCCCGCACCGCCGAAAGCATCGGTTACGAGGCCAAGTTGCTGAACGCAGTGGAATCCGTCAACTACGCCCAGAAGCACGTGCTATTTGACAAAATCAGCCACTATTTCCGTGGCGATCTGAAGGGCAAGGTTGTGGGCCTGTGGGGCCTGGCGTTCAAGCCCAACACCGATGACATGCGCGAAGCCTCGGCACGCACTTTGATGGAAGATCTTTGGAAAGCCGGCGCCACCGTGCAAGCGTTTGACCCGGAAGCGATGGAAGAAACCCAGCGCATCTACGGCGACGAAGCGCGCCTGACCTTGTGCGGCACCAAAGAGCAGGCCATCAAGGGCGCCGACGTGCTGGCAATCTGTACCGAATGGAAAGAATTCCGCTCGCCAGATTTCAAAGCCATTGCCGAAACTCTCAAGCATTCCGTTGTATTTGACGGCCGTAACCTCTACGAGCCGGAAATGCTGGAACGCCATGGCCTGGTGTATTACGCCATCGGCCGCGGCCGCAACCAGTTTCACAGCGAATAACGGGAAGCAACATGGCAAACATTAACGGCTTTAGCCTCCACCAGCGCCTGGAAGCTGACACTCACAGCTTAGGCCAAAGCCGTTTGTGCGAGCTGCGCTTGATGAACGACAGCACCTGGCCCTGGGTGATACTGGTGCCTATGCGCGAAAGCACTCGTGAGATTTATCAGCTTGAAGAAGCTGATCAGCAGCGTTTGTTGTGGGAGTCGTCAGAGCTCAGTCGCGCCATGATGGAACTGTTCGACGGCGATAAAATGAACATCGCTGCACTGGGCAACATGGTGCCGCAGCTTCATTTGCACCATATCGTGCGTTACCAAGACGACCCGGCCTGGCCTGGCCCGGTGTGGGGCACGCAGCCTCCAGTGGCCTATGGTGAGGCGGAACTCGCCCGCGTACGCGAGCTGCTAGAGTCGGTTTTGGCGAGGCTGAATTAAACCTTGTCGTAGCCTTTGGTGCCCATTTCTTGGGCACCAAACAACACCATGCGCAGCTCAATCTTCAGTTTAACTTTCAGCTGTTCCTGAATTTCTGCACTGGCATCCAGCGCTTCCGCTCCCTGGCTGAAAACCAGCGCCACCATAGCCTCGGCCACCAGTTTGGGCTCCGCCAGAGGGCGGCCTTCTGCGGCGGCAAAGCGGCGCAAGTCCACGGCCAGTTCCGTTGCGACATGATCAATCTCGGCTTTAATCGCCGTCCGAAAATGCTCCGACAGCCCGGTGCGTTCCCGTAGCATCAAGCGGAACAGGTTGGCGTTGCCCTGCAAATATTCCATAAAGGTATCAATAGAGGTCGCGATAGCACTGCCATCATCGCCGTCACGAACAATGCGCCGGCGGGCCTGACGCATCAGCTGGCGTAATGCCACGCCACCTTCGTCCACCAGAGTCATGCCCAGTTCGTCCAGATCTGTGAAATGGCGATAGAACGACGTAGGTGCAAGCCCGGCCTGGCGCGTCACTTCACGCAGGCTAAGGCTGCCAAAACTGCGGTCGGCGCTTAACTGGGCTAGGGCAGCATCCATCAGGGCGCGGCGGGTACGGCTTTTCTGCTCAGCGCGGGACGACAAAATAACGACTCCAAAAACGGTTGATAACGCATATTCTAGTCACCTACCAAGGCTGCGTCACTTAGCGGCAAGGCAACAATAACGCCGGCCTTCAAACAGGCCTGATTTTCACCACCATTCTGTTTATAATGTTGCACTTTTAAAGTATCGTTCGCGCTAAATTTTGCGAGCCAGAAACAACTTAACGGCGGGCGCTCGCTCGCTTTCCCGACGTTACGGTATGAACACCGTGAAAATATTTCAGCATTCAAACCTCAGACACCTTCTATAACGGGAACCGGTATGCGCAGTCATTATTGCGGTGAGATCAACGAATCTCACATCGATCAGGAAGTTACACTCTGCGGATGGGTACATCGCCGCCGTGACCACGGTGGGGTTATCTTCCTGGATCTGCGCGATCGGGACGGAATCTCGCAGGTAGTGGTAGACCCAGACGTCCCCGAAAGCTTTGCCCTGGCGGAAAAAGTTCGCAGCGAATACGTGGTGAAAATTACTGGCCGTGTGCGTCGTCGTCCCGCCGGCACCGAAAACAGCAACATGGCCACCGGCCAGGTTGAACTGCTGGGCAAAGAAGTGACCATTCTGAACGCCGCGGCTACACCGCCGTTCCCTCTGGACGAACACGTTGATGTGGGCGAAGACGTACGTCTGCGCTACCGCTTTATAGACCTGCGCCGCCCGGAAATGCTGAATCGCCTGCGCTTCCGCTCGCGGGTTACCAGCTATATCCGCAATTATTTAGACAGCAACGGCTTTATGGATGTGGAAACCCCCATCCTGACCCGTGCGACCCCGGAAGGCGCCCGTGACTACCTGGTGCCCAGCCGCACCCACGAAGGTTCCTTCTTCGCGCTGCCGCAGTCGCCGCAGCTGTTCAAGCAGATGCTGATGGTGTCCGGCCTCGACCGTTACTACCAGATCGCCAAATGCTTCCGCGATGAAGACCTGCGCGCCGATCGCCAGCCGGAATTCACCCAGATAGACGTAGAAGCGTCGTTTGTGAATGAAGAAGACCTGATGAACCTGAACGAAGGCATGATTCGCGCCCTGTTCAAAGACGTCATGCAGGTAGAATTGCCAGACTTCCCGCGCATGCCACATTCTGAAGCTATGGACCGCTATGGCAGCGACAAACCGGATCTGCGTATCCCGCTGGAACTGCAAAGCGTAGACGACCTGGTCGCCAAGGTAGATTTCAAAGTGTTCGCCGGCCCGGCCAACGATGACAAAGGCCGTGTTGCTGCACTGCGTGTGCCCAACGGTGGCTCACTCAGCCGCAAGCAGATTGACGAATACACCAAGTACGTGGGCATTTACGGTGCCCGCGGCCTGGCGTACATCAAAATCAACGAGCTGGTCAAAGGTGCTGAAGGGCTGCAATCGCCCATCGTCAAGTTCCTGGGCGCTGATGTTGCGCTGTCGATTATCGAGCGTGTCGGCGGCCAGGACGGCGATATTGTGTTCTTTGGTGCCGATAAAACCAACGTGGTGAATGAAGCCCTGGGCGCGTTGCGCATCAAAGTCGGCCACGATCTGAATCTGCTGACCTGTCAATGGGCGCCGATGTGGGTAGTGGATTTCCCCATGTTCGAAGAGTTGCCTGATGGCGGCCTGACCGCTATTCACCATCCGTTCACCGCGCCCTCGTGTTCGCCGGAAGAGCTGGTGGCCAACCCGGCCACCGCGCTGTCCCGCGCTTACGACATGGTTTTGAACGGCACCGAATTAGGCGGCGGTTCCATCCGTATTCACGACCAGCAGATGCAGCAGGAAGTGTTCCGCATTCTGGGTATCAGCGAAGAAGAATCCCGCGCCAAGTTCGGCTTCCTGCTGGACGCACTGAAGTTTGGTTGCCCGCCCCATGGTGGCCTGGCCTTTGGCCTTGACCGTCTGGTGATGCTGATGACAGGCTCCAGCTCCATCCGCGACGTGATTGCGTTCCCGAAAACCCAGAGCGCCACCTGCCTGATGACCCAGGCGCCAGGCGCGGTCGACGAAAAGCAACTGCGCGAGCTGCACATTCGCCTGCGCAAATCGGCGAAGGCTGTCGAAGGCAATATTGCTGGTACTGATCGTATCGTCGACAACAGCAACGTCGACGGTAACGCCTGATCCGTGCCCATAATCCTCGGCGTTGATCCCGGCTCGCGCATTACCGGCTATGGTATTATCCGCGTCGAGGGCAGGCATACTGAATACATCGACAGCGGCTGCATCCGCGTGGGTGAAAAACCCATGGCGGAGCGGCTACGAGTGATTTTTCAAAGCCTGGTCACGCTGATTGCGGAATTTCGTCCCGAGGAATTTGCCATAGAGCAGGTGTTTATGGCTCGCAACCCGGATTCTGCCCTGAAGCTGGGGCAGGCCCGCGGTGCGGCCATCGTAGCCGCAGCCACTAGCGGTCTGGAAGTGCACGAATACTCGGCGCGTCAGGTAAAGCAGGCGGTGGTGGGTTCCGGCGGCGCCGAAAAAGCCCAGGTGCAGCATATGGTGCAGGTGCTTTTAAGCCTGTCGCGCAAGCCTCAGGAGGATGCCGCCGATGCCCTCGCCATAGCGCTTTGCCACGCTCACATGAATCAGAGCCTGTTGCGCGTAGCCGGGCAGGGCGGCAAGGCCCGCAGCGGGCGAATGCGGCAGCAATAACCGACATCCAACCGGCACCCGTGCCAGGAGCCTTGATGTGATTGGTCGTATCCGCGGCATTTTGCTGGAAAAAAAGCCGGCCCAAGCGATGGTTGAATGCCAGGGGCTGGGTTATGAGATTGATATCCCCCTTTCTACCTTCCTTAACTTGCCCGATCCGGGGCAGGAACTCACATTACACACTCATTTTGTCGTTCGCGAAGACGCTCAAAGCCTGTTTGGTTTTTCCTCCAGACTGGATCGCGACCTGTTTCGCCTGCTGATAAAAGTGAATGGTGTGGGTCCCAAACTGGCCGTGGGCATTCTGTCCGGGTTGAACGCCGGCCAGTTTATTCGCAGCGTGCAGGCGCGAGACACCAGCGCCCTGGTAAAACTGCCCGGTGTGGGCAAAAAAACCGCCGAACGCCTGCTGGTCGAGATGACAGACAGGATAGGTCAGCTGGAAGGGCAATTTGAACTGACGGCAGCATCCGCTTCTGGTGCAACGCTGCCCGCTAACGCCATGCCGGCGGCGAACGACCCCCGCGAAGAAGCCGAAGCGGCCTTGATAGCGCTGGGTTACAAACCCCAGGAAGCCGCCAAGGCCATCAGCCGTATTGCCGAAGACGGCATGACCAACGAACAGCTGATTCGCATGGCGCTGCGCAACATGATACCCACGGTATGACGCGGCTTTAATGCGCGCGGGGCTGGCGCCGAACCTTGCGTCAGCGTAACGTGACAGCCTGCACAGCCTTTGTACAATTGCCACGCGTTTAAACAGTCCTGATAAAAGAGCCGCTTACACAATGATCGAATCTGATCGCCTGATTTCGGCAAAGCCTGCCGACTACGAAGACGTTCAGGACCGCGCTATTCGCCCTACATTGCTGGCGGACTACGTAGGTCAGCCGTCGGTACGCGAGCAGATGGATATTTTCATTACTGCGGCCCGCAACCGTCAAGAAGCGCTGGATCACGTACTGATATTTGGCCCGCCCGGGCTGGGTAAAACCACTCTGGCCAATATTATAGCCAATGAAATGGGCGTGGCGATTAAAACCACCTCTGGCCCGGTATTGGAAAAAGCCGGTGATCTGGCGGCCATGCTGACCAACCTTGAAGCCGGCGACGTGCTGTTTATCGATGAAATCCATCGTTTGAGCGCAGCGATTGAAGAAATTCTATATCCGGCGATGGAAGATTATCAGCTGGACATTATGATTGGCGAAGGCCCGGCTGCGCGCTCGATCAAGCTCGATTTGCCGCCATTTACCCTAATAGGCGCCACCACCCGAGCAGGCCTGCTGACGTCGCCCTTGCGGGATCGTTTTGGCATTGTCCAGCGTCTGGAGTTTTACAACAACGCCGACCTGACCCGTATTATTCTGCGGTCGGCGCGGCTGTCGTCGGTGCATATTGACGAGGCTGGTGCGTTTGAAATGGCGCGCCGTTCCCGCGGCACACCGCGTATCGCCAACCGCCTGTTGCGCAGGGTTCGCGACTACGCCGAAGTGCGCGCAGATGGCCGTATTACCGCCAACATAGCTGACCTGGCGCTGAACATGCTGAAAGTGGACGATCAGGGTTTTGACCACATGGACCGGCGTCTGTTACTGGCGATGATTGAAAAGTTTGACGGTGGCCCGGTGGGCGTCGAAAGCCTGGCCGCTGCCATCAGCGAAGAGCGCGGCACCATTGAAGACGTGCTGGAACCGTTTTTGATTCAGCAGGGTTTTATGCTGCGCACCCCTCGCGGGCGCATGGTCACCAACCACGCCTACCAGCATTTTGGCGTAGCCCGTGGAGCAGCAAACGGAGAAAGCACGCCGCCTGCGGCAAATGGAGCGCCCGCTGATGACTGAGCTCATCAGCAACAGTTTTGTTTTACCGGTACGGGTTTACATTGAAGACACCGACGCCGGCGGCATTGTTTTTCACGCCAACTATCTGAACTACATGGAGCGTGCCCGTACCGAATGGCTTCGCAGCCACGGTATTGGCCTACGTGCCGGGCTAGCCGACAACGTCAGTTATGTGGTTCAGCGTATGGAGCTGTATTTCCGCGCGCCGGCAAAGCTTGATGACATGCTGGAAGTTCGCGCTGTACCAATTGCTTTTGGTAGGGTATGGATGAAGTTTCGCGAACAAGTCGTGCGCCAGTGCGATCAGAAGCTGTTGTGCGAGGCCAGCGTTACGGTCGCTTGTGTCACCATGGATACTGGCCGACCCCAGCGTTTACCCGCTAATATGACCAGCCTGCTTGAGCAGCAGGTACAGCAGAGCAAGTAGCCGCAGAGCGCACAGCCGCTTTAGAAACGTTTGAAGATTTGTTTAATACGTTGTTTGAAATACTGTCCAAAAAATGGATTAAAGAATTCTCTGAAGAATCATCAAAATAACCGGGAGTAGAAGGTGGAATCTGAAATGTCGGTCTGGTATCTGATTTCCAACGCCGGTGTGCTGGTGCAGTTGGTGATGCTGTTATTACTGTTGGCGTCGGTCGCGTCCTGGGCGCTGATCCTGCAACGCTTTCAGGTATTTCGCAAAGCCCAACAGTCACGGCTGGCGTTTGAAGAGCGGTTCTGGTCAGGCATGGACCTGGGCCAGCTTTACCGTGAAGTGGCCGCCGAACCCACGCCCTTTTCCGGGATGGAATCCATTTTTCGCGCTGGCTTCCGCGAGTTCTCCCGCCTGCGCCAGCAAAGCCATGACGCTGACGCGGTAATGGACGGCGCCCAGCGCGCCATGAGAGTGGCCTTTTCCCGTGAGCAGGAACGGCTGGAAGCCAGCTTGCCATTTCTGGCTACGGTAGGTTCTACCAGTCCTTACATCGGCCTGTTTGGAACCGTATGGGGCATTATGAACTCCTTTCGCGGGCTGGCACAGGTGCAGCAGGCAACGCTGGCTACAGTGGCCCCCGGTATTTCCGAGGCCTTGATCGCCACCGCCATGGGCTTGTTCGCCGCCATTCCAGCGGTTATCGCCTATAACCGCTTTGCCGCGCGCTCCGACGCTCTGCTGAAAAACTATGAAACCTTTGCTGAAGAGTTCTCCAGCATATTGCACCGCCGGGTTCACAGCGGCGACCGAGCAGCATCGTGAATCTCAATTCGCTGAAGGCAAGGGTGTAACCTTATGAAAGGTATGGGGATGATGCCGGAAAGCCGGCGCAAACCAATGTCTGAAATCAACGTGGTGCCCTACATCGACGTGATGTTGGTGCTGTTGATCATCTTTATGGTAACCGCGCCCATGCTGACCCAAGGCGTGAAGGTAGACTTGCCGCAAACCAGTTCCGACCCGATCCAGGCCGAGAAAAACGTAGAAGCGATCATCGTGTCGGTAGACAGCAATGGCGCCTATTACGTGGAAGTGGGTGATCGCGGCAGTGACCCGATGGCGCTGGAAGAGTTGCAGGCAGAAGTCGCCAAGATTTTGTCCCAGCGCAGCAACAGCGAAGTATTGGTGCGCGGCGACGAGCAGGTACGTTATGGCACAGTGGTACGCTTGATGTCGGCGCTGCAAATGGCGGGCGCAGCCAATATCGGGCTGATTACCGAAGCGCCCCTGGACAAGCCATGACAGCAGTGCAGGCGGGTTTACGGTGAGTGGACGGGAGCGCGAGCAGAACAATGCTGGAACGCCAGCCTGGAAATCGCCCGTGGCGGTTTCCGTTGGCTTGCACCTATTGATTTTGGTGATAGCCATTAGCGGTTGGAGCTGGAGCAGCTCTAACTACGAACCACCACCGCGCAGCATTTCTGCCAGGCTGATAGGCCCTGAACCGCGGCCGGCGCCGGCAGTAACCGAGGTGGACCAGCCTGACGAAGCCGAACAGCGCCTGGTAGAAGATCGCAAATTGCTTGAGCAGCAGCGTAAGGCGGAACAGCAACGCAAAGCCGAAGAACAAAAGAAAAAACAGGAAGCGGACGCCCGCGTGCAACAGCAGGCGGAACAGAAGCGCGAGGAACAGACCCAGGAAAAAGCCCGCGCACAGGCTGAAAAACAAAAGCAGGCGCAGGTCACAGAGGCTGCAAAACTAAAAGCCGACGCTGAAGCTAAAGAGCAGGCCAGGCAAAAAGCGGAACAGCAGGCCGAGCGCCAGCGCCAGGAAGCAGAGCGCAAAGTCGAAGAGCAGAAGCAGCTGGAAGAACAGCGCAAAAAGGCAGAAGCAGAACGCCAGAAGCGCGAACAGCAAGCGAAGGAAAAGGCCGAGCAGGAACGCTTGGAAGCCGAGCGTAAACGCCAGGAGGCAGAGCGCAGGCTGCGTGAGCAGAATTTGAAAGCGCTGGCGCAACAGGCGACAGACGCAGAAGCCGATCAGGCGCGACAATCACAACAAGCTGCGGCAGCCAGAGCGCGTGAAGCGCAAATGCTGACCGATGCAGAAAAGTACCAGGCTTTGATTCGCGAAAGCTTGAGCCGGGCCTGGTATCCGCCGTCGTCAGCCACCGAACAGATGACAGCACGATTACAGATTTCCCTGCTGCCAACCGGTGAGTTGGTGAACGTAACGCTGGTGCGTGGTAGCGGTAATACGGCGTTTGATAATTCGGCACTGAGTGCGGTGCGTTCATTGAGCCGCTACTCTGTGCCTCCCGACCGGGACACGTTTGACAGCTATTTTCGCCAGTTTACCATCGAGTTCAACCCCAGTCGGTTGCGCTAGAATACGAGTAACACTATGACACAGGCTCTGAACATGACGTCGTTAACAGCCCTGAAAAATCGCACCGTTCGCGCGGCGCTGACACTGGTTTTGCTGCTGGCGACCAGCTTGCCGCTGCGCGCCGAGCTGCTGATCCGCATCACCGAAGGTGCTGGTTCGGCGCTGCCCATCGCCGTGGTGCCGTTTGCCGAAAGTGGCGCTATCCCGCCGGGCGATACCCTGGCCGACATTGTGCAGTCGGATCTGACCATGAGCAGCGAGTTTCGCACTCTATCAGCGGAAAAAATGCTCAGCCTGCCGTCGCAGCGTTCCGAAGTGCACTTCCGCGACTGGCGACTGCTGGGCCAGCGTTATGTACTGGTCGGCCAGTTGACCCGTCAGGGTGATCGTCTTGAGGCCCGCTATGAGTTGTTTGATGTGAACCGCGAGGAGCGCATTTTGGGCGAGAGCGCGGGAGCGCCTTTGGGCGACCTGCGCACCCTGGCCCATCACGTCAGTGACCGGGTTTATGAAGCCATTACCGGCGAGCCAGGTGCTTTTTCAACGCAACTGGCGTACATAACCCGGGAAAACGTTGGCGATAAAGTTCGCTATCGCCTGCAGGTCAGCGACATTGATGGCAAACGTTCGCGAGTGCGCCTTGAAAGCCCTGAACCGATTTTGTCGCCGGCCTGGTCGCCGGATGGTGGTAGTCTGGCGTATGTGTCGTTTGAAACCGGCAAGCCGGCGATTTACGTGCACGAACTGGCCAGTGGAAAACGCACAAAAATCGCCGACTTTCGTGGCTTGAACTCGGCCCCGGCCTGGTCTCCTGACGGTAAATCCTTATTGATGACATTGTCTAAAGGCGGCAATGCTGACATTTACCGGATGGATCTGGCCAGCCGTGATCTGACCAAGCTCACCGACCATTGGGCTATCGAAACCGAAGCCAGCTACGGTGCCGGCGGAGACGAAATTTTCTTTACCTCTGACCGCTCTGGTGGCCCGCAGATCTACCGCCAGAAAGGTAAGGGCGAGCCGCGCAGGATGACCTTCGGTAGCCGCTACAACGCGCGCCCCAGGCCTGACCATAAGGGCGAGTTTGTGTATTACGTGCACCAGCGCAGTAGCGGGTTTCATATTGCGCGCACCAACCTTGAAAGCGGGGAAGAGACAGTGCTTACCCGCACCGAATCCGATGAATCACCCAGTGTCTCCCCCAACGGACGCATGCTGATCTACGCTACCCGTCAGGGTGGTGCCAGCGTGCTGACGGTTATCTCGGCGGATGGCGGTGCAGCTTATAGCTTGCCTGCTACCGAAGGCGATGTCCGTGAGCCGGCGTGGGGCCCGCTGACTCGGTAACTGGCTGGCCAAAAAAGGCCGACCGGTGAGTTAGGAAGTAAACGCAGTTTTTGAATGATTAATGACCGTGTTTTAACCCATTAACGACAAGTCTTTAACCTATTGATGACTATATTTTAGTCCATTGACGACGAGGAAATGCTCATGATGTTTTCAGTTCAGTCCAAAGCTATTGCCATGCTGTTCTCGGTTGGCCTGATTGCCGGTTGTAGCTCTACCGGCGACCCGATGGAAGACGCCGATTACGGTTCCGATGTGTCAGCAGTAGACCAGCAGGGTGGCTCCACCGTGTTCAGCGACGGCAGCCGTGACGGTGTATCGTCTTCACAGCTGAGCGAAGAAGAGCGCATGGCTGAACAGCAGCAGTCGCAACAGATGGCGCTGCGCGACGTTACCGTGTTTTACTTTGATTTCGACACCGCTGAAATCAACTCAGAATCCCGTGACGCACTGGTTTCCCATGCGCGCTACCTGTCTGCTAACCCGTCAATGAACGCCCGCCTGGAAGGCCATGCGGACGATCGTGGCACCAAAGAATACAACCTGGCCCTGGGCGAGCGCCGTGCTAACGCAGTGCAGCGCTTCTTGATCGTAAATGGCGCTTCACGTGGCCAGCTTGAAACCATCAGCTATGGTGAAGAAAAGCCAGCGGTACAGGGCATGAGCGACAGCGCCCGTTCCCAGAACCGTCGGGTAGAGCTGCTTTTCCGTTAAACCTCGTTGTTAACACTCGCTGTTAACACGACGAGGAACTTTTAGCCTTCATCAGGTACGCCCATGACTATAAAGCTCATGGCGGCTGCCACCCTCCTGTTTGCGGTAACGCAGGCAGGAGCGGTGCTGGCACAGTCGTCGACACCGGCATTCCAGAATAATGCGTCTGAGGCCAGCCGCCAGGCCGGCAATAATCAAGCGAGCGCAGAGCTGTTTTACATGCTGCAGCAGTTGCAGGGCGATTTACGGCGCCTGCAGGGTGAGGTAGAAGAGCAACGCCATCTGCTAGAACGCCTGGAGCAGCAGAGCCGCGATCGCTACATTGATCTGGATCAGCGTATTCTGAAGCTTACTGCGGCGCAGCAGCAGGCTCAGGCGGCCGCCAGTGCCGCACCCGCAACGCCTGCACCTGCCGCCGTGCAAGCAAAAGACTATCGTCAGCCTTCCGCTGAAGAAAGCAAAGCCTACAACAGTATTGTTGACCTGATTCGTAACCAGAAAAAATACGACCAGGCGATCACCCAGATTTATGAGTTTCTGGACACCTATCCCGAAGGTGACCTAACCGTGAATGCCTATTACTGGCTCGGTGAAGTCTATCTGGTGAAACCTCAGCTTGAGCAGGCCAAGCAGGCCTTCAGCATTGTCGCTACGCGTTTTGCCGACCACCGCAAGGCAGCGGATTCAACCTATAAACTGGGGATTACTCTGGACCGGCTGGGCGAAAAGGAAGAGGCTGGCCGGCGAATGCAAACCGTGGTAAAAAACTACCCGGACAGCAGCGCGGCGAAGCTGGCTCAGAGCTATCTTGACGGCCAAAGTAGCGGCAGTTGAAGGCCGGCGTTTGGAAAAAATGAAAAAAACGGGCGCAAAGGGTTGATCACGCCTGAAAAATCATTAATATGTGCGCCTCGCTCGGGGTCGTTAGCTCAGTTGGTAGAGCAGTTGGCTTTTAACCAATTGGTCGATGGTTCGAATCCATCACGACCCACCAAACACCCGTCAGGGTCTTGTTAACACAGTGTGGTGGCACAAAGTGTTAGCACAGAGCTCCGGCGGTAAGCACTGAAGTGTTGCAGTGCTGCGGTGGTTTAAAGCAGTTTCAACGCGCAAGCACGCCGACCAACAGGCTGTTTGTTATTCAGTGAGCAATTTAGGGTCGTTAGCTCAGTTGGTAGAGCAGTTGGCTTTTAACCAATTGGTCGATGGTTCGAATCCATCACGACCCACCATTACTCAAGGTCTGCTGAAAAGCAGACCTTTTTTTTATCTTTTTTTTTCTTTTTTTTCTTTTTGTTATCTCTCTAATTCGCCTCGCTTTTTGTCTTCAAAACCCCTGTTGTACCCAATCTCTAAAATGTCTATTTTTTGACCAGCGTCAACGTTAGCCACGAATGGTCGGAAAAGTAACCAATGCTGCCCTATGCTCTAAGCACATCAAGGGTTTCTGCCTGATTGTGTCAGCGGCGCCCATCGCCAGTCCCATGGAGCATTCAATGGTGTCTGCCATCAGCCCTGACAAGTCAGCCGGCATTGAGCGCATTATTCAGGAATACGTTCCGGGTAAGCAGGTTACGCTCGCACACTTGTTGGCAAACCCCACTGAAGATTTGTGCACCAAGGTGGGCGTTGAGCATGCTGATGCGATTGGCATACTGACTCTAACGCCGGGTGAAACCGCCATAATCGCTGGCGACATCGCCACCAAATTTGCAGCGGTCGAAATTGGTTTTCTCGATCGGTTTTCAGGTGCTCTCGTGCTGACAGGCAGCATTGGTTCGGTAGAAGAGGCACTCAACGCTATTCTCTCCACGCTGCATTCGTCACTGGGGTACAGGGTATGTCAAGCAACAAGGACGTAAGCAAGGAGCGCCTGCATCCGGATCTTACGGACTTTGTGCTGGTGGGTGATGTGGGTTGCGGCAAAACCGCGCTGACCCTGGCGTTGCTGGAATTGGATGAAAAAGTACTGAAAACCCAGGCCGTTGTGTTCCACGCAAGTCATGTAGTGGATACACCAGGGGAGTTCGTCAATCGCCCCGCTTATTATGGCGCTCTGTTGTCTACCATTGTTGATATCAGCACCATTGTTTATTTGCAGCCCGCCAACAGCAAAGCCTTCTCTTTGCCGCCTGGCCTGCTGCACGTGTATCCCAAAAAGCGGGTTGTTGGCGTGGTCAGTAAAACCGATCTGCCAGACGCGGACCCTGAAAGGGCCTGCCGTGTGCTTACCGAACACAACATTTCACCGCCGTATTTTTTGACCTCAACGGTAACGGGGGACGGCGTTGATGCGCTGCGATCCTTCCTGATCAGTCTGCAACAACCAGAATCAAACTCGGGGGCCACATCATGAAATCCCTGCTAACAGCTGAGACTATCAAAGAACTTCACCGCAACGGACAAACGTCGGTGGAGTTTTCGCCTCAGCAAACCATTATTACTCCGGAAGCCCGGGATGTTGCCAAAAAACTCGGGCTTAAAATTGTCGATATACCCGCTGGCCAGCTGCCGCTCAAAAAGCAAAACGCGGCGGTCAATGTCGATAGCCTGCACGCGATAAAACAAGCGGTCAAAGCAAAGCTGCCCGCCGGGCACCAGAACTCTGGGTTGCTGGACCAGCTCATCGAAAAGGCCTTGAAAGAACTTCGCCAGCAGGATTCAGAAGGTCCATCGTGCGAATGTGAGCGAGCCCCCAATGGGGTGGTTCTGGTCAGGGGTAACTCGGTCAAGCTCGGCCGCTTCGATGGCGCAGGAGGCAAACCCATCGGTGTGACCGACGTAATCGGCGCAGCGGACAAAAGCTCCATGGCCGCCGGCTACATGCAATGGGAGAACTGCAGCTTTCCCTGGACCCTGACCTACGACGAGATAAACGTCGTGCTTGAGGGTGAACTGCACATCACCAGCGGCGACCAGGTATACAAGGGCAAGCCCGGAGACGTGTTTTTCATTCCCAAAGGTTCAGCGATCGAGTTTGGATCGCCGGGCAAAGTGCGCTTTGTCTATGTGACCTATCCGGCGGACTGGTCAGCTCAATAGAAGGGGTTGTAACGATGCCATCCTGGATTACAGAAACCGCTTTAAGAGCCGATTTCGGCCTGGCTCACGGCAGCGAAGTACATCTGCCCCAAGGCTCCCGGCTAACACCGTCGGCCAGCCAGCTGTTGGCAGAGCGTAAAATCCGCATCAAATACGTGAGCGACGATGGCCGTGTTTTTCTTCCAGACAGCGCGGAACAGGGAGCTGCTCAGAAAGCTTCCGTGCACCCCCTGACCAGTGCCAACCAACACCCGGGCAACCAATGTTCGCTGTGCCACAGCGCTGTTGAACACAAAACCGAATTACTGACACTGCTGGATAACGAGCAGCTGGTGCCAAAAACCCATCCGCGAATTGCCCTGCGCGGCAAGCTGGATACGCTCATTTCGCAAACGGTCTGGGTACAAACCCAGTTTGCACCCGGTTTTAAAAAATACCCGATGCTGTCTCACGCCCTGGCCGACTTGCGCTCGTTCATGGGCAATCTGTTGCGCTGCGAAGTGACCGGCGACGAGCTGACCGAAATCAGTATGGCGGAGCTGGACGACGACACCATTCATCGCATTTCGCACCAGCCGCTAAAATATCTGGGGCACGATCATATTGTTCCGGAGCTGAAACACGGGGCCAATGTGTCTTTGCTGAACGTGCTCAGAGCCCTCAGCCGGGAAGCCGAGCTGGAAGCTTGCCGGACGTTTCAGTCGCAAACCTTTGGCCTGACACGGCCAGACCTGGTTCAGGGCCTGAACCGCCTCAGCAGCGCACTTTATGTGTTGATGCTGATGACCCTGGTGGTTGAGTCGACCGGTTCGCTGCCAGAGCTGAGGCCTGCGCGATGATCCGCCTGATGGAGCAGTGTCGCAAAGACTGCCTGGCCAAGCCTCTGCGAATCGTTTTTCCGGATGCGCGCGATGTGCGTGTTCTGCATGCCGCCAATGAGCTGCAAAGGCGCGGCCTGGCAAAGCCCATACTGCTGGGCAACCCTTTTGATTTGCGGGATTACGCCCATCGCGCCGGCGTGGCCTTGCCTTGCCTGGCCATAGCGGATCCCCAGAACTCGCCGCTGATCGATGCGTTTGTCAGCGCCTATGCCGATCAGAATAAAACCGTTGACCGCCAGCAGGCGCAGAAGCAGATGGCTGATCCGCTGTACTTTGGCGCCATGATGGTCCAACAGCAGCATGCCGATATCTGCATCGCCGGCAACCTGTCCACCAGCGGTGACGTTGTTCGTGCTGCCATCAAGGTGATCGGCGTGGCGGCTGGCAACAAAACAGTGTCCTCGTTTTTTCTGATGTCGTCGGCAGACAACACCGATTTCAAACTGTTCGCAGACGCCGGCGTGATACCCGAACCCACGGTGGAACAGCTGGCTGATATTGCCATCGATTCTGCTCGCAGTTTTGAAAAGCTGACCGGCGAACAGGCCAGGGTAGCGCTGCTGTCATTTTCCACAAAAGGCAGCTCGCAGCACCCGGCAGCCCAGCGTGTTCGTGCCGCATTTGATCTGGTTAAGAGCCGGGAGCCATCGTTGATCGTTGACGGAGAGCTGCAGTTCGATGCCGCCGTGGTGCCGACGGTTGCCGAAAAAAAGGCGCCGCAAAGCCCGTTAAAGGGTAATTCGAACGTGTTGATTTTCCCGTCGCTGGACGCTGGAAATATTGCTTACAAGATTACCCAGCGCCTGTGCAACTACATGGCGCTGGGGCCCATGCTGGAAGGATTGGCAAAACCAATGCACGACCTGTCACGGGGCTGCAGCGCTGACGATATTGTTGACGTTGCGACGCTGGCATCGTGCCTGGCTAACAAGGCGTTTTAACACAGCGTTCTAAAAAACGCAGAGACACACCGAGGAGTACTACTCATGAATGAAGCACTTGGCATTATCGAAACAAAAGGCCTGACCGCATTAATCGAAGCGTCAGATGCCATGGTCAAAGCAGCTCGCGTGCAGCTGGTTGGCTACAAGCAGATTGGCGCCGGGTATGTGAGCGCGATGGTGCGTGGCGACGTAGCCGCCTGCAAAGCCGCAACCGACGCTGGTGCAGCTGCGGCACAAAGGTTGGGCGAACTGGTGGCCGTGCACGTCATTCCGCGTCCGCACGGCGATCTGGAAGCCATTTTCCCGATCACACCGACCGGTCAGCCTCTGTTATAGGCGGTTGGCCCACCCCGAAATAGGTGTATGCAGATGAATGCACTCCTGAAGCAGACCACAGTACAAGCCACAAAGCGCGAGGATACGAGAATGATGGAAGCACTGGGTATTATCGAAACCAGAGGTTTGACGGCGCTGATAGAGGCATCCGATGCCATGGTAAAGGCCGCCAGGGTAGAGCTGGTGGGTTTTGAGCAGATTGGCGCCGGGTACGTCATCGCTTTGGTCCGCGGTGATGTAGCAGCCTGTAAAGCTGCAACAGACGCCGGCGCGGCCGCAGCGCAACGCCTTGGCGAGCTGATTGCGGTTCACGTGATTCCGCGACCCCATTCCGATCTTGAAGCGATTTTTCCGATTTCGCCAAGATCGGCGGGCAACGGGGATAAAACCGGGCAAGGCAAAAAAATAACGGGCTAGAGCCATTTGACCGGGAAGGTATCCCATGAGACTAGCAAAGGTAATTGGCCAGGTTGTGGCAACAGTCCGCAGCGAAGGGTTGGGCATGGACAAACTGGCGCTGATCAAATTCATTGACCAGAACGGCGAGGAAGAAAGCTCTGTGTCAGTGGCGGCCGACAGGCTGGGCGCCGGTGAAGGTGAATGGGTGCTGGTGGTTGGCGGCAGCTCCGCTCGCATGTCTATCGACAGCAGTGGCCACGCACCCGTTGACCTTAGCGTGGTGGGCATCGTTGACGAGGTAACCGGCGGCACTAGCACCTGGTTTCAGAAATATCAGCGCAACTATTAAATAAAGCGTTTTAGGAAACGGTCACGGATTCACCGGCCGACCGCGGGAGACCAAAGATGCAAATGGACCCACAGCAGATTGAGACGATTGTACGCAGGGTGATCGAGCAACTGCATTCGCCCCAGCACGATGGTGAGCGCTACGGTGTCTTCAAAACCCTTGATGATGCCGTCGCAGCGGCTCAGAGCGCCCATAAAAAAATACGGTCAATGGCGCAGCGGCAAGCCATCATTTCTGCTATTCGCCATAGCGGCTCCAAACACGTTCAGGAGTTGTCGGAACTTGCGGTGCAAGAAACCGGCTTTGGCCGGGTTGAAGACAAAATACGCAAACACAAACTGGTGCTTGAAAAAACACCGGGCGTTGAAGCCATCGTGCCCACCGTGATCACCGGTGATCACGGTTTATCACTGATTGAAAACGCGCCTTGGGGTGTGATTGCATCGGTCACGCCGTCCACCAACCCTTCCGCCACTATTCTGAACAACGCCATCAGCATGATTGCGGCGGGCAATTCCGTAGTGTTTTCGCCACACCCGGCCGCCAAGGCGGTGTCCCAGCGTGCCATTCAACTGATCAACCGCGCCTCGGAAAGCGCGGGTGGGCCACCCAACCTGGTGACCTGCCTGGAAAACCCAAGCATCGACGCCGCCACCCGGCTGTTCAGCTTCCCGGGTATTCACCTGCTAACCATTACTGGCGGCGAGGCTGTGGTCAACGCTGCTCGCAAAGTCACTGATAAACGCCTGATTGCCGCCGGGCCGGGCAATCCGCCGGTGGTGGTCGACGAAACCGCCAATATTGAACGCGCAGCCATCAGCATCGTCCAGGGCGCGTCCTTCGACAACAACATTATCTGTGTTGATGAAAAAGAAATCATTGCAGTCGAGTCCATCGCTGACGCACTAAAAAAAGCCATGTGCCAGCACGGTGCGGTCGAGATCAATCAACAACAGGCCGACGCGGTTGCGCGCCTTGTGCTGGCGGATTACCCCGGCCCAAACCCACGCACCAAGTCTGAGTGGGTGGGCCGTGATGCCGAAAAAATTGCCGCTGCCGCCGGTTTTAGCGTGCCCCAGGGCACCCGGCTGCTGGTGGTGGAAACCAACCGCGATCACCCCTTTGCGACCACCGAGCTGATGCTGCCGGTTATTTCGCTGATTCGCGCCCGTGACGCCGACCAGGCCATTGACTGGGCGGTTGAATTGGAAGCAGGCAATCGCCATACCGCCGCCATGCATTCGCGCAACATCGACAACCTGTCGCGCATGGCTGTGGAAATCAACTGCAGCCTGTTTGTTAAAAACGGACCTTGCCTGGCGGGACTGGGTGCTGGCGGTGAGGGCTGGACCTCCATGACCATTTCGACCCCCACCGGAGAAGGCGTCACCAACGCCAGTACGTTTGTGCGTAAACGACGCTGCACGCTGGTGGATTCGTTCCGGATTGTTTGAAACAGGGGTGTGGCACGAATTGTTAGAAGGAGATCGGTATGAGTACAACAATGGCGGAGGTCAATCGCTTGCTGCGCAAAACCGCTGGCCTGATCAACAACGATAACCCAAGCCCTTTTCAAGGCCAGTTTCGCGTGGGCGTGGATCTGGGTACCGCAGACATCCAGACCATTGTTGTAGATGCGGCAGGCAAGCCGCTGGCGGGCTATATGGAGTGGGCCAATGTGGTCCGCGATGGCATTGTGGTGGACTTCTTCGGTGCCAGCCAGATTGTGCGAGAACAGGTTCGACGCGCCAGCGAAAAGCTCGGCATACGCATTGAGCAGGTGACTACCTCGTTTCCACCAGGCACCGATTCCCGCATATCCACCAATGTGATTGAAGCCGCCGGGCTAGAAGTCGCTGGCGTGATAGACGAACCCAGCAGCGTTGCAAAATTGTTACAGCTGCAGCACGCAGCGGTGGTGGATATTGGTGGCGGCACAACCGGCACGGCGATTATCGAAAACGGAGAGGTTGTGCGATCTATGGACGACGCCACCGGCGGCCGTCACATCAGCCTGGTCATTGCCGGGCATTTTGGTTTGCCTTATGAAGAAGCCGAAGAGATGAAACGCGCAAGCCGCGATCAGGCGCTGTGCGGGCTGGTGGCTCCGGTGATCGCAAAAATGGCAGATATCGTTCGCAGCCACATTGCCGGCCATAAGGTTCCTGCTATTTACCTGACCGGCGGCTCTTGCGCCTTACCTGGCTTCCTCGACGTGTTCGCCGCAGAGTTCCCTGGCATCGATGTGATCCTGCCGGAACACCCGTTGTATTTAACCCCGTTGGCGATTGCGACTTATTCCGAGGCGGTTCAGGCTCCTGTTCATCAACAGCGCCAGACACAGCGCCAAGCGCAGCGACAGAAGGTCGGATGATATGAACCCACTCGACTCGCACCTGGACCCGCCTCTTGGCACTAAAGCGATTGAGCAGATCGTTACCTGCACGTTGGATGAACTGGCTCCGCAAGGCCTGTTCAGCTTCAACGCACCGCGGCAAACATTGATGGGCGAGGGCGCCATCCTCAAAATTGGCGCCTTGCTTACGCACCTGGGTGTAACCCGCGTGCTGGTGGTGGCAGATCGGGTGGTGTACGAAAAAGGACTGACGCAATCCATGCAGCGCAGTCTTGAACGCGCCGGTATATCGAGCATTATTTTCCCGGGCATTGAGCGCGAGCCCGACGAAGCCGTGGTTGCCAGGGCCATTGAGTTGCTGATCAGTGAGCGCGCAGATTTTGTTCTGGGTTTCGGTGGTGGCTCGGCTCTGGATGCCGCCAAGGCGATTGCCCTGGCGGGCAGTACTGGCGCCACCTTGCACACAATGGCTGCGCCAGGGTTTAGCGGTAGCCGCAGTATTGGTCTGGGCGCCGTTCCAACCACTGCTGGCACAGGCTCGGAAGTGACCGACATCAGCGTGATTATGCGCGCAGATCGACAGCACAAATACGTGATCAAACATCTGGACCTGATGCCAAACCTGTCAATTGTAGATCCGGCGCTCATGCTGAATTTACCGCCGCGGGTAACCGCTGCCATCGGCATCGATGCGCTGACCCACGCCATTGAAGCCTACGCCGCTCGCAGCTCACATCCGCTCGCCAAAGCGCTCGCAATATGTGCGATCCAGAGCATCGCTGAAGCTCTGCCCATTGTGGTCGGTAACGGCCGTGATATGGCAGCGCGGCTGACCATGGCAACAGCCGCTTACAAAGCCGGACTGGCGTTCAGCAATTCCGGCCTTGGTCTTGTACACGCCATATCTCACCAGATTGGTGCCCGTTATCAAATCGCCCACGGCATCGCCAACGGAATCCTGCTGCCCTACGTGATGAGGTTCAACGCCTTGGTGTGCCAGCGTGAATACGCGGCTATCGCCCATATGTTGGGAGTTACCCACAGCGGTATGACCCAGCGCGAACAGTGCATGGCCTCTATCGCAGCGGTCAGTCAACTGTTAGCGGACATCGGATTGCCGGGCAACCTCGCCGCCAGCGGTATTAGCCCTGCCGAATTTTCGTCCATAGCCGCCGAGGCGTTGGCAGATGTGTGTATCAAAGACAACCCAAGAGATGTAACCGAAGCAGATATTGTTCAACTGCTTGAGGAAGCGTGCAGTACCTGAAGCGGTCGTGTGATTTTGACCATTTCTACAAGGAAGGTGACCGATTATGGAAATGTTAAATCAGATAATTCTGTACATTATGATGACGTTTATGGTCATCGGCGCTTTGGACCGGGTATTCATGCAGTTTGGTGGTTCGCCGTTGGTTCTTGGCAAGTTGGGCCTGGGTAAAGTAGGAAAATCGATTTCAGGCGCGGGTAGCCAGTTCGAAGAAGGCTTTCAGGCTATGGGTGCGCTGGCACTGGCGATGGTGGGCATTATTGCCATGGCGCCTGTGCTGGCGAAAATTCTGTCGCCTATTGTGGTGCCGGTTTACACCTTTTTAGGCGCGGACCCCGCCATGTTCGCCACTACGCTGCTGGCCAACGACATGGGCGGTTACTTCCTGGCCAAGGAAATGGCCACCGCGGTAGACGGCAGCATTAACTACGGCGCCTGGATGTATGCCGGCCTGATTCTGGGCGCTATGATGGGCCCCACCATTGTGTTCACTATCCCCGTTGCCGTCGGCATCATCAAAGAGCAAGACCGCCCTTACCTGGCGTCTGGCGTTCTTGCCGGCATCGTGACCATTCCTATCGGCTGTATCGCGGGCGGGCTGGCGGCTATGGCATCAACGGTGATGATACCCGGCACCAATGAAGCTATCGTCTTCAACCTGCCGCTGATTTTCATGAACCTGATCCCGGTCATTATTGTGTCGGGGCTGATTGCCGCAGGCCTGTGGTTCATGCCTGAACGGATGATTCGCGGCTTCGCAATATTTGCAAAATTTCTGGTGGCGTTCATCACCATTGGCCTGGCCGCTGCGGTACTGAAACACACCTTGGGCATTACCCTCATTCCGGGTATGGATCCGATTTTCATGGTGCCAGGGGACGAGCCCGGTGTGGATATGCGTGCTATCGAAGTGATTGGCTCCATCGCCATCATACTGTTGGGCGCTTACCCCATGGTGCTGTTGCTGACCCGTTGGTTTGAAAAGCCACTGCTGAAAATGGGCGGCGTGCTGAATATAAATACAACGGCGGCAACCGGCCTGATTGCCACTCTGGCCAACAACATCCCGATGTTCCAGGTAATGAAAGACATGGACAGTCGCGGCAAAATCCTGTGCTCGGCCTTCGCCGTCAGCGCGGCTTTTACCTTTGGCGATCACCTGGGTTTCACCGCCGCCAATAAGCCGGACATGATCATGGCCGTGATTATCGGCAAGCTGGTGGGCGGTATCACGGCGGTGCTGTTTGCCATGCTGCTGGCCGACCGGATGATTGCATCTATCGAAAAAAACCGTAAGCCGGACGCGGGCTTGTCTACCTCTGGGGAAACGGAAGCGAAATCGTGAACAGAAAAACCGTGCACAGCGTCGGTATTGATATCGGCACCACCACAACTCAGGTGATTTTTTCCCGCCTGACCATGGTCAACCGGGCGCCCGTTACTCAAGTGCCCCGTTACGAATTCGTGGAACGGGAAATATTTTTCCAGAGTCTGGTGAGCGCTACGCCATTGCAGGAAGACGGCACGGTGGATACGGCCATGCTGCAGCGGTTTATCGACGAGCAGTTTGCGGCGGCCGGTGTCTCGCTGGACGATATCGAAACCGGAGCCATCATCATCACCGGTGAAACCTCCAAGGTAAAAAATGCCAAAGACACGGTGATGAATCTGGCCGAACGCCTGGGTGATTTTGTGGTGGCCACTGCCGGCCCTAATTTAGAGTCGGTGATCGCCGGCCGCGGCAGCGGCGCCGGCGATTACTCAAAGCGCAATCACGCCCGCGTGCTGAACATCGACATCGGCGGCGGTACCAGTAACTACGCGGTGTTCAACAGTGGCCAGGTGGAAAGCACGGCGTGCTTGAATATCGGCGGCAACCTGATCAAAACAGACCGCAGCGGCGCGGTCACGAAAATCCGCGAACCCGCACGCCAGGTTGTGGGAAGTCTGTTCGGGCAAAACCTGGCGGAAAATGCGTTCAGCGTTGACCACCTGAAAAAGGTGGCGAACTGCATGGCGCAGCTGGTTGTGGACGTGATTGTTGGTAAACGCTCCGAATTAGGCGATGCGCTAATGATGACACCGGAGCTGAAGCACAGTGACAACTTCGACGCGGTGTTCATCAGTGGCGGCGTGGGTACCAGCTATTACCGCCTGCGCACCGAAGAAATGGACCCGTTCCAGTGGCAAGACATAGGCATCTTGCTGGCCGAAGCTTTGCTAAAAAATCCAGTGCTGGCCACCATGAACGTCAAGCAGCCCCAGCAAACCCAGCAGGCTACGGTTATTGGCGCCGGGGCTTACTCCATGTCGCTGTCTGGCAGTTCGATCTGGCTCAATGTAGATGCGCTGCCCATCCGCAATATACCGGTGGTAGAGCCGCAGATTGACTGGCAGGCGAATGACCAGCCGGCGGTTTGCCAGCAGATCATCGAAGCCGCAAAGCGTATGGACCTGCGCTTGCGCGAAGACCAATACGCCATCGCACTGGGCAAGGACATGCCCATGAAGTACCGCGCGGTGCATCACACCGCAAAGGAAATAGCGCAATTTTATAAAGAATATGGCAACAACCAGGCCGCCGCCATCATCGTTACAGAAAACGATCTGGGCAAGGTTCTGGGGATGGAACTGCAACCATTGGTAGACCCGCAAAGGCTTCTGGTGATTGACGAGGTGCGTGCTGTTGCCGGTGATTATCTTGACATTGGTGAGAGCTTTTTTGGCGGCGAAGTTGTGCCATTAACCATCAAATCGCTGGCATTTCCTGCATAGAGGGGAGATTTTCCATGAATTTAAAAACAACACTGTTTGGCAAGGTATACCAGTTCCGCGACGTGAAAGACGTGCTGGCGAAGGCCAACGAGCTGCGCTCCGGCGATGTATTGGCCGGCGTGGCGGCCGAAAGCGCCCAACAGCGGGTGGCGGCCAAGCAGGTACTGAGTGAAATGACTCTGCAGACCCTGCGTGAGAACCCGATTGTTCCCTATGAAGAAGACGCGGTAACCCGGGTGATTCAGGACGGGATCAACACCACCATTTACCATGAGATGAAAAACTGGACCGTCAGTGAACTGCGGGAATACATACTCTCTGATCTGCCCACGCGCGAGGATTACGAACGCATGCGCCGGGGGCTTACCTCGGAAATGGTCGCGGCAGTCTGCAAAATCTGCTCTAACGCTGACCTGATGGTGGGTGCCAAAAAGCTCTACGTGATCTCCAAGGCAAACTGCACCGTTGGGATACCCGGGCGATTCTCGTCGCGGCTACAGCCCAACGACACCCGTGATGACATCGACAGCATCATCGTTCAAACCTATGAAGGCCTGAGCTACGGCTGCGGTGACGCGGTGATTGGCGTGAACCCGGTCACCGAATCGGTGGAAAACACCATCCGCATTCTCAGCGCCATCAAAGAAGTGACTGACAAATGGAACGTTCCTACCCAGGGCTGTGTGCTTTCCCACATTTCTAACCAAATGGCAGCGCTTGAAAAAGGCGCGCCCTGCGGTTTGCTGTTTCAGAGCTTGTCTGGCACCGAGAAAGGGCTGAACGAGTTTGGCGTGACGGTAGACCTGCTCGACGAAGCCTATGAGATGGGCAAACACTACTGCAAGCTGGCTGGCTCCAGCATGATGTACTTTGAAACCGGGCAGGGCTCAGCGCTGTCTGCCAACGCCCACCACGGTGCCGACCAGGTAACCGTAGAGGCCCGCAATTACGGCCTTGCCAGGCGCTACAAGCCGCACCTGGTCAACACCGTGGTGGGTTTTATCGGGCCGGAGTACCTGTTCAATCACCAGCAAATTACCCGGGCCGGGCTGGAAGATCACTTCATGGGCAAGCTGACCGGTATCTCGATGGGCTGTGACGCCTGTTACACCAACCACGCCGATACCGATCAGAACTCTAATGAAAACCTGACGGTGCTGCTGGCCGCAGCGGGCTGTAATTACGTTATGTCACTTCCTCTGGGAGACGACATCATGCTGAATTATCAGACCACAAGCTTCCAGGACGTCGTGACCGCCCGCCAGCTCTTGGGCTATCGTCCGGCGCCTGAGTTCGAAGCCTGGATGGAAACCATGGGCCTGATGGAAAACGGCAAACTAACCGCCCGCGCGGGTGACCCATCCATCTTCTTTGATTGAGGTGACAGCCATGGACGAGAAAACCATTCAGAGTATCGTCAATTCGGTGTTGCGTGAGCTGGGCGAGCAAGACCTTCCTGCCGGGCAGATAACCCGTATCCAGCAGAACGATAAAGGCACCAAACAAAGCCAAAATGGCACGCAGAAAAGCGAATCACAAAACAGCGCTCCGCCGGCCTATAAACCAGCCCCGGCTAAAGGTTCTGCCGAGCCTGAAAAGACAAATGAAAATGTGCCGCCAGACAACGAAAACGAGGGCCTTGAAGACC
This sequence comes from Marinobacter sp. LV10R520-4, assembly GCF_002563815.1. NCBI lineage: Bacteria > Pseudomonadati > Pseudomonadota > Gammaproteobacteria > Pseudomonadales > Marinobacteraceae > Marinobacter > Marinobacter sp. LV10R520-4. The sequence goes on along the minus strand of NZ_PDJM01000001.1, from coordinate 4,244,737 downwards.
TCAGCCTGGACAAGTTCATTCACTGGAACGGCATTAAAGATGCCCATAACGCGTCAGTAAACAGTGACATGGTCAAGCAGACTGCGGCCCGTGTGTGCCAGGGGCGCGCTGGCCCAAGGCCGCGCACCCGGTCACTGTTACGCTTTCTGGCGGACCACTCCCGTTCCAAAGACACGGTGGTGAAAGAAGTGTCTACGGACTGGCTGAAACAGAATGACCTGTGGGAAGTGCAAACCTGCGTTGCTGATAAAAGCGAGTACCTGCGGCGCCCGGATCTTGGCCGCAAGCTGTCTGACGAGGCCAAAAAAACCATTGAAGAGCGCTGCAAAAAATCGCCCCAGGTGCAGGTCGTGGTTTCTGATGGCCTCAGTACCGATGCCGTCACCAGCAACTTGGAGGAGATCATTCTGCCGTTGATGAAAGGCCTTGAAAGCGCCGGCTTCACCGTAGGCACACCGTTCTTTTTACGCTACGGCCGAGTAAAAGCTCAGGATGAAATTGGCAACCTGCTGCAGGCAGAGGCCAATCTGCTGCTGATCGGCGAAAGGCCGGGGCTGGGGCAGTCTGAAAGCCTGAGTTGCTATTGCGTTTACAAGCCCACCAAAGACACCGTGGAGTCAGATCGCATGGTGATTTCAAATATTCACGAAGGTGGAACTCCTCCGATTGAGGCAGCGGCGGTGATTGTGGACCTTGCGCGCAAAATGCTGGAACAGAAAGCCAGTGGCCTCAAGTTGAAGCGCTGACCCGTTAATTTTCAACAAGAACAGCAGGAGTACCATCATGGCAATTCGTGATGAAATCAGAGCATCGGTTCTGGCAACCCGGGTGATCGCCTCGGTCGACGATGGAATGATGAAACAGTTCAAACTGAAAAAAGAGCAGCGCTGCATCGGCATGATAACCGCCGACAGCGACGACGTAACCTACGTCGCACTGGATGAAGCCACCAAAGCGGCCAACGTAGACGTGGTCTACGCGAAATCCTTTTACGCCGGTGCGGCGCATTCCTCAGGCCTGTTGTCGGGCGAGGTCATCGGCATTATTGCGGGCCCAGGCCCCGCAGACGTGATTGCCGGCCTGCAGCGAGCGAGGGATGTCATTGAACGCGAAGCCTGCTTTTATTCGGCCAACGAAGAGGGCAGCATCGCCTACTTTGCCCATCTGGTCACGGCAACCGGCGGTCATCTGTCAAAGCAGGCGAACATCCCCAGAGGGCAGGCGCTGGCGTACCTGATTGCCCCGCCACTGGAAGCCATGTTCGGTATGGACGCCGCGTTGAAGGCGGCGGGTGTTACCGTCGTAGACTTTTTTGCACCACCGTCAGAGACCAACTACGGTGGCGGCCTCCTTACGGGCTCACAGGCTGCGTGCAAAGCCGCCTGTGAGGCATTCGAAGAAGCCGTGCTGGCGGTTGCGGCAAACCCCATTGATATATGAACTGCCGGTTGGGCCGGTATTCAGGCCACCGTCTGAATTGGGGGAAAAATGAACGACCTTGTTGAGAAAGTTCGCAACGCGGGAGTGGTGGGTGCCGGCGGCGCCGGATTCCCCGCGTACGTGAAAATGATGGCCCGAGCGGATGTCGTTATCGCCAATGGCGCAGAATGCGAACCGCTTTTGTACAAAGATCAGACCATCATCCAGCACTTCTCTGAAGACCTGATTCGCGGTATGGCTCTGGTGATGGAACAGACCGGTGCTAGCCGCGGTGTATTAGCCATCAAAGAAAAGCACCAGGATTCGATATCCCATATCGAACCGATGCTGCCGGCTAATATGGAGCTGAAGCGAATGGTCAATATGTATCCGGCGGGTGACGAATACGAGCTGGTGTACGAAATCACCGGCAATCGCATTCCCGCGGGCGGACTGCCCAAAGACATCGGCGTGGCGGTACAGAACGTCGAAACCCTGGTGAATATCGCCCGCGCGGCGCAAGGCCAGCCGGTCACTCACACCATGGTGACAGTGCACGGCGAGGTAGAACATCCATTCACCGCCTGGTTGCCAATCGGTATGCGCTTTGCCGATGTGATAAACCTGGCGGGCGCCATAACCTGCAGCGACCCGGTGGTGATCGACGGCGGCGCCATGATGGGTGAGGTGGTCACCGATAAAGAGGCGTCCATCTCGGCGGTCAGCAGTGGTCTGCTGGTACTGCCGCGGGACAGCAATCTGGTGAAGCGGCGCTCCGAAACCGAATCCCAGTACCGGCGCATTGGCAAATCTGGCTGTGACCAATGCACCCTGTGTACCGAAATGTGCCCGCGTTACCTGCTGGGTTACCCGATTCAGCCCCATCTGGTGATGCGCTCGCTGCTCACCACCGGTGAAGTCAGCGAAACACTGTCAGTGCACGCCCAGGCCTGCTGCGAGTGCAATATCTGCACGCTCTGGGCCTGCCCGGAGCAACTCAACCCCAGGGACATATGCGCCTCGACCAAGCGCGACTTGAAAGCGAATGATCTCTGGCAGACGCAGCAGCAGCTGCAAAGCCAGACCCGCGACGTGCACCCCATGCGGGATTACCGCGGCGTGCCATCCCAGCGTCTGACTCGCAAGCTGGGGTTGGCGAAGTACGATGGCAAAGCTGCGCACTGGAAAGAGGTGATTGCGGCGCCATCACGGGTCATCATTCCATTGCACCAGCGCATGGGTCAGCAACCTGTGCCCGTGGTGAAATCCGGTGACATTGTCGGTATAGGCGATGTGATTGCAAAGCCGCCAGGCGAGGGCATGGGTGTACCACTGCACGCCAGTATCGCAGGCACCGTGATGTTGATTGACGGATTTATCGCCATCAGTGCAGTTAACTAACAGGAACACACTATGACCAACAAAAGCGCAATCGGCATGATTGAAATGAATTCAATCGCCAAAGGCTATGCGGTTGGCGATGCCATGCTAAAGGCCGCCAACGTTGAAATCCTGTTTAACCGCACCATCTGCCCGGGCAAGTTCATGGTGATGGTGGCGGGCGATGTTGCGGCGGTAGAAGCGTCCATGACGGCGGGCCTGGAGTTGGGCGACGCCACCATTGTGGATGAGCTAATCATCCCCAATGTTCACCCCTCGGTGTTCGCAGCCATAGGCGGCACCCGGGTGATTGAGCACACCGACGCCCTGGGTATCATCGAAACCTTCTCGGTGGCCACGATTATTGAAGCGGCTGACGCGGCGGTTAAGGCGGCGAACGTAGAGTTGATCGACATCCATCTGGCCATGGCAATTGGTGGTAAGGGCTTTCTGACACTGACTGGCGATGTCGCCGCTGTCACCGCAGCGGTCGAAGCTGGAACAGATTACATCAAACGCAAAGGTATGCTGGTCGACAAAGTCGTGATCCCTCAGCCGCGGAAGGAAATCTTGCAGGACAAGTTATAACTCTTTCAGTGCTGCCAGACAGAACACTAGAGTCTGAAATGGTATACTCGTGCGTACAAAGTCACTGTCAGAAAGCAATTGAGAGAAGCTGTAAATGACTAAAGCCGAAGACCGTATCCTTGTTCAGGAATACCTGGCCCACGCCGCGGAGCCGAAGCCCCTTAGCGCTGAAGAAAAGGCGCGGCTTGAAGCTCGCATCAAGGCTGCTCTGAAGGAAAAAAACGCTGTTCTGGTGGCGCACTATTACGTCGACCCAGACATTCAGCGCCTGGCTGAAGAAAGTGGTGGCTGTGTCGCCGACTCCCTGGAAATGGCCCGTTTTGGCAATCAGCATCCCGCGTCTACCGTAGTGGTGGCCGGCGTTCGCTTTATGGGCGAAACCGCCAAGATTCTGAATCCAGAAAAAACAGTTCTGATGCCCACGCTCGAAGCCACCTGCTCACTGGACGTAGGTTGCCCGGTGGATGAATTTTCAGCCTTCTGCGATGAGCATCCAGACCGCACTGTGGTGGTGTACGCCAATACCTCGGCGGCGGTTAAAGCCCGCGCCGATTGGGTGGTCACCTCAAGCTGCGCCCAGGCCATTGTGGAATCGCTGGACGCCCGCGGTGAAAAAATCCTGTGGGCGCCAGACAAACACCTGGGCCACTGGGTGCAGAAAACCACCGGCGCCGACATGCTGCTGTGGAACGGCTCCTGCATTGTGCACGAAGAGTTCAAGCACCGTGGCCTGGAAGATCTGAAAGCGATTTACCCGGACGCCGCCGTATTGGTGCACCCGGAATCGCCGGATGCGGTGGTGGAACTGGCCGACGTTGTAGGGTCTACCTCACAGCTGATCAACGCCGTAAAAACCCTGCCGAACGAACGCTTTATTGTGGCGACCGACAACGGCATTTTTTATAAAATGCAGCAATTGGCACCCAACAAAACCCTGATTGAAGCGCCCACCGCCGGTAACGGTGCGACCTGCCGCAGCTGCGCTCAGTGTCCGTGGATGGCTATGAATGGGCTGGAAAACCTGCTGGCAGTGCTGGAAGCACCAAAGGGCCAGGCCAGCAATCAGGAAGTGCTGGTAGATGAAGCCCTACGTGAAGACGCTCTGCGGCCTTTACAGCGCATGCTGGATTTCACCGCCAATATGAATCTGAAGGCGGCTGGCAACGCCTGAAACGTTTAACCATTGCGCCGAACGTTAAGCTCGGCGGTAATGGCGCTCAAGCGCTCGGTTACAATCTGGCGCATGGGCGACCCGGCCGTCAGTTTTTCCTGGGCCTGGCGTAATTGGCGCTGGGCCGATTCCAGGTCGCCCATCAACGCATCGTATTCCGCTCTTGCCCTGTGCACTCCCACAATATTGCGCGCCATGCCTTCGGCTTCCGCCAGCTGGAACCACAAGTGTTCCTGTTGCGGTTTGTTGCGAGCCAGCTGTGACAGCAGTTCCGCCGCCGCTGCGCCGTTGTCCGAGGCCAGTTCCAGCTGCGCCAGCGTGTGGGTAATCGGGTAGTTGCCCGGGTTGCGAGCCAGCGCCCGCACCAGCAGCGCCCGAGCTTCAGTCAGACGTTTGTCGGCAATTAAACTTTGCGCCAGAGTCACCTGAAACGTAATGCGCCCAGGGTTGGCCACCAACAGCTGGTTAAGCAGGGTCTCAGCTTCGGCGTATTGGCGGTCTTCTATATAAGCCACTGCCAGCCCATAACGAATGGCGGTATTGCTGGTATCGTTGCTAGAGCCGGTGCCGGTATTTTTTAATTCATTAAGCGCCGCCCGAAAACTGTCGATGGCAGCACCCGCAGAAGCCGCATAATGCACCTGCAGGCGGGCCCGTATCAGATGGTATTCCGGGCTGTCTTCGATGCGCGTCAACGGGTATTGCGCGGCGCGGTTCTGGGTGTCTGCAACCCGGCTCTGGGATAGTGGGTGGGTAGACAAGTACTCGGGCACGCTGTTGCCTTGCCAGCGGCTCTTCCGCATCATAATTTCAAACATTTCTGGCATGCCACGGGGGTCTAGTCCGGCATTGGCAAGAATATCCAGCCCCACCCGGTCCGCTTCCTGCTCATTTGCGCGGCTGTATTCCAGCATATTCTGAATCGCCAGGGCCTGAGTACCAGCAATGGCGGCAATACCAATGTCAGACTGGGTAACGGCTGTTAGCACAATACCGGCAATCAGGCCGGCGATGGTCAGCGGGGTGCTGGTTTGCTGCTGTTCCAGGCGGCGGGCAAAATGGCGTTGGCTAAGGTGGGCCAGCTCGTGGGCCAGCACCGATGCAAACTGCTGCTCGGTGCGGGCAAACAGAAACAGACCGCCGTTTACCCCTACAATGCCGCCGGGCACCGCAAAAGCATTGAGGGCAGGGTCATCAATCAGCGCCAGTGTGAGGTCACGGTTCTGCAAAGGCGCCGATGGCACCAAGCGGTAAAGAATGGCGCCCAGGTAGTCATACACCAGAGGGTCGGTGATCTGCGGAGCGGAACGCCGCAGCGACACCAGCACCTGGCGCCCGATATCAGCTTCCTGCTGGCCGGCAATCAGGCCGCCACCGGTGCCGCCGATGGTGGGTAGCGTGCTACCCTGGCTCTGGGCAGCGGCGCCTGTACTGACACCCATAGTCATTAATGTCAGCGCCAGCAGCGCGCACAGCAGGGTATTGAAGCGAAGGTGGCCATTCAGGCTGTTCATGTTCTGGGTCTGTCCTGTGTCGGAATATCCTGAGCGTCACATAACCAATGATTGTGATGCAATACAATAACACTGGCGGCATAATGCCGGCTCATTAATCAAACGCTGTTACGGGTTAACGTTTAACATGGCTGATCGAACTCTGGATGCATCGGGCCTGCAATGCCCGATGCCTTTGTTGAAAACCAAACTCGAACTGAACACCATGGCCCCCGGCGAACAGCTGGAAGTGGTTGCTACAGATCCTGGCTCTGCCAGAGATATTCCGGCATTCATCGCCGTATCTGCCCATCAGGTGGTTGAATCCACCGTTGACGGCAGTCAGTACCGTTTTGTTATCCGCTGCGGCGATTCAGTGCGGCGGAGCCATTAATGGTTAGAATATTACGCGGATTCGCCCACAAATACTTTTCAGATGAAGAAGCTGTCATCCTCGGGTTGATGCTGATTATCGGCACCATGTTCGTCATCTGGTTTGGCGCCATGCTGGCCCCGGCCATCGCTTCTTTAATCGTTGCTTTTATTCTACAAGGCCTGGTTACCAAGATGGTGTCCTGGAAAGTGCCAGAACCGCTGGCCATCCTGGTTGTGTTTTTACTGTTTCTCGGCATTCTGGCCGGCGCCATTTTTGGCCTTCTGCCACTGGTGTGGGCTCAGCTGACCAATCTGGCCCGGGAAACACCGCGCATTATCGGCGAATTACAGTTGTATCTGGAACTCTTGCCCGAGCGCTACCCGCAGCTGGTGTCGCTGGACGCAGTCGCTACTATTTACCAACAGGTGTCGACCGAAGTAGGGCAAGCTACCCAGTGGCTGGTGTCGGCATCACTGTCCAGTATTCCGGATCTGTTGGCGCTGCTGATATACGCCGTGCTGGTGCCCATACTGGTGTTTTTCTTCTTGAAAGACCGCGATGTTCTGTTGGGCTCAATCGCCCGTATGTTGCCGCCGCAGCGCGCAACCATGCGCAAAATCTGGCATGAAGTGAATCGCCAATGCGCCAACTACGTGCGTGGCAAAGCTTTGGAGATTCTGATTATTGGAACCACCACGTATATAACGTTCAAAATTCTAGGTCTGCCCTATGCCGCCTTGCTGTCGCTGCTGGTGGGTCTGAGCGTGGTGATTCCTTATATCGGCGCCGCAGTCGTCACGGTTCCAGTGGCTATTATCGCCCTGTTTGCCTTTGGCTGGGGCAGCCAGTTTATCTGGATAATGGTGGCGTACGGCGTCATTCAGGCTTTGGACGGCAACGTGCTGGTGCCGGTGCTGTTTTCTGAAGTAAACAACCTGCACCCGGTGGCCATTATTGTCGCGGTGCTGTTCTTCGGCGGTATATGGGGGCTATGGGGTGTGTTTTTTGCCATCCCTCTGGCCACCATGGTAAAGGCGGTGGTGGCTGCGTGGCCGGTGCGGGAGTTACCCCCGGCACCGGTCAACCGCTAAAGGCAGATAACGACTATAGTGCTTTGACTGCCGCGAGCACCTCGTCAATATGGCCCGGCACTTTTACGCCGCGCCATTCCTGGCGAAGTACGCCCTTGGCGTCAATCAGGAAGGTACTGCGGTCAATACCCATGTATTCTTTACCGTAGAGTTTTTTCAGCTTGATCACTTCGAACAAAGCGCAGAGCGTTTCGTCTTTGTCGGAAATCAGGTGAAACGGCAGTTCGAACTTGCCACGGAAATTATCGTGGGATTTCAGGCCATCGCGGGACACGCCAAAAATCTCTGTGTCATGTTCGGTGAAGGTTTGCATGTTGTCGCGGAAGTCTTGGCTCTCGGTGGTACAGCCGGGTGTGTCGTCTTTCGGGTAAAAATAGATCACCACATTGCGGCCGCGTAAATCGGCCAGGCGAACCGTCTGGTCGCCGGTAGCAGTCGCTTCAAAGTCAGGTATGGTTTTGTTCAGTTCTACGGATGGCATAACATCTCCTTTAATTCCCTTGTGTCAGTTCGTGCCCAACATTACCATAACGGTTTTATTCGGACGGAGCTTTTATGATTACGGGTAGCCTTGTCGCACTGGTCACACCCATGCACCCAAATGGAGACATTCACTGGGAGCACCTGGACAAACTGGTGGACTTTCACATTGAAAATGGCACCCATGGCATCGTTGCCGTGGGCACAACCGGCGAGTCTGCAACTCTGGACCCGGAAGAGCACTGTAAGACCATCGGCCACATCATCAAACGGGTGAATGGTCGTATTCCGGTGATTGCCGGAACCGGTGGCAACAGTACCCGCGAAGCCATTGCGCTCACGTCCGCGGCCGAAAAGCTTGGGGCTGACGCCTGCCTGCTAGTGGTGCCTTACTACAATAAGCCGACCCAAGAAGGCCTGTACCAGCATTTCCGCACCATCGCCGAAGCCGTCCCGATGATGAAGCAAATGCTGTACAACGTGCCCGGCCGCACCGCCTGCGACATGCTGAATGAAACCGTGGTTCGCCTGGCTGATATCTCCAACATCATTGCCATTAAAGACGCCACCGGCAATATTCCCCGCGGCGCCGAGTTAATTCAAGCGGTAAAAGGCCGCCTGGACGTCTATTCGGGTGACGACGCAACGGCCATGGAACTGATGCTGGCCGGCGCCAAAGGCAACGTATCGGTAACGGCCAACGTTGCCCCCCGGGCCATGGCCGACTTGTGCACGGCGGCTGTTGCGGGCAACCGCGAAGAAGCCGAACGCCTGAACGAACTGCTGATGCCCCTGAACCGCAAACTGTTTCTGGAAGCCAATCCGATTCCGGTAAAATGGGCGTTGCATCGCATGGGTATGATCGGTGCCGGCTTGCGCTTGCCATTGACGGTACTCAGCGAACAATTCCATGGCGAAGTGGAAGAGGCCCTGAAAGCTTCAGGCGTACTCTGAACGTGCTGAACCCGTTCCAATACCGGAGTAAGTCCATGCAGGTTCTCTCCAGAACCCGTTATTCAAGGTGCACAGCGCCTTTTAAAACCCAATTCTCCAAAATTCAGGCCTGCAAACCCCTGGCCATCGCCACCGGCTTTGCGCTGGTGGCGGGCTTGGGAGGCTGCAGCCTGGTGTCGGACCGTTCCGCGGATTACGTCGGTGCACCCGAAGGCAAGGCTATTGAGCTGCCCGCAAGCGCCGACGAATCCCGCTTCCGACAGGTTATGCCCGTGCGTGATATTAATTTGGCCAACGCGGGCAAACTGTTCCCTGACGGCATTCCCACTCCGCCGGACATGACCTCTGAAATTCTGAACCAGAATTATGCGGTAGAAGAGCTGGACGGTCGCGCCTGGCTGTTGGTTAACGACGTGCCGGGTCGCCTGTGGCCGGCAGTCGCCGCGTATATGTCTGACCGCCGCCTGGGCGTTGCGTTTGACAGCCCGCAGCTTGGCTTGCAGCAAAGCGAGTTGGTGAACTTCAGCCTGCGCGCCCGTGAACTGGTGCAGCTTGAGGGCGAGGCCAGCGCAAGCGAACCCAAAGTGCTGCTACAGGTACGCATTGCACCCGGTGTTCGCCGTAAATCCACGGAAATTCAGATCCGCAACATAGTGGTAGCCGATCAGCCCGAGGCTCTGCTGAGCTGGGACACCACCCGTGTGCCAGACTCCGCTGATCTGGAGCTGCAAAAACGCCTTCTGGCCGATATGGGCGAGTTTTTGAAAGCCGGGGAAGAGAACAAGTCCTTCTCCCGCGCAGCGTCTGGCATGACCAGCAAACCTTTGGTAAAACTGATATCTGAAAACGAGCAGGCCAGTGCCATCGACATGCAGCTCGATTACGGCCGCGCCTGGGCAGAAGTCAGCCGCGCACTGAACGAATCGGATATGACCATCATAGACCTGAATCGCAGTGAAGGCTGGTTCCAGGTGGACTATCGCAGCGCTGACGAGCGCGAATCTGGCTGGTTCAGCTGGTTCAGCTGGTTTAGCGATAACGAAGCCCCGCGTCACACCCATACGGTGAACGTGACCGGCGGCGAACAGACGGTGCAGGTCAGCGCAGAAACCGCGAATAATTACAGCGGTGAACAAACATCTTCCACGCTTCTTAACCGCCTGTTTGACTATCTGTATTAACGACCAAAGACCTTGTTAACAGCCGCGGGCTTTGTGATTAACCGCTGGTTTTATTGATGATAACCGGGCTGGCTTACGCCGGCCCGTTTCTGGAGAACCCCATGGAAAAGCGTGAAGAACTCTACGCCGGCAAAGCCAAATCGGTGCACACCACTGACGATCCCGAGCGTTTTGTACTGGTATTCCGCGACGACACCTCGGCTTTCGACGGCGAGAGAATAGAGCAGCTGAACCGCAAAGGTATGGTGAACAACAAGTTCAACGCCTTCATTATGGAAAAGTTGGAAGCCGCGGGCATTCCTACCCACTTCGAAGGCTTGCTGTCAGACGTTGAATGCCTGGTGAAAAAGCTCGACATGATTCCGGTCGAATGTGTGATTCGCAATATCTCTGCCGGCAGCCTGTGCCGTCGCATTGGCGTAGAAGAAGGCCTGGAGTTGAATCCGCCCACCTTTGAGCTGTTCCTGAAAAACGACGCACTGCACGACCCCATGGTCAACGAATCACTGGCCATCAGCCTGGGCTGGGCCAAAGCCGACGAACTGGCACAGATGAAAACGCTGACCTATAAAGTAAATGACGTGCTCAAAACACTGTTTGCAGACGCCGGCATGCTGTTGGTGGATTACAAATTGGAATTCGGCCGCAGCCACGGTCAGATTGTGCTGGGCGACGAGTTCAGCCCTGACGGCTGTCGTATCTGGGATGCCGAAACTCGCAATAAAATGGACAAAGACCGATTTCGCCAGGGCCTTGGTAACGTGATTGAAACCTACGAAGAAGTAGGCCGCCGCCTGGGTATGTCGTTCGACTGATACCGATTCTAAATACGGAGCACAAGCAATGCGTAAATTATTGATGGTTATGGCCGGTTCAGCGGTATTGGCAGCGCCGATGGTGCAAGCGGATATACTGGGGCTTGGCGCCCAGGTAGGCTACTGGGATTCTGAGCTGTCTGGTGACGTGGCCACCAATGGCGGCTCCGTGGATGTAAACGATGAGCTTAATCTGGATGGCGAAAGCAGCAATCAGCTGAGCCTGTATCTGGAACACCCGATTCCTTTGCTGCCTAACGTGCGTGTGGCTTATATCAACATTGACCAGACCGCTAGCGGTCGCCTTAACAATGACTTTGACAATGTTGATGCAGGCTTGGTGCGCTCTGATCTGGAACTGGAACAGCTGGACCTCACCCTGTATTACGAAGTACTGGATAACTGGGTGAATCTGGACCTGGGCCTGACGGTCCGCGATTTCTCCGGTGAACTTATTGTACAGAATGGCATAGACCCGATCAGCCGCACCACAGCCGATGCGGTTTTGCCCATGGGCTATCTTGCAGCGCGTTTTGATCTGCCGTTCAGCGGTGTCAGTGTTGGCATCGAAGGCAATGCCATTGCCTACAGCGGTGATTCCCTGCACGATTTTAACGTGTACGGCCAGTATCAGTTGTCACTATTGCAGTTGCGTGCCGGCTATCGCCAGATGGCGGTGGATTACGAAGACGGTGACGACCGCTTCGACGTGGAAATCGACGGCCCGTTCATCAGCGCCGGCGTGGTGTTTTAAGGAGAAAGTCTGTTGAAAATTCTGGTCACCGGTAGTGCCGGTTTTATTGGTTTCCATCTGGCGCAACGCCTGCTGGATCGCGGCGACGAAGTCATCGGTGTCGATAACCTGAATGACTACTACGATGTGAACCTGAAAGAAGCCCGGCTGGCAAGGCTAACGGGAAAAACCGGCTTTACCGAAGTACGCCAGGATATCGCCGACCGCGACCTTATGGCCGCGCTTTTTGAAGAGCACAAGCCCGAGCGCGTAGTGCACCTGGCGGCCCAGGCCGGGGTGCGCTATTCCATTGAAAACCCCCAGGCCTATGTCGACGCCAACCTGGTGGGCTTTATGAACATTCTGGAAGGCTGCCGCCGCAACGATGTGCAGCACCTGGTGTATGCGTCCAGCAGCTCGGTTTACGGTGCCAACGAAGCCATGCCGTTCTCGGTGCACGACAACGTAGACCATCCCCTTAGCCTTTACGCTGCCTCGAAAAAAGCCAACGAGCTGATGGCCCATACCTACAGCCATCTGTACAACCTGCCCACCACCGGGCTGCGCTTTTTTACCGTGTACGGCCCCTGGGGCCGGCCCGATATGGCACCGTTTATCTTCACCCGGAAAATTCTGGCCGGCGAGCCAATTGACGTGTTCAACCACGGCCATCACAAACGCGATTTCACCTATATCGACGATATCGTGGAGGGCGTGGTGCGCACTCTGGATCAAATCGCGCAACCCAATCCCCAGTGGAGCGGCGCTCAGCCAGATCCAAGCACCAGCCGCGGGCCTTATCGCATCTACAACATCGGCAGCAACAACCCGGTGGAACTGGCGCGGTTTATTGAAACCATCGAACACTGCACCGGCAAAAAAGCCGAGAAAAACCTGCTGCCCATGCAGCCGGGTGACGTAGTCGCAACCTACGCCAACGTAGATGGCCTGATCAACGATGTCGGCTACAAACCCGAAACCCAGCTAGAGCAGGGTATTGAACAATTTGTTCAGTGGTATCGGGATTTCTACAAGGTTTAAATGCGTCTCGCGTGAGCAATTCTTAGAGAGCTTTCTCCCAGGAATTTTTTACAGAGCGTCTGAATCCAGCTGTTTTAACCGTTCCGGCAGTTCCAGGGTGATTTTTGACTTGGCTAGCGGGCAGTCGAATTGCAGATAATACGCCAGCAGCTGCAACGGCACGCCAGCGGCAGCGCCATACAATCTGTCGGCCACAATCGGATGGCCAATACTCGCTAAATGGCGGCGAATCTGGTGTTTACGGCCGGTTTCAATGCGCACATTTACCCGGGAAGTGTTGGCATCGTTACGATTGGCCTTGGTATTCGCCTCCTCGGTATTCACAACTTTGGTGTCCACGGCCTTATTAACGACAGAACTGGTATTGATGGAGCTGGCATTGATGGAGCCGGCATTGATGTAAAGAGTAGTCACATGGCTAACCGCAGCTTTACCGTCAATTTCCTCGCCAATCGTCTGCTCCTTCACATCCATTACGCCTGTTACGTCTGCCAGATACTGTTTGATGATCGTGCGCCCGGCAAACAGCTTTGACAGTGCCGCAGCGGCTTTTGAATCGTGGGCAATCAGCATCAAACCTGCAGCGTCGGCGTCGAGGCGGTGAATCAAAAAGCAGGGTCGGTTTAACTGCACTTCAGCCACTCGCAACAAACTGCAGTGATCGCCCCATTGCGAACCCTGCGCCAGCAGCCCGTGGGGTTTGAACCACACACTGTAGCGGCCTTTGTCTTCCAGCAGTTCAGCTTCTGCTGCCTTGCGCGCCAGAACAGCTTCGTCATAGTACAGTTGCATGCGAGTGCCGGTTTTCACGTCGCGCTTGGCTTTGCGCAGCCGCACAATTTTACCCTTCAAGGTCCACCAGCAGGCGCCTTTCGCCATGGCGTCTTTGATGCGCTGTTTTGGCAGGCCAGAAGCCTCACTCAGAATGTCCACGGCCAGGCCGGGAGTTTCTACGGTGATATCAACGGTGGTACGCATAGCAAGCCTGATAGAAAAAGTGAGCCGCCGATTATAGAAGATATGGCTGGCCAGACAACCACCAAACCGGGGACGGATTTCAAATCCGTCCCCGACTTAGCCACCAAACCGGGGACAGATTTCAAATCTGTCCCCTACTTATCTGCCCAAAACGCCAGCACCAGCGTAAAACTCACCGGATGTCTGGCTATTCAAGCCGATCAGGTTAGGCTATGCCGCTTGCTTACGATTATTGAGGTTTGAAGTTGTGGATTCACCGAGTTTGTCTTTTCCCCGTGTTCTTGTTGTTCTGATTCTTGTCGCCGTACTCGCGGGCGGCGCCTTTTGGGCGTATAGCCACTTTTACGCCATAAGTAATAACACCGCTGACGTAACCACCACTGCCGTCAGCCGAGGGGACATAGACGTTTTGGTGAGCGCCACCGGCGTTTTGGAACCCAGCAACTTTGTAGACGTGGGCGCGCAGGTGTCCGGGCTGCTGGACGTGATTCACGTCAGAGTGGGCGAACAAATCAGCAAAGATCAGCTGCTGGCAGAAATTGACCCGACCATCTATCTGGCCAGGGTAGACGCCAATCGTGCCCAGCTGAAAAATCAACAGGCCCAGTTGGCCGATCGCAAAGCCCAACTCACCCTGGCCGACATTCAGTTCCAGCGCCAGACCAATCTGTTCCGTGAAGACGCCACCACCCGTGAAAACCTGCAGATTGCCGAGGCCTCTCTGGCGTCTGCCAAGGCCCAGCTAGCCATGTTGCAAGCGCAACTGGAACAGACCGCATCTACCCTGCGCGCCGAAGAAGCCAATCTGGATTACGCCCGCATTTATTCCACCATGGAAGGCACGGTCGTATCCATCACGGCCCGCCAGGGCCAAACCCTGAATACATCACAACAAGCACCGGTGCTGATGCGCATTGCCGATCTGTCCAGTATGAAAGTCCGCGCCCAGGTGTCCGAAGCAGACGTAGGCAGGCTAGCACCGGGCGACAAGGTGTATTTCACCACTCTGGGCGAACCTGGCAAGCAGATTTATGGCGAGCTTGACTACATCGAACCCACTCCCGAAGTGCTCAACAACGTGGTGTTGTACAACGCGTTTTTCAGCGTGCCCAATGAAGCAGGGCGTTTATTGCCCAGCATGACGGCACAGGTATTTTTTGTGGTGGAACAAGCACGTGACGTACTGCGGGTGCCCGCGGCGACCGTTGTGGGCGGCCAGGTTTGGCTGCAACAGGCCTCCGGCGAGCTGGTAGAACGCAAAATTGAGGTAGGCATCAGCAACCGCATTTACACCGAGGTTCGCGACGGTCTGGCGGACGGCGATTTGGTAGTCACCGGCGGAGCTCCATCAAGGGAAGCGGCATCTTCTGGTATGGGCGGGCGCCCACGGTGACAGTCCCGCTGATTGAATTACGCCAGATTACCCGAACCTTCGGTGAAGGCGACATGCAGGTGCCCGTGCTCAAAGGCATAGACTTGAGCATTCAGGCCGGGGAATTTGTCGCCGTTATGGGGGCGTCCGGGTCTGGCAAATCCACCCTGATGAACATTCTAGGCTGTCTGGATGTGGCAAGCTCCGGGCACTATCTGTTTCAGGGCACAGACGTGTCAGGGTTCAAACGAGACGATCTGGCCCGCGCCCGCCGCGAATCCTTCGGCTTCATATTCCAGAGTTACAATCTGCTGCCAGGCATAAGTGCGTTAGACAACGTCGAAATACCGGCCATCTACGCCGGCCTTGGCAAAAAACAGCGCCGGGAGCGATCCACCGAACTGCTTGGTGAGCTCGGGCTAAGCGATAAACTGCTCAACACCCCGGCTCAGCTGTCGGGCGGGCAACAGCAGCGTGTGTCCATCGCCCGCGCCTTGATGAACGGCGGCCAGATCATACTGGCGGACGAGCCAACCGGTGCCCTCGACAGCGTTAGCAGCAAAGACGTCATGCGGCTTCTGCAAAGCCTGTCCGACCGCGGCCACACCGTTATTCTGATTACCCACGACGCCAAAGTCGCCCAGGCGGCAGATCGCCAGATCACCATCGCCGACGGGCTGATTACCCACGATACCGGCGCCGTTCAGCACAAGGCCGTTGCGACAGAAAACCCCAAGGCCCTGCAGCCCATTGCTAAAACATCCGACGTTAGCGGCGCGTCCGGTTGGTTTGAAGCGTTAAAAAGCGCGGTACACTCCCTCAGCACAAACCTGTTTCGCACCGCTTTGACCCTGCTGGGCATTGTGATTGGCGTAGCCTCGGTGATCACCATGCTGGCAATCGGTGAAGGCGCACGGCAAGACATTGTGGACAGAATCAGCGCCATGGGCAGCGACTTACTGCTGGTGCGCCCGGGTGGCCCGGACCAGCGCGGTGGGCGATGGAGCGTCACCACATTGGTGCCGTCTGACTACCACGCCATTCGAGACATACCCGGCATTCGTGCAGCTGTTCCGGAAGTCACCGGCGGCCAAACCCTGCGTTTCGGCAATCGCGATCACCAAACCGAAGTGAATGGCACGGCCTACGAATTTCCCGCCGCACGGCAATGGCCCGTGGTCGCCGGTACCTTTTTTAACGAAGCTGATGAAAACCGTTACGCCGCGGTGGCGGTGTTGGGCAAAACCGTGGCTGACTCCCTATTCCCCGAACAAAGCCCGTTGGGCCACTACCTGATGGTTAATAACGTTCTGTTTCAGGTCATTGGCGTAATGGACGAGCGCGGGGCATCCCCCTGGGGGCAGGACCAAGACGACGTGGTGCTGGTGCCTTACACCACCGCCAACCTGCGCATATTTGGTCAGAACTACCTGCGTAACATCACCGTTGCGGTGGCAGATTCTGCCGACATGAACGCGGTGCAAGACCAGGTTCACAGTACCTTGCTCACACGCCACGGCAGCGAAGACTTCCAGATTCGCAACATGGCGTCGCTGATTAATACCGTGTCAGATACTCAGGACACACTGACCTGGCTGTTAGGCTCTATCGCGGCGATTTCGCTGCTGGTAGGTGGCATAGGCGTTATGAACATTATGTTGGTGAGCGTAACCGAGCGTAACCGAGCGCACCCGGGAAATTGGTATCCGCATGGCCACCGGCGCCCGCACCCGTAATATTCTTCAGCAGTTCTTAACCGAGGCCTGGCTGGTTTCGGCTGTTGGTGGCGTTATCGGCGTCATCCTTGGCATAGCGGCCACCCAAATCGTGGGCTGGCTTGACACACCCGTTGTGGTCACCGTGTTCCCCATGGTGCTGGCGTTCAGCTGCGCCTTTGGCACCGGACTTCTGTTTGGCTATTTGCCCGCGCGCAAAGCCGCTCATCTGGACCCTGTCCAGGCCCTGGCCGCGGAGTAATCTCATGCCCCATAGCTCACAACAAACTTTACGCTTGACGCTGCCTGAACGGCGCCTGGCCCTGCCTGAACCGCCTGAACGGCGACGGACATCCGCCATCTGCATTTTAACGGCTTGTATAACCCTGGCAGGCTGCGCCACTCAGATTGCCCCGTCAGCTCCCGTGCTTATTGACGGCGCACCTGTGACGGCCTTGGCTTGGGCGCCAGAACTGAACTCGATTGCTTTAAACGGGCCAGCCGTCACCGATCAACAATGGTGGCGGGGCTATGACGACCCCAACCTGCTGGCGTTGATTGAAAAAGCGCGGGCGGCCAATCCCGACCTGGCCATTCTGGCCGAAAATCTGGTACAGGCCGATCTACAGCTGCAGAACGCCGGCGCCAGCCTGCTGCCAGGCATTGGTTTAAGCGGCAGCACCGGCGAACAAACACGGCGCCCAAGCAGCGGCGACTGGCGCAGCAGTGGAAACACATCGGTATCCACATCCATCAGTTACGAGGTGGATTTGTGGGGCAGGCTGGGTGCAGCCGAAGACGCCGCCAGCTTCCGCCGCGATGCCAGTGCTTTTGATTTCGCCGCCGCGCAGCTTAGCCTTTCCGGCGCAGTGGCCAGTAACTGGTTTCAATTGCTGGAGTTACGCCAGCGCCTGAATATCGCCCGGCAAAATCTGGAATTGGCAGAGCAAACCTTGCGTATTGTGGATGTGCGATACCGCAACGGCGTAGCCGACCGCTTCGAATTGGCCCGCCAACGCACCGCCGTGCTGGTGTTACGCAATGTTTTGCCCACGCTGGTGTTTCGCCTGCGCCAGAGTGAAGCTGCATTGCAGGTGCTAGGCGGCGAGCCGCCCTGGATGGTAGACAGCGGCGAGCCGCCCTGGATGGCAAACACGGATGTGCCTGCGGGGGCTTTAGAACAACTCAGTATCCCAGACATTAATGCAGGCTCGCCCGCAGAGCTGATTACCCGCAGGCCAGACCTTGCCGCCGCCGAGGCCCGCTTGCATGCGGCCAATGCCAACATCGCCCAGGCCCGTGCCGCGCTCTTGCCGGCGGTGTCACTCAGCGCCGCCCTGGGGCTCTCTTCCGATGGCTTGCTCAGCCTTTCCAGTCCGTTGGCAACGGCGAACGGTTTGCTTGCTCTTAGCCAAACCTTGTTCGACGGTGGCGCACGAAGCAACAATGTAGCGCTCACCGAATCGCGCCAGGTCGCGCTGGTGCAAGGTTATCGCTCAAGCTTGTTGACTGCGTTTTTAGAAGCGGGAGACGCCATGGCGCGTATCAATTTGTATCGGGAGCAGGAACAGCGGCTGACGGAAATTGAACAGCAGGCAAAAGAAACCCTGCGCTTGAGTGAAGTTCGTTATCGCCAGGGCGCAGAAGATCTGATCACCCTGCTAGACAGCCAGCGCACCTTGTTCGATGCCAGAGTACAGCGCAGCGAAGCGCGGCTGAATCATCTGCTGGCAACTGTGGATTTGTACAAAGCAGTCGGCGGTGGTTTTTAAACCACCGCCGTGACACGAAGCACATGCGGGAAGAGCGGTTTAACGAATCAGGCCGGTTCGAAGCGCTGCTTCAGCCAGGCGCTGATGTCGTTGGATTCGTACAGCCATTGGTGGCTGCCGTCCGCTTTGGCAATCCGCAAACAGGGTACCTTCACGGCACCACCGCCGGCTAGAATTTCAGCGCGGTGCTCGGTGTTATGCTGGGTGTCACGCTGTTCAATATTCAGATTCAGACGTTTGATTTCTTTACGAACTTTGACGCAGAACGGGCAGGTTTTGAACTGATACAGCGCCAGGTCCCGGCAGGCTTCGTCTACTTTCTGTTGCTCTTGGGCGCTACGCTGTACCGGCTTGCCGCCCCCGATTTTTTCACTCAGCAGTACAAACGGGGTCAGAATAAGCCGTAAAGTGCGGAAAAAATAACGAATAACAATTCTCATGAAAGAAGCCTTGGCAGTCAGTATTAAAAAAAGGGACACTCTTTTATTTACGATCGATTCGCAACTAAAGATCGACAGGGTATCAGATTTTTTGCGATCCGCGCAGAATCCTGTGACCATTCCGTAAATGATAAAGCAGGGTGATAAACGCATGAACAGCCGCTGGCGGGTAGGCATCGATCTTGGGGGAACAAAAACCGAAGTCATCTTGTTAGACGGTGCTAACAAAACCCACTTTCGCGCCCGTATCGCAAGCCCTCAGGGAGACTACGAAACCACCCTGAACACCATCAAAGAACTGGTTGAAGCCGCGGAATTACGGGCCGGTGAAGCTGCGTTGCCCGCAGGCGTGGGCATTCCTGGCTCCGTGTCGGGCCTGACAGGCCTGGTCAAAAACGCCAACTCCACCTGGCTTAACGGCCAGCCCATGGCCGCTGATTTAACCCGCCTGCTGCAACGCCCGGTTGGCCTGACGAACGACGCCAACTGCCTGGCCCTGTCTGAAGCCAGCGACGGCGCAGGGCAAGGCTACAAAGTTGTGTTCGCGGCCATTCTGGGCACCGGCTGCGGCGCCGGCATCACTGTTAACGGCCAACTGCTCACAGGCCCGAACGGCGTCGCAGGCGAATGGGGCCACAACCCACTGCCATGGACACCACAAGCAGAACTGAACCAGCGCCCGTGCTTCTGTGGCCGCTTTGGCTGCAACGAAACCTTCCTGTCTGGCACCGGCCTTGCGCTCACGCACTTCTTGCTTTGGAATGAAAAGCTGGATGCCAGGGCCATCGTTGAACTGGCGCAAACCGATTCACGTGCCTCGCGATCGCTGGATGATTATATAAACCACCTGGCCCGCGGCCTGGCGGCCGTCATCAACCTGCTGGATCCAGACGTGATTGTACTCGGCGGTGGGCTATCAAACGTGCCAGCTCTGTACAGCGAACTGGGGATACGCCTGCCGGAGTACGTTCTAGGAGGTGAGTGCGAAACACCCATACGCCAGGCCATACACGGCGACTCCAGCGGTGTCCGCGGCGCCGCGTGGCTGGCCCAAGACAGGGGACAGATTTAAAATCCGCCCCCGACTTAGCCACCAAACCAGGGGACGGATTTCAAATCCGTCCCCGTTTCCCCCCGCCCCGCTTTTCCCCCGCCCCTAGCTCCGCCTTTTCCTCAGTGAAGCCCTTAAAACCGAACTGAGCACGCCCCAGCGGTTTACGATCAATGCCGCAAAAATCAAACCGCAGCCGGCCAGCTGAACTGGCGTCATGATTTCATCAAACCACCCTGCTGCAAACAACGACACCCAAACCGGTTCTATCACTAGAATAACGGCGCCATGGCTATGGGCAGACAAGCTCTGCGCATAGGTTTGCGCAAGAAAGCGCCCTGCGGTGCCCACAATAGCGCTGGCAAGAATCCACCAGACCAGAAGCGGCGGTGGGTCACTGAACGTTGGCTGCCAGGGCTCTGTAATCAGCGATTCCACCAACGTCACCAAGCCCACGGTAAGCAATGCAATCGCCGTCAGCGGAAGAGCGGGAATACGCTGTTTTTCGATGGCGTCGCCCTGCCGGTTGATGGCAGTACGCTGATTCGCAGCGCGGGTGTTCAGTGTAAAATAGAGCGCAAAAATAGAAGCTGCCATCGCGAAAAATATTTGCGCAGGCTCTGGCTGAAAACCGTTACGAAGCGACAGAAGCGCCAGCCCGGCGACCGCAACGGGAATGGCAAGCCAGGTGCTTGCAGGTTGTGCCTCTTTAAAAAGGAGGCGAGCAAGGATGGGAACGATAACCACGCCCAGGCTGACTATAAAGGCACCTTCACCCATACTGGTGCCATGAAACAGGCCCATCACCCAGAAACTCATGGCAACGCCGAACACCAGGCCAACACCCAGGCCGCGTTTAACCTGATCCCCACTCAAACGTCCCAGCGACCGGAAAGCGAAAGCCGCCAAAAAACCACCTGCGATCAAAAACCGCAGCGCCATGAACAACAACGGCGGCATCAGCAGTATAGATTCTTTGGAAAAAATCCAGCTGATGGCCGCAAGCAGGGTAACACCAACCAGAATCAGGTCAGATTTATGGGCGTTGGTCATACACAGTACGGCTCGGCTGCCAAAAGATAGGGGACAGATTTAAAATCTGTCCCCGGCTACTCATCAGAGACAGATTTAAAATCGGCCCCCGGTTTGCGGGTAATGTATAGTTTGCGAAGTAAAAAAGGAAGAAGGCTTATGGTGGTGCTCGCTGTATTGCGCCGCGGTTAACTTTGAAAATTCGCCATATGGCGCCAGCTTTTGAAAAAATTACTCCAAAATGTTGTAGCTCTTACTACACACTGCTGTTGCACGAATCTGCCATTTTAATCTTTTGTGTCATGACAAAAATGCTTGCACTGAATAGTTTATGTTACTACGATAATTAATATGATGATCGAATTTGATGATGCCAAGAACGAACGTAATCTAGAGCTGAGAGGGCTCGGGTTTGAGTTAGTCGCCAAGTTCGATTTCGAAGGGGCCATTGAGGTCGAGCAGGAAATAGAGGGCGAGTTGCGCTATTTTGCGCTCGGCTACATCGGCTCCCGCCTTCACGCTCTGGTTTACACTTTGCGTGGAGATATCGTTCGCGTCATTAGCCTGCGCAAAGCCAACAAACGCGAGGTACGCCGTTATGAACAATTCAGTTGATCCGGAACTGGCAGACACCGATAACCCGGAGTGGTCTGATGCCATGTTTACCAAGGCCAAGCGGGGCACAGCAGCAAGACGGGTAGGGCGCCCAAAATCTGAATCACCTAAGCAATCCACCACATTGCGGTTAGACGAGGATGTTATTGAATATTTCAAGCGCGACGGTAGTGGTTGGCAAACGCGCTTGAACGAAGCGTTGCGGCAGTATATGTCAGAGCATAGCTGAACGGCATTCTGGCAAGAGGGACAGGTTTCAAATCTGTCCCTGGCTTCCCAAAATGAGACCCGAGGTCTTAATGATTCGCCATAGGCGACAATTTGATTCATGTTGATTTATACTGAATCAAGATGAATCAAAGCTGTAAAAGGTGCTCTTATGTCCAAGACAGATACCCGTGTGATGACCGCTCATGTGCCAGTGTCTATGGCCGACAAGGTGGGGTTGATTGCTCAGCGTCTTGAGCGCTCCAAAGGCTGGATCGTAAAGCAAGCCTTGGCTGACTGGATTGCCCGAGAAGATGAGCGGGATCGGCTAACACAAGAGGCCTTGTCTAACGTCGACGCCAGGCAGGTGATTGACCACCAGGCGGTATTGGCTTGGGCCGACAGTCTTGGTTCCGATCAGCCGCTGCCTGTTCCCCGCTGATGGTGCTTCAATGGACAACTAAAGCCATGTCGGACATTGCCCGGCTTTATGAGTTTCTGGAGCCTGTGAATAAGCCTGCTGCCATTAACGTTGTCCGGTCACTGACCCACGGCGCCACTCGGCTCATTGATAATCCTCGCCTTGGCGAGTCGTTACATCAGTTTGATCCAAGAGACGTTCGACGACTACAGGTTGGTCATTACGAAGTTCGATATGAAATTCAGAAAAGTGCCATTTTCATCTTGCGACTGTGGCATGCCCGCGAGGATCGTTGAGCCAGGCTACGCGAGCCCGGCCACACAAGAAGAAACAGTTACTATCATTAGCGCGGCGACTGCCCAAAAAATGCCCAATTAGATCGTCTGCTTCATCCCAACCGCTCGATATCTGATTGGCTGTGTGTTTTCAAGTAATCCTCTAGCGCTCTGTTCATTCGGCCCTGCCAGCCACTGCCGGTTGCCCGGAACTGCTCTACCACCTCCGGTGACAGGCGAATGGTGATCCGCTCCTTCGTAACCGCGGCTTTTGGTCGGCCCATCGGGCGCAGGCGCTCTTTTGGTCCGCCCATTCCTCATCGGTGAGCGGAAGAGCGTCGGGGTCTGATAGTGCCGCCGCCGTGATTTTCTCGTCTTCCTCGGGGCTGGGAAGTTCCACCAGCTTGCCCGATTTAGTTTTCAGATACATAGAATGCCACCTCTCGTCTATTGGCCTTGCGCGTGCGATTGGTTTCATCTTTAGCGGGTTCGAATTCGATTCTCATGGACTTATTGTGCGTACAGAAAGTGTGAGAGACAACTCAGAGTAACTTGGTGCTTTTCTCCAACCTGCGCGGCGCAGATAATGTTGAAATACTCGGATTGCATAGCAGGTTAGAGCGTTGCCTTAACATGGCAGAGGTCAGCTAAAAAGATGTTGAGACAGGTAATAAGTTGCAGATAGGGGACAGATTTGAAATCTGTCCCCGGCTTTCAATCCCCAATCTTCAGGCATAAAAAAAGCCACCAGGCTTTCGCTCTAAGTGGCTTTTTTTTGAACTAAATTCTGGTAGGACCAGGCAGATTTGAACTGCCGACCTCTGCCATGTCAAGGCAGCGCTCTAACCAACTGAGCTATGGTCCTGTTTTGCAACGCAGCGAAATATACTGATTCGGCTGCGATGCGTCAACTCTTTATTGGCTTAGGCTATAAGCCCTTTTTGTAGATGTTTTCATACACATAATTGGTCGCCTCTACAAAACCATCAATGCTGCCGCAGTCAAAACGCCGGCCTTTGAATTGGTAGGCCAGCACACAGCCGGTTTTGGCTTGTTCCAGCAGGGCGTCTGTAATTTGCACTTCACCGTTCTTACCAGCCGGCGTGCGCTCCAGAATGTCGAAAATATCCGGTGTCAGAATGTAACGGCCGATGATGGCCATATTGCTGGGCGCGTCTTCCGGTGCGGGTTTTTCCACCATGTCCGTTACCCGGAACAGGCCGTCTTTCATGCACTCGCCAGCAATCACGCCGTACTTGTGGGTTTCGTCGGCCGGTACTTCTTCAATGGCCACAATCGAGCAGCGGAACTGGCTGTAAAGCTTGACCATCTGCGCCAGCACGCCGTCTTCGCCATCAGGTCCCACGCAGAAGTCGTCCGCCAGCACCACGGCGAAAGGGTTGTCGCCCACCAGGTTGCGCCCGGTCAGAATCGCATGGCCCAGGCCCTTCATTTCGCTTTGACGGGTAAAGGCGAAGCTATTGTTGTCAATCAAATCGCGGATAGAGGTCAGCAGTCCCTCTTTGCCAGAGCCGGCAATCTGGTGCTCCAGCTCGTAGCTAATGTCAAAATGATCTTCAATGGCGCGCTTGCCGCGACCGGTCACAAACCCGAACTCATGAATGCCGGCAGCTGATGCCTCTTCAACACCGTACTGAACCAGCGGTTTGTTGACGATGGGCAGAATTTCTTTCGGCATGGCCTTGGTGGCCGGTAAAAAACGGGTGCCGTAGCCGGCAACGGGAAACAGGCATTTTTTGATCATTTCGGAATCCTTCAGAAGATCGGTATCGGCGGAGTTTACCCAGGTTAATGTAAAAAATGCAGTGCCCGTCAAAGAATTCATCCCACGATTAGCTTACCGTAACTTACCTGCAAGAGCTGGCAGATTTGGCGCAATGGGCTGAATCTTAAAAAGTTATTTAATACTGCTTAGTAAAGCATTGAAAAATTAGATTATTACACTTTTCAATTTTGAGAATTCAGGCTGGTCACAGGGATGTTCTTAGCTTATGGTTGCCCGATACTTTTTTTAACCTGCAGTCTCTGTTCCGACTGCTTAATATTGCGGAATTGTTTGTGCTATCGCTTCGTCTGATGTTCGCTTTTATCATCGTTTTAGCCAGTACCTGCGTACTGGCCCGTCCTGCCGCCGCCGCAGGGCTGTGGCCCGCACTGTCTGTCACGGGTAGCAGCACGTTATCGGATGATGAAATGAACGGCTCACTGGGTGTCAGCGCCGACGGCCTGATGTTCCGCGAACATTTACTGGGCGTGGTTTTTGACCGCAACAGCCGGGCCCGCGAAGGCGCCCGACGTGAATCGCTGTTCGCTAGCTACAGTTTCCCCTTGCACGGCAATTACTTTGCATTAAGCACTCGTAACAATAGCCGTTACGGCGATCAGGTTTCCGACACACTGCGCAAGCAAGTGCATGTGATATCGGACGAAACCAACTTTTCGGCACAGCGGGCACTTTTCGGCTGGCAGGGGTTGAAATTCGACAGCGTTCTGAGTCATCGCACCCGCGAAAGTCGTCGCATGTTGCAGGGCGAGTGGAATGAAACCACCTCTGCACAAACATCGTCGTTGGGGGTGAGTGGTAAGCGCGGGTTAATACAGCTTTACGGGTGGGATGCCGCAACTATGGTCACCTTCGCCCGCGGGCTAAGCATTAATAGCCGGAAGGCACCCACCCAGGCTGACTACCGGGATTCTGAAAATTTTTATAAGCTGCTTTTGGATGGCTCCCTCGGCCGCGAACTGAGCGACTGGCACCTGGGGTTAAGCGGGCGCTACCAGGCTGGCACCGATCAACTGCCTGCCGCAGAGCAGATCCGCGTTGCCGGCTCACAGTTGCTTGAGGGGTTCGCCGGCAACTCCCACACGGCTGCATCCGGTGGCTGGCTTCGAATAGACGCCGATACGCCGGATTTTAACGTTCCTTTTATCACGGGCGTTCGCGCCGGAGCGCGGTTGTCGTTACTGCGAGGCTGGGCTGACGTTCACAGCACCCGGTACGATCAGTATCTGAACGCCGACGCCGGTGAACTCTCACTGGAACTCAGAACCCGCTACATGAGCGCAAGCACCTCAATTGGCCGGGTACTGGGCGATTCTCCCCTGCTACCCGATGCAGGCAACTCGCCAAACTTCCGCTTATCCCTTACGGTCGATATCTGACACCCTAAATCCGCTCGGAATTGTCCTGTTTTGGTTCGTGGACAGCATCTTACATCGCTGTCACTTAGAGCGAGTCAACACCATGATGTTGTATAGTCATAACAAATCGAATTGAACTCAGGAAATACCAACCATGCTTGCAAAGACAACCCGTGCCGTGAACGGGTGCGTTGTCGTATTTTGCCTAGGCGCCAGTGCTCCGGTCTGGAGCTTTGGTTTTGTCGATGTCACCGAAAAAGCCCAGGCGCTGGCGCAAACACCATACAAAGCACCCGTCGCGGTTCCCGATTTTTTAACCGCATTGCCTTACGACCGCTACCAGTCAATCCGCTTCAAACCCGAAGCCAATCTATGGCGTCAGCCGGCCAGTGAGGGCGAAAAGCACTTTGAAGTCATGATGGTGCCCGCAGGCAGCGTATATCGGCACTCCGTAACCCTGAACGAAGTGGATCTAGAGGGCGTAGAACCGCTGATTTTTAATCGCGATAACTTTACCTATCCGTCCCCCGATCTGGCCAAGCGTATCCCCGCCGATTTGGGTTACGCGGGCTTTCGGCTGACCTGGCCGTTACAAGCATCGTCCGCAATCAAAAGTCCGGAGCGCCAGGGCAACCAGTTCCTGGTGTTCGCTGGCGCCAGTTATTTTCGCGGTGTTGGGGCCGATAACGGTTTCGGCCTGTCAGCCCGCGGCCTGGCCATAGACACAGGCTTACCCTCCGGCGAGGAGTTTCCGGCGTTCACCGAGTTTTGGCTGGAGCGGCCTGGCACCAACTCAGGCACCATGACCGTTTACGCGCTGCTCGACAGCCCCAGCGCCACCGGTGCCTACCGTTTCGTGATCACCCCGGATACGGCCACTGGCATTGAAGTCAGCGCCCGCCTTTTTGCCCGTAGCAATATCGACCAGATTGGCCTGGCACCGTTAACCTCCATGTTCTATTTCGGCGAGAACACCCGCCAGCCAGCGGGGGAGTGGCGGCCTCAGGTTCACGACTCTGACGGCCTGCTGATACAGGATGAAAAATCCGCTGAACTGACCGAGTGGGTGTGGCGGCCATTGCTGAACCCCATCAGTCTGAGGATGAACTATTTCCAAGTGACGAATCTGAAAGGGTTCGGGCTGATGCAGCGCGATACCCGCTTTGATGATTTTTCAGACGCAGAAGCGCACTACGAAAAGCGTCCAAGCGCCTGGATCGACAATACCGACGATTGGGGCGCGGGCGAAGTTGTGCTGGTGGAAATTCCCACATCCTCAGAAGCCAACGACAACATTGTGGCCTTTTGGAAACCGCGTCAGAAAGTCGGGCAGGGCGCAGAACTGAGTTTCCAATATCGCCTTAGATTTGGCGAACATACCGCATTCGACGGTGGTATTGGCCGCGTTGTGGATACCTGGGTAGGTGCTGGCCGGAACAACGCTGCTGTCCCCGATGAAAATAATCGCAACCTGGACGGTACTTGGCGGGTAATCGTCGATTTTGAGGGCGAAACCCTCAACGTCGCCGATGTTCCGATTGTCAGTGAAGTGGGCACCAGCGACAACGCCGAAATAATGGAACACTTTGTAGAGCACCTGCCAGAGCAGGGCATCTGGCGCCTGTCAATGCTTGTTAAACCCGCGCCCAATAACGACACACCCCTGAGAGCGCGATTGTTGGCAGGCCCGAACGCGGTGTCTGAAACCTGGCTGTACCAGCTGCCAGCCTTAACCCAGGCGAGGGAATAAACGTGGAGCAGCTACCGTGCCAGAAGGCACTGGACCGGGTAATAGCCTACCTTCGCGGCAGCGGAATTCACCCGGGTGTCAATGAATGCCGCACTGCTCTTGAGTTGGTCGGTCACGCTCTGCAGCAGGCCCCTGATGGCGATTATATAAGCCTGGTTATGGAACTGCTGCCCCAGTATTTCGAATTGCGACAACCAAAGTTGACGCTTGAAGCCGGGCCAGAGCTGCTCAGGGGAAGCATGGGTTATGAGTGATCTGGCCCCCAAAAAACTCTGGCGCTGGCGCACCGTTGCCAGAATAAGGCGCAGCTTGCTGGCGCTGCTGGTATTCGGCCAAACCGCCGTGGCCAGCTATTACCTGTTGTGGATCATGCCTTACCACGGTGGCACCCCGTTGGAAATCGGCCTGCTGGTGTTGTTTGCCTTGCTCTATGCCTGGATTGCCGTGGGTTTCTGGACCGCGGTGGTCGGATTTGTGTTACGGCTGACGGGTGGCGATAAGCACTCATTGCTGAACCGCTACAGCAGCGATGACCTGGAACACACCCCGCTGGTCAAAACCGCCATTGTGCTGCCCGTGTACCATGAACCGGTGCACTGGACGTTTAGCGGGCTGAAAGCGGTGTATCAAGAGCTAGAGCGCAACGGCCAGATTGAATACTTTGAATTTTTCATCTTGTCAGACAGCCGCAACCCGGAAATATGGCTGGAAGAACAGGCAAAATGGCATCAGTTATGTGACGAGCTGGGCGCCAACGGCCGGCTGTTTTACCGCCGCCGCAACGTTAACCTGAACTTTAAAAGCGGCAACGTCGCCGATTTCCTGCGGCGCTGGGGCCGGCTTTTCAAATACATGGTGGTGTTAGACGCCGACAGCTTGATGAGCGGGCGCACAATTGTGCGAATGGTTCAGTTGATGGAGCTCGAGCCACAGGTCGGCATCCTGCAAACAAACCCCTCCATCATCAACGGCCAGTCGCTGTTTGCCCGTCTGCAACAGTTTGGCAACCGCCTGTATTCTTCGCTCTTTGCGACCGGCCTTGCCGCCGTGCAAATGGGCCACGCCGCTTTTTGGGGCCACAACGCCATACTGCGGGTAGAGCCGTTTATGCAGCACTGCGGCTTGCGCAAATTGCGCGGTTTTGGCGTGTTTAAAGGGCCAATCATGAGCCACGATTTTGTCGAGGCGGCCTATATCGGCCGTGCCGGTTACGAAGTCTGGCTGGAGCCCGGTTTGGGCGAAAGTTTTGAAGAGTCACCCCCCACGCTGGCGGATGAACTGTCACGAGACAACCGCTGGGCCAAAGGCAACTTGCAGCACCTGTGGATTCTGTGCTTTGGCCGCCGTATCCGCCTGGCGCACCGCATGGCGTTTCTCAACGGCATAATGGCCTACGTGGCCTCGCCCTTGTGGCTGGCGTTCCTGGCGTTAACCACCGTGGCCGCCGCGCAATTAACGCTGTCGCCCATCGAATATTTTCCGGCAGGCCACGAAGGGCTCTTCCCGCTGTGGCCAGAATGGCGGCCAGAGTGGGCGCTTACCCTGGCCCTTAGCACCCTGGCCTTGCTGTTCGTGCCAAAATTTCTGGCCATTATCGACGCCATCATTCACGGCCTGGCCAAAGGTTTCGGTGGCCCTTTGCGGCTGTTTTTAAGCGTGTGGGTCGAAATTGTATTCTCGGTGTTGCTGGCACCCATTCGCATGCTGGCCCACAGCCGCTTCGTCATCGCGTCTTTGTTAAACGTTTCCTTAAGCTGGGCGGGGCAAAACCGCACGGAAGAAACCGGCTGGCGCGAAGCCTTAATTACCCATCTGCCGGGGTTCGTGATTGGCGGAAGCTGGGCGGTGTTCGCCTGGTGGCTGGATGTCAGCTTTTTCATCTGGTCGCTGCCCGTGGCCGTGCCTTTAATACTCGCGGGGCCCACCTCGGTGCTGCTCAGCCGGGTCACGGTGGGCCAAGCCATACGCCGCGCCGGGTTGCTACTGATTCCTGAAGAGCTCGTAGCGCTGCCGGTGCTGGAAAATGCCGCTGAAAATCGCGCCCAGTCGGCCAGCTCCTGGAGCCTTGGCCACTTTGAGCAGGCTGTTCTGGTGCCGCTGGTTCACCAGCAACAACTGGCGCTGGCCCGGCCAGATCGCCATTCCGGGCGTGCCGAAAGGCTTAGCGGTCTGGTGGACCAATGCATCCATACCGGCCCGGCGGGACTGAACAAGAAACAGATCAGCGAATTATGCGAAGACAGAGTGGCCCTGGCCGAGCTTCATCGCCGCGCCTGGATTGCGCCAACGGGTAGCTATTGGGGCCAGGCGATTGCCCGTCTTTAACAACAGAATATTGACCAACAACTGACAACCTACCACACCGATTTGTGAGGTTTAATAATGCGCCGTCGCTCTCTTCTCAAAGCCGTATCCGCTGCTACTGTTCTGGGCGCCTTACCCATGCCGGCCTGGCTGCAGGCGGGCGAAGTGACTCGCAGCAAAAAACGCGGCGGGTCTTTTGATTACGCCTGGCTCAAAGGCCACGCCCGCAATCTGGCCAGCAAGGCCTACCAACCGCAAATCAACGGCGTTCCCGCAAGCCTGAGCAACCTGAGCTGGGATGATTATCAGTCCATCCGCTTCAAGCCCCAGGATGCGCTCTGGCGCAGCGACGATTTGTTGTTTCAGGTGCAGCTTTTCCATCTTGGCCTGTACTTCAAAAAGCCGGTGCAGATATTCGAAGTAGAGGGCGGTGTCGCCCGGGTTCTGGAATATCGCCAGAGCAACTTCGACTACAGTGGCAAAGAGTCACTGGGTAATCTGCAACCCAATCTTGGTTACGCCGGCTTTCGCCTGCATTTTTACACCAATTTCCAGTTAGATCTGGCGTCTTTTCTGGGCGCCAGTTACTTCCGTGCGGTGGGCGAATCCATGCAGTACGGTTTGTCTGCCCGCGGTCTGGCCGTAGACACGGGCATGAACCGGGAAGAAGAATTCCCCGATTTCACCACCTTCTGGCTCGAAAAACCGGCCCCCGGTCAGGACTTCGTCACCGTCTGGGCCTTGCTGGATTCTCCCAGCGTGACCGGCGCCTATGCCTTCCGGATTCAGCCCGGGCAAAATACAGTGATGGATGTAGATGTAGCGCTCTACCCACGCAAAGCCATCGAACGGGTAGGCATTGCGCCGCTAACCAGCATGTATCAGGTGGGCGAAAACGACCGCCGCATGGCCTACGACTGGCGCCCGGAAATTCACGATTCAGATGGCCTGGCGATTCAAAACGGCAACAACGAATGGCTGTGGCGGCCATTGATGAACCCCCTCAACGTTCATGTCAGCAGTTTTGTTGACAATAATCTGAAAGGCTTTGGCCTGTTACAGCGTGATCGGAACTTCGAGCACTACCAAGACGACGGCGTGTTCTACAACCGCCGGCCAAGCGTCTGGGTCGCGCCAAAAGGCGATTGGGGCCCAGGGCAGGTCATGCTCACTGAAATCCCCACCGGAAACGAAACATTCGACAATATCGTGGCCTTCTGGAATCCGCAAAAGCCCTTGGCCGCCGGCGAAGAACACTTGTTTTCCTACACTCTGACCTGGGGTGAACAGCCACCGGTGCAGCCAGAAAAATTGGCGCAAGTGCAAGCCACCCGCACAGGGCTTGGCGGCGTTATAGGCCAGCAGCGGGACGTATTTTCCTGGCGTTTTGCCATCGATTTCGGCGGCGGTGGCTTGAGCATGTTGGGTGCCGATGCCGAACTGGAAGCGGCCATCACAACCAGCAGTGGCCAGGTAGAGATAGCGTCTGTACGCCCTTTGGACTCGGTTAAAGGCTACCGCGCAATGTTTGATCTGGTGCCCGGTGAATCGGGCGCTCCCATCGACATCCGTTTGCAGTTGATGCTCAGCGAGCAACCGGTCTCTGAAGTGTGGCTTTACCAGTACACGCCGCCACCGGCTGAAGAACAAGCCCGGTTTCTGGAATTGTAATGCGTCAGATGTAACGTCTTAGACTGAAGGATTGTTGACAATCCGTAGAATGGCGCGTAATTTCGCACCACCGCCTACAGGATTGTTAACAAAGCATGTTGGAACTTGTCCCTCAAGCCTATACCCGCGCTGATGAAGCCTTCGATTGTCTGCAAACGGCGATTGTTAAAGGCGACCTGACCCCGGGCGAAAAAATTGGCGAAGTTGAACTCTGCTCCCGCTTTCACTTAACCCGCGGGCCGCTGCGCGAAGCGCTGGGCCGCCTGGAATCCCGTGGCTTGCTGGTACGCCGCCCCCACGCCGGGGTGAAAGTAGTTTCTGTAAGCGCCGACGAGTTAATAGAGCTCTATCGCATACGCGAACTCATGGAAGGCCTGGCCGCGCGGCAAGCCGCCGAACGCATGACAGGCGGCGAAATAGCCGCCTTGCGCGCCACCCTCGACACCCACGAAACCATGATCGAACAAGCTCAGGGCCAGGCTTACTACCAGGCCGAGGGCGACTACGATTTTCATCACCGCATCGCCACCGGCAGTCGCAACACCAAACTAACCCAAATGCTGCTGGGCGACCTGTACTACATGGTGCGCATGTACCGCTACCGTTTAAGCACATCCTCCGGGCGCCCGCACATGGCCTTGGGCGAGCATCGCAACATTGTCGATGCCATTGCCAATCGGGATGGCGAACTGGCGGAATTTCTGATGAAACGCCACATTCACGCAGCACGAAAAAACATTGAACAAAAAATCCGCGACGGCGAACTGACTATCTAACCAGTCAGCAAACCATCGTCATCTTTATCCAAAGGAGGCAACATCATGTCCAGCAAACTTTCCCCGGGCGCGCGTTTTCGTAAAGCCCTGAACGACAACAAGCCCCTGCAGATTGTTGGCACCATCAATGCCTACGCGGCCATGATGGCCGAGCGGGTAGGGCACCAGGCTATTTACCTGTCTGGTGGCGGTGTTGCAAACGCCTCCTACGGCCTGCCAGACCTTGGCATGACCAGCCTGAACGACGTACTTGAAGACGTGCGCCGCATCACCGGCGCCACGGATATCCCGCTGCTGGTAGACATAGACACCGGTTGGGGTGGCGCATTCAACATTGGCCGTACTATTCAGCAAATGGAAAAAGCCGGTGCCGCCGCCGTTCACCTTGAAGATCAGGTTGCCCAGAAACGTTGCGGTCATCGCCCGAACAAAGAAATTGTCTCCAAAGAAGAAATGGTAGACCGCATCAAAGCGGCCGTTGACGCCCGCGCCGACAAAGACTTCTTCATCATGGCCCGTACCGATTCGTTCCAGAAAGAAGGCCTGGAAGCGGCCATCGATCGCGCCAAAGCTTATATAGAAGCCGGCGCCGACGGCATCTTCGCTGAAGCCGTAAACGAGCTGGAACACTACAAAGCCTTCTCCGCCGCCTTGGGCGATGTGCCGCTGCTGGCCAACATCACCGAATTTGGCGCGACCCCCCTGTACAACCGCAAAGAACTGGGCGACGCCGGTGCCAGCATGGTGCTTTACCCGCTAAGCGCCTTCCGCGCTATGAACAAAGCCGCCGTAACGGTTTACCAAAACATTCTGGAAAAGGGCGACCAAAAAGACGTCATCGACCTCATGCAAACCCGCATGGAGCTTTACGACTACCTGAACTACCACGATTTCGAACAAAAGCTTGACCAGCTTTTCCAGCAGTCTAAAGGCTGAGATAGGGGGAGTAGGGGACAGACCTAAGGTCTGTCCCTGGTGTCAAACAACCAACTAGGGGACGGATTTCAAATCCGTCCCCAGTCTAACAACCGGGGACAGACCTTAGGTCTGTCCCCGGTTTACAAATAATAAGGGAGAGCACCCATGGCTGAAGCAAAAAAATTAAGTGGCGCAGGGCTGCGTGGACAAGTCGCCGGTCAAACCGCACTGTGCACCGTTGGCTTAACCGGAACTGGCCTCACCTATTGCGGCTACGACATTAGCGACCTGGCAGACAACGCCCAGTTCGAAGAAGTGGCCTACCTGCTGCTGCAAGGCAAACTGCCAAACCAGCAGGAACTGGACGCCTACAAAGCCAAGCTAAAAAGCCTGCGCACACTGCCAGACGCACTCAAAACCGTGCTCGAAAATATCCCTAAAGACGCCCACCCCATGGACGTCATGCGCACCGGCTGCTCCATGCTGGGCAACCTAGAAACCGAGGAAAACTTCAGCGAGCAAGACGACAAAATCGACCGCCTGCTGGCCGCGTTTCCGGGCATCATCAACTACTGGTACAGCTTTGTTCACAAAGGCGTGCGTATTGATACCAACAGCAGCTCCGACTCCATCGGCGGCCACTTTTTAGAGCTGCTGCACGGCAAAAAGCCCAGCGAGCTTCACGAACGGGTGATGAACGTTTCCCTGATTCTGTACGCCGAGCACGAATTCAACGCGTCTACCTTCGCGGCCCGCGTGTGTGCCTCTACCTTGTCTGACATTCACAGCTGCGTAACCGGCGCTATCGGCACCCTGCGTGGCCCGCTACACGGCGGCGCCAACGAAGCAGCGATGGAACTGATCCAGAAATTCAAGACCCCGGACGAAGCCGAAGAAGGCCTGATGGGCATGCTGCAGCGCAAAGAAAAAATCATGGGCTTCGGCCACGCGGTCTACAGCGATTCCGACCCGCGCAACGTGATTATCAAAAAGTGGTCTGAAAAACTGTCGAAAGAAGTGAACGACACCGTGCTTTACCCGGTGTCCGTACGCTGTGAAGAAGTCATGTGGCGCGAGAAGAAACTGTTCTGCAACGCCGACTTCTTTCATGCCTCCACGTACCACTTCATGGGCATCCCCACCGAACTGTTTACGCCTATTTTTGTGATGTCACGGGTATCCGGCTGGACCGCCCACGTAAAAGAACAACGCGCCAACAACCGCATCATCCGCCCAAGCGCAGAATACACCGGCCCAGAACACGCCGAATGGCTGCCGATCGAAAAGCGCTAAGACAAAGCGGGGACAGATTGCCGACGGGGACGGATTTCAAATCCGTCCCCTATCTCGAGGTCAGCCGGGGGACAGAATTAAATTCTGTCCCCAACCACATTGCCCAGCGCCAGACCGGGGACGGATTTCAAATCCGTCCCCTATCGCCCAACCCCCTATTGCGTAGAGAACCCAAAATATGAACACCCACTACCGCAAAAACCTGCCAGGCACCAGCCTGGACTATTTCGACACCCGCCAGGCAATCGAAGATATCCAGCCTGGCAGCTACGCCAAACTCCCATACACCTCCCGCGTACTGGCCGAACAACTGGTTCGCCGCTGCGACCCCGACATGCTGACTGAATCACTAAAGCAGTTCATCGAACGCAAGCAAGACCTGGACTTCCCCTGGTACCCGGCCCGCGTAGTAACCCACGACATCCTGGGTACCACCGCTCTGGTTGACCTGGCGGGTCTGCGCGACGCCATCGCTGCAAAAGGCGGTGAGCCGTCAAAAGTGAACCCGGTGGTACCTACACAGCTGATTGTGGACCATTCCCTGGCAGTAGAAGCCGCGGGTTTTGACCCGGACGCGTTCGACAAGAACCGCAGCATTGAAGATCGCCGCAACGACGACCGTTTCCACTTCATCGAGTGGACCAAAACGGCCTTCAAAAACGTCGACGTGATTCCCGCCGGTAACGGCATCATGCACCAGATCAACCTGGAGAAAATGTCTCCGGTGATCCAGTCCCGTGATGGCGTCGCCTTCCCGGACACCTGCGTCGGCACCGACAGCCACACCCCGCACATCGACTGCCTGGGCGTCATCGCCATTGGCGTCGGCGGTTTGGAAGCAGAAACCGTCATGCTGGGCCGTCCGTCCATGATGCGTCTGCCGGACATCATCGGTGTGAAGCTCACTGGCAAACGTCAGCCAGGCATTACCGCCACTGACATCGTTCTTGCCATTACCGAATTCCTGCGTAAAGAGCGCGTTGTATCCGCCTACCTGGAATTCTTTGGCGAAGGCGCCGAAAGCCTGACCATCGGCGACCGTGCGACTATCTCTAACATGACTCCGGAATTCGGTGCGTCTGCCGGCATGTTCTACATCGACCAGCAGACCATTGATTACCTGCGACTGACCGGCCGTGAACCAGAGCAAATTGATCTGGTTGAAACCTACGCCAAACACACCGGCCTTTGGGCAGATTCGCTGAAAGACGCGTTCTACGAGCGGGTACTGGAATTTGATCTGTCCACCGTTGTGCGCAACGTAGCTGGCCCGTCTAACCCCCATCGCCGCGTAGCCACCAGCGATCTGCATGCTCAGGGCATTGCCGGCAATCTGGAAAGCGCGCTGGCGGAAGAAGCCGAAGGCAAAATGCCAGACGGCGCGGTGATCATCGCCGCGATTACCTCCTGCACCAACACCTCAAACCCCCGCAACGTGGTTGCTGCTGGCCTGATTGCGAAAAAAGCCAACGAGCTGGGCCTGGTGCGCAAGCCCTGGGTGAAATCGTCCTTTGCACCGGGCTCAAAAGTCGCGCGCCTGTACCTGGAAGAAGCCGGCCTGCTGAAAGAAATGGAAAAGCTGGGCTTTGGTATCGTGGGCTACGCCTGCACCACCTGTAACGGCATGTCCGGCGCTCTGGACCCCGTCATCCAGCAGGAAATCATTGAGCGCGACCTCTATGCCACGGCCGTACTGTCGGGCAACCGTAACTTCGACGGCCGAATTCACCCTTATGCCAAGCAAGCGTTCCTGGCATCGCCGCCGTTAGTTGTGGCTTATGCCATCGCCGGTACCGTGCGTTTTGACATCGAAAAAGACGTACTCGCCAAAGACAAAGACGGCAACCCGATTACCTTGAAAGACATCTGGCCAAGCGATGAAGAAATTGACGCCATCGTCAAATCCAGCGTCAAGCCCGAGCAGTTCAAACAGGTGTACATCCCGATGTTTGATCTGGGCTCGTTCGAAGAAGCCGAAAGCCCGCTGTACGACTGGCGCCCGAAAAGCACCTATATTCGCCGCCCGCCCTACTGGGAAGGCGCCTTGGCGGCCGAGCGCACCATGAAAGGCATGCGCCCCCTGGCAATTCTGCCGGACAACATCACCACCGATCACCTGTCGCCGTCCAACGCCATCATGATGGACAGCGCTGCAGGCGAATACCTGCACAAAATGGGCCTGCCAGAGGAAGACTTCAACTCCTACGCAACCCATCGCGGCGACCATCTGACCGCCCAACGTGCCACCTTTGCCAACCCGAAACTGATGAACGAAATGGTTCGGGATGAAAAGGGCAACGTTATTCAGGGTTCCATGGCCCGTGTCGAGCCGGAAGGCAAAAACCTGCGCATGTGGGAAGCCATTGAAACCTACATGGAACGCAAGCAGCCGCTGATCATCGTGGCCGGCGCCGACTATGGACAGGGTTCCTCCCGCGACTGGGCCGCCAAAGGCGTGCGCCTGGCCGGTGTAGAAGCCATCGCCGCCGAAGGCTTTGAGCGTATTCACCGCACCAACCTGGTCGGAATGGGCGTATTGCCATTGGAATTCAAGCCGGGTACCACCCGCCTGACTCTGGAGCTAGACGGCACTGAAACCTACGACGTAGAAGGCGATATGAGCCCGCGCTGCACCATGACTCTGGTTATTCACCGCACCAACGGCGAAAGCCTGAACGTGCCTGTTACCTGCCGCCTGGATACCGCAGACGAAGTGTCTGTGTACGAAGCCGGCGGTGTGCTGCAGCGCTTCGCTCAGGATTTCCTTGAGGCAGAAGGGGCGGTCGCATGAGCGGTCTTATGAGCCAGGCACCACAAGTAAAAATCCCCGCCACCTATATGCGCGGCGGCACCAGCAAAGGCGTGTTCTTCCGTTTGGAAGACCTGCCCAAACGCGCACAAACCCCGGGCCCGGCCCGGGACAACCTGCTGCTGCGGGTGATCGGCAGCCCCGATCCCTACGGCAAACAGACCGACGGCATGGGCGGCGCGACGTCCAGCACCAGCAAAACCGTCATTTTGTGCAAAAGCACCCAACCAGACCACGATGTGGATTACCTGTTCGGCCAGGTCAGCATAGACAAACCCTTTGTGGACTGGAGCGGCAACTGTGGCAACCTCACCGCAGCGGTCGGCGCCTTTGCCATTAGCAGTGGCTATGTGGACGAAGAACGCATACCAGACAATGGAATCGTTACGGTGCGTATCTGGCAGGCCAACATCCGCAAAACCATCATAGCCAAAGTACCGGTCACCAACGGCGAAGTGCAGGAAACCGGTGATTTCGAGCTGGACGGCGTCACCTTCCCCGCGGCCGAAGTGCAGGTAGAGTTCATGGACCCAGCCGACGGCGAAGGCTCCATGTTCCCCACCGGCAACCTGGTGGACGATTTGGAGGTACCGGGCGTTGGAACCCTGAAAGCCACCATGATCAACGCCGGAATACCCACGGTGTTCATCAATGCCGACGCGGTAGGCTACAACGGCACCGAACTTCAGGATGCCATTAACGGCAACCCCGAAACGCTGGCGATGTTTGAAACCATTCGCGCCTACGGTGCGGTAAAAATGGGGCTGATTCAGAACATCGAAGAAGCCGCCGCGCGCCAGCACACGCCAAAAGTCGCGTTTGTAGCGCCACCTGCGAACTACAGCGCCTCAAGCGGTAAAGCCATTACCACCAATGACATAGACCTGTTAGTTCGGGCACTGTCTATGGGCAAACTGCACCACGCCATGATGGGTACAGCGGCCGTGGCAATAGCCACCGCAGCAGCGATTCCCGGCACCCTGGTAAACCTGGCGGCAGGCGGCGGTGACCGTACCTCCGTCACCTTCGGCCACCCGTCTGGCACCTTACAAGTGGGCGCCGAAGCCAAAGAAGTAAACGGCCAGTGGACAGCCACCAAGGCTATCATGAGCCGCAGCGCGCGAGTGCTGATGGAAGGCTGGGTAAGAATTCCCGGAGATTCGTTCTAACGCTTTATTACAGAATACCGAAAATACCCCCGAATTAAGAACCGACTGCCTTTAAAGCATCAGGGGCTTAACCGGGGGTATTTTTTTGACCGTGAGTTTTACGGGGTTTGGCTCAACCTTGCTTTCATGATGTCAGAATATTTTACGCACATCGAAGCTTACTGACCGTTTTGGAGTCTTTTAAACGTCGAACAGGTAAAAAGTGACATTCCAAAACCGCTACTTTCATGAGTTAAGAACATTAAATACTTCGCTTTTAAATACATGATTACTTATGCGATGTATTTATCTGTTTAAAGTGTCGAAAAGTCTTACACCTGCATCTTCATACCGATGACTTTTAAATCTTAAGCATATGAAAGATCTGAGTTTTAAATGTTTGGTACGGATGATGCTTATAATGGTACAGCGCTGATGTAATAACCTGCTTTCAAGCTGTCAGCGTCCACAATCATGGAGAGACGATTATGAATACAATTTTCAGAAAAACACTTTTAGCATCTTTAGTCGTACCCTTTGTATTGGGGGCTCAGTCTGCTAATGCGGTGCTGATTACTGACTGGGGTTATCAGGTCAATAACACGCTATCTGAAGCGCTTAACGTTAAAAACAATGCCATCAACGCTGTTGACGTAATAGATGGCGGCGGGAACGTTACCAGTAGTACTCTGACATGGGGCGGTAATCTGGGTTCCGGTCAGTCCTCTCTCATGATCGATGGTGTATCTGGTGATTCCGGCCTTATCACTAATGGTAGTGCCTTAGCAGGCGGCGTTTTCACTCACACCAACAACCCTATCGCTGGTGGTGGCTCCCTAAAGTCGTTTAATTTGAACACCAACCTGACGTTGACTCCGGCCAGTCCTGAGGGCGGCGCTGAACGGAACTTACCAACTATTACTTTTCGGAGCTTCTTCAAAGAAACGGACAATACTGTAGATCTTCAAGATTGTGTCGTCAAAACAAGCTCAGTCGCGTGCGCTGATATCTTTACCATCGGCAACATCGGTGTGTTGGATGGCGACAACACCTTCACTGTCACCACACCGTCGTTCACTATTGATGACTACGTTTATACAGTGCTCCTTGAGCTGACGGACCTGACTGCCCTGAGCCCCACCGTCTGTGCAGCCGCGGGCGCGAACGCCGGGTGTCTTGGCTTTGTGACTGACGAGGAATTTACTACACCCTTCAGAACCAGATTCTCGATTACGGCCACGCAAGTGCCTGAGCCAGGCACCCTCGCACTGTTGGGCTTGGGCCTAGCCGGGCTTGGTATGTCACGCAGGAGAAAAGCAGCAACGGCATAATATCTGAACAACTGTAATGTTTAGGTAACAGTGCTAATAAAAGAAGCCCCCGCCCAGAAGCGGGGGCTTCTTTTATTTTGAGCTTTTCTCTATACGGCAAGTTCGGGGGAATTCAGAATCGCTCAGGCGTGGTGTCACGCAACATCTTTCTCGGCTGTCATACAGTCGGTAGTCGATTGCGCTGGCATGTGTCGCCCATTGTCAGTCACCAGCGACCACACATCAGGGCGGCGCTTCTTTGCGCCTTCAATCATTGACGCAGCTTCGGTGAAAGCAGGTCGACGGCGCCCGTGATACTCCAGCACAGGGCCAACATGATCAAATTCCACACCAAATCGCTTCAACATGCGCAACAGTGCGGGTTCCATGGCTGCCGTCCAATGGGTTATGGCGTGTTTAACCGACATCTGTAGAATCGCGGCGAAAAGCCCCAGGCTGATGTAGGGTAGCGCTCGTTTACCATTCTCCCAATCGCTGTAACTGGCGAAATCGCTGATGCCAGAGGTTGATCGATCCTCATTGAAGCGCCGTCGAAACTCGCGGCTGACCGCCATCCGCGAGATTTCTGCGATCCGCTCACGGGGCTCGCCCGCAAACGCGTTTTGCGCATGCCGGTCCATCTGATGCACACAGGAACCCTCCATTGGAAAATAAGCCTGCTCCGGGGTATTTCCCGACATAACAATCCGAACAGCCGCTACGCCGTCGCCGCTTGCTCGGTGCCGAACCAAAGCGTGAGCAGATCGTGGGTCGTATGCATCGTGTTCGCGTTTATCGGCAAAGCAATTGGGGTCCTCAAAAGGTCGGTCAATGCAATAAACCTGATACCGAAGTTCGAAGATTTCGTTAATCTCCTCGGGAGACGTTGCTAACTCGACACTGAACACCGAATTGAAAATCGCACCGACGTCTTCGACAGATTGTGTGATTTTTGTTTTTCGTGTCTCATGATGAAGATCAAAACGTGTATCCATTTTTGGGTCCTGATGCTTTCCCGTAAAGGAAGCTGTTGTGACAATAGTCGCCAGAAGAAAAAACGCCGTTTTAACATACTATGACGGCGTATTACGGGTGTATCGAGGTTACAATTCATCAGACCTCGGAGCGCTTGATCCTGGCACGTAACGCTGGGGTGCCAGGATAAAATTGGGACATAGTGAGCCATTTTGCTATTGCAGCTTCGCTAGACGTAATAGTCACGGGCGTTTCCATGGTCTTTCGATGAAGATTACAAATGCGTCGGTAAAGTTTAATGCTGAGTTGTTCATCTATAACGCGACAATTATAGTCGACATAAGGTTTGTGAAACCACGCTGTAACATTACAGCTTGAAAAAAGGTTTTTATTGAACAATAGAAGTACGAACAGGTAGTTGGGTGCAATCGAGAGCAGTACGTAATGACTTTTTAATTAAAAAAAAATAATGCAAGTTAAGGTCTAGGTATTTCGACGACATAAAAACATTCAGTCAAATCAGATGATTGTAGATGAAAGTATGGTAGACGAAAGTATGTGATATCAATTAACTACATGACAAGATTTACGGCATATAATAGCGTGCGCTATTTAAAACCCAATGAGTCAATCAGGAGAACAACCCATGTCTGCCACATTCGACCTGAACGAACGCCCGGATTACGATGACATCCTGCAAACCATCGCCGATTACGTTCTGACCTACCAAATTAACAGCGAGGAAGCGTGGACCACCGCCCGCCACTGCCTGATGGATACTCTGGGTTGCGGTCTGCTGGCCTTAAGATTTCCGGAATGCACCAAGCATTTAGGTCCAATAGTAGAAGGCACAATTGTACCCAATGGCGCACGGGTTCCCGGCACATCGTTTCGGACGGACCCGGTCAAAGCCGCTTGGGACATTGGTTGCATTGTGCGCTGGCTGGATTACAACGACACCTGGCTGGCGGCAGAGTGGGGCCACCCTTCTGATAACCTGGGTGGCATACTGGCGGTCGCGGATCATCTGTCGCAAAAGCGCGTGGCCGAGGGCAAATCACCGATTGCCATGAAAGCCGTACTGGAAGCCATGATCATGGCCCACGAAATTCAGGGCGTACTGGCGCTGGAAAACTCGTTCAATCGCGTAGGGCTAGATCACGTTCTGTTAGTGAAAGTCGCTTCAACGGCGGTGGTGGCTCGCCTGATGGGCGCAAGCCGTGATCAGTTGCTGTCAGCGTTGTCTCACGCCTGGGTAGACGGCCAATCGCTACGCACCTACCGCCACGCCCCCAACGCCGGCTCACGCAAGTCCTGGGCCGCAGGGGATGCAACCTCCAGAGCCGTTCGCCTGGCCGACATCGCCATGCGCGGCGAAATGGGCATACCTGGCGCATTAACAGCACCCCAGTGGGGCTTTAACGACGTACTGTTCAGCAAAACCAACAAAGACCAGAAAATCAAACCTGCGGATCAATGTCAGCTTTCTTTACCACAGGCATTTGGTTCTTACGTGATGGAAAACATCCTGTTCAAAGTGTCTTTTCCTGCAGAATTCCACGCCCAAACCGCTGCAGAAGCCGCTGTTACACTTCACCCGCAAGTGAAAGACCGCCTGCAAGATATTGATAAAATAGTACTTACCACCCACGAGTCCGCTATTCGCATTATTTCCAAAGTGGGCAGCTTGGCCAACGCCGCAGACCGCGACCACTGCCTGCAATACATGACGGCGGTACCACTGATATTTGGTGACCTCACAGCCGAGCAGTATGAAGACAGCTTTCACAGCGCCAACCCAATGATTGATCAGCTGCGAAACAAAATGGAAGTGGTCGAAAAGGAGGCTTACACAGCGGATTACCTGGACCCAAGCAAGCGCTCTATTGCCAACGCGGTACAGATTTTCTTTAACGATGGCTCAAGCACAGAAAACGTGGTCGTCGAGTATCCAATAGGCCACCGTCGCCGTCGCGAAGCAGCTATTCCGTTGCTTAAACAGAAGTTCCAGCAAAACCTTTCAACCCGCTTCCCACCGGGCCAGTGCCAGCGAATCTCCGAGGCGTTACAGAGCCAGGCAGAACTCGAAGGTATGGCTGTTCACGAATTTACGGCCTTGTTTGTTATCTAAACAGGCATCATTTCTTCCAGAAGGGCGTGAGTGGCTTCACATTGTCAGCGGAACCAGCGGGTTCTTTTTGTGAGGAGGTCACTTCTGGTGACGTATTCGCCAAGCGCCCATCAATGCTCTCAAGAGCGCTGGCAATTCGGTGCAGGGTTTTTGCCATATCACCAAAGCCCTCGGGGGCCGGCGAACTAGCCTGTGCAGGCGCAGCGCCTATTTTATGGCTAGCAGGCTCTGGTAATTTTGCCTTTGGCACGTCTTCTTCCCCCAGCAAATCTTTGCGGATACTTTTTAAATCGTGGGGGTCTATAAACGGTCGGTCTTCGGCGTAAGCACACATCATCATGCCGTCGCAAAGCTTGTTAATCAGGCGCGGAATACCATGGCTTAGCTCATGAATTTCCTGAACGGTGTCTTTATCAAACAGCTTGTTGCCACCATGTCCTGAAACAAGCAGCCGGTAATCGATGTACTCGGTCGTTTCAGTTGGCGTAAGCCCTTCCAGGTGGAAAAACAGCTTCACCCGTTGCGACAGTTGGGGAATAGCGGTCACGGCTTGCTTAAGCTCAGGCTGGCCCAGCAAAATTACCCGCATGGATGGCCCGCCCATACTTTCCATACCGGCCAGCATGCGCACGTCTTCCAGGTTTTCCCGGGTCAGGTTCTGGGCTTCGTCAATGGTCAACACCACCGGCGTGCCTTCGGCGGCCATCTTCTCCAGGTATTCGGTAATCTGAAACAGCATACCAACCTTGCTGTCGTCTTCGGCCGTCAATCCCGCCTTACGCAGAATCAGGCTGAACAGATCTTTGGATTCCAGGTTGGTGTAGGCCACGTTTAACAGCTTCAGGTCGCCATCCATATTGCGGATGGTTTTCTTCAGCAGAGTGGTTTTGCCAGAGCCGATTTCGCCGCTGATCACCACAAAGCCTTCTGAACTCCAAATAGCCGACGACAT
The DNA here is from genome assembly GCF_002563815.1 of Marinobacter sp. LV10R520-4. Lineage (NCBI taxonomy): Bacteria > Pseudomonadati > Pseudomonadota > Gammaproteobacteria > Pseudomonadales > Marinobacteraceae > Marinobacter > Marinobacter sp. LV10R520-4. The sequence continues at coordinate 4,200,938 of NZ_PDJM01000001.1, read as the reverse complement.
ATACACATAAGCCCGCGAGTGTTGCTGGCTCATATAAATAAAATCGTCTTCCGGAGTAATCCGAAACGGGTGCCTGTGCAGGCCGAAAAATTCTAAATACATGGGCAATCCCTGTCAGTTTCAGGCCAGTCCGACCATCTGTTGCGTGGTCAGCCGTGTACTCACGTGAGCGCTCTCGGGCTTATAGGCGTTATAGCTTTGTGACACTGTACCAAAGCGGAAGTCTTGCATCAGCCTTTCCAGGCGATGCTCGCACTTATCCAGGTTGGTGTAGTGGCGGAAGCGGGAAAACCAGCTGGCGTCATTGTAGCGCGGCTGGTCTGGGTCTATCTCCCAGGGGTGCAAATAAAACATCTGCGGCCGGCTGCCGTCACCAGAAGCATTATTAAACAAATAGCGAAAAACAGGGTAGGGGAACTGACGAAAGTAGCCCCCGCCTGCAGCCGGTATAGACAGCCCGCCAATTTTGGCCGTGGTCAGCGGGAATTCCCGCAATAAATGACCTTTTTCAGTTTCAATGGTATAAGGCTCACGGGGCGAACCCGGAATGCCGTAATTATCATGACGCACCGGGAAAATACTGGAATCCCAGGTAAACCCGCATTCCGCCAGAATATCCAGTGCCCACAACGATTTATGGGTAATCGAATAGCTGGCCGCGCGATAACCGCTAACCTCGGCGCCAATAATGTCTTCCAGCAAAGCTTTCGAACGCTGGGTTTCCTCGCGGAACACATCTGGCGTCTGGCTGTAAATCAGTTGATGGCTATAGCCGTGGGACGCTACTTCATGACCCCCAGCGGCAATTTTACGCACCAATTGAGGATACTTCTCGGCCACCCAACCCAATATGAAAAACGTTGCCTTCACATTGTTGCGTTCAAACAGCGCCAGTAGGCGCTCGGTATTGCGTTCAACACGGCTGGGCAGGCTGCCCCACCGATCAGGGCGGATCACCTTTGCCAAAGCAGCCACATGAAAGTAGTCTTCCACGTCAATGCTCATGGCGTGTAGCGTTTTCCCACTGTTTTTTGTGTCGCCTAATGCGGTAGCGGGAGCGCTGGATTCACTATTTTGCCAATCTGACATGGGCGCGGGCATCCTTTTTGCAAGTATTTTGCAATTCTCACCTACTGCAGGTTCAAAAACAATTGCCGTACCCGTAAAATCCCGACCTTGCCGAAGAAACAGTAAATGCTTCTTACATAAAGATACAAACGGCTTAACATTGATCAGATAACGGCGTTGATCCAGGTCGCTCCAGTTGTCATACAGCAAGGAAGTTTGGTGTGTCATATATTCGATTTCGGAAACAGTTTTTACACATCCCGTATCTGTTGCTTGGCACGCTGGAATTCTGTCTTCTGTTTGTTGTTTACCGCCTGCTCGCATCGAGCGTTCATTTCCCTATTTCCTTACCGCCGGAGCTGGCCTCTGGAGCACTAGCTGCGCTGGTTTTTTCTTTAATGCTAAGCGCTGGCACTCTATCTATGGGCGGCTATTCATCCCTTGCCTTTGAAAACGTCACGTCCCTGTTTTTCCGTACGCTGGTGGCTTACTGCTTCGTAGGTGGCCTTGGGCTCACCCTTGTCTATTTATTCGCACCTGCGCTAGACCCGGGCAGCTCTGCGCTATTTTACGCTGTGGCCCTGTCCTTGTTAATTGTTATTCTATGCCGACTGGTTTTCTTAAGAGTGGTGGGTTCAGAGCAACTGGTGCGTAGGGTAGTGGTGTTTGGCGCAGGCCCTTTCGCGGCTAACCTAATGCAAGAGTACGATCAAAACATGCGCGCCATGGGCGTTCGCATTGTTGGCTGTATCGCAGACAATCCGGACCAGGCCGCAGTAAAAAAAGATCACCTACTGCCAACCCCCGTCGATTTTTACGAGTTTTGCCGCCACAACAAAGTGTCCGAAATTGTTATCGCGCCACAAGAACGGCGCCAGGCGCAGGGCGGCTGGTTGCCAATAACCGAGCTGGTGGAATGCAAGCTGCGCGGCATCAGCGTTACCAATGGCGTTGATTTTTACGAACGCGAACTAAAAAAAGCCAAGCTCGATATGGTGCACCCATCCTGGATACTGTTTTCAGACGGCTTTAGCGCATCCCGCAGCCGCGACCTCACAAAGCGCCTATTAGACTTAATGCTTAGTATCTCGCTGCTGGCAATCATGTCGCCGTTCATTATACTTACTGCGCTTGCAGTATTTCTAGAGACTGGCTGCCCGGTGCTTTATAGTCAGCAACGAATTGGCCTGTTTGGTAAAGAGTTTCGCATTTATAAGTTTCGCAGCATGCGCCAGGATGCGGAAAAAGACGGCAAGGCCCGCTGGGCGTCGGCCAATGACAATCGCATCACCCGCGTGGGTGCCTTTATACGTAATACCCGGTTGGATGAACTGCCGCAAATTTATAACGTGATCAAAGGCGAAATGAGTTTTGTCGGGCCGCGTCCGGAAAGGCCGGAATTTGTCTCGGAACTGAAAGAAAAAATACCGCTTTACGACACGCGGCATTACGTTAAACCTGGCTTAATGGGCTGGGCCCAACTTAAATACCCATACGGCGCCTCGGTAGAGGACGCCAAAGGCAAACTGGAATACGACCTTTATTACTCGAAAAATCACAGCCTACTAATGGATATACTCATTATGATTCAAACAGTAGAAGTGGTGCTTCTGGGTAAAGGCGTGCGATAGCAGCAAAAGCAATAACGAAAAAAACAGGGATCGGGAGAAAATTATGGGCAGGTTGAAAGCGATTGCAGCGGTATCTACGGCGTTTTTTGCATTGGTGTTAGCGGGTTGCTCCGGCTTGCCATCGTCCGCAGAAATGCCACCTTCTTCCGAAATGGAAACGGAAGCTTACGAAATTGGCGTGGGCGACACCATTACGGTTCACGTATGGCGTAACCCGGAACTCAACCAGAGCATCGTGGTGCGTCCGGACGGCTTTATCTCAATGCCGCTGATGGGCGACGTCGAAGCCGATGGCAAACGCCCGGAACAGCTGGCCGCCGAAGTAGGCACCGCTTTGAGCGAGTACATTCGCACTCCGGAAGTGTCCGTTATGGTCACCTCGCCGGCCAGTAAAGAATTCCGTAACCGCCTTCGTATTACCGGTCAGGTAGCCTCACCCCAGTCAGTTGCTTTTCAGCCAGGTATGACAGTGTTAGACCTGGTGTTGATGGCTGGCGGCGTTACCGACTTTGCCGCTGACGGCCGCGCCGTATTGCATCGCCAGGTAGATGGTGAATATAAAAGCTACGGCCTGGATTTGGGTGCCATCTTTACCGAAGGCGATATGAAAACCAACCACACATTGCAAGCCGGTGATGTTATTAGCGTGCCCCGCAAGCAGTTGTTCCGGGGCGAACTCTGATGGATCTGCAGTTCATCATCGACATCCTGCGTGCGGTAAAGCTTGAGCTTTACCGCCACAGGCTGGCGGCAGCTATTGTCTTTATGCTGGTAACAACCGGCATCTTAACAATGGGTTATGCTGTACCCAAAAGTTATACCTCTCAGGCGCTCCTGTATGCAGATCAGTCCAATATTCTTAAGCCGCTGCTGAAGGGCAAAGCTGAGATAAGTCAGGTCGACCGGATCAACGAAGCCAGAGAAATGATGCAAAGCCGGTCATTTCTGGAGCAGGTTGCCTTTGATACCGAGATCATCAAAAGCGGCGAAACGGATGCAGTTCGTAACCAAAAAATCAAGAGTCTGCGCGGTCAGGTGGGGATACGGGAGTCAAACCAGAATTTCCTTGAGCTTTCCTACACCAGCGAAAGCCCGGACCGGTCCTTCCGCGTTCTTAGCGCCGTACTGACCCGTTTTGTCGAGCGCACCGAGCGTAAAAGGCGCTCGGAAAGCCAGGGCGCGTTCGATTTCATCGACTCCCAGGTAAAAACCTATCAGGGCCAGCTGGAAAAAGCGGAAGAACGGCTAAAAGATTTCAAAAGCGCTAATCAAGACGGCAACGAAAACAGTGCCCTGGCGCGCATCGAAAGTCTACGCCGCGAAATTGAAAACCTGAAGCTGGAAATTCAGCAAACGAACAACGAAGTTCGGTTGACCCGCTCCCAGCTATCACAGGAGCAACCGGTACGTCGTATTACCTTAGATCCGGGCAAATCCGGCGCCGAGCGCCGTCTGGCCTCGTTGCGAACGGAATTAGATACACTAATGCTGCGTTATCACGAACGCCATCCAGACGTGGTCAGCGCCAAATCTCAGATTGCAGATTTGGAGGGTCAGGTTTCCGGACAAAGCGAGTCATCCCGGGAAGGTGCGGTGACCGAAGTCATGGAAAACCCGGTTTACGAGAATCTGAAACTTCAGCTCGCCGAAAGCACCACCCGCCTGGCCGTCCAAACGAACCGCCTGACATCCCTGGAGCGGCTTCTTGAAGAGGCTTTTGAACGCTCACAGAGGGTTGCTGAAAATTCGGCACAATTCTCTGAGCTGACCCGTGATTACGACGTCACCCGTGGCGTTTACGAAGACATGCTTCAGAGTCGGGAAAAAGCCCGGCTGTCGATGACCCTGGACGTCCAGGGCGAGGGTATAAGCTACAAGATCCAGGAGCCGGCCTCTTACCCCACACAGTGGGATGGCGTTCAGCTTTATCAGGTTGGCCTTGCCAGCCCGTTTCTCGGTAGCGCCACGGTGCTGGGTTTGTTGGTTTTGCTGGTGATGCTTGACCAGCGGGTAAGATCGCCCCGCGCGCTACAAATGGCCCTACCGGAATCCATTCCAGTGCTAACCACCATTCCCCATTATCGCAGCACATGGAAAGACCGCATGCTGCGTAAGGACGTGCTCGCGATCCTGTTTGTACTGGCAGTGTTCATGACAGCTTATCTCTTCGTTCTGGTTTTCAAAGTACTGGGTATGACCCCGGAAGAACTGGTCAATAAAGCGGGCGAATTAACCGAGCTAGGGCTTGAGTTTGTGCGTAGCTTTGGAGGAGAAAGCAATTGATGGACGACAACAAACTCTACAATGCGCTCCTGAAGAGCCAGGATGATCGCCGGCGGCTCGAACACGACCGCGGAGAAGCAAAGCCCGAAGAGAGTTTCCGCAAAGAGCGCCCTTACGCCGGCTCGGAGCGCGACAAGCCTACCGGCACTCGTTTGCAGGCAGAGGGTAGTGAGCAGCCTCCAACGGTTTACGATTCGTCGGTATCTCTTGGTTTGATTGGTAATCCAAGCCCTTGGCGCCGTGAACAGCTACGGGAGCGGAAAATAATCTATTCCGGCATGCCGGACAAAGAAGTGATGGATGCCTATCGCGAACTGCGTATTCAGCTCCGTAATCGCGCCGGGGAAGGCAATTTCACGGTGATGTTCAGCAACCTCGGTAGCGCTTCCGGCGGACTTTTGACGGCGTTTAACCTTGCTGTTGCCTTTGCTCTGGATTCGCATACCTCGGCGCTGCTCGTGGATTGCGATCCATACAGCCGCGAGCTGGCTGGCCTGGTTTCCTGCCCGATGGGCGCCGGTGTTACGGATTTTGTAGCCGATCGTTCAATGACGATCGAATCAATTCTTTATCCCAGTGGTGTCGAGCGCCTGTCTGTTATACCGGCGGGGACTCAGGCATCTTCGGCGGTTGAGTTGTTTTCGTCTGTGCGTATGCGGGAGTTGGTTGCTGAGCTCAAGGCCCGTTATCCGGACCGTTGCATCGTGTTGAACGCGCCGCCGTTTAAGGAAAACACGGAAGCGCGGATTATTGAACGTTTTGCAGACCAGATAATCTTCGGTGTTCCCTTCGGGGAGGTGACCGGAGAATTCATTGCAGATTCGGTGGCGGCACTAGGGTCTGATAAATTCTCCGGCCTGATTTTCCAGGAGTAGCCCTATGGAACCCAAAGCAGGGAACGCAAGCACAGTCAGCCTCAGCGGTGTTTATGTCGGTGCCTTCTGTTTGGCCTGGTCTTGTGCGGCAACCGCTCAAGGCCTTAGTGATAATGTCAGTAGGCTCTCTGGCTCGGCCTCGGTGTTTACCGGCGTTACGCACACCCGAACGGATCGTGGAGCGTCAACCGATACCAACACAGAGCCCGGTGTTGGTGTGTCAGGGCGGATAGGCGGCACGCTTGAAAGCGGTGCCAATGCGCTTGCGTTGCAATACGGCGGAACTCTTGAAACCAATCAGGACACGGTCGGCGGCGGTCAAGCGGGGAACACGTCTATTACCGGCGCCTCCCGCTATACGTACTTTGATCCCGGCAGTCGCGTCGATTTTAACCTCGGCCACACCATAAGCTCTGTACGCAATAACACAGGTTTCGAGGTAAACCCCGCCGGCTACGACACCCAAAACACCTTAAGTGCAGGCGCAGGGGTGCGCTTTAATCCGGGAGCACTAACAACGCTGCGGTTTTTCGGCCAGGCCGGGCAAAGCTTTGGCGATAACTCTCTGGAAGATCAGGAATCCTACACCGCCGGCAGTGAACTTTCACGAAGGCTGAGCGAGCGTTCCACGGGCGGCCTCAACGCCAGCCGAAGCTGGTCTGACGAGCGCGGTACAGACATTACCATTGATTCAGCGCAGCTGGTTTACAGCCTGCAGATGGAGAGTGGGTACCTCAGGGTAGGTGCAGGTGGCAGTCAGGCTGAAACGCAACTTGCCGGCGGCACCACCAGCGAAAGCGACGCGGTAACCGGTTTTGCCGAGCGCGCCTGGGTAGCACCCAATTGGCGTACATCGTTGAAATACGATCGTAGCCTGTCAGACAGCGCCACAGACCTTTCCCTGAACTTGCCACCTGAATTTTCTTTTCTGCCAGACACCGTTCGCTTGCGAGATCTGGTGGTAAAAGATTCGTTGTTGCTCTCCCATAACAATCAACAGTTGTGTAATGCCTGCGACCTTGGCGTTTATGTGGAAGGCGCCATACTTGAATCGCAGATTTCCAATACAACAACCCATGAATACCGCACGGGCGTAAATCTGGGCTTTCAGCTAACGTCACTTCAGCGGCTTAACTTTGGCTACAGCTGGCAAGGCGATGCAGATGAAGGCGCCACGAACATCGTTGACCAGATTCATCGCTTTAACACCAGTTGGACGCGACGGATTGCCGAAAATACAACGTTTGGCGTTGAGTTTTATCAGTCATATTTACGCTCAAAGTCCCTCAGAAACGATCAGGATCAGTTTGAGCTGCGAATGGTATTGAGCCACGGGTTTTCGTTGACCGGAGCCAGGCGTTAGTGGCAGCTACATCGCCACCCAAACAGCAACTAGACGATTTGAAAGCCCTCAAGGGAAGCCTGAGCCGCCAAATTGGCGAGGCAAAGAAAGCCGGAGAGGATTCAGACGCGCTGATCCTCCGGTTAAAAGCTGTGTCGGATGAGGTTAAAGCTCTACAAAAAACCCAGAAGAACAAGCTGAACAAGGTCGAAGACACATCGGTGTCATCGGGATCGACGTTTCTGGACCTTGCCCCTGCGCTTGCCAGCCCAATCCGGAATCTTTCGTCCAAACCGGTTCACCATATAGTGGCGGCTGTTCGTGGCGCAGAAGCGGAAGCCGCCTGGGATCAGTTTGTTAAAAATCATCCGGCAGCAACACCCTACCATTTTATCAACATCCGCCGTTTTATTGAGCAGACATACGGACACACCACCCATTATTGCTACGCATTATCAGCGGATGGGGAAATACTGGGCGTTCTGCCTCTCGTTCAGCTCAGCAGCAAACTGTTTGGGAATTTTGTGGTCTCTGTACCTTATTTTAATTACGGGGGTTTGTTGGCCAACAGCCAGGAAACCGCTGTCAGGCTGGTTGCTGCCGCGAACGAGTGGCGACAAAGTATAGGTGCCAGCCACATCGAGTTGCGTCATCTTCAGGATAGCGAGCTTGAACTGCAACAAAGGCGCGATAAAGTCACCTTCCTGCTGCCCTTGCCGACGGCCCCGGAATTGCTCTGGCAGAGCTTCCGCCCCAAGCTTCGCGCCCAGATACGCCGGGCCGAGCGGGAAGAGCCGGAATTAACGATTGGCGGTTCAGAGTTGCTTGACGAGTTCTATGACGTATTCGCCAGTAACATGAGAGACCTCGGTACCCCCGTCTATGGCAAAGACTTTTTCGGAAATCTGCTCCAGCATCTGGGCGAATCAGCCCGGCTCGTGGTCGTGAAAGTGAATGGAAAGCCTGCGGGCTGTGCATTTTTGATGGGTTATGCGGAGCAAATGGAGATCCCCTGGGCATCTACGCTGCGGGAGTTCAACACCACCGGCATCAACATGTTTATGTACTGGAAAGTGCTAGAATTTGCCATATCCCAAGGCTACAAGATGTTTGATTTCGGCCGTTGCAGTAAAGATGCGGGCACCTACAAGTTCAAACAGCAATGGGGCGCCCAGCCCATTCCCATGCATTGGGATTATTGCTTGCCCCCCGGGAAAAGCCTGCCGGAACTGAACCCGAACAATCCGAAATTCAAACTGCTGATAGCGGTATGGCAGCGTTTGCCAGTATGGCTTACACGGCTTATCGGCCCACACATTGTGAAGAGCCTGCCCTGATATGAGCCTCTTTCAAACCGACGCATGGCAAAGTGCCTGGTGGGATACCTGGGGGGTGGAAAGCGGGTTGGAACTGGTAACAGGCTGGGGTAATGGCAGGACTGGCATCTACACGTCAACATACCGCATAAAAGGCTTTCTACCGGTGCGCTCTATTGAGTTCGTGGGTAGCAGTTACCGAAAAATTCGGTCTACCCGAACGGAATACAACACTTTCTCAACAGCCAGTGATACCCCGGCAGACGCAATTGGCCAGTTAAAAAAGCTGCTGGACACGCGTCCCTGGGCAGAAGCCATTTTCAATGATCTGCGTGCAGATTCAGACAAGACAGCTGAACTACTCGCATTAGCTCGCAATAAACAGTGGCTGGTACGGGTTGCGGCCGCGGATACCGCCTGGAAGATTCGCACAGATCGGTCTTTTAACGACTACCTGAAAGACCTTGGGCGGAATACGCGGCTTCGCCTTCATAACCGCCGTGGGGTATTGGAATCCCTGGGCGGAATTTCTCACGAGAACCTGTATGAGACGAGCCGCAACCCCAGTGAATTTTTTGCACACCTGAATGATTTCCACCAGCGCCGCTGGGGAAAACCGGTCTACAACCACAAGGCTCTGGCTTTTAACACCGCTTTTCTAGACAGAGTTATCAGCGAGGGCGGCGAGCCCCAGTTTCTGGCATTGAGAAGTGGCGGTAAACTGATATCTGTGCTTTATAACGTGAAATATCAGGGGTGTGTCTATAACCTTCAAAGTGGCTTTGAAGAGAACTTTCACCCCAAGCTCGCCATTGGCACCTTGCACCTCGGTTACGCTATTGAGAGGGCTTTTCAGGAGGAGGGCACGCAGACCTTCGATATGCTCGCTGGTTCTGGTAAAAACGAAAACTACAAACAACGCCTAGCAACCGAGAGTGAGCCGCTGATCTCGCTGATGTTAGTCAAACACCCTGTTTTGAAACTGCTGTACCGCCTGAAGGACCGAAAGAGAGACGCGCATTAACTTTTACCTATCGCAGAATGCCTATCGGCGCGACATCCGCTCCTTGGCGTACTCCAGCCAGCTACAATACTGCTTGAAGTGAGCCATATCGTCCGGAAAACTGAACCGCTTCAGGGCATAAAGATTGTTATTTGCCTCTTTGAGACGAACATATCCAGGGTCTGCTGACAGCGCCCCAATTAAACCCGCCTGTTTCACGATTTCCTGTTCTCTGACTCCGAAATCAATACCCTCCCGGCCGCTTGGGTAACAGAAAACCGGGACGGGGTTGGCCATATTGGTCTGCAAAGCGTTCCAGCTGCCAATTATTTCCTTCTTTGCCTCTTCATCGCTGACCTGAGCCAGAATCGGGTGGCGTTGCGTGTGTGGCCCAAATTCAATGAAGCGCGACTCAAGGCTGCGGGCCTGCTCCCAGCTTATCGGCTGATACTCGTCGGGTGCTGCCTTTGGAAGATCAACCTCAAGGCGCTTAGAGAAGCTTTCGATGGCCGCCTCGGCGACCTCATTAGGCACGCGTTTATGGTGGTTTCTCAGGGTTCTTACCAGATTCCGTTTATCCTCGGAGTTTGCGAACGCCACATAGGTGGCGCCATTGCCGAGGTCAAGTTCCAGGCTTTGGTGGCGCGTGTGTTTGAACGCATATTCGAGTTTGTAATCCCACGACCAGTAACGGTGGTCCTGCATGTCTGTGGCCAAAAACAGCGTAACCGGCGCCTGGTAGCTTTCGAATACCGGTAGCGCGGTTTTAGCCTGGTCATAAAAACCATCATCAAGGGTAAATGCAACCGCTTTCGGAGGCAGTGCATCACCGCTAATAAGGGCTTCTACAACCTGGCGCACAGATACCACGGTATAGTCATTTCGTTTGAGGTAGGTGAGGGCGGCTTCAAGGTGAGCCTGTGAGTGACCCTTTATCCCCCGGGACTCATCGGCGAACCGATGTAACAAAAAGACCGGCACTACGTTCTTTCTGAGAGGTTGCAACACTTTGCAAACCGGCCCGCTCGTTAAAAGGCTGATCGCAGCTTTGGATAGCATCATTATTTAACCAGCGCCCTTATGTACTGCTTGAATTCGAGCCAGGCCGGCATCAGGTCGTTCAAACGATTAACTTCGTGCTTTTGATGACGAAGCCTGATGGATAGAAAACTCATTAATTTTATAAACTTTTTCATCCAAGGCTGCCGCCCTTTTAAAGTCAGGTACAGACTGTCAACATCACCCAGCAGCCAGCGCAACCGCTGATCAATGCGGTAATTATCCGTACGGGCGACCGGGTGCCCCAGTTGTGCTCTTGCCAGCATCAGGGGGAAATCCACGCCGGAATCTACTGCCAGTTGCAGAGACCCCCAGAAGCGCGTGTTGACCTCCATAAGATAGGCCTTGCCTTCCGGGGTGATTCGAAACTCGACCATTGCCACCCCATGCCAGTTGACGGCGCCCAGCAGCTTCTGTGCGCTTGCCTTAAGTTCTTGATCTACCAGCACACTCCGGCTAAGAACGCTAACGCCACCCTCGGGCGGCTTTTCCCGGAGACGCTCGTGGGCGAAGAACTGGACCGGCTGCCCGTTGTCATAAAGGCAGAAAATCCCGCCGCCGTGACCAGGAATAAATGACTGTAGCATAAAAGGGGTTGTTCTGAGATACGGGGAACGTTCTAAAGCCTGCTGTAATGCGGTTTCATCGTGAATGACTTTCACGTAGGTGTGTATCCAGTCATTGCCCGTAAAAATGCGCGACAATGCAGGTTTAAGCACGCAAGGGTAGCTGACTGAAACCCCCTCCAGTTCAGCCGCATTTTTGAACATTCGGCTATCAGGAACGGGAATTTTCAGGCTAATCGCAAGCTCCACCAGGGAAATCTTGTCAGATAGCGCCATCACCGTTGCATAGGGCGCAAACGGAAGTTCGATTTCCGGCAGTTCATCCTTGCAAGACAGCAGCAACTGGCTGGTTACTTCGGTGGTAGGCATCACCAGATCGAAATGTTGGCGGCCAGTAAGGTCTTTCATCCAGGCTACAAATTCCCGGGGCTGTTGACCCGGGTCAGGGTGCTGCAAGTAAGCCTTGCTGTAGCGAGAAGCGCCTGCAAGGCCCTGTGCCGTGGCGTCAGCTGTAGTAATCAGGAACTGACCAGATTTGCCCAAGGAGCGAGTAACGGCTAGAGCACTGCGCTGGTTGGCATCCAGAACCAGCACGCTGGGCAGATTAGAATCCATTCACTACCTCTCGGAAATACAAGTTAACAAGTCTAACAAATCCGTGTAGAAACAGCAGTGGCCCCACGTAATGTCGTAGGTTAACATAGAACGAATACAGAGAGCGGATCAATGGAATGGCCAAACGTGGAATAACCCCCACCGTACTGCATGTAATCGACACGACGGGCCCGGGTGGGGCAGAAACGGTGTTCCTGGCACTCGCTGAGGGCTGCATTAAACAGGGCTACCGGAGCGTAGCGTTGATTCGTGGGCCGGGCTGGGTGGAGCAACAGCTTAAAATGTGCGCTATCCCTTATTACATCCGTGACTGCAAGGGCTCACTGAACCTCAGGTTTCTTTTAGAGATGTTTTCCATTATCCGCAAGGAAAAAGTGACGCACATTCAGTCCCACCTACTCGGTTCCAACGTTTACACATCCATTTTGGGGCTCTTTACTAGGCTTCCCGTCACCGCTACTTTTCACGGTCATGTAGACATTTCGCCGAACGAACGATTTCGCAACGCAAAGCTGGCCGTTATAAAAATGGGCGCCAAACATGTGGTGTCTGTGACGGAAGACCTGAAAAACACGATTAACCTCACCACTAGCTCCTACTTCCTGCTTCATCCCATAGTTATCCCTAACGGTATCGATTTGAACGAATTGGAAAAACTGCCCGTTCATGCACTGGGAAAGTCCGACAAGCCGCTGATTCTTGGCTGCCTGGGTAATGTAAGGCCCGCAAAAAACTATCCCCTGGCCATTGAGTTTGTCCGGCTTTTGAAGAGCAAGGGTATCAACGTCAGGCTTCGGATCGCCGGTGACGATACTAAAAGCGGTGCCATCGAGCTTAAACAGAAGGTCAAAGCGTTTGGGTTAGAAGATAACGTCGAGTTCTTGGGCTTTATCGATGACGTACCGGGTTTCTTCGGATCCATTGATGTGTTTCTAATGACGTCCTCGTCAGAAGGGCACCCACTGGCGTTGACCCAGGCCTTGGCAGCGGCCAAGCCAATTCTCTCCACTCGCAATGGTGTAGAGCGTGTGGTGCCGGAGTACCTGCTGTGTCTAGCCGAAGAACACACTGCAGCTTCGCTGTTTAAAGCGCTGGAAACACTTCTGCAGAGCATTCAGAGCACTGAAGGGTCAGAGCGCTTGGTTGAAGGAAGAAAGTACGTAAAGGAAAACTACAGCGAGGATGTAATGCGCCAGCGGTACACCAATCTCTATGAAATCGGGGCAGCGTAATGTTCCGTGAATACATCATGAACAAATTCGGCAGTAAAAAGGGTCTGCTGCGTTATTTACGGGACGAGCTCTCCTGCCGAATTGGACTTTTCCGGCATTACACTCGATGGGAAACGCCGCCCGAACGGTTGGTATTCGTCTGCCAGGGAAACATCTGCCGAAGCGCGCTTGCTGAATGGGTTTTCAAAAGCCATTCGGACATAGAAGCTATATCATTGGGCCTGAACACGCACACCGGCAAAGGTGCGAACCCCCGGCTGCTAAAAATTGCGTATGAAACGAAAAATATAGACCTTTCATCCCATACAACCACGAGCGTAGAAGATTACGTACCCAGGGCCGGCGACGTTTTCGTGTGTATGGAAGCGAGCCACATCAAGTCAATTGAAAGCCTTGGGTATAGCGGGCCTTTCCTGCTTCTGGGATCTTTCGGAAAAAAGAAGACGTTCCGCATCAACGATCCTTATTCCGCTAACGACACCTTCATGGGAAAAACCATTGATGACATCGTTTACCACACTGTTGAATTGGCAAAAAGCCTAAAGAGGTAAGTGGTGTTCTCTGTAATCAAAGATGACGTAAAAGCATTCCGGCAGGGTTTGAAAGGCCAGGACCTGATTTTCTACCTTGGGCTCGCCTTTATCGTGCTTTATTACCTGCGCCCCCAGGTCATCATCTCCGGGCTTGATTTCATTCCCTGGCTCCAGATTACTATCCTGTTTGGTTTTCTGGCCATGATGGGTAAGAACAGGCTCCAATTCACCGGCACTCATTTTCTGGTTTTCCTGTTCGCAACTCTGGCCGTACTTTCGGCCATGAACTCGCTTTACCCGGACATTTCGTCCAGGAGCATTACCACGCCCTTTATATTTGCCCTTGAAGTGTTATTCCTGTCGAACTGTGTAAAAAACGTCAAACAGCTACAACTGCTGCTGATTGTTTTCTTCCTGTGTATTTTCAAGATGTCGTTCTTTGGCGCACGTACCTGGGTTAGCCGTGGTTTTGGCTTTGCGGCCTGGGGTATACAGGGCCCAGCCGGATTTTTTCAGAACAGCGGCGAGTTCAGCTTGCTGATGGCGATATGTGCGGTTATGTCGATTCCGCTAATTCTATATATGAAACCAAAAACAAAACTGTACTGGTTGTTCCCATTAACAGCGGTTATGACGGTTATGGCCGCAAGCTCCAGGGGAGGGCAGCTTGCATTGCTCGTAGGTCTCATATATTTGTTATTGGCGTACAAGAAGATTCGCTTGAAAAACCTGGTGTATGTCACTGTTTTTGTGTCGGTCGCCTGGGCGCTTTTTCCGGCAGAACAGAAAGCCCGCTTCGAAACAGCAGGTTCGGACCAGACCTCAACGACGCGGCTGGATTACTGGGAGGCCGGAATTGATATGGCTAAGGAGTACCCATTGCTAGGTGTGGGGTTCAAGGCGTTTCCAGAGCATTATCATAGGCATTACAAGGTAATGGATGGAAGTTTCCTTTCGAACAGAAAAGAGGTCGCCCACAATTCAATGATCGAGGTGGTTTCCACCCTTGGGATACCTGCTCTAATTTTGTATCTTTGGTTTCATTTTTCGGTATTTTCCATCGGGTCTCTGTTAAAGAAGCACAAAGAACCAGAGCCGGAACTCGTATTCTTCGAGAGCTTCAGGGTATCCTTGAATGGAGCCATACTGACTTATTTTATAGGTGCGATTTTTATGTCCATCACGTTTTACCCCTACATCTATTTTTTGTTAGGTCTGGCGATAATTAAAGTGCGGCTATTCAAGGAAAATGAAAGAGAAATTGAAGTGCACAAGGGGATGTCTGGAGCGAAAGTTGTACGGTCTCCAGCTTCAAGTGCAACACCTAGTTAACGAATCCCAGTTGAGGCGGCGTGGGTTTGTTTGAGAAGTTCATAAATATATCCAGCGGCGCCTTGAGGCCGAGTAACTTTCGGGGCCGGGTGTGTTGAGCTAGAAGGCTATGATATTCAAATTGTCCTGGCTAAAAGCGGACAAGTCTATTTCATTGATCATGTATTAGTGCAAAATCCTATTGTTATTTTGGTTGATGGCTAGGGAACATGTGGATTGACGCGGCAGATTCCTATGTCGGTTCTCTGGGTAACCGGTAATTCCGGCGTTACGCTTCAGTTCGCGTCTTTAATCGTACTTAAACTGTCCAGTTACTTGACAGTATGCGGTTATAGATGAGGTTGACATGCAGAGCTGCCATGGTAATTTCTAATTTTAAAAGATTAAAATGGATTCAATAGGGAGCTTTACGTGGAAATATTGAAAGCGATTGCTGCTCGTCTACCGAAGTTTATTCAGTATTAGATGAAACGTATATATTTTGCGCGCCAAATTATGAGTTCTTCCTTTTATACTGACGAGCCTGAGTATGGAAAGCTGCCGGAATTGTTGAAAGAAGGCGACTGGGTTATTGATGTTGGGGCAAACGTGGGGCACTACACGAAACGATTCTCAGAGCTTGTAGGGAAGAGCGGTCGTGTAATGGCATTTGAGCCGGTGCCGGTAACTTTTTCACTTCTTGCGGCGAATACCCGTATTTTCTAGCATTCTAACGTCGCACTTTTCAATGCCGCTGTTTCTGATAAAATTGATGTTATGGGAATCGAAGTTCCAGCCTTCGAATCGGGTCTGGATAACTATTACCAAGCCCATCTTGTTCCCGGGTTAGCTTCCGGTATCTCTGTGATGACGATAGTTTTAGACGACTTCAAATTTAATAGAAGGATCAAATGTATCAAAATCGATGCGGAAGGGCATGAAAATCATGTTTTAGCCGGTATGTACAAATTGATCGAAAGAGATCATCCAATTCTAATAATTGAGACGGAGTTAGAAAAACTTATTGATACGATAAAGAAAAGAGGGTGTGGGTCAGAGAGGTTGACGAATTCGCCTAATGTCCTTTTTATTCCAGAATCTGATTAAGGTGCGTGCCTTTGTGCTTTTTTTTTAATCGTATCTTCTTTTAGAGAGCATCTGAACGCCGGAGGCGACCCAAGAGTTGTTCAGAGGTTTCTTAATCAACTTTTAAGTTTTTGACTCAAATTAGGTCTGAAAAATAATCTGTGGCTGAATTGATGGCCCGAAAGAGTGAGCTTTTGTAAGCCTGGATTCATAGAATAAGTGCAACACCGCTCAGCGATATTTGGAATAGATATCGTATTTTGGTTGGTGCCCTCTAAAATTGTATCTCGGATTAAAGCTTATTGGATCTCCAAGGTATTAATTTTAGCTGGAGGGTTAGAAATAGGGCTTGGGATCAATGCTGTGCCTTGAGCATCAAAACCGGCGGGAGTCTCGGTGGTTAGGGTTATATTGTCAACATACATTGATTGGGTCTTGGGCGATCCACCGTTCCAATATGTAAAAAGCAGAGCCCGATCAGAATAATCTGTGTCGGTTTTTAGTGTTTTTCTGTTCGTTATGTGCTGTAAGAGAGTTCCATTTTTCCAAATGTATACTTCTGCTTTTCCGCCTAAGTCACGAGGCACATCATCAAACGTTACTCTCATCTGGTAGCTTTCCCATTGCCCTAAGACGATTAGATCCTCCGGATTGCCAACGTTACGCCATTGGGCAGCGCCTTCATAAATCCATTTGAAAGCATTAGGGTTATCGTGTCTGTCAATATAAAAATCGACATAACCATGATTGCTGCCGCTAGAAGACTTGGTATGTATGCGGAGGAACTTCAATCGGTTTCCTTCGCTATATGAATAGTGATCAAAGCCAACCGGGAAATAGGTATAAACTTGATACCAGATTGTGTCTCCGCTTCCTATTTTTTCGGGGAACATAAATTCCCCGCCCCAGCGGCCATAGCCTGTGCTACCTTTTTCTATCGTTAGTTTGGCGGCATTACCACTGGCTGTCTGTTCATTGGTGTAAATGCTGTTACCGCCAGCTCCAGAGAAACCGTCCCCACCACGGTCTGCTTTGGTGCCCAGTTCACCTGAGTCGAAGTCAGCGGATATAGTCCAAGCCAGCGTTGGACCGGTAAGCGACGTGAGGAGTAAACCGAAGGAAATTGATTTGAGATTCATAAAGGCTCCAAGAAGGCTTCATTAAACTTACCACCAAGTGTAAACCGTGAGGGTGACTGGTTCTAGTGGAGTTAGGTAGAAACGAGAGCTACTCCTCGCATAGTTACTGATGCTAACATAACAGAGAACTAATGGCCGAAGTCCCTGCCAGAAAGTTACATGGAAACCTCTGTATCGCCTCAGCCTATTGACTGGGAGCGACCATTGTGTCGATTGGATTTCACGCTCGCATCACGAAATTTGAAGAGTCAGAAGAGTTAAGTTGCAGGCTCAGTAGCCCGAATAGAAGTCCATTGGCACACTGGCTCAAAAAATTATAAACTAGTGGAGGAGCGGCGCACCACAGTCAAATTTTAGTATTTTTTGCTAAACAAGCAGAAATTGCCAAGCGATGTTTCTTGGGGATTAGAATTTTTTGTGCTTGATGTGAAGATAAGGGCCAGTCAATGAAGAAGGGAAGTGATTTATCTCGCTCAATCTGGATAACGTGGGAACGCCAAACCAGAAACCGCTCCGCGAGCAAATATTTAGGGGTGCCTCTCTGGGAGATAACCCACGGGCAGAGTTCTGCTCTTGTGCGTTACGTAGTGAGCAGCTACACAACCTTCAAGCTGATTATGCGCCGCAAGCCCCACTATGTATTCGCTCAGAATCCTTCCGTGGTTCTTAGCGTACTTGTGCTGGCGTGTTCGAAACTTCTTCGTTTCAGCCTGATCGTTGATGCTCATAATACCGGGATACATTATGAAGGGAGATTTAACAGGCTAGTTAATTTACTTAACCGAATAATAATTAGAAATTCGAATTTTATTATTGTAACAAATGAACATATGGCGAACGTTGTCAGTTCTAAAGGTGGTAAGCCGTTAATATTGCCTGATCCACTACCTGTTCTGCCAGCTTCTAAATCAGCAAGTGTTAACGGTTTCATTCGATCTAAAACAGACAAAAAACTAACTGCGTTTTGCATCACGTCTTGGGGCGAGGATGAACCCATTGAGGCCCTGATGGCCGCGGCTGAAATGTTTACGAATTCGATAAATTTTTATTTTACAGGAAATTATCGGAAAGCGATTTTTAAAATTTCGGCAGAGGCTTTACCCGAAAATGTGCATTTGTTGGGCTTCGTCGACGAAGAAGTTTACTTTTCACTTTTGTCAGAATGCAATTTTACTATTGATCTTACGACGCGAGCGGACTGTCTGGTTTGCGGGGCATATGAAAGTGTTTCTGCCGGTAAGCCGGTTTTGCTTTCAGATACTAAGCCTCAGAGGGCGTATTTTTATAAAGGCGCGGTTTTCTGCAGTACTACCTGTGGGGGGATTCAAAGCGGTTTGAATGAGATGTTAAAGGATCTTGATCAGAACCAAGAATCGATTAAGCTCCTTAAAGCTGAAATTCTGGAGCGAGAAGAGCTTAGGCGAGACGGTTTCATTTGCTCTATTACAGGCCCTTAGCGATAACACTTTGCGCTTTTTTTTGAACAGCTGTTTGTAAATGCAAATAAATCGCGCATTGTGCGATCGCGCTGCCGAGCGATATCGAAGAAGAGGTTGCGGCCATAAGCTCCGCCTCTTGCATGCGCCGTGCGACTCGCGGTTCTCTGATCGAAACTGCAAAAGCTAACGGCTTAGGACTTTTTTTATAACTCGCATGTGCTGACGGGTATTTGAGAAGCAGGCACCCTCGGGAAACGCTTCAAAAGCGTCGGTTTTTTTAACAGGCGTGATATCTTTATTGTTCTAAGTGACTGATACAAAAATGGTGGCACGAAACTTGCTTTAAATATTGTCTCATGCTTTAAGTTAGGTGTTAGCCATTATGCGCGTCATTATCTTCACTCTTCTACTAGTTAGTAGCGCAGCTTGCTGGGCGACGCCGGTTACCTATTATTTCCATGGTGTTACTAACGATATCCAGACGACCATAGGCCGCCACGATGCCTTGGTGCCTCTTGTAAGGGATGATGGAATAGTGGTCACAAATGGCGATAGCGTCATGAATGGTGAAATCGTATTTGACCCACAGGCTTGGCGAGAGGGTGCAGGAGGGTCTGGATGGGGTGAGGTACTGTCTTGGAAATATGCTACTCAAGGACTCGACTATTGGGGGCCAGGCTCTGACCCCCCCTTTTATTACCTCCGATTTTACCATAACCGGTTCAGCTACCTCGACGAAGTGCCTGGAGGGGGTTATCGCGGTCCAGATGTGGTCAGCCTAAGTTTCAATTTTGATGCAACACCCTTCGTAAGTGGTCCTGCCCATTTTCCAGTTGAAAGTTTCATAGGTGGTTCCTTCGGTGCTGTGAACGATGATATGTGGGTCAATGACGATTATACTGTGTATAGCATACAAGGGGTGATCACGAAAATGTGGACCAGGCAAGACGCGGTGCCCGAACCCTCTTCGCTTCTATTGCTTACAGGAGGGCTGCTTATGCTTGTTGGCTGCCGGCGACTCAAAACAGTTAAGTAGCTGTGCCGCCGCAGGTCGGTATCTAGCGTTTTATCGGGTGCGACCTTCTCCCCTCTGTCATCATTTAGCTCCGCCAGAAATTGGTATAAAATAGATAGGCTTAGAGAAAAAAAGGGCTGATCCTCCTCGCGGAGGACGTGTTCAAGCCAGAGGAGTGAATCAATTTACATGGAATTAATATGGCTTTCTTTTCAGTTATAATACCCTCTTATAATCGGTCTGGGATGGCTGCTGACGCTGTAAATTCCGTTCTTAGCCAAACTTTCCGAGACTTTGAAATTATTGTTGTCGACGATGGTTCGACTGATGACACTGAGGAAGCTTTACGTTGTTTTAGCGATCGAATCACTTACCACAAGCAGAAAAATTCGGGTGTAGCGTCTGCCCGCAACAAAGGCATCTCGCTGTCGAGCGGCAGTTACATTTGTTATCTGGACAGCGATGATCTATGGCACCCGGAGAAACTGGCTGTCTATAAAAAAGCCATAGATACTACGCCGAACATCGCTTTTCTGTTCTCGGATTTCCACAAGCATGATATAAAGCTTCCAGAGCCTTACACCCTCTCAAACTCCGATATGTTTCCCTACATCTACGACTTGTCGAAGAATCAGGAGGGTAAACTGTTTACTGTTGAAGGTGAGAATCTACTAAGGCTTCTGTTCAAAGGCTATCCTCTATACCCGTCAACTTTCGCCGTGCGGCGAGATGTCCATGACCACTTTAGATGGGACCCCGGTATATTGAAGTCGGAAGATTTTAATTTTACACTTAAGGTTTCACGAAAATACGGCTTTGCTTATCTCAGCCAAAGTTTGACGACGGTGCGTGTTCACGATTCAAATAAATCTGCTGACTTTCTGACAAAAAATAACGTTAACCTGTTTAGTATGAAGTTATATAGAGACCTGTATGTGAAAGAAGATATCCGTCCTCTGTGTAACTTTTATATTTCACAGAAACAATTTGGCATGGGAAAAAGTTACTTAAGGCACGGCCTCTTGAAGTTGGGTGTGGCACACATCTTCCAGTCTCTACTTTATAAAGAAAACTGGAAGCGGCTGGTTAAGCGTGTTTTTACAAAACCTTCGGGGGAAAAACGTGCAGCGTAAATCAGGTGTATTGGCTGCAGGCAATTTCGATTCAAATACCGGTTACGCTTGGAAGTTAATGGAGCGGCTTTGGTGTGAGCTGTCGGTCTTTTATGAAGCGAAGAATTATCAGACCTACGTTGTATTCCCAACGGTTTCTGAAGTCCCTGAATGTTTGATTGATCATAACTGCATCGTTGAACAGGCGGATTTTACGTCCAGGTCTCTCCGCTCGGTAATGCACCAGGCGAGCTACATCAAAAAAAACTCGATTAAGGCAGTCTACCTGACAGATCAGGAAACAAAATCGTTCCGGTTTTTCATCTTCAGACTGTGTGGTGTTCGGGAAATCATTGTCCACGACCACACACCCGGTGTGCGGACGCACCCGGGTTTTCTCAAGAAGCTCATTAAGGTAATTCTTAACAGGTTACCCTTGTTCTCATGCACTGCATGTTTTGCGGTTAGCCCCTACGTTAAGCAACGCCTGATTAACATCAATGGTGTGCCGCCCTCCAAGGTTCATTGCGTGACCAACGGAATTGAAGCAACGAATGTGAAGCCGGGTTTGCGGGAAGAGGGTGAAACTGTAAGGATTGTGACGGTAGGCAGAGCCTCTTACTACAAAGGGATTGATTTTGCACTCCGGGTTATCCGTTCTTTGGTTTATGAGCATGAGTGTCGTAATATTCGGTATGAACTGTTCGGAGATGGGCCGGATCTTGAGACTTTTAAAAAGTTAGCGGCGGAACTTGAGATTGAGCCTTACGTAGTGTTTCACGGCGCGGTGAGTAATGTGGCCGCAAAGCTGGAGACATGCGACATTGCATTTCACCCCTCAAAGGGAGAAGCGATGTCGTTGGCGATATTGGAGTATATGCGAGCGGGCCTGCCCGTGGTTGCGCCTAACAATCCTTCGGTGAGTTCCACCCTGGAACATGACCAGGACTCAATCATTTATCAGGAAGGAGACGTGGAAAACGCCGTTAATGCTCTGCTTGGGCTGATAACATCTTCGGAGTACCGAAACCGGCTCGGAAAATGTGGTCAGAGTAGGATAGTGAATGAGTTTTCAACGGAGGCCATGTTGCTTCGGTTTCGGCGGGCGCTATCCACCGTGATCGGCTAACAAACGCCGATGAATAATTAGGCAATTTGGTGTATGTAAAGCACCGCTGAAAACGTGGCCTGCTGTTAGTCGGGCACGTTAAAACGAAAGAGATCACAATGCTCGCAGGCACCAACGAGGCACTCATAAGGTCTTTATTTTGCTATCTGGCCCTTGACTACGGATATGAGACCCGTTTGACTTCATGAATTTAGTCGATACGCAAAGGTATCTGAAATATTATGACTTAGGTCATACCAAATTTAAGGAGTTTTGAGCCGTGGGAGAAGTGAAAAAAAATACGAAAGCCTTGGTGACGCTGGCAGTGGGCGATCTTTATACTAAAATGGGATTGATCACTCATCCTTTAATGCGTTCATACGCTGACCGATGCGGCGTAGACTTTATCGTGATTGCCGAGCGAAAAGTTAACGAAAAATATGGTCTGGATGAACGCTACGAAAAATTTCAGTTATATGACCTGATTGATGATTATGATCAGATTGCTTTTATTGATACGGATATATTGATATCACCGAAAGCGCCTTCTTTGTTTGATCTTGTTCCCCCGGACAGGTTTGCTGCAGCGTCGGAGGCCGGCTTTTCGAAAGCCAGCCGTGATGTCGAGCTCACTCAAAGAATATTAGGTGAAGTGCAATGGCGTAATACCTATTTCAATTCAGGTGTGATGGTTCTCGGTAAGAAGCATAAGCAGGTTTTTGACCCTGCGAGATCTGAATTGAAATTCTGGTCCACTGGTGATTTCAGGAAAAAAGAAGTCAACTTGCTAAACGATCAGCCCTACTTGAATCATCGATTAAACGATTTAGGCATCGAGTTATTAGATGTCGGGTATAAATATAATCACACTCGAGTAATAACTGACACTCATACGAGATTCAGGAGCTATATGATTCACTACGCTGGGCCGAGTGGTCATCGGTACGGTTCACGTCTTGAACAGCTTCAGAAAGACTTTGATGTTTTGACCAGTCCGAAAGCGCTTGAGTTATCAGTTTCATATCCTTCGTATCGATGGGCGGTGGACAGATTAGACGCGGCCTTCTTACGTTACCTATTTCAAGAGAAGTTTTCTAATAAGTAAGATGTACAATAAAAGATTTTTCTCCTTGATATAGAGCGGTGACGCTAAAAGTGAGGGGTAATCTTGTATTTCTAGATAGAAGCAATGATTTCGTTTTCAGCACAGCGAAGGAGTGACTTAAGTGGCGCTTTTTTATTATAGTAAATTCAAAGAACGGACTGGCGTTGAAAACTTTGGTGATGATATCAATCCAGCTCTGTTGGGGCGGTTCATTAAAAAGAGTATTTTATCTTCGGATAAAATCTGTCTATTTGGTATAGGGACAATACTTCACGACAAAAATTTGAATGATAATCAGCATTTCCATCGTAAGGTTATATTCAGTTCGGGAGTCGGCTATGGAAATCTGACGAAAAAACTGGATGAATCTTGGGACATAGCTTGCGTCAGAGGGCCGAAATCTGCGGAAGCGCTTGGCGTTGGGTTAGAAAAGTCCGTGTGTGACGGAGCCATTTTATTATCAGATGTATATAAAAAGCCCACCGTGCGGCGATCCAGAGGGCTATTCGTGCCTCATGTCAGTTCTCATATTTCGGCAGGTTTTTTACTAAAAGATATCGTGGAAAGTCTTGGGCTCGATTATCTTCCTCCCATTTGTAGTTCAGATGAGTTTATAGAAAAAGTGGCCGGCGCTCCGTTTTTAGTAACAGAGGCGATGCACGGAGCAATTCTTGCCGACTCCATGCGTGTCCCATGGATACCTATTGGATTTCATGAATTCCTAGAATTCAAGTGGAATGATTGGATGGAGTCTGTAGGGTTAAATGAAGGTAGAGTTCACCCGATATCACCAAAATGTTGGGATGAGAATCCGAAAACCCAGCCAGTATCGGCTACAAAGCGACTCTATAGAGAAGGCAAAGCCTATTTTCTTAAGCAAAAGCTAAGAAGCATTATCGCCACTCAAGAACCGCTTCTTAGCGCACCGGGCATTATAGATGAAAAGAAGCACGTACTTCTAAATGTGGTAAATGAGATCAATAACCGTTATTCGTAGAGGATTTTTCCTTTGAGAAACCCTGATTAATTACGCCTGCAGCGCACTGTGGTTGTAGCAAAATGGCCTGAGTGATGAGTTTTGGCGCCGCTTGCCAGCAAACGATCTACGATGGTATTTTCATGATAGGTTACAAATTGGAGTATGTTTCGTGAAATCGTTATTGACGTTTGTCTTGCCCCTAGTTTCTCCACTCGCAGCTAAAAATTGGAATGAAGTACTCGACAGGCTTAACGAGACAGCCAGGTCCATCGACAACATCCACCGGAATCACAAAAATGTCGTGGCGATTCTCGTAGTGAATAAGGAAGCCTGCCTTCGTCCGTTGCCTGCGTGTTTTGAAATACTTCGAGTAGACCTTCCTCCGCCTCAAATGTCTGTTTACCGCGGAGATTGTAATGAAGAGGAGAGGGCAGAGGCTGTTAAGTGGGACAAAGGTTATAAAATTGCCCATGGCATGATTCATGCCAAGCAACAGGGTAGCCAGTTCCTCATGGGTGTTGATGCAGATGACCTGCTATCGAATGAAATACCCAATATCATTCAACGAGATTGTTCCGCGAACGGCTGGTACATCAACATGGGCTGGCTGCTGCCTCATGGGTCGAGGTGGGGACTGGCGCTGCCAGATTTTCAAAACTGGTGCGGAACTCATGCGATTGTGAGGGCTGACTTGTTGCCGTTGGAAGAGAGCGTTGAGGTGATGGACCCGGCCATTATTAAAGGGATATATGGTCATCATCGAGAATTAATCCCTTATATGGCAAAAGCAGGAACAAAACTCAAGCCGATTAACTTCAGAGCGGCTGTTTACGTGGTAAACCATTCTGAAGGTAACTATATGAGGCGAGGTTTGATGCAAAGTGTTCTGGCGCCTAAAAAACTGTTTAGCAATCCGAAGAATTTTCTGATGTGGCTTTCTCGTTTACGTTACTTCGGACAAAAAATTGAAAAAACTTTTATTTGTGATTAAAGACTAAAATGTGTTGATTAGTCCGGCATTTTGAAAGAAGAACATTTTTATCATCCTAATTTTGTTTTGTTATAACGCATAATTTCTAGCATAAATCTCACTGATTTCCTAAACGCTGGAAGAACAGACTTGATCGGGTAAGTGATTTAAAATTGGCCTTGACACTTGCTAAAGGTAGTCAGATGGCAGGCGGAGAATTATTTCAAGCCCGCTATGGGAGTAAACTCTCTCTTTCAGCGCAATAGTTCTGCTCTAGGCCCTCAGGGCGATTCCTATATAAAACAGGTGTTTAATTTAATGGAACGAGTGTTGATGTTGTGGATTGCTGGAGTAACGCGTGCTTAAGCATCAAGAAACTCGTCTGGTACAGCGCCAAAGTTTTGTCCGGCGAATGGTAAAAAAAGTTGCCTTGAATTTGATATCAATTTTGGGTCGTGGCATGACAGGGCGAAATCCGTGGATTTCAAAGCTGAATTCGATTGATAGTGCAGCTGCTAAAGTCAGATATGTCCAGAAGGTATGTCAGGAGCAATCCGAGCGTAACAGTGATTTTAGTGCGTTTCTGAATACTGCTGGTATCGCTAGCCACAAGTGGTTAGGCGATGGCCCGGATAAAGATTTCGTCGCTACCTGTATTGCTAATCTTTCGATTGAACAGATAAATGAGCAGTCGGTCAGGCGGGCCGAACGATTAAGTATTCCCTTGCGTGCCTCGTTTCGCGTTAGCTTAACGTTGCGTTCAAAAAAGAAAGAGCTTTTCATGCTCAACGAGTGGCGGTTAAGTGACAAACGGGTTGGTCCGCGATACGCAAGCAAGCTGGGTGTGCGGTCCCCGGCTTTGCTACAGAATGGTGTCCCGCTTAATGAAATTGATCTTCAAAATTCCATCGTTATAAAGCCTGCTTCTGGTTCTGCTTCGACGGGTGTCTACATTGTTAATTGTGATGGAGAAATCATCTGTATAAAGGAAGCTAATCTGCTTTCGAGCAAGGAGGAGCTAAAAGAACATGCTCGCGGCCTAATGAAAGAAGGATTGGTGCGTCATGACCATTGGCTGGTTGAAGAGCTGGTTATAGGAGCCGATGGGCAAAGTGCGGCGGCAGACATTAAATGCTACACTTTCTACGGTCGAACTGAACTTGTCCTCTATATTCAGAGGTATCCGCGTTTACAGTCCACTTGGCTTGACCGCGAAGGTAATCAGCTAGACAGCACAGGTGTTGCGTTGGCTCCGCGTATTGCGGAAGCAGTAAGTCTTGCTGATCGAATTGGTGGATCGATACCCGCACCTTTCATTCGAATCGATTTTCTTGAAGGTAAAGATGACATCGTATTCGGTGAGTTTACGCCAAGGCCTGGAACTTACTGCGACCGAGATGCTGAAACTGATTATCGACTAGGTGTAGCTTTTTTATGCGCAGAGGAACGATTGTTGGAAGACCTTCTTTGTGGTAAAAAATTTCCGGAATATTCAGCGGAGTTTGAAATTGGGAAAAGGGCTAGCCAACTGAATACATAAGTTTGGTACCGTTAGTATTCTTGAAATTTTTATTTTTGTAGCTTAAAGGAAACGTAAAAATTGCTGGCTAATCTGCCTGAATTCGAAAAGAAGTTTTGGCACTCAGGCAGATGTGTTTGGTGGTGTAGATCCACCGAACCTAATGTATCAATATTTTTTCCGCTTTTCGGTCATGCATTTTTTTAAAATTAAGGCCTAAATTATGACTTGTCTAACGTTTGTCATTCCGATACGACACCAAGAAAATTCAGAAAACTGGAATTTACTCATTGGAAATCTTAAACAGACTATTCGTTCGATATGCGCACAAAAAAATCCGGATTGGAAAGCCGTTATCGTAGCAAATTACGGAGCTAGACTGCCAGAATTACCCAAAAATTTCGATGTTTGTTTTGTCGATTTTCCTCCTAATGAACTTTATATTAGAGGGTCTTCGGATTTGGAAGTTTTTCGTGAAGCAGTCCGGCTTGACAAAGGAAGGCGACTCCTAGAGGGCATAAAATACGCAGGCAATACAAAGTATCTCATGTTTGTTGACGATGACGATTTTCTTCATTGCAATTTGACTCAGTATGTTTCTGAAAATATGGGGCAAAATGGATGGTATATTAAAGACGGGTTAATTTGGCAAGACGGTAGCAGTTTACTGATGAACTACACAAACTTTTATTTATTTTGTGGCACTTCTCATATAGTTCGCTCTGATTTGTTGGCGCTAGAAAGTTTCGATCAAGATGTGGGCTTTAAATATTTAAAGCGTATGCTAGGGAGCCATATATATATAAAAAATGAGCTAGATAAGAATAAAACACCTCTCAAGTGTTTACCCTTTAAAGGAGCGATTTATCGCGTTGGGCACGCGGATGCACATAGTAAAAGTAGGGGAATTATTGACACCTTTTTCTTGAAAAGAGCGATAGTAAAATCCCCGAAAACTCTTGTAAAACGTATTATTAACCTCAGATGGATGAATTCAAAAATTAGACGCACGTACTTTGGAATACCTGATTGACATTTAGTTTTATTTTTAGATGCAACATTGAAGTGTCTTTGGAGCGTTTGATTTTTAAAGAGTAAAAATGATTAGTCATGGAATATTTTAAATGTGATTGGGCGAGTCTAAGAGGTAAATTTAGGGATTTCCCCTCTGTGTCAGCGTAGTCGATCCGGTGACCTGCCTCCTAATCGTCGAGCGCTAAACCCCAAGCATGCTCCTCAAGATCCAGCGACGACTAAGTTTCAGGCTAAAGGCTCTAAATATACTGCTATTTTTTGACCATGAATCACCTCGGTGAGATCAGTTATGATCAAATAGAAGCTTCGTTATTATTGGTGCATTTTCTTTCGGCTCGAATGTATCCCGCGCATCTCCAGGGCAATTCGTGAGCTCGCCAACCAAGATATCATTGCCGTTAGAATATAGGTCGACTCTCATGAAAGAGAAGTCACGGCTAAGTTCGCCAGCAAGCCGAAGCATTTCTTCGAGATTTTGAGGCTTAGGAAGATCTTTCCCTGGAGGACATGCTAGTTCTACCGGTAAGAAGGTCCAGTCCGTCGTGTAAAGGTTGCGCCGGTGGCTTGTCTGGCGTTCGGTATCGACTACGATAAGTCGAGGCTGACCCCGGATACAGAAAATTTTATAATCGTCGCAGTTATCTGCACCAAAAATGAATGGTTCAACGATTATCTTCGGCTTTAGGCTCTTATAATTTGCCTCACGCGTCCAGTTATAATAGTTTGAGTTAAACCAGCTGGCTACTTTTGTAAAATCAACGGAGCTTCCAGCTCGACGAAAAATTACCTCTCCCGACATGTGTGTTGGCTTGATAACACAGTCTTTAGGGTAGCTGTATGAGAGGGCCTCTTCATAGCTCGAGAGTACAGCGTCTGTCGGAACGTTATATGAGTCGCCGATGGTTGCCTTAACGAAAAGCTTCAGATGCTGTTTATCGCTAACAAAAACTCTGAGGGGGTTAAGTATTTCTTTAGACGTTTTTATAGAAAACAAGAAATCATTGAGATCCCCGCCTGCCTTTCTATTAGGAAATCGACCCTGGTACTGAACAAAGGTGAAGAGCGAGCTCATGTAGTCGCCCCAACGATTTTTTGGAAGAAAGCGCTTGGCAAAAACTATAGTCGAATCAAATTTCCCATTAGCTATCGTTTTTTTCATTTTATTTCCGGTTGCTTTGGTTGTAAGTCGACAACAACTTGGCCAAGCCAGTCTGGCGCCGCTCTTCGGAATAATTGCCCCCCCCCCAATCTATTATTCTGTTGAGTGCGCCATCATCTCCCTGAAATTATCATTCCTTGTCACAAGTTCTTTATAAGACCCAATATCTTCTAAGTCACCGGCCGCCATCAAGATGATTTTATCGGACATTTTAATGGAGGCAGGCCTGTGGGAAATGACCAATATAATCAGGTCTTTTTTCAGGGAATTCAACGTTGTCATCAGTTTGTATTCAGACTCCATGTCAAGGGCGCTGGTAGGTTCGTCCAGAACCAGTAGATCAGTCTGCTTGTAAAGAGCTCTGGCGATACCAATTCGCTGGCGCTGACCGCCACTCAGGAGCTTTCCGTCCTGTCCGAGGTTTGAATATATCCCTTTTGAAAGATTGTTCACAAATTCATCGGCGTTGGCCAATGTGAGGGCGTGTTGGACTCGGTTCATGTCAATTTCAGCGTCTGGCACGCCGAAGGCAACGTTGTTTACCACGTTGTCATCCAGGATGAATATGGTTTGGGCAACATATCCAACCTTCTTCCGGAAAGAAGCCAGGTTTTCGCTGGTGAGAACCTCATCGTTGACAATGAGCCTACCGGAATGGAGTTTAAGTAACCCCAGTATCACATCTGCCAGCGTGGATTTTCCCGAACCTGAATGGCCAACCAGCGAATAGATTTCACCCTTGTTCAAGGTCAACGAGACGTTATGAACTGCAGGCGCGCTATCTACGTTATAGAAAAAGTCAGCCTCAGAAAGCGTAACCTGATCGATTCTCATTGATTTCGTTTGTTCAAAATCTACAGAGGGGTCTGTTGATGCCGATTTCAATCTATTTTTGATTATATTGGCAACAGAACCATGGCCGCTAAGGCTGGAAAGAGATTTGTAGATCTGTTGCATCGTGGGCAGGAGTTTATAACCTGCAAGTGCGTAGATGCTTAGCAGGGGAACAACCGAACGGATATCATCCTGTGTAGTAAGTAGCACCAAAGCAAGGATCAGGATCGCCCCAAAAGAAATAGATTCAATGACAAATTTGGGCAGATCACCAGCCAACGCAATGAAGGCCTGTGATTTCAACCCCCTGACATTTATTGTATTAAATCGATCAATATACCGGTTCTCGAGAGAGTCCAGCTTTACGTCTTTAATACCGATAAAAGATTCCGATAGAATTCCTTGCACCCGATTGTTTTTCTCCGAAATCACCGCTCCGTGGTAGGCCAGTTTCTTGCGCAACACGACATAGGTCGTTAAATAGGAACCGCCAATAATTCCGCCGGCGATAAAAGCTAATAGCGGGTCCAGCACTAGTAACCCAATAAGAATAAGCATTACAATAAATAGTTGGCTTGTTAGAAGCAGGAAGGGCTGGAAAAGCATGTAAACAAAGCGAGGAACTTGTGTGGCCACTACGGCAATCTTTTTGGTGTAATTTTCGGTTTTATGAGACAGATAATCTTTGTAAAGAAAATTTCTGTAAATTTTTTGTTGAAGACTGCTGCCAAGCGATACCGAGAACCGGAAGGTTAGCCACATTGTCATACCCGCAACTGCGTTGGATAACAAAATTAAAATTAGCGAGCCTAGTGCCGCTGCAATAATAAATTGAAGGTTAGTTTCGAATCCGAATTTCTGATATGCCCATGAGAGCACCGTATTGGTGTGAATAACGTCGGGATTCGAGAGAATGGAAATAAAAGGCCCGATACTCGCTATACCGACGACCTGGAAGAAGGCAGAAAAGAAAAAAACGAGCTGCAACGCAAAATATTTGTTTCGGGTAGGTGCATCCAGAACAGAAAGAATAGCTTTTATAACATTGAATATATACATGAATAGGCTCTGGTAAATCCTGCTTGCGACATCCCGATCACGTTGAAGAGTGGGCTAGCCGGTGCTTATGTGTTTTGGGTTAGGCGTTGTGTGTTCTGCATGATTGCTCGGTAGAGTGCTTCGTATTTTTGTACATTCTCATATTTACTGAACTCTTTTTTGACATGATTCTGCCCATTAGCCACAAGCTGTCTGGTTATTTCCGGCTGCTTTATGAGTTGTGCGAGCTTTTCGGCGTAGCCCGCCGCACTGTGGTCATCCACCAAAAGTCCGCTGTTCCCATGGTCCAGCACTTCTGGTATACCCCCCGCGTTGTGGGCTACCACCGGGACCTTCCGCAGCAACGCTTCCAGCAGTGTCATGGGCAAGCCTTCGTGGTCGGAGGGCATTGCCAACGCGTCCATTGATGCCCATTCGGGCTCCATATCATGGACGAAACCCCGGAAGTGGATAAAGTTTGTCACGCCTTTGCTTTTTGCGTATTGCTTCATAGTCTCCAGAAGCGGCCCATTCCCGCAGATGCTGCCTTCGACTTCAAATTTATGGTCGTTTCTGAGGCTGGCAATAGTATCAATAAACAGATCGATGCGCTTGACCGGTACGCAGCGGCCGACCAGAGTAATCCTGTAAGGAGTATCTAATTGCCTTAGGTCGTCAGGTTGTTCCGGGGGAGCGATTAGAATTTCGTCGGTGTCTATGAAGTTCCGGATGACGACTGTTTTGTTGGGATAGCGTGGCTCCAGCACGGTTTTCAAGTGTTGAGACACCGCAACCACCGCATCCTGACAAAACCCTGTCATTACGCTATTCAGAAGGTGGGTCAGTTTTTTCCTGGGGGCGCGCCAGGTTGATTGAGACTCAGGGCTTCCATGTACCGTTAGAACGGAGCGTTTAACGCCGGTCAGGTAGCGGGAAGCCGTGCCCAACACATTCTCCTTGAAACCATGGGTATGGAGAATGTCGGTGGAGTTTTGCCTTAAGTGTTTGCAGATGGTTTTTATCTGGCCCAGAGGCGATAAAGCCGACTCATCCGCAAGGCTGACGTTTATACCCAAAGCCGCAAGTTTGTCGTAAAGAACACCCGGGTTGAAGACCACTACCGTTGGTTTGATAACACCGTTGGCCTGCAGCCCGGAAATAAGCTGAAATGCCTGTGCTTCGGCGCCGGCCCAAATGTCTCCGGATACTATATGAGTCACCACAAGCTTTTTATCTGAGTCACTCGTTGCCACTTTATGGCCTCCCAAGAGATGCGAGAAAACTCAGTGGCGTACTGCCATTGCCATCGTGAAAGTTAAACCGGCGCAGGGAAAACGGGTTTATTGGCGTTTTGTTCCAGCCCCGTTCGGTGGTACAGGCTGCGATAAAGTGACTTTGGACAAGCTGTTCACCTTTGCCGGTGATGTCGCCGTTCGGGTAACAGAAGATATTGACGGGCTTGAGGTCGAGTTCTTCCAGATCCGTTCGGCTGCCAGCAATTTCGTTTTCAAGGTCTGACGGGTTCCCAAGATGGTTTAACCGGTAATGGTGCCGGGTATGGGCCCCAAAAGTTATGAGTCCGCTTGCGAGCATGGCATCCAGCTCTTGTTTGTTAAGTAGCGGCCTGGCATTTAGGTCCGCCTGACTCAGCGCCGGTAATTCGTTGCGGGTTCGCTCCAGGTTCGTCTCAATGGTGTGGTCATCCAGTGCCTTGAGTCGGTTTATCACCGAGTCGGCTTGGAGAATGGTGTAAGGCGATGCAGACTGTTTACTCGTCGGCCTGTCGCCCAGGTAAGGGCGCAGCCACTGCAGTGCATCATGATCAAGATGGTGGGCATGGCTGATCAGTAAATCCAGCACCTGCTCCGGCCAGAACTGCCAGGGTGTATTGATGCGCTTAGACACCAAAAATATGGTGGCTGGAACTTTGTGTTTTTTGAGCACCGGGAAAGCATGTTCGTAATTGTCCTGCCAGCCATCATCAAAGGTGACGGCTACCGCTAACCGAGGTAGCGTTTTTTTCTGCCGCTGGGCATCGAGCCAGGCATCCAGTGACACGAACTCAGCACCGAGCTGTTTGAGCAGGCTAATGTGCATGTCCAGAGCTTCAGGTGTGGCTATCATGCCGGGTTGTTCTGTCTGCCTGAGGGGGGACTGGCCGGGCAGAATGCGATGGTAGGTCAGGATAACCAGCGAGGGCGAACTTTTGAGCTTTATCTTCATTAACGCGATGGCAGCGAACAGGCTATTGCGAGCCTGTTTTAAAACCTGTTTTACCATCTGCACGATCAACAATCCTCCCTGACGCAAAACACAGGCGGCCATTAACGCCGTTGCGCTGCCCGCGGATTGTGCCATTTAAGGCCAGTCTTGTCATTATACTTGGGGATATATCGAGCGTGTTCGAGGGGCTCATTTACCTTTGCTTGGTATGCTATTATAGCGCCTCAAATTTGATCAGATGCAGGGATGATTCGGATGTTGGAAGCGGTGTTCTGGGTTGCGGTGTTTGGGTCTTTGTACAGCTATTTTATATACCCTCTGGTGCTTATGGCGCTGCCAGCCAGAAGATCGCTGCCGGCACCTGTTGCTGGCGTTGGGACGATGGATACACAATCGGTCTCACCTTCCGTGTCTCTTATTATTACGGCACACAACGAAGCCGGGCGCATCCGTCAAAAACTGGAAAACACTCTTGAGCTGGTCTATTCCAATCTTGAAATCATCGTGGCTTCAGACTGCTCGGCTGATGCAACAGATGATATTGTACGGGAGTATCAGAGTAAGGGCATTTTGTTGTCCAGAACTGACGAAAGATTGGGGAAGGAGAACGCCCAGAAGGATGCCATCGCCATGGCAACCGGCGACATTATTGTGTTTTCGGATGTGGCGACCAGTATTCCGGCAGATGCGATTGTTGCGCTGGTCCGATATTTTGATAACCCCACCGTGGGCGCGATTTCAAGTGAGGATGTGTTTGTTAGCCGGAATGGCGGCGTAGTAGGCGAGGGCGCCTATGTGAAATATGAAATGTGGCTGCGTAAGCTGGAGTCGCTCCGAGGTGGCCTGGTTGGCCTCAGCGGGTCATTTTTTGCGGTGCGGCATGTGTTGTGTAAGCGCTGGGATATTCACGCACCCAGTGATTTCAATACCGCTCTGAATTGCGCCCTTGATGGCTACGTAGCGGTTTCAGCGCCTGACGTTCTGGGCCACTACCAGGATGTGGCAGACCCCGGCAAAGAGTACCAGCGCAAGCTGCGGACCGTTATTCGTGGTTGGACGGCATTGGCCAGGCACCCGGAAGTGCTCAACCCCGCCAAATTCGGTTTGTTTGCCTGGCAGGTATTCAGCCATAAATTGATGCGTTGGGCGGTGCCCTGGTTTTTGGTCGTCCTGTTTGTGGTTTCAATCATGCTGGCAGGTAGTGGCTGGATTTACGGCCTGGCGCTGGTGCTGCAGCTTGCTTTTTACGGTGTTGTTCTTGCAGCACACTTCTCGCCCGGCTTGCGTGCCAAAGGCTATATCCGGATTCCGTATTTCTTTGTGCAGGTGAATTACGCCATTGCCCATGCCACCTTAAAGTTTCTGGGGGGGCGCCGGATGACCGTTTGGACGCCCTCCCAGCGTTAAGGGCATAACGTGAGCTTTTCCAAATTGCGGCCAGTGGGCGGCCGGGTGCCTTTGCCCAAGGCGAATTGCGGTGTTTTGGCTGCGCCCTGGGCCGGGTACTACGATTCGGTGTTTGTGAACAGCGGCACCGCTGCACTTTCACTGGCGGTAAAATTATCGGTTAACTGCAGGCACACTCTGCAAAGCCCCGAAGTGATTTTGCCCGCCTACGGCTGCCCGGATCTGGTTGCTGCTGTGATAGCTCAAGGGGCTCGACCGGTTTTGATTGATTTGGCGGAGGGGCGGCCGTGGATGAATCTGGAGGCCGTTGAAAACGCGGTAACCGGAAATACCGTGGGCATAATAGCAGTGGGTTTTCTGGGCATACCGGAACGTTTGTTTGCACTGAGGCGGATAGCTGATAAAAACGATGTGGTGTTGATTGAGGATTCGGCCCAGGTGTTCCCGCCTTTTTCTTGCGGTAACGGCCTGGCGGATTATTTGGTATTAAGTTTTGGCCGCGGCAAGCCAATAAATTTGATCGGTGGCGGGGCGCTTTTAATTCGTAAGGATCACGTTCAACAAAGTGCGAGCGTTTTAGCAGCTCTGCCTGAAGTCCAGGTATCGGCGGGCGCGGCCTGGCGGTTCAAACGCTGGTTGATCAACCTGCTGTTAACAAGGCCGTTGTACGGTTTAATGGAGCGCATTCCGTTTCTCGGTATTGGGCAAACGGTGTTTCATCCGCTTGCCTCGATCAACCGCCAAACACCTGTTGAGGGGCTACTGGAAGCGGGCGTTCAGGGATATAACAACCGGAAAGACAACGGCGCTGCCTATTCGGAAGCGTTACTGGAACTCACTGGTAAAGATTGGGTTCAATTAGCACCGGAATGTTTCGAAGAAATGACCCGTGAGGGCCTGGTTCCAGCGTCGTCCAACTTGCTGCGTTACCCGCTGCTTGCGCCATCTCGCCAGATTCGCGATAAAGCGCTTCTTGAGCTTAATCGTGGCGGCATCGGCGCCAGCGCTTTCTACGGCCAGGCACTGCCGGCGATAGACGGGGTTAGCGAACTTGTGGCTTTTACCCCGTCGGCATTCCCTTGCGCCTGTGACTTTGCTGAGCGCCTTATCACCCTTCCTGCCCACCAGGATGTTTGCCTCGAAGACATCCAGTGTGTTGCTGGCATTCTTTTAGGGCAAAGCTGAGGCCGGTTGAATCACCTGACAAGCTGAATGGATGTCATGGCCTGCTGGACTTTTCCCGTGGCGAGGTCGCAGCTTCTCTGAGCGCATTTCATCTGAAGAACGATCAGAGCAAATTGTTTCTCCTGTGTCAGCAGCGCTGGAATCTGAAGCATTTTCGCTTCTGTGTAATTCCAGCTGCGCCGGGAACCGGTCTGAAACCGTTGGCCAATTATTATTTGTTCGCGACTTAGTATGTTTCGATAACGGCGCAGGCCTGGCTGGACTGTTTCTTGTAACTGCCATAGTGACGTGTCGAACATCAGAGGTAGGTAGGGCACAAGCTTGTCATCAGAAAGGGTTTTCTGGCTCTGTGCGAGCAGTATCCACAGATCGCCTGCACGCCATGCCTGTTGGCTTAATGACTCTGGCAAATCGAGTGCTATCGGTAAGTCGCCCGTTTTTGCGGGTCTGGCCCCGAATAACTCGAGTGCCCACGGTGAGACGGGTAGTCCGGGCCTTTGCAAAATTGTGAGAGCGATTGGGCCGAGTGCGATTGCGACAACAACAGCGATGGCGCCGATTTTACTGAACACAGAGACCGTCGAAGTAAGATTTTCGCCCGGTTTTCTCTTGCGAACCGGTGAGAAGTACAATGCCGGTAAAATAAACACTGCGAAAACGACCCAGCCCATGGTGTCGTGGTCGGCGATCATGTCGCTTTGCATGTCGGTTTCGTAGGCAACGACCACCAGAATGGTTATGCGTACCCAGTTAGCAATAAGGCCAATAGTACCAGCTGCCACCAAGGTGATCAGCCAGCCACGCCAGCGGTAGTCGTTGAGGATGGATGTCATCATCGCTAACATAATGGACATTGCAAAATAGCGGAAGCCGGAGCAGCCATCGGCAATGATAAGCCGGCCATAGGGCAAGGTGATGCTGTTGCCTTCAATGAAGGCTGTCATCCCGAACCAGCCTACCCATGTTCCTACAACGACGCTTGCGAGATCCACAAGGGCCGGAGCCATGTCTGCCCAGATAGGCAATGAAAGCGACAAAAGGAGCGCGTAGGGTAGGAAGGTCAGTGTTCGCGCCAAACCAAGCAGTGCCCAAGCCGTTGCGATTAGCCCTGCGGATAACATCAGATAGGTAAGGGTGTCGATGCGGACCAGCTCTAGCAGACCCCAGGTCAGCGTTGTGGCAATTAGCAGTGCTGCGCCGGCAAGACGGTAGGGCTTGAGCTGTTTGTGACTGATGGCATGAACAGGCGGATGGATCAGCAGCAGCCCCAAAAAAATGACGGCCGTCGCAAGCCCATGTGCGGTCGCTTGCTCGAATTCAAGCCACGCCTCTGCAAGCCTGATCCAGGTGGGATAAAAAATCAGTACTGCAATCGCAGTAACGACCAGATAGGGTCTGGATCGAGGCAGGTTGTCTACTATCTTCCTTAACATTGTTTGTCCGCCAGACTGTTAACTGGTTGACAGGATACTGTGTATTGCGAGTACATAAAACTCAAATTAAAAATAAAAACCAGCCGAATTCAGGCTTTTGCTGCGCTCGCGCACAGCCATTAGTTTTGCGGGGAGCGTTTGCATATTTTCAACGCAAATAACTTTAATACGATTGACACTCGGTCCGGTAAACTCATTCTAAAATTGTATTTTACAATGAGTGACTGACGTCCCGTATTTGCCAATCGTTTTTAGGTAGCATAACTTTCTTGGCAAAAATTAGTATAAATGAGGCAGGATATGGTCGTAAATAAGTTCAATATATTGCTGAGTAGCGGGCTGGTTGCTCTTGCAGGGTGCGCAACCCAGCCCCCTCCCTTTGAAGACAACTTTCCCCCGCCCTCGGCAGGGCTGGGCGGGGAAGTTATTGTTGATGACTCGGCTTCGACCGCCTTTTTTGATGGTCCATGGAAAGCCTCATCCCATAGCAGGGGCTACTTAGGAGAAGGCTACCATGTTATTCCCAGAGGTAACGGTGACAATTTTGCTGTCTGGAATCTGGAGTTAATTGATTACTTTGACATTTATGTTCGCTGGGCGTCACACGCCAACAGAGCCTCAAATGCCCGGTATGAAGTACACCATTTAGACGATTCAAATCGACTTGTGGTTTCGACGGTAACGGTAGATCAGCGTTCCGGTGGAGGGGAGTGGTTTAAGCTTGGCACTTATAAAATATCCAGCCTTACCGGTCGGGTTCAAATTCGTGATGATGCGAACGGTTACGTCGTTGCTGACGCGGTGAAATTTGTGCCGGTTTATTCGGCGGCAACAGAGCCGGCAGTGCTCGATTCCGACGGCGATGGGATGGATGACGGGTTTGAAAAGCTTGTCGGGTTGAATCCAAACGATCCAAAAGATGGAGCATTGGATTTAGATGGCGATGGCGTAACGAATCTTGAGGAATACTACGTAGGCACCGATCCGACGAGAGCTGATACAGACAGTGACGGAATCCCAGACGGTTACGAGCTCAGTTATGGCTTAGACCCAACCATTAACGATGCGTCCCAGGATTTGGATGGGGACGGTTCTCTGAATATTGATGAATATAGTGCCGGTTCAGATCCAAGTGATGAGGTCAGTCTCCCTGAGAGTGGGCCAGCGCTGAGTTGGAGTACGCCTACAAGTCGCGAAGACGGTAGTGTTCTGGATGTCTCTGAAATTGACCATTATGAAATTCAGTATTTCCCCGTTTACGCGGCGGAGATCGTAACTCTCGACGATAACTCGGGCTTTTTTAATATAGTGGGTTCTAATGTGGCTGTGTCTTCAGCCACTTCCGGTTATTTAGGTGCTGGATACCATCCAATCGCGCCGGGCGATGGTTCTGTATTCGCTAAATGGAGCTTTTTTGACCTGAATCCCGGCATACCCTATGCGCTTGAGGCGAGATGGACTGCAAGTTCCAATCACTCTCAGAAGGCTACCTATCGAATCGGGTTTAAAGGAGACGTTGAAGAAATCAGTATTCAGGGCCCGGCTATTGACCAGCGGACTTCAGGAGGGCAGTGGGTAAAGGTCGCGGAGTTTACACCTTCAGATTCATCAGCAGTGGTCGAGCTTCCGAGCGAAACGGATGGATACGTTATTGCAGATGCTGTGAGATTGAATCCAAACGCTGTGTCAACGATGAGCACGATGATTGTGCCTGGCTCGCAGCAGTCTGTGAAGATCGAGGAGAAGTTGCCGGCTGGCTCCTGGAACTTCCAGATAAGGACCATCGACAGTGATGGTGCGGCGAGTAGGTTTAGTGAGCCTGCGACAATGACGGTTCAATAGGTCACGAAGGATCTGGTCTAGGTTAAGGCCCGGAATTGCCCGGGCAAGGTAGGGGACAGATTTGAAATCTGTCCCCGGTTTGGTCAATAAAAAAGCCAGCCGAAGCTGACTTTTTAGTGCTCTACCGTAATCAGGCTTTCTGACGACGGCGAGCTGCGCCAAGACCTGCAAGGCCTAGGCCGAGGAGGGCCAGGGTGCCTGGTTCTGGTACTGCGCGAGCTACTTCAAATGACACGTTGTTAGCACTCAGCACCACCTCGTCGAAGTCCCCTGAGAAAGAAAAGTAACCATCAGTTTTACCGAACCCGAACTTTGGATCATTTGTTATGGCGGCGTAAGCGGCGGTGCCATTATAGCTAGCAGTCAGATTCCCAGCCGAATAGAAGCGTACTAAGTTGCCGATATCAATCGAACCCCAGTAAAAATCAAATTCATTGTTCAATTCGGTAATTGTAATATCGTTTAGGGCGTCAGAATTCGGTTTTCCAGCACTGCTCGTTATGTTGTAGGAAAGGATTTGGTTTGCGCTGTTAGAATCTGAGCCCGGGGTTTTACCCCCGTCGGCGTTTGTTGCTGGAGCAATGACAGTGCCTCCGACAACTCCGGCCATAGTGCTGCCAAGATCAGCGCATGTTGCTGCTATGCAAGTCGCACCAAGGTATTTGGCCGTGATAGGCCCTGCGTTTGTTACTGAGCTTATACCTAAAGCGGCGACAGCGCCGGCAAGGAGTTTGGTTTTCAGTTGTAATTTCTTCATGATCATTTCCCCGTTTTTTGCCAATCCCTGAGCTAAATATTGGCTTTAGCTAGGAAGTTTTTGCGCCCTAATATTAAGCGGCTTGTAGTTTTACTAACCAATAAGAGGGCCAACTTGGAAAATAACTGAAAAATCAAATAGGTAGAGCAAGAAAAAAAGTGACTAAAAAGGCTTGGCTGCGCAAAGTGTATAGAATGTCGACGCATGTTATGTCGCCTGAGCCGATAGTTCAGAAAATGCTGGGTATTCAGAATTGGGGAAACACAGAATAGAGTCAAAAAAGCCGCTGGATGCGGAGTAGGGGACAGATTTGAAATCTGTCCCCGGTTTTAGTTTGCAAATACTGCGAAGTGTCAGGTTATTTTACATTGCCGCTTTAATGGTTTTCAGGTGTGTCTGGATTTCGGCGTTCTCTGGCGCCAGCGCTAAGGCCTTCTCAATAATGACCTTGGCCTGTTCGTGGTCGCCACCCAAGTGCAGAACCCATCCATGAGTATCGAGTATGTCTGGCGCGTTGGGTGCCAGCTTGCTGGCGCGGCCGGCCAGTTCTATGGCGCGGCTGTTGTTTTGCTCGCGTAACAGCCAGGCCAGGTTGTTCAGCGCTACTACGTTATTGGGTTGCGCTGTCACAACTTGTTCATACAACTCGATCGCGGGCTGATTCTGCTGTTGGTTCATCTGCAGATCGGCTTGGGCCATCAGAATGGTGACGTGGTTGTTGTGGGTCTCTGCGGCGGCTTGAAGTGCTTCCAGGGCCTCAGCGTTTTTACCCTGTGTGATGAGTATGCGCGCAGGCAGCAGCGCAATGCTGACGCTGTCAGGTTGTATGGTAATGGCTTCTGCGGCTTTAGCGAGCGCCGTTGAATAGTCTTCCGCTTGTGCGGATATAACGGCTTCTGCAGCCAGTAGCTGGCCATAAGCTCTGTAACCGATGGGGTTATCTTCGTTGGCCATTGGCTCCAGAATGGTTCGCGCTTGCTCCAGATTGCCCTGTTGTATATCAATCAAGGCCGACAACAAGCTGCTGTTTGGCGCCAGTGGCGGGTGGGTGTCGGCAACGGTGCTAAGCCACTGCTGAACTTCCTCTACGTTGTGGATGGTGCCATAGGTCTGGGTAGCCTGCTGAAGCGGCCCGATGACATTTGGTGTAATGACGGCGGCGGCCAGGAATTGTTCAACGGCTTTATCCGGGCTGTTGACTGAGGCGTACAGGTTGGCCAGGGCCAGGCGCGCGGGCTGCATGTCCGGGTTGTCGACGGCCAGTTGCTCCAGGCGAATGATCGCGAGGTCGGAGTTGCCCATGCGGCCATCTGCGATGGCTGCCAGTAGAAGCGCTTGTGGCTGGTTGCCGTAGCCGTTGATCAGTGAATCGCGCACGTCTTCTGCTTCGCGGGTTTCACCGCTGTCGATCAGCAGGCTTAAATAGATCGCCGTGCTTGCCCAATCTGCCGGCTGGGTGGTAAACGCCGTGCGCAATTGGCTCAAAGCCTGATCGGTTTGCTGGCTGTTTATGTAGTGCCGGGCTAGCGCCACCCGCAACCGGGTGCGCTCGGGTTCGTTGCTGATGGCTTTGCTCAGGCTGGTTACGCCTGCGGCTTCCTGGCCCGGCATGCTCAGGGCCAGAATACCGTGCATGGCCAGCAGGTCGTTGTCGTCGGAACGGGCTTTTACGGCACGATCGAGAGTGGCCAGTGCTTCTTCCCGTTTGCCGAGGTCAATCTGGGCCATGGTAGACGCCCGGATAAAGCGGGTTGGGCTGGTTTCCGGGTCCAGGTTTTCAGACAGCAGTTCGGCGCCTTCTTTCAGTTCGCCGGTGCCTGCGGTCAGGGTGCCTAACATGAGTGCCAGCTGTTCGTTGTCAGGGTCTATCTTGCGCATATCCCGCAGTATTGTTTTTGCTTCGTCAAAGTTGCCGGCTCTGATGGCACTGATAGCAGCTTCGCTCTGTTCGCGAGATCCGGAATCTGTGCGTTCGGCCAGAATACGGCTGTACACCTGGGCTTCGGTGATTTTGCCCTGTTCGGTGAGCACCCGTGCCAACAGGGTTAGTATTTCGCCCCGTAACGGCAGAAACATGTCGGATGTTGGCAATCCGGTAACCGCGTCTGTAAGTGTGGCTGTGGCGCTTTCCAAATCGTCCAGTTGATATTGCGCGGCGCCTTTCAGGTGCAAAATAGCGGGTGTCGTTTCGTTACTGGCCAGCCAGTCGTTTGCGGCTGCCAGTGCGGCGCTGCTGTTGCGCAGCTGCAGCTGGCTTTGCAGTACGCCGGTTATGGCCTCTACGTTTGCCGGGTTGTTGTTGCTGATGTCCTGAAACGCGGCCAGAGCTTCGTCGGGGCCGCTTGACAGGCGCAGGGCTTCGGCTTTTATAAGCGCCGCTTCCAGTTTTTTGCTGTCGGTTTCAGGTGTTGCCAGTGCCAGTGTTTCCATCGCCGACAAGTGTTTACGTTGCTCAACGTAGGCGCGGGCCAGAGGCAATGCTACTACTTGTGGTGCGTCTTTCAGCCAGGGCTCTAAAAGATCTGTGGCCTGTTTGTTGGCGCTCACTTGCAGATACATTTCGGCCAGACGCGCAATATGGGCGACGTTGTCTGGTTCGGTCTGTATGGCGTTTCTGATTTCAAGAATAGCCGAGCGGTATTGGCCCTGCTCGGCGTAGGTGTCTGCGCGGCTTAGGTGCGGCAATGCTTCCGAGGTATCCGGGCCGTTGTTACAGGCGCTCAGCAGGGGCAGCATCAGGCTGCCGAGCAGGATCAGCCGAGGTAGTTTTTTCTTGGGTACTGTTATCGACATCGTTTATGGCTCCGATGAAGGTAGGGGACAGATTTCAAATCTGTCCCCGGGTTTGGGTAAGGGGACAGATTTGAAATCTGTCCCCAGTTTGATCTGTAGAGTAGGGGACGGATTTGAAATCCGTCCCCGATCAACCGACTCCCGCGTTAGCTTTCTATAGCATCGGCTGAGGTGTTAATCCGGTATTTGTCAGTCAGGTTGTACAGGGTGGGGCGGGTAACCCCGAGAAGTCGGGACGCTTGTGCCATGTTGGAGTTGCTGCTGCGCAGAGCTTGAACGATGGCGGCGCGTTCGGCGTTTTCGCGAACTTTGCGCAGGTTCAGCTTGCTGTCGCTGGCGTCTGAGTTGTCGGTGCTTAGGGGAAGTTGCAGGTCATCCGCGGTGATGCGTTTGCCGTCGGCCATAATCACCGAGCGTTTTATTTTATTGATCATTTCGCGCACGTTGCCGGGCCAGGCGTAGTTCTCAATAGCGCTGATGGCGTCTTCGCAGAAGCTAAGGCCTTGCCGGTCTAACTGTTTGCTCAGGCTTTTTAGCAGTGATTGTGCGATCACCAAAGCGTCGCCGTCACGGTCACGAACCGCGGGCAAGTCCAGGGTGATTTCGCTGATGCGGTAGTAAAGGTCCTCACGAAAAGTGCCTTCCTGAATCAGTTCGTTCACGTTGCGGTGGGTAGCACACACCACACGTACATCTACCGGCGTGGGTTTGAGTGACCCGACTCTGTCTACCACCCGTTCCTGCAGAAAGCGCAGCAGTTTGGCTTGCAGTGCCATGGGCATGTCGCCGATTTCATCCAGAAACAGGGTGCCGCCGTTGGCGCTTTCAATTTTGCCTTTTTTGCTTTGGGTGGCGCCGGTGAACGCGCCTTTCTCAAAGCCGAACAGCTCGCTTTCCAGCAGGTTCTCTGGAATGGCCGCGCAGTTGATGGCGGCGAAGGGCATTTTTGCCCGTGGGCTTAGATCATGCAGAGCGCGGGCCAGTACTTCTTTGCCGGTGCCGGTTTCGCCGTTGATCAGGGTGGTGATGTCGGTTGGCGCCACTTTTTCCAAGGTGCGGCACACCGCCAGCATCTGCGGGCTGGCCGCGATAATGCCTTTCACGCTGGTAACGTCGCGGTTGGCCAGCTCGAGGTTTTCTTTTTCCA
Source organism: Marinobacter sp. LV10R520-4 (assembly GCF_002563815.1). Lineage (NCBI taxonomy): Bacteria > Pseudomonadati > Pseudomonadota > Gammaproteobacteria > Pseudomonadales > Marinobacteraceae > Marinobacter > Marinobacter sp. LV10R520-4. The sequence continues at coordinate 4,157,779 of NZ_PDJM01000001.1, read as the reverse complement.
GTTCGGCCAGGCGGAACGCCCGGTTAACCACAAAGCTTAGGATGTCGGCGTCTACCGGTTTTTGGTAGAAGTCGGCGGCGCCCATCCCGATGGCTTTTACCGCGTTTTCTTTTTCTTCACGGCCGGTGACCACAATCACTTTGGTTGTGGGGGCCAGGCGCAGTATGTCTTCCAGCAGGGCGAAGCCTTCGGTGCTTCCGCCGGGGTTTGGCGGCAAGCCTAAGTCCAGCGTAACCACTTCGGGTTCCAGCCGCCGCAGTAGGGTAAGGGCGGTTTCGCGGTCAGCGGCAACCGATACTTGCAGGTCGTCGGTGAAGCACCAGCGCATCTGGCTTTGCAGGCCCGGGTCGTCTTCTACAATCAATAATTGTCTTGTCACGGGTTTGTTCGTTCCTTGTTGACGCGTGTATCTACAGTTAGAAGTCTTAACTCAATGCCCGCCGTTTGCAACGATTGTGTGTGTGCTGATTCACGTTCTTACACTAACGGGCGCGGCTTTTACCAAATTCGCGGCAGGGTCTGCCACCGGCAGACGCATGGAAAAGCACGAGCCTACCCCTGGCTCGCTGGTAACGTCTACGCTGCCGCCCAGCTCCCGCAAGTATTCCTGAGTCTGGTAAACGCCTATGCCCATGCCTGTCAGCCCTTTGGTGCTTTCGAAGGGCTTGAACAGGCGATTACGGATGAATTCTTCGGTCATGCCGCTGCCGGAATCCTGAATAAACACCACGGCGGTTCCGCGGGCAACTTTTAAGGTGACAGTAATGTCGCCCTCTGGCGGCGTGGCTTCCTGGGCGTTGCGCAGCAAATGGCCCACTACGGTGCTCAGTTGTTCGGAATCTGCCCTTATCCACACGTCGCCATTTTGGTAATCAAAATGCGGTTTCGGCATTCGCCTGCTGGCGTCGGTTACGGCGCTACTGAGTACGTCTTTCAGGTTGATCATTTCCGCGATTTTCCCCTGGCTGTCCTGAGGCTTTTGGATGTGGGTGACCAGGTTCGACATTTTGTTCACCGCGTGGTCTGCGGTTTGAATCATGTCGTCGATAAACGCCGGGTTGTTGCGGTGCTTTGGTGCATTTTTAACCAGCAGGGACAGTTGCGCGATCACGGTTTTCAAATCGTGCAGCATGAAGGCAGACGCCTTGCTGACGGCATCAAACTGCATGGTCCGTGTGAGTGCGCTCTGGGCGTCGGCCTGGGCCAACAGGTTGCCGGTTTGGCGGGCAACCACGCGGATTAAGTCGAAGTTCTCCCAGTTTAGTTCTACCTGGGTGAGCGGGGCGCCTATTAATGCCATGCCGTACAACTCGTTGCCCAGGTACAGCGGGATGATCAGCCAGCCTTTCGGGTATTGGATGATCATGTCTGGCACCTCCAGTAAGTCATAAGCAACCGGATCTGCCTTGTAGGCGTTCAGGTCTATGATCCATTCTCTATCGCGGAAATAGCGCACCAGGTCGTCGTTGGAATCAATCAGGGTGTGGCGATCAAAGTTCATGTTGATTGTAGCTTTTAACTGGTAGTGGTTCTGCTCGTCTTGTAGCCAGATGGCGCCGGCGTTGCCTTCGACCAGGTCTGCCAGAATGCGGATAACCCGTTCCGGCAGGGGCGGCGAGTCGGTCAGGTTGGCCAGCTCTTTGGTCATTTTCAGCCATTCGTTGCGGTAGTCGTATTTGTAGTCAAAAAAGTTCTGACTGATGGCAACCATCAGTCGGGCCCGAAGCCGGCGCGATAGCAGCAGGGTAACCAGAAACACCATTGCCAGGGTGAAGAACAGAATGCGCAGTGCATCGCCCCAGCTACCGCCCACGGTTTTGATGTAATAACCGGCTACCGACAGGAACACCAGGTAGGCACCCGCGAACAACAAGGTGCCTACGTGAAAGGCGGCACGCCGCGATACCCGGAAGTCTATCGGCTGTTTGCGGGTGTTGATCACGTTGACCGCAAACAGCGGCACCAGCAGTGCGTTGGCGAGCCCACGGGCGTCCCAGAAGCTCTGGCTGATTTGGCCAAACAGCAGGGCGTCGGCGTACATCACAAAATCGAATATAAAGATGGTGCCTACGCCCGTGCACATGTACTTGATGCTGTAGCGGCGAAAGCCTAGAGAATTGCGCCAGATTTGTTCGATCAGCAGCAGGCCAATCAGCGACAGCGCCAGCTGGCCAACTATTTTTGTTTTGCCAGACAGTATGTGATCTATGCCAAAGTATTCAGCGGCACTGACCAGCAGCAGTACCACTATCAGCCCAACAACCGAGCCCGTCAGCATTTTTTTGATTTTCAGTGCAGAGCCGTCGCTTGGTAATGCGCTGCCCAGCAGAGTAAATATAAGTGCGATCCAGGCGCCGTTGCGTAGCAGTTCCAGCAGGTAACGCACGGCAAAGTCGGGGAAGCCCCAGAGCGACTGAGTCACCAACGCCGCGGCCCACAGGGCGGAAAACAGTGCGGCAAAAAACAGTGCCCGGTCGGAGTAGCGGCGCATGTAGCGCGAAGCAATCAGAATCGCCAGCAGACCGTAAGTGATAAACGCAACGGCGTGGCTGAGGGCGTTGAAATCGTTAAACATGGATTCTTCCGGGTTTTTGTTCTGGCGGCTGCTTGTGACTGTGGGCGCAGGTTAAGCAAAGAGTAAATTAAAACGCCGGCTTGGGCGAGGTGCGGCAGCGGGAAAAGTGTTAAAGGAGTCTGTCGTCGCATTATTCATCCCACATCATGAGCCGGATAATGATCGTAATCGGCTCACCACTTATGCTTGTGGTAAATCATTGCGTTTGTTAACATGCGCCCCGCTTTCAGGGAAACATTCTGAAACGCCGTTATGGTGGCCCTATTGGTGCCTTCGCAACATGAAACCGTGAACCCGGTCAGACCCGGAAGGGAGCAGCCGCAGCGGTCGATATGTGTGCCGGAGTGTCGCTGGTGGGGCCACCACCTGTTTTAGCCCCCTGTTTTTCTATTATTGCCTCTTTCTTTATAAGCTATCTATTATCTGATTACCTTTTCGATGACTCCTATTCATTCTTCATTACCTACACCCTCTATTTTTCGGTTTTAGCATTCATGCTAGAATTAATGCTATTTTTCACGGCAATTGGCGAACTATGAGCTACCAGGTACTTGCCCGTAAATGGCGCCCGCGCACCTTCGAAGACATGGTGGGGCAGGAACACGTGCTTCAGGCGTTAATCCACGCGCTGGAAAGCCAGCGCCTGCACCATGCCTATTTGTTCACCGGCACCCGCGGTGTGGGTAAAACCACCATTGGCCGTCTGTTGGCCCGCTGTTTGAACTGTGAAACCGGCATTACCGCGAAACCTTGCGGTGTGTGCGGCAGCTGTCGCGAAATTCAGGAAGGCCGCTTTGTTGACCTGATCGAAATAGACGCCGCCTCGCGCACCGGCGTTGACGACATGCGTGAGCTGACAGACAACGTGCAGTATTCGCCCACCCGCGGGCGCTTTAAGGTGTACCTGATTGACGAGGTGCACATGCTCACCACTCATTCGTTCAACGCCTTTTTGAAAACCTTGGAAGAGCCGCCAGAGCACGTTAAATTTCTGTTGGCCACCACCGACCCGCAAAAACTGCCGGTGACGGTGTTGTCGCGCTGCCTGCAGTTCAATTTGAAGCGGATGACACCGGAACACATCGCCGGCCATTTGAACCACGTATTAACCGCCGAAAAGATTCCTTTTGAAGAGCCGGCCCTGTGGCTTCTTGCGCGCGCAGCAGATGGCAGTATGCGCGATGCCCTGAGCTTGACGGATCAGGCCATTGCGTTTGGTAACCAGCAGCTGGCAGCAAGCGATGTCAGTTCTATGCTGGGCACGATTAACCAGCGTGACATCGAAAGCTTGGTGGGCACGTTGGTTGGCCGTGATGGCCCGGCGTTGCTGACGGAAATTAGTCGTATTGCCGATTTTGCGCCGGATTACGGGATAATTCTGGCGGACCTGTTGTCGCTGTTCCATCGGGTGACCATGGAGCAGGTGGTGCCTGGCAGTGCGGATAACGCTTTGGGCGACGCCCACCAGATTCAGGCGCTGGCCAAAAAGCTGAGTGCCGAAGACGCGCAGTTGTTTTACCAGGTGGCGTTGATGGGGCGCAAAGATCTGGCGATAACGCCGGATGCGCGCATGGGGTTCGAGATGACGTTGCTGCGGATGCTGGCGTTCCGGCCCGGAACCGCTCGCCGGGAACCGCCCACGGCAATTGCTGCGGAGTCGGCGCCGGCTGGAAATCGCGATGAACCAGACCCTGTTGCTGCTATTGCTGGCCAGGCTGAAGCGCCCGTACCGGTAAAGCCTGAGGCGCCAATTCCTGCGAAGCCTGAGCCAGTGGCCCCTGTTGCTTCGGCGCCACCATCGAAAGAGCGAGCGCCGGTTGATGAAGTTCCATCCTGGGAGCCTCAGCATCAGCATCAACCCGAGCCGCAACCTGCTGTTCAGCCAAAAGCTTCGTCCAATGCTCAATCACAATCGCAGCCTGATGATCAGCAAGCGCATCAAAGTGTTCCAGTACCGCCGGCCAGTGAGTCGTCAGCGCAGCCAGAATCTGCGGAAGAAGCATTACCCGCGAGTGAATTTGTTTGGCAGCGGGATTTTCGCAGCCTGAATATTGCGGGTATGCCGGGCAATCTGGCCAGCCACGGGTCTATGCTGCACCAAGGCAATGTCGTGCTGCTGACCATTGATGAGGGCCACGCGCGGCTGTTGAACGCGCGGCACGAAGAAAAAATTCTGGCCGCCTTGAGAAATCGCTTTGGCGATGCCACTGAATTACGTATAGAGAGAGGGCAGCCAAGCGATACGCCGGCTGCCTTTGAGGAGCGTAAACGTAAAATTCGGCAGCAAGCGGCGGAGCAGGCCATTCGCACCGACCCGCTGGTGCAATCGATTGTGGATCGGTTTGCTGCCCGTGTCGTGGAAGACAGTATTCGACCGATTGAAGTCCCCAAAAAGTACCCGGCCGACATAAAGAGCCCGGCCGGTTCAAACAGGAGATAGCGTTATGATGGACAACATGGGTGAGCTGATGAAAAAAGCCCAACAAATGCAAGAAAATATGCAAAAAGCGCAGGAAGAAATCGCCAAGGCAGAAGTAACGGGCGAATCCGGTGCGGGGCTTGTGAAGGTGCTGATGAACGGCCGCCACGACGTTCGTAAAGTGGAGATTGATCCGTCTTTGATGAGCGAAAAAAAGGACATTCTTGAAGACTTGCTGGCGGCGGCGGTGAATGACGCAGTGCGCCGTGTGGACGCCAATCAGAAAGAAAAAATGTCTGGCATGATGTCGGGCATGGGTCTTCCTCCCGGCTTTAAGATGCCTTTCTAAATTAAGATGCCTTTCTAAATTATTGAACTTTTGGGATTATTATGGCGTTCAGTCCTTTGGTGGATGAGTTGGTTGAAAGCTTGCGGGTGCTACCCGGCGTAGGCCAGAAAACCGCCCAGCGTATGGCTTTTCATTTGCTGGAACGCGCCCGCAGCGGCGGTAGCCGCCTGGGTGATGCTTTGGGCCGGGCCATGGACGGCGTGCGCCGCTGCGATCGTTGTCAGAATTTTGCCGACACCGACGTGTGCGGCATTTGCGAAAACCCGGAACGCAACACCGGTGTGCTGTGCGTGGTGGAAAGTCCGTCAGACCTGTTGGCGATCGAGCAAGCCGGTGACTATCGCGCCGGTTACTTTGTGCTGATGGGGCATCTATCCCCCATTGATGGCATTGGGCCGGAGCAGATTGGTATTGACCGGCTGGTTCACCGGGTGCGCGATGAAGGCGTAACCGAATTAATACTGGCCACCAATCCCACCGTGGAAGGTGAAGCGACGGCGCATTACATTGCCGACCGCCTGGCCGACAACAACGTTCTGATTACCCGGCTGGCTCACGGCATTCCCGTGGGTGGCGAGTTGGGTTATGTTGACGGTTTTACCCTGACCCACGCTTTTCGCGGCCGCAAACCTTTAGCTGGCTAAGTCATTTTCCGATCAGGCAATTGTATGAATGCGAATGAACTTCCCCGGCTGACAGCGCCTGCGCCATCCGAACCGGTGCTATGGCTGGAAACTCCTGAGCAGCTGGACGACTGGCTGGCGGCGCAGCCAAAAGAGCCTTTGACCCTCGATACCGAATTCGAGCGGGTGAGCACCTATTACCCGATACCGGGCTTGGTGCAGCTTGGGCTGGCCGATCAATTTCGCCTGGTGGACCCGGAAGTGGCAGAGGCCTCTGCCGGTTTTCGCGCGGCTCTGGAAGACGAACAACGCCCAAAGCTGTTGTACGCGGTGAGCGAAGACCTGGAACTGTTCCGCCATTGGCTGGGCCTTCCCATGCAGGGGGTGATTGATTTGCAGCTGGGCGTGGCATTTGCCGGGCTCGGGTTTTCTAAGGGTTACGCGAAATTAGTTGAAAGCCTGTTTGGTGAGAGCCTGGATAAAACGCTTACCCGCTCCAACTGGATTTCACGGCCTTTGAGCGATTTACAGCAGCGCTACGCCATTGATGACGTGCGCTTTTTAAAGCCGATTTACGACTGGCTGCAAGAGGTTTTGGCCGGGCGCGGGCTGCAACAGGCCCTGGTGGAAGAGTCCGCTCGCTTTGCCGCAGACCTGGCAAGCCAGGACGATCCTACCCGGCATTATTTAAAGCTGCGCGGCGGTTGGCCTTTGAGCGCCCCGCAGCAACAGGTGCTGCAGGCGTTGGTGAGCTGGCGCGAGCGCGAATGTCATCGCCAGGACAAACCCCGTAACTGGGTAATGGCAGACCCTTTGCTGCTGGCAATGGCCGAGACCCAGCCCAAAACCTTGAACGCTTTGTCGGATATTCAGGGCCTGGCATCCGGCCAGGTTCGCCGTCACGGCGACACCCTGCTGGCGCTGATCGCCAAAGCAGATGCCGCCGAGGATGTGGCCATCGAGCCGATTGCGGCGCCTTTGACCCGGGATCAGCAAAGCTTTTACAAACAGCTCAAGAAGCACTTTGTGCGTGCTGCGGAAGCGGCTGATATTCCTATAGAATTGCTGGCGCCGCGCAAGCGCCTGGAAGCCGTTTTGCAGCAACAAACCCTGGCGGGTAACCCGTTTTTTGAAGGCTGGCGCAGCCAGATACTGGCTCCGGTTCGGGGCACAATCGAGGAACTGCTTTCGTGACCAAAACCCGCGACTTTGTTTCTGTTTTTCGCAGCAGTAAAAAGCCAGACACTTATATATACGTGCGCCGAGGTCACCTTTGGGATGACTTGCCGGAAACCCTGCGCACTTTGTTTGGCAAGCCGGTACACGCCATGGATTTGGTGTTGACGCCGGAGCGTAAACTGGCTCGCATCAGCGCCGAACAGGTTCTGGCGGGCATTGCCGATAAAGGCTTTTTCTTGCAGATGCCGGAAGAGCAGGACATGGCGATTGTCGAGTTCAAGATGAAGCTGGGGCAGCGCAACCGATGATTGCCCAGGTGCCATTCTGGCAGCGCAAGCGCCTGCATGAAATGACACCGGCCGAGTGGGATTCCCTGTGCGACGGTTGCGGGCAGTGCTGCCTGAACAAGCTGGAAGATGAAGACACCGGTGAGGTATACCACACGGATTTAGTGTGCCAGTACATGGATACTGACACCTGCGGTTGTACGGTTTACCCCGAGCGGTTAAAAAAAGTACCCGGATGCACGCTGATTACGCCGCAAACATTGCCGGATTACCACTGGCTGCCTTATACCTGTGCCTATCGCACTCTGGCAGACGGCCGCCCATTGGCCGACTGGCACCCACTGCGCAGCGGTGATCCGCAAACCGTGCATGAGGCGGGTGTGTCGGTGCGGGGTAAGGTGGTTTCAGAGGCCGCTGTGGCCGAGCAAGACTGGGAAGAACATATTATTCACTGGGTAATGACATAATGGATGCGGAATTGCAGAACGTGTACTGGCTGTTTTGGGCCGCCTACGGTGTAGGGCTGGTGCTGTTTTTATGGATGATGCAGCGATTGTTGCGATTTTTGCCGTTTTACGGTTTGCGCACACTGTTGCTGGCTGCGTTGGCGGCTATTCTGATGGCCCCGGTGGAATCTTTAGACATAGCGGGTTGGTGGATTCCGGCGTGGTTGTACGGCGGTTATGAACTGATTCTGGGTGACAGCGTTGCGGCCAGCACTGCCTTGTTAAATATTTCGTTGGCCGGCATGGTATTGCTGCTGGTTTGGATTCTGGACCTGGTGCGTTATCGGATGAAACGCTGAGCGTTGAATAATAAATTGACGGCTGTTCCTTTTATGGCCGTTTTACACAGGGAAAACGTGGTGGGAAGCTTCATGAAGTCAACTCTGGTAACGCACAAAACACTGTGGCACGCGCTTATTATCACACTGGTTGCGGCGTTTGCGGGTATGGTCCAGGCTCAGGCCGAGCCGGGGGATAGCCCGCAACTGCCGGGCGCGGTGGACGTGCGCATTATTGTTGATATTTCCGGCTCTATGAAGCAGAACGACCCGCAAAACCTGCGCCGCCCGGCGGTGCGCTTGTTGGCTCGATTGCTGCCCGATGGCGCCACGTCCGGTGTGTGGACTTTCGGCCAGTACGTGAACATGCTGGTGCCCCACCGCGAAGTTAACGATGCTTGGCGTGATATGGCCATTGCGCAAAGCGACGCGATCAATTCCGTGGCCATGCGCACCAATTTGGGTGCAGCCATCGAAACCGCCAGCGATGGTTACTTTACCGGTGGCATACTGAGCAATACCCACTTTATTGTGCTTACCGACGGCAAGGTGGACATCAGCCGAAACCCCAGCGCCAATAAAGCCGAAGCTAACCGCATTCTGGATACTTTGGTTCCTCCGTTGAAGCAACAGGGCGCCCGTTTTCACGCGGTAGCGCTGTCGGCCGAGGCAGACAGCGAGTTTCTGCGCAGACTGGCCGCCGATTCTAATGGCAGCTTTCACGTGGCGGAAAATGCGGATGATTTGAGCCGCGCCTTCCTAGACGCTTTTAACGCCGCCGTGCCGCAAGAGCAGACGCCCATAGACGACGACGGCTTTATGGTAGACGCCGGGGTAACCGAATACACCGCGCTGATTTTCTGGGGCGACAGTGAAACCTCTGCTAACCGCACCTTGGCGTTGAAAGCGCCTGGTGCAGCCGCTGCCACCTTGCAGCAGCACCCGGACAATATTCGCTGGGCCCGTGAACCGGGTTACGACCTGATCACCGTAACCGACCCCGTAGCCGGGCGCTGGATTCTGGATGGCCAATTAGGCCAGGGCAGCCGAGTAAGCGTGGTGAGTGATTTGCGGATGATTGTGAGCCCCATTCCGGGCACATTCTCGATAGAGGAGCCGCTGGCGATTCGAGTAAGGCTTTTTGACGGGAATGAGCCGATTACCAATGCCGATTTTCTGAGTGTGCTGACCGTTAACCTGACGCTGGCACATGAAGATGGCCGTAGAGGTACCAAGCTGTTGTCAGAGCAGAGCCCGCCAGCAGATGGTGTGTATCGCTATAACATTGCCGAGATGCCGACCGCCGGCCAGTACCAAGTGGTAGTGGAAGCGCGCAGCAGCACCTTTGCGCGCAAGTTCTCCGGAACCACCCGTTTTGAACCTGCCGCCGGTGCCGAAGTTTCCGCCGCAAACGCGCCACTGTTTGCGCCTGAAATTGACGCCGCTAATCCTTTCAAAACCGCCACCCCTACTGAGCCCGAACCGCAGCCGAATACTGCGCCTGCGGTTGATGAGGCGCCCGCGCCTGAACCCGCAGGCGAACCTGTCGCAGAAGTTAAGCCTGTCATTGAACCTGTAGCAGAGCCCGAGCCGGCAGAACCCAAGAGTGCAGATTCAGCAATAGCGCCTTGGATGATTGCGGCCGGCGCGGGCGCTCTGTTAGTGCTGGCCTTGTTGATCTGGCTGCTGCTGCGCAAACGCAAAAACACCGATGAAATCGATGCCGAAACTAACGCCGAAGTAAACGTGAAAGCAGAAGCGGCTGCGCCCGTCCCAGCCCCGGAAGTGGCTGCCGTGCCGGTGATTACCGACATTGACGAGCCTGAAAACGTACTGGAATTAAGCCCGGACGACCTGATTGAGCCAGAGATTGAGCCAGAACCCGCCGCTGAACCCGTGGTTGACGAAACCCCAGTGCCCACCATAGAGCCACTGCCCGAAGAGACCATGCCGCTGGTAAAGCCGGAAGAGGGCGACCCTGAACCTTTGGCTTTTGATGACGATTTTGAGCTGTCGTTTCCTGATGACGAGCTGGAAGCGACGCTAGCCGAGCCAGAAGAGCTGGCCGATGACGAGCTTGGTCTGGACGACCTTGACCTGTCTGAATTTGACGACCTGCCAGGCGCCGAAGTTGAAAAAGGCGCTGAAAAAGATACGAGCCCTGAGCCAAAGAAAACGCCCGACAACGATCCCAAGAAGTAACTTACAGGACCCAGAACATGAAATTTACCGGCACCGATAAATACGTCGCCACTGACGACCTGCAAATGGCGGTTAACGCGGCTATAACGCTGCAACGCCCGTTGCTGATCAAAGGTGAGCCCGGCACCGGCAAAACCCTGCTGGCGGAAGAAATAGCGGCGGCCTTGGGCAAGCGTTTGATTCCCTGGCACATCAAGTCCACCACCAAAGCCCAGCAGGGTCTGTACGAATACGATGCGGTGTCGCGCCTGCGGGATTCCCAGTTGGGCGATGAAAAAGTGAAAGACATCAGCAACTACATTATTCCCGGCAAATTGTGGGAAGCCTTCGAATCCGAAGAGCAAGTAGTGTTGTTGATTGATGAAATCGACAAGGCCGACATTGAGTTCCCCAACGACTTGTTGCAGGAACTCGACCGCATGGAGTTCTACGTTTACGAGACCCAGCAGTTCGTAAAGGCCAAGTATCGGCCGATCATTGTGATCACCAGCAACAACGAAAAAGAACTGCCCGACGCCTTCCTGCGCCGCTGCTTTTTTCACTACATCAGCTTTCCTGACCAGGGCACCATGCAGAGCATTGTTGACGTGCATTTCCCGGGTCTTCAGCAGCAGGTAGTACGCGATGCCCTGGAAGTGTTTTTTGACGTGCGCAAGGTGCCTGGCCTGAAGAAAAAGCCGTCTACCTCTGAGTTAATTGACTGGCTGAAGCTGCTGATGGCCGATGAGCTGTCTGCCAAGATGCTGCACCAGAAAGACAGCAGCAGTGCATTGCCACCGCTGTACGGCGCCCTGGTGAAAAACGAGCAGGATGTTCACCTGCTGCAGAAGCTGGCGTTTATGGCGCGTCGCCGCGGCTGATGATGGCGGGTTCCGCAAGAGTGCAGTGCTTTTATGGGTTGCTCTTGTCGGTAGCTATTAAGGCCGTTCTGGCCCTATGCGTTCGTGCGGTGGTTTAAAGGTAGGGTTTTATGCTGATCAATTTTTTTCTGGAAGTGCGACGGGCGAAGGTGCCGGCCAGCCTGCGGGAGTTTCTCGACTTGCTGGAGGCCCTGCAGCAACGCCTGGCTTTCGCAGACATGGAAGAATTCTATTATCTGGCGCGCCTGTGTCTGGTCAAAGACGAGCGCCACTACGATAAATTCGACCGTGCTTTCAAGGTGTATTTTGAGGGCATCGAGCATCTGGACGAGTTGCTGCAATCGCTGATTCCCGACGATTGGCTGCGGGCCGAGTTTGAAAAGCACCTGAGCGATGAAGAAAAGGCGAAAATCGATTCCCTGGGCGGCCTGGAAGAACTGGTCGAAACCTTCAAAAAGCGCATGGAAGAGCAGAAAGAGCGCCACGCCGGCGGTAATAAATGGATCGGCACCGGCGGCACATCGCCCTTTGGCGCGGATGGCTACAATCCGGAAGGCTTTCGTATCGGCCAGAAAACAGGCCGCCACGGTCGCGCGGTAAAAGTGTGGGAAAAACGCGAGTTTAAAGACCTGGATGACAGCGTTACCCTAGGCATTCGCAACATCAAAGTGGCGCTGCGCCGGTTGCGTAAATTTGCCCGCCAAGGCGCCGCCGATACCCTGGATATGGACGACACCATTCGCTCCACCGCCCGTAACGCCGGATACCTTGATTTGAAAATGGTGCCCGAGCGCCACAACGCGGTAAAAGTGCTGATCTTTTTTGATGTGGGCGGCTCTATGGACCTTCACATTCGCGAATGTGAAGAGCTGTTTTCAGCGGCGCGGCTGGAATTCAAGCATATGGAGTATTTTTACTTTCACAACTTCATTTACGAGGGCGTGTGGACCCAGAACGTTCGCCGCACCAACGAGGTAACGCCCACCTGGGAGCTGCTGAATAAATACAGCTCGGACTACAAGGTTATTTTTGTGGGGGACGCCACCATGGCGCCCTATGAAATCAGCCATCCGGGCGGCTCCATCGAGCACTGGAATCAAGAATCCGGCGCCACCTGGTTTCAACGCATTACCGATCATTTCCGCAAAGTGGTTTGGCTGAATCCCCTGCCAGAGGCCTTCTGGAACCAGGGCGGCTCTGTGGCCATGGCCCGCCAGCTGGTGGATAACCAGATGTATCCGTTGACGGTGGAAGGCCTGGAAGGTGCAATGAAACAGCTGACGAAGTAGTTGAGAAAGTAGCTGTAATTTGCTGGAAAATGAATAAGGTGGCGAGCAGAAACTGCTATTTGCATGCGCTCAAAACTGCTACTCTTTAAACAATTCCGCGACTTAGACTTTCGTCGACTTGATTTCAACGAAAAAGCTCAGTTGCGCGACTTGCAAGGCCAAATATTATAACTAGAAAAGCGCAGACAGGAGTTCGAGTAATGATGAGTTTCGAGCAGTTTTACCAGGACAAGTACCCACAAGGTATGGCCTTGGATGTCGATCTGGCAAAATACTCTAGCATGGTTGACGTGTTCAATCAGGCGGTGACCAAGTACGCGGATCGCCCAGCAGTGTCTGCCGTTGGCGTTACCCTCAGTTATAAAGATCTGGATGTTCAAAGCCGTAATTTTGCAGCCTGGCTGCAGAACAAAACCGACCTGAAGCCGGGTGACCGCATTGCCGTTCAAATGCCGAACGTGTGCCAGTATTTGGTGGTTACCTTTGGTGCTATGCGCGCCGGGCTGATTGTGGTGAACACCAACCCGCTGTATACCCCCCGTGAAATGGAACATCAGTTTAATGACTCTGGCGCAAAAGCGCTGGTGGTGCTGGCTAACATGGCCGCCAACGCGGAAAAAGTGCTGCCCAATACCAGCATTGAACACGTGATTTTGACCGAAGTGGCGGATTTGCATTCCACCTTTAAGCGCACGCTGATGAACGCGGTGGTCAAGCACGTCAAGAAGATGGTGCCTGCGTACAATCTGCCCCAGGCCCACAAATTACCCGCGGTGCTGGCAGCCGGTGCCCGCGAGAAGTTTACTCCGGTTGAATGCAAACAGGACGACATCGCCGTGCTGCAGTACACCGGTGGCACGACCGGCGTGGCCAAAGGCGCCATGCTGACCCACGGCAATCTGGTGGCAAACCTGCTGCAGATTCGGCCGATGCTGGAAGACAACATTATTGAAGGCAGAGAAGTTGTGATTGCACCGCTGCCGCTATATCACATTTATTCGTTTACCCTGAACTGCGGCACCATGCTGGAAGCCGGTGCCCACAACGTGCTTATTCCCAACCCGAGGGATATAGACGCTTTTGTGAAAGAACTGCAAAATCACCAATTCACGGCGTTCCTAGGCCTGAACACGCTGTTTGTTGCGCTGTGTAATAACGAAGAATTCTGCAAACTGGATTTTAGCCACCTGAAGCTGACGGCTTCCGGCGGCATGGCGCTGACCTCCAAGGCGGCGAAAACCTGGAAGCAGGTGACCGGCTGCGAAGTTTGCGAAGGTTATGGCATGACTGAAACCTCGCCGGTGGTGAGTTTTAATCCGGTCAGCGCGATTCAGCTCGGCACCATTGGTTTGCCGCTGCCGGGTACCCTGCTGAAAACCGTGGACGACGATAACAATGAAACGCCCTTTGGCGAGCGGGGCGAGCTGTGTGTCAAGGGCCCGCAGGTCATGCGCGGTTACTGGCAGCGCCCGGACGATACCCGCAAATCCATGACCGACGACGGCTATTTGCGTACCGGTGACATAGCTGTTATTCAAAAAGATGGCTACATCCGCATTGTGGACCGTAAAAAGGACATGATTATTGTGTCGGGCTTTAATGTGTTCCCCAATGAAGTCGAAGACGTGATCAGCGGCCACCCGAATGTGCTGGAATGCGCTGCGGTGGGCATACCTGACGAAAAAAGCGGTGAAGCTGTGAAGGTGTACCTGGTTGCATCCAAAGACGGCGTAACCGCCGGCGAGCTGAAAGAGTTTTGCCGTGAACGCCTGACCGCCTACAAAGTGCCGCGTCACTTTGAATTTCGCACCGAGTTGCCAAAAACCAACGTTGGCAAAGTGTTGCGCCGCGAACTAAGGGATGAAGCAAGTAATCAATAAATCTTCAACTGACACTGTTTCTGGTGCCGCTGTTAATGACATAGCGGAACAGCTTGGCACCTGCGCGCAGCTTGAAGCTGCGCGCATAACCCGCACTCTTGTCCGCGCCAAAGGCCGCCCCGGCACCAAAGAGCTGGAAAAAATCGGCCGCTGGCTGCAGGCCGGGCAGGAAAAAGTGCAGTCGCGCCAGCGCTTGCACAAACCGGCCAGCTTTCCTGATGGCTTGCCGGTTTCGGAGCGGGTAGACGACATAGCCGCTGCTATTGCGGCAAATCAGGTGGTGATCATCGCCGGCGAAACCGGCTCTGGTAAAACCACCCAGATTCCAAAAATTTGCATGAACGCCGGCCTGGGTATTCGTGGCTTGATTGGCCACACCCAGCCCCGGCGTATTGCGGCCCGTAGCGTGGCCGCGCGCATTGCCGAAGAACTGGGCGAGCAAACCGGCCGGCAAGTGGGCTACCAGATTCGTTTTACCGATACCACCTCCGAAGATTCCCGCCTGAAAGTAATGACCGACGGCATATTGCTGGCGGAAGTCCAGCACGACCCGTTTTTAGACCGTTACGACACGCTGATTATTGACGAAGCCCACGAGCGCAGTCTGAACATCGATTTTCTGCTGGGGTATCTGAAACAGCTGCTGCCAAAGCGGCCTGATCTCAAGATAATCATCACCTCCGCCACCATCGAGCTCGGGCGTTTTAGCGAATTTTTCGATAACGCTCCGGTGATTGAAGTCAGTGGCCGTACTTTTCCGGTAGAAGTTCGCTATCGACCTTTAGCGGGCGATGAAGACGACCGCGATCAGGGCTGGACCGACGGCGTGTTGCAGGCGCTGGAAGAAATTGAGCAGCACGAACGCAGCGCCAGTCTGCCGCCGGGCGATGTATTGGTGTTCATGCCCGGGGAGCGGGAAATTCGTGCCTTGAGCAACGTGCTGCGCCACGCTGAGCTGCGGCACACCGAAGTGCTGCCGCTGTATTCGCGGCTCAGCAATCAGGAACAGAACCGGGTGTTCCAGAGCCATCGGGGCCGGCGCCTGGTGTTGTCTACCAACGTGGCAGAAACGTCGCTGACGGTGCCGGGCATTCGCTATGTGGTTGACACCGGTGTTGCGCGCATCAGCCGCTACAGCGTGCGCTCGAAAATTCAGCGCCTGCCAATAGAACCGATTTCCCAAGCCAGCGCTAACCAGCGCGCCGGCCGCTGTGGTCGGGTGGCGCCGGGCATCTGTTTTCGCCTGTATGACGAAAACGATTTCATCAATCGCCCGGAATACACCGACCCCGAAATTCTGCGCACCAATCTGGCCTCGGTGATTTTGCAGATGGCCACCTCGGGCCTGGGTGAGATTCGTAACTTTCCGTTTTTGGAATCGCCGGATAATCGCCAGATAAACGACGGCTACAAACTGCTTGAAGAGCTGGGTGCGGTCACCGGCAAGCGCCGGGTAACCGTGGCTGGCCGCACCATGTCGCGCCTGCCGCTGGATCCGCGCCTGGCGCGCATGCTGGTGACCTCTGCGGAGCAAGGCAGCCTGAGCGAAGTGTTGATCGTTATTGCCGGGCTGAGCGTGCAAGACCCCCGTGACAGGCCGCAAGACAAACAACAGCAGGCCGACCAGGCCCATGCGCCGTTCAACGACAAAGAATCCGACTTTGTTACCCTGCTGAATATCTGGAATTTTTACGAAGAGCAGCGCCAGGAACTGTCGCTGAATCAGCTGAAAAAAGTCTGTCAGAAAAACTTTCTGAGCTGGATGCGTATGCGTGAATGGCGCGACGTGCACCGCCAGCTGACGCTGATTTGCCGCGAACAGAAGCTGAAGCTGAATCCCCAGGCCGCCAGTTACCAATCGGTACACACGGCGGTGCTGGCGGGTTTGCTGGGGCAGGTGGCGACCAAGTTTGAAAACCGCGAATACATGGCCACGCGCAATCGAAAACTGCTGATATTTCCGGGCTCAAAGGTGGCAAAAACCGCACCCAAGTGGATTGTGGCCACCGAGATTGTGGAAACCAGCCGGGTGTTCGGGCGCATGGTGGCGGCCATTCAACCCCAATGGATAGAGCCCCTGGCTGCCCACGTGGTAAAGCATCACTATTTTGAGCCCCACTGGGAGCAAAAACGCGGGCAGGTGATGGGTTTTGAAAAAATCACCCTGTACGGTCTGGATATTGTTCCGCGCCGCGCCATTGTTTACAGCGACATTGACCCGGCCGCCTGCCGCGACTTGTTTATTCGCCACGCCCTGGTCGACGGCGATTACCGCTCCCGGGCGCCGTTTATTGAACTTAACCGGTTAATGCTGGAGTCGGTCGAAGACCTGGAAAAGAAAACCCGGCGCCGGGATTTGCTGGTAGACGACGAAACCCTGGTGGCTTTTTACGATCAGCGCGTGCCGGCAGACATCGTCAGCGGTCGCCATTTTGAGCACTGGTGGAAACATCTGGAAGCCGCCGAGCTGAAAGCTCTGGAGCTGAGCGAAGAAGACGTACTGCAGCGCCCACTGGACGCCCAGGCCGATGCCCTGTATCCGGATTTTCTGGAGTGGGAGGGGGTGAAATACCCGCTGGATTACGAGTTTGAGCCTACCAGCGAGCGCGACGGTGTGACTCTGCGGGTGCCGTTGATGGCACTGAAGCAAATACCGGCGCGGCGCCTGGAGTGGCTGGTGCCCGGTTTACTGCGAGAAAAGTGCATTGCGCTGGTGAAAGGGCTGCCGAAATCCCTGAGGCGTAATTTTGTGCCGGTACCGGATTTTGTTGATGCTGCTCTGGCCAACCTTCAGCCTTCTAATGAGCCCCTGGCGCTACAACTAGGCGCGCAGCTGCGGCGCATGACCGGGGTACAGATAGGCCCGCAAGCCTGGCAGCAAAACGATCTGCCGCGGCACCTGCGAATGAATCTGCGGGTGACCGGGGACAAAGGCGCCGTTATCGCAGAAAGCCGTGAAACCGTGGATTTGCAGAGCCAGCTTGAGGCCAAAGCCGAGCAGGCCCTGGCGTCCATTACCGCCACGGATAGCAAAGACGAGACCACCACCGCGACTCACACCAGCTGGCAGTTCGGCACCCTGGCCCCGCAGGTGCAAACCGAAAAAGGCGGTATGCAGGTGACGGTGTATCCGGCTCTGGAAGATCTGGGCAAAGAAGTGCGACAAACCCGCTGCCTGGATTCGTTAACGGCGGAAACCATCACCCGCAAGGCCATCGCCCGGCTGATTCTGAACCGGTTTGGCAATACCCTGGACGATCTGGAACGCAAACTGCCGAAATTCAAACCGGCGGCGCTGATGTTCGCAACGGTTGGGCAAGCGCGTATTCTGCTGGACGACCTGTTGCTGTCGACCGCCATGCAGCATTTTCTGGCTGGCCCGCTACCGCGGAGCCCGGAGGCGTTCGACGCCTGTTTTAACCAGCACAGGGGCGACTTTATTCCTGCGCTTGAAACTGCGGTAGAGCACCTGCACCAGGCCATGCATGGCTATCAGCAGGTGGCAAAACGCTTGAAGGGCAAGATTGATCTGGCCTTGGCCAATTCTATGGCCGACATTAAGTTTCAAATGCAAAATCTTGTTTACCCTGGCTTTTTGGTGAACACCCCGGCGCAGTCTCTGGCCCAGTTCGGGCGCTATTTTGAGGCGGCTTTGGCAAGATTCGAGAAGATGGCGCGGGAGATGGGCCGCGAGCGGGAGTTCCTGCACACCATTGAACCGCTGTGGGCGCGATACGCCACCAAGCTTAAGGAGCAGCAGCGCCAGGGTGTCAAAGACCCGGAGCTTGAGTTGTACCGCTGGATGCTGGAAGAATACCGGGTGTCGTTTTTCGCCCAGCAGTTGGGCACGCAAATGACGGTGTCTATCAAGCGCCTTGATAAGCAATGGCACGCTACCCGGGTGTAATGGGAACGCGGGCAAACGCCTGTGACTGTGGTAACCTTTTTTTCTTTAACCTTTCAGATTTTCACCATGACATGGGGTTAGCGTGATTAAAGCCATCATCAGTGGAACCGGTTTGTACACACCACCGGCGACCATCAGCAATGACGAACTGGTTGCAGCGTTCAATCAATATATAGACCTGCACAACGCCGAACACGCCGATGGGATTGCCCGCGGCGAGCAGCCGGCTCTGGAGCATTCGTCTTCGGCCTTTATTGAAAAAGCGTCTGGCATAAAGCGCCGCCACGTGATTGATAAAGAGGGCATTCTGGATCCCACGCGGATGAAGCCGAATATTCCGGACCGCGCCAACGATCAGCCTTCGGTGCAGTGCGATATGAGCGTCGCGGCCTGTCGCGAAGCTCTGCAGCAGGCGGATAAAACCGCGGATGACGTAGACGCGGTGATTGTGGCTTGCTCCAACTTGCAGCGGGCCTACCCGGCGGTGTCGATTGAAGTTCAGAACGCGTTGGGTATTCAGGGTTTTGCTTACGATATGAACGTGGCGTGTAGCTCTGCCACGTTTGGCTTGCAGGCCGCGGTGAATTCGGTGGAAAACGGTACTGCCCGCGCGGTGCTGGTGGTTAGCCCGGAAATCTGTTCCGGCCACCTGAATTTTGGCGAGCGCGACAGCCACTTTATATTTGGTGATGCCTGCACCGCCATTCTGGTGGAGCGGGAAGATTTGGTTGCGCCGGGCGCCGGTTTTGAAATTCTGGGTACCCGTCTGAAAACCTTGTATTCCAACGCCATCCGCAACAATTTTGGATTTTTGAACCGTGCCGACGACAGCGGTGTGGGTCAGCCAGACAAGCTGTTTGTGCAGCAGGGCCGCAAGGTGTTCAAAGAAGTGTCACCGCTGGTGGCCGATACCATTCAGAACCATCTGCAGAGCCTTGACTTGGTGCCTGATCAACTGCGACGCATGTGGCTGCACCAGGCCAACCTGAATATGAATCACCTGATTGCGCGCCGGGTTCTGGGCCGCGATGCCACTGAAGACGAAGCACCGGTGATTCTGGATGAGTACGCCAATACCAGCTCCGCCGGCTCCATCATTGCCTTTCACCTGAATAAAGACGATCTGGTGTCTGGCGATGTTGGCGTAATTTGCTCGTTCGGTGCCGGCTATTCTATCGGCAGCGTGGTTGTGCGCCGCCGCTGACAAAAAAGGTATTCAAACCCTGCAAGCCGATCAGGGGTTTGTTGCCAGGGCGCGCAGGGTGTCTGGCAAAGGGCAGGAGCCGCGGGTGTTGTGGTCAAACCACACCAGCTTTGCGTAACCTTCCGCGTAGAGTTCTCCGCTGTCTGCGTCTTTTATCTCGTGGTAGGTGTCCAGGCTGGTATTGCCGGCTTCGTCGGCGTAGGTGGTAATCACCAAGTTGGCAGGATGCTTCAATTCCTTTAGAAAGGTCGCGCTAGTCTTTATAATGATGGGCCCTGTAGGGCCGCCCATGCCGATGTTTATGTCGGCCAACCAGACAATTCGAGCTTCCTCAAAGAAGCGGAAGTACACTGTGTTGTTGGCGTGCCCGTAGGCGTCCATATCACCCCAGCGCAGGGGAGCTGTGATTGTGTTGACTAGATTTCCCGGTACCGACATCGATCTCTCCGTTTGTAAATATAGAATGCAAAAGAGCTTAACATGACCCAATTCAATCTCTGGCCTTACTCACTGTTTATGCTTCCCCGTGGCGTGTTAGCGACGCTGGCGTTGATGCTTTTATTCGCATCCGGCCAAGCCCAGGCCCAGGCATCGACACAGGCCCAGGCATCGACACAGACAGCAGAGCAACGGGTAAGCGCAGGGTTTACTGAATCTGCGCCCTTGACCACGAACTCCAGCAAGCACAAGCGCGACCCTTATGAGAACTGGAACCGCAAGGTGTTTGCGTTTAACGAAACCGTGGACCGCTGGTTGCTGAAGCCGATCGCCCAGAGTTATCGCGCGATTATGCCGGAGTTTGCGGACCGTGGCGTTACCAATGTGTTCAGCAATTTGGGGGAACTCAGCAATTTCACCAACAGCGTGTTGCAGTTCAAGCTTGAGTCGGCCGTCGTCGCCGCGGGTCGTTTTACCTTTAATACGGTGTTCGGGCTAGCGGGCGTGTTTGATGTAGCCACTGCCTGGGACTTGCCGGAGCGCCCGGAAGATTTCGGCCAAACCCTGGGCCACTGGGGTTCGGGCGCCGGATCTTACTTAATGCTTCCGCTGTTGGGACCATCCAACCCGCGGGACTTTGTAGGCTTTGGTATCGACAGCTTTGTATTGCCATCTACCTGGGACGAAATTGACAGCCCATACAACGGGTACGCCCGTGGCGTGCAGCTGGTGGACTTGCGGGCTGACCTGATTCCGGCTGAAAAGCTGATTTCCGGTGACCGCTACGTGTTCTTTCGCAATGCGTATATGCAGCGCCGCGACTTCCTGATTAACGACGGCAAGGTACAGCGCGACCCGTTTGCCGCCGACGACAGTGACGACCTGATGCTCGACGACTTTTAATGAGTTAGTCTCTCGCTCAGCACGTTCACGAATTAGCCTAACGGGACACGAGCGTAACCATGTATTACGACTTCTTTGACCCGCTGGCGTCCTCGGGCGCCAAGGCGTCTGCAAACAGCGCAGGCGGCGTGCGTTTTCCGCACCTGGTTGAGTTGCCGCTGTCGTTCCAGCGCAGCGTGCCGGATTTGACGGTAAACAGTCACATATTTGCCTCGGTGCCAAAGGCCCGCAGGGTAATGATCAATAACCAGAATCTGCGGCCGGGCGATAGCTTTCAAGGCTTGCGGGTGGAAGAAATTACTGAGGATGGCGTGGTGTTAAGCAGGCAAGGGCAACAATTTCGACTGGGTATTGTACGCGACTGGATGAGCCCGCGCTGATGGCCCTGAGCGAACAGACCAAGCAGCAAATTCAGCAGGGTTACCGCGACATGTTGGCGGGCAAGCAGGTGCGCGCACGTTATGGCCAGCGCCTGATGATTGCTGAAATAGCCCGCTATATGGGCGACATCACTGACAACGATGGCCAGCGTACGTCACCGCCGTCGGCCTGTGTGGTAGAAGCCGGTACCGGTACCGGTAAAACCCTGGCCTATCTGATTGCCGCTATTCCGGTGGCCAAAGCCCTGAACAAAACCCTGGTGATTTCTACCGCTACGGTGGCGCTGCAAGACCAGATTGTTCTGAAAGACCTGCCAGACCTGAAAAAGCACAGCAAGATGGATATCAACTGGACCCTGGCCAAAGGCCGCGGCCGCTATTTGTGCATGTCGCGGTTGGAAGGCCGCCTGCACGACGAAGGCAACGGCGACAGCGATACCATGCCGCTGTTTTTGCTGGATGCGCCGGGTAAAGAAGAACCTGGCACCCGCGCGTTTTTCGAGGAAATGTTGGCCAGTTACGGCGCGCGCAAGTGGGACGGCGACCGCGACCACTGGCCGGAGCAGATTCCGGACGATATCTGGCGCCAGGTAACCACCGACCACCGCCAGTGCACCAACCGCCACTGCAGTTATTTTGACAGCTGTGCGTTTTTTGAAGCCCGCAAAGACCTGGACGCCGCCGATATAGTCGTAGCCAACCATGATCTGGTGCTGGCAGATCTGGCGCTGGGCGGCGGCGCGATACTGCCAGAACCGGAAAACGCCCTGTTTATATTTGACGAAGCCCACCATTTGCCAGACAAAGCGCTGAATCACTTTGCCGCGTCTATTTCGCTGAACTCTACTCGCAGCTGGCTAAAACAGCTGTCGCAGATGCTGGTAAAAATGCAGCCGTACCTGAGTCCTGGCACCCAAGGGGCAAAAACCCTGGAGCGCATCAGCGAAGCCGCGCGGGACGTCGACCTGGTGGTCACCCGGGTGTACGAATATTGTGAACACAATATTACCTGGGAATTCAACGAAGAGCGCCGCTCGGCCCAGTGGCGCTATCCTGAAGGCCAGCTGCCGGATGCCATGGTGGCACTGGCGGCGGAAGCGCGCATTGCCAGCGCTAATTTTTCGCGCCATCTGGGTGCTCTGGCTGAAGAGCTTCAGGGTGCCTTTGACGAGCGCAAAACCCACGATATTGACCGTGAAACGGCAGAATCCTGGTACCCGGTGATTGGCTCGTTCCACAGCCGCTCTGAAGAGCAGCTGCGCCTTTGGGCGGCCTGGTGTGAGGAAACAAAAAGCCCGCCGCCGGCTCGCTGGACAGTGCGCCAGCGCTGGGACCACGCCGAGGACATCACGCTTTACAGCTCGCCGGTGTTAGCAGACAACCTGCTGTATACGCGGCTGTGGTCGCGGGCCTACGGTTCTGTATTAACCAGCGCTACGCTAACTGCTTTGGGTAAATTTGATCGCCTTCGCTCCCGCGCGGGATTGCCGGAAGATGCCCGCTACCTGGTGGTGCCCAGCTCGTTCCGTTACCAGCAGATGGCCACGGTGGAAGTGCCGGCCATGAAGGCCATGCCCACCGACGACGGTTTTCTGGAAGAGCTGATTGAACGCCTGCCCACGCTGTGGCAAGGAGAAACCGCGACCCTGGTGTTGTTTACGTCGCGGCGCCAGATGCACCAGGTAAAGGACGCTCTAGCCAGTGATTACCCCGGGCTGATTATTACCCAGGACGATATGGCCAAAGGCGAAGTGCTGCGCCAACACTGCGCGCGGGTGGATGAAGGCCGGCCCAGCGTGTTGTTTGGCGTTGCCAGTTTTGCCGAGGGCATAGACTTGCCGGGTAAGTATCTGCACCACGTGGTCATTACCCGTTTGCCGTTTTCAGTACCCGATGACCCGATTGATGCCAGCCTGGCGGAGTGGGTGACCCAGCGCGGCGGTAATCCGTTTATGGAGATTACCGTGCCGGAAGCCTCTATTAAGCTGGTTCAGGCAGTCGGGCGTTTGCTGCGCACCGAAGAAGACACCGGGCGGGTGACCATTCTGGACCGGCGCATTGTGGCGCGGCGCTATGGCCAGCTGCTACTGGATTCGCTGCCGCCGTTTCGGCGGGTAATCGAGCGCTGATAAACGCAACGCGCTTTTAGTAAGCTAAAAGCTTTCAGTATTCGAAAAAAGAATGAAAAATAATTTTCTTATGCGTAAAATTCAATTTTCAACCTTTCAATAAATCAGTGAGTGCGAGTCGGCCCGTTGCGCCGGTCGTCCAAGGAGCAACCCAGCCAATGAAATTACAACAGCTACGCTACATCTGGGAGGTTGCGCACCACGACCTGAACGTGTCTGCTACGGCGCAGAGTCTGTTTACGTCGCAGCCGGGTATTTCCAAGCAGATTCGCCTGCTGGAAGACGAACTGGGGCTTGAGATTTTTGCCCGCAGTGGCAAGCATCTGACCCGCATTACCCCGGGCGGCGAGATTATTGTGCGCGAAGCCGGCGAAATTTTACGCCGCGCCGAGGGTATCAAAAAGATCGCCCAGGAATTCAGTGATCAGCGCGCCGGTGACTTGAGCATAGCCACCACCCATACCCAGGCACGTTACGCCTTGCCGCCAGTGATTCGTGGGTTTCTGGACGCCTATCCAGACGTGTCTTTGCACATGAACCAGGGTACGCCCACCCAGATTTCAGAAATGGCCGCCACCGGCACGGCCGATTTCGCCATTGCCACCGAAGGCATGGAAGTGTTCAACGACCTGATCATGATGCCCTGTTACCGCTGGAACCGCTGCATTGTGGTACCCAAAGACCACCCGTTGGTGGCGGGACCGGAGCTGACTCTTGCCAAGCTGGCGGAATATTCCCTGGTAACCTATGTATTTGGCTTTACCGGGCGCTCGCGGCTGGATGAAGCCTTCAAAAGCGCAAGTCTGATTCCCAAGGTGGTGTTTACCGCCGCCGACGCCGACGTGATCAAAACGTACGTGCGCCTGGGGCTTGGCGTGGGCATTATTGCCAGCATGGCGTACGACCCGAAAGTAGACACTGATCTGGTGGTGATAGACGCCAGCAAGCTCTTCGACAGTAGCATTACCCATATTGGCTTTCGCAAGGGCACTTTTTTACGTGGTTACATGTACGATTTCATCCAGCGCTTTGCTCCCCACCTGACCCGCGACGTAGTAGATCAGGTTGTGTCTAAACAGAGCAACCGCGCTGAAATTGAAGCGCTGTTCGAGAATGTAGAGCTACCCGTGCTCTGACGGGCTGTTTGCAGAGCGGTGCAATTCCGTGCGGTTTTTTCTATTATAGCGAACCGATGCGGGTGCGCGGCACTGCGATGGAAACCGAATCTTCCCTTATTGATGAAACAGGAGAGCACTGTGGAACTGGCATGCCTTGATCTTGAAGGAGTATTGATTCCAGAAATCTGGATTGCGTTTGCGGAGAAAACCGGCATTGAAGAACTCAAGGCAACCACCCGCGACATTCCTGATTACAACGTACTGATGAAGCAGCGCCTGAAGCTGCTGGACCAGCACGGTTATGGCTTGCCACAAATTCAGGAAGTGATTGGCGGGCTGGACCCGCTGCCCGGTGCCGCGGAGTTTCTGGACTGGTTGCGAGAGCGCTTTCAGGTGGTGATTCTGTCAGACACGTTCTACGAATTTGCCATGCCGCTGATGGCCAAGCTGGGCCATCCTGCGCTGCTGTGCCACAAGCTGGAAGTCGCAGACAGCGGCCAGATTACCGACTACTTGTTGCGTCAGCGTGACCCCAAACGCCAGTCGGTTCGCGCCTTTCAGCTACTGAATTACCGGGTAATTGCCGCCGGCGACTCGTACAACGACACTACCATGCTGGCGCAGGCTGAGGCCGGTATTTTGTTCCACGCGCCGCAAAACGTGATCAGCGAATTTCCGCAGTTCCCGGCGGTGCAGACGTTTGAGGATTTAAAGCAGGAATTCCTGAAGGCCAGCCTGATTCATAGCGCCTGAAGATTTGGAGCCTGTGGTGCCAGAATTTTCAGAGCTCAAATGTAGAGTCATGAACAAGAAGGCGGGTCTGTGTACTTTAAACCTATAGCCCGCCTTCCTTTTCCAGGCAATCCATTAGCGGTTTTACCTTGGTCAGGGTTTCCTGATATTCGCTTTCGGCTTCTGAATCCGTGACTATGCCGCCGCCACCCCAGCAGTGGATGGCGCCGGTGTTGTCGCACACCAGGGTGCGGATAGCGATGCTGCTGTCTAGCTGGCCGTCAAAGTTGCGATGAAATACCGATCCGCAGTAAGGGCCGCGCCAGTGGGGCTCCAGTTCCTGAATAATTTCCATAGCGCGGATTTTCGGCGCGCCGGTAATTGAACCACCGGGAAACGCATCAAAAAACGCCCGCAGCGGTGATACATCGGGCGCCAGCGTTGCGCGAATGTGGCTGACCAGGTGGTGCACATTGCGGTAAGACTCCAATGCAAACAGCTTGTCCACACGCACCGACCCCGTGGCCGCGTTCAGACCCAGGTCGTTGCGCAGTAGATCCACAATCATTAGATTTTCTGCCCGGTCTTTTTCCGAATCCATCAGTTCCTGCGCCAGGGCGCGATCCTGCTCGGCATCGTTGCCCCGCGGGCGTGTGCCTTTGATAGGGCTGGTTAGCACGGTATCGCCGCTGATCTGAAGAAAGCGCTCCGGCGAGGCCGACACAATGGCCTGGTCGCCGAGCCGCAGAAAGGCGCCGTAAGGCGTAGGGTGCGCGCTGGTAAGCGCCTGGTAGGCGCGCCAGGGATCGCCCCGGTACTGGCCGCTGAACTGCTGGGACAGATTGGCCTGATAGCAGTCGCCCGCCAGAATATATTCTTTAACCCGCTCAACGCCGGCCATAAAGTCTGTCGCAGATTGCCGTGGCGCAAAGGCCTGGGTCATGCGCCAGTTGTGGCCGGGCAGGGGCGAGGCTGAATCTTCCCTTTGCCAGTGCGCCAGTTGCGCCTGGGTTGCCGCTGCGCACTGGGGGTGAATCCACAGGTAATACTGTCCGCTTTGCCGATCGCAGCTCGCCATCCACAGGTACAAACCGGCTTGCATGGCGGGCAGTGGATTGCGGTCGGCGCTGGGTAAAGCGGCTGTTGCCGTGTTTGTCGGAGCTTTCAAATGCCGATAGCCCAGCTCGTAACTGGCGAAACCCAGCCAGCCACCGCTCAGCCAGGGTGTCGTTTGCGACGCCGGCTCGTCAACCTGCGAAGGCTGACTTTTCATCTGCGCCAACTGGTCTTCCATAAAGTGTGCGGTGCGGGCCAGCGCAGCTTTATCGGCGAATACATCGCTACAGTCGAGGGTTACGGTTATGTTTGCGAGGGCGGCGAAACCAAAGCGTTCGCCACGGCCAGCTTCTGCCCCGGGAGCGCCCAGGCAAATAAAGTCGCTGCACTGGCTGGCGTGAGCCTGAAGCCGGGCAAATTGATCAGCGCTGATGGGTGTAGCCGCTATCAAGGTTAAAACCTCTCATATTCTTTTGAAGGAAAATTAATTCGGCGATTTGTTAATACGCTGGCGATTCGCGAAAGGCTGTTACGTATACTGGATTTATGACAATGAAGAAACCGACAAACGATGGTTTTTGGCAGCGCTGGGTGAATCGACGCCTGCCCAGATCTGATCGCCAGACGTTCAGCCAGAAAAATCTGTTTATTCTGCCGACCGGTGCCGGCGTTATGTTCGGTGCGTTACTACTGATTATGCTGATTACCGGCATCAACTATCAAAACAGCCTGATTTATATGCTGACCTTTGTGCTTGGCGGGGTATTTGTGGGCGCCATGCACCAGACTCACCGCAACCTGGCGGGTTTGACTCTGGCCCTGAGCCGGGCGGGAGAGGCCGTTGCCGGTGACATGGTGCCATTTAGCCTGCGCCTGACCGCCGGTAAAGACGACGCCATTGCGGTGCAGGTTAGCAGCGGGGATTCGTTGCCGGTGTGGGTGAGTGTGCCCGCCGGGCAAAGCCGTGATGTGTCTGTGCAGGTTTTGGCGCCGCGCCGTGGTTATGTGCGCCCGGACCGAATTCGCATAGAAACCCGTTACCCCTTTGGGCTGTTAAAAGCCTGGTCCTGGTTGCGGCCGGTGTCAGCCGGCCTGGCCTTTGCAAAACCCATCACTGCGCCCGAGCTGCGGGCCACCGCCGAGGACGGCGAAAGCGAGGCGGTGGCCAGTGTTCAGGCGGGTTCAGACAGCGCCGATTTGCGGCCCTGGCGCGAAGGCGATTCCAGCCAGCGAGTACTGTGGAAACGCTTTGCCCGCACCGGGCAGCTGGTGGTGGCAGACTGGCAAGGGCAGGCTGGAAGTCCACAATGGTTGGATTTTCAGGCGTTTATAGGTGCAAGTAACGAAATGCGTTTAAGTTATCTGGCGTTTCTGGTGGATGACCGTCAGCGCCTGGGTGTGCGCTACGGGCTGAGTTTGCCGGGGCAGTTAATAGAGCCAGACAGCGGCGTTGCCCACGCATTGCGCTGCCAGCGCGCGCTGGCGGTGTGGGGGCTAGAGAAGCCCCGTGACAACAAGCCCCGCCGCTTTGGCAGTCGCTTGAAATCCACTAGCGCCGACCCGGAACTGCTGAATGGCGCCAGCAACGGGAGCCCGCAATGACTACCCGCCGAGGTAACAAACAACCTTCGCCAGCCCTCGGTTCTGGCGTGCAAGCGCCGGCTGCGCAACTGCCTGGCAAGGCACTTTTATGGTTAGTGGCGGCGTTTACCATACTGCTGGTGCCACAATGGGACCGGCTGCCGCCCTGGCTTTTGGTGGCGTGTGTTGCGCTTATGCTCTGGCGCTGGCTGGCGCGGTTGGGCCGTGTACGCTTACCTGGAAGATGGTGGCGAACGGGGCTGGTGGTGGTGTTGGGCGGAGTGTACGTGGCCACGGTAAAAAGCCAGTTCACGGTAGACACAGCCGCGTCGTTTTTTGTGTTGTGCGTGGCGCTTAAATGGCTTGAAACCCGCAGTGCCCGTGATTTTTACGTGTTGTTTTTCATACTGCTGTACATGGCCGCGGTGAATTTTTTGTTTCACCAGGCCATACACTGGACCCTGCTGAATTTTACCGCGGTGGTGTTGCTGCTGATGGGTTTGCAGGTGCTGAACGCGCCCGAATTGCCAGCCGGTGTGCGCTCTGGTGGCCGCCGGCTAGCGAGCTTGCTGCTAAAAATGCTGCCGGTGGTGATTGTGCTGTTTGTGTTCTTTCCGCGCATGGCGCCCCTGTGGAGCGTACCGCTGGTGTCGGGCCAGGCCCGCAGCGGCATAAGCGATCAGATGACCCCGGGGGATATTTCCAGCCTGGCTCAGAGCAGCGAACGTGCGTTTCGCGTGAGCTTCGGTGGGCCGGCACCACCCCAGCCGCAACGCTATTGGCGCGGCCTGACCCTGGATTATCTTGACGGCGCAAGCTGGAAACAGTCCGCGCAGCCCGCTTTTCGGCGCTTGGGGCGGGTTGAAATCGAAGGCGTATCCGGGCCTCTGGACGCAAACCAATACGAAATATTGCTGGAGCCTACCGATCAGAGCTGGGCGTTCGCGCTGGCGGACTCGGTGGCGGCATCGCCCAATATTGAAGAAGTAGAGGAAGATCTGTTTCGCTTCCGCCGCCCTGCGGACACCAGCGTGCGCTATCGCCTGGCCCTGGAAACGCCTGCGGCCAATGCTGACGCGCAACTGTCACCGGCGCAGCGCCGCCAATTGTTGCAACTGCCTGGCCGTGGCAACCCGCGGGCCCGGGCTTTGGCTGATGAACTGCGCAGCCGTTATGACGACCGTGGGGTAGCCGCTGCGCTGCTGCAGCGTTTCCGCCAGCAGCCGTACTTTTACACCCTGCGGCCGCCGGCCATGCCCGATGACGGTATTGACGCCTTATTGTTCGATGTGAAACGGGGTTTTTGTGCCCACTACGCCGGCGCCATGACCTTTGTGCTGCGTGCGGCCGGTATTCCCGCGCGAATAGTTGTTGGGTATCAGGGCGGTGAATCCGGGGCCGGAGACGAATACCTGATTGTGCGTCAGTACGACGCCCACGCCTGGGTAGAAGGCTGGTTTGAGGGTGCGGGTTGGATTCGGCTTGACCCGACCGCGGCGATTGCGCCGTCGCGCATTGAATCCGGCCTGCGGGAGGCGATGGCAGAGGAAGGTTCGTTTCTGGAAAACAGCTGGCTGTCGCCGCAAAAATACGGCAACTTGCCCCTGCTGACCTGGGCCAGCCTGCAGCTGGATCGCGTCAATTATCAGTGGCAACGCTGGGTGGTAGGGTATCAGGGCCAGAGCCAGATGGACCTGCTGTCGCGTTTGCCCGGTGGCCTTACCATGCGCGATCTGGGTTATATCAGCGCCGGTACTGTGGCAGCCGCACTGTTGCTGGCCGGGTTGATCAGCGGCTGGCGCGGCCGGCAGGGCCGTCGCAGCACCGGTGTGGCGCGTCAGCTTCAACGGTGGCAAAGGTTTTGCGAGGGTGTTGGCGTGCCTGTGCGCCAGGGTGAAACGCCCCTGGGCCTGGCTGAACGACTGGCGCGGGCGGAACCGGCGCTGGCGGATTCGGCCAGAGTTTTTGCTGGTGTGGTCAATACTCACTACTATAGTCGCCAATACAGTCGCCAAACGGCCGATGCCGCTGTGGAGCCGGCGTCTGACATTCGCCGTCTGCGACGCTTGCTGGCCCGCATGAAACGGCAGCGGCGGCAGGCGGCGGCGGGTACAGTTGCGGCTTCCACTAAATCTAGCGAATCATTTTGAGCGAGCAGCGAGGCAAAGGATTGATACATCAGGACACCGATATTGCGACCGATATGCCCTGGCTGGCAAAAGCCTGGCACAGCGTACAGAAACAGCTGACGGAGTCGCGGCTGCCCCACGCACTGATTATTAATGGCGAGCGCGGTGTTGGTAAACGTGCCTGGGCCGATGCGGTTGCCGGTTTGTTGTTGTGTGACCAGCTGCAAACCGACTCCCGGGGAATGCCACAAGCTTGCGGCCACTGCAAGCAGTGCGAATTGAAACGTGCCGGCAGCCATCCGGACGTGCGGGTATACGCCCCTGAAAAATCGCGCATGGTACGCATTGTTCAAATCAGGGAATTGATTGCGTTTGCTTCGGCGTCACCTCAGGTGGGCCAGCGCAAGATTGCGATTATTGATCGCGCCGACCAGCTCAATATCAACGCCGCTAACGCCTTGCTGAAAACTCTGGAAGAACCCAGCGGCGATACCGTGCTGCTGCTGTTGCAGGAAAGCGGCCGGCCGCTGATTCCCACGATTCGCTCGCGCTGCCAGACTCATAATTTGCCGGTACCTGAAGCCTCCGACGCTGAACGCTGGCTGGTGAGCCAGCTGACCCTGCTGCCGTCTGAGAAACAGCCCGAAAGTATCGCCGTGGCGAAAGCGTTGATGCTCGCCGGCAATGCCCCAAGGCTGGCTTTGGATTATCTGAACGGCGGCTTTATAGCGCTGCACGACGCGGCTTTTTGTGGTTTTCGCGATTTCATGAAAAACCAGATGACTCTGGCCGATGCCGCCAAAGCCTTCAAAGCCCTGGGGCTGGATGAAACCCTGTGGCTGTTCGAAGGCTGGGCCGCAGACCTGGCCCGCCTCAGCGCCGGGAGTGAGCCGGCGCACCGTGAAGCTGCGGATATGCTGCGCTTTCTGGCCGGCTGCAATCCGCCCTGGCGCGCCCATGCATTGCTGGACGCGGTGCACGAAGGCCGTGAAGCCGTTGTATACAATGCCAGCCCGGAGCTGGAAGCCAGCCGGCTGCTGCTGGCGTGGCAACAACTGATGCCAAAACGCCAGCGTGCCGGCTGAAACAGCCGCGCGGGCCAATGTGGATTGAAGAGCCGGCAAATACCCGCATCGGTCTCGCTACTGTTATGATTAACAGATATTTATTGAAACCTTTGCCGAAACGTTTATTGACAAATTTTGTTGCAACATTTATTGACACATCACAGATAAGGTATTTGTTATGGGGCCCGGATTCGGAAATCGCAGTGGCATATTGACCCTGACCATCAAAGACAAAGCAGTGCTTTACGCTGCGTACATGCCTTATATCCGCCAGGGTGGTTTGTTTATTCCCACCCAAAAGCAATATCAGCTCGGTGACGAGGTGTTTTTGCTGCTCAATCTGATGGACGAACCGGAGAAATTACCGGTGTCTGGCAAAGTTATCTGGATTACACCAAAAGGCGCGCAAGGGAACCGTGCGGCCGGCATTGGCGTACAGTTTAATGACGACGCCGAATTGGCCAGAACCAAAATCGAGTCGTATTTGGCGGGTTCGCTGAGTTCAGACCGCCCCACCCATACACTCTGAGGTACCCGATGACCCAAGTTGCTGCCGCTTTGGCGGATACAGGCACAGAAACTGCTGCCGGGCAGGAAGCTCTCTGGCCACTGGAACACATCACGCTGGCGGGTTTGAGCTGGCCCGCACAGCCTGAAGCCCCGAACCGGCGGCCAACGCTGTTGCTGCACGGCTGGCTGGATAACAGCGAAACCTTTACCCATCTGGCGCCGGAACTGAGCAGCATGGGCGACGTGTACGCGTTTGATTTTGCAGGCCACGGCCATTCCGGCCATCGCCCGCCGGGGCAACATTATGTGTTGATGGATTATGTAGCGGATCTTGCCGAACTGATTGAGCTTCACTTTGACGCTGACAAAACTCCGCTGGACCTGGTTGGGCACTCCCTTGGCGGTATTGTTGCAGCGCTTTACGCTGCGGCATTCCCGGAGCGGGTACGCAAGCTGGTGCTGATTGACAGCCTGGGTGCACTCAGTCGCCACGAACACGATGTGATTCCGCAGTTGCGCCGCTCCATCAGCAAACGCCTGGCGGGCTCTGGCAAGCCGACGTTGTATCCGGATTTGGCGACAGCGGCGAAAGTACGGGCCGGCGGCCTGAGTCCTTTGAGCCCGGAAGCTGCTCTGGCCCTTATACCCCGTAATATGCAAAAGGTGGAAAGCGGCTGGTTGTGGCGCACCGATGCGCGGCTGCGTCATCCTTCGGCGCTGATGCTGTCAGAACAGCAGGTGCGGGCGTCTTTGGCGGCGCTGAGCACACCAACATTATTTGTGCGGGCGCAATCCGGTTTGTTGGCAGACAACGCCGACACAACCCAGGCCCGCGCCCAAGTGATTAAAGATTTCCAGCAGGTTGATGTTCCCGGCGGCCACCACTGTCATCTGGATGGCGACACCCGTCCGGTGACCCTGGCTGTTAAACGATTTTTGAATCAATAGGTGATGCTGTGTTGAATGATCGATGTGCGAAAAACTTTGTAATTGGAGCTGCGTTAATATTGGGTGCGATGCTCGCTGTAGCGAGCCAGCAGGCACTGGCGGCATTTCCGGAGACAGCTCCAGAGAAGTTTCCCGCGTCAGAGCTGGAAGAAACCCGGCCGTTGGAGTCGGGTGGGCATCTTGTTCTGTTCAGCCCGGTGCGGGAGATTAACAGCGAAATTCGCTCCGATGTGATGGCTCGGCTGCCGGTATCCGGCAACAGCCTGCTGTATCGCATTAACGCAGACGCCAGCCGGGTGGGTGCGTTGAATCACTATCGCCAGGAGCTGCTGAATTCCGGCGCTAACATCTTGTTCGAATGTACAGGCGTGCGCTGCGGCCGCAGCAACGTGTGGGCCAATCAGATTTTTGACAAATCCATGCTGCTTGGCCGGGATACCGCACAGGATTACCTGGTGGTGGGCACCGTCAGCGAAGACGGCCAGCGCTGGCTGACTCTGGTATACACGGTTACCCGCGGTAACCAGAGCGAATACGTCTGGGTAGAGCACTTCGAGGTTGGCTCGGGCGCCGTGGTGCCAGGCCTGGGATCCCTGCAAAGTCGCATTCGCGGGCCTTTAATCGTAGCTTGGCAAGACGGCTTTATTGTGCGCTTTGACTGGAAATCAAAGGACCGCCGCATGTTACGGGACTGGGCCGATGCCGACGGCAGTACCGTGATACTGATCACCTACTCGGAACTGGAAGGCAGCGAGCCGCTGGAAGACGCCATGGCTCGCGCGCGCACGGCCGGTGAATCCATGTCTGATTTGCTGGTGCAAACTGGCATTGTGAAGGAACGCCAGCAGTTAGTGGTGGTGGGCCCGAGCATCGTTCAGTCAGATCCGCTGCGCAAGGGTAACCGTGTGGAAATTTTAGTTATTTCAAGGTGATGGAATGACATCTAAAGACGATGACAAGGCTGTTGCAGCTGCTGGCAAAAGCCTGGCGGCAGGTCCCGCGAAAACTGCTGCGAGCAGCAGTTCCGGGGTGGTCGAAAGCGGCGGCCTGGATTCTGCCGGTGCGCCGGAAACCGGCAAAGACAAAAAGCCGGCGTCTCGGCAAAAGCGCGCTACCGTAGCGCTCGCCTTGGGCAGCGGCGGTGCCCGCGGCTATGCCCATATTGGCGCTATTGAAGTGCTTAACGAGCGCGGCTATGAAATTATTGCCATATCCGGTTGCTCTATGGGGGCGCTGGTGGGCGGCATGTACGCCGCGGGAAAACTGCAGCAGTACAAAGACTGGGTAACGGGGTTAGGGCAGTTTGATGTGCTAAGGCTGCTGGACGTTACCTTTAGTGCGGTGGGCGCTATTCGTGGTGACAAAATTTTTTCTATTGTAAGCGACATTCTAGGCGATACGCGCATAGAAGACCTGCCCATTGCGTTTACCTCGGTCGCCACAGACCTGCTGGGCCATAAAGAAATCTGGTTTCAGGAAGGCCCGCTGGACCAGGCCATACGCGCATCGGTGGCTATTCCCGGTGTGGTTACGCCGCTGGTGCTGAACGGCCGGGTGCTGGTCGATGGCTCCACCCTGAACCCGCTGCCGATCATTCCGACCATTTCGGCCCACGCCGACTTGATTGTTGCGGTGAACCTGGCGGGTGAAGACGACCGCCGCCAGCGCCTGTCGGATGCGGCTTTTACCAGCCTCGACGATGATGACGACAGTGAAGAGTGGATGAGCGCCATGCGCGAAAAAGCGTCGCGCTGGTTTGACTGGGACACATTGAAAGGGTTGGCCGGCGGCAAAGTCGACGGCGAACCTGCGGAAGATAAAATCAGCCGCGAAGTGCAAAAGCAGAATGCCAAAAAACAGCGTAAGCAGGAAGAAGAAGAAGCGGTACAAAGCCCGAAAACACCAGAACCGGGCAGCACTGGCAAACAGCAGGGCGAAGTTGAGACCATTGATTGGGACAAGCTGGGTATCGGCAAGTTCGAGGTAATGAACCTGGCCATTGAAACCATGCAGAGCGTGCTGGTGCAGTACAAAATTGCCGGCTACCCGCCTGACCTGTTGGTGAATATTCCGAAAAACGTGTGCCGCAGCTACGATTTCCACAAAGCGCCAGAGCTGATTCAGCTGGGTCGTGAGCGCATGGCAGCGGCTTTGGACCGCTATGAGCAAGACCACAGCAGCTCAGGCCCGCTCGCGGTTTAAGCCGGTTTAGGCCGCGCGCAAGACAGCCGAAACACGTATACTGTGGGCCCATTTTCCGTTCAGACAGGACTCTTTTGCCGTGACCAGCCCCGTTGATGATTTGGCCACCGTACGCGATTTTTTGCGTTACGCCTGTTCCCGTTTTGCCAAGTCGCCGCTGTACTTTGGCCATGGCACCGACAACGTTTGGGACGAAGCGGTCCAGCTGGTTATGCGCAGCCTGCATTTACCGCTGGAAAACAATAACCTGTTTCTGGATGCGCGCCTGGTGCGCGAAGAGCGCGAGCTGATTCTGGAGCGCATAGAGCGCCGGGTAGAAGAGCAGGTTCCATTGGCCTATCTGTTGGGCGAAGCCTGGTTTATGGGGCTGCCATTTAACGTGGATTCACGGGTGCTGGTGCCACGTTCGCCGCTGGCCGAGCTGCTGGAGAACGGTTTGCAGCCCTGGTTGGGCGATGTGTATGTGGAGCGCATTCTGGATTTGTGTACCGGCAGTGGTTGTATTGGCATTGCCGCCGCTACGGTGTTTGAAGACGCCAAGGTGGACCTGGCGGATATTTCTACTGACGCGCTGGCGGTGGCCGATTCCAATATTACATTGCATCAGCTGGGTGAGCGGGTGCGCACCGTGCAATCGGATGTGTTCAGCAATCTGAATGAACGTTACGATGTGATTCTGAGCAACCCGCCCTATGTGAACGCGCACGACCTGGCCAGCATGCCAGCGGAGTTCGGCCATGAGCCAGTATTGGGCCTGGCGGCCGGTGAAGACGGCCTGGAGATTGCCCATCGCATATTGGCCGGAGCGGCTGATCGGCTGACCGACAACGGTCTGTTAGTTGTGGAAGTCGGTAACAGCTGGCCAGAGCTGGATGCGGCCTATCCTCAGCTGCCGCTGACCTGGCTGGAGTTTGAAAACGGCGGCGACGGGGTGCTCGCTATTGTCGCTAAAGACTTGCGTAAATACCTGTCGAACAGCTGATAAAATCTTTACACCTTTTTTATAACAACTGGATAAGATACTGAATTATGTCTGGAAACACATTTGGCAAGCTGTTCACGGTGACCACGTTTGGTGAAAGCCACGGGGCCGCTCTGGGGTGTGTGATTGATGGCTGTCCGCCGGGGCTCGAGCTGTCTGAAGAAGACATGCAGTACGATCTTGATCGCCGCAAACCGGGCACGTCGCGCTACACCACCCAGCGCCGCGAAGCCGATGAAGTGCGCATTCTTTCCGGCGTATTCGAAGGCCGCACCACTGGCACATCCATTGGTCTGCTGATTGAAAATACCGACCAGCGCTCTAAAGATTATTCAAAAATCGCCACCCAGTTTCGCCCGGCTCACGCCGATTACACCTATCACCACAAATTCGGTGAGCGGGATTATCGCGGTGGCGGGCGTTCCTCGGCCCGCGAGACCGCTATGCGGGTGGCCGCTGGCGCCGTTGCGCGCAAATTCCTGCTGCAGCGCCTAGGCATTACCGTGCGTGGCTACCTGAGCCAATTAGGCCCGATAAAAGCCGAAACCCTGGATTGGGAGCAGGTTCACCAGAATCCGTTTTTCTGCCCGGACGCCAGCAAAGTGCCGGAAATGAAAGCCTATATGGAAGCGTTGGTTAAAGAAGGCGACTCGATTGGTGCCCGTATTAATGTGGTGGCTGAAGGCGTGCCGCCGGGGCTGGGCGAGCCGGTTTTCGACCGCTTGGACGCAGATCTTGCCCACGCACTAATGAGCATTAACGCGGTAAAAGGCGTTGAAATTGGAGCCGGTTTTGGCTGTATCGACCAAAAAGGCACCCAGCACCGGGATGAAATGACGCCGGAAGGTTTCTTGTCGAATCAAGCCGGTGGCGTTCTGGGGGGTATTTCCTCCGGCCAACCTATTCTGGCAAGCATCGCACTCAAGCCGACCTCCAGCCTGCGCTTGCCGGGCCGGAGTATTGATGTTGACGGCAACCCGGTCGAGATTATCACCACCGGCCGCCACGACCCCTGCGTGGGCATTCGCGCCACGCCCATCGCCGAGGCAATGATGGCCATTGTGCTGATGGACCACTACCTGCGCCACCGCGGCCAGAACGCCGACGTGCGGGTAACCACGCCGGTGCTGCCTCAGCTTTGATAGACCAGGGATGAGACACCGGGGACGGATTTGAAATCCGTCCCTACTGGCTTAAAAATGGTACTGAAAGGTAGCGGCGCGAATCAAAGGTAAGGGGTAACAGTGACGCACTGGCGCCTGTCGAATTTGTATTTCTGGTTCTTCGCCCTGCTGGGCGGCATGCTGCCTTACTGGTCGCTTTACCTTGACGGCCGCGGTTTTTCCTATCTGCAAATCGCCAGTTTGATGGCGACCATCCAGCTTACCAAGATTGTGGCTCCCAGCGTGTGGGGACATTTGGGCGACCGCACGGGGCAAAGGGTTCGCCTGGTCCGCTTCGGTACCATCACCGGTTCCCTGTGTTTTGCTGGTGTGCTTCTGGAGCCGGGCTTTACCGGCCTGCTGCTGGTGATGCTGGCGTTCACTTTTTTCTGGAACGCGGTGCTGCCCCTTTACGAAGTCATCACTCTGCAGGTTCTGGGTGCACAGCGGGACCAATACGGCAAAATCCGCTTATGGGGTTCGGTGGGCTTTATTGCGGCAGTGGCGTTGATTGGCGTGCTGCTGGAATGGGTGGATATTCGATACTTGCCGATGCTGTTGATTCCCCTGTTTGCCGGCATTGCGGTGTCGGCCTGGATGCTGCCTGTTGAAAAAATCGTTCGTAAGCAGAAGTCCCCGCGGGGCAGCCTAAAAGCCATTCTGACCCATCCTGCGGTGATTGCGTTCTTTGTGATGAACTTTTTGCTGCAAGTGGCCCACGGCTCTTACTACACGTTTTTCAGTATTCACCTGCAGTTGCACGATTATGGCAAGCTGGCCATCGGCCTGTTGTGGTCACTGGGCGTTATCGCCGAAATTGTCCTGTTTATGGTGATGCATCGCCTGGGCGCGCGTTTCAGCGGTCGCCACATTGTGCTGGCGGCTTTGCTGCTAAGCTTGCTGCGCTGGTTGCTGATTGCGGAAATGGCGTCGGTGCTGCCGGTGCTGATATTTGCCCAGCTGTTGCATGCGGCATCTTACGGCGCATTACATGCGGTGTCGGTGCAGTACATTCAAGGCTTTTTTGGCCGCCACCATCACGGCCAGGGGCAGGCTCTTTATAGCGGGCTAACCTTTGGTGCCGGCGGCGCGCTGGGCGCCTGGGGTGCGGGGTTTCTGGTAGACGGCATCGACACCTCCGCGGCCTTCCTGGGCAGCGCGGTTGTTACCGCCCTGGCGCTTGCCGCCGCCTGGCGCGGCTTG
Source organism: Marinobacter sp. LV10R520-4 (assembly GCF_002563815.1). Lineage (NCBI taxonomy): Bacteria > Pseudomonadati > Pseudomonadota > Gammaproteobacteria > Pseudomonadales > Marinobacteraceae > Marinobacter > Marinobacter sp. LV10R520-4. Next base: position 4,119,680 of record NZ_PDJM01000001.1, on the reverse strand, counting down.
CAACCGCCGCCGAGGCTGGAGGAAAGTAGGGGACAGATTTGAAATCTGTCCCCAGTGTGCGGTCTGCGGTGAGAGGTAGGGGACGGATTTCAAATCCGTCCCCGCTTTGCCTTGGGTTCCTGTTGCTCCACAATCGCCAGCAGAGCCTGGGCGGCACCGCTCAGGTCTCTGCCTGACAGGCCAATAGCCCCCATCAACCGCGCCACCGAATGCGCCACCGGCAGCACCCGCAGGCTGCTGTCTAGCATGCGCACCGGCAACACGCTCCAGCCAAGACCCACGCTGGTCATCATTTTCAGGGTCTCCAGGTAATTTGTGGGCATTTGCGAGCTCAACGGCAGGTTGGCCTCCATAAACAGCCGGCTGACCAACCGGTAAGTTCCCGTGCTGGTGTCTGGCAATAGCGCAGCGTGGCCAGACAAGTCCGCCAGAGTAGGCTGCTCCAGCGCTGCCAGTGGATGCTCCGGCCCGACCACAAACGCCATTGGATCTGGCCACTGGGCGTATACCTTAAAGTTCGGGTCTATGCCGTCGCTCAGGGTAACAAACGCCAGCTCGGCGCCGCGTTTGCGCATCTGGGCGTAGGCGGCGTCTGATTCCATAAACTGAAGATCAAGGCTGACCTGCGGATAGTCGCGCTTGAAGCGCCGCAACCAGTTTGGCAGGTGGTGCAGGCCAATGTGGTGGCTGGCAATAATCTGTAGCTTACCGGCCACTTCGCGGGTGCTTGGTGACAGCGCAATGCGGGCGTTGTGGATTTCATCCAGAATCCGCCTGGCGTGGGGCAGCAGTCGTGTGCCGGCGTCGGTCAGTTTGAGCTGGCGCTGGCTGCGATCAACCAGTTCGGCGCCGAGCTGGACTTCCAGAGCGGCCAACCGCTTGCTGATGGCAGGTTGGGTAATGTGCAGCTGCTCGGCGGCTTCAGAGAACGAGCCCTGGTCAACAATGGCCAGAAAGGCGCGCAGAGTATTGGAATCCATAGTTATCACGACCGTCGTCGACTAAAAGTGCTTTTTACAACACCCTGAAACGGTTCATTCTATTCGGTAGTATTCCAAATAGGAATGCTATGCATAAAAAACATGAATTGAGGTTATTGGCGAGGCACTTTAAACTGTTCAGACAATCAGAACTTCAAAGGGCGCAGCCTTACCAACGGTGATGCGATTTTCAAACCCCAAAACGATGAGAGAGCGATCATGGCGGGTAAAACCTTATACGACAAATTGTGGGACGATCATCTGGTAAAACAGCGTGATGACGGTTCTGCCCTTATTTACATTGACCGCCACCTGCTGCACGAAGTGACGTCGCCGCAGGCGTTTGAAGGTCTGCGCCTGGCCAACCGAAAGCCCTGGCGGATTGATGCCAACCTGGCAACGCCCGACCATAACGTGCCTACCACTGACCGCGCCATGGGAATCGACGGCATTGTGGACCCGATATCGCGCATTCAGGTAGAAACCCTGGACAGCAACTGCGACGAGTTCGGCATTCTTGAATTCAAGATTAAAGACCAGCGCCAGGGTATCGTGCACGTGATCGGGCCCGAGCAGGGTGCAACCTTGCCCGGTATGACCATTGTCTGCGGTGATTCCCATACCTCGACTCACGGTGCGTTCGGATGCCTGGCCCACGGTATTGGCACCTCGGAAGTGGAACACGTGCTGGCTACCCAGTGCCTGGTGCAGCAGAAAATAAAAAATATGCTGGTGAAAGTGAATGGCCAGTTGGGTAAAGGCGTAACCGCCAAAGACGTAGTGCTGGCGATTATTGGCAAAATCGGTACCGCTGGCGGTTCCGGGCATGCTATCGAGTTTGGCGGCGAAGCCATACAAAGCCTGAGCATGGAAGGCCGGATGACGGTGTGCAATATGGCGATTGAAGCCGGCGCCCGCGTTGGCATGGTGGCGGTAGACGGCACCACTATTGATTACATCAAGGGTCGGCCGTTTTCACCCAAGGGTGAAGCCTGGAATGCAGCCGTTGCTCATTGGAGCACCTTGCACAGTGACCCGAACGCCGAATTCGACAAAGTAGTAGAGCTTGAAGGTGCGGATATTCAGCCTCAGGTGAGCTGGGGCACATCCCCGGAAATGGTGGCGAACGTGGCCGGCCAGGTGCCAGACCCGGCTCAGGAAACCGACTTGATAAAGCGGGAGGGGCTTGAGCTCGCCCTGAAATACATGGGCTTGCAGCCCAATCAGTTGATCACCGACATCAAGTTGGATCGGGTATTTATCGGTTCTTGCACCAACAGCCGTATTGAAGATCTGCGCGAAGCGGCGCTGGTGGTTAAGGGTCGCAAAGTGGCGGCGAGTTTGAAGCAGGCCATGGTAGTGCCAGGTTCAGGCCTGGTGAAGTTGCAGGCCGAAGCCGAAGGGCTGGACAAGATTTTTCTGGAAGCGGGCCTGGAATGGCGCGACCCCGGTTGCTCTATGTGCCTGGCCATGAACGCCGATAAGTTGGGCCAGGGCGAGCATTGTGCGTCTACTTCTAACCGCAACTTTGAGGGGCGTCAGGGCTTTGGTGGGCGTACCCATCTGGTTAGCCCGGCTATGGCAGCGGCGGCAGCGATTGCCGGCCATTTTGTTGACGTTCGTGAAATGCTGAACTGATCCACAGGAGACAATGACCATGCGCGCATTTACCCAACATCAGGGCCTGGTAGCCCCCATGGACCGTTCCAATGTGGACACGGACCTGATCATTCCCAAGCAATTTTTGAAGTCCATCAAACGCACCGGCTTCGGCCCCAATCTGTTTGATCCATTGCGTTATCTGGACGAGGGCCAGCCTGGTCAGGACAATTCCCAACGCCCGTTAAACACGGATTTTGTGCTGAACCAGAAACGCTACAGCGGCGCCAGTGTGCTGCTGGCCCGTACCAATTTTGGCTGCGGTTCCAGCCGCGAACACGCGCCTTGGGCGCTGGAAGATTTCGGCTTTCGGGTGATTATTGCCCCCAGTTTTGCTGATATTTTTTATAATAACTGCTTTAAGAATGGGCTGTTGCCTATTGTTCTTGATGAAAAAATAGTTGATCAGCTGTTTATTGAAGCTGAGGCCAGCGAAGGCTATGAACTGACGGTGGATCTTGCAGCGAAAACCGTTATCACGCCGTCTGGGGAATCTTTCAGCTTCGACGTAGACGGCTTTCGTCGCCACTGCCTGCTGCATGGCCTGGACGATATTGGTGTGACTTTGGAAGACGCCGATGTGATCCAGCATTACGAAGATGCGCGTCGCAAAACCGCGCCCTGGCTGTTTGGTGCCGGCCAGTAATTTTCCTGTTAAACCAATGTCGAAACCGATATCAAGGAACCTGATATGTCACGAACCATATTACTGCTGCCGGGCGACGGCATTGGCCCTGAAATCATGGGCGAAGCCGAAAAAGTACTGCGCCGGGTGAATGAGTCTTTCAAACTTGATTTGAGCTTTCAGCACGGCTTGGTTGGCGGTGCTGCGCTGGATGATTCTGACACTCCGCTGCCGGATGAAACCCTGGAGTTGGCCTCCAAGGCCGATGCGATTCTGCTGGGCGCCGTTGGCGGCCCGAAGTGGGACGCCCTGCCGATGGCCAAGCGCCCGGAAAAAGGTTTGCTGGGACTGCGCTCCAACCTTGAGCTGTTTGCCAATTTTCGCCCGGCTATTCTTTATCCGCAGCTGGCGTCTGCTTCTTCGCTGAAGCCTGAAGTAGTGTCGGGCCTTGATATCATGATTATCCGTGAGCTGACCGGCGGTATCTACTTCGGTCAGCCCCGGGGTGTGCGGCAACTGGAAAGCGGTGAGCGCCAGGGCTATAACACCTACGCCTACACCGAGACGGAAATTCGTCGTATTGGCCGGGTGGCGTTTGAAACGGCCCAGCAGCGCGGCAAAAAACTATGCTCGGTCGACAAGGCCAACGTGCTGGAAGTGACGGTGCTGTGGCGTGAGATCATGAACGAGTTGAAGCTTGAGTATCCGGACGTAGAGCTGTCGCACATGTACGTGGATAACGCCGCTATGCAGCTGGTGCGCGCACCCAAACAGTTTGACGTGATTGTAACCGGCAATATGTTTGGTGATATTCTTTCTGACGAAGCCGCTATGCTGACAGGCTCCATCGGCATGCTGCCATCGGCTTCTATGAACTCGGCGAAGCAGGGCATGTACGAGCCTTGCCATGGTTCGGCGCCGGATATTGCCGGCAAAGGCATTGCGAATCCGCTGGCGACCATTCTTAGCGTTGCGATGATGCTACGCTATAGTCTGGATGAGAGCGCCGCCGCAGCAGCCATTGAAACCGCGGTTGGCAAGGTACTGGACCAGGGGTTGCGCACAGCGGATATAATGTCGGAAGGCTGCACCCGGTCTTCTACCCGTGAAATGGGTGAAGCGGTGCTGTCGCAGCTTTAACATTCACTCCGCCCGGGCCCGCGAAACCGGCCCGGGCAGGTATAAAAAAGGTTTGAAAGTCACATGAAGCGAGTTGGGCTTGTAGGTTGGCGTGGCATGGTGGGTTCTGTCCTCATGCAGCGCATGCGTGAAGAAAACGATTTCGCGGATATCGAACCGGTATTCTTTTCCACGTCGCAAACCGGGCAACCGGCGCCGGATGTGGGCCGCGATGGCATTCTGCCGCTGCAGGACGCCTTCGATATTGACACTCTGAAAACCCTGGACGTGATTTTGACCTGCCAGGGCGGCGACTACACCTCGGCGGTGTATCAGAAGCTGCGTGACGCCGGCTGGAACGGCTACTGGATAGACGCTGCGTCTACCCTGCGCATGGTTGACCATTCTGTGATTGTGCTAGACCCGGTTAACCGTAACGTGATTGATGCAGCGCTCGACAAAGGCGTGAAAGATTACATTGGCGGCAACTGCACCGTGAGCCTGATGATGTTGGCCTTGGGTGGTTTGCTGGAGCAGGACTTGATTGAATGGGTATCGCCCATGACCTATCAGGCCGCTTCCGGGTCCGGCGCGCAGAACATGCGAGAGCTGCTGAACCAGATGGGCGAGCTGAACGGCAGTGTTAAAGCCGAGCTGGAAAGCCCGTCTTCTGCGATTCTTGAGATTGATCGCAAGGTGACCGACACCATGCGCAGCGACGCCTTCCCGACCGAGCACTTTGGTGTGCCCCTGGCGGGCAGCCTAATTCCGTTTATCGACAAGCAGCTCGAAAACGGTATGAGCAAGGAAGAGTGGAAAGCCGGTGTTGAAACCAACAAGATTCTGGGCCGTAGCGACAATCCTATTCCTATCGACGGTTTGTGCGTTCGAATCGGTGCCATGCGTTCACACAGTCAGGCACTGACCATAAAGCTGCGCAAAGATCTTCCTGTTGCTGAAATCGAGAAGATTCTGGCCGCCGGCAACGATTGGGTGAAAGTTATTCCCAACGAGCGTGAAGCCAGCATGAACGAGCTGACACCGGCGAAAGTCACCGGCACTCTGAGTATTCCCGTGGGCCGTATTCGCAAATTGACCATGGGGCCGGAGTATATTTCTGCGTTCACCGTGGGTGACCAACTGTTGTGGGGTGCGGCAGAACCGTTGAGGCGCATGCTGCGAATTCTTCAAAGTCGTTGATTAATGCCAACTGCGTCCGGTTTCAACCAACCGGTGAGGGGCGAAGGCTGCTTTCAGCCTTCGCCCCTGTTATTTTCATAACTATAAAAGCCGGTGTCTCCTCAGCGCCCGCAATAACTTAATCTTCGTGATGGCTGTGTGTTTGCGATCAAGAGTTGGCAAAGTAGCGCAGCAGTGCACTGAAGAACGTTGATTTATTGATAAAATGATGCTTATCAACAATACTTGCCGCGTTGAGGATTAAAGTTCCGCCACACTTATACAACACCCAGACGGAAGTCATCCAACCTCGTCCGAAACTGCTTTAACGCCGCCGTGCACCGAAGCAGGTACGAATAACGGAGACTGGAAAGGAAAAAGCATGAAGGTACGCAAGCTTGCGGTTGCTCTGGCACTGGCTGGAGGTCTTGGCTCCGGCGTTGCACAAGCCCTGGGATTGGGGGAGGTGGAGCTGCAGTCCTACTTGAATGAGCCCCTGGATGCGCAAATTGTGCTACGCCAGAGTCGCGGCGTTAGCCCTGGTGATGTTTTCGTCAATGTGGCTTCTGAATCCGCCTATCAACGGGTGGGTCTTAATCGCGGCCAGTTTGCCAGTAAGCTAAAATTTCAGGTGGTTACCCGCAGTGATGGCAGCCTGGCGGTCAGCGTGTCTTCCCGTGAACCGTTACGGGAGCCGTACTTCAATTTTCTGCTGGAGCTGACCTGGCCCAGTGGCCGTTTGCTGCGCGAATACGCGGTGTTGGTAGACCCACCTGTGTATGCGGCAGAAACCGGCATCCGGGAACCGCTTGTAGCGGCACCGTCTGCTGGCCGCAGCAACTCATCGCCCAGCGCCAATAGCGGCGCAGTGAGCCGACCGGCGCCCGCAAGTTCTGGTTCCGCACAATCTCTTGCATCTGGCGGTGTTTACGGCCCTACAACCTCGTCTGATACCCTGTGGAGCATTGCCACCAGGATGCGCCCAAACAACAGCGTATCTGTGCAGCAGGTTATGCTGGCGATTCAAGAGATTAATCCCGATGCGTTTATAGGCGGCAATATCAACCGTTTGAAACGCGGTGAAGTTCTGCGCGCACCCACGCTGGCGCAAATCCAGCGCCTGGGCCAGGGCGAGGCAAATCAGGTCGTGCGAGCACAAAACCAGGACGTCAACACGACCCGGGCAACGATTGATGCCAGCCCAGCGGCTACGCCATCTGCGCCCGCAGCGATAGACGGCGGCGATGCGGAACTGAAACTGATTGTGGCCGAGACTGAGGCACCGCAAGCCGTCGATAACACTGAACAGAGCGGATCTGCCGGTACTGACGGTAACCAGGCTGACGGCGCAGATGCCGGCACCACGGTGGCGCTCGAAGAACTTGACAGTGCTCGCCGTGAAAACAGCGAGTTAACTACCCGTGTTGATGCACTGCAAGAGCAGGTAGAAACCCTGCAGCGGTTGCTGGAGCTGAAAAATAGCCAGTTGGCCGACATGCAGCAAGCGGGTATGAACGGCGATAACGCGGTCGTCAGTATGGACCAGAATGCAGCTGACGAACCCGCAATGGATGGTGTCGCCGAAGCCGAAACGGCCAGTGCGGTTGCAGTGCAACCTGAACAAGACGCGCAGCCCCAGATCGCACAGCCTGATCCAGCTGAAGAAAGCGCAGCCCAAGGTGGTTTGGTCAACAGCATTATGAATAACCTGCTGTACCAAATGGTTCTGGGCGGCGGCTTGCTCTTGCTGCTACTGCTGCTGCTTTTGGTGTCGCGCCGCAAGTCGAAAAATAAGGATGCAGCCGGGACCGAGACTGAGACTGAGCGAGAGACCGAGGCCGATACCGGCTTTGAACAAGCACCCTTGGTTGAACCTTTACCCAGTTCCGGTTCGTTTGACCTGGATCTTGGTCTGGACGATCAGGAACCGCCAGCACCCGAAGCTGAACCGGACGCTATGGTAGAGGTTAATTCCTACCTGGCTTACGGTCAGCACGAACAGGCGGTGAATACTCTGGAGTCTGCGATTTCCCGCGAGCCTAGCCGCACCGAACTGCGCCTGAAACTGCTGGCGGTTTACGCAGATGCCCAGGATAGAGTGGCTTTTGAACGCCAGTATGGCGAGCTCAGTGCTTTGGACGATGACGAGGCCGTGGCAGAGGCCGATCGTTTGCTGACCGATCTTGAGCAGGCGGAAGCGGCACCCAGCATTGATGATCTTGAATCTGAATTGCGCTCCGGTTCCTTTGCCGGCTCTTTCGGGGGCTTCGATGAGGAAGCAGACGATGCAAAATACAGCGCCAAGCCAACGTCAGACGATCCTATAGACTACGATCTGAGCGGCATTGACGACCTGAGCGACAAGGAAGAGCCCGCAAAGTCTGAAGCTCCGGAAGATTTTGAAGACTTTGTGTTGTCTGACGACTTCGCCCGGAAATTTGCCGATGAAGACGCCGCACCGCGGTCCAGGGCTGACGACACCGCCAACACGGCCAGCAATACGTCTGACGATGACGACCTGAGCCTGGATGAGGCTTTCCTGGACGAGCTGGATGCCGAGCTTGATAAAGATGACCCCGAGGCCGAACTCAAGCCTTTGGACATGCAGGAACCGGATCTGGAGAGATTGGATCTGGACATTTCGGACGATGATCTGGCGTTGATGGGCGAATTTTCAGATGGCGCAGATAGCTCCAATCATGCCGGTGGTGGTGATGCCGAGTCCGAATCCGAATCCGAATCCGAAGCAGAACAACTGCCAGAGATGACCGACGCTGAACTATTGGCTTTGGAGATGGGTGACGACCCACAAGCTGGAATTGAAGCCGAGGAAGAGCTGGGCGTTAAGCTGGCCGAGAACCAGGACGATGAGGATGACATCAGCCTGGACGATCTGGAGACGCTGGAGTTGCCCGAAGAAGACCTTCCGGCGTACGACCTTCCTGAGGACGATCTGTCGGAAGACGACCTTCCAGAAGTGGACTTGTTGGAAGAGGATCTTTTAGAAGAAGACCTACCCATTGTGGCACCTGGCGCGCCTCGAGCGATCGACGAGAGCGATCTGGGTGACGACGATGATTTCGACTTCCTGGCTGGCACCGACGAGGCAGCAACCAAGCTGGATTTGGCGCAGGCCTACGTCGAGATGGGCGATATCGACGGCGCCCGCGACATTCTGATGGAAGTGGAACTTGAAGGCACCACTGAACAGAAAGCAGAAGCGAAGGAACTGCTTAAAAATCTGTCCTGATTGGTTATAATCCTTCAAACAAAGCCGGCGCTCAGAGCCTTCTGACCGCCGGCTTTGTTTTTTAACAACCAGACAACACATCGAGCTGACTTTTGTTTCTTGAACCCCAGGCGCTTACAGCGGATACACTCATTGGCAACGGCCGTGTGGCATTGGTCTTTGAATACGATGGCCGTGAATTCCACGGCTGGCAGCAACAAAAATCCGGTATCCGTGCGGTGCAGCAACAGCTGGCAAAAGCCGCCAGCAAAGTAGCCGACCACGGGGTAGAGCTGGTGTGTGCCGGCCGCACCGATGCCGGCGTTCACGCCAGTTATCAGCTGGTGCACTTTGATACATCATCACTGCGCACAATGCGTTCTTGGGTGATGGGTATTAATACAGCCTTACCTTTCGATATTTCCGTGCGCTGGGCTGGCCAGTGCAAGGGCGACTTTCATGCCCGGTTCTCCGCGGTTTACCGGCGCTATCGCTACATCATTTATAACGACCCGGTGCGCCCAGGTATTCAGCGCGGCCAGGTAAGCTGGAATTTTCGGCCTCTGAATGCCGAAAACATGCATCAGGCGGCCCAGGCGCTGGTAGGCGAACACGATTTTAGTGCTTTTCGCGCCGCTGGCTGTCAGTCTCATAGCCCGATTCGATTTTTGCAGAGCATCAGCGTAACGCGCAAAGGCGATTATTTGGTGATTGACGTTCAGGCCAATGCTTTTTTGCATCACATGGTACGCAATATTGCCGGGGCCTTGATGGCCGTAGGTTGCCAGGAGCAGGCGCTGGATTGGATTGGCCAGATTCTGGCGACGAAGGATCGCAGGCAGGCGGGTGTAACCGCTCCGCCTGACGGTTTGTACCTGGTAGACGTGGGTTATCCCGCCGAATTCGGAATTCCCCAGCCCAGCTGTGGCCCGGCGTTCGCAGAACCCTGGTTTAGTGCAGAGCAGAATCGGCCGGTTGCGGCCACTCATATTCACCGCAAACAAAGGCCGCCCAACCGTGATTAGCCGTGTAAAGATCTGTGGCCTGACCCGCCTAGAGGACGTAGACGCCGCCGTGGCCGCCGGCGCTGACGCCATTGGCCTGGTGTTCTACGACCCCAGCCCGCGGGCTGTGAGTATTGACTTGGCGCGGCAGCTGGCCGCCCGGATACCCGCGTTTGTTAGCGTAACGGGGTTGTTTGTGAATCCGCAGGCGGATTTTGTCAGGCAGGTGTTGCAGCAGGTGGCTCTGGATTTGCTGCAGTTTCACGGTGACGAAACCGCTGCTTTCTGTGAGCAGTTTCAGCGCCGCTGGATTAAGGCCATACGGGTGCGGCAGCAAGGGCAAATTGAACAGGCCTTTGAGGCGTACCAAAATTCAGCTGGCTTGCTGGTGGATGCCTGGCATCCTGAACAATACGGAGGCACCGGCCATGGTTTTAACTGGTCGCTGATTCCTGAACAGCGGCCGTTGCCACTGATATTGGCCGGTGGCTTGCAACCCGACAACGTTGCCGCAGCTGTGCAGCATGTACGGCCTTGGGCAGTGGACGTCAGTGGCGGCGTGGAAAGCGGCGGCGTGAAAAGTAAGAAAGGCATCAAATGCGCCAAAAAGATGGCAGACTTCGTGGCCGCGACCAGAAGCGCTGATTGTTGGTAGACTCATGGATTGATTAAATAGAACGCAGGGGCAGGGTATGCGATTGGAAAAATTGGGCCAGCCCGGCGTTATATGTACTATGTTTCATTGAATGAGACGTTTACACAGCATGGCATGCTGCCAGAATGGGCTCATCAAACACGCTATCCGATGGTGTAATTGTTGGCCGGTAGTGGGTGTTTACAATAGAACGATCAAAATAGGTTCTACAGACGGGATTAAATCATGAGTAGTTGGCTAGATAAGATAATGCCGAGCAAGATCCGCTCGGAATCCAAGACGAGGACCGGTGTGCCGGAAGGTCTGTGGAAAAAGTGCCCGAAATGTGGCGCTTTTCTGTACAAGCCCGAGCTGGAAAAAAATCTGGACGTGTGCCTGAAGTGTAATCACCACTTGCGAGTGGCTGCCCGCCGCCGCCTTGATATTTTTTTGGATCCAGACGGCCGTGAAGAAATTGGCGCAGACCTGGAATCTTGGGACCGCCTTAAGTTCAAAGACACCAAACGTTATAAAGATCGCCTGAGCCAGGCCCAGAAAGCGACTGGCGAAAAAGACGCCCTGTTAGCCATGAAGGGCACCACAATCGGGATTCCACTGGTGGCTTGCGCCTTCGAGTTCAACTTCCTTGGCGGTTCTATGGGCCAGACGGTTGGCGAAAAGTTTGTGCGGGCGGCCAATGTGGCGCTGGAAGAGCGCATTCCTCTGGTGTGCTTCTCTGCCAGCGGCGGCGCGCGTATGCAGGAAGCTATTCTTTCGCTGATGCAGATGTCCAAAACCGCGGCGGTTCTTGAGCGCATGAAGCAGCAAGGCCTGCCCTATATTTCGGTAATGACGGACCCGGTCTTTGGTGGCGTATCGGCCAGCCTGGCCATGTTGGGTGACTTGAATATTGCCGAACCTAACGCATTGATTGGCTTTGCCGGACCGCGGGTAATCGAGCAGACCGTGCGCGAAAAGTTGCCTGAAGGCTTTCAGCGCAGCGAGTTTTTGTTGGAGCACGGTGCTATCGATATGATTCTGCACCGTCACCAGATGCGTGGGCGAATTGCACACTTGTTGGCAAAATTTGGCAACCTGGAAAAACCTGACACCGAGGCGCCCATCGAAATTGAAGTGACTGAAAAGCCGGACGATAATGTCCCAGTCTCATAATCCGGATCAGACTGCGCCGAAAACAGCGGCCCCCGGCGCCGATGCCAGCCTGGGCCAATGGCTGAGCTACCTTGAGGCCATTCACCCGGTTGAAATCGAACTGGGGCTGGACCGGGTGATGGTGGTTTTGCAGAGACTGTTCCCGAATAAGCCCGAGGCCCGCATTATTACCGTGGCTGGCACCAACGGCAAGGGCAGCACGGTTGCAGCTCTGGAGGCGCTGTTGCAGGAATCAGGGCGTCGCACCGCAGCCTACACGTCGCCACATCTTCAGGTTTATAACGAGCGGGTACGCCTGCTGGGTGAGCCCATTTCGGACGCGCAAATGATTCACGGGTTCGAACGAGTTCAAGAGGCCAGGGCGGAAGTGTCGTTGAGCTATTTCGAATTCGGAACTCTGGCTGCGTTTGTTGCCATGTCCGAAGCCGACGTAGACGACTGGATTCTGGAGGTTGGCCTGGGCGGCCGTCTGGATGCGGTGAACGCGCTAGACGCGGATTTTGTGATCCTGACCTCGATTGATATTGATCATGCGAGCTTTCTGGGCAACGATCGCGAGTCTATCGGTTTTGAAAAAGCCGGTGTGTTGCGCCCGGGTATTCCCGCGGTGTACGCCGATTTTGATCCCCCGCGCTCGGTATTGCAGCAAGCGTTATCGCAAGAAGTAGACCTGGCGTTGCTGGGTCGTGATTATCAGTTGGTGCAGTGTTCAAGCCAGCCGGCGATGGTGAACCTGGAGTTGGGGGAAGAAGAGTTTCGCCTGCCAGATTTTGCCCTGCCGGTGAAAAGCTTGGCTGCAGCGGTTGTTGCTTCCCGCACCTTGGCGCCCAATCTGGGTGTTCAGCAGATTGAGCGGGCGGTGGCCGCAGTGTCGGTGCCCGGGCGTTTTGAACAGGTAGCCACGTCGCCGCTGGTGATTCTGGATGTGGGACATAACCCCCACGCAGCCTGTTGGCTGGCTAGCCGGTTACGCCTGTTACAGCATCCGGAAACCCGCATTCACGCGGTCTACGGTGCGCTTGCTGATAAAGACGTGCAAGGTGTTGCCAAAGCCATGTCCAGCGTGGTTCACAGCTGGTATCTGGCTGGACTGTTGAAAGAAGCTCCCCGCGGCTATAGCGCCGAGGCTCTGAATGCGCAGTTTGAGCAGTGCGGTATAGAGCCTGCCGGTTGCTGGCACTCGGTGTCGGAGGCCCTGGCTGAAGCCCAAAGCCAGGCCCGTGCTAATGATATTGTGATCGTGTTTGGTTCGTTCTTTACTGTGGCGGCGGCCCGCAATATTTTGCATCCAAGCGCCGCCGTTACCAACCCTGGAGCATGATTGTGGACGGATTAAAGCAGAGGATCATCGGCGCCCTGGTGCTGATTTCACTGGCGGTGATTTTTGTGCCGATGATCTTTGACGAGCCCCATTCAGGGCGCAACTCCACCTCGATAAGCATTCCTGAAGAGCCGCCATTTCCGGAAGTGAACACCGAGCCACCTCCGCAGACCGCCATGCCAGAATATCAGAGCGCCCCCGGGTCAGAAACGGCGGTAGCAGACCGTGCCAGTGGGTCTGGGGAATTTCAGCTCATTGAAGAAGTGACGCCGCAGGCGCCTGAGCCGACTGCGGCCAGCAGCGCCGTTACGGCGGCAGCCGCTCAGCCTGCAGAGGTCAAACAGGCCACAGCGGCCCCGGCCCGGCCCGAACCCAGCCCGCAAACCGAGGAAGAGTTCAGCCGCTCTCTGGAAGGCGCATGGGTTGTTCAGCTGGGCAGCTTTGGCGATGCCGACAACGCCCGGCGTTTGCGTGATAACGCCCGCGAAAAGGGCTACAGTTCACACCTTCAAGAATTCAGCCGCGGTGAAACCCGGCTGACCCGGGTATTCAGTGGGCCTTTTGTCAGCAAATCCGAAGCCGGCGCGGCCAAAGCGGCCCTTGACAAGGCCTTCAGCCTCAACAGTTTGGTCACCAGCCCTGATAAATAAGCCGCACGGCCAGGTTTTCTCGCAACGGTGGTTTGGCAGAGGGCGGTTTCCTGATAGAATCCGCGCTCTCTATTTTGCGTCGCCCGGGTGGTTCATGAATGCGTTGATCTGGATTGACTGGGTCATTATTGCGGTTATTACCATATCAACGCTGATCAGCCTGAGGCGCGGCTTTGTTCGCGAAGCCCTGTCGTTGGTTACCTGGGTAATGGCCTTCATTGTTGCTCGCACATTTCACCCCCAGATGCAGTCGCTACTGGCCAGCACCGTGGAAACGCCCATGGTGAGGTCGGTTGCGGCGTTCGCGATTCTGTTTATTGGTACGCTTATTGTGGGCGCCATCATTAACGGCATTATCGGACAGCTGGTGCGGGCCACAGGCTTATCCGGCACCGACAGGGTGCTGGGTATGGGCTTTGGCCTGTTGCGTGGGGTATTGGTGGTGGTGGTAGGCATTGCTTTGTTGCGTTACACACCGGTGTCTCAAGATACCTGGTGGCAAGAATCGCCAATGATTGACCGGTTGTCGGTGTTAGAAGACTGGTCCCGTCGTACCTTTGGTGATGAGATTTCCGGATTCCTTACTCCCCAAAGCGAGGGGCAAGGCATCTAGTAAACTTGGCTATTCAAACGCCAGGCGCTATATCAGGCAATCTGCCTGGCGTGGCTTTCATTCAGTTTTAACACTCGGAGAATCTCCATTCCATGTGTGGCATCGTCGGTATCGTCAGCACTTCCCACGTGAACCAGCTGCTCTATGATGCGCTGACCGTTCTTCAGCATCGGGGTCAGGACGCAGCAGGTATTGTTACCTTCGAAGACGAGCGCTTTTACCTGCGTAAAGACAACGGCCTGGTACGCGATGTATTTCATACCCGCCATATGCACCGGTTAGTGGGTAATGTCGGCATTGGTCACGTTCGATATCCTACCGCCGGCAGCGCGAGCTCCGCCGAGGCTCAGCCGTTTTACGTCAACAGTCCCTATGGCATTACCCTGGCCCACAATGGCAATCTGACAAATTCTGACGAGCTGAGCACCGACCTGTTTCGTACCGATCTGCGCCACATCAACACCAACTCCGATTCGGAAGTGCTTTTGAACGTGTTTGCTCACGAGCTTCAGAAACTGGGCAAGCTAGACCCCACCAAAGACGACATTTTTGCCGCCGTGCGTTCTGTACACGAACGCTGCCGCGGTGCTTACGCGGTTATCGCAATGATTACCGGTTATGGCATTGTCGGTTTCCGCGACCCCAATGGCATTCGCCCTATCTGTTATGGCGTGCGCGTAGCCAGTGACGGTCGCAAAGAATACATGATTGCGTCTGAAAGCGTGGCCCTGGCCGCCTCCGGTTTCACCCTGGTGCGTGACATTGCGCCGGGTGAAGCGGTGTATATTGAAACCGATGGCACCTTTCACAGTGAGCAGTGCGCCAAACAGCCAAAGCTTTATCCGTGTATTTTCGAGCACGTTTATTTTGCCCGCCCGGACTCCATCATGGACAAAGTCTCGGTTTACAAAGCGCGTTTGCGCATGGGTGAGACTCTGGCGGATAAAGTGCTGAAGGATTTTGCCGATCACGATATTGACGTGGTTATGCCGATACCAGACACCAGCCGCACCTCGGCCATGCAGATGGCCCACCGCCTGGGCGTGAAATTCCGCGAAGGCTTTATTAAAAACCGTTACATCGGCCGAACATTTATTATGCCCGGCCAGACCATGCGCAAGAAATCGGTACGCCAGAAGCTAAACCCCATTGATCTGGAGTTCCGCGGCAAAAACGTGATGCTGGTTGACGATTCCATTGTGCGCGGTACCACCTGCAAGGAAATCGTGCAGATGGCCCGCGATGCCGGCGCCCGCAAAGTGTATTTCGCCTCGGCCGCGCCCCCGGTGCGTTATCCCAACGTGTACGGCATTGATATGCCGTCTGCGAAAGAACTGATCGCTCACGATCGCACTGTGGAAGAAATCCGTGAATTGATCGGCGCCGACTGGTTGCTGTATCAGAACCTGGAAGACCTGATTACCTCTGTTAGCGATGTTAATAGTGACATCGATGGCTGGGAATGTTCGGTGTTTACCGGTGAATACGTAACCGGCGATATTGATCGTGCCTATCTGGATCGCCTGGATGGCCAGCGTAACGATGCAACCCGCTCCGGCATCGTGAAGAACGATACCGAAAACGGCAGTATAGACATGCATAACGACGAAGACTGATGCTTTAGACCGCGCAAGAATACTATTACCAGCAGAAAGCCACGACCAGCAGAAAGCCACGACCAGCAGAAAATCATGACCAGGAGAAAACGATGACATTTTGCCGCGAAGAATCGATTTTGATACCAGAATCAGACCTGGACGGCATGTCTGGCGATACCCTGGCGGTGCGCGCGGGGCAGATTCGTACCGGTCAGCTGGAACACAGCGACGCCATATTTCCGACGTCCAGCTTTGTTTACGCCAGCGCGGCGCAAGCGGCTGCGCGTTTTGCCGGTGAAGAGCCCGGCAATATTTATTCGCGTTTTACCAATCCCACGGTGACCGCCTTCGAAAATCGCATTGCGGCGATGGAGGGCGGCGAACGGGCAGTGGCAATGGCCTCGGGTATGGCTGCCATTACCAGCACCTGTATGGCGTTGCTGAAGGCCGGTGACCACGTGGTGTGTTCACGGGACGTATTCGGCACGGTGAATTCGCTGTTTCAGAAGTATCTGAGCAAATTTGGTGTTGAAACCACGTTTGTAAAACTGACAGACGAAGCGGGCTGGGAAGCGGCTATGCGGCCCAATACCCGCCTGTTGTTTCTGGAAACGCCGTCTAACCCGTTGTGCGAAATTGCCGACATTCGAAAGATGGCGGATCTAGCCCATGCCCATGGTGCGCTGTTAATGGTAGACAACTGTTTCTGTACGCCAGTGTTGCAACAGCCGCTGGCGTTGGGCGCAGACTTGGTAACCCATTCCGCGACCAAGTATCTGGACGGTCAGGGCCGTTGCATAGGCGGCGTTGTTGTAGGCCCCCACGCGCTGCTGGAAGAAATATTCGTGTTTTTGCGGGCAACAGGCCCAACCATGAGCCCGTTCAACGCCTGGGTGTTCATGAAGGGCCTGGAAACCTTACCAATTCGTATGCGAGCCCACTGTGACAATGCGTTAGAGTTGGCACAATGGCTGCACCAGCAGAGCGCGGTGGAAACGGTTTTTTATACCGGCCTGCCGCAGCATCCGCATTATGAGCTGGCGAAACGCCAGCAAAAGGGTTTTGGCGGCGTATTGTCGTTTCGGGTAAATGGGGGCAGGGAAGAGGCCTGGCGCTTTATTGACGCCACTCGGATGGTGTCTATTACCGCCAACCTCGGTGATGTGAAGACCACCATCACCCACCCGGCAACAACGACCCACGGGCGATTGTCGCCCGAAGACAAAGAACAGGCCGGTATTAGTGAAAACCTGATTCGCCTGTCGGTAGGCATTGAAGCCATTGACGACCTGAAAGCCGATCTTGACCGGGGTTTTCAGGCCCTTCAGAACCCCGGTCATGGCAACATCTGAGCATTCATGGCAGCAAGCGCAAAAGCAAAAGACACATCGGCCCAGCCGCTGACTGATAAGCAGCTGCGTTTTCGCAAGCTGCTGACCCAAGGTGCCCGCGAGGGCGCCGTTATTGCGCTCATTGCCCTGGCGATTTATTTATGCATGGCGCTGTTCAGCTTTCACGCCAATGACCCCGGCTGGGCCAGTGTAGGCCATGACGCCCAAGTGCTGAATTACGCCGGCCGCAGTGGTGCCTGGCTGACCAGCCTGCTGCGCAATTTCTTCGGCTACGTGGCCTGGCTGTTTCCAGCCATGGTGGCAGGTTACGCGCTGCTGCTGATTCGTCTTCGCAATCGCTCCCAAGACCTTCACTGGCCCCTGTTAATGGTGCGCTTTGGCGGGTTTGTTCTGATTCTGCTGTCGGCCACCAGTCTGTTGTCGCTTTATTCTCTTTTTGGTCTGGGTGAATCTTCCGGCGGCGTGATGGGCGTCGCTGTGGCCGATGCTATGGTGCGGTTTTTTAACCTGCCGGCCACCACCTTGGTATTGATTGCCATATTCTTGTTTGCGCTCACGGTTACCACTGGGCTTTCCTGGTTCTGGTTGATGGACCAGTTGGGCGGCATGGCGCTGACGGTTGGCACACGGATACAAGATGGGTTGAGAGGCAGCCGTTCCGCAAAGAACTATGCTGAAAAAGCCGCCGAAGAAACCGCTGAAAATTATCAACCACCGCTTTTGAATCATAGGGTTGAAGGCAAGGCTTCAGACCAGTTTGATAACGAAGTTCGCGCGGCAAAAGCGGTTGAACGAGTGCGCTGGTGGCAGCGTATTCCGGGGTTTGGCCGTCGCGGCCAATCTAAAACGGAATACAGCGATGACTCCGGCGACTACTTTGATCTGAGCGCCAATTCAGACGATGAGCCGGCGCGCATTGAAAGCTTTAGTGCCCATGACGAGAGCGCTCGCAGCGATTATAGCGATTCCAAAAGCAGTAGGCCCACACCTGCATCGCGGCGATCAGCGCGCAAAGCCACGCCTTTATCGGCTTCCGCCGATATCGCGGCAAAAGGCAATTCTCAAGACACCGGCCGTTCATTCAAGATCGCCCCGTTCAAAAAAGACGATCAGGGTAAGCCCGGCGCCAGCAATGGGGCTGGCAAACAATCTTCGCTGCTGGAAGATATCGAAAGCCCGATTCCACCCATCACGCTGTTAGACCCGCCCGAGGAGCAGCAGGAAAAAGGCTACACTGAAGAGTCTCTGCAACATATGTCGCGGCTGCTGGAAGAAAAGCTGGCTGACTTTGGGGTCACCGTAGAGGTGGTTGAGGTGAATCCGGGCCCGGTGATTACCCGTTTCGAGATCAAGCCGGCGGCGGGCGTTAAGGTCAGCAAAATATCCAACCTGGCGAAAGACCTGGCGCGTTCCCTGGCGGTGCTGAGCGTGCGGGTGGTTGAAGTAATACCCGGGAAATCCGTAGTGGGTATCGAAATTCCCAACGAATACCGCCAGATGGTGCGGTTGAGTGAAGTATTGAGCTCGCGGGTATTCTCCGAATCGACCTCCGCGCTGACCATGGCGCTGGGCAACGACATCGGCGGCAATCCTATAGTAGCCAACCTGGCGAAAATGCCTCACCTGCTGGTGGCAGGCACCACCGGTTCCGGTAAGTCGGTTGGTGTGAACGCCATGCTGCTGAGCATGCTGCTGAAGGCCGGGCCGGAAGAAGTTCGCTTTATCATGGTAGACCCGAAGATGCTGGAACTGAGCATCTACGACGGTATTCCCCACCTGTTGGCGCCGGTGGTCACAGACATGAAAGAAGCCGCCAACGCACTGCGCTGGTGTGTGGCCGAAATGGAGCGGCGCTATCGCCTGCTGGCCACCCTGGGCGTGCGTAATCTGGCCGGTTATAACCGTAAGGTAAAAGAAGCGGCGGAGGCCGGTGAGCCCTTGCGAGACCCGTTCTGGAAACCCGACGACTATCTGGATAACGACGAGCAGCAACGGCCGGAACTGGAGCCATTGCCCTCTATTGTGGTGGTGATTGACGAATTTGCTGACATGATCATGATTGTTGGCAAAAAAGTGGAAGAACTGATTGCCCGTATCGCGCAAAAGGCTCGCGCCGCCGGTATTCACCTGATTCTGGCTACCCAACGACCGTCGGTGGATGTTATCACCGGTTTGATAAAAGCCAATATTCCCACCCGTATCTCGTTCCAGGTGTCGTCAAAAATTGACTCCCGTACCGTGCTTGACCAAGGTGGCGCAGAGCAGCTACTGGGCCACGGCGATATGCTGTATTTGCCACCAGGATCTGGCTTGCCTGTGCGGGTACACGGCGCCTTTGTCGACGACGATGAAGTGCACCGGGTGGTCAGCGCCTGGAAAGCCCGAGGCGTGCCGGTATATATAGACGACGTTCTTAATGGCGCCGAAGGCGAAAATCTGCCCGGCGTACCCAGCTTGAACGATGATGACAGCGAAATGGATACTTTGTTTGATGAAGCCGTGGCGTTCGTGACAGAAGGCCGCCGGGTGTCGATATCGTCGGTTCAACGTAAATTAAAGATTGGCTATAACCGTGCCGCCAACCTGGTCGAGGCAATGGAAGCTTCGGGGGTTGTCAGTTCGGCAGGCCACAACGGCGCGCGGGAAGTATTGGCTCCGCCGCCTCCACGGAACTAGTGTCCAGGAGCAAGCAGTATGGCGAATAAAAGCACGACGGGTGTTTTGAAACAGCTGGCCACAGCGCTGTTTGCGATGATTCTGACCAGCACGGTAACGGCGGCTGTCAGTGAAGCGACTCTTCAGAAAGACGCGGCGACTCAACTGGCTGCGTTATTGCGGGGTTACCAGACATACCAGGCTGACTTCATCCAGATTGTGGTGGGCAACGGCGGTGACCGCATTCAGGAAAGCCGAGGCTCTATGAAGGCCAAGCGTCCGGGATTGTTTTATTGGGAAAGCAAAGCGCCTATGGCCCAGCACATCGTCAGTAACGGCGATGAAGTGTCGGTGTACGACCCGGACCTGGAGCAGGTAACCGTGCACAAGCTAAACAGCGATGTGCAGGCCACGCCGGCTTTGCTGTTGAGCGGTGAGGTGGACAACCTGGCGCAAACCTACGACGTTTCTACCCGCAGGGTGGGCGACAACATTCGCGAATTTACGCTGACGCCCAAAAATCCGGACTCACTGTTCGTTTCGCTGCGGATGTCGTTTTTTGACGGACAGCTGCAGGAAATGCGAATGGAAGATTCCCTGGCGCAGATCAGTATTCTGAGCTTTGACGACATCGTGCTGAACGGGGATATACCCGCGTCGGTATTCAAGCCGGACTACCCGGCCGGTGTGGATATTATCCGTGACGGCAGCTGATGCAGGATAGCCTGTTCGCCAGCAGCGGCGGATTTCGCCCGCTGGCTGCGCGCATGCGCCCGACCCAACTGGCAGATTATGTGGGTCAGCCCCACCTGGTGGGGCCCGGCAAACCGCTGCGGCGGGCGGTAGAGCAGGGCCAGCTGCATTCGATGATTTTGTGGGGCCCGCCCGGGGTGGGCAAAACCACTTTCGCCCAATTGCTGGCTAACGTCAGTGACCTGGCCTTTGAGACCGTGTCAGCGGTACTCAGCGGTGTAAAAGATATACGCGCGGCGGTTGAGCGTGCGCGGGCACGCAAGCAGGGCAGCGGCCAGGACACTTTGCTGTTTGTGGATGAAGTTCACCGCTTCAACAAAAGCCAGCAAGACGCCTTTTTACCGCACATTGAAGACGGCACCTTTATTTTTGTGGGTGCCACCACCGAAAACCCGTCTTTTGAGCTAAACAGCGCGCTGTTGTCCCGCACCCGGGTTTACGTCTTGAAAAATTTGGAAGACGACGATATTCAGCGCCTGCTTATCCGCGCGCTAAGCGCCGAAGAAGGCTTTGGTGGTCGCCTGCGGGTGGCCGAGGACGTACTGGCGATGATGGCCAGCGCCGCCAGCGGCGATGCCCGCAGGGCACTGAACATTCTGGAAGTGGCCGCCGATCTGGCGCAGCCAGACGCTGATGGTGTCGATAGCGTCAGTGAAGATCAGCTTGAGCTGGTGATGCAAACCAGTCTGCGCCGTTTCGATAAAGGTGGCGATGTTTTCTACGACCAGATTTCGGCGTTGCACAAGTCGGTGAGGGGGTCTGATCCGGACGGCTCGCTTTATTGGATGTGCCGTATGCTCGACGGCGGCTGCGACCCGCTGTACGTGGCTCGCCGGCTGGTGCGTATTGCCAGTGAAGACATAGGTAACGCTGACCCTAGGGCGCTGCAGCTGACCCTGGAAGCCTGGGATACCCAGGAGCGCCTGGGTTCGCCCGAAGGTGAACTGGCGCTGGCGCAAGCGGTGATTTACCTAGCCATGGCACCAAAAAGCAACGCTGTTTATAAGGCGTTCAACCAGTGTATGGCTGACATCCGCCAGGATAAAGACTTCGAAGTACCGGTCCACCTGCGCAACGCACCGACCAAATTGATGAAGTCCATGGGCCACGGCGAATCCTATCGTTACGCCCATGACGAGCCCGACGCTTTTGCGGCCGGTGAAGCTTACTTGCCCGAAGCCATCAGCGAGCGCCGGTATTATCAGCCGGTGGCCCGCGGGCTGGAGATCAAACTCGCTGAAAAACGCCAGCGCCTGAACCAACTGAACGCCGCCAGCCCACGCAAACGCTATAGCTGAAGCACTGGGCTTTCTATAAGGGTGGCCTGTAGCTGAAGCACTGGCCACGCGCTGCCGTGACGGTATAATGGCGGCCATTCACAAAATCATTGTTAAACCGACCAGTCAGGATAATCATGCTCGACCCAAAACGCGTTCGCAGCCAAACCGAAGACATTGCCCGCCGTTTGGCCATCAAAAACTTTACCTTTGATACCTCCACCTTCGAGCAGCTGGAAGAGCGCCGCCGCGGCCTTCAAGTGCGGACCGAGACCTTGCAAGGCGAGCAGAATAAAAAATCCAAGTCCATCGGCAAAGCCAAAGCCTCCGGCGAAGACATACAACCGTTGCTGGATGAAGTAGACGACCTCAAAGCCCGTAAATCCGAAGCCGAAGACCAACTGCGCGAACTTCAGGAAGAACTGAGTCACTTTCTTGCCGCCATTCCGAACGTGCCGGACGAAGACGTACCCGCGGGTAAAGACGAGGATGATAACGTGGAGCTTCGTACCTGGGGTACGCCCCGGGAGTTTTCGTTTGAGCCGCAAGATCACGTTGCTCTGGGCGAAGCCCTTCACGGTATGGATTTTGAGACCGCGACGAATTTGGCGCACTCGCGTTTTGTGGTGATGCGCGGCCAGGTGGCCCGCCTGCATCGGGCGCTGGCGCAGTTTATGCTGGACCTTCATACCGAAGAGCACGGCTACACCGAAGCTTACGTACCTTATCTGGTGAACGCCGACGCGCTCTATGGCACTGGCCAGCTACCAAAATTTGAAGCAGATCTGTTCCGGGTAGAAAGTGAAAAGCCGCTTTACCTTATTCCCACAGCGGAAGTGCCGGTGACCAACCTGATCGCCGACAGCATTCTGGATGCCGCTGAATTGCCCTTGAAAGTGGTGTGCCACACGCCTTGCTTCCGCAGTGAAGCCGGCTCTTACGGCCGTGATACCCGCGGCATGATTCGCCAGCACCAGTTTGACAAGGTAGAGCTGGTTCAGGTCGTACGGCCTGAAGATTCTGACGCGGCTCTGGATGCCCTGACCGGCCACGCTGAAAAAGTGTTGCAGCTGTTGGAGCTGCCGTATCGCACCATGGCGTTGTGCGGTGGCGATATGGGCTTCTCCGCTGCTCGCACATACGATCTGGAGGTATGGCTGCCGGGGCAGCAGAAGTTCCGCGAGATTTCGTCTTGCTCCAACACTCGGGACTTTCAAGCCCGCCGCATGCAGGCGCGCTGGCGCAACCCTGAAACCGGCAAGCCAGAGCCGGTGCACACCCTCAACGGCTCAGGCCTGGCCGTTGGCCGTGCTTTGATTGCGGTGATGGAAAACTACCAGCGCAAAGATGGCAGCATTACAGTGCCGGACGTTCTAAAGCCGTATATGCGTGGCCTGGACAAGATCGGCTGACTCAAACCAAAACCGGGGACACAGCAGGGACAGATTTGAAATCTGTCCCCATCTTGCGGACCTCGCACCAGTGACAAACCGGGGACAGATTTTAAATCTGTCCCCTATCGTATATCTTACGTCTTGGCACGCTTTGGCAGCACATCTTTGAGCTTGTTACGCATGTCGTGAACTGCTTTTTCGGTGGTTTCCCAGTCAATACAGGCATCGGTCACCGATACGCCGTACTTCAGGTCTGCCAGATTCTGCGGAATCGACTGGTTGCCCCAGTTGATGTTGCTCTCAATCATCAGGCTCTGGATAGAGGTGTTGCCGTCCAGAATCTGGTTAGACACGTCGTTCATCACCAGGGGCTGAATGCCTGGGTCTTTGCTGGAGTTGGCGTGGCTGCAATCCACCATGATGGATTTGCGCAGGCCAGACTTCTCTAGAGCCTGTTCGCACAGGGCAACGTTGACCGAATCATAATTGGGTTTGCCACCACCACCGCGCAGAACCACGTGGCCGTAGTTGTTGCCCCTGGTACGAATAATGGCAACCTGGCCTTGCTGGTTTATGCCCAGAAAGCTGTGGGGGTGAGACACGGATTTCATGGCGTTTACGGCAACGTCGAGATTGCCATCGGTGCCGTTTTTAAAGCCAATGGCCATCGACAAGCCACTGCTCATTTCCCGGTGGGTTTGCGATTCGGTGGTGCGAGCACCAATGGCCGACCAGGAAATCGCATCCTGCAGATACTGCGGGGAAATAGGATCTAGTGCCTCTGTGGCCGTGGGCAGGCCCAGTTCGCTGATATCAATCAGTAATTTGCGGCCAATGTGAAGGCCCTGCTGAATATCAAAGGTATCGTCCAGCCGGGGATCGTTAATCAGGCCTTTCCAGCCAACAGTGGTGCGCGGCTTTTCAAAATAGACCCGCATTACAATCAGCAGTGTGTCGCTTACTTCGTCAGCCAGCTTTTTCAGGCGCCGGGCATAATCCAGGGCGGCATCTACATCGTGAATAGAGCAGGGGCCCAACACCAGAAACAGCCGGTGATCAGTGCCGTCGATAATGTTGTATATATCCTGGCGGCCTTTCGCCACGGTGGCGGCTGCTTTGTCTGTAAGTGGCAGATCTTGCTTAAGTGTTTCAGGCGGCATCAGTGTTTCCTGGCTCGCCACGTTCAGGTTCTCTAATTTCGTGCCTAACATAGTTATGATTATTCCTTGATATTCCTTGAGTAAGAGTTCCGGAGATGCACGCAGTTGTTAAATCTCTGCGTCTTCCAGTTCACCCATACCGGTGATGTTGAAGCCGGCATCGACATACATGATTTCGCCAGTGATACCACTGGACATGTCGGACCCCAAGAAAGCCGCGGCGTTGCCGACTTCATCGGTGGTTACGTTGCGGCGCAGCGGGGCGCGCCTGGCGTTTTCGGCCAACATTTTGCGGAAGCTCTTGATACCAGACGCTGCCAGAGTTCGGATTGGCCCGGCAGAAATGCCGTTCACGCGGATGCCGTCGCGGCCCAGGCTGGCTGCCATGTAGCGCACGTTAGCTTCCAGCGAGGCTTTTGCCAGACCCATCACGTTGTAGTTCTGCAGCACTTTCTCTGCGCCCAGGTAGCTCAGGGTCAGCAGCGAGCTGCCTTCGTGCATCATGCCGCGAGCGCCTTTGGCCAGGGCCACAAAGCTGTAGGAGCTGATGTCGTGGGCAATGCGGAAACCTTCACGGGTGGTCACGTCGACGTAGTTGCCGTCAAGTTCGTGACCGGGGGCGAAACCCACGGCGTGAACAATAATGTCGATGTTGTCCCAGTGCTTGCCAAGTTCGGTGAACACGTTGTTGATTTCGTCATCACTGGCGACATCGCAAGGGAAGGTGAGCGTGCTGCCCCATTGTGCGGCGAATTTCTCGACCCGCGGCTGCAGCTTTTCATTCTGGTAGGTAAAGGCCAGTTCGGCGCCCTCGCGGGCGAAGGCTTCAGCGATGCCGTAGGCAATCGACAATTTGCTGGCAACGCCAACGATCAGGGCTCTTTTGCCACTGAGAATTCCCATGGGTGTTCTCCTTATAGTAACGCGTTACGCTTTATTAACGAATGACGCTCAATTAGTCTAAAGGTTTCTGGTAAAAGAAGGCTGCATTCAGCAGCTCCCGTGTGTACGGCTGTTCAGGTGCGGCAAATATCTCGGCGGCTTTGCCGTATTCCACAATTCGGCCATGCTGCAACACCAACAGTTTGTGGCTCAGCGCCCGAACCACCGCCAGGTCATGACTGATAAAAATGTAGCTTAGCGCATATTTTCGCTGCAGCGATTGTAACAGCTCAATCACCTGCTTTTGTACGGTTCGGTCTAGAGCCGAGGTTGGCTCGTCCAGGATGATCAAATCCGGCTGCAACACCAGAGCCCGGGCAATGGCTACCCGCTGGCGCTGACCACCGGAAAATTCGTGCGGGTAGCGGTGGCGGTCCTGCGGGTTCAAGCCCACGTCCGTCAGCGCCTGCACCACCAGCGCGTCTTGGGCTTCAGGGGTGTCTGGCGTATGAATTTCAAGTCCTTCCTGCACAATTTCGGCAATCGACATGCGCGGGCTAAGGCTGCCAAACGGATCCTGAAACACAATCTGAATGCGTTTGCGAAAAGAACGAAACTGCTTCTGGTTCAGGTTCGCTAAGGGCTGTCCATCCAGATCGATGTGACCGCTGGCCGCCGTTAGCTTCAGCAAAGCGTGGCCGATGGTGGTTTTGCCGCTGCCGCTTTCGCCTACAATGCCCAGAGTCTGGCCCCGTTCCAGCTCAAAACTAACGTCTTGTACCGCATGGAAGCTCGATTTTACGCGCCCTAGCAGGGTTTTGGCCGTGGTAAAGCGCACATTCAAATCGCGAACCCGCAGCAGCAGCGTTGCATTTTCAATGTCGGGCCTGGCGGGCGGTGATTCGGGTGGTTCGGCGTCTAGCAGGCGTTTGGTATACGGATGCTGTGGCGTTGTAAACAGAGTTTCAACCGTGGCCTGTTCCACCAACTGGCCTTGTTCCATCACCACCACCCGGTCGGCGTAGCGGCGCACAATGGTCAGATTGTGGGTGATCAGCAAAATGGCCATGCCCAGCTTTTCCTGCAGCTGCTGCAACAGTTCCAGGACCTGCTTTTGCACGGTTACGTCCAGCGCGGTGGTGGGCTCGTCAGCGATCAGCAGTTCCGGCTCGTTGGCCAGCGCCATAGCGATCATTACCCGCTGTTTCTGCCCGCCAGACAACTGATGTGGGTAGCTGGCCAGGCGGCTTTTCGGGTCGTCTATGCCCACCAGCTGCAGCAGCTCCAGGCAGCGGGCCCGAGCCTGGTCACCGCGCAGGCCTTTGTGTAAGGCCAGTGTTTCGCTGATTTGCTTTTCCACGGTGTGCAGCGGGTT
The DNA here is from genome assembly GCF_002563815.1 of Marinobacter sp. LV10R520-4. Lineage (NCBI taxonomy): Bacteria > Pseudomonadati > Pseudomonadota > Gammaproteobacteria > Pseudomonadales > Marinobacteraceae > Marinobacter > Marinobacter sp. LV10R520-4. The sequence goes on along the minus strand of NZ_PDJM01000001.1, from coordinate 4,093,048 downwards.
CAGCGAGGTCATCGGTTCCTGGAAAATCATGCTGATCTGGCGTCCGCGCACCTGGCGTAAACGGTTTTCCGGGGCTTTTAACAGGTCTTCACCGTGGAACAGAATCTGGCCGCTGGGGTAACTAACGTGGCGGGCGTCCAACAGGCGCAGCACAGACAGCGCTGAAATGGATTTGCCAGAACCGCTTTCACCTACAAGAGCCAGGGTTTCCCCGGCGTGCACCTGTACACCCAGGCCTCGTACCAGGGGCGGCTGGCCGTTAAAGCTGATGGACAGGTCATTAATGGATAATAACGGCTGTGTTTTTTGACCCGTCATATCAGTTTTTCCTCGGGTCAAAAGCATCGCGCACCGCTTCGCCGACAAACACCAGCAAAGTCAGCATCACCGACAGGGACACGAACGCCGAGATGCCCAGCCAGGGGGCATGAAGGTTGGCTTTGCCTTGGGCAATCAGTTCGCCCAATGACGGCGACCCGGAAGGCAAACCAAAACCCAGAAAATCCAGCGAGGTCAGCCCGGTAATGGCGCCGGTTAATATAAACGGTAAAAAGGTGAGGGTGGCCACCATGGCGTTGGGCAGAATATGGCGGAACATGATTTTCCGGTTGTCCAGCCCCAGTGCCCTTGCCGCCTTCACATATTCAAAATTACGCGCGCGCAAAAATTCGGCACGGACCACATCCACCAGCCCCATCCAGCTGAACAGCAGCATAATGCCCAGCAGCCACCAGAAGTTTGGCTGCACAATGCCAGACAGAATAATCAGCAAGTAGAGCACCGGCAGGCCGGACCAGATTTCGATAAAACGCTGGCCAAACAGGTCTACTTTACCGCCGTAAAAACCTTGCAGTGCGCCAACGGTGACGCCCACTACGCAGCTGGCCAGGGTCAGAATCAGCCCGAACAGTACGGAAATGCGGAAGCCGTAAATAACCCTGGCGGCAACATCGCGGCCTTGGTCGTCTGTGCCTAGCCAGTTTTCGGCGCTGGGCGGCGCCGGCGAAGGCACGTCCAGATTGTAATTGATGGTGTTGTAACTGAAGCGGATGGGTGGCCACAGCATCCAGCCGTTAGCGTTGATTTCATCAGCGATAAACGGGTCGCGGTAATCTGCGGTGGTAGGTAGAAAGCCACCAAAGGTTTCCTCCGGAACATCCTGAACAACCGGGGCGTACAACTGGCCCTGATACGACACCAGCAGCGGCGAATCGTTGGCAATCACCTCTGCCATCAGGGCCAGTCCGAACAGCAGCAAAAACAGCCACAGCGACCAAAAACCGCGACCATTGGCGCGGAAGTTAGCGAGCCTGCGCTTCTGTATGGGGGTTGGCTTTGGGAATAATGCGGTCAAGGTTGCTGTCCAGTTTGACACGGGTCAGGCACCTTCCCGGCTTTCGAAATCGATGCGCGGGTCGACCAATACGTAGGTGATGTCGCTGATCAGCTTCAGCAACAGGCCCATCAGAGTGAATATGAACAGGGTACCAAATATCACCGGATAATCCCGGTTCAGGGCCGCTTCAAAGCCCAGTAGCCCAAGACCGTCGAGGGAGAAGATAACCTCAATCAGCAAGGATCCGGTGAAAAACAACGAAACCAGAACCCCGGGCAGACTGGCGATCACAATCAGCATGGCGTTGCGAAAGACGTGGCCGTAAAGCACCTGCTTTTCTTCCAGGCCTTTTGCGCGGGCAGTGACCACGTAGTGCTTGCCGATTTCATCCATAAACGAGTTTTTGGTCAGCAAGGTGAGCGTGGCAAAACCGCCAATCACATTGGCCGTCACCGGCAGCGCCAGGTGCCAAAAATAGTCGCCCACCTGCTGATACCAAGTCATTTCGTCGAAATTGCTGGAGGTAAGCCCGCGCAGGGGGAACCAGTCATAGTAGCTGCCGCCTGCAAACAGTACGATCAGCAATATGGCAAACAGGAAGCCGGGAATGGCATAGCCAATCACAATCGCCGAACTGCTCCATACGTCAAAGCGTGAGCCGTCACTGACCGCTTTGCGAATGCCCAGGGGAATAGAAATCAGATAGATAATAAGCGTGGACCAGAGCCCGAGGGAAATGGACACCGGCATTTTGTCCAGAATCAGTTCCAGCACGCTTTTATCACGGAAAAACGAGTCGCCGAAATCGAGAGTGGCGTAGTCTTTGAGCATTTTGAAAAAGCGCTCGTGAGCGGGCTTGTCGAAGCCGTACATGACTTCGATTTCTTTCAGCAATTCGTCCGGAATACCACGGCTGCCCCGGCTATCGTTGCTGGTGACGACTTCGCCGCTGCTGTCGCCGCCTCCTGCACGGGCCAGAGTGTTGCCACCGTGGCCCTGCATTTGGGCAATCATTTGTTCAATCGGGCCGCCCGGGGCCGCCTGAACAATGACGAAATTGAGCAGCATAATGCCGATCAGAGTGGGGATAATCAGCGCCAGCCGACGCAGAATGTAAACGCCCATTTAGCGTTCTACCCACCAATTGTTGATGTCGATGCCGTTTTTGGCGGTGTGTCCGGGGTGCTTCAGATGCGACCAGTAGGCCACCCGATCACTGGCCAGGTACCAGTGTGGCACCACGTAATAATCGTTTAGCAGAACCCGGTCCAGGGCGCGGGTGCGGTACACCAGTTCTTCGCGGTCGGGTGCTTGAATCACCTGCTCGACCAGTGCATCCACCACTGGATTATTCACGCCAACGTAATTGCGTGAGCCGTTTACATCCACACTGGAGGAATGCCAGTAGTCGCGCTGCTCGTTGCCGGGGGAGTCAGACTGGCCAAATACCTGGGTGGTCATGTCGTAGTCAAACGAACGCACCCGCTGCACGTACTGGTTGCTGTCTACCAGGCGCACGGTAACGTCTACCCCCAGGCGTGCCAGGTTGTTTTTGAACGGCAATACTACCCGCTCAAACGTTTTCTGAAACAACAGCACTTCAAAGGCCAGCGTTTCGCCTGTTTCGCTGTGCACCATCTTGCCGTTCTTGATGCTGTAGCCGGCGGCGCGCAGTTCTTCCAATGCGATCTTGAGGTTGGCACGTAAACCCTGCTGGCCGTCGGTCACCGGCGGCTGATAGGTTTGGTTGAACACCCGTGGCGGTAATGAATCGCGGTAGGGTTCCAGAATGTCCAGTTCGCGGCCCTCAGGCAAGCCGGAAGACGCCAGATCACTGTTGGCGAAATAGCTGTCGCTACGGGTGTACTGGTCATAAAACAGGTTTTGGTTGGCCCATTCAAAATCGAATGCGTAGGTCAGCGCTTTGCGCACTCTGGGATCACTGAAAATGGCCTTGCGAGTATTGAACACAAAGCCCTGCATGCCGGCTGGCCGCTGGTGGCCAATGGTTTCGGTGATAATTTCACCGCTTTCGAAGCGTTGTCCGGTGTAGGAGGTAGCCCAGTTTTTGGCGGAGGACTCCAGACGGAAATCAAAATTACCGGCTTTGAACGCCTCCAGGGCGACTGTGTCGTCGTTATAGTAGTCATAGCGGATCTGGTTGAAGTTGTAGCGGCCTTTGCGCACGCCCAAATCTTTCGCCCAGTAATCCTTCACCCGTTCATAGGTCACTGACCGCCCGGCATCGAATTCGGCAATCCGATAGGGGCCGCTTCCCAGTGGAGGCGTTAAACCGCTGTCGCCGAATTCGCGATCGGCCCAGTAGTGTGCCGGCAGTATCGGCAGCTGCCCCAGAATCATCGGTAATTCGCGGTTTTTAGTGGTGTCGAAATCAAATCGTATGCGCAGGGGGCTCTCTACAGTTACGTTGCTGACATCGGCGTAGTAGTTGCGGAAAAACGGATGGCCTTCGGTAACCAGCGTGTTAAAGGAAAATGCGACGTCTTCGGCGGTAATCTGTTCGCCGTCTTGAAAACGGGCTTCGGGGCGCAAGTTGAACACCACGTAGCTGCGGTCGGCGGGTGTTTCAATGGATTCGGCAATCAGGCCATAGGCCGAAAATGGCTCGTCGGCGGATGACTCCATCAGGGTGTCGTAAAGATAGCCACTGATGCCAGCCGCCGCCACTCCGCGCAAATGAAATGGGTTGAAGGTGTCAAAACCGTTGGCGACTACCGCAAGGCGCAAAGTGTCGCCTTTCGGCGCGCTGGGATTGACGTAGTCGAAATGGGAAAAATTCGGTGGGTACTTGGGATCACCATGCATGGCGATGCCGTGCTGGGGGGTGTTAAAAGGCATGGTATTTGAGGCCGGGGGCGCGTCGCTGTTTTGCGCCATCAAGGGCGTGGCGAGCATGGCCAAGCCGATGGTAGCGGCGCAAAGTAAGTGGTTAAAAGGCCGGGCCAATGATGTATGCGAGCGTTTTTTTATCATGGGTACCTTTTTTGTTTTAACCACTTTCATGGTTCCCTAATCAGGGGCTGTTACGAATGTCCACGTAGAGTACCAGACTTTGTCCAGGTTGCAGATAATGCTCGGTATTCAGGTCATTCCAACCAGCAATATCGCTGACGTTGACCGAAAAACGTCCGGCAATGGCCGCCAGGGAATCACCTTTGCGCACCCTGTAGCCGACTTTGCGCACCAGGGCTTTTATCCGCGCACTGGTACTTGAACCAGAGCTGGCGACGGTGGTTTTGGTGTTTTGCGACCAGATCACAAGCTTCTTTCCCGGGATCAGCGGATCGGCCGGCGCCATGCTGTTCCAGGCGGCCAGTTCACGCACTTTCACCCGGTGTTCGCGGGCGATATCCCAGAAGGTGTCCCCGGGCCGAACGTGGTAGCTGACTTTGTCGCCATCACGCGGCCGCGACTGTTTCTTTTCCAGACGCTGGGCGGCGCTTAGGGCATAGGTTTCGCTGTCGCCGGTTGCGGATGGGATCATCAGGCGCTGGCCGATACGAATTGTGTCGCCGTTGAGTTTATTAAGCTTGCGGATGACCGGTGCGGTGGTCTCAAAACGCTGGGCTATGGTGCTTAGGCTATCCCCGGAACGCACCCTGTAGTTGCGCCAGGACACACGTTGATTGACCGGGTAGGTTTTCAGTGCTTTGCGAAAGCGTTCCGCGCTGGCCACGGGCACCAACAGCCGGTGTGGGCCATCGGGGTTGGTGGCCCAGCGGTTAAAAGACGGGTTTAGCAGGTACATTTCGTCTATATCGGTCGCGGCCAGTTCGGCGGCTTTGGCCAGGTCTAGCTGCGAGCCGGTTTCAACCACGGCGAAGTAAGGCTCGTTGGCCAGTGCTGGCAAATCGATACCATAAGCTTGCGGATCGGCGAAGATTTTCGCCAGAGCCAGTAGCTTTGGTACGTAGTGGCGGGTTTCTTTCGGCAGCTTCAGCGACCAGAAATCCGTTGGTTTGTCAGCGTTTGTATTGCGGCGTATGGCGCTGGAAACCGTGCCGCCGCCGCTGTTGTACGCAGCCAGCGCAAGTGTGTAGTCGCCGTCAAAGCGTTTGCTCAGGCGTTCGAGGTAGGTTAGAGCAGCGTCGGTAGCAGCGACGACATCGCGGCGGTCATCGTGCCACCAGCTTTGGGTTAAGCCAAAGTATTTTCCGGTGGCCGGTACAAACTGCCAGAGCCCGGCGGCGCGGCCGTGGGAGTAGGCAAACGGGTCAAACGCACTTTCTACAATGGGCAGCAGGGCCAGTTCTGTGGGCAGGCCACGGCGCTCGGTCTCGCTGATGATGTAGTGAAAGTAGCGGCTGCCGCGCTCCATCACCCGTTCAATGTAGCGCGGGTGACTGGCAAACCAGGCCAGTTGCTGTTCCAGGCGCGGTTGGTCTACGTCATGATCCAGCGCAAAGCCGTCCCGCAGGCGTTGCCACAAATTGGTGTTCTCGGTCTTGATCCCGTTTTCAAGAGCGTTATCGGCTAGCGTTGCGGGCTGTTTAATATTGGCGGCGTTTAGCTTACTTCGGGCGGTTCTGGCCTGGGCTTTTAGCTCTGGCGCAATGGCGTCGTCTAGCGGGTCGTCCTGGCTGGCATCGGCTTGGCCTTTGATGACCGCCTGTTTGAGGTCGTCATCACCGCTGGCGACGGCTACGTGTGTGGAATCGAGAGGGTTGTCAGCGCTGCTGAGGGGGCGTTCACTGGCGCAACCGGCAATAAGAGCGGCGCTAAACAGGCAAGTTAATAATCGGTTGGGCGACATAAACACACGTTCCGGGATAATAGTTGGCCAAACCAGTGGCAAATTGTGCCCGGCGACTTTGGCTGCAAATAATAAAGGTGAAAGGATTTTATGGGTGTGGTTTACCAGTGGTCAAGAAACCGATTGTTACCGCTGCGAGAGGATCGCACAAACCAGGGGCAGATTTCAGGAACCAGGGACAGATTTCAGGAACTAGGGACAGATTTCAGGAACTAGGGACAGATTTCAAATCTGTCCCTATCTTGATCGGTTAGCCGCGAAAATGATCTTTACCGTGGCGAATCGCGGCAAAGACGTCGTCTGCGCTTTCCATCGGCAGTGTGTGCTCACTGGCATAACGTTTGGCAACATCAATTACCTCGGGATCGTCCCAGCGCAAAAAAAGGTTCAGGCGCTTCTCCTCAGCCAGGGTGGACGGCACCGTTGCCTTGTTATTCGCTCGTGCTTGCTGGCATCGCTGTTCAAACTCCACCAGGGCACTTGATTGCGGTAACCAGGTGCGGGCAAACCTGAGATTTGCCAGGGTGTACTCGTGGCCGCAGTAGACAGCCGTGTTGTCAGGCAGCTGACGCAGGCTTTCCAGGGATTGGCGCATCTGCGCCGGTGTGCCTTCAAAGAGCCGGCCACAACCTGAAACGAACAGAGTGTCGCCGGCGAACAGCAGCGGTCGCCCGGTTATGGCTGTGTCGTCGGTAAAAAAGGCGATATGGTCCAGGGTGTGGCCCGGGACCGACATGCTGGTGAAAGTAATGCCCTCCCATAACGCGGTGTCGCCAGGATGGATGGGGTTTGTGCTGCCTTTGAACGGGCTGTCGGCCGGACCAATTATCCGGCAGTCGGGATACGCTTCGCGCAGCGCTTTTACGCCGCCAACGTGATCAGGGTGGTGGTGGGTGATTAGAATGGCGGTGAGCGCCAGGCCCTGTTGCGCCAGGTGGTCCAGAACCGGTTGCGCCTGGCCCGGGTCCACGATCAGGGCGTTGTGCCGGTGCGGGTCAGCGATGCACCATATATAGTTGTCATTGAACGCCGGTATTGCAGAAATCGTCAACATAACCCACCCATGTGCTTAGCCAATGTGGCTGCTACTATAAAGCATTCATCGATTTACCCCAAAACTTGCAGGCCCGGGTGGCGTGCGCCGGCTTAGCTTTAGAGTTGAAAAGCGGGGTTAAAAAGCAGGGCTAACAGGAGCAGCAGTATAGTGAAACTCGAAGACGCTATTGATTACCAGGCGCGCCATGACAGCTTCGAGCACTGGTTCCAGACTCCGCTTGGCCGGGCTCTGCTGGCCGATCAGCGCCAGTACCTGGACCATAAGTTGGCCAGCCACACCGGCGCCCGTCAGTTGCAGGTCGGCGTCAGCCATCGCCTGCCGCTGGCAACCGGTACCGATTTTTTGCAACGAATTATTGTCGTGCCTCAATGGCATCCTGATATTCCCGGCGGGGTTGCGGTTTGCGACGCGGATGAACTGCCATTTTCCGGCGATTCGATGGATTTGGTTATTTTGCCCCACACGGCGGATTTTTCCCGTTACCCCCATCAGGTTCTGCGCGAATCTGCGAGGGTGTTGAGGGGGGAGGGCTGCATCGCCATTACCGGTTTTAATCCGTTTAGCGTTTGGGGCCTGCGCCGGCTTTTGTCCGGGCGCTTTGGCAGGCCGTCGGGCGGTCCTTGGGGCGGGCGTTTTATGCCGGCGGGGCGGATGGAAGACTGGTTGCGGTTATTGGGCTTTCAGATAGAACATTCGGTGACCCGTTTTTACGGTTTACCGTTACAGCGCTGCGCACGCAATCCGGTGCAGCGGCGGCCTAGCGGATTTATGCCGGGCGGCGCTTATTACTGTATCCTTGCGCGCAAACGGGAACTGGCCCGCACGCCTGGCCGACGTGCGTGGAGTAAAAGCAAGGTTATAGGCCTGGCGGGTAGTCGCCCCGTAGGAGTGGCACATACGAGTCATCAGAATCATCAGGAGAGTGAATGAGCGGTAACGTGATTATGTACACCGACGGCGCCTGCAAGGGCAACCCCGGGCGCGGCGGTTGGGGAGTTGTGCTGCGTTGGGGCGAGGTTTGCAAAACCTTGCACGGTGGCGAGCAGCACACCACCAATAACCGCATGGAGCTGATGGCCGCGATTGAAGGGCTGAAAGCGCTGAAGCGTGATTGTGACGTAGAGTTGTATACCGACTCCCAGTACGTGCGCAAAGGCATTACCGAGTGGCTGGCCGGCTGGAAACGCAACGGCTGGAAAACCGCGGCTAAAAAGCCGGTTAAAAATGACGATCTGTGGAAAGCCCTGAATGAACAAAGCGAGCGCCACCGTGTAAACTGGCATTGGGTGAAAGGCCATGCCGGCGTGCCGGATAACGAATTGGCCGACCAGCTGGCTAACCAAGGCGTTGAAGAGTTGACGGGTTAACCGGTCAGCCTGAAAACAGTAAAGGGCAACTGCATGCGACAAATTGTATTGGATACCGAAACCACCGGTATTGACCCCAACGACGGCCATCGAATTATCGAGATTGGCTGCGTAGAGTTGGTTGAGCGGTCGTTAACCGGCCGTAACTACCATGTTTACGTGAACCCTGGCCGCGAAATAGAAGCCGAAGCCATCGCCATACACGGCATTACCAACGAGTTTCTGGTCGACAAGCCGCCATTTGCGGTTGTTGCTGACGAATTTTTCGAGTTTATCCGCGGTGCGGAGCTGGTGATTCACAACGCGGCATTTGACGTCGGCTTTATGGACGCCGAATTTGGCCGTCTTGACGGCGGCCGTAAAACCGCCGAACACTGTGGCATTGTTGATACCTTGGCCATTGCGCGCAAGCGCCATCCCGGCCAGAAAAACAACCTGAACGCCTTGTGCAAACGCTACGGGGTAGACAACAGCAATCGCGAATTGCACGGCGCTCTGCTGGATGCGGAAATTCTGGCCGATGTGTATTTGCTGTTAACCGGCGGCCAGACTGCGCTGTTGCTGGATGCCGGCTCGGGTGAGGGTGGCCAGGGCGATGGTATCCGCCGGGTGCAGGCCGCCCGCGAGGCGTTGCAGGTGATTCGTGCCAGTGCAGACGAAGACCTGGCCCATCGCGAGTTTATGGCGATGATGGAAAAAAAAGCGGGCTCGACCGTGTGGAGCCAGGTTCTGGGCGCCGAATGAGAACTGGGTCGGGAGCTGTGCCAGGAACTGCGTAGCAAACTGGGTAGAAAGAAATTACCTGACCCTGACGCCCTGGTTGAGTGGCGTTAAAATTGTGTTATAATTGACGGGAGTTACGTCATTTTTTGATGTAACCGGTCAAGTAGCGTGCGGTGTCACCGCAGGGTCAACAGGGAAGCGTGAGTTATGGTGTAATCGTCTCTGGCAACGAAATCGCAGTCCTTCGATCTCGTTAAAAGTGAAATCGAGCAAACCATCCGGCAGGCTGAAAACAACCTGGCATGCTTTCAGGAAAATCGGGAAAGTGACGAAGATCTGCAAAACTGCCTGGATTGTCTGAACCAGCTGCGGGGCATCTTTACATTGGTGGAACTGCGTGGCGGAACCTTGCTGTGCGAGGAGGCGGTAAGTACCTGCAATAATGTTCCAGTTGGTGCAAGAACCGACAAAAATATTCTATTAACCGCCCTCAACAAGGCCTTATTTGTTCTGCGCCGTTACGTGGAATACCATCAGCAGCAGCGCCAGGACCACCCCAATCTGCTGTTACCGGTGATTAACGAACTGCGCGAAGCGCGCAACGAAGCTGTTTACCCGGAATCCTGGCATTTCAAGCTCGACCTTGCGCAACGCCCGGACTTTTGCAAAGGCATGAAGCTGCGGCCTGTCGCCGGCGACACCAACGATGTCGACATTATGGCCCGGCGCATGAGCCTGACCTATCAAGTGGCGCTGCTGGGCATTCTGCACGAACGCAACGACGCAGTAACAAAGAAGCTCATCAGCCGCGCTGCTCGCGGTTTTGCGCGGCTGTGCAACGGTAAACCCCAGGGGCAACTGTGGTGCCTGGTGGAAATTGTTGCCGATACCATGCTCGACCGGGCCATGATGTTTTCCAAGGCTCGCAAGCGACTGTTTATGGCGATTGAAAAATACGCCCGCCAACGGGTTTACATGGGTGCTGATTCGGCCAATAAACCAATACCTGACGACTTGCTTACCGATCTGGTGTACCTGCTGCATTGCAGTGGCTCGGCCAATCCCGAAGTGGTGCAGGTACTCCAGGCTTTTCGCCTGGCGCCTGCAGAATTTTCGGACGCCATTCTGGAAGCCCATTCCCGCAAACTTTACGGCCCGGGCAGTGACGTGCTTAAGTCGTTGTCAGAAGCAATGCAGGATGAGCTGAACCAATTAAAAGACAAGCTGGACATTATTGAGCGTGGTATCGAACCAGACCTGGCTGAACTGGGATTGATTGCCGTAATCCTGGAGAAGTTGGCCAACACGCTGCTGATGTTGGATTTGAAGCGTCTGGCTGCAACCGCGAACCAGGAAGCCGTTAAGTTGCGCAAGCTGGAGCAGGAATCGCGTCTGCCAGATGAAGCCGAGCTGCACAGCCTCGCGGATTCTGTACTGGGCATCGAAGACGTGGTGTTGCAGATTGCCAATCGTGGCATTAACAACGAAGCAGATCTGGCAAGCGTTAACCCGTCTGACAGCCGCGAAGAATCATTGTGCCTGCGCGAAGCCGTGTGGGTGGTGGCGGATGAAGCCCGTAACGCGCTGACCCTGGCAAAACGAGCGATTACAGCGTTCATTGAATCGGATTACGATAAATTGCACCTGGCTAACGTGCCGGCCACCCTGCATACCATTTGGGGTGGATTGGTAATGATTAACGACCCGGATGCCGCGGAAGTTCTGCAGCGTATTGGTGATGCAATTCAGCACCGGCTTTTGGATGACACTGAGCCTCCGTCTGAACAGGTGCTGGAAGCCATGGCAGATGCTTTGACATCCCTCGAATACTACATTGGCAATATTGGCAAACACGAGCCCGAAAACGCCGACCTGTTGCGCCTGGCGAAAACGTCTTTGGACGACGTTCGCCTTTAGACGCGGACAGACTCAGCCCATGTTAAACAGGTCGCCGAGTTTGGTAGCCAGCATCATGTCGCCTTCGGCGCGCAGTTGGCCAGCCATGAATGCCTGCATGCCGTCGGTTTCACCAGAAACCACGTCTTCCAGGGTTTCGGAGTTCATGATCAAGGTAACGGAAGGGTCGTCGTGGGCGCCATGGTGCAGCTTGCAGGTGCCGTCGTTAATCACCAGGTGATAGGTTTTGTCGTCCTCGATATCGAACTGAAAAACTAGGTCCAGACCTTGCGCGGCTTCGGCGTTAAAACTCTGTTCCAGCTTTTCAAAGATTTGTTCTACGGACATAAATTGACCCTTTAAATGGTTGTGATGACGGCGACACAGCCCGACTCAATTCCTGACTTTATGGCCGGTAGCGACAGCTGTCAAGTGCATTCAAACGATTGTTTTAATTTATGCCCGGGTTATCACCCGATGAGCTCTGGGTTACACTTGCTTGCTTATCTGAACCTACGGGAGAAACCCTTTGGAATTCCTTGCAGACTATGGTCTTTTCCTTGCTAAAGCCGTCACCTTGGTGCTGGCTGTGGTGGTGATTATTACCCTGATTATCTCCGCTGCCCAGCGGGAGAAAAGCAGTGAACACGAAGACGGTGAACTGCGCATCCGCAAACTCAATGATAACTACCGTAAATTGCGTGAGGGCATCGAAGCGCGATTGATGACAGACCCCGAGCGCAAAGCGTTTGCCAAGTTGCGCAAAAAAGAAGACAAAGCCGAGCGCAAAGCCGAAAAGGTAAAAGCCAAAGCGAAAGGCGCCAAGAGTGACACCGCTGAGACTGCCGACGAAGCAGCCAAAACGCGAGTGTTTGTGTTGGATTTTGATGGTGACATAAAGGCCAGCGACACCGAAGGCCTGCGCCGCGCGATTACCGCCGTGCTCAGTGTGGCGAAGCCGGAGCAAGACGAGGTGGTGGTGCGCCTGGAAAGCGGTGGCGGCATGGTGCATTCCTACGGCCTGGCGGCAGCACAGCTAGACCGCATCCGCGCCAAAGGCCTGAATTTGACCGTGTGTGTAGACAAAGTAGCCGCCAGCGGTGGCTATATGATGGCCTGCGTAGCAGACCGCATTGTGGCGTCGCCGTTTGCGATTCTGGGTTCCATCGGCGTGGTGGCGCAATTGCCCAACGTGCACCGGTTGCTGAAAAAGAACAACGTAGACTTTGAAGTATTGACGGCGGGTGAGCACAAACGCACATTGACCATGTTTGGTGAAAACACCGATAAGGGCCGTCAGAAATTTCTGGCAGACCTTGAAGACATCCACCAGCTGTTCAAAGATTACGTAGGTGAGCGCCGGCCGCAGTTAGACATGGCAGCGGTTGCCAACGGTGACATCTGGTTTGGCCGCCGTGCGTTAGACGTAAAGCTGATTGACGCTATACAAACCTCAGACGAGTATTTGCTGGAAGCGGCAGATCGCGCAGAGGTGGTTTCGGTGTCGTATCAACGCAAACGCACACTACCAGAGAAGCTTGGGCTGGCAGCCAGTTCGGCCGTGGAGAACACAGTTTGGCGTTTGCTGAGTGTGTTCCGTAACCAGAATTTGCACTAAAAAGGCTCTTTAGATAGTACTTTTTAGTTAGATAGTACTTTTTAGTGCCCCAAACCAGGAGTCGTCAAATGAGTGAATCCCAGAGCAACCCGCAGCAAAACGGACAGACTTACCAGGCCTGGCAGGTCAGCGAGCAGGATGGCGGTTATCGCGGTAGCGAAATGACCCTGAGTACAGCCGATTTGCCGGCTGGCGACGTGCTGATACGGGTCAGCCACTCGTCACTTAACTACAAAGACGCGCTGTCTGCCTCCGGCAATAAAGGCGTTACCCGACAGTTCCCCCACACACCCGGCATAGATGCTGCTGGTGAAGTGGTTGAGTTAGCCGCTGGTGCGCCTGCGGGTGTACTGGGTGTAGGCAGCCAGGTGCTGGTGACCGGTTACGATTTGGGCATGAACACCGCTGGCGGATTTGGCGAATACATTCGCGTGCCTGCAGCCTGGTGTATTGCCATGCCAGAGGGGTGGGCGGCGAAAACCGCAATGACCTATGGCACCGCCGGCCTTACAGCCGGTCTGTGCGTGCACAAGCTGCTAACCATGGGCGCTGCACCAGAGCAGGGCAAAGTGGCTGTTTCTGGCGCCAGCGGTGCGGTAGGCAGCGTGGCGGTGGAAATTCTATCGGTTCTGGGTTTTGACGTAGTAGCCATCAGCGGCAAAGCCGAACAGGAAGACACGCTACGTACCCTGGGTGCGGCTGAAATTGTGGGCCGTGAGGCACTGGAGGCGCAAAAAAAGCCGATGTTAAAACCGGCGTTTGCCAACGCAGTAGACTCCGTAGGTGGCGCGCCGCTGGCAGAGCTGCTGAAGCAGGTACAGCCCGGCGGATCTGTTAGCTGTTGCGGTCTGGTTGCGGGCATTGAGTTGCCTACCACCGTGCTGCCGTTCATATTGCGCGGCGTGAACCTGTTGGGTGTCGACTCGGTAGAAATTCCGCTGGCGGATAAACAAGCCATTTGGGACAAACTGGCCGGCCCTTGGGGCTGTCCGCAAACGGAAAAGTCGGCCAGGGTCATCGGCCGCAGTGGCCTTGCCAGCGCCTTGGAAGCATTTTTGGCGGGCAAGTCCAGCGGCAAGATTGTGCTGCAGCACGGGTTGAATTAACCCGAAAATTGGCAGATTACGCAATTCGTGCTTAACTAAGGGCAATTGTTTTCAATTAAGCACGAGGAAGCGGGTATGAGTAAATCTGTACGCAGTGATAGCCAAGTAGACGCCATTGCGGCCGTTGTGTTGATAGCACTTGCGGTCGTTTTAGCGGTGATTTGGGTTTCTGGCCAATAAGACGGGTGCTGGGTCTCAGCGCTCAGGCGTTGGCCAGCACCACATTCACCAGAAGTACCAAGCCGCCAATCAACAAGGTGGTAAACAATATCCCGCCAACAATGTAGGCCCACGGGCTGGGGTTGGCAAAATCTTCCTGATGGCGCTTGCTGGATTGAACACCCAGAGCGCCCGCCAGAATACTCTGCATCACTTTCCATAAACTCGGCCGTGGCAGCGCTTTGCTGCCGGGCTGAGTGTTTTCATTATTGTCTTTTGTGGTCATAGCCAGTCTCCGCTGTTTACATCAGAGCGTTATTCCGCTGGATCGTATGCCAAGCTGGGTTGTAACCAGCGTTCGGCTTCGGCTTTGGTTTGGCCGGTACGGTCAGCATAGTCTTCAACTTGGTCTACGCCAATGCGGCCGACGGCAAAGTATTTGGACTGCGGGTGCGAAAAGTACCAGCCAGAGACCGCAGCGGCCGGGAACATGGCGAAGTGCTCGGTCAGGGTGATACCGGTTTTGGCGGTTGCGTCCAGCAGGGTAAACAGCGTGGCCTTTTCAATGTGGTCGGGGCAAGCGGGATAACCGGGTGCCGGGCGAATACCCTGATAGCGCTCTTTGATCAGCGCGGCAGTGTCCATGCTCTCGTCACTGGCGTAGCCCCAGAATTCAGTGCGTACGCGTTCGTGCAGACGTTCGGCGAAGGCTTCGGCCAGGCGATCTGCCAGAGATTTCACCATAATGGCGTTGTAGTCATCGTTCGCATCTCTGTACTCGTTAGACATTTCTTCAGCGCCGATACCGGTGGTGACCGCGAAGCCACCTACGTAATCAGGGTGTTCATAGCCTTTCGGAGCCACGAAATCTGACAACGCCATCATCGGCTTTCCGGGTGCTTTTTCATCTTGCTGGCGCAGGTGGTGCAGCACGGCAAGCTCTTCAGTGCGGCTTTCATCAGTGTACACAACAACGTCATCGCCACGACGGTTCGCCGGCCAGAAACCGGCTATACCACAAGCGGTTACACGTTTTTCATCAATCATTTTGCGAAGAATGACCTGGGCTTCGTCGAACAGGGTTCTGGCGACTTCACCGCGCTTGGGATCGTCAAAAATCTGCGGGTACTTGCCCGAGATATCCCAGGAAATGAAGAACGGTGTCCAGTCAATGTAAGGCACCAGTTCGTTCAGATCGTATTCTTCGAACAAGCGGGCGCCCAGAAAGGCCGGCTTGGGGGGCACGTAGTTGTCAAAGTCGATCTCCGGTGCGCGGTCGCGGGCTTCTTTCAATGACACCAGTTTGGTGCGCTCGCTGCGATTTTTGCGGCGTTCGCGGATTTCGTCGTACTCCACCCTGGCCGCTTCTACCAGACCGGGTTTGGCGGTTTTACTCAGCAGTTTTGAGGCCACGTTAACGCAGCGCGAGGCGTCTGACACGTAAAGGGCGATGTCGTTTTTATAGTGCGGCTCAATTTTCACTGCGGTGTGGGCTTTGGAGGTTGTAGCGCCGCCGATCATCAGTGGCAGGTGAAAATCCAGACGCTGCATCTCACGGGCTACGTGCACCATTTCGTCCAGTGACGGTGTGATCAGTCCGCTAAGGCCAATAATGTCCACGTTGTGCTCTTTCGCCGCGGCCAGAATTTTGTCGCAGGGCACCATAACGCCCATGTCGATTACTTCGTAGTTGTTGCACTGCAGCACCACGCCCACAATGTTTTTGCCGATGTCGTGCACATCGCCTTTTACCGTGGCCATCAGGATTTTGCCCTTGGCCTGCTGGCCTCCGGATTTTTCCGCTTCAATAAATGGAATCAGGTGGGCTACCGCCTGCTTCATAACCCGGGCGCTTTTGACTACCTGAGGCAGGAACATCTTGCCGTCGCCAAACAGATCGCCAACAACGTTCATGCCGTCCATCAACGGGCCTTCAATGACGTGAATGGGGCGATCGGCTTCTTGCCGGCAAGCTTCAGTGTCCTCAATAATGTGACTGGTAATGCCTTTTACCAAGGCGTGTTCCAGGCGTTTTTTGACCGGCAAATCACGCCAGGCCAGATCTTCTTCCGGGGTTTTTACGCCCTGACCTTTGAAACGCTCGGCAAGTGCCAGCAGGCGGTCGGTAGAATCTTCGCGGCGATTCAGCACCACATCTTCTACGGCTTCTTTTAGTTCCGCTTCAATGTCGTCGTAAATCACCAGCTGGCCGGGGTTGACGATGCCCATATTCAGGCCGGCTTTGATGGCGTGGTACAAAAATACCGAGTGGATGGTCTCGCGCACCACGTCGTTGCCGCGGAACGAGAAAGACACGTTACTGACACCGCCGGAAATCGAGGCGTGGGGCAGGTTGGCGCGAATCCAGCGGCAGGCGTTGATGAAATCCACCGCGTAGTTGTTGTGTTCTTCAATGCCGGTGGCAATGGCAAAAATGTTCGGGTCAAAAATGATGTCGCCCGGTTTAAAACCGATGCTTATCAGCGCGTCATAAGAACGTTTGCAGATCTCGGTTTTACGCTTGAAGGTATCGGCCTGGCCTTGTTCGTCAAACGCCATAACCACCACGGCGGCGCCATAACGCATGCAGTCTCGGGCGCGCTTGAAGAATTCTTCTTCGCCTTCTTTCAGGCTGATGGAGTTCACCACCGCCTTGCCTTGGATGCAGCGTAAACCGGCTTCGATGATTTCCCACTTGGAGGAGTCAATCATGATGGGTACGCGGGAGATGTCGGGTTCTGACGCCACCAGGTTCAAAAAGGTGACCATCACCTCTTTGGACTCCAGCATGCCTTCGTCCATGTTGATATCAATAATTTGCGCGCCATTCTCAACCTGGTCCCGGGCCACGCTCAGAGCTTCTTCGTAGCGTTCTTCTTTAATCAGGCGCAAAAAGCGCTTGGAACCGGTGACGTTGGTGCGCTCGCCCACGTTGATAAACAGGGTGTGTTTATCACCGGTAAACGGCTCCAGGCCCGACAGGCGCAGTGCGGGTTTTGGCTGCGCGATTTTCCGTGGCGGGTATTTGGCGACGGCGTTGGCAATCGCTTCAATATGGTCCGGGCGCGAACCGCAGCAACCACCAATGATGTTAAGAAAACCATCGCGGGCAAACCCTTCGATGATGTCGGCCATTTCTTCCGGGGTTTGGTCATATTCACCAAACTCGTTGGGCAGACCGGCGTTGGGGTGGGCGCTAACGTAGGTATTGGCTTTGCCAGACAGCTCTTCCACATAGGGCCGCAGGGCGTCAGCGCCCAGGGCGCAGTTCAGGCCCACCGAGATGGGCTTGGCGTGGGCGATGGAGTTCCAGAAAGCCTCGGTGGTCTGGCCCGAAAGAGTGCGGCCAGAGGCATCGGTAATGGTGCCGGAAATCATTATGGGCAGCTCGATACCGCTGTCTTCAAAATATTGCTGGGTGGCGTAGATGGCCGCTTTGGCGTTCAGGGTGTCGAAAATGGTTTCGATCAGAATCAGGTCGCAGCCGCCTTCAACCAGGCCTTCCACCGCTTCGTAGTAGTTATCCACCAAGCCCTGGAAGTCCACGTTGCGATAGCCCGGGTTGTTCACCTGGGGTGAAAGCGAGGCGGTGCGAGACGTGGGACCAACGGCACCGGCCACGAAACGCGGTTTTGCGGGGTTTTTGGCGGTAAACTCGTCGGCGATATCTCGCGCCAGCCGTGCGGCAGCCACGTTCAGTTCCTTGGCGATGTCTTCCAGACCATAATCCGCTTGCGACAGACGCGAAGAATTAAAAGTGTTGGTTTCAATAATGTCTGCGCCCGCATCCATGTAATCTGCGTGAATATTGCGCATAAGCGCGGGCTGGGTCAGGTTCAGCAGGTCGTTGTTGCCCTGCAGATCGCTTGCGTAATTGGCGAATCGCTCACCCCGAAACGCCGCTTCGTCCAGCTTCAGTTGCTGGATCATGGTGCCCATGCCGCCGTCTAGAATCACAATGCGTTCTTTCAGGGCTTGGTGCAGTTGGTTCAGGCGGGTGGTGCGATCAGTCATGGGTTTCTCTTTCATAGATTGTTGTAAAACAGGCACGGGCGTTGCTGGCTGCTGAGCGCTGTGAAAATGGCGCTAAGGCGTTTCTGTTAATATTCGGCGGCAGATGATAGCAAATTCGGCGCTTTTGGCGTAGTTCATACGCTGGATAATCCACACTGGAGCAATAGCGGAAAGTAATTATACCCCATAAAGACCAACCATTTTGGTTGGTCTTTCATGTTGCCGCCATCTGCCGTAAAATAGGATGAAATTCTAAAGCGAGTTCAAACTATGTCCGTGGTAACTGTGACCGATCCCGCGCGGGACTATCTTGCGGAACTGATTGCAAAGCAGGATGTGAAAGGTATGGGTGTGCGTATTTTCGTCACCCAGCCCGGCACCAAAAATGCCGAAACCTGCCTTGCTTACTGCCCGCCAAATGAAATTGTGCCGACGGACGAGCAGTTCGATCTGGACAAGTTCACCTTGTATCTGGACCACGCGTCTGTGCCATTTCTGGAAGAAGCCTATGTGGATTATTCCAAAGACCAGATGGGCGGACAGCTGACAATCAAGGCACCGAACGCCAAAGTGGCCAACGTCGATGAAAACGCGCCCCTGCCAGACCGGGTGAATTACATTCTTGCGTCGGAAATCAATCCTGGCCTCGCGTCCCACGGCGGTGAAGTGTCGCTGGTTGAAATTGTCGACGACTCCATTGTGGTATTGCGATTTGGTGGTGGCTGTCAGGGCTGTTCCGCGGTCAGCCTTACGCTGAAGCAGGGCGTTGAAACCACGCTAAAAGAGCGGGTACCGGAAGTAACCGCCGTGCGCGACGTGACCGATCACACCGTGACTGAAAACGCCTATTATCAATAACATCCCGCTCAACATAGGGGACAGATTTAAAATCTGTCCCCGGTCCTAGCCTCACAAACAATTAGTAGGCCTTGGCAAACCCGCAACGCGGCAGGCGCTTTTGGCCGGAGTACCGGAAAACAGCTGCATTAGGTAAATACTGTTGCCTTTGTCTTCACCCAGAACTTCCTTCACCGCTTTTACAAACAGCCGGTTTGACGGCGGTGACATGGCGTGCTGCTGATAAAAATTCCGCAAAAACCGCACAACTTCCCAGTGGGCCGGCGACAGCTCCAGACCGTTATCGGCGGCGATGCGCTCGGCGACCTGTGGCGTCCAGCTGTGGGCATCTTCCAGAAAACCTTCGTTATTGCGTAACGGCATGTTGCTTGCGTTGATCATCGATATCACCAGCTTATGATCCGTGTGGCCAGGGCGCTTAACTGCACCATCTGCTCGTAGCTAATCTGTGGTTTAACGCCCGCCACTTCCGTGCTTGCATCCGCTGTAGCAGTCAAACCGCGGGCGCGGGCGTCGGCGGCCAGCATGAACACCGGGCAGGGCGCTGCAGTAGTCACTTCAGACGCGCTTAACACCGCGTTTTCAATCAGCAGCACCGTGTCTGCAGCGGCCAGCGTTGCAAGGCACTGTGCTGCCCTGGGGTGCTCCGCTGTCTTGTTCAGTATGTGCAGGGTGTGAATCTGGACGGGTAAGTCTGCAACAGACTGGCTCATAAGGTGGTCCAATGGTTGTAAATGTTCAGCCGGCGAAAGTGACATTTTCGAAACCCGTCATGAACGCCTGGTCAGGTGTTATCAGGGTTATGCCAGCAATCACAGCGTCATCGGCCAGCCCATAGCGTTGACAAGCCCGGGTGTCGGCATACAGAGCTTCAACACCAAAAATAGCAGCCGCTCCCAGATTTTGGGCCACAGACTTCTGGCCCAGGCCATCGGGTTGCTGTCCCGCGCGCAGCCAGTTCACACCCGCGCCGCTGAACAACAAGGCACAGCTTTGGTCAAAGGCGGCCAGGGAAAACGCCATATCCAGACCTTCGCGACCGCTCCAGCTGCCATAGGGTGCCTGGTCAATCACAATCAACGTCGTCATGGTCAGGCCCCACTGTGAAAATAAAGAACTTTGCTGCAAGCGCTGGCTTCCACCCACTCGCCCAGCCCGGCAATTTCGAACGGCGCCAGAATGTTGTGCGCAGGTAACTCATAGCGTTGTTGCTCGCCGCTGTCGACCAGGCCGCGGCGCAGGGCCGAAGCCACACAGGCCACGGCTGGAATGCCATGCTCTGCCAAGAATTCCGACCATAGCCGGGGCCAATGGGGCTCATCAGAAGGCGGGCATGCCAGCGCCGAGGCGATGTGAACGCCATCGCCGTAGAGAAAGACACGATCAATCTGGTGACCTGCGGCAACGGCCGCACGGGCGAAGTCCAGCGCGGTTTGAGGGGCCTGGGATGAGTAGGGGGCACCGGTTATGACCAGTGTGTAGGTTTGCAGAAAAATGTCAGCCATGGTTTCGAATCTTGTCTGATAACAAAAACCCCGGCAAATGCCGGGGCTTCGGGTTACGTTAAAACCAGATTAAATCAGTCGTTACCACCGAATGCGCCCAGCAGGTGCAGCAAGGCCAGGAACAGGTTATAGATGTTCAGGTACAGCCCTGTGGTTGCCATGATGTAGTTGGTTTCGCCACCGTTAACGATACGGCTTGTGTCGTACAGGATGAAGCCTGACATCAGTAGCACGATAGCAGCGCTAAGGGCAAGGCTGAAGGCTGTTATCTCAACACCAAACATGCTGGCGACTATGCCACCTACCATCGCGACAAGTACCACAACCAAGCCCGCAACCAACATGCCGCGCATGAAGCTGAAGTCTTTTTTGGTGGTCAGAACGTAGCCAGAAAGCGCAAAGAACACCAGCGCGGTTCCGCCAAGAGCTTGGGTGACAATCTGCCCGCCATTCGAGAACTGGAGGTAGTACAGCAGAGTCGGGCCCAGTGAAAGACCCAGCAGACCGGTGAATGCGAACACCACGGCAATACCGGCAGAGCTGTTGGCTGTACGTGGCAATACAAACCACACCAGAGCAATAGCGCCAAGCATGCACATCAGGCTTGCGCCCTGGCCCAGGCCAATCGACATGGCAACAGCCGCCATAACAGCACTGAACGCCAGCGTCATTGCCAGTAACGTGTAAGTGTTGCGCAGCACTTTCGTCGCCGAAGCACTGATGGGTGCGGTAGCGGATCCGCGGGCAATCTTGCCGCTAGAACTCTGTGGAACGTTGTACTGTCTGTTTTCCATTGTCATCTCCGATTAATATTTCTGGGTGCCATCTGAACCATCTGAGTTCCATTCAAGCCAGCTAGATGCCCTTTTAAGTGGGGCAATCACTGTAGCTCATAGTAATGTCGATTTCACAACTTTCAATCATTAAACGGTTAATTTTGTCGGGTTTTTCGGTAACTACTGTGACAATTGCAAGTTTGAAAAATTTCATTAAGTTGACGTAACTCTTGTTGCACTATTTGACGTAACTCTTGTTGCACTATGTTGTAGCTATGGTTTACCTCTGTGGTGGCTCTGGTTTAACTGTGGGGCTGACTCTTTGCAGTTTCTAACCCTGAATTTTGTGCAGGGCGTTGACAGAGATAAGAATTCCGGTATCATTCCCCCGGCTGTCGCTAGGCAGTAACGGAAGAATATGGTGGGTTGGCAGAGTGGCTTAATGCAGCGGTCTTGAAAACCGCCGAGGATTAATAGTCCTCCCGGGGTTCGAATCCCTGACCCACCGCCATTTTTTCTTTGAATACAGTTAGTTAGAGGGGCTTCTCTTAACTGCTGATAGGTCGCTAAAGTTCTTGTATATCCTCTATAATATACAGTTGTATATTATCCTTCCGATTTTTTCCGATTCCAGGCCTTAATAGTCACGGCTTTCTTTGCCCTCAAATAACCATCTGTTGTGCGCTTGTCATCGTGCAGAAGGTTTGCTGTGGCATCGCCGCCCGCAGCATCTACGTCAGTTGCGTGTTTAGCTCTCAAGTCGTGCTCGGTAAACCGCTCAACCAGATCTGTGCTTTCAAGCGCACGGATCATCACTGCTCGCCAACGATTCTGAAACGCGCTGTCACTCATCGGTTTGCCACTGCGGTCACAGACGATCGTCAACCCTTGTTTTTGATTGCAGGCCTTCAGTGCAGTTACTGCCATTTTTAGCTCTGGCGTCCACGGTATGAAGCCCTTGCGCCCAGTTTTTCTACTTTTGAAACGTATGCCGTCATCCCGCAGGGAACTCAGCAGCATGGCCAGCATATCGCCCTGGCGCAAACCAGTCATCATTTTCACGTCTACCCAGGCCAAAATAAACGGCGTTGAAACAGACAGGAATTCGTCGAGCTCCCAGTCTTCTACGTATCTGTCTCGCGCAATGGCTTTGTGCTTTTCGACGCCCTTAACTGGGTTGCGATCAACAACCCCCCACTGCATGGCTTTGCGAAAAATGTGCGAGAGCAGCGCGATTTCGTGATTGGCCTGAGTTTTGGACGAGTCTCCACGTTTATCCAGATACTGTTGACAGTGCATGGTTGAAAGCTCGCTGGGGTGCATTTCGCCAAACACGCTCCGCAATTTCTTCAACTCTTTTGTATTGTCCTTCTGAGTGCGAGGTGCCTTTGAGGGGATCACCTCTGCAGCGTATCGATTAAACAGCTTGCTCATACCGGATTCTGCAGACAAATTGCCAACCAGTTCTGCATACTTTTTTAGCGCCTCTTTCTTGTCAGTGCTCAGAGTGATCCACGTCTTCCTTCCTGGAACGTAGTTGCGCAGATGTGCGGGTGTTTTGAATCTCCATTTGCCGTTCTTCCAATGTACATACGTTGGCATGTCCTGATTACGGGATCGTGGCTTTGGGCTCATGAAACCTTCCTTAACGCATTAAAATTCGGCCCGGTTTCGATGCCGTGATGAGTTATATCCGACAAAACGCGTTCAACGTGAACCGTTGAAATCACCAGTTCATCAATGCCGTTTTCGATATATACAATCCCAAGGGCTTCCAGAACTTGCTTTTGTTGAGTCCGCCGGTGCCTTCCGGTTAGCCTCACTACTTCGTTATTGGTCAAGAACATGACAATCTCCCGTGATTACTAGATCGGATCTATCTGGACGTTTGGAAACGCCTCACCGGAGGCGGCAACGACCGAGCCTTTAAACTACTGTAAGACTTTTTTTGTAGGTGCAAGCACCGAACGACCGCATAAAACTGCCGCCGTTCTGCAGGGGAGTGCAAAACTTAGTTATTGGGAGCACGCAGGCATAGTGGTGTGAACTCACACGCGGTAGGAACCAGCAATGCGCGACACAGCACTTGAAACTCACGTATCAATAATCCTTAGCAACCTGCTCGCAGGCCACGGTAATCATATTTCAGTGGATAAATTTAAAATTATCCTGGAAATTTTTACTGAAGCTATTGTTCAGATGGATCATTTGGATGACTGCGCTCCAGGTAACGCACATTTGGTCAACGCCAGAAATGTCATCACTGAGTTTTATGAGTACCAAGACTGCAATATCACCTCAGTCGCTATTGAGATGTTCAATGACCGGTTGGTAGGGAATCTCAGGAACGACAAGCTCGGACTGCTAAGCCACTCTCAGTACCAGCCCAAAAAACTGATTCATTACGCCATTGAGGTTATGAGCTGGGGGTTGGTCGTCGGAATTGTCCTTATTTCGGAAAATACAGTGCTCCACTAGCGTCGAGGAGGATGCTTGAAAATAGATGCGGCTATCGCAACACGGTCGTCGCTTTACGGGTGTTTGTCTCATAGTTGTAAGGTGCTAGCGGCAAAATTACGGTCGCATTATGCAGGGGCGCGTTAAAACATCCCGCACCTTTCATCGAGAACGAGCTAGGTGATCCGTAGCTTTTTCTCTCAATAAACGACAGGTAGTCGGCAGCCATGTCCGAAGCGGGCATGCGTCGCAACATCGACGCGATCTTGTTTGCAGAGTTCTGTCGAGGCGTATCTCCATTACACACTGTCGCTGCAACCTTGCCGGCTTGAGCGTCTTGCGTCACCGCGCTGATCTCTGGGTGCATGCCTCCGTTGAGTAATTTGCGCCCGATGCTTGCCGCCATGCCGTAGTAGTTGGCAGCCATCCAATACTTCTTTCGATCTAGGGCAAACGACCCCTGCACAGAATAAACCATAAAGCTTTCTTTGGAGGCACTTCCATGACCGGCCATTAGGTTTTCGTAGAGGTGTTCGGGGTGAAGGTACCTAACGTGCAGACTGCTTTCGTCGGTAACGACGGGCAGGCGAAACTGGTAGTTATCGAAGATGGTCTGAACCCGGTCATCCAGGGCGAAAGCCAGGAGAAGTTGTGCGGTCTGATCGCCGTCGTTGGATGCGCGATCCATAATGTCCGCAGCTCGTGTTCGGTCGAAGTCCCAAGCTGATGCGGAACCAATGCCGGTAATGGCGACTAGGAGGCCGAAGAAAATTTGTTTTGCAGTCATAGCGGATACCTTTGCCGTATCTTTGAAAAAGCAGAAGCTTTGATCTGGTAAATTCTTGCTCTGGTTACTCCAATATCTCGAGATATCTGGTCTGCCGTTGAGGTCAGCTCTTCCTCGTTTAACCCATAGAGCCGTCGTATGACGAATCGCTCACGCTCGGTGAGCAGGCTGATTACTGAACAAACCTCCTTCGCTCGATTGACAGCCATAAACTGTTGATCGGGGTTTGCCATTAGACCAACTAGAGCTTTCTCGTCTCCGTTTAAGAGGAGTTTGGCTTCACTGTGCGTGTCCAGTGTGAGCGATGTAAGTTTAGCGCTTTCATATTCGCGCTCAGACGTCTTCTTTAGCTCATACTGGATCCACCGGTATGCAAAGGTCATGAACTCTGCCTTGCCCGGGTCGTCGTACATCTCCGCGGCCTTTATCAGCGCAAAGAATGCGTACGACACCCACTCTTCATCTCCCCCAGTTCTTTGCCGTTGCTGGTTGGCCAGCTTAAAGGCCAGTCGCTGGTATTTGTTCACGAGCTTGTTAACGGCATCGCGCCACCGATTGTAAGGCTCGCTGATGGCGTCGCGCTCGGACGCAGGCCAACACGCGAATAGCGTATGGGCCAGACCCGGAGACAACTGGTATTTACTGATCACGCCTTGGAGTAGCTCGCCCTGATCATCGGCGGCCCGGTCAATGGCAATCTCAAGTGCAGACATCGCCTTACTTCTCTGATTATTATTCCAGGACATGAATTGTCTGAATGCACGACGAGCTTGCGTGGGGCTGTGAGGTGCCATCCGTTTTAGCGCGGCACTCCAGATGTCTGGCCGTTTTCCAGCAGCCCGAAATAGACTCGTCAGCGAAAAGCCAATGTCCCTAGCTATCTGGTGTTCCATAGGCTGCCCGCCCGATGGATCAATGGGTGCCACCTCTTCACAGTTTGGTTTGTTTGCGGGCGCTAACTGAGTTACTCGATGATCTGAAACTTTTATATCCACTGATGCCTCCAACAAATTTAGTGTTAGCTAGAGATTCTCATGGGGCATCGAAACTGCAAGTGCGGGCTAACCAGCCGTTAGTATCGGCGGTGATTGCGGGAGCGAGCACTCTGGATTGCTTCTATTATCAGCTCAGACTCACTCATGTCATGAAATGTTTTCTCTTTGAAAATGTCACAGTCTTTCTCGCAAGCCGAGCCGAATAGATTGAGCTCCGCATTCAACCCTTCATTCATCATCTCAATCACTTCTGACTCGTTTCTCGCGTCAAAAGGGATTTTGATGGTGAACCTCTCGCCACAATAGACAGCAGACTCATATCTCACTACTGATCCGCAAGAAAGGGCTGACTTGTAGCGATCTACCACTGCGGTGCCGCCTGCAACATTGCCCTTCATCATAGATATCTCTCCACGCCGCGCCTGGCCTACCTGATGGTTGTTCGTGGCGGTATCCAACGTCATCGGCTGAGCTGAGATGAGTAACGCGTTCTTATAAAGAATAAACTGAGAAGTCAGTCCGCCAACTGATAGGCGCACGGGCAGGGGATGGGCCAAATCATACTGCAAGGTTCTATCCACCCGACCGCTCTTTTCAAGATCCACCCGGGCAACATTGCGATGAACCTTTAGAGGCCCCTCATCCAACACCTGGCTGCCTTGCGGTGCCAGTACACTCACTAGGTGATAATAGGTGTTCCACCAGGATTGATTGACTGTCACATCGACATAGATGTTGCCGCTTATAGAGCCAGTATCAACAGCGCGAGCGTCGTAGGATCTCAGAACAAAGGCATACCCTGCGTTTAACTGATTTCGCGGGCCAACAAGAAATTCATCAAGCACTCGACGGTAATTGCCAACGGTTCTCTGCGCCATGTCCAAGGAATGCGTTTCGTCGATTCGCTGTTCCCACGTCTTGATTTCTTTCGGGGCGATGCGCGACAAATTCTGATCTGTGAGATTCACCGATAGGCGAACATGCACACCGTCGAAAGTCTCATACTCTTCCAGCACCTCGAAGTCATCAATGCGTCCAGCGGTAACCGATGTAGACATCGAGTTAAACGAGTCGCCGGTCTTTGTTGAAACAGAAAAGACATGACTACCAAGGGCCTCAACCAGGGCGTCGCCCAGGGCCAGCTCGATGGCTGCGTCACGATTGGCCGCAGTCGCCCCGACAGTAACCTGCGTGCTCGCAGTTGCCGCCTGAGCAGTCATCGCAGCTAAAGCAAAGGTAAGGGTTCGAAATATAGTGCTCATACATTACTCCAGATTTTTCCAGCCAAGCACATAGCTCTCTGCTACGGCGGTGTTTCCTTCCCACCAGATTCGCTCAGCAATAACTTCCGATCGCACGGTGCCTGAAGATGTTGTGTAGCTCCAATTAGAGCGGCTACCAGATTGGACGGTTGCTGACTTTGCATTCAGACCGTGAATCTGTTCTGTTGCTGACACCTTGGCATCGTGCCGGGCACGTTCCCGAGCTGTGCGCTCAACCGAGATGGCGGACATGCCTGACTGTCGATCTGACGATGATTTCCCAACGACAAACGCATAAACGGTGCCGTCCACATCTCCCTGGCGGGACTCCTTCGCAAGTTTGTACGCTTCCAACTTCCGCATAATTGCCTGCTCGTGACTCCGCTTAACTTCCTCTCTGGCATCCTTCAGAACGTCGATTGGAACGCTCATCCGGACATAAACAGTAATGGATCCTTCGTCCCTATAAACCACATACTCCGACTGCGTGCTGTGGAGTAGGGCAGATGAGGTGGAACCCGTGTAACGCTCACTAGAAACCGATCGCTGAGAGATCCCGTCGGAATCAGACTTCCCTGACTCCCGTATCCGTTGGCTGGTCACGACTGTTCCGCCCACCGCCCGGATGTACTGAGCCTGGGCGTCACTTCTTGCCCGACGCTTTGCCTCCGGCTCAATGGATGCCTGGCCAATACCAACAAAGACCTGATGGGACGCCGCGGCGTCAACAAACTGGGTTTTTGTCGTCCAGGCTGGCAGCCCACTGCGATCCTGAGCTACCGGGCCTGACGCACAACCAGTTACCGCAAGAACGATTGTGGCGATCGCCAGCGAGCGCAGGGCGAACATCACTCCACCTCCAGAGCGCTCACGATTTCGTTTTCCTGAACGTCAAAGGTGCTCTCAGGGACGGACGCACGAACAAAGGCCTGGAAGAATGTTTTGCCCTTTGCCTTATCTCCCCACTGCTCGAAGCGCCAGTCGACCGGCTTCATCTTGCTTAAGGCGTGAACTGAAACCTGGGTTGTGACACGCTCCAGCTTCTGCATGGGATCTAGGATGTTGCTCTGAAGACTTCCGCCTTTCTCCATTCGCGTGACAACATCCTCAACCTCGGTGGTTGCGTAATTGGCAACCTGCCGGCGAGCATCATCCATGGCCGCATCACGCGCACCTTTCTGAGTGCTGTGTCGGTTACTCATTCCAACGAATCGAACAACCTCCTCGCTGGCATCTTCCTGAATCTCACCTGTCAGCGTCCACATGGGGCGCTCTTCTTCAGAGTCGGAAGTCCAGATCAACGTATCCGCCACCTGGGGCGGCTTGTAAGTAGAAGAACAACCGGCACCGAGTGCGCCAACGGCCAGGGTGATTGCAATCAATGTCATTTTGTTGAGTTTCATATTGCACCTTTTTTTCTGTTTATCTCACTACCAGTATCCACGCAACTTTCTATCTGCAACCCTAGAAACTAGATTTTTTTAGCCCACTCACAACGGAGGCTATAAGGTCTTTTTGTGGATCTTCCTCGGGTTCTGGCTCCGGCTTGGATGGTAAAGCAGCAACAGATTTAGCATTGTCATCATTAACAGCGCTGGCTGACTCAGAAGTTGGGCTCTCCCCCTTAATCTGGTTGCCGGCTGGTTTCCGCTTGGTGCGTTGACCGCTGGAGCCGTCGGGATCGGGCCTAACATCGCCTGCAACGGCGATGCCAGAAAGAGCCATAAGGGCGAGAGATCGAATCCGCTCAGCCCTGCCATCGTTATTTTTGAGCGCCTCATGCAGCTCTGGATGTCGGGAAGGGTTCACCTTCACAACAACTCTTATGGTTTCATCCGCGGCCATACTCGAAGAACCCCTTAGCGTTAGTGATCACCGGGTCATAAGCCGTTACGACCTGGCTGCCTTCCATAATCGTTGATGCAGATTGCTTGTATAGGTCTGCACCGCCGCCGGCAAGAAGGGTGAAATCCGCGCCCTGCACCTTAGAACGGCGAAGGTTTTGGCGGACTTTCCGCATGACAGTTTCAGCAACATTGGTCGCTGCAAGAGTGAGGTAAGGGGCCAAGTTCACCATCTTCCCGAAGACAGGAACCTGCATATCCCCACGCGCAGCATCCTCTATTGAGGCCAGATCGAATGGGCGACCATGATCCAAAGTGACCAGTTTTCCGGCCTCTTCCAGTAAGACGCTCATCGCTTCTTGGCTGGAATTGGATGAGGCTTTGTCGAAATTACCCTTATCAATCGCGCACCAATCGACCGAGAAAAAACCGGGGTCAATGACCAGAACTCGTGACGCACTAACAATAGCCGGGTTCTCGCAGGTCATTAGATAGTCGATGTACGCGCCAACCGGCTGCGGAATAACGAAGACTTTATGAACGACAACAAAGCGCCCAGGGGAGATCTCGTGACGGCCCTGAAGAAGCTTTTCAACACGCTCTTTATAGGCTTTGTCAGCACACTGCTCAACAGGCAGCCCGGTCACCAGGGTGTCGATTTTTTCGCGTTTTGTGGCCATCAGGCTGGCATGGAAAAGCGCCTTATAGTCGATGGAGAAGGGGTACTCTTTCGACAGCACTCGCTCCCACCCGTCGATCGAAGATTGCTCAATACCGGCCACATACTCCTCGCCGTTAACGCTCACTTTGAACCCGCCATGATCACCACCCGAAGTGATAGATGTCGAGATGCAATCCGTTGGCGCAGCGCCAGAAGGGTACACAGCCATGGCGGGTTTTTTGGCATTACTGTCACCCCAAACAAGCTTCAGATTCGA
Source organism: Marinobacter sp. LV10R520-4 (assembly GCF_002563815.1). Classification (NCBI taxonomy): domain Bacteria; kingdom Pseudomonadati; phylum Pseudomonadota; class Gammaproteobacteria; order Pseudomonadales; family Marinobacteraceae; genus Marinobacter; species Marinobacter sp. LV10R520-4. The sequence continues at coordinate 4,063,576 of NZ_PDJM01000001.1, read as the reverse complement.
GTAGCCAATATCCATTCCCAGTATAAACATTCAATTCTCCAAGAGGTTCGGGTGTACCTGTAGGTTCACCATCGGTTCACAAGTCATAGCTCACTCTGCGTGTTCGGTTGGCAGATGTAAGGAGGCGGGTGTCATTTGTGTACCCACAGGTTCACTGTAAGCGCCAATAAATCAGCACCTACATTTCGGCTCGCCGATTGCACACACTGACTTCCTCACCCATTCCATGAGGAATCAGCATGACCCCAACCGAACGAGCACACGTCTGGCAGCAGCATATTACTGACTGGGAAGTCTCCGGCGTGTCCGGCAGCGCTTACTGCAAGCAGCAGTCATTGGTTTATCATCAATTCGTTTACTGGCGCCGGAAGCTGGCCCCGACTGAAGACTCTCTGGAGCAGGCGCAAACGGTCACCGGGTTCGCTCGGGTCGTTTCTGTTCCTGGCGCTACCATCGGCGGAGCCGATGGCCTGACCGTGACACTGCCCGGTGGTGTCTCCATCACCGGGCTGCACACCGGCAACATCGAGTTGCTCGGCGCTGTTCTGAGACAGCTGTGATGCGCCACCGATATTTACGCCCGTCCTTGTCGTTGCCAGAGATTTATCTGTACCGAGCGCCCGTTGATTTCCGTAAGCAGGCCCAGGGCCTGGCAGTATTGGTTGAACAGGAGCTGGGCCACAATCCGTTTACCGGTGCGCTCTACGCCTTCACCAACAAGCATCGGAACAAGATCAAATGCCTGATGTGGGAAGACAACGGTTTTGTGCTCTATTACAAGGCGCTGGCCGAGGAGAAATTCAAATGGCCCAAGGCCTCGGATGAGCTGATGTCACTGACGGGCGAGCAAATCAACTGGTTGCTGGACGGCTACGACATTGCCTTGTTAAAAGGGCACAAAATTCTGCATTATGAGGCTGTTAATTAGCCCTTTTTTCGTGCTTTAGAGCGTTGTTTTTGCTATACTTTGTTCATGAGATTAAAGCCTGAATCACCTTCAAAAACACCCGATATCAGCGGCCTTTCGGCCGCCGAATTGCTGTCGGTTGTCGAAGGTCTTCAGCAGGAACTGGCGGCCAAGAGCGCTGAAATCCAACAGCGCGATCACGCTCTTGCGCAAGGCGCCCAAGCGGTCAAACAACGCGATCACACCATTCAGATTCTCGAAGAACTGCTGCGTTGGAAACGGATTCAGCAGTTCGGCGCCAGCAGTGAAAAGTCCGCACACCAGATTCATCTGTTTGACGAAGCCGAGCTGGAAGTTGAGATTGATGCCCTGCGCGATCAACTGCCCGACGATGTCAAAGAGGAAGGTGCACCGCCGGCCTCCCGTAAACGTCGGCAGCGTGGCTTCTCGGAGACACTGCTGCGCGAGCGCATCGAACTGACCCTCAGCGACGAAGAAAAGGTCGGCGCCAGCAAGACCTTTTTTACCAAGGTCAAAGAAGAGCTTCAGTTCATTCCCGCGCAGTTGAAAGTTCTGGAATACTGGCAGGAAAAAGCCGTGTTCGAACAAGACGGCGAAGAGCGCATCATGGCAGCTGCCCGCCCGGTTCATCCGCTGGGCAAGTGCACGGCCACCACCTCGTTGCTGGCGTACATCATTACCTCGAAATACGCCGATGGCCTGCCTCTGTATCGTCTGGAACACATGCTCAAACGCCTGGGGCATGAGATCAGCCGCACCAGCATGGCACACTGGGTTATCCGTCTGGATGACGTGTTCAAACCGCTGATCAACCTGATGCGCGAAGTGCAGAACAGCGGTGATTATTTGCAAGCCGACGAATCCCGAATGGTCGTTTTAAAAGAAAACGGTAAAACGGCGCAGTCTGATAAATGGATGTGGCTCACCCGCGGTGGCCCGCCAGGGCAACCGTCGGTTCTGTTTGAATACGACCCCTCACGGGCGGGCAAAGTGCCGGTGCGTCTGCTTGACGACTTTAAGGGCATCCTGCAAGCCGATGGCTACTCAGGTTACGGCAAGGTGTGTCGGAATAACGGCATCACCCGGATCGGCTGTTGGGATCACGCCCGACGTAAGTTCGTGGAGGCCACCAAAGCGGCCAAGCCTCAAGGTAAAGGCAAACCCACGAACGTGTCCAAAGCCGATGTGGCTCTGAGCCACATCAACAAGCTTTACGCTATCGAACGCAAGATCAAAGCGTTGAGTGTGGCCGAGCGTTACCGCATTCGTCAGGAACTGAGTGTACCCAGACTGAAAACACTGAAGACCTGGCTGGAGGCCAACGCTGGCAAAGTCGCAAAGGGCACCCTGACACGCACCGCGATGGATTATACGTTGAACCAGTGGCCCACCTTGGTGGGTTACTGCGAACGGGGCGACCTACAGATCAGCAACGTGCTGGCCGAAAACGCCATCCGTCCATTTGCAGTTGGCCGAAATTATCCTCACCCTATAATTATGCAAGGTTCGTCGGAACACAAGCGGTGTTTTCAGGGGCGGAGCGCGAGCGGAGGCTTGCATAGTTTTAGAGACTTTCCAGGAACTGGAGGAGTGCGTCCGTCGGGCGGTAGCGCTTGTGCTGGGTCGCAGGTGGGGTGATGGCGGCAAGGGCCCGCTCCTTCATGCCCATGTCCGCTTCGACATAGCCGTGAGTGGTGACGGGGCTTTCGTGACCGAGCCACAACGCGATCACGGTCAGATCGACGCCCGCCTGCAACAGGTGCATGGCCGTCGTATGGCGCCAGGTATGCGGCGAGATCCTGCGGCCTGCTAACTGTGGACACATCTTTGTCGCGGTGCTGACGGCCAGGTTCAGTCGTTCGGCCACATTGGTGCGCGTCATTGGCAATCCGCTGCGGTTTGGAATGAGGGGTTGCTCGACATGCAAGTCGGCGTATTTCAGCCACTGCCGAATTTCCTTCGCCGTTTCCTTCCATAGAGGCACGGTTCGTTGTTTTCGGCCCTTGCCATGCAGGCGTACCGAGGCAGTTGCCGCCAACGTGATATCGGCCACCCGGATGCCGATCAGTTCGGAAACCCGAGCGCCGGTGTTGTAAAGCACCGTGAGCATGGCGGTGTCGCGGCGCCCGCACCAGGTCGTTATACCCGGGGCTGCAAGCAGCGCGCGAACCTCGTCGCGAGACAGAAACTCAAGCATGGGTCGTTCGAAGCGTTTCATCGGTATCGCGAGAATCTGTTGTGCAAGATGCAGAGCTGGCGGCGCTTGTGAGGCGACGTAGTGGGCAAAGGCACGAACCGCCGCCAATCTTGCATTGCGCGTGCGTACCGTGTTGTGTCGTTCGGTCTCGAGATGCGTGAGGAAATCCAGCACCAGGGTTGCGTCGATATCGCACAGTGCCAGCATGGCAGGTGGCTTGCCCGTTGCGCGTCCCGCATAGTTCAGCAAGAGCTTGAAGGTATCGCGATAGGCAGCGACTGTTCGCGGGCTGACGTTCTGTTGCTGGATCAAGCGCTCGGCGAAGAAGCGCTGGAGCAACGCGCCGAATTCGGTGGGAGCGGTGAGCAAGGGGTTCATGACGTCTCTCCTTGCGTATAGAGGTGAAAGCGTTCGGCGGCGATCGCCATCAGTTCGGGAATGCCGGTGACATACCAGTAGGTGTCGCTCACCTTGGCGTGCCCGACGTAGGTTGATAGCGCCAGAATGGCACGATCAATATCTACGCCCTCTTCGTAGAGGCGCAGCATGCTTCTCACGATGAAGGTGTGCCGGATGTCATGCAGGCGGTGACGCTGATAGTCACCGCGCGTTTGCCAGTCCAGTTGCTGACACAGCCTCTGTAAGGCATACAGCATACTGGGCTGATTTACGCCGCTGCCATCATCACGCAGGAAGAACTTGTCACAACATGGCCGTGGCACGAGCCTATCTCGCTGTCGTGCATAGGCGCGCAACGAGTCGGTAACGCTCGGATGCAGCGGTACAAGACGCTGCTGATGGAACTTGGCTTCGCGGATATGCAAAACGCCACTGTCCATGTCGACGTCAGCCGCGGTCAGGGTCAGTGCTTCGGCGATGCGTAGCCCGGTCGCGGCGAGCAAGCCAAAAACACAGCGGCAAGTTGCTGGACGCAATCCCTCGGTGGGCGCCAAGCCATGCGTGGCTTCAAGCAGTGTGCACAGTTCGGCTTCTGTGTAGATGTGTGGGACGAGACGCCGGTGGGCCGAACCAAAGAGACTTCGCGGTGGAACCTCCGTCGCCGGATCCTCGCGCTGGCAAAAGCGGGCGAAACCGCGAAGAATCCCGATGCGGCGCGCCCAGGTAAACGACGCCTTAAGCTGCGAAGTCTGTGCCCATGCGACAGCGAGCGGCACCGTCAGATGCCCTTCAGGAGAGACCTCATCCGCGAAACGGGCAAATGACTGAAGCTGCGTTGCGTCGATGGTTAGCTCGAATCCGTTACGACGACGATACGCCAGGTACGCTTCGACCCGCGCCATCCAAGACAACCGGGCGCTCATGACGGGCTCCCGGGCCACGGCAGTGCCATCGCGCGCAATTGCTCCACGTCAACGCGGGCGTAGCTGTAGGCAGTGTCAAGACTCTTGTGACGCAATACGTCGGCGATCTCTTTGACTGAGACCCCAGCGCGCTGTAGCTGCGTTGCCATCGTTCGCCGCAGCACGTGTGTGTTGCAGAACTGATCGCGCAAACCGCAACGAACAAAGGCGCGGTTCATTGAATTGCGAATGGCCGGAACGCTCAGTGGCGTGTCTAGCGGTGCCCGGTGCCGGACGAATAGTCTGCGGCTCGTCGTCTGCGGGCGTCCCTGTCGCAGATACTGCGCTACCGCCTCTCCCGTGGACGCAGGCAGGGGAAGCTGTTGAATGCGTTTACTTTTGGTACCGCTGATGGTCAGTATTGCCCTGCGCCAGTCGATCGACTCCAGCGTGAGGTAGGTTACTTCGTGACCGCGTAAACCCAGATCAAGCAAGCAGCGCGCGATGGCATAGTCACGCAGGCCAACGGGGTCCGTGCGATCGAAGGCATCCAGAAAGGCCGTTAGTTCGGCGTCCGACAATACCTTGGGCAACGTGGCCCGGCGCCAGTCTGCGATTCGTGGAAGCGCTGCCGCTAGCCCGTCGGTCTCGTCACCGCGCACGGCACGGTAACGAAAGTAGCTACGCAGACTGTTGCACACGATACGCAGCGATGCCGGCCGTAGGCGCGACGCCAGCGTCGAAAAGTAAGCATCTATGTCGGTCGCCGACAGCGACAAGACGCTCACGGTATCAGTAACGCCTACGTCGTAGAGGAACGCCCCAACGTGTTGAGCTCGTCTGTCACGGGTGGCTGATGATAGCCCGCAAGTATCCGTTAAGTACTCGGCGAACCGAGTGAGCTCGATCGTCACTGGATCCTTCGCCATCGTTGGCGATGGCTGTGAACGCATCAGTATTTTGAGCAGATGCCGAAGCGCCGCTCCGGAGCAGCCTACAGAATCGTAGCAGGGTACGGGACAGGTGCACGCCGGGAGGTGTTCGCGCAAGAACCGTTTAATAAGGGATGAATCGACGTGCGTCAACTCGAGCTCTTCAGCTTTAAGCCAGAAACCAAAATGGGCAAGGCAGCCCAAATAGATTCTGATAGTGCGATCAGCGTAGCGCTGGCCTCGCAGCGCCTTAATGTAGGATGAAACGACGCTCTCGAGCGGACTATCAATCAGCCAGTTGTAGCGAACAAGGTTTGTGAGGGTTTTATCGGCGGGCATGGTGTGTGCTCCTGCGGTTAGGGACGAGCCCACAGGAAACACTGTTTTTATGCAAAGCTCGATAGCTACAACACAGCTAAAAGCTTCGTCGCCACTGGCCTTCGCCGGAATAGCCCAACAAACCTTGCATAATTATAGGGTGAGGATAATTTCGGTTATGCAAAGCTTTGCATAACCGAAAAGCATGGCTTTTTGCAGATACCTCCCAGGGCGCCCGTGCCAGTGCCACGTGTTATTCCCTAGTCGAAACCGCTAAAGCGAACAAACTGGAACCGTCGGTTTATATCCAGCATGTTCTGGAGCGCATTGCCGACGCTGACACGTTGGAGAAGCTGGAAGCACTGCTGCCATGGAACGTCAAACTAGAGCGAGTCTCAAAAAAAGTGCCGCAGTTCGACTGAGGGCAAGTGGGTCGGTTTAAGGGCGCTTACGGTTCACTGGCGGTACACGAAGCTCTGACCCAGAAAGCTCTTCAGCTGCACCTATGTACCCACAGGTTCACTGACGGTACACAGGTGAGCTTACCGACGCGCCCCGTTTCGGCCCGTGTGTACCCGTGGGTTCACTAGCGGTACACATGCCAGGCTAGATGACCCTTCGGAGTCCGCCTACGGTGTACCCACAGGTTCACAAAGAGAACCCGCCCACAAGTAGATTAACCTCGCTCTCTCAACTGCAAGCGCAAAACGACGGCCAAAAAACAAGGGCGTTATGTAAGTGGCGATTGGTAAGGCCGGTAGACTTATACGTAGGCATTAAAAGCACCCATGCCGCATCAAGATGAGGGAGAGACGAACAATTCCCACATCAAACATCAAGTAAGTAGATGTTTGATGTGGGAAAAGCAAAAGATTCCCTCATCAAGATGCGGGAACAGGTCAGGAGAAGGCTCTGAAATAGAAGGTTGGTGGCGCTACTTGGACGGTTGCCTTATCTGAATAGGGAGTTGTCCGTAATTCCCGCATCAAACATCTCACGGCAGATGTTTGATGCGGGAAAACTAAGCACCCCCCGCATCTGATGCGGGTCATAGGTTTGGCTCCCGCATCTAACATCGCCGTTTTTGGCTTAAAAGATGTTTGATGAGGGAATTGCTCAGTGTTCCCGGAACGGCAGAAAGGTTGGGAAATGACAAAATTCGATTCGATGATTATTGAGTGTGAAGAGCGTATCAAGGAATTAGCAGGTGATGCTCAGGAAGTTGCTAATGAACATTGGCGGTTTCACTACAGGGAAAACGCAGGGCGACCTCCGCGGGAGAAGGGGCGCCTGAACGTATGGGTAAGGGCTCGGAAAGGCGGCCTAGAGATTTCGTGGACACATTTCCGGTTTGTGAAGCATGCGGGAGCCGTGTCTTCTCGGCCCAAATCGATTCACATCACAAAAGGGCGAGGCAACAAGTACCGCGCTCACAGCCTGACCGTTCGCGCAAAAGATTGGGAGATCGACCAGGTGCTGGAGACGGAAGAGAAGCTGGCCGAGATTCGCGCCGAATACGCGAGCGTTCGGAAGATCATCACCTATGCGAAAGAGGTCAATAAGAAGGCGGCCAAACGTCTTGGTCAACCGCGGAAAGAATCTGGCAACCAAGAAGTGCTTGGAGGGGAAGTGGCATGAGCAGTCAAAGTCGAGCAGGTAAAACCATAAGGCAGGCTTAAGCGGCATTCTGGAAAGAGTGGATCATTCTGGCGGTCGGGCTGGTGATGATTTTCATGCCTGGGATGATCATTGGCTGGCTTGAAGCGGAGGTGGGCCCTGAAGTGCTGGAGGGGATTCCGGTCAAGCTCATATTGCAGTGCTCGGGGATACTGGCTGCCCTGTACTCATGCGTCTACAAAATCGGCTACGACTTGCTGGCTAACCGATACACGCTGACCGATGAAGAGGTGACCGAGGTTTACGGCCTAATCAAGAAGGACACCCGGGTAACCAAGCTGATCCATATTCGTCGCGTCAGCGTCGAGATCGGAATCATGGGTCGGATCTTCGGGTACGGGGATGATCTGTACTACACCGCTGGTTCTGGCGGCGTCGATGTTCTACTCAAGGACATTCCAAACCCTGAAGCCTTGGCGAAAGAAGCGGATAACCTGGTGAAGAAAAAGCAGGGCGGCGACAGGGAAGCGAAAGCGCAGTCGGAAGTTCAGGCCAGTCAATTGTTGGGTGCTGGGTCGTCGGCTGACCACCAGATACTGGCTGCCTTCAGTGAGTCCGTGACGGAGAGTGTCGCGGTCCAGAAGGAGATGCTTGCGGCGATTCAAGGGCTTCGCAGTGAGACTCGGCGGAACGCCTCTTTGCTGAGTGCGGCGCTAAAGAGTGGTGCAGTTGGTGCGAGCGAATCTGACCCGGACCCGGATGATTATGCAGAGTCATTCGTAGCGTCGCGCTCCGCCGATATGCCGGAGGAGCCAGAAGATGTTTCGGATAGCGATTACGGGGAGTTACCTGAGTCGGGCGAAGAAGATCATCACTCTGCCAGCCCGAAGATGTTTGATGCGCCTGAGGATAGCCAGGCCGAGCCGGAAGCGATTTCTTCGGATTCGGATCTGAGCGCTACCCCCGAATTTGATCTGGAGTCGGAACCCGACCGCGAAGAGTTTCAGTCCGGAGAGTTCAGCTCTGAAGAGTCCGAGACACCAGATGAGTCAAAGCCGGATGAGTTTTTCGGCCTGATAGCCCCCGGCAAGAAGTGAGTAGGAGCGCAAGATGGGCTTGAGTAAACAACAAGACAGGGCTCGGACGGGTGGCGATTACGTTCGTGTGATCGCCGGGCCTGGCTCTGGGAAGACAACGCTGCTGGTGGCTCGGACAGGGTTCCTACTTGAACAGAGGGGTTCGGTTGTAGGGCTGGTGACGTTTGCGAACCCGGCGGCTCAGGAAATGCGAGAGCGGCTGGGAGGGAATGTAGATATGAGTCGCGTCCGGGTGTCGACGTTCGACGCCTATGCGCGACAGCAATTCCTCCCTTTTCTGAATGGCCGTCGGCCGCCGAAGTTTTTTGAGCGCCAGATACTGATCAGTCGTTCGATTGCCAGCACAGGTTCTGACTTCGACGAGGAAACGGCGGGGTCAGTAATAGACGAACTGAATAACCGGTTACACCCGGAGGAGGGTGCTGCGGAATGCGTAGAGCTGTTTGATACTTACCAGTCGCTGATGGCTGAAGACGGCTTGATAGATTTTGCGGAAGTGGCGCGGCAGGTTGTGCTGAAGCTTCAGTCGGGTGAGATCGAGCCGTTGCCGGTGACGCACTTATTGGTTGATGAGTTTCAGGACACGGCGCCGGTTCAGCTGGCGTGGCTCAAGGCTCACTGGGATCGCGGGATCAAAGTGACGGTAGTGGGTGATGACGATCAATCGATCTACGGGTTTCGCAGCGCAATGGGGAATGAGGGTATGCAGGAGTTCGCGTCGCAGACGAGCGCAGAGGATTTCTTTCTCGATGAGTGCTACCGGTGTGCGCCCGAGATTGTGGATGTTGCCGGCAAGGTGATCGGTCACAACCTGGCGCGAATTCGTAAGGACATTCGATCGATGTCGGCGCCTGGAGGGATTGTTAAGCACGGTCGTTACGATGAGCCCGAGAATGAGTTTGAGGCTCTGGACATCTGGATCAAGGAAATACGGGCAGAGCGTCAGGGTCAGACGATAGGGATTCTGGCCCGGACGAACCGGCTCCTGGATAACATCGAGGCCATGCTCCGGGTCGGCGGCTACAAGTACCGTCGTATTGGCGGTAAGTCGATCTGGGACACTCAGGGCGCTGGTCTACTTCTGGGCCTGGCGGAGCTGGCCACGTTCCGGACGTACCTGGAAGCACCGAATGCGGCGAACGCTTTGTCTTGGGCGCAGGTTCCTCAGGGTCTGGTAAACCGGTATCGGGGGCACATTGTTGATCAGGGATTGTACGCGGGTCTGCCCGGGCACCTAACTGAGGATGGTAGGGTCACGGGCTTTCACGAGCAGCTCGCATTTTGGTCGGGGATGATCATCGACGGGATGGAAGGCCCGGCGCTGAAGTGCATTGCGGCGTGGATTACGGATCAGTAAGCGCCAATAAATCAGCACCTACATTTCGGCTCGCCGATTGCACACACTGACTTCCTCACCCATTCCATGAGGAATCAGCATGACCCCAACCGAACGAGCACACGTCTGGCAGCAGCATATTACTGACTGGGAAGTCTCCGGCGTGTCCGGCAGCGCTTACTGCAAGCAGCAGTCATTGGTTTATCATCAATTCGTTTACTGGCGCCGGAAGCTGGCCCCGACTGAAGACTCTCTGGAGCAGGCGCAAACGGTCACCGGGTTCGCTCGGGTCGTTTCTGTTCCTGGCGCTACCATCGGCGGAGCCGATGGCCTGACCGTGACACTGCCCGGTGGTGTCTCCATCACCGGGCTGCACACCGGCAACATCGAGTTGCTCGGCGCTGTTCTGAGACAGCTGTGATGCGCCACCGATATTTACGCCCGTCCTTGTCGTTGCCAGAGATTTATCTGTACCGAGCGCCCGTTGATTTCCGTAAGCAGGCCCAGGGCCTGGCAGTCTTGGTTGAACAGGAACTGGGCCACAATCCGTTTACCGGAGCGCTTTACGCCTTCACCAACCGGCATCGAAACAAGATCAAGTGCCTGATGTGGGAAGACAACGGTTTTGTGCTCTATTATAAGGCGTTGGCGGAGGAGAAGTTCAAGTGGCCTAAGGCCTCGGATGAGCTGATGCCACTGACGGGCGAGCAGATCAACTGGTTGCTGGACGGCTACGGCATTGCCTTGTTAAAAGGGCACAAAATTCTGCATTATGAGTCTGTTAATTAGCCCTTTTTTCGTGCTTTAGAGCGTTGTTTTTGCTATACTTTGTTCATGAGATTAAAGCCTGAATCACCTTCAAAAACACCCGATATCAGCGGCCTTTCGGCCGCCGAATTGCTGTCGGTTGTCGAAGGTCTTCAGCAGGAACTGGCGGCCAAGAGCGCTGAAATCCAACAGCGCGATCACGCTCTTGCGCAAGGCGCCCAAGCGGTCAAACAACGCGATCACACCATTCAGATTCTCGAAGAACTGCTGCGTTGGAAACGGATTCAGCAGTTCGGCGCCAGCAGTGAAAAGTCCGCACACCAGATTCATCTGTTTGACGAAGCCGAGCTGGAAGTTGAGATTGATGCCCTGCGCGATCAACTGCCCGTGTTAGCGCCGGTGAAGATCCGCTGTTATTTGCCGCAGTTTAAAAATGGCGATAAAACGACGTTTATTGCCATTTTTCAATAGCCGTTGAGTTGGATGCCTTAGTCCTTAGAAGTCCATGCCGGCATTAGACTGCTCGCTTTTTTCCTTTTGTTCGTTGGCAATATGTCTGTACATTCCGGTAATATCTTTGCCGTAACTTTCCCAGATAGCGGTTTGTAACGTGTCGAGCGCTTCGTGAACACATGCCGCTTCTTCTGTTGTCCAATGGGTGGTAATTTTCAGCACTTTCATTTTGTCTTTCCTCTTTTAACTTTTCCCCGTGCTAATGCCTGCTCTTGTGCTTCTTTCATGCGATAAGAGTCTCCTTCAATCGCAATCACTTCGCTGTGATGCACCAAGCGGTCGACTAGCGATACCACGCAGGCTGCATTCGGGAACACGTCATTCCATTCGCTAAACGGCCGATTCGTTGTGATGAGGGTCGCGTTTTTCTCATAACGGCGGTTGATGATTTCAAACAGTAAGTCGGCATGGCGATTGCTGTAGGACAGGTAGCCCACTTCATCGATGATGAGTAACGTCGTCTTGCTGTAATGAGCTAATCGTCGTCGAAGTGCGTTATCACCATCTTGCGCCGCTAAATCGTTAAGCATGTTGGCGGCAGAAGTGAATAGAACGGTGTGTCCTTGCATAACCGCCTGATAGCCTACGTTCTGCGCGATGGTCGATTTGCCCACACCGTTACTGCCAATGAGGATGATGTTGCTTGGGTCCTGAATGAAGTCGAGCTGCATGACACGGTGCACTGCTTGTTGGTCTATTTTTGCTGGCCATTGCCAGTCGAATTCGGTTAATGATTTAAACCGACCGAGTTTGGCACTGCTTAATCTGCGCTCAAGTGAGCGCTGTTTACGCTCGCTTATTTCCCACGCTAATAGTTCTGCCAGCCAGGGTGTTTGCTCGGGCGTTAATTCATTCCAGTGGCTGAGCAAGCCATGCAGTTTAAGGGCAGATGCCTGGGCTTTAAGGGTCTCATGTTCATTCATCGTCATCATCTCCTTGCATTTCTACCGTGCTCAGCGCGTCATAATGAGTCAGGTTGGCGGGTTTGACGCAGTATTGCTTCACTTTATTGGGCACGCTCACCGCAATGGGTGGCGGTTGTTGACGCCTTTCTCTGCGGTATTCTAGGATCTGTGCGACGCCTTCTGCGTATTCCAGACCAAGGTTGCCACTGATTCCAGACGAAGCCTGCCACCCATTCCACGCGAAAGCTGCCACTGATTCCACGGCAAAGCTGCCACCCCGGCAGGTTGCCTGACTTACCCCATCGAAACCGCCCGACGCGGGATAACTTAACGGTACTCTGAGTCTTTTCATCCGGAGAAGATCAGATGCCAGCAAAGAGGTTATCCATGCGTAAGATCAAAGAAGTCCTTCGCCTCAAATGGGAGCGAGGGCTAAGTAATCGACAGATTGCGGCGGCCTGCGGCGTCAGCCGCCCCACGGTAAGCGAGTATCTTCGGCGTTTGGCCGAAGCCGGTCTGAACTGGCCATTGCCGGAGGATCTGGGTGAGGCTCACTTGGAGCAGCTGTTGTTCCCGCCCCCTCCAGACCTGCCGGCCGAGGTCCGGGGCCTACCGGACTGGCATCAGATCCACGAGGAACTGAAGGGTAAATACGTCACTCTGTTCCTGCTCTGGCAGGAGTACCGGCAGGCAAACCCAGAGGGGTATCAGTACAGCTGGTTCTGCGAACACTACCGGGCCTGGCAGGGCAAGCTGGACTTGGTGATGCGTCAGGATCATCGAGCGGGTGAGAAGCTGTTCGTGGACTACGCCGGCCAGACCGTGCCCGTCATTGACCGCACCACCGGAGAGATCCACGGGGCGCAGATCTTTGTGGCGGTTATGGGCGCTTCCAATTACACCTACGCCGAAGCCACCTGGAGCCAGAAGCTGCCGGACTGGATTGGCTCCCACATCCGGGTCTTCGAATTCCTCATGGGAGTGCCTGAACTGGTAATCCCCGATAACCTAAAATCCGGTGTGACCAAAGCTCACCGCTACGAACCAGACCTCAACCCAACCTACCAGGACATGGCCGCCCATTACGGCGTGGCCGTAGTCCCTACGAGGGTCCGAAAGCCACGTGATAAAGCCAAGGTGGAAGGCGGTGTGCTGATCGTCGAACGCTGGATCCTGGCGGCGCTGCGCCACCGTCAGCACTTCTCGCTCGGGCAGCTCAATGCAACCCTCCGTGAGCTGCTGGAGAAACTCAACAACCGCCCCTTCCGGAAGTTACCCGGCTGCCGGCGTGACCACTTCGAACAACTGGACAAGCCCGCTCTACAGCCGCTACCGGCAGAGCCGTATGTCTACGCAGAGTGGAAGAAGGCTCGGGTGAACATCGACTACCACATAGCCGTTGACGGGCATTACTACTCGGTACCCTACACCCTGATCAAGAAGGAGGTGGAGGTCCGAATCACCCACAACATCATCGAGTGTTTTTACCGGGGCAACCGGATCGCCAGCCACCGTCGCTCTGACCAGAAGGGGCGGCATACCACCATCGCCGCCCATATGCCCGAATCCCATCGGCAGGCGGGTGAGTGGTCGCCGGAACGGCTGATTGCCTGGGCGGCCAAGACCGGACCCGCCACAGAAAAACTTATCCGTACCGCCCTGGGTGCCCGCAAACACCCGCAACAGGCTTACCGCTCCTGCCTAGGCATTCTCCGGCTGGGCAAGAGCTACGGCGAGGCACGACTGGAAGCCGCCTGCCGGCGGGCCCTGATGCTGGGTAGTTGCCGTTACAAAAGCATTGAATCCATCCTCAAGCATCGCCTAGACCAGCAGCCCCTGGAAGAACAGCAAGAGCTGGCCTTACCCGATACCCACGACAACATCCGCGGCCCGGCCTACTACCACTGAGGAAACCTGACATGCTGAAACATCCGACTCTGGACAAACTCCATGCCCTCAAATTGACCGGCATGGCCGCCGCACTGGCTGATCAGTCGGCCACGCCTGACATCACGGAACTGAGCTTCGAGGAACGCCTTGGACTGCTGGTCGATCGGGAGATGACCGAACGAGATAACCGACGCCTGACCAGCCGGCTGCGCCGGGCTGGACTGCGACACACCGCCGTTCTCGAAGACCTGGATTACCGGAACTCACGGGGGCTGGATAAAGGACTGATCCAATCCCTGGCAAGCTGCCAATGGGTGAAGGAACACCTGAATGTGCTCATCACCGGCCCCACCGGCGTTGGCAAAACCTGGCTGGCCTGTGCCTTGGCGCACAAAGCCTGCCGGGAAGGCTACACCGCACAGTACGTTCGCCTGACCCGGCTGCTACGAGAACTGACCATCGCCAAAGGAGACGGCCAATACCCCAAACTGCTAGCAAATCTCGCCAAAGTCGATGTACTGATCCTGGACGATTGGGGGCTCATGAAACTGAGCGCAGAGAACCGGAGGGACTTACTGGAAGTGCTGGAAGACCGTTACGGCCGTCGTTCCACCATCGCCACCAGCCAACTCCCTATCGAGGAATGGCATGACGTCATCGGTGACGCCACTCTGGCGGATGCCATTCTGGATCGGCTGGTTCACAACGCCTACAAGATCAATCTCAGGGGTGAATCCATGCGAAAACGACAAGCAAAGTTGACGGGCACCACGGCTTCGGAGTAACAATGAAACCCCCGCGTCGCTACGCTCCGATGGGTGGCAGCCTTGCGCCGGTCCGGGTGGCAGGCTTCAGGTGGAATGGGTGGCAACCTTCAGCGGTTTACGCAGCCTTCTACATAAGGTGCGTTTTTCTCGATGGCTTCGCCCATGGCCTGATGCAATTCAGTGGCGCCATAATCATCCAGTAATTGGTTTAAGCGATTCACGGCGCCTTTCAGCGCATGGCCTCGGTCAATGATGTGCTGCAGTAACGGCTGTGCATGGGAGGATATTTGGCACAGCCTATCTTGTGCGCGATGTTGTTTGGCGTTCGTTTTCATCAGCCATAAAGCGTTCACGTGCGCTTCGTTTTCTATTTGTTCGCCTTTGCTAAAACTGCGTAAATGAGTCGCGATAACATTCGTGCCACTAATAATACGCACCTCTTTTAGGCAGGCGTTCACGGTTAAGGATGTTTGGACGTGCTGATGAGGCACCGAGTAATCATTGCTATCAAACCGGACGTAAGGTGTTTTTTGTGCGCGCACCACCACATGCTCACGCGTATCGAAGGGGTTGTCTGGCAGTGCCAATAAGCCAGGTTGCTCTTGCAAGAAGGCCTCTCCTACGCTGAGTTGAGGGTCTTCAGGGCAGCGCCTCTCTGCGCTTGTGCCTTTACACCACTCATCCGCTTGCGCATTTAAATCTTCAAGCGATGAGTAATGACGACCGGCAAAAAAGTTATCGCGGATATAGCGAATGGCTCTTTCCACTCGCCCCTTCTCATTGCCTCTGGCCGGCGCAGCGGCCCGAGGCTCGAAGTGATAGTGGCTGGATAAATCGAGCAGCGCAGGGTGGAATCGAATAGCGCTGCCATTGCGCTCAAGCACCGCCGTTTTCATGTTGTCAAAAAGGCAGACCTTGGGCACGCCGTTAAATGCCTCGAACGCCGCCACTTGCCCGCGTAAAAAACTGGCTGTTTGCTGATTGACATAAAACTGTAAAAATATCTGCCTTGACCAACTCAACACCATCACATACGCCATTAATGCGCGCTTTGCCTGGCCGATTTGTATGTGCCCGAAGTGCCCCCAATCGACCTGTGCTTGCTCCCCGGGTAAGCTCTTTAAGCGTAAATACGCTTCGGGCTGCTTACGGGGCCTAAGCTCGCTAATACGGTGGCGAAACTGACTGGGCCCGCCAGGATAACCGCGCTGCTTCGCCATTTCATACAAGCGCACGGCGGTGAGTGTGGGGTAAGTCTCCAAGGTTTGAATGATGAAGGGCAAATAGGGCGTCAGAATAGACGTGCGTTCAGTGCGTTCTACTTTAGGCAAGCCCGCTTGGGACAGCACTCTGTCAACCACGCTATGGTGAATACCTAATTGCGTGGCAATGGTGCCGGTGCGCCATTTCTCCACAAAGTGATAGCGCAATATCTTTGCTTCCATGTCTTTATTTATGGTCATTAATCCTGCCTTATTCACTAAGCGTCGGATCTAAATGCTGCCGTAAGATGGTTTAACACCTCAGTCCTTCTTTAAAGATCGTCCCGCGTAAAAAATCATGTCGTAAAAAGGGACTACAGACCTCACCACAATGATGGCAGACCATAAAGGTGCTGTTTTTTAGCGGCGGGATCACCCTTTTACGACTTTTTCGTTGCGCATTGAGTACATCATTACGGGTGATTATCTGGGAAGACTGATGCGTTACTTTGTGCTTTTTTTGTTGACGAAATCGCTGTTGACGCTCGGCATTTTTGAAGCACCCAACGCGACTTTCTTGATACTTTTTTGAGGCACGAGCAAGGGATACTCGACGGGCTTTTTCAGAACACCCATCCGTGCAATAACGATGACCGCGATCACAACGAGAACAAATAATGACTTGTGCATGGCAAAGGAGGCAGTGATATAGGCGACTTGAAGTTTGCATCGACAGCTAAAGGTCGATGAGGGCTGGATTTGATCCCAAAGTGTGTAACAATCATTGGGTCGTGCGCCTGCACGATTTTGAGGGGTATGGCGTCAGTTAGGACTGTCAAATCATTCTTGGCGTCATACCTTTCTCACCGACAACATCTTTATAGCCCGAGTAAAACGATATTGCTTGGCTTATCTATTTCCAATCTCGTGAATGACCCGCCTGAATTGTGCAATGTTTTATGGATTTTCGATCTGAGGAAAAATCTGACTGTGTGGATATTCGGCAAATAGCAGCGCTTTTAGACCGGTGTTTACAATAGGCGACACCGCGCCTCAAAATATGACTAGCGTTTTATGGGCGCCAACACTAGCATCGCTATGAAGTCCGGCGCGGGTGAGTTCAGCGCGGTGGAGTTTGGCAAAGGAATGCTTGTCCGCAGAGCGAGGGTTCAAACCCTTGTAGACAGACGATTCCCCGCGACCTCAAGAACGCCGTCATCTTGCATACGCTTCAAAGTTCGGTAGAGGGCTTCGTGGGTAAGGCCGAGTTCTGCAGCCCACGACTTGCGGGACTGATTCAAGGTGACGACGCCAACAGACCCCTCGGACTCGATGTAGTGATTGACGCGGTCGGCTGCGCTGTTAAGGGCCATCCTTTCGCATTGGGCTCTCAGCTTGCGCACCTCCTTGGCTAACTGCGTTTGCCAGGCCCGGCAAAAAGCAAAGTCATCTTCCAAGGCCTGCCGAAAAACCGAAGCGGTGAACATGAGCATCGTGGTGGATTCGGCTGCGATGGCGTCGCAGTGGTAGGAACGGCTGTCGAGGCTCGCTTCCGCGATGAAGCCGCCGCGCGAGCGTTGCAGGATGACTTCCCCGCCGCGACGGTCGATTCGAATCAGGCGGACTTCGCCTGAGATCACCAAATAGATCTGACGAACCGGATCACCAATGCGAAAAAGCGTTTCGCGAGCGATGGCGTCCACCCTCTTGGCGACTTCCCGTAGGGCCTCGGGTATGAGCCCTGCTGTCGGTTGGGTTGCAATGAGGCTCGGCCAATTTAAGCTTTCGCTGACTTTTTTCATGTGATTTGGATCCTATGCGCAGGAGAGTATCTAACCGTAGGATCAGCCCAACATCAACATTGGAGAAATATCGTGCTCAAAACTGCCATCGCAACAATCGTTATCTCGGCTCTCGCAGGAAGCCTTCATGCCCAAAATATGGATCACTCGACAATGGACCATGGCGCTCACATGAAGATGATGGCCGATTCGCAGCGCCAAGCCGAAGTAGCCGGTCGAGGCAAGGACGTGATGCCGTTCAGCCTTGCGGCAACGACCCACATCTTCACCAAAAACGTTAGGGGCGGCATTCAGCAAGTCGTGGTTAAGAAGCCCACGGACGCAGGCCAAGTCAAGATGACCAGGCAACACCTGCAAGAGATTCGGGATCAATTCATAAAGGGTGACTTCTCCGGACCGTCCCATATCCACGGGCAAGACATGCCAGGCCTGGCCGATCTCAAAGCATCTAAGCCAGGGCAGATCGCAATCGACTACAAAGAGGTAAAAGGCGGGGCCCAATTGACTTATACGACATCGGATGTGAGCCTCGTGGCAGCATTGCACAAGTGGTTCGACGCTCAACTCTCCGATCATGGCAAGGACGCCATGGAGGGCCATGCGCTCCATGATGGCATGAAGTAGCAGTGAGCCGCAGTGACGTGATCAAATGTAGCTGGTTGATGCTTCAGGCTTGCCTAGAGTAGCCCCAAAGATACTTTCGCTGAGCAGTTGGCGAGTTTGAAAGGTGCCGTATGACACTGCGCTCCACGGCTACCACTGCGCGAAAAGCCGCGCGGGCACCTCAACTCCACGTTAAATGACCGCTTTGGCAATCAGCGTAATTCCGCTTTCGGTGGCGGATTCAACCGGTCGATGCAACAAGTTGACCGACCGCTATCTGCCAGAATCCGACCGCCACGGCGTTCAACATACGGTCGTTTTTTGGACGTTCCCAGCGCTGTTTCAAAAAGACCAATTTTTCGTTGTTTGTTTAATGCTCAACAATCACGTACAACAATCTATGAACAGAAAAGGTACCTTTTATGATCGTAGGTTATGCACGTGTCAGCACTCAGGACCAGAACGCTGAGCTCCAAGTGGATGCTTTGGAGAAATCCGGGTGCGAACAAATCTTCCAGGAAAAAATAACGGGCAAGTTGCGTGAGCGACCTGAACTGTCGCAATGTCTTCGTACGCTTCAGACGGGAGATACCCTGGTCGTTTGGAAACTGGACAGGCTTGCTCGATCCCTCAAGGACTTGGTTGAGATAGTCCAGGATCTCAATGATCGCCAGGTCAGTTTCAAATCTCTGACAGAAGCTATCGACACAATCAGCTCCGGTGGCCGGCTCGTGTTTCATATTTTCGGTGCATTGGCCGAGTTCGAGCACAGCCTGATTCGTGAACGAACGATAGCGGGACTTCAGGCAGCCAGAGCAAGAGGTCGAAAAGGGGGGCGCAAGCCATCCATGTCAAACTCTGACATCAGAAAAGCAGCAGCCATGTTGTCCAATCCAGATATTACGAAAAAAGAGGTGGCTGAACATTTTCAAGTTTCCAGAACTACATTCAATGCATCTTTCCAGAGGTACACCCAGATCAACACACCACCCTTTGGTATTAGCAATAAAGATAGCTAGATTTTTAAGATATAGTCGCCGAATGTGCACACAAATATAGATGTAATCATAAGAGTTTCATTTTAGATCAAAATCTGGTCAAATTTTTTAAAACTCAGTTTTTTACGGTTTGGACTAATCATGAATCAGCAAGATGCACATATTTTTGACTTTGAAGAGGCGGCTCTTGCTTACGCAATAACGGCCGAAAAGATGATAGAAGGTGATGGAAAGCTATTAGAAGCAGAGCCAGCGGTTGTCCCAATATTTGTCACTATGCTCTATCAATCGTTAGAAATATCATTAAAACATGTAGGAATTGAGTCTAACCTATTTAATCGTAATGAAACTTTTAAAGGACAAACCAAAAAAGGCCACGGGGTGGAGGAGTTAGCGAGATTAGCTTATGAGCGGTTAGGGTCATCGTCATATGATCCTATAATTGCAGCCATGACTTATAATAATTGCGGTAATAATAGCGCGCTAGTCATCCGAGAAATGATATATGGTGACCGAATGTCTAAAACTCGTAAAGTCTACGCTTCGCGCAGATTAGGCTATGGAGAAATTGGTAATTCTGATTTCGCTTTAATTAATCCACTCGAAGAGTGGGTTTGTGCTGTTAAGGAAACTGCAGAAAATATACAAAAAGCAATTGATATAATTTCTCAATGGCACAAATCATCGTCAACAAATTCAGAGAATTTTTTGATTCGTTTTGACTAGCGGTGGTTAATCTAAAGCATAATAGATTTTAAGCAGCCGGAGAAAACCTAAAGTGAAAACTAAATTTATTTTCGTATTTATCTTATCGATAGTTATTTTCTCTCTTATTCCCTCTTTCTTGTCTGCTGCTGATATTCGGATGGCTTCGCCCAATAAGGGTATTGATACCTCCAAATTACTTGTAATTTCAGGAGATATTGAAAAAGGTGATACTGAGACTTTAACCAACCTCATTTTTAACCTCTCCGAAGATCAGCTCCCCATTTCCACTCTTCTGCTTGGTCCATCAAATGGTGGGAACCTTGAGGAGGCAATGAGTATAGGCTTCTTAGCCCGCACATTAAAATGGAAGGTTATCGTTCTTAATAAATGCTACAGCGCATGCTCAATGATTGCGCTTTCAAGCGTTTATCGCGTTTTCGCAGGCGAAATTGGGCTTCATCGTCCTTATTATAATCCGGAGTTTTATGAGGAGACGGATCCATTCTACGTTGAGCAATGGCATCGCCGAATGGATAAAGAAGTCCGAGATTTTTTGGAAGACGCTTATGTTTCTGAATCGATCATTGAAAAAATGATGGGTGTTAGTTCCCGTGAGATGTGGACGATATCAGCAACTGATGCTGACAGAGTTCTGTCCAACTTTCCGTCTTACTTTGAAGAATTGATCTTTGCTCGATGTACAGGAAAAGCAGTAACCATACCGGAATTTGGGATGAATGCAGACTGCTTGAATCGTGAGCTGAGCCAGATGCAGCGCCAGTCTTTAATTACTTTCTTGGAAGCGATTTCTCAGGGAGAGTTTTGACGGATTCTAGGCGACGCCTCAAACTCTATCGACACCGATCGGTCAGGAACCCGTTGCGCACAACAGGTCTTATGGTAAACCGACTGTCGCATCCGGACGATCACGCCCCGACAATTTTCCGATTTTGCGCTACCCTTTACCGCTCAAATCCCAGATTTGCAGGAGCAAAAACCCCATCATGCGACTCGACCAGCTACGCCTGTTGTTTGAGGCCGGCAACCTCATGGTCGCGGACATCGTGCCTGCGCCCCTGGAGTCTGGAGCTGCCAGTTTCGCCGGCGCAACGGGGCAAGGGTGACCCTGGACCTGAACCGCAAGCGCCACGGCACCGACCAGGTGCGGATCTTCAACAGCCTCGATGCCGCCTTTGCGACGTGCCAGGCGTGTGCTCGTTCGGTTGTGGTCATGCTGATTTCTCATGGGATGGGTGAGGAAGTCAGTGTGTGCAATCGGCGAGCAGGAATGTAGGTGCTGATTTATTGGCGCTTACTGTTCAACGGTTGGCGCAGCCGATGGAGTTAAACTGAGCACAAATATTTATTTTCTAGGCATGATGTTTTCTACTGAGCAACATGTGAGCGGTTCGGTTAGGGTGCTAAACAAGGAATCAAGAAGCCAAGCGATTACATGGCGATGCAGGAATAATTGGACTAAGCTATTGTTAAATATGAGACTTTCCTCCACGTGTCGTAACAGAAAAGTGGTATTATCGAGAACGCACTTTTCTACAATATCGTGGAATTCGGTATAGCTACTTTTAGGCACTAAGTTGGAGAAATTTGTGAAATTGGCAGAATTCGTCGCGGGTGAGCATGAGGTCGCGCTGGAAAACGTGATGTTGCTCCGACACTCCGATAGGGCAGTGAAAGAACTTCTAGATGCGGGTGGTACCTTGGAAGAGTACACCTTCGTGCAGCCTATACGCTCGTCATACGATTATCGACATCCCGATCACCCTCCGGTTCACCTTTTAGTAGTGGTCGTTCATGACCGCGTTTATGGTGTTTTCAAGGTCCTGGACGTCGACGCGGAAGGCGACACTTACTCTCTATCTAGCGCGGGGCACCAACAGTTTGACAATACCCGAGGAAAACCGCCACGGCCTGCGCGTCGATTCCAAATGGAGCACGTCCATAGTGCAGCCCAAAATGTTAGCGTCCATGGTTGGGAGCACCGACAACGAACCGCAGTTCAGCGAGCGTCGGGTGGTTTTTTTGGCGAAATCTCCATCGCACCGGACGTTGAGTATTCCAAACAAACTGTAGTCCCTCACTCTAACGTCGTTCGCGACTTGGACGAGCTAAACCAGCGCTTCGCCGAGGAGGTTCAAGATTCACTTTCTGGCACCACAGTAACTCGCCAGAAAAGGCTTGAGGCAGCACCCGTTAAACCGATCCGAGTTCCGGTGACTACTACCGCGTTCATACGCAACGCTGACGTTATTGCAGAGGTGTTGTCCCGAGCCAACGGAATCTGCGAGCTTTGCCACCAAGCCGCTCCTTTCAATCGTCGCTCAGATGGTACTCCGTATCTTGAGGTTCATCATAAGGTGCGACTCGCAGATAACGGGGAGGACACGGTAGAGAACGCGACCGCACTTTGTCCGAACTGCCATCGCAGGGAGCACTACGCCTAACAAGTGGCTGTTGGTGGACGCACCTACGCTGCGCTTCGGACGCCGCAAAGCTAAGCGTTAGGCATCAAAACTAGGATTGGCAATGGCGAGACTAGATACACGGCTGGAGGCAGAAGGAGCTGAGTTTTTGGTTCTGGGGCAGCTTTTGCTCCACAAAATTGCTTCCTACAAGACTTATACAAATATGCCTGGCTATGATTTGGTCGCGACAAATCCTGAGTCAAATAGATCCGCGATGGTTCAAGTAAAAAGTAGGTGGCGAACCGGGGCTGGTGGGTTTCCCATCAAAAATTTCAACTGCGATTTTGTTATTGTGGTGCTGCTCAACCGGGGTTCGAAGGATGGCAAAAAAGAAGTTATGCCGCCGAATTATTTCGTCTTTCCGGTAGCTATCGTGGAGTCCGCTCCACGAAGCGAAAACTGGGGCAAAGTAAATCTTAGAGACATTCCAAATTACGAGCAATACGAAGAAAAATGGCACCTGATCGCTAACTTTCTTCGCGAGAAAAATGCCTAACAAATCAATTAAGTTCGTTTCGGTCTGCGGCCTCCACCGGACGCCCCTGTCGGGTCGCCGTTTGGCTATGCGATAGCTGTTCCAAGAAGGATTCCTGATATATGAACGTAAATGTTTTGATAGCTGTTCTTGTTTTGTTTTCTGGGTCTTCAGCCTTGGCGCAAGAAAAAGATGAAGGTAAGCAAAAATTTTTAGAATGCCTAAGTGTCCATAATTCTACTTTAAAAAAGGTAGCGGGATTAAGCGTAGACGAAAAATTTAGATTTGCTTACACATTTCTTGAATCATACGGAAGCAAAAAACAAGCAAGCGACTTTTTATCAAAAAAGGCTGAGTTTATTTCGAATCCGGATACTGCTGATAGCTACATTAAGCTTCTTTCAATAAAATGGACAGAATCTTGTGTATCAAATATTTCACAATAATATGCAGCTAATTGGGTGGCCGAGGGTATCTAACCCCCAGCCCTACAACACTCTGCATGCGAATCCGCACAGGGCGTTTCCCGAAAACGTTTAGAGTAATTGGATGGATTAAAAATTTGGAAACCTTAGGCTGACTCACCCTTAGTGGACGGCAACGTTTGTAAGGCACGGTAAACCGTCATTCGTGATACACCCATGTCCCTGGCAATCTGGGCCTTCGTGCTTCCGTTCGCCATCCGTTTGCAGATTTCGGCTTCGTCGATCATTTTTGGACGGCCCTTATAAATCCCTTTTCGCTTTGCAGCCTCAATGCCAGCAAGTTGCCTCTCCTTTATAAACGTCAGTTCCATGTCCGCGACCATGCCCAGGGCCGTGATCATCATTCGACCCATTGCACCTTTCGTCGTAATGTCTGGCTCAAGGATTCGCAACGAAGCGCCCCGGGCATCCAGCTCATGAACCAAATTAAGGACGTCACGGGTAGAACGACCAAGACGGTCAAGGCGATGAACGACGAGTTCATCATCACGGCGTAAGAACTCAAGCACAGTCTCCAGCTCGGTGCGCCCATCGCGCGAAGCACCAGACACCGTTTCGGATCGAATGACTTCGCAACCTGCGTCGGTCAGTTTTCTGATTTGAATATCTAGATCCTGGCTGGCACTGCTAACACGTGCATATCCGATACGGGGCATAGTGTTTGTGTCACATTAGGGTGGTTATCGTAATGTTACTGTAACAAAATTCATTTTACACCCAATAGTTACTATTTTAAGTGTCACATCACACCATCCCCTATGGGTGTACTCTATTGTGACGCTTGATGCGGCCAAAGTTGAATTTGTCTGATAATCTGGCGACATAAAACGTGGTGCTAACTTCATAGGAAGCACCACGCTATTTCGCAGACTAGTCTTCTTCAAATTCCGAAGAGCTGAATTTCAGAACATTGCAGTTTTCCTTGATTGTTCGCTGCAATGATTCGTCGAACCCACCTTTTTTACGCGCTTCAATTTCGACCGAGATGGTCACATCCACACCGAGCTGGGCTGTGAACTGCTGGACTACCTCGTCCATGATGGTGGCAAAATCCATTTTTGCCTTTACGGCGTCCAGATCCACAGTTCCATAGAAGTGAGTCTTTGCTATAGCAGGTGCAGCTGTTGGTTCAGCATAAGAGCCACCGACAGGACCCTCCGAAATGTCAGGTCGGGACCCAGACGCTGCGCCAGTTCCAATTAGTCCGGAATCGATGGCTCCAGGCTGCGGTGCGGGTTGCTGAGCTTCGCGCAGTTTCTCGGCGTAGGCGGCCGCAGCTTCGCGTTCAATCAAGAGTGATGATTCATCCAGTGGCACTATAGAACCCTTGCCGAAGCAGAAGCCCAGATAGCGGTCTTCTTCCTTATCAGAAGCAAAGCCAAAGAAATCTTCGCTTTCAACGCCTTGGCTTATGGCATTCCGAAACACTTGGTCGTTCACCAGTCGAGGCAAGTAAAGGTAATGACAGGTGTCTCGCCACACTTTCGGAGCGCTTACCTCGGATACGCCATCCTTTAGATACCAATCCTTGAGCACTTTGCGCAGGTGAATCGCCGACCACTCGTACACCATCCATTCTTCTTCTTTGAGCTTTTCCTCAATACTCTGGATCAAATTGGGCGAAGTTGGTGGAATAGATACCGCTTCCCAGTTGAGCTCGGGTCGACCTTTCACAAAGTCTTCGACAGGAGCTAGCAGCCATTTCCATGTTTCCCGGATCAGCTGACCGAGTGACTGTTCAGCGCCATCACGATTCTGCTTGGCTTGGTTCAGATGAGACAAATCTTGATTGAGCGAGCCACTTTCAATGTCTGCCACAATAGAACGCCACGCCAGGTAGATACGTGCCTGTTCTTTGAGGCGGCTGACCACATCAAAGTCTGGAGCCAGGAATATCAGCCGGTTCTGTTTCTGACGAGGTTGATCTCCTCGGTTACGCAGAACTTTCTCAGCTTCACCAAACGCTTGATTGGAAGGGGTTCGGCTGTAGCCAGCACTTTCGGGTAATACCACCAAGCGTGGGCCAGGGCCGTAGTCGTCTGGGACGTCAACCGACGGAGTGAAAACATGAATTCCACTAAACTGATGGTTGCGACCAAACACGCGAGTAACACGATCCTTCAGTAGGGGAATTACGTCATCCCGCTCACTGACATTTTGTTTTCGGCTCTCCATTTCCCTGCGTAGGTTTGGCTTGGTGTCTAGCCAGTAGCGGTCGTGCTCTGAGTACAAATAGTGCAAACGATCTCGCAGGCGCTTGAGCACGTCTTCAAAAACACCGATAGTTTGGCCTGGCTGCACAGTGGCCAGCAGAATTCGTTCTTTTTCAACGCCACGAATCATCTGTTCCTGAGAGGAGGGTGCGCTTCCTAGAAAAATTGCACGAGATGTACGTCGGGCTGCCTGAACACCACCAAACAGGGTCTGGTGGCCATCAATATTCGCAGGCACAGATCGTGGCCCGTCAACCTCCCTTTCGATGACCGGCTCCCAGCCTTGAGGTAGATAGTGAATGCTTTTGTTACGGACGTTTGTATCATCTAGTGGCAACGAGCCAGGCATGATCAACGCATCTTTGTTACCGCTGTTCCAAAGCCGATGAATTACGATCGCCATGTATTGGAGTACACCCCGAGTGCGCTGGAATTTATCCAGCATGGACCAATCCTCATAAAGGCGGTCAAACACTTCGGGGTGGATAGGATAAGAGGAGCACAGCCGCTCGTAGTATTCGTTGGACTGAGTTTCGACCGGAAACTTCTCGGCATTTTTCCGATAAAAGTCTGAGAACTGGCGGCTTATGCCTTCCACTTCGGCACGTTCGCCCGAGCTTTCGAACAGGCGCCGCCGGACGATTTCAAAGGATTCGCTGGAACCGACAGGCTTCCACACCGATTCTACCCTGGCAAAGTACTTTTCCAGGGAGTTCAGAGCACGTTGGCCCATGGTACCGCCAACTTCCAGTTCAGATTCAGGCAAAGACGCTAGCAGCATAGCGTTAGGCACCGCCTTCAGCGCTTCAGTCAAACCTTGAACGAAGCTGATGTTGCTGTCGAAGGTGCCGCCTTTATATTGTTTACCCAGCTCCAACTGTCGAATGTAGGCAACCAATTCGTCAATTAGAATGACACAGGGCGAGGCTCTGGTAAGCAATTCTTTGAGTACTTCCTTACCGGGGGAAGTGCCGTCTGCATCACTGGCCGCAACCAAAGCGTAACCCTCTTCGCCAAGAAGCCGCCAAGCTAGCTCACCCCAGAGGGTATTTACAGTGATAGATCCATAGGAGCTGGGCTGGCTGGGTGATTGGCGTATTCCATCCAGAACGGCAATACGCGCCTTCGGCAGCTCACTAATACCGGCTTCATCCAGAATCGGGGGAATGCCCATTAACTTGTCTGTGCTGACTTCACGGCTGGCCAAGTGATATACCGCTAGCATTGTGTGAGTTTTACCACCACCGAAGGCAGTTTGTAGCTGAATGACTGGGTCGCCACCCTGACCGGCGAGGCGCTGTGCCACAGACACAAGCAGTAAGCGCATTCCTTCGGTAATGTAGGTACGGGAAAAGAACTTTTCCGCATCTTGATACTCGTCTGGGGCCGTTCCGCTTGCCACTTGGGTGATGTCGGCAGCAAACTCAGACTGTTTGAATGAGCCCTCCAGAACGTCTTTATGTGGGCGGGCAATCTCGCTCCAAGGTTTCAAACTCATAGTCGTATCCTGTTACCTGTCAGTGCATCGTCGGGTTCAAGTTTGTTTAATCAACAATGCCCGAATGACGATCCACTGTTTTAAAAATATGTTTTTGAGTCCAGCTGCAGTTTTGACGTATCAGCCGTCCACACTCTCAAGCCTTTGGTGAACCTCTGCGGCACTGTACCAGTTCAAAAAATCCAGAAGGTCTTCTTCGCCATCGAGCTTCCAGAACAACACGGGATTGCCCAGGCGCAGTGCAGGGCAGTTCTTGCGATTAAGATTTGAGTTGCGTGTGTCTATGTCCGAATACTCGCGCGTCGGCTCAAATTCTGAGTCGCTCAATACAACCCTCTGTGTCCACAGAGTGACAAATTCACCCGTTCTTTCAAACGCCAACTCTTTGCCATCATTTGTTCGAAAACCCGCAATGTATTTTGTAGGCTCTGAAATCCGATCCAGAAACTTGGCCAGTGTCGCCTCTACAGTTCCTGTCTCTGCTGCCAGTGAGCCAGTTGTTGTATCGTTGTGTTTTTCGATACTAGCTGGGATCTGCGTGTCAGCTGTTGAAACTGGCTCTTCTGCCTCCGGCTGCGGATCTTCAGCAAGCTTTATGGATTTAGAATCGTCAGTGAACGGATGCTCTTCATGAGCAGGCTCTGGCTTAGTAGAGTGTGGGCTTGCTTCGCTACCGGAGATCAAGTGTTTCAGCTTTGCCACTATGAGCGCCTTGCGAGCGACTATAAACTCATCAAACTTCTCGATCTCCCACAACGAGGGCCTGGCGGGGATTAAGTGCATGCTCAGGTAAGCATCAGACTTATCCGCAAACCAGTCTCTGGGGAGCTTGTCGCACTTTCCCTGAAAACCATTATCGTCAGCAGTCAGTAGCATGCAGTTGGCAAGCTGATCTCTTACAGCAGCTGGGTAACGGAGAAGTGATTGCCTGCCGGTCTCTGGGTTTTCATCCTTCATGCTTTTCAGCAAAGACTGCGGAAATATGTGGTCAACCTGTGGCAAATTACCGGCATAGGCAGGCTGGTAGTCAAACTGGCGATACCAGATGTTGAAGATAAGATGAATGGCTTTCGATCCATAGCTGGTCTGGAATAGGCTTTCCTCGAAAACATCCAGGTTGCGCCCGTCATTGCGCAACACTTCAAAAAGATTTGTGACTGAGAAATCCTGATCCTGATTAATTCGGCGAATACATTTATCAATTAAACCATCCGGACGACCACTGAAAGCGCCGCATAGCAGTGTTCTTAACAAGTAGGTGTCAAGACCTGACAAGGACTGCCATTGCTGTGGGAAATGGAATCTGTAATAGATCACAGGTATAAGCGTCAGGTACGAAGGCAATGCCCGGTCAGAGCGTATAAACGTTTTGGAGTGCAGGTAGTCTCGTACATCTCTGATAGCAGAAGAAATGCGAGGCCATTTTTCGATAATATCCTGCTTGGTTTGTTCGTCGCGGAACTTTTTAACGTCATAGGCGGCTCCTTTTCCTAGCAGTACGAGGCACGTTTTCATCACAAAATCACGTGTGAACTCGTAGCCAGACAGGTTCAGCTCCCCAATTAAGTCTTCCATTGCTTCATCAGCATCTTGCCAAGATGCGGTTAGCAAAGAAAAGAGAAGGTCAGATTTGCCGAGTTTGGTGCCACCAGAGTTTGCCCGAATAAAGATCTCTACCACATCGTTCTCGGTGTAAGCCTCCGGGTTATCAACGCTATCAAGCTCCTGATATCCCACATACTCTTCAGAAACAAATACTCTTTGTGCCTGCCAAAGATTGCGGATGAGTGTTCGTTCCTGGTCCTCCGTTAATGCCGAAGCGGCTTTTGTTTCCAAATTTCTGGCCAAGTCGTTTGGCATTTCATTGCTGAAAACAATTTCTTTAAATTTGACCCAAGGGAAGGCTGCCCTGGCTGAGGGCAAAAATCGAAACTGATAGCGCATTTCCTCGGTGCTGGTGGGAGCGCCACTGAGCACATTGAAATACAATTCCTGTTTGCTGTGGCTGCCGCAGAGCCCGATAAACAGGCTTTGTAATCTCTGCTGCCCATCCAGAACCAAGAGTTTCGTCCGGCTGTCTTCGGGTATTTGGAATTGGGATAGCTTGATGCCATCGTAATAATTATCGATAAACTTGCGACGCTTGATAATGGACGGGGTGCGCCAAACCAGCATCGTACTGATGGGGTACTCGCGCATGATCGAGTCAAATAACTTCTCAATCTGCTCTGGGCCCCACACAAACGGCCGCTGGATATTTGGTAGCCAAAAGCCCCCGTCGTATTCTGGGTTATTGAGATACTTAACGATCTTCCGGATGGCTACATTTTTGTTTCTCATAGATATTCCTTAAAAGTCCATTCCTTGTTGCTCATCTTTGTGACCTAGAGAATGCGACGCTGCAACAATGGCATGCCATGAAGCAATTAATTCGTTGTAGGCGCGAGCTTCTTCGGCCCATTTTTTGCGCTCACATAGAGTGTAGAGGTGATAGGCCAGTTGGCGGATGGCTTCGCCATTTTCTGGCATTTTAGCCAGTAACTCACCGGCGGCGGATTCGCCGTGGTTATTTAGGCGGCGGATCATCTGGTGGCAGGCCTCCCATATCGGAGTGCGTTCGTCTTTGGTGGGGTCCCAGTCTGACTCATACTCTGCCCAGCGAAGCAGACGTACTTTGCCGCTGCCTGACTCAGCCACACCAGCTGATTTAACACCGTCGACGGTTGTCCCTTTTGCCTGCGCTATAACATTGGCTTCACCAAAATGACCGCTACTCCAACCGTACTGCTCGAACCAACTTGAACAAAATTGCGTATCAGCATCGAAGTTGCCTGAATCTGGGCTCAGATATTCAGTGATAGCGCGGTTAATAAACACCAATGCGTCGTGCACGCTCATGCGACTACCGTCTTGGTTCAGCACGGCTTTGTACTTTGAGTAGATAGCCATGCCTGGACCAATCGCGGCTTGTGATAGATCCACAGGAGCAATCGGCGTTTGGCCAGTCTGCCCGCCGATCATGGTCTCCAGTGCTTCGGGCATGTCTTCACGGAGTTGGCGTTGGAACTGGCGGCGTGAGATGGACTTAACATTGGCTTCGCGTTTACGACATACTAAAACGATTGATGAGGCAAGGGCATTAGATCCTACGCCTCGAATGCGAGATGATTGTTCACTTCGTAAAGGCCAGGTGCCATCAATAGAAAAGCCCGCCAGAATAACTGCTTCAAGAAAGGTGACCCAGCCCGTATTTGTTGTGCTATCGCTTTTAGTTTCAGACTGCTTAAAAGCATAGTAAATAGCAACAGGGAAGCTTGGGTGAGCTTGCTCTGACATGTTATGAATAGCTTGAGTCATACCTTCCAAAAAAAAGATTTCTGCTTCTTCTTTGCCCCCATGACGGAAAGGAGTTGCTACTAACTCCTCAGTTTTTGGAACCACCATAGTCCCAAAAAGACTCGGAAAAATATTTCTTAACGACTGTCTCATCCAAACGTAGAAAAAATCGGAGAGGTCAGCGTAGCCAATGTTGTCGTAATACGGAGGATCTGTCGAAATGACTTTTAGGCAGCTAGTATCTTGTGCAGCGGCGTTAAGTTGCAGCGCGTGACCTGGACTATGGCTTGTTCCCAGTTTTAGCAAGCACTTAACCTGATATTCAAGATTAGTGATAAACCCGCCAACCACGTTCTCCAAAATATTCGCTTCACCAAAATCCCAAATCATTGAGATCGTTTGCCGGGCAAACAAATACATGATTTTTTCGTTACCTGGACGCCACCCTGTAAGTGAATTGTTGAAGTCAGCGCAACGGTCAACGCAGAAGGTGAGATATGTAGCGACGGCATCTCCATAAGCCGTGGCACCTAAACCACCCGAGTCCAAAGCTTGACCATCATCGTTCATGCCGGCAGTTATGGCGTCTACAATCGCCCTGTCTCTGGCTATTTGCACTAAATCTGAGAAGGTGGATAAAGCTAACAGTTGCCGGGGGGTGAAAAGGTCACGATGCTTTAGCATCCCGTACTCTTGAACCCTAAATCCTAATGCTTTATCCGGTAGGTTTGTTTCGGGCACCCGGCTTGGCTTGGCTTGTCTCGCAATTTGCTCAGATTCGACCGAGGGGGATAGATAAACTCTGCCACGCACCCCTTCAGCAACAATAGCCATTAGACGTTCACCCATCCGACCTGCTTTAGCTTCAGTTCGCACATATTTAAAAGGCATTGCTGTCTGAGACATTATGCAGGTTGCACCGGTACGCGTCATGGTTCCAGCTACCGCATCTGAGGGTTGTTCACCCGTTTTGACCTCAAAGTAGTAATTGTTCTCATCGATGACAGGCTCGACCCATGCTTCCTTGCCTTTCTTATTCGACAGCACAAAGGATCGAACTAACGGAACATCTACGTTACTAAAAGCAGGGTTGGGGCTGTTTACTGTCCTGGACCACAGCCAAGCAATCACAGTTAGTTCTTTGTTTTCATAAGCTTTAAGATCTGATCTTTTTGCTACCATCGCTGGCGTAATTTCGATTTTTGGATAGAGAGGGCCAATACTTCTGACGGCCTCTTCGTGCATCCAATGGCCATAGCGTCGCACATCTTCGGCTAGCCCTTTAATACCAGCCCAGTCCTCAAAAGCGTCGTTAGTCGCTGTTTTTTTCTTCTGACTGTCGGATTTCAATCTTGGGCCAACTGGTGGTTGGCCGGCAAACTTTGGCGGAATCTCAATCATCGCTTTGTTAATCATTACTGCGACGGGATTTAAATCACTGGCATAGCTTTCCAGCCCTAGGCGCTGGGCTTCTAGTGGAATCGCACCACCACCAGCAAACGGGTCATGGAAGGCGGGCAATTTGTCCGGATTGAACAACTCCCCTGCTTGCGGATGATTACGGTTTAGCTGACAAGTTTCACGCCAGCTTTCCCATATTGCTTCGCGGGCGCGGTTGAGCACTTCTTCGTTATTAGTGTTTTCCCACTTCACTAAATCGCGGATGATTTGAAATAGTGTCTCGCGTTTTATTTCCGCTTCTTTTTTGTTAACGCCATAACCCAGCTCCCGCTGGTAGCCAGGGTCATTGACTAGCTGGGCGAACAACACTGCACGGGCTGCAGCTAAAGGGCGACGCGCCCACCACAGATGTATCCCTCTGGGGTGAGGGCCAATACCGGGCATTTTCTCATGGGCGCAAGCAGCATTAATGTCATCCAGCGGTAACGCCACTTCGATCAATTTTTTTGGGGACTTAATAGCAGTCATAATGATCTCTTACGCAATCTGCAAAACATGGCGAATGGCTGTCTCAAACGGCTGACCGGCAATGTCTTTCAGTTCTTGCTCGAGACATGGTCGCCATTCTTCCTCTTCAAACATTTCAGAGAGGCCTAGAAGTGTTTCTGCCGTTTGCAGATAGCCCTTAACATAAGTTTCTCGGATTTTCCGGAGTGAGCCATTCAGGTTGAATACCCTGATTGTTTCTTCCGCCCGCTGAATCTCGTCTGGTGCAAGGTTCTCGGCAGGAACTACTTGGCCGTCTGGCAAAAAGCGAAGGTAGCGATCCGGGTTTTCCTGATCTGCCTTAATTAAGTCGTGGTGCTCATAGGTCTGTTTATCTTTGTATTTGCCGCAGCTGTCTCCACGGTTGCAGGATCCAAACAGATTATTCCAATCGAACGTGCCTTGTGGGTGGCAGTTTCGCTGTCGAAAGTGCTCGATATGGGCATGATGACTATCTGGCTCTGTGCGTATCTCGTATTCGCAGTATGCACAGCGATTACTCTGCATCATATTTAGGCCAGCCCAGATCTCTGCCTTTTCGACTTTTGTCACCTCGGCCCAGTTATTTCGGCCATGTCGGTAACGATTGAGGAATAGTGGTGCCGGTGGTCGGTTCAATTGGTGCATGTCAGTCCCTTGATTTACCGGCCGATAGTTTTCCAGCTAGTTTGGCTTTCATCGCTTGCAAGCGTTCGATGCGCTGACATTCCAGCCACTCGGGGTGATCGTCACCAAAGTGGGCAATGATGTTGGTCATAAGCGCTTGTTTTCTATTAGCTTGCTCAGGCGTTAGCTGGTTTGAGGTGACGAGCGCTTTGTAATCTTGGAGCCATTTGGCTTCTTCGACGTTAGGGACGGCGTCGGTACCTTGTAGCTCTGCCATTACATCGTTACTCGCTACGCCACGACTTTGCATAGTTGGTATTACTGCTTGTGAGATGAACTTTCCTGTTTCCCGGTCGAGCTCACTGCGTACTAGGCGGATAGATTCAGATTTCACCGTTGAAAGGACTTGTGGGCTGTGTGTAGTGACAATGAATTGCACATTGGGGAAGGCAGAGCGCAGGGAGCCAATCACAGTCTGTTGCCATTTTGGATGAAGGTGCATGTCAACTTCATCGATAAAGGCGATGCCTGCTGTTTTTTTGGATGCATCTGCCCCCATCTGGGGGTTGAGCTTGGCACAGCGCCAGGCCATATCAGCCACTAGCGACACCATAGCGCGAACGCCGTCGCTGAGCATGGACACAGGCAATACACCCAACTCTTCATGAGTCATTGCTAGCTCTTCATGCTGAACGCTGTAATGGAATCCACTCCAGCCATCGCTGCTAAGAACGGTATCAACGGTGTTTTGGATGCCTTTAATCTGATCCGCAATTTTGTGGCCTTGGTAAACTTCCATGCTCTGCTGCTGAAGCGCCGCGAAGGTAGCTTTGGTCATCCATTGCTGCACCTGGGTAAAACTGGAGGCAGAGCTGAAGCAGTCTTCATACCCCAAAGTGCGGCTTTCGCTAAGCACAGACTTGCGACTCATATTTTTATGAGCATTCCAGAGGCGGCCTGAACCATAGTAAGCCAGCAATGGCAGTGGCACGGACTCTAAGGCTTGAACCTGTTTCATGAGTATTTTGCCAAGCCCTGTGAGCGCGGACGCATGTTTTATCGTTGTCCGGCCTTTTGCACCAAGAAGCTCCCTGATGACAGGTTTATCCATGCTCTTTAGGGTGGCTTCAAGCCGAACGGGGAACACTTGTTCACTATCAGAGTGGCCGGGTAGGCGCTGATAGCGAGCATCTGCCTGTGCGATATGTTTGGCCGTTCCCAGGTCAAAAGCCCCGACAAATGTTCCCAGAGCAATAGCTGCAGCATCCAGTATTGAGGTTTTACCTTGCCCGTTTCGGGCTGCTAATATGGTCAGCTCGGGATGAAAGCTAACCTCCAGATGTTCAAAGCGCCGGAAATTGGTAACTTTCAGCGTCTCAAGATTCATGAGCTTGGCTCCTGGGGCACGGCTTTGGACAGCAGGTGTTTGAGTTCGTAGTTCACAGAGGGCACACCAAAATCTGGTTCTATAGTGAATGGATTTTGCACGTAGTAAGGGCCTTCGAAACTGTTACCGTCCACTAAAACAATCGCCAACCAGAACTTATCTTCCTGATTGAGAGCGTAGAGAATTTCGTTACGGCTAACGGTGATCACATCGTGACCTTTTGCTCGGCCTTTGACTTCAATATGCCTGTCTTGCGGCAAAGACCCATCCGGGTTGGCTTTTGGGCGCGATGTGATATCCCAGCCGCATTTCTCGGCGGATACATCTTTCACCGTGTGTCCCAAGGCTTCTTCATGATCCGTTACGGCCTGCATAGCGACCTGCTCGATGTGCGCGCGGGCCCGGGCATCCACTGTGAACAGGGGTTTACCCTTTCGCATATCCAGTAAACCCTGCGGAATGACAAGGGCGCCACCAATAACCACTGGTGTGCTTGAGACCACGTTCTTCATGGCCTCCAGCTCACGTTTGCGCTGTTCTAATCGGGCAGTCAATTCTTCTGCTCGTCGCCGAAAGTTCTCTGGTTGCATGCGCGGCTGTTTGCCTGCGGCCACATCCTGGTCCAATTTAATGGCTTGCCCAGAAAGGTAGTTGATCTCTTTCACAAGCCGTTCATGAACTGCCGCGTGGATTTTTTCAGACTGAAGCTCTCTGCGCGT
Organism: Marinobacter sp. LV10R520-4; assembly: GCF_002563815.1. Lineage (NCBI taxonomy): Bacteria > Pseudomonadati > Pseudomonadota > Gammaproteobacteria > Pseudomonadales > Marinobacteraceae > Marinobacter > Marinobacter sp. LV10R520-4. Next base: position 4,028,545 of record NZ_PDJM01000001.1, on the reverse strand, counting down.
TTTTATCTCCCGATAATGTTCTGGTACCAGGTGCTGAGAGGCATGGTTCAAGGCTACGGCTTCAAGATTGCCGGTAATCCAGGGGGCATTCAGTACGTCTTGAATCAACTTGCGGTCGTCACTATCGATAGGTTGCAGGTCCAAATGTGGTGCCCAACCAGCGTGAGAGGTGTTGCCCTGCTGATCAATCTCCACAAATTGCAGGCGACGCGACGCGATGGCGGGTTTTTCAGCGGTGCCTGCACTTTCACCTTCACGGATACTATGATCCACCATAAAGAGAATTCGAGGCTCGATTCCTTCGTCGTTCGGATTAACCAGTACCGCGCCTTGTTTGAGTTTGCTGCGATGCGCAGAAAGCACAAGGTCCGTGGTGGCGGCCATCAGAGGGTGGTTAGGGTGAATTAAGTCAGCCATCGGCTTGCCAGGGCTACGAATCAGCTGCTTTTCAAAACAGACACGTTCGTACTTTTTCAGCACTGGCGTGCGGCTTTCGCCCATAACGCGGTCTCGTTCGCGAATGGCTGCGGGTACATGGCGAACTTCATATCGGCCAGATTCCCTTTGTCGCATCTCGCCGCTGAGCGTCCGAAAGGCTTCGGTAAAAAAGGCGCGAATAAAATAGGGTTGAAGCTTGCGAGCTTCGGCTTTTTCCATTTCCTCTTTTACTGCGTAAAGGTCTTCCAGTGACATGTGCTGTTCAACTAAGGCGTTGCGTTTAAGGATTTCACGCAGATGCGCCGTGTCCAAGGCGCCATCAATCACTTGGTTCAGTCTGGCTTTGACTTCTGGCGATTCGCCATAGCGAATGGCTTCCACTAGCAAGTCTTTGAGCGATCGGTTTTCGAAGGCTTCGCCCAGTACGTCGAAAACTTTGCCGCCCAGCGCTTTCTTTTCAATTTCCAGCTTTTCAAACAGCTTCTGGAAGACTGCGCCTTCTCGCGTCTCGTTGGCAATCAAGTTCCATAGATGGCATACCTCAGTCTGACCGATACGGTGAATACGGCCAAAGCGCTGTTCCAGGCGGTTAGGGTTCCAGGGCAGGTCATAGTTGACCATAAGACTGGCGTTTTGCAGGTTTACGCCTTCGCCTGCGGCATCTGTTGCCACCAAAACCAGTACATCCGGATTGTTTCGAAACTCTTCCTGGGCCTTGCGCCTGGCATCCCGGCTGGTACCGCCATGAATAGTGAGCACGGCCTCGGGGTTGCCCAGCAAGCCACGAATACGCTGCATCAGATAGTTAAGTGTGTCTTTATGCTCAGTGAAGATGATGAGCTTGCGACGACTGCCACCTGCGGTGTACATCTCGGGACGGTCTTGCAGCAGGTGAGAAAGCTCTTCCCATTTTTTATCGTTGCCAGATTGCACAACGGTCATAGCTTGGTATTCCAGATCCTTTAAAATCTGAATTTCTGCCTCTAACTCAGGAATGGTTTCAGCAGCTGTGGCTTGGTCTACTACCTGTTCTGCGAACCGTTCATACTCTTCTGCGCTTAGCTCGTCGTCATCCAGTTCGTCGATGTTGTCGGGTATGTCGAGTTCTTTATTGAGTTGATATTCGCCCAGAGTTTCAGCGACGCTGTTTTTGCCTGCTTGCGCCACAGCATGGCCGCGAGCGACAAGCTTCATTTCATCCAGACGTGACTCCAAACGCTTACGTCTGCGTTTAATGGACTGATATATGGCCTCTGGACTTGATGCTAGGCGACGCTGTAGCTGGGTTAGAGCGAACCCAACTGTGCCCCTGCGCTTGCCATCCAGGTTGTCCGCACGGTTCATTTCGTTGCGAACGTAATCCGTTACTTGGGCATAAAGGTCAGCTTCGGCGTCTGACAGCTGGTAGTTTGCGGAGTAGGCCAGCCGTTCTGGGAATAGGGGGGTACCGTCGAACTTCAGCAGTTCTTCCTTGACCATGCGACGCATCATGTCGGAAATATCGACTTTGTGTGCGCCTTCTCGGAATTTGCCGTAAAAGCGGTCGCCGTCGAGCAAGGATAGCCAAATCTGGAAATCTTCTTCTTTGCCGTTGTGGGGCGTGGCTGTCATCAGTAGAAAGTGACGGGTAATGGTGCCCAGTAGCTCGCCCAGCTGAAACCGTTTGGTCTTATTAACTTTGTTGCCAAAATAGTTGGCTGAAAGCTTGTGGGCCTCATCGACAATGATGAGGTCCCATTCACTGTTTTTCAGTTTTTCCTGAAGATCTTCGTTTCGGGAAAGCTGATCAAGCCGGCAGATCAGAAGGTCGACTTCGTTAAAATAGTTACCGGATGCACACTGCTCTTGTTTCTCGCGGCTAAATATTTGGAACTGGACGCTGAACTTTTCCAGCATCTCATCTTGCCATTGGTCGGTCAGGCCGCCTGGCGAGACGATCAGAATCCGCTTTGCATCAGCCCGCATGAGCAGCTCGCGAATCAGTAAGCCAGCCATGATGGTTTTGCCAGCACCCGGGTCATCGGCCAGCACGTAGCGAAGTGGTTGGCGCGGCAACATGTGCTCGTACACTGCCGAAATCTGGTGGGGTAGGGGTTCAACATTGGATGTGTGAACCGCCATCATGGGGTCGAACATCGCAGCTTGGGTGATGCGATAGGCTTCCAAACCCAATTTAAAATCTGCTCCGGGCGCATCAAATGCCCAAGGGCGGCCAGCCTGAGCGAGTTCTAAGCGTGCTTCATCGGTGCGGAACAGCATTTGTTCGTTCAAGCGACCCTGGCTGTCTTTGTAATACACGGTCAGAGCATGATCACCCACGGGCTCGGTCTGCACGACGCGAACCACCTCGTCGCCCTGTATACCGCGGACCTGCGCATCTTTTTTTATGTCTTCAAGCTTGAGCATGTTTAGTAATCCCTACTTTTCCGCAGACTGTCCAGACCGAACCCATTCATCCACTTCTTCTTTCTTGAATTTCCACAGCCGGCCGATTTTGTGAGCTGGAAGACTTTTGCGCTCTATCCACTTATAGACAGTATCGCTGGAGACTCCCAGGTACTGGGATATCTCACTGATGGAGAGCCATCGATCTGTTATCTCGCTCATGCTTCGTACCTTGAGATTCCCTAGATTGTGATTCAACTGTACCGGTGAACATGCCGGTTTTGACCCACTTTAATCCGATTTCGCCTGATTATGGCAGAGGTAATAATGTGGATACAGGGGAAATTTAGAAATGCCGCAGCTGTGGAAATTCCGTTATCTGGCGCGTGTTAGTTGTTTGCTGTGGCGGCTACACCCATCCGGCACTTCCAATGACTTTGCGGCGCCCACCCACTTTGTCCAACGTCAATGCACGGTAATTCTGGATTCATAGGTTATGCACGGGTCAGCACCCAAGATCAGAATTCGGATTTCCGAGTGGATGCTTTGGAGAAAGCTGGAGCTGAGCAGATCTTTCAGGAAAAGTTTGCCGGCAAACTAAGAGAACGACTCGATTTGTCGCAGTGCCTCCGCATGCTCCGGAAAGGTGTCTGGAAGCTGAATCGGCTGGCCCGTTCGGTAAAAGACCTGGTTGAAGATAGTCCAGGAACTCCATCATCGAGAAATCGGCTTTAAGTCATTGACGGAATCCATCGACATCACCAGTTCCGGTGGCCGTCTGGTGTTCCACATCTTCGGTGCTTTGGTTGAGCTTAAACACGATCCGATTCGGGAACGGACGATAGCCGAATTGAAGGCAGCCCAGGCCCGAAAGCAAAAAGGTGGCCGAAAACCGGCCATGTTAGACACTGATGTGAAGAAGGCTGCGGCCATCCTGTTAGACTCAAACTGACTGGAATAAAATAATGTGGTGAGAAGGTAACTGGCTTCCTCCTAAATCTGCGTATTTAATTTAAAATGACGCCCTGAGTTTTGCTCACCAGTCACTGCGCATAATACCCATTATGTTGGCTCGATCGGACGCTCACATTCGCCGGTGAGCCCGGCTGTAAACCTCACCACGCTCTCGCTTACCAATGGCGACAACAGTGACCACTACGCGGTCGTCTTCGACTTCATAGACCAACCGGTAACCTGCGCTGCGCAGTTTAATTTTGTGGCCGTTTACCAGGCCGGATAAGGCGTCAGGCTGGACGTGGAGATCGTCGAGCCGCTGTTTCAGCTTTTTCTTGAACGGCTCTTGCAGCACCGGCGCTAACGTCTTCCACTCTTTCAGCGCAGATGGTTTGAACTCCAGGGCATACTTAGAGTGCATCCAGGGTCACCGGAATACCACGCTCAGATCGTCGCGACTCCACTAAACGAATCAGTTCCTGATCGTCCAGTCTCTCCAGCATGGCCTCGTAGATATCCGCTGGCACACAGTAGAATGCGGGTTTGTTTCGGTTTAGAACGACGATCGGAAAACCTTCTCCGGCGCCCACGACCGCCATTGGGTTTTTCTTCAATTCAGAGATACTCGCCGTGATTTCGGTATAAATGGGGTGAGTCATAAACATACCTCCTAAGACCTATTAACAGGTCTTAGGGTATCAGAGATACTCGAATCCCGCACCTCCTAGTGGGCCAGTATTACTGTGGCGGTGACACATTGCTCTGTAGTCGTCTAAATGTAAGCAAAATGTCATGTTTGCTCGCTAGCATTAAGTCACTTAAGAGTTGGCAGCCGCGAGTGTAGTGCCATATAGGCGATGGAAATATGGCCGCCATGGTCGGTTCAGGGAGATTATGATGACCGTTTGCAGTCGTACTACGGGCTTTTTCGCCACTACGTTGTTCAGCACCTTGGCCCTGGCAAATCCCGATGTCACTTCTCGCGAATACAAGCTGATGCTGGATGCCAGTCAGTTCACATACCAGAATGAAGCGGTAGCGGTTGGACAGCTACTGGCCGCTGCAGAAGCTGCGATCGAATCGGCCATTGCTCGTGACGTTTCCGGGAGCCCCGTTTTGGCAAAGCAGCGAGATGTACGCTTTTTCGATACTCAAGGCTCCTGCGAACTTCGTCAGTTGGGTTACTCTTTTCGTGAGCGAGTGGAAAATGGCCAGTCGGAAGTAACTCTCAAGTTTCGGAGCCCCGACCGTTACATTTCCGATTATGAAGACCTCTCGTCCACCACTTCTGGCTCCGAAACCAAGTTGGAAGCTGATATAGGGGCCACATCCGTCGTCCCATTCAAGGTGGTATATGGTCATTCTACCAAGGCGCCTAATACGCGGAATCTAAACGAAATCAAGGATGTAAACCACCATTTTCCCGGCTTCGAGGTCGATTATGGTCTCTCGGACTCACAGTCCCTGTCACTAGTGGGCAACCTGGTGGTTCGTGAACACGTCTACCGTGGTACGGAAATCGACTTGGGTCAGTACGATGCGCAGATAAGCGTTACCCTCTGGTACCAAGGCGTGCCGTTAGGGGCACAGGCACCTTTGATTGGCGAGCTGTCATTCCGCTATGAAGATGGTTCCGCCGACTACACCCGTAAGGTGGTGAGCCGGGCGATCAGGTCCTTTGAGGCACTCAAATCCCTGTCCTCTTGGGTTTCGCCCGACTCACAGACCAAGACAGCTTTTGTATACGGTTTCAATCCTGCCTTCTGTCCATAACTGGCATTTCAGGTATCGGACGGCGCCAACCTGCACCCAATAACTCGACAAGGAAACAATGAATGAACAGCTATAAACTTCTGCTGGCCTCCCTACTGGCCTCTTCTTTGCTGGTAGGCTGCAGCGATGACGACGACACTGATAACGCCACGGCTTCCGTGTTCGACAGCTTCCCGGCAGAAGGTGCTTTTTTGCCCTACAGTGTACTTCGGGATGATCTGGTGGATGGTAAGTCCCAGCAAACCTTTGAGATACGTAATGGTGGTTTTGGGTCGGCGATGACGGCACACCCTTCAGATTCAGCGCGCTTCTATGCACTGACTGATCGGGGACCGAACGCTAACTTTACCGGTGATTTTGGCAAGGGTAAAACCTTCCCAACACCGGACTATATTCCGCGCATTGGCCTGTTCGAAGTTAAGGCGGACGGGGTGATCGAGTTAGTCAGAACTGTACTGCTCAAGCGTCCCGATGGCACTGAGATTAGTGGCCTGCCTAACAGCTCCGCCCTCGGTGGAACTGGCGAAACCCCATACCACGCTGATGGTCAGCCGATCCTAGAGGATGACAGTCAGCCCTATGATGAATCCACCAATCCGCTCCGGCTGGATGACTACGGCCTAGACGGTGAAGGTCTGGTGGCGCTGTCAGACGGCAGCTTCTGGGTCAGCGACGAGTACGGTCCGCACGTGGTGCACTTCGATGCATCAGGCCGCGAGATTGATCGTATCAACCCGTTCGCTGACGATGATCGGGTCAGCATTAATCTTCCGGCAGAATTTGCAAACCGTCGGGCCAACCGGGGTATGGAAGGGCTGGCTGTCACGCCGGACGAGAAAACCTTGGTGGGCATTATGCAGTCAACCATGTACAACCCGAACAGCACAGTGAAGGATTTGGACATCACCCGTATCGTGACGGTGAACTTAGAGTCCGGCAAAATCGGCCAATACCTCTACCGTCAGGAAAAAAACCAGAACTCAAATTCAGAGATTGTAGCCCTAAGCGCTAATGAGTTTCTGGTGATTGAGCGAGACGGCAGCTTCCTTTATGGCGGCCCCAATGGTGCCGGGGCAGCGACACCGAGTGCCCAGAAACAGGTCTATCGCGTTGATATTGCCTCCGGCATCAATCTAGAATCGATCGCAACCGGCGGCAACTTGGCTCAGGATGCTGAACTGGGCTTGACCCTGGCCGGAAAGACCATGGAAGAGGTTGTTCTGGAGCAAGGCTGGAGCGCCCTAAGGAGCGCGGGGATTGTTCCGGTGAAAAAGTCACTGGTCGTCGACATGGTCTCGAGAGTCAGCTATTCCCACGACAAAATGGAAGGGCTGTGGGTTATCGATGATCAGCATCTGGGAGTACTCAACGACGACGACTTTGCTACCTGGGCGACAGGGGGTGAACTAGAGCAGAAGATGTTGGACACCAATACAGTGGATGGCAATAGGCTGTTTATTGTTGAGGCCAATCTTAGTACGGATTGATGAAACAAATTTGAATCAATCCGATCACGAACAGGGGGTTTATGGTTCCTCTAAGCTATACATAATATAGCTACTGGTCCGGGGCGGGTACCTTGGCTGAGCCAAGGTTCTCCAGAATGCCATAGGACGCTGGCAACACCAGCAGTATCAGAACGGTGGAAACTGGCGGGCCGATGAATCCCGAATATACGTCCTAAAGAAGACGGCAAAACAGCCCAATCGGACAAATGGATGTGGGTCACCCGCGGCGGTCCGCCGGGGCAACCGTCGGTTCTATTTGAATGCGACCCATCACGGGCGGGCAAAGTGCCGCAGATCGACTGAGGACAAGTGGGTCGATTTAACGGCGTTTACAGACAGACTTTAGGGTAAGCAGTTTTATCCACTGCGCATAATCGCGGTTATGGTGAACGTAGAAAAAAGAGAGGGGTAAGACCAGACCTCTCCCTGGTAGTCACACCACTTGGCAGGTGTCGCATCAGCCAGACATCCGAGTCAGCTATAGGGCATGAACGGAAACCCACTCAAAGACCCTAACGAAAAAAATAACAGAAAAAACCAATTCAACCTAAACTTGGCCCGCCTGGCTTGTCATCGACAAAGTCATCGATTTGATGGCCGCTCTCGTTATCAAAGCCCTGCTGTTCTTGCATGACTATTGTTCGCTCAGGCTCCTGCGTTTGCCTTTCATGCGACTTCTGGGCTGTTAGCAGGCGTCCATTTTGCGCAATGTTATCGAAGCTCACAACGTCTGAGCGGTTGTCCTGCACTGTCATTTTAATTAGCTGATCGGCGACTTCATCGCTGACTGTGAAGTGCGCTGTAGGCCACTTTTCACAACTGCCACGGTACAACGCAGCGGCGATCTGTGCCGGTGTCGCCGGGTTCTGCGGCGGCACAGTCACCTGTTTTTCAGTCTCGGTGACGATCAAACCGTAACGCTGTACTAACGTTTGACCGACCGCCGTTCGCTTCACGTTGAACCTGTTCTTGGGCCGTCCTGAGCGTACATGCTGATAATGACTAGTCCGCTCTTGAATATCTCTAGCAAGCTGAAGATGATTGTCTCGTGCGGTGTCTGCTATGTTTTTTAAGCTGCCGAACAATTCTTGAATTTGGTTGGCTGGGTAATAGCAACTCACTTGCCGATGTATTGGAAAAGCGGTGTTTTCCCGGCTTTCTTGTCGAACGTAGCTGTCTCATCTGCCCCGGCGGCTTTCCCGAACCAAGCAATTAGATGGTCCGGAAAGTCGGCATTGGATTTTTGGTAATCGACTACGGCACGACGCACCAACTCTCTGTCCATTACCGCCAATTGCTGCGCATCAAGCAGTGCGGCGATTTGGTCGGCTATATCCGCTCTTGATACTTTGTATGCTCGTTGCAGAACCCAGGCCAACTCACAAAGCGCAATGGTTGAAACGGCGCACGGGGAGTCTGCGGTGCAGTGAGTCTCGATGAAATCCGCAGCGATGACGTGCTGCTCGGGGTCGCCTTCAGCATCGACCAGAAACCGAACCAAAACATTGGTATCCAAAGCCTTCATTCGCTGACAGCTCCGGACTTAATAGCGTCGTCCATTTCCTCTATAGATACAGAACGCCCACCACTCTTGATCCGACCCTTGAGCGCCATCAGGTCACCCTTGGCTATTGTTACCCTTAGCGTGCCGTCATCCTCCACTACCCATGCCAGCTTGTCCCCCCTCTGAACATCGAGTGCGTGTCGGATCTCCCGAGGGATGACTAACTGGCCTTTTTCACTGACTGTTGATTCACCCCTGATCATTTCGCAATCTCCTGTCTGAATGATTTCATGCCACACTCAAAGTATACCGTCTTACTAATCGTAAGACAATCTGTAAGCGACCCTCTCGCTTACACATCTTGACAGCTGCGACATCAGGCTCAGGACAAAGGGTTGAGCTAATGGTCAGATTCACGCTAATTCCGTGAAAATACAAAAGTATGCATATGCCTTGCATAGGCAAGAGCTCAGCGCTACATTGTTTGTGACACATATATGTAGGAGCAGCTAAAAATGCGCACCGTCTCTATTTTCAAAAACGGCAAGAACCAGGCTGTTCGTCTTCCCGCCGACATGGCCTACGAAGGCTTAGGAGAGCTTGAAATTTCACGGGAAGGCGACGTGATCACTCTGCGTCCTGCTCGCCCATCCTGGGCCTCCTTTTCTGAGCTGCCGAAGGCTGATGCTAGCCTCTTGCAAGAGCGTTCAGTGGTCGTAAATGACGAAGGCAGGTTCAATTTTTGATGACCTACATGCTCGATACTTGCATTTGCTCTTTCATAATGCGGGAGCATCCGGCCTCGGTGATTCAACGGCTAATCGTCGAAGCGGAGCATGGCAACCGGGTTGTTATTTCAGCCATCACCTACGCTGAAATGCGTTATGGTCAGATCGGCAAAGAAGCTTCAACCAAGCACAAGACGCTAGTGGATGAGTTCGTAAAACGGTTGGATGCCGTGCTGCCGTGGGATCACCGGGCAGTCGACGCTACCGTCGAAACCATGCGATTATTGATGAAGATCGGCACACCCATTGGCCCTAACGATACAGCCATTGCGGGGCATGCCATCGCATCGGGCTGTACGCTGGTAACAAACAATGTGCGTGAATTTAGCCGTATTACTGGCCTTATGTACGAAGACTGGGTTGAAAGTTCATTCGATTCAGCCTACTGAGCGCGCGAGTGATGTCGAAGTACCATTGGTTGCCCTTTTGGGTCTGGTAGATCTCTGGATCGCGCTGGCCACTTTCATTCTTGGTGGAGCTCAGCGCCGAAATTATGCTGGCGTCCACGATACTGACTTCACGCAGTATCAGACCGTTCTTCTCCAGGTTGAATCTACCGTCGCTTTTTTTAAGATGTCTTTCGCCATTTTCAAGCGGTGATTCTCTCCTAGAAACTGACAAATTTCCAACTGTTCAGCAGTCAGTTTGCCGTTCCCTCTGAACGTCTGTCCATCGACCGATTCATGCTCTTTAATCCAACGCCCCAGCATGTTTGGGTTGATTTCCAGACTGCGAAGGGGTGGCGTCACGCTCAGGAGCCAAGGCGGGCATTCTGATATCATCGATCTAAAGCTTTCTGACCAGGAGTTCAGCACGAGCACAAAAGCATCGATCGCAAGCGGTGAAAACTTCCTGCATATTCCGGCGAACGTGAACACTCATTCCGACTGAACGTGAACACCTTTTTTCTTAACGCATTACCCACCAAGGTTTTTACCCCGGGTGTTCACGTTCAGTCAATATCCTGAAGTCTTTTTCTCATTGATTCTCCGTTCAGAGCCCAGCGATGGTCGTTGTGCATCAGCCGATCCAGGATGGCGTCGGCCAGGGTGTTGTCACCAATGGCGGCATACCACTGATCGATGGGCCCCCTTTGTCAGGATAGATATCGCATCGATACCGCTGCAAGCCACCAGAACGCCCCCGTTTGACTGGGTGTTCATTGCCGCAGTGAGGGCATAAAAGATGAGGGCTTGCCATTTCGATTAGAGTGTCGGCTTGAGCGTTCAATCTGCCCAAGAATTTGATTCGCGCAGTATTTTTTGAGCTCAACAGGGAGGCGGGATAGTAACAGTTCAATAGCGTTGATCTCTGTTCGCTTCATCGCGGGTTTCAGAGAAAAATTTAGATATACAGTACCTTATACAGTAATGTGTAAATGCGCCAACAATCGATAACAACATGGTCACATAGATACAGGAGCGTTTAACTGTGCCAATTAAATTTATTCACGCCGCCGACCTTCACATTGACTCACCATTAACAGGACTGGATCGATACGAAGGTGCACCGGTTGAGGAACTGAGAAATTCCACCCGGGCCGCTTTCCAGAATCTTATTGGCTTAGCGATTGAAGAACGTGTCGCTTTTGTGCTGTTGGCTGGGGACGTTTTTGACGGTGACTGGAGGGATTTCAGGACGGGACTGTTTTTCGTATCGGAATTGCAGAAGTTGAACGATGCAGATATTCCCGTTTTTATTGTGCATGGCAATCATGATTCGGAAGGTGGAATGACGAAGCGTCTGCCGCTACCCGACAACGTACATGTTTTTTCTAGTCGCACGGCGGAGACCCGACGGCTTGAAGATAAAGGGGTGGCCATCCATGGACGTTCTTTTCCTGAGCGTCATGTGCCTGAAGATCTGGTACCCGACTATCCGGCGCCTATAGACGGTCATTTCAATATCGGTATTTTGCACACCAGTCTGACGGGCCGGCCTGGCCATGCCGTATATGCACCAACGTCCGAGCAAACCCTGACAGAGAAAGACTACGACTACTGGGCTCTGGGACACGTTCATGCTCGAGAAGTGGTCAGCGAATCTCCGCGCATTGTTTTTCCGGGCAACATCCAGGGGCGGCACGCTCGAGAAACCGGCGCCAAGGGATGTGATCTGGTCACGGTTAAAGAGGATGGCACTGTCATTAATGAGCCGGTTGAGCTGGATGTTGTGCGGTGGCACCGAACGACACTGGATCTCACAGGTATTGATGATGACGTTGGGTTGAAGGAGGCGGTGATCGGGTGCTTGGAGGCGCTGGCGATCCAAGGCCAGGATCGGTTGTTGGCGGTGCGGATCATTTTGATAGGGCAAAGTCGACTGAACGAGAAGGAAGCCCAGACTCCAGGAGTGCTCAGCGCAACGGTACAAGCGGCAAGTTTTGAGGTTTCCGCGGGGCAAGTCTGGGTAGAAAAAGTGATTAATCAACTGAGCCCAATTATCGATCGCGAACACGAGGCACGGCGGGATGATGCGGTGGGTGAGTTGGTTAGACTTGTGGACGACATCAAATCGGATCCTGATACGCTTAAGCAGTTTATGAATGATCAGATGAAGGAGTGTTTGGCGGTTCTGCCGTCTGATCTGCGAGATCTGGAGGTGCTCTTGGGAGAAAGGGGGCTTGAAGGGCTGCTCACAGATGCGGAAGCGACCATCCTTGCAAGCTTGAGTGCAGGAGGTACTCGGCCGTGAAAATCAAAAAACTCATCCTGGATCGCTACGGGGTCTTTACAGACCGAGAGATCGATTTTTATCCGGAGCAGGGCTCTGCGGGCCATCTGCATCTGCTCTACGGGCCAAATGAAGCGGGTAAGTCTACAACGCTCAACGCCTTGGCAGATCTGCGATTCGGATTTCCACATTCAACCAGCATGGACTTCATTCACAACTCACAGGAGTTGGCCGTCTCCGCCGTGATGGAACGTCCGGACGGGACAGAAGTCGGAGTCAGGCGCCTGAAAAAGCGAAAGGGCGACCTGAAAATCTTTGATCCGAATGCGCCGGACGCTTTAGAGCAGGACGCAGACGTCGAACTGGTCGCGTTACTGGAAGCAGGACTTTCGCGTCAGGATTTCCAGCAGATGTACGGAATTGATCACAGCCGGCTCCAGGAAGGGGGCAGGCAACTGGTCAATGGTGAGGGCGATCTCGGCAGTGCATTGTTTGAGGCAAGCGCCGGCACCGTTGGCCTTAAGTCGATTCTTGCTAGTTTGGCGGGCGAAGCCGGCAAATACTTTACGCCCCGTGCATCCACTAGAGAGATTAATAAATCGGCAAAAAGGTTATCTGAGCTGGCTAAAGAGCTAAAGCAGCGCCAGGTCAAACCAGCTGTGTGGGCCGAGAAGGATAAGAGTTTTCGCGACGCGAAACGACATCGTGAACGCCTGCTTGAAGATATGGAAAACCAGCGTCGGGAACTTGCTCAAGCGCAGAAATTGCGGGCGGCCCTACCAACGTTGGGCAAAATTGACGGGTTTCGACGATCCTTGGATGAGCTTGCGCATTTACCCGATCTCAGCAGTGATATCCGTGACCGCAGACTGTCGGCACAACAGGGAATCAAGCGTGCCACGCTCGACATTTCGACTCTGGAAGAGGCCATTCGCATAAGCGACGGGGAGTTGGCTGGGTTCGACATTGACCATCAGGTTCTCGAAGCCCAAGAAAGCGTGGAGGCATTGGACCGACAAAGGGATCGTTACAGTGAGGCACTTGAGCAATGGAGGGCAAGTCGGTCGGCCGTCGAGCAGAAGCAACAGGAACTGGCGATCAACGCTGGGAGAATCAGCAGCACAGACGTTGATGAATTGATTCGACGTATGCCAGGCGAGGCGGATACGGTTGAAATTCAGGGCCGGCTCGATGCGGTGGAAGAAGCAGAACGCGATTTGAATTTGGCTGAGGGGGAATTGTCGCGGCTAGATGATGAAGAGCGAGAAGAAATGGACAGTATCGCCGAGCCTGTGTCTGAAGAGGTGAAGGCGGCGCTTGAGCAGGCTTTAAGGCAGGTCCGGGGACTGGGTGATGTGACCGAACGAGTGGATTCGTTGGATCGCGCGATTCGAACGGATGAGAGTGCTGTGGAACAGAAACTGGGGGATCTCGGACGCGACTCGGTAGACGATGCCAGGACGGTACAACCTTTGATGGAAGCCGAAATTCAGGAAGCTGAACGTCAGCTGGGCGAATTGGAAACATCAGAAAGTCGACTAAAAGACAGAATTGAAACAATCAAACATGAAATTGTGGACGCGGCGGCTGAGGTGGCTCGACTGCAGGCTGAAGGCGAGACGGTCACGCCAGCCATGCTGATCGAAGCCAGGCAAACGCGGGATGATGGGTGGGATTTAGTGTTTCGGCGATACATAGAGTCGGTGGAGCCGAAGGTTTTAGTGAATGCCATTCATCAATATGCCGGCGACTCGCCCCTACCGGTCGCTTTTCAGAACGCGATCGCGCGCGCAGATCACTACGGTGACAAGTTGCATGAGGACGTACAACGAAGCACTCAATTGGCTCAACGCCAATCTGAGCATGGGCAAAAGAGCGAATACCTGGGGAGCCTTAACAAAGAAATCGCGGCCGTACAGGAACAACGCAACGCCTTATTAAAACGTTGGTCTGAGAGCTTAGGTAAGCGGGGCTTACCCGAGACGTTACAACCGTCGGCTTTGTTTCAGTGGCAACGCCTGCGGGTCGTTGCTTTGGAATTGGACGGATCGAAATGCTCTAAAGAAAGTGAATTGGAGTTGCTCAAACGCCGCCGTGACAACGCAGTTCTGCAATTAGCCGAGAGTCTGACTGCGTTGGGCGAAAAACTTCAGTTGAAAACGCTGGAAGCCGCTACGCTGCAGGCGGATGCATGGTTGAAAGCCGAAACGCAAAGTGAAGGCATGCGAGCTGAAAAAGAGCGCAATGCGCGTAAACGCTTTAAACGTCGTCAAGACCTGACCGGACACATCGAATCGTTATCGACCAGGCGGGAAGTGCAACTGGGGGCACTGAATCAGTGGACGGTTCGGTTAAGCCTGACTGAAGACGTGGGTTTAGCGACGCTGCGGGCTCGACTGGATGAGTTCAGAGATATCAACACCACTCAAGAGGACATCTGGAGCCTGGAGCGTCAGTGCCATGGGTTCAAAGCTACGGTTAGTGAGTTTTGCACGAAATGCGACGCTCTTTCGGATCAGCTGCAGGAAGCGGCCTGGGAGGACCGGGCGCCTTGGGTTGAACGCCTGGCCGGTCGGTTGAAAAAAGCGCTCGAACAGTGCCGAGAAAAACGGCACATAGAGACAAAACAGGCGGATGCCAAAGAGCGACTGGATACTGAAAAAAGGCGACTGCAAGACCAGAGTTCAGAGCTTGAGACGCTCCTCTGTGAGGCCGGGGTTTCAACAATGGGAGAGCTCGAAGGAGTGGAAGAGGGCGTACAGAGGCTTCGGCACCTAAAGCAGCAACTTCAGGATGCGGAGGAACTCCTGCTGCAGAGCAATCCTGGCCAACAAGAAGAGGCGTTGCGTTCGTTGGCTGCTAACGACGATGAATCCGCGTTGGACACTAAAATCACCGAACTCGACGGTCATATTGGGCGCCTGAAAAGTTCTATGGAAGCCGCTGACGAACGACTGATGACGGCCACGCGTGAGTTGGAGGCGATTGATGCGTCGGACCAGGCTGCGAGTATTCAAGAGGAAATGAGTGCGCTCCGCGCCAAGCTTGTGGATGCGTTTGGGTCGTGGAGCCGTCTGCAGGTTGCGGGCGCTTTGTTGAACCAAGCGCTGGCGAGCTATAGAGAGAAGGCTCAGGGGCCTATCGTTAAGGCGGCAAGCGAGTTCTTTTCGATGATGACGGGTGGTCGCTATCAGGAACTCGTTCCAGATGAGCAAGGTGAGCACATGGTGCTTCTGGCCAAGACGCCCGACGGTCGGCTCATAAATGTGAGCCAGATGTCGGAGGGCACCGCGGATCAGTTATACCTGGCGCTCCGGCTGGCCGCGCTGAAAATTCGTGATGGTGCCAGTGGTTTCATGCCTTTGGTATTGGACGATGTTGCGATGACTTCGGACGATCGGCGCACTGCTTGTTTGTTGAAGGCGCTCGACCGCTTTGGCGATAGTGGGCAGGTCTTATTGTATACCCATCACCGGCATTTGCTGGATATTGCTAAGGACACATTGGGTTCCGAGCGATTTCAGATTCATGAGCTTTGACTGCGAGGAAAAATTATAATGGCCGATACTAAAACACCGCTCTTTCCGTTGGGTCGTATAGCCGACATCCAGAGCGACCCAAGCCGATTCAGGCTTCTTGAGCAAATTCCGTTCACGCTGGCCGATGCCACGTTCCCCGTTACGTTGGCTCCGGCTATCGGGGATGAGGTTGACTTGCTGATTCTGGATTTGGAAACGACAGGGCTGACCGCGGAAGTCGACAAAATTATCGAGCTTGGCTTGGTTAAGGTTCGGGTGAGTCCGTCTGCGGGGCAGGTGACCGAAATTGTATCTGTCCTCAGTCAGTACGAAGATCCAGGCGTGCCCATTTCTGAGTTGATCACCGAGATCACGGGCATTACCGACGACATGGTTGCCGGGCATCGATTCGATGAGATAGAACTGGCGCAGGCTGTGGCTGGCGATGCCATCCTTGTCGCCCATAACTCTCGTTTCGATCGGGGCTTTTTTGATCGGCGCTTCCCCCAGTATTCAGGGCGCCGCTGGGCGTGCTCTATCCAGGGCGTTAACTGGCGAGCCTTGGGTTTCGAAAGCTCTAAGCTGGAGTTTTTGTTGCTCAAAAACGGTTATTTTTATTCAGGCCACCGTGCCGAGACGGATTGCCTGGCCGTGGCATGGCTGATGCACCGTCAGCCGGGCGCATTGAAACAGCTGATCGCCAGTGAAGCCAGACTTGAGTATGTGGTTGAGGCTGTTGGTGCACCGTTCGACGTGAAAGACTCGCTCAAGGCCCGCGGGTATCGCTGGAACCCGGAGAAGCATGGCAAGGTCTGGCGAACGGTTATTGATGAGTCACAGCTGATGGAAGAGAAGGCCTTCTTGGCGGCGCTGTACCATCGTGGGGATTCGCGATCTGAGATAATTCCAATAAAAAGTCGAACGCGTTTCATTTAAAGAGACAGGATTTTGATCAGCATTACCCTGGTACATCCCTTCCCAAGCTCACCGAGCGTTGTTCAAGGTATTAGCCCGAACTTCTCATCATGGCCCGGCACTGCCGCTTTCTTGATGATATATCCCGTAGGCGCTCGAACAGGGTATAAGCAAAGCTGGAGAGGATGAGCCGCTACTGATTGGTCCATCACTGGCACGTCGCCGGTGGGGATATTATCGACGTGGTTGAGCGAGTGCGCGCGTTAACTGTCACCGACGGTAAAAAAACTGACTCACTTGATGGAGCGAGCGGAAATTAACACGTCGTGGCTACTGGTTGAAGCCAGCATTACATCACTGCCAGTTAAGTCTCTCTGCCATGTTCAGATCTAAAAGAATCAGTGAGGGGCGATGCGCTTACGTTCTTTAACCTGCTCACCGGCGACAGGTTGCTCGATACCGTAGAGTCGCTTTTGCTGCCCCATCGAGAGCAGCTGTTTTCGCCAACAGAATCACCGGCCATGTTTTTGGCACAGGGCATGAACGCTGACCGGTCCTGCCAGAAAGCACTCAATGAGGCGTCGGTGAATCGGCTGTGTTCGCAACTTACCCAGGGAGAAGAGGAGGCGATTCTGAACTGATCAGGTGTGCAGGCGTGTGAAGCTAATGGGCCTGGCTCCGGAGAGTTGCCAGGCCTGAGGATCACTGCATCTGGGCGCGCATCGCCTTCATGGCGGGAGTGCCATCTCGGGTCGTTACGCCGTCGAGCCACTCGGCGACAGTGTTCTGGTGTTCGTTAATCCACTCGCTGGCGACTTCATCAGCAGCGCGTTCATCGCGAGAGTAAGCGTCGACCCACTCGCTCTGGATCTCGCTACCCACCACGAACTGCTTGAAGAAATGCGCGACGTTGGGATCCAGCTCAGCAAGATCGGAGCGCACGACCGTCGCGACACGGCCCTCGAGCTGCGCTGCACCAGAGTCGCCAGAGTCCTTCAGGTAGTGCATGTCGTAGGCGACGTTCATCCAATGCGGCTGCCAGCCGATGAAGGCTGCCCACTCGCCTGCTTCGATTTTCTGGCCCACCTGGGCGAGCATCGCGGGGCTACTGGACTCCTGCAGTCGCCAATCGCCGAGGCCGAACCGACCATCGTCAATGACGCTGAGTACGGCATCGTTGATCCCCGAGCCGGCCTCGATACCGTAGATGCGGCTATCAAAGCGATCGGAGTGCTTGTCCAGATCGGTGATGCTGCGCACGCCCGCCTGCCAGGCATCGTCGGTGACGGCGATGCCTGTAAGAGCCGAAGGCACGTTGTCGACGATTTCAATGATTGTGCCATTCTCAAGTAGCGGGGCCAACATATCCGCCTCCTGAGGGTACCAACCGGCAAGATAAACTTCGAGATCACCCTTAGATAAGGCACTGAGAACTATGCTAACCGCCAGTTCACGCTGTCGAGTATTATAGCCGAGTGCCTCGAGCAGCTGGCTGGCGACTTCGCTCTTGACCGTGATACCCGGCCAAGGAGGCACGCCGAAGCGGATTTCGTCGAGAGTGGGCTGCTCGGACGATGCGGCCTGTAAGGTGGGCAGGGCAAACAGAGCTGTAGAAAGCGCACCTGCCATTAACCAGCGTCGTTTCGTAAATGTGGAGATCATAATAGTTTTTCCCGTCAAAAAGTTTGGTATCTTCACTGCATGAGGCTGTTGAAAAAAGCCATGGTCGAATTACACTACAGCTGTAGGGCGGTGATTTACAGACCAGTTGTCCACATAGCCTTGTTTAAGCAGCCTGTTTATTACGCTCAATTTCCTGCAATTTTCCAGGGTTGAGCGACACGGCTCTGGTGATTTTCCAGTTTCGAGCATCACCAGACCAACGCCTAGGACTCAGGCTCCTTGCTCGTTCATAAACCGCTTCACGTTTCGCTAACGACTCCGCATCAACACCTTGATGCCGTTGTGTGGGCGTCACGAAGTTGATGCCGTTGTGCAGGTGCTCTTCGTTGTAGGCCTGCTCGAACAAAAGCATCCATTTGCGCACCGCCGTTAGTGATGAAAAGCCTTTAGCAGGCCACTTCGGGCAGTATTTCAGCGTCCTGAACAACGACTCGGAGTACTGGTTATCGTCGCTCACCCTGGGTCGGCTGTGAGACATCAACATACCCAGTTCTGCCAGCCGCGCTTTCAGCGTGTAGGACGTCATCGGCGCGCCATTCAGGCGCTGCTGACCAGTGGGAAATTCCAGGGGGTAATCAGTCCCACCACACCGATGGAATCCCAGTACCGAAGCGCCTTGAGGTCGGTCGTTCCTTGACGATGCCCTAGGGCCACGGCCGCCTCGGCGTAGTAGCGGTAACAGGCGATGACGTCGTCCAGATCTTGGTAGGCCTCGGGTAGAGCCTTGCCGTTATTGCGGCTAGAGAGCTCGGCTAGAGCCTGGCGACGGGACTCAAGCACTGCCGCGATGGCCCTCAGGTACTCGCCGCGGTCACGGCGGCATCGACGTCTGCCGGGGCGCCGCGGGTCACCTCAGCGATGGGTGTTTCGCGGTAGGGGTCGAGCACTTGGTGGCGCACCTTGCTCTGGCTCGGCACCCAGGCGTTGTCGATGAGCTGTTCGTCTAGAGAGTACATGGAAGAATGCATGGAATCTTATCCTGTTCAGCGAAGGGACAGCCAGCGGCGCCGAGTCGGCCGCATGCCGGGGAAGTTGAGCTCCACAAGGCGCAGCGCTAGGGTCAGCACCACTGTGGTGGCTAGGTAAATGCCAGCGATCAGCAGCAGTGGTTCGTAGACCAGGAAAGTCTCGTCGCGGATGATGTTGGCCGCTTGCAGCAAATCCATCAGGGCGATGGTGGAGACCAACGGGATTGACTTAAGCAGCAGGATTATCTCGTTAGTGAGAGTCGGCAGGCAGAGCTGGATGGCCCGCGGCAGCCACAGCCGGGTGAGCACTTGGAAGCCGGAGAGGCCGAAGGCGCGGCCGGCTTCCAGCTCACCCTGGGGCACACTCAGCATGGCACCGCGGATCACCTCGCCGGAGTAGGCTCCCACGCTGAATATGAAAGTCAGGGCGCCGAAGAAGAAGGGATCGCGCAACAGCGGCCACAGCAAGCTTTCGCGGATGCCTGGTATACCCTCTAGCAGACGACCCACCCCGTAGTAGAAGAAGAACAGCTGCACCAGCAGTGGGGTGCCGCGTATCACGGTGGTGAAGGCCCAGACCAGCCAGGCCAGTGGCTTAGGTCCGCGGATTCGCGCCAGCGCCACCCCCACGGCAAGGAGTAGGCCGCCCACCACGGAGACCAGCAGCAGCCAAAGGGTATTGATGAAGCCCTCCCACAAGTAGCCCTGATAGAAGGGGTCGCTCAGCCAAGAATAATCCATGTCAAGCCTCCGTGGGTTGGCCGCGCCGAACATGACGCTCAAGGCGTGCGAACAGCGCCGTGGAGCTCAAGGTCATTAGCAAGTAGATGACACCGGCGACGGCATAGAAAAGGAAATAGGCGCGGCTGCTAGCGGCGGCCTGTTGGATGGTGAAGAACAGCTCGTTAAAGCCGATTACGCTGATCAGAGCGGTGTCTTTGATGAGGATCAGCCATAAATTGGACATGCCGGGCAAGGCATTGGGTAGCATGCCCGGCAGCACGATGCGATGGAAACGGGCCCAGCGCGAAAAGCCGAAGGCTTCAGCGGCCTCTAGCTGGCCCCTGGGGATGGCCAGGACGGCACCGCGGAACACCTCGGTCATATAGGCACCCTGGACGAAAGCCAGCACGCCCACCGCAGTGGCAAAACCGGTTATCTGCACTGCGCCGGCCATGCCCAGATAAGCCAGCAGGGCATCCAGCGCTTGGGCACCGGCATAGTAGAGCAAAAGGATCAGCAGCAGTTCTGGCACCGCACGGATCAACGTCGAGTAAATGGTGGCCAGGCCGCGCAAGGGCGCCCAGGGGCTGAGCTTTGCGCTGACACCCAGCAATCCCAACAGCAGGCCGATGGCGTATGCCAGCACGGCGATCTGCACTGTGGTAAGTGCGCCGCTAAGAATGGGGCCGGCCCAGTCGGCGAGCCCCTCCGATGTCATGGCAGTCATGGTTGACTCTTTTCTTGGTCACAAAACGAAGCCCCCGATGCCGGTGGCACCGGGGGAGCGATGACGGGCGGTCGTCGCTCAGTCGTAGACGCAGACGTCGGTGCCCAGGTACTGCTCGGAGAGACTGGCGCAGGTGCCGTCCGTGATCACTGCGTTGATCGCCTCGTTGAGGGGTGCTCGCAGTGCATCGTCATCCTGGCGCAAGCCGATCCCGATACCCTCACCGTAGGCGTCGTGGCGTGGGGCCGTGGCTTTGATTTCGAAGCCTTCCGCTTCGTCGCGGTCAAGGAACTGCACCATGGCGATCTCGTCAGCCAAGATTACATCTAGGCGTCCTGAAAGCAGATCGTTGTTGACCTGTTCCGCCTGATTGTAAATACGGATCTCCACGCCGCTGTCGCGAAGTTCACGCCGCGCATAGGTGGCGTTGGTGGTGGCTGCTTGAACCCCCATCACCAAGCCGTCCAGGCCGTTAGGAATACCGAGCGCGAGATCGCTGGCAGCCACATAAGAGCCTGGGGTGAAGTAGTAGGGGCGAGTGAAGTCGATGACTTTTTGGCGCTTCTCGGTGATCGACATGGAGTTCATGATCATGTCGATGCGGCCAGCTTGGAGCGAAAGAATAATGCCGCTCCAGCCGGTGGGCACGATTTCGCACTCGCGCTCTATGGCCGCGCAGAGGGCATGCGCCAGCTCCACTTCAAAGCCAGTCCAATCACCGCTGGCG
The DNA here is from genome assembly GCF_002563815.1 of Marinobacter sp. LV10R520-4. Classification (NCBI taxonomy): domain Bacteria; kingdom Pseudomonadati; phylum Pseudomonadota; class Gammaproteobacteria; order Pseudomonadales; family Marinobacteraceae; genus Marinobacter; species Marinobacter sp. LV10R520-4. Next base: position 4,007,261 of record NZ_PDJM01000001.1, on the reverse strand, counting down.
GCCTTGTAGGTAAAAGGTGGGTAGGGTTCGCCGGAGATACCTACTTTAAGGGGCGCATCGGCCTGGGCGCAAAGAGCGATGCCCAGTGTGACGAAAGCGGTGGCGATCTTTAGATAATAGTGCATGGTCTTATCCTATCGTTATTGTGTTTGGAGTATTCAGGCCGCGGGCGCCATGAACTGGCGGCATCGGGGATCCTTAAAAACGTCTTCCAGTGTGCCCTCGGCAGCGATGCGCCCCTGGTCGAGATAGATCAACTGGTCGGAGACCTCCCGGGCAAAGTGCATCTCATGGGTGACCAGAAGCATGGTACGGCCCTCGGCGGCGAGGCCACGGATCACGCCCAGGACCTCGTTGACCCGCTCAGGATCCAGTGCCGAAGTAGGTTCGTCGAAGAAAAGTAGACGCGGTTCCATGGTCAGAGCTCGGGCAATGGCCACCCGTTGCTGTTGGCCACCGGAGAGAAAAGCGGGGTAGGCGTCGCGCCGATCGTCCATGCCGACCCGCTGCAGATAGTGCTCGCCCAATTCGGTGGCTCGCTTCCGTGAGAGCCCCTTGACCCTCATGGGGGCCTCAATGACGTTGCCCAGCGCGGTCAAGTGGGGCCAAAGATTGAACTGCTGGAAGACCATAGCGACCTTAGCGCGCAACCGTTGTAGTTGGCGCCGATCTAGACCGGTAATGCCGCCCTGGGGGTTGCGGGTGAAGAGAATCGCCTCGTCTGCAATCGCTAGTTCGCCCCGGTCGGGTCTCTCCAACAGATTCATGCAGCGCAGCAAGGTGCTTTTACCTGAGCCGCTGGCGCCGATGATGGAGGTGACACTGCCTTCGGGTACCTCGAGAGAGACACCCTTGAGTACTTCTAGATCGCCAAAATGCTTGATTAGCTTGTTGGCCACCACGGCTGGAGTGGTGGCGGTGCGGGTAGGGGATAAATGAGTGAATGATGATGTCATAGGCAATCGGCCTCCGCAGCCGAGGTTGGTGACCGTTCGGCTTGTGCGCGTTCGGCGCAGGCCACGAGGCGCATACTGGCTGCGGTGAGGCGCTCTGCCTCCATGGTAAGGCTGATGCGTACGAAGCCTGCCGCTGAAGGCCCGAAGGCCTCGCCGGAGAGCACCGAGATGCCCTCCTCGTCGAGCAGGCGATCAGCAAAGGCTTGGGAAGAGAGCCCCGTGGCGCGAACATCCACCATAAGGAACATTCCCGCCGGGGGGCGGATGGTGGCCACCGCAGTGCTCTCGGCGAGCGCTTTGCAAACGGCGTCGCGGCGCACCCGGTAGGCCTCGCGCATGTCATCCAGTTCGGCAGGCGGTGTCTTTAGGGCATCGCAGGCAGCATCCTGGATGAAGTCCGGGCAGCCGTAGAGCATGCACAGCGCCAGATGGGCAAGATGCTGAATCAGCGTCTCGGGGCCCAGCACCCAGCCCAAGCGCCAGCCGGTCATCGCATGGGACTTGGAGAGGCTGCTGACGATTACGCTACGCCCAGCCATGCCTGGCAGCGTGGCGGGGCAGAGGTGCTCGCCCTCGAAAATCAGTTCGGCGTAGACCTCGTCGGAGATCAACCACAAGTCGTGCCGCCGACACAGCGCGGCGACCGCCTCCCAGGTGTCGGCATCGATCAGTTGGCCGGTGGGGTTATGGGGGCTGTTGAGCAATATAGCCCGGGTGCGGGGGGTGATGGCCGCCTCCAGGGCCGCTGGATCAAGGCGAAAGTCTTCCTCGCTATTCAACGGCACTTGTACCATCTCGGCGCCGGTGGCGCGCAATACCGCCTCGTAAGTGACATAGCTTGGCTCGGGCACCAGCACCTGGTCGCCTGAATCAAGCAGGCACTGGGCTGCGGCATACAGGCCGCACTGGGCGCCTGCCATGACAATGACATTGTCTGGACCTACATCGAAGCCCCGGCGATGATAATCGTCGGCGATGGACTGGCGCAGCGCCAGCTTACCCTGCACGTCGGGGTAATGGGTGGCGCCACCGCGCAGGCTGGCCACGGCGCTCTCGACAATCGGCGTTGGGGTGGCAAAATCTGGGTCACCCACCGAGAGCACGGTGATTTGCTCGCCAGCGGCCTGGCGGGCCAGGGCTCGATAGTGGATATCCCAGGCCGCGGCGCCCTCGCCGGCAATCCGGTCGGTTAGTCGTGAATAGTGCATATGGATCCCGTTCTGGTTCTGATTAGAGAGAGTCGTCAGCGCCACTAAGTCGGCGTAGTTCGGCCTGCCAGGCGCGGTCGCTGCCTGCAGGGCCCGTCGCCCAGGCGTCAAACTGTTGCGCCACGTGCTCTGCCATGGTGGGTGATGCTAAACGCAGCGGCTGGCCGGTGGCCTGGGCCGCCAGCTGCGTTTGGCAGCTGCGCTCCAGGTTGCGCATGCGCAGGAAGGCTTCGCCGACGCTTCGACCGCAGGTTAGCAAGCCGTGCTGACGCAGGATCATTGCTGCGTGATCGCCGAGGTCCTCAGCCAGACGCTCGCGTTCATCGAGCTCCAGCGCAATGCCCTCGAAGTCGTGGTAGGCCAGCCGGTCGTGGAACTGCAACGCCCATTGGTTGAGCGGCAGTAGGCCTTCCTCAAGACAAGAGATCGCGACACCAGCCACGGTGTGGCAGTGCATTACGCAGTTGACGTCGGGGCGAGCGGCATGGAGGGCGCTGTGTATGGTGAAACCGGCTGGGTTAATGCCCAGCCCAGTGGGGTCGTCAAGTACTTTGCCGTCGGCGTCCACAGTCACCAGGTTGTCGGCGCGCACCTCGGCAAAGCGCAACCCGTAAGCGTTGAGCAGGAAGCGCTCGCCGGGCAGGCGGGCCGATATATGCGTATCAATGCCGTCGTCCATGCCATCCAGGGCGATCAGCCGATAGGCAGCCGCTAGGTTTTGGCGAAGATCACGCTCCTCTGAAGTGGTGGCGTTCATAGGCTGGCCTTTACCGCTGCAAGCGCCTCCTTACCGTCGCGGGTAGTTACGCCATCTAGAAAGGCGGCGACACGCTCGGGATGGCTGACCAACCAATCGTGTGCCACGACCTCAAGGTCGCCTTTCTCTAGGCCGTAGGCGCGTATGAACTCGCTTTGCTCGTCGGCCAATAGCACGAACTGTTTGAGCAATCGGAGCAGATTGGGGTTGGCTTCGGCGTAGTCCTTGGCGACGATGGTTTTGACGGCGCTGCTGCCGTTGTCATCACCGTAAACTCCTTCGGGGTCGTCAAGAATCCGGGTGTCGTATTCCGGCACCATCCAGTGGGGCGTCCAGCCGTAAAAGATAATCCAGCGCCCCTGCTTGGCCGCGCCCGCCACCTCGCTGAGCATGCCAGGCGTCGAGGAAGGCTTGCTGTCCCAGTCGCCAAGCCCATAAATATTGGCGTCGATGGCATCGTTGAGCATATCGTCAACTGTGGAGCCGTTTTCGATGCTGTAGACGCTGCGGTCGAAGCGCTCGGCCACCTCCGGATCGGCCAACTGCTCGGCGCTGGTAATGCCAGCATCGGCAACGTAGCCCGGTACCGCGAAGCCCATGCGCGCGCCTTCGACGTTGTTGCCCAGGTCAACAATGGAGCCGCTCTCCATAGCGGCATCGTAACTACCTTGCTGGGCAGGCACCCAGCCGGCCAGGAAGGCGTCGCTATCGCCGGACTGCATGGTGGAATAGCCCACAGTCGAGCTGAGCGGCTGTTTGTCGGTGCTGTAGCCCAGCGGTTCGATGAGCTGAGAGATCATTTCGCTTTTGACAGTCACGCCTGGCCAGGGCGGGACTACCAGGCGCAGATTGTCGTCGCGGTCGGTCGCCAGGGCGGGGCCAGCCAATGCCAGACCGCTGATCAGGGTCAGAATCGTTGCAGTGCGTTGCGTTTTGGCACTCATGAATCAGGTGTTTCCTTATTGTCGTTTGTGGGCGGATAGCGGCCCGGCGTCAGAGCGATGCAGCCCAAGCGGCAGCATCGATTTCGATAATCAGTGGCGAGCTAGCCTTGTCTAACTGACCTAGAGCATCGGCCAGGCTTGCTGGTTCAGTGACACTCATATGGCGACAGGAATAAGCCAAGGCGATAGCTGAAAAGTTGGGGGCGGCCAGGTCGACGCCCAGGTGCGGTATCTCGCTGAGTGACATATAACGACGAATTTCATCGTAGCCATCGTTATTCCAGATGATAACGGCCACCGGCCGGCCCAGATCGCGGGCGGTACCCAGCTCACCGAGCACGAACTGGAGCCCGCCGTCACCGACCAGAGCGATTACCGGCAGCTCCGGGCGCGCCAGGGCGGCCCCCAGGGCGGCGGGCAGGCCATAACCCAAGGTACCGTAGCCAGTGGCAGAGTTGAACCAGCGACGTGGCTCGGGCAATGAGGCGAGAAAGTTGCCAGCGTAGACCGGCCCGGTAGAGTCGCCTACCAAAATCGCTTCGGGCAGGGTGGCTCGCAGGGTGGCGTAGAGCGGCACATAGGGAGCCAGCTCGGGATCTTCGTTGAGTGCCAGCTCTTGGCGAGCCGTGGCGGCGCGATCGTCAGCGCCACGACTCGTAGGCATCGCTCGCAGCAGGGCGGACATCGTCTCGCCAGCATCCGCAACCATGGCCAGATCGGCGCCCTGATTGCGGCCCAACTGCTGGGGATCGATGTCCACTCGGATTAACCGCCCGTCAAGTCGGAAGCCTTCGTCGAAAACCAGATCATAGTCGGTCTCGCCCAGTTCGGTGCCCAGTGCCAGGATAACGTCGGCTTCGGCCGCCAGGCGGCGTGCAGCGGGCAGGCTCATGGTGGCGCCGAGATCGAGCGGATGATCGAGCCCCAGCACGCCCTTGGCGTTGATGGTAGTCAGGGCCGGGGCCTGCAGGCATTCCACCAATTCGCGGGCGGCCTCGGGAGCAGCCACGCAGCCGCCGCCTAGCAGCAGCAGCGGGCGCTCGGCCTGGAGTAGCCACTCGGCGGCGCGGATAATGGCGGCGGGAGCTGGTGCCGGGGGAAACACCTCGATTGGACGCGTTAGGCTTTCGGGAACCTGGGCATCGAACAGGTCGATGGGAATCTCGATGTGTACTGGCCCCGGTCGTGCGCCGCGAAAGATCGCAAAGGCACGGGCAAAGAGCTCCGGCAGTGCTCCTGGGTCGTGCAAGGTGTGACTAAAGACGCTGATACCGGCCAGGGTCTGCTGCTGACTGGGGAGTTCGTGCAGGCGCCCCTGGCCACGGCCTAGTGTGTCGCGGCGGTTGACGCTGGAGATCACCAGCATCGGCACTGAATCGGCCAGGGCCTGACCCATGGCGGTGGCTATGTTGGTCATGCCGGGGCCGGTGACGATGAAACAGGCGGCGGGCTTGCCGCTGGCTCGAGCATAGCCGTCGGCCATGAAGCCAGCACCCTGCTCGTGACGCGGGGTGACGTGGACAAGGCCGCTCTGGCCCAAGGCGCGATACAGCTCGATGGTATGTACACCGGGAATGCCGAGCGCCGTGTCGACCCCATAGGCCTCGAGCAGTTGGATCAATCGCTGGGCGCAATTCATAGAGTTTCCTTTTCCTTGCTGACTGCCGGCAAGCCGTCAAAGGGTTCGCGGCTCAGAACGCGCTCGACCATCGGCACGAAGTGCTCGAGTGGCAGGCTGTCGTAATCGAGATCGAAGCTGGCCTGATCCCAATCGTCGCAGAAGCGCACCGTGCGCTCGTAGGCGGGATGATCGCGGAACTGCTCCCTAGCGTGAGGGTCCAGGCCGAAAAAATGGCGATAATGGTAGCCTTGAAAGAGCTCGTGATGGCGGATCATCCAAGTATTGAGCGGATCGATGAAGGGTTCGAGGATTCCGGCGGCAATCTCGGCGTGATTGGCCGGAGCCAGGTCGTCGCCGATGTCGTGCAATAAGGCGCAGACCACCATTTCCTCGTCTGCGCCGTCGCGCAGCGCGCGGGTGGCGGTCTGCAGGCTGTGCTCGAAACGATCCACCGGATAACCGTGGGTATCGCCGGACAGGCGATGAAGGTGAGCGAGCACCCGTCGCGGGGCACCGGCGACGTATTCGCGGAAACGGTCGTCGATCAGTGCCCATTCGTCGCGGTGGGCTTCACCGAAGTGGCGGAAGCGGGCCTGGTTCATGCGACATCCTCGTTTTGGTGAGTTTGAGACAGCTGACGGCGTAGTACCAGACGGCGGCTGGCGGTGCTGTCACGGTCCACGTAGCCTTGGCGCATGTGGCGTACGCCGCCGGCCAGCTGGTAGGCGCGCCGGCCATGGAACAAGCGATAGTTGTCCATGATCAACATCTGCCCGGAGTCAAGCTTGATGTGCAAGGTCAGCTCATCGCCGGTGATCAGCTCATAGAAAGCCTGGCGCGCGGCGTAGTAGGCCTCAAGCTCCGCGGCGGGGAGTGCCGGAACCCTCTCGGTACGGTTAGAATAGCGGACGCGAACAGGCTCACCTTGGCTGTTGAGCTCGATTAAAGGCCCTTCGCTTTCCAGATGGGTGTTGTCGTCGCAGTAGCGAAAAGTTGGCGAGACCCGCGTCAGGCACTCGAAGGCAGCCGGATCGCGTTCGCGGAGCAACTGGGCCGCGCGATAGCCGTCGACCAAGGTATTGTCGCCACCCTCAGCGGCGTTGGTCAGGCACTGCAGCCAGATGTAGCCGGGAATGGGGTCACGGTAGGGGTTGTCGGTGTGGGGCTCCAGGCCGCGCTGGGTCATGGTCAAGTCGTAAGCGTTGGCCACCGCCTTGACGTCGGCGATGCCGCCCCAGTTGGTGCGGCGCAGCGGGCCGACACGCTCGATCAATGCCTGCATGCCGTTCTCGGTGGTGGGCACGTCGGAAACCAGCACAAAACCGTAGTGGTGCAGTCCTTCAAGCATATCGAGCAGGGCGTCGTCGTCGTTCAGGGCGGCGGCGAAGTCTGCCTGCGGCGGCTCGGCAAGGTCGGCGTCCCAGAGCGGCTTCGCTGCAACGCTCGATGGCGTCTGAAGCAGCGCGTCTAGTTCGAAGTCGGCACGATGGCCATCGCTGAAGCGGATATGCAGCGTTTCACCCTCGACGTCGGCCTGCTCGATGCGCAGATCCAGCGGCAAAGCCGCAGCCTCGATCAGCCGCTGGCCAGTTTGTGGGTCCAGAGTGTCGGGATTCGGGCTGCGCTCACGCAGCCAGAGAGTGGCGAACTCTTTAGTATGCTCTCCCTGGACGATGGCTAGACGACGATTATTGGCTACAAGGCTGGCTTGGATCACGGCGATCTCCACAGGCGTGCAAGTGATAGTGGCTGTTACCCTATCCCAGCTCAGCAGCGACGACTTGATAAAAGTCGTCTTTTTGTTGATCATTCTGGCCATGAATGACGTTGTCGACACTCTATGGCCCTATCCGCGACCCGATTCGCCGCCGCTGCTCACTCCTGAGCAGGCGCAACACACCCTGGACGTCTGGCTGCTACCCAACTTCTCGATGTTGACTTTGTTTTGCATGCTGGAGCCGTTGCGGGTGGCCAATCGCTTCGGTAGCGATCTCTTTGCCTGGCGTCTGCGCTCGCTGGACGGTAAGGGCGTAGTGGCTAGCAATGGAGTGAGTATCGAGGTGAATGCTGAGCTGTCTGGAGTACCTGATGACGCCAGCCTGATGGTGGTGTCGTCCTATCAGCCAGAGGCCGACGTCAGCGCCCAGGATCATGCGGTGTTACGCCGTATTGCAGCCCATGGGGGTTGGCTGGGGGGGCTGGAAACAGCGCCTTTCATCCTGGCGCGCGCCGGCGTACTGAAGGGGTATCGGGTGGCGTTACACTGGGAAAGCGCACCCGCCTTTCGTCGCGAGTTTCCGCTGCTTGAGGTCAGCTCGTCATACTATGAGCTTGACTCCAGGCGGCTAACCGGTGGCGGGGGCGTGGCGAGTATTGACATAATGCTGTCTTGGATTGAGCTCACCTACGGCCCAGCCCTGGCTGACGCCGTGAGCCGCCAGCTGGTTCACCAGCGCCACGAGCGCTCGCCGGTGGATCTCGACGTGCGCTATGCCCGCCTGCCGCGCAGCGTGGTGAAGAGCTTGGCGGTGATGGAGGCTAATCTGGCCAAGGCGCTGCTGATCCCCGAGGTCTGCCGGTTGGCAGGCCAATCCCAGCGCCAGCTCACGCGGCTGTTCATCGTGCATTTTGGCGAGACCCCTAAGCAGTGCTATCTGGGGATGCGGCTGGACCGCGCCCAGCAGCTGCTCGCCGGCAGCGACTGTCGGGCTACCGAGGCGGCGCTGGCCACTGGCTTCCAGCACCTGGCGCATTTCTCGCGGGCCTATCGGGCGCGCTTTGACGAATCCCCCCGGGAAACCGCGGCTCGAGACGCGGACTAAGCGCTATCAGGTCTCGGCAGTGAGCTGCCGCTGACGGCGTGCGCGCTGGAACATGCGATAGCGCGACCGCACCTCGTCGCGCTCCATATAGCAGCCCTGCAGCCAGCGGTGGCCGGTGCTGCCCTCGAAGGCGTCCCGGGCATGCAGCAGACGGCGGTTGTCGAAAATCACCAAGTCGCCGGGGCGGTAAGTGAAGCGGATGGCGAAGGCCGGATCGCGCAACAGCCGCTGCAGGATTATTAGCGCCTCATAGGCCGGTTCGACGTCCTCGAACGCGGTCTGCAAAGGGCCACGCAGGAAGTCGGCGATGCGCACCTCAAGCAGCTCGCCCCGGGCGTCGAGGCGAATCATCGGCTCAAACCAGACGTAGTCAGTAGTGCGGGCGGTGTTGGCATAGCACCAGCGCACCCGGGTTAGCGTCGCCCATGCCTCGGGGTGGCGGTCGCGCAGGGCCTCGGCCACGGCAAAGCCGTCCATCATCACCGCCTGGCCGTCTTTCACACTGTTCTCCAGGCAGTGAAGCATCTGCAGTCCGGGGTGGTATTCGCGAGTCGGTAGGTCGACGTGGGGGGGCAGGGCGAGGGACGTGTAGGCGTTGGAGTCGGGATCGGGCTTGGCCTTGACGTTGAATAGCTGGCCAAAGTTGGTGGGACGTACGGGGCCGATGCGCCGAGCGATGCTTTCGAGCGAGCCGGGCTCGGTGGGCAGGCCGCGCAGCCGCACCAGCCCCTTGCCGAGCACGCTTTTTAATGCCGGGGCAAGGATCGCCTCCTCGGCATCGCTGTCAGGTGCGGTATCGAGCAGGCCGCTGGCATCCAAGGTTTCGGGAGCGACCTCGGGGCCGCCCAGCCAGGTGTTCATCGGCACTAGCGGCGCCTCGGAGTCGGTGGCGTTATCATAGTCGTGAGCTCGCAGCCAGCCGGGATGAAAGCGCAGGCGACGGTTTTCTGGGGCGAAAGTCACGCACAGAGCGCCAGCGGCGTCAATATTGACGGCGTCGATTTCTGGCCAAGCGGGCAAGGTGGAAAGGTCCAGGATGCGCTCCCGAGTTGCCGGGTTGACGGTGGTCTCATCGGCGGCGTTCTCGCGCAGCCAGATGCTGTGGTAGCGGCTGACGCGTCCGTCGCTCCAGCGCACCGTGACGAGGCGCGGCGTAAACGAAACGTCGGCGATGTCGGTGTCGATCAGCCAAGCATCATAATCGGGCGTAAGAGGCAGTTTGTTCAGTGACATTAAGAGCTCCTGAGCGTCAAGGGAAGACCGCTAGAGTGTCAGCGATAGGAGGTCGTCTCACTACAGAATCCGACGCTGACTGTGCATAGTTCGACAGTTGCAGCGGCGCATCGGAAAATCAGGAACGCCGACGCCATTCGCTTGGGGTGAGACCATGCCGGCGGCGGAAGGCGCGGGTGAAGCTTGACGCGGAGGCGAAACCACAGGCCAAGGCAATATCTATCACCCTGTGGCGGGTCTCGCGCAGCAGCCGATGAGCGTGATCCAGTCGCATATCGAGGTAGACGCGCTGGGGCGACATACCCATATGACGAGCGAAGAGCCTCTCCAGGCCTCTCCAGGAGAGGCTGAGCCTAGCAGCCAGTTCGCCTATACCAAACGGCGTCTCCAGGTTAGCCTCCATTAAGTCGATGATTTTTTGCAAGCCCGGGTCGTCAGGAATGATGGGGTCGCGCTGACGACTGGCTGGTCGTCGCTCAGGGTCATGAATCAGCTGGTCTCGGACGCGCTTGACAAGATTATCGCCATGGCGGCGGCGTATCAGGTCGAGGCTCATATCGATGGCGGCGCTGCCTCCGGCGCATGAGAAGCCTTCGGGCGTTACTTCGTAGATCGATTCGACGGCGTCAACGCGTGGAAAACGGGAGCGAAATTCGGGTAGAGACTCCCAGTGTAGGGTTACCGTCTGGTCGTCAAGCAAACCGGCCGCGGCCAGTGCGAAGCAGCCGGTGTCTATGCCACCTAGCACGCATCCTGAGGCGGCGCGTTCGCGTAGCCAGTCTAGTAGTGCGCCATTGACGCTGTCGTCGGGGTCGAAGCTGGCACACACTGCCAGGCTCGTTACTAAAGGTGCTTGGGCGATCGCGCAGGTGGCGTCCAACGTCATGCCGTTAGAGGCTTTAACCGGGCCACCGTCTTTGCTGATCACATCCCATTCGAAAAGTGAACGCCCGCTGATGCGGTTGGCAATGCGCAGCGGTTCTATGGCCGAGAAGAAAGCCATCATCGCAAAGCGCGGTAGCAGCAAGAAACCGATTCGCTCCGGAACGCGGATGGGGGGCTGGAGTCTCATGGGCTTCGGGTCGATATCGGGGAGGGGCACCGCGTCCGGTTTGGCATCGTGGCTTCGTTGTGTTGATTGTAAAGGCTGCGCGGCCGGTTGCAACATCGGGCTGCATAGATACTGGTGGTAAGGCGTTTTAAGTGGTGATCCTTGTTCCAGAATTACCGCAGTGATAGGCATTTTTGACCGGCACAAAGTGCTCAAGCTGCTAGCGTATCGACGCCGGGCTGGCAGGCTATGATATTGTCGCCCTACTGACCGATGGGTCTTTTGGCGAAAATTATCTGCTTGAAGGTGCGATTTGAGTAGCGTAGTAATTCACTCAGTATGAAAGCATCCACTGCTAGCCGGCTGGTTACCAAGTGTCGAGGCTAAGGATGATGAAAGCCCCGCTATTGAAGTCTGAAGGCCTATTTCGACTAACCCCCGGCATCTTTTACTTGTCGAGGCGACGAGGGTCGGCCATGATGGTTAGCTAACGTCCTTTCTGACATTTTGTCCCATGCGCCTCAATTATTCCGGCCCTAATCCCGAACTAATCGGTTTTCTTCTGCTGCCACGCTTCTCGATGATGGCCTTCTTCTCGGCTGTCGAGCCGCTGCGAATCGCCAACCGTATCAGTGGCCGACCGCTCTTTGAATGGATGCTGATCAGCGAGAACGGAGGATCTGTGACCGCTTCCAACGGTATGACACTGCTCGCCGATCAGACCATCGAAGCGGTGCCTCATCTGCCGTCGTTGGCTTTATGCAGCGGCTTCGATCCCGAACGTTATCTGAGCCCCGCCCTGGTACGCTGGCTGCGCCGACTGTCCGCTGCCGGCTGCGTGCTGGGCGGGCTCGATACCGGTTGTTTCGTGCTGGCTGCGGCGGGGCTGTTGAATGGCGAGCGAGTCACTCTTCACTGGGAGAGCCTTCCGTCATTTAAGGAACGCTTTCCAGCGATCGCCACCTCAAACGAACTTTTTGAACTCGGGGCGCGGCGTTTCTCATGTGCCGGGGGCACAGCAGCCATGGACATGGCGCTAGACGTTATCGCTCGTCGCCATGGGCAGCGTTTAGCCATCGACGTTTCCGAGCAGTTGGTCCATGAGCGTATGCGCACGCGTCACGATCAGCAGCGTATGACATTGGCACGACGGCTTGACACCCACAACGCTCGACTGGTGGAGGCTGTTGATCTGATGGAACGTCATTTGGAGACGCCGCTATCGCTTGCCGACGTTGCACGGCGCAGCGGGGTCTCGCTGCGCCAGTTGCAACGTATTTTTGAGCACGAGTTGAGAAGTTCGCCTCGCGATTGGTATCTGGGACTGCGCCTGGAACGAGCTTACCACCTGTTAACAGAAACCGATCTTGATGTGCTGGTGGTGGGCTTAGCTTGCGGCTTCGCTTCGAGCTCCAGCTTCTCAAGGGCTTTCCGCCAGCGCTATGGTAGCTCGCCCAGGCAAGTCCGATAAGTGTGAAGAATAGTCCAGTTATACGGTAAGTGAATTATACGTCTACCGCCCACACTGCCAAGCCGCAAGGCAGATTGGCGGCAGAATTCAGTTTGAGAAAGGTCTGCATTCACATGCTGCGTCAGTCCCGATTCGGCAGCTTGCTAATAGCTGTCGCGACGGGCGGCGGGAAGGGCGCTGGCCGGCCGGCCTCGCTGTCGATGCCCATCAGCATCTGCTCGCTGGTGGCTAGCAGATTGCGCTCGGCGTCACGCATTTCGAAAAATACATGCAAACGTTTAGCGTCGCTGTCGAGCATCGTCGCCTCGACGTTGAGCGGCTGATGCTCGTGAGCTTCGCGACGATAGCAAAGGTGGGTCTCTAACGTGTAGATGGTGTAGCCGTGGCGACGCCGTCCGGCATCGTCTAGTCCGATGGCATCTAGTAGCGCTTCGACACTCAAGGAGAATACTCGGGCATATTCGGCGTCGTTCATGTGGCCGTTGTAGTCGACCCATTCCGGGGCAACGCGGGTTTCGAGTAATGCCATCAGATGCGCCCCTTGAGCCCCTCGGCTTCGGGCCAGTAATTCTGTACCAGATCGAGCAATTCAACCAGGAAATCATCTCGACGCCGGTCGAGCTCGGCGACGGACCGGCCAGCGGCCTGGAATTCAGAGCCTTTGACGACCTTTTCGATCAGTTCATCGGTGAGCTCCGGAGCCTCGAGCTTAGTCCAGGGTAGCTTCAGTGCCGGACCGAACTGCTCAAGCATATGGCGCATACCCGACTCGCCGCCGGCCAGGTGGAAGGTCATGAAAGTGCCCATCAGTGCCCAGCGCAAGCCACACCCGTAAACCACGGCGGCGTCTATCTCCTCTGTGGTGGCTACGCCGTCGTTGACCAAGTGCAGTGCCTCGCGCCACAGCGCCTCCATCAGCCGGTCGGCAATATGCCCCTCGATTTCGCGACGCACGATCAGTGGCCGCATGGCCAGAGACTGGTAGAGTTTTTGAGCGATGCCGGTCTGTTCGGTGCTGGTGGCTTCACCGCCAACCAGCTCCACCAGCGGCAGCAGGTAAACCGGGTTGAAGGGGTGGGCGACGATCACGCGTCCCGGCGCTTGCCGGCAGTCCCGCTGTAGATCGCTGGGTTTGAAACCAGACGTGGACGAGCCAATAATCACGCTTGGTGCGGCAGCGGCATCGATCGCCGCGAGAATTTCTTGCTTGAGCTCGAGACGTTCGGGGACGTTCTCCTGAATTAGGTCGGCACCCTTGACGGCCGTCTCCAGGCTGTCAGCGAAGGTCAGCCGCGCGGGGTCGGCGCTCTCGGCCAGCCCCAGTTTCTCAAGCGACGGCCAGGCACTCGTGACGAAGTCGCGGGTGCGAACCTCAGCGTCTTCAGCCGGATCGAAGGCGACCACGTCCCAGCTTTGGGCCAGCGCCCGGGCGATCCAGCCGTTGCCGATGACGCCGGTGCCGATGACGGTTAGTTGCTGACTCATGCATCACCTCCTGCAGCTGTCTCGACGATCAAGCCGCTGGCCGGGTCGCGCAGTTTGAGATGGGCGCGGGTCTCGGCAGGCGTCATGATGCGGCCGCCGAGCGCATCGATGATGCCGCCGGCCTTCTCAACCAGACTGCCGTTGGTGGCCAGCACGCCTTTCTCGAGAAGCAGATTATCTTCCAGTCCGACCCGGGCGTGGCCGCCGAGCAACATTGCTTGGGCAACCATGGGCATCTGGTGGCGGCCGATGCCGAAGGCGGCCCAGTTGGCGTCTTTTGGCAGCTTGCTGCGCATTGCCAGCATGGTCTCGGTGTCGGCCTCAGCGCCCCAGGGGATGCCCAGGCACAGCTGAAAGAGCGGGTCACCGTCGATCAGGCCTTCTTGCTGCAACTGGCGGGCGAACCAGACGTGGCCCAGATCGAAGCACTCCAGCTCCGGCTTGACGCCGGCGGCCTGTACCAGGCGGGCGTGCTCGCGTAGCCAATTAGCGGTGTTGACGTAGACCATATTGTCGAAGTTGAGGCTGCCACAGTCTAGGGTGCAGAGTTCCGGAAGTAGCTCGGCCACCGGTTCGTGACGCTGGGCCGGGGTCTGCATGTCGGTGCCTGGGCCGCCGCGGGTAGGGTCCTCGACGTCCGGAATCCAGTCGCCGCCGCCGCCGGCGGTGATGTTCATGACGATGTCGGTATCCGCCTCACGAACCCGGTCCATCACCTCGCGGTAGTGCTCGATCGAATGGCTGATGCCGCCGGTTTCGGGGTCGCGCACGTGGATGTGCGCCACGCTGGCGCCGGCTCGAGCGGCCTCGATGCAGCTGTCGGCGATCTGTTTGGGGGTGATCGGTACGTGGGAGCTTTTGCCGGTGGTATCGCCAGCACCAGTGATGGCGCAGGTCAGAATGACATTACGGTTCATGGGATCTCCTTGTAAAACGTTACGAAGAGTGTCACCTAAATGCGCAGCAAGAAGTGTACAAAAGACGACAAATAGTTGTCGAAAGCCGTCAAAATAGCAGCTTCCTGAGTACGTGAGCATGAAACAGTTAGGAGTCCGACAGGCTTCTAGTCTGGTTGTCGATCAGAGCTACACGGTCCAGCAAGCCTGCAATGCAATTAGGGTGACTAATAATTGCCTCAGACGCTGAGTCAAGCAGCTTCGGCGGGCACCGTTGTCAATATATCGATGCCATCGAAGTTGAGTGATGGTTTAGAGACAGGTAGGGTAAGCAGCCTTTTTACTGTCCTACAGTGCTCACCTGCAAACGACTGAATCGACCAGTTACTTCGTCCAGCGTGAGTCACTTACCGAACCAGAAGTCCGATCAAAGGCAACGCCAATGCAAGATGATAATAAGCAAAACGTGAAGATTCGGGTTCGTAACCTGAGCAAAGTCTTCGGCAACCGGCCCAAGCAGGCGCTGGAACTTCGTAATAATGGACTCAAACGTCCCGAAATATTCGAGAAAACGGGTCAGACACTGGCCCTGTCCAATATTAATTTCGATGTTTATGAAGGCGAGTTGTTGGTCATCATGGGGCTATCCGGCTCCGGCAAGTCCACCCTGATCCGTTGCTTCAACCGCCTGATCGAGCCTACCGAAGGCGAAATTGTCATTGATGACGAAGACATTCTGAGCCTCAGCGCCAAAGAGCTGCTTGAAGCCCGTCGCCGTCATTTCTCCATGGTATTCCAGAACTTCGCTCTCTTCCCTCATCGTACCGTGCAACAAAATGCCGAATTCGGCCTCGAAATCCGCGGTGTGGCAAAGCAAAAGCGCCGCGATACTGCTCTCAAAATCCTCAAGCAGGTGGGGCTGGATGGCTGGGAAGAGGCCTATCCCAACCAGCTCTCCGGCGGCATGCAGCAGCGGGTGGGGTTGGCCCGGGCGTTGGCTAACGACGGCACGGTGCTACTGATGGACGAAGCCTTCTCGGCGCTGGACCCGCTGATCCGTGGTGACATGCAGCAGGAGCTGCAAGAGTTGCAGCACCGCACGCAGAAAACCACTGTTTTCATCACCCACGACCTCGACGAGGCCATCAACATCGGCGATCGTATCGTGCTGCTAAAGGACGGCGAGGTCGTACAGATCGGTACCCCAGAGGAGATTCTCACCAAGCCTGCCGACGACTATGTAAAGCGCTTCGTCGAAGGGGTGGACATGTCCAAAATTCTCACCGCCGAACACGCCATGCGTCCGGTGCGGGCGACCGCGCGCGAGAGCGATGGACCGCGTACGACTCTGCGCAAGATGAGTGAAAACAGCATCGATTCCATCTACGTCACATCGCGCAACCGCGCCTTACTTGGCCTGGTGGAAATCGACTCCCTTGAGCTCGCCGCTAAGGAAGGCAAGGACGATATCTGCAATATTATGACTCAGGACTTCCGCAGCGTAGGTCTGAATGAGCCGCTGCAAAACCTGTTTGCCATGTTCAACAAGAAGAACTTTCCTATTGCGGTGGTGGATGACGACAAGCGCCTGCTCGGCGTTGTGGTCAAGGGCACTGTCCTCGATGAACTGGCACAGGTAGGAGAAAACAAGTAATGGCTATCGATATTCCAAGAATTCCGCTGGGCGACTGGATCGAGGGCGGTCTCGACTGGCTGACCAGTGAATTCTCCAACGTGACACGCAGTATCTCGCAAGTTACACAGAACGGTATTGACGGCCTCAACGACGCTCTGATGTGGTTGCCACCCTGGGCGCTGCTATTGATCATCGTCGGCATTTGCTGGAGGGTCTCCAATTACCGTCTGGCCATCGGTGCACTCCTGGGATTGGCACTAGTCTGGAACATGAACTTATGGACTCCGATGATCGAGACTCTGACGCTAGTGGTGATCGCCACCCTGTTGGCCGTCGTCATCGCCTTGCCAATCGGGATCGCCGCAGCACTCTCCGATCGGCTGTATCGCGTCATCATGCCGGGGCTAGACTTCATGCAGACCATGCCGGCCTTCGTCTACCTGATTCCGGCGATTCCCTTCTTCGGCATCGGTTCGGTATCGGCGATTTTTGCCACGGTGATTTTCTCCATGCCGCCAGCCATCCGTTTCACCACCCTGGGGATTCGACAGGTACCGGAGGAGCTGATTGAGGCGTCCGACGCCTATGGTGCTACCCGCAGCCAGAAACTGTTCAAGGTGCAGCTGCCGATGTCCCTGCCCACTGTGATGGCGGGCATCAACCAAACCATCATGCTGGCGCTGTCTATGGTGGTGATTGCCGCTATGATCGGTGCCGGCGGCCTGGGAAGCGAGGTGTGGCGTGCTATTCAACGCCTGCAGCCAGGTGCCGGCTTTGAGGCAGGCATCGCCGTGGTCATCCTGGCCATGCTGCTGGATCGCATCACCCAGTCCCTGGGCAAGGGCCGTAAGTCGTAATCTTCTGTTAGCCCGTGAAGTCATAAACGAACATGATTGAGATGTTAAAGTAAATTTTGTAGCTTCACGCTTCCTGTATTTAGAATTTGTTGTAGAGGTTCATGTACAGTCAGGATCCCGCGGGTTAACGCACCTGCAAGTGATCGGGCTGTGCTGAATAGCCCCGCTTTTATGGTGTCGTTCTGCGGTCGCTCGCTCAAGAGACATATTAGAGTATAGTTTGATTCGGCGGTACCAAACGGTCAGCCGCCTCAGCAAAAAGCTATGGGGTCAGTCATGCGTCCGGTTTCGATTCACGATTTCATCAAAGTAGTGTTCGAGCACGACAGCAGACCACCAGCCCGTCAACCATCCGCAGGGCTCTGTGCAGAGGCGGACAAAAACGGGGTAGCGGCTACTCCTGGAGCGTTCAAGTTCGGAAAGGCGTGGAAGATTGATCTCGACACGTATTATGAGGAAATGGAAATGCGACTGTTTGGGCTCACCCCTGTTTATGACGATGCCACCGACGAAGAAGCCCTATTTCTTGCAGAGCTAGGAGCAAGACTGTCGTCCCGAGTGTGGGGTGGGCCGCCCGATGGACGGCTTAGAGAAATTGTGCAGGTGACTACTCTCCGCCCTTCAGGCGAAGCTTTCCACTTCTTAGGCAGCGACCGGCAACTTGCCGGAATTACGCGAGCCTCGATGGGCAGAGACCAACAGTCCTTCGGCCTTTAATTTCAAAACTCCTTTGTGCTTGGTGTTTAAAGCGGCTACTGTTACACATAGCAGTATGAACAAAGTATTAAAAAATATATAAATTAGTATCTTAGACGCACTTCACTCTTTGGTGTAAAAATACTAAAAAATAGCGTGAAACATTGATCAATCAAACCGTTATTTCAAACATCTTTACTTTATCGATGTTTTTTCAATGCGGTTGCTCTAGCAAGTGTCCATCCGGAAACCAGTGATTTCCAGCACCACGTCTGATCGTATTTTATACAGTCGTGTGGTGGTCAATCTACCATTAGCGGCAGCGGGCGGCATCTCGCTCTGGGGCCATTGTTTTGGCCATTCTGCAGACGGCCGAAGGCCGTGCCACTCATTCTGGCGTGATATGTCTCTTGTTCAGCGGCTACCCATTCAGGTCTGAAGCAGTCGTGCCAGCAACAGCACGTTTCTCGAGACCACCGCAGACCAGACGTACGATCTGAAGTGTTCAAGTCCTTTCCAGGTGCAACGGGACAGGCCATAGGCACGCTTCAGACAGGAGATGTTGCCCTCGATGCCGGCACGGAAGTTCCTGAGCTTGCGATACACCCAGGGGCTCTTGACCATCTCACTGACCTTGAGCCCCTTCTTTTTATGGAAGGCCACGTCTTTGGTGCCCAGCGCCTTGGCCGCCGCCAGGTTCTCCTGGCTGGCATAGCCGCCATCCGTGGCGACCTGGCGCGGTGGACGTCCGTAGATCGTTGTCTGCCGCGCCATCATCGGCAGGAAACGGGCGGTATCAGCCGGGTTGCCTGACTCGATCACCACATCAAGCACGAGCCCACTGCGGCCAGTGGTGAGATTCAGCTTGTGACCGAACGCGACGTCTCTGGCGCCTTTGATGATGATGTCGGTATGCGGCTCGAACAGGCTGAAGACCTTCTTATCCGCCGGCACGGTCTCGTCCTTGAATACCCGCCGCTGCGTCTGATCCATCACCGCGGCGCCCAGAGCTTCGAGCGCTTCAGCCGACGCGATCCACGCACGGATCTTGCTGTTTGCAGGTGCGCTGGCCACCGCCTGAACACGTGCAAGACAGACGTACTGAAGTGAACGGCTGGCGACCTTGAGCAGCTTGCGGTAGGCCGGTGGTCGTTTGCGCTTCACGGTGTACTGCAGCTGGTACGCCAGCCGTTTCGTCACGCGGCGATGGTTGTGCCATTGGACCGGTCGCTCGAGCATGAGACCGTCGAACCGCTTCAACAGTCGCACGCTCTCGCGGACGACATCGTGCAACAGGGCGCTGTCTGAGGGTGTGGTAATGGGCGAGTCCGTGACCGTGCTGTCGATACGCACAACTCGACCGGTTTCAGCCTTGTGAACGCTGGCTGTGTCCAGCAACAGCAGATTGAGCTTCTCCCAGGTATCTGCCGTGATCGCTTCAATGCCGGCCTGCAAGGCTGACTTTTGAGGACAGCCCATGGCCAGACGCGCGAAGCCTCTGAGCGAGATGGAATCCTGAAGGAAGAAGGCCAGTTCCTGATACGTCAACTGTCTGGACTGCTTCAGTATGGCACACCGCAGAATGGACTCGACCGACAGGCCTTTACGCCCGGTGCTGGCCAACGTCCGATCACGGAGATCAGACTCGACCCAGTCCAGCACGATCGGATGGGCGTCGAGCAGGTTGGACATGGCTTCGAGCTCGATGTCGTGTTCAAGGACAGAATCGAATAGACTGGGCTGGACGGTGCGTTTCTGACGCATTGTTGCCTCTCTTGTTTGCGTTTTGTCATGATATTCAATGGTTTGACTGTTCATGATAGCAAAAACAAGTAGAGGCTTCTCCTCTTTTATTGTAATTAAGTAGAAAATTCAGACACTTACGTTTCCGGATGAACACTAGCAAGTTCCTGCTGTAGCTCCATGCAATGAAATTCGAGTGACAAGTTTTCTTTTACCATTACATCCGATAGCTGCGCACGCCCAAGACACGACACAAATCACTGACTGTGTGGGCTCTCTTAAGCTCTTTGACTAGCGAAAATCGTTCATGCTGTCGAAGATTAAAAGAGTCAAAGCCTTTTTTAATATATCTTTCTCGATTTCCAGGCACTTAATCTGCCGCTTCAGTTCTGCAATCTCGCGCTGCTCATCTGTCAGCGGTTGACCCGGCAAAACATGACCTGGACGCTCGCTCTTTAATTTTCGAACCCACTTGTCGAGCGTGGATTTACCCACACCCATAGCTTGTGCAGCGTCTCGAAAGGAGTAGCCCCGGTCGATAACCAGCTGGGCACATTCGACTTTAAAATCAGGACTGGAACGAGGCCCTACTTTTCTAGGGGCTGTTGACGTTTCATTACATCGGCAACCATAAAAATCCACAAGCCATGGCGACGACGCTCTCATAGTTGCGTTTCAATTTGTCATAGCGCGTCGCCAGCCCACGAAAATGTTTCAAGCGTGCAAACGCATTTTCCACCAAATGACGGTGGTGATATAACGACCAATCCATATCTGCATTACCTATGACCGAATTCGACTTTCTTGGAATTACGGCGATGGCACCTCTGCTTCTAATCTGTTCGCGAATCTTTTCACTGTCATAACCTTTGTCCGCTATCACGGCTTTAGCCGGCGGTAATGGTTCAATTAATTCGCTTGCCGCCGTGCTGTCATGGATCTCGCCGCCCGTTACTGTAAACTCAATCGGTAAGCCGTAACTATCGACTGCCAAATGAATTTTTGTTGTATTTCCGGCGCGACTTTTACCGATAGCTTGCGAGTCAGCACCTCTTGCGCCCGTGCTATGCTGATGGGCTTTCACATAGCTTCCATCAATAAATTCCCACTCAGTATCCGGTTCGCTGACCAGGTTTTTGAACAGCAGCAACCATTTTCCTTTTTTTGACCACTCATTGAATCTTTTATACACCGAGTTCCATCGACCGAAACAAGAAGGTAAATCTCGCCACGGACAACCCACTCGCAGTCGATAAAACATGCCTTCGACCATCATCCGCAGGTCGCGCTTGTTATAAATATTTTCTTGAAGCATCATTCCTTTTAGCTTCGACCAGTGCTCATCACTGAGCATGAATCGGGGCATGGCAAACTCGTTTTATTGGTGGTGTAGGAACCTTAATATTACGAGTTTACCTATTTTATTCAATGCCTTATGCGAAAACGTCAACAGCCCCTAGTCATTATTGAATCACTGGTCATGTTTGAGTGCATTTTAGCAACTCCAATCACGTGACCAAATTCACTATGCCACTACAGACAGGCACCGTTGGTACACTGTTAGCTGCCCCTGAATCAACCTCTCTAAATTGAGCGTTGCTGGCCGGCCGCACGCCGGCGATCTTGATCGGCGTTAACGTACACTTGCTCAGTGAACGCGGCACTGGCATGGCCAAGCTCTTCTGATATATGACGGATATCGGCGCCGGCCTCGATGGCCTGGCTGGCACCGGTATGTCTCAGGTAATGAGTCTCTGAGGTGATCGCTTTCAGTTGATCTGACTCACTTTGCAGACCTTCATCACTCATTCGTTTAACCGCCAGCATCACCGGAACCCGCAGCATGGAAGACAACGGGTACGGTGGCCGACCGTTCTGGCCCATGGTGGCGGCGAATCCTATGCGGTTAGCGATAGCTATATTATCGCTGATTTTGGAAAGTTATTCAGAGGTTCCTTAATTCACTTAGGTCGCCCACCACAACGATTGCTGAGCATGCAGAAAGATGGTGAACAGGTCGAACCGACGTCACGGGTCAGTTAAACCCGTTTTGGTCGAAGAGTTAACATCTCGCTTTACCATTTGGGCACTGACGTGCGGATAGCCCATTAGGGTCCGATGCCACTGGCATCATTATAAAGACCGGATATACGTGTGCAGTCGTACCTGTCGATCATCGTATCTTGTGCTTGCAACCGCGGAGGACTCCATATACGACCAAAGTCAAGAAAATAAGGCAGAACTACGCTGACACACAGGGGGCTACCCCGGGAAAAACGATTTCAGGTTTAGACTTATTGACCGTAGGCCGAAGCCAGCGTCAGATCACAGATTCGTTGGGCTGACACAACACGACGATTGATCGGGAGATACGGAATAGCGAGGAGATGGAGTATGACGCCTGATCAGGCGTTTACTGAGACTGATCAAGGGCGCCTTTAAGGCGCTGACATTAAACAACGGCAGTGAATTCGCCGATCTCCAAAAATGATCAAGGCGCTCAACAATCGTCTCGAAGAACGGCTGGGGTACCGAAGACCTGCAGGGGTGTTTTGAAACGAGCATTCAGACGCCCTCAAAACTTGTGGTGAGCTTATTACTTGAGCTTAGGGCCACCCAGTCTCACAAGTTTATCCCCATTTTAAGGGCCAGTTTAGCTTAGTAATCGCCACCGCGGGCAAAGGGATATGCATGCCTTTGCCCGCGGTTCACCGGGATCTTCCCTCAATGTTCCTATGAACGGTGACCTTGATTAAAAAGTTATTCTATTTCTTCGTAGGGAAGGCCCACGTAGTTTTCCGCAATGGTTTTACGTCCAGCTTCTGATTCGACAAAATACCCCAGCTCAGTTTGCAATATACGCTTGGTAAAGGCATCGTTGTCCGGAAAGTCGTGCAACATGTTGGTCATCCACCAAGAGAAACGCTCGGCCTTCCAAACTCTGCGCAGACAGATCTCAGAGTATCTGTCCAGCAGATCCACACGGCCTTCCTGATAGACTTTGGCTAAGATACGGTACATCGTATTCACGTCACTAGCAGCCAGGTTGAGTCCCTTGGCCCCAGTTGGCGGGACTATGTGAGCGGCATCACCGAGCAGGAACAGCTTGCCGTATTGCATCGGCTCCACCACGAAGCTGCGCAACGGCGCTATGCTCTTCTCTATAGACGGGCCAGTCACCAGCTTGGCAGCTTGCTCGGCGGGTAGGCGGCTACGAAGCTCGTCCCAGAATCGCTCGTCGGACCAGTCTTCTACTTTTTCGGTCGTCGGCACCTGTACATAATAACGGCTGCGGGTAGATGAGCGCATGCTACACATCGCAAAGCCACGTTCATGACGCGCGTAGATCAACTCTTCATGCACCGGGGGGGTATCCGCTAGCATACCCAGCCAGCCGAAAGGGTAAACCCGTTCAAACTCGGTTAGCACCTCGGGTGGAATCGACTTGCGCGATACACCATGGAAACCGTCACAACCGGCGATGTAATCACAGTCCAGGCGATGGGTTTCACCGTCTTTTTCAAAGGTAATGTAAGGGTTGCCACTCTTCATATCATGTGGCTGAGCGTTGCTAACCTGGTAGATGGATTGAGCGCCACAGGCTTCGCGGGCGGCCATCAGATCACGGGTAACCTCGGTCTGGCCGTAGACCATAACGGTCTTACCATCGGTCAGGGTTTTCAGATTGATGTACTCCAGCTGGCCATTGAGTGCCAGTTCAAAGCCATCGTGCACCAAGCCTTCGGCGTCCATCCGTTCGCTAACACCAGCCTCACGTAGTAGGTCAACCAAACCTTGCTCAAGTACGCCGGCTCGAATGCGGCTCAGCACGTATTCCGGTGTCTGGCGCTCTATAATTATATTGTCGATACCTGCCTTATGCAGTAACTGACCCAGTAAAAGGCCCGCAGGTCCAGCACCAATAATTGCAATTTGTGTTTTCATAATTTCCTCTATGGCCGGTATTAAGGTGGCTAACGTTAATGGGGCAGACCCGACTTCAGTTTCTCTTGACGAGCTCAGAATACCTTGGTCATATTGATTCGGAACAGGTCACCCTGAGGACTGTTCTTTACATCATATTCGTTTAGGTAAGCGGCGCTCATGCCAAGGCCCAGACTTGGCCAGAAATAGCCAGCTTCCAGGCCTAAGGCGTGCTTTTCTAACTTGCCCTGCTGCGCGTCGCCGCCGATGTTTTCTTCTAGCTGCCAGCCGTCATAACCGATTAGCCCCAGCTCAATACCGTTATCCAGAAGCTTGCCCAGCCCCCATTCCACCAGGTAACTGTCGCTCCGATCGACGCGATTGTCGTCATCGAAGTTGATTTCATAGCGGGACAGGGCTGAGAAAGACCACGTCTTAGCGGGATTGAGATAGTAGGTTCCGCCCAAAGTGAGCATTGCGCTTTTGTAGCCCTTGCCGGCAGCCGCAGGCTCGGAGGTACTACCGTTATCGAACCAGATACCGGACGCGAAGACCGCATCCCACTGCCCTCCGTGCCAGCCCAGAATCACGGGGCCGACAAAAATATCGCCCACGCCAGTGTCGGAGCTGTCGATGCCTGCGATATTGAAGTCCAACGAGGTATGTTGAATCGGAATAATAGTCTCGAAGCCGTAATCGGCATTGAGAAATTTCTTGTCGGTAATATGGATAAAACGATTGGCCAGGGCGGTGACCGAGCCTGTGTTGCTGCCGGGTAAGGCATTACCATGGTTGTTGCTAAGCTGATCAATTTCGTACTGAACTGCGTAGCCTCGATAGTAGGTGCCGGGAGGTGGCACGGAAGATCCCTTAACCCCTTCGACCCCGGGTACATAATGACCAGTTACCGCCAGTACAGTCGGAGAGGTCAGCAGCATGGCCGCAGCCAGAGGCGCAAAGACGAGGGCTTTATTTTTACGAGACGTTATAGAACCTAAAATTTTCATAGACATCCTTATTGTTGTTTAATCAGAGCAGGGTGCGACCCTGCCAATATTATTGTTGATATCAGGTTTCAAGTGAGGCCTACCGCCATTACGAAGGAAGTCACTATTGAATTAACAAAGCTAAAACATTCCATCAGTGAGTAGTAATGAATAATTGACCTTTTTGTATATTGTTTTTGATATAAATAAGTGAAAAATGCCGAATTCAAGATTAGCTATTGAATGAATAACAGGATCAACGAAATAGTGATAAAGGCGGTGATGGTGGTTAACATGAGGGTGCTGGCGGTGAAGTTACGGTATCCGTACTGCGTGCCAAAAATAGGATAAATGCTCATCATCGGCATGGCGGCCAGCAGAACAGCCGCCAGTTGTAGCTCGGGGTTGAACGGCGGTAGCAGCCAGATTATTAAGCCTACAAGCAGAGGATGGATCAATAACTTACCGATCAAGACGGGTGTGATACCAGAAAGCGTGCCTTTGAGCGGACTACCAACCAGAGAGGCGCCGATCACGAACAGGGCGATCGCCGCCGAAGAACGGCCAAGCATCTCCAGTGTAGTGCTGACGGCTTGTGGCAAGGAAATGTCGAGCGATGAAATCACGATGCCGGAGGTGATGGAGATCACCAGCGGGTTGCGCAATATCCGTTGGGGTAGTTTGATCAATACCCGACCTAGAGACATACCGATACTGCGCGAGGCATGGAATTCCAGCAGCGTCATCGACAACGGGATAATAAGTAGGGTCTCTACCAACATGGCCATGGCCAGGGCCTGGCCGGCAACATTGTCTAATACTTGTAATAGCACTGCAAAGCCGAAATAAGGGGTATTTGACACAGTCATTCCCATGGCTTTGAGTGAGGCTAAAACCGGCTCATTTTTTAAAATCTTCAAGGTCAGTAGCAGGCCGAGCCCTATCATCAACAATGAGCCAAGTGCATAAGCCAATATAAAGCCGGGCTCTATGACCTCTTCGATATCCATGGAGCTCAAGGTGTTCACTATCAGGCTCGGCAGGGCAAAGTAGAGTACAAATCGTCCTAAGCCGGGAATGGCTTCGTAGGGAAGTAATCGCGATCGTACGGCAGCGTAGCCTATGGCAATTAGCAGGAAAATAGGGGCGGTAATGGACACTATGGCCAGCATGGGTTGGTTCCGTCATTGGTTAGAAACAAGGAGGACATGAGACCGGGTGCTGTAGTCATTGACTCCCATGCTGCGGGTTCAGTGCGTGTAATTCTTTTACAGCTCCAGCGACCGGGCGATAAAGACGCGATCTGCGGGATTGAATAAATGCTGCACGAAGAGAACATTATTCCTGTCAGCTTTATTTTAGCAATGAGTGCCTGCAAGAACGAACGCGGCTAGCGTGATCTAAACACTCACTAGGTCAAGGGAGTCAGCCAACCGTTCGTCAGTCTGAATATGAATATCGGTGTCGACGACACACTCGGATGGATTTACAGCAACGACACCAAGGCATCTAACATTCACAACATAGTATCCGCCGATAAGCTTCTGCACGGTTAAAAACGGCGGCAGGTCATGCTCAGCCCTGACCGGCCTCAGCCAATATTTCTTCGAACCAGGTTGGGGTGGCGCCTCCTTCCAACAGATTCTGTTGCAGCTGGGCCAGGTTCAGTTCGATACCGCATTGCTCCCTGATGAGCGAAAATAGATGGCGATCTCCGCTGCTTGCCAGTTTGCAGGCTGCCTTTACCAGCTCGGCCGCCTGATCCCGAGGCATGTTGCGAGCTAAAGCGAAGGTCGCGGCTTCGGCGTAGATCATGCCGTTGTGCAGTCCCAGATTTGCCTGCATTTTTTCGGTGTTAACCACAAGGTGGTTAAGCGCGTGTTCGGCATGATTCAGCGCCACCGCCGTTGTCATCAGCATGCCGGGCAATACCATCCATTCCTGAGTCCAGGCGCTTCCGCTACGTTCGTGCTCCTGCAGCATGGCTTGATGCATTTGGCCCACTTGGCCGGCATTGTGGCGAGCCATGGCTACAACGATTTCGGCGTTTACCGGGTTGCATTTCTGCGGCATAGTGGATGAGCCTCCGCCATTCGTGAAGGTGATCTCACCCACTTCTGTCTGGCTCAGCAACAGCCAATCCAGTCCAATTTTTCCGAGCAGCCCAGTGGTCAATGATAGCCAGTCCGCTAGCTCTACGAGGCTGTCACGTTGGGTGTGCCAGCCACGCCCGGGAGCCAGTTCTAGTCGTTCGGCTAGGCGCTCGGCAATGGCCGGAGCCTGCTCTTGCATGGAGGCCAGAGTGCCCACTGCACCAGCCAGCTGCAGCTTGAGTAGGCGTGGTGTCAGCTGCGTTAGCCGCTGCTGCTGGCGCAGCAGCGGCGCCAGCCAGTTGGCAACCTTGAAGCCGAAGTTCATCGGTACCGCTTGCTGGGTACGGGTGCGGCCGGCGATCAGGGTATGACGCTGCGCATTTGCCAGGCGGGCGAGTTGATCGATAATCCCTCCAAGGCGTGCCTGATAAAGGCCGAGGAGCTCGCGGCAATTCAAAACTAAGGCGGTATCGACGATATCTTGACTGGTGGCACCAAAATGCACCCAGCGGGCGTGCTCGGCAGGCAGAGACTGTTTTAGCGCCTCGACCAACGCCGGTACCGGCACACCGGCGGCGCCGGTACCGGGCGCGAGCTCACTGGTAGGAAATTCCAGCACGGAGGCGGCGTGTGCGATGGCATCGGCGGCGGCGGCGGGGATAAGTCCACAATCGGCCTGTGCCAGCGCCAGCTCACCTTCTACATTCAGCATGGCGCGAATTTGGGCATCATCGCCAAGGTAACGGGCGGCTTCATTGTCAGATAAAAGCTGGCGGAACAGAACGGAATCAAAGGGAGCGATGGAAAACATGTCGGCCTCGCTGAATTAACGGTTGCTGGGTCGATGCTCAAGCGCGATTTACCCGGCACCTAGCGATACCAACTCGCAAGATGGTATCGCTATAGTGAAACATACACAGGCTCCCGCTAGGATATGAGTGCATGATAGGAGCCGGATAACGCTGGCCTATAACGTCTTATTCCACGAATTCTAGAGCGATAGCGATGCCTTGGCCAACGCCGATGCACATACTTGCCAGAGCGTAGCGTTTGCCGCGGCGCCTCAGCTCCAGCGCCGCCGTGCCAGTGATGCGGGCGCCCGAGGCGCCCAGAGGATGACCCAGAGCGATGGCGCCACCGTTAGGATTGACGTGTTCGGCATCGTCCGCCAGCCCCAGATCCCGGGCACTAGCCAGGGCCTGAGAGGCAAAGGCTTCGTTTAGCTCAATCACCTGGAACTGGTCAATGGTCATACCTAGACGCTTGCACAGCTTCTTGCTGGCCGGGGCTGGCCCAAAGCCCATGATACGCGGCTCCAAACCAGCGGTAGCGCCGCCCAGAATCTTGGCGATAGGGCGAAGGCCGTATTTCTTAACCGCATGCTCGGAGGCGATGATCAGTGCTGCAGCAGCGTCGTTGACGCCAGACGCATTGCCGGCCGTCACCGTGCCGCTGCCGTCCTTGCGGAACGGTGCCTTCAGCTTGGACAGCGCCTCGGCGGTGGTGTCAGGACGGGGATGCTCGTCGGTTTCCACGACTATGGAATGACCCTTTCGCTGAGGAATGGTGACTGGCACGATTTCCTCGGCGAAGATACCGGCAGCCTGAGCTTTGGCGGCACGCTGCTGGGACCGCAGGGCGAAGGCATCTTGGTCGGCGCGGCTGATGTTGAACTGCTCGGCAACGTTGTCACCGGTTTCGGGCATGGCGTCCACACCGTACAACTCGGCCATTTTCGGATTGACAAAACGCCAGCCGATGGTCGTGTCGTGCACTTCGTTGGTGCGGGTAAAGGCACTGGTGGCCTTGGGCATTACGAACGGCGCCCGGCTCATACTTTCGGTGCCGCCTGCGATGATCAGATCGGCTTCACCGGACTTGATGGCGCGGGCGGCGTTGATAATGGCGTCCATGCCGGAGCCGCACAGCCTGTTGATGGTAGTGCCTGTGACGGCGACCGGATAACCGGCCAACAGCAGCGACATACGCGCCACGTTCCTGTTGTCTTCACCGGCCTGGTTAGCACAGCCGAAGATCACATCGTCGATCGCGGTGGGGGCCAGGCCCGGATTGCGCTCCAGCAGCGCCCTGAGTGGCACGGCGCCGAGATCGTCAGGTCGCACAGCCGAAAGGGCGCCGGCGTAACGGCCGATGGGGGTGCGTACGTAATCACAAATGTAAGCGGTGGCCATGTGGTTTTTCCTTATTTGCCGGCGTGAGCACGGGCTGTTCGCTCGTTGAGGGCACGCAATGCCGACAGCTCTGGCTCGTTCGGGGCCTGGGTCTCGGTCACCTGCTCGGCGTAGCGTACTGTCCAGCCAGTGTTGTCTTGAATTTGCGCGCGGGTCACGCCCGAGTGAATGGAGGTGACGATGAATTCCTTGGTTAACGGGTCGGTTTCCATCACACATAAATCGGTGATCAGCCGGCTCGGACCCTTTGTCTTGACGCCCAATTGTTCACGCTCCTTGCCGGTTTTTCCGTGGCCGAGGGAGGTAATGAAATCCACTTTGTCGACGAAGCTGCGCTTAGACTGTTTCATCACAATGAAGATCTCGCCACAAGAGGTGGCGATTTCTGGGGCGCCGCCACCGCCGGGCAGGCGAACCTTCGGCTTGTGATAGTCACCTACCACTGTTGTGTTGATGTTGCCGAATTTGTCGAGCTGGGCCGCGCCCAGAAAGCCGACGGAGATACGGCCGCCCTGCAGCCAGTAGCGGAACATCTCGGGTACCGAGACGGTCGTCACCGCGGTATCGCACAGATCGCCGTCACCGATGGACAGCGGCAACACGTCGGGCTTGGTGCCGATGGTGCCAGACTCGTAAATCAGGGTCACATCGGGGGCATGGGTCAGCCGTGCCAGGTTACAGGCGGCGGAGGGCATGCCGATGCCGACAAAGCAGACATCGTCTTTGCGAATAGAGCGAGAGGCGGCTACCGTCATCATTTCGGTTGGGGTATAGCTCATGTTATTGCTCCTGCCATTTAACGCGTTGGGCAAAAACCTCTGGGCCAACCTCCATCACATTTTCCTTGATCCAGTCGAGGAAGGTGTCGCGATCGGAGGCGATGGGATCCCAGTTTTTATAGAAAGCGTTGTCACGGGGATAATATCCCATGGCGTAGGAGGGATGGGCGCCACCCCGAACCAGTGCGATGGCGGATATCGTCCAGGCCGGCAAAATGCAAGCATTGGTGTGCACGTCATCGAAGTCGTCGACAATCTCTTCCACAGTAACGATGGCACGCTTGGCGGCCAGCACGGCTTCTTTCTGTACGCCAACGATTCCCTCAATAAGTACATCGCCATTCTTGTTGGCTTTCTGGGCATGGATAATAGTTACATCCGGGCGGATAGCCGGCACAGAAGCCAGTCGCTCACCGGTAAAGGGGCATTCAACGAAGCGGATATTAGGATTGACCTCAGCCAGTTCGGCGCCCAAGTAGCCGCGGAACACGGCACAGGGCAGACCGGCGGCGCCGGCTTCATAGGCGTTGGCCATAGCGGCGTGGCTGTGCTCTTCAATTTCTAGCTGATGGGGCCAAGCCTGCTCATAAGCGTCGCGCAGGCGGCGCAAAGAACCAACGCCCGGATTGCCACCCCAGGAGAACATCATCTTTTTGGCGCAGCCGGTGCCGATCAGCTGGTCGTAGATAATGTCCGGAGTCATGCGGATCAGGGTCAGGTTCTTTTTCTGCTGTCGAATGATTTCATGGCCAGCAGCATGAGGGATCAGGTGGGTGAAACCTTCCATGGCGACCACATCGCCATCACGCAGGTTATGTGCGATTGCTTCTTTCAAGGATACAAACTTAGCCATTTGGATTACACCTCGAAAAACACGGTTTCTTTGTCGCCCTGCATATGAATATCGAATCGATATTCCACACCGGTGCCGGTTTCTTTACGTTGGGCAATCAGGGTCTGGCGACGCTCGGCAGGTACTTTGTTCAGTGCGGGGTCGGCCTGGTTAGCTATGGCTTCATCGGCAAAGTAGATGCGGGTGTAGGCATGGCTCAGCAGACCACGCAGAAAAACCACGACGGTGACGAACGGCGCGTGACCATCCTGAGCTACACCCGGTTTGACGGTATCGAAGTTGAAACTTCGATCAGGGCTGGTGCCTGTTCCACAGCGGCCAAAACCCAGAAAACCCTCATCCAGCGTTCTGTCGGCGCGATTATCCAGCGGATGGTTAAAGCGACCAGCAGCATTGGCCTGCCAGATTTCGATCATGGCATCGTCCACGACGGTGCCATGTCCATCGAATACCTGACCGGTAATGCGGATAAGTTCACCCTGTACCTCGTTCTTCACCAGCTGACTGCCGGCGACCTGGGAGTTGGGGTAGTGATACTGCTGGGCAGTCAGACCGAAGGCGAAGTAGGGACCAACGGTTTGCGACGGGGTTTGTTTCATCGTCATGGCTCAAGCCTCCACAGGGGTGGCGTTTACACCACGCAGCACAATGTTAAAAATATAACCCAGGGCGAAGCCCTCTTCTGTCACATCTAATGAAAATTCGCTGACCAGCCGGTCACGGGCTTCCGCCGGGGTGGCTTTGAAGATGGGATCCAGAGGCAGTAGGGGATCGCCGGGGAAGTACATTTGAGTCACGATGCGAGTAGCAATAGACGGACCGAATAGGGAAAGATGGATATGGTTCGGGCGCCATGCGTTGGGATGGTTGCCCCAAGGATAGGCGCCGGGCTTAATAGTGTAAAACTTGTAGCGGCCTTCGGCGTTTGTCATGCAGCGACCCGATCCTAAGAAATTGGGATCCAGCGGCGCATCGTGCTGGTCGGTTTTGTGTACGTAACGGCCGGCCGCATTAGCTTGCCAAATCTCGATCAGGGTGTTGGCCACAGGCTGGCCAAATTCATCGAACACATGACCGGTCACCACGATGCGCTCACCGATGGGCTCGCCATTGACCTGGCCGTTCTTGCTCAGATCGTGATCCAGTGGTCCTAATACTTCGGGGCCGAAGGCCGGCCCGGTCAGTTCGGCCAGCTCGGGATCGATCTTCACAAGGCTCTGAGACACGCCCCGCAGGGTAGATGACTTGTACTCGGGCGAAATGTAAGCGGGCTGGCTAGGCCAGTCTCTATTGGTTAGGTTATTCATGATTATTGTTCCTTTTTGTATTCGGGTTCGTTATAGACTTCCTTGGCAATGCGGAAGGCGACATTTGAGAAGGGTACGCCGGCATACACGGCGAGATGCAATAGAGTTTCCTGTACTTCTGTCTTGCTGGCACCGGTATTTCGCGTGGCGCGAATATGCATGGCCAGCTCTTCTTCATGGCCGAGTGCGGCCATCAGTGCGATGGTCAACAGGCTGCGATCCCGCTTGCTCAGGCCTGGCCGGCTCCAGACTGAACCCCACGCCCCTTCTGTAATAAACGTTTGGAAAGGTTCGTCGAAAGCGACTTTGTTGGCTTCTGCCCGATCCACATGACTGTTGCCCAGCACTGAACGGCGAACCTTCATGCCTTGGTCAAAACGGCTCAGCTCCGGGTTGTGCTGATTAAGAAAATCGATGATTAACGCCGCCAACGCCGCCGGTTGCTCAACGCAGGGCAGGTGACCGGCACGGTCAATCACTTCAAAGCAGCTGTTGGTGATCAGCGCCGCTGTGCTCTTCACAAGCGACGGCGGAGTGGCGCCGTCTTGATCGCCGACCACACATAAAGTTGGCTGAGTCAAACGCGCCGAGCTTTCGCTCATATCCGCATCACGGATGGCGGCACACGTGCCGATATAGCCTTCCACTGGGGTGCGTACCAGCATGTTACGCCACAAGGCCACGTCAACCGGCTTTTGGGTGCGGAACTCGGTGGCGAACCAACGTTCCATTACCGCATCGGCGATGAATTCAATGCCCTGACTGCGGACAGTACTGATGCGATCTTCCCAACCTTGGGCGGGACCAATTTTGTGTGCGGTGTCGCACAGAATCAATTCCTTGACCAGTTCGGGCCGCCGGGCAGCTACACCCTGAGCGATAATGCCGCCCACAGAGAGCCCACAAAGAGCCACTTGGCTGAGATCGAGTTGATCAAGAAGACTAATCAGATCATCGATGTGTTCGTCAATATGGTACGGCGCTGGGGGACAATCCGAGAGTCCGTGGCCGCGTTTGTCGTAACGTAAAAAGCGGTATTGGCTGGCCAGCAATGGCAGCAGAGTTTCCCACACACGCAGATCTGTGCCGAGTGAATTGGAGAAGACCAATAATGGCAAATGGCTGGGGCCTTCCAGTCGGTAATGGAGCATGACTCCGTTGATTGCCAAGGTCTGTATCATGATGCTTGCCTGCATTGGCTATTTAATGTGATTGTTTCAATGTCACCTAAAGCAGTGGGTATGTAAAATAAGGTTTTAGCAATTTTATATATCGAAAATGGTATGACGTTCGCGTGTGCCATCAAATATCGCGGCGAAATGCCGAATAGAGTACAACTATTGCAAAGCGGCCGAACCGGAGACTGTCCAGGCCTGCCCGCCGCTTTATCGATAAAACCGAAGATAATTAATCTGGGTTCGTTTGATGATCTATCACAAAGGCTAAGTTGTTCAGAACGCGACATTAAAGAGTCGTCTAAACCTGATGCATATCGATTTTGATATATATCTTGGCAGAAATTTCATTATTAACCGCAGAGATAAATTACTAGAGTCGGTTAACAGAAAAACAAATATATTGAAAGGACGTCTTATGCCTACTAGTTCCTATCAAAACTTTGAGTTACAGCCGCTCGCAGGACATTGGCGGGCAGGCCAGTCGGAGCGCAAGCTGCAGGTTGTTAACCCCTTTAACCAAGAAAACCTGTTGGAGTTGAATCTAGCCACCAAAGAAGATCTCGACGAGTCCTTTATTGCAGCCCGTGAAGCTCAGAAAAGCTGGGCGCTTATGGCGCCAGCCGCTCGCGCTGCCATCATGCTGAAAGCCGTGGCGATCTTTGATCAGCGTCATGACGAGATTGTCGAATGGATTATTGCGGAGTCGGGCAGCACCCGTATCAAGGCCCAAATAGAATGGGGGGCGGCCCGAGCGATCACACTGGAAGCCGCCAGCTTCCCGTCTCGGGTTCACGGCTTTATTTTACCTAACGATATTCCGGGGAAGGAAAGTCGGGTCTACCGCAAACCGCTGGGCGTGGTGGGCGTAATCAGCCCCTGGAATTTCCCCCTGCACCTAACCCAGCGCTCGGTGGCGCCGGCCCTAGCCCTGGGAAACGCCGTGGTGATAAAACCGGCCAGCGATACGCCGGTTACCGGCGGCCTGCTGATAGCGCGCATCTTTGAAGAAGCTGGTTTGCCTGCAGGCGTGCTGAGCGTGGTGGTCGGTTCCGGCGCCGAGATTGGCGATACCTTCGTTGAGCACCCGGTTCCTAGTTTCATTTCCTTCACCGGCTCCTCTGAAGTCGGCCGTAATATCGGTCGCCTGGCCTGTGGTGGCAAGTACCTTAAGCATGTGGCTCTAGAGCTGGGCGGCAACAGCCCCTTCGTCGTGCTGGCCGATGCGAACGTCGAACTGGCTGTTAATGCTGCCGTGGTCGGCAAGTTCTTGCATCAAGGTCAGATTTGCATGGCAATCAACCGAATCATAGTAGAGCAACCACTGGTCGAGGAATTTACCCGCCGCTATACAGAGCGGGTCAAGGCACTTCCTTACGGTGATCCGAGCAAGGCTGACACAGTGGTTGGCCCAGTGATCAACGCCAAACAGTTGCAGGGCCTACTTCAGAAAATCGAAACCGCCAAGGCCGAAGGTGCCAAAATGTTGGTCGGCGGCGATCCCCAGGGCAACGTGTTGCCGCCTCATGTATTCGGCAATGTCACTGCCGACATGGAGATTGCCCGCGAAGAAATCTTTGGTCCCTTGGTGGGCATTCAGGCGGCCCGCGACGAGCAGCACGCACTTCAACTGGCCAATCAAAGCGAATACGGCCTGTCGAGCGCCGTCTTTTCCGGCAGCCTTGAGCGTGGCGTGCGCTTCGCCCAAGGTATTCATGCGGGCATGACTCATGTCAATGACATGCCGGTCAACGATGCACCCAACGCTGCTTTCGGTGGTGAAAAGAGCTCGGGCCTGGGCCGTTTCAACGGCGAGTGGGCTATCGCGGAGTTCACCACCGACCATTGGATTACTGTACAGCATGAGCCGCGTCGGTATCCGTTCTAAAAAAATCTAACAAAAAGTGAGGAGTGTTCCAGATGTCAGCGATTCGTTCCAAGGTAATATCCTTTGCAGTTGCCGGGCTGGCGCTGCCGGTGGCACTGGCGACTTTCTCTGCCAGCGCCAGCGGTGATGGGCAGTGGAAGGGTGGGGAGGATGTCTATCAGAAAGTTTGTGGGCATTGTCATGAAACCAAGGGCGATATTGGTCCGGTGTTAGCCGGTCGTAGTCTGCCGCCGGCCTATATTAGCTATAGGGTGCGTAATGGTTACCTGGCCATGCCGGCCTTTCCCGCCTCCTTTATTGATGATGCGTCTTTGCAGCAAGTTAGCGACTATATTCAGCAATTGCCAGCCCCGGATCAGGAGCAAAAATGAGCATCAAGCGTCGTTCCGTACTCAAAGGCATGGCCCTGAGCGGATTGGCCGGTCTGACCTTGGGCCGCGCCGGTCTGGCCAGTGCCGGCACTTCCGCCGCGACCCTAACTCGCAAACCGTTGATGGTGCTAGTCAGCGGTGCCGAGGCCGAGGCGGCCTTTGCCGCTGGCGCCCAGTCTAATCCCGCTGCCGGTATCGTCACAGTATTGCGCACCGATCACGGGCTGGAATTTATATCTTCCTTGCAACGACAGCTGAACGCCTCGAACGGTGAACGCATTATTGGCTTGGTAGACGATGCCACTGGCGCTCTGATCCTGGATCTGGCCCGCAGTGCCGGCGCGCGTCTTCATTGGTCTGGACAGCATGTCACCGAGGGCGGCCAGTCCCGTCACCGGTTGTCGGCCACTCCGGGTGTGATCGATTGTATCGGTCAGTTTTCGGGCCTGACCGACGGCTGTAGTCGTCCATCAAGCTTGGCGAATCAGTCACTGACCGCTGGTCGCCATTGGGCACCGGCCCTGGGTTTTTCCCTGTCCTCGCCGGATCCGGGCCGCCGCTACCTGCGGGCGGCGCCGCCCAAACAGGCCCCAGCATTGACTGGCCACTATGTTTCATTTTTTATTGAGACCTGAAGGAATTCGATATCATGAGTGAACAAAACTATAAGGTATTGCCAACAGGCGTCGCACAGGCGGACTTCCATCAGGCAATAGAGAAATTCCGCGCCCTGCTGGGCGAGGAGAACGTGTTGGTTGAAGAAACGCAGCTTAATCCCTATAACAAGATCATGTTGCCTAGTGAAGATGCGGAGCATGCGCCTTCCGCCGCAGTTACCGCCACTACCGTGGAGCATGTGCAGGGGGTAGTTGCGATCTGCAATGAGTACAAGATCCCAGTATGGACTATCTCCACCGGTCGTAACTTCGGTTACGGCACAGCCGCGCCGCATCATCGTGGTCAGATCATCCTTGATCTGAAAAAAATGAACAAAATTATTCATGTGGATGCGGAGCTGGGTACAGCCCTGGTCGAGCCGGGGGTAACTT
The DNA here is from genome assembly GCF_002563815.1 of Marinobacter sp. LV10R520-4. Classification (NCBI taxonomy): domain Bacteria; kingdom Pseudomonadati; phylum Pseudomonadota; class Gammaproteobacteria; order Pseudomonadales; family Marinobacteraceae; genus Marinobacter; species Marinobacter sp. LV10R520-4. The sequence goes on along the minus strand of NZ_PDJM01000001.1, from coordinate 3,971,268 downwards.
ACCAGCAACTGTACGATTACATTGAGGAAAACAACCTGCCGCTGATGCTGTCTTTCTCGGCGCCCTCAGCTATTGCCGGACCGGTGGGCAACACTATGGATCGCGGTGTGGGGTATACCCCCTACGGTGAGCATTTCATGATGCAGTGTGGCATGGAGTTGGTGCTGGCCAATGGCGAGGTTTATCGCACGGGCATGGGCGGCGTCAAAGGTGACAAGGCCTGGCAGGTGTTCAAGTGGGGCTATGGCCCGACACTGGACGGCATGTTTACCCAGGCCAACTACGGTATCTGTACGAAACTGGGCTTCTGGTTGATGCATAAGCCGCCGGTGATCAAACCCTTCGAGATACGGTTTGAGGAAGAGACCGATATTGCCGAGATCGTTGATTTCATTCGTCCGCTGCGGATCAACCAGGTTATTCCCAACTCCGTGGTGATTGCCGGTTTACTGTGGGAAGCCTCCACGGCCGGAGTGCGTCGTTCCGATTACACCACAGAACCGGGCGCCACCTCGGATGCCATTCTCAAGCAGATCCAGAAAGATAAGAATCTAGGTGCCTGGAACGTCTACTGTGCCCTATACGGTACCAAAGAGCAGGTGGAAGTTAACTGGAATATCGTCAACGGCGCGCTCAAGCAACTGGGCAAGGGGCAAATTGTCACCGAGGAAGAGGCTGCGGGCACCGAGCCGTTCGCCTATAGAGCCAAGCTGATGTCCGGTGTGCCCAATCTACGGGAATTTGGCCTGTACAACTGGCGAGGGGGTGGTGGATCCATGTGGTTTGCCCCGGTCAGTCAGGCCAAGGGAGTTGAGTGCGACAATCAGTATGCACTCGCTAAGAATATCCTTAACAAGCATGGCCTCGACTACGTTGGCGAGTTCATCGTTGGTTGGCGCGACATGCACCACGTCATCGACGTGCTCTACGACCGTACCAACCCGGAAGAGACCAAACGTGCCGACGCCTGTTTCAACGAGTTGCTTGATGAATTCGAGAAGCGTGGTTATGCCGTGTACCGTGTCAGTACCGACTATATGGATCGAGTGGCCGATAGCTATGGCCCAGTTAAGCGTCGTCTGGAACACACTCTCAAACGCGCTTTGGATCCGAACAACATCCTGTCGCCGGGGAAATCCGGTATCGATCTGGACAAGTTCAACGACTGGTAAACAGGCAGCGGTGTCGTTGACATCGTTACGATGAATAATTATCCCGAGCCGGGTTTTTCTCCTTACTGAGGCGAGATAAACAGGCTCGGTTTTTTTGCACCTAAGCTTCTGAAATTGATAAAAATCCGCCCAAAGCGAACAACGAAATTGAACCAATAACGACAAGAAATGAAAGAAACTCTCAAGCCCTTGTTTTTGTAACTTATCTTAGCGGGACTGGTCTCCTCTGTCGCCCTAGCCGAGACCCAAATCGAGGCACAGCACCCAGTTGCCGTCAGCCGGACCCATGTGGTTATGCTCGGCACTGGCACCCCGACCCTGCAGTACAAGCGGGCTGCTCAGGCTATCCTGGTGGTGGTTGACAAGAATATGTCCCTGTTCGATGCGGGCCCGGCTTTGTGCGTAACTTCAAGGCATTGGCCGGCCAGTGCCAGGACTTTATGCCGCCTGATGTGATGTTTACCAACAACTCAGTTTATGGCGCCATGGACAAAGTATTTCTTACCCATCTGGAGTCGGATCATATTCTGCGGCTGCCCGAACTACTGCTGCGTCCTTGGGTTCCGGGGCGGGATCAACCGATGAAGGTGATTGGCCTCAAGGGCACTCAGGGGCTGGTCGACAATGGTCTGGCGGCGTTCAAAGATGACTTCGATCATGGTTTGAACGACACCCCCGGCCAATGCCGACGGCTTCAAGGGCGAGGTAACCGAGATAAGCGAGACGCAGATAGTCTATCAGGACGACAAGGTGGTCGTGAAAGCGTTCCGAGTGCCCCATGGCAGCTGGGAAGATGGCATGTCCTTCGGCTATCGGGTAGAACCCCCCAGTAAGACCATCGTCATCAGTGGTGACACCCACACATAGACGAAACCAACTACGAGCACTTCGAGGGTGCCTGATATCCTGATTCATGAGGTTATGCATGAAGGAGCGATTGCAGTTATGTCAGAATGTACCACGCCCATACCATTACCCGACAGCTGGCCGAGATTGCGAAGGCGATTAAGCCGGGCATGCTGGTGATGAACCATCCGCTATTCTTCGGCAAGACCGATGAAGACATGGTGGCGGAACTGGCACAGCATTATGATGGAAAATTTGTGCTGGCCAGCGATATGGACATCTACGAATAAGAACTGTTTGGCTCGTTGACGAACAGGGGGCGAAGGTTATTACAATTCCCCGTTTTTTTCGGCTACCGAGGCAGCAGCAGTGCGGATGCTATTAATGAACATCTGTATTGCCGGCGTGGGAAGAGTATCGGCACGAATGGTCAGACCTACAGGCCCCAGGGTTTCCTTGGTGTCCAACGGCAACTCTATCAGCTCGCCTTCTTCTATTTCTCGCGCTACTACCCCCCGGGAAATAATCCAGATGGCGTTGCTCTGGCGAATATATTCCTTGCCGAATGAGCCCGATATTGTCTCTATGCGATCCGGTAACAAGCCCATGCCCTGAGAGATCAGAAATCGCTCGACCGCTACGGCGATGATGGAACCCTTAGTAGGAAAGAGAACGTTGAACTGGCGAATATCCTGGATATTAAACGGCGTGCGATCTAGCAGCGGATGGCCCGGACGGACCACGAAGGTCACGCGCTCCGAATAGAGATGTTGAAAAGACAGTCCTGTCATCAGCTTGGGCTCCGCCAGTCGACCGACCACCAGATCCAACTCACCGACCCTCAGTTGGCTCAGCAGCAGCGTGTTGGGACCTGAAATCAGATTGAGCGTAACATCCACACCTGACTGCCTGAAGTTGATCACCGCCGCGGGTAGTACGTTGGCGGCGACCGTTGGCAACACGCCAACGTTGATTCGCATGCTTCCCTTCATTTGAGCTTGAATGATGCTGTCAGTGCCTTCGCGCAGAGCAGACAAGCTGGCTCCTGCGTATTTAAGGAATACCCTGCCAAACTGGGTGAGTTCAACGCCTCTTTTGCTGCGGTCCAGCAACTGAACTTCCAGTATTTCCTCTAGTTCTTTTAGTTTTTTTGAAACCGCAGGTTGAGTCAGCGACAACACATCGGCGGCACGACTGACACTGTTCTGGCGGGCAACTTCGATAAAACACTGAAGGTGCCTGAACTTGATTCTGTTTTCTATCATCTTTGCCTCTGAAGCTAAGCGAAATGCGCAACTATGGGTTTGTCCCATTTTCAGCAGGATACAAGATTGGACGTTAGGCCATCAGGGCCAGTTTCCGTTAAGGGATAATTTCTTCGAGTCCCATACTGAGGTATCTCTCCAGTAAAGTTGCACACGCAGGAATTCACACCAGCCCCGAGGTTGGCGCTCAATTGGCGGATATGAACAAGGCAGCGATTTCGTATTTCTACGAAGCGCGGCTTGCTATGATTTTGTCCGGAGCTTACATCGGGTTCATGCCTGACGCCTACGTTCAGCGGTATGTTGAGGCAGGAGATCTGTGCGCTCTGGTGCCGGAAACTAAGCAATATTCGTTAGAGGTCTGCACCATCACGCGCACATATGGCAGGGCCAAGAGGGCGCGGGAACTTTTTCTTGAGCATTGGATGACTTGATGAAGGCATGATCAAATTCAATGCTCTAACAATATGGCGCGCCCGACAGGATTCGAACCTGTGACCACTGTCCTCGGAGAACGCCACTACAGTGCGTTTATAAGAGGAATTAATCGATCTAAATCCGGAAAATCAAACACCTAGTACGACAACTTTTAATATAAAAATGCCTACACATCAAAATTTTGACCGATTAGCACCGATTTTAGGCAGTCGGCCGGACGATCACATTCGCCGGTGAGCCCGGCTGTAAACCTCACCACGTTCTCGCTTGCCGATGGCGACGACGATTACCACTATGAGGTCGTCTTCGACCTCATAGACCAGCCGGTAACCTGCGCTACGCAGTTTGATCTTGTAGCAGTTTACCAGGCCAGATAAGGCATCCGACTGGACATGGGGATCGTCGAGCCGCTGTTTTAGCTTTTTCTTGAACTGCTCTTGCAGCACCGGCGCTAACTTCTTCCACTCTTTCAACGCAGATGGTTTGAACTCCAGGGAATACTTAGAGTGCATCCAAGGTCACCGGAATACCACGCTCAGATCGTCGCGACTCCACTAAACGAATCAGTTCCTGATCGTCCAGTCTCTCCAGCATCGCCTCGTAGACATCCGCTGGCACACAGTAGAATGCTGGTTTGTTTCGATTCAAAACGACGATAGGAAAACCTTCTCCGGCGCCCACGACCGCCATTGGGTTTTTCTTCAATTCAGAGATACTAGCCGTGATTTCGGTATAAATGGGTTGAGTCATAAACAGACGCCCTAAGACCTATTAACAGGTCTTAGGGTATCAGAGATACTCGAATCCCGCACCTCGTCATTCTTTTGCCGATGAAGACCCACCTTCGACTTTCTCGTATGAGATCATAATAAAGTAGGTATGTTCGGCGACAATTAAGATCTGTTGACGTTTTATTGCATCGGCAATCATAAAAACCCACAAATTATGGCGACGCCGCTCTGATAATTGCGCTTCAATTTGTCATAGCGCGTCGCCAGCCCACGAAAATGTTTCAAGCGTGCAATTTTGCCTCAGGTGGGTCAGTTTTAAGTTGGCGCTAGGGAGTCAGTATTACTCTGGCGGTGACACCTACGGCCACAAGCTGGCCGCTACGTTCCGCTTTGGCTACAGGGCCCGCAGTTGGCGCAAGGCCCGCCTGGAATACGGCCCCTAGGGTCCGAACCCCCGCTTCGTGATCAGCTCCCGCTACGACGTCGGTTTCAAAATCTACTGCGAACAATATTGTGCCCGCGGTGACATAGAAAATCGGATCAAGGATCAGCAGCGGGGTCTGTTCGCCGACCGCACATCCGGTACCCAGTGGTGGCCCAATCAGTGGCGGCTTATCCTCTTCGGCTTTGCCTATACCTATACCTTGTTCGAGTGCATGAGCGCTGGCACCTTGCGGTTGAAACTGATTAAGGTCGACGCTGTGATGATCCGCAACACCCGTCGAATCCGAGTGTTAATGAGTGACAGCTATCCTTACAAGAAAGACCTCTCGGCACTGATTCAGCGATTGGTGCCCACTTAGATCAAGGGGTTCCCCCGGCCCGACACCAGTGGGGGAATGGGCAGTTGTATCTGGACGCCCGGAATCGTCTAATTTCTGATCAAAACGGCCCGGACGAGACGCCGGAAACCGACATATCATCAAGAAAGCGGCAGTGCCGGGCGACTGTGAGAAGTTCGGGCTAGGGCCTCTGCAAAAGCGCAGCTTTTGAGCGAGTACTTTGTTAACAGTGTTGAACAAGAATTCTTGTCGTTAGAAGCACTTATGCTGCCTAAAGATAATTCCGGAGGATGTTGACAGATTTTGGATATGTCCCCAAAGTGTAAATGTTGGTATCCAATAACTTCATGGATTGAATCCCTCAGGAGGAAAATTGAAAAAAATAATATTGGTAAGCTCTTCGATAGCGCTGATGGGCTTTTCCGCGTTAGTTTCAGCACAGCAAGCGTCGGAGAATGGATATGTGGGAGTAAACTATGTTTTTGCTACCTACGAAGAAGACGGGTTTGCAGAGGATATTGATCTCGGAGCATTGGTCGGAAAGGTTGGCGCAAAAATAAACCCCTATGTGTCGGGAGAATTGCGGGTTGGTTTTGGTGTCGCTGATGAGTCTGCCAGTATCAACATCACCAAGAGCTAAAGCGGCAAGATGACCACCAGTAAGGGCACGATCCAAGGTTATAACGGCATGGCCACGGTGGACAAAAACACCAGGTCATCATCGATGCCTAAGCCTTCAGTGAAGGCCAGGAACATCACACATTGAAGCCTGTGTTGGAAACCGTTCAGCGGCGCTATAAAAATCTGGGCATCACCGACAACATCTATCAAACCGGCGCGATTGTCACCGCCGACACCGGCTTCGTTAGCGAATCGAACATGCAGTATCTGCATGAACACCAGATCAACGGTTACATCCCGGACAACTGCTTTCGTAGCCGCGATCCGAAGTTCGCAGACCAGAAAACCAAGTACGGTAAGCGCGAGCAAACCCCATCGAAAAACTTCTGGAAACAGGTGATTCCGGCCAGTGAGTTCCAGTTCGATACCGGTGCGATGACGTGTATCTGTCCCGCTGGAGAATCCCTGCGTCACGAGGGCCATCGAACCGACCAAAACGGCGTACCCAGAGCCCACTTCCAAGGGCGATTATTGCAGTGCCGACACTGCACAAAAAAGCATCAATGCATGCAGAATCCCAGCTCAGCCGATCACCGCAAGGGAAAAGGAAGACAGGTCTCCTGCACCCTAGAGCTCAGGCTAGGCCCAACGTATACCGACTGGATGAAACACCGAGTCGATAGCCAGCAAGGCAAAGTGATTTACGGTCATCGCATGTCGGTGGTTGAGCCTGTGTTTGGCAACATCGGCAGCAATAAGCGCCTGAATCGCTTCAGTCTGCGGAGCAAAAAGAAGGTGCAGGGTCAGAGGCAGCTGTATTGCCTGGCGCACAATATTGATAAGCTAGCGGATTGTGGGCAGTTAGCGTCATGTACAAGGGCCAGAAAAAGGTCAAAGACAGCTATATGAAGGACATTTAGCGCCAGATATCAATCATGCGGTGCTGCTATCGAGTGATCAGACCTGCTGCAGTTGATCGCAGGGTGTAAAAAACAACAAAGCGGCTGTGGATTGGTCTCTGTGGAGTTTTTACAGCCTCATCATGTGTAAAAAAATAGAGGAAAAATGATGAAAAAATCAGTTATGGCGGCCATAGGCATGGCTTTGTTAATCAGTTCTGTAGCCGCAAATGCGGGTCCGTTTGGTCTTGAAATGGGGCAATCGTTAACGCAGATTGACAATGACGCAAAACAAGCAGCGCCAAATGTCTACACAACATCAGAAGTGCCAAAACCACACTCTGCCTTTGAGTTATACGCCCTAAAAATTGGTAAAAAGAGTGGTTTGTGTTGGGTTAAGGCGATAGGAAAAGATATTGGTACCAGCGCATATGGTATAGAGCTAAAGTCAGAGTTTAATGATATGAAGAGCAAGCTAGAGAAAGCCTACGGGAAACATGAGACGACTGATGTCCTATTGCCTGGTAGCATATGGGATGAGCCTGATGACTTTATGATGGCAATGATCAAAAAGGAAAGGTTCTTAATGGCTGTATGGGATAGAGAACAAGGGTCTTCTCTCAAAGATAATCTTGAAAGTATAGCTCTTATTGCAAGTCCTGGTGGGCGAGATGAAGGGTATCTGTCACTTGAATATTCGTTTTCAAACAAGGAAGTATGCGATAAGGAAATTGCAGCATTAGAAGATGGAGCATTGTAAAGCACATAACAATCACATCTAGTCGAGCGCTCAAAAGCGCTGCTTTACTTTTCCTTTGGGCGGGCTGATGTGAGGGGTTATGTTTCTGACCCCCCCCCAAGTGTGATGAACTTCGCGCTTTATAAAGCCTGAAGGTGGAGTAATTTTAATGAGAAAAATCGCTGTTTTGATGATTGTTAGAGCTTTTGCACATATATAAGGTTGTGCCTCGGTCCTTTTGGCGGCTGTGTGCATTGGTCCTTGACGAAAATGGGTAGCTAATCATAATTTTTATAAAAGTTAGTGTTAGTGATTATGTTAACGCTAATTTTAACGGATACTCTCTTCCCCTATGAGAAATCCGGATTGTGGATTTTGGGCTAATTGCAAGATTACATAGAGGTTGAATAGATATGAAAACAATTTTTTATTTCGTTTTTTTCGTTTTTCTTTCTGGATGTGCGATGATGGAAAAGTCCGAGCCTTCAGAAAGAGAACTAACAACAATAAGAGAGATTGATAAATTTTCAAAAACAGAAATACAAAATTCAATAACTGAGTGGTTTGCAACGACTTATAAAGACTCTCGTAATGTTATCAAGCTAAACGACAGAAATGCAGGAACCATCGTCGGAACAGGCAGCTTAAGCTATGTCGTTGGTTTAGGTGTTACAAATGCTCGTTACAATATAAAAATAGATATAAAAGATGGTCGTTATCGAACAAATTGGAATGGGTTCGTATATGCTCCGCCATCATCTGCTTCAGGAAAACCAGTTGTCCTTAAGCAGCAAGTTGAGTCAATCGTGATTCAAGTTACCGATCTTGAAATGCGCTTATATAAGTTCTTAAGCGAAAAAAAATCAGGAACTGACGATTGGTAATTTTGTATTAGAATACTAGACATGATGTTTTGACCTGCTCGTCCTCAAAGATCTTAGGGAAGGTCTGACTAATGCCCGATTTCCCGCTGAATCGCTTTTCAGCCCGAAAAAAAGCCATTCAACCTGGATTCAGGCGTCATTACCCCTTTCATTTGTTCGTTTTTTGCCCGTTTCCCGCCATTTTGGCGGAATTTGGGCGCACTTGCCCTACGCCAGTAGATATTTTTCACCGATCAGCAAGTTGGTGAAGGCGGCCAGCAGGTGCCCGATTAGTGTTTTTTGATAGGCCACGGTAGCGCACCGCGGATGTGGTTTGGCACGTGGCTGAGAAGCGCGGCAAGCTTAAGAAGATGGAAGAAGGTCCTCGCAAAACTCTGACCGTCCAACGGGAGGGGGTCAAAGCTCAGATTCGCGCAAAGGTTGAGCATCCATTCCACGTGGTGAAGAACCTGTTCCGGCACCGCAAGGTGCGCTATCGGGGGGCTGTTAAAGAACACGGCGCAGTTGTTTACGTTGTTCGGCTTGGCCAATCTCGTACTGGCACGCAGACTAAATCCGTCTCCATGTGTCTAAAGTGCGCCTAAAAGACCAGATTAAGACAGAAAATCGGCGACTTCGTCGATAAAATTGAACGATTTAACGCTGAACGGGAAAGCAGATTATTTATCAAGCCGAGTTTGGTTGGCTTGCGATTAGTTGCCGTCTTTCTTTAATTGGTCAGCGTTTCCCTAGCCAAAGAGCGTCTGTCCGATTGAGGTAGACCTCAGCTAGACGTCGGGCACCTAGCCTATAATGGTCAGAATAAACTCAGTATCCGATTGATCTGCGCGTTAGTGGCAAGGTCTATGAGCTCAAAACGACATTTTGCGCCCTTGGCGTACGATTTATTCTGTTTCGTGAGTTGCCCCCATCCGGTACAACAGCAACCAATCCGGCTCGATGTGCGCGTCCCGATACCCCTCCCAGTTTCCCCGCAACGGGTGATCCTGATTCGCCTCGGGCAACGGTGTTTGGTGAATCAAAAGACTGAGCAGAGTCTTTAATTTATCCAAGTCTTTACCCCGCGCACGGGCCTTCTTCACGTCTTTTTTGAACTGCGTCGATTGCACCGGGGTCAGCATCACAACTTTAGGTCGTCAAACAAATCCTGTTCGTTGTTAAACCGTTTACCCTGACCGGCTTCCAGCTCGTCCATCGCTTTCACGGTTTTGGCGTTGGGCACCTGTACCGAAAACGGCAACCGCTGTTCGTCGGCGATCCGAAACATCAACAAGCAAATGGCGTCGGACACGGACAAGCCCATAGCGTCAAGGGCTGCCGTTGCCCTCGCTTTGGTGTCGCTGTCGATCCGGGAACGCACCACAGAGTCAGTACTCACCCCCTCATATAAAGCCCCTCATTGACTTGTAGCCTTATTTTAGCTGCAAATTATTTACATATCACCAACCTGACGCAAGGGCTTTCTTACCCCTATCTCACTACCCCCACTCCAACCTTAGAAGGTAACTCCGACTATCAGCTGCGAACTTTCGACCGCCAACCTTGTCCCAATTATCGCATTTTTGTACGTCAGGAGAAGAAGAGCACCATAATTGAATTTGAAATCCATTTCTGGTTTTTCATCTGCATAGCATTGATAACCTAGGTATGAGTCTGGGCAAGACCTCCCGGATTCACGAGCCCCCATCAAAGCGCCAACCCCCGCCCCCCACTCATCGTTTAGCCGGAACCTTGGCCCAATAACTAAGTTGACAGAAAACCCTTGATCAACTGAATCAACTTTTCTAGAAGTGTTGTCCAATGAAGTTCCTTCAAGAGCTAAATCCATACCGACAAAGATGCGAATACTTTCCGGGCTATATAAATATCCTAGTGACCAAGGTTTATCATCGTTTTCTTTTTCATCACCATCCGGCGCGGGTCCTACGCCAGCATAAATGGTATGTTTTGAGAAATTTTCTTCGGCAGCAGAAATAGGTGAAACTAAAAGTACAGAAAAAAGCAAAAAACCATTAAGAATTTTTTTAGTCACGTTTGAAATCACCATTAGAGAAATCACCAGTCATATAAAGAGAGCTTGGAAGCATAGTTTAATCGTCGCAAGATTGACACTTAACGTCTGTCCGCGACGAAAATCGGGTAAGCGCCAATAAATCAGCATCTACATTACAACTCGCCGATTGCACACACTGACGCCCTCACCAATTCCATGAGGGGGTCAGCATGAAGTGGATCTCGCGGCTTGAAGTGACGCCCTTAGAGTGAGAAAACAGAATTATCTTCAGCAAGGGGCCGGATCGTAGGCTAGGCGGCCGGTGTCATCGTTGCGATATTTCGGGTGAAACACCGTCAGATCAAGCTTGTACTCAATCAGGTAATGAACGGCGTGTTCAGAAGTGCCGGGCTGGAGTTGTTCTCGGTAGTTGATGACGACCATCGTATCTTGATTGTAATTGTAGTGCTTAAAACGAGGCATTCCAAAGGCTCCCTGTCTATTTGCTCAATACTACCAAAACCAACCTGATTTTAGATTTTTCTACGGCCCCAACGCTAAACGAAGCAACGTGTTTTACGCGTCCGTCTTCTATGACTTTTTAGCGCGGCCTGGCAGATGAATAAAAAACAGGATCGTTTAACGGGGTCGCCACTGAGCCGCTATAAATAGCGCACCCACGATGCTGAGAGTTTCGCCTACTGATAACAAGTGAATATTGGCGATCTCGCTCTCTCCACCGATCGTTGGATCGATAAGTATCAAACCACCAATTATTAAAATTAAAATTCCGATCGCTCCAAGTACTACGTTTTGTTGAGGAGATCCATAGACGGCGTTGGCTTCAGCCGTCATTGCACCACCCCCTTTCTCGGGTTGGTCTCCCGATGGTGAATTCGCCACATTATCCAAGATAGCGGCACCACCGAATTGGATGTCTGGTCCAAACTTGCTGTGCTTTTTGATATGTTCTGCTGGAACAGCCTGCCCATGTAGGACTAGCCAGCACCCATTTAGCAGAACATTTACTGAAACCACGGTTTCGTCGGCGGTCAGCCGACTCTTCATTATCCCTTCAGCTTTTGCACGACTAGCGGCGTTTACCACAGTTGCAAAAAACACGTCTGGGGTATCAGAATCACTCAGAAAACGGTAAGCCGACATGAATATTTAGACTCCAATTGGTTACCGCTAAAACGTTGTTTTGATTCGCATTGACTATTATAAACCATGTAATCAGCACAGCCTAGCCCGGCAAGCGGTTGGGAAATAGGTGGTTTGAGAAGTTGATGTCATGAAAGACGCGGCTTTCACCTTTTTGTTTTTTAGTTTAAACGTGTAAAGGCTAATGCTGACCTGAGAGCCACCCAGTGGACGTCCGCCAGGCTGCGCAGAGAAAACTTGACTGACTTGTTAGCGATTATTTAAGATCCGCTCTGTCAACTTTAAGAACTGATTGATACGTGGCGTTGAGGTAATCGCGTAGACCTTTAAGTATCTTACCTGTCCATCCGTCGGACGTTACGTCGCCACTAAACCCTATATCCTTCGACCCTTCTACAATCACCTTTACTTGGGTCGCTTGATCAAGCTCGCGAAAATAGACACCACCAATCACATTCCAGTCATGTGCAGTCATTCCGTGCTCTCCAATCACCAACCCTCTAGATATGTCAGCAATTCTCAGAGAAAAACCAGCATTTCCCAGGCCAACTTTAGCAGCCTCATAGACTTGCTTTGCATTGTAGCCATGGAAGGTTTCGACGTGTTCATATTTTGACCAGCCAGTTTTGCCCTCGGCTGTCTCAAAACTGACTTCGGAAACACTTTTTGGGAGCATACTGACACTAGCACAACCAGAAAAAGCAAAAATTGCTATGACTAAAACAGCATACTTCATCACTTCACCCCATATTTTTGTTGGCGCTACGCTTTGCGAACATTTAAGAGCGCGAGCGAGTAAATTTTCTTCAGCAGCGCCTTGTTAGATTTTATTGGCAAGATCGGTCATTAGGCGCAAAAGGCAGCGCCGGTTTCCTCAAGCGCACGGGTACGGTGATCGAGGTCACTCAAGCGAAAACCTCAATTTCCTCTGCGATTGAAGTCAATCGTGAACTTCCGGAAGTATCGCTCAAAAGTGTCACTATCAGCTGGCACGGGAAGCATCACCAACGACCGAACGGCTGAAAGAGCCGATACATCAAATGAGCGATCTCCACTGCTAGTATCGATAGAAATGGTGTCGATTTCGCCAGTCGGTTGAATGCCAATAACAATTCGTGTGGTGTGTTTGTCCGTTGCTGACGACGGTGGATACCAAATACTGTAGATTCTCTCTCTGATTAATGCTGCGTATTTCTCACTGTCAGGTTTAGATTCCTTCTTATCAGATTTTATTGCTGGCTTAGGGGGCTTTGGTCCCTCTAAGGTCTGATTGCAGGTTTCAAAAACCCGATAAATTGCATAGTCGGAACCTTCCATAGTGAACGCGGAATACATCTTGTTGCGGTACTCAGGAGTCACGGTCATCATTATTAAACTCGCACCCATCATGAGTTCCGCGATTTCGCGTGCATCGCCGGTGTAGGCACTCGTGTCATCATCGGGAAATACAAGCATACTGAAGCTTATCCCTGGTTTAGAGGTTTCTTGCAGCGTCACCTTTACTTTCGATCCGTGCAATCCCAGAAAACTATCGTATTTCAGCAGAAATTCTGGTTTCCCGTACTCACAGTGAAACTCCATTGAAAAGTCGTTAAAACTAGGTCCGGACTGCGCTTTGGATCCATATGATGTCCAGTCGGCTGGGTAAGCTGCGCTGGCAGTAAACAGGCTCGCAAAAAAAACGGCGGTCACTAAACGCACAAAACATCCTTTCGTCTGATGGGTATTATCGGCAGCTTGTACAGCGAAGCCAAAGGCGATCAATTAAATTAGATACCCTCCTTTATTCAAAATATAAATCTGTTCCTCGGCCTGGAAAAATTGAAATTTTTTTGGGATACCGTTTTCCTCCTGAAGCTCCGATATTCGGTGTCTCAGGCGGTTGATCCCATCCCGTTCCTTCATCCTCTTCTTGGCATCCGCTGGCGCTTTCTTAACACGCTTAAAAGCAAATTATCTCTCACGGTATTCCCGTCGCCAGAATGACAGCATGAAGAGATAAATATCTAGCGCTTCGGTTTGCTTCTATTGAGAAGTTATCGATGCGTGTCCACTACACTGGGGGAAGTCCACGCCCAAGTGCAGCAGCTTGTTTGCATTTATTTATTGGATGATTTTTTGGTCTCAGAAGCTGTTTTAAGTTTTTCCTCACACTCCGCCCCCGTATCATTAACTGAACAAACCTTATCTCTGAACGAACAGGACTCCATCGTATTTTTGTTGAGTTGTTTTATTCTTAGGCACGCTTCCGCAATAATACAATAATTGCCTGACGCGCCTGAATCAAAGCAGTGTTGTAACGACTGTTTAGAATCGGGATATTTTGATAATTTATTTAAATATTCAAGATTATTTTTTACAAAAAATGCTTTAAATCCTATATCGTATTTGCTGAATTTTCCCATGAATGAGCTGTTAATATCGCCACAGTTTTTTGCATATAGCTTTTTAAACTCCTGCAAGTCACCATCAAGTGTGGAAGATGAATCTAATGATATGAGTCTTTTAATCTTCCCATCAATTTCCAGCCAAACCTCGCCTGTAATACCTTTTTCTGCATTATTTACTGAAACTTCCGCATAAAATGGACTCAATGCTCCATAAACTGCCATTGCATTTGAAGCAGAGTATTGACCACACAAAGTAGCAAACTCTAATTCTTTTTCTGGGAGGATATTAATTCCATGATCGTGAAAAACGCGTTTATATTCATACTCTGTATCCTGAAAAATTACGCTGCTAGGAAAATTGAAAGGCTGAGCAAGGCTGTTCTCCATGATTTTTCTTAGGTCATTTCCCCGTTGATTGGCATCATTTTTTTTGACTTCGGTCAATGCAATTTTTGTAGAGGATTCTATCAGTTCATTTTGACCTAATACTGGATTTTGTAGTAGCCCTATGCTCATGCTTAAAAAAATGGCAATAGCCAATAACAGAGCAATCTTTACAAATTCTATAAATAATTTCACAATTTTCTCCATGTTTATGGGTGCTGACGCCTTGCACAAAGGCGGCATTTTTTGGCGTCCCACCCGCACAATGGTGATTTCTGAAATTTTTATATCTAGTTGCGCGCATTGAAAGTTTTGAGTAAATACGCATCGTTTAGCGTTGCCTGAGTAAGGCCTGAATACTTGCAAACTGCTTTAAGAAAATCAATTAAAGCGCTTTCTGCATGTGGCTTACCGGAGACTTCCAATGCTTGATATAAGCGTTCCATTTTCTGAAGAACTTCTGGAGAATCTGCAAAAACAGCAATGACCTGGTTCATAGCACATGAAAAGTCTTCTCCTGAAATACTGAAACGATAACCCAGCAGACGCCTAGCGAGATCAACCTTTAATTTATGGCGTTCAAGTCTGTAATAAAACCATGATGAAATAGCCACACCAATTATTCCAGAAAGTAGCGATGCAATAATCGTAACGATAACGCCTTCTTGAGTCAAAGTGATTTCCTTGATGAAATATAATGCCTGCATTTGCGGTTGGTTTGGAGTGAAGCATAAAACCAATCCGACAACATGCGCTTGTGTACGCCCAGCATGGGCATAAACTAATGGGGTGAAAGTCCCCTGTGGGGAGGTCACCGTTCAGCCGGTTTTAGCCGGTTTTAGCCGATTGAATGCTAACCACTAGCGAATGGCAAGAGCCAATCCGTGAGGAGCGGTCTCCGGAACGCCGGCCGGAAGTAAGCCGCTAGCAAAACTGCGAGCTGATAAACAAGAACATCATATGAGGCGTAGCCCGGAGGCGAGCTGGCACAAGCCGACGGGGCGGCCTCCCGTGAAGCCACGTGATCTAACGGCCACCGTAAATGATGCCGTTGTGCAGTGACAGTGCATGTCCTTATCTGGGGCCGTCCGACGCATCGGAGCCTGCTCAACGAGCGATCGGTCAATTACCAGTCAGGCCACTGGTCGATCAAGCCTGGGTGCAGTGTAGTGGTCCAGTCATCCCGGACAGTATTCTCAGTTTTCCTCAACTGGAATGAGAGAAGTCCAAACAGAAACTAATTCACAACTGCGCATAATCGCGGGTTATGGTGAATCTTCGTACTCAAATATGGAGGGTTTGTAAGGCTCCTCGATTGTGGTGGCGAAATTATTACTGAAGTTGGTGTCTGGCGTCATTGGACCAATACATTACCCCACAACAAAAACTGGCGACTGGAGCCTGAGCTCCACTTTTTAAGTCCTCAAAAATTGGGGGGGAGGGATTACCCAATGTCATCAACTTAAGACATTTCCCTAAAAATATCATATAATTAGACCTCACCCACCAACGAGGAAATACCCTATGGAGCACAATAAAAAAACAACGATTGACAACCCAACCGACATTCTTTCCGAAAATTGTACATAAAATAACCAGCTTACTGAGCTGCCCCGAGTTTATTGCCCAGCATCGCACCCATCCGAAGCACTTTACCCGCAAACGCCATTTGACCTTCCGCAATCTGATCCTGTTTCTGCTGAATCAGCCCAAAAGCGCCCTGCAAACCGAACTGGATGCCTTCTTTCAGGCGCTCAATGGCTCGGCCTTTGAAACCCAGGTGGTCACCGCACAAGCCTTCAGCAAAGCCCGCCAGAAGCTCAGCGCGTCAGTTTTTGAGGCTCTCAACAGCGCCCTGCAAGCCCAGATGGATGAGCTGGGGCTGCACAAGACCTGGCAGGGCCTGCGCCTGCTGGCCGTGGACGGCTCCAGCATGCACTTGCCGCTGGAAGACCCACTGGCCAAGCACTTTGGTACCCACAAAGGGTTGCCGGTGGCCCGAGTGTCGGTCCTGCAAGACCTGCTGTCCAATCAGGCTCTGCACACCCTCCTGATCACGCCGGATGTGGATGAGCGGGGCTGTGCCAGCATGCACCTGAAGCATGCTCCTGACCACAGTCTGATTCTGTTTGATCGGGGCTATCCCGCCCACTGGCTCTTTTCCGAGCTACAGCGCTGTGAACAGCAATTCCTGATGCGCCTGACACTGACCCATTCCCGAGAAGTCCGCGCGTTTGTGGATTCTGGAAAAGACGACGACACCGTCTCGATGACGTGCCGGCACGGGTTATCCCGACAGGTCTGTAGGCAGTCCGGCGTTGATCCGGACACGGCCCTCCAGATCCGGCTGATTCGGGTGACGCTGCCCACCGGGGAAACGGAAGTGCTGGCCACCTCACTCCTGGACACCGGGGCCTTCCCCGCCGAGCTCTTTGCCGACCTGTACCAACGGCGCTGGGGCATCGAGACCGACTACCGCCGGCTTAAGCAAACCCTGAGCCTGGAAAACGTCAGTGGCCGGACGGTCTGTGCCGTACAGCAGGACATCCACGCCTGCCAACTGCTCAAGAACCTGGCCCTGCTGATGCAGGCCCTACAGCAGCCCGACATTGAGCGCAAAACCGCACACCGGAAACTGGCCTGGAAGGCTAACTTCACCCAGGGCGTATCCCGCCTGAAGCATACCCTCGTCGCCCTTCTGGTGAGGCCCAGCTGTGAGGCCCTGGATAACCTGTGGCGCCTGTTGGGTAACAGCTTGAGTGCAGTGCGTCCCGGGCGAAGTAGCCCACGACGCCGAAAACGACCGGCCACCAAAGGCTGTGAAGGGTACAAGCCGACTCGCTGACCGACACTACCCTCGACGGCGTTTAACAAGATTTCCTGACAGACTGTGCCAGCCACCGGTCGGATGGCGCTCGCCCTGAATAGTGCTGAAACCGCTTTGCCACGTCCAGACACACTCTTTAGAGCCGGTTACCGGGCTAGAATCTGGCTTTAACAGCCTGTCACTTCAACAACAGGCTGCCTCACCGCTCATTATCGACGCTGGCTCAGCAGGCCATGCTGGACTTTTGGAGCTTAAGTTGATGACATTGAGGGATTACCACCCCCAATCGCTAAACCACTCATTGCTCGATAATGTCGGTCATCACCTATACCCGCGGTTTAATTAACCTCATCCGGGAAGTTTCTGAGAAGCTTGTATTTGATCATGTTGTTGTTTGCCTCAATAACTTCAATCAGAGCTCCTTTGTAACCTATTGTAGAACTTTCACCCAGATCATATTCAACTTCGTTATTGAATGCTGGCCTTGCCATGCTACTCGAAAACTCGCGATAACCGATGTTGATTTTGTCGCCGACTCGGCCACTGTAGATTAGTGTTTGCTGGAAACTATTACTTCTCTCAGACATTACCTGCTGCCTTTCAAATTGACCGGAATAGCAGCTTTCAACGCCAAACACAGTAACCACACAGATCTGAGCGCCAGCTGTACGATCTACCGATAGGGCATTGAATGGGTCGGCAAACGGGTTCTTGGTCACGCCAGATGCTTCATAAAAATCCTGGGAGGAGTCAAAACCAAGCTGGGCGTATGTCTTGGCAGGTATGTTATACATTGCTCCGTCGATAGGTTGGTAAACGTTCAGCACTTCAACCTGAGAAATCTGTCCTTTTTCTACCATGTGATCACCAACGTATGCCGTGACGACCTCATCGACCGGTGGATAGTTCACATCTTGGACCTTGGACTTTGAGCCATTATATTGAACTGAGGTGCAGCCCGAAAAGACACCCAACGCCATTACTGCGAGCACAACAAACGCCAACTTGTTTCGAAAAAACATACCTTCTCCCTGGATAAAATAGTCAAAGCAAAAGTAACTTACCACGTCACTCTCAGCTGCACATCGCTGGCTGATGATGCAGTGAACCTAAATAACTTTCAAGACAGGCAAGTAGACCGGGGGGAAGGTTTTTGACGGGGTCCATCCTGAAACATCGTTACCCTTCGCCCGAATAGCGCTTGCAGCAGGAGAGTCCCTTGCTAGCACTTGTTAACGAAACTCATAATCATCGAACATAGCAGCACCGATCTCGAGGTTTTACTGGAAAAGTTTTTCGCATCCGGAGAAGTAAAAATTGCCTGAAGCCACCCCCGGTCTTGGAATATTTGGATTTCTTTTCTCTCTACGCAACTTGGACAAAAAAAGTAACCACTTATAGTGTTTCAATGATTCCGGGTATCCACCTAAATGGTAATATCGCCGCCCTGAGTGAGACGCCTGACGACCGAAAAACCATATTCCTTTTCCTTCCAATCCTGGATTCATAGAATAAGTGCGGCACTTTGGATTAACAGGTAGAGGTAGGAGGGCCTTTGCCGGTACCCTCATTCGCTTTACCGACCAAAGTGAAGAGAATCATGGGATACCGACAACTGACCTAGGCACAACGATACCAGATTTTAGCGCTGCGCAGCCCCGGTCTGAGCATGCGGACAAGAGGCAAGATTGTGGGCTTCCATAATAGCTCGGTCCCGAGAGGTGCCCAGGCGCAATCTGGCGACAAATACGGACTACAAACCTAAAGGGGCTCAAGTCTTGAGCGAGACTCGCAGACGCAGCGCCTTGAAGGCCAATAAACGCAATGCTGGCCTCACTTGTGGATCAAGGAGCGGATCTATTACCGCATGCCTGTGATTCACAGAAATCGGCGGCAGCAGACCTAGGAAAGATTCCGGACCGAGGTTATCGCGGGAGTGAAGGTAATATTGAGAAGCTGGCGAATTATGGGCAGTTAGCGGCATGTACAAGGGTCAGAAAAAGGCCTCAGCCGGCTATGTGAAAGACATTTAGCGCCAGATATCGATTATGCTGCAGTGCTGCTATCGAATGATCAGACTCGCGGCAGTTGATCACAGGGTGTAAAAAAAGCAACAAAGCGGCTATGGGTTAGGCTCTGCGAAGGGGTTTCTACAGCGTCGCAATAACCATATGGAGTTTCTATGAAAATTCGAAGTTTGCTGTTGTTTGCGTTGATGCTAACTGGATGTGCAACGCCGGTCAGTCATACAAACATACCTCTCTCAACCTATGATAAAGATACCGAGTATGGAATCGAAAAACGGGAGCAGGGGTTCGGAGTTACTGTTTTCTATTCACGCTATCAATTCATACCTGAGAGTGACGCAGTGGCCACAGCCTGCAAGAGTCAGCTCACAGCCATTGCTTGGGAGTACGCGGATAACGAGGGGCGTGGAATAGAGCCTGTCAACGAACAAAGAATTCGTATTTCTATGGGCCGCAACGGGTTGACGGGCATAACTTCTTGCCAGGCGAATGCCGTAGTGGAGTGGAACTAGGTTATAACCTAGTTCTTTCGGTTGCCCGATTAGCCAAGTCGAGCCCTTCGTTCATCAAAATACTTCCTGATTACGCATAAGAGTCAGCCATCTTTAGCAGCCTATAGGGCATAGGCGGTGTCCGGGCTGCGACTGTGAGGAACCGCGGAAGCATGGCTTTGAGATCGTAGCGCCGATTGAAGCGGTATTCGAACTCAGCGAGGTAGCGAGGGGCATGCTGCTCCCGGATGGCGTGGTAAGTTCCCGTGATCGCGTTCTTGACGTTGCCGAGCAGGGTGTTGATCCAGTTGAACTCAGGATTCGCCACGCTGGCACGACCGCCTCCGGTGATGTGGCGCTCGTGGACGCAGGTGGCCGTGTCAAAGGCCCGGAAACAGTTGAGACCATCGCTGACAACGTGGCTTCCGGGCGCAATGGCCTGTTGGCCATAGCGACGCACCTCGGCCAGGGTAAAGCCACTCACACGGCGAAGCTGAACCCGCATCGGGTGGCCCTCGCCATTGGTTTGTACCGCAGCGACAAAGGGGAATTTATGCTCGGCACCACGACCTCGTTTTCCCGACCGTTCGCCGCCCAGATAGGCGTCATCAATCTCGATGCGGCCGCTGAGCCTCTCTCCCTGGTTGCGATCGTACATGACCTGCAGCACCTTGTGTTTGAGCTTCCAGGCCGTGTTATAAGTGACACCGAGATCCCGAGACAGCTGCAATGCCGAGAGACCGCTCTTACGCTGGGTCAGCAGATAAATGGCCAGGAACCAGGTGGTCAACGGCAGGTGAGTCGCATGAAAGAGAGTGCCGGCGGTCAGTGACGTCTGATGGTGACAGCGATGGCACTGGTAATGCCCCCTCGACAGCCGGCAGCCGGTAGCATTGCCGCAGTCAGGGCACACAAATCCCTTGGGCCAGCGGTGCTGGAAAAGGGCTTCCTGGCACTGTGCTTCTGTGCCGTATTGCTTGAGAAAAGCCGGCAACGACAGGCTGGGCTGGAACTGAATTGGGTTACGTGCCATGAGATTGCCTCCTGTACTGTATATAATCAGTGTATGCCAAAATGGCGGCAGCGTGGCTGATTAACGTGAGTAATCAGGAAAGGATTAGCCATCTTGCAGAGGTAGAGGTTGCGAGCGCACTGGCCCGTTGGGTTCGCATGGGAGAGCTCAGCGATCCACAGGCAAACCCGTTTCATGACGATTGAACAAGGATTGTGCTTTGCTGACCTGATGGTGTGGGGGGGTGGACGCCCAGAAAGTGCAGCCCAAAGGCAAAGTCGGCCGCGCCGACCTTGCCTTGAGTTTGATCCGCAGCCTCTATGCCGTAGAGCAGAGAGCCAAAACAATGACGGCGGAGAAAAGGCTGGCCTTGTGAGAAAGTAAAAGCTGTCCACTCATCGAAAAACTGACGGTGTTCCTGACTGACGGTCGCATCACGCCGCAGTTCGAGCAGCGCTTACAATGAAATAGTGCTGTTGATGCCGCTGGAGACATTGTCGGGTTCAAACCAGCGCGCAGTCACGGTCTTCGTCTGGGTCCAGAAGCTGATGGCCTGTTTGCCGTTAGGTCCCAGATCACCAAGCTTGGAACCTCGTGAGCCGGTGAAGCTGAAGTAAGCCACTGGCACGGGGATAGCCACGTTGATGCCCACCTGACCAACGTCGATGTCTGATACGAAGCGACGCGCGACCCAGCCGGAGTTGGTAAAAATCGATGTGCCGTTACCATTAGGGTTGGCATTGATAAACTCAATCGCTTCATCCATTGTCTCGACATTCACCACGCACAGCACCGGGCCAAAGATCTCTTCGCGGTACACCGTCATGTCAGCGGTGACGTTACTGAACAGAGTTGGGCCGACAAAATTACCGTTCGGATAGCCTTCAACTTGGCAGCCGCGGCCATCCACTTCCATCGTGGCGCCTTCCTGTTCGCCGGTCGCGATCAGGCTTTCTACGCGCGCCTTAGCGGCCGGCGAGACCAGCGGACCAAGATCTGCATCGAGCTGGGTGCCGGGGCCTACCTTCATACTGCGCGTGCCTTCGATGATATCCTCGAGCCACTCACGCGCCTCACCCACCAGCACTACAACGGAGTTGGCCATGCAACGCTGTCCGGCAGCGCCATAGGCGGACCCTAATAAGCTGTTAATGGCCTGGCTACGGTTCGCATCGGGCATGACAACGCAGTGGTTCTTAGCCCCCATCATCGCCTGCATACGCTTTCCCGCTGCTGCAGCACGATCATAAAGTAGCTGACCCACATGTGTGGAACCAATGAAGGATAGTGCTTGGATATCAGCATGATCGGCAATCTGATTTGCGACTTCTGGACCGCCATGCACGACGTTGAGCACACCCGGTGGTACACCGGCTTCGTGGGCCAGTTCGACCAGGCGCATAGAAGAACTCGGGTCTTGCTCGGAGGGCTTAAAAACGAAGGTATTACCCGTAGCGATGGCCATTGGGAACATAAAGCATGGCAGCATAATCGGGAAGTTAAACGCGGTGATGCCCGCTCCCACGCCCAGTGGCTGATGCAGTGTGTAGACATCGACTTCATTCGCAGCGTTGTCGGCCCGCTCACCCAATTGCAGCGAAGTGATTGAGCAGGCATGCTCGACCACTTCCAGTCCACGCCCCACTTCACCCATAGCGTCGGGCAGAGTTTTTCCATGTTCTTCGCTGATCAGCGCTGCCAACTCGTCGGTGTGCTCGCGGATCAACGCCTGAAACTTGAGCATGATACGCATCCGCTTGCCTAGCGGGGTTTTGCGCCAAGTCGTGAAGGCTTGCTTTGCGTTAGCAATGGCCTGATCGACTTCATCAGTGGTGCAAAACGGAACTCGTGCAACGACTTCCTGGGTGGCTGGATTAATCACGTCACGCCAATCCTGACTCTGGGAGACAACTGGCTGGCCGTTAATATACATGGCGATTTCACGAATACTCATAATACCATATCCTGTTATTATCAATTTTACTTAAAGAAATATCATCTTCCAAAAATAACGCGCTGAACTTCTTTATTATCGTCGCTTGAAAGATTTTATTGATCACACCTATCGAAGCTTTTATTTGTCATAAACCCTCAACTCTCACCTAAACGATATACTAATTTTTTTGGTACGCAAAATTTGTCGAGTTAAACTTTGCTCTAGTACGCGTCGCTGTTCACTAGGTCAATTCGAGAATAGCCTGACGTGAACTCTCAACCGGTTGAGTCGCAAGGCGTCGGCCATCAATTTTCAGGTCTGTAGTGGTCACGTGTTTTAGGCCACCATCTTTTGAGCGTTCCAATAGGTTAACTCTGCGACATTAGGCGGCAGTCCGCCGCTATGGCGGAATGCCAAGTAAGCCAGCGTACTCCTCTCCAGATAACAGTAATATCTCCGGTCCAAACCCGATTGGGCTGCTTCATTCGTCCGACGAAGCCGACGCTTCAGCTCCTGAATTTCATGCTGTTCCGAGGTCAGGGCTTCGCCTTTTGGTCTGCTGCCTGCTCGTTCCGAGCGGAGCCTGCGAACCGAGTACTCCATGGTGGATTTGCAATGCTCATGGCATCGTAGGCCGCCTTTTAGTGTATAGCCTTGGTCGACCACGAACTGGGCCGCCTCCAAGCGGAATTCCGGACTGTACCTTCTCTTATTCGTCATCGGCTGTACCTGACTTTCTATGTGAGTGATCATACACTCAAAATCAGGTGGCCAGATTTACTATGCCACTACATTTTCATAGATTTTTTTGAGTGCCTGCATGCATAGAATAGGTGCAACGGTTGAAGTATGCATAGTATCAATGCTAATTTACTTGGGCAGCTGATCAATTAGACTTGACGTTTACGTCAGCTGCGCATTCCTGTTTCTCGATGATCAAAAACAATATTTACAAAAACCAAATACTAGAGAATTTGAAATGAAGAAAACGACCAAATTTGCCGTCGCCGGCCTGGCTGTCGGTATCGCCTTTTCCGCGGTCTCTGCTACCGCTCATGCCAAGGAAAGCTGGACCATGACCACCACTTGGCCGGACAACTTGGCGCTGATCGAAATCGATCGCCATTGGGTTGACCTAGCCAACAAGCTGACCGGTGACGAGCTGGAAATCAACTTCCGTGCCGGCGGCACCTTGATGCCTGGCACCGAAGTGTTTGATGCCACCGAAACCGGCAGCATTGAAGCCTCGGGTGATTGGCCCGGTTACTGGGCAGGCCGCAGCCCCGCCTTCTCGCCGCTCGCCACCACCACCAGCCTGTTCAACGGCGTGGATTATCTGAACTGGATTCAACAATGGGGTGGTTTCGAGCTGTACCAAGAAGTCTACGGCAAGTACAACATGGTCTACCTGCCGTACGGTATCACCAATAACGAGTCCGGCTTCATGGGTCGTACCCCCATCAAAGGTCTAGCGGACCTCGACGGCAAGCGCATCCGTCTTTCTGGACGTGACCAAGGACGCGTTCTGGAGGAACTCGGCGGCTCACAGGTCACCCTCGCCGGCGGTGAAATCTACCAAGCCATCGAGCGCGGCGTGATCGACGCCGGTGAATTTTCCACGCCAGGCGTCGACTACGAGGCCGGCTTTGCTGAAGTGGCGGAATACTGGGCCACGCCTGGCTGGCATCAGTCCGCCAGCGTATTCGGTGTCATGATCAACAAGGATGCCTGGGACGCACTTTCCAAAGAAACCCAAGAGAAGCTGAAGATTGCGGCTGACGCCACCCTGGCCTGGTCACTTTCCTGGTCCGAGCGCGGCTCCACCGAAGGCACCATCAAGTTCCAGGAAGCCGGTGTCGAAATCAACCAATTCTCCGAGGCAGACCTGGCACGCATTCAGGACATCACCAATGAAGTGATCGTTCGCGGGGCCTGTGAAGATAAGATGCACGCCAAGATTTACCATTCCATGATCAGCTACATGGAGCATTACGCTAACTGGCGTGATCTTACCGTACCCTTCAACATGAGCCGCACCATCGACAATCTGCCCTCTCTGAAAGAAATCGAAGCCTGCCTTTAAGGCATTCACCGCCGTCTCGATGCCTCGCATCGGGGCGGCTTTTTGGTATTGATTGCGGAGTTTCTCCATGAATGCAATTGCCAAGGCGATCGATAGGCTCAATGATGTTTTCGGGCGAATCATTGCGCCACTGATTGCCATCATCGCGCTAATCGTTCTTTACGATATCGCGTTGCGCTTTTTTACCGATCGCCCCAGCGACTGGGCTTTCGACATCACCAAGATGCTTTTCGGCGCCCATTTCATGCTGATGGCAGCTTACGGGCTGCGCCACCATGTTCACGTCGAAGTCGACGTGATCAAACGGCTGCTCTCACGCAAGAAGCAGGCGGTATTGGATATTATCGGCTATCTGATCTTCTTCGTGCCCTTTATGTGGGTGTTAACAAGCCTCGGCTGGAACTTCTTTATGCGTTCGTTCAGCCGCGGCGAAACCACCTATGGCATGGTGTCAATTCCGGTTTACCCTATTAAAGGCGTCATCTTCGTTGCGGCAGCACTGATTCTGCTGCAGGGTATCGCGATCTTCATTCGGGCTATTCAGCAACTGCGTGAGGAGCGAACATGAATTTAAGTCCGGAAATGCTCACCTTGGTTATGTTCGCGGGATTGATAGTGGGTCTGTTCATGGGCCACCCTCTGGCGTTTGTTCTGGGTGGCGTCGCGGTCATCGGTGCCCTTTTAGGGCCCGGATTGAATGTGATGGGCACGCTGATCAACAACATCTATGGCAATGCCATGGATAACTACGTGCTGGTAGCGATCCCGTTATTTGTATTGATGGCGCGGTTTCTGAACGACTCGGGGGTCACCGAGAAAATGTTCGATGCCATGCGCCTGTTACTGGCGAACCTGCGTGGTGGTCTGGCATTGACGGTGGTCATAGTCTCAGTGCTGTTGGCTGCAACCACCGGCATCGTGGGCGCCTCGATAGCGGTGATGGGCATGATCGCTCTTGTGCCGATGCTCAAGTATGGCTACAACAAGGAGCTCAGTGCCGGGGTAATCATGGCCAGCGGTTGCCTGGGAATCCTGATTCCGCCCAGTATCATGCTGATCCTGATGGCTAGCTACTCGCCGGTCTCGGTAGGGGCTCTGTTTGCAGGTGCCTTGGTACCGGGGTTGATATTGGGGGTAATGTACGCGCTTTACGTCTTGATCATCTGTTACCTCAAGCCCGATTATGGCCCGAAGGTGCCTGCTGAAGAGCGCGCCCAAACGAGCACCGGCCAACTGATCGTCATGCTGTTCAAGTATGTTCTTCCGCCTATGGCATTAATTCTTGGGGTATTGGGGGCCTTGTTCACCGGTTTGGCCACGGCCACGGAAGCCTCAGCCATCGGGGTATTCATCGCCTTTTTGCTGTTCATGATTTTCGGGGACCGCAAGCTCAAGACCTGCTACAACACCCTGATCGATGCCAGCAAGACCACTACCATGGTCATGCTGGTACTGGTAGGGGCCACGGCGTTCACCGGGGTTTTCTCCCGGGGTGGCGGTATGAGCGTGATCAGCGATGTGGTGTTAGCCATGCCCGGCGGCACTACAGGGGCATTGATTCTAATGCTGTTCTTAGTGTTTATTCTGGGTATGTTCCTCGACTGGACTGGCATTGTGCTGCTCAGCTTCCCGATCATGTTGCCTATCGTTGAAGCCATGGGGGTTGATATGTTGTGGTTCGTGGTGATGGTCGCCGTGGTACTGCAAACCTCGTTCTTGACGCCGCCGTTTGGCTACGCCCTGTTCTATTTGAAGGGGGTCGCGCCCCCCGGAGTGGAAATCGTCGATCTGTATAAGGCGGTAATTCCGTTCGTAGCTTTGATAATCGTGGCATGCGTACTGCTGGCATTCTTCCCTTGGTTGGTTACCGGTTTGCCGGCCATCTTGTTGGGCTGATCTCTTTTTCCTGGGGCTGAAGCCCCATTCGGGTTGATGACCACAACGCCCGCCACTGAAAAGTGGCGGGCGTTGTGGTTCAAAGGTTGTGCTCAAATGCCTGACACAGGCCGGTGATTTGCAACCCAGTTGTCCAAATAGCTGCGTTTAAGCAGCCTGTTTATTGCGCTCAATTTCCTGCAATTTTCCAGGGTTGAGGGATACGGCTCCGGCGACCTTCCAGTTTCGAATGTCACCAGACCAACGCCTGGGATTCAGGCTCTTTGCTCGTTCATAAACCGCTTCACGTTTGGCTAACAACTCTGCATCAACACCTTGGTGCCGTTGCGCGGGCGTCACGAAGTTGATGCCGCTGTGCAGGTGCTCCTCGTTGTAGGCCTGCTCGAACAACAGCATCCATTCACGCACCGCTGTTAGTGATCTAAAGCCTTTAGCCGGCCACTTTGGGCAATACTTAAGCGTCTTGAACAACGACTCTGAGTACGGGTTATCGTTGCTCACCCTTGGCCGGCTGTGAGACATCAACATACCCAAGTCTGCCAGCCGCGCTTTCAGCGTGTAAGACGTCATTGGCGCGCCGTTATCTGAATGCAGCACCGGTGGGTTTTGCCAACATTTCTCGCGCAACAGAGCTCGATCAATGAGCTTTTTGGCAAGCTCGCCGGACTCTGCTTCGTGGATTTCCCAAGCCACGATTTTGCGGCTGTAGATGTCCATAATCAGGTACAGGTACCAGTGCTGACCGCGCACCTCTGAAGGACAATAACTGATGTCCCAGCTCCACACCTGGTTCGGGCCTGTGGCGGTAAAGCTGGTGGGTTCAGGGACCTTGCGCGGCGGTTTCATGCGGCCCCGATGATTCACTTGCTGGTACTTTTTGAGCACTCGGTAGAATGAGGACTCAGAGGCCAGGTAAAGACCTTTATCAGCCAGTCGAGGCACGATCTGGGACGGTGGCAAGCTCTGGTACTCCCGTTCATTGCAGGTGTCTAGAATGGCCGCTTCTTCAGCGTGAGTGAGCTGGTGTGGCTGCACAACGCGCTCCGCTTGCGGACGTTGATCCTCCTTCACAGCGCCATTAGTGCGTCGCCAGCGCTTCAACGTGCGCTGGCTCAGCTCCATCAAATCGGCCGCCTTGTACCGGGCTGCACCACTGGCGACAGCTTCGTCATAGTCGTTTAAAAGCCTTGTACGCTCGGTCAGCGGTGTTAGCTGTCCTCGCTGTCCGGGTCCTCGCCGTACAAGGCTTCGAGCTTTTTTGACAGCACCAACAACGAGGTCGTTTCTGCCAGAACCCGGTCTTTACGGCGAACTTCCGCCTTCAGCTTTTTGATGGTTTTACGGGCATCACGCTGCTGTTTCTGAGCGGCTTTCTCTTGCCCTTCTTGCAGGCCGGTACCGTGTAGGCAGGCATCTTTCCAGCGCTGCACCTGCTCGGGATACAGGCCTTTCTGGCGGCAATACGCACCCAGTTCCGCTTCAGACATAGACGCCGTTTCGATCACGACGGCCAACTTGGCATCAGGAGACCACTCGTCTCCAGCATTACGATAACCCGGCACAGGCACTCCTTGTTGTCGACACTGTTTTAACCAACTATACAGGGTCACATCGGATATGCCTTCCTCTGCCGCCACCTGCACCACACTGCGATTCTGCGGAGGTAACAACTTCTTCAACACGGCCGCTTTACGTTCCTCGGAATAACGTGGCATGACTGCTCTCACACCGCCCAATCTGACATGAATTTAGGCGAAATCGCCAACTGGACAACTAGGCTGGCAGAGGGGGAGGCTGCAAGCATAGACATTGAGAAATAATATTTTGAGGAGCTGTCCGGTGTCTACCGTAGCGGACACCGGTAAAAACTTTCCTGATTACGCATAAGAGTCAGCCATCTTTAGCAGCCTATAGGGCATAGGCGGTGTCCGGGCTGCTACTGTCAGGAACCGCGGAAGCATGGCTTTGAGATCGTAGCGCCGATTGAAGCGGTATTCGAACTCGGCGAGGTAGCGAGGGGTATGCTGCTCCCGGATGGCGTGGTAGGTGCCAGTGATCGCGTTCTTGACGTTGCCGAGCAGGGTGTTGACCCAGTTGAACTCAGGATTTGCCACGCTGGCACGACCGCCTCCGGTGATGTGGCGCTCGTGGACGCAGGTGGCCGTGTCAAAGGCCCGGAAACAGTTGAGACCATCGCTGACAACGTGGCTTCCGGGCGCAATGGCCTGTTGGCCATAGCGACGCACCTCGGCCAGGGTAAAGCCACTCACACGGCGAAGCTGAACCCGCATCGGGTGGCCCTCGCCATTGGTTTGTACCGCAGCGACAAAGGGGAATTTATGCTCGGCACCACGACCTCGTTTTCCCGACCGTTCGCCGCCCAGATAGGCGTCATCAATCTCGATGCGGCCGCTGAGCCTCTCTCCCTGGTTGCGATCGTACATGACCTGCAGCACCTTGTGTTTGAGCTTCCAGGCCGTGTTATAAGTGACACCGAGATCCCGAGACAGCTGCAATGCCGAGAGACCGCTCTTACGCTGGGTCAGCAGATAAATGGCCAGGAACCAGGTGGTCAACGGCAGGTGAGTCGCATGAAAGAGAGTGCCGGCGGTCAGTGACGTCTGATGGTGACAGCGATGGCACTGGTAATGCCCCCTCGACAGCCGGCAGCCGGTAGCATTGCCGCAGTCAGGGCACACAAATCCCTTGGGCCAGCGGTGCTGGAAAAGGGCTTCCTGGCACTGTGCTTCTGTGCCGTATTGCTTGAGAAAAGCCGGCAACGACAGGCTGGGCTGGAACTGAATTGGGTTACGTGCCATGAGATTGCCTCCTGTACTGTATATAATCAGTGTATGCCAAAATGGCGGCAGCGTGGCTGATTAACGTGAGTAATCAGGAAAACTTTTGATAGCGAGATGCTCGAAGAACTGCAGTTTGGCGGTTGTTAATCCCGAAGCGCATGCAGGACCGGAGGCCACAGGAATTCTCTGAGCGGAGTGAGCGTTTTTTGCACGCACCGGCTGCCTGGAGCCGTAACTGGCTAAAATCAGAACGGTGGAAGGCTTGAGTGGTCTGGCAGAGACCTATACGGATATTTGCCAAGACAAGCTGGCCGCAGACGAAGGCATAATCGTGGCACTCGCATCGTCACGCAGAAATACAGGGTATTAATCAAACCGGCAGTTCGATGATTTCACCCGCCACATCGTCTTCGTTCACCAGCAGCCGCCCTACCGTGATCGGCAGATTAAAGCGCCGGGGCCCGGCGGCGCCAGGATTGAAGTAAATCACGTCGCCGATCCACTCGTTACGGGGTTTGTGGGAATGGCCGGCGATCACCACGCGGTAACGACCTTGCGGAT
Organism: Marinobacter sp. LV10R520-4; assembly: GCF_002563815.1. Lineage (NCBI taxonomy): Bacteria > Pseudomonadati > Pseudomonadota > Gammaproteobacteria > Pseudomonadales > Marinobacteraceae > Marinobacter > Marinobacter sp. LV10R520-4. The sequence continues at coordinate 3,941,326 of NZ_PDJM01000001.1, read as the reverse complement.
CGATGTCGAGGATTTTGACGTCGTGGAGCATGTAAAAAGCGTGGCCGAGGAATTTCAAATCCTGAACATCGGGAAGATTTGCTGCACGGCCTGTTTTGTCGATATTGCCGCGAATTGCAATCACGGGGGCGATCGCCTCCAGCGCTTCCAGAACCTCGTCGCGACCGAAGTCACCGGCGTGAAGGATCAAGTCTGAGCCTTTCAATACCTCCAAAGCTTCGGGACGCATTTTACTGTGGGTATCTGCGATGACGCCGATTTGCATGTTTCAGCCTTTTATCGGTTTTTTCTCGTGAAGATAATCCTTCAATGATGCCCACCCGGCACATGCGCGTGGCCGTGGGCTATCTCTTCCGGACTGGCGGCGCGTACTTCGATGTTGTCGATATCGAAGGCCAGGGTTTTACCGGCCATAGGGTGGTTGTTATCGATATCGGCAAACTTGAGGCCGACCTTAACGACGATCACATGGCGCTGGCCCTGCTCGGTTTTTACCTGCGCGATCATGCCCGGCTTCCAGCGTTTGGCACCGATCAAATGCTTGATCGATACACGCTGTATGGAATCGGCTTTGCGCGGACCGTAGGCTTTTCCCGGAGCGATGGTGACATTGAAGCTTTCGCCTGCGTCGCGACCTTCCAAAGCTTCTTCCAGACCCCGGACAATGCCGCCGTGGCCATGCAGGTAGGTGTTCGGCTCGCCGCCACGAGAGTTTTCAACGACCTTGCCTTGTTCATCACTGACACTTTAGTGTAACAAGACCACCTGATTCTTTTCGATTGGCATAGGATTCTCTGCGAAAGTTCAAAGTACGCCATTATAACCAGCGGCGGCGCTGATTCCTTCCGTGATGGTTCTAATTGCGACGAAATAGACTAGGATCTGTTGACAATTGCTCGTAATCCTTTGAAAGGTAAGAGTAAGCTCGTATAATGAAGTTCCACAACAACAACCATACGAGCCCGCAATGCCCAGATATATGCTCACAGAAGAGCTGTGATCCAAGCTAAGAGAAATATTGCTTCAATTCAGTCTGTATAACAAGGCAGGTCTGCGCAAAACAGTCGAAGGCATTCTGTTCAGAATGCAGATCGGTGTGCCCTGGAGAGATCTGCCAGACCCTTTCGGCAAATGGAATTCTGTCTACAAAGCGTTCAATTACTGGTCGAAAAAAGGCATCTGGAAAAAGCTCTTCAACGTGCTGAAAACAGACTCCGATCTGGAATGGGTCTTCATTGATGGCAGCTATGTGAAAGCACACCAGCACAGTGCCGGAGCTGCTGGTGGCTACGACGAGAATATCGGCAAAAGCAGAGCTGGCAACACTTCCAAGGTGCATTTGGCGGTGAATGCTTACGGCCTGCCGGAGGTGTTCATCATCACGGGCGGTCACATCAATGACTGCACTGAAGCGCCAGCACTCATCGAAAAAATTGACGCTGCGCAGGTGCTGATAGCGGATAAAGGCTACGACAGCCAGATAATACGAGACAAGGGAGAAGCCCTCGGAATGAGCGTTATTATTCCCAGAAAGAAAAATTCGATCAAAGGCAACAAGGGACTCGACTGGCCGTTGTACAAGCTCAGACATCTGGTGGAGAACGCGTTTGCCAGACTCAAGCATTATCGGGCCGTCGCCACCCGATATGACAAACTGACTCGTAACTATGAGAGCATTGTGTCATTGGCTTGTGCATTTCTCTGGCTGCCGATGTGAATTGTCAACAACCCCTAATATCCTGGATCCAAGTGAGAAATTTAGGCCTTCCCATTTGGGGAATGCCTTGAGCTAGCATAGGGTTGCCGGGCAACTGGTATCCAGATGCTCAGTCAATAATTTTTCACTTACAGATATTAAAAATCGTATTGGAAGGACGTTTGCAACCGCACGTTATTTGCATCTCGACCGTCAAATAATGATTTTTCGACATAAAAAACTTCAAACCCAATTGTGATCGGACTAAATGGGTTGTAAAAATCAATAAAATGTGCAGTTTTCATATATTCAGTGGCGTTGGTGAATTGGTCTTTTGGTTACTTAGATTTCACAACACTAAAAGTTAGTCGTGAATAAAATTTCTCAGACCATTGGGTCGATATTCCAGCAGTCAATGAGCCAGTTTCTCTAGTTTCAATTCCGTTGCCACTAAGACAGGCGGAGCCTATCCCATCCCGGTGCGGAGTTATTGTCAAATCTGATGTATGACCATCAGGCAGCGTTCCTGTCAGAATGCTCATGGGTGCTCTCCTGCGGTACGGTTGATCAATAGGATCTTGCCGCTGGCTTCAGCCACAATTTCGGCGCGCTGGTTTTTGCATTGGCCACTGAGCACGGCGATGCCGCCGTTGCTTCGTGGCTTGTCCAGCGTCTCGCTGACGGTCCAGAGCACGCTCAGAGTGTCACCAACGAATACCGGCGCGAGGAAGCGGCAGTTATGCTCCAGATAGGCCACGGCGGTGCCATAGAAGTACATGCCGATGGACGCAGACATGAATGCGCTGGTCATAGGTCCATGCAGAATCGGCCGACCGAAACGGCTTTTGGCGCAGAATTCAGCATCGCTGTGCAGCGGGTTGAAGTCGCCAAACATGCCGCATGCCTGTGTGATGTGAGAGGACTCGATAGTGAGGTTCTGGCCGAAGGTTTCGCCTTGGTGTATTTCGTCGTAAGCCTTGCCTATAAAGTTCATGCGTTCTCCTCAGTGGCCTGTTGCTCTTCGCGCTGGCGCAGGGCGTTGCGGATGACCTTGCCTGTCGCGGTCATTGGAAGGGCTTCGATGAATTCGATTTCGCGGGGGTATTCATGTGCTGCCAGACGGCTGCGAACGTGTTCCTGTAAGGCGCGTACAGCGTCGTCGTTTGGCTCATAGCCTTCGTTGAGCACGACAAATGCCTTGACCACCTCAGTGCGTATCGGGTCTTTCTTGCCGATCGCTGCCGCCATTTTTACTGCTGGATGTTTGAGCAGGCAGTCTTCAATCGGTGTCGGGCCGATGCGATATCCGGCGCTGGTGATCACGTCATCGTTGCGGCCCTGGAAATAGATGTAACCAGCGTCATCCATCGAGCCCTTGTCGCCGGTAACCAGCCACATACCGATGTATTTTTCCTTGGTTGCGTCCGGGTTGTTCCAATAGGCCAACATTTCGCTGCCACTCGGTGATGCAACAGCAATGTGTCCGGGCTCCCCGGCCGGTTGCTCCTCCCCATGATCGTCAATAATCGCGATGCGAAACCCCGAAACTGCCTTGCCAATGGCCCCGGGGCGGTAGATGCCACCGCTGGCGCACGAAGTGGCCACCAGGTTGCACTCTGTCTGGCCGTAAAACTCATTGATCCGCACGCTCAGCGCTCGATCGCCCCAGGCCAGCAGTTCATCACCTAGAGACTCCCCGCCAGAGGCGACGGAGCGCAGCGAGAGTTTCCAGCGTTGTTCTGGATGCTGGACCGTGCGCAACAGTTTCAACGCGGTGGGTGGAAAGAAGATGTTTCTGATCTGCAATTCTTCGATTAGCGCAAACACATCTTCGGCGTCGAATTTCTCGGCGCGATGGGCGACCACCGGTACGCCGTGATACCAGGACGGCAGTAGCACATCCAGTAAGCCGCCAATCCAAGCCCAGTCTGCAGGTGTCCACATGCGATCGCCGGGTTGGGGAAAGTCGTCGTGAGATGCTCGCACTCCAGGCAAATGCCCAAGCAGTACCCGGTGTGCATGCAAGGCACCTTTCGGGTGGCCGGTGGTGCCGGAGGTATAAATGATTAATGCCGGATCTTGGGCTCCAGTGTCTAATGTTTCGAAAATCGGACTCTGGCTCCCGAGCTCGCCATAAAAATCCAAAACGTTGTCGCGCCCAGTCGGCGCATTGATCACATAACTCAGCCGCAAATTGCTCAGGTTCGGCCAGATACCATCGATCTTCGCCAGGCCGCTGCAATCGGTAATGATCGCGCACATGGTGCAGTTGGTGGCGCGGTGCTGGATCGCGTCGGCGCCAAACAGTTTGAATAATGGAACGGCTATCGCTCCCAACTTGTAGACGGCCATATGCGCGATACCGGCCTCCACCCCTTGCGCAAGCATGATGCCGATTCGGTCGCCGGCCACCACGCCTTGCTCGCGCAAGCTGTTGGCGAGGCGGTTGGCTTGTTGTTGAAGGTCCAGAAAACTGAATTGATGAACCGAGCCATCCGGGTTCTTCTGGATGATTGCGATTCTCCCTGGATCATTAGCCCAACGGTCGCAGCAAGCCTCAGCGATGTTGAATCGATCCGGAATGTCCCATTGGGGAACATCGGGGTTTTGGGACGAAAATACTGGCATCATGATGGTGTCCTTTATTTTTTGTTCTACGAATTGCTAGAAGCTACCGAAAGTAGAGCCGAGCACCAGCTCAGTGACCGGGCCAACAGCAGTCATCATAAGAATCTGCGGATAGAACCTGGCTATGAGTCAGCCCGCATATCGCTAGCAGGGTAACCACCGCGCCAGAGTGGGGCGAGAATGAGTACGGCCACGCCACGGTAGGCGAAAAACATCAACAGCAACAATGAAATCAATATCGCCAACATATTCATCTCTAGCTTTCTTATCGTTATGTTTTTGTCAAGTTGAGTTTTCGATAACGCGGAGGTAGCTAGGTTAAGAGGTATCCCGCAAAACTGACCTTAAATCCTATCGTTTACGTTAACGTAATGCCAGTGATGGGTTGCTGTCAACGCGTATGGCTATGTTTTCGGCAGAGAGAACCTCACGACACCAGCACAGCGCGGGTGCTGAAGCGACAAAAATACGGGAAGTCGAGCTGTCACGCCAATAAGGCTCCGCGTAGCTAATGATAATTGTCACGAATTTTTCTTTGATTTAAGTTACCGTGAGCGTAAGGTTTCGATGCTTTTGCTGGCTGTCGCCTGGGGCCTAGGCTAGCACGTGGAAACGGCCAACGGGTGAACGCTTGGGGGAGATACGAGACATGATGGTGCAGGGAGTTCGGACAGATCGCTCGCCTGGTTTATGAATTCCGCGAAGCACACGGCCGCTAGCCCGGATATCTCACAGTGCTCCAACAAGCTTTGCAGACCAAGCCCGATAGCGCCAGATCCAAGTGGTCATTATCGAAGCCGGCGATTATTTAACTAGTTTCAGGCACTCTGGCACAACTCCGCCTTTCCCCCCTTGGTGTCGGGCCGGGGGAGCCCAGTTATCTAAGGAAGCGCTGATTAATTCAGCTTGAGTCTCTGTTTTGGTAAAATTAGATTTCCGGTAATCGAATCGATCAGGAACCATCATGAAGCAGACGAGTTCCGCCCAAGCCGAGTTCGCCGCAAAGAAAAAGATAACCCGACGTGAGCGGTTTCTGGCCGAGATGGAACAAGCCGTGCCCTGGTCGCGGCTATTGGAAGCGCTCTCGCCCCATTATTATCTCGATTCCCGCGGCAAGCGAGGACGCCCGCCCATTCCCCTGAAGCGCATTCTGCGGATGTACTTTGTTCAGCAGTGGTATGCCTTGGCCGATGACGCACTGGAAGACGCCATTTATGACAGCCAGGCCAGCGTGTGCCTTTGTCGGTATCGACCTGGGTGTGGAATCGGTTCCGGACGCCACGACGTTGCTGAAGTTCCGCCACCTGTGATCCTTATCTGGAGCTCCAGATAAGGATCACAGGTGGCGGAACTTCGTGGAGGCCACCAAGGGGGCCAAGCCTCAGGGCAAAGGCAAACCTACGAACGTATCCAAAGCCGATGTGGCTCTGAGTAACATCAATAAACTCTACGCGATCGAACGCAAGATCAAAGAGCTGAGTGTGAACGAGCGTTATCGCATTCGTCAGGAACTGAGTGTGTCCAAACTGAACACACTGAAGACCTGGCTGGAGATCAACGCAGGCCGAGTGGCAAAGGGCACCCTGACCCGTACCGCGATGGATTATACGTTGAACCAATGGCCCACCTTGGTGGGTTACTGCGAACGAGGCGACCTACAGATCAGCAACGTACTGGCCGAAAACGCAATCCGTCCGTTCGCTCTGGGCCGAAGATCGTGGCTGTTTGCGGATACCTCGCAGGGCGCCCGCGCCAGTGCCACGTGTTATTCCCTGGTCGAGACCGCCCTATGCCGCATGCGGCATAGGGCGGTTTATGCCGAACCCAGAACTATGCCACACCCCCCCATTTGGAAGCCTGTATTCCCCGGACTTGCCGTCAGCCTATTCGGCATAGTTTGATCTATCTCCCGTCATTTGATGAGGAGTAGAGGACATGACTGCCAATGCATACTTTACGTTACTAAAGGTACTTCGACGATTGTACGAAGGTCCGTTGGGGGATTACGTTGATCTGTATGCCGCACAACTGCTGAGAGAGGGGCATTGCTATCAGAGTGGGAGGCGCTGTATCCGAATTGTAGCTGACCGCAAACTATGCCGAGTCGGCACCGTTAGTGAAAGACCCAAAATGGTGTGGTGTCGGCTTATTTACACAAACGACAAAGCTAGTTCGGCATAGTTCTGAGTTCGACATAGACCGCTCTATGCCGCATGCGGCATAGAGCAGTTTTGACCAGGAAGTAACACGTTGCACTGGCGCGGATGTCCTGCGAGGTTGGAGTCACCGACGTATGCTTGATCAGGCTCAGCAGCGCTAAAGTCTCGTGCAGTACGTTGTCGAACACCGGCTGTTTATGGTCGCTGTTGGTGGTTACCTTAAACTTTTTCCGGTACCGGGCTTTGACGCCTGCTTCACGCATCAGCGACCGCGCCTTTCGCAGACCCACTGGATAGAACAGAGCATTCAGAGCGTGCTTCATCCGCCTGGAGCCATAGCTCTTGTCGCTACTTTGAGCGACCTCCTTCACAGCCTCAATCATCGCCTCGTGCTCCGCATTCGGCAGCCGTTCGTGTTGACGCTGGCAGTACCGATAATAGGGATTTCGACTGACACCCAAGAGCCGACTCATTACGTCGACTGGCCAGGTCTTCTTGTGCTGGGCAATGAACGCATACTTCAATGCGTTTCCTTGGCAAAGAAGACCGTCGCTTTTTTTAAGATGTCTTTCTCCATTTTCAGGCGACGATTTTCTTCTCGCAACTGACGGATTTCTAACTGTTCAGCGGTCAGTTTGCCATTCCCTCTGAAAGCCTGCCCATCGACCGATTCATGCTCTTCTATCCAACGCCCCAGCATGTTTGGGTTGATCTCCAGACTGCGCGCCGCGTGGGCTCTTGAATATCCCTGCTCCAGAACAAGGCTGATGGCGTCCAGCTTTCTTGTGGTCATATACGTTCTCCAGTTTCAGGGTATTATTCCTTAACTGGGCTGGTCACATCCATTAAACCACTTCATGCTGATTCCTCATGGAATGGGTGAGGAGTCAGTGTGTTCAATTGGCGAGTCGGAATGTAGGTGCTGATTTATTGGCGCTTACGTTCCTCCCTTGTCCATAATGCCTCCATACTAGTACACTGTATAGTTTAAAACTTCGGATATAAACGCTTTAACTTGCGTCTTGCATCATTTGTACCGAATTGCCAGTCCACATTGGTTTGTCGATTGTTCCTGTCTGTATTCCATGCAGCCACTTTAGTTCGCATCTTTTCAATACAATCAATTCGTCCTGCAAGACATTGTCGTTTCAAAACACTGAGTTCTATCTCTGCAATGTTCAGCCAACTCCCATGTTTTGGAGTGTAATGTATCTCAAGCCGGTCAGCCAAACGTTTGGCTTTTTCAGGTGGGAAAGCCGTGTATAACGAAGCCATATTGTGTGTATTCAAATTGTCCATAATAAAAATAACTTTTTCCGCATCTGGGTAACGCTCTTCCAGCATTTCCTTGGTAAAAAAGGCCCAGTCAATTCGCTTTCGTGTTGTAGTAATTTTTACTTTCCGCCGCCCTCCAAGTGGTTCTACCTCAATAAATATGTTTGCGACTCCTTTACGAACATATTCATCATCCATCAAAACAGGGTGCCCAGGAGCTGCTGGAATAGGTTCATGAACCTCGCCAATTAACTGCATGCTCGATTCGTCCATACAGACCACCGGAAATTTCGGATCATATGGCCGTGAATAGATATCAAGAACGTCCTCCATCGCCGCTACAAAAGCGGCATTCTCATCCGGTGGTATTTTCCAGTACTTGCTCAGGTGAGGCTTAAGTTCATTTTTTTTAGAGTGTTACATACCGTCATAGGGGAAACACTCGGTGCTATTTCCAATTCCACCACTTTCTCAGCCAGTAACCGTACGGTCCAACGCTTTCGGCCTTCCGGCGCTTGTGAACACGCCAATGCCAAAAGCCGGGCTTCAAACTCACCTCCAAACAGAATTTCTCGGGGAGGTGTTTCGCGTTTCTTCCGTTCGATGGCTGCGGTGAGACCCTCTTCAACAAATCTTTTTTTTAAATGTTCGAGACTTCGAGTCGTTCGCCCTAAGGCTTCAGCAACTCTTGCAACAACCCATTTAGGCCCATATTCTCCAGCATCAAGCAGTAGCAATGCGCGGGCAGATAAAACGGTTCGGGCGGCCCTTTTGCCCTTCGTTGAAATTGCCTCCAATTCTTTTCGTTCTTCTTTTGTCAGTGTCACCTTGTAACGTGGTGCCATATCGTCGTCCTCAATTGATGGTTGAGAACGAGTATAGCAAAATGCTATTAATTGCGAACTATTAAGATGTACAGTGTACTAGGGACGTTCGACGACTGCAACCCGGAGAGCATGTAAGCTCCCCCCCGACGTGTCAAAAAACAGGGAAGAAATCGGCAGTGGTGGGCCCAGAACAGTATCGGGAAAGATGGGTGCGCACACTGAAGCGCCATATCACGTTGCCAGTGAAGGACATAAAACGCACCTGAGGACTCATTCAGATGAAGACGCCGTGTTCAAGCCGACCGATTATGTCTCGTACCTGCTGAATACCCTCCTTAGTTGCAATTAGGTCATTTGGTTTTCTGTGGCCCAGCCCACGGACAGGCGTCGAGAGCCAGTGCTCGGCGGCTTTTTGATCCCATTCGAACAGTGCGACGGCTTCCACAATAGCCTTTGTGCGTAGGGTGTTCAGATGTATGTCGTTTTGGCTCATGGTGATCTTTCCCTTGCGAAGGCGTGAGCCGACAACGTCAGCGATGTGTTCTGTCAGTATTGCACATAGTGCTTTCAACGCCGAGTTCGTATTAAATCGGTTTTTAGTTGACGGCCTTTCGTCTCCAGAGATGCTTGAGCCTTTTTGTGACATCGACCATGATAAAAGAGGATTCACGAGCCCAAGAAACGCCATCAATTTTTATATAAAGTTGATACATGATCTTGCAGACTTAGTTGAAAAACATGTAAGTGCATCGCAACAACGCATTTTGCCATCTGATTTTTCGCCAGATCAGAATCATGGAGCTTTATTTCGTGCGATTCAGGTACTTGTATGCGTAAACCGCTGAAGGTTGCCACCCATTCCACCTGAAGCCTGCCACCCGGACCGGCGCAAGGCTGCCACCCATCGGAGCGTAGCGACGCGGGGGTTTCATTGTTACTCCGAAGCCGTGGTGCCCGTCAACTTTGCTTGTCGTTTTCGCATGGATTCACCCCTGAGGTTGATCTTGTAGGCGTTGTGAACCAGCCGATCCAGAATGGCATCCGCCAGAGTGGCGTCACCGATGACGTCATGCCATTCCTCGATAGGGAGTTGGCTGGTGGCGATGGTGGAGCGACGGCCGTAACGGTCTTCCAGCACTTCCAGCAAGTCTCTTCGGTTCTCTGCGCTCAGTTTCATGAGCCCCCAATCGTCCAGGATCAGCACATCGACTTTGGCGAGGTTGGTCAGGAGTTTGGGGTACTGGCCGTCTCCTTTGGCGATGGTCAGTTCTCGTAGCAGCCGGGTCAGGCGAACGTACTGGGCGGTGTAGCCCTCCCGGCAGGCTTTGTGCGCCAAGGCACAGGCCAGCCAGGTTTTGCCAACACCGGTGGGACCGGTGATGAGCACATTCAGGTGTTCCTTCACCCATTGGCAGCTTGCCAGGGATTGGATCAGTCCTTTATCCAGCCCCCGTGAGTTCCGGTAATCCAGGTCTTCGAGAACGGCGGTGTGTCGCAGTCCAGCCCGGCGCAGCCGGCTGGTCAGGCGTCGGTTATCTCGTTCGGTCATCTCCCGGTCAACCAGCAGTCCAAGGCGTTCCTCGAAGCTCAGTTCCGTGATGTCAGGCGTGGCCGACTGATCAGCCAGTGCGGCGGCCATGCCGGTCAATTTGAGGGCATGGAGTTTGTCCAGAGTCGGATGTTTCAGCATGTCAGGTTTCCTCAGTGGTAGTAGGCCGGGCCGCGGATGTTGTCGTGGGTATCCGGTAAGGCCAGCTCTTGCTGTTCTTCCAGGGGCTGCTGGTCTAGGCGATGCTTGAGGATGGATTCAATGCTTTTGTAACGGCAACTACCCAGCATCAGGGCCCGCCGGCAGGCGGCTTCCAGTCGTGCCTCGCCGTAGCTCTTGCCCAGCCGGAGAATGCCCAGGCAGGAGCGGTAAGCCTGCTGCGGGTGTTTGCGGGCACCCAGTGCGGTGCGGATGAGCTTTTCCGTCGCGGGCCCGGTCTTGGCCGCCCAGGCGATGAGCCGTTCCGGTGACCACTCACCCGCCTGCCGATGGGATTCAGGCATGTGAGCGGCGATGGTGGTATGCCGTCCCTTTTGGTCCGAGCGGCGGTGGCTGGCGATCCGGTTGCCCCGGTAAAAACACTCGATGATGTTGTGGGTGATTCGGACCTCCACCTCCTTCTTGATCAGGGTGTAGGGTACCGAGTAGTAATGCCCGTCAACGGCTATGTGGTAGTCGATATTCACTCGGGCCTTCTTCCATTCCGCGTAGACATAACGCTCAGCTGGCAGGGGTTGTAGGGCGGGTTTGTCCAGCTGTTCGAAGTGGTCACGCCGGCAGCCGGGCAGCTTTCGGAAGGGGCGGCGATTGAGCTTTTCCAGCAGCTCACGGAGGGTTGCATTGAGCTGTCCGAGCGAGAAGTGCTGACGGTGGCGCAGCGCCGCCAGGATCCAGCGTTCGACGATCAGCACACCGCCTTCCACCTTGGCTTTATCACGTGGCTTTCGGACCCGTGTAGGGACAACGGCCACGCCGTAATGGGCGGCCATGTCCTGGTAGGTTGGGTTGAGGTCTGGTTCGTAGCGGTGAGCTTTGGTCACACCGGATTTTAGGTTATCGGGGATTACCAGTTCAGGCACTCCCATGAGGAATTCGAAGACCCGGATGTGGGAGCCAATCCAGTCCGGCAGCTTCTGGCTCCAGGTGGCTTCGGCGTAGGTGTAATTGGAAGCGCCCATAACCGCCACAAAGATCTGCGCCTCGTGGACCTCTCCGGTGGTGCGGTCAATGACGGGCACGGTCTGGCCGGCGTAGTCCACAAACAGCTTCTCACCCGCTCTATGGTCCTGGCGCATCACCAGGTCCAACTTGCCCTGCCAGGCCCGGTAGTGTTCGCAGAACCAGCTGTACTGATACCCCTCTGGGTTTGCCTGACGGTACTCCTGCCAGAGCAGGAACAGAGTGACGTATTTACCCTTCAGTTCCTCGTGAATCTGCTTCCAGTCCGGTATGCCTCGAACCTCGGCCGGCAGGTCTGGAGGGGGCGGGAACAACAGCTGCTCCAAGTGAGCCTCACCCAGATCCTCCGGCAGTGGCCAGTTCAGACCGGCTTCGGCCAAACGTCGAAGATACTCGCTTACCGTGGGGCGGCTGACGCCGCAGGCCGCTGCAATCTGTCGGTTGCTTAGCCCTCGCTCCCATTTGAGGCGAAGGACTTCTTTGATCTTACGCATGGATAACCTCTTTGCTGGCATCTGATCTTCTCCGGATGAAAAGACTCAGAGTACCGTTAAGTTATCCCGCGTCGGGCGGTTTCGATGGGGTGAGTCAGGCAACCTGCCGGGGTGGCAGCTTTGCCGTGGAATCAGTGGCAGCTTTCGCGTGGAATGGGTGGCAGGCTTCGTCTGGAATCAGTGGCAACCTTGGTCTGGAATACGCAACTTGTAAATAGAAAACGGTTATTAAAGACCTCATACGCGAAAGTCCGAGAAAACCAGATTGCCGTAAGTGCGATGTTGGATGCTGACGGTGGATTCCCGCAGGTCTGCCATGACGTCCTAGATCGACTTGGCATGAATCGAGATTTCAACTCAGGTTCCGACGAAAGCGGTTATCTGGATGGATGGAGACTGCTACTCCGAAATAGAGCTTGGAATTAGTTGACCACTACAGCCTGACTCCTGGGAGAAACGATGGACATGGACAGCGAACGATATTTCGAGCAAGCGCACAAACTGGTACCAGATGTAGTCGCAATTCTCACCGGGTTCCTGGGGATCGGGTTTGCGTTTTACCTCGGTAAGCTTCTGATTCTAGAGCCAGTCATTGAACTTGGCGACTATATCCAGCTGCTGATCCTGTTCTTTATTGCGCTGACCGCGTGGGTCTCCATGCGAGCCTACCGCAAGAATGCAGAGTTCGAGCAGTCTGCAGCCTATCTGGACAACGCAATCGATCTGGTGAATAGAGCGCGGGATGTACTGACGGAAAAAAGGCCCGATCGCCTCACTTTGAAGGCAAGCTCCGGTATGGATGCTGAATTCGGAGCAGCTAAAATAGCCATCCAGAAGAAGAAAACAAAGGTCACAAATGATCGAATCAGTTGGGTAACCGCCGCTCGGTTGATTACCCGCGCCGAAATCGTAGCGTCAAAGATAAGTGTTGAAGCGCACAAGCTCATTTTTGAGGCTGAGCACGATTATCAGCGGCATATCTTTAACGATTTTCTGAAGTACAACGGAGTACCACTTCCGGCTTCATTTTTTGTAGGCACGGACAGTCCGGAGAAAACCCTCGGAAACGCCGCTTGCGACTCTATTCACGACGTGGGTGCAGGCAGTTGGATACCAGCACGGATTGTGTCGGTAATTTATCGGTTCTTCCAATACCCTGAGCCTTATATCGATCCTCTGGATGCGTCGAGCGACTTAACCGAAAGAGAGAAGGTGTTGCTCTCCCTCACTCAACAGCGTGGAGCACATGATTACCTAGCATTCAGAGAAAGATTCTGCCCAACAAAGAAGGGTGTTATCGGACTTGGCCAACGAAAACCGGGGGTCCTAGCTGCAACTCCTGAGGAAATCGATGACGCAGTTGACGAAATCGCCTTTGACAGATTTTTCGACTAGATAGGAACAGGTGGAGAAAACGCACGCACTCGAGAGAGGGGCATTGCTATCAGAGTGGGAGGCGCGGTATCCGAATTGTAGCTGACCGCAAACTATGCCGAACCAGCACCGTTAGTGAAAGGCCCAAAATGGTGTGGTGTCGGCTTATTTACACAAACGACAAAGCTAGTTCGGCACACAGGGGAGCGGTATCGACCAAGGAGTAACAGGTTGCGCTGGCACGAGCGCCCTGTGAGGTATCTGCAAAAGCCATGCTTTTCGATTATGTGCCAGCCAGGACATATAATCTGGAACTACCATCTCGAGAACGCCCACAAAGAACTCGAAGGTGCGCATGTGGCTCAGCAACCAGTTGGTTCAAATACCGTTGATACGTTCCGAGGTCGCCTCTGCGTAGGTGTAATTGGACGCACCCAGCACCGCGACAAACACTCGATCCGTGCGGATCTCGCCCGTGTGTGGCTGGAAAACGGGTACGGTCGGGCCGCAGTAATCCCCGAAGCATTTCTCACCGCCCTATGAGTCTGACGCATGGAACGTTTTGCTGCTTCAGCCAGTGCCGGTAACGGTCACAGTATTGGGGTTAGCTGTAGCACCGGTTCGGGTATCGAGTGGTGTACTCCTTCCTGAGCAACAGCCTGGTGACGTTTTGCGCTTGAGTTCTTGGTAGAGCACCTCATAGCATGAAGACGAGACAGGACCGGAGCCGGGATAAAGCATGGCCGCTAGGCGTCCATCGTCCAGGTCCTCTGGCAATAGCCAAGTAATCTCTAAGGTATCCACTCGGGACATTAGTTTCTGGATGGCACCAACACTGATTTTGGTGCTGGTGCTGGTGCTGGTGCTGGCGCTGATCTGCCGAATCGAGAACCTGGCTTCCAGCCGCAAACGAAGCACTTCTCTGACTTTTAGCATTGAAATACTCTTTGCTGGGATAACTCCGATCCTCGAAAAAAGGAATCAGAGTAGCAAACGATTGAATAAACAATGCGTTAAGAAAGTTTCTGGTTTAACGTGAACGCGGATTCCGGCGTGGCGAACACTGATTCTGGAAAATCGTCAAAAGCGTTCATTTTCAGCCGGAATGAATGTTCACGTTCGCCCGGGATGGGTGTTCATGATGGGCCGGAATAAGCAACAGACGGCAACTATGCTGGCAGGCACCATTGGCACGCTGTTAGTTGCCCCTGTATAAGCTTTCTAAATGGAGCGTTGCTGGCCGGCAGCCCGCCGGCGATCTTGATCGGCGTTAACGTACACTTGCTCAGTAAACGCGGCACTGGCATGGCCAAGTTCTTCTGAAACATGACGAATATCGGCGCCGGCCTCTATGGCCTGGCTAGCACCGGTATGTCTCAGGTAATGAGTCTCTGAAGCGATCGTTTTCAGTTGATCTGACTCACTTTGCAGACCTTCATCACTCATTCGTTTAACCGCCAACATCACGGCTTCTTCGCAAGTACGCTCCACCTGACGCGCACCCAGGCCACCACCTCGCTTGGATGGAAGAATAGGGCGGGAATCATTGGGTAAAGGGAGGTGTGTGTCACAGTTAAGATGTTGTCGCCAGCGCTTCAAATAGGTCATATAAGCATCTGGGCATGTGATGGTTCGGCCTTTATTACCTTTGCCAAACACATAGAACGTCCAATATGCTCCAGCTTTAGACACGTTATTCTTAAAGTCCTTGAAAGTCGGTAACCGCGGCTCTCCCTCGATTGGGCGAACTGCCAGCTCGCTGACCCGTAAAAACAGGGATTTCATAGTAATAACGACAAACAGGTGTCGCTCGTATTTCGCATTCTGGTTAGCTGCAGATTCAATGGTTTCCCGAATATACGACCACTGCCAATTGGTGTACCGGCGAACTGACGGCTCGGCCTGTTCGAGCAGGGCGCCTGAAGTGGCTTTTGTTTCGCGCTTACGAACCTGAAGAAAGGGATCTTCAAGCAACACACGGCGAACCATTAAAAAACGAAAATACGAAGAAAGGGCGACCCGAGAGGATTTTATGCTTGCCGGGCTGGCTGAATAGGTCTTGCCTTGGGAGCGCTGTGAAGTGAATGGCCGCCATTTTGGATTAACCACGCGCTGAATGGCGTGATCCGAAAAGCCGGGGGCAATGTTTGGGGCAACCCAAGTACCAGGAGGCGTTCTTAGGAATTGGAAATAATACTCAATAACTTCAGCGTCAACTTGGTCCAGAGTTCGGCCGGCGATGATCCAGAGGTAGTTGAGGAATCTCTGAATTTCGCCTCTAAAGCGATTGTATGTTCCTGCAGTGCCGGTGTAATCCAACAGGTATTGAAAGCTTAGAGTGAGATCGCGTTCAAGCAGCTCGTATTTCAGGGGCAGTTTTGAGAGTCGGCTAACGACATCTGTATAGCCGTTTTGGTCAGCTTGTTCAGAGAGGCGGTCAGCGGTATCAAAAATTGGGAAGCCCTTAAATTTAGCCACGTTGAATATTCCATTGGTCGGATATGAAAAAGGGTTACGACACAACGGTAGAGCGCACGAAACCCCATGTCAAATACTTATCAGTATTTGACATGTAATGCACGTTTCTTCGCCACTCTGTATCTGGACGGCGGTCACACGCAACTATAGCGCAGGCGTCTGGAACCGTTTTCAGAGGTTTCACGGGGAGATTGTCATGCGCTCTCTTTGGTTATTTTGCCGATGCTTTTTAGTACTCGATAAAACGATGACTCAGGTGCCAAACAAAGCCATATTTCAGCCAGCCTAGGGATCATTTAGATGGAGGAAAGCTTAGGTATTATGGTTCATTGCAGGTGCTCAGAATGGCAACTGCTTCAGTGTGAGCAAGCTGTTGAGGCTGCACAACGCACTCTGCTTTTAAGCGTTGATCCTCCGCAGCAGCGCCATTGTTCTGCCTTTAGCGTTTTCAGATACGCTGGTTTAGTCCCATCAGGCTGGCCAGCGGCGCCGCTGGCTTCGTACAAATCATCGCGATGGCAAACTTAATCGTCTCTAGTATTACGGTTGCCTGGTACAGGCATTCTTAGTTTTTGACTCTTTTTTAACCAACTATAAAGAGTCACATCCGATATGCTTTCCTCTGCGGTGCTCGACACCACACTGCAGTTTTTGAGGTAATAACTTCTTTATCACAGAGGCTTTACGTTCCTCGGAACAACGTGGCATGACTGCTCTCATACCGCCCAATCTGACATGAATTTAGGCTAAATCGCCAACTGGACAACTAGGCTGACAGAGGGGGATGCGTTGTCGCCGCAACCACGACTCCAGCTCCTCTCGTTCAGAGTCACTAACTTCAAGGGGTCTAGCTATCCGCGCCATGAGCACCTCTCCTGTGTCTGTTTGTCAGATTATACAGGGCAGAATAATTATCTATACGAATTTTTGTTAAGGGACACTAGTGGCCGGGTTAGCGTCTTCCCCACGCCCGTGGGTGTTCTGCGACAATTAGGATGACCGGTCGGCCAAGTTAATTGTCGCGCTATAGGTGGTGGTGAATCACGTTGTTTGCCTGAAAAGCTGTATATTATGATTGGGTTAGTTCTTTAAAAAACAGCAAGTTACAAGCTGCCCCAAGACGAAAAGCAATATACAAATATTTACCTAAATAATTGATTTTAATAAGAAATATATTATAAAAATGGGCGGTCTTGAAAACCGCCGAGGATTAATAGTCCTCCCGGGGTTCGAATCCCTGACCCACCGCCATTCTCTTCTCAAGTTGATACACCCCAGCAAAAAGATCCTCTCGGTCCGTAATCGCGACCACTGCTATAAATACGTTTGAATTTCTTCCCTGGTTTTCTGATTTCTCCGGCTGTTTTACAGTGATGCAGTAATAATCTGAATCTGAACCTGAACTGGACAGATCTATTGGCCCCTGCCAGTGTATTCCGTTGAGGTTTCCGAAGGAGTTTTTCCAATGTCTGATGATCGCAATCTTGCCCTGGTAACAGGTGGAGCTCATGGCATTGGCCGGGGCATAGTGGCACACCTGTTGACGCAGAATTGGCGTGTCGCTTTTTTCGATCTGGATGACACTGCCGGGAATGAAATTACCGCAGCGTTTGGGAACCCCGCGGATCTGTTGTTTGTGCGCTGCAATGTGGCGGATGAGAGCGAGGTCGAATTGGCGTTGCGTCGGGTTATAAGCTGGGGAGGCCGGTTGGATGCGCTGGTGAACAACGCCGGCCTGGCAGATCCGGTGACCGGTGCGGTGGAAGATCTGACGCTGGCGGAATGGCAGAAACGACTGGACGTGAATCTTACCGGTCCCTTTCTGATGGCAAAGCACGCGATACCGCACCTGCGCGGGACTCGGGGCACTATCATCAACATGGCCTCTACTCGCGCCTTGCAGTCCGAAGCCAATACCGAAGCCTACGCAGCCACCAAGGGCGGACTGGTGGCCCTGACCCACGCCCTTGCCGTCAGCCTGGGGCCAGATGTACGAGTCAACTGCATTAGTCCGGGGTGGATTGATACCCGCGAGCCGGATGCAGGGCAGGAGCCTGAGCCCCTAAGCGCGCGGGATCACGACCAGCACCCCGCAGGCAGGGTCGGTCAACCCCGCGACGTTGCTGCGATGGTGCATTATCTGATTTCCCCCCAAGCCGAGTTTATCACCGGACAAAATATGGTGGTGGATGGCGGCATGGTGCGCAAGATGATTTACGAAGAGTAGGGGGTGAAGGGAAGGGGACAGATTTAAAATCCGTCCCCAGACAAAGTCTGTCTGCTGCGGTTTTTTCAAGCCAGCCACTCCAGTATCTGGTCATGCACGACCTTGTTGTCGAGCAGCGCCAGATGATTCAATTTTTCAAACACCCGACAGTCTTCCGGGCGTATGTGTAATTTTTTCAAAGCGTCCGAATGATGCCCCTTTGCGCTATTCAGCCGCACCAGAAGATCTCCCACCATGGTGCTGGAAAAGTCTGCTGGGTGATCGCCTATGGTAGCGGCCAGGAAGTAGTGTCGGGCGCCCTCTAGCAGAGGAACCGGCTTGCGGATGTCGGGGTGATATTCGTCCTGATTGATGCCTTTCCAGTCATCGTCAAGCAAATTGCCGTGTCTTAGGTCTTTGATGCCGGCGCTGGTATGTTGCGCCAGCGCAAAAGGGCTGGCGTAGCGGAATCTGTGCATCACGAAGGTGAGTAAATGCCCGGCTTTGGCCAGTGCGGAGCCGTGGTGGGGTGAGCCCAGGTAAAGTGCTTTTTTTACCAGATGGGTCCAGGGTAATGTCGGCTCGCTGCCATACCAGCAGGCGCTGCGGATAACCAGCCCGCCCATGCTGTGGCCAATCAGAACCAGCTCTTCAACTTCGACCGGCCAGGCGTCTATTAATACCTGAAGTTGTTCGCTTAACTCCCTGCCGTTACTGGAAATATGCCGGCCAGTGTTGTAATTGAGGTACAGCGGCGTGAAGCCATGGGCTCGCTGCAGCTCGATACCCAAATCCGCTTTTTCGTGGCCTTTCCAGTACTCGTGTGACAAGCAAAGACCGTGCACCAAAACGACAATACGCGGACTGGCGTCGGGAAACATGGCGCTCACGCTGCCTGCGTCAGGCCTTAGTTTTGCGCCCTGGCTGTCTCTGAAATGCAGGGTAATTGCCAGGGGGTTGTTGCTGGCTTCCAAGTGATCACCGCAGACACCATTCAACGCCGCCGCGACTTTCTCGCTTTGTGTCGAGTGCGGGGGCTCGTCATCCGCCGAGAACCCGTCTAGGGAACGATGCAAGCCTTGTTGCAGTGAAAACATGGTTGACTGGATAAACTGATAGGTGTGGCCTTCCCGTTCCTTAGAGGGCACGCCTGCAACGTCACGCAGCCGGTTTAACGGGTTTATCTCCCGGACAATGGTGCGATGTGTCCGTTCGGCTATGCGGGTAACGCCACCCGCCACATCCAGAAGCAGTTGGGCCGAGCCGTGTAGCGATTTGACGGATACCATTGTGTTGTTCTCCTAGCATATGCTGAAGATTCTGACACAGGTAAAATGACGGGGATAGATTAATAGGAATAAGGAGGGGACAGATCAATAAGGGGACGGATTTGAAATCCGTCCCCGGATACAACGCAGGTAAGGGGACAGATTTGAAATCCGTCCCTGGATACAACGCAGGTAAGGGGACAGATTTGAAATCTGTCCCCGGGTACAACGGAAGTCTCTAGCGCTACAAACTCTAAAGTTTTGTCGTTTCGTGGGGGTACACAGCTGCCTGCTGCGCATCGGCCAGGGCCTGGCGCTCAGCCAGGTGTTGCGGATTGTTCTGCGGTATTTGCCAGCCTTCAATATTCTGCTCGATCAGGGCAACCAACGCGTCAATGTGCCCCTGCGTTGCGTTCAATGCGGTGATGTAATGAAACGCCTCACCGCCGGATTCCATAAAGTACTCGCGGTTTTCTTCGTCGATTTCTTCTACCGTTTCCAGGCAGTCTGAAGAGAAGCCCGGGCAGAATACATCCACGGATTTGACGCCTTGGCCGGGAAGGGCCTTCAGGGTTTCGTCGGTGTAAGGTTTTAACCACTCTTCGCGGCCAAATCGCGATTGGAAAGTGGTCATGTATTCATCTTTTGTCAGGCCCAGGCGCTCCGCCAGCAGGCGCGATGTTTTGTGGCATTCGCAGTGGTAAGGGTCGCCTTTGGTCAAGTATTTCTTAGGCACGCCGTGGTAAGACAGCATCAGTTTCTGTTTGCGCCCGTGCTCTATCCAATGGGCTTCGATAAGCTCGGCCATGGCCTCGATGTAAGGTGGAAAATCGTGGTAATGAGAGATAAAGCGAAAATCTGGCAACCAGCGGCGCTTGGCGAAATCCTGGGCGATGGCATCAAAGGTGGAGGCTGAGGTAGACGCGGAGTATTGCGGGTACAGGGGCAGTACCAGCATTTTGCGCACGCCTTGCCGTTGCATTTCGTCCAGGGCGCTGGCCACGGATGGGTTGCCATAGCGCATGGCAAACTCCACCACCACATTGTCGCCGTAGCGGGCTTTGAGTTCTTCGCTAATGGCGCTGGCTTGGTCGGCCGTGTGGGTCAGTAATGGCGAGCCTTCTGGTTGCCACACACCGGCGTAGGCTTTGGCACTGCGTGATGGGCGAATGCGCAGAATAACGCCGTGTAAAATCAGCCACCATAAAGGGCGGGGTACTTCTACCACGCGCGGGTCCCACAGAAATTCCCCCAGATAGCGCCGCAGCGCCGATGTGGTTGGGGCATCGGGTGTCCCCAAATTGGTAACCAGCACGCCCAGGCGTTCCTGCTGGTTGTGGCGGAAGTTTTCGGAACCTTTGAATTGCATGAATGAGTCCTGACTGATTGCCTGTGCGAGTGGGGTATGTTGGCTTTTCAGCCCTTTTTCTGAGCCTGCTGAGCCAGCCGTGGCGCAATGCCGCTGATGTCGTAGCCGGCGCCTTGGGCTTTTTCGAATATTTCCTTTGCCGGAGTTTCACCAGCCGAGCTGAGCGCCCACAGAACGGTACAGCGAGTTCCGGAGCGGCAGAAAGCCAGTACGGGGGCGTCGGCTGTGCGGATCATTGCGCCGAAGCGTTCCACGTCATCATCGCTGATATTGCCAGAGGCCACCGGCATGTATACAAATTGCAAGCCTTGCTCACGGGCGGCTTCCTCGATGCCGGCCATGAGCGGCTGGCCTGGCTCTTCGCCATCCGGGCGATTGGCGACCAGAGTTTTGAAGCCCAGGCCCGCTATGGCGGGTAGGTCGGCTATCTGAATCTGCGGTGCTACCGAAATACGGTCATTAATTTTTCTGAGGTCCATCGCGTTATCTCCCGGAATCGAGTTTGGAAACAAGCCTCCATAATCGCATACCGCGGCGAACATGCAAAAGAAAGCCTCCACTGCAATCGGGCGCCGGCTGTAATACAATGGGAGCCTTGCTTTAACTCGCGCTTCGGCGCCTGCCTGGAGGTTTTGTCATGACCGATGACCATGAAAAAAATACGGATTCCGATGCCCAGTTGCCGGACAAAATAAAGGATTCCGATGCCCAGTTGCCGGGCAGAATAAAGGATTCGGCACGACAGATCTGGTTGGCAGGGCTGGGCGCCTTCAATAAAACCGAAGAAGATACCGGTCGTTTTTTCGAACGCCTGGTGCAAGAAGGCGAGCAAATGGAGAGCCGCACCCGTGGTGTGGTGGAAAAACAGCTGAAGTCGGTGGAAGATCGGGTAGAGGGCGTTCGCGAGCGCGCTACGGGCACCTGGGACAAGCTAGAACATCTGTTCGATCAGCGGGTATCTGGCGCTCTGCGTCGCCTGGGAATGTATCGCCATGAAGATGTCATGAGTTTGCAAAAGCGGGTAGAGCGCCTGGAAGCAGAACTTGATCGCCTTAAGAAATTAACGCCTGGCTATAATGAGGAAGAGTGACACGGCCATCAGAACTCCGCTGTTTTATAGGTAACTTCTGCTGATCAGCAACGCCTGCTCTTTTTCCTCTGGGGCCAAGTAGGGCAGCATCAGGCTCATGGTCTGGTATACCCCGCGACCAGGGTCTACCGCATTACGATCATCAAGATGTGAAAGCGTATCAAAACTGCTCCAGTAACAAGTGGTGAGCGTTAACTGGTCACATAAAGTCGCTAGCTCCTCGGTGCCGATAGTCATAAATCCCTGGGCACTGAAACTGGTGCAGATGGTGTGGAACGCGTTGTTTTTCAGCTTCAATATTTTGCGAAATTTTGGCTGTAGCCGGGGATGGCGCGACAGCACATTCACCAGGTCCTGATACAGAAAACGGTAGTGAGCCACCGCTTCGAATAACAGATGCAAAAAGAAATTTTGTTGGTCCAGGCTTATGCTGGCGTCTGCGGGCACGGCCAGTAAGTCGTGCATCTGGAGCTCGAAACCTTCAAACAGTTCGCTGACAATGTCGCTTTTGTTGTTGAAGTGGTAATAAAGGTTGCCCGGGCTGATGTCCAGTTCGTCGGATATCAGCAGCGTGGTGACATTCGGCTCACCCAGGGCGTTGAACAGCGCCAGACTGGTGTCCAGAATGCGATCGCGAGTTTTGATCTTTGCCATAACGCGCGACCACCTTCCTGGTTGGTGAAGAAAGAATCAGAGCGTGAATCTGGCCCACACCGGAGCGTGATCAGAAGGGCGATCCATAGCACGAACATCATAGCTGACGCCGGCGCTTTGCGCTTGGGGCAACAAATTATCACTGGCCATGATCAAGTCAATGCGCAGCCCGCGCTTTGGTTCGCGATCGAAACCTTTGCTGCGGTAATCAAACCAGCTGAACGTGTCTGCTTCGTGCGGGTGCAGGTGGCGAAACACATCGGTATAGCCACGGCTTTCCACTTCACCCAGCCATTGGCGCTCCTCTGGCAGAAAACTGCACTTACCACTACGCAGCCAGCGCTTGGCATTATCTGCGCCTATGCCGATATCTTTGTCAGTCGGGGAGATGTTCACGTCCCCCATCACCACCACTTTGGTGTCGCGCAGTTTCAGCTCATCCAGGTAGCTCATCAGATCTGCATAAAACTTCTGTTTTGCGGGAAACTTCACCGGGTGTTCTCGGCTTTCGCCCTGGGGAAAATAGCCGTTGATAACGGTCAGGGTTTCACCATTCACGGTGAAGTCTGCGGTAATCAGTCGGCGCTGGGCGTTATCCAGGTCGTCAGGAAAGCCTTTGTATACCTTGTCGGGCGTCATTTTTGACAAAAGCGCCACGCCGTAATGGGTTTTTTGGCCGTGAAACTGCACGTGGTAACCCAGCGCTTCGATGTCTGCCAGCGGGAAATCTTCATCGCTGACTTTTGTTTCCTGCAAACCAATAAAATCCGGTTCCAGCTGTTCAATAACAGCCGCAAGCTGATGCTGGCGTGTACGAATGCTGTTGACGTTGAATGACACAAACATCATGGGGGACGGTTCTCCGGCACAAGTTTAGCGGGAGTTTAACACATTGAAACCGCGAGGGAATGGCGCCTGGTTTTCGCTTAGGGTGCCAGCAGCGAACAAGGCGGATATTCCGTAACGCTGTAGACGATATCCGCTTGAATATTTTCTTGCTGGTTGCGACGGATATTGGTCAAGCCGGAATAGTGGGTCAGGGCGCCTTGCTGGTTGTAGCCCAGCAAGATGGGTTCTACCACCAGCCGCAGAAAGAGACTGGTTGGGCGAATTTGAATCAGGTGATCGGCGCGAATCCGGTCGCTGCTGGCCTTGTCATCGACAGGCTCCATCACAAAACTGTAGTAACTACCGCGGGTTGGCGCCAGAAATTCGAAATTCACAGAGCCGCCCTCAACCACACTTTGCCAGTTTTGCCGAACCAGGTTGTCAAAACCGGAGTCCACTACCAGGCTGTTGTTACTGTCCAGACGAAACTGTTCAAGCTCTTGGCCGGGCGATTGCCATTCTATGGCAACACTCCCTGAATCATAGCCGACCGAAAGGCGCTCGTTGAATCGGGGTTGAACGAACTCTACGTCGGGGCGCAGCAGGCTGGGCTGGTTGTCGCGGTCATAGCGAAGCTGCTTGAAAGCGAACGGGGTATCAGAGCCGGCGTCAAAATATTCAACCCTGTGGTTCTGCGGTTTGAACTGATTGCCGCGGCAGACGCCCTGCATTGTATGTTGTTCGCGGTAAAGCTCGCTGCCGGCGTTTGCGCTGCCTAAGGGGCGAGCGCTGCCGGTGAAGTGGAACTCGGCGCTGGCGTCGGCCATAGCAGGCGCCCAGGCCAACGTTGCAGCAAGGGCCGCCGTTGCACACCACTCAAATTTTGGCTTGGCGTTGCGGGCGTTCATTGCGCAAGCCTAGGGTACAGAAAGTCGCGCAGAGACAGCAGAGCCGGAAACAGCACCAACCACCCCACGGCCAGCGCCAGTAAAGACGGCAGCATATTGGGTAAGGTAACGGCTCCTAGTGCGCTGGCGGACCAGTAAGCAAAAGGCCCGGCAATGGGCACTATCAGGAACATCAGCATCCGGTTGCGGCCCAGCCACTTCAGGGAATGATTAAGCGAGGTCATAAAAGTTGCCCAAAGCGCAATCAGCCAGGGCGGCGTTATGACAGCAGCGCCACTGGTGTCGGCAAGAATGCCGGTGCGCAGCCAAAGGCCATCCAGTAACGAACCTGCCAGAGTACCTATAGCAATAAATTTCAGTTCGTCCATTTTGTACTGGCTGACCAGAACAAAATGCAGCATCAAGAATACCGCCACAATGGCCAGAGCCCAGGCCTGCGAGAGCACAACGCAGGCCAGCCAGCCAAGCTCGAACATGACGAAATTCAGAATGTTACGATGGGTTTGTGAGGAAATCATACGCTGTGAACGGGTGCGTGTTTGTGGCCGGGTTTCGCCATCACAATTTGCGCTACGCCAATGGCCCGTTCACTGAAACCCGCCTCGCAATACGCAAAATAAAAGTGCCAAAGGCGCTGAAATGCATCGTCATAGCCCCGTTGGTGAAGATTTTGGCTGTGAGCCTGGAAGCGCTGACACCAGTCATTGAGAGTGCGGGCGTAGTGAAATCCCAAGTCTTCAACGTGGGCAAGCACCAGGTCTGTTTGCTCGCGAACGGCGCCCACCATGGCTCCGAATGATGGAATAAAGCTGCCGGGGAAGATGTAGCGCTGAATGAAATCAACGTTTTTCAAGGCTCGCTGATAACGCTGTTCAGGCATGTTGATGGCTTGTATGAGCGCAAGGCCTTCTGGTTTTAACAGCTGGCTGATTTGGCCAAAGTAACTGGGCAAAAACTGCGGGCCAACGGCTTCAATCATTTCGATAGACACCAGTTTGTCGTACTGGCCGCTCAGGTCGCGGTAGTCATCAAATAGCAATGTAATGCGGTCTTGCAGGCCTTCTGCTTCAACCCGTTGTTTCGCCAGCGCCAGCTGTTCAGCCGAGATGGTGGTGGTGGTCACGTGGCAGCCGTAATGCTTGGCAGCGTGGATAGCAAAACCGCCCCAACCAGTACCGATTTCAAGGACTTGGTCGCTAGGCTTGAGTTCCAGCTTGCGGCAGATAACATCGAGCTTATAGGCCGACGCTTCGTCTAGCGTACTTTCCGGCGCCTGATAGATGGCCGACGAATACATTAAGGATTGGTCTAGAAACAACTCGAACAGGTCATTGCCGAGATCGTAATGGGCACTGATATTTTTACGCGATCCTTCTGGCGTATTGCGATTAAGCCAGTGCAGCCCCTTCAGGGCGGGCTTGGTTACCCAGCTGAAACGGTCTTCAAATCGATTCATTAAATCAATGTTGCGGCTGAAAAAACGCAGCAGGTACACCAAGTTCGGGGAGCTCCAGTCGCCAGCCACATAAGCTTCAGCGGCCCCGATGCTGCCACCGGTGAGTAGGTCGCGCCAAGTACTGTGATTGTGAATAACCAACTCGGCGGCAGGATAAGCGCTATTGCCATCCCCTACAGTAACATCGCTGGCACCGGCTTCACGAATAACCAGCGTGCCTTGTTGTAAGCGGGTCAGTTGCTGCATTACCAGCGAACGCGCCACCCGGCTAGCCATAGGAGAGGGCCGCCGCGCGGATGTTATTTTCGCCGAAACCGCTGAGGACGTATTCATATTCTCCATGAGCTAACCTTTCCGCTTGTTCCTTGAGATCGTTCATTGGACTGCTCTGGCACAAGATCCAAGCCGCAATCCTCTTGCCCCAGCCTGAATGCCGGGTTGTTGGGTTCCAACTTGTCCGGATGGGTGTAAAACGGTGCACCTTTTAGTTTCAGTTTCAGCGCATGCCAATATATTCTGGCGCCGATTTTTAACGCTTCCAGCGGAAACTGTCGCAGGCTGCTATGGAGTATCCTACGACTGAGCGGCTTGCGTTGGACCACTAAGGTGGCATCAAATTGACGGGTATTATCTTCCATCACGCTCATGTGAACGCGCAATTGCGGCCCACGAAAGCTGAAGGTCCAGCGGTAATTCTGATGCATGCCGTTGAACGGTGACACGTGGAAGCGTTTTTCGAACTCGAATTGTTCGCTACGCCAGCCGGCCTTGTTGGCGGGATGGCCAACGGTTTCAAGGCAGTAAGCGTGGCGTTCATGCCAGGGAGTGTTGGTGATTTGCGCGATAATGACCCGCGGTACTGCTCCGGTTGCAGGGTTATCACCCTTGGTGTAACAGAAATAGAAGCTGACCGGATTAAACACATAACCAAAGTAGCGCGGGTGGGTGATCAGCTCGATTTTGCCATCGGGGGTCCAGCCTGTCGCCTCACAAACATAGTCCCGTAGTGCCTGGCCCAGAGGACCGTGGTCTGGCTTGAAGTAGTCTTTCCGATACAACGACAGCCAGTTAAACCGCTCCACAGAAAACAGTGGGCTAACCGTGGTGGCCAACTGCCAGTTGTCGACATCCAGCGCCAGCATACCGGTGTGGTAGCTGAACTCGTGTTGCACTGGGTGTTGGCGCCGGTGGCGTATGCTGCCTTCCAGCCAATCACTGCTCATGGCGATTACTCATGGTCAGAGCTCCACGCCAAAGGCACGGGTTACCCGCAACGCACTGTTTACACCGTCTTCGTGAAAACCATTGAACCAGTAGGCGCCGCAGAAGTGGCTGCGGTTCTGGTTGCCGATTTCCTCGTAGCGCTTTTGCGCCGCCACAGCCTCCAAAGTGAACACCGGGTGGGCGTATTCAAACTTTTTGATAACCTTGTCGGGCGCTATGTCGTGGCTACGGTTCAAGGTGACGCAAAAAGTCTCTTCCGCGCTGTGGAAATTCTGCAGAATATTCATGTTGTAGGTCACTGAAACCAACTCGTTATTGCTGGCAGGAATCAGATAGTTCCACGCCGCCCACGCCCGGCGATTTGACGGTAACACGCTGGCGTCTGTGTGCAGTACCACATCGTTATTCTGGTAAGCGATGGCGCCGAGAACCTGTTGTTCCGTTGCTGTGGGTTGGGCCAGCATGGCCAGCGCCTGGTTGCTGTGGCAGGCGAATACAATCTGGTCAAAGCGCTGCTCGCCGCCCGCGCACATCACGGTAACTCCGTCTGCGTCACGTTTCACTTGCTGCACCGGGCTATTCAACCGCAGGCGGCCGTCCAGGCGGTCCATCATTTTGCCCACGTATTGCGCAGAACCGCCGGTTATCACTCGCCAGGTTGGCCTGTCATCAACCGACAACATGCCGTGATTGCTAAAAAATTGCAGAAAAAAGCGGATAGGAAAGCGTTCCAGTACCACCTCAGGCGCCGACCAGATAGCGGACCCCATGGGTATAATGTAGAAATTGCGAAAGTACGCCGAGTAGCCGTTGCGGTCGAGGTAGCTTCCCAGGGTTTCGCTGTCGTCGATGCTTTGATTGGCCAACTGCTGCTGGGTTTCCTTATTGAAACGCAAGATTTCGCGAATCATTTTGAGGAATCGAGGGTTTAGCAGGTTGCGGCGCTGGGCAAACAGGGTGTTCAGATTCGTGCCGTTGTACTGCAGGCCCGTGCGGCGACTGTCGACACTGAAACTCATGTCGCTAACTTCTGACGCAACGCCTAACCGATCCATCAACTTGATGAAGTTCGGATAGGTCCAGTCGTTGTATACAATAAATCCGGTGTTTACCGGCCAGAAACGACCTCCCGAGGAGACTTGTTCGGTATTGGTGTGACCTCCGGCGTAATCCGCTGCCTCGAAAACTTCGATGTCGTGGTGCTCTGCCAGCAGCCAGGCTGCTGTGAGGCCGGACACACCGGCACCAATGACAGCAATTCGCTGACGCTGAAAACTCATTAACTGTTCGCCTTATGCCAGAATTATGTCGGGTTATTTTGCCGTGTTAGCGGCTGATTGCCGCGCCATGGCAGCGGCCATCCGGTCAATAACCGGTTGCGGCAGTGCACCCAAAAGCTTCATTGCCCAAGTGAACCGTTTGGGGAAGGCAATATCGCGATGGCCTTTCTTCAAACCGCTGACAATGCGCTCTGCGGCTTGTTCAGCGGTCAAGATAAAGGGCATGGGGAAGTCGTTGAGGTCGGTCAGGGGCGTTTTCACGAATCCGGGCGATACCACTACGACATCAATGCCTTCTGGCGCCAAATCGGCTCGAAGGCAATGGCCCAAATAGCTGAGCGCCGCCTTAGAAGCACCATAGCCTTCTGACCGCGTGAACGGCAGCCACCAAGCTGACGAGCTCACGATGACCAGAGTCGCCGATTCGCCTTCGGCGCGAGCCCGGCGCAGTGCAGGCAGTGCAATGTCCAGGCTACGGGCGGTGCCCATAACATTCGTTATGATGTTGTTACCGATCACGTCGCTGCTGTAATTGGCAATGTCGACGTAGTCACAGGTGCCTGCGTTCAAAATGGCCATATTGAGCGGGCCATGGCTTTCCAGAACCGGCGCAATCGTGACTAACTCCTCACTACTGGTGGTATCGGCGGCGGCAACACTGATGCGGTCTGAAGCCAATTGTTGCAGGTTTTGCAGTGGCTCCGGGCGGCGGCCCGTAAGCACCAGTTTATGGCCGTCAGCTACTAGCACACGGGTCAACGCTTCGCCAATGCCGGAGCTTGCGCCGGTGAGCCAAACATTGCTACTTTTCTGAAGCACGTTTTTCATCCGGCATGTTCCTTTATTTTGCGAATAATACCGCCCAGCAGAGGCAGGTTTTCATACAGTAGCTGGCCGGCATCAAAGTAATCCCGATGATAATTCACTTTGCCACCGCCAATGTGTAAATGGCTGATACCTTCTACCTGAATTTCTCGGCCGCCATTGATGCGCTTGTGGCGCAGATACATGGTCCAGGGCAGGGTAACGGTGCCTTCGTCCACGGCTTCCTGGGCAAATACAAAATGACAGGCGATGACGTTCTGGTAAGACCCTGCAAAATAGCGGGTTAATTCATCCAGACCGTGGACTTCGCCCAAGGGATCTTTGAAGTGGATATGCTCACCATAAACTCCGGCGAGCTTATTCAGGTTGCCTTTGTCTAATGTGTTAAACAGCTCGCGAAAGCGATTAACAACGTGAGGCGTGGCTGCATGTTGTGAGCCTACCTCGATTTTTGGTGCGATGGTCACGATTGCATCCTCCTGATGGAGTCTAACTTGCGGGTTTCTTCCTGAACGTTTTTCGGAATTGGGTTCAGGTCCCAGATAATTCCTAACCGGGCCAGTAACCACAGGCCGTACCAGGTAATGTCGATTTCGTACCAGCGAAAACCTTGGCGTACAGACTGCGGCCAGCGATGGTGATTGTTATGCCAACCTTCACCCAAAGTAAGCAACGCCAGCCAGAAGTTGTTGCGGCTGTCGTCCCCGGTTTCAAAACGCCGCTTACCCCACACATGAGACAGTGAGTTGATGGATACCGTGGCGTGAAACAGCACAACAGTAGAGATGAAGAAGCCCCAAACTAACAACTGAGGGCCATTCGTTCCCAGCCTGGGCGCCCAAGCTGCCAAGCCTTCACCTATGCCGTAAATAATCAGTGCCGCGATGGCCGGCACCAAGGCGTCGAACCGATTGATAAAGCGCAACTCGGGGAATTTTAACCAATCTCGTACTTTGCGTTCGTTCATCGAAAAACCGGCGTCACACGTGAACCATCCTGCATGGGCCCACCAAAAACCGCCTTGGTGGGGCGAGTGCAGGTCTTTCTCCTGATCTGAATGCTGGTGATGATGGCGGTGATGTGCCGCCCACCAAAGGGGCCCGCGCTGCGCCGAACTAGCACCTAATACCCCAAAAATAAATTGGGTTTTCCTACTTGTCTTGAATGTTTTGTGGGCAAAGTAGCGGTGATAAAATCCGGTAATCGCAAACATTCGCAGCCAAAAAAATGCCAGTGCGAACATCACCGCAAAGGTGCTGGTGCCGGTAAAATATACCAGCAGGCATGCCAGATGCAGGGCAATAAATGGTATAACCCGAACCAGGTTGAATGCCCGTGAATCACTGTCGAGATTGTCCGCGCCTGCGTCGGAATCAAACCATCGAACGATATTTAAAAACCAATGTCGAACTGGGGTCATACCCTTTAAGCCTTTAATTACTGATGGAAGCTGCAACACTATGTACCAGAACAACTCTTCTGACGGAACCGTAAGCGCTGTTACCGACACTATACGCTCTGTTGCCATTGTTGGTTCAGGCGTGGCGGGGTTGACCGCAGGCGTTTTGCTTAATGCTCAAGGGCACGATGTGACCCTGTTCGAAAAAAGCCGCGGCCCCGGTGGCCGGCTGTCTGCAAAACGGGTTGCCGGAACGTCTGTGGACATAGGGGGCCAGTATTTCACATCGCGGAATCCGGATTTTTTGCCGTTTTTACGCCAGCATGCCGGTGAGCACACGGTTGTTCCCTGGCACGGCCAGCTTGGCTACCAACAGAATAACGGTGACTGGTCAGAATTTCCCGCGGAACCGCGTTACGTCGGCGCACCCAGAATGACCGCCATTACCCGGGGCTTGTCTGAAGGCTTGAATGTTCAGGCGCAAACCCGGGTGGTAAAACTACGCCGTGACTCAGAAAGTAAAAAATGGCTTCTGCAGGACACCGACGGCCAGAATTTGGGAGCGTTTGACCAGGTAATTATAACCGCTCCGCCGGCTCAGGCCCGCGAGCTGCTGGCGGACAGCAGTGCGGCGCAACTTGCCTGCGAACTGGACACGGCGGTGTCCCAGATTTTGCCGTGTTGGGCCGTAGCCGTTAAATTTAACGTTAACCCCTGGCCGCGTTTTCAAGGGGCCAGAGTCGCCAATTCACCGTTGTTCTGGGTAGCGGACAACACCAGCAAGCCGGGTCGCGAGAACGCATTCGATGAACCTTCTGCAGGCCATTGGTGGGTGCTGCACGCAACGCCCGAGTGGACCAATGCCCACGTGAACGACGAACCCCAGCAAGTGGTGAATGGTTTGATGACGGCCTTCGCCGAGCTTAGCGGCAGCGCCGAACCAGCGCTGGAAACCTTAACCCACCGCTGGCTGTATGCCCGTTCTGACGCCGGCGACGAGCCTCAGCCCGGCCACCTCTGGTTCCCAGACGAGCAATTGGGGCTGGCCGGCGATTGGCTGGCAGGAGGGCGCATAGAAGGCGCTTATAACAGCGCCGTAAGCCTTGTGGGCGCTATTGGTGGATCGGAGCCGGCGTAAACGGCCGTGTGTAAAAATGGGTGATGATGCCGTCGCCAAACTTACTGAAAAAAGCGCTGACGTCGGTGATTTTCTGCAGCGACCTGCGTCGGTTGACGGGGTTGCGCATAAGCACCTTTATGCCGTTGAAATTATCCTGAATATTGGAAAAACGTGCATACATCGAACAGGTCACCACATTGGCCGGGTTCAGCGCCAGCTGCCCGGCCAGCCACTGACTGTGTTGGGCGATGGCGTCTGGGTTCAGATCTTCCCGGGTATCCAGGTGTTGCAGCTTTACCCGGTTCACGATGCAGAATGAAAAGCTTTCTGGCTGGCGCCGCGCCACTTTACGAAACGCTTCCCAGAAGAAGTTGTCCGTTAACTCCGCAAACCACTGCATGTCACTCAGGCAGGTATCAATCCAGTGGAAACTTTCTTCGTCATCCAATACTTCGTTGATGGCCTCGCGCAGCAGCCAGTCAAAACCCAGCGCGGTTTTGTGGGCATACACCTTGCGGTACATCTGGTAACGGCTATAAACGAAATCCTCCAGCGCGCCCAAGCCTTTCTGGGTGATGGCCAGCCCCAGCCATGGCTCGTCGGGGTTCCAGCCAAAGCGCAGGTTGCTCAACAGATGGTCCAGATTAAAGCCGCCAATGGTGACCGACGAGTGAAAACCGTCGCGCAGCATGTAATCGGCCCTGTCAGCATCGATTTCGCCGGATACGATAGACGACAGCAGGTTCATGACCATTCCCGGAATATCGTCTTCCACAATAGCGCCGCCGTGAGCATCGGCCCCGGCGATGAATTCCCAGAAAGTCATTGCGTGCTTGCAGAAAGTGGGGCTTGGTTTAACTTCTGTGGTTTCCATAATGCCGATAACGTCGACCGCGTTTAGCCCGGCGGCGGCCAGATCTATAGCGCTGAGCACTTCGTGCGCTACACGCACAGAATAATGCTCGTGCTCCAGCTCCTCCGGCGGCTGCGGGTGGTACTGGCGAAAGTCCACATCGGCCCACAAATCCTCAAACCTTCCGGGCCGCGACATCAGTTCGCGAATGTGGCGGGCCTGGCTGAACTGGTGCGAAAAGCTGGAGTGGCCGCTGTCGTGAAGCAGGCAGCCCAAACGAATGGTTTTGGCCAGGTAGTCGATAGCGTCAAGTTGGCTCAGGGTCAGGTCGGTTTGTTCACTGAGTTGGCGCTCGCGCAGATAGGCGTCGATCATCGCACGGAACATGCGTGTGCCCACGTGCATCACGCCAATGCTGTGCAAGAATCGCGAGTGGGTGGCGCCGGGAAATACCAGGCTGAGAATGTCGTTCTGGCAGATATTGCGCAGGCGCTGGAACAGCGGGTGGTCTATCACCTGTATTTCATGGCGGTACAGGGGAATGGCCCCGTGAACCGGGTCCATAATCAGTTTGTCGTAGGCTCCGAGCAAGTCGTTTACGGCGCGCCTCATAATCGGCTTTCCCTAAAATTGATGGTACTCTTGGTTTCGTAATGGATTCGTAATGGTTTTGTAATGGTTTCGTACCGGTTTTATACCGGTTGTTATATCACAGAGGAATGCCAGAATAAGCCCTGTACCCTCTGTTTTCCGCTTCTCGTCAGTCGTTTAGGGCAGCTGCTATGGTTTTGCGTACTCAGCGCATTTTGATCATTGATTCCGACGCAAATGCGCGTGCCGAACTGTCCCGTTACCTGGAAGTTCGCGGCTTTTACGCGCTTGGGTATGCAAGTCCGTCAGCGGCCAGCGCGCTTTACGAGGGGCCAGCACCAGACATCATATTTGCGGATTTACCGCCAGACGCCATTCAAAAAGTGGCAGACCGCCTTGAAGACAGCGATCATTTTATTCCGATTGTGGCCTGCGCTGAACAGGCCACAGGCGCCGACGTTGTAGCGGTCATGCGGGCCGGTGCCTCAGATTTCCTGCTAAAACCCTGCAGTTCAGACCGTAACGCTCTGGACGATGTAATTGCAAAGCTGCTTGAGCGAGCACGAATCAATCGCTTGAATCAGCTATACCGTCAAGAGCTGGAAGACGCCAACCGGGAACTGCGATCGGGTATGTCCGAGCTCAGCGCAGACCACCGTGCTGGCCGCAAGGTGCAGATGAAAATGCTGCCAGAGCACAATATGGAAGTGAACGGCGTGGTCATCGACCACCTGATCAAACCATCGTTGTTCCTGAGCGGCGATTTTCTGGATTATTTCAAGTTAAACGATGACAAAGTAATGGTGTACATCGCAGATGTGTCTGGCCATGGTGCCAGCTCTGCGTTTGTTACGGTGCTACTGAAAAATCTGACCAGCAGGCTACGGCGTGACTTAAGGCGAGGGTTTAATGATGAAATCATGCATCCTGAACTCTTTTTACAACGTATAAATTCAGAGCTTCTGGATACCGGTTTGGGTAAGCACGTGACTATTTTCATGGGCATTATTGACTTGAAAACACGTGTTTTGAGCTACACGGTAGGTGCGCATCTTCCAATGCCGATCATTGTGTTTGAAGATCAGCCGGCAGAGTTCTTAAAGGGTAGCGGGCTTCCGGTTGGGCTGTTTGAAGAGCCTGAATGGCAGGTGTTTCAGCTGGCGCTGACGGCGCCGTTCAGGTTGCTGATGTTTTCAGACGGCATCCTGGAGGTCATACCGGCTAAAAGCCTGGATGAAAAGGAGCGAACACTACTTGAACTCGTATCGGGAGGTAGTCACACTATTGACTCTTTGAGCGAGGCCTTGAATCTCGATGAGATGACGGAATTACCCGACGATATCGCTATGGTGTCGGTCACTGACACCTCAGGTGATTCAGAAAGCCCGTCGTCCTAAACAGTGGCAGTATGGAAAATGGCTGGTTATAAAATTCTGCAAGCGGAAGAAAAAGGCATTTATGTCTTGAAGTTTGTTGGTGAAATACGCCTGAATCTGTGCTCGACGCTGGATAACCTGGTTGAGTCCATCACTCAGGATCCCAATTTCAGAACCGTGGTCATCGACCTGTCTGAAACTGAAGTCATCGACAGCACAACTCTGGGACTTTTGGCAAAAATAGCATTGGCCGCCAAAAAACAGAGCGGATGCACGCCCAGCCTGATTTCCACCCACCCGGATATCACACGCATCATCGGTTCGATGGGTTTCGACAGTATTTTTATTATTGTCGGCGAGCCGGTCTCCAGCATGGAGCGCCTGGAAGAAATTCCGGAGCTGAAAGCCGGTGAGCAGCAGGTTCGCGACAAAGTGCTGGAAGCCCATAAAATACTGATGGGTATGAACAGTCGCAATCGGGAAGAATTCAAAAATCTGGTTCACGCCCTGGAATGCGAAGAAACCGGCTGAGCGAAAAACGGAATGACTGTTCCTGAAGAGTTAAATAACTATGGCCGAAAACACAACAGCGCCCGCGCAGGGCAACGCGTCCAATGCACCAGGCCGCCATGATGTGGCAGTGCTTGGCGGCGGCAGTTTTGGCACAGCCATGGTCAAAGTGCTGGCTGAAAATGGCCATCGGGTGCATTTCTGGATGCGCGACCAAGCTCAAGCCGACAGCATCCGCGAAACCGGTCAGAATGAGCGTTACATGCCCGGTATCATGCTGGCCGGTGATATAGAACCCACCACAGATTTTCCCGGCGCCGTTGCCAACGCCGAAATTGTCTTTGTTGCCATCCCATCAAAAGCCTTCCGTGATGTCATTCACCAGCACGCCAGCTGTTTTCGTGATGGCCAGGTAGTCGTTAGCCTGACCAAAGGTATTGAAGCCCAGGGCTTCAAACTGATGAGCGAAATACTGCAGGAAGAAATCCCCCAATGCCGTATAGGTGTGCTCAGCGGTCCCAACCTGGCCGCGGAGATTGTAAATCGTGATCTGACCGCCACCGTCATAGCCTCGGAAGACCCACAGGTGCGCACCAGCGTTCAAAACCTGCTGGGCTGCGAGTATTTTCGAGTTTACGCCAACGCCGATATGTACGGCGTGGAGCTGGCGGGTGCATTGAAAAATATTTACGCCATTGTCGCCGGGCTAGGTTCGGCTTTGGAGATGGGCGAAAACGCCAAAGCCATGCTGATTACACGGGGCATGGCCGAAATGAGCCGCTTTGCGGTCAGCCTGGGGGCCAATCCTATGACCTTCCTGGGACTGGCTGGCGTTGGTGACCTGATTGTTACCTGCACATCGTCCAAAAGCCGGAATTTCCGTATTGGTTACGCGATTGGCAAAGGCAAGCAGCTGGACGAAGCGGCGGCCGAGCTGGGGCAGGTCGCAGAAGGTATTTACACCTTGAAACTGGTGCGCGACAAATCCGAGGCCATGGGCATTCAAATGCCGCTGGTACGGGGCTTACACGAAATTCTATATGGCAATGCGTCTGTAAAGGCGGTTATCAACGGTTTGATGACGGCCGCGCAGAACTCCGATGTGGAGTTCATTCTGCCGCGCACAATAGTTCAATAACGATTCCATAGCGGTTTCATAGCAATTCTATCGCGACTTTTTTTTCAAGTTAACCAAACGCTTAGAGGTTATTGATGAAGCTTCTTATAATGCGCCACGGCGAAGCGGGCTGGCACACACAGGATGAGCAGCGCGAGCTCACCGACGTGGGTAGGCAACAGGTTGCCCGAGTGGCCGGCCAGCTGGCGGAAAGTGATAGCCGCCCGAAGCTCATCTGGTGCAGCCCTCTGGTTCGTGCCCGGCAAACCGCCGCGATAGTGGCCGAAAGATTGAATTGTTCGGTTGAAGAAAAGCGGTTCATTACGCCAGACGACGATCCGGCCCGTTGCCTGGAGGCGTTATTGGCCAGTACGGCTTCACCGTTGTTGCTGGTGTCGCACATGCCATTGGTCGGCGTGCTTACCAGCCTGCTGACAGACGGCCACCGGCGCGGTGCAGCGTTCATGACGGCCCAAGCCGTGCTGCTGGACATGCCCGTCGTCGGCCCCGGCTGCGCTGATCTGAAAAACCAGTTTTTCCCCTGACCTTCACTGTAGCTACCCACCAAGGGAGTCTTCTATGAGCCAACAACCAACAGACCTGGAGCAGCTCGCAAAGTCTGTTCCTGCCAAAGGTTTACCGCCACTGCAAGACTGGCATCCGCCGCTCTCCGGCGATATGGAGATGCGCATAGATCGCGCCGGCGATTGGTGGTTTAAAGGTAATATTATTGGGCGCGAGGCACTGGTGAAGCTGTTTTCCAGCATATTGCGGCTAGAAGAAGACGGCGAGTATTACCTGGTTTCACCGGTCGAAAAATGGCGCATTCAAGTGGAAGACACACCGCTG
Organism: Marinobacter sp. LV10R520-4; assembly: GCF_002563815.1. NCBI lineage: Bacteria > Pseudomonadati > Pseudomonadota > Gammaproteobacteria > Pseudomonadales > Marinobacteraceae > Marinobacter > Marinobacter sp. LV10R520-4. Next base: position 3,904,744 of record NZ_PDJM01000001.1, on the reverse strand, counting down.
CTGGCGCACTCATTAACAGTAAGCGGGCAGGGCGAACAACAGGCGCTGACGCTAATCACCAATGTGGGAGAAATTCTTAGTGTTGGCGCCGACCACCCGCTGCAAATGGACACTTACCCCGGTACTGGTGAACCCCGACCGCTGATAACGGTGCACCATGGCGTGAAGGCACGGCTGGTAACGGCGGCTTACTACGAATTGGCGGACTTGGCCGTTGAGCGTGTAACAGACGGCGAACCCGTGGTTGGCGTGTTCAGCAAAGGGAATTTTTATAAATTGACCGGTAACGGTTGAAAACTCTGCCTGCGCCCCAAAAAATAATGGTTATCGCGGTTTAGTCGTTGTTAAGCTGGGTATACATGAATTCAATACAGTCATTTCAGACACGCAAGGAGATCACATGGCACAACCCCGCGTTGTATCCATCCATTACACGCTCACCAATGACCAGGGAGAAGAACTGGATTCCTCCCGCGTAGAAGGTCGGGAGCCGCTGTCTTACCTGGAAGGCGCACAGAACATCGTCGGTGGGCTGGAAAGTGCACTGAATGAAAAAGTCGCCGGTGACGCCATGAAAGTTTCAGTGGCTCCTGCTGAAGCCTATGGTGAGAAGAACGACGAGCTGATTCAGCCGGTTCCCCTCAGCGCATTCGAAGGCGTAGAGTCCATTGAGCCAGGCATGCAGTTCCAGGCGGAGACGCCGAACGGCCCCCAGGTGGTGCGCGTTATTGAAGTAGGTGACGAGACCGTTACTATTGATGCGAACCATCCTCTGGCTGGCGAGACCCTGCACTTTGATGTTGAAGTTGTTGAAGTTCGCGACGCAACAGACGAAGAACAGGAACACGGGCACGCTCACTAAATTACTGTGGACTGCTCGTAAAAAAGGCTCCCTTGGGAGCCTTTTTTTTGCCTGTTACTATTACATGTTGGGGTAGTTTGGACCGCCGCCGCCTTCTGGTGTTACCCAGGTAATATTCTGGGACGGGTCTTTAATGTCGCAGGTTTTGCAGTGCACGCAGTTCTGCGCGTTAATCTGGAAGCGTTTGCCGCTGCCATCTTCCGCTTCAACCACCTCATACACACCCGCAGGGCAGTAGCGCTGTGCCGCTTCGTTGTACTTCGGCAGGTTGTGCTCTATCGGAATGCTTGGATCTTTGAGCTGCAGATGAACCGGCTGGTCTTCTTCGTGGTTGGTGTTCGAGATAAACACCGACGTCAATTTGTCGAAGGTCAGTTTATTGTCCGGTTTTGGATAGCTGATCTGCCTGCAGTCAGCCGCCGGTTTCATCGCATCGTGATCGGCCAGGGTGTCGTGCAACGTGAAGGGCAGGCTACGGCCCAGAATATTCTGCTCCAGATACGCCAGGCCACCACCAATGATCGGGCCAAATTTGTGAATGCTGGGGCCGAAGTTACGGTCTTTATAGAGCTCTTTGTACAGCCAGCTGTCTTTGAAGCGGTCTTCAAAACTGGTGATCTCTTCGCCGCTTTTACCTGCATTCAGCGCTTCAAACACCGCTTCTGCGCCCATCATTCCAGATTTCATGGCCGTATGAGTGCCCTTGATCTTGGAGAAGGTCAGGGTGCCGGCGTTACAGCCCAGCAGGAGGCCTCCGGGGAAACTCATCTTCGGCAGGCAATTAAAGCCGCCTTTGGTGATGGCACGGGCGCCGTAAGATACACGCTTGCCGCCTTCCAGATGTTTTTTGATTTCCGGATGGTGCTTGAGCCGTTGCATTTCATCAAACGGGCTAAGGTGTGGATTGCTGTAGCTCAAATCAGTAATCAGGCCTACATATACCTGTCCACCTTCAAGGTGATACAGGAAGGAGCCACCGGTAGAGTTGCTTTCGCTCAGGGGCCAGCCGGTAGTGTGCACCACCAGGCCCGGTTCGTGTTTGGCCGGGTCAATGTCCCACAATTCTTTGATGCCAAGACCATAGTGCTGGGGATCCTTGCCGGCGTCTAGCTTGAATTCGTTGATCAGGCGCTTGCCCAGGTGGCCGCGGCTACCTTCAGTGAACAGAGTGTATTTGGCGCGCAGTTCCATACCGGGCATGTAGCTGTCTTTATGACTGCCGTCACGGGCTACGCCCATATCGCCGGTAATAATGCCTTTGACCTGGCCGTCTTCCACAATCGTTTCCGACGCCGCAAAACCGGGATAGACTTCAACACCGAGCTCTTCGGCACGCTCACCCAGCCAGCGGCAGAAATTACCCAGGCTGATAATGTAGTTGCCGTGGTTGTGCATGTTCTTTGGCACAAACGCATTGGGTATCTTTGTGGCTTTTTCCTGATCTTTTAGCAGGAAAATATCATCACGGGTGACCGGAGTATTCAACGGTGCGCCCAGCTCTTTCCAGTTTGGAAACAGCTCGTTTAAAGCAGTTGGCTCAAAAACGGTACCGGCCAGAATGTGAGCGCCGATTTCGGAGCCTTTTTCCACCACGCAAACCGTTAATTCCTGGCTTGCATCTTGGGCGAGTTGCATCAGGCGACAGGCTGCCGAAAGGCCAGCAGGACCACCACCGACGATCAGGACATCAAACTCCATCGATTCGCGTTCCACGTTAGTCTCCTCAACCATATTTTTTAAATGTTGGACAGTCACGACTGAACCGAGCTCTTCAAAATCTGTGCGCTATTATACGTGTAAAAAACCCTGCAGACGACTGCGTGCTGCTAAAGTTAAGCTAGCGTTGTATCTATAGTAACTCTTCTTGCGTCTTCCTGGTACGCCAAACAAACGTTCGTTTTAATTGATGTGTAGGGATTTTCTCCCTGTTCTCAAGCTGCTACGGCTGTGCCGGCATGACCTAAACGGCGCCATTTCTATTGACCCGCTTTCGCTTTATCGGCAGTATTGTTGCACTCCCGCAGCAGATACTCCCATTGAATTTGCTGATACGTCTTTAAACACATCGTAGAAGAACGAGGAATCTATGAAGGTTCTGGTTGCTGTAAAACGAGTAGTTGACTACAACGTAAAAGTGCGTGTAAAGCCGGACAACTCCGGCGTTGATCTCGCTAACGTCAAAATGGCAATGAACCCATTCTGCGAAATCGCTGTTGAAGAAGCGGTTCGGCTGAAAGAAAAGGGCGTTGTGAACGAGATTGTGGTGGTTTCTATTGGCCCCAAGGCCTGTCAGGAACAGATCCGCACCGCTTTGGCATTGGGCGCGGACCGTGGCATCCACATTGAAACAGACGCAGAGATTCAGTCTTTGCAGGTTGCCAAGCTGCTGAAAGCTGTAGCCGACAAAGAGCAGCCCAACCTGATTATTCTGGGCAAGCAGGCCATCGACTCAGACAACAACCAAACTGGCCAGATGCTGGCCGCGCTGGCAGGTATGAGCCAGGGTACGTTCGCGTCTGAAGTTGTGATCGACGGTGACAAAGTAAACGTAACCCGCGAAGTAGACGGCGGCATGATGACCGTTTCACTGACGTTGCCCGTGGTTGTTACCACCGACTTGCGTTTGAACGAGCCGCGTTACGCGTCTTTGCCCAATATTATGAAAGCAAAAAAGAAGCCTCTGGAGTCCATCAGCCCGGCTGATCTGGGTGTTGATGTCGCTCCGCGCCTGACAATTGTCAAAGTGGAAGCCCCGGCTTCACGCCAGGCAGGTATCAAAGTTGCAGACGTGGCAGAGCTGGTTAACAAATTGAAGAACGAAGCGAAGGTGATCTGATGAGCATCCTTGTAATTGCTGAACATGACAACAGCAGCCTGAAGCAGGCGACCCTGAGTGTTATCGCAGCCGCCAAGGCTATCGGTGGCAACATCGATGTGTTGGTTGCCGGTGAAAACGTGGGCGCCATCGCGGAAGCCGCAGCAAAGGCTGACGGTGTTAACAAGGTGATGGTTGCTGATAACGCGGTTTATGGCCACTTTTTGGGTGAAAATCTTAGCCAGCTGATTGTTGAGCTGGCCGAGGGTTACACCCACATCCTGGCAGCTGCCGGCAGTACGGGCAAAGACACCATGCCCCGCGTAGCGGCATTGCTGGATGTGGCTCAGATTTCTGACATCATTCGTGTTGAAGCCCAAGACACCTTTGTGCGCCCGATTTATGCGGGTAACGCCATCGCAACGATTAAATCCAGCGATAGCGTTAAGGTGATCACCGTGCGCCCAACCGGTTTCGACCCGGTAGCAGCAGAAAGTGGCTCCGCATCGGTGGAACAGCTGGACGTGGTAAAAGATGCAGGCTTGTCCACGTTTGTGAGTGAACAAAAAGCAAAATCTGACCGCCCTGATCTTGCCAGCGCCGGGATTGTTATCTCTGGCGGCCGCGGTATGCAGAACGGCGAAAATTTCAAAATGCTGGAGCAGATCGCCGACTTGATGGGTGCCGCTGTCGGTGCATCCAGAGCCGCTGTTGACGCCGGCTTCGTGCCCAACGATATGCAGGTAGGGCAAACCGGAAAAATCGTTGCGCCACAGCTGTACATTGCTGTTGGTATCTCGGGTGCTATTCAGCATCTGGCGGGTATGTCTGATTCCAAAGTGATTGTTGCTATCAACAAGGACGAAGAAGCACCTATCTTCCAGGTAGCAGATTACGGCTTGGTTGCGGACCTTTTTGAAGCGATACCGCAGCTTGAAGAAGAACTTAAGAAAGCGTAATAAGCTTCTGGTTCTATTGAAAAAAGGCACCTTTCCCGGTGCCTTTTTTTATGAAAAATCCGATCAAAACACAGGCAGGAAAAGTGATGAGTGCAAGCAAGAAGCCCCCTTACGATTTGCTGGTGTTCGGCGCCACCAGTTTTGTGGGTCAGATTCTGACCCAGTATCTGTACGACACCCATGGCGTGGGTGGCGATGTTTCCTGGGCTATAGCCGGCCGCTCCCAGTCAAAGCTTGAAACACTCAAGAACCAGCTGGGGTCAGGCGCTGCAGACTTACCGTTATTGGTCGCCGATGCCGCCGATGAGCCGGCACTGCAGGCACTGTGCATGCGCACCCGGGTGATCATTTCTACGGTCGGCCCATATGCGCTTTTTGGCGAACCACTGATCAAAGCCTGCGTCGAAACCGGCACTGACTACTGTGACCTTACCGGTGAAGTACAGTGGATTGGCAAAATGGTGTCGCGTTATGAAGCGGCCGCGAAGGAATCCGGCGCTCGAATGGTGCACTGCTGCGGTTTCGACTCTATTCCTTCAGATATGGGCGTCTGGTTCCTTCAGCAACAGGCTCAGAACGCTTTTGGCAGCGTCTGCCAAGACGTACGCATGCGCGTGAAAGCGGCCAAGGGAACGCTCTCTGGCGGCACAGTGGCGTCAATGATCAACATCGCCAAGGAAATGGCCGCCGATCCCGAGCTGCGCCGCTCTATGGCGAACCCGTTCTCCATCAGCCCGGCGGGCCACCGTTCAAAAACCCGCCAGCCTTCGCTAAAAGGCCCCGGGTTTGATAAAACCCTGAACAGCTGGCTGGCACCGTTTGTGATGGGCGCCATCAACACCCGTGTTATTCACCGGTCTAACGCTCTGCAAGATACCCGCTACGGCCTGGAATTCACCTACGACGAAGCCGTGATGACCGGCCGGGGTGTGAAAGGCCGGCTGACTGCTTACGCCATCACTGCAGCTTTGGCGGGGTTCTTTATGGGTTCTGCGGTAAAACCCACACGCTGGGCTATTGAAAAATTCGTGCCGCAGCCAGGCGAGGGGCCAAGCCCGGACGCTCAGCAGGCCGGCTTTTTTGACATACGATTTGTGGGAAAAACCGCTGACGGACGCACGATCATTACCCGTGTTAAAGGCGATCGCGATCCGGGTTACGGTGCTACGAGTCGCATGCTCGGCGAAGCAGCAACCTGTTTGGCATTCGACATTCCGAAGAATCGGGACGGCGGTTTCTGGACTCCTGCATCCTTGCTGGGCCAACCGTTGCTGGAGCGCTTGACCAGCCGCGCCGGGTTGAGCTTTGACGTGCTGGAGACCCGTTAAAACGGGTCCCAGTCATCAGCACGTTGCCGGTTTACCAAAGCCTTTCGTAAAGCGCTGCGATCTGCAGCGCAGTCGGCACCCGCGGGTTATTGCCTGGGGAGCCAGACGCCAAGGCTTGTTCGGCCATTGTAGGTATCAACTCAAAGAATCCGGCGCGATCAATGCCAAATTCGCCTGGAGTTGGTACCTGAAGTTCTTCGTTCAGCGCGTACAGTTCTTTCATCAGCTTCTGGTTAGCGCGGTCTGTGCTGTCGCTCTCATCAGCAACGCCCATGGCTCGCGCGCAATCGGCGTAGCGCTCGGGCGCTGAGGGGATAGAGAACTCGGTAACGGCCGGCAACAACATGGCGTTCGACAAACCGTGGGGCACATGAAACGCAGCGCCGATAGGGCGGCTCATGCCATGCACCAACGCCACGGATGCAGCGGAAAATGCGATGCCCGCCAAGGTTGAACCCAGCATCATGGCTTCACGGGCCGGTTTGTTGGCTCCGTCTTTATAGCTGGTACGCAGATTTGGCCCCAGCAAGCGCATAGCGGCCAGCGCCTGGGTGTCGCTGTACGGATTCGCTTTCTGACTGACGTAAGCCTCCATTGCGTGGGTCAGGGCGTCTATGCCGGTATCGGCGGTGGTTCGTGCAGGTACGGTGAGGGTCAGGTTGTAGTCTACCAGAGCCGCAACCGGCATAAAGCCGATGCCCACACAGAGCATTTTTTCATCACTGGTTTCATCGGTGATGATGGTAAAGCGGGTGGCTTCCGAACCTGTACCGGCGGTGGTTGGCACCGCAATCACCGGAATACCGCTTTCATTGACGATGCGCGGAAATTTGTAATCGCTCATTACCCCACCGAAGCTGGCCAATATCGAAATCGCTTTGGCACTGTCAATCGGACTGCCACCGCCAAGAGCGACAATACAATCGTAATCGCCGTTGCGAACCTGCTCAACGCCGGCCTGAATAGAGCCCACTGTGGGTTCCGGGACGGTATCGCTAAACACATCGGCACTTATCGAACGCTGCAGCAGGCACGCCTTGAGCGACTCTGCATAGCCTAGATCGACCATCATCTTGTCGGTAATAATCAGCGGTCGGCTGCAATTAAGGCTGGCAAGTACATTGGGTAATTCTTCACTGGCACCGGCGCCAACCTGCAGGATGCGTGGAAGTATTATTTGCGAAGACATAGTCGATCCCGAAGTTTTTATATTTATATTAAAGCGCAATCGTAGCGGTGCCACCTGCCAGTGCATCCACACTGTGAGCCAGGCTGATCACCGTACGGCCCGCCAAACGTTGTTCCAAACGGCAGCATATGCGGTCCCGCAGGGCTTTGTCGACACCGGTGAATGGCTCGTCCAGCACGAACACGGTCGCAGGGCTTAGCAGCACTCGCGCCAGCGCAATGCGCCGGGCTTCGCCGCCAGACAGTACATTACCGCCACTGCCCAGCCAGGTATCCAGCTGGGCCGGCTCGTCACCAAAGCGGTCTCCCATCTCGACCAGGTCCAGCACTTGCCATAGATCGTCATCGCTGGCCTCCGGGTTGGCCATTTTCAGGTTCATGCTTAAGGTGTCGTCAAACAGATAGGTTTGCTGGGTCAGGTAAGCAACCGGAAGGCTGCTAACGCTACCGCCTGATGGGTTTATTAGCCCGCTCAGAGCGTCTGCCAGGGACGATTTTCCGCTGCCAGACCGGCCGGTAAAGCCTAGCCACTCCCCGGGCTTGAGTTCGAAGCTGAGAGGGCGGGCCAGCAAAGGCTGACTGTTGCCGTGGCGCAGCTGCAGATCGTGAACCGCGACCGCAAAAACGCCGTTCTCAGGCGTTTCCATTGCCGTCGTCTTCGCCAAGGTGACATCGCTGTGCTTGGCGCTTTCTGCTGTGTCGCGGTTCAAGCGCCGGGCAGAGGCGACAGTGCCGCCAAGGCGGGAAAACGCGTCGGGCAACACGCCATACACCTCGCCTAATCCCAATAAAGCGATGGGCAGCAAAACCAGCACCGGGCCAGACAGCATTTGCTGCTGGTACAGGCTAAATCCCATCCACAGAGCCACCACTACTGCCAGGTTTATCAACAGGTTTGAGCCGGCAAGGTGCCAGCCCGCCCGAGCCTCAATAGTGCATTGCTCGCTGGTTAACTGCTCGGCCTGCTGCATCAACAAAGCACTGTGGTCACGGGCACGGCCAGCAGCGGTAAGCTCTGCGTAACCTTCAATGTGCTGAACCAGCTGGCTTCGTAGTGTGTCCCGGCGCTCACTTTGAGCCCGAGCCAAGCTATGGGTGCGCATGTAGACAGTGCCCGTTGCCACCACAAAGGCCAGGCCCAGGCACGCAGCGACCAAAACGCCGGTTTGTACACTAAACACCGTAGCGGCCAGGATAATAACCCCAACACTTACCAGCGCCGCCAGGGACGCAGGGGCAAGTAGGCGCAGGTAGAGAGTATCCAGCGCGTCCACATCGGTGAGCAAGCGTGACAGCCATTGTGCGCCCGTCATTGGCGAGCGCTGGCTGCGGGGCACGAGGGCCAGGCGTTTAAATAGGGTCACCCGAATGTCGGCCAACAGTCGTAGCACGGTTTCGTGATTGTAAATTCGTTCCAGGTAGCGGAATACCGTACGCGAAACCGCAAACAGCCGAATGGCCGAGCCGGGCAGATACAGCTCGATCGTGGCCTGAATACCCATGGCGATCAACAGGCCAACCAGAGCTGTTCTGGTGATGAACCACCCAGACAACGCCAACAGAGCGATACCCGCAAGCAGCGTAACTAGAATCAAAAAAGCGCCAATCAGTAAGCGGTTACGGCGGTGAAAAACCAACTGCAACCAAGGGCGCAGAGCATCAAACATGGTGACCTCCTTCAGCAGTGGCCTGTAACCGGCCATCTACCACCTGCAGTACCCGGTCAGCCAGTGCGAGCAACGCCGTGTGGTGGCTGGAAAACACCAGGGTTTTTCCTTGCTGCTTCAATTTGGACAGGGTTTGCACAATGTGCTGTTCGCTGTCGGCATCCAGCGCGGCTGTGGGCTCATCCAGCAGAATCAGGTCGTAATCGGCCACCAGAATACGCGCCAGGCTAAGGCGCCGTGACTGCCCACCCGACAGGCCCTGGCCATCTTCCATCACTTTGCTGTGAATGCCATCTGCGCGCTCAGCAAGCAAAGGACCCAGGCCAACCTGTTCCAGCGCGGCTGCTATATCACTCTCGCTGGCCTGCGGTGCGGTTAAGCGCAGGTTGTCGGCCCAGGTGCCATCTACCAAGAAGCCTTTTTGCCCTAACCAGCCAAACGCTTGCTGACCGGGGGCTTTGTCGAAAATGGTAATGGCACCGCTTTGTGGAGCGATAAATCCCGCTATCATATTCAGTAAGGTGCTTTTACCACCTCCGGAGGGCCCCGTTAGCGCAAGGGCTTGGCCGCGGCCTACGCTGAACGACACCCGGTCAAACAGCAGCTTGTTTTTGCCAAAGCCAGAGCCGAAGCCAAAGCTGACGTCTTGAACCATCACCCCGGTGCTGTTCTGCGAGGGAGCAGGGCGAACCCGCTGGCCAGTCGGCTCTGAGGCGTTAAGCCGGCTGAAAATTTCAGCGCCGGCACCCAGAGCGGATGCACGATCGTGATAGTGCTGTGATAGTGTGCGCAAGGGTTGAAAGAATTCCGGTGCCAGCAGCAACACCAATAAACCGGAAAACAGCGTTAAATCCGCTGCCGGGCCAAAATCGATGTAGCCCAACAGGCCAAAGCCGATATACATGGCTATAACGGCGATGGCCACAGACGAAAAGAACTCCAGAACAGCTGACGACAAAAACGCCACCCGCAGGGTTTTCATGGTGATAAACCGGTATTGGTCCGAGCGCTGTTGCAGAACCTCGGAAGCGGGGCCGGTTTGCTGAAACAGTTGCAAAGTGGTCAGCCCGCGCACCTTATCCAGAAACTGGCCGGACAGGCGGCTGACGGTTTGAAAGTGCTGTTGATTCAGTGATTCAGCGCCCATACCCACCAAGGCCATGAACAATGGAATCAGTGGTGCCGCCAACATTAAAAATATTGCCGCTAGCCAGTCTAACCAGAATACAAACGCTAGAATCATCAGCGGTAGCAGGGTGGCAATCAGCATTTGCGGCAGAAAACGTGCGAAGTAGCCGTGCAGAGCATCAACGTGGTCAAGCCATTCACGGCTGTGAGTGCCAGCAGAAGACTGGTTCAGGCTCACTGGCCCGGTGGCTTGCCAGCAATCGTTAAGTTGCTGACGTACCTGTTGGCGCACCTGCTGGCTGCAGCGTGACGCCAGAGTGGTTTGCCAGCCTTGAGCCAGTGCCCGCACCCCTAATGTGGCCAATAATCCCAGAAAATACGGTGTCAATGCGGCCAAAGCGACTTTTTCCACCAGACCCTGGTGAATAATCGTGGCTAACAAGGTCATTTGTACAATGGTAGCGAGGCCTGCAAACAAACCAGCTACCGCCGTGCTGGTAACGCTTTTGCTGTGTGTCTTGGCCAAGCCTTGTAACCATTGCTTCACCTCTGCACCCGGTAGTACCGGTGACGAATCACCGGTACTACCGTTATTAAGGGCGCTAGCGTTATTCAGGGCGCTAGTGTTTCGCGCGTCGGGTTCAGCCACTTAGTGGTATCCCTCGCCGGCGCGCACTTTGCCGCGGAATACCCAGTAGGTCCAGGCGGTGTACACCAGCACAAAGGGAATAACGATCAGTAGACCTATCAGCAGGAATAGCTGTGAATTGTACGCCGACGCGGCATCCCACAGGGTGTAGTCGGGCGGCACCAGGTAGGGCCAGCGGCTCACGATTAGCCCAAAATACGTCGTGATGAACAGTCCCATGGTGGCCACGAACGGCATGCCTTCAAGCCGGTTGCGCACAGAGCGGAAAATCTGAAACGCAAACAGCAAGGTCAGAACCGGCAGCACCCAAATCACGCTTAAGTTGTCGAACCAGCGGTTACGCACCATGTCATCCACGAACGGTGTCCACACACCTATTATTCCAAAAACAACTAAAACCGCCGTAAGAAGAGGCAAGGTGATCTTGTATGCCCATTCTTGCAGCCGGCCTTCGGTTTTCATGATCAGCCAAGTGGAACCCAGGAGTGCATATCCGGCAATCAAGCCAAGGCCAGTCATAATGGTGAACGGAGTTAACCAGTCCATCGCGCCACCGACGTAAACTCGATTGGCGGTTTCATAGCCTTGAATGTAACTCCCTACCACCACACCCTGCGCAAACGCTGCCAGGGTAGAGCCGCCGGCAAACGCCCAATTCCACAAATAGCGCGAGCTCTGCGCCTTAAAACGGAATTCGAACGCAACGCCTCGAAAAATAAGCCCGGCCAGCATCAGGAACACCCCAATGTACAGAGCAGGCAACAATATGGAGTACACCAGAGGAAATGCCGCAAGCAGCCCGGCACCGCCAAGCACCAGCCAGGTTTCGTTACCGTCCCAAACAGGCGCCACCGAATTCATCATAGTGTCGCGATCCTGCTCCGAGGGCGCGAAGGGGAACAAGATCCCCACGCCCAGATCGAAGCCATCCATCAATACATACATGATTACGCCAAAACCAATAATAAACGCCCAGATTAATGTCAGATCAAATAGTTCCATGATCAGTGCCCTCCTTGGTTCACTGGCTGCCCATTGGTTTTGCCAATTTCAAATGTGGTGTGTGCCGCAGACAGGGGGCGCTTCGGCCGCTCGGTTTGTGACTCGGGCTCTTCATAATCAGCCTCAAGACCTTCAAACAAAACCCGCATCAAATAGTAAACTCCAGCGGAGAACACCATCGAATACACCACCACGTAACCAATCAGGGTGAACAGAGCCATACCGCCGGTGAGTGAGGGTGTAACGGCCGCTGAGTAATCGAGCATGCCGTGAACCAGCCAGGGCGAGCGCCCGACTTCGGTCACAAACCAGCCCGACAATACCGCAATAAACGGCGTAATACTCATAACGCGCAGACCCTGCAGAAACCATCTTGTGCGCCAGAATTTGCCACCACGGCGCAGGAACAAGCCGGCCAGCGCGAACACAATCATCAGCAAACCAAGGGCGACCATTATGCGGAACGACCAAAACACGATCGCAACCGGTGGCCGCTCTTCAGCCGAGACTTCATTCAGGCCCAAAATCTCACCATTCCAATCATGGGTGAGCACGAAGGAGGCCAGGCTGGGGATACCAATTTCAAAATGGTTGGTCTGGTTTTCCTGATCTGGAATAGCGAACAGCAGCAGAGGCACGTTAGTCCCGGTTTCCCAATGACCTTCCATTGCAGCCACTTTCATTGGCTGGTGCTCAAGTGTGTTCAAACCGTGAAAATCACCAACCACTGCTTGCGTCGGCGCCACAATCAACAGCAGCCACAGACACATAGACAGCGCTTTCCGGTTGGCCTCTACTTCGCGGCCGTTGAGCAGATACCAGGCACTTACTCCGGCGACAACAAAGCCACCCGTAAGGAACGATGCCAGCACCATGTGGGCAAAGCGGTAGGGGAAGGAAGGATTGAAAATCGCTTCGGTCCAAGATGTCACGTAAAAAATGCCGTCACGCAGTTCGACGCCTGCTGGTGTGTGCATCCAGCTGTTGGCCGATAGAATCCAGAAGGTCGATATGAAGGTTCCGGTCGCCACCATAATGGCGGCAAACAGATGCACACCGGGTGGAACTTTATTACGGCCAAACAACAAAACGCCCAGAAATGCAGCTTCCAGGAAGAATGCTGTTATCACCTCATAAGTCAGCATTGGACCTAGAAAATTGGCAGTCGCTTGGGAAAAGTTGCTCCAGTTTGTACCAAACTGAAACGACATAACGATTCCGGATACCACGCCCATGCCAAAAACCACGGCAAAAATTTTGGTCCAGAACGAAGACAGGCGAACCCAAGATTGATCGCCAGTTTTAAAGGCCAAGCCTTCCAGCACGGCAATATAAGAAGCAAGACCCACAGTAAACACTGGGAAAATAGCGTGGAAAGACACCACGAATGCGAATTGTATTCGCGACAACAGGATGGGATCGAGTTCCATAGAACCTCCGGTAACTTCTCACACAGAACCATAGGGCTCATGCCCTTGGCGTCGACTGCCTTTGGTATCTTTAGTGTTGTTGTTACCAGTAGGTTATTGCATCGTACTATCTTATACAGACGTGCGCGTCGGACAGATTGTCGCACTCATGACATATATTAAGAACCGAAGGTTGCGACGCACTGATACTATAGCTTAGCCAAAGAAATTAACAACTTACGGGCGTGTCACGAATGGGATTTTACCAAGAAAAAATACTGCCTCATCTGGTTGCCAAAGTGTGCGCCAGTGACGACCTGATGGCGTTGCGCCAGAGCCTGGTGCCCAGGGCAAAAGGGATTGTGCTGGAAGTGGGAATGGGTTCGGGCATCAACCTCTCGCTTTACCAACCCAGCGCAGTTGCGCGCGTATACGGCCTGGAGCCGTCGGCCGGTATGCGTCACAAAGCCATCGAAAATGCCAACCGATCACCAGTGCCCCTAGAGTGGCTGGATTTGCCAGGCGAGGAAATTCCGCTGGCAGACAACAGCATAGACACAGTGGTGCTCACCTTTACACTGTGCAGCATAGCCGGCTGGGAAAAAGCACTGATCCAAATGAAAAGAGTATTGCGAGCTGATGGCAAATTGTTGTTTCTGGAGCACGGCGAATCACCGGATGCCAAGGTTCAGCGCTGGCAACACCGAATAACACCGGCCTGGAAGCGCATTGGTGGCGGCTGCCACCTGAACCGACCCATTGCCGACCTGATCCGCAGCGCAGACTTCGATATCGTTGAGCTAGACACCTTCTATCTGGAAAATGCGCCGCGCATTGCCGGCTACATTTATCGGGGTGTTGCGGTGCACTCAAAGCAGATCTTTTAAATTAGAAGCCAATCCGAATTGCGTTAGCGAACGCGGCCTTATACAATTCCTCGCTCAAAAACATCCCCTCGAAATGCTCCGATGGTGGAATAGGTAGACACAAGAGACTTAAAATCAATTTTTGGTTGATAGAAGGTCTAGGTATATCAAGTGTTTACTGGTATTTTTGAGGCGCGGTGTATCACTGGTGCATCGCGTGAAAATAATTGCCCGGATGGTGGAATTGGTAGACACACAAGACTTAAAATCTTGAGACCATTGGTCGTGCCGGTTCGATTCCGGCTCCGGGCACCATCTTTTCAGCCGCTCGCATGGATTGCCTAGCGGTTGCGACACCTGCCTAGTGGTGTGACTGTCAGGAAGAGGCCGGCACCCAATCCCCAGATTTCCGTTGCACTTAGAATTTCAGCCCTATAGGGTCTGGGTCCGTTACACTGCAATAGAGAAGGAATTCAAATGGTCAAGCGCGCTATCGTCGTCATTTCATTCGCGGCCTTATGCTCAACCGCAGTTGCGGCAAACAAGCAGACTGCGAATGAATATTCTTACCTTGATTTGTCCGCCCAAGTGGTCAATTTTGATGATGAAATAGCTATACCCGTTCGTGGTGGTAGTGAAATCTATGACGGTGCACTCGGTGGTGGTGCAAAATTATCGTTCCAGCCCTTTGCCTTTGGCTTTGGTTTCATAGAAGGGATTGGCTTTTATAATGAAGGAAGTAGCTCTGATTTTTCAGCAACCTTATTTGATATTGGTTTAGGAACTGCATATCCATTGACCAGCGCCCTTGATGTCATTGGAACTGTTGCGCTGACAAGACAAGAAATTGAATTTTGCTCTTCCGGGTTTTGCGCTACAGCAGAGGCAGATGGTCCAGTAATTGGCGCTGGCATTCGCTTAAAGATAAATGAACGGTTCGATATTCTTGCTAAATATGAGCGGGAAGATCTCGACATTGAAGTTGCTGGTAGCCCCGCCGATAACGAAACTTATAATGTTGCAATACTCGAATTTCGTGCGGGTGGAGAGCGACATGGGTTGATCGGAGGCTTTGAATCTAATGACGGAGATCAGACATTCAAACTTGGATATCGTCTCAATTACTGAAAGGTAGGCTTAAACCATAGTCACTAGAATAAGTGGCGGGGTAACGTAATATAGCCCATACCCCGTCGCCATTTTTTTAGACCTCCTCACACCACCGAATAAAGCCCTCACTTAGCCAGTCCGGTTCAAGATCCAGAAAACCACAGCAATGCCGCAACATAGGCCCGCACCTCACCACATCATCAAACGCCTGTTCAAGATGGTAGTTTTCAGCGTCGAAATCCCGCGTGTGCTCACCCTGCCAAAAGCTGCGAGCATCCGACACCAGCAGGCGTAGAGCTTCACTCCATAGGTTAGTTTCAGGCTTTGCGGCGTCCCTGCCGTAGTCTACCGCCTCCACGATCAATCAGCGTCAGCCGGTACCGGATTATAAGAACTTTCCAGACTCCGAGAAGCATCGGCGCTTTTAGCTTCGGCTTGCTCAATTTCTCGCAATTGGACGGGGTCGTACCCGCTGGCTATTGATTTGTTAACAATTCCCAGCGCCGTCATTCCGGCACTGAACGATTCCAGCAGGTCAGATTTTGCCGCTGTTTCCTCGGGTGCGAGTGATTCCATAATGCCCTCACGGTAACGGGTCTGCATATCGGCAGTGACACCAGAAAGCAAACTCGGTGCCTCACTTATCGCGGCTATGAATGAAGCGTCACCAGCCTTTAATGCCGCGTTTAGGGCTGCGCTACGCTCCTGGAAAGACATTCCCCGCAAGGCTGTACGGATTTCAGCGCCGTGCAAAGTTTCGCGCAGTCCTGATTTTTCGGTGATCGCCCGGTCTAATTCATCAATTCCCCGGCGTACATTATCGTTTAACACTTTTTCCCATCTTGCGGTTTCGGTTTGCAGCCGCTTGGCCTGGGCTGCAATTTTTAGGGTGTGGCCCGCGTCTGTGTCTTTGGGGCTTTTGTTGGCGCTGAAATTCTCTAGCCCTTCAACGCTGCGGATCATCTGGTTAACGTGAGTCTGAAGACTCCGTGCGTATGTGTTCTTTTCGGCTGCCTTAGCCATGCGTGAGCCGATTTCTTTCAGGGGGTTGCTGTATTTCATAGGTAATGCCTCATAATTGAAAACTGATTTTCAGGTCGTTTGGCCCCCACGGCGTACCGTGCCCGATAGACAGAACACAGACACCTGCAACGGCGTTTGCTACGTCATCGTGACCACCTGGGCCATGGTCTATTGAGTCCCGGCCACCTCTGGCGGTGCGGCGTTCGAGTCCCAAAAATTCGCTTTTCAGTTGGTTGTTCGGGGGCAGTTCCACGCGGCCAGAATTAATAAGCGGGAGCATATCGCGGTAAAGGTCGGATTTAGGCTTGCCCGCTCGGTGATAGGTAATGCCGCGTTTCTGGAATTGTTCGCGGGGCCATTCGCCTGCGTATGCGTCCCCATAGACCTCATAAAGCCGGTATTGCTTGAGCAATTCCGAGAACTCCTCCACTACGGCTTCGGGGCTGAATGGCGGCTTGATAGCCCTCACAACGTCCACCACACAACAGCGATCCTCTACGTGTGCAATGGAAAGGGTGAAGGCGTCAGCAGAGCCTCCAGAGGGGTCAACAAACGCTTTATATCGGGTGTCGTAGTCGGGCGCGATCTCTAGCCAGTCTGGGCGTGTGCAAGCGTCCAGCGCCTCCATAGAAACGAATGATTCAACGTCCGTGCGGAACTGAGCAAGGTATTCAGCCCCGGCGGCAATCGGATCCTCTGCCAATGCCTCATCAACGATATGGCGGGGCAAGGTCGGGTTCATTAGCAGGGTCGGTGCCTGGGCAACCAATACCCGCGAATCTTTGCCAAAGTGGCGGCGGTAGTTGTGCCACAACACACCACGGCGGGCGTATGGCGAACTGAGGGCGATCAGCTTACCGCCTAACGTGGCCAGTGAAGGCCGCAGGGCCGAAAGGATCTCGGTGTCTGGGCTTGCTCCCTCTGAATACCAGAACGCTATTTCGTCCAGAATGGCAGCCGCAACGGTATAGCCGCGAATGCCGCGATGGGTTGCGGTCATGATCTCAATACAGCAGCGGTTTGTTAGTTCGATAGACTCCGGGCCATCCTTCACCACCAGCCGGGACAGCATCGGGTTATCAATCAGCAGGCCGCGTATGTAACGCATAACCGTGCGGGCCTGTTTTCTATCGGCGGCAACTACCATTACGGTTGCAACTTCGCCCGGTGCTAGGTTCGCCCGGTGGTCATTGAATACAGCCTCATACACGGCCAGCAGGGCGGCTATGTATGACTTGCCACCACGTCTACCGATAGCCAGCCAAAGCTCGTTAGCGGCCTCTGAGGGCGGCTCACGCTGCGTTAGGGTATGGAAGGTTTCAGCGCCTTGTTCATCTTGTTGCAGGCCATAGAAGCCGGACAGCAGGGAGCGCCAATTGGCCCAGCTATCCCCGGAGAAATGCTCCCCGAACAGTTCAGGATCGTTCATTGCTTCAATGATGTTCATTGTTTGGCACCCTTACCGGCTAGATACTGGGCAAGGTCTGGCACATCACGGGCAACGCGATCTAATCCCAGTTTGCTGAGTATGCCTTGCAGGCTGTTGGCGGCTTGCGTCCACTTGCCCACGTCAAAATCAGATCCACCGGCAAGCGCCTGTTCCTGTTGTGACAACCAAAACTCCAACCATAGCGCCCTCTCAACTAGGCTGCGTTGTGCATAGCTCAAACGCTCCACACCACCAAGGTCATTAGTGAAGCTGGCGTAACGCTCCCGCATAACCTGGGCAATGGCCGTTCGCCCGTCTAGCTCTGAAAGCCATCCGGCGTTGAACTTGTTTGGCGGTGTCTTGTGGGTCATATATGCGCTGTATATCTTGGATAAATGGTCTGTATATGCTCTGTATGATGCACCTATTGATGCACAGTATATCAACGAGTGAACAAAACCTATATATAACAAGGCTTTGAAATAGACACACGGGGGACATAATATCCCTATGCCGTATTGTTTCAGTGCGGATTCAGCAGGGTAGGGGCGTTTATATTACAAAAATCTATGGCCAGATAGATCGTTATAGCTTTGGGGTATAAACCGGGTTCGAGCGTTCATTCTTAGCCGGTCTGTGTGTTTGATGTCGACAATGTCGTATGCGCGCCCGTGATAAAAAATCAAACCCTTGTTCTTCCCTTATAATTACCGACTTTTTCTAATTCTGTTACGCGCGCGTATACGACAACGTCGACACGGCACTAAAAAACCGGGACACAGCCCGGCTAGAGTTTACTGTTTAAGGTCTGCCATCATGGCGGTGACTTCCTTTCGCCGTTCTCGTTCTCGGTCTGCCTGTTCTGCAAATCGGGCGTGAATGCCTGGGTTTACTCGATAGGCGGCGGGCTTGCCTTTCTCGTTCAAGTTGAGCGGCTCGGGTATGATCCATCCGAACGCCTCTAAACGGTCTAGGGTTTCTTCCAGCTCCCACGGTTTCAGCTTACGACTGGCCCGCCAATTACGGTTCAGGTCGCGTTTAACGGTGAATCTCGCCCATTCATGGGCCAGGATCAAGGCGGCAAGCTCGCGGGCGGTATCCTCTATAGGGTCTAGCCCTTGGTAGAAGGCTACGGCATGGGGTAGCAGCGTTCGCCACATCAGGTCAGATACACGGTGTGCGGTTTCGCCTGATACCTCACGAAAACACGGGTACTCATGGTCGGTTGCAGCTTCTACGCAATGGAACGTCAGCAGCAGTCGGGCAAACAGCCCATTCCACTTGCCTAGTGCGGCTGCAAGAAACTTGTTCGGGTGGTTTATAGTTAGTTTATGCAACTTTATGTCGAGGGCTTCGCGCACTTTGTGAGCATCCTCTGATAATGTCACCAGCGGATCACCCACGGCCACGGTTCCCGCCAGTTGCTCCATTACGGCGGTGTATCGTTCGCGCGCTTCAAGATCCGGGCGGCGGTCGACACCTAGCCGGGCTTCCCCTGCTTTCACCAGGATAAACCGTTGTAACATCCCATCGTGGTTGGTGCTTTGTGCATACGCCTGAACGACGCTTGGCTGAATACCGCCGATAACGCAGGCGCTCCAGTTCTCAACAAACAATGAACCACGGGCAATGCGGTCTATGGCCTTCGGCCCGCCGTTGTATGCTTCCAACCATGCGGCTTTGTCCTTACCGCCAGCGCCGTTTTTGTAAGCATCCATTGAAGCCAGCCAGCCGCTCAACTCATCTTGATAGCTGAGCATCCCGCGCGGTTCTGACTTGCTCATAATGTCGCCCATTTTTTCAACGGTGGCATCATTCAAAATCAGCCGCTTTCCGATAGGGGCGGGCGGTTCTTCCTCACCTTTCGGGGTATCGTCGCAGGCTTTCAACCACTCGGCGTTGGCTTGGTTGGTTTCATCGCGCCATTTCTGGTCAATCTTGAACAGCGGGGCCATAGCCTTGGTAATGCCTGGGGATTTCTTCGCGCTTGGGTCTCCAATAATGCCCACCCATAGCCGGGCGTTTTCACGCCAGCCTGTGTCGTGTCTTTTGGGCTGTATTTCGATACGGTCATCAATGCAAGCGGCTGCGGCTCCAATGGCTGCCAGCGCGATCACAGCAGGGTCTACGCCTATCAATTCGGCTTGATCCCGCGCGTAACTGGCTATTGCAGGCGGTAGCAAATCCAAAGGGAAGGGCGGCGGGGTCAGGTTGTCGAATAGATCCACGGCAAGGGCTTCGGCGGGTTCTTTTACTGGCTTCACTTCTACCGCCAACTGTTTGCGCACTGAGTCCGGCCCCTCGGCTTGGTACACATCGCTCCAATCCTTGTGAATGGTTGGGTGTGTCCACTTACAGCCGCTGGCTTTGCCTGCTCGCTTGCCAGCGTCGTCATTATCAACGGCCACCAGAATGCTAGGGTTTAACGGCTGTATAGCCTCCACAATTCTGCGGATATTGCCTTCACCTACACCACAGGCCACGGGTTCGCCTGTTGCCTCGTGGATTCGGTAGCCATCGGCAAGGCCAGCGCAGATGATAACGGTCGATCCCATAGTCGTTAGGTCGGAAGGGTAAAAACCAATGGGCGTGAACGTGCCTGATACCGTGCTGCCTTTCTCGGTGAACTTGTCGTTTGGCTTGTCGCCAGCATTGAAAGTAATCCGCTCCGACAAGATCCGTTCAAAACCCTGAGTGATTCCGTCAACGTCCAGCAGTTCACGGAACACGGCAGGCCCGCGAAAATTGCCAAGGGTCGTTGGCCTGATCTCTACCTTACATTTACAGGCCGCTTGCAGGTCATCCAGGTCAATACCCTTGCGCTCTAGGTACGGGTGCGGCGTAGTGTTATAATTAACCCGTAACTTATCGAATGCGCCCCCGCTTGCCTGCCCAGCTTCGGGGGTTTCTCGTTTTACGCCATCCATGATTTCCCCTCCAGCGCCATCAGCCGATGAATCAAATCTGCGTCCACTCCTACGCGCTCTGCAATTAGCGTCGTGGCCCTTCGCTGGTCGAACCAATGCGGCAAGGCGTTGGCTATCTTTGCCATATGGGTGATTTCTTCAACGGTGCTGAGCGGGCGCAACTCGCCTACACCAGCGCGGGCTACAAAGTCTGAATAGCTGATAATTTGGCTCATGCTTTACGCCTCCCCTGAACAGGTGCGGGCGCTTTCTTCGATCCATGCCAGAACATCATCAGCGCGGTAGCGAACATGGCGGCCCAGCTTTACGAAACGGGGGCCATCACCAGCCCAGCGGGCGCGTTCACACCATGCGGTAGACTTACCAAGGTATGCGGCCAAAACTTTCTGATCCCATAGTTGGGGCAGCGTGACGGTGTGTGAAGCGGGAAGGGTGCCGCCGTTAGATTGCGCGGCTTGTAAAGAAGTGGTGTTTTGCATGATATGGCCTCATTCGGGTTTGAATAAGGCCATGTTCTGGGTTTCATCATTGGGGGCGCGTAACAACAAAAAGAGGCTTATTTATTCACAATTGACCACGGTTTCAGGTCTGTCGTTGTTAGCTCAAAAGCCTTGATTGCTATCCTTGCCTCTCGGTTGTTGTTACGTATTAATAGCAGCAAAATATTGGAACAACGCCAAAGATCATTAGTATCAATTCTGGGTCTCGTTTTCTCGCAGAAGGCCGCCCACGTTTTTGAGAAACTGGCTCCTGTTATTTCGGCCTTGACCTTACATGCTAGGTTTAAGAGCCATAAAAGCCTATCCGCCGCCGGGTCTTGGGGTCTGCCGCGAGTCTCCTGTTCTGGCGCGGCTAGCAGCAACATAGCGCGAAAGTGCAGATCTGTTAGCTTCTCAATAGGCAGATTGTCTGCCATGGCTACCCGAATAAGGCTGCGGGCGTATTCCGGTTTCTTGAGTTCCAGTGCGTTCTCGAGTAATAGGCGCAGGGTGTTTTCGTTCATGCGCTCGCCTCCCTGTTAAACGGGATAACCTGGGCGGTTGGCTCCGGCTCACCTTCTACCATGCGTTGCAGCTTTTGCAGCGCGTCTAGTTTTTCCTCTAGGTAATCATCATGCTCATAATTGCGGGCCTGAACGCCACCTAATCCGTGACTGGCTAAATAGCCACGTATCCAGCGGGGGACTTTGTACGGGTCTTTGCCTAGCCGGGTTTCAATGGTTGCTCGGATGGTGCCAGCGGTAAAGGTTCCCTTTTCCAGTTCCCCGGCCTTGTCCATATCTTTGCGGATTCGGTTCACCAGATCATTCAGGTAAAGATCATGGGCGGGCTTTATGCCACCGTCACAACTGAACATATATTCACCAGCGCCGGTTATGCGATCAATACAGGCGACCACCTCCGGCATTAGGGGGATCTTGTGCTGGTATGGCGTGGTTCTGCGGCCCTTGTAGTCCTGTATGGTCATGGTCAAATCTTCCCGGTCTATGTCATTCAGGGTGACGCGGGATAGCTGCTTAATGCGTTGTCCGCCGGTTAGAACGTGAATCATGCCAAGGGAGCGGCCCGGCTCTGGCTGCTCTTTTAGGCGCTTCCAATACGCTTGAAACTCCGAAAGGGAAAGGGCGCGTGTTCTAGCCTGGCTGGAGCCTTCCACCTTCACCATATCGCGGGCAGGATTCATCTTAATATTCATGTTTCGCAACTTGGCCGGGGCGTTTACGTTGCCGCGCGCTTTGATTGCTTCGGTAAAGGCTGAGCGGATATAAGAGCGGATCTTGTCGGCTTGGCGTAGCTTGCCCTGATCCCTAATAGTCGCAACGATTTTCACGCAATCATCTAGGTCTATTTCAATGGCGCGTTTATTCCACAGCTTCCGCTGCTTTTTCTCAACGTCTGCGGTTATCTGGTTTTGCACATTCCGGGCTGATTTCTTGCCTTTGGATTCCAGCAGATCCACATAGCCGGTCAGCATATCGCCAAACGTGGCGGCGTCTGCGGCCTTGCGTTCGGGGCGGGGGTCTATGCCGTTGGCTAGGTCTGCGTTGATCTCTTTTGCACGTTTACGGCCTGCTTCGGCGCTGGCTGCTACGCCTGAATAGCGACCAATAGTTACGCGGATCACTTCGCCATTGAAGCGGGCCTGAAAAAACAGGGTCTTGCCGCCGTTCGGCATTATGCGGACACCATAGCCCTGTATTGCGGTATCCCAAACAATGCGGCGCTTTCCGTCTGTCGCTTCCATGCGGTCTAGGTTGGTTTTGTTTAGCGTTTGCTTGGTTGGCTTTTTGGTATCGGTCATGGTGTCCCTCGTGCATCTCTGGTGCATCAGTGGTGCATCACTTCAATTCAAAATTACGTGATACACAATAGGGACTATTATGATCTAAGCGGTTGAAAATTCAAAGCTCTTAATGCTCAACGGGGATTGTTCAAGCTCAAACAAAAGGACTTAAAATCTCTCGACCTCACGGTCGTGCCGGTTCGATTCCGGCTCGGAGCACCATATAAATCAACAGGTTAAGGTTTTTTCACTTCGCCTAGCTCGATATTTTTTTTGTGTAGACGCTATGTAGGCACTTTAAAGCGGATTGATGCTTGCCTAGAGCTGCCGTCAACACTACCCTCGGCGATAAATGCAGACTTTTTCGCTGATACATCAGAATTTTCGAGTGGTTGAAAGTTAAAGTCAGCACAGTCAACCCAAAAGAATTTTTCTGACTCATCTGCCGCCAAGGACGATTTTCTATGCTGAAAGGCAAGCAATTAATTGAACTTTCTTATGATATACAGTCCGGTCTTGGTAATACCGATGTACCTGATTTTGATACCCTCAGAATCATGGGCATGGCCACAACTCTAGCTATTCATTTTAGAGGTCTAGCAGAAATCGATTACGAAATTCTTCGCAGAGTCAGCGACCATTACTTTGGCATTCATTCATCTGAGCTCAGAGCATGCCTCGAAATTCTTGCTGAAATTGAATATGTAAAGCTCGTAACTAAGAGCACGAAGATTGAAAGCATAATTCCTGATATTCCTAGGTTTCAAGACATATATGACGGTGTTGGTGACCGTTTTAACTTCTCGGATTTAAATGAACATGAACAGGGCACTTTGTTGATTTTATCGGAGCTACAAAAAAAACCAGAAAACAGAGATCGACTAATTGCGAAGACTGGAATTGATAGCCCTCTTATGAGTCGATGTATAGACATTGGCACTACAGGTAATTATTTTAAACAATTTCGCACGCGTGGTCGCGATGTGATAGCAAGTCCATTTTATTTCGCTGACAATTTAGATCAGCTTGTTGATATTTCTGTCAAGTCAGGTGCCGATGATATCGCGTTTGTTGTCGATGTTATTAAGAAAAACCAAGGTTGGCCGTTGTCCATGATTGAAACAAATCTCGCCCTAGGAGGGCAGAAATTAACCTCTGTTCAAAAATCGTTATTGGTTCAACTATGCACAGAGGGTGTACTCAAGCCTCCATCAATAAAGTTTGCCAATAAGGTGGAGTCGTTTGTCTTTACCCCTCGCCCGGGTGGCGAAAGATTAGACTCCATTAACCGTGAGATATATGAGAGAGCTATGGCTCTTGTCTCCTGCGTCCGTAAAGGGCAACTTTTGGCAGAGTCATACCGCATCAAGAATCCTCTAGCTATTCTGTCGGCTTTGAAGGATCGGGGCTACCTAGGCGCAAACTCTGAAGCACAAAATCAGTATAAGAACCTTGTTTCAATGCGCGTTGGTAAGTTCCGCCATGCGTCTGGCAATAAGTATCAGTTTCATCTTATAAAAACCGACGAGAACAAAGCTGCATTAAATTTAGCAATTGATTTGTTGAGCACTGGAGAAACAAAAAACTTGGATTTGAATCAAGAAGCCCGGATAGCACTGTCAAAGGATGATAGCTATATACAATCAATCCTATCGTCGGTGGAGCTTAAGAAACGAAAATCCGTCGGTGCAGATGCAGAAGCGGCTGAGCAATTTGATCAGCTTATTATGGAGCTCCACTAATGGCAGCTTTAGATAAAGACTTGTACCAAAAGGAGTCGGCAGTTCGTTTTTGCCTTATTAATGGGTTGATACCGTTTCTCGAAGTGGATGTTCTCAATTTCCGTGAGCTATCAGAAACAGAGACCGTCATCACAGATTTTGACGTGTTGGGGGTCAAAATAGAGCCAACAGGTCAGCCTCAAAAGATTCTTTTTGACTGTAAAACATCAAAAGTAAGCCCAATAAATCGTGCATTCTGGGCCTCTGGTTTAATGCAGTATGCGGGTTGTGATGAAGCTTTTGTTTTGTTAAGGAGGAAAGCATCTGAGGCTCACCGTTTGTCGGCGAAGACTATAAATGTTCATCTCTTTGACGACAGCCAGTTTTCCAATTACGCTGAGTCGTGCTCAATAGACTTTAATGTTGATTACTGTTATTCAACAAAAATCGATAATTGGGTTTCGCTTTTTAATGCAAAAGTTGGCAATAATCATTTTGAACAATGTTTCAAAATAAGCAATATTAACGTGCCGCTTGAAAAAGATGTTACTAAAGTTTTGAGACAGCTTATTACCGCATTCCAAAAATCTAGGGGAGAGTTTGATCCAGCGAAATCAAAGCATAGAGCGATTTTCTATCATGCAACTTCAAGCTTTGCATTTCTCATGGCCCAGATTATCCACGACCTCCGGAATGTTGTTGATTTTGATGCGGAGCTTGATGACTTTGAACGCGTTGTGAGATTTTATATATGGGGAGGAAGGGATAGCCTACGGCTTCGTAATAAGCTCAAATCCGCATTTGCCTCTCAGAATAAAAGCTTGCCTCAGGAAGAGGCCGAATTTAATGGATGGCCAATGTTCGTTGAATTGTGTAGGAGTCTTCTCGATTCACCAGCGGACATACAAAAGTGTGTCAATCCGCTTCGTGAGTTGGCAATGAGATCTGTTACTCCAATAGATGAGAAAAAAGATGCTCATTTATCCAGTTTAATTGCTAGCAATAAAAGAATACGGCAGTTTTCCATGAGTTTAGTTCGCTACTTTGTTACGGCTACCAAGCTCCCAAGTGAGTTTATTTCTGATCTAGACAAAGCTTTCGATGACCTGAGATAGCGATCATCAAGAAGCGTGCATACTTTTATTGATATTATTCCAAGCGATCAAATTGTACAGTGGAGTAGCTTTGGATCAGACAGGCCTCGATATTTGACGCTGATCATTACTAATCATCGTCGAGACGCTCATTTTACCCATGTTGGTGGTGCGTACAGTGAGTGCTTGGTAGCATGGGCAGCGAAGTTCCAGGCGGCTCATCAAAGATAAGCAATGAAACGTCGTAACTGAACCTCTCATCGGGCGGTTCGGTTCCTGAGCCGACATCGGCTATCTTGAGTTCACCCGAATCTACTTGCTGGTACCAAGCAGCAAAATCTTCCGCACTAGCATGCAGTCGCGACTCATTCCTTCGAAATAACTGATTCTGTCGCCATTGCTTCAGCCATAGGCTTTCCTGCGGTCGTTTTGACCACCCATGACGCTGCGCCCAAGCTATGAACCGGTCTTTCTGCTCTTCGTTTTTAAATACAGCGCCATACTTGCTTATTCTTGGGAGAAGTTCGATCTCACGTCGTACCTTTCCTAGTGTTTTACCTATGGCCTGGCGTTCGCCTCCTTGTGCAGCCAGAATCTGGACTTTTTTCCCGGCTTTTATGGTTATGTCTCCGCCATTCAGTTTCTTTTTCAAAAACTCTCACATTGTGATCTTAGGGCCGTGTTTGGTTTGCCACTTCTCGTGTGCTTCGGCTAAGAGCCAGCCCATGAGGCCGACCTGGTGCCGTTCGCATTCAATCCAGCTAGGCGCTCTGGCTCTGGCGCTTATGCCGTAACGGTTGCCTCTGATGTTTCCCTGGTCCGTTTTGCCTTGTGCTTTGCTTAGGTAGCCAGCGGCCTTTGCTACATAGGCTCCGGCTTTTTGTGGGTCTTTAATTTTTTCCAGGCGGGCGAAACCGTGGCCCCATAACGCCTCAATCCGCGACGCCCAAGCTGCAAAATGCTTGAACGGCACCTGCCATTTCATCATCAGGTAAATGTGTGGGTTTTCT
This sequence comes from Marinobacter sp. LV10R520-4, assembly GCF_002563815.1. Lineage (NCBI taxonomy): Bacteria > Pseudomonadati > Pseudomonadota > Gammaproteobacteria > Pseudomonadales > Marinobacteraceae > Marinobacter > Marinobacter sp. LV10R520-4. Next base: position 3,878,274 of record NZ_PDJM01000001.1, on the reverse strand, counting down.
CCCAGCACTTCGCCGGTTTCCTGGTCTATGGTGTCAGGGCTTTCAGCTACCCACAAATAGGCCAGCGGCTCTGCTGTAAAGCGTATGGGCGTATATGAGGTAATGCTGATTTCAAAGTACACACGACCATAACGCCGTTTCTATGCCGGTCGATGATTCGCAAAGAGCTTTTATAGGGACAATTGGTTTACCCTTGTAGCACATCATTAGCTTGCTTGGTTAGCGCGTCAGGCGTTGGCGTTACTGGCGTAATGGCCAGAACCGTGTAACGTAAAGGGCTGTCCGCTAACCGGACCATGATTTCAGGAGCGTAATTGTGTCTCAGTTTGAGCAGTTTGCCAGCGACAATTACAGTGGTATTTGCCCGCAGGCCTGGGCCGCCATGGCCGAGGCCAACCGGGCGGACGAGCCAGCCTATGGTGAGGACGTCTGGACTCAGCGGGCCTCTGATGGCCTGCGCACGCTTTTTGATACCGACTGCGATGTCTACTTCGTCTTTAACGGCACCGCCGCCAACTCGCTGGCGCTGGCCTCTATCGGCCAGTCGTTCCACAGTGTGATCTGCCATGAGATGGCGCACATCGAGACAGACGAGTGCGGTGGGCCGGAGTATGCGTCCAATGGTGCCAAATTGTTGCTGGGGCATGGGCCCGATGGCAAGCTGACGCCAGCAAGTATCGAGCAGCTGGTGACCAAGCGCAGTGACATCCACTTTCCCAAACCCAAAGCCCTGAGCCTCACCCAGGCGACGGAGCTGGGTACCGTTTACACGCCCGGGGAGCTCCTTGCCATCCGGGCCGTGGCCGATCGCCATAAACTCAGTATTCATATGGATGGCGCCCGCTTTGCCAATGCGGTGGCGGCGCTGGAGGTACATCCTTCGGAGATCACCTGGAAGGTGGGCGTCGATGTGCTGTGTTTCTCCGGCACCAAGAACGGCCTGGCGCTGGGTGAAGCGGTTGTGTTCTTCAACCGGCAACTGGCGGAAGATTTCGAGTGGCGATGCAAGCAGGCCGGACAGCTGGCTTCGAAAATGCGCTTTATCTCCGCGCCTTGGTGCGGTTTGCTGGCGGGAAATGTCTGGCTGGACAACGCCCGCCATGCCAATGCCTGTGCAAAAAGACTAGCCGATGGGCTGGCGGGGCTGCCGGGAGTTGAGCTGCGCTACCCGCGCCAAGTGAACGGTGTGTTCGTGGCGTTGCCGGAATTGGTCCAGACTGCGCTCCGCGCCAAGGGTTGGCGGTTCTATAATTTTATTGGTGGCTGCTCCCGTCTGGTCTGTTCCTGGTCCACCACCGAGGCCCAGGTGGACAAGTTCCTGGCGGACTTGCGCGCACTGGTGTTATAAATCCGCCCCGCTCCTCACCGGCTCAGGTGCTTTCATCCTGCCATGTGAAGCGCGGGACGCTTCTGTCCCGAAACGCCTCAGGCGGTGACTGTTGTTCCTCCTTCATGAAGGAGGAACAACCTTGAACATCACGGATTTACCTTTTGGAGTCACTGACTGGTCTGACGTTGAGAAGACCGAGCACTCGGGAGAGCACGGTTCGGCTTACTGGAGAACCCGAAATTTTGGCGATATCCGAGTGCGTATGGTCGAGTATAGTCCAGGCTATTTGGCCGATCATTGGTGTGCGAAGGGGCACATACTTCTCTGTCTAGAAGGGGAACTTCATACCGAACTGGAGGACGGTCGCCGTTTTGTACTCAGCCCTGGTTCGAGCTATCAGGTCGCAGACAATGCAGAGCTTCACCGTTCATCGACAGAGCAGGGGGCCAAGCTGTTCGTTGTCGACTAAACTCACATAACCAGGCCATCATTGATGCCAAAACCTGCGCTTGTCTGTTTCATTTTTCATGAGGTATTTGTTGTTAATTCGTTTGTTGAGTACTACGACAAGACAGGTAACCGGCAAGCGCTAGCATGGTGGATTCATGACAATGTATCTAGGAAGTTTCTGCGTAGCATCAAAACATAGCCCGATCAGTTACGGCAACGGCTTCTCCATCGCGATACAAGGTTGCCGCTAAGCTAAGCGTTGAGGCTGTAAAAAAAGGTCGAAGGCGATAATCGATCTGAAATTGTTAATAAACGATCTAAAAATAGCGCCTATTCTTAAAATCTGGAGGACTTATCATCGAAAGCACACCCAGATTTTACGTAGTAGCGTCATCAAAAAGTCTCGAGGGTTTTTCTACAGCCTCGTTACAACGCAAGGGAGAGCACTGAATCATGATCGCCAGGGAATGGAAGTGTCGGGTACCTGAGTGCCATAGCGCAGGGTTTACTGCTTATCTGTACGAAACCGGCATCAAGGACTCTTCCTCAACACCGGGCTTTCTCGGTGCTCAGATTTTTCGCCACACTCTGGCCCACAAAGTTGAACTTACTCTCATCACATATTGGGAAAAGCTCGAATCAATCAAGACCTTTTCTGGCAACGATATTTCGCGGGCACGCTTGTACCCTAAAGATGAGATTTATGAGCTTGAGCCTGACCTTTCGGTAAAGCATTATGAGGTCATCGAGCATCAGTTTTCGGTAGAACAGTGGCGGTAAACGGGTGCAATTGCTTTTTAATCAGTCATTCAAATTCGTTACCGACTTAGCGGACGCCCAAATGGGGCGCCGCTTGATTTTGACGTTATGTTTTTATTCAACTGAAGGAGTTTATCCATAAATGGAAATTATTTACCCAATGTTTGCACTTGTAGTTCTTACATTTTTTATTGGATTTAGTACGGGAATATCTCGCTTAATTAGTGCGAAAAAAGGATTAGTGGATCGCAGGTATTTTAAGTTATTCTCTGGATATACTCCACCCGATAACATAGTTAAACTAGGTCGTAATTTTTCAAATTTACTTGAAGTTCCAATTTTGTTTTATGCGGTTGGTATTATCCTGCTAACTTTAGATATTAACAACAAAATAATGCTAGGTTTTGCTTGGGCTTTTGTTGCCTTTCGTATAATTCACTCAGTTATTCATGTTACATATAACAATCCAATTCATAGGTTTTTGGCATTTTTGTTATCAAGTAGCATTGTACTAGTCATGTGGGTGCAGTTGGTGATAATTATCAGCTAAACAAAATAACAAGAAATTAAACAGGAACAAAGTAAAGTTGACTGTCTTCACTTCGTTCAACATTTTAGCCAACATTATTAACGGGCGGTGGTTTAGTCTTTCCAGCATTTCAATTATTTAAGGCAACTGTTGAGCCGGATGTATCTAAAATTGAAGAGAAAAATGCATTAAATGAAATATCAAAAATTCTAAAACAGCGTAGAGTTGAGTAAATAAAATGCTGAAAAGTTTCTCAAGTACACTCCCTACGGTCGCCGGGCGCTCGTTTCTTGCGCCGTTTATTGCAGGCGTTAAATCAGTAATGATACCGGAGCTGAACGATAAGTAGGGCGTCATCCGTGACCTTGTAGACCATGTGATCTTCTTCATTTATTCGGCTAAGCACCTTTTTGTCGGTTTTTTGCCAGTACAGATAGTTTTCCCAGGCATTCTCGGAGAAGATGAGCTTCATTCAAAAAGTTCCTTTTCCTGTCCGCCGCCGTGCTCCAATTCGGCAACGGATTCCAATAATCGGCGGGCATTCTTAGGTGCACGCAGAAGGTAGGCGGTCTCCTGCAGCGCTTCGTAGTCTTCGCGAGATCATTACCACGGATTGCGATTTGCTCCGGGATAATAATTGGCGAACGGTCTTCACAGACCTTACCCATGGTTTTTGCTAAATTGGTTCTTGCAGCTGTGTAGCTAATTGCATCCATAAGATCGCTCCTGTACAGGATGCCGTACGCATAAAGATTTAACAATCAGCTGCACAACGACCGATTTTACGCCGATCTGCGGCTTCAGACCGGCGTTATATTTCAAGGAGTGAATTGTGGAACTCGTCATAGGGAATAAGAATTACTCGTCATGGTCGTTAAGGCCATGGCTGTTTTTTTCGGTTCACGGTCTGGCTTTTAAGGAAGTGCGGATTTCACTGAACCAGGACGATACTCGCGCCACTATCGCCCAGCATACTGATGCAGGGAAAGTTCCTTTGCTTAAAGACGGTGATCTGACCATCTGGGATTCGCTGGCAATTTGCGAGTACATTTCAGAGCAGTATCTGGATGGCGGCGGATGGCCGAGTTCCGTTCGTGCACGAGCAGAGGCAAGATCCTGCAGTGCTGAAATGCACTCTGGCTTTCCAGCGATTCGAGGCCAATTGCCAATGAATTGCCGCGCGATCGGGCGCAAAGTCCCTCTCAATGCGACTCTTGAACGGGAGTTAGCTCGGATAGATCAAATCTGGTCACAGTACCGAGAAATCTATTCGAGTGTTGGTCCGTGGTTGTTCGGTGAGTTCTCTATTGCGGATTGCATGTTCGCTCCGGTTGCGTCGCGATTTAAAACCTATGGGATCAACGTCTCGACTGTATCTGCAGAATACATGCGCTTCATTCTCGACCATGAACAAATGGGCGAGTGGGTGAAGCAAGCTCACGCTGAGCCTGAAACCATAGACGTGGACGAGGCAGGAATATAACAATCACAGGCTCGGCTACTGCATTGCGGCTTCGCCTCCATTCCGCCGCCGCACGTGCTGTTGGCGTTGAACTAAACCGCTTCGCGTTAGCGAATGGGCCGGGGAATTTCCCGCGAGATCAGGTGATTTGACGGACACTTTTGATTAGCCCAAGAAGGCCGTCAAAAGAGGAGTGTTCGTCATGATACCTCTACGTCAGACCATGATCCAGGCCATGTGCCAACATGGCTTCCCCCCACCCCCCCCGAACCCAGCACAGTTATCTTTATGGAGTCTGTCAACACCAGTTTAAAAGTGACCCACTTATCGGCGTTGGAGGTGCGGCCGATTGCCCAGATCATTTCAAGTGGTCGCAGGGAAAACCGTGTTTACAATTCTTTTGGCCGTGCCAAACGTCATTCTGGGCTGGCAGTGGCAATGCCATTCAGATCGATGCTTAAAACGCTGCTACCGCGCAGGCTCTTAGAACGAGGCTGCGCGCATTCGCGCCTCCGACTTCTCAACGCCGACGCAGCAGCTTTTCCAAGCGTCTTATCATCGCCCGGACGACCTGTCGCCTAGCCTGGAGCTGATCCCGCCTCACCTGCTCAAGATCAATACCTCCCACCCCATCCCGGTATCTGAGCGGGATAGTTCCCTCAAGCGAGTCGTCGACACTCCTGTCTGCCACTTCACCGTCTTCCCGGTGAGTAACCGGGCCGCCACTCTGAAAATACCGTACCTCTTCTGAAATCATCATGCCTCTGATCTCCATAACATCGCCCCTAGAAACGGGAGCGTTGGTTTTCTCATGGGTTCAGGTACATGCTAATGTTGTTTTAAAATGCAAACTATTCCAAAAAGATGAGTACAGACTTTGCAAAAAAAAACAGGGAAGCCGAGTAAACAGTCCTCTACCGTTACCCAGAAAACACGGAGTCTTCTGGCATGGAATGACTTTGAAATCATCCTTGCAATCGTAAACGCAGGCTCTCTATCTGGCGCCTCACGCGCCCTGGGTGTAAGTCACGCGACTATTTTCCGGCGGTTGGGAGATATTGAACAGCGCTTGGGCGTTACGCTCTTTGAGAGAAGTCGTACCGGTTACCGGCCAACTCTTGCAGGGGAAGAACTCGCCGACACGGCCAGAATTATGGATGAGGCCGCCTTGGCAGCCGAACGTAAAGTCGCCGGTCGGGACCTGGAGCCCAGTGGAGAAATCTGGACGACCACAACGGACTCCCTGTTGATGGGATTGCTGGCGCCTCTGTTCACGCAATTCCGGCATAAATATCCAGGCATCGTGTTGGATGTTGCCATCTCCAACGAGCTGTTCAACCTGACACGCAGGGAAGCGGACGTCGCCATTCGCCCGTCCAACAGTCCCCCTGAAAATCTGATCGGCCGACCGCTGACCACCATTGGCCAGGCCGTCTACGGACACCGAAGCTTTGGTCTGACACCGGGGGCTTCCGTCGAGGCGCTTGTCAGCCAACCTTGGATTGGTGCGGGGCCAAGACTAAAGGATTCAGCATTGGATCAGTGGATGGACAATAACGAGCTGAAGGCAGCCTGTGTCTACCGTGTTGATACTCTGGTCAGCATACTCAGCGCTATTCGCTCTGGCATGGGGCTGGCCGTTCTGCCCTGTTATCTGGCGGACGAAGACCCGGACATTATCCAGCTTACAAATCCCATCCCCGAGCTGGAATACGGCTTGTGGTTTCTGATGCACCCGGACCTGCGAGGCGTCGTGAGGATTCATGCCTTGATGGACTTTCTGACGGAAGCTGTCCGGGCACAGAAACAGCGCCTGGCCGGGCCATTATTACGCTAGCCTGTTTCGTTGTTACGAAACCTGAACTGCTCCGGCCCCTAAATTTTCTTTGGCGAAATTGACAAATGCTCTGACCAACGGTGAGATATATCGTGATTGTGGGTACTGCAGATTTACCTGCCCTTGGTATTTCCCGACAATCGACCAATCCGCCAGTATCTGAGTCATAACCCCCGTTTCAATTTCATCCGTTACCGAAAAGTCGGGAAACAGGCCCACTCCGAACCCGTTTAAAACCGCGTCTTTGCGAATTTCGGTGTGGTTGGCGATATAGCGACCCGAGGTCGTGACGCTCGCTGTCTCGCGCCCTTTGGCGAAAGACCAGACGTTGTCGAGGGCCGACTCGCCCAGTGAGAGGCAGTCGTGGTCAGCCAGTTCACTCGGATGAACAGGATGTCCTCTTTTTGCAATGTAACGTTCAGATGCGCAAAGCACCGAACGTACCTCACCCAAACAAACGGCAACTAAGCTCTCAACCGGTTTATCCGTGATTGTTACCAGAATATCGACGTCATCGTAAAATGGATCCATTGTTCTGTCGGTAACCAGAAGCTGAATCTCGACACTGGAATACGTGTTCAGAAAAGACGGAATGATGGTTTTCAATACTTGGGAACCATAAGCCTTGGGTACGCCGATTTTCAGCCGCCCTTGAGGCTCGCCACAAATCTGATCCGCTACGTCCAGCACATCACGTGCAGAGTCTAGAGTTATCCGGCATTGCGCGAAAACTCGTTTACCTGCAGCGTTAAGACGAAGGTTCCGAGTGGTCCGTTCCAGCAGTTTGACGTGAAGGCACTCTTCAAGACGTGAAACCTGCCGGCTCACAGAGGATGTGGTCGCGCCGAGCTTTTTGGCGGCAGAGGTAAACGAACCCGCTTCAACAACGGCGACAAAGACGGCCATGTCCTGCATCAGTGCGATTGCTCGATTTATGCTCATAACGAAAGACTCCTTTGCACTAAAACGGGCTAATGTCGGTCGTGCCATTTGGATAACATACTTGCTCTGATTGAGCCACAAGTCTGTTAAAAGGGATGGTAAAGACGATGAAAGACATGGGTAGCGTAAAAGGCGATCAGCAAGGTAGAGGTATTCGCGATGAAGGCTAAACCAGGGAACGCTTTCCCCGTCGCGGAGTGTCTTCTGTTGCTGGTTGCAGCCTTTTGGGGAACCAGTTACGGCCTATCAAAAGAAGCGCTGGTTTTTTATTCCGTTATGGGATTTGTTGCGATTCGATTTTCGCTGACTTTTTTCTGCCTGCTCCCATTCTTCATCAGGGAGTACAGAGCAGGCAAGGGTCGCGATTGGCGCGTTGGCCTACCAACCGGCTGCATATTGCTGGCCGTCTTCGTGTTTGAGACCTACGGTGTACTTCATACCAGTGCCGCTAACGCCGCACTCCTGATTAGCCTGTGTGTGCTGTTCACGCCTTATACCGAGTGGCTGATCTTCAATCAAAAGCCGCGCCGGGAAAGTTTCATCCTCGCCGTGGCCTCTTTCACGGGGGTAGGGCTTTTAACCATTAGCCATGACATGGCGTTTAACCTGGGCGACGCCTTGATACTGGTCGCTGCGGTTTTACGTGCCTTTATGGTCACCACCACCAAGAAACTGACCACCGGCAAAGATATATCAACCATCAGCTTGACCGGAATCCAGTCTGGCGTTGTCGCCGCAGGCGCTTTGGTAGCACTTTGGGCCACTGAGCCCGACTTTTTGATGCGACTCCCGAGTTCCAGCAACTTCTGGTTAATAGTTGTTTATCTGGTTGTATTTTGTACGATATTTGCCTTTTTCGTACAAAATTACGGGACTCGAAAACTCAGCCCCTCTAAAGTTTCATTGTTGATGGGGTCGGAACCAGCATTTGGAGCTATCTTTGCTGTGTGGTGGTTAGGTGAAGACATTGGACCGCTGGGGTGGTTCGGTGGGTCACTGATCGTTATTGCGTCTCTGTATGCCACGCTACCTAAGGCGAATAAAACCCACGGCGCTGCAAAAACCCGTCACTGGTCTGGCGTCAATTTTTGATGGCCTCAGCAACCCTCAGGTCAGCGTTACGTTTATAACCGCGAGGAAAACGAGCGCCAATGCCGCTGGCCATGGGTTTCGCAACACAACGCCAAACATCGTCAGCGGGATCAGAACGGTTAGTGCCGCCAGTATGTGGGGCAATTCTGCCACAGCGCTTGCGGACATACTGAATACGTGAATAAGCCCTAAAGCGCCGAACAGCAGGGTTAACCAGACATTCCAATTACGACGTTGTGACGACAAATTTTCTTCCCTTCTAACGTTTCGGTGGTTATCGCTAAGCATTAACGGTTTAAGCTCGTGTGTAACAAGCGTTTTATCTCCCTCGATATACGGTCGCGATTGGGTTAAAGGGTATCGGCTAATCTGGATCAGCTCGGATATGAATACTCATGGATCATCAGCGACGAGTACCATCGGGTCAGTAGAGATGGCATTTAGCACCTAAATGATAGAAGTACCTAAATAACAGGAGCACCTATATGACTGGCCCACTCAACGGCATCCGAATTATTGACCTGACCGCCATGGTGTCTGGCCCTCTGGCGACCATGATGCTGGCGGACCAAGGCGCCGAGGTGATCAAGGTCGAGAATCCGTCCGGTGGCGATTTTACCCGGTCTGCCGCCAACCGGCAGGGCAATGTGTCAGCGTCTTTTCTCAATAACAACCGCAACAAGAAATCGGTCGCGCTCAACCTGAAAGAGCCAGCGGGTCGCGAAGCGCTGTTAAAACTGGTGGCTACCGCTGATGTGTTTGTGCAGAATTTCCGTCCCGGTGTAATCGACAGAATGGGCCTGGGCGAGGGCGAATTGCGTAAGGTGGCTCCGAACCTGATTATGGTGTCCATCAGTGGGTTTGGTGACACCGGCCCCTTCGCCCAACGGCCGGTTTACGATCCGCTGATCCAGGCCCTGTCTGGACTGGCCACGGTGCAGGCCGGCACTGACCAACGGCGTCCGCAACTGGTCAGAACGATTTTGCCTGACAAACTCACTGGCGTTGTTGCTGCCCAGGCCATTACCGCGGCCCTGTTTGCCCGTGAGCGCAGCGGTGAGGGTCAACATGTCCGGCTGTCCATGCTGGACGCCATCATCGCGTTTCTGTGGAGTTCTGACATGGGCAGCCAAACGTTTGTGCAAGGCGAACTGCCACAGCAGGCCGCTGCCAGTTTTCAGGATTTGATCTACGAGACCACTACCGGCTATATCACTATTGCGGTGCAGAATGACCGCGAGTGGCAGGCGCTGATCCGCGCTGTGAATCGGCCGGAATGGGCCGAGGACCCGAGGTTCTTGACGGCAGAGCTACGGCAGAAAAACATCGACGTTCGGCTCGATCTGATCCAGTCCGTGATCAGGACAGACTCGGCAGAGCAGTGGCTGGCGCGGCTGGAAGAAGAGTCGGTGCCCTGCGCGCCGGTACTGACCCGCACGGAGGTGTTGAACCATCCACAGGTTCAGGCCAATGACTTACTGGTGGAGTATAACCACCCGCAGGCTGGCCATATTCGCCAGACCCGCGCCCCGGCCCGATTTTCAGCCGCGCCAACGCAACCTTTGCAAGGCGCCCCGGCTCTCGGTCAGGACACTGCGGCTTTGCTGGCAGGCTGCGGCTATTCCGCGGATGACATACAGACCCTGATCGATTCAGGCGTGGCAGGCCTGCCAGAGTAAGAGCAGCCACGAGTGATTGCAGTGTTACTCTTCAACGCTTCCAACCCAGACCTTATAGATAGAGTAGGGCGGCTTGCCTTGATCTTTACCACCGGTGAAGGGAGGCGCTTTGTGCAGCTGGTTGACCGCAACATAGAGCCAGCCCTGTGGGCCCATACGGACACTGTCAGGCCAGCTGAGGCGCTCGTCTCGTACCAGGGGTTCGAGGCTACCCCCGGGCAGCAGAGCATCAATGCCGTTGTGATTCAGGTTGGTGAAAAAGTGGCGGCCTTCAGCGTCAGTATCGGCACCGTCGGACACCGGTTTGGGCCCAACCCGGACAATCGCATCCGCAACTTGCTGAGCACTGGCGTGCTTGCGCAACAGTCTGGCTGGCACGCTAAACCAGTCCAGACCATTCATGGCGCCAAAGTAGACGGTGCTGCGGTCATCCGACAGGGTGATGGGGTTGGCCCCGACGTTCGCTGGTGCGCCGCCAAACTGTATGGCCTCGCCATTGATTACCAGGGGCGCATTGGGTTGAGGTTGAAGCGACGCATGACCCTGAAAGCGCCAGGTGTCGCCACTTGCCAGGTTTACCGTCAGCAGGCCGGGATTGGCGATATCCGCCAGATAGGCAAAGCCTCGTTTGCGGTCAACCACCAGATCCTGGATAAAACTGCCTTTCGGCGCCACATCTGCTGGCAGGGTCACTTTCTGGATTAATTCACCGGAGGCGATAGTAAACCCCCAGATTCGGGTTTTGCCCAGATGATTGCCGGTGTCGGTAATCCAGAGCCCACCCTGGCCATCCAGTGCGATGCCTAGAGGCGAGTCGATCGTGGCATCCTGGTAGTTACCATTGTGCGTCTGAACCTCGGTGGACGGCCAGGCACGGTAGCTGTGGGGGCCGGTCACCTCAATGAGCTGGACGTCGTGATCACCGTCCATCGGATGGATGGTAGAAAAAACACGGCCTTCCGCACTGACGGCAACGTTGCCGGGGCGAATCTGCAGCATTGCGACGGTTCGTATTTCTCCACGCACCGGCTCCAGTGTCGCGGTGTTTGTTGCGGCGACCCCGCCGTGACTCCAGTTGCCAACGGCATTGCAACCGGCCAGAAGCATCGGTATCAGCAGCGCACCCAGTGCGTGCGTTGAAACACGAATCGTCATAACTTCCTCCCTAATTGATTGAGCCTGCATGTACGAGTTGCGCCAGACGACCGATCAAAAAATGCCAATAAACTTAACCATGACTCATCCTGTAGCGGTTTACGGTATTTTCAGTGGATCATTAGTGGTATCAACTGTATGAAGAGTCATAAAATTAGGGTGTGTAGAATCCTAAATGGAATATCTATCAAATATTGGTTCATTCGGCCCAGAGCGTCGAGTTCTCGATGTCCACCTTCCCTGAGCACAAGCCAGCCCTTTTCAAGAATACAGTTGGCAAACTGGCATTTGCCGCGTTTTCTGCAAAAGGAAAAATGACTCATGACTTGAGCGAGGCAATTCCAGGGGCTCCTTTGATCAAAGAAAGCGGCGATATTACCTATGCATATCAGCGGCTCAAGGAGTCGATGATTAAGTTTAAGGGCTATAATGACCAGCTGGTAGAGCACTTCGCCTATGGAAGCATGACCAAGCAACAGTATGAACAGGCGCATGCAATGCACTTCTACAATCATCTTTTGGAGATAGAGCTAATAAGTTAGTCAAGAAGACGCCTGAAGTCGCTGTGGTCTGCTAAGGGTTCTCGGCCTCATCCGCGACGGGTGCCAGAGGCTCGCCATCTTCGCCCAGGAGCTGGTAATTGTAAGCTGCCTGAAGACCGGTTTGGTCTTCAACCTGTTCCTCCTCCTCGGGCTCATGGTCAATGTAGCGCGGGTACAGAGGCGACAACATTGCTACCAGGATGCCGATGGCGGAAAAGGTGGCAAACGCATTGGCGTAGCCGAATTCGCTCACCAGCATGCCGACAACGGGCGAACCAGTTGCCTGCCCGAGCGAGACAGCCATGAATGGCAGTACCGGCCCCATCGACAATCGGCCCGGCAACAGGCGAATACCGGTCATCAGATAGAGCCCCGTCAGGCTCATATAGGCCAGACCGAAGACCAGCGCAGAGAATGCCGCGAGCACCAGCTGATCAGGGCTGGCAGCAAGCAGTGCCAAGCTCGCGGATAACATCACCAGCATCAGTGAGTGTGTAATGGGTGGGTTGTTGCGATCGGCCAGGTCGGCTACCACAGCACCTCCGATGCCGGCAATGCCAACCGCTAGCCACAGCCACCCGGTTGCAGAAGGCGGTAGGCCGCCGAGGGTGACCAGTAAATCGGGTGCGAAGATCCAGTACGCAGAGGAAACGAAGCCCATCACGAATGCAAACAGCGAAAGCCTGAACAGACGCCACCACTGCAGGGCGCTGATTGGAGTGGTCGACGCAGCGTTCGCGGGAATGACCCGAGACACGGAAGGGATAAAGTACCACGCGGCAACGACGCCAATCCCAGCCAGGATGGCAAAGGACACGTACGCGGAGCGCCAAGCGCCAGACAGGAAAAGAACCACCGGTACGGCAACGGCCACGCCAATGCTGGTGCCCGCATTCATGACTGAACTGACACGGCCGTGCACCGAGCGGCTCACCATCGCCTGCATGGCAGCCGTGAGCGCCGGCATCATAAGACCCGTGCAGATGCCGCACGCGAACACGCCCACTCCGAGCGACAAAGCACTAGACGCCTGGCTGATAAGCGCCAGACCGACGACGCCGAAACCACACGACAGGACGGCTGTGTTGCGGGCACCGAGACGATCGGCGGAGAGCGGTGCTACCAACGTCGCCAGAAGGAAACTGATAAGCGGCAGCGCGCCGATGATACCGATTACTTCAGGCGTAAGACCCAGCTCGGCCCGGATAGGGGGTACAAATAGACCAAATGCGAAGCGCGCGAGCCCGTAGCTGATTGCAATCAGCGCTGCTCCAAAGAGCGCAAATCCTGTGTTCGAGAGAGACTTCATGCCACCTCCGCCAGTCAGGCATTGGGATTCCCGGAAACAGGAGCGTGGAAACCGGAAGTCGGGTCAGATTTATAGATGTAATTTGGGCTTTAGTTGTACCAGAGATAGTGTTTAAAAATAAACCTGTCCCGGTTTTTCCTTTCACAAAACCGGGAAAGATCTCTTCTCCTAACGACACAAAACACAGACAGAAAAAAGCCCCGACGAGCGAAGCTTTAAAGTTCTTCAGCGGTTTGAACACGTCATCCAGGCGGATAACCCAGTGTGCCACGCCGGTAGTTTGCCAGTCAGTGATATGCTGCTGCCAGATCTGTGCTCGTTCGGTTGGTGTTATGCTGATTCCTCATGGAGTGGGTGAGTAAGTCAGTGTGTGCAATCGGCGAGCCGGAATGTAGGTGCTGACTTAGGGGCGCTTGCAGTTATGCAATGGTTTTCTAGTTGGGCTTTGGCGCTGGATTTAAAGAACAGGGGCCTGAACACGCCGACCAACATAAAATCCTTATCCAATACGGTGCTGGCCGCCCTGGTCGGCGTCGCCATCGGAAAGGGAGTGCATGATGTGCAGGCTCAACTTGAAGATCAATCTATTCGTAAAAGCAATATTGTCGGGCGCTGGGGCGGTGAAGAGTTTCTTATCATCTGCCCTGACACGGATCTACAGGGTTGCGAGACTCTAGCCGAGCAGATTAGAAAGCGAATCGCGGAACACGAATTTGCTGAAAAAAGGGTACTCAATGCCAGCTTGGGGGTCGCTGTTCACCAACAAGATGAAAACGCAGACACCATGATTGCCCGTGTCGATAAAGCACTTTATCGAGCTAAGAAGCACGGACGTAATCGCGTTGAGGTTGACAGAGGGGGGCAAGCACCAGCGTCTAGAAAGTAAATGATTACATTCGAGTAGTATGCAAGGGACAGTGATCTAACTGGTTGGTGAACCTCGTAATTATAAGTGACGCGAACGTTCCCCACATCGGCAGTATTTTTTTTGGGTCTTGGTACGCTTAATTTGGAGATCGTTGACATGAACGAAGCATCGGGGTCTTTTGCAGCAACACACAACAGCGATCCGCTGAGTAAACACCACACTCCGTCGGGCTTTTCTGACCGCGTGGCCTTTCGCTTAACCAGGCTGTTGCGGTTTTTTGCGGACCTTTTTTTTGCAAAGCGCTATGGTCACCGTGCGGTGGTTTTGGAAACCGTGGCCGCAGTACCCGGGATGGTCGGCGGAATGGTGGGGCACATGCGCTCGCTTCGTCGGATGGAAGACAATCGGGAATGGATCCACACGCTGCTGGAAGAGGCTGAAAACGAACGCATGCACCTGATGACGTTTGTACAAATTGCTCAGCCCAGCTTTTTGGAACGGGTGCTGATTTTGCTTGCGCAGGGGGTTTTCTTTACCAGCTTTTTGTTTCTCTATGTTGTTTCGGGCCGCACAGCTCATCGGTTAGTGGGCTATTTTGAAGAAGAGGCAGTGTACAGCTATAGCGAATACCTGGCCGAGGTGGATAGTGGCCGTTTGGAAAACGTGCCCGCTCCGCAGATTGCAATTGACTATTGGCAATTGCCCGCCGATGCGACTTTGCGCGATGTCATTATAGTGGTCAGGCTTGATGAAGCGGGTCATCGGGATGTTAACCACCGCTTTGCCGATAGTTTTGATCATTGATCACGCGTCTTGGTTTTCGGGCCAGGCTCTTAATTAAATAGTTGGAGTGAATGTGCAGTGCCAGTGCCGTCGCCTCTTATGGTATGGAATCTTAGGGGCGCGGCTACTCCTGTGGAGGAACCTTAGGCGCGCTGGTATTTTTTTTACGCCCAAGCCGGGAAAATACGGTCCTCGATTTTTGTCCTAAAGAACCAAAACTTTTTTTCGAAGCTTGAATTCCAGCCGCTATGCCCGACAGGGCAGATTGCCGTTGACGATTCAGGCCTTCCATTCCTGCCTTCGCACCCTCGGATACAGTTGTAGAGAAAGAGTTTACGGTCAGGAAAATGGTGCTGACACGTTCCAGGGCCATCTCCTCGCGCTCGTCAATGGCTCCGTCCGCTTCTGCCACGCCGGTAAGAAACGAGATGATCTCGTTAGACATGGATTTATAGTTGCAGTCAGGGTTGGTTTTTTTAAAGCGGGCGAGCTGCTCGCTTATTCCCTTCACGGTGTACTGGTCAGCCTGTAACTCGATCAGCGAGAGGCCTTTATCGACGAAGGTTATGTCATAGCCCCACTGGGTTACAAAATAGGACTTAATAAACTCTCGCTCTTGGTGATTCACATTGCCATCCATGGCGGCCAATTTTACCCCCAGCATGGCGATCATGTCGAAAAGGCCAGTGGCTAAAATATCCAGAGGCGTATTGATAAAATCCGGAATCGATTTTACTCGGCCTGACGATCCACGAACAAAATATTTGCCGATGACAATGCTCAGCCCTGCACCAGCGACACCTGCGGCTATGGCCCAACCAACCGGTGTGGCGGCAGTGCCAATACCCAACACGCCCAGAAGCCCCGATTGAGTAAAAAAGGTTGAAGCGACCAACGACGAATGGGCAACGGCGACGCCCGTTGTTGCGCCGGTAGCTGCATCGACACTGTCGAGGAAGTGCTTCTTGAGCTTTAGCGACGTGTAAGCATCCTCGCCGATGTCAAGTTTCAGCTTGAATCGAAGGGGGTCCTGAATCACCTTTTCGACGCTTTGCATCACGTCTTCTGGCTGAGAATCGGTCATCGAATTTAATCTGCCGCCACAGGAAAGGTTGAGATTAATGAACATTAGAAAATCGTGAAAGAGGTGACAATCGGTTCGGGCCAGAAGTTGCAATTATGGTAAAATAAAGTCTTCTAAAAGACTGTTTTGACTGAGCTGGATTCACCTAAGACTAGGGATTACATTTTGACCAATAATGATGTTTTACGCCGTGTACGTTATATCTTTGATTTAAACGACAGTACAATGATTGAAATCTTTGCTTTGGCCGATTTTACCGTAACCGAAGAGCAAGTTTCTGCCTGGCTGAAAAAAGACGAGGACGATACTTTTCTCAAGCTAAATGACGCAGCTCTAGCCGTTTTTCTTAATGGCTTCATTATCTATAAGCGTGGCAAACGCGATGGTGAGCAACCAGAGCCAGAAAAACAGCTGAATAATAACATTGTATTCCAGAAGCTGCGAATTGCTTTAAATTTAAAGGCTGACGATATTCTAGCTATTTTTCAGTTGGTAGAGTTTCAATTAAGTAACCATGAATTAAGTGCGCTTTTCCGCAAGCCAGGTAATAAGAATTACCGGGAGTGCAAAGACCAGATTCTTCGAAACTTTTTGCTGGGCTTGCAGCGCAAGGTACGGCCAAACCATAGTGATTCAGCTTCGGAACTATAAAATATTCACAAGCACCGTTCCGGGTTACTGCTCCGGCAAGGGCTCAATCCGGTTGATGTCTCCCGTGGGCGGCTGTGGATTGTCTTCCAGTATCACCAGCACACCCCCGATGATGATCGCCAGCCCGACTACGGCTTTCAGAATATTGGATTTGTTCATGGGTATATCCCCGTCAGGTTTTCAGTCACTGTGTATTTTTGATGATTCAGAGTAGGTTGTCGGTCAAGCAAGAGAATCTCAAGCTCTGGCGCATGAATTTTCCGTCATGCTGCGAATGTCGCGTCGACATGATTGTCAGGCTATTCAATACTTGAAGGCGCAACATAACGTTCTGAATAAAAATTGTAAATAAGAGGATAGCATCATGACGTCTGAATCGGATTCCCTGCTATTAGTCGATAATTCGGACGGCGTAACCACGCTGACCTTGAATAATCCAGCCGGTCGTAACAGTTTGTCGATGGCGATGCTGCAAGCGTTGCATGATCAGTTGGTGGTATTGGCCGATGACGCCGCCACGCGGGTTGTAGTTTTGGCCGCCAGTGGCAAAGTGTTTTGTGCCGGTCACGATTTGAAAGAGGTGCAGGGTCAGCTCGGCAGTACGCCGTTTATGTTGTCGCTGTTTGAACTGTGCAGCACGGTGATGCAGCAGATTGTGAATTTGCCGAAACCGATGATTGCCCGAGTTGATGGCGTAGCCACCGCGGCCGGCTGCCAGCTGGTGGCCAGTTGTGATCTGGCGGTTGCCGGTGAGACGGCGCGTTTCGCAACGCCCGGGGTGAATATAGGTTTGTTCTGTTCCACGCCGATGGTGGCGCTGTCCCGCAACGTATCACCAAAACACGCTATGGAAATGTTGCTCACCGGCGAGATGATCAGTGCTGCCCGGGCAGAGCAGATCGGGCTGGTGAATCGGGTGGTTGCCGACAGCGAACTGGGTAATGCGGTTGCGCAGTTGGCGGGTACAATCGCCAGTAAATCTGGCCATACTTTAAAAATCGGCAAACAGGCGTTTTATCGTCAGCTGGAAATGCCCCTGCACGAGGCTTATGCCTACACCTCGCAGGTTATGGCGAAGAATCTGGAAGCTGAGGATGCGGAAGAGGGCATTTGTGCGTTTCTGGCGAAGCGGCCGGCCAACTGGCAGGATCGCTAGGATTTATTGGGACAAAGCGCCGGGTCTGTCTGTAAGCGATCGCCCAGAGTTAACTGATAACGGCTAAAAAAACCGGCGTTCATCTCTACGGCCTGAACAAATTCGGCGCCCGCAGGGTAGGTTGGGCAGTTGAACGCTGCTACAGATTCGCACGGCTCCATCCGATTAATGGCCATAATCGTTCCTTGCTCGTTTACATAAGCAATGTCTAGCGCGATTAGTGTGTTGCGCATCCAGAAGCTGTTCTCAGCAGGCTGAAGGCTGCCGTAGTTAAACAGCATACCGCTGCGTTCTTCCAGGGTTTCCCTCCCCATCAAGCCGATGCGCCGCTGTTCTGTTGTTTCGGCCCACTCCAGGCTAACGGCAATGCTCTGTTCATTACTCAAAAAGCATGCTGCTTGCGCCGGCAACAGCTGGGACTCCAGGGCTTGAGCGCCCGTGGTGCACGCCACCATTAGCAGCGATACACTCAAAGCGATAAGTCTTGGTTTTAACGCGACCAGGTTCATGGGCGCAGTCTGTATCCGGTTTTGAAAATCCAACTAATGGTCACTAAGCAGGCGGTCAGAAAACCCAGCGTCATAAGTAGGCTAACGCCAATGTGGACGTCAGACACGCCGAAAAATGCCCAGCGAAATCCACTGATCAGGTACACCACGGGATTGAACAGGCTGATGGTTTGCCAGACCTCTGGCAGCATGTCGATGGAATAAAATGTGCCGCCTAAAAATGTCAGTGGAGTCACAATCATCATCGGTACAACTTGTAGCTTTTCGAAATTGTCAGCCCAAATGCCAATAATAAAGCCGAACAGGCTGAAGGTGACGGAGGTGAGCACCAGAAAAGACACCATCCAGAACGGGTGCAAAATGCTGTAATCGACAAAAAACTTAGAGGTAGCCAGGATGATCAACCCCAGTATCACCGATTTTGTGGCCGCAGCACCCACGTAACCCAGTACCACCTCGATATAGGATATAGGCGCCGACAGCACCTCGTAGACGGTGCCCGAAAATTTTGGCATGTAAATGCCGAAAGATGCGTTGGAAATGCTGTTCATCAGCAGTGACAGCATGACTAACCCGGGGATGATAAATGCGCCATAAGGCACATCGCCAATATCGCCCATGCGAGCGCCTATGGCCGAACCGAAAACCACGAAATACAAGCACGTGGAAATCACCGGCGAGAGTATGCTTTGCATCAGGGTTCGCTGCATGCGAGCCATTTCAAATTTATAGATGGCGCTTACGCCGTAAAAATTCATGCCGTTCTCCGTAGGGTGTTCATTCACGCACCAGCCCAACAAATATATCTTCGAGGGAGGTTTCCCGAGTTCTTAAGTCGCGGTATTCAATGCCAAGGTCGCCCAGGGTTCTCAGCAGTTGGGCAATACCGGTCTGCTCGTGTTGGGTGAAGGTGTAAATCAGTTCCTGGCCGGACTCTGACAGCTCCAGGGATTCCGCAGCCAATTCGGGGGGTAAAAACTCGAGTTTGTTCTGCAATTGCAGGCGCAGTTCTTTTTTCCCCAACTTGCTCATAAGCCGGTTTTTGTCTTCCACCAGTATAATTTCACCCTGGCGGATAACCCCGATACGATCCGCCATTTCTTCGGCTTCTTCGATGTAGTGGGTGGTCAGAATGATGGTGACGCCACTTTCCCGCAGTTGCCGCACCAGCGCCCACATGTCCCGGCGCAGTTCTACGTCGACACCGGCGGTGGGTTCGTCCAGAAACAGAATACGTGGCTCGTGAGACAGAGCTTTGGCAATCATCACTCGGCGCTTCATGCCGCCAGACAACGTCATTATGTGGTTGTTGCGTTTGTCCCACAGCGACAATGCCTTCAATATTTTTTCAATGTGAGCCGGATTTGCCGGCTTACCGAATAATCCTCGGCTGAAGGAGACAGCGGCCCAAACGGTTTCAAACGAATCGGTAGCGAGTTCTTGCGGCACCAGACCGATGGCTTGCCGAGCCTTGCGGTAGTCGCGAATGATATCGTTACCCGCCGCCAGAACCTGACCCGACGACATATTCACCAGACCGCAGATAATGCTGATCAGCGTGGTTTTTCCCGCGCCGTTGGGGCCCAGTAGGGCAAATATTTCGCCGCGGCTAATGTCGAGGTTAATGTCTTTCAGGGCCTGAAAGCCGCTTTCGTAGGATTTGTTGAGATTTTTTACGGAAATTTCCGGTTGCACGGCACTATCCTGTTTTAAAAAAAAGTAAACACTGGGCTGTTTTAAAAAAAGTAAACGATGGTCTGTTTTCAAATAGGTAAACACTGGCTGAACAATAGCAAGCGATCATTTTGTCATGACTTCGGTCGCTTTAGAAACCTTTGAATGAGCGGCAGAACTGTCCATAATGCCGATTTCCTCAGCAAGGTGTGCCAATGATACGTGGGATAAAGGTTTCGGGTTTGAAAATAGGGCTGATTATCGTATTGATTGCCGTCGCTGTTCTGGCGCTGCGCTGGCTGGATAGCTCGAATAGCGAAAAGACCGGGCAGCAAACCAGCATCTGTAACCTTCAGCAGAGCGAATGTGACTGGCAACAACAGGGCCAAAACTGGCGGGTAAGCCTGTCTGACATCACCACGAATAACGACACCGAGACCAATTACCGCCTCGATATTGTTGCCCCGGGGGCGCCTCAGCCGCTGTTAGTGGTGTTGCGCGGCGAGTCTATGTACATGGGCGAATACCCGGTGCCGCTGGTGCGCAACGGCAATGACTATTACGCCGAATTTTCCGCGCCTTTTTGTACCACCGGCGACGCTATGAATTGGCGCGTAGACTTGCAAAAAGGCATGACGCCGCTGGCCGATCAACCGCTGTTCAGGATGGTGTTTCAGGCCGACTGATCCACTAGGGTTATGTCGGTGTTGGCGACATTTTCACCGCCGCTTGTGGGTCTTTCTCCAACCGATTCTGCACCTTCTTTGACGACGCCGACAATCGCGGCGTGAGCATAACCACACTGACGTAATGCCATTAAACAATCTTCAACATTGTTCGCAGGCACGCTTGCCAGCAAACCTCCTGCGGTTTGCGGGTCAAACAGCAGCGGATAAACCGGATGATTTTTCCACTGGCCGACCTGCTCAATACGGCTGGCTGCGCTGCTGTTGGCCGCATGAAGCGAGCTTAGAATGCCTTGGCTACTGGTTTCTAAAGCGCCGTCCAGTAGCGGTATAGCGCCAAGATTTAGCTCCACAGCGCAACTTGAGGAACGTAGCATTTCTGCCAGGTGCCCAAGCAGACCAAAGCCGGTAACGTCGGTGCAAGCTGTCGCGCCGTGTTGCTGAAAACACTCGGCAGCGCTGGCACTGGACTGAACCATGCAGCGCAGGGCTGCGTCAATCCAACGGCCTTTGGCAATAAGCTGCGCATGTGCGGCCAGCAGAGTACCGGTGCCTATGGGCTTGGTGAGAATAATGGTGTCACCGGGTTGCATTCCGCCCTTGCTCATCAGCACATCTGGATCAATCAAGCCGTTCACCGCAAACCCCAGAGCCAGTTCCTGGCCTTCGCCGGTATGCCCGCCCACCAGAGCACAATCGGCGTTATTCAACACCGACACAGCGCCTGCCATCATCTGGTAGATTTGCTCTTCCACTTTGCTTTCGATGCCATAGGGCACGGTGGCGATAGCCGTAGCGCTTTGCGGCGTTGCACCCATGGCAAAAATATCCCCCAAGCTGTGATTGGCGGCAATCTGGCCAAACAGGTAGGGGTCATCAATAAAGGCACGAAAGAAGTCCACCGTTTGCACAATGGCTTTGCCCGGAGGCATGCGCAATACGGCTGCGTCATCCGGAGCGTGAAGGCCAACAATTACATCATCGCGGTTTACCGGTTGCAGCTTCGACAGCGCGCGGGACAATACCGTGCTACCGACCTTAGCGCCGCAACCTCCGCAGCGCATGGTGGCCAAAGACAGCGCCTGGGCAGCGTCTTCGGTGGAGCGTGCAGCGTCGGTATTCGGTTTAACCAGCTTATTGGGCATGGCCGGCAGCTCTTTGAATTTCTTCATAAAGCGACGGTCGATCTGGTCTTTCCAGTGCCACACCAACGCGCCGGATACGCTCAGTTTTCCCCGCGAGGCCACCGCGTAGCGGTCACCGGTGGAAATCAACGCCAGCCATTTTTTCTGAGGGTGATAGTTCAACGGCGTTTTGCCAAGGGCTATCCGGCGCAGATTGTCCGCCAGCGGTTTACCCTGGCGTACGGCAAATACCCCGGCTTTTTCCCGTGGGTGGTGAATCATGTTGGCGATATCGCCAACCGCAAAAATCCGATCGTCGTTTTCAACCTGAAGCGTATCGCGAACCCGAATAAACAAACCGTCATCCAACGCCAGCCCGGTTTCGGCAAGCCATTTCGGGCCGCCGGCACGGGTTACCCAGAGTACTTCGTCCGCCATTAAGGGGGATTTTTCGCCTTCAATTTGTAGGGTCCGGGCGGTTACTTCGGTGACTGCCGCACCCAAATGAGCAGCCACACCCCGCTCGGCCAGGGTGCGTTCAAACACTGCACGTACTTTTGGGCTGTGGGTGGGCAATATGGTGTCAGCGGCATCCATTATGTGCACATGGAGCTCTACCGACTGGCTGGCAAGCTTGCGTAGCTCGTTCTGCAAGCGGTATTGCATGGCCAGCGCCATTTCAACGCCGCCAGCGCCGGCGCCTACCACAGCCAGCGTGAAAGGGCCCTGGTGTTGTTTTATGCGGTCAAGCAAGTCCAGCCAGTGCCGATTAAAACGGTTGATAGGTTTCACTGGCACTGCGTGTTGGGCGGCGCCTTTCACATCGGCGGTGCGTGGTGACGAGCCGATGTTGATCGAGAGCAAATCGTAGCTGACGGGCGGGCGGTCTCGGCACATAACCCGTTGGGCAGCAGCATCCAGGCCGATGGCTTCGTCCCTATAAAAGCGTGCGCCGGCAAACTCGGCCAGTCGGCTTAAATCGATATGGACGTCGTCATGGCTATAGTGGCCGGCAATGTAACCAGGCAGCATGCCAGAATAGGGTGTGTCAGTGTCGCGGCAAATCAACGTTAAACGCACGCCAGGTACGGGATTCATGGCGAACTGCCGCAGAACCCCGACGTGGCTGTGCCCGCCGCCAATCAGGACAATGTCCTGTAATACAGGCTGATCAGGCTTTTTCATTAAACGATTTTCTTGGCTTCAGCCGCCAGCTGGTCAAAGTCTTTTATGCTGGCAAACGCTTTTAGCTTTTCCTGGTCTTCGACGCTGGGATAGGCAATCTGGCCGATAGTGTTCAACCCGGCTTCTTTCATTTTTTTCTGGGTAGCGGGGCCAATGCCTTTGACTCGGGTCAGGTCGGAGGGATCTGCCAGTTGAGTTGTTTTTGCCTTGGTTTTCGCTGGAGCTTTAGCAGGCGCCTTTGCCAGTGCTTTAGCAGATGCAGGTGTAGAAGCAGGTTCAGGTGCGGCCTCGGGTTTGGCTTTGGCCTTGGTTTTTTTCGGTGCTTTAGATTTTGGCGTTTTTGATTTTGATGGCGCGGATTCCGGGGCTACATCAGACCCAGACTTTGCCTTTTTCTTCTTGGGTGCTGCAGGAGTCGGCAACGCTGGTTTCTTGTTGTCCGGCTTGTCTTCATCGGCGCGTCCAATGCCCAATCGTTCCAGCAGGCTGTTCTGCATTTCTTGAAACTCCTGAAGCCGACGCTCAAATTCGTCGTTAAAGCGCTTCATTTCGCGATCGCGCAACTGGTCAATGTCTTTACGCAGCTTGTGCACAGGCTCTTTTATCTGGGATTGCAGATTGTCGAACTGCTTCAGAGCATCATTAAACAGACTTTCAATGTGCGATGTGGTTTTAGCGAACTTTTTGTTCACTTTTTTTTCAATTTTCTCGACGTTTTTTGGCTTTTCTTTTTTGGCCATGATGGTGTCCTCAGGCGGGTTGGGGCAATACATTTGCGGTGAATGGAACAACTGAATAGCTAAGAATCTCGACAGAGCTGGTTCAGGCCGACTTCTGTAACGATGCGCCGGGTCCTGATGAGCGGCGGGACCGAATAGACTGCTTTCTGGTTAACACACTGCGAATGCGATGTAAGCGGTCTGTCAGATGGGGATTTTTTTGCGCATCCGGATCAGCAAACACCTTGTCACTTTTCAATACGCAACCGTAAGTGTCCAACTCAAACACTGGAACATCCACACGTTCCTTACGAAACAACCCGCGCCGAAAATGGAAGCGGGCGCGTAAATCGGGCAATGCCTCATTCATCAGTAAAGATTCCTGCCGTCATGTCAGCTTTTGACGAACCTTGTTGCTCACTCCCTAAAGTACAAGGTTCGACCGGTTTTTCAACCCACTCTTAGAATGGTTTTGTTTTTAGCTGATAGAGATCAACCCGGCGATCTTTCAGGTTGGTCACCGAGCCTTCATTACGCACCAGCGTCAGTTTTGACAGATCCATATCTGAGAACATGATCATTTCGGTGTTCGGAGTGGTTTCTGCCATCACCGCGTCATGGGGAAATCCAAAGTCTGAGGGCGAGAATACTGAAGACTGCGCGTACTGGATATCCAGGTTCTCTACCTTTGGCAGGTTGCCAACGCTGCCGGTAATGACCACATAGCATTCGTTTTCAATAGCGCGCGCCTGGGCGCAATGGCGTACCCGCAGATAACCGTTTTTTGTATCGGTCCAGAATGGCACGCAAATAATGTCTACTTCCTGCTCGGCTGCCATGCGCCCCAGCTCCGGGAACTCAATGTCGTAGCAAATCATAATAGCGACGCGGCCGGCGTCTGTTTCAAATACTTTGAACTCGTCTCCGCCTTCAATCACCCAGTCACGGCGTTCGTGTGGGGTGATGTGAATTTTACGCTGTTCGTCTACACGGCCATCGCGGTGGCACAGGTAAGAGACGTTATAAACCCGGTCATTTTCAATCAGCGGCATTGAACCGGTGATTATGTTGATGTTGTAACTGACTGCCATGTCAGACATTTCATTACGGAACTGTTCTGTGAACCCAGCAAGGAAACGCACTGCGCGGGTTTGATCAACCTGATCAGTCAGGCCCATCAAAGGCGCGTTAAAAAACTCTGGAAACAAGGCGAAGTCACTTTTGTAATCCGACAGCGCGTCAACAAAATACTCAACCTGTGTTAGCACTTCCTCAACCGATGCGAACTCACGCATCTGCCACTGTACGGCGCCCATGCGAACCTGAGTTTTACGCGTGTTCAGCACAGATGAGGGGGGAACATACAGAATGTTCCGCCATTCCAATAGGGTGGCATAGCCCAGAGATTTCTCATCTTCCGGTAAATATTTGTGCAACAACCGGGTGACCTGAAACTCGTTAGACAACTGAAAGCTCAGAATCGGGTCGTAAATATCTTTACGGCTCACCCGCTCGATGTACTCGGCCGGCGTGCAGTGGTCTTTGTACTTGTGATAATACGGGATGCGCCCACCAGCCAGAATGGCGCGCAGGTTCATGGAGCGGCAAAGCTCTTTGCGGGCTTCATAAAGCCGGCGGCCCAAGCGGTAGCCGCGATATTCCGGGTGAATAAAAATATCCAGCCCGTACAGCGAATCGCCTTTTGCGTCGTGTCGGAGTTTTTCGTCACGCATGATCAGGTCATCATAGGTGTGCGGATTACTGAACCTTTCGTATTGCACGCTTACCGTCAGCGCCACGGCCACCAGTTCGCCACTTTCTTCAATGCAGATCTGACCGTCCGGAAACTGTTCTACCAGAGCTTTGATGGTATCGCGGGGCCAGGAGCCACCGATATCGTGGTAAACCCGATCCATCAGTATCTGCAGCTGGTTGTAATCATCCAGCGTCAGGTTGCGAAGGTTTAAATGCAGTTCTTCGTGGGCCATAAACAGCGGCTCCCCTGGGCGTTCAGTCAGTTGGTGGCGCGGTGAAAACACGCGCTTCCAGAGAGTAAAAGACGATTGAGTCTAACAGAAGCGGAAAAAGCAGGCATGACGTTCCGTTCAGGCGCGCATGCTGTTCAGCGTCTGCAAGAAAAGATCCCCGTATTTCTCCAGCTTGGCAGCACCTACGCCACTAACTTCGGCAAGCTCGCCCAAGGTGGAAGGCCTGCGCTCCAGCATGTCGAACAGCGTGGTGTCGTGAAAAATAACGTAGGGCGGCACGCCCTGCTTATCGGCCAACTGTTTACGGCATGCGCGCAGCGCTTCCCAACCGTCGTGATCGGTAATCTGCTCCCGCACCGATGCAGCGGAGCGTGAGCTGCCTTTCGCTGTGCTTTTTGGCGGCTCCGGGTCTTTACGTAATTGAACGCTGGCGTTGCCTTTCAACAGGGGGCGGCACAGTTCAGTCAGTTGCAACGCACCGTAACCGTCTGGATCTGCTCTCAGATAGCCGTTTGCCACGAGTTGGCGAAACACCGATTTCCACTCGTTGGCGGTTAAGTCTTTGCCGATTCCGTAAGTGGATACCTGCTGGTGACCCATTTGAACAAGGCGATCGTTTTCAGACCCACGCAGCACATCAATCAGGTAGGTCACACCAAAACGCTGACCGGTGCGAAATACGCAAGACAGAGCTTTTTGTACGGCAACGGTGCCATCCCAGGTCTCCGGCGGCGTCAGGCAGGTATCGCAATTACCGCAGGGTTGGTCCAGTTCGTCGCCGAAGTAGTTCAGCAGTACCTTGCGCCTGCAACCGGTAACCTCACAAAGGCCCAGCATGGCGTCAAGCTTTTGCCGCTCAACCCGTTTGAAATGATCGTTACCCTGGGATGTTTCCAGCATTTGCCGCAGTTTGATCACATCCTGCAGGCCGTAAACCATCCATGCGGTGGAAGGTTTACCGTCGCGGCCAGCACGGCCGGTTTCCTGATAATAAGCTTCCAGGCTTTTTGGCAAGTCCAGGTGGGCGACAAAGCGCACATCCGGTTTGTCTATGCCCATACCAAACGCGATGGTAGCCACAATAATAATGCTGTCTTCACGCAGGAAACGGTTCTGGTTTGATGCTCGCTCATCCGCGGCCAAGCCAGCGTGATAGGGCAGAGCGTTGTAACCTTTGCTTTGCAATAGCTTTGCGGTGGCGTCTACTTTTTTACGGGAAAGACAGTAAACGATGCCGCAATCGACTTCATGTTCGGTTTTAATAAAGTCGAGTAACTGTTTGTTAGCATTAATTTTTGGCGTAATTCTGTACTGAATATTAGGGCGATCAAAACCGCTAATAAAATGCCGGGCCTGAGTTAACGACAGGCGTTCGGCAATCTCTTTGCGGGTGCGCTCATCGGCAGTGGCCGTCAAAGCTATACGAGGTATGTCGGGAAAAGTTTGCGCCAGCATGCTCAGCTGCAAGTAATCCGAACGGAAGTCGTGACCCCACTGTGAAACACAATGAGCTTCGTCGATTGCAAACAGAGCGATGGAGGTATTGTGTAACAGCTCTATAGTGCGGGGCTGAATCAGCCGCTCCGGGGCGCAATACAGCAAATCTAGCTCACCCGACATCAGAGCATATTCGGTCGCCCGGGCTTGTTCGAAGTCCATGGTGGAATTCAAAAAGGCGGCTCGAACTCCCAATTCGTTCAGGGCATTTACTTGGTCTTGCATCAACGCTATTAACGGCGACACCACAATACCGGTGCCCGGGCGTACCAGGGCCGGAACCTGATAACACAGGGATTTACCGCCGCCCGTGGGCATAAGCACCAGCGCATCGCCACCGGCGCACAGCTCTTTTACAATGTCCTCCTGTAACGGGCGGAAGCTGTCATAGCCAAACACTTCATGCAGCACCTGTTCCGGAGTCTGCACGGCTGTGGGCCGTTCGCTTGAGAGCTGTTCGAAGTCTTGATGGGAGTACATAATAAGCCGGTTTACTCGCAAGCCGCCTGAATGGAGCAGCGCCGACAGAGCGACACCGTGGATTTCTGCGACAGAATCATAGCAGATTTTAGGGTGGGTGTTTTGCCCCGTAGGATTGTTGATACGTGCCTGTACCAGGTTTCATTACGTCAGCGTCGTCATTTAAGAGCAAAGAAGCAGCGGAAATTCGTACCGCTTTATTAACGGTTAAGGAAAATCGGCTTTTAAAACGATACAATAGCGCCAAAAATTTATTGCCTCTGCAAAAGCGTGATTCTTACCGAGGCTCGCGGCTTTCGACTAACACAAGGTTTTACTATTAATGCAGAAATTTGATGCCATCCGTCCTTACTCGGACGAGGAGACTTCCGCCGTAATACAACGATTAGTGCACGATCGGGAATTTCTGAACTTGATTGGCCGCATCAAATCGCCTGGAGCTGCACGCTGGGCGCCGGCGATGCTGCGGGGGATTGTGAGTTACTGGTTGCGCCGCCGTTTTGGTGGTTTCACTCGTATTGACGATCTGCAAGCGTCTTTGTCGGACTATGTTGGCGAACTGGTTGGAAAAACCACCACCCGGGTTACCCAGAGTGGGTTGCAGAATTTAGAACAGGAATCTACTCACCTGTTCATCTGTAATCACCGCGACATTGTGTTTGACCCAATGATTGTGAATTTCTTGTTGTACAACCAAGGGTTAAAAACCACTCGCATCGCTATTGGCGATAATTTGCTTGAAAATCGCGTATTTGCCGAAATGATGCGATTGAACAAGAGCTTTGTGGTGCGGCGTAGCATGACCAGCCCAAGGGAAATACGCGACGCCTACCTTATGCTGTCCGGTTTTATCAATCACAGCATCGAGACCCACAACGGCGTTTGGATTGCGCAACGGGAAGGCCGGGCAAAAAACGGTATAGACCGCACAGACCCGGCTATTGTGAAGATGTTCCACATGAGCCCGAAAAAATTGGGACTGGACTTCCAAACGGCGATGAACCGGTTGAGTATTGTGCCGGTTTCGATTGCCTACGAATTTGATCCCTGTGATCTGGATAAAGCCAATGAGCTGGAAACCCGGGCCCGCACCGGTGCCTACCTGAAAGCAGAAGGCGAAGATACCAGCCAGATTATGCGTGGACTAACCGGTTTTAAAGGCCACGTACACGTGCACTTCGGCGCACCCATTGAGGATGCAGAGGCTGACCCAAAAGCGTTGGCGGCGCGGATTGACCGGGAAATTCACAGCCATTACCACTTGCACCCATCCAATCTGGTGGCGTATCAGATGCGTGAAGCTGCTGCGGGCAGGGGGCCGGTAGAGGCCGGACTGTTTGCGTCGCTGGCAGCAGCGGCAAGCTGCACGCCCCAGGCTTTGGAAGCGGCTGAGAACGAGCTGCAAAAACGTCTAAATGCTTGTGAAGAATCAGCGCGGCCCTATCTGCTGGACATGTACGCTAACCCGGTAACGAGCGCGCTGAACGCTAGGAGCACAGCTAACATAAGTACTTGATAATATTGCTATAGTTTGACTAGAACTTGGCAGGAATTGACTGGAAAGAACGGAACCGCCGCGCTTGGGCGCGGCCAGTTTAACTGCGCCAGAAAGCCGGCGAAAGCACCACTACCACGCTCAATATTTCCAGCCGTCCCATCAGCATACCTACGCCCAACATCCACTTGGCGGCATCTGGCAGCGGCCCAAAATTTCCGGCAGGGCCTATGATGTCACCCAAGCCCGGGCCAACGTTGGTCAGAGCCGTCAGCGCACCGGACAAAGAAGTGATGAAATCCAGCTGCAAAGCGGCCAACGACACCGTCAAAACCAGCAGGCACAGCAGGAAAATGAAGGTGTAGGCGATCATCGAAGTAATAATTTCGTCGCTGACGGCGCGACCGTTGTAATTGCGGGTTAACACCGCCCGGGGATGAAGCAGGCGCATCAGGTTCTCACGCAGAACAATCACTGACAATTGAAAGCGGAATATCTTCATGCCACCAGACGTGGAGCCGGAGCAACCGCCCACAAACATCAAAAAGAAAAACACCACAAAGGCCAACGGGCCCCATGCGGAGTAGTCTTCCGACGCGTAACCGGTGGTGGTGACCACAGAAGTAACGTTAAACAATGTGGATATGTAATTGCTAACTGGATCGAAGGGAACGGCAGATACCGCCCAGCGATACAACGTTAGCAGCGCGGGCACAATCAGCAGGATAGTCAGAAATAGCCGCACCTGTTGGTCACGGAACAACACGCCGCGCTGGCCGTGCAATTCCCGCACGAACAGAAAGAATGGCACACTGCCTAAAATCATGAAAAACGTAGATTCCAACAGAATTAGGTCGTTGAATTTGCCCATAGACAAATCCGAAGTAGAAAAGCCGCCGGTAGAGATGCTCGTCAGACCGTGGTTAAAAGCATCAAATAAGGTCATGCCTGATGCCCAGTAAGTCATTACCGCGGCTACAGAGAACAGTAAATAAACCCCTAATAATCCACGGCTCAGGGTTTTCATCCGGGGCAGAGCTTTGTCGGTCCACTCTGACGATTCGGTCGCAAACAGGCGCATGCCGCCCACCCGCAGAAACGGCAGTACAGCAACGAACATACCGATAATGCCAATACCACCAATCCATTGCAGAATAGAACGCCAAAGCAGTAGATCACGGTCCATAGAGTCCAGGCCGCTGAATACCGTTGCACCGGTGGTGGTGATGCCCGAGGTACCTTCAAAAAAAGCGTTAGCCGCCGATATGTTGTTATCGCTCAGGTAAAAAGGCAGCGACGAAAACATGGCGATAAAGAACCAGCTCGACACGGTAAGTACGAACATAAAACGCGGTTTCAAGTCTCTGGACTGGCGATAGGTCGCCAGTATACCCAGCAGCCCCAGTACGCACACAATGCCCGCCGATTCCATAAACGCAGCACTGTTAGGAGCGTCAGAACCCATCAGAATAAGTGGCGGTAAGATCATGAAAATACTCAAAAGTATAAACATGACGCTGATGATAAAGACAACGGGTGTGAGGTTTCTCAAACGGCACTCGAATCGAGGTTATACAAAGACGGCCAAGGATACTCCCGAGGCGCCAGCTCCGCAACTTGGCGGGCAGGGAACAGGGCTGTTCATCGCCCTGATTACCGGTCAATTACATCGCCGTAAAACCATGGGCTGATGCTTTTGTCATTCTTTGTCGGAGGTTATCTTGGGAACCGTCATTTTATCCACAAGCCATTTTTCGTAAAACAGGACCCCATATGACCCATGCACGTTCATTAATTGCCACTGCATTTGTCGCCGCGCTTATGTGCTCGCCCTTAGTCAGCGCCCAAGACAAAGACGATGAGAGCGGTAAACGCCCTGCTGAAACGCTTGGGTTTGTGGAATGGGTGGTCATGCAAGACACCGGAGTGAGGCTAAAGGCGAGGCTGGATACGGGTGCCAAGACGTCATCGCTGCACGCGGTCAATGTTGAGGAGTTCGACAAAGGCGATGAACGTTGGGTTAGCTTTCAGTTGCCCTTGGGCGACCACGAAGACCAGCCCAGCGAAGGGAAAATAAGCCATGACGAAGTAGTACTGGAATTTGAAATGCCGGTGGAGCGGACTGTGTTGATCAAACGCAAGGGTGCGCCTTCGCAGCGGCGCTATGTGGTAAACATGGACTTTTGCGTGTCGGGCGAAATGCACACAACCCAATTTTCACTGGCTGACCGCGCAAAATTTTCTTACCCGGTGCTTCTGGGCCGTCGTTTCATGAGCGATGACAACATTCTGGTGGACTCCGCCAACGGTTTTATTGCTGGCAAAGAATGTGAGTTTATCAGCCTGGAAGAAATTGCAGAAAACAACAAAGCTGAATCGTAAACCTGCACCGCGACGGCCGCTGTTTAAGGGGCCGTCGCGGTGCAGGTTTACGACTGCAGGTAAATGGGTAACAAATCACTCACTTTCTCATAGTGCCCGCGGTCTTTGAGCCGCTGGCGACCGCTTCGCGTTTGCACATCGTAGTTTTTCAAAGTCCCCAGCTTGACCGGCCGGCTGGGATTCAGGATCAGGATAGGCGTGTGGGCTTCGCGCATGTAGGTTTCTGCCGGTTCATCGTCAATCCCGTGATAGCGGAGGTTCGCCAAGGGGCGAACACGAAGTACTCGGCGCGACCGCAGTTGTGCGGATGCCGGTAATGAGCGAATAGACATGATTTCTCGGTCAATCTTGATGTCCCAGGGGACGTCATCAATCGTCGAGCGCGGGCGCTGCCGAAATGATTCCAGCCTCTCGCATACCTGATCCACAGTCATCTTTTTAATTTCTGTTTTTATGCCCCAGGTAAAGGTGCAGGACTGCAGTGGGGGAGAGCAGGGCAAAACCTGCAGACGGCGGGTAAGTTGGGCCAGAATCAGCCAGGGAAAATGCCTGTGCAGCAGTTCGAAACGGTCGTCTCGGTTGCCAAGGCTCGGGATCAGAGATTCTATAGCTGCCTTGTTGCGATTAATGTCACTGATTCGATCTAAAACCCGACTTTCATCCACCTTGGCTAGCACCATCGCTCCCGGAATTCGGTTGACAACTTTGGTGCTGTATTGCGGATCGCCGTACCAGTCAGTCAGCGCGTGAAGAGCCGCATTAAAGGCGTCTGTTCCGGAAAGAGCGGCGGGTTTTATAGCGGTAACAGGTTGGCTCTCGTTTTCACGAACAGTGCGCGAAATTTGATAGATGCGGCACTGTACCAGAGCAGCTTGCGCCAGCAGGCGTTTGGCGTCGGCACAATGTTGTTCCAGGCATTCAACCGCCAGGACAATTTTCTGGATAGTGTCCAGTTGTAAAGGAGAATAAGCCATTTGCGCCCTATGTTTTGTTAAAACTATACCAACATGCATTAACACTATAAACACCTAACGTGCCTGAAGCAATTTACAACACACGAAACAAAGTGGTGTTCCAACGCTTTTACGTCAGTCAAACTGCTTTTTGGGTGCAGGCGACGTCTTGATAGCGCCGAATGGCGCAAATTCCTTTCGATTAAGCACGGGTTTACCCTGAAAACAGGCTAGAATACGCGCCGGAAATTTACTGATCAGGCATTAAAGCGAGGAGAAAAGCGGTGGCTGCGACAGAGCAAGATTATGGGCTGGAAAGCATTATTCTGCACCATTCATTTACCCAGGTGAAGGGCCGGACCATTCGCATCGACTGCCGCGAGCGCACCCATGTGGGCGGCGTGAACGGCGCCGGAAAAACCTCGATTCTGTCACTGATTCCGGCGTTTTATGGCGAGGAGCCCGAACGCATTGTCAGCAAGGGTTCCGGCCGCCTGTCGTTTCTCGATTATTACTTGCCGAGCCTGCAAAGCCTGGTGATTTTCGAGTACAGCCGCCACCGCGGTACCTGTTGCTCTGTCATGTTTCGGCACCATTCGGGGAAGCTGTGCTACCGCTTTGTGGAAGGCTCCGCTGCTGACACGTTCTTTGCGCCGGAAGTCATTGAATTGCTTAAGGCTGGCGCTACCGCCGACGCCGTTTTTGAGAAGCTTCGTGATTTAAAGCGCAATGTGTCTCGAATAATTGACACCATCACCAACTACCGCGCCATTATTCAGCGCAACCCCCGCCTATTGAAACGTTCCGCCGCCGATGCTCGCAAACTGCGCGGCCTCGCAGCAGATTTTGGCCTGGGCAGTGCGGACACGCACATGAGCCATATTGAGCGCCTGACCCACGTGGTGCTGAATAAGAACCGCTTGATGTCCAGCTTTAAGGCAATGATTTGCGAAACCCAGTTTGAGAATATTCACATTCATGGTCGGCCCAAAACCATCGACGAAAGCGGTCTGGTAAGTGACATTCGCAGCATCAAGGCCTTTGAAAAAGAAGAAGCCAAAATTCGCGAGTGCCTGCAGCAAGAAAATGAGCGCCAGGCGATTCTGGCTGCCAGCCGGCGCACTGTCGCCAGCCTGACGGCGACAGTCGACGAGGCTAATGACAGTAAAGCCGACATTGTCCGCGACATCGCCAAACTGAAAGAACGTATTAACGAGGAAAGCGAACAGCAGCGCCAGGCCGACGACGAGATTGCGGGGGTTCTGGCGGATAAAACCTACGAATTGAAAGTGAAAGAAGGTGACCTTGACGGCATCTATAAAAAGCGCGAGTACTACGATACCGAAAGAGCGCCTGAGCTGAACCAGGATCTGCAGAATATTGGCGAATACCGCCGACAAAAAGCCGATGCTGATTCAGATCTGATCGGCCTGACCAGCAAAGTGACTCAAGTAGAAAGCGAGTTCAGGCACGAAATCAGCGAGCTGAAAAGTGCATTTTCCCGCGAGCAGGGCGATCGCGAACGGAAGGTCAGCGACGCGGACGCCGCCCGTAAAGACGCGGCTTACCAACATGACAAAGCCATCAGCGAGCTGGATCACGAGAAAACCCGTGAAATAGGCCAGCAGCGCGAAGAGCGCAGTCAGGAACGCTCCGCCATTCAAAGCCAGTTGGCCCGTGCCGAAACCCTGCGCGATAACCAAAGCTATAACGATGACGAAACCGGCCAGATAGCCGCTGCCGAAGCGGCCGTGCAAAACGCCGAGGAACAGGCGCAGCATGTGTCTGGCGAGCTGATCGACGCTAACCGCAAAAAAGACCAGGCCCGGGAAGATCGCGACACCGGCCAGAAACATCTACTTCATGCCCAAGAGCAGATTGATACCCTAACGGCGGCGTTTGAAGATTTGCAGCGACAGATTTCGCCAGATAACGACACCTGGCTCTGTGCATTGCGCAAACAAGATCCGGATTGGGCCCAAGGCCTGGCAAAGGTCATTCATCCCGACCTGCTGATGCGCACGGACCTTAACCCGTTAATGCACAGCACCGCGGCGGCTAACCGCCGGCAAGTCATGGGCTGGGTGCTGAACACCGATGCCATATCCGCCCCGGAGTTCGCGGCCACGGAAGACGAGCTGCAAGCACGCCTGCACGACATTGATCAAAAACGCCAGGCTGCCCGCAAAACCCGTGATGACACAGAAAAAGCCGCGCGCAATCGGAACGAGGCCTACCAGTCCCGATGTTCCGCTGTAGAACACATGAACACTGAGAAAAAGCTCACCGATGACTCGCTCACTCGGCAGCGTGAGTACCTGAAGGCTTTGCGGGAACAGATCCGCCAGGCTTTAAACGAGCGAAAGCACGCCCAGGGCGCGAAAGTGACCGAACTGCAGAGCCGCCTGGAGCAGTTCAACAAAGACAGCGAAATAAGCGAAACCGCCACCATCAGCCAGTTTGCCAAACGCTTAATGGATTTGCGCGACCAGTGGGCCGAGCGCGAATCCCAGCTGCAATTGAACATCGACCACGCCCGGCAACGGGTACAACAAGCCCGTAGCGAGCACGAACAACGCCTAGAACTGAAACAAACGGCGTTTAACCAGAAATTAGAAGACGAAGGCATAGACCCGAAAGTGGTGCAGCAGGCACGTGCCAAGGCTGAAAGCCTGAAAAGCCGGGTGCAGGAAATTGAGCAAGCCGAGCCATTGGTGCGCGAATACAAAAACTGGCTCGACAAAGACTGGTCACGTAAAGATGGACTGACCGGCGATTGCAACCTGCTGGAAAAACAGGTGGCCGAGATAAAAACCCGGCGTAGCGAACGTCAGCGCAAGCACCAGGACAGCGTTAAACAGGTGAATGCGGACATCACCCAGCATCAGCAGAAAATCGGCGCGCTGGCCAAGCAGATCGAGGAGGCCGACGGCATCCTGAAGAAGTTCGAAGCCGCACCCGATGACATGGCGATGCCGGGCAACATCGTTAATCTCACCGGCGAACTGCAGGATGCCTACGAGCGTCTGGACAAACTGCGCCGCGAGGTGATGGCTACCTTCAAACGCGCGCTGACCGTTCTGAATCAGTACAACGGCACCCAAATCCAGAGCGCCTGGCAGAAGCTGAGTGAATTCCGCCGGCAGCGGCTGACCGATCCGGCCCAGGAATACGATGAAGCTTTCCAACTCATACAAGTGCAAGACTTGCGCTCACTGCTGGACACCGACATTCCCCAGCTGCGTTCTACCTTGGTGGATCAGTTTACCTCTGAAGCCAACACCTTGTGCCGTTACTTTGACAGCCTGGAAACCATGGCCCGGGAAGTAAAAACCGTGTCCCGCACTCTGCGCCAGAAAATCAACACCGACCAGCGCATCGAATCCCTCAGCGACATTCAAGTGGTGCTGCGCCCGCGGATTGAAGACGATGAAAGCTGGCAGCCCCTGAAGAGCTTTGTGGTGCAGTGGCGCGACTGGCACGCCGTGCATCGCCGTGAAATGCCCGATGACAGCATCACCATGGCGTTTCAGCTGGTCAGCGACACGTTGAAATCGGCCAGCCTGGGTGAAAGCGTGGAGTCCATGGTGGATATGCACCTGACCATGAAAGAAAACGGTCGCGAAGCGGTGATTCGTAACGACAACGACTTCCTGACCGCCAGTTCCCAGGGCCTGACGTATCTGGCCATTATGGCGGTGTTCATGGGCCTGACCCGCTACCTGTGCCCGGACAAAAACACTCGTATTACCTGGCCCATCGACGAGTTGGGCACCCTCAGCCCCAACAACATCGCACGCATGGCGGAAATGCTGGAACACAACAACCTGACTATGATTTCAGCCTGTCCGAAGCTGGACCGGCCACTACGCAAGTTTTTTGAAAACAAAATCAGCCTGCAGCACGGCCGCGTACACAACTTTGAAAGCGCCACACCGGGCGCGCCGAAAAGCGATTTGCTTGCCAGTGTGACCCGCCCGCGCCCAGAGGCCGATTTACCAGACGATCCAGCGGACGATCTGTTTACCAGCGCCATTGAAGGAGGCAACCATGCAAACTAACCCACTGTTCGAACGCACGGTAAGCGCCTTACTGGCCGGTGAAATCATCTGCGAATACAGCCACGATGAACTGTATAACTATTTGCTGACGCAACCTGTGCAGCAAAAAGTTTCGGATTTCCTACAACAGATGAACCGCACTCTGCGCCAAACCAGCAGCCACGATGCCTGGCTATGCTCTTACCAAGATCTGTCACGCCCCGACGCCAAAGACGCCGTGCGCCAGCAATTTCGAGAGGTAGCCAACCACCTGGAAGCCCTGGTGCAATTTTTACGGCTGGTGATGATGGTGGAAGCCGCACAACGCCCCATTTCCGCCGGCGAACACCTGCGTGAAGGCAAATTGTTGGAACGCATTTCCACCGCGCCGTCGCTGGAAGCCAAACTGCGTTCCCTGTGTGAAAAAGACCTGTTCCGCACCAAGCGCAGCGACAGCGCGGGCCAATTGCGAGTGGTGCTGGAAAACCTCACCAAAGCCGGCTACCTGAAACCCATCGGCACCAGCGGCAGCGTGTTTCTGGCGACTGCAAAATGGAGCTGGCTGTACGACGT
Source organism: Marinobacter sp. LV10R520-4 (assembly GCF_002563815.1). Lineage (NCBI taxonomy): Bacteria > Pseudomonadati > Pseudomonadota > Gammaproteobacteria > Pseudomonadales > Marinobacteraceae > Marinobacter > Marinobacter sp. LV10R520-4. Next base: position 3,841,341 of record NZ_PDJM01000001.1, on the reverse strand, counting down.
GATGACCTTCATTCAAACTCACGAAGGCATCCGCGAAGACAGCGCCGAAGACGACCCGCAGCTGAGGATTGTCTGATGGCCAGAACCCACGATGCGCAATCCACCCTGCGGGCGCTGGCCACCTACGGTGACGTGATTCTGGAAGCCCACCTGAACCGTGGCAACCGAATTGCCCTGAACGACGACAACGTTGGCGTACTGGAAACCCTGGAACACCACCGCCTGGTGTGGCGCCTGGGGGACACCGAAGACCTGCAGCTGAAAAATGTTCTGGTGCGGCTGTTAGACCACATCACCGAATCGGAACGCCGGCGTTTTGCCAGCGCCCAGGTTGACCGCCTTTGGAGCGACCTGAATCGGCTGTTTGTGGATTATCGCGAAGCCAAAAAACGCGCAGCGTTTACGGACAAATCGCGAATTGAGAGTGAAATCAAAGAATGCCTGTCGGAAATTATTGAAGACATCCGCAACGCCACCGATACCTTCTCGTCTTACATCAGCAGCGGCTTCAGCTACATCACCGATATGGATCTGCGAATTCGCAAAAACCACGAAGTGATCGAGCGTGCAGGGCAGTTAAACACTCTATTTGAAAGCTTCAACACCCAGGATCTGGCCGATCAGGCTGGCAACGATCCGTTCCTGAAACGGCTGCTGCTGAAATATCTGCCGGCTGCGTTGGAGCAAGGCCAGAAAAACCTCAGCTATGCCCTCAACCAGCTGCGCCTGACTCTGGTGCGCCTGCGCGAAGACCAGCGCCTCAGTAAACTGGTCGGCGGCTTTGAAAGCTATTTCGCCAACAATCGTGGTTATATCCCCTCTATCGATGACCTGGATCTGGGCCACTGCCCGGCGCCACTGAACAAGGTCGCGCCCTTCGCGATCATCGCTCGTGGCGATATTTACGACCCTTCAGACGACGAAGACCTGATTGCGCTCGCCCAAACCGCCCGCAGCCTGGGCGCCGACCAGCAAGGCACTGAACCTGCAGCTGCTGTGCAAACTGTTGAGTTTGACGTTGACGGAGCTTCTGATCCCGAAGAAGAAGATCCGGTGGACGAGTTGATTGAACAGCTGGTGCAATTCGTGGTGGACGGCGATATTGGCGACGGCGAAATTGATGCCTTAGAGGCCCTCAGCGCCAGCGGCCTGGCACTGGATACAGCCACCTGGCTGTCCACGCTGGAAGCACAGATCGACTCGCTGGCACCCAATGACCAGAGCCAGATTACGGTGGAGTACAAAAGCCAGCTGGACCCGCTGTACAAAGACAACCTCTATATCACCGGCATGACTTTGCGAAGAAACAATGAAAGCCGAATTTAAGGCCATTACCAAGCTGCTACAGGCAGGGAAACGAGAGATCGCCCGCAGTGACGTCTGGAAAAGAATTCACGAGGAAACCGGATTAGGCGCCGTCCGTGGCAATAAATTCCTGTTCTCAGAGGACGAGCTGGACAAACTGCGTCAGTACGGCTGCAGCCTGACCGGCGGTGAGCTAGACCCCCTGTTTTATCAACCCGCCGGCCCGCGCATGGACATGGCGGAGATTCACAGCAATGAAAAATTCACCAGCCAGTCGGTATTCGGCAGCTTGCTGCTTCTGGCAACCGCTGGTGACGCCCGTGTGTTCATTAACGGCCAAGCAAGCGCCACGCAGCCAGGCTCCGTGCTTGCTGTGAAGCCGAGTGTTGTCAACTGCGAGGCGCTGACCCAACAAAATCTGATCATGATTGAAAACGGCTCGTTGATGCCAGACTGGCATCGCATTGTTCTGCCACCGGCGTGGCAAGACGCCGTATTGCTGTATCGCGGCCACGGCGAAAATGTCCGTGATGTTAACCAGCTGGCGCATGCACAGCCTTCAGACAGACTGGCTTTGTATTACGATTTTGACCCGGCGGGCATGGCCATGGCGCTGAATTGGAGTAGGGGGCATATTCTGGTGCCGCAAGACTGGCCGGCGCTGGACTGCAGCGCGGCAGGCGGCCTGAGTCAGCGCGGCACCTACCGCCAACAACACGCAGAACTCAAAATAGCGCAGGCCGCCGCTGTTACCGACCAGCAGCGCGGTATTCTGGCCTTCATGGCTGCTCATGAGTGTGCGATCATGCAGGAACATATTACTGCGCGGGCGTTGCCCCTGGTTGCAATTACAGGTTCCAAATAAACGAGGTATAAGGTGCAGGATCTACAATACATTGAGATTGAAACCCAGGCGAACCCCACGGCGGCCGTTATCTGGCTGCACGGTCTGGGCGCCAATGGACACGATTTTGAACCCGTAGTACCCGAACTCGGTTTACCAGACGGCGCCGCGGTGCGCTTTATATTCCCGCACGCGCCCAATCTACCGATCACCATCAACGGCGGCATGTCGATGCCAGCCTGGTATGACATCAAGGCCATGGACATTGATCGCATTATCGATACCGAGCAACTGATGGCGTCGGCCCGCGCTGTGGGCAAGCTGGTGGATCGGGAGATCGAGCGCGGCATCGCTTCCGAAAACATCGTCATTGCCGGTTTTTCCCAGGGTGGCGCGGTTGCCTATGAGTTAGGCCTGACCTATCCGAAGCGTCTTGCCGGTATTCTTGCGCTTTCAACTTATTTTGCCACCGCAAAATCGGTAAAGCCTTCGCAGGCCAACGCCGGTATTCCAATCAACATCTATCACGGGACTGCTGACCCGATGGTTCCGGAAGCGCTAGGCCGAAGCAGCTTGGAGGCACTCAAGGGAATGGACTATCAGCCGGCCTATATGACCTTCCCTATGGAACACAGCGTGTGCCTTGAGGAAATTCAGGAAGTCGGCAAGTTCATCCGCAAATACGCCTTGTAATGACGGACCGCAGTCTCAGAGGCATACACTGATAAGAAACCCGACAGGACTCATTCCTTGAACCATCTTGCCCACGTTTTTCTCGCCCCGGATTCTGCCGAATGTCGTGTTGGCAGCATTCTGGGTGACTTCAGCCGCGGCGTTGACCTGTCGGCATTACCGTGCAAGGTGCAGGAAGGTGTACGCCATCACATAGCCGTTGATGTGTTCACGGACAGCCACGCCGAGGTGCTCGCCAGCAAACGTCTGTTTTCGCCCCAACGCAGGCGCTTTGCCGGGGTAGCCCTGGACATACTTTATGATCACTACCTGTTGCGCCACTGGCAAGTTTTTAGCCCGGCGTCACGGGATGCGTTTGTGCACCGCGTGTATCAGGAGCTTCAGCATAACGAACACCTGATGCCAGCGCCCATGGTGAGGGTGACACGCCACATGGTTCGCCATGACTGGTTTGGTGCTTACCAGAATATGGGCAATATTGGCGACGCCCTGGACAGGGTGGCTGAGCGTATCCGTTTCCCCAATCAGTTCGCCGGTATTATTGATGAAATTCGCGATAACGACGTTCAGCTGGAACGACATTTTCTAAACTTTTTCCCTGAACTACAGAGCTTTGCCAGACAAACCTAATGTAGTTTCAGCTTCTTGGAATCGGACTCCCACCGCAATGAGAAAACTCGAAACCCGTCAAGCCGTTCTGGCTTTTATCGGCTTGATGCTGGTCGCACTTAATCTGCGCCCAGCCCTGACCAGTATCGGCCCTATGCTGCGCACGATCGGCGAAAGCTTTACCTTGTCGTCTACAGCACTGGGCATTTTGACGACTCTTCCGGTACTGTTTTTAGGACTGGCCGCTCCGCTGGCGCCAAAGCTGACAAGCCGCCTGGGTATTGAAAGAACGGTTCTGAGTGTTCTGGTTATGTTGGCGCTGGCGCTGCTTGTGCGGCCCTATTCTGGCTTAGCGGGTTTGTTTATCGGTACTGCCATAGCCGGGGGCTGCATCGGTATTATCGGTGTGTTGCTGCCGGGTATTGTAAAACGGGATTTCCCCAACCACGCCAGTTTGATGACAGGCATTTATACTGCGATGCTTTGCACAGGTGCAGCCATTGCAGCGGGCACAACCGAACCCCTGCGGGAGCTGTTTGATCAGCAATGGCGCCCGGCACTGGCTTTCTGGCTGGTGCCAGCTGTTCTGGCGTTTGTGGCCTGGTGGGTTCAGTTAAGTGATAAAAAGCTGGGCGTCAAACCGGGGAAAACCTGTGGAAAATCCATATACCGTGATCGACTGGCGTGGCAAATAGCTCTGTATATGGGTTTGCAGTCGTCATTGGCGTATACCGTATTCGGCTGGCTGCCAACCATTTTACAAGACCGCGGCATCAGCGCCGTTGAAGCCGGCCTGGCGCTGTCTGTGTCTATTCTCGTGCAGGTGGTAAGCGCCATCGCCGCGCCTTTGATCGCCAGCCAGATGCGCGATCAAAGGGCAATGATATCTCTGGTGATGTTGCTGGTTATCGCGGGCCTCGCCGGCTGTATTTACGGGCCAATGGATCAGATGTGGTTGTGGGTTGTGTTGTTGGGTCTTGGTCAGGGCGGCAGCTTTAGCCTGGCGCTGACTTTACTGGCAGTGCGAGCACGGGACGCAGAGGGTGCCGGGCGCCTTTCCGGCATGGCGCAAAGCCTGGGGTATATCATGGCGGCCTTTGGGCCAATGTTGGTTGGCGTGCTGCGCGATCTGTTCGGCGGTTGGCAAGCCGCCGGAGGATTTCTCATTGCGATTGGCATTGGTGCTGTTCTGGCAGGTCTGAAAGCCGGCCGCAATGCCTATGTTCTGGATGATTAAAGCCTTTTCCGCGCAAAAGCTGCCTGGTTTAGATCGATATTTCTACGAGCACCCTCAAACCTCCTTTTGACCCGGAGGAAAAAGAGGCGTGTCCGCCATACCGGGCAACAATATCGCGAACGATAGCGAGACCAAGCCCATGCCCCGGGGTTTGCTCATCCAGCCGTCGCCCTCTCTGACCCAAGTGCACCTGATCACTTTCTGATACCCCAGACCCATCATCTGTTACGACAATCTGCGCTAAACCATTGCGCTGTTCTAAAGAGAGTTCAACGCATTCTGTAGACCATTTCCCGGCATTATCGAGTAAATTTCCCAATATTTCGTTTAGATCATGCTCCTCAATCGGCCAGCGAAATTCCTCGGTGAGTGAGGTGGACAGTTCGAACGACTTTTCGGGGTAAAGCCGGCCCAGCATCCACAAAAGATCCCGGGCTTGCTTAACAGGGTAAGCACTCTTACCAACCTGGGGCCCGGCAAACCGACTGCGCCGCATTTCCGCCTCTAATTGCCTGTCAATATCGCTCAGGCGTGATCCCATCTCATGCCTTAGGCTTTCATCCAGCGGCCGGCTGGTATCTTCAAGAACCTGTCTAACGGCCGCAATGGGTGTTTTAACGCTGTGAGACAGGTTCGCCAGCGCTTCCCGGGAGCGCTCAAGCCGTTGATCCAGGGAGTCAAGCAGTTGGTTGAGCTGTTGCACCAGTGGTTGAAACTCTTCTGGGGCTTCTGCGTCGATCCGCGATATTTCGCCGCTCTGTAGTCGTTTGAGAGCGGCCTGAAGCGAGACAACGGGGCGCATTGACAGGTTAATACCAAACCAGATAATTCCCACAAGCAAAATGATCAGCAAGATCGACACGATCGCCGTCCACGCATGCAGTTCCGCCTGACTGCTTTTCAGTGCTCCCATGTCTTCAGAAACGATAACTTTTACCGGTACACCGTTTACAACAAATGATTTCCGGTAAGCGAGAATGTCGGAGGGGGCATTGGCTATTTTCGCATTGTGTACTCTGATACTTTCGTCGCCATCAAATTGCAGCAAAGGATTTAACAGCGGCTGCCACGATTGCGGCGATATGACCGTTTGGTCTGAAGACTGGATGGCAAAGGCATGATGAAATACCTTCTCAAAATAGTCACCGGTTTTGAGCATATCTATCTTGCCCTCGGCTTGCCGGATATTGAGCTCCAGGAACGCGACTTCGTCTTTTAGGCGGCTTTCAACGAACTCCCGGGACATTCGCTCCAAGAGTAATCCGTGTACAAACCAGGCAATAGTCATAAGGACAATGCCCGCGGGTAACAACAGGGTCAGAAGCGCACCTTTTACAGAAACCGGCTTTTTAAACAGCGTCATTAAATACGTACCCCTGACCGCGACGCGTTGCGATGGTCTCTGCACCCACTAATTTTCGAAGGCGCCGGATATACGCTTCGATGACGTTTTCATTGGGGCTCTCATTTAGATTGTAAAGTTGCTCCATGAGTTGTTCTTTGGAAAAAATGTGCCCGGGGTGACTCATCAGACACCTGAGCAGCCGGAACTCGGTGCCGGTTAAACTGTGTTCCGTACCGTCGTTTTTTTTCAGGCACTGCCGGTTCTCGTCAAGCTCAAAATGCCCGGCTTTTACTGAGGAGAGAACGCGCCCTTCGCTGCGGCGCACGATGGCATTCAGCCTGGCAATCAGTTCTTCAGCCTGAAAGGGTTTACCAAGATAATCGTCCGCGCCGGCTTTCAGGCCGCTGACTTTGTCTTGCCAGTCGCCTCGCGCCGTTAGAATTAAAACCGCAAAGTTTGCGTTATCCCGGCGCCATTTCCGTAACACGTCCAAACCATTTCCGTCGGGCAGTCCGAGATCCAACACAGCTGCGCGGTAGTCTTCCTGCGCGCCCAGAATCATCGCTTCTTTGGCAGAGCCGGTGACATCGACACTGAAGCCGGCCTTCTCAAGTTGGCTGGCGAGCCCTTCGGCCAACAAACGGTCGTCCTCTACTAGCAGTAATCTCATCTGTCGTTCCTTTCTATGTGTCACACCCACTGATGCCTTAGGCCAAACCGGCTGATGCAGTGTCCGCTATTAACCTGAATTCAGCCTGAACTAAAAATATTTCAGCATTTTCAGAAAGAATTCAGGTTGATGAGCGATGGTATCAAGCGTTTTAGCCGAATGCTCACGTTGCCGGATAAACCCAGTGGGTTTTGAACGCACGCCATGACATATCAAAGGAGAAAGTTTGATGAGCGTATCAAAGTTCGTAGTCGCAGCATTAGCCATGTCAGTTTCAGCAGTAGCTCTTGGGGCTGGCGCTCACGGAGACGGGCACGGGCACGGTCAAGGTGCAAAGAGCGGTGAACCGGGTAAAGCCTCGGACGCCGGGCGCAGCATTACTGTGCAGATGTACGACAACTACTACGAGCCTGAGTCTATCGAGGTCAAACCAGGAGAAACGGTGCGCTTTGTTGTTGAAAACAAGGGCAAGTTGGTTCACGAATTCAATATTGGTACCCCGGCCATGCATGAATCCCATCAGAAAGAAATGATGATGATGGTCGAGCACGGGGTTATTCAGGGTGGCAAGCTGAATCGCGACATGATGGAAATGGACATGGGAAATGGCATGTCCATGAAACATGACGACCCCAACAGCGTGCTGTTAGAGCCGGGCGAGAGCAAAGAGGTTGTTTGGAAATTCTCGGAAAAGAGCAGCATTGAATTTGCCTGCAACGTTCCGGGGCACTACCAGGCTGGCATGTATGGCGAAGTGAATTTTAACTCCGGCGACTCTCGCGTTCGCTCACTCGCCGACGCATCGAAATCTTTGAATACTGCAAAATAATTCTGGAGTAGTTGACCATGAAGACAACCCTTCTCGCAGGCGCTTTAGGCTTGCTTCTACCGGTTATTGGCCTGGCGGGTGAATACAACCTGACGGTCGACCGGGTTCAGATCGACACCGGTGACTTTGTTAAAGAGGGCATCGGCTACAATGGTGCGTCTCCCGGGCCGGTTCTGCGCTTCAAGGAAGGCGAAGAGGTCTCGATTAACGTGACCAACAACCTGAACGAAATGACGTCCATTCACTGGCATGGCATGATCCTGCCATTTACTCAGGACGGCGTGCCCGGTATCAGCTTTGCGGGTATCAAGCCTGGGGAAACCTTCACATACGAATTTCCCATCACCCAGTCAGGCACTTACTGGTTTCACAGCCACTCTGGCTTTCAGGAGCCGGATGGCGCCTACGGTGCCATTGTGATTGAACCCGAAGGCCGCGAACCGTTTCGTTACGATCGCGATTACGTGGTTCAGCTGACCGACAAGCACCCCCATTCCGGCGATCGCATCATGCGCAACCTCAAAATAATGCCGGATTATTACAACCGTGAGCAACAAACCGTCGGAGATTTCTTTTCGGAAGCGTCTGAAAACGGTCTGATGGCCACCGTGAAGGATCGGATGGCCTGGGGCGACATGCGCATGATGAAAGCCGATGTTGAAGACCTGCAGGGTTTTACCGGCCTGATCAACGGCAAAGGTCCCGACCAGAACTGGACCGGCATTTTCGAGCCCGGCGAGCGGATTCGGCTGCGTTTTATTAACTCGTCTGCCATGACCTATTTTGATATCCGCATTCCGGGCCTTGAAATGACCGTTGTGCAAGCGGATGGAAACAATGTTCAGCCGGTGACTGTGGATGAGTTCCGCATTGGTGTGGCGGAAACCTACGACGTGATTGTGCGGCCTAAAGAGGAACAGGCCTATACGATTTTTGCTGAATCCATGGGGCGTTCAGGGTATGCGAGGGGAACACTGGCCCCTGAGGCGGGAATGGTCGCTGCAGTGCCAGAACTGCGCGAAGCGGCCCGATTGACCATGGCCGACATGAGCGGTATGGAAGGTATGGATCATTCGAGCATGGCCGGCATGGAAGGCATGGATCACTCCAAAATGACCGGTATGGATCAGTCTGACATGAAAGGGATGGAAGGCATGGATCACTCCGGCATGAAAGGCATGGAGGGCATGGATCATTCTGCGATGGGCCAGGGTTCAATGGCATCCGCGGGTGGCGCCAGTGATCCCTTTTATGCGGCGGGCAGTGGCCTGGTTCCAACGGCGGCCAATGGCGGCAAGTTCCTGTCTTATGCCGACCTGAGAGCGCAAAAACCGCTCTATGACGAACGCGAACCAACCCGGGAAATCGAACTGAAACTGACGGGTAACATGGAGCGTTACACCTGGAGCATCAACGGCGTCAAATATGAGGACGCGGATCCGATCCGCCTCCAGTATGGCGAGCGGGTGCGGTTCAAGTTTGTTAATACGACCATGATGACCCATCCCATGCATCTGCACGGCATGTGGTCCATTCTGGATGTCGGCGCTGGCCAGTTGAACCCCATTAAGCATACGGTCAGCGTTCAGCCGGGTACCACGGTCTATATGGAAACCGAGGTGGATGCGCCGGGACAGTGGGCCTTTCATTGTCATCTGTCCTACCACGCAGCGGCTGGAATGTTCCGCAAGATCATTGTTGAGGGCGGGCCGGAGTCCACGCAAGCGGCATCCGATGACCAGCCGGGCGATGTTGGAGGTGACGTATGAAGCTATGGACGCCTTTAGTGGTGAGTACAGTTTTGGGTCTGAGTGTCATGCCAACTCTGGCATTTGCTCAAGAGCGGGTGCGTGACACCACTGAACGGAAGGCGCCGTTAAAGGTGTGGGGCGCGCAATTTGAGGAATTTGAATACCGCTACAGTGACGACGACGAAGAACTTGGCGTATGGAGCGGCGATTTTTTCTACGGCACGGATGCGCTGAAAGTTCGTTGGTTAACAAAAGGCGAGTACGCCATTGAAGAGCAGGCCTACGAAAAGCTGGAAAACCAGATCGTCGGCCAGATTCCCATCTCTGACTTCTTCGATGCCAAAGCCGGGATAAGGTTTGACACGCCCGAAGGCCCTGATCGCACATACGCCGTTCTGGGTGTCGCGGGCCTTGCGCCACAGTGGTTCGAAATTGATGCGAATCTTTACGTAAGCAAGGATGGCGACACGTCCGCCGCTCTGGATGCAGAGTATGAACTGCTCTTCACCAACTATTGGATACTTTCGGCCACTCTGGATGCGACCGTGGCGTTCAGTGAAGACAGAGAGATTGGGGTTGGAAAGGGCCTGGTATCGACAGAAACCGGGTTGCGGTTGAGCTATGATCTTATTGACCGGGCTTTCTCGCCTTACGTGGGTGTTGTTCACGAACGCAAGTACGGCAACACAGCGGACTTTGCCAAAGCAGACGGCGGCGGCACAGAGGACTGGTTTGCGGTGATTGGCGCACGGCTTCTCTTCTGACGCTACGGACGGGCCTTGGACATTCGTCCTCGGCCTTTTTTTCTGCACAATTTGATGTAACTCAAGCTTTAGTCTAATAGATCGTTTACCCCTGCCTTTTTCAGTTGGAGTTCAGCCTGGCGTGTTGTGATAGAGGCTGAGAACACCGGCTGACAGGGGGAAATCATGACGAAAGCTCATAAAGCAACAAACCAGGCTCAATTTCTGCTCCGACGCAAACTCGCAGTCCAAGGCCTTACTGACATTCAGTGGAAGGACTTCATTGAGGAGCTGAATCATCATCCGTGCGTCGATTTTGCCGAGCGCAAATCGGAAAGTCAGTTGATTGTCACTTTTGATGCCACCCATTGGTCAACCGACGCTCTGATTGAACTGGTTGGATCGCACGGAGGCCATTTGAAGGGCGGTTGGTGGGAGCGCAGAAAACTAGCAGGGTACCGATTCGGCGATGAAAACCTCCGAGCCAACGCCAACCTTGATCCCTTCTGCTGTTCAAAAATTCCACCGATGAAAAAATAAAAGGAAGTTGCATGAGCAAGAACCAGGATAGAACCTCGCGCTATCAGGAAGGCAGCCTGACGCTGCCAGGAACGGTCATGCTAGGTACCGGTGTCATGATTGGCGCCGGCATATTCGCGCTTACCGGACAAATGGCGCAAATGGCTGGTGCACTTTTTCCGCTGGCTTTTCTGGCGGCCGCGATCGTCATTTCCTTCAGTTCCTATTCCTATATCAAAATCTCCAATGCTTACCCGTCAGCGGGTGGGATTGGCATGTATCTGCACAAAGCCTACGGCGATCGCTTATCGACGGGGTTCAATGCCTTACTGATGTATTTCTCGATGGTGATTGCCCAGAGTTTTCTGGCCCGCACGTTTGGGTCCTACACCATGCAGCTGTTCGGGGGTGATGAAGGCGGTCGCATGGTGCCGATACTGGGCGTGTCGCTTATTTTGGCGGCATTCATGATCAACCTGCTGGGCAATCGCTGGATTCAGGGCGTCGCTTCGTTCATTGGTGTCCTGAAAATTGGTGGCATTCTGGCCTTCGGGCTGGTGGGCGTATGGTTGGCCGACAGCCTTGCGGTCGACTTTTCCAGCAGCGGCGAAACCGGCGTTGTAGGCAATTTTCTGGGTGCGACGGCCCTCGGCATTCTGGCCTTCAAAGGTTTTACCACCATCACCAACAGCGGCGCCGAGGTGAAAGACCCGAAGCGTAACGTTGGTCGCGCCATTGTGATCTCCATTGCCGCCTGCGTGGTTATTTACACCTTGGTGGGCTTTGCCGTTGCAAGCAATCTGTCCCTCGCCGAAATCATCGAAACCCGGGATTACTCCCTGGCTGCCGCAGCACGTCCGGCACTGGGTGATTATGGTCTGTGGTTCACCGTGGCGATTGCCATGATGGCGACCGCTGGGGGCATTCTTGCCAGTATCTTTGCGGTTTCCCGCATGCTGGCCATGTTGACTGAGATGAAACTGGTACCCCACAGCCACTTTGGTATGCCGGGTAGCATCCAGAAACACACGCTTGTTTATACCGTGGTGCTGGGCCTGGTTCTGACCGCCTTTTTTGATCTCTCACGGATTGCGGCCCTCGGTATTATCTTTTATCTGATTATGGACATCTCGATTCACTGGGGTGTGCTGCGCTACCTGTATCAGGATGTGAAGGCGAAGAGGTGGGTGCCCGCCGTGGCGATCGGTCTGGATCTGATGGTTCTTGGCGGCTTTGTTTGGGTGAAACTGAACTCGGACCCCTTTGTGATCGGTGTGTCGGTGATCACGATGATTGTTATTGCGGTTGCCGAGCAGATATTCCTGAAGTCTTCCGCCAGACGTAAGGCGATGAACAGTGATGAGTCTAATGCACACCATCACTGATACTCACAGTGTAAATCGGAGGGTAATCCCATGATGGACGGCGATATGTTTGGAAACACCATGTGGGCCGGGCATTGGCTATGGATGCTGGTCATTGCCATTGTTGTTGTTATACCAGCCTGGCGAATCTGTCAGCGTACCGGTTACTCGGGCTGGATGGGAATTTTGATTCTTATTCCCATGGTGAACCTGGTTGTCTTGTACTTGATTGCGTTTTCGGACTGGCCAGCTGACAAAGCTGGAGCACCCCATTAAAACTCACCGAACCTGTGACGAGCCCTATGCAACGCTTGATTTCAACGGTATCTGCCGTGAGGTGTTCGATTTTCACGATCAAATAATCGATCTCTACCAAACACTGGTCGGGAAAGCAGAGATTCCGGAGGTCAAAGAGCTAATGGAGTCACTATTGACGATGGAAATAAACGAATCGAAGCGCCTGGCTAGTCAGGTTGGCCGGATGGACGATTTATGAATGAGTCCTTCAACCACGCTGGAGCCTGGGGCATTACACTGATCGTTATCGTTTTGGTGTCTTGGTTTTTTTATCGATATTTTGCGCCAAAGAACTGGCGAGAGTGGGCCGGTGCCGGTGTGGTGCAGGCCTTTATCATCGCGCTTTATGCCGAAATGTACGGTTTTCCGCTCACTATCTATCTGCTAGTGCGCTTTTTTGGTCTGGACAGCGAGTATGTTAGCGCCAGTCTATGGTCGACCCTGGTTGGGCTTGGCGAAACCGGCATGCTTGTCTCAATGTTGCTTGGCTACGGGATCGCATTTACCGGAATAGGGCTCTTTATTCAGGGGTGGCGCCAGGTTCACAAGGCGCGAGGGGAAAATTGCCTGGTAACAGACGGGTTGTATGCGTATGTGCGGCATCCCCAGTACACAGGGCTGTTTATTGCTCTGTTTGGAGAAGGCGTGGTGCATTGGCCAACGCTCTTTTCGGTAGGCCTGTTTCCGGTGATCGTGCTGGTCTACACCTGGCTGGCTAGACGTGAGGAGCAGCAAGTACTGAAGCAGTTCGGAGACGCTTATCGCAACTATACGCGGCAAGTACCGATGTTTATCCCTCGTTGGGGCAGCTGGCGCCAACTCGCTGCTGCCTCGCGAGCCAGCAATGATGACAACACGGTATGAGTCCCTACTTGATCCAGATACAAGATTTTAAATCGGGCCTTCTGGATTGAAGATGATAACCAAAAAAGGATGGTCAAATTATGTCGTCAAAAAATAGCACAACCAGTTCTCGCCATTAATGTCTACAATTTGAAAGGGAGGAAATACCATGATGGACGAGAACATGTTTGGAAACACCATGTGGGCCGGGCACTGGCTGTGGATGTTGGTGATTGCGATTGTAGTCGTCATACCGGTCTGGCGAATATGCCAGCGTGCGGGATATCCGGGCTGGTTGGGGTTCTTGATGCTGATTCCGATGGTCAATCTGGCGTTGTTGTATTTTATCGCTTTTGCCGATTGGCCCGCGAATAAAACAGGAGCACAGAATGAGTGAACACCAGCACGACCATCACGGACATGAAAACCACGAAGAGCATTCGGCAAAAGACCCTGTCTGCGGGATGTCGGTAGACCCCCATACAGCAAAGCATCGTAGCGAGCATGCAGGTAAAACTTGGTATTTCTGTTCGTCTGGATGCCAGTCGAAGTTCGAAGGCGATCCGGACAAGTACCTGGGTGATAAGAGGGAGCCGGCAGAGCCAGTAGCACCCGGCACCATGTACACCTGCCCGATGCATCCGGAAATTCGCCAGCAAGGCCCGGGAGATTGTCCGATCTGTGGCATGGGCCTGGAGCCAGAAGAAATAAGTCTTGACGACGGACCCTCCGAAGAACTCACGGACATGACTCGTCGGTTCTGGATCGGTCTGGCTCTGGCGCTTCCTGTTTTTTTGCTTGAAATGGGCGGCCACTTTTTCAAGATTGACCAGATTGTGTCGCCGCAAATCTCCAACTGGATTCAGTTGGTTTTGGCCACGCCAGTAGTCGTCTGGTGCGGCGCGCCCTTTTTTGTTCGCGGCTGGAAATCGATCCTCAGCCGAAATCTGAATATGTTCACGCTGATTGCCATTGGCACTGGCGTCGCGTTGATTTATAGCCTTGTCGCTACCCTGGTGCCGCAAATCTTTCCGGATGCCTTCCGGCAGGCGGATGGTTCGGTTGCCGTGTATTTCGAGGCCGCTGCCGTCATTGTGGTGCTGGTGTTGCTTGGGCAGGTACTGGAACTGCGCGCCCGGGAGAAGACCTCCGGCGCCATCAAGGCCCTGCTTGATCTCGCGCCCGCAACCGCGAGAAAGCTGGATGATGAAGGCGACGAGTCCGATGTGTCGCTCGACCAGGTAAAAGTCGGCGACCGTCTTCGGGTTCGCCCTGGCGACAAGGTGCCACTGGATGGCGAAGTCCTTGAAGGTAGCTCGAATGTGGATGAATCCATGGTGACTGGAGAGCCTTTGGCGGTCAGCAAAAAGGCGGGCGATCAGGTGGTTGGCGGCAGCATCAATCAGCAGGGCAGCTTCATCATGCGCGCCGACAAAGTGGGGCGCGACACCATGCTGTCCCAGATTGTCCAGATGGTGGCCAGCGCGCAGCGCAGTCGTGCGCCGATTCAGGGCCTGGCAGACAAAGTGGCTGGCTGGTTTGTTCCGGTGGTCATCGTCATCGCCGTTATTGCCTTCGTCGTCTGGTCCATTTTCGGGCCGCCACCCTCCATGGCGTTCGGGCTTATTGCAGCGGTCAGCGTGTTGATTATTGCCTGCCCCTGCGCACTGGGTTTGGCAACCCCCATGTCGATCATGGTCGGCGTTGGACGCGGCGCCCAGAGCGGTGTCCTGATCCGGGATGCTGAAGCGTTGGAGCGCATGGAGAAAGTCGACACGGTGGTGGTGGATAAAACCGGCACCCTGACCGAGGGCAAACCTCAGGTGACGAAGTTGGTTTCGGCAAACGGTTTCAGCGATGAGGACTTGATGCGATACGCCGGCGGCCTGGAGAAGGGCAGTGAGCATCCTTTGGCTCATGCCATTCTCGAAAAAGCCAAAACCATGGAGTTGAAATTGCCGGACGCTGAGGATTTCGACTCCCCGAACGGTAAAGGTGTCACCGGAAAAATCGATGGCAAAAAAGTTCTGCTTGGCAATCGATTGCTGATGGAATCAGAAAGCGTCGATACCTCCGCCTTTGAGGAAGAGGCGGACCAGCTGAGAAAAGACGGTGCTACCGTTATCTTTGCGGCCGTGGATGGAAAAATATGCGGTTTGCTGGCGATTGCAGATCCGGTCAAGGAGACCACGAAAGCGGCAATAGCCGCTCTGCAGAAGGAGGGTATCCGGGTGGTGATGCTGACCGGAGACAACCGGACTTCCGCCGAAGCCGTGGCCCGCAAGCTCCATATTGATGAAGTGGAAGCGGAAGTACTGCCGGAAGACAAGGGCAAGATCATTCAGCGCCTGAAGGACGAAGGTCGCATTGTTGTGATGGCAGGTGACGGTGTGAACGATGCACCAGCCCTGGCCACCGCAGATGTTGGCATTGCCATGGGTACCGGGACTGACGTGGCTATTGAAAGCGCGGGCATTACGCTGTTGCGCGGCGATTTGATGGGCATTGTAGAAGCCCGGAAGTTGTCGCGGGCAACCATGCGCAATATCCGGCAGAACCTGTTTTTCGCGTTCGTTTACAACGCCGCGGGAATACCGATTGCGGCGGGGGTCTTGTACCCAGTTGCCGGCATCCTGCTGTCGCCCATCATTGCGGCTGCGGCAATGTCGCTGTCTTCGGTAAGCGTCATTACGAATGCCCTACGATTGAGGGTAGTGAAACTATCAGACGACTAGGCTGATGGAGCCTCCCTCGAAAAAGGAGATGTGTATGTCTTATACAATGGATCGCGTTATTCAGAATGCCGACTTTGCTGAAGTGGATGAACGAACCCGAAAGGCCTTGGCCGATCGGGGCTTTGGGATTTTGACGGAAATAGACGTCAAGGCGACCATGAAAAAGAAACTGGACAAGGATATGCTCGCCTACACAATTCTCGGTGCATGTAATCCAAACATGGCTTGGGAAGCGATCGGCGTAGAACCTCGGGTAGGAGCAATGTTGCCATGCAACGTTATTCTTCGCGAGACAACCGAGGGTGTTGAAGTCAGTGCGGTTGATCCCGTTTCATCCATGAGCGCAATCGACAATGAGCAGCTCAAGCAGGTTGCGGGTGAGGTGAGAGACACGCTGTCTGAAGTTATCAACGCAATCTGACGGCTGAATCGACCAGCCAAAAAAATTGATGTACAGCAATCGAGAGGTTGATTTGAACATAAATTCAGGTCCAATTCAGGTGGATGCAGTTAACTGGATATGTCGCAAATCGACCTCGTTAAGGAGCTTCGCTATGAAGAGTTTCACCAAAGTAATCGCAATCTCGTTGATTATGGCCGCACCGTTTGTCTGGGCGCAGGGTTCAGATAACCAGCAGAGGTCCGGTGGCATGATGATGTCTTCAGAACAAACGCAGGAAATGCAGCAGAATATGTCCCGCATGCAGGATATGACCGGCCAGATGCGGCAAAATCCCGGACAAGACCATCAAGAGCTCATGCAGGAGCATATGGAGCGTATGCAAGAGCAGATGCGCATGATGCGGGGCGGTATGATGGGCAACCGGGGCATGATGGATGGCCAAGGAATGATGAAAGGCGAGGGAATGATGAATAATCAAGGTATGCAGGGGAGTCCCAGTCAAGCCCAACCTGCAATTAAACCGGAGGATCGCTTCCAGTTTATGGAAAAACGCATGGATCAGATGCAGTTGATGATGGAGCAAATGCTGGAGCATCAGCAGGAGTTGCAAGGCCGCTCGAAATAATTTTCTGACATGGACGATCATCTGGAATGCCCGAGCTTTCTGGACACTTCGAAGCCTCACGCTGAAGCTGTCTCGAAAGCCTCTGGGCTTAAGCGGCCCAGATGGCTGTGGCGTCGGTTTCGATTATAGAATGTTCACCATCAGGTTCAATCCCGACGCGTGCGCAGATGTCCTCAATCTGTGCGGTTAACTCTCCGAAACTGAAACGTATTGACATCCTCCCCGCCCTGAAAGAGGGGGATTCCTACTGCGCTCAGGCGTGGCATTGAGCCATCCTTGAGTCGCTTCGGTGGGTTCCTGTTGCTGACGGCATTACCGCACCGTTCACTTCACAGGCTAACCGGGCATGACCTGCCCTTAGAATATTGATTGCGGCGTTGAGGTCTGCATTTTCAGCATACCCACATTCGACACATTCGAATTGCGATTGAGTCTTGCAATTCTCTGCACAAATATGACCGCAGGCCGGATTTGGCGTTTACGCTTCGCCTTGGTGCCTCAAGTGTGCCTCAAGTGTGCCGCTTGCTGACTTGCTCATATTCGTGACTTTCAGATCTTCGATGACGACCATCGCGTGGTTTTTGCTGATGATGTTCGAGGTCTTGTGGAGAAAGTCATTGCGGGTATGAGCAACCCGTTGATGCAACTGGGTGATACGGGCCTTCGCCTTTTTCCAATTGCGGCTGAATGTGACCTTGCGGCTCATGCGTCGCTGATACGTTGCCATCTTCGCAGCGCGGGTACGCAGCGCATTGACCGGCTCGAACATCGTGCCGTCAGAGAGCGTCGCACAAGTACGAGAATGCCTGCTTCCACGCTGGCAGCCATTTATTCATGCCAAAGCTGTTGGTGAATTTTTCACCGGCAGTATGTAGCTCTTGCTGACGATTCAAAGCCAAATTCCAAATCTTGCGAGCATTACCCGCGTACTGACGCATGGCGCGGATTTGCTCACCGTTTGGTTCAATCTGAAATTTGAATGCTTGAAGGCGTTTCATAGCTCAATTATGGTTGGTCCATGGAAAAAAACAATGATATTAGGCACGGGCGGCATTGCGTTTTTAGGGAAGAAAAAGTACGAGACACTTAAGAAAAAGTTATGGGGTAATGCCTTATGGTCGCCGTCTTACTTCGCTGGCAGTTGTGGTGGTGCACCCATTAGTATTATTCGCCAGTACATTGAGCAGCAGCAAACGCCGGAATGAGAATGTTGCTAACGAGAGGGACACCTGCGGTGTCCGTGCTATTCATCCCCGGCCTGAAGGCCGAGGTTTTCCGCGCATTCCGATAAAATTCGAAAGGTATTGTTTGGCGACTTGATCCATGTCGGAAGCCGCTGGCTCTGTTGGAGGTGCAATGGTTTTTCTAAAGATTTCGCGCCGGCCAGGGGCCGCAGCCGTGCTCGCTCTGATGGTCTGGGGTGTAAGCTTCTTTCTGCATTTTTTCTGGGAAATGGCACAAGTACCGTTTTTCCTTGGTATGGCGGAAGCGCGTCACTGGGATGTAGTCTGGCTCTGCACCCGTGCGACCCTCGGAGATGCGAATATAGCCTTTGGCGCTTACACGATGGCGGCATGTGTATCCCGGGATTGGTTCTGGGTGGCGAAATCCTGGAGCCGGTCGACTCTGTTGGTCTATCTCTGCGTCGGGCTGATCGTGACGATCGTTTTTGAGTATTGGGCGACCGGAGACGGACAGCGGTGGAGCTACAACGAACAAATGCCCCAACTTGCTGTGACCGGCACAGGAATACTGCCGCTCGCCCAGTGGGTAGTCTTGCCAATGTTGCTGGCCTATTCCACAAGATGGATGTTTCTTGGGTGGTTGGTTTCGAAGCGCACCGAACGCGAGTAGATCGAGCAAAGCGACAACCACGTTCGTCCGGAACGTTTCCAGAAAAATCAACGTCCGCGTCCCGGATGGCTGGACGGCACTAGGTGAAGATTACGATGGTCATCACCACCGCCATGCCGACCATCATAAGGTTTTCGGTCAGGGAGACGAAGCCCAGTGGAACGTTGCTATCGCCGCCGACACAGGCGCACTTCAGCTCACGCTTGTCGATATAAACGGCTTTGATGACCGACACCGCGCCCACCGTGCCGATAAAAAGCGCGCCCGGGATCGACAGCCACGGCAGGATCGTCGCCGTCATAAGAAGGCCCGCGCCCGTCTCGACGAACGGATAGACATAGCCATAGCGCACCCAGCGCTTCGCCAGCAGATCGTAGTTCAGGAACATCGTTGAGAAGCTCTCGATGTCCTTAAACTTCTGTAGACCCAGCAGAACCATGGAGATCGAGATGAACCATCCCAGCGTCTGCCATGCGAACACCGATGGTAGCGCAACCCAGGCGAAAGCCAGCGCAAGCAACGCCGCAACCGAGAACAGCGCGATAATCGGCTGATAGGTTGTGTCGTCCGCCTCCGGGTCTTTCTTGCCGAAATGGACCTGAAGGTCTTCATAACCGCCGATCCGCTCATCGCCGATGAAAGTCTGTGGCGTAGTGTTGACATCATGCTCGCGCATGAAGACGTCGGTATCTTCGCGAGTCTCCAGAGAGTGATCCTCAACCTCGAAGCCCTCACGCTCCAGCAGGTCTTTGGACTTCAGGCCAAAAGGGCAGGTATGCCCAGGCATAACCATCCGGTACAGGACGGCCTTCTTCATCTGAGTATCGTTGGGCATAAAGCCTCCTTCAGTTGCAGGTCCAGTAGCCGCCGAAGCCTACGCGTAGCGGCGGCTCGGTCATCAGATCAAAGATCAGATCGGCACCTTCGCCCGCATCGGTTTCGGGGGCGTCAACGTCAGACGGATACCTTCGGCCTCCATCGTCGTGTTGTCACCTTCCAACAGGATCAGCGAGCTGGAAATCTTAGCAACGCCTCGTCCATCCACTGTCGCCAGAATCGGGTCGGCGTCAACAGCCCGGTCAAACCGACAGGTCGCGGCTTTGCCAAGAGCACGGGTAATTTCGGCTTCGGTCAAAGGAGCCGGGCGAATGCCGGCAATAACGGGTGTGGCCAGCGCTTCAGCCACGGCCTCCACCCGGGCTTGTTCGTTCGACTGCCCGAGGGCCGCGTCGGCGCCGGCTTTGCCATTGCGGTCGATGTCTTCAACTAAGAACCGCATCTCGGAAATCTCGCGGTCCTGTGCCAATACGATCGCTTCGGCCAGTTTCGCCACTCGCGGATCGGTGATTTCGGCCCGGCGAGAGGTGAGAATTGCGATGGAGTGGTGCGGGATCATCGCCTTCATCCAGGCCTTATCTTCGATGAAATCCTGGCTGCGGAACAGAAACAGTGCGCCGGCGAAGACAAGAGCGCTACCTGCGAAAATAGCCATGTTAACGGTCTTGTTTGTGTACATTCTCAGCATAAAGGTCAGCATGATGACAGCCATTGCGGCGCCCATATAGAACGCCATGTGGACGCGGCGATCATGCCGAAGAAGCGCCAATATGACATGCGGTATCTCCTCTGATAACGTCGACAAGCAACGTTCTCCCGCCGGAACGTTCCGTAAGGGTTACAACGATTTTATGATCGAGAGGTTCTTTCGATTTGAGTATAAAAAGTATAGGCACCCTTTTTCATAGAGCAAGCACCTGATGTGAGATATCAGAGGCAGACAGTCACAGCTGAAACACGGGCGCAAAGCCACCTCCAGGCGTACGAAAGTTGGTGGTCTGGCCTTGGTACACACGGGCAGCGGCGAGCAAACTTTTCCCCGCGTAGGTGTAAAGGCGAATGTCGACTTTTCTGGTGGTGACGGTACCGTCAATTTTCATGTTTCGCTCCCCAGCGGGAACGAAGTTCTGTGCGATATAGTCGCCTTTAAGAATGTTTTCGAAAACGCGCCGGGTCAACTTGCTGCCCCGGTAGACACCTTTGCTGCCATGACCAGCAACCGGCTTGAAGAACAGTTCACGCCGGGCACTCCAAAGTGCTGCCGCGTCGCTTGCTGACACCAGCCGGGTCCTTGGCACGGCGCTCTCAAGATATCTTGCATCAGCATCACTCAGCCCCCAGTCGCGCAGGGTCTGGGGATCGGACAGCAGAATCAGGTTTCGTTTGTCCGCCATGAGCGCATGCACACGGGGGTTGGGGGTTACCACCACCGCGCCGTCGAGATACGCGCGCCTTAGCGCCTCATGAGCCGGGGCGTCCAGTGCGAAGTCCACTAGCCGGTTGTACACCAAGTCGATGGGCTTGCCCTGTGCTGTCAATGCACCATCGACATACTCAAGCTCCGATGGGTCAAGTATCAAGGTATCAATGCCTCTGGCCTGGAGCAGCGTTTGGGCCAGTTTGAATTCCAGGAACATAAACTGAGTCTCCGGGGCATCGTCCACGATGGCCAAGCGGCTGGGCATGGAGTCAGCATGTTGCTTTTGCCACTCTTGTTTGAACATGGTGAACACTGCGTCCTCAAATCCATCCAGCGCCTGCTTGGTGGCTGCGGTCTGTTGCGATGGGTCACAGCATCGATGTTGAGCCCGGGCCAGTACCGTATTCAGAAACGCGCCGCCGGCATTGGTGTTGATCTCGATTAATTGAGGGCCGTCGGGACCCAGGTGAAAGTCATAGCCCATGAAGGCGCCTATGGGGCCCGGATCGAAGCCTGCGATTTCTGGCGCCCAGGACAGCGCGCGCTCCCGATACAACGGAAGTTCGGCAGCTGATTCGATCGCCTGAACGATCCGTTCCATCGACTCTATGTCAGCTTGGGGGACGAAAACCGGTGTGTTTGAAAAAAGATGATCAAGCTCGGGGGTCGCCGATGCTTCGTGTCCTGCGCCCACGAATTGATTCAGGAGACTCTCGTTGAGCGCTTTGCGGTCAAGAGTGACGCAGTAGCACTGTCGGTTGAGCTGGTCTGCGTGAGTATTGGTGATTCGTTGGTTTTCCTGAGTCACGTCTTCCATTTGGAGCCCGTAGTGTAAGTAAGTTGTTCGGACTGTAGTTTCGGCTTTGATCCTCGTCAAACAAGTACACGTTTGGCAACTTTTTTCAGGTCTATTTCAGCTTCGTGTGTTGGACTGCTAGAATCCCAACTTGCTCCTAACTGAACCATTTAAGATATATCGTACCTGTATTAGTTTGGAGAAAGTATTTTAGATTTTGGAGGATTTTTATGAGTTGGTTAACAAAAAACAAGTTCCTATCCCTCAAGGAGATTTGTCATGATCATCAATTATAGAAGCATATTTCGCCGAATTCCCCGCATCTTCTTTGCGGCCGTCTATATGGCCCTGATGTCTCTACCTGCAGGAGCAGCCGGGTACGACAATGCTCTGAAGGGCGTTAAAAACTATGACGCTGTTTACGAGGTGAGCCAAGGTGATCCCAAGGTCGTTAACCCCGTTTTCTTGGTAATAAAGAACTCCTACGAAGCACCTGAAGTGAAGGCGCTCGCGAAAGATCCCAACATCGCCATCGTTTTTCACGGGCCGGTGGTGAAACTGCTCTCGACTGACAGCGCACCGTTTAATAAGGCAGAACTGGTCGAGGTACAGAAATTCCAGGCGACTCTTAAACAGATGAAGAAGGACGGAGTGACGCTGGAAGTTTGCCGTTTCGCTTTGAAAGGGATGGGTGTAGATGAGGCGACGATCATTCCGGAGATCGACCCGGTAGATAATGGTTTCGTCTCGGTCATCGGCTATCAGATGCAGGGGTACGCGGTTGTCCGAATCCCCTAAAAAAAAGTTGTTGCTCTGCGAGGCGAGGTTCATCTTTAGGTTCGCTAGCCAAGATTGATCGCATAAAAAGCGGGACACTCTGCATGAGTGTTCCGCCTTTTTTTCTCCTGCAGTTGCCGGCGAGCGATCTCTGCTCGATAACCCTTCATATCTTTGGCCTTGATTCTGGTCAAGAAAATACATGTTTAACGGCTGTGTTCAGGCCTGATTCAGTTTTGTGTGTTCGACTGCTAGGTGATGACCACACACGGTCGCAACCCTTGCCAGTGGGTAGGGCTAATTTTATTGAAATCTTCCTATCCAAAAGGTGACGCGATGAAACATCATTTTTGCAAACGCTGGCTTGTTGCGCTGACCATCAGCGTTACGATGAGTTTTTCGCTGATAGCGGCTGCGGGCACTAGCCGGGCATTTGTTCCCATGGGGGTGGCCGATTCGGTGGGCGTTATTGATCTGGAAAGTCGTCAGATGACGTCGTCAATTACCGGAACGGTGAATACCCACGGCTCCGCACTGACCCCAGACGGGCGGTACCTGATTGTAGGCAGTCTAACCACCCATGAAAGCGAGGAGCCTGTCAGCCGGCCGAAAGGTGTAACCGAAGATGAACACGCCACCCATCATGGCGGTGGCGCTGCTGCGACATCGGAAGAATCGAATGCCGGACTGCTCTATGTGGTGGACACTGAAACGAATGCGATTGTTCGCAAACTGGAGGTTCCAGGGCCGGTGCATCATGTGCTGGTGACCTCGGATGGTCGCTATGCCGTTTCCACTCATCCCATGGGTGGCGGTATCAGTGTTGTTGATCTGGATTCCGGAGAGCTGGTTAAAACGGTGGCGACAGGACCTGCCCCTAATTACATGGTGGAAACGGACGACGGTCAGTCTCTTCTGGTCAGCAATAGCGGTAATGACACAATCAGCGAAGTGGACACCGGACACTGGTTCGTCAAGCGTAACCTTCGGGTGGGTGGTGGTCCGGAACATATGGTGCTCGCCCCCGACAACGAGCGGCTTTATGTCAACAATGTTACATCCGGCCAAGTTGTTGTCGTCGAGCTTTCGAGCGGCACGGTGACGGCAACTTACGAAGTGGGGGAGGAACCTCATGGCGTTGGTTTGAGCGAAGACGGCC
Source organism: Marinobacter sp. LV10R520-4 (assembly GCF_002563815.1). Classification (NCBI taxonomy): domain Bacteria; kingdom Pseudomonadati; phylum Pseudomonadota; class Gammaproteobacteria; order Pseudomonadales; family Marinobacteraceae; genus Marinobacter; species Marinobacter sp. LV10R520-4. Next base: position 3,817,686 of record NZ_PDJM01000001.1, on the reverse strand, counting down.
AGGTACTCTACGCAACCAGTAAGGGGAGTAATCGGGTCGTTCGGATTGATCTGGCCAGCGGAACTCGCCAAAGCGCGGCATTGGCGCCGGCACCTTATCACCTCGCTGTATCCCCCCGGAATGGCCAGCTGCTGATTACCAGTCGCACCAAGAGCAAGCTTTGGGTGCTCGACTCAGAGTCCCTCAAAGTGATTGATGAAATTTCGTTAGAAGGTATAGGCCATCAGATATCGATTAAGGGTAAAAAATAACGCAATGGCAAACCAATCACTTTCATTACAGACCATCATCGGAATGGTGGTCGTTGCGATTCTTTGGGCCATCTGCTTTCCGTTCATAACGGTTGGTTTGCCGGATGCGCCCCCCTTGCTGTTCGCGTCTATAAGAGCCCTTTTGGCGGGAGGGTGTTTAATTGTTGTAGGAATGAAAATGGGGCGAATGCCCCATTATTCGCTTCGGGGTTTGATGATGCTTGCGCTGATCGGTTTCAGTTACACCGGAATGGGGCTTGGCGGTATGTTCCTCGGAGCAAGTGATGTAGGGCCAGGGGTCGCAACTGTGCTTGCGAATGCGCAACCTCTTTTCGCCGCGATACTGTCGCTTTTTGTGCTCAAGGAAGTCATTACTGTTCGTTTGTATTTGGGTTTGTTCATTGGCTTTGTCGGGGTCGTTATTCTTGCTCTACCCGGTTTTGACGTTGGTGCAGATCGTTCGATCGGCGCGCTCTATGTACTTGGCGGGGCCGTTGGGACGGCCATTGGGAATGTTCTGTTGAAACTTCAGGCCGGCGACGGGGATGTGTACTGGCCTATGGGGATCCAGCTCGTAATGGGGGCGGTATTTCTGTTTCTGGCTTCTTTGTTGGCGGGGGAAGGCTTTGAGGTTGACTGGACATGGTCATTTGCCGGCGCTGTCTTCGTGCTTGCAGTCCCGGCAACGGCGTTAATGGTAGTGCTCTGGTATGCACTTCTTGCCAGAGCACCGTTAAATAAGCTCAATCCTTTTACTTTTCTGACACCGATCTTCGGGTTACTTATCGGGACTCTATTTTTTGATGAGACATTCAGTACCGTGGAAATTACGGGAATTGCGATCACGGTTGTGGGGCTGCTGGTGATAATCATAGTTCCAAAGCAGGAAAGCGTATTGCTTGAGTCGTGAGATAGCACGATGCCCGCGGCGTGCTAGCCATGGTCTCCGCTCATTTCCGCTGATTGATACGAACGGCAAAGAAGTTGTAGAGGGGGCCGAAAATTAACGCCACGTACCAGCCGTAGCCAAAGCTTTCTGCCAGACCCAGCCCTATGTGTAAGCGTCCTCATCCACAAACACGAACAGCTTGGCTTTGTTTTCATCAGCGGCCTGTGGATTGGCGTACTCAACAACCCAAAGGTTATCTGCCGAGGTAGAACGCTGCTGTGGGCTACCAGCCCCAACACCTCGCCACTCGGAGGACACCTGATTTGAGCCAACCAGTTGCTGCTTTATGGCCTCGGCTTTCTGCGTTGCCTGTACTTTGGAGATAGGCTCTGAAACACCGTGGCTATGGCCTGCTCCAGCAAATGCCTGGCCCGCGAATGAAAGAACGATGACGGTCGTGAACGAAAGAATGAACTTTTTCATGGAATAATTCCTTCGTGATGACTGGGTGATTACTTCTTATTGATACCGTCGTAAAAACCGCTGGTCTGGAGGACGATGGTGACCGTCTCGTCGCCGCGATTTCGCCAGTACCAGCCATGGGTCCCGTCAAATGGCGCCCCGAATGCCCCGCTGGCGACGGATTCATTTCTTCCTTGCCAATAGCTGGTGAAATTGTCGCCGTCGTTAATTTGCTCACCATGCATGTCAAAATTAACCGGGCCGCCTTCTGATGCCCAGTTAAAGACCATGCGATCGCCGGCGTTCATGGTTGCCTTCACTTCAAGGCCTTCATTCGGTTTCAGCGTAACGGTCGTTGTGTCGGAGTTGAGCGAACTCTGAGTCTTCCACACAGGACCTGCTGAAAGGGCGAGCAGGTTGCTGGAGGAGGAGCCGGCTTCCAAAGATGCAGGCTCTGCAGCCTCTGCCTGGCTGAGCATAGTTAGCCCCATCTTCTGGCCCAAACCCGTTGGGTCAATTCCATATTCCGCTGGCAGAATAGCCGTAATCAGAACCAGCAAGCCAATGAGAGCCGCAACGCCGGTTGCCTTGACCAGGCTCTTTGTCGAAGACAGCCCTTCACGATTCATATTTGAAATGTCTTGCATGATCTATCTCCTCAGGAAACGGTATACAGGCCAGTCAGCTGATAACCCATCAACATGAACCCGGCACTCATTAACAGGACGTTGGCGGCGAACGCCTGACGAGGAAAGACGTCGGATCTGCGCCAGAAATTCATGGCGATCAGAATGACGCTTAACGCCATTAGCTGGCCGATCTCGACGCCGACGTTAAACGCAAGGATATTTGCCACCAGGCCATCGTCGGATAACGTGAAGTCCTGGAGCTTTGTCGCCAGACCGAAGCCGTGGAAGAACCCGAAGATGAGAACCGCCGCTTTGGTGTTGGGTTGAAAGCCAAACCAGCGCCGAAATGCCCCCAGGTTATCCATAGCCTTGTAGATCACGGAGAAACCGATAATGGCATCGACCATGTAGGCGTTGACGTTGGTTTCACTGAGCACGCCATACAGGAGAGTGACACTATGGCCCACGGCAAACAGGGGCACATAGATGCCCACACCCTTCATGCGGTACAGGAAGAAAATGACCCCCGCCAGGAACAGGAGATGGTCATAACCGATCACCATGTGCTTGGCGCCCAGGTAGATAGATGAGGGGTGAAAACGCCCGTGATCTTCAGCAAATTCGATCAGAGACAGACTCTGTGACGCCTGATGAGCATTTTGGTCCGAGGCCCACCCACCACGAAAAGAATCAACAATGATAGCACTGTGACTATCAAAGTGGCCCTGCCGACGGCGGATTGAGTTTGGCCTAGAAACACGGAGTTTCTCATCAGTTGCTGGATTGGCGATCGGAGATTATCCAACTCTTGTAGCAAGCATTGCAAAGATATGTTCTTGCTACAGGAGAACGCGCAAAAGGGCTGGTGTCACGCTTTCGTCATTCTGCAGTTCTCCACCCAAGTGCCCACAACGAGCGCCTGACGTTGTCTGAAGCACTGCATTCAAGTATTTGTCGACGTTCCAGTTCTGTCTTAAGAATTACCAGTCGTAGTCTTCCAACCGTCACAATGCTGTTATATTCTCTAAATCGTATATACCATTATTATTATATAAGAATTGAAGTGAGGGCTCATGCCATGCCGGAGATCCGACGCCGAGTACTCTTTGTGTGCACCGCTAACAGTGCACGCTCACTCATGGCCGAAGCCCTTTTGAAGCACTTGGCGGGCGATCAGTTTGAGGTGGCAAGCGCCGGCACTGAGCCGTCGAAGCCGCATCCTCTCGCGCTTCAGTGCATTGACGAAGCCGGCCTTGATAGCACCACCGCGCGTAGCAAATCGGTCGCGTCGGTTGGCGATGTGCATTGGGACTACGTTATCACCCTCTGTGACAAAGCGTCGCGTGAATGCCAGCCCATCGCATCCTTCGGTCAGATGATTGCCTGGGATTTCCCGGATCCAGTCCCTAAAAATCGCCATGCGACGTTTGCTCTGGTTATGAAAGAGCTCAAGGATCGTATTAGCCTGTTTGTTCTGGTCCATCAAAAAACCGTCCATCGTTCGATTCACTACCCGCCGGCAGGTGTTTTCAAAGCATTGGGCGACGAGAATCGTCTGGCCTCTATGCTATTGATCCTGCAACAGGAAGAGCTTTGTGTTTGCGAGCTGACAGAGGCACTCGATGTCTCGCAACCGCGGATCAGCCGGTACCTAGGGCAACTCCGTGATTTGGCACTGGTGCAGGGTGAGCGCCGGGGGCAGTGGATCTACTATCGGCTGCATCCCGCCTTGCCCGACTGGGTGCTGACGGCTCTGACCGCCGCGCTTGACGAAAATGTCGCATTGTTGGAACCCATGGCCAAACGACTATTGAGCATGCCGAATCGACCGGCCCAAGCCATTTTTTAACCATTCTCAATCATTCAGGAGCTTCGAATATGAGCACATTAAAAGTGGGCATCAACGGGTTTGGTCGCATCGGTCGGCTGGCGCTGCGTGCGGCGTTTGACTGGCCGGATATGGCGTTTGTGGCGATCAACGACCCCGGTGCCAATGCTGAAGGTCTAGCCCATTTACTCAACTTTGACAGTGTTCACGGCCGCTGGCAGCACAACGCCACGGCTGAGGGCCAATGCCTTAGAGTTGGCAATCACAGCATCCGCGTTACCGCCAATAAAACCATTGCTGAAACGGATTGGTCTGATTGCGATGTAGTGATCGAAGCCAGTGGCAAGATGAAAACCGTCGAGGTCTTGAACGGCTATCTTGAGCAAGGCGTCAAGCGTGTCGTAGTCACGGCGCCGGTAAAAGAAGCCGGGGCACTCAATATCGTCATGGGCGTCAACGACGACCAGTTTGACCCAGCCCTGCACCGGATCGTAACGGCCGCATCCTGCACAACCAATTGCCTGGCACCGGTGGTTAAGGTGATCCACGAGAAACTCGGTATTCGACATGGCTCGATCACAACGATTCACAGCCTGACCAATACTCAAACGATCCTGGATGCACCCCACAAGGACCCTCGTCGCGCGCGGGCCTGTGGCAGCTCCCTGATTCCCACAACCACCGGATCGGCGACCGCCATTATCGAGATTTTTCCGGAGCTCAAAGGTCGGCTCGACGGCCATGCAGTGCGGGTCCCGCTGACCAATGCCTCCCTGACGGATTGTGTCTTTGAAGTCGAAACGCCGACTGACCGGGATACGGTGAATGCACTGCTCAAAGAGGCGGCGGACGGCCCACTGGCTGGCATTTTGGGCTATGAAGAACGGCCATTGGTATCCATTGACTACAAAACTGACCCGCGGTCATCAATCGTTGACGCGCTGTCGACCCTGGTTGTAAACGGCAGCCAGGTGAAAATCTATGCCTGGTATGACAATGAATGGGGCTATGCGAACCGGACGGTGGACCTGGTCCGCAAGGTCGGGGCGGCCTGAACATGAGCCCGGCCATCCGCCAGTACCTGATTATCACCGGCAACTACTGGGCCTTTACCCTGACCGATGGGGCTCTGCGCATGCTGGTGGTGCTGCACTTTTTCCAGCTGGGGTATTCGCCGCTGGAGATTGCCCTGCTATTCATTTTTTATGAGATCTTTGGGGTGATCACCAATCTGGTGGGCGGTTACCTGGGGGCCCACATGGGCCTTAACCGCACCATGAATATCGGCCTTTTTTTGCAGATTCTGGCCCTCGGAATGCTAGCCGTTCCCGCCGCCATGCTGTCGGTACCCTGGGTTATGGGCGCGCAGGCGCTGTCGGGGATTGCCAAAGACCTCAACAAGATGTCGGCCAAGAGCGGTATCAAGCTGCTGGTGCCGGGCTCGGAACAAGCTAGGCTCTACAAGTGGGTGGCCTTGTTAACCGGTTCCAAGAATACCCTCAAAGGAGTGGGGTTCTTTCTGGGCGGCGCGTTATTGATGGTCTCTGGCTTTCGCGGTGCGGTGCTTATCATGGGTGTAGCTCTGTTAATTGTCTGGCTGGCCAGCCTGGTGTTGCTCACTCAGGAACTGGGCAAGAGCACCGCCAAACCCAAATTCAGCGACATAATGTCAAAAAGTCGGGCGATTAACGTCTTATCGCTGGCCCGAATGTTCCTGTTTGGGGCGCGGGATGTCTGGTTTGTAGTGGCGCTGCCGGTTTACTTGCATACCGTCTTTGGCTGGGACTTCTGGCGGGTGGGCGGTTTTATGGCCATTTGGGTGATTGGCTATGGTGCGGTGCAAGCAGTCGCGCCACGCCTCACTCACCGCAAAGCGAAGACGATGCCGGGACGAGGTGTCGCTGTCTTGTGGGCTGCGCTGTTAACCGGTATTCCCGCCATCATCGCTGTGGGGTTGGGTACCGACCTGCCTGCCCCAGCTGTGGTGGTTGGCGGACTGCTGCTGTTTGGTGTCGTGTTTGCGGTTAACTCGTCCCTGCACAGCTACTTGATCGTCAGCTTGGCGAGGGCCGATGGAGTGTCTCTCGACGTTGGCTTTTATTACATGTCCAATGCCATGGGGCGACTGATTGGCACGCTGCTCTCTGGCTGGGTTTATCAGGCCTTTGGGCTGGAGGCGTGTTTATGGGTGTCATCGGTGTTTTTGCTCATTGCGACGGTGTCAGTGGCTCAGTTTCCCGTGAATCAAAAACCTGACGATAAGATTGGCGCTTATTTAAAATCCGGATGAGGAAGGGCGTCGTACCTAAACGCGTTTCAGCGCTGACAGGCCCCTAGCACGAGCCGCGCTGATGACTGATGCGCATGATGAACAGCCTTCCAATTAACCCTTTTTTGTAACTATTCAGCTGGTTTGATTTAAAACGGTCGTATCAGTACCCGCACCCACCGCCATGAACGGCGGTACACTCCCCTCGAACAAATGCATCAGGGCTTTCGAGGCAGACACGTTCTGCTTACGCGCCGTCGACAGATAACTGCGCACGCGACAGAAGATCTCGGCTCCTTCAAAGGATCGAAAACAACCCGATATTTTTTGCTGCACTTTGAACATACGGATGTCCCGCTCACCTTGGTTGTTGGTAAACGGACCCTCTAGATTGTCGAGGAAGCGTAGCACATCCGCTTCGTAGGCGATCAGCCGCTCCAGCAGGTTGCGTGCCCGCGTGCGTTTGAGCCGCCCGCGTTTGCCTTGGCGTTGGCTTTCATCCGGCGGCGGGCACTCTTTTTGCGCGTTTGTCAGGCAGCGTCGGTACACCTTGCGCCACCGCTGCGCTTTGTTCGGTGGCAGGCAGCCGCCGGCGTCGTCGACGCTGTCGGTCATGATGTTCAGTAGAGTTTGCATCCGTTGAGCCCACACCTGTTTATCCTGCTCCCAGGCGCGCTGAAGTTCTCGCAGGTGGTGCGCATTGCACAGAGAGTGCAAGCATGAATAACGGTAATACGGCTTCCAGTGATCGTGACAGAGCACACCGTTGAAGCGCGGCAGGATGCCGATCGCATTCATCGCCTGCTGACCTCGTTGTGCATGGGGCGCAAGCCAGGTTAGTCGGTCATTCGATGCGCCGTGCAGCCAGTGACGTTTACCACCGGTTGCAACGTCTTCCCAACGCGGCCGGGCTGCCCGCCTGGCTTACGCCCGCTCTTCAAACGGTTCTGTCTGGGGCGGTTCGGATCCTGAGACGGCGGCTTACTGCTGTTGGCACTGTGGGTGTTAATCCGCCCACTCAGTATCTGGACCAGCACAATCAGCAACTCGATGGCCGTCCGCATGGAAGGCGCGACGGTTGTGTCTGCTTGGAGTTGTTGTCTGACGTTTGCCAGCGCAGCGTCGACATCAATGTTACTGATCTTCATGGGTCTGAGTACCGTCGAGTGATGCCTTATTATCGCACGACTTTTTCAGGTCGAATTTTTCGTCCTGAGCGCGGATTTGAGCGACTTTTTCAAGGCCACTGCGCCCAGGGGATGAGCGACAGCACAAGACTGCACCGAGAGGATGGTGGAGGTTCTGCGCACGACTTTATGGCCTCGCACTGAGTGCGGCCAAAGTTCTCGGAATTGAAGTCAAAACCCTGTTAAGAACTTTTTTAGAAAATTTGAGCTGAATAGTTACAATTTTTTAAACTAAAATGAAAGGTGAATTGTGATGAAAAAGATCCAAACATTAGTAACCATTGTAGCTTTAGCAGCATCGTCCTCAGTCCTTGCACATGCAACGATGGAAGGCACATTTCCGCAGGATGGAGCAATGGTGATGGAGCCAACCAGGCATGTCGAAGTGAATTTCGACATGCCTATGAAATTGATTAATCTAAAGGTGATCGGTGCCGATGGAACACCTGTTGCCGTCGACTATGAACGCGCTAAAGAAGCAGGCACACATTTCAAGGGGATGACACCCGTATTGGTGCCCGGCAACTACACCGTGCACTGGAAAGCGGTGGGCGATGATGGCCACATGATGGATGGAACGTTTGGCTTTATGCAGCACTAATAGCGGATATATTCGTTAACTCGGGCCAACGGTGTTTAAGATGGGACTGGAACTAACCTCCTGGGAATTCTCGACCCTGATAACCCGTTGGCTTTTGTATGCCGGTGTGGCCGGGTCTGTTGGCGGGATTTGCAGCCTCTATCTTTTAAAAGCGCACAGAGGACTGCAAGGCGCTTTGCTGAAATACGCGCTCTTTGCGGTTTTATTGGCTATTACCAGTGCTTTCGGGCACTTTTTTGTACGAGTGGGCGCTGTCCTTGAGGAGGGCGTTTCTGGCATGTTTGAGCCAGATATCGTTTCGATTATATGGAACTCTGCGGTTGGAGAGGCGCTACTGCTAAGGGTTCTCGGGCTGTTTCTGCTGCTGGTTGCGCTGGTTTTTTTGTGGCGCAAAAGAAAATTGACCGCTACCTGGGTTGAACCGGGTGCGGGGGTCGCATGGCTGGGGTTTTTTGGGCTACTACTCACGGCAACCTCGTATACCGAGGCCGGTCATGCGGTTTCACAGTCGTGGATTTTTCAACTTGTGCTTGTGGTACATCTATCGTTAACAGCTTGGTGGATGGGTACCTTGTATCCTTTATGGTTAGCGTGCCACCGTTTGGCTTCTGCTGAAGCACATGCGGTGCTGCATCGCTTTGGATAGTTTGCGGTTGTTGCTGTTTTATTAGTGGTTTTGGCAGGTCTATTTTTATCTTACCAACTGACGGCCTGGAACAATCTTTTTACAAGCAGTTATGGTTTGTTTTTGATCACTAAACTGATCTTGGTTCTACTGCTGCTAGGGCTGGCAGCCTTACACAAATTCGTTCTTGTACCGCAGTTGTTATCTTCGCAAGATGCTAGTCGGTTAAAAATATCGCTTCTTATCGAAAAATTTATCGGTGCCGGAATATATTCCATCACGACAGTGCTGACGACACTCGTGGGTCCGATGATGTAATTTTTAATCCAAGTGTCTTGGTCGTGCCCGACCGAGCCTATCGGTGATTTGCAGCCCAGTTGGCCAACCACAGCGCCGTCCTCATTGAGGCATGGTGGTGTTCATCCGGCTTCCTGCTTGAACTCCGGCGTAAAAAATCGGTGTTTTCTGATCATTAGACACCTCGCTTATGGCGGAAATATTACCGCCTACGTTGGTGTCCGGAGTCATTGAACCACTATAAATTATTTTCTATGTAGGAAAGCCTCAGTTTATTCAGATTATTTTTCATACCTAAGCCTTCAATGAAAGGCAATAATAAAGTACAAGTCCTAATTGTTCTGATAACTTTACATTTGAAATTTTAATATTTGATGACGTGATGCAGTAGCCTTCAATAAAGGGCAATAAAATAGCAATCGCATTATTCAATTGTTGACTCTGACAGTTTTCGGGAGCAGCTTGTTTTAATGCTTCAAAAAGCATTGCGTGCAGCTTTTTGTAATATTCATCTACCGCTTTTTTTACTCCGCTATTACGCTCCGCTATTACCCATATTTCTTTAAATACGATGATACAATCGATGTTATCAATGTAATTTAAAATGAGTGAAGATAACAATCCTAATTTCTTTTCTGAGTCGTGATTATCGGAAACCGAAAGCAATTGCATCGACTCAGCATAGTCTAATAAAAAGCCTTCAAGCAAAGCCTCTAAAAGCAGCTCTTTAGTTTTAAAATAATACTGCACATTGCTCAGTCTCATGTCGGCTGTCTCTGCGACTTTTCTCATCGTCAGGCCCTGATTACCTGACTCTTTCAAAATAGTCATGGCGCAATTCAATACGTGTTCAATTTTTGGACTCATGCATTTCTCGGCTAATGACTTTTTCTCCAGACTTTTAATATATATCGGTTGATTCTTTAGGTCAAGTGACCTATATTCGCTTTAGGTCAATCGACCTAATTGGTAAAGTGGTGATAAATTAACTTAGGAAAATAAATTATGAGCAAGCTTAAAGATGAAAAATCGATACTAATCGTTGGTGGCTATGGCATTGTCGGTACGCAGATTGCGTCGATACTGAGACAGCGACATCCAAAAATGCCCTTAATAATTGCGGGACGTGATTTCAAGAAAGGAAAAGAGTTTGCAGAAACCCTCGGTCATGCTGAGGGTATTGCAATGGATGTAACACAGGTTAATCAGATATCACCTTTAAACGGTAGATTAGCGGCGGTAGTTACTGCAACCAATGATCCCAATAATTATATTTTGTTAGATACTATTAATAATAATATTCCTTACGTTGATATAACTCGTTGGACCACGCGGCTTAAAGAAGCAATTATCCGCATTTCGGGTGAAAAAGTTACTCAGTCAACCATATTTTCTTCTGCATGGATGGCTGGTACAGCTGCTCTATTGGCAAAAAAAGTGTCCGAACAATTTTCAATTATAGATACGATAGATATCGATATACTTTTCTCACTAAAAGATAAAGCTGGTCCAAATTCAATTGAATATGTCGATCAAATAGGTACACCGTATGATGTTTTTGATGGTGGAATTATTAGAACTGTCAAGCCAATGACTGAACCGAAGCATGTAGATTTTAACAGCGGCTTTAGCGCTAAGACCTACCGCTTTGATACTCCTGACCAACTGACGCTACCGATGGGCTCAAAAGCAAATAGTGTCTCAGCGCGCATTGCATACGATGATAAATACACTGTCGGTTTATTATCCTTCATGGTTCGATCTGGACTTTGGCGTATTATTAATAGACCTATGTTCAAAAAAATTAGACACTCATTACTCTATAATCCTGGCGAAGGCGGTCCGCACGAAGTTCTTGTGACTGTTGTAGGCAAGGGTTCTGATGGCTTGGATAAAACTGTTCGCGCTAGTTTGTTGGATGATAAAGGACAGACTCACTTAACAGCTTTAGGTTGTGTTATTCAAGTCGAACGAGCTTTAAATATTGGAAGTAAAACAGAGGCTTATCATGGAATAACCTTTCCAGAACACCACGAAGATATTGATATCGCGCTCGCTACACTTCAAGAACATGGTGTAAAAATTTCAATCGAAAGTTAAATCACAGAATATTTAACTTTCGATGAGTCACGTGCAGAGCGATTAAGGGAGCACCTAAGCTCTCTTCGATACGGCAGTGACGGCTACTTTTTCAGCTACTCAGATGACGGGATAGTCATTGCTACTTTTACATCGCCCTTTTCAGCTCACCGTAGTCGCCATCGGTGCGAAGCATCAGTGTGATGTCATTATCGTTGCGATTGCGGAAGAACCAACCGTGGTTGCCGCTAAACGCAGCTTTCAGTTCGCCTTCGTCCTCAGGGACATCCCGGCCTTTTTCGTAGGAAATGGACTGGCCACCGCCATCACCGTGGGTGTCGAAGTTGACAGGGCCGCCTTCAGATACCCAGGCGAATCGGGCGACGGCTCCTTCCTGCATAGTGAGCTTGAACTCTGTGCCTTCACCCGGGGTGAGGACAACACGGACCTCGTCTTGCCATTCGGGTTCGGCGGCCATTGGCGGGGCAGGTTGCTTCACTTTTGGCGCGACCTCAGGCTCAACTTCAACTTTAACAACTGCGGCTGTCTCGAAAACAGGCTCAACGGGTTCTGAAGCAGCCTCGTTGATGGAGGGTTGCACCGCCACCATCTGCGCGGCCTCGTCGGCGGCTGCTTCTTCCACGAGTTGTGCCTTGATTTCACCCATCTCCGTCAAACCTAGCAGGCGACCAGCGCCTGTGGGGTCCAGAGCGTACTCGGAGGGCATCACCACGGTTACCAGCAGAACCAGCGCTACGATGGCGGCGATGATGGTGGACCGAATCAGCTGCGCGGAGCTGGGTAGTTCACTACGTAGGGGCATATCGGTGTTGTACATAAAAAATCTCCAGAATTAAGCGACAAAATAGCCGGTGAGCTGATAACCGATGAGCAGGAAGCCGGCGCTCATCATGGCCACGTTGGCGGTATAGGCATGACGAAAAAAACCATCGGTTTTACGCCAGTAGCTCATGACGATGAGAATCATCGCCAGAGCTAAAAGCTGGCCGATTTCCACACCCACATTGAACGCGAGCAGATTCGGTATCAGCCCATCCGGAGAGATGTCGTACTCAATGATTTTCGTGGACAGACCAAAGCCGTGGAAGAAGCCGAAGATCAAGGTGGCGGCCTTGGTGTTGGGTTGGAAGCCGAACCAGCGCTGATACGCGCCCACGTTATCCAGTGCCTTGTACACCACCGACAGCCCGATGATGGCGTCAATGATGTAGCTGTTGATGCCGACGTTGAAGTACACGCCCAACAGCATGGTGGTGGAATGCCCCAGCGCAAACAGGCTTACGTAGATTGCGATGTGCTGCATGCGGTAAAGGAAGAAGATGACCCCCAGAAGGAACAACAGGTGGTCATAACCGGTGACCATGTGTTTGGCCCCGAGATAGATGAACGCAATGAGGTTTACCCCGGATATTTCCTGGATGTACCCCTTGTCTCCCTGGGCAATGGCATGGGCCAGCACCTCGGCGCTCATTCCGAGCAAACCCAGTGTCAGGAATACCCAGATAAGACGGCGACCGCCGGCGGCTGTGCGCGCACGCCAATGGCCGTCAAACAAAGTTGACAACATAACGACTCCAATTAATTTCGTTTAAAAAGCTGCGGTGCAGCGAGGCTTAAACAATCAGAGAGGTTTTTGGCGGGCGTTCGAGCCGATAACGAAAGCTGCGGGGAGAATCTCCGGCGTAGGGAATAGGCAACCGGAGTGAGATTGAATAGCCAGTGATGAGGCGGGGCGTCAGGCGATCCGCGGATTCGTGGCTGTGATTGCCCGCGTCGTGATGCAGGTGACTGTCTGACTTTTCGTCAAAATCGTCGTGGCTGTGTGAATGATTATCGTGACCCTCTGACACAAACGCACTTAACTCTGCAATACCGTGAGATGACGCCTCACCAGCGGCCGAGAGGGACATGCCAGCCAGCGCAAGCAGCAGGGCAAGAAGTGGAATCAATTTTTTACGGTGGGTGGCCGCAACCATAGGTGTCCGTTCTTTAGTCAGGCTGTTGGATTAATTCGGTGAGAGAGGATAGCATCCCCCCCAGGGGGATAGGAATTAAATATGGCGAATGATCAAATGCACCACTCGCATCCGCAGATCGTCAAGCGCCTGAAGCGGGCTCAAGGTCATCTGGGCGGCGTGATAGAGATGATTGAGACAGGGCGATCCTGCCTGGAACTGGCGCAGCAGCTTCATGCTGTGGAAAAAGCCATTCAACAGGCAAAGCGGGTGTTGGTACAGGACCACATCGAGCACTGCCTGGACGATGCGATTGGCCCACTGGAACCGGAACAACAAAGCAGTGTTGATGAGTTCAAAGCCATTGCCCGTTATCTTTGAACGTTGTTGGGTCATGCTTGTTCCTGGTTTTTCCGTTCCTTCTATCCCGGCTTGGCTTCTTGGGGGCTCTTGCGGCAAGTGCCATTATCGCTGTGGTGTGTTTTAGCGTTCTCGCTGTCGTCATGAAGCGATTTGGCATTATTTTGTTATAACCATAAAGCTTTAGGTAATTCTGCGGTCGCGGAAGCATATTCATCTCCCTCCGACTTGATTTACAAGTTGGTTGTGTTAGATTTGGCGCTCTTTGGGGAGTAGCCTGCTTCCGGTTTTCGGAAGAGTTCGTGTCAACATACCTGGCCAAATGCCATGGTGCGAACACCTCTCGGTTGGCGAGACCATCGATATATCCATGCCTGGTGGTCGGGCGTGTGGATATGTCGTGGACTCAACGCCCGGCCGGAGAACATCGAATGAACCCCATAGCCCTTCTTTTGTTGGCTCTTTCAATGTCTACTGACGCGTTTGCAGTAGCCATATGCAAGGGCGCAAGCCTTAAAAATCCCCGGTTCTCCGAAGCGTTAAGAATGGGCCTCATTTTTGGATTAATAGAGGCCATCACTCCCCTTATCGGTTGGTTAATCGGTAATATCGCCGCGTCTTATGTGGATGTTTGGGGTCACTGGATAGCGTTCGCGTTATTGGTGGCTCTTGGCTTACACATGCTCTATGAAGGCCTGAATCCATGTAGAGAAGAGATAGAAAAACCCTCCAGACATTCTTTTCTTAAGATTGCTTTGACCGCATTTGGCACCAGTATTGATGCGATGGCAGTGGGTGCAAGCCTGGCATTTGTAGAGGTGAACATATTTCTGGCCGCTGGGCTCATTGGCTTGGCCACAACGGTAATGGTTACGTTAGGCGTCATGTTGGGACGAGTCGTGGGTTCACTGTTCGGCCAGAAGGCTGAAATTATGGGCGGTCTGACACTGATTGCCGTTGGTGCATGGATCTTGTCAGGCAATCTTTAACTGGCAGCCATTGATCTATCCGACGTCCTGGGGTGACAACGCCGTTAGGAATGCGATGGGCAGGTTTCGACTTCCACTGTCACATGTACGAGCGACGAGTGGCCGGTTTGGATTCGGTCACGGTAATGGCCGGGAGACTGCGGACAATGGGCAACGATCGCGACAATCGCGGCGTACAGATTGGGTCCAATCGACCAGACATGGAGATCACTCACACGCGTATCGTCACATTCCACCGTACGTTTGATGTCCTGCACGATACTTGTCTGCTGTTCGTCGAGCAATACACTCGCAGTGGTCTGCAGTAGGCCCCAGGACCAGCGGGTGATAAGTATGGCTCCAACAATGCCCATAACCGGGTCCATCCAATTCCATCCCGCATATTTGCCGGCAAGCAGGGCTATAATGGCGAGGAGAGAGGTGAGCGCGTCGGCCAGCACGTGGAAATAGGCCGCCTGGCGATTATGATCGTGATGGCTGTGGTGATGGTGGCTGCGTGATTCATCTTCCTGATGGGCGTGGCTGTGATCATGATCGTCGCCGAGAATCCAGGCCGATACGCCATTTACGATCAAACCTATAACCGCAACAAAAATAGCTCCGTTGAACGAAATGACAACCGGATTCATAAAACGGTCGACGCTTTCAATCACCATAAAAAGTGCGAATCCAGCTAAAAGTATGGCACCGGTGAATCCTCCCAGTGCATTAACCTTGCCGGTACCAAAACTGAAACGGGCGTTAGTGGCGTTCTTCCTGGCGTACGCGTATGCGAACGCAGCGATGCCCAGCGCCGTCGCATGTGAGCCCATGTGCAGGCCGTCGGCAAGCAGTGCCATGGAGCCATAGGCCAAGCCGGCTGCAATTTCCCAGACCATCATCACCAGAGTCAGTCCGACGACGATTAATGTGCGCTTTTCACCAGACCGTTTCTGGTCTTGCCCAAAAGCGTGGTCATGGTGCCATTTTGAACTATCTTTTTCATGCATATGCCCGCGTCCTGATAATAGCTTTGGTTGAGTAAGGCTCCACAGCGCCTGACCATCATTTTGATTAAACCGTCGTTCGACCTACCGTCTGCAGTGTTTCGAGCAGCGCCGAATAGCCGACATTTTTTATTGGCGGACGCGTTTACTTGAGGTAGGTGCGAATGACGTCCATCAGTTCATTGGCACCCTGATTGCGCTCGGCGTCGCTTGTGATATCCGGATTGGCGACATGCATTTGCATATGGTCTTCCATGACTTCGGCCATAAGACCATTTGTGGCACCGCGGACGGCGGCGATCTGATGTAACACCTCAGCGCAGCCTTTATCTGTATCAAGGGCTCGTTCCAACGCTTCAACCTGGCCGCGTATACGGCGCACACGGCCCAGCAACTTGGATTTGTTATGTGTGATGTGGCTCATGGGCAACCAGTCAAAATTATAGGGTAGGGGGGTATAGTATAATATGCGACGGAAAAGAGCTATGAGCTGTATGTGGGCAATGAAACGATGAACGACAGTTCGACGGAGGACGCACTGATTTCCCGATGCCAAGCTAACTATCAGCTGACCTCTTCGCCCAGGCCGTATGACGCCGACAAGGTTGAGCTCCTTATACAGAGAGCAAAGGCTCAGCCAAAAAGTTTTATGCAGGTTCCAGAATCAGCAATGACTCCGCCGATGCGCACGGGCAGATAGCCGGGCACCAGGGCGGGGTACGAGGAGAGAAAAGAGGTGCCAAGCGGCAAAGTTCGGCGTATCAGAACTCGTAACGCTTCACGCTTTCAGTTTGACCGGTGGCGGTGAAAGCCAGCACGTCGTAGCTGTCCTGCCGGCCAGTTTCCATGCCGGGAGTGCCATGGGGCATTCCCGGAACGGAAATTCCGATTGTCTTGTCACCAAACGGGTGAGTTGCCCTGATGCTGATGTGGCATCAAGAATTGAGTCTCTGGGCAATTGCTGGCCACCTGAGTCGACACCCAGCACCTTCCAGTCGCGAGGCCACCGGTGGTACTGGTTTTGCCGGCACGTCATTCTCTTTTGGTATGTTTAGCGGAGCTGAAACACGACCGGCGATTGAAAGCAGAACGTCTCACGGGACATGTAACGTGGCGCCCCGAAAGATTTCGATCGCAGCTACAACGCCATTCTGGAAAACCCAGGGCTTTCCTTTCAGCTTCCGTGCAGGGCACGGTGGTTCCGGCACCCGCCGAGCAATTAAGAATATTACCAAGAGATTGCGTTGGAGATTAGTACGGGGCCCTCTTATCTACAGGGGAGATTTCCAAGCAGAATTTTAGTGACGAGTATCACGAGCTTGGCCTGTCGATCACAGCCAACCTGGAGGCCGGAATAGTTTGGAGCGTTTTGACGCCAGCACTGGAATGAGTATCTCATCGTCGGTATTGGTTGTGACTCCCGAGCTTCTCAATGGCGAGGCGGCGATTGAATGCAGGAAGCCAAAAGATGACGTCAAAGAAAGAAGTGCTTAACGGTTTAAAAAAAGACCCGGTCAATGACCGGGTCGACGGATTGCTGAGTTAACCCGCCAGAGGACGGAATTTGTCACCTTGAGACATCAGAAATCGACGCTGATACCCACATAGGCCGTGCGAGGCAGGTTGGGTCTGGCGCCATGGGGGCTGCGGGAAACGATTTCCTGGTCATCGAGGACGTTATCGATCTTGGCATAGACCCGGGTGGATGAGTTCAGGGCGTAGCTGCTGGAGAGGTCCACCACGGTGTAGTCGTCGGTTTTACGGAATGTGTTATCAGTGCCTGAGCGGTCACAGCTGTTGTCGATGCAGGTTTCGTCAACATACGAGATATTGACGTAGGCATCCCAGAGGTTGCCATCGCGCAGGCCTGCACGCACAGATACGACATTTTCGGGCAAGTCTGCCAGGTTGTCGCCCTTGCGCACGCTACCATCGTCGCTGTTTTTGGTGACTTCGGCATTGGTGTAGGTCCACGTGGCCTGCACCGGCGCAGTCAGACCGTTGGCGAGTGTGAACTCAGAGGCGGCCAGCAACTCGATACCCTGAATCTTCGATTCTCCTTCGCTGACTGTCCCGGAATCAATGATCTGATTGCCGGCGCTGCAGGGATTGGCAATGGAGCAGTTTCTCACGGTATTTTCATAATCGCTGTAGAACACGATGGCTTCGGCACGCAAGCCACCATCGTTATATCGTGCGCCAGCCTCGAAGTTGGTGCTCAACTCCGGCTCCACGTTAGTGCCGCCTGAGCCGGCCGGCGCCATGCCGCGGTGCACGCCACCGATCAGGGTAACCGTTGGGCTCAGGCGGTAGGTTGCGCCAAGGCCGGGCAGCACTTCGCTGGTGTCGTTGCTGGCAGTTTCTGTTTCACTGGCCGACGTGCGCTCCGAGGTGCTCCAGCGGGTCTGCGAGGTTTCAATATCCTCATAGCGCAGCAGGGCGGTTACGGCCAGGTCGGGGGTAATGGCGATCCGGTCTGCCAAAAACAGGTTAAGGGCTTCGGCCTCGTCGATGCGGTTATCACCGCCGGTGGGTGCGATCTGTTCAACAAACTCGAAGGCCGGGCGGCCGTTGTTGATGACCTGCTCATAGCGATCCTTGGGCTGGAAGCGATCCGCTTCATCCTCGTGCACGCGGGCACCAATGGTAATGTCGTGGCGCATACCCGCCAGTGTGAGGCCATAGTCGGCTTTCACTTCGATACCCTGGGACAGGTATTCCCGTGCGCCGTTGGTCAGCGTGAATGGGCCAACGGGCTCGGTACCCTGAAGCTGGCTGTAGGCAGTCTGGTCGCCATTGTTGGCGGCTTCAATCAGGTTGTTGAAGTTGCCTTTGTACCAGTTGCGCTTGAACTCGTTGCGGTAGAGCGTGGTGGTCAGTGACAGGTCTTCAGTCAGTTCCACCAGATGCCTGGCGGAGTAGCCCTTGTGGCGGTTGTCCATGTTGTCGAGCTGGGACAGGAAATAACGCTTGTTCGGGTCACGCCTGAAGTCGTCGTCGGTTAGTCCAAGGTAGGTTTCGTTGCTCAGCTCCTCACTGTACTGGAATTTCAGATCGAGCTGGTGATAAACGTCAGCGGAGGCGTCGGAATTAAAGCGCGCCTTGGCAACGTAGTCCTGCTTTTCGAAACCGGTATCACGGCTGGATTGCTGAAGCTCCTTGAAGCCGTTTGTTTCGTCCTGGAAGGTTTCGATCACGAATCCGGCGTTGTCGGTGCTGTTTCCGTACCAGCTGTGAATGCGTTTGCCTGCATTTTCCGAGATTTCGGTCGTTACATTACCAGCTTCCGATGAGGGAATGGGTGTTGAGCGCAGGTTAATGGCTCCACCCACCGTATAGGGGCCGTAACGCAGCAGGTCTGGCCCTTTCAGAACCTCGATTCCGTTCATTCTGCCGAACGTTGGTGAGTAGTAAGCCGCTGGCGCCGAATAGGGTGCCGGAGCGATCATCACGTTATCTTCCATCAGTGTGATTTTGGAAGAGCGGCCGGAGCCTGAGCCACGAATGCCGATGTTCGGGCGCAGGCCGTAGCCATCCTCTTCTTTCAGGTAAACCCCTGGCACCTCTCGCACGGCTTTGTGAATGTCCGTGTACTTCATGGTTTCCAGGTCTTCGCTGGTAACCACATGGGCGGAGCCGGGCAGGGCGGATGCGGATGCATCATCGCCGATGATGACCAGTTCGTTAAGGCTGTGCTCCTGGGCCATGGTCGGCATAGAGGCGGAAAGGATCGCCAGAGCCAGAAGGTTTCGGGAAAAAGGCGTAGACATGTTGCTCTCCTGTTACAACGGGTTAAAATCAGGGAGGCAACTATACAAATGTTAATCATTAACAACAAGCATAAATTATCATTTGTAGGTTTTTCGCTTACATGCCAATCTCTTGCGGTGTGTTTAACGGAGCTGGAACGCGACTGGCAATTGGAAGCGGAACGTCTCGCTGGCCATGTCATCCGGTACTGGCGGAAACGGCGACGCCTGTTTCAGCATATTCAGCGCTGCGTCATCCAGTATGCGGTGGGATGAGCCTTTTAACAGGCGATAGCTCAGGAGTCGACCTGCCCGATCAAACTCGAACATCACCACGGGCGTTCCCTGCATGCCCAGTCGCCGGGCTCGGCGCGGATAGTCCCGGTAGGCGCTCAAGTGGCGCACGAGCTTGGCAAGGTAGCTGTCCGTCTGCGGTGATGCCCCGGCGCGCAGCTGTTTTTTTGTGAGCCGGGCTGGCGTTGCTGCTTTTTCGGATAGGTCAGCAACCGCTTTTTCCGCTGGTTTGGTGCTGGTTTTTACAACTGGTTTACTTGCTTTCTTAGCCGGGACCGGGACACTTTCTGGCTCTGGCTCTGGCTCTGGCTCTGGCTCTGGCTCTGGCTCTGGCTCTGGCTCTGGCTCTGGCTCTGGCTCTGGCATCGGTTCCGGCCTTGGAGCCGGTTCGCCTACTGGTTGCGCAGCCGATTCCGGCTCGGATGCCCGGTCGGTCAGTGTAATCCGAATCGAGCGAGTCTGGTTGGCTGGGTCCTTACCCTCGGGGATCGTGATCAGCGGTTGTGCCGTGGAAAGTGCCGTGGATAGTGCGAAAAGCAGTATCGTTCCGGTCAGGGTGACTGCTGCCAGCAGAATAAATAAGTGCGCCCGTAAACTCATAAGCCGGGCTGGACCAGCAAGACAACGTCCTTGTAGCCACCGCTTTCCAGTCGCTGAAACAGTTCTTCCATAGCTGCCATGGTCATCGAACGGTTAGCCCCAATACGCAAAGGCGTTTCGTCATTGGGTACGGGCAGAAAATCCAGTAATTCGGCTTCGGTGATTGACTGGCCATCAACAAACCAGCCACCGGAACTTTTGATGACCAGATCCGCCCGGGGCTGTTCGGGCGATTGCTGAGCCTTGGAGTCTGGCAAATCGGGCAGGGAGGTAGAGCTTATCTGGCCCACCGCGATAAAAAACATCAACAACAGGAACACCAGATTGATCAGCGGCAGTAGATTGTCTTCCACCTGGGACAACAGTGTTTTTTCGCTACCGGTAATCGGAACGCTCAACGTTGTCCGCTGTGCATTGCTTGACAATCTCACGACTCACTGACCCTCACGATTCGATGACATGCGCTTCCAGTGAACGTCGATGCCGGCGCTTTTCAGGGTGCTCAGGCTGGTCGTGAAATTCGCCAGCGAGGCTTCCCCAAGTGCCTTCAGGTTCACTTCTCCAGTCCCGTTCTCCGTAAACTGCCTGACCATTGCGGGTATTGGCAGACGTTGCCCGCGCCAGCCCAGCGTGCCATCACCGTAGAGTGTCATTTCCGGTATTTGCTCTCCGGCGACCGATCCCTTTGGCGTGGTGGCGTTGTCCAGCGCCAAGTGCTCCACGGGCAGCAGCCGGGTGGTCAGCATGAAGAACACCAACAGGATAAACACCACATCAATCAGCGGCGTCAAGCGAATCGGTAGCGGCCGGGCCGGGCGGGGTTCAACCAGTTGCATAGGCGGGGTCGAGCTGAGTGGCCCGGGGTTCTGCAGTCACCGTGGGCGAGGGTCTCTCGGTTGAAAGGGCCAAGGTTTCGCGAGCCTCAATGGGCGCGGTAATCACCCGCACCAGGGTGTCATTCATCATCAAGTTCAGCCGGCGCAGGCGGAATTCCGCCCAGGCGGCAATAGCCGCAAAAGGAATCGCTACAACCAGCCCCGCCGCGGTGGTGGTCAGTGCTTCGTAAATACCGCCGCTGAGTTGCGAGGCATTGGCCTGACCTTCTGCCACCGACATGGCGCTAAAGGCAGACATCATTCCCATTACCGTGCCCAGCAGGCCGAGCAGCGGCGCCAGTGCTGCAATCACTTCGATGATTTTCAAAGGCGCCTCGAATGGCTTCAGCGCCTGCTGGGATTGGCGTGCCAGTTCTTCACGCACGTCTGTTCCATCGCGGCACTCGAGACTGGCGGTCATTGCCACGCGAATCATCTGTAACAACGGGTTGTATCGGGCAAGCCAGCCCGAGACGTCGTTCAACGCTTCAACACAATGCTGTGACGGTTGCTGTTGCCACTGGTTGAGGGTTTTTCGCAGGCGTGAAGTCAGGCGAGGCGCGAAGAGCGCACCGGTGATAACCAGATAGAAGAACGCCACCAGGCCAAGAACCGCCAATCCCAGCAACACCCACATGACGGGGCCTCCCATCTCGGTCAGTTGTTGCAGGGGGCTTATGGCCGCTCCGCTGAAATCCGTGGTGAGGGGGTTCATGGTGATCTGGCTCCGCGATAAATAATAGTGCGAATAATAACGATTGATATTACATTAGTCTAGTTGTGAACACCTTAGAACCCGGAAACCCTCTACGGAAGCAAGATCATGCTATTAAAGTCAGGGCCGCCCGAGGTCCGTCTTCTTGCTTGGCGTCGCTATGTTGCTCCTGCTGGAGGCCGCGGCCCATCATCGGAATTTCAGTCAGCCAGACCTGCCTGTGTATCCGGCTGATATTGTCGAGTGCGATGTGTTCAATCCGATTGCCGCTATTTTTTTCTGTATTGAATTCTATTTTCCAAATTATCGAAATTGATTTAGTGATTCAGTTTGGTTTCAGGTTTGTATGTTGTAATACCTGAGCTTTAGGTGCCACCAGCACGGAATAACGGTGCAAATGGTTCCGGAGTTTTTGCGTTTTTGGGTTTTATTTACCGCAGGAGCAATCCTGCGGTATTTTTTTATTCTGTTTGAAATCTCTGAGGTACGCACTTCCTTCTTGTGGACTAAGGAAGATCTGAAGAACTTTTCAAAATTAGCGATAGTATGGATGCGCACGGGCAGATAGCCGGGCACCCGTGCGGAGTACGAGGAGAAAAGAGCGGTGCCAAGCAGCAAAGTTTGGCCTATCAGAATTGGTACCGTTTCACGCTTTCGGTTTGACCGGTGGCGGTGAAAGCCAGTACGTCGTAGCTGTTCTGCCGGGGCATAAGGCAAGAACCAGCCATGCTAAGTGAGGCATGGCTGGACACGTTCACTATGATTTCTGGTGTCTGGCGTCTTGAGCACGCAGCTGTTCTGCATGATTTGAGTTAGATGAATTCGAGTGATTTTTATACTCAGCTTTATCCATTTTCATGTGTATTTTTTTATGCTGCATATGCAGCATTTTAGGGCTAACCGTCTCAACTGTTTTATTTGGATAGCTTCGCGCCTCGTTAAAGCGATCCGCCAAACCAGAGTTGGCACTTGCGGTCATTGAGAACAAAGCTGTAATTGCAGTCGCGATAATGATCTTTTTCATGTTGAACTCCTTGCTCTGAATTACTGTTCGTTAAAACGTAATTCAGATTGATTTCAGGTTTATATGTTTTTCTGCTCATCTCTCAAGGTGTCACCAGCGCGAATTAAATGGTGCTAACGACCCTTGAGCTTTTTCGAATCAATCTAGCCCGAGGAGTTATCCTGCGGTGTTTTTTTGATCCTGCTCCAATGCTCGATGAAAGGCTCTACCTTTTTCCGTCATCATATCAAGCCGAGCTTCCATACCGCCTTCAGACATTCCGTTGCGTGTCATTTCTCTATGAAAGCGTTGCAAGTCTTTGTTTTTTAGCACCTCGGTCTGCGTCGCGTCTTTACCCATACCGCTGTGCATCGAATTCATGTTTTTGTGCATTGACTTCATACTGCTGTGCATTGAGCTCATATCGCCTTGCATCGAATCGCTGCTCTTAGTGTCTTGCTGCATGTTGCCTGCGAAGACTGCTGTGGATAACGTGATTGCGGCTAAAAATACGATTGGTGTTTTCATGATGTACCTCCTGGTTGGTTGATGAAACGATTTAAACATCTCTTCCTGAATTCACCCTGAAAGAAGTAATAAAATAAAAGTAATAATTTTTATTGATATTTATCAGTCATTAATAGCGTTTGACTCAGATCAAAATCACACAATATTTTTTTAAATTTCAGCCTGAATTCAGATAGCGCTTTTATGCTTCTTCGCTGCGTACTAATTCAGTGGAGAATAGAAATTGAATGACTTTGTTGGTGTATATAAAGCAGCGGTAATAGGTGCCTTTCTTCTAACGAGTCTTGGTGTTTCTGCGGAACCGACACTTGCCCTTGAAGACGCCATTGATATTGCCATTCGAGGCGATCCCTGGTCAGCCCAAAGCATTTATCTGCAACGGGCGCTTCTTGATGAATCCGTTGCAGCAGGTGCCTTACCGGATCCACGCATTACGTTGGGCGCCGCAAACCTTCCCACCGATACCTTCGATACCGGCCAGGAGGGCATGACACAAGCCACTATTGGCCTCAGCCAGCGATTTCCTCGTGGTGATAGTCGCTCTCTCGCCCGCGCTAAGAAGATAGAGCTCGCGGAATCCCAGTCGTTTCAGCGGGAGAATCGACAGGAGTTGGTGGTTAGATCGGTAACCTACCTGTGGCTTGAGCTTTGGAAAGCGCAAGAGAGTATTCGAATAATTGACAACAATCGGGGCCTTTTTGAGCAGCTGGCAGACGTTGCTGAGGCCGGGTACACCTCAACGTTGACCGGTTCACGGCAGCAGGACATCATTCGTGGGTCTCTTGAGTTAACCCGCCTTGATGATCGCTTAACGGGACTTCACTCGCAGTTGGAAACCGCTCAGGAAGAGCTGGGAGAGTGGGTAGGTGCTGACACGTTTCGTTTACGGGTAAGCGAACGTGTTCCCTCGAATCTGTTAGCCAAGGTTGTTAATACGCCGTCTTATACCAACGGCAACGCCGCGATCACGCACGCCTCAATTCGCGCAACCGACCAGTTGATTGATGCCGGGTCACTCGACATTGAGTTGGCTCGTCAGGCTTACAAGCCTGAATGGACCGTATCGGCGCAGTATGGATATCGGGACCAAACTACGGGCGGGCAAGACCGGGCGGATCTCTTTTCAGTCGGGATTGGATTTGACCTGCCTTTTTTTACCGGCAATCGCCAGGATCGCACCGTAAGCGCGGCAATCGCGCGGGTGGAAGCGGCGAAGTCTGATCGGATGCTGCAGGTTCGGCGACTAACAGCCGAAGCCCGTGCGGCGGCCGCCCGAATTAACCGGCTTGATGACCGCATCATGCTTTACCAGCAAACGCTGCTTCCGCAAATAGCGGAGCAGGCGAATGCAGCTCTCTCAGCTTACAACAACGATGATGGCGATTTTGCCGAAGCTGTCCGTGCGCGCATCGCGGAGCTCAACGCACAGGTTGATTTCATACAGATGACCGCTGAACGCGCCAAAAACGTGGCGAACTTTCGCTATCTCACCGCTGACACCTCTGACTCACCCTCGTTTTCACTGAAAAATTCCCAGGATTAACACTCATGGCAAATGTTATGCGCCCATTGGGCTTTCTGTTGTTAGGTGGCGTAGCCGGAGCGGCAGCAACCTATTGGTTTGCCCCCGACACATCAAAGGATTCGGTGGTCGAGGCCCCGAGCAGTGTCAGTAAAGAACCCGTCCATTGGGTAGCGCCCATGGATCCCAATTTCAAGAGTGACAAACCGGGTAAATCGCCCATGGGCATGGATCTGGTTCCTGTCTATGCCGAAAGCGGGTCGGGTAAAGACGCCCCAGGCACGGTTCGTATTTCACCCAGCGTGGTTAATAACCTGGGTGTGCGGACGGGCCCTGTCACCCAGGGGCGGCTGCCGAATAACATAACGACGGTGGGGTACGTTCAATACAACGAAGACGATATGGCTCATGTCCATCCTCGGGTTGAGGGTTGGATTGAGAAGCTCTACGTGAAGGCAGAGGGCGAAGCGGTCGAGAAGGGCAAGCCTCTGTATACACTTTACTCACCCACATTGGTCAACGCCCAGGATGAATTAGTCCTCGCTTTGAACCGGGGTAATGAGCGTTTGATCAATGCCTCCAAGG
Source organism: Marinobacter sp. LV10R520-4 (assembly GCF_002563815.1). Classification (NCBI taxonomy): domain Bacteria; kingdom Pseudomonadati; phylum Pseudomonadota; class Gammaproteobacteria; order Pseudomonadales; family Marinobacteraceae; genus Marinobacter; species Marinobacter sp. LV10R520-4. The sequence continues at coordinate 3,792,387 of NZ_PDJM01000001.1, read as the reverse complement.
AGCGGCTCGCGGCCCTCAATGTGCCGGAAAGCGCGATACGACAGCTGACCAAAACCCGCGAAACACGGCGCACGTTAACAGTGTATGCGCCCACCTCAGGTGTTATCGATAACCTCAATGTTCGCGAAGGTATGTTCATCAAACCAGGGGATCGAGTCCTCTCCATTGCGGCACTGGATGAGGTGTGGGTCATTGGCGAAGTATTTGAACGTCAGTTGGCTACCGTGGCATCCAACAATCGCGTGGTGATGACGCTGGACTACCTGCCTGGGCGCCAGTGGACGGGCGAGGTGGATTATGTGTACCCGGAAGTGAATTCCAAGACCCGTACGGCTCGGGTGAGAATGCGTTTTGACAACGCCGATGGCACCTTGCTGCCGGGTATGTTTGTAGCATTAAACATTCAGGGGGCAAGGGCAGACCGGCAAATGCTGGTGCCTCGCGAATCGGTTATTCGAACGGGCCAGAGCGATCGACTGGTGCTTGCGTTGGATGGCGGGGCATTCAAATCCGTCAATGTGGATGTTGGACGGATGGGCGATCAGTACGCCGAGATTCTCGGCGGTGTCGTATCGGGCGATACGGTGGTCACATCGGCCCAGTTCCTGATTGATTCTGAATCCAGTAAGACCTCGGATTTTCAACGCATGTCGGCCATGCCGGCCAGCACGATGGATCACGGCGAGATGGACCACGAGACTATGGATCGTGAGGGAGCCAACTGATGATTACATCCATTATTCATTGGTCCATCCGAAACCGTTTTTTGGTGTTGCTGGCGAGCCTATTAATATCAGGGTTGGGCCTGTACTCACTCAGTAAAACCCCGGTCGATGCGCTTCCGGATCTGTCCGATGTGCAAGTTATCATTAAAACCAGCTTCCCTGGACAAGCACCGCAAGTAGTAGAAGACCAGGTCACCTATCCCCTGACGACCGCCATGCTGTCGGTTCCCGGTGCGGAAACCGTGCGTGGCTATTCGTTTTTTGGCGACTCTTACGTTTACGTGATTTTCGACGAAGATACCGATATGTATTGGGCGCGTTCCAGAGTTCTGGAGTATCTGTCGCAAGTGGCGCCCAACCTGCCAGATTCAGCACGGCCGCAATTAGGGCCGGACGCCACCGGTGTTGGCTGGGTTTATCTTTATGCATTGGTTGATCGCACAGGGCAAAACGACCTGAGTCAGTTGCGCAGCCTGCAGGACTGGTTTCTGAAGTACGAATTACAAACGGTGCCCGGGGTATCAGAGGTGGCTGCGCTCGGCGGCATGGTGAAGCAATATCAGGTCAAGGTCAGCCCGGAAAAGCTCCGCGCCCTGGGAATCCCCCTGTCACTTATCCAAACAGCGATTCAGCAGGGTAACCAAGAAGTCGGGGCCTCGGTCATTGAAATGGCGGAAGCCGAATACATGGTGCGTACCTCCGGCTACATTGAATCCCGGGAAGACCTGATGGTGATTCCGCTGGGTCTGGATGTAAACGGCACACCGATTCTGCTCAAAGATGTGGCCAGTGTCGAAGTGGGGCCACAGATGAGGCGCGGTATTGCCGAACTTAACGGGGAAGGTGAAACCGTTGGTGGCATCGTGGTGATGCGCTTTGGTGAAAATGCCCAGGAAACGATCAATGGCGTCAAGGCCAAGTTGGGCGAACTCCAATCGAGCTTGCCTGATGGCGTTGAAGTAGTCACGGTTTACGACCGTTCTGGCCTGATTGAGCGCGCCGTCGACAATCTCTTTTTTAAGCTGCTGGAAGAGTTTCTGGTCGTCGGCCTGGTGTGTATTGTCTTTCTGTTTCACGTCCGCTCTTCGTTGGTGGCGATTATCAGCTTACCTGTGGGCATTCTGATGGCGTTTACCGTCATGTACTGGCAAGGCATTAACGCCAACATTATGTCTCTCGGCGGCATCGCCATTGCTATCGGCGCCATGATCGATGGGGCCATCGTTATGATAGAGAACATGCACAAGCACATGGAGCGAACGCCACTCACACCCGAGAACCGATGGGAGATTGTGGCCAGGTCTGCCTCTGAAGTTGGCCCTGCGCTGTTTTTCTCGCTGTTGATCATTACGGTCAGTTTCGTACCCGTGTTTGCGCTTGAGGCGCAGGAAGGGCGAATGTTTGCGCCACTGGCGTTCACCAAAACTTACGCCATGGCGGCCAGTGCGTTCCTTGCTGTGACGTTGGTTCCGGTACTGATGGGCTACTTTATTCGGGGTAAAGTGCTGCCCGAGCATAAGAATCCCCTCAACCGGGTGTTGGTCGGCGCTTATATGCCGGTCTTGAAGCTGGTGCTCAGGTTTCCCATGTCGACGGTGCTGGCTGCCCTACTGGTATTGGCTGTTGGCCTCTGGCCTGCAACAAAAATTGGTAGCGAATTCATACCCCCGCTGGACGAAGGGGACTTGATGTACATGCCAACGACCTATCCTGGGATCTCAATCGGCAAAGCCCGCCAGTTGCTGCAGCAGACGGACAAACTGATTGCGACGGTGCCAGAAGTGAAGACCGTGTTCGGCAAAGTAGGGCGTGCGGATACGGCAACCGACCCAGCGCCTTTAACCATGATTGAAACCTTCATTCAGCTCAAACCCCGCGATCAGTGGCGCGAGGGCATGACCACAGACAAGCTCAAAGAGGAACTCAACACACTGATTCAATTTCCTGGTGTCACCAATGCCTGGGTAATGCCGATCATCACCCGCATTGACATGCTGGCAACGGGTATAAAAACACCCGTAGGCATTAAAATCGCCGGCCCCGATCTTAAAACCATCGAGGATGTTGGAAAACGGCTGGAGGAAATTCTGGCAGACGTGCCCGGCACGGCGTCGGTTTACTCAGAGCGCGTAGCAGGTGGTCGGTATATCAAGGTGGACATCAACCGTGAGCGCGCTGCCCGTTATGGTCTGAATATCGCGGACGTACAGCAAGTGATTGCCACCGCAATCGGTGGGATTAATGTCTCCAGAACCATTGAGGGCCTTGAGCGTTACCCCATTAACCTTCGTTATCCGGAAGACTACCGGGATTCTCCCGAAAAACTGGAACAGCTTCCCATCGTAACGACCACAGGCCAGCGGATTGCGCTGGCTGATGTCGCCGATATCCGGATAGAAGATGGGCCGCCGGCGATCAAAAGTGAAAACGCTCGTCTTAACGGTTGGTCCTTCGTGGATATAGAGGGTGTAGACGTCGGCACTTACGTTGAACAGGCGATGGCGGTCGTGCAGGCAGAATTAGACCTGCCGGCGGGTTACTCCATCGCCTGGTCGGGCCAATATGAATACATGCTCCGCGCTAAAGAAAAGCTGACCTACGTGGTTCCGTTGACACTGGCGATTATCATTATCCTGCTGTTTCTGAACTTCAGGAACTTTGCGGAAGTGGGCATCATCATGGGTACGCTTCCGTTCGCAATGATCGGAGCTGTTTGGCTGATGTATCTGTTGGGTTATAACTTCTCCGTCGCCGTTGGCGTTGGTTTCATTGCTTTGGCGGGCGTAGCGGTGGAGATTGGAGTCATCATGCTGGTGTACCTCAACCAGTCATATCAGGCAATGCTTGAAACCTGCGAACAGAAAGGCTTGACGCCCAGGCGGGAAACACTCCGTCATGCGGTGCTTCACGGTGCCGGTATGCGAGTACGACCGGTGATGATGACTGCGGCCGCCATCATCGGTGGTCTGGTTCCGATAATGGTCGGCACTGGAACAGGTTCTGAGGTGATGGGTCGAATTGCCGCGCCTATGGTGGGGGGTATGATCACTGCGGTCATTTTGGCGCTATTGGTGATTCCGGTCTTGTTCTATTTATGGAGGCGCAAGCCGCTCTTAAACTAGAGTTTTGGTAAAGTGCAGGGGCTCAGAGTGAGTGGGCTCTTGCATGGGCATTTTTTCCACCTAAATCGGCGCAGGTGGCCCGGATACCCCTCGTGACACAGCCGATTTCGCACGAGCGGGCGGCGTCAATGTAGGAAGCTGGTTCGCGGTGGTTGGCGCAAGACTCATTCTGACCCGAGTTGGTGGCAAATCCTCATAGCTGCTAAGTTTACAACTATTGTACTAACGACAATGTGAGCCAAACGGCAGACTATGAGGGACAGACCCATGATTACCCTGACCATAAATGGACAAGAACACGAGCTCGACGTTCCCGACAGCATGCCGCTGCTTTGGGCTATTCGGGATGTTGTCGGCATGAAGGGCACCAAGTTCGGCTGTGGTATTGCTCAGTGCGGTGCTTGCACCGTTCACCTGAACGGGGTTGCGATACGGTCTTGTGTCACACCGGTCTCTGCCGCCAAGGGCGAGATTACAACCATTGAAGCTATGGCCGACGATCCGGTTGGCCATAAAGTTCAGCAGGCCTGGCTGGATTTGGGCGTGGCGCAATGCGGTTATTGCCAGGGTGGCCAAATCATGAACGCCACGGCTCTGCTGAAGAGAACCCCGGCACCACAAACCCAGGAAATTGTCGACGCCATGGCGGGCAACCTGTGTCGGTGTGGCACCTACAATCGCATCTTGGCAGCCATTGAACGGGCTGCGAACACTCGGGATATGGGCACTCAAGATATGGACAAAGAGGGAGCCAGCTCATGAGCCGATCAGACGACACACTGTTGCTTGCCAATGTTAGCCGTCGCGGTCTTTTGAAAGGGTTAGTCGGGGGCTCTGCGCTGCTGTTGGCCGCTCGCTGGGACCTGGCGCTGGCCAATGAGCAGGCTCAGTTTGGCGCCGGTGCCATGCCCGGCGGTTGGGTTGATAACCCCAATGTGTTTATCCAAATCGATTCGGACGGCCTGGTCACCATCATTAACAATCGCGCCGAAATGGGGCAGGGTATCCGCACAAGTCTGGCTATGGTCGCTGCCGACGAGTTGGGTGCAGACTGGGAACAGGTTCGGGCGCAGCAAGCAGAAGGCGACCAGGATAAGTACGGCAATCAGAATACCGACGGTTCGCGCAGCATGCGTCACTGGTATGAGCCCATGCGCCGCGCAGCCGCCGCCGCCAGATTGATGCTTGAGCAAGCCGCCGCCAGTCAATGGGATGTACCGGTACACGAGGTTCGAACCGAAATCCACAAGGTGGTGCATTCAGCCACGGGCCGGGAACTCGGCTTTGGCGACCTTGCAGACGCCGCAAGGGGGCTGGATGTTCCTGGTCGGCATGCTCTGGTGTTGAAATCAGACAGCGAGCTGCGCTTTATTGGCAAGGAATCCGGGCTGATCAACGGTGAGCTGAAATCTGCTTACCCCAAGGCTATTGATGGTGAGGACATTGTTACGGGTAAGGCAATTTTTGGCGCCGATATCGATCTGGAGAATACGCTCTACGCGGTCATAGCCCGGCCGCCAGTCTACGGCGCCAAGGTGAAAAGCGTTGATGACAGCGAGGCGCTGAAAGTTGCCGGTGTTAAAAAGGTGATCCGTATTAAAGGCGCGAGCCAGCCCGCAGCATTCAACCCTTTGGGTGGGGTTGCTGTGGTGGCATCCAATACCTGGGCTGCCATGGAGGGTCGCAAGGCCCTGAAGATCGAGTGGGATAACGCTCCAGCCGGGAACAATGCCGATTACACCTCTGATGCTTACCGGGAATCTTTGGAAAAGGCGGCGCAATCCCCCGGCAAAGTTATTCGCCAATCCGGCGACGTTGAAGCCGCCTTGCAGAATGCCGAAAAACGTGTTTCAGCAACCTACTACATGCCCCACATGGCACAGGCGACCATGGAACCCCCGGTCGCGGTGGTAATGATCAAGAACGGTAAGGCCGAGGCCTGGGCGCCGGTTCAGCATCCAAGGGCGGCCCGGGAAGGCATCGCAGGGATGCTGGAAATGGATCTGGACAATGTAACCCTTCATCAGACGCTGCTTGGCGGCGGCTTCGGTCGCAAGTCGAAACCAGATTTTGTGATGGAGGCTGCCCTGGTTGCGAAGGAGTTCGAGGGGCAGCCTATTAAGCTGCAGTGGTCCCGCGAGGATGACATTCACCACGCTTACTTCCACGCGGTCTCCGTCGATCATCTGGACGCGGGCCTGGACGCCGAGGGTAAAGCCACCAGTTGGCGCCACCGCACCCTGTCGCCCAGCATCGCCTCGCTCTTTATGCCGGACCCCAAACACAAAGGGGAATTTGAGCTGGGCATGGGTTTTAACACCATGCCTTTCGATATTCCTGCTATCCGGCTAGAAAATCCGCCTGCACCGGCTCATGTGCGTATTGGCTGGTTCCGATCGGTGTACAATCTACCCCACGCTTGGGCGATCCAGAGCTTTGCCCATGAAATGGCCGTGGCCGCCGGCAAGGATCACCGTGATTATGTTCTGGATTTGCTTGGGCCAGCCCGGAAAATTCACAACCTGACCGTTGGCGATGGCTGGAACTACGGTGAGGATCCGGACCTGCACCCGATCGATATCGGCCGGATGCGCCGGGTAATTGAGCGCGCCACCGCAGAGGCGGGCTGGGGGCGTAAGACTGAAAAAGGGCGCGGCCTGGGCCTGGCGTTCCACAACAGCTTTGTGTCCTACACGGCTATTGTTTTTGACGTGGAAGTGGATGACAAGGGCAAGTTGACCATTCATCGGGCGGATATTGCCTTCGACTGCGGGCCCCAAGCCAATCCGGAACGAATCCGATCGCAGATGGAGGGTTCTTGCGTGATGGGCATTGGTGTTGCATTGCAAAGCGAGGTGACCTTCAAGAATGGCGTTGCCCAGCAAGATAACTTTGACAGCTATCTGGTCCCGCGAATGCCCGACGCGCCAAAAGTGGTCAGGGTGCACCTGATCGATAATCCCGACGACGCCATGGGCGGTGTGGGTGAGCCCGGTCTGCCGCCGGTTGCGCCGGCACTGTGCAACGCCATCTATGCGGCCACAGGAAAGCGCATTCGGCGCCTTCCTGTCGGCAACCAGCTGAGCTAAAGCCGATACAGAGTCAGGACTCTCGCGGGTCCTTCTAAACATTTGACGCTGGTGAGTAGACCTTTATGAACGTAGTGATCATAGGCGCAGGAATTATGGGCACCACTTTTGCCACCTTGGCAAAAGAGATGGCACCGGATTTGGATATCACCATCCTAGAGAGACTGGACAGTGCCGGGGCGGGAAATTCCTCTCCATTCTGGAACGCCGGCACGGGTCATGAAGCGAACTGCGAGCTGAACTACACGCCAGTCGATGAAGAGGTCATTTCGGTTGAAAAAGCGCTGAAGATCCACGCCCAGTTCAATGTTGCCAAGCAGTTCTGGGCTCATTTGGTCGAAAAGGGCGCCATAAAAGACCCTAAAACGTTTATCAATCAAACCAAACACTGCACCATAGTTTCCGAATCTGATATTGAAGAACTGCGATTGCGGTTCAAGGAAATGTCGGCCCATCATTTTTTTGAGCACATGCGTTACTCAGAAGACTTTGATGAAATTAAGAGCTGGATTCCATACACCATGGACGAGCGCCCACGCCATGAAAAAATGGCGGCTACCGTTATTGAGACGGGTACGGACGTTAATTTTGGTGCGTTAACGGAGCAAATGGCGGCTTACGCAGCCCAGCACCTGGGGGTGAAGTTTGAGTACGGCACCCACGTTAAGCGTGTGCACAAGAGCCCGACCGGGCGGTGGGTTATCAAGGCTGAATGCAACGGAAAACCTGTTCAGTACAAAGCAGATGCGCTTTTTGTGGGCGCCGGTGGGGGCGCATTTCCCCTCCTGAAAAAAAGCCACTTGCCGTTCCGAAACCGCTTTGTCGGTTTCCCTGTGGGCGGGCGTTTTCTTCGGGCGCCGATTAGTGAAGAGCAAGCCGGGTATTACCGGGCTAAAACCTATGGCAAGGCGAAAGTGGGCGCGCCTCCCATGTCCGTACCGCACCTGGATTTGCGGGTAGTTGACGGTAAGCATTACTTATTGTTTGGTCCTTTCGCCTCATTTAAACCGCGCCTCGAGAGAGATCGAGGGTTTTTTGATTACCTCAGGTCAATTCGCCCCCATGATATCCCTGGCTTGCTGAATGTCGCTTTAGAGCATTTCCCCTTGGTTAAATATCTGATTTCAGAGACCTTCAAAGGCAAAAAGAGCATGTTCGAGGAGTTGGACAGCTTTGCTCCGGGCTTGAGTAAAAAGTTTGACTGGAAGCCGGTTCAAGCTGGCCAGCGAGTGCAGATCATCAAAGACGGTGATCTGCAGATGGGCACAGAAATCCTTGTGTCGAAAGACAAAACTTACGGGACTTTATTGGGCGCATCGCCCGGGGCGTCGGTTTCGCCTGAGGTTATACTGCGTTGTCTGGAACAGTTGATACCGTCTGTCTTTTCTAAAGAAGGCGCTAAGGAGAAGAGGAGTGAGATTTTCCCCGAGGATGATCTGGAAACACTCATCGGCAACCCTGATCGTTACCGGCAGATTCGCGACGCAGCTAACCAACAGTTGGGGATAATTCAGCCCAAGGCGCAATAAGACCGATCAATACTGCAAAAACCGCGGAGAACAATCTATGGACAGCAAGATTAATGTAACGTCGCCTTTGGTCATCCTTCACGGCGATGAAATGGCCCAAGTTGCTTTTGAGTACATTCTCAAGAAATTCGTGACCGCGCGCCTGAATATCAAGCTTGAAGAAATCGACCTGTCTGCGGAACGCCGCCTGCTGACCAACGGTCAGGCAGTGATTGATGCCATTGACGCGTTGAAACGCCATGGTGTGGGGGTGAAAAATGCCGGCATGACCGTTAACCGCCAGCAACTGGAAGAACTGCTTCGCAAGCACCCCAATGTGGACGCTGGCAACCTTCACCCACTGGCCACTAAATCTCCGAATGGCGCCATCCGAAAGGGCATCAGCGGCAATATAACCCGTGAAGACATCCAGTTTCGCAACCTCAAGATCAGCCGTCCGGATTGGATCGGTCGCGACATTGAAGTTGACACCATGGAGTGCGGCGGCATTAAAGACAGTTTCAACCAGCTGTCCCAGTCCACGGGTGTAGTCAAGCTGATGTTTGTGGGTAGCAGCGGCAACCCGGTTGAGCTGCACCGCCGTGAGCTCCGTAAAGGCGATCCCTGGCTGCTCGCCACCAACGATGTGGAAGACGTTAAAGCCTGGGCTCACCGCTTTTTCCAGCGTGCCATTAACGAGAAGCGTGATGTTTATCTGGGCCTGAAAGACACCGTTATCCCTGGCTACGACGGCGCCATGCGAGCGGTGATTGAAGACATCTACCAAAGCGACTACCGTCAGCAAATCAAAGACCTGGGGTTGAGCTACCACTACGAGCTCATCGACGCCCAGGCAGCACGCATCGTCTCTAACCCGCCAGAGCGCGCGCTCTGGGGCGTGCCTGACAACACCACTGGGCGCAAGCTGCTCAAACTGGTCAATCAGCTGCGAGAGGTTGGTATTCCCAGCCGCAGTGCCCATGTATCTATTTCCCGCATGAGCGCCGGCGGTGGCGACCAATACGGCAGCTTCAACATGCCGGCGCAGGAAGATGGCATCCTCAAGGTGATCGTAGACGGCGAAGAGAAACACGCACGGCGCGTCGGTAACGGCGACCCCATACTGTTCATGTCCAATGATCATGAAGCCATAAAAGACTGGGTAGCACAGGTGTTTCGTGACGCTTCTCGCAAGAACAAAGAGGTCTACTTCGGCCTCAAACGCGAGTACATGGAATACGACGAAGTCTTCAGCAACGTTATCACCGAAGTGAGGCGGGAATTGGCACGGGAACACACGCCACCGCCGTCTTTCATGATCATGCGGCCCTCCAGTCAGCTCAAGAAGATGATCACCGATCCCCCGAGAAATGCGCTCTATCCGTCCCAGAATCTGGATGGCGATATCTTTTCGGACATCTCAGCTGCTCTCGGCGGTAGCCTGGCCACTGCCAGCTCCATCATCGAGAGCAAGGCCGGCACCATGCTTTTTGAGGCGCCCCACGGCACGGCTCATGATCTTTATCTGAAATATTTAGAGAGCGACGGCCGCGACGCCCACTTCAACCCTTCCGCGCTGATTTTCGCACTCGCTAACGCTCTGGAATACTTGGGCGAGCGCGAGGGCAACGCGCCCCTGGCCGAATACGCGGTGAACCTCAAAGCCGCCCTGACCGACACCGTCGACAGGGGCATTGTAACTGCGGATCTCAAAGGCAAGACCGTCGACCCAGATTCAGAGCAGGTGGTGGATATGACAGGTTTCCTGAACGCTGTAGAAGGCGCGCTCAAGTAGATTTCAGCCGCGAAGCAGCAACGCGACACATACGAAAGGTGAATACGAATGGACATCAATACGTATAGAGAACTGATCGACTGGTCAAGTGATCTACATGCACACTTGGCGAGCTGCCTTTCCCATTGTGCGCCACGGAATGAGGATGAACGAGCTCGAGCGCTTCTGAACTACCTGGCCGGTCATGAGTCCGAAATTGAGCGTATTGTAAACGAGTTTGAATACCAGGCAGATAACAATGTTTTGGAAACAAGGGTTTATGACTATCTTTCAAATCACCCCATTAAAACCCACCGAACCTGTGACCAGCCCTATGCAACGCTTGATTTCAACGGTATCTGCCTTGAAGTGTTCGATTTTCACGATCAAATAATTGATCTTTACCAAACACTGGCCGAGAAAGCGGAGATTCCTAAAATAAGAGAGCTAATGGAGTCACTATTGACGATGGAGAAAAACGAATCGAAGCGTCTTGCTAGTCAGGTAAGCCGCATGGAAGATCTATGACTGAGTCGTTCAACCACGCTGGAGCCTAGTGTCCCGTCTGACTAGTTCGTAAGCCTAATGCTTGGCACTGGGGAATCTGGCAACCCTTGCCAGTCGGGCGGGGGAATTAGTCGTTTTTTTGAGCGTGCTGTGAATGCAATTCTACTGCGCAGCTTCGAATGGCTGACATGTTAGGCAAGGCCGAAGAGCACCGCGGAAAACGCCGCTAGCACCAGCTGATTTGGGCTAGCGGCGAGTAGCGCCAAGCTTGCAGACGACATCATCAGCATCAATGCGTGTGTGGTGGTTTCGTCGGCGGGTTCTGATGGGCCATCAGGCATGCTTTTTCTGAAGGAAGTACCTTAAAACACTTACCGTCAGTAAACATCATCTTGATAACTTGCCTCGGTTCTAAACTCATCTACGACTAGGTACAATCACGTTAAGATTGAGCTAAACACCTGGCCCACTTCGACTGGCCTTGGTGTAGGCTTGATGCTTAAGACACCGGATTCGAGGCAAAAGCACCATGAGCATACCGCCAGCATCGACCCCCGAGTTCAATACAGACCCCAGATCTCTGAGGCAGACACTCAGAGCGTATTGCAAGCCACGCCTGGCACGCAGTATTGCGGAGATCCTGATCACCGCACTTCCTTTTGTGTTGATCTGGGCTCTGATGTGGTTGGCGGTCAGTGCCGGATACTGGCCCGTGGCCCTGGTACTGGCCGTCCCTGCGGCGGGATTCCTGGTACGCCTGTTCATGATCCAGCATGACTGCAGTCATAGGGCATTTTTCCGTTCGCGGCGTACCAATGACTGGACCGGCCGTATCATCGGTGTGCTTACCCTCACGCCTCACGATTTCTGGCGCCACTCCCACAACCTCCACCATGCCAACTCCGGCAATCTGGATCGGCCGCAAATTGGCGGGCTCGACACCTTCACAGTGCGCGAGTTCCAGGCTTTGCCGCGGTGGCAGCAATGGCGCTATCGCCTCTACCGCCACCCTCTGGTGCTATTTGGTTTCGGCCCCATGTACACGTTCCTGCTGGACTACCGGCTGCCTTTCGGATTCATGCGTGCTGGCAAAATGCCTTGGATCAGTACCCTGGGGACCAATGTGGCCATCGCGGCACTGGCAACTTCCGTAATCTGGTTTGTCGGGGTGGGCCCCTTCTTACTGGTACAAATCCCGATCACGCTGCTTGCCACCACCATGGGAGTTTGGCTGTTCTACGTTCAGCATCAGTTCGAGGCCACCTACTGGGAACAAAATGAACACTGGAACGCCCATGACTCTGCGCTGCAGGGCAGCTCCTACTATGTACTGCCGGGCATCCTGCGTTGGTTCAGCGCCAACATCGGTGTGCACCATGTTCACCATCTGGCCAGCCGAATTCCTTGCTACCGCCTGCCCGAGGTATTGAAGGACTATCCCGAACTTCAAACATTCAACCGGGTGACGTTGCGCGAAAGCATTGAGTTAGTGCGCCTGGCACTCTGGGACGAAGACAAACGGCGGCTGGTTTCCTTTAGGGAGGCTGGGGGCTAATCGGGACAGATTTTTCTGTCACCCGCCCAATAAAGCGCCACCCCAGATCGCAAGCACCACTATGGTAATCACGACGGCAGCAGACACCTCATGACGCTCAAAAATAGCTTGGGCGCGATTGCCTGCAATGAGGACCAGCAGCCTCAGGTCATAGTATCTCAATGCCCGGGACAAGGCAGACGCGTGCATAAGATGTGGACAATCTGATGCCTGTGCTGTCGACATATCTGGGTCATACATGCATTCGTGACACCTATTGGTATCTGTCAGCTTGTCCCGAGCTCATGGAACACGCCACGCGCCGACTTGAGAAACACTGGGAGGCATTGCCATGAACACTCCCACTCTACCGGCTCTGCTGGAACGCTTCTTTACCGATCGGCTTATGCCAGCGCATTTCTCGAGGATCTGGAAGTCAATCGTTCGATTAGCGTCCGGACCCGAAACCTGAGGCTGACTGCCATTCGATCTTTCTTCCGTTTTGTGTCCTACGAAGAACCCGCACACAGTGCACAAATCCAGCGAGTATTGGCAGTGCCCGGCAAACGTCAGGACAGGAGGATAGTGCATTTTCTGGCGAGACCAGAGATTGAGGCGCTACTGGCAGCACCGGATCAGTCAACGTGGATCGGTCGTCGGGATCCGACGTTACTGCTGCTTGCCGTACAGACAGGTTTACGACTTTCCGAACTCACAGGTCTTGATCGCGCTTCGGTTGTGCTGGGCAGCATTGCCCTTCACTAAAACAGAAGCGGATCACCCCGCATGTCCTGAGGCACAACCCGGAGATGAACTGCTGGCGTTCCTTAATAACTTGTAGCTGATCACTAACTGTGCCGAGTCGGCACAGTTAGTGAAAGACCCAAAATGGCGTGGTGTCGGCTTATTTACGCAAACGACAAAGCCAGTTCGGCATAGTTCTGGGTTCGGCATAAACCGCTAAAGCCAACAGCTTGGAACGCTCGGTTTATATCCAGCATATTCTGGAGCGAATCGCTGAAGCTGACACGCTGGAGAAGCTGGAAGCACTGCTACCGTGGAACGTGGACCTGGAACGGGCTTCAAAAAATGTGTCGCAGATCGGCTGAGGACAAGCCCAGAACGGTATTTCCGGGAGATTGAGAACCATCGGTCGATCGAGCTCACCGAACCCTGGGTTATCCGTCACGTCACGTAATTTAAGTGAGATAGATGACGCCCGACCAATGCCGGGGCGTCACAATCAGGTCTACCTGCCTAAAACGCCGTGCGGATCAATGACGAATTTCTTGGCCACGCCGCCATCGAATTCTTCGTAACCTTTCGGCGCCTCGTCGAGGCTAATGGGGGTTACGTTAACCGCCTTACCGATCTGCACTTTGTCGTACAGAATCGCCTGCATAAGCTGGCGATGATAACGCATGACCGGCGTCTGGCCGGTATGAAACGACATTGCCTTGGCAGGAAAACCGGGACAGATTTATTTTTTATAGTATGGAATCGCAGCTTACTGATGGGTTAAAAAGTAAGCGAACATCATTCATATTATGAGGTGTGGTTCCAAAGCTTATCGGATATTGCCTCTTAATGGGCTAGATTGATGGTCGTAAACTGAATCATAAAATATTAGAAGCCCTCCACATTCGTGTTGTCCAGCAAGTTATGGAGGGTGAAAGTCCGGAAGTCGTGATTAAAGCGCTCGGTATGAGCCGGGCCCGGATTTGTGAAAGGCTTTCTGCTCATCGGGAAGGAGGCCTTGATGGAGGTCAAGTCGATAAGCGGAATAAATACCCTGCCTTACCAGTGTGTAGCCGTGCTGCTGTGCCCATTTTTTGGCTATCTGTTCTGCACTTGCCGTGATTTTGATAGATGGCATGCTGACCAAGGTCTTTGGGCGTACACAAATACCTTTGGTTACTCGTTCGACCACGCCTTCCTGGGCAAGTCTGCTCAGCGCTTTTTGCACAGACACAGTCGTCCACAGTTCGTGGAACTTTCTAATTCCGAATTCAGATAATAACCGCAGCACTTTGGCGTACCCTGGAGAGACCGTCCAGAAGCCTTTGGCAAGTGGAATTTGGTGTATAGAAAATTCAATGCCTGGTCAAAGAAAAAGGTCTGGACAGCGCTGTTCGATGCGCTGGTTATCGAGCCTGATCTGGAGTGGGCGTTCATGGACGGGAGCTACGTCAAAGCTCATCAGCACAGTGCCGGTGCTGCTGGCGGCAGACCTCAGAATATCGGCAAAAGCAGGGCTGGCAACACTTCCAAGATACATTTGATGGTGGATGCTTGTGGTTTACCCTATTCTTTCAGCATCACAGGCGGTGAGACAGCCGATTGCACCGTAGCGCCCGAACTGATCGATACACTGAGGGAAGCCGAGACCGTGGGCGCTGACAAAGGCTTTGACAGCGAGAAGATCAGAGCACATATTGAAAACGGCGGCATGCATGTGACGATCCCTTGCAGGCGCAATTCAAAACGAGCCGATAAGGGGCTCGACTGTCGGTTATACAAATACCGGCATTTGGTTGAAAATGCTTTCGCCAGACTCAAGCAATTTCGGGCTGTCGCTACCAGATACGACAAACCCGGACGAAATTACGAAGGTGTCGTGGCACTCGCTTGCGCATTCCTATGGCTGCCGATGTGAAACGTCAACAGACCCTAGGCTTTTTATAAAACCATGAACTTACTATAGATGGTCTGCACGCACTTTCTACGTAAAGAGGCACGAACCTTGTCATGGAATTGAGGCAGTTACTGGTATTGGCGCTGGTTGGCATGATTACCGCAGGCTTTGGCTTTTGGGTGCAGCGCACGCCCGGGCATTCAAAAAATCCGATCCCCTGGCCACAACGGGCGCCTTTTCTGGGTGGCGGGCAACCGGACACCCACGCCTGGTCGCGCTTCCATGTGCGTTACTATCCTATGACTCTGCTGCTCATCGCCTTCGAGATGGAGATGATGTTCATGTACCCATGGGCCGTTGTGTATGTCTCCGAAGGTATCAAGGCCCTGGCCGAGATGGGTATGTTTCTTGGCATTCTCTCGATCGGCATCCTTTATGGCTGGCGCGAGGGGGCGTTCAAATGGCAGTGAACTGGCTGCGCAAGATGGCGAATCAGGCACCTGTGTCGATTTTTCCCGTCGTCGGGAAGTCCGGCGAGGCGGCGCTTGAGGCGCTCTATCTATCCCCGGCGGTGACGGTCGCTCAGTCACCAAAACATGCGCGCGCCGTAGTTGTGCTTGGCGCCATCGACGAAAACGATCAGGAAGCGTTCAGGCGCGTTCACGATCAGGTGCCGGCACCTCGAATTATCGCTTGGTGCAGCACAACGACGATGCCCCCGGAGCTGTCTGCCTCCGCGATTGTGGTGGAGGCCTCTGCAGATTTAGGGCAACGGATACAGAGGGCCGTTCAGGCACTCGATGCCGGCGATAAAACCGGCGATGTGAATCTGTGCCCGGATCTGCCACCGGCGCCATGGAAAGGTGTGGGCGACGGCCACGGTGGCGAAGGCATGATGGGCGGCAAGCCTTATGGGCGACCTATGGCTATGCCGGAGGAAGACCTTCGGGATGGCTTGCAACTCGACCCACTGGTGTTCTCGATCGGGCCGTTTTCGCCCTTGTTACCCCCTGGAATGGTGGCTAAAGTAACGCTGCACGGTGATGTCATCGCTGGCTGGGAGCTGGTTTCACGACCCTACGAGCGGACGCTGCCGAGTGTGTTTTACAGGGCCGTTAACGAACCGGTTGCCATTACCGAGCTTGAACTTGCCCGCGCCGCCTGGCATCTGCGCCGTTTGGCCGCCGTGCTGCAACTGAACGGGCTAAAGGCTCACGCACAACGTCTTCGGCACAATGCCGCCGAACTACAGCCCGGCCACTTAATCTCTGATGTGACGAATGCCGGAGTTTTGCGGTCGCTGCGCTGGGTGGCGGGGGCTGGAAAGGGTGTTGTACAGGGTGAAAGCCGCATCCGATTAGCCGGCCCCGCAGCAAGAGCGGCCGGCAGCGCCAAAGACGCACGCCAGAATGATCCTGCTTATGTCACGCTTGGTTTTGAACCCATTGTTCAGAAAAAGGGCACCGGTGCTTCACGCTGGAAACAGTGGCTGGATGAAGCCGAACAGGCGCTCACCCTCGCCGAAGCGGGGGCCAGGAACCGGGCCATGAGTTCGCCCTCTGCGGCGGTGGAGTCACCCGTTGGTCCATTAACAAAATCCGCGCCGCCGCTGGATTGCAGCGATCTTCTCCCACCACTGCTGATCGGCCTGGAGTGGAGCGAGGCGATGTCCGTTCTGGGCAGTTTCGACCTGCCAGCCGTTCGGCATGCGGGTTTGGCCCAGGCGCAAATGAGTGACGCCGTTTGACCCATACGCTTCTGGTTGCTTCAGTCGGTGTGGTGCTACTGGCAATGCTAGTCGGCATATATTGCGTGGCTGCGCTTGATTGCGCGGTGGAGGCGCGAATCACCGGCCAGCAGCGCAGCAATTCGCTGCTGCTTCCCCTGCAAAGCGCCGCACGCCTTTGGTACGCGCCACATAATCAGACCGAGACGCCGGACATGCCCGCCTGGAGGCTGGCGCCCATACTTTATTTGATGCTGGCTGCCATGGGCCTGGCACTGGTGCCATGGAGTCGCGAATTTGTCCCGGTAGACTTGACCACGGGTATCGTTTTTTGGGGAGCTATTGAACCCCTGGCGACCGTCCTCATTTTTCTCAAAGGTTGGGCCCCCAACGCCCACTTTCCGCTGCTTGGCGCCTATCGCTATGTCGCTCTTGGTTTGTCGTACATCCTGGTCAGTATGTTTGTGCTGATTGGTGTTGCCCTGCCGGCCGAGTCACTGCAAGTCAGCGCCGTTGTCGATGCGCAAGCCGAGATGTGGAATGTAATTCGCCAGCCGCTGGGTTTGCCGCTGTTTCTGATTGTGGGATTGGGCGTGAGCTTCTGGGGGCCGCTGAATTTTATCGACGCTGATGATCTGCACGGGGGCGCGGCGTCGGAGGATTCCGGCCGGATCAGGCTGCTCTGGAAAATGGGTCGCGCCGCTATGCTGCTATCATTTTCTGCCATTGCCGCCTCTGCCTTTCTGGGCGGGTGGCAGGGCCCCTGGCTGCCGGGGCCTGTGTGGCTGGTGCTTAAAACGCTGACTATTGTGCTGATACTGGTTGTTTTGGGGCACCGCTTGCCTCGCTTGGCACCTGAGCGCTTCATGACCATCGCCTGGGTGGTTCTATTGCCGCTGGCGTTTCTGGATCTTGCCTGGGCAGGTGTGGAGGCCTTGTTATGAGCGCTGTCGATATTACCTTCTATATTAATGCCGCCATCGCAATCTATGCGGGCTGGAGGGTCTTTGTGACTGACTCCATGGTGCGCGCGTCGTTCTTCTTGCTCATTTCTTTCCTCGCGGTGGGCGTGATCATGCTGTTGTTGGCCGCGGTGTACCTGGGGGTGGCGCTGTTTTTCATGATGGCCGTTGAGATGATGGTTATGGCGTTGTTCATGGTGATGTTCATGATGAACCCCGCCGGGTTGAACCCGATGAAAATGGTGCATCAGGAAAAAGTGGCCATCGGTGTCGGGGTGGTGGCTTTTGCTGCGCTCAGTGCGGTCGCTGTGTTCGGCCAGTTCCCGTCGCGACCGGTTCCAGAGGGACTACAGCCAGTGGTATCCCTGGGCCATGAACTGTTGGGTGATTCCATGCTGGTGTTCGAATCCGCTGGCGTAACCCTTCTGGCGACGATGATCGCGGTGGTTATGCTGACCAGTCACCGCGGTCGCTACGGCGCCGCCAACCTCGGCTCGCGGCCGCCGGGGCTGGAACCCGGTGGTGATCCGGCCGACATGCCGGCCGAAGCGAAAGAGGAGGGGCACCAACATCATCATCACTAGGATTGCCCAACCAGAAACGGCTCAACCAGAAACGGCTAGACCAGAAACGGCTCGACCAAAAATAAGGAGACCTTAAATGACGCTGCCAACACTGCTGATTGTTGCTGCCGCGCTGATAGGCATTGGTCTGTACGGAGCGTTTTCTCAACAGTCGTTTGTCATGCTAATGATGGGGCTTGAGTTGATACTGAACGGCGCCATGCTGGCTGCGGTGAGTTTCTGGGCTTTGACGGCAGGCGGAGCGCCTGAGGGGCAACTGCTAACGATTATAGCGATGGCCGTAATGGCGATTGAGATGGCGATGGGGTTTGCCCTGGTGGTGTCTGTTTACCGAGCCAAACAAGCGGACATGACAGAAGCTCTGGACGGGCTGAAACACTGATGCTCTGGTTAATCCCGCTGTTCCCAATCGTTGCCGCGGCGCTGTTGTATCTGCACTGGGCCAAAAGTCATTCGCGGTTAGCGATTGCGTTATCCGCAACCGCTGTGGTGACCGCCGAGCTCGCCTTGGTGTTATGGGCCGAGTCCTTCGGCTGGACAGGCTCACTGAGCTGGAGCAGCCAGCTTCAACTCACGACCGACTTTACCCCGGCAACCTTCCTGGCTGCTATGGTGGTACCGGTAGTGGCTGCGCCCATCGTGTTCTATGCCGCTGCTCATGAAGACACTGACAGACTGGGCCGCCTGGTAACGCTGCTGGTTGCGTTCATCGGCGTTATGCAGCTGATTATTCTGGCGCGGGATCTGCTGAGCCTGCTAATTGCCTGGGAGATCGCCGGCGCCCTATCATGGCTGCTGATCGGTCACCGGTTTCAGGATAAAGAGCGGGGCCGCCATGCTTCACAGGCGTTTTTGGCCACCCGCGCTGGGGACTTGGGCTTGTACCTGGCGACGTTTATCGCCTTCCAGCAGACCGGAAGCCTGGCTTATGCAGGGCTAGATCAGATGAGCCCGCTGGCGACAAGCCTGTTCGCGGCCGGCGTGACGATGGCGGCCCTAAGCAAGTCGGCCCAGCTGCCATTCTCACCCTGGCTGTTTTCAGCGATGTCTGGCCCCGCGTCGGTCTCTGCTTTGCTGCACGCGGCCACGATGGTTGCCGCCGGGGTTGTGCTGCTGGTTCAGTTTCAACCGATGTTGGCGGGTGTCAGCTGGTTTGGGCCGGTGCTCGTAACAGTGGGTCTCGCCACGGCGTTCGCCGGGGGGCTTGTGGCAGCGGCATCTCCACACGCCAAACGCTTACTGGCAGGTTCCACATCCGCCCATTACGGCCTGATGTTTGTGGCCATCGGTGCCGGTTATCCCGCTGTCGCCTTGCTGCATTTCGCGTTACACGCGCTGATGAAAGCGCCGCTGTTCATAATGGCAGGCATTGCCGGGCACAGGGCAGACAGCTATAACCTGGCGCAGATTGCCCGCGTTCCTCTACCCCGCGACCTCAAATACGTAAACGCAATTGCGGCATTGGCTTTGGCGGGCCTGTTTCCGCTGGGGGCAGCCTGGTCAAAAGAAGGTGTTTTATCAGCGGCAGGGCTGATAACCCCGTGGCTCGCGGTGCTGGTAGCTTTTGCCGGCGGCCTGAGTGCGCTTTACGCTGCGCGTTTTCAGTGCAGCCTGTTTTTTCATCACAGTGATCGACATGAAAGCGATCAGCCCAAGGGCGCCATGGGCTGGTCGCAACGTGCACCGCTTTATCTACTCGCTAGCCTCGTTTTATTGAGCAGTGTGCTTTGGTTACCCAACCTGCACAGCCAGCTCAGCCAGTGGCTGAGCCTGACGTTCCCGAGCACCAAGCTGTGGGAGTTTGCCCTTTCATTGGCGTTGGTATTGCTGGGCTTGTTTGGCGGGTATCGAATGGCGGTCAGAGAGCTCGGGCAGGGCGATCGGGGCGCCAGTGCCGTGCGTGATTTTCTGGCCCAGTGGATGTTTTTGCCACACCTCGCCCGCCGCCTGATTGTAATACCGGTAGACGCGCTCGCGCGCCGCTTGGCGAGCCTTGATGACCAGGCGGTGGATGCCGGTATTCGCGCCAGTGCGCATTTTGCACTTTGGCTTGCCAGCGTTGGCAACCGCTCGGGTGAATGGACATTTGACCAACTGCCCAAGGGGTTCGCGCGTTTTGGGCAATCGCTCGCCACGTTCGGCAGCCGCTTTCTTGAATGGTTGTCTGACCAGCTGCCAGAAGCTCCGGCCCACCTTTCCGGCCAGGCGGGCCATCAGGTGCGGCGGCTTCAGTCGGGCATGTTGCACCACTATTACAGCCTGATGGCAGTCGGCGTGGGAGTTTTCGTACTCACGCTGGTTTTGGCCATCATCAAAGGAGGTTTGTCTTGATACTCACCGCTGCACTGGCCGTTCCGCTATTCGGCGCACTCGCTCTGGCTTTTTGGCCCGGCTGGTCGCAATCGGCCGCCCGTATCTGGGCTGTCGGGATCTCCCTTGTTCCGCTGGCGTTGATGGCGATTGCCTGGTGGCGTTTTGACACCAACGGGGCAATGTTTCAGTTGGCTGAGGAGGTAGAATGGGTGCCATCGCTGGGTATGGGGTTCCGCCTCGGGGTTGACGGTATCGCATTAGCAATAGCCGCCATGTCGGCGCTGCTGTTTGCCGCGGCCGTGGCTTACCCGGTGGATACCCGTGGCTCTGCCCGCCAGTATTACGCCTGGATTCTGTTCCTGGAGGCGGCCTCTCTTGGGGTATTCCTGGCTATTGACCTGTTGCTGTTCTATGTCTTTTTCGACCTGACCCTGGTCGGTATGTACTTTCTGATAGCCGGATGGGGGCACGGCAAGCCGCAATACGCTGCGCTCAAGTTTTTCATCTACACGCTGTTTGGTTCGCTGTTTCTTTTACTGGCAATTCTGGGCCTGTATCTTGCGACAGATCCTTTAACATTCGATATGCGTGAACTGATTGCCCTACAACCCCTGGCCGGGGGCGGCACCATCGCCAGCGTCGTTATGGCCGCCTTCCTTCTGGCCTTTGTCATCAAAACGCCCCTGGCACCGTTTCATACCTGGCTACCGAGCGCGCACGTAGACGCGCCGGCGCCGGTTTCCGTCATTCTGGCGGGTGTAATGCTCAAAATGGGCACTTACGGTCTGATCCGTATTCCCTACAGCATGATGGCCGAGACCTTCACAAAATGGGCGCTGCCCCTGGCCATTCTGGCTCTGGTTTCGATCCTTTATGGCGCCTTGGTGGCCCTGGGGCAGAAAGACATCAAACGCCGTATTGCTTACACCTCCATCAACCACATGGGCTACGCCGTGCTCGGCATTGCCGCCGCAGGTGCCATGCTGAGTGGCAGTGAAGCCGCTCGCTCCATGGCGCTGATGGGCGCGACCATAGAAATGGTGGCGCACGGCCTGATTACCGGGGCGCTGTTTTTGATCGCAGGGTCGTTCTGGCAGCGGGGAGAAACCTACGACTTTTCAGCCTATGGTGGGCTGTCGGGGCGCACACCCAAACTGGCCAACCTGACCACACTGGCGGCCTTCGCCAGCCTGGGGCTTCCGGGGCTTGCGGGCTTTGTTGCCGAGTTCCACATATTTGTCGGCACCTTTGGTGTGTACCCGTGGCTGGCCGCCATTGCTTTGCTGGGGCTGCTCATCTCGGCCGCGCTCTTCCTGCGTATGCTGCAGTCGCTGTTCTTCGGCCCGCTGCCTGAGCGCTGGAAGACCATGCCGGATCTCAATGCCACCGAATTCACCGTGTTGAGCATTCTGTTGCTGCTGGTTGTGGTGATTGGCGTTTATCCCGCCGTGTTGATCGATTTGATCGAAACATCGACCGGCTGGCTGGTGAGGGGCAGCTGATGCCAGTCGCCGATTTATTGCCAGAACTGATTCTGTTGATTGGCGCGGCCGCTATCGTTGTTGCGGCCTCGTTCTTGCCGCACCGCCTGCACTGGCTGTGTGCCATAGCGGCGATCACGTTGCTGGGGATTAGCTTTGGCGTGGTATTAAGCCGTTGGGATAACGCGGCCCAACTGACGTTTTCCGGAGTCTGGGCGCTGGACGGCGGCGCGCGCTTTGCCAAGCTGCTTATTTTTGGCACAGCTCTCGCCGCCGCGGCGCTGTCACCACAGTGGATGGCAACCGATCGCCGCCATGGCGAGTATTACAGCCTGCTTTTATTTGCCGTTATTGGCGCCGTTATGATGGCTGCAGCGGCGGATACCATGCAGCTGATTGTGGGGGTTCTGCTGTCGTCGGTCACCGGTTACGCACTGGCCGGGTATCACCGCCAATGGAGCCCGGCGCAAGAAGCCGCCATGAAATACTTTTTGATCGGTGCGCTTGCCAACGCCTTGCTGGTGGTCGGGGTGGTGCTGCTGTTTGGCCTGACGGGATTTACCGGCTACACCGAACTGGCGGCGGGGCTGGCCGCCAACCCCGACCCGTGGGTCATCATTGTGGCGTTCGTGTTGGTGTTGATCGGTTTGGGTTTCAAAATGGGCGCGGCCCCGGTTCACATGTGGATGCCCGATATCGCGCAGGCCGCACCGGCGCCCGTCGCGGCGCTGATTACGGTTGTTACCAAGGTAGGGGCCGCCATCGCTCTGGCGCGCTTCGCCATGCTATTACCTGAAACCCTGGGCTGGCGCTGGGCGATCGCGCTGATGGCCGTGGCTACCATGACCTGGGGTAATCTGGCCGCGCTTTGGCAGACAAATCTGCGCCGGCTGCTGGGTTGGTCCGCCGTATCCCAGTCCGGCTATGCCTTAATGGCCATCGTGGTTATTGGCGCGGTGGATCAGGCCTTGGCGGCGTTACTAGTTTTTCTGGCCGGCTACGCGGTGGCTAACGTTGCTGCGTTCGCGGTGGTGGTGTACCTGAGAGGGCGAACGGAATTAGAGGACTATCGCGGTCTTGCCCATCAACGCCCCTGGTGCGCCAGTGTGATCATTCTGGCCTTACTGTCGTTCCTGGGTTTGCCGCCTCTGATTGGTTTCTTTGGCAAGCTGCTGCTGTTCAGTTCGGTTATTGAAGGCGGCTATGCCTGGCTGGCCGTGGTTGCGGTGATTAATACGGTTGTTTCGCTGTTCTACTATTTGCGTGTTATTGCAACCCTGGTGTTTCCGGAAAAACAACAGAGCGTGGCAGATCTGGGGTGGCCTGCGGCCGCCACCATGATCGTAACCGGGCTGATGGTTCTGGGGCTGGGGCTCTGGGCAAATGGTTTGATCAGCTTGGCTCAAAGTAGTGCCTTCATACAGTTCCGTTAAATGGACACTGTCCAAACTGTATTTATAGGAATTTTCGGTGTGGATGGTTTCACCAGAGCGCAGGTTAAACGTCTGGTCAGCGATCGAAATGCGGGTGTCGCATCCGCTGACCAGATGCATTTCGATCCGGTGCTTACCGGTTCGAAGTTACCAATGGTCGAGCCGGGGAAAAACACCATGCGCCGGCCTTGGGGAACCGAGGTGTTGAAGGACTACCCGGAACTTCAAACATTCAACCGGGTCACTTTGCGCGAAAGCATCGAATCAGTGCGCCTGGCGCTCTGGGACGAGAACAAGCGGAGGCTGGTTTCTTTCAGGGAGGCGAGCGTCTGATCAGGGATCAAGTGCGAATGGGGTCATACCTTACACTTCACGGAACAAGGTGGGTGTGACTCAGTAACCCAAGCTGATCGTCAGATCCAGGTTTTTCCCATCGTACGGGAATCTGGCGGCCTCGAACGAAGGCGCACCCATCATGGCGCTTGCACCGTTTGAAAAACCGTAGCCTTCCGTGGGGATCCCTATCCCGTTGGAGCCAAGCTTGCCGTCCATATTTTCATCATGAATAACGGCAAGCGAATAGGTACCCGGCGGGATGCCTACAAAATCGCAACGCGCCTGCGTATCCTGAACCTTTGTCATTATGATATTGGTCGCTGACTGCAGAAACTCAGTAGGAAAGCCTTCTGACGTTTTAAAAAGCGCGCAAGCTACGGCTCCAGCGCTGTTTCTGATGTCCAGAATCTTCACGTGAATGCCAGGGCACGCTGATTGGGCAAAGGTGATTGCGGGAAGATTCGTCAATACTAGCACTGTAAACAATGCTATAAACCGAGCCCTCAGGGGAGAGAGCAGCGTCACTACTGGATGCCTGACCGTGGAGGCCAACACGGACTTACAATTTTTTGACTCACTCATGAGCGCCCTCATAGGTCTGACTTGCGTAGTTTAGTTGAATCCGCCATTAACAGCCTTGCAGCTAATTCAATGAGAAATAACATCTTTCACAGAAACGCCTGGAGCACGTCGCCGCAAACGTCGTTGCGGAAATTAATCAGGGTAGTAGGAAAATCACCCTCCGTTCGACAGTAGTTCTTCTATAAAAATGCTTCAAGTGCTGGGTATACCCTGATTGCCTGCATTCGTGTTGTGACGCTTGACTAAACCTCATTATGTCCATATTCTTGGACATATGGAAACTTTAGAAGCAACAGCAATATTTGGCGCGCTCTCCCAAGAGACTCGACTGGAGGCCTTTCGGCTTTTGGTTCGTCATGAGCCAGAGGGGCTTCCTGCTGGTGAGGTCGCAAGACAACTGGGCGTGCCGCACAATACCATGTCCGCACATTTGTCGGTGCTTGCCCGTGCAGAGCTTGTTCTCTCCCAGCGCCAGAGTCGCTCCATTATCTATCGAGCGAATTTAAATTGTGTGCAAGAGACGATCAAATTTCTGGTTAACGACTGCTGTGCAGGCCATCCACAGGTCTGTGAGCCGCTCACATCCTCGTTAATCGCCTGTTCCACCCAATCGGACGAGCTTTGAGAGATCATGAAATCTTATATTTATCATAATCCTGAATGCGGAACCTCGCGTAACACATTGGCAGTGATGAAGGCCTCGGGTGAAGCGCCTGAAGTCGTGGAATATCTCAAGACACCGCCCACTCGAGAGCAACTGGCAACACTGCTTTCGATGATGCAGATAACGCCTCGCGATCTTCTTCGGCGCAAAGGCACGCCCTTTGATGAGCTAGGGCTCGATAATCCGGCATTGAGCGATGCCCAGTTGATCGACACCATGATTGCGTATCCGATTCTGATCAACCGGCCAATTGTCGTGACCGACAAAGGGGCCCGCTTGTGCCGACCGTCAGAGCGCGTTCTGGATATGCTCGAAAGCCCCATTGCGCACTTCACCAAGGAAGACGGAGACGTGATTCACCATGCGGGAGTCGCGCAATGACCCGTATGACCCTGTTGCATGACTTGCCCAACATCGACCCTGACAAGCTTCACGCCATTGATATTGAGGCGTTGGTCGGCCCCGGCGCATCTCGGCATGCCCCCCGTATTCTAATGCTCTACGGCTCGCTGCGAGCGAGGTCTTTTTCTCGGCTGGTTTCCGTAGAAGCGGGGCGGCTGCTGAGCTGGTTTGGCTGTGAAGTTCGAACCTTCGACCCTACCGGACTGCCGCTCCCCGACGCCGAGGACGCTTCCCATCCCAAGGTTGCGGAGTTACGCGAACTCGCCGAATGGTCTGAGGGCATGGTGTGGTGTTCGCCGGAACGCCACGGCGCTATGACCGGCATCATGAAAGCACAAATTGACTGGATTCCGCTGACGCTGGGGGCCGTGCGCCCAACCCAGGGCAAGACTCTGGCCGTGATGCAGGTCTGCGGTGGCTCGCAGTCATTCAACAGCGTGAATCAACTGCGCGTGTTAGGGCGCTGGATGCGCATGCTGACCATCCCAAACCAGTCGTCAGTGCCCAGGGCTTTCATGGAATTCGACGAAAACGACCGCATGAAACCGTCACCCTTTTACGACCGAATCGTCGATGTTATGGAAGAGTTGGTGAAGTTCACCTGGCTGGTACGCGACCGCAACACTGCGTTGACCGATCGTTACTCGGAGCGCAAAGAGAGCGCCGATACACTGTCAAATCGCGTTAATCAGCGCGCCATTTGACGCCAGAAACTCGATAGCCGCTGACGCAACGCAACGTTAATAATGATCAAAGGAAACGAGGCATGACCACACCTGAAAGCTCACAGTCCCCTAGCGCGTCTGAAGGTATGGGGCTTTTTGAACGTTTTCTTACGCTCTGGGTAGCCCTGGCTATTATAGCGGGTGTGCTGATAGGGCAGTTCGCTCCCGCCATCCCCGAGACCTTGTCACGCTTTGAGGTTGCGCAGGTTTCAATTCCCGTCGCGGTGCTGATTTGGGCGATGATCTTTCCCATGATGGTGCAGGTCGACTTCACGTCGGTTCTCGGCGTTCGCCGTCAGCCCAAGGGGCTGGTTATTACCACGGCGGTGAACTGGCTGATCAAGCCTTTCACCATGTTCGCCATCGCCTGGTTCTTTTTTACCGTGGTGTTCGCGCCTCTGATACCCGCGGATCGGGCCAATGAATACCTGGCTGGCGCTATATTGCTGGGTGCTGCGCCCTGTACCGCCATGGTTTTCGTGTGGAGCTACCTCACGCGGGGCGACGCTGCCTACACTCTGGTTCAGGTGGCGCTCAATGATTTAATCATGCTGTTCGCCTTCGCGCCCATCGTCGTTTTCCTGCTGGGCGTGTCAAACATTCAGGTGCCCTGGGATACGGTCATCCTGTCAGTGGTCTTGTATATTGTCATCCCGCTGGGCGCTGGCTATCTGACTCGTCAGGCGGTTATCAAGCGACGTGGTATCGAATGGTTCAGCAACGTTTTTATGAAACGCCTGGCACCGATCACACCCATTGGCTTGATTATCACTCTGGTGTTGCTGTTCGCTTTCCAGGGCGACGTGATTATCGCTAATCCGTTGCACATTGTGCTGATTGCTATCCCGCTGGTTCTTCAGACCGTGCTGATCTTCTTCATCGCTTACGGCTGGGCGAAGGCCTGGAAGGTGCCCCATTGCGTTGCGGCGCCTGCCGGTATGATCGGCGCCAGTAATTTTTTCGAGCTGGCCGTGGCGGTTGCCATTGCGCTGTTTGGATTGCAGTCAGGCGCGGCGCTGGTAACGGTGGTCGGTGTATTGGTAGAGGTGCCCGTTATGCTAGCTCTGGTGCGTTTTGCCAACGCCACCCGCGGCCACTTTCCGGTGGCGTAACAGATTCGGCGTTAAGCTATTGATATGGCGTTCAAAGCTACGGCATAACGGCGCTACAACCATTTTTGCATTCCATGTCAGTAAACATCTTCCAGATAGCGCCCCTCGGCTCTCAGCTCATCGACATTCATGTGCAAGGGTTTGAGGATGGAGTCAAACACCTGACTTACGCCGGAAGCCATATCCCGGCCACCACATACCAGCACCTGGGCGCCTTTCTCAATCAATTGCCGCAATGCGGTTTCATCAGCCATGATGGCATCCTGAACATAGGCTTTTTCTGCTGATCGTGAAAACGCCGTATTCAGTCCGGTAAGACGGTGGTCATCCAGGTAACCGCCAAGCTCCGGCTGGTAGAGAAAATCCGATTGCGGATTGCGCCCGCCCCAGTAGAGGTACATGGGGCTCAGATCCGCGTTTTTTCGAATAAAGCCGGCCAGTGGGCCTATCCCTGCACCAGCGCCTACGAGAATAATAGGCGTTGCACCGCCCGCCGGACGAAAGCCCGGGTTTTGCTGGATAAACCCGGTAATACGAGCTCCCGGTTTGAGGTTGTGCAGATACCCTGAACATAGGCCGTTGGTCTGCTTGCGCACGCAGATTTCCAACTGCCCATCCGAGGCCGAAGACGCCAGCGAGTACAATCGGGCCGTGTTATCCCCCGGTGGCGCAACGCCAAACAGGTCACCCGCTTCGAAACTCGGCAGATGCGACCGGCTTCTGAAAGACAACACCTGCCATAAATTCCTGCAATCTTGTACCGGCCTGAAACGCAATATGCTGGTAGGCGCGTTTACCGCAACGCCATAGTCCACACGTTCAACAAGCTCGAATTCCGCAGTGGCGGCTGGCACGGGATTGTGGGTCAGCGCCAATGAGATGCCCATGTGCTGGCTGATAGCCTCGCCCCATTCCCGAAATTGCAGTGCGGAGCCGCGATCAATTCGGGTAACGGGGTGCATTTTCTGCAGGCCTTTGCTGCTGAGGGCGGCATCCACATCCAGCGCATACTGGCAGAATTTCGGAAACTGTTGGTCACCAAACCCGAGAACGACAAACCCTAATCCGTCATCCGCCTGAAAGCGTTCAAGTCGGGTCATAAACTGACTGGCGGAGGAGGGCGCGTCACCGTCACCGTAGGTGGATGTCAGAACAAAAAGCACCGAGGCCTGCGGGTAGCGTTTTGCCAGGTCATTCATCGGCGCGCAATGTACTTTTTTGCCGGCCTGATTGAGTTTGTTTTGAAGATCTTTGGCAAAACCCCAGGTGGTATTGCCTTCTGAACCCACCAGAATAACCACATCCGCCACTTCGGTACTGGCGCCTTTACCCGGGCGAGCAGATGATGAACGCCGCTGCCACCAGACTTGTAGGCCGGTAAACGACAGTGCCGGAACGGTCAGCGCAGCCATCCCGAGAATCAAACCCAACCACCACAGGCCTTCACCTGTGTGCAGGCGAATCATCCAGTGCTGGAACTGATTACCCGCAGAGCGAGGCTGGTACTGCAGCAGTTTCCCGGTTGCCTGATCAACGAACCCGGAACCCTGGGTCGTGCTCAGGGAATAGACGTCGCTGGGGTCATTCGGGTAAGGGAATACCAGCTCACGCAGTTCGTTAGCGTCTACGTTTTTTAGCGCGATCAGAGAGCTCACCGGTGCCGGCGTGCCGCCTGAAACCTCCGCCGGAAAGGATGGCTCCGCAGCAGCAGCCTCTGGCAGCAGGCCAAACCGCACGGCAGACATGTAGCTGCCCGTCAGTGCCGACAGCAACAAACCAATCACCGCAAACCGTGCCAGCTCGGCGTGAATCCGCGAGCTACCGGAACCAGCAATGGGCTTTAAAATGGCTTTCCAACCTCCCATACGTCGAGCCAGCAGAAACACGCCGGACAGGCAGAGCAGTAGCATCATTACCGCCAAGCCGCCTGCTAGCATTCGGCCTGCATCATCCAATAGAAATGAGCGGTGCAGGTTCTTTACCCAGCGTAAAAAATCCGATGGCTGATAGGGGGCAATACCCTCACCGGTCAGCGGGTTAACCAGATCGGCACCTGGCTGACGGTCACGGCTGTAATAGACGACAACTTCGCCTGAAAGAGAACGTTGTATCTGCTCGGTGCCCGGATAATGCGCCACGACACGCTCAGACAGGTCAGCAACGCTGATTTCACCGGTCGGCGGGATGGTTGCGCCCGCCCGTTCAATGGCGGGTACAACGGACAAAACAACGCCCGTGGTCGCCAGCACCAAAAGCAGCAATGCGGCGACCAGTCCAGGCCAACCATGTAGCTTGCGTAGCATGAAGCTGGCTCCCGTCAGTTACTTGAGGTTATAGACAAAAGACTGGACGTAGCCACGGCCAGCAACCGACTTTCCAGAGCCTTCCGTGGTTAGCGGGACCACCACATCCGAGCGGTTGTCGCGCATATCTTCAACGGCGCTATCCACACGAACCTGGTAGCCGGCATCGATCAATGCGCCATCAAGTTCCAGGGTCACGTTCTGGGTGCGCCCACTGGTCACACTGGCGCCGGTCAGGCCATCATATTCAGCCTGGTTCAAACCGCTGCCCCGGGCCCAATCGCGCAGATGCTTGTAATATTTGCTTTTCTCACCGGATATCCAGAGGGTCTCATGATATTGGCCATCGGCATCGGTCAGGTAGAGCGCAAGATAAGCTCCGTCGCCGCCGTAATTGCTCAGTTGTGTGCTGAAGGTGACTTCCCTGGCCTGTGCCTGTGCCTGTGAGTAGCCCGGTACTGCCATCACAGCCGCAAGGCCTAGCGCAAACAGAATCTTTTTCATGATCTACTCTCCTTTAATTACTCAACAGTCACGGTGGGGCGACCTTTGACGATTCCCTTAGGCGAAACCGGGTCTTCATTGGTCGATGCGTTGTCGTTTCGTGACTTGCCATGACGGTCATCATCGTGATCGTCGTCATCGTCATCCTCCCGCTCCATTTCCCTCAGCTCAAAGGTCGCTGGCGAGTACTCGGCCTCCACACGATGACCGTTTGGATCCCTTCCTTTAACCTCGTAACAGCCGTCATCCACCTTGATGCGGAACACCTTCCAACCTTCCGCTTCAAGCTTCTGTCGCAGGCTCTCCCGGGGTTGCCATCCGGCAATCGGGTCATCGCAATCATCGTCGGCCAAGGCGCTGCCGCTCATGAGCAGCAACGAAAAGGTGATAACAAGGGGTTTTATATTCATGGCATGTCTCCCGTTGAGTCCGTTGAGTCCGTTGAAACAATCTTAAGCTTGCTACCTGACACTGGCCTGAACGGTAATAATGCTGCTTCAGGCTGCGGTCAGGTAACGGCTGTAGTATCGTTTGGTCACGATCACGGGAAGGGTGAGATATGCGGGTACTGTTGGTTGAGGATACAACCGGGTTGGGCGAGGCCGTGCGGGATCAGATCAGCGAAGATGGCCATGCCGTAGATTGGGTACAGAGCCTCGCTTTCGCTGATACGAGCGTGAAAACCACGCCTTATAACCTGATTTTGCTCGACCTGATGCTGCCAGACGGTCACGGTTTTGATTTTTTGAAAAAACTGAGGGCAGCCGGTGATACAACCCCCGTAATCATTCTGACCGCCAGGGACCAAGTGTCAGACCGCATCGCGGGGCTGAATGCCGGTGCCGACGATTACCTGGTGAAGCCCTTTGACCTATCAGAACTGTCTGCCCGGGTGGCCGCCGTGGCGCGCCGTTATCGCGGCAATCCGAATCCTCTGGTGCGTGTTGGCGACCTTGAAGTGGATCTGGGTGACCACCGCATCAGCCGCAACGGCCAGCCGGTGGAGCTTACTGCCCGTGAATGGGCGCTGTTTGAGGGATTTCTGCAACGCCCGGGAATACTGCTATCGCGGGCTCAGCTTGAAGACCGGCTGTACGAATTCGGGGCTGAAATTGAAAGCAACACCATAGAGGTTTATATCAGCCGTATGCGCAAAAAACTGGGGCACGATGCCATAGTGACCGTCAGAGGGATGGGTTACAGGCTGGAACCCAATGAGCACTAGAACCAGATTACACAAAACCCTCGGCACCTGGCTTACCCTTGGCGTGACCTTGCTCTGGCTGTTGGGTGTTATCGCATCAGGCGTGGTGGCCCGGCACGAAATGAACGAGGTGTTCGACAGTGCATTGGAGGAAACAGCGCAGCGTATCCTGCCTTTGGCGGTGACCGACATACTGAACCGGGAAGGGGACCCAGGTCTGGAGCGGGTATTGGCCCTGAAAGAACACAACGAGTATCTCACCTATCTGGTTCGTAACAAGTCAGGCAAGTTGCTGCTGCAATCCCACGACGCGGACCCCCAGATTTTCGGCGCTATTCCGCGAGAAGGCTTCTCTTACACGCCAACTCATCGGATATACGGGGAATCAGCCATCAGCGAAACCCTCTATATCGAGGTTGCCGAACCTTTGGACCACAGGCGCGAAGCCGTTCTGGACACGAGCCTTGCATTACTGTTGCCGCTTATATTCCTGATTCCCATCAGCCTGGTTGGGGTGTGGTGGGTGATAAAACGGTCACTTCGTCGGGTTGTTCAATTGCAGCAGTCGATAGAAATTCGCGGTGGTGGCGATCTTTCGCCCGTCGCAGTCGAGCGTTTGCCGGAAGAGTTTGAACCCATCATGATCTCGGTGAACCGGTTGCTGGAACGTCTGCGTCGCGCCCTTGAAGCAGAGCGCAGTTTTACCGCCAACAGTGCCCATGAATTGCGAACCCCACTGGCAACGGCGCTGGCCAAGCTACAGCGGTTAAAGACGGGAACGCAGGATCCAGGAGTGAAAGCACGAGCCAGCGAGATTGAAGAGTCGCTTCGCACCCTGTCCAGACTGTCAGAGAAGCTGCTGGAACTGGCGAAGGCCGAGGGTGGCAGTGCCTTATCGGAACAGGGTCACAACCTTGTGCCCATACTGCGGATGGTCGCCAGTGATTATGACCACCAGGCGCCAGGCCGACTCCTGCTCAACCTGCCTGATGGTGACGTTACGTCATTACTTGACTTGGACGCCTTCGCCATTCTGGTTCGGAACCTGATCGAAAATGCCCTTAGGCACGGCGCGGACGATCAACCTGTGAATATCAGCCTGACAGATGACGGTACTCTGCGAGTGGTCAATCGCGGTGAGATTGTATCGCCGGAGAAACTTGCCTTATTGCGTAATCGGTTTGTCCGCTCCAACACAAAAACAGTGGGTTCCGGCATTGGGCTTGCGATTGTTGAAGCCATCGCCAGCGGCGCGGGCATATCCCTGAACCTTCGGTCACCAGCCTCGGGCCAGAGCGACGGTTTTGAAGCCGAACTCAATATTATTGTGGTCGAATGAAAACCGAAGGTTTAAGGCTGGTGTCAGGTTCACTTTGCATAATTCAGACAAACCCAAACGGAGTTTGTTTGTGCCCAACCTACGCACCAGTGTCGTCCTTTTTCTGCTTTTAGCGGTTCAGTTGAGTGTCTGGTCTCCCGGGCTGAGCTATGAGCAATTTCTGACACTCAGTGGATACCTTGCCATCAACTTCATGTCCATCACTATGCTGCTGGCTACCCGCCCTGGGTGGCTGGAATCCCCGCTGGGTGGTCTGGACAGAATGTATCAGCTGCATAAATGGACCGGCATTCTGGCCGTCATTTTTGCCTTGTCACACTGGCTGATCGAAATGGCGGATGATGCCCTTGAAGCCCTGTTTGGAACCGATCGCGGCTTAAAGGAAGCCAACTTTTCGGGCGTACTGGACAGTCTGCAGGATGGCGCTGAAGATCTGGGCGAACCCGGCCTGTATCTGCTGGTGTTTCTGGTTGTTATTACCCTGATTCGCTGGGTGCCCTACGGTTACTGGCGTTACCTGCACCGGGTGATGCCACTGATTTATCTGGCACTGGCCGCCCATGCACTATTGTTGGCTCCGCTGCTGTGGTGGCAACAACCCACCGGCTGGCTGATGGCGCTGTTAATAGTCGGTGGTGCCACCGCGAGCCTGCAATCACTGACCGGAAAGATCGGCAGGAGTCACCGCTACAAAGGGATGGTTCAGGCCGTCAAACAGACATCAGCCAACATCACGGAAGTCGTCTGTGACATGGGAAAACGGTGGCCCGGGCATCGAGCCGGACAATTCGCCCTGGTGACCTTCGACCGGATCGAAGGGGCACACCCTTTTAGCCTGTCCTGTGCTGACAATGCCACCGGTCAACTCAGTTTTCAGATCAAGGCATTAGGAGACTACACTCGCAAGATTCCGCAGCAGCTGCACAGTGGCCAGGAGGTGACGCTCGAAGGCCCTTATGGTCGTTTTGATCTCGACAGCGGCAGGAAAAACACCCAGCAGATCTGGGTGGCGGGCGGCATCGGCATCACACCGTTTCTGGCAGCGCTGGACAACCGCCTAATGAATACCGAAAAAAGACATCCAGCCGTGACACTCCACTACTGCACCGCAGGAGCCGTGAATGACCCAATGGTGACTCGCCTGAAACAACTGACGGAGCAACTTCCGGACATATCACTGCACATCCACGACAGTCTGCAGGGACAGCGATTGACCGCAAACCAACTGCAGATCCTTAGCGCCAAGGTGGATGTCTGGTTTTGCGGGCCGCAAGGCCTGGCAAAGGCGCTGCGAAGCGGCCTCAAGCAACAGTCCGTATCGGTGCGCTTTCATCAGGAAATTTTTGAGTTTCGCTGAGTGCTAGTGTGGTAAATGTTGTTTATGAGATCTACGAGGGGTTTTCATTCAACCTCATTACTTGTAACGCGGGATTGGGTAAGCACATGAGCCATATTGAAAACCATCGATCACATCGCGTAGGTTGGCTACGCGCTGCAGTCCTGGGTGCGAACGACGGAATAGTGTCTACAGCGAGCCTTATTATTGGTGTTGCTGCGGCTAGCAGCGCTCATGAAGGCATTCTTTTGGCAGGACTTGCCGGTTTAGTCGCAGGCGCTATGTCTATGGCTGCGGGCGAGTACGTGTCCGTTAGCTCTCAGTCTGATACTGAAAAAGCCGATCTGGCGATTGAGAAAAGATCGTTGGAACAGGACTTTGAGTCTGAAACAGAGGAGCTCGCTTTAATATACGAACGCAGAGGGCTTGAGTCGGCTTTGGCGATGCAAGTTGCTAAACAGCTAATGGCCCACGATGCACTGGGTGCGCATGCCAGGGATGAGATCGGTATCTCGGAAAGTGCTCGCGCCCAACCTGTTCAGGCTGCCCTCTCTTCGGCAGGCACTTTTACCGTGGGCGCCGCACTTCCGTTAGCGGCGGCGTGGCTTGTACCGGGTAGCCAGCTTATTTCTGTTGTTGCAGCATCTGCTTTGGTTTTCCTCGCTCTTCTAGGCGGAATGGCTGCGCGTGCGGGGCGTCAATTGCTATCGGCGCAATCAGGGTCACATTTTGGGGTGCACTGGCAATGGCACTTACAGCTGGCGTAGGTCGAATATTCGGTGTGGTTGCATGATTGCTCAGGGAAGATGGCTGCGGATCATCAAACATCCCAGTTTAAAAAATATTCTGAGATAAACCACAATCTGTCAATTTTTGACATTTTTCTGATGAAACCTCCACAAAGCCATGACATGGGGTGGGCTATCCTAGCATCTCAATGTCAGGCCGACTCTATCAGTCGTCAATGTGGTGGTCATTTTCATAATGAAACAATTCTTACCGCTTCAATTGCAAGGGTTTATTGCCGCCGGCGGCCTTGCCACGCTGTTCCATTGGTTTGTGATGGCAGCGCTGATCGGCGCAGGCCTTGAGCCAACACTGGCAACCGCAAGCGGAAGCGTGTCTGGCGCCGCACTCAACTATGGCCTCCAACGGCGCCTGGCATTCCGCAATGCCGGTCCCCACAGGGTAACGCTCTGGCGCTATATAGGCTCCTGCTTTGTTGCCTGGCTGTGCAATCTCGTCTTTTTCTTCCTGCTCCATAACGTTCTGACACTTTCCGTACCGCTGTCACAAGTCGTAACCACAGCTCTTGTCGCTGCACTGAATTACATCGTCTACCAAAGGTTGGTCTTCCATGAACAAACGCGTTGAGTTCCCTGTTTTACCGT
This sequence comes from Marinobacter sp. LV10R520-4, assembly GCF_002563815.1. NCBI lineage: Bacteria > Pseudomonadati > Pseudomonadota > Gammaproteobacteria > Pseudomonadales > Marinobacteraceae > Marinobacter > Marinobacter sp. LV10R520-4. Next base: position 3,757,096 of record NZ_PDJM01000001.1, on the reverse strand, counting down.
TTGATGGCCCGCTTGATAAGCCGCTGCTATCACTGGTGGTGCCGCTTTTCAACGAGCGCCCGATGCTGCCACTATTCTTCGACCGGGTTTTACCTGTGCTTGCCAAGCTGCATCTACGCTGGGAAGTTGTGCTGATTGATGATGGTAGTGACGATGGCAGTGCCCAGTACATTCGCAGTGTTATCGACCGAACGCCCGGCGTCCGCCTTGTCAAACTGAGCCGGAATTTCGGCAAGGAAGCTGCAATGACGGCGGGGATGGAACACGCAAGGGGCGATGCGGTGATCGTGCTGGACGCTGATCTGCAAGATCCGCCCGAGCAGATTCCGGCTATGGTCGAATGCTGGCAATCTGGTGTTGACGTTGTTCTGATGCAGCGTCGTTCACGGGCGGGCGAAACCGTGTTCAAACGCTGGAGTGCACACCTTTTTTACCGTTTGCTGAACCGGACCAGTCGAACCAATATTCCGGTGGATACCGGCGATTTCCGGTTGATGAGCCGCAAAGCCGTTAACGCTCTGTTGGTGCTGACGGAGCGCAATCGTTATATGAAAGGGTTGTTTGCCTGGATTGGCATGCCTACTCAGGTTATCCAGTACGACCGTGAATCGCGAGTGGCCGGGGAGACGAAATGGGATTACCCAGGGCTGGTAGGCCTGGCTCTTGAAGGGCTGACTTCTTTTTCTATTTCACCGTTGCGCTGGGCGACTGTGATCGGGCTCATTGCCGCCAGTATGGGCGCGGTCTTCGGACTGTGGATCGTGGTTAAGGCCATCATGCTGGGCGATGCGACCAGCGGTTATCCCTCGCTTGTGGCCATTATCAGTTTTTTGGGGGGTATTCAGCTGATGAGCGTAGGCATCGTGGGCGAATACGTCGGTAAGACCTATATGGAGTCAAAGCAGCGGCCGATCTACCTGACAGAGGAAGTCGTTGAAAGTCGGGATGGCCTGCGCCAACAGGCTAACCAAAAAATGACGGAGACGCGTCATGTCAAAGCGGTTTAACGTTTGGCTGCTGATACTGGCTGCAATAATGGTCAGTCGTTTCATCGGCATGGCGCTGTTTCCCTTTGCTGACACCACTGAGCCTCGTTACGCGGAAATTGCTCGGCTGATGGCCGAAACCGGTGACTGGATTACACCCTGGTTTGAGCCCGGCGTTCCTTTTTGGGGCAAGCCGCCTTTGTCATTCTGGGCCCAGGCGGCGGCGATCAAGGTGTTTGGTGTGTCGGAGTTTTCGCTGCGCTTTCCCGCCTGGCTGGCAACGCTTGCGATGGTCTGGCTTGTATGGCGTCTGGCGAAGCAACTTTGGAGTGTTCAGGTGGCTCAATGGAGCTGCCTGGTGTTCGCCACCATGGCGCTCACTTATATCAGTGCTGGTGCCGTGATGACAGACGCCTTTCTGGCCCTAGGCACAACCCTTACGTTAGTCAGTTTCTGTTTGGCGATGCTGGGAGAAGGCGGCCGGTGGCGCTGGCTCTTCTTTGTTGGCTTGGTGATCGGACTTCTGTCCAAGGGGCCTTTAGCCCTGGTGCTCGTCGGGATTCCCATCGTGTTGTGGTTACTGCTCTCATGGCGCGAAGCCGTCAACAATCTGAGACGACTGCCCTGGTTGCGAGGAACACTGATGACGGCCGTGCTGGTCTGCCCGTGGTACATACTGGCTGAGTTAAAGACGCCCGGGTTTCTGGATTACTTTATTATTGGGGAGCATATTCGCCGGTTTCTGGATCCGGGGTGGGCGGGTGACCTTTATGGCAGCGCCCATAATCAACCAAAAGGCATGATCTGGATGTTCTGGTTGTGGGCCTCGTTCCCCTGGGGCATAGTCGCGGTTCTCAGCTTGGCACTGGCGTGGTTCAGGGGCAAAAGACACGGCATCGTAAGCAGGACACTGTCGAACCCGGGCGTTAGCTTTTTACTGGTAAGCGCACTGGCACCGATGCTATTTTTCACGCTTGCAGGTAATACACTCTGGACTTATATACTACCTTCGCTGCCGTTTACCGCCATTTTGATCGGCCGCTGGGTGTCAGAATGTAAGCCTTTCTGGTTATCATCTGTGCGCGGTGGTTTGGTGGCGCTTGTGCCTGTCTTACTGACAGTGTTCGTGGGTGTCGCCACCATGGGCTGGACGCAGCTCAAAACAGAGAAGGAACTGGTAAGCTATTATGAGCAGGTCAGGGAAGCCGATGACAGCCCGTTGATCTATCTGGGCGATCTGCCATTTTCAGCCAGATTTTACTCAGGTGGAATGGCTCTGGAAGTCACCAGAGACGGTTTGGATGATTTGCCCGTTACAGACGCATTTCAACATCTGTATGTTGCGGTACCCCAAAAATGGTCAAGCGAAAAAGTGGCTGATTTATCACCGTCAGCCAGAAAAGTGATGGAAAATAAGCGCTATCAATTGCTGGTCATTGATGGATTCCGCCGCGATCAGCAATCGGTGTCTGACACCAACGGAGTTCGCTCGAATGACATCTAATCAAGCTTCTATCGAGGCTTCTCTCCAAGCTTCCGCCCAAAATTCTAGCCAAGTTTCTCGGAAGGTTCCGGCGCAGTCTTCTCTCAGACTGTTGATTATCGAAGACCAGGTCGATCTGGCAGAAAACCTGTTCGAGTTTCTGGGTGAAGACCGCTACAGCCTGGATTTTGCTGCGGACGGTTTAACGGCTTTGCACCTTCTGGCCACGCAAAGCTATGACGTGATCGTGCTTGACCTGATGTTACCCGGCGTCAATGGTTATGATATTTGTCGGCGTATCCGTCAAGACCTGCAGTGCCAGACCCCAGTCATTTTGATGACGGCACTCAGCGCCCTTAGCGACAAGGAAAAAGGCTTTGATTGCGGCGCGGATGATTACCTGGTGAAGCCGTTTGAACTGCGCGAACTCCAGCTAAGAATCGATGCTCTGCATCGGCGCCATTCGCCGCAGAGGCCGGTTTTAACGGCGGGCGATATGAGGTTCGATCCAGGTACGCTGGAAGTGGCGCTGCGTGGATCAAAAACGACCTTGTCTGGCACACCAGCCCGCCTGTTTGAATTGCTGGTGCGGGCGTACCCGAGCTTTCTAAGCCACGAGGCGTTAACCGATGCGGTATGGGGCGCTCACCATGGAGAAACCGAAGGCAACAGTCTTCGCACCCATATCTATACGCTTCGAAAATCCTTGCAGTCAGGCTTGGGCAATGGGCTGGTAAAAACAATTCATGGGCGGGGGTACAGCCTGGAAGTGCCAGCAACAGGGAATCCTGAGACGCCATGAAGTCGTCTTTGACCGCACGCCTGGTGCGAACGCTGTTTTTTCTGATTGCCGCCACCACAGCAACGTCGATGTTTATTGTCGAAGTGTTTGTTAACGACGTTGAGGACACCATTCTGCGTTTGGAGCTAAAGGCTGAAGCCGAGTATTTCACGGAGCAACTTCAGCAAGGGCGTTTTCAGACCATTAAAACAGCGCAGCTTGAGGCCGTTTTTCTGCCAGAAGGCCAGGCAGACGCAGTGATGCCGGAATATTTCCGGAGCCTTTCCTTACCGTTTTCCCGGGAAATTGAAGTAGGGCAGACAACACTGCTAATTTACGGCGAACAGCTGGAAGCGCCCTATGGCAAGCTCTTTCTGGCCAAAGACATCACCATCATGGAGAATCGTGAGAGATTGGTTCTGCTCGTCCTGGTGGGTGTGGCGGGTTTAATGCTGCTTATTGGCTTTTTCGTTGCCCGCACAGGAGCGCAGTACCTGATACGTCCTTTCAGAAAGCTAACCCACGAAGTACTCAACACAGTTCCCGGGGCTTTGATGGAGCAAATCGCCACGGACTATCGTGATCAGGAGTTTTGCGATATCGCCGAGGCGTTTAACCGTTTTCTATCTGCGCTTGAGCACCATATCGAGCGGGAAAAATCCTTTGTGAAGTTGGCCAGCCATGAACTTCGTACGCCTCTGGCGGTGATGAGTGGCGCTTTGAATGTATTGGAGCAACGCCAAAGCTTGTCGGCACCCGATCAGAAAACCCTCGCCCGTATTCGTCGAGCCATGCAAACCATGCGCGACGATACCGACGTACTGCTTGAGCTTGCCCGCAGTGAGGCGTCCGAAAGCGACGCCAGAACCATTGTGCTGCAGGACATCGTTCAAAACACCATTGATGACCTGGAGCATGGAAATCCGGCTCACGCCGGGCGAATCACTGTCTGCAACAATAACCTTGAGCTGAGAGTCAAAACCCATCCCGCTCTGGTGCGAATGTTGCTCCGTAACCTGTTGCAGAATGCTTTAAGGCACACTCATGCCGGAGTGGAGGTTCGCATGATCGAAAACAGAATCTCGGTGCGAGACTTCGGCCCCGGGCTTCCTAGTAAAATAACGGAGCACTTGAGCGCTATCGGAGCGCCCAGTGCCATTACCTCCACGGCCGGAGAGCTCAGTAATGCCACCTTTGGGTTGCTGATCGTTCGGTTGGTTTGTGAACGACTGGGCTGGGAGCTGGAGATCGCACAGTCAGACAATAAGGGAACGGAGTTCCTGATACACGTTCACAATCGCGCCTGACAGGCACAGCTCTCTGCACAGATGTCCACGCTAACTCGGCCCCGGGTCAGGTTAATCGGGTAGCCCATAGGCCCGCTCGCGATACAGTTCCAAAGGAAGTAGAGCGTGGGCCAGCGCTTTTCTCACGGCCATGTCTTCGGGTACATCCTCCAGATATTCGGTGCTCCCGGTTTCCCGCGAATATGCCCCTGCCAAAGGCTTTTGGTCGGGACGTAATACCGTCACTTTATAGTTTTCGTCCATCCAGGCGTAATAATCGTTAAATTGCATCATCGCCCGACCGGGTTGGTCCGGAAATCGCACCAGGTCACGGCCTACCATCGGGTGCTCGCTCGTAATGCCCATGAGTGAAAGCAGCGTTGGTGCAAGATCAACCTGGCTTGTGATCGTTTTAATACGGCGGCTCTCAATGTCCGCACCGAGTATCAGCCCCGGAATCTGAAAATTCTTTATGGGCACCAGCTCATCGCCCCAAACTCTGGCGTCGTGGTCCGCAACAATCAGAAACACCGTGTCTTTCCAATAGACGCTGTTCCGCGCGGTATCTATGAACTGACCCAAGGCGTGATCTGCGTATTTAACGGCGTTATTGACGGTGTTTTTCTCTTCGTCGTACTGCTCAATTCTGTTGTCCGGATATTCAAACGGTGTGTGATTGGACGACGAGAAAACCAGACGGAAAAAGGGTTCCCCGGAGGCATGCAACTTTTGAATGTCTTCATGGACCTTTGCGAACAGATCTTCATCGCTGACCCCCCAGCTACCGGTAAACGAGGGGGCGGTATAATCCTGTTGGCCAACAATCGTGTCAAAGCCATTGCCAGCAAAAAAACTGCGCATATTATCGAAATGGGTTTCGCCGCCGTAGATGAACCCGGTGTCGTAGTCTTTTTGTTTCAGCAGCTCGCCCAGCGTAAAAAATTCGGTTTGTGATAGTGATAGTTTCACCACACTGCGCGCCGGCGAGGGAAGGTATCCAGACACAACGGCCTCAATACCCCGAACGGATCTTGTACCGGTTGCGTACAAATTTTCGAACCACCACCCGGATTCTTTCAATGCTTCCAGGCGAGGAGTCACCGGGGTGCCACCAAACGATTCAACAAAGGTCGCACCCAGGCTTTCCTCAAGAACGATCACTAAATTAAGAGGGCGCTGTCTCTGTTGCACAGGGGTTTGACTATGCAGGGTCGGGAACGGACTGGAGTTAAATTCTGAGCCACTGAGCCAGGGCGCACTCCTGACCTCGGCCAGTATGTCGGCCATTTTCATATCGCCATACCGGGCACTCGCGTCTGCCTCGTGCTTGAGATTGTAGATTGCAAACGCCACGGACCAGGTAGAGTTGATAATCAGCGAGTTCACCAGAGCATCGGAGGTCAACGCAAACATTGCCGGGTTGGCAGGGCGGTGGCCAGTGGTGGAGCGAATGGACATAAAAACCGCGTAACTATTCAGCTCAAATTTTCTAAAAAAGTTCTTAACAGGGTTTTGGCCCCAATTTTATGAATTTAGGCCACACTCAACGCAAACCCATTAAGCGACGCGCAAAGCCTCCAAGAGCCCTTCACGGCCCTTTCGTTTTGTTGTCCATCCCCGGGGCGACGTCGATTTGAAAAACCCCGTCAAATCCGCGCTCAGGACGAAAAATTCGACCTGAAAAAGTCGTGCGATAATAAGGCATCACTCGACGGTACTCAGACCCATGAAGATCAGCAACATTGATGTCGACGCCGCGCTGGCGAACGTCAGACAACAACTCCAAGCAGACACAACCGTCGCGCCTTCCATGCGGACGGCCATCGAGTTGCTGATTGTGCTGGTCCAGATACTGAGTGGGCGGATTAACACCCACAGTGCCAACAGCAGTAAGCCGCCGTCTCAGGATCCGAACCGCCCCAGACAGAACCGTTTGAAGAGCGGGCGTAAGCCAGGCGGGCAGCCCGGTCGCGTTGGGAAGACGTTGCAACCGGTGGTAAACGTCACTGGCTGCACGGCGCATCGAATGACCGACTAACCTGGCTTGCGCCCCATGCACAACGAGGTCAGCAGGCGATGAATGCGATCGGCATCCTGCCGCGCTTCAACGGTGTGCTCTGTCACGATCACTGGAAGCCGTATTACCGTTATTCATGCTTGCACTCTCTGTGCAATGCGCACCACCTGCGAGAACTTCAGCGCGCCTGGGAGCAGGATAAACAGGTGTGGGCTCAGCGGATGCAAACTCTACTGAACATCATGACCGACAGCGTCGACGACGCCGGCGGCTGCCTGCCACCGGACAAAGCGCAGCGGTGGCGCAAGGGGTGTACCGACGCTGCCTGGCAAAAGCGCAAAAAGAGTGCCCGCCGCCGGATGAAAGCCAACGCCAGGGCAAGCCCGGGCGACTCAAACGCACGCGGGCACGCAATCTGCTGGAGCGGCTGATCGCCTACGAAGCGGATGTGCTGCGCTTCCTCGACAATTCAGAGGGTCCGTTTACCAACAACCAAGGTGAGCGAGACATCCGTATGTTCAAAGTGCAGCAAAAAATATCGGGTTGTTTTCGATCCTTTGAAGGAGCCGAGATCTTCTGTCGCGTGCGCAGTTATCTGTCGACGGCGCGTAAGCAGAACGTGTCTGCCTCGAAAGCCCTGATGCATTTGTTCGAGGGGAGTATGCCGCCGTTCATGGCGGTGGGTGCGGGTACTGATACGACCGTTTTAAATCAAACCAGCTGAATAGTTACCACTCATTTTTGCTTTACCACCTACTGTAACTTGTATCGCCTGATGATCGGTTTCACGCATACCCAAGTCAATGGCATCTAGCCCTCAGGGCATTCGCCCCGTCTGAAACCACGTGCAGGACATCAGTCAGACCTTGAAGTTGGCGGGTAGTCGTATTATAGCTGTTCGTCGTAACTTTTCGAAGACCGACCGGGCTGAGATAATCGAAGCAGGCATTAGATATTAGAAAACAGGCATCAACGTGCGCCAGGAGCCATCAATGAGTGAGCCGTGTTTGAAGTCCCTGCCGCAGGTTCTGTCTGGGCCGATTCTCAGGCACACAAGGGTTAACAGGCTGGTTCTCTGGATGGTGGGGTCCTGCTCCTTGACCCTGAGAATGCGGCTGTATCTGCCGGGTTCAGCCGAGCCTTGGTTTGATCGGGTACTGACCGACAGAGACGTCACCAGACTGAGATTCGGAACCTCTGCCTACCTGCACCTGATTGATCTTGAGTTAGACGATTCACTGCCGGAAAATACCCGCATCGGATACGACCTGGGCATGTCTGATGAGTTGGGGCATGACAGTGATAACGCTGACGAATTGTGGATCAAAGACTGGGCGCCACACCTTTGCCTGCCGGGCGCCAGTTGGCCCGATTTCGTGATTAAAGAGAGATTAGACCGGCTGGCCCACGGCTCATGCCGGCGGCCTCATTCCGCCGCCGCCGACGGGCTTGTACGGGTAGACCAATCGCTGTTAGACGCTCAGTATGCTGTTGAAAAACGGCCAGCCCTGCTATTGATGACCGGCGACCAGATCTACGCCGACGATGTTGCTGGCCCTATGCTTCGAGCCATACACAGCCTGATTGACCGCCTCGGCCTTTACGAGGAGGCACTCACTGAAAGCTGTGTCAGTGACAGTAAGACGCTGCGGCAGAATCCGGATACCTACTTTCACCGGGAAAAGTTGCTGCCGGATGTCAGCAGCAACCAGGCGCTGACAAAACGTTTCTTCGGGGGCGCCAAAAAACCAGTATTTACCACCGCCAATGCCCACAATCACCTGATCTCCCTGAACGAAGTCATGGCCATGTATCTGTTGGTTTGGTCGCCGGTGTGTTGGCGCCTGGTGACCATAAAACCTCCGGTATTAAGCGCGAAGGACGCAGCCACCTATCAAGGGCAACAGGCTGCGATTGACGACTTTGTGGCTGGATTACCACGGGCTTCACGGGCGCTGGCGCATCTTCCGACCTACATGATTTTCGATGATCACGACGTTACCGACGACTGGAACCTGTCTGCTTTGTGGGAGACCACTACCTACGAACACCCGTTTTCCAGGCGCATTGTTGGCAACGCCTTGATTGCCTACTTGCTCTGCCAGGGCTGGGGCAACGACCCCGACGCCTTCGCTGACGCGATGCCATCCATTCAGGCGCTGACGGCGTCGGCAGAGCAGGGCGCTTACTTCGATCAGGCCCGGCAAGATACGCTTGTTGATAGTCTGCTGCGGTTTGAGCACTGGCATTACACTTTGCAAACCTCGCCCAAAATCGTGGTGCTGGATACCCGCACTCGCCGCTGGCGCAGCGAACTGAATGCGGCCAGGCCCTCTGGCTTGCTCAATTGGGAAGCATTGAGCGACCTCCAGCAGGATATCATCGGCGAGAAGGCGGTGATTGTTGTTTCGCCGGCCCCCATGTTCGGCGTCAAACTGATTGAAGCCATTCAGAGTGCGTTCACCTTCGTGGGCAAACCCCTGATTGTAGATGCCGAAAACTGGATGGCCCACCGGGGTGCCGCCAACGTGCTGCTGAACATCTTTGGCCATTCCCGTACCCCCGAAACCTTCGTGATACTGTCTGGCGACGTTCATTATTCGTTTGTCAACGATGTGCGCCTTCGACACAGACCAGACCGGCCCAGAATCTGGCAGATCACCAGCAGTGGTATCAAGAACGAATTCCCGCACTCGCTCATGGAGTGGATGGACCGGATGAATCGCTGGCTGTATGCACCGCGGTCGCCACTTAACTGGTTTACAAAACGGCGGCGTATGCGAGTAACGCCAAGAATGCCCGAAGGCCGTAGCGCCGGGGAACGGTTGTGGAACAATGCGGGTATCGGAATCGTGGAACTTAACGAGGAGGGGGAACCGACTGCCATAAAACAACTGAATTCGAGCTCTGGCGGAACCCGCTTTCTAAAAGCAGAAAGTGATCATTGAAATGCATGATAAGGCTAGCAGAATACATTTTAGAAGACTGAAAATATGCCTGGTTTCCCAACGGGAAACCAGGCATATTAAGCCGAATCTCTAAACGTAGAAGTCCAGATCTTCCTGGGCTTTCAGCAGGTCCCGCATCTTGATGGGATCATCACCTGCGAAAAAGATCAGACCCCAATGAGTTCCGAAAGCTGACCGATCAGGAACGGTCTCTTCTGTAGGTGCGACCAATTCGTGAGACTCGAAGTAGGGATGTTCAATTGTCTCCTTGGGCATCTCCAGCTTGCTGACCACACGGCGCCTTGGGTACACGCCGAAGCAACCTGCGTAGCATTTTGCATCGACCACTTCCCGTGGGAAAAAGGCATCTACTTCTTCTTGGGTGCTCTTGGGATCAAACACCAACATTGAGGCTTGGTAAGCGCTGAATCCGTAAGCTCGCTCTATCAGCTCGAACGCCTTGAAGCCGGGCGGACGGTAAGCAACCTCGCCAAAGTACATTTCGCCGTCAGCCGTTACGAAGTATTCGGGGTGAATCAAGCCGAACTGGATGTCGAAGGTTTTCACCAGCAACTCGATCTGCTTGGTGATCGCGTTGCGCCAGCTTTCCAGTTGCTCGGTAGCAGGAACAAACACCGAGTAGCCGAGGGTTACGTATTCGGAAATATTCAGGAACTTGATTTTCCCGTCGTGAATCCAAGCTTCTACGGCAAACTCCCAGCCATCAAGGTGACTTTCCATCAGCAGGGGATATTCTTCCGCCGGAATGTTGTCGATTTCTTCAACCTTGCGGATCATCCTGTGACCAAGGCACCCGGCCTTGTCGAATGCCTTGACGTGAATGGGGTCGTCCGGGTCACCGTCAAGCTTTAGCAGCGTCTGGTTGACGCGCTTCATGAAGCGAACGATGTCTTCTTTATCGTGTGCTTCCTCAAAGATCCCGACGCGAATGCCGCCCAGTTGAGCGCGGCGCTTCATCAGAGATTTGTCGCGGAACAAAATGGACTGTCCGAACATCCGCGGGCTGTTAAGCAAGACAGAGTTAATAGCACCAGACCATTCGACGGTCTCTTCGAACAGCGGTATTGCCACGTCAACGCCTTCCGCCTGAAGCCTTTTTGCAATCTCCAGCGACCGATCATTCAAGCGGAGAAAATCCCATGCAATGAAAGGAATCTTGTTTGCCGTACAAAAATCAGCAGCCCAATCTGGTGCAATTACGATGTAGCGGCGGTCGAACTTTTGCGCGGCCTTGATTGCATTAACACTCCAGCCAAGCAGGGCAATGTAGCCTTTGTTCGGGTCTTTGGGAGTTTCGGTACCTTTAACCGAGTCCATTTTCGGGTCGAGCCAGGCTGCTACTTCTTTGGTTAACCCATTCTCAGATGTCATTGACATTCGACGTGCTCCTTAATGATGTGCCTAAAAACTGCGCTGGATCTGGAGCGCAAAACGGAAACCGAGCCGTTAAATAATTTCGTTTATGGAGGAGGTTGAGTGGCCTTAATTTAGGCGAGATACTTAAGCTGAAGACGTTCTCAACGTGCGGCTATAAAAGGTCACTGTTTGCAATCCTCAATCGCAATATAGACGCTATAGTTAAAAATTGAAACGAAAGCGCCGGAATCAATTGCTTCCTTAGCGCCATAAGAGCATCTTTGGGCGAGCCCAAATAGCCCATTGAGCAGGCAAGGATAACGTTGTGACTCTTACCAATTTTGACCGAAATACCAACGCGTTAGTGGCAAGTTTTGACGAGGCGCTGGAACAGTTGGCGCTCGCCCGTCAGGCCGACCGAATGGCCTCTAACCGAGAGGTGCTGGCAGCGGCACTTTACGTGATGGAGGCGCCCGGTGGGCTTGATGCGTTGTACACCCGAGTACCGGAAATGGAGACCAATGGCGTATTTACCAACGGTGACTGGGGTAAGCCGGCCATTCTGAGACCCGCTATTGCCGTACGCACGTTACGCCTGGGAACGCCAGACTACACATCTATCGAAGCCTTGAGCGAGCTTCGCCTGCTTGCTGTGGCTATGGGTGATTATCGTCATCGCGGAATTTCGGCAGAGCAGGCCAAGCGCTTTCTGACCCAGGTGACGGCGTTGAATCTGGACCTGTTGTCTGGCCAGATGAGCGAAGCCGATCGGGAACGGCCCCAGGGGCTGGGGCAGATCGTCAATTCTCTCTATCAGTATTTGCTCAGCAGGCTCGGCTACGAGAGCATTCTCGACAGCCTGGTGGATGAAGTGCGTCGATTGTTATCCCAGCGCCCGATACAGACAGAAAGCATCAAGCAGATGGTCGGCCAAATTGCCAAATGCCTGTTTGATCCTGACATAGAGACCGAAGGGATGGACAAGGCCGCGCGCCTTGTCCGTGCGTTGTTCGGCCCGGCTAAAGGCTGCCGTGATGACCCGGGTTTTGCGGTTTACAGCGAGCGTTTGGCCGCCATGGACGAGTCAGCTCTGTGGGAAGAGGCACAGGGCTTTGCCAGGGCAATGCATGAGACGGGCATGGTTTCTCCTTACCATCCCATAATGTTGCGCCACCTGCGTGCGCACCACAATGATCTGATACCTTTGGCACTGGGGCTGAGCATCACCGGTAACGATGTTTTGCAATGCTACCGTCAAATTGTCCTGGAACTAATCGACCAGGTTGTCCACCCGGAAACCTGCCAGGCAGTGTACGGCCTAGCCATGTTTCTTGAGCGTGGTGGCCTGTTCACGCCTCCTGTAGCCTCGGGCCTTTGGCGCCAACTTGAACTGAAACTTTGCCCGGCAGCAGCCGAGGCCCTGAGCGACGCTTTTGGTGATACCCACCCGCCAAGGGTGTATTTACTCGCCGGTGTATTGAGCCTTCTAGGGCAACCGCTGGGTGTGGGCCAGGGCAATAACCCGACGTGTCAGTCGGTCATCGGCCTGTCCATGTGGGCCTTCAACGACGCCGATTTTCTGTTGCAGTTGGTCGCCTGGGCGGCCCGCGATGACGACGTCATCATGCGTTTTGAAGGTCAGCAAATTACCTCACAACACCTGGAAGCAGGCCTGGCGAAAGAACTTCCAACCGATGTGGATCCGGTCTCTTTGATTCTTGTACCCCATCTTGACCGTATTTATGCCGAGATGGGACGCTTGTGTGGCGAGCGCGATGATGACCTTCACCGCTGGATAAATCCCGAAATGTACGGTTGGTGGGTCGGGCATGGATTCCTCAGTGTCATCAGTCGGGAAACAGGGAAAATCCAAGACTATCAGAACTTTATACGCCACTTTTATGCCTGCTATCACCCGTACTACAACGGCAATATCCCCGTCATTCATCCGCAACCGGCGGGTATCGCAGTCACCGACAGTGGAGGGCGCCTCGTTGGACGCCATGCCATAACCATCATCCGCGTAAGCCTTGATCGCCACGGCGAGATGCGCCTCTACTTTTATAACCCCAATAATGACAGCGGTCAGGATTGGGGGCAGGGTATTAACTGCTCGACCCAGAGCCATGGTGAACGGTACGGCGAAGCATCGCTGCCGTTCGCTGAATTTGCGTCACGGTTGTGCGTATTTCATTACGATTCGAGGGAACTGGGGGACATATCCGTTGTACCTGAAGCAGACGTCGCACGCGCTACAGAACTCGGCCACGCGAGTTGGGCGGCCGGTTATGAGTAAAACACAGCTTCTCTTCCGTTAGGGAGAAGCTGCAGAAACGACGTCCGTTGTCATCAGTAGCCTTCGACTCAGTGCTGTAAAATCTGATTCAGGAATTGCTGGGTCCGCGCTTCTTTGGGATTCGAGAAAAACGCCTCAGGCGGTGCCAACTCCACAATTTCGCCCTGGTCCATGAAGATCACCCGGTCTGCGACGGTTTTAGCAAAACCCATCTCGTGGGTGACACAGATCATGGTCATGCCACTGCCGGCCAGTTCAATCATAACGTCCGGCACTTCTTTGATCATCTCCGGGTCCAGGTGGTGTTGCGGGATAGAATATCGATTTCACCAGATTGTAACGCGGTGAAGCATTCTTTCGCTGTAAGTGGTGTGAATCGGGTTTTGTCGGCACTACCAAAGACTGCAGCTGCTACGGCACGACAGGTGTCAACGTCAAGGCCAGTCCAGCTGCCTTTCTCGTCGGGCTGGGAGAAACCCGGCAAACCAGAGGTTACGCCGCACTGCACATGGCCCCGTGATTGAACGTCATCTAAGGTTGCTGCCTGCAAACTTCCTGTCATTAAGGTGCCGGCGAGGGTCGTTGCAACGGCGACCAGTGAGAGTTGTTTTTTCATTATTATTCGTCTCCAAAGTTTCGTTAGGTACACAGCCACTGCGTTAACGCAAAGCATAAGCCAACTTTTCTAACATTATGATTATTATCGAAATAGTATTTTATTCCTAAAAATGGCCGCTCATCTTTGCGTATGTCAGGCACAAAAAACGCAGCTTATTGGTGCGCTCAAGCTGGGCTTTGGTGCATTGGCTGCGTATTTCAACCTTAGAAGTAGGGTGTACATTTAACGAAGAACTTCGTTGTTATTAGTGGACATTTATTTCCGATCGCTGGGCCTGCATCACGTTTCTGCGTATTTCATTGAATAGAACAGACTGAGCAGGGCAGTAGTAAATTGGTTCAGAAAATTATTTTCATTGAACTCTCGCCAATGTTCCAATCAAAGACGGCGCATCTTGAATCTTTCAGGCGGAGGCAACTCGTGGATCTCTTTGGCAGAACTAAGCAGCAATTACCGTTTGAGATACCGCAAGGCAGTGGGTACGAAACAAACTGGAATAACACACTTCAGGGTTACCGGATTTCCGTACCTAACGGCGAAATGCTCTATGCAGAAACGTTTTTTGACTCAAGAATCAGCAACAGAACCGTCGAATATTTCCAGGAGAATGCCAATTGCGATTGGAGAAGCAATGCATGGAACGATTTGGTTCGCGAAGACCTCTCGCCAATCGACTTTAAAAACATCAAATGGAAACAGGACTTCATTAAGTTTTATGGCAAGGTCATCCGGCTGCCCAGGCTAACGTCGTGGTACGGCGACAGGGGCAAGTGCTACACATATTCCGGAATCACTTCAGCGCCCAACGAGTGGAACACAGGCCTGCTGTATCTGAAAGGTGAAATTGAAAAATGGGCGGGCGTCAATTTCAACAGCGTTTTGCTTAATTGGTATAGAGATGGTGACGACCATATGGGCTGGCATTCCGACGATGAAAGAGAACTTGGAAGAAATCCTGTCATTGCGTCCGCAAATTTCGGAGAAACTCGTGATTTTGTCGTCAGAAGAAAGGATGATAAAATGAAAAAGATCGTGTTTCCGTTAGCGCACGGAACTGTGCTCGTAATGCAGGGAGAATTGCAGCATTACTGGGAGCATTCGGTTCCGAAGCGAAAGAGAGCAAACGGCTCAAGATTCAACCTTACGTTTCGTTCAATTCGATGAGGGTGGTTCTACAGCCATCAACTGCAAATTCAAGCACTGCTAATTACCGTGTTTAACATAATATACATTATGCGCAGTACGAGATTATAGGAAGGAATTGTTTATTCGAGAGTCGGCAGTGCAGGATCACTGCATTGAAGCATCTTGTTCCCACTGGCACACTTTTCAGGAGTACCTCATAACTATGCGTTATTTCGTCGCCGTCTCAATACTCCTGCTCGCAGGATGCGCATCTACGGGTAAAGTGCCCCGGACTATCTTGAGCTGCTGGTCGATTCAGACAAACAACATCTGGACGTGAGGTCTCAATCGCTTATCGGGTTCTACGATCTGGGAGTGAATCGGCGCAGGGTCGAGTTACTCAGGAGCCGTCTTATAGAACGCGGCATTGCCATCAACTGATGCCGATAACGTGAAGCCAGACCGAATCCGGGGAAAGGCGTCAAAGGTTGCGAGTAAACCGCCCTGCAAAGCCCATCATACAATGTCCAATATTTAGGAGTATTGGACAAAAATGGCGCTTCCCTATATCCTTTAAAAAACCAACTGGTGGACGACCACACAAAGTACTAAATTTTCAACACAAAGTACTTAGTTTCCACGCAAGTACTTAATCTGGCGTACTACCCGTCTAACTACATGATTCTTGAGGCAGCAGGAATAACATGTAAGATGACGGATCCAGTAGAATCGTCATGGTCCCAAATTCGGATCTGAGCCTGTTCACGGGTCGATAGCAATCGTATTTGTCGAGCCATTACTGCTGAATGAAGTGAGACCAGTTCATGTGATAGCGCTACTGTAATATTGCGGCAGCCGGCGCTAATCCAGTAGTGACCATTATTCCCTTCCAGATAACGCTCACCCCAGGTGTCATCCGTCAATGCGACGTCGCTCGCCGACGGCCACGGATCGGGGCGATCTCGGCGGTGGCGCGGGTTGACATACTTCCTTCGAATTAGGTTAGCCGCTGACTGGCCGTTTGACCAGAAACCCGATCCGCGACTCGTTGTCATTTCCCGGCTTCTGTTAAGGAAGCGTTGCAGTTCATTCCGGCCCAGTTGAAGGTGCTGGAATACAGGCAAAAGGAAGATAGTGATTCTCTTATCGTGTGTGACCCTCAAACAAGTGATGGCTTGCTAGTGGCTGTGGCTCCTTCAGCAAGGGCAAAAATCGAGCAAGCTCCGAAAAGCCAAGGAATTACTGCCAGCCCGTTCGGGGAAATGGTGGCGCAGCCTGGTGGTACAGACGGCAACCTTCTTTGTCTGGAGTGACTGAACTCCTTTCATAGCTTGGTGGTTATCCCGC
Source organism: Marinobacter sp. LV10R520-4 (assembly GCF_002563815.1). NCBI lineage: Bacteria > Pseudomonadati > Pseudomonadota > Gammaproteobacteria > Pseudomonadales > Marinobacteraceae > Marinobacter > Marinobacter sp. LV10R520-4. Next base: position 3,740,831 of record NZ_PDJM01000001.1, on the reverse strand, counting down.
TGGAAGTCTGTCCGGCGGTTTCATTCAGCGGAGGGTAATCCCACCAAGGGCTCGCGCGAGCTCGATCATCGGCGCCGGATAGACGCCCAGAAATATCACCAACCCCGCTACAGTAAGCACAACCAGCCCCCCTGCCCGCGAGCCCCAGTCATCGGACGCATCGCGACGGTGCATTCCCGGTTCGGCCATAAACAACGTGATGGTGACCCTCAGGTAGTAGTAAAGCCCGATGGCACTGCCAAGTATGATGCCACCTACCAGCCACCAGCGTTGAGCCTCCACGCCCAGAGCGATGAGATAGAACTTGCCGATGAAGCCGACGGTTGCCGGAATGCCCGCCAATGACAGCATAGCCACGGTCAGTACGGCGGTCAGATAAGGGCGCCGCCAGAACAGGCCGCGATAGTGGTGCAGCGCTGCTGCATCTTCGCCGCTGATCGTGCTCGAAATCAGAATGACCACGCCAAACGCCGCCAGAGTGCTCAACACGTAGGTGATCAGGTAGACCCCTCCCGTTTCCGCCGCCAGGCCGTCCGCGACCACCAGCACGATCAGCAGGTAGCCGAAGTGCGCAATCGACGAATAGCCAAGAATGCGTTTGAGGTTAGATTGAGTCAACGCCAGCAGGTTGCCGATTAACATGCTGGCAAGTGCCAGCCCGGTAAACACCGCGCGCAACCAGTCACCCTGGGCAACCGGCGTCGACAGCATCAGCCGCAGCAGCAACGCGAATACCGCCACCTTGCTGGCAGTGGCCAGAAAGGTGGCCGCCGGCCCCGGCCCGCCCTCGTAGACGTCCGGGGTCCATAGATGAAAGGGCACTACCGAAAGCTTGAAGCCCAACCCAACGAGCATCAGGCCAACGCCCGCCAGGCCCCAGACACCGGTGTGCGAATCAAGGCTGGCCATCAAAACGTCGATCCGTAACTCACCGGTTTGTGCATAGAGCAGCGCCATACCGAACAGCAAAAATGCGCTGGCGGCGGCAGAAAGAATCAGGTATTTAATACCGGCTTCAAGGGAACGCGGCTCATGGTAAGCGTAGGCCAGCATTCCGTAGAGCGGCATTGATAACAGCTCCAGGCCGATGAACAGGCTGGCCAGGTGCCGACTCGCCACCAGTACCAGCCCTCCTGCTGCCGCGCACAGCAGCAGAACATAGAATTCTTCGCGGGCGCCGTGAAAAGACTCAAGATAACCATGAGCCAGAATCGCGCAAACCAGGGTCGACGCCAGTATCAAGATCCCGGCTAATAGCGCCAGACCATCAAAATCGAGCAGTGGCGTGTGTACCGGAATCACCCGCCAGGCAAACACCTGAGCGATCAAAGCCAGCGCCAGGCCCAGCACGCTGGCGGCAACCGTTACGGCGTGCTCGCGACGCCACGCGATGCCAAGCATCACCGCAATCGCCGTTGCGGCGACCAAAATTATTGGCAGATAGGCGATAAGAACAGCAACGGGCATCAGCGGGCCTCCGGCATTAGCGTAATGGCCGCACCCGGCCCGGCATCGACGCCCCGCTCAGGGGCGCCCGAGATCTCGAACACCCGCTGCACCTCGCCCATGGCGGCTTCGGTGGTATCGAGCAGCGGCTGGGGGTAGATGCCAAGCCATATCAGCAGCACGACAATGCTCAGCATCATGGCAAATTCGCGGGCATCAAGCCCCTTCAATGGCGTGTCGCTGCGAGGCGGGCCATAGTGCACGCGCTGCATCAGGATCAGCGAATAGATTGCGGCCAGCACCAGGCCAAAGCTTGCGATCACAACCACCCACGGTGCCGTGGCAAAGGTACCGAACAGCACCATAAATTCGCCGACGAAATTGGCGGTGAGCGGTATACCTAGCGAAGCGGCAATAAAGAACAGCCAGAACCCAGGCAGGCTCCCCAGCCGCCCCCACAGACCGCCCATCTTATCCATTTCACGAGTATGCAGGCGCTCGTATAGCTGTCCGCTGAGAACAAAGAGCCCCGCTGCGGAAAAGGCGTGAGCCAGCATCAGTACTATCACACCCTGTAAAGCCAATAGAGAGCCGGAATAGATGCCAATCAGTACGAACCCCATGTGGGCGATACTGGTATAGGCGATGAAGCGCTTAACGTTCTGTTGCCCACAGGCCAGCACCGCACCGTAGTATATGCCGAGCAGGCCAAGCCCCATGGCGATGGGCGCGAATGCCTGGGATGCTTCTGGAAACAGCGGCAAGGCGAAGCGCATCATGCCGTAGGCGGCGGTCTTGAGAAGTATTCCCGCCAGATCCACGCTGCCGGCGGTAGGTGCCTGAGCATGGGCGTCCGGCAGCCAACCGTGCAGTGGCACCACGGGCAGCTTGACCGCAAAGGCGATAAAAAAGCCCAACATCAACCACATGGAAAGTGTGGGCGAAAGCTTGGTCTCCAGCAGCACCTGATAGCTGAAAGAATACTCACCTGTGTTGGCATGATGAGCGAACACCAGTCCCAGGATCGAGACCAGCATCAAAAGCCCACTGGCCTGGGTATAGATAAAGAACTTGATGGCCGCGCCGATGCGAGTTTTGCCCTTCGAGCCACTATGGCCCCACAGAGCAATCAAAAAGTACATCGGCACCAGCATCAGCTCCCAGAAGAAGAAGAACAGGAACAGATCGATAGCCAGAAACACCCCGACAACGCCGGTGAGAATCCACAGCAGGTTGAGATGGAAAAACCCGATCCGGCGCACAATCTCGTTCCACGAACACAACACCGCCAGCGCGCCGAGAAAGCTGGTCAAGGCGATCAGCACCAACGACAGACCATCCATGGCAAGGTGAAAATCAATGCCAAAACGTTCAATCCAGACCACCCGGAATTCCAGAGCCCACTGGGTAGTCGAGCCATCCAGCGCCGGCAGATGGAAATCGTACTGTGCCCATAACCAAAGCGAAATCAACAGCTCGACCAGCATGGTGACAAGCGCGATCCAGCGCGTCGGCTTATCACCTAATCGCTCTATCTGCCAGCACAGGAGTCCCCCGACGAATGGGATCACAATTAACCACACCAGTATCATAAGCGTTGCATCTCCTTATCCGGGTTTTGCGCAACCGCTAGTATACTAGCGCCAGGCTCAGTAAAATCAGCGTCGCCCCGACCACCATGGTGGCAGCATAGCCGCGTAATTTGCCTGTCTGGGTTCGGGAAAGCCCTAAATGTACAACTCGCAAAGCCTGGGCAATCAGCCGGAAGAAGGCATCAAACAGATCGCCTTTCAGCAGGCGCACCAGGCCGCGATAGGGCCTTACTAACAGCCAGTCGAAAATAATGTCGAAGCCCCATGCTAGATGCCACAAGGTCCAAAGCCCGGCACCGATTCCCTGGCGAGTGATGTGTGCAAGCCAGTCGCGTTTGAAGATAAACAGCCAAGCTCCCAGGCCAAGACCAATCAACGCCGTGGCCGAAGCGACCAGCACAAGCGCGGCATGCCCCGCTTCCATGCCCTCAGCGGGGCCAGCCGGCAGCACCCCACTCAGGGGCGGCGTAATCCAGGCGCCCAACAGCGTTGAGAGCAGCGCCAGGATCACCAGTGGTAAGCCGTGGGCAAGGCCCCGCCCCGCTTTAGCCTGGCGGGCGCCATCACTTTTCATCTCACCATGGAAAATACCAATGATCAGCCGCACGGTGTACAACGAGGTCAGGAAAGCGCCAAACAGACCGGCAATCAGCAACCCTTGGCGGCCTGCCGCCAGCTCCTGCCAGAGAATCTCATCCTTGCTGTAGAACCCCGCAGTAACCAGTGGCAAGGCCACCAGGGCCGCACCGCCAACGATAAAGCCCATGTAAGCCAGCGGCAGCTTGCGCCACAACCCGCCCAGGCGTCTTATGTCCTGTTCGTGATGACAACTGATGATCACCGCGCCGGCAGACAGGAACAGCAGTGCCTTAAAGAAGGCATGGATCATCAAGTGAAACACCGCCGCGTTGAAGGCGCCAACCCCCAGCGCCAGAAACATGTAGCCGATCTGACTCATGGTGGAATAGGCCAGCACCCGTTTGATGTCGGTCTGGGCCAAGGCAGCGAAACCAGCCATCAGCAGCGTCAGGGCGCCAATCAGGCCAGTCAGATAGAGCGCAGTGGGCGCCAACTCAAACACCCCGTGCATGCGCGCGATCAAATAAACCCCGGCGGTGACCATGGTCGCGGCGTGAATTAAAGCCGACACCGGCGTGGGGCCTGCCATGGCGTCGGCAAGCCAGGTGTGCAGCGGTAGTTGGGCAGACTTGCCCACTGCTCCGCCCAGCAGTAGCAATGCCACCAACTCTACGGTTGGATCCCCCGCGCGCCACATCTGCGGTGCGAGAGAAAGGATCTCGGCAATGTTTAGGGTGCCGAGTTTAGCAAACAGCAAAAACATACCGATGGCCAGGAACACATCGCCGATGCGGGTAATGATGAAGGCTTTGAACCCTGCCCAGCCGTTGGCGTTATTCTGGTAGTAGTAGCCGATCAGCAGGTAGCTGCACATGCCGACCCCTTCCCAGCCCAGAAACAGCAGCAGCAGATTATCACCCAGTACCAGCAGCACCATGCTGAACACGAACAGGTTCATATAGGTATAAAAGCGCGTAACACCGTCATCGCCGCGCATGTACCAGGCAGCAAACAGATGAATCAGAAAGCCTACGCCGGTAATAATGCCGAGCATGGTCAGCGACAACCCGTCCAGGGCAAGACCCATGGTGGGCTGAAACTCCCCCACGACAATCCAGGTCCACAAGGTAACAATTTGAGGATGGCTGGCATTAGCCGCGTCGTTGACAAAACCCAGTACCAACAGTGCAGTGACCAGCGCAGCCAGTCCCACGCTGCCGGTTCCCACAATGGTACTGACACGGTAGCTAAATGTGCCCCGGGAAAAGGCCAGAATCAACGTTCCTGCAAGAGGCAGCAGAAACGTCAGCGGCAGCAGCAGCGTGGTCGAGGGCAGTAATGTCATTATTTCCATTATCCGCGCATCCTGCTGACCGCATCGATATCCAGGGACTTGAAGCGCTGGTGCAGCTGAATCAGCAGCGCCAGACCGACGCTGGCTTCTGCAGCCGCGAGTGTGATCACCAGCAGAAACATGACCTGGCCTTCCGGCTGCTGCCAGGCCGCGCCGGCGACGATAAAGGCAAGCCCCGCAGCGTTAAGCATGATCTCAAGGCTCATGAGTATAAAGATCATATTGCGCCTGAACATCAGGCCCGCCAGCCCCAGCGCGAACAGGATGGCCGCCAACACCAGACCATGTTCCATGGGTACGCCGCTCATGAAGCCTCCTTGCCAATTTTTGAATCCGACCTTGGCTGGCGTAAACGTCCGACATGAGAGGCCGTGACCAGCGCTGCCAGCAGCAGCAAAGCGCTGAGTTCCACTACCAGCAGCCAAGGGCCGAACAAAATCGTGCCCACCTGCTTGGCACTCAGCACATCGCCTTGAATCAGCATGCCCGCATCACCGCGCCACAGTATGTCGATCAATGTCAGCAGCAATACGGCCGCGAGCAGCGATGGCCCCAGCCACGTGCGCGGTTGCAGCCAAATGCGCTCCTGGGCGACCGCCGCCTCGCCCAGGTTAAGCATCATCACCACAAAGACGAACAGCACCATGATCGCTCCGGCGTAGACGATAATCTCAAGCGCTCCGGCGAAGGGCGCACCCAGGGCAAAGAACACCATGGCCACCGCCAGCAATGACACCACCAGATACAGCACCCCATGCACCGGGCTGGTATTGCTGATAACCCCCACAGTCGCCAGCACCGCGACCAAACCGCTCAGGTAAAATGCGTATTCCATGTTTCTCTCTCCCTTCCTCTCCTCCTTTCCACTACTCTCCAGCGAGGCGACGCTGGAGAGGCGGCTTCAGGGAAGCAGCGTGGTGACCTTGATCGGCTCGTATTCCGCCACGCCCTTACCCTTGTCTTTACCGGCGATGGCCATGCCCGCTACCTTGTAGAAATTATAGTTGTGGTCCTTGCCAGGGCCGCTAATCAACAGATCTTCCTTTTCATATACCAGCTCTTGGCGGTTGTATTCACCCATCTCGAAGTCTGGCGTTAGCTGGATCGCCGAGGTCGGGCAGGCTTCTTCACACATGCCGCAAAAAATGCAGCGTGAAAAGTTAATGCGAAAGAATTCGGGGTACCAGCGCCCATCTTCCCTTTCGCCCTTCTCCAACGAGATACAAGCCACTGGACAGGCTACGGCGCACAGATTGCAAGCCACGCAGCGCTCCTCACCGTCCGGATCCCGGGTCAGCACAATGCGCCCGCGGTAGCGCGGCGACAGATAGACCTCTTCTTCGGGATAGCTGACGGTTTCGCGCTTGCGAAAGCCGTGCATGAAAACCATGCCCAAGGTGCGCAATTGCGACCAGGTACCTTTTAAAAGTCCCTTGTACATGGCAGTTGCTCCTCGTTCTTCATCCATTCGAATGCTCCTAGCCTGGCGCAACAAGCAGTATCACCGCGCCGGTTACCAGAAGGTTGATCAGCGTCAGCGGCAGACAGACAATCCAGCCAAAGGTCATCACCCGGTCGTAACGCGGGCGGGGCAGCGCAGCTCGCACCAGAATGAACAGCATCAAAAAGACACTGGTCTTGAGTACAAACCAGACAATGGGTGGCAGCAGCGGCCCGTGCCAACCACCGAAGAACAGCGTCACCACGAGCGCCGAAATTAACAGCATGCCGACATATTCGCCGATAAAGAACATGCCGAATTTCATAGAGGAGTATTCAACGTGATAGCCGTCTGCCAACTCCTGCTCCGCTTCGGGCTGATCGAAGGGGTGACGGTGCACTACCGCGAAGCCGGCAATAAGAAAGTTACAGAAGCCCAGAAACTGGGGAATGATGTACCACATTTCCTGCTGCGCATTGACGATCTCGCGCAAGTTAAAGGTGCCGGCCATGGCAACAACGCCCATCAGTGACAGGCCCATGAAGACCTCATAGGAGATGGTCTGAGCCGAAGAGCGCATGGCGCCGATCAACGCATACTTGTTGGCGCTGGCCCAGCCTCCCAGCAGTACGGAATAGACATTGATGCCGCCCATGGCCAGGAAGAACAGCAGACCGATATTCCAGTCCGCCACGCCCCAGCCCGGCGTGATGGGGATAATCATGAACGACAGCAGCAGCGATGCCATAGCAATCGCCGGGGCCAGCACGAAGAGTGTCCGGTCGGCGAAGGGCGGTATCCAGTCTTCCTTGAAAAAGATCTTGATCATATCGGCGACCACTTGCAGGGAGCCGAAGGGGCCGACCCGGTTGGGGCCGTAACGGTCTTGCCACCAGCCCAGCAGGCGACGCTCTACCACCGTGAGGATTGCCCCCACCAGCACCGCTACCAGCAGAATGACCACTGCCTGGATCATGGCCACGGCGATATCCATCACCGTCGGGGTCAACCATTCGGGTCGCCAGTCGCCAAGGGTTATCCAGCTCATTCGCGCGCCTCCTTATAGTCGGGGCCCGAAGCCTCAAGCCTGGCCCAATCGCCGCTGCTGAATTCGCTGGATATTCCTGCCGGCAAGCTGACGATACCGCTGGGTAAACGCTGATCGCAGCGTAATGGCAGGGTAAGACACGCGGTCTCTGTTTCCAGTGTCAGCGATGCGCCCTGCTCAAACCCCCGCCGTGCCGCATCTGCGCTGGATAAACCAATGGTCGGCAGTTCCGCACGTTCTTCAATGGGCGCGGAGCGGGAGGAAGTTTCCTCGCCGCCAAACAGTCGCGGCAACACCAGCAGCTGCCAACGGTCCTGTTGCGGTTCGAAGGCCGCGGGGATATCGCTGGCATAGCGATACGCACCGGGCCGCGGTGCAACCAGGCGCACTCCGGGATCGCCGCCACGCAGATGTCCACCCACTTCATCGGTAAATTTATTCCAGGCCTGGTGCGAGTTCCAGCCCGGGGCCCAGGCGAATGGCACTTCTTTACGAGGCCGATCGAAACCGCTGTAACCTTCCATGGAAAAGTTAAAGGGCGTATCCGGGTCCTGGGGCGTGCGCGGTTCGCTCACTGCAATGTTGGCACGCAGAGACGTTCGCCCACTGAAGCGGTGGGGGGCCCGGGCCAACTTGACGCCTTTAACTCGATAATCCGCGCTTAGAGAGCTCGCAACAATGTCCGCCAGTGCCGGATAATCCTGGGCACAGGCCTCAGTGGCCTGGTCCAGAGTAATGGTGCTGTCCTCGCCGCGAATGAGACTGGTACGTAGGGCGTGTAGCCAGCGCCAACTTTGGTGAATGCGGGACTCCGGGCGCATATAGCTCGTATCGAAGACCTGGTAGAACCGTTGGGCCCGGCCCTCCAGATTCACCAGCGTGCCGTCCGCCTCGGTGAAACTGGCGGCGGCCAAGCCAAGCCTGGCTCGCTGCCAGGTGCGGGTACGCTGGTGATCGAGCACGACCAACGCGGTTGCCGTATTTAATGCGGCGTCAACCCGCGCTTCCGGCAGCCGGACGTACAGGTCGTTTTCCAATACCACGAGGGCATCTGCCCGGCCTTCGACGATTTCATCCAGGGCCCACTCCAGTGGACGACCGCCCAGCATGGTAAGGCCTGTACTGTTGGCTTCCCTACGAATGAGCATAAGGCCGGCGCGTTTGGTGCGCCGCGACAGTGCCCGGGCAATGCTGCCCGCCGCATCGAGTACCTGGGTGGACTCCAATGAGCCACCGCTGATTACCAGTGGTCTCTCCGCCGCTATCAACTGTTTGGCCACCGTCTGCGCCGCCGCTGCCAGAGCCGCATCGAGCCCCGGCACCGCAGGTGCGTTACCGTCGATAATATGAGCAATGGCGAAGCCTAAGCGGGCGATGTCCGCAGGCGCTAACTGCCAGCTACCGGCACTGATCTCGTCGAGTTCGGTGGCGCTGGGGTAGGCGATGAACAGTGGGTGTCGGTTGTCCTGGGCGAGGATCTTGACCGCTTCGGCGTTCCAGATTGGGATGCCACGTTCTTCCGCCAAAGCATCGCGCCGGGCCAGCACTGCCTGGCGCAATGACAATGCCAGACGTGCCGCGCTGTGCATCAGGTCCTCGCCAAGCACCAACACTGCGTCGTGGGCCTCCACCTCCCGCACTGTGGGAATCGGCAAGCCGCAAGAGCTCTCCAGTTCCGCCATGCGCTCAAGACAAGCCTGCTCAGCGGCGGCGACACCACTAGAGAAGTTGTCCCGGCCGACTAACTTGATCAGCTGATGATTGCTTTCCAGGCTGGCCCGTGGCGAACCTATGCCAATCACCCGTTTGGCGTTGCGCAGCAGATCAGCGCCGCGATCCAGAGCCGGGTCCACTTCCAGGATGACTATCTCTTCGGCGCGCTCGCCATGATCATCACTCCTGCGCTCACTACGCCCCTCTCTCCTCCACTCTGGCTGGCGCGGCCGGTCGGTGCGATTGACGTAGCCGTAGCCGAAACGTCCACGATCGCACAGGAAATAACGATTGAGATCACCGTGATAGCGGTTCTCGATGCGGCGAATCTCGCCGTAGCGTTCTCCCGGGCTGATATTGCAGCCCACCGCGCACTGATGGCAGACGCTGGGCGCGAATTGCATATCCCACTTGCGAACGTAGCGGTCCGAGTGGGTCTGGTCAGTGAACACGCCGGTGGGGCAGACTTCGGTCAGGTTGCCGGCAAACGGACTCTCCAGAACGCCTTCCTGATGGCGCCCGAAATACAAGTTGTTGTTCGAGCCGAAGACGCCGAGATCTGTGCCGCCGGCGTAGTCGTTGTAGAAGCGCACGCAGCGATAGCAGTTGATACAGCGATTCATCTCATGGGCAACAAACGGCCCCAGGTACTGGTTGCGGTGGGTGCGCTTGCGAAAACTGTAGCTGCGCCGGCTGTGGCCGGTCATCACCGTCACGTCTTGCAGATGACAGTGGCCGCCTTCTTCGCAGACCGGACAATCGTGAGGGTGATAGGTCATCAACCACTCCACCACCTCCGACCGGAATGTCTTGGCTTCCTCGTCGGCGATGGAGATCCAGCTATTGTCTGTAGAAGGCGTCATGCACGACATCACCAGTTTGCCCTGGGTGTCGTCCTTGTCCTTGTACTGCTTGACCGCGCACTGACGACAGGCACCAATGCTGTCCATGGCCGGGTGCCAGCAGAAATACGGAATGTCCAGCCCCAAAGACAGGCAGGCGTGCAGCAGATTATCCGCGCCGTCTACTTCGTAGGCTTTGCCGTCCACGTGAATCGTCGCCATCAGCTCACCCCTTCCAGCGATGTACTAGCGATGCCAGCCTCAAATTCTGCCCGGAAGAGTTTGAGGGCCGATTCCAGCGGCATCATTGCCCCCGGCGCATGGGCGCAGAAAGTACGCGGAGAATTCAGCCCTAAGGTGTGCTGCTCGAGGATCTCGATATACTCTGGCTTGCCTTCACCTCTCTCCAGGGCCTGCAGTATTTTTACTGTCCAGGGCAGGCCATCGCGACAGGGAGTGCACCAGCCGCAGGACTCCCGGGCAAAGAATTGTTCGAGGTTGCGGAGCAGCGAAACAATACTCTGGCGCTCACTGACCACGGCTATCACGCTGGTGCCCAGACGGCTGCCGTATTGGCCGATCGTATCGAAGTCCATGGGCAAATCGAGATGTTCCGGCAACAGAAAACCGGTGCTACCGCCACCGGGCAGCCAGGCTTTGAGGGTGTGGCCCTGGCGCATGCCACCGGCGCGTTCGAGAATCTCCCGGCCGCTGGTGCCAATGGGCAGCTCCCAGAGCCCCGGGCGTTCAACTAACCCGGAGACGCCATACAGCTTGGTGCCACCATCCCCACTGAGCCCGCCGGATAGTCCTTGATACCAGTCTGCACCGTGCTGCATAACGCTAGGCACATTGCACAGAGTCTCCACGTTGTTAACCACCGTGGGTTTGCCCCAGGCGCCAGATTGGCCGGGAAACGGCGGCTTGGCCCGGGGGTTAGCGCGCTTGCCTTCCAGGGAATTGATCAGTGCGGTTTCTTCACCGCAGATGTAGCGCCCGGCACCTGTGTGTAAGGCGATATCGAAATCGAAGCCGCTGCCGGCGATGTCGCTTCCCAGCAGGCCGGCCTGCCGTGCCTCTTCGATGGCCAGGGCCACGGAGCGCGCCGCCTCCACGTATTCGCCGCGCAGGAAAATATAGCCATAACAAGAGCGGTTGGCATAGCCCGCGATGATCATGCTTTCAATCAGCAGGTGCGGCAGCTGTTCCAGCAGCAGGCGATCTTTGAAGGTACCCGGCTCCATCTCGTCGGCATTACAGATCAGGTAGCCACGGGGCAGATGATCTCCTACCTGTGTCAGGCCCCACTTGACCCCGGCGGAGAAACCACCGCCGCCCCGGCCACGCACATTGGCCTGTTTCATGGTGTCGATTATGTCAGCAGGTGTGCGCTGTGTCAGGGTTTGTCTTGCGCTCTGATAACCCTCCTTCGCACAATATTCCGCGAACCCGACCCGGGCGCCGTCCTCGCGTAGTCGCCAGGTCAACGGGTGTGTCTCAGCGTGGCGCTCCTCGGCACTCTGGCGCAGCTGGCAGTGATAGCGCAGCCGTGAATCTTTCGGTATCACCGTCATGGATAGGCCTCCAGAAGTTCATCCAGGTCGTCTGCTTCGATGGGGCCGAAAGTGTCATCGCCAATCATCATCGCAGGGCCGCGATCGCAGGCTCCCAGGCAGCACACCGGCAGCAGAGTAAAGCGGCCATCTCCCGTAGTCTGGCCGAAGCCTATGCCGAGACGCTCACTCAAAACCTCGCTCAACGCTTCATAGCCGGTGAGGAAGCATGAGCTGCTATCGCACAGCAGGATCACGTGACGCCCCACCGGCTCGCGAAAGATCAGGCTGTAGAAGGTAGCAACGCCCTCCACTGCTCCGGCACCGATGCCGAGGGTTTCGGCGATGGCGACAATGGCTCCATCTGGCACCCAGCCGTGGCGCTTTTGCACGATCTTCAGTGCTTCGATGCAGGCTGCCTGAGGCTGCTCGTAATGGTCGCGTTCGGTGAGCATGGCTCGGCGGTCGTCCTCGTGCAGCTCAAAGCCATCGGTTGCGATGAGGTCTGTGGCTGTGCTCAAAGGTATAAATGTTTGCGGCATGATCAGCGGTCCACGTCGGCCATAACGAAATCGATACTGCCCAGATGCGCGATCAAATCCGGCACAAAGCCGCCGCGCATCAGCACAGGAATCTGCTGCAGATGCGGAAAGCTTGGCGTGCGAATTCGCGTGCGGTAGCTCATGGTGCCGCCGTCACTGGTCAGGTAATAACTGTTGATGCCCTTGGTGGCTTCAATCATCTGCAGCGATTCGTTGCCGGGCAGAACCGGCCCCCAGGACACCTGCAGAAAATGCGTAATCAGGGTTTCAATATGCTCAAGCATGCGCTCCCGGGGTGGTGGCGTGGTCAGCGGATGATCTGCTTTGTAATCGCCTGCGGGCATGTGATTGATGCACTGTTGAATGATCTTCACACTTTCACGCATCTCGTCGATGCGCAGCTGGCCACGGTCAAAGACGTCGCCGTTGTGTGCCAGCGGTATCTCGAAGTCGAAATTCTCATAGCCCGAATAGGGTCGCTTCTTGCGCAGGTCGAAGTCGCAACCGGTGGCCCGCAAGTTGGGACCGGTAACGCCCCAGGCCAAGGCATTGGCAGTATCGAAGGCGGCGATGTGTTTGGTGCGATCCCATACCAGGGAGTTTTTCATCATCGCACGCTCGTATTCGTTGAGCCGGGCAGGCATCCAGTCAACGAAGCCCTGCATGAGCCTGTCCCAACCTTTCGGCAGATCCTGCATTACGCCACCGATGCGATACCAGGCCGGGTGCATACGAAACCCGGTGATCGCCTCAATCACGTCGTAGCCCTTCTGGCGGTCGGTAAAGGTATAGAAAACCGGCGACATAGCGCCAAGATCCTGCAAATAAGTGCCCAGAAATAGCAGGTGGCTGGTAATACGAAAAAGCTCTGCCATCATCACCCGAATGGTCTCGATGCGGCCATTCACTTGTATGCCGGCAAGCTTCTCCACCGCAAGCACGTAGGGCAGATTGTTCATTACGCCGCCCACGTAATCGATACGGTCGGTGTAGGGAATGAAGCTGTGCCAGGACTGGCGCTCGGCCATTTTCTCTGCACCACGATGGTGGTAGCCGATATCCGGCACGCAGTCGATGATCTCCTCGCCGTCGAGCTGCAATACAAGGCGAAATGCGCCATGGGCGGACGGATGATTCGGCCCCAGGTTAAGAAACATGAAATCAGTTTCATCGTTTTTACGTTTCATGCCCCAGTCTTCAGGCTTGAACTTCAGGGCTTGCTGTTCTCGTTCCTGGCTCGCCACGGTTAGGGTATAAGGATCAAATTCGGTCGCTCTGGCATGGTGATCCTTACGTAGTGGGTGGCCCTGCCAGGTAGACGGCATCAAAATGCGGGAAAGGTTGGGGTGTCCGTCAAAGTGAACACCGAACATGTCCCAGACTTCGCGCTCGTACCAGTTGGCGTTGGGGTAGACCGGGATCACTGTAGGCAAAGACAGATCCTGCTCGAGGAGCGCCACCTTAAGCATGATGTCGCGATTGCCCGATACGGACAGCAGCTGATAGAACACAGTGAAATCGGCTTCGGGCAAGCCATGGCGATGACTGCGCAGGCGCTCGTCAACCGCTGACAAATCAAACAGCATCTCGAATGGTTCGGGTAGCTTGCGCAGCGTTGCCAGCACCTCAACCAGTGCGTCCCGGCTCACCCACAACACCGGCATGCCCGTCAAAGTGGGCTGTTCATGGAGCACCTGGTCACCAAAGCGCTCTCGCAGCATTGCCACGAGGGAGCTGGCCCGATGGTCGGGAGCGGCTGCCGCGCTGGTGTTGGGGTTAACAACACTCATTTTAACAGTGTCCCTCTCGCTCTAAGGTGCGTGAGAATATCTGGAAATTCTTGGGTTAAACGCTGTCCGGTGTTCGCAGCTCTGTCACCTGAATACGCCGATCGCGATGCTTCTCTCGCTGGGACGGCATTTCTGCGCGGTACACGCCCTGGTCGCCAACTACCCAGGATAGCGGCCGACGTTCCTCTTGAATCGAGTCTTGCAGCAGCTGCAAGCCCTGCAAAAAAGCTTCCGGGCGCGGCGGGCAGCCGGCCACGTAAACATCCACAGGCAAAAACTTGTCAACCCCCTGCACTACCGAATAAATATCGTACATGCCACCAGAATTGGCGCAGGAGCCCATGGAAATCACCCACTTGGGTTCGAGCATCTGGTCGTAGAGTTGCTGGATAATCGGCGCCATTTTCACAAAACAGGTGCCGGCAATAACCATGAAATCCGCCTGGCGTGGAGAAGCACGAATGACCTCGGCACCGAAACGAGCGATATCGTGGGGCGAGGTAAACGCCGTGGTCATTTCCACATAACAGCAAGACAGGCCGAAGTTATAGGGCCACAGGGAGTTTTTGCGCCCCCAGTTCACCGTCGAATTGAGGGCATCTTTAAGCTTGCCGGTGTACACGCTGCGGTGCACCTGGTCCCTCATCGGGTCTTCGACGTGTTGTTGTTTACCTAAGGGGTAGCGATCGTTTTCTGCTGCCACTGCATCTTCGGCCCGAGTAAGGGTGTATGCCATGGTGTGCCTCCCAGATGAAAACCAATAAGTGATTACTTTCCTCGATGTAGCCGTTCGCGACCTACGGGAGCCCAATCCAACGCACCAGAACGGTAGTCATACACCAGCCCTGCGAGAAGTATGCCGATAAATATTGCGGCACCCCAGAAGCCGCCCCAACCCACCTCGCGCACCGACACGGCCCAGGAAAACAGGAACATGGCTTCGATATCAAAGATTACGAAGAGCATTGCGACCAGATAGAACTGGATGGAAAAACGCTGGCGTGCGCTACCCGTGCCGATGATGCCGCTTTCGAAAGGCAACCCTTTGCTGGGCCCCTGACTGCGCCCGCCGAGCAGCGCAGACACGCCGATCATGAAAGCGCACAGGCCTATGACTGCCAGAACAAAAAGCCCGGTGGCCCAGTACTCGGCAATCAACACTGTCCCGCCCTGTTGCATAGTTATCCTGCTAATGGCTTCTGTGATTTGCCGTCCAAGGAACCCACCGAGATTGGCAACAAACTCGCTTATGTTGCCAATCATTAGTCAGTCCTAAACTAGAAGGCGCTTATGGTCTTGTCAAGGGCGCCTGTCGATTAAGCCCATCTCAAAGGTCATGCGCGCCAGTGGCCGCCCTTCCGATCATCTGCTACGTTTAATTAAAATCGGGAGCCCCCCCGACCTTACAACCCACATGCTGTGGAGAGTTTCTCATGTCATCCAACAGTTTCAATACCCGCGATACACTCAAAGTCGACGATGCGACCTACACCATCTATCCTATCGCCTCGATCGTATCGACGGCGCGCAGCGGCTGCCTACAGCCTGAAGGTGTTACTGGAAAACCTGCTGCGCAACGAGGATGGTGAGCGAATCACCCCCGAGCAGATTCAGACTCTGGCCGAGTGGCAGCCGAAAAATGTGCGCACACAGGAAATACAGTACACGCCGGCGCCGGCGCGGGTGCTGATGCAGGATTTCACCGGTGTGCCGTGCATTAATTCGAACGCAACGCAGAACGCTACCAGCTGCTGCGCTGGGGCGCGCAAACGTTAAACGATTTCAAGGTTGTTCCGCCTGACACCGGCATCTGCCACCAGATTAACCTCGAATACCTGTCCCGAGTGGTGTTCACCCGCGAGACTCCCGATGGAACCCTTGCCTACCCGGACACCCTGGTAGGCACCGACTCACACACGCCGATGGTCAACGGCCTGGGCGTGCTTGGCTGGGGCGTGGGCGGCATTGAGGCTGAAGCTGCTATGCTCGGCCAGCCGATCAGCATGCTCATGCCTCAGGTACTCGGCTTCAAGCTCACCGGGGAACTGAAGCCGGGCACTACCGCCACCGACCTGGTACTTACGGTGGCTGAGTTGCTGCGCAAAACCGGCGTAGTTGGGAAGTTTGTCGAGTTTTATGGCCCTGGCCTGGCCAGTGTGCCACTGGCCAATCGCGCTACCATCGGCAACATGAGCCCCGAGTACGGTTCGACCTGCGCCATCTTTCCCATCGACGACGAGACCCTTTCCTATCTGCGCCTGACCGGGCGGCCCGAGCATCAAATCCGCCTGGTCGAGGCCTATGCCAAAGAACAGGGCTTGTGGCACGACCCGGAGCACGAGGCCGAATATTCCCAAATCCTGGAGTTCGATCTTGGCAGCGTCGAGCCGTCGCTGGCCGGGCCCAAGCGCCCGCAGGACCAAGTGCCACTGCGCATTGCGCCGAATACGGTCTGCGCGCTGCTTGCCGGTCAATCCCAGGCTGACGCGCTGCGGGTCGGTCTTGACGCAGCCTCTGATGCCTCCTTTCCGGCGAGCGACCCGATCTCGATCATACATAGTGATCCCAGCGATGCGCCGCGAGCGCTTCCCGACGATGGCTGCGGCGCCGAATGGTCACCCAACCCTATCCCGATAACCCTGGCTGATGGCAGCCAGGGTGAAATCGACCACGGTTCGGTGGTGATCGCCGCGATCACCTCATGCACCAACACCTCCAACCCGTTGGTCATGCTCGGCGCCGCATTGCTGGCCAAAAATGCGTGGAGAAAGGACTGGTCAGCAAACCCTGGGTCAAAACCTCGCTGGCGCCCGGCTCCCGGGTGGTCACCGATTACATCGAGCGCGCCGGCTTGACGCCGTATCTCGAAAAGCTCGGTTTCCATCTGGTGGGCTACGGTTGTACCACCTGCATCGGCAACTCCGGACCGCTGATCCCCGAAGTCGGCGCCGCGGTCAACGACAACGATTTGACAGTGTGCTCAGTGCTGTCCGGCAATCGCAACTTCGAGGGCCGGATTCATCCCCAGACGCAGATGAACTTTCTGGCCTCGCCACC
Source organism: Marinobacter sp. LV10R520-4 (assembly GCF_002563815.1). Taxonomy (NCBI): domain Bacteria; kingdom Pseudomonadati; phylum Pseudomonadota; class Gammaproteobacteria; order Pseudomonadales; family Marinobacteraceae; genus Marinobacter; species Marinobacter sp. LV10R520-4. The sequence continues at coordinate 3,723,874 of NZ_PDJM01000001.1, read as the reverse complement.
GCTTGTGGTGGCCTATGCTCTGGCCGGCAGCCTGCACGTTAACCTGCTGCACGATCCTTTAGGTGAAGACTCTGACGCAAGCCGGTCTATCTGCACGATATATGGCCCTCGTCACAGACCATCGAGGACACGATCGCTGCGAATCTGCACGCCGGGATGTTCACCGATGGCTATTCCGATCTCTACGCTGGGGACGAACGCTGGCAGGGCATGGATATTGCCGAGGGTGATACTTTCCAGTGGCAGCCTGATTCGACCTACGTGCGCAAGCCGCCGTTCTTCGACGGTATGGAGCGCGATCCTGCTCCCTTGATCGATATCATCGGCGCCCACCTGGCTCCCGACACCGAGGGTGGCTTCACCCGCGATTTCACCCGGGCCGATGCGCCGGTCACCACCATCTACGAGGCCGCCGAGAGCTATGCTGCGGCCAAGACGCCGCTGGTGATCCTGGCCGGCAAGGAATACGGTTCGGGTTCTTCCCGTGATTGGGCGGCCAAAGGCACGGCCCTACTAGGTGTGCGCGCGGTGATTGCCGAGTCCTACGAGCGCATCCACCGCTCTAATCTGATCGGCATGGGCGTGCTGCCGCTGCAGTTCCTCGATGGCCAGAATGCAGAGACCCTCGGGCTGACCGGCGAAGAAACCTTCGCGATCAAAGGCCTGGCGAGTGCCGAGACCCCGGCTCATGAGCTGCGTGTCTCAGCCACCGACTCACAGGGCCAGACCCGGACATTTGATGCCATCGTGCGCATCGACACCCCGGCTGAGGCCGATTACTACCGGCACGGCGGTATCCTGCCTTATGTACTTCGACAGTTGCTGGAGCCGGGAGAGGCCAGTCGATAGCTCAATCGCTGGCATGGTGAAACATCACAGTGGGCCCTTTGATGGGGCGAGGAGATAAACATGCTGATCAAGTCGCCCGATGAACTACCACGCAAGACGCTATTCAAGCGCTTTCCCATACCCCATAACGCACAGGTTCCGCCTGAGTTTCGCATTCAGCCGGGTAAGGTTGCCAGCGTCAGTGTAACAGGCCGCCAGATTCCGAGCGCGAGGCGATAATTGCTGATGTGAAGCAAGTCGCCAAAAGTAGCAAATACAGCTACTTCTACATTGGGTTACACAAGCCCGAACGATTACGAGTCAGCCGTTATTGAATTGAGAAAAGCAGCTTAACTGGGTTGTCACAAAACGCTTGACCACTCCACTGCTGGAGGGAGACCGCAAAGGTCAACAAAGCATCCGCACAAACAAGCAGTGGCGTATGTGTTTCCGATGGACAGAGGATGGCCCTGAAGATGTTGAAATTACTGGTTATCACTGAGGAGAATGCAAAATGACGCGTAATGGTATGCGCCCCATTCATTCGGGAGATTCTTCGGGAGGAGTATTTAAACCCGCTGGAAATGAGCGTTAATGCGCTTTCCAAGGCGCTACATGTTCCGGCAACCCGGATGAATGAATTGTCCGGGAAAACCGGGGAATCACCGCGGATACGGCGCTCCGGCTTGCTCGCTACTTCGGCACCAGTGATCGCTTTTATCGTCACGATCCTGAAACGCAGAATAAACAAAGCGCCAATCCGAGCTACCCGGAAGGACGGGAATTCCTACTGCGCTCAGGCTTCCATCTTCTCGATGTGGCCATGAGACAGAGCGCTGTGACGTAACGCGAGGCGTTGGCGTGGATCTTAGTGCCCTCCAGACTGGTAGTGCCCAGCTTGAGCAGCTTCATACCAAGCGCTACGCGGAGAGCCTGAACAAACAGATCGGTCAACTCGTCGAGAAATCGCACCAAATGGCCTCGGGGCAACCAATCGCCAACGGACCGCGGGAAGTAGATAAGATGTCTGGCCGTCAATCGAACAAAATTTCACTTATCGCACCGGTGGCTAAGACCCCAATCAACTGCTACGTTCAATTGACATCGGAAGTTTTGTCGGTCGGCGTATCGCCTCGTGCCAAACACGAGCCTGTCGTGAGTCTTCCCTCCGGACCTACAACTCGCGAGCTGCGTGTCGCAGACACCGACCCGCAGGCCAGACTCGAACGCTTGACGCTTGATTGTTATGCAAAGGATGACTGTGTAATGCAAATCGGAATTATCGGACTGGGCCGCATGGGCGGTAATATGGCGCAACGCCTGATGGCGGCCGGCCATGATGTGGTCGTGCATGATGGTGATGCCGAGGCGCTGGGCAGACTCGCGGCGCTTGGTGCCGAACCTGCACGGACGCCTGATGAACTGGTCGGGCATTTGACCGTGCCACGGGTGATTTGGTTGATGGTTCCCGCCACCGCGGTGGCGAATGTCATTGACACCCTGAGCCCCTTGCTCGACACCGACGATATCCTGGTCGACGGCGGCAACTCCCATCATCGTGATACGCGTTATCGAGCAAAGAGCCTGGCCGAAAAGGGTGTTGCCTTTGTCGATGTCGGTGTGTCCGGTGGCATATGGGGATTGGAGCAGGGGTACTGCCTGATGATCGGTGGCGCTGACGCGCCGGTGGCTCGTCTGGCTCCGCTCTTCCGCACTCTGGCGCCCGGCAGGGGAAGCACCATGGCACCCGTACCTCTGGGAAATGACAGCGACACCGCGGCAGAAGGCTATCTGCACTGCGGCCCCGCAGGGGCCGGTCATTACGTGAAGATGGCACACAACGCCATCGAATACGTGCTCATGGCCGCCTATGCCGAAGGTTTCGAACTGCTTCGCAATGCCGGCCACGATCGGCAAAGCCCCGATGAGCTTCCCGCCTCCTGCGACAGTCCGGAAGCCGTCGATTACGACTTCGATGTCGCGGAAATCGCCCAGCTTTGGCGGCAAGGATCGGTGATCCGTTCCTGGCTTCTCGATCTGACCGGTGAGGCATTAGCCGTCGATCCCGCCCTGATCGCTCATGATGGCCGAGTAGCAGATTCGGGAGAAGGACGCTGGGCGCTGCAGACAGCCATCGCGACGGAGACGGCTGCACCGCTACTGGCCCAGGCATTGTTCCAGCGCTTTACCAGTCGGGATCAGGCGCGCTATGGCAACCGCCTGTTATCGGCCATGCGTGACGGGTTCGGAGGGCATGGGCCGAGTAGTCGCAGATAACGCATCATGGACATGCTGCAAAGTGCCGCCACTAGGGCTACTGAGCCGCGCTGGTGAACGCAACTGGCGAGCCCAGTGGGACAATGTACTGATAAATTTCATGATTGTTCACCTCATGGTGAAACTGCCGGGCAGGCTTGTGGCCCACCCGAACGTTTGTGAACTCAGAATGCGCTGATGCGCGCCTCGTAGCCGACTTCACGCACCGCCGAAAGCAGCTGTTCAGCCTTGATTTGTTCGGCATCGTGCTCGACCTCGATGCGTCCGGTCGCGAAATGGACCTTGGCATTAGTCACACCCCCGAGCCGGCCCAGCGCTTTCTCGATCTTGGTAATGCAGGAAGGACAGTTCAACTCATCACTACGCAGTAGGGTCTTCATCTCTCATCTCCTGTCTGTGTTTGGGTCACGACTAGAATGAGTGATGTGCGTGGTGTGTTACATGAGCCGCAACAAGTAGCTCCATTGATTTGTCATAAAATGCGGAAAATGCACAGACAGGCTAGATTTCGTCCGCCAGACGGGCCAGGTTCGTGCGATTGCGTATCCACTGTCGGCCGGTTTCGATGTCACCGCTTCGCCGTAACCCGGAAATGACGCGACTCACGGTCTCTGAGGTCGTAGCTACCATGGCGGCAAGATCCTGCTGCGACAGCGGCGACTGGATCAGAATGCCACCGTCGTCGGCTTCACCCAACCGGTCGGCTAGACGCACCAACACACGTGCGATCCGTGCCTCCACCGGCAAGGTACTGATCGCGCGGATCGTCGCTTGAGCCGCCTCAAGATCACGGGCAACGGCATCAAGGACGTTCAATGCCACCTCGGAATAGGTGCGCAACAGATATCGAAAGTCGGTGATCGTGATCACCAACACGCAACAAGTTGTCTGCGCGAATGCGTTCTGCGGGTAGCAGCGCTGGCCGAGCATGGTCAGGCCACCGAATAAATCGCTCGGCCCCAAAAGGCCGAGCAGCACCTCCTCCCCAGAGGCGCTGTACTGAAGCAGCTTGACTGTGCCGTGGGCAGCGAACGAAAAAGCTTTCGGGAAACCACTAAAAGGAAATGCAGGTGACCGAGGTATGACACACGATTTGAAAAGCCTGTCACCCGCATACTTTGGCATGGTGATGGCTACTGGCATCATCTCGCTAACCGCTCACATGTTGGGTTTTGAGCTGATAGCCATCAGCCTGTTCACTGTAAACATAGGCTTCTACGGGATTTTGTGGGCTGCTACGTTTGCCAGGTTTCTGAGGTATCGCCGAGAATTCCTGCTCGATGTTATAGACTACCTTCGTGGTCCCGGGTTTTTTATCCTGCCTGCCAGATCCAGTGTTCTTGGCAGCCAGTTCATTATGTTGACGGATTACACTCTGGCCGACCGAATTCTCTGGGTGTTTGCCATACTGCTTTGGCTGACGCTGACCTACACCATATTTACCGCGTTCACGGTCAAAGAGGAAAAGCCATCACTAGATAAGGGCATTACGGGCGGGTGGCTACTGGCAGTGGTGGCAACCCAGTCAATTGCAGTACTCAGTGCGTTGATAGCGGTGGATATGCCGCAACCTTACAAACTGGGCATTAACTTTTTGGCGCTATCCATGTGGCTCTGGGGCGGCATGCTGTACATTTGGATGATGTCGTTAATTTTCTATCGCTATACGTTTTTCAAGTTTTCCCTTAGGGTCTGTTGACAATTTCTCGTAAGTCTTTGAAAGGTAATAGAAAGCTCGTATAATAAAGCTCCACAACAACAATCATACAAGCCCACAATGCCCAGATACATGCTCACAGAGGAGCTGTGGTCTTGGTTTCATAAAAATATTGCTTCAATTCAGTCTGTGTAACAAGGTAGGTCTGCGCAAAACAGTCGAAGGCATTCTGTTCAGAATGCAGACCGGTGTGCCCTGGAGAGATCTGCCAGACCCTTTCGGCAAATGGAATTCTGTCTACAAAGCGTTCAATTACTGGTCGAAAAAAGGCATCTGGAAAAAGCTCTTCGACGTGCTGAAAATAGACTCCGATCTGGAATGGGTCTTCATTGATGGCAGTTATGTGAAAGCACACCAGCACAGTGCCGGAGCCGCTGGTGGCTACGACGAGAATATCGGTAAAAGCAGGGCTGGAAGGCCGTTTTACCGCTGCCCTGCCCGGCCTTCGTCAAACCGGTGGCTGGCATCACCGCCAACGCGCAGCACGAGCTGCTCGATGTCGGCAATACCGAACTGGTGCCTTGCGCTGCAGACCCCATCATGTGTCGCTAGACTCGGGTAAAGCGGAGAGGCGCTCCTTCATCCAGCTGATCAACCCCCCGCGGAGCAAGAACCGCACTTGTCGCGGCGACATGGCGTGACGCATCTCGAATTTGTACTGGCGCGTGACGTTTTCGACCACCAGTTCGCCGCCCTCCGTCAGCACGTGGCGCAGATTGGCCAGGCGCAGCACATCGCCAGCCTGAATGCCGTCGTAGTCCGCAGAATCAACGAAGGTCAGCGGTAGCACGCCGAAGTTGATCAGGTTCTGCGCGTGGATCCGCGCAAAACCCTTGGCTAGAACCGCGCGCAGCCCAAGATACTGAGGGCCTAGTGCAGCGTGCTCTCGGCTTGATCCTTGGCCATAATTGCTGCCACCCACCACCACGTGGCCGGGCACCTGCTTGGCTCGCGTGGCGTAGGTGGGATCGATTCGATCGAAGGAGAACTCGGCGATCTTGGGAATGTTGCTGCGAAACGGCAGCACCCGCAAACCGGGTGGCATGATCTCATCGGTGGAAACATCGTCCGCTGCCTTGAGCAGAACCGGCACTTTGATTTCATCAGGCAGCGGCTCGAAGTTCGGCAGCGAAGCGATGTTCGGGCCCTTCACAAGGTCCACGTGCAGCGCCTCCTCAAGCGGTAACGGCGGCATGAACATCGCGCGGTTGATAATCGGGTGGTCTGGGTCCGCGATGCGTGGATAGGAGATGCCAAGCGTGCGCGGGTCGGTGATCACGCCGGTGAGCGCGGACGCCGTGGCGGTCTCCGGACTGACCAGGCACACCTTGTCCTCGCGGGTGCCTGAGCGGCCAGGAAAGTTGCGTGGCACCGTGCGCAGAGAAATCTCGTTTGTGGCTGGCGCTTGACCCATGCCGATGCAGCCGTTACAGCCAGCTTGGTGCAGCCGCGCGCCAGCGTGCAACAAGTGGGCTACGTGCCCGTCGCGCACCAAGGTTTCGAGCTGGGCTCGGGACGTGGGGTTGATGTCGAACGACACGCGGTCGTTGACTTTACGATCCTGCACCATCATCGCGGAAACGGCGAAGTCACGGTAGCCGGGATTGGCCGACGATCCAATGTAGGTCTGGTAGATCCGCTCGCCGGCAACCTCGCTGACCGGGCGCACGTTCCCAGGGCTGGACGGCATGGCGATCAGCGGCACCAGGCTGGACAAATCAATCTCTTCATTCACATCGTAGGTTGCGTCTGCATCCGCGGCCAGCTCGACCCAATCCTCTTCCCGCTGCCAGGCGCGCAGGAAACGGTGCACCTCCAGATCGGAAGGGAAAACGGTGCTGGTCGCGCCAAGCTCGGCGCCCATGTTGGCGATCACGTGCCGATCCATCGCGCTCAACGTGGCCAGCCCCGGCCCGTAATACTCAATAATCCGGCCCACTCCGCCGTCGACGCCGTGGCGGCGCAACATCTCCAGAATCACGTCCTTGGCGCTCACCCAGTCCGGCAAGCTGCCGGTGAGCTTCACGCCCCAGATCAGCGGCATACGTGTGAAGAACGGTTCGCCCGCCATTGCCAGCGCCACTTCCAGCCCACCAGCGCCGATGGCCAGCATGCCAATTGCGCCGGCGGCCGGCGTGTGGCTGTCAGAGCCAAGCAGCGTCTTGCCCGGTTTACCAAAATTTTCCTGGTGGCACGGATGACTCACCCCGTTACCAGGTCGCGAGTACCACACGCCGAAGCGCTGGCAGGCGCTGCGCAGAAAAAGATGATCGTCGGGGTTTTTGAAGTCTTCCTGAATGATGTTGTGGTCAACGTACTGGACGCTCACCTCAGTTTTCACCCGGTCCAGGCCCATAGCCTCCAGCTCCAGCATCACCAGCGTGCCGGTGGCGTCTTGGGTGAGTGTCTGGTCAATGCGAATCCCGATCTCCTCGCCGGGCGTCATGTCGCCGTGCATCAGATGCGACTGGATCAATTTCTGCGTAACGTTCATGCTCATGATCTTTCTCCCAACTTTGATAAGATTACGGAATCACACAAAGTTAATGTAGCAATCCTATTTTCATCGCGGCAAATTAGAGGCACCCATCAAAAACTCATCCGCCGCACGCGCGGCCTGACGACCCTCACGGATTGCCCATACCACCAGAGACTGGCCGCGCCGCATGTCCCCGGCAGCAAATACTTTGTCGACCGAAGTCTGGTAGCAACCGTCGCCATCGGTGGTTGCTTTGACGTTGCCGCGCGTATCTTTTTCGACAGCGAACGCTTCCAGCACTTGCGTCACTGGCGACACAAAACCCATCGCCAGCAATACCAAATCCGCTTTCATTTCGAATTCGGAATTTAGCACCTCCTGCATCTTGCCGTCTATCCATTCGACGCGGACTGCAATCAGCTTCTCGACCTTGCCGCCCTTCCCTTCGAAACGCTTGGTCGCAACCGCCCAATCCCGGTCGCAACCCTCTTCTTGTGACGAGGAGGTACGCAACTTGATCGGCCAGTACGGCCATACCAACGGCTTATCCTCTTGTTCCGGCGGTTGCGGCATCAGCTCAAATTGCGCCAAGCTGGCTGCGCTATGACGGTTGCATGTGCCTACGCAGTCTGAACCGGTATCGCCACCACCGATAACGACGACGTGCTTACCGCTAGCCATGATCTGGTTATTGACTTTGTCACCTGCATCCACCTGATTTTGCTGCGGCAGGAAATCCATCGCAAAATGGACGCCTTTCAGCTCACGGCCAGGCACCGGCAGATCGCGCGGCAATTCAGCACCGCCCGCAAGGATGATAGCATCGAAATTTTGATCGAGTTGCTTGGGCGAAATGGTTTCTTTGGTCCAGTTAATGATGTTTGACGGGAAATCTTCGCCGATCAACACACTGGTACGGAACTGCACACCTTCGGCTTGCATCTGCTCGATGCGGCGGTCGATATGCGACTTTTCCATCTTGAAGCCCGGAATGCCGTAACGCAGCAAACCGCCAATCCGATCGTTTTTTTCGAACACAGTCACATCGTGACCGACACGCGCGAGTTGCTGGGCTGCGGCCAGACCAGCTGGGCCGGATCCAACCACGGCAACTTTTTTACCTGTTTTGAAGACTGCTGGTTGCGGCATAACCCAACCGTTTTTCCAGCCCTTATCGATGATGAAATGCTCGATTGATTTGATGCCAACTGCATCGTTGTTGATGGCAAGCACACAGGCAGATTCGCACGGTGCGGGGCAGATGCGACCGGTGAATTCGGGGAAGTTGTTCGTCGAATGCAGTGTCTCTAACGCTTCGCGATAATTGCCGCTATAAACCAGCTGGTTCCAGTCGGGGATGATGTTGTTAACCGGGCAACCGGTCATGCAAAACGGGGTACCGCAGTCCATACAGCGCGCACCCTCTGTTTTCGCTTGTACATCTTTCAACGGCAGGATGAACTCTTTATAGTTCTTGACGCGTGAATCGGCCGGTAAATACGATTCTTTCTGACGCTGAAATTCCATAAAGCCCGTTATTTTACCCATTGCCTACCTCTGTCTTAGCTAACTCTCCTTGCCAGGGAGAGTGTTCGGGGTCGAATCACCATCCTGACCTTCCCCCAAAGGAGGAAGGTACTGGCGAAGCAAACTTATGTTGCGTTTTTTTCTTTCTGCCGAATAGCCACTCGCGCCGTATTCATCTCACCCAGTGCGCGCTTGTAGTCATTCGGGAACACTTTGATAAATTTGTTGCGGCCATTGGACCAGTCATCCAGCAAATTGCGTGCGCGCGTGCTGCCGGTGACCTTGAAATGGCGCTCAATCAGGCGCTTTAGAATCACCTCGTCAGTCTCACTTTGGTCACCGCGCAGCAGGCTATGCCAGATCGCGCGATCGACGTTCGCTTCTTGCTCGGCGTGGGCGAGGACAGGTTCCAGCGTGACCATCGCCATATTGCATTTGTTGGCGAAATCACCGTCAGGGTCCCACACGTAAGCAATACCGCCCGACATGCCGGCGGCAAAGTTACGACCGGTTTCTCCGAACACCACCACTGTGCCGCCAGTCATGTATTCGCAGCCATGGTCGCCGGCGCCTTCAACCACTGTGATGGCGCCGGAATTGCGCACCGCGAAACGCTCGCCGGCGACGCCGTTAAAAAATGCCTCGCCGGCAATCGCGCCGTATAACACGGTATTGCCGATGATAATGTTGTCGTCTGCCGAACCGGGAAACTCTGTATTCGGACGGACGATAATGCGCCCGCCCGACAAACCTTTGCCGACGTAATCATTGCCTTCGCCGACTAGATCTAGGGTGATGCCATGCGCCAGAAACGCGCCCGCCGATTGGCCTGCGGTCCCTAACAACTGGATGTGGATAGTGTCGTCGGGCAAGCCTTCGTGACCGTATTTTTTTGCAACGACGCCAGACAGCATGGTGCCGACCGTGCGGTTGAGGTTTCTGACCGGCAAACTGAACGAGACTTTTTTGCCATGTTCTATCGCTGCTTGCGCTTGGGCAATCAGCGTATGATCGAGGGCTTTTTCCAGCCCGTGGTCTTGTTCCTCGACGTGATAACACGGTGAGCTAGTAGGCATGACCGGCTGATAGAAAATCTTGCTGAAATCAAGTCCCTTGGCTTTCCAGTGGGTAATCGCTTGTGACTTGTCGAGCAAGTCGACGCGACCGATCAATTCATCAAACGTGCGGATACCGAGTTGCGCCATTAACTGCCGTGCTTCCTCGGCGACGAAGAAGAAATAGTTGACCACGTGTTCCGGCTTGCCGGAGAACTTGGCGCGTAGCACCGGGTCTTGTGTCGCGATGCCGACCGAGCACGTATTAAGGTGGCATTTGCGCAACATAATGCAGCCTTCAACCACCAGCGGCGCAGTCGCAAAACCGATCTCGTCGGCGCCTAACATGGCGGCGATCACGACATCTCGGCCGGTTTTCATTTGGCCATCGGCTTGTACCCGGATGCGGCTTCGCAAACCGTTCAGTACCAGTGTTTGCTGGGTTTCGGCCAAACCCAGTTCCCACGGTGTTCCCGCATGTTTGAGTGAAGACAACGGCGTGGCGCCGGTGCCGCCATCATGACCGGCGATCACCACATGATCGGCCTTGGCCTTGGTGACGCCGACCGCGACCGTGCCAACCCCGACTTCGGACACCAACTTAATGGAGATCGACGCGCTTGGATTTACATTTTTCAAATCGTGAATCAGCTGCGCCAAGTCTTCGATCGAATAAATATCATGATGCGGCGGCGGCGAAATCAAGCCCACGCCCGGCACCGAGAAACGCAATTTTGCGATATATTCAGACACCTTGTAGCCTGGCAACTGCCCACCTTCTCCAGGCTTGGCGCCTTGCGCCATTTTGACCTGGATTTGATCAGCGGAATCCAAATACGCTGCTGTCACGCCAAAGCGACCCGCCGCGACCTGCTTGATCCTGGAACGGACCGAATCGCCATCTTGCAAGACAATATCGGCTTCAATCTGGTCATGGCCGATAACGGACGCCATGGTCTCGCCCTGTTTGACCGGGATGCCTTTCATCTCCTGGCGATAACGGCTCGGATCTTCACCGCCTTCGCCGGTGTTGGACTTGCCACCGATGCGGTTCATCGCGACCGCTAACGTGGCGTGCGCTTCGGTGCTGATCGAGCCAAGCGACATTGCGCCGGTGGTGAAGCGCTTGACGATTTCTTTCGCCGGCTCAACGTCATCCAGAGCAATCGCTTTGGACGGGTCCAGCTTGAATTCAAACAAACCGCGCAAGGTCATGTGCCGCTTGCTTTGGTCGTTGATAATCTGCGCATATTCCTGGTAGGTGCTGAAATTGTTGGATCGGGTCGAATGCTGCAGCTTGGCAATCGCATCCGGCGTCCACATGTGCTCTTCGCCGCGCACGCGAAACGCGTATTCGCCACCGGCATCGAGCGCATGCGCCAATACCGGATCGCTGCCGTAAGCTTGCTGATGCAGACGCAACGCCTCTTCTGCTACTTCGACGACGCCGATGCCTTCAATATTGGACGCAGTGCCTTCGAAATACTTGTCGATAAGCGACTTATTCAAGCCGATCGCTTCGAAAACTTGCGCGCCGCAGTACGACATGTAAGTCGATATGCCCATTTTCGACATCACCTTCAACAAACCCTTGGCGAGCGCTTTCTGGAAATTCTGGATGGCTTTTTCTGGCGACAAATCACCGGATAATCTGTTGGCCATTTCCGCTAGCGTATCCATCGCCAGATACGGATGGATGGCTTCTGCGCCAAAACCGGCAAGCAGCGCGAAATGATGCGTTTCACGGGCAGAACCGGTTTCCACCACCAAGCCGGTCGACGTGCGAAAACCTGTGCTAACCAGATGCAAATGGATTGCCGACGTCGCGAGCAAGGCCGGGATCGCCACGTGCTCGGCGTCCACCTTGCGGTCGGACACGATCAGGATGTTGTGGTCCGCTTTGACCGCATCCACCGCTTGCGCACACAGCGATGCCAGGCGCACTTCCATGCCTTCTTTACCCAAGGCCACCGGATAGCAAATGTTCAGTTCGTGGGATTTAAAATTACCGCTGGTGTGGGCACTGATGTTGCGCAGTTTGGCGATGTCTGAATAGTCCAGAATCGGCTCCGATACTTCCAAGCGCATCGGCGGATTGTTGTTATTGACGTCGAGCAGGTTTGGCCTGGGGCCTATAAAGGACACCAGTGACATCACCATCGCCTCGCGGATCGGATCGATCGGCGGATTCGTTACTTGCGCGAACCTCTGCTTGAAGTAGTGATACAGCGGTTTGAGCTTGTCAGACATCACGGCCGGCGGCGAGTCGTTGCCCATTGAGCCCGTCGCTTCTTCGGCATTCAGCGCCATCGGCGACATCAATACCCTGACATCTTCTTGGGTGTAGCCAAATGCCTGCTGACGGTCAAGCAAGGATGCGCGGGTATTTGCTGCCGATGTTTGCGTTTTGATGTCGTCGAGCGTGACTTCGTGAAGCTTAATGTCGTCCAGATTGATACGCACAGAATTGATCCACGCCTCGTAAGGCTTGGCGTTGGCGTAGGTATCTTTGATTTCCTGGTCATCGATGATGCGCCCGGCTTCGAGGTCGATCAGGAACATCTTGCCAGGCTGCAGGCGCCATTTCTTGATAATTCTGGATTCGGGAATCGGCAGCACGCCGGATTCGGATGCCATCACCACCAGGTCGTCATCCGTTACGATATAACGCGCGGGACGCAAACCGTTGCGATCCAGCGTGCCACCGATGTAACGACCATCGGTGAACGCCATCGCGGCGGGGCCATCCCACGGCTCCATCATCGCGGCGTGATATTCGTAAAAGGCGCGGCGGTTGTCATCCATCAACGGGTGATTTTCCCAAGCTTCGGGGATCATCATCATCATCGCTTGCGCGATCGGATAGCCTGCCATCAGCAGCAGTTCAAGCGCGTCATCGAAGCACGCGGTGTCGGACTGCACGTCGTCAATCAGCGGGAACAATTTTTGCAAATCGTCGCCTAGCACAGTGGATTTCATCACGCCTTCACGCGCGCGCATCCAGTTTACATTGCCTTTGACAGTATTGATCTCGCCGTTGTGGGCAATCAGGCGAAAGGGGTGGGCCAGCGGCCATTCCGGAAAGGTATTGGTAGAAAAACGTTGATGCACCAGTGCCAATGCGGAAACGCAGCGCTCATCCTGTAAATCTTTGTAATAGACGCCGACTTGATCTGCCAGCAGTAAACCCTTGTAGACAATGGTACGGGCCGACATCGAAGGCACGAAAAACTCTTTGCCGTGGGGCAAATCCAGCGCCAGGATCGCGTGACTGGAAGACTTGCGAATCACGTACAGTTTACGTTCCAGCGCGTCGCTCACCGTGATGTCTGGCCCGCAACCTATGAAGATCTGGCGGATCACCGGCTCTTTTTCACGCACGGTAGGCGACATCGGCATCTCGGTGTCGATTGGCACGTTGCGCCAACCCAACACGACCTGGCCTTCGGCGCGCACCACACGTTCTATCTCTTGCTCGCACGCGATGCGGGATGTATTTGCCTTCGGCAAAAAAATCATGCCTACGCCATATTCTTCGGGCGGCGGCAGTTCAACACCCTGCTTGGCCATCTCTTCGCGATAGTACTGATCCGGCAGCTGGATCAGAACGCCCGCGCCGTCGCCCATCAACTTGTCGGCACCGACCGCGCCGCGATGGGCGAGATTCTTCAGGATGAGCAAGCCTTGCTTAACGATCGAATGACTTTTATGGCCTTTTATATGGGCGATAAAACCGATGCCGCAGGCATCATGCTCGTTGGCGGGGTTGTAAAGGCCGTATTGCTGGGCGTGTTGGATTTCGGCTTCAATGTCGTGCTTGTGCTCCACAGCGCACTCCTCATGGATGTTGCGGGAATCGGGCAGCGGCAAAATGGCGCGTTTATCCACCGTGGCGGTGGCGGACAATAATGTCGGTTTGGAGCTCATTATATGCCTTAACGGGCTTCAGTGAAGCTGTATCAGTCATGACACGGTCCTGACGAGGGCAAGCGCTGATGCGGAACAGGACTCATCGCTGTTCGGCTCCGGTGACAGAACCCTTTACCGTTACCGGTTTGCTCTGGATGAAGTTGATGCAGACTCCGTCGAGTTCTTCCAAAAACAGGGGCGCGCTCATGAAACCGCACGCATAAGGCGCCTGTCCGTCCCGGCTGCAGCCGTCGCTTTCCAGATGTTGACACGACGTGCAGACGCCGAAGTGAGGCTTGCCTCTCTCTTGCGTCACCTGACCGAGCAAGCGTTGCAACGCGCTGGCGAAGTGGCCTTGGACACTGGGGGGTAGGGATTCCGCAGCACGGACCAAGGATTCGAAGGGGTCGTTCGCGAGAATGCCCCGGGCTTTCTCGGTCAGAACTAGCCGGACACTGCGCCTGTCGTCCTCTGACCGCATGCGTGTCAAATAGCCTTGGGTTTCGAGGCTTTTGATTGTCTGTGACGCGGTACCCCGGGTTGTGGCATGGAATGCGGCAAAGGCGGACGGCGTTTGCGAGAAACGGTTGGCCTGCGCGAAGTATCTGAGCGCCGCCCATTGCGCTGCCGTCAGCCCCTCCGCGAGACCCTCGCCGGACGCTATGCGTCCCAAGTGAAAGACCAACTCCGCGTTAGCGCGACCGTTCATTTCCAACTCCTTGATCATACTTAATTTGGTGACGTCTAATTTCAAGCTCCTAAATAATTCTCTGATAATAGCGTTTAAGAACTAATTTAACAAGATTGTAGTTTCGGAGCGATACCATAATATTGCCGTATTCGTGAAGAGTGTGAGGCCCTGAACGCTTTTTGATAGGTCACCTCTTCAATATTCAGGCCATAATGAGGCCACGACAAAGACGATAGCGTTTCGATACTATATTGACAAATTCGATATGCTTATTTAGCATCGTTACGACACTAATTAAGGAAAAAATCGATATAGGCGCGCTTACCAGACATCAGGAAGAAAGCGATGGTGACCTTGGGTATTAAATGAAAACCGCAGAAAAACCGAGGCTTTTGGAGCCTTCAATGAAAGATAAGGAGCGACGATCATGGCGACCACTGATAAAGAAGTGAACGAGCTGGTCAAGCGGGAATACGAACACGGTTTCGTGACTGAGATTGAATCCGACACTTTCGAACCTGGATTGAACGAAGACGTGATTGCCCGCCTTTCCGGCCTTAAGAAAGAGCCGGAATGGATGCTTGAGTGGCGTCTGAAGGCCTATCGTCGTTGGCTGGAAATGGATGAGCCGAACTGGGCGCACGTGGGTTACCCAAAAATTGACTACAACTCAATTTCCTATTATTCCGCGCCCAAGCGCAAAGAAGACATGCTCCAGAGCCTGGACGAAGTGGATCCGGAGCTACTCAGGACCTACGAAAAACTGGGCATCCCCCTGCACGAGCGTGAACAGCTGGCAGGCGTGGCGGTCGATGCCGTGTTTGACTCAGTCTCAGTAGCGACAACGTTCAAAGAACCACTCGCCAAAGCAGGCGTGATTTTCTGCTCCATGTCCGAAGCCATTCAGGAACACCCGGAGCTGGTCAAAAAATATCTGGGCTCTGTCGTTCCGGCGGGTGACAACTTCTTTGCAGGCCTTAACTCTGCGGTCTTCTCCGACGGCACCTTCGTGTACATACCGAAAGGCGTGCGTTGCCCCATGGAGCTGTCTACGTATTTCCGCATCAACGCAGCCAACACTGGGCAGTTCGAACGCACCCTGATCATCGCCGAAGACAGCAGCTACGTCAGCTATCTGGAAGGCTGCACCGCTCCTATGCGGGACGAAAACCAGCTCCACGCAGCTGTGGTAGAACTGGTGGCCCTGGACGACGCCCAGATCAAGTACTCCACCGTCCAGAACTGGTATCCGGGCGATGAAAACGGCAAGGGCGGCATCTTCAACTTCGTCACCAAACGTGGCGCTGCCATCGGCAAAAACTCCAAGATTTCCTGGACTCAGGTCGAAACCGGCTCTGCCGTTACCTGGAAGTATCCGAGCTGCATCCTTCGGGGCGATAACAGCGTTGGCGAATTCTACTCCGTGGCGCTGACCAACAATTACCAGCAGGCCGACACTGGCACCAAGATGATCCACTTGGGCAAGAACACGTCCAGCACCATCATCGCCAAAGGGATTTCTGCCAGTAACAGCTCGAACGCCTACCGTGGCCTGGTGAAGTTTGGCCCAGGTGCAGAGGGCGCACGCAACTTTACCCAGTGCGATTCGCTGCTGATTGGCGACCGCTGCGGTGCGCATACCTTCCCGTACATCGAGAGCAAAAATAAATCGGGCATCATCGAGCACGAAGCCACTACCTCCAAGGTCAGCGACGAACAAATGTTCCTTTGTCGCCAGCGCGGTATCAACCCTGAACAGGCCGTTTCGATGATTGTGAACGGCTTCTGTAAAGAGGTGTTCAAGGAACTGCCGATGGAGTTCGCCGTTGAAGCTGGCAAATTGCTTGAGGTGAGCCTTGAAGGCTCTGTCGGTTAAATACAGAATTTCAGATTACAGATTTCAGAAGAGAGAGAAGCCAATACATGCTGAACATCAAAAATCTGCACGCGTCCGTTGGGGGTGAAGAAATCCTCAAGGGCATCAACCTGGAAATTAAAGCCGGGGAAATCCACGCCATTATGGGCCCCAATGGCTCAGGTAAAAGCACCCTGTCACAGGTGCTGGCAGGCAGTGAAACCTTTGAAGTCACCGAGGGTGAAGTCACCTTTAACGGTGAAAACCTGCTGGACCTAAAAACCGAAGAACGGGCCCGTGAAGGCGTTTTCCTGGCGTTTCAGTACCCGGTAGAGATTCCCGGCGTCAGCAACCTGCAGTTTCTGCGTACCGCCGTTAATTCCATGCGCGGCCACCGTGGCGAGCCGGAGATGAATGCGGCTGAGTTCATGAAGCATGCGAGGGAAGTGTCCATGCAAGTCGATCTGGACCCGGCCTTCCTTAAACGCGGCGTAAACGAAGGCTTTTCCGGTGGCGAGAAGAAGCGCAACGAGATTTTGCAGGCGCTGCTGCTTCAACCCAAGCTGGCCATTCTGGACGAAACCGATTCCGGGTTGGACATTGATGCGTTGCACGTGGTTTCGAACGGTGTCAACGCACTGCGCGCTAAAGATCGAGCCATCTTGATGGTGACTCACTACCAGCGCCTGCTGAACCACATTGTGCCGGACTATGTTCACGTTCTGGCCGATGGAAAAATTGTCAAATCCGGCGGGCGCGAGCTGGCCTATGAGCTTGAAGAGCGCGGTTACGGCTGGCTCAACGTGAAAGACAAAGAAGCCACAGCCAGCTCCCCAGCCGGTTAACGGAGGCCACCGAATGAAGTCAGCACCCACGCTTTCCCGTGTCTTTCTTGAGCCAGCCGGCAACTACCTGCCTGAGCCTTTGCTCGCATTGCGCAAACAAACGGGTACGGCTCTGGTGGATATGCCATTGCCGACCCGTAAAACCGAGAACTGGAAGTATTCCGTCCGCCACCTAAAGCTGTCGGATGAGCTTGCCGTCGCCCTCCCCTCCCGTGGCAAGGAAGGCACCAGCCTGTCCACGGCTGGATACCGCGTGGTTTCTCGCAACGGCGTAATGGTTCCGGAAGCCAGCGACTTTCCCGATCTTAACGGCATTCGTATTCAGCGGTTCTGCGACCTTGACGACCATGCCGCCGCTGCGCTGGCAGAACGCCTGAACAACACGTTGGACAGCCAAACCGTGCAGATGGCCCAGCTAAACTCCGCCCGGTTTGAGGATGGCCTGTTTATCCAGCTGGACAAAGAAGCCGTTCTCGACCAGCCGCTGTTTATCATCCATGAAGTCACCGCTTCGTCGGTAGGTTCCGCCTATCCGCGGATTTACGTCGATGCGGCAAGGCACAGCCAGATGACGCTGGTAGAAGAGTACATTTCCAGCGGTAGTGAGCCGGTGATGGTCAACACGGTCACTGAATTTGTTCTGGCGGAAGGTGCCCGGATAACCAGCGTGAGGCTGACTCTGGAAGGCGAAAGCGTTCAGCACATCGGGGCAACGGGTGTTCGCCAAGCGACCGCCTCGCGTTTTGAAAGCCACTGCGTTGGCTTTGGCGGCCCACTGCGTCGGCACGATCTGCAGGTACGTCTTGAAGGTGAAGGCGCCGAGTGCAAACTGAACGGTGTCGTAGTCACGCAGGGCAAACAGCACTTCGACAACCACACGTCCATCGAGCATATAGCAGCTCATTGCGACAGCGAAGAAACCTATCGCAACATCGCTGCTGGCCAGTCTCATGCGATTTTCAATGGGCGCATCCATATTCATCAGGATGCCCAGAAATCCAACGCCAATATGAGCAACAAGAATCTATTGCTCTCAACCGGCGCAGAAATCGACACCAAGCCCGAGCTGGAAATTTACGCCGACGACGTAAAATGCGCCCACGGCGCCACCATTGGCCAGCTCAATAAAACCTCGTTGTTTTACCTGGTTTCCCGTGGTGTCGGTCGTCGCGAAGCCAAGACGCTGTTGACCATCGCATTTATCAACGAGCTGGTTGAACAGATTCCCGTTGAAGCGGTTCGAGAAGCCGTGCAGCTTCGGCTAAATGACTTTTTCAATCAAACATTTCTGGAGGCGTGAGCCGTTATTTACGGCCCTGCAGAAAATCCAGCGTCTTTTTGCCTGATGGAGGTGGAACCATGACAACCGAAGTATTCACACCAACCGTTGCCGTCACCATGACGCCAAACGCGAGGTAGACGCTCGACGGGTGCTGACAGTGTGTCAAGAGTTTTCCTCATTTCCACAGTGCCTGAGGAGGTAACGATGACTTGCAACAAACCCGATCATCTTAAAGACGAGAGCTGGGATCAACACTTGGGGTGGCTGGATCTTGTAAGCAACGAGTGTAAAACCAACCAGCTCAAGCGCCGGCGTGAAAACGCAGAACACGGGGGTATCGCTCGTGAATATTAATGCTGAAGTCACACCAGAAGCCCGTGATTTCCTGATGTCCTTGCTTGCAAAACAGGCAGTGCCAGGAATGACGGTGCGTGTTTATATAGAGAATGGTGGCACTCAGAAGGCCGAGACCTGCCTGGCCTTCTGCCCGCCCGGCGAAGAGTCAGCTAAGGATGTCAGGAAAGAGTTTGGTGACCTGATCCTCTATTTCGACGCGGCGAGCGTGCCTTATCTTCAAGACATGCAGATCGGCCTTGATGAAGAGGATGGTCTTCAGACCCCGACGATCAAGGCACCGAACTCGAAAAAACTGGCAAAGCAGCCCAAGACATTTGTTTTGTCAGAAGACTGTCCTGCGCTAAAGGTGCCCTCCGGTGAGTCTGTCACGCTAACGCAGGGAGCTTCTGTCTTGATAACCCAAGCGCTCGGCGGCAGCTTCACTGTTAACCACCAGGGCAATCTGTATCGACTGTCCCCAGAAGTTACCCGGAAACTGGGCTTTCAGTCAGACGCCATCGTGTTCGAACCCCCTGAGGATGGGCAAATCAGTGATCAGCAATGCTGGGATGCGATGCGACTGGTCTATGACCCGGAGATTCCGGTGAATGTTGTCGGTCTGGGTCTCATCTATAAACTGGATATTGACCAAGACAAGCATTTTGTATTTGTTGAAATGACCCTAACGTCAGCGGGTTGTGGAATGGGCGCCATTATTGCCGGCGACGTAAAAGACAAGTTATTGCAGGTTCCGAATGTTAAAGACGGCAAGGTGGATGTGGTGTTTGATCCGCCCTGGAGCTACGACAACCTGGAGGAGGAAGCGCGGCTGGAGCTGGGGCTGATCTGAGCCAGCATCGTAACCAGTACTGGCCAGGCAAGCGACCATCAGAAACAAGTGGAATTTCTGGCCTACTTAGATACCGCTCTGGAGCAACGACATGCTGACCGATGAAGCTAAACGGATGCGAACCGCCAGAAATGACCGTACCAGCCACGAACGAGCCGGATCTGTCGCGAATCTCATGAACACCGAATACTCGCCGGGTCGAGCCCAGGCCATCGCTTACGCCAATGTTGCCCTTGTCAAGTACTGGGGCAAACGTGATGCGGACTTGAACCTGCCAGACGTCGGGTCGGTCTCGATCGCGCTGGACGCGCTGTGGACCCGCACCCGGGTGGAACTGGATCCGGCGCTGGAGCGGGATAGCTTCGAGCTCGATGGTCAGATTGAGGCCCACGGTTCAGGGCGCGTGACGGCACTGCTGACGCGCATGCGCTCCATCGGGGGAAGTGAGACCCGGTCCCGGGTTTTCAGCCAAAACAACTTTCCTACCGGCGCTGGTCTGGCCTCGTCGGCGTCGGGTTTCGCCGCGCTGGTGACTGCGGCGGATCGCGCCTACGGGTTGGGTCTTTCTCTCTCCAGGCTTTCGGAGCTTGCGCGAATCGGGTCCGGCTCCGCCGCGCGCTCGATTTTTGGCGGATACGTTGAGATGCACCGCGGCGAACTCCCCGACGGCAGCGACAGCGTCGCCGAACCGTTGGCCACGGCCGCGGACTGGCCGTTGGCTGTCGTGATCGCGGTCAGTGAGCGCGGCCGCAAGTCGGTGGGATCCACCGAAGGCATGCAGCGGACCGCACAAACATCACCGTTCTATTCGGCCTGGGTGAACAATCAGCCCGACGACCTCGCGCTGGCGCGAACGGCTATCGCGGCCCGTGATTTCGATGCGCTGGCGCACGTTTCTGAAGCAAGCGCACTGGCCTTGCACGGCCTGGCCATGTCGGCCCGGCCGGGTCTTCTGTATTTCAACGCAACGACTATGGAATGCCTGCATCGCATACGTCATTTGCGCGGCCGGGGCGTTGCGGTGTTTTTTACCGTCGATGCCGGCCCCCAGGTCAAAGCGATATGTGCACCGGAAGCGGCGGATACGGTGGCCGCCGCGCTCGAGGATGTGCCCGGCGTGACTGAGATTCTGCGTGCTGGGCTGGGCGGCGGTGCGGTGAGCATGGACGACGGTCAGACGTGAATGTGAACTGCGTCCAGGCCTCTGCGCCGGGCAAACTGCTTTTGATTGGCGAATATGCGGTGCTCGACGGGGCACCGGCGCTGGTGATGGCGGTGGATCGGCGGGTGAAAGTCCGGTTGCAGCGGGCATCGAGCGGTACGGGCTGGTTAAGTGCCGTCCAGCTCGGATTTGAGCGGGCAGCCATGCGGGTCGAGGGCGATGCGCTGCGCTGCGATGGCGTAGATTCCTCCGTGCTGGGCCTGACCGGTCGGTTGATACCGGGCATCATGCGGGCGCTGGGCCGGTCACCCGGCGAGATCACGACAATGAACGTCGAGATCGATTCTAGGGCCCTTTTCGAATCCGACCGCAGACGATTGATAAAGCTGGGCCTAGGCTCCAGTTCGGCCGTCTGCGCGGCACTGGCGGTGGCGTTGACCGAGTGGTTCGCGGGGACGGCAGGTCCGTCGGATCCGCGAGAGCGTCTGCGTCGATGGTTGCCGGTTTATCGCGAATCATTGGGCGCCCGTGCCAGTGGCGCAGACCTGGCCGCGGCGTTTTGCGGTGGCATCAGCGAATTTCGATCCACCGGCGAATTCGCGATCTGCACGCCGGCGAACTGGCCGGAAGACCTGTATTGGCGAGCAATCTGGACCCGTCAGGCTGCCCAGACCACGGATTTTGTCGGTGCGTTCGTTACTTGGAAGCTGGCTGATCCTGTTAGTGCAGGCCGGATCCGGTCCCGCCTGGACGAGATTGCGCGCCACGCCGTGGCCAACGCGCACGACGGGGCTGTGCTGTTCGATGCTTGCGCCGCGTACGCCGTTGAGATGGTCGCGCTGGGCGATGCCATGGGAAAGGAGGTCATGACTGCCCCCCATCGCCGTCTGGCCGAGCATGGACACGAGTGCGGCGTGGTCTACAAGAGTTGTGGCGCCGGTGGTGGCGACCTTGGAATTGCCCTGGCGCGTGACCCGGAAAGACTCAAAGCATTCGAGCTCGGCGTCTCAGATTGCGGCGGGGTTCCCTTAAACTTGGCGATGTCAGAATTTGGCGCAGAGGCTGCGCGGCGCCAGGTGCCCGAATCGGGCAGAAAACCTTAATAAGGAACGAGCATGGCAAGAATTCCCGAGTTCTACAAACTTTCGGTTTCGCAGCGGGTTCACGAAGTTCGCAAGCAGGGCCTGCTTTCGAGCCAGGATTACCAGGCGCTGGCCAGCGGCGATCACACGCTCTCGATCCAGTCGGCCGACAAGATGATCGAAAACGTCATCGGCGTCATGGGGCTGCCGTTGGCACTGGGCCTGAATTTCCTTATCAACGACAAGGCATACGCCATTCCACTGGTCGTGGAGGAGCCTTCGATCGTTGCGGCGCTGAGCTCTGCGGCCAAGATCGCACGGGCCGGCGGCGGCTTCCGGGTTGAAAGCTCCGAGCCGATTTTGATTGGCCAGATCCAGGTCGTCGATGTACCGCATCCGCAGCGCGCCAAGGCGGCACTGTTGCAGCGCAAAAGCGAAATCCTGAACCTTGCCAACAGTCTGCACCCGAACATGGTGGCTCGCGGCGGCGGGGCCAAGGACCTCCAGGTGCTGATTCACCCATCATCGGGCCAGCGCGGTGACATGGTCGTCGCCCACCTGCTGGTGGATACGTGCGACGCGATGGGTGCGAACTTGGTCAACACAATGTGCGAAGGCGTTGCCTCACTGGTCGAGAATATCGCCGAAGGCAAGGTGTTCCTGCGGATTCTCTCAAATCTGACCGATCGAGCCCTGGTTAAGGCCCGGGTCTCGATTCCGCTGGACGCGCTGGCCGGCCGCGGCTTCGATGGTGAGCAGGTGCGCGACGGAATCATCCTGGCCAACGAATTTGCCTCGATCGACCCCTACCGTGCAGCGATTACACCGAAGCGCGGAAAAACAGCATTCTTATGAGAAATCCTTGGCGATTATTTTCAAGACGCTCGGACTCGAACGCGAGAGCATGCGTTTGGAAATCTTCCCCAACGTACCGCGAGCCATGGGGCTGGGCGGGTCGGCGGCGATCGCGGTGGCCACCATTCGCGCGCTAGACCGCTGTTTCGAACTCGGCCTTGACGACGAGCGCGTCAACGAGCTGGCGTTCGAGTGCGAAAAGATCGCGCATGGTACGCCATCGGGTATCGATAACACGCTCTCGACCTATGGCCAGACCATGCTCTTCCGTTCCGGTGAATCGCCGCTGCGCAAGGTGATCGAGATCGATCAGGCCGTGCAGCTGGTCGTCGGTATCAGCGGTATCGAGAGCCTGACCGCGGCGACAGTCGCGCGTGTTCGCAAGGCACGCGAAGCGCACCCCGAACTGTACGAGAATATCTTCAACCAGATCGATTCGCTGGTGATCGAGGGCGTGGATGCGCTGGTCAGGCACAAGCTCGAAACGCTGGGAGAGCTGATGAACATTTGCCATGGCCTGCTCAACGCGATGCAGGTGTCGAGCTGGGAACTGGAGGAAATGATCCAGATTGCCCGCCGCCACGGCGCTCTCGGGGCAAAGCTCACCGGTGGCGGTGGCGGTGGTTCCATCATTGCCCTGTGTCCACCGGAACCCGGCGCTGCCGATCGCATTGAATCGGGTATCCGTGAAGCCGGCTATCAGGCGATTCAGGTTACAATAGGCGGTAAGCCGAAAAATGGGTGAAGATATGCGCGAAAAAGTATCGTTCGATGACGAGCCCCTGATACTCGTTGATGAAGATGACAACGAAGTTGGCTATCGCTCAAAGAGCGACTGCCACGAAGGCCATGGAACCCTGCACCGGGCGTTCTCGATTTTCCTGTTCGACAAACAGGGCCGGGTGCTTCTGCAGCAGCGTGCGGCGGGCAAACCGCTCTGGCCGCTGTACTGGTCCAACAGCTGCTGTTCGCATCCCCGACGCGGTGAAACGATGGACCAGGCGCTTCACCGCCGTCTACGGGAAGAACTGGGGCTGGAAGCGTCGCTGACATTCGTTTATAAGTTTATCTACCAAGCCGATTTCGGTGATCGCGGTGCGGAGCACGAATTGTGCCACGTATACATCGGCTCATCGGGCGGCGAAGCCCGGGTGCACCCGGCTGAAATCACCGACTGGCGCTGGGTGCCCATGGAAGAAGTGACTCGCGAGCTCGAAGACGCGCCATCCGAATACACGCCCTGGTTCAAGATGGAATGGAAGGAACTGATGGACCAGGGGCGCAACCATATCGACACTAGATAGTGAACGAACTGCCGCAACCACAGGTTGAGCTAGCGTTCGGGTTCTGCACGACAAACTGGGCTCCTTGTAGCCCCTCCTGATAATCGACCATTGCGCCCACAAGATACTGATAGCTCATCGGGTCGACCAGCAGACTCATGCCGTCTTTTTGAATCACCGCGTCTTCATCATCTTGTACCTTATCGAACGAGAAGCCGTACTGAAATCCAGAGCAGCCGCCCCCGGTTACAAACACCCGAAGCTTCAGGTTCTCGTTGCCTTCTACTTCGGCTAATTCACGTACTTTGGACACCGCACTTTCACTGAGAAACAGCGGGGTTATCGTGTGTTCCTGAACTATGCTCAAAATTGCCTCCGGGTACTTTGATATTTGACGGTTTTTACATCACGTGTTTGGCTGTGCTAAACGTTGCAAATGTTTTTGAGCGATGGGATCGCCCTGCTCTGCTGCAAGACGATAGCAATGGGCCGCCAGGGTCATGTCTTGGGCGATACCCGAGCCATTTTCGTAAAGCTCGCCCAGACTGCGATGTGCCAAGGCAAAATTTTGTTGTGCAGCGAGCTGCATCCAATAAAAAGCGATGGTCTCATCTTTAGGCACTCCACGGCCGCGCAAGTATCGCATCGCCAATAAACGTTGCGCACGGGCGGAGCCCTGTCCAGCATCGGTTTGTAAGGCCACCACCGATTCTTCCCATGTCAAAAACGCCTTTTTTTCGTTAAGTTGATCAGCCATACCTGTGGCTCCTATCGATCTTTTCGTCACGCCTCATAACGTCTACACTCAGGTGGTTTTCGATCAACTTTTCCGTTACTTTTTGGGTCATGACGAGCAGCTGTAGTACGACGACCCGCCAACGTCGAAGCACTCCAACGGCTTCAGCCGATAGTATTTCTCCTCTACGTCTTTCGATTGCTCGGCGTATGGCTGCGTCATGACTTCCTGCAGTTCTCGCACTAGAGAGTAGTTACCGGCAGCTGCTTGCTGATACGCAGGCACAACGAACCACTCCCGCAAACTGTATTTCGGGTTGACGAGTTTCATCTGGCTAGCAAGATCTTCACGAGAGCGGGGCGAAGTCGCATTTTCGCCGGTCGCGCTGCCGATGCCGGCAAGCGATTTCCATTTTGTGAGCCACTCCGACCAGCGCTGGTCCATGCCTGCGGGGTCTGATTTATACGCTGAGCTTTTGTAGAAGCTTTTTTTGAGCGGGCTAATGTCGTCTGGCACCGTTGAGAGCTGGCGAAAGAACAGGGTGTAATCAACAGGCGTTTGCACCATAAGCGTGGCGAGCTCACTGAACAAGGCCGCGTGAAAAGTGGCAAGTCCGAGTTTGGCAGCCCACATCTTTTCCATCTGCGCGTGCATTACCTTTGAAAAATCACGTTGAATCTCGTCGAGCTGAAGCAGGCAGTCCTGTTTCGCCGTTAGCAGCGGGCGCAACGCCGAACAAAACGTGTGAAAATTGCGCTCTGCCGCCATTGGTTGGTTCAGAAACGAGAAGTGATGTCCGCCACCCGTCCATGGCTGGAACTGCGGATCAAACACATCACAGAATCCGAAGGGACCGTAGTCGAGTGTGAAACCGCCGGCGGCGCAGTTGTCACTGTTGAAATTACCCTGGCAGTAGCCAACGCGAATCCAGTTCGCCACAAGGGATGTGAGTCGGCTGCGGAACTCCCGCGCAAGCAATACCGCTTTCTCGGCTGTTGCGAGGTTCTGGTCGATGACGTCACTGTACTCACGATCGATCAGGTGCAACACAATCTTTTCGAGCTCCTCCATCGCTTGCGGGTGTTCCTTCTTGCGGGCACGGCGGGCGAAGAGCTCCAGTTGACCAACCCGAATGAACGACGGTGCAACACGCGTCGAGATGGCGACGGCGTCGGATACCAGCGCGTCCGGATCTCTTGAATGTGAGCCCTCCGAATACCAAGGCCGCCTGACCTTCTCTGTTTTCGACACGTACAAACTCAGCGAACGCGATGTTGGCACCCCAAGCGCGTGCATGTGCTCCTGCGCCAGAAACTCCCGAACACTGGACCGCAGAACGGCCCGGCCGTCCGCGCCGCGGCAGTATGGCGTGCGGCCGCCACCCTTAAGCTGCATTTCCCAACGCTGACCGTTGATGACGGCTTCAAGCACGGACATGGCGCGCCCGTCGCCGTACCCGTTGCCGGTTTGGAACGGGCATTGGTGGGTGTATTCAGTGCCATAGATGGACAGTGCATAGCCACACGCCCAACCGACCTTGCGCATCGGCTCAGGGACGTTCTCAAGGTCGCCGGAAAACATGCGAACGAAGTCGGCCGACTGCGCCATGCTGTCGGCGAAGCCCAGTTCGCGAAACAGGTTTTGGCTGTGGGCGACGTACTCGGGGTTTTCGATGGGCGTAGGATTAACAGGAACATAGTGGCCCGAGAAGACTTGCCGCGGGGCGTGGTCAACTCCGTTCGCTTTGGCGTCAGGGTCGCAGTTGAGGGAATCCATGAGCGAATAGTTTGCCAAGGTTGCGAGATCGTCGAGGGTTGCAACCATAGGGGCGGTTTCCTGGGGTGGACACTTTATCATAAGGGCTCCTGATGGCGCGGGTAGAAAGGCTGCTTTCCCGCTGCGTGGTCGGTCACATCAATAATCTCATCGATTTCTGGGGCGACTCTTTTGAGCATGACTTCGAATCCCTGCCTCAGCGTCACCTGAGAGGAAGCGCATCCCTGGCAGCCGCCACTCATGGTGATGGAAAGCTTCCCTTGCCGGACCTCCACAATAGAAATTTTTCCGCCGTGGTTAGCGATCGAACGATTGACCTCTTTGTCCAGAAGCTCCTGAACAGCCGCCGTAAGCTCTGCATCGGACCTTCCTTGCACGCCGTTATGAACAGACATTTCCAGGACCGCCGGCACGCCCGTACGCAGCTGCGTACGGATGGCCATTCCGATAGCTGCTTTGAGCCCTGACCACGAGGCGGCTGGCTCTTTGCACACGGTCACTACGTTATCGGCAATGAGCAGATTGGCCACGCCAAGGAGTGCGAACAGTTGCTCGCCGAGCGGTGAACCAACGGCTCGTTCTTTGTTGCCAAAAAAGAACGAGCCGCCGGGGTGCAAGCTACGGCTCACGATGAACTTACACGTGTCGGGGTCAGCGAGCGAAGACTCGGCGCGAATACTGACCGGCTGATCCGCAAGCAGGACATCAGACATTTTCAACATCGCTCGCTGCAGCGCTGGCACCCAAGGCACGCAGGTTGTTAAACGTATATATTCCGCTGTTATGGCCGTCGTTCCAATCGAATTTGATGGCGTAGTTACCTATGCTCACGATCTGTCGCGGCGCCACATCATGGCGTATTGTCTTTGGATCGAGTAACTTGCGTCCGCTCATTTCCTCGACGCAAAGAGCGCAATGACATGCCAGGCGCAGGTCGCGGACGTCAAAATCATCGCGATGACCATCCTCCCAGAGAACGGATAAAGTGCGCGGATCGCGACGCAGTAAACCGATCGGGGTGTTTTGTGATCCAGCAGGCCGCGCCGCATCTTCCGCCCAGTCCGGGGCTCCCTCGTTACTGTCCCACTTCCAGACAAACGGTTTCAGCACCGTGACCGACGCGTTGAGCTGCTCTACAAGCGCCGTCGCAATGGAGGCATACACCTTGGCGCTGACCGACGCTGGCTGTTCCGCCACTATCGGGCGACCTTCATCACCGCTGGTAACAACATCGGCATCGAGAGGTAAGGCACCCAGAAACGGGACGCCAAGCTCCTCGCTCATCTGCTCGCCACCGCCGTGACGGAAGATATCCGTGTTCTCGCCGCAGTGAGGACAGGTAAAGGTGCGCATGTTCTCGACTAGCCCAAGAATCTTGACCTGCACCTTCTCGAACATTCGCAAGCCTCGGCGGGCGATCTTGAGGCTAACGGCCTGAGGTGTCGTTACGATCACCACACCCGACAGCGGCATACTCTGTGCCAGCGTCAACTGGACGTCGCCTGTGCCGGGTGGAAGGTCAAGAATCAGGTAGTCCAGCGATCCCCATTGCACGCCGTCAACGAACATCTTCAGGTATTTTCCTACCATCGGCCCGCGTAAAACAGCTGGCTGGTCATCTTCGGTGAGCATGGCCATCGACACTACCTTCAGACCGTGCTGTTGCGCCGGGATCATCTTGCCACTCTGGGTCGTCGCTGGCTTCTCACCGGTTGCGATGCCGAGCATACCGGGGATACTGGGGCCAAGAATGTCGGCGTCTACGATTCCGACACGCGCCCCAAGCTGCTGCAGTGCCAGCGCTAAATTCACACTTACCGTGGATTTTCCGACGCCGCCCTTGCCGCTTCCGACGGCAATGATATGGCGTATCCCCGGCAGCTTATCCGAGTTATCGGCCGAGCCGGATGACGCGTCAGGCGCGTGAGATTGATTACGGTCAGTGGTCTGCATGGTTAAGTTCCTTGTGTTTTCAATTAACGGGGGAGAACGTGGCTTTGATCTCTGCCGCCAAAATAACAACCAATCCCAATTCATACGCTTATTGCCTACCATCATTTTTGCGAAAGTCGATAAACCTGAAGCTCAATAGGTCGGCATCGTGCCGTCGACTTGCAGAGCCCAGGCATGAACGCCACCTGTAAGGTTGCTAACGTGGCTAATACCATGCTTTTTTAAAAACAACCCGACTTGCATACTACGCACGCCGTGGTGGCAGATGCAGACAATCGAATGCTCCGCGTCCAGTTCGGAGAACTTGTCAAGGATGGTATTCATAGGCATCGTCAACGCACCGCTAATATGACAGATCTGAAATTCCCACGGCTCACGTACGTCGAGTAATACGGGGTTCGGGCGCGCCGCATTCTCGATCCATGCGGCCAGTTCTGGTGCAGTCAAGCTTTGCATCGTTGGGATCCCGCCCCTCACCGGTTTCAATGTCATCAAGCCAGCGCTGATTGGAGCAATTTCTGCAGTTCACCTTGCTCATACATTTCACGCACAATATCGGCACCACCGACAAACTCGCCCTTGATGTAGAGCTGAGGAATGGTCGGCCAGTTGCTGTATACCTTGATACCATCGCGGATTTCCGGATCGGCTAGCACATCGACAGCAGCAAAATCCTGCACGCCGCAGGCATTTAATACCTGCACAGTCGTAGCAGAAAAACCACACAGCGGAGACTGGGGCTTGCCTTTCATATAGAGCACAACGGTATCAGCTGTGACCTGACTGAGAATTTTTTCCTGTACGTTCATTTCTGATTTCTCCGAAGCTATTTGGTGCCTGGTTGCGCCCAGGTTTGGGGCGTAAAAGTGCGCATTGCCAGCGCATGAATCTCCGAGCCCATCCGATCTCCGAGTGCCAGATAAACCAGTTGATGCTGCTGTATCTTATTTTTGCCGGCAAATTGCTGGCTCACGATGACTGCTTCGAAGTGCTGACCGTCATCGCCCTGCACTTCCACATGATCGCAGGTCAGGCCATTCATGATGTAGTCTCTTAGATTATTCGCTGTCAGCATTTTGTCCTCCCAAGGGTTACCAAGGCCTAATGACCTTCACCAATACGGCAGGATTATAGTATCGTTCCGAAACTATAATATTGTCAAGATAGTTTAAAAACGCGACTTTCAAAACCTAATGAAAGGGGGTTGAATTTGGACAGTCGTGCGATCGCAGATTTGGTCTATCACTTGGGCCCGGGATACGGCTTCACAGACAATAAGAAACATCGAAACCCTAGGATCTGTTGAAAATTGCTCGTAAGCCTTTGAAAGATAAGAGCAAGTTCGTATAATGAAGTTCCGAAACAACAATCATACGAGCCCGCAATGCCCAGATACATGCTCACAGAGAAGCTGTGGTCCAGGCTAAGAGAAATATTGCTTCAATTCAGTCTGTATAACAAGGCAGGTTTGCGCAAAACAGTCGAAGGCATTCTGTTCAGAATGCGGACCGGTGTGCCCTGGAGAGATCTGCCAGACCCTTTCGGCAAATGGAATTCTGTCTACAAAGCGTTCAATTACTGGTCGAAAAAAGGCATCTGGAAAAAGCTCTTTGACGTGCTGAAAACAGACTCCGATCTGGAATGGGTCTTCATTGATGGCAGTTATGTGAAAGCACACCAGCACAGTGCCGGAGCCGCTGGTGGCTACGACAGCCAGATAATACGTGACAAGGCAGAAGCCCTCGAAATGAGCGTTATTATCCCCAGAAGGAAAAACTCGATAAGGGAAACAGGGGGCTCGACTGGCATTTGTATAAGCTCAGACACCTGGTCGAGAATGCGTTTGCCAGACTCAAGCATTATCGGGCCGTCGCCACCCGATGTGACAAACTGACTCGTCATTATGAGAGATTCGTGTCATTAGCTTGCGCATTTCTCTGGCTGCCGATGTGAATTGTCAACAGCCTCTAGAAAGACTCCCGCCGGCGAGAAAGTCACCGTTCTGTGGGCATCCGCCAATCGTGACGAAGGAGTATTCGGCGATCCGGATGGTTTTTATCCCGAGAAGAACCGTGGCCAGAATTTGCTTTATGGTGCAGGTATTCATATTTGCCCTGGTGCACCTCTGGCCAGGATGGAACTCAGGATTTTGATTGAGGAATTTCTTCGCGGTATCGATACCCTGGAATTCGCGCCCAATGAACTACCTGAACGTGCCGTTTTCCCAACCGGCGGTTTCAATTATTTACCGATGATTATTGGAAAAAAATAAGGATTGTAAAGCGCCTGGATGCGCTCTGCGCTGAGCTAAAAGACTGTGTTTATGACGAAAATAACCACCATCAAGACGATTCATGGCGCCGGCCTGAAATCCAGACCTACACAGCCTTAAATTAAAGTTTGTATAGCTTGTTTCAAGGCCTCCAGATAAGATAGTAATTAATTACTTTCTTTCTTATCTGGAGGCCACAATGAATGAGCGCCCAAAAAAACTTTCGGCCGACGCACGCCGGCTCGCGACCGTCGAGTCTGTAATTCAGCTCGCCGCGTTACAGAATCCTGTCGAGATAACAACCGCTGCTATCGCCAAGCACATGAATCTAACCCAAGGCGCGCTGTTTCGACATTTCCCGAACAAGGAAGCCATCTGGCAGTCGGTGATGGAATGGGTGGCAGAGCGTCTGCTGAATCGAATCGACCGCTCTGTACACGGAATCGATTCGCCTTTGGCCGCAATGGAGGCGATTTTCATGACTCATGTCGAATTCGTGGCCGAACATCCTGGCGTGCCCAGGATGCTGTTTGGCGAGCTTCAAAGAGCAGAGTCAACTCCTGCCAAGCGTATGGTGCAAACCTTGATCCAACGCTATGGCGAACGCTTGAATCATCTTATTGAGAAGGGTAAATCGAATGGTGAATTGAGTTCCTCTTTAGACAGCGAAGCGGCGAGCACGCTTTTTATAGGCACGATTCAGGGCCTGGTTATGCAATCGCTGCTGACTGGCGATGTGCAACGCATACGCCACGATGCGCCACGAGTGTTTGCAATTTATCGGCGCGGTATCGGGACTGATTTATGAAACACCTACCTATTCAGGGCCGTACCTTGGCCCTGCTAGCCGTTATCGTTCCATTGCTTGCACTCTTCGTTTACGTCGGATTGCGCTCTGGTCCACTGGCACCGGTTGCTGTAACGGTGATGACCGTGGAATCGCGTGCGATTACGCCGGCGCTGTTCGGTATAGGCACAGTTGAGGCGCGCTACACCTACAAAATCGGGCCAACGTTCGCCGGGCGCGTCAAAAACCTTGAGGTGCATGTAGGCGACCAAGTAACGGCTGGTCAAGTGCTCGGCGAGATGGACCCGGTCGATCTGGATGACCGGCTGCGCTCGCAACAAGCGGCCTTTAGAGGAGCCAAAGCCGCGTTGCGCGAGGCCCAGGCCCGGCAAACCTATGCGCAGACCCAGGTGGGTCGATATAAACGATTGTTCGCTGCGGGATCAACCAGCGATGAAACTCTTAACACCAAACAACAGGAACTGGCGATAGCCGCCGCCAGCCTTTCCGCTGCTTACGAAAACCTCGCTCGTATTCGGTCAGATCAAGAGGCTCTGGTGACGCAGCAAAAAAATCTACAGCTGATCGCACCGCACGATGGTGTGGTCGCCTCTCGGGACACCGAGCCAGGCACCACGGTAGTTGCCGGCCAGGCTGTACTGGAACTCATCGATCCCGAAAGTGTTTGGGTCAATGTGCGCTTCGATCAGATTAGCGCAGCGGGGCTGGCCAAAGATCTACCCGCACGCATTGTTTTGCGTTCACGTAGCGGCCAAACGCTGAGCGGCGGTGTGTTGCGCGTTGAATTAAAAGCCGATGCGGTAACCGAGGAAATGCTCGCGAAAGTGGTCTTTGATGAACTCCCCCAGCCTTTGCCGCCGTTAGGCGAGTTAGCCGAAGTCACGGTTGATCTCCCTGCCCTTCCCGTCGCGCCGACCATTTCCAACGCTGCGATTCGACGCGACGGCAATAGCGTCGGCGTTTGGCAAATCGTGGATGATGAGTTGCGTTTAACTCCGGTCACCTTGGGTGTTACAGACCTGGATGGCTCTGTTCAAGTCCGGAAGGGAATTAAAGAAGGAGACCAAATTGTGCTCTACAGCGAACAAGCGCTGACCTCGCGCAGTCGCATCGAGGTGGTTGACCGCATTCCAGGGGTGTCCAAATGATTAGCTTGGCCGGTCGCGACATTCTTCAGGCGTGGGGAAAGTTCGTTTTTACCGGGGTGGGCCTTGGTCTGCTGATCGGTGTGACACTGTCTATGGCCGGAATCTACCGTGGCATGATCGACGACGCCAAAGTGTTGCTGGATAACAGCAGTGCAGATCTTTGGGTGGTGCAAAAGGATACCCTGGGCCCTTATGCAGAACCGTCGAGTATCTATCAGGATACCTGGCGCGGTATCCGTGGTATGCCCGGTGTGGCACGAACAGCCAATGTTACTTACCTGACCATGCAGGTACGCCAAGGTGAGCGCGATGTGCGGGCAATGATCGCCGGCATAACGGCTGGCGAGCCCGGTACCCCAGGCTGGCCGCCGTATCTTGTTGCGGGTCGTCAGATCACTCGTAGCCATTACGAAGCCGTCGCCGATATCGCAAGCGGTTTTGAGCTTGGTGATCGCCTGCAGATACGCCGTAACCACTACACCGTTGTCGGCCTCACCCGTCGCATGGTCTCGTCTGGCGGCGACCCCATGATTTTTATTCCGCTAAAGGATGCGCAAGAAGCACAGTTTCTGAAAGACAACGACGCCATTCTGCAAAGCCGGCGTCGAACTGAGGCCAACCCTGCATTTAACAAGCCTGGTAGTCCGGATTTACTTGGCGCCGTTATCGATTTGCAAACCACCAACACCTATGTAAACGCGGTTCTAGTCCAGATCGAAGACGGCTATAGCCATGACGATGTGGCCGAATCGATCCGCCGCTGGAAGCGGCTAACGGTTTACACCCGCGCGCAGATGGAAGAGATCCTTGTAGGCAAATTGATCGCCACCTCCGCAAAACAGATCGGTATGTTTCTGGTGATTCTATCGATGGTCAGTGCGGCTATCGTGGCTTTTATTATCTACACACTGACACTCGGAAAAATCCGCGAGATCGCCGTACTCAAACTGATCGGCACCCGCAACCGCACCATCGCCGGAATGATTCTGCAGCAGGCGATTGCGCTCGGGGTTATCGGGTTCGTGGTGGGAAAAATTGTCGCCACCTTGTTTATGGCGCCGATATTTCCCAAGTATGTCTTGCTTGAACCCCTTGATTCGATATTCGGGTTTATTGCGGTTGTGTTGATCTGCGTATTGTCGAGCGTTATCGCCATCTATGCAGCACTGAAGGTTGATCCGGCCGAAGCGATTGGGTGACAAAATGAGCGAAAAAGGCATCCGTATTGAAGGGTTGAGCAAGCGTTATGGCAAGGGCGATACCGCCGTTGATGCGTTAAAGCATGTGGATATGCATGTTGCTCCGGGAGAAGTTGTCGGCCTCATTGGGCCTTCCGGCTCCGGCAAGAGTACCTTGCTGAAATGTCTGGGTGCGGTCATCAGCCCGACGGCGGGACGCATGACTCTGGGTGATCAGGTCATTTTTGACGATGGCTGGAAGGTTCAGGATTTGCGTGCTCTGCGCCGTGACAAAATCGGTTATGTGTTTCAAGCACCGTATTTGATTCCGTTTCTGGATGTTACTGACAACGTGGCATTGCTGCCGATGTTAAGAGGTGTACCCAATGGCGAGGCGCGTGCGAAGGCGCTGGAATTACTCACAGCGCTGGACGTGCAACATCGAGCCCGCGCCATGCCATCGAAGCTTTCGGGTGGCGAACAACAGCGGGTAGCGATCGCACGCGGGCTGGTCAACCAGCCGCCGGTGATACTGGCCGACGAACCAACTGCCGCCCTTGACAGTCCGCGCGCCATGGCTGTCATCAAGATCCTCAACGAAATGGCACGCAAGTTCCAAACGGCTATCATCGTTGTCACCCACGACGAAAAAATCATTCCTACGTTCAAGCGTATTTACCACATTCGGGACGGCGTCACTCACGAAGAAACGGGTGAAGGACGTGGGTTCGAGTAAGCCTCCGCCGACTGGTTTTTCACTCGACGACTGCCATGCAGAGCGTGGCCCCAGAACTGTCGCTTTCGCCGGTGTCATGCTGAGCCGCCGCGCGGGCGGCCTAGGAACTGAATTGAAATGGCTTTTCAGATAAGTGACTTGATCTAGGTCACTCCAGTTTCTTGCTGACAGTCGGTTTTGGGATCTAAATGTATGTCAGATGCATCATCTACGTAATGCTAGAATCCGGAGAAACGTCATGAACCTGACCATGCTTTTGCAATTACCCTTTCACAGTGAAGGCGCTTGGCCCGAATTGCAGCGCCGACAGATATCCATTCCGTTGATTGCCTGGGCCCTTGTTTTACCCCTGTCTTTACTGCCACCGATTCTGTTGTATTACGCCGGCACGCATTACGGCGAGCACTTTATGGCTGGTTTCGCCGGCAAAGAATGGCGCTTTATTACCACTATTCTGTTTCTGGCCGAGCTGCTGACGTTTTTTGTGATGGGTTGGCTGATTCACTCGGTTGTTGCGGGTAAGGATCTGGCTATCAGTTACGAAGACGCCTATTTGTTAGCTGCGATTGCTCCCGTGCCGCTATGGCTGTCGTCGCTGGCGTTGCTAGTCCCCTCTCTAGCATTTAGCGTTGTCGTTGTGCTTATTGCGATGGGGCTGTCATGCACACTGATTTACCAAGGCTTGCGAGCTTTAAGCCATCGCCCAGATACCGACGTGGAGGCTATGTCTGCAACCTACACAATAATGGCAGCGTCGTTTTTGGCATGGGCGCTGTTGATGGTAATGGTGTGGGCTTTCTGAATCAGTTGTGATGGTCGGCGTCAGCCGTTTTTTTGGCGGTTAGACGCTGCTCTTTTCAAGCGCGAAAAAGTAGCGGGCACAACACCAAGCCAGGCCGCTAATTGGTTGTCTGGCACTAGCTTCGTCAGTTCTGGGTACTCTTCCTGCACCAACGAATAGCGTTCGTTGGCAGGCATGGTGTGTTTGCGGAACTCGCGCATGCTGGCCAACTCGGCCAGTTCTTCTGTCAACGCTAAAGCAAATTTCGGCCATTGTACCGCGCCGTGACTTTGTATCGCTGAACGGAATGCAGCGAAATCTGCCACCCATGCCGTAACCGGCGTGCTGCTTTTCAAGCATAGCGTATTGCGCATTGTGCGGCTGCGACCGAATACCGGCCAAATGATATCGCCTTCCGAGAAAAAGTGATGAATGGCCACCTTGCCACCCACGGTTTGGCGGAACATACGCACCACCCCGTGCTGAATTAGGTAGACATGGGCCCAAGGTTGGTCATGCCTTTCTAATACAGCCTCAGCGTCTATGCTGTGCATGCTGAATAGACGGGCCAAGTCACTCACTAGCACTGCGCCTGGCGTCGTCTGGTCTTCACCCAAGCGCATTCCAAATACACGGCTTAGGCTGTTAAGCAAGACCGTTTCTGACGGCGTGCGCGATGGCTTAATCATATTTGGATAACGCTCCGACAATAAATAGCCGATGAGAACACATCAGGCCGGAAAATACTGTTCTTAGCATTTTTGCCAATTCTAGATTAGGTCCGATCACCGCCTGACTTTTCGTCGATTCGCTTTTCATCTCAAAAATCATTCGATATGAGCTTAGGCGTCATTACCCCTTTCGGTTGTCCCTTTTGCGCCAATTCGTCATCTAAGTCTTAGCTGAACCTATAGCGCACTTTCAGAAGCCAGCTCTTAAGTGCTGCCCTAAGTCAGAAACGCAGTATGGGCGAAGCCTTTATAGTGATCTGGATGTTATCGAAAAATGGAATGATAGCCGCGGGGACAGCAGCAATATGAGCTTGTTTCAGCCCTGAGTGATTCGATTGTGAATGGCGCGCTTTATGGTCAAAACCATCGCTCAGCCAGCGAATCCTCCGCGCCACGCCTTCGCAAATATTAGTTAACTGAGTGAAGTTTGCATCCAAAAGCTATCGCCGCTTATTTCACAATCTATACGACGAATTCAGTACTTTGTGTGGAAACTCAAACGGATCCCGTATACTAGAATTCACATTAAGTCTCTTTAGTACTTTGCGTGGAATTACGAGCCCAAGCTGTTGATTTGTGGTTTCAGAAATTTTGTACTTTCTGCGGTTGTCTACTGAATCAAGGGTTAAAAGGATTAACGTGTCAACTTCATTTAGCGGCCAGCCGCTGTTCGATACTGCAAACTACCTGGAAGATCTTTCCGACTTTCATTGCCACCCATCCATACCGACATTTTTGGCGTCTTTACCGCAGCCCTTGATCATACTGCGCGATGATTACGAAATCAGTCGCCAATTTCTGATGAAATATGCCGATGTGCCTGGAACCTTTTCACGCTTCCGCGGTGAGGTTCAGCGTTTTTTGAATTATCTTTGGGTAACCACCAAACGCACGCTGGTGCAAACCGACGCTGATGTTGTAACCGCGTATTTCAAGACCCTGAAGAACCCACCACGTAGCTGGATCGCCCGCGGCGTATTTTCGGCTTTCACCCATGCCAACGGTTTACGCCTACCAAACCCGCAATGGCGTCCGTTCGCGTTGCGCTCCAGTGATGAAAACGCCGTTTACAATGCCAGCCAAGCCAGCCTGAACGCCAGCCGAACTGCTTTACAAACCTTCTTTAAATATCTGGTTTACCAACAATATCTGCTAACAGACCCGCTTAACGATCTACGCCGCCGTGATCGTCGCGCCAAACCGCAACTGGCCAAAGATCTCGAAGTCGCTGTGCGCCGGCTAACCGATTGGCAGTGGTCCTGGTTGCTAGAGACCTTGGTTACCGAAGCAGATCAAAACCCAAAATGTGAACGACATTTGTTTGTGATCGTAACCATGAAATCGTTGTTTCTTCGGGTTGGCGAGTTGGCGCCGCGTCCGCTAGAGGATGGCGCAGAACGGATTCCGGTTTTTGGTGATTTTCGCAGAAAGGTCATTCAAGGCGAGCAATATTGGTCGTATTTTGTGTTTGGTAAAGGTGATAAAGCCCGTTCGGTCACCCTGCCAGATGCCTACCTGCCCTACTTAAAACGTTGGCGCGCCTACTTGGGCCTGCCATCGCCTATGCCAGACCCGGGCGATCACCACCCTGTTCTACCTTCAACCCATGGCGCAGCACTGGGCAAACGTCAGGTTCAACGCATTTACGAGCAGGCCGTTATGTTCGCTGTTGCGCGCATGGAGGAAGCCGGTTTTGTCGACGAAGCCCGACAGCTTGAAGCTATAAGGTCAGAAACTCACTACCTGCGCCACACCGGCGCCAGCCAAGCCATCGAATCCGGCGCGGATATTCGCCACATCAGCGAAGAACTCGGCCATGCCAGCGCGGCTTTTACCGAGTCGGTTTACGTTAACTCGGATCAGGCCCGCAAGCGGTTTGAAGGCCGCGAGCGGAAAGTATGAGACAAGTTGAGGGTTCGTAACCCCCTACTTTTCTCCAAGGCATGATTGGAGGCCGTCAGCGATCTCGATCAATAAGTCAGGGTACAGGTTGGCGCCGGTAACCAGGCCTGATCCTAATGGGTCAATAACTCCAGACGTATTAACACCCGTTCCGCCAAAAACCGCTTTAACGATACCTGGGTTGTATTGCGGCTCAGTGAACACACAGCTTACGTTTAAATCCGTCACAACTTTCCTGATTTCTGCAATCCGGGCTGGGCTTGGTTTTGATGCATCCCCGATCGAGATCGCCCCTGCTGCCGGAATGCCAAAGCGTTTTTCAAAGTATTGGTAAGCATCATGAAAAACAATGAATTGTTTATTTTTGAGCTGAGCTATGGTGATTTCAATACGACTGACTGCGGCATCAATGTCAGCTTTTCCCGTCGCTGCATTTTCAAGATACTGGGCAGCATTTTCAGGATCTTTTTCTGCCAGAGCCGCTGCTATCACATCAAGCCAGACCTTTCCGTTGGCGGGATCTAACCACGCATGCGGGTCCGTACCGCTGTGTTCATGATGATCGCCTTCATTATGATCATCCTCTGTCTTCTCATCATGATGGAGGTCATCATGAGCGTCGTGCCCATCCTCTTTTTCCTTGTCATGATCGCTGTCATCATGAGCGTCGAACGTAGCTCCTTCTCTGAAGGCATAGGTTGTTGTGCCCACCACCTCCAGCAACTCGACTTTCCTTGAATCGGGAGACAGGTTATCCAGAGACCTTTCCAGCCAGGGTGTCAAGCCCTCACCCACCCAGAACACGAGGTCCGCTTCCTGTAATGCTTGAGCTTCCGACGGGCTGAGCGAATAGTTATGCGGCGAAGCGCCAGACTGAACAAGCAGATCCGGCTTGCCTACTCCCGCCATGACTTGCGACACCAGTGAGTGAATGGGTGTAACATCGGTCGCTACATTGGGAACAGCATTTGCACTAAACGGCAAGGTCGCTATAAACGCAGTAGCCATTAATTTTTGGCGCTTTCTCATTCTTTTTCAGCCTTTTCGTCATGGAAGCTTTATTGCTTAAACGTTATGTTATAACATTGCCATTAACTAGGAAAGAGGTTTATGTTGTGAAAGCTGAAAAATGCTCCAGACCTGTGCGGATGTGTGAGACCTGCTTTCGATGGGAAAACAAATGAGAGTCCTTGCCACCAAAAACCTGTCCGTCAGTTTTGGCGGAAACAGTGTGCTAAAAGACATTAATATCCATATAGAGCGGGGCGAAATTGTGACGATTGTCGGCCCGAACGGGTCAGGAAAATCGACGCTTCTGCGCGCAATTATCGGCGCCCAGCCACTGACCTCCGGTCAGGTTGAAATGATCAGTAAACAGATCATCGGCTACGTTCCACAGCGCCTCAATATTGATGAAACACTCCCAATGACGGTTTATCGGTTTCTATCGCTTCCCAAGCGCCAGCAAAAGGACAACATGGAGGCTGCTCTCCAGCAAGCGGGGTTGTCCGGACTTGGCAAACAACAGTTAAGCACCCTGTCCGGAGGGCAGTTCCAGCGCGTTTTGCTGGCCCGGGCCCTCATAGAGAAACCCGATCTGCTTTTGTTGGATGAGGCCACCCAAGGGCTGGATCATTCTGGCTCAGCAGACTTTTACCGGCAGATTGAGCGGGTGCGGCAGGAACTGGGTTGCGCCATCCTGATGGTCAGCCATGAGCTGCACACTGTGATGCGAACATCGGATCGGGTTATCTGCCTGAACGGCAGTATTTGTTGCGAAGGCGCGCCTGAGGTTGTCAAGGTCGCCCCCGAATATCGATTATTATTTGGCCTCGATAATGCGGAAATGTTCGCTAGTTACCATCACCACGACCACGACCACGACCACCATGACCATGCGACTCCCCGGCACGAGGAAGCTGTTTAATGTTCGATGACTTTATGTTCCGCGCTTCCCTTGCCGGCCTCGGTGTCGCAATCGCCGCGGCGCCGCTTGGCTGCTTTATTGTTTGGCGACGTATGGCTTTTTTCGGCGATGCAACCGCACATGCCGCCATTCTGGGGGTAGCGTTGTCACTTACGTTATCCATGCCAATATTTGCAGGAGTCCTGGTGGTATCGCTGCTAATGGCTCTGGCCATTGCAACTCTGAGTGAGCGCGGTTACGCCATGGACACCCTGCTTGGTGTCTTATCGCACTCTTCGTTGGCTTTTGGTCTGGTGGCAGTGTCCTTTCTGTCGGGTATTCGCATCGACCTTATGGCCTATCTGTTTGGTGATATTCTTTCTGTGGGCACCCTTGACCTTGGTGTGATTTGGGGTGGCGCAGCCCTTGTTCTCACACTGGTTGGTTGGCGCTGGTCGGCTCTGCTTACATCAACCGTTAACCCTGAACTCGCTTGCGCAAGTGGCATTTCACCCAAGCGAGAGAACATGATTCTTACCTTATCGTTGGCGGTCGTTGTGGCTGTGGCCATTAAAGTAGTGGGAGTATTGCTGATTGCCGCCATGCTGATCATACCGGCAGCGACAGCTCGCCCCTTCAGCAGAACGCCAGAAACCATGGCCATTATTGCAGCGATTATCGGGTGCGGTGCCTCACTGGCCGGATTGCAGGTGTCTTACGTTATGGACACCCCGACAGGCCCAACAATTGTCTGTATTGTTGCTATTCTTTTCGGTGTATCCAGCGCTTTCCGGTACTTCATCCGGCCACAAAAAACTCATGCCTGAACGGCGATTCTGGGCAGCTCGGGGAGACAGTTCGCAACCATGTTATTTCGACACTTTTTTACACTTACCCACAAAATCCTATTGTCATTGGCGATCATTTTCGTTGTCGTCGCTATTTTCGCTTCACCAAAGCATTCCGGCGCCGTATCAATCCAACTGGACAATCCCCGCTCCCTGAATGCTCAGCCGAATGGGCATTTAGCCCTTGTGCCTGAACCCGCACACCTGCCCTCTCCGCCTACCAATGAGACTGAAACACAGGGTTATGAGATCAAAAAGGGGGATACCCTAAGTGACATTTTCGAGTTAAAAGGTATTCCTGCGTCTGTGCTGCACCAGGTTCTTGAAGCTGACGTCGAGTATCTGTCTCTTGAAACACTGAAACCTGGAAAACGGGTTACGTTCAAGTACGACAGGAACCGGGCGCTTAAGGCATTAACACTGCGCATTGATGCGGCCAGAACCATTACCTTTGCCCGCCAGGACGATGGCGCATTTGTCGCCCGCAAACAGCAATCCGAGACGCACTGGCAATCAGCCATTACCCGAGGGGCCGTTAATGGCAGCTTTTATGCCTCCGCCGTCAAGTCGGGACTGAGTAAAGCCGAGGTGGCCGAAGTGGCTCAGCTTCTGAAAAGCAAAATCGATTTTCGGCGAGATCTCAGATCAGGCGATACATTCACTGTTATCACGGGTCGCGAGATGACTCACGATACGCCAACGGGCCGCCAACGAATTGAAGCGGTATCCCTGCTTCGCGGACCTAAAGCCTATAACGCGTTTCTCTTCGACGATGGCAACTACTATAACGCGACCGGCGAAAGCGTTTTGCTGGCATTTTTACGTTGGCCAACCGAAAAACGCTTCAGAATAAGTTCCCCGTTCAGTCCTGATCGTCTCCATCCGATTACCGGCAGACGATCACCCCA
Source organism: Marinobacter sp. LV10R520-4 (assembly GCF_002563815.1). NCBI lineage: Bacteria > Pseudomonadati > Pseudomonadota > Gammaproteobacteria > Pseudomonadales > Marinobacteraceae > Marinobacter > Marinobacter sp. LV10R520-4. The sequence continues at coordinate 3,682,158 of NZ_PDJM01000001.1, read as the reverse complement.
TAACGGTGTCGATCTCGCAGCACCTTTCGGCACATCCATTGTAAGTACCGGCGACGGCGTCGTCTCGCGTGTTGGCAATCACCCCTTTGCCGGGCGATATATTGATATCAATCACAGTGGGACCTTTGAAACACGCTACCTCCACTTGAGCAAAGTTTTGGTCAAACGAGGTCAAAGAATAAAGCGGGGCCAAAAAATAGCGCTTACCGGAAATTCGGGACGCTCAACGGGGCCCCACCTGCATTTCGAATTTCATGTGGACGGCCAACCCGTTAATCCGTTGACCGCGGATATCCCGACTGCCGCCAAAGTGCCTGATATCGAACTTGCCTCCTTTAAAGCACAAGTCAGCAAACAAATGGTGTCCATGCAGTCTCGAATCAGCTCCGATCTTGTTTTGGCAATTAGGTCGCCGCAATCCACTCGAACCACTGAAAAAGATGAGGAGCGTCAAGACATCAACTGACGCGGGCCTTACAGGCCAGAAGGCCCGCTTCAAAACCTTCAAAAACCGTCACGTCATTGTCGATGCCTTCGATGCAACTCTCCTGTGCCTCGTCCAACTCCACCTCAGTTAACGCCTGATCACTGAAGTTATAGCCAAAAACACCGTCTGGCGTAATGAATATGGCTTTAACCCTTTGAAGGGTGAGACCGGAAAAGAGCTCAAACAGCCGGCCTCTATCAAACAGAATGCTGGCGTGAAAACGCCAGCCAACCGACGTGAAACCGTCAGCGTGTTTTTTGATTTTAATGTAATCACCCTCAGGCAATGGCTTGTGATCTGAACGCTCTGTGGATTCAGGTTGCCCAAAGGCGTTTTGTGATAATGCGGGCATCGTGAAGCGCCTGGACGGGTCAGGCTTAGGCGTTGTGTGGGCAGAAGGGACCAAAAGAGCCGCGAACGGGATCTCCCCGAAACTCACGCGATACAACGGCTTTTCGTGACTGGCTTTTTCCACCAGGTAAGCATTCAGGGAAGAAAAGTCGTCATCCGTACACTGATCGGACTTATTCGCCACGAGTACATCGGCTACTGCAATTTGCTGAATGAATGTGGCGTTCTGGGTATAACGCGAATCTCGTATGCGTCGAGGATCAACCAAGGTCAGCGTCGCTCTCAAGTCAATAACGGTGGCGTAATGCGGCTGGTTCAGCGACTCAATCACTTCCTGAGGGTGCCCTAACCCCGTCGGTTCGATGAGCAACCGGTCTGGATTTGCGGCCATCAATAATCTGTTCAACGCCATTTGCATGGGCAAACCTGAAACGCAACACATGCAGCCCCCGGGTACCTCGCGGATAAAAACGCCGGTTTGAGCCCCCTGGCCTCCAGCCATCAAACCGCCGTCGATACCTATTTCGCCGAACTCATTGACCAATACCGCCCAACGCTCATTGGCGGGCTTATTGGCCAGCAGGTGCAAAATGGCAGTGGTTTTACCCACCCCGAGGAATCCGGTGATGATATTAGTTGGCACTGCTTTGGTGATTTTCATACTGACACTCTTTGATCAAGCAATTTTCACACCACTTTTCGGGGACCGAGCTGGCAAATATTAAGCGGCTGTTGGCAGAATACCGGCAAACCCCTGCTCCGTTGCTACCGCGAGATATTTCCCGTCGAGCGCCCAGGCGATATCGGTAACGCCGCCACCCCCGGCCGGCTTGATGACTGCAGCCTGCTCATTGTCATCACCATCAGCCAGTTGGGTAACTAGCACGAGCCCGTCATCGTAACCTGCAGCCACCAATGGATAGTCGGGTGCCGCAGCAACGGCCGTGACCCGTCCGGATTCGGCATAACCCAAGGAGACAGGCGCTTTGCCCAAGGGGCCTTTGCGACCGCTAAACGGCCAGCACGGGATAACATCGGCGCCACTGGTTGCCAGGTAACGCCCGCCAGCCACCCAGGCCCAGGATTTTACCTTGCTGGCATATCCGCTCATGTGAAAGTCCTGTTTGTCCTTAAGGCGCCAACCTCGAATGCAGTTCTCCTGCATTGCCGATAGGATAAATCTTGAATCCGGGCTCCAGGTCACGTCCAGGTGCGAGCCTGCCCACTTCAACGCCAGCACTCCGGAGTGTTGGTCGTTAACGGCGCGTATACTCACGCCACCATAATGAGCCACGGCGACTCGCTTGCCATCCGGGGAAAAACAAAAACCGCCTACGGTGCTGGGATACTCGAAACTGATCGTGGGTTTGCCGATACGGGTCAGATGTAAACGCTTGCCTTCGGAGCAGGCAATGACGCCGGCCGGATGACTGCTCACATTGTCTAGCCAACGACCGGGGTAGTTGGCCAGTTCCGTCACTTCTCCGGCCACGGATATTGCCAGGAACCGTCCATCGTCACCGCCACTGATAAACCCACCGCCCGGAGCCGCAGCCAGGCTCAGACAGCCCCCTGCATGCGCCTGCACTGTCAGTGGTTCGCCATCCGCATGCGGAATGATGGTTAGCGAGCCGTCGCCCAGTGCGAATGCCAGGGCACCCGATCGCTCAAAACGGCAAGCGACCACATGATCTGATAGTTGCCAGACCCGACCGAGGCGTTCAATCAGAGACGGTGCCTTAGCCATGGACGGTGCCTGCTTTACAGGCGCTGAATCCTGCCGTTAAGGCTGTTTCATCAAGGTCACGGCCGATGAACACAAGGCGACTTTCGCGCTTTTCGTCAGCTCGCCAGGGCTGTGTGGCAGTGCCATCAGCAAGCATATGAACACTCTGGAAAACATACCGCTGATCCATGCCGACCAAATCCAGAATGCCTTTACACCGAAGAATATCCACGCCCTGGGTGCGCAGCACCTCCATTATCCAGGATTCGAATCGGTCCGAATCTAGGGGAACGTTGCTCTTCAGTGAAATACTTTTTATCGTATCGTCGTGCTCGTGGTCGTGATCTTCGGTGAGAAACCCGGGCTCCAGCGCGACGATCCTTTCCAGATCAAAGCTTCCTAGATTGAGAATCTGGTCAAGCGGCACATCGCAGTAGTTGCTAGGAATAATTCGGGCATAGGGGTTCATGCCCAGGATGCGACTCTCAAGTGCTTTACGTTCCTCCTCAGACACCAGGTCGACTTTATTAAGCAGGATGACATCGGCAAACGCTATCTGCTCGGCTGCCTCTGAACTGTCAGCCAGTCGCGCTGGCAGGTTCTTGGCATCAACCACCGTTACCACGGCGTCCAATGACGTTTTCGCCCTCACCTCATCGTCTACGAAGAATGTTTGCGCCACCGGCGCCGGATCGGCAATTCCTGTTGTCTCAAGAATGATGGCGTCAAAGCCTTTCAGGCGTTTCATCAAACCTGAAATAATTCGGATCAGATCGCCCCGGACGGTACAGCAGATGCAGCCGTTGTTCATTTCGAACACTTCTTCGTCCGCCCCAACAACCAGGTCGTTATCGATGCCAATCTCGCCAAATTCATTAACAATCACGGCGTAGCGCTTGCCGTGCTGTTCCGAGAGGATGCGATTAAGCAGTGTTGTTTTGCCAGCACCGAGATAGCCGGTGAGGACTGTAACCGGAACTTTATTCATTAAGCTCTCCTGACTATTTTATTAATACGTTATAACATTACAATTAAACGCTCGCATAAAAAGGTTGCGACGTTCATGATGAAAAACGTTATAGAATGGTGGGATTAGGTGCGTCGCCATAGATCTCTGACGGATCAAACACTTTTCCAGTTTCAATGAAGCTCAGTGTCGGGGCCGATTGCGCCTTGTTCCAGTTTATCGTCCGGTAAAAACAAGACCTGTAACCAACGTGGCAGCTAGCCTGCCTGCCTCGCAACCGAACTCGCAGCCATAAGGCATCCTGATCATCATCTATTCGTATTTCGACAACAGTCTGGATGTGTCCACTGGTGCCTCCTTTGTGCCAGAGTTGTTGCCTTGACCGGCTCCAGTAATGCGCTTCTCCCGACTCAATGGTGCGAGTCAATGCGTCTTCGTTCATGTACCCCAGCATGAGCACCTCACCGGAATCAGCATGGGTCGTCACACACGTGATGAGCCCCGATGAATCAAACTTCGGAGCCAGAGTATGCCCTTCCTCCACTTGTTCAATACTGATGCGGTCCGAGAAGAAAGATCTGTCAGTACCACTTTGCCCGTCATCGGCCACCAGGGACACCTCCTATTGTCTGTTCTGATGGCTCCCGGTTTCGTAATTCATTGCGAAAAACGATGGGGCGGCCCCCAGGCTGACCGATCAACTGGCCGGAACGCATAACGGGCTTGCCAGAGATAATGGTTATTTCAGGCCACCCCGTTAACGTAACACCAGCGTAGGGGCTCCATCCTGACATACTGGCCATATCCTCATCCCTGACCGTTCGGGTTGCCTGCAGATCTACGATGGTGAAATCAGCATCGTTCCCAACCGCAATACGACCTTTGCCAACCATCCCAAAGACACGGGCGGGCCCGCTACAAAGCAAATCAACGATACGCGACAAGCTGGTTCTTTCCTCGTTCACATGGTTCAGCATTACGGGAAGCAGAGTTTGTACACCGGTCATACCGCTGGGTGTATCGGGATAAGGAAGCTGCTTTTCTTGCCATGTATGCGGGGCGTGATCACTGCCCAAGACATCGATTAGGCCGTTGTTTATTCCGCGCCAGAGCGCGTCCCTGTGTCGAAGGGATCGTATGGGCGGATTCATCTGTGCGAGCGTACCGAGCTGCTCATAGCAATCGGGTGCGACCATCGTCAGGTGTTGGGGCAATGCCTCCACCGTTACGATATCCTTGTGCTCCGCGAGAAACGCAAGTTCTTCTTCGGTGGAAATGTGGAGAATGTGAATGGGCCTATTGGTTTTGCGGGCGATACTGACAATACGCCGCGTCGCACGGAAGGCACTTTCAACATCCCGCCAGTTCGGATGGTCACGCACATCGCCACTCTGCTCTGCGAGGGCGCGTCTTTGTCTCAGGCGGGCTTCGTCTTCAGCGTGTATCGAGACGCGGCGGTTGCCGCTTGCAAGAATGCGCTCTAGAACTTCGTCGTCTTCGGCGAGGAGGTCACCGAATGAGCTGCCCATGAATATTTTCACACCGGCACAGCCTGCCTGCTGCTCCAAAGCCTCCAGCAGGTGCACGTTTTTAGGCGAGCCACCAACGTAAAATGCGTAATTGCACCACGCGTCGTTCTCGGCAATCGTCAGTTTTTGTTGAAGGTCGGACTGGGTCAGCGTCAACGGGTTGGTGTTGGGCATTTCAAAAACGCCAGTGACACCGCCCAAAACCGCCCCCCGTGTACCGGCTTCAATGGTCTCTTTGTGCTCTAGACCGGGTTGGCGGAAATGAACCTGTGAGTCGATGACGCCGGGTAATAGGTGCAGGCCCGATGCGTCAATGGTTCCCCGTCCCTTCCACGCAGATTCGCCAATGGCCACAATGCGGCCTTCGATGCAGGCAACATCGAGCTCCTCACACCCCCAGGGCAGCATTACTTGGGCATTTTTGATGAGCAAGTCGGCAAATTTCAGTGCCTGTTTTTGCTCTGAGTGGAGCGCCTGTTCATCACAGTTCATTTTGAATCGCCTTGTATCCTCGAACCAGTTTGAGATTGGTTTGCGCAACATCCTCGGAAAAAGCAGACGCCGCCGACGACATTCTAGGGATTTCAGCCAGGTTTGTTTGCGGGCCTATCCGCGTGGTTGAGGGAACATAAAAGCCTGATGGCAACGCTACCCCGTCAACGACGGCATTGTGGCGTATCGCGCTGCCCTCACCCACACTGCAGTTAAACAAAACGGAATTGAATCCAATGAAAACGCCGTCGCCGACACTACAGGGCCCATGCACGATTGCTCTGTGCGCGATGGATGCGCCAACGCCAATAGTAACCGAAGCACCTGATTTTGAATGAATGACAACGCCATCTTGAATATTCGAACCCTCTTTTATGACAATGGGTTCCATGTCTCCATCGTCGTTGGATTCGTCGGCACGAATGACAGCGTAAGGGCCAACAAATACATTCTTTTCAATGATGACTTTTCCACAAATAATTGCCGTAGGGTCCACAAACGCATCCGGATGAATTCTCGGCAGATCACCATTCGGATTCTTACGAATCATTTGATACCTCCAGTTGGGATGTTGCCATTTTTATACCACTTCTCAGATAGCGAAAGGCTGGGCAATCGCCTCCCATGTTGTTCCGCTCCGGGTATCGTCCAACTGGACGTGCCGGGCCAGTAATTCAGACCGAATGATGTCCGCCAACTCATAATTCCCCGCTTTCAGCGCAATATTGCGTTGCTCTATCCGCGCTTCGATCCACTCGACCCAGAATGGTTTAATCGTGTTCTCCAAGGTGTCGGTCGTGCGCTGGTACAGTGGCGCTCACGCTATTCATATTTCGGCCAGAGAGAAGCCCGTACTCTGGGTAGGAAACAATACTGAACAACACGTGCCCTTTGTGACTGTAGGCATGCCCTTTTTTGAGAAGCCGGGCAATCAGCGCAATTATCTGGGGAATATGATGGGTGACCCGGGGTTCCCATTGCGGTCGTGCCACACCCAGCGCGTCCATATCCCGGTGATACGCATTGATAAAACGCGTTGCAACAGTGTCAATTGAACTCCCTTCCGCCGCGGCCGCATGGTTTATCTTGTCATCAATATCGGTGAAATTCCGGGCATAGGCCACTTCGCTGTATCTGGTTTTCAGGAGGTTGACCAGAAGATCGAACACCACTGCCGGGCGGGCATTGCCGAGGTGCGAATAGTTGTAGACCGTAGGTCCGCAGACATAGAGGGTTACTCGATCTGATTCGGCAGTAACCAACGCCTCTTTGCGCTTACTCAGTGTGTTGAAAATGAAGATGTCAGGCGCGTCAGTCATGGCGCCAACCCGCCCCTAGCGGGGCTAATGGAAGCAACCGCATCGTGGGCATGCAGGCTTTCGAGGTGGCGTACTTTGACCCCAACTTCCTTATAATGTGGCGTAAGTGCTGTTGACAACCGCCGAACGGCATCCTCCACGTACATCAGATTTGCGCCATTGAGCCGAGCAAATGCCTGCTCATCGGCTCGTTTAACCAGCGTTTGCACCGGCGTTGAGAGCGCTGCTTCAGCACGATCAATCAGATCGATGAGGCCAAGACGATCTGGCCGCGCCATATCCAACGGAACGGATACACGGGCAATGCTCCGTTGGCTGTGGGGTGTTGCGACGCTGCCATTTTGATCGAGCCAAAGAGCCACATCATTCACCGATACCTGTGTCATTCCAAAGTGATCGTTGGTGAACGCATCCCGCAGAACCTGCCGGGACAGTGCGGCTGAGCACGGACAAGTTGACGAGTATGTAATATTCACCGATAGCCATATTTGCTCGCACTTTCTATCGTCATCTCTTTCAGCAGATAATGAGACCAAGTAACTCTGCCATCCTGAACTATCGGGAGTGACTAACGCATCGCGCAGAGCCAGAAAGTTGAACGAGTAAGTGATTTTTGCCTTTTCGGAACCACAATCCTGATGGCTTGCAATGGCCGATGCCAACAGGCTCCGAAGCAATCCCGGGGTTAGTGCACTGGACGACGAGGTATTGAGTAGCTGGTAAAGCCGCGACATGTGGATACCTTTCACAGCCAGCGGCCCCGATGGAACATTTACAAATACCGATGCGCTGCCGGATGTATAAGACACCTGACTGGCTTCATTGAGCACTACAGGAAGGCTGATGTTTTCCATCCCCACCCAATCCAGCGGAGCACCTCCCTGCCCCACCTGGTTTTTTGCGATATCGGGAAGATCCGCGGTCATCGTTTGACTCCCTGCATTCTGCGCTGTTTGGCAAGACTGGGGGTGTGGAGCAAGTCATTGAGGGAATGCGCACCCCAACAGTCGGTCACTTCCCCTTAATTGTTATGTTATAACATAACACAATGTAACTACTTGATCAACTTAAACGTGCGTGGTTCCGGTACTGAAAGAGGTTGTTCTGGGCTGGGTCTTTAGCAATTCTTCGTTTTCTGTTTTTTCAGCCTCAGACCCGCCGCTCTTGCCGACGTCTGTTTCTCGGGCCGCTTCATTCCTTTCCAGGCTTTGATTTCCGCCCGTGTGCGGCCGCAACCCCGGCAGACGCCGCTGTCCAATTGACAGACAGAGTTGCAGGGGTTTTCTATTTCCTTCGCCATGGGGGCTCCCAGCCTGCGGATCGTCAAGTGTTGCCTGCTCTTAATGTCTGATGCGCCGTATCTGCGCCAGCCGCGCTAACCAGTTACCCTTCTGGGAGTTCGTGCAGGCTTCCTCGCTGTCGAACTGCAGGCAATTGGAAATGAGGCCTGGGTCCAGGCCGGTTTGTTCAAGCGCGGCCAAGGTCTGTGCACGCGCATGCTGTTTAAAGCCATCAACAAGCGCTTGCTCAAGGTTGGCCCGGGTATCAAAAATCCAGGTCACGCGAAGGCCCGCCGGAAACTGATTTGCGCCGCTATCGTGTGTCAGCCAGCAAAAACCGGGTACTTCAGTTTTTGCAGCTTCGCAGGCTTCGGTGAGCGCCACGACAAACTGGCGTTCTATTTGTTTAAGTTCACGTTTGTCAGGTTTCATAGTGTTATAGAGTAACATAACGAAAAGATCAGATTCGCACTAATCACAAAACAAGGAGCCTCAGTGTCCACCAGCGTCGAAATGAGCGGCATTTACCTTACCTATCCAACAGAATCAGGTGCTGTCTCAGTGCTCAATAACGCATCACTCAAGGTTCCACCCGGCGAAACACTGGCGATTACTGGCCCATCCGGAAGCGGGAAAACCTCCCTGCTTCTGCTGCTTTCTGGTCTTGAGCGCCCAGACAAGGGCGAGATTCTGATTGGCAGCCAGCGCCTTGGTGACATGGATTCAAATGCATTGGCCGACTGGCGCAGCAAGCACCTTGGCATTATTTTCCAGTCATTTCATTTGCTGCCCGGTCTCAGCGCGCTGGGTAACGTCAGCCTGCCCCTTGAAATTGCCGGGCAAGCCCACGCCCGTGAACAAGCTATTGCCATGCTGGAGGCCGTTGGGCTGAGCCATCGATTGCAGCACTATCCAGCGCAACTGTCTGGCGGCGAGCAGCAGCGTGTAGCGATTGCCAGGGCACTGGTGAATCAACCGAGTTTGCTGCTGGGTGACGAGCCTACAGGCAATCTGGACCAGGAAACCGGCGAGAAAGTGCTTTCGTTGCTGTTCGACCTGCATAAGAAAAGCAAGTCTACGCTGGTGCTGGTGACCCACGACGAGCGCGTCGCGGAGCGATGTCAGCACAGGGTTCGGATGGACGGTGGGCACCTCTATGAAATCTGAAACCTCCGCAAGACCCTTCTGGATGCTGAAATTCGCGATCTCGGACCTGCGCTCGCGCATCTCCGCGCTCAAGGTTTTTCTGGCATGCCTCATACTGGGCGTTACCCTGGTGGCTGCCACGGCTAGTCTCTACCGGGTTATCGAGCAGAGTCTGCTAGCGGATACCCGCATGCTTCTGGGCGGCGACGTCGAACTGGAAGCCAGTGAACCTCTGCCGGATGAAGTGCTTGCATGGGTTCGTGCGACCGGCAGCCTCTCGCTGGTTCGAGAGCTCGATACGATGGTAAGCGGGGCAGCGAGTGGTGAAGGTGAAGGTGAAGACGGCGGCGCAAGCTTCGTCAGAGCCGAGATACTGATTCCGGATGCCGCCTATCCGCTTTACGGCAAGCTGCAACTAATGCCGGATCAACCACTTGCAGAGCTAACTTCACAGAAGAATGATCTTTGGGGCGCCATCATTGATCCTTTGCTTGCTGAGCGTCTGGGCCAGTCCATTGGCGATCAGATTCAGATTGGCGCAGCAACTTTTCGCATCAGCGGCCTGATTCAGGCGCAGCCGGATCGCAGCCTGAATGCCAACTGGCGCGGCTTGCCGATCATGATTTCCGAAGCGGCGGTAGAAGCAACTGGGCTGATTCGGCCGGGCAGCCGCGTTGACTACGAATACCGGGTGCAGACCGATCGCAATCTGGACGTCTGGCTGGATGAATTCGAGCAGGCGTTTCCCGATACCCGCTGGGATACCACAACCTTTGCCGAGCGCAGCGAACGCCTGTCCGAAAGGCTTGACCAGATTGCAACGGCGCTCATTCTGATCGCTTTTACCACGCTGTTCATTGGCGGCCTGGGTGTCGCCAACAGCATACATGCCTACCTGGACGAAAAGCTTGGCACCATCGCCACACTGCAAACACTGGGCTTGCGCCGCCGGCCTTTGGTGGGCATTTATCTTCTTCAGATTGGCCTGCTGGGCAGCATGGCCGGCATCATCGGCGGCGCCATCGGGTTGGCGCTGTCTGCCGCAGCCATTGGTCTGGCCGGTGATGCCTTTGCGCTGCCCGGCTCTGTTGATGCTGGCCAGTGGGTAGCTCTTTGGCTTGTGCCATTGCTGCTGAGCTGGCTGTTTGCGGTGCTGACGGCCTACGTTTTCGCACTGCCGGCGCTGGCCAGAGCACTTGCTGCGTCGCCGGCAGGCCTGTTCCGCGGCCGGGTTCAGGCGGCCAGCCATGAGCCTCGCAGCTGGCGGATAGCGAGTTATCTTCTGCTAGCGGCCTACATTGCCGCCACTCTTCTCTGGCTACCCTCCCCGCAACTCGGGTTCCTGTTTCTGCTGGCTGTTGTGCTGCTCTGGGGCTTACTGGAAGGTCTGATCAAGGGACTGCAACGCGCTGCCAGAGATTTGGAAGACAGCGGCTTTGCTGGTCGAAATTTTGCACGCCGACTGGCGCTGGCCAATTTGCACAGGCCAGATTCACCGTTGCGGGCAACCCTGCTCTCGCTGGGTACGGCGCTGACTCTTGTGGTGGCTTGCACCCTGCTTGTGGGCACCCTCCTTCGCGCGCTGGAATCCACGATCCCGGCCGAAGCCCCTGCCCTGATCCTGTATGAGGTTTTTTTTGATCAGATTGACCCGCTCAAGTCTGGCCTCGAATCCCTTGATCCGGCCAGTCAGATTGAACTATTGCCACTGGTTCGTGGCCGCCTGGCGGCGATCAACAACCAGCCAATCGCGGATGTTCTGGCAGACAACTCGCAAGCCAGACGCGAGGCCATGGGTGATGAGTACAAGCTCAGTTATCTGTCAGGAAACCCGGAAGATCTAGAGCTCGTCAGTGGCAGCTGGTGGTCGTCGCCGGCAGCAGAGGGTGAGCCCGCCTTCATGGCGATGGAAGATCGTGAAGCCAACCAGCTCGGGCTGAAAGTAGGAGACCGAGTGGAGTTTCAGGCTGAGGGCCAGACAATTGCCGCCGAAATTAAAGCCCTGTACCAGCAAAAAGGCCTTCAAACCCGATTCTGGTTCGAAGGCCTTCTGCAAGATGGCGCGCTGGACGAGTTGATTGGCAGGTATGTAGGCGTGGTTTACCAAACCGACCCGGCCGCAAAAACGTCACAGCAGTGGCTGGCCAGAAACATCCCGAATGTGATTACCCTGCGCACAGCCGACTGGCTCGAGACCGCCGGTAACCTGCTCAACAAAGCAGCGGCCGGCCTTGCCACCGTTGCTTTGGTCAGCCTGACGGCGAGCCTTCTTGTGCTGTCCAGCGTGGTCAGTGTCAGCCGCAGACGACAGCTATACGAGGCCAACCTGCTTCACTGCCTTGGCGCGAGGCACCAGGCTATTCGGCAGTCCATGCTGCTGGAAACCGGGTTACTTACCTTGCTTTCTACCGTGTTCGCGACCGCACTCGGAGCGCTGATTGCCCTTCCACTGGCCAGCATGTTGCTAAAACTGCCGGCAGGCGATCTGTGGTGGCTTGGCGCGCTGGTGGCGGGCGCCGTCAGCTCCCTTGCCCTGCTGGCAGGCCTGCTGCCAACGCTGCGGGCGCTGCGGCTGAACCCGGCCCTGCTGCTGCGGGAGGGTTGAGTGGAGGGTGGCTATTAACGAAATGTATATGCGTGTTTTTCTGTGTTGACTAAACTGAGACAATTGCACTCGACCAACACGCCAGGAAAAGGCTCATATGATAGTACAGACAGGCTCTGACGAATCCGATAAAACCAACGGGAACCCTCTGAACAACTCCGATGGAATGATTCAGGCGGTAAACGTTCGAAGCGTATCACTGGTCATTCTGGCGACCGTCGCCACTTTGTTTTTTATCGACTGGGCGCAAGCCATTTTATTGCCCTTAGTGGTGGCGGTGCTGATCAGCTATGCGCTCGACCCGCTGGTAACCGGGCTCGAACGTTTGCGACTGCCGCGAACTCTTGCCGCTGGGTTGGTGATCACCGTCGTTATAGCCATTTGCGCAGCCGCAAGCGTGCCTTTAAAAGATGAAGCGATGGATCTTTTAAACAAAATTCCGCAAGCGGTTGAGCGCTTTCAGCGTGAAGAGGCGAGAAATCCTGTAAAAGAAGAAAGCGTTATCGAAAAGGCCCAGGAGGCCGCAATCAAAATTGAAGAAACGACCGCGTCAGACGATAAAAGAGACAGCTCCCGGACTCGCGCTACATTGGTGAGGATTGCAAAAGAGCCCTTCGATCTCCGCAATTTTATTATGCAGGGCTCACCTGCTGCACTGGTGCTGTTCTCGCAGGTGCTTTCAGTGTTGCTGCTGGTATTTTTCCTGTTGGCCGTAGGCAAGCTCTACCGTTTGAAAGTTGTGCGCATTGCCGGGCCGTCGTTTGGCCGTATGCGCAAAGCGGCCCATATCATGGCAGACTTCCACCATCAGGTGCGGCGTTTCCTGTTTGTGACGTTAATCGGCGCGGTATTTGTAGGCATCATAACCTGGCTGGCATTCATGGCTCTGGGCTTTGAACAAGCCGGCCTGTGGGGTGTGCTCGCCGGTGTGGCCAGTGCCGTTCCTTATCTGGGGCCTGTTCTGATTTTCCTAGCCACAGGGGCAGCAGCGTTTGTTCAGTTCGGCTCGGTCAATATGGCCCTTGCGGTGTCGTTGACCTCACTGATCATTACCAGTATTCAGGGCAACATACTTACCCCGGTGTTAACGGCGCGCGTGTCGAGCCTGAACGCCGTTGTTATTTTTATTGGTTTATTGGTCTGGGGTTGGTTGTGGGGGCCGGTCGGTTTGATTGTCGCCACGCCCTTGTTGATGATGACAAAATCCCTATGTGATTCTGTGGTCAACTTGAGGCCCCTGGGTGAATTGCTGGGAAAGTAAAAGAGCACAATAGTCAGCGGCCAATCAAGCGACAATCAGGCGAATAACAATGGCGCCGACCATAATCAGAGTTAGCCATTTCACCCACTGTGCACCCCGTGGCCCAACATTGACCTTCACCGCAATGATTGCCCCGGCAATGTTACCTGCGGCCAGGGTCAGGCCCATGGCCCAGCGTACTTGCCCACTGCCTGCGAATATCGCCAGTGCCGGGATGGTATACAGAAGAATGATGAAGACTTTGAGCACGTTCACCTGGAGCAGGTCTATTTTCAGCATACGGTGCAGCGCCACAATAAACAGCGCCCCTACTCCCACCTGAATGAAACCACCGTAAAGACCCACCACAAACATGGCGGCGTAGATCACCGGGCCGAGCCGTTGGGGGGTTAAAGGCCGAGTGTCCAGCTTTGGCGCTGGCAACAGTAAAAATGCCGAGGTGGCGATCATGGCGGCAACCAGAATGAACTCGAAAACAGCTGCCGACACATCGGTTGCAAGCCATGCACCAAGCAAGGATCCCAGCACGGCCGGCACGGCCAGGCGCAAACCAATGCCTAGCTGGCCGTGCCCGTTACGGAAAAAACTGCCAACGGCGGTAACGCTCTGCAACGTTATAGCGACCCGATTGGTGCCATTGGCAACCTGGGGCGGCAAGCCCAGAAACATCAGCAAGGGCAAAGTGAGCATTGAGCCGCCGGCGGAGAGCACGTTAATAAAGCCGGCGACCCCGCCCAGGGCAGCCAGCAAAACCATTTCAGTGAGCGTCATTCGGTGACCGTATCAATGTTGAACCAAGGGTTTGCGAGCTGCCGCGGCAGAAGATTTGTAACTGCTCCAAGCTTGAATGCTTAACGCAAGGCTAACGGAGGTTGCACAAGAAAAGCTAATGGTAGATTTTACAAAACGTCCCTGTGTCATAATTCCGTCCCATTCCAGTGTATTGCGGTCGAGTCGAAGATTAAATCTAGACCTAACTAGCCGTCGCTGCCATGCTGAAAGATGACAAACTAACGTTCAACCGACAAATCGCTAATAACGCCGCCGGCATAGACCGGTATAGCATGACGGATTGACAAAAAATCAATGCTGCAGGAAGTTACGAATGACCTTCGCACGTATTACCGGCACTGGCTCGTATCTGCCGGACCAGATTGTTACCAATAAAGATCTAGAAAAAACTGTGGACACCACGGACCAGTGGATCCGCGAGCGCACCGGCATTGAGCAGCGCCATATTGCGGTGAAGGGTCAAACCACGGTTGACCTGGCCGAACAGGCCGCATTGAGAGCCATAGATGCCGCCGGAATAGACGCTGCAGATATTGATCTGATCGTGTTCGCTACTTCTACGCCCAATAAAATATTCCCAAGCTCCGCCTGTATTCTGCAGGCGCGCCTGGGCATTCGAGGCTGTCCCGCTTTTGACATTCAGGCTGTATGCAGCGGTTTTGTGTACGCGCTGGCCACCGCGGATAAGTTTATAAAAACCGGAACCAGCAAAAAAGTGCTCGTCATTGGTGCCGAGGTATTCTCTCGTATTATCGACTGGAGCGATCGCGGTACCTGCGTGTTGTTCGGCGATGGCGCCGGTGCGGTTATTCTTGAAGCCAGTGATGAAACTGGGATTTTGTCCACCCATCTTCACGCCGACGGCAGCTATGAAAAACTTCTTCACGTGCCATGTGGCATCGCCGAAAATCCTGAAAAGTTCAAGGCAGGCTTGGGCTATGTGGAAATGAAAGGCAATGAAGTCTTCAGAATGGCGGTAAACACGCTGGGTAGAATTGTTGATGAAACCCTTGCCCACAACAATATGAAAAAATCGGATATTGATTGGCTTGTGCCCCACCAGGCTAATATGCGCATTATCGCAGCGACCGCTAGAAAACTGAACATGCCGATGGATCAGGTTGTAGTAACCGTTAACAAGCATGGCAATACCTCAGCAGCGTCTATTCCTCTGGCCCTTGATGAAGCTGTACGTGATGGCCGGATCAAGCGGAACGAGGTTGTTTTGCTGGAAGCGTTTGGCGGCGGTTTTACCTGGGGGTCTGCGTTACTACGTTTTTAAGTGGCAGCATATAAGAAGCTGGTTTAAGCTTAGTCCCGATGTGCATCAAAAAAAATAAGAGGAAGAAATGATGAAAATGTCACCTCGGGATACTCAAGCTATGACAACCCAACCTGCGAGCCTCAGCCGCAGACGTTTACTGGTTGGCAGCGCCGGCGCCATGGCCTCTGTCAGCTTGTTAGGCATGGTGCCACTGGCGCGTGCCGAAGAGCCCAAAACCCTGCCTGACTTCGTGAAATGGAAAGATCAATCTGCGTTGATCGTGCACAGCGCGAACACTATGGAAACCCAGCGTGGTGCCATTGGTAGCGGTGTGGTAACGCCAAGCACCCATTTGTTTGTGCGTAACAACCTGCCCGCGCCCGGCGGCATCACGGATAACCCGGATGCCTGGGAAGTTGCCATTGATGGTGTGGCATCGCCCAAAACCTTTACGGTTGCCGATCTGAAAAAAATGAATGTCACGTCGGTTGCGTCTGTATTGCAGTGTTCCGGCAATGGCCGCGCTTTCTTTACCCATGGCCCGGGCGGAACCCAGTGGGCCACCGGCGCTGCGGGCTGTGTCGTTTGGACAGGCGTGCCCCTAAGCGATGTGATCAAAGAACTGGGTGGCAACATTGAAGATGCCCGTTACATAACCGCCACGGGCGGCGAGACTCTGCCTGCAGGTTTGGACCCGAAAACCCTGATGGTAAAGCGCTCTGTCCCCCTTAGAGCGTTAGACCAGGCTATGCTGGTGTGGGAAATGAACGATCAACCCTTACCCTTGAGCCATGGCGGGCCTTTGCGTTTTGTTGTGCCGGGCTACTTTGGTGTCAACAACGTTAAGTACGTCAAAAACATCACTCTTACGAAAGACCAAACCGACGCCAAAATTCAGGCCTCGGGCTATCGCTTTCGCGACGTTGGCGTAAAAGGCGCCCCGGACCAACCTTCCATGTGGGAAATGCCGGTTAAGTCCTGGGTAACTGCTCCTCTAGAAGGCGCAAAAACCGGTCGTAATATGATTTATGGCGTGGCCTTTGGCGGTGTTAATGATCTTGAGAAAATAGAAGTCTCTGTCGACGGTGGCAAAAATTGGAAACAGGCCCGTTTCCTGGGACCGGATTTAGGACCTTTTGCATGGCGTCCGTTTGTACTGGGCACCGATCTGCCGGCCGGCGAGCATCGCATCGTCAGTCGTGCCACCGATGTTGAAGGCAACACTCAACCACCTGAGCGTACGCCGAACGAACGCGGTTATGGCAACACCAGCTGGCAAGATCACGGCGTTACCGTTAACGTAACTTGAGCGTGGAAACTCATTTATGAAAACAGCGGTTGTTAGTATTATATTATGTCTGTGTGCTGGGACCGCTTTTGCAGACGAACTTTACAAACAGGGTAAGCAGGTATTTGATCAGTCTCAGCCTTCCTGCGCGATTTGCCACACTTTGGCAGACGCAGGGTCGGCAGGTGTTATCGGACCCAACTTCAATGATCTGAAGCCTTCTGAAGAGCAGGTTTGGAAGGCGCTGAACGGCGGGGTTGGTATTATGCCGAATTTTTCGGACAGCCTGTCGCAAGAGCAGATGAAAGCGGTGGCGCATTACGTCGCCGAAGCCTCTAAGCAGTAGCGGCAAAACCTGAAGCTCGCACATATTGCGGGCTTCAGGTTTTCGTCATCATGAAAGCGCTTTTACTACTTACCCTCTTCTTATTCTAAAAATTTATATTTAAGTGATTCGTTATTCTTTCCCGTTTTAACCGCACTTTGTTAACTTACCCCTCAACACACCATCTGTTTAGGGGAATGTCATGCAACGTAAACTCAAGGGCCTGGTTACCGGCCTCGCGCTCAGTGCCTCGCTCTTCGCACCTGCCGCTTTATCGGCCGATCGTGAACTGCTGAACTCATCCTATGACATCGCCCGTGAACTGTTCGCCGCTTACAACGTGCATTTCAATGAATACTGGAATGAAAAGACCGGCGACAACGTTGAAGTCAGCCAGTCTCACGCAGGCTCTTCCAAGCAGGCACAAGCGATTATTCAAGGTCTGAAAGCCGACGTGGTTACCTTTAACCAGGTTACCGACATCGACATTCTGCACACCCGCGGCAACTTGATTCCTGAAAACTGGGCCGAGCGTTTACCAAACAACAGCTCTCCTTACTACTCGACTATGGCGTTCCTGGTGCGTAAGGGTAATCCGAAAAACATCCAAAACTGGGACGACCTGGTAAAAGAAGACGTCGCTCTGGTTATGCCCAACCCGAAAACCTCCGGTAACGGTCGTTATACCTACCTGGCCGCACTGGGCTACGCCCAGGAGACCTTTGGTGACGACCAGCAGAAAATAGACGGCTTTCTGCGGGACTTTCTGGGCCACGTAAAAGTCTTCGACAGCGGCGGTCGTGGCGCTACGACCACTTTTATTGAGCGTGGTATTGGCGACGCTCTACTAACGTTTGAATCGGAAGTACTGAATCTGGTCGACCGCTACGACAACGGCGAATACGAAGTTGTCACGCCTAAAGTCAGCTTTCTGGCCGAATTCCCGGTGACCTGGATAGACGATTACGTAAAACAGAACGGCACCGAAGAACTGGCCAAAGCTTATCTTGAGCACCTTTACAGCGAAGACGCCCAGCGCCTGCTGGCCGGATTCAACAACCGCGTGCACAACGAGGTCGTCAAAAAGGAAACGTCTGACCGCTTCCCGGATGTCAAATTACTGCCCATCAGCGCCATTGCCGGCAGCTGGGAAAACGCCACCGAAGAACACTTTGCCAGTGGCGGCAAACTTGACCAACTGCAGCGTCGGAAGTAATTAATGTCCACTGCCAATCAGGCCAGCGTTGTGAAACCACAGCGCTGGTCGCTTGCTAAGGGCCGCAGTAAGCGGGTATTGCCGGGGTTCGGTCTGAGCCTCGGCATTTCGCTGTTCTTTATCAGCCTGGTTCTGCTATTGCCGCTGACCGGTCTGGTCATTGAAATGTCCGCCATGACCCTCAGCGAATTCTGGTTTGTAATCACTGATCCACGGGTGGTTGCCTCCTATAAGGTAACCGCACTGGCGGCATTAGCCGCGTCGCTGTTCAACGGCGCATTTGGCCTGCTGCTGGCCTGGGTATTGGTGCGCTATGAATTTCCCGGAAAACGCCTGATTGATGCAGTGGTAGATCTACCCTTTGCGTTACCCACCGCCGTTGCCGGTATTACTCTGGCAACGCTGTTCGCCGCAAACGGCTGGTATGGACAATGGCTCACCAAACTGGGCATTGAAGTTGCCTTCACTCCGGTTGGCATCGTGGTGGCTATGGCGTTTACCAGCTTACCGTTTGTGGTGCGCACTGTGCAGCCGGTTCTGGAAGAGCTGGCACCGGAAGATGAAGAAGCCGCCGTAAGCCTGGGCGCCAGCGACGCCCATGTGTTTCGCCGGGTCATTTTTCCGGCACTATGGCCAGCATTGGTCACCGGTGTGGCTTTGTCGTTCACCCGCAGCCTTGGCGAGTTTGGCGCGGTTATCTTCATTGCCGGCAACATGCCCTACATCAGTGAAGTCACCAGCCTGATGATCTTTATCCGCCTACAGGAATACGACTACGCGGCGGCCAGCGCGATCGCCTCGGTTGTTCTGCTGGCATCACTGGTGCTGCTGTTTTCCATTACGGTATGGCAAGCGCGCTATCTCAAACGCCTGGAAGGACGCTAGCACCATGGCAAGCACCCGGTCCCGCTCTTCACGCTCTTTACAACAGCGTCGCGTTGGCGACAGCCCGGCCATAAAGTGGCTGCTGATTGGCATTGCCATCGCTGTTACCGCTGGCCTTTTAATTATGCCGCTGGTGGTTATTTTCACCGAAGCCCTGAGCGCCGGGTGGAGCACCTTCGCTGATAACCTGCTAGACCAGTACACTCTGCACGCCATCGGGCTGACCTTGTTTGTGGCCGCTTTGACCGTGCCGCTAAACCTGGTGTTTGGTGTCGCGCTGGCCTGGCTGGTCACCCGGTTTCGCTTTCCCGGCCGTAAACTGCTGATCACCCTGATTGATATTCCGTTTGCGGTGTCGCCAGTGGTGGCTGGTTTGCTGTATCTGCTGCTGTATGGCCGTAACGGCTGGATTGGCAGCTGGCTGGCGGATTATGACATTCAGCTGATGTTCAGCTGGCCCGGCATTGTTATGGTGACGGTGTTTGTGACCTGCCCGTTTGTGGCCCGCGAGCTGATTCCGCTGATGCAACAGCAAGGCAGCGAGGAAGAAGAGGCCGGCGTGGTGCTTGGCGCATCGGGTTGGAGAATATTTCGGACCATCACACTACCCAACATCAAATGGGCGCTTATCTACGGCGTTGTACTGACCAACGCTCGTGCAGTCGGCGAATTTGGCGCGGTGTCGGTGGTGGCGGGTAACATTCGAGGGCAAACCAACACCCTGCCCCTGCACGTGGAATTGTTGTACCAGGATTATAACGTTGTCGGCGCTTTCACCAGCGCCTCACTATTGGCCGGCATTGCCGTGTTTACGCTGGCCGCTAAAGGTTTTGTGGAATGGCGGCAGGCTCGTACCCTTGTCCGTCTGCAAGCACAGGAGACTGCTTAATGAGTATTACCGTTGATGGCATCAACAAGCGCTTTGGCAAGTTTCAGGCGCTGAATAACGTCTCTCTGGATATTCCCGAGGGCAAACTCACCGCTTTGCTGGGCCCCTCTGGCTCGGGCAAAACAACTTTGCTGCGAATTATTGCCGGGCTGGAGTCCGCCGACAGCGGACAAATCTCGTTTTCAGGCCAGGATGTTACCGGGCTTCATGTGCGCGATCGCAACATCGGTTTTGTGTTTCAGCACTATGCTCTGTTCCGCCACATGACCGTGGCACAGAACATTGCTTTCGGCCTGGATTCTCTGCCACGCAAACAGCGCCCGTCAAAAACGGATATTCAGAAGCGCGTTAGCGAACTACTGGAAATGATTCAGTTGCCGCACTTGGCCCAACGCTACCCGGCGCAATTGTCCGGCGGTCAGAAACAGCGGGTGGCATTGGCCCGCTCGATTGCGACCCAACCGAAAATTCTGCTTTTAGATGAGCCCTTTGGAGCGCTGGACGCCAAAGTACGTAAAGACTTGCGCCGTTGGCTGCGCAACCTTCATGACGAATTTCACTTCACCAGCATTTTCGTGACCCACGATCAGGAAGAAGCGTTGGAACTGTCTGATCAGGTGGTGGTTATGAGCCAGGGCCGAGTGGAGCAGGTGAATGAACCCATAGAGCTTTACGCTCGGCCAGAGAGCCGCTTTGTGTTCGATTTTTTGGGCCAGGTAAATGTTATTTCTGGCCAGGTAAGGCAAGGCAGCCTGAGCCAGGGTAATGCCTGGGTAACCTTACCCGGAGTGCAGCACAAGGGAGACGCCCAGCTCTACCTGCGGCCACATGAAGTGCGGCTGGCAACAGCGCCGGTGGCGCACGCCAATTTGCCGCTGCGCATTGAAGCGGTCAGCCTGATTGGCTCGGAAGTGCGGGTTGAGTTACGCCCTGAAGGCTGGCAAAGCGAAGGATCGGATAACATCTGGGAAGTGGGTATCAGCCATGCTGAGTTCAATAGTCAGCGCCCGACTCGCGGCGATCTGCGTTATGCAGTGCCGGAGGTCGGGCATCTGTTTACCGGTAACGACGCTCAGCCCGCAACGGTCAACTGGGCCGAAGCGGAACTGGCACCCCGGGTTCGCTTGATCAGTTGAAGGCTGGTCATACTCAGCCACTGGTTTTTAACCAGTGTGGCGAGCGCCGGGGTGCGTTCCAAAGCCAAATCAATCCGCTCTTGGGGCGCATCAATCAGAACCGTTAAACGCATGGGCTCGTGCCGCCAGTTCGTGCCGTCGTGAACCGACTGCCACGGCAAGCCAATCCGCAGATCGCTGCCATCGCCTTCAATCACGCCCACATTGCCGCCGATCACCGAATGCAGCAGCTTATTGCCCGCACCGTAGGTTTCCGGTGCAGTCACCGAGGCGAAATACTGCAAATTAATCCAGCTGGCAACCACCACAGGGCCACCGAATATGGCGGTCAGTACATTGCCATCCTCGTCTGCCCCGGGGTCATAATCGTGCATGAACACCCGGCCACCCAGGTCGCGTCCGCGCGACAATGTGCGATTGCCAATCAGCATCGCGGCGTTGTTGGCCAAACCCCACTCAGGGCGCACCTCTGCCCAGTTCCGGGTACGTCTTTGCAGTTCGGCCAGCAGCGCGTCATCGCCCAAACCGTTTAGCTGAAGCGGTGTCGCCCGCTCCCTCCGCATGCTGGTACCAGCAATGCTCAGGGCATTTTCAAAACGCGACAGGACACCCCGATGACTGTCCGGTAAGGCGCTGCGGCGAATAATCTGCACTTGGTCGGTTACCGTGCAGTGCTGGCCGGCAACCACCCAAGTTTCCTGCGGAATAACGATACCCTCTTTTTCCAGCCCTGCACGCACCACCGGCTCATTCAGCATATCAGCCACAATCTGCGCATTCAGGCCGCCGTTGCGGCCCCCGCAGGCGCCGCAGGCCAAACCCGCGTGGTGAGCGTTATTGTCTGTGTGGGCGCCGTGGCCCACCAAAACCAGTAACGGGGCAAAATATTCCGTCAGCGACAGCGACCGCAAAAAATCAGTGCCCAGGCGGATTTTGTTCGCATCAGACAACGGATCTCCGGTTCCGGCATGATGCATGCGTAGCTGGCCCGGCTCGTGGTCTTCACCTTTACTGCCATTCCCTTTGTTTAAACTGTCACGCACCAGCTTCCAAGCCCAAGCCAAGCCGGTGGTTTCCACCAGGGTAAATGTTGACAGACTCCCATACTTGGCGCCACGAACGGCTTGACGGACCAGTTCCTGCTGATTGGTTTTGCTTCGCTGTATATTGTCACCCTGGCTGGTACCCGTGGTGTCAGCGGCTATAATCGCCGGCTCCAACAGGCCAGGAAGCTGACGCATGCCGGGCTTGTCGCTGAGTGTCTGATGTGCCAGCGCCAGGCCAAAGAAGCCGGCCATACCTTTGGTTTGAATCCCGCCGTCCGCCTGTTCCAGGTTGCGCCGGATAACTTCCGAACGTACATCAATACAAAATACCGCTTGAATATCCGGCTTTGTCGCCGCAACCGGGCTCTCATCGAGATTCAGACTTGATATCAACTGGCGCTGCCACGCCCGCTCGAACGCCTGCTGCCACAACCAGAGCTGGCCGTCAGTGTTTGCGCCCTTATCGAGACCGCTCGCATCAAACCCACTCTTGGCGGCCAGAGACCACTGGCTACGCCAGGCTTTCCGGGTAGCGTTATCGGCCAGCGCGACCCCTGCCCATTCCCATGCCAGCAACACGGTCAGCAGTTCACGACAGACCCTATTGCTACCCCCTTGATTTTCGGCTCGCCAGTCTATTCCTCGGCACCAGGACGCCCAGCCAATCATATCCAGTAACAATCCGTGGCAAAGCGCTTCCAACGCCGCGGGCGGCAGGGCCAGATCGCTGGTCAGTTGTGCCAGGGCCTGTTCGGTCTCTTGCGGCAAGCCTGCAAGCATACGCTGTAAACCTTTAACGCCAATCTGCTTGTCTACCAGGTGGCTGGCGTTTACATGCTGATGCCAAGCCGTGTAAAGGCCGTGTTCCTTGTCTGCAGCCCAGCGTGCCTGGCGCTGATCAAAGTAACGGGCACAGAAACGACCGGTTTGACGTACAACGGCTTGCTGGGAGTTGCCATCGCCGGCTGGCGCAAGGCCTTCGTGGCTGAGGAAAATAGAGCAGGCTACCCGCGGCTGAACAGAATCGCCCGCGCGCAAGCGCTTAAGCAGGTCTTCAAGCGATGGTGCAGGCTCAGGGCCAGCCGCCTGCAACACATCCTGCACGTCTTCGGGGCGAATACGCCCGCCCTCCCAGGCCGACAAGTAGAAAGACGCAGGCATTAACATGCTGATACCGCCACGGCGCTGCAACTGATCGGCCGCCGCTGCCACCGACTGTTCCCGCATCCCCCACCAGGGATTAACGGCGATAAACTGGTCCAGTGGCCATATCGGCGCTATGGCCTCGCAAGCCGCGGTTACAGCCGCCTGTAATTCGTTTTGTATAGCGTGGTTAGGGTTCATGACTGTTCTCCTGAACTCAACGGGTTAGCTTTGTTTAGATTGGTCGGTTTGGCGCCGCTAAGGCTCAAGCTGCTGGTTTTTCTTGCCAGCGCAGCACTGATGCGGTTCAGCGGCAGGTCTAGCCCTAAGCCGTCGCAGCAGTAATGGTGGAGCGCCTGGCTGATGCGGCTTTGCGGTTTAAGCAAAATCATCAGCGAGCCGGCCGCCAGAGCAGCGACAATGGCCAGGCCCGCCACTTGTGCTGCAAATGGCAACACCAGGTTGTTGGCTGAACCCAGAGCCGGTGACAGCAGCGCATGCAGCAAGCTATACATCGGCAACAGCATCAGGGTGCACAGCAGCAGACTGGCGCGGACAGGCGCCTTCACCCAGGCTGGAATGCCCAGTGCGGCAGCAGTACACGCCAGCACAAGCAGCGTGCCTAGAACCAGTTTCCCTTCAACCAGTGCCGGCACCGCCCACAATATGACAGCGGCGACCACTGCGGCCAGCACGCCGTTTATCACCTGAACTCTCTCCACTCCCGCATACCCTGCCAGTTTATGGCTGGCTACCACGGTGCGGCTGCTGGCAAGGAACGAATGCGCCTTGTACAGCGAGTGCGCCAGCAGGTGAAGAAGGGCCAAGGTGTAAGCGCCTAAACCAATTTCGAACAACATAAAACCCATCTGCGCTGACGTAGACCACGCCAGTGAGTGCTTCACCGACGACTGCGTCATCATCACCAGCGCAGCCACCACGGCGGTCACACCGCCGACGACAAGAAGAATGCCGTGGCCCGGAGTAAAGCCGTCAAACACCGGGTACAAACGCAGCCACAGGAAACCACCCAGGTTGATAATGCCTGCGTGCAGCAGTGCCGAAACCGGCGTTGGCGCTTCCATAACCCGCAACAACCAGCCGTGAACGGGCAGCTGGGCGCATTTCAGCAGCGCCGCTATAGCCAGCAGTACAGACGCGGACCGCAGCGCCAATGATTGATCAGCTCCACCGCTTGCGGCGGCTATCATTTCCGGAAGGTAAAAGGTTTCGTAATGGTGGTGCAGAAGCAAAACGGCGCTGAGTACACACACATCGCCTACCCTACTGATAATGAACTTTTGCAAAGCGGCCGCATTCGCCGCGGCACGTTGGGGGTAAAGGGTGAGCAAATGGTGAAATGAAAGGCTTACGCCCACCCAGGCACCCACAAGGATAAGCAGGTGGTTGGTCAGCACCAGAACCAGAACGCTGGCTAGGGTAATAAGAAACCAGGGGAAAAAGCGCTCGCGCCCCGGGTCCTCGCGCAGGTAGTCGTCTGCGTAACGAATGATGACCCAGCCGATAAAGCCAACCAGCATAGACATCCACAATGACAGGCCATTGGGGAGCAGGCCAAACTGGGCGCTAATTTCCGGCAAACCGGTTGTGAAGCCCGGGCCATCGGCCAGCAACATCAGGCCAATAAAGCCCGTGATAGCCATCAAGGCGACGAACAGGCTCTTGGCGGCGGTCCAGCAATGGGCAAGCTTGCGTGGGTTGCTGGTCCAGCTGGCATAAGCCGCAAGCAACAGCAGCGACAAAGGGACCAGCAACCAGCCCAACAGGGCAAGTTCTGCAACGACGGTGGCAATGGGGTTCATTCAGCAACTCCTTGAACAGCAAATTAGGCAACGTAGCTACTATGCCCACCGTGCATACATTTAAAAAATAGTTTATAAAGAACGTAATATTCACTTTTAAAGAACGAATATATGAAGCTTAATTACCATCACCTGTACTACTTCTGGGAAGTGGCCCGCACCGGACACCTGACCCGTGCTGCGGAAGCTTTGCACATATCCCAATCGGCGCTGTCAGGGCAAATACGAAAGCTGGAGGACAGTTTTGGTGAAGCGCTGTTTATTCGCGAAGGGCGGCGCCTGAAGCTTTCCGAGGCCGGCCGCGTGGCGTTCAGCTACGCCGAGGAAATTTTTCGCCAAGGCGCGGAGCTGTCCGCTTTGTTTGAAAGCGGACAGCAGCCGGCGCGCGAAACATTAAAGGTAGGTGCTGTGGCGACACTGTCGCGAAACTTTCAGGAGGGGTTTCTGGCGCCGCTACTAGAGCGGGATGATCTGGAGCTTAGCCTGCAAAGCGGCGGACTTGACGATTTGCTGCGGCGCCTGTCGGCACACCGGTTAGACCTGGTGCTGTCAAACCAGCCGGTTCAAGGCGACCAACAGAACCCATTTCGCTCCCGCCGCATCGCACGTCAGCCGGTCAGCATTATCGGGCCTCCCGACGCGGCTACCAACGTGGTATTCCCTGACTTTCTTCAGGGTTTGCGGCTAATTGTGCCCGGGGCCGAAAACAATATACGCCACGCGTTTGATCAATTCTGCGATTACCACAAAGTGCGGCCAAGACTGATAGCAGAGGTGGACGACATGGCGATGATGCGACTGCTGGCAAGGGACACCCGCTACTTTTCCGTACTACCTCCTGTGGTCGTCCGTGACGAACTGAAAGCGGGAAGCCTGGTAGATTACGGTGCCCTACCCGGTGTTTTCGAAGAATTTTACGCCATCAGCATCCGCCGCCGATTCGAGCCTGCCAGTCTGGCCCGGCTGTTGGCCCAACCGGTCGGCGATTTTCTTAATCAGGTTTAAACGGCTGGTCAGCCGCCGCCCATTCCGCCGAACAGGCTTGTTAAAATGACCAGCCCGATAATCCAACCAATCACCGCCGGCCAGAAGTTAACGGATTGCGGTGGCTGTTCATCCTGCTCGCCGCTCATCATCTCTGGTTCGGGATAATTGCGTTCGTCCGGCTGCGGCTTTTTCTCATTTTTGCTCGTCGCTTCGCGCAGGCTTGGCCATTCAAACCAGTCACCCAGAAATGCAGTGACCGATGCCGGAAACACACCATTTTTGGCCATCGGCCGCAACTGTGACTCAAGCCGGCGGGCAATGTCAGCGCGCAAAGCAGGCTGGTCGGCAGGTGGCTCACACAAAATGGCCTTCCATACGTTTACATTTTCCGCGCGAATACTGTCATTCAGCAGCGCTTTAATCTGAATGACCACCTCGCGCGCCACTTGCGCTGAATAAGCGTCCAGCTCTTGGGACTGCTCAGACTCTTGCTCAGGCTGTGTCTCCGGAGCGTGTGACGTTGTTTTTGCGTCGATATCAGGGGCGGTCGGTGCAGCAGCACCTGTGGCCTCGCGAAAGGCTTGCTCCAGGCTCACGGCCTCATCGCTGCTGGCAAACTTCAGTTGCTGTTGGTAAGCCTGTTCTATGCGCTGGCGATCGGATGTCGGCTCTATTCCTAGTAGGTCCCAGCAGTTCATTAATACGGATCTCCAATGATTACAAAATGTACATTTATGCGCGACAAATGAACCTCACTGCAATAGCATACGCTTTGCACTGCATAAATCGATCGTTCGAATCGCACTACACAACAAGTATAGAATCACAAACATGGCCGTTACGAATTATTCCTGTTGCCCGAGCGGTACCCGGGCGGATTCGCTCTTAGCAACCACGTCTTTGCAAGCGGCTCCGCGCCAGACCACTCTACGCCGTGCACCCCGAGCATTTGGCGGCTTTGGGCTATTTTGCACAGCAACATTGCTGGGAGTCACCGTAGCGGTCGCACCCGCCTTGGCCGACGGCAATGACCTTTCCGATAAGGTTGAGCCTCTGCCCGGTTTTTACGGTTTTAGTGATGACATCCCTGAAGTTCTGACCACAACCCGATTGCGACAGCCCAAAACCCGAGTGCCGGGCAGCACCACCGTTATTGAAGGCAATTTGATACGGCAGCTGGGCATTAACAGTCTGGTTGAAATTTTTCGTCTGGTGCCGGGTATGGTTGTTGCCGAGGTGGGCAGCGGTACACCGGTGACAACCTACCATGGCACTGCGCACTACGAGCAGCGCCGTATGCAGGTGCTAATAGACGGGCGCACAGCCCATCGTGCCACGCTGTCGGATATGGATTGGCAAAGTATGCCGGTTGCGCTGGAGTTGATTGAGCGCATCGAGATCAGCCGAGGGCCCAACTCGGCTGCATACGGCATCAATGCGTTCCTGGGCAGCATCAATATTATTACCCGGGACCCGGCCGACACCGCCGGTACAGAACTGAGGGTGATGTCCGGATCTCGCGATTATCGGCGCACGTTTGCCAGCGTCGGCGATGCCAACGCCGACATGGACTGGCGCCTGGCTTTCGAGAAACGCGAGTTCGGAGGATTCGATTACCAGAAAGAGAGTGGCGAATTCATACCGTTCCATGATGGCCAGAATCTGAACTTTCTGACGTTCGACTCGCGCTTAAAACTGCAACCAGACTTCAACATGGAATTGCGAGCTGGAGTTACAGACGGCGTTAACGAGGAAGATCAATACAAGACAGGCTATTTCCCGGCGCAAGCCAATCCCGATATTGATGTGCGGGATTACTATCTGGATAGCCGCTTTAACTTCATCCCCTCGGCCGATCATTTTTTCCACGTTCAGGTCAGTTTTGAGAACTTCAAACGCCGTCAGCGTTGGCCTATCGAAGTCTCCGCAGACAAGAGCGATGATGATGAGAAAAAAAGCGATGATGAAAAAAAAAGCGAGCTCAACTCTTTATTTGACGGCATTTGCATCAGTGCTGGCGGCAACCCTGAAGACTGCGAAGCTCGGGCTGCTGCAACGGAGCCCTTAACAGCTAATCTGAACGCTGACTCCGAAGATTCGCGTCTGGAACTGGAATTGCAAGACACGCTGTTACTGTCTGACAAGATTAGATTGGTATCCGGGCTGGGTTATCGCCACAACACCTATCGTTCGGAAACCTTTTTTAATGGTCGCGGTACCAGTGAACAGTACCGGGTTTTCGGCAACCTGGAATATAGCCCTACGGACTGGCTGACCTTTAACGGCGGTGGTAACTGGGAACATACAGACACAACCGGCCGGGGTTACTTCTCCCCGCGCTTGGCGGCTAACCTGATTTTCAATAATCAACATGCGCTGCGTTTTATTTACTCTGAGGCCGTGCGCACGCCGGACAGTTTTGAGCAAAACCCGGACTACGGTTATACACTTCGAAATGTCAATGCTGCTTACGCTGGTGAACTTGAGAGTTACCGCTTAACGATAAACGACTTACTCAATAAAAATTACGTCAACACATTGGGGGTCCATTTGACGGAGGAAAAAATTCGCTCTCACGAAATCAGTTATTTCGGCCAGTTCCCGGTGTCACCTGCCTTGCTCACACTGGAGGTGCGTGGATTCAGGGACGAGATGCGGGATATGATCGGCGGGGTTATCCAGTTCGAAGAATGGAATATTGATAACAGCGTGGATATTGATCAGAAAGGTTTTGAGGTCGAAGGCTCCGTGGTCTTTCCTTCAACAACTCTGCGTCTAAGCTATGGCTATCTTGATCAGGATTCGCGCTACAGCGGCCCTGATAGTTATGACGGCAAACAGTTATCCGCCGAAGAGAAGGAAAACAAGCTCAAATGGCTTGGGCGCCTGTCTGCAAGACATTCTGGAAGCATTGCAGCCATCCAGCGACTTCCATGGAATATTACCGCGGCGAGCGCATTTTACTGGGCCGACGAGTTCCGCAACTCCCAGTTTGAACGCTTGGATATACGCCTGGCCAAGCAGATTATTCAGCCACGCTACACAGCGGAACTTGCGTTTGTTATGCAGCACTACCTGAACCGGGAGTTTGAGCTTAGTTCTGATAACAATATTGCAGACCACAACCAGTTTTTTGTGGAAGCAGGGTTACATTTTTAATGGACGTTCGTAGGTAATGGCAATCATGGATCGATCGCTCAGCAAGGCAGGCCTGTTCCGGATGGCCTACTTTATCGCCCGCGGACGTGTTGTTGCTGCGCTCTTCGGTTTGCTCTTGATGCTGGTTGCCAGCGCTGCCCGCTCAGACATTACGATTCCGTTGATCTATGTGGTGGGTTCAGGTAACGATGTTCTGGACAACTATTTGCTGGAGCAGGTTCGCCAAGTGGTCGGGCAAGAAATACCGGTCATGCCGGTTAAGGAGTCTGAAGCGACATTAAATCCGGACGTGCCCATAGTAACCATTGGCCCCAGAGCGTTTACCACGGCGCTGGGCAGGTATCCGCAGTCGCCGATACTGGCAACACTGATTTCGCAGGAATACTATCGGGCTATGACCAGTGCGCGCTCAGA
Source organism: Marinobacter sp. LV10R520-4 (assembly GCF_002563815.1). Taxonomy (NCBI): domain Bacteria; kingdom Pseudomonadati; phylum Pseudomonadota; class Gammaproteobacteria; order Pseudomonadales; family Marinobacteraceae; genus Marinobacter; species Marinobacter sp. LV10R520-4. The sequence continues at coordinate 3,652,628 of NZ_PDJM01000001.1, read as the reverse complement.
TAAGGGATCGGAGCGCACTGTTTCTGCCGTTTACTACGACGTGCCTCTGCTCAACCAGGCGCTTACCGGCAAGGCCATACTTCCCCAAGCCCGCCGGATTGCCCTGTTAGCAACGCCAGACAGCACCCACCTTTACAGCGAATTGCTGTCGCAGCTGCCAAAGTACAATCTGGAAGCGCAGATGTTTGTTGTAAACAGCAGTAGCGAGCTCATACCGACTCTGGTGCGCGCGCTCTATTACGGTGATTTCGTATTGGCAGCTCAAGACCCCAGCATTTATAACCCAAGCACCATTAAACACATTCTTCTGACCGCCTACCGCCGTAACATCATGGTCATTGGTCCCAGCCAGGTCTATGTTAAAGCCGGCTCGCTGGCCTCAAGCTATGCGCCCTACTCTGCGATTGCGCAAACTTTGGTCAGCGCTCTGGAACAGTGGTTTCAAGAGGGTTTTTTGCCGGAACCTATGTACCCGACCTATTTCAATGTTCAGATAAACGAGCAAGTCGGACGCTCCCTGAACATCCCGCTGCCGTCAGAGGACAGCGTGAAGCAACAGGTAACAGAGCTGCTGCGTAAGCAGGCGATGTCTGCCACCAAAGACGCGGCAGCAGATGCCGCGAACAGTGGGATCTTGCCATGAAGTCACCTTCACTGGGCGTTCCTGCAAAGGGCAATCCGGCGCACCGTCAGTCGGCAAAACTCGCCCGCAAACTGCTTATTCTTGGCGCTTTGCCCGCGGTTCTGATGTTCGCCGCACTGATGCTGTTTTTTACCTATGTGCGATTGCAAGACGCCAACGAACGGGTGGCGGAACACAGCCAGATTGTTGCTGACAGTCTGGCTCCCGCATTGGAGTACGCGGTCGTATCGGGCAACACCAGCGTGCTCAATGACATTATTTCCGAATCTTTACGCCGCAGTGACGCTGACTGGATACGCGTAACGAGCGTTCGCGGCGAGGTTATCGGCTTTGTCAGTAACGCCGACGCCCGTGCTCGTAAACAGGCTGAGGTGGAAGCACGAATAGCGACGCTTGCTGTGCCAGCTTTAAACAAAAACATTTATACCGCCGAGATTCTGCAAAAACCCTTGAATATGGACGACCTGGATATCCCTGAGTGGTTCGACCCGGGTTTGAGCTTCGTCGGCGGAGCCTTACGGGTAGGCAGCGTGTATGTAGGCGTTGATCCAGACCTGCTGGCCAGCAAACGCCGCAGCATTTTGTGGACGTCTGTGGTTTTGAGTACTGCCCTGCTGCTTTTGACTATGCTACTGGTTAATTACTTTCTCACTGGTATCTTGCGCCCCATGCGCAACATTGCGCGGCGAATTAAAGCCCTCAGCCACCACGATTACAAGGTGACGCCGGTGAATCAATATCGTAATTCACAGGAACTCATAACCATAGAAACGCGCCTGAACGAGTTGGCCCAGCATCTCGAAGAGCAACGAAAGCTGCAGGAGCAAACCTTAACGCAAACCCGCTCTGCGCTGGAGCAGGCTGAGCGCAACAGCCAGGCCAAATCTGAATTTATGGACATTGCGAGTCATGAGTTGCAGACCCCTCTTCAGGCTGTGCTGAGCATGGTCAAGCTGATCGAGCGCGAAAGCCTGAGCAGCAGTCAGAGCGAATATCTGATGACCGCCAGTCGCTCTGCGCAGGACCTTTTGCTGGTGATAAACGATATTTTGGAGTACTCCCGTCTGGACGGCGGCACTGCGGTGCTGCGGTCTTATCCATTTGATTTGCACCAGCTGATTCACAACTGCGTGGCGTCCCACGGACAAGCCGCGCTGGAGGCCGAATTAACCCTGGACCTGAGTTTCCACTCAGGTTTTCCAGACGTAGCGATGGTGCAAGGCGACGCGCCAAAATTACGTCAGATATTAGCAGGCCTTCTGGATAACTCTATTAAGGGCAGTCACGATGGCAAGATACAGATTGAAGCCTGCCTGAAAACCGTAGAGACAGAACAATTGCTGGATCACCGGGACGCTGGCGATCAACTCCCTTCGGCGGTATTACTGAGCGTAACAGTGTCCGATGCCGCTGTTCAGGATTTGTCCCACAGTTTAGGCTCTGGATTTAATAATTTTGATGAGTTCGACAAGGTGAGCCAGAGCAACCTGAGCGGAAACTCCGGGTTCATGGGTCTTAGCCTGCCGTTGGTGCAACGCCTTATCGAATTGATGGGGGGTCAGCTAAAGGTAGAGACCAATGCCGAGGGGCGTTCACTCTTGCGCTTCGAGATCCCCTTCGAACAATAAAAAAAGCGCCGGCTCCGTTTATCAGAGCCAGCGCTTTCATTTCACCTTCACGGTCAGTCAGGATCAACCCGAACAGGCTCCCGCATGGTGACAAACTCTTCCGCTGACGTTGGATGAATGCCCAGCGTTGCGTCAAATTGCGCCTTGGTGGCCCCGGCCTTGATCGCAATAGCAAGGCCCTGGGTGATTTCACCGGAGTCTGTCCCTACCATGTGAGCGCCCAGCACTTTGTCGGTGCGGTTATCAACCACCAGTTTCATCATGCAGCGTTCATCGCGCCCGCTTAAGGTGTACTTCATGGGTCTGAATTCCGAGCGGTAAACTCGCAGGCTATGCCCTGCCAGACGAGCTTCCTGCTCGGTCAGGCCTACGGTGCCGATGTTTGGTTGGCAGAAAACCGCGGTGGGTATCGCCGCGTAGTCCATCTCGCCTTCACCATCGCCAAACAACCTTCGTGACAACACCATCGCCTGGGCCAAAGCGACCGGGGTCAACTGGGGGGTGCCGATCACGTCACCGAGCGCAGAGATTGAGGGCACTTCGGTCTGGAAATAGTCGTTTACCACCACGTGGCCCGAGCCATTCAGCGCCACGCCAAGCTCAGCCAGGCCAAGGCCGTCAACGAGCGCGCGGCGTCCGGTCGCGGCCATAACGAGACCGGTTTTGAGTGTTTCGCCGTTGCTCAAAAGCACTGAATAATCGCCGCTTGCGCCGGTGACCGATTCGATAGTGACGTTGAATTGCAGATCCACGCCTTTCTTCACCATTTCCTGGGCCGTAAACGTGCGAATGTCGTCGTCAAAGCCACGAAGAAACAGGTCCCCGCGATACAGCAGTGTGGTTTTAACACCAAGGCCAGCCAAAATACCGGCAAACTCTACGGCTATATAGCCACCGCCCCAAACGACTGCATGCTGTGGAAGTTCCGGTAAGAAGAACATTTCGTTAGACGTCAGTAGGTGCTCTTTGCCGGGAATGTCAGGCACTACGGGCCAACTGCCAGTGGCAACCGTAATGTGTTTGGCGCTGTAGCTTTTATCGCCAATAACCACTGTGTTTGGCCCGCTCAAGCGGGCACTGCCATTGAGAATGGTCACGCCGGCGTTTTCCAACAGGCGACCATAAATGCCGTTCAGGCGCTCGATCTCGCGATTTTTGTTAGCGAGCAATGTGGGCCAATCGAACTTTACGTCGGCAAGAGGCACCTGCCAGCCGTAACCTGCGGCGTCTTCCAGTTCATCGTGAACGTGGGCGCCATAAACAAACAGTTTTTTGGGTACGCAACCCACATTTACGCAGGTACCGCCCAGGTAACGCGATTCCACCACCGCTACCCGCGCACCGCGCTGGGCGGATATGCGGGCCAATCGAACGCCACCAGAACCGGCACCTATCACAATCAAGTCGTAATCTGCTGAGTCAGACACATTGTCTCCCGTTGTTAATCGATTTGAAGCTGTTTCATTCAATTCAGTTTTACGCTGGCTGGGCGATTAAAGGCCAAGTGTTAAACGGGCTGTTACCTTGCCCGCTTAGGCGGTCTGTTCCAGCGCCGCCTGATCTATTACAACGCCATTTTCGACACTCAGAGTTACCAGCCAGGATGCCACATCGGCAAAGGGTACGTTATCCATCCATATACGAACAGAGTTATCACTGCCAGGCTCAAAGCGCTGCAACAACAGCCCGGACTCCCTTGCCGTGCGAGTCACCAACCCCATCAAGGCGCGACTGTCTGCTGGCTTTTCGATAGCGCTGTCGGCGCCATCATCAACCGGGATCGCTCCTGCAAGCGCGCTTATACTGGCAGCGTTGCCGTTCATCCAGGCCAGCAGCTGGGCGGCGTTGAGCCGCGATGTCTGCGCGCGATCGTGATAACCGGTGGCCGGCAGCCAGAGGGCGAAATACAAAACACCCGCCAGTACGGCAACGGCCAGCCACCGCAGGGCTTTTTGATCCCGCGGGGGGAGTTGCAGATACTGCACCTGAAGTTTGCGTACACCGGCTTGGTTTTTCAATTTTTCCAGCATCGTTTAACCTCCTGAAACCGTTAAACGCCCGCGAATTTCACCGGCTTCGTTCACCACCGATCCAATTTGTGCATCCAGCCCCTGGGCCGCAAGCCCATTGCGCAACCGGCTCATCAGGTCGTAACTGTCTGCGCGTAAATCCACCACCAGTTCACCGCGGGCCTGGTTATAATTCAGCGAATTGAAGCGAATACCGTTGCTACCAGAAACCGCCGCATACTGCTGGCCGGTAAATTTCATCAGGGTTATAAAATTCAGACTCGGGCCGCTGTCAGCGTTTTGTCTGAGCTGGCCCTCAACCACCCTGCGCGCATTGCCGGGGTGGGTGCGCCGATCGTCGGGAAATGCCTGTCGGTAAAAACTCATGGCCTGTGCATTCAGGTTGTCGGCCTGATTTTGATAATACCAGCCTAGCCCTGTTTCTAAAGACAGTTGAAGTACCAGCCAGGCCGCCGCGACCAGAATTAAGGGCCTCCAGGGCGTCAGAGCACTTTTTTTCGCCGGGCCAGTGGCAAAGTTGCCCTGGCAAAGGTTGATGGCGCCTGCGCCCGGGTGCTGGTGAGACAGGGCCAACAGTTCCACTGGCAAGCGCTCGAAATGTTCAGTCGTAATCTCTATTTCATCTTGAGCGACCCTGTTCGTCATGAGTAAAGACGGCTCATCGCCCGCCTGCCCTTCAAGATACAAGGTCAGAGCCGTAGCCGCGTCGTTGCCGGGCACTAGCAGTGTTTGCAGGAACAAGCTTAGATTGGAGGTTTGCACACTCAACCACTCGCCGGCCGGGCCCAGCAACATGGTCACCTCGCCATCTACACAGGCGCTCCAACCGTCAGCCCTGGGCGGGAGCAGCGACGCGTCGGCGTATATGCCACTCAAAGTAAGGTCGCGCCAACCGCTGTACACACCGACCCAGTTGGCCATGCGCTCACGATCAATCGCGGCTACGCGGTAGCCCTGATCGCCGTGGTTACCGAGCGCCAGGTGCAGGGTTTCTATATCCTGCGCTAGCTGTTCTTCAACCGCATAAGGCAATGCCTGGGCAATAAACCGCTGTTGTTTTGCGGGTATATTGGCCAAACAGAATGCCGCCTCGTCACCGGGAATCAACCCAATCAGGAGGCTGTGTTCAATAGCGTTCTGCGCCAGCGTCTGCTCGATGTCATCCTGGCTATCGGCTTCGCCTCTGGCCTGGCAATGGCCGGCACTGTCCAGCAGCGCCCAACTGTAACGCCGTTCGCCTGGCTGTTGTTCGACAGCGACAGAGCCTGAAACCGACCGCACATACAGGCGATAAGACATGGTTATCCTTCCAAGATGTTAAACGGCGCTTTGGTAATCTGGTTTTTCTGCCCTGTGTCCCGGTGCAACGTAGACACCTTGCCTTCCGGGTCGCGGTAATCGGTGCTGATCAGGTGCACAACCCGTTTATCGTAGGTAATTCGTGCAACAACCTCAAAAAAGCGGGTTTGCAAAGTAAGGCCCTCTGGTTTCAAGCCTAGACCGGAAAATTGTGGCAGCGCCAGAAAATCTTTGATGTTTTCAAATCGTTGTTCTTTTCGCCTATCAATCACCGCCTTTACCTGGGCCGCGTTCAAATCCGGGTGCAAGGTTTGTAACACCTGCGCGCTGGCAGTGTTTACATTGATACCCAGGCCACTGACCGGCAGCGCCGCCACGAAAGGCCTTAGCGCCTGATAGCTTTCCTCGGTCACGCCCTCCAGCAGGCGCAACTCGGTTACGCTGGCAAACGGCTGGTTAGCAGCCCGGTAACCGGGCTGCTAACCAGCAGATATTGGCCGTCTTCGGCACCATAAGCACTGATGGTCTGGTTATTTGCATCCACCCAGTCAATAAACACATCGGCTTTCAGGCCTGTTATCTGAAGGTTCTGCAGTAGTTGGTCCAAGCGTTCACGGCTGACCGGGTCTGGCTCGTTATCGGCACCTATAAGGTCATTCAGGTTCAGCCTGCCGCCCAAACCGTCCAACTGTATCTCTGCAACGCCGCCGTCGTCTAACGGCAGCACAACGGAGTTGGCCGCCCAGAATTCGTCCAGGCTGTCGATCGGCGTTCCAGCTTCGTTGTCTTCTTCGTAATCTGTGATCAGTATCTGGTGGGCGAACGCTTCTGCACCCAGGGCCACACTCAGCCCTTGCTGCTGAGCCAGATAATGCCCTGCCTTGAACACCCGAAAGCTTTGTTGGCGTGCCATTCCGGTTGCCAGTATAACCACCAGTGCCATCGCAGCAGCACCATAATTAACGCCACACCCTGCTGATTACAGCGTTTTGAAAAGGCTTCATTGTGACGCATCATTGGCCGCCCGCTTGGACTGACGCCTCTTCATCGGCGGCTCTGTCGCTGATGTTGCCTTCAACGTTTCGGCTCAGACTGGCCTGGGCCTTGCCGGCGTCGAAATCTGTTAGTACGAAGAGGCGCTCCAGTGTGCCAAAACGGTCGTGCTCTATGGTCAACTCCAGGCCCGCAGGCAGCGCGGGCGTTTCGTTGTCTACTGTGGTGCTGGCAAACGGCCCCTGAACAGGCCAGTTGTCATGCCACTGGCGGTTACTGTCCAGAAAACGCAGCTTGAACGTCTTTAGCCCGTCCAGCACCTGCGCTTGCCTGCGATTGTCTTCCTGACCCTGGTCTAGCGTTGGCCAGTAACTGCGCACCAGTGCATTGCCATCGTATTCCCATGCAACGCGTTGCAATTCGCTGCGGCGCTGGCCCAGCGGGTTGCGCCAGCCCTGACGGGTAAAAAGCAGGTTGGAAGGTTCACTACGACTGGTCAGTGCAGGCTGAACGTCGCCAAAAATATCCCGCGCCGGGCGATTGATGATCTGGTTCATATCCCGTTCAAACAACAGCATGGTGCGCTGAAGCGCCGCAAACTCATCGGCCACTTCGTCTACCCGGTCGCGGGCGTTGATAACGCCGTTTAAAACCTGCCAGACACCAAGGCCAATCACGGCGGTAATGGTAACGGCTATCAGCATTTCCATTAATGTGAAGCCGCGTTGGCACGCCATCATCTTGCACCCACAAAAGCGGCCAGGCTGTGCACCGTGTAAGGGTCTGAAGATTCGTCCCGGTAGCGGCTAACGCTCACCTCAACACGCCGGATGTCAGAATCTGCCGTGGCTGTTACCCGGGTGATGACTTGCCAGCGGTAGGGCCCAAACTCTTGGTCGCTGGCGGCGTCACTGGTGGCCGGCAAACGACTTTTCAGCCTTATTTCGTTGATTCGGTTTTCTGCCAGCCATGCCGCCAGGGTTTTATCGCGAACACGTTCGTAACTGGCAATATACTGGCTGCCCACTTGCGCAGCCGCCGTTGCAATCAAGCCAAAAATCAGCAGGGCCACAAGCACTTCGATTAAGGTGAAGCCCCGTGACCGACTCATGGACCCTCCGCCTCAGCGCCGGGCTTTTGCCAGTGTATGAGTGCAATACCGTCAGAATACAAGCGATGGGGTGGCGATGCCTGGCCCCTCGCCATCAATTCAATTTCGAAAGCTGTGCTTTCTCCGCTAGAAAAAAACACAATATTCGGCCGTAACGTATTATTTTCATTCGTTAAGCGCGGGGCGTCAGCGGCCACGGTTGTGTCTACTGACAGCCAGGATGGCAGGGCGTGTACCTGAAACAGCCGTTCTTGGCTGGTTTTCCAAGCACGGGTTTCATCATCGAACACTACAAACTGATAGTTGTCAGCCTCTATTACCAGGCCCGCTTCCAGATTGTTTAACATGGCTTGTTCGGACACTACCTGCATTCGCAGATACAAATCCTGAACCTCAACTTCCAGCTCGCGCTGCTGCGAGCTGCCGCCCATAGTGAACACCGCCAGGGCCGCCATTAGGCCAATAATAACCAGCACCACCAATATTTCGATCAGAGTGAAGCCATTCTGGGGGGTGTTACGTGGCAAGGTGTATCAGCCTTTGGTATTCCATATACTGAGGTCAGCGGCGTCGCTTTCGCCGCCTTCCTGGCCGTCTGAACCCAACGAGTAAAGATCATAAGCGCCTTCCGTGCCCGGGCTAACGTACTGGTAAGCCGTGCCCCAAGGGTCTTCCGGAACGTTTTTCAGGTAGCCGTCGGCGTTCCAGTTTTTCGGCTTCGGGCTGCCCGCCGGCTCATTAACCAGGGCTTCCAGCCCTTGCTGGGTTGACGGGTAACGGCTGTTGTCAAGGCGATACAAATCCAGAGCATTGCCAATATTGCTGAGCTGGGTTTGTGCCACAGTGACCTTGGCCTGATCGCTGCGACCCATAATATTGGGCGCCACAATAGCGACCAGCAAACCAAAAATGACCATTACCACCATAATTTCGATAAGGGTGAAGCCCTGGTTGCGGCGACCTACGGGAGAGTTCGAACGCTTCATGATAAGACTCGTGTCCTGGGTTATGGGTCTATTGGCTGTTCAGAGTGAGCTTTGGCAGACATCACAGTCTAGCCCACTAAATTACTCATATTCAGAATCGGCAGCATAATGGCCATCACTATAATCAACACCACTCCACCCATCAGCAACAGCATCAATGGCTCAAACAGGCCAACGATCGCGGCAATTTTTGCCTGCAGAGTGTTTTCCTGCATTCTGGCCGTGCGCTCCAGCATGCTGTCCAGCTCGCCACTGGCAATCATGTGCAGCATCATCGGCGGAAAATAACCGCTCTGATCCAGTGCCCTGTGTAATGCTCCGCCCTCACTGACTTTACGCGCAGCATTTTTTAGCTCCTGGCGCAGATAATCGTTACCGAGAACCTCCCCGGCAATGCGCATGGCGTCCACCAGCGGCACACCACTGGTGGTCAGTATACTCAGGGTACTGGCGTAGCGGGCCGTATTAACGCCCCGCACCATACCTGCCAGTAGCGGTAAGTGCAGCAGGCGTTTGTGCATGCGCATGCGAAACGCCGGTTTACCCTTGGCAAAACGAAAAGCCACAAGACCGGCGCCCAGGGCCATTAACAGATAGATGCCGTAGCTCAGCAAAAAATCCGACATGGCCAGCATGGCCCGCGTCAGCAACGGCAACTGTTGCCCCTGGCGAACAAACACCGCGATGATGTCCGGCACCACATAGGTGAGCAAAAACACCACAATGGAAATGGCGACCACGCTCAGAATAATTGGGTAAATAGCCGCCAACTGAATTTTCTGGCGAGCTTCCTGGCGACTTTCGGTGTAATCCGCGAGCCGGTTCAATACCAGATCAAGATGGCCAGCGTGTTCGCCCGCGGCGACTGTTGAGCAGAACAGCCGCGGAAAGGCCCGCGGGAACTCGCCCAGGCTGTTGGCGAAGCTATGACCCTCCATCACCTTGGCGCGAATAACGATTAACATACTGCGAATACGCGGATTATTTGATTGTTTTGAGGTAACGCTCAGAGCCTGCTCTATGGGAATCCCGGACTGGATCAAAGTCGCCATCTGGCGCGTCACCAACGCCAGATCCGCCGCACTTAGGGAGCCGCTGCCATTCAATGAGGGGCCTCGCCCCAGTTTTCCCACAGCCGGCTCTACCGCCAGTGGCGTCAACCCTTTTTCCCGCAGCTGCTGGCGGACCGCCCGCGGTGCATCGGCTTCAAGTACGCCTTGTGTCTGTTTCCCGCGAGCGTCCAGCGCCTTGTACTCAAAAGCCGGCATGGTTTATTGGTTCCGGTGGGTAACGCGAAGCACTTCTTCCACGCTGGTGATGCCCGCCAAAATCTTGGCAACGCCGTCGGCATGAATGCTAGGGCTATGCTGGCGAGCCTCCCGTTCCAAGACCAGCTCGCCGGCGCGCTTATGAATCAGCGCACAGAGACTTTCGCTAATTTCCACGGTTTCGTAAATACCGATGCGGCCGCGATAGCCCAGATCGTTACAGTGTGCGCAGCCTCTGGCGCGAAATATTCGCGGCGGGTTGGCCGGGTCCTGCTGCAGAAATTCACACTGCTCCGGCGTAGGCTCATAGGCTTCACGGCAATAGGGGCACAATAATCGCACCAAGCGCTGGGCCACAATACCCACAATGCTTGATGAAATTAGAAAAGGTTCGATGCCCATATCCATCATCCGCGTAATCGCACCCACCGCAGAATTGGTGTGCAAGGTGGACAACACCAGGTGCCCAGTCAAACTCGCCTGAACTGCAATTTCCGCCGTTTCAAGGTCTCGCACTTCGCCAATCATCACCACATCAGGGTCTTGCCGCAGAATTGCACGTAGACCCCGGGCGAAGGTCATATCCGCTTTGGTATTAACCTGGGTCTGGCCAATCCCCGGCAGGTTATACTCAATGGGATCTTCTACCGTCAGAATATTGCGGCTGCGGTCATTTATTTCCTGCAATGCCGCGTACAAAGTCGTGGACTTACCGGAGCCTGTCGGGCCTGTTACCAACAAAATACCGTAGGGACGATAGATCAGCTTGCGCAGTTTTTTCAGGTCGTATCCGCCCATGCCCAGAGATTTCAGACGTATAGCGCCAGCTTGCTTGTCGAGCAATCGTAGCACCACCCTCTCACCGACCGACGAAGGCATGGTTGACACGCGGATATCCACTTCCCTACCAGCAACCCGCAGCGCAATACGGCCATCCTGGGGAATACGCTTTTCGGCAATATCGAGTTTGGCCATAACCTTGATACGAGACACCAGCAAAGGCGCCAGTGCCCGCTTGGGCTGCACAATCTCGCGTAGAACGCCGTCTACCCGGAAACGTATAATCAATCGCGTTTCATAGGTTTCAATATGAACGTCTGAAGCACCGGTTTTCACCGCTTCAGTCAGTATCGCGTTAATCAGACGTATAATAGGAGCGTCGTCTTCCTGTTCCAACAAGTCTTCGGTTTCTGGCACCGAATCCGCTAACGACGCCAGGTCCATGTCGTCACCAATACCCTCAACCATTTGCATGGCAGCGGTAGAATCATTCTGGTAGGCGTCGTTCAGGGCCTGATCGAACTTATCCGCTTCAACGGTGGCAAAGCGGGCGCGCCCTCCGCACAGGCGGTTGGCTTCGGCCAACGCAATGTGGGAAGAGCCGGGGCGCACCAGAATAACTGTTTCGCCGTTACCTGCGCGGGTCACAATAACGCCGTTGCGTTTGGCAAACGAAAACGGCAGCCTGCTGGCAGCGCTATTATTATTGTACGGCAGTTGTTGGATTTCTGAGCTCACGATGTTTCTCGCTGCTGGTCGGCGTGCCGACGAAACAAGGCTAAAGGCTACCACAGCGGGCAGGCCAGCTGAATAACCCGATGTTCTATACTGCCATTAATCAGTGGCTCTCTGGTAACCTGTTGGTGTTATCTGCCAAACCTGTCTTAGCCGGAACAACACATGCGCCTGGATTCGAAATATCTTATAACGGCTGCCGCCCTTGCGCTGGCAGCGCTGTTGCTAGCATCCACCGCCTGGCAGGCTTGGCGTGTTTGGCAAGTCACAAACCAATACTCCGGGCCTTCGGCAAAACACAGAGAATCTGCCCGAAACCAATCTACAGCTGACCTTACGGGGCGTTCTGGCGGCCACCGGCGACTTTGCCGGCAGTGCACTGATTGAAGACGAGCGCAACAACACCGACGCCTATCTGGTGGGTGACACCCTACCCGGCAACGCAATACTGCGTTCGGTTCACCCTGCACGAATCATCATTGAGCGTTCAGGTAAGCTGGAAAAATTGTATTTTCCAGAAATCGACAGCCCTAGTGGTTTAAGCGCTGTTGCTAATGAAACGCAAAGCCCCGAGCCTGCCTATACGCCTCCGATGCTTCCGAATCCGGCACTCTCACAACCTGACCTCTCACAATCTACCGGCGCTCCCACTGCGTCTACTGACGAACAACGACGAGCCGAAATACGCGAAAGGCTTGAGCAGTTACGCCACAGCTTGCGCAATGGGGTTGATAAGCTTGTTTCTAGCGTCCCAAGACCGCGCTTCTTTACCCGCAGCCAGAATGTCGGTGCAGCGCCGGCTTTTTAATGGCCATTCCTGGTTATGGGCGATTTTGCTTACGCTCACTCTGGGCTCGGTTGGAAACGCGTTAGAGCTCAATGATAAATTAATGAACTATGTGCGCACCGAGTTTGGTGACGAAGCCTACCAGCGCCTGAAAAATTATCAGCGCCTACAACTCCTGGCCAGCAGAGCCCCGATAGACCGACAGTGAGGCAGACAAACTGTCTCGTTGGCGCGATTTGAACCAGCGGATGCAACAGTCCGGGCAACCCTGAAACTCGACAACAAGGAACACACCGGATGCGGCGTTGGAATGGCTAGGGTGATGATTCTTTTTCACTGAGACTGCCCCGCAACGGCGAAGATTTTGCAGATTGATTGCTTCCCCGATGCTTACGTCTTCCGCGTTGCGGCTTGCTACGCCAGTACATTAGATCGCTGTAAGACCCTCAAGCACAGCACCTCGGAGCTCATCGTTCGCCAGGGCTGGACCATCAGCCATCAACACGGCGTGGGTAAAGACCACGCCCCCTATTTGTTGCAGGAAAAAGGTGCGCTTGCGATTCAGACAATTCAACACCTGTGCCAGGGCTTTGACCCGCAATCAATGATGAACCCGGGAACGCTGGCACCCGCACCAAAGAAAAGTGAGGGCGCAAAATCATGAGCCGCTCGCAACAGCTGTCAGAGCTAAAACAGCAGACACAAAGTTTTGATGTGGTGGTTATCGGCGCGGGCATCGCCCTTGAAGCCGCCGCGAGCGGCCTGAAAACCCTGGTGCTGGAGCAGCAGGGTTTCGCCTGGGGCAGTTCCAGCCGCTCGTCAAAAATGGTTCATGGCGGGCTGCGCTATCTGGCCGGCGGCCACCTGCGCCTGGCTCGCAGCGCCGTTCAGGAACGCCAGCGCATGCTGACTGAGGCACCGGGCCTGGTAACACCCATGCACTATGTCATGCCCCATTATAAAGGCGAGTTTCCGGGCCCGCGGCTGTTTCGGCGCTGCTGCGCCTGTACAACCGATTTGCTGGCGTAGCGACATTGCCCCCTTTGCAGCCATCCCAGGTTCCACTCTGGGTGCCTGGGCTGAATTCTAAAAACCTGACCGCTGCCAGCGTTTTTACCGACGCGGTGACCCACGATACCCGGCTGGTACAGCGACTGCTTGCCGAGGCAGGCGCCAAGGGCGCGCTCTACCTGAACTACGTGAAAGCGCTAGAACTGCAACGAGCCTCGGACACTTCGCGGCAGATCTGCGGCCTGACCGCTCAGGCCGAGGAAGACACCGAACCGTTTGCCATAAAAACTCAATTGGTCATCGCAGCCACCGGTGCCTGGAGTGGCCAGTTCCAATCGGCAGTGAGAGAAACAGCTCGCCATACGCCCCCTGCGCGGTAGCCACCTGGTGCTACCCTGGCAGCGTTTGCCGGTAAATTGCTCGGTCACCGCATTCCACCCCCAGGACCGGCGCCCCGTGTTCGCGTTCCCGTGGCTGGGGCAAACCGTGCTAGGCACTACCGATCTTGATCATAACGAAGACCTGACCGAAGAGCCTGTCATCAACCAGAGCGAAGTGAATTACCTGCTGACCATGGCCGCACATCTGTTTCCCGAAAGCGAGCTGAAATCCGGCGACATTCTGTCGAGCTGGGCCGGTGTTCGGCCCGTTATCAGCAGCCAGAAAAACGGCGGGCGCAAGCTTGCGCCTTCCGGTGAAAGTCGCGAGCACAGCATCAGCAGCGATAACGGGCTGATTACCATCGCCGGCGGCAAACTAACCACCTTTCGCCTGATCGCTCGGGAAGCCCTGAGCATGGGATTGTCCGCAGCCCGCGGACAGGCGCTGCTCAATAACCAACTGAGGGTGTTCAACCCCCCCCCGCCCGATTTGCAAAAGCCAGATTCGGTGAGCCATAAACCCCGCGCAGGTCAAAGGCGTCATCCTGACCACCCAGCGTGGCACAGTGGTGAATCTGGACGCTAACGGAACACCGCTACGCCCGGCCATTATCTGGCTGGACCAACGCCACGCCGACGCCAGCGCCCCCCTGCCGGCCTACCTGCGCTGGACGTTCCGTTTGCTGGGCCTGACAACTACCATTCAGCGCTTTCGCGAAAACTGCCAGGCCAACTGGATTGCCGAGAATCAGCCAGATGTCTGGCTCGACACCCGCCATTTTCTATTATTATCGGGTTACCTGAACTATCGCCTGACCGGCAAATTCCGCGACTCCAGTGCCAGCCAAGTAGGCTACCTGCCCTACGATTACAAACGCCAGACCTGGGCCGGCAAACGCAACTTCAAGTGGCGGCTGATGCCGGTTCGCCCTGAACAGCTGCCGCAGCTGATTACGCCCGGTGAAACCGTCGGCCCACTGACCGCTATTGCTGCCCAGCACCTCGGGCTACCAGCGGGCCTGCCGGCGCTGGCGGCGGCGTCGGATAAAGCCTGCGAAGTGCTGGGCAGCGGCGCGCTTGCGCCCGACACCGCTTGCCTGAGTTATGGCACCACCGCCACGATGAATACCACCAACCCACGCTATGTAGAACCGGTGCGTTTTATACCACCCTACCCGGCTAGTCAGGCGCTTTACCAGCAGCTGTACCGCGAGGTTTACCTGAAAATCTATCCGCAGCTGCAAAGCCTGTATAAAACCATCCGCCGCATTACCGGTTACCCGCGCTAGTATTCTCTACGGCTAACCAGCAAACTCCCGTCCGCTACAGCATTTACCGATATTTTTTCATCAGGTTGTTGACGCTCGAGGAAAGATCCGTATAATTCGCTTCCGTTGTCGGGCAACAACTTACGACGGCATTTGCGGGAATAGCTCAGTTGGTAGAGCGCAACCTTGCCAAGGTTGAGGTCGCGAGTTCGAATCTCGTTTCCCGCTCCAATTTTTCCGGTTAACATCCGGAAAAATGCTTCAAAAGTCTCTCACCCCACTTGAGAGCACAAAGTCAACAGGCTTTATCAGGCGCGGTGGCAGAGTGGTCATGCAGCGGACTGCAACTCCGTTAACGCCGGTTCGATTCCGACCCGCGCCTCCATTTTTTTGTTACTTATCAAAGCGTTAGAAATATTAAATTAGTTGTAAAATGCACTGAAAAAATAATGACAATAAACTGAAAAAATAACCCGCTAGATTCGCTGCTCAAAGCTCAATCATGACTAACCTACGCTCCCGCTCTGACTAGCCTCTTCACGAAGAAATTTGATCGTAGATCTGGCGCGTTTTGGAGGTTTAATGAGCCTGTAATGATCTGCCATCGCCTGTGTCTCGTGGCCGCCTTTGTCATTCTCGCCCTGAGTCACGAATTCTTCAGTAAGCCCTTTTTTACGGAGATCTGACAGATGGTATAGGCCGCCGTAGCCGGCCTCTTTGCACGCATCCCTCCATGCCGCTTGCAGAGTCCTATGGGTTGCCGGTTCTGCTCTGGAGCGCATATCAAAATATCGCGGGTTGACCAGCAGATATGGACTGATAATTTTTTCCTTTTTCTTCATCGTGATGAACCATTGCCAGAGCTCCGCTAATTCTTTATTCATACCTAACTCAACTCCGATTTCGGTTTTGTGCCTAGCAAAACTTATAACTCCATAAATCAGCTCATCATCTACTGTCACAGGCTCGGAATAAATTTCACCCTTACTCTCTTTGATTCCAAAAACATCGATAGGTTGCTGACTCATCATATAAATAAGATCGCAGATCTTTGCGCGCCACGTCCCATCCATTATCCGCCGATTGTGTCTATGAACACACAGTCGCGTCGTAATGGCTATATATGCATCATCCGGAACCAAAACGTTTCGTTTTTGCACAATTGCTTTGCGAAGATCGATCATAGGATTGCGCTGAACAGTTCCGTCTTCCACAGCGTGTATATACACTCGATTAATTGTATTCTTTAGCCCGTTATAGTGAGTTGGCTTATCAAGCCAAGGAGATAAGAGCTTTCGAATTTTTCTTAACGAGTCTGGATCAGATAAAAAAAATCTTGCGTCAGCTAATACTTCAAGTTGTTGACAATCCGATGCGTAATCACGCTTAGTCGAAGATGCTATGGGCTTACCACCACGCAAGGAAGTCAGCTTGCACTCGCTCCAAACGTTTTTCCCATCCAAGAGCTCATGACCCAATTCTTCTTTACGCCAGTTGCTCATGTAGTCACACAAAAGAACCTGCCCTTCAAAATTATGGGGTATTGATAGTGCGGAAAGCTTTGCTACCAGTAAATCGCTACGCCATTGGTTTATTTCTTTTTCCCAAGATTGGCTGACCGCCGTCCATCGACGAATTGCTGAGGGACGGTCTTTAGTATCAAGAGTTGCTCTGCGGCCTGTTTTTGGATGAACAACAAAAAAAACTCCGTACCGATTCATATAGAGCCCAGGAAAGCTCTGTAACCATTCATTTTCTGGTTTGCGGGAACGAGCCATTACTATGACATCCTCTGTGAAAATTGTTCAATAAACGTGCGGTCTTCCAACGAAACGTCTGTGCGCGCAACCATCCGGCGTTCAATTTCTGGAACGTAGGTATCCATATCTATTTTCCACGCCTTCCCAATTTTGTAGGCGCCTGGAATCTTGTGGGACCCATCGGTGTTGAATTGACTGCAATGCCTGCGGATTGTCGAAGGCGCCGGCGGCTTTTCATCACGTTCAAAAATGATCTTAATAAAGCTTTCAATAGACACTAGCCTCATGACAGAAGATCTCCACCAACGGCGGGTTGAACAGATCCAGATATCATCAGCTGGTTTAAATATGCGCTAACACTCACGGCAAACTCCTAATATGTTTTCAATTGAATTGCCATAAATGTAAACGAATTTAGAGGTTATTTGTTTCGGCTAACTGCGCCATAAAGCTAATTAGACGGCTTTAATAATGCCGGGGTTTGTGTGCATATCCTGATTTTGAGAGATTGAGGTATGGCAACACTCAAAAGATACCCGGGAGTCCGTGAACTTACCGTGCACATGGCTAAACAACACATGCAGAACGTTCGAAGTGTTTGAGTAATGCGCTCAAAATGAGCTGATTGAGCGTTCCACCTTGACTTTTTTCGGGGCCTTCGGCCCCGTGTGTTGACAACGGCCAAGCCGGACTGGGCGGCTATGTCTTGGTAGGTCGGATTGAGACCAGTCTCGTAGCGGTGGTCCTTGGCGACACCGAACTTCAGGTTGTCGTGACGCACCAGTTTTGCCACCTCCTAAGGAACTCGAAGACTCGGATGTGGGAACCAATCCAGCGCGGAGCTTTCGCGTGGAATGGGTGGCAACCTTCAGCGGCTTACGCACCCTAATAGTTCCATTTACAACCAACCTCAAAAAAGTAACTTTTCTGCGTCACAAAAATCGATCAATGATCACCATCTTCCCGAACGGTTGCAACCGATGTAATTTAACTCAGTTTGGATGGTAACCATCGCATTCGGCTTTCTGGCGCTGGGGAATGACCGCCAAAGAGGTTTTCTTCCTCGGCGAAATAAAGAAAAACCGGATTCTGAGCGTGGCGCATATTCCGTTTGGCGTGGCAAATTCGGGGTAGCGAGTCTCATGCATGCTGGTTTCACTTCAAAGCCTCAATGATTCTGGGAACGTTAACCAATGCATCTCCAGCCGTGTAGTAGCCACCTAGGTCATGGGCCATCCGTTCAAGCGGCATATTGTCATAGCCAAAGTTTTTTAGTTCTTCCAGATAACGAGCAATGAAGCCCTCGAAACCCCAATGATGCCACTGGGCAACGCGGACCAACTCATGAAAATGAATTTGAAGGTCATTTTCATGAGTTGGGATCAGGTAGTAAGTGTCATTCAGCGTTAACCCGGCCAGATCGCGATTGAAAAGATCTGTCAGGCCATGTTGCACCAGGAACTTGTGTGCCGGAACCGGCATATGCGGAACGATAACGTAGTAGCTTGTAGCGAGAAATTCTTCTGGAAAATACCCGAAAAAAAGATCATTGAATTCCGTACAGGGTTTCCTTTGTGGTACGAATTGTTGATTAGTAAGCCTCATCCATTCGCGGATGACTTCGATCGTTGTCATAGCGTGCTTCCCCATTGATGACTAATGACGGAAGCGTACCAGCTCAAGGCGACACCAAATGACGCACTCCTTCGTTAACGATCAATTGGGTCTCATTGAGTAACAAGGAGACAAGCTGACGACGACGATCCAGGCTTACCTGACACTGGATGCTCAGCGGCTATGATCGACCTCAAGGAGCGAATAACCTGAGAGGATCTGCCCGATAGCATCCATGCACCGTCGTTGAACCGTCTTCTAAAGATAATGGAAGCGACATTTCGGGGTTCCCCAGATAACTAAGGTATTGCCCCTAATTCCTGTTGGCGCCCCTGCACAATCGCCACCTGGCCAGCCAATAACATGCTTGAAGCATGTAGGTCTCTCACTGACTCTTTGTCCATCCCGAAAAAAATGCGACATATATTGTCGCTTAGCGAGCCTACCATTCAGCTAAACCTACCGCAGCAGGAGAGACAAAGGAATGCAAAAAATCGCAATTATTGGGTCACGTTCCTTTAACGACTATAACCGGCTTGTCTCTGTGTTGTTGCCCTGGCTTCCAGCACACATCGTTTCCGGTGGCGCAAAAGGCGCAGATGCTCTGGCTGAGCGTCTTGCCCAGGAGCATAAGCTTGTCATAACTATCATCAAGCCGGATTGGCAGCAACACGGTCGAGCTGCCGGCCCGATTCGCAATCGGGATATCGTGGATGCCGTCGATATGGTGATCGCATTTTGGGATGGCGAGTCAAAAGGAACCAAGTCCGCGCTGGACTGCGCTCTTAAGCAAAAGAAAATCATTATTGTTGAAGATGTTTCTCACGGGTGACCTGCAAATTGGCTTCATCATCGATACTCAGTGTCAACGCCAACTCAAAACTGACCCACTTACCGGCGATATCGCCAATCTAAAACTTACCCACCCTTGGCGTTCAAGTGTTGGTTAATAAATCTTGGCTGCTGGCTGAGATCGGTGCGGTACCGGCCATTTTCTTATCCTTCAATCGATAGCTTTCTCCGCGGATTTGGACGATGTGCGCATGATGTAACAGGCGGTCCAACAGCGCAGCGGTTAATGTCGTGTCGCCATCGAAGGCACTGGCCCATTGTGAGAACGGAAGGTTACTGGTGACGATGACACTGCCGTGCTCGTAGCGTTTGGCGATGACGTTAAAGAACAGATTGGCTTCCTCTCGACCAAACGGTAGATAGCCGATTTCGTCGATGATCAAGAGTCGTGGCGCTAAGATGCTGCGTTTTAAGTACTGGTCCAGACGTTCCTGTTTTCGAGCAATAACCAGTTGCAGCATCATGTCGGCGGCTGCAATGAACCGCGTTTTGATGCCTTGGCTGACGGCTTTATGACCTAGGCTGATGGCCAAGTGGCTTTTGCCAACGCCACTGGGGCCCAGAAGCACTACGTTCTCTGCTCGCTCTACAAAGGCCATGCTCGTCAGTTCATTCAGCTGTTTGCGCGGGGCTCCGCTGGCGAACTTGAAGTCATAATCTTCAAAGAGCTTTCGTCCCGGGAAGCCTGCGAACTTCAGCAACGTCTCTCGGGATCGTTGTGACCGGGCGTTCAGTTCCAGATTTAGTAGCTGTTCCAGGAAGTCTGCCAGCGTGGCGTCTTGCGAGGCAGAGTGGTCGGCGATAGCCGCCCATTCGCTGGCCAAGGTATCGAGCTTGAGGCTTGCGCAGGCGTGCTCGATACGTTGATGTTGCAGGTTCATAGATGAGCCTCCAGCAGCCGGTCGTAAACACTGAGGGGATGCTGAAAGCTCTCTGTCGGAACAGGTCGTGTTGATTCCGGTCTTTGTTGTACCGCCGTTTGTGGCCGAGATGGCAGTGGCGCGAGCTCAAAACGTTCCTGGTCCAGCCGTATCTTGGGTTTAACACCCGTGGTGCCGTGAATGCGCTGGTGTGCTATCAGCTCCAGCCAAGGCCCTATGTGCGCGTTGGCCGTGGTCACGTCCAACCGCAAACCGGCCTGATGCAGGGAGGCCGCCAGGGGCGTGATGAAACTGCCCTTCAGGTAGCCATCTGCTGGAACACGCCGTTCTGCACGCCGATGAAACACCGGTCAGCATGCTGGCACCGGGCAAGAAGAAAACTCATAGGGCTTACGTCTGGGCTTATTGCACCACACCATTCTCGAAGTTGAAGGCCGTTGTTTACGACTTCGCTCCCACCCGGGCCGGTGAGCACGCTCCCAACTTCCTGGCAGACTGGCAAGGCAAGCTGGTCTGCGACGATTACTCGGGCTACAAGGCGGGCTTCGGCAACGGCATCACCGAAATCGGTTGCCTGGCCCATGCCCGCCGCAAGTTCTACGATCTGCATCAAGCGAATAAGAGTGAACTGGCGGCACAGGCTCTGGAATACATCGGCCAGCTTTACCAGGTTGAGCGAGAAACCAAAGATCTGCCGCCTGACAAACGACACTTTATCCGAAATGAAAAAGCACGGCCGATTGCCGATGCTCTGCATCAATGGATGCTCGCACACCGACAGAAAGTGCCGGAAGGCTCCGCATGGTGCCCGTCAACTGTGCGTGTCGTTTTCGCATAGATTCACCCCTCAGATTGATCTTATAGGCGTTGTGAACGAGCCAGTCCATTCGAATGGTAAACGAGTGAGGAAATTTCGGGTACTATGCTTCACCAGAAGGGCAAAAAGGTGATTTATACTTATTATACTCTATAATCAACTGAGGAAAAAATAGCTACCGGCCTGGCCATACTAGTAAATAATCCTGAATGTAGAGATAGGACTTATTAGATATCATCTTGGTTAAAAAAATATCAGACGGAACACTAGCCAGTAACGGTGGTTTGTCTATTTATTCCTGATCAATAAAATATAAAAGGAGAGTTTTATGAGTGAATGGCACAGAACTGAAATAAAGTGGACGGAGTCAGAAATAGAGCACACAAGACATCAAGTCGATAAGGCTATTGAGGAACTGAGATTTATTACAGAAAAAATTAGCATTTATTTTAAAAACTCAGTTTACATTGATTCTATGCATGTTCCGACTTCACCTAATGTATGTGCATCTCGCGAAGATGGTATTACAGCAATGCCTCCTGAAGTGCTGATCCCTAAAGATGACATACATGTTTTTTATAAACACGATACTTTAGCTTCGTGGTTTGAATCGAGGTTTTCTGAAATAAATAAAAGCATAAGAGAATCAATCATCTATGAGATTATTGATGAAGTAAAAAGCTTGCCTATTGTCGATCCTATATTGCGAGGAAGCTCATATTCAATTTGTAGAAAATTGTTGGCAAAGTTCTTCATAAAAAACTGCAAGGAAGGAGTTATCAATGACGCATCTACCCTTGAAGAAGATTCCCTTCGCCCCTTCGACGAATTCTTATATGTTCGTTTGAACAGAGACGATATTATTAGGGACCTAATTTCAGAATATGAAAAAACACATATGAGATACAGACTATGGGACGATGAATCTATCAACTTGTTAATTCAATTTTTGGTTAAGGGAGATTATGACTGCACGATTTTTGAGGATGGAGCTATAATTGATTTTCTTGGGGATCGATCAGTAACTGAAAATGATTTTATGGAGGCGGTACAAGACGCGATTCTCAATCTACCAATATCTGAACTCACTAACACAGAAGTTTCCTTTCCAGAAGATAGCGATAGGGGTATTATTTTCTCGGAATATGTTCCTGTGGAAAATATGACTAACGAGCAAAAGGAAAACTTGCTTTCTATTTTTTTCGCTAACCTTGACGGTTGATTCGAATTATGTGATAAGGCGTTGGGTCCTAATAGTGTAGTGCTTCAAACAAGCTGATGATTATTAGCTTTCTCACGGGCGTGCACCACTTTTCCCAATATTTCTTCACCGTTTGTGTTCAGACAAATGGTCTGGGTGATTCATTATGGTGCTCAATAAATTCCATAATCTTCTCTTCCAATTCTGCAACTGAAATAAATACACCGCGACGTATCGGTTCACCGGCATAAAACTTCTTTTTATTCATTTTCTCTTAAAGGTTTTGCCAACTTTTCAGAACATGTATGGTTCCATAATTGGCCAGAGCCAGCTCATGACCGATGGCGGGATTGTATCAACCTGATATATTGATCTCTCTCGCGTAACACATGGCCTGCCGGGCAGGTCCACACATCGGTCCACCACCTTAGCGCGTTCCCCGCTTCGCCCACGTTTTCTTCAGCGACGGCGATCTGGTTAAGGGCTTTCCGACATTGCGGACTTTGAATCGCCCCTAGCTTCATAGACACCTCCAGGCCTTATAATCAAGGCACCCAGGAGGTCCAATGAGCAACCCACGTTACACCGAAGAATTCAAAATTGAAGCCGTCAAGCAGGTGGCTGACCTGGGATCGTGGAACAGAAATGATGGGCCACCGTGCATTCTCAATGGCAACCAAGATGGCAGTGTATTTCTGCGACCCGCAGAGCCCGTGGCAGCGCGGTACCAATGAGAATACCAATGGGCTTCTGAGACAGTAATTCCCAAAGGCAGCGGTCTGTCGGATTATTCTCAAGATGAACTAGATCGGTTTGCCGCGAAATTAAATAATCGACCCAGGAAAACGCTGGGCTTTCATACGCCAGCCGATAAGCTGGCAGAGGTGTTACGCTGACCGGTTGAATACGCCACCTTGGTTTTTAGGGGGGATTACCCTCGAACTGGCTTTCCCAATCTTCTTGCGTGATTTTATCGTTATGAAAATTCCAGAAACCTTGGAAACATAGTGGTTGTTCTCTGAAAGAAATGCACGGTGCCCCCCCAGTGAGCTGCTTCGAATCCATATACCGCGCCTTATCGACCCGAAGTGTTTAAATTTAACCTACCAGAGCTTGCGCTCGTGCTTCCCAAAGATAGTCTGCAATTGCAAAAAAAGACTGCCCTTGTGTCCGCATCGCCCAAACACCCACTACCTCGTCACCGACCAGGGCGAAGCCATTGCGACCTATCATGCAGCCAGAAATGCCGAAGGCGTCTATATATTGATCCTTCAAGCGAAGCCGAGATGCAATGTCTTCAGCCTTCGAACAACCCTCAGGATCCATATTATGAAACAGCTGCCCAGGCGTTCTGGGAAAGTCCCCTATCCTGCTACTTAGCAATCCAGCCAAGTTAAACATGAGCAGGTACTTTTCTGATTGCTCGACCGTATAGAGGCTGCGCCACTGGTCAATCTCGGACTTGTATAAGTCGCAAAGTTCCAGATGGGTTAAGTGTTTCTCCAGCCACGCCACAATAGAGTTTGTTCTCTTTTGCTCCCACCCAGCCAGCTCCAACTGTCCCCCCCCCTGCGCACCAAGCGGGAACCACAACGTGGAGAAAATAGGTAACGGGCACCTGTCGCCCATCTCCGAAGGGCCGCTCATAATTAACGTGCGGGTTACCATCAAACCAGCACCGCTTTGCTGCGACTTGAAAACCAGCGTAACCGGGGCCGTGCCCTCCACTGAAGCCATAGACCTCTAAGCCAAATAGGCGGTGGGACTTTTCAAGCAGAAGATAAATAGCCTTGTTAATTTTTCGAGTATTAACCTGTTGGTTATTAGTCATTCAGTAAAACCTTTATAGCGCTAACTGCCGAGTTACTTTTGCTCACCTGCCGCCATCATTTTATCATCCAGCTTCTTAGCTCCCTTCAGCAGTACTCTTCCAACAAACCGGCTAGGTCTTGATGCAAGAACGTTGTATCCCATCTCGACTGCTCCGACCAACGCACGAGCAGTACCTTCTATAGCAACGCCTGCTCCTTCAAACATTGCTTCAACAGCATCTCCACCATTCTCGTGTTTTTTAACTGCGTGATTCAAACCTTCAAGCGTCGCAAAGAATCCCAGCCCTCCAACACCGGCCAAAACAGCGTCCACAGTCGTATCGCCAATATCAACAATCGTTCCTCCAAGGGCCAAACCCACTGCACTATTCAATTCTTCGTTCGTAAACCCAGAATCAATTGAGCCTGTCGCCCACGCCACTTCAGACGTAGCGATTACAGGTATGCCATCCGACACGCTATTTACATAAGCTTCGCTATCGGTCGCTTTTAACTGAAAAGCTGTTCCATCAATGACGACATCGGTACCCGGGTGATTGAAGTGTTCATGGAGCTGACCCCCGGTGTCCGCTGCAACTAGCCGCTCGAAATACGCCCCCTTCGTCAGTGCTGCCAGTCCAGCCAAGCTCTCTGTTGGCAGAAATAATGTTTCCCACCAAATTTCAGAATCAGACATCCCAGCGAACTCACCATTAATGCCCCGAACTGCATCGAAAACGTTAGTTGCCTGGTCGGCATCAAACCAAACGGACACCGGGATTGAGAGCATTGAGAGCCACATTGACTTCCGGAGCACCTCAGAACCAACCGCCGCGTCACCGTCAATCTGACGAATAAACTCGGCCCCTGTCCGTTGAGCCTCATGAACACGATCGATTGCCTGCTCCCGTAGAGTCTCGAAGTGTTTTTCAATGGCGACAAAATCCTGCCCATGTTTTCGTTCGAGCTTGCGAGATATAACGCGAAGATCTGTCAGCAACTTGTCGATTTTTGAAAAGTCCGGCCCGCCACCATATTTCAGTTTATTCCACCATGAAAACTGCTCGTACGCTTGATCCCACTGCTGCTGAAGTTCCTCCCTACGCTTACCTAAAAATTCAGCCGACGCCTTTATTTCAGATCGGGCTTTGAAAATGGGCAAATTGTTTTTCTCCGCCCTCAGAAACGGGTCAATTCTGGAAGTGGCCTTTTGAACACTCGCACTCAACGTCGCGTAAGCCTCATCCGTACGGAGAATCCTGATGCGTTCAGCCAGTCGGGGAAGGTTCGCGTCTAAAAGCTCCTGAACTAATGGGTTCTTTCCCCCTTTCTGACGATGCGCTGTAACAACGTCCTTAATCGATCCAATGCTTGAAGAATTTAAGATTCTTTGAAGCTCTTGATCAGCGGTTTTCGCCTCAGAGAGTAACCATTGTTGGCTGTTGTACTTTCCTGCGTAGACGGCAAAAGCAAACCAAGGCAACAAAGAGAGACAAAACAAAATTTGCCCTTTCGCTAACGAGCCGACAGATAGCTCAAACGGTACAAGCTCATCCGCCCACGCCAGGTATGACAGAATAAAGGCCAAGAAAAACCAGGGTAGCCCCTGCACCGCGGCTCGCTTGCGCTCTTTGGCGACCTCACTCCGAAGTTCAGTTAGATTGCTTCCTACCATCAAGTCGTTTCCTCGTGTTCAATATAATGAGCCTATGCATTACCTTACAGAGGCAGCGTTCCCTGCCCACTTGCATTGTGATCACCACCACCTTCAGGACCTACCGATCTCGACGCCCTAAAGATACTTTCCATAGTTCTGATACCTATACCGTTAACACGAGCAAGCTGATTCAACTGCGCGATATCAGGCCTCTCAATAGCTTCAAGAACCTTGGCCACATATTGCGGCCGAATTCCTGCGAGCCTTGATAGCTCAGATGCATCCTTACTCAACATCCATGCTTTAGTTACAGCAAACAGGTCATCTTTTGCACTCGGGTCATACTGATAAATTTCTATATTGATATCCAAATCTTCGAGGTATCGGCGCATCACAGAGAGACTGTCTTGGGGAGGAATCCCGCCCTTATCGGCCCCTAGCAGCGGGAAGGCGATAGACTCAACGCCTTTATCGCGATACGTGTCCACAAACTTTTCCAGACCGGCTTCAAGAAATTCTATCTTGGAGGGATACTTCCAATGCTTTTTGGTAGGAAAATTCAGAACCCAACGGTCTGACTTGTAAATCCATAGCTTGCCAATCTCAATCTGACCAGCGTCACACAGTTGAACATAGCGTTCAAACATGTCTGGATAACGCAGCCTGCATTCAAGTGCAATGCCCGCCCCCATCACCCCAACACAGTTCACGGTATTAACAATCGTCTGGCAGTTTGACGTGAAAATATTGCCTTTAATTACAATAACGGGCATGAATCACCTGAAATATTTATCCATTGAAATCACTGATCTGATACCTTTTTGAGCCAATCGACCAGATTGGGCAGAAGAAAAACAATGAATAGCAGCAATATGCTTTGGAGCGACAATATTTGGCACTAAAACCTCCGAGCATGCTTTCCTCTTGCCATCCTCAAAGTCTGTCCAAAAATTGGAGTTGAGCACATCCCATGGAAGATACTGCAAAGCAGCGGGAACTATATAAAATTGCGTTCGGTATGAGGCCGCATTTCCATCTGTGACCAATAGATTTCCCCCGTCCAAAGCTTCTAATGAAATCTCAATCAAGCAAATCTCCTTTTGCATCTCCTTGCGCCGATACAACATCGGATTTCGGGGGTTAATGTATAAGGGTACGTAGTCGTGAAGCTTGCGCCCATAATGGGGGTCTGGTCGCGTTCTCCACCTCTGCACATCCGGATCTGAAATATCAACGTGATTAAATGCCTGAAGAGTAGGCGACGTGTGAGGCAGTATTCCATTGCGCATTATGCTGGGCACGTTCCGCTCATGCGTCATATGCCATAAACTTGAAACTCCCCTGTGCTTAAACTCTCGCACTACAGGAGAGTCAGTTTTCGGAACAACCTTAGGTTTTATCGCAGGCGGCTGACTATCCGCGCTATTTGTAGTCGCCGTAGAGACGGCAGGTGCTTTTATATTATTACGACCATTCGTTTTTTTTTGCTCCGATTGCGTATTCCGGCGAACGTGAACGCTCATTCGGGCTGAACGTGAACACCTTTTTTCTTAACGCATCACCCACCGAGGTTTGTACCTCGGGTGTTCATGTTCAGTCAATTTCTTGAAGTCGTTTTCTCATCGATTCTCCATTCAGTGCCCAGCGGTGGGCGTTATGCATCAGCCGGTCCAGAATGGCGTCGGCCAGGGTGTTGTCTCCGATGGCCGCGTACCACTGGTCGGTTGGCAGTTGGCTGATGATCATGGTTGAGTGAGTTCCGTGCCGATCATCCATGATCTCCATCAGGTCATTCCGGTGTGCGGGTGTCAGCACTTCCAGCCCCCAATCGTCCAGGATCAGCAATTCCACTTTGCCCAACTGATTCAGGACTTTCTGGTAAGTGCCGTCGGCCTTGGCCTGAGTCAGTCCCAGAAGTAGCCGAGAGATCCGGTAGTACCGGGTACTGAGGCCGTTCAGACAGGCCTGATGGCCGATGGCACAGCCCAGGTAGGTTTTGCCGCTGCCACAGGGACCGGTGATCAGCAGGTTTTGTCCCCGCTCCAGCCAATCGATTTGAGCCAGTTGCGCCACCTGTGCTTTCTTGAGATTGCGCCGGTGTTGGTAATCGATGTCCTGAACCGAGGCGCGGAGCTTAAAGCGGGCCTGGCGAACCAGGCGATCCTGCTTTCGGTGCTCCCGTGTCTGGAACTCCCGATCGAGTAGCAGTTCCAGGCGTTCGGTGAACGATAGCTCGTCATAGGTGCCTGGCTGGTTTTGTTGATGCTCCAGAGCGGCGGCCATGCCGCCCAGCTTCAGGTCTCGCAGTTGTGTCAGGGTTTTTAGATTGCTCATGACGGTGTCCTAGTGGAAGCTCTTTGGGCCACGGATGTTCTCGTGGTACTGGGGCAACTCGGCGTGCAGGGCCAGTTGTTCCGGCAAGGTATCCCGGTTGCTTTGGAGAATGGCTTTGATGTGTTTCAGTCGGTTCAGACCTTCCCGGTTGGCAAGACGGCAACTGGCGTTCAAGCGCGGGCTGGGATACCCCTTGCTCAGGTTGAGCAACCCGAGACAGACACGATAGGCCTGCTCCGGATGCGCCCGTTCGTCCAACCGGCCACTGACCCAGATCAGCGTGTCTGGCCCGATGTCCCGGGCCCAGTTCTTAAGGCGTCCGGGAGTCCACTGTTGTTGCTTTTGGTGGCGGGTGGGCATGTGTCCTGACTCGGTGGTGATACCGAACTGGTGACTGCGAGGGTGGCTGGCGATCTGCCGCTGCCGGAAGTAGATCTGCACCAGACGCTCACTGGCATGGATATCCACTCGTTCGCCCACATACTGGTGCGGCACCGAGTAGTGATGCTGCTGGAACTCGATGTGGTAATCGATGTTGACCCGGCAACGCCGGATCTCGACGTACTCATAGGGGTGTTTGGGTAGTGCCCTTAGAGCGGGCTGATCGAGCGTCTTGAAGGCTTCCTGCCGGTTCCCCGGAAGTCGTTTGAACGGCCGGCTGTTCAGGTCATCCAGCAGGGACCGGATGCACTGGTTCAGGTCGGCCAACGTGAAGAAGGTGTGGTGGCGTAATCGGGCCAGGATCCAGCGCTCAACGATTTGTACGCCCACTTCCGCCTTGGATTTATCCTTGGGCTTGTAGGGCCGTGCCGGCAGAACCGCGACCTGATAGTGCGCCGCCAGTTGTTGGTAACTGGGGTTCAGATCCGGATCGTACCGACAGGCTTTGCTGACACCGCTACGGAGATTATCGGGGATTACCATCTCCGGAATGCCACAGAAGAATTCAAAGGTGCGCACGTGACTCAGCAACCAGTCCTGCAATCCCTGGCTCCAGGTGGCTTCCGCGTAGGCGTAATTAGAGGCCCCCAGCACGGCGACAAACACCTGAGCCGTGCGGATTTCGCCGGTTTGCGGGTTGATGATGGGTACGGTGGGGCCGCAATAATCCACGAAGCACTTTTCACCGGCCTTGTGAATCTGGCGCATGGAGCGCTTTTGCTGCTTTTGCCAGTGCCGGAAGCGGTCACAGTATTGAGAGTAGCTGTAACACCGGTTGGGGTATTGAGCGGTGTATTCCTCCCACAGCAACTGTTTGGTGACGTCTTTGCGCTTGAGTTCCTGATAAACCGTCGTCCAGTCAGGCACCTGATAGCGTGAAGATGAGGCGGGATCGGAGCCGGGATAGAACATGGCCGCCAGGCGGCCATCGTCCAGATCCTCTGGCAATGGCCAGGCAATCTCTAAGGCATTGGCCCGAGATAAGAGCTTCTGGATAGCTCCGACACTGGTCTTGGTGCTGGCGCTGATCTGTCGGATCGAGAGCCCGGCTTCCAGCCGCAGACGAAGTACTTCTCTGATTTTACGCATTGGCATTCTCTTAGCTGGCATAGCCCTGATCCCCAAAAAAGGAACCAGAGTAGCAAGCGGTTGAATAAACAATGCGTTAAGAAAGATTCCGGTCGAACGTGAACACCGATTCCGGCAATGTGAACGCGGATTCCGGCATCATGAACACCGATTCCGGTAAATCACCAAAAGTGTTCATCTTCAGCCGGAATGGCTGTTCACGTTGAACCAGAATAGGTGTTCACGTTCGTCCGGAATGGGTGTTCATGATGGGCCGGAATATGCACCGATGCTTCTTTCTGTTCGTTTGCCTCGCTTAGGATACAGTTGGCCTCCTTAATTTGCCGCTCCAGCTCTAGCCTGTCCTTTTCTTTTTCATAGGCACTGCCTCGCTCAATTGGGCGAGGGCGGTCACCTTTTTTTGCAGACTTTCCAGACTCAATGATCAGCCCGATAATGACGATACCAACAATTATCCAGAACACTTATAGCAAATCCTTTGACTGTATTTTTTGAATCTGTGCACGACCACACATGCAGTTGCCCGCCGCAGGCCTTCTCGTTATGTATAAACCGACCTATAACGCCCGGTAATAACCCCGAATCGTCTCTGCCATCAGCTTACGCCGCGCCTCAAGAAATTCCTGATAATTGTCGGCAGAGACTTCATGGATTAACGCTGGAATGGCGTTCTCGGCAAGGTTGGCTTCTAAGTCAGCCTGATGCGTGATTTCACCGATCTTCAGCTCCCCGATTTCAATTTGCTGGGCAATCCGAGCCATGTATTCCGTTGGCGGGTGATCCTTGATGGTAATGTTGATTGGCGTTTCAGTGAGGGCAAAATTGGCAATCTGGTTATAGTCACCCTCTTTGGGGTAGCCGTGCTTGATCAGGTGATTTTTAGGCACAATGTGGTGCATGTCGCCATGCCCCTCAATCATCTGCGCGACATTGATCGACTTGGACAGAAAACCGCGTGCGCCCTTCCTCACAAGTGCTGCCAAAAAAATCTGAAATGCAGGGCTGCGCTTGCTCGGTGACACTAGCTCTTGAAGCAAGGCAACATCCCAGAAGCCTTCACTTAGTTCAGCCGCTTCTATGTTGAGCAAATACTCGGCAGCTCCCAGCTCCTCAATGCGTCGCAGATCCTTCTCCCAAGTCGATTCAAAACTACCCACCGCGCGACCGGTAAGCAAGGTCATCACAAACCAGCGTTTAACGATCTGCGACCGCTGGCCTTCGGACAGATGTTCATTGTCACGCAGGCGCAAATATAAGGCGTAAGCGAAGTTCAATGCGTTTTTTGATCCAATCATGCTTGAGTCGATAAAGCCTGCTGACTTGATCATCATCACAAAGCGTTCAACGTGAGTCTTGCGCACTATTTGATCAAGCGCATGGCCAAACCGGGCAAAGGCATCGGGAATACGGCTTTCATCAATCTTGCGAGTTTGCGGATCCAACCCTGAAAGCTCACTGACAATCGCCCCAGCCTTGCCGCGGCTGAACCCAACCAGACCCGCAATTCGGATAACATCCGTGTACTCCGGCTGAAACAGCTCGTCAGATTGGTTTTGCAGCCACTGAATCTTGGCGAGGTGACCTGAGGCGGTAAACTCCTCATCGTTCTCGCTAATGTCCTTGAAGGCGTGACCCGATACCGACAGGTGGCAAAAGTAGTCAATCAACTTGCGCAGGTTGCGCCCCTCATCGCCGTAGGTAGCGATTTTGCTCATCACAAAGTCCGCACTCGACAGGGGCACGCCTTTAGCGTTGATGCGGACAAAGATTTCAGCCACCGTATCCACATCAAGATTGTCCGCCAGAGAAATCACACCAACCTGGGCGTGCTCTATGCCTGCAAGCTTCGCCACCGCGGCCTCGACTTGGCCCTCATCAGCGTCAGGGTTTTTATCGAAATACTTCCGCAAAAACGTCAGTTGGCTGGCTCCCGAGAAGAACTCGCTGATATCGTGAATCCATTGGCTACTTTTACCTATGGCCGGGGTCCGTGTCGCGAATTCCTCAGTCAAAGGGTTAAATGAAATGGCGATACGCTTATTTTCATAACGCTTGCCGACCACGGGCTGGCCGGCGATCGCTGCACGCAGCGCCGTAACCCGTTGCTGGCCGTCAATCAGAATTTGCTGATGCGCAGCCACCTGGCCACCTTTGAGCTTGGCGCCAACTGATTGCCAGGTGATCAGGTAGCCAACCGGGTAGCCGTGGTAAAGGGAGTCCATCAGGTCGCGGACTTGGGAGGTTTTCCATACGAACGGGCGTTGAAGCTCCGGTATTGCGATCTTGTCACTGCGCACATCCGCCAGTACCTGACTGACTGCGGTTTGCTTAACTTCGTACTTCGCCATACTTTTTATATCCCTAACCTAGAGCGCCTTTGGGGAACTAGAACGCGTGAACGCACGGTAGCATTGCTGTCAAATCGCGACCGCAGGTTCGGCCAAGACCTCTCGAAACTTATCTGCCATGCCTATTCAACTCAAAAATTCGACTCGCGTAACAACTTTTAAAACCGTCTTTGAGAATGCATTCCGAGGAGTTACTCAACCATTGCCTCTGTTCATCCATCAAAGTCGTAGAATCATCAGCTCGCTCTCCAAAGTTCACACTCACGAAATTGCACTTGGATGAAACACTGGCCTAAAACCACTATTAAAAACATTCACCACGGAGCGCGGAGTCAAAACATCGACAGTTTCCGGTAGATCTTCTCTTTCTGCGGCTGAATAACCCTCAAAGCCCCACTTCACCATTTTCTGATCACACACTGCATAGCTGTCGTCACCAACTCTGAACATCGTTCCGTGGGGCAGATTCGCCAGGGAATGGCGCCAAAGAACTTTTTGATCACCATCGATCCGCTGAGCGTGAAGAACCTCATCCAGTTGAGGGGCCCTAACAACGGTGTCGCCCTCCCAGCTGTTGGCGTCACTCCAGGCATCGCGAAATTCATTGTAACGAGCTCGCCTGCACTCTGCGCAGGGCCGATGTCCGGCCGCGAACGCAGTTACCTCATCAAGAAAGAACAGCTCGGTGTATGCGTTGGGCGACATTAGCTCCCGCTGCCTTCCCTTAAATTCGAGAAGGCAGGTAATCCACGCCTTGGCTTTGAACTGCCGTTTGAGCTCTTTGTTGGCGTTGTGAAGCACACCGCGGTTACCCATGAAGGTACCTCGTGAGCGACTGCTTTTTATTATCCCATCTGGGCACACGCGATTTTGTAATGGCATGAAATACAGATTCCATTCTTATTTCTGATTAATTTAAAACCCCGACATTAATGTACCAGACTTGCCCGTCGCCCCACTCTATCACCTGCCGGTACCCATAGAGGCCAACAGGCAACGCCACAAACATCAGGCGAATCTAAACCGCATGTTCTTCGTTCAATGGGCAACTTGCCAGTCGCCCCAATCCATTCGCCATGTCCTCAATTTGGCTCCGCCATACCAAGCTGTTTAGCCACCGCGAGGGTATGCTGGCTTCGCCCCAGGCCGCACCCGCGATCTGTCCCGTAACCGCCCCCACCGTGTCGGCATCGTCTCCCAGATTCACCGCTGTAATGAGTGCGGTTTCAAAGTCCTCCGAGTGGTAACAGCACCAGAGTGCAGCCTCCAGGGTATCGATCACGTAGCCACTTGATGAGACCTGCTCGCGCCCAAGCGTGCGAAAAAACCCGCGCTTGATTCGGCCAATTTTCATACCTCGCTCGCAAGTGTCAGGCAGATTTTCAAGCACCGCTTTCAACACCTTACCCTCGCGCAGCTCCCAGAGAATGGCACCCAGTAACTCCGCCGCATCCAGGCAATCTGCACTGGCATGTGTTGTGCGGCTGCTATTAATCAAATGCTCCAACGCCTTAGCGCGGTCCGCACTCGCAAAAATGGCGGGCGCCAGGCGCATGATTCCACCGTTGCCGCTCTCAAACGGGTTATCCGTGCCGGCATAACTCACACGAGTTTGCTCAAAACGTTTTAAGGCGTTGCGAGTGGTACCGCCAATATCGATGCAGCAGCCGTGGCACGACAAATACCCTTCGTTCATCCAACGAAGATAGCGTTCAAGCTGGTCTTTCGAGTCAAACCCCTGGCACTGAACTAGGCTCTGTGCCAGGCACAAAGCCATAGAGGTATCATCCGTCCACTCGCCCGGCTTTACATTGAATGCGCCACCGCCGGTCATTTCCGTATGCAGCGGGAAAGTATCCCGGCGTCGAAACTCGACGGTGGTCCCCAGCGCGTCGCCACAAGCCAAACCCAGCAGCGTACTTTTCGCAAATTCGGTGTTGTTTTTCATTTGCCGTCTCCTTGATGATGGAAACAGCCTATACACTCTATGCGTCACATTTTGTCGCAACCGGCTATGATAATGAATTGCACAGTGACATCACCCAAACAACCGGAAAACCCATGACCCTGAACGATCGCGCACTCGGTGGACTGTTAGCACTGGCTTGTGGAGATGCTCTGGCCAACGGCGTTGAATTCAGTCCCCGTGGAAGCGCTGAAATCACAGATATGCACAGCACCCGCCGTTACCTTCCGGTCGGCCAGTGGTCTGACGATACGGGACTGGCGTTGTGCCTGGGAGAAAGCCTGGTTGAGACAAACCGCTTAGATCCCGCCGATCAAATGCGCCGTTACGAGGGGTTTTACGATCGCAAAGAAGGTTGGCCGTGTGAGCTGGCACTCACCCCGGGCAACACCCTTGGTGCAGCACTGAACAAATTCAAAGACACCGGTGAAGCCTTCTCGGGGTCCACTCACCCCCTGGCGGCAGGGAACGGCGGTTTGATGCGTCTTCTTCCCGCTGTGCTCGCCGCGCACCCGCACACGGCACTTGTCCGCCTTTGGGCGCGGGAATCCACGCGCACCACACATGGCGCCCAAGAGTGTCTGGAAGCCAGTGAATTGCTCGCCCTTATCCTTCAGCACTTACTCCTTGGCGAGGACAAATCCGACGCGCTGTCGGCAGCGGCTGACCAAACCTGGCAAAGCAAAAAGATCATGGCATTAGCCCGAGGCGAATACCTCAACAAACCGGAGACGCTGATCAAAGCCAAAAGTTATGTGGTCGACACCTTGGAAGCCGCCCTTTGGTGTTTCGCATCAACCAGCTCGTTGGAATCCGCGTTACTCACCGCCGCCAACCTTGGCGACGATTGCGATACCGTCGCCGCCGTAACAGGCCAGTTAGCTGGGTGCCATTATGGCATCGACGGAATTCCCGAAGGCTGGCTAAACGTGTTGGTGGGCAAACGTCGCATAGAAACGTTGGCCAAGCGGTTAATCGGCATGACGCCTCAAAGCGAATAACGACAGGGAATGCATTGTACCCATGGCGACTCAGCTTCAACGGCAAATTGAAATACTTAAAACTCTCCCTCGCCCGGGCCAGGCGAAGTCCACTAAAGAAATCCACAAAATCCTCGGGGACCGCGGCTACGCCGCCAGCAAACGCAGCGTGGAGCGGGATCTGGCCAGCCTTCTCGATACGTTCCCGCAAGCCGTTTATTGTGAAGACAATCAGGGCGATAACGGGCGAGCAAGTTACTGGCATTTAACAAGCCTTAAAGGCCTGTTGCCGGAAACACTGATCAACAACAGCGACGCGGCTTTAGCCCTAACCCTGCTAAAACAGCAGGCCTACAACCGATTACCCCGCGGCGTTTATAACCGCCTCGACTCCCTTTGGGAACAAGCAACCGCAACGGCCGCTCAAAACCGCGAGACTCAACAGTGGATGCAGCTGATCCAGTACCTGCCTGACCCAATGCGCCCGGAGTCCCCGCCCATTGATGCAGAGGCACAAAGCATTATCGAAGACGCGCTTAGGGACACCGATGCACTAGACCTGACAGTCACAACGCTGAATGGCGAAACAACCTACCGCAAACTTCAGCCATTGCGTCTGCTGTTACAGGAAGAAGTTCTGTATCTACTCGCCGAAAATCCCGACGCCAACGCCATCGACGACAGCATTCAGCTGATCCCGCTGCACCGTATTACCCAAGCAAGCGCCAGTCTGAGCTTTAACGACAGCTCACTGGAGCCGGATCTTGCGCAGCAGTTCGTGCTGGGTATGGAGGGCTCGTTTCGGTTAGTCATACGCGCAAATCAGCCCCTGGCCGAGGCCTTGTTCAACCGCCCCATTGGCCGGGAGCAGAACCTGGAACGGAGCAGCGACAGCCCGAGCCATTACATCGTCACCACCTTTATAGAAGACAGCCCGCAGCTACGCCGATGGTTGTCGCGGCGAATAGAAACAGAGCTTGAAATTCTGGAGCCAGCGGGATTTTTGAAGCAAAGCTGACCAGGCGCGGGTTGTAGAACGTGCTCTTCAGTGCATTTACCGCTCAAACTCAAATCGGCCAAGCGTTGCGACACAATCTGTCGCAAACATCCGCTATGATCGTTTTGTTCTTTGAAGAGCTGGCAATGAATAAGGCACGTCAGTCAACAGAGGAAACAATATGAACGATTTTGCAGCCATTCTTGCCGATAACGGATTTACGCCTACGCGCTACGATTTTGATGCCACCATCGCCAGGTTTGATTACGAACTGCAATTTGCACTGTTCGACCAAGACACCGTTTTTGATATTGAGCAATCAAAAATAATACGACAGTGGGACAACCCAACCGCCTACTTGCGGTGCGAACTGATCACCCGGAATGCCAGCCTGGATGGCGCTTTGTTATTGTTCTTGAAGCGTTGGGTTTCCGAACTGAGATACAGCAACGTAACACGGGAGATTCTGGACATTACCCAGCAGCCGGAGTCCGTTGAAATACGCGCCCTGCTGATCAGCTCACACAACGCGATGACTTTTCATATCAGCATCAAACAACCTGCCAAGGAAAGCCTATGAACCGCTTTAAAAAAGAAGAAGCCCGCGCGTACCAAAAAGCACGCGAGGGCTTGAGCGAAGCTGAAATCAGACGGGTAAACGAAGAAGATGCCCGTAATCAGCAGATTTCACAGCTTGCACGCACCCTGCATTTTGAATTGTTTCCGGAAGAATCCGATAACCAACTTGATTCAATTTCCGACGCCGCCGACCGCCGGCGGGGTATTAACCCAATGAGCGCTGAATACACTGCGAAAGTGAATGCGCGTCGTGAGAAACTCGGGGTAAGCCCACTTGGACTAAACGGCATGCCAACTACCAATGACAGCTGGGATGTTGCGTTTCGTGAAGCTCGGAAGCGGGTAGCAGGATTAGAGACGATCTGAAGCCACCGTGCTTGGATGGAGTTGACACGCTACCGAATACTGTCGCAATTTATTTAAACGCGACGCGGAGACCTGTCCTACGAGCAGTCGCGCCCTCAAAAATTGAGATTCAACTGCCTACAAATATCTTGCCACTGAGCTCGGATAAACCTTTGCTCCTCGCTGGCAATCGCAGCATTCCGCAGGACATTCAGAGGATGCCAAACACCACTCTCCTCCTGATAGAAAATACGTTCATAGATGTTACCGGTATGCGACCTGCGCCAAGGCTCAAATTTGTCGGACAGAAGGGTAAACGCATAATTAAGACTATCTACTTCTTCATCAGTAATACCTTCAGGTAAAATCAAAGTGCTGACTGTCAGGCCTTGAGGTTCCATCCCTTCCAAATCTAGCCACACGCCTCCCTGAGAAGACTTTTCACGGTTAAGTCTTCGCGTCGACGCCTCACCCACCATGATTTCGACAAAGCGAGTCTCAGGACCGACGCCATATCGTGTGAATTTTTTCTCGATTGATATCTGTTTTATGTCGATCTTTTTAAAATGCTGCAGGAGGTTACCTTCGATCTTCGGCTGATTCTTAATGGTCAGCGAGACAATCAGCTTTGTTCCCGGTTCCATAATTTTGTACGACGTTTTCTTCTTAAGCCGGGTAAGAAATTCCTGATCTGTAATTCGTGCTCTGTCTACGACAATTTCGGCGAAAGTTTCCTCGGCGATAGGCACATCCCCCCCATAGAAAAACTCCCACTTGCCATCGACCAGTTTAACGGGGATTCGAATTTTATTTTCGGCGAGCTTACTCATAGATCAATTTCCTCATTGCCGACTAATAAAACCATATCAAGACATCGACCGCTTAACCTTCCATCGGCTTACTCAAAACGTTTTAGCGAGCCATTGAACCACCCAGCCTCTATTATTTATCCGTATCAAACCACTCACTCATCTGCCCATACCCAAAAACAAACGCCAGCTTCCGCGCCCGTGTCAGACTCACGTACACCAATGCTCGTTCCTCGTTTTCCCGTTGGCGCCGGGTTACGGGGTCGGCGGCTGTATTAACCACATAGTCCATGGGCACCAGGCCCTTGTTGGCAGAAGCTATGAACACCGAGTCAAACTCCAAGCCTTTTACTCGGTGCATGGTCGCTAGGTTAAGCGCACCGTTTGGGGTGCTGGCGCTGCGGCCGTCTAGCAAGTGGCAAATTTGTTGCTGGCTCTCCAGTTGACTTCTCAGATCGTTAACTTCTTTGCGGGTACGGGCAATAACGCAACAGGCATCAGGCATCAATTTGTTGTCGTGAATAGCGGCCAGTATGGCGGTCGCTTGATCTGCGCTGGAGTCAAAACACTGAACGCTTGGCACCGGCCCGTGCATCAGCGAGTGATAGAACTGTTGCGTGTCTTGGCCGCCGTCCAGATCGTCGACCTCGACCCCTTCAAGAATACTCACCGCCAGCTTGCGGGTTTCGTCCGTTGTTCGGTAATTCACTTTAAGACGCGCACTGCGGCCTCGAATGTCGATGCCGCACTGGCCAAGAACCACTTTGTTCTTACCATAAATTCGCTGGTGACCATCGCCCACAATAAACAAATCGTTGGGGCTTGGCGGCACCAACGCGCGAATCAGCATAAACGCCTGGCTACCGATATCCTGGGCCTCGTCAACGATCACCGAACGCAGAGTTGGCCGCAGCTCAGGATTTGTCTCAAGCAGATTGCGAGCGTCGCGGTAAGCGTCGTCTGCTTCTTTCAGATAATTGCTAGCCAGCAAATGCCGATAACGCTCGAACACTGGCCAGATATCTACGCGCTGCTGGCGGTTTAGGCGGGTGCCTCGGCCAATGCGCGACGCCTTTTTGTAGTCGTCTACCGTTGTTACCGACTGGGGCTGAATAACACGGGCCCACTCTTCTTGAAAAAACGCCATACTCAAATCAGAATCAGCCGGCTTTTCCGAATAGGCCTGCTCCCACAAGCGCCTCTCTTCCTGGCTGTCCATTAGCAAACCATAATCGTAGCCCTGCTTCTTTAGAAAACTGACCACCCAGGCATCCAGGTTCATCACCTCTATGCGTTTTAGAGCCTCCTGACTGCAAATTTTATTCAGATTCTGCTGAATATCGGCCGCCAAATTACGCGTAAATGTGGTGAACAGTATGGTGCCTTCGTCGTCGGCTAACTGCTCAGCCAAAAATTTGGCCCGGTGCATGGCCACCACAGTTTTACCGGTGCCAGCGCCACCGAGCACGCGCACAGGCCCGTTTTTCTTGCCATTGGCCAGCCGTCGCTGGGCCGGATGCAAAAACACCCGCCATTTTTCGATGGATTGGTTAAGCACTTCCTGCAGCGCTTCTTCGTTTTCAGCCACCGCAAAATGAGCCTGGGATTCAGGGCGCGCAAGCGCGGTGCTGAAGTCGTCTGTATCTACCGCTTGTGGAGCAACAGGAACAATCTCGTTATAGGCTTCTTCAAAACTCGCGCCGGCCAACAGCATGAACAATCCTTCGTAAACATCCAGCGGGACCTGTTCGTTATCGCGGGCGTTTTCGAGGTCGGCTTCTATTCTCATGGCGCGAACCAAAGCCAATGAACTGTCTGGTAGGCCAAGCTGCAATAACTGCCGGTCACGAACAGCGTCGAACAGCCCGGGCTGAACTACATCAGCGTTTTCAGCAGGCGCTGCACTTAATGACTTTTCTTCAACCGTGTAAACCTGGATGCTGCCCGTGTTCGGGTTAACCTCAACCTTACGCTTGGCGCCCCAAGCATAGGCATCGTCGTGATGCGCCACGTGCAGCATCAGGTAGAGGCTTTGGTTTTCGGCCGCGGCCAGAATGATGCGCACGTCCTGATTGGCACGAATAGATCGCAGTTTGGTATCTTTGCAGGCCGTTAGTTTTTCATAGTGCAAACCGCTATGTTGCGGGTCTTGCTGAAACTGCATCACCGCTTTGTTAGCTTGGCTTTGCTCATTCGGCGTAAGTTTCAACAAATTTTCAAAGTACTTGTCAGAAAACGCAACGCTGACCATCTCAATCTCCTGAATCCAATTCATTGATGGCCGCGGCCAAATCATCTACCGAGCTACACACACACCAGCCTTCCGCCTGCAAATAGGACTTACTGGCCATTTGGTCATCTGACTCCTCTAGCAAAAAAGCAATTTTGCCTTCGTAGAACAGAATCTCAGCCTCGCCGATAACTTCGTTGTTAACGTTCATCACCGCTTCCCCCACCACGCCCGGCTCCAGCCAATTTATATTCTTGGCACTGAGTAAGTCTGCTATCGGCTGATCCAGTTGTTCAAACCAGTCCGGAACCTCGTTGAATTTTTGTTCCGCCTGCTGGTTCTGCAAATCAGGCCATAACAATCCGGCCGCTGTACCGTCGTGTTTAGAAGCGGGTGTCCAAGCGTACATCAGCGGCAAAAATTGCAGTAGGTTCACAGCGGCCCAGAATCTCTGCCACTGATAACGGGCTTGTTCGGCGCTGTCTTTGTGCAAGTCATAGCATACAGACACCATAGCCTGGTTAAGATCACAGATTTTGAACAGGTCCGCGCCCGCGACCATTTGCATAACAATGTCGGCCGCCTGTTTTTCGTCGCGCAATTGCACCGAACCTGTCAGCGCAATCGCACTGGGCGTTCTATCGGTAAACGCCGCTGGCAAACCGTTTAGATTACCCAGCACACTCGATTTTATGGCTGGGTCTACGAGCGAACCCGCCGGCAAACACTGCAATGTAAACAGCAACGCTTGTTTAGCCAGTGCATCCGAATCTTGTTTAGTCAGAAAATGCATAAGCAGTTCAAACGTGGTTTTCGCCAAGTGCTCGGCACTGTTTTCAACACCCGCCAACTTCGCCAACCCAGCAATCGCTGCGTGGTTTTGTTCTGGCGAAGTCATACCCGCCGGCAGCGGTACATCTATAGCCTTATCCCCCAGCACCTTGTTAACGTCGTACCAATTGAGTGACCAAACAACAAAACCCGCATGCATTAACGCCTGCCGTTTGATCAAATCTTCACTGCCTTTATTGGCATGAAATTTATAACCATCCAGGAATATCGCCACCGGTTGTAAATCACTGCCCACAGGCCACAGAACAAAATCCGGGCAGCTGGCGAACTGCACGCCCTGAGCCGAACCAAGGTTAACCTGCGGCTCCATTTCATAGGCCACCTGCCCAATGATCAGGCGCCAGCCATGCTTGCCACGAATCACATCCTGGGAAACACGAACCTTTTGGCCACTCACTGCATCGTGGCCCGAAAACGCTGCAAGGGCCTCTGGGAAGCGCGCCTCCAGTTCACTTTCAATCCACGGATTAGCCGCTAATGCACTGAGTGAATGAGTGTCTTGAACCCACTGGTGCGCGTTATCCACAATGTCCTTTAACATCTCTAGCGCCAGTGCTTTGCTGGTGCTCTCCATACCATAGGCGTTGCGGTATTCCAGCAGGCAGCGGTAGCAGCCATCCATGGTATCTTGGTAGCAGTCGCAGGCTTTCATCACGTTGTAGGCCATGCGGAACACCGCCTGCATGTGTTCCGCCTTGCTCAACAGCTCATGTAGATAACCTGTTCCACCGGGAACCGAATCGTAAAGCACAATAAAGTGCCTACGCTCGTCGGTTTCACCTACCGGCTCACTCTGGTAGGCCACTCGCAAATGATCTACCTTGCCACCAAAGCGGCGCTTCAGCCCTAACTGCAAAGCCGCCACAAACGAATTCACTTGCTCATCAGTACCGCCGGTGGCAAGCCGCGGCAGCAGAATACGCAAGGCTTCAGACGAAAACTGGCGATACAGATACAGGCAGTTCTCAATGCCTATGTCTTCCTTACCGTTGGGCAGCTTTTTTGCACCCCGTGAATAGGTGCAGCTTTTCAAATGGCTGGCTTCGGCTTTGCCAGCAGCCGCCGCCCGCGACTGCACCGAGCCGCACTCTTTACACAGCGGAAAGCCAGCGCGCTGAAGCTCTTCACCAGCCACATCAAAAAACATTTCATCGCCATCCCTGCGGCCAAAATTTACCTCCAGGAAGTTGGCAGCGCGAATAAACTCAAAACCAAAGGGGCGATCTTTGTCATCCAAAACCCAAGTAATGCGAATGTCTGACGGTTTGAAATCAATCAACATCTGCTTATTGAAAAACACCGGCTCGCGGTTATCAGAGTTGTCATCCAGCTGAGCGTCTCTGGCGTTGGTGAAGGCGTACACTTGGGTCATTTTCAGCATTTTGGTGCGCGCGCTTTCATCACCCCACTGATTGGTTTGGCAGCGCGGGCAAGTTTTATCACTAAAGCCTGCTTTGGGCACATCTGCCGCTGCGGAGTAATTGCAGCGGGGGCAAAAACGCCAGTCCTGAATATTGCGCCCTTTCGCCGTTTCCACCCGGGAGATCTTCACCTTTCGATTACCTGCGTAAAACACCGAATCCGGCGCCAGCTCGGTTAAGGCTGCTTGGGCGGGCCTTTGGTATTCATACTCGCGCTTTATAAACTCCCGTTCAGCGCCGTCGGCACTGCTAGCCACCGCTTTCTCGGACCGAAAAATCACCGAGTGCAAGGTGGCGCCTTCTTCCGGGAAGGCATAGTTAGGCAGCAGGCCCTCATCGGTAAAGAAATTCAGGGTTTCGCGTTTGTTTAAGCGAATACGCAGGCTGCGGTAACCTGCCAGTTCACGCTCAAGCTCAACAATCTCGTCTTTTGTGTGTTCGTCTTGTGGCTGCTTGCGCAGATTGCTCAACTGCTTATCCAATTCTTTAATCGTTGTGGCCATTTGCAGGCGCTCATCAGCCACCACTTTCAGCCTGCTAAGCACATACAACTGCAAGTGATCATCCGGGTGTTGCGGCCCGCCAAACAGATACTGGCGTAGCAGTTCTTGGTCGTCGTCACTCAGGTCGGTCGCCACATGGCCGGCAAAACCATCCCAAATCTCCTGCATATTGTGCTTCAGAAAATTCAACAATGTGTAAGGGAAGTTGTCTTCGCGAGTTTTTTCTACCGCATCCAGCACGGGCT
Organism: Marinobacter sp. LV10R520-4; assembly: GCF_002563815.1. NCBI lineage: Bacteria > Pseudomonadati > Pseudomonadota > Gammaproteobacteria > Pseudomonadales > Marinobacteraceae > Marinobacter > Marinobacter sp. LV10R520-4. The sequence goes on along the minus strand of NZ_PDJM01000001.1, from coordinate 3,609,977 downwards.
GCATGTGCGGCGGTATGTGGTTATCGCCCTTGGCCTTACGTGTCCAGCAATCCATCGCATAGGCCAGCAACTGGCGCCTCAACACGTGGCGGGCTTTAAGAAAAACCGCTGGGGGCTCTACCGGCGCATCCAGCATTCGGCTCGGGTCTGCATAAAACACCAAATCGTGCGGACGGCCATTGGCAACCGTCAGCACAAAGGAATTGCCGTCGCGACGGCCGCCACGCCCCACTCGCTGCAAATAATTAGCCTGTGCCGGGGGCACCGAACACAACAGCACGCTGGACAGGCCACCGATATCAATACCCATTTCCAACGTGGGTGTCGCCGATAACAAATTGTATTCCCAGGGGCCAACACCCTCTATAAAGCTCTTCTCTACCCGTATTCTCTCAACGGGCGCCAGTAAACCCGTATGTTCATGGGCAATCACCCGGTGAATTTCGCCCTGGCGATACAGCGTTCGGTACAACGAATCGCGCACTGGCGCCAAGTGCTGATAGGTAAGCTCTGCCGAGGCCGCATTCAGCAAAGGCAAGCCTAGCCAATTACTCACCTCACTTGCCGGCAGGTGCATCGGCCTGTAACCCGGACATTCAACAGCCTGAATATCCGTTGTGATGTTGATTTTTTCGGGGTTCAACACCCACAGTTTTGAGCCCCGCTCATTTAACTCTTGGCGCAGCAGATCGCATGTACACAATGCATCCAGCGCGGCGACCAGAACATGCTCCAGCTGTTTTCGGTCAATAAGAGCTTGCGGATCAAGACAGGCTAACCACCGCTCATACCAAGATTGCGATGCGTTGGCATTCACCAACGGCTCATAACCTTCACCTTTACCCGTAGCCGGGTACTTTGGCCTGGGCGAGCCCGGCCCTAATGGCGGCGCGTAATTTAAAAAACTGAGCAGGTAAGATTTTCCGGAGTGCTCGCGGTAGTAGGCCAGGCTTTCGAGTCCAAAGGCGCCCAACTGTAAAAGGTGCTGAACCAACCCCAACATGAACTTGGCGGCGGTGTCTGCGTCTATGCGGTAACCCAGGGTGTTATCCACAGTTTCACGCCAAGCTAACGCGGCGGCATTCACCTCGGGCAGAGGGCAGGTCAGCGCAGCAATACCCAAGCGGTTCAGGGAGCGACCTACCTGCGAACGCCAACCCAAGTCTTCGAGCAGTTGCCACAGCATACGCTCACGAATTAGCTTTAGCAGTGTACTGGGATCGTTGATCGTGCCGGACTGTTCAAACTTTTCAAAAGCCCCCTGGTAGCGCTTGTCTGGCGGCATAAATTCGCGTAAATAGTCGGGCAAAGCTAAACGCCCCTGCTGACCTTGGTGATTCAACCACCAGGATTCAAACAGTTCGGAAAACCGCGCCAACGGGACTGGGCCGGGCTGACTTTCAAGCAGTTGGGTGAGCGCCATACGCACGTTATTTTGCCAGGTTCGGGCGGCAAAAAAACCGGCACGATGGGTAGCATCCTGAACCGAATCACTGAACGCGAGCAACTTGCGGTCATCGTTATCGCGGCTGCTGAACAGCTGGTGAATGGCTACCGCACTCAAGCTTGCTGCACGGGCACCGAACACCACCAAAGCCGATTTAGCAGAGCAATAAGGACAGTTGTGTTCGGCCACCGAATCGTTTGTCTTGCCCCTGCGTACCGCTTTTAGCAAGTTTGGTTTGCTAACACGAACAAGCGCCTCGTTACCCGCTTGGCAGCTTTTGCAATCACCGTTGTAATCCACTGCGGTTGTGTCGCCGCAATCGCGGCATACTCGGAAATGTTCAAGATGGAACCCGCCCGAAGACTGAGCCCGCCCCTCTTGCCAGGGCAAAAGTAGGCTGCTTTGTTTTTTATTGGCAAAAAAATCGGGATAGATACGAGATAAATCTGTTTCGATGGTCTGCCCCGTGGCGTGGCTCTGCTCCATGCTCGTTAACCAGGCCGTACCGTGGCATTCGCGGCACTGCACCAACGGCAAACGAACCAATTGCTGATCTTTTGGTGGCTGATCATCGCCAAACGACAGCAACGGCGACTGGCGCTGTGCCCCGATGCCGTCATCTGTTTCGTCATCGGTTACGGCGTTGCCAGCGGGTTCACGCAACGTTCCAACAATTCGCCGCAGTTCTCGCGACCACAGCTGCAAACGCAACTGTACAAACGGCTGTTCGTTATCAGCGCGGGCATGAGCCAGCAGCGCCAGCAATGCAATCAGTGCCTGCTCGGGCTGGCGCTGAAAGCGCTTGGGAATCTGCGCCGCCAGGCGTTCAACCAAAGTTCGAAACGTAGGTGTGCCTTTGCCCTGCTTTAGCTGGCGTAACAAATTCGCCAACTGACCGTGTTGCTTAAGCTCTCGACCCAACATAATGCGGCCGGCCATTCCGGTGAGGCCTTGCTCCGGGACTTTACTAAAGAACAGTTGGTAAGCAGCTTGTAAATACGCCTCCAGGCTTTGGCCAAGAGTTTCACTGAGTTGCTCGGGGCCAACCTGCGGGTTCAAGCTTAAATACACCATGTCACCCAAAAAATCCGACTCGCTTTTACGCTGCTCTACAATCACGCCATTAGAGCGAAACCGACTTGAGAACACATCCGAGGCGTAATCCAACAGGCCTTGAGTACTGTCGTCTCCACCCAGGGTGGCCGACGTACCTACGCAAATCAGCTTTTCCGGCACCATATCGAACCGCGCCCTCAATCGCCGAATAAGCAGCGACAAATCCGTACCCTGGGCACCGTCAAATGTATGCAGCTCGTCTACTACCAGGTAGCGCAACGTGTCAGAACCGTTGTTGGCCCATAATTTTTGATCTTTTGGGCGCATCAACAGGTAATCGAGCATTTTATAGTTGGTCAGCAGCACATCTGGCGGGTTACTCCGCAGAGTGTCTTTATCTGTAATCACCTGTTCCGGCGCCATGGCTTTGCTGCCATGGCCGTCACCACCCACAAAAAGCCCGACTCGCAGGCCTTTCAAAGCAGGTTGACTATGAATTGTTTGGGCGAAACGCTTAGCCTGGTCGGTGGCCAACGCGTTCATGGGATAAATGACAATCGCTTTAATGCCGCGGTTCCCCACACGCTGGCAATGGTCCAGAATCGGGTACAGAAAGCACTCTGTTTTACCAGAGCCAGTGCCGGTGGCAATGAGGGTATTGGCGGCCTGCTTGTCAGAAGCCAAACGCTGCCAGGCTTGCTCCTGATGTGCATGGGGAAGAAATTCTGTGGTAAAACTTCGGAAGAAATCCCGGCCTGCGGAGCCGCTCACGAACGGCAGCCCTACAGACACATAAGGCCCTTTAATAAACGCTTCACCGTCTTGCTGCTCTTCTACCAGCCGCTTGAACTCACCTTTGAAGGGCGCTGTTTCAGTTTCATAGCCGGTAACGATAAACTCGCGCAGTGCAGCCGATACTTCGTTAGCTAAAAGGCCGGGAATCATGATGCTTCCTTTTTCTAAATGCTTAGACTTTTTTCATTCGTGAAGTTGCAACGCTTCAATCACCCCAAACCTTTTAATATGAGTGCTTTTCCAGCGCAACCTCTAGTAACTTTGGCAGCGTAATAACTTCTTCTAACGAAAAAAGCCGCCAACCTTGCGCAGCAAGCATTGATCTTTGCGGTGCACGCACCGCAGAAAACCACACGGCCACTCGCTGCTCGTACCAAGCAAACTCAAACTCACCGGCCACTTCGCCTGACGGCAACTGAACTTCAGCTCCGCACTCTGGCGCTGGCAAGTCACTTTTCAAAATATGGTTCACCACGGGAATAGCGGTTTCTTCAACCTGAGCAGCCCATTCAGGTAAACCGTAATGCAAATCACCCAACACTTTACGCGCCGTATAAGTACGAAACTCTTCAGCATCTTCAAATATCTGAAAACCCGCGCCCATAGCAGCCTTTACAACGTCTGCGCCTTCGTTAAGAATGAGCGCGACGGGCTCCGAAAGCCCTTCCTGAAGACCAGATGGCCAGGCCAAATCAAGAAAAGCCCTTAGCTCGCCAGTATCTTTGTCACGCAGCTCGTATTCCTTATCGCCAGCCGGCAAACCACGCATCAACACCCAGTCATTCACAGCATCAAGCTGCCTCTCTTCTTCGGCATCGGAAATACCACCTGGCGCGCTCACGCCCTGCTCGATGGGAGCATACTCGTAGCCGCTATCGCCTAGCGGCAATTGATACAGCGAATCAAGAAAATCATTCGCCGCATCAGCCAACATCTGCTGGCGCTGCAATAAAAATTGCGGGTAGTTCTCTGCCTTCCACAGCTCTGGATTCTGCGGAACCCACTGGCTTACCAGCGCGCTCGGGTACTGCGCTTCCACTTCAGGAAAATAGTCAGTCGGTGGCCGGTTGCTTATTTGCAAGTTGCTGTTCTTTGTAAGAAAACAGAAATTACCCAAGGCGTTGATGGCTATCTTATCGTCATGGCCATTTTTCTTAAGGTAGTCCCGTGGAAAAATATGGTGCATCTCAAGCGATGTGTTCTTGCCCAGCATGCCTTTCCTCAGCGGCAGACCTGTGCCCCAATCTTGGGCTTCGCCTACCCGGGTGAGCATATACAACGTGAAATAGAACCGATTTCCACGGCTCCACCCCGTAAAGTGTTCAGGGCGAATACGCAAACTTCCACGCCACAAATGAAGCTCACGTATTAACGCATCAAGGCCGTCTCCAGGCTCTGCGTTAAGCAGTATGTTAAGGTCACGGGCGAGAACACTTTCTGTAGAACCGGAATAACGGCCCCAAATAGCGGCCTGTACATACCAGAACAAAATCTTATTCTGAACTTCCGCACTCTGCGCTTTACTACCTGCATCGTCTAAAAATCGGGCCAGTATTGGAAAAGCAAAATGACCAGTAAGAACCTGCTGGTGATCCAGCCCCAAGCGCGCACCAAATAGATCAAGAAGTCTATTGATATGGTTGATGGCGCGCTGCAAGGCAGCGTTGAACGTGCCGGGGTCAAGATCATGAAGTGCAGTAAAACGGGCATCACCTGTTGCAATGGTGGTAACGCTGCGCAGTAACCAGTCTAGGCTGAAACAAAACCCGGCCTCGTTCCAGTCGTCCAGAGCTTTGCGCATACGCGAACGAGCATCTGGCTCAACCGAACAGATTCGAGCCAGTGCCAAGTCGCCTTTAGACAGCTTTCGGCCACCGCTGTTGACGCGGTTGAAGATATCAACCACTACATCTAGGGTCATTTCGGGGCCAGAGACATCCTCCACGTGAACATCAATGTCGCGTATATCCCTTAACCGATTCAAACGCGTGGAGTACCGGCTTACCAGGCCCGCAAGCACCATGGGGTCTTCGCAACTACTGATGATTCTTGTTAGAAAAACGTCCGGGCCATTTCTCATCAGGCCGGTAACATCAATCCACAAAGGGTTTGCCTGCATTTTGCTCGATATGTAAAACGAGAACTCCTCCGTTTCAACGTTAAAATACAAGTCGATAAAGGCGCTGGCATTGCCATCAAAAAACGCTGGCGGACAGCCGTTCACAATACCGTAAAGCGAGGTCATCCGTTGTTGACCATCTAATAGCATTTTTACATTCGAGCTTTGCTGAGAATGGCTTACACCACGGCTTTTCGCCTCAGACGAATCAGTATTCCACGCCAGCAAGCTCCCAACCGGGTAGCGCTTGTACAATGAACGAACTAGGCCCCGCACCTGGTCACGATTCCAAACATAACCACGCTGAAACTCCGGCAAAGCAATTTGACCAAGCTCAATTTGTGAAAGAAGAGTGGAAATTTTCATGAAACGTCCTATTTCAGATTAAGTCCATCGTGAAACGCTCAAACAACGCTATCATCGACATACATTTCTGGTACATAAAAATCAAAGGCTGCCCGGGCTGGCACATTCATTTTCCATCCCTGAAACCACGCAATGCCTCTTCCAGAGTCTCCACTTTCCATCCAAGTGCGCCCCAACTTTCTTTCGCTTTTTGATCCCCTACAACCGCAAACTTGGTTCTTGGCCAGGCCATCTCGGCCTCCGCTTTTACTGCGCCTAAGGCATCCATAACTTCATAGCCGATTTCTGGTTTTGGCTCATTTCTGCTCCTATAAAGTCGCAGCAACCCCTGATAAGGCGGGTCAATTAACTGGAACAAGTCATTCCAATCGGTTGTGTCTCCCAGAACCCCCTGGTTTTTTCGCAGCTTTTGAATAACGCTCAGGTCGGCGGCTTTCACATACATGTTGTCATGTAGTGGCTGCTTGCGGTGGCAATCACCGCAAAGGGCTTGCAGGTTGGTTACGCTGTTATTCCGTTTGTTACCATCAATATGATGGCTGTGAAGCAGGTTTTTATGGGCATTCAAGTCTACCCGGCAGCTTTCGCAGCTATAGTTTTTTCGAGCGCGAAAGTTGCGAGATATTTCTTTCCAATCATCGGAATAACCGGATTTTGGTTCAATGAAAGCTGTGGGTAAATAGCGGAACAGTGTGCTGTGTTCGGCAAAAAAGTCTTTCAGGTTGAAACGGCTCAAGATTTGGCTCGCCTGCCCTCGCTCAGTTACATAGCCTTTGTAGTTGAGGTGCTTGAGGCAGTTGATACACACCCGCAAACGAGCGGTACCCTCAACACTCTGGCGCTGGGACATGGAAAAACCGAACACGTTGAAATCTCCGGTTACGTTAACAACCGCCTGATATCGCTGGAAACGATTTCTCTGTCGCATTTGCTCAAGGGTCTGGCAGTCGGCAACGTGAACTTTTTTACCTTTCGGCCCATCTTGCAAAACTTCATCAATGCCCTGCCCCTGATCCGGTATGTAAAGCACAATCTGGGCACCGTGGCTGCCAAGCACGCCCCCGATAACGTCGACATCTTCCAACGCAATTTCCGCGCCGCCCTGGTTGAAGCGAGTAACAATATCAGGAACCGGTTCAGCGACAGGCGCGTTGAGAGAATATTGCCGCTCTTGCGCTCCCATCTTTCGAACCTGACGCCAAAGCTGCTCAATGGGAAAGTGCAGCTTCATCCATCAATCTCCAGAATCTGCTTGATGCGGATGTCTGCGTTGGTAATCACCCGAAATGTCACACGTCGGCTTTTCTCAAAATCTTCTTCAGCATTGTCTTTAAACACCGGTTTTGCAGAAGAGAAACCAACCGCCGCAATATTGGATTTTATCCAGCTTTGATAAGGCTTGATTTGATCCAAACTGTACACAAATTCGAGCACACTTCGCGTTCGTCCCTGAGACAGCGCCATATTCAGGAAGTAAGCTTCTGTATCACTCGTTGTGCGGCCCCACACACTACTGGTGTGACCTTCTAGACGAACCTCGTTGATCGATTCTTTAAACTCACCCAACACAACCAGATAACGCGGAAAGAAATCCATTAACAGCGCTTGATATTCCTCACTTAATGCAATTTCCCCTTGTTCGAATAGCACATCAGGGGAGTTGAAGGTGAATGTGAGGGAGTCCCTGTCAATTTCAGCGTTCCATACGGGCAAATCGTCAGAAAACTCGACCAAGAGCGCGTCGTAAATCTGTACTTGGGTTTCCTGATAGGCAACCGCAACTTCTTTGATTTTATCGCGCTCTGCTAGCGCATTACGCATAAGCGCAATGGCAATAAACAAAAACACCACCATTAAACCGGCCATCAAATCAGACACAGACAGCCAGTGGCTTTCTTCCTGCTCTGACGCTTTGGGGTTCAGAAAATTTGCCATAACAAACCCTTAAGCTGTTGCCCGCGTCCGAATCACTTGGTCCATTTCATTAACCAAGCCCTGATAGTCTTCTGTAAACTTCCCAGTGATGCTCACCAAAGCCTGCCCCATCTGCTCCATACTGCGATTTATTTCAGACTGAAGCGCCTGGTCAAGAATCTGTACACTTTCAGATGTTGTTTCTGCACTCTTTCGAATGGCCTCTTCCATCGATTGTTTCAACCCTGCCACCAAATTCTGAACTTGGGCTGCCTGCTGCTCGGCCATCTGCTCCAGATTTCCCGCCAGCTGCGTGCGCATACTCTCCAGACCACTTTCAAAGCTTTCGCGGCTGCGTGCGGCTTCATCCATCATCGCCCTGCCAGAATCACGAAGCGTATCGCCAATGGTTTTACTTTGTTCGTTCATATCGGCAGCCAGATTCCGGAAGTTGTTATTCAGTTCGTCTGCCATGTCTTTCAATAGTTGTGTGGTTTGTTCGGTGCTTTTTTGAATTACATCGGATGCACTTACCAGCGACTGGTTTGCGCTGTAGGCGCTAGAACGGAATTCTTCCGCTCCCTGTGAAATCACCTCTTGAAAGGATTCAGTGGTGCTGGCAACACCATCGAGCAACACTTTCGAAGCATCTCTGACGCCGTCAACGGTCAAGCCAATCTGCTCCTTAAGCGCCGGAACTGCCTCAACTGCGCTGTCGCGAACGTCTTTGAAGGCCTCAAGGTGGCGGCCAAGCTCATCAATCTGATGCTGGTTCACCGTCATCACCTCGCCCAGTTTGGTCATGGATTGTGGAATATGCGTGGTGTGTTCATGAATCTTGGCGACGGCAGCTTCCGTATCCGTTATTGCAGCCACACCTTGGGCGTATTGCTTGGTCATATCCTCAACCTGGCCTTTATAGTTGTCCTGCCACACAACGAGTTTTTCTACGGCCAGGTTTAGCTGTTTAAAGTTTTCCCCGAATTGCTCCGTCAAGTTCTTATTAAAATCAGCAATGACCTGTTTCAGAGCCTCAATAACCGTTTCAGTCGCCGACTTTGACATCATGTCGGCGAAGTCTTGGAGCTTTATCCAAAGCTTTTCCTGGAATTCGACGGCATCTTTGCGGGATTGTTTTCCAGCATTGTTGATATCAGAACGCAGCAGTTTCATCTGCCCCGTTAAGCTCGACTCGTCACCGCTGCCAATAGCTTGGTTTAGCGCCGCAATGCCATCACGTTGTTCACGCATCACGGCGTAGAGTTCCGCTGCACCAATCTGATCTTCATCCAGCTCTTCTTTGGCAGAGTTGACCAACAGGCCAACAGACACCAGCACTTTGTAGACGATGGAAAGCAGCATACCCACCAGGCTGGTTATAAAGGCCGTTTTCATACCACCAAGAAGGCCCTGTATACTCTCGTCTATCCGTTCAATATCAAACGCCAGAAGCCCGGCGACAATGCCAAAAAATGTGCCCAGAATACCCAACGTGGTGAGTAACGTAGGGGTGTACTGAGTAAAACCATGGAGTTTATTGGTGCGTTTCAGAACGCAGGCTAAAACGAAAACCAGCAATAAAATCCCGATAAAAAAATCAGTAACAGCACTCGCCTGCAAGGGAGCAATGGCTTTCTCAAGAGGACTCGAAAACATAAAAACTCCATCTATCCGCTGTAAAACGGAACATACTTATGTCGAATCCTTCGGTGATGAGCGCAACCTTCCTGGCGACGCGAATTGTAGAAATAGTTTTTTAAATGGAAAGCTCAAATAGCGTTTTGCCGCTCTCCCGCCTGTGGGGCGACATTATATGGCGCTGGCGTATAAAGCTCTGGTATTACCAGGGTATTTACAACCTGCTGACACAGTGGTTTGATGCGCTGGAACTCTTCATCCACGTTTATGTGTTGAGATTCCAGAGCGCCAGCGGCGCAATGAATGCTAACCATCTTGCCGCGATAAAACACCGAGTACTGACGCATTATCTGAAATACCACCGCACCTGCTCTTTGATTGAGCATCTCAAAATCCATAAAGTAACCCGGTTGATTTTCAATCATCACCAAACCGTGGTCTCGCAGCACACCACCGTCTGGAACCAAGGTCTCAATTTCACCCGGCTGCATCCAACCCGCAATATCTGTTCGGCTAGGAGTTTCACCCGCAGTGTCGCGCACCATTAACATAATCAAGCCAGGGCCTGTTCCGCCCTCACTTTGCCACTTCCGAACAATGTGAGGCCGTGACGCTTCTTTCTCTTTCCAAGAACGCGGTAGCTGTAGATTCAGCACAAGGCCTTGAGATTTTCCGCTGCCGTCGGTTTTGAAGGATTGCCGAAACCCTTCTATTAGCTCTTTTGCGGGGTTGTCAGAAAACCTCAGCGCCAAAAGGTATTCAAGCACTGGGCTGTGAATCTCGCCTTTTGCCCGGTTACGAACCTCCTCCAAAAACACCAACGCAATGTCTTTGGTGATCGGATTTTCCTGAAGCCACTTCGCATTTTGAGCTAGAAGCTTTAGCTTCAGCCCGGCCGCTTCCTCTTTCCCCAAAATGCTACTGAACATAGGCTGTAAACGCGATTCAACATCGCCAAAAGTTCGCTCAAAATCTAGACCAGTGAGTAAGACATCGCGGGCCAATTCCGGATATTTTATTAAGATGGCGTCAAGGGACGCATTTTGGGCAATAACAAAGCCGTAAACCTCGCCCAAGCTACGGCTATTGCGATTGTTGATTTCTATGGCGCTTGCTGATGAAAAAGCCAGCAACGTGATTATCAGAACGAATCCGAAATTCTTCATATCAATGGTCTTTCAATTTAAAAAATTTTCGGATTTTTATCTATATCTTGCATCCGATCTATTACGTTTATCGACGCCTCCCAATGGCGGGTAGCTTCTACTAGATTTTCTAGCCCATCTCGGTCTGCCTTATATTTCCAAGCTTTGAATACTGACATCCAAACTAACGGCCGGAACAGCATCTGAAATAAAAAACCACCACGTTCAACAGACCCGTGATTAATACATGCTTTCCCGAGATAGACTCCATTCCAAAGCCAAATCTTCATCTGTCCATTTTTTGAACTTTCAAACCTGACAACGCACACAATCGTCCCATTTTCCAAGTAAATAGTCTGAATACGCTCGCCCGTTGATCGGTTTTTAATCGCCTGAACTATCAAAGAGCCGTCATCTCGCCAACAAAAAAATTGACCATCACATTTACCGTTGGAAAACTGGGCAAGTTGCTTGCGCATGCCGTTTTCATACCATTCCTCTGAGTCGCCATTGAGCTTGCTGTCGCGCCGGCGGAGAACGGATTTTTTGCTGCCACTAAGGTAGTAATCGAACTCTTCTGTATAGCGCTGGGCCTCAAGGCGCTGTATGTCTGCCGCTAGCTGTTTCTGCTGCTGCTCGTATTTTTGTTTCATACCCTGCTTACTAGCTGGCAGCATCCCCAGCAAATTCTCTACCTCAGACTTCAACCACTCCAGCTCTCTTTTATAGTCAACCGGCATCAAAAAAGTACGATGTTGCAAGGCGGCCTGAGTTTTATGGATGTCATCGGCAAGAGAATTCATCTGCACTTGATGCACTCGCGAATAGAGTCGTGCTCTCCGTTCTCGTAATCTGACAATATCACCGGAATCCGCTTTTTCTGAAAATTCCTGATACAGCTCGTCGAGCTCTTCGGTCATTCCTTCCAATTCATAACGACAGTATTCGCCTAACAACGCCCTATCAATATCGTCTTCCAAGCGACTTATTTTCGACTCAATCACCCAGATGTCGGTAGCTCTTTCTAAACTCGAAGCAGCCTCCGAAAATAATTCAGCGCCGTGATTGACAGCTTTAATTGACTCGCTGGTTGCAGTTTTCAAATTGCTAAAAAAACCCATTATCCCTCGCGTTGCGTGAATGCTATTTGATAAGTTCGTGATGGATTCGGCGCAGTCTATCCCATCATCACGGAGTCAAAGGCCGTCGTAATACAGCGTCGGCTTAGTCTGTAAAACCCTATAAAAAGACGTTTTATCTATAAAAAACTCAAGCATAAACAGAAAACCGATTGACATAATACCTAAACGTCTTTTTTTATAATCCGGATATTGCCTTTCTGATATCTAATTTAGCTCCGATTAGCATCGCCACGCACTCTTGCAAACTGCATAGCACTCATCAACCGACGACTAGCCTCAAACGTATCTACAAAATACAACGCTACAGAATCATCTAACTCATTTACGGCCGCTTTCAACTCTAACGCTCTCGCATTTATATCCCAGAATGGATGAACAACCACAAACGCCGCGTGCGACTCTGGGTTACTAGTGTCGATTACTGTAGGCAAGCCAATATGGCCGATCGACACCACAGTGCAATGATCCGGATTCAGCCGTCGAATATTCTCGGCCGCTATTTTTGCTTGGTTATGCCAATCTTTTAGCTCTGGATAACCCTGAAAGTCCCCATCCAGACCCGCCCGATATGCTGGATCGACAAGGGCTCGCAGGAAACCCATGCCGAGACGCCAATCCAGCAGACCGTGGTACCCCCTATTGCCATAGCGTTGCATACATCGGTAACAAGCTCGGACACATTCGGCCCGATGATTTTTCTCAATAAAGGCTCCCGTCATCGCGTCCGCAGGGTTGTCAAGCATGGAACGGATTAACTCAACAACTAACGGTTCGGACCCACTATCTACTTTAGCCAAACGACGACAAAATCCTGCACCGTTAACCAACGTGTCCGCGATCTGTAAATATGGTTTCCCATTGCGTAATCTTGGTTCAAGCGGCTCAAACTCTTCGGGTGCAATATCCATAGCCAAAGACGCTCTTTGCACGAGCATGTGAGTTGCGCTTAATGCAGCGGCTCTCAGGCTGGTCCCTGACTGCCGCCTTGGCCCAATGCGGTCCATTGAAAGCCCGTTGGCAATGCTTAGCATACCTATGCTAACTGCGTCAGTTCGCTTACTAGAAAAAAGCTTGACGTGCTCTGCGCCCGGCCCTCCCGGCTGCTCAATCCAGCGTTCGCGACTTGCCGCTTTATCAGCCAAAATAGCTTGATTGGGTAACTCAGCAACGGGTTTGAATCCTCGCACCGGCGCGTACACTCGGTGCTGTGTCCGTTTAATAATATTGTAACTCTCAGGCTCACCACCCACTGAAATCGCGCCGCGATTTCGCCTGATTACATAAGCCTCGGTCCCACTAGCAACAGAAAGATTAGTGTCACTGACAGTGGTTGTTTTCATCGGCTTTATGATTGAGCTAGTTTCACGCCTTATCATACTTCTTGGTGGTTCAGTTCCATCAGAAGTTCTTGGCACGAAGTCAGTCCGGAACGCTGCTGGCGAGAAATACTCTTCAACATTTTCAACAGGAATGTCCTTGCCACAATCATCGCAACTCAGAATTTTTTGTTCGACATCGTCTGTTCGGTTCAAAGCACCGCAATTTGGACAGTCGGCAAACCCTGCTTTTTCTGTCCACCAATTCTCACTAGGCGGAGGTACAACCCTGGAGCCGCCTTTTGACGGCTGGACAAAACCCAGCTGATCTGTGAAACCGATACTCTCATGAAGTCGCTTATCGCGAACTACAACCTGACCGGGCGCAAATTCATAAATTGCGATGTCAATCTCTCTATCGATCAAGTCCCACTCCACGCTCTTCTGCCCGGAGGGTTTAAGACCAAGGTACATCGGCCGAACTCTCGTTGGCATACCGAACATAGGTAACAAACCACTTTCTGCGAGAAACTGAGCCAAACCGATATCCCTGCGTGCTCCTTCCACACCGAGAGCCATAATGTCTTTGATAACGAGTTTAGGCTGCATAAGCGCGGCCAAAGCTTCGCTTCTTCCCGGTATACCTGCGCCCAAAGCACGACAAATCTCGGCGGCCAAGTGTGTCGTTCGCAATAATGCTGTGTTTAAGCGCGCCGGCCAGCTACTGCTCTTTTCATAAAATACGCTTGCCGGAAGATACTCACCGTGAATGTCCGGCGGCGCCTGATCACCTGGGAAATCAGCTCCATCTTCATAGCGCAAGAAAGAAAAAGCGCTTGTTAAAAGAGCTTTACGTGCTAGACGCAAGCTGATATCCAAATGATCTTGAGTAAGGAATGGTGGAGGTGGTGCGTCGCCAGTAATCGCCTCTGGGTGGCGAAAGTAGTGCATATCGTGGCTTCGCCCACGACAAAGTGTCATGGCCAAAGAAAAAGCTTGTTTACGGCGCCCCGCTCGACCAACACGCTGCTGATAATTAAATCTTTGCGGAGGCATGTTTGCTTGGTAAACGGCCTGAAGTGAACCAATATCAATACCCACCTCCATTGTTGTGGTGACGGAGAGCAGGTCTATCTCTTCAGCAAGCCGTTTAAGGCTTCCAACTTCCTCATCCAAGAATATTCCCTTAAAGCGACGCAAACGATCAGCAGGGGAACTGGTCTGACCCGTTAACTCTTCGCATCGAAGTCTGAATGAAGGCTGTTCATCAGAAAGCGCTTTATCCAATCGCAAAGCAATATAATTCCGGCGTTGTAAGTCGCCAGCCGTCAGATTTGGCGTTTCAGGCAGACCATCATGGCAACGGGTACAAACGCCGGTTCCCCGATGCAAGTGCGCTCTACCACAGGTTCCACATTCAAACGCAGGTGCGTCAGGCTTAACCAGGCGGACACGCAACCGTTCGAGCCGAATAATCCCTCCTTTATGCCCCAGCTTTTCGAGTTTTTCTAACACCCCAGTCATGGTGGAAGCGTCGACCCCCGACGCCTTCATAAATTCCTTGAGGCGACGACTGCTTACGGAATATCCGTCAACCCATTCTTTGATGTCGTCCTCGCGCACCCATTTGTTGGCCAGCACTCGGTAACTATCTGCTAGAACGCGAAGAAACGCATCAAGTTCCTCTGCCTCGACTTCTGTTCCATCACCGATTTCGACGCAGGGATAACCTAGCCCAGTCTCTTCCAATGCAAAATAGTTCCGAGAAAACAACACATCCTCAACGAGCGTTCTCTGGGCTTTGGCCACCTCCACGCGGGCTGCGTTGATATCAAGTGAATCAAGATCTGTATTCCAATAAATAGAATCTCCCTGTCTTTTGAAGAGTTCAGGCCAGTCAAATTTAACCCGGTTTCCATCAGCACCGGCTATTTGCTCCACTCCGGTTTCATCTGTCGGGTGAACACCGATATTGATCATTCCGTATAGCAGCGGATGGGTCTTTGCCCCACTCATAGACGCACTAAAGTCCGAAAACTCAAGTACATTTCCCAGCGGAATGCGATCGGAGGCCCCTTGTTTTCTGACCTGTCTTATTCGATCAGTTAACTCGTCCGCAAGTTCATAGTCACCGCCATCCTCTGCGGTTTGTTGACGCTTTCGCAGGGTCGAGAGATCCTCCGCCGGTTGGGCCGCCTTTTGTAAAGCATCCACCAACACCTTCCGCCGGGTGTCATTGTGATGATGCCTCTCTATATCGATAGCAGTTTTAGCTGCATCTTGCCGGCTATCAGAGAACGCAATCGCTTTGGGAGCGTTGCCTGAACGTTTTAAAAGTTCAAGAACCTCGGTAGCCAAAAGCTGGGAGGTTTTGGCAAACCCAGTTCTGAAGCTTCGGATTGGGGAACGTCGATATTGTTCACTCCGCCTAAAATAGTCTGCACCACAGGCCGGGCAGCAGTTTGGAGCTGCAGTTTTCGGCGCCCTCGTATCTCTTTTGCCACCGCTTATGATTGAAAAAACGCAGCCACTTATGGAACCCATGCTCTCAGGAACCTTAGTGCTACGGCGCAATTGCCCATTTCTGGCATCAAGCCACATGGGCACCCAGCTTTCGGCGTCATTGTCTCCTTTTCTAGGTTCTTTATCATAAGGCCAAAAAAGAACAAATTCTTCGTGACTCAGATCTTCAAAATTGCGGCCTACCCCAGACTCGGGAAGCTTCTCAAGGTCTTGAGTTTGAGGAAGAACTTCTATTGGTGGGTTTGGCCCACCCTGGGCACCATTGCCCTTCAAACCACCGATAAACTCTGAATGGCAACCTTCACAATGAAAAAGTTCAAAAAGCCGTTGCGTCCCCTGCGGCGTTTCAAAATGACTGGTGCCAGGCTCGATCGTTAATCCAGCGTATTGCAGCCCTTGCCCTGTCATCAGGGGAGTCGCGAATAACCCCTCAAGACTTCGCAAAAAAAGATGCTCACGAAAAGCGATACTTTCAGCCCCGATGTTATCCCCAAGCCCTCTGATCAGAGTCAAACCTCTCACTGAATTTATCGCGTCAGGGGAACCAAAGATTTTCCGAGCCAACTGCGATAAAGGTCGAGCTTTGATATCACCATTCTCATCAGCACACCCATAAGTGAGCAATGCTGCCGACTCATCTACAACATTCGTCAATGATGCATTGGGCGGTAACCCTAGGGCTTCACCACAAACAGCAAGCAGTCGATCAAGTTCCGGGTCGTTTCCGGGTTCGCAATTAACCTTGCCAATATATTCATCTAATGGACTCAAATGTCTGGTTAACGCTTCAAAGGGGCTTGATATCAGCTGCCCCGTAATCAAAGGATCAGGCAAAGACACCTCTCCCGTCACCACTGAAGCCGCCCATTCATCTGGACTGCTAGCACCTTTACTTGAAACACTTGTAAAAGTTCCAAAAGGGCCAAAAAAGTCGTACAGATACTGCAAGCTTGCTGACCTTTCATCGCCTTCAATTGGCAGTGAGGCGCTAGAAGCTAGAATTCGCAACTTATGGCAGAGTTCGGGGCGATCTAACCCAAGTCGGTTAATCAAAATGCGAATCAAAGAAGCGACTTCAGAGCCAGTAGAACCGCGTATTAAATGAAGCTCATCAAGAACTAGAAAGAAATAAGCATCGGGATCAGTCTCTAGCCATTGCCGCGTCTGCTCAAAGATTGGCGCATCCACTTCGCGTGAGAGCATCGCATTCAACATCGAAATGTTTGTTACTAAAAGATCAGGCGGTGTCGCCTGCATATCCCACCGACTTATTAGTTCGGCACCTTCCGGTGACGGAAAGAGGTAGCGAGTCGGATCTGCAGACTCGCCCGTGGCTGCATCGAACCGACGGGCCTTCTCTTGGTCTTCGGCCAAACCACAAAGCGCGGCACGCGCTCGCTCCAGTCGTTTTTTACTGCGTTTTTTTTCTTGCTGATCTACTCGCCTAGGATGTGTCACATAGCCTGGCACTGGACTGGCACTGGTGTACCGGCCGAAAAATATTCGATTACCGTTGGCTCGCTGATTCAGAACTGATTCTGCTTCAGGCGAATCAAGCATCTTACGCAACCGAACCATCTGGTCTTCAACCAGTGCGTTCATTGGATAAAGCAGCAATGCTCTTACGGCCTTAGGGCGCGAAAGCGACTCCTCTTTTCTATGCCGAGAAAAATCACCACCATCTTTCCACCAACGAGTATCAAGGTAACCTAGGCCAGGTGCCGGCCAGCGAGTTGCCTCTGCTGTAATTTCAGCGAGTATGGGGAGCAAAAAGGATTCTGTTTTCCCAGAACCCGTACCCGAAGTCACTATGCCGGGGTGCCCGGGCATTAAGCCCCGGCGAAGCATATCTACTTGGTGTTGATAGGGTTTAAATAAGCTTTTTCGTCTCAGCTCACCGTCTGTTGTTTTACCAGGAAACAAACCTGAAAGGGTCATCTCGATAATGGCTCGGCGCTCCTCCCTTGAAAAGCGTGACAGCGGATTATCATCAGACTCATCAGCAAGCAGGCACTCCAAAGGCTGCTTGGAGGGGCGATAACGCACAACAGGCTCAAGGAATGGCTCAGGCATTAACGTACCTGGCTGAGACAGTAGCTTCATTCGTTCTTGCCGCAGATCATCGCGCCTGATTCGATACACCGTATCCAGGTAAGAAAGATAAAGCTCCTGAATATCTTTATGCGCACCTATGGGGTCTATCACCGCAACACCTCGTTAACTCTCAAAAAGGGCTTTTAACCAATTGTGCCCGCTACTAAATGGCACTCTGGTTCGTTTCAACACTTCACCTGTCGAACGACTTTCATTTATATAAGCGCTCGCTGCTTTATATAACCCCGCTCCGAGAGACATGCAGCCTTCTTCCTTTTCTTGGACGTCGTCAAGATAGTCAAGAAATTCAGCGCTATTTATTGCGATTAGCTGGTTAGCACGAAGGAACGTACCCTTGGGAGTTGCGTTGTTAATACTGGTAAGAAAGTTCCCAGGTCTGAGCTCCGTCAGAACCGGAGCAAGCGGAATAGCAATTTTATGCAGATTCGAACAAACGCGATCACGGTCAAGAAGCGGAGCATCAAGGCTTGCAACCAAAAGCAAGTTTTGCGGCCGACCTTGACTGGCGAGCACCCCAGCCAAGCTTGGCAACCACACATCCATTGGCGTCCGCTGCAAACCATCAAGCCATACAAGGTAGAAACGCTCACTGTTTTTAAGAGCGGCGCTCCATCCATGAGCAAACGCGGTTAAAACCCCTCGAACCGGATCGTTCCACAAATCATCCAAGCTTAAAATACTTGGCCCAAGCGGTTGTCGGACAAATTCACCACCGGTCGCCGCAATCGCGTAGGCCGGAACCAAAATTTCTGCTGCAGCCTGTGGAAGAATAGTAATAGCACCTGATCTTAGTGCTATGTCCATTGCAGAGAGGTCGTCTGCGCCTAAGCCAATCCTTCTGGTATCGGCCGAAAGACGTTCAATGAATTCACTGAACACTATCGTCTGCGGCGCGACAGAATGGTCAACACGCGCCCAAGGGGGAAGGCTCTGGTTAACAGGTTGAATTAGAGCCCCAGATGAGCCTAACGCGTGTTTAAATCGTTCAACCAGATTTTCAAAATCCTGACTATCTGGCTCACTGGCGTCACCTAGAACACCGTTTAACAAACCAATTTCAGCGAAGATCTGAGACTGCAGCTCGGTTAGCGTTTTTGAAGCATTTTTTTGCTCGTGGAGTGTTTCATCCAGCTTACTTTTTTCCGCTTCTAACTCGCCTTCTACACGATCCCATTTATCGTAAAGCTCACTTAAATCGCTCTCTATTTCAGCTCGAACAACGGGCTCAAGCTCGTTTCGAAGTGTCTCAAATGCATGCTCTCGTATCAGATCAAGCTCATCCCGTACTGGCGCCAACTTCGAAAGCGCCGTTGCAATTTCCTCAGCAGAGTTAAGGGGACTCTGGACGCGGCTAACATAGCTTTCGAGCCAGTCTTTGAGTGAGTGCCAGTCAGGATTCTCGCTGGCGATGGCCACAGCCCGAATTAAAAGGGATATAATTCTCTCTCGCTCACTCCTGGAAGGCCCTTCCTCGTCAAATTTCTTCAGACGCTTTAACGCTGTATCGAGCAGATCTTGGTCCATTTGCCAATGAATCTCTTCTTGAAACTCACCAACAGTTACTCTTGGAACCTCCAGAAACTGGTCATCAAATTGATCACCTTCAAAAACTTCCGGATTTAATCCGAAAAGTTTTATCGCACCCGAGGGCGCTACCAAACGTCCAGACACCGGATGCTCGGAAAGAACAACAACAGCGCACTGAGTATCTGAGATAGCCATAATGAGCTCACTCGAATAAGGAGCCACCCGGACCACCCCCTCTTCAAGCAACGCAGCTCTGGCCGCCTCTATTCCTCTTTTTCTAAAATCAACAACCTGCCGCAAACGTGTTGCTTGATCAACAATCAACCGGTCTTTATCTTCATCAGTAACAGATATCCGGTTCTGCGCGGTCGTAATTGCCACGGGCTGGTTTAACTGTATCCACGGCAAAGAGACAGCAAAGACTTTACCAACCGGTGGCAGTTCTGCTGTCAAATCCCCACTTCGCTGCCACTTTCCTGCAACAGACTTTGCTACACAGGTAAGTCTCGTATGAGACCTGGGAAGATAATCCGAGTAGCCGAGATAAAATAAGTCAGCCATAAAAACCTACACCTCCATGCTTGTAAATACTCAATTGCTCTCCCCTGCGACGCTGCATAGAAAGCGATGCTGCAGTCTGCCTTTGTCGCTGAATCCCTTGCACAGCGATGACTCCACCAAATACCTTCGTCAAAACGTTCACCTGGCTGGGACTAACACCGTACAAGTAGCCCGCCCGGTCAGGTTCTAACATTGCAGGGCCTGTTTGTGTAAAAGACGCTCGCCTTAGCCATTGCGCAACGGGTAATGGAAGATGAATTCCTGGGCCTTTGCTGCAAAGAATGGAATCGGCCCAGTCAAACTGTGGCTTTCTCGAAAGACGAGAATGTTCAAGGAGCGCAACAATTCGCTGAGAAGCGAAAAAGGTGTCGTTTTTTCTTTTGATAACGTAAAGATCACGATCATCATCTCGGACAAAGCGTGAGAGCGCCCAATTAAGTGCGCTATTTGAACCACCCGGTACAAACTTTCTTAGTGTGGAATGCCAAAAACCTACACATTCTCGACCTCGCTCTGTACGCTTTTCCGTCGGCCAGCACGCTGGCGCCGGGCGAAGTTTCGGGGTTTTTGCTTGATAAATCCTGTAACCAAGATTTTTGGCAACCTCGGGAATGCGATCACCAGTTAGCCCAATAACTGGTGCGGCCCAAGGTTTTTCGGCGTTTATTAATAGCTCAACTGAAACTTTTGTTGCTTCAACCGTCAGCAGGTCGAGCTCAGCACTACCCAGCGCGCCCTCTACTAAGGCAATGTCATCACCCGTATAGACAATACTCGGCGGTTTCACCCGCCAAAAACGTCCTCGCCATTGCCGGTTCAGATCTTGTTCGACCCAGCCAGCTTCCTCCAACGAGCGTAAAATGTCCCAAGGAGATAAAGCGCCAGGTATTACTCGTTTTAAAAGCTGAACGATCTCCCCCTCCGGCCTTGGTGATCCAGCACGCGAGTATATAGCTTCAAGAATGTCAGAAAAGCGATTCGGATAAGAGCCTGCGTTAAATGGCCGTCGACCATTTGACAGAAATGGCCCATCTTCAAAAAGAACTTCCTTAGGCGGCTCATGACGCTCGGACCTTGTCGCCCAACGAGTTGCCAACGGGGTATTACGAATTAACTGAAACGATGTCGTAAAAGTGGACGACTCTCTAGATAGAGCATTAATTCGCCGGCGACCATCGGTTAGCAAAGAACCCTGCATTACAGCGATACCAGCCTCATATTTGAGGGCTATCTCCGGAATAATTGTGAGCTGACGACAATCATTCAATCTTAAATACGGCAATAAACCATCTCGGTTAAGCCATTTCCCGCGGCCAAGCGACACGCCACCCTCAAGTTGGACGCTGGGTTGTGCAGGTTCTTTATGTGCGACTCCTTCTCCTCCGGTCAGCTCCAAGGCCTCTGCTAGCGTCATCGGCTCAGATACTTTCCAGCCTTTTCCAGCCACCAAAGCAAACCGACTATCGGCAATTATTTCATCGCGGCGTGAGAGCACTATGGCTTTACAATCTGCAGGTACTTTTCGGTCGTCTTGAACCCACCGGCCGCCGGGCACTTCATGTAAAATCACAACGCCGGACTTCAACAGGTCTCTGACCTGAAGAGGCACTTTTAAGTAACTCAGCAGTTCTTCAAAACTGCCAGACCAATATGAAAAATCTAACTGGGACCGATGACTTCCGCGCGCCAGCGAAGTATCAATTTCGTCGCCGTTCCAGCCGCTGAAAACGAGAGACAAGCACCAAAGTAAAGAGGCTCTTGCAGGTTCAACTTGCGACAGCTCTGCCAACACATTTTCTATCAGCCGCCAAAACGAATGTTGATCAAAGGAGCCGTTGCGTTGATAGAGTGTTTCCAGTTCGTGCAGATCACTTTGCATTCGCTGTGGAAGCCATGCGCTTTCGCCACGTAAAAATTGCAAAAGGACATAGCGGTTTTCCAGAGCGCGCTCCGACGCTCTTTTCAAGACGCTTTTCAACTGAGTTCGGTCATTTCGTGATGGGTGTGCGAGCCGGACAGCATGCCCGATCTGGGTCATTGCGCCAGGATTGGGCAGAATAATCTGCCTGAGTGGTTCACCTTTTTTTATTTCACTGTCGACCCATTTGGCAAGTGAGCGCCAAAGGGAATTAATACCGTGAACTTGCTGTGTCTGACCACGACCATCATCAAGTAAAACACCCAATCTCTCGCGGAAATTACCTGAATCGCCGGCGTCGGTTGTAGTCGCGCAGACGACACATGTTAAAACGAGAAAATGAAAATGCCGAAAAGCGAAGAGGCCTGCCCGCTCAGATACCTCAGAGCCCAAAATCTTTTTCACAGTTTCTCGCGAAAAAATCGCCATGAATTCCTGAAGGATTCCTTCGTCAGACAGATCCTCAAGGCCGACCGCAGACCTTAACTCCGACGGCGTTGCATCCAACGAATCTAAAGGTGTGTTCCCCATTGGTCCATCCGTTCGGAGGTAGTGGTGCTGTAAACACTCCTCCCACACTTTGGCAGATAATATTGGACGCTTAGATGTCATAACTTCATCTCGCAAACACTTCCCAAGCCACCCGATAATCCTCCTCCCGATCCGGGCGTAAGACTGGGGCTTTGTATTGGCGCATTACGGGGATCTGCACGCGGTAGATGGTAAGCAGTTCCTGCAAAGGAAGGCCGAGCGTTTGGGTAACCAGTACGTCGGTTTCTACCAGTGCCTGGCGGTGAGCGTGGTCATCACTTTTTGCCCGGTTACGGTCCTCCTCCAAAAATACCAACGCAATGTCTTTGGTGATCGGGTTTTCCTGAAGCCGCTGCGCATTTTGATTTAGAAGCTGTAGCCTCAGCTTGGTCGTTTCCTCGTTTCCCAAAACGCTACTGAACATAGTCTGTAAACGCGACTCAACATCGCCAAAGGTTCGCTCAAAATTGAGATCAGCTAGTAAAGCCTCGCGGGCTAATTCCGGATATTTTTTTGCGATGGCTTCAAGCGACGCACCTTGGGCAATAACAAATCCGTAAACCTCGCCCAAGCTACGGCTATTGCGATTGTTTATCTCCATCGCACTTGCTGGTGAAAAAGCAAACAGGCTGATTATCAGTACGAACCCGAGAAACTTCATGCCCGCCAACACTTACAGGTAGCCAAGAACTTCAATGAAAACGCCGAGACTTCCCAGCACCCCCAACCAACCAAGCACCGTCGCAATTTTTGCCAAAATCGCCCATGCCGTCCTTCCCTGATACCGGTCGGCCGCCCGCCATACGCCCAGCAAAACCATCACTTGGTATGGAATTGTCAGTGCCAGTATTATCGCAACAGCACCTAAAGAGGGAATGATCCGAGTGACAACATTAATGATTAACCCAACCAAAAAACCATAGAGCCAGTAGGTTTTTGCCAGGCCAAAATCACCACTCATCAACTTTGAAAAGAATCCTTTTTGCTCCATTGCGCTTGAAGTATTTTCGATCTTAGACATTCCTATCTCCTTGGTAAAATAATCCAAACGCCACTACCCAACGCTGTGCTCTCAGCTTTTCTGGTAGCTTCCCCCACGGAGTCCCTACGTGGGGGAAGCTACTCTCATTCAGATTTTCCGTCTGTTCCGCTCTCCGCAACAACACGCTGGTAGTACTCATCGTAGCCCGGGTGGTAGGGACCCAGCGGAATGCCCTGGTTGCCGCTATTACCAACGGGCGTTACCAAAGCCCGAGCATGTACCGTTTTGGTCAACGGAATATAGGTGGGATTGGCTCTTTCTACCGCCGCTTCTACCGCATCTACAATCAAGCCGATAAGACCACCGCCGCTGTTATTGTTAGGCGAATACTCTGCTTGCAATCGTTCTTCCCAGAGCAACGCCCCATCAGCAGAAACGAGCTTGTAGCCAAAATCCACTTGGGTAACAGTAGCGAAAACTACATACTTGGATGTCCACTCATGGATAGTTACGTACAGAATGGTGTCGGCTTTAAATAGATTGGCCAGTTGCTCTGGCGGAGCAGCATGGACTTCGGCAGGCTCGTAATACCCTTCAAACTCCAGCAAGGTTTTCACCGTGTTTACCGGGAAAACATAGAAGCCTTTCTCACCGAGGAAGTAAGGCAAAGTTGCCAGAACCGAGGTGGTTGCTTGAATATCTGTCCCCTCATTCATTGGTGGGACCACCAAAATGGATGTTGGCTGGGCATCATGAAAGGCATTTAACCGGGTAGGATCGCTCTTAGTGGTAGCACAACCAGAGGCCACTATCGAAATGAGCAAAAGTAATGCTAGGTTCAACTTATTCATTACTGCGCCTCCAGGTTCTCAATAAGGATACCGAGCATAGGCCGGCTTTCTGGCCAACGCTCGTACTCCATTTTATAGAAATCAACGGCCCCGTTTACATCGCCCTGCTCAAGCAGAAAAGTACCCGCTTCGGCATACAGGCCGGGGGCAAGGGTCCCCTGACCGTTGTGTTCCCGAACAAAGGTCAAATAGTTGTTCAGTGCCTGCTCTTTATATTCAGGCTCGTGATAAACCACAAACAGCGTTTGCTCATAATCGCCCCAGTCATACAGTTGTTTGTTTCCTGTTGCGCAACCTGTCGCTAATAAAACAACCAAAGCCACCGGTATTAAACGCTTATTCATAGTTGCCCACCTTCAAAATCCGATTGCTGCCAGCGCCAAGGTAAACTTTCTGTGTGAACACCACATCGCCGTTGTTTTCCAGTTCCACTAAGTGGCTGCCATCGATAATGCGTAGGCGGTTTTCACCGGCAAGGTACTGCCCAACACGACCATAAGAGACACCGTCCACCTTCAGCTCATAGCCCTCAGCCGCGGAGGATGAAAGTTCAAAAGCCAAACCCGGCCGGTCATCAACCACCTGAGTATTTTGGGTAGGTGTTTGAACACAAGCTGAGAGCATTAACGCAAACATCGATACAATCAAAAATCTCATTACTTTTGCTCCTTAACTTGGAGTTCGTTCAATTTGTAGCCTTCAAGAGACCCACTGGTAACCATTGTCGCCGCACCTTGGTTTAGGACGTCTTCGCCAAACAAACTGACCACGTTAATTTCAGCCACTTTCTTACCGGGCAAGCTAATCGTTGTGCCGGTAGTCTGGGATTTCACTTCGCGGCCTCTGGTTTCCACATCAAACACCATACTGGGCTTAACACCCTGACTTTCACCGCCACTGATAAACACCATGCCGTCTTCCTGAGCCAAAAGATCCGCCGTCCAGGGCTTGTCCATAAATAGTCGGGTCATCTTGTCGACGGCCGCGGTTACCGCTGCAGCAATCGCCTGGTCATTCAAACTGCCGTCATAACCCGCAGCGGAGCCGAATCCAAAAGTGCGGGCAGATTCGGTTGAAGAAGAACCAGAGCCGGTCACCGACTCGAATACCCGGCCGGTTTTAACATCTACCAAACGAATATCGACGGTTGCCGTTGCCTCCTGTTTTTTCGAAGACGACAGAAAGCCACGTTCGCCCGTGGTGGCACGGCCAAATTGGGTAAGGGAACCGATAACCAGAGTATCCACACCAACGATATCTACATTCTGGCCCGAAAGACTCGCCTCTTTCTGCAGCAAGGAGATATCAGGGCGTTCAAATACCAGGAAGCTATCGCTATTGGTCAGCGCCTGGAGAAACATATCGGTCACCTTTCCGCCTAGCTGATCCTCAGCATTCTGGCGTAGCAGGCTGCGACCATAGTTCGTTTCGTTGGAAAGACGGCCAACCGCGATTTTACGCTTCAGCGCGAGCTGTTCCGGTGCGGCAGCCTCTTGTGCATCAAGCTGGGCTGCACGCTGCAGCTCCTCCGTTACGCTGGGTTCAACGTCCTTCATTTGTGGGGTTTGAATCGCACAACCGGTAAGGGCTATAGCAACAGTCAGTGATAGTACTTTTTTCACAATTTACTCCAGTTCATGATTTTACTCGTCCGATTAGCCGCATATAGACAATGATTTCAGCTTCAATTGAATGGTGTTGATATTTTCCTGATTATGTCGAATTTCCTTAGCCTGCCCGTCAAGATCCAGCATCAGGTTTTCAAATTCTTTCAGCTGCGGTGCAAAAAAGTCGAACAACTTCTGATCGTCTGAAATCACATCATAAAGATCTTTAAACGCGTTTTTTACCATCTCGCCAATATCACTCTTCGTTGCCTGCAATTCGGCTTCTAGTTCGTGGCTTTTATATACCCCATAAAGATCCGAACCGAGAGTGATTGCCGCACCAACAGGCCCCGCCCACTTGGTTACATTGCCGGCTAGCTTACTTGCCTGCCAGGGTTTGAACTTATACACATGGCCCGTCATACTCCCCAACACATCTCTGGCAGCAAAAATCGTCGACTTAATCGTATTCGGATCAACCTTGGATAGTTGACCGAAAGCTTTGCTGGTCATACTTAAAGCGTCGCCCGAGATGGAACTCAGAAAGCTTTCACTCGAATCCCACTGACTACTAATTTCTCGTGATAGCCGGGCCGTTACCTCAGCAGTTTCGCCACAGTAAGAATCAACGATGGTCTTTATTCTGGTGCCGAGTTTGTAGCCCACACCCTGTTCGCCGTAGCCAATCTCATCTTCCAGAAAGGGCCGTAGATCTTCCAGCGACAAAGGACGAAGCCTTCCCATTAACTGACTTTCAACACTCTGGAGCTCACGAAACAACTCGCCTGCCAGTCTTTTAACGTCTCGTCGTCCCTGCCTGATATCATCGTGAATACGGCTGGACTCCTGCTCGCGCTGCTGGGCGAACACATCCAGTTCGGCCAACTGCGATTCAGCATAAGTCACACGCTGGCTCACCAAATCAGCAACAACATCCAGTCCTGTTTTTGCGATCATAGTTTCGCGCAAGTTATTATCGAGAATGTTGGCAGTAGCACTTTTTAAGTCATCGATTCGCGACCTGGCTTTATACACATCCGGCTTCGTAAACCAGAAAGGCAAACCTCGGCCATTAGGATTCGAGGCCATACACACAATACTGAGGCGAGATAGTGCCTCTTCATTTAGGCCGGCAGCTCGTTGAAGCTTCTTTTTCAGTGTATCGATTTTGATGGCTGCCTGTTCGTCAAACGCCTGCTTATCTGAAAGATCAGTAACTTCATCCATCTTATTGATAATAAAAACTATAGAATCCAGCTTATTCAGATCTTTCAGTATCCATTTAACAACGGCGTTGTGGCTCTCCTTCAGTGGGTTTGTTGCGTCTACAACATATAGAATAAGGTGTGCTTCCGATATGTACTGACGAGTTAGGTCTTCATACATGACCTTTTCACCATCAACTTCCTTGTGCTTGTCGCCAAACAAGCCTGGAGTGTCAATAATTTCGCACTTATCAGGGAGCCCTTCCGGCGTATAAATGGCTAGCTTGTCAGAAGACTCGTCCATATCAATGTTCATGTCCGCCATTACCTTCCCAAGCCAAGCGGCAACAACACTGGTTTTTCCGTCGGAGAACGCACCAAGCAACGCTATGCGCAATACGTCATCTTCAACGGAAGACACGGCAGCGTCGATTTTTTTAAGGTCGAGCTGTACATCCATTCCGATGGCCTGAAGTTCTTGCAGAATCTCCCTGAGCGCCCCCAACATGCCAATAGTGTTCTGTTTCTCATTTTCAAGCTGCTTCAGTTGTTCCATATGGCATCCTCTCTATCTTGTCTTTAAGTTCGTCCATTATTTCGATTTGTTTTTCGAGTATTTTTACCGGCGCTTTCAGGTTTTTCTCAAGCTCGTCCACTTTGCGTAAAAAGCCTTCGTTTACTTCCTGCCGGACAACAGTCATCAGTTCAACAACCTCTTTGTCAATCTCAGCAAGTTTCTGATCCCGCACTTTCTCTACTTTTTTGCGCACCTCACTCTGGGATTTCCTGATGCGCTTGGCTTTACTCATAAATAAATTAACCATTGCAATGATTGCGCCCACCGCAGCGCCCACAGCGCCGCCGATAATGTTTCCAAGCGGCGGCCCGAAGGGAGTGCCGAGAAGAGCTCCCGTTGTCGCGTAGCTGCCTATCTGGAAAGCAATAGAGCCAAAGTCCCCAAGCCCCAGATCCCAGCCCTTTGCGTCTGAGTGCCCAAGGCCCCAGCCATCCGATTTAACAGATTGAATCTGCTGCTCAAACTCGACGCGTACCACATCTTCCAGGAGCCGCTTCATAGCTTGCTCCAACTGACCGTGCAGCGTTTCGATATTCTTCTCAAGATTGCTCTCCAGCTCTGCCTCGGCCCTGCCACGGAGTCGGTCAAAGGCCTCACCTATTCCTTTTTTAATGTCATCGGCCTCACCAAAATATCTATCAACAATTCTGTCGCTGTCCTCCATAAGACCATTAAACAGCTTGTTGATAATATTCCGCCGTGCAGATAGCGAAATCCTCTCAAAACTGGCCACAGCTTCCTCAACTGCCGCCCTGCATTTTTGAAACTCAGGGTCAGTATCACAAATAAACGAATTATGGGATTCAACAGCCTGTGAAAGCTCTTTGATGTTCCGGCCCAGTAATTCTCTAACTTTAGCCTTATTACTCTCAACGATATCTTCCCGAAAAGTCGAAAGTTTACTTTTTAGTACATTCGCAACAGATTCCATCTGACTGAACTGATACATCTCTGAAGAAGTATTAAAATGCTTCAGATAATTACGCTGCTGGCGAACAAGTGACGAGTCCCTTGAGGGATGGATAGTTGTGGATTCTGTATGCGGGTTATAAGCGAGTGAAGAAAAACCCATCAGTCCCTGAACACAGTGCCCGGGCAACAGAACGTGCTTACCCAAAGCAGACGCAAGAACCTTTTCGGTTTGTTCCAGCGTGCCATCGGCACCTTTCTGAAGCAGTGACTCCCGGTCATCTTCAAATTCGTAATTGTCGGCACTTCCCCTCACATTCACCAAAGGACAGACATGACTGCCACGGCGAAGGTACGAACGGATTTTCTCGGCGGTGGCTTTTTCGGGTTTCTTGTTGGTGCCGTTTACATAAAATACCAGATGGGCTTTTGCTATCGCCTTTTGAACTGAATCTACATACTTTGCTTCATCGCCCTCAATACCAGGCACGTCTACAAGCTGAAACGTCTTATTTTCATAACGAAGCGGATAGGTTACATTGCCTTTTGTAAAATCTGCTTCTCCCGTGCCAATGATTAATCCGTCAACTTTTCCCGCCAATGCTTTCAGGCGTGCTTGGTTGACCAGAGAACGAGTAAGTGCCGGTAAACTGTCATCGAACAGTTGCTGGTTGTCAGAGTTTTTCATTTAGCCCCCTAACAACATAAAAGACAGAGCTGCCACACCGGCGCCTGTTCCCGCTGCCGCCAAACCCACAAAAGTCAATTTACGCATAAACTTCGCTGATGCCTGATTTTCCACTACTTGTACGCGGGCTTTGGATTCTTTACGCAGGATATCTTCTTCTGCTGCGATTCTCTCTTCTTCCAACTTCAAACGAGAATCGACTTCTTTGCGCAAAATATCGGCCTCTTTTGCGGCTTTTTCCTTTTCTAACTCCAAGCGTGCCTTAACTTCTTTGCGCAGAATATCCGCCTCTACTACGGCACTCTTTTCTTCCAACCTTAAACGAGCATCAGCTTCTTGACGGAGAATATCTGCAAGCTGGGTGGCTTCATGCCGGATTGACATAATCTCGGCTGTATAGAGGTGATAAAATTGACTGAGTTGCGTTTTTACCTTGTCCGCATGAAGTTCAACCTCTTCTGAAAACTTCTCCAGATCTCCCTGCCCCTCATCTAAAAGGTTCTGGCGCGATTCTTCATTAAACAAAATTCGCAGCGATTCAATAATGGTACTTTTCCCAGCATTTGTTTCCCCAAAAAACGCCATGGTGAATTTTTCCCATTCTGCGTTTTCTTCCAGAAACTCCAGCTCTTCATCGAAGCCTGCCTGAATCTCACGAAGCTTATTGTTAATGCTGAAGAGCCGTTCCTGTCCTTCTTTGTTATCAACCTTTAAATCCGCGAGATCCGCCATTGCGGAGGTCATGTTTTCGGAAACATCACGATACAACTGGTTAAAGTCTTGAGACGAGTTCATGCAGTTCCTTTTTCCAAATCAGTTGTTGCCAATATTGCGTTGAGTGCTTACAACTTTCTTGCGAGCAAGCATTGGCAGCAATCGGCAGTGCATGTAAATTTTTTAACCACGAGAGCCTGATTGGCTTCATATTCTTTGATGTGCCATTAACCATTCGTGAATATCTCCCAAGCCACCCGATAATCCTCTTCCCGATCTGGTTTGAAGAACGGCGCTTTGTATTCCACTGTGCGTTCGGTAGGGCCGCCGGGTAGCGTGTCGTCCATGTAGGTTTTGTAAACACTGCCCTCGGTCAAGGTCTGGATATCTTCCCAGCCTAGGGCGGTGTTTTGTTGTTGTTTGCCCGGGGCGTTTACGCGGTAGTGAGTGCCTTCGCCGAGTTCTTTTTTGCTGGCTTTGCGGGGCAAGCCTACGCCTACCAGGCCTTTGCTGGGGGTGAAGACGATGCGGCCGGTTTGGTCGTAGTGGGTTTCGGCTTCGTATTGGCGCATCACGGGGAACTGCAC
Source organism: Marinobacter sp. LV10R520-4 (assembly GCF_002563815.1). Lineage (NCBI taxonomy): Bacteria > Pseudomonadati > Pseudomonadota > Gammaproteobacteria > Pseudomonadales > Marinobacteraceae > Marinobacter > Marinobacter sp. LV10R520-4. Next base: position 3,579,744 of record NZ_PDJM01000001.1, on the reverse strand, counting down.
GCGATAGATGGTGAGCAGTTCTTGCAAGGTAAGGCCGAGGGCCTGGGCGACCAAAACGTCGATTTCTACCAATGCTTGGCGGCGGGCGTAGTCGCTGCGCAGGGCGTTATTGCGTTGCCAATCTGGGGTGAGATTGGTGAAGAAGTCCTGGGGCAAAGCGTTGTTAGGTTCGGCGATGGCCCAGCGTTGTTGGCGAAAACAGTCTTGCCAGTTGGATTGCCAGAGGTCTGCGTAATGATTGGTTAGAGAAACCAACGCCAAAGCTCTCAGGTGAAGCGAAGCCCGATATCGCTCATCAGACAATATCGGAAGTTGATTGATCAGGGATGTATTGGCATGCCCCATACCCGTACTTTTAACGCGGTAATCCAAGACGATGGATAACGTCATACCAAAATAATCGAGCATGACATGCTCTGATTTGAAGATTGATGCAAGGCAAGTGTTTATATGCGCCGCACCTTTAGGAATGATAGTGGGTATCAGCGTTCGCTCTGATGATGGCCCGATCATTTCCCGATTCACAAACCGATGAAACTCCGTAACCAGACGGCCATTCGCCTCACCCTCCTCCACCCAGGGCACTCTCGGTGTTCGATCGCGGTAGATGTCGGGATCGCAGGCGGGAGCGTAGTTGGTGCGCGGCAGATAGTTGTCCGGAAGAGTATTTAGATCGACAACGTCATAATGGCTACTCAGCGTACACTCCGCTCGGGGCGTTTTGTAAAATGGGTTTCCAACGAAAAAATGCGGACCAGAAAGCACCCATTGCTGTAAAGAATCCGGAAACTGAGTATCCCGCTTTATAGTTCCTTCCCGTTGGGCGAAAGTTTCGTCAAACATTACCGTAGAAAAGTATTGCCCATTCACATCCCCCAGTCGTCGCGGCTGGGCGGCAAATTTTTCCAGCACACTGGTCAATTGACGAGCGTGCAAGGCAGGCAGGCGAGCCTCAAGTGGATCGGTGCCGGCTTCGCTATACAGCTGAGCAAACATGGCCAGTTCGTGCGGGCCGATTTCTATAATGCGGTCGTGGTGGCCGTTCGTGTTCCAAACGGTTTTGACAGCGCCACTAGCAGACTCAACCTCCTCTTTAATTCCTGGGACTTGCCCTTTGCCTTCATGGCCAAAGCAAACATCGACCGTTTGAGGCACAAACAAATTAGCAATGTGACGAAAATCCGGGAATTCCTGCTTTTCACCGTAAACGTTGATGCTGTAAATCGTAGCATGGTGAACTTCAGCAAATAGGCCCATCTCGTTGTGAAACTGGAAGTGCTGTCGCAGCCGCGGATAGACCTCCCGCCGAAACGGCCCACCCTTCGGATCATCATAAATCCCTTCCGGATGCAAAAACCCACTTACGCCCTGCGCGTTCACATTGGCCCAAGCCACTGGCAAGAAGCACTTGTACAGATTGGTTTGCACGCCTTTTAACTGCGGATAATTCTGCATCGCGTTCAAAAACGCCTGTGTGCCTTCCGCTTCCGCTAGCTCGGCAAACCAGCTGTTCTCCAACTGCGGGTCGCGAGCAAAGGCTGTTTCGCGCTCGGCGGTCAACTGTGTAGCGCTAAGTTTGTGCAACACAAAACGCGGATTATGGTCGCCCAGTATTCCGCCTTCCTGCCATTCCACTTTGCGCCAAGGCGGATTCCCCAGTGTTATGTCGAAACCACCGCGTTTGGCGAAAATATCGGCGAAGGCCAATTCCCAATGGAAGAAGCGGAATTTTTCACTGAGCTGGTTGGCAATGTTCAGGGTGGCAAAGAACGGCTGTTTGAACAGCTTTTCCAGGTTCAGGTCACCGTGCTGGTTATGAACTTCGCGGGCGGCTTTGGTTTCTTCGCGCAGGCTGAGCTGGTCGTCGTCGGCCCCGAACATGTCGTTCTGGGGTTTGGCGAAGGGGTCGCTTTCCTGCTCAGCGGTATCCGGTTGTGCCGGGCTTTCAAACAGACCTTCTTGCTCTGGCGCGAACTCGAAGGTGCCGGCGCTGTTGAGTATGGTGTTCAAATCAAACAGCCACTTTTGCCGGTCTGGCAGTTGGTCCACTTTGTCCAGCGGCCAGAACCAGAGGGCGCACCAGTAATCCATGGCCAGTTTCAGACGGCGATAAGGCGAGGCAATGCGGGCGTTGGTATTGAAAATGCCGCGGGTGCGAATATCGTCTTTCTCGCGGGTGCTGGTATTGTGCTGCTCTTCAATGTGATGGCCCCAAAGAGCGTAGCTGTCTTCGGTGCGTTGACGATCTTGCGCCAGCATTTGCGTGTGTTCGCCCCACAGGCGGTCTACGGCTTGGCTGAGCAGTTCCAGGGTGCGCAGTTCGTTGTCGTCCAACGGGGCGCAGAAGTCTTTTTTCCAACTCGCGATGGTTTTGAACGCCTGCGGGCGCAGCTGCTTGGCCACTTTGTCGTTGTAGCCCACCATGCCGGGGTCTGGCAGCAGGAAGTGGTAAATATCACCGGCTTTGCGGCCGCCCTCGCCTGTTGGCCGCGACAAGGTTTCTGGCGGCAACCGGCGGGGAGCGTTTTTATACCAGAGGCCGTCTTTCGCCTGTTTTTTCAAGGTGCTTGTGGCGTACACCTCGCGGCGAGCGCCCACCAGGCTGTTGCCGCTGAACAGCTGATAGCCAAACCAGGGCACGTTGTGGCCGCCGCTTAGGGCGTTCAACCACAGCGACACTTCCGCCAGTTCTACGGCAATTGGGTTCAGGTCTACGCCGTATACGTTGTGGTCGGCGATGTGCATTTTTACCCGTTGCAGTTCGCGCTGGTAATCTGCGTGGGGTATGCGTTCGCCCAGCTCCTGCTGTTTGCGACCCAGGTAGGCTTCGGCCAGCTGGTTAACGGCTTCGTTCAGGAAGGCCGCGCTGCCCATGGCGGGTTCGCACACGCTGAGTTTTAAAATGTCGTCTGCGCTTACGTCTTCGGTCAGGCGTTCTTTTAAGGTGTATTTCACCAGGCTTTTGGTGAGCACTTCCGGGGTGTAGTAACTGGCGGATTTTTCCCGGTCCCGCCCGGCCATGCGGTAAATGAACTTGCCTTTGGGGTGGAGGCGCAGGCTGAGTTTGCCGTCTACTTTGTCGTATACCCGTTCGTTGTTGTGGAATTCGTCAAGCTGTTCGCGGGTAACGAAATACCCGGTGTCGAGTTCGTCGGGGTTTATGTTGCTGCCCTTTGCAGCTACTTCGTACAGGTCGTCGGTGGCAAAAAATCCGCGATAACTGAGCAGGGCTTCGTACACGGCGCCCAACTGGTTAATGCCCAACTGGGTGTAGCTTACCCGGCCACGGCGCCACTTGCCCTTCGCTGCACGGGTGAGCGACATGGATTGCACGACTTGCTGCAATGTGGCGTTGCTGAACTGCACACGGTTCAGCAGCGGGGTTTTGGCTGGGTCGAACAGGTGGCTGTCCAGCCCTTGCAGAGTGAAGGCGTTGCTAGTGGTTTCGCCTTGCTGATCGTTACTGGCGTGATAGTGGGTGGGGCTGTAGCCTTCATAAATAAGGCCGAACATGCGTTGCAGGCTGTGGTGGAAGTAATGGCCCTGTTGGCTGTCTTCGGTGGTCAGCCGCACCATTTCCAGGTCGCGCAGGCTGTCCATGCTGTAGCCGCTGCGCCAGGCGCTGTGTTGATGCGGCAAGTAACCCAGTTCTGGCCGCGCTTCTATGTAGAACAGAAACAGTATGCGGTACATGTAGCGAAGGCATTCTTTGGAAAGCTGGTCTGGGTCTAGCGCATGGCTGCCGCTGTAAATGCCCTCTTTGCGCTCTCTAGCTTGGGCAATCAGTTGGGTGGCGGCTTCGTTGCCCAGTTGTTCAATGGCTTGGCGCAAAGCGTATTTCAGATCGTCGGAAACAGCGAAGGCGTGTTTGTGGCTGTTTTCGTCCAGGTTGTCCAGCCGGCACTGGCCCTGCCCGCCTTGGTCTTGCGGCGCCAGGCTTTCGCGGTTCAGCAGTACGGCGGTGGCCTTTAAGGTTTTGTCGTCGCGCCGGCCCAGGATTTCTTCCCAGTCAAAGCGCAGCATGCGGTTTTGTGACCACTTGTAGCGGTCTATGAGTATGCCCTGGCGATCACTAACCAGTAACACCCAGCGCGGCGGGTTGTCTTGCCTGAATACGGCTTCGTTTAAAATGCTGTACCAGCTGCTGCCTTTCAGGCTGTCGTGATGGGGGCCGGTGCCAAAAAACTGATTGCTGTGCAGGGTCAGCGATAGCGGGTCTTCGCCTTCGTTGTCGGAATCCAGCGCGCCTAGCACCCAAAGCTGGTCGCCCAGAGTGCTGAGTACCGGCAATTCGGTGTTCGGGGCCAGTTCGCGATTTTGTGGCTGCCAGGGTATGTCCAGCACGGCCATCAGGTCTTTATAAAACTCACGCTGCTGCTGTATGCGCGCTTCCGCGCTGCGCTCGGTTTTTAACCGGTGACGCAGGGCGAAGTAGCGCTGATTAAGATTACGCAGGCCCCGGTGCGGCGTTGTAAATTGGTTGCCAAGCTGCCCTTCACTGTCGCTGCGAGCTTGTTCTTCAAGGCTATCCCAGTCTTTTATCGTGTCGGCGAAATCACCCTGGAATACTTCGGCCAGGTAATGGGCACTGAAGAATTCGTTGTCGTTGGTCAGGCCAATGAAGGTGGCAGCGGTGTCTTGTACGGCCATAATGTGTGTCCTGTTTAACCGTTGCTATCGTCATTGTCCCGAGTGAACACGGCGATGATCTGTACGTAGGGCACCGGCTCTATGGTGAGGGTGTCGCGTACCCAGGTTTGGTAGTCGTTGAACACGCTGTCTATGCGGCTGGTGCGTTCTTCACGTCGAGCCGCCTTGAAGTGTTCAGCTTGGGCGGAGCTTTGCAGTTGGAGTTCCAGCTGGGTAACCTGGCGGTTTTTCAGGCTTTGAAGCTCGCTCAATTGCTGCTGCAAGTGCGGCTCGGTGGCGCTGGTGTATTCCTGCTGCCGCTTCGCCATTTCTGCATTAGCAGCCGCAATAACGTTCACCCGCAAGGCTTCCAAAGGCGCAATGTTTGTTGGTTGGCCCCGATTTGGCACGCGGTTGTCCAGTTGCAGGGACTTTAGCCAGGCCTCTGCCGGCTGCACGTTTACCACGGCGTTGTTGTGGCAACGCACAGCAAACCATTGCCAGATCACCGGATGCGCTTTGCGGTTGGGTATAAGGCCAGACACAAGAAATACAGATTCACCCGGTTGCAGGGCGGTTTTCACGCTATCGGTATCTGGCAGCACCAGTAGGGGCGCGCTATGGCGAGCTACTTGGGCCATCAGCTTGTCTTGCAGCCACTGCATGGCAGGGTGTTGGGGCCATAGATAGTGCAACTTGGGCCAAGCGTTTTCATCCTGACGGCTGCGGCGAATTTCGTCCTCGAACCGCTTTTTGTCGGCGGTTAGTACCATGCTGCCGTTTTCCGGCCTTATTTCTGGCGGCAGAAAACGGAAGCGATATTCCAGATCGTCTGGCGGTGTCAGCGTAATTGTTTTGCGTTCTTGGTTAACGCTAAAACTGACCAGCCGGCGCTCGCGGTTGATGGCTTCTAATGCCTGGCGCGCGAACTCGAAATCACTGGCGAACAGGCTGTAGTCTTCAACCGTGTGTTGAATCACTTGCGGTTCAGTTTTTGGTTGCGCCGCTTGCGGGTTGAGGAACATGGCCAGCAGGTCATCGCCTTCGTTGCTGTCGTCTGGCTGGTACTGTTCATCAAAGGTGTTTGCAGCAATCCCAGCCGCCATAGCTTCGGCGGTTAGGGTTTCTTCCTGCTCTGGGTCGTGCACTTTCATAAATGTGGCGGGGTCACCGATGTTCTTGTACGCCTGCTCGTCTTTCTCTTTCAGAATTTCCAGAATGCGCTGGTCTCCCTTCACCGTGGGGTTATCGCTCTGGTTAATCAGGTAGGTGATGATTGGAATTTGTGTCTGGCCGTAACGGTCTACGCGGCCGTTACGTTGCTGGAACACCATCAGCGACCAGGGCAGATCAAAGTGCACCAAGCGATGAGACAGGTAGTGCAAGTTGATGCCTTCAGAGGCGACATCGGAACACAGTAGCACTCGCAGTTTGGATTCAGACTTGCCAAACGCCTCAACAATCTCCTGCTGCTCTACATCGCTCATACCGCCGTGGAGTATGCGCACGGCGTCGTCTTTCAGCTTCAAGTCGGATTTTAGGTTGTCCCACAGCCAGTTGAGGGTTTCTATGCGTTCACTGAAGACAACCAAACGGTCTTCGGTGTCGTTTTTCTTCCAGGCGTAATCGGCACTTTTGAGAAGTTTAAGCAGCTGCTGATATTTGTTGAAACGCTCCGGGGTGACGTTACGCAAACCCAGTAGCAGTGATTGCAACGTTTCGGTTTCTAACTGTTCGTCTTCTGTTGACTCGTCTTTGGCATGGAGCTTTTTAATACGCTGTTTCACAGACGTTATTGCCGCCGCCGGTGAGCTAAACATGGATTTTTGCAGGCCCACGCGCACCAGTTGGCCATTTTTGGTTTGGCTGTGCTCGCCGCGATAGGTGAACGGCACTTGCAGCAGTTTTTCGTAAGCGACCTCTTCTTCTGGTGAGGCATCCAGATAAATGTCTTTCACCACCCGCTCTTTGAATTCCTGCGCGACTTGGTCCCGAATGTCTTTTTTGAATCGGCGAATTACCAGGCCTTTGTCGCGGAAATCTTCTTTGGCATAGTCGTCCGGGTCGCTGATGGCGGTGGGGTCAAGCATGTTCATCAAGCTGGCAAATGAGCGCGCTTTACCATCGTGGGGCGTAGCGGAAAGCATGATGAGCGTATCGGACCGGCCGGCTAGCAGCTGCGCCAGTTTTGCTCGTTGGGAGCTGGAGCCGCGTTCGGCGACGTTGTGTGCTTCATCTATAACAATGATGTCCCAATAGGCCTGCTCAAGATGGCGACGGTATTCGTTGTCTTGCTTGAGGGTGTCGATGGAGATAATCGACTTGTCGTAATAATAAAACGGGTTGTGATTGCCCGGGATGTTGTTGCGCACACGCTGCAGGCCTTGGGAGTCCAGCCGGGTAAGCGGGATGGTGAATCGGTTCCACATCTCCTTCTGGAACTGGGTCATCATGCTTTTCAGCGTGAGCACCAGAATGCGCTTGCCTTTGCCGCGCCGCATAAGCTCTGTCATTAATATGCCGGCTTCCAGCGTTTTACCCAAGCCTACGGCGTCGGCAATCAGAATGCGCTGGCGATTTTGCTTTAATGCTTGCAGGGCTGGGTCTAGCTGATAAGGAACTGCATCCATGGCCGCGTCGTGGCCAAGGTGAATCCGGTCATCCGCAGGAGTAATCTGGCGCAGCTGGGTTTCAATAAACAGGCGGCTTTTTTCAAAGCCCGGGCTCATATCCTGTTCGAAACGGGTTTCTGCTGGGTCTAGAACGCGAATAGCGTCAGCTTTTTCTTCCAAGCTTGTCAGGAACTGGGCGCTTTTACCCATAACCAATTCGGAAAGGCCATCTACCGTGAGAATGTAACCGCCATCGTCACAGGGGTCTGCACGGCGAACAATCCATTCACAATCCCGAACAACAACGCGTGCGCCTGGTGCGTAGAGTGCTTGCATGCCTGATCCCTGAAACGTTTCGCGACGGCTTTCTGAGTAATGACGGCATACTACTGGTGATGCCCGACATCCGCTGTCGCTTTATGAATAATTACATTCTGGTTATGAGCAGGATGATGCGTCAGTTTGGCGCAAAGCGAAAGAGGAGGCGTATAAAAATCCTTATTTAACTGTCTGATTTTTTTGTGTTTACATGCGTAACGCATATTAAAAGCGCCATAGACTGTTGATCACTCTTTTTTCTCGACATCAGCCATCATTTTGTCATCAGGCTTCACCGGGCCCTTGTTCAGAACGCAGCCGACAAATCGATTTGATTTTGACAAAAACACCTTTGTAATTCATTCCAGCCGCACAGGCGAGCGCAAGAGACACTTGCGCGAAACCATCTGGAGTGAACAATGCTGCGGTCCACCACAAAGGCATTGGGGACTTGTCGCATCACTTGACGTGTGGCAGAGTCAAAATCGTAATTTTTTCACCAACTGCGATTTGTGAAATTGGCTCACAATTCATTAATCTATAAGGAACACTATGGCTGACTGTTTGGTTTCGTTGTCTGATCAGGCCTTCTTTACAATTGTCACCTCGGCTTTGGAGGCCTATCAAGTTGATCATGCAAAACTTGATGGAGACCCAGAAACCCACCTAGAAACCATTGGCAATTTATGGGGTTTTATTAATGAGTCTAGGCGTGGCGAATATGTTTATAGAATTGAAATGGCTGACGTATCGACCGCAGCCGATCGCGACAAAAGCTGGGTCATCGCAAAGAATGAAAGCTATGAATACAAACGTGATTTTTTAGATTGTTATTACCCTGAATTTCGTTTTTTAGGTGACTTCCACAGTCACCCTTACTCGGAAGCGCAAAATCAAGTAAGGACCGAACTAGACCTTGAGAGAAACAGCCTTTATCAGTTTTCCAAAGGCGACTTTCAAGCCGTTAAAGAGGAACAGCAGGGTGCTGATAAAAAAGATTATCGAGTCGGAATCGTCGCGACAGTTTACGAGCGTGAAGATTATATTAAAAGGACGTCAAAACACCTTGATGAAGGAAGCTGTATCCGCTTCCAGTATAAAAATATGACAATCTGGATCAAAGCTTATGTGTGGGCGGGCGAAGATTATCGTAGAAAGTCCGACAAAATGGTGAACCTGATTTGCCCAAATCTCGGCTTTAATGTGAGTTGATGTCTGCGAGATGCTCCAGCTTATTCCGTTGCCCTCGGCTTTGTCCTTATCAAAAGGTTATGAGTATTCTTTATGATAGACACCGCCGAGGCTCCAGAACCTGTTTGGAGTCACTCTGACCCCACTGTTTATTTACTGCACAAACCCAATCGGCTGACCAATTACACCGTCAATCTGCTGATCCTGTTCTGCCTTAAGCGCCTCCAACAGCCGCTCTGTGCGCGGTTTGAAACCTCGTAACCGAAGATGCTGAACGGCTGCCCGCACCAGGCCTGGCGTCAGGTACTCAAATTGAGCAAGTTGATCAGGTCGCAACGCTTGAGCTTTGTCCTTGTCCATCACGCAGGCTTCGATGAGCTCTTTCAGTTGGTCGGTACTCAAGTAGCCAAACCCTACCTTGAGCTGGAAACGGCGCAGGATGGCTTTGTCCAGACTGTCGAAACGGTTGGTGGTCGCCAACAAAACGCCTTCAAATCGTTCCAGGCGAATCATGAACTCATTGACTGCGCTTACCTCCCAGCTGCGATCAGCCATGCCCCGGTTGTAAAGAAATGTGTCAGCCTCGTCCAACAGCAAGACAGCACCGGTTCTTTCGGCCTTGTCGAACATCTTGGCGATATTCTTCTCGGTCTCACCAACGTACTTGCCCAAAAGGTCGCTTCCGGACTGTAGCATAAAGGGCTTTTCCAGCCGCTTGGCCAGCTCCTGTGCATAGGCGGTTTTACCGGCGCCGGGCGGGCCATACAGACAAATCTTGGCCGCTCCTTCTTTGCGAATCAGGCGTTCTACGTTTTTCAGAGTCGGCTTGGTGTTAATCCATTCCAGCCGGAATTCGGGAAAGTCCTGTGTTGGCTTTCGTTTCAGTAACGGTGCGGGCTTGCGTTCTCCCATGACAGACAGGCGCTGGTGAATCAGGGCCTCCAGACGCTGCTGGTTACGGATGATCTGTCGTGCCGGCATGTACTGCGCGACGTCTAACAGATTTTTAGCCAGCGCGGGGGTCATCCAGGAAGTGCGGGCCGCTTCTGATATCCAAGCCTGACTAACAGGCAGCGCAGACAGGTCGCGCTCAAGCTTTTCGGCCTGCTGATCTGTGCCGGAGCCCTGCACTTCAAAGATGAAGTCAAAGCGGCGTAAGAAGGCCGAATCCACCTCACTGATGTTGTTGCTGATCCAGATCGCAGGCGCCTGGTTTTCTTCCAGTAATTGGTTGAACCAGCCTTTTGCAAGATCGTTCGCTTTACGGAAGGCGTCTTCCATTTCATCGAACAGCAATATGGCACCCAGGCGGTCTTCCAGAAACATCTGAGCCAACTTGGCTGCATCCAGTCGGACGCGGCCGGTCATGGCACCAGAGCCATCGTCTTTGGTTGGCACTTCGTACAGAGGGGCCGACAATTTTTCGGCCATGGCGCGGGCCAGCTGGGTTTTACCAGTGCCCGGCTTTCCATAGAGCAGGATATTTTTACCTCTGCCCTTGGTGGCGAGCGCATTCTGCAAATAATCTAGCATCAACTGCAGTTCCGGTACGCCTTGAAATTCCGCGATCTGATGTTGGGCGCCTGGCCCAGGCGGACACACATGGCGAAATAGGATTTGTTCAATGTCGCTTTCGCTTTGGCCTTTCTCGCCATCAGAAGTAGCCTGTACCAACTGGCCAAGCAACGGGCCGGCCTCCACCAAATCCCAGATATCACTGCCTCGATTGGCCGCCTCAAGCAAGCGAACCTGGCACAGCATCGAATCGTCTTCAAGCGCTCGGGCGACCATGCGAGAAGATTCACGCAGAGTCCTGGACAGTGCACTCACAGAATTATTGAACTCGTTGATTTCAAGTTCCCGAAGCACTGGCTGAGCCTGCGGGTGTTTAAGCAGCAAAATTGCATAAACCAACAGCTTGGTCTCAACCAGGCTGGGTTTTAAGAGCTTCACCAGGCTTGCCAGTAGCGGTTCGAAAGACAGTTTTGGACTGCCTTTAAGTGAGGACGTAAGTGCCTTTTCCCGCTTGCGTATGATGCTCCGATGCGCTCGTGTGCCCAGCGCATCGGCGTCTTCCGGCGGTTTGATACCGAGAAACACCAAACTTTCTTCGGTGTTGAACAAGCTCAGGGTATTTTCATACGCAGGGGTGAGATAAAGCCTACAAAGATAAATCTGAAGCAGCTTCAGGTCGTCTTTGGACGCGGTCGTTTCTTTATTCAGCTCACGGGATTCGTTGATAAGTTCTTTCCACAACAGCATAGGCGGGCCTCCAGAATCGATACAAGTATTCTACGCCCTGACTGCGACATGTATTGTCGCTTTAAGGATATTGGAGGCAACATTCTGCGGTATTATCTGAGCTTTAAAGCCTTGCCCTGCTGGCTTTGCCATGAACTTGATCGTCTCGGACAAAGCGCATTACTCAGTGGCTTTGCGCCAATAGTCACAGGTCGCTTCGCGCACATACCCGCGAGTTTGGCCATGAGTCATAGCGGCAGTCTGGAACTGTTCCGCAAGTTCGGGCTGGTGGCAGTAATGCAGGCTGCGAATCATCCGGGTAATTCGCAGATGATTGTGGCCGCCTGCTTTCAGCCAGATATGGTCTTGAGGATTGAGGTCCGGCGCTGGCTCGATGACCGTGCCGTTTCGCTCAAGCCCAAAAAAAGCGAGCATGCGGTTGAGTGAAAGGGACTGCTGTTCGCGGAGCTTTGGATTTTCCCCAAAACAGGCGCGTGTGCCACTGTCCAATACTGGAGCAAAGCCATTGAACCTGCCGGCTTCCGGAATGGGGAATAACCATTGGATGTAATCATGGGTGTGTTCCAGCCAGAAGTTCTCCAGTGCCAGAACGTCGTGGATAGTTCTTCCTTTGTGATCGGTGCCCTCACCAAGCGTGAACAGGACCAGTCGATTGTCTGAGAGCTCGGCCATTTACCCCTCCTTCTTCGCCCTGAATAGTGCCCGGGTACCACACTGTTTAGGCACTGTCGGTTGGGGCACTTCGAACACGCTCCAGGCCCTTCGCGAGCGTGTTTTCAATCTCATCTTTCAACCACCGAGGTTTCAGAATGTCGCAGTGAGTCGCCTGCGCCACTAACCACCAGCGCAGATCCTGTGTATCTCCCACCGTTACGGAGATTTCAAAGGTATTTTCGTTAATCTTCACCGTCATCTGGTCAAGGCCTAACGGTGACTCAATGAGATGATTTAGCGATGGCTTGTCACAGCGGAGTTTCAGGAACACTGGCTCATTGGATTTCAGAATACCCATGGCGCCAGAGTGAATGTAAAGATCCAGATCAAAGTCATCCGGTCGTTCTATTTGCTCCTCCATGAGCTCTCCAGCGGTGGCTCGGTGTAAGACCAGCTGTCGCACCCCCTCTCGACCGTCAATGGTTCCGATCAGATAAACATTCGGGTCTCGGAAAATCAGCCCGAATGGATGGACAACGATGTCTTCTGGCTGCGGCCAATTGCGAGCCTGATAAGTTAACTTGCACTGGTGTTCTCTCAACACAGCTTCCGTCACCGTTTCCAGAACGTCGGCATCAATGGCAGGCCGCTGTCCGCCCAAGCCACGACTAATCACCCTCACTCGGTTCGGCCATTGACCAAGGGGGCTCTTCTCTCGCGCCAATGTGCGATGCGCCTCATCGAAATGTGGTCTTAGGTGCGACAGGGCCCTTTGGGGAAGCATGGGCGTCAGATACGCCTTTGCCAACTCAAACGTCAGCGCAGCCGCCAAATCCAAGGCCGGAATGATGTCCACGGTGGCATCCCGGTCGAACGACCATAGAAAAGGCCGTTTAGTTTCATCGACCTGAAGTGGAAAAAATGCACTCAGCTTTTCCAGATCCCGCTGAAGTGACCGCATAGTCACGATAAAATCGTGTTCAGTCAGTCGCTCTGCCAGCTCTGTGGTGGTAATAGACTTCGGATGGCGTGGCACCATTCGGAGCATGGTGAGGTATCGGACGGCGGTGTTAGACATAGCGGATTCCTTGCCTTGATCAATGCTTTCAATTGCGACTTAGACTGTCGCCTTACTCTACTTAACAACGGGCAAAGAGGCCACATCGGCATTCGGTATTAGCAGCCTGCACCTGATGATTAGTGGCGGTCTCAACCTAGCAGGCTGACGTCACTGGCAAAGATGTAATGCCCGCCCCAACCAGCTTTCAGAAAATTAGGAACTGCCTTTGCCGCTTACGCAGTAATATTTTCACATCAATGATCACTGTTTAAAAATATCACTAGCTCCAGCGCACGCAGCCTCAATACTAAAAACTCAAGCTTGTGGTTTACTTATTCGGGAGGCGCAAGGAATTCTGCACGCCAGTCAGCCCAAGCAATTTTTGCAGGAAGTTTAAGTAATTTTTGGCTGTATTGACTGCGTAATGGTCTGTTTTTGGTAGACGGACGTCAGAACCAGTGGACATAGATAAACCTGCAGGAACTTCAGATCATCTTTGAATGTAGCTCGGGTAAGCTCGCATTCTTCTTGCATTAGGAAACTGATAATCCGTCGCGAATCGCCGTACGTTACACGAATTTTAGCGATTCTTGGACAATCCGCTTCACGAAGAATTCATGACATTTCTAGTAGTGCTAAGACTCTTTTTTAGCAGGGCGTAAAACCCCATTTTTTTCTAAGAAATCGTTTAAATTTTCACCCGGTACACAGGGAGCTAAATCAGCTGGCATCATTGCACAAATAATAAACCGCTTGATGAGATGCTCAACACTAATCCCGTTAAGACGGGCCTGAATCTGGAGTTCGTCGATGATCAGTTCTCGCTCATCAAACTCGATAACAAAACGAATGCTTTTTTTCACGCCCATTCCTCTTTAAAAACGCCATGAATTATTCTAATCTTGGCGATGATGTCGATTATAAACCAACTCTCAATTGAATGAATCTTAATCGACATTGCCGAGATAACTATTTTCTTGCTGCTAATGGAACTTGTAGTAAGATAGCTCCATATAGCGGCCAGTCGGCGGTGCCAAAAAACACCGACAGCACGTCACGTAGAAAACCTCCTTGCGGGGACGTGCAATTTTTACTTATTATAACATCCAAGTAATAAGCTTTATAACGTAGTCTGCTTGTTACTTGCAGCTCTATTTTTTTAGTGTAATTTAAAATCAGGTCATGGATGGAATTTCTTTAATAATTAGCAAAGAATTTTAACGACAGACCTTTGACAATTCATCTAACCCCCGACCAAAAAGAGAAACCCAATGAATAACATTCATGAATTAGCAAAAAAGGTAATTGATGCTGCAGAATGTTCAGATCAATTTCATGAGGTCGAACTAACTATTTTGATTCGCACTCATGACGGCCAACGTTCCGATTTTATTCGCTTACAATCAGAGCGCAACCTAGAACCCATAAATAATAAAAAACGATCTAAATCCGACCATCATATTGAATTTTAATAATTGGGCACTATTAACTTGGGCGGCATCGCTCAGTAAAACCCAGGCATTCCTAGGACCCGACTACTTTCTGAATATTCTGAGCTATATGATCCGCGAACTCTGGTTTAGCGTTGATTCCATGCTGAATAGCAAATTCAGGTTCTCCCTTGCTTAGGATTGTACTCGCAAACGGTGCACAACGGCTCTAGGTTGCCTTAACTGTCAGTCTGTAAGCAAATCCTCGCGTGATAAAAAAGTCTCAACCTGAGGCCGCACAGAGTCGATTCAGGGTGAATACTATTGACTAATGGATCTGCTTACAGCGCGGGGCTAAAAGCTCATGAAATACTGCTATCCAATTTTAAAGATGGGGCTATTAGCCCATTCGTTGGCGCGGAGTCAATAGCTATAAATCTACTGCATATAATCTAATCCGCTATGCAACTATGTTAACGGCGCTCGATTGCGGTCAACCGACGTGGCCCTCTCTGGCAACCTCAGGTTATTCGCGGCCACACTACCACTGCACTCTCAATTTTCTATTTAGGAAATCATGCCCGTGCTTTACAAAACCTATCTATGAACCTGACCCCCCGGTCATGCACATATGTGCGGCACCTCCCCTATATATCCTAACTTACTGTGCGTGCCCCCCCCCCCCCGAATTTGGTTTTTAGAAATGCGTAAACGCTAGCATTCCCTTGTCGTGACCAGGGGCATAGGGACAACTCCCCTTTATCACACGTCAGTGCCAGTTTTAAACCGACCCATCCTATTCATGATCATACTTTCTCGTAGCTCCAGTCCGACTGAATGCCTCGTCGAGGCACTTCGATTAGGACGAAACGTACAATCACTTAAACTATTTCCAACAGTCATTAAAAGGAGCTATTAAATTGAGTATTGCTATTTTTTTGATAGGAGGAATTATTGGTGGGTTATTCGGCCCTTTTGGTTTTTGATCGGGGCTGATTTTGGTTTAGTAATTGTTAACATCGCCTTTGAAATCGATGATGAAAATCTTAATTCTAGTCATGAATCGAGTGAACTTTTCAGTAATGATAACTTCCAACGTATGGGTGGTGATACCCGTATCAATCCTGCTACTGGCCTTCCAATGACTGGTGACAGTGTTGGAGGCTTTGATATTGAAGGCAACCCTTTTGGCACCGATCTCAGCTCAAATGGCGTTTCGATTACTTCCAGTTTCGACGCGATAATGACTTCGATAACTTGCCCATCACCGATTCAACCCTATATGTTTCCCATTACACTGAAGGGTCAAGTTACCTATCCTATCTTGACCACAACCCCCCCTCTTGTGATACAGGGCAGCCTGTATCTTAACGGTCTAAACCAAGCGACTTCCTGAGCCTCGTGCGATCAGTTTCTGTGAAAATTTTTGCTGGAGGAAGCGGGCCACCGAGATCAGCGTCAAAACCATTTTTTTGCCCTGATTTAGAATTTTCATCAAAGCTAGCTTTTAGCTCTCGGGCCCCGGTGATACCCATGAGGGCGTTCTGAGCCTGACTGATCTCTAAAAGTTTCTCGTTAATTTTTCGGACAATAGAAAATTGCTTCTCAGCGTGTAAAACTGCCTTTTTCTCAGATTTTTTGCAGCCTGGGAAAAACGATTGTGGAATTTTATTTTCTACCGTCAATGAGGTAGCTATGGGTTCTGAGTAACGACTTGATCCGTTGTACCTTCTCCAGCGAATCACGACAGAGGAAGCGCCGCGTTCAACACTGGGCACGTAAGTCCAAAACTGGAACCGTGAGTCGTTATTTTTATTAAACTCTCTGTCCTGTTTATATTCATCAACGATTGATTCGGCAATGCCCATCATATAACGGATTATAGAATCAAAATCATCAGACCGACGATCATTAAGGTTAATAACTTGGCACCTTAAGTAATGCCAGCGAAGCTCCACGCTCATAATACTCTCCAACTTTTGATTTTATAGTATACACCACCAAATAAAAGTAAATATTTCTCTAAACGCCAAAAGTTCGTGTTTAGACGAGCCCTATTGTCTTTACAATCATGTAAAATTGATAAAAATTCAAAGCAGGAATATTAAAATGATACTTAGTGCTTATGGTGAAGATCTTGAAATGTTAGAGTCCATTAATAATGGCATGCTTGAACACCCATTGGTCGGCAGAGTGAAAGTCGTGGAGCTGAGTCCTGGCCGTAATTTTTATGTTGCTGAAGACACAGATCGTAATTTTTTGTTTTATTTCATACCCTGCTATACAGAAGATGACGCTTACAACATGGCGCAGACCGGTGTGCCAGTTTTAGACTTAGATAAATCTTATGGTTTATTGGGGGCTGATGAACAGAAAAACTTCGTGTCGCATATGAAATACGGGTTTTATGAAAACTCTCTGGTTGATTATATTGTCGTTCGAATTGATCAAATGTCGATTGACGCAAGCTGCAACCAACGCCTTCCATTTAAATTTTATCGTGCGTATATGCCTGTTTTGAAGCCACATGAATATGAGTTGATTAAAAACGGAATACGGCCTTCCGTAAATATTACAATCAATACGACGACAGCAACCATTCACTGCTTCGATGACGACTTGGAGTTTTCTTCGTAGGTTTCCAGGTCAAAAATAATCGCGCCTTCATTGTCCGCCTAAAACTAGCTGTCGCCATGATCAGGTGACCCCTCCTTAGGCGGATGAAAAAAGCGCGTATTATTTTACGTTTTGCTCTTTCAGGAGAGAAAACGCCCAGTTTTGCCAGCGCCGGCAACAACTCAGGTCTAGGAGCACTATGGATTGAGGCGGACGAAACAGGCCGTGAACGCCCGGGGTTATTTAGTAAACCGGCGAAAGGCGCGGTCGCTGATGCGCGAGGCAGACGTTAAAGCCCGGTACGGGAGGAAGTTTAAGGTAAATACAGACAGCGACTACAAAAAGCTAACTCACCCTCTCCTTTCGACCAGACCAAGCCCCAGATTGGGACCGTTATCAAACCCGCTCGTCAACGCTTTCGTTTTATTGTGCCTGTCTACACTACGGAAGTTTTGTAGTAAGTTCCCCAAAGTTGGACATTGCGACTAGTCCGTAAAAGTGCGAAAGCAATGCCGTAGTCTTGTGTAACCTGAACTTCCGTGCAACATGGCGGCAAGAATTCAAACGCGACCCTGTAAATCAGCGCTTACAAAGCCCCTCTGCCGGACATAGGCGAAATTATAACACCGAGTCTTCTAGCCGACAGACTAAGACGGACAGAAGCGGTCACAGGTTTACTCCAATTCTGCCCCAACGAGCAAAAAAAATGTCGTTCTTCGTGTAATTAACGATTTACCGAAATTAGCCGAAATTGCCAAGTGCTGTTTTTTCGTAATCTAGTTGCTCCCATTTCAAAAGGAGCACTATCTATATGTTTAAACTTACAGATTTCGTTATGTCGCCGCTAAGCGACACTTTGGGCATTAAAACAGCGCTTTACTGGAAACAGACTCGATCTGCACTCACGGAGTCAGAGCACTTTTATCTCCGGGCAATGGGTATCGATCCTAAGCATCTGGATCTTCGAATCAGTGACGACCATAAACTGGTCATCCCGTTGATGGCGGGTGACAAAAAAGAGATCGTCAATTTCATGCTGATCCACGAGGATGGCACAAGCGCGCTATTGATTGCTGATAGCAAAACTAATGTCCTTCACTCGGTGATTGATGGGTGTGACGAAGGCGGCAGAATATTTTGCGCTGACTTTGCAACCGCATGGGCAGTTTGGCGAGCGACCGGCCGCTCAGTGATCATTGTTTGGGATTCAGGACAGCTTAAGCGAGTATTTAACAATCTGGCCACACAGCCAGGAGACTGTATCGCTGTCGATAATCTGAATGAGGGTTCAACGAACTCTAACGTTCTCAATCGTAAACCAGGTCAGAACAGCGCTATCCGCTCCGCAATAGAGACTGGACTACCGTTTTATCTATCGAAGCCCGGCGCTAGTTTTTCCGCAATGGGAATTGAGCAAACTCAGGAAATATTTTCGAAACCTCCTGTGTCGGATTTGCCCATTCTGGACGTGCACAAACTAGAACGCATCGAGTTAGGCAGCGCGTCCTTTAAAAGTTCCTGGTTTGATAAACTCTCGCAAGCCACAGACCCAACCAATGCCGCGTCACTTGTGTGGAGTATCTCAAAGCGCCTTCTCGGCGGCGTACCAAAAACCATGAGTCTAGAGGAGCATCGACAACATCTCGAAGCTGTTATTAAGGAACCAACAGTTCATCCAGTAACCATGGACAGAATTTTTAAGCAGCTTGAAAAAAAACTCAATATTCGTCGTGATTTGGCGCTGACGCATGTTCGGCTGCCGTCTGGAGTAATCGAAAGTCATAACTATGAGGCACACCCCTGCGGAATTCCGGTTCTGAATGATTATGATTGGCGGGGAGTAATCATAATCCGTGCGCCAATGGCCAAAGGGAAAACTCAGCTCGTTGGCAAACCATTTGCAGCATGGGCCGCAGCCGCTGGAGAGTGCTTTGTCGCAATCTGCCACCGAATTACCCTGGCTTCAGAGCTGGAAAAACGCTTAGAACTGCAAAGCTATCACGATTTTAAAGCGGAAGCGGACCCGAAAAATGGGCTGGCAATATGCCTACCATCGATTACTCTCAAGGCCTACAAATCGGTGATCGAAAAGACACGAATGGTGTTCATCGACGAAATCTCACAGGTTCTTCGATTCCTGCAAAATAGAAGGTACTGCAGTAACTCCA
Organism: Marinobacter sp. LV10R520-4; assembly: GCF_002563815.1. Lineage (NCBI taxonomy): Bacteria > Pseudomonadati > Pseudomonadota > Gammaproteobacteria > Pseudomonadales > Marinobacteraceae > Marinobacter > Marinobacter sp. LV10R520-4. The sequence goes on along the minus strand of NZ_PDJM01000001.1, from coordinate 3,560,804 downwards.
CGTCGACAAACGAACAGGTTTACGAGCAACTAAAAACGCTGGTGGCGCGTGCGACCTGTGTCGTCGTCGCCGACGTAAATATTGACTCTCGAACTATCAAGTTTCTCCAAACCTGTCGACCTGGCGAGAAATTTCGAATTATCGATGTTCCTCATCCAAAGAAGGCGGGGATCCAGGCGGATTACTATAGCGGAAGTGATGCGGTGGCCCATATTGCCTGCGAGGGTCAGGCAGAACTGGAGTCAGGAGGGCGAATTTGGATAGCTGCAGAGGCAAAAACGTCAACAGTTGAATTAGCGAAAATATTCAGCAACGCCGGATACAAGACCCTTGCAATACACGGGGACAACAAGGGCAGCCCTCGCCAAAAGAGATTCTTGGCTAACATTGAAGCTGACAGCCTTCGATACGATGTTGTTATCGCATCCCCAGTAATCAGCTCTGGCATTTCTGTCGAACACAAGCAGGTTCCAGAGCATCAACGGTTCACTCTTGGGCTGTATGTGGGAGGCGGTTATACTACGACTCCATCGGAGGCATTCCAGCAGCTCCGACGTGTGCGGTATCTAAAACATCACATTATTGGCATGAGGCCGGGTCCACGCAAAGGTATTGGATTGACGGCCGATGCGCAAATCCGTGCTGCCGAAGCAGCATGCGCTCTGGAGGAATGCACAACTCTATCAACAGATTTTGACCATTTTACTGCCGATATTATTACTCAAGATTACGTTGCACGGCAAGATTTCGCAGCGGGGCTACTTTGGCAGCTCGATGCAGCCGGATGGGTTCTCAGGCGTAGCTATAACAAATCAGATGCTGAAAAAACGAGTGCGCACAAAAAAATTGTGTCAGATTCTCGTAAGGAATATGTCGCGGCCCTCATATCGGCTCCAATTTTGAATCAAAGGCATGCCGCCAGGCTCCAGCGTACACGCCATCGCACTGAAGCCCAGAACATAATCATGGATGCCCACTTTTTGCGATCAACATTGAACATAGGCAATGAGCCACTAACCGAGCAGATCGTTCTTTTTTGGGACCGCGGCCGCGGTGTCGGTAAACTGGACCTGTTTGATTCTTTCAGGGGTATAGTTCCACCGCAGGCTTCATCTGATGAATCACTTATCAGCCGTAACTATCCGATTGCGCGAGCTAAAATGCTCAGCTGGCTCTTTGCAGGTATAGATATGGAATACGGTGTTGATAGGGACTCGGCACAGACCGTGATCGACAAGTTGGTGCAACGATCACCGCTGATTAATTTCTTGGGAATAGCCCCTTTAATGAACGGAAAACGCGAATATCCTGTAAGAGATGTCAGTGATATTTTTCAAAAGATGGGAGTGAAACTGGTGACGTCCAGAAAACGGGTCAAAACCCCCTCATTCGGTGACCAGAAAAAAGTAACCAAAGGAAATCCAATTAAGCGCTTTTACCAAATCGCACCTGCGGACTTCGAGAGGATGGAGCGTTTGGCGAATCTGCGCAATCAGCAGCGAGCAACCGAGCAATTTGAGATCGTGTAGGACCAGTTAGCCGGTATACTGAAAATCGAATGTATAGATATACCCGTAACGGGTAATTGTCCGTCCCACCTTAACGGCAACGACGAGCAGCAGCAGTTCAAGCCGTCACCAAATACGAAAGTACTTTTAGCGACGGCTGAACTATTTACTGCACCGCTTTACTGCACCGCTCTGGTTGAATGGATGCTTATCCAATTGCTCTTGTTGGCTTCTAGCAGAAAACAGGCACCTGGCTGTCTAGACTCAGTTCCCTCACGAACGAAGAATTACTGCTGAAATATGTAGGCCTCGAAAATGGACAACGTATGCGCGGCTCGTAGCATCTATCTATCTTCAAAGCCAAGCCGCTTAAGGCTCTGTAAGGCTTTGCCACATTCAATTGAGCGATGTCGAAATCCACATGACAATGCAGACTGCAAACTGGTTACGCCGGCTACAAAGCCTAGATATTTACCATCCTCAAACCTTCTTTCATACCTTAGCACGCTGAATAGTGGCGCAGAGGTTGTATTGTCGTTAGTCCGGGTCAAGGGGAAAAAGATCGGAATTTTCTTTGTCGCAAAGACCTAGGGTGAAACCAAACCAATGGCGGAATGCAATAATTGATGACAATCATTTCCAGCAACGCATAATCAAGCATTTGCCCGGTTTGATCCGTGCAAGGTCTTTTCCCACGTTTTTCTAAACGGCCCGCGTATATAAAAACGAATCCGGTCAAGCCCCCTATTTTGGGCACGTTAATATGGCACAGGATTTCTTGCTCAGGCACAGTCAACGTCATAAATCTAAAACTGCAGTTGACCGGAAACTACCAATTCGATCAAGACATTGACCTGGCCGGGATTTTTTAAAGACCCCAGCCATGTGACATCGTTGAAGTGTGCTCAAATCATTGACAGTAGTTCCCTTTCTACAATGATCCCAACCCGTTAGGTGTGACACATGCCCGTTTATTTATTAAAGTATATATGCCAATGTGTCACACTTCAGTCTGGGAAATGACGGTCGGTTTCAACTCTGGGCCGCGGGTCAATCATAAATGCTGAAGGCAAGGAACGGTCTCAGCGAATCCACCCAAAGCTCTGATACAATAGTCAGCTAATACCGGGCATTAGTTAAACAGGGATTCAAGTTGCTACGACGATGAGTCCCTACCAAAGAATGAGTTGCGGGATGAGTCAGCCGGGGAACTGCCCCCTCAATTGCTCTCAGAACCCGGCGTGAACCTCTCAGCTCACCGGGCTCCCATTGCTCCAACCGAAAATGCACCACGCCCGCACCAATGTGCGAACATTTTTGGCTGCTTCTGCATAGCCCATCGAATGATGGCGCGATCAAGATGATCAGCTACAGGTTGAAACTCTGAACCGACAATAATAATTGATCCACCCTCGTACACGTAGCGCTAGCATCTGGGCTAGCTGATCCAGTGACAGTTCACTTCGGTGGGTCAAATGCCATCATCGTATCGACTGGCGCATGGTGGTCATCGCTTGTCGACTCACTGCTGGAGTAAACCCCAGCAAGGGTCTGCCGTTTCGTTTCGACTAACCGTGCGTCCTGGCCGGAATGTGTAGCCAAGAAAATCGAATTGAATTTGCTCATCACTCTCGCAGATAGCCTGCTTCGTCTTCGCTGCGGCAGTGCAATATGCCCTCGTCAGCATACCTTGACGAGGGCGTGCGCGGTATCGATCGCGATGGTCAAGTGATCTCCATTAACTTTACTGCTATGGAGTTGGTGGAGGCATTGTTAACAGGTTCGAATCCTGTCTTCCTCAGGTGGACTCCCAATTTCTTGAAAAGTAAAGAAATAACGCGGCTAGTATCTTTGCCTGCAACGTGAATCAGCATCGTAAACCTGAACTGTCGCTATACGAACGTTGCAATATGGAGTTCATAGACCTAGAAATCAGATCTTCTTCCCAGTGGTCAGGAACGGCCCTGTCGTCAATGTTTTTTGGCTAGGCACGGGTAAATACTGCATTTAAAATGCTGACGAAGATCTCTTCCTCGTCAAAGCTGTCTGTGTCTTGACAAACGCACCTAGACTCCGGGGCCAACTTGCAATAAAGCAGCTTTTTTTGAGTCTCTATCCGCAAGATAATATGTTCGAACCATGCCGGAAAATTCTCAAACATTATTCTTCATTTTTACCAGGATCGACATCTGAACCGCAAGGCAATGCGACCTGACCTGCACCTAAACTGGTGAAAAAATAGAAACCTAACTATATGATTTAAAACAAAAGAAAAATACCGCAATGAGCGATAAATCACATCAATTTAATATCTTAAACTATTGTTTTATATAACTTAAAACCCTCCACTTAGGCAGGACTGCAACTCCGTTAACGCCGGTTCGATTCCGACCCGCGCCTCCATTTTATCGGTACATCAAAAACTTCTATTTTGTAAGTGTGACTCCGATTTTTTAGTGGCTCAATTAACCGATAGCAATCCACTATCGCTTTTGTCTCATGGTTATCCTTCTCGGTTTTACTCCGCATCACGCATTCTTTTGTCAGTCTTTTTTGCGAAGGTCAGAAACGCGATAACGTTCTGCTCTGAATTTCGCGTGGTGCCGTTGCCGTTCTAACGACGCAACCTTGACCAAATTCAGTTGACCACTTCAATCCGGGCCCCAGAAGACACACCCTATAAAAAGTATTTAATATAAATCTTAAAGGATGTACTCTAAGCTTAATCTTTAATCAGATGAGCAATGGCCCGATACGTCACATCACCGGGGCGCAGCAGAATCTGAAACCGATTCACGCAAACCGGAGGTATGAAGCCATGAATCTACTGGACCAATCTATGGGAAATATTGCCCGGGACATTCCCGGTGCAACAGCGGTCCTGCACCGCTTTAAATTGGATTTTTGTTGCGGTGGTGCACGCACGTTGCGGAGCGCGGCGGAAAAGAAAGGCCTTAATACAGCAATCCTTCTGGCCAGTCTTGAGCGCCTTCAACAGCGTGATGAACCGCAGGACATTTGGGCAGGTACCGACCTGCCCGGGTTAATTGAACACATCCTTACGAGCTACCACGACGTCTACCGAGAGCAATTGCCCGAGCTTATCCGCCTGGCACAACGCGTGGAGCGCGTTCACGGTGGCCATCCGGAATGCCCGGCCGGACTAGCCGCACATCTGGAAACGTTGGCACAGGAATTGGAAGAGCACATGGCCAAGGAAGAACAGATCCTGTTTCCAATGCTCACCCGTGGTGTGGACAGCATGGCCGTTTATCCGATCCAGATCATGCGTGCCGAGCACGACGATCACGGCAAAGCACTGGAACGCTTGGACAGTCTGACCCGTCACTACAACCTGCCGGACCGCGCCTGCAACACCTGGCAGGCGCTCTACAAAGGGCTACAGACATTCCGAAGGGATCTGATGGACCACATTCACCTGGAAAATAACGTGTTGTTCACTCAAGTAGATGGTCAGCAAGGTGGGGCAGCCAAGAGCTCGAACCCATCAATGTGAGCGACGAACTTCCAGTGAACGTTCGCGTTCTGCTCATCCAGGAGATGCGGAGAGAGTTATGGAGGATAATCAGATCGTTATTTTTGATGGAATATGCAACTTCTGCAACGGAGCGGTAAATTTCATCATTAAACGAGACTCTAAAGCCGTTTTTAAATTTACTCCAACGCAGAGCAAAATAGCTCAGGACCTTTTATTAAAGCATCAAGTTCCTGAAGTAGGTTATGACTCTTTTGTTCTGATAAAAAATGGACAATCCTTCTTACGCACCAACGCTGCGCTTGAGATAACAAAAGACCTTGACGGTTTCTGGTTTATCGGAATGCGCGGAAAACCTCGGCCTTCAGGCCGGGGATGAATAGCGCGGACACCGCAGGTGTCCCTCTCGTGAGCAAAATTCTCATTCCGGCGTTTGCTGCTGTTCAAAGAAGATACCGCGCAGGTCATCAATAATCTCAGCCGTGAACACGCCGCGACGATATTTCGTCACAAATACCAAATGAACGTGCATCCTAAAAACGCAATACCGCCCGTGCCTAATATCATTGTTTTTTTCCATGGACCAACCATAATTGAGCTATGAAACGCCTTCAAGCATTCAAATTTCAGATTGAGCCAAACGGTGAGCAAATCCGCGCCATGCGTCAGTACGCGGGTAATGCTCGCAAGATTTGGAATTTGGCTTTGAATCGTCAGCAAGGGCTACATACGGCCGGTGAAAAATTCACCAACAGCTTTGGCATGAATAATTGGCTGCCAGCGTGGAAGCAGGAATTCTCGTACTTGTGCGACTCTCCCTCACAAACACTACAACAAGTCACAAAAGACCTGGCCGCTGCGTACAAGAACTTCTTTGAGAAGCGTGCCGATTTTCCACAATTCAAGAAAAAAGGTAGGTCGTCAGACAGCTTTCGCTTTCCGCAAGGTTTCGAGATTGACGAAGCCAATCGACGTATTCGACTCCCAAAGCTAGGCTGGATTCGCTACCGCAAGAGCCGTGGCATCCTCGGACTGGCAAAGAACATCACCGTTTCCTGTGTGGCTGGCAAGTGGTACGCCAGCATTCAGACCGAGCGCGAAGTTGGGCAGCCAATACATCCATCAACGTCGATAGTCGGCCTCGATGCGGGCATCACGCTATTCGCGACGCTCTCTGACGGCACGATGTTCGAGCCGGTCAATGCGCTGCGTACCCGCGCTGCGAAGATGGCAAAGTATCAGCGACGCATGAGCCGCAAGGTCAAGTTCAGCAGCAATTGGAAAAAGGCAAAGGCCCGTATCACCCAGTTGCATCAACGGGTTGCTCATACCCGCAATGACTTTCTCCACAAGACCTCGAACATCATCAGCAAAAACCACGCGGTGGTCGTCATCGAAGATCTGAACGTCACGAATATGAGCAAGTCAGCAAGCGGCACACTTGAGGCACCAAGGCGAAGCGTAAAAGCCAAATCCGGCCTGCGGTCATATTTGTGCAGAGAATTGCAAGACTCAATCGCAATTCGACTGTGTCGAATGTGGGTATGCTGAAAATGCAGACCTCAACGCCGCCATCAATATTCTAAGGGCAGGTCATGCCCGGTTAGCCTGTGAAGTGAACGGTGCGGTAATGCCGTCAGCAACAGGAACCCACCGAAGCGACTCAGGGATGGCTCAATGCCACGCCTGAGCGCAGTAGGAATCCCCGTCCTTCAGGGCGGGGAGGATGTCAAGTTCGGAGCCTTTAAAATCGTACCTGCTGTTGTTCGGGATTATTTTTACAGGATTCTTGCCCGGAACCGTTACACATTATTTGGCAAACGAGCGACGTGCATGATGCCGAAAAAAGAAGTGCGTGACAGGTTTTTAACATAAAAAATCTGCAATCGGACGGCCTACTGAACGGCTGAGGCCTTACTGTTCGGATCATCGCCAGACACCTCCTTCTGCATACGCAAGCTGTTAAGCAGAACACACACGCTGCTGAGTGACATGGCAATGGCCGCAATAACGGGCTGGACCCAGCCGATTACGGCTAGTGGGATCACGACAGCGTTATAACCTACTGCCCAGAACAGGTTCTGGTGCATAAGCTTTCGGGCTCGTCGCGCGAGCTGTAGAGTGGCAGGCACTTTGGCGATGCTCTCGGTCAGGTAAACGGCCGCTGCTGCACCGGCGACGGACGAGGCATCACCTACAGCAATACCAAGCCTGGCGCCCGCGAGGGCAAGGCCATCGTTGAGGCCGTCACCTACGAATACCACATTAGCCTGCTCCTCGATGGTTTCGATAAAACGGTGCTTCTGTTCGGGTGAATAGCCGGAAAGCACATGTTTGGATGAAATACCAAGGCGTTCGGCCAGCTCAAGGCATGCGTTGCGCGTATCGCCGCTGAGCAAGTAAATGGTAAAACCCTGGCGTGTCAGCTGATGGATAGTAGACGCAGTCTCCGGCCTGAGTGTTTCTTTAAAACCGATTTTACCGGCATAGATTCCGTTGCAGGCCAGGTAGACGCTCATTCCGGTGTCTTCGGTTGATGGTACCTTAACACCTTGTTTGCAGAGCCAGTTCGCTTGCCCGGCCAAAGCGGTATTCATGCCGTTAGTCCAGCGCGTGCCCGCGCCTGCAATACTTTCACGCGTGCCGTCGGAGGCCGCTACAAGCCCAAATTCTGTATCCGCCGCAAGCCCCTTAGCGACCGGGTGCGTCGACTCTCTGAGAATGTCTCGTGCGAGTTGCAACAGACTGCTCTCGGTCCATTGTCCGGCCGGCGTGATCGTGTTCACGCTGGGCACACCGGTGGTCAGAGTGCCGGTCTTGTCGAAGACGATGGCCCCAACCTTTGCTGCAGCCTCCAGTGCAGCGGGATCCCGCAAAACGATGCCGCGGCTGACCATATTGGCGTGGCCCATGGTGATCACCAGCGGAATGGCGAGACTAAGGGCACAGGGGCAACTTATGATCATGACGGCCAAGCCACGGGCTGCCGCTTCCGGGGCAGAAACGCCTTGAAAAAAAGCCAAACCCACGGCCAGGGCGGCCGCAGTCACGATGACCGGCAGCAGGATTCGGGCAATCCGGTCGGTCAGTCGCTGCAAGGTGGTTTTGCGGCTGAGCAGAGCGCTGATGGACCGCGATAAGCGGTCGATCCGGCGTTGGCCAATAATGGCGGTTACGGTTAGTTCGAGCTCACCTTCAACCAATTGGCAGCCTGCAAGCAGCTCATCCCCTGGCCCGAGCGATTGCGGCAGGTGCTCTCCCGTCAGCATGGACAGGTCGGCCTGACCATGCCCCCGGAAAACGTTTCCGTCCAATGCCAACTGGTCACCGGCCTGGAGAAAAATGCGTTCGCCAGCGCTAACATCCTTGGCCAGGCGAGTTTCGAGCTTGCCGTCAGAAGCTTTTACGGTCACTAGCTCGGGCACATCTTGAAGGTAGCGTCGAATGATCTCCGAGGCACGCCGGCGTACGCTGGTATCCAGCAGTCTTGCGATCAGCTGGAAAGTGATCAGCATAACGGCCGCATCGAAGTACACATGGTGGCTGCCGGAAAAGAGCTGCCAGGTTGAGATGATACAAGCCGAAAAAACCGCCAGAAAAATCAAACTGTCGAGGCCCGGTGCGCCGGCAATCAGCGTGCGCCAGCCAACGCGGTAGAAGTGAGATCCGGAGTAAATTACAACGGGCACCGCGAACAGACCGCTAGCCAAAGCGAGCGGCCACAGAACCTCCGGCTCTGCCGCTCCGAACGGTGCCAGATAAATCAACAGAGCCGGCATCATGCTCCACATGCCGAAGACAACCGCCACCGCCAGTCGTCTTTGGAGGTGCTTGCGCACGGACTCTGCCTGGAACTTGCTCCGTTCAGGGTCAACCGAATCGTGCAGGCGATAACCCAATCGGGCGACGGCCTGCTGAAGGTTGGCAAGCCGGGGCTTCTCCCTGTCCCAGCAAATCATGGCGACGTCGGCTGCAAAATTAACCGCCGCATCACGAACGCCCGGTTGCTTTTTTAACAGAGCTTCTACGGCAATGGCACAACTGCCACAGCGCATCCCCTCAACCATCAAGATTTCCTGGTGCCCGGTTTTGTAATGCTCGGGGTCCCTGTGTCTGGGGTCCCGGTCCAGAGATTCCTGTGCTGTGTTTACGTTATCGGCGGCCATCTCAGGGTTTCCCGAAAACCTTCGTTAGCTCTTCTGCTGACCATTCCTTACGGTCACCGAAACGTTCTCTATGTTCGGTGACCGCGCCCGGGCTGATCGCGCTCGCGTCATTGCCCCATTGGCTGCGTGCATAACTCAATACAGCCGCCAGTTCCGCATCGGAAAGTTGGCCGCCAAACTTGGGCATAACACCCTGGAACTGATTGCCTGCAACTTCAATTTTCCCCTGCAGACCATCATGGACGATAGCGACAGGAATGGCTGCGTCGGCCAACATCCATTCGCTTCCAGCTAAGGGTGGAAAGGCGCCCGGTATGCCCTGTCCGCTTGCCTGATGGCAGGCGCTGCACTGGGCGCTAAAAATGGCCGCGCCATCCGGTTTTGCGCTTGCTGTGAGGCTGTCAGAGGCCGGACCTTCTGAGTTCGCAGTGTTTGACATTTCTTGATCCGACGCGCGTGACGAGCCCGAATTCGAAGCGTCTGATTTATCTGTGTTCGGCGCAGTCGGGTTTACCGGGACTTCAGCGCTGTCAGCGTTTGCAACATTATTAGATTCCATAGCGCTATCAGCGCTTGCGCCGTCTGCCGGCCTGGATTCCTGATGCTCGGTTATAACGGGTGTGCGGCTGTCACCACCCAGCAATGGCTTGCCAATCTGCCAGGCGTAGTAGCCAACGCCCCAGACAATCAGGATGGCAATCCAGACGAATACAACTTTTGGAGCGGCGCGAGTGCCCTCTTCCGGTTCAGCAGATTCCCGGTTTTGGGCGCGATGATCATGCTCGTTCATAGCGCTCGTTACTCCTTGGAGTTATCGGCTTTCGGCAAGGTAGGTGCCGGATAAGTATGGTCAAGGGCAAGCAGATACTCGGCGAGTGCCAGCGCATCGTCGGTAGCAACAATCTGCCCGGATTCAGGACCAAAAGACGCCGGTAGGTAAACGACTTTATCACCCGCCTCAGCCTCATCCACATGGCGAAACAAAAAAGGATACGACGGCATAATGCTGTCTTTGTGGACCACTCTGGGGTTGTAAAGGTGCAGCAGTTGCCAGTCTATGCTGGGCAGCCGTGCGCCGACATTGAACAGATCAGGTCCGGTGCGCATGGTGCCAAGCAGGTGGGGCTGATCGTAAGCGTAGTCCCCGGGTACGGAAGGGCGCCCCCAGCCCCGATCTCTGTCTCCGGGAGCAAAACCCGGATCCCGCGGTTGCTGGCTATGGCAGTAAATACAGCCGTTCGCTATGTACAACTGCCGACCGCGCTGCTGCGTTTCAGTATAAGGCTTGAGATCAGGCGGAACCTGTTCTGCCGACATTTGCAGATACGGCATAACCACCAGGGTAAGCATGGCCAACAATAAAATAAGGGCCGCACCGACCATAATTGCAAGAGCACCTTTCATTGAGTGACCTCCTTAATAGCAGAACGAAAGAGTGTTGGTTGCTGATTGCCAATTCCACGATGCATCAGCATCGCAACAAAATGGAACGCAAACACCAGGTGCCCAAGCGTCATCAGAGCGCCACCTACCGTGCGGGCCTGAAGTGCCGGCATTGTCATTCGAACAATGTCCATGAACGGCATAGCCGCATCGAGCAAAGCCATACCCTGCTTCCAGCCAGCAATGCTCAACGACACCACATAAATCACGATGCCGACGCTCACCAGCCAGAAGTGCAGACTGATCAGCCTGCGCCATGGCCACTCCCAGTTGGTCAGGCGGGGCATGATGAAATAAACCGCACCAAAAAGAATGAAGCTCAGGAAGGCATACATACCCAGGTGCGCGTGGGCAATCGTGTAGTGGGTAAAGTGAGTGATTACATTAATGCTGCGCAGTGCTTCCATAGACCCCTGAAGCGAAGCCACCGTGTACATGAGAGCGCCGATCCACACAAATCGAAGTGTCGGCGAATCTTTAAGACGCCCAAAGTTGCCCATCATAGTCCCGTGGTGGTTGATGGCGACGGTAATAACCGGTATCGACATCATCACGCTGTGAACGATTGACAGAGTCACCAGCCAGGTCGGTATGGGGCCTCCAATAATGTGGTGAATGCCCACTTGGCTGTAAAACAAAGCTAAAGACCAGAAACCAATGAGTGATAACTGATAGGAAATGATCGGTCGACCAAGAATTTTTGGAATCATGTAGTAGGCGATACCAATGCCTATGGGAGTTACCCAAAGCCCGAGAACATTATGGGCAAACCACCAGTTAACGGTGGCGCCGGATGCGCCGGGAAAAGTAAAAGGCAAGTTGGCGATTAGAAACAGAATCGGAAACCACACCAGCGCCGCCATTAAGTACCAGCTGGTAACGTAAAGATGTTCGACCTGGCGGTTGGCCGCAGTTAAAAGCAACGGTATGGCGCACAGGGCACCCCCCACAACGAACAGGATGTCGATTTGCCATGGGAACTCAAGCCACTCCTTGCCATCGGATAAGCCTAGGATGATGGCCGCCACACCCAAAATCAGACCAATATTCCAGATAACAGCACCCAGAACAGCGTATTTTCCGCCTGCCAACGATGTCTTAAATAACCGGGGAATCAGAAATAACGCCACACCAATGCCTGCCATTGACGCCCAACCGTATGTAACTGCGTTTAGGTGAGCAGGGCGTATCCGGCCGAAGGTTAAAAACTCACTGGCCGCCAGAAATTCGGGGAGATGCATTTTGATGGACGACACCAAGCCGAAAAACGAGCCTAACACCAACCAGAAAATGGACGAGCTCAGCCACGTAAGCACGGCCGTTCGGGAAGATTGATCGGCGGTCCAGCGTGCTTTGATCGCGGCGGCCTGAGCTGTGTTTTCTCCCGTGAACGACGGGTCGGCAGGGCGTGCAGGGTCCTCACTGTGGCCCTCCTCGCCCGGCGAGAAAATACTGCGTGCGGCCTCCTGGCCATGGCTGAACTGATTGTTGGCAATAGACCAGATCAACAACAGCAAACCAACCGTTGAGAGCACGAAGGTAATGATCAGCAGAATGGCAATAGTAGGCGTCATAAACCGTCCTATTTGATTTATATCAGATAAATATTAGTAGATAAATACAGACACGTGTACAAATAATTGCAGCCTTAAAAGTGCTGTATTAACACGTTCTGGGGAGGCAACGAACACCCATCGCACGATAACGCTACCGAGATGGCTGAGCTATGGTGTCACGTGTTCTAGATCAAGTCCGGACCGCTGGCAGACGTTGGTGGCTGGTTCAGGTTATTGAATCTAGCACTAATTGATTAATCTTTAAGAAGACTATTTGGCCATCTGTTAGCCTGAAAACCGTTTTTCTTACGAGGATTTTCAATGGTCAACAGGCCCCGCGAACCAGACTGGAACCCCCGTGCAGGTAAGGTTTTAAAAGACCAGATACGCGCCTACGACACCATGCGTACACAGTGCCCGGTCGCCTGGAGTAACTACCAACACTGGACATTATTCAGGCATAGCGATGTTATGCAGGCGCTGGAAGATCACCAAACGTTTAGCAGCGTGTCGTCCAGCCATCTTTCTGTGCCGAATGGCATGGACCCGCCCGAACACACCCACTATCGCCAGGTGATCGAACCCTATTTTTCAGAACAGGCGATGAGCGAGTTTGAGCCCACCTGTCGGAACATAGCTCGTAATCTTGTAAACAGCCTGCCTAGTGGTGAAGAGTTTGATATTGTCGAACGGTTCAGCAGAGCCTTTGCGTTACAAATACAGTGCGCTTTTATGGGATGGCCCGACTCCCTCCATGAACCACTTCGTGAGTGGGTCTTGAAGAACCATCAGGCCACACTCGCCCGAGACCGCAAGGCCATGGCTGATGTTGCCCAAGAATTTGATGGCTATATTCATGAACTACTGGAGACCCGGCGGCAAGCCGGAGCGAACGCGCCAAGGGACGTCACCAGGTTACTGATGGAAGAAACCGTTAATGGTCGACCCTTAACCGATGAAGAGCTCACCAGCCTGATGCGAAACTGGACAGTTGGTGAACTCGGTACCATCAGCTCAAGCGTATCGATTCTGCTGAATTATCTGGCTGAACACCCTGACTTAAAAGAAAGCCTGACCAAAGAAACCTACAAAGTAGAGGATGCGATCGATGAAATACTGCGCATCGACGCACCGTTAATATCCAATCGCCGGATAACAACACGGGAAGTAAAGATGGGTACCAGAAAGATTCCTGCTGGCGAGAAAGTCACCGTTCTGTGGGCATCCGCCAATCGTGACGAGGAAGTATTCGGCGATCCGGATGTTTTTTGTCCCGAGAAGAACCGTGGCCAGAATCTGCTTTATGGTGCAGGTATTCATATTTGCCCTGGTGCACCTCTGGCCAGGATGGAACTCAGAATTCTGATTGAGGAATTTCTTCGCGGTATCGATACCCTGGAATTCGCGCCCAATGAGCTGCCTGAACGCGCAGTTTTCCCAACCGGCGGGTTCAGTTATTTACCTGTTGTTATTGGGAAGCGTTAAGGAACGGACTGGTAGCCCGACGGAAGCAGGTATAACATCCTCAACTCAACACTGTTCAATATCGAGCGGTCAACTACCCCGCCCTGAAGGACGGGGCTTGTAGAGAACACCCTGCAAGCCAGGTTGACCAGGGAAAGCGGACACCAACCCGCTACGTTTATCACAGGTCGCTAAGACCCACCGCCGAATGCTTCCTCAGTTCGGCGCTCTGGAAGACTGGGGTCACGCTGGCGAAAGGTAAAGCACCGAAGGTTTCAGTTGCCGCGCAAGCGGGAGCCGGTGGTAGACATTCCCGAGGGGAGAGAGGCTTCGGCCTCCGTCACAAGGCCCGTAAGGGCATTCATTGAAAGGAAAACGATGTCGGTCTTCGTACTGGATAGACGCAAGCAACCACGGATGCCGTGCACCGAAAAGCGCGCGCGGCTTCTGCTCGGCCGTAGGCGAGCCGTGGTGGTGCGTGCGTATCCGTTTACGATCCGGCTGAAAGACCGTGCCGGTGGCATCACACAGCCGGTCCGTATCAAGATCGATCCCGGCAGCAAAACCAGCGGGATTGCAGTGGTTCGAGAAAGCGGCCAGAAGCAACACGTTCTGGCGTTAATGGAGTTGGCTCATCGCGGTCGCCAGATCAGCAAGTCTCTGGAGCAACGTCGGGCGTTTCGCCGGCGTCGTCGCAGCCAGCTCAGGTACCGGGCACCCAGATTCCTGAATCGAACCAAGCCCAGGGGCTGGCTGGCCCCGAGCCTGCAACACCGGGTGGATACCACGAAAAGCTTGGTGAATCGGCTTCGATCTTTGGTGCCGGTTGAATCTATCAGCCAGGAACTGGTTCGGTTTGATACGCAAAAGATGGAAAACCCGGAAGTCAGCGGTGTCGAGTACCAGCAGGGCACCTTGCTCGGCTACGAGGTCCGCGAATACCTTCTGGAGAAGTGGGGCCGCGAATGCGCTTACTGCACCGGTAAAGACACCCCTCTTCAAATTGAGCATATCGACCCAAAAGCCAACGGTGGCTCGAACCGGATCAGCAACCTGACATTGGCGTGCCGGCCATGCAATCAGGAGAAAGGCAGGCAGCCACTTGCTGATTTCTTTGCATCGTCCAAGCGGCTGAAAAACCACCAGGCCAGGCTGGATCGCATCCTCAAACAGTGCAAAAAGCCCTTAAGAGACGCTTCAGCGGTCAACTCAACCCGGTGGGCATTGCATCAGGCACTGAAGCAGACGGGCCTGCCGGTTGAAGTAGGTACCGGCGGCCGCACCAAGTTCAATCGTCGGCGACTGAACATTCCTAAGACACACGCGCTGGATGCGGCTTGCGTCGGAGAAGTCGAGATCGTAGAGGGTTGGGACGTTCCAACCTTGGCGATCAAAGCCACCGGGCGCGGCAGCTATAAGCGCACACGCTTAACAAAGCACGGCTTCCCCCGCGGCTATCTGATGCGCCAGAAGCAAGTACAGGGGTTTCAGACTGGCGACATGGTGCGAGCCATTGTGCCGACAGGCACGAAAGCTGGCACCTGGCTAGGCAGGGTTGCCGTTCGCAAGACCGGCAGTTTCAACATCCAGACATCGGGCGGTGCCATACAAGGCGTCTCATATCGGCATTGCACATTAACCCAACGAGCGGATGGCTACGGCTATCACATCCAACCCAACCAACGAAAGGAGGAGGGAGACAGGGAAAACGAGTCGCGCTGAGGCACGACGCGCTATCCCTCCCCGACCTGAAGGACGGGGTATCTCGCGCAAAATGATGAAATGAACCAAAAAACACTTCCCTCAACCGATGATGTTCGCGACCGTTTCTCTAAGGCCATGTCGGCTATGTATCAAGCGGAAGTTCCTCAGTACGGAACGCTGCTTGAGCTCGTGGAACGCGTAAACCAGGAGACGCTTAGCCAGCAACCTGAGCTTTACCGCCGGCTGGAAGCGCAGGGTGAACTGGCACGCCTTACGGTAGAGCGCCATGGAGCAATTCGTGTGGGCACAGCGGATGAGCTCTCTACGTTGCGACGCTTGTTTGCCGTTATGGGAATGCATCCTGTCGGTTATTACGATCTTTCCGAAGCGGGCGTGCCGGTTCACTCAACCGCTTTCAGGCCCATCAACGATAATGCGCTGGCAAAAAATCCGTTCCGTGTTTTCACCTCCCTACTGCGCCTGGAGTTAATTGAAAATGAGGCGCTCCGCCAGGGTGCAACAGCCATTTTAGCGACGCGCGATATTTTTACATCCAAAGTACGTGAACTGATCGAATGCCATGAGTCAAAAGGTGAGCTATCCAGCGAGGAAGCGGACCAATTTGTAAAGGAAGCCCTGGAAACATTCCGCTGGCACCAGAACGCCACGGTCGATTTAGAGACCTATCATGCGCTATGTGACGAACACCGTTTGATTGCCGACGTCGTCTGCTTTCGTGGGCCGCACATCAATCACCTGACGCCGCGCACTTTAGATATCGATGAAGTTCAACGCCGCATGCCTGATGTGGGAATGAATCCGAAAGCAGTGATCGAAGGGCCACCACGTCGTGCATGGCCCATTTTGCTTCGGCAAACGAGCTTTAAAGCGCTGGAGGAGTCGATCCGCTTTGCCGGTGACGCCCAGGGTACCCACACTGCTCGCTTTGGTGAAGTTGAGCAGCGTGGTGCGGCGCTTACGCCAAAAGGACGCGCGCTTTATGACCAGCTTCTTGATGAAGGCCGCGAACAAGCGATAAGGCTGGATAACGATGCGCACCAAACGGTCATGAACAGCGTCTTTACGGCGTTTCCCGACAGTGATCAGGCGATGCGTCGTGAGGGGTTGGCCTACTTTCATTATTATCTAACTGACACCGGGCAAGCTGCCAAGGGCGTTGTCGATCAAGATACGGAAGCCTTGATTGCGCAAGGGCTGGTTGAAGCTCAGCCAATTACCTATGAAGACTTTTTGCCGGTAAGCGCGGCGGGCATTTTTCAGTCAAACCTTGGGGGCGCGAAAAGTGAGGCCTACTCAGGTAGCGCAAATCGTGATGCTTTTGAAAAGGCTCTGGGTGCTCAGGTAACCGATGAGCTATCCCTTTATGCCGAACGCGAAAATGCCTCGAAAGCTAGGGTGTTGGCAAGCTTACAAGGCTAAGCCCGGGCCACGATTCCGCCGATCCGCAGTGTTCTGGAGGCGGTTCGGACCATTCCGCATATGCATATCATCCACACTCGCGAAGGCCACCGGCCCGAACTGGTGGATCTGCCCTTCAACAAGCGTTGGAGGGGCAAACAGGTTTGCCCCGGTATCGGCAACCAGAGCCCGTTGGACAAGATTCTGGTACGCGGAATCCGTAATATTATCTTGACCGGCATTACCATGGACGTCTGTGTTCATACCACCATGCGTGAGGGCAACGACCGTGGCTTTGATTGCCTGTTGGTTGAGGATTGCTGTGGCGCCACTGACCCGGTGCCCGGGGGCCGGGTCACACCCACCTGGGGGTTGAGCACATATTCGTCATCCAGGGTATTCAAGTAGTGTAAACCTACCTACCCTGGCCGAAGCCGAACGGGCGCTCTCAAGACGGATCCAGTTTCAGGAACAGGCTGCTGGTAAATTTTTTGCCTCTCGGGACTCTGGCGACCCAGTGTTTGAAAGTTTCTATAACAGACATGTTGCTGGGTTACCAATGAGACAATTCGTTATTTGATTTGATGATCGTGAGACTAAATCTGATAGGATCAGCCAAGTAGCGGCAGGATTAGAAATGACCTCAGAACAGTCAATCACCATGCTTGACGGATTCACTGAGTAGGAGTCACGTATCCGAGTAGATGAAGAGCTCGCAGCCATTGAACTTAGGTTGTCTAAGCTTGAGAAGGAAAAGGCCGCCCTCCTTTCCCGAAAGAAAGAGCTTCGGCAAGCTGCGAGCCGATCCACGTTATCGCACCTAACCCCCGATCAAAAAATCGAATCGTTCCGGAAGCTCTTTCGCGGTAGACAGGATGTCTATGCAATTCGCTGGCAGGGTTCCGGTGGCCGCTCCGGCTATGCTGTGGCCTGTGAGAACGAATGGGCCCCCAGAATTTGTCAGAAACCCAGGATCAAGTGCGGAGAATGTCCGCACAGAAAATTCAAGCCTCTGGATTTCAGTGCCTTGTACGACCACCTTTCTGGTAAGCATGTCGCTGGGCTATATCCTTTACTATCGGACAACTCCTGTTACCTCCTGGCAGTGGATTTTGATAAGGACAACTGGAAAGCAGACGTTCGTGCGTTGGCCGAGACCTGTCGTGGTGAAGCTATTCCTTATCTCGTCGAGGTGTCTCGATCCGGTGCTGGTGCCCATTTATGGATCTTCTTTTCGGAAGCCGTTTCGGCCTGGTCTGCGAGAGTTCTGGGGTTCAAGTTGCTGGATAAAGCCATGGAGCTCTATCCAGGCTTGTCCTTCGATTCCTATGACCGGTTGTTCCCCAACCAGGACACGATGCCCGATGGTGGGTTTGGCAATCTGATTGCCCTTCCGCTTCAACACGAGGCGCGAAATCGCGGGTGTACTGTGTTCGTCGACGATGAATTAACTCCGTATCCAGATCAATGGGCGCTGCTCAGTCGGCAGAAGACCCTTTCATCGGCCCAGCTTCGAGAGATGGTCGGTAAGGGGCCTGATTCTGATCTTACAGCAGAGGTTTCGTTGCCATGGGAGCAATCGTTACCGGTAGAGGCAGGTATCATTACAGGATGCCCTGAACGCATCACTCTCATTTTAGCAAACCACATTTATATGAAGTTGTCCGAAATACCGGGGACATTGGCTACTCGAATAAAGCGCATGGCCAGCTTCGCCAATCCAGTGTTTTTCAAAACACAGGCACTTCGTTTCTCTACTCATGGTATTCCTCGGTACATATCCTGTGCCCGGATTGAGCAAGGTTATCTATCGGTACCGAGAGGCTGCTTTGATGAGTTACAAGCATTGCTGCTGGATCAGAGGATAACGATAGAGATCGATGACCGCAGGATTCCGGGTCAGTCGCTGGGTGGCGCCAGTCTGAAAGCAACCCTGCGCGAGGATCAAAAAAAGGCTGTGAAGGCGCTTACCAATCACGATACCGGAATACTCCACGCCCCAACCGCCTTCGGTAAAACCGTAACGGCAATTGCCATTGTAGCCAAGCGTGGGGTCAACACATTGATCCTGACTCACAGTCGTCAGTTACTAGACCAATGGAAGGAGCGCCTGGAAACCTTCATTGAAGGTGCAGCCGTGGGTGTGATTGGCGGTGGGAAAAAGAAACCTACCGGTCAGATCGATGTTGCCACCTACCAGAGCCTGATCAACAAGAAAGACAATACTGTCTCAAGCCTGGTCCGGGAATATGGGCAGGTCATCATAGACGAATGCCACCATATTTCCGCTCCCCGTTACGAAATGCTCCTTAATGAAGTCAGCGCCCGTTACGTCGTCGGCTTGACAGCAACACCTGACCGTCAGGATGGGCACCAAAAAATCATGCTCATGGTTGCGGGACCCGTTCGTCACAAAGTTCGGGCGGAACACAGCTCCAGGTTTGTCCAACGCGTCATCGTTCGGGAGCGTCATGAAAGTCCACCCACCGACATTTATCAGTCGAGTGGGCGGCCCCATATAGCATCGGTTTACCGTTGGCTCTCCCAGAGCCCCGCCCGGAATCAGGATATTGTTCAGGATGTCGCAGGCTGTGCCCGCAACCGGGCAAACTGTCTTCTGCTGACGGAGCGGCGAGAGCATGCTGAGAGGTTGGCGACAATGCTGGACGCTGAATCCATACCGTCGGTTGTGCTGCGTGGAGGAATGCGCGTCAGAGAGCGCCGGGATGCAGAGGCGCGGTTACATGAAGCTCAGGTTATCGTTGCAACAGGAAAATACATCGGAGAAGGTTTTGATTTGCCACGGCTAGACACTCTGTTTTTGGCCCTGCCAATCGCCTGGAAAGGAACGCTGGCGCAATATGCCTGCAGGATCCACCGGGAAGCCGATGGCAAGCAGGAAGTCACCGTGTATGACTACTTGGATACTGGCCTGCCAATGCTAGAGCGGATGTTCCAAAAGCGCGAGAAAGGCTACAAGGCAATGGGATATCAATTTGTATCTTCCGGGCAACCCAGATTATTGTAGAAAAAAGACGGTTTTACAGCACAATATAATCAGTAATGCAGTAGGATAAACGAAATAACGGAAATCACAGGTCAAACGACAAGGTGAGCGGCATGAGTTCCTGGGCAGGCTATGCATGGTTACGAGAGCATTTCAATCTACCGGTAACCCAGAAATTGTCAATTCTCAGCCAGATTGGCCGTGACCGGAAGACCAGCTTCCAGGACGGCGTTCGCTATGAAACCTACCGGCCTAATTCTAAGCCCGACGACATTCCTTTGGCTCACCTGGCGTTCGCCCTTAAACATGAGGGCATTCACTTAGAGCTACTCAGTCACGCGTTCAAAAGCTTTGACAAGCAGGCATTGATAGACTGGATCGCCTCTGAGCCAACCGGGCAATACACTCGCAAAGCCGGTTTTCTATACGAATGGCTGACCGGCAACATTCTGCAGGCGCCGGAAATGTCCGGTAACTATCGCAACCTGCTTGACCCGAATCAGGTAGTTGCCGCTGACATACCCATTAAAAACTCACGCTGGCGGATCAATGACAACCTCCCGGGCACGCCCTACTTCTGCCCGATAATCCGTCGAACAGAACTGCTTGACCTCATCGACGACTATAATTTAGCCGAGCGGCTTCAAAATATTGAGGACGACTACGGTACCGATTTGATGACCAGAAGCGCGGTTTGGCTAACCATCCGTGAGAGTCGAGCCAGCTTTGCGATCGAGCATGAGGGCGATCAGAAGAGCAAGATTCACCGCTTCGCCTTGGCGATGGGCCGATATTGCGGGCAGATCGAAGCCCCCCTTTCCATCGGAGCGTTAACCGAAATTCAAGACAGCATTCTTGGCACTAGCACCATTCGCCATGGGCTTCGCCAGTCTCCGGTCTTTGTTGGCTCAGGAACTCAGGAGATGGGCTCCTATGTTCACTACGTCGCCCCTGATGCCAACGATGTGGAACCTATGCTCAAGGGTCTGCAAACGTTCATGGAAAAAACCCGGAACGTGAACCCAGTCATTCGGGCGGCGGTAGCCAGTTTCGGCTTTGTTTTCATTCACCCTATGGCAGATGGAAATGGGCGGATTTCTCGCTTTCTGATCAACGACACCCTTCGCCGGGATTCCGCAATACCGGCGCCTTTGCTTTTGCCGATATCCTCCACTATCACCAAAAGCACAGTCAGTCGCACCCGCTACGACAAGATTCTTGAAGCCTATTCCCGCCCGATGATGGCGAAAACAGCCAACGATATCCGATTCGGAAGTCGGACCGCCTACCCAGATGGTGTGGTGTCGGATTTCGAGTTTTCCGGCAATGACACCCTGCGCCCGGCCTGGCGCTATCCTGATCTCACGGAGCAATCTGAATACCTTTTCCACGTTATTCACGAAACGATTGAATACGAGATGCGCCATCAGATTCAGTCGCATCATTCATATATCGAAGCTCGGGATAAGGTGAAGGACTTCTTAGAAGGGCCGGATGAACATATAGATCGGATTATGCGCTCAGTCGAGCGCAATGAAGGTCAGATCAGCAATAAATTAAAAAATGAATTTCCTGTGCTGAATGACTCAACAATCGGTGAACCGATTAAAGATGTGATCAATGCCCACACTGCTAACCGCCCTGTACGCCAGAATTATGATCCTGGTGCGGAGATCGAGGCACTGCTAAATGGGGTCCTAGGAATTTCCCCTCTAAAAAAGACATAAACCTCTGCAGGCCCCGACATCCATTGCCTGTAGGGGCGCATTATTGTTCAGACACCGGCAAATACCCCTCAATAGTCGCCATCAGATCCTATTCCACTATTATCTGACCGAAGTTAGGCAAGCCGCTAAGGACTGCACCGACAAAGATACGGAAGCCTTGATTGCGTAAGGGCTGATTGAAGCGCAACCAATACCTATGAAGATTTTTTCCAGTAAGTGAGGCGGGTATTTCCCAGTCAAACCTTGGGGGCGCGAACCGTGATGCCTTTGAAGAGGCTCTTGGTGCTCAGGTAACCGATGAGCTATCCCTTTATGCCGAACGCGAAAGGGCCTCGAAAGCTAAGGTAATGGCAAGCTTACAAGGCTAGGAATTTGGTTAGAGATTTTTTGCTCTAAAAATACTGTGATGGCGATACGTCCCTGCAATTTGAGTAATCGCTCAAATTAATATTGAACGATCACTCAAGTTCAGTTAGTGTTATTCCTGTTAAACCTACTTTGAAAAGTTAACGCCTAAATTTGATCGATCACTCAAATTTGGCGGCAACGTTTAACTCGATGTAAATCGCATCACTTTTACTTTTTAGGCAAGGAGTCATTCCATGACCAACTTTACTCTTCATGACAAAGAAAGCGCCCCACAAGAAAGCCAGAATTTACTCGACAACTCCATCAAAGCTTTCGGTATGATTCCAAGCCTTCACGCGGTTATGGCTGAAGCACCAGGCTTACTTGAAGGTTATCAGCGGCTTCATCAGCTCTTTCTGGATAGCAGTTTCGACGACGAAGAAACCACCGTGGTGTGGCAAACCATCAACGTCGAACATGCTTGCCATTACTGCGTGCCCGCACACACCGGCATCGCCAAGAGCATGAACGTTGATGACGGCATCACTGACGCTCTGCGTAACGAAACACCGTTACCGACAGACCGGCTGGAAACCCTGCGCGACTTCACCCTCGCCGTTGTGCGCGGCCGCGGCAACGTGGATGACAGCGCCGTGGCAGCATTTCTGGAGGCCGGATTCACCAAGCGCCAGATTCTTGAGGTCATTCTTGGCACCGCACAGAAGGTGATGAGCAACTACACAAATCACCTTGCCGACACGCCGATAGACAAGCCGTTCCAGAAGTTTGAGTGGCACAAGGCTGACTAATATGCCCAGCAAGTCGGAGGCGGTTCTCGTTTCCCGCCCTGACGTGTCGCTGCTCTATTAAATGCTTTATTTATTTCTAAAAGAGGGTCAGGATCATGTCGAACAGCCATCAATATGCACCACCACAGGTTTGGACCTGGGACGCCGAAAGCGGCGGAACGTGGGCCAGTGTTAACCGCCCCATAGCCGGCGCGACACATGAGGTGACGCTGCCGCGTGGAAAGCACCCTTTGCAGATTTATTCGATGGGAACACCCAATGGCCAGAAGGTCACCATCATGGCCGAAGAGCTGCTGTCCATCGGTGAAACCGGGGCCGAATACGATGCTCACCTGATCCAGATTGGCGAAGGCGACCAGTTTTCATCCGGCTTTGTCGACGTAAATCCAAACTCGAAAATCCCGGCTCTGTTTGATACGGAGAGCGGCAGCCGAGTTTTTGAAAGCGGTGCGATCCTTTTTTATCTGGCTGAGACGTTCGGGCACTTTCTTCCAAAGGACACGGCTGCACGCACCGAAGTACTGAACTGGCTGTTCTGGCTGCAAGGTTCAGCGCCCTATCTGGGCGGCGGATTCGGGCACTTCTACGCCTATGCACCCGAGAAGTTAGAATACCCGATCAATCGCTTCACGATGGAAGTGAAACGCCAACTGGACGTGCTTGACCGGGAGCTAGCCGAGCACCGTTTTCTCGGCGGAGACGAGTATTCCATTGCCGACATAGCCACTTGGCCATGGTATGGCAATTTGGTGCTGGGAGAGGCCTATGGTGCGGGTGAATTCCTGCAGGTCGAAAGCTACAAGAACCTGCGCCGCTGGGCACAAGAGATCTTTGAACGCCCCGCTGTCAAACGTGGCCGCAAAGTCAACCGCACTTGGGGTGAGCTTTCAGAGCAACTGCACGAGCGGCATGATGCCTCGGATTTTGATTTGAAAACTCAAGAAAAACTGGCACCTAAAACGATCGACTAAACAGTCTGCCTTGAAGAAGCCTGCTCCCTGCCCTAAGGCAACAAGAGCAGGCAAATACGCGATAAATATTAGCGTTTATCTGTAACACCGTCCTTACGCAGAGCTTCCAGGGACAGTGCCATATCTTCAGCAAGAGCATGAACAGTCGCACTGTTGACGTCACGTTGGGCGAAAGCGCGTAACCCCATTACTTCTGCCTGCAAGCGCCGCCCAAGGCGAACGGGATCAAGCCGGGCATCCAGTTCCCCGATCTGCTGTGCCGCATCAAAACGATCAATAAAGCGTTCTTCCATGCCTGCCAACAAATCTTCGGCCTTGCGCCAGGCGGCCAACCCAGCCAATGGTGATGGGTAAGCGTTCAAAGTGCGCTCAAACTCGGCCAGCCCCAAGCGGGCATAACGCTCCAAGGACTCCTGAAAAAGCCCATCTTTGCTGCCAAAAGTGGCATAGATACTACCCGGTCGCATATCGAGTGCTTTCTCCAGATCCTTCAACGAGGTGGCATGAAAGCCCTTTTGCCAGAACAGCTGAAGAGCCCGCTCCAGAGAGTCTTGCCGGTTGTGAATCATCGCGCGAGCCCTGGTCAATTCCAGATTTTTGAGGCTGAGACGTAGCTTCAGGGAAAATTTTAAGTCATCATCCGATTTTGTATTGAACAACTACTCAAGTACAGCTACAACCTGATAAATTCCCAATATCACGCGGTTCTGTTCCGGTTGGTGGGGTTTGCGCAGTGGATGCGTTGGTTAAATATTTTCACGAAACCTTGGTATACCACCGTGTTTGATATGATCTCCTATGCTGCGTCAAGACGGTAAGCTTGTCTTTGCATGTTGGTATAGTTTTGTCGATCTGCGGTGTCGTCCTTATAAGGCTTAGGCTGTTATACTCACCCATCTCAACGGGGTGCCTCCAACAGGCTGAGACCATACCCGCGGAACCTGCCCCGGATAATGCCGGCGAAGGAATTGAGCTTTAATCGGCCGAAAACCGCGTATGGTGCCCCAAAACCGGATTTTGAGGTTTAACCACCATGCCGTATTCGCTGTTCCAACGCGTTGTTCAAAAGAGTCAGACTGCCCTACTCCCTGCTAAAACCCAGACAGTTTTAGGGCTCTTTATCCTCATTTTTACCAGTTTATCCAGCGCTACCGAAAACCCAGATTTAACGGTATACACCCACCCCTCGTTCGCAGCGGAATGGGGGCCGGGGCCGGCGGTAAAAACGGCGTTTGAGCAGCGCTGTGACTGCCAACTTAATTATGTGGTGCTCGACAGCGGCGGAGACATTCTACAGCGACTGAGGCTAGAAGGTACCAGCAGCTCAGCCGACCTGGTGTTGGGCCTAGACACCGGCACCATGGAACTGGCTCGCGCCACTGGGCTATTGGCGCCGCACAATGTAAACCTGGACGCTCTCAATCTGCCTATCCTCTGGCAAGACCCATTATTCGTACCCTACGACTGGGGCCACTTCGCGTTTGTTTACGACACCGAGCAGTTGGCCAACCCGCCAACAAATCTGGCTGAGCTGATTGCGGCACCGGATGATTTGAAGATCATTATTCAGGACCCGCGCACTAGTACACCTGGCCTTGGCCTTTTGCTTTGGATGCGCCACGTTTACGGCGACGATGCCGGGGCCAAGTGGGAACAGTTGCAGAAAAAAATCCTGACCACCACAAAGAGCTGGAGTGACGGCTATTTTTCATTGTTTATGAACGGTGAAGCGCCAATGATTTTGTCTTACAGCACCTCACCGGCTTACCACATGGCCATCGACAAGACCGAGCGCTATCAGGCAGCGGCGTTCAGCGAGGGGCACTACCTGCAAGTAGAAGTAGCGGCGGTGGTCGCCAGTTCACCACATAAAGCGCTGGCAAGGGAGTTTTTGGACTTCATGTTGAGCGCCGACTTTCAACGCCATATTCCGCTGAAGAACGTTATGTACCCGGCTATTGATCTGGGCGCCGAATTGCCCGATGTTTTTAACCGTTTGATACAGCCGTCCCGCACTCTGTTTTTTGATCCGGCCGAGGTGGCACAACATCGTCGCGAATGGGTCGATGAGTGGCTGGAAGCCATGACACGCTAGCGGAGCTGGCTAATGCAAAATCCGCTGAGCTTTTATAAAACCCATCGCGCGCCCCTGAGCCACCCCGGCTGGCAGTTGGCACCCGGCCTGCTGATCGCCCTGGCCATAATCACGCTGACGGCCACAGGCGTGGGCGCCCTACTATGGCAAGCACCGGCGCTAAACCCGGCAGAACTCTGGCACAGCCGTTACCTGCGCAATGTGGTTAGTTTTACCGTTTGGCAGGCGCTGCTGTCCGTGCTTATCAGCACGCTGCTGGCCATTCCCGTTGCCCGGGCGCTGGCGCGGCAACCCCGGTTTCCCGGCCGCGGCCTGCTGCTTCGGCTGATGGAGCTCAGCCTGGTGATGCCCACCATTGTGGTGGTCTCTGGTTTGGTTAACGTTTACGGCCGCCAGGGTTGGCTCACTGGGATTGTGAGTGACTTTGCACCGGCGCTGCAGTGGAACTTGTACGGCTTGAACGGCATTGTTTTGGCCCATGTGTTTTTTAACGCCCCGCTGATTGCGCGCATTCTACTTCAAGCTTTGGAGGCGACACCGCAAGGCCAAAAGCGCCTGGCTAGCCAAATGGGCCTGCGCGGTTTTATGCTGTGGCGGGTTCTGGACTGGCCGGCCATGAAGCCGGTGTTGCCCGGGTTGCTGGCGCTGGTGTTTACCCTGTGCTTTACCAGTTTTGCCATTGTAATGACGTTGGGCGGCGGGCCAGGTTCAACCACATTGGAAGTGGCCATTTACCAGGCCCTGCGTTTTGAGTTCGATTTTGGCCGCGCCGCTTTGCTGGCACTGGTGCAGCTGGGTATTTGTGGGAGCCTGTGGTGGCTGGTTCTGGGCATGGGTGAGCACACCAGTGTGTTGTCGGAACGACGCTTCAGCCAACCACCGCCGCGACGCGATAATCGCGGAGGCGCACGATTTTTCGACGCTACACTGATACTGGCCTTCGCCGTTTTCCTGCTGCTACCGCTGCTGGCTATTGCCGTCCGCGGTTATCCTGGGCTGGCCACGCTGCCCATGCTTGATCCACAAACAGCGCTATTCCAAGCCACTGTGAAAAGCCTGGTGATTGCCCTGCCCGCAGGCCTGTTGGCGGTCATCGCCACTCTGGCCATTGTTGCGGCCGGGCAATTCCCCAAGGCAAAAACGGTCACTCACAGCGCCGGCTACCTGCCATTAATAGTGCCTCCACTGGTATTGGGAACCGGTCTGTTTCTGCTGTTTCGCCCAAGCCTGGGCGCAGCCGGCCAGGGAATGCTTCTGGTAGTGCTGATAAACGCCATGATGGCGCTGCCCTTTATTCTGCAGTTGGTCCGCGGGCCGCTGGCGAGCCTGGACCAGTCAAGCCGGCAGCAAGCTGACCAGCTGGGCATTCTGGGCTGGTATCGCTGGCGCTGGTTGCACTGGCCGCGGCTCAAGCGGCCATTAGCGTTGGCGCTGGCCTACGGGGTCGGCCTCTCTCTCGGCGATTTTGGGGTGATTGCGCTGTTTGGCTCGCCTGGTGCACCCACGCTTCCGGTGCTGCTGTACCAGCAGCTCGGCAGCTATCAACTGGTTGCAGCAGCGGCTACTGGGCTTTGGCTTATTCTACTGTTGTTGATGATATTCAGCCTGGCTCATGTTCTTACCCGCGCCGCCCGCTTACGCCCATTCGCCCGACCGCAGAACCTATCCGTTATGGACATTCGCCATGCTTGATGTTTCCGGTCTAGGTTTTCACTACCCGACTTCACCCGACCAACATGGGCCAAAGTGGCAGTTTGATTTTACGCTGGCACCCGGCGAATGCCTTGCTATTCATGACGTCAGTGGTTCTGGCAAATCCACCCTGCTCAATCTGCTTGCCGGGTTCCTGCAAGCAAGTGGCGGCTCTATTCGCTGGCGCCAGCAGGAATTGACGCCATTGCCACCTTGGGAGCGCCCGATCACCAGTGTGTTTCAGGAGCACAATCTGTTTGAGCACCTGAACGTTGCAGATAACATCGGCCTTGGCCTTCATCCGGGATTAAAGCTGTCAGGCACACAGAAGCAAACCATCGCCGCTGCTTTAGAGCGCGTGGGTCTGGCCGGCATGGGCAAGCGCCGCCCGGCGCAACTGTCCGGCGGTCAGCGTCAGCGGGTGGCCTTGCTGCGAGCACTGCTGCGCGGCCAGCCCCTGTTACTATTGGACGAACCCCTGACCGGGCTTGATCCAGACGCCCGTCATATTTTGCACGGCCTGTTGCTGGAACAAAAACGCGACGGTGTGGCGATGATACTGGCCAGCCACGATGCGGAAGACCGCCAGGTACTGGCGGATAAGGTCTGGAGTCTTTAAGCTGCTATCCATTAGTTATTATCCTGGGAGTTTGGCAACAACGTGACCCGTGCTGACATGTCGGATTACTCACAACCTGGCCAGAGCGCCGCTGGCGAACTGCTGATCGACGGTGACCAAATAAGCGCCTGCGGCGACTGGACCCTGCCCTACTACCACGCCCTCTACTCATCCGTTACCGCAGCTGGCCAAGACTCCGACCGCTATCAAACACTGAACCTGCAAACGTTGGGGCGCATAGACACCGCCGGTGCGTCACTGCTGGCCGAACTCATTGGGGCCCATAAACTGGAGCAATGGCTAGCGGATAACCCGCAAGCGATTAGTCGCGAAACCGCCGCGCTTTTGAGTGCGGTCGCAACTGCCATGGCCGGTCAACAGCCACTGCCAGCCCCACCCGGCTTTACGCTGTCTGGTATGTTGCGCGATATAGGCGCCTGGGTCGAACAGTTGTACCAGCTCGTTGTTACCCTTATTGGCTTTATCGGCCAGATTATTGCAGCCCTGGCGTGGACAACACTGCACCCACGGCGCTGGCGCATGACGGCTTTTGTAGCTGCGGTTCAAGACACCGGGCTGAATGCGGTACCCATTGTGGCCCTGCTCACCTTTCTGGTGGGTGCCGTTGTCGCTTTCCTCGGGGCCACGGTACTGGCCGATTTTGGCGCCACCATTTACACCGTTAACCTGGTGGCGTTTTCGTTCCTGCGGGAATTTGGCGTTTTATTGGCGGCTATTCTGCTGGCTGGCCGAACAGCCAGCTCCTTCACCGCCCAGATTGGCGCCATGAAAGTGAATGAGGAGGTGGACGCGCTGCGCACGCTGGGCCTCAGCCCCATCGAACTGCTTGTGTTACCGCGGGTGCTTGCAATGATGGTGAGCCTGCCGTTGCTGACATTTGTGGGGATGATATCCGGCATGGTGGGTGGCGCCCTGGTGTGTGCGGTGACGCTGGACATTACTCCAACACAATTCATATCGATTGTGTCGCAGGATGTCGCGTTGAAGCACTTTTTGGTGGGCTTGTCCAAGGCACCCATATTCGCTTTTCTAATTGCAGCTGTGGCTTGTCTTGAGGGTTTCAAAGTCAGCGGCAGCGCCCAGTCGGTAGGCGTACACACAACATCCAGCGTAGTACAGTCGATTTTTATGGTTATTCTGTTCGACTCCATCGCTGCGCTGTTTTTTATGGAGATGGGCTGGTAGATGACTCAAACAGTGGATGAAGAAAACAGATCCCAGGCTCCAATTATCCAGGTGCGAAACCTGGAAAACCGCTTTGGCAGTCACGTGGTTCACCAACAGCTTGATTTGGACCTGTTTCGCGGTGAAATCCTCGGAGTGGTCGGCGGATCTGGAACCGGCAAGTCGATTTTGATGCGCAGCATCGTTGGGTTAGTCAAGCCGTCAGGCGGAGACATTCGGGTGTTTGGCAAAGATTTGTTGGCGCTGTCTTCTCGCCAACGCTCGCTTACCGAACAGCGCTTTGGTGTTCTGTTTCAGAAAGGCGCGCTGTTTACCTCACTCAATCTTCAGGAAAACATTGCCCTGCCCCTGATCGAGCATCGTAAACTGCCGCGATCGGAAGCCGAGCATCTTGCCCGCATGAAACTGGCACTGACCGGTTTGTCAGTAAAAGCGGCTACCCAGTATCCGTCGGAGTTATCCGGCGGCATGATCAAGCGCGCGGCGCTGGCAAGAGCCTTGGCTTTGGATCCGGAAATTCTGTTTCTGGACGAGCCAACCGCCGGACTAGACCCAATCGGCGCAGGCGCCTTCGACCAACTGATTGTTACCCTGCGTGATGCACTGGGTTTAACCGTGTTTCTGGTGACCCATGACCTGGATACGCTCTACAACAGTTGTGACCGGGTGGCGGTACTGTCGCAGAAAAAAGTTCTGGTGGCCGACCGTTTGCAGAAAGTTGTCGAAAATCCCGACCCGTGGATTCAGGAGTATTTCCTTGGACCACGGGGCCGAGCCGCCAGCTATGCGGTTCAAACCAACCAGGCATCACACGTGCCCCATTCCCAGCAGGAGTTATCATAATGGAACCCCGGGCCCATCACTTCCTGATTGGAATGTTTACGATCGTCACGGCCGCCGCCGCTCTGGTGTTCGCATTGTGGCTCGGAAAAACCAGTAACGAGCGGGTGTGGGCCTGGTATGAGGTGGCGTTTGACTACACCGTCAGTGGACTCTCTGAAGGCAATCCGGTTCTGTACAACGGCGTTAACGTGGGCGACGTTGTGTCTCTGCGTTTGGTACGGAAAAATCCAGGGGAAGTGCGGGTACTGGTGCGCGTCGATGAAACTATCCCGATGCATGAAGACACCCGGGCCAGCCTGGTACTGGCGAACATCACCGGCAGCATGAGCATCGAGTTTAGCGGCGGCAGCCAGAACAGCCCGCTGTTAATCGGTAGCCGCAAGAATCCCCCGATTATTGACGCCCAGCGCTCCGCGCTTAGCGGCCTGCTGGATAACAGTCAGATGCTCATGAATAAAGCCGACCAACTACTCCGTAACGCCAACCAGTTATTTTCGGCTGACAATATTGAGCAGGTGTCTGCCATTCTGAACAATACCCGTGAGGCCAGTGAAACGCTGGTGCGCAAAAGCGCCGCTCTGGACGAGCTGTTTGCAAATCTGAATCAGGCGAGCGCGACTGCCAGCCAGGCCGCTGCCCAAATAGCCGACGTGTCCGGCACGGCCGATACGCTGTTGCGCAATGAAGGCCGCTCGGCGCTGCGCTCGATGGACCGCGCCCTGGGTAATTTTGACGCCGTTATGCAAAGGCTGGACACCCTCACCTCCACCAACGCCGGCGCACTGGATGCAGGGCTGCAGGGCATGGGCGAGCTGGCACCGGCGCTGCGGGAATTACGTGACACACTCAATAACCTGAACCGCTTTACCCGCCGCCTGGACGAGAACCCGGCAGGAATACTCTGGGGCGCAGACACTATCAAGGAATTGCCACAATGATTCGCTATTCGAAGAGTTTTGTATCGGCCACCCTGTTCGCGCTGGTGATGACCGGCTGCACCATTTTTCCGGTTCCAGAGACGCCACGGGTAATGGATTTCGCGCCCGCACCTTTAACCTTGGGCCGCGCTGGAGACCAGCAGCCTTTTAGTCTGCGTGTGGACACACCGGTGGCCTCTGAACCCATCAACAGCACCCGCATTCTCGCAAAACCCGAGGCTACAGAATTTCGCATATACGGTGGCGTGCGCTGGCGCGACACAGCGCCCGTTATCATGCGCGATGCGATGACTGCGGCATTGCGCAGAAGTCAGGGTTTTGAGCGGGTAATTACTGACGTTAGCCCGGCCGAAGCTGATCTGACCATGGTCACCGAATTGCTGGCGTTTCAAAGCCAACCCGGCGCTAATCAAAGCGATGTGGTCATCCGCCTATACAGCGAAATCATGGAAAATCGCAGTCGTAGAA
This sequence comes from Marinobacter sp. LV10R520-4, assembly GCF_002563815.1. Lineage (NCBI taxonomy): Bacteria > Pseudomonadati > Pseudomonadota > Gammaproteobacteria > Pseudomonadales > Marinobacteraceae > Marinobacter > Marinobacter sp. LV10R520-4. The sequence continues at coordinate 3,529,325 of NZ_PDJM01000001.1, read as the reverse complement.
CGGCGTGCTCGCAGGTCTTCGATATTAAAACCAGCGCCGCCAGCAATAGCCTAGACGATGTGATTGTTGCATTTGATGGCGCCGGGCAACGCCTGATGAGTGAGCTTGCGCTCTGGGCGAGCGCCTGCGAAGGGCTATCGGCCAACCGGTAACCGGAAAACCAGTCGCCTTAAGCGCAGGTTGAACGCTTACTTGCGCGGAAACAGGTCCGGCCAGGCCGCCTTCAAATATAACCCCATAGACCACAAGGTCAGCCCGGCGGCCACGTACAGCAACCCGATTGCGATGTCAGCCTGAACCACGCCGGGTGGGAAGGCCAATAGCCCGATAATGGCCGCCATTTGGGCAACGGTCTTGATTTTACCAATATAAGACACCGCCACGCTGGCGCGGCTGCCAATTTCTGCCATCCATTCACGCAGTGCGGAAATCACAATCTCGCGACCAATAATGATGGTTGCCGGCAACGTCAGAATCAACGCTGCATGCTCTTCAATCAGCACCGCCAGAGCCACAGCCACCATCAGCTTGTCAGCGACCGGGTCCAGAAACGCTCCGAAAGGCGTGCTCTGGTTCAGTTTGCGCGCCAGATAGCCGTCCAGCCAGTCGGTTACGGCAGCCAGTGTAAAAATAGCCGCGCTGACCAGATAGCTCCATTGCACCGGCATGTAAAAGATAAACACAAACACCGGAATCATCACGATGCGCGAAAGAGTGAGAATATTTGGTATGTTCATTCGTTGCCTACTCGTCGTGCAATGCTGCGTAAATGGTTTCAGCCAGGGCCTTGCTGATGCCAGGAATTTTAATCATTTCGTCAATGCCCGCTTTGCGCAGCTCTTGTATGCCCCCAAAGTAACGTATCAGATCGCGCCGGCGCTTTGGACCTACGCCTTCGATACCCTCAAGGGTAGACTGGCGACGCTTTTTATCTCGACGCGCTCGGTGGCCGGTAATGGCAAAGCGGTGTGATTCGTCACGAATGTGCTGAATCAGGTGCAGCCCGGGTGAATCTGCTGGCACCCGGAATAGCCGCCCGGTGACCGCGTCGATCAACTGTTCCATGCCCGCCCGCCGGGCAGCGCCTTTTGCAACGCCAATCAGCGGAATGTCTGTAATTTCCAAAGACTCAAAGACTTCACGGGCAATATTAAGCTGGCCTATACCGCCATCAATAAACACCAACGAGGGCCTCTTGCCTTCCCCGGCTACCAATCGCTTGTAGCGACGGGTCAGAACCTGGCGCATAGCGGCGTAATCATCGCCGCCGGTAATACCTTCAATGTTGTAGAGCCGGTAATCACTTTTCAATGGGCCGTTTTCATCAAACACCACACAAGACGCGACTGTGTTTTCGCCATGGCTGTGGCTGACATCAAAACACTCCATGCGTGTCGGTGTTTCTGCCAGATCCAGCAGGTCTTTTAACGCCAACAACCGGCGGTATACGGTTTCCTTGCTGGCCAGGTGCGTCAGCAGCGTCTGGCGCGCGTTGGTTTGCGCCAGCTCTAACCAGCGCCTACGCTCGCCGCGCACATTACCACGAATGCGGGTGTCTCGCTTGGCTGCCTCTGACAAAGCTTCTGCTAACAGCGCCATGCCTTCCGGTTCAGAGCTCACCAAAATATTCTGGGGGATCTCGCGACGGGTGTCTCCGGCAAAATAGTACTGGCCCAAAAACGCCGCCAGCAATTCACCGTCAGACTGCTCAATGATAAATCGCGGAAAGTAGTCTTTAGTACCCAGCACTCTGCCACCACGCACAATAATAACCACCACACACACGATGCCCGCGTCTTGGGTTATGGCGATCACATCAGCATCGCCGCCTTCACCGTCAACCGACTGCTGCTCCTGAACATGTCGCAGGTGGTTCATTTGATCGCGGTAAGCAGCGGCCTTTTCAAAATTCAGTTCTGCCGCCGCCGTTTCCATAGCCTGCATCAGATCCTCAATCACCACCGGATTCTTGCCTTCAAGAAACATCGCTGCTCGGCGTATATCCTGCTGGTAGTCCTCTGGCGAGATATAGCCCACACAGGGCGCGGTGCATCGATTGATCTGATATTGCAGGCAAGGTCGGTTTCGGTTCCTGAAATAGCTTTCGTTACAGGATCTTATGCGGAATATTTTTTGTAAAACATTAAGGCTTTCTTTAACCGCGCCCGAGCTGGGAAAAGGCCCGAACCAGGTTCCTCCACCTTTTTTCGTACGCCCTCGGCGAAAGGTCAGTGAGGGATAATCCTGGTGCGCGGATACATAAATGTAAGGGTAAGATTTATCATCCCGCAGCAGTATATTGTAAGGCGGCCGCAACGACTTAATCAGATTCTGTTCTAGCAGCAAAGCTTCCGTTTCGCTGCCGGTTATGGTGACCTCTATGGAACAGATTTTTGCCACCAGAGCCTGGGTTTTTGGCGCCAGGCCGGTGTTACGGAAGTAGCTACTAACCCGGTTTTTCAGATTGCGCGCTTTACCCACGTACAGCACCGAGCCGGCGGCGTCGAACATCCGGTAAACGCCTGGCCTTTCGGTAAGTTGCTTAAGGAAGTGCCGGCTATCAAAAGGCGCCGCCGGAGGGGCGGCCGCATCAGACGATACTGGCATCGTGAAACCCGAGGCGTACAACCATGAGGGCCAGCTCAACATCACTGGAAATACCGAGTTTTTCAAACACGCGGTAGCGGTAGGTATTGACGGTTTTCGGGCTTAAGCAGAGTGCGTCGGATATGTCCTGAACTTTTCTGCATTTCACCACCATCAACGCTATTTCACGCTCCCGCTCGGAAAGACGTTGGAACAACATCAGTTCCGGGTGATCTTCATTGCCCTGCCCCAACGCCATTTGCTGCGCAATTTCCGGGCTGATGTAGCGCTGTCCGGCGTGGGCTTTGCGCACAGCACGAATGATTTCGCGAATATCGGCGCACTTGGTAATATAGCCTGACGCACCGGCCTGCATAACCCGAACCGGATAGGGGTTATCCGCACAACCGGTTACCACAACTACCCGAACGGCGTCATTCAATCGCAGAATTTTGCGGGTTGCTTCAAGACCACCAATACCTGGCATGCGGATGTCCATCAACACCACATCGGGTGGGTTACGGCGCACCTGTTCAATGGCATCTTCACCATTTTTAGCCTCGCCGATGACTTCGATGTCCGGGTTATCAGACAGCATGCGTGAAAGCCCGGATCGAACCAGGTCATGGTCGTCTACCAGTAACACTTTGATCAATATGCACCTCACACACAGCTGTTAACATTCAGACCGCAATTGTAACGTTTAACGCCGAATCACGATAGGCAACAAACCATAACGAAACATCACCAACATCGTCAGCGCTGGGCCTGCGGCCTGTCCAGACTGGCGGTATTAGTGACTGGATCAAACCACACTACTAGCTCGCCCTTATCCACCGCAGCCTTGACTCTGCTGGCTTCCACCAGCGGGTTTTCCTGATCGTTCAGGCCGTGATAACGAGTGCAGTATTCTTCAACAAGACCCAGTATCTGGTCGTCGGCCAGCATATCGGCAGGTACAACAAATAATTCTTCTCGCGGGTCCTGTTCAGATACCGTTGAAAACGACTCGTTCATTATTTAAAACCTCGGTCATTGAATCATAAATATCGAAGGTCTAATTGGTGCGCCCACTCAAAACAATTTAGTATGCTTGTAACAAAAATTTCATGCGGTGCCTTGTATACTCATTTTGGCTGCAAAGGGACAAACTTCCCTGTTGTTCACTTAGAGCTATTATACGTTAATGTGAAAAGCTTTTCTTTAATGATTCCAATCACAAAGGATCTGCAAACATGAATAATGATATGTTCAAAAAAGTCAGTCGCCTGAACGAAACTATGCTGGAACAACTGGGCAGAGCCGCAGAAATGCAGATGAACGCATTCCAGCGCTACTCCGAGATGGCACTGAGCCAAGCAAAAAAAGCCTCTGAGGTTCGTGACCTCGACGGATTGAAGAGCCTGGCGACAGAACAGTCCGAAACACTCAAAACACTGAGCGAACAATTCACTGCCGATATGAAGTCGTGGCAGGAATATGCCAGCGAAGCTCGAGAAGAAGTTCAGAAAGCTGTAGCCGGTGCGGATGAAGAAGCTACCGCACCAAAAGGCAAAGCGAGCTCGCAAAAAAGTTAATTGCGTCTGGCATCGGAAATAATAGCGTTTGTGGTCAGTCAAGTTTCAATTCTTGACCGGCTACTTTTGTTTCTTTGAGGAGTTCTGCATGCTGGGAATGGAAAAGCTAAGTAAAACCAAAAAATTAGTGGCAGGTGTTGTTGACACTAATGTACGCCGTGGCCAGGAGAAACTGGCGAAGATGCTGAGTGACAAAGGCTTGGTTAGCCCAACTACTCTGTCAATGATGGGCGAAATGTCGGACATTTATAAGGCCATGGCCGCCGATGTTGCAAAGAATCCGTTGCGCACAATTTCTGCAGAAAGTGACTTGCTGCGCAAATATCTGGCGTTAGGTTCCTACACGTTCAGCCGCGCAATGGGTAAAGATCAGGATTCGGTGGCTAGCCCTGAATCCGACGACCGTCGTTTTCAAGCGGAAGAATGGTCCAAACATTTGCCTTTTGATTTGTTGTTACAAGCTTATTTGATCAACTCTCAGGCATTTCAAGATTGGTTGGAGGGCATGGACAACCTGCCCAAAGACACCCGTGACCAAATGCTTTTTTACGCGCGCCAGGTCACCAGTGCGCTGTCCCCTGCCAACTTCCTGGCCACCAACCCGGAAGCGCTGCGCATTACCTGGGAAACCAAAGGTAAGAACCTGCTGACAGGCGGCAAGCAATTTATTGACGACTACAAACAGAATCCAAAACTGTTCAACGTGGGCATGACCGACCGCTCTGCGTTTGAGGTCGGTGGCAACCTGGCAACAACGCCAGGCAAAGTTGTATTCCAGAACGAACTGATCCAACTGATCCAGTACACCGCGACAACAGAAACCGTCGCTAAGCGCCCGGTATTGATCGTGCCACCCTGGATCAACAAGTTTTACATTCTGGATCTGACCGCCCGCAACTCGTTTATTCAGTGGCTGGTTAATCAGGGTCAAACGGTATTTGTTGTTTCCTGGCTCAACCCGGGGCCCAGCCAAAGAGACCTGGCGTGGGACGATTACATGGAGAAAGGCGTGGTAGCGGCGATGGACAACGTTACCAAAGCGACCGGCGAAGCGAAAATGAACCTGATTGGGTACTGCGTTGGTGGCACCCTGGTGGCATCGACCCTTTCTTGGTTGAAGAAAAAAGGCCGCAAACCAACCGTCAGCGTTACCTACTTTACCACGCTGCTGGACTTCACTGATCCAGGCGGCATTAGCATTTACATCAACGATCGTTCGCTTGCGGGCATCGAGAAGATGATGAACAAGAAGGGCTTCCTGGACGGCCGCGCCATGGCCTTCACCTTCAATCTGCTGCGGGAAAACGAGTTGTTCTGGTCTTTCTGGACCAAAAACTACCTGAAAGGCGAAAAACCAGCGGCCTTTGACCTGCTGTACTGGAACACCGATGGCACCAACCTGCCGGCAGCGCTGCATGGCCCTTACCTGCGGGAAATGTACCTGAACAACCGTCTGGTGCAGCCGGATTCTCTGTCGTTCTGTGGCGAGACCATCAACCTGGAAGAGATTGACGTGCCGTCTATGTTCATCGCCGCACGCCAGGATCACATTGCCAAGTGGAAGTCCTGCTATACCGGCGCTCAGGTTCACGGTGGCAAAGTACAATTCTTGCTGGGCGGCTCAGGCCATATTGCGGGCATTATCAACCCGCCATACAAAGAAAAGTACGGTTTCTGGACCAACAATGTGGATACATTGCCAGAGAATCCGGACGACTGGCTGGCAGAAGCCGAGCAGCATCCTGGTTCATGGTGGCCGCACTGGGTTGAGTGGCTGGCCCAGTATCAGGGCGACCAGGTTCCTGCCCGCGTCCCAGGCGAAGGCAAGTTGAAGGCGTTGGAAGATGCCCCTGGCAGTTACGTGAAAGTCCGCGCAGCGGACGCAGCGAAAAGCTGATAACGGAGTGTAAAGTGGTCTGCCCGAAAACCGCGGCGAAGCTTATGCTTCGTCGCGGTTTTTTGGTTCTTCAATCTGCGCTTTAAATTGATTATCATTGCCGCCCCTGAAAATAGTTTGGATGCTAATGACTCCCTCTGCGTTTCGACTCACCTTGCCAATCCTGTTTGGCTATTTGCCGCTGGGCATGGCGTTTGGCGTACTGTTTGCAACTCAGCTTGATTATCCCTGGTGGATAGCCCCGCTGATGGGTGTGCTGGTATACGCCGGTGCCGGGCAGATACTGGCTGTCAGTTTGCTGGCCGCCCATGCCGGATTGCTGGAAGTGTTTATTGCGATGTTTGTGCTGAACGCCCGACATCTGTTTTATGGCCTGTCTTTGCTGGGCCAATTTCGCGGCGCCGGCTGGCGCAAGCTGTATTTGATATTCGGCCTGACCGATGAAACTTACTCGCTGCTCACCAGCCGCCAGCGCACCCAGAGCCGCGAGCAGGAGTTGCATACGGATTTCCGCATTACCCTACTGAACCAGTTGTACTGGGTGGTCGGCTGCGCGGCCGGTGGGTTTTTGGGTCACAGCGTTGCCTTCAACAGCACCGGCATTGAATTTGCGTTGATCGCGCTGTTCATCGTGTTAACCATTGAGCAGTACAAAGCGCTGGGCGAAACCTTTCCGCTCTGGCTGGGTGCTCTGGCCGCCGGGGTCGCTATGGCCGTTCTGCCAGCACCGCACCAACTCATCGGAGCCATTGTGATCGTTTCACTGGTGTTGTTACTGCAATACCGCCGGCACAGAGACGCTCTGGCCCGCAATCGCAGCGGGGAGGCAACCCATGGCTGAGAACCTGTTTCAAAACTACTACCTGTCCAGCTTTATAGCAGTAACGGTACTGGCAACGTTCGCCACCCGCATCATTCCGTTTGTGTTTTTCGAGCGCCACACTGAGCACCCCCTCATCAAACACCTGGGGCGCTATTTACCCGCCGCTGTTATGGCGTTGCTGGCTATCGTATTTTTACAACGCTCGGCGACATGGTCTTTACCCGTTGTTGGCCTGGATGCTCTAATCCCCGGCGCTCTGGTGGTGCTGATTCACCTTTGGCGCCGTAACGCTCTGCTTTCTATTGCTGCAGGCACCCTTCCGTATATGGCCATTCAACAGGCCGGCCTGTTCTGAATCATAGGAAAGCACCGCCATGGAGTTGCTGAACACATTTGCCCAAACCCTCGAAACGACACTGCCCGTCTTCATTATGGTCTTTATTGGCATGGGGCTGCGCCGCGTTAACTGGATAGACGACGCGTTCGTCAATACCGCGTCTGGCCTGGTGTTCAAAGCAACATTGCCAACGCTGATTTTTCTGAGCATTATCCGGGCGGACCTGGGTATCGCCCTGAACCCCAGTTTGCTCGTGTTCTTTTTACTGGCGACCCTTGGCAGCTTTGGGTTGGCTTGGGTGTGGGCGCATTTCCGCGTTCGCCGGGAAGACCGCGGCGTGTATGTGCAGGGAGCATTCCGCGGTAATTGTGGCATCGTAGGGCTGGCGCTGGCGGCCAATCTGTACGGCGATTATGGTTTGTCTGCCGGCGGCATTCTGCTGGGCCTGGTGATTATTTCCTACAACATCTTGTCGGTGGTGGTGCTGCTAGCCTATCAACACGGCCAAAGCGCCAGCCCAGGCAAAATCCTCCACGACATTCTGCACAATCCGCTGATTATTTCGGTGGTTATTGCCATTCCAGTGGCCGCGCTGAATCTGGAACTGCCCGCCTGGGTAATGACATCGGGGGATTACTTTGCGTCTCTCACCTTGCCGCTGGCACTGATGTGCATTGGCGCCACCGTATCACTGGGCTCCATTCGCACCGACAGCCGCACGGCCATGGGCGCCAGCCTGATGAAAATGGTAACGATTCCAGCACTAGCCACTCTGGCGGCATGGCTTTGGGGCTTTCGCGGCGCAGAACTGGGTTTGATGTTCCTGTTTTTTGCCAGCCCGACGGCAGCGGCCAGCTTTGTGATGGTCAAAGCGCTGGGGGGGAACGACCGCCTGGCCGCAAACATCATCGGGCTGACCACGTTGCTTGCCAGCGTGACCGTTACACTCGGGGTATTTGTTTTGCGCAGTTCCGGCATTATTTAGCCTGGTTGGGTGTACCTTGCACGCTTTCCCTGTTTAGATACAGCCAAAGCAACCGGACCGACTGGCTATGGATAGACTGGCTATGGATAGAGTGGCTATGAATAGACTGGCTATGGATTCCCCACTTCTGGACACCCATTCAGCCTGGCAACTTATCCTGCAGGCTCGGGATTGTGCCGACGTTATTTTGCCTGTTCCAAACGGCACAGCACCCGCACTTGCGTTGTCTGAAGCCGGCGGAAACTGGCGTTTATTGCGCCCTGCCAACGAGCACGCAAAGCGGCTGTTTGATTTGTTTCTTCCGTTGGCAAGCCCACTGGCAGACGGCCAGACCACATCGGTTATCGGCCAGTTAGGCCAGAGCCTGGACGGCCGTATTGCCACGGTGAGTGGCCATTCACGATTCATTAATGGTGACGATGGCATTACCCATTTACATCGCATAAGGGCGTTATCAGACGCGGTTGTGGTGGGCGCTGGAACGGCCGTGGCCGACAACCCCCAGCTTACGGTCAGACGCACCTCTGGTGACAATCCGGTACGGGTGGTTATCGACCGCCGCCGCCGTGTGCCCGTCAGCCATCACCTGTTTACCGACAACGCAGCACCAACACTGCGGCTGGTCGCTGGCGATTACCAATCCGGCCCGAAACCCAAGCTAAAACGGGGTGTTTTAGAAGTTCCGTGCCTGGGTCACAACCAGCAACCCGTTTGCCCCTCGCAGATACTGGCGGTACTGGCGGATTTTGGTTTGCACAAAATATTTATAGAAGGTGGCGGAGTGACTGTGTCGTCATTTCTGAACGCGCAATTGCTGGACCGATTGCACGTAATGGTGGCGCCGATGATCATCGGTAGCGGTCGGCCGGCGTTTACACTGCCCGAAATCGATCATCTGGACGACGCCCTGCGACCCAGGGCAACCATGGTCAGTCTGGGATCTGATATGCTGTTCGCTCTGGAGTTCAAGGTAAACCACGGCGGCCTTTAAGCAGCACCAGGGCGCCGGGACAACTGCCGATAAACACCAACGCACCGTAGCCGACACTGAGCGCTACGCCCTGCTCTGCCGGTAACCCGGCCAGCGGCCACAACAAAGCTGCGGCCCCTTCGCGTATACCCCAACCGGCCACGGTCAGTGGTACGACCATACTCAGCAATAGCACCGTACACAGCGCCAGCAGCACAACCGCCGCTGCGGCGCCGTTAACGTAATCCGCAGCCACCGCCAGCAATAAAAACACCGCAAGATAGCTGGCCATAACCAACAGCGAGGATATTAACTGCAGCGGCAACGCTGGCCAGCTGAACAAAGCCTGGCGCACATCATCACGCAAGGCCAGAAGGTAAGATTTGAATCGTGCGCTGTAACGCCGTAGCAACAGCAAACCGCCCGCTATTGCCAGCAGCAAAATAGTGGGCAACCAGCCGATTGCAGCAGAAGAGTCCGCCAGCGACGGTTTGAACACGTTTGCCTGCCAAAGCACAGCCAGGCCCAGGCCAACCACCAGCGCCAGAACCAGCTGCCCAGACAACCGTTCAATCGCCACCGCGTGAGCCGCTTTTTGTCGCTTGCCGGCTTTGGCGCCGTGGCGCATCGCTCGGTTCACATCACCAAGCACGCCGCCGGGCAAAACCTGGTTTATAAACGTGGCCAGGTAATATTCCTGCACCGCATCACCTAAGCCGATGCTCAAGCCCAGGCGTTTGCCAGTGTAACGCCAGCGCCAGGAAGAAATGACAACCTGAACCGCACTCAGTACAACGGCCGGTAGTACCACCCAGAGCGGAATTCGTTGCAGCTCCCGCCACAGGGCGGTGGTATCCACCAGCAGGAAAAGTGCGCCAAGCAAAGCCGCACTCGCCAGCCAGCGCCAGGCAGCGGTGCCCCGCGCGCCCGTTTTTGCCGTAGCAGACATATCGGCTACCCGGCCCTTGGCGGCAACGCGAGCAGATCCTCATGGCACACCGTAATGCGCAACTCCCCTGTGCCCAGCTGCCCTTCTCTGGCGTCAAGCCAGCCCCTTAAGCGTGCGCTCAGATCCGGGTCCTGCTGGATGGCGGCATTGACCCAGCCGTGCATCAGTTGGCGCGCCAGTTCGGCATGCTCTTCACCTGCACCTAAATCCACGCCCAGCTTCCAGTCACTGGCGGCAATGTGCACCTCAAAGCCACATTTTTGCAGTTCTGCGGTCAGCGCTGCGGTAGCACTTGGCCCCAGTGCTGCTCCCAGGCCTTTGTCTCCGTGTTGGTGTTGATTCACCAGTGTGCGCAACAGGTCGTCCTCAGGGTGCTGCGGACTAAGCTCGAAGCGTCCGGCGTAGCTCAGCACAACCAATAGGGCCGCGCGTTCGTCCGCTACTTCTTTTACCAGCGCCTGCAGCCATTGGGCCGACACCAGATCAATCAGCGCCGATGCGGTCACCAGGCGTGTATTCGCGGGTAATAGCCCGGCAAACGTGTGTGGTAGCAGCTGTAAAGCCCGGGTCTCGACGTTCAGACCCAGCGGCGCCAGTCGCGCCGTTGCGGCTGCCAACAAACCCGTGTCCTGATCGATCAAAAGCCATTTCTGCGGGTTATCAAGTACCTTAGCCAAATACCCGGCATTGGACCCCAGCCCGGTACCCAGATCGACCAAGGTGGGCAGGTGTTGCCCAACCTCGTCCCCCGATTGCTGTTGTAGCCAGTCACGCAGCCTGGTGTTGAGGTCTTGCGACCGCGCCTGATAGTCCGCCGGCTGCCGCAGGCTGAGCCAGTCAGCGCTGAACCCGGTATCCGGGTGATGGCTTTGAAAGTCGGTTAGCGCGGCCGTAAAGGCCGCGGCTGTATCGGCCCAGGTGCGCACAAGCCGCGACTCGGAGTCGGCACTAAGGCGGGCCTGGGCCAGAGCGGCAGGGTTGGTTATCCAGTTACGCAAACGTTCGCGCAACGCTGCCACATCCCCCGCGTTGTACATCGCAACACCGCGGCGATCGGCGGTATACAACAAAGCGCCACCGTTGGAGGAAATAACCGGCAAACCGGCACCCAGTGCTTCATCAATCACCATGCCATAGCCTTCGTACAGCGACGGCAACACGAAGATATCGGCGTTGCGGTAAAGTGCTGCCAGCGCATCGCCGTCCACTTCGCCGGTCAGCGTAATACTCGAACACAAATCAGCCTGCTGAATCTGCCGGCGCACCTGCTCGGCGTAGTGCGGATCACGATCACAGGCACCCGCCAGAACGCACTGCCACGAGGGTAGCTCTTTCAACCCGGAAAGGGCTTCTACCAACTGATGCTGGGCCTTACGCGGCGACAGTTGCGCAACGCATAACAGCCGTATCGTCTTTGTGTCCTCAACCGTGCCACCGGCAGAGTGTTCCGGCGCACCCAAAGCACGCTTTTCGACACCCGGTTCGGCGATGCGGATGCGGTCTGGCGATACGCCAAAATCCTTAAGGCGTTCTGCGGTGAAGCGGCTGGTGGTCACAACGTGGGGCACCGCCGCCAGCGCCCGCTTTTCGGCGGCAAAGAACCACGCTTGCTGCTGCGAGCTCAGGCCAGTTTCATCGGCCAGCGGATGGTGAATCAACGCGACCAGATTCAGCCGTGACCGGTGTGCTTCCAGTATGTCTGGCATGGCGCTCATGGCAAGTCCGTCGAGCACCACCCAGGACTGTTCTGCCGCACTCGCAAGCAACTCGTTCATGGCAGTCAGCGCCACCATATCGGGTTGCGGAAACTGGCCTGGCAATCCCGCTAACCGGGTATTGGTTCCGGCATTGTTCAGCGCGTTTACCAACTCGCGCACGTAGCGGTACCCGCCGGTATTCTGTTGCGGATCACCCGGTACAACAAACAGCAGTTCGTGGCTGGATTCAAATGTCGCCATGGTAGCTGGCCCACGCAATATGGGATTCGGCCAAGGTTACCTTAACGCTTTCAACACCCTTGCCTGACTCCCCCAGTTGGCCGGCTCGAATCGCCGCGGCAAGTCGTTCAAATATGACCTTTGCCATAAATTCGGTGGTGGTGTTGCGGCCTTTGAACTCTTCCACGTCGTCCAGGTTTTTCATATTGAACTCCGCCAGCAGTGCTTTCAGCTGCTCTGAAGCCAGGCCAATGTCGACAATCAAATCGTCATGGTCAAGCGTCTTACGCTCAAAGCTAACGTCGACAATATAAGTGGCACCGTGAGTTTTCTGGGCCGGCCCAAAAATTTCGCCGTTAAAACTGTGGGCAATCATGATGTGATCGCGAACGGTCAGGCTGTACATTTAAATCTCCTTTGGCAAAGCATAATGTGCAGAGCTATCTGTAAAGAGCTATGACTAATAACGAATTCGATGGCATAACGTATCATCACCCGGGGCGAGAATTTGCGCCATGGTGTGCGGCATTTGCTCGAACGGGGTTTCGGCGCTGATCAGAGCGTCCAACACCGGATCTTGTAGCAATTCCAGAGCCAGCGTCAGGCGCCGGCGATAATCCCAGCGCGGCTTGCGGAGCGGGTTAATTCCACCCACCTGGCTGGATTTCAGGGTCAGGCGACGGGGATGAAAGGCCGCGCCCAGGGGTGCGTTGACGGGCTGGTCGCCGTACCAGCTCATTTCCACCACCGTTGCCTCCGGACCGGCCAGGCCAAGGGCTGTCGCCAGGCCGGCGCTTTGGCCACTGGCATGAATCACCAGGTCAAAATCATCAAAGCTGCTCTGGCTGGCGAAGTTCAGGCCCAGCTTACGCGCCACCGCTTCGCGACCAGGGTTGGTGTCCAGAGCGACGACGTGGGTTCCGGGTATGCGGCTGGCTAACCAGGCTACAAGCAAACCAACAACACCCAGGCCTACCACCGCAATGCGGTCGCCCACGCCCGGCATGGCATCCCAAAGGCCATTTACGGCGGTCTCCATATTGGCTGCCAATACGGCACGAGCAGCAGGTAAACCCGGCGGCAAAGGCGTAACGGCCGCAGCAGGCACTTTATAACTCTGTTGATGGGGGTACAGACAAAATACGGTCTTACCGGCTAGCGCCTCGGGACCACTGGTAACCCGGCCAACATTGGCGTAGCCGTATTTCACCGGCCAAGGAAATTCTCCCTGCTGAAAAGGTGCGCGCATACTCTGGTGCTCGCTGGCGGGCACTCGTCCGTGAAATACCAGAGATTCGGTGCCACGGCTCACACCGGAGTACAACGATTGCACGGTTACCTCCGTGTCTTTAACACCTGCACTCGTGCCTGGCGGACTATTCAGCACAGTGTCCAGTATTTTCCCTTCGCCAGCGGCGGTAATCCAGAATGCCCGTGTCGCTGCGTGCGATGAGCCATCATTTGTGGAACTCATCCAGTGCTCCTTGTGTCTATAATAAATGCAAGACAGTCTACAGAATTACTGACGGAGTTCACTGATGAATTCAGCACCCCAAGCGCGGGCGCAAGGCCTTGCGCCATGGATGGATCTGCTGTGGAGTGCCGGAGTGCTGGCGGTTTTGTCTGCACTGGTGATTTCGCCTGTTGCGAACACTCAGGCAGCTGCAGTCGCACTCGCCACCGCGGTAACTATCGTTTTGTATGGTGCCATTGTGGCGAGTGTGGTCACACGCTGGCCGCCACACCAGGACTTTGGCTGGGCCAACCGGGCAACTCTGCTGCGCGGATGCATAATCATTGTATTGGTTGCCGTTGCCTTCGCTATGGCCGCGGGTGCTGAACTGTCGGTTAACAGCCTTTGGTGGTATGCCGTTGCGGCTTTGTTGGCGCTGATACTGGACGGCGTAGACGGCCAGATCGCGCGGCGCACCAACAGCGCCAGTGAGTTCGGCGCCAGATTCGATATGGAACTGGACGCCCTGTTTATTCTTGGTCTGTGTCTGATGGTTTTCGCCATTGGCAAAGCCGGCGCCTGGGTGCTGGCGCTAGGCCTGATGCGTTATGGATTTGTAGCGGCGGCCTGGGCTCTGCCCTGGATGAACCAGCCGCTACCGCCGAGCTTTCGCCGCAAAACAGTGTGCGTATGGCAGATTGTCACGCTCATGGTGGCGATTGTGCCGCCAGCGCCTTCCCTGCTTGTCAGCGTGTCGCTGGCAACGGCGCTATTACTATTAACCTGGTCGTTTTTTCTAGACGTATATTGGCTCTATCAACGGAGAAAAAAATATGAAACAGCCTGAAACAAAACTTACTGCCGGAATCGTTACACCATCTTGGCGTCGAATTGCCGCCACTGCTGTAGTGCCAATCTGCTTGGCCATGGCTCCACTGGCTCACGCCGAGCCGACCAATTTCAAAGTCGATGATGAGCACTTTTCCATGGTGTTTGAAATCATGCACATCGGCTACGCCCCGGTGATGGGCATGTTCCGCGAGATAGAGGGAGAATTTGTTTACGACGAGGAAAACCGTGAGCTTAGTTCCGGCAAGCTGATATTCAAAAGCGACAGCGTTTTCACCAATCACAAAAAGCGCGACGAGCACGTTACCAACAAAGACTTCCTCGACAGCTCCAAGCACTCCGACATTGTGTTCACCGTGACCGATTTCAACACCACCGGCGATAACACCGGCCAGGTCACCGGAGACCTGGCCATGCTCGGCCAAACCAATCCAGTTGTGTTAAACGTAACACTCAACAAATCTGCGGTTTATCCGTTCGGGCACGAGGAATACACGCTGGGTATTAGCGCCGAAACCAGCCTGAAACGCAGCGAATGGGGCATGACCTACGGTCTTGATGGCGACATGGTAGGCGACGAAGTCACCCTGCGTTTTGGTTTTGAGGCCATCAAGCAATAGGGTTAGCTCTAAGCTGACCGACTCTAGACCGGTTGTTGGCGGCCAGATTTTATAGACGCCACCACCGAGCCAGCCACTACCAGTAACGCCGCCACCGGCAAACGCCAATCCGGGGCGGCAATGCCCGCAACAACCAAAAGCACTGCGGCCAATACCGGCACCGCATAGGCCAAGCTGCCAATCAACGCCGTAGGCCCGGTGCGCAGAGCCAGGTCCCAAGCCACCATAGCAAGCCCATAAGGCCCAAGGCCAAGAGCAATGCCGGCCAGCAAGGCGCCACCGGAAGGCATTCCCGGCGTGCTTCCAGCCAAAGTGTCAGCGGTTGCCGCGCCGGCGCCTGCAACCAGAAACAACAATGGCATCAACGGTGCAATTGCTACCGGAGCTGCCTGACAAATCCACGAATACAATGCCCAGCAACAAGCCGCCAGCAGTGCCAGTGCATACCCGGCATAATGTTCGCTAGCGCCCGCACTCAGGGAATCAGGCGCTATCAATACCGCTGCGCCACAAAATGCAATACCGGCCCCGACGATGACTGGCAATGGAATGCGCCGGTGAAACATCCATTGGCTAAGCACAATAAACAGTATGGGCCAGGTATAAGTAATCAACGCGGCCTCCGCAGCGGGCGCCTTGCCCATGCCCGCCAGATAACCGACCACGGCGCCAAAAATCAGCACTGGCACCAATCCGTAAATCACCAGTTTCCACTTCAGCGACAGCGCCACCTGCCTGGCTTCCGTTCGCGCTTTTTTGCGCTTGCGCAACGTCGTGGGCAAAGCTGCCAGAGCACCACTTAACAAAGCAATTGTCGCCAATCGAAACGGCGGAACTGCGCTTGCGATATCCACCAGCAGCGGCGCAATCGCCCACAGAACAACGGCAACAAGCGCCGCAAAAACGCTGAGGTAAAGCGGTTGATACAGGGCAATGGTGTGGCTGTTCACGGTTAGTGCTCCCTTGGCGCTGCTGAATTAGCAAGGCAGGACCTAACCCTATACACTTTCAATACATCACAAAATCGACATTTTTTGATTGATGACCTAACAGGAATTGATGAATTGAGACGGCGCATTCTGGATTTGAACATGTTGCACACGCTGGTTGCGATTGCCGACGCCGGCAGCATAACCGCGGCGGCTGAACGCCTGGCTTACACACAATCGGCTGTGAGCATGCAACTGCGAAGGCTGGAGGCATCACTGGACGTTGCCCTGCACGAACCCGCAGGGCGTAAAATTCGCCTGACAGCAGAGGGGCAAAAGCTGGTGGGTTACGCACGAAAAATGCTGGCGTTGAACAGCGAAGCGGTAGACGACGTGCAGCGCCGACAGATCTCCGGCGAGCTGAGCCTGGGTATTCCCGAGGATTACGCTTTTCTGCTGACGTCTGTGTTATCGCACTTCAGTCAGCGGTATCCGGCGATTCAATTACAGGTTATTTGTCGCTCTAGCGTCGATCTGGTGAAGCAAGTGCAAGACGGCGACCTGGATATGGCCGTGGTGACGCGCCAGGTGCGCTCACCGGGCGGTGAGGTGATTCGCTGCGAACCGCTGGTATGGGCCGTTGGCGCCACCGCGCAACCATCACTGGCCGACCCGATACCGCTGGCGCTTTATTCGCCCGGCGCAGACGTGTTTCGTGATGTTGCTGAAGCGTCGCTGGCCTCGGCGGGCCGGAGCTGGCGTATGGCCTACTCCAGCCAGTCCATGACCGGACTTTTACCGGTTGTCGTGGCTGGTTTGGCGGTGGTTGTGGTGACCCGCAATATGCTAACTGACCAACTGCGGGTGATTGACGAGCGCAGCGGCATGCCGGCATTACAATCCGTTGAAATCGCCCTGCATCGCTCTATTGGCCGGCCATCGGAACCGGCACGTCAGCTGGCGGACCTGATTCGGACTCACCTGGCGTCCAATGATTAAACTCGAACCAGCCCTGTGATTCCAAAGGCTGGTCGAGCGCTTTCTGCAGTCTGGCATCTTTTTGATAAATATCCGGGCGGAACACCAGCTCGCCGTCTTCGCCCGGGTGTACCGTCCAATAATGCAGTATGACCGGCATCGTGCGCCGCAAGTTAATGTTGCGAGTGTCTCCAGTCGCTATTAATGCGTTCACATCCGCAGCCGTGTCGGTGTCGTCAAACAGCAGTTGTGCCAACTCCGCTATGCCTTGGACCCGAATGCAACCGGAGCTGAACGCCCGCTGCTGGCGCCCGAACAGCGCCTGCGCAGGCGTATCGTGCAAATACACCAGGTGGTTGTTGGGGAAACGCAGAACCAATTGCCCGAGCGCGTTCATCGGGCCCGGGCCCTGGCGCAGCATAATGCTACCGGGATTCCACCAGTCGATCTGTTGCGGATCCAGGCGCTGCCCCCGGAGGTCAAGCACGCTCATATTCTGGCGATACAGATAATCAATGTCGTCGCGAATTTTTGGCAATGAATCTTCCCGATAAATGGTCGGCGGCACCGTCCAGGTCGGGTTAACGGTCAGATGGGTAATTTCAGAGCGCAGCGACGGCGTGCTGCGGTAAGGTTGGCCAACCACAATCCGCGAACGCCAGATTTCGCCGCTAGGGCGAAAGTAGCTGATGCGATAACCGGCAATGTCCACCAGAATAAAAGAGCTGGCTTCACCGTGTAACAACCAGCGGGCACGTTCCATATTGGCTCGAATCTGGTCAATACGCTCGCCTACAGTCACATTCAAAGCGTCTCGTGTTTGCTGACCCACTATACCGTCTGTCTCCAGCAAGTGATGCTGCTGAAAAAGACGCACGGCCTCTACCAGGGCTTCATCGTATCCAAGAAGATTCGCAGTCTGTTCTTCGGGCTTGCCAGCAGGCATGTCGTTTTGTAAGTCCGCGCCCCCTATCATCGCCAATCGCTGGCGCAGCAGAGGGACGTCGGCGTCGACATCCCCCGGCCTTAGTGACTGACGTCGTTGCGGCAACTGCGGCCAGCCGCCTTCCATCTGGATGTTGCGATAGTATGCCAACCCTGCACGCAGGCGCTGGTAAGGCGCCGGGTAAGGCCGTGCCAGGGAAAACGCCTGTTCAAAACGCTGCGCATCTACCGCCTCGGAAATTCCCGGATAATCCAGAGGGCGCGCCATAATCGGTATTTCCCACTGAGGATCTATCTGGTATGGGTCCACTTTGCCGCGCTGCAGGTGCGTCAACGCGGTCAACAGGATTCGGCTCAGCGACAGCTCAAAGCGCAGGCGGTCACTGGCTGTTGTGTAAGGTGTCTGCAGTTGACGATAACGCGCCATAATGGCGCCGGGTTGGTAGTCGGCTACATTCAGACCATCACTTTGTAGGGTATTGAGTGCAGCCGCAAAAGCCGCAACCGATTCACTGTGCTGCCACACAAGCCGACCGTCTCTGGCCGCGTAAAAAGCGCGCAAATCCTCAGTTTCAAACGATAGGTAAGCCACGAAATCTTCGTCTGGCTCGCCGTTTTCCTGAGAAGCCAGGCTTTGGTAAGCAACGCCCAGCCAAAATATAAACATCAACAAAACGCAGCTTAGCGCATGGCGCCTCAGCATACAGTTCCTCCATGTGCCAGCGGAAATCTGGCTATTTCAGCTTCTATCGTTATAATAATGGTCCTAGCGGAAAACCGGATGATCCGCTTTTATAATGACAGCATGATCCGCCATTACCAGTAAGACAGTCCAACGTCAGGTAAGGTCCTGCCTTTAATACGGATTTTCTGGATGCCGATGATACGTTTAAACCGATGGCTGCTCGGCGCAGCTTTTTGTAGTCAAATAATTCTGGGTGGCCACAATGCGATGGCCGCCAACTCCGACAAACCAGCAAAAAACGCGACCGTTAATACCGCAACTTCTAATAGCGCAACGCCTTCAGCCCAGCAAACTCGCCTCAACAACACACTGGCAAGGCTGGCACCAAAAGCCAATCCACAAGTCTTGCGCTTGGCGGCACGTGCGCTGGCCTGCGCCCAACCCGATGCCGAGAGACTTGCCGTCATCGATTTTTCATTGCCATCCACCGAGCAGCGGCTTTGGGTGTTTGACCTGAAACGCCAGAAACTGCTATTTAAAGAACTAGTGTCCCATGGCCGGGGCTCCGGCAATGCCGAGGCCGAGTCATTTTCGAACATTCCGGAAAGCTATCAATCCAGTATTGGCCTGTTTCGCACGCTCAACAGTTATCACGGCCGCAACGGCTACTCATTGCGCCTGAAAGGATTGGAGGCAGGTGTAAACGATCTGGCCTACCAGCGGGCCATCGTGATTCACGGTGCCGACTACGTCAGCGAGAACTTCATAGAACAAACCGGGCGCCTGGGGCGCAGCCACGGCTGCCCTGCGGTTCGCCAGGAAGTGGCCATCAAACTGATCGATAGCCTGAAAGAAAACCAGTATCTGTTTACCTATTACCCGGATCCCGAGTGGTTGGCAACGTCTGAATTCTTAAGCTGTAAACGCACAGATGCCCGACTGGCCATGAACTGATGTCTAGTCTCCGCGATTAATACTGCAACCCAAAAGAGAATGCTCATGCCCGACAAGAAGTTTCCATCCATTATCGTGTTTGATGTGAATGAAACACTTCTCGATATAACCACCCTGGAGCCTTTATTTCATCGCGTGTTCGGCGACCGGCAGGTGCTGAGAGAGTGGTTTTCAGCATTGGTTCTGTATTCACAGACAATGACTTTATCCGGTCTTTATACACCCTTTGGGGAGCTTGGCGTTGGCGCACTGCGGATGACCGCCGACATTCACCAAGTGGACATCGGGGATGACGATATTGCGGAGCTGAAAAAGCGGATGAGTACAATGCCGGCACATCCGGACGCTATTCCAGCTCTTATCCGGTTGCGCGATGCAGGTTTCAGACTGGTAACCCTGACCAACTCGGCCAGCGGCGCTTCGCCCACCCCGCTGGAAAAGGCTGGATTAAGCCACTTTTTTGAGCGAACCTTCAACATCGAGGAGACGGGTAAATTTAAACCCGCCCCTGAAACCTATCGCCTGGTCGCCAATGCTTTGTCTGTCGAGACCTCAGACCTTTGCCTGGTCGCCTGCCACCTTTGGGACACCATAGGCGCTCAGGCAGCGGGCTGCCGTGGTGCGTTTTTAACGCGCCCTCACAACGCTATTCTGACAGCGCCTGGTGTGCCCCTTCCGGATCTGGTTGCAGCCGAACTGACAGCCCTCGCCGATCAGATTATTGGCTACCGTTGACTCGGTATAGAAACGCCCGGCTGTGGCACTAAAGCCAGGCGGGCCGTGCAAACCAGGTCAGTCTAAAAGAGCCAATTTGCGTTCATCAGGCGTCTCGTTTAGAGACGCAATATTACTTACAATCTGGATCCCGCTTATTGCTTTCTTGGCTTTGGACTTGGCAACCGCTGCGGTCGCTGCCAGATCTGCCGCGGAACCAAATGCCCTGCTATCTGCAACAACGATTCCTGCCGAGAGAGCCACCAGGGGGAACTGCCTTGGCTGGCCATCACGATCTTCACCGGTTATGAAACCCGCCTGACGTATCGCTTCCGGATAACGCGTCGCTGCCTCTAAAGCAAAAAGCTGTTGCACTTCTTTGCAGCGCTTTCGGATTTCAAGTCGGTCGCTGAACACCACAAAATCATCCCCGCCAATATGACCGACCCACTCATTATCCCCATTGAAAACCGCACACAGTTGTCGTGCCAACGACAAGATGACCTCATCACCTTTGCTATAGCCCAGCAAGTCATTGAAAGGCTTAAAGTGGTCAATGTCGAAGTAAATGCAGGTGAACGGATTGTTTTGCTGAAGCCGGCGAACGGCTTCCTGCTGAATCAGAACATTCCCCGGCAACTGAGTAAGAGGATTGGCATGTCTTGCCTGCTCCACCCGGCTCCGGGTCATCAAACGAAGCAGAGACCGGGTTGAACCCAACCCTATGTACAGGCCATTCCTGGTTACGATGAAATGCTGCTTGAGATAATGAAGGTCGTCCTCTAAAAGCGACTGACTTACGGCTTCCAAAGATTCGTCATGCTCCACGACAAGCGCATCGTAGGCGGTCAAACTCGACACCGGCTTTGTCTCATTAAGTGCACGGCCATAGGTAGAGCTGAACACTTCCATCACACGCCACTTATGCAGCAAACCGAGAGGCCGGTCATTGTCCACCACGGGCAACGCAAATATGGAGGGCGAAGATTGCAGGACCTGCCAGGCCTCGCCCAGTGACGCCGTTGGAGCAAGTGGCACGATGTAGCGCCCGAGATATCCCGCATCGGAGGTCGCCTGGCCCCCGCCGACGGGCAACGGCTTGTCCAGTGCTGACAATTCGGCAGTAGGAAACGGATTGGGGCGCCCCAACAGGAAGCCCTGAATCAGATGAATTCCCATTGAGCGCAGCAGCGTCAGCTCAGCAACCGTCTCCACGCCTTCTGCAATCAGCCGGCACCCCAGCCGCTCACAGAGGTTGATGACGGACCGAACGAACTCTTTTTTCACCAAGTCTCGATCAACATCGCGTATAAAATGCCGGTCAATTTTGACAAAATCCGGCTGGATTTCAGACCAGAGTTTTAACCCGGAATAACCCGTGCCCAGGTCGTCTATTGCAACCCGGAAACCCCGTTTCTTCAATGCAATCAATCGAGCCTTTAACGCCTCCGGGTTATCCGCCGGATAACGTTCGGATAGTTCAATAACGACGTTTTCCGGCTTGAGACCGTTCGTCGTCAACAAAGACTCTAAGCGATCCTCTGAAAACTCTGTGGGTAGCAGCAGCCCCGGTGAAACATTCACGAAAACCAGGTAACTGACTCCGTGACGAATGCAGCTTTGCCCGGCCTCCAGCAGACATGCCTGCTCCAGGCTAATCACCTGCCCGCATTGCTCTCCTGCCTGAAACAATGCAGGAGCCCCATGGAGGGGGCTGTCTGAAGGTCCCCGGCTAAGTACCTCATAGCCAAGAACGGTTCCTTTCTGGCAGTCAACAATGGGTTGAAACATCGTTGAAATCAGCTGCTGATCAATAATGCGCTGTAACTCTCTCGCTTGGTCACCGGCTGTCATTCTGACTTATGCCTCCTGAATCTGGAAACGACCAATCAGGGCTCGCAGCGATTCTGACTGCCCACGCAACTGATCGCTCACCGTCTTCGTGTGACCGATATGCTGCTCCAGGCCCTGAGAGCTTTCTCCCAGCGCATCCGCGCGCCGCCCTACCCGGCCAATCTCATCCCGTTGAACGTGAATTGCCTCGTCTACCTCAGTGGTAAAATGGCTGAGATCATCAAAGGTTTGCTTAAGTGCCACCAGGTGGGTCTTGAGTGTTCCCAGCGTCTCCCGGTTAGTGCCACCGGCTGCCCGGGTCTCATCCAGTAAGCCGTTAGCACTTTTAACCTGGGCTACCAGTTCGCCAACCCACTGACGCACCTGATTGGTGGAGTCACCGGTGCGGCGGGACAGGCTTCGTACTTCATCGGCCACAACGGCGAACCCCCGACCCTGCTCTCCGGCGCGAGCCGCCTCGATGGCTGCGTTCAGGGCCAGCAGGTTGGTCTGCTCGGCGATGCCCGCGATCACGTCAATCACCTGTTCGATCTTTTTACTGGAACCGTGAAGCGCCTCAATCGCTCCTGCCACGCGATTGATAACCTCAATCGCGTGTTCAGCGGCACGCTCACTCTCGCGCAGCTGGTTCTGAACATCATCGTTGCCTTCCACAGCGCCAGTAACCTGCGTTCGGGAATGCTGTGCTGATTGCTCAATCCGGCTTGCGCTCTTGGTAATAGCACTCATTGATGAAACCACATCGTGGATCTGGCGAGTGTTATGTAGCGAAGATGCCTGCACTGCATCAGCCTGCTCATCCAAATTGGCTGAACGCTGTTGTAGGGCGGCCGCAGCGTCGGTGACGTCACCCACGAACAGTTTGAACTTTTCGATCAAACCGTTGATTGCCAATGCCACAGCCGTTACTTCATCACGCCCCGAAATCGGCAGCGGAGTGGAAAGGTCTGAAGCGGCTTCCATGGACCGGAGGCGTTCCGCAATCAACTGAAGCCTTGTGGTCACCGTGCGGCGGAGCCAGTACGTCAATAGCAGGACGCCAAGCAAAACAATAAGGGAGCCTGCAACCAGGAAGTGCTGTTGCTGGTCGAGAAATTCGACCAGCGCGGCCGACCCTGCCTCCGCCTGTTGGCGGCCAACCGAGCGCCGGGCATCAATATCGTCAAGCATGGGATCAAGGGCCTGATAAAGCTGAAAGTCCACCACTTTACCGGCCGAATAATAACTGGCTTCGTCGATAGGTTTTTTCAGAGCCACAAGCAGACTTAAAACGGCCTGATGGGCCGCCATGTTCTTCTCAGCCCAACTTTGCAGGCGCGGGTTCTCAAGAGCTGACTGCCATTGCGCCTTTATCGCTGCCGAAGTTTCTTCAAACTGTGCGTTGATCTCATCCCACAGCAACAATTGGGCTTTAATTTTGTAGGAAAGATCTTTGAGCTGGCGGTGGCTGCGATCCAGATCGGTGAGCAGCCAAACATCCGACATCTGCTCTCGCACGAGTCGATCCGTCGCCTCCTCAGCCTCCCGCACTACTGACATAGAAAGCCATGTCAGACCGGCAAGAGCGATTAAACAAAACCCAGAAAACACTACTAAGCGCTGACGGACCGTAAGACGCATAACGTGAACTACCTCTCGAAACGTTCACGCTGAGCATAGGTCATGATCATGACAGTTTTGTTTCAATGGCGTGTGTGCCAGAGGCATTCTTTAAATATGATCAAATCTTTCAATACTTTAAAGGCACGGCGCCAATGAAATTCCGAGGGGATGGTCTTTCACGAGTCAGCCTGACTAGAACTTGTAGTTCAAACCAACTGCAAGCAGGTAAGACGATTCATCGTAAAAGATGAGGTTGGATTGGGTGTCGCCATAGCCGGCAAAAGAAATAAACGACCAATCCTTCCACTCTATGAAGTCCGGGTATTCGTAAGCCGCAAACAGGCTAAACTCATCATCTGATCGCGTTTTATTGAACAGTGTGCTCGCACTGTCATAATCTCGCCTGGCGTAACCCGCAGTTAACACCAGGCTGTGTTTGCCCAGAATATTAAACCAGCTGATATCGGCGCCATAAGAGTCGAACGAGTTTGCACTACCATCGGCATCATGTTGAATGTAAGTGACCGAAGGTGTCAGAAAGCTGGTGGGCGCTACGGTGAAGCGATAACCGCCTTTGGCATAGTAGCTTTCAGCATCGCGCGCCAGGTCAGTGCCGGCGTTGAGGTCGTCTTCAACATCTGTGGTGGCGTAGGCAAGATCCAGACTGAAGTTGGAACCTGAGATGCTCTCAAGCTTCAGGCGGTAGGCATTGCCTGTGATGTCGGTCTCCCTTCGAGCGGTGTTGAGCTGATATGGGTTTCGCCAGGTTTCTCCGGATACCACCGTTGGTAAAAAGGACACATCCACAACAGTGCCCGAGCTGAGCTCATGTTTATAACCCAGCTCCATCGCCAAGGTTCCCACCGCGATATCTTCTCTTGAGGTACCAAAATAAATCTGCTGCCTGAGTTGCTTGCCAAAGGTATAAGCGATGTTTCCGAGCGGTGCTATCAGGCTTTGTGACTCACTTTGTGCCTTGTTTTCCAGCGAATTGATTGTTGCGTCACCTTCGGTATTAAAATTGGAGGTTGAGGACGTAACACCCGCATTCAATGAGATTTCACCACTGATTCCTTGCTGGGGGGCTAATTGTGCGTAGCTGGGCAATGCGATGAAAAGAGCAGAAAGTGCCAGGTACTTTTTCATTCGGAAGCTCCAATCCAGGGTTGAATGCGGCGCAAAGGTGCTCAGGGCACGCAGGCGGTGTTCTGCCCATCTGATATGACTATGCGGGCAAGGCAGAGTTCTATTTCAGCAAGGTCATGATGAGACATACGATCACTGGTCACTTGAAAAGCGATGGTGATATCGAGCCTGACTGATTATTTGCGATGCAATGCTACAGAGATCGCGACAGGTGACCATCGCCATCCATGAACGGGTGCATAAACACAAAATCAAAATTGCATGTTTATGCTTGCCTGCCCTGTAAGCCCACTTTTTTTACACTCAACACACTTTTTTTACACTTAATCCGTAATCTACTATTTTTTCTACAAAAGAATCCATAGCAGGCCAAAGAGTTTTCTGATTACTCACGTTAATCAGCCACGCTGCCGCCATTTTGGCATACACTGATTATATACAGTACAGGAGGCAATCTCATGGCACGTAACCCAATTCAGTTCCAGCCCGGCCTGTCGTTGCCGGCTTTTCTCAAGCAATACGGCACAGAAGCACAGTGCCAGGAAGCCCTTTTTCAGCACCGCTGGCCCAAGGGATTTGTGTGCCCTGACTGCGGCAATGCTACCGGCTGCCGGCTATCGAGGGGGCATTACCAGTGCCATCGCTGTCATCATCAGACGTCACTGACCGCCGGCACTCTCTTTCATGCGACTCACCTGCCGTTGACCACCTGGTTCCTGGCCATTTATCTGCTGACCCAGCGTAAGAGCGGTCTCTCGGCATTGCAGCTGTCTCGGGATCTCGGTGTCACTTATAACACGGCCTGGAAGCTCAAACACAAGGTGCTGCAGGTCATGTACGATCGCAACCAGGGAGAGAGGCTCAGCGGCCGCATCGAGATTGATGACGCCTATCTGGGCGGCTAACGGTCAGGAAAACCAGGTCGTGGTGCCGAGCATAAATTCCCCTTTGTCGCTGCGGTACAAACTAATAGCGAGGGCCACCCGATGCGGGTTCAGCTTCGCCGTGTGAGTGGCTTTACCCTGGCCGAGGTGCGTCGCTATAGCCAACAGGCCATTGCGCCCGGAAGCCACGTT
Organism: Marinobacter sp. LV10R520-4; assembly: GCF_002563815.1. Lineage (NCBI taxonomy): Bacteria > Pseudomonadati > Pseudomonadota > Gammaproteobacteria > Pseudomonadales > Marinobacteraceae > Marinobacter > Marinobacter sp. LV10R520-4. Next base: position 3,503,459 of record NZ_PDJM01000001.1, on the reverse strand, counting down.
GTCAGCGATGGTCTCAACTGTTTCCGGGCCTTTGACACGGCCACCTGCGTCCACGAGCGCCACATCACCGGAGGCGGTCGTGCCAGCGTGGAAAATCCTGAGTTCAACTGGGTCAACACCCTGCTCGGCAACGTTAAGAACGCGATCACTGGCACTTACCACGCTATCCGGGAGCAGCATGCCCCTCGCTACCTCGCTGAGTTCGAATACCGCTTCAATCGGCGCTACGATCTCAAAGCCATGCTTCCGCGGTTCCTCACAGTCGCAGCCCGGACACCGCCTATGCCCTATAGGCTGCTAAAGATGGCTGACTCTTATGCGTAATTAGGTCGAATTATGTGAGTTTGGAATGGATTTCGAGGCAGCTGGGCCACTCTGACACCAGCATGGTGAAAAAGCACTACGCTAAATGGATTCCGGACGACTCACCAAAAATGGCAGCAAAAATCTCTCAACAACTTGGTTTTATTGTGGACAGTAGCGGACAGTGAAATCTCAACTTAGGCCCAAATTAGGCCCAAACAAAAAAAAACCCCTGAATTTATTTAAGAAAATCAGGGGTTTAATATGGCGGAGAGAGAGGGATTCGAACCCTCGAAACGCTATTAACGTTTACACACTTTCCAGGCGTGCGCCTTCAGCCACTCGGCCACCTCTCCTAAAACAGAGTCGAATCAGCAAGATGATCACCGATTCGAGGGCGCAGACTTTAATGGTTTTATCGGCGCTTGGCAACTACCTTGAAACCAAAAGCCGCAAAACTTCGAGGCGAATAACTAATGTTGATGCGATCTGAACACTCGACCCTGTTGCTAATCGATCTTCAGGAAAAGCTGATGCCAGCAATTGCCAACGGGCAGGATGTCGTCAGCCAGTGTGTCACGCTCGCTAAGATTGCTGGCCTGTTGAACGTGCCGGTTTTAGCCACGGAACAGTTGCCAGAAAAACTGGGGCCAAACCTGGAAACGGTTAAGGAGCTTTGCCACCTTACCCTGGCCAAACACCACTTCGATGCCTGCTCAGATGGCCTGCTCGAGGCGCTACCGGAAGGCCGGTGCCGGCCACATATTATTATTGCCGGCTGCGAAGCCCATGTGTGCATGATGCAAACGGCACTTAGCCTGATGGATGCCGGCTACTCGCTCTGGGTTGTGGCAGATGCTACAGGGTCGCGTAAAGAATTTGATCGGGATGTCGCCATTGACCGGCTCAGCGCTTGCGGCGCAAACATAGTTACCGTTGAAATGGTCGCGTTCGAGTGGATGCGACACTGTAAAAACGCGGCCTTCAAAGATGTGCAGCGGTTGATTAAGTAGGCATGAAACCCAGCCATCCATTCATAGCCGGGCAGCGTATTTAAAAATCACGTTTTCACCAGTAAAGAGGTCAACAATGCTAAATATGGATTTTGCCAGCCGGGTTGTAGTTCATACCGGTGAACAGGAATGGCTTGCCAGCCCCTCAGGTGGTGTGGACAGAAAGCCATTGGCCAGAGAAGAGGCGGAGCGCGGCCACGCTACCAGTATTGTTCGCTATAAGCCCGGTGCGTCGTTCAGCCGCCATGAGCACCCACTGGGCGAGGAAATACTGGTGCTCGAAGGCGTGTTTTCGGATGAAACCGGCGATTACCCGGCAGGTACCTATCTGCGCAATCCGCCGGGCACGGGTCACGCGCCTTTTAGCGAGCCTGGCTGCACCCTGTTGGTAAAATTGCATCAGTTCGACAAGCGCGACCGCACTCCGGTGCGAATCAATACCCGGAAAACTCCCTGGCTTCCCGGAATCGGTGGGCTGGAAGTCATGCCCCTGCACGAATTCGAGCACGAGCATGTGGCACTGGTGAAATGGCCGGCTAACGAACGCTTCCAGCCCCACCGGCATTTTGGTGGGGAAGAAATCTATGTTATTTCAGGAGAGTTTTGTGACGAGAACGGGCGGTATCCCCAGGAAACCTGGATTAGAAGCCCTCATCTGAGCCAACATCATCCTTTTGTCGATCAAGAGACGATTATTTGGGTAAAAACCGGCCACTTGCCTGTTGAGCAAGCAAGTTAATTAACAGCGCTGTGATCCACCAAGATCAGCTCTTGCAGATCGAATCCTGCGGCCAGGGCTGTTTTTCTGAACTCGGCCATGGCCTCATCGCTAACCGTCGGGCTGCGTGACAGAAACCACAAATAATCCCGATTGTAGCTGGTGATGTAGGCCTGCTGGTATTGGTCATCCAGCTCAAAAATAACGTACGACGCATAGAAGGGGCCGAAGAAGGACACTTTCAGGTGGCCGTCTGTGTCTTCATTTACGAAGACCGCCCGACCCTCAGCTTCTTTCCATTCGCTTTTTTCGTCATTGTAACCGCGGTTGATCACTTTCAGGCTTCCGTCGTCCTGCTTTTCATACTTGGCAGTTACCCGGCTTAAACCTTGCTCGAAAGAATGATCAAGCCGGGCAATTTCGTACCAGGTACCCAGATAACGTTCGGTATCAAAGCTGTTTACCGGCTGGATACCCTCAGGCACGCCGGTGCAGGCACCCACCATCAATAACAGCGGTGCGATAATGAGTTTGCGTAAGTCGTACATGGTAATGGTCACTCCTTGCGGATATGGGTAGATAGTTAGCGAAGAGTAGCCGTATCAGTGCGGTTGCGTGACCGTTGAATTGCTGCGCAAGTACCAAAAAAGCATAAGCCCAGAGTGCAACAGTAAAAGTGGGATCGCAAGCAGCAACAGGCCGGCCCAGCCGAGGGAGCTTAAGGCCAGACCGGCTGACATGGACGCAACGGCCTGAAAGCCAAAAACCATCATGTCATTCAGGCCCTGAACGCGGAAACGCTCGGAGTCGCTATAGCCTTGCGGCAACAAACTGGTACCACCCACGAATAAAAAATTCCAGCCTATCCCCAGTAAAATCAATGCACCCAAGTAATGATGAAAGCTGACGCCGCTGACCGCCAGGGCAATGCAGATCAGATAGGCAACCATACCCGCTAACATCATGCGCCCTATGCCTACCACTCGAATCAACCAGCCGCTTATTAGGGATGGCAAGTACATAGCCATAATGTGCAACTGTATAACACGCTTGGCATCATTCAGGGGGTGCCCTGCAATTTCGGTCATGCTTAAGGGCGTTGCCGTCATAATGAAGCTCATAGTCGCGTAACCCACCGCAGCAGCGCTAATAGCAACCCATATCACCGGATTTGCAAGAATTTCACGCATCGGCCGACCACCGCCTTCATGCACCGGTCGCGGTAGTTCGCCACTGCTGCGGTAACCGAGCACCAATATGATCATGGCCGCAAGCTGAACCGCTGCCAGTCCCAGCCAGCTGGTCAGAAACGGGTGCAGCGGATCGTCACCACCAATCGAGGCAATTTCCGGACCGACCCAGGCCGCAACCAATCCACCTAACAGAACGCGGGCCGCTGCAGTGCTGGCCAGTTTTGGGGGAACAGATTCCATAGCGGCGAAGCGGTACTGATGCACCACCGCAAGCCCGCTGCCGCCAAGTACCGCCGCTAGACACAAAAGGGCAAAAGCACCTTGCCAGGAAGCCAGCGCACCCACTCCAGCAGCAACCGTGCCCATAACCGTGCCCAAAAGCATCACGGGCTTGCGCCCGACGCGAGCCATAAGCCAGGTGGCGGGCTTGATGGACAACACCGTACCCACCACCACGAGCGCAACCGGCAAGGTCGCGTATTCAGGGCTCCCGGCCAGCGCCCGGCCCTGAATACTGCCAATAAACACAATAAATGGCGCCGTACACATGGCCATCGCTTGCGCCGCGATTAACACCCAGACATTCAATGGCATAGTTTATTTTTTTCGGTAGATAATACCCGGACTGCACTGGACCATTTCGTACAGGTCCGCTAATCCGGTGAGGGATTCCGATGCACCCAGTATAAGATAGCCGCCTGGGTTCAAGGACGCGTGAATACGGGTAAGAATGTCGCGCTTGTGCTCCGCGGAGAAATAGATCAGCACGTTGCGGCACATGGCGATATCAAACTTGCCTAGAAGATACCGCTCTAATAAGTTGATTTCCTTATACTCCACCATCGCTTTTATCTGTGGTTTGATCTGCCAACGGCCGTTGGCAGCAGCGGTAAAAAACTGTTTTTGCCGCTCCGGCGACAAGCCCCGACCAATAGCAATAGTTTCATATTCGCCACGACGCGCCGCATCCAGCACCGTTTTGGAAATGTCGGTGGCGACAATCTTCACGTCACGCAGGCGCCCCGGCCGCAAGCGGCGATACTCTTCGATCACCATTGCAGTGGAATACGGTTCCTGCCCGGTAGAGCAGGCCGCCGACCAGATGCGTAACGGCTGCGGCATCTTACGGTCAGCAAACTCAGGCAACAAAATATCCTGCAAAATGCGGAACGGATGATTATCCCGAAACCATAGAGTTTCGTTGGTGGTCATAGCGTCTATAACCACCTCGCTCAGATTATTGCGGCCCGGACGCTTCAGGCGATCAAGTAACTCCCCAAGAGAGACAAGCTGATTGTCTTCCAAAATCCGGCGTAGCCGGCTTTTCACCAGATACTGTTTATTGTCACCCAGCAGAATGCCGGATGCGTCCTGCAGAAAGGTTTTGAACGCCGCGTATTCCTGATGAGTAATTTCAGATTTCATGCGTTCTCGATTCTAATGGCCTGTGACGTAACACGTTTATTTTCCATCAATAATATCCATAACCCGCTCGGCCAGTTCGTCCGGACTGAATTTCGCCATAAAATCGTCCGCCCCCACTTTCTGAACCATCGCTTTGTTAAACACCCCGCTCAGGGACGTATGCAGCATAATATACAGCTCGCTGATCAGCGGATTTTCCTTACAACGCGCAACCAGTGTATAGCCGTCCATTTCAGGCATTTCAACGTCGGAAATCATCATCGAATGATGATCTGTCGCTTTGGAGCCGTCGGCGGTGATCTCCACCAGATAGTCCAGAGCCTGCTTGCCGTCATTGTGGATAACAGCGTCCATGCCTATGGCTTTCAGGCAACGCTCGATCTGCCGCCGGGCCACATTCGAGTCGTCCACCACCAACACCGGAAGATGGCCTTGAACCCTCTCGGCACTGCGGCTGAGAACACCTTCACCAACGTCTTCCTTCAGTGGAGCCACTTCCGAAAGAACTTTCTCTACATCAATGATTTCAACCAGCTTGTCGTCAATTTTGGTGACGGCTGTCAGGTACACATCGCGGCCTGCGCCTTTAGGCGGTGGCAGAATATCTTCCCAGTTCATATTCACAATGCCTTCCACGCCACTCACCAGAAAGCCTTGGGTTTTGCGATTGTACTCGGTAATGATCACAAAACTGGTGGCCAGATCTTCTTGAGGGATGGCCGGCATGCCAATCGCCATCGCCAGATCAATAATCGGAATAGTCGCGCCGCGTGTGTACGCCACGCCGCGAACCACCGGTAGGCTGCTGGGAATGCTGAACAGCTTAGGGCACTGCAACACCTCTTTTACCTTAAACACGTTAATGCCATACACCTGGCGCCCGCGGAGCCGAAACAATAGCAACTCCAGCCGGTTTTTCCCGACCATCTGCGTACGCTGGTTCACGCTGTCCAATACACCTGCCATAGTTCTTTCTCCCGACGGCCGGGCTAACCGGCACAGTTTTTGCTTTCTTAAGAGTCTTGAAAGAGCAATTTTTCTGACATGCGCCAAAATATCGCTATCGCATGTCAGGTTTAACGGCCAGTGCCCGCAAATCGTGATGCCACCGGAATTATTTTTGCGCAGCACAGCAGGCTTTACCAACACACCGGCAAAACAGGACGCTTTTATATTATGCGCAAACACACTCTTGTCATTGCCCTGCTCGGCCTATGCCTAAGCTCGTTTGCGCTGGCAAACTCTACCGCACATGACATTCACACTGCGGCTAATCTGTTTTTGCAACAGTTTGCCACAGAACAGGCCGCTGCAGGCTATGAAGTCAGCTATGAAAGCGCAAAACCCGACCCCAGATTGTCATTGGCTGCCTGCAGTGGTCCGCTGAACGTTCATTTCAACGGTGATCCCTGGAAGTCCGGCCAGCCCTCTATGTTAATCGAGTGCAGCGGCGAGCGACCATGGCGCATGTATCTGGGTGCTACCGTAGACATTCGCGGACCGGCTTTGGTGGCTAGCCGCCCACTCGCCCGCGGCGAGCGCCTTCGCGCCGATATGTTAAGCCAGCGGACCGTTGTGGTGAATGCCAGCCGCCGTGGGACCATTGTCGAAGCGCAATCAATCATCGGCATGGAAGTTCGCCGGCCCATTAACAGTGGCTCGCTGATTACCCCGAATCTACTTGCGGCACCCGATGCCGTGGAGCGTGGCGACCATGTTATGATCACCGCCAGCAGCGGTTCTTTCACCGTGCGTTCGCGCGGAAAGGCCCTGGCCAATGCGGCGATTGGTGAGCAGGTGTTGGTGGAAAACCTGCAGTCTTCACGAACCATCAAAGGGCGGGTGACCGCGCCTGGCCAGGTGCTGATTCCGATGTAAGAAGCCAACGGAAAGCCAGGCGGCGCTTTTTCTGCACTTTTCGGCACATCCTTGCCGTTACACCACAGAAGCCCTTGCCGCCAAAACACCAGCGGCAAAAACTAGCCGGCCATTTTTTTGTAAAAATATGTTAAAGCTTTTTTGACCGCCGCCGTTACTCAGTCATAGGCCATATTTTGCGCCTCGACCGGCGCAGCACCCAATACAGCAGGTACCAACATGTCCGTTGACTTCAATGGAATCAACCAAAGCCAAATCAACACCCAGCGCCCCACCGCCGATAAAGCCGGCAACGCGGCCAAAACCGCAACGGCAGAGAAGGCCGCAGCCCAAAGCACGCAGGCCCGCGGTGAGAATGTTAATTTGAGCACTCAGGCCCGCGATCTTAAACAGCTAGAGCAGAAACTGGGCGACTTCCCGGAAATGGACGATGAGCGGATCTCTCAGATTCGCAGCGCCCTGGAAGATGGCAGTTACAAGGTAGACGCTCAACAATTGGCCCAGAAAATGCTTGATATGGATAAAAGCATATTCGGGTGAATAAATTATGGCCGCTATTGATGATCTGAAACACCTTCTTGCGCAGGATATCCGCCAGTTGTCTGCTATGGCGGATCTTTTGCGCGATGAAAAAGAACTGCTGTCCACCTCTGACATGAAACAGTTGCAGGCACTGACTGACGAAAAGAACGCCCAGCTGGAGCAAATTCGCGAACGCGCCAAGCTCAAGATTCACGCTTTGGTTGCTATGGGCTTTCGTCCTGAGAGCGGCAATCCTTCCCGCTTTATTGCCGCTGCTGGCTTGACCGAGCTTCACCAGCTTTGGCAACAGGCCGATCAGGCACTGACCCAGTGCCAGCAACTAAACCAGAACAACGGCCGGGTAATGGCCCACATGCAAAAACGCCTGGCCAGATTAAGTGATATAGTTCGCGGTGCTAGCAGCCGGCAAAAACTCTACGGCGCTGGTGGCCAGCATACGGCAGTGTCATCCAGTACTATTCTGGCCAGCGCCTGAAGCGTTAATAGCCTGTTCCGCTTCTCTGCCGTGCTTTAAATCACATTTTTTAATCGCAATCTGCAAAGGTAGCCAGAGCATGCCCGCTGTAAAACGTTTTTTTCCTGCATTTTGCTTTTCCGTTCTGACCGCAACCTGCGCTCTGGTGGGCACCGCTAACGCTGATGATAGCGCCAGCGAATTCAGCAATCAGGATCTGGTCAAAGTGGATGTCATCACCTCCGAAGGCCAATTTACACTTCAGTTGAGGCCAGACGTCGCACCGGACACAGTGGCCAATTTTCTGGAATACGTGCGTTCGAGTTATTATGATGACACCGTATTTCATCGGGTAATTCCAGGGTTCATGATTCAAGGCGGTGGGTTTACCGAACAGCTGCAGCGCAAGGAAACCCGGCCGCCCATCCGTAACGAGGCCACCGGCTCCCTGCCAAACCTGCGTGGCACCCTTGCCATGGCGCGCACCAATGCGCCGGATTCGGCAACCGCCCAATTTTTTGTCAACCTGACCGATAACGACTTCCTTAACCCCAACTCGCGCAGTGCTGGTTACGCGGTCTTTGGCAAGGTTGTTTCCGGTATGGGCGTTATTGATGCCATTGCCAATGTACAAACCGGGTCACGCCAGGGCATGAATGATGTTCCGCTTCAGGCGGTTACGATTGAAAGCATGTCGATTGTTAATTCCAGTGATCAATGATCGGGCCGGCCCTTGCTCATGCTGAAGTAACCTGGCTGAAAAATGGTGGCCTTTACTTAAACGGCGCCAGTAGTCGGATGTATGATGCGCTCAGCCCGGAGCACGTTCAGATTCAGCTCGTTGAGCGAGTCGCACACTTTCACCAGACGGTCTTTGCCGAGGCCGAATTCGACGTCGGGCTGGACTTTCTGACCTGTTGGCAGAATTGGATCGTTCAACGCCCTGAGCCGGGCAGCGTTCTGCATTTTGTTGCCCATCAGCAGCACCCCCTTAGCCGCGACGATCTCGAGCGTGCAGTCTCACTCTGGCCGCAACTGGCCCAATTCAGCGAACAGCTGGTGCAAGCCTGGCCACCCGCCGTGGCGGGCCTGCACCGTTTGGTATTTGCGGATGGGCAAGTGCGCCTGACACTGCACTTCGGCCCGCAAGGCGACGCCTGGCACGACCTGAACAAACCCGATTCACAGCCAGCATCCCGCCCGGGTTCCGTGGTGATTATCGGCGCCGGCATTGCCGGTGCCTGCCTGGCGCGCAATCTGGCAGAGCGCGGGGTGTCGGTACAGATACTGGATTCACTGACGCCAGGCCAGGCCGCTTCGGGCAATAGGCAGGGTGCGCTTTACGCCAAGCTGGGGGTGGACTACTCGCCGCAAACGGCGCTATCGCTGTCTGCACTGCTGTTCGCAGAGCGTTTCTATCAGCAGTTTCAAACGTACCAGAGCAGCACCGGTCAAGCGCCTTTTTTTCACGCTACAGGCCTGTTACAACTAGCCTTTAACGACCACGAACAACAACGCCAGCATAAATTTTTGGCCCGCAATCACTACCCCACCGGCGTGCTGTATCCGGTGACGGCGCAACAGGCCAGTGACTTGGTGGGTGTGACGGTTCATCGCGGCGGGCTCTGGTTTCCCCAGGGCGGATGGCTGGCGCCGTCGCAATTGTGCCAGGCCCTGGTGCAACACCCGTTGATTACAGTGCACCCCCACTGCAGGGTCACAGGCATGGCCCAAAGCGACCGCCTATGGCAAATCAGTGCGCGCCAGAGCAATGCGACGGCGGGGTCCGATCAAATCCTTAATCTAGAGTCCGATCAATTGGTTATCTGCGCGGGTGCACAAACCCCCGAACTCTTACCCCAGGCCTGGCTGGCACCTGGCGAGCGCCTGCGTCTGAAACCCATCCGCGGGCAAGTCAGTCATTTACCAGCGGCTGCAATCACCTCGCCCAGCGCCGTTATTTGTGGTTCACGCTATTTAAATCCACAGCACGACGGCATAGCGGTAACCGGCGCCACATTCGACCTACGCGATGGCAACCCGCTGCCAACCACCGCCAGCCATCAGGAAAATTTGACAGAACTCGACAGCTTGCTACCGGGCATCCTGAACACAGAACACCCGGCTGTGACGGCGGAAAACTTACAAGGGCGGGTGGCGTTTCGCTGCACCACCCACGATTATCAACCGGTGGCAGGCGTCTTCGCCACGCAAAGCATGAAGACTAATGCCGGCGCCTGGATGTTCACCGGTCTGGGCAGTAAGGGCCTGACCTACGCACCGCTGTTGGCAGAATACCTGGCTGATCGCATGTGTAGCCAGCCAGCTGCCCTACCCCATGCATTGGCACACAGGCTCCGTGTCGAGCGCGTTTTACAGCAGGAATAAGGGAAACGCCCATGTCTATCCACGTTAGTGAACCAGGCCGGCCAATAGGAACGCGCCTGCCAGAAATATTTCGCAATCGCCGAGTGGGAGACGTGAGCGAGGTGGCCGAAAGCGCAAAAATAAACCCGGAGTACAGCGAAACAACGGACGCAGAATTCCAGGCCGGGGTGCAGGCTGGCAAACGTAAAGCCCAGCAGTATGGCCGCAGTACCGCCGGCGAACCTATAGAACATCGCGCCTACTTGCCGGTGTCGACTATGTGTGTGTCGGGCGTAGCGTCGGTACTGGCAACAGCCACTCTAGCGGAGGCACTGGTCGCCATGGAGGAGAACCAAACTCGCCACTTAGCGGTTACGGTGGGCAACAACATCATTGCAGGCATGGTCGACGAACTCTGGCTGTTGGCTTGGGCCAACGAGTTCCCGGGCAAGGCTGCAGATCAAAGCCTGGCAACTATCGAGCTGCCGGCATTCTTAACCGCTTTTCCGGAAACCGATGCACATCAGCTAGCGCGACTGATGCTGGCACACCAGCTGGATGCAGCCCTGATTATTGATACCGCTGGCGAGCCAATGGGTATCGTTACCAGCATCGACTATCTGCGTCTTTATGCCGATTCAGGCAGTTACCAAGCTGACGTCTGACGGCCAGTAGCAACAACCCTGTCATTTGATGCGATCAAGCGCAATCAGACCTCTAAGCCATGCCCGCGCAGCAGGTCTAGTAGACCCTGCTCACTCAAAACCTCAACGCCTAACTGCTGTGCTTTGGTCAGTTTGGAGCCCGCCGCTTCACCGGCCACCACGCACGCCGTCTTTTTCGACACGCTGCCGGCCACTTTTGCACCCAAACCTTCCAGTTTTTGTTTTGCCTGGTCGCGGGTCACCTGCTCCATAGTGCCGGTCAGTACCCAGGTTTGACCATGCAGAGGCATACTGGCCGCGGTAATTTCCTGGGTTTGCCAGATGACGCCGGCCTGCTTCAAATTCTGCAGAATTTCCTGATTATGAGGCTGCTCAAAAAAACTGTGTAGGTGCCCGGCCACAATGGGCCCAACGTCGGACACCGCTTGCAGGGCGTTTTCATCGGCTTCGGCAATCGCCTCCAGATTGCCAAAGTAGCCGGCAAGGCCTTTGGCTGTAGCCTCGCCCACCTCGCGAATACCCAGGGCGTAGAGAAACCGCCACAACAACGGCTGGCGGGAGGCGTCAATGGCAGCAATCAAATTACTGGCAGACTTGTCGCCCATGCGCTCCAGCCCGATTAGGTCTGCTTTGCGCAGCCGATACAGATCGGCAATGGTTTCAACTTTTTCGCTGTCCACCAGAATGTCCACCCACTTGTCACCCAGGCCTTCTATGTCGAGGGCTTTACGTGAGGCGTAATGGCGGATGGCTTCTTTGCGCTGGGCCGGGCAAAACAGACCACCAGAACAACGGGCAATCACTTCGCCTTCAATCTGTACAACGTCTGAACCGCACGCCGGGCATTGCGCCGGAAGCTCTATTACCCCGGCATCGGCGGACCGTTTATCCTGAACCACTTTGACCACTTTCGGGATAACGTCACCGGCGCGGCGGATAAACACGGTGTCGCCGATGTGCAAATCCAACCGCCGCACTTCGTCCATATTGTGCAAGGTTGCGTTGGATACCGTAACACCACCGACAAACACCGGCTTCAAGCGCGCCACGGGCGTAATAGCGCCAGTGCGGCCGACCTGAAATTCCACGCTTTCAACCACCGTCAACTCTTCCTGAGCCGGAAACTTTTGCGCAATCGCCCAGCGCGGCGCGCGGCTGACAAAGCCTAACTGCTGCTGAAGATCCAGACGATTTACCTTGAACACAATGCCGTCTATTTCATAAGGCAGGCTGTCGCGTTTGGCCATCAATGCCTCGTAGGCCTCAAGGCACTGATCGGCCCCGCTGGCGAGAGACATTTCAGGGTTAATGCGAAAGCCCCACTCGCTGACCTGCTGCAAACCTTCCCAGTGTGTGGGCGGCAGCGCTGACTCGTCAGTAACCGCTACGCTGTAAGCGCACATCTCCAAGGGGCGCCTGGCGGTCACGCTGGATTTTTTCTGGCGCAGACTGCCGGCTGCGGCGTTACGGGGATTTACGAAGGTTTTCTCACCGCGCCCGGCCAGTCGCTGGTTCAGCCGGTCGAAACCGGCGCGGGGCATGTACACCTCGCCTCTCACCTCTACGGTTTGTGGCAAATCTCCGCCCCGCAGGGTAAGAGGCACAGACGCAATGGTGCGTATGTTGGCAGTAATGTCTTCACCTGTGTAACCGTCGCCGCGGGTAGCAGCTTGGACCAGCTCGCCGTTCTGATAATGCAGACTGACCGCCAGGCCGTCGAGCTTGGGTTCGCACACGTATTCAATAGCGCTCTGTGCATCTAACCGCTCGCGCACACGGCGGTCGAAATCCCGCAACTCGTCGGCGCTGAAGGCGTTATCCAAAGACAACATGGGGATACGGTGGGTCACTTCCGCAAAGCTGGTTTCTACCGCGGAGCCTACACGCTGGGTCGGCGACGTTGCCGTCGCCAGTTCCGGATGTTCGGCTTCTAGGGCCTGCAATTCACGAAACAACCGATCGTATTCGGCGTCGGGCACTTGTGGATCATCGAGCACGTAATAATGATGGTTGTGATCGGTAATGGTTGTACGCAGCTGGTCAACCCGGTCGCGCACGCTGGTGCTGACTGAGCTCATGTTAATCCCGTTTTGAATGTTGCTTGCGCTCGAATTCGCGGATGCGCTGGCGGCAGTGCTCGGCGGTCTGTGATGTCATCACACTGCGGCGTTCGTCTTTCAGTTCACCTCCAAGATTACGCACGACAGCTTGCGCTGTTTCGTACATAAAGTTGAACGCCTGCAGGGCATTCTCCGGCCCTGGCAGGCTCATAAAAAAGCTGATGCCAGGCGTACTCAGAGCCGCAATCTCTGCGGGCCTGAAGGTGCCAGGCTCAACCGCGCTGGCTACGCTGAACTGCACAGGGCTTGTGGTATCGGTGGTTTCGTGGCGATGGTAGATGTCCATATCACCGTATAGCAGGCCACAAGCTTCCAGCAGCCGCTGCAGAGCCGGGCCTTGAAACTCCTCACCGGTGCGGGCCAGTACGTTGATGACAATCACTTCTTTGGCAGGAGGGCGGTTAGCACCCGGCAAAGGCTGAGACGGGTCGCGGGGCAAAGGCGCTGGTTTGGGTTTGGGCTTAGGCTCGGCCTTCGCAATGACAGGTGGGTCTTCGTCTTCATCGGCGTAGCGGGTATCAGGATAATCACTTTCAAGGCTATTGGTGCTGTCTACGTCTGCGCTGAAAGGCTCGGGTTCCCATTGATCGTGCAAGCCACTCAGCGGCGCTTCGGTAAATTCGCTGCTGTCGCGATCTGCTTCGGTGCTATCAACTTCGGTGCTATCAGCAGCGGTAACAAACGCCGAATGAGTTTTGGCTGTTGCCTCTGTTGCAGGTTCAGAGCTTTTGTTGCGGCCAGCGGCAATCACCGGCCGAGTTGGTTTTTGCACCTGGCGCGATGTCCGTGATCTTTTCTTGGACGTGCGATCCTGGCCCAGCTCGTCGCGGGAAATGGTTCGAGCACCACCTGATGGCAGTTCCGGGTTGAAATGCTCGTCCAGCGGCGAATCCCGCAGGTTGTCAGCGCCCATGCCAGAGGAAATAGCCGACGACTCTTTGCGCGCGCGGCGCATGCGCCGAATGCCATCAATGACAATACCAATAATAACCAGGGTACCGATGGCGATTAGCCACTCCCTAAGTGGTGACATAGTGCTGCTGTCCTGTTTGCGGATCGAAGAATGTTGTTGCTATCAAAACCGGTACTGGTAAATTTGATGCTATCAAAGTGGGTACTATAAAAATTGAACCCGCGTAATACAACGCATAACCCCGGCTTATGGCCGGATTGTCATACTCGCGGCCCAATCAAGCCTCGGCCAGCGCGGCAGCGGCCTCTACGTCTACTGTAACAAGTCGCGAGCAACCCGGCTCGTGCATGGTCACACCCATCAACTGATCAGCCTGCTCCATGGCGATTTTATTGTGCGTAATGTAAATAAACTGCACCTGCTTTGACATCTCTTTCACCAAATTCACGTAACGGCCCACATTGGCATCATCAAGCGGAGCGTCCACTTCGTCCAGCATGCAAAAAGGCGCCGGATTAAGCTGAAATATTGCGAACACCAGGGCGATGGCGGTCAGCGCTTTCTCACCCCCGGATAACAGGTGAATGGTGCTATTTTTCTTGCCCGGGGGCCGCGCCATGATGGTAACACCGGTTTCCAGCAAATCCTCGCCTGTTAGCTCCAGGCTGGCGTGTCCGCCGCCAAAAACTTTGGGGAACAAGCCCTGCAGACCTTCATTAACCCGGTCAAAGGTCTCTTTAAAGCGCTGACGGGTTTCGCGATCGATCTTGCGAATGGCGCCATCCAGGATTTCCAGCGCTTCGGTCAGGTCTTCGTGTTGGCTATCGAGATAGGTTTTACGCTCGCTCTGCACCTGAAACTCGTCAATAGCCGCCAGGTTAATGGCGCCCAAACGTTGTATCCGACCGGCGATCTTTTCCAGTTCCTCAGTCCATTCCTGCTCATTGGCAGAATCGTCCAGCTGTTCGAGCACAGCGCGCAAAGTGATGTTCAACTCGCTCAGCTGCTCCAAATGGTTACCCGCGCGAATCTCCAGCGCCTGACATTCCATTTTCAGTGTTTCTAGCGTGGCGCGCACCTGCTGGATCTGTTGCTCGGTGCCGCTGCGGCCCTGATCGGCCTCGCGCACCCGACGGTCCAGATTTTCTAGACCCTCACGGGCCTCGGATAGCGTGCCTTCTTCGGCAAGCCGACGTTCTAGCAAGCCCTCCAGCTCTAGTTGAAGGTCTTCTAAAGGTTCTTCCGCCTGCTCGCGAGACTGCCGCAACAGCTCCAGGCGTTCATCCACTCTTTGCTGTTGCAGATGCGCGCGACTGATGGTCTGTCGCAAGCCGTCGCGCTGGCTGTTCAGGCTTTGCAGCGTAAGCTGCAATTGGTGAGCCTGGTCGCGCTCATGGCGGGCCTGCTGGCGCAGCTGATCGAGTTTCTCGCGCAGTCCGTCACGTTGCGCCAGCAACTGCTCTTTGTGTTCGTCGTGTTCCTCTGTTGCCTCTAGCCCCTGCTGCCATTCTTCCCGCGCGCACTCCAGCTCCTGATGCTGGTGCTCACGATCCAACTCTAGCTCTGCGGCGTCAGCGTCAATCTGATTCAAACGCTGGGTTATCTGCTCGCTCCGGGCTTGCAGGGCACCAAGCTGAGCGGCAATGGTGCCCAGGTGCTGATCTGCCTCGGTCAGTTCGCGGCGGGCTTGCTCGCGCTTCTGTTCTGTTCGTTCCAGCGCCTGACTTGCATCCACGCTGTTGGTTTCTGCCAGCTCGAGCCTTCGCTGCGCCAGCTCTAGCTGTGCTTCCAAGCTCAGTACGGTTTTTTGACGCTCGATCACCCCGGTCTGGCTGGCATCGGCTGCCGGCATTAATACCCAGTGGCGGCCCATCCATACCCCTTGCTGCGTTATCACACTCTGTCCGTGCTGCAGCTGGCGCTGCTGTTGCTGCGCTTGCTGAAGGCTGTCTGCCACCAGAATATTCGCCAACGCATCAATAATAGCCGCATTACCGCGCACCCTGGCGGCCAGGCTAGTGGCACCTGGCAACTCCGCCGGTGCAGCATCGGCAGACAACAGAGCAGCACCGGCGGGAGCGTCGTCAAGCAGCGCCAGTTGTGCTGAGAGCTGAGGTAACACCAAGCTCTGGGACAGGCGACCAAGCACCTGTTCGGTTGCAAATTCCCAACCTTCATCAATATCCAGAGCAGCTGCAAGCCGTGGTGTTTGTGTCAGCTGGTGTTGGTCCAGCCAGTGTTGCAGCGCACCGTTGTTATGGCCTAGCTGCTCTGCCAGCAGTTGCTGCTGGGACTCAAGCGTGGCTTCCAGGCGTTGAACCTGCTGGCGCTGCTGATTTTGATGCTGCTCGGCCTGCTGCTGCTGTGAACGCAGTTGTTGCAACTGCTGTTGGCTATCTTCAATAATTTGCTGCGCGCCTTCGCGCTTCAGGCTAACCCTAGCCTGCAGTTCGCGCTGCTCACCCAGTGTTTCGTGATCCAACTGCTGCTGCAGAGTTTGGCGCTCCTGCTGCAGCCGTTGATCCCGTAGCCGCAGTTGCTCTATGGCGGTGTCCAGGGCGCGGATGCTCGATTGTGCCAAATCGGCCTGGCGGTGCGCGTCTGCCGAACGAGCGCTGAAATCGTCCCAGCGTTGCTGCCAGTCGGCCATGGCGTGTTCGGTGTTATGGAGCTGCTCACCAGAGGTTTCTGCCCGCAGGCTTAACTCTTCCTGCTCTGGCTCAAGCATGGCCAGTTCTTCTTCAAACGCTGCAAGTTTGTCGTTGTCTTGCTCCAGCTCACTGCCCAGCTCGCGTTCGCTGGCCAGTGCCTGATCAACTTCCAGACTGGCCTGGCGGCTGCGGTCGCGGCTATTCTGCAAACTTTGTTCAAGCCGCGCGACATCTGCCCCAGCTTCGTAATAGCGCGCTTGGGTACGGTTAAACTGCTCATTGCGCTGCTGATGTTCTGTGCGCAAACTTTCGAGCTCGGTATCCAGTCGAATACGCCCGGTCAGGTGCTTTTCCAGTTGCAATTCGGTATCACGAATACGCCCATGCCAGGATTGCAGCTCGGTGTTTAAGTGTTGCCAGCGCAACACGGTAAGTTCGGCTTTTTTGCAACGCTCGTTTTGTTTGAAGGTTTTGTACTTTTCAGCGGCAACCGCTTGCTGCTCCAGGTGCTGAAGTTGCCGGCCGAGCTCGGCGCGTACATCGCTCAGGCGCTCAAGATTTTCTTGGGTGCGGCGAATGCGGTTTTCGGTTTCACGGCGGCGCTCCTTGTACTTGGATATGCCCGCAGCTTCCTCTATATAAATCCTGAGTTCCTCAGGCTTGGCTTCAATCAACCGGGAAATCATGCCCTGCTCAATGATGGCGTAGCTGCGCGGCCCAAGGCCTGTACCAAGAAACAGATCGGTAATATCGCGGCGGCGGCACTTGGTGCCATTAAGGAAGTAATCAGATTGGCTCTGGCGGGAAACCCGGCGGCGCACAGAAATTTCACTGTATTGGGCGAATTCACCCGGTGCCGAACCATTGTGATTGTCGAACACCAGCTCAATCGCGGCCTGACCCACTGGTTTGCGCGCGCTCGAGCCGTTGAATATCACATCAGTCATGGACTCGCCGCGCAGATACTTGGCTGAACTTTCACCCAAGACCCATCGCACAGCATCTATGATGTTGGATTTGCCACAGCCGTTTGGCCCCACAACCGCTGTCATATTTGACGGAAATGCTACCGTGGTCGCGTCCACAAACGACTTGAACCCTGACAACTTTATGGATTTCAACCGCATAGACTATGAAGCTCGAATTATGATGACATCGCTGGATAAGACTTCAGCTTAACACACCGGAACCCACCAAGGTGCGCCTGCCGATTTTTTGACAAAAATCCAATAATAGCCTTAAAACTAAAAGGGAACTCCAAAAATAATTCTCAAAATACTGATTTATATACATTTTATAAAACAGGCATAATACCTGCATTTACCTTGTCAGCTACCCAGTGTGCAAACTGCCACCTAACGACAGAGTGAGTTGAGCCACCGTGAAACACATATCGCCTTTCCCACTTACAGCGCCACAGCAACAAAAACTGGCAGAGCTGCGCCAAAGTTTTGAGGAATGGAACAGTGAACCGGGTATTCTCAACCGCTTGGTACGCCGACTTTCAGCCACCCTGAAGCTGGACGCACAGCTGACCATGCTGGCAGAAGAAATGGTGCAGGTTGTTCATTTTGATGCCTTTCAATACCGCCACCAGATGGCGCGCCAAGAGTTTGTGTTTACCACTGGCATGGGTGGCCCTCACCGCTGCGAGTACCGTCTGAATCTGGAGGACGAGAATTTTGGCACCTTGTCGCTGCATCGGCATAAGCGCTTCAGTAACGATGAGTTGCAAGCCGTTGAGATGCTGATTGGCGCGGCAATATGCTCGCTGCGCAACGCTTGTCGGTTCAGTGCTATGGAGCAGGCATCGTTGACCGACTCACTGACCGGGATTGGCAACAAACGCGCCATGGAAGAAGCCTTGCAAAAAGCCCAGCTACTAACCGGCCGTCACAACGAGACTTACTCGCTGATCCTGTGCGACCTCGATCACTTCAAAGCGGTAAACGACAACTGTGGGCATGTGGTAGGCGACCTTGTGCTAAGGCGCGTGACAGAAACGCTGGCATCTGCCGTGCGCAGCTCCGACAGCGTGTACCGGTTTGGCGGCGAAGAATTTGCGGTGCTGTTGCCCCATACCGATCAGTATTCTGCAGTAGATGTCGCCGAGCGCGTTCGATCAGCCATTGCAGCCTTAAAAATTGATTGCGGAGAGCATTCAGTGGCGGTGACTACCAGCTGTGGCGTTGCACTTCACCGCGCTGGCGAAGGCTCAGGGCAATGGCTAGCGCGCGCAGACGAAGCTCTTTATCGCGCTAAAGACCAAGGCCGCAATTGCACGCGCGTGTTTGCCACCATCAGCTGATGGCACCCTCCGTTGTTTAACGCCAGCCCTACCCGGCTATTAACCGCGGGTTTTATCGGTACGGGCTTTGCCGCCACTGCGCTGAGGTTTAGAGTCTGCAACCGCCCACTTGCGAGCGCCCTGTCCCGCTTTTGAACCGGGGGAGCCTGCCGCACGATTGCTGCGATTGGTTACCGGAGCTGCCTTTCTTTGTTGGCGCGCCTGCGCCGCCGCTTCATCCGGTGTCTGTTGCGGAACCGCCATTTTAGCCAAGCCAACCGTGCGGCTCAGCAAATCCACGGCTTTCTGATCCAACTCTTCCCATTTCCCCACGGTTAATCTGCTGGGCAAAAATATTGAGCCGTAACGAACACGTTTCAGGCGGCTGACGCGCACGCCTTGCGATTCCCAAAGGCGCCTCACTTCACGGTTGCGCCCTTCCAACAAAGTCACGTGGAACCACCGGTTCATGCCGGTGCCGCCGGCGGCGGAAATGTCGCTAAATTTAGCCTCGCCGTCTTCCAGGGTGACGCCGGTGCGCAGGCGCTCAATCATGGCGTCGTCTACTTCGCCAAATATACGCACCGCGTATTCCCGATCAATCTGGCTAGAAGGATGCATAAGCCGGTTAGCCAGCTCGCCATCGGTGGTGAACATCACCAGACCAGTGGTGTTCAAATCCAGCCGGCCAATAGAAATCCAGCGATGTTCACGCAATCGCGGCAGCCGGTCGAACACGGTTGGGCGCCCTTCCGGGTCTTTGCGAGTGGTTACTTCGCCTTCCGGCTTGTTGTAAATCAGCACTCGGCGCAAAACCTCGGCAGCGGCAGCAACGTCCAAGCGCTTGCCGTCGAGTTCAAAAACATCGCTCACCGTGGCTTTCTGGCCTGGAGTAACGGGTTTGCCATTGACCAATAGGCGACCCGCGTCCATCCAGCCTTCAATTTCGCGCCGCGATCCAACACCGGCACGTGCCAGCAGCTTCTGAATTCGCTCAGGACC
Source organism: Marinobacter sp. LV10R520-4 (assembly GCF_002563815.1). Taxonomy (NCBI): domain Bacteria; kingdom Pseudomonadati; phylum Pseudomonadota; class Gammaproteobacteria; order Pseudomonadales; family Marinobacteraceae; genus Marinobacter; species Marinobacter sp. LV10R520-4. The sequence goes on along the minus strand of NZ_PDJM01000001.1, from coordinate 3,483,927 downwards.
GCCTACTGGCACAGTCGCCAGCACCTCTGGCGCAGGCTTGCCTGGCTTCGCCGCTTTTGCCGATGATTTCGCTGGGTTACGGCGATTAGCGCTCGGCTTGTTCGCATTCGATGCTGATTTGGCTGCCGGCTTGCCGGTAGTCCAGGGGCGTTCTGACGCCATGGGTTAATCCTTAAATAACGGACCGATGCAGGGCCTGCATCAGTGAAATGGTGTTTGTTCGATTTTCTGCTCAATTTCGCGCCCGATCGCGTCCAAATCCCGACTATCAGACAAGGGCGGCAACTGGTCCAGGCTTGTTAGGTTAAAGTAGTCAAGAAATTGTCGGGTGGTGGCATACATAGCCGGCCGGCCCGGTACTTCCCGATGACCTACAATTCGGACCCACTCTCGCTCAACCAACGTACGAATGATATTGCTGCTTACCGCAACGCCGCGAATATCTTCAATTTCACCACGGGTAATAGGCTGGCGGTAGCCGATCAATGCGAGTGTTTCCAACAGCGCCCGCGAATAACGCGGTGGTTTTTCTTCAAACAGCCGAGCCACCCAAGGAGCAAAAGATTCACGCACCTGAAGGCGGTAACCGCTGGCAACTTTTTTCAGCTCAAAACCACGACCACAGCAAAGTTGCTCTAATTCCACCAGCGCCTGCTCCACTGCCTTATGGGTTGGCCGCTCGGTTTCGTCAAACACTTCTCTGAGCTGCTGCACCGTTAACGACTTGCCCGCTGTCAGCAGAACCGCTTCGATAATCCCTGTAATGGGTAAGGCAGCATCACTCATCATAATTCGTTGCACCAGTATTCAGGGTTTTCAGACCGCAACCCGCGCCCGCAAATGAATGGGGCCAAACGGATCAGCCTGAACCAACTCAACCAGCTGCTCTTTTACCAGCTCTAACATTGCCAAAAAACTGACAACAACCCCCAGACGCCCTTCGTCCGGCAGGAACAGGCTTTCGAAACGAATAAAACCGCCTTGTTGCAGCCGAGCCAGAATCGCCGACATGCGCTCACGGGTCGACAGCTTCTCTCGCTCAACGTGGTGGCTGCTAAACATGTCTGCACGCTTGAGCACGGTTTCCAATGCCAGTAAAATCTCCGCCATAGCCACCCCAGGATGGCTGCGTACCGAGGGAAGCTTTGGCATACCGGCATCGGCAACAAAGATATCCCGCTCCTGGCGCGGCATCTTATCTATGTCTTCTGCCGCTTTTTTAAAACGCTCGTACTGCTGCAAACGGCGAATCAGTTCTGCCCGTGGGTCGTCTTCTTCGTCTTCTTCAATCTGCTGCCGCGGTAACAGCATCCGGGACTTGATTTCGGCCAGCGTGGCCGCCATCACCAGATACTCCGCCGCAAGCTCAAATCGCATGGACTCTACAACGGCAATGTATTCCATATACTGGCGCGTAATGGCACTGACGTCGACTTCCAGAATGTTCATATTCTGACGCCGAATCAGGTACAACAACAAATCCAGGGGGCCTTCAAACGCGTCCAAAAAAACCGCCAGAGCGTCTGGCGGGATATAAAGATCCAGCGGTAACTGCGCCAGCGGTTTTCCCGCTATTAGAGCGAGATGCGGCGGCTTTACGCCCTCTGGCTTTGCTGCCGGGGCTGCCGGGCCAGTAAGCACTTCAACGATAGCTCAGGCCCATGGCAGACCGCACTTCGTCCAGGGTGTCGCGAGCTGCGTCGCGAGCGCGTTCGCGACCTTCCTCCAGAATGGAACGAATCAGATCCGGATTGCCTTCGTACTCGGCCGCACGTTCGTGCAATGGCCGCTGCTCTTCCACAATGGAATCAATCAGCGGTTTTTTGCAGTCCAGGCAGCCGATGCCGGCGCTGCGACAGCCAATTTCCACCCAACTGCGGGTGTCGGCATCGGAATAAACCTTGTGCATGGCATACACCGGGCATTTTTCCGGCTCGCCCGGGTCGGTTCTACGCACCCGCGCCGGATCAGTCTGCATGGTGCGCACTTTCGCCGCTACGCTGTCCGGCGCCTCCCGCAGGCCAATGTAATTGTTGTAGGATTTGGACATTTTCTGCCCGTCCAACCCTGGCAGTTTTGATTCAGGCGTCAACAATGGCTGAGGCTCTGGCAAAATCACTTTACCGCCGCCTTCAATGTAACCATAAAGGCGTTCGCGATCGCCCAAGGAAATATTCTGCTGTTCTTTCAAAAGGGCACGGGCCGTTTCCAGCGAATCCAGATCGCCCTCTTCCTGATAGCGTTTCTTCAGGTTGCGATAGAGTTTGGCGTTTTTCTTGCCCATTTTCACGATGGCCGCCTCGGCCTGGTCTTCGAAGCCAGGCTCACGGCCATAAAGATGATTGAAGCGACGTGCGATTTCACGGGTGATTTCAACGTGGGAAACCTGATCGGCACCCACCGGTACACGCCCTGCCCGATACATCAGAATGTCGGCCGACTGGAGCAGTGGATACCCCAAAAACCCGTAGGTAGCGAGATCTTTCTCGCGCAGCTTTTCCTGCTGGTCTTTGTAGGTCGGAATGCGCTCAAGCCAACCCAAAGGCGTGATCATCGACAGAAGAAGGTGCAACTCGGCATGCTCAGGCACCTGGGACTGAATAAACATCGTGGATGAACCCGGGTTAACCCCGGCAGCCAGCCAGTCAATAACCATGTCCGACACACTTTGTTCTATGTTAGACGGATCGTCGTACTGCGTGGTCAGCGCATGCCAATCGGCAACAAAGAAGAAGCACTCGAATTCATGCTGGAGTTTCACCCAGTTTTTAAGCACACCGTGGTAGTGGCCAAGGTGAAGCTTGCCGGTCGGACGCATGCCCGACAATATCCGTTGCTGGGAATCTACAGAACTCAAAGCAAGAACTCCTTTTGATGAAATACAAGTGGCGCCATATTACGCCAGGCGACCCGGCATTATAAGCAAAAAACCCCCGCCCTGCAGAACAGAAACGGGGGTTTTTAAAAATGACCGCGGGTTTTACCAGCCGGTCACTTCTTTCAGAGCCTTACCAATGTCGGCCAGGCTGCGCACGGTTTTTACACCGGCGTCGTTCAGAGCGGCAAACTTCTCGTCTGCGGTGCCCTTGCCACCAGAGATAATGGCACCGGCGTGGCCCATACGCTTACCTGGGGGCGCTGTCACACCGGCAATGTAAGAAACCACCGGCTTGGTAACGTGCTCTTTGATGTAAGCTGCGGCTTCTTCTTCCGCGGTGCCACCAATTTCGCCGATCATCACAATCGCTTCAGTCTGCGGATCTTCTTGCAGCAGCTTGAGGATGTCGATGAAGTTGGAGCCCGGAATCGGATCGCCGCCGATGCCAACGCAGGTAGACTGGCCGTAGCCAAAATCTGTGGTCTGCTTGACGGCTTCGTAGGTCAAAGTGCCAGAGCGCGACACAATACCGACTTTACCCGGCTTGTGAATGTGGCCCGGCATGATGCCGATCTTGCACTCGCCCGGAGTGATAACGCCCGGGCAGTTGGGCCCGATCATACGTACGCCTTTGCGATCAACGTACTCTTTGGCGTACAGCATATCGATGGTAGGAATACCTTCGGTGATGCACACAATCAGCTCGATGCCGGCATCTGCCGCTTCAATGATGGCATCTTTACAAAACGGAGCCGGAACGTAGATCACGGTCGCGTGTGCACCGGTCTTTTCTACAGCTTCACGTACGGTGTTGAACACCGGCAGGCCCAAGTGCTCGGTGCCGCCTTTGCCTGGGCTTACGCCACCGACCATATTGGTGCCGTATTCAATAGCCTGCTGGGAGTGGAATGTACCCTGGGAACCGGTAAAGCCCTGGCAGATTACTTTGGTGTCTTTATTGATCAGAATGCTCATTATTTGCCTCCCGCGACTTTAACGACTTGTTCTGCGGCATCGGCCAGGCTGCTGGCGGCGATGATGTTCAAACCGCTTTCTGCCAGCACCTTGGAACCCAATTCAGCGTTGTTGCCCTCAAGGCGAACAACTACAGGCACTTTTACGCCGACTTCTTTAACCGCGCCAATGATGCCTTCAGCAATCATGTCGCAACGTACAATACCGCCGAAGATATTTACCAGTACGGCTTGCACGGCATCGTCAGACAGGATGATTTTGAACGCTTCGGTTACGCGCTCTTTGGTAGCACCGCCGCCAACGTCCAGGAAGTTAGCCGGGCGTCCGCCAGCCAGCTTGATGATGTCCATGGTACCCATGGCCAGACCAGCACCGTTAACCATGCAGCCGATGTTGCCATCCAGCGCTACGTAGTTCAATTCCCAGGCTGCAGCTTCGGCTTCACGGGAATCTTCCTGTGACGGGTCGCGCATAGCCTGAAGCTTCTTCTGACGGTACAGAGCGTTGCCATCCACGCCAATTTTGGCATCTAGGCAATGCAGGTCACCGGCCGGAGTGATAACCAGCGGGTTGATTTCCAACAGCGCCAGATCGTAGTCTTCAAACAACTTCGCCAAACCCATGAAAATCTTGGTGAATTGGCCGATCTGCTTGCCTTCGAGGCCCAGTTTGAATGCCAGTTCGCGGCCCTGGTAAGGCTGTGCGCCTACCAGCGGATCGATTTCGGCCTTCAGGATTTTTTCCGGAGTTTCTTCCGCAACCGTTTCAATTTCAACACCACCTTCGGTGGAAGCCATGAACACGATACGACGGGTACCACGGTCTACAACCGCGCCCAGATACAGTTCTTGGTCGATGTCAGTCAGTGATTCAACCAAAATTTTGCTAACCGGCTGGCCGTGCTCGTCGGTCTGGAAAGTAACCAGCTTCTTGCCCAGCCACTGCTCGGCAAAGGCACGAATGTCGTCGGTATTTTTAACCAGCTTTACACCGCCGGCTTTACCGCGGCCACCGGCGTGAACCTGAGCTTTGACAACCCAGCTGTTACCGCCAATCTTTTCTGCAGCTGCTACTGCTTCATCCGGGGTATCACAGGCAATGCCCTGTGATACAGGCAAGCCATATTCAGCGAAAAGCTGCTTGCCCTGATATTCGTGCAAATTCATAGTTTATGTCCTGCTTTTTGATGAAGGATAAACACCTGTGGGATAAACCCGCTAGCGACAAATCCATCTTGATGGACCCTGATAACACCGGCCCAACGATTGCGTCTACGGAAACCAGAGTCGTTAAAACCAGAGCTTCTAAAACAAGAGTCTCTAAAAGTCATGGGGCGCCCTACGGCGCCCCATGACTTTCTGGCTTACTATTTCTTCTTGCGACGATTGGCAACGTGAATTGCACCACCGTTAACTGCAAGAGCTGCCTCGTGCACCGACTCAGACAAAGTCGGGTGAGCAAAACAGGTCAACGCAAGATCTTCTGCGCTGGAACCGAACTCCATGGCGATAACGCCCTGGGCCACGATTTCAGACGCCGCTGGGCCTAACACATGAAAGCCCAGAATGCGGTCGGTTTTCTCGTCCGCAATAATCTTCACCATGCCCACCGCCGAATTGGCAGCCATGGCGCGCCCGTTTGCCGCAAACGGGAAGGTCCCAACTTTATAGGCTGCACCGTCAGCCTTGAGCTGCTCTTCGGTCTTACCAACCCACGCGACTTCCGGAGCGGTGTAAATGACATTGGGAATGCAGTCATAGTTGACCTGTGGTTTATGGCCGGCAATGCGTTCAGCAACCATAACGCCTTCTTCAGAAGCTTTATGGGCCAGCATCGGGCCGCGCACCAAGTCACCAATCGCCCAAACGCCCGGGGCGTCGGTTTTACAGTGATCGTCCACGGATACGAAACCGCGCTCGTCCATGTTCACACCGGAGTCTGCTGCCAGCAGGTTGTCCGCATAGGGGCGACGGCCAACAGCCACAATCAGCTTATCGACCATCAGCTCCTGCTTGCCCTTGCTGTCTTCGTAACTTACGTAGACCAGCTTGCGCTTGACCTCAGCACCCGTTACACGGCCGCCCATTACAATATTCAGACCTTGCTTCTGGAACTCTTTCAACGTGGCCTTGGCAATCTGCTGGTCTACCCCTGGCAAGAACGTATCCTGGGCTTCCAACAGGGTCACTTCAGAACCCAGGCGGGCCCAAACGCTGCCCAGCTCCAAACCGATAATGCCGGCACCAATCACACCCAATCGCTTGGGCACTTCGGTAAATTCCAGAGCGCCTTCAGAGTCGGTGATATAACCTTCGGTTTTTGGCGCTGGCGGAATCTCAATCGGACGAGAGCCTGTCGCCAAAATAACGTTATCGGCTTCATAGGTCTTGGTCTTGCCGTCGTTATCAGTCACTTCCACCTGCCGGCTTGCCAGCAGCTTGCCGTAACCATAAATCGAGGTAACACCGTTTGACTTGAACAGGCCCGCGATGCCGCTAGTCAGCTGCTTAACAATGCCGCTCTTACGCTCCATCAATTTACCGATGTCCATAGTGACATCGTTAGCGATGATGCCCTGATCGGCGAAACCATGTTTTGCTTCTTCGTACTTGTGAGAAATCTCCAGCAGTGCCTTGGACGGAATACAACCTACGTTAAGGCAGGTTCCACCCAACACCTGCTTGCCTTCGTCAGAAGACCAGCTTTCTACACAGGCGACGTTCAAGCCCAGTTGCGCGGCCTTGATTGCAGCCACATAACCACCGGGGCCGGCGCCAATTACGATTACATCAAACTTGTCAGCCATAGTTAATCCTGTATTCCGATTCGATAAGTGGAGTGCCTATACGTCCAGCAGGATACGCGCGGGATCCTCCAGCATATCCTTGATGGCAACCAGGAACTGCACTGCTTCCTTGCCGTCAATCATGCGGTGGTCATAAGACAGCGCGAGGTACATCATGGGCTGTATCACCACCTGACCATTCACCGCCATCGGACGTGGCTGGATCTTATGCATACCCAGAATCGCCGTTTGTGGCGGGTTCAGAATAGGCGTCGACAACAGGGAACCAAAGGTGCCGCCGTTGGTAATGGTGAAGGTACCGCCGGTCATTTCATCAATGCCCAGTTTGCCCGTTTTAGCCTTGGTACCGTACTCGACAATTTTCTTCTCAACGTCGGCAAGGCTCATTGCGTCAGCGTCACGTAATACCGGAACCACCAAACCGCGCTCGGTGGATACCGCCACACCGATGTCCTGGTAGCCATGGTAAACCATGTCGTTGCCGTCTATGGACGCATTCACCGCAGGGAAGCGCTTCAGGGCTTCGGTCGCGGCTTTGGTAAAGAAAGACATAAAGCCCAACTTAATACCGTGACGCTTTTCGAAGCTTTCTTTATATTGCTTGCGCAGTTCCATGATCGGCCCCATGTTCACCTCGTTAAAGGTGGTCAACATAGCAGCGCTCTGTTGTGCATTGACCAGGCGCTTCGCAATGCTGGCGCGCAGGCGAGTCATGGGAACGCGTTTTTCAATACGCTCACCGGCACTGATCTCGGCTACAGGCGCAGCGGCAGGCTTGGCAGCCGAAGAGCCACCAGAAGACTTGGCGTTATCAATGTGGCTCTGAACGTCTTCTTTAGAAATCCGACCGTCTTTCCCAGTGCCTTTCAATGCACTTGGCTCAACGTTGTTCTCGTCGGCCAGCTTGCGCGCGGCCGGGCTCAGAATCGCATCTGATGACGACGCCGCTTCGCCGCCCTGATCTTTGCTTTCGGCTTTTTCTTTGCTTTCAGCCGCGTCTTTACTGTCGGAGCCCTTGGACTTGCCAGCAGCGCCTGCTTTGAATCTTCCGATCACTTCACCGCTCTCTACGGTGTCGCCTTCGTTTTTCAAGATTTCTTCGATGACACCGTCAGCCAGTGCAACAACTTCCAGCACCACTTTGTCGGTTTCAATATCAACGATCAGCTCATCGCGCGCGCAGGCTTCACCCGGCTGCTTGTGCCAGGTCGCGACAGTACCTTCTGCGACCGACTCCGGGAATACGGGGGCTTTAATCTCTGTAGACATTACGGTTCCTTTGTTCGATAGCTCGGAAGTTCGATAGCTCGCAAGTTTGATGGCTCGGTAGCTTGTCAGACTTCAAATGCGTCGTTAACCAGTTTTTTCTGCTGTTCGATGTGCACAGACATGTGGCCGGCCGCGGGTGCAGCCGAGGCATCACGACCCGCATATTCGAGGTGCAGTTTAGGGTTCAGCCGTTGCAGCGCGTTGCGCATATGGTGCTGGCTGCTATACCAGGCGCCCTGGTTCATCGGTTCTTCCTGGCACCAGACAGCGTGCTTAAGCTTGCTGAATCCCGCCAGTAATTCGTCCAGATCTTCACCCGGGAACGGATACAGCTGCTCTATACGGATAATGGCCGTGTCGTTACGCTCGTCGGCCTTCTTCTTCTCCAGCAATTCATAGTAGACCTTACCGCTGCAAAGAATAACCCGAGTGATTTTTTTCGCATCAGACGGTTCTTTTTCCGGCAGCACGGTCTGGAATGTACCTGAAGTCAGGTCGTCCAGGCTGGAAATAGCTTCTTTATGGCGCAACAGGCTCTTTGGCGTAATTGCAATCAATGGCTTACGAACCGGGCGTTTCACCTGTCGGCGCAGCATGTGGAACACCTGCGACGGCGTTGTGGGTACGCACACCTGGATGTTCTGTTCCGCACTCAGCTGCAGGAAGCGCTCAATGCGCGCCGAGCTATGCTCTGGGCCCTGACCTTCATAACCATGGGGCAACAACATGGTAAGACCACACAGACGGCCCCACTTGTGCTCACCGCTGGTCAGGAACTGATCGATTACCACCTGGGCACCATTGGCAAAGTCGCCAAACTGCGCTTCCCAGACAACCAGCGCGCTAGGCGATGTGGTCGCATAGCCGTATTCGAAGGCCAGTGCAGCCTCTTCGGATAGCAGAGAATCGTAAAGCTCGAACTTGGGCTGATCGTCTGACAGATGGGTCAGCGCAATGTGCGTAGAGCCATCTTTCTGGTTATGCAATACGGCGTGACGGTGGGAGAAAGTACCACGGCCCACATCCTGCCCCGTTATACGAATCGGATAGCCTTCGTTTAACAAGGTTGCATAAGCCATGATCTCGCCGTAACCCCAGTTAAGAGGCAAGGCGCCGGCCGTCATTTTGTCACGATCCTTCACGATTTTAGACACTTGACGCTGGATACTGAAACCTTCGGGCACTTCACTCAGTTTTTTGCCCAGTTTTTGAATGGTCTTCAGCGGCACGCTAGACTTGCATTTGGCTGTCCACTCGTGTCCCAGATACGGAGTCCAGTCAACATGAAGTTTGGCGTTTGGTTCTTTAACCAACGCTTTGACTACGTGCTCACCATTATCAAGAGCCGTGCGGTAATCATTTTCCATCTGCTTGGCGTGGTCTTCGCTCACGACGCCAGCATCAATCAGGCTATCTACATAGATGTTGCGCGTGGTTTTCAGCTTACGAATTTTCTCGTACATCATCGGCTGAGTAGCGGCAGGCTCGTCGGCTTCGTTGTGACCACGACGGCGGTAGCACACCAAGTCAATAACCACGTCGCCTTTAAATTCGGTGCGATAGTCCATTGCCATTCGGGTTACAAACAACACCGCTTCCGGGTCGTCTGCGTTCACGTGCAGAATCGGAGCCTGTACCATTTTGGCGATGTCTGTACAGTATTCCGTAGAACGAGCGTCTTCTTTCTTGCTGGTGGTAAAGCCAACCTGGTTGTTGATCACAATATGTACAGTGCCGCCAGTACCAAAACCGCGGGTCTGTGACATCTGGAAGGTTTCCATCACCACGCCCTGGCCTGCAAACGAAGCATCGCCGTGCATGATAACCGGCAAAACCTGCTTGCCGTCTTTATCTTCGCGGCGGGTTTGGCGAGCGCGAACAGAGCCCACAACCACCGGGGACACAATTTCCAGGTGCGAAGGGTTAAAGGCCAAGGCCAGATGAACCTCACCACTCGGGGTCATCACGTTGGATGAGAAGCCTTGGTGATACTTAACGTCACCGGAACCCGAGTCCGCCAGTTTTTTGCCTTCGAACTCGTCAAAGATTTCTGTCGGATTTTTACCCAGAATATTGACCAACACGTTCAGACGGCCACGGTGAGCCATTCCCAGAACGATTTCTTTGGTGCCACCGGAACCGGCACGCTGAATAATTTCGTCAAGGCAGGGAATCAGGCTTTCTGCGCCTTCAAGGCCGAAGCGCTTAACGCCGGGGTAGCGTGAACCCAGGTATTTTTCCAGGCCCTCGGCGGCGGTGAGGCGCTCCAGCAAATGAATACGGGTGTCGGCCTCAAAACCGGGATTGGAGCGAATCGGCTCCATACGTTGCTGGAACCAGCGCTTGATGCGAGTGTCGACGATGTGCATGTATTCTGCACCAATACTCTCGCAATAAGTCTGTTGCAGGCCTTTTATGATGTCGCCTAACTTCATCGTTTCAGAACCGAAACTCAGCGAGCCAGTCTGGAACTCGATATCGTTATCGGCGTTGTAAAGCTCGTGAAAAGCCGGGTCAAGATCTTCAACCAGTTCACGCGGTTTAACATTCAGCGGGTCCAGCTTCGCATGCTGGTGACCCCGAAAGCGGTATGCGTTAATTAATTGAAGTACGTGTGTCTGCTTTTTGTCCGCATCAGGTACGGCACCTGCTGGCGCAGCGTTGCCGGCCAGAAAACGCTGATTGCGGGAGATATGCTTAAACTGTTCACGAATTGCGGAATGGGCAATGTCTTTGCCCTGATAACCATCGACGCTGGGAAGTTTGTCGAAGTAGCTACGCCACTCTTCAGGGACAGCGTTAGGGTCTGAAAGATAGGTTTCAAAAAGCTGTTCAACGTAGGCAAGATTACCTCCCTGTAGATGGGAAGTTTGCCACAACTGCTCCATGATGCTTTCGTGCATTTTGAATAGCTCACCTTGGGCTGGTACGGGAAGCCGTAATGGTCGGCCAGTGCCTCATGCCAGTCAATACGGGTTTTTACGCTGTCGACTTTGGCCGCCACATCCGGAACGGATGCCTGCTTTCCCCGAAATTTTTTATACTTAGCGACGCAGTGCGAGCCACTTAACGGCTAACAATCACGGCACACGAAGTCTGAACCGGTACCAGACTATTGACTATACGCCTTTGGTTGAAGGCCCCGCCAAATTGGCGAGGCCTTCAAGAATCATACTCACCAGACACAGTATAGCGTCTGTATTACATTTTGCCGCTCAAGTTGCACGCTGCAGCAACAGGTTCCGAATATGGCCAATAGCCCTGGTCGGGTTAAGGCCTTTCGGGCACACGCTGACACAGTTCATGATACCGCGGCAGCGGAACACGCTGAACGGATCGTCCAAATCAGCCAAACGCTCGGCCTGGGCGGTATCACGGCTGTCCGCCAGGAAGCGGTAAGCCTGCAACAGGCCTGCAGGGCCAATAAACTTGTCCGGGTTCCACCAGAACGACGGGCAAGCCGTGGAACAGCATGCGCACAAAATACACTCGTAAAGACCGTCGAGCTTTTCACGGTCTTCCGGCGTCTGCAAACGCTCAATAGCGGGCGCAGGCTGATTGTTAACCAAGTACGGCATGACCTTTTCGTACTGCTTGTAAAACAGGCTCATATCCACAACCAGATCACGGATGACCGGCAAGCCAGGCAACGGGCGCAATACCAGCTTATCTTTTTTGATCACCTGAGACACCGGCGTGATGCACGCCAGACCATTTTTGCCGTTCATGTTCATGCCGTCAGAGCCGCACACGCCTTCACGGCATGATCGCCGGTACGATAGGGTGACGTCTTTTTCTTTCAGCAGATTGAGCACGTCCAGCACCATCAGGTCTCTACCTTTCGGAAGTTCAACCTCGACATCCTGCATGAACGGGGCGTTGTCTGCTTCCGGGTTGTAACGATAAAGGCTTACCAACATAGTCTTCGTCCCCTTAATACGACCGAGTCATCGGCTGGAATGTGTCGACAGTCTTCGGCGAGAAGTTAACATCACGCTTGCCAACCCGCTTGTCCAGCGGGAAATAAAGCGAGTGCTTCAGCCAGTTCTCGTCGTCACGCTCAGTAAAGTCGTTACGGGCATGAGCACCGCGACTCTCCTTTCGCTCTACCGCTGATACCGCAGTGGCGTAAGCAACTTCGAACAGGTTGTCCAGCTCCAGCGCCTCAATACGCGCGGTATTGAACGCGTTACTGGTGTCGGTCAGGCGGGTGTTGCGAACGCGCTCACCGATTTCACCCAGCAGCTGCAGACCTTTATCCATGCTTTCGCCGTCACGGAACACACCGAAATACAGCTGCATGCAGGTTTGCAGATCTTTACGAACCGCCGCCACGTGCTCACCTTCGGTCGCGTTAGCCAAACGATCAAGCCGCGCCATGGCGCGCTTGATATCGGCGTCACTGGCGCCGTCTACGTCAAAACCGTTGCGCAACTGCTCTTCAATGTGCAAGCCAGCGGCACGACCAAACACCACCAGGTCCAGAAGCGAATTGCCGCCAAGACGGTTGGCACCGTGAACTGAAACACAAGCCGCTTCACCACAGGCAAACAAACCACGTATTGGCTGATCTTTGCCGTCATCGTCTTGGGTCAACGCCTGACCGCCGACGTTCGTCGGAATACCGCCCATCATGTAATGACAGGTGGGAACAACAGGAACAGGCTCTTTCACCGGATCTACGTGGGCAAAGGTCTTCGACAGTTCACAAATACCCGGCAGACGCAGATTCAGGGTCTCTTCACCCAGGTGGTCAAGCTTCAGCAGAACGTGATCTTTTTCAGGACCACAGCCACGGCCTTCCAGAATCTCGATAACCATAGAGCGTGCAACAACGTCCCGGCCTGCAAGATCTTTGGAATTGGGCGCGTAGCGCTCCATGAATCGCTCGCCTTCGGAGTTGATCAAGTAACCGCCCTCACCCCGACAACCTTCGGTCACAAGCGTGCCCGCACCGTAAATGCCGGTGGGGTGGAACTGCCACATTTCCATGTCCTGCATCGGGAAGCCGGCACGCAGGGCCATGCCGATACCGTCGCCGGTGTTAATCAGGGCATTGGTGGTAGAAGCATAAATACGGCCAGCGCCGCCGGTCGCAAGAACCGTTGCTTTGGCTTTGATGTAAGCCACTTCGCCCGTTTCGATTTCAATGGCAACAACACCAACAACCTCGTTTTTGGCGTTTTTGACCAGATCTACCGCATACCATTCATTCAGGAAGGTAGTACCACCCTTCAGGTTGGCCTGATACAGCGTGTGCAAGAGCGCGTGACCGGTACGGTCGGCCGCCGCACAAGTGCGAGCTGCCTGGGTAGAATCATTCGGCCCTTTGGATTGACCGCCGAACGGGCGCTGGTAAATACGGCCCTGCTCGGTGCGCGAGAATGGCAGGCCCATATGCTCAAGCTCGAACACAGCTTGCGGGCCTACGGAACACATGTATTCAACCGCGTCCTGATCGGCAATGTAATCCGACCCCTTGACGGTGTCATACATGTGCCAACGCCAGTCGTCATTGGGATCCGCGCTGGCGATCGCACAGGTAATACCACCTTGAGCAGACACGGTGTGCGAGCGGGTTGGAAACACCTTGGTAATACACGCCGTTTTCACGCCGGTTTCGGTCAACTGCAAAGCTGCGCGCATACCGGCACCGCCGCCGCCAATCACGATGGCGTCATAGGTCATAGTCTTGATATTAGCCATTAATTAAAACCCCCACAGGATCTGAATACCCCAAACCAGATACACGAACATGGTCAAACCGCACGCGGCCTGCACTAGAAAGCGCGGCAAGGCTGATTTCATATAGTCAGTTGTTACTGTCCACAAGCCAACCCAAGCGTGCGCACCAATCGAAAGCAGAGCCATCAGCGTGAAAATACGCATCCAGGTCTGGCCGAACAGGCCTGTCCAGGTGTCGTAGCTCATGCCAGGATTGGCAATAATGAAGACGAAAAGAACCACTGTGTACAGTGCCAGAACATAGGCCGAAACACGTTGCATTAGCCAGTCTGCAACACCACTACGGCCCAGATTGGTTACACTACTTACATTGCCCATATCCAAACTCCTGCCAGCACAATCAGAATTATGGCAACGGCCAGAGTCACTTTGGCAGCCACCAGGCCGCTCTCTAACTCTTCACCAATACCCATGTCCATAAGCAGGTGCCTGACGCCTGCCACCAGGTGATATAGCAGGGCCGACAAAATGCCCCAGACAATCAGCTTGGCGAGGAAGCTGTTCAGCAATTCACTCACATGGCCGTAAGCCTCTTCCCCTGATAGAGAAAGATCCAGACCATAAAGCATAAACGCTACACCGACAAAAATAATGATGCCGCTGACGCGGTGCAATATGGAGGTAATGGCTGGCAATGGAAAATGAAACTTGCCGAGATCGAGATTTACTGGTCGTTTGCTATTCACAGCGCTCTCACACTCTCTTTGTTGCCGCGGAGCCGGCAAGCCGGACGCAGGTGATTGGTATATAAGGATCAATGTGCAGATACGAGACTGACACACGATTGGCTCAGGGTATGAGGGGATTTTTTCCCGACAGCTCGTTGCGCACTGGCAAGGTTGCGTTGGGAAAGGCGCCACGGTCGGCTAAACCCCCAATTCCGGGCTAAAGATTATAAGGAGTAAGCGAATTAATTACAAACCTGCAATTGACGCAAATCATTGCCAGTAAACGAATGTATATCAAGACAAAAGGCTTATTGACAACAAAGCCCTGCAAACGTCATAACGAGTACCGGCATTTACTCATTGACGCTATCGAGCTATTTTAGGTTTTGTGTAGCCTTTTGTTGACAAAGAAAGCGATCAGCCTATATTTTGCCGCCAGTTTTGCGATAATACGCGCCTTACTCGCGCATTCTTAAACTCTGAAAAGCTGACACGCTTTTAAACAGGAGAGCACCATGACCGACAGGAAAGCCACGCTGACAGTAGGCAACAAGTCCCTCGAGCTACCGGTTTACTCAGGCACCGTCGGCCCAGACGTTATTGATGTACGGAGCCTGGTCCAGCAAGGCGTGTTCACTTACGATCCCGGCTTTGTATCCACAGCGGCTTGCGAGTCGGCCATCACCTTTATTGATGGTGGCAAAGGCGTACTTTTGCACCGCGGCTATCCAATCGAGCAGCTGGCAGAACATTCTGATTACTTAGAACTTTGTTGGTTGCTACTGCACGGAGAGCTTCCCACTGCCGAAGAAAACGAAGCATTTCACGAAACCATCAAAAACCACACCATGCTGCATGACCAAATGCGCAATTTCTTTAACGGCTTCCGCCGTGACGCGCACCCAATGGCCATTATGTGCGGCGTAGTGGGCGCTTTATCGGCGTTCTATCACGACCAGATGGACGTAACCGATGAGCACCAGCGCGAAATAACCGGCCACCGCCTGATCGCGAAAATGCCCACCATTGCAGCCTGGTGTTACAAGTACAGTATTGGCCAACCCTTTGTTTATCCGCGTAACGACTTGACCTACGCCGAAAACTTTCTGCAGATGATGTTTGCCACCCCGTGTGAGGAATACAAGCCAAATCCGATTCTGGCCAACGCCATGGACAAAATCTTCATTCTGCACGCTGACCACGAACAAAACGCATCCACCTCTACCGTGCGCCTGGCCGGCTCTACCGGCGCCAACCCCTACGCGTGTATGGCTTCTGGCATTGCAGCACTGTGGGGGCCCGCTCACGGCGGCGCCAACGAAGCGGTTCTGGCCATGCTGGCCGAAATTGGCGATGAATCCAACATCGAAACTTTCATCGACAAAGCCAAAGACAAAGACGACCCGTTCCGCCTGATGGGCTTTGGCCACCGGGTGTACAAAAACTTTGACCCCCGGGCCAAGGTCATGGCCGAAACCGCTCACGAAGTGTTGACGGAACTGGGTTTGGAAAACGACCCGCTGCTGCGCATTGCCAAGCGCCTGGAAAAAATCGCCCTCGAAGACGAATACTTTGTTGAGCGCAAACTTTATCCGAACGTAGACTTCTACTCTGGCCTGATTCTAAAGGCGATTGGTATTCCTACGTCTATGTTCACCGTTGTTTTTGCCCTGTCGCGCACTATCGGCTGGTTCTCTCACTGGAACGAAATGGTCAGCGGCGATTACCGTATTGGTCGTCCGCGCCAGCTTTACACGGGCTCGCCCAAACGCGATTACCCGAAAGATTGATTCAGTGATGCAAACACCCTGAGCAAATATCAGAAAAACCGCTAGTTTTAGCGGTTTTTTTGTTTTGTACCAATCCTGAGGAGCAAATCATGACAACCGTGAGCTTTATTGGTCTTGGCGTTATGGGCTATCCCATGGCCGGGCATTTGGCAGCTGCCGGCTACGATGTCCGAGTGTGGAATCGTACCAGCAGCAAAAGCCAGCAGTGGGCAAAAGATTACAACGGCAAGGCCTGCGCCAGCATCGCCGAGGCGGTTCAGGGCAGCACCATTGTTCTTACCTGCGTAGGCAACGACGATGACTTACTGGCAGTGTATGAAGGCGACACCGGCATTCTCGCCAATGCCGCCCCGGGAACGCTACTGATTGACCACACCACCGCCTCAGCCATGGTTGCCGAACGCCTGGCCGAACGGGCTGCACAGCAACAAACCGGCTTTATCGATGCGCCCGTGTCTGGCGGACAGCAAGGCGCCGAAAAGGGCCAACTGACCGTCATGTGCGGTGGCAGCAGGAGCGACTTCAAAAAAGCAGAACCCGTGTTAAGTATTTACTCTAAAGCTCTGAATCTTATGGGGCCGGCAGGGGCGGGCCAGAAGACAAAAATGGTCAACCAGATTGCCATTGCGGGACTGGTTCAGGGGCTGTCAGAAGCCCTGCACTTTGCCGAACAGGCTGGCCTTGACGCCAGCAAAGTCGTTGAGGTAATCTCAAAGGGAGCGGCTCAGTCCTGGCAAATGGAAAACCGGTCCGGTACCATGATTGCCGGTGAATTCGAACACGGTTTTGCGGTGAACTGGATGCGTAAAGACCTGGCCATTTGCCTGGAAGAGGCGCGAAAAAACGGCGCGCGACTGCCGGTAGCGGCACTGGTGGACCAGTTTTACGGAGATGTACAGCAGATGGGTGGCGAACGATGGGATACCTCGTCGCTGATCGAGCGCTTGCGCCCGAAAATATAAAGCGCTCAGATTCAGAAGGCGGGGATTTTCATCTTTGTAAATTTTTTAGTCTCTGCAAACAGCAATGGGCGGGTTTTCACCTGCCCATTGCTTCATAACTCAACCCGCCCAACTTATTTCTGTTTAGGCTGCCACTTGCCGCTCACATACCAAGCCGACCAGCCAGTCGCTTTGCCGTCTTTTTCCGACATTACGTACTGCTCCTTGGTTTTCCGGCTGTAGCGGATCACTGACGGATTACCTTCAGGATCGCGCTCAGGCGCTTCCATCAAGTAGTTGTGCTTGGGATCAATCTCGTCGCGGTGGGGTTTAATTTCCAGCACCAGCGGCGGACGGGTTTCCCGATTCTTGGGAAACTTGCTTGCCGCCAGAAACATGCCGGACGCACCATCACGCAACACATAGATGTCATCCACTTTCTGGCACTGCAACTCCGGCATCGCCACCGGATCCATCTTGGGCGGTGCAGGCTCACCACTTTTCAGCAGCTTACGGGTGTTTTTGCATTCTTCATTGGTACAGCCAAAATACTTGCCAAAACGACCGGTTTTCAGCTGCATTTCGCTGCCGCACTTGTCGCAATCCAACGTCGGGCCATCATAACCCTTAATACGGAAACTGCCCTGCTCGACTTCATAGCCGGAGCAATCCGGATTATTACCACACACGTGAAGCTTGCGGGTTTCGTCTACCAGGTAGCTGTCCATAGCCGTGCTGCACTTGGGGCAGCGGCGCTTCATCCGTAACAGGCGGCTTTCGCCCTCACCTTCCACGTCTTCTTCAGCGCTGACCACTTCGTCACCGGTCACCAGGTTAATAGTGGTTTTACAACGCTCTTTTGGCGGTAACGAGTAACCCGAACAGCCCAGGAAAACGCCGGTGCTGGCAACGCGAATCTGCATGTTACGGCCACATGTAGGGCACGGAATGTCGGTTTCCGTAGGCTCGTTAGAACGCATACCGCCGTCTTCGTCATTCGCCTCGGCCACTTCCAGTTGTTTTCGGAAACGGCCATAAAAATCATTCAGAACTTTTTTCCATTCCACATTGCCGTCGGCAATATGGTCTAAATCACCTTCCATCTGTGCGGTAAAGCTGTAATCCATCAGATTACTGAAAGATTCACACAGCCTTTCAGTCACAATTTCGCCCATTTTTTCGGCGTAAAAGCGACGGTTTTGCAGGCGCACGTAACCACGGTCCTGAATGGTCGAAATAATAGACGCGTAAGTAGAAGGTCGGCCAATACCCTGCTTTTCGAGTTCTTTCACCAGACTTGCTTCAGTGAAGCGCGGTGACGGCTTGGTGAAATGCTGGGAGGGATCGAGCTTGTCCAGGCCGAGGCTCTCGCCGACACGGATGTCGGGCAGCGCAACGTCTTCGTCTTTTTTCGACGCCTGGGGTGCAACTTTCAAAAAGCCTTCAAACTTGCTGATGCGACCCCGGGTGCGCAGCTCGTAATCGCCGTTGGCCACGACGATAGACGTGCTGAGAAATTCGGCGTCGGCCATTTGGCAGGCGATGAACTGGCGCCAAATGATGTCGTAAAGCTTCTCGGCGTCTTTCTCGATACCGGTAATAGATACCGCCTTTCGGGTCGCTTCGGTCGGGCGGATAGCCTCGTGAGCTTCCTGAGCACCTTGCTTGCTACCATAGATGCGGGGGCTGTCCGGCAGGTACTCTTTGCCAAAGGTAGACTCTACATACTCACGACTGCTGTTAACGGCATCCTGGCTCAGGTTGGTGGAGTCAGTACGCATGTAGGTGATGTACCCGGCTTCATACAAACGCTGGGCCAGCATCATGGTTTTCTTAACACTGAAGCCCAGGCGGTTACTGGCGGCCTGCTGCAAAGTCGACGTAATAAAAGGAGCACCCGGGCGCGAACGGGTTGGTTTGTCTTCACGCTTGGCCACCGCAAACTCGCCCGCTTTGAGACGCGTTACGTGGTCATTGCTCTGGGTTTCGTTAACCGGGCGATAGGGTTTGTCGTTGTAGCGGGTAACTTCGAAACGCACCGGCTGCTTGGCGCTTGTGGTTGCGAGGCCTGCAAACAGCTGCCAGTACTCTTCCGGCACAAACTTGCGGATTTCCCGTTCACGCTCAACAATCAGCTTTACCGCAACCGATTGCACACGGCCGGCGGACAGACCGCGGGCCAACTTGGCCCAAAGCAGTGGCGACACCATGTAACCGACTACGCGGTCCAAGAAACGCCGTGCCTGCTGGGCATGCACCATATCGGTGTCCAGCTTGCCGGGGTCTTTGAAGGCGCCCTGAATAGCGCGTTTGGTAATTTCATTAAAAACAACGCGCCGGTATTTTTCCGGCTCGCCGCCAATGGTTTGCTGAAGGTGCCAGGCTATGGCCTCACCTTCGCGGTCTAAATCCGTTGCCAGATAGATGTGGTCGGCAGACTTGGCCAGTCGTTTCAGCTCATTAACGACCTTTTCTTTACCCGGCAAAATTTCATAGCGCGCGCTCCAGTCGTGATCCGGATCTATACCCATGCGGGCGACCAGCTGTTCACGCGCTTTACGCTTCTTGTGCACCACCTTATCTTCAGGGCTCAATTTACGCGTGACGGCGGCCTGGCGAGCACGCTCTTTGGGGTCGCTGGTGGACCCGCTGCCGCTAACTGGAAGATCACGAATGTGCCCGACGGACGACTTAACAATGAAGTCGTCCCCCAGATACTTGTTGATGGTCTTCGCTTTCGCTGGCGACTCGACAATTACGAGACTTTTACCCATATCGGAGATCTGTATCCTTGGCGGTAAATCGGTCAGTTGTGCAGCAAACCGCAAACTCGCTGTAAAATCAGGCGGCTATAAAAACAACCTTGCCGCTGACATGTATAGGCTCACTGTTTTACAGGGTCAAGAATAGCAAGACAACCCATTCTTTGTTTTCCAACCGGCTTTTTTTCGTCCGGATAAACAACTTTTTTCATTTTGATAAACAACAAGGCCCGGCTAGTTGCCGGGCCTTGTTGTTAAACGTCAGCTAGGATTCACAGGTAATCACAGCCGCTCCCACACCGTCGATATACCCTGGCCCAAGCCGATACACATGGTGGACACACCGTATCTACCGCCGTTGGCCTGCATAATATTCAGCAGCGTGGTTGAAATGCGCGCACCAGAGCAACCCAGCGGATGACCAAGTGCAATAGCGCCGCCGTTGAGATTCACTTTCTGATCCACGACACCCATCAGCTTGAGATCTTTCAACACCGGCAAGGACTGCCCGGAAAAGGCCTCATTCAGCTCCCAAAAATCGATATCTTCGATTTTCAGACCGGCACGCTTAAGCGCTTTCTTGGTCGCAGGGACCGGGCCATAACCCATAATAGCCGGGTCAACGCCCGCTACCGCCATGCTCACAATCCGCGCCATCGGCTTGAGGCCAAGGGCTTGGGCACGCTCGGCAGACATCAATATCATCGCTGCTGCACCGTCGGTGAGCTGCGATGACGTACCGGCTGTTACCGTGCCGTTTTTCGGATCAAACGCCGGGCGCAACTGGCCCAATGATTCAGCGGTGGTTTCCGGGCGGATGGTTTCGTCGTGCTCAATCAGCACTTTGAAACCGTTCTCATCGTGCCCTTCTATAGGGACGATTTCGTTCTTGAAACGGCCCTCATCGGTGGCTTCCTGCGCCAGCCGATGGGAACGCGCTCCGAATTCGTCCTGTTGCTGACGGGTGATGCCGTGCATCTTGGCCAGCATTTCTGCTGTCAGGCCCATCATGTTGGAAGCTTTGGCCGTGTACTTAGACGCCGCCGGGTTGTGATCAAACCCGTCGGTCATACCAATGTGGCCCATGTGCTCGACACCACCCACCACGAACATGTCACCGTTGCCGGTCATGATCGCCTGGGCCGCGGTGTGAATCGCGCTCATGGCAGAACCACACAGACGGTTAACTGTCTGGGCACCGGCTTCGTGGGGCACTTTTGTCAGCAAGGAAATGTGGCGTGCCACGTTGAAGCCCTGCTCGCGGGTCTGGTTCACACAGCCCCAGATTACGTCTTCCACTTCTTTCGGATCGAGCTTGGGATTGCGCTCGAACAGTGCGTCGATCAGGGTTGCCGACAGGGTTTCTGCACGTACATTGCGGAAACAGCCGTTTTTGGCGCGGCCCATCGGAGTCCGCACGCAATCAATGACGACAACGTCTCTCGGATTAAGGCTCATAGATCTTTCTCCGTTCGGAAATCTCGTTCAGGGTTAAGCAAAGAAGGTCTGGCCGTTTTTTGCCATATCACGCAGCTTGTCGGTGGGCTGATATAGCGGCCCAAGATCTGCGTATTTGTCAGCCAGTTCCACAAACATGTCCACGCCCATCTGGTCGATGTAACGCAGTGCACCACCGCGGAACGGAGGGAAGCCAATACCGTAGATCAGACCCATATCGGCGTCAGCCGGGCTTTCTACAATGCCGTCTTCCAGGCAACGAACGGTTTCCATACACAGCGGGATCATCATCCGCGCGATGATTTCATCGTCTTCAAACTCTTTATCACCCTGAACAACCGGCTTCAGCAGCTTGTAGGATTCTTCGTCGACCACTTTTTGCTGCTTGCCTTTACGGTCCAGCTCGTAGCGGTAAAAGCCCTTCTCATTTTTCTGGCCGTAACGCTTGTTATCAAACATCACGTCGATGGCGGTGGTGCCTTCGTGCTTCATACGATCAGGGAAGCCTTCAGCCATCACTTCGCCAGCGTGCTTGCCGGTGTCCATGCCGACCACATCCAGCAGATACGCGGGGCCCATGGGCCAACCAAACTTTTCCATCACCTTATCGACTTTCTGGAAGTCAGCGCCGTCACGTACCAGTCCAATAAAGCCACCGAAGTATGGAAATAGCACCCGATTGACCAAAAAGCCCGGGCAGTCGTTAACCACTATGGGCGTTTTACCCATGGCAGTGGCATAAGCCACGGCGGTCGCAATGGCACGATCGCTGGTTTTCTTACCGCGGATAACCTCGACCAGAGGCATCATGTGCACCGGGTTAAAGAAGTGCATGCCACAGAAGTTTTCCGGGCGCTTGAGATTCTTTGCCAACAGGTCGATAGAGATGGTCGAGGTGTTAGACGTCAGAATAGTGTCTTCACGAACCTGGCCTTCAACCTCGCGCAGAACCGCATCTTTCACTTTGGGGTTCTCAACAACTGCTTCAACAACCAGATCTACGTTTTTGAAATCGCCGTAATTTAGCGCTGGCGTGATGCTGTTCAGCACGTCCGCCATCTGATCCGGTTTCATGCGCCCTTTGTCAATGCGCTTGAGCAAAAGCTTCTTGGCTTCTTTCAGGCCCAGGGCGATGCCTTCGGGATTGATGTCTTTCATGATGATGGGCGTGCCTTTAAGCGCAGACTGATACGCCACGCCGCCACCCATAATGCCCGCACCCAGAACCGCTGTCAGCTTTACATCGGCAGCGTCTTTGGCCCAGCGTTTCGCCTTGCGCTTGAGTTCTTGGTCATTCAGAAACAGGCCGATCAGACTTGCACAAGCGTCCGTTTTCGCCATTTTGGCGAAGCCCTTGGCTTCTACTTCAATGGCCTTGTCGCGAGTCATACTGGCGTGCTTCTGCATCACTTTGATCGCTTCAACGGGCGCCGGGTAGTTTTTCCCAGCCTTGGCACCTACAAAAGCTTTTGAAATCTCGAACGCCATCATGCTTTCCATGGCGTTGAGCTTGATCTTGCCCTTCTTTTCTTCACGGCGCGCCAGATTGTCGAGCTTGCCGCTGTTCACCTGGTTGATAACTCCTACTGCAGCAGCAACCAATTGGTCTGGTTCAACGATGGCATCGACGGCACCCACCTTAAGCGCCACATCTGCACGATTTTCGGTCGCACCACTGATCCACTCAACCGCGTTATCTACGCCAATCAGGCGTGACAGGCGTACGGTGCCGCCAAAGCCCGGGAAGATTCCCAACTTGGTTTCCGGTAGGCCCACTTTGGCTTTTGGTGCCATAACCCGGTAATCGGTGGCCAGGCACATTTCAAAACCGCCGCCCAACGCAATACCGTTGATGGCGGTAACCGTGGGGAATGGCAGGTCTTCAATGGCACTAAAAATTTCATTGGCGCTTAAGTTGTTGGCCACCAGTTCGTCTTCCGGGCCGGAAAACAAATCTTTAAATTCGGTGATGTCTGCGCCAACAATAAAGCTGTCTTTGGAACTGGTAACAACAAGACCCTTCAGATCCGCCCGTGACGTCAGTATTTTTGTCGCATTACGGAGCTCTTCCAGGGTAAGACGGTTGAATTTGTTGACAGACTCGCCCTGCAAGTCGAAATTCAACTGGGCGATTCCGCCTTCGATCTCTTTAACCGTGATGGCTTTACCTTCGTAAATCATCAACTGATCTCCAGTCTGTGATTGAAACTGTTTTGTGCGCCGGTGTACTTGCACATTAACCTGCAAGATCCCGGCTGCAGATGCAGCGAACCTTTAACCACTGCGGCCGCTGCCCGATCTTCAATTCAAATTCATACAGCCGTTTGAATATCGAGACCACACGATGAGAAAAAACCGTCCGTTTGTCAATTTCTTTCTTAACACGACCGATCACAGGCAACTGCAATTGTTACTGCGCAGGCTTACTCTGAACCTAATACGGCAAGGCTTCAACGCCGCCGAAAGCTCTGCTAACAAAGCCTAACTCACACTAACCCCTTTTCCGCCGGGCTTAACCATACTATCCTGTAATCAAGGGTTCTGACATTTGCAACACACGGAGTAATAGTGCCATGTCTGTTTACAAGAAGTTGCTAGTCGCCATTGATTTAACGGAAGAAGCGCCACAAGTCCTGCACAAAGCAAAAGAGATGGCTAGGAGCCAAGGCGCTGAACTGATCCTGGCACACGTGGTGGAGCCTGTGGGCTACGCCTATGGTGGCGATATTCCGATGGATTTGACCGAATTACAGGACCAGCTCGACAAGGCTGCCCGCGAGCAGCTGACCAAGTACGGTGAAGAATACGGCATACCCAAAGAAAATCAGGTGGTGACCGTTGGCCGCCCTGAGTCTGAAGTACACCGCCTGGTCAAAGAACACGCCATTGACTTGGTAGTTGTGGGCAGTCATGGCCGTAAAGGCTTTCAATTGTTGCTCGGCTCTACCGCAAACGGCGTACTCCACGGCACCGAGTGCGATGTGCTGGCCGTACGTATTTTTTAAGACGCACAGTGACCAGCTGATTGCTTGCCGGCGAAATTCCGGCAAGCAATCGAGCAATTTGGCAATAAAAAGAGCCGGGGTCATTTCCCGGTCATTTCCTCCAGTTCCATCCAACGCTCCATTGCGGTCTCCAACTCTGCTCCCACCGCCGTCAGCCGGGCCAGGGTTTCATCAACTTTCTTCGCAGAATTAGCGTAGAAGTCCGCTGAGCCGATGGCGTCCTGCAGCTGTTGTTGCTCCTGCTCCAGGCGCTCAATGGTTTTCGGCAGCTGCTCCAACTCCAGTTTCAACTTATAACTGATTTTTGCCGCCGTGGGCTTGGTCCCGGACTGCGCAGCTGGCTTACTCTTGCTCTTACTTTCCGGCTTTTGCTGCTTGTCGCGCTGCCTGTCGGGCCGGCTGCCGCTTTTTTCGGCTGGAAATTGGCCGCCCTGGCGGCGCCAGTCGGTATAGCCCCCAACAAACTCGTGCACCTGGCCAGTACCGTCCAGAAACAGCGTTTCGGTGACCACGTTGTCCAGGAATTCCCTATCGTGGCTGATCACAATCACCGTGCCGCGGAATTCCGACAGCTGCTCTTCCAACAGCTCTAGAGTTTCAACATCCAGATCGTTGGTGGGTTCGTCCAGCACCAGCACGTTGGCGGGCTTGCTGAACAGCTTGGCCAGCAGCAAACGGGCGCGCTCGCCACCGGAGAACACACTGACAGGTGACCGTGCCCGCTCCGGGGTAAACAGGAAGTCCTGTAGATACCCCATAACATGTTTGCTCTGACCATTAATGTCAATGAATTCACGACCTTCCGACAGGTTATCAATTGCA
The DNA here is from genome assembly GCF_002563815.1 of Marinobacter sp. LV10R520-4. Lineage (NCBI taxonomy): Bacteria > Pseudomonadati > Pseudomonadota > Gammaproteobacteria > Pseudomonadales > Marinobacteraceae > Marinobacter > Marinobacter sp. LV10R520-4. The sequence goes on along the minus strand of NZ_PDJM01000001.1, from coordinate 3,458,808 downwards.
TTTCGAGTTAAATCGAGCTCGCCCCGAAGCTGGTCAAAATAAGCTACTTCCAGATTTGTACCGCGGCGAATGCTGCCCTCAGTGGCTTCCAGGTCGCCCAGCAGCAGGCGCACCAACGTAGTTTTTCCGGTACCATTTTCACCCACCAATCCGATTTTGTCACCGCGCAAAATGGTCAGGTTCATGTCACAAATAACCGCGGGGTGACCCGGATAGGCAAAACCGGCGCCCAGGGCTTCGGCCACCAGCTTGCCAGATCGAGCAGCGTCTTCCACCGCAAAAGTGGCCGTGCCACCGCGCACCCGGCGCTGGCGATGCTCTTCACGCATCGCTTTAAGTGCCCTCACCCGGCCCATATTGCGGGTGCGGCGAGCTTTGATGCCCTGGCGAATCCAGGTTTCTTCCTGCTTCAGGCGCTTATCAAAAAGTGCTGCGTGACGTTCCTCTTCTTCCAGCGCCTTTTCTTTCAAGTCGAGATAGTGATCGTAACTGGCGGCAAAGCTGACCAGCTGACCGCGATCCAGCTCCACCACCCGGGTGGCCATTCGGCGAATAAACGCACGGTCGTGGCTCACAAACAGGATGGCACCACGGAACTGGACCAGAGCGTCTTCCAGCCAAGCAATAGCGGGCACGTCCAGGTGGTTGGTAGGCTCATCAAGCAGCAGAATATCCGGCTCAGACACCAGCGCCCGCGCCAGCAGAACCCGGCGTTGCCAGCCACCCGACAGCGTATCCAGCGTGCGCTCGGGATCTACGCCGTACTGCGCCAGCATACTGGTGACTTTTTGGTCCAGGCGCCAGCCGTCCAAAGCCTCCAGACGCTCCTGCACCTTCATCATCTGGTTCAGGCTCTTTTCGTCTGTCTGTTGGGTCAGGTGGTGGAACTCAATGAGCAGTGCGCCGGTTTCAGGAAAAGCGCCAGCAACCACATCGTAGGCGGTGCGGATATCGCCAGAGGGCAAATTCTGTGGCAACACCGCCAACACCGCGCCGTCTTCCAGGCGGACGATGCCGCCGTCTGGCGTTACTTCATCGTTGACGATTTTCAGCAGGGTAGACTTACCCTCGCCGTTGCGACCCAACAGGCACACCCGCTCACCGGCCTCCATCACCAATGAGGCATTATCTAACAGCGGCTGCATTCCAAACGACAGGGAAACCCCGTCCAGCGTTAACAAAGGCACGTAGTTTATTACTCCGATTGATTCACGATAACGCAGTCACCCACGCTCAGCCGGCAAGGCGAGTCGTGAATCGCGTTCATTCCGAACATGATGCCGCCAGCGGTGCGACGATAGGTCGCAAGCGTCCGCAATGGCTGGACCGAAGCGGCTTTTTCCCCGGTATCTGGGTTAACAGTGGTCATTAAACAGCGGGAACAGGGGTTAAGCACCCGGTAACTGCCCTCGCCTATGGTAACGGCCTGCCAGTTGTCTTCCGACCATGCAGCGGCGCCATCAACCACGATATTGGGGCGAAAATGACGCATATCCACCGTAACCGCCAAGTGTTCATTCAGCTCCACTAGTGACGCCGTATTGGTAACCAGCAACGGATAACCGTCGGCAAAACTCACACGCCGGCGTTCTGTTGCCAGATTGGTCTGCACCTGGCGAAAACTGCTATCAGGCATGAATACGAAGCGCAAAGACAGGCCACAAAAGCGACTGATGGCACCATTGGCCGCATCACAACCCACCTGGCCCTGAACCCAATCGCGCCACACTCGCACAGACAGGTTCTCACCACTGGTTTGCAGCGCAATAGGCGGTTGCCCTGGCAGGGTAATAGAAACCTCGCCATCGGCACCCAGCGAAGGCTGAACCAATGCCAGCTGTGGCAGAGTGCGCTGGGTTACAAACTGACACTCGTCGTCAACCAGCATCCAGCGCCGGTCGCCGGCCGGACCAAATTCATCCAGCTCAAAAGAGTCCACGGCAATACCCGCAAGGGATTTGACCGGATACAGAAACAGCGAGTGCACGCGCATGAAAGTCTCCCGGCGGACAGCATGAAAGAAGACGGAAGAGTATAGCCGAGCGCTAACGCCATTACCCTTGTGTTTGCCCTTGTGATCGAAACGAACATAAAAAAACCCGGCCTTTTACAAGACCGGGTTTTCAAATTTGGAGCGGGAAACGAGATTCGAACTCGCGACCTCAACCTTGGCAAGGTTGCGCTCTACCAACTGAGCTATTCCCGCTAATGTTGTCGTAAGTTGTTGCCTGACAACGGAAGCGCATTATACGGATGTTTTATCTAGGGTCAACAAACTTACGCGAAATCTTTCAACATAATCATCAGGACACCCGCGTTTGGTCTGTTAAAGCACTGCCCTAGCCTTTAAAGCTTCCAGATTAATAGTCTCTGAGCCCATGTCCTGCCAGTTATCCGGATGGCAGGTAAACAACAGGATTTGGTGGCGCTGCGCCGCATCAAACAGAATTCGCTTCATGCTGTCCAGGCGAACGCTATCGCTGTGTACCAGCGAATCATCCAGAATGATTAACGTCGGCTTGTCGGCTTCTTTCAATAAATCGGCGTAAGCCAAACGACTGATAAGGCCCATCTGCTCTCGGGCGCCAAAACTGAGTTCGGCCATCTGACCGGTTTCCCCGTCGCGGGTGAAACGGCCCGGGAGCAATTGACTGTCTACCTCCAGCTGAGCATCGGGAAACAACACCGTAACGTAATGATTCAGGTGTTTCTGTAACGGCGCTTGCAAACGCTGAGTCAACGCCTGGCGCTTTTCCGTTAATAACTGGAGCAGCAACTGCAGCGCCTCTGCCCGACGCTGCAGTTGCTGGCAACGGCGCCGGTTTTGCTCCAGTTCGGCCAGGCAACGGCCACGCTGCTCCTCCAGGCCTTCGGCACCCCAGATCTCCAATCGTGCCCGCAACTCCTTCAACTCAAGCTCGCGCCCTCGCTGGGCCTGCTCAAGCTGATCCGCGCTGGCCCCCAGGCGCTGTATATCCTGCTGCACTAACTCCGGCCGTGCCGCGGCAATCTGCGCCAGCATCTGCTGCAAACGCCCCTGTTGCCCCGCCTGCTCCTGCTCAACTGCGATCAAATCGCTGTTTAACTGTGTCACTTCCTGCTGGCGTTGCTCGCTGTTCAGACTGGCGCGCAACGTGTGCCACTCGTGATCAGCGTTCTGATAACGATGAGATGCGGCCAGAAGCGCCTTTTCGTGTTCGCCGAAACGTTTCTCTGCTGCTGATAACCGATTTTCAGCGTCACTGCGCAGATCTTGCGCCTTAGCCAGAGCCGGTAAGCCTTTAGCCAATGTCGTAGCGGGTGCCAAAGCCTCTTTTTCTGCGCAGTTACGCGCAAGCTCCGCGCTCAAGGCCTGATAGTCGCTGTCCAGACTTGCCAGACCGCCGGGCACCAACGACTGCAATAGTTCCAGCATTCGATGCACATCCGCTTGCGCACGCTCCTGAGCGACCAGTGTATGATCTGCTGCCGCCAGGTCTGCAACACCCAGAGCCTGTAACTGCTCACCCAAAGCCAACTGCAACTGTTCCAGCTGACGCTGACAGCGAGCCAAGTCATCGCCACCAGGGGTAATTGTAAACTCGCCAACACCCACAATGCGCAGGCGCGTGCTGCTCAGCAGCAATTGCTCGCCCTGATGCGGCAACGTATCCTGACCCAACTCGATCTGTTGGCCAGCCTCCAGTTGCCATTCAATTCGCGTGGCAATTGCCTGCGAACGTAGGCGTGCATCATCCAGCTGGCGTTGGGTTGTACGCAACTGATCGACGGCGGCTTTGCTGATTTGATGCCGAGCCGTCAGCTTACGGCTCTCGCCCAGGGCCTGTTGTAACTCTGCCGCCCGTGATTTGCGCTCAGACAGCTGCTGCAACTGCGTTTTTGCTCTGGCGCTGCTGTGTTCCAGTCGCTGCCGAGTTTCCAGCAGCCCGGCCTGACGCTCTACCTCCAGCGCATCGCGATATTGGCTCTGGCACTGCTCTAAAGCAGCATGCAAGCCGGCTGCGGACGCTTGTACGTCATTCAGTGCCTGCTGCGCCGTGTTGTGTTCCTGCTCGCGCTGCTGCAACTGTTTGCCATCTGCCTGTACCTGCTGTTTATTGCGCTGTAACAGTGCCGCCCGTTGTTGTACCGAGGTCAAGGCCTGGTTCAACGTTTGCTGCTGGCCCTGTAACGACTCAATCTGACGGTAACGCTCCTGGGCCTCGGCAAGAGCCTGACGCACCTTTATCCAGGGTTGCTCACGGTCTATCTTGTGGAATTCCAGCGCAACCTTGGCGAGCCGGTCTACCTGATTTTGATACTGCTCTATGCGGGTTTCCAACGCGTCGAGCTCTTGCTGCCCAGGCAGCTCGTCAGCCAGCAACTGCTTGTATTCACCCCTTGGCGCGCCCCCTGCGGTCAGCAGTTCGCTAAGCTGCTGGCGTACGGTGTGAATCAACCCATCACCGCCTTCACTGACAACTTCCGATACCAGGCTGTTCAACGCCGATTGCAAATGATCGCCCGCATGCACAACGGCCTGTTCAATATTCTGCCCACTGCCCTGTTCTACCCAGAGTAGCCCCGGAATCCCCCAGTGCTCTTCTTTACTCGCGCCTTTTTTGGGGAACTGATAACCCAACAGCTGCGCCAACTTTTCTTCTGCCTCCTCGCCACTGTAAGTGGTGCCCTGTATCGACAGGTCACAGCGTTTACGCTGCAGAAAGCTCTTGTTCAACTGCCAGTTCTGACCGTTATAGTGAAACACCAATTCGATGGCGGGTGCTGCGGATGAATCACCCCAAGGCCGCAAATCTTCGGCGGCCTTGGAGCGATGGCGCTCAAAAAATGCCGCCCGAATGGCCCGCACCAAGGTGCTTTTACCGGCCTCATTCGGACCGGAAATAACATTAATACCATCACTCAAGCCATTCAATAAAAACGGTTTTTTGAACTGCTTAAACTGCTCCACCCGCACACTTTCAAGTTTCATGGATGCTCCTCCTTGCGGGCTTCAAGTAACAGGCTGGCGAGTATGGCCAGGGCATCGCGGGCAGTCTGTGCTTCTGCACCACTCTGCCGGGTTTGCAGCTGCTCAAGCACATCACCGACGTAGCCGCTGGCCTGCAATCCCGCCAGATCTTCCTCCGTGGGCACCAGCAACAAACGGGAGCGATCGTAGGTAACGCTGCGATAACGCGCCTCCGCGCGGGACAAAGCCTCCGCCAGACGCTGCTCACCCGCCAGGGTGATGCTGCCTTCCAGCTTAAGATCCAAAACGGAACTTTCCGGTAGCTCGTCAAGACGCTTCAGCAACTCATCAATATCGGTCTCTACCACCAACTTTTCTTGCCATTGATGCCAGTGATAGCGTGCCGTTTCCAGTGCTTCCACCTTAGGCAGAGCGCCAGGTTCGGACACGGTCACCAACAGTGCAAAACCCGGCTGATTATTCCGGAAGCGCTCAGGCTCCGGCGTACCGCTGTACCAGGTTCTCTCATTAATCTCCTTCAGGCCATGCCAATCACCCAGCGCCAGGTAATCCAGCGCGGCGCTTACGCTGCGATCGGCGGCAATCGGATTGGTGGCGTCAATGTCTTCCGCCAACACGCCTTGCACACTGCCGTGGGCCAGCCCCACCCGCAGCCATTGCGGCGGGGTGCTGAGTGAATCAAAGGGCGCGGTCAAATCATCGTAGGTGTGGCGCTGGGTTAAAGGCGCCGCCAGCACAGCAATCTTCTGGTGCGGCAGTTCTATAACGCCGCTTTCTAGCGCAAGGTGCACATTGTCCGGCACGGCATTGATACGCCGGGCGCGGGTCCACACGCTTTCGGCCAGCGCCGCATCGTGATTGCCCGGCAGCATTACCCAAGGCCCTGTAAAGCCCGCGGTTGCGTTAAACGTGCGGCGAATACAGCGGTCAGATACGGTTTGCGCATCAAAAACGTCGCCCGCCACCAGCACGGCATCGCAGTTGTATTCCACCGCCAGTTGCGCCAGGCGCTCGATAGCGCCATAACGGGCCTCAGCCAGCGCACTGCTGTTATCGGTGTCAAAGCGGTTGAAATAGCGCCCTATTTGCCAGTCGGCGGTATGAAGGAACCTTGGCATAGTGATGGCCTGATTGGTGAAATTAAAGGCGAAACATTAACACCAATATACCGTCTGGCGCAGCCTATGCCACTAGCACTGTATATATAAACAGTGCTAAGCTGCTACACTTACTGATCGCTGCATTCGCCTTGGTCAGGTTTTTTTCATTTTAAAACAGTCGATACCGGTTTAAACACCCGGCAAGGAGACATATATGGGCGTACAAACGCTTTACTTCAGCGACCGTGATGGCAAGGAGAAAGCAATGGCTGATCCCAACAATCTGCTGTTCACTTCTAAAAAAGAAGCAGATGAACGCGATAAAATGCTGGAGTTTTCTGACGAATTGCGGGTATTTCTGGAGCGCAGGGTAGAAGGCATCGGCGAGCAGATGGCTGAGCAATGTGCGCTGGTACTGGCGCAAGAACGGGAGCTGCTGGCGCGGGCGCTGAAAAAACCCGAGCTGCTAAACCAGACGGCAGCCACCCCCGACCAGTAAGGTAATTTTAGCGAATCAGTATTCCAGCCCCAGAGCAAACTGGCCCAACGGCACGGGTCTGGAATACAAAAACCCCTGCAGCAAATCGCAATCACTGGCCGTCAGGTAGTTTTGCTGCTCAACCGTTTCTATGCCCTCGGCCACTACCAACAGGCCAAGATGGTGCGCCATGGTAATCACCCCTTGCACAATCGCGGCACTGCCCCGATCGGTGGTGACATCGATGATGAAACTGCGGTCCAGCTTTACCTTGGTAATGGGTAGCTGGCGCAAATAGCTCAAGCTGGAAAAGCCGGTACCAAAATCATCAATAGCCACCTGAACGCCCAGGTCACGAAGACTCTTGAGCATGGAGATGGCCTTATCGATGCCAGAAAGCAGCACACCCTCCGTCACTTCCAGCTCCAGCAATTCCGGCGGTAACCCACTGACTTCAAGCACGGCAAGCACGTCTTCGATGAACTCTGGTCGGCGAAACTGTAAGGGCGAAATATTGACCGCAATCGACACCGCCTGGCCCGTCTGGCGCCAACGTTGGGCCATGTCCATGCACGCCTGATGCAGTACCCAGCGGCCAATAGCAACAATTTGCCCAGTCTGTTCCGCCAACGAAATAAAGGCCCCGGGCAGCAACAGCCCGCGATCCGGATGATTCCAACGCACCAGTGCTTCCGCGCTACGCAAACGGCCGGTTTTAGCATCCACCAGAGGCTGGTAATGCACTACAAACTGCTGGGCTTCGATGGCTTCCATCAATTCCCGCCGCATAATCACTTGCTCTGCGCCGGTTGTAGAGGCTGCACCGTTGTTCCAGCTGTAGGTATTGCCACCTTGGCGTTTGGCTTCGCGCGCTGCCAAAGCGGCATTATCCAAGAGTTCTTTTGGCTGTTGGACTAAACCGTCGTCTGACGCAATGCCAATACTGGCGCTGATACTCAAGCGCTGGCCTTCTATGTCATAGGCTTCCGCAAGGCGAGTCAACATTCGACTGACAAGCATCTTCACTTCGGCCTCGGTTTTCAGGGCCGGCCGCATAACAACAAATTCGTCTGCCGCCAAGCGGGTGAGCTCATCATCGTTGGCTAACAAATTGCGCAGCCGATCGGCGACCACCGCCAACAACAAATCCCCCACCTGGCGGCCAAGACTTTCGTTCAGCGACTTGAAATCGTCGAGGTCGACGTATAACAGCACCATGTCGCTGGGCTTGCCGCGCGCGCGGGCAAAGGCCTGGTTGAGGTGCGTCTCAAACAGCTGATGGTTTTGCAGTCCGGTAACAGGGTCGTGGCGAGCCTGATAGTCAAGAAGCTCTTCACTCTTGAGTTGACGCGTAATGTCCTGCTGGGCCGCAATATAGTGAGTGCAATTTCCACGGCCATCGTAGACCGGGGTTATTGTCAGTTTTTTCCAGAAGGTGGAACCATTTTTCCGGTACGACAAGAGCGTAATATCAAGCTCTTCCTGATGCTCCAACGCTGACTGAATCAAGCGCAACGCTTCCGGCGCAGTGCCTTTGCCAAAGAGCACCAAAAAACCCTTCCCGATAGCTTCCTCGGGCTGATAGCCCGACATTTCAGTGAATGCCGGGTTCACATAGACCATTGGATAGCCCTGCACGCTCGCATCCAGCATCACAACGCCGTTCGGACTTGCCTCAATGCCGCGTTCAAGCAAACGCATACGATCTTCGGCTTTTTTACGCTCGCTGATGTCCCGGGCGATGCCGTAACCGCCCCTAACTTCACCATCAACAACGATGGGCAGGTTAATGACGTCTACAAATATGGCCTGGCCCGACGCGTTCAAGCCAGCGATTTCGTAACTATGAGACTCACCTCCAGCCATCAAAATCAACGCGTCACTGGCGACGTTGTAAAACTCGGGTAACAGCACCTTGCTGTAATGCTCTCCGACCAATTGGTCGCGACCATAACCGGCGATGACTTCCGCTGCCTGATTACAGTCCACAAAGCGGCCATCAAGCCCAATCTCGAAGACGCCATCAGGGTGCTGGCTGAACAGAGACCGGAAACGCTGCTCACTCGACACTCTGCGATCTCTTTCCGCCTGGTGCTCTATCGCAAGGGCGGCAAGGCCGGCCGCTTTGCGGATAAGGGTAATTTCGGACAGTTCTGGCGATTTACAGTGTCGGTAATAGGTGGCGAAGGTTCCCAGTAGTTCGCCAGAGGGGGAAATGATCGGTGCTGACCAGCAGGCTGCGATTTTCTCTGACTTCACCAGGTCGATTAAACCTACCCAGCGGCTATCGTTTAATAGATCTTCACACACCACAATTTCGCGAAGATAGGCCGCGGCTCCGCAAGAGCCCACCTCCGGACCAATTTGTATGTCGCGCATTGCCTGCTGATAGTTCTGGCTGAAAGCATCACCGGCGACCAAGCTCAGCGTTCGGTTCTGCGCCGAATAGAGCATCACCGACACCATGGCATCGGGAAACTGCTCTTCAACCATCGTACTTATCGCCGACAAAATAACACCGAGCGGGCTTCGACGCCCGATCAGATCATAAATAAATTGCGCAGTGGTGATTGCTTGGTGCATAGCGTCCCTATTGAGGAAAGTCCGTTACTTACAGAGCCGGTAATACCAACGTTATAAACTTACTGGCCGAAACGTTTTCCATTGAGCAAATAGTCGCTCTCTTCTTTTGTGTTGGTTCGCCCCAATGCTTTATTGCGATGCGGAAAACGATGGAAGCGCGTGATTATTGCCTGGTGTTCAAGGGCTGATTGCAAAAAGCTGCCCATAAACTCCCTTAACAAGCCGCTGGTGGATGCTGTGAGCTGTTCATAACACTCTATCGCAAGTGACTGGTCTTCTTGGCGTTCGGAGTGCTGCAAGGGCATATAAAAAAATCCCCGCTGAATGGCCGGTAACGACACGTCAAAACCTTTGTTCATGCCCTGCTTACATAACTTTCGAGCCAGAATATCCTGCTCAAATGCCAAAGCACCGCCGCGAAAAATATTGCGCGAAAACTGGTCAAGCAGCAAAATTTCAGCGAGCACGCCGCCAGCCTTTTTCTGCCAGTGGTCAAGACCCTGCTCCGAGGCAAACAAGACCAGCGACAAAAAACGCCTACGAATTTCCTGATCGAACTTTCGGTTACTCAGAAACCAGCGGTTGCGATGAGCCGAGTCAGGCAGCCCATTTTTGTCTAACTCACCAAACCAGAAATCCAGAATGTCTTTCCAATCGAACATTCACCATTACCCTGTTAAGGTTGCTGCCATAGTACTTGTCTCTGCGGCAGTGTACGCGGGAAACAAGGCAACAGACACCCTTCACCACTAAGGGGCCTTCTACGCAAGGAATGGAAACACCATGAGCAGACACATATTGCTGACCGGTGGCACCGGTTTTATCGGACGGATTCTATGTTGTGAATTACTCGCAAACGGAGACCAAATTACGGTTTTAAGCCGACAGAGTGCAGCAGATGTGCGCGCTATATGCGGTCGAGTTGAAGCGCTGCCGGATTTGGCCAAATTGCGGGGCCATAAAGGCTTTGATGCCATTATCAACCTGGCAGGCGAAGGCATTGCTGAAAAGCGCTGGAGCGAGACGCGCAAGCAGGCAATTCGCGACAGTCGTATCGAACTTACCCAACAGCTGGTTGATGTGGTAAAAACCTGGCAGCAGCCGCCACAGGTCATGGTGTCCGGTTCCGCTGTTGGTTTTTACGGCGCCCATGGCAACCTTGAAGTAACCGAAGCAACGCTTCCACATAACGAGTTCACCCATCGTCTTTGCAGTGATTGGGAACAGGCCGCTATGAAGCTGGCTGACATGGGGGTGCGCGTCTGCCTGTCGCGAACCGGAATCGTGGTGGGCGCTAGTGGCGGCTTTTTGCAACGCATGGTTCTGCCGTTCAAACTCGGTGTAGGCGGCAAGCTTGGCAGTGGTGAGCAGTACATGCCTTGGGTACACCGGCAGGATGTTGTCGCCGCCTTACTGTGGATGCTGAATACCGAGACCGCATCGGGCGCTTACAATGTTGTCAGCCCATCTCCGGTGACCAACGCGACATTTACAAAAACCATGGGCAGTGTGCTCCATCGCCCTACGATTCTGCCGGCACCCGCCGTGGCCCTAAAACTGGCTTTGGGGGAAATGTCCGGACTGCTGCTGACCGGCCAGCGCGCAATTCCCGCAAGGCTTGTTGCTGAGGGTTTTGAATTTCGCTTCACGGACCTGGAGCCTGCGCTAAAGGATGCGATCGCAAACTGAAGAATAGCGGCAAAAAGTGTTGACACGGACAAGGGTGGCTCATACTATGTGCGCCACCTCAACGAGGCAAGTAGTTGAATATGTTGCGTCCCCTTCGTCTAGTGGCCTAGGACTCCGCCCTTTCACGGCGGCAACAGGGGTTCGAACCCCCTAGGGGACGCCAATTCGTTCTACTTATATTTCTTCGTTCTGGAACACAAAAAATCTCCGAAAACTGCCTAAGTTTCCGGAGATTTTTTATGTAACACACTTCAGTTTTATAGTGTTAGGCCTCGCAGCCTTAATCAAGCTGGCTTGTCGATCTTCTTATCCGCGGTTTTGGTAGCGTCAGGGCCATGGGCTTTTTGATCGCGCATAATAAAGACGCCAAATCCTACAAAGAATGCCACCACCAGCAGCACAGTTACGATTCCAGCAATAACAACGGTGTCCAGATACATGGCAAATCTCCTAAATTCTTGTGTTTCGATCTGAATTCAGGTTACGACTTGCCGCATACCCCCGTGTTGATCTACATCAAGCCCTATAACGGCTTAAAAAAATAAGCCGTGGCCTGTGATCGGCCCCGCCTTTTTCTTCCTTCGAACGGCGACCAATACAAGACACCGCGAAACTTTGACTGTTATAGTCCATTACTACCTTTCGCTAGATTCCGACCACTTGCGGGCGACCAATCCTTGATATGACGACACTTTTTAAGCGCCTGAACCTGTTTCGTCAGCGTTCGCTGCTGTCTTTGCATTTACTGGCCTGGGTCTTGCTATTCAGCCTGGCGTTTACGTTCATTTCGTCTGCGATACAACTTTACTCTGACTACCGCAAAGAACTCACGCAAATTACGGAGCGCATGCAGGCCGTCGAAACCAGCGACGGCTCTGGGCTGTCGCGAAGCCTGTGGGCGCTGGATCAGAAGCTTCTGCAAATCCAGCTGGAAGGCATTCTCAGCCTCCCGGATATTGTGCATTTAAGGCTTGCGATTGAACCCGATTCTGAACTGGTCATTGGTGAGCTTCCCCGCGATGCCGACACCATCGTTCACAGTTTTGAGCTGAATCATGGCCAGGGCGACAAGCTCAAACTCGGGCGACTTACCATTACCGCTGGCCTTGCCAGGGTGCATCAAGACATGAACAGGCGGGTGGGCATTATTCTCGCCACCCAGTTTTTACAAACGCTGTTTGTTTCCATTCTTATTATCTGGATTTTCCGGTTTTTTGTTACCCGACACCTGACCACCATGGCGGACTACGCCAGAGACTTTTCAATTCATAATCTGAAGCGCCCGCTGACGCTGAATCGGCCTGATACCCCTGGCCGGCGTCAGGACGAATTGGGCCAGGTGACCGACGCCATCAACCAGATGCGCGAGCGCCTGAATCAGGACATGGCCCGCCAAGAGCAAGATGCCCTGGAAATCCAGAAATTTTCGCAGGCCATTGAACAAAGCCCGTCATCGGTCATTATTTGCGACCGCCAGTGGCGCATTGAGTTTGTAAATCAAAAATTCAGCCAACTGACCGGTTACAGTGCCCGTGCCATCATCGGCAAACACCCGGGGGCACTGGCAAGCAGCGCCTCAGACAGTCGGGATACTGAAAAACTGTGGAAGTCCATTCGCCTGCAGGTACAGCGAGTTGGAGTCTGGCAGGGCGAAGTGACCAGTGCCCGGCGCAACGGCGAGCGCTTCTGGGAGCAGCTCATCATAACGCCCATCAAGGACGCGAAAGCAGACACCACCGGATTTATGATTCTGGGTGAAGACATCAGTATTCGAAAACGCTATGAGCGCCAGCTACTGCGACAGGCCAACTACGATATCCTGACCGGGCTGCCAAACCGCATGTTGGCACTGGACCGTCTGAAGCTGGCACTGGCGCAAGCCCGGCGCGAAAGCACTGAAGTGGGGGTGATGTTTCTTGACCTCGACGATTTCAAGCATATTAACGATACCCTGGGCCACGACGCCGGTGACACCTTGCTGGTTGAAGCCGCCAGGCGCATTTCCAGCTGTCTGCGCGGCACCAGCACAGTCGCGCGTCTGGGCGGCGATGAGTTTTTGGTAATTTTGCCTGGCCTGCAAAGCGCCGAGGGGTCGTCTCAAGTAGCCGAGCGCATACTCGAAACGTTTTCAATGCCTTACCATTTAAACAGTCACGAGGTTTACGTAACAACCAGCATTGGTATTGCGGTGTTCCCCGCAGATTCTGACAACAGCGGCGAGCTGATGCAGCACGCCGATGCGGCCATGTACCAGGCCAAGCGCAAAGGCAAAAGTGACTACGTGCATTTTTCGCCAGAGATGAGCGAAGTATCCCACGAACGCCTTCAGCTTGAATCCCGCCTTCGACGTGCTCTGCAACAAGAAGAATTCGAGTTATTTTACCAACCCATTGTAGACACCGCTAACGGTAACCTGCTGGCGGCAGAGGCCTTACTGCGCTGGAACAATCCGGAAATTGGCCAGGTCATGCCCGACCGCTTCATTCCGCTGGCCGAGGAGACCGGGCTGATCACGGCCATTGGCGAATGGGTAATTCACCAGGCCTGCCAAGCGGCCATGGCCTGGAAAAACCAACTGGGTCGCGATGTGGGCATTTCGGTGAACGTTTCACCTCGCCAGTTCCGCGACCCGGGCTTTGTTACCTCTGTGATGGACGCATTGTCTACGTCCGGCCTGGCAGCCGAGTTTCTGGAACTGGAAATTACCGAGCGCCTCATTCTGGACAACTCGATTGAGACTGCCCAGATTTTGCGGGAGCTTGACGAGCACGGCGTGCGCCTGTCGGTAGACGACTTTGGTACCGGCTATTCAGCCCTCAGTTACTTGAAAAGCTACCCGTTTGATACACTCAAGATTGATAAATCGTTTGTGCAAGATGTCCTCAAAGACCCGGATGACGCAGCGCTGGTCAGCGCAATCATCAATATGGCTCACAGCATGGGGCTCAGGCTGATCGCAGAAGGCGTTGAAGAGGAGGGGCAAGTCCAATTTCTGCAAAAGGCAGGTTGTGATTGCGCTCAGGGTTACCTGTACAGCCGACCACTACCCGCTATCGAATTCAGTCAGTGGCTGGATTCGTACACAGGCCAACAAAGAATCTGACAAACCGGAAACCCAGAATTATGCAAGACACATTGTTAGTGGTGAACTGCGGTAGCTCATCGCTGAAAATTGCGCTTTTTGACAAAGATCGACAAAAGATCGCGTCGATGCTGGCAGGACGGCTGAACACTCCCAATGCCCACTTTCGCATTGGAACACAGCGGGACGCCACCGTGCTGCCACCCAACACCACGCACAGGGAAGCCCTGGCCGTGCTAGTGGATGTAGCGCACAAAAAGGGCCTGATGCCGAAACAACCGGCGGCTATCGGCCACAGGGTTGTTCATGGCGGTGAAACATTTCGCGAAGCGGTACTGATTGACGACAAAGCGCTGGCCGCTATAGAAGCCTGTAGCGCGTTGGCTCCACTGCACAACCCGGTTAACCTTGAAGGCATTATAGCAACCCGCGAGCTGTTTCCGTTGGTGCCTCAGGTGGCTGTTTTTGATACCGCTTTCCACCAGACCTTGCCAGAAAGGGCATTTCATTACGCGCTACCACAACACTACTACCGTGACTGGGGTGTTCGCCGCTACGGCTTCCACGGCACCAGCCACGCTTATATGCTGCAACAAGCAGCTCTTCGCCTGGAGCAATCCACGGCTGACACCTCTATTATTTCTGCGCATCTGGGCAACGGCTGCAGTGTTACCGCCATACGTGATGGCAGAAGTGTTGATACCAGCATGGGCCTGACCCCTCTGGAGGGGCTGGTAATGGGCACCCGTAGTGGCGATATAGACCCCGGGCTGTTCGATTACCTGCAGAGCAAAGGCGTCAGCGCCGAGCAACTGCACTACGAACTCAACCACAGCAGCGGTCTTCTCGGGCTGTCAGGGCAAGCCAACGACATGCGCACCCTCAGCGACCTGGCGAATCAGGGCGATCAGCCAGCCCAACTGGCCATCGATGTTTTCTGCTTCCGCCTGGCCAAATATGTCGCCGCCATGATGGCATCACTGAACCGGCTTGATGCCCTGGTGTTCACCGGAGGCATTGGCCAAAACAGCGCCCGCGTACGCCAGCAGACCGTCAATCACCTGGGACTGCTTGGGTTCGCCATTGATGAGCACAATAACGATGACAACGGCCTGAATCGTGACGGCCGAATTGACTGTAAAGAGTCGCGCTTCCCAATACTGGTGATTGCTACCGACGAAGAACGTGTCATCGCGGGCGAAGCAGTACGTCTGGCAAAACTCAACTAACCGATTTGTCCCACGCTAGCGGCGGAATTTGTAACTATGGCAAAAAGTCTTTTTATTGCACCAACCTCCACAGATTCCGGCCTGACGTCTGTGTGCCTGGGCCTGTTGCGGGCACTGGAGCGGGTGGGTGTCAGCGTTGGTTTTTATAAGCCGTTTTGCCAGGTGGTGCACCAAGCCGATGCTACCCACAATAACGGCAAAGACTCTTCTGTTGAGTTTGTGCGCACCCACAGCCATCTTCAGCCGCCAACACCCATTACCCTGAAAGAAGCACAGCACGCGCTCAATCACAACAAATCTGACCTGTTGCTTGAGCGTGTAGTGGGTGAGTACCAGAAGGTGGCCTGCACCGTCGATGTGGTGATTATAGAGGGCCTGGAACCCGACCAGAACGGCACCTACATTACCCGCCTGAACGCCGAAGTCGCCCGCAACCTGGGCTCGGAAATCATTCTGCTAACGTCACCCAGAGGCTGTAGCCCCGTCGAGCTGGACGAACAACTGGGCTTCTCCGCAAGACTGTTTTCGGGACAGCATGAGGCTGACGTTCTAGGCGTTATTCTTAACAAAATCGGTGCGCCAAAAGAACGCAACATGCCCGGCATGACGACCCTCACCGCGACACCGTCTGAAGATTACCGCAACACATGCAAAGTGTTTAGTAGCGGGCAGTATCGGTTGTTAGCCGAAATACCTTGGGAACCAAGCCTGCTGGCACCGCGGGTTTCAGACATTGTGCGCGAACTGAAGGTAAAAGTACTGCACGAGGGCCAAATGCAGGCCCGCCGGGTGCACCGCGTTTCTGTTTGCGCCCGCACCATCCGCAATATGACCGAAATTCTTAAGTCCGGCACCCTTTTGGTGACTCCCGGAGACAGGGAGGACATTCTTGTGGCCGCCGCCGTAGCGGCCCTGAATGGCGTGCCCATGGCCGGCATTCTGCTCACCGGCGGTTTAATACCAGACCAGCGGGTGATCGAATTGTGTCGCCGGGCCATGGAAACCGGCATGCCGGTTCTCAGCACCACCACCAACACCTACGAAACCGCACACATGCTAGCGGGCCTGTCGAGGTCTATTCCTATCGACGATCCGCAGCGGATCGACACCGCCATGAACCTGATCGCGCCGCGCATTGATACCGACTGGCTGCAGGAACACCTTAAGGTGCCGCGCCAGACCCGTATGTCGCCGCCGGCGTTTCGTCACCAGCTTTCCGAGCGCGCCCGTGCTGCTAACAAGCGCATTGTTTTGCCAGAAGGCCACGAGCCGCGCACGGTACAAGCAGCCGTCATTTGCCACCAGCGCAAGCTTGCGCGCTGCGCCCTGATCGGTGACGCCATCGAAATACGCACAGTAGCAGCCTCTCTGGGCCTGGAATTACCACCCGACCTTGAAATTATCGAGCCCTCTGCGGTGCGCAAGCGGTACGTGGCGCCCATGGTAGAGTTGCGCAAACACAAAGGCTTTTCTGCCGAAGTGGCGGAAAGCATGCTTGAAGACAACGTCGTTCTGGGTACCATGATGGTCGCGCTGGACGAAGCAGACGGCTTGGTGTCCGGTGCCATACACACCACCGCCAACACCGTGCGCCCTGCCCTACAGCTGATAAAAACCCACGACAACGCGAAAGTGGTGTCGTCGGTCTTTTTCATGCTGTTGCCGCAGCAGGTTGTGGTTTACGGAGACTGCGCCATAAACCCGGACCCCAACCCGGAACAGTTGGCAGACATTGCCATCCAGAGCGCACAATCAGCCGAAGCATTCGGCATTGAGCCGCGCGTGGCGATGATCAGCTACAGTACCGGCGAGTCTGGCAGCGGTCAGGATGTGGATAAGGTACGCGAAGCTACCCGGCTGGCGCGGGAAAGGCGTCCGGACTTGCTGATTGACGGCCCCCTGCAGTACGACGCCGCCGCTATTGAAAGCGTGGGCCTGAGCAAAGCACCCAATAGCCAGGTAGCCGGCCGCGCAACCGTATTTGTGTTCCCTGACCTGAATACTGGCAATACCACTTACAAAGCGGTGCAGCGCAGCGCCAACGTGGTCAGCATTGGGCCTATGCTGCAGGGCCTGCGTAAACCGGTGAACGACCTATCACGGGGAGCGCTGGTGGAGGACATCGTATTCACCATCGCCATAACCGCTGTTCAGGCAAAGCAAGTGGAAGACGCCAGCAAAGCCTGATCTTGCCCGGCCTTACGGTCTTACATAGCCAACGCCCATAAAAAAACCGGCCCGTTATTGTTCATAACGGGCCGGTTTTTTTAGCGCTTAAGGCAATTCTGACTATCAGCGCTTCAGGCTCTTCTGGCGCGCTTTTTTGGGCTTGCCCCCGCCCTTCTTTTCATCGTTGTCTTTTTTGACTTTTTGCCGCGGCGTCATCCGGTCCACTTTATGGGCAAACGGGTTTTCACTGGAGCGGAACTCGAAGCGGATCGGCGTGCCGGTTACCGCTAACACCTTGCGGAAGCTATTCTCCAGGTAACGTTTGTAAGCACCGGGCAAAGAGTCTGTCTGATTGCCGTGTACCACAACCGTCGGCGGATTAGAGCCACCCTGGTGAGCGTAACGCAGCTTGATACGACGGCCATGAACCATGGGCGGCTGGTGCTGGGCAATCGCATCTTCCAAAATCGTGGTCAGACGATTGGTTGGCCATTTTGCCATAGCCGATTCGTAGCAGGCGTTGACCGACTCGTACATCACACCCACCCCAGAACCGTGCAACGCCGAAATGTAATGCTTGTCGGCGTAGTCCAGAAAGTCCAAACGCCGGCGAATCTGTTCCTTTACTTTGTCACGGTCTTCACCGTTCATGCCATCCCATTTATTGATAGCAATCACCAACGAACGGCCGGCACTTAGCACGAAGCCCATAAGATGCATGTCTTGGTCAACCAACCCCTCGCGGGCGTCAATCACCAAAATCACTACGTGGGCGTCGTCTATGGCTTGCAAGGTTTTGACGATCGAGAACTTCTCAACCGTCTCTCGCACATTTTTGCGCCGCCGCACACCGGCGGTATCAATCAGGGTGTATTCCTGGCCCAAACGCTCGTAGGGGATATAAATGCTGTCGCGGGTGGTACCCGGCAGGTCGTAAACCACAACCCGCTCTTCACCCAGCATGCGGTTTACCAGGGTCGATTTGCCCACGTTGGGGCGGCCAACAATACCGATGCGAATGCCGGGGTGATTATGAGCAGCGTCTATCTCTGCATCTTCCTCCGGCGTCGGCAGCAGAATCTCCAACATAGATCGAACGCCGCGATTGTGAGATGCGGCAATGCGAAATTGGGATTGAAAACCCAGTGCATAAAAATCGGATGCTACCAGATTTGGATCCTGGCCATCCGTTTTGTTAATCACCAGGTGCGCGTGCTTGCCCGATCGGCGCAGCTGATCAGCAAGTACCTGATCACCAGGCATAACACCGGCGCGGCCGTCCACAATGAACAGAACGATGTCGGCTTCTTCAACCGCCTGCAAAGACTGCTTTGCCATCGCGGCGTCAAGCCCAAGCTCGTCGCCCATCAAGCCGCCAGTATCGATGACAATAAAGCGTTGATTTTCGTAATTGCCTTCACCGTATTTACGGTCGCGGGTCAGTCCCGGAAAATCGGCGACCAGTGCATCCCGCGAACGGGTCATCTGGTTAAACAGTGTGGACTTGCCCACGTTCGGGCGGCCCACCAGGGCAATGACTGGATTCATAGTGTTTCACTACTCAAAAAAAATGTCATTCGCTACTCACAAAAGAAGTCGGCCCAGTTTGGAGGCCGGGCCGCGTGTCGCGTCAGTTTTTCGATTGCAACCTATAAGCGGCGAGTTTACCGCCGTTGCCGAAGACCAGCAGATTACCATTACTCAGGCGCTGGGCCGGTACGCGGATACCGTCACCATCAAATTTCATCTGCCCTACCAGCTCACCGCTGTCTTGGGACATCACGTGCAGGTAACCGTCAAAGTCACCTACCACCAGATAATCGTCGAAGGCAACCGGCTGGGTCAGCTGGCGCCAGGCCAGTTTATCCTGAGTCCACAGGTCGCGGCGATCGGAACCGCGCATAGCGACCACGTCGCCGTTAGCAGACACCAGAAAAATATTGCCATTACTGACCATGGGTGAATACAGGCTGGAGGCTGTCTTGCTCCAGATGTCATTGCCGGTGCGCAAATCAATCAGCGCCAGCTTGCCCTGATAGCCCACCGCCAGAATCGCGTTTTCCAGCACCAAAGGCTGGCTGGTAATGTCGACCAAGCGCTCAAGCTCGGTACGGCCCTGGGGCGCGCCTACTTCGTACTGCCACAGCGGCTGGCCAGATTCTGCAGACAGAGCTAATAATTTGCCGTTGGCAAAGCCACTTATTATAACGTCGGCACCTACCAGCGGCGCTGCTGCGGCGCGAACCGACAAGGCAGGCACAACACTGTCATATTGCCAACGTTTTTCACCGTCAGCGGCATTGAATGCCAACACGCGGCCGTCGGTGGTTTGCACAACCACCAGGCTGCCATTGGACTGCGGCGCCGAAAGAACTTCAGTCGGCAGTGACGCGCGCCAAAGTTCGCTGCCGTCTTCCCGCGACAGCGCGAGCAAATCGGCATCACGGCTTACCAGATACAGCTGATTGGCATCGCCGCCAACGCCGGCGAAAATTCGGTCTTCCACCGAATTTTCCCAGATCTGTTTGCCGGTTTCTGCGTTCAGAGCGAGCAACTCTCCGTCAGCCGATGCGGCGTAAACAACATCGCCGGCGTTTAGCGGCGCCAGGTACAGAAACTCGCCGTCATGGCCGTCACCCACAGTAACGTTCCAAACCCGTTCAAATGACACCTGCTGGTTAACATCCGGCAATTGTGCAGGCTGTTCAAACGTATCGTTGGCGCTGCAACCGATCACAAGGGCAGACGCCACAAGCACCACAGCACTGGCGCGCAGCTGGCGGAAACCTGCGCTTAACATCACGCATCACCCCCAACACCCAGATCCGCCAGTTTCAGCTGCAGGACACCACTGCGATTTTCTTCACCCTGTTCGCGAGCAGCCAGGTAGGCGTCACGGGCGCCATTCTGATCGCCTTTGGCGAGCAAAATGTCACCGCGCAATTCGGCAAACATAGCACCAAAAGCGTCGCTGTCTTTAGCACCGTCAATGGTGGCCAACGCCGCATCATAATCTTCCAGAGCCATTTGAGCTTGCGCCAGACGGCTGCGCACAACCAGAACCAGAGGCTGAGTCTCCGCCGCTTTATTCAGTGCCCACTGCAAGGATTCAACGGCGCCTTCGGCGTCGCTGTTCTGCATGAGCTGAACCCGGGCCAGCATCAAATTGGCGTAAACCGCGTAAGCGCTGTCGGCATGTTCATCGCGCAGGGTTTTAGCCACAAAAGCGACGGTGTCGGCGCTGGTTTCATCTTCCGTGCCAAAGGCGTTCATCAGAGTAACAAACTGGTTGGCAGCCTCGGTACGCTGCTGGGCCTGTTGGTTTTGCCACGCTTGCCAGCCGAACACAATCGCCAGGGCCGCACCAATACCAATCAGCAGCGAACTACCGTTGTTCTTCCACCACTGCTTGATCGCTTCAACCTGCTCTTCATCTGTACGCAACTCGGCCATGATAACTCCTGTTGTAAATTAGAAACGGCGCTTTAAACGGATTACTGCGACAGCGCCTGCGCTAGAGCCGCGGCAACCTGCTGCCGCGGGAGCTCTTGCTGGGGCTCGTCTGTACGTAAAGGTTTAAAGCCAACACTTTGATTCTGAAGCTCGTTATCACCCAAAATGAGTGCATAACGGGCGCCGCTTCGATCGGCTTTTTTCATTTGGCTTTTAAAACTGCCCGCACCGCAATGGCTAATAATGGTGTAGCCCGGAAGCTGGTCCCGCAGCTCTTCAGCAAGAAGCAACGCTGGCGCAACTGCCTGATCGCCCATTGCGGTAACGTAAACATCGGCTTGGTTATTGACCGACTCGGGTATCAAATTAAGGGTTTCCAACAACAGGATGAGACGCTCCACGCCCATGGCAAAACCAACGGCGACCGTGGGTTTCCCGCCCAGTTGCTCTACCAGTCCATCATAGCGGCCACCAGCGCAAATCGTGCCTTGGGCGCCCAGGCTGTCTGTAATCCACTCAAATACCGTCTTACCGTAGTAGTCCAGGCCGCGAACCAGCGCCGGATTCACCGTGTACGCGATTCCGGCGGCGTCCAACAATTGCTTCAAGCGTTCAAAATGATCACGAGATTCGTCGTCAAGCCAGGCGTCCAGTTTTGGTGCCTGTTCAAGAATCTTGCGGGTAGCCGCGTTTTTGCTGTCCAGAATCCGCAAAGGGTTGGTTTCGAGCCGGCGCTGGCTGTCGTCATCAAGCTCGGCTTTAAACTGCAGCAGGTATGCGACCAGCGCCTCGCGATAGTTTCGGCGGGCCTCAGCGGTGCCAATCGAGTTGATTTCGAGACGCGCATGGTCAGCCAGGCCAAACGTTTTCCACAACCGCGCCGTCAGAATAAGAAGCTCTGCGTCTATGTCGGGCCCAGCCATGCCAAAGCACTCGACACCCACTTGGTGGAACTGGCGGTAACGCCCTTTCTGTGGGCGCTCGTGGCGAAACATCTGGCCGGTGTACCACATCCGCCGGGTTTGGTTGAACAGCAGGCCGTGCTCTTCGGCAGCCCGCACGCAACCCGCAGTGCCTTCAGGGCGCAGAGTCAGGCTGTCGCCGTTACGGTCTTCAAAGGTGTACATTTCTTTTTCAACAATGTCGGTCACTTCGCCGATAGAGCGCTTGAACAGGTCGGTCTGCTCCACAATCGGCATACGGATTTCCTGGTACCCGTATTGCCCCAACACCTTACGCACTGTTGCTTCAACATATTGCCAGACCGGAGTCTGTTCGGGCAGGATATCGTTCATCCCGCGAATTCCCTGAATCTTAGCCAAGTTAAACCCTTAAACGTCTCTGTGGTTTGTGCAATGGCGCTGCGCCAATGCATTGTCTACCTGTTGTGGCTGTTGTTATCGATAAGTGTTATCGATCGCTGTAACCGTCTTCGTTGCATATTATTCAGAGGAACGGGCAAAAATAGCTTTTTCGGCTTCTTGACGGCGAGCAATTTCTTCGCGAATCAGACGCTCAAGATCGTCGGTTAAATTTGCGTTGTCCAATTTCTGCTGAGGCTTACCATTCATATAAAACAGGTTTTTCGGGCTGCCACCGGTCAAACCAATATCGGCCTCTTTGGCTTCGCCTGGGCCGTTCACGATACAACCAATAATGGCAACATCCAGAGCCTCCTTTACGTCTTCCAAACGCACTTCCAGATCGTTCATGGTCTGGATAACATCGAAATTCTGCCGCGAACAACTGGGGCAGGCAATAAAGTTAATGCCGCGGGAGCGCAAACGCAGGCTTTTGAGTATGTCGTAGCCCACCTTGATTTCTTGCACAGGGTCTGCCGCCAAAGACACGCGGATGGTGTCGCCAATGCCATCCATCAGCAACAAACCGAGCCCAATCGAAGATTTCACTGTACCGGAACGGAAACCGCCGGCTTCGGTAATACCCAGGTGCAACGGCTGGTCAATCTGCGTGGCAATCTTGCGGTAAGCTTCTACCGTCATAAACACTTCGGACGCTTTAAGGCTGACCTTAAAATTCTGGAAGTCGTGCCTGTCAAGAATATCGACATTGCGCATGGCCGATTCCACTAACGCATCTGCTGTCGGTTCGCCGTATTTACGCTGCAGCTCTTTACTCAGCGAGCCTGCGTTAACGCCGATCCGAATTGGAATATTACGGTCGCGGCAGGCACTGATGACCGCGCTAACACGATCTTCCCGGCCGATGTTACCGGGGTTGATACGAATACAGTCAACGCCCAGTTCGGCCACCCGTAACGCGATTTTGTAATCGAAATGAATGTCGGCAACCAGCGGAACACCCGCGCGGGCGCGAATACGACCAAACGCTTCTGCGGCTTCCATTGACGGCACAGACACGCGGACAATATCGGCACCGGCGTCTTGAAGGGCCTGTATCTGCCCCAGCGTTGCTTCCACGTCGCAGGTTTCGGTGTTCGTCATACTCTGGACGGCAATCGGCGCGTCGCCACCCACTGGCACATTGCCCACCATGATCTGGCGGGATTTACGTCTTTTAATCGGAGATTCATGCTTCATTTGCGAGAACCCATCTGTGAAAACCCATCTGTGAAAACCAAAAGTATCGGCGTTTACGTTGTGCTATTCATTCAAGGCCAAAACAAACTCGGCGCGATTACCAACGACGCCTTTGCTGCCAAGGTCAACCGGGGCGCCTTCAAAGCGCATGACCCCGATTGCATTAGCGGCACCTATTACCAGGCGAATATCGCTTTCAGCGCGCAAATCAATTCGGTCGCTCTGGCGCTTCAGACCGCTGGCCAGGCTTCTGCCATTAGCATCTCGAACCTGAATCCAGCAATCATCAATAAATTCAATTTCCAACCGGCCGCGGTTGTCTGCAACCTGAAGAGCCTGTTCCGTGTCTGTCGTCGAACGATCATTGTCGCTGATGACGGCCGAATTGGCTGCTGCCTGCGCCAGCGAAGACACCGCGCCGTCAGAAAAAGAGCCTGTGCCTGTCGCTGTCAGCGGCTCTAGCGCGCCTTCTTCGTTCGTGGGCGAAGCTGATAGGTCGCCATCACTCGTTTCGTTTGGTAAAAGGTTATCTTGCTCAGACTGTGTTGTTAAGCCATTTGCGGTACTGCTTACAGCATCGTTTGAATCGCTCTCTAACGCCACCGCTGGGGCACTGTCACCGGTCAATGCCCCAGCGCCTGTCAAACTAGCCAGCTGCGAAGGATTGTAAATAAACGAAAACACCAACAAGCCCAGTACCGCCAGGGCAAACAGCCACAACGCGGCTTTGGCTACCCGGCGTTTTTTTCGCCGCCGGCGTTCTATATCAACCAGCGGATTCGCAGCTTTCGCTTGCGCCTGCTCCTGACGCCTGGGTTCCAGTTCATGATTAAGGTCGGCAATCAGGGCGTTGCCATCCAGGCCTACCTGGCGCGCGTAGGCGCGTATGTAGCCTTTCAGAAAGAGCTCTGTATCAATCAGCTCGTACTTGCCATTTTCGATGGCCTGGATAATGGCCGGACGAAGATGCTGGGCATCGGCTACTTCGGCTACGCTAAGCCCTTTCGCCTCACGGGCCTGTTTTAACTGTGGGCCCACCGGCCGATTGCCAGGGGCAGTTTTATTCTCTTCATTGGCCATTAGACATCAGTACCTTATATTGCCGGAGTTCTGCCGATTCGGGGAAATTGTTCCGCAACATTAACGCTAAACTGGCCTCTTGGTCACGTTTGTCCAGAAGGCGCGCAATACGAACCCCCACCAGCAGGCTTTCAGAGGAGTGCTGCAGGCGGGCGCTGCGCTGCATTATGGTTAACAGCCGGCTGTAATAGTAGTCGGATGCTGTCACATCACCGGTTTCTAACAGCACGCGTGATAAGGCCAGCAATGTTTTGGGATCACTGCGTGCTAACTCGGTGGCGCGGCGGTAGCTGCTGATCGCAGCTGGAAAATCATCCAGCTGCTCCTGAGTCATCCCGAGGTTGAAAAAAACGGAGCCCCGGTCCGGATAACCGGTATCGCCAGAAGCCTTGGCAAACTGGTCGCGCGCCTGTTCCATTCGGCTCTGGCCATACAAAAACGCGCCATAATAAACATTGGCGCGGGTATTTTTTGAATCGGCGGAGATTGCGCGTCTGAAATTGCTTTCAGCCAGCTCAGGTTCGCCCTCGTTGGCGAAAATAAGGCCTTTGGCGGCTAACGCCGGCGAATTATTCGAATCAATTTCCAGAGCACGGTCCAAGTGATGACGGGCTCGCTCAAAATTTCCCTGGCCAATATACGCTGATGCCAGCTGAACGTAATCCGTCAGCGCTTTCTGGCGATCGGCTTCGCGGGCAAAGCGGCTGTCAGTGGTGGTTACACAGCCCGAAAACAACAACACCGTCGCCAGCATCAGCGACATCATAAAACGGGCACTGACAAACTGATTTACCATAGCCGTGAACTCATCCTGAAGCTGCTATTGGAGAAAGCCTGCCGCATCCACAGCCGGGTATTTACGCTGAAACCTGCTGCACCGCAATATAGCGAGCGCTGCGGCGGGTTCGGTCTTCCACCTTGCCCACCAGCTGACCACAAGCAGCGTCTATGTCATCGCCACGGGGCATGCGTACAGTCGCAATATATCCTTCCTCGTTCAACACCGCCTGGAATCGCCGGGTGGCATTCATACTCGGGCGTTCATAGCCACTTTCCGGGAACGGATTGAATGGTATCAGGTTGATCTTACACGGCAAACCACGCAGAACCTCGGCCAGTTCTCGCGCTTGATCGACATGATCGTTCACACCTGCAATCACAGTGTATTCAATCGTTGCCTTGCGCTTGTCTGGCAGGCGACTTAGATAACGGCGGGTAGCTGCCAGCAACTCTGCTATTGGGTACTTTTTATTGATAGGTACTAACTGGTTACGCAACTCATCATTTGCGGCGTGCAAAGAAATAGCCAATGAAACATCGGTAACCTCACCCAGCTTGTCGATCGCCGGAACTACGCCCGACGTGCTCAGGGTTACCCGGCGCTTGGAAATGCCGTAGGCCAGATCTTCCATCATCAGATTCATGGCGTCTACGACGTTGTCGAAGTTCAACAAGGGCTCGCCCATGCCCATCATCACCACGTTGGTAATCGGACGATCTGGGCCCGGAGCATAGGGCATGAACGTTTTGCGCGCAGCCCACACCTGCCCAATAATCTCGGCAGAGGTCAGGTTACGGTTGAAGCCTCTCTTACCCGTTGAACAAAAACTGCAATCCAGACTGCAACCAATCTGTGATGACACGCACAGAGTGCCACGTTCACCGTCAGGTATCAGCACGGTTTCTACGTTGTTGCCGTTGTCCATGCGCATTACCCATTTACGGGTGCCGTCTTTGGCCACTTCGTCATAGACCACTTCCGGGCCACGTACTTCGGCGATCAGCTTAAGCTTGTCCCGCAGGGGCTTGCTCATATTGGTCATTTCATCGAAGTCACCCACACCACGCTGGTGAATCCATTGCAGCACCTGGGTAGCGCGAAAACGTTTTTCCCCCAGGGATTCAAAATAGGCCTCAAGCTTGGCTTTGGGCATTCCCAGAAGATTTGTTTTTTCAGCGGGTGCTGTCATTGTATAACCTCGATCAAATAACCAATCCGGGGGCAGCAACACCGCCCCCGGTGAACAAAATCAGCCGCGCGGGCAGACTTCGTTATCATTGAAAAAATAAGCAATTTCGCGCTCTGCGGAAGCCGCCGAGTCGGAGCCGTGAACCGCGTTAGCATCAATAGACGATGCAAAGTCGGCACGAATAGTGCCAGCTTCCGCTTCTTTTGGATTAGTAGCACCCATCAGGTCACGGTTTTTCAAAATGGCGCCTTCGCCTTCCAAAGCCTGAACAACCACCGGGCCAGACGTCATAAACGCGACCAGATCGTTAAAGAACGGACGTTCTTTGTGCTCGGCGTAAAAGCCTTCAGCCTGATCCTGGCTCAGGTGCATCATTTTTGCTGCAACAACATGCAGCTCCGCATTTTCAAAACGGCTGATGATTTTGCCGATTACATTTTTTGCAACGGCATCAGGCTTGATGATCGACAGAGTGCGTTCATTCGCCATTGTGATTCTCCATTAGAGGTTAGATAAAAAACGAGCCTGCAATTATACGCAGTCACGGGGCCGGTGCCTACCGCGCAGACCGCAGCCGGCCAACAACATCAATAATGTGTGCCGCCGCGAAATCCACTTCCTCGCCGCTAGTATACCGGCCAAATGAAAACCGCAGCGCACACTGAGCCTGCTTATCGTTTAGCCCGATACCGCGCAATACATAAGACGGCTCCAGGGTTGCCGATGTACAGGCCGAACCGGAAGACACCGCCAATTCACGCAGGCCCAACATCAGGGTTTCTGCATCAATGCCCGCAAACGACAAATTGATAATACCGGGCACTCGCAAGCTGGGGTCATCACCGGCTTTATCGCCGTTGAGACGGCTATTGAGACTCCCGTTAAGGGAAACCCCTTCAAGCTCGGCCAGCGCCCCCAGAAAATGCCCACGCAACTGCTCCAGCCTGGCACTGTCGGCGGCAAGGCTGTCTGCGGCCAACTCAAACGCTTTACCCATACCCACAATTTGATGGGCCGGAAGGGTGCCAGAGCGCATACCGCGCTCGTGACCGCCACCGTGAATCTGCGCTTGAATACGCACGTCTGGCGAGCGGCGCACGTAAAGCGCGCCTATCCCTTTGGGGCCATAAACCTTATGCGCCGACAGTGACAGCAAATCAGCACTCAAGGCCTTTACATCCACCGGTATTTTTCCGGGAGCCTGAGCTGCATCAACGTGAAAAAGTACCCCGCGGCCACGCAGTTCGGCCCCAACAACCGCAATGTCACTAATGCTGCCCAATTCATTGTTTACCAGCATCAGGCTCACCAACACGGTCTCTGGCCTGAGTGCCTCGACCACCTGCCCAACATGAATACGCCCGCAAGCATCGGGCTTCAGCCAGGTAACGCTCACACCCTGCTCCTGCAGCCAGCCACAAGTATCCAGAACGGCTTTGTGTTCAATCATAGAGGTAATAATGTGGGGAGCATCGTGCCCGGCCACCGCGCCCTTGATCGCCAGGTTGTCAGACTCGGTAGCACCGGAGGTCCATACAATTTCGCGGGGATCGGCGTTGATCAATGTGGCCACCTGGCGACGTGCAGTTTCTACTGCTGCTTCGGCCTGCCAACCATAACCATGGGTACGCGAGGCCGGGTTACCAAAGACGCCATCCAATGTCAGGTGGCGCATCATTTCTTCGGCAACAGCAATATCTGCGGGCGTAGTGGCCGCATAATCTAAGTAAACGGGTTTTTTCATGGCGTTAGAAACCAGACTTAAACCGGCGCCTGTTCGCTCAGCAGCCGGGTGTTAATCGTTTCAAAACCTGCATCGCTCTGGCGCAGATTCTGGCGGTCCGCCACTTGGCGGATTTCACGTTTTTTCATCAAGTCATTCAGGCTAATGTTATCCAGAAACTGAAAAATCTGCTCGCTGAGGTCAGACCACAGGTGGTGAGTCAGGCATTTCTCGCCGCTCTGACAATCGCCCTTATTACCACATCGTGTGGTATCAAGTGACTCGCTGACAGCGTCTACCACCTCTGATATAAAAATGACATCAGCACCGCGGCTCAGGCGATAGCCACCGCCCGGGCCACGGATGCTGGCCACCAAGTGCCTGCGTCGCAGCCGCGAAAATAGCTGTTCCAGGTACGACAGGGAGATTTCCTGGCGGGCTGATATATCAGCAAGCGTAACCGGCCCATGGTCACCGTGCAGTGCAAGGTCCAGCATAGCGGTTACCGCGTACCGGCCTTTTGTTGTCAACTTCATAAACTCCGCCCCGCGATGGAAATTGACCTCTATTCGCAAACACGAGTATGAATTGACCTACTAATTCAGTCAAGTATTCAGCCACTATCCCTTGTGGGCTCGCTTGCATTCTTCCCGCCGCCGTCTTCGGAAATCTTTGAAGCGTTCTCTTCAGCACCCTTTTGTGCACCCTTTTCAGTACTCTCTTTGGTACTCTCTTTCACACTCTCCTTCGCACTGTCTATAGCATCCGCTTTGGTGATCGGCTCGACCGCAGCCGCTGCAACCACTTTTGCGTCTTCGCGGTTTTTTTTGCGCGAGGCGTCGCTGTCGGTATCGCGCAGGCAATCAAAATCGTCCTCTGACAGCACCGGCAAATCGCCGTTCGGATAGTCGGCGCTTACCTTGCGCAAGGCTTTGCACATTATTTCCATGCGGTCGTCCACTGCGTGCATGTGGTCGAGCAGCGAACGCATTGCCCGCGCCAGTGGGTCTGGCATTTCTTCGGTCACGCCATAGGCGTCAAAGCCCATGCGCTCTTCCATTTCCCGGCGCCGCGAGCTTTGCTCGTCTTTGTCTTTTTCGATCACGCGGCCCGGTATGCCAACAACGGTTGCGCCAGCTGGCACCGCTTTTGTGACCACCGAGTTGGAGCCCACTTTGGCGCCCGCGCCTACTTCAAATGGCCCCAATATTTTGGCTCCGGCGCCTACGACCACCCCGTCACCAATGGTGGGATGGCGCTTACCCTTGTTCCAGCTGGTACCGCCCAGGGTAACGCCTTGATACAACGTAACATCGTCACCGATGACCGTAGTTTCACCAATCACCACACCCATACCATGGTCAATGAAGAAGCGTCGACCAATGGTGGCACCGGGATGAATCTCAATACCCGTAAGCCAGCGCGTAAGCGTAGACAGAGTGCGAGCCAGCCACTTCAGGCCCACTCCCCATAACCAGTGTGCCACCCGGTGCAGTAAGAGTGCGTGCAGGCCCGGGTAGTTGGTCAGAACCTCAAAGGTATTACGCGCAGCGGGATCACGGCGGAACACACTGCTGATATCTTCTCGTAATTGTCTAAACATGACGTTTGCCCTGGTCCTGCTCCGGCGCTTGTGGCCCGGTACTGGAGGTTGATTGCTCGGTTGCCGAAGCGCCTGCCGTTTTTTGAACGGCCGACAAAACGCCTCTTAGGATATTAACTTCCATTCGGTCCATTTTCGCCCGCTGGAACAACCTGCGCAGACGCGCCATCAGTTGGCGCGGCTTGTCCCGGCGATGAAAATCAATTTCTTCCAGCACCTGCTGTAAATGGCCAAAAAAGCCTTCAACATCGCCAACACTGGCAGGAGCTACGTCCCACCCGGGGTCACCAGGCTGCGCAATTGGCTCTAAATAGGGCCGCCGGGCATCGGCTTCAAGCCCTTTCAGATAACTCATGCGCAATTCATAACACATAACCTGAACAGCCATCGCCAGATTCAATGAGCTGTAATCCGGATTGGACGGAATATGAATATGATAGTGACAACGTTGCAGTTCGTCGTTGCTCAAGCCATGATTCTCCCGACCAAACACCAGCGCCACTGTGCCCTGGCCGCAATGGCTGGCTGCCGCAGTTGCGGCCTGGTCCGGCGGCATGACTGGCCAGGGCACCTTGCGCCCGCGAGCGCTGGTGCCCATCACCAACACGCAATCCGCCAGTGCCTCGTCAAGACTGCCCACCACGGTTGCGGTGTCCAGAACATCCGATGCCCCGGCGGCCCTCGCGTACGAGGTTTCGTCCGGGAACGATCGTGGGTTCACCATCCACAGATTTCCCAATCCCATATTTTTCATGGCTCGCGCTACCGCACCAATGTTGCCAGAGTGGGAGGTTTCCACCAGAACAATACGGATTCGGTCGTTGTAGGTGTCAGGTGAGCCCAGCGGGCGGGACGGTTTGTGCATGATAACGGCCTGTTAGCAAAATTAGGCGGCAATAATAACAGTTGACATCCTCCTCCACCAAACCGCCTAACCGGCTTTTTGGAAGGGGATTCCTACCTCTAGACGCTTATGCCCAAGCGCGAGAATGTTCCTGGCCGCATTGGAATCGCGGTTGTGAGTGACACCGCACTCACAGGTCCATTCTCTTATTCTAAGGCCTGCTCTACCTTTCGGACTGTTGGGGCTCAAAGAGCCACAACACGAGCAAGTCTGGGTGGTGTACCGTTCATCAACTTCCAGAAAAATCCCGCCTGCGCTCTCGCATTTGTATAACAACAGGGTTTTCAATGTGGACCAGCCAGCGTCGAGCACCGACTTGGCCATAGTGGTTTTTGCTAGGCCGGAGCTGGACACATTGCCGACAACGATCAGGCCGTTGTTATTGACCAGCTCACGACTGAATTTGTGCAAGGCATCGTGCCGCCGATTGCGAATCTTGGCGTGAATCGCCTTCACCCGCTGCTTGTTTCTCGCCCGCTGGGCTACCGCCAGCTTTTCTTCCTGATCTCGATAAAAGCGACCCGCTTGTAGCGGCTCGCCGGAACTGGGCGTGGCCGTGGTCTTCAGGCCGAGATCCAAACCCACGCTGCCGGTACCGCACCGGCGATCGGGTTTTACCGAGACAACCACGCAGAAATACCACCGACCTCGGGCGTCCTCAGAAAAGCAGCCAGAGCGGAATTTGTACTGAGACAAACCGTAACTGTCCCAGACCCGATAATGCTGACCGTGGAACCGAACCTGCCCGTTGCTCCAAACCGCGGCGCCGGTGTTCACTGGCACCCAGCCGAGCGACCGGCGAACCCCGTGGGTTTTACGCCACGCGAGTTTGGATTTTCGGAACTGCTTGCGGCGTGTGACGTATTCCTGGGCAACGACCTGAAGTGTTTGGCTGTGAAGGCCTAGAAGCTTGCCGGCACCCTTGGTATAAGGATGAAGATCGAAGGCCGACAGAAACTGTCCTCTCTCCCGAATGCTGCGATGACTGAGTTCATTCACAAAATTCCACACACGGTTAACAGCCGCGGCCTGACAGCGCAGCACATTAGCGTGTTTGTCCCGAACTCGGACTTTGAGGGTTTTGGTGAACTCGGTCATACTGTATATAACCACAGCGTTTCTGCTAAGACAAGACCTCTGTCGAGGTCACGCTATCCATCCCCACCCAAATGTTAGAGAAGTCGCTCCCGCTCCACTTGAGTCAATTGGATGGGGTATTTCGCGACTACGTTGATAAATCACGAAAACCAGCGGGCAACCCGTGTGTTCAATGGCCATTATCCGCGCTTATGCGGAGTCTAAAAACAGACAAAGCGCACACCGACTGATATAATAATCAACCTTAATACACCCGGATGTTGATCACTCAGATGCAACCAGCGATTAAAATGGCCCTGCGCGTTGCGCGCCAGGGGTCGGACTACCTCAAAGCACATTTCGAGCGCCAGGAACCCAGCGACAAAGACAGCAGCGAGCGAGAGCATCAGCTGGACCGCGTCGAACAGGCCATTTACGATAATTTCGTAGAGCAGCTCGAAAAAGCCTACAAAGACCACCACATTGCCCCCCTGAACCAGGCAGATGCCGGCACCTATGACAAAAGCTGGCACATCTTTCCGGTTCTGGGTCGCGACAATTTTCTGCGGGGTATTCCGGAATTTGTTCTGGCACTGGCCCAGAAAAAGAACAACCGGATTGAGAGCCTACTGATTGTTAACCCAATCACCGGTGAAGAATACTCAGCCAGCCGTGGCCACGGCGCCGCACTGAACAGCCGCCGGGTGCGGGTATCAGAAGTGCGCCAACTAACCAGCTCGGCGCTGGCTACCAACGTTCTGGACCAGGCCCGTAAAGACGACAACCCGCAACTGTGGGGCGAAATGGCCACGGTTCTAGCGACCAACTCACGCATTTTCCGTACATCCGGATGTGTGGTGCTGGATATCGCACGGGTATCAGCCGGCCATCTGGACGCAGTGATTGCCTTTCGTCCGGAAGGCGCCGAAATGGACCTGGGTGTTGCCCTGGCGATGGAATCAGGCGCCCTGACCGGGGACTTCTCTGGCAACCCGTCGGCCAGTAATGCCAAGCAGTTGATTGTGGCTAACCCCAAGCTGTTTCGTGAACTGCTGAAGGAACTGCATCCGTTCCGCGGCCGCTTGCCCCGCTAAACTGCACTTGCCCTGTTAGCAAAGCAAGCATAAAAAAACCGCCAATCCCGAGGGACTGGCGGTTTTTTTATGCTTGCGAACCCACTGCCGACAAACCAACAGGGTTTATCGGCAGTGTCCGTCTACAGCCCCTGTCAAAAGAGCTACATACGGTCCAACCATTCCGGCGGTTTCTCGTCTTCATCCTGGCCGACAACGCCTTCTTTCACCGGAAGAATCAGGTCTTCGCGAGACACGCCGAGCGCAATCAACAGGTTCGCCGATACGTAGATAGACGAGTAAGTACCCACCACCACGCCGATAATCAGCGCCAAAGCAAATCCGTTGATCGCCTCACCGCCGAACACGTAAAGCGCAATCAGCACCACCAGTGTGGTACCAGAAGTATTGATGGTACGGCTGATGGTCTGGTGAATTGAGGTGTTGATAACCTCCCATGAGTCCCCTACCCGCATGGTGCGGAAGTTTTCCCGGATACGGTCGGCCACCACAATTGTGTCGTTCAGCGAGTAGCCGATGATGGCCAACAGGGCGGCCAGGACCGTAAGGTCAAAGGTCCACTGAAACAGCGAGAATATACCCAATACAATGATGACGTCGTGGGCCAGGGGAACCACGGCAGCAATACCGAATTTGAACTGAAAGCGCATGCCAACGTAAATCAGCACCACCACCAGGGCAATCAGCATGCCCAAACCGCTGTCCTCTTTCAGTTCTTCACCCACTTGGGAGCCGATAAACTCCGAACTGATCAGTTTCAGATCAGCACCACCAGCGGTTAAAGTGCTAGTGATCTCCTGGGCCAGCATATCGTTACCCGACTCTGACAGCCGCACCAGCACCGTTGTGTCAGAACCGAAATTCTGTACCACAAACTGGTCATAGCCAGCGTCACTCAACGCTGTGCGTATCTCAGCCAGAACTGGCGCTTGCTGGTATTCAAATTCCACCGATGTGCCACCGGTGAAATCCATACCGAAGTTCAGCCCGCGCACTCCCAGCAAACCGATAGAAAGCACCACCAGAGCAATCGAGAGTATTGAAGCAATCTTCCGAAAACCCATAAAATCAAACGGTTTTATCTGAGCGTCATGCATTAGCCTGCTTCCCTCCGATCGAAAGTTTTTCGACCCTGCGGCCACCATAAACCACATTGACGATACTGCGGCTGACCATCAGGCCAGAAAACATCGATGTCATAATGCCCAGGCTTAAGGTAATCGCGAAACCTTTCACCGGGCCGGAACCCATAGCGAACAGAATGAGCGCCACCAGCAAGGTTGTAATGTTTGCATCAAAAATGGATACAAAAGCCCGCGAATAACCGGAATTTATGGCCAGCTGAGGCGCAGTGCCGGCTTTCAGCTCTTCCTTTATGCGTTCAAATATCAATACGTTGGCGTCTACGGCCATACCCACCGTTAGAACGATACCGGCGATACCCGGCAACGTCAGCGTAGCCGACAGAATCGACATGCAGGCAATCAGCAACATCAGGTTCAGGGTTAGCGATACGTTGGCAACAAGCCCGAAACCGCGATAGTAAAGCGCCATGTAAATCAGCACGAGCACAAAGCCCAGCAATACCGACATCATACCGGCATCAATATTTTTCTGACCCAGGCTAGGGCCAATGGTTCGTTCCTGTACAAAGTACATGGGCGCGGCCAATGCACCGGCGCGCAGCAGCAGTGCCAGTTCCGACGCTTCCGGAATCGAGTCCAGGCCGGTAATGCGGAAGCTCGCACCCAGTGCAGACTGCACCGTTGCAAGGCTGATGATGCCTTTGTCCACTACCCGCTTTTCCTCGGTGACCACCTCGCCGTCAACCATACGGTCTTCGGTTTCGGTGCGGAACTCAATAAACAGCACCGCCATACGCCGGCCAACGGCGTTGCGAGTGGCACGGTTCATCAAATCGCCGCCCACAGAGTCCATTGTAATGCTGACTTGTGGCTGGCCGTTCTCATCAAACTGCTGCTGGGCATTGGCTACGTTATTACCTGTGGCAATGAGCTCACGCTCTAAGCGAGCGGTACGCTGGGGCGTATCGCGAAAACCATAAGTTTCGACACTGCCGGCTGGCGTGTCTGGCCGAGCTTCCATCCGGAATTCCAGATTCGCGGTGGCGCCCAATACGCGTTTGGCTTGCGCGGTATCCTGAACACCCGGCAATTCAACGATGATGCGACTGGAGCCCTGGCGCTGCACCAGCGGCTCGGCCACACCCAATTCGTTCACCCGGTTACGGATGGTGGTCAGGTTCTGCTCCAGGGCGTATTCCTGAATGGAGCGCACTTCGGCTTCCGACAGGGTTAGCGCAATCAAGCGCTCGTCGCCACGGGTGCGCTGGTCCATCATAAACTGCAAGTACTGGCGGCGAATCAGGGTGAAGGCTTCGGCGCGGGATTCGTCATCACGAAAGCTTAGAATAATTTCCCGTTCGCCTTCGATATCTCCCTCTAGCTCACCACCGCGGTAGCGAATGCGCTCCTCGCGCAGTTCACGTTTGATTTGTCCGGCCAACGCTTCCAGGCGCTGGTTCACAGCGGTTTCCATATCCACTTCCAGCAGGAAGTGAACACCGCCGCGCAAATCCAAGCCCAGCTTCATTGGGCCGGCGCCCAAGCTGCGTAGCCAGCCGGGAGTAGAAGCAGCCATGTTCAGCGCAACCAGATAGTCATTACCCAGTACCGCTTGCACTGCAGGGCGGGCCTGAAGCTGATCTTCGCCGCTGGTTACCCGAATAAGCGCGTCACGATCCTGCAAACTGCTGCTTTTTACTTCGATACCTTGGGCTTCCAGAGCCTGCACCGCACGCTCTAAAACGCGTGCATCGACTTCGGTACTGCTGCGGGCACCGGTAACCTGAACGGCAAAATCATCCGGGAACAAATTCGGGAGTGCGTATATAAAGCCGATTGCCAGAGCAACCAGAATAATGAGGTTTTTCCAGAGCGGATACTTGTTAAGCATGGGGTTCCTATAAGCCGGGCTGGCGCCGACCGTGGTGTTTCAGCCAGATAGAACCAACCGGGCTAAAAAGCCCGGCTGAACGTCCGTTGGCGCGGCTCAGATATCTTTCAACGAGCCTTTTGGCAAAGCACCGGAAACCGCTACTTTTTGGATACGAACTGAAACGTTGTCGGCCACTTCCAGAACAATAAAGTCGTCAGACACTTTGGTGATCTTGCCGACCATGCCGCCAGAGGTAACCACTTCGTCGCCTTTGTTCAGGCCAGACATCAATGACTTGTGCTCTTTCGCGCGCTTGGACTGCGGACGCCAGATAAGGAAGTAAAAAATCAAAATAAAGCCGGCAAAAAAGATAACCTGCCCTATAACGCCCATGCTACCGCCGGCTGCGTCCTGCGCCATTGCTAGCGTGGGAGCCAGTGCCAGCAGTGCGGCAACGAGTAATTTGATCGATTTCATGCATTTTCTCCGTTAATTGAATAGTAAAGTGTGAATAAAAGCTTCAGGCGCCGCTAAGCTCGGGCACGGTTGCGCCGCGCAAGGCGTAGAATTCGGTTACAAAGTTGCACAATGTACCTGCTTCAATGGCCCCACGCAATCCACTCATCAGGTTCTGGTAATAGCGTAAATTGTGAATGGTGTTCAGCTGCGAAGCGAGCATTTCTCCACACTTATCCAGATGATGCAGATAACTTCTGGAAAAGTTCTGGCAGGTGTAACAGTCACAGCTGTCATCCAGTGGCGCGGTGTCGTGGCGGTTTTTGGCGTTGCGGATCTTAACAGTGCCGGTAGCGGTAAACAGATACCCGTTACGGGCGTTGCGGGTAGGCATTACGCAATCAAACATATCCACACCGCGACGCACTGCCTCTACTATATCCTCAGGGCGGCCTACGCCCATCAGGTAACGGGGCTTGTCCGCCGGCATTTTTGGTGGCAAGTCGTCCAGAATACGAATCATGTCCTCTTTGGGCTCGCCCACCGACAGCCCGCCAATGGCGTAACCGTCAAAACCGATGTTGGTCAGGCCGTCCAAGGACTGCTTGCGTAGGCTTTCGTACATTCCGCCCTGCACAATGCCGAACAGCGCCGCCCGATTGCCCTCATGGGCATTCTTGCTGCGGGCCGCCCAGCGCAAAGACAACTCCATGGAATCTTTGGCTTCTTTTTCGGTGGCCGGGTAAGGCGTGCATTCGTCAAAAATCATCACAATGTCAGAACCCAGGTCGCGCTGAACCTGCATCGCAATTTCCGGGTTCAATTCCACCGGCGAGCCATCCACCGGCGAGCGGAAAATCACGCCCTGCTCGGTAATTTTGCTGGTTTCACCCAAGCTAAACACCTGGAAGCCGCCGGAATCGGTCAGAATCGGCCCCTGCCACTGGGTAAAATCGTGCAGGTCGCCGTGGGCTTTGATCACTTCGGTGCCCGGGCGCAGCATCAGGTGAAAGGTATTACCCAAAATGATGTGGGCGCCAATTTCCTTGATATCACGGGGCAACATGCCTTTCACTGTGCCGTAAGTACCAACAGGCATAAACGCCGGCGTTTCCACCACACCGCGGGGAAAGGTCAGGCGGCCACGGCGCGCACGGCCGTCTTCACCCAGTTTTTCAAAACTCATGAAACAGGTGTCAGTCACCGGGTTTCTCCGTGAAATTCTTGTGTTTCGGGGCCGCCCTGCGGCTCCGTTGCAGAATGCTGCAGCATGCCACGGCTGGGCACTTGTCCGGTAATGAACATGGCGTCGCCATAGCTGAAGAAACGATAACCTTCGCGCACGGCTTCTTTATAAGCGCCCATCACGTTTTCGTAACCGGCAAAGGCACTGACCAGCATGATCAGCGTAGATTCGGGTAAATGGAAATTGGTAATCAGTGCGTCTACGGCCTGGAAGCTGTAACCGGGGTAAATAAATATGTCAGTGTCGCCAGTAAACGGGCGCAGGGCGCCATGGCGAC
The DNA here is from genome assembly GCF_002563815.1 of Marinobacter sp. LV10R520-4. NCBI lineage: Bacteria > Pseudomonadati > Pseudomonadota > Gammaproteobacteria > Pseudomonadales > Marinobacteraceae > Marinobacter > Marinobacter sp. LV10R520-4. The sequence goes on along the minus strand of NZ_PDJM01000001.1, from coordinate 3,421,104 downwards.
TGGCTGATTCCAGCGAGCGCACAGAGGTGGTTCCCACGGCAATCACGCGGCCGCCACGGGCGCGGGTACGGGCCACCGCATCTACCGTGTCCTGGCGCACATGCACCAGTTCATGATGCATTACGTGATCTTCCAGTTTGTCTACCCGCACCGGCTGAAAGGTGCCGGCACCCACATGCAGGGTCACAAACGTAGAGTCTACGCCCATCGCTGCGAGTTTTTGCAACAGCGCTTCATCAAAATGAAGGCCCGCGGTTGGCGCGGCAACCGCACCGGCCTCGCGGGCATAAACGGTTTGGTAACGCTCCCGGTCAGACGCTTCATCCGCACGGTCAATATAAGGTGGCAGGGGCATATGGCCCAGACGATCAAGAATATCCAGCAGTGATTCGCTGCCGTCAGCCTGCAACTCGAACAAGGCATCGGCGCGGGCGATAACGTTCAACGCAGTGCCGTCTTCCAACAATACCTGCTGCCCGGGCTTGGGGGATTTGGACGCGCGCACGTGGGCCAGCATCTGCTGCTCGCCGGTAATGCGCTCCACCAGAATTTCTACCGCGCCGCCGGTTTCTTTTTTTCCGAACAGGCGCGCAGGAATCACCTTGGTGTTGTTGAACACCAGCAAATCGCCAGACTGCAAAAGATCGGGTAGGTCTGTGAAACGGCGATGATTGATATCGCCAGAAAGGCCATCAAGGCAAAATAGACGGGAAGCAGAGCGTTCACTCAACGGATAGCGGGCAATCAGCTCATCCGGTAAGTCAAAACGGAAATCGGAGACATTCATGAAAAGGACTATGCACGAAACCGCAGGGTGCGGCTTATAAATATATGGTAGCGGCGGGCGGACTCGAACCGCCACACTATTACTAGCAACGGATTTTGAATCCGTCGTGTCTACCAATTCCACCACGCCGCCATCAGAAGAGGGGCAATTATACTGACGCTGAGCCTGAAATCAATAACAAAAGCAGAACAATTTCCCTATCCTGGCAATAATTTACAAACGGTCAAACAATGACAGCTGAGATACCCGTGCAAACGATTGTTGTGCCGCCTGCAATACAAAGCTCTGAAAGCTCAACCTACTGATGGCCTCTGCGTAATCAAGGTCTTGCAGCTGGGAGCGGATCTCTTTGCTGTAGAGTGCGGAATCTTCCAGAAATGCCTGGGTGGATTCCACCGAATTCATCCGCCCACCCAATTCGGTCTGTTTTAAAATAAAACTTTCCTGAGCGTTATCCAAGTTGGACAAGGAGCCGGCAATCAAGTCGTTGTAAGCGTCTGAACCCGCGCCATCGCTTTTGCTCAGATTATCCAGGCCGCTGATCAGGTTTTCTATGGTTTTGAAGACTGATTGCTTTGCGCTGGTTTCGATGGTGAATACGTCATCTGCTGCTGCGTCTGTCAGGGTGAATTGCACTCCGTTCACAGTCGCGGTAATAGGCTCACCGGAAACGAGCTTATCGGGATCAAAAGTGACGATCTGGGAGCCGTTATCATCAGTGTATGTCAGCTCGCCAGCAGCGGTGACAGTAAATGCCAGAGTCGAGACACCCCCCGCCTGTAAGTCTGACTGATTAATTACGCTCAGGCCGTTTATACGTCCAGAAACCGACGTCGTGGTTGCACTAGCCGCCGCAGGAATACGGTCAAAAATACCCTTACCGTGATCGCTAATAGCTACGGTTACACCGTCGTCAATCTCCAGCATGCGCTGACCTTCGTCGCCCTTATACGTCCAGCCGTTACCTTCGTTAGCGAAGGCCGGTGAGCCGCCTTGAAAACCGCTAAAAATATATTCGCCTGAGGCGTCCTGGGTATTGGCCATTTGCGCCATCTGCTGCAGGCGTTCTTTCATTTCCGAGCTGATAGACAGGCGATCGTTTGCCGACAGCGAGCCGTTACCGGCCTGCACCGTCAACTCACGCATGCTCTGCAGAATGTCCAGGGAGCTTGAGATGGCGTTCTCTTCCTGGCTCAGCCGGTTGTTGGCCAGTTGCGCGTTACGCTCGTAGGTTTCGATGCGACTCACTTCCTGATCCAGCTTCAGAATACGTGCCGCCGCGACCGGGTCGTCTGACGGCCGGTTAACGCGCTTATTGGTGGCAATCTGCTCATCGGTTTTGTTCAGCTGCGCGCTCAGATCCTGCAGCCGGTTGATACCGCCGGAAAAGATTTGTTGTGAAGATATTCTAATCATCTCGCATTACCTTTTTGAACCTTGCCCGTTTTAGCGGAAGGTTTGCAGCAATGTGTTGAACAGGTCCTGTGCAACAGTAATCACCTTGGCCGACGCGTTGTAAGCGGCCTGGTACTGAATGAGTTTGCCGGCTTCCTGATCCAGATTCACCCCGGAAACAGACTCGCGCTGATTGAATGACTGCTCCAGCAGGGTTTTTCCCGCCTCCAGATCCAGCTGGCTCTGGCGGGTTTGCACGCCCACATTTTCCACTAGCCCGGCGTAGCCTTCGGCGAAACTCTGGCTGCCATTGTTCAGTGTGTTTTTTGTGCCGAATGACGCCAGAAACTCGGCGTTGCGGTTGTCAGATACGCCGTTTTTGTTGAACTGAATTTCGAAGCTGTCACCAGCCACAGGCTGCCCAGTCACGTTAAACTGAAAGCTTTGATAAGCATCCCCGTCTGACGGATTGTCACTAAACAGGCCTTGGCCAGGTTTAAAAAAAGTACTGTAATCATCAGAGGTGTCATCGTCAGAGGTGTCATCGTCGTATTTGCGACTAACGGTGTAAAGCAGCTTACCGTCATCGTTCTTTGAAAACTCCACAACCAGAGGCTCGTTTGCTAACTCATCCAAGCCAGGAAAATCCGGTGACGGCTCATTGGCAATCGGATCACGAAGCGGCAGCATGGTGCCCTGGCTAATGACTCCGGTACCTTTATTGCCTGGACCGCCTTCAGCGCGAATCGGGCTAGCAAACGCCAAATCTTCTTCGCGCCGAACCTGCATGGCAATATCGGCGGCGCCGTTGCGCGTGGGCTGAATTTGAAAGCTATCACCCGTTGCAAAAGTACCCGTGTCATAAAGGATCGTAAATCCAGGCATTTCGATTTTACTAGGGATCGGCAACTCTTCCTCTTCGCTAGCGCCAGTCCGATCATTAATCAGTTGGTAGTTGGTTGCGTCAATTTTCAGACTCCAAGTGCCGGCAGCCAACTTTGAACTATCGCTGATCCTCACTGCCAGTTGGGCACTGCCTGAATTGTTGTCGTTAGGAACTACCCGACTATCCTGAAAAGCCTCACTATTAAAGTCCTTAAAAAAAAGCCCCCCCAATTCGCCTTCTAAGTCCATACCAATCTGGTGCTGGCTGTTCATGGTATCGGCCAGCGCAATGGCAATACGGCCAAGCTCGTCAAATGCCGGCGCTAACGCCTGCTGCTGAAAGTGGCGCAGGCCGCCCAGCTTTCCACCGTTAATCTGGCTGTCGACGTTCACAACCCGGCCACTGGTGCCCAGCGTAAACTCCAGCATTAAGGGGTCAGAGGCACTGGGCCGAGTGCCCAGTTCTGCAGCGATGTTGCCTATAACCAGGCCTTGGCCGTTGTTCAGGGTGACATTCACCTGCTCGCCTTCGGTTGGGCTGACTTTTATACTGACCAGTTCGGACAGCTGGCGCAGTTTTTCATCACGCTGATCCAGAAGATCGTTGGGCATTCGGCCCTGGGCAAGGCCGGGGGATTGGGATATCGCCGAATTAAGATCGGCAATACTGGCAATCAGCGCGTTGGCGTCTTTAGCGCCCTGCTGCATCTGGGTTTTGACCGATTCGCGCTGCTGAATGAACTTTTCATTGAGCGCAGAAAAGCGGTTTACCACTTGCTGGCCTTCACTCAATACGAGCTGGCGCTGGGGCAATGAAGTAGGGTCTTCAGCGGCGTTCTGCAAACTGGCGAAAAAATTGTTCAAGGCTTTGCTGAGGCCCGTAGACTCGCCGCCCAGCAGGTTATCCAGGCGGCTTAGCTCGTTGTTCAGGGTTCTTTGCTCGCCCTCCAGGCTGGAATCCTCACGGATTTGCTGCGTCAGGTATTCATTTGCCAGGCGGCGAATGTTTTCCACATTGACGCCGGTGCCAATACTGCCGGCGCCGGTACGCTGCGGTGTCTGAGCACCAAACTGCACGTCCTGGCGGCTATAACCCGGTGTGTTGGCGTTGGTGATGTTATTAGCGGTGGTGTTCAGCGCAGCCTGGTTCCCGAGTATGCCGCTTAAACCAATGCCCAGTAATCCTGCCATTGCGTTTACTCCCCGGCCTCAGCTCGGCCCATGGAAACCGTCATCAGAGAATCACGGTTCATGATGCTGCGAATTTTCTCAGCGTAATTCGGATCGGTGGCGTAACCAGCCTGCTGCAGTTTTTCAGCAAACTGGGCTGGTTTATCCGCCACGGCCAACACGTCCCGATAGCGTGGATTAGATTCCAGAAAATCGACGTAGTCCCGCAAACTGGCCTCGTAATCAGCATAGGCACGGAACTCCGCCTGCTCTTTCATCGGCACGCCTTCGCGGAACTCCGTGGTGGTAATAGCAACCGAATCACCCTGCCAACGCTGATCGGCCTTTATGCCAAACAGGTTATAGCTGGGACTGTCGCCCTTACCTTCAATCATGTGTTTGCCCCAACCGGTTTCAAGCGCAGCCTGGGCCACCATAAACCGTGGGTTAATGCCGCTGTCTTTGGCTATGCGTTGCGCCATGGGCAGCAGGGTCTGCACGAACTGTTCCGGAGATTCAAAGCGCGCGGGCAATGGCGCGTCGCCTTGGGAGCTATCAGCCATAACCGGCAAGGCTTCCGCTAGCTGTTGCACACTCTTAACTTCCGCTGGCAACCGTGGTGACAAAGGCGGCACACTGCGATCGTAATCGGCCAACGTCGCTTTTTGGTCGGCCAGCGGGCTACCGTCAGATCTCATACCGGGTACTTGCGGGCTGAGCTGGCGCACCAAAGCGTCCGCCAGGCCGGTGCCCTGATTGCCAGACATCGACAGGCTTATCTGGTTGTCGAACATATCCCGATACGCCTTGCTTTCGTTGGTGTTCAGGTAGTTGCCTTCCGCCATCACATCACCGGCTTTGCGCATAGACTTGAGCATTTCCGCCAGAAACAGGCTTTCAAATTGCCGCGCCACTTCCCGCAGTGCCGACTCTTTGTCGGTACGGGCCTGGGTTTTCAGCGCGTTCAGGCCTTCGAAGTCGGTGTAGACATTGGCCTGTTGAATCCGATAGTCCTGCATCGATCTGCCCCTGCTGCTCTAAATAATAATCAGCTCGGCGCGCAGTGCACCGGCCTGTTTTAACGCTGTCAGTACCGCCATTACGTCACCCGGAGCCGCACCCACCTGGTTTACCGCCTGAACTATCTCGTTCAAGGTGACCGCAGGGCCAAACTTGAACATGCGAGCCGGGTCTTCGGTCACCGTAATCTGAGAGTCTTGCACCACTTCGGTGTTGCCAGCCGCTAACGGATTAGGCTGCACAACATTGGGGTTTTCCTGAATAATCACCGTCAGGCTGCCATGTGTAACCGCGGCCGCGCTGACCTTCACATTTTGGCCCACCACAATGGTGCCGGTGCGGCTGTTGATCACCACCTTGGCGGCGGCTTCAGCCGGATTCACTTCAATATTTTCCAGAATCGACAGAAAGCTGACTCGCTGGGAAGCATCCCGCGGGGCCCGCACAGAAACAGAGGTGGCGTCGTGAGCGTAAGCCATATCCGGACCCAGGTTGCCGTTGATGGCTTCAACAACCCGACGGGCGGTGGTGAAGTCTGAGCGCAACAGATTAAACGTAATGGTATCGCCCCGGTTAAACGGCGAAGCCACTTCGCGCTCGACGGTGGCGCCGTTGGGGATGCGGCCGGCGCTGGGAATGTTAACGGTAATACGCGAGCCGTCCAGCCCTTCAGCGCCAAAACCACTAACAATCAGGCTACCTTGCGCAAGCGCATACACGTTGCCATCAGCGCCTTTCAGCGTGGTCATCAGCAGAATGCCGCCGCGCAAGCTTTTGGCGTTGCCAATAGACGACACGGTAATATCGATCTTCTGACCGGGCTTGGCAAACGCCGGAATGGTGGCGTTCACCGTAACCGCAGCGACGTTCGCCAGCTTTGGATCAACGCCTTCCGGCAGAGTGACGCCAAACTGGTTCATCATGTTACGGAAGGTCTGGTTGGTAAATGGCGCTTTGTCGCCGGTGCCGGCCAAGCCAACCACCAGGCCATAACCCACCAGTTGGTTGTCACGTACGCCTTTAATGCGAGCCAAATCCTTAAGCCTGTCAGCCATCACCGGCGACGCCACCATTAACGCCATTAACGCTATTGCCAAACATTTGCGCACATTCGTTTTACACAGAATCACTTTGGAAAGGTTCACAGAGGCCACCATTCGCTGTTGAAGAAACGCCCCATCCAGCCCATCTGGTTGGCTTGGTCAAAGTCACCGGTGCCACCGTAAGCAATGCGGGCATCGGCAATGCGGTTAGACGCCAGAGTGTTGTCCGGCTTGATATCCTGGGGCCGCACCAAACCTGTCAGGCGAATGTATTCTTCGCCATTGGTCAGCGACAGCCACTTCTCGCCACGAATGCGCAACACGCCGTTAGGCAGTACTTCGGTGACGGTCACGGTAATGCTGCCGGCCAGGCTGTTGCTTTGATCGGCCTCGGCGGCACCCTGAAAATCTCGCTGTTGCTCGATAGCCGTTGCCAGCCCCAGCTGGTTTCTACCAAATATGTTGGGCTCGGTCAGGCTGATGTCACTGTCTTTCGAGATACTGGTTTCCGCGTTTTTACTGGCGCGGGTAGACTCGTTCAAGGTCACCGTAAGCACATCGCCCACGTTGAGCGCCACTGTGTCGCCGTAAAAATTGTAATTGCGGCTAACCTGGTAAATAGAACCGGTTTCGAGATCGCGCTGCATCATCGCCTGGGCCCGCACCGGAGCGTATTCCGGGTCATCCGGCATGGCGCGGGGCCGGCTCATGGCAGCGCAACCCTGAAGCACCGCCAGCACTAGAACCATGGCAACGCTGGCGCTGCGGCGGAACTGTAAAAAAACGGTGTTAGCTGTCATAGCGAAACCTCTGGCCGGCAACAACCGGCGTTAACCAATATTGTTGGTGATGAACTGCAGCATCTGATCAACAGTCGATACCACTTTCGAGTTCATTTCGTAGGCGCGCTGGGTGGTAATCATATTCACCAGCTCTTCCACCACTTCCACGTTGGAAGACTCAATAGAACCCTGCTCCAGCGTGCCCAGCCCGGCCAGGCCCGCCTCACCTTCGGCCGGGTCGCCACTGGCATTGGTTTCCTTGAACAGGTTGTTACCAATAGCCTGCAAGCCCTGGGGGTTGATAAAATCCACCAAGGTGATCTGGCCCAGGTTGATGGGAGCAGCCTGATCGTCGGTGACTGCGGTCACCGTGCCATCGCGACCGATGGTCACATTAGTGGCGTTGTCCGGAATGTTGATGTTGGGCTCCAGGGCGTAACCGCTAGGATTCACCACATCGCCATCGGAATTGAGCTGAAATTGACCGTCGCGGGTATAGGCGGTTTGGCCGTCTGGCATTTGCACTTGCATAAAGCCGCGGCCGTTAATCGCCATGTCCAGGGGCTGCTCGGTTATCTGCAAGTTGCCCTGTGTAAACTGTTTGGCGGTACCCACAACACGCACACCGGTACCTAATTGCAACCCGGAAGGTAATTCGGTGTTCTGTGTGTTCAGGCCACCGGGTTGGCGTTTCACCTGATACAGAAGATCCTGAAACACCGCGCGGTCGCGCTTGAAACCGGTGGTGTTCACGTTCGCCAGGTTGTTAGAGATGGTGGACATGTTGGTGTCCTGCGCGCTCAACCCGGTTTTACTGACCCATAATGCTGGATGCATTTTTATCGCTCCCTACCGTCAGGCTGTTGTGGATGGCGGCGAATTCTTGCCGCTTTCCCGCCCGCCGGCGTGTTGTTTCAAGTTTTGATACCCGTGCTATTAAAGGTTCTGCAATAGCCGTGCCGCTGCTTCAGAATTTTCTTTGGCGGTGCTCATTACTTTTACCTGCATTTCGTACTGCCGTGAAAGCTGCAGATTGGAAATCATTTCTGCCACCGCGTTTACGTTGGAGCTTTCCAGAAAGCCACTGGAAACTCGGGCGTTGGCATCGGCTGGTTCATTACCACCAACCGCCTGATCGGGCTTGCGACGTATAAAGCCATCCGGGCCTTTTTCCAGTGCCTGTGGCGGCGGCGTTACCAGCTTGAGCCGGTCCACCTCCACCAACTGATCGGGCGGGCCACCCACCGGAACGATAGACACGGTGCCGTCGGCACCAATCTCAACGTTATCAAAAGGCGGCAAAGCCACCGGACCACCATTGCCCAGCACCATTTCACCGTTAGCCAATCGCAGCAGGCCATTTACATCTATCTGCAAGGAGCCACTGCGAGTGAACACTTCTTCACCCAGGTTGTTTTGCACCGCCAGCCAGCTGTCGCCTTCCATCGCCACATCCAGCTTGCGCCCGGTTTCCATCAGTGCGCCCGAAGACAAATCGGTACCCGGGCGTTCCGTCATCGCGTAGGCGCGTGTAGGGTGATGCTCGCCAAACACCGGCATACTGCGGGCCTGGGCGAAATCTTTTTTAAAACCGGTGGTGGTCACGTTGGCCAGGTTGTTGGCGTGGGCGCGCTGGGCCAGCATGTTCTGCTTGGCACCGGACATTCCGATATAAAGGGCTTTGTCCATGGGGAAGGCTCCTGCCGGATATTTGACTGTTATCAGTCTTAAAGCAGGAGTCGTGCCAGTTTTAGTGGCAACGAAATAAGAAAAGCTCAGGAGTAAACAGAACCGGGCCTTATCTGGCCCGGTTCTGTTAAAAGCACCCTGGCGGGCGCTCGATGGCTTACCTCAGGTTGATGATGGTCTGGGTGACCGCATCCGAGGTTTCAATGGTTTTGGCATTGGCCTGATAGTTACGCTGGGCAATAATCAGGTTCACCAGTTCCGCAGACAGGTCTACGTTGGATTCTTCAACCGAGCTGGACTGAATCGCCCCCAGGGTTCCGGTATCGGGCCTACCGATAACCGCCTGGCCAGAGTCGAAGGTTTCTACCCAGCTTGTATCACCAGACGGTGACAGCCCGTTGGCATTCGAAAAGCTGGCCAACGCTACCTGCCCCAGGGATTTCGACTGGCCATTGGTATAGCGGGCAAAAATCACGCCTTCCTGCGACACATCCAGCCCCGACAGCCGGCCGGTGGTATAACCATCTTGGCGTTGATCATTGACACCGAAGCTGGCGCCATATTGAGTGGCGCTACCCAAATTCAGGTCAAACGTCGCGCCGGCCCCAGACGCCGCTCCATTTGCGTTTAAATCCTTATCTTTTGGCACCCAGTTATCGATTGAAATTACGCCATTTGCATTGCTATTAGCAGTGGCCAGATTTCCATTTTGGTCAAACACCAATTCATACGGCACGTAATTAGGCGGTGTCGTTGTAGACCCAGCTGCACCGCCCACTGCTTCGCCATCTACCTGCAGGTGTAACAACCAATTGCTCTGAGAACCCCCTGCTGGAGCTTGTTTAGTATAAAACTGCGTGACCTCATGGGGATTCCCCAAGCTGTCGAAGATGTTGGTTGCTGTAACGTGATTGTAAGTCGTCGGATCTAACGGGTCGAAAGGATTAGGCGGCGTTGCCGTGAGCACTTGTTCCCGCGCATCCAGATTGAGGTCGGTACGCAGGTTGGTGGTGCGCTGCGGCGCCAGGTTATCGCTCGCTATTTGCAAATCGTCACGAACGCCCGACAGGTTACCGGCGGCGTCTGCAACAAAGCCTTGCACCCGCATATTCTGGTTGTTCACCACAAAACCGTCTTTGTCAGTACCGAACTGGCCAGCGCGGGAATATCGCAGCTCGCCGCCATTGTTCAATACAAAAAAGCCGTCGCCGTCGATAGCAAGGTCTAGTCCACTATCCGTAAAGCTGATGTTGCCCTGGCCAAACGACTGTTGAACGCTTTGCACACTAACCCCGTCGCCAACCGGGGCGCTGCCAGAACTTAAAAAACCATTGGCGTACAAATCCCCAAACTGCACGCGGCTGCCTTTAAAACCCACTGTACTGGCGTTTGCAATGTTATTGCCGGTTACGTCCAAGTCTACCGCCGCCGCCCGGAGGCCGCTTAATCCTGTGTTAAATGCCATGATTCACCCCTGCTGACGCCGGTATTAATTAATTTGTTGAACTTGCGACAGGTCAATAGACCCCATGCCCGCAAGATTCAGAGAAATAGAGCCGCCTTTACCCAAAGATACGCTGTCGACGTTTGCGCTCATCATGGTGCCCAGCTGCTGCGAACCACCAGGGTAGGCCCCGGAAGCTACTGCGTAATAAGAGCCTTGCGGCAAAGCACTGCCGTTGCCGTCTTTACCGTCCCAGGTGAACTTGGCAGGACCGGCGGACTTGCCACCCAAATCCATCTGCCGCACCAACTCCCCCGAACCGTTCAATATCGACACCTGTACGCCGCCGGTTGAGGCAGGCACATCAACGTTTCCGTTAACCTCGCCGCTGGCACCCAGCATCGCTAAGTCCGACGACACCAACACGGTTTTGCCAACCATGGCAGAGGCCTGCAGGGCCTGGGTAGAACGGAATTCACCGATCACGCTGTCTACGTTGCCAGACAACTTCTGCATTTCTTCCAGCGAACTGAATTGCGCCAACTGGGAAATAAATTCGCCGTTGTCTTGCGGTTCCAGCGGGTTCTGATTCTTCAGCTGGGCCAGCATCAGCTCCATGAATTCATTTTTGCCCAGCTCACCTTTGCCGCTTGCCGACTGCTGTTTCAGCTGATACTGGCTTAGGACATCCGTTGCCTGGCTTGCGTTTACTGCACTCATGATTGATTACCGCCTGTTAGTTCTGGCCCAGAGTCAAAATGCGCTGCATCATCGACTTGGCAGTGTTCATGATGTCTACATTCATCTGGAAGCTGCGCGAAGAGGACATCATATCGGCCATCTCTTCTGCCACATTCACATTGGGGTAGTACACATAGCCGTCTTCGCTAGCAGCCGGGTGGTTGGGCTCATAGCGCATCTGCAGATCGGCATCGCTTTCGACTATGCCTTCCACCCGAACTCCAGCACCACCTTCTGCCCCGGAGCCGAACGCCGGCTGATTGCCGTTTAACAGCGACTGCTGAACCGCTGCAAACACTGGCTTACGGGCGCGGTAGGTTTCACCGGTGCTGGAACTGGCGGTTTCGGCGTTGGCAATGTTAGAAGCTGTGGTGTTTAGCCGCAGCGATTGCGCAGTCATACCGGAACCGGCGATGTCGAAAATGTTACCCAGTGACATAAAAATCTCCTGTGTTCACCGTGTTAACTGCGGCTTACTGGCCGGTCAGCGCTTTGCTAATCCCGCTGAATTTGCTATTAAGAAACTGAAAGCTGGCCTGGTAGTCCATGGCGTTGCGCATAAAGCGGCTCTGTTCTTGCTGGGCATCGACCGTATTGCCATCTACCGACGGCTGGTGCGGTGTGCGATACAGCAAATCGTTGTCGCTGACAGAGCCAGGCGCACCGCCACCTTCGGTAATATGGCCGCTGTGGGTGGTGTTCATGCCAAAGCCGCTGGCGCTGCTCTGCGCTTGCTTCATCATCGCCTGGAAGTCGATATCCCGGGCCTTGAAACCCGGGGTGTCGGCGTTGGCGAGGTTGTTGGCCAAAACTTCTGCGCGTTGAACCCGTGCCTGAAGTGCGTATTGATGAATACCCAGTGCACTATCGAATGAGATTGCCATGCTGCCTCCGCAATTCTGTGCCGGCGGTTAACGAAAGATTGCCGGTTTCAGGTGTATGAAGAGTTAAAAGCAAGTGCGATGCCAGAATGGTGAAAACTGCGAAAATTTTTGTCTTTACGGGATTGCAGCGCTGTTTTTAGGCTTTGAACGGCGAAACACCCCTAAATAACGCCGATATTGGGCGTTTCAAACAACGTGATCCCTACGCAACTGCAAAAAAACGGCAAGCAACTGCCCTCAAGGCGCTCACCCATCACAGCGGTTTTGCCGCCCGGATGTGAGCAGTTAGCGCAGCGGCAGCGTAAAGTGTGTAAACGTCGATTCCATTGACCACCTTTCATTGACCACTTTCCGCAAACCATCATGGAGCAAGCCCGTGGCCAAAATCTGCATCTTCCCTATTCCCGGGTGCGTCACCTTCCCCGGCACTGTGTTCCCGCTGCACGTGTTTGAACCGCGCTACCGCGCGATGATTCAGCACTGCCTGGAAACCGACACCCTATTGGCCATCTGCCACACCGAAAAACAGTTAAGCCCAGGCAAACAGGCAGAGTCTCTGGAGCAGGCGCTAAGCTCTAATCAGGCCACCTATCGCCCCTATGACGTGTTCAGTGCCGGCCGTTGTGAGCTTCTGGAAACCATGGAAGACGGTCGCCTGCTGCTGAACGTGCACATACAGCAGCGCTACCGGCTGGACCAGCAGCTTCAGCAGTTACCTTATCAAATCTATGACTGCGCGGAGTTTAATGACCAACCGATCAGCGACAGTGAAACCCGCGAATGCGCCGAATTGCGGGATAAAATCCTGCATCGGCTGGTCGCTCTGGGCCACGGCGACCCGACGATTCGGAAATCGGTAAAACAACTGGCGGAATCAGAAGAATGGCAGGCAAAAACCGACGGCCAGTTCAGCTTGGCGCTGTTTGGCGTGGTGCATTTCGAGCCTGAGCTCATGCAGGAGATTCTGGAAATGGATTCAGCGCCCCAGCGCCTGGCCCAAACGCTGGAACTGCTGAACGACCTCTAAAGAGTGCCCTAACCTAAAGAGTACCGTAAAAGGTGCTCTGTTAAGGGTGTTCTTCAAGCGTAAAGAGGCGCTGGCTACTGCGGCCAGCGCGACACAAACGCCGCCGGTTCAAGACGCGGCACCGCAGGCTTGGCACAAACAACGCTGCCCGTGTAAATAAAACCAATCACCGATTCGCGCTCGCTCAAACCCAACGCCCGTGCAACCGCCGGATTATAAGCCGGTGACCCGGTTCGCCACATAACACCGAAACCCGCATCCTGAAGCGCTAACTCCAGCAAGGTGGTGCTCGCAGCCGCGGACAACACTTGCTCACTGGCCGGAATTTTCGGGTGCTCAGCCGGTGACGCAATCGCAATAATCACCATGGGTGCCCGAAGCGGCGCTTTACGAAGCTTCACCAGGATTTTCTCGTCGGCTTCCGGATCGTAAGTGTCTGCAAACAAATCGCCCAAGCGCTCAAGGCCTTCGCCTTCCACCACCAGGTATCGCCAGGGCCGCAACAGGCCATGATCTGGCGCTCGCGCCGCACAGGCAAAAGCCTGCGCCAGAACGTCTGGCCCCGGTGCCGGTGCCTGCAGCCGGGGCTCAGAGCTTCGGGCAAGAATAAAATCGCTGATAGCCGTCATATAATCCTGTCAGGTGTTAAAATAAAGCCTTGTTATAGCACTCAATGGTGACAATCGAATATTGCTGTTAGGCTGAGTGCCCTCTTGTAAAACCAACAACTATAAAGCTACATGGAGGCTACCGTGAGTGCACCAAAAACCTTTCGCAGCTTTGCCGAATTCTACCCTTTTTACTTAAATGAGCACCGCAACCGAACCTGTAGGCGATTGCACTTTATTGGCAGTTCACTGGTGCTGGCCGTCATAGCCTGGGTGGCCGTGTCTGGCAATCTACTTTGGCTGCTGGCTCTGCCGGTGATCGGATATGGCTTCGCCTGGATTGGCCATTTCGGCTTTGAGAAAAATCGCCCCGCTACATTCCACCACCCTCTGTATAGCTTGATGGGCGATTGGGTTATGTTCAAAGACATGCTGACAGGAAGGATTCGATTCTGAAATGAGCAGAGCATCTGCCAACATTCCCGTTACCGGAACAACCCCCGCTAGCGTTATGGACATCGCTGTGGAAACACCGGTGAACACCGTGTCCATCATGCCCGCTTATCTTGGCCGCACACTGGGTTACACCGCCGTCGCCGTGATTGTGGTCGCAGCTGCTGTGGGTAGGCTTCACTCAGAGTGGCTTTTTGGCATGGCAGGGTTTGCCTTGGTTTGGCCACACCTGGCCCAGCTGTTTTCCCTGGATGCCCGCAAGCGGAACTCAACCACTGTTGGTCAAAATTTGTTGCTAATAGATTGCGCCATTTCCGGGGCGTTTATCGGTAGCCTGGGGCTGGCAAGCATATCCGCCGCCACCATTGCGTTAATGGTGATGTTCACCTGCTTTATGGTGGGAGGCTTAAAGCAATGGGCAAAGGGTAGCCTGATACTTTCTGGGTCGGCGCTGGCCATATTCTTTCTATTCAACCCTGACCATGCCATCACCCTACCCCCCTTGCAGATTTACTGGCGGTGATCGTAGCCGGTGTTTACATTTGCGCAACCGCTCTGTTTTTCCATCAGCAAGCCAAAGCCCTACGCCACGCCACGCCACGTTATTGATTCAAACCCAGCGCGAACAGTCCATCGCACTATCGCAAAAATTGTCAAAGTACATGTCGCCGCAGGTATAGCAAACCATCTTTACCGGCCAGCGGGATGTACGCCTGGAAACCCAGCGCAAAAAACTGGCGGTGTTTTTTTCAGACATTCAGGGCTTTACCGAGCTGTCGGAAGAAATGGAGCCGGAAGCCTTGACCGATGTGTTAAACCATTACTTCAATGAAATGTCGCAAATTGCCCTCAAGCACGGCGGCACCATTGACAAGTTTGTGGGCGACTCCATCATGATCTTTTTTGGCGACCCCACCAGCCGTGGTCAACGGGCGGATACGTTGGCCTGCGTGTCTATGGCCATCGACATGCGCAAACACATGAAAATACTGCGCCAGAACTGGCGCAGCAAAGGCATCAAAACCCCGCTGCAGATTCGTATGGGCATCAGCACCGGCTATGCCACCGTTGGCAACTTTGGCGCCGAGAATCGCATGGATTACACCATCATTGGCAAGGAAGTGAACCTCGCCAGCCGGCTGGAGCATCTGGCGCAGCCCGGTGAGATTCTGGTAACCCACGAAGCCTTTTCGCTGATTAAAGACAGCATTATGTGCCGCGACAAGGGCGAGGTAACGGTTAAAGGCTTCAGCAGGCCCATTGCGGTGTATCAGGTGATCGATTACCGCTGCGACCTGGGCCGCAACCGCAGCTTTCTGGAACACGAGCACAGTGGTTTTACCCTGTATCTGGATTCCGCAAAAGTAAACGAAAACGACCGGATCGCCATACTGCGGGCATTAGACGAAGCCTCTAGCCGCTTGCGCCATCAGCGGGACTCATAAAAAGCTACTGCCGTATAAGCCGCGGGCCTGAATTGGCATCAGCGCTGGTGCTGCGCCACGGATTAATATCCAGACCGCCGCGACGAGTATAACGGGCGGTTACAGTCAACGCCTGCGGCTTACAATGGCGCATCAGGTCCGTGAACAAAGTCTCTACGCAGTGCTCGTGAAAGTCCTGCTTCTGGCGAAAACTCACGATGTAACGCAGCAGGCCAACCCGATCCAGTTTCGGCCCGGTATAGTCAATCAATACCGAACCCCAGTCTGGCTGTCCGGTTACCGGGCAATTACTTTTCAACAGGTGTGAACACAACTTTTCGCTGACGATCTCTGTGCCGGTTACAAGGGACTCTGGCGCGTAGCTGTAAACCACATCAGTCAAAGGTTCGTCATCAATCAGCTGATATTCCTGCGGCCGCCCTTGGGCCAGAGCGCCTTCATCAACGCTGTGCAGGGTCACCCGAACCGCCGCGCCACAGGCTGACGACAAGTCTGCAACAATCACTTCGCAAACCCGCTCAGCACTGGCGTAAACGGTCTGGTTCAGTGAATTCAGATACAACTTCAGGGATTTAGACTCAACCAGCCGGGGCGATTCTGCCGGAAACTCGATTTCCGCCCAAGCCACCACCGGCACGCCACTTGGGCGCAGCCATGAAACTTCCCATGCCTGCCATAGGTCCCCGCCAAACCAGGGCCAGCGGCCGTCTTCCAGGCCTATACGCTGGCGGTTGTGCAGCCGCGGAATCGGAAACAGCTGGCCGGGGTCATAGGCATCCGGGTATTCGCTGGTTTTCCCCAGCGGCGCATTATCAAGTGCCATAAAGTTTCCTGAATCAGTTACGAATGCCTTTGCCACGGCGCAACAGGTTCAATGCAACCGCCGCCAACACCACAATAAACAGCAGAATCATACCCAGAGACACAAACGGATTCACGTCGGACACACCCAGAATGCCGTAGCGAAAGCCATTCACCATGTACAGAATCGGGTTGGCCATAGACACCACGCGCCAAACGTCCGGCAACAGATTAATGCTATAAAAAACGCCGCCCAGGTAGGTCAGCGGTGTCAGGATGAAGGTGGGCACAATGGAAATATCATCGAATTTTGTTGCCAGCATGGCGTTGATAAAACCGCCCAGGGAAAACAGCGCCGAGGTCAGAAACACCGTAACCACGACCATCAGCAGGTTGTGAATTTGCAAGTGGGTAAACGCCAGCGATACCAGCGTTACAACCACCCCAATGCCAAGGCCGCGAGCCATACCGCCGCACACGTAGCCGGCCAGAATCACCCAGTTTGGCACCGGCGCTACCAGCAGCTCTTCAATACTGTGCTGAAACTTCATCGAGAAAAACGACGACACCACGTTGCCGTAGGAACTGGTAATAACCGCCAGCATAATCAGGCCCGGCGTAATAAACTGCATGTAGTCGAAGCCGTCCATCTTACCGATGCGGGAACCAATCAGATTGCCAAAAATAATAAAATACAGGGTCATGGTGACCGCCGGCGGCAACAGGGTTTGCGGCCAGATGCGGGTAAAGCGGCGAATTTCACGACTCAGAATGGTATAAAACGCGGTCCACAGAGCGTACGAGTTCATAACTGCGCCTTCGGATCGTTGTCACTGTTGTCGGCGTTGGCTTCAACCATGCGAACAAATAGCTCTTCCAGGCGGTTCGCTTTGGTGCGCATGCTTTCTACCTCGATGCCCTGCTGTTGCAGCTGCACAAAAACCTGATTCAAACCGGACCCTTTTTGCACATCCACTTCCAAAGCACCGTCTTTATCAAAGCGGCAAACATAACCGTCAAGCTCGGGCAGCTGTTGATGACCACCGGCAAGATCCAGTACAAAGGTTTCCACACTCAGTTGCTGCAGTAACTCGCGCTTGCTGGTGTTTCGCAGGATCTGGCCGTGATCAATAATGGCGATGTTGCGGCACAGTGCCTCGGCTTCTTCCAAGTAGTGGGTTGTCAGAATAATGGTGGTGCCATTGCGGTTCATTTCTTGCAGAAACGTCCACATAGAACGGCGCAGCTCAATATCCACGCCCGCGGTGGGTTCGTCCAGAATCAACAGGCGCGGTTCGTGCACCAGCGCACGGGCAATCATCAGGCGCCGCTTCATGCCGCCAGACAGCGTGCGCGACGGAGTATTGCGCTTTTCCCATAGCCCAAGCTGTTTCAGGTATTTCTCGGCAGAGATCAGAGCCTGCTTTAACGGAATACCGTAATAGCCGGCCTGGGTGGTCACAATATCCAGCACTTTTTCAAACTGATTAAAGTTGAATTCCTGGGGCACCACGCCCAAGTTAAGCTTGGCCGCCGACAGCTCGGTGTCCAAATCATGGCCAAACACTCGCACCTGCCCGGCGGATTTATTCACCAGCGATGACACCACCCCCAGGATGGTGGATTTGCCGGCGCCGTTGGGGCCTAACAACGCAAAAAAGTCGCCTTCGGCCACTTTGAGGTCAATACTTTTAAGAGCCTGAAAACCATTGCCATAGGTTTTGGTCAGGCCCTGAATTTCCAGAGCGTACGCCATAGACATTCCTGACAGAAAAACATGAGGCTGAATGCGGGAACTGCGTGACTGGATACTGCGTCACTTTTTATAGACTGCGTGCCGCATCGCTTGTTAAAGCGCACGACAGGCTTAATCGGGCAGGAATATTAACCGTTATGGGTTGCTGTCGGCAAACTGTAAACCGTAACCCTCAGAGGTTTTACGCCGCACCATCATGTGCAAAATCGGAGCCTCTATCGGCAAGCCCTGCACTTGAACGGTCACTTTGTCCCCAAGTTGAGGGGCAAATTTTTGATCTTCAATCGCAATAAACACGCCGCCGTCAGATATGTCGCGGGTACCAAACACAAAGTTGCCCAGGGTTTCATGCTCAACTTTCACCGTCGCACTCATGGCGGTACGCAGGTGTATGCGGCGGTCATCTGGGGTCATAAAATCCACACCAAGGCTGAAAGCTGTTGTTTCCATAAAGAATACCACCAAATTTCTCAAAGTATAGACAGACAGTATTGACTATTCGGGTAATACAAATGAGAATGGTTGGCGTTGTTAATAGTCATTCACCAAAGCCTGACAGAATCACACTCCCAACCGAGGTTGCCATTATGCGATTGAAACTTGCTGCCACAGCGGCCATTGCCCTAACCGCCATGCCCATGCCCGCGTTTGCTGACGGCGAAGTGAACATCTACTCCTACCGCCAGGCTTACCTGCTGGAACCTCTGCTGAACGCGTTTGAAAAAGAGACCGGTATTGAATCCAACGTGGTATTCGCCAAGCAAGGCCTGGCCGAGCGCCTCGACCGCGAAGGCCGTAATAGCCCCGCAGACCTGGTGATGACCGTCGACATTTCCCGTATCGACGAACTTGTTGAGCGTAACCTGCTGCAGGGCATTACTGACAATGAAATTCTGAACAAGAACATCCCGGAAAACCTGCGCCACCCAGATGGCCAGTGGTTCGCACTGACAACCCGTGGCCGTTTGATCTACACCTCCAAAGACCGCGTTGAAGAAGGCGCAATAACCACCTACGAAGATCTGGCAGACGAAAAATGGAACAACCGCATTTGTACCCGCAGCGGCAAGCATCCTTACAACATCGCTCTAATTTCTTCGATGATTGCTCACCACGGTGAAGCAGACACCGAAAAGTGGCTGGCAGGCGTGAAAGACAACCTGGCACGCAAACCCCAAGGTGGCGACCGCGATCAAATCAAGGCCATTGCAGCCGGCGTGTGTGACGTTGCCATTGGTAACAGCTACTACTACGGCAACATGCTGCAAGATGATAACGAACGTGAAGCCGCGAAAACTGTGAACCTGGTATTTCCCAACGCCGATGGCCGTGGTACCCATATCAATATCAGCAGCATTGCACTGACCAAAAGCGCACCGAACAAAGACAACGCCATTAAACTGATGGAGTTCCTGTCTTCTGCAGAAGCCCAACGCATCTACGCTGAAGCAAACGCAGAGTACCCGGCCAACCCGAATGTGAAGCCTGTTGGTATGGTTGCCGAGTGGGGCGAAATCAATCCGGACTCCCTTTCACTGCAGAAAATTGCTGACAATCGCAACGCAGCTGTGAAACTGGTCGACCGCGTAGATTTTGACGGCGAATAAGCCCGTTTGACTGAAAAGCAGCAAGCGGCAGGAACTTTCTGCCGCTTGCTTGCTTGCAGGCCAGCCCCTAGCTGTCTAAAATCCGAATCCTTTTCATCATCATTTTGAACCAATCTTCATCAATGGTTCATTGTCTTTCAGCCACTGTATCGGGCTGAATCAGAAGGATTCGCATGTCTGAAGCTGCCACCAGCGCCCATATTGCACTGGCCCAACCGCTGCAAATCAAACGCACATCCAAACGCTGGCTGATTGCCGCAGCACTGATTACCGCCATTGTTGCTCTACCTGTGCTTGCCGTTATTTACTTGGCGTTTTTTCCAGACGAGAACATCTGGCCGCACCTGATGAGCACTACTCTGCCGCGCTACCTGTTAACCACCCTCAAACTGATGTTGGGCGTAGGCATACTCGCCCTGGGTATTGGCTTGTCCAGCGCCTGGGCCGTCACCATGTGCGAGTTTCCCGGCCGCAAATATTTCGAGTGGGCCATGCTGCTGCCTTTCGCCGTACCGGCTTACGTTATTGCCTATGTGTACACCAGCCTGCTGGACTATGCCGGGCCTGTGCAAACCACCTTGCGCGCCGTGTTTGGCTGGACCAGCGCGGCGGATTACTGGTTTCCCGAAATCCGCAGCCTGGAGGGCGCCATCCTGATGATCGGTTTGGTGCTCTACCCTTATGTGTACCTGCTAGCCCGCGCCGCGTTTCTGGAGCAGTCACCGTCGTTGTTCGCGGTTAGCCGCAGCCTCGGCCACTCGGCAATCAGTACATTTTTCCGCGTGGTGCTGCCCATTGCCCGCCCGGCGATTGCCGTTGGCTTGTCACTGGTGATGATGGAAACCCTCAACGATTTCGGCACCGTCGACTTCTTCGCCGTGCAAACCCTCACGACCGGCCTGTTTGATACCTGGATGAACCTGGGCAATCTTGGCGGCGCCGCACAGATTGCCAGCGTCATGCTGATATTTGTACTGGTGCTGGTTACCCTCGAGCGCTATTCCCGCCGCCGCCAACAGCAGTTCGCCGCCCGCGACAACCGCGAGCCTATCCGCCGTTTCACCATGTCGTTTCCACGCCAGATGGTCTGTGTGGCGGTGTGTGGTATTCCGGTTTTGCTGGGCTTTGCCATTCCGGGTGCCACTCTGGCTACCTACGCCATCGAATATTTCAGCGAGAGCTGGAACCCGGATTTTATTCAAAACACCCTAAACAGTCTTTTCCTGTCTAGCGCTGCAGCGCTCACCACGCTGGTTATTGGCGTAACCCTGGCCTACAGCCGCCGACTGCATAACACCCGTGGCATGCAGGTGCTAATGCGGCTGTCGAGCCTGGGCTACGCCATGCCCGGCGCCGTGCTTGCGGTTGGTGTGATTGTGCCATTGGCAGGATTTGATAACTGGCTAGACAGTCTGATGCGCGATTACTTCGGTTTCAGCAGTGGCCTACTGCTTAGCGGTTCAGCGTTTGCACTGATATTTGCTTACACCGTGCGGTTTTTGGCGGTGTCCGCTGGCAGCGTGGAAAGCGCCCTGCAGAAAATCACCCCAAGTATGGACATGGCTTCACGCTCTTTGGGGCATACGCCGGGCAAAACTCTGGTGAAAGTTCACCTGCCCATGTTGCGGGGCACTCTTATAACAGCGGCGTTGGTGGTGTTTGTAGACTGTATGAAGGAACTGCCAGCCACACTGATTCTGCGGCCGTTCAATTTTGAAACCCTGGCAACTTACGTGTACCAGTTTGCCTCTGACGAAAAGCTGTTCCACAGCGCATTGCCGGCGCTGATTATTGTGGTGGCCGGCATTATCCCCATTATTCTGATGAGCCGGTCTATTTCTAACTCGCGGGCCATGAACTGACGCGGTTTGCTATCCTAAAAAGCTTTCAGCACGCGCTATCCGGCTCGCGAGCGCACGTCAGAAACCACAAAGCGCCCCCTAAAAACAGCCGCCGGCTCTTGCGGCGGTTCCAGCGAGGGGTCACCGCAAAAAATCTCAGCTGTTAGCTCCAGCCGGGCACGGCCGTGGCGGGCCAGGCTTTTTCGAAAGTGGTCCGGCATTTCGCCGTCTGGCAAACGGCATACGCTAAAAAAATCCCCGTCCACCGGCGACTTGTATTCAATCGTGCCCGTTTGTATCACCACCGTGCCTTTCAGCTGAAGATCAGCCAGCGCCAGCTCAGCAACGCTCCAGGCGGCCGATACGCCAACGCCGTAGAGGCTGCCACCAAAGCCCGTGCCCTGGTGATTACTGTTGGGTGCAAGCGGAGCGCTCAACAACAAGGCCGTGCCGTCCCACTCCAGCAATTGCAGGCCCATAGCCTTGGTTAATGGAATATTCTGGTTGATACGATTTTGAAACTGCGCGAGGCGCGACATGCCATGCTCCTGAAAACATAGTCCTGAAAAAAAACAGGGACACCCCTATAACGGCATACCCACAATAAACGTTGGTTTTTTACAGAAAAGCCCGGCAATGGCCGGGCTTCTCACAAAATCACGGGTGTTTAGTGCCAAACCACCGCTTTACGCTCGGCATACCAGCCTTCAACCTCGCTTTCGTAAGCCGCTTCAACCACGTTACGTTTAAGCTTGAGAGTAGGCGTCAGAAAACTGTTTTCGATTGACCACTCATCCGTAACCACCGCAATGAACGCCAGTTTCTCATGTGGGTCTACCGCACGATTTACCTGATCGCGCAGGCTGTTTAGTTCTGCTTCAACGGTTTTGCGCACTTCCGGGTCTGCCATCTGCGGCCGCAAATTTTCATTGAGCAGCACCAGTGCAAACGGATTGGTCTGATTGGCGCCGGAAACACACACCATCTCAATGTTTTGATTTGCCATCAGTCGGTTTTCCAAAGCCGCCGGGGCAATGTACTTGCCTTTACTGGTTTTGAACATCTCTTTGGTACGGCCGGTTAGTTTCAGGCGCCCCATCTCGTCCAGCTCGCCCTTATCACCGGTTTTCAAAAAGCCGTCTTCGCTCATGGTTTCGCGAGTGCGTTCTTCATCCTTGAAGTACCCCATCATGGTGGCCGGGCTTTTTATCAGTACTTCGCCGTTGTCATTGATGCGCACTTCCACACCGGGCAAGGCCTCGCCAACATAGCCAATTCGCGAGCGCCCCGGTTTGCTCATATGGGAATAGGCCAGGTTCTCGGACATGCCATAACCTTCCAGCAATTCCAGCCCAAGGTTGCGATACCAGCCCAGCACATCATTAGACAGCGGCGCAGACCCGCTGCCCGCCAATTTCACCTTACCAAGCCCCAGGCCATTGAGAATCTTTTTCTTAATGACACCGCTAACCAGTGGGATTTTTAACAGCAGGTTGAGTTTTTTCTGCGGCAGTTTCTTCAGTACGCCGTGCTGGAATTTCACCCACAGCCGGGGCACAGACAAAAACAGCGTGGGCTGCGCGCGTTGAACATCGGCCACGAAAGTATCCATGGATTCAGCAAAGAACAGTTGAAAGCCGTTATACAGCGAGCCGAACTCCACAAAAGCACGTTCAAACACGTGTGCCAGCGGCAGATAAGACAGCATGCGCTCGTTGGGTGAAAGCCCCAGAGTCTGAGTGACACCTTCAGCCGCAAACGCCATGTTCGCAAAGCTCAACATAACGCCTTTGGGCTGGCCGGTGCTGCCAGACGTATAGACCAGCGTTGCCAGTTCATCGGCTTCGCGCTTCACCTTGCCTTCCAGCGGCGCCGTGTCGCGAATAATGTCGTTCCAGGTCACAAAGCTCGTGGGCGGGCTGGATGGAAACGAAATGCAGTGCAGGGTTTCTGGCACACCGGGTTTCATCATGTCCCAGTCGTCCAGCTTGCCAACGAACAGCGCCTTGCACTCGGAGTGTTCAAGGATGTAGCCAACCGTGGTCGCGTTCAGCGTCGGGTAAATGGGCACAGACACGTAACCCGACATCCAGATTGCCCAGTCTGCCATCACCCAGTGGGCACAATTTTTCGAAATCAGTCCAATACTGCTGCCCGCGGGCAAATCCAGCGATTTCAGGTACGCAGCCATGCGCCGGGCCTCGTCGGCTGCACGGCGCCAGGTAAACTCGTCAACCTGGCCGTTTCCTGTCGGCTGGGTCAAGTATAAGGAGTCCCCTATGGTGGCCTCCCAGTGGTAAATCATGTCCAGAGGTAACTTATTCGTTGTTTTCATTGGATACCCTGCTCATTCAGTCCGATTGGAAAGCAGCCTTCTAAACCTTGGCAGTAAGCGCTTATTGGTCTGTATATCACGATGACACATTACACCGACCCACGGTGTCTTAAAATATGTGAGTTAAACATAAAATGCCATCAATATCCGCAATCGCCTGCCGGCCTTGTAACGCCCGCCAGACCAAGGCAAAATCACGCCGGGCCCCCAACCCCGCAAGCGCAAATCCTGTGGTAAACTCCCGCTCCGTGTAAATGATCAAAAAAAGTACATGAACAGCGAAAATAACCAACATAACATCAGTTAACCGACTCGGAGATGGTTGTATGGCCAAGAGAATGTTACGCACCCTGATTGGTGCATCCGTGCTTGCCGCTGCCAGTTTTGTTCAGGCCGCAGAGCTCCCTGTTGTTGCTATTACCCAGATTGTAGAACATCCCGCTCTGGACTCGGTCTATGAGGGCATAAAAGATGAACTGGCAGAGCGCGGCTATGTAGACGGCGACAACATTCGCATCATCCACGAAAGCGCTCAGGGCAACAGCGGCATTGCCGCCCAGATTGCGCGTAAATTTGTGGGTGAAAGCCCGGCTGTTATCGTCGCCATCGCCACGCCGTCTGCGCAAACCGTTGCGGCCGCAGCCCGCAATATTCCGGTTGTATTTTCCGCGGTAACCGATCCGCTGGGCGCCAAGTTGGTACTATCACTGGATGCACCCGGCGCCAACATTACCGGCGTATCAGACATGCTCCCAATCGAGAAGCATCTGGATTTGCTACAGCGCCTGGTACCAAACGCCAAGCGTATTGGCACGGTTTACAACCCGGGTGAAGCCAACGCCGTAGCCCTGGTAGACATGATTGAAGAAAGCATGAAAGCCCGCGACATGGTGCTGGTAAGAGCTGCCGCGACCAAAACCTCCGAAGTGCTGGGAGCATCCCGTTCACTGGTGGGCAAGGCAGATGCCATCTACCTGACCACGGATAACACCGTCATCAGCGCAGCAGAAGCCGTAATTTCTGTGGGTGAACGCTCGAAAATTCCAGTATTCGCCGCTGACACCGCCACGGTTTCCCGCGGAGCAGCTGCCGCGCTGGGCTTCAATTATTACGATCACGGCCGCCAGACCGGTGCCATGGTGGTACGCATTCTGGAAGGTGCTAACACCGCCGATATGCCGGTAGAAACCATGGACACCCTGGACCTGTTTGTAAACCCGGAAGCCGCCGAACGCATGGGCATGACCATTGCCGATGACATTATTGCGGAAGCCAAAGAAGTGGTTTCCAACGCCAAGTAAAGCCTGACTTACACGGGCAGGCGGTAACCAATCCGACCTGTCCGTTTTCTTTTACAGCGAATCTTATTCATGCTCAGTAACATTGCCTTTTATGGCGCATTAGAAACCGGCCTGATATACGGCCTGGTTGCCTTCGGAGTCTACCTGTCATTCCGTGTTCTGGACTTCCCCGACTTAACCGTAGACGGCAGCTTCCCCCTTGGTGCCGCCGTAGCCGCCATGCTGATTATTGCCGGCTGGAATCCTTGGCTGGCAACCGGTGCCGCGATACTGGCCGGCATGGCCGCCGGTGCTGTAACCGCCCTGCTCAACGTAAAACTGAAAATTCTGAACCTGTTGGCGTCTATTCTGACCATGATTGCGCTCTATTCCATCAACCTGCGCATTATGGGCCGCCCCAACGTGGCACTGTTGATGGAAGACACCGTGCTAACGCCCTGGTACAACTTAGAGCTTGAATATCATCAGGTACCGGTGTTGCTGTTCACTCTCGTTATCGGTGTGTCGCTGTTCCTGCTTTGGCGTTTCATGAAATCTGAAACCGGGCTGGCCATGCGCGCCACCGGTGCTAACGCCCGTATGGCTCGGGCTCAGGGCATCGCCACTGGTGGCATGATTATTCTAGGTGTCGCGGTATCTAACGGCCTGGTGGGCCTGGCCGGCGCACTGTTCGCCCAAAGCCAGGGCGCAGCCGACGTCACCATGGGCGTGGGCGTTATTGTGATCGGCCTGGCATCGCTGATTGGCGGTGAAGCGGTTATTACGCCCACCAGCGTATTTCGTGCGTTGCTGGCCTGCGTGATTGGCGCCATCATTTACCGCCTGGCCATCGCCTTCGCACTGAACGCCGATGCACTGGGCCTGAAAGCCCAAGACCTGAATCTGGTTACCGCCGTTCTGGTCACCCTGGCCATTGTTCTGCCCGGTGCCCGCGTGTCACTGATGAACAAACTCAAACGCAGAAAGGCCTGAGGAGGCACCATGATTACCGCAACAGACCTCCGGCTGACCTTCGGCGAAGGCACCCCACTGGAAAACCCGGCTCTGCGTGGCATGAGCCTGACCGTCAACCAAGGCGAATTTGTCACCGTTATTGGCAGTAACGGCGCCGGAAAATCGACATTTTTGAACGCCCTGGCCGGCGAAGTGCTAATAGACAGCGGCAAAATTCTTGTCGATAACATCGACGTAACCAAGCTGCCAACCCACAAGCGCACCGGGCGCGTAGCGCGGGTATTTCAGGACCCTTTGGCAGGTACCTGTGAAGGCTTGTCGATTGAAGAAAACCTGGCCCTGGCCATCAAACGCGGCAAACGCCGCGGCCTGGGCACTGGAGTGAAAAAACAGTACCTGGAACGCTTTCGCTCGAGCCTGGCCACTCTGGGTTTGGGCCTGGAAAACCGCCTGACTGATAAAATGGGCCTTCTCTCTGGCGGCCAGCGCCAAGCCGTTAGCCTGTTGATGGCAAGCCTGACGCCGTCCAGTATTCTGCTGCTAGACGAGCACACCGCTGCGCTGGACCCAAAAACCGCGTCTTTCGTGCTGGAGCTGACCCAGAATATCATCGCTGAACAGAAACTCACGGCACTGATGGTCACCCACAGTATGAAGCAGGCGCTGGAAGTAGGCACCCGCACCGTAATGCTGCACCAAGGCGAAGTGGTGTTTGACATTGCCGGCAAAGACCGCGAAGGGCTGGAAGTAAAAGACCTGCTCAACCTGTTTGAACAACAGCGTGGCCTGACCGTAGACGACGACAGCCTGCTGCTGGGCTAAACCCTGTCACAAGGCGGTTGTCTGAAAAGACACACCCGCCCCCAACATATTGAAGCCCTTCGGTTTTCAGTTTGTTGCGATTTTGCAAGCGCTTTTCCATTGATTTTAACCGTCATATTAGCCCGGGCCATAGCCGGGCTTTTCTTTTAAAAACACTACATCCTGTTATACTCACGCTCACTTAGACCTATATATAGTTCTACGCACTAATCTGGTAGAGAAATAAATACGTAAACACACGCAAATTTCCAGCCAGGCGCCCAGCACGAGCGCCTGGCGAAAGTACTGATAAAGCACTGACATGGCGCACCGCACACGGCGGCGCTTTTTTTCCCGACACACACAGTTCGAGGGCGGCAATGAACGCTAAAGCACAGGCATTAGTCACAACCATTCCGATGCAAGACGCATCACTCGACATCTGGAACAGCAAGTACCAGCTGAAAACCAAAACCGGCGAAGCCGTCGACAAAGACATTCTGGCCACCTACGAGCGCGTAGCCCGCGCTCTGTCGGAAGTCGAAAACAAAGACCTGCGCGCCAAGCACTACAAAGACTTTGCCTGGGCCCTGAAACACGGTGCTATTCCTGCCGGTCGCATTATTTCCAACGCGGGCGCACAGGCTCACAAGCCTGCCACCTCTACCATCAACTGCACCGTTAGTGGCAACATTAACGACTCCATGAACGACATTCTGGGGAAAAACCACGAAGCAGGCCTGACCCTTAAAGCCGGCTGTGGTATCGGTTATGAATTCTCTACCCTGCGTCCCCGCGGTGCGTACGTCGCTGGCGCCGGTGCCACCACATCCGGCCCGCTGTCGTTCATGGATATCTTCGACCGTATGTGCTTCACCGTGTCATCAGCCGGTGGCCGTCGCGGCGCTCAAATGGCCACCTTTGACATTCACCACCCAGACATCATCGACTTCATTCAGGCCAAGCGTGAAGATGGCCGCCTGCGCCAGTTCAACCTGTCACTGCTGATCACCGAAGACTTCATTAACGCCGTACGTGACGACGCAGACTGGGACCTGTCCTTCCCGGTGACCGATAAAGAAGTGGAAGAAGAAGGCCTGGACCTGACCGACCCGGCCAAGTTTGTATACCGTGACTTCCCGGTAGTAAAAGACTACGTAATGAACGCCGAAGGCAAAGTAGCCTGCCGCATTTACCGCACCCTGAAAGCCCGGTTCATCTGGGACACCATCATGACCTCCACCTACGACTACGCCGAGCCAGGTTTCATCCTGATCGACAAAGTAAACCAGATGAACAACAACTGGTTCTGCGAGGACATCCGCGCCACCAACCCGTGCGTGACCAGTGACACCTGGGTTCAGACCAGCCAAGGCCCACGCCAGGTCAGCGAGTTGATTGGCAAGCCCTTCACCGCCATGGTGGACGGTCAGGCCCACGAATCCGGCGCCGAAGGCTTCTTCAAAACCGCCGACAAAGCAACGATGGTGCTGAAAACTGCAGAAGGCTACGAACTCAAGCTGACAGCTGATCACCGTGTGCGCCGCGTGAGTGCTTTCACCCGCTATCGCACAGAAACCGAATGGTGTGCCGCTGGTGAACTGCAACAGGGCGACCGCGTACTCCTTCAAGATCAGCGTAAGCTGGCCGACTGGGAAGGCACCCTGAATGAAGACCAAGGCTATTTACTGGGCTTGCTGGTCGGTGACGGCACTCTGAAGCAAGACAAAGCCGTTCTGTCGGTATGGCAACCCGCCATCGCCGTTAACGGCGGCCCGGCAGCCACCGGCCACAGCGCCATCATGCAGGCGGCTGAAACAGCCCTGCGCAGCCTGCCCCACCGCGCTGATTTTAACGGCTGGCAGCAAGTCAGCGGCCGTAACGAATACCGCATGAGCACCGCTGCCCTGAAACAGCTTGCACACGACGTAGGCATGAGCCCGGGTAATAAAATTATTACCGCAAGTCTTGAAAAAGCATCTTCAGCGGCTTATCGCGGCTTTCTGCGGGGCTTTTTCGACGCCGACGGTTCTGTACAGGGCACCCAGCAAAAAGGCGTGAGTGTTCGCCTGGCACAGTCTGACCTGCAAAGATTGAAGGCAACCCAGCGCATGCTGTTACGCCTTGGCATCGTTGCCAGCATTTACGAAGACCGGCGCGTCGCCTCAACCGCTACCCTGCCGAACGGCAAAGGCGGACAACAGGCTTACCCCACCCAGCCCCAGCACGAACTGGTCATAAGCGGAGAGAACCTTCGCCGCTTTGCTGATGAAGTGGGTTTTGCCGACACCGACAAACAGAGTCAGCTTGAAACGTCACTGTCCAGCTACAAGCGGCAAATGAATCGTGAGCGCTTCGTAGCCCGCGTTACTGCTGTAGAAACAGCGTCTGTCGAAGCCGTTTACGACGTGCAGGTTCCCGGTATCAATACCTTCGATGCCAACGGTTTTCACGCCCACAACTGCGGCGAACAGCCCCTGCCCCCTTACGGCAGCTGCCTGCTAGGCTCGGTAAACCTGACCATGTTCGTGGACTACCCGTTCACCGACAAAGCCAGCTTCAACTATGAAAAGTACAAAAAAGTCGTCGGCATCTTCACCCGCATGTTAGACAACGTTGTGGAAATCAACGGCCTGCCACTGGCACAGCAACGCCACGAAATTACCTACAAGCGCCGTCACGGCATGGGCATTCTGGGCCTGGGTTCCACC
This sequence comes from Marinobacter sp. LV10R520-4, assembly GCF_002563815.1. Classification (NCBI taxonomy): domain Bacteria; kingdom Pseudomonadati; phylum Pseudomonadota; class Gammaproteobacteria; order Pseudomonadales; family Marinobacteraceae; genus Marinobacter; species Marinobacter sp. LV10R520-4. The sequence continues at coordinate 3,391,624 of NZ_PDJM01000001.1, read as the reverse complement.
CTTGCCATGCTGCGTATGCCTTACGGTTCTGAAGAATCCGTGGTGTTCACCGAAGACGTCGTACGTGAAATGGCCGTAGAAGGCTGGCGCCAGTCCCTGGCCCTGGGCGCAGAAAAAGGCGCGGCGCCGATTATGGACGACGAGTTCGAAATCACCCCGAAAATGCTGGGCAAGTGCCCGCAGCTGAAAGCCGACGGCTACAACCTGGGCGACAAGCTCAAGGGCCGCGTGCTGCACGCCAAGTACAGCCGCTATATGCAGCGCATCGCTGAAGTAGAACCGGAGCTGGTGGCACAACTGGCCGAGAAAGGTGGCCGCTTTACCCACCACACCTCCATCGCGCCCACCGGCACTATCAGCTTGTCACTGGCCAACAACGCCAGTAACGGCATAGAGCCAAGCTTCTCGCACCATTACGCCCGCAACATCATTCGCGAAGGCCGTAAAACCAAAGAGAAAGTCGACGTGTTCTCCTTCGAATTGCTGGCCTACCGCCACCTGAGCAACCCGGGCGCCATGCCGTTCTCAGACGACGCTGATAAAAAACTGCCGGATTACTTCACCACATCAGATGACGTAACCCCGGCCCAGCACGTAGACATCCAGGCCGCAGCCCAGTTGTGGATAGATTCGTCTATCTCCAAAACCGCCAACGTGCCGACCGACTTCCCCTACAAGAACTTCAAAGACATTTACCTGTACGCCTTCGACAAAGGCCTGAAAGGTTGCACCACCTTCCGCTTCAACGCAGAAGCTTTCCAGGGCGTACTGGTTAAAGAATCCGATTTGGAAAACACCGTCTACGAATTCACCCTGGACGATGGCACCAAAGTAAAACTGAAGGGTAACGAGCAGGTTGATTACGACGGCGAAATCCACTCCGCCGCCAACCTGTTTGATGCATTGAAAGAAGGCACTTACGGCAAGTATTGATCCGAAAACCGACACAGGAATACAGACATGACAGTAAAAATTAGCAACAAAATCGTCGGTTATCGGGTAACCAAAGCCGACGAAAACAACCAGCCCGCGCCGGCTGCAGAAAGCACGCTCGTTAAGATGAACGAATACATCGAGCGGCCAGAGTTTTTGTTGGGCACCACCTACAAAATCAAACCGCCGGTGGCGGAGCACGCAATGTACATTACTATTAATGACATTCTGCTGAACGAAGACACCGACCACGAAAGCCGTCAGCCCTACGAAGTGTTCATCAACTCCAAGTCGATGGAACACTTCCAGTGGGTTATCGCCCTCACCCGCGTCATCTCTGCGGTATTCCGCAAAGGCGGCGACCTGACCTTCCTGGTGGAAGAACTGCGTTCGGTATACGACCCCAACGGCGGCTACTTCAAAAAAGGCGGCGTGTTCATGCCCTCACTGGTCGCCGAAATTGGCGCCGTGATTGAAAAGCACCTGAAGGCCGTGGGCCTGCTGGAAAGCGAAGAAATGAGCGAAACCACCAAACGCATCCTCGCTGAAAAACGGGCTGATTTTGAAGCCAATCAGAGCAAAGCCACCAACGACGACACGTCCGGTGACTTCCCACCCAACGCCACTATGTGCGGCAAGTGCAGCACTAAAGCGGTGATTGTGATGGATGGCTGTGCGACTTGTTTGAATTGTGGTGATAGTAAGTGTGGTTGAGGTAATGACTTGGTGAAGTGATAAAAAGGCCCGGGGTTTTGCTTCGGGCCTTTTTTTTGGATGGTGGCCGAGTACTTTTGGTAATCGCGTGGCAGCTTCGTTATTGCGTTGTGATATTACGAATTTTGACGACGTTAGGCTGGTATTTTGCTGTTTTTTGGCTAGTTTTATGAGTGAGTCGATTGGAAGCTGCGTAATCGTGATGGGTGAAAACGAAGATGTCAGATGATTCAATAATGAAGGGCGCTGCCCAATACGCTGTTAGTACTCAAGGTGGTATCGTGAAAATATCTAAAATTCTTATTGTATTATTTTTTTGTTCCTTACCTCTAGGGTACGTATCGGCAGAAGTAACAGAGTTAAGCATTGACTCATCTACTTGCTGGCTGAAAGAGCGCGGTGTGGCAATTAAGAAAAATCCCATGTCAACCACTGGTGTAAAAAATGAAAGTGGTTGTATAGCATTTCTTCCTAAAAGTTATATTTCCAAGAACTTTTAATTTTGCGCATATTCTGGCTTTGAGATAGCAGGAGGTAAGGAAGCAAGTTATTATTCTTGTTCGATTTCTAGTGAAGGTGAAAATTTCATGTTTCGTGCTTATATGGCCGAAACCGACGAGAAGCGACAACCAGATTTAATCTGTAAATTTATGTGTTATGGAAAATGAGTACTAACATGTTGCTGCACTGGAATCGATACAGCTGTTGCTATTTTTGCAAAAGAAAAGACGCAAAAATATCGCCAACATACTCTCCAGTGAGCAAGGCGTTATGTTTTTATAGCTCAAATTAAGGAGAAAATAATGAGCAGGTTTACAACTCTCGTATTAGCTATGATGTTGCCACTAAGCAGCAGTGCTTCGAGCTTAATCCACCCTTTAGATTTCAAGGGTACAGAAGATGAAAAAGCTAATGTTATAGCTCAGATAACGGTTAGCGTAAAACAAACATATAGCCAAATCGGAATGGGAGATCCTTCTACTCTCAGAATGATGGAAAAAGAAGAACTAAATTCCTTTAAAAAACTAAGAAAAGTGAAAAATAGGAAGTTACTTGATGGCGTAATTGATCAATATTGTAATATAGGTATGTGTAATTACAACACCATTCTTATGATGTATAACGAACAGAGTAAAGCTTCAAAAGAAGAACTGAACTGGTAAATTCAAACTGAATTTCAACTATGAAGTGCAACCATCACATAATCGGGTAGCCGAGGGTATCTAACCCTCAGCCCCCACAACACCCTGCATGCGGGTCCGCACAGGGCGTTTCACTTAGGGTAGTGAAGCTTGATCCAACCATCACGCAACGAATAAAGCCCCTCAGATTTCAAATATTTTAAAGACAATGCTTGATTGATCCCTGGAGTTTTAGCGCTACGCCATGGCCCTTTGCTGGTAATGCCACACGCAACTGCTGACTGCACATGCACACCTCGTCTCATCAAGTTTCTTACCTTGGTTCGTGGCTTGCGCCACTGTCGCCAGTAAGCCATTCTGACCCTGCGCCGAATCCATTGATCTAGATCGACACAGAGTTGATAGCCTTTGGCGATACCAAAGTAATTGATCCAGCCACGTAGGTACTGGCTCAGCTTGAAGAGTTGGTATCGCATTGATACACCCCAGTTGCGATTCGTTAGTTTCCGAACTTGTTGTTTGAACTTGTTCAACGTATTCGGGTGCCAATGAATGTTCCCTGCTCGGAAAGTGAATCCCAAGAACTTGCTATCATTGGTTTTAACGACGCGGCTTTTGATCGTGTTAACGATCAATTTCAAACGGCATTGCAGGTATTTACTGATACTATGAAGTACACGTTCGCCTGCACGCTTACTCTTTACTAAGATCGTAAAGTCGTCTGCGTATCGGGCGAATTTGTGGCCTCGCTTCTCAAGTTCTTTGTCTAGTGGGTCGAGCATGATGTTCGCCAATAATGGCGAAAGAGGCCCACCTTGAGGAACACCCTCATGACTTTCACTATAGAGCTGGTTATCGATAACCCCAGCTCGGAGATAACGCTTAATCAATTTAAGAAGCCGTTTATCCTTCACTTTGTAGCCAAGGTACGTCATCAGTAAATCATGGTTAACTCGATCAAAGAACTTAGACAGGTCAACATCAACAGAAAAACGGCGACCCGTTTTGATGATGCCTTGAACCTGCTTAACCGCTTGCTGCCCATTACGACTTGGACGGAACCCGAAGCTATTGTTCGAGAAGTCTGGATCGAAGATGGGAGTTAGTATTTGGGCAATGGCTTGCTGAATAACACGATCAGTGACCGTGGGTATCCCTAATTGGCGTTTGCCGCCATCAGGTTTATCTATTTCAACACGTCTGACCGGAAAGGGATAATAGAGACCTGTTTCCAGTTCCTCAACAACCTCTTTCCAACGGCCACACCTTGCCCAAGAGGGGAACTCATCAACGGTCATCCCGTCGATGCCAGCCGCCCCTTTATTGGCTCGAACGCGTTTCCATGCCGCCTGAAGGTTTTCAGGTTGCAACGCTTGTCCGAGTAGATCTTCGCTAAAGGCTGGCTTCATATCCATACGCTGAATCACGTCATCACCGGACGGTGTTCGTGTGTTCAAGTCTGTCATGGCTCCTCCTTTATTCAACTAAGTGTTCAGGCCTTCACCGTGTCCCAACCATTACGATGGGCGTTTGGCTACTATGCCGTCTGCTGACTTCTGCTCAATCACCGGCGGGATTGCCCCCATCGGCGCTATCGGTGTCCACCTCGTTCGCTCGCAACCGCCGATGGCAACGGCTGCGCCTAGGCTTGATCGACCAGTGGCCTGACTGGTAATTGACCGATCGCTCGTTGAGCAGATCCCGATGCGTCGGACCGCCCCAGATAAGAACATGAACTTTCACTGCACAACTGCATCATTTACGGTGGCCGTCAGATCACGCGGCTTCGTCGTCTTGTGCCAACTCGCCTCCGGCCTACGCCTCATATGATGTTCTTGTTCATCAGCTCGCAGCTTTGCTAGCGGCTTCCTCCAGACCGCGCCTCGCGGGTTGGCCCTTGCCATTCGCTAGTGGTTAGCGTTCAATCGGTAAAACCGGCTGAACGGTGATCTTCCCACAGGGGACTTTCACCCCATTAGTTCATGCCCATGCTGGGCGTACACAAGTGCAGGCAAGGGACGCTCCCAAAGTCGCGCCCCTGCTGCAAGCGTTAGCTGGTAGTGCCTCGGTCTTTTTTGGTGGCTGTGTGCCAGTGGCCTTGGCCGAAAGTTTGTAGCAAAACCGGCAGTTCCGTCATCGCCAAGGCCGTCGGAATCCGCGTCTTGCTGGCAGCTCAATCGGTCGCGGTGTTGATATAGAAAACGGTGTTTGCCGTGTGGGGCCGTCCACGAAAATCTGGTTCCGGATCTGCTAATCTCAGGTTCAGGTTCGTTCACCGCATCATTAGCGGTAGTTTCAATCACAGTGCATCGGCGGTTTCCGGTGCAAGGGCGGCGGAGTAGGCCACCGTGTTGGTTGCCAGGGCTCAGGTTTCACAGTTGCCCCCAGCTAACCAGTCGCTGTAGTACGCGGCCTACGGCCGCCGGACGCCCTTTTCATTGCGGCTTCGCCTCCATTACAAGGGCGCCGCTAAGCTTCGCGTTAAATTTACGGCAAACAGGTCTAGCTTGAGGAGTAGAATGTGGATCGAGAGCAGCTTGTAAAAAAATTACGAAGTTGGGAGGTGCATCTTGAGGTAGTGGTGGGCACTCTCGCGTTCGGGCTAGCGGTTGGTTGTGCTGGTATAGGCAATAACTACATAGCCCTTGCTGCCAGCGTGATTTCAATATACATCTCATTTCGAGCCATTGATGTAGGTGCGCACTATTTCCCAACCGAGATTTTGGAGCTGAGAGAAAACTCGCAGAAGACGAGGCGTCAAATAGTCGAGCACGCATACGTGGAGCTTCAGCTCAAAAAGACGAAAACCCCACTACTTTATCTTGGGATACTAAGCCTATTTGTGGTGGCTTTAATGTCATTTTGGTCAATCCTAGCAATAATTTAATCGGGTAGCCGGGGGTATTTAACCCCCAGCCCCCACAACACCCTGCACCGATGCGTCGGACCGGCGGGTCCGCACAGGGCGTTTCCCGAAAACGTTCAGAGTAAGATGGCCGATTACCTCCTCCTACCCCAATGATGGCTTCTGATTTTGCGCCAACGTTCCTCAGTCCGGTCGGACATGGAATCGGGCAGCGGCACAGGCTCCTCATTGATTTTCGGGTTCAGGCCTTCACCCTGTCCCAACCATTACGATGGGCGTTTGGCTACTATGCCGTCTGCTGACTTCTGCTCAATCACCGGCGGGGTTACCCCTATCGGCGCTATCGGTGTCCACCTTGTTCGCTCGCAACCGCCGATGGCAACGGCTGCGCCCAGGCTTGATCGACCAGTGGCCTGACTGGTAATTGACCGATCGCTCGTTGAACAGATCCCGAAGCGTCGGACCGCCCCAAATAAGAACATGCACTGTCACTGCGCAACTGCATCATTTACGGTGGCCGTTAGATCACGCGGCTTCGCGGGAGGCCGCCCCGTCGGCTTGTGCCAACTCGCCTCCGGCCTACGCCTCATATGATGTTCTTGTTCATCAGCTCGCAGCTTTGCTAGCGGCTTACTTCCGGCCGGCGTTCCGGAGACGGCGCCTCGCGGGTTGGCCCTTGCCATTCGCTAGTGGTTAGCGTTCAATCGAGTAAAACCGGCTGAACGGTGATCTTCCCACAGGGGACTTTCACCCCATTAGTTCATGCCCATGCTGGGCGTACACCGCACACAAGCGGCTGTTGTCGGACGCGCCTACGCTGCGCTCCGGCACGCCGCAAAGCCGAGCGTTAGACTGCTATCCACACTCTTACCTTCAGGCCTAAGAATTGGCTTGCAAAACGTATCCCATGAGATACAATGCCCAAATGAAAAGGATTCAGACCACCACCCAGTTCACGAAATGGCTGGACCGCTTAAAGGACATTAGCGGTCGTGCCCGAATACAGACGCGCATCCAGCGCTTGGCCTTGGGTAATCCGGGCAAGCATCGGAATCTCAAGCATGGCGTGTCGGAGCTGAAAATCGACTTGGGGCCTGGATATCGGGTTTATTACACAGACTGGGACGACGTGCTGATTGTCCTGCTCTGTGGCGGGGATAAGTCTAGCCAAGCTGATGATATTGAACTGGCCTATGAATTAGTAAAGGGCTTGGAGTTAGGCAATGACAATTAAACTTCATGACTATGATGTGGCAATGCACCTTCGTACGACCGAAGAGATGGCTGCATATCTGGAGGCGGCTATTGAAGAAAGCGACGGAGATGCTGCTTTTATCGCAATGGCGCTCGGAGATATTGCGCGGGCCAAAGGTATGGCTGAACTGGCGCGGGAAACGGGACTAGGGCGTGAAAGTTTATACAAAGCGCTGTCGGCTGAAGGCAACCCGCAGCTAAGTACCGTGCTGAAAGTTGCTAAGGCGCTAGGGTTGCAACTCCATGTCAAGCCAGCAGCGTAGGCTCCACTTCCATTATAAAACACAGACGTCTAATCGGGTAGCCGAGGGTTTTTAACCCTCAGCCTCCACAACACCCTGCACCGATGCGTCGGACCGGCGGGTCCGCACAGGGCGTTTCCCGAAAACGTTCAGAGTAAGATGGCCGATTACCTCCTCCTACCCCAATGATGGCTTCTGATTTTGCGCCAACGTTCCTCAGTCCGGTCGGACATGGAATCGGGCAGCGGCACAGGCTCCTCATTGATTTTCGGGTTCAGGCCTTCACCCTGTCCCAACCATTACGATGGGCGTTTGGCTACTATGCCGTCTGCTGACTTCTGCTCAATCACCGGCGGGGTTACCCCTATCGGCGCTATCGGTGTCCACCTTGTTCGCTCGCAACCGCCGATGGCAACGGCTGCGCCCAGGCTTGATCGACCAGTGGCCTGACTGGTAATTGACCGATCGCTCGTTGAACAGATCCCGAAGCGTCGGACCGCCCCAAATAAGAACATGCACTGTCACTGCGCAACTGCATCATTTACGGTGGCCGTTAGATCACGCGGCTTCGCGGGAGGCCGCCCCGTCGGCTTGTGCCAACTCGCCTCCGGCCTACGCCTCATATGATGTTCTTGTTCATCAGCTCGCAGCTTTGCTAGCGGCTTACTTCCGGCCGGCGTTCCGGAGACCGCACCTCGCGGGTTGGCCCTTGCCATTCGCTAGTGGTTAGCGTTCAATCGGTAAAACCGGCTGAACGGTGATCTTCCCACAGGGGACTTTCACCCCATTAGTTCATGCCCATGCTGGGCGTACACAAGTGCAAGCAATCTGACACTTTAGTCTTGTCGCTGTTTTTGCAAAAATAAAAGCCGGCAAAAGCAGCGCCAATCCTAAGTGCAGTTGTTGCAGGCGTTGAGGCTGTCGCTGTAGAAAAACCCCAAGTCGGACCGATTTTGGTAGTATTGAGAAAACAGACAAGGAGCCGTCGGTATGCCTCGTTTCAAGCACTACAACTACGACCAAGATACGATGGTCGTCATCAACTACCGAGAACAACTCCAGCCCGACACTTTTGAACACGCCGTTCATTACCTGATTGAGCACAAGCTGGATCTGACGGTTTTTCACCCGAAATATCGCAACGACGACACCGGCCGCTTGGCCTACGATCCGGCCATCTTGCTGAAGATCATACTGTTTGCTTATTCCAAAGGCATCACCTCCAGCCGCGAGATCCAGTGGTGCTGCGAGACCAACATCATCTTTAAAGCACTGCCCTGCAATCACCGTCCCGCACTTCACCGCCCTGGCTAAGTTCGTCAGCCAGCACGCCGATGAGATTGAAGAACTGTTCGAGCAAATACTGCTGGTGTGCCATGAACAGGGCCTTTTGGGCAACGAGTTGTTTGCCATCGACGGCTGCAAAATGTCATCAGACGCGGCGAAGGAATGGTCTGGCACCTTTAAAGAGCTGAGCGAAAAACGGGATAAGCTGAAGCGACTGATTCGCCACCACCTGCATGAGCATCATGAGCGGGATGAGGCGGAGACGGAAGCCGAACTGGATAGAGATATTCGACGCGCGAAAACCGTGCTCTCTCTGGATGAGTCGATGAAAAAAGTGGACCGTTTCCTAAAGACAAACAGCCCAAGGATGGGCCAGGGAAACGGCCCAAAGAAGTGAAGAGCAACATCACCGATAACGAAAGCGGCAAGATGACTACCAGCAAAGGCACGATTCAAGGCTATAACGGCGTGGCTACGGTGGACAAAAAACACCAGATTATCATCGATGCTCAAGCCTTCGGTGAAGGCCAGGAACATCACACGTTAAAGCCGGTGTTGGAGACGGTTCAGCGTCGTTTTAAAAAGCTCGGCATTGCCGACAACATCTATCAAACCGGCGCGATAGTGACCGCCGACACCGGCTTCGCCAACGACAAATTTATCTGGAGTAAATTTGACCAGCCGCAGGCTGGCCCGAAGGGCGAGTCTCATGGATGAGACGAGTAAACCCAATATGAAGTACCTGTATGAACGTCAGATCAACGGTTACTTCCAGTTCGACCCGGTTACGATGACGTGCATCTGTCCCGCCGGAGAATCCCTGCGCCACGAAGGCACCCGAACCGACCAAAATGGCGTACCCAGAGCCCGCTTCCAAGGCCGGTTATTGCAGTGTCGCCATTGTCCAAAAAAACATCAATGCATGCAAAACTCCAGCTCAGCAGATCACCACAAGGGAAAAGGGAGACAGGTCTCCTACACCCTGGAGCTCAGGCGCGGCCCAACGTATACCGACTGGATGAAACACCGAGTCGATAGCCAGCAAGGCAAAGCGATTTACGGTCATCGCATGTCCGTGGTTGAGCCCGTGTTCGGCAACATCGGCAGCAACAAACGTCTGAATCGCTTCAGCCTGCGAACTAAGAAAAAAGTGCAGGGTCAGTGGCAGTTGTATTGCTTGGTCCACAACATTGAGAAGCTGGCGAATTATGGGCAGTTAGCGGCATGAAACCGGGGCTAGGATGTGGCCAGATATAGGTCACAGACGGCCATGTGTAGAGTGTTCAGCGCCGGATATCAATAATGCTGTGGTGTTGCCAGCAAATGATCAAATTTACGCCAGTTGATCGCAGGGTGCGAAAAACAACAAAGCGGCTGCGGATTTGGCTCTAAAAAGGGTTTTTCTACAGCCTCGTTATGTACTTTTGACACCCGATACGTTACGGGGTACATTCAAGGAATGATTCGAAGCTTCAAACACAAGGGCTTGGCTAAATTCTTCAAGTCCGGCAGCACCGCAGGGATTCAGGCCGCTCATGCAAAGAGGCTTCGGCTTATTCTCGGTAGGCTAAATGCAGCGTCAGACGTTAATGATATGGACTTACCAGGCCTTCGACTGCACGAGCTCTCGGGGAATCGCACCGGAATTTGGTCAGTGACGGTCAGTGGTAACTGGCGAGTGACGTTCTGGTTTGAGGACGGAGATGCCGAGATAGTGAATTACGAAGATTACCACTGAGGTACCGCCGATGTTGATGCACAACCCTCCCCACCCGGGCGAAGTCTTGCGAGAGCTTTGTCTGGAACCCCTTGGCTTGTCTGTAACGGCTGCCGCAGAAGCATTGGGGGTAAGCCGCAAAACTCTGAGCGCCGTGCTGAACGGCAAGGCTGGTATTAGTCCCGAAATGGCTATTCGGCTTTCTATCGCGTTTGATACCTCGGCAGAAAGTTGGCTGAACCAGCAGTCTCAATATGAACTCTGGCATGCTGAGCAGCACCGTAAAGAGCTCAAGGTTAAGAAGCTTGTCGCTGCCTAGAGCAGCACATAACCAGGCCATGCACCGGATGCCGAACCCTCCGCTTCGCTGCGGCTTTGTCACAGGTGATGGCGAGCGATGTCAAAGAGCCGGCGCTCTATAAGCTCGATATTCTGAATGCTGTCGGGTCATTGGAGGAGCTCCGATCTCCGCCAGGCAATCGGTTGGAGGCTCTGAAGGGAGACTACGTTGGCTTCTATAGTATTCGTGTCAATTCTCAATGGCGTATCGTTTTTCGATGGCAAGGCGCCGGAGCCCACGACGTTAAGATCGTTGACTATCACTGAGGTGTCCCCATGATTCCAACTCACAGAGTAAGTACACATCCCGGCATTATTTTGATAAAGGAGTTCCTTGAGCCTTTAGGGTTGAGTCAAACCGCCTTAGCTGAGCATCTGGGTATTTCTGTTCAGCGTGTAAACGAGATAGTCCGCGGCAAAAGAGGAATAACCCCCGAGACAGCCTGGTTGTTCGCAAAGGCGTTCAACATGTCCCCCGAATTTTGGCTAAGCCTGCAGTCAGCTCACGACCTGTCTTCGCACCGTCCTTTGGTTGAAATTTCACCGTTGGTGTCAACAAGTGCGTAACAATCGGCTGCACCGGCCGCCTGGCCTACGATCCGGCCATCTTGCTGAAGATTATTCTGTTTGCTTACTCCAAAGGCATTACCTCCGTTCTGCACCGCTGTCTCTGTGGTATCAGGACAACGTCGACGACATACCCGCGTTTGAAAAGCAGATGCGTCGGAAGATGCACTATGTCATCCACCCGGATTACCTGTGGAGCAGCATCGCCGAGCTGGCGCGCACGCAGGACGCGGAGCTGTTGCAAACCCTGGCGCGCGGCTTCAAACACATTGAAAACGAATCCTTTGCCAGCACCTTCCAGGGCTTGTTTTCGGAAATTAACCTCCACTCCGAAAAGCTCGGCAAACAATCGACCGACCGGAACAAAAAGCTCTGCACCATCATTACCAAAATCGCCGAGGGCATCGCGCACTTCTCTACCGACAGCGATGTGCTGGGCGATGCCTACGAATACCTGATCGGCCAGTTTGCCGCCGGCTCTGGTAAGAAAGCGGGCGAGTTTTATACCCCTCAATCGGGTGCTTGATTTCGCGTGTGGCTCCGGTTCCTTGTTGCTAAACGTGCGCAGTCAGATGGGCCCGCACGGCATCGGCATGATTTATGGTCAGGAAAAGAACATCACCACCTACAACCTGGCGCGCATGAATATGCTGCTGCACGGGATGAAGGATACCGAGTTCGAAATACACCACAGTGATACCTTGGTGAATGACTGGGATTTGCTCAACGAAATGAATCTGGCCAAAAAACTGCAATGCGATGCGGTAGTGGCGAATCCGCCGTTCAGCTACCGCTGGGAGCCCAATAACGCCCTAGGCGAAGACTTTCGCTTTAAAAGCCACGGCCTAGCCCCAAAATCAGCGGCGGATTTCGCCTTTTTGCTGCATGGTTTTCACTTTCTTGGCGACGAAGGCACCATGGCAATCATTTTGCCCCACGGCGTATTGTTCAGCGGTGGCGCAGAAGCACGCATCCGTGCCAAGTTGCTCAAGGACGGCCACATCGACACCGTGATTGGCCGACCGTCCAACCTGTTTTTCTCCACTGGCATACCCGTGTGCATTCTGGTCCTGAAAAAATGCAAAAAACCCGATGACGTGCTCTTTATCAACGCCAGTGAGCACTTTGAAAAAGGCAAGCGTCAAAATTACTTGCGACCGGAGAATATCGACCAGATTGTCGACTTCTATCAATACCGCAAGGAAGAAGAGCGCTACGTCAGCACTGCAAAGCCAGAAACCGAAATCAAACTTGCAGACGTCCACGCCGAACTTGCCGAGATAGATGAGCGGATGAATAAGGCCGCGAAGGCGCACAATCAATATCTAAAAGAGCTGAACCTGCCGCCCGTCTGACAGAAGACAGCATGATGACCGAGCAGAAGGTTCATAACAATGCGCTGCACTCGGGTAAATTACTCGCTATGCTCGTAATTTACCGGTGAGCTCACCGTTATGTGCCTTGACCACTTCGATCGATAGGGATATCGTAATACCAAAGTCTCATCGATCGGTGCCGCTATGACGGAAGTAACTGTTTCTCCAAAGTATCAGATTGTAATTCCTAAAGAAATTCGAGAATCCATGGGCATAGTCTCTGGGCAAAAGGTCCAAATTATCTCGTATCAAGGACGAATCGAGGTGATCCCGCTAAAATCTATGAAGGAGATGAGGGGCTTCCTCAAGGGGATCGATACCTCAGTAGTCAGGGAAGAAGACAGGGTATGAATGTTGTTGATTCGTCAGCCTGGCTGTCGTATTTCGCCAGTGACAGCAATGCCACGGTATTTGCTGAGCCAATCGAAAAGTTATCGGAGTTGCTGGTGCCGAGCATCACGATTACGGAAGTTTTTAAGAACGTGCTGCGTCAACGCGGAGAAGAGGCGGCCTTGATTGTCACGGCCCATATGAACCAAGGCAAAGTAATCCCGCTGGATTCAGAGTTGGCGATGAATGCCGCCAAGGTTGGTGTTCTTCATAAACTTCCACTAGCTGACAGCATTATCTTTGCCACTGCTCAAAAGTACTCCGCTGTTATCTGGACTCAAGATAATGACTTCGAGGGCTTGGTGAATGTCAGATACATTTCCAAGAAAAACATATAACAATCAGTTTCTACGTGAGGAACCAAGACATGGCTATGCCATTGACCTGATCCCGTACCTCAAAAATCAAGAGTGAAATTAAGTAACCACTGAAATCAGTGACTCTAAGCCCACTGATTTCGATTCAACTGCGAAAAATACTCATGAGTTCCTCACTTCATCGCCTGTACTCTTTTCGTCGCTGTCCCTATGCTATGCGGGCCCGTCTCGGCCTCTTGTTTGCTGATTTGCAGGTGGAGCTTCGGGAGATAATATTGAAAAACAAACCGGACCAGATGCTGGCGATTAGCCCGAAAGGCACCGTGCCTGTTTTACAGCTTTTTGATGGTACCGTGGTTGAAGAGAGCCGGGAAATAATGGTGTGGGCGCTTCGGCAGCAAGATCCACAAGGGCTGTTGGATGCAACGGTTTTGCATCAGGCCAATGCTCTGATTGAGCGAAACGACAATGAATTTAAACATTGGTTGGATCGCTATAAATACGCCGACCGATATCTCGAGATGACCCAGTCAGAGTATCGGCAACAGGGCGAGGCCTTTTTACAGGTTTTAGAGGAGTTGCTGACTAAAAACGTTTACCTACTGGGGGATAACACGACCATCGCCGATATTGGTATCGTGCCTTTTGTCCGTCAATTCGCCCATGTGGATCGCGATGTTTTTTACAACCTACCTTACCCGAACGTGCATCTGTGGTTACAACACTGGCTGGAGCACTCATTCTTTCTGCAAGCCATGACCAAGTTTCGGCCATGGCAAGAGGGAGATGACGTTGTGGTTTTTCCTTCTTAACACTACAAAGAGGCGAATTTAGGGGCCGGATCGGCTGGGCGACATACCGACCAGTCAACGTCGACCCTTAACAAATCCCTTAAAACGCTACTCTGATATTACTTCCTCGCGGAACGAGGCTATCGTTCTTTCCGCCCTGCCCTGAGCCAAATCAAGGCTACTTGCATTCACCGATGGGCACCTTGGCGCATTGCATGCCATTAATCCAGAGTGCACCGCTCAGGTTCGCGGTCACCAGGTTCGCGCCGTTCAGATATGCGTTGTTCAGTTGGCACCCCTCCCAATCAACGTCCAGTGCGGCTGGGTCTGAAGTGGTTGGACCGGTGTTCGGCAACATCGACAGTAACAAAGGCCTGGATCGCTTCAGCCTGCGGAGCAAAAAAAAGGTGCAGGGTCAGTGGCAACTGTATTGCCTGGTGCACAACATTGAGAAGCTGGCCAATTATGGGCAGTTGGCGGCATGATGCAGGTCTATGAAATCGCGAGAAATAGCCCTGAAGCGTCTGACAGGGCGGCATTAGGAGCTGATTAGTGCTATTGATCGAGTATTGCCGACGAACGAACAAGCTTGCACGAGTTAGTGGCAGGCAATGACAAAACAACAAAGCGGCTGATGATTGGGCTCTGTGAAGGGTTTTCTACAGCCTCGTTATGGATAAGGGAGTATTCGTGAAGACCTATAAATTATTAGCTGCGGATCGGACTACTATCATTAGCGAGACGCCAGGGACTTTAGGCGGCAACCAAAGCGCGAATGTTCAACCGGCGAGCGCTTAGCGCCTAAAGGGACTGGGTGAAGCCGATGGCGGCGGTCTGGGTCAGGTTCTCGATAATGGCGGTCAGGGTCGTTTGTTTGCCGTCGTCAGCCCGCTTTGCACCGTCAGTGCACAATCCGGCCCAATCTGAGCAATCATTCTGGCTGAACAGGAACACCGATTCTGGTTCAACGTGAACGGTTGTTCCATCTGAAGCGGTCCTGAGCACTGCCGTCGCACCTGAATGAGCATCGGCCTACCGCCGGTTTTATCCCAGAGCTTAAACGCTACTTCAATGGTTGAAACAACGCCTTCACATCGTCCGCTGTCAGCGCGGCGGAGAAGGTTTCTGTGGTGCCGTACAGGCTGTCGGCGAGCCGGGCTTTTCTCTCTTGCAGGGTTTGTATGCGTTCCTCGACGGTGCCCTCGCAAATCAGCCGGTAGACGAAGACGGGCTTGTCCTGGCCGATGCGCCAGGCGCGGTCTGTGGCCTGGCGTTCGACGGCGGGGTTCCACCAGGGGTCGTAGTGAATCACGCAGTCGGCGGCGACCAGGTTGAGGCCTACGCCGCCGGCTTTCAGGCTGATCAGGAACAAGGGCGCTGCGCCGCTTTGGAACTGTTCTACCGGGGCTGCGCGGTTTTTGGTCTGGCCGGTGAGTTTGGCGTATATCAGCCCGCGCTCCTGAAAGGCTTTTTCGATAATGCCCAGCATGGAGGTGAACTGGGAGAAGATGATGATCTTGCGGCCTTCTTCTAATAGCTCGGTGACCATGTCCAGCAGAAGGTCCAGCTTGGCAGAGGCCAGTTCGCTGTCGCTGGCCTGGCGTTTGAGCAGGGCGGGGTGACAGCAGATCTGGCGCAGTTTCAACAGGGCTTCCAGAATTTCGATCTGGCTGCGGGCGATGCCCTTGTCGGCCATCAGGTCGCGGATCTTTTTGTCCATGCTGGCGCGGATGGTTTCGTACAGGTCGCGCTGGCCCCGGTTGAGCTCAATCATGCGCACCATCTCGGTTTTCTCCGGTAGCTCCGGGGTTACCTGTTCCTTGGTGCGGCGTAGCAGGAAGGGCCGAATGCGACGGCAGAGGGCAGTGTGACGCTCGGGGTTGCCGTCTTTCTCGATGGGGTTGCGAAAGAACTCGCGGAATTCCTGGTGATCACCCAGATAGCCGGGCAGCACCAGGTCGAACAGGGACCAGAGCTCTCCCAGGTGGTTTTCCATGGGGGTGCCGGTGAGGGCGATCTTGTGTTCTGCTTTCAGAGCTCTGGCGGCTTTGGAGACAGCCGCCCTGGGGTTTTTCAGGTTCTGCGCTTCGTCGAAAACCGCGGTGGAATAGGCGGTTTTTTCGTGCATCTCTCCATCCCGGGCCAGCAGCGGATAGCTGGTGATTATCAGGTCGGTGGTGTCCAGTTCCTGGAACTGTTTTTTGCGCTTGGGGCCGTAAAGCACCGTTACCATCAGGCCCGGAGTAAACTTGGCGGCTTCCGCCTTCCAGTTCGGTATCACGCTGGTGGGACAGATCACAATGGCAGGCTTGATAAGGCGACCCGCCTGTTTCTCAACCTGGAGGTGGGCGAGGGTTTGCAGGGTTTTGCCCAGGCCCATGTCGTCGGCCAGCACGCCGCCCAGGCCAGCGTCGCGAAGAAATTGCAGCCAGTTCAGGCCCTCCTGCTGATAGTGGCGAAGATCCGCCTGCAGGCCTTCGGGGGCGGGCACTGTGTCCAGTCCGTTGAAGTCTGCCAGCTTGCGGCCCAGGTCCTGCAGTTGTTCGCCACCACGCCAGTCGGCCTCGGACTGGCCGATCAGCCGGGCGGCTTCAATTCTGGGCAGACGGAAAGGCTCGGACGGGTCTTTGTCCCGGTAGAGTTCGAACAGGGTCTCCAGCATGGGCCTGACCCGTT
Source organism: Marinobacter sp. LV10R520-4 (assembly GCF_002563815.1). NCBI lineage: Bacteria > Pseudomonadati > Pseudomonadota > Gammaproteobacteria > Pseudomonadales > Marinobacteraceae > Marinobacter > Marinobacter sp. LV10R520-4. The sequence continues at coordinate 3,375,013 of NZ_PDJM01000001.1, read as the reverse complement.
CCGAAGGCACCCGGATCAGGGTTTCTTCGTCGTGCAGCCAGAGGTTTTCCGGTAGCTGGAGCTCGCCGGTGGAGTCTGTGCCGAAGTCGGGGCGCAGTAATTCCAGGCATTGCATCAGCAGGGGGATCAGGTTGATCTGGTGGCCGTCCTGCATAATGCCCAGCTCCAGGTCGAACCAACCGTCTTCCCCGGCGGCGCTGGAGGCGCCGTACCATTCGTCGGCTTCCACCACCGGCACCTGGAAGGACTCGTCCATTTCAATGACCCAGCCTTCGGTCTCCAGAGCTGGGAGCGTCCAGGCCAGAAAGTCCAGCCAGTCTCCATGGGCGGGAAAGGTCAGATCGTTCCGGATAGCCGGGGGCAGGGTCATCAGCCCCTCGGCCATTTGCGCCAGGGGAACCAGGCCGACAATCCGGTTCCGGTGTTCGAACTCCCTGCGCGGGTTGCGTTCAACCAGCAAGGTTTCGCCGTCCTGTTCCAGCTGGACAACGGCCATGGTCTCGCCCAGACCCAGAATCACTCCGTCGTAGCTGAACAGCAGTTTGGCAGCCATCTGTGGCGGCAGGCCGTCAGGCCGGGGCAAGGAATAGAGCTGGAGAATGGGTGTCGGGTCGGCCTGAATGCTGCGGGGTTCCCGGATGCCCTCCGGCAGGCCGATGTTGAATTGCTCCAGCACGGGTTTCAGGTGCAGAACATGGCGGCTGATATCTTCGGAGCTCAGGGACGGCGTCGCCAACAACAAGTCCAGGCCCCCCCCGGAAGAGGGTAGGTTCAGGCGACCGATTTTGTGATTCCGGGTGTCGATGTACCAGGGGGGTTCCGTGGCGACAACCCGGTATTCCTCCGGATGCTCCTTAAGAAGGAGGCTCCAGCGGTCGTCCGGACCCTGCTGCCAGATAAACTCCGTCTCCACTGGCTCGCCGGCGCTCAGTGGCTGGTCGCTCTTGTGGGTCCAGTAAAGGCGGCCCGTGGCCACCGCCGCTTCCAGGAAGTGGGCTCCGATAGAACCTTCCAGCGCCTGGACAAGCCGGTGCGCAGTGGGAGTGGCCTTTAACCAGCACAAGGCAGGAACGTCAGCATCCTGGATGTATTTGGGGCGGTTGTAGTCGAGGGTGGCGTTGGTCCAGGAGGTGGTCAGTGAGATCTGGCCGAACTGGCCGTTTTTACGGATGCGGGCCTTACTGACCGAGACGGACAGATCATTCCCGAATCTCGATTCTTCCAGTGTGTAGACGAGTCGCTCGTTGGAGGGCTTCGCCTGTGTTTTGGAGCGAGCCTGCAGAGCATTGAGCCAGTTGGTCAGGGCGAGATCGTTTGTTCCGGACGGGCGGTCGGTTGCCTCCTGTTCCTGGCGACGGTTGGCCTCCAGTAACACGGCCACCGCATGTTTGCACAAATTCCCTACCGGACAAGTGCACAAGGAACGCAGAGCCCATGGGCTGTGGGGGTCAATGGTGACCAGGGTCTGGTAGGTCTGACCGCTGCCTTCCACCTGGGCATCCAGTTTGCGGATGCTGGCCCCCTCCAGGGAGCTGTTCAGGTAAAGAACCCGCTCCTCGTTGAAGTAGCGTCTGCCCCTTTGCAGGGTAGCGGTTCCGAAAACCTCGAGCAGGGTTGGTTGGTCAATCAGTATGGTCATGGTGCGTCCAGGCAAAGCCGGCATTGTAATATACTCGGGTGCTCAGAACAGCCCGGGGGCGATTCGAATGTCGCATTGGGTGGGGCCGCCCTGAACAAGTGGCAGCCCGGAGGATACGTGGCCTATATTGAAAACCATACGGTAGAGAAAATGGGCATCCCCGGTGCTTCTCTATTTAGGAAATATCGTCGGCGAACTATTAATCAACCGTCCGGCAGCTCCGGACGAAACCACTACCGGGCCGGCTCACGGCCGCCCGGTCGGTAGGCTTTTATCTTGAACTGAGACGGATACAACAGCACCTCAATACGTCGGTTTTTCCGACGACTGACAGTATCAATTTCCTTAACCAGCGGTCGGGTATCCGCAAAACCCACTGCCTGCATCCGGCTGGGGTCGATACCGGCCTCTCTCAACACCCGCACCGCTGACGCAGCCCGTGACGCCGATAACTCCCAGTTGGTTGGATACAAACTCTGCAAAGCAGGAGCAATGGAGCGGCTGTCGCTGTGCCCCTGAATACTGATCAGGTGATCCGGAAAGCTTTTCAGTGCATCAGCGAGCAACGTCAGGGTGTGCCGGCCGGCTTTGCCGATTCTGGCAGAACCGGAATTAAACACGATGCTCTCCGGCAGCTTGATCACGGTGGTGCCATCTTCCAGCCGGGACACCAGACTTTCCTTCTCATGACTCAGGGATTGCAGCCGCGACTGAAGGTTATCGGTTGCCGCTTTTTCCTGTGCCATCCGGGCTTCCAGCACGTTGATGGTCTCGGTGGCAGACTGGCTGCGAGCTTGCTGTAGCGCGAGCTGCTCACGTGCTTGTTGGTATTGCTCAGCAACAGACTGGCGCTGCTCGGTCGCCGACGCCAGTGCGGATTGATGCTGCCGGACTTCCCGGCGCGCATCGGCAAGCGCGACGTTGGCTTCCGCCAGCTGTTTTTCAAGCTCGGCAATGCGGTTCTGCGCGTCGGTCTGCTTGGCGGTCGCCGTGTTCAGGTCTGACGTCAGTGCGTCGCGTCGCTGGGATAAGCTCTCAACGTGCTTGGTGGCTGCAGCCAGCTGCGCCGTAAGAGCAGCGATCTGATCCCGGCTCCGTTTGAGCTGACTACCCTGCTCGGCGACCTGCCCCTCCCGTTTGGCCAACGCCGCCTGCGCTGTTTCCAGCTGGGACTTGAGCTTCTCAACCTGCTGTTGCGCAGTCTGCAAGTCGGCCTTGGCCCCGGCCAGCGTCTGACGCAGGCGGTCGAGTTCGGCTTCCAGTTTATCCGCACTGTTGGTGCGATGTTCGAGCCGCGCCCGAGCTGCCGTCAGCGCCTGCTCGTTTTGTTGCAGTTGGCTACGCAGATCTTCCGCCTTGGATTCAGCGGTCAAGCGTGCATCGGTCAGCTGCGTTATATCCGACTGCAGGGAGCGGTAGCCGTATAGTGCCAGCCCGCCTGCCAGAATCAGTACCACCACCAGTCCACTGTTTACCCAACCTCTGCGCGACATCACTCACCCTGCCTGCGTTTTATGACGACATATCGGGGAAGTCTAGCAGAGACTATTGAACAGCAATGAGGTAAGCGCCAATAAATTCGCACCTGTATCCAGAATCCAGAGTTCGCCACACTGATTCCTGCCTGTCACCCGAGGAGATTACGATGGGCGTTTGGCTACTATGCCGTCTGCTGACTTCTGCGCAATCACCGGCGGGGTTACCCCTATCGGCGCTATCGGTTGTCCACCTCGTTCGCTCGCAACCGCCGATGGCAACGGCTGCGCCCAGGCTTGATCGACCAGTGGCCTGACTGGTAATTGACCGATCGCTCGTTGAGCAGATCCCGAAGCGTCGGACCGCCCCAGATAAGAGCATGAACTTTCACCGCACAACTGCATCATTTACGGTGGCCGTCAGATCACGCGGCTTCGCGGGAGGCCGTCCCGTCGGCTTGTGCCAACTCGCCTCCGGCCTACGCCTCATATGATGTTCTTGTTCATCAGCTCGCAGCTTTGCTAGCGGCTTACTTCCGGCCGGCGTTCCGGAGACGGCGCCTCGCGGGTTGGCCCTTGCCATTCGCTAGTGGTTAGCGTTCAATCGGTAAAACCGGCTGAACGGTGATCTTCCCACAGGGGACTTTCACCCCATTAGTTCATGCCCATGCTGGGCGTACACAAAACGCTCAAGTACGTTCCCGGCCTGCGGCCGTCCACCGGACGGCTTTTAGCCGGGGGGTGACGGGGTCAGGTCTTGCGTTTTGCCCGTGCCCTGCCATTTCGTCGTAACTGTCGCGGTCTATCCCAACGACGTAAGGATCCAAGGAACGGCCATGCCACTATAGCTGGAGTTTGCGGAACGAGGCTATTATTCGAGAGGCAAAACGCAAGACCTGACCCCGTATCCGTCGAGACCTGACCCCGTATCCGTCGAAGGCAAGGCCCGTACCCGGTATGAGTTTGGCTCAAAGGTCAGCGTGGTGACCACGGCCCGTGAGGGTTTTAAGCCGTGAATGGACAGGAACAATGTTGCAGTCACTCGGAGTCAATGCACATCGCTGGGTAATAATTGCCGGTAATGCAGTACCGTCACCACATCGATCTGGTGCTTTTTCACACAATAAATCAATCGATAAGGTCGGATAAGCACCTCACGCAAGTCGGCCAGCCGCCAGGACCGGCGTAGTAATTTCTCGACAACGTCACGGGCTACTTTGGGATTGTCTTTCGCAATATAGCTTTCGATTTCTCGTAGTCTTGCTTTCGCCCGCTTCGTCCACTGAACCTTCATGGGGTGATGCCGAACTCCTTCATCACATCTTCCACAGGCGTCGTGCGGCCAGCATCACTGTCCGCTAGCCCTAGTTCAATTTCCCGGCGTTCAACCAGTCGATAAACGACATCATCCCATGTCGCATCCGTGGGTAACTGATCAATCAACTGATGGGCCGCTTGCTTAATATCTATCGCCGTTTGCATGCTACGTACCTCGGTTTCATGTTGATTTATCATATCAAGTTTCCTCTCAGACGGCCTTCACCTTAAAAGTAAACCTGTATGATGAAATTTGTGTGAATGGACAGGCACAACGTAACCTCCCCACCCCCCACCAATGGACGGTCACAGATGACCCTCGTCAAAATTTGGAATAGAATGCCAACTGACCAACAAAAATAAATCTGCCCCGGTTTCTCGAAACCGTAGGAGGAAAGGAAAATGGCGGCACTTATACCTCGTTCAGTGACAGAGCCTGACCAGCCACGTTGGCGTGAGCTGTTCTACGGCTACGCAGCGTTCTACAAATCGCCCATAGACGACGATATCGCCGCTCGGGTCTGGGCTGGTCACTAGACCCTGACCACGTCATGGAAGGCATTATTGTCTACCGATGTTGAATGGACAAGCACAGCATAGCCCGACTATAGGCTCATATTTCAAGCAAGAGGCGCAAGATGACACGTCTGGCGACGGGGAAGAAATCCAAGAAAACGCAATCAGAATTTCAGAAACTCTGGGCAAAGGCGGAAAAACTGAAACAGGAAAATGCCCGATTTCGTGATCGCCTGGATGACATAATACAGCGCATCCAAACCGACATAGGCCCTGTGGAAGAAGCCGCCGCCACGCAACAGATACCCCTGCTGAAACGGTTATTAGCGCTGGGGCAACGAAGGTCTTTGTTGCAATGGCAGCGGCAGGCGCTGGATGACTGGATTCGCGAAATACTGGAGCCGTTAATGGGTATTGACGGTATCGAGCATGACGTTCTGGAAGAATTGTCTCGTTACGATGCCTTTCGCTTGGGGATAGAGCTGGATGAGACGTCCTCCATCCCGTTGCAGGATCAGTTGCGAACTTATTTTGAGCAGGAACAACTAGAGTTGCAGGGGGAAAGCCAGGACTGGCAACAGCAAGTCCATCGTGACGTTGAAAAAATTCTTGAGCAAACCTTGGGCCCTGAGCCAATTATGCCTGAGCAGCACGGCGAGAATGCAGACGATCTTTTTGGGAACGAACTGATATACGAGCAGCAGCGCCAATACGATGCTGATGTTAAAGCTCGAAACGCCGCTCGCGAGGAATTACTGGAGAAAATGTTTGCGACAGGCGGATTCTCTGAAAACGACGAAGATGACCGTTTTGATTTCGGTCCGGATCCGTTTGACTTCGATTCGGCGGTTACAGAAGAGGATGAAAGCGAGGTACCGGCGGCTATCAGTAATGTTGTTTTCAAGCGATTGTTTCGAAGTATTGCCGCTCGATTACATCCGGATCGCGAGCGCGACCCGGATAAGCGTGAGAAAAAGCACACCCTGATGACCAGATTGCTTGATGCGCGAAATCAGGGTGACGTCATGACCATTGTTTTGATGTATCAGGAACATGTAGGTGAGGATGCCACTTTATCGAAATTGGATGAAAAGCAGTTACTCCAGGCGTTGAAAGGGCAAATTGATGAGCTGCGATATGAGCAGGAGGATTACAGCCTCCAGTCCCCCCTGCATCGTATGGCCTACGAGCAGTTCTACTCCACCCACCGTGAAAAAACCAATCGGGCTTTCAAGCAACACATCCGGAAAATTGAAAACACTGGCTCAGAGGCATGCTTATTGGCACTGGAAATAACATCACTCAGGGCTCTTAAACCGCATCTCGAGCTGCGTTATGACGAGCGCTCTATCAGCGCGCTGGAAGCGTTTTTTGATTTCAGGTGATGAACAGGACACCACCCAGGCTCGCTCGCGTTAGGGCATGTCCGACAATTCTGGCCGGCACTGATATCTGAAGAGATATTTGAATGGACAGGCACTACATAGCCCGCGGAGAAAAGAGAAGGTGCAGGGTCAGTGGCAGTTGTATTGCCTTGTACACAATATCGAGAAGCTGGCGAATTACGGACAGTTAGCGGCATGATATCGAGGCTGGGATTTGGCCAGAAATAGGCCACAGGCGGATACGAGATGGCGATGATCCTATGGCGAATAGTTAACAAGCGCTTTCAAGAGCATGCGCTGGATGGCGGTGGCGCAAAGCTCTACGAAGGCCGTTGGCACACACAAGGTACGGCCATGGTTTACGCCGCAACATCCAAATCACAGGCCCTTCTTGAAGTACTGACCCACGTGAGTGTGTCTCGCCCAACTCACGATTACATTGCCATTCCAATCTTGGCTCCCAATTCAGTTGTAGGAGCCTATTGGACAGGCGAGTTTCAAATTTCTGAAGAACAGTATAGTTCGGGAAACGATGTGGGTGCCGCAACAAGCGCATGTCAATCTGTTTTCTCTGGTATCGGTTACGCGGAATACTCTCCACTTTTACTCAGTATTACGATTCCAATTGTTGGAAAGCATGTCGATCAAGAACCAAGTTTTGGATCGATTATGAGAGTGGATAGCAAAACCTGTATGGACAGGCACAACGTAGCCTGAAAATCCTGAACCTGCTGTGAGGCGCTTGGTGTGATATCACTGAAACCACGATCAGACCGCACGGTCACAGCGGGGGTTGGCGAACTGATGTAGTTCATTGCCTGGGTTGCGGTAAGGACATTGGCCGTCACCGGGAAAAACAGACTGGTTCCCGGGTGCAAGACAGGCAGTGTAGCGGGTGTCGCCGGGTACATGGAGAAATCCTGGCTCGCCGGCTGGGATAAAAGTACCGGGGGAAACTCGGCAACATTTACCGTGAGTTTGTGCACCGGAGGCTACGTTGTGCCTGTCCATTCTTACTTCCACAGGGGACTTTCACCCCATTAGTTCATGCCCATGCTGGGCGTACACAATCGGCTGCACAGCGACCGTTTTTCCGCCGCTTCGCGGCTCCAAACCGGCGCGTGAGAAGGGCGTTAGGTCAACACCCGGTGCTCTGCTACGTCAGCACCAAAGTTTGTCGTAGCACAGGTTGATGCGCAAGTAATATGCGCATATTATGGGTATTCCACACCTTACGAGTACTGACCCATGCAAGCTTCTGAAGCCACCAAACCTTCACGAAAGCCAACAAACCTATCGCTGGATAGTGCTCTTCTCAAAGAAGCAAAAGGTTTGGGAATCAATGTTTCGAGGTCTGCAGAGGCAGGGATCGCGGAGGCTGTGAAACTTTATAAGAAGGCGAACTGGCTGAAAGATAACGCTAGCGCCCTCGCGAGCTCGAACGCATACGTTGAAGCTAACGGTTTGCCTCTCGCACAGTATCGTCAGTTCTGATGGCCCGTTTCGATATCTTTGAAAATAAGGGTGGAGCTGGATTTCTATTGGACGTCCAGTCAGACCTTATCAGTAGCTTGAACACCCGCGTTGTCGTGCCACTGTTGCCCAAAACCTCGGCACCGTCCCCTGCGCAGAGGCTTAATCCTGTATTTAATATTGAGGGGCAAGAGGTAGTAATGGCCACTCAGTACATGGCGGCTGTTTCCGAAGGTGAATTGCGTTTCGGCGTTGGCAGCCTTGCTAAACAACAGGATCAGATTTCTGCAGCGTTGGACATGCTATTTTTGGGCTTTTGATACAAAAAAAATTCTGATCTTAGTTTTGTACCGCAGTCGTCTAACAAATCGCAGCAGCGGATGGCTTTCAGCCGCCGCTTATCTCAGCGTTGAGGCTGTAGAAAAACCCCAAACTAGGCCGGTTTTGGCAGTATTGAGCAAACAGACAGGGAGCCGTCGGTATGCCTCGTTTCAAGTACTACAACTACGACCAAGATACGATGGTTATCATCAACTACCGAGAACAACTCCAGCCCGGCACTTTTGAACACGCCGTTCACTACCTGATTGAACACAAGCTGGATTTGACGGTGTTTCATCCCAAGTATCGCAACGACGACACCGGCCGCCTGGCCTACGATCCGGCCATCTTGCTGAAGATCATACTGTACGCCTACTCCAAAGGCATCACCTCCAGTCGCAAGATCCAATGGTGCTGCGAGACCAACATCATCTTTAAAGCACTGCCCTGCGATACCGTCCCGCACTTCACCACCCTGGCCAAGTTCGTCAGCCAGCACGCCGATGAGATTGAAGAGCTTTTCGAGCAAATACTTCTAGTGTGCCATGAACAGGGCCTTCTGGGCAACGAACTGTTTGCCATCGACGGCTGCAAGATGTCGTCAGACGCCGCGAAGGAATGGTCTGGTACCTTTAAAGAGCTGGGCGAAAAGCGGGATAAGCTGCAACGGTTGATTCGCCACCATTTGCATGAGCATCACGAGCGGGATGAGGCCGAAACGAAAGCGGCAAGATGACCATGCCATGCACTGGTGCAACGATTACGTGAAGTGGTACAACTACTTGCAACACCACAGCAGTCTTGAAGGGTTTACGCCGGCATTAGCCATCACTGGAGAAAAGCGATATGAACATAGCTTCCGCACCCTATCCAATCGGTACGCCCGGTGCTCCTTGGGGCGACGAGGAACGCGCCGAATGGTTGTCACGACAGCCCCGGCAACGCAGCTACGAGTCCGAGGTATTGAGTGTGACCGAGCGCCTGCGCTCGCGCTTCGACGCGGAACAGTATGGCCGTCTGGACTATGGCCCCGAAAGCTATCCGCTGATGGCGATCCGCAGTCGCGACTGGCGTGACGATTTGCCGGTTGTGCTGATAACGGGCGGAGTACACGGCTATGAAACCAGTGGTGTACACGGCGCGCTGCAGTTTGTCGATCAGCATGCGGCGGATTACGCGGGCCGCTCGTTCCGCCATGGCAGTCCGGCTGAGGATTCGGCGGCACTCATGCGACTGGTGGCGCCCGTTCGCGATAAAGTACTGATGCATATCGACCTGCACGAAACCACCGATACCGACGAAACCGAGTTTCGTCCCGCGCTGGCGGCCCGCGACGGCAAGCCGTTCGAGCCGGCTGGGATTCCCGATGGCTTCTATCTGGTCGATGACAGCGAAAACCCGCAGCCTGAATTTCAACAGGCGGTGATTGAGGCGGTGGAGCAGGTCACTCATATCGCTCCGGCCGATGACAACGGCGAGATCATCGGCACACCGGTGGTTACTCGGGGCGTTATCCAGTATCCGCTCAAGCAGCTGGGCCTGTGCGCCAGTATTACCAGCGCCCCATACAAGACCACCACTGAGATCTATCCCGACAGCCCCCGTACAACGCCCGAGCAATGCAATGCTGCACAGGCTGCCGCAGTGTGTGCGGCTATCGACTACGCGCTGGCGCATCAGTAATCAGGCATATGCTCAGGCAGAGAGCCGAGGCGATCAAAAATTCGAGGATTAAAATATGATTTTAAGGGTTTTCGGCACCGTTGGGACATTTCTTCTAGTTTTCCTGGGGCTAATGTATGAAGTTGGCGACTTTAACGTCGAAGAATTTTTCGTTTTTCTGGGACTCGCGTCTATAGCGGGCTTAATCGCTTGGTTTAAACTTTTTAAACCAAGCTCTAGACGTAAAGGCAATTAATATCAGTCCGTTTAGGAAAATGCCAATCGCGCCAGACTTGGTTGCGTTGATTAAAAAAGCCAAGTCCGCTGATTTCGATTCAACTGCGAAAAAAGACCCATGACGTCCTCACTTCACCGCCTGTACTCTTTTCGTCGCTGTCCCTATGCTGTGCGGGCCCGTCTCGGCCTCTTGTTTGCTGGTTTGCAGGTGGAGCTGCGGGAGATCATGTTGAAAAACAAACCGGTCCAGATGCTGGCGATTAGCCCGAAAGGCACGGTGCCTGTTTTACAGCTTTTTGATGGTACCGTGGTTGAAGAGAGCCGGGAAATAATGGTGTGGGCGCTTCGGCAGCACGATCCACAAGGACTGTTGGATGCAACGGTTTTGCATCAGGCCAACGCTCTGATTGAGCAAAACGACAACGAATTTAAATATTGGTTGGATCGCTATAAATACGCCGACCGATATCTGGAAATGACCCAGTCAGAGTATCGGCAACGGGGTGAGGCGTTTTTACAGGTTTTAGAAGAGTTGCTGACTAAAAACCCTTACCTACTGGGGGACAGCGCGACCATTGCCGATATTGGTATCGTGCCTTTTGTCCGCCAATTCGCCCATGTCGATCGCGATGTTTTTGACAGCCTACCTTACCCGAACCTGCATCTGTGGTTACAACGCTGGCTGGAGCACTCATTCTTTCTGCAAGCCATGACCAAGTTTCGGCCGTGGCAAGAGGGAGATGACGTTGTGGTTTTTCCTTCTTAGTACTGAGCACGTAAACTTTCTTGGCCTTTTTAATCGACCGCCATTAGTTAACCACTACAGTTCCGGAATTAGTTGCCCCCTACAGTTACTTCCTTGCGAAACGGACAAGTCTGTCAGCCAGCCCGCCCATAGCCACAAGGCGAACTTTCCATGGCCTCTTTGGTCCCATTCTATAGTCGCCGCTTTTTGTGACCCGCGCCATGCCTGGAACACCCAACATTACTGGAGAAAATTTATATGCATATCCAAATAAATACAGACAAGAATATTTCCGGAAACGAGGCCATGACGCAAAGTGTCAAAGAAATTCTTGACCACGTTCTAGCGCGCTTCGCTGGTCAAATCACTAGGCTGGAAGTGCATCTTAGTGACGAGAACAGCGCCTCGAAGTCGGGCATTATTGACAAGCGATGCCTGCTAGAGGCTCGACTTGCAGGTCGTGAACCGGTATCAGTAAGCGATTTGGAACTCACGATTGAGCAATCGGTAACCGGTGCTGCCCATAAGATGGTTAGCCTGCTGGGCAGTGAACTAGGCAAGCTCGGCAAACGCTAACGGCTGTCGGTCATAGGCCGAACAAGTCACTGCAGTTGACCAGTCAATACGCTGCGGCGCTTCGCTCTGCTCTGTATTGCTCGTCAACTGAGCTCGAGCGTTATGTGTAATATATGAATCAAGCATTGCCAACCGCTTTGCGGGCGACTGGAAGACGGAATAGGGGAACTACTCAGGCTACTTTTCCGACCCCGATGGCCGCCGGATGTTTTTGACACGCTGACCTGATCCCATAACAAGGCCGCGGTTACTCGCTTACAACAGTAACCGGCCCGGTGGCGTGCCTGATGACTTTTTCACTGACACTGCCCAAAGTCAGGCTGCGCACTGCGGAATGGCCACGCCGTCCCAAAACCATGTGAGTGCTCGGATTGGCTTCCAGATACTCGATGATTTCATGAGCGGGATCCCCTTTGAGCAGGATCTCTTCGGTTGGATCGAGCTTCCCACTCACGGCCTCTTTCGCGGCGTCGAACACTTTACGCCCATAGTCTTTGATTGATCTGAACCGTCGCAAGCGACCGGTACTTGGTGAATTATGCAATGGTTTTCTAGTTGGACTTGGACGCTGCTGCTATTGATGCCCCTGCTGTGCCACGCGGAAACTAGCGATTGGCAGGCAGCATTAAAGAGCGATGCAGCGCGTTTTGATCGCCTGCACACGTTGGTGGTCGTCCATCAGGGACAAGAAATTGTGGCGCTGGATTTAAAGAACAGGGGTTTGGACACGCCGACCAATATTAAGTCGTTGTCCAAGACGGTGCTGGCCGCCCTGGTGGGCGTTGCCATCGAAAAAGGAGTGTTTGAGGGGACCGATCAATCGGCAATGGAAACACTGGGCGACCGGGTGCCGGCCTCGGCCACCGACGGCGTGGAACGCATCACTATTGGACACCTGTTGTCTTTGCAGGCCGGGCTGCAGCGAACATCCGGTCGCCATTATGGCGGTTGGGTGAACAGCGATAATTGGGTGCACCACGTGTTAACCCGGCCCTTCGTTGATGAGCCGGGCGGGCGCATGCTCTACTCCACTGGCAGCAGCCATCTGCTCTCCGCCGCGTTGACCGAGAGCGCCGGTCGAAGCACCCGGGCCTTGGCACGGGAATGGCTGGGCGAGCCCCTCAATATCACATTCCCGGACTGGGGCCGGGACCCCCAGGGGATCTATTTTGGCGGCAACAACATGCGTATGTCGCCCCGTGATCTAGCGAAAATCGGCGAGCTGTATCGTAACCAGGGGCGAGTGGGAGACCAGATTTTGTTCCAAGAAAACTGGGTGAGCGAATCCTGGACCGGGCGGGGGAAATCAGCCTACACCGATGATCCCTACGGTTACGGCTGGTTTTTGCATTCACTGGCGGGCGAATCCGGTTACTACGGGCGCGGTTATGGCGGTCAAGTGCTCTACGTGATTCCTTCCCTGGAATTAACAGTCGTAATGACGTCGGACCCTACCCCACCGTCGCCAGGCTCATCCTATCTGCGCCGCCAATTCCAATTGATTGAAGACCACATCATCCCGGCCTTTCGTGACTAGAGTTCAAGGTTGATAGGAATCAGAGTACCCTGCAGCTCGCCGGTACGCCCCACGCGGCCTTTCTGGTTTATCAATTCGTTAGACGATCAAGGATTTCAAATGGCGATGCATATAATACGGACGTTGGTGCTTTCCTGTTTTTTCTGTTTCAGCGCTGCTGCGGCATCGGCTGAGACCTTGGTATTTACGGCCATCCCGGATGAAGACGAAACCAAACTTGTTGAGCGTTTTCGCGGTGTCGCGGACTACCTGTCTGAGCAACTGAATGTTGATGTGCGCTATATTCCAGTGAAGTCCTACGCGGCTGCCGTTTCAGCGTTCCGTAACAATCAGGTTCAGCTGGCGTGGTTTGGCGGTCTTTCTGGTGTGCAGGCGCGCAGGCTGGTTCCGGGCTCTGAAGCCATCGCCCAAGGTGTTGAAGACGAAGCCTTCGAAACCTATTTTATTGCCAATACCAACACGGGCATAAAACCCGCTGCAGCGCTTTCAGAGCTCAAAGATCATTTGCAAGGTAAAACCTTTACCTTCGGTTCCAAAGGCTCGACATCTGGCCGGCTCATGCCTGAGTTCTATGTGCGCGACACCTTTGGTGCAAAGCCTGAGGACTTTTTTTCGCGCGTTGGCTTCAGCGGCAACCATACACGCACCCTTCGCCTGGTTGAAGCCGGCACTTACGATGTAGGCGCGCTGAACTTTCAGGTTTGGGAGAAAGAACTGGGTGATGGAAACATAGACACCGATGCCGTTCAGGTGATCTGGAAAACGCCCCACTACCCGGATTATCAGTGGACGATTCGTGGCGATGTGGATGAGCGTTTTGGTGATGGCTTCAAGCAGCGCGTTACCGAGGCGCTATTGAACCTTGATAACCCGGAACTGCTGGCAAGCTTCCCGCGTTCAGGGTTTATTCCTGCTTCCAACGCCGACTATGAGCCGATTCGTAAAACAGCTCAAGAGATCGGGATTCTCGATTAATGACAGGTTTTGACCTTACCGACCTTACCGCCTCATTCAGCGGCAAGCGGGTTATAGGCCCGTTGTCGCTGAAGGTTAATCCGGGCGACAAAATCGCGCTGGTGGGTAAAAGCGGTGCGGGAAAATCCACCTTGATTCGGCTGATTTACGAACGGATTAACCGGGATTCGTCTCTGATCCCTCAAGATCTTGGCCTGGTAAACGCCCTTTCGGTGTTCCACAACGTCTTTATGGGCCAGCTTGATAAACATCCCACGTGGTACAACGCCCTCACGCTTGCCCGTCCGTTCGCCAAAGACAAGGCTGACGTGCTGACCTTATTGCAGTCACTGGGTATCACCGAAAAGCTATGGACACCCGCAGCCTCTCTGTCCGGTGGGCAGCGCCAGCGTGTTGCTATCGCGCGAGCGCTGTACCGTAACGCCACCGTGCTGCTGGCCGATGAGCCGGTTTCTGCACTCGATGGCCCCATGGCGAACTCGGTCATGATGCAACTGCGTGATCGCTTCACCACCAGTGTTATTGCGCTGCACGATGTGGACCTTGCATTGAATTACTGTACCCGAATCGTTGGCATCCAGGATGGCCAGGTCGCCTTGGATCAACCCAGCGAACACCTTGCAGCGGCAGACATCGTATCTCTTTACTAGGTAACGCGGCCCGTTCTATGCCCTCTTCCCCAACGGTTCGTGTCAGCCTGATGTTCCTTGCCATCGCCTTGATTGGGTTGCTGTTTGCAGATATCGCAGTTAGCACCTCCAACCCCTGGCGGGATCTCGGTAATTTCCTTTTTGGCATCGCAACGCCCAACTTTTTCAGCACTGAAGGGTTGATGACCGCACTGTTGAGAACGGTGGCCTTTGCCTTTGTCGGGGTTGCGCTTGGCAGTGTCGCAGGCTTCCTGATGGCATTGGCTTACCGATCCCTGCCCGTTCGGATTTTTTGCGCCTTTATTCGCGCCATTCACGAGCTTTTCTGGGCGTTGATTTTCCTGCAGTTCTTTGGTTTTCACCCACTCACGGGCGTATTGGCCATCGCCATTCCCTACGCCGGGATTTTCGCCAAGGTCTATTCAGAAATCCTAGAAGAGGCCGATCCCGAATCCGGCCGTGTGCTGCCGCCCGGCACTGGGAATATTTCGGCGTTCCTCTATGCCCGTATTCCCGATTGCTGGGCAAAGATGCGCACCTACACAGCCTACAGGCTGGAATGCGGTCTTCGCTCCAGTGCAATTCTTGGCTTCGTTGGCCTGCCCACACTTGGCTTTTACCTTGAAGCATCGTTCTCCCAAGGGCTTTATTCCGACGCTGGCGCGATGCTGATTCTGTTCTATGTATTAATCGCCACCATGCCGCTCTGGGTAAGGCCAAAGCTTCTGCCCGTGTACGTTCTTGGCGCTCCCTTTTTTCTGGGTGAAGGGTTACCAATTGTATGGGGTAATGTGCAGCGTTTTTTCACCGAAGACATCGTGCCCGCGCCATTGCGCAACGGGGAAGGTTTAACGGGGCTAACGCCTTGGCTAAGTGATTTGATGATCAACGAGGCCATGCCGGGCATCTGGAACACCATCGTGCTCACTCAGATCGCGCTTGTAGCGACAGGGATTCTCTCGTTACTGGCATTCCCCTTGATATCAAACCACTTTGGCGGGCCTATACGGCGCAATGCCGGGCATGTGGCTCTGGTAATCGCGCGATCCACGCCTGAGTACATTCTGGCGTATATTCTGCTGCAACTCTGGGGGCCTTCAATGCTGCCTGCGGTGGTTGCTTTAGCGCTGCACAACGGTGGGATTATCGGGCACCTGATTGGCCGGCAAACCAATGCCATCAAACTCCGCGCAGACGCTGCAGACGGTTTCAACCGTTATAGCTGGGAGCTGGTACCCCGCGTATATCGCTCATTTCTGGCGCTGCTGTTCTATCGCTGGGAAATCATTATGCGGGAGACAGCCATACTGGGAATTCTCGGCATCTACACGCTTGGGTTCTATGTCGACAGCGCTATTCAGAACATCCGTTTTGATCGTGCCATGGTGCTGATTCTGATAACGGCGCTGCTCAACATTGGAATTGATACTCTCGGGCGTTATATTCGCCGTAAGCTCGCCCTGCAAACCATGCCGACCTGCTGAACGAGAAACCGTTAGGCACTGAAAGAATTTGACTTAGACAAAGTGGATATCGGGGAAAGGTGCTAACAATCGCAGGCACGGCATCGTCTTTTCCATTGCGGCTTCGCCTCCATTTCAAAGCCGCACATGTTGCGGGCGTTAGGGCTGGTCGTAGTGCCCACCAATGGCGAAAATATAAATGTATCTATCGTCGAATCGGAATATGAGCCTATCCTTCTGTGAAATTCGCTTGGACCACAAACCGGACAGGCTGTGTTTAAGCGGCTCCGGTTTACCGACGCCAGTTGATGGGTCTTCAGAGCGAAGCATTTCTTTCAGTAGCTTACGGAGAGCTTTGTGCAGGTTCTTATCTTTTTCACGCATCTTTTCATACGCCTCCCAAGTGCTTCCCTCAAATACCAGTGATCTCATTCATCTGCTCGTCATTAGGTGTATATCCTTGGCCTCGGGCGTGAGTATCGAGGGAGGCCGCAACTTGTTGCATCAGATCTCGATTTTGAAGCACGTGCAGTGTTTCTTGCTCTCTTTCCCAGTCCTCAGCACTAATAATCACGAACGCGGCTCCGGCGCGACGCGTCACCTTGAGGGGTTCGTGTCTACTAACAACCTGCTCTACAAGACTTTTCAGGTTGTCTCGGAATTTGTTTACACTGATGATATCCATAACTCCACCATTACGTACGGAAACTCAGTACGACTATATCGCAGTAGCCCTAACAAGGCCAAGCACGGCGACAGCTTTTTCGTTGCGGCTTCGCCTCCACTGCAAAGCTGCGCGTGTTGGCAGCGTTGAGGCTGAATAAAAACCCAAAATCAGATCGATTTCAATAGGATTCAGCAAACAGACGAGGAGCCTTCGGAATGCCTCTTTTCAAGCACTACAACTACGATCAAGATTCGATAGTCGTCATCAACGTCCAAATTCATTTCCTTCAGGAATTACATAAATGATCAAAGTCATTGTCGCCATCAAGAAACATCCAGATTTATCCGTTGCCGACTTTCAGAGCCACTGGCGGAACCAGCATGCCGCATTGGTCAAAAGTAACCCGGCGTCGAAGCGCTACATCCGCAAATACATTCAGTGTCATACCCTACCCTCGGAATACAGCACGCCAGGCAACACACCCTATGACGGCACCGCAGAACTGTGGTTCGACAGCGTTGAAGACAAGAACAAATTCTTTTCTGATCCGGACTATGTTCGTGATGTTCAACCCGATGAGCTCCGTTTCGCTGACATGGAAAACACGCGTTTTTTTGTCACCGAGGAATTCAACGTTATTATCTGAGTTCACCATGAGGCCTGCTCAACTGTGTGGTTTCAGGCGACCGGGTATTCATTTCCGGCAGCGCGGTTCAGTATTCAAAAGGTTACATCACCGTGTAGTAATGTAGATATTTTAAGTACCTTAGATATTTTAAGTGCCGTAGATATTTTGCGGGGGTGCATTCAACCCTGTCATCTAACTGTCGGAAAACTGACACACAGCCTTCACCTTGCCCTGCTAGTTTTAGCGTAATCCAGCAGGAATAGTGTGTATGACGTCTATCTTTGTTTTTTACGCCGTCGCAGCCATGGCCAGCCCTTACCTTATTTACAGGCTTGCGGCCAGGCTTCAGCTTTCACGGGCGAAACATCCCTCGCTCCGGGGGCACAGTAACCTGTCACGGCGCGTTGCCCGCCTGATTCCTTTCTTCAGCTACAGCGAGCACGGCTTTTTCGCCAGTGACGGTGCGCCGCCAGCGTTGCAGCAACAGCGCCGCCTGGCAATTCGAGGGCTTCAGGCCAATGCCGAGCGGCAGTGCGCTGAAACCCTGGCGCACTGCCGCGCCATTCAGAACAGCGTTTCAGATGTGCGCTTTACCAGCCGCTACCGGGTGCCCTTCCCCTACAGCCGGCAACTGCCAGACTGCTTCCTGCTCGGTTCCATGGCCGATGAAACCCGGGGCTCCCAGGTTCGCGATCTGGACGGTAACTGGCGTTATGATCTGTCTGGCTCTTACGGCGTCAACGTTTTCGGCTACGACTTCTACAAACAGTGCATGGATGAGGGTATCGCACAAACCAAAGCCCTCGGACCGGTGCTGGGCACGTATCACCCGCTGATTGCTGAAAACGTGAATATCATCCGCCAAGTATCCGGGCTAGACGAGGTGTCGTTTCACATGTCTGGCACCGAAGCCGTCATGCAGGCGGTACGGCTGGCACGCTACCACACCGGCAAGACCCATCTTGTGCGTTTCTGCGGCGCCTACCACGGCTGGTGGGACGGCGTTCAGCCGGGCATCGGTAACACCCGCAAAGCCCGCGATGTTTACACTCTGGCAGACCTGAGCGAACAGACCCTGCACGTACTGCGCACCCGCAGCGACATCGCCTGTGTGCTGATAAACCCCCTGCAGGCTTTCCACCCCAACAGTGACGCACCCTCTGACACTGCGCTGATCGCCAGCGATCGCAATAACGGTTTCGACAAACAGCGCTATAGCGAGTGGCTCACCCGAATTCGGGATGTGTGCACCGAACGCGGCATTGTGCTGATTTTTGACGAGGTCTTTACCGGTTTCCGGCTGGCCTATCGCGGTGCCCAGGAATTCTACGGCGTACAGGCGGACCTGGTGACGTACGGCAAAACCCTGGGCGGCGGCCTGCCGGTCGGTGTGCTGGCGGGAACTCAGAAGCTGATGCAGCGCTTCAAAGACAACCAGCCGGTCAACGTCTCCTTTGCCCGCGGCACGTTCAACTCCCACCCCTATGTGATGGGTGCGATGAATGTGTTCCTGAACCGTATCGGGCAGTCCGATATCCAGCAGCAATACCTCGAATCCGAAATCCTGTGGAACACCCGGGTGGCCCGGTTCAATCAGCGGCTGGAAAGCGAGGGGCTGCCTCTGCGAATCACCAACATTCATTCAATTCTGTCGGTGCTTTATACCCTGCCCGGCCGCTACAACTGGATGTTCCAGTTCTACCTCCGACAGGCTGGCCTTGAGCTGAGCTGGACCGGCACCGGACGGCTGATCATGACTTACCGCTTTACCGATGACGACTTCAACCAGGTGATTGAGCGGTTTGTCAGCGCCGCCCATCAAATGCAGGCAGACGGCTGGTGGTGGCAAAGCCCGGAGCTGACCAATAAGGCGATCAAGCGACAGTTTCTGGTTGACATGCTGACAGCCCGATTCCCGTTTCTTGCAGGCAGGCTGTCTGGCCCGCTGGCAACATTTCGTGAAGAGTCGGGTGAAGAATCGGGTAAAGAGCCCGGTTCCGGCCCGGTGACGAACCAGGATCAATACTCCAGAAAGGTGGGTTGAGTATGACTATGCAATCCCAGAGCAACGGCGAACCGCAGTTCCGTAATGGGCTTAGAGCAGAATTTGACGATTTTCTCAGTCAGCAGGCCCGGCGTTTCGACCCCGAAAACTGCCTGCAGATCGACTTTCACTGCCACGACCACAACAGCGACGTGCCCGATGAACTCTGGGGCCGAATACTGCGCCTGCCCGAAACCTGGATTAAAACCAAGAAACTGGTGGAGGTTCTGGGGCAGAACGGCAGTTCCGTGGTGACCGTCACCAACCACAACAACGCGCGGTCTTGCTGGGCGCTTCAAGACAAAGGCGTGGATGTACTGGTGGGCTGCGAGTTCACCTGTTTCTTCCCCGAGTACGATTTGTTTATTCACGTGCTCACTTACGGCTTCACCCGCGAACAGGAAATACTCCTTAACGAGAAGCGCCAGAATATCTACGACTTTCTGCGCTATGCCGCCTGTTATGACATCCCGGTGATTCTGCCCCATCCGCTCTATTTCTACAGCCGCAACGAGCGGATTGATTTGTGCCTGTTCGAAAAGCTGGCGGTCATGTTCTGGCGCTTTGAAGTGCTGAACGGCCAGCGGGATCTTTGGCAGAGCGTGCTCACACTGAACTGGGTGCAAAGCCTGACGCCAGACCGCATTCGAGCCTATGCCCGCAAGCACAAACTGGACCCCGCAGAATTTGGGGTGAACCCGGATAAACCCAAAGTGGTGACCGGCGGCTCTGACGACCACACCGGCATTTTTGCCGGCCTTTGTGGCTCACAGCTTTACGTGCCCGATTTGCAAAAACGCCTGAAAACCCAACCCGCATCCGATCTGGCACTGGAAGCACTGCGCAACGGCCAGGTGGCGCCTTTCGGCAACGTTGGCGAGAACCAGAAACTCAACATCGCCCTGCTGGATTACCTCGCCCAGGCGGCCACCAAACTGAAGGACCCGGGCCTGCTTCGAATTCTCCTTCACCGCGGGTCTACCTGGGACAAGATGGGCTGCTTTATGGTCGCCAACCTGTTTCTGGAAATGCAGAAGCACAAGAAAACCACCGTGTTTTTCGCGCTCATACACGATGCACTTCAAGGCAAGAAACCCGCGCGGTTTCTGAAATGGCAGGCGTCAAAAGACTACGCGTTCTGCATTACCCAGCTGGATAAAATCGCCGACAGCAAGCGCAACAATCCCGAAGCGTTTGTGGACACCGTCAACCAGATCATCGGCGAGCTGTTCAACCACCTGAATCACCTGATCGCCAAACGGATTCGCAAAGCAGTGGACAAGCACCAGGGCCCCAGCCTGAAAGATTTTTCCACCGAGGAGCTAACCCGCAAACTGGAAATACCCAGCCAGCTCACGGCCCTGTTTCTGGGCGACGGCAAGCGCCAAGACAACATGAGCAATATTAACCTGGCCGAGGTTCTGAACAACCTCTCGTTCCCGGTGTTGATCAGCACCATACTGGCTGGGTCTACTCTTGCCTCAACCCGCGTGCTGTATCAAAACCGCGATCTGCTCAACCGGTTCGCCCGGCAACTTGGCAAAAACGAGCACTCCCGGCGGGCGTTGTGTTTGACCGACACGCTGCTGGATAAAAACGGCGTGTCCACCTCGCTGAGCGGGAAGCTCAAAGAGATTAAACGCACCAACCTGCCGCTTGATTTTCTGATCTGCCATTCCGACGCCGTGCCCGAGCCCCACCTGAGCGTGGTTCGGCCCATTGCGGACATTGACCTGCACCCCTTCGGCGATCAAACCCTGCGGGTGCCGGATGTGATGGAAATTGCCCGCATATTCTATGAAGGCGGCTACGACCGGATTGTCTGCTCCACCGAAGGCCCCATGGCACTGGTTGCCTTGTTTCTGCAACAGATGTTCAACGTGCCCTGCTACTTCTTTATGCACACAGACTGGATTGATTTTATAGCCCACACCACCCATCTGAATCAGCACGAAAGAGACCGGGTGCGGCGCCTGATGCGGGCGCTCTACAGTCGGTTTGACGGTGTGTTCGTGCTCAACCGTGAACACAGAGACTGGCTGACCGGACATGAAATGCAGCTGCCAGAAGACAAAGTATTTCTGACCGCCCACCACACCGCTCCGCGGGATCTTCAGGTGCAACCTGTCCGCAAGTCGGACCTGATTCCAGGCGCCAACGCCAAAACCCCAGTGCTGTTTATTGCTTGCCGGCTAAGCCGCGAAAAAGGCATTTTCGATCTGCCCGAAATCGTTCAGGAAGCGCGCCGTTCACTGCCCAACCTGCAAATCGTTGTGGCCGGCTCAGGCCCTGCCAGCGAAGACCTTCAGCGAGCCATGCCGGATGCCGTATTTTTAGGCTGGCAAACCCGGGAGCAACTGGCGTCACTGTATCTGGGGCTGGATCTGTTTGTATTTCCTTCGCGTTTTGACACCTTCGGCAACGTGCTGCTTGAAGCCTTCACTCACGGCATGCCCGCAGTGGCTTACAACTGTAAGGGGCCGAAAGACATCCTTGAGCACGGAGTTAGCGGTTACCTGACGGAGGATGTAAGCACGATGGCCGAAGCCGTTGCGGATTTCTTCAGCGGCTCAACCGACCGCCATGTTATGGCCGAGAATGCTCGCAAACGCGCAGCCCGGTTCCAGGCAGAACCCATCATGCGGAAGTTTCTTGAGGATTTGGGGCTGGACTACCCGGAACAGGTTCACGCTGAAGTGACGGTAGCCTAGTGAGCTCGGCCAATAAGGCAACGCCTGGTTTAACCACCGGTGAACAACTGAACTTCCTGCTGACCAACCGCCTGCCCCGGCGCTGGCTCACCTTGTTCATGGGCTGGTTCAGCCGTATTGAAAGCCCGGCCCTGACCCGGCTATCCATTGCCATTTGGCAGTGCTTCTGTGACGACCTTCGGTTACAGGACGCCAAAAACCCGCGTTTTAAAAGCCTGCAAGAGTGCTTCACACGGCAGCTGAAACCCGGCCTGCGCCCGCTAGACAGCCGGCCGGATGCTGTCAGCAGCCCGTGCGACGCCATCGTTGGCGCCTGCGGCCGCATTCGCGACAACCGGCTGTTTCAGGCCAAGGGTTTTCCCTACACCCTGGAAGAACTGATCCCGGATGCCAGGCTGGTAGCGCGCTACCGCAACGGCCAGTTTGTAACCCTGCGGCTTAAATCCAGCATGTATCACCGGTTTCATGCGCCGGTAGACTGCGAGATTCGCCGGGTGAACTATGTGTCCGGGGACACCTGGAACGTGAACCCCATCGCCTTGAAAAAAGTCGAAAAACTGTTTTGCAAAAACGAACGGGCAGTTCTGGAGCTGGAGTTTGGCCAATCAGACTACAGCCTGACGCTGGTGCCAGTAGCCGCCATTCTGGTGGCCAGCATGAAATTTCATTTTCTGGCCGAGCCGCTGGATCTGAAATATCGGGGTGCCAACCTGATTCCGTGCAATGCGACGCTGCGCAAAGGTCAGGAAATGGGCTACTTCCAGCATGGCTCTACCATCCTTGTTTTTGCCTCAGAGCACTATCAGCTAAGCCCTGGAATCGCCGAAGGTGAGCCGGTCAGAATGGGTGAAGCGCTGTTGTCGGGCCACCCTCTTCCAGCCCGGCCTTTGCACAATTCCAACCTATCAAAAGAACCCACTGCAACAGTTGATGTAGAAGGACGCTGCCATGACATTTCGTGAGGAACTGCAAAAACAACGGTGGGACGATCACCGCTATTATCACCACAACCGGATCAACCAGTTTTTGCATCTGCTCAGCGCCAGCTGTTTTCTGATCAGCTATGGCCTGGTGTTTTTTCATCCGGCGGCGGCGGCTCTTGTTGGCTGGCTACTGGCGATGACACTGCGCCAAACAGGCCATTTCTTTTTTGAACCGAAGACTTACGATGAGGTAAACAAGGCCAGCCACGATTTCAAGGAACGTGTGAAAGTGGGCTACAACCTTAACCGCAAGGTGGTGTTGCTATCGATCTGGGCGCTGACCCCGGTAGCACTGCTGCTGAGCCCCGATCTGCTCGGCCCGCTCTCTCCGGCAACGGATCTGGTTGAATTCATCAGCAACACGGCCCTGTTATGGCTGTTTGTCGGCCTGGGTGCCGTGGTGTTCAGAACCGTACATCTGTTCAAACTGATGGGGGTGCAGTCTGGTCTGGTGTGGATGACCAAGATTTTCACCGACCCGTTTCACGACATCAAAATCTACCAGAAATCGCCCTACTTCATCCTCAAGGGTGAGATGTACGACACCATGGAGAACTGGTACGACGATGCGCCTCTTAACCCGCGAACCTAGAAAGCCGCTTGGCGATGCAAACTATGTATAATCTCCGGATGGTCCGCAGTACGATGAACCCGGGCGATATTCATCCCCTGGATTTCGGCGCAGCTTAACCAGAGCAGGCAGAGCGACGGTTTAGTCGCTTTTACTCCGTCAAAACAACCAAGGAATACAATTATGTCTATTCGTATCGACGATGTAGCTCCAGATTTCACTGTGGATTCCACAGACGGCAAGATTTCACTGCACGAGTGGATTGGCGACAGCTACGCCATTCTGTTTTCCCACCCGAAGGATTTCACACCGGTGTGTACCACCGAATTTGGTGCGGTTGCTCAGCTCGTGCCTGAATTCGCCAAACGCAACACCAAGGTGATGGGCGTATCGGTAGACAGCGTTGAAGAGCACATGAAGTGGAAGCGCGATATCGAAGCGTTTTCCGGTGCGGCTGCCGACTTCCCGATTATTGATGACACGTCTTTGCTGGTATCCAAACTTTACGACATGCTGCCGGCCGGTGCCTATCTGCCCGAGAATCGTACGCCTGCCAACAGTGCTACCGTGCGGACGGTGTTCATTATTGGTCCGGACAAAAAGATTCGCCTGACCATGTCGTACCCCATGTCTGTAGGTCGCAACTTCGCGGAAATCATGCGTGCGCTAGACGCTGTCCAGATCACAGACGGGGCCGGTATCGCAACGCCTGCTAACTGGGTTCCCGGTCAGGACGTGATTGTGGGGCTGGCTCTGAACGATGAGCAGGCAAAAGAGAAGTTCGGCGAACTCGACATTAAATTGCCGTACCTGCGCTTTGCAAAGGCGCCTAAGAAGTAAGCAATTCAGCTAAATTTTTATTGCAATAAGCATCGGCAGCAGGTGGTTCGTAATGATTAATACCAAAATACACAAGTCCGTCTATGAGTTAGCTGAAAAGCTAATGAAGGCTGCCGATAAAGATGACAGAGAGGCCTTCAATTCACTCTATGCAGAGTTGAAGGCTGTTTGCACCGATAACGAAAACACCGATAAAGATCACCCGGAACAATGGGAAACACTGGCCGACTTTGAAGAAGAGATCGAAGACGCTCTGGTTGGTTATGAAAAAGCTCTGAAAAAAGCCGTCGCTATGGATTCGAAAGACCATATGTCATCCATCGCATTTTCCATGGCGACATTGCAAATAGAATTAGGCCAGACTGACGCAGCCATCAAAAATCTTGAAAATGCGAAAATAAGCGCTGACAGGATTGACGATAAAGAATTTAAAAAAGAAATAGATGAGCTGCTTGAAAAACTATTAGCAGGCCAGGCCACTTCCACACGGCCGTAGCGTTTAGCACCGCGCGCAGAATGGAAGCAGGCTTATGAGAAAGCGCAGCGCTTATTGTTTGAAACCAAGAGCTAAGAATTGAAGATCCATACGAAACTATTGGCCGCGCACGTTGTCGAATGAGCAATCGCCTAATCGGAACGAATGTTCATCATTCGGGACGCGCAAGGCCTCTCTCTGACCCTGAACTGACTGGCGAACGAGACGGTCTAAAATTTCTTTCAACACTAATCGGTAGCGGATAGAAATGAGCAGAACAAGCATTGGCCGCTGGTATATCGGGTACGGACTTTTTTTGATCGTGTGTGGTTTGGTGGGATTTGCTTCCAATCCGGCGGCAGCCAAAACGGCTTTGATGTCAGGTGCTACCTTCGGGATACTGAGTGCATTGTGGGGATTCTGGTTGCTGAAGGGCGGTCGTTGGCCGGCATTAATAGCCGCCGGATTGACCACGCTACTGCTCTGCGCAACGTTTAGCTGGCGTTCGACTATGAGTTGGCAGGCTTATGCCGATGGTGAGCCAAAACTTTTTGCTGCGATCCTGATTACAGTGATGTTGATTGGCTCGGCCGCCTCGATCATCCAACTCCTGCGTTCAAGTAAAGCGGTGCTCCAAACTCCCTAATCGGGCAGCGCTATATGCCCCCGCTCCGCATGGAGTGAGGGGTCGTACCAAACCAGCGACGAAACGTACGGCTAAAGTTAGAGGTGTCTTGATAACCCAGTCGTTCCGCGATCTGCTCAACCGTAATCTGTGTCTCCAACAGATACCAGGCCGCCAGTTCTTGCCGCACTCCATCCAGCAGATCCTGATAGCTGGTGCCCTCGGTTTTCAATTTACGGATCAACGTGCGTCGCGACATGGCTAATCTGGACGCCACATCGTCAAGGCTCGGATAGCCATCCGGGCTGTTCAGCAAACAATTGCTCACCTGCTGGCTCAACGCACCGCCGTTATCAAGCTGGCGCAGCTGATTGTCGCAGTCCCGCAATGCGGTGCGAAAGGTGCCGGCATCGGCGGTAAGGCAAGGCGTATCAAGCACGCTCACCGGCATTTGCAAACAGAACGCCGGCGCATCAAACATCACCGGGCAACCACAACGCTGTTCGTAAACGTCTGCCCACTGCGGGCGCGGTATCGGCAATTCAATTTGAATATTGCGCAAGCGCTGTGAGGTCACGGTGTCGACCAGTTGAAGATAGGTCACCAGCAGCGCGCTATAGACAAATTCGCGCACATCGCCAAGCGCCGACAGCTCTTCCGTGCGCACGGTAAAATGTTCGTCGGTTTCAGAAATAACGACGTTCACCAACTGAAAACGCAAGCGGGTGAAGCGCGCCAGAGTGTGCAACACCACACGAAGATTCGGCGCCGACACAATGGCGTAACCCAGCGCCCCATGGGCAGAAACCGAGGTAATGCCGCCGATATCCAGGCCCAGCCACGGTGTTCGGGTGAGCGCTGTGGCGCGCCGCAATAAACGCGCAAGCTGCTCAAGACTGAGGTAGCGGTTCCCGCCCAGTAATTGTTCCCACTGCAACCGCGTGCCCTGCAGAATCGTCTCGTTATCAAAGCCCTGTTGACGCAAATGTGCACACACCAACCGGGCATAGGTCGGGTGTATCGCGGGGCGAAGTCTTTCCGTTGCCAATAACGCCATACATCTCCTGCATTCCACCCATTTACAGCCATCATAATGGCACTATTTGACGACTAAATGCCACTTATAACGGTGATCGACGCGGGCGGAAAGGGCCAATATGGCTAAATGCCCCCATCCCTATAAGGACGTTACCATGAACAAAGCCGGCGTTTTTACCACTCCATCAGGCGAGATCTACCGAGATCGTAAGCGCTATTTATGGGCCCTGTCCGTTCTGGTACCGATGCTGGCTCTTTTAGGCCCCGGCCTATTTCTGGCCAGCGGCAATGCACTCTGGCTGTGGGCTCCACTGGCGCTTTACTTCGTGCTGATTCCGGTTCTGGACATGATGCTCGGCGAAGACGCCAACAACCCGCCAGAAGAGGTTGTGGCGCAGCTTGAACAAGATCGCTACTACCGCTATGTCACCTACTTACTGGTTCCTGTGCTTTGGGCAATATGGGCGCTCGGAGTCTGGTTTATTGGTACGCAGGATGCCCCCCTGCACGGCATGATTGCGACTGTGCTTGTGATCGGTACGCTTCAAGGCACAGCCATTAATCTGGGCCATGAATTGGGCCACAAAAAAACCCGGATGGAACGCTGGCTGGCGAAGATTATTCTTGCGCCCTGCGCCTATGGTCATTTTTTTGTCGAGCACAACAAAGGCCACCATCGCGACGTTGCAACACCGGACGATCCGGCTTCATCACGCATGGGCGAAACCATTTGGGGGTTTGCGTTGCGCGAAATTCCTGGCGCCTTCCTCCGCGCCTGGGAAATTGAAAAAACACGCTTAAACAAAGCCGGCAAGCCGGCTTGCTCCCTTAACAATGAGATTTTGCAACCGGCGTTAATCACCATATTCGCATGGGGAACCGCCGTCGCATTGCTGGGCATTGAAATTCTGCCCTTTATTATTGCCATCGCCCTCTGGGGAATGTTCCAGCTCACCTCGGCTAATTACATCGAGCACTATGGCCTACTGCGGAGAAAACGTGAAAACGGTCGTTACGAGCCCACTCAGCCCCACCACAGCTGGAACAGTAATCATATCTTTTCAAACTGGGCGACCTTCCATTTACAGCGCCACTCAGATCATCACGCAAACCCGACCCGTCGCTACCAGTCGCTACGCCACTTCGACAATTTGCCGACACTGCCAAACGGCTACCTCGGCATGTTCGTTCTCGCCTACGTCCCGCCACTGTGGTTTGTGGTGATGAACCCCAGATTGGTCAAACATGTGGACGGCGACAGTAAAAAAATTAACTTCCACAAACCGGCAAAAGAGAAAATGATCAACCGATACTTTTTACGGTAGGGAATTTGCGTTGAGGAGTTTTAAAGCTAAATCCTTATTTTTCGAGCTTTTTTTTGCGCGTTTGATATTTAGGCTTCATAGCATTAACCTATGTTCATTGAACGCTTGTTCAACTTTTTGGGTGATCGTTCAAATCTGAGCGCTATCGGCGTTCGATCCGCTCCGGGGCGAAGAGCCACGGACAGCGCCCACCATCTTTAATGTGCGGATCACACCCGTGGCCTAAAACCACCCTGTGCGGGCACCATGATTGGAAAAACGCACAGCGCTAACGTTGTGACCGACAATCCATAAAAGAGAACGACAAATGAAAAAGCTTATTTTGGCCTTTGCTGGCCTTGCTATCAGTGGCGCTGCGGCGGCGGCTCCGAACACCGAATGTCAAACCGTTCGTTTTGCCGATGTTGGCTGGACCGACATCACTGCCACCACCGCGCTGGCCTCCGAAGTGCTAGAAGGCATGGGCTACGAATCAGAAGCGAAAGTGCTGTCGGTGCCCGTGGCTTACCGGTCACTTCAGAACAAAGACATTGACGTGTTTCTGGGCAACTGGATGCCCACCATGGAAGCAGACGTACGCCCTTACTTGGAAAGCGGTGATGTTGAAACCGTCATCACTAACCTGGAAGGCGCCAAATACACTTTGGCGGTACCGCAGTACGTTTACGATGCCGGTGTGACCAGTTTTGCCGACATTGCCAAGCACGCCGACCAATTTGACGACCGTATCTATGGCATTGAGCCCGGCAACGATGGCAATCGTCTGATTCAGGACATGATCGGCCAAGATGCGTTTGGTCTTGGTGAGTTCCGGCTCGTGGAGTCCAGCGAAGCTGGCATGCTGTCCCAGCTGGGCCGCGCAGTGCGTCGTAATGAATGGGTGGTATTCCTGGGGTGGGAACCGCACCCCATGAACGCCAATCATGACATGGCCTACCTTAACGGTGGTGACGACTTCTTTGGCCCCAACTACGGCGGCGCAACCGTTCACACCAACGTGCGTAAGAATTACCTGAACGAATGCCCGAACGTGGGCAAACTGCTAACGAACATGACGTTTTCACTGCCCATGGAAAACGAAGTGATGGGCGCCATTCTGAACGACGGCGAAGAGCCACGGGATGCTGCTCACACTTGGCTCGCCAACAACCCGGCCGTGTTGGATGGCTGGCTCAAAGGTGTTACGACCTTGAACGGCGATGCAGCGCTGCCTGCCGTTAAGGCGTTCCTCAAGTAATACTGAAGAAAGCACTAATGGGAATTTTGTAGAGAATACTTTAGAGAATACTTTGGTGGCGCTCTGAACTGACCGGTTCAGAGCGCCCGATTTTGTAACGAACACCTCCCATTTCCGGTGTCGGCCAAGGCCTGCACCCAACAAGACTGAACGCCATGAGCTGGATAACTGAGCACCAACTGCCTTTCGGCGACTTCGTCGAAGGCATTGTTGAATTTCTGGTCGTTAATTTCAGCGGCTTTTTTGACACTGTTTCCGATACCCTGAGTAGCATGATCCACGGCCTGACCGATGCCCTGTTATGGGTACCGCCTGGCGCTATGGTATTGCTTTTTACTGTGGCGGCACACCTTCGTCATCGCCGTTGGGGATTGACCGTTTTTACCGCCTTCAGCTTTTTACTAATTTGGAATATTGGTTACTGGGAAGACACCATGGCGACGCTGTCACTGGTGTTGTACGCCACCCTGTTGTGTGTGGTGATCGGCATTCCTTTGGGCATTTATGCGGCTCATAGCCGTTGGCTGTACAAATTCCTGCAGCCGGTGCTGGATCTGATGCAAACCATTCCACCCTTTGTTTACCTGATCCCGACGCTGACCTTGTTCGGTTTAGGGGTGGTTCCTGGCGTGATTTCAACCGTGATCTTTGCCATCGCCGCACCGGTGCGGCTGACTCACCTGGGCATCTCCCAGGTGCCGAAAGAATTGGTCGAGGCGGGCAAGGCCTTTGGCTGCACCAACCGGCAACTGTTGTTCAAGGTTGAGCTACCCGCTGCCATGAGCTCCATTGGGGCCGGTATTACTCAGTGCATCATGTTGTCGCTCTCAATGGTTGTTATTGCTGCTTTGGTTGGCGCCGATGGCTTGGGTGTCCCGGTGGTTCGGGCTTTGAATACGGTCGATATCGGCAAAGGCTTTGAAGCCGGTCTGGCGATTGTGCTGCTGGCCATCTGGATGGATCGGTTCTTCCGCCAAAGTGATGCTAAGGAGACGTCATCATGATCGAATTTGAGAATGTAAATGTCGTCTTCGGCAAAAATCCCAAACGCGCGCTGCCGCTGATTGAACAGGGCCTTGACCGGGCCGCTATCCGTGACCAGACCGGATTAGTAGTCGGTGTGCAGAGCGCCAGCCTGAGTGTCAGGAAAGGTGAGATTTGCGTTTTGATGGGGCTGTCCGGTTCCGGCAAATCCAGCTTGTTGCGCTGTGTTAACGGTTTGAACGATGTCACCAGTGGTGCCATTCGCATTCGGCACGATGGTGAGATGGTGGATTTCACCCAGGCCAACGATAAAGTTCAGCGGGACATTCGTACCCGTCGCATTTCCATGGTGTTTCAGAACTTCGCCCTGATGCCCTGGCTAACAGTGGAAGACAACGTCGCTTTTGGTCTGGAGCTGCAGGGCCTGGGCAAGGCCGAGCGCCGCAAAAAAGTCGCGCGTCAATTGGAGCTGGTTGGCCTTTCCGGTTGGGCAAAGTCCAGACCGGCTGAGCTGTCCGGCGGTATGCTGCAGCGGGTGGGGCTGGCCCGGGCATTGGCAACGGAATCGGAAATTCTGCTGATGGACGAGCCCTTCTCTGCCCTTGACCCGCTGATTCGTAACCAGTTGCAAGACGAACTGCTGACCCTGCAGGAAGAACTGCAGAAAACCATTGTGTTCGTCAGTCATGACTTGGATGAAGCACTAAAGCTGGGCTCGCACATTGCGATCATGAAGGACGGCCAGATCGTTCAGCATGGCAAGCCGGAAGCCATTGTGCTGCAACCCGCGAACGATTACGTCAAAAGCTTTGTTGCCAGCACCAATCCGCTCAATGTTCTGGCCGCGCGCTCCCTGGCGCTGCCTATCGGGCAGATACAGGAAGACGCCAGCGGTAATCGTTGCATCAATAAACGCTACGGTATCTGGCTGCACACACCGGATGTAGCGGAAAAAGCGGTGGTCACCAGCGGTGGCCAAACCTTCCAGACCCAGCTTTGGCAAGAAGGGCAGGCTATCGAAAGCCTGGCCCAGCAGCCCACCCGCATCGCGCCAGACACCCCCTTGCGGGATGCCGTGGAGATTCGGTACTTCACCGGTCATAGCCTGCTGGTGGAAGAGGACGGACAAATCACCGGCGCCATCGGCGACCGGGAGCTTTACCACGCGATGCTGGGCAAACATTTAGACGACAGCTAGGGTCCGGCGGACACCAGCGTGGGGTAACCAGATCCGATCTATGGCGACGTCATATGTCAGACCCCGTTTGCCACGACGGTCCTTTGGTACCCTAGCCAATCAGTCGGATAGCGTTTTGCGTATCTGCTCCAGTTCGCGCCGGCGCTCCGGGGTAACTTTTGGGTAGGCCATCTGCAGGCTGTTGAACGTGTTGATGATGATCTGAGCGATGATTAGTCGCGCGTTCTTCTTGTCGTCAGCAGGAACCACATACCAGGGCGAATCGTCAGTGCTGGTGTTGCTCAGGCAGGCTTCATAGGCACTCATGTATTCATCCCAGAATTTCCGTTCTTCACTATCAGCCAAGCTGAATTTCCAGTTCTTATCGGCTTCATCAATGCGATCCAGGAATCGCTGGCGCTGTTCTTCTTTGGAAAGATGCAGGAAAAACTTGCAGATGCGCGTGCCGTTGCGGTGCAAGTGCGCTTCCATATCGGCGATGGATTGGTATCGGTCCCGCCAGATGATATTTTCGTCCAGTAATGAATCTGGCAAGTTCTGGCCATGCAGGATTTCCGGATGCACCCGCACGATCAGCACTTCCTCGTAATAGGAGCGGTTAAAAATGCCAATGCGACCGCGCTCCGGCATTGCCTTGTTTGTGCGCCAGAGAAAGTCGTGGTCCAGCTCCATGGCGCTGGGATGCTGAAAGCTGAAAACTTGGCAGCCTTGAGGATTAACACCGGACATCACGTGGCGAATAGCGCCGTCTTTGCCGGCTGCATCCATCGCCTGAAAAATAAGCAGAATCGCGTAGCGGTTAGAGGCGTAGTGCATTTTTTGAAGGTCGCTCAGCTCAGTTACCTGGCTGTGGAGCCGCTTTTCATAGTCCTTCTTCGATGTGTAAAAAGGATCCACTCTCGTCGGCCACTGGCCGAGGTCCACAGAACGCCCCTCTTTTAGGCGGAACTGATCAGTATCGAACGCCGTCTTCATTGCGCGTGCACTCCTGCAACAACTCAGTGGCGTGGGTTGCTGTCACCAGAGGAGGACTTGTCATCGGATGAGTTGTCATCGGATGTGAGGTAGTAATCCTTTTCCTCGAATATTTTCACCTCAGGATCTTCAATGCTGTTGCTACCGCGGCCCCGAAAAAGCCAGAAGGCCACAACAGCGCCAATAATGATCAATATAATCCACTTCATATCCCTTTCCTCCACACAATGAGATACCTTTTCTAATCACCTTTACCCTATGCCCATGGTGCCAGATCACAAGCGTTTCCCACTTTCGGCGCGAGAAAGGCGCAACAGGTGCGGCTCGTCAATTCGCTGAAATGAGAACTTATGTATGGAACGCCTCCTTGATATCTTCAATCGAGGAATGCGCCTTAGTCGGTGATGGGCTCATGGCGGGGGCGGTGGTCACCTCCGGTGCAACCATCGACGAGTCCAGCGACAGAATAACGTAGCCACCGACGGCTCCAGCGCCGAAGGCCGGAGCGAAAACTAGCGACCGTTTGCTGATCGTCCCGTCTAAGACGGCGTCGGCCAGCGCGATCGGGATGCTCGCCGCAGAGACGTTGCCGATTTCGGTGATGTTGAAGTAAATGTCCTTGGCGTCGATCCCCTGGGGCTTGGCGAGCTCGATGATCATTTTCTTGTTGGCTTGATGGGGCACGATCATGTCAACCTTAAGTCCGAGCTCGGAAAGCTCACCCATCATCTGGTTCAGGTAGCGCTTGACCAGCGCCTTAACCTCGGGGCCATAGACCGTGATGTCGTTGTCGAAGTCGTGATTCGGCCAGATGATGGAGTTCACCTGACTGAAGGGTCCGCTGGCATAGGTCTGGACCACATGAATGTCACGTTCACCGTCGGACGGTGCGATCACCATGGCGGCGGCCCCGTCGCCAAAGATCATCCGCGACGGTCGGGCATTGCCGATCTTGTCCGAAAATTTCTCCGCCATGACCAGCAGGACCGGACGTTCGATCTCCCGCAGCAAGCGGACGGACTCGGCGACGCCGTACGGGAACCCGGCGCACGCAGCAACGATGTCCGCTGAACAATGGGTCTGCATGATGCCCAACTGGCCTGAGAGCCAGGTGGCAGTCGACGGGATAAGTCGGCTTGAGGTACAGGAGCAGAACAGCACTGCACCGATCTCCTCTGGCCCGCGCCCGGCATGCTTCATCGCTGCCCGCGCGGCCTCAAGGGCGATATTCTCCAGCGGCTCGGCTGTATAACGGCGCCGTTCGATACCGGTTTTGTCGGCGATTTCCTCCGCGCTCATCGGCGACCACGAGGGTGGGGAGTTCCGGACTACATCCTCGTTTGAGCAGATAACCTCACCCTTGCGAATTGCCAGCGCCTCGATCTTCGGTTGGATCGGCGCATCGTCGCCGATCACCAGCGGCGGATAGGGTCTCACGGGCTCGACGCCAGAATCGGGCGTAGGCGCCTGCTTCGCGACGGTGGTATCACTTTTTTCGCGGTTGATGAAGTCGAGCACGTGGCGGTCTTTCGGATAATACAGCACGACGATGTCGTCATCCTGCATCTCGGCCAACGGCTTCAGCCTGGCCTGGCTCCGGTCCCAGGGCTGTTGGTTGTGCAGCACCATCGCCCAGCGCCGGAGCGCCTCGAGTTCGGCCTGCTCCTCTGAGACATCAAGGATGTCGTCGATGCTGTAGTGATAGTGATCGGGGTTGTAGTTGCCGAGGGTGGTTGTCCTGGCACCCGCAGTGGCGAGCGCCTCAGCAATCGTGGCCTTGATCGGTGGGATTGACGCTGCAAGATAGAGCTTGGTCGAGAAGCAGTCGAAGAGCATGTCGAACAGCTCGTCCTCAGCCACTCCGTTCCACTTCGCCGGCAGCTGCGCGTAGGCATCGCGGATGCCTGCGGACCTGGCTTCCCGCCCCTCCAAGGGCTGCAACAGAGGTACGAAGACATCGTCGCGGTTGCGCGGGACATCACGCCAGCGCATCGGCTGCTTGTCGTACATCACCAGCGCGTAACGGTTCGCCCAGAAAAGGTGCAAGCCGATGTCACGCAACAGGTCATAGCGCGTTGCATAGCCTCCCGCAGCCGCCCGCTCGGCGATTTCGGTTCCAGTCGGAGCCTTCACTTCGAAGTCGCGACGAATGATCGCCTTCAGCTGGTTAAGATCGGTAATAATCGAGAAATCGAGCTCAATAAAGATACTTGAGGGAAACACCAGTTTTCCATGTTTGTTCAGTCGAAACGGTTTCATGAGTTCGCCTTGCTTGCTAATAAGAAATTGCATTTCTGCAGATTCTGCTTGCGCCTCTGCCGGCCTTGGAAATCAAACTTTGCCGCGATAATTCGCCAGTTTTTAGATGTTGTGTACCAAACAGTATAGTCGTTATTGGCCGCAGGTTTTCGCAGTGGGTAATCGCCATCACCTGGGGTATTGTTAGCGAGGGGTGATGACCCGACGCTGAAAGCTATAGAGACTTGATGAAGGAAGCTGGTGAGTCTGAAAGAAGGCGTTTCGCCAGTTTGTGGGTCTGCTTTTGAAGCGCCTGAAGTTTCGCAACGATACATGCCTCGGCTAAGTCCCATTGTTCATCGTCCAGATCAATTTCGTGGCGATGATCTGCCAGGTATTCGAGCAATACGGCTTGGTCATTGGCCAAGCCCTGAAGTTCTGTCATTACTTCAAGCTTATTTATCTTTGACTTCAGGCCTTTGCCCAACATCGGGCGCAATACGCGTAAACAGTAGAACAGGTCTTTTGATCGTTTTCGAAATTGGTGAAAAGCTTCGATTTCGTCAGAGCTATTCGCCTTTTTCTCGGCGTAACGGGCATTTTGGTATATGAGTTTGAGGTTGGGCATAAGTGTCGACAGTGACTTTGGAAGATCCCATTCTTTAGGAGCTGCGCTCTGAGCTTCTACTTCTAGAGCCAGCTCCATGAAAAATTCGCGACCTTTAACCTCAAGTGTATTGAGTTTTTGCTGTTCAGACAGGAAACGGTCAATGGCGTCGTATCGTTGTTCCTGCAACGCGGCGTTTTCTTTTATCAGCTCCCGCCAGGTTTTTACACGAACCGCCGCGTCTCGGCTGCCGGAAAGCTTCCCGGAAATTGTTTTGTAGTGGTCTTGCCGGCGGCTGTACTCGGTTTTACCAATCTGGGGTCTAATCAGCCGTAGTAGAGCACGCACTTCTTTGCAGCTTTTTCGAGCCTCATGAACACCCGTTTCTGGAACCCTGCATGCGTGCAGAAGCGCTAGAGCGATTTCTTCGTTAATTGACTGCATCAGCCGCTTGAGCTGCTTGCCAAAGTTACCGGTAGAATTGAGACGACAGCGCATTACTTCACTCCGCTCTTTATTCAATGGGTACAGCTGACGTTATCTAAACACTATCAACATTACAGAATACTGGTGTGAAATAAGTGTATTGTCGATGCTCTGATAGAATTATTCTTGTACAGGATATTGTGCTGTTCAGGATGCCGTACATTAGAAGATTTAAACATCAGCTGCGCAGGGATCAATTTCGCTAAAAGCGAGGAGAGTCAGATGCCGAAACAGGCTACGGTAACCATGTCGGGTTCGCGCTATGTGATGACTTTCTTATGTCCCCGATTGTCGAGCGCCCTTACTCTGCTAATTTTTATGGGATTTTCCGGTTTTCTTGTGGCCGGCGACTGCGAAATGGACGAAACCGATCGATCTTTGCTGAATAGCGTGAATGAAGCTCGCAGTCAGCCAAGGCAATGCGGCAACGAGGACTTTAACGCCGTAGACCCGCTGTCCTGGAGCTGCAAGCTCGAGGAAGCCGCCCGAGGCCATTCGGAAGATATGGCGGAGCTGGAATTTTTTAGCCACACCGGCTCTGAAGGTTCTCAGATCGGCGAGCGGGTAAGTGAAAGACATTACCAATGGTCGGCGGTGGGCGAAAATATTGCGGCGGGCCAGAACTCTGTCGATGAGGTGGTTGATGGGTGGCTCTCAAGCCCGGGACACTGTGCCAATATAATGCATGCCGAATTCACCGAAATGGGCGCGGCGAGAATTGAGGCGCCGGGCTCGCAATACTCTCCCTTCTGGACCCAGGTTTTTGCCCGGCCCCGTTAATGAGGATCTGTTAACTAACGCAAGAATAACGTGTAACACTTTGTTACATTTGCTAACGTTCCTGTTGGTTGTTGTAGGCGCCGAAGTAGGTCTGCCCGCCAAATTCGCAAGGGAACAGAGATTCATACTTTGAATATACACGGGAATGAGTTCACCCCTGCAATGGCCGGGATACTGGCTAAGCCAGCGGCTGAAATAGCGACTGGGACTCTATGAACCGGCATCCCTCAATGGTGGTGATTCTGCTCGCGTTAATTGGTCTGGCGTTTTGTGCCGCCCTCAGCCGTAGCTTGTACCTGGAAGAAAACGAAAGCATCACCGCAGAGTTTCGTGCAGATGTTACTCAGCTTGCGACCGCCTTTGAACGTGAAGTGCGGCTGAACCTTGAAATTCTGTTCGCCTTGAAGGCCTCTGTAAGCATGATGCCGGAGATGGATGCACAGCTTTTTGAAAAGCTGACCCGGCAGGTACTTGAGCGCTCTCCCGCCCTCAAGGCGTTTGCTTGGGCCCCAGTTGTCCGTCAGGAAGACCGGGCCGGGTTCGAGCAACGGCAGCAGAGTTGGTATCCCGGGTTTGCGTTGCATGGGATGCCCGCAACGGCTAGCACAATTCCAGCTGAGGAGCTGCCCTGGCTCGCTCCTGTGCAGTTCATCGAGCCTATAGCGGATAATCGGCCGGCTATCGGTTTTGACTTGTCGAGCGAGGAGAAACGGCGGGAGGCCCTGTTGGCCGCGAGGGAAACCGGGAAAATGGTCTCGACGGCTGCCATCGAGCTGGTGCAGGAGCAGGACAATCAAAAGGGCTTGCTGATTTTCGCGCCTTTGTACCGCGGTGTAGCCGACACCACTGCGGAGGACCGGGCGGTGCGCCATTATGGTTTTATGAACGGCGTTTTTCGGATTGGTGAACTGGTCAAGCAGTCGATTCCGACGGCGATTGACAGCAACATTCTGGTTCAGATTGTGGATCGCACAGATGGGGCCCAAGAAGTAATATACAGCACTGGCCGCTCCAGTGATGAGCGCTGGCTGAGAAGCCTGATTCACGAAATACCCCTTGCGCCCGTAGCGGGCCGAAATTGGGTGGTTCAAGCCATGCCCGGGGCGACGTTTGTGAGTGCTAGGCGGGGCTATCTACCTCTATTGGTCATTGGTTTCGGTTTTTCATTCATCGCATTGCTGGTGTTCTTTGCTGTGCGAAGCCTGCGGCAGAATGCCGAACTGAACAAAACCAAGCGCGAGCTGGAGAAGATTTCCCTGACCGATGCCCTGACGGAGCTTGCCAATCGCCGGCATTTTGATCTTTATCTTGAGCAGGAGTGGCTCAGGGCTTTACGCCAGAACCAGCCAATTTCGATGGTTATGCTGGATATAGATTCCTTTAAGGCATTTAATGATGCTTATGGTCATCCACTCGGTGATCAGTGCCTGAAGCAGGTCGCGCAAGTATTGCAACAGGTCGTAAAGAGGCCCACCGATCTGGCGGCACGCTACGGCGGTGAGGAGTTCGCTCTGGTGCTGCCGGGCACCGAGGATGCAGCGGCGGTCGCGGAGGCCTGTCGGGTTGCAATTCAGGCGCTTGGAATTGTTCATGAATTCTCGGATGTGGCGCCGGTGATTACCATCAGCGCCGGTGTTTGTAGTCTGACCCCGACCAGAAAAACGTCGCCTGCATTACTGATAAAACAGGCAGATGCTGCACTTTACAAAGCCAAGGAAGCCGGGCGCAATCAAGTACTGTAGGCGGCCTGCACCTTTAAAGGTTATTTTGGTGGCGTGTAATAAGCGTCACCTATCCTTTTGCCGCCTACTTCTTCTAAATCATTAACAACCTGCCAGCGCGAGATGCCCTGCTCGCGCAACCATATTTCCAGCCGGCCCAGATTACTCCACTCCCTGCCCTGGTCACGGGTATTGTGCACGCGCGCCCACAGGCCGTCGACCAGTAAGGCCACGGCCCAGACATAGGGATGTTTGTCTGGATTGCCGAAACCGCCGCTTTGATATTCGCGCTCCGTACGGTAAACCGTGGCGATGTTCTCAATGCGCCACAAACTGAATAAACCCGGTATATCGGTGGATTTTACCCGTCGTTGTGACAGATCTTGAAAATCAATATGGACCATACTGTTTACATCCTCCCTCTAATTGTTCACAGTATGGATCATAGTGACATCCGACTCATAACGCAATTATCCGGGGAAACACATGCTACCGACTACCTTCTGCGCACGTTCAATCGAGACGATCGATACGCAATGGCAAGCTGTTTTTAACGACTACTGGCCGGCTTACAAAGCCTGGTATGGCCAGAAAAAGCGTGCAGATATCAACCCGGCTGAACTCAGGCAGGCGCAGCGTCAGCTTCTGGCAGTCATGCCGGAAATGCAGCCGCTTTACGAACGCTTTCTGGAGGCGAGTAATGACTGCCCTGTTGCGGCTCAGTTTTTGACGGGGCACCAGCCGCCGGCCTATCTGGTGAGCTGTTCACAAGCGGTGTTACTCAATGAAGAACCGCTACTGATCCGCAACTATGACCTTAGCCCTGATATATCCGAGAACCTGGTGACGCAATCGAATTGGTTGGGACAAGAGATTATCGGCACAAATGAGTGCCTTTGGGGGCTGAATGATGGCATGAACACGTCAGGACTTGTCGCTTCGCTAACCTTTGGCGGCAGCAACAAGGTGGGAAAGGGTTTCGGCATCCCCTTTATCATGCGTTATGTGCTGCAGACCTGCGGGAACGTCAGGCAGGCTATAAAGGTGCTGCAACGGGTGCCTTCGCATATGGCCTACAACGTCACCCTGGTCGACAGGCAAGGGGATTTTGCCACCGTGATGTTAGTTCCTGACCAGCCCGCGATTGTTACTCGCGAACGCTGTATTACCAATCATCAGACACAAGTAACCTGGCCTCAGCAGGCGGTGTTTTCTAAAACCGTCGAGCGCAAACAGTTTCTGGACGAATTGCTGGCGGGCAAAAAAATAAAGGAGCCGCAGCTTCGCAGCGCCTTCTTAGCCGCGCCCCTGCTCTCTGGCAACTATCAACAACAGTTCGGTACGGTTTACACCGCTGTGTACAAACCATTGAGTGGAACCATGTCGTATAACTGGCCTGGGGAAAAAGCCTGGCAACATAGCTTTGCCGATTTCAAGGCGTCGGACAAAACGGTCAGCCTTGGAAAGCCAGCAGGTCTTAAAGTACAGGAAAACGTTACGGTGGTTCCTGCGAACCCGACACCGTATGTTGAGTCGGATTACAATTTGCCGGCGAGTACTCGCCAGCAACTGTTGCAGAGCCTGGTGTACCTGCCAGCCTCGGTGGTAGGGCAACCTGAGGCACTGGAAACACTAAAACAGCGCCTGCGGTCAGAAAAGTCGTTCTGCTGGAAAGACTATGCCGACCAGGTAGCCCGGGTTTGGCACTATCCTGTGCATTCAGTCTGTCGTCCGCCGGCAGGCCGATCAGCTTTTCGGCGGCACCCAGGGGTGTCAATTTGCGGATATGCTCTATCTGCCCGGACAGCTCCAAACTCTGCGTCATGTCGCACTCCGGTTTCAGCGTTGAAAATCTGACTATAACAGGGAGACAGAACGAGCAGTGAATCCCGGCTTGTTACGTTTTCGTTTTGCCCCGACAATACCCCTTTGATTTACCTGTCATGAGACTGAAATATGCTCGAAACTATGGCGTTGATGCCTCAGAATTTTTCGTTGCCCGACGCTATTTGGCGGCTGCTGATCAGCACTGGTTTGCTGTTGCTGGCCATCGTTATTCTGCGGACGCTGACAGCCCGCTTTATTCGTCGGCACGTTGCGTCGTCGGAGTTGCGGGGCCGGCTGCTGATGAATTTTCGCAACGGTTTCCTGTTATTGGGAATACTGGGTCTGGCGCTGATCTGGGGCGACCAGATCCGATCCCTGGCCCTGTCCATCGTCGCTATCGCGGTCGCTTTTGTGGTCGCCACCAAAGAATTGATTCTTTGTATTTCCGGCGCGATATTAAAAAGTGGTGCCGGCTCTTTCAATCTGGGCGATCGCATTCAGGTCAAGGATTTCCGGGGCGATGTCATCGATCAGACCTTACTGGCCACGACGGTGCTTGAAGTGGGCCCTGGCAAAACAGCCCACCAGCGCACCGGGCGGATGATCGTTATACCCAATGCCTTGTTTTTGTCTGAGCCAGTTATCAACGAAAGTTTTACCGACCACTGGGATTTTCATGTTTTTACCGTGCCCTTCAAGCGAGAGGACGACTGGCATGCCGCCCAGAAAGCACTGCTGGCTTCGGCCAACCGCCATTGCGAGCCCTATCTGGAATCTGTACGCAAATATATGAATAAAGTTGGCGTTTCGCGGGGCCTGGAAGTGCCTTCTGTAGACCCACGGGTGACCATTCAGGTTCCGGTAGCCAGCGAGATTCACCTCACCGTCAGGCTGCCAGCCAAACCGGGGCAACGTAGTTATATTGAGCAAGCGATTCTTTCAGAGGTTTTCGCCGACACCGATTATTCCACCAAAAAGCCCTGAATAGAGTTCGAGATTCGCTCTGAACGTAAGCACATACGGGTAACGTTATGACTTCAAGGAATCGGTGATCACTATGCCTAGCTGCTATAGTTGCCGGAAAGTATTCAAGCCTTCAGCGCTAAGAATTTCATACTCGAAAAACTATTGCGAGAGTTGTGGGGTTGGTCTGTTCGGTGCGAATTACTTCGGTTTCTCTAAAAAGCCTGACCCCACTGTTCAGAAAAAAATTCTGGTCTATTTAAAAGTCATTGTTGCGTCGATCGCGGGCTTTTCGTTACTGGTTTTTCTTTTTTTCAGTATGTCCGCGCAGGGCAACGCACAAGATAACGCACGAAAAAATGCACAAGTTAAGGAGTCACCTATGGTTACTGACTTCACCGGCCTGCAGTGGAAAAATAGGGTTATCATCATTGATAACGTTCAGAACGACGGCGATGTTTTAACCATTTTTGAAAACAGGACATCTGAAATCAAAGACCGGGGCATTGTTTGGTTCATGTTCAAAGGAAATCGCACGTTCACTAACTACACGGGCGAGTTGTCAGAGGGTTTATTAACCCACACGCGAGAGCATTATGGGCATGGGCCGGGCCAGGTGGTTTTGATTGGTAAAGACGGTGGCGTAAAGTTGCGCTTAGACCGTGCGAACTTAAAGGCAATATTCCTGAAAATTGACGCAATGCCCATGCGTCAAAGCGAGATGCGAAGTTGATGTCTCAGGCGTTCATGAGAAAGACCTGATGATTTAAAATTCGAGCGTTTTTGATTAAAATTTTTTCATCTTTTTATCGCAATTAGCCCTTATTTACTCTGAATGTGTTCCATAAAAACACTAGAAACCACCGGAAGAACTGCTTATAACCCTATAATAATACGTCGCTTTTCATGGCACTTGCCCTCAATGAAATTATCAGTAACGTCAAAATAAACCTTAAAAACAAATAATTAAGAGTGCTGCAAGCTAAGGCTTTTTAAATCTCAAAGTACATATTGGGCGAGAGTATAAACACGCCAACCCGTAGCAACTCTAAATATGTATATTTGTGACAGACATCTGCGCCAGACATTACAAAAGCTGCTAAGCGATCACCAACCGTTCGAGTCTGCTCTACGCTCATAGTGTTCGTTAATATTCGGTGGTCTGCCATTTTGGTTACATGCTGCCGAATCATGCAGGAGTAAGCGCTATGCAATGGAAAAATTCTGTGGCTGTTCTTTGTCTGGCCGTATCGCCGGCGTTAGCATTAGCTGGACCTGAGGCCGGAGATCGTCTCTTTACTCTTACGGGTTCAGGGGCAAGCGATTCGGACTTTGATAACAATACAAGCAGTGTCAGCTTTGATCTGGGTAAATTTTACTCTGACCGCACGCTTTTGGTCTTCGCCAAAGTGTTGGCTTTGCGGACAGCGAAAATGATTCTAGTTGGAGCGGCGCAACCCGGGTGTTCACCGACTATCATTTTGATGCGGGTAACTGGCAGCCATTTATTGGTGCAAACATTGGCGGCATCTATGGAGACGGTGTCGATGAGACCTTCTTTGCTGGGCCAGAAGCCGGCGTGAAGTACTACGTTATGCCCAAAACCTTCATTACGGTTCAGGCGGAGTATCAAGTATTCTTTGATAGTGCGAGCGAAGCTAACGATAACTTCGACGATGGCGCCTGGGCGTACAGTGCCGGTATTGGCTTTAACTTCTGAATCTGAAATGGGAGGAACACAGGCTCCTTGAAGGGGGCCTGTGAAAAACCGGGTGCATCCGGTGGTCCTGGTAAAGTGCCTCGCTAACCTCGCTTCGTGTTTTATATCCTTTTAAAAGAATAATGGCTTGCGCGCAATGATGCCCAATATAGCGGCGGATGAATCTCGGCTTGTTACGTCTTCGCTTTCCCCCGACAATACCTCAGCCCTGGGCAACAGCCCATTACAAACCATTCGCATTTTATAAAGGGAGTAAGCATGTTCAGTCACATTATGGTGGGTGCAAACGATGCTCAGGAATCAAAGATCTTTTACGATGCAATTCTTGGCGCTCTAGGATACGAGCCAGGTCTGGTGGATGACAAAGGGCGCTGCTTTTACAGAACGAACAGCGGCACCTTTGCGATAGGAAAACCGATTGATGGCGCACCCGCTTGTCATGGTAACGGCACCACCATCGGCTTTTCCGCAGAAAATTCCGCAACAGTCGATGCCTGGCACTCTGCCGGCATTGCCAAAGGTGGCACATCATGCGAAAACCCACCCGGGCTTCGCGGGGGAGCCAACTTATACATTGCCTATTTAAGAGACCCCTCGGGCAACAAAATCTGCGCGCTATATCGGTAGAAGGGTCTTTTGGAACCACATCGGGCTTTTGAACCACAGTTTATGTTTAAGGTAAATGGCGGGTATAGATGTACAAAAATCGAGATATTATCGCGCGTCTGCGCGAGCAGATTCCATCGTTCGAGTGTGTGGCGGGTTGTCACGATTGTTGCGGGCCGGTGACGACGTCTTCGGAAGAAATATCGCGCCTGCCTGTAAAAACAGATGCCGAACATGAAGCCGCACTCGGTGACCTTAGCTGTGTGCACCTGGGCCCCAATGGTTGCACGGTGTACGGAGAGCGCCCTTTAATCTGCCGGTTATTTGGCACAACACCCAGTATGCCCTGCCCTAACGGTCGTCGCCCAGACGTCATGATTGGCGCCAAAGTTGAGCGCCAGATCCATCACTACATTGCTAATACGCGGCAGGTATTGGTGTAAACTGTTTGCGCTGTGTCCATTCGATAATTGAGAGAGAATAATGATGACAAAAGCCATTCGAGCATCTGATACACCCTACGCAGTGGACGTGGAATCTGGCAAAAATTACTTTTGGTGTGCTTGTGGTAAAAGTGCAAAGCAGCCTTTTTGCGACGGTTCTCACAGTGGCTCAGATTTCAGACCCGTGAAATACGTGGCATCAGAAACCAAAAAGGTATTTTTTTGCGGCTGCAAATCAACAGCATCGCAGCCAATGTGTGATGGCAGCCACAAGCAAGTATAACGAACCCACCAAGCTCATTCGCGGTCAGATAGAGTGTTTCTTATGCGAATAATCATTCTGACAACCCTCGCCATGATTGCCTTTGCAAGCAATTCGGTGCTGGCCCGGATGGCACTGAAACACACAGATATTGATGCTGCGAGCTTTACGGCGATCCGTTTGATTTCGGGTGCGATTGTTCTGTTGCTGGCCGTGCGGATCAGCAGCCGGCCCAGCGGCGGCAGCGGAAGCTGGTGGTCTGCTGCGGCTTTGTTTGCCTACGCGGCGGGTTTTTCATTTGCCTATGTGAGCTTGCCCACGGCCACGGGCGCACTGCTGTTGTTCGGCGCAGTTCAAGTCACCATGATTGTTTACGGTTTGTGGGTGGGAGAACGCCTGCTCAAGCTGCAATTAGCCGGCCTTGCGCTCGCTTTCGGCGGGCTATTGCTGTTGTTTTTGCCTGGTTTGTCAACCACACCTCCATTGGCCAGTTCCCTGTTGATGCTGGGAGCCGGAGTTTGCTGGGGTGTTTATTCTCTGCGCGGGAGAGGTGTAGGCGACCCCGTTCGCATAAGCGCCGGGAACTTTACGCGCGCCCTTGCCTTTACGGTCGTTTTAAGTATTTTCATGCTGAGCCGGCTTTCTTTGGATGTTGCGGGCATCTGGTACGCAATTATCTCAGGTGCGCTCACGTCCGGG
Organism: Marinobacter sp. LV10R520-4; assembly: GCF_002563815.1. Classification (NCBI taxonomy): domain Bacteria; kingdom Pseudomonadati; phylum Pseudomonadota; class Gammaproteobacteria; order Pseudomonadales; family Marinobacteraceae; genus Marinobacter; species Marinobacter sp. LV10R520-4. Next base: position 3,330,389 of record NZ_PDJM01000001.1, on the reverse strand, counting down.
CTGGGGTATGTTGTATGGTACATGGCAATGCCCATGCTAAAAGCCACGAACGCGGCGATCATACAGCTCAGTGTTCCCGTGATTGCAGCCGCAGGCGGTATTGTTTTTCTGGATGAATCTATAACCTTGCGATTGGCGCTGGCTTCGGGCGCCATTCTCGGCGGAATTGCGCTTGTCATTATTCGAAAACACCCTGCTCAGGTTTCTCAACAAAAGATTGGAAAACACTTTAATGCTAAATAACAGAAGTGATTTTAATGGCCAATAAAGAATTTATTTATCAGCGCATTCGTGTTTACGTTGGAAAAGACTTTGACCCAGCTGTTGATGGCCAAGTGCAAAGTATTTTACGTTCCAAATTCAACATTCACTTGCCCCAAAGAACATCCTTGAATGATTCTCTGGCATCAACGAAAAGTGATCATGAAATCGTTGGTCTTATTTTACAGTATCGTACAGCCGGCTAATGGCTATGCGCCATGCGCGCTAAATACTTGAGCCACATTTTACACGCCTGGCAATCCAAAAACCCCGTCCCGTGCGTATCTGCTTTTCTGCCGATATCGAAAAAGGGCATCCCACCGGCGGGCGCCCTCTCTTAAAGGAAGCCCCCTTTTGAAGCGTTTTGCGCTCACTTTGTTGCTGTTCAATGGTCTGTTACTGGCGTTACTGTTGCCGCGTTACCCGTGGATTCCCTGGGTTGCCGCCGAGGCGCTAATGGTCTGTGCGGTGTTTAGCCTATTGTCGCCATCTTTATTTACCCGGGTGCTGGCCTGCGTGGTGGGTACGCTATACGCCGTGCTTGCGTTGTTTACGCTAAGCGACCTGCTGGTTCGCCAAAGTCTCGGGCGTGGGCTCAACCTTTATCTGGAGCTGGGAGTGGTCGGCTCTGTGGTCGATCTGATACTAGGCAACCTCGGTACCGGCCTTTCCTTGCTGATACTGCTGGCTTTACTGCTGGCGTTTTGCGGTCTGGCATTCTGGGTAAGCAAACTGCTAAGCCGCCTTGCCGGAGGCCTGCACTCCAGTTTTGGTAAAACGGTTTTTGCCACCGGGTTACTGGTGGTGGCGGTGTCGTTTGTGCCTCAGTCGGTGGTAAGCCTAAGCGCTGCGCAGCTAACAACTGCCCAGATACAGTTGGCTGTCGACACCCGTCAGTCAACGGCTGAGTTCAGCCAGAGTTTGGCGAACGATCCGGCGGCAGGAAAGCCTGTGGCGCTACCCGGCCTGGCCAGCACCGATGTGATTTTTGGGTTTATCGAATCCTACGGTATCTCCAGCCTTGCAGACGACCGCTTTCAGCACCTTATTGGCCCCCGCCTCGACAAAATGGAAGCCGCTGTTAGCGCAGCGGGCCTGCATATGGTGTCTGGCCGTTTGCGATCGCCGGTACAAGGCGGGCAATCCTGGCTGGCGCACGCCACGTTGTTAAGTGGCCAGTGGACCGATACCCAGCTGGATTACGAGATTTTGCTAGCCAGCGACTACCCCACACTGATAGACGATATGGCGGAAACCGGCCATGACACGGTGGCGGTCATGCCGGCTATTACCGAAGACTGGCCAGAAGGCCAGGCATTTGGCTACAACCGTATCTACGAATCCACCACCATGGATTATCAGGGACCTGCGTTTAACTGGGTGACCATGCCGGATCAGTACACCTGGTCCTGGTTTCAGCGGAGCGTTCGTGAACCGGCCGCTGGGCCGATGTTTGCAGAAGTCGCTCTGATTAGCAGCCATGCTCCCTGGGTGCCCATTTTACCGGTGCTGGACGATTGGGACAGTGTTGGCAACGGCACGGTGTTCAATCAATGGAAAGGCGCCGGCGAAACACCTGCCAGCCTGTGGCGGGAGCCTGATCGAGTTCGTGAACACTACGCCCTCGCTATCGATTACGCGTTGAATGTGGCGACAGGCTATGCAACGCGCCATGTGGATGAGAATACCCTGCTGGTGCTGTTAGGCGATCACCAGCCGGCACCGCTGGTGACCGGCGAAGGCGTCAGCCGGGACGTTATTGTTCACGTGATCAGCGGCAATCCGGAATTACTTGCGCCATTTCTGGCGACTGGAAGCAGAGGCGGTGGATTGCTCGGCTTTCAACCGGGTGCAAAACCAGACTTGAATCAGGATGGCCCCAGCATGGCAAGCTTCCGCCCTTTCATGCTCAGGGAATTCAGCCGCGCGCTCTTAAAGACCGAAGTGGCCTCCGTGGAGGATGTTGAGCAACAGTAATGACAAACACCTGTTTCTGATTGTCACATTTGTTTAACTCTGAAGGGTTACCATCAACGCTCATTCAAGTGTCTGGTAACTAACAGGGCCTGTCTGGACCCAACCCCTTCCGGGAGCACCCGATGCGGATAACCTTTTTAGGAACGGGCGCTGCCGGTGGCGTGCCACTTTACGGTTGTCGTTGCGCGGCCTGTTCCGTCGCCAAAACGAACGCGGCCTTTGCGCGCGAGCCCTGCTCCGCCCTAATCGAATCCGGAACCACCCGCATTCTGATCGATGGCGGCCTGATGGATCTGCACAAACGCTTCACTCCCTGCGAGCTTGATGCCATTGTGCTGACGCATTTCCACCCTGATCATGTTCAGGGGCTGTTTCACCTGCGCTGGGGCAAGGGGCCGAGTATCCCCGTGTTCATGCCCCCTGACCCTGACGGCTGCGCCGATCTGTTCCGTCATCCTGGCATACTGGATTTCAGCCCTCAAAAAGCCTTCTCTGCATTTGAAATCGGGGGGTTAAAGGTCACGCCTGTGCCGTTGATCCACTCGAAGCCCACCTTTGGCTACCTCTTCGAAGTTACGGGTGGCCCCACGTTTGCCTATCTGACCGATACCCGGGGCCTGCCCCATGATACCCAGAGCTTTTTACAAACAATGAAGCCTGATGGTCTGGCAATAGACTGCTCATTCCCGCCGTCTGATCAACCAAAAGGTCATAACGACTGGACCATGGCTCTGGATTGCATTGAAGCCGTAGACCCTGCCCGGGCGTGGCTCATCCACATCAGCCACGAGCTGGATAACTGGCGCCAGAGCACCAACCCGGATTTGCCCAATCGTATAAAGGTTGCCCTGGATGGGGATCGGGCAGATTTCAAACTCCCGTCTTAAAACTTTCAACTGTTTTTCATCAGAATGACATCTAAACGACATCGAATCGTCACAGCCGCCAGAGACACTGCCTACACACGTTGGAAACACGACAGGGTAGGCGATTTATGGAGCCCGAAATTCAGGTTCAAGGTTTATCAAAGACGTTTGGTAAGAACAAACGCAAGGATAAAGCCCTCAGGAACATCAACCTTTCCATTGAATCCGGCGAGATGGTGGCCCTTATCGGCCCCTCCGGTTCCGGTAAATCCACACTCCTGCGCCACCTGGCCGGGCTGAGCTGCGGCGATGAAGACAGCGGCAAAATTCGCGTACTGGGACAAACCGTGCAATGCAACGGACGGCTGTCACCGGACGTCCGAAGAACGCGGGCACGCATAGGCTATATCTTTCAGCAGTTCAACCTTGTGGGCCGCATGAAGGTAATGACCAATGTGCTCACTGGCGCCCTGGGCCGCGTGCCCGGTTGGCGTGGATGCCTCGGTTTGTTCAATGCCGAAGAAAAAGCCCTGGCCCTGAAATGCCTGAACCGCGTCGGAATGGATCTCTGGGCAACCCAGCGGGCATCCTGCCTGTCTGGTGGCCAGCAGCAACGGGTTGCCATCGCCCGCACACTCACCCAGAAAGCCGAAGTGATTCTTGCCGACGAACCCATCGCTTCTCTGGATCCTGAATCAGCCCGCCGAGTCATGGAAATTCTTGCGGATATTAATAATCAGGACGGCCGCACCGTTGTGGTCACACTTCATCAAGTCGATTACGCCCGCGAATTTTGCCACCGGGCGGTAGCACTGAAGGCCGGCGAAATAGTGTATGACGGACCATCTGCGAATCTGACTCCTGCGGTGCTGGCCAGTATTTACGGTACCACCTCTTTCGACATTGACGGCGAACCGGTCAAGAACCGAAAAACCCCCACACCCGCCAAAGGATTTGCCCTGGCAGCCACCGGCTGACCGGAAAACGGCCCGGTATTTTCACCAACATTCAAACACCACAGGAAACAATTATGTTGAAACAATGGATAGGCCGCATGACCCTGGCGGCCGCAGTCACAGCAGGCGCAGCCGGCTTGCAGGCAGAAGAACTGAAGGCGCTCAATTTTGGCATCATTTCGACCGAATCTTCCAGCAATCTGAAAGGCGTCTGGGAACCTTTTCTTGAAGACATGTCGGCAAAGCTGGACATGGAGGTGAAAGGTTTCTTTGCACCGGATTATGCCGGCATCATCCAGGGTATGCGCTTCGACAAGGTCGATATTGCCTGGCACGGCAACAAGTCAGCCATGGAAGCTGTTGACCGTGCCGGTGGGGAAGTTGTGGTTCAGACCGTCGCCGCGGACGGCTCACCCGGCTACTGGAGCCTGATGATCGTCCACAAAGACAGCACCAACCTGAATACGGTCGAGGATATGCTCGCTAACGCCAAAGACCTTACGTTCGGTAATGGCGACCCGAACTCCACCTCCGGTTTTCTGGTACCCAGCTACTACATTTTCGCCAAAAACGACGTCAATCCCAAAAAAGCCTTCAAACGCACTCTGAACTCGAGCCATGAAACCAACGCCATGGCAGTGGCGAACAAACAGGTAGACGTGGCCACCTTCAATACCGAGGGAATGGCACGGTTGCAGCTCAACTTTCCGGAAAAAGCGGACAACCTCAAAGTAATCTGGAAATCACCGCTGATTCCGTCTGACCCGCTGGTTTGGCGCAAAAACTTGCCGGCACAAACCAAACAGAAGGTCTACGACTTTCTGATGAGCTACGGCACTACCGGCGACGAAAAAGAATTGAAAATCCTGGCCGATCTCGGGTGGGCGCCCTTCCGTGCTTCCAGCAATGACCAGCTGATCCCCATTCGTCAACTCGAAATGTTCAAGCAAAAAGCGGTCATCGAGAACGACAGCCATTACTCAGCACAGGAAAAGACCGAAAAGCTGGCTGACATCGAAGCCCAGCTGGCCGGTCTGGATCGTCGGCTTGCAGCGCTGGACGCTGCCCGCGAAGAGTCCAACTGATAAGCCCCGGGGCTGGCTTATGACGCCAGCCCTTTTTGCGCCAGAGACGACCCCGGCACCCCCAGACATAAGCGCGACAGGCAGCTCTCATGCATAGCGCATCAACACACTCACATCTTCCCGAAGGCCAAAACAATCTGCTTTCACGGAACTGGGCGGCCTTGCTGGGCTGGGGCATCACCGGCGCGGTTCTGGTCTGGGCCTGGGAGGGCGCCGAAATGAATCCGGCGGCTTTGATTGCCGACGGGAACAACATGGCCGTATTCGCCGCCGATTTTTTCCCGCCCGATTTCCATGATTGGCGGCTCTATCTAAGCGAGATGGTCACAACCGTACAGATTGCGATCTGGGGCACCGTGATGGCCGTCATTCTGGCCATCCCTTTCGGAATCATGTCCTCGGAAAATCTGGTGCCCTGGTGGATCTGCCAGCCGGTTCGTCGCCTGATGGATTCGTTCCGCGCCATCAACGAGATGGTCTTTGCCATGCTGTTTGTGGTCGCTGTGGGGCTGGGGCCGTTCGCCGGGGTCATGGCGTTGTTTATCCACACCACCGGGGTGCTGGCAAAACTGTTTTCCGAAGCTGTGGAGGCCATTGACCCGGGGCCGGTAGAAGGTGTCCGGGCCACTGGAGCCAGCGGTCTGCAGGAAATCATTTACGGCGTGATCCCGCAGGTTCTGCCGTTGTGGATTTCCTATTCACTATACCGGTTCGAGTCCAATGTCCGCTCCGCCACGGTTGTGGGCATGGTGGGTGCCGGTGGCATCGGCGTGATTCTCTGGGAAAGCATGCGCGGCTTCCAGTTCGCTCAAACCTGCGCGGTGATGATCATCATTATCCTGGTTGTGACCTCACTGGATATTACGTCTCAGTGGATCCGCAAGCGCTTTATTTAAACAACCGACCTACCCACAGGAGAGAGCGCCCCATGAATAATGCGCAGACCTTTTCACAGAACTCTTCACAGAACTCTTCACAAACTACGGATTTCACGTCCGAAGTCGCTAATCGTCAATATTGGATGTCGGTATTGGCAAGAGCTGACCTGAGTGACTTGGAGACTTACTGGCAAAACCTGCCAAATCGACCGACTTTCCGCCACCTGCGTAAACCGGAAATTGGCATGGCTATGGTGCGTGGCCGCACCGGAGGCACCGGTTCGCCCTTTAATCTCGGCGAAATAACGCTTACCCGATGTGTAGTAGAACTGGGTGGCGGTGCACAGGGCTTTGGCTATGTTACTGGCCGCAGCCGGCGCCACGCTGAACTGGCGGCACTGTTCGACGGCCTGATGTGCGAAAACAGCGGCAAGCACGGCCCTGCATTGATACAGCCACTGCACGAGCAGTGGCTGGCACGCCGTGAAGAGGTCTCCCGCAAAGCCGCCACAACCAAAGTTAACTTCATGACCATGGTAAGAGGGAGCTAGCCGATGACCGCGACAAACGAGATTCACCCACCCGCAATGCCGGGGCTCTCACCAGCACTCTCCACAACCTTCTCCACAACATTCTCACTAGCCGGACTTTGCGCCGGATTCGACGATCCGGTACATCAGTCACAACAGGTGTTTCGTCGCGCGCTCACCGCGCTCTCTGAGCCCGGAACCGTGCAAAACGTGACGGAAAGCCCAGCGCCTGAAGGCGCAAACATTGCTTCATACCAGCTTTGCCTGGCACTTCTGGACGCGGAAACACCCTTGTGGATTGCGCCGGTCTTACGAACCGATGCCCTGGTGAGCGCGCTGCGTTTTCACTGTGGCTGTCGCCTTGTGGACGAACCGGGCCAGGCAGAGTTTGCCCTGATATCACCGGATTTCGACGGCGATCTGACCCATTTTGCCCAAGGCAGCCATGAATACCCAGACCGTTCCACCACGGTGATCGTGCAGGTGGAAAACCTGGATGCAGCCAGCACCTGGGCCCTGCATGGCCCGGGGATCGATGGCGTACGCAAGGTCGGCATCGCCGGCCTGGACCCGCGTTGGCCTGGCATGCTGGCTGATAATTGCAGTCGCTTTCCTTGTGGAGTTGACCTTCTGTTCACCGCCGGAACGGCCCTGATGGGTCTGCCACGCACCACCCGAGTGGAGATATAGCATGTACGTAGCTGTCAAAGGCGGCGAAAAAGCCATCGATCAGGCCCACAGCTGGCTCGACGAAACCCGCCGCGGCGACACCTCGATACCGGAACTGAGCGTTGCCCAGATTCGCCAACAAATGGGGCTCGCGGTAGACCGAGTGATGGCCGAAGGCTCTCTTTACGACCCGGAACTTGCAGCACTGGCACTCAAGCAGGCCAGCGGCGATGTTATTGAGGCCATATTCCTTCTGCGGGCCTATCGCACGACTCTGCCGCGCTTCCTCGCGTCTGTGCCAATGGAAACCAACACCATGGCTATCCGGCGCCGGATTTCCGCCGCCTACAAGGATCTGCCTGGCGGTCAGGTGTTAGGCCCCACCTACGATTACACCCATCGATTGCTGGATTTTACGTTGCTGGCCAATGGTGAGCGGGGCTCAACAACACCCTCCGGCGACGAAACGGTGGAAGACTGCCCGCGGGTACTGGATTTCCTCAACAGCGAGGGGCTGATTGAAAGCCCACTGGCCAATAGCGGTCGCATTCAATCCGACGCTTCAGCCGAGTCAGAAGCGCCTGCCGATCTTACCCGCCAGCCACTGGACTATCCCGCTGGCCGGGACCTGCGCCTACAAGCCCTGGCCCGCGGCGACGAGGGATTCCTGCTGGCACTCGCCTATTCTACCCAGCGCGGTTACGGCCGTAATCACCCGTTTGCAGGGGAAATCCGCCAAGGCGAAGTGGCGGTGGAAATCGCGCCGGAAGAACTGGGCTTTCCCGTTATTGTCGGTGACATCCAGGTTAGCGAATGCGACATGATCAACCAGTTTATCGGCACCGAAACCGAGGCACCACGCTTCACCCGTGGCTACGGCCTGGCGTTTGGCAATTCCGAGCGCAAGGCACTGGCGATGGCGCTGGTGGATCGCGCGCTGCGGGCGCGGGAACTGGGTGAGGACGTGGTCTCGCCGGCGCAAGACGAGGAGTTTGTTCTCGCCCACTGCGACAACCTCGACTCCTCGGGTTTCGTGTCTCATCTGAAGCTACCCCACTACGTTGATTTTCAGTCTGAGCTGGTATTGCTGCGACGACTCCGGAAAGAGTTTGAACAACGCAAATCAGGCCACCAGGGCCCAAAAGTGAACACCACATCCAAACCCGGCAACCAAGATGAGCCGAGCATGGACAACGAACAACACCGTGAGGTGAAACAGGCATGACCAGCGCAGCTCTTAACCACAACCCTGGCAACCCGGATGACAGCCAGAGTGACGGCCAGAATGACAGCCAAAGTAACAGCACCGGCTATAACTTCGCCTACCTAGACGAGCAGACCAAACGGATGATTCGCCGATGCCTGCTGAAAGCCGTGGCGGTGCCCGGGTACCAGGTACCCTTCGGCGGACGCGAGATGCCGTTGCCCTATGGTTGGGGCACCGGTGGCATGCAGGTCACGGCCACTATTATCGGTCAGGATGACGTTCTCAAAGTGATCGACCAGGGCGCAGACGACACCACCAATGCGGTCAGCATCAGGCGCTTTTTTGCCCGCACAGCCGGCGTTGCCACCACAGAATCTACCCGTGAAGCGAGTGTTATCCAGACCCGTCACCGGATACCGGAGATGCCGCTCAGCCACGGCCAGATACTGGTCTATCAGGTACCGATTCCCGACCCTCTGCGCTTTATCGAGCCGCGGGAAACCGAGACCCGCAAAATGCACGCACTGCAGGAATACGGGGTGATGCACGTCAAGCTGTATGAGGACATTGCGCGCTTCGGGCACATCGCCACCACCTACGCCTATCCGGTCAAGGTCAACGGCCACTATGTGATGGACCCGTCGCCCATACCCAAATTTGATAACCCAAAGATGCACGGCAACCCGGCGCTGCAACTGTTCGGCGCTGGCCGGGAGAAACGCATCTACGCCATCCCGCCGTTCACCCGTGTTGAAAGTCTCGATTTCGAGGATCACCCCTTTGAGATCCAGGGTTGGGACCAAACCTGCGAGTTTTGCGGATCGGACCATTCCTTCCTGGATGAAGTGGTGACCGACGATGAGGGCGGGCGCATTTTCATCTGTTCTGACACTGACTATTGCAACCAGCGCTTCGAGACCGGCGCCCGTCAGGAGGCTGTATGACGAACGCGGCAATCGCCATGACACAAGAGGGCTTGGCCGAGCCCCTGCTGAAGGTAAACGATCTGCGCAAACTCTACGCCCCCGGCAAAGGCGTGGATGGCGTCGACTTTGAACTTTGGCCCGGCGAAGTACTGGGAATAGTGGGCGAGTCCGGCTCTGGCAAAACCACGCTACTGCAATGCCTCTCTGGAATGCTGACACCAGATTCCGGACAGATTGAGTACACAGGCAAACAGGGCGACAAACTCGACATCTACGATATTACCGAGAGCCAGCGCCGGCTTCTGCTGCGCACCGACTGGGGGATTGTTCACCAGCATCCACGGGATGGCCTGCGGATGGGCGTAAGCGCCGGCGCCAATATTGGCGAGCGCTTGATGGCCATCGGGGAACGTCATTACGGCACCCTGCGTTCAACGGGGGAAGCCTGGCTACGAGAAGTAGAGATTGATACCGCCCGTATTGATGACCTGCCTCGCACGTTTTCCGGAGGCATGCAGCAGCGCCTTCAGATTGCCCGCAATCTGGTCACCCAGCCGCGACTGGTTTTCATGGATGAGCCCACCGGTGGGCTGGATGTCTCGGTTCAGGCCCGCCTGCTGGATATGCTGCGTAACCTGGTAGTAGACCTGGGCCTGTCTGTTGTGCTGGTAACACATGACCTTGCTGTTGCCCGATTGTTATCCCACCGGCTCATGGTCATGCGTGGCGGCAAGGTGGTTGAGCAGGGCCTTACCGACCAGATACTGGACGACCCACAACACCCTTACAGTCAGTTGCTGGTGTCTTCGGTGTTGACCCCGTGACACCGCACTGTGATCGAGCTGGAGAACTGCAATGACGGTCATGATCCAGGTTACCGACCTGAACAAACGATTCACCCTGCACAATCAGGGTGGTGTTTCCTACCCCGTCCTCACGGATGTGTCCTTTAACGTGAACGCTGGCGAATGCGTCGTGCTGGACGGGCGCTCCGGGTCCGGCAAAAGTACTCTTTTGCGTTCGCTTTACGCCAACTATAAGCCCCAGTCCGGTCAACTTCATGTTCGGCACCAGGGCGAGCTTACCGATCTGGTCACAGCAACACCGAGGCAGATTCTGACCATCCGGCGCCAAACCCTGGGCTATGTCAGCCAATTCCTGCGGGTTATTCCCCGGGTATCGACCCTCGAAGTGGTGATGGAACCGCTAAGGGCCCTGGGCGTAGACCGGGAGACCTGTCGCGAAAAAGCCTCCGGATTGCTGCGCCAACTGAACATACCCAAGACGCTCTGGCACCTGGCTCCCTCAACCTTTTCCGGCGGCGAGCAACAACGGGTCAATATCGCCCGGGGCTTTGTGGTTGATTACCCCATCCTTTTGCTGGACGAACCTACGGCTTCTCTGGACGCAGACAACTGCGCTGTTGTGGTGTCACTTATCAAGCAGGCCCGGGAACGCGGTGCGGCTATTGTAGGAATTTTCCACGACGCCGGGCTACGCGACCAGCTGGCCGACCGCCGAATACCCCTGACCAGCCCCGTAAAAGAGGAAGCAGCATGAGCACCATGGACCTGACACTGGAACGGCCGCAGCTTGAAAGCAGTGAATTACTGCTCACCAACGCCCGTATTGTGACTGAAAACGAAGTCTTTACCGGCACACTCAAAGTCCGGAATGGTTTGATCAGTGCTATAGATCGGGGGAACACCCGGGCAGCCAAAGCCCAGGATTGCCAGGGAGCCTACCTGATTCCGGGACTGGTGGAGCTGCATACAGACAACCTTGAAAAGCACTTTTCGCCACGGCCGGGCGTTATCTGGCCCAGCCACCCGGCCGTGCTCACCCACGACGCCCATATTGTATCGTCTGGCATAACCACGGTATTCGACGCGTTGTCCGTCGGTGATATTGTTGATGACAGCAACCGCCTGACCCACCTCAGGACCCTCATCGACGCTCTGTCGGAAACACGTGATGCGGGCATGTTGCGGGCGGATCACCTGCTGCACTTGCGCTGCGAAGTCAGTTTTGGCGAAACCCTGCAACTGTTCGAAGACCTGGTTGATCATCCCCTGCTCCAGCTTGTTTCAGTCATGGACCACACACCAGGGCAGCGTCAATTTGTTCGGGAAGACAAGTACCGGCAGTATTACAAGGGCAAGCACAACCTCAGCGACGCTGAAATGGACGCCTTCACGCACAAGCGCAAGGAATCTGCTCTGCTGCACAGCGACCGAAACCGCAAAGCCATAGTCGCCATCTGCCAGGCCAGAGGCATCCCGCTGGCAAGCCATGATGACGCGACCCTCGACCACGTTGCAGAGTCGGCAGCATTGGGTATGCGTATTGCGGAATTTCCCACCACCCGGGAAGCGGCAAAAGCCTCCCATGACCAAGGGTTGCGGGTATTGATGGGTGCGCCCAATATTGTGCGGGGAGGCTCCCACTCTGGCAACATTGCAGCGGCCGAGCTGGCCTCCGCCGGGGTGCTCGATATACTGTCCTCAGACTATTATCCCGCCAGCATGCTGCACGCGGCATTTCGCCTGGCCTGCATGGAAGACAACGACTATGACATGGCTCGGGCCATTGCCACCGTCACTATCACCCCCGCGCGCTGCGCCAACCTCCATGACCGCGGCGTGATCGAACGCGGCAAACGGGCGGACCTGGTGCTGGTGGAACCCAGAAATCAACTGCCGGTGATTCAAAACGTCTGGCGAAGCGGAAAACGCGTGTATTGAGACGCTACTGAGGAGCGAAAGGTGCCAGAATCAAACAATAAACAGCCGCTCGCGGCCGGGTTGGGACGCCTGTTTTACATTATGGGGGCGTCAGGCGCGGGTAAGGACACGCTACTGCGAGGCTGTCGGGAAGGCTCTACAGATGACATGAGGCCACTTGTGGCCCACCGCTATATAACCCGAAAGCCAGATGGCGGCACCGAGCGCCATATCTGGCTTTCAGACACCGAGTTCGAGCAACGGGTAGCCATAGATGCCTTTGCCATGCACTGGTCAGCCAACGGTTTCCGCTACGGGATCGGCCGCGAGATCGACCAGTGGCTTACTCGCGGTGGCCAGGTACTGGTGAATGGATCCCGCGGCTATCTCGATGAAGCTCGGGCGCATTATGGCGACACGCTTATTCCAGTACTGATCCGTGTCGACCCGGACCGGCTGCAACAGCGCCTGATGCTGCGCGGCCGGGAATGCGCTGATCAGATCGACGCGCGGATTCGCCGTGCCCGGGAGCTGGAACAGCAGCTCCCTTCAGACTGCCTTGTGATCGAGAACAATGGCAACGTGGAAGACGCCGTATCCAACCTGTTGGCTGCGATCGCAGAACAACAGAACGGTCACCAAGCGGGCTGCGTGAAGGCCTCCGTTCAAGGTATTGATAGCAAATGAAAACCAGCCCAAGCGGCTATATCCAGTGCCGACGTTTGAAGAACCAGAGCAACCCCAGAACGGTTAGAATCATGACGCCCCAGACCATCGGGTAACCGTAATACCAGCCCAGTTCTGGCATCGACCAGGGGCTGCCCGGGTGTTCAAAATTCATGCCGTAAACACCCACCAAAAACGTCAGCGGAATAAAGATGGTCGCGATGATCGTCAACACCCTCATGGTCTCATTGGTGCGCTGGCTGATACTGGACAGGTAGATATCTAGCATACTGGCAGCCATATCGCGAAAGCTTTCCAATAATTCGATAATCTGAATGCTGTGGTCGTAACAGTCCCTGAAATACACCAGGGTGTCTGCCAGAATCAGCTCGTCTTCACCCCGCATCAACGTTGTGATCAGTTCCCGCTGGGGCCAGAGCACCCGTCGTAAGGTCAGCAGTTCGCGCTTAAGCTCATGCAATAACGCCAGCGTTTTCTGACTCGGGCGTTCCAGCAACTCCTCCTCAAGCGCTTCAAGTTCGCCGCCGAATTGTTCCAATACTGGAAAACCGGCGTCAATAATAAAATCCATCAGCGCATACAGCAGATAATCAATCCCGCGGTCAGCGAAGCGACGGTTGTTGGGTTGTCGCATTCGCTTGCGTACCGGCTCAAAAGGGTCATTCGCCAGAGGGCAAAAGCAGATCAGATAGTTCTTTCCAACGAAAAGGCTCACCTGAACCAGCTCCAGATTCTGGCCATCGTAAACGGGCAGTGTCGCGATGATGAAAATCTGGTCGTCATACAGTTCGATTTTGGGGCGTTGGCCACTGTTGATGATGTCCTCCAGCGCCAGGTCGTGAAGATCAAACAGTTCACCAAAATCTCGAAGGGTATCTGGATCGATATGCCCGTTTACCTGAATCCAGGTTTTACTCTCCCGGGCCAGAAATGGCTGGCAATCGCGCGCTGACGCAAGTTGGTGCTCCTCAACCGAGGTCTCCGTGTAATCAATCAGCTTTATGGTAACCGGCGCTACCGGTTTTTGAATGGTCACCAGAGTTCCGGGAGCCGTGCCTGGGCTGTGGTAGTGTTTGTTAAAATAAGCCATATATCATTCGCCCGGGCGCTGTTTGACGGTTTAATGGGCCAGCGTGTTTTCTCGAAATGCCCCAGCCTGATCGTTTTTAGTGGTGCTTTTCGTGAAATTTCTCACTCTGCAACCAGAATTATAGACGCTGATTAGAGCCATGCTAGAGTGATAAAACTAGCAGGACCAAGGCTAGAGCGATCATTGTAAGAACCATGAGTAAACTAACATGGCGGCTCACAAACGAGCTGTCTTAAAACTACGCAGGGGTTTAAAGATGATTTTCGGAATCGCCTGGTTCGCAATGATGTGGCTTGGTCTAGTGATGGTCGCACTGGTGGTTGCAGTGCTGTTCATTGTGCGCCGAAAAAACAATGTTGGTGCTGATAGCACAACCACCACTCACCAGCCGCAAAGCGAGGCTCGGCAGCAAGTGCTTGAAAAGATTAAGGGCATGCATGCCTCGACTGAAGGTCTCCGTGGCCGCGCCCGGATAAAAGCCCTGCGGCGCCATATGGATAGCATGAGCGACGGTCTGAAACTCGTCTCGGATATCCGCCCCGCTGCAGATGGCGAACCCAATGGGGAATGGGTGATTGCACCCGGATCAGACCCCAATCGGCGAATTCTCTACATTCACGGCGGTTCCTGGATCGCCGGCAGCCCCAAAAGCCATCGCGCAATCACTGATCGTTTGTCTAGGTTGGCCCATGCCTGCGTATTCGCCGTTGATTACCGGTTAATGCCGGAAAACCGTTATCTGGACGGTATTATCGACTGCCAGCAGGCTTACCGCTGGATGCTCGATAACGGCCCGGATGGGAAGTCTGCGGCTGATTTTGTGGTGATCGCCGGGGACTCTGCCGGCGGCAGTCACACTCTGGGCCTGATTGCCTGGATACGAGACCAGAATCTGCCATCACCGAATGCCGCGATTGCCCTGTCACCCTCCACCGAGCTCATGCTTACGTCACTAAGCAAGAGAGCCAACCTGAAAACCGATGCCATGCTTGGGCCCACCATTGAGAAACTGGGGCGAATACCCTCGCCGCTGCTGTGGTGGGGAACGGTTTTGGGCATTCGCATATTACCCACCAGCCCAATGGCCTCACCCCTGCGGGGAAAGCTCCACAATCTGCCGCCAACACTGATCCACGTCAGCGAATCGGAGTTGCTGCACGAAAACGCCCAACGGTATGTATCAAAGGCGCAAGAGGCCGGCTCGCCGGTGGAAATGAAAACCTGGCCCGACATGGTTCATGTTTGGCACATGTTTACGCCACTGTTACCAGAGGCGGAAGAGGCGTTTGACGACATAAGCGGATTTTTAGCGCGGGTGGAAGCAGGTTCAGCGGCGCCTTAGCTCAGCAACCGCTCTTTGGCTTCATTAACACGGGCGGCCAGGTAGTTACTTCCACCGCGGTCCGGGTGCATTTTCTGCATCATTCTGCGGTGGGCCTGAATAATTTCGTCGCGGCTGGCGCCCTCCTGAAGCCCCAGAATATCCAGAGCTTCGCTGTCGGTCAGAGTGCCGCTACTGTTCGAGCTTTCGCGCTCACCGTTCTGCTCGCCGTTTTGGGCCCTGTCATCGCCAGTCGGATCGTCAGTACGCCAGGAATCGCCGAAGCGGCGGTCTAAATAGGTTTCCAAAAGCCGGGCAGAGTCCTCATCCTGGTCCCGGCAGTACTGCAATAGCCCGATGAATTCACTCTCGGCCAAATCCGCCAGCGCCCGCCCGGCCATAGGGCCCTTCACTATTTCACCGGTCATATCTCCGGAGTCGTGATCCAGGGTCATCTTGAGGATGTCACTGGACACATGGGACTGGTTGCCAGGTTTTGCCTTCGCCTGGCCGCTTCCCATCATGCCCGACAGGCGCCCCATCAATAGCGAAGGCAGAACCCGCCGTAACAGAGGGAACAGGAAAGCCAACCCTGCAAACAAGATCGGCAGGCGGCCGGTGATGGCCATCAGAACCACCATCACAACACCCGCAATCACCACCAGCTTGATGATGGCCGGTTTTTGCTGGCCGGGCGGTTGGTTACGCAGCCAGAACCAGGCAACAACGGTCATCACAGCAATCAAAAGCACTAATGGCACTCGGATACCTCGGGCCGGTTGGCCCACTGGTTAATGGAAATAAGCGCTAACGGATTTGCTGGGTCAGGCGCCTGACTTCTGGTGAGCTGCGACTGGAATAGTCTTGCAGCGCTTTCGCTCCCCCGGAAGCATAGACCGCAACAGCGGCCATAAGATCCTTCAGCATTTGCGGGCTGTTACTGTTAAAGGGTGCATAGGCGCCGCCCGACAGTTTGGCCACTTGCTGAAAAACTGCCTTGGCGTGTGTGTCGCCACCTTCCAGGAACATAAACACCGGGGTGCGCAGCATGCCCAGCTCACCGGCAATATGGCAAAGCTCATCTACCGGCTCCTCACAACAGTCCCCAATAAACACCACGGCCTTGACGGCCTTTGACCGGGTTTCTGCTCGGGCGTGCGCCAAAACCCTGTGAATCTGGGTACGGCCGCCCAGGCAGGATACGCCATTCATCAGGTTTAGCAGCTGGCTGGTCTGGTTAACAAACCCCGTAGCCTTGAATTCCCCGTAACCGCGGTAATAACAAAGCTGAATAGCCAGGCCGCCCAAATCCCGGGTCGCCAGAAAAAGCTCGCTCTGCAAGTGGCAAGCCTGGTCCCAGGTAGCCTCTCTGCTGGCGGTGGCATCCAGCGTAAAAATCAGCCGGCCCTGCGCGCCATTCTGCCCTCCACCTTGCTGAGGCAACTTGCGAACCTGGTGGATAAACTGGTCAATCGATTGTTTATCGGATTTTGTACGGAGCTCTTTGTCAGACATACGCTTTTGCAAACCACCTTTTATGCCGATGTATTAGTGCAAGCTTAGGGTAAATAATACGCAATTCACAGGCCTGGCAGACCACATTGGCCAATGCTCACGCGCCTAAAAGAGCACATGAGCATTCAATCGAACCACTTCCGCCGGGGCTTCTCCGCCGAACGCTCTTATTGCAGACTGTCGTTGCAAACATAGGTACCTTGCCTAATGGTGCTTTGCTGCGACTATAAGTGTTCAATTGAACATCTTATAACAACAACCTGGCGGAACGGGTCCTCTCAGGGTGTTCAATTCAAGGCATGAAGTTCTCATGCAGGGACCGTTTCCAGTGGAGCATCTCAATGAATATGCAGAAAAAACTGTTCTCCGGCACCTTGCCGTCCGTCACCCTGGCAGCTGTCGGCTTTGCTGTTTGCTTTCAGCAGCCCTGCTCTGGCGGACTGTGAACGAGGTGCACTCGATGCCATGTACTGCGATGTAAACGGCGACATGGTAGCCGACTTGCCAACAGACGAGTCGGAGTGGGTTAATCCCGACACCTTGATTTTTGCCTACACGCCCGTTGAAGATCCGGCCATTTATTCGGATATCTGGCAGCCTTTCATTGACCACCTGGCAAAAGTGACCGGTAAAGATGTTCGCTTCTTCGCCGTGCAATCCAATTCTGCCCAAGTAGAAGCTATGCGCAGTGGACGCCTGCACATCGCCGGCTTTTCCACCGGCCCAACACCTTTCGCCGTTAACCTTGCCGGTGCAGTTCCCTTTGCGCTGATGGGTTCAGACACGGGTCAGTTTGGCTATACCTTGCAGGTTTTCACCCACAGCAGTTCTGACATTTTTGAAATGAAAGACCTCAAAGGCAAGCGGGTTGCACACACATCACCCACCTCTAATTCCGGCAACCAGGCACCCAGAGCACTGTTTCCGGAGCTTGGAATAGTACCGGGTGAAGACTACGAAATTTCTTTTTCGGGCAGCCACGATCAATCAATGCTGGGCGTAGTAGCTCGTGACTACGATGCCGCCCCGGTCGCATCAGAAGTGGTAGAGCGCATGGCTGCGCGTGGATTGTATGACGTTGACGACGTGCGCCTGATTTGGGAATCAGATCGTTTCCCGACAACATCTTATAACTATGCACATAACCTGCACCCTGACTTGGCCGAAAAAGTTCGCGAAGCCTTTTATACCTTTCAGTTCGCTGGCACCGAGTTAGGTGACGAGTTTGAAGGCGTAGAAACCTTCATTCCCATCAACTACAAGGACAACTGGCGCGTTATCCGCACCATTCAGGCGTCCAACGGCGTCCAGTACACCCCCGATAACCTTAAATAAGAAAAACGGAGCCTCTGGCTAATCGTCAGAGGCTCTACCCGGAGTCAATCACATGTTAGAGATTACCAACCTCGTCAAGCGATACGGGCAGAACGACCCTGTGCTCAAAGGCCTTGATCTGAAGGTAGATGGCAGCAGTGTTGTTTCCATTGTCGGCGCATCAGGCGCCGGGAAAAGTACCCTGTTGCGTTGCATCAACCGGTTGGTTGAACCTACATCGGGTTCGATCAAGCTAAACGGCCACGAGTTGGTCAATCTTCGCGGAAGTGCGTTGCGTCATTCCCGCCGGCGCATCGGTATGATTTTTCAAGGTTTCAACCTGATTGATCGTTTAACCGTGATGGAGAACGTGCTGTCCGGACGTTTGGGTTATGTATCCTTTTTTCAGGCTCTCACCCGCCGCTTTCCGCAGACCGATATCGACCGCGCCTTCAACTTGATGGAGCGTGTTGGTATTGCCCAATACGCTGATAAACGCGCCGACCAGCTATCCGGTGGCGAGCGGCAGCGTGTTGCAGTGGTACGTGCGCTGATGCAAGAGCCGGAGATTCTGTTGGCCGACGAGCCAACAGCCTCGCTGGACCCCAAAACATCGCAGCAAATCATGAGCCTTTTGCAAAGCCTGGCGAGTGAAATGTCACTGCCGGTGCTGATTAATATTCATAACGTGACCCAGGCGCGGATGTACACCGACCGCATTGTGGGCATGCGCCACGGCCAGATGATCTTTGACGGCGAGCCCAAAGATTTCAACCAGGATGCGCTAGACGCCATATATGGCGGCATCGAATCACCGGAAGAAGACGGTGAGGACTCAGGAAAACAGGCATCCCAGGATCAGGAGGCTTCGGCATGACACGCGTCAAAGCTGGAGCCGGCGCCCAGTCAGGCAGGGTCTGGAAAAAGCCACCGTTTATAGCCAACCCTTGGGTTCGATACGGCCTGATTGCGATAGCTATGACGTATCTTTACTGGGCATTTTCAACCTTACCTTTTAATTGGGATCGGGTTTCCGAAGGGCTGCCCCGGGCTGCTCAGATTTTTGGTGGCGCATTTCCACCCAGTTTTGAGCGCGGAGGTCTGTTATGGACCGGGTTCAAGGAAAGTTTTCAGATTGCCTTTCTGGCGACCCTGATGGGTGTGGGTCTGTCGCTCCCCATCGCGGTGATGGCCGCTAAAAATGTGGCGCCATTGCCTATTTATCTGTTGGGACGTGCGCTGATCGTAATATCCCGCAGCTTTCATCCGGTCATAGTGGCCATTCTTTTTGTGGCCGCGGTCGGTTTTGGCCCGCTGGCGGGCATTCTCACTCTGACTCTGTATTCCATCGGCTTTGTAGCGAAACTGCTCGCTGAGGAAATCGAAGAGATTGACTGGGGCCAGGTTGAGGCCATGCGTTCGGTGGGTGCCGGATATTTCAAAATACTGGTGTTCGGGGTTTTTCCACAGATTATGCCACGCCAGATCGGGCTTTCTATGTACCAGCTCGACAGTAATCTTCGCGCGTCCGCGGTGGTCGGTATTGTAGGTGCCGGCGGTATTGGTGGCACGCTTATGAACGCCTTCGGACGTTACGATTACGATTTCGCATTTGCCATTCTGCTAATGATTATCGGGATCATTTTGATCAGTGAAGGGTTCAGCGGATGGGTGAGGAAAAAAGTATGGTAGATCACGCTGCAAAACTGAAAGACCGTGTCTGGTCGCGCTATGACCGAAAAGAGCAGCTGATCCGTTACGGGATTTACCTGGTAACGTTGGTGGCCGTTGTCTGGGCAATAAAAGACATCGACATTTTCTGGCCCTGGGTATGGGACGCTCCCAATCAGATTCAAAGCCTGGGTTCACGCATGTGGCCACCGGAGTTCAGCCGCTGGGATGCGATTTTCCATGCCATGTTGGAAACCGTTCATATTGCCACGCTGTCGACCATGCTGACGATATTCATCGCTTTGCCGGTGTCTTATATTGCGGCGCAGAATACAACGCCGAACAAGGCAACCCTGTGGCTTGGCCGGTTTATTCTGGTATCCAGCCGTTCAGTGAACACCATTATATGGGCACTGCTGTTTGTGGCCATTTTTGGCCCGGGCGTGCTGGCCGGTATTCTGGCCGTTATGTTCCGGTCCATCGGCTTCATTGGCAAACTGATGGGCGAGGCCATTGAAGAGATTGATCGCAACCCAGTAGAAGCCATGCAAGCAACGGGCGCCAGTAAAATGAAGGTGGTGCTTTACGCGATTGTACCCCAGGTAATGCCGGCCTTTTTTGCCATCATTATTTTGCGCTGGGATATCAATATCCGTGAGTCTACCGTTTTGGGCCTGGTGGGCGCCGGCGGTATCGGGGTGTTGCTGCAGGGGTCGATTGACCTGTTCGCCTGGCAGACAGTTGCAACAATTCTGCTAGCCATCATTGTTCTGGTTATTGTGGGCGAAGCCATTACCAGTGTTCTGCGCAAAAAAGTAATCTGAACGAGAA
Organism: Marinobacter sp. LV10R520-4; assembly: GCF_002563815.1. NCBI lineage: Bacteria > Pseudomonadati > Pseudomonadota > Gammaproteobacteria > Pseudomonadales > Marinobacteraceae > Marinobacter > Marinobacter sp. LV10R520-4. The sequence goes on along the minus strand of NZ_PDJM01000001.1, from coordinate 3,309,882 downwards.
AGCAGAAGATATGTTGAAGAATTTTGAGTTTGGTAACGCCGACATTCTGTTCACCGATGTGGACGACACACTGACCACCGCCGGCCAGCTGCTGCCAGAGACCTATCTCGCGATTTGTAAACTGGCGGCGGCGGGCATCAAAGTGATTCCGGTCACCGGAGGCTGCGCTGGCTGGTGTGATCAAATCATTCGAACCTGGCCGGTAACCGCCGTGATTGGTGAAGGCGGTGCCTTTTACGCAGAACGCACAGCCCCCATGACCGTTCGTTGGCACTACTGGGATAACGAACTGTCCCATCGCGAAGACCAAGCCCGCATATTGGCGGCTGTTGCTGCGCTGAAGTTGGACTTCGTACCGAAACTGGCCGGCGACCAGGCCTTTCGTACTGTGGATGTGGCGGTGGACTATAACCAACAAGAATCTTTAAATCCGCAACAGGTGGCGAAGATTCACGACGCTCTTAAAGTGCAGGGATTCAATGTTCGGGAAAGCTCGATTCACATCAACATCTGGCGGGGCGACTTTGATAAATCCACCATGGCCATGCGGGTAGGCCGTGATTTACTAGGCCTGGATTCCAAGGCATTGCAGCAGCGCTCTGTGTTTATCGGAGATGCGCCCAATGACGAGTGTATGTTCCGCAACTTCCCGGTGAGTATTGGTGTGGCAAACATTCGCAAGCACCTGCCAGTCATGACCCACCAACCAGCCGCAATCGCCAGCCAGCCTTCCGGGCTGGGGTTCGCCGAAATGGCAGATGCCTGGCTGCAGCAACGCACTGCGTCTGGGCTAAGCCAGGCCGACACTCGCCGCTCATAGCCACAACATGAATCAACTGACCGTGACTGTAAACTGATGGGCGCCAAAGAGCGGCAGCACAGCATTATAGAATGGGTGCACGAGCAGGAGCATGTCGAAGTTGAAGACATTGCACAGCGCTTTGGCGTTACTACTCAAACCATCCGTCGCGACATCAACAAGCTTTGCGAGCAAGGCTTGTTGCGCCGTCGTTACGGTGGCGTCAGTTTACCCGCCAGCGCGGTCGCACACCTTTTTGACGACGCCCAGGTGCGCAACCTAAAGGCCAAACAGCGCATGGCCGAGCGTGTGGCAGCGGATATTCCGGATGGGGCCACCGTTAGCCTTGGTGTCGGCAGTACCATTGAACAGGTGGCGCAAGCGCTGATCCATCACCGGTCGCTTAAGATTTTAACCAACAACTTGCGCGTAGCAGCAGCGCTCTCAGTGAACCCCAATATCGACGTTATTGTTTCTGGCGGGCAGTATCGGCATAAAGACCAAGACGTGGTCGGGCCCGAAGTCACTCATTTCTTCAGTTCCTTCGTCACCGACTTTGGCATCATCAGTACTGGCAGCATGGATCTTCAACACGGCTTGATGGACCACGATATCCGTGAGGCCGAAGTTAGCCGGGCAATAATAAGCAATACCCGGGGCCGTCTGCTGGTGGCCGATCACAGCAAATGGACTCTGAGTTCATACTGCAAAGTTGCCTCATTCAAGTATGTTGATCGCTTATACACCGACCACATCCCCAACCCGCAACGGGATGGCCTGCCAGACTCGGTAAACATCATCGAATGTGACGAAGAGTAAAATGTTCACGCGCTTGCTCTACGCTGGCCCGAATAACGCAATCCGCGGCGTGGTCGTTGATCAACCCCATTGACTGCATAAAGGCGTAAGCCGTGGTTGGTCCGATGAACTGCCACCCCAGCTTCTTAAGCGCCTTCGCCAAGGCGATGGATTCCGCGGAAGTTGATACTGTTTGTAGATCCGCGGGCGGCTTTGCGTCAGGCTCAAAACGCCATACGAAAGCGGCCAGGGAACTCCCCTGCTCGACGAGCTTTTTCGCCAGTCGCGCATTGTTGATCACGGCCTCAATCTTGCCGCGATGCCGAATAATGCCTTCATCCATCATTAAACGTTCGACACTGCACTCGTCGAAGCATGCGATTTTGTTGAAATCGAAATGATGGAAGGCCGCACGGAAATTCTCGCGCTTCGCCAGAATGGTGCGCCAACTCAATCCGGACTGAAAGCCTTCAAGACTCAATTTTTCAAACAAACGAACATCATCACCCACGGGAAAGCCCCATTCGGTGTCGTGATAAACACGCAGCTCCGGTACTGTGCCACACCAACGGCAACGCGGTTTCCTCTCAGGCCCTTCTATCGTCGCGCTAATACGGTCATCCTCCATTTTTTAGTCCATCCCATTATCTTGTGTCCTACCATTCTCTGTTAGCGATGGTTAACTTTCACCGAATTGAAAGACGTTCGGCGTCAAAAACTGGATAATAGCCGCAATCTAAGGCCATAAAGCGCCAAATTCTACAAATCGGTACTCTCGCAATGGAAATCAACGTCAATTTTCTCGACAACCTCCGCATTGAAGCCAAATTTGACGACTTCTCGGTGATTGCTGACCAGCCTATTCGTTATAAAGGCGACGGTTCAGCGCCCGGCCCTTTTGACTACTTTTTGGCGTCATCGGCGTTGTGTGCGGCCTATTTTGTGCGGGTGTATTGCATAGCGCGGAACATTCCAACCGACAATATCCGCCTGTCGCAAAACAACATTGTGGATCCCGAGAACCGCTATAACCAGATTTTCAAAATTCAGGTTGAGCTGCCAGAAAACATTTCTGACAAAGATCGCCAGGGCATTGTGCGCTCTATCGACCGCTGCACGGTCAAAAAGGTGGTGCAAACCGGCCCTGAATTCCAGATTGAAATCGTAGACAGCCTGGATGAAGACGCCCAGGCCCTGCTGATGGCGAAGCCAGAAGGCGACGCCAGCACTTATATTTTAGGTAAAGACCTGCCCGTTGAGCAAACCATCGCCAACATGACCGCCATTCTGGCGGATCTGGGCATGAAGATTGAAATCGCATCCTGGCGCAATATTGTGCCTCACGTTTGGTCACTGCACATTCGCGACGCGGCCTCACCCATGTGCTTTACCAATGGTAAAGGCTCAACAAAAGAAAGCGCCCTGTGCTCGGCGCTGGGCGAGTTTATTGAGCGTCTGAACTGCAACTTCTTCTATAACGATCAGTTTTTTGGCGAAGAAATCGCCAACAGCGAGTTTGTTCATTACCCCAATGAACGCTGGTTCAAGCCAGGGCCCAATGACGAACTGCCACAGGGCATTCTGGATGAACACTGCCTGGCCATCTACAACCCGGATGATGAACTGTGCGGTTCTAACCTGATTGACACTAACTCCGGCAACGCAGAGCGCGGAATCTGCGCGCTGCCCTTTGTGCGCCATTCAGACGGCGAAACGGTGCACTTCCCCAGCAATCTGATTGAGAACCTTTTCCTGAGCAACGGCATGAGTGCGGGTAACACCCTGTTTGAGGCGCAAGTTCAGTGCCTGTCAGAGATTTTTGAGCGGGCGGTCAAAAAACGGATCATTCAGGAAGAACTTGCACTGCCGGATGTGCCCCTACACGTATTGGAAAAATACCCCAACATTCTGGAAGGCGTTCGGGCGCTGGAAGCACAGGGATATCCGGTGTTGGTCAAAGACGCCTCCCTTGGGGGCCAGTTTCCGGTGGCTTGTGTCGCGTTGATGAATCCGAAAACTTCTGGCGTTTTTGCCTCTTTCGGTGCGCATCCGACTCTGGAAGTGGCGCTGGAACGCAGCCTCACCGAGTTGATGCAGGGCCGCAGCTTTGAAGGTCTGAACGATTTCCCGCCCCCGACGTTCAACAGCCTTGCGATCACCGAGCCCAACAATTACGTAGAACACTTCATTGATTCCAGCGGTGTAATCTCCTGGCGTTTCTTCAGCGCCAAAGCGGATTTTGAGTTTAACGAGTGGGATTTCTCGGGCACCAACGAAGAAGAAGCCGCCTACCTGTTCAACATCATCAAAGACCTGGGCAAAGAAGTGTATACAGCGGTGTATGAAGACTTGGGCGCCCCGGTCTGCCGCATGCTGGTGCCTGACTATTCCGAGGTTTACCAGATAGAAGATCTGATCTGGGACAACACCAATCGGGCCCTGGATTATCGCGAAGACATTCTCAACCTCCACTCTTTGAATGACAACCAGCTGAATGCCCTGGTGGAGCGCCTGGAAGAAAGCCAGATCGACGATTACACGGACATCATTACCTTGATCGGTATTGAATTCGACGAGAACACGGTCTGGGGCCAGCTCACCATTCTGGAGTTAAAGCTGCTGATCAACCTGGCTCTGGAACAGTACGAAGACGCCCTTGAACGGGTCGAAACCTTTATCCAGTTCAATGACAATACCGTGGAACGCGGGTTGTTTTATCGGGCGGTGAACGCGGTGCTGGAAATTGTTATCGATGACGAACTTGAGCTGAGTGATTACCTATTTAATCTCAAGCGACTGTACGGTGAACAGACCATGGACGCGGTGGTAGGTTCGGTGAATGGCGACCTGCGCTTTTACGGCCTTACCCCAACCAACATGCAGCTGGAAGGCCTGGACAAACATCTGCGGCTGATTGAAAGTTATAAAAAGCTGCACGCAGCACGAGCCGCCAGAGTTTGAATGACACCTGAGTGCGTCACGGAACCAGTGTCAGTGCATCAACTTTATTTTTCAGCAACTGCATCTAAACCAGACGTCGACGCGTTTTACCTATGTGTATTCAAACTGTAAACGCTGAGGAATAAATAATGAAAAACATAGGTAATCTGAAAACGTTGATGGCGTCCATGATCTTTGTCGCAGGCACCGGGCTGGCGGGTTATGTAGCTGCTGGTGACAGCCCCATGGCTGGTGGCGCCGAAATGTATCCCGACAAGACCGTTGTTGAGAATGCATCAAATGCTGCAAACCTAACGACGCTGGTTGCCGCTGTCAAAGCTGCAGGATTGGCAGAAACACTTTCCGGCAAAGGTCCGTTTACAGTATTTGCGCCGACAAACGCTGCTTTTGAAAAACTGCCAGCAGGCACCGTTGAAGAGCTGTTGAAGCCGGAGAACAAAGCAAAGCTTCAATCGATACTGACTTATCACGTGGTGCCAGCTAATGCGAGCTCAATGGCCGCCATGAAAATGGTAGAAGACGATGGCGGAATGCACCCCGCCCCAACGGTTCAGGGTGGAAAACTCAAGCTTACCACCAAAGGCGGCAAGCTGATGGTCGAAGATAGCCAGGGCAATGTGGCGACGGTTATTCAGGCCGACGTTGTACAGTCCAACGGTGTTGTGCACGTAATCGATACAGTGCTCATGCCGGGAATGTAATACTCTGCTATTAAGCTTTCTAAGCGGCCCCGCGGGGCCGTTTTTTTATGTTCAAAGACTACGTTGATAAAACGTGCAACGCGACAGCCATAGCCGTAGCAATCCGTTTGATGTTGTTAGTACACCAAAGCCGGCACTTTAACCGCCGCTGCCCTGCATTTGATCCAACCCTTTAAGCAAACCCGCCATATCATCGGCATGCTCTTCTTCCTGAGCCAGGATATCTTCAATAATACGTCGGGATGTGGGATCTTTCTCCCCCAGATAACTCGCAATTTCGCGGTAACTGTCGATAGCAATACGTTCGGCGATCAAATCTTCTTTTATCATTTCCCGTAGAGTTTCGCCCTCGACGTATTCTGCGTGCGAGCGGCTTAGCAAGCCCTCAGGCGAAAAGTTCGGCGCTCCACCTAGCTGTACGATACGCTCGGCCAACCAGTCCGCGTGTTGCTGCTCTTGTTGGGCGTGTTCCAGAAACTCTGCCTTGGCGATGCTCGCGCTCAAGCCGTCTGCCATGTAGTAGTGGCGTTTATAGCGCAGTACGCAAACAATTTCAGTAGCCAGGGCCGCGTTGAGCAGGTTGATGACGTTTTCACGATCTGCCATGTAGCCTTCGGTAACGGCGCCTTGTTCAATGTGCATGCGAGCGCGTTCGCGAATGATTTTGATATCGGTGAGAAATGGTTGATTAGCCACGGCTATGCTCCACTGTATTTTACCCAAACAAATTGAGACATTTGAAAAACAATACGTAGGATTTACCGTAAGCTCCCGGCCATGCATCAATTTGCGCCTGTATAATACGGTAGCTAAAAGTTGAGATGAGTTCAAACGGTGAAGCCATTATGCCGCCTAACCTTTCTGTAAGGTATCCTGACCCTCCAACACGAAATCAAGTCTACCGCACCGAGGAAACACCCATGAGCCAGAACGTCGGCGACACAAGCAAACTGGATAAGATTCTGGCTGAGCAGCGTGAGTATATCGCAAAGCGCGAAGGCGGCTATCGCGAAAAATCCCTAAAAATGTACCCGTGGATATGCGGGCGCTGCACCCGTGAGTTTACCCGCGCCAATTTGCGCGAACTGACGGTGCATCATCGCGACCATGACCACGACAACAATCCCCCCGATGGCAGTAACTGGGAATTATTGTGCGTTTACTGCCACGACAATGAACACAGTAAATTCGAGGATTTCGTGCGCTACGGCGGCGGCGGTGAAAAAAGGCGCGAAGCGGCTACGCACAGTCCGTTTGCTGGGCTGAAAAACGCGCTTGAAAAGAAAAGCTAATAGCCAAGGCCAAAACCTATGACAAAACGCCGTCAACGGTTGTGTTTGACGGCGTTTTGTCTTTACTGACTGGCAACCTCAGGGTTTTCACCGTAGTTGTCGTGATCACCCAGGCGCTTGCCGTTTACGGACTTTCCGTAAAAGCCATCGTGGTTATGAAAGGTGCTTGCGGTTACATCCAGTGAGCTCTGCTGCCGGCGACGTGGGTCTTGAGGGCGTTCGTGACTGTTAACGAACGCTGCCACATCCCAAGCCTCCTGATCGCTCAGGGAGTTGGGTTTGCCCAGTGGCATGTTGGCCTTTATAAAGCCGGCTGCCGTATTCACCCGGTGCATGCCCGCGCCCCAGTTATAGGCGCCATCACCCCACAAAGGTGGAAAAACAACCTGCCCTGCTACCTTTTGCCCTTCCCCGTTTTCGCCATGGCAAATGGAGCACTGCTCGGTATAAACCGCAGCGCCACGTTCTCGGTCATGGCCACCTTCTGGTGTTTCAAGCTTGACGTAACCACGGCCTGGCAGAGCCTGGTTAATAGGCGCGCCGGTTGAGAGCCAATGAAAATAGGTTTCCATCGCGACGAGGGTGTCACTACCTTGCTCTGGCGCCACGCCGTTCATGGAATAGGTAAAGCAGCCTTGAAGTCGCTCTGTGAGCGTATTCACTTTGTCATTCTTGCTACGATAGGCAGGGTACATTCCGAATGCACCCCACATAGGGGCAGAGCTGGCAAGTCGCCCGGCATCCAGATGGCAATTAACGCAGTTTTGGCCGTTGAACACAGATTTTCCGCGCAACTGTTGGGTATTTACAAACAGATCTTGCCCATGACGAACCATATCTCCGTAAGGGGTGTCTGGAATATCCCGCTCTTGCGGTGGCTGAAACGTCGCCTCACCAGCGGGCGCTGCGGGTAATGGCTTCTGGTAGTCCATCTCTGGCTCTGCAGCCTGAACCAGGGCAGGTGCGGCAAAGACAAAAAAGGCACTACCAACCACGAACAGTGACGATTTCCACAGGTTCATCAGTGGCTCTCCTTTTGCTTGGACTGCGCAGCCAGCTGCTCAGGCAGAGTTGCGTAGTATTCGGTGATAGCAATGATCTGTTGCTCACTCAGGCGCTTCGCAATACCTTTCATTAGTTGGTTGGGGTCATTATTACGAGTACCACTACGCCACGCATTCAGCTGCGTTTTCAGATAACCGGCATGCTGGCCTGCAAGAGCCGGAAATGCGCTACCCACTCCCATGCCGTTGGGGCCGTGGCATTGGTTACAAGCCGGTATATCGTTGCTCCAGTCGCCCCGCATTGCCAACCATTCACCCTGACGATCTTGAGCAGGCACCTGATAGGTAATGGCTGTCGCCAAGGGCTGAAGGCTTTCGTAGTAGGCTGTAACGCTCTGGATGTCGTCTTCTGTCAGAGCATTTGCAAACGGCTGCATGATGACATTTTGACGCAGCCCGCTGGCGTAGTCATGCAACTGTTTGCCCAGGTATTCAGCATTCAATCCGGCAATACTGGGAAAGCCGGCTGCGCTGTTGCCTTTGCCATCCGGGCCATGGCAAGCCATACATGCCAGAGCGCCGGCACCATTGCCCTGAGTGGCAATGATTTTTCCTCGATTCAGGTCGTCCGCTGCCATTGCAACACTCACGTTCAGCGCACCGAAACCGAAGGTTGCGAGCAGAAATGAAGCCCCTCTCATCGTTTTCGTCATGGGTATACTCCGAGTATTATTGGGGGTGCACCTCAAGGCGCTGTTACTTGAGCTCAGGGAAAAAAGACCGTGATGAGTTCATTTTTTATAGAAAAAAATGCTGCCTGAGTAAAATAAGTATAGCGTAAAACGCAAAGGCCGCTATTTTGAGCGCACGCTGGTGATTGAGACTAAAAATTGTTTTCCCAGCTTCTTGCGAAGGGTCTTCCAATCTACTATTTTTAATAAGAGTTTTTAGATGAAAAACTGGCTATTTCTGGGCATCGCTATTATTGCGGAAGTGATTGCGACTTCCAGCCTGAAATCGAGCGAAGGCTTTACCAAAATGCTTCCAAGTGTGATGGTGGTTATCGGATACGGCGTCGCTTTCTATTTTCTGTCGCTGACCCTGAAAACGATTCCTGTGGGCATAGCTTATGCCATCTGGTCTGGCTCAGGAATCGTTCTAATATCACTGATCGGCTGGTTGGCGCTTGGTCAGAAATTAGACATGGCAAGCGTTTTCGGGATGGGGCTTATTGTTGCGGGCGTGGTTGTTATTAATGTGTTTTCCAACGCGACTGCGCATTAAATTTCAACGAATTTTGGAACCAGCATCAACCCGACACCCACTGCAACCAACGCAAACGTGTCTGTTACCAAGTATGGGTAAAGAACCAACGCGATACCACAATATCGCGTTACAATATTCGATTGTTTGCGGCCGTAAATGAAATAGCCGATGCCAATGGAGCTGAAAATTAGCCCCAGAATCAGATGTGTGGTGTCCATTACAGTGTCAGTGTTTCCAGTCTTTTTTATCTCTGTTTACAGATAGCGCCCTGCAGAACCGATAGCCACCACCACCAGCCCAATGATTAAATTAATGCCAACGAGCCTACGAATCTTGCCGACCTGACGCCCGCCTTCCTCGGGATCGCTGGCGGCAACGGCCAGTTTCAAACGGCGGAACGGAGCGAAGTAGAGGTGAAGAAACAGCAGCATCATGATCAGGCCAAGCATCTGCATTGCATGAATGTGCCACCCTGCCCCGGCCATGCCACCAAATCCCTTGAAAATCATCCAGTATCCGGTGATCAGCAAGAGCACTATCGCCAACCAGACCCAACGGAAAAACCGGGTAAGCGTTTGACACCAAAGTTCACTGCGCTTTCCCGCTTCGATTACCGCACCTACAGCTGGGCGCATCGCCATGTAGGCAAAAAACATACCGCCAACCCAAATAACAGCGGACAACGCATGCAACGCAATAGCCAGACCCATAACATTTTCCTTTGATGTAATTCGTACCTGAATTTACACGAACGGCCCGACAAACACGACCGGCACCCCCATATTCCTCAGTTTTAAGCACGTAACAGACGTCTATTTACCAACTCATTTGCTGAATTCTCTTCTATACTTTTGATTATAAAATAAATAGAAGAAGAGGATCGTATGCCTGCTGACAATTCTCGCCCCCGACCCTCTCAAGGCAAGCGCACCGAAACCGGCGGCCCGAAGCTCGACAATTACCAACTTGAAGACCGCTACCTGCGAGAGTCCGGGCGGGTATTCCTGACCGGAACCCAGGCCCTGGTGCGCATACTTCTGACCCAGGCAGCGCTGGACCGCAAACTTGGGCTCAAAGCGGCCAGTTTGGTAAGTGGCTACCGGGGCCTCAGTTGGAAACCCGTATTGAACATAAACTGGCGGCTGTGCAAGCTTTTGCCCGAGCGAATCCTATCGACCGCTGCCTGTTTAACGAGCCAAACGCATGTTTTGGAGTAGTCACCACCGGAAAAGGGCATCTGGATCTGCTGGAAGCGCTTGATCTGCTCGGCATTGATGAAGCTCATGCCAGGGACATGGGGCTCGATATCTACAAAGTGGGCTTGGTCTGGCCACTTGAACGGAGCGGTATTCTCAAGTTTGTTCACGACAAGGAAGAAGTGCTTGTTGTCGAGGAAAAGCGCGGCATTATCGAAAGCCAGATCAAAAGCCATGTCGGAACCGGATCACCCCGGCGACGTTCTAATCACTGGTAAACAGGACGAACTGGGATGCCCCCACAACACCTCGACCAAAGTGCCGGAAGGCAGCAAGGCGCTGGCCGGGTTGTTGTGCTCAGTGACGAACCGGAAAAGTACGATGGTAACAAGCATCTGTTCCCGGCTGATGTAAGCTTTCATGATCGCTCAGAGCTGGATAACGTTCAAAAGGAGCTGCGTGACATTCCGGGCTGCACCGTGCTGATTTACGATCAGACCTGCGCCGCAGAGAAGCGTCGCAGGCGTAAGCGCAACCTTTACCCGGATCCCGCCAAGCGGGTGTTTATCAATCATCACGTGTGTGAAGGTTGCGGCGACTGTTCTGTGCAATCGAACTGTCTTTCGGTGGTGCCGCGCCAAACAGAGCTGGGCCGCAAACGCAAGATTGACCAGTCTTCCTGTAACAAGGATTTCTCCTGCCTGAATGGCTTTTGCCCAAGCTTTGTAACCATCGAGGGTGGCCAGCTGCGCAAATCTCGCGGTACAGACACAGGCTCTGTGCTTACGGGCAAACTTACCACTATTCCGGCGCCAGTTTTGCCTGCGCTGACCGGTTCCTATGACCTGTTGGTGGATGGTGTGGGCGGCACAGGCGTCGTAACCGTGGGCCAGCTCATCACTATGGCAGCCCATCTGAAGGCTTGGGTACCTCGGTGTTGGATTTTACCGGCTTCGCCCAGAAAGGCGGCACGGTGCTCAGTTATGTTCGCATGGCGCCATCGCCAGACAAACTGCACCAAGTTCGCATCAGTAACGCTGAGGCCGATGCGGTGATCGCGTGCGACCTGGTAGTGGCTTCGTCCCAGAAGGCACTGAACGTTCTGAAACCCCTTTACACCCGTGTGGTGGCCAACGACGCAGAACTGCCCACCGCAGATTACGTGCTGTTCCGGGATGCGGACATGCAGGCCGATACGCGCCTCGATCTGATTCGCAATGCCGTTGGTGACGACAATTTCGCGCGACTGAATGCCAATGGCATTGCTGAAAAGCTGATGGGAGACACCGTGTTTTCCAACGTTATGATGCTGGGCTTTGCCTGGCAGAGAGGGCTTCTGTCTCTGTCACAGGCCTCGTTGATAAAAGCCATTGAGCTGAATGGCGTCGCGATTGACCGCAATAAGGAAGCCTTTGGCTGGGGTCGCGTAGCCGCAACAGATTTGAAGGCCATTACCGACCTGCTGAACACCGGCGAGGCTCGGGTAGAAGACGTGAAACCGGCTCAGAGCCCGGACGAAATAATCAACATTCGTCACCAGCATCTGGTGAATTATCAAAACCGGCGCTGGGCTGACCGCTATGCCTCTTTGGTAAAGCAAGTAAACGACGCAGAAGACGCCCTGGGCCAAACCAACCACTTGCTGACACAGGCCATAGCCCAGCAACTTTATCGGCTTATGGCCTTTAAAGACGAATACGAAGTGGCTCGCCTGTTTGCTGAAACCGACTTTATGAAGGAAGTGAACAACACCTTCGAAGGCGACTTTAAGGTTCATTTTCACCTGGCCCCGCCCATCATGAACCGAGGTACCGACGCACAGTAATCAGATCCACCAAAATAACGTCAGCTTATTTTACAAATCCATTGGCGGTAAATTTAATATATAATTCCAAACTCATGATTTATATTTATATTAAATATAATGGCATGATAAATGCATTAATAAAAATAAGGGCCAAATAGGTGAAAATTCTACTAGTTTCAAAAAAGCACTAATCATGGCTTCTAGGTTTTTGGCTCACTTGCAGTGTTATTTTTTCAATGGATATTATGAAAAAGGACCTCCATGAAACACACTAAATCACTACTCTTTATTTCGATCATCGCTGCAGCGTCTAGCGCACAAGCGATGCCCTTGTTAAATGCTGAGCTAAATAACCAGTCGATTTATGCCAATGTTTACGTAACCGTAGGTGCATGGGCAACCGCCGGTGGCAATATGCAGAGCCCCGGCGCGATATCAACAGGTGCGGGTTCAATTGCTGGCGGTAATATTGAGGCTGGAACCTTCGCATCTATCGGCGCCTCGGGAGCGGTCAAAGGCAATATTAAAAGTGGCACATACACAAGCGCTGGCGCAGGTGCCGGGCTCAGCGGCGACATTAAAACAGGAACCTACGCAAGCTTCGGCAATTCGGCCAGTGTCGCGGGCAGTGTTGAGAGCGGAACGACTACAACAATAGATCTCACCGCTACCGTAAATAACACGACACAAGACCTTACAATGGAACCTGGGTATAGCGCTCCCAAAGTAATCATTCAGACGGAAAATATTGAGTCTGCCCAACAAACGCTCAAAAATCTCGGACAAGGGACGCAACTAGCCGTCGGTTTCGGGACAAACGACGAACTGCTCGAAGCTGGCATCTACAGTGTCGCAGATTATCTAACGGTTGCTGCCGGCAAAACCATCACCCTTGATGGCGGAGGTGTAGATGCCTCTTGGGTTTTCAATATCTCGAACTACAGTGACCTTACGGCAGCATAGCGCAACTTCGCGCTACGCTTGTGCTAGACCTACCTGGAGGGCGTGCTCAGGCGGCCTTGACGTCTTGACTGCTGTGGCTTTGATAGGTCCACGGCAACCAGCTCTGCGGGCTTTGCCTGGCTTCGCTGGCATGACGCTGGACGCTGCGCAGATAGGTCAGCGGATTGATCCCGGCTGCGGCACAGGTTGCAATCACTGAGGTGATCACATCGGCGATGGCCGCACCGGCGGCGCTCTTGAAGAACATGGCGTTCTTGCGATTGCGGATCGGCAGCTTGAGACCACGCTCCATGCGATTGTTGTCGAGCGGTGCCCCCTCCTGGCGGCAGAACGCGCTGAGTCCGTCGAAGTGCTTGTTGAAGTAGTTGACCGCCTGGCCAAAGCTGCTGTTGGCTTCAGCCGCGTTCGCAGCCAGCCGGTCTGCGCCATAGCGGCGGATGTCTTCCATCACCGGAAGTGAGTGCTTGCGGTGATGGGCCAGCCGCTGCGCGGCCGTCATCTGCTGCTCAGTCGCTTCAGTGTCGTGTTGCCAGATCAGCTGGTAACGCGTCAGTACCGCCTCCGCCTCTTCAGGAAAGTGCACCACCAGATCAGCAAAGTTGCGCCGGCCGTGTGCATTGCACAGGGCGATGCGCAGCGGGGTGCGGCTGACATGATTGGATGAGAGCGCATCACTCATCACCAGCGGCGGCGGGCTGCCGTCACTGCGCAGGCGCAGGACATCGTCCAGTAATTCACCGGCATGGCTGAGCGATGTCTGGTACAGCACCAGGGGCGGACCGTCACCTTGCTCGGCAATCATGCCGGAGGTATGAATGCCGGAGCGCAGTCGCTCACGGCCGTCATGGCGACTGCGTTTCATGACCGGCTTCTGATCCAGTATCCGGTTCCCGGTATCGTCGATATGATACAGCCAGGCGTCGGCGGCCAGCTTGAGCAGGGTGTCATGCACCGGCTTGAGATCATTGGCCAGATGCTCGCACTGATCGAAGATCGTCGAGGCTGTCATTGGCACGCCCAGGAGCTGATTCAGGGTGCCCTGACGGTAAAACGGGTGGCCGGCGAAGTACTTGTTCATGGCCATCAGGGCTCTGGCGCCGTAGCCGTACTTCTGGCCTCGCCCGCCGTCCTGCAGAACAGAGTCTGGCAGTGTGGCCGTGATGAAGACACCGCAGGCGTTGCAGCGCAGGCGCTCGGCCACGTGCTGCACGGCATTAAACGGTGGCTGACTCTCAATGCGGACGAAGCTGGCCGGATCGTACTTGTAGAGCTTGCCGGTCTCGCATTCAGGGCAGTCGTCGCCCTTGCTGACGTCTTCGAGCGCATGATGTTCGACCGTCGGTGGCACCGCCTCGACAGCCGGTGGTTCGGCCGAGGTGGCCGGACTGCGTGATGAGGCTTTGCGTGATCCGCTCTTCCCAGTGGCGGTGCCCAGCAGACTGCTGAGCTTTTCTGAAGCATCGACCAGGCCGGCCAGCTTCCGCAGCTTGTGCAGGCCGACTCTCCTGGACTTGATGCCAGCCTGCAGCTTCGCCAGCGTCATCAGCGCATCGAGCAGCAGCCTGACATCTTCGGGTGGTAGGGCCAGATCATGATCCAGCGCATGCTGCACGCGCGTGGTCAGCGCTTCTACCTGCGCTTCGGTCAGTGTTGTGGCACTGGCAGCCATGATCTGTTCCTGTTGTGAGTCTGTTTGAAGATGTTGGCATAGCCTACTGAGTTTTCGAACGTTTTCAAGATAATTTCTCGACAGGGCCACGCAGCCACTGCCGCAGCTGCGCCGCCTCCAGCACGGTCAGCGCACTGCCTGCGGCCGGCCAGCGGGTAAAGCGGCCTTGCGAGAGGCGTTTGGTCATGAGCCAGAACCCGCTGCCGTCATAGCAGAGCACGCGGACCATGGTGCGGCTTTTGTTGGTGAAGACGAAGCGGGTATCACCGCGGGGGTCTTGTCTGAGCTGATCACGGCACAGGGCCACGAAGCCATCGATGCCGCGACGAAAGTCAGCCGGCTGCGCTGCCAGCAGGATGCGGCTCGAGCTGGTCAGCAGGATCATGCGGCCTCCGTGGCGCAGAGCGCCAGTACCAGCGCACTCACCTGAGCAGGACTGCAGGCGCCTTCGATGGTCAGCCGTTGCCCTGATGAGGTCGAGAGGGTGAAGGTTGGCAGGGCGGCATCGGCGACAGTCTGTTCAAGTGGCACGAAAGTTGGCGCTGCGGCGCCAGTGGAAGTCGATGGGTGTGAAGTACCACGCCGACGTGTCGTGGCCTGCGCCTGCAGTTTCGGTGACCAGGCACTCAGCATGGTGTAGCTGACGCCGAGCGCCTTGCTGACACAGACCCGCGAGGATGCCAGTGCCAGCGCGACGGCCCTGTCGCGCAGTGACTGAGGCACGGCAGCCCGCTGGTGTGGTCGTTGCGCACGCCAGCGCGTGAAGTCTGCGGCCAGCGAATCGAGCCGCCTCTGGAGCTGAACGGTATCGTTGACGGGGGTTAGTGGAATCATGACTGCCTCCTGATAGGGTTGAGGCATTCATTGAATCAGAAGCTCAGCAGGAAGTTGCGCTATGCTGCCGTAAGCTCACGAACTACATGACCGTTGGTGCGCTCGCAAATATAGAGTTTTTAAACGTAACCGATGAGAGCAGCATTATCTGGAATATCTTAGGCGACAAAACTGTCGGGGCCGGCGAAGGTTACACAACACTCGGCGCCGGAGCGAAATTCAGAGGCCTTGTTCTATCGAAAGGCTACATTTCCGCCGGGGACAGTGCTGTGATATTAGGCGTAGGTGACTATTGTGGCGGCGCTTTTTCAGCGACAAATTATGTCACTTTAGGCGCAAATGCCACCTTGGGAGCGGACGGTTGCAAAAACGGCGCAGCTACCGCTTACAATAATCTAGTCCGCGTACCCGAGCCTTCAACAGCCTTATTGTTGGGTTTAGGTCTAGCTTTATTTGGCATCGCTAGACGAAAGAAAGCGGGCGTTCATTGAACCAATGTGTTGCACTTGGAGCTGAAGACCGCCGAGTGCTATTATCTTTAGTATCATGAACTTATTAGTCATTAAGCAAGTATTGTTTCTCGCTGCGCCTGCTTTAGCTCACTGCTAGAAACACGCAGGCGGAATAAATAATGATAATTATTATTATTATCTTTATTATTATTGAAACATATTGATAATGCATCTCATTTAAAATGCTGTTTAATTATCAACCTCTTTCTTATTTAATAAACAAGTTGATCTGCATGAAGTGAAGATTTGAATGTTTTTTCAATTCGATCTATTATCACTGTGAAACGTATAAAACATCGTGAAGATTAATAGCTGGTTAATATTCCTAATTTAAACACATACAAGGAACTATCATGGCTGATCAGAGTCGTCGCAAGTTTATGCGTCACAGTTTGCTCGGTATGGCTGCTCTACCTCTTGGTATGGGCATACTATCTCAGCGCGCTTTCGCCCAAAGCCTTCCACCGCTCGACCCAACAACCGCTCAAGCCAAAGGGCTGAACTACGTTAAAGTGGCCGAAGAGGCCGCCGGCCACCCGGCTTATGCGGCAGGTGAACACTGCGCAAACTGCAATTTTTTCCAAGAAACCAACAATGGCTGTACATTGTTCCCGCAAAATAGCGTAGAGACCAACGGCTGGTGTCAGACTTGGGTCGCGAAGGCCTGATTACCAACGTTTGAATGATGAAGTTTTAAAAAAAACCGGTGACCGATTGTTTTCCCAAGAAAATAAATCTGCACCGGTTTTCTTTTAAAAGTCGTAAACGTGAAGTAAGTTACCTGAGCATTTTTCAGGATGACAAGCAATGATCGCTTCTTCATTTTCCCCGATTTTCTGGCGCGACGAACGCATGCCTCACGTAGAACTTCGTAAGGTCGCGGACGGGCGCCAGGTCTGCTATGCCCTCCACAGCCATCCACATTGGTCGTTAGGTGCGATTACCAGCGGAGCAAGTACGTTTCGCTATCGCGACAACCATTTTCCTGTCAGTGCCGGAGACCTGGTGACGATGAATCCGGAGTGGGCGCACGCGTGCAATCCAATAGATAACCGTCCCTGGTCATATTTAATGATGTATGTTGATACGCAGTGGTTAACAAATCTGCGATTCCAGGCGGGTTTACTCCCTACCCCAGCCTGGCAGGATCTACACACGGCTGTGCTATCCGATAGCCGCTGGTTCGATCGTTACTGCCATCTCGCAGATTGCCTTTTGGATACCCAGTCTGCGGTGACAGACAAGCAGAGAGAATTAGACACGTTTCTATCAGGTCTGATGCACGAGCTGGCAACTCAGCCAATCAATCAGCAACCGGCTACCGCGGATGTTTTAACACAGCTGGCTCGCTATATAGATCAGCATGCAACGGAAGATGTTTCGCTGGAGACCCTATGCGCCCTTTCAAGTTTAAGCGAGGGCCATTTGATCCGCTCCTTTAAACAGGCATTCGGTTTTACCCCCCATGCGTACTTAGTGAACCGACGCGTGCAACTCGGCCAAAGTGAGCTAAAACAAGGCACGCCCATTGCCGAGGCAGCCCTGAATGCAGGTTTTGCCGATCAGCCTCACTTTCAGCGTGCGTTCAAGCTACGAGTGGCCGCAACTCCAAACCAGTACCGTCTCGGTTCAGCCAACGAGAAGATACACGCAGCTGGCAGCAAGTAATAACGCCAGTGTGCGGTTGATGGTCATCAGAATGATGGGCTTTTGAACATATCGGCGCAAGAATGCGCCGGCGTAAACCCAGCAAGCCAGTGACAACCAGCAGATTGGCAGGTAAAGAGCAGCAAACAGCAGGACCTGGTTCAGATCGTTTGCGTTAGTGAACGCCCCGATGCCAGAAGCGGAGGCAAGCCAGGCTTTGGGGTTCAACCACTGCATTAAGGCGCCTGTCATGAATCCCGGTGCCTTTTTGCGGCCAGCGTCCGGCAATTGACCGCTGTCCAGGGCTAACTTGATACTCAGATAAAGCAAAAATGCGACACCCGCCCAACGCAACACACTTTGCAGCCCCGGCACCACCGTCAATAGTGAATAAAGACCCAGCCCTACCGCAATGAAGAGCACGATAAAACTCAGCGTGGCACCGGTAACAAACGTTAAGCCGGTGGCAATCGGGTAGCGGGTACCACTGCTCAGGCACACAAGATTTACAGGCCCGGGTGAAATAGAGGCCGCTAAGGCAAACGCGCACATGGGCAGAATCAAAGACATGGTTATACACTCTCCGGTCGAATCAGGAGCGGATTCTGACATGCCCGGCAGCATAGTATATTGAACAAAATTGAGGTATATCTACTATTCGATGCGAGTTTCAGCCATCAGCACGCTCATCAACTCCGCCGCTGGCAGCTCACGCGCCAGCGGCGCTCCCTGCCCCGCCCATTGTGCGGCAAATTCGTTGTTTCCCAGTTTGGACGCGGCTCCACTGAGCCGTTTAGCCGCATCGTAAGCCAGCGGATAATCCGCGGGAAACGGGCTGCCGTCTGCTTCGCCAAATGTAATCAATCGATTAACTATCCCCCGTGCCGGCCGGCCGGATAGGACATCCGTCAATCGTGTCTGCGATGCTCGTTGGCTTTTCAGATTTTCGCGATAGGCGCTATTGGCCGCAGATTCGGGGCACAGAACAAAGGCTGTTCCAAGCTGGGCGGCTACCGCGCCAAGGTTCAGCACCGAGTTGATGGCATAGCCATCCATAATGCCGCCCGCCGCAATGATGGGAAGTGTGGTTTTTGCCGCAAGCAGCCGCACAAACACCATTGTGCTCAAGCACTCATCTGTTACCTCTGGGTTAAACATGCCCCTGTGCCCGCCAGCTTCAATACCTTGGGCAACAATGGCGTTTATTCCCGCTTGTTCAATCAGCCTGGCTTCGTGAAGATTCGTCGCCGTTGCCATGGTGTAAATGCCAGCCTCACGCAAACAGGCAATGCGGTCGGCAGAGGGTATGCCGAAATGAAAACTGACGACCGCCGGGCGCAGCTCAAGCAACATCTCGAATTGTTCGTCGCCAACAAGAAATGATGTGTGAATTTCGTCGAGCTGATCGGGCGTATCCAGCCCGGCTTCGCTGAACAGCGGAGCAAGATGCGCAAGCCACGCATTTTCTCTATCAGGGTCTCGCGTTGCAGGGGCGTGGCAAAAGACGTTCACGTTGAACGGCTGTTCGGTTAGCCGGCGCGTCTGTTCGATCATCTTTCGAGCCTGGTCAATAGTGCTGGCGCCAACCCCCAATGAACCAAGCCCGCCTGCGTTCGAGACCGCAGCGGCCAATTCCGGCGTAGATACCCCAGCCATCGGTGCCTGAATAATCGGGAAGCGAATGCCCAGTTTTTCAATAAAATCCGAAGTCGCGTGCATTAATAATCCTTGAAAACCAATGCCAGTGTGTTGTTAGGCCTGCCCATTTTTCGTCAGCCTTCAGTATCCTTTTTTTGAGTCCTGGTGTCGTTAGTTGCGCGAGAGATGTTGGCAACACCCACCGGTTCTGCACTCAGATAATGGCGCGAAAGTACGAAACAGCGATTATCGTTGTGACACACGATGAAGAAATCATTCCAACGTTCAAACGCATTTATCACATACGCGACGGAGTGACTCAAGAGGAAGCGGGTGAAGGGCGGGGGTTAGAATAAAGGCTTCGGTAAATACGTTTGAGGCGCTAGTGTAAAACATTCACTTCAAATTGAAAAACCGATACCTGCACCGAACGTATGAAACATTACAATGCAGACATCGATTTAAGCGATGATCAAAACCGCAAATTCTTAAGAGTTATGTAACTTATCCCACTCTTTTTCGGCATCTTCCTGACTCATGCCGTATTTTTCCTGAACCTTGCCCAAAAAGTTATCTTTGCGACCACCAATCTCGTCGACTTCATCGTCGGTCAGTTTGCCCCAGTTTTCACGAAGCGAGCCTTTCATCTGCTTCCACTTACCTTCGGCGATATCTTTATTCATAGCAATCTCCAAATTTGATTAGTCTTTACTAATAAGCTGTTGATTAACAACTTCATCAGACTCTTGATTCGACAATGCAACAAATAAAACGGCGGAGCAGAATAGAAACGTGTTACAAAAAACTCTGCGCTGCGTCACGACCTAAGTTCGCATAAGCGCCGAACTTTAACAACGACTATAGCGTTGCGATTAATTCATAATATATTTATGTTTAGATAAAATACGTTGATTTTGAAAGTGTCATTTTTAATAAAAAAAGGGCGCCTCAACTCTCGTTGAAGCGCCCTTTTAAATACCATTCACACTTACGCGATATCAAACCGGTCAGCGTTCATAACTTTGGCCCAAACGCTCACAAAGTCGTGCGCAAAGCGCTCTTTGTTGTCGTCCTGAGCATACAATTCCGCGTAGGAGCGCAAGATCGAGTTGGAGCCGAACACCAGATCTACTCGGGTGGCGGTCCACTTCACTGCGTCTGTTTTGCGATCGCGAATCTCGTATGAGTTTTTGCCCGTCGGCTTCCAGCTGTTCCCCATGTCCGTCAGGTTCACAAAGAAGTCGTTGGTCAGTTGCCCTTCCCTGTTGGTGAATACGCCGTGTTTGCTGCCACCGTGGTTGGTGCCAAGCACACGCATTCCGCCTAGTAGTACCGTCATCTCTGGCGCTGTCAGGCCCATCAGCTGAGCACGATCCAGCAACAGTTTTTCAGGGGTAACCGTGTAATCTTTTTTCACCCAATTACGGAAGCCATCGTGAATGGGTTCCAGCGGCTCGAAAGATTCCACATCGGTCATCTCGTCGGTGGCATCGCCACGGCCGGCTGAGAATGGCACGTTTACGTTTACACCCGCGGCTTTGGCCGCCTGCTCTATGCCAACGTTACCTGCCAGCACAATCACATCGGCCACACTGGCGCCTGTATCTGCGGCAATCGCTTCCAGCACACTTAATACGCGGCCCAGGCGCTCAGGCTCGTTGCCTTCCCAGTCTTTCTGGGGGGCCAGACGAATTCGAGCTCCGTTGGCGCCGCCACGCATGTCCGAGCCGCGGTAGGTACGGGCGCTGTCCCAAGCGGTATTGATCATGTCGGTAGCGTTCAAGCCACTGGCAGCGATCTTTGCTTTAACTGTTTCTACGTCATAACCGGTATTGCCGGCCGGGATCGGGTCTTGCCAGATCAGTTCTTCCTGAGGTACTTCCGGACCAACGTAGCGCACTTTTGGTCCAAGGTCGCGGTGAGTCAGCTTGAACCAGGCGCGGGCAAACACGTCTTCAAAGTAGGCCTGATCACTAGCGAATCTCTCAGAGATTTTGCGGTACGCCGGGTCCATTTTCATGGCCATGTCGGCGTCGGTCATGATCGGGTTGCGACGCACAGACGGGTTTTCTGCATCCACCGGCTTGTCTTCTTCTTTCATGTCCACCGGCTCCCACTGCCAAGCGCCGGCCGGGCTCTTGGTCAGTTCCCACTCGTGGTTCATCAGCAATTTAAAGTAGCCGTCGTCCCATTGGGTGGGGTTGGTGGTCCAGGCACCTTCAAGACCGCTGGTGACGGTGTGATTACCGACTGTACCGGTCTTTTTATTCCAGCCCAGGCCCTGCTCTTCTACCTCAGCACCTTCCGGTGCTTCGCCCAAGTTTGCCGGATCGCCGTTACCGTGGCATTTACCCACGGTGTGGCCACCTGCGGTCAACGCGACCGTTTCTTCGTCGTTCATGGCCATACGCTTGAACGTTTCGCGCACGTCGTGGGCAGTTGCAAGCGGGTCCGGGTTGCCGTCAACGCCTTCGGGGTTCACGTAGATCAGACCCATCATCACCGCCGCCAGAGGATTTTCAAGGTCGCGCTCACCGGAATAACGGCTCTTTGCGTTATCGCTGGTAGCCAGCCACTCGTCTTCTGCGCCCCAATAAATGTCTTCTTCCGGGTGCCAGATGTCTTCGCGGCCAAAGGCGAAGCCGAAGGTTTTGAAGCCCATGGATTCATAAGCCACGTTACCCGCCAGCACAATCAGGTCAGCCCAGCTTAGTTTGTTGCCGTACTTCCGCTTTATGGGCCACAGCAGCCGGCGGGCTTTGTCGAGGTTGCCGTTATCCGGCCAGGAGTTTAGCGGAGCGAAACGCTGATTGCCGGTGCCTGCGCCACCACGGCCATCGGCAACGCGGTAGGAACCGGCTGCGTGCCACGCCAGGCGAATCATCAATCCACCGTAATGGCCCCAATCCGCCGGCCACCAATCCTGGTTATCGGTCATCAAGTCGGTCAGGTCTTTTTTAAGAGCATCAACATCCAGCTTTTTCAGCTCTTCACGATAGTTAACAGCGGCACCCAACGGCTTGGTTTTGCTATCGTGCTGATTAAGGATGGCCAGGTTAAGGGCGCTGGGCCACCACTTCATATTGCTGCCGCCAGATGTGGTGTTTCCACCGTGCATTACCGGGCATTTACCTGCAGTAGGGCTGTTGTCAGCCATGTTTTTCTCCACTTTTTTCAGGGAACGTTAGCTTCACTCAAAGACAGAGTCGCAATTATGGATTGCTTCTGTGCTGTAGCGTAATGTGACTATAAGGCAGCAGGCTAACATTAATATAATTTTCTTTTACTGCTGCATTTGTTAGCTTTTGACTATGAAAGTGCAGCCGCATCAGCTTGTTCCACTAGCAAACGCACACGCGCAAAATCTTCTTCAGTAAACACACCGTTCACCCCGGAAATGGCCGCCAGTGTCATACCGTGCTTCAGACCCAATTTGTAGATCTCCCGAACTTTCTCCCATTCAATATTGCGGCCCAGGGTAAAATTCTCGAACCGCCCTTCCAGCGCCAGTACCATAGTTTCCGCCAGGCAGGCGTAGGCAATGCCTTTGGGTAAGCCTATATCTTTCATGCGGACGTTGCCGGGCAACAAGATTTCACCGGATTCGATCACCAACACATCAGGCCGTTTGGCAACGTCTTCCGCTGAAATGTCCAAAGGCCGGGCTACGTCGGTAATCACGCAGCCGGGTTTTACCTGCATGATGTCCAGCACCCGCTTACCCGCGCCGGAGGTGGCTGTCACAATCATGTCCATCTGCGCCAGATCACGATCGGCTGCGCCGGCCACGTGCACGATAGCGCCCGGGGTTTCCTGTTCAATAGCCGCTTTTAACGCCAGCAGTTTTGCCGGTTCTGGTGCCGCCAGATAAATCTCATCCACAGCTTTTGCCAGCAGGCGTGCGCACACAGAGCCAATGGCACCGGTGGCGCCAACCACCATAGCCTTGCCCTGCATTTTGCCGTTATCGCCTATTTTGGCGCGGCCAATCTTCTTCACGGCTTCGTGGGCAGCCCACAAGGCACCAGAGGCACTGTAACTATTGCCGGTGGTGATAGGCAGCGGCGCTCGCTTGGCGACGGTAATGCCGGCGTCACCCACCACTTTGGTAAACGCACCCAGCCCCATAATTTGCGCGCCCAGTTTTTTTGCCAGTTCGGCGGCAGCCAAAAGGCGGCTATAAGTAAATTCGGGGTCGTGGGCCATGATTTCTTTTGGCGTGCCACCCACGGTAATCAGATAGCCTTCCACTTCGTCGCCGGTGGGCGACTTCAAACCGGATATTTCGGAATAAATAAATGGCGGCGCATAGGCCACGGCTTTTTCGATCAGATTCATCACCGATTTGGGTGATACCGCGGCAATCAGGTCAAGCGGTGGAGTCTTGGTCAGATACTGCTGTGACAGAGGGTGAATCACAAACGCCATGCGGTTAATGCGGCGATAGCCGTCGGGGTAAAGAATGCGTGGCTCTATGCCCAGATTCTGGATGACTTCCAGATAATCATCCGGCCCCAGTTGTGCCGGCGCCCGTGAAAGAGCCGCGCTGATCATCGCCTCCATCACATTCACGCCAACCGGGCGGCCTTCCAGCCACGGACTGTAATCCACAACCATGGCCACGCCGCGGGAGCGCATCCAGTCCAGGCCGGATTCCGACACCCGCGAGGTAATCACGGTTTTGCCGTCCAGCTGTTCACGGGTAAACGGCGCCAGGTCACCCATATTGCCAACAATGACGTGGGCTTTTTTT
Organism: Marinobacter sp. LV10R520-4; assembly: GCF_002563815.1. Taxonomy (NCBI): domain Bacteria; kingdom Pseudomonadati; phylum Pseudomonadota; class Gammaproteobacteria; order Pseudomonadales; family Marinobacteraceae; genus Marinobacter; species Marinobacter sp. LV10R520-4. The sequence goes on along the minus strand of NZ_PDJM01000001.1, from coordinate 3,286,042 downwards.
ACCGCCGACTGCAAGCCCCTTTGTACGCGTTTTTTCCCCATGCGATACAGTGGGCCGCCCAACAGCGCTTCCACAATTCTTACAGCGCTCGGGGTCTTGGCCAAAGGCGCCGTCAGCGCAACATAGCGTTCAAGCTGCGCCAGAGACGTCAGAAAACCGGGTACGCCGTATTCAAGGTAAGGGTCGGCGAACTGAAAGTTTTCGGTGTGCTCGCTCAAAGCGCGGGCGATGCGATAGCTGGCTTTGCCATTCAGGCACAGTACCCGGGCGTTATCAAAAAAATGCCCCAGGCTCACCTGGGTTCGGCGCACCGCCCATTCCTGCAGTATGCCCCGCAGGCCAACGCCCGTTGTTACCGATGTGTTTGGCACACAGGCTTCCAACTGCGCAGTTTGCGCGTTTATCAGGCGCTCGCGGCCGATCTGATAATGGTCATGGACCATACTCAGACCAATCGCGTCCACTTCCAAGGTCCGCAGGACCCGCTCCGCCCGCTGCGGATTTGCATCAGTTCCGGTTCGAATTACCCGAAACGGTTGCCCAGGAAAGTGGTTTGCACATCGTAATCGTGTTCACTGGAACCCAAACTCACACTGACCACGGTTTTCTTTGCGGGCGATCCTTGTTGGTTAAAATCCAAATATCAGATATCAACACACTAGCTTAGACTGTTCGCGACACCCTGCTGTTGGCCCAAATCAATTAAACGTTGATCGACGGCTGTGGCCTGATTAAGGAACTCGAACATAGGTGCCACTTCACGAATTTTGCGTGCCTGGGGCCAAAGGGCTTCGGCTTCGCTAAAGCCTTGGCGCAGATAGTTCATCCACTGCTTGATCCGCCCGGTTACGTACTTGTCCTCCAGCCAGCCCTGAAGTGCGACCCCGTATTCCTGCACCAGAGTCAGTGCTTCCGGCCACGTCATCAGCTCGATGCTTTCACCACGCTGGCTGGCACGAATTTGGCGTGCCAGATCAGGCCGCGCCACCAGGCCACGGCCGATCATCACGTCGTCACAGCCGGACACTTCACGACAGCGCCAGTAGTCGGCCACCGTAAAAATGTCACCGTTGGCGATGACCTTGGCCTTTACCGCTTCCCGCGCCTTGGCAATTTCTTCCCAGTAGGCAGGCGGCTTATAGCCGTCTTTTTTGCTGCGGGCGTGAATCACGATTTCGCCGGCACCGGCGGCCTCTAAAGCTTGCGCGCAGGCCACACCCATGGAACGGTCGTCGTAACCCAGGCGCATTTTGGCGGTTACTAGAACCTTCGCAGGCACAGCCTGGCGCACGGCGACAACAATTTCGTGCATCAGCTCAGGCTCGCGCATCAACACACAGCCGCCCTTATGCTTGTTTACGGTTTTGGCCGGGCAGCCAAAGTTGATATCCACCTGGGTGGCGCCCAGTTCTGCGGCTTTGGCACCGTGGCGGGCCATCATGTGCGGGTCGGAACCCAGCAGCTGAACCGCCACCGGCACACCCACACGGGTCAGCGAGTTGTTATGAAGTTCGGGGGCATACTTGTAGAAAATTCGCGGCGGCAGCATGCCGTGGGTCACACGAATAAATTCGGTTACGCACCGGTCAATACCCCCCACTTTAGTGAGAGTTTCACGGATAGGTGCATCCACCAGCCCTTCCATCGGGGCCAGAATAATTCGCATGAGCGCTCCAGAGCAGGTCAAAACAGCGGTGAAAGAGTGATAAAAAGAGTGATAAATAGACTGACAAAAAGAGCGATAACAAAAGTGGCACCGAGAATGCCAAAAAATCAGGAGATAGAGAAGAAGGGATTATACGCGTTCTATGGTTTCAAACTTGCCTTGGTCGTTGAAGCTGATGCAAAAACTGCCACGAACACCATCGTTCAAATAAAAACGGGAAAGAATTCGAGCCGGAAAACGGACAGAGCGTCCGTCCCGGGCTCGTGCGGTCACATCTTGTGCAAGGCCCTGATAGAGCTTTATCCACTCGTCAGGGCCAATGCTAATGTCCACCACAATGCGCTGCATGGATCGTGTCCGGTCTGGCTTAGTTAGCCAGCTCCAACAGCAGACGGTTCAGGCGTGTTACGTAAGCGCCTGGGTCTTTCAGCTGTTCGCCACTGGCCAGGGTAGCTTGGTCAAGCAGAACCGCAGACAGCTCGCCAAAGCGATCTTCACTCTGCTCACGCTCCAGACGCTGCACCAGCGGGTGGTCCACGTTGATTTCGAAGATCGGCTTGCTGTCTGGCACGCTCTGGCCAGCAGCTTCCATAATCTTCTTCATCTGGGCGCCCATGTCGAAATCCGCCACTACCAGGCAGGCTGGTGAATCGGTCAACCGGTTGGTTACGCGCACTTCTTGAACCCGTTCTTCCAAGGCTTTTTTGATGCGTTCGAGCAGGCCTTGATGTTCTTTGGTGGCTTCTTCCTGGTGCTTTTTGTCTTCTTCGGTTTCGACATCGCCCAGATCCAGCTCGCCGCGAGCCACGTCCTGGAACTGCTTGCTGTCGAAGTCATTGAGGTAGCCCATCATCCACTCGTCAATGCGGTCAGACAGAATCAGCACTTCAATGCCTTTCTTGCGGAACACTTCCAGGTGCGGACTGCTCTTGGCGGCCATGAAGTTGTCAGCGGTGATGTAGTAAATCTTTTTCTGGCCTTCTTTCATGCGGCCGATGTAGTGCTCCAGCGATACATTCTGAGCTTCTTCACCAGTATGAGTGGAAGCAAAACGCAGCAGACCGGCAATTTTTTCGCGGTTGCCAAAGTCTTCCGCCGGACCTTCTTTTAGCACAGCGCCAAACTCGTTCCAGAATTTCTGGAACTCGTCGCCTTCTTTCTTGGACAGCTTCGATAACATGTCCAGAACCCGCTTGGTGACCGCGGTGCGAATGCTATCGACGATGCTGTCGTTCTGCAGAATTTCACGGGACACGTTCAGCGACAGATCGCTGGAATCAATCACACCCTTGGTGAAGCGCAGGTACAGCGGCAGGAACTGTTCGGCGTCGTCCATAATGAATACGCGCTGAACGTAGAGTTTCAGGCCACGGGGTGTTTCGCGGTTGTACAGGTCAAACGGCGCGCGAGCCGGAAGGTACAACAGGCTGGTGTAATCCAGCTTGCCTTCCACTTTATTATGAGACCAGCTCAGCGGGTCTTCAAAATCGTGGGAGATGTGCTTGTAGAACTCTTTGTATTCCTGATCTTTAATTTCCGTGCGCGGCAGTGTCCAGAGCGCAGTGGCATCGTTGACGGTTTCGTCTTTGCCCTTTTGCTCTTCTTCCTCGGATTCAGACGCCATAACCACCGGGAACGAAATGTGGTCAGAGTACTTCTTCACCAGATTGCGCAGGCGCATGCCATCGGCAAATTCTTTGGCTTCCGGCTTCAACTGCAACACAATCTCGGTGCCACGCTGGGCGCGTTCAACGGTTTCGATGGTGAATTCACCGTCGCCTTTAGACGCCCAATGTACGCCTTCGGATGCGGGTGCACCGGCGCGGCGGGTAAATACGTCTACCTGGTCAGCCACAATGAATGACGAGTAAAAGCCCACACCGAACTGGCCTATCAGCTTGCTGTCTTTTTTCTCATCGCCTGACAACTGTTTAAGGAAATCCGCAGTACCGGAACGGGCAATGGTGCCCAAATTGCTGACCACGTCTTCGCGGGCCATACCAATGCCGTTGTCACTCAGGGTAACGGTATTGGCTTCGGCATCGTACGCCAGGCGGATTTTGAGTTCGGAATCGCCTTCGTACAGGCCGTCGTCTTTAAGAGCGGCGAAGCGCAGCTTGTCTTCTGCGTCAGAAGCGTTGGAAACCAGCTCGCGAAGGAAGATTTCCTTGTTGGAATACAAGGAGTGAATCATCAGCTGTAGCAGCTGCTTTACTTCGGTCTGGAAACCCAGAGTTTCTTTTTGCGATTCAACCGTCATGGTACGTGTCTCTCCTGACTACTGTGGAACGTAAAATAAGTGGCGATTTGTGCAACGCCATGGATCATGGGAGCAGAAATGGGGCCACCCGGAAGCATTTCAAGGCTAACAAGTCAGCGGATTTAACGTCAGTGAGTAGCAAGACGGAACGCCACCTATGCTATAAAGCCCTCATTACGTGTGAATTACCAGGAGCTCGCAGTGAACCCAATCACCAAATCCCAGATGTTGAAAGCCCTACTTACCGCGCTAACACTGGCTTTTACTTTGGCCGGCTGTTCAGTCAATCCGGTCACCGGGGAACGCCAACTGTCCATTATTCCAGAAAATCAGGCATTGAGCATGGGTGCCGAGCAATACAAACCGACACAGCAAACCCAGGGAGGCCTGTTTTATCTCGACCCTGAGCTGACCGTGTACGTACGCGAAGTGGGCATGAAACTGGCGGCGGTGAGCGACCGACCCGACCTGCCCTACGATTTTGTGGTGCTGAACAGCAGCGTGCCCAACGCCTGGGCCCTGCCCGGCGGCAAGATTGCCATCAATCGCGGCCTGCTGACTGCGTTCAGCGATGAAGCCCAGCTGGCCTCGGTGCTGGGCCACGAGATTGTGCACGCCGCCGCTCGCCACAGTGTGCAGCGTATGCAGCAGGCGCAGATTATAGGCTTGGGAGTGGGTGCTCTGGGCCTGGCGCTGACGGATAACGAATGGGCGGGCATGGTGATGGGCGGCGCGGCCGTTGGCGCACAACTGGCGCTGGCGCAATACAGCCAGGGTGACGAACTGGAGTCCGACTATTACGGCATCCGCTATATGAAAGCGGCCGGCTATGACCCCCAGGCCGCTGTAGAGCTGCAGCAGATTTTTCTGGAAATGTCCAAGGGCCGCAGCGCCGGATTCATCGACGGACTGTTTGCCACTCACCCGCCATCCGCCAAACGGGTGGCCGAGAACCGTAAGCTGGTGAGCGAAATCGGTAGCGGCGGCTATCGCGGTGAAGACGTATACCAGAAGAAAACCGCCCTGCTGCGAAAACTGCAACCCGCTTACGACGCCCACGACAAGGCGGTGGAATTGGCTGGCAAGAAAGAATACGCGGCGGCCATCGACAAGGTGAACCAGGCGATCAAGCTGGCCCCGCGAGAAGCAATGTTCTACAACCTGCGCGGGCGTTTGTACCAGCAGCAGGAAAATCTGGACAAAGCCGCTAAGGATTTTGACAAGGCGGTTGAGCTTTACCCGGAAATGTATGTGTACCGTATCTACAACGGCCTGAACGCGCTGGAACAGAATAACCTGGGCAAAGCCAAAGACAATCTGACCCAGGCCAACCAGTCGGTGCCTACCTCCATCGCGTTTCTGCGCCTGGGAGACATTGCGGTGAAACAAAATGACCTTGGTGAGGCCATTGCCAACTACCGCACCGCTGCACAAGCCGGTGGCGAAATCGGCCAGGAAGCTCAGGCCAAGCTGGTGCGCCTGACCCAATAACCCGTTGATCGCAGTTTCTAAAGCCGCAGACTTAAAAGCCTGCGGCTTTTTTTATGGCAAAAACTGATCACAGCCACGGCTTTGGGCGACAGCCCGGTAAGGCGGATTGACTTTATAGAGTAATCACTCTAAAAATACCCACAGTGACATTCACAATGAGTAATAACCATGGCAACAAAGCACCTTCGGCCACTGGGCTCAAAAGCCAAACGGCTGTACGTAAACATTATGTTTCAGGTAATGGGCCGGGCCTTGCAGGCGGTCAGCGAAGTGGACGACGAGGTATGCGACGAAGCACGCCCACTGCCCACCGGTTTTCTATTCCAGATGATGGTAATGCCCAAGGGCGCAAGCCTGCTGATTGAGCATGTCGGCGACGGACGTTTTAAATACCACAGCAAAGAACCGCCAAGACCCATCGACTTATCGATAAAATTCAAACACCTGGAACACGCATTTTTGGTGCTTTCTTTCCAGGAAAAAACCTCGGTGGCCTTTGCCAGCGATCGCATGCTGGTGGATGGCGACATTAGTTACGCGGTGCGTATGACCCGCATTCTGAACCGCCTGGAAGTTTTTATTCTGCCAAAATTGGTGGCCGAGCGCGCGGTGAAAGCCTATCCCCCAAATTTGCAGCTGCCTGAGAAACTCATCAGCGCCGCCCGAATTTACCTGAAAGTTGCGACCCTTTTCATCAAAACAGCGAGAGCATCATGAGCCGCCAATATTACGAGTTCTTCTGCCCGGTCAAAGTTATTGCCGGCAAAGCCGCTATAGAGCACATCCCCTACGAACTGACCAGCATCGGGGCCAAACGCCCAATGATTGTGACCGACAAGGGCGTGCGCGCAGCCGGCCTGCTAGACCCGGTGATTGCCGCCTGCGAAGACAGCGGTTTAGAGATTGTCAGCATTTTTGATGACGTGCCACCCGATTCATCCATCAGCGTGGTGCGCACCATTGCGGCGCTTTACCGCAAAGAAAAGTGCGACTCCATCATCGCCGTAGGCGGTGGTTCGGCCATTGATACCGGTAAAGCGGTGAACATTCTGGTGTCTGAGGGCGGTGATGACTTGGCCAAGTACAGCGGTGCTGGTGTGATCAAGAAGCCGTTGAATCCGTTTTTTGTGGTGCCTACCACTGCAGGTACCGGCTCGGAAGTGACGTCTGTAGCGGTGATTACCGACGAGGTAAAAGGCGTTAAATTGCCCTTTACGTCCTCATTTTTGCTGCCCAACGCGGCGATTATTGACCCACGAATGACCATTACCCTGCCGCCGCACATCACTGCGGCAACGGGCATGGACGCCATGACCCACTCGGTGGAAGCCTACACCTGCATGGCGAAGAACCCGCTCAGCGACGCTTATGCCACAGCGGCTATCAAAAAAATCAGCCAGTTTCTACCCAAGGTGATGGACAACCCAAAAGACGTCGACGGCCGTCTGGAGTTGGCCCAGGCATCTACTATGGCGGGCATCGCGTTTTCCAACTCCATGGTGGGCCTGGTACACGCGCTTGGCCACGCCACGGGTGCTATCTGCCACCTGCCCCACGGCCTGTGCATGAGCCTGTACCTGCCCTACGTGCTGGAATACAACCTGGAAACCATTCGCCAGCCTTTGGGCGAGCTGTTGCTCTATTTGGACGGCCCGGAAGTGTATTCCGCCACGCCGGCCAGTCGCCGCGCAGAAGCCAGCATTGCCGCCCTTCGCAAGATGCGCAACACCCTGTATCAGCAGTGCCAGTTACCGCGCACCCTGAAGGAAAGCGGCAAAGTGACTTACGATCAGCTGGAAGCCATTGCCCGGATGGCGCTGGACGACGGCGCTATCATGTTCAACCCGAAAGAAGCGGATTTGAAAGACGTGCGTGCCGTATTGGAAAACGCCTGGGCCGGATAAGCCCGGGCGTTTCATGGAAATCGGCGATGCAGCCGAAAGGCTGCAACGTTGAGAACTGCGAAAGATTTATTTTCTTCTCTCAAGGCGGTGCTTATCGACCAGATGCGTCAATGTCGCACCCCCCTCATCTTCCCAGCGATCAATGCATTCCTTACCGGGCAAAATCTAAACCCCGTATCCAATGATTTCATCCTTGTTCATCTAAACGCCATGTTCGGCCCCGCAAAACTTGGCAAACCTCTACCCACGCTACGCCAAGACGCCAAGACGGTAAGACTGTAAGACTGTAAGACTGTAAGACTGTAAGACTGTCACACTTTCAATACTATTCCGTACAAGATGCTGTACAACAAGCGGTGTCCTGAGCCTGAATAACCCACCACTGACACAAAAAATTGCACACAGACTCAGAAGCAGCGCAGCCGAGGGAGCGGCATTTAGGAAGTGATCTTGATAGCGTGGCTCATCTGAGCTACATTATTAGAGTCACTTATACAGAGAAAATATCATGGCTGCTAACGACGTTGTCCGCGCTCGAATTGATCGGCACCTAAAAGATGAGGCCACCGCGATACTGGCCACTATGGGGCTTACCGTGTCTGATTTCGTACGCATCGGCCTGACTAAAGTGGTCAGCGAGCAAGGTTTGCCGTTCGAGATGCGCGTACCCAACCGGCTGACCGCCGAGACTCTCGTCAAAAGCGAACGCGGCGAGGATTTGCACCGAGCCGAAAGCGCCGAGTCACTGTTCGATGAGCTAGGCATCTGATGCTCAATCCCGTCTATTCCGGCCAGTTCAAGCGTGACCTGAAGGCCGCTAAGAAGCGCGGCAAGGATATGGAAAAGATCAAACAGCCGATGCGACTACTGCTTGAGGGTCAGCCCTTGCCAGCGGAGTACAAAGACCATCCGCTCAAGGGGGAATGGCGCAGCTTCCGCGATGCCCACATCGAACCGGATTGGCTGCTCATCTACAAGATCGATGGTGATGATGTGCGCTTCGAGCGCACGGGCCGGCACACGGATCTATTTGACGAGTAACCGGCTTGGCAGCGCAGGAAGTCCATCAAAACCACCCCTGCTCCGCCATGATCGCACCGATCAGCGCAACCGGATAGCCTGCAGCCTCCATGCGGAGCGGCAGGACAACGCCCAGTAGACTGTTGCCGGCAGTGAAGGCAACAGTACCAACCAGAAGAGATTTTACAGAGGCAAGAACCTCCCGCACGTTTTGTGTCATCAACCGGACTCCAAATCATTGTGTCAGAATCTGCAACGTGCGGTAGCCAGTCGGCACCGACATAAGACCAAAAGTTGGCGCGTTCCACCAAACACATGGTCGTTCCCGAAGGGAGGGGTGCGGATTAATGAAAGTCAGGCACGGGACAGGAGCCTCTGCGCGACCCACCGATGGTATAACCACGCCAACATGGGGCGCACCACAGGCAAGGCGATTAACCATGCCAATGGCTTTAAAATTGTAACTCGAGACATTAAGAGGATGTAGGCGTCTATTTCGCGATGCACTTGGCCTTGTGCATCCTTAACGTGTAATTCCCGCAACGCTTTATCTGGATGAATACCCTGCTGAAGAAGCTCCTCATCACGTCCGGTAATATCCAGCCACTCAACGGCTTCTCCTGTTCTACCCGCCAGCTTTTCGTACCAGCGGCGATCGCGGATGCAGACAGGACACGAGCCATCATAAAAAACGATCAGTTTTCCCGATGATCTGTTCATAAAGAATCTCCCAGTAATACAGGACGCTTTATGAAGACTCTACCATGACGGTACGTGACTGGTTGGCGGCGCAGCCAAATGGCTGCGCCGTTAAAAGTTGCAAAGCTACTCCAGCCGCCGCAACAGCAGCATCGGCGACACGGTTAACACCGGACGCAACTGCCAGCGTCCGAACAGCGACAGCACCACCGCACTGATAAATGGAATTGGTAGCACGACCAGCCAGTGAACACGGAAATCCCCTTCAAACATTTTCATCTGAAGCGCAAAGACCGCGGCTTCAGCCGCAACAACGCCGAGAATACCAGCAAAACCTCCTAGCAACGCGAATTCCAGCATGGTTGCCCGCACCAGCAAACTCTGACGACCGCCCAAGGTACGCAGCAGCGCCCCTTCGCGCTGGCGATCCTGCAAGGTGGCGCTGACTACCGCCGCCATCACCACCAGCGCAGCTGCTAAAATCAACCCCAGAATAGCCTCGATAGCTTGGGTGATTTGCACCACAATCAGCTGAATTCGTTCGATGATATTGTCAACCTCAAGCACCGACACCGTGGGGAACTGGCGGGAAAACGCGTTCAGTTCGTTTTTCGCCGTTTTCGGCAAAAAGAAACTGGTGATCCAGGTGGCTGGCAACTGGCGCAGACTGCTGTCTGGCGAAAACGCCACGTAGAAGTTGGGTGTCATACTGTCCCACTGCACGGTGCGGATACTGGTCACGGTTTCAGTGATCTGCTCGGAACCGATGGTGAAGGTCAGTACGTCACCAGGCGTAATGCCAAGCTTTCCAGCCAGCTCAGACTCCACCGATACGCCGTCAGTTTTGCCCGGGGCAAACCATTCGCCATCAACAATGCGGTTGTTTTCTGGCAGCGTGTCCATCCAGGTCAGGTTCAGCTCGCGGTTCAACGCATTCACCCGCTCGTCTTTACTCACCGCCTCTTTTATCGGCTCGCCATTAAGCAACGTCAGGCGGCCGCGCACCATCGGGTACATGGCGTCCAGCGGCTGGCCGCGACTGTTCCAGAATTCATCGATATCGTCCACTGCTTGCGGGCTGATATTGACCATAAAGTGGTTAGGCGCGCCTTCGGGCAGCTGCGCGCGCCAGTCGTCCAACAGCGAGGTACGCACCAAAATCAGGGTGGTGGCCAGCATCAGCGTCATGGCGAACACCGCAATCTGCGACAAACTAGCCTGGCGATGCCGGTAAAGACCTAACAGCGCCAGGCGCCAGGCGTTGCCACCGCCCCGAACCTTGCGCAAACTCAGCACCAGCATCCAGCCCAGCAGTACCAGAGTCGCCAGCAGCAGACCAAGGCCTACCAACAGCGCAATCACCAGTTGCACATCGCCGGCGTAGGCCCACACCAGACCAAACACGCCGACGATACCAATAATAAAGTCTGGCACCAGTTCGCGCCGGGATTCACCCGGCTGACTGCGCAGCACCCGCATAGCGGCTACGTTACGCAGGCGGCGTATGGGTGGGTAAGCAAAAGCGAACAACGACACCAGAGCCGTCAAAACCGCCGGCGTTAGAGCTTTAGGGTCAAGGTAAACGTCAACGGGTTGATCCAGCACATCACCTAGTATCTGACTCAGCCCCCAGAACAGCGGTAAGGCCACCAGCAAACCACCGACCATGCCGACAACGCCCCAAACGGCCAGTCGGCGCAGGTACAAACGGCCGATGCGAGGGCTGCCGACGCCCAGAGTTTTCAGCAAAGCTACCGTATCGCGCTGCGACACGGCGTATTGACGGCTGGCCACCGCCACCGCCACCGCGGCCAGAAGCACGGCCAGGCTACCGCCCAGCAGCAGAAAGCTTTCGGCCCGCTCCAGTGACGCCGACAGAGTTTCACCGTCACGCACGCTGCGCCATTCCTGACTGGGTTGCAGCTGGGGTTGTAGCCATTGTTCGAAACCCGACAGCTCAGCCGCGTCGCCGGCAAAAAGATACACAAAGCTGACCCGACTGCCTTCTTGCAAAACGCTGGTCGATGCCACATCGGCTTGGTGCATCATCACCCGTGGCGCCAACGCTGCTAGGCTGAAGCCACCGTCAGGCTCACGCTCCAGCAGACTGCCGATCACCAACTTGCGAGTGCCCAGCTCAAGCTCATCGCCCACATTCAATTCCAGCAAGCGCAGCAAGCGCGGGTTTATCCAAACTTCACCAGGAGCTGGGCCAGATTTCAGGGTTTGCCGTGGCTCATCGAAGCCCGTGCGAATTTCGACTTCGCCACGCAGCGGGTAACCGTCGCTGACCGCTTTCACCGAAACCAGTTGGAAGTTGCCACCGCCAAACACCATGGTGGAAAACTCGGTCATTTCTGCTGTTTCCAATCCACGCTGCTGCGCCTCAATGAGCCAGGCCGGCGGCAGTGGTTGGCCGTTTTCCGATTCCAGCTGGCGGTCAGCCGCCAGGAACGAGCTGGCCGATGACACCAGAGTGCGTTGCAACTGGCTGGCAAACAACGCGATGGTGGCCACGGTGGCTACGGCAATGATCAGTGCCGCCAGCACCACCCGAACATCGCGCTCGCGCCATTCGCGGCGCACCGACTGCAATTTACCGGTGGCAGCCATCAGCTTACTGCCTTCTGGCGGGTTTCTGGCTCGCTCAGCACGCCACCCTCAATGTGGAACTGTCGGCCACAGCGGACCGCCAGCTGTTCGTCATGAGTAACCATCACCAGGGTGGTGCCCTGCTCGCGGTTCAGTGCCATCAGCAAATCCGATACGTCTTTGCCGGTACGGTTATCAAGATTGCCGGTGGGTTCATCAGCAAATAGGATCGCAGGTTCGCACGCGAAGGCGCGGGCGATAGCCACCCGCTGTTGCTCGCCACCGGATAATTGCCGCGGGGTATGCGTCAGACGTTCGCCCAGGCCGACCCGTTGCAAAAGCTCCCGGGCTCGCGCTTCGGCATTTTGGCGACCGGCCAGTTCCAGCGGCAACATCACGTTTTCAAGAGCGGTCAGAGCCGGCAATAATTGAAATGACTGAAACACAAAGCCAACTCGTTGGGCCCGCAGCGCGGCGCGTTCGTCTTCGCCCAGGGCGCTGATGTTTGCACCATCCAGCTCAATACTGCCTTCGCTCGGCGTGTCCAGCCCGGCCAGCAAGCCCAGCAAGGTGGTTTTCCCGGAGCCGGAGCGCCCGACAATAGCAACGGAGTCACCCTGATTGATTTCCAGGTTGACTCCTTGCAAAATCGTTAGCGTATTGGATTCTAGGTCCACCTTGTGTGTCAGCTTGCTGACCCGCAATATCACGTGGGGATTCGGTCGCGTCTGGTCATTAGATTGATTCACGGCTCTGGTTAATCCTGTCCTGTGGCGAAAAATTTAGGAGACTACGCAGTGTTCAAGAATACGGTTTTACTGGCGGTCAGATCATTTGCACTGCTGCTTGTGCTAGTTATGACACCTGGTTTGATCAGTGCCAACACCCTGCTGGTAATGGGCGACAGTCTAAGCGCGGCCTACGGCGTGCCGGAAGAAACCGCCTGGGTAAATTTGCTGCGCCAACGCCTGGCCGATAATGGCCACAACGACTGGAGCGTGGTAAATGCCAGCATCAGCGGCGAAACAGCCGACGGCGGAGCCCGCCGGCTGCCGGGTTTACTGAACAAGCACCAACCGCAACTGGTGATCGTGGAGCTGGGCGGCAACGATGGCCTGCGCGGTTTTCCTCCGCAGGTGATCGAAAAAAACCTGGCCTTGATGCTTAAAAACAGCCAACAGGCTGGCGCCCAAACCTTGCTGGTGGGTATGCAAATACCACCCAATTACGGCGACCGTTACACCCAAGCTTTCGCCGCTATTTTCGGAGATCTTGCACAGCGCTACAACTCCGCACTGGTGCCCTTCTTCCTGGAAGACATTTACAACGTCGACAGTTTAATGCAAAGCGATGGCATTCACCCCACAGAACCGGCCCAAAGCATTCTGTTGGACAATGTGTGGCCCCACCTGGTGCCTTTGCTTTGAGTCACCGCTAACAAACCTTTTATTTCAGGGTGTTGACTCCGGCGCTCAAAGCGAACACTATACGCGCCGGCTTGATGCTGTTCCCTGATAGCTCAGTTGGTAGAGCAACGGACTGTTAATCCGTTTGTCGCTGGTTCGAGCCCAGCTCGGGGAGCCAATTATTTTAAAATGCCGCTGATACGAAAGAATCAGCGGCATTTTTCATTCTGGCCTTCAAAAAACCTGAGGGCTTTGATAAAAACCGGTCAATACTTTGAACAACGTATAGGCGTCGTCGGCACCAATCATCTCGCGAATGGAATGCATACCAAGCTGGGGCACACCAATATCCAGGGTCGTCACACCCAGATTCGCGGCCGTCAGCGGCCCTATGGTGCTGCCACAGCCCATATCGCTGCGCACCACGAAGGTCTGGTGGGGCAGGCCCAACTGGTCGCTCAGATGACGATACACCGCCGCCGAACGGCTGTTGGTCGCATAACGCTGATTGTGATTTACTTTGATTACCGGACCAGCATTTAGCTCAGGGCCATGATTCTCGTCGTGCTTGTCCATAAAATTCGGATGGATGCCGTGGGCGTTGTCCGCCGAAATCATCATTGAGTGGGCAATCGCACGACTTTTTCCTGCGCCACACCAGCGCTCCAGCACCGAACTTAAAAAAGGCCCCTGGGCACCTTCGGCAGACATACTGCCCACTTCTTCGTGGTCGTTGCACACAAGTAACGCCGGCTGTTCACCGCTTGTTTCCAGCAATGCTTGCAAGCCGATGTAACAGCTCAACAAGTTATCCAGCCGCGCTGACGCAATAAAGTTATCGCGCAGACCTACAAAGCCCGCTTGCTGCACATCGTAAAAGCTCAGTTCATAGCCCAGAATACGCTCTGCAGTAACGCCCTTCTCTGCTTTCAGCTGAGTGATCAGCAGGCTGGCAAAATCGGTGGTGTCGTCTTCAGGCACCTGCATCAGCACCGGTGGCAAGTCGGTTTGCGGGTTCACCGTGCGGTTGCTGTTGGCTTCGCGGTCCAGATGAATGGCCAGGCTGGGTATAAACGCCACCGGTTTGCGGAAGTCGATCAGCGCATCTTGCACTTGCCCGTGGCCGTCGACGTAAGTGACTCGCCCGGCCAGAGAAAGATCGCGATCAAACCACGGATTCAGCAACGCACCGCCGTAGACTTCAACACCCAGTTGCAAGAAGCCTTTGCGACGGAGTACCGGATTGGGCTTTACTTTCAGGCACGGGCTGTCAGTGTGAGCGCCAACCATGCGCACGCCGGCTTTGGTTGTGTCCGTATTGCCAGTACGAAAGGCCACAATCGACGAGCCGTTGCGAATGACGTAATAACCAGTGCCGGCTTGCAGTGACCAGTCGTCTTTTTCATCCAGCGAATGAAACCCCGCGCTGTCGAGCTGCTTTTTCATGGTAGCGACAGCGTGCCACGGCGTTGGTGAGTGGTTCAGAAACGAAAGCAGATCGTTGTTGAAATCAATATGTTCCATGGTGTCCTTAATTCAATAATAATAGTGGCAACAGTGTGCCATGCAGACCCAGATACTCAATCCTACAGGAGCCTAGCCCTTGGCCAAACCGTGTTTTCTCGATATTGAATACTATCAGAATGACGACACCCTATTCCCCACTGCCATGGCCTGGTCACTGGTGGATGGCACCATGAAAACCGTGGTTATTGCACCAGAAGACGACTGGCTGCCAGAAGACGGCGACACCGGCGATATCGACCTGAACTACCTTGAAGAACAGGGCGTGCCACTGATAGAACTGACCCGCGAACTGCACCAAGACTTGCCTGACCAGACGGTTTACGTAGACGGTCTGGATCCGGACGAAATTCTGATCGACCGAATTTTCGCGGCGATCGGCCAAGATGCGCCTTTTGAAATCGCACCGATCACCGACCTGATCACCGGCGTAGACAGCGAAACCCTGGAAGACGAACGCCGCGCCCTGCTGATCGAAGAAGGCCTGGAACCGCAGCTGCCGGAAAACGGCGTGTATGCGCTGCTAATGTTGGCCCAACACTACGGCGTACTGGGCGACGACGAATTCACCGAAGAGACGGATTCCGAGAAGACGGATTCCTAGGGGACGGATTTTAAATCCGTCCCCGGTCTGGCCCTGTCCCCTCAGCCTTAGCCAACGTAGAAATCACCCGCTTCTCGCGCTTGCAGCGGGTGGCGAATGTTCCAGCAGCGGTGGATGCGCGGATTGCGCTGAAAATCCTTGTCTATGGTGCTTTGGCTGACTTCTTCCACTGCAAACTCCGCGCTGATTTCGTCGTCTAGCTTGAAACGGCGAAAGTTGTTGGAGAACACCAGCAAACCGTCATTGGTCAGGCGCTGCATGGCCTGGCGAATCAGCTTGGCGTGGTCTTTCTGAATATCGAGAACCCCAATCATTTTCGCCGAGTTGGAAAAAGTGGGTGGGTCCATAAAAATCAAATCGAAACGCTGGTCAGGTTTAGGCTTGCTTGCCAACCACGCCAGACAATCTACGGCATCCACCTGATGTTTTTTCGGATCAGCGTGGTTCAGTTCCAGGTTATCTTTAGCCCAGCTAACATAGGTGTGGGACATATCCAGGCTCAAAGAGCGGCTGGCACCGCCGGCAATCGCGTGTACCGTGGCCGCGCCTGTGTAACAGAACAAATTCAGAAAGCGTTTGCCGCGGGCATTCTGCTGAATCCACTGGCGCAGCGGACGGTGGTCCAGAAACAGACCGGTATCCAGATAGTCTTTCAAATTCACTTTTAGCGTGCAGCCGTGTTCCTGCACCTGGAAAAACTCACCGCTGGCCGCCTGCTTTTCATACTGATTGGTGCCGGTTTGACGAAGTCGTTGCTTGCACACCAGGCGATCGCGGGGAATGCCAAGCGCCTCGGGGATTACCGCCAACGCTTCTGACAGGCGTTCACGAGCTGCACGTTCGTCGATGGTCTTGGGCGCCATGTATTCCTGCACGTGCACCCAGTCATTGTAGATATCAATCGCCACTGAGTATTCGGGCATGTCGGCATCGTACAGGCGGTAGCAGCTGATGTTCTGTTTACGTGCCCACTGGCCAATGCTTTTGACGTTCTTTTTCAGGCGGTTCGCCAGCATGGCGGCGCGCTCTTCGTTGGTAATACGCGGCAGGATTTCACCCGGCGCTGCCGGATCTTTCGGAATACGTGCGCTGGCCTCGTCTACTGTGAACAGCAGCAGCTGTGCCGGCAGTTTGCCGTTGAACAGCTTGTACTGTTTGAAACTGCGCAGGCCAATGGATTTACCGAATTCCGGCGCCCCGGTAAACACGCCCAGGCGCCAGTTTGGCGTTACCCGTTTTACCGCCGCGCCTAAGGCCTGATAAATTTCCGCCAGTGACTTGCGCTCGCTCAAGCGCTCGCCGTAAGGAGGGTTGGTCACTACCAGGCCCTGTTCAGCCCAGTCACCAGTGAGCTCAAGCTCTTGCAGCGGTATTTCTGTAAGCTCAATAATGCTGTCTAGCCCCGCCCGCTGCAGGTTGTTACGCGCCGTTGACAATACCCGGCGGTCTTCATCAAAACCGGCAATACGCGGTATCCGACCTTGTTTACCAGCATGGGCACGACGTTCCACTTCCTGGCGCAGCGACATCCACAGCTCGGCGTCGTGGCCCAGCCATTTTTCGAAACCAAAACCGTCCTGGCGCCGTCCCGGCGCGATATCCAGAGCCATCAGCGCAGCTTCAATCAACAACGTGCCGGAACCACACATCGGGTCTATAAAATCACCGCCGGCGGCGACAATTTCGGGCCAACCGGAACGTATCAACAGCGCAGCTGCCAGGTTTTCTTTCAGCGGCGCCCGACCCTGCTCTTCGCGATAGCCGCGTTGATGAAGGCTGTGACCACTCAAATCAATACCAAGGGTTAATTGGCCGCGGTGCAAACGCGCAGACACAATCACATCCGGGGTTTTGCCTTCGACTGCAGGGCGCTTGCCACCGTTAGCCGTAAAGCGATCGACAATGCCGTCTTTCACCCGCTGAGCGCCATACTGAGTATTGCGAATAGCTTCGTTCTCGCCAATAAAATTCACTTTGAAGCTGCCATTAACGGCAATGTGCTGCTGCCAGTCCAGATGCACTACGCCGTCATACAGTTCATCATCACTGGTTGCAGCGACTTCTGCCACGTGCAGGATCACCCGATTGGCCAGGCGTGACCACATGCAAGCGCGGTATCCCCCTTCCAATGTGCCTTCAACCCACACACCGGCAGGCGCGTGACGAACCAGGCTCAGGCCAAAGCCGTCCAGCTCGTCCGCCAGCAAATATTCAACGCCTTTTGGGCAGGTTACAAAAAAGAGGGGTAGGGACAAGTGGAACTCCTGGTTTTGTCGGGACGGCTAAGTTTCTGGAATTGTTCTCATTAACCACTTTCAGGCTAATTTTTATGCACATAAGATCTATAGAATAATATTTTTAGACTAAAATAGTCTTGTACTTTGAAGGTCACTTCGGCCTACCTTGTACCTGACGCGTCGTTTCGGGGCAATAGCCCCCAGTAACAGGATCCTGACTGCTCTGGTGAGAGCTGGCAATAGTGGGTTGTAGCGAAAACCATTTCGCCACTCCGTTTGTCGACACCTCTGCAGAATGTGTACACGCTTGTTTCTGTTAATCCATCAGTGAGGAACGGCATGAAAAGACAGAAAAGAGACATGGTCGCTCGAGCATTCAAGCGGGGGTACCTCGCAGGAGTGTCCGGTAAATCGAAAGACAGCTGCCCCATTGAACAGGCTGAAGTTCGTCAAGAATGGCTAAATGGGTGGCGAGAAGGCCGCACAGATCAATGGGATGGTATGACCGGTGTCTCTGGCATCCATCGATTAGCCACCGTCACCACTGCGTGATGGACGTAGTGGCGAAGTTTAACATTAAAGACAGTACTTAATTGAGTTCGGTGTTTACCCAAAACCCACAAATCGGAGAGATCTGAAAACTGGACGAGTAATCGATAAAACCGAACGGGGCCACCCGCCCCGTAAAATCGCGGTAAACCGCAGGGGACTGTAGTTCCCCATAAAGGGCTCGCTCAGCGGGCCCTTTTTTATGAGCAACATTTAGGTTTTATGGATAACATTTGGGCATTACCTCAACCCAGCGCTTTAATCGCCGCTGCGGCTTCGCCAATCAGCCCAGGACCTTTGTATATAAAGCCGGTATAAATTTGCACCAATTTGGCACCCGCCTGAATTTTCTCCGCCGCGCTGGCGCCATCGGTAATTCCGCCCACACCAATAATCGGCAGCCGTTCACCCAACTCGGCGTACAGTCCGCGAATAACGCGTAATGAGGGTTCGCGCACCGGCGCACCGCTTAAGCCACCGGGTTCATTACAGTGCTCATGGCCGGCCACGGCTTCGCGGCTTATGGTTGTGTTAGTAGCAACCACCCCATCCAGTCCACTTTCCACCAGCGCTGTTGAAACAAAGCGTATGCCGGCGTCGTCCATATCCGGTGCAATTTTCACCGCTATGGGCACATAGCGGCCATGCTCTTTTTCACAGCTGAGTTGCTCATCTTTTACAGCGGCCAGTAACTGCTTCAGCGAATCACCAAATTGCAGATCCCGCAGGCCTGGTGTATTGGGCGATGAAACGTTGACCGTAATATAGTCGGCACGGTTATACACGGCGGTGATGCACTTGCGGTAATCCAGCGCTGAATCTTGCTCCGGGGTGTTTTTATTCTTACCCACATTGATACCCAACACACCGGAAAACTTGCGGCGATCTACCTGAGCCAGTAAGTGCCCCAAGCCTTGGTTATTAAAACCCATACGGTTAATAATGGCCTGGTGTTCGGGCAAGCGAAACATGCGGGGCTCGGGATTACCCGGCTGAGCCAAGGGTGTGACGGTACCCACTTCAATAAAGCCAAAGCCGAGATCACCCAAAGCGTCCATATGATCGGCATTTTTATCCAGCCCCGCTGCCAGTCCCACCGGGTTGGGAAACTCAAGACCCATCACTGCTACCGGATGCGCGGGAACCGCAGGCGCCAAATGCTTTAATACGCCCAACCGATGGGCCATATCCAGCCCTTTCAAGCTAAGATTGTGCGCCCGCTCTGGCGGCAACTTGAACAGCAGGTTGCGAATAATCCCGTACATCAAAACACCCTCAAATACACTCGCTAAAATTTGTGTGATGAGTATACCGGAAGTTTTCCACAGCATCCTGCGCGGTTAGGGTATGGTTTGAATTTCGTCGTAACTGATTGTCTGGTTGGCTCCACTCAGGCTTGTCCACGGAATCTGTGGATAACTCTGTTGAAAATGCCGGTGTAACACGTTCCACGCCTTGCAAGCAGCGCCCGACTACAGATTGGTCACTTTTTAACCAGTTAAAATTTCCTTTATTTTCATAGATCTATATACTTCGCAATCGACACTTTTTTAAAATAATAAAACATGTTGGCTGCCAACCGGTTTACACTCTTGTGCATAAAATCAACAGAAAACCCGCTGCTTTTAACCAATATACGCGGTACTACGACTACACTTTGGCGACATCTGAAATACCTCGCCACTCTCCGCTGGTTTATTCCGGCTAACCGGCACGACTTGGTTTGTATTGTTAATACGCGCTTTGGAGCATTCGCTATGGAACACACAACACCGGCACCCGCTGACAAATACGCCAATCTGGGCAATGAAAAACGGGCCGCCAGCCGGGTGACCGTGATTGGTATGGTGCTGGACGCTATCCTGGGGCTGTTCAAGATGGTGGTAGGCACCCTGTTCCATTCTCACGCGCTGGTGGTGGATGGCATCCACTCGTTCACGGACGTGGCCTCTGATTTGATGGTGCTGGGTGTGATGCGGATATCGCGGCAGGCACCGGATGAAGACCACCCCTATGGCCATCAGCGCATTGAGACGTTTGGCACCTTGTTAATGGGCAGCCTGCTAATTGCAGTTGGCGCCGCCCTGGCCTGGGAGAACGTGCAACGGCTATTCACAGACGACATAACCTTCACGCCGGGCTGGCCGGTGCTGGTTGTGGCGCTGTTGTCGGTGGTGGGCAAAGAATGGATTTTTCGCTACACCCGTAAGGTGGGCCAGGAGATACGTTCAGATCTCATCATTGCCAACGCCTGGCATAGCCGTACTGATGCTTTCTCATCAGGTATTGTGGTGCTGTCTACCATTGGCGCCATGCTGGGCTACTTGTGGCTAGATACGCTAGCAGCAGTTGTTGTAGCAGGCATTATCATCCATGTGGGCTGGAGCTTTGGCTGGAGTTCTATGAAAGAACTGGTCGACACCGGCCTTTCTGTTGAAGACACCGATCGATTGCTTGCCATTGCCAGTGATATTGATGGCGTTCGTGATGTGCACGAACTGCGCAGCAGACGCATGGGCGACGATATACTATTGGATGTGCATTTGGTGGTGCGCCCGGATGTCAGCGTATCGGAAGGGCACCAGGTGGGAATGCGCGTGGTCGGCGCCATGCGCAAAGAACTGGATAATATTCGCGACATCAACTTTCACATTGATGCAGAAGACGATGAAAGCTACCACCCGACGTCTTCGTTGATGCCCTCTCGCAAAATCATTCAGAAGACCATACATACGATCACACCTGAAGCGCCTACTGGTAATCGGCTGCGGCTGCACTACCTGAAGAACAAGGTGCATCTGGAGCTATTTCTGGACGGCAGCGAGGGCGATTTCGACAGCGCCGGGCTACGCACACAGCTCGCCGAGTTCCCCTGGTTTGGCAGCCTAAGGGTGTGGCAGACCGCCGACTGAGCGGCGACCTGTAAACGATTTTTTACTTCTTAACGGCTTAGCGACTGCGGTTGGCTTCCATCCGCGACAGGAATTCCTGCATGATCAGGGTGTACAGCTCACCGCCCAGGAACAGATCTTCCACCCCGGCGTCAATGCTGGGGTTGTCGTTCACCTCAATCACCGCTACCCGGTTACCAGACTGTTTGATGTCTACACCGTACAGGCCGTTACCGATCAGACGGGTTGCATTCAGCGCCGCCTGAATCACATTGCGCGGCACCTCATAGGTGGGCATGGTTTCAAAACCGCCGCTGTTGCTGCTGGATTCCGTGTGTTGGTAGATTTGCCAGTGGCCCTTCACCATCAGGTACTTGCAGGCGTAAATGGCACGCCCACCCAATACGCCGATGCGCCAATCGTAGTCTGTGTAAAAATATTCCTGAGCCAGTACCAGCGCCGACTGCTTGAACAGTTCCCTCAAGCCTTCGCGCAGAGATTTTTCATCTTCGGCCTTGTTAACGCCGCGGGAAAAGGCGCCGTCGGGTATTTTGATGACCGCCGGGAAGCCCAACTCACTGATGACCTGCTCTACCGCGTCTTTCTGGTCTTTCGACAGAATCAGAGTTTTTGGCGTGGGCACCTTGTTGTTTTTTAACAGGTCGGCCAAGTACACCTTGTTGGTACAACGCAGAATCGACACCGGATCATCAATAACGACCAGCCCTTCGGCTTCGGCCTTGCGGGCAAAGCGGTAGGTGTGATGGTCAATAGCGGTGGTTTCGCGAATAAACAGACCGTCGTACTCTGGAATGCGCATGTAGTCGCGACGGGTGATCTGCTCTACGTTAATGCCCAGCTTGCGACCGGCTTTTTCGAAGCGTTTGAGGGCTTCTTTGTCACTGGGAGGCATCTCCTCATCTGGGTTCACCAGAATGGCCAGATCAAAACGATAGTTTCGGCGGGCACGGGGCTTGCGCCACACCATACCGCTGAAACGATCCAGCGAGCTGGCAAACACGTCTTGCTCCTGTTCCTGCAAATCTACCGGCGCGGCCGGCTTCATGGATTCGATTTGCCAGGTTTTACGGCGTTTGAACACCACTTCCAGAATCGGACACGGGAAGCGATCAAACAGCGCACGCGCTACCGGTTTTAATTCCGGTTGGGACGACTCGCCAAAATACGTGCGTATACGCACTTCCTTCGCAGAATGAGAATTCTCCGCTGTAGGCACAATGGCCGCATCCAGCCATTCAATCACGCTGGCGTCCAGCTGTTCTAGCTGCAACGAAAACAGGCCTTTGCGGCTCAAGTCGTTCAGCGTTATCACCGAAGGCACTACGTTGTGGCCGCGGGCTTCTGCAAGCAGCGAACAGTAATAGCCACGGCTAAGGTAGCGGGCGCTCTGGCACAGGTTGATCACTCGCACGCGACTCGAAGCCGGCGCAGAGAATTGCAGGTACTGATCAAAAGTCAGCACATCGGAACTGGGATAATAAGGCGCCCAGTCTTTGGCGCGATCTACCACAATCAACAATCGAGACATATTCGGGCGCTACATTCAAAGGACGGCATCCAGCGGACGACATCGGTACATTTTCGCAACAATACGCGGCAATTCAGTGCGCTACAATCATCATGTGATCGGTGCTTTTACGCATACTTACAATGCTTGCGCCAGCGCGGCGCAAGCCCATAATACGCCGATACGGGAAGCGTATGCGCATGCCCTTGTGTACTTCTGTTCAGGCCACCGATTTATGTCTTCAATTGTGCTTCGCCAGGCCGTCAGTGACGATCTTGACGCCCTCGTGGCGCTGGAGCATCACTGCTTCAGTGAAGACCGGATATCCCGCCGCAGCTTTCGCCGTTTTCTGGAAATGCCGCGGGACCGGTTACTACTGGCCAGCGACGGCGACACCTTGCTGGGTTATTGCCTGGTATTGATGAGCGCGGCCACTCGTTTGGCGCGGATTTACTCCATTGCTGTCAACCCCGCTTCTCGCGGTAACGGTATTGGTGAAAAGCTGGTTAAAATGGCTGAAACCGAAGCAGCGGACGCAGGGCGCATTGTGATGCGCCTGGAAGTACGAGAAGACAACGGCGACGCCATTGCGCTTTATAAGCGCTTGGGCTATCGCCAGTTTGGCAGTTATCGGGATTATTACGAAGATCACGGTAACGCCCTGCGCTTTGAACGCCGCATTCTATTTTACAAGCCGGGCGCGCAATTCCCGCCGGTGCCCTATTACCCGCAGACCACCGAATTTACCTGTGGCCCTGCGGCCCTGATTATGGCCATGGCAGCGCTGAACCAGCAGCAGTCACTGACAACCCTGGAAGAGCTGAAAATCTGGCGTGAAGCCACTACCATTTTCATGCTTTCTGGCCACGGCGGCTGCGGCCCCCACGGCCTGGCACTGGCGGCCTGGCACCGGGGGTTTGAAGCAAGCGCGTGGATCAGCAACGAAGGCGCGTTGTTTAAAGACACGGTGCGTAACGACGACAAAAAACGGGTGTTGGAGCTGGTACACGAAGGCTTTATGCACGACCTCGGCCAAACCGGCATTGAACTCCATCACGACCCGCTGACCCTGGCTGGGTTGGAGCAAGCTCTGCTAGAGGGGCGCATTCCACTGATTCTGATCTCTACCTGGCAGTTAAATCGCAGCCGGGTGCCCCACTGGGTCACCGTTTGTGCCATAGACGACCAGTTCGTGTACCTGCACGACCCAGAAATTGATGTGGAGGATGGGGAGACCATGGCCGACAAGCAATACCTGCCCATCGACCGCCGGGTGTTCAGCAAGATGTCCCGTTACGGTAGAAACCAGCCGCTGCAGGCCGCGGTGATTGTGGGACCAAAGCGTGCTTTTTAATTCAATAAAACTCCGCAATTAAAAAGAAAGCACGCTTAGTCCAATAAAAAGCCTGCGCTCCGGTTATCCGGTGCGCAGCGACGCTTCTTTTAACTCGGAAATATCATCACGCAATCGCGCCGCCGTCTCGAAATTCAGATCGGCAGCCGCCTTGTACATTTCGTCTTCCAGTCGTGATATTTCCTTGAGCACTTCCTGCGGCGACTTTTTGCCCACCAGAGTGCGGTAATGTTCGGCTTCTTCTGCCGCCTGCTGACCCGGGCGCTTCGATTTGTTGCGGCCACGGCCACCGCTGCTGGCGCCTTCCATCACATCCGCAATTTTTTTGGTCATGCCCTGGGGCGTAATGCCGTGTATTTCGTTGTGCTCAGCCTGTTTAGCGCGCCGGCGCGCGGTTTCATCAATCGCCCGCTGCATAGAGCCGGTAATGCGATCGCCATACAGAATCGCTTTGCCGTTGATGTTACGGGCGGCGCGGCCAATGGTCTGAATCAGCGAACGCTCGGAACGCAGAAAGCCTTCCTTATCCGCATCCAGAATGGTCACCAACGACACCTCCGGCATATCCAGACCTTCACGCAGCAGGTTAATGCCCACCAGCACATCAAATTCGCCGCGGCGTAAATCGCGGATTATCTCCACCCGCTCGACCGTGTCGATATCCGAGTGCAGATAGCGCACGCGGATATCGTGCTCCATCAAAAAGTCGGTGAGATCTTCTGACATACGCTTAGTGAGTGTGGTCACCAATACCCGCTCGTTGACCGCTACCCTGGCATGAATTTCTGATATCAGATCGTCAATCTGTGTAGACGCTGGCCGCACTTCAATTTCCGGATCCAGCAGGCCGGTCGGCCGAACAACTTGTTCAACAACTTGACCCTGATGCTCGGCTTCGTAGTTGCCTGGGGTGGCCGACAGAAAAATCATCTGCGGTGCAATACGCTCCCATTCTTCAAACTTCATAGGACGGTTGTCCAGCGCCGACGGTAAGCGAAAACCGTACTCCACCAAGGTTTCCTTGCGCGAGCGGTCGCCCTTATACATGGCGCCGATTTGCGGAATACTGGCGTGAGATTCGTCAACAATCAGTAAGGCGTTAGCAGGCAGGTAATCAAATAACGTGGGTGGCGGCTCACCGGGGGGCCGGCCCGAAAGGTAACGGGAGTAGTTTTCGATGCCGTTGCAGTAACCCAATTCCTGCATCATTTCCATATCATAACGGGTGCGCTCTTCCAGGCGCTGGGCTTCCACCAAACGGTTGTTGTCGCGCAGCTGCGTCAGGCGCTGGTCAAGTTCTACCTTAATGTGCTCAATGGCGTCCAACACGTTTTGCCGCGGCGTTACATAGTGCGACTTCGGATACACCGTCACTCGTGGCACACGGCGTAGCATCTCACCGGTCAGCGGATCGAAAAAGCTCAGATTTTCTACCACGTCGTCAAACAGCTCGATGCGGATAGCTTCTTTTTCCGACTCCGCCGGAAACACGTCGATCACATCGCCGCGCACACGGTAATTTGCGCGATGAAATTCGATATCGTTACGGATGTACTGCAATTCAGCCAAACGTTTCAAAATAAGGCGTTGATCCATCTGATCACCGCGATCCAGGTGCAACATCATCTTTTTATACGATTGCGGATCGCCCAGACCGTAAATGGCCGATACCGTCGCCACAATGATTGCATCCGGGCGCTCTAGCAGAGCTTTTGTAGCCGACAGCCGCATCTGCTCAATGTGCTCGTTGATGGAGGCGTCTTTTTCAATAAACGTGTCGGACGACGGCACGTAGGCTTCTGGCTGGTAATAGTCGTAGTAAGACACGAAATACTCGACCGCGTTATTCGGAAAAAATTCACGAAATTCCCCGTACAGCTGGGCGGCCAGCGTTTTGTTATGAGCCATCACAATGGTGGGCCGCTGAATCTGCTGGATGACGTTAGCAATAGTGAAGGTTTTACCGGAACCGGTCACCCCCAGCAGGGTCTGGTGGGCCAGCCCCGATTCGATACCGTCCACCAGGGCTTCTATGGCTTTAGGCTGATCACCGGCCGGAACGTAGGGTGAGTGCACCTGAAAAGCGCCCTCCCCCACATTGGGTTGTTCAACGTTTTCAAAGCTGTTGACCATAACCTGAGAAAATCCTCGATGGCTCTGTAAGCCGTGGAAGTTGGCACTATCTTGCCGAGATACAGTGCATAGATAGTGCTTAGATAATACAGAGAAATTTAGTGTTGCGCCGGCTTCGTGCTAATATCTCCCTGATCGACGGCTGGAGGAGGTTCAGCCAGCGCAGCTGACTCCGGCCGATCGCAGCCCTTTTCAGATGCAGCTTTAAGGAGCGCAAGTTTGGACCTTCAACTTTCCAGCCGTGTACAGTCAATCAAGCCTTCCCCCACTCTAGCAGTCACCAACAAGGCAGCAGAACTTCGTGCTGCCGGCCAGGACATTATTGGCCTGGGCGCCGGTGAGCCAGACTTCGATACGCCAGATCACATCAAAGCGGCTGCAATTGAGGCCATTCATAACGGCCAGACAAAATACACCGCGGTCGACGGCACTCCGGCGTTGAAAAAGGCGATTATTGCCAAATTCAAGCGCGACAATGGCCTGGATTACGAAGCCAACCAGATACTGGTATCAAGTGGTGGCAAACAAAGCTTTTTCAACCTTGCCTTGGCTGTTCTGAACGCCGGCGACGAAGCCATTATTCCTGCGCCTTACTGGGTATCTTACCCGGACATGGTATTGGTAGCCGAAGGCAAGCCAGTCATTCTGGAAAGCACCGCGGAAACCCGCTTCAAGATCACACCACAGCAACTGGAAGGCGCGATCACCGACCGCACCCGCCTGTTCGTGATCAACAGCCCGTCGAACCCCAGCGGCATGGCGTACACCCTCGAAGAATTGCAAGCTTTGGGCGAGGTGCTGAAAAAGTACCCGCAGGTAATGATTGCAACTGACGATATGTACGAACCCATTCTGTGGACGGGTAAGCCTTTTTGTAACATTCTGAACGCCACCCCGGAACTGTACGACCGCACCTTTGTGTTGAACGGCGTGTCTAAAGCCTATGCCATGACTGGCTGGCGTATCGGTTATGCCGCAGGCCCGGCCAAGGTTATTGGCGCGATGAAGAAGATCCAGTCGCAAAGCACGTCTAACCCGGCGTCTATTTCCCAGGCAGCTGCGCAAGCGGCATTGGATGGCAGCCAAGACTGCGTGCAAACCATGGTAACAGCGTTCCACGAACGTCACGATTACCTGGTGGGGGCCTTGAACACCTTGCCGGGTGTTGAGTGCCTGAAAGGCGACGGCACTTTTTATGTATTCCCTAGTTTCCAGGGCGTGATTGACGCAGACAGCAGCGTGAGCAATGATGTGGAGTTCGCGGAAAAGCTGCTGAAAGAAGCCGGCGTGGCGCTGGTTCCTGGCTCGGCATTTGGTATGCCGGGGCACATGCGATTGAGTTTCGCCACCAGTCAGGAAATCCTGAAGAACGCAATTGATCGGTTGAAGAAAGCTCTGGGATAATTTTCCCGGAGGGGTTGACGAGGCGAGGCGGCATGACTAGTATACGCGCTTCGTCTTACGACGATGTTCCCTGATAGCTCAGTTGGTAGAGCAACGGACTGTTAATCCGTTTGTCGCTGGTTCGAGCCCAGCTCGGGGAGCCACTATTTAAAAGCCCGC
Organism: Marinobacter sp. LV10R520-4; assembly: GCF_002563815.1. Taxonomy (NCBI): domain Bacteria; kingdom Pseudomonadati; phylum Pseudomonadota; class Gammaproteobacteria; order Pseudomonadales; family Marinobacteraceae; genus Marinobacter; species Marinobacter sp. LV10R520-4. The sequence continues at coordinate 3,258,621 of NZ_PDJM01000001.1, read as the reverse complement.
TAATTCTTTGGATTAGCGGGCTTTTTCGTTTCAGTGTTTACCGTGGTAGAGCCAGAAACAACAGCGAACTACAAACCCGCCACCTCAGCATAGATCGCCTCCAAAGCAGCCAGAGGATCAGGCGCCTGGGTTATGGGCCGGCCGATGACCAGGTAGTCGGAGCCGGCGTTTAGGGCCGCTGCGGGGGTCATGATACGCTGCTGGTCGCCTTTGTCGGCGCTGGCCGGGCGGATGCCGGGGGTGATTAACCGGAAAGCGGCGCCCTGCTCTGCTTTTAACTTGGGGGCTTCCTGGGCTGAGCAGACTACGCCGTTCAGGCCGCAGTTTTTTGTCAGGGTGGCCAGGCGCGATACATGCTCTTCGGCGGAGACATTTATGCCAATGCCGCTGAGGTCGTGTTCCGTCATGCTGGTCAATACGGTAACCGCAATCAGCAGCGGCTTGTCGGCGCCGAAGCGTTCCAGGCGTTCGCGGCAGGCGGTCATCATTTTTTCGCCGCCGGAGGCATGTACGTTCACCATCCACACACCCAAGTCCGCCGCTGCGGCAACGGCACCCGCAGCAGTGTTGGGAATGTCGTGGAATTTCAAATCCAGAAACACCTCGAAGCCACGCTGCTGAAGCTCGCGAACCAAAGCCGGGCCAGCGCTGGTGAACAGCTCTTTACCCACTTTCAGGCGGCATTTTGCTGGATCCAGCTGATCGGCCAAGGCCAATGCGGGCTGATCAGAGGGGAAATCGAGGGCAACGATGATGGGGGATGATTGGGTGCCTTGCACGCTAGGGCTCCTGACGGTAAATGAATGGGTGTAATCTATAGCGGATCGCTGGTTTATTCTGCGTCTACGCCCTGAATCGGACGAACGGTTTCCCATTGGCGGCAGCTTGGGCACAGCCAGTGCAGCTGCTGGCCGTCAAAACCGCAGTTTACGCAGCGGTAGACCGAGCGGTCGTGCAGTATCAATTCGCCGATACGGCTGACCAGACGGCCTTCGTCGGTGGTCATGCCTTTTTCGTAACCGGCCATTTCAACCAGCTGCAATAAACCCCGTACACTTGGACGAACTTCCAATTCGCGACGAAGCAGGTCAATAGCAGCCGGGCGGCCAGAGCGGCGCTCTACCGATTCTACCAGCGCCAGCAACAAACTGGTGCTGGGGTAGCCTTCATAAAGCTTGCGCAACTTGCGACCGAGCTTGCCAATATCGCCGTGTTCGCGTTCCAGCTTCATCAGCTGGTCGATGGCTTCCGGGCCGAAGTCCGGGTTCTGCTCGAACACTTTGATTGCCATGGTGCCGGCTTCGCGGAAGCTACCTTGACGGATCAGCAATTTCATCAGTATCAGAGTGGCGCGCACGCAAGAGCGATCGAATTCCAGCGCCTCTTTGGCCAAACGCTGGGCGCCCCAGCGGTCATCCTGGCGCAGTGCCTGCTCTGATTTCTCGCAGGTCAGATAAGCCAGAATTTTAAACATGGCCGGGTCTGCATCGCCGCGGGTGAGCGTTTGGGCTACCTGAGAAGCTTTATCCCACTCACGCTCGCGTTCGTACAAATCAATCAACTGGGTTGCGGCACTGCGGCCATATTCACGATCGCCCATCAACTGCTGTAACAATGCCTCTGCACGGTCGAGCAAACCGGCATTAAGGTAATCCAGAGCCAGTTCCAGAGTCACTTGAGGAGAATAACGGGCGGGAAGTTCAGGGCGGTCGAGCAAATTTTGATGAATCAGAATAGCGCGGTCGGTTTCACCTTTGTTACGAAAATGACTGCCAATGGATAAGTGCAGGCTTACCGTATCGCGGTTGACCGCCAGTGACTGAACAAAGTTGTCCACTGCCTGGTCGGAGTAGTTGGTGAACAGGAATTGCAAACGGTCACGCACCGATTCTTCATCGGCTATTACCCCATTGCGGCTGCTCGAACCCCCGAAGCGGCCAACAGCCCAACCAACCGCGACTGCCGTGCTAACCAGCAGCCACTGAAACATCATGTCCATTAAACTGTCCGGTCGTTCTGAGCGCGCTCTTTTCCCAGTGTTTTTTCGATACGTTCAAGTTTTTTCTGTAGTGATCGCCGCGACACCTTAGCCTTTACCGTAGCCAGTGTGGCCATCAGAACGCCCATCAGCACTCCCAGCACAAAAGCCAAAATAATCCACATGGCCACACCATGGGGGCGGGTTTCAAAAACCAGAAAGTTCAGCGGAACGGCCATCTGATTATTCAACGAGAACACCAGTGCCAACAGAACCAGCACTAATACCAATAGAACGATCAGGATTTTCTGTAATCCCGCCATAACAATAGAACTCCTGAAGGCCACTCAGGCCCGATTGAGAAACGGCACCCAACGCAAAATCAGAAACCCTGCTTCAGACTCTCGTTAACCTGTTCGCGCAGTTCTTTGCCCGGTTTAAAGTGGGGCACAAATTTTGCCGGTAATTGCACGGCTTCACCGGATTTCGGGTTACGCCCTACCCGCGCAGCACGATGGTGGAGGGAAAAACTACCAAAACCGCGGATTTCGATGCGTTGGCCATCTGCCAAGGATCGGGACATGTGCTCGATAATGGTTTTTACCGCCAGTTCCACATCTTTTACCGACAACTGCGTCTGCTTTGAAGCAATTAACTCAACCAGTTCCGACTTTGTCATGAGGTATTTCCCTCTTGCGTTATTATTCGGTGAATGAAACTACTTTACCATGGCTGTAGTTTAGCCACACCGAAAAAAAACACAAAAAAAACGGGCTCTTAGAGCCCGTTTTTTTGATACAACTCAGAAATTAATCTTTGTTGGCGTTCTGCTGCTGCATCTGTTCCTTGATGAGATCACCAATGGTGGTCGCACCGGAGGAGCTTTCTGCAGTCTTGGTACGCACAGTCTCAATAGCCTGCTTGTCGTCTTCAACGTCTTTCGACTTGACGGACAGGTTGATAATGCGGTTCTTGCGATCAATGCTAATGATCTTAGCTTCAACTTCTTCGCCTTCCTTCAGCGCGTTACGTGCATCTTCAACACGGTCACGGCTGATTTCGGAAGCCTTCAGAATGGCTTCAACTTCTTCGCTCAGGGTAATAGTAGCTGCTTTGGCGTCGACGGCAGACACAATACCTTTAACGATGGAGCCTTTATCATTAAGCTGAACGAACTCGGCAAACGGATCGCTTTCCAGCTGCTTGATACCCAGAGAAATACGCTCGCGCTCGGGATCTACAGACAGGATAACGGTGTCAACTTCGTCGCCCTTCTTGTATTCACGGACGGCTTCTTCGCCTGTCTCGTTCCAGCTGATATCAGACAAGTGAACCAGACCGTCGATGCCACCGTCCAAACCGATGAAGATACCAAAGTCAGTGATTGACTTGATCTTACCGGAGATTTTGTCGCCTTTGTTGAAGTTGCCAGAGAAGTCTTCCCATGGGTTAGATACACACTGCTTGATACCCAGGGAAATACGACGACGCTCTTCGTCTATATCCAGAATCATCACACCTACGTCGTCGCCAACTTGGACAACTTTAGAAGGATGAATGTTCTTGTTGGTCCAATCCATTTCAGACACGTGAACCAAACCTTCAACGCCTTCTTCCAGCTCAGCAAAGCAGCCGTAATCGGTCAGGTTGGTAACCCGTGCTGTGACCTTGCTACCTTCTGGGTAGCGAGCCTTGATTTCAACCCAGGGATCTTCACCCAGCTGCTTCAGGCCCAGTGATACGCGGTTGCGCTCACGGTCAAACTTCAGAACCTTGACGTTGATTTCGTCGCCAACGTTCACGATTTCGCTCGGATGCTTGATGCGCTTCCAGGCCATATCGGTGATGTGCAGCAGGCCGTCAACACCGCCCAGATCTACGAATGCGCCGTAATCGGTCAGGTTCTTGACGATACCCTTGATTGTCAGACCTTCGGTCAGGGTTTCCAGCAGCGCTTCGCGTTCGGCGCTGTTTTCAGCTTCCAGAACGGCACGACGTGAAACAACCACGTTGTTACGCTTCTGGTCGAGCTTGATAACCTTGAACTCAAGTTCTTTGTTTTCCAGGTGCGCGGTGTCGCGAACCGGGCGAACGTCTACCAGTGAGCCCGGCAGGAACGCACGAATACCAGCCAGATCAACGGTGAAACCACCCTTAACCTTACCGTTAATAATACCTTTAACCACTTCTTCCGCTGCGAAGGACTTTTCAAGCACTGTCCAGGCTTCTGCACGCTTGGCCTTTTCGCGGGATAGGCGGGTTTCGCCGAAACCATCTTCAACTGCTTCAAGGGCTACGTCTACAACGTCGCCTATGACTACTTCCATCTCGCCTTTTTCATTCAGGAACTGGGAGGCGGGGATAACGCCTTCGGACTTCAGTCCGGCGTTAACGGTGACCCAGTCGCTATCGATATCAACAACGGTTCCCTGGACGATGGAACCTGGCTGCATATCAATTTCTTTTAGGCTTTCTTCAAAAAGATCCGCAAAGCTTTCGCTCATTATGAGTCCTATATGTTCAACGCAAGTATCTCGTGCCGCCAGCAACACGGTCTGTTAATTAAGTCCGGAATCAGCCTGAGGCTGGCAGATTGTGCTGTCCCGGATTTCCAATGGCAAAGAAGTGCCGTCAGGTCTGGCCTGCTGCTGCCATACACCTGCCCAACACTTCTTCTATGCTTAACCCTGTGGAATCAATGACTTGCGCATCATCCGCGGGCTTAAGCGGGGCAGCTGAACGATTCATATCTCGTTCATCGCGTACCCGTATCTCATCTAAAACGTTGGCAATACTAACATCGACGCCGGCTTGCAGCAACTGGCTGAAACGACGTTGTGCCCGCTCTTCAGCGCTGGCCGTCAAAAAGATTTTTACCGGGGCGTCCGGGAACACCACCGTACCCATATCGCGACCGTCGGCGACAAGACCTGGCGCCTTGCGAAAATCGCGCTGGCGCTGCAACAAAGCGTCCCGAACCGACTGCATCACAGCCACTTTGGACGCGTTGCTGCCGCATTGTTCGGTGCGGATCGCGGCGCTTACATCCTCACCGGCCAACAACACTTTTGCAGGCTCCCCGGGAGGTGTGGGTTCAAAAGTGACATCCAGACTGGCAGCCACCGCCATCAGAGCGGGTTCGTTGTCTAACGCCACGCCCTGGCGCTCGGCTGCCAATGCGGTCAAACGATAAAGAGCGCCGCTGTCCAACAGATGCCAGCCCAGCTTGCGAGCCAGCATTTGGGTAATGGTGCCTTTACCGGAACCACCCGGGCCATCCACCGTAATAACCACTGCCGGCTGCTCACCCATCAAGCATCTCCCTGGCTTTGGATATTCATACCCACTTGCTGCGCCAGTTCGACAAAACCGGGAAACGACGTTGCAACGTTGGCGCAGTCGTTAATGACAATCTCGCCCTTTGCACGCAGTGAGGCCACCGCAAACGACATGGCAATCCGATGATCGCCGTGGCTGTTAACAGTACCGCCGGTCATGGTCTGGCCGCCGTCAATAATGATGCCGTCGGGGGTGACCGTGGTTTTAACGCCAACCGCTGCCAAACCGTCCGCCATTACCTGAATACGGTCACTTTCTTTAACCCGCAACTCTTCTGCGCCGCGCAGCGTGGTGCGGCCTTCGGCGAAGGTAGCAGCGATGAACAGCACCGGAAACTCGTCAATGGCCAGCGGCACTTCCCTTTCAGGAATATCGATGCCTTTTAGTAGGGCGTAACGCACGCGAACATCCGCCACCGGCTCGCCGCCAATGGCGCGCTCGTTACTCACGTCAATGTTTGCACCCATTAGCCTCAGTATGTTGATCACCCCGACACGCGTGGGGTTCATGCCAACGTGACGCAATGTCAGGTCAGAGCCTGGCGCGATACTGCCGGCTACCAGAAAAAACGCCGCGGACGAAATGTCGGCCGGCACATCAATATTGCAAGCAACCAGCTTGCCGCCACCGCTGACGCTGGAGGTCGCGTCATCGCGATACACATGGTAACCAAAACCCTCCAGCATGCGCTCGGTATGGTCACGCGTGGGTGCAGGCTCGGTGACTGACGTGACGCCATCGGCGTATAACCCGGCCAGTAATAAGCAAGATTTTACCTGGGCACTGGCCACCGGCATATCGTAGTGAATACCGGTCAGTGGCTGGCCGCCGCGAATTTTCAGCGGTGGCCGCCCGCCTTCGGCCGTATCAATCACCGCACCCATGGCGCGCAGCGGGTCGGCCACCCGGCTCATCGGCCGCTTGGTAAGGCTGGCGTCACCTACCAGTTCGGAGTCAAACGCCTGAGCTGCCAGCAAACCAGAAAACAGCCGCATGCCTGTACCGGAGTTGCCCAGATAAATGGGCCCGCGCGGCGCCTGCAAGCCGTTCATGCCAACACCGTGAATGCGCACGAAGCCATTATTGGGGCCTTCAATGGTCACACCCATATCGCGAAACGCTTGCACCGTGGCCAGGCTGTCTTCGCCTTCCAGAAAGCCGTTCACTTCGGTAATGCCCTCGGCCAAGGCACCCAACATGATGGAGCGGTGCGACATGGATTTGTCGCCCGGCACCCGAATATCTCCCACAATTGGGCCAGCGGACTGAGCCCGGAAGGTCACCTGATGTTCTGTATTGTTAGTCACGTAGGCCTGTCCTGAGAGCATTTTTGAAAAGTGTTCGCGAGCAGCTCGGGCACGAGTGAAAACCCGCAGCAGAGTGTCTCCATCCTGGTCGGCAATGGCCGAACGCAGCTGGTCGAGATCTTGGGTAAACCGGTCAATCGTGAGCAGCACAGCGTCGCGATTTGACAGAAAAATATCACGCCACATAACCGGGTCGCTGGCAGCGATGCGGGTAAAATCACGGAATCCGCCGGCCGCGTAGCGAAATATATCCATATTCTGGTCGTCGCCGGCGAGGGTGTCCACCAAGGAAAACGCGATAAGATGAGGCAGATGGCTGGTGGCTGCCAACACTTCGTCATGATGCTCCGCGGCCATGGTCAGCACGTTAGCATCGCAGGCGCGCCACATGGCGGTTACTTTGCCCAAGGCTTGCGGGCAAGCATCATCCGCAGGCGTCAAAATGACTTTGTGTTTGGCGAACAGCTGCGAATTCGCCGCCCGAATGCCGCTTTTCTCCGAGCCGGCAATGGGGTGGCCTGGTATCACCGTTGCCGGCAAGTGTCCCAAAACTGCGCGCACATCGTTTACAAATCCGCTTTTCGTACTGCCCACATCGGTAATAATGGCATCGACCTTCAGCGCCGATTGTATTTCCCGCAACACCGACTGGGTGGCTTTTACGGGCACTGCCAACACCACTAGATCGGCGCCGCTGACCGCCTGCGCGGCAGATTCTGCAGCGCAGGCGATCACACCCAGCTCTACGCCCAGGGCCAGTTCGTCGGCGCGGGTGTCAAAACCCACCACTTCTTCCGCCAGTTTGTTTTCGCGCAGGGCCGCAGCCAGCGAGCCGCCGATCAACCCCAGGCCAATCACCGCAACACGCTGAAACAGAGGCTGAGCTATGGGCATATTAAGCGCCCTGCCCGGACGTCATCAGAACTTGTGATAAAGCTTCAATAAAGCGCGCGTTTTCTTTCGCAAGGCCCACCGACACCCGCAGGTGTCGCGGCATGCCGTAACCGGCAACGGGGCGCACGATCACGCCGTGAGCCAAAAGCGCCTGATAGACACCCAGCGCCTGCTCACCCACGTCTACCGCGATAAAGTTGGCGGTAGATGGAATATACGACAGTCCCATGGCATCAAACGCAGCGCTAAGCTGAGCCAGACCATCACTGTTCACCCTGCGTGCTTCATTAAGATAAGCTTCGTCGCTCAACACCGCCGTAGCCGCTGCCAAAGACACGCTACCCACATTGAACGGCTGACGCACCCGGTTAAGAATGTTGGCAATGGCCGCAGAACTGATGCTGTAACCAATGCGCAGCGCCGCCAGGCCCCAAGCTTTGGAAAAAGTGCGGCACACAATTAGATTGGGATAATCGGGCAACAGCACCAAGCCGTCAGCGGCATCCTCGCCCTGCATGTATTCGCAGTAGGCTTCGTCTAGCACCACTAGCACCCGCGCAGGCACTTCGCCCATAAACGCTTTCAAAGCTTTAGCGCCGTGCACCGTGCCTGTAGGGTTGTTGGGGTTGGCCACAAAAATCAGTTTTGTGCGATCGGTAATGGCCGCTGCCATGGCATCCAGATCATGCCCCCAGTCTTGCGCTGGAACGCACACGCCCCGAGCGCCAATCGCTTGGGTCACAATCGGGTAAACAGCAAAGGCGTACTGGGAATAAATCACTTCGTCATCCGCACTGGCGAAACAACGGGCGACCACTTCCAGCAGATCGTTAGAGCCATTGCCCAAAGTCAGTTGTGACGTCTCGACAGCAAAACGCTTAGCCAGGGCCTGCTTCAGATCAAAGCCGTTTCCGTCTGGGTACAAGCACAGCTCGCCCATCGTCTGTTGCGCGGCCTGTACGGCTTTTTGGCTGGGGCCCAGCGGATTTTCGTTGCTGGCCAGCTTGATGATGTCAGCCGGATTCAGTCCCAGTTCCCGCGCTAATTCTGCAATGGGTTTGCCTGGCTGGTAAGGCGACAACGCCTGAACACCGGATACTGCAAGACTCTGGTAATCAATTGCCATGATTTATCCTTAAAGCGGGTTAAAGCACACCAATAGGGTAAGAGCCCAAGCGCTTGAGTTCTACCGCTTCTGCATCCACTTCGGCCAATACTTTGCGGGCGGGCTCGTCGTCCATATGGCCTTCAAAGTCGATGTAGAACACATAGGCCCAGGTACCCGTTTGCGAGGGCCGGGTTTCAATGCGAGTCAAGCTGATGCCGTGGCTGTGAAACGGCTCTAACAACTGATACAAGGCGCCCGGCTTATTGCGCATAGACACCAGCACCGACGTTTTATCGTGCCCGCTGGGGGTAACCGCTTCGCGGCCGATAATCAGAAAACGGGTGGTGTTGTCGGGCCGGTCTTCAATACTGTTAGCCAGCTTGATCAAACCGTAAAGCTCTGCCGCCATGTCGCCGGCAATGGCGGCCGTGCCAGGCTCTGCTGCGGCACGACGCGCCGCCTCGGCATTGCTGGAAACGGTGATACGCTCGATGCCGTAGCGGTGGGTATCCAGCCACTGGCGGCATTGGGCAAAGGACTGCTGGTGCGAGTAAATTCGGGTAATTTCCAGGCCATCGTGCTGCGGCGACACCATCAGGTGGTGGTGAATGCGCAGTTGCACTTCGCCGCAGATTTTTAACGGCGACGACATGAACATATCCAGAGTGTGGTTGATCATGCCTTCGGTAGAATTCTCAACCGGCACCACGCCGTAGTGCGCAGCCCCGGACTCCACTTCGCGGAACACCGCATCAATGGCCGGCATGGGCACGCTCACCACCGAGTGGCCAAAGTGCTTGAGCGCAGCGGCCTGGGTAAAAGTACCCAATGGCCCCAAAAAGGCAATGTGCAAAGGTTTTTCAAGGGCCAGGCACACCGACATAATTTCGCGGAACAAGCGCGCCATTTCCTCGCCGGGCAATGGCCCCGGGTTCTGCTCCATAATACGGCGCAGTACCTGCGCTTCGCGTTCCGGTCGGTAATACACCACGTCTTGCCCCGGATTGGCGGCCATTTTTACACGGGCCACCTCTTGGGCGCAGCGGGCACGGGCACTAATCAGCTTCATGATCTGCTGATCAATACTGTCTATTTCATCGCGCAGTTCCGCCAATCGAGCTTGCTCATCGCTCATGGTTAACCGCGCTCCCTGGCAAATTCCGCCATATAGGCGATCAGTGCGTCTACGCCAGCTTCCGGCATGGCGTTGTAAATGCTGGCACGCATGCCGCCTACTGACCGGTGACCTTTCAGGTTCAGCAACTGGCGCTCATCGGCACCTTTCAGGAAAGCACTGTTTAGCGCTTCATCTGCAAGGATGAAGGGCACGTTCATCCAGGAACGGAAGCGCGGGTCGATCGGGTTGGCGTAGAACGGGTTGGTATCAATAAAGTGGTACAGCTTTTTCGCCTTGCGGGCGTTGAGCTCGCCTATGGCGCTTACGCCGCCCTGATCTTTCAACCACTTGAAAACCAGACCCGCCAGGTACCAGGAATAAGTCGCCGGCGTGTTGAACATAGAGGCGTTATCGGCCATCACCTGATAGTTCATCATGGTCGGAGTTTTTGCGTGGGCTTTACCCAGCAAATCTTTGCGAATGATGACAACCACAAGGCCGGAAGGACCGATGTTTTTCTGCGCGCCGGCGTAAATCAGTCCAAATTTCGAGACGTCTACGGGGCGTGACAACATGGTGGATGACATGTCCGCAACCAGCGGCACCTTGCCGCTGTCGGGAACAAAATCAAACTCCAGGCCACCGATGGTTTCATTGGGCGTGTAATGCAGGTAAGCGGCATCGGCACGGGTTTTCCAGCCGGCCTGATCCGGCACGGTGGTAAAACCGCACTCGGCAGAACTCGCCACCACGTTCACGTCACCGTAACGGCGTGCTTCAGCGATGGCTTTTTCAGACCAGATACCGGTGTTCACGTAATCAGCGGAGGCCGAGTTACCCAGCAGATTCAGGGGCACAGTAGCAAACTGGCTGGAGGCACCACCCTGCATGAACAGAACGGCGTAATCGTCTGATACGCCAGCCAGATCACGCACATCCTGTTCGGCAGTTTCAGCGATTTCAACAAACTCGTCGCTGCGATGACTCATTTCCATCACCGACATGCCGGTACCGCGCCAATCAAGCATTTCGTCCCGCGCCTGTCGCAGCACCTGTTCCGGCAAAGTTGCCGGGCCTGCACAAAAATTATACGCCCTGCTCATGTTGCTCTGGTCTCTCGCGTCTTGCTGGTTCAGTGTGCCGGCTGCGGCGACTTATTCGTCGCCGGCATCCGCGTCGCCATTATCGTCTGCATCGGTGCTGTTGCCGTCAAGCGTTTCGCTGCCTGCTTGAACATCGCTACCGTCGCCTGAAACACCTTCAACCTCGGTGCTTTCGCCGCTGGCATTTTCATCGGTAATCTCTTCGGCGTCGGTTTCCGCAATACGCTCTACACCCACCAGGCGTTCGTCTTCCTGGCTGAGCTTAATCAGGCGCACACCCTGGGTGTTGCGGCTGAGCACAGAGACTTCATCGGTGCGGGTACGAACCAGCGTGCCTTTGTCCGAGATCAGCATCATTTCGTCGCCGTCGAACAGTTGCAGCGCGGTCACCAGGTTGCCGTTACGATCAGAACACTGCATGGCGATAACGCCCTGGCTGCCGCGACCGTAAGTGGGGAATTCGTCCAGGTTGGTGCGTTTACCGTAGCCGTGTTCACTGGCCATCAGTAATACGGCGTTATCCTGTGGAATGATCAACGACACCACGTGATGGCCTTTGGCCATACGGATGCCGCGTACACCCCTTGCGGTGCGGCTCATCGGACGCACCGCGTCTTCTTTAAAGCGTACGGCTTTACCCGCAGTGGAGAACAGCATGATTTCAGCGCTGCCGTCGGTGATCGCCGCGCCAATCAGGGTATCGCCTTCGTCCAGCGACAACGCAATCAGACCGCTGCTGCGTGGGCGGGAGAAGTTCGGCAGCGGGGTCTTTTTAACCACACCGGCTGACGTTGCCATCAACACAAACTGATCTTCCGGGTAGTCCCGAACCGGCAGGAAGGTGGTAATACGTTCACCCTCGTCCAGTGGCAGAATATTCACCATCGGGCGGCCCCGTGACGCACGGCTGGCGCGCGGAATTTCAAACACCCGCAACCAGTAGACCTTTCCACGGTTAGAGAAACACAGAATCGTATCGTGGGAGTTGGCCACCAGCAGTTTTTCGACGAAATCTTCGTCTTTCATAGAGGTCGCCGCTTTACCACGGCCGCCACGGCGCTGGGCCTGATAATCTTCCACCGCTTGCGTCTTGGCGTAGCCGCTGTGGGAAATGGTCACTACCAGCTCTTCTTCATCAATCAGATCGGCCACGGTTAAATCGCGGCGGGAACTGGTAATTTCGGTGCGGCGCTCGTCACCAAACTCTTCCACAATGGCTTGCAGTTCGTCGCGAATAACCTGCATAAGGCGCTCCGGGTTACCCAGAATGTCCAACAGGTCGGCAATACGCTCCAGAATTTCGCGGTATTCGTTTTGCAGCTTTTCGGTTTCCAGACCGGTCAGGCGGTGCAGGCGCAGGTCCAGAATCGCCTGGGCCTGTTCTGGCGACAGATGATATTTGCCATTGCGCAAACCATAAATTTCCGGAAGATCGTCCGGACGGCAGGCATCTTTGCCAGCGCGCTCCAGCATGGCCATCACGTCTTCGGATCCCCAACCCTGGGCAATCAACTTTTCCTTGGCTTCAGCGGCCGAAGGCGAGGCTTTGATCAGAGCGATGATCTCGTCAATATTGGCCAGTGCAACTGCCAGGCCTTCAAGAATATGACCACGCTCGCGAGCTTTGCGAAGCTCAAAAATCGTCCGGCGGGTAACCACTTCACGACGGTGACGTATGAAGGCGTCCAGCATTTCCTTCAAATTAAGGATGCGCGGCTCGCCGTCAATCAGCGCCACCATGTTGATACCGAACACGGTTTCAAGCTGGGTCTGTTTGAACAGGTTGTTAATGATCACGTCCGGATTCTCACCGCGGCGCAATTCGATAACAACGCGAATGCCTTCCTTGTTGGACTCGTCACGCAGCTCGGTGATGCCTTCCAGGCGCTTTTCTTTCACCAGCTCGGCGATTTTCTCGATCAACCGTGATTTGTTCAGCTGATACGGCAGTTCGGTGATGATCACCGCGTCGCGTTTGGTCTTGGCGTCGTGCTCGACTTCGTGGCGGGCGCGAATGTACACGCGGCCACGGCCGGTGCGATACGCCTCAACTATGCCCGCGCGACCGTTGATGATGCCCTCGGTGGGGAAATCCGGACCGGGGATGAACTCCATCAATTGGTCAATGCTTAAGTCTGGATCATCAATCAGCGCCAAACAGCCTTTCACCACCTCAGTGAGGTTGTGGGGCGGAATATTGGTGGCCATACCCACGGCAATACCAGACGAGCCGTTGATCAGCAGGTTGGGCACACGGGTAGGCATGACCACCGGAATCTGCTCGGTGCCATCGTAGTTGGGCACATAATCGACGGTTTCTTTGTCCAGATCGGCCAGCAGGGAGTGGGCGATCTTCTTCATGCGGATTTCGGTGTAACGCATGGCCGCAGCGTTGTCGCCGTCGATGGAACCAAAGTTACCCTGGCCGTCTACCAGCGGGTAGCGCAGCGAAAACGGCTGAGCCATGCGTACGATGGTGTCGTAAACCGCAGAGTCACCGTGCGGGTGGTATTTACCAATAACGTCACCCACCACACGGGCGGACTTTTTATAGGCTTTGTTCCAGTCGTTGTTCAACACCGACATGGCGAACAGTACGCGGCGATGTACCGGCTTCAGGCCGTCGCGCACATCCGGAAGTGCCCGGCCCACAATCACGCTCATGGCGTAATCCAGGTAGGACTGCTTCAACTCGTCTTCAATATTTACCGGCAGGATCTCTTTGGCTAACTCACCCATCGAGAAAGGTTCCTTTGCGTTAACTGAAAATCGTATCAGGGCCCGATTCTGGCCCCGTCAATGAGTTCTTTAATAAGCCGCGCAGTGTACCACACAGGCACCCTTCCCGGGGCTTTAAGGGCGACTGTTAATCAAACACCACGGTCTTGTTTTCGTGGGTGATCACGCGGTCTTCAATATGCGAGCGCAAACCGCGAGCCAACACACTTTTTTCCACATCTTTGCCCAGGCGCACCATGTCGTCGGTGGTATCGCGGTGGGTGATGCGAATCACCGACTGCTCGATGATCGGGCCCTCGTCCAGATCCTGAGTCACATAGTGGCAGGTAGCCCCGATAAGTTTCACGCCACGGCTGTAAGCCTGGTGGTAAGGGCGGGCGCCGGCGAACGAAGGCAAAAAGCTATGGTGAATATTGATCACCTTACCCGCGTATTTGGCGCACAGTTCCGGCGGCAGAACCTGCATGTAGCGCGCCAGCACCACCACATCGACCTGGTACTGCTCGAACAGGTCTTCAATGTGGGCAAAGGCTTCTTCGCGATTGTCTTTGCTGACCGGCACGTGGTGGTAAGGGATGTCGTGCCATTCCACCATGCGGCGCAGATCGTCGTGGTTGGACACCACCGCCACAATTTCGACGTTCAGTTCTTTGCTTTGCCAGCGGTGCAGCAGATCGGCCACGCAGTGAGATTCCTTGCTGCACATCAGCACCACTTTTTTCGGCTGCGCCGAATCGGTGATGCGCCAGTTCATGTTGAACTCGCGGGCGATAGGCTCAAACGCTGCGCGAAACTGTTCCAGGCCAAAGGGAATCGAGTTAGCCTTGATTTCGTGACGCATAAAAAACCAGCCACTGTGGGTATCAGAGTGGTGGCTTGCTTCGGTTATCCAGCCGTTGTAGGTGGACAAAAAATTACTCACCTTAGCGACAATTCCCACCCCGTCCGGGCAGGAAATCACAAGACGGTAGGTATGCTCCATGAAAGCCTTTCCTTAACTCAAACGCGGGAAAGCGGATACGTCGGGGGAAAGCCGCAACCTGAAATTAAGCTAACGGCATTACGCACCAATGAAAATGACGGGCTATGATAGCTTATCTGAACGTTGGAAACGAGGAGCTAACGCATGCACAGCCACCTACAGGCACCCAATTCAAAAACAGGCTCAAACACCCGCTCAGGGCGATTAAAACCCACATTTCTGGGTGCTTTTGTTATCGGTACCAATTTGATGGCTATCAGTACCAGATTGATGGCTATCAGTACCTGCCTGGCTGTCAGTGTCGGCGCCCACGCCGATGCCATTCTGGAGGGCGAACGCTTTAACCCGGTAACCGCTACCCAGGGCATGGTGTCTACCAGCCACACCCTGGCCACCGACGTAGCGCTGCAGGTGTTAAAAGACGGCGGGAATGCAGTCGATGCCGCAGTCACAGCCGGCTTCGCCCTGGCCGTTACCCAACCCCGCTCCGGCAATATCGGCGGCGGTGGTTTTATGCTGATTGCGCCTGGCGATGGCGCGGCACCGGAAGCCATTGATTATCGCGAAACCGCACCGGCAGCAGCCACCGAAGATTTGTTTCTGGATGAAGACGGCAAAGTGGTGCAGAACCGCAGCCGTTTTACCCACAAAGCTGCAGGCGTGCCCGGCACGGTGGCCGGGCTGGCTCTGGCCCTGGAACGCCACGGCAGCATCAGCCTGAAGCAGGCTTTGGCGCCGGCCATTAAACTAGCCAGCGACGGCTTTATTGTGCCGCGGCGCTTCAGCGAAGGGCTGGAGCAGGCCCGCGATCGCATGACCCGCTGGCCTGCTACCCTGGAAACCTTTTATAAAGAAGACGGTTCAGCCTGGCAGCCCGGTGAACGCTTTCGCCAGCCGGAGCTGGCCACCACCTTACAGCGCATTGCAGACCAGGGCACTGACGGCTTTTACAAAGGCGAAACTGCGCGCCTGATTGCTGAAGAAATGGCCCGGCACGACGGCCTGATTACCGAGGCTGATCTGGCCGGCTACAAGCCTGCCGTCCGCACACCGGTACACGGCACTTATCGCGGATACGACATTTACTCCATGTCGCCGCCCTCCTCTGGCGGCATTCACATCGTGCAGATTCTGAATATTCTGGAAGGTTTTCCAATAGGCGAATACGGCCACAACTCCGCCAGCGCCATTCACCACATGGCCGAAGCCATGAAACTGGCCTACGCAGACCGCACGCAATACCTCGGTGACACCGACTTTGTGGACGTGCCCGTGGCGGGATTAACCAGCAAAGACTATGCAGAAGAATTGCGCAGCACTATTAAGGCGGACAAAACCCGCCCGGCCAGCGAGATAAAACCGGGGCAGCCGGCGGCTTATGAAAGCCCGGAAACCACTCACTTTTCAGTGGTTGACCGCTGGGGTAATGCGGTATCAAATACTTACACCATCAACTTCAGCTACGGATCGGGCATTACCGTGGCCGGCGCCGGTTTCTTACTGAATAACGAAATGGACGATTTCAGTGCCAAGCCAGGCGTGCCCAACGCTTACGGTCTGATAGGCGGCGCGGCCAACAAGATCGAACCCGGCAAACGCATGCTGAGCTCCATGTCGCCTACCGTGGTGCGTAAAGACGGCCGCAACTTTCTGGTGACCGGCAGCCCTGGCGGCTCGCGCATCATAACTACGACCCTGCAGGTGATCATGAACGTGATTGACCACGGTATGAACATACAAAGCGCGGTCAGTGTGCCGCGCATTCATCACCAATGGTTGCCAGATCAGATTCGTGTAGAGCAAGGTATTAGTGCAGACACCGTGAAACTGCTGGAAAGCAAAGGTCACACAGTGGTCACAGACTCGGCCATGGGCGCTATTCAGAGCATTATGATTGGCGAAGACGGTACACTTTACGGTGGCGCAGATCCCAGGCGTAGTACGTCATCGGCCATGGGCTTTTAATAACTATAAAAGATTGCACAGGCTATGACGCCATAAGCAAAAAGATAACCGTAATACTGCCGTGGCTCGTTGGTCCGTGAATAGTATTTTGCGCGCAGACCACCTGCCATGACCCGACCTGTCACCAGAGCAAGTATCATCATAACGACAATGACCCAACCAATGGCCATTACTATTGTTACTGGCATTTACATTTCCTTCAGGATTTTGACAGACTCGCTACGGTGTGCGCCGTACGTTCAAATGTGAGCGCGATACGCTCGAACATACCCTCGATAACAACCGTTTGTTGATCTGGCAAGTCCACCGAATGTACAGCCTGCAACAAACGATCGCTGGCTTCTCGGAACCCGGGATTGAATTCGCCACGAGAACTCATTAGGTAGGTGTCTGCCAGCACCTGCTGCCAATTACGCAATTCGGCATCTACCAACGGTCCACGCCGTTTATGAACCAGTTTGCGCAAGCGTATGGATGTGTGCCCCAGGTTAAGGCCGGTAAAACCCAGATCCGTCATAAAGCGTTCGCTGCGTTTATTTTCCTGATCGTAATTGGCCAACCGCAGCAGGCGCTCGCCCATGCGGCCGTTGTACCAGCGTTCCGGCGTGGGATGGTTGTTTATATCCACCAGATCTCGTGCCGTTGCGTGCAACAGTCGCCGCTTCATCAGCTGGCTATCGGGCGGCGCAATCAGCTGAAATATCCAATAGAGCGCACCAATACCGACCAACAAGCCGAGAGCATTGTTGGCGGCATCTGCGGCGTTAAATGTCATATTGTTGCCAGGCTGGATGATCAACGCAAAGGGAATGCAAAAACCCAGGCCGTAAGGCAAAGTTTCGCGGCTGGCCAGCGCCACTAGACCAATATAATAAGGCCCGGCCAATACTAATATCAGAATTTCAAAATCCCCGCTGCTTTGTGACAGCAGTGCCAGCCCGAACACCAGCGCCACCGGTACCGAGACCGCCACACCCAATAGCAGGCGACGGAGAAACACCTTCAAAAAGGCCAAAGAAAAGCGCGCAAAAGTGACCGAAAAAACAACCGGCATAATCATCATCAAAATGGCCGAGGGGCTGGCGGTGGTCACCCAGACGGTGGCACCAAACAGAAACACCATGCCCGTACGAAAACCGTTGATGGCGCCAAACAGAGGGTCCCGATGAGTAGACAGTTTGGGAGCTTTCAACAGTGTACTGTCTGGATTTTCCAGAGCGTTGTAAGCCCGCAACACCACGGCCAGATCTGACGCCAGTTCTAGGGCCGTGCCTGCCAGACGGGTAACAATGGCGGACTCGTCTACAAACGCAGAGCGCTGCTCCAGCAGCAGTCGCCGCAATGCCTGCGCCAGGCGGTAAGCTTCTTCATAGTTGTCGGTCGCAGCAACCAGGCGGAAATGGGTGCGCATGGTATCCAGCATCTGGCGAAACGCTGGCGACAGCAGGTCATCGTGATTACGATGAAAACGGCCGAGAATCTGGGTCAGCGCTACCAGCGACAGCACCTTGTTGCTGAGCAGATTAGCAGCCCGGCTGCGCCCCGGACCCTCCGGGCTTTCATACACCACGGCGCTGGAGTCGTCTGCCAGCGCAACCAGGGTTTCCAGAATCTGCTCGGCGCTGTGGTGGCGCTGATCGTGGGAGCTTTGAGGGTCCAGCTCGAAGGTCAGATTTTCCAGGGTTCTGTTAATCACCGTGCGGGCGTCGTCGCGCATCTGGTCTTTCACCATCATTGGCCACAGCAGCTTGCTGACCAACATGGCACACACCGCGCCCACGGTTATTTCACTGATACGAGCCTGGGCAATATCAAACACTGCCTTGCTGCTGGCGGCCTCGGCGTTGGCCATCACCAGAATCACCACCAAAGCAGCGGTCATGCCGGCCATGGCAAAGGCATAAATAAAGTTTTTGCTGTGCACCATGGCCGCAGCCGCGGAATTCAGGCTCACCCACAACGCCAGACTGGCCAGTGCCAGCAGCGGGTAAGGTATCAGCAGCGCGAGTATGAGGATGCCTACAGCACCCCCCAGCAGTGATCCCAGAATCAGGCACACGGCTTTTTCGATCACCATCCCGCTTTCCGGACGGATCTGTAGAAAAATAGCTGCGACCAGGGCCCAGTAAGGTCGCTCCAACCCCAGATACATGGAGGTGAACAGCGCCATGGCCATGGCGATAAGGCCTTTGATGGCGAAAATCACCGCGTGCTTGTCGGGCATCAGCAACTTTGCCAGCCAGGGGTGTAGCTGCATATTACTGATCGGTGTCGAGATAGATTGAAACCGTCATACCGGCGCTAAGATTGAGGCCTGGCGGCAGTGAGTCCAGAGTGATATCCACCGGGATGCGCTGGGCCAGGCGTACCCAGTTCACCGCCTGCTGCACTTGTGGCAACAACTGGCCGTTGCTACTAACGCTGGTGTCGGCAATGCCTTGGGCAATACTGGTGACCTTGCCCTGCATTTCACCGCCGCTCATCAGTGTTACCCGGGCACTCTGGCCGACGTAAATTTTCTGAAGCTTGGTTTCTTCAAAGTAACCGGTCACGTAAAACGAGCTTTTCTCCACCAGAGACACCACCGGCTGGCCCTGGTTCACGTAGTTGCCTGCGCTTAGATTGAGATTGCTAACAGTGCCGGTTTCAGGCGCCATTACCCGGGTGCGCTGAAGGTCAATACGGGCCGTTGCCAGCTCAGCCTGAGCCAACTCGTAACTGGCTTTGGCTGACTCGGTTTGAATGCGGTAGGTTTCCAGATTCTCGTCGCTGATCGTCTGGCGGCCGCTCAAGCCTTCGCGGCGCTGATACTGATGCTGAGCCAGTTCCCAGGCGCTGCGCTTTTGCGCCAGATAAGCGCCGGCTTCGGCAATTTTGGCCTGATAGCGGGATTCATCAATCACAAACAGCAAGTCGCCCTTGTTAACCGGCTGATTGTTGCTTACTTCAAGGCGGGTTACCCAGCCGGATACGTCGGGCGCTACGGTAATAACATCTGCGCGAATACGGCCATCGCGGGTCCAGGGCGAATGCAAATAGTGGTTCCATATCCAGTTGCCGGCCAGTATGGCCGCAACAACCACCAGCAGAGTAACCCCAACACGCAATAATTTTCCCATAAGTCCGCTTCAGTCTCCCACCCAGTAAATTGTCAGCGCCAGATAACACACAAAAAGCCCCACATCGAACCAGGCATCTTTCCAGATATAACGCCGCAAGCGCAGCCGGTGCAGAACCCAACGAGTGGCCATGGTCATCAAAAACGCCAACGGCCCCAGCACCACCAAAGGGCTGAACAGCATTCCGCCTAAACTCAGCTCATGAAACATGCGTATTTTTATCACCCGGTTATTGCGGAATCTGTGTGTGTTGGCGGTAAGGAATGTATTGGACAACTATCGGGTGCGAAAACCAATAGCCATTTGCCAGTACATCCGCAACTAATCCAGCACGGCGCTTATATCCGGGTATTGGCAGTGACAAATGGCCGGCCACCTGGCTTGGCCGATTAAGCCCGCGCAACCCTAGTAGCAGGAGTTCGGCGACGATTCAGGATTGATGTCACCAGCCACTTCGTCCGGGTCTATACCGTGGTGGGCCAGCACTTCACGCACAAAATTTACCTGCGCCAGCACCCTGTCGGCATCGTCACCGTAATCGTAACGGTTTACTTCTACCGGCTGCGGCATAAAGGTAAAAGCGGTTTTCAGTGCGGTCAATGTATCGTCGTCTATCATCAGCAGGGTCCAGTTAACGTGAATGATTTGTAAAATCAACTATCGGCGAGGACGCACCCAATCGTCAATCATTGTTAGCGCCTCGTTTAGGATTACTGATCATGCACCTTAAAGCTCAATAAGTGTCATTCTCGCTGTACACGGCCACCGACAAGTCACCGTTGTTTGCCTCTGTCACCACAAAGGTGATCGGCTTACAGCACACTTGACAGTCCTCGATGTATGATTGCTGCGCATCTTCAGGGTTGATCAGCACCTCAATAGACTCACCGCAGTAGGGGCATTCAATGTTGGTTTCGGTCAGTTCGTTCATAAAGCCTCTTTATTCAGCATGATTCAGCATGCGCCCTGGGGCACGTAGATGTAGCCGTGTTCCGTGCAGCCGAATACCCGTTCACTGCTCCCAGCCTGGTACAAAGCCGCAATATACAGGCAAACAATCGCATCCAGAACGTCTTCGTTATGCTTCAGAGCTGCGCCACGCAAAAAGTGAATACGTTGCGTATCCAGATAGGGTGAAAATGATGAGCTTATGGTTAACGCCATTCTTTGGGACTGCGCAAGACTCAGTAGCAAACTGGCAAGCCGGGCCTGGCCCTGGCGCTTACCCGCTACCTGGCCCTTTTTATAAAGCAGACGCTCCGGCAGTTGGAATATTTCGATCAGCGCTGGGTGGGGGTAACACTCCAGCTGCCACTTTTGCCCGGGCACAGCCAGATGGCCAAAGCCGGCTGCGTGCAAATGATCACCCAGCAACACGCCGTTCGACGCAGGAAATAGCGTCAGATTGCAAGCGTGGCAAGACGCCTTCCGCGCACCATAAGCCACCGCAATACCGCGCTCACAGGGCCGCTGCCCGCTCGGGTTACGAATAATGAGTGGGCCGTCTACCGCCACGCCGTGAAGACCCTCAACAGAATCTAGGGCGCTGGCAACGGCGTCAAAACCGTGAAGGTTTTCAAACACGCTGGTTACCGCTATAGCGCCATCGGCAACGTTCCCTACCGCAATAGCCGTAGGGTTGCGATTGCCCTGCCAGGCGAGGTCGACACCTGCAATCATTGCCATAAAATTTCCTTTCCAGTTTTCATTTTACGCTAAGACTACCACTGTAAACGGTGACCCGGTCATTCGAATTCTTAATCCTGGCGGTTGAAATCCGGCTCTGTTCGGAATACTGTATATTTAAACAGTACCTCGAGATTTAGCCATGAATGAACTTCTATCCGCCCTGAAGCAAAGCGCACGTATCTGGCAGGGCCATCAGCCTGCTCACACCAGTCAACTGGCAGAATCTACCGGTTACCAAGCGCTGGATAACCAGCTGGGCGGGCTGGGCTGGCCGCGGGGAGCACTCAGTGAATGCCTGCTGGACACGCCCGGCATTGGCGAGCTGCATTTGCTTCTGCCACTGATGCAGCGCCTGACCCATAGCGGAAAAACCGTATTCTGGCTGAACCCGCCGCACATTCCCTATGCCCCGGCACTGGTGCGTGAAGGGGTTGATCTTGACCAAGTAGTGGTGATTCACACCCAGGACAGCGGCGATTTTTTATGGACTCTGGAAAACTGCCTGCGCTCACCGGTCACCGGGCTGGTTATGGCCTGGCCCGGCAAGCTGGCGTTGCGGGATGTGCGGCGCTTGCAGCTGGCCGCTGAAGCCGGCAGCAACGTGTGCGTATTGTTTCGCGAACGCTGCCATGCCGCGCAAAATTCGCCAGCGGCTCTGCGCCTTGAGTTGCAGCCAGACGCCAATCAATGCCTGCAGGTGCAAATACTCAAACGCCGTGGCAGCTGGCCGGGCCAGCACTGCGAGCTGCCGTTACCGCAGCGGGCTGGCCGGGCCGTGGCCGAAACCAGCCGCGTGGTTAAGGGTCCCTGGCCCAGGCCGGCCCGGTAACCCTTTATGCTGTGGTTACATCTGCATTTTCCTCAGTTATTGCTGGACCATATCCGCCGCTCCCGAAAGCAGGACGCAGCGCTGGTGATTGTGGACGCCTCTGGCCAGAAGGTACTTCAGGCCTGCGCTCAGGCCAGCAGCCAAGGCGTGCAGCCCGGCATGCGGCTGAAAACCGCGCTTAGCCTGGTGGCAGATCTGGCGATGGTCCGTACCGATCCGCAGCAGGAAGCCCGGGTACTGCAAGACCAGGCCCGCTGGCTGTACCGCTGCGCCGCCCACATTACCCTGGTGCCGCCGGATGGCCTGCTGGCTGAAATCGGCAGTCTGCAAAAGCTGTACGGTGGTTTGCCGGCGGTGTGGGAAACCATAGAGCAAGGCTTGAACGAACGCCGCCTGACGGCCTGGCTGGGCATTGGTCACACCCCGCTGGCAGCAAGGCTGATTGCCCGCACCGGCAAAGGTGAATGCAGCGCCGACCAGGGCCACATGCAGCGTCTGCTGGATCAGCTGCTACTGCCGGCAGCAGAGTTTGACGCCCAGGCCTGCACCCGCCTGCAGCGGTTAGGCCTGAATACACTGGGCGACCTGTTCGCCCTGCCCGCAGCCGAACTGGCGCGACGGCTGGGCCCGAAAATTCTGGCTCACAGTCAAAAAATACAAGGGTCACGTCCAGACCCACAAACGCCCTGGCAGCCCCCGCACCGGTTTCGCCAGCAAGCGGATTTTGTCGAAGACATCGAACATTCCCAGGGACTGCTGTTTCCGTTGCAGCGCATATTGAGCGAGCTGGAAGAAGATCTGTGCTGGCGCCAGCAGGAAACCGACAGTCTGAATTTGTTGTTGTGCTATCGCTACACAGAACCCACCCGCCTGCACATACGCACGTCCGGCCCGGAGCATCGGGCGGAGGCTTTTCTGAATTTGATTCGCCTACGCTTTGAACAACAGCCTTTGCAAGCTCCGGTGGTGTCACTGGTATTGCTGGTAAAACGCTTTATTGGGCGTGAAGCCGCCAGCGGACAGGATTTGTTGGGCGAAACCCAAGATATGAACGAAGCCTGGCACACGCTGATCAGCCGCCTGCAGGCCCGGCTGGGCGACGGCGCGTTGCAACAGCTGGCGCCACACGCTGATCACCGCCCTGAGCAGGCCTGGGCCAGTGCCGATGTACAACGCAAACAGCGCAAAGCCAGCGCTGCGGAGAATCCGTTACCTTGCCGCCCGCTGTGGCTGATGCATAAACCTCAGCCGTTACACACTAAGCCGCAGGCCTGGTTTTCCGGCCCGGAACGCATCAGTGGCGGATGGTGGGATGGCCAAAGGGTACAGCGGGATTATTACATCGCTCAATTACCCAGCGGCCAGTTGGCTTGGGTATTTCGGGATGCCAGTCAGGGCTGGCACATACACGGGTGGTTTGGCTGATGCAGTCTGAAAGTTATATAAGTGGTGAAAGCCATGAAAGCTACGCCGAGCTGCACTGCTTCAGCAACTTCAGTTTTCTGACCGGCGCCTCGCATCCCCATGAGCTGGCAGAACAAGCCGCAGGGCTGGGTTATAGCGCCCTGGCCATTACCGATGCCTGCTCGGTGGCTGGTATTCCCCGCGCCTGGGCGGCGCTTAAAAACAGCCCGGTAAAACTCATTACCGGCAGCTGGTTTGAATTGAGCGACGCACCGCCTGGGGCCTGCACGCCCCGCTTCATACTGCTGGCGCGTACCCGCAAAGGCTATGGCCAACTGTGCCAGCTGATCACCAGCGCCCGGCGACGTGCGGAAAAAGGCCAGTACCAGCTGTATTACCGTGACCTGGAAGTACACGCGCTGGACGACTGCCTGTGTTTGTGGTTACCGCCAACATTGGCCAGCGCCGACAGCCAGCAAGCGCTAACGGCGGGTGAATGGCTGCTGCGATTGTTTGACCGGCGGCTGTGGCTAGCAGCCTCACGCACTCTGGAATCCGCTGAAGAACTACAGCTGGCCCGCATACGCTGGCTGGCCGGGGAATTACGCTGCCCTATCACCGCCAGTGGCGACGTGCACATGCATTGCCGCAAACGCCAGCCCCTGCAGGATGTACTCACTGCCCTGCGCAACCACACCAATCTGGAAAGCGCCGGCCATTGTCTGTTTCAAAACGGTGAACGTTACCTGCGCCCCGTTGCGGTATTACAGCGTCTGTTTCCCGCCGCGTGGCTGCAGCAAACTCAGGTGATCGCCCGGCAATGCACATTTGAACCCGGCAGCCTGCGCTATGAATACCCGCCCGACCTGGTACCAGCCGGCACCAGCGCCGCCGGTTATTTACTGCAACTCACCCGCGAAGGCGAACGCCGGCGCTACCCGGACGGCACACCGCTACAGGTGCAGGCGCTGATTCACAAAGAGCTGGGGCTGATTTCGGAGATGCAATACGAGCACTATTTCCTGACCATTGAGGACATAGTCGCATTTGCCCGCGGCCGCGGCATTCTGTGCCAGGGCCGTGGTTCAGCAGCTAACTCTGCGGTGTGCTATTGCCTGGGCATTACCGAAGTGAACCCGGCAAAAGTCGACCTGCTGTTTGAGCGTTTTATTTCCAAAGACCGCAACGAGCCACCGGATATAGACGTCGATTTTGAGCACCAGCGGCGCGAAGAAGTGATTCAATACATTTATCAGCGCTACAGCCGCGACCGCGCAGCCATAGCCGCCACCGTTATCCGTTATCGCCCGCGCAGCACCATTCGCGACGTGGGCAAAGCCATGGGGTTTGACCCATTGCTGGTAGAACAACTGCTTGACGGCATCGACTGGCGCGACAAAGCCACACCCTGGCGCCAGCAGATACTGGATAAGAACCTGACTCGCAACCCAAACGTCGCTGACCAGTTTTTTACCTTGGTAAATACCCTGCTGGGCTTTCCACGCCACCTGTCCCAGCATGTGGGCGGTTTTGTCATCAGCGCCGGCCCTCTGGCGGAATTGGTGCCCATAGAAAGCGCCGCCATGGCCGACCGCACGGTGATTCAGTGGGACAAAAACGATCTGGAAAGCCTGGGGTTAATGAAGGTAGACGTACTGGCGCTGGGCATACTCACCGCCATTCGCAAAGCTCTGGAGATGATCAGCGCCCAGTTAGGGCGGCCGTTTCACATGCAGGACATTCCCCAGGAAGACCCGGACACTTACGCCATGCTGCAAACAGGCGACAGCGTGGGCGTATTCCAGGTGGAATCCCGGGCCCAGATCAACATGCTGCCGCGGCTAAAGCCCGCCACTTATTACGATCTGGTGGTACAGGTAGCCATTGTGCGCCCGGGGCCTATTCAAGGCGATATGGTGCATCCTTATCTGAAGCGCAGGCATGGGTTGGAGTCTGTAACTTACCCCAGCCAGGCCATACAGCGAGTGCTGGAACGTACTCTGGGTGTGCCCATATTCCAGGAGCAGGTGATCAAACTGGCCATGGTCGCCGCCGGCTTCAGCGGCGGCGAGGCCGACCAGCTGCGCCGAGCCATGGCGGCGTGGAAATCCCACGGCGACCTGACTCCATTTCGCGATAAATTGCTGGGCGGCATGAAAGAGCGCGGTCATACTGATGATTTCGCCGAGCGCCTGTACCAGCAAATATGCGGTTTTGGCGGCTACGGTTTCCCCGAATCCCACGCCGCCAGTTTTGCCTTACTGGTGTATGTATCGGCCTGGATAAAGCGCCACTACCCGGCCGCGTTTTATTGCGCTTTGCTCAACAGCCAGCCCATGGGTTTTTATTCGGCGTCTCAACTGGTGCAAGACGCTCGCCGCCACGGCGTGGACATACAACCGCTGGATGTGAACCACAGCCAGTGGGACCACACTCTCCAATCTCAAGCCCCACAATCTCAAGCCCTGCAAACCCAAACCGATAATCATCTATCACTGCGCCTGGGCCTGAGCCAAATCCGCGGTCTATCACAGCAAGCTGGCACGTCCGTTTCCGCCAAAAGACCAGAAACCGGCTACACGTCTTCCAGCCAGCTACGGCAGCTGACCGGTCTGAACCAGCGCGATATGGAGCTGCTGGCCGGTGCCAACGCCATGCCCGGTTTTACCAGCAACCGCCACCAGGCCTACTGGCAGTTGCTGGGCTACGAACAACCGGCTGAGTTATTTATCGGCGAAGACAATAGCGCACCCGAATCAGCCTGCGAGCAACTACCAACACCCAACGAGGGCCAGAATATAGCGGCAGACTACAGCAGCCAGGGCCTGACCCTACAGCGCCACCCCCTGGCACTGCTGCGGGAACAGGGCCACCTGCGTTTCTGCCTGAGCGCCAGCGAACTCAACACCATAGAACCTGGCCGCCCGGTACAGGTAGCCGGCCTGGTAACCGGCCGCCAACGCCCCGGCACCGCCTCGGGTGTAACTTTCGTTACTCTGGAAGACGAAACCGGCAACATCAACGTGGTGGTCTGGCTGGCCACCGCCCGTCAACAGCGCAAGCCCCTACTCACCGCACGGCTGCTGCACGTAAAAGGCGTCCTGGAACGGGAGGGAGATATAGTGCACATAATGGCCGGCAAATTGTCTGACCTTAGTCACCTGATAAAGGCTCTTCCAGTCAGTTCGCGGAATTTTCACTAAAAACTCAAACTGCGCGGGATACGCTCCGGAATAGGCATGTGATTAAAGGCGGAATCTTCCGAGCTCCTGGCGCATTTTCTAAAACCCAGTTCGTTAGTTTGATATTAACGCTTCACCAAATACGGCCGTCAATTCTTGAGTTAACAGTTGCAACCCCTTGCCTTTATCACTGATTTTCCACGCTAGATAATACTCGAAAACAGAGACCTTGTTTAACGTCAGCTCTACAAGTTCGCCATTGTTGAGTTGATTTTGAATACGTAGTCGCGGTAAGTGGCCTACGCCTATTCCTGCACGGATCGCCTCAACTTTTTGATCTATGTTTTGCACGTAGAAATGTTTCCCGTCGCTGCTTAAACCTGCGCTTCGGGTAATATCACTGACAGACGTATCATGCGTGATTACTCTCCGAACTTCCGGCAGGCGCCTCTGCAAAGCGTCAGGGTTGGTCGCTATACTCGCCAGTTCATGGCGGGAAGCAACAACCGGCACCAGATCGGCACAGGCCAATGGTATTGCCCGGTAGCCTTTTTGCAGCGGGACCGGCCCGGGCGACCCGACAATTAAATCGACCCGACCTTGCTCTAAAGCCTCCCACCCGCCATTCAGTACTGACTCACAGACATCGATTTCAATCGTGGAATGCGCCTTGAGAAATTCATCCAGCACGCCAAAAAAGGCTGGGTAAGACTGCGTTGACTCTATGGCGATGCTAATGCGCGGCTCCCAGCCCGTGGCCACTTCCTTTGCCTTATTCGCCAGTCGTGCGGTGGTTTGAAGTATCTCCCTACCCTCGACCAATATCAATTTTCCGGCTGACGTTAACACCGAACGGCGCCCCTGCCGCTGGAATAGCGCAATACCCAGCTGCTCTTCCAGCTTTTGCACCGCATAGGAAACGGCCGACGTCGCTTTGTTCAGCTCTTCAGCCGCTTTCGCGAAACTTCCACGCCGGTCTATGGCATCCAGTGTTTCCAGAACCTCTATTGTAATTGGGTTTTTTGCCATTACGCCTCCAAATAACTGTTCTGATATTTAGAACATTCTAAACAGATATTAACTCTTATTGCGAATTTTTTAACCCTTATAATGAGTCAGTTACTTAAAAAACATTCGGCTGATCTAGAGGCCGTGGCAAAGGGGCACAGCATGTCAGATGACATTCTGACGTCGACATTTTCGGCCAAAGAATCTACAGGAGTCGCACAATGGGCTTATTACAAAAGGGTAAATGGGTTGACCAGTGGTACGACACCGGCAATAGCGGTGGTGAGTTTCGCCGTCAGGACAGTCGCTTCAGAAGTTGGCTGACACCCGATGGCAACGCCGGCCCAAACGGGGAGCCCGGCTTCAAGGCAGAGAAAGGCCGCTACCATTTGTATGTGTCACTGGCTTGCCCCTGGGCACACCGCGCACTGATTTTTCGCCAAATAAAGCAGTTGCAGGATTATATTGATGTCACCGTGGTCGACCCGGTGATGCTTGAAAATGGCTGGGAAATGAACGACCCACTTTACGGTCTGGACTTTCTGTATCAACTGTATTTAAAGGCGGATTCCAGCTATGAGGGCCGCGTTACCGTGCCGGTCTTGTGGGACAAGCAAACACAGACCATCGTCAGCAATGAGTCCTCAGAGATTATCCGTATGCTCAATACGGCGTTTAATGCTTTAACGGGCAACACCATAGATTACTACCCTGATACGTTACACGAGCGGATCAATGCCCTGAATGACCGTGTCTACGACACCATCAACAATGGCGTCTATCGAGCCGGTTTCGCCACCACCCAAGAGGCCTATGAAAAGGCTTACCATAGCCTGTTCGATTCGTTGGACTGGGTCGAGGGTTTGTTAGACCGGCAGCGTTATCTGGGGGGCGGCCAGTTGACGGAAGCCGATTGGCGTTTGTTTACCACCTTGATTCGTTTCGATGCCGTGTATTTTGGTCACTTTAAAACCAACCGTCAGTTACTGGCCGATTATCCAGCCATCAGTGGTTATGTGCGCGAGCTATATCAGATACCTGGGGTGTCTGACACCGTCAGCTTTGAGCATATCAAAACCCATTATTATGCGAGCCATTTGATGATTAACCCCACGGGAATTATCCCCGTGGGTCCAGCACAGGATTTTACCGCCGCCCATGGCCGAGAAGGGATTGGGGAAAACTCATGAGAGAATTACTTCAAGTAATAACAGCCCGCCCTGCCCAGGACGGTGACGGGGTCAAAATTCATCGACTTGCGGGTCAGCGCCTGCATCAGGCACTGAATCCTTTTTTGATGATTGATGAAATCAACTCTGACGATGCTGCCGACTATATTGGCGGATTTCCTGAACACCCGCACCGCGGTTTTGAAACCATTACTTACATGAAGGCCGGGCGCATGCGCCACCGCGACCACATGGGCAATGAGGGCATTATCAGCGCCGGTGATGTGCAATGGATGACAGCGGGCGCAGGCGTGCTTCACTCGGAAATGCCTGAGCAAGAGCACGGTCTGTTGCACGGCTTTCAAATCTGGCTGAATTTGCCCGGCACTGAAAAAATGAAGCCCGCAGCTTATCAGGAAATTGCTAGCGCGGATGTTTCCGAGCAGCCGCTATCTAACGGCGGGATCGCTCGCGTTATCGCAGGTTCCGTAACAATCAATCGACAATTGCAGCAAGGCCCAGGCCCGCTGCCAGAGAGTTCAACCCAACCTATTTTTGTCGATGTGCACCTGGCTGGCAATGAAACCGTTGAATTGTCTTTCAATGCCGATAACCCTGCGCTGGTGTATGTCTATCAAGGTGCGACAGATTTGATCGACGCGCGGCAACTGGGCATCTACGCCAAAGGCAACACATTGCAACTGCATGCCTGCGCCTCAGGCGCAGGCATGTTAGTACTCAGCGGCTGCCCTATTGAAGAGCCCGTGGTGCAATACGGACCTTTTGTGATGAACACGCCCGAAGAAATTGAACGGGCATTGAAGGACTTTAGCAACCCGCAATTTCTAAACCGGTTAACGTCCGGTTGTAAAAGTCGGTAACTCGAGTCAATACCGACTCAAACTTCCAAGTTAACCGCCAGAAACGAAAAATCCCGCCAGGCTAAGGCCGGGCGGGGTTTCCAGAACAGCAACAGAACAATCAGCTAAGCAACTTGATCATGACGCCAGCTGCTACCGCCGAACCGATAACACCGGCCACGTTCGGGCCCATGGCGTGCATCAGCAGGAAGTTTTGCGGGTTGGCTTCCAGGCCCACCTTGTTGGATACCCGCGCTGCCATCGGCACCGCCGATACGCCAGCAGAACCAATCAATGGATTGATGGGATCCTTAGTGAACTTGTTCATCAACTTCGCCATCAACACGCCGGCTGCTGTGCCCACACCGAAGGCAACAATTCCCAGTGCCAGAATACCCAGAGTCTGGCCATCCAGAAATTTTTCAGCCATTAGCTTGGAACCAACGGATAGCCCCAGAAAAATGGTCACAATGTTGATCAACGCGTTCTGTGCCGTGTCGCTCAAACGCTCCACAACACCACATTCCCGCATCAGGTTACCAAAGCAAAACATACCCAGCAGCGGAGCTGCATCTGGCAAGAACAGAACCACCGCAATCAACACAACCAGCGGGAACACGATTTTCTCGCGCTTACCCACCGGGCGCAGCTGGGACATCTTGATCGCACGTTCTTTTTTCGTGGTCAGCGCCTTCATAATGGGTGGCTGAATCAGCGGAACCAGTGCCATGTAAGCGTAGGCCGAAACCGCAATCGCACCCAACAGGTGCGGAGCCAGTACGCTAGACACGTATATAGACGTTGGGCCATCGGCACCGCCGATAATACCAATCGCCGCCGCTTCCAGAATGGTGAAGTCCAGAATGCCCATCCAGTCCAGCAGTGCCGCACCCAGAACCGTACCGAAAATACCGAACTGCGCTGCCGCACCCAGCAATAGAGTTTTCGGGTTGGCCAGCAACGGACCAAAATCGGTCATTGCACCCACGCCCATGAAAATCAACAGAGGCCCAACGGTACTGCCGATAATCACCAGGTAGAAGTTGTGCAACATGCCGTTGCCATAACCGAAGTCAGAGGCCAGGTTATTGGCCATAGCTACTTCTGCCGAGCTACCGGTGTGGTAAGCCGATTTGAACGCACCCAGTACGTCCGGCGTTATCGCCTGACCTGCCTGGTAGGCCACATCCAGAGCGCCAGCCAACGCGGCTAGCACTTCCGGTTTAGCAACATGTATGGCATTTTCCGCCGCCGACAGGGCCAGCCCTGCCTCCGGAATGTTCGCCAGAATACCGCCAAAACCAATCGGCACCAGCAGCAGTGGCTCGAAGCCCTTACGGATCGCAAGGTACAGAAGACCCAGGCAAACCACGATCATGATCGCTTGCCCGATTTCAATGTTGAACAGGCCACTGCCTGTCCATAACGTCATTAATTTATCCATGGAATGCTGGCCCTTATGCGATTGTCAGCATTTCATCATCAACAGCGACGGCATCACCGACCTTGATGAAGACTTCACCGACGGTACCGGCTTTCGGTGCGCGGATCTCGGTTTCCATTTTCATGGCTTCCAGAATGATCAGCACATCGTTTTCTTCCACGGCATCGCCGGGAGAAACCAGAACCTTGAAGATGTTACCGCCCAAAGGCGCATTAACCGGATCACCGCCGGCAACCGGTTCCGGTGCGGCGGCCGCAGGTGCCGAAGCAGCTCCGCCTTCTGCCTGAATCTGGCTGAGTTCACCTCCTTCAGACACCGCTACCACGTATTTTTTACCGTTCACTTCAACGGTATAGGTTTCGGGGCCAGAGGCCTTTTTCGCCGGCGCTACGTCATCCGCCGACGGAATCGGCTCGAACGCATCCGGATTGTTGCGGTTTTCAAGGAATTTCAAGCCAATCTGCGGGAACAGGGCGTAGGTCAGTACATCGTCGATGACATTGTCAGCCAGTTTGATGCTCTTCTCTTGCGCCAGCTTTTTCAGCTCGTCCGTCAGTTTGTCTATTTCCGGCTCTAGCAAATCCGCCGGGCGACAGGTAATGGCTTGTTTGCCATCAAGCACTTTTTCCTGCAGCTCTTTATTGAACGGCGCAGGCGCGGAACCGTATTCACCTTTGAGAATTGCGGCGGTTTCCTTGGAAATAGACTTGTAGCGCTCGCCGGTCAGTATGTTCAGTACCGCCTGGGTGCCCACAATCTGCGAGGTAGGCGTTACCAGAGCGATATAACCCAGGTCTTCGCGTACTTTCGGAATTTCGGCCAGCACCTGATCAAACTTGTCCGCGGCGTTCTGCTCTTTAAGCTGGGCTTCCATGTTGGTCAGCATGCCGCCAGGCACCTGAGCAATCAGGATGCGGGAGTCTACACCTCTTAGACTGCCCTCAAATTTGGCGTACTTCTTCCGCACTTCGCGGAAATAACCGGCAATTTCTTCCAGTAGCACCAGATCCAAACCCGTATCACGATCCGTACCTTCCAGTATCGCCACCACCGCTTCGGTCGGCGAATGCCCGTAAGTCATGCTCATAGAGGAAATTGCGGTGTCTACGTTATCAATACCGGCTTCAGCGGCCTTAAGTGCGGTCGCAGTCGACATGCCGGTGGTGGCATGGCACTGCATATGAATCGGTACGCTCAGCTCTTTTTTCAGGCGGGTGACCAGTTCAAACGCCACATAGGGTTTGAGCAGGCCGGCCATGTCTTTAATGGCAATGGATTGAGCGCCCATGTCTTCAATTTCTTTAGCCAGTTCAACCCACATATCAATGGTGTGAATATGGCTGGTGGTGTAGGAAATGGTGCCCTGGGCGTGTTTGCCGGTTTTACGCACGGCCTTGATGGCCGTAGCCAAGTTGCGGGGGTCATTCATCGCATCAAAAATGCGGAATACGTCCACGCCGTTTTCAGCGGCACGATCAACAAACCGCTCTACCACGTCATCCGCATAGTGGCGGTAGCCCAGAAGGTTCTGGCCACGCAACAACATCTGTTGGGGCGTGTTGGGCATGACTTTCTTCAATTCACGAATACGCTCCCACGGGTCTTCGCCCAGGTAACGGATACAGGAATCAAAAGTGGCTCCACCCCAGGATTCCAGCGACCAGAAACCGACTTTATCGAGTTTCTCGGCGATTGGCAGCATATCGTCAAGCCGCATGCGGGTGGCCAGCAATGACTGGTGGGCGTCACGCAGTACAACGTCCGTAATCCCCAGCGGTTTTTTAATGTCTGTCATCGTGTCAGCCTTCTATTTAAAGGTTTTAAATCGCTTACCGGGTCACTTTTTGTGACGCGACCGGAATTGAGCAACCGCCTGTTTGATCGCCTCTGCGACGTCGGGATCAACCGACGGTTTCGCCTTGGGCTTGGCGCGAGACGTTCTGGCCGGAGTTGCGGGCTCGGGCGCGGTAAACCGGTTCAGCAGCTTAGACATGATCAGCGTTGCGAATACCAGCACGATCAGAAACGCAAATACAAATCCCATACCCGCAATCATCAAATCAATAGCTTGGGTCATCAGCTCATTCATAACGAATAGCTACCTGTCTTGGTTAGTGACTTTTTCCCGGGAATCCGTACCGACAAGCCATAGATTCGGCGCTTTATTCAATGAAACCGGGATGCAAAATCCTGCGTAATTTACCGGTTTAATGAGTGATCAGCAACCAGAATACAAATGGCTATACGGACTTTCCAAGTATTTTTGGGTATTTTTCCACCCATTCTCCCGCCGAACATCCCACACTTAAGCCAATCTAGACTAATCGTGCCCGCAGCTTGCGACCTTTTACCTTGCCGCGCTCCAACTGTTCCAACGCACGTCCAGCGTGGCGGCTTTCCACCGCTACAAAACACTGAAATTCAAACACATTTATTTTACCAACGGCGCTACCAGGCAAGCCGCCGTCGCCGGTCAGAGCGCCCATCACATCACCTGGGCGCAATTTTTCTTTGCGGCCTGAGGCTATGCACAGGGTTTTCATCAGCGGCTTCATCGGTTTTGGCACGGTGGCCAGTAATGGCTCACTATCGCCCCAAGTGACCGATGCACCGCGTTCGCTTTCAAGGCGATTGATTTTGTGGCCCTGAGACGGGTTGCAAAGCGTAACGGCCAGCCCCTGCTCACCGGCGCGACCGGTGCGACCGATGCGGTGTGTGTGTATTTCTGGATCACCTGCCGGTTCGGCGTTCACAACCAATGGCAATGACTTAATATCCAGCCCACGGGCCGCCACGTCGGTGGCCACCAATACCTGGCAACTTTGATTGGCAAAACGTACCAGCACGCTGTCGCGGTCGCGCTGCTCCAGATCACCGTGCAATGCCAGCGCCGAAAAGCCCTGCTGGGACAGCTCGGCCGCCAGCTCGTCACACTGATGTTTCATAGCACAGAACACCAGGCAGGATGTAGGTTGATGCTGCGACAGCAGAGCCACGATGGCGCGGGTACGCTGATTGCCAGAAATTTCGTAGAACACCTCGGCAATATCACTGTTCATCTTCTCGGTTTGCGCCCGCACATCCACCGGCTCACGCTGAAAACCGGCGCTGAGTTTGCGAATCGATTCAGGCCAAGTGGCTGAAAACAGCAGAGTCTGGCGCTGTGCAGGCGCGTGTGAAAGAATGTTTTCCACGGTTTCCTGAAACCCCATATCCAACATGCGATCGGCTTCGTCCAGCACCACGGTGCACACCCGATCCAGTTTCAGCGTGCCTTTTTGCAGATGATCGGCTATTCGCCCTGGTGTACCCACAACTATATGAGCGCCATGGGCCAGCGAGCCGATCTGAGGGCCAATCGACACACCACCGCACAGGGTGAGTATTTTTATATTGTCGCGGGCACGGGCCAGTTCCCGCAAAGCCTTGGCGACCTGATCAGCCAATTCCCGAGTGGGGCACAGCACCAGGCTTTGTACCGAGAACTGCTTGGGTTTCACATGCTCAATCAGACCAATACCAAAGGCTGCGGTTTTGCCGCTGCCGGTGTGCGCCAGGGCGATAACGTCCTGGCCCGCCAGACAATGGGGTAAGGCCCGCGCCTGAATATCGGTGGGTTCGGTAAAACCCAGGCGCTCAAGATTGGCCTGCATGGCGGCAGACAGTTCAAGGTCTTTAAAGGAAGGCATACAAGAAAATCCCGGAATCAGCAGTTGCTGGTTAAGAAGGTAAACGCGAGGGCGTATACTGCGGCTGGTGGAATAATAACAGAGTTTCCTATCAATTAACGGAGTTACCCCATGGCGTCCCTGCAGGACCAGTTACTGAAAGCCGGCCTGGCCGACAAAAAAAAGGCCACAGCTATTCGTAATGAAAAGCACAAACAGCGCAAACAGCAGCCCAAGGGCACGGTGCAGGTAAATGAAGCCGAGCAGCGAGTACAGCAGGCGCGAGAAGAAAAAACCGAGCACGACCGTCAATTGAACCAGAAACGCCAGGCCGAAGCCCAGAAAAAAGCCATACAGGCCCAGATTCGCCAGTTAGTGGGGACAAACCGGCTGAATCGCAGCCATGGCGAAACGTCTTACCAGTTTGTTCATGACAAAAAAATCAAGAAAATGTATGTGGACGACATGATGGCTGACCAGCTGGCCCGCGGCCGTCTGGCAATCATCTGCGTCGGTGGCGATTACGAGATTGTCGCCGAAGGCGTAGCACGCAAAATCCAGGAACGGGACGCCCAGGCCGTTGTGGTCTTGCACGAGCGTACGAAAGACGACCTAGGCGACGACGATCCTTACGCCGGCTATGAGATCCCGGACGATCTTATGTGGTAACACCTCACCTTAAAAGACCCACTGAATTTTTCTATTTAACAATGCATCAAAGGAGCGTGTTAAAAAAACTCAAGAAGCCCTTTTCACGCCTCTGGGCCTCATACAAGGCCACCGGACGGAACTGCAGCTGGCTGCCCGGCTGGCGCTGAGCCAGCGCATCCAAGCTGCCGGGCGTTACGGCCCCCAGTTTGGGGTAGCCACCAATGGTTTGCCGGTCGTTTAGCAAAATGATGGGCAAACCATTGGCCGGCACCTGAACTGCACCCAGGCTGATGCCTTCGGAAATCAGACGTTCGCCAAACACCTCTAGCGCCGGGCCGTTTAACCTTGCGCCCATGCGATCGCTTTGCGGGCTCAAAGTGTAAGGCTGAGTGAAGAAGCACTCCAGAGAACTGGCGGGAAAACGCTCTACCTGCGCCCCCATAATCACATCCAGAATGAGCGCCTCGCGGTAATCGGGTATCCAGCCGGCAGGCACCTGGCGCTGTAACGGCGGGGTTTGGGTCTGGGATTCACAAGGCAGCAGATCGCCGGCTTTTAACGGTTGTCCATCGCGATGCAGGCCTCCGGTTTTCTCCCGGTGCAACGTAGCGCAGCTGTTGCCCAAACCTGCGGCAACGCTAAAACCACCGGCAACGGCCAGATAACTGCGAAGCCCGGCACAGGGCGCACTCAATGCCACCCTGTCCCCGGCTTTCAGCGACAGCGTGGCCCACAACGGCTGCGATGCTCCGTTCACCGTGACCGTCACCTTTGCTCCGGTAATGGCAATACGGGTGTTCAGCTGGCTGACAAACTCCACTTGGCCAAAGGTGATCTCTACGGCTGCCGCCCCAAAGCGGTTGCCCAACAGATAGTTTGCCCACGCCCAAGCGTGGCGATCCATGGGGCCGCCCGTGGCCAGCCCCAAGTGCATCACTCCGCGGCGCCCGGCGTCTTGAATCAGGCTCAGGAAACCGGGTTTTTCAATCAACAAACCGAGCTTGGAGTGAGTCACAACTTTCCCCCCTGCTTTTCAGCAGGCGCGCCTTGCTGTATTTCCAAACCCGGCTCCATGCCCCAGGGCAAATCGTCAAGGCGACCGCCAAGCTTAAGGTATTCGTCTTGTGCTATCGGGCGGAAGCGCACTGTTTGGCCGGCTTCCAGCAGGCTGGGCTGTGCGCGGGACTGATCAAACAGGGCCAAAGGAGTACGGCCAATCAGATTCCAACCGCCAGGCGACACTATAGGATAAAGCGCGGTTTGGGTGTCGGCAATACCCAGCGTACCCGCCGGCACTTTTGCCCGCGGGTTGGCAAGCCGAGGCACACTTAACTCTTCGGCCACCTCGCCCAGGTAGGCAAAACCCGGGGCAAAGCCAATGGCGAATACCTGGTAAAGGCGCTCGCTGTGGCGGCGAATAACCTCTTCCACGCTGAAACCTGCACGCTGCGCCAAGCGTTTCAGATCCGGCCCGACGCTGGGGTGATAAAACACTGGAACTTCAATAATCTCTGATTCAGCATCAACGTCTTCGGCAACATCGGGCAGCTGGTTCAGCACTTCACTCACCTGCCCCATCAAACTGGCCAGATCGTCCTGCAACACATCATAACGCAAAAGCAGAGTGGTGTAAGACGGCACCGCATCCAGCAGCCGCGCGCCCAGGCTTGCTTTTAAAGCGATTGCCGCACGGTGAATCGGGGTAACCAGAGCTGCGTCGATACGCTGACCAAAATGCAGGGTAACGGTATCTATTCCGCTGATGTCATAGCGCCAATGCATCACCCAGCTCCCTGAACGCGTCACGAATGGCCCGCACAGCTGCCACAGACTCCGGGTTGTCACCGTGCACGCACAGCGTGTCCGCTTCCAGATGCAAGGCTTTGCCTTCTGTCGACTGAATGCTCTGACCACGGGCAAAAGCCAGTGCCTGCTGCACAATTATGCTGGAATCGTGGTGCACGGAACCCGTCTGACTGCGCGAAACCAAATACCCGGCGCTGTCATAGGCGCGATCGGCGAAGGCTTCCAGCAGCAAAGCTACGCCGTATTCCGCGCATAACTGTTTCAGTCGCTGGTTGTCCGCTGTGGTCATGGCCATCAACGCCAAGGTTTGCGGCGATTTCGCCAGCGCCTCGAGGATTGCTCGCAGTATCACCTCGTCGCGCATCATGTCGTTATATAGCGCGCCGTGGGGCTTTACATAGCTCACCCGGCCACCCTGAGAAGCGGCTATCTGCGCCAGCGCACCCACCTGATACAACACCATGGCGTGAATTTCGTCTGCTGAGCAGACCATAGACCGGCGACCAAACCCTTGAAGATCCGGATACGCCGGATGGGCCCCCAGGGTGACCCCGTGTTCCAACGCCAGGCGCACCGTATTGAACATCACTCGCGGGTCGCCGGCGTGAAACCCGCAAGCGATGTTGGCCTGGTCAATAAACGGCATGACCTGATCATCCAGACCCATGGTCCAGGCGCCGTAGCTTTCACCGATATCGCAATTCAATAGCATGTGAGCCTCCGGGCTTATGACTGTAATGAATTCTGGCTGTGCGAATTGTTGCTGTAGCAAGTATTGGTTGTAATAAATGGCGACAAGCGCGGGCGCAAAATCATCCCAAACCCACCCTCAACACAAACAATTTATAGATAAATTACCTGCATTACAAAGTGAATTTACGTATATTATTTTGATAAATAGTTTGACACATCATCAACCCATAGCTAATTTTAGCTCACGAGGCGCATCAAGGCGGCTTTTTCGCCGCACTTTACGACTCACTGAAAACAACAACATCTGCTGACGGCTCCGGCGTCAGCTCCGGGAGGCAAAACCTATGAAAAACCCCATACAAACCGTTCACTTACCCGTTAAAAAAGGCTTCAGCCTAAAGCGTGTTAGTGCCACCCTGACAGCCGCCATGCTCGGCTTTATGGTAAGCGGAGCGCAGGCCACCGAATGGGACATGCCCACGCCCTATGGCGATTCCAACTTCCACACCGCGAACATCCGTCAGTTTGCTGACGATGTGCGCGACGCCACTAACGGCGATCTGAACATTACAGTGCACAGCAGTGGCTCGCTTATCAAACACCCGGAAATCAAGAACTCCGTGCGCCGCGGGCTGGTGCCCATTGGCGAGTTGATCATGTCGCGCCTGGCCAACGAAGATCCGCTGTTTGAAGTCGACTCGGTGCCGTATCTGGCCAGTGATTACGATCAGGCCTGGAAGTTATGGCTGGCCTCTAAAGACGTCCTGGCAGAGCGCCTGGAAAGTCAGCGTTTGAAGCTGCTGTTCGCAGTGCCCTGGCCACCCCAAGGTATTTATACCCAGTTCGCAGTTGAAAGCGGTGAAGAACTCAAAGGCGTGAAAATGCGCGCCTACAACAAATCCAGCGAGCAGCTGGCCGATTTGTTGGGAGCCATCCCCACCCAGGTAGAAGTGCCGGACATTCCCACCGCCTTTGGCACCGGCCGTGTTGACGCCATGATTACGTCGCCGTCGACCGGGGCCAACACCCGCGCCTGGGATTATCTCAGCCACTTTAACCACGCCCAACTGTGGCTGCCGAAGAACATGGTTGTAGTGAACGCCAAGGCCTTCCGCAGTTTGCCTGAAGCGACCCAAAAAGCGCTGGAAGACGCAGCAGCAGTGGCTGAGAAGCGCGGATGGGACGCCAGCAAAGAAGAAACCGACGCCAAAATCAAAATCATGCGAGATAACGGCATTGTCGTGTCGGAGCCCTCTGCGCAACTGGTAAAACGCCTACAGAAAATTGGCGAAACCATGACCGAAGAATGGCTCGAGCGCGCCGGCAGCGATGGCCAAGCTCTTCTGGACGCTTACCACCAGCGTTGATGCCAAGCCCATAGTGGAGCACGGGCGCCTCGTGCCTCCACGTATTCATTCATGCCAGCCCTGCAATGCAGGCATAACAGAGGAACATCACTATGCGCAGGGCTCTGGACGCATTCTATCGGTTGGGGGGTGCCCTTTCCGCGATCAACCTGACATTAATCATGGTCATGATTGTTGCCCAGGTACTCAGCCGGGTACTTGATGAATTACTGACCTGGTTGGGTTTCAGCCCTTTGGGACTGAACGTGCCAGGGCTGGCTGAACTGGCGGCGTTTATGCTTCTGGGCGCTACGTTTTTTGGCCTGGCCTACACCTTCTGGCAGGGCGGGCACATTCGCGTGACTCTGCTGTTACAACGCCTGCCCCACTCTGCCCACCGCATTATGGACATCCTGGCTCTGCTATCAGCCGCTGCCATTACTGCCTTTGCAGCCTGGCACAGCGCTTGGCTGACGTGGGACAGCTACGATTTCGGCGACCTATCCATCGGCATGGTACCGGTGCCGCTGTGGATTCCGCAGGCGGCGATGGTCATGGGTCTGCTGTGGTTATTGGTCGCCCTGTTAGACGCTCTTGTGTCGTTGCTCAGCGGCCGTATAACCCAACTTCACGACGAAGCACCTCAGGAGTAAGCCCGTGGAAATGATCTGGATGAGCCTACTGCTTCTGGTGCTGCTGCTGGCATTGCTGGGCGCGGGTTTATGGGTGGCGTTTTCGTTAACGGCCATCGGTTGTATTTCGCTGTATTTCTTCAGCAACGTCCCGGTGGGCGACAGCCTGTCGACCGCTTTTTACAGCGCCAGCGTGTCTTGGGAACTGGCCGCGTTACCGATGTTTATCTGGATGGGTGAAGTGTTGTTCCGCTCACGCTTGTCTGAAGAAATGTTCAGCGGCATTTCTCCGTGGGTGGGCAAAGTTCCGGGAAAATTACTGCACACCAACATTCTGGGTTGTGGCATTTTCGCGGCGATATCGGGCTCGTCCGCCGCTACAGCAGCCACCATCGGCAAAATGTCGATACCGGAACTCACTCGCCGCGGCTATAACAAAAACCAGATACTGGGCACTCTGGCCGGTTCTGCCACCCTGGGGCTGTTAATTCCACCCTCGATTATTCTGATTGTTTACGGTGTGGCCACCGAGCAGTCCATTGCGCGCCTGTTCGTAGCGGGTATTCTGCCCGGCCTTATGCTGATGCTGCTGTTTGGCGGCTATGTCATGATCTGGTCGCTGCTGAACCCGGAGGGCATCCCGACCGGCGAAGCGGAACACCTGTCTTTTCGCGCCAAACTGCGTCGCAGCCGCCCGCTAATTCCGGTGATGCTGCTGATAATTGGTGTGATCGGCTCTATCTATGGTGGCCTGGCCTCGCCCACCGAGTCCGCTGCCGTTGGCGTAGCGCTGGCTCACTTTTTGTCGTGGAAAGGCGGTTCCATGAGCCGTGATACCTTTACCAGCGGGCTGATGGGTACGGTAAAAACGTCGTCCATGATTGCCTTTATACTGATGGGCGCCCACTTTCTGACCACCTCAATGGCCTTCACCGGTATCCCTCGTGAACTGGCTACCTGGATCAACACCCTTAACCTTTCGCCCAATATGTTACTGCTGGCGCTGACCCTGTTCTTCATTCTGCTGGGCTGCTTTCTGGATGGCATTTCCGTAGTGGTACTGACTACCTCGGTGATTCTGCCGATGGTGCAGGCCGCTGGCATTGACCCGCTCTGGTTCGGTATCTACCTGGTGATTGTGGTGGAAATGAGCCAGATAACGCCCCCGGTTGGCTTTAATCTGTTCGTGATTCAAGGCCTGACCGGGGAAAATATTCTGCGGATTGCCTGGGCCGCTTTGCCCTATTTCCTGCTGATTCTGAGCGCAGTGGTACTAATAACGCTGTTCCCTGCCATCGTCACGTATCTGCCCAGCCAAATGGGCAGATAAGGCAACACTCAGCGCTAACCCATCATGATTTTTAACAACGGTGATATCACGTTATGAAAACAAAAAATTCAGCGAACGGCTCTGGCGAGAGCGCAAAGGCACGGCGCAATGTTGGGCCCATCGTGTCCTCTGCCCACCTGGCCTCGGGCCGCGCCATGGAGCTTTCGGAGTTGGAATTTGGCCTGATTGTGGCCGGCAATGCCTTTAATCGCTGGATGGTGCGCTGTATGAACGCAGCCGGGCTGCAGGAGTTAAGCCAACTGGACGTGCTGGTGCTGCACAGCGTGAACCATCGAGATCGCGCTAAAAAATCCGCCGACATCTGCTTGGTGCTGAATGTGGAAGACAGCCACACCGTCACCTACTCCCTGAAAAAACTGCTGAAACACGGCGTAGTGGCTTCCGAAAGGCGAGGTAAGGAAACCTACTATTCGGTGACTGAAAAAGGTGAAGATGTATGCAAACGCTACGCTGAAATCCGTGAAAACTGCCTGGTGGATTCATTGCGAACACTGGGATTTGCCAACAGCGATCTGGGCGAAGTGGCTAGTTTTTTGCGTGGTATTTCCGGCCTATACGATCAGGCCGCGCGCTCGGCGGCCTCGCTGTAAAAGCCGGCAGAGAGGCAGGGTAAAAATGTTCACTCTTTGAATTCGGCTTTGTCCAGACCGTGTTTTTTCATCTTGTCGTACAGGGTTTTGCGCGCAATGCCGAGTTCAACCATGGTGCCTTTAATGCTGCCATGGCAGGCATTCAAAGCACTGATTAAGGCCAGGCGTTCAAAGCCGTCCATCAGTTCCGCCAGTGTGCGGCGGCCATTCACGTTGGTATCTTGAGCCGTGTCGGTCTCGTCCAGAGCTGCCGGGCCAAGCAACACATAGCGTTCGGCCAGGTTGCGCAGCTCACGCACGTTGCCGGGCCAGTCGTGGTGCGTCAGTTTAGTTGCCTGGCCCGCGTTCAACGGGATGCTCTCGCGGTCATAGCGGGCCGCTGCAATCAGCACAAAGTGGTGAAACAGCGTGGGAATGTCTTCCTTGCGCTCGCGCAGTGGCGGGATATCCACTTTCACCACATTCAGGCGGTAGTAAAGATCTGCACGAAACACACCCTCGTCACTGAGGGTTTTCAGATTGGATTTGGTGGCGGCAATAATGCGTACGTCCACCTGCTGTACCTGATTGCTACCCAGACGCTCAACTTTCTGCTCTTCAAGCACCCGCAGCAGTTTAATCTGCAGCGACATGGGCATGCTTTCCACTTCATCCAGAAACAGCGTGCCCTGGTGGGCGTGCTCTATTTTGCCAATACGGCGTTTGTCCGCACCGGTAAACGCCCCCGCTTCGTGACCGAACAACTCACTTTCAATCAGATTTTCCGGCACAGCACCGCAGTTAATCGCAACAAAATTATGACTGCTGCGCCGACTGTTTTCGTGAATGTAGCGCGCCATTGCATCTTTGCCCGAACCGGTTTCGCCATACAGCAGAATGTTCGCAGAAATATCCAGAATCGGATCAATGGTGGCCATCACTTTTTGCATAGTGGCCGAACCACCCAGAATTCGCGGGCCGGGTTTTGCTAGCTGCTTTAACTGAGCCTTCAGGCGCCGGTTTTCCAACGCCAGCTGGCGCTTTTCCAAAGCGTGGCGCAGCAATTCCACCAGTTCCTCCTGGTTAAACGGCTTTTCGATGAAGTCATAGGCGCCCTGCTGCATGGCACTCACCGCTGTGCTGATATCACCCTGCCCGGTTAGAAGGATGACCGGAATGGTGTCGTCGAGCTGCTGCAAGCGGCTGAGCAGCTGCAGGCCATCCATATTGGGCATGTTGTAATCGCACAGAACAACACCGCTATAGTCGCGACCAATTTGCGCTAGCGCATCGGTAGCATTGTCAAAACAGGTGACCGCCAGATCATCCAGAGTCAGGGCCTGGGCAATGGCTTTACGTATATCCGGCTCATCGTCCACAAAGATTACGTCAATTTGGCTCATACCTGGGTGTCCCGCTTTTTCAGTGTAAATTCAAATTCCGCGCCTGCGCCATCGCTGCGATTGCGGCCGCACAAACGGCCGCCAAGCGCATCCACAATCTGGCGCGAGATGGATAGCCCCAAGCCAAGGCCCTGCTTAACCGGTTTCGTGGTGTAAAACGGTTCGAACAGCTGCTCGGTATTGGCCGGCAGGCCCCGCCCATTGTCGCGCACCCGGCACAGCCAATAGCCCTGATGCCCCGTCACGTCTATGGTGATCACCGGCTGCGCGCAACCTTCCAGCGCATGCACGGCGTTGGCCAGAAGGTTCACCAGTACCTGCTCGATGCGGATTTGATCACCATGGCACCAGGTCGGCTGTGCTGGCCGTAGCCATTGAATGTCAATATCCCCGCTGTTTTTCTGGGCCGCGATGATCTTCACAGAGGCGTCCACCGCCGGGCGTAAATCGACAATGCTGGGCGGCCCTTCGGATTTGCGCGCGAACACTTTAAACTGGCGAGTCAGCTCAGCCATTTTGTCGCACAGCAGCACGATCTCTGCCAGGTTAGCGTCTACCATATCGCTGGCGCCTTTTTGCAGAAAACGCCGACTGTTGCGAGCGTAGGTCTGAATCGCCGTCAGCGGCTGGCTCATTTCATGGTTCAGGCCCGCAGACATCTGACCCAAAACCGCAAGCTTTGCCGCCTGTATCAGCTCCTGCTGGGTTTCCCGCAGGTCGGTCTGGGCTTGCTCACGCTGCTGGATTTCTTCAACCAACATCTGATTAGAGCGTTCAAGATCTGCGGTGCGCTCAGCAACGTTCAGCTCCAACTGTTCGCCGCGCAAGGCCAATTCGGCCTCGCGGCGATAGCGTTCACGCAAGTACAGCCAGGTCAGCAACACCCCAAAGTAAAGCGCCGTGCCTCCAAGCACAAAACCCAGGCGCGTCCAGATAACCGACCGGGTGCTCACCATTATCTGCAGCGTCCAGTCCATTCGTGGCAAAGGTGTGCGAACACTGAGGTATTCATGACTTCCGCCATTTTCACGAATACGAACGGTGCCGGACGGACCCGACAGGCCCCAGGGCTTATCCAGATAATCCAGCTGAACCGGTTCCAGATCCCGCTCCGGATAGCGTAGG
Organism: Marinobacter sp. LV10R520-4; assembly: GCF_002563815.1. Classification (NCBI taxonomy): domain Bacteria; kingdom Pseudomonadati; phylum Pseudomonadota; class Gammaproteobacteria; order Pseudomonadales; family Marinobacteraceae; genus Marinobacter; species Marinobacter sp. LV10R520-4. The sequence continues at coordinate 3,214,141 of NZ_PDJM01000001.1, read as the reverse complement.
CGTGAGGCCTCACCGGGTGCGGGGTTATCGCTGCCAGTAAAGTCACGGTAAAGCCAGCGGGGCTGGCTGGACAAAAAACTCACTCCGGCGGCGTCCAGCACCAGCATTTCGGCTTCACGCCTTGAGGCCGGCCGTATCCATTGCGATTCCAGTTCATGCACCAGCACCTTTACCGCCACAACTCCCAGCACCTGGCCGCGTTCGTCATGAACCGGGTGGGAAAAGTACAGGCCGCGTACACCAGAGGTGGAACCCAAGGCAAAATAAATGGCAGAACCGTTTCTTTTAATCGCTTCGTAAAAATATGGCCGAAAACTGAAGTTACGACCGACAAAGCTGCCGGCCTGCTGGTAATTATTGGCCGCGATGGTCAAGCCAGACATATCCATCAGGTATACATCTGAGCTGCCCACAATGGTGGCCATTCGTTGCATTTCTTCATTGGCCTGCAGAATAACATCCGTGTTGTCTGGTGCGTTCAACGCAGTCGCCAGCAGCGGATGTTCGGCCATCAATTCAGGAATGGGAAGGTAACTACTGAGCTCATTAGCCACTAACTGGCGGTAACGGAAAGACTCCACCAGGCTTTCCTGTTCAACCTGACGGTACCCTACCCAGCCGCCCAGAACCCAGGCCGTCGCAAGCACCACCACAAACACCAGCACAGCGCCAAAACGGAAAAACATACACCGGCCTCTGAAACACCATTAAAAGCACCGTTAAAAACCCCCAAAGCTAGTGCCGGGCCCGGCACAGAACAACACCGTTTATAGGTTATTCTGCACCGAACCCGGCGCCGGCGCTCAGGCTACTGCCAGGCGTTCACGGCGCTGACGCTGAATGATATAAGCTGCGACCGCCATACCGATACCCGTCAGATCCGTTATCCACCCGCCCTCAATCATCAGCAAGGCTGCGGTAATCAGCAGTATGCGGGTTACCCAAGACGCTGACACGTCAGCGAACCAACCCAGTACGCCGCCTGACAGGATATAAACTCCAAACAGCGCAGTGACCAGCGAACGGGCAATTTCAAACCATTCGGCGTTCATCAACAAAGCGCCATTATAGAAGAACATAAATGGAACAATGAAGGCGGCAATACCGATACGGAACGAGGCCACCGAGGTTTCCATAGCGTTGGCCCCAGAAATACCGGCGGCTGCGTAAGATGCCAACGCCACCGGAGGCGTAATCGCGGAAACCACGGCAAAGTAGAACACGAAGAAGTGCGCTGTCAGAGGCTCGATGCCTAGCTGCACCAGCCCCGGAGCGACCACCGACGCGGCCACCGCATAAGCGGCCGTAGTGGGCATCCCCATGCCCAGCAAAATGGAAATGAACATGGCAAAAACCAGTGCCAGTAATTGGCTGGTTGCGGCCACGTCCAGCAGCAACACCGAGAATCGTGCGCCCACGCCGGTCAGCGAAATAACGCCCACAATCACGCCAGCTGCGGCACACACCACAATAATCTGGATGGCCATGTAAGACGCCATTTCCAATGCGCGCAGAATCAGGCCTATGCCCATCTTATTCGGCGAAAACCAGCTCACCACCGCAGCGGAAATAGTGGCCAGGGTGCCGGCACGAATCACCGAATAGCCCATAAATAACGCCACAATCAGAATAATAATCGGCACGAACAGGTAGACCTGTTTAATCAGCTTGCGAAGTTTCGGCAACTCATCTTCGCGCATGCCACGCATACCGGTTTTGGCGGCTTCAAAATCCACCATGAAGTACACCGAAGCAAAATACAGGATCGATGGAATAATCGCAGCAATCGCAATTTCGGTGTAAGGAATGCCGGTAATTTCCGCCATGATAAAGGCGCCTGCGCCCATGATCGGTGGCATGATCTGGCCACCGGTAGACGCAGCCGCTTCCACCGCACCGGCGGATTTCTTGCTGTAGCCGACTTTTTTCATTAACGGTATGGTCAACGAACCGGTGGACACAACGTTACCGGCACTGGTGCCGTTGATCATACCCATCAGGCCAGAAGCAAAAATGGACACCTTGGCGGGGCCCCCGCGGGAACGGCCAGCGATGGAAAAAGCAAAGTTCACAAAATAATCACCCACTTTCGAGGCCTGAAGAAAGGCCGCGAAAATGATGAACAGAATAATGTAGGTAGACGACACAGCCGTGGTGGGCCCGAGAATACCGGCATCGGTATACACCTGGCTGAAAAAGCGCTGAACCGACAAACCAGGATAGCCCAGAAAGCCCGGCAGATAGGGCCCGGCAAATACATACACCAGAAACACCAGGCCGATAATAACCAAAGCCAGGCCAGCCATACGGCGAGTCAGTTCCATTATCAGCGCAACACCGGCAACCGCAGCAAAGGAGATACCAATCGGTGCAAAGGATGTGCCCGTCGCCATCCGCATAGAGGTGTTATATGCCATTAGAAAGTAAGCAGCTACCGCAATTGAACACACTACCAGCACCAGGTCCGGCAGACTGAAGCGCGAGCGTTCACGCTGGTGGAACCAGCTCATGATAATCGTCACGCCCGTTACAGCGAGCAGTGGCCAGCCAAAGTGCCAGGTTTCCAGGTTAACGGGAATGCGCAATGCGCCGTCTTGCACCATTTGCCAAAACGTGAACACCTGATAGCAAACATAAAGCGCTGGCAGCATGGCGACAGCGCTTACCCAGGTGGTCCAGCGATGGCGGGCGCCGCCCTCTTCCGCGGACACAAAACGGGCACCGGCAAACAGTATGAAACCCAATATCAGGGCACCAGCGATGTGCACAATCCGGAAAGACCAGGTTTCCAAAGGCGCAATATTCAGGGCATAAAGATGAAACGACGAGTAACCAATGGCCAACAGCGTCACAAACTTCAGCAGGTTACCTTCAAACAGGCGGCGATTGTTTTCTATGGGTTCTTCGTCCACATCATGGGCAAGCACATGATCTGGGCTTTCATCAATGTCAGAGAAGTTTTTGGGTTTTTGTTCGAGGGTCATGGGATATCCTGCCAGCGGGCAAATCGGAGCCGGCAAGTAGCCGGCAAACTAACCGGAGGCGCAGGCGCCTCCGGTGACAGCGTTACTTGATTTTGCTTTGCTCGATGGTGTAACCGTTTTCGTTGAACCAACGCGCCGCGCCTTTGTGCCACGGCAATACTTTATTCTTGGTGTAATTTTCAGGAATGGAGAATTGAGCTGCCTTATGGATCGACACCATTCTCTCGTTATTTTCCATAGTCAGCTTGGTAATTTCATACACAAGGCTCTCCGGCACGTCGCAATTGGCCATGGCGAAGTTCCACATAGACACTACACGAGATTCCTTTTCCAAGGACTGGTAGGTGTTTGCCGGAATAATGAATTCGGATACGGGGAAGTTATCAACCACTTTTTTTGCTTCGGCGTCGGTCATACCAATGATATTTACATCGGTCTGCACTTCCAGCTGACTGACCGCAGGAATCGGAATGCCAGCGGCAAAGGCGATAACATCAATCAGGCCGTCCTGCAACTGGGTACCCAGGTCCGACCAGCTGCCGTTGCGGCGCTCGAAGTTCACACCAAGCGTTTCCATCATGCGTGGAAAGTAGGTGTCTGAAGTGGAACCAGCCGGACCAAAGCCGATGGTTGCGCCATCGGGGATGTCAGAAATAGAGGTAATGCCGGAGCTGGTCAGGGCCGTCACGGAGAACGGAGTTTCGTACATGGGGAACATGGCGCACACGTTGTCCATTTTCATGCCTGGCGCTATTGGGCTGTTGCCGTCCATGGATTCCCGTGCAGGGCCCATGGTGGTCAGACCAAATTTTAGATCGCCGGTGTGTACCAGAGCCATATTCTGCATCGGGCCGCCGGTGATCTCAGCGCCGCCTGACACGCCCAAGTTTTCTGCGACAAAGTTGGCCCATCCAGCACCGTACGCGAAGTAGGTGCCACCCTGGCTGGCGGTGCCTACGGTGAAGTTGTCAGGCCAACCTGCCCGGTCCTGGGCGACGACCGGATTTGCGACGGCCAGCGTGGAGGCGAGTGCCACTGCCATAACGGCTTGGGTTTTCATAAAGAATGCTCTCCGAATCATTGTGTTGTTTTAGTATTCAACGAAGCCTGCACGGCCCCGCGTAACATCAAATGAAGCAATTAACGGACCATATAAATTTTAAGCTTATAAAACATATGGTTATGTTTTATAGAGGTTTTTTGGGATCTAAAATGGGTGAAAAACGACACATTCGAGAGAAACAGGGGAGAAATACGGGTAAGTAATGACACGTACGGCGAAATGCAAAGGCCCAATGCAAAACGCCCCGAACTGTGCTTCCACAGATCGGGGCGTTCTGGACTTCATATGGTGCGGCTGGGAGGATTCGAACCTCCGACCGCCTGGTTCGTAGCCAGGTACTCTATCCAGCTGAGCTACAGCCGCTAAAACTTGGGTTTACAAAAACTGATACTTTAAAAGTGGTGCGGCTGGGAGGATTCGAACCTCCGACCGCTCGGTTCGTAGCCGAGTACTCTATCCAGCTGAGCTACAGCCGCACATTGATCACTTTCATTTCTTTGGTTGACTGCAACATCAACCGGCTCTCTTTCCTAAAACAGGAAATGGCGGAGAGGGAGGGATTCGAACCCTCGGTACACTTGCGCGTACGGTTCCTTAGCAGGGAACTGGTTTCAGCCACTCACCCACCTCTCCTTGAGAACGGGGCGTATACTACCACGATTTTTTCATTTTCATAGGGTTAAACGAATTTTTTTACATTTGGAGTTCACTAAACACAAAAAAACCGCTCCGAAAATTCGCAAGCAGCTTTTTTAGACCAGCTAGTGATTGCCCGGCTCAGCCTCATCTGAACTTTTCTCCGCCTGAATGCGCTGATAGATCTCTTCGCGGTGAACAGCGACTTCTTTGGGTGCATTCACACCAATCCGTACCTGATTTCCCTTTACCCCAAGCACAGTAACGGTTATTTCGTCACCGACCATCAGGGTCTCGCCTACACGGCGTGTTAAAATCAACATATTCCTACTCCCTCTGAAAAAGCGACCTGTTCTTAAATAGGTGCTTCGTACGCGCTCACTTATAGTGGAATTACGCGCCCTCCGAAAACCGCACATTCACTTATACGGAGACATGCGTTAGCCGGTTCTGCGAATGGGCGTCCTGTTAGACGATGAAACAGCGGGCGGAGGCCCATTGCGTCAAGCCTCTGCCTCTACCAGAGGCTTGTCCAGCTCAAAAGCCGAATGAAGCGCCCTTACCGCAAGCTCAAGGTACTTTTCATCAATCACCACGGAAATCTTTATTTCCGAGGTAGAAATCATCTGAATGTTAATACCTTCGTTAGACAGCGCCTCGAACATCTTAGTAGCGACGCCCGCGTGGGAACGCATACCAACACCGACAATACTGACTTTAGCGATCTTTTCGTTTCCGATGACCTCACGTGCGCCCAGCTCGGCCGCTACCGAGCGCAGCACATCGCCGGCCCGTTTGAAATCATGGCGCAAAACCGTGAACGTAAAGGCGGTTCTGTTGTCTTCACCCACGTTCTGGACAATCATGTCCACTTCAATATTGGCATCGCTGATTGGCTTCAGAATACGCAGCGCACTGCCAGGCGTATCCGGCACCCCCGCAATAGTCAGCTTGGCTTCGTCGCGGTTGAATGCAATGCCGGAAACGATTGGTTGCTCCATAGCGCTATCTTCCTCAAGTGTAATCAGGGTGCCCTCACCTTCCTCGAAGCTGGAAAGTACCCTTAACGGAACGTTGTATTTGCCTGCAAACTCCACAGCGCGAATCTGCAGCACTTTGGACCCCAGGCTGGCCATTTCCAGCATTTCTTCAAAGGTAATATGGGTCAGCCTTCGAGCGGAATCCACCACTCGCGGATCGGTGGTATAAACCCCGTCCACATCGGTATAAATCTGGCATTCATCGGCCTTCAACGCTGCTGCCAAGGCCACAGCGGTAGTGTCTGAACCACCGCGGCCAAGGGTGGTAATGTCACCCAGATCGTTCACTCCCTGAAAACCTGCCACCACCACCACACGGCCGGCATCCAGGTCTTCACGCACATGTTGTTCATCAATGTGCTGAATACGGGCTTTTGTATGGGCACGATCGGTTAGGATACGTACCTGTGAGCCGGTGTAAGAGCGAGCCTCGCAACCCAGCTTCTGCAATGCCATCGACAAGAGTGCAATGGTCACCTGTTCGCCGGTAGACAGAAGGACGTCCATTTCACGCTGGCCGGGCTCATCGGTAATGTTACTGGCCAGGCCAATCAAGCGGTTCGTTTCACCGCTCATGGCCGAAACCACCACAACGATGTCATGCCCCGCCTTGCGAAAACCAAAAACCTTCTGAGCAACCGCTTCGATACGCTCGGTAGTGCCTACCGAGGTGCCACCAAATTTCTGTACATACAGGGCCATAATATTCCCACTGTCTAGACCGGGATTCAGGGCGGAAGTTGCTCCGCCCGTCAAATCAATCGGGCGCGATTATAAACCCTCACCCGTAGCTAAAACATGCGTTACTGACTATTTTTTTCAACCCAGCCAGCAACACCCGCCAGAACCTCAGTAAGCCTGGAGGCATCGTTACCCCCGCCCTGGGCCATATCAGGACGACCACCGCCCTTACCGTCCAGCTGCGCGCAAAGGTGCTTCATAATGTCGCCGGCCTTGACTCTACCGGTCGCTGATTTGGTTACACCCGATACCAGTGTGACCTTGCCATCTTCAACGCTGGCCAAAACCACGACGCCCTCACCCAACTTGTTCTTCAGCTGGTCGGCCGTTTCCATCAGTGCCTGGCGGTCCGCCCCTGGCATTTCAGCGGCAACTACCTTTAAGCCCGCCACTTCAACTGCAGACGACACTAAGTCGCTGCCGGCCGAGCTGGCAAGTTTAGCCTTCAAACCGTCGTTTTCTTTCTCCAGCTGACGGTTACGATCCAGTGTCTGTTGCACTTTCTCGACCAGCGACTCACGGGAGCCTTTTACCAGCCTAGCCGCTTCACGCAAGGTACGTTCGGCGCTGTCTACCCATTCCAAAGCGCCAAAACCGGTGACCGCTTCAATGCGGCGAACGCCGGAAGCAATACCGCTTTCAGAGGTAATACGCAGTAGACCAATATCGCCGGTGCGATTGACATGGGTGCCACCGCAAAGCTCAACCGAGTAGCTGTCTGAACCCATACTCAGAACCCTGACGGAATCACCGTATTTTTCACCAAACAACGCCAGCGCGCCTTTAGCCTGGGCCTGTTCCATGTCTGTCACTTCTGTGGCTACCGGGGTGTTTTCCAGAATCTGCTGGTTAACCTGGTGTTCGATTTCCTGCAGTTGTGCGGTGCTGACGGCCTCGAGATGCGAGAAGTCAAAGCGCAGTTTGTCCGGATCTACCAGCGAGCCTTTCTGGCTAACGTGCTCGCCCAGAACCTTGCGCAAAGCCGCGTGCAATAGATGGGTGGCGGAGTGGTTACGTTTGGTGCGTTCACGGCGCTCATGGTCAATGCGCGCATCCACTTCCAGGCCCGGGAACAGTTCACCTTCAATCACCGTTCCGATATGAAGGTGGTTGTTGCCCTCTTTGCGGGTGTCGGTAACCTGAAAGCGGCCACCGCTCCAGGTCAACAGCCCGGTATCACCGACCTGGCCGCCAGACTCCGCGTAAAACGGCGTGCGCTCCAGCACAATGATGGCTTCGTCGCCGGCTTCAGCGTTTTTGTGTTCACTGCCGACAATCACCGAGCGAATGCGCTCATGGCCATCAATATTCTGGTAACCACTAAATTCGGTCACGCCCTCAAGCTTCAAGCTTTCCGCGTTATAGTCGATACCGAATTTGCTGGCCGCCCGGGCGCGCTCACGTTGGGCATCCATTGCTTTTTCATAGCCCTGATAATCCAGAGTCAAACCTCGCTCACGGGCGATGTCGTTGGTCAGGTCTACCGGGAAGCCATAAGTGTCGTACAGGGCGAAAACTGTTGCGCCCGGAATCACGTCGCCTTTAAGTTCGGCAATGTCCTGCTCTAACAGGCGCAGGCCGTTATCCAGGGTTTTTACAAACTGCTCTTCTTCTTGCAGCAGCACCTTTTCGATCTGCTTGTGGCTGCTGACCAGCTGCGGGAAGGCTTCACCCATCAACTCAACCAGCGCACCGACCAACTTGTAGAAGAAGGGGCCATTGGCACCCAGCTTGTTACCGTGGCGGGCGGCGCGGCGAATGATGCGACGCAATACAAAGCCACGGCCTTCGTTTGACGGCATAACGCCGTCGGCTATCAGGAAACAACAGGAGCGGATGTGGTCTGCTACAACACGCAGCGAGGCTTCAGTGGAGGCAACGCCGCCGAGCACGTCAGAGGCAGCTTTCAGCAGGTCCTGAAAAAGGTCAATTTCATAGTTGCTGTGCACGCCCTGCAACACCGCGGTCACTCGCTCCAGACCCATGCCGGTGTCTACCGACGGTTTGGGCAGGTTAAGCATTTCGCCGTCAGCGGCGCGGTTATACTGCATGAACACCACGTTCCAGATTTCTATGTAGCGGTCGCCGTCTTCGTCCGGGCTTCCCGGAGGGCCGCCAGCTACATCAGGGCCGTGGTCAAAGAAAATCTCGGAACAAGGGCCGCAGGGGCCGGTATCGCCCATCTGCCAGAAATTATCTGAAGAATAGCGGCCGCCGGCGTCGTCGCCGATACGGACAATGCGCTCGGCAGGCACGCCAATTTCCTGGTTCCAGATATCAAAGGCTTCGTCGTCTTCGGCGTATACCGTGATCCACAGTTTTGCTTTTGGCAGGTTCAGCCACTGCTCAGAGGTCAGGAAATTCCAGGCGAAATTGATGGCTTCGCGCTTGAAATAATCGCCAAAGCTGAAGTTGCCCAGCATTTCAAAAAACGTATGGTGGCGAGCAGTGTAACCAACGTTTTCAAGATCGTTGTGCTTGCCGCCGGCTCGTACGCATTTCTGCGAACTGGTGGCGCGAGTGTAGTCACGCTGCTCACGGCCCAGGAACAGGTCCTTGAACTGGTTCATGCCCGCGTTCGTAAATAGCAAAGTGGGATCATCTGCCGGCACCAGTGAACTGCTGGGAACAATGGCATGGCCCTGCTGTTTGAAGTATTCAAGAAACGCCTGTCGCAACTCTGCCGTTTTCATAGCCCTTTGATACCTTTCCATAAACCCGACAAAAACTGCGCCAGGTCCGCGATTGAATTCGGATGCTTACATGATTGTACAAATCGGCTACTCTAGCACACGCCGACATCCTGAAAAACGTGAAACATCACCGGAGACCGCATGCCCAAACGCTTTCACAATGCCGACGTGCTTTTGCCGCCAGCAACCGGACTGAAACGTGGCCTGGCCATTACTTACGATGCACTTATCAGCATTGCAGTGCTCCTGGTTGCCACCTGGATATACACCATAATCGCTGGTCAGCTGACCGGTTGGGAAAAATACGAACAAATGGCGGCAGCCGGGCAGATCGAAGGCGGACCGGGCCTGACGTTTACCCTGTTTCTGGTGCTGTACCTGTTTTTCGGCTACTTCTGGACCCGAGCGGGCCAAACACTTGGAATGCAGGTGTGGCGAGTGCGTATTCAGAATCTGGACGGCGTGTCGGTGAGCTGGAGCCAGGCTCTGCGCCGTTATGTGACGGCGGCCGCCGTTGTGTTTCTGGCATTACTGGCAGGCTTCTACTTGGGCGCTGTCAGCCTGCTATTTTCCGTTCCGGCGATCGTTGTTCTGTTCGTACCCATTAACGGGCTGTCGCTGACCGACCGAATGTCAGACAGCGTTGTCGTTGAGGTCGAAAAGAAAAAGCTGTGACTGCAAACCGGGGACAGATTTTAAATCTGTCCCCTATCAACACTAACCTGCACGACGCATTAGTAAAATACCAATGCCAGCGTTCACCGTGATAGGCACCAGTACCGCCAGAATGGGTTCGAAACCGTAGACCACGCTCATTGGCCCCAGCAAATCTTGCATGTACTTAAACGACAGGCCTACCAACAGACCGGTAAACACCCGAAAGCCCATAGTGACCGAGCGCAGAGGGCCAAAGATAAACGAAATTGCCACTAACACCATCACCGCGGTTCCCAGTGGCATTAATGTCTTCTTCCAGAACGCTAACCAATAGCGCGATGCGCTCAAGCCCTGCTCGTCCAGATAGCGGGCGTAGGTCAGCAGGCCAGTCATCGCCAGGTTCTCTGGCTTTACAATCAATACGCTCAGTACGCTGGGCGACAAACCAGACTCCCAGCGCAGCTGTTTGTGGGTCAACCGGGTGGTGCCTTGCTTTTCCAACTTGGTGGTTTGTACGTTTTCAAGAATCCAGTGATCGCCTTGGTAAATCGCTCGCTCGGCAAAACTGGCGGCTAACAACTGGCGCTGCTCGTTAAAGCGGAACATGGAAATGCCAAAAAGCACACCACTGGGCTGCACCGCATTCATGTGAATAAACACATTGCCTTCGCGATGCCACAAACCCGACGCCGCGGCCACGTTGCTACCTGCACCCAGCGCAACGGCTTTTTCACTTTGCGCCATGCGCTCCGCCGGCGGCGCCAGATATTCGCCAATGCCCACACCCAACAGCACCACAAACAGCGCTGGCTTCATGGCAGACCAGATAATGCGCTTTATGGAGACACCAGCGGCGCGAATAACCGTCAGCTCGGAAGAGCTGGCCATCGAACCCAATCCCACCAGGCAGCCCATAAAGGCGCCCAACGGCAAATAATCGTAAATTCGTCGCGGCAGCGTCAGGAACACATACCACAGGGCATCCAGGGTCTGATAGTTATTGGCTGTGTCGTCCAGCTCGGCGATAAACGCGAAAATCAAATCCAGCGACAGCACCACTACCATCACCAAAAACATGGCGCCGCCCACGGTTTTCATCACATAGCGGTCAATCTTACGCATGGGTAGGCTCCGCAAGCTCTGCACGCTGCAAGCGACGCTTGCGCAGCCAGGCAGGGCCGAATTGTAACCAAAGCCCCAGGGCCAGAAACAATCCGTGCACCCAGAACATGCCAATCCACTCTGGCACTTTGCCATCGGCCAGCGCATCACGAGCCACAATCAATAGGCCGAGATAGGTGATATACACCAACATCGCTGGCAACAGGTGGAAGAACCGGCCCTGACGCGGATTTACCCGGCTCAACCGAACCGCCAGCAGGGTCACCACCGGCACAATAAAGGGCAGCGAAAACCGCCAATGCAGCAGCGCTCGCTGTTGCGGGTCGTCCGATTTCATCAGCTGCCCGGTACTCAAGCCCTCTTCCAGCTCTTTTGTACCACTCTTGCCACTGACAATTTTGAGACCGTAAGCTTCGAATTCGGTGGTGTTGTAATCCAGCTGGCCGGCATTACCCGCGTAACGCCCGCCATCTTTCAAAATCAGAAAGCGGCTTCCTGTCTGGGCATCGACCAATTGGGTGCCCGTTTCGGCGGTGATGATGGTCAGGCCTTCGCCGTTCTTGCCAAACTCGGCGATAAACACACCCTGCAGCTCGCGCTTGTCGTCGCTCAGCCCTTCGGTGTAAGTCACCCGCCCGCCAGAGGTAAAGTCCTGAAAACGCCCTGGTGCCAAAAGCTCGAATTCAGTGGCCTTGCGCTGCTCGTTGAATATCTCCTCAACCTGTTTCATGCCCCAGGGCGACACATAAAGGCTCATGGCAGCCACCACCAACATGACGGGCAAACTGCCGATCAGGGTTTGGCGCAAAATATCGCCTTCGCTAACGCCGCAGGCAAGCAGCACGGTCATCTCGCTTTCCAGATACATGCGGCCATAAGCCAACAAAATGCCGATAAACAGACCCAAGGGCAAAATCAGCTCGAGAAAACCGGGAAACCGATAGGCCATCACCGAGAACAGCACGCCAGCAGAAATTTCACCTTCTGCCGCATTACCCAAATACTTTAAAAAACGCCCGCTCATGAACACCAACAGCAAAATGGCGGACACAGCAATCATGCTGATCATGATCTGACGGATGAGATAGCGAAAAATAATAGTCAAAGCAGTCTCTCTGGCCGAGCCGGTAACGGCGCCCATTGATGGAGGAAAACGCCAGCAGCGGCTATTCTAAGTAACCTTGCAGACGATTGACAGGACCGCGCCGCGCCCGGCAAACAAGTCACAAGTCCGCGCCAATGCTTGATAATTCGTCGCATTGCCCCAATATTACGATCTCTATCCAATTTGTTTGACCGAATGACCAACAGGAGTTGCCATGAATTTTACCTTAAGCAGCAAAGCCCTGGACACCCTCAGCGCTGACTGTCTTGTACTGGCGTTACCGCAGAAAGGCGAATGGCCCGCCAGCACCAGCGCCGCAGACAAGGCGCTGGACGGCCTGATTGGCAAACTGCAAAGCGCCGGCGACATCAGTGGTAAAAACGCATCGGTACAGACTGTTCCGCTGACCGACAGCCATTGGCAGCGCCTGTGCATTGTCGGCACCGGCGATGACGAAAGCCGCACACCGGCCAACTATCGCAAAGCTTTAATTGCTGCGGTAAACGCTCTGAAAGACGGCCCCTCAAAACACGCCATTGTGGCCCTGGCTGACACCCAGCTAACCGGCGACAGCGCTACGACGTCGGAAGAAGCGCGCCTGAGCCTGATCGGCCGCAGCCTGGAAGAGCACCTGTACACGTTTAACCAGTATAAAAGCGAGCAGCCTGCTGCGTGCAAGCTGAATAAAGTAACCGTAACAGCCTCTGCCGGCGGCAAAGCCGAGAAAGACGCCTTTAACTTGGGCTTGGCCACTGGCCGCGGCATGAACTTTACCCGCGACCTGGGCAATACACCGCCTAACATTTGCCACCCAGTCTGGCTGGCCGAACAGGCTATAAAGCTGGCCAAAGACCACGATTGCATCAAGACCGAAATTCTTGATGAAGAGCAGATGGCTGAACTGGGCATGAACACCATTCTGGCCGTGGGCAAAGGCAGCAGCCAGCCATCGCGCTTTATTATCATGGAATACCGCGGCGGCAACACCAAAGACAAACCCCACGTGTTGGTGGGTAAAGGCATCACCTTCGACAGCGGCGGCATTAGCATCAAGCCGGGTGAAGGCATGGACGAAATGAAATACGACATGGGTGGCTCGGCCGCGGTGTTCGGCGCCATGCAGGTGATCGCCGAAACCAAACCAAAAATTAACGTTGTAGCGGTCATCGCCGCCGCTGAAAACATGCCCGACGGCAGCGCCAGCCGCCCCGGTGACATTGTGACCACTATGTCTGGCCAGACCGTTGAAATCCTCAACACCGACGCCGAAGGCCGCCTTGTACTGTGCGACGCCTTGACCTACGTGAAGCGGTTTGACCCGGCTGCGGTTATTGACCTGGCTACCCTCACCGGCGCCTGCATCATCGCCCTGGGCCACCACGCTACCGGCTTACTGGCCAACAATGATGAATTGGCCAACGAACTGCTGGCCGCCGGCGACCGTGCCAACGACAAAGCCTGGCGCCTGCCGCTTTGGGAAGAGTACCAGAGCCAGCTCGACAGCAACTTTGCGGATATGGCAAACATCGGCGGACGTCCCGCTGGAACCATCACCGCGGCTTGTTTCCTGTCCCGCTACGCCAAAGATTACCGTTGGGCCCACCTGGACATCGCCGGTACTGCGTGGCATTCCGGTAAAGCCAAAGGCTCTTCAGGCCGCCCGGTGCCCATGCTGGTCGAATACCTGATGTCTCATGCCGGCAAATAAGCCGCCTGCTGTGCACACCACGGAAACCGGCAGCGCTGCTGCCGGTGCCGCCGTGCTCTCTAACGCACCCCAAACCAAACAGGAGGATAAAAACCAGCGCTATTGGTTCCATATCCTGCGCCAGGACACCCCCGCCGCACGCAATCTACACGCCGCCAAACTGGTCAATAAAGCCTGGCAGCAAGGGGACCGCGTGGGCATTGTGTGCGACACCCCAGAACACGCTCAGGAAATGGACGACCTGCTGTGGAACTTCAGCCCGGATGCCTTCATTCCCCACAGTGTAATTTCCGAAACCAACACACCCTACAAAGACCCCGTCGGCATTCTGCTACACCCGCAGGCAGCGGAAGACTGGGATACCGTGATTATTCTATGCGCTGAACTGCCGGCTCACGCTGATCAATTTAAGCGGCTTGCGTTGATTGCTCAGAATGATCCGGTGGTTTTGGATCAGGCTCGCGCGCACTTTAAACAGTTGAGGGCTTTGGGGATTGAGGCAAGAGTTCACGACCAGCGGCAGCGTTGAACCTGGTGGAGCGTCCTGATATGCCGCAACATTATGGAAAATGAAGATTTTTTACCCTACCAAAAATCATACTTTAAGGGTGGTGACGCTCATGGATGAACAACTCGTAGCCCAGAAACTGGAATCGCTTCGGCGTTGCATCCAGCGCGTAGATTCAAAGCTTCCTGACAGTGTGGAAACACTACTGACAGACCTTGATGCGCAAGACATCGTCTCACTGAACCTCGCGCGCGCCGTGCAAATGAGCGTAGACATGGCCTCCCAATGGCTCGCCGGACACAGCAAATCAACAGCACCCAAAACTATGGAGGAAGCCTTCGAAGCGCTGGCTAACTCTGGCACTATTGAGCCCGAACTTGCGGTCAAAATGCGAAAATTGGTTGGCTTGCGAAACCTGATAATTCACAACTACGACGACGTGAACTGGGAAATCGTCTTTGCAATTTGCCAGTACCACCTTAGTGATTTTAGAGCGTTTGCTAAGGTGTTTTCGGATCTTGTTGAGTGACCTTGGCGGCTCAGACTGGCCTGGCCTCGCTGATTACCGATGCCCGACAGAGCCAAGCGCTAGAATATTGGACACCTACCAATGAGCTTTAAGGAGATGCAGTTATTCGATAATTTCGATTAACTGCCAGCAGTGGCAAAACCTAAAACATCCAGCACTGCTATCAAAGGCACTCAGTACAAGTTCTTTTGGAATCCAACAAACACATCTCGTATGTTCGCCACCGGCCCAAGCTCCTGAACCGCGTCCCGAACCGGGTGATATTTCAATTCAATCAGCTGCGGCAGTTTGTCCGGGTTCAACTCAGTAACACCACGCTGAACATAATGGTCCAAAACAAACTCCAGAAACTCTTGCTGCCGGTAATCAAACTGACCGTAAATGCGTGCGCGATGAGTGTTCACACGCTCTAACCGTGTTATCGGCGACAAGTTGAAGGCAACATAAGCCAGCATCCAGGCCGCCAAATGGGGGGTTGGCAAGGATAATGTCGAAGCGATCCTTCTCCTGAATATCATTCAGATTTTCAGTGAGGCTGTTAGTGCGTACGCTATTAGGCGTTTCGATACCGTGCAGAATCATATTCATGATTCCGATAATGTACGGCAGGCTCTTTTTCTCCTTGGCGTAGAAGGTGCGGGTTTATCACCTGAATCATGGCGCGAATCAGTGGGCGCGGCGTGAAGTATTCGCCACCGTTCCGCCCGGCGTTACCCATGTTTTTAATTTTAGTTTCGTAAAGGTGCGACAGCTAGTGCTTCTCGGCCTGGGAGCCAAAGCTGAGTTCGTCGATCAGTTCCAAGGCATCGCGCAGGCTGTATCCGCTGGCGAGTCGGTTACGAATTTCACCAAAGATTTCGCCGATTTTTTATTCAATAGTGTCTGTGCTGACTGCTCGTTCCTTGAAGCCGTGCAAATAGGGAAAAAGATCAAAGCTGACAAACTGAATAAGATCGCTGCCTGTCAGGGCGTTGTCGTGGTCAAAGCCGGCCTCTTTCCAGAGGACGTTATCAATGTTTCTGAAAGTTTGTTCGAACATTTACGATTCCAGGTTTTTACTCTGTTTGACTGCTAAGCGGCATTCCCGCACTCATTCTTGCGCCACGATTTACGGCATTTTTTTCTACGTTTGATCGTATTAGTGCTCTCTACTGAACTCAGCAAAAACCATACATGCACACATTGGGTCGCATCGACTTGAAAGCTGGGGAGTAGAGTATGGAGACAGGAGCAACCGTGCGTCTAAAGCACCCCCCTCAGTTCCTTTGATAACCGGGAAGCCCGATCGTTTAAGTCAGGTATCGCTTTAACCACCGTTTGCCAGACAATATCCAGATCGATATCGAAATAGCCATGGGTGATTCTGTTGCGCATACCGCGCATTTGCGACCAGGGAAGTTCATTGTTATTTGCGATAAAATCAGGATCGCTTGCCACCATCTTTGTAGCAGCCTCACCAATTTCGATCAAACTTATAACGACCGCTTTTTACGGTCCGAAGGTCAGCCTTAAATGCTTCTCTGGAGAAGCCGCTAGTGAAGCTCAAAATATCGCCCGACGAGTTGACAATATGCTCAAGGTAATCCGCCGTTCTCAACACGTTCATACGGCTCGCGCTTCACTGATAACGGCTGCCCGAAACCGTGGCGGCAGGTCACCCGGTGTCAGAAGGTCCACTTTTACACCCAGCAGTACTTGCAGCTCGTCTTGAAGCCCACCTAAATCAAACAGCGTTGCTTCCGGCAAAGTGTCGACGAGCAAATCAATGTCGCTAGCGTCTTTGTCCTCACCATGCAAGACAGAACCAAACACCCGAATATTAGACGCTGGATACCGACTGGCTATCTCGCGAATCTCAGCTTTGTGTCTGTTGTAAATTTCTGACGCGTTGCCCATAACTCACCCCTAATCCTGCAACCAACTTTATTGAACGTACACCATAGCTCTTTCGTAAGGCTAGCTCCAAAACCTTGCAATAGATGTTTTTGCGGTCTTCTTCAGATATGCCAGTCTAAGCGCTCTCATGGCCCGACCACCGACGACCATGTATAGTTGTGCGTCTAAAATCTCCCCTAGAATTCACCAATACGGTCACCAGAAAAACCCATGGAAAAAACCTACCAGCCAGAAAAAATCGAGCGCCAGTGGTACGACAACTGGGAATCTAAAGGCTACTTCCGCCCCAGCGGTGAAGGCGAGTCTTACAGCATCGCCATCCCGCCGCCGAACGTTACCGGCAGCCTGCACATGGGCCATGCTTTTCAGCACACTATTATGGACACCCTAACCCGCTACAAGCGCATGCAGGGTCGCAACACTTTGTGGCAGGTAGGCAGTGACCACGCCGGTATTGCTACTCAAATGGTCGTTGAGCGCAAACTGGCGACGGAAGAAGGCAAAACACGCCACGATCTGGGCCGCGAAGAGTTCATCAAGCGTATCTGGGAGTGGAAGGAAGAGTCTGGCGGCACCATTACCGGGCAGATGCGCCGGCTGGGTAACTCGGTGGACTGGGACACCGAGCGCTTTACGATGGACGACGGCTTCTACAAAGCCGTGCAGGAAGTGTTTATCCGCCTGTACGAAGACGGCCTGGTGTACCGCGGCAAGCGCCTGGTGAACTGGGATACGAAGCTGCACACCGCGATTTCCGATCTGGAAGTGGAAAACAAAGAAGAGAAAGGTTACTTCTGGCACCTGCGCTATCCGCTGGCTGACGGTGCCACCACGCAGGATGGAAAAGATTACCTGGTAGTCGCCACCACCCGCCCGGAAACCATGCTGGGCGATACTGCCGTCGCCGTTCATCCGGACGACGAGCGCTATCAGCACCTGATTGGCAAATTCGTGATGCTGCCGCTGGTGAATCGCCGTATTCCGGTGATAGCCGACCACCACGCCGACCCGGAAAAGGGCTCCGGTTGCGTGAAGATTACCCCGGCGCACGACTTTAACGACTATGCCGTGGGCAAGCGCAACAATCTGCCGATGATGAACGTGCTGACTCAGGACGCTAACATCCGCCAGCAAGCGGAAATATTTAACAGCGACGGCACTGAAAATACCGATCTGGACGCTTCGCTGCCCGCCGCCTACACCGGGCTGACCCGGGAAGACGCGCGCAAGCAGATTGTGGCCGATATGGATGCTGCTGGCCTGGTTCAGCTGGTGGAAGACCACGTATTGAGCGTGCCCCGTGGGGACCGTTCCGGCCTGATCATCGAGCCCATGCTGACGGATCAATGGTTTGCCGATGCCAAAACTCTGGCCAAGCCGGCCATTGAAGCGGTTGAAGAAGGCCGCATCCAGTTCGTGCCCAAGCAATACGAGAACATGTACTTCTCCTGGATGCGCGACATTCAAGATTGGTGTATTTCCCGCCAGCTGTGGTGGGGTCACCGGATTCCGGCCTGGTACGACGCCAAGGGCAATATCTATGTTGGCCGCAGTGAAGACGAAGTACGCCGTAAGCACGGTCTGGCAGCCGATTTTTCGCTAAAACAGGACGACGACGTTCTGGACACCTGGTTCAGCTCTGCCCTTTGGACATTTGGCACTTTGGGCTGGCCGGAAATCACCGAGCGTCTGAAAACTTTTCATCCGACAGACGTTCTGGTAACAGGCTTTGACATCATTTTCTTCTGGGTTGCGCGGATGATCATGATGACCACGCACTTTATGAAAAATGAAGACGGCACACCCCAGGTTCCGTTCAAAACCGTTTACGTTACCGGTCTGATCCGCGACGAAAACGGCGAAAAAATGTCTAAATCTAAGGGCAACGTGATTGATCCGCTGGACATGATTGACGGCATCGACCTGGCGCCCTTGCTGGAAAAGCGCACAGGCAATCTGATGCAGCCCAAGCTGGCCAAGAAAATCGCCAAGCAGACCGAAAAGGAATTCCCTGAAGGTATCTCAGCCCACGGTACCGACGCCCTGCGTTTCACCCTGGCGGCCATGGCCACCACCGGTCGTGACATCAATTGGGACATGAAGCGTCTGGAAGGCTACCGCAACTTCTGCAACAAGCTGTGGAACGCCGCCCGTTACGTGCTGATGAACACGGAAGGCGAAGACTGCGGCGTGAACGGCGAACCGGTAGAACTGTCACTGGCTGATCGCTGGATTATCAGCGCTTTGCAGCAGTGCGAACAGGATGTAGCCCGCCATTTGGACCAATACCGCTTTGATCTGGCCTCACAGGCGTTGTACGAATTTATCTGGAACGAATACTGCGACTGGTATCTGGAGCTGTCGAAGCCTTCACTGAGTGACGACAGCGCCAGCGCCAGCGCCGAAGCCAAACGTGGCACCCGCCGTACACTGGTGCGTGTGCTGGAAACCGTTTTGCGCCTGGCGCACCCGATCATGCCGTTCATTACCGAGGAAATTTGGCAGCGTATCGCGCCGCTGGCAGGCAAATCCGGTGACAGCATTATGCTGCAGCCGTTCCCGCAGGCTGATAACAGCCGCCAGGATGCTCAGGCAGTTGCCGATATTGAATGGCTGAAAGGCGTGATTGTGGCGGTGCGTAATATTCGCGGTGAGATGAATATTTCTCCGGCGAAGAAGATTCCTGTTCTGTTCCGTGGCAATAGTGCAGACGGCCAGCGCAGGATGAATGAGAACCGTCAGTTCCTGAGTTCGCTGGCCAAGCTTGAGAGCCTGGAATGGTTTGAGGGTGATAATGCACCTATGTGCGCCACGCAACTGTTAGGCGATATGGAAGTGCTGGTGCCCATGGCCGGTCTGATTGACAAGGATGCAGAGCTTAAGCGCCTGGATAAGGGGCTGGAGCGTCTGGGCAAAGAGATTGGCCGGCTGGAAGGCAAGCTGGGCAATGAGAAGTTTACCGCCAAGGCACCGGCGGAGGTTGTTGCCAAGGAGCAGGAAAAGCTGACCGAGTTCCAGAGCAACGCGGCTCGACTGCAGCAGCAGCGTGCTGACATTGAGGCCATGTAGGCGTCAACTACCCCGCCCTAAAGGACGGAGCTTGTAGAAAACACCCTGCAAGCCAGGTTGACCAGGGAAAGCGGACACCAACCCGCTACGTTTATCACAGGTCGCTAAGACCCACCGCCGAATGCTTCCTCAGTTCGGCGCTCTGGAAGACTGGGATCACGCTGGCGAAAGGTAAAGCGCCGAAGGTTCCGGTCGCCGCTCAAGCGGGAGCCGGTGGTAGACATTCCCGAGGGGAGACGAATTGCAAGATTCGCGTCACAAGGCCCGTAAGGGCATTCATTGAAAGGAAAACGATGTCGGTCTTCGTACTGGATAGACGCAAGCAACCACTAATGCCGTGCTCGGAAAAGCGCTCACGGCTTCTGCTCGGCCGTGGTCGAGCCTTGGTGGTGCGTGCGTATCCGTTTACGATCCGGCTGAAAGACCGTACCGGTGGCATCGTACAGCCGGTCCGTATCAAGATCGATCCCGGCAGCAAAACCACCGGGATTGCAGTGGTTCGAGAAAGCGGCCAGAAGCAACACGTTCTGGCGTTAATGGAGTTGGCTCATCGCGGTCGCCAGATCAGCAAGTCTCTGGAGCAACGTCGGGCGTTTCGCCGGCGTCGTCGCAGCCAGCTCAGGTACCGGGCACCCAGATTCCTGAATCGAACCAAGCCCAGGGGCTGGCTGGCCCCGAGCCTGCAACACCGGGTGGATACCACGAAAAGCTTGGTGAATCGGCTTCGATCTTTGGTGCCGGTTGAATCTATCAGCCAGGAACTGGTTCGGTTTGATACGCAAAAGATGGAAAACCCGGAAGTCAGCGGTGTCGAATATCAGCAGGGCACCTTGCTCGGCTACGAGGTCCGCGAATACCTTCTGGAGAAGTGGGGCCGCGAATGCGCTTACTGCACCGGTAAAGACACCCCTCTTCAAATTGAGCATATCGACCCAAAAGCCAACGGTGGCTCGAACCGGATCAGCAACCTGACATTGGCGTGCCGGCCATGCAATCAGGAGAAAGGCAGGCAGCCACTTGCTGATTTCTTTGCATCGTCCAAGCGGCTGAAAAACCACCAGGCCAGACTGGATCGCATTCTAAAACAGTGCAAAAAGCCCTTAAGGGACGCCTCCGCGGTTAATTCAACCCGGTGGGCGCTGTATCAGACCCTGAGGAAAACGGACCTGAAGGTTGAAGTGGGTACCGGCGGCCGCACCAAGTTCAATCGTCGGCGACTGAACATTCCTAAGACACACGCGCTGGATGCGGCTTGCGTCGGAGAAGTTGAGATCGTAGAGGGCTGGAACGTTCCAACCTTGGAGATCAAAGCCACCGGACGTGGCAGCTATCAGCGTACCAGACTCACAAGATACGGTTTCCCTCGTGGCTATCTGATACGCCAGAAGAAAGTCCAAGGTTTTCAGACCGGCGACATGGTGCGAGCCGTTGTGCCAACAGGCACGAAAGCCGGCACCTGGTTGGGTCGTGTGGCGGTTCGTAAAACCGGCAGCTTCAATATCCAGACAAGTAGTGGTGCTATTCAAGGAATATCTCATCGCCACTGTGTTTTAACCCAGCGAGCGGATGGCTACGGCTATCACATCCAACCCAACCAACCCAAGGAGGAGGGAGACAGGGAACACGAGTCGCGCTGACGCACGACGCGCACTCCCTCCCCGACCTGAAGGACGGGGTATCCCGCGCAAAATGATGAATGTGGGCGTTAAGCGTTTCGGGGATGGCGGGCAGATCGCCATTCTTGGAGCGGGTTCAATGGGGCGGCTATGGGCCGCCCTTTTGCCGTCTTCGCATTGTGGGTTTTTGCCTCGGCTCTCGGGGGATAGTTCCGAACTTGAGCTTGGGAGGAGCTTCAGTCGTCAGGAAGGCCTTCCCGAAACACGCTGTGAATACGTCCTTGTACGCTCTGCTCCGCCATCCATGGCTGCACAAGGTTTCGGGAAGGCCTTCCTGACGGCTTCGCCGGAATCTGTGCCTGGGCCGACGCGATCTCGTATTTCTCTGCCTTGGTTTCGTTCGGTTACTGACATCACTTTACTGCTTGTTACCACCAAAGCCGGGGATACGCTTTCGGCTCTGGAGAGCTGGCTGCCGTATATCGCTAAAGACACGCCGGTTGTTCTTTTCCAGAACGGTTTGGGCAGTCAGCAGGCAGTGGTCGAGCGCTGGCCGGATCGACCGATTTTGGCGGCTAGCACTACAGAGGGGGCGAATCGACCAGAGCCGGATGTGTTGGTGCATGCCGGCACCGGGGATACCTGGGTGGGCCCGCTTACCGACTCTGCTTCTGACTATACTGAATTGGTGGTTCAGCAGCTGGCACAATCTGGATTACAGGTGCATACCGAAAACAGTATTGTGCAGCGGCTGTGGCAAAAGCTGGTGGTCAACGCCGGAATTAATGCGTTTACCGCACTGCTGGACTGCCCGAATGGCGCCATAGTGGACGCACCGCTGTATCGACAGACGATTGACGAGTTATGCATTGAAATCGCTGCTTTACTGCAGGCCGATACCGGTGAGCGTGCTACCCCGCAAGCGCTGCGGGAGCGAATTGAAGCGATCGCGAAAAGCACGGCCAGTAATACTTCGTCGATGCGTGCGGATGTAAACGCAAGGCGTAAAACCGAGATCGATTTTATTAATGGCTACCTTGTGCAGTGCGGGCAGCGCCACGGGATTGCCACACCGGTAAACCAAATGCTGGTTCAGCGAGTACAAGCTCTTTAGAATTTCAACCAATCGGGCTAGCATTTCAACCAACTAGGCTAGCGTTTTAACCAATCAGGAGAATTCCATGGGCAACCGCCTGTCAAAAATCTACACCCGCACCGGAGACGATGGCTCTACCGGTCTGGCCGATGGTAACCGCATTGCCAAGAGCGCCCAGCGCGTTGAAGCCATGGGTACGGCGGATGAACTGAACTGTCACATGGGCCTACTGGTTGAGATGCTAGACAGCGATGACGCGCTGTTTGAGCCCATGCGCCGCATTCAGCATCACCTGTTTGACCTGGGTGGTGAGTTTGCGATTCCGGGTAGCGTTGTGATCAGCGAGCAGCACATCAGCTGGCTAGAAGGCTTGTTGGATGAGTGGAACGAATCACTGCCGCCGTTGAAGAACTTTATTCTGCCCGGTGGCAGCCCAGCCGCAGCTCAGTGCCACATGGCCCGCGCCGTGTGCCGCCGTGCCGAGCGTGTTGTAGTGGCGCTAAGCCACGAGGACTCCATTAACCCGCTGGCGCGGCAGTACCTGAATCGCTTGTCTGACCTTTTGTTTGTCGCCTCACGGGTGCTGGCACGGCGCGAGGGCGCGGAGGAAATTTTGTGGGAGCAGAAAAAAGCCAGCCGCGATGAACTGCCCCCGCAGAAATAGCACTCTAAAAACAGCACCTCCTTTACAGGATTTTGTGCTCGCGCAGCTGCTCTAGTGCAGCTGCAACTTGCCCGGCCTGCTCGGGCAAATCCGCCAGGATTAGAGTCAGATCGCTGTGGCCAGTGTCGGTATCGGTCAGCACCAGCAGGCCGTTGGCTTTAAGTGCCAGAGCCAGCAGTGCTTTGAAGCTTTCACTGTATTGCAGGTTGTCATGGTGCAGCGTTGCGACGGCGCGGCCGTCATCAAACAGCACTTTTTCCAGGGTATGAACCAGCGTGCGGGCGGCGTTCGCCTCGCCTTTTATGTATATCACCGCGGCTTGCTGGCCAAAGCGTCGGGCTTTTTGCGCTGTGGTCACCTGTGCGCTCTGGTGCAGCGTGTAGCCTTGTTGCTGCGAGCCGGGCAGAATCATACCCGCTGCCACTGTGGTGTGGGTTAGGCGATCCACCACAATAAACGACCCGGTGCTGCGAAATTCTTTGTAGTTATCCGCCAACACAGGCTGTTCCAGTGTCAGTTCGCAAAGACCGATTTCGTTCAGCGCCAGAGTATTGGCCTCGGTCTTGTGTAACGAGTTTACATCCACTCGATGGCGAACGGCGGTCACGGCTCCAGCCACGCGGCCGGTCAACAGTTTTATGTCGTAGGTTTTTCCCTGTACCAGCGGCTGCTCGGCCATCCACACCAACGTGGCATCAAAGCGGTCCGTCGTTTGCGGTATCTGTTTGCTGTGCACCAGAATGTCGCCACGGGAAATATCAATCTGATCTTCCAGCGTCAACGTCACCGACATAGGCGGGAAGGCTTCGCTCAGCTCGCCGTCGTAGGTCACGATGGATTTCACCCTTGATGACTTACCGGACGGCAACACCGTTACGTCGTCACCCGGGCGAACCACCCCAGCGGTCAGGGTGCCGCAGTAACCGCGGAAGTCCCTGTTGGGGCGGTTCACGTACTGCACCGGAAAACGCAGCGTGTCGAAATTCTGATCGCGAACAATCTCCACACTTTCCAGAGTTTCCATCAGCGCTTGCCCCCGATACCAGGGCATGAACTCTGAACGATTAACCACGTTGTCGCCTTTTAGCGCCGACAAAGGCACAAACTGGATGTCTGGCAAGTCCAGCTGACTGGCAAACGCCGAATAATCAGCCTTGATCTGCTCGTAGCGCTCCTCGCTGTAATCTACTAAATCCATTTTGTTGATGGCCACTACCGTATGCTTCAGTCCCAGCAGCGACACAATGAAACTGTGGCGACGGGTTTGCACCTGCACGCCGTGGCGGGCGTCAATCAAAATAATGGCCAGGTCGCAGGTGGAGGCGCCGGTGGCCATATTGCGAGTGTACTGTTCGTGGCCCGGGGTGTCGGCGATGATGAATTTACGCCGAGCGGTCGAGAAATAACGATAGGCCACATCAATGGTGATGCCCTGCTCGCGCTCGGCCTGCAAGCCGTCCACCAGCAACGCCAAATCAAGCTCGTCACCAGCATTACCCACCCGTGCGCTGTCGTTGTGGAGCGCCTCCAGTTGGTCTTCATAAATCATTTTGGAGTCGTGCAGCAGCCGTCCAATCAGGGTAGATTTGCCGTCGTCTACGCTGCCGCACGTCAGAAAGCGCAGCAGTTCCTTGTTTTCGTGCTGGTGCAGGTAGGCTTCGATATCATCGGCAATCAAGTCAGACTGGTGGCTCATTAAAAGTATCCTTCCATTTTTTTCTTTTCCATAGAGCCTGCTCCATCGCGATCTATCGCCCGCCCCTGGCGCTCGGAGGTTCGTGTTAGCAGCATTTCCTGAATAATGTCCTGCAACGTATCGGCCTCGGAATCCACCGCTCCGGTTAACGGGTAACAGCCCAGAGTGCGGAACCTGACCTTACGCAGTTCCGGCTCTTCGCCCGGGTTCAGAGGCAGGCGCTCGTCGTCCACCATGATCATCATGCCATCGCGGGTAACCACTGGCCGCAGGGCTGCAAAGTACAAAGGCACAATCGGAATGCTTTCCAGAAAGATGTATTGCCAGATATCCAGTTCTGTCCAATTAGACAGCGGAAATACGCGAATGCTTTCGCCCTTGTTGATGCGGGTGTTAAACAGATTCCACAGCTCCGGCCGCTGATTTTTCGGGTCCCAGCGGTGATGCTTATCGCGGAATGAGAACACCCGCTCTTTGGCGCGGGATTTTTCTTCATCACGGCGGGCACCGCCGAAAGCAGCGTCAAAGCCATACTTGTTCAACGCCTGCTTCAGGCTCTGGGTTTTCATTATGTCGGTATGCGTGGCCGAGCCGTGGGAAAAAGGCCCGACCCCCATGTCTACGCCCTCCTGGTTGATGTGCACCAGCAGTTCCATGCCCGACTGCGCGGCCATGCGGTCGCGAAATTCGATCATTTCACGGAATTTCCAGGTGGTGTCTACGTGCAACAGTGGAAACGGCGGGGTGCCCGGAAAAAACGCTTTGCGGGCAAGGTGAAGCATGACCGCCGAGTCTTTTCCCACCGAGTACAGCATCACCGGATTGTCAAACTCCGCAGCGACTTCACGAATAATCTGGATGCTTTCAGCCTCCAGCTGCTTCAGGTGGGTAAGACGGCGTTCTGGCAAAGAAGTCATTAACGGCGGCCTGCGTAAATCAACGGTTTAGAAGGCCAGCGGATACCACCGGCCGAATGTGCCAAGCAGTATTACAAAGGAAAATAAGATTTTAAAAGAATAAATAAACGTTTATTTATTCTTTTTTAGAATAATGAAAGTTTTACCGAGGTAACCCTTAATATTCGATATATGAATATCAAAATCAATAAATATCATTATAAAGAATAAAGAGCATTGCGTATGATTGCTGTAGAAATTTACACAAGGCGGTGAAACAGTCATGTATCAGTACAATCAGATTGACCAGACACTGGTCGACGAACGGGTGGAGCAATTTCGCGACCAGACCCGCCGGTTTCTGAACGGCGAACTGCCGGAGGATGAATTTTCTGCGCTGCGGCTGATGAACGGCCTTTACATTCAGCGCCAGGCTCCCATGCTGCGTGTGGCTGTCCCTTACGGACTTTTATCGTCAACCCAGATGCGCAAATTGGCTCACGTTGCCCGCACTTACGACCGCGGCTATGGCCACTTCACCACTCGCACCAACATTCAGTTCAACTGGCCAGAGTTAGCTGCGGTACCCGATATTCTGGCGGAACTGGCGCAGGTGCAGATGCACGCCATTCAAACCTCGGGCAATTGCATTCGTAACACCACCACCGATCCCTACGCCGGTGTAGCGGAAAACGAACTTGAAGATCCGCGCCCCTACTGCGAAATTATCCGCCAGTGGTCCACCCTGCATCCAGAATTTGCTTACCTGCCGCGGAAATTCAAAATTGCCGTCACCGGCGCAACGGAAGACCGCGCAGCCTCTCAGGTGCACGATATTGGCCTGCAAATGGCGCAAAACGCCGATGGCGAAATAGGCTTTGAAGTGCTGGTCGGCGGAGGGCTGGGCCGCACGCCCATCATCGGCAAGAGTATTCGTAAGTTCCTGCCCAAACAGCATCTGTTGTCGTATCTGGACGCTATCTTGCGGGTGTACAACCTCAAGGGCCGCCGCGACAACAAGTATAAGGCGCGCATCAAGATTCTGGTGGAAGCTCTGGGCCCCGACGAATTCCGCCGCCTGGTCGAGGAGGAATGGGCCCACATCCGCGATGGCGAGTTGACACTCACCGATGCCGAAATTGCCCGTGCCAAATCGTTTTTCACCCTGCCTGATTACGATGCCAACGCCGCCAGCGCCGACGCCCATGCGTCTTTAAGTCATTCACTGGCAACCGACATTGAGTTCAACGCCTGGTACCGCCACAACACTCTGGCTCACCGGGTCGACGGTTACCGCATTGCCATTGTTTCGCTGAAACCGTATCTGGAAGCCCCTGGCGACATCACCGACAGCCAGATGGATGCGGTTGCAGACCTGGCTGATCGTTATAGCTTTGGCGAAACTCGCGCCACCCACCACCAGAATTTGGTGCTGACCGATGTGCGCGAGGGCGACCTTTACACAGTGTGGCAGGCGCTGGCGGCGAACAATCTGGCGCGTTCCAACATTGGCACGCTGACCGACATGATTGTGTGCCCGGGGTTTGATTTTTGCTCTCTCGCCAACGCCCGCACGTTGAACATTTCGGACCAGATTAATCAGCATTTTGACGATATGGATCATCTGTACGATCTGGGCGAAATCCGACTGAACATGTCTGGCTGCATCAACGCCTGTGCCCATCACCACGTCGCCGACATCGGCATTCTGGGCGTGGATAAAAAGGGCGAAGACTGGTATCAGATTTCACTCGGCGGGTCGTCCAAAGAAGACGCGCGTCTGGGCAAGATTCTGGGAAGGTCGGTACCGGCGAGCGACGTTGCTCTCACCGTGGAAAAAATTCTGGCCGTGTACGTTGACCAGCGCCGCGAAGACGAATCGTTTGCGCAGGTAGTGCTACGTGTGGGTATCAAACCTTTTAAGGAACGCGTGTATGCCACTGCTCATTAACCAGCGCATTGTGACCGAAGACCCCTGGCAATTACTGGACCAGGCGGCTCTCGACGAGGGATCACCATTACCCGAAAATGGGCCTGTTGCTGTGCCCCTCATTTGGTACCGGCAAAACCGGGGGGCACTACAGCTGCGCAACAGCCCTCTGGGCGTGATTGTGAATGGTGATGATAACCTGGCGGCGCTTTACGCCGACCACAGCCAACTCGACCTGATTGCCATCGAATTCCCGACGTTTCGCGATGGCCGCGGATTCAGCATCGCCCGCCAGTTGGTGCGTAGCGGTTTTAATCGGCAAATTCGAGCTCTTGGCCATGTTACCCGCGATCGCTTGGCGCTAATGCAAAGCTCCGGATTCAACGCCTTTGCCATCAATGACGAGAGTTTCCAAACCGATCATCTTCAGGCATTTTCCGAGATTAGCGTTAATTATCAGGGTACGACGGCGGATCCGCGGCCGGTTTTTCGTCGCTAAACACGGCTTTGATCGCCTTCAAACATTTTATTCGTCGCTGTTTACAGCGCTGATTTTTTTAGTCAAAGGACATCGACACCATGACGCTTGATGTGGCTACGGCCAACCAACAGCTTGCCAACAACCGGCCCCAGGAAATCATAACGTGGGCCTTAACGCAGGCGCACAATCCGGTCGTCACGACCAACTTCGGTCCTTACGAAGCCGTGATCCTGCACATGGCGGTTCAAGCCCGGCCGGACATTCAGGTGATATGGATCGATTCGGGTTACAACACCTCTGCCACTTATCGTTTTGCAGAAAAACTGATTGCTCAGCTGAAACTGAATGTGCGCACGTTTATACCGCAGCAAACCGCTGCCCGGCGCAACGTGCTGATGCAGGGCATACCTGAGATTGACCAGCCGCTCCACGAGGAATTTACCCGCCAAGTGAAGTTGGAACCCTTCGCCAGGGCCCTGGCAGAAATTAAGCCGGATGTGTGGTTTAACGCCATCCGCAAAGACCAAACCGATTTCCGCCAATCGCTGGACATCGTCTCCACCAGCAAAAGCGGCATTGTGAAAGTAGCACCTTTATTTAACCTGACCAGCGCCGACCTGGATGCCTACCTGGCCGCGCACCAGTTGCCCGACGAACACGATTATTTCGACCCCACCAAAGCGCTGGAAACCCGCGAGTGCGGGTTACACACTAAGCTCTGATACTGCTCATTCCGGGAGGCTGCCATGGATTTTTTACCACTGTTTTTCAATTTGAACGATCGCCAGGTGTTACTGGTGGGCGGTGGTGATATCGCCCTGCGCAAGGCTCGCCTGCTCAAACGCGCAGGTGTTGGCCTGACTGTGATTTCCCACGCCGTCGATGAGGAACTTCGGGCTCTGCTGACCGATGACCGAGACGAGATCATTTTGGGGGATTATCACAGCGACCTGCTGGAGGGGAAAACCCTGGTGGTCGCCGCCACCGACGACGCCGAGTTGCACCGTCAGGTTCACGCCGAGGCGGTAGCGCGAAATATCCCCATCAACGTGGTGGATACGCCCAAGCTATGCAGCTTCATATTTCCAGCCATCGTCGACCGCTCGCCCATTGTGATTGGCATTACCTCCGGCGGGCAGTCACCGGTGCTGGCGCGGCTATTAAGGGCTCGCCTGGAAACCCTGATCCCCAAGGGTTACAGCAGCCTGGGTGGTTTGGTCGGGCGCTTTCGCGATCGGGTTAAGGCGCGTTTCAATTCGCTGAATGACCGTCGTCAATTCTGGGAAAACGTGCTGGAAGGACAAATTGCCGAAAAGGTGTTTTCTGGTCGCCATGACGAAGCCGAATCCATGCTGGTGTCGGCCATCAACCGGGGCGACGCTGGCCATAAAACCGGCGAGGTGTATCTGGTCGGTGCTGGCCCGGGTGATCCGGAGCTGCTGACGTTTAAGGCGCTGCGTCTGATGCAGCAGGCTGACGTGGTGTTTTACGACAATCTGGTATCGCCAGGGGTGCTGGATTTGTGCCGGCGCGACGCCGACTTGATTTACGTCGGCAAGCGTCGAGATCATCACACGGTGCCGCAAGACGACATTAATGCTCTGCTGGTAAAACACGCCAAACTGGGGCGGCGGGTGGTGCGTCTTAAAGGCGGTGATCCGTTTATTTTCGGACGCGGCGGTGAAGAATTGGAAGAGCTAAAAGCTCACGGCATACCGTTTCAGGTGGTACCGGGCATAACCGCCGCCAGCGCCTGCTCGACCTACGCCGGCATTCCCCTGACTCACCGGGGCTATGCCCAGTCAGTCAAGTTTGTGACCGGCCAGTTAAAAAACCGACAACAAGCCCTCGATTACAAAGAACTGATACAGCCCAATCAAACGGTCGTGTTCTACATGGGGCTGCACACACTGCCGCAACTCAGTGCCGGCCTGATGGCCCACGGCCGGGCGCCGGATACACCGGTTGCCATTGTTTCCCGTGGTACCGCAGTCGATCAGAAAGTGCTGATTGGCACTTTGGCCAATATCGCCGCCAAACAGGAGCAGGCGCAACTGCCGGCGCCCGCGTTGATTATTGTGGGTAATGTAGTACGCCTGTACGACAAGCTGGCTTGGTTTGGTGAGACTGCGCCCAGTGACAATATTACCCACGCCTTGGGCATGGTGCGCAGCAAGGCCAGGTTCACTGAGGCGAACGTGGCCTGAGCCGCTGCTAGACCCGAAACGTCTCTACCAGTTGCTGCAACGACGCCGTTAGCCGTGACATTTCCTGGGACGAGTCCAATGTGCCCCGGGCGTTTTGCGCCGTCGCCAAGCCCAGTTCGCCAATGTGCGCCACGCTGGTATTAACGTCACGGGCGACCGCCGATTGTTCCTCTGCTGCCTGGGCGATCTGTTGACTCATATCGACAATGGTCGAAATGCCCGCAGCAATGCGGTTCAGCGCCTCGGTCACCAGCGCAGATTTCTGCACGGTCGCCTCCGTCACCTGATGGCTGTTTGTCATCGCGGTGACCGCCCCTTTAACGCCACTCTGCAGACGCGAAATCATCTTTTCGATTTCTTCGGTGGATTTGTGAGTACGCTGAGACAATGACCGCACCTCGTCGGCTACGACCGCAAAACCACGACCCTGATCGCCGGCCCGAGCCGCTTCGATGGCCGCATTCAGAGCCAGCAGGTTGGTTTGTTCCGCGATAGCCTTGATTTCCACCAGCACCTTGCTGATGTCGCTGCTATCAGAGCTGACCCTCTGAATCGCGTCTACAGCGCCGGAAATCTCAGTCGCCAACTGGTGAATCGTCGTCACTGAGTTGGCCACAGTCTGGCGTCCGGTCTTGGTATCTTTTTCGGCAGCTCCGGCGCTATCAGCTACCCGATGGGCGCTCTCGGTCACTTCATTGACCGCACCCGTCATTTGACTCATAGCCTCTTGAATCTGCTCACTTTCGTGCATCTGCCGATTCACCGCATCGCTGGTCGCTACCGCCGTAGCATTTACCCGGCTCGCCTGCTGATCTACCTCTGCGGTGGTGTTACCCACCGAGCGGATCAGGCTGGCAATACGGTCAGTCATGCTGTTAAATTCGCCAGTCAGTTCACCCAGTTCATCACGATTGCTAAGTTCGATGCGAGCGGTCATATCACCCGATGCCACTTGCCGCGCAGAATCGGCAAAACGGTTGATGGCGGTGCGTACTGATATGAAAAATCCAATGTACAGATACACCACTAGAATCAGCACGCACAGCAGCGAAACGATAATCAACGTGCGTTGAGTGGTTTCGAAGTGAAGACGGTCGCCCAGATTTTGCAACAAACCATTAAATGCCACAGCGCCGAGGCGCTGATGGTCCAGCAAATACCCGCTCACAGCACTGTCATAGGTTTCCCAGCTCATCTCAAGGTGCACTGGCGTCAATACGTTGGCGTCCACAAAAGCTTGGGTTTGCAGCAGGCTGGTGCTGACTTTCTGTACACCGGCAGCGTGGGCTGCCAGCAAAGGCGCCGCTTCCTGCGCCACCGTCAACGCGGGACTGAGCAAAGAGGCCTGATTAGTCAAGTGATCGTAAATCCGATTCAGCTGATCGCCCAGATCATAACTTAATTGCCCTTCCAGCAACGCGTAAATGCCATAGGATCGAGCCTGGCCGATCGCACTGCGCGCCTCGGGCAAAGAGTCGCCCAATAACTTCAACAACACCAGATTTTCCCGCGAATCGGTTTGCGCCAGGCCCGACAGTTCAACGGTAGCGGGTAACAGGGTTGACGCTTTCTGCACAAACTCTTGGTTATAGGTGAACTGGGCGTCAAACCGGTTATTAATTACCTGCGTGGTACGCAGAGTATTCCAGGCCTCGCGCAATTGGTTGGCTT
Organism: Marinobacter sp. LV10R520-4; assembly: GCF_002563815.1. Lineage (NCBI taxonomy): Bacteria > Pseudomonadati > Pseudomonadota > Gammaproteobacteria > Pseudomonadales > Marinobacteraceae > Marinobacter > Marinobacter sp. LV10R520-4. The sequence continues at coordinate 3,182,133 of NZ_PDJM01000001.1, read as the reverse complement.
GGGCGGCCCATACTCCACCGCGATCAAACTCGGGAGCGGCACTGTTCAAGCGAGCAATTGCGGCATCAACAGCCGCAGACGCTTGGTCTGCACGGGCATGCAGCTCCTTATCGTCGCTGAATGCCGCTACCGATTGATAATCGCGATAGTCAATGGCGCGGCGCAGGAGTTCATCGGCTTGCTCTAGCTGTGTTAAGCCAGCCTTGCTGTTGGTCGTAATTGCCAAGGAATGGTTAAGCTGAGTAATGACCAGCCAGGACAGCCCGGCAATGGGCAGCAAAAAGAGGAAGCTAATGAGGCTGAATTTAAAAATCATCGGTAGCCGATTCATCAGCGCAATGGCTGGAGCAATCAATTTTTTCACATGTTTCGCCGCTTTATTAAATTCTGCATTTTTATTATTCAACTTGAGTGTCGCCCAAAACCCTAAAAACCTTAGCTTTTTTTGTTAGGAAATGTAACAGTATGCCCCGCACTCGGCTAGGCCACGCCGGCGATCACCATCAATGCCAGTAGGCACAGCCATACCAGCATACTGCGGTTAAGCAGATCGCGGATGGCGTTCAAGCTACGTTCACCGTAGCTTTGCCAGTCTTGCGGATGCAATGAGGCAAATCGGCCTGGGTCCAGCGCGTAACCGGTCAAAGCGCCATCGGCAGTGGCCATCAGCAGCTTGGGCACTGGCAGTTGACAGTGCCCAAGGGCTTGGCGACGTTGCCGCAGCCAGCCGGCCAAGTCACCGGCCAGGCCAAAGGTCAGCGCTAGCAGCCGCGCCGGCAACCAACCGCCCCATTCGCGCCAACGCTCACACTGGCTACATTTGCCAGATTGCGGCCAGCTCTGCCCCAATGCAACCAAGCCGCTCGCCAACACCGCGGCAGAAATGCCGCCCACCGCGTACCAGAACAGCACCATGAAATAACGCCAGAATACTTGCGCCATTAACGCTTCAGAGAGTGCCATCTGCATGGTTTCAGGCGATAGCGCTGCACCGCGCTGATGCGCCGGCAGCAGATGCTGGATATAGCGCCAGGCTGCCTGCATGTCACCACGGCGCCATGCCCGGGCGTAATGTGCCAGAGGCTGACGCCAGCCTGGCATCCCCAGCAACAGCAGAAGCAATAACAATTCGAGTAACCAACCCACCAAGAGCCAGTGGTGGTGGTGCCAGTAACTCTGCGCCAGCCACACCACGGCGGTCGGAATAGCCACCGCCAATAACGGCGCCAAAGCACTCGTCCTTTCAGGAAAACTTTGCGGCAGGCGTTGCCCCAAGCCTTCAAACCAGCGGCGCCATAGCTGATGGCCATCAAGCTGATCGCGACTATCCAGCCGTCGCCGCAGCAGGTAAGCCAGCATAAATACAAGCAGAGTCATAAACTGTCCTTTGTCGGTTTTGCCAGGCTTTGATGCAGCTGCGACCAGTCAAACGCCGGCCCTGGATCGGTTTTTCGCCCCGGCGCAATGTCGCTGTGGCCGGTAATCTCATCAACGCCAATTTTTGGCCAGGCCGCCATAATTTGCTGGCAAACAGCGGACAACGCCTGGTATTGACCCTTGGTGTAAGGCACATCGTCACTGCCTTCAAGCTCAATCCCAATGGAAAAATCGTTGCACTCGTCCTGGCCGCAAAAACGGGAACGGCCAGCGTGCCAGGCACGGTCCAGCAGGCTGACAAACTGAATAAGCGTGCCATCACGGCGTATCAGCAGATGGGCTGAAACAGTCATTTTGGCGATGGCCTGAAAATACGGGTGGGCCTTGATGTCTAGCCGGTTGCAGAAGAAATCTTCAATTTCAGGGCCCCCGAACTGACCTGGCGGCAAGCTGATGCAGTGCACAACAATCAGGCTTACTTGGCTGGCCGCGGGCCGCGCACCAAAATTAGGAGATGGTCGCCAGAGGGCTGCATTTATTCTGCCGTTTGCGCGCAGTGTGGCTGCCGCCTCAGAGGCTTGGGTAAACACAGAGTGGGGGGTTTGAGGCAAGGCGAATCCTGATTCATCGAAGTGGAATAACTCCAATTGAATCACAAAGCGTCACCGTGTGCCACGGCACGCTGCAACCTTCAAAAGCGGCGACTGGTGCGTAGGTTGTCAATAATCGACTCCAGAGCCCGGTCAAAAATCAAACCATCGTCCAGTATTTCAATATGGCCTTGGGCCATCATTTCCGCCAACTCGTTGCGGCGGTATTCGGCGACTTTGGCGCCGCTGCGATTTACAAATATGTACTTATCTACCGCCCGGATAAACGCTGCCAGCTTACAGCGAATCTGAATGCCATCACGATTCAGTTCAAGCCAGCAACCAACTCGCAAACCTTCGGCTTTGGCCAGCCATTCCTCGGCAACAACCGGTTGAGTTTTTATGGGTTCTGCAGTATCCGTAACATCTGCAGTATCCGCAGTATCTTCGACATCTGAAGGTGCAACGTCCGCTCTGAAAACCGGCTCTTCTTGGCTCTCATCACTGCGAGCGTGACCATTATCGACGGCCTCACCGGGCGCAATCATCAGGCGCTGAAACACATCCAGGTGTGCCAGTTCCAGATCACGGATAACCGCTTCTACCGACAAACCATCCCAGGCCACGCCTTCCAGAGCCCCCCGCAACTGCTTAATAACCTGCGGTATGGTTTGCTGCAACAACTCACGGGTCGTTGCTGTCAGGGGTACTGGGTCGATGGTCCAGATCAGCTGCTTGGTTAGCGTCTTGGCTCGCTGCCATGCCCTGCTTTCTGTGCTTTCATGAAGTGCCAGCCAATGCAAGTAGTGGCTCCAGGGGCCATTTAGAATATCCTGCACCGGCTCGGGTAACAGCCGACCATCCATTGCCTTATGCAGCAGCTCTTTGGCGTCTGCGGTTGCCTGTTCATGGCGCGCACGGCCTTCTTCTGCATCCCGCAGGCGCTGCTCTACCAAGTCACGGCGGCGCTGGTCCAGATCCGTAAACCGGTTGAAATCGTCCAGTAACTCGTTAAACAGCGATACGTCTGTGGAAAAATCTTCCAGTATCCGGTTTACTAATGCGCGGATTTTGTCCAGTAAGGGGTCGCGCTGGCCGAGGCGCTTTTCAGTCCAGCCAGTGGCGGCCAGTGCCATTCCGTTCAGCAACTTGCGTGCGGGGTGACCCCCGCGGTTAAAAAAGTTCTTGTCTGTTAACGCTACTTTCAGCATCGGTATCTGCAGCCGCCCCAACAGGCTTTTCATCACCGAATGCAAATGGCGGTCGTCCAGAATAAACTCGAACAACATAGCCACCAGATTGATAACGTCGTTGTCCACCTGGCCGGGCCGCAGTGACTGGCCAGACGAATTCTGTAACACCGGTTGCAGCTGCTGGCTCAGAGGTACCAGCGGCGCACCGGGGTCCTTGCCAAATACTGCCTGAACCTGGCCCAACCGCGTCAGAAGGGCGTCGGTTTGCAGCCATTGCCCGCTACTGGCAGGAGCCTGACCGTCGCTGTAAGCAGGCTGACCCTGGCGCAGCAGCGCGCTTAGTTGCGAAAAAGTAGCTGCAGAGACCTCTGCCTGAGGCTGCCCCACACCGTACCCATCTGCCTCTCGATACGCTGCGGATGGCGGCGGCACAGGCGCGCCTTGGCGGCTGCGGGCCGGTTGCACCGGGCTGACAGCTTTGCTGTCAGGCAGTACGCCTTCTTTAATCAGGGTTTGATTGGCGCCGTGGTACACATCGCCAAGGCTAGTTACCAGCAGTTGGTCAAACAGTTTCAGCACGATCAGCCGTGCTTTTATGTCAACATCAAGATTTTTGCTGGCCTCGGCCAGTCCACCGCACAGCACTTCCGGGCACAAGGGCATCTGGTCATCTTCCAGAGCAACGCCGGGGAGCAGATGGCGCACGCGCAAGCCCAGGTGACGTAATGCTTCGCTGTATTGGTAACGCAGTTTTGTGACCATATTATCGATGGCCACCTGCTGCTCAAGTTCGGCGTGATCCAGCAGGCTAAGGGAACCCTCATCAACGCTGTCGAGGCCTGGATTGGTGTTCTGTGGGCGGGCCTTGCCAATATCATTGAAGGCCTGACTAACGTGCTGCAACACCGCTACCGTCATCGACTTACGACGCAGCCGAAGCTCACGCATGGCGTCAAAATAGCGTGTTTGCTCCTGATCGGTGCCGGCACGATCGGCGAGTTCGAACAGGGCATCGTCAGCGCGGTCAAAAAATTGATCCAGTACGGTACGGATACTCTGGGCAGACGCGTCCATTAACAGGATTAACGCAGTCGGCAAAAAAAAGCGGGACGTCGAACCTTGTCCGGTGATGTTGACAACTTTTTTGTCCTGCACTGTATTTACCTCCTGTTCACCCCGAGCCACCTGCTCCCTGGCAGACCTAAAACCACTACCAGACCTTATCATAAAGCCTTCTTGCGTCAGTATGTGTCAGGATTTGTCATGTTTTGTAGACTCTTGAGCTGGATCACACCCGGTAACATGTGCGCGGCGGTTGGCGAACGCCGGCGGGCGCGATAAACTCCGCTTCTGCCTATTTGTGCCGCGTGCACCTAACTTCTCTGCCGTTACGGACACCACACTATGATCAGTGCCGAACTTCTGCGCCAGTCCAGAATTGAAACGGTTGCCCACAGTCTGCGCGAAGACATTGGCGACGGTGACATTACTGCACAACTTATCGCCGTCGACACCCGCGCCAGCGGCCGCGTGATTACCCGCGAACACGCCGTTATTGCCGGCCGCGAATGGGTAGCCGAAGTATTTCGCCAGGTTGACCGCGAGGTTATTCTGGATTGGCAGGTGGAAGACGGCCAGCATGTCGAACCCGGCCAACTGCTGTTCCGCATGAACGGTCTGGCCCGCAGCCTGCTAAGCGCCGAGCGTGCGGCTTTAAACTGGCTTCAAACCCTGTCTGCGGTCGCCACCCAAGCCGCTCGTTACGCGGCGCTGATCAGCCACACCCGCACGCAGTTGCTGGATACCCGAAAAACTCTGCCCGGCTTGCGCCTGGCGCAAAAATACGCGATCACCTGTGGCGGTTGCCGTAATCACCGTTTGGGATTGTGGGACGCTTTTCTGATCAAAGAAAACCACATTGCGGCCTGCGGCTCTATTGCCGCCGCTGTTCATGCAGCGCGGAAACTGGCGCCGGGTAAACCGGTAGAAGTGGAAACCGAAAATCTGAACGAACTGCAGCAGGCGCTGGATGCCGGTGCCGACATAATAATGCTTGACGAGTTTTCCCTGGCGGATATGCGCACAGCAGTGGCGCAAACTGCGGGCAAAGCACGCCTTGAGGCCTCTGGCGGTATTGACGACAGCACACTGGTGGCCATCGCCGAAACCGGTGTGGACTTTATATCTTTGGGTACGCTGACAAAAAACCTGCGGGCCGTAGATCTGTCCATGCGCCTCGACGCCTAAGCGGCTATGACATTTCGTGAACTGGCAACAACGCTCAGCCGGGCTTTGCGCCCAGCAGTTCGTCCAGGGCGGCCAGTTCACGGATCAACGCCTGGCCAGGATCCGAGCCGCTCCGATAGTGCTCTTCTGCCATCGGCGCCACGCCGCTGACCGTGGGTAACGGCTGATCGTCTTCAACCAGCTGTTTCAGACGCGGCAAAAGCACAAACTGCAGCCACTGTTCAAAGCTCATGGTATCCAGGCAGAACGGTTCGCAGCTCAGGTACTTTCCCGCCGCCAGAGGCTCGTTTTGCCAACAATTCATCTGGCGCAGCTTAATTTCAATGGCCAGCAGGCGGTCGGCAACTTGGTGGGCATGGCCTAGGGTGTCGAGTGCGGGGTTCATTCTTGCGCCGTCAGCGCCGCGTCGGCAGCCAGTGGTTCGCCGTGAAGCAGCCGGTAAAGATCTTCAAACTGCTGGGTCAGCGGGTGTCGCGGTGCCATATGAATCAGCGGCTGATGACACTGGTGTGACTCTTTCATTTTCACCGAGCTGGACAAGCGTACCGACAGCACCGGCAAACCTTCCTGCTCCAATTCAGCCAACAGTTTGACCGGCAGGCTAGCGCGGGCCTGGAACTGATTGGCAACAATACCTTCAATGCTCAGCTCCGGGTTGTGGTCCTCCTGCAGCTCCTGAATTTCGTGAATGATGCCGTACAGCGCTTGGCGCGCGAAGTCATCGCAATCAAACGGAATGAGGCAACGCTGGGCGCCAATCAACGCCGAACGAGTGTAAAAATTCAGGGCCGGCGCGGTATCGATGTAAATGTCGTCGAAATGTTGATCCAGCTTTTTCAGGGCTTCACGCAGTTTGTAGATTTTGTGTTTGGCTTCAAGCTTGCGTTCAAGAAATTCCAACTCCGGACTTGAAGGCAACACCCACAGGTTCTCAAAAGGCGTTGCGTGCACAAACGACTCTTCCGGGCGCCGGTTGAACACCGTGAATGCCAAGGTCTGCTCCAACAAGTCAGCCGCGTTATTGTCAAGCTCCGCGGCAGGCCGACCCATCAGGTAATGGGTTGAATTACCCTGGGGGTCCAGATCAACCACTAAAGTGCGCTTGCCGCGAGCTGCACTGATTGCGGCCAGGTTGCAGGTAATACTGGACTTGCCGACACCGCCTTTCTGATTGAATACCACCCGTCTCATCGCTTGTCTCCTTACTTGTGTGTTGGCGTTCGCTCATAGCGGCCGCCGTTACCAGTTCATTACGGTTTTCACAAACGGAATGGTCAGCCGGCGCTGAGCCTGCAACGAATTTTCGTCCAGCGAGTCCAGAATGGCCAGCAAGTCACCCAGGCGCCGCGGAGCGCGGCGCAGAATAAATCCGGCAACGTCGTCAGCCATCACCAGGCCCCGCTGCTCTGCGCGGGCCATCAGAATGCGCTTGCGATCTGAATCCCGGTAAATGCCCAGCTGCAGAGTCAGGCCGTGGCTGAGACGGGAAGACAAGTCGGGCAAAATAAACGGTAAAGACGCGGGCACGTCTGACAAGCTCACAACCAGCTGGTGGCCGGCATCCAGCATACGGTTGTAAAGATGAAAAACCGCCTCTTCCCAGCCGTTCTGACCAGCGACGCTGTCAAGATCATCTAGGCACACCAGGTTAAATTGCTCCAGCCCAGTCAGCGCATCTGGTCCGAACGGCCCCAGCTCGGTAATGCTTATGCAAACTGCTGACAACGACTGGCTCTCAGCGTAGTGGCACAAGGCCTGTAACAGGTGGCTTTTGCCCGTATCGGAATCGCCACACAGCACCACCACTGGCACCGTTACCGGAGGCTGACACGCCTGCTGCAAACGCTCGGCCACGGCCGCGTTGCGCTCGCCGTGGAAGTTGTCGAAGCGGGCATCATCACGTAATTTTACACCCAGAATCAGCTGTGAATTTGTCACGACAACCTGGCCCTCCATGCCCGTAAGCTCCAAGCGAGCAGATAGTGCGCACCGCTAAGCACTGTGAATACAGCAACCAGCCAGACCAGCGCCGAGTTTATCCATGGCGGCGCCATGGTGATAACCTGCAACAGCATTGCCAGCAGCACTGCAAAAATCTGAATCGCGGTGTTGAATTTGCCCATCAGGCTCGGAGCCATTTCGAATCTGCCGATTCCGTAGTGAAATATCAGCGCGCCACAAACAATTAACAGATCGCGCCCCAGCACCAGCAAAAACAGCCACAAAGGAAACACTCCACCCAATGCCAGCATTAAATAGGCGGTAATGAGCAAAGCTTTGTCCGCTAGCGGATCGACAATGGCGCCAAAGCGGGAGCGCCAGTCAAAGCGGCGGGCCAGATACCCGTCCACGCCGTCAGTCACTGCTGCCAATGTAAAAATAATCAATGCCGTGGAATAGCTGCCTGCGTGCAACTCAATAGCGAAGGGAGCAATCAACGCAACACGCAGAAAGGTCAGGGCGTTCGGAATCCAGCGCCAATGATGCAAGCTCAAAGCGCCCTCCTCACATCGATCTTAACGCACCACCGCCGGGACCGGCGAAGGCTGCCAGCGATAGATCAGAACCGGATACAGCGCCTGCAAAGCCTGTTCCTCAGACGGTCCAACCGCTGCTGGCTGCGACACTAAGCGGGAATCCAGCATAATGTACTCACGCAGCTGGTCCAACTCACCAGAAAATGTCAGGCGGAGGGTTAGCTCACTGCCTTTCACTTCAACCGGTGCAGCGCTGTCAACAGCATTAATCTGCGCCAGGGCTCGGGTTACTTCGGCGTAGTCAGCCAGTCCGGTTACGCCCTGCAGCACTAAATCCACCGTGGGTTGCTTGCCCGCCTCGCCTCCGCTTGCCCCGTAACGGCTAACATAAAGTTCGGTCCAGCGATCGACTAGAGCCTGCGCCAGGGCCGCCGGCGAGTCAGCGCTCACCACTTGCTCCCCAGGGCTATCAGCGCTGAAGCCGTCCATCACCCAGCCTGCGCGCCACTGATCACCGCTGCGACTAACCCGCACCAGCGCCATCACATCACGACCAATATCATTGGAAGTGCTGCGTACACGGCTAACAAACTGGCCCCAGATATCCGACAGCAACTCGCGATTACCTGCCGCCCCCGCCACCGGTAAAACCAGCGGCAAGCCGCGTACCCGCGATGCGTTTTCAAGACCGGAGCGGAACTCCGCGCTGGCACCATCAAGAGGGCCGGTATCGGTAATCAATGCCCTTTCACCCTGCTCTTCAAGCGCAACCCAGGCCAATGTCAGTGGCCGGTTGGCGCCCCACACCGGCGCCTGAATTGAGGCTAGTGCCTGGGTAACCGCTACCGCGCCAAAGCTCATCTGCACCCGGCTTTCAGCGCCTGCACTTAGAACCTGGTACGACGTCAGCATGGACTCGGCTGTACCAAGCACCGCATCAATACCTTCGCGTTCCAATACTCCACGGCTGCCGGCAACGCGCACCAGCACCTCGCGCAGCCCTGCGCTGTAAGACGCCGATAACGCCTCTTGTCCAGAGCCTTGCAGGGCCACGTTGGCAGAGTAAAGATTGTTCACGGTTACCGCCTGAGCCTGAGCCGCCAGCAGCAACATTGCCGCCAGCGCCCAGCGCACAGCGGATTGCCTGACACGGGCCAGAGCGTTAACGACGCGGTTGCAGAAAAACTCTGACAACGCTTTGAATTCGATTGATCTTTGAACGTTAGACACGGAGCTTTTTTGAAATTCAGGCATGTAAAAACCCGGCTATTGCATGGATATCAAACAGGATACACCAAGCCCCCTGGCCTGAGTAGCGCTGCGCCGCACCAGCCTTGAGGCGGAATCGTGGCAATTACGGTTGGTACCCTTCACTGCACCTGCTAAAATCCGCGCCTTGACCCACTGGCCAACGGTTTACACCTCCATGAGCGAACACAAGCCCTCTTTGACTTACCGCGACGCAGGCGTTGATATTGACGCCGGCAATGAACTCGTCAACCGCATTAAAGCGACAGCGGCACGCACCCGTCGCCCGGAAGTGCTGGGCGGCCTGGGTGGGTTTGGTGCCATGGTTGCCATTCCTGCTGGCTATAAAGAGCCGGTTCTGGTGTCCGGCACCGACGGCGTAGGCACAAAATTGCGCCTGGCCATGCAGTTACAAAAACACGACACCATCGGCATCGACCTGGTCGCTATGTGCGTGAACGACCTGATTGTGGGTGGCGCCGAGCCCCTGTTCTTCCTGGACTATTACGCCACCGGCAAACTGAACGTAGAAGTCGCTGCCAGCGTGGTTGAAGGCATTGGCGAAGGCTGCGAGCTGGCCGGCTGCGCGCTGGTGGGTGGCGAAACCGCTGAGATGCCGGGCATGTACGAAGGTGACGACTACGACCTTGCCGGATTTTGTGTTGGCATAACCGAGCGCGCTGACATTATTGACGGCAGCCGCGTGCGCCCGGGTGATGCCCTGCTGGCGATTGGCTCTTCCGGCCCGCATTCCAACGGTTATTCGCTGATCCGCAAAATTCTGGAAGTCAGCAACGCCGATCTGAACCAGCCAATGGGCGATACCACCCTGGCCGAGGCCCTGATGGCCCCGACACGCATCTATGTCAAAAATCTGCTGAAGCTGATTCGCGATATTGACGTACGCGCTCTGTCACACATTACCGGCGGTGGCCTCCCCGAGAACATACCCCGCGTGCTACCCAAAGGCACCGTAGCCACAATTGATACCGCCAGCTGGCAGCTACCGCCGGTGTTCCAATGGCTGAAAGACGCCGGCGGCGTGGCCACTGAGGAAATGTACCGCACGTTTAACTGCGGCATTGGCATGGTGCTCTGCGTCCCGCAGGACCAACTGTCGCTGACACTGGACACACTCAATGCCATGGGCGAAAAGGCATGGCATCTTGGTACGATTGAAGCCGCCTCGGACCGCCAGGCCGACAGCGTTGTAAGCTATCAGCCAGGGCTGCTGGCGAAATGAAAGCGAATCCGTCACCGCGCCCGAAGATTCTGATACTGGTATCGGGCCAGGGCAGCAACCTGCAGGCGCTGATCGAGTCCAGTCGCGAGCGTGACTACCCGGCTGACATAGTGGCGGTTGGCAGTAATCAGGCCAAGGCGCCAGCGTTGGCGAGAGCGGCCCATGCCAACATTCCCACCTTTGTGATTGAGCACGGCCACTACGGCAGTCGCGATGAATTCGACGGTGCTCTCATGCAGGAAATCCGCCGCCACAACCCGGATCTGATTGTGCTGGCCGGTTTTATGCGCATTCTGACGGAGGGTTTTGTGCGCGCCTTCCGCGGCCAGCTGCTGAACATTCACCCCTCGCTGCTGCCAAAATACACCGGCCTGAAGACCCACCAGCGCGCCCTGGATGCCGGTGACAAAATGCACGGCGCGTCTGTGCACTTTGTCACTGAAGAACTGGATGGCGGGCCGATTATTGCCCAGGCCCAGATCCCAGTGGGCCCGGACGATAACGCTGAAACCCTGGCGCTGAAGGTGCAGACTCAGGAGCATGTGCTTTATCCTATTGTGGTTCGTTGGTGCTGTGAAGGCCGCGTGCAACTGGGGGCTGAACGGGTTTTGTTTGATGGCCAGGCGCTGCCCGGGCCTTTGGTATTGCCCGCAAACTAATCGCCCGAACGCTGTACCTGAGGAGGCTGTCATGCAGAAAAAATCCCTGGCTGAATCCGCTTTTACGGGTTTATCCCTGCTGCTCAATTTGGCCTTGTCGGTGTGCCTGATTGTCTTTGTCGCGCCTGCGCTGGCTGACGTGGATGGCGAATCTTCAGGGGCCCCCAGGCTAACGCCTTTCGAGGCTTCTTTTTCCGCGTCTATCGAGCAGGGTATTACCTTGAGCGGCAGCGCAAAACGCATTCTGAGTGATCAGAATAACGGCGTTTGGCTTTATCGCACCTCGGTAAAATCGTTTGTAGCCGATATTGAAGAATCGGTGGTTCTAAAGTGGCAGGACGGTCAGGTCATTCCTTTGCGCTACCGCTATAAGCTCTCAGGTTTGCTGATTCGCGACCGTGAAGAATCCATCGACTTTGACTGGAAGCAAAATCTTGCGACCGGCCGCTATAAGGATAAAGCATTCGAAGTCGTCCTTAGCCCCGGCCTGCTGGACCCACTGGGCTATCAGTTGCAGTTGCACCAAGACATCAAGGCCGGAAAACGGGAAATGGAGTACCGCTACGTACGCCACGGCCGGCTGGACAAGGAAAAGTTTGCAGTTATTAACGAGGGGCCGATCGAAACACCTCAAGGCGAGATGAACGCTCTGACGGTGGAAAAACTGAGGGGCGAAGGCGCCAAGCGGGAGACACTGATGTGGTTCGCCCCGAAATTCGACCACATGTTGGTGCAATTGCTGCAAACCGAGCCTGATGGCAGCCGCTACGAGCTCAACCTGAAAAGCATAAAACAGCTCTAATATGGGCCTGGGCTGCGGGCATCAGTCCGCAGCTTCAGCTTCTACCCATACCGCTTTAACTTCTTCGGCAATAATTCGCAGCCCTTCTGCAACCCGTTCGTCGTCCTGGGAGTAGGTTACCCGAAGACACTCGTTGCGATGTTTCCAGCCGTCCTCAGGCAGTCCCGGGAAAAAGTAATGGCCAGACACCACCAGCACACCGCGAAGCTTCAAGCGCTGATACAGTTCCAGGCTGGTAATCGGTAAATCCGGAAACCACAGCCACAGGAACATCGCGCCCTCGGGTTTGTGGATATACCAGCGGCAAGGCGCATCGTCCATGGCCCCGGTGAACGCTGCCACGGCGCGCTGCATTTTGGCCTTGTAGAACGGGCATACCACGTCACGGCTTAGGGTCAAGATCTCCCCCGAGCGCACCAACGGCTCCGCCAGCATGGCACCAAAGCTCCCGGTAGCCAGATTCATGATCGCATTAATGCCCGCCAGCGCCTTGATGGTAGGTGCCGCAGCAATCACGATACCGGTGCGGGCCGCAGGCAAACCTAGCTTGGACAGGCTCAGGCACAGAATGATCTGTTCGTTCCAGATTGGTTTGGCTTCAGTAAACAACAGGCTGGGAAACGGCGTGCCGTAGGCACCATCCACAATCAGCGGGATGTTTTGGCGCCGCGCCAGGGTTTCCAGTTGCGCCAGCTCGTCGTCGGTGATCACGTTACCGGTGGGATTGGTTGGCCTGGACACACAAATAGCGCCGGTTTCGCCGGTCACTTCTACCGCGTCAAAATCAATCCGGTATTTGAACTCGTGGGCGTCGGTGAAGGAGATGTCAGGCTGTACTGCGTGAAACAGATCCGCGTCTATGCCGGCGTCGGCGTAACCGATGTATTCTGGCGCCAGCGGCAATAGAATGTGTTTGTGCACGCCATCGCCATAGTCGCCACCGAACATATTGAACAGCATAAAGAAGGCTGCCTGGCTGCCGTTGGTGAGCGCAATGTTCTCGCTGGTCAGGTCCCAGCCGTACTCACGGCTCAACAATTTGGCCAACGCGGCGATAAACTGCTTTTCGCCCTGAGGGGGATCATAAACGCCCACCAGACGACGCATATCGGCGTCACTCTGGCTGATCTGAACCAGAATCTCCCGAACCCGCTGCTGTATCTCAGGAATATGGCCGGGGTTGCCGCCGCCCATCATGATCAGGTCATCACCCGAGGCCATGGCATTGCCTAAATCGTCCATCAACGAGGTAATACCGGCATCCGCCGTAAATTTCTGGCCAAACGCAGAGAGTTTCATCAGATCCCGTCCGTTAATTGAACAGCGTTGGTTGAGCGGTTTTATTCGGTCAAGGTTATTCAGTCAATGTTAATCGGACAGTGAAATGCCCAGATTGCTAACGCCTTCATTTTCCGCGCGCTGCCGCAGGGTATCGATAAAGTCCTGCCGCGGCACACGCTGGCGCTTTAACTCCAGCACCAGATCACGCTGGAACAACTTATCCTCTTTCATCAGAGGATGCTGGTCCAGCAGGCGCACCAGCTCGTCTTCGCTTAGTTCTTCGGCTTCCGAAACCTCAACAAAACTCATCACTGTGGCCGTGGCAAGCTGTGAAGCCTCTGTCGCCCTATGCTTGCCAGGATTCAGCCGGTTCAACAGCGCCTGTTCCAGCAACTGGCAGAAGTCATATGCGGGGTAAACGCCGTAGGCGTCGTAATCCTCAACGTCTGGCGACAGCGCTTCTAGCTTGCGCAGCCACTGGGGAATGGCAGTCTCTATGGCCTCTGGCTTTAACAGATTCCATCCCGCATCCAGAATCTGGCGCATTTTGGCGCCGGTTTTCAGTTCCATGGCGTCGGCAAACAGGGCGTAATTGGGAAACGCCCGCTCGGCCAGCGACAGCAAAAACGCACATTCGCGCCAGCCCTGTAGCTGCTGTACTGCTTTCAAAAACTGATTGGCGTTCATGTGCGCGGCAGCGTTACGCCGGTTTGGCCCAAGTACTTGCCGCCCCGGTCTTTATAGCTGGTCTCACACACTTCGTCAGCCTCGAAAAACAGCATCTGCGCCACCCCTTCGTTGGCGTAAATTTTTGCCGGCAAGTTGGTGGTGTTGGAAAATTCCAATGTCACCTGGCCTTCCCACTCTGGCTCAAGCGGAGTGACGTTGACAATAATGCCGCAGCGGGCATAAGTGGACTTGCCCAGGCAGATGGTCAGCACACTGCGGGGAATGCGAAAATATTCCACAGTACGCGCCAGCGCAAACGAGTTGGGCGGGATAATACAGACGTCGCTGGTAATGTTAACAAAGCTGTTTTCGTCAAAATTCTTCGGGTCTACCGTGGCGGAATGCACGTTGGTGAAGATTTTGAACTCGTTGCTGCAACGCACGTCGTAGCCATAGCTGGAGGTACCGTAGGAAATGACCCGGCCCTTTTCCGATTCACGCACCTGGCCGGGCTCAAAGGGCTCGATCATGCTGTGTTGCTGCGCCATGCGGCGAATCCACTTGTCGGGTTTAATGCTCATGCTGGTTTCTCATATCCCGGAGTTATAAAGGGCGACAGTTTAACTGTTGGCCAGTTTTAGTGCGAATTCCAATGGCCGGTGACCGACACGCTGGAAATAGCGCCGCTTAAATTGCGTTCACGCTTTGACAACTCCGCCCCCACTCGGCGGGCAATGTCCAGATAGCGCCGCGCCACTTCCGAATCCGGCTCTGCGGCCACCGTGGGCTTGCCACCATCGGTTTGCTCGCGCACGGTTTTGTGCAGTGGCAACTGACCCAACAATACGGTGTCGTAGTCATCGGCAATACGCGCTCCGCCATCGGCGCCAAACAACGCTTCTTTATGGCCGCAGTTACTGCAGATGTGCACACTCATATTTTCCACCACACCCAACACCGGTATGTCCATTTTGCGGAACATTTCAATACCGCGCTGAGCGTCCATCACGGCAATATTCTGCGGCGTAGTGACGATCACCGCGCCGGTTACCGGTACTTTTTGCGCCAGCGTCAACTGGATATCACCGGTGCCCGGCGGCATATCCACGATTAGATAGTCCAATTCGCCCCACAGAGTCTGCTGCAGCAGCTGCATAAGAACACCTGTGACCACTGGGCCACGCCAGATCATCGGAGTTTTGTCGTTAGCCAGATACGCCATGGAACTGGTTTTCAAACCGTGGGCTTCAATGGGAATAAAGTACTTTTGCTCCTGCACCTCCGGCTTCTGGCCATCCGGCACGCCCAGCATCATACCGACGCTGGGGCCGTAAATATCGGCATCCAGCACGCCCACCCGGGCGCCTTCGTGCTGCAGCGCCAGAGCCAGATTCACCGCAGTGGTGGATTTGCCCACGCCGCCTTTACCGGAAGCCACAGCAATAATGTTTTTAACCCCGGGAATCGATGGCAATTCTTTCTGGGCTTTGTAGGCGTGGGTTTTTTGGGCCACGTGAATGTCCGAGCTTTCCACACCTTCAACCGATTCCAGCGCATTCCCAACCAGCTGCCTCAAAGCCCCGGCTATGCCTTTGGACGGATAAGGCAACTCGACCATCAAGGTGACTTTGCCGCGCTTGTCCACGTCCAGCTTCTTTACCGCATCCAGCTCGTACAGGTCTTTTTCAAGGTACGGATCGCGGTATTCGCGAATGGCTGCTTCCAGGGCCTGGCGGGAAATCGTGGTCATAACATCACTCCGGGAGAGTTTAGGGGCAGCACAGAAAGAGTTCAAGCCAGTAATGCGGCACTTAAACGGGGTTTCGGATGAAAAAATTCTGCGTGGAAGGTATCATTTGTACCCAATTCTGGCCATACAGAATGCTCGCGTTCCGTGCGCAAATCCGCGCGGGGGTGTTTTGTCGATTCGCGGCCTACATTCAATTCCAGCAAAGGTTCAAGCTCAACCATGACGCAAGCGAGTGCGAAGCAAAAACGGGACATTCTGGTCACCAGCGCCCTGCCCTATGCCAACGGCCCCATCCACCTGGGCCATTTGCTGGAATACATCCAGACTGATATATGGTCGCGTTACCAGAAACTGCGCGGCCATACTTGTTATTACGTTTGCGCCGACGATGCTCACGGCACCGCCATTATGCTCCGCGCCGAGCGGGAAGGTATTACCCCCGAGCAGTTGATTGACCGCATTCGCCAGGAACATCAGCAAGACTTTGGCGACTTCCTGATCCGATTTGACAATTACTACACCACCCATTCTGACGAGAACCGCCAGTTTTCAGAGTTTATCTACCGTCAACTGCAGCAGAACGAGCACATTGCGACTCGCACAATTACCCAATCGTTCGACCCTGAAAAAAACATGTTTCTGGCCGACCGGTTTATCAAGGGCACTTGCCCCAAGTGTAAAACCGACGATCAGTACGGCGATAACTGCGAAGTCTGTGGTGCCACCTACTCACCCACCGAGCTGATCAACCCTCGTTCGGCGGTGTCAGGCGCCACACCCATCGAAAAAGAATCCGAGCACTTTTTCTTCAAACTGCCGGATTTTGCCGACTTCCTGGCCAAATGGACTCGCAGCGGTACCCTGCAGCCGCAGGTAGCCAACAAGCTGGCTGAATGGCTGGACGCTGGCCTGCACGACTGGGACATCAGCCGTGACGCGCCCTACTTCGGCTTTGAAGTGCCCGACGCGCCGGGCAAATATTTTTATGTGTGGCTGGACGCACCCATCGGCTATTTAGCCAGCTTCAAAAACCTGTGCGTCCGCGAAGGCATCGATTTCGAACACTTCTGGAAAGCCGACTCCAGCGCCGAGGTTTACCACTTCATCGGCAAGGACATCATCAATTTTCACGCCCTGTTCTGGCCGGCTATTCTGCACGACACCGGTTTCCGCACGCCCACCGCGGTTTGGGCGCACGGTTTTGTGACCGTTAATGGCAAAAAAATGTCCAAATCCCGCGGCACCTTTATCATGGCCCGCACCTATCTGGACTTCCTGAATCCGGAGTACCTGCGCTATTACTTTGCGGCCAAACTCACCGGCGGCGTTGATGACATGGATTTGAACCTGGACGATTTTGCCGCCCGGGTAAACTCGGATCTGGTGGGCAAGGTGGTTAACATAGCCAGCCGCAGCGCCGGCTTTATCAGCAAGCGTTTTGACGGCAAACTGGGACAAGTCACCGAGATCGACAAGCTCAACGAATTCATCAACGCCGGCGAAGAGCTGGCCGGTTACTACGAAAACCGCGAGTTCGGCCGCGCCATGCGCCGCATCATGGAACTGGCGGATATTGCCAATCAGTACGTCAACGACGAACAACCCTGGGTAGTGGCCAAGCAGGAAGGCGAAGACGAAAAGCTTCAGGCCATCTGCACCAACGCGCTGAACATGTTCCGCCTATTGATGACCTACCTTGCGCCGGTGCTGCCAAAAACCGCTGACGCCTCGGAAGCTTTCCTGAACGCCAAGCTCGATTGGAACAACCGCGCCGAGCTGCTGCAAGATCACGGCATCAACAAGTTTCAGCCGCTGATGAGCCGGGTGGACATGGCGCAGATCGAAAAAATGCTCGATGCCTCGAAAGAACAGCTGCCGGCGGCTGAAGCGCCGGCAGAAGCCGCGCCAGAAACACCACTGGAGCCCATTAGCCCGGAAATCGAGTTTGACGACTTCGCCAAGGTGGACCTGCGGGTGGTCAAAATCATCAAAGCCGAGCACGTACAGGGCGCCGACAAGCTGTTACGCCTGACACTTGACGTGGGACATGGCGAACGCAACGTGTTTGCTGGTATTAAGTCAGCCTACGCGCCCGAAGAACTGGAAGGCCGTTTAACCGTGATGGTCGCCAACCTGAAAGCCCGCAAAATGAAATTCGGCCTGTCCGAAGGCATGGTGCTGGCAGCTGGCCCCGGCGGCAAAGACATCTTTATTCTGTCGCCAGACTCCGGCGCCACACCCGGCATGCGGATAATGTAAGTGCTATTAAGTCGTAAGCCCTAAATTGTGAGCAGCCAGCGAGGCCCGAAACGAACATGACCGAGTACCTGCTGATATTGGTCAGTACCATACTGGTCAACAATTTCGTACTGGTTCAGTTTCTGGGCCTGTGCCCGTTTATGGGGGTGTCCGGCAAACTGGAAACCGCCATGGGCATGTCGCTGGCGACCACCTTTGTGCTGACATTGTCGTCGGTGTGCAGCTATCTGGCGTACACCTATTTATTAGAGCCTTTGAATCTGGCGTTTTTGAAAACCATCACCTTCATTTTGGTGATAGCGGTGGTGGTGCAGTTCACTGAAATGGTGGTACGCAAAACCAGCCCCCTGCTGTACCGGGTGCTGGGCATTTTTCTGCCACTGATTACCACTAACTGTGCGGTGTTGGGTGTGGCCCTGCTAAACCTGAACCGCAACAACAATTTCGTCGAATCGTTGCTTTATGGGTTTGGTGCCGCACTTGGGTTTTCCCTGGTGCTGATTTTTTTTGCCGCCATGCGCGAGCGCATCGCGGTATCCGATGTGCCCGTTGCCTTTCGCGGCGCAGCCATCGGTATGGTGACCGCGGGGCTCATGGCCCTGGCGTTTTTAGGTTTTACCGGCCTGGTCAGCGTGTAACGGAGTCCTTGGCTTATGTGGACAAATATCGTCATCGCAGTTGCCGTTTTATTAGGCCTGGCCGCCGTGTTTGGGGCCCTGCTGGGCTTTGCCGCCGAGCGCTTCAAGGTAGAAGGCAACCCGCTGGTCGATCAGATAGATGCGCTTTTGCCGCAAACCCAGTGCGGCCAGTGTGGTTTTCCCGGCTGCCGACCCTATGCTGAAGCCATCAACAACGGCGAAGCCATCAACAAGTGCCCGCCGGGCGGTGAAGCCACCATCAACGCCCTGGCCGACCTGTTGGACGTAGAACCCCAACCTCTGGACGCCGAACACGGCGCTGCCCAAGCCAAGCGGGTAGCCGTGATTCGCGAAGACGAATGCATTGGCTGCACCAAGTGCATCCAGGCCTGCCCCGTAGACGCCATTCTGGGCGCCGCAAAACACATGCACACAGTGATAGAAAGCGAATGCACCGGCTGTGATTTGTGCGTGGAGCCCTGCCCGGTTGACTGTATCGACATGATCGTCATCGAACCGGACATCCGCAGCTGGACCTGGGCACCGCCTGTCGTACTGGATAAGGCACCAAATGAAGTGCCCAGCGCTACCGATGCCCGCGTGATTGCCACCGACAGCCAGGCAGAAACCCGCGAAGCGAGCCTGTTATGACCCAGCTGTGGAACTTTGGCGGCGGCATACACCCGCCAGAAAATAAAAGCCAATCCAACAGTCGGCCCATCCGCCCCGCGGGCTTACCCGCGAAATTGATACTGCCGTTGCAACAGCACATTGGCGAGCCTGCGCGCTGTATTGTCGAGCCTGGGCAAAAGGTGCTGAAAGGTGAAGTCATCGCCCAGGTAGGCAACGGCATGGGCGTACCAGTGCACGCGCCCACGTCAGGCATCGTTGAGCGTATTTCCCTGGAGCCCGTGCCGCACCCGTCGGGTATGAGCGACACCTGCGTGGTGCTGATACCGGATGGCGAGGAGCGCTGGTGCGAGCTGGTGCCGCAGCCAGAATATCGCAAACTGGAGCGTGATCAGGTGCTGGCGCTGATTCGTCAGGCCGGCATTGTGGGCCTGGGCGGCGCCGGTTTTCCAACCAACATCAAACTGCGGCCGTCTGTAGACCGCAAAGTCGACACCCTGATTCTCAACGGCGCCGAATGCGAGCCCTACATTACCGCCGACGACATGACCATGCGCGAGAAAGCAGACCAGGTAATGACCGGGCTGCGCATAATGGCCTGGCTGCTGCGCCCGGAGCGGGTGGTGATCGGTATTGAAGAAAACAAACCCGAAGCCATTGCCGCCATGCGTCAAGCGGCAGAGGGCAGCAAAACCGAGATTGCGGTAATTCCTACCAAGTACCCTTCAGGCGGTGAGAAACAGCTGATCCAGATTCTGACCGGCCAGGAAGTACCCAGCGGCGGTATACCCGCCGATATCGGCGTGATGTGCCAGAACATCGGCACCGCGGTGGCCGTGGCCGATGCTATCTTGCAAGGCAAACCACTGATCTCTCGAGTAATAACGGCCACCGGCGAAGCCTTGGCCGAACCCGGCAACTTTGAGGTATTGATCGGCACCCCGGCCAGCCATTTGCTGGCCTGCGCCGGTGTGGACAAACAGCGCCTGTCGCGCCTGGTGCTAGGCGGCCCGATGATGGGTTATACGCTGCCAAGCCCGGGCATTCCGCTGATAAAAACCAGCAACTGCGTAATCGCCGCCAGCGCCAGCGAACTGCCCACACCAGCGCCGGAACAGCCGTGCATTCGCTGCGGCCATTGCGCCGAGGCCTGTCCAATGGAGCTTTTACCCCAGCAATTGTTCTGGCACGCCAAAGCCACAGAATTTGAGAAAGCAGAACACCTGAATCTGTTTGACTGCATTGAGTGCGGCGCGTGCTCCTACGTGTGCCCAAGTTCCATTCCTCTGGTGCAGTATTACCGCTTTGCCAAAGGTGAAATTCGCCTGCAGCGCGCCGAACAGCAAAAATCTGGCCGTGCTCGCGTGCGCTTTGAAGCTCGCCAGCAGCGCCTTGATCGCGAACAGCAGGAAAAAGATCAGCGCCGCAAGGACCGGGCACTGGCCGCGGTTGAAGCTCAGGAGCAGAAAACAGCCGACGCCCGGACCATGATTCAGAACGGCACGGTAGCCGACGAACGCGCGGGCAAATCTGCCCTGGTAGAGCAAGCTCTGGCCCGTAAAAAGGCCAAAGCCGCGGCTGCCAGCGCTGAGCGCATCAAGCCCTCAACACAATCTTCAACATTGCCATCAATAGAAGACACAGCGCCGCCTGAAACCTTCGCACCTGCAAATGCTGGCAAAATTCCTGCCATTGAGCCAGTGCCCAGCATAAAAGAACTGGAACAACAGCTGAGTCAGGCCCAAGCCAAACTGGAAAAAATGCAGAGCATGCTGGAAGACGCTCGCAGTGGCAAGGCGCCCAACGTAGACAAGCTCGAACGCGCCGTTGACAAAAATATCGAGCGGGTCAGGCGCGCACAGCGAGCGATTGATGACGCTCAAACGACTCCCCAACAGGCTTAAACTTCATGGCGCTTGTGCAACAGTCTTCCCCCCACGCCCATCGGGCCCGCCCAACGTCGCGGGTAATGCTGTGGGTGATTATCGCCGCAGTACCGGGGCTGCTGGCGCAAACGGTATTTTTTGGCTGGGGTAATCTGATCAACGTGGTCTGGTGCATCGCGCTGGCGCTGGCTACTGAAGCCGCCATTTTAAAATGGCGGAGCAAGCCCATCGGGTTTTTCCTGAAAGACAACACCGCGGCCGTAACCGGCCTGCTGCTGGGCCTGTCGCTGCCGCCATTTGCACCTTGGTGGGTTTCTGCGGTGGCGGTTTTTAGCGCCATTGTGGTGGCAAAACAGCTTTACGGCGGCCTGGGTTCCAATCCGTTCAACCCTGCCATGGTGGGTTACGCCCTGGTGCTGATTTCATTTCCGCTGGCGATGACCACCAACTGGGCCGCACCGGCCGGCCTATGGCAGGACGCACCCGGGTTTGGTGAAACCCTCAGCGCCATCGCCTCGGGCCAGCAAACCGCCGTTGATGGCTGGACCATGGCCACCCCGCTGGACGAATACAAACACAAGGTGGGCAGCCACACCGCCGCGGAAATTACGGCTCACCCCACGTTTGGCAGTTTTGTCGCTCGCGGCTGGGAATGGGTGAATGCTGCTTTCCTGGCAGGGGGCCTGGTGTTGTTGGCTCTGCGTATTATCAGCTGGCACATACCTGTCGGGTTTTTGGGTGGGCTGGTCGCCATGAGCCTGCTGTTTGGCACCAACGCCGATCAATATGCACCGCTGTCGCTGCACCTGCTGGCCGGTGGTACCATGCTGGGGGCATTCTTCATCGCCACCGATCCAGTATCGGCAGCCACCAGCCACCAAGGCAAACTGATTTATGCCGTGGGCATTGGCGTACTGATTTACCTGATACGCAGCTGGGGCAACTACCCAGACGCCGTAGCTTTCAGCGTGTTGCTAATGAACTTTGCGGTGCCGTTTATTGACTACTACACACCACCACGCACCTACGGTCATCACAAGGCCCGACGCGGTTTACCCACCCGGAAACAGGGCTGATTTTATGGCAACCATGGTTCAATCCATCAGTCGCAGCGCCATCGGCCTTGGCCTATTCGCGGTGATTACCGGTGGCACTATTGCCCTGACCCAGGCAGTCACCAAGGAGCGTATTGCCGAGCAGGCGGCGCGGGCCGAAGCCGCGGCGCTGTTCGAGATCATTCCTGAAAGCACCCATAGCAATGACATGCTGAATGACACCATCAGCCTGCCAGACGCTGCTGTTCTTCACAGTGGGGAAGCGCCCAACGCCTGGGTAGCCCGACAGCAAAGCGATCTGGTGGGCTTTATCATTCCCGTCACGGCCACCGACGGCTATTCTGGCGACATCAACCTGTTGGTGGGCATGACTCCGTCCGGCGAATTATTGGGTGTGCGGGTGACCGGCCACCATGAAACACCGGGGCTGGGGGATCGCATAGAAACCCGAAAATCGGATTGGGTTTACCAATTTAACGGCCGTTCACTGGCCAATACGCCGGGTAAACAGTGGAATGTAAAAAAGAACGGCGGCGAATTTGACCAGTTCACCGGCGCCACGATTACTCCCAGGGCGGTGGTCAAAGCGGTTCACAAAACCCTGGTGTACGTGCGCAAACACCAAGCCGAAATTCGCCAGAGCCTTGGCTTGCCCGTCGAGCGTGGCAACCGCAAACAACGCAATGCCGTTGCCAGTCATTTTTCCGAGCCGGAGCACTAATTGCCATGGCAACAAAAACATCACGCGAGGTTATTCGCGACGGTCTTTGGAGCAATAATCCTGCACTAGTGCAGGTGCTGGGGCTGTGCCCGTTGCTGGCGGTGACCAGCACCGTGGTAAACGCACTGGGGTTAGGCCTGGCCACACTGCTGGTATTGATGGGTTCGAATCTGGCGGTATCGCTGATACGAAACTTTGTCAACGAATCGGTTCGCCTGCCGGCGTTTGTGATGATCATCGCCTCGTTTGTAACCTGCGCCGAACTGCTGATGCAAGCATACACTTACGAGCTATATCAGATTCTGGGTATCTTCATCCCGTTGATTGTCACCAACTGTGCCATTCTGGGCCGCGCCGATGCCTTTGCCTCACGTAATCCGCCAGGGATCGCACTGCTCGACGGTGCCATGATGGGACTCGGTTTTATGGCGGTGCTGGTGCTGCTGGGCGCCATGCGCGAACTGGTTGGCCAGGGCACGCTGTTTGCGGACATGCACCTTCTGCTGGGGCCCATAGCCGCCGACTGGACACTGCGCCCGTTTGCAGATTACCCCAACATGCTGTTTATGATGTTGCCACCTGGCGCGTTTATAGGCTTGGGCCTGCTGATCGCACTGAAAAACGTGATCGACAGTCGCATTGAAGAAAAACGCAAAGCTGCGCAAGTTGAAACGGTCAGCGCCGGCAGTAAACGGGTGCGAGTTACCGGAACTATTTCTTAATGAACAAACAGAAACGCACAGAAATTTTCAGCCGTTTGCGGGAGGAAAACCCCAAGCCGGTCACCGAACTGAACTACAGTTCCGATTTTGAATTGCTGATTGCGGTGATTCTGTCGGCGCAGGCCACCGATGTGGGCGTGAACAAAGCCACCAATAAACTGTATCCGGTGGCGAACACCCCGGAGGCCATTTTTGCCTTGGGCGTGGATGGCCTTAAGGAATACATAAAAACCATTGGTCTGTTTAACAGCAAAGCCGAAAACGTGATAAAAACCTGCCGCGCGCTGATCGACCGCCACGCAAGCCAGGTACCGCGAACCCGGGAAGAACTGGAAGCATTACCCGGTGTTGGCCGCAAAACCGCCAATGTGGTGTTGAACACCGCTTTTGGTCAAATCGCCATGGCAGTAGACACCCACATATTTCGGGTATCAAATCGTACCGGTATTGCTCCGGGCAAGAACGTGCTGGAAGTTGAAAAGCGCCTGATAAAGCTGGTGCCTCAGGAGTTTTTGCTGGATGCCCATCACTGGCTTATTCTGCACGGGCGCTATACCTGCATCGCCCGTAAGCCTCGGTGCGGAGCCTGTCTTATTGAAGATTTGTGCGAGTTCAAGGATAAACGCGACTATCTATGATTACTGATTACTGATTGCTGATGCAGAATCAGGCTCGGCTGCCATCACCTGAGCGGCGCTGGCAGCCTTATTGCTACTGAAATAGAAGATTTCCGGTAAGCCCCTCTTTTTCCAGAATTTCGCGCAGCCTACGTAGAGCTTCCACCTGAATCTGGCGCACTCGTTCGCGGGTAAGCCCGATTTCCTGCCCGACTTCTTCCAGCGTACTAACAGGATAGCCACGAAGGCCAAAACGGCGGGCCAGCACTTCCTGCTGTTTTTCGCTGAGCTGGTCAATCCACTGTTGCAGGCAGGCCGAAATGTTGTTGTCCTGCAGCACATCGGCGGGGTCTGATGCACCTTCGTCGGCGACCGTATCCAGCAGGGATTTTTCACCGCCGGCGCCAATGGGCGTGTCCATGGAAGCAACGCGCTCGTTCAGCCCGAGCATACGCTTAACGTCTTTAACCGGTTTGTCGACCTTACGGGCAATTTCTTCAGCTGTGGGCTCGTGGTCCAGTTGCTGGGTCAGTTCGCGGGCTGCCCGCAGATACAGGTTGAGTTCTTTCACCACGTGAATAGGCAGGCGAATAGTGCGGGTCTGATTCATGATGCCGCGTTCGATGGTTTGGCGAATCCACCATGTAGAATAGGTAGAGAAGCGAAACCCGCGCTCTGGATCAAACTTCTCGACCGCGCGAATCAAACCAAGGTTACCCTCTTCAATCAAGTCGAGCAGGGTCAGGCCGCGATTCACATAGCGCCGAGCGATTTTTACAACCAGCCGCAAGTTGCTTTCAATCATGCGCTTACGACCTGATTCCTCGCCTTTTCGGGCCAGACGTGCAAAGTACACTTCTTCTTCAGGGGTAAGCAGAGGCGAAAAGCCTATTTCGTTGAGGTAAAGCTGTGTGGCGTCCAGCTGTTTGCTACTGCTGTAATAACGACTGCTCGCCGAACGACTTGCAGGTTTCGCAGCTGCTTTGATCGCAACCTTACGCGGTGAGGCTGTATCCCCAGATCTTGGTATTTTCTTTTCAGCGTCTTCGGACTGTTCGACGCGATCGACAATCAAGTCTTCCTGATATTGTGACATTCTGTTTGCCCCGCCTCTAAATGATCCTGGACAGCGCCCGTGTTTTGTTTGTTAAGTCGGACGTGCCGTTCTATTCTCGTGGTCGTATTCAGGACATCTATTCATGGCCACCCTGGCCGCTGTTGTTTCATTATTATTTTATGTGCGTGTACGTGCTTTTACGTAGTGTCACCTAGTCTACCGCGCTGGTAAATAATATGCTGGATTTACTGGGTTACCATTTTTTCGTATTTCAAAATGCAACATTGGCCGATCTGCGCCGCTGTTGCCCAATTCAGCAATTATCTGACCAGCCTGAACGTTCTCCCCTTCTTTGACCAGTATTTTACGATTGTGCCCATAAGCGCTGAGATACTGCTCGCTGTGATTAACGATGACAAGGTTGCCATAACCCAGTAAACCGCTGCCGGCATAGACCACACTTCCGCCAGCCGCCGCCCGTACAGAGTCGCCGGATTTTCCGGCAATATCAATCCCTTTGTTGACTTTCCCCGATGCTGAAAAGTTAGCAATTACAGTGCCAGAGTGAGGCCATCGCCATTTTATATCGGCAACGGTCTGGGTCTGCGACGCCAGAGGTGCGCTTGTGTCAGGCTTTCGGGTAATTGCAGGTTGCCTGGTGGGCTTGGGAGTTCGGGCGCTGCTGCTCGTTACCGCCGTTGCGTTGCGCTTGGCCCCAGCCCCTGCAACGGCTGTAGCGGGCGCTCGGCCACGCTTGTCAAGACGCAACACCTGGCCCGCTCGAATGGTCCAGGGTGCTCGCAAACCATTGGCGTTGCCCAACTCTCGATAATCGCGACCGTAGCGCCAGGCAATGCCGTACAGCGTTTCACCGGACTTGACCATGTGCTGGCCCCAATACACCGGGGGGTTATAAATATCGTCCTGGTAAAGCGCCGCTGTATTGCAACCGCTCAGCATCAACGTCAACCACAACAGGGTTGCGGCCGGATAGTTGAATAAAACGCGAGGCTGGAAAATCACGACATAGGTACCGATGCGGTTATGAAAAATTCAGCTCAACAATAATGCAAGCTCGCGCCGGTGTCTAAGTAGTTTCGGGATATTCGCTGTAAGCAACTCTTGTTGCGATGATTTTTCAAACTGGCGCAACAGGATTGACGGGCACTGGTGTTACCCGGGGGAACAGGACTTCTTACATTTCGTAACATTCAAGAGCGCTTGCGCCCGGCAAAGCGCAACCCCAACCACTCCACCACCAGCACCATCAGAATGCCCGCCACGGCCATCAGCAAGGCCTGGAAAACGAGTGGATTCAGGTCGGTCAGTTCAGCAAACAGCGCCGGGCTAATGCTGATTTCGTGCACGGGCACCTGCTCTCCGGCGCTGTTGATCCGCCAGCTCAGAGTTTCTTTCCAGGGCCAAACCTTGTTCAGCGCGCCCAGCATAAATCCGATCAACAGTGCCAGAACACCGTCGTGAAAACGGTCAAAGGCCCAGGTGATGATACGAGCAATGGAAAAAAGACCCGCCGCGCAGCCGCCAACAAACAGTAACAACAACGCAACGTCAAAGCCTTTTATAGCACTGAGCACTGGCAGGTACATGCCCATGATGACCAGAATAAAACTGCCGGAAATGCCCGGTAGAATCATCGCACAAATAGCGATAGCTCCAGCGAACAGAAACATGAGCGCCGAAGGTTCGGCGGCCATAGCCGGCAAGCTGGTTATCCACCAGGCAAAGGCCGTCCCCGCCAATAAAGGCAGCACCAGGCGCCAATGATACTGGCGAACTTCACGCCCGACGTGCCACACAGAGGCCAGAATCAGTCCGAAGAAAAAACTCCACAGCAAGATCGGATAAGTGGCCAGTAAGTAGCTGATCGCCGATGCCATGGTGGCAATGCTCAGCACAATGCCACCCAGCAGAGTCAACAAAAAACTACCATCGCAAACCTGCCAGAAAACCGCAACGCGGCCCCGAATCAAGTCGGTCAAAAGCGCTTTAGGCACTGCATTTATCGCCGCCAGCAAGCGAAAATAGATGCCGGTAATAAACGCAATGGTGCCACCGGAAACGCCAGGAACTATGTCAGCCGCACCCATAGCCACACCGCGTAGAAAAACCGACGGCAACCCCTGGGAACGCAAACCTGCATTCTTTGCGTTAGCTTCGTTCGTCTGCGAAGTGAGCGACGTTTGGCTCATCAGCGCACCACTCCGCCCAGCAGAGGCACAAACTTGACCGCTTCCAGCTCGGTGCGCTCAAAACGATCGCCGCGGCGCACAATTTGCACCAGTCTCTGCCGCTCATCCCCCACCGGGGAGATCAGAACGCCGTTGTCTGCCAACTGCTGCAGCAACTCGGAGGGAACCTCTGTGGGTGCGGCGGTCACAATAATGCCGTCAAACGGGCCACGTTCGGGCCAGCCTATACCGCCGTCAGCGTGGCGCAGCACAGCATTACGACACTTTAAATCGCGCAGGCGCTCCCGTGCCCGGTCCTGAAGTGGTTTTATGCGTTCAACACTGAACACCTCGGTAAACAAACTGCACAGCACCGCGGTCTGGTAGCCAGAGCCGGTGCCCAATTCCAACACTTTCTTCGGTTGGTGGGCGAACAGCAATTCGGTCATACGGGCGACAATATAGGGTTGTGACAAGGTCTGGTTGTGGCCAATCGGCAAAGCGGTGTCTTCATAGGCCCGGTGCGCCAAGGCTTCATCGAGAAAAATATGGCGCGGAACTTCGGCTATAGCATCCAACACCTGGGATGACAAAATACCTTTGTCTTTCAGGCGCCGAATCAGGCGCAGGCGGGTACGCCTGGACGTCATGCCTATGCCCTGCAGGTGCGCACTCATTGCGGTTTGCCCGAACTGTCTTCCAAGGCTTCAACCCAGTCACGCAGGCTAGACATCACTTGGTGCCGGGTCATGTCGATATGAACCGGCGTGATCGACACGTAGCCTTGGGAAATAGCGTGGAAGTCGGTGCCCGGGCCGGCATCACCACCGTTACCCGCAGCGCCTATCCAGTAGCGTTTCTTGCCACGGGGACAGGTCACAGACACCGCACCCTCGGCCCGTTCACGGTCGCCCAGGCGGGTTACGCGGAATCCCGCCAGTTCGCTCCAGGGCAAATCCGGTACATTCACGTTCAGAATGGAACGCGGCCCAAGGTCCATTGGTTTGTGGAATTTCAGCAGTGTAGCAACCACCCGTGCGGCGGTGTCGTAATGAAACCGGCCGTTATTAACAAGCGAAACCGCAATCGCTGGAAGGCCTAAATGGCGGCCTTCGGTGGCTGCCGCAACGGTGCCGGAATAAATAATGTCGTCGCCCAGATTGGCGTGGGTGTTGATGCCCGACACGACCCGGTCAAAGGGTTGGTCAAACAAACCGTTTACAGCAAGATGGACACAGTCCGTTGGCGTGCCATCTACCGAGTAAAAGCCGTTAGGATGCTCTTCTACCGTCAAAGGGCGCTGCAGGGTCAGCGAATTACTAGCGCCGCTGTGGTCTCGATCAGGGGCCACCACGTGCAGTTCACCCAGGCCTTGCAGGCCTTCGTAAAGGGCGATTAACCCCGGCGAGTGCACGCCGTCATCGTTGGATAACAGTATTCGCACCTTGTACTCCATAGATTTGTTATTCGGTAAGCCGACTCAGGGCAAGATCCTGCAACGCAAAAACGTCTGCCAGCAGCGTTGTTGCGTACTGGCCGGCGCCCAGCGTAAATTCGATTACTAACGTGGCGCTGTCTTGCCATTCCCAATTCAGGTTTTGCGGTACCAACTGCAGGGGCCGGCGCGCAGGCTGCATGCGAGTGCTGGCAAAGAGCGCAGCTAACTGCGGATTGGCCGCCACGGTCGCACGCTCAAGCTGCTCCTGTTCGCCGGTCGCGCGGGTACCACCATCGCCCCACAACGGGCCCGTGACCCTCTGCTCATCCGGCTCGCCAGCCATCGGCTGGCACCAGCTACCCTTGTTGACACGCTCGGCCAGCACTTCATTAAAAAGCCATGAACGGGCAGCGGAAAAATACAATACATTTTTCGAATCCTGACTGCTACGGCCACCGCGACCACGGCCCTTACCACGGCCTTTGGTGGGGCGATTCAGCGAGCGCGGATTCAACAACAGCGCATGGTCCAGGTTGGCGCCGCTATGACCAAAGCGCTGGGGGCCAAAATAATTGGGCGCGCCAGATTCTGCCAAACGTTCCAGTGCCTGATCGATAGCGGTTCGATCGCCATCCACATTGCGCAAAATAATACGAAAGCCATTACCGCTGTGATTACCGCGTCGCAGCTTGCTCGCGCTGCGACAGCTGTCTATGACTGGCCAGTATTCGCTGACCCTGGCGATAAAATCTGCATCGCTGTCATTCTGGCCCGGGCGATAAAGGCTGAACCACTGCCATGTCACGGCATGGCGATCTTTGAGGCCGCAAAAGCTCACGTCAAAGGGGCGTAAATCGGCCAACGCTGCCAGTTCACGGGCGACATATTCGGTATTGTCGCCGGTTTTTTGCAGCCGCAAGCAGAGGTGTTCGCCGGCATTGCCACTGCCGTTTTCGCCCTGAATGCTGGCCTTGTCCAGAACTTCACTAACCTGGAAGTCGTCTGCACCGTGTTTAAAATCGGCACTGGCCACGCATTTGCCGGTAGATAATGGCCATTGCAGACGCCAGTAATGGCCTTGCGCCGGATCTGGAGTGTCGTTTTGAAGGCCGTTTTGAGTATCGTTCATGAGTTTTGTGCTTGCAGCAGGCAAATCGCCTGGCAGGCAATGCCCTCCCCGCGGCCGGTGAAGCCCAGCTGCTCGCTGGTGGTGGCTTTCACACTGACCTGACCGGCGGTAATGTTTAGGTCTTCTGCAATATTCACACGCATGGCGTTGACGTGGGGCGCCATTTTGGGTGCCTGGGCGATGATGGTGACATCCACATTCACCACGCTGTAATTCAGTTCCTGAACCCGCTGCATGACGCGACGCAGCAGATCACGACTATCGGCACCGGCCCAGTCCGCGCTGGTGTCCGGAAACAGGTGGCCAATATCACCCAGCGCAAGAGCGCCAAGCAGCGCATCCGCCAACGCGTGCAGCAGCACGTCACCGTCCGAGTGAGCCTTTAAACCACGACTATAGGGAATACTGACACCCCCCAGAACAATCTTGTTGCCTTCACAAAAAGCGTGAACATCAAAGCCCTGACCAATTCGCATACTAATTCCGTTCGGATGACCAAATTATAACTGGCCAAGAATGAAGCCGGCCAGCGCCAAGTCCGCAGGCACGGTGATTTTGATATTGTCCGGCCGCCCTTCAACCAGCAGTGGCCGATGGCCCGCCTGCTCCATCGCCGAGGCCTCGTCGGTTAGTGCAAAACCCTGATTTAGCGCCCTTTGTAAGGCGTCACGCAACAGGCCGTAGCGAAACACTTGCGGGGTTAGCGCGCGCCACAGGTGGCGGCGATCAACGGTTGACGTCACCGTATCCGGCGCCTGGGGGCTTGCCATTTTGAGGGTGTCAGTGACCGGTGAAGCCAGCAGGCCACCCACGCTGTGGGCACCCACTTTTTCTAACAGCCGTTTAAGATCGTCAGACGCCACGCAGGGGCGAGCCGCGTCATGTACCAACACCCAGTCGTCATTCTTGGCCTTTGGCGCCAATGCCTGTAACGCATTGAGTACCGAATTGGCACGTTCGTTACCGCCGGCGCAAGTTGCAATTCGACTGTCAGAGCTTGCGTTCGTGCCGGCCCACCAAATGTCGGTGGGGCTTAACGGCACTATACACCCTGCCGCCGGCATCGCAGTCAGCAAACGCCGCAGGGTTATATCCAATATGTATTCACCATCAACACGCAGGTACTGTTTTGGGCACTCAGCCGCCATGCGCTGACCAACACCTGCAGCGGGAATAATCAGCCAAAGAGAAGCTTCAGGCATGAGCCGAGACGCCGTGGTTGTGGAGCAGAAAGCAGCGGTTATTGGTCGACCACCAAAAAGAAGGTTTCATCATTGCGTATCAATCCCAGATTGATTCGCGCACGCTCTTCCACCGCACCCTGCTCATTGCGCAGGTTACGTACTTCAGCGTATAACCGCTCATTGCGAGTCGCCAGCGTGTCATTGCCCTGTTGCTGCTCTGCGATGGCCTGTTCCAGCGCCCAAACTTGGGCAAAACTGCCCTCACCGATCCACAAGCGTACCTGCAGTAACAAAACCAGCACAATAATGAAGGCCCAAATAAGTTTGATGGGCGAAAAAAAAGC
The DNA here is from genome assembly GCF_002563815.1 of Marinobacter sp. LV10R520-4. NCBI lineage: Bacteria > Pseudomonadati > Pseudomonadota > Gammaproteobacteria > Pseudomonadales > Marinobacteraceae > Marinobacter > Marinobacter sp. LV10R520-4. The sequence continues at coordinate 3,150,728 of NZ_PDJM01000001.1, read as the reverse complement.
GCTTGAAGACGGCTCGGCCATAACAGTTTCCGCGTTGCCAGTGGGCGTTGATTGTACGGTTGGCGTCCAGTGCTTATAAAACACTCAACAGCGATAGTATAGACCTTTATAAAGCGGAATAACAAATGCTGCTAACTAACTGTTAAAAAAGGCCATAGCGCCTGGCTTTCAAGCTTGGCACCATGACCTTTGCATTTCCACAGCCAGTAAAAGGGCCGACCTGAACGAGTTAGCGCTGGCCTTTGATCTCACGCAAACCGTTGTAGGCCGCCTTTTCGCCCAGCGTTTCTTCAATGCGCAGTAGCTGATTGTACTTGGCTACACGGTCAGAACGGCACAAAGAGCCAGTCTTGATTTGGCCGGCGCAGGTGGCAACTGCCAGATCCGCGATGGTGGTGTCTTCGGTTTCACCCGAACGGTGCGAGATCACCGCGGTAAATCCTGCGTCCTGGGCCATCTTGATGGCGTCCAGGGTTTCGCTCAGACTGCCAATCTGATTGAACTTGATCAGAATGGAGTTGGCCACGCCGGTGTCGATACCGCGCTTAAGGATTTTAGTGTTGGTGACGAACAAGTCATCGCCCACCAGCTGTACCTTGTCGCCAATTTTGTCGGTCAGTATTTTCCAGCCGTCCCAGTCGCTTTCGTCCATGCCGTCTTCAATCGACACTATCGGGTAGCGCTTAGCCAAGCCCGCCAGGTAATCGGCAAAGCCGGCAGAGTCAAAGCTCTTGCCTTCGCCAGCCAGCACATACTGGCCGTTTTTGTAGAATTCAGAGGCAGCGCAATCCAGAGCCAGGGTAATGTCGGTGCCCAACTTGTAACCGGCTTTTTCTACCGCTTCCTGAATCATTGCCAATGCAGCTTCGTTAGACGGCAGGTTGGGGGCAAACCCACCCTCGTCACCCACTGCGGTGCTCAAGCCCTGTGCCTGCAGCACTTTTTTCAGGCTGTGGAAAATCTCGGCACCAATGCGCAGAGCGTCGGCGAAACTCTTGGCGGCCACAGGCTGCACCATGAATTCTTGAATATCGACGTTGTTGTCGGCGTGTTCGCCACCGTTCAAAATGTTCATCATCGGCACTGGCATGCTGTACTTGCCGGGGGTGCCGTTAATGTCCGCAATGTGCTCGTACAAAGGTTTGCCCAATGACGCCGCAGCGGCTTTGGCGGCGGCCAGTGACACCGCAAGAATGGCATTGGCGCCCAGGTTGGCTTTGTTCTCGGTACCGTCCAGCGCCAGCATGGTGTTGTCCAGGCCACGTTGGTCCGCGGCGTCTTTGCCCATCAGCGCATCGCGGATTTTGCCGTTAATGGCTTCAACGGCTTTGAGCACGCCTTTACCCAAGTAACGGGACGCATCGCCGTCACGCAGTTCCAGCGCTTCGCGGGAACCGGTGGAGGCGCCAGACGGTGCGCAGGCGCGGCCAAGAGTGCCATCTTTAAGAATAACGTCTGCTTCAACGGTAGGGTTACCGCGGGAATCCAGAACTTCGCGGGCTTTGATGTTGGCAATTGTGGTCATTCTTCATGGTCTCCGGGTTTTTAGTCAGAATCGGGTGTAAGAGAGAGCGGGGAACGGCTTTGCGAAAAACGCTCGAGCCCCCTACGGGGCCGGACAGCAATCTTTGATTGCTGTCGTTCGGCTGCGCATGAAGCTTTGCTTCATTGACGCTTACCTCACCCATGGGGCGCTTAGGCTCCGCCATCCATGGCTACGCAAATTTTCGCTAAGCCGTTCCCCGCTCTCTCCCGTTGTTCGTACTCATACTGAAACACCGCCAATCAGGCGGTGTCGATGGGTTTAAAGCTTTTTACCAGGTCGTCGACGGCTTTCACTCTTTCCAAGAACGGCTCAAGCTGACTAAGTCGCAGCGCACAGGGTCCGTCGCACATCGCTTCGTCCGGATTTGGATGAGCTTCCAGGAAGAGACCGGCCAGGCCCTGGGACATGCCTGCCAGCGCCAGTTCCGTCACTTGCGCACGGCGGCCGCCAGCGGAATCGGCGCGTCCACCGGGCATTTGTAACGAGTGGGTTACGTCGAACATGACCGGCACGCTCATGGACTTCATGATGCCAAAGCCAAGCATGTCCACCACCAGGTTGTTGTAACCAAAGCTGCTGCCGCGCTCGCACAGAATGATCCGATCGTTACCGGCTTCCCCGAACTTGGCGATGATATGTTTCATCTCTTGCGGTGCCAGAAACTGGGCTTTCTTGATATTGATGACCGCGCCGGTTTTTGCCATGGCCACCACCAGATCGGTCTGGCGGCTCAAGAACGCGGGCAGCTGAATAATGTCGCACACCTCCGCTGCAGGAGCGGCCTGGGCGGCTTCGTGCACATCGGAAATAATCGGCACACCGAACCTAGCTTTAATATCCGCCAGTATCTGCAGGCCTTTGTCCAGCCCCGGCCCGCGAAACGAGTTTACCGAAGAGCGGTTGGCCTTATCGAAAGAGGCCTTGAACACGTAGGGTATACCCAGTTTACGGCACACCTCTACGTAAGTTTCAGCAACCTCTAACGCCAACTCGCGGGACTCCAGCACGTTCATGCCCGCAAACAGCACGAACGGCTTGTGATTGGCAATGTCGATATCAGCAACGGTAACGGTGCTTTGTGCCATGAATCAGTGCTCCTTGCGATGTGCCAGGGCGGCTTCTACAAAACCCTTGAACAACGGATGGCCATCGCGAGGTGTAGACGTGAATTCCGGGTGGAACTGACACGCCACAAACCAGGGATGGTCTTCCACTTCGACCACTTCCACCAGTTTGCCATCGGTAGAACGGCCAGACACTTTCAAGCCGGCTTCTTCAAGACACAGCAAAAAGTGGTTGTTCACTTCATAGCGGTGACGGTGACGTTCGCGAATCGTTTTGCGGCCGTAACAGTTGGCAATATTGGAACCCTCGACCAGAACGCAATCCTGGCCCCCCAAGCGCATGGTGCCGCCAAGGTCGGAGTTATCGGTACGCTCTTCGCGCTCGCCGCTGGCATCCAGCCATTCGGTGATCAAACCAACGACCGGTTCGGGGCTGTGGGGACGAAACTCGGTGCTGTGAGCGTCTGTCAGACCGGCCATGTTGCGAGCGTACTCAATCACCGCTACCTGCATACCCAGACAGATACCCAAGTAAGGCACTTTGTTCTCGCGGGCATACTGTACGGTGCGGATTTTGCCTTCCACGCCGCGCTCGCCAAAACCGCCAGGCACCAAAATAGCATCAACGTTTCCGAGCACGCCGGTGCCGTCACGCTCGATGTCTTCCGAGTCGATGTAGTTAATATTGACCTTGGTGCGGGTTTTGATTCCGGCGTGTAGCAGGGATTCAATCAACGACTTGTAAGCTTCCAGCAGCTCCATGTATTTGCCAACCATGGCAATGGTCACTTCGTGCTGCGGGTTCATCAGGGATTCAACCACTTTATCCCATTCGCTGAGGTCGGCTTCGCGGGCATCCAGGTTGAAACGCTCGATTACCAGCTGGTCCAGACCATGGTCGTGCAGCATACGCGGAATGACATAAATCGATTTGGCATCACGCAGGGGAATAACCGCACGCTCTTCAACGTTGGTAAACAGAGCAATCTTGCGTCGCGAACTGGCATCCACTTCGTGATCGGAGCGGCACAGCAGAATGTCTGGCTGCAGGCCAATGGAGCGCATCTCCTTCACCGAGTGTTGGGTCGGTTTGGTTTTAATTTCGCCGGCAGTAGCAATGTAGGGCACCAGGGTAAGGTGCATAAACAAAGCGCGACTGGAACCCACTTCCACTTTCAGCTGCCGGCAGGCTTCCAAAAACGGCAAGGATTCGATGTCGCCTACGGTGCCGCCCACTTCCACCAGCGCCACGTCTACGCCTGCGGCGCCTTCAATGACACGGCGTTTGATTTCATCGGTGATGTGTGGAATAACCTGCACGGTGCCGCCGAGATAATCGCCACGGCGTTCTTTACGAATCACTTCTTCGTAAACACGGCCGGCAGTAAAGTTGTTCCGCCGGGTCATCGGGGTGCGAATAAAGCGCTCGTAGTGGCCAAGATCCAGGTCGGTTTCAGCGCCGTCGTCGGTGACAAACACTTCACCGTGCTGGAACGGGCTCATTGTTCCCGGGTCAACGTTAATGTACGGGTCCAGCTTGAGGATGGTTACCTTCAGGCCGCGTGCCTCAAGGATCGCGGCCAGTGAGGCCGATGCGATTCCTTTCCCAAGTGAGGACACAACACCGCCGGTGACGAAAATATAACGCGTCATGCAGATTCCATGATTGTCAGGTTCTGTGGAGGGGGGAGATTGTCATCTCAAGATGGGACGTCAGACTACCAGAAAGCCCCAACCTGCTCAATCACAATCCCGCCCCACAATCAGCCGCCAGCCACTTGAGGGAGCGCTTCCACTGTATTTTTCTGAGCACCATAAAGAACCCACCGCAATTAACTCCTCCGCAGCGCCACAGCCCGCAAACACCAAGGGCAAACGGGATCTTTCCCAAGGTGGCACGGCCTGCTCCTGCAGCCATTTTTTCACGATTTTTGCCGGTCCTTTAGGGTAAAGGCGGATGCGTTCACCGCCCTGCCTCGTAGATACCCGTATTGGCGGCGGCCCAATTCCCTGCTCACTACCCTGATTGTGGTCGCTACTTTGCCGGGCTAACGCCAATGTCCACTCACCCCAACGCAGCGGCTGTTGCGGTAAAACCGGTTGCGAGCCTGCCGGCAAGGGGTTTTGCGCTACCACAAGATACAGTCTGTGTTGAAAGCGTCGAACGCTATAGCCCTGCCCCATCAGTTCTGGCTCACGATCTGCAGCGGCTTCCATTAACCCTGCCAGAGTCCGCTGCCAGTCTGCAGACACAGGCGCAGGTAAGCCGCAAGACTGGCACCACCAGCGCAGCAGGTTGCCCTGCTCCGGAGGCGACAGTTCAGCAAACGCACGCTGGTCCAGCGAATAAGGCTGGCTGTGCTGATAGACCCCATCACAGGCATGCCACTGAAGCTGCGCCAGCTTTTGGTTTAGCGTATGGCTGTCGGCACAGCCGCGGGCTGATGCCTCTACACGCCGTATGAACCATGGCCAGCGGGTTTTTAGCGGTGGAATCACGCTGTTGCGCAGGTAATTGCGATCAAAACGTTGGTCGCTGTTGCTGGGGTCTTCGATCCACGGCAGTCCGGCGCTCTCGGCCCAGGCTTCCAGCTGCGCACGGGAAAACTCAAGCAGCGGTCGCGCCAGAGCACCGGCACCCAAAGCGCGGGTGAAAGGCATGCCCGCCAGACCCGCCACGCCAGTGCCGCGAAACAAACGGAACAGCACGGTTTCCAGTTGATCGTCGCCGTGGTGGGCCAATAATAACAGCTCACCGGCACGCAGTTGTTGTTCAAACACACCGTAGCGGGCTTCGCGCGCAGCCTGCTCCAAGCCCCCGGCGCCCTCTGCCTCGACCGGCACCGTTACCGCAACAACCTGCAGGGGCACGCTAAGGCGCGCACAGGTTTCGCGGCAAAAGGTTTCCACGTCTGCAGCGTTAGGCTGTAACTGGTGATTGATGTGCAGCGCAGATAAGGCGACAGATGCGGGCGTGATTGCCGCGAACAGATGCAACAGTAAAGAAGAATCCAGACCGCCACTGAAGGCAATGCACAGGCGGTCGTGCTGGGGAAGCTGCCTGGCCAGATCGCGCAACGGCGATGGCCAGGCCGGGGCGCTTTGGCTAGCGCCCGCTGTCATAGTGGGTCAGGCGCTCATAGCGCCTTGCAACCAGTTCGTCCAGAGGCAAGCGGGTCAACTCGGCCAGGCCTTCTGCTAACGTAACCTTAAGCGAATTGGCCATATCCTGGGGTTTGCGATGGGCGCCACCCAGGGGTTCTTTTATCACATTATCAGCCAGACCCAGGTCTTTCAGGCGATCTGCCGTCACGCCCATGGCTGCAGCGGCTTCCGATGCGTAATCCGCACTTTTCCACAAAATGGACGCACAACCTTCCGGGGAAATAACCGCGTAGGTAGAATACTGCAGCATGTTCAGCTGATCGCACACACCAATAGCCAATGCTCCGCCAGAACCGCCCTCGCCGATAACAGTGGAAATAATTGGCGTTTTCAAACGCGACATGACCGCCAGATTGAACGCAATGGCTTCACTCTGCCCGCGCTCTTCCGCACCGATACCGGGATAAGCGCCCGGGGTGTCGATAAAGGTCAGAATCGGCATTTTGAAACGCTCGGCCATTTCCATCAGCCGCAAGGCTTTGCGGTAACCTTCCGGGCGCGGCATGCCAAAGTTACGCTTCACTTTCTCGCGCACTTCACGGCCTTTCTGGTGACCAAGCACCATGACCGGCATGTCATTAATACGGGCCGTGCCACCCACCATCGAATAGTCGTCAGCGTAGCGACGGTCACCGTGCAGCTCATCGAAATCGTCAAACAACATCTCTATGTAATCGAGCGTGTAGGGTCTGCGCGGGTGCCGCGCCAACCGCGTAACATCCCACGGTTTGAGGTCAGAGAAAATGCTCTCCGTCAGGCTAACGCTCTTTTTCTTGAGCCGGGCAATTTCATCGGTGATATTGATGTCAGTGTCGTTGCCCACCATCCGCAGCTCTTCGATTTTGGCTTCCAGATCGGCAATGGGCTGTTCGAAATCGAGATAATTAGGGTTCATGATGTTCCGTCATTTGAATTCGTGGCAGCCAAAGCCGCCAGGCCAGAATTTGTGTCCAAGATAACAGTGCAGTCGCCGAGCCTAAAGCGGACATTGGCCTGACTGCACCTACCTGACAAAATGGTAATCTTTACGATGCCACGCCCGCCTCGGCCAGCGCAGCAAACAAATAAGTATTGCCTTTAATCATAGACCAGTTCCACGCTACGGTCGCCCACCAAGTATTTCAGCTCCAGCAGCAGGCTGTCGTTGGGCTCTACCCGCCAGGATGAACCCAACTCAATACGAGTGCTGGCGGCCGGACTGGTGTACTCAATCCACACCGGGCTGCCCTCGCAGCGATGCGGGGCCAGCAATTGTTCCAGTGAATCCAGCAGGCCATTGCCAAGCTGGTTTTCATTCAGCTTCAACTGCAAACCGCGGCTGAACTGCTGGCGGGCGCTGGCTACATCCATCACCGAGTTAACCCGCATCTTCATCTGACCAGAGTAGTCATCGTGGCTGACCTGGCCTTCTACTACAATGACCTGATCTGACTGCAACAGTTCGCGGTTTTCAAAAAACGCTTCGGAAAACAGCGTCGCTTCGATGCGCCCGCTACGATCATCCAGAGTAATAAAGCACATGGTGGAACCGGTGCGCGTTTTCATGGTGCGCTGCGCCACCACCAGCCCGGCTACCCTTTGTGGCGATTTATTGGGTTTCAGGTCGGCGATGGAGGAGCGCACGAAGCGCCGAACTTCGCGCTCGTATTCATCAAACGGATGCCCGGTCAGATAGAGTCCAAGCGTGTCTTTTTCACCTTTAAGCCGTTGTTTTTCAGACCACTCACGAATGTCCGCAACATCGATATAGGCGTCTACGTCAGCGGCGGTTTCCAAGGTATCGCCAAACATGTCCACCATGCCGGCTGCTTCATTACGCGACTGCTGACCGGCCTGTAGTATGGCTTTTCCGATGCTGGCCATCAGCTGGGCTCGGCCGGCGCCTAATGTGTCCATAGCGCCAGCGCGAATCATCGCTTCTAGCGCCCGTTTGTTCACCTTTTTCAGATCAACCCGACGGCAAAAGTCAAACAGATCAGTGAACGGCCCATTTTCTTTGCGCGCTGTAACGATGCTGTCAATGGGGCCTTCACCAAGGCCTTTGATTGCGCCAAGGCCGTACACGACCTGGCCATCGTCATTGGCGGTGAAGGCGTATTCAGAGGTACTGACATCCGGCAGCACCAAATCCAGTTTCAAACTACGGCACTCCTCCACCAGCGTAACCACCTTGTCGGTGTTCTGCATATCGGCGGTGAGCACGGCAGCCATAAACTCAGCGGTGTAGTGAGCCTTTAACCAAAGAGTTTGATAAGACACCAGTGCATAAGCGGCGGAGTGGGATTTGTTGAAGCCGTAACCGGCAAACTTTTCCACCAGGTCAAAGATGTTTTCCGCCAGGGTCTTATCAATATTATTGCCGGCACAGCCATCCAGAAAAAACTGCTTCTGCTTGGCCATTTCTTCGGGTTTTTTCTTACCCATGGCGCGGCGCAGCATGTCCGCGTTACCCAGACTGTAGCCACCCATTACCTGGGCGATCTGCATAACCTGTTCCTGGTACAGGATAACGCCGTAAGTGGGCTCCAATACCGGCTTCAGGCCTTCATACTGATAATCCGGGTGCGGGAAAGACATCGGCTGCTTGCCATGCTTTCGGTCGATAAAGTCGTCTACCATGCCCGACTGCAAAGGGCCTGGGCGGAACAGCGCCACCAGGGCGATCATATCTTCCAGGGAATCCGGTTGCAGACGTCGGATAAGGTCCTTCATACCGCGGGATTCCAGCTGGAACACGGCGGTGGTTTCGGCCTTTTTCAGCATCACGAACGAGGCCGGGTCGTCCAGCGGAATCTCGCTGATGTCCACCGGCTTCAACCCGCGCTTTTCCCGCCGCGGATTGATCATTTTCAGCGCCCAATCGATGATGGTCAGCGTGCGCAGGCCGAGGAAGTCAAACTTCACCAGGCCGGCGTCTTCCACATCGTTTTTGTCGAACTGGGTTACCAGGCTGCCGCCGTCGTCGTCACAATACAGCGGCGAAAAGTCGGTGATTTTAGTCGGCGCAATCACCACACCGCCTGCGTGTTTGCCGGCGTTACGGCACACACCTTCAAGCTTGATGGCCATTTCCCAGATTTCCTGGGCTTCTTCGTCCTGAGCCAGAAATTCCTTAAGTGATGGTTCCTGCTCTACGGCCTTAGCCAGGGTCATACCCACTTCAAACGGGATCATCTTGGACAGTTTGTCCGCCAGCCCGTAAGACTTGCCCTGCACCCGCGCGACATCACGCACCACGGCTTTGGCTGCCATGGTACCGAACGTAATAATCTGCGATACCGCTTCGCGACCGTATTTTTCGGCCACATAGGCGATTACCCGATCGCGGCCTTCCATGCAGAAGTCGACGTCAAAGTCGGGCATGGAGACCCGCTCGGGGTTCAAAAAGCGTTCAAACAGCAGATCGTATTGCAGGGGATCCAGGTCCGTAATCAACTGGGCGTAGGCCACCAGGGAACCGGCACCGGAACCACGGCCCGGCCCCACCGGCACGCCGTTGTTCTTTGCCCACTTGATAAAGTCCATCACGATCAGAAAATAGCCGGGAAAACCCATCTGGATGATGATGTCCAGCTCAAACTTCAGCCGGTCGTAATAAGCCTGGCGCTTGTTGTCGTAATCCGGATCGTCTTTGGGCAGAGTTTTGGCCAGACGATCTTCCAGACCCTCTTCCGATACCTGGCGAAAGTAGTCGTCCATGGTCAGGCCTTCCGGCACCGGATAATTGGGCAGAAAATACTCTCCCATGCGCACGGTAACCGAGCAGCGGCGGGCAATGGCCAGGGTGTTTTCCACCGCTTCGGGAATGTCGGCAAACAGCTCGATCATTTCTTCAGAGCTGCGCAGGTGCTGTTGATCACTAAAGCGGCGGTCGCGGCGCGGATCGTCCAGAGTGCGGCTTTCGCCAATACACACGCGGGCTTCGTGAGCCTCGAAATCTTCCGCATAAATAAAGTGGACATCGTTGGTAGCCACCACTGGCAGACCCAACTCGGCCGCCAGTTCCACATTTAGATGCAAGCAGTCTTCATCACCCGCACGGCCAGTGCGCTGAAGCTCCAGATAAAAACTGCCGGGATACAGGTCACGCCAATAGCAGGCCCGGTCGCGGGCAAGTTTAGGTTTATCTGACAACATCGCCTTGGCAACATCGCCCATTTTGCCACCCGAGAGCATAATCAGGCCTTGACTTCGGGCTTCCAGCCATTCGCGCTTAATGATGGGCTTGCCAAAACGCTGACCCTCGGTATAACCCAGCGAAACAATTTCGGTCAGGTTCAGGTAGCCGTCGTTGTTACTGGCCAGCAGGGTTGTGCGAAACGGGCTTTCTGGCTCATCCGGGTTTTCCAGCCATAAATCGGCGCCAATAATAGGCTTCACCCCGGCGCCAAGCGCGGCTTTGTAAAATCGCACCAGCGAGAACATATTGGACTGTTCGGTGAGCCCTACCGCAGGCATACCAAGCTCCACCACCCGTTTGATCAACGGCTTTACCCGTACCAGGCCATCCACCAAGGAATGTTCAGAGTGAATGCGAAGATGTACAAAGGTCTGGGCAGTCATTGCAGATAATCCTGATTAAAGCGGAAATACGAATAAAACAAATAAAGCCGGCCGCTATCAACGGCCATTTACAGGCCGATGGCGACGCGAATACTGGCCTGGGTCTGCTCGCCAAATAGCACCTGCTGTAACTCGCCCTGTGGGTTTATAACCAGCGTAGCAGGCAGCGCAATGGGCGTTTGCCAGCCGAACTGCGGGCCCGGGTCCTGATTCAGCAGATCAAAGCCAATGCCCATGCGTTCGCCCAGCTGGCGCAGTTCGGCACCGCTGATACCATCAAAGTTAACGCCGAGCACGGTAATAGCCGGGTTCTGGCTCAAGGCATTCAGTTCGGGAATTTCCTTCAGGCAGGGCTTACACCATTCGGCCCAGTAATTCACCAATACCCATTGCCCGCGTAGCTCGTTCCAGGCCAATGGTGCACCTTCATTGCGCTCCAGCTCAATCTTGCTACAACCCGCCAGCGCAACCATCGCGGCAAACACACATGCAGCCGCCGCCAGGCGGCCAGTAATAAAGGCAAAACCGGTCACAGGGTATTGCAAGCAAAGTCCTCCTGTTAAACTATGCGACCGCGAATTTATATTCGCCCGCCACGTGCACATTATCAGGCAAGAAGATGACAGAACCTACCCGGATTTTCCACAATGATTGAGCACCCTATTGTGCAGGCAAATGGCAAAGCGGTCATCGGGCGACCTCCGGAAAACGTACTGACTATTCTGTAATTCAATTTTACCAAGCTGACATTTCGAGGATCTTTGCCATGACCGCACCGGCTCCCTACGTGCTGATTCTGTATTACAGCCGCACCGGCCAAACCGCCGACATGGCTAATCGCATTGCCCGCGGCGTTGCCCGGGTGAGCGGCATGCAGGCGCGAATTCGCAGCGTGCCGCCGGTAGCACCGGAAACAACCAGCGCAGTGCCACCGGTGCCCGATGAAGGCGCACCCTATGTTAGCAAAGACGATTTGGCTGCCTGCTCTGGTTTGGCCATTGGCAGCCCTACCCGCTTTGGCAATATGGCCGCGCCGTTAAAGTACTTTCTGGATACTACCGGTGATTTGTGGATTGCCGGCGCCTTGGCTGGCAAACCCGCCGGAGCCTTTACGTCAACAGGCAGCCTTCATGGCGGGCAGGAAACCACATTACTGTCGATGATGCTGCCACTGCTCCACCATGGCATGGTGCTGTGCGGTTTGCCCTACAGCGAGCCGGCTTTGGGTGCAACCACGACCGGCGGCACACCTTATGGCCCTAGTCATTTCGCCGGCACCGGTGAACAGCTGCCACTGAGCGAACACGAGCAGGTTCTTTGCCAAGCGTTTGGCGAGCGCCTGGCTCGCCTGGCGTTGAAGCTGGCCGACTAATCCGCTGTCGCGGAATCACCTTAAACAATTGCGGATTTCTGACATGTTGCGTAACCCGAAAGCACTCATAACGGCACGTATTACTCTGGCGCTCTATTTGGCCACTATGATTACCCTGGTGGTGACTGCTTTTTTCCCGGGGCCGGACGAAGGCGTCTCCATCACCATGATACTGGCGGTAAAACTGTTACCTCTGATCGGTTTTATTGTGCCGGTGTATCGCGGCAACAGTCGCGCCTATATCTGGTTATCCTTCGTTATCATTTTCTATTTCACCCAAGGCGTGGTGTCAGCCTGGCTCAGTGAGGGCGCCATCGGGCCGGTTATTACAACCGCGCTAACCTTCTTGCTGTTTACTGTGGCGATGATTCACCTTAAGGTAAATCGGCCCGAGACGGCCTGAGTGTTGCTGATAGCACACCGCTCTCCCCCCGATGACTGCAACGGACGCCCAGTTTATGGCTTCAGTGCCTCCCCGTGACAAACGCCCGCCGGCCAAAGTACAGAAGGCCAAGGTACCCCAGGCGCCGGCAAGAGCGACCTTGACCCTGCGGGATATTTGCACGGCTTTGGTCAGCAGCGGCGACATTCTGCAAACCGACGCAGAACGTGTGATGTCTGCCAATCTTGGCAGCGCCGGAGGCGACACAGTACCGCGCCACCCACTGGAACTGGTCGCTATTGCTGCTCTGAACAGTCAGCATTCTGGGCAAACCCTGAATCTGGAGCGGCTGACTCAATGGCTGGCCGACTGGGCCGGACAAGATTACTACCATATTGATCCGCTAAAAATTGACGCCGCGGCTATTGCGCGGGTGATGTCCTTCGCCTTCGCCCAGCGCCACGGCATTTTGGCAGTAGAAATCCATAATGACCAGGTGCTGATTGCCAGCGCCGAACCCTTTCGTTCGGAGTGGGAGCACAACCTGCGTCAGGCCGTGCACAAAGAGTTAAAACGGGTGGTCGTCAATCCCGAGGACTTACGCCGTTATACCCAGGAATTCTATCAGCTTGCCAGTTCAGTAGATAAAGCCAGCGGTGGCCAGGCTAAAGGAACGCTGGCGGGCCACCAGAACTTCGAGCAGTTACTGGATCTGGGAACCAGCGACAAGCCCGAAGCCAATGATCAACACGTGGTGAAAATTGTCGACTGGCTGCTGCAATACGCTTTTGAGCAGCGCGCATCTGACATTCACATAGAGCCGCGCCGCGGCATTACCCGGGTGCGCTTTCGCATTGATGGCGTGTTGCATTCGGTGTACGAATTTCCCGGCCACGTAGGCACTGCTGTAACCAGTCGCCTGAAGATACTGGGTAGGCTGAACGTGGCCGAAAAACGCCGGCCACAGGACGGGCGTATAAAAACCCGCAAGCCGGACAGTCAGGAAGTAGAACTGCGCCTGGCCACCTTGCCCACCGCCTTTGGCGAAAAAATGGTGCTGCGCATTTTTGACCCGGACGTGCTGCTGAAATCCTACGAGCAGCTGGGTTTTAGCCGTGAGGACCGCGAACGCTGGAACGGCATTACCAGCCGGCCCCACGGTATTGTGCTGGTAACCGGCCCTACCGGCTCGGGTAAAACTACCACCCTGTATTCCACACTCAAACAGCTTGCCACGCCAGAACTGAACGTATGCACCATTGAAGACCCCATTGAAATGGTGGAGCCGGCGTTTAACCAGATGCAAGTGCAGACCAACATCGATCTAACCTTCGCCGCAGGCGTTCGGGCACTGCTGCGACAGGATCCTGACATTATCATGATTGGCGAAATCCGTGATCTGGAAACCGCAGAAATGGCGGTACAGGCCGCTTTGACGGGCCACCTGGTTCTTAGCACCCTGCACACCAACGATGCCCCCAGTGCCATCACCCGACTGATGGAGCTGGGCATTCCCCCGTACCTGATTCGCGCGACGGTGCTGGGCATTATGGCTCAACGCCTGACCCGGAACCTCTGCCCCCATTGCAAAGTGGCCTGCGAGCCCGATGAACATGCATGGAAAACCCTGACCCAGCCCTGGCGTGCGCCTCTGCCAAAAGAATTCTATCAGCCGGCCGGATGCCTGGAATGCCGCCAGACCGGCTACATTGGCCGCTCGGGCGTTTATGAGATACTGGAGTTGTCCAACGCCATGGTGCGGCAAATCACCGAGGGCTGCGAACTGGAGCAATTGCGTGCGGACGCTTACAAAAGCGGCATGAAGTCATTGCGACTGAGTGGCGCGCAAAAGGTTGCCGCCGGGCTGACCAGCGTTGAAGAAATTCTGCGGGTGACGCCCGAAAGTCAGCGCTAGATACTATTTGTTAAGCGCTTTTCGTTAAGCACTTTGTTAAGCACTGTTCGTTCATCAATACGCTTTAAGCACCCGGGCGCAAGCCGCACTGCTCCAATAGCTGCTGCCAGCTTCGGGTGTGTTCGGCCAAGGCCTGGTCCAGATCACCCCACACGCTTGCGCTCTCAGCAACGGCCTCGGCGGGCAAGGCACGGGCCTTCCAGCGTTGGAAACTCTGCGGCATCACGGCGGTTTGAATCTGCGCCAGCTGCGCCAGGGGCTCCAGCAAATCAGTTCGGGCACGGCGCAATTCCGCCAGATACGGCTGCACCTTGCCAATGTAAACACTGAAAAACATATCATTTACGATAGTGGACTGATTGTTGGGCTTACCATTCAAGCACAGAGGGCGCTGCGCCAGCCGGCGTTGAATCAGCTCCGTGCCGTCATTCAGTCTCGCCGCCACTAGCAGGGCGCTGTTGATTAACTGACCGGCGTGATACTCGGCCTGCCAACGCTGTTGCACAGCCCCGGCAAAGTCCAGATTCTGATCCAATTCGCCACTAAGAAGACTCCGTGCCACGCGCTCTAACTGAACAGCTTCACGGGCGAGGTCCGACAGCGGATTTTCGGCAATCACTGGATAAAATCCCTTGCTGGTGGTAAACAGGTTCTCGACTTCCTCAACACCCCAGGTTGCGTTCCAAAGCGCGATTGGCAGGTTCTCGCGTTTACTACTGATGGCTTGCCGCAACATGTCCTGCAGATCTTTATCTCCATCATCATCAACGCTGCTTTGCAGGCATTTTTCAGCGCTGGCAATGAAACGCAGTTCGTACCTCAAACGGTTTAGCGGCTGCATAACCTTGCCCAAGATGGAATTTTTCTCACCGACGACAAATTGCAGATCACAGCCGTAGAGCGACAGAAAGTCCAGCATTCCGAGTTCCAGCTCGGGCATGTCCAAAACCCGTTCACGGCGGCGCGGTAAAATAGGCGCCGGGGCCGGCTCGCTGAACTGAGGGTCAGTATCCAACACCCGGCCCAGGCGCTCAACGTACTCATCCATCATGGGTCGCGCTTCATCAAACGGATTACAGGCAGCGAGAAAGATGGCTGCAAGCACCGTTAGAGAAGCCCTAACCGAGTTTTTTCCAACGATTCCAAAGGCCCGAGGCATTGTCATTACTTCACGACTTTTTCGCCGTCTTTGTTAACCCATATCGGGCGATCGCCATTACCCATCTTGCCGTTAGTGTCCCAGATTTCCCGATTCTCGGTGGTTTTTTCAATAGCGCCGTTATCTTCCCAAATGACGCGATCTGTGCAGCCTGCCAAGGCGATCAGTGAAACAATGACCAAAGCGGTCTTTTTTGTCAGCAGATAGGCCATACATTTCTCCGATTTCGATTCATAGTTGAGGTTGCCATCGGCGATGCTTAGTCGCGCCGGTCGTGGGCTTCCCGATTATTCTGTTTTTCGCGATCACTCTTGCGGATCATAACGTAAATGGCGCCGGTACTGCCGTGGTGCTTTTGTGTTGTATGAAACGCCAACACCGGCTCCAATTCCGGTAACCACTTGGCTAGGTAACTTTTGAGCCAGGCGATACCGTCGCGGTTGCGTTCGCCTTTACCGTGCAGAATCGTTACCGTTCGCAGGTCATAGCGCATACAGTCATTTACAAAACCAAACACTTGGCGTCGGGCTTCGTCTACCGTCATCCCGTGCAAGTCCAACTTGGCTTCGCTGGGGTAGTAACCCAGTCGCAGTTTGCGAAACACGCCGTTCTGAATGCCGGGGCGCTTCCAGCTCAGAATATCCTGAGCGGTCAAAGGCTCAACCATGTCCGCCGTTAGCGGGTTGGTGTCTTTCAGCGGCAACGCGATAGCTGCCCGCTGCCGTTCCACGTGGCCCGGCGTCAGTTCGCGAGGTACCACAACATCGGCTTTGTTTGGCCGTTTTATACGTTTCACATCGCCCATTTCGGCGAGAAAACTCAGTCGATCTTCTTTTGTAGTCATGACAGTATTATCAATGGTTCCTAATGCGGCGAACTTTACCATTGGCCTGCGATGCCATAAAGCAATCCGGCGGCGCCTGCACTAGACTGTAAGCAAATCCATCCGTCGTCGACAGAGTGAAACCGAACATGGCAGCAGCCTCTCAAGACCAGAATCGCCCGCAAAATACCCGGGCCGTTATGGCTTTTCTGCAAAATCATCCGCCTTTCTCCAATATGGACGAAGATCATCTGGCGCACTTTGCAGAGCACTCTGCGCTGCGTTTTTACGCTAATGACGAGGTGGTTCTGTCCGCGGACGACGGCGTCGTCAAACAATTTTACGTTGTAAAGCAGGGTCGGATCCGTGGTGAGCGACTGAATAGCAGGGACGATCGCATCGAAACCACTTTCGAGATTGGCCTTGGGGACTGCTTTCCACTGGCGGCACTGGTGGGTGAGCGGCCTACCCGCACCGTGCACCGGTCGGTGGGCGACACATTCTGTCTGAGCATTGAGCATGAAGCTTTTGTCACTCTGTTTACCCAAAGCGATACCTTCCGCGACTTTTGCCTGCGCGGCGTTAGCAGTCTGCTAGATCAGGTGAATCAGCGCATACAGTCCGGCGCCATGGCGTCGATTGGTTCGAGCTTTACGTTAGACTCGCCGCTGGAGCGCTTCGCCCTGCGCAATCCTATTGTCTGCACACCCGACTTGCCGGTGCGCAAAGCTGTGGCGCGCATGCATGAAAACAGCGTAGGCAGCATTGTCATCACCGACGACAACCGACACCCGGTGGGTATTTTCACATTGCGCGACTTGCGCACACTGATTGCCGAAGAAAAGGCTCCCCTGAGCGCACCGATTCGGCACGTTATGACACCGAACCCCTGCTCATTGCTGGCAAAAGAAGATGCCTTTGCAGCCGCCATGCTGATGGCGGAGCATCACTTTGCCCACATTTGCGTGGTGGACGACGAGAACAAATTGATTGGCGTTGTGTCAGAACGGGACCTGTTTGCATTGCAGCGGGTAGATCTGGTCAACCTTGCACGCACCATTGGTACCGCCACCCACCTGCGCACCCTGGTAAGCCTGCGCGCGGATGTCTCGCGCCTGGTTGATTCCATGTTGGCCCATGGCGCCGATTCAGGCCAGATTGTAAAAATCATTACCACCCTGAACGACGTCACTGTGCGCCGCGTATTAGAACTGAACATCGCCAAAAACGATCCCGGCATAGCGTTTACCTGGCTGACGTTCGGCAGCGAGGGTCGCCAGGAGCAAACCCTGTTAACCGATCAGGACAACGGCATATTGTTCACCACGCCGGAGGGTATGACGGAAGATCAAGTGCGAGAGAAACTGCTGCCGTTCGCGCGCATCGTGAACGACGAGCTGGCAGAATGTGGTTTCACCCTGTGCAAGGGTAATATTATGGCCAGCAACCCGAAACTGTGCTTGAGTGGCGCCGAATGGGACGACTGGTTCGTGCACTTTATCGATGCTTCGACATCGCAGAACCTCATATATTCGTCGATCTTCCTCGATATGCGGGCGGTGTTCGGCCCTGGCGAACCTGTGTACGAGCTGTTCCAGACAGTTTTGATGCGTATCGGCAACAATTCGCTATTTCAAAAAATGCTGGCGGGCAACGCCTTTACCCGAAAACCGCCACTGACAATGTTCCGCAGCTTTCGCTATGTCAGCGATGGTAAAAACCGTGCGTTAGATCTGAAGCGCCAGGGCCTGGCGCCCTTCGTTGAATCAGTGCGGGTGTTTGCTCTGGCTAACGGCGTGGGAGCTGCGAACACCCTGGAGCGGATGGATGAACTGGCTCGCAAGGGCGTGTTTGACGCCAAAGACGCCAATGCCTGGAAAGAAGCCTACAGCCTGATACAGGCTATCCGTATGCGGGCGCACAATGAAATGTTGGAAAACAAAGAGCCGTTAACCAATTACATTGACCCAGATGATCTGAATCCGCTGGATCGACGAATTCTCCGCGAATCTTTCCGCCAGGCCCAGCGCCTGCAACAGAAGCTGGAACTGGCTTACCAGCTCTAGCCTCGGGGCCTGATTATGATCGACTTTCTGAAACAGTGGCTGGAGCGCAAAAAGCGTGGTGGTATAGACACCACTAACCTGCCAAACCCCAAAACAATTGGCGATCAGCCATTGATGACTTCGCGGTTAATCGTGCTTGATCTGGAAACTACAGGGTTGAACCCGGCCAAAGACCAGATGATCGCTATTGGCGCCGTCGCCATCAACAACAATGCTATACCCCTGGACGACCAGTTTGACCTGATTCTGCGTCGGCCCGAACTGGACATTCGTAAAACCGTACTGATACACGGCATCGGCCCGGAAGCGTTGACCGACGGCCACGAAACCGAAGATGCTCTGTTGCATCTTCTGGACTGGATGAATGGCGACCCCATTCTGGCCTATCATTCGGCCTTTGATCAGAAATTTCTGGAGAAAACCCTGCGCGCGGAACTCGGCTACGGCGAAAATCACATCTGGCTCGACGTTGCAGAGCTAATGCCCACTTTTTTCCCAAGCGCCAATACACAAGGTAAGGGCCTGGACAATTGGGCTGACACCTTCGGCTTGCACGCCAGTGCCCGCCATCATGCGGCAGCTGACGCCATGGTCACCGCAGAGCTCACGCTAATTGCTCTGAACAAGGCCGCGCAACAGGGCACTCTCACCCTGGTCCAGCTCAGCGACAAATTACGTTATCACCGTCGCCTGAGAAACATGCAACGGCTCTGACAACGCCACTTGTAGAGCCATGGTACGTACCGAGCTGAAGCGTCTGCGCCAGCTCTCAATTTCAACCGTAAACCCGTCAAAATCCAGAGTTTTAGACCTTTTGCCAATATCACTCGGGCTCGTATTGCACCAAAGTCAATAAGGTAATCCCGCTAACTCCACAATAATAACAGGAGTACTCTATGTCAGGTCATAGCGACAACGCTGAACAGTACTGGAAGGCGAATCTTCGCCTGATATTCGGGAGCCTGATCGTTTGGGCTCTGGTTTCTTATGGTTTCGCGATCTTCCTGCGGCCAATGCTGTCCAGCATTTCCATCGGCGGCACGGACCTGGGCTTCTGGTTCGCTCAACAGGGCTCGATTCTCACGTTTATTGCACTGATCTTCCACTACGCGTGGCGCATGAACAGGCTCGATAAACAATTCGGCGTGGACGAGGAATAATAATAATGAGTCAATTTGCCATTAACATCATTTTTGTAGGTGGATCATTCGCCATCTACATCCTTATCGCCATCTGGGCCAAGGCCGGAAGTACAAAAGACTTTTATGTTGCCGGTGGCGGCATTCACCCCATCACTAACGGTATGGCGATTGGTGCCGACTGGATGTCCGCAGCGTCCTTTATTTCCATGGCAGGTATTATCGCTGCCAGTGGCTATGCAAGCTCGGCTTACCTGATGGGTTGGACGGGTGGTTACGTTCTGCTGGCTATGCTTCTGGCACCTTACTTGCGCAAATTCGGCAAGTTTACGGTTCCGGAGTTTATCGGTGACCGTTTCTACAGCAGCAAAGCTCGTTTGGTAGCAGTTGTCTGCCTTATTGTAGCGTCTGTCACCTACGTTATCGGTCAGATGGCCGGTGCCGGTGTAGCCTTCTCTCGCTTCCTTGAAGTCGATTCCACAACAGGTCTGATAATCGCAGCTGTGGTTATTTTCATCTACTCCGTAGTTGGCGGCATGAAAGGTATCACCTACACGCAGGTTGCCCAGTACGTTGTGTTGATCCTTGCCTACACCATCCCAGCTGTATTCATCTCTTTACAGTTGACAGGCAACCCGGTTCCAGCGCTTGGTTTGTTCTCCACTCACATCGATTCCGGCATGCCGATTCTCGACAAGCTGAACCAGGTCGTCACTGACTTAGGCTTCACAGAATACACTGCAGATCTCGACAGCCACCTGAACATGGCGCTGTTTACCTTGACGCTGATGATTGGTACCGCTGGCCTGCCCCACGTTATCATCCGCTTCTTCACCGTTCCGAAGGTTGCAGATGCTCGCTGGTCTGCTGGCTGGGCCCTGGTGTTTATTGCGCTGCTGTACCTCACAGCGCCGGCGGTTGCGTCCATGGCTCGCCTGAACCTGATGAACACCATTTATCCCGATGGCACTGCTGCTGAGCCAATTCAGTACGATGACCGCCCGAACTGGGTCAGAGAGTGGGAAGTTACAGGTCTGATCAAGTTCACTGACAAAAACGAAGACGGCCGTATCCAGCTGTATAACGATGACTCATCTGCAGACGGCACGGCCTTCGAAGCTGAGGCAACGGCCCGTGGCTGGAAAGGCAATGAGCTTGAAGTAAACCGGGACATCCTGGTGCTTGCCAACCCGGAAATTGCCAACCTGCCTGGTTGGGTTATCGGGCTGATAGCCGCAGGTGGTCTTGCAGCTGCACTATCAACAGCCGCAGGCTTGCTCCTGGCGATCTCTTCAGCAATCAGTCACGACTTGATCAAAGGCTCGATTAATCCGGGTATTTCGGAGAAAGGCGAGTTGAGGGCAGCCCGTATATCGATGGCCGTTGCGATTGTTGTAGCGACATATCTTGGCGCCAACCCACCGGGATTCGCTGCACAGGTTGTTGCGCTGGCGTTTGGTATCGCAGCCGCATCCCTGTTCCCGACTCTGATGATGGGCATCTTCTCCAAGCGCGTTAACAATGTTGGCGCCATCGCGGGTATGCTGTCCGGCTTGGTGTTCACCCTGACGTACATCTTCGTGTACAAAGGATGGTTCTTCATACCAGGTACCGCCAACCTTGCTGACATTCCGGCGAACTGGGTATTCGGCATCTCTCCTTTGTCTATCGGTGCGATTGGTGCCGTCGTCAACTTTGCGGTAGCCTTCGCGGTATCCAATGTGACTGACGAGCCACCCGTTGAAATTCAGGAGCTGGTTGAGAGCGTTCGTTACCCACGCGGTGCCGGACAAGCTCAAGACCACTAAGCAACAACCCGGCCTGTTTCACTCATTGAGTTGACAGGTTGTTACTGAACGGGCTTCCTCTTAGAGGAGGCCCGTTCTTTTTTAAGGAAACACATTTATGTTCTGGACTTTTGTCGCCACCGTATTTTGTGGACTGGGCGCCGCCGGTATCGCTCTTGGAATCCGGGCCGTCACCCGCAATATGGCACCTAAATGGATTATTCCGGTATTTGCCGGCGCAGGTATGCTCGGCTATCTGATTTACGGCGAATACAGCTGGTTTGACCATAAGCAGTCACGCCTCCCTAATGAAGCTGTGGTCGTGAGCACAGAGAGCAAAGGGATATTCTGGCGTCCGTGGTCGTTGGTTTACCCCTATGTAACCGCGTTCTCCACTGTGGATAAGAACAGCATCGCCCGGGATACGAACAATCCGGATATAGTACGGTTCACACTTTACCGTTTTGAACAGAAAATCACTGACACGGTTGCACACCGGGTTCACATTATTAATTGCGGGACTCGCGAGGTTGTTCCTATCGGCTCTGATGGAACGCCA
Source organism: Marinobacter sp. LV10R520-4 (assembly GCF_002563815.1). Taxonomy (NCBI): domain Bacteria; kingdom Pseudomonadati; phylum Pseudomonadota; class Gammaproteobacteria; order Pseudomonadales; family Marinobacteraceae; genus Marinobacter; species Marinobacter sp. LV10R520-4. The sequence continues at coordinate 3,129,188 of NZ_PDJM01000001.1, read as the reverse complement.
AGGGTCGACAACATGAAAGTTCTGGAAAGGAATGACCCACTTTTCTCCACCGTGTGTGCTGGCTAATATTCCGGTAACGGGCCTGGCAGCCTGATCACCTGACGGATATGCATTAATATGATTAGTGTCTGGTTGCTGGTTTTAATTTCCATCACCTACGTTTCCCTGCTGTTTGTGGTGGCCTGGGCAGGTGACCGCCATCCGGGGCTTTACCGGCATCGCTTAGCCAGAACTCACATCTATGCGCTGTCTCTGGCAGTGTACTTCTCTTCCTGGACCTTCTATGGCGCCGTTGGTCGTGCCACCCAGGAAGGTCTTGGATTTTTACCCATCTATCTTGGGCCGTTACTGGTGTTCGTGTTCGCCGCACCGCTGTTGCGCCGCATCATTCACATCAGCAAGCGCAACAGCAGCACCTCCATAGCCGACTTTATCGCTTCCCGCTACGGAAAATCCCAGTTGCTAGCAGCGATGATCGCCGCCTTTGCGTTAATCGGCAGCGTGCCCTACATCGCCTTGCAGTTAAAAGCCATTGCCATGGGCTTTGCGGTGCTGTCCAGCCCCCACGGCGGCGTACAGGAACTCAGTAACGCCGCCTGGAGCGATTCAGCTTGGTACATCACGTTGGCTCTGGCCCTGTTTACCATTTTATTCGGTACCCGCCACCTGGAATCAACAGAGCATCACCGCGGCATGATTCAAGCCATTGCGTTTGAATCTGTGATCAAGCTGGTGGCGTTTTCAGCGGTTGGGTTGTTTGTGCTGTTTGGCTTTTTCAATGGTTTTGACGACCTTACACAGCGGGTGGCCGCGGCCGATCTCACCGGAGTGCTGACAACCGAAAACCTGAATCTGACCGCGTTTATTACCCAAACCCTGGTCGCCGGGGTGGCCATTGTCTGCCTGCCGCGGCAGTTCCACGTTATGGTGGTTGAAAATAGCGAGCCCCGCGATTTCGAGACCGCGCGCTGGGCTATGCCTATTTATCTGATCATCGCCAGCGCTTTTGTACTGCCAATTGCCGCTGCCAGCTTGCTCGTACCGGATAGCGCCAACTACAACCCTGACATTATGACGCTTCAGTTGCCCATACTGGCCGGCAATACCTGGCTCGCAGTACTGGCGTTTCTGGGGGGCGGCTCCGCAGCGGCGGCGATGGTGATTGTGTGCTCGGTGGCGGTCGCCACCATGGTCAGCAACGAAATCATCATGCCGGCTTTGTTGAAATTCTTCCGTCCAAGAATGAATCGCAAGGCAGACCTGAGCTACCTGCTCCTTAGCATTCGCCGAATCGCTATCTTCGCTGTTTTACTAACAGCGTATGGCTTTTATCGGATGGCAGGGGAAGACACCAGTTTGACGGCCTTCGGACTACTGTCGTTCGCTGCTGCGGCGCAACTTGGACCGGCGTTGGTGGGCGGAATCGTCTGGCGCGGTGGCAACTATAACGGAGCGGTGTGGGGCCTCTTTATAGGTTTTATATTGTGGCTTTACACTCTACTCCTGCCCGCACTGGCATCTACTGGCTGGATCAATGACACACTTGTTCAACAGGGTCTCTGGGGCATGAGCTGGACCCGTCCCACCGCCCTGTTTGGCGCTGAACTGGACCAAATCAGCCACGGTATAATCTGGAGCCTGGGAGCCAATACTGCGATTTATATAATGCTGTCCTTAGTAACCCGCCAACGAGTGCGTGAAAAAATACAGATCGCCAGTTATTTTCAGGACACTCACGGACGCGGAGAAACCCCCCACCAGCAAACTTGGCAGGGTGAGATTCTGACCGCTGATCTGCAGGCTCTGGCAGATCGCTTCATGGGCGACGAGCGCGCAGAAACGGTATTTCGCAATTACGAGCGCCGCAATGCCATCCGCCTTTATCCACAGCGGCCTGCAACAACACATTTGATGAAGTACGTAGAGCGCCAGCTGGCATCGATTATCGGCGGCTCAACCGCGCGTGTGGTTTTGGAATCGACCCTGACGGGTCGCGACATGCAGATTGAAGACGTCGTCAGCATTGTGGATGAGGCCTCACAGGCAATGACGTTTAGCCGAGAGCTACTGCATTCCGCTATTGAAAACCTCAGTCTTGGCGTGTCAGTAGTAAATCACCAGCAGGAACTGGTGGTGTGGAATCATCTATACATCGAACTGTTCAATTACCCAAAGAGTTTTGTACGCCTGGGACGACCGGCGGCTGACCTGATTCGTTATACTCTGACTAACGCAAATCTTTCAGCCCGTAAAATCGATGAAATCGTTACTGAACGCATTGGCAGCATGACCCAAGGCCAACGTGTGTCCTATGAGCTCCAGCGGCCCGATGGCACGTTTATCCGCATTGAAGGCGCGCCGATTCCCGGCGGCGGCTATGTCACGACATTTCAGGACATAACGCCCATGCGTCGTACCGAACAGGCGCTAAAGGAAACCAATATCTACCTCGAACAACGGGTTAAAGAGCGAACCCAGGAACTGCAGGTGATCAACGAGCAGATGCTTAAAGCCACGTCTGTAGCCGAACAGGCCAATCACAGTAAAACACGCTTTCTCGCGTCAGCCAGCCACGATCTGCTGCAGCCCTTAAATGCCGCACGCCTATTCACCTCTGCCCTGCAAGGTAAAGCTCAAAGTGCCGAGTGTCAGCAATTGGTCGAACACATCGACAGCTCCCTGGGTGCGGCCGAAGAAATCATCAGTACGCTGCTGGATATCTCCAAATTGGATGCCGGTGCTCTGGAGCCGGATATCAGCGTGTTTCCGGTTAGCGATATCATCCGCCGGCTGGCAAACGATTTTTCTGCCATCGCCAAAGACCAGGACCTTGTATTGGATGTGGTACCCAGCTCCGCCTGGATCCGTTCAGATGCCAAGCTTCTGCGCCGGGTGATCCAGAATTTTCTGTCCAATGCCATACGCTATACACCCGAAGGCCGAATCCTGCTGGGCTGTCGTCGCCTGGATGGTTTCCTGCGCATTGAAGTCTGGGACACAGGGCCAGGCATTCCGGAGGATCAGCTAACCCAGATTTTTGAAGAGTTCCGCCGTTTCCAGCATGGGCGCGACAAGAAAGGTTTGGGCCTTGGCCTTGCCATCGTCGACCGCATCAGCGGTATGCTCAATCATCCGGTGACGGTTCAGTCGCGGCAGAGTCGTGGCAGCGTTTTCAGTATTACGGTGCCCAGAGTGGCCGCCGAGGAGCTAACACCCCTGCCGGTACAAGCTCATGGCCCGGCTCGGCGAGTATCCAGTCTGAAGGGCCGCCATCTGCTGTGTATTGATAACGATGCCGCTATTCTTCAGGGTATGGTGGCGCTGCTGAGCAACTGGCAATGCCAGATAACAGCCGCGGACAGCCTGGACGACGCCATGACAAAACTGGGTGTGGACATTCCCGACATTCTGCTGGCCGACTATCAGCTAGACGACGACCAGAACGGTCTGGACGCTATGGACACGCTGCGCGTAGCTCTGAAAAAGCGCCTGCCCGGCATTCTGATTACAGGCTATATGGCACAAGAGGTAAGAGATGACGCGACAGACCGCGGCTATCATGTGCTTTATAAACCCGTAAAACCGGCTGCTCTGCGCGCTATGGTGAATAAACTTTTAAAATAAGTCGGTAAGTGGCAACCACTCTACGCCCCGCTGCTTTCGGTAAACTGTACTATAATCGACGTTTTTCGCGATAATTTTCTGATCCAGAAAATCCACAGGGTTTGCTAACTGGTAGCCCCGGCCACGCACGGTGTGTATATCAAAACCTTCCTTCAACGCTCGCCGTACGATCTTCCATATCGCGGTGCGGCTGACGCCGAACTCAATGGCCAATGACTGTCCGGAATGGATCTTGCCGTCATTCAAACGGGTTATCAATACCTTGGCTTTCATTCAGGGGTGCCCGTGTCAATGACTAAGCGCTGGATTAAACACTAAATCCGCACGAATTCAAAGCCTACGCATGACTTTGGAATGGGTGAATCACCAAGCGGGGACAGGTTTCACCGGGGGACGGATTTGAAATCCGTCCCCTATTTCTGGCTGGTTTCGTTTTTTTCAGGCAAAAAAAAGCCCCGGTAGCGTGAGCTATCGGGGCATTTAGCAATAAGAGTCTGACGATGACCTACTCTCACATGGGCGAACCACACTACCATCGGCGCAGGCCTGTTTCACTTCTGAGTTCGAGATGGGATCAGGTGGTACCAGGCCGCTATGGTCGTCAGACAAAACGGTTGATCACTGGGGGATGAGATAGAACATTGGCTTGTTGGGCCGTGATATTGATTTTTTCGTCGTTATCCGTGTTGTGTCAAACCCAATTGTCTTGGGTGTTATATAGTCAAGCCGCACGAGCAATTAGTATCGGTTAGCTCAACGCCTCGCAGCGCTTACACACCCGACCTATCAACGTCCTGGTCTTGAACGGCTCTTCAGGGGCCTCTAGGGCCCAGGGAGATCTCATCTTGGAAGGGGCTTCCCGCTTAGATGCTTTCAGCGGTTATCCTATCCGAACATAGCTACCGGGCAATGCCACTGGCGTGACAACCCGAACACCAGAGGTTCGTCCACTCCGGTCCTCTCGTACTAGGAGCAGCTTTCCTCAAATCTCCAACGTCCACGGCAGATAGGGACCGAACTGTCTCACGACGTTCTAAACCCAGCTCGCGTACCACTTTAAATGGCGAACAGCCATACCCTTGGGACCGGCTTCAGCCCCAGGATGTGATGAGCCGACATCGAGGTGCCAAACACCGCCGTCGATGTGAACTCTTGGGCGGTATCAGCCTGTTATCCCCGGAGTACCTTTTATCCGTTGAGCGATGGCCCTTCCATACAGAACCACCGGATCACTATGACCTACTTTCGTACCTGCTCGACGTGTCTGTCTCGCAGTCAAGCGGGCTTGTGCCATTACACTAACCGTACGATGTCCGACCGTACTTAGCCCACCTTTGTGCTCCTCCGTTACGCTTTAGGAGGAGACCGCCCCAGTCAAACTACCCACCACACAGTGTCCTCATCCCCGATAAGGGGACCAAGTTAGAACCTCAAACATGCCAGGCTGGTATTTCAAGGTTGGCTCCACGCAAACTGGCGTTCACGCTTCAATGCCTCCCAGCTATCCTACACAAACATGTTCAAAGTTCACTGTGAAGCTATAGTAAAGGTTCACGGGGTCTTTCCGTCTAGCCGCGGATACACCGCATCTTCACGGCGATTTCAATTTCACTGAGTCTCGGGTAGAGACAGCGCCCCCATCGTTACGCCATTCGTGCAGGTCGGAACTTACCCGACAAGGAATTTCGCTACCTTAGGACCGTTATAGTTACGGCCGCCGTTTACCGGGGCTTCGATCAAGAGCTTCTCCGTGAGGATAACCCCATCAATTAACCTTCCGGCACCGGGCAGGCGTCACACCGTATACGTCCACTTTCGTGTTTGCACAGTGCTGTGTTTTTAATAAACAGTCGCAGGGGCCTGGTATCTTCGACTGGCTTCTGCTCAACCCGCGAGGGGTGTCACATACCACCAGCGTGCCTTCTCCCGAAGTTACGGCACCATTTTGCCTAGTTCCTTTACCCGAGTTCTCTCAAGCGCCTTGGTATTCTCTACCTGACCACCTGTGTCGGTTTGGGGTACGGTCTCAAATCACCTGAAGCTTAGAAGATTTTCCTGGAAGCATGGCATCAATAACTTCCCGCCACATGGGCAGTCGTCATCGCGTCTCAGAATTGAGGACCCGGATTTGCCTAAGTCCCCTCCCTACACGCTTAAACCGGGACGACCGTCGCCCGGCTTACCTAGCCTTCTCCGTCTCTCCATCGCAGTGATCCAAGGTACGGGAATATTAACCCGTCTCCCATCGATTACACCTTTCGGTCTCACCTTAGGGGCCGACTCACCCTGCGCCGATTAGCGTTGCGCAGGAACCCTTGGTCTTCCGGCGTGCGAGTTTTTCACTCGCATTGTCGTTACTCATGTCAGCATTCGCACTTCTGATACCTCCAGCAAGCTTCTCAACTCACCTTCGCAGGCTTACAGAACGCTCCCCTACCCCGCATACAAAGTATGCAGCCGCAGCTTCGGTATCCAGTTTGAGCCCCGTTACATCTTCCGCGCAGGCCGACTCGACTAGTGAGCTATTACGCTTTCTTTAAAGGATGGCTGCTTCTAAGCCAACCTCCTAGCTGTCTGAGCCTTCCCACATCGTTTCCCACTTAACTGGAATTTTGGGACCTTAGCTGGCGGTCTGGGTTGTTTCCCTCTTCACGACGGACGTTAGCACCCGCCGTGTGTCTCCCGGATAGTACTCACAGGTATTCGGAGTTTGCATCGGGTTGGTAAGTCGGGATGACCCCCTAGCCGAAACAGTGCTCTACCCCCTGTGGTATTCGTCCGAGGCGCTACCTAAATAGCTTTCGGGGAGAACCAGCTATCTCCGGGCTTGATTAGCCTTTCACTCCGATCCACAAGTCATCCCCTGGCTTTTCAACGACAGTGGGTTCGGTCCTCCAGTTGATGTTACTCAACCTTCAACCTGCTCATGGATAGATCGCCCGGTTTCGGGTCTATGCCCAGCGACTAATTCGCCCTATTCAGACTCGGTTTCCCTACGGCTCCCCTAAACGGTTAACCTCGCCACTGAACATAAGTCGCTGACCCATTATACAAAAGGTACGCCGTCACAGAACAAGTCTGCTCCGACTGCTTGTACGCATACGGTTTCAGGATCTATTTCACTCCCCTCACAGGGGTTCTTTTCGCCTTTCCCTCACGGTACTGGTTCACTATCGGTCAGTCAGGAGTATTTAGCCTTGGAGGATGGTCCCCCCATGTTCAGACAAGGTTTCTCGTGCCCCGTCCTACTCGATTTCACTAGACTCAGGTTTCGGATACAGGGCTATCACCCACTATGGCGGCACTTTCCAGAGCCTTCTCCTACCCGTTGTTTAGCTTAAGGGCTAGTCCCCGTTCGCTCGCCGCTACTTAGGGAATCTCGGTTGATTTCTTTTCCTCGGGGTACTTAGATGTTTCAGTTCTCCCGGTTCGCCTCTTACACCTATGTATTCAGTGTAAGATACCCAGCCTAAACTGGGTGGGTTTCCCCATTCAGAAATGTCCGGATCACAGCTCGTTTGCCAGCTCCCCGAACCTTATCGCAGGCTTCCACGTCTTTCATCGCCTCTGACTGCCTAGGCATCCACCGTATGCGCTTAGTTGCTTGACTATATAACCCCAAGACAACTGATCGCTAACGACACCCAGATGTCTCCGCCCAACCGAAGTTAAGCAGATCCTTTCCAGGAACATTAGAGACAGTCGCTCGAAGTCATACACAACCACTTCAACGACAACACCGGATAACGCTTGAAAAAATCGTTATCACTTGAACACGTCTCTCAAAGACCGTAGAGAAACGTATTCGTGTTCTATCTCATCCAATTTGTTAAAGAGCAAATCTGACCCAGTGATCAGAAAGAAGACCTTCAGACTTAGCGGACGCTAAACTGAAACACTTATTTCTGTACACTGACCGAAGTCAGGCATTCAGGGTAACCAAGTAACTTAGAACGTCTACGAACCCACACATTCACAAATCTGTGTAATGGTGGAGCTAAGCAGGATCGAACTGCTGACCTCCTGCGTGCAAGGCAGGCGCTCTCCCAGCTGAGCTATAGCCCCGGATGCTATCTCCGACTGACCCAATAGGATGGCGTCAAACTCGGAAATCGTTCAGATCAAGGCATCGGATGTCGCCGCATAGTTTACTATGCAAGTCATTCGATAACGCCGAGCTGGACGATTTTGGTGGGTCTGGGTGGAGTTGAACCACCGACCTCACCCTTATCAGGGGTGCGCTCTAACCAACTGAGCTACAGACCCGGTTTTGCTTGTCCAAACACAAAGGTTTGGTACAGCCGATACGGGCCTAAGACCCTTTGCTCTCTTTAATCAATCAACCAAGTAATTCGTGTGGACTCTGACCGAAGCGTTCGGCATCGTTTAAGGAGGTGATCCAGCCCCAGGTTCCCCTAGGGCTACCTTGTTACGACTTCACCCCAGTCATGAACCACACCGTGGTAATCGTCCTCCCGAAGGTTAGACTAACTACTTCTGGTGCAATCCACTCCCATGGTGTGACGGGCGGTGTGTACAAGGCCCGGGAACGTATTCACCGTGACATTCTGATTCACGATTACTAGCGATTCCGACTTCACGGAGTCGAGTTGCAGACTCCGATCCGGACTACGACGCGTTTTGTGAGATTGGCTCCCCCTCGCGGGTTTGCAGCCCTCTGTGCGCGCCATTGTAGCACGTGTGTAGCCCTGGCCGTAAGGGCCATGATGACCTGACGTCATCCCCACCTTCCTCCGGTTTGTCACCGGCAGTCTCCCTAGAGTTCTCAGCATTACCTGCTAGCAACTAGGGATAGGGGTTGCGCTCGTTACGGGACTTAACCCAACATCTCACGACACGAGCTGACGACGGCCATGCAGCACCTGTGTCAGAGTTCCCGAAGGCACCGATCCATCTCTGGAAAGTTCTCTGCATGTCAAGGCCAGGTAAGGTTCTTCGCGTTGCGTCGAATTAAACCACATGCTCCACCGCTTGTGCGGGCCCCCGTCAATTCATTTGAGTTTTAACCTTGCGGCCGTACTCCCCAGGCGGTCAACTTAGTGCGTTAGCTGCGCCACTAAGGATTCAAGATCCCCAACGGCTAGTTGACATCGTTTACGGCGTGGACTACCAGGGTATCTAATCCTGTTTGCTCCCCACGCTTTCGCACCTCAGTGTCAGTGTTGGTCCAGGTAGCCGCCTTCGCCACTGGTGTTCCTTCCTATATCTACGCATTTCACCGCTACACAGGAAATTCCACTACCCTCTACCACACTCTAGCCATGCAGTTCGAAGTGCCGTTCCCAGGTTGAGCCCGGGGCTTTCACATCTCGCTTACATAACCACCTACGCGCGCTTTACGCCCAGTAATTCCGATTAACGCTTGCACCCTCCGTATTACCGCGGCTGCTGGCACGGAGTTAGCCGGTGCTTCTTCTGCGAGTGACGTCAATCCTCAAGAGTATTAATCTTAAGGCCTTCCTCCTCGCTGAAAGTGCTTTACAACCCGAAAGCCTTCTTCACACACGCGGCATGGCTGGATCAGGCTTGCGCCCATTGTCCAATATTCCCCACTGCTGCCTCCCGTAGGAGTTCGGGCCGTGTCTCAGTCCCGATGTGGCTGATCATCCTCTCAGACCAGCTACGGATCGTTGCCTTGGTAGGCCATTACCCCACCAACAAGCTAATCCGACTTAGGCTCATCTAATAGCGCAAGGTCCTCTCCGAAGAGCGGATCCCCTGCTTTCCCCCGTAGGGCGTATGCGGTATTAATCCGAGTTTCCCCGGGCTATCCCCCACTACTAGGCAGATTCCTAAGCATTACTCACCCGTCCGCCGCTCGACGCCTGGTAGCAAGCTACCATCGTTTCCGCTCGACTTGCATGTGTTAAGCCTGCCGCCAGCGTTCAATCTGAGCCATGATCAAACTCTTCAGTTTAAATCATACAAGATCCGAAGATCTTAAATCTGCTCAAGACAAAAACTCAATTCTTGACGAGTCGTTGACTTGGTATTTCTTACCGAAATACTCCAGTCAGCGCCCACACGAATTACTTGGTTAATTTTTTAAAGAGCGTTTGAGCCGTGGCTCAATCAGGAGGCGAATTATACATCGTTTCGCTGCCCTGTCAACCGTTTATTTCGAGAAGCTTCAGAAGCATTTCCTTCCAAACCCCCCAACCTAACCGGCCGGTACTGCTTGGTTCGAGAAGCGCATTCTACAGCGTATCCGAACCGTGTCAACCGTTTTCGCGTTCAAAGTTTAAATCACATTTCCTAAACTTTTCAACGTCTTACCAAACAGTTTCCGCTTAACTCCTACCCCTCTGATCCGGGCTGTCCCTCAAGCGAGATGCGCATTCTACAGACTTCTCCGAACAGGTCAACAGCCAATCTGAACTTTATCAAAAAACCTCAAACTGACCTTGAGCCACCTGCCTAGTATCCATGAATGGCTACCTAAACTACCTGACGACTATAGCTAGTTCAGAGACACTTTAATAGCACTTGCGGCGTTTCTCGCTTTTTCCTGCGCAGCGTCAATAGAACCAGCCAGCGCCAGTACAACGCCCATGCGACGCCGGCCACTCAGCTCCGGCTTACCAAACAGACGTAACTGTGTATCGGGCTCAGCCAGTGCCAGTTGCATACCACTGTATCGGATACGCTTCGAATTACCTTCGGGCAGCACCACCGCCGATGCCGCAGGGCCGTATTGACGTATAGAAGGAACCGGCAATCCGAGAATTGCCCGGGCATGCAACGCAAATTCAGAAAGGTCCTGACTGATCAGCGTTACCAAACCCGTATCGTGAGGCCGCGGCGACACTTCCGAAAACCAAACGTCGTCGCCCTTTACGAACAGCTCTACGCCATACACCCCCAAACCACCCAGGCTTTCAACCACGATACGGGCGACGCGAGCCGCTCTCTCAAACGCGAGATCCGACATCGGCTGAGGCTGCCAGGATTCGCGATAATCACCGTCCTCTTGACGATGGCCAATAGGATCGCAAAACGATATGCCATCACGGTGCTTCACCGTCAGCAGAGTGATCTCGTACTCGAAGTCCACAAAACCTTCAACAATCACCCTTCCTTTACCAGCACGACCGCCGCTTTGGGCATAATCCCACGCAGCCTCGATGTGCTCGGCGAGGGTTACCGTTGACTGCCCTTTACCAGACGAGCTCATTACCGGCTTTACCACGAGTGGCAATCCCACCTCTTCCACTGCCGCCAGGTACTCTTCTTTTGTACCTGCAAACCGAAAGGGTGACGTCGGCAGTTCCAGCTCTTCAGCCGCCAATCTACGAATGCCTTCCCGATTCATGGTTAGATGTACCGCTCTTGCCGAGGGAATCACCGTGAAACCTTCGTTTTCGAGCTTAACCAACTCTGCGGTAGCGATGGCTTCAATTTCCGGCACAATCAGGTTCGGCTTTTCAAGCTCGACAATCCGCCGTAATGCCTGAGCATCCAACATATCAATAACGTGACTGCGGTGGGCAACCTGCATAGCGGGTGCGTTGGCATAACGATCAACAGCGATAACCTCCACACCGAAACGCTGCAGCTCGATGACAACTTCTTTGCCCAACTCACCGGCACCGCAAAACAGAACTTTGAACGCGGTGTCTGTTAACGGTGTTCCCAAGGTGACGTCTGCTATTTTTTGTTCCATAACAATTCCATCGGATGATATTGAACGGCCAGCGGCCGGGTTCAGATTAAAGCCTTTTTCTCGCGCTCAGCAACCAGGCGCAAAACCTCACGCCGTTCATCGTTGTTCATTTGCATCCAACGCATAATTTCATCACTTGAACGATGGCAACCAATACACACGTCATCTTCATTAAGCGCGCAAATACTGACACAAGGCGACCTGACTTTATTAGCAACGCTCATCGCTCGGGCTCACAGGGTTGCAGGTTGTCCAGGTAGTGCGCAGCATTCTTGACGTAACTCAGAGCGGCCATTTCCAGCATCTTTTGCTGCTCCGGGCTTAATTGGCGCTTTACCCGCGCCGGCGAACCTATAACCATAGAGCCGTCAGGTATGACCATATGTTCCGGCACTAGCGTGTTCGCACCTATCAAGCAGTGCTTGCCAATTTTGGCACCGTTCAGCACAACTGCGTTGATGCCGATTAACGAATAATCGCCCACGTCACAGCCGTGCAGCATGGCTTTGTGCCCCACTGTCACCCCGCGGCCAATGTTTAACGGTAATCCTGGATCGGTATGCAATACGGCGCCATCCTGCACGTTGCTCTGCTCGCCAATCGTTATCAGCTCGTTATCACCGCGAATCACCACGTTGAACCACACGCTGGCTTTGTCTAATAAGCGAACACTGCCGATCACCGAGGCATTATCGGCAACAAAATGACCGCTTCCTTCTAGCACCGGAACTCTCTCGTTCAATTTGTAAAACATAATTTCCTCTTCAAGTCTACCAACTCTGTTGGGCTCTCAAACCGATTAGCATCGTAATATTAACGCGAGGGAGGTCGTTCCAGATCAATACCGGCATCGTACACAGCGTTCATAAAATCGACCAGCACTACGGCTGACAAACCCCATATCTGGTATTTCTCCCAGCGGTAGCAGGGCACGTGAATGGTGCCGCCTATAAAAGGTAAGGCATCGGTGCGCTCACGGCGGTCTTCCAGCAACCAGGCTATAGGAACACGGAACACGCTCTCGATTTCTGCAGGATTGGGGCGCAGTGGATGGTCTTCGGGTACCACGCCTACGTATGGTGTTACAAGAATACGGGCATGAGATGTGACCTGGCTTAGCGCTGACACAATCTGCACCTGGTCTGGCGGCAAACCGATTTCCTCATGGGTCTCCCGAAGAGCCGTAACCATCAGGTTTTCGTCTTCTGGGTCGCGCCTGCCACCCGGGTATGCCACCTGGCCGCGATGGGTTTTAAGATGGGCAGATCGCAGGGTGAACAACATTTCCGGATTGCCGCTATTGTCGGTAATAGGCACCAAAATGCCAGCTTCAGGATAGTCCAGCGCAAGCTCGTTAGGCCGGTAGCCTGCCAACCGGGAATGTAACAGGTGCTTCAAAGTATCTCCTGGCATGATTCAATCAAAGGCGCCATGGCGCTAAGGTGGCTCAGATGGTTAAACTAACAGCCTTTAAGACATCTATTACCAGTATACGGGGAAAGCTATGAATTACTGCAGTGACTGTGGTGAACAGGTAGAACAGCGGGTCCCCGACGGCGACAATCGTCACCGCTATGTGTGCACCCACTGCAACACCATTCATTACCAGAACCCCCGTATTATCGCGGGCACGGTGCCGGTATGGGACAACCGTATTCTTCTGTGCCGCCGCGCCATCGAGCCTCGCTACGGTTACTGGACCCTGCCTGCAGGCTTTATGGAAAACCAGGAGACAACCATAGAAGCAGCGGCTCGCGAAACCCGCGAGGAAGCCCTGGCTGAAGTTCACATTGAAGGTCTTTACGCCGTGATTGATGTACCCCACATCGATCAGGTACACATATTTTACCGCGCCACTCTGATTGATGGTGAATATGGCGCCGGCGAAGAATCACTGGAAACACAATTGTTTGAGCTGTCAGACATCCCCTGGGACGAACTATCGTTTCCGACTGTGCGCAAAACCCTTGAGCTTTTTGTAAACGATATGAAACAGCAGACGTTCGGGGTTCACGTAGACAGTATTCGTCACTCTATGGCGAAATCCGAAAAAGCCTGATCAAAACTGCACCAGAGCAAACACTTCGTAGGCGGGCTCCTCATAGGGGTGCGTCGCCTTCAATGCAGCAATGGCACTTCTCACGCAGGCCTCAGCGCACACCAATTCCACTTTGTACTCTGCAACGGTTTTTAGAACACCCGCTTGACCGATAAACGGCTGACTTCCGTCCAGTGGTCGAAACTGCCCTCGCCCTGATATTTGCCAGGCACACTGACCATAATCGCCAATACGCCCCGCTCCAGCGTTAAACAGTGCATGTTTGGTTTCGTCAAGATGACTTTCTGGCACAAAGTAGCAAATCTTATACATAGTATCCCTCATAGACGGTCAAATTCTAAACACTTGAGAATTCAAAAAAGTTACCCACAGATTCTGTGGATAACTCTGGGGAAAGTTTTTAAGCAGCGCCCCAAAAACCCCGTCATTACTGCCTTTAAGACAGATTGGTGACAAAATCGCCGCCTAAAAATAATCTTTATTTATCAATAACTTGAATTTGTCTACTGAAATTATCACGGCAAATCATAGGGTTGTTTACAGAACATACAGTGAATGCCAGAAAATGTGCATAAAAATTCTCAGTCAAGAGTTTTTTTTGGAAATTATGCAGTTTTTTCTCTTGATATCCCCAAACAACACAAATTGCAGGCCAAAAAAACCGGGCATCCGCCAGCTCCTTTAACAGAGCTGACAAAAGCCCGGCTTTTACACCAATGACTTAGCCAAACCAACGCCGCGCATTACGGAACATCCGTAGCCACGGCGCGTCTTCGTCCCAACCTTTTGGTTGCCAGGAATGCTGTACCGCGCGGAATACACGCTCAGGGTGCGGCATCATGATCGTTACCCGGCCGTCACAGGTTGTCAAACCGTTCACGCCAGCCTCAGAACCGTTAGGATTGAAAGGATAACGTGTAGTAGCAGATCCATAATTGTCCACGTAACGCAAAGCGATTTGTTCGCTTTCTGCCAGCGATGCCAACGAGCCGTTGCCGCTCAATTCGATCCGGCCTTCGCCGTGCGCCACGGCAATGGGCATACGCGAACCCGCCATTCCTTCGAAGAAGGCCGACGGTGAAGGCAACACCTCCACCATCGCCAGACGCGCCTCGAACTGCTCTGACTGATTGCGAACAAAGCGCGGCCAACCTTCACTGCCAGGGATCAGCTCGTGCAAGCTGGACAGCATCTGGCAGCCGTTACACACGCCCAGAGCCAAGGTGTCCTGACGGTTAAAGAAAGCCGCAAACTGGTCACGCACGCGATCGTTAAACAGTATGGACTTGGCCCAGCCGCCGCCGGCACCCAAAACATCACCAAACGAAAATCCGCCACAAGCCACCAGACTGTTGAAGCCTTCCAATGACATTCGACCAGACAACAAATCGCTCATGTGTACGTCAACAGCGGTAAAACCGGCCCGGTCAAACGCCGCCGCCATCTCAACGTGGCCGTTTACGCCCTGCTCTCGTAACACGGCTACTTTGGGTCGCGCGCCAACGTTAATAAAAGGCACGCTGATGTCTTCATTGATGTCAAACGTGGTTACTACATGTAAGCCCGGGTCATTGGCGTCCTGAAGGTTGTCAAACTCTTCCCGCGCGCAGTCCTCGTTGTCGCGCAACGATTGAACACGGAAGCTGGTTTCGCTCCAAAGGCGCTGCAAATCGAGTACCGGCTCATCCACTACAAATTCGCCGTTGAAGCTCATCTGTACACGAGCCTCCGAAGTCGGCTCACCAATAACGATCGTATGGTTGCCTAATCCAGCGGCGGAGAACTGCTGCAGCACGAATTCGGTATCGTCCCGGCGCACCTGAATCACCGCACCCAATTCTTCGTTGAACAGTTCGCGGGCAAACTGAGAGGCATCTTCTGCCAATCCGTCCAGCTTGATGTCGATACCGGCACGACTGGCAAAGCACAT
The DNA here is from genome assembly GCF_002563815.1 of Marinobacter sp. LV10R520-4. Classification (NCBI taxonomy): domain Bacteria; kingdom Pseudomonadati; phylum Pseudomonadota; class Gammaproteobacteria; order Pseudomonadales; family Marinobacteraceae; genus Marinobacter; species Marinobacter sp. LV10R520-4. Next base: position 3,113,891 of record NZ_PDJM01000001.1, on the reverse strand, counting down.
TTCAACCAGAGTGACAAAAAGGCCGCCATCCGAGCGATCGTGGTACGCAAGCAATTTTCGATCAGCGTTCAGGCCCTGAATCACCGCGAAAAATGCTTTCATGTCTTCTGGGTCGTCCAGATCCGGCGCTACTGCGCCAACCTGGCCGTATACCTGGGCCAATGCAGAGCCGCCCAGGCGGTTCTGGCCCGCCGCAAGATCGACCAGAATAAGGTCGGTGGCGCCGACGTCCAGCTGAAGCTCCGGCGTTAACGTAAGCCCCACATCGGTAACCGGCGCAAAGCCGCTAACCACCAGTGACAGAGGCGCCGTAACGCTTTTCTGCTCACCACTGCTTTCTTCCCACACCGTTTTCATGGACATCGAATCTTTGCCCACGGGAATGGTAATACCCAACTCCGGGCAAAGCTCCATACCCACCGCACGCACGGTTTCATATAGATTTTCGTCTTCACCCGGGTGGCCAGCCGCGGCCATCCAGTTTGCGGATAAGCGCACATCTGACAGCTTGGCGATAGGCGCCGCAGCAAGATTGGTCAGCGTTTCACCCACCGCCATGCGTCCAGAAGCCGGCGCGTTGACTGCGGCAACCGGCGTGCGCTCGCCCATGGCCATAGCTTCGCCGCTGCGCACGTCAAAGGAACTGGCGGTTACCGCTACGTCTGCAACCGGAACCTGCCACGGCCCCACCATCTGATCCCGTGCTACAAGCCCGGTAATGGTGCGGTCGCCAATGGTGATCAAAAAACTCTTGGAACCCACCGACGGCAAACGCAACACGCGACGAATCGCTTCGTGCAGGTCCACCCGGGTTGAATCGAATAAGCGTTTGGTAAATGACGAGCGTGTGATGCTGCGATGCATACGCGGAGCCTTGCCAAAAAGCACGTCCATCGGCAAATCAACCGGCTTGTCATTAAAATATGAATCCGCCAACGCCAAATGGTGTTCTTCAGCGGCTGCGCCAATCACTGCGTACGGGCAACGTTCACGACGACAAAGCGCATCAAACAACTCCAGGTTTTCCGGCGCCACGGCCATAACGTAACGTTCCTGAGATTCGTTACACCAGATTTCCAGCGGCGACATACCCGGTTCGTCGCTAGGAATTTCGCGCAGCTCAAACTTACCGCCGCGACCACCGTCTTTAACCAGCTCCGGCATGGCGTTTGACAAACCACCGGCGCCAACATCGTGAATAAAGCAAATCGGATTGGTGTCGCCCATCTGCCAGCAGCGATCAATCACTTCCTGGCAACGACGTTCCATTTCCGGGTTGCCACGCTGTACCGAGGCAAAGTCCAGATTTTCATTGCTGGAGCCGGAATCCATAGAGGATGCAGCTCCGCCGCCCAGGCCAATCAGCATAGACGGGCCGCCCAGAACAATAAGCTTGGCGCCTACCGGAATGTGGCCCTTCTCTACGTGCTCGGCTCGAATGTTACCCAGGCCGCCGGCAATCATGATCGGCTTGTGGTAGCCACGCACTTCTTCGCCTGCAGGGCCTGCAACCTTGGCTTCAAAGGTACGGAAATAGCCCGTGAGGTTTGGCCTGCCAAATTCGTTATTAAAAGCTGCGCCGCCGATCGGGCCTTCAATCATGATGTCAAGCGCGGAGGCAATACGGTCTGGCTTACCATAACCGATTTCCCAAGGCTGGATGTCGCCCGGCAAATTCAGGTTAGAAACAGTAAACCCGCTTAAGCCGGCTTTTGGCTTGGAGCCACGACCGGTTGCGCCTTCATCACGGATTTCTCCACCGGCGCCCGTGGCCGCTCCGGAAAATGGCGCAATCGCCGTTGGGTGGTTGTGGGTTTCCACCTTCATCAGGATGTGTATATCTTCCTGATTGTAGCCGTAAACACCGGTGTTCGAATCCGGGAAGAAGCGGCCCCCACGACTGCCGGCAATAACAGAGGCGTTGTCTTTGTAAGCAGACAACACGCCTTCGCTGTTCATTTCGTAAGTGTTGCGAATCATCCCGAACAGCGATTTTTGCTGATTTTCGCCGTCGATGTCCCAAGACGCATTAAAGATCTTGTGGCGACAGTGCTCGGAGTTGGCCTGGGCGAACATCATCAGTTCAACGTCTGTGGGGTCACGCTTCAGATCAGAGAACGCAGCCACCAGGTAGTCAATCTCGTCGTCCGCCAGCGCCATGCCCAGGCGACGATTGGCGTCCACCAGTGCTTTGCGGCCGCCGGCAAGAATACCCACGCAACCCAACTCGCGGGGTTCGTCGTGGCTGAACAGCAGCTCGGCGCCGCCCATCTCGTGAAATACTTTTTCTGTCATGCGGTCGTGCAAAAGCGCCGCAATTTTTCCCCGCTGCTCCAAGCTTAACTTCTTGGCCGAACGCACATAGTAAGCAATACCCCGCTCAATACGCAGAATGTGACGCAAACCACAGTTGCGCACAATGTCGGTCGCCTTCGATGACCAGGGCGAAAGCGTGCCGGGGCGGGGAACCACCAGAAACAACACGCCTTCGGGCTGCTCTACGGGCACACTCGGGCCGTAACTCAACAGCCGATCAAGAATCGCCTGTTCCACGTCAGACAGGTCGCCATCCAAATCGGCAAAGTGCATGAACTCGGCGTACACATGGTCAATTTCGGGAACGCTGTCTTTCAGGCAGGCGTGCAGCTTGTTGAAACGAAAAGGTGAAAGCGCTGGTGCGCCGCGAAGTTCAAGCATGGTAGCAACCTGTATCGCGCGTAGCGGGGGTTTGAGAAGACATTTTGAAGGCAGCATCATACTCGAAAGCGCCTGCGGGATACAGCGATCCAGCACCTTACTAAACAACGCCATCAAAGATGCCGCTGATCGCGCTTTTATTGACCGGACCACGCACAACATAGATGATTGCAAGAATCTGTCTGCACCAAGACAGCCAATCGGAAATTAACCGCACACCCGCCTAAAACCCGACGGAGATAAGGCTTTTGCCGGCAAACACCCAGTTGCAGCTCGCTTCCCGGCGGGCGTTATCGTTGCCCAAGCGGGTCCGCAGGGGCTCAGCCATGGTAGCACTGCTGGCGTTTACCCTGGTTTTGAGTGCCTGCTCACGGCCAACAACTCTGCAGCAGATCAAAGCCGAAGGTGTACTGCATGTCATCACCCGGGTCGCCCCCTCTATTTATTACAAAGGTCGCGACGGCCCCACCGGCTATGACTACGAACTGGTTCAGCTGTTCGCAGAGCATCTGGGCGTAGAGCTTAGGATTCGCGTCGCCGAAGACAACACCGAAATTCTATCTGTGCTGGATCAAAACTTCGCTCACATAGGGTTAGCCGGGCTGTCAGGGCAAAAGCAGTTTCGGGGTCAGATGCGGGCACTGGCGACCGGTATAGAAGTAGAGTCAGTGGTGGTGTATCACCGCGATTCCGCCAAGCCCGACGCTCTTGCCGATTTGGCAGATAAACCATTGCACATAGTGGCCGACAGCAATCACGAGCCACAACTGGAAGAAGCGCAAATCGACGTCCCCCAGTTGTCCTGGCAGGTTCACACAGGCCTGGATGCCGCCGGTTTGCTGGCGCGGGTCGAGAGCGGTGAGCTGCCTTACGCGGTGGTGTCATCCAACGAGCTGGCGCTGAACCACGTGTTTTTTCCCGATGTAAAAGAAGCAATACCGTTGGGTCCACCCCGCGAGCTGGCATGGCTATTTCCTGCAATGCAGGATCGGTCATTGATTGATACTGCAGAGCAGTTTTTTGGAATGCTTGCCGAAGACGGCACCCTGGAGCAGATCACCGAGCGTTTTTACGGTCATCTGGACCGGCTGAACTACGTTGGCGCGCTAACATTTGTGCGCCATACCGAAAAACGCCTGCCAAAATATGAAAGTCTGTTTCGCTCTTACGCTGATCAATATGCCATGGACTGGAGGCTTCTGGCGGCCATTGGTTATCAGGAATCCCACTGGCGCCCCAAGGCAACCTCGCCCACCGGCGTGCGCGGACTGATGATGCTTACTCGCTCCACGGCAAAATACGTGGGTGTCAAAAATCGACTCAGCGCCGAGCAGAGCATTCGCGGCGGTGCCAAGTATTTAACAATTGTGCACGACCAGATTCCCGATCGTATTGAAGAGCCCGACCGCACCTGGTTTGCCCTGGCTTCTTACAACGTTGGATTTGGCCACCTAGAAGACGCACGTATACTGACCGAACAGGCTGGAAGGAACCCGGACCGCTGGCTGGATGTAAAAGAGTTCCTGCCGCTGCTAACGCAGAAAGAATGGTACAGCCAAACCAAGTATGGCTACGCCCGCGGCCATGAGCCGGTCATTTATGTGCAAAATATTCGCCGCTACTATGATGTACTGGTGCGCATGACCGAACCCGCCGTAACACCGGATACCCTGCTGGCAGATGACCCGTTAACACAGCTTGATAGCGCCGGCGAGGCGCTTGTAGCCTTGCCAGAAATCCAGGCCGCCTTACCAGACCAATTGACAGACGTGCCACCTACGCTCTGATCTTTCGGAGTCCAGGCCTGCAGCGCCTATGCCGGCTCGACTGCATCCATCGCGGCATTAATCTGTTCCTGGGTAAATCCGCGGCGCTGAAGGAAACGCATCTGGCGCAAGCGTTCTTCCAGCTGCCCGCGCAAATCTGATAACCCGAAGCGCTTACGGCGCAGTCGTACAGCCTGGTCAGACCAATCCTGCAAGCTCACTGCCTGCAGAGTGTCGGCATTTGCAGCCACGCCACGCTGGTTCAATTCACCCGTTATGCGCAGCGGACCGTAACCCGCCTCAATACGCTGCCGCGCGTAGGCTTCGGCAAAGCGTTCATCGCTCAGCCAATCCTGCTCCTCGTAGTCATCCAGTACCGTTTCGATGACCGATTTTGGCAGCTGGCGCTGCAACAACTTACGGGTAAGTTCAAGCCGGCTGTGTTCACGCCGAGCCAGTAAGCGCAGCGCTACAGAGCGGGCTTTATAATCGTCATCCTGATCATTTTCGGATTTTGCCATGACATCTCTTTCCGCATCGCTTCACAAAACGCTAGACTAGTGCTCGCGTTCTATACGCCCGGTAGCTTCGTACCTAGAAATCCAAGCGTCCAGCGCCAACCTCAACTGGTGCTGAAGAACGGTAGCGGCACACTTTGCCCGACACCGCAGACTGGTATCAACCAGAAAGATACTTTAAGGAAAACACCCATGGCCGCATTTCTTCGCAGATTGTTCAAATCCCGCACAACACAGCTGAAAAAAACCGCACCGGCGGTCAATAAACAGCCTCAGCAGACGGACGATGCCAAAACCGCAAAAGAAGATCGCGGCGCCCGGATTGCGAAGCAGCTGGAAGCCGTACAAGGTATGCCGGCGCAAACAAAACTGGCGGAGCTGGCCATTGGCGGGTTAACCGCTGAAGTTCGCAGCCGTGCCGCCAGCGGTTTGCGGGACGAAGCCTTACTGCATGACGTTATCCGCCAGGCCAAAGGCCGGGACAAAGGGGTTTTCCAGATAGTCCGCCAAGCACTTCAACAGCTGCGTGACGCCCAAGCTGCACAGAATGAACTGGAAGAAAAACGGCAGCAGCTGATTCAGCAGGCGCAGGACCAGGCCCGCAGTGAAGACACCATCCTTTACGAGCCACGCCTGGACACGCTGCTCAAACAGTGGAAAAGCGTAGAGACTGGCGCCAGTAACGAGCAAATCACCGAATTTCTTAGCGCTACCCACCAGTGCCGTGAGCGAATTCGCGAGGTGCAACAACAGCAGCTACAAAGGCAGCAACAACAAGAAAAACTCGACCAGCGTAAGCAAACCCTGGCGCTACTGGGCGAAACGCTGACGCAACTAAAAGCCAACGACATCAGCGAGCCGCCCACGTTGACAGCTCTGGACGCACTATTGAAAACCCAGCACAACCGCTGGATTGAAGCCAGTGAAAGTACCGACGTAAGCGCGCCCGAGCAAACCCGTTACAACTCCACCAGCGCCGGTCTGCGGGACTACGTAGAGGCACATCAGCGGCTTATGCAGGCGCAAGAACAAATCGCCACGCTGTCGGTCAGCACAGCTCCAGGCGATGAAATCAAAGACGACGCAGAGCTTGGTGTTGAAACCGCAGACCAGGCCAAAACCCTGCTTGCCATATTGGAATGGCCAACGGTGTTTCCACTGCCTGAGCCCGTTATTGTGCTACAGGCACTGGCCAAACAGCGCAAGAAAGCAGAACCGGTCGAGCAGCCAGACCTGGCCCGCCAGAACAGCCTGTCAACAGATCTGGACAGGCTCCTCACGGAGCTCGATAGCGCCTTGGAGAACAAACAACTGAAGCCCGCCAAGCAGCTGCTAAAGAACGCCCAGCAAATTGCCAAAAAACTCGATTCCCGCCATCAGAAGCCATTTGCTGCGCGCATGCAATTGCTGCAAGGCCAGTTTAACGAACTCAGCGACTGGCAGGGCTTTGCCACCACACCCAAGCAGATCGCACTGTGCGAACAAATGGAACATCTGGCAGCGCAACCTATTGACCCAGAAGCCAAGGCAGCTCACATCAAAGAGCTGCAAGAAGAATGGAAAAGCCTGGGCGGCTCCTCTGACAGGTTGCTGTGGGCCCGCTTCAAGCAGGCATCCGATGCCGCCTACGAACCGTGCAAAGCTTATTTCGCCGCAAAATCCGATCTTAAGCACGCTAACCTGGCCACACGTCAATTGATCTGCCAGCAACTGCAGGAATTTATGGCACAGGCTGACTGGCCTAGTATTGACTGGAAAGTGGCCGAACGTATTCATCAAACTGCACGCCAGGAATGGAAGGCCGCATGGCCGGTAGAATTCCGCGACAATCGTCCGTTACAAAAACAGTTCGACGAGTTACTGAAACAGCTGGATGCCAAACTGAACAATGAGCGCCAGCGCAATGAAGCTCTGAAGCAGGCCATTGTTGCCAGCGCCGAAGAGCTAATGACCGCCGAACCCCTGGCCAACGCCATGGTGCAGGCCAAAGAGCTACAAGGCCATTGGCAGGCTATCGGGATTACCCGTCATCGCGAAGACCGCAAACTCTGGCAGGCATTCCGCCAGGCTTGCGACGCCATTTTTGCCCGCCGCGAACAGGAAAATAGCCTTCAAAAGCAAGCCGTTGTGGCAGCTGATGAACAAGTGAACATCATTTTGGAGTGCGCTGACCAGGCCCTGAGTGCAAGCACAAACAGCGATGAACTCAGCGCCATCTGGACCGAGCTGGCCGCGCACAGCCCCCAGGCGCTATCTGCCAGCACCCGCGACCGCTACAACGATGTGCGTCAGCGTTTGCACACGGCCAAACAGCGGCAGGAACTGGTCACTCGCCTGCAACAATGGACCGGATGCATTCAGGCCCGCGGCCAGGCCCCTATCGATAGAACCAACGTACCCCTGGAATGGACAAAATTTAATCAACTCGATCAGCCCATCGATTTCCAGGAACTGGCTATCCGTACCGAAATACTCGCCGACCAACCTTCACCCGTGGCAGACCAGCGCAAGCGCATGGAGATTCAGGTACAGCGCCTGGCGCAGAGCATTGGCGCTGCCGAACAATCGGCCAGCCCACTCACCGATGCTGAAAAACTGGTAGCATTATGGTGCCTGGCGCCGGCCTCCGTCGCGGCCTCCAAAGAGCTCGAACAACGCATGCTGAATGCGCTTGAAAGCTTGGTTTAAGGTTCCTGCGCAAGCAGACATAATCATCCGCATACACCTTTGCGCCGTAATAGTGATGAATAGATTGTCACCTGGCGCAAGGGTACATCTATAGCCAGGCGTGTAGCGCTTGCCTACAATCATAAAACGGGTCGCTGGTTGAACACCTTAGCCGCGACCACCAGCATTTAACTCGGTCAGGTAGGTTCTATGTCAATCGTGGAAAGACTGTGCTCACAGCGCGTAGCCCGCGGCAAGCCCGTAAAAGCGTTGGCGCTCGCGATTTCGCTTTCTGTGTCTTTCGGGGCCATCGCCAGCAGCGAGTCGCTTCAAAGCTATCAGCCGGTTGCGCCCACTATTGACCAGGCCCGAGCTAACATACTGATTGCGAGACAACTGCAGTTCACTCATTTTCGCGATTTGCGAGTCAGCGATGATTTGTCTGGCGACATCTTCGATACCTACCTGAAATACCTGGACGGCCAGAAAGTCTATCTGACCCAAGACGACCTGGACGGTTTCGTTGATATTCGAGATCACCTGGGTTCGGCCCTGCGCACCGGTAAACTGCAGCCCGGATTTGATATTTACAATCTGGTGCAAAAACGGATCATCGAGCGTCTGCATTTTGCTCTGAACCTTCTGGACCAAGGCGTTGGCACCTTAGATTTCAGCAGCAACGACAGCATATTGCTCGACCGCTCTGACAGCGATTGGGTCGCTAATAACGCGAAGCTAGACAAACTCTGGACCAAACGCATCAAAAACGCCGTGCTGGCTCAACGCCTGAACGGTAGTGACGACGACGCCATCACAGACACTTTGCGGCAGCGTTACGAAGACCAGCTCAAACGCGCTTACCAAGCCCGCAGCGAAGATGCGTTTCAAGCCTACATGAACGCCTTTGCCGGCATGTGGGACCCCCACACATCCTATTTTTCACCACGCACCTCTGAAAACTTCAATATTAATATGAGTCTTTCGCTCGAAGGCATAGGTGCCGTGCTGCAAGGTGATAACGAATACACCAAGGTGGTGCGACTGGTCCCTGGCGGACCGGCATTTCAGCAAGGCCAGCTGCAACCCGCAGACCGGATTGTGTCGGTCACCCAAGAAGGCGAAACGGCGGTCAATGTGATCGGCTGGCGCCTGGATGAAGTGGTCGATCTGATCCGCGGACCGCGCAATTCCATAGTCACACTGGAAGTCATTCCGTCTGGTGCGGCCGATGAAACCATCACCAAAGCCATCGCTATCAAGCGCGATCAGGTCAAGCTGGAAGAACAGAGCGCCAGTAAAAAAGTGATAGAGCTAGATCGCAACGGTGAAACCTATAAGGTCGGCGCCATCACTATCCCCACCTTCTACGCCGACTTCCAGGCCATGCAGGCCGGTGATCGCAACTACAAAAGCACCACCCGCGATGTGCGCAGGCTGCTGGAAGAACTTGAGGCTGAAGGCGTTGAAGGGTTGGTCATTGATTTGCGCAACAACGGCGGTGGTGCCCTGCACGAAGCCAACGATCTGGTGGGATTGTTTATAGACAGCGGCCCAACCGTGCAAATTCGCAACGCCAATAACGACGTGCAAATTCTGAACGATGAAGACCCAGATGTTGCTTTCAAAGGGCCGATGGTGGTGCTGGTAAATCGAATGAGTGCATCCGCGTCTGAAATCTTCGCGGGCGCTATCCAGGACTATGGCCGCGGCCTGGTTGTGGGTTCCCAAACCTTCGGTAAAGGCACAGTGCAGGCCGTTCGGCCACTGAATCACGGCCAGCTAAAAATCACGCAGTCCAAGTTCTACCGGGTTTCTGGCGGCTCAACCCAGCACAAGGGCGTTATGCCCGATATCGAAATTCCATCACGTATCGATAACAGTCTTATTGGGGAAGATGCGCTGGACCACGCCCTGCCCTGGGATCAAATTGATGCTGTCAGCCACACCCAGTATTTTGATTTCAGCAATATGATTGACGAGCTGCGCCTGCGCCACGACAAGCGCTTTGACGCCAGCCCCGAGTTCAGCCTGCTGCAACAGGAAATCGACTTTCTGAAGAAGCAACGCCAGCAGAACTCAGTCAGCCTGAATATGGACGAGCGCCAGCAACAACATAAAGAAATTGAACGCACCCGGCTGACCATTGCCAACGCGCGCCGTGAATTGCGCGGCGAAACGCCATTCGACACCATGGAAGAACTGGACGACTGGCAGGACCTGCAGGCTGCCGACCTGAACTCCAATGATGAAGAAACGGATTTCGTTATCCGCGAAGGCGGGCAAATTATGGCGGATATGCTTGAGCTGGACCGTCGTACCGCCGCGTTGCCGGCGATGGGCTCGCCCCTGACAGCCAAAGCACAAACTATACGGGCGTCAACCGAGCTCTAACCGGGCTAAAACCGAACGTATGCGCCGTGGCGGCTGCGATGGAATTCAGCGCCGCTGTCGCCTCGGCGCTGACACTTATTGCCGGCGCTTCCTTAGCGTCGCCCGCCCGAAAGGCTGATTCATGACGGCAGAGACCATTATCGCGGCGGATACCCGTATCAACGCCCGCTGGGTGATTCCCATCGAACCTGCGGATCAGGTTTGGCATCACCACGCGGTGATTGTGCAAGGCGGTCATATTGTTGCCGTATTGCCTCAGGCCGAGGCCGACACTCATTACCGTACTCGTGAAACCCTGAGTTTGCCACATCATGTGCTGATGCCTGGGCTAATCAATTTGCACGGCCATGCCGCCATGTCGCTCTTCCGCGGCGTCGCTGACGATATACCGCTAATGACATGGCTGAACGACCACATCTGGCCGTTGGAAGGCGAGTTTGTGTGCGAACAGTTTGTTGCCGATGGCACCCAGCTGGCCATGGCGGAAATGCTTCGCACCGGTACCACCACATTTTCGGATATGTATTTTTTTCCGGAAATTGCTGCCCAGTGCGCCGCGGATGCCGGCATGCGGGCGCAAATCTGCTTTCCACTGCTGGACTTTCCCACCTGTTGGGGCAGTGGCCCGGAAGAATACCTGCGCAAGGGCGAACAGTTGATCAACGCCTGGCAGGGCGATGAATTCATTATGCCCGCCATAGGCCCCCATGCGCCCTACACCGCTAACGATGACACCCTGGCCGGCGCCGTCGCTCTGCAGAAAAAGACCGGCGTAAAATTACAGATTCATCTGCACGAAACCGCGCTGGAAGTGCAAAACGCCGAGCAGCACTCAGGCCAGCGCCCTGTCAGCAGAATGGCGCAGCTGGGCGTGCTGGGGCCAAACACCCAATGCGTACACATGACCCAAGTTGATGACAGCGACCTAGAACACCTGTTGCACAGCGGCGCCCACGTTGTTCACTGCCCGGAATCCAATATGAAACTGGCCAGCGGCCAATGCCCCGTGCAGCGTCTGAGCAAGGCCGGCGTTAATGTCGCCATAGGCACCGACGGCGCCGCCAGCAATAACGACCTTGACCTGTTCGGAGAGCTTCGTACTGCAGCAATGATGGCCAAACATCTGGCCGGTGACCCTGCCGCGCTTTCTGCCCACCAGGCACTGCGCATGGCCACCTTACAGGGCGCAAAGGCCCTGGGCCGGGGACAGGATCTTGGTTCACTGGAAGCCGGCAAGTGCGCCGATATCATCGCCGTTGATCTTAGCGACCCGTTTTTTCAGCCCGTGTACAACCCGGCTTCGCACCTGGTTTACAGCTTACACAGTCGCGCTGTAAGCCACAGCTGGATCAACGGAGTGCCTCAGGTACAAAATGGCGAACTCACACGTATTGATGTGCCCGACCTTATGCTGCGTGTGGCAGACTGGGCCGAACGCATTGGCCGTTATCAGGCCGGCTAAAAAAGCCAGCACGGCCAACTGTATGTAACCGAATTCAAATCGCATCACCAGGCAGGCAAACATGACGACTCCTAACCCAGGCCGTAATTCAGATCATCCTTCAAATCACTCCTCAGATTCCAGCGTGAACCACAATGTGGATCGTAACGAAATCGCCAAATTTGAGGCCCTGGCCAGCCGCTGGTGGGATCCCGGTAGCGAATTCAAACCCCTTCACGACATTAACCCGCTGCGCCTGAACTACATCGACGAACGCGTGTCCCTGCCTGGTAAAAAAGTCATCGACATTGGCTGCGGTGGCGGCTTGCTATCAGAAGGCATGGCCCGCCGTGGCGCCCACGTGACCGGTATCGATATGGGCGAAGCACCGCTAAGCGTGGCGCGCCTGCACGGGCTGGAAAGTGGCGTTCAAGTCGACTATCAGAAAATTACCGTGGAAGAGTTGGCCCGCGACCCACAGCACGCAGGCCAATACGACGTTGTTACCTGTCTCGAAATGCTTGAGCACGTGCCAGATCCGGGCTCGGTCATTCGCGCTTGCGCCAGTCTGCTAAAACCCGGCGGCCATCTGTTTGTGTCCACCATCAACCGCAACCCGAAATCGTTTCTGTTTGCCATTGTTGGCGCTGAATACATATTGAGCCTGCTGCCCAAAGGCACCCACGAATGGAAAAAGTTCATTCGCCCGTCGGAAATGTCAGACCACCTGCGCAGTGCCGGCCTGGATATTCGTGAACTGACCGGAATGACCTACAACCTGCTGACCAAGGTGTACAAACTTGGCCGCAATGTCGATGTCAATTATATGATGCATGCAAAGGATAGCCGTGAAGCCTGAACTGACTCCCTCAGCGGTACTGTTTGATCTGGACGGCACCTTGATTGACACCGCGCCGGATTTTGTCCGTGTTCTGAACCGGATGCGCATTGCCTACGGCCTTAACGAGTTGCCAGTACCGCACATTCGCTGCATGGTGTCGAACGGCGCCCGCGGCATGGTCCGCGTGGGATTTGGGCTGGAGCCGGACGATGACGGCTACCAACAGAAACACACCGAATTTCTAGACCTTTACGAACAGGGCATGACCATAGACACCTGCCTGTTTGAAGGTATGGACAGCTTGCTGCGCAATTTAGAGCAGCGTGCTATTCCCTGGGGCATAGTGACCAACAAACCGGTGCGCTTTGCTGCGCCCGTGGTGGCCGCCCTAGGGCTGGCGGAACGCTGTAGCACCTTGATTTGCCCCGACCACGTCAGCCAGCGCAAGCCTCACCCGGAACCCATGTTTCTGGCCTGCAAAGAAGTAAACGTAGAGCCGAAAACGGCTATTTACGTGGGCGATCACCAGCGCGACATAGACGCCGGCATTAACGCTGGAATGACCACCATTGCCGTGCGTTACGGTTATATCGAGGCGCCTGAAGAGGTGGATCTATGGGGTTCTCACTATACCGTCGATAGCGTCAGCGAACTCGCAAAGCTGTTACAATAGTTCCCACTAGTTACCCATACCGGCGGGTCAGCAACCTGTCGGCTTTTGCTGTGCACTTTTGCTCTAAACGGAGATAGGTCATGCAGAATTACCAGGCCCCCGCCGACTTACTGAAAGATCGCATTATTATGGTCACCGGCGCTGGCAGTGGTATTGGCCGCACAGCGGCTATCACCTACGCCGCCCACGGCGCAACGGTGATACTGGTCGGCCGCACCGTGTCGAAGCTGGAATCTGTTTACGACGAAATTGAAAACGCCGGTTATCCCAAGCCCGCCATAGTTCCCATGAACTTTGATGGCGCTGCCATGAAAGACTACGAAGAACTGGCGATGACCCTGGAAGACAATTTCGGCAAACTCGATGGCCTGCTGCACAACGCCGCTATTTTGGGCGATCGTAGCCCGGTGGAACTGTACAACCCGGAAAAATGGGCCAAGGTGATGCAAGTCAACAGCATGTCTCCGTTCCTGCTAAGCCGTGCAATGATACCGTTGCTGCGCAAGTCCGGAGATGCATCGATGATCTTTACCTCGTCTAGCGTAGGACGTTCCGCGCGGGCCTACTGGGGTGCTTATGCAATATCGAAATTTGCGATAGAAGGGTTAAGCCAGCTATTGGCGGATGAGCTCGATGACAAGCGGAATAACATTCGCGTTAACACCCTGAATCCGGGTGCTACCCGCACCAATATGCGAGCCCACGCATACCCGGCGGAAAACCCCCAGCAAAACCCGGCACCGGAAGAATTGATGCCCATCTACCTGTACCTGATGGGCCGCGACAGCGCAGGGGTTAACGGCCAACAGCTAGACGCCCAGCCGAAGTAATGGAGCTGTCGTTCTACACCACCGCTCAGTGCCACCTGTGTGAACTTGCAGAGGCGCTATTGGTCAACACTCCCACGTCACAGCCAATACCCGTGAACGTGGTGGATATTGCCCAATCAGAGCAACTGGTCGCCCGCTACGGCACTCGCATACCGGTTTTACGCCGCAGCGACACCGGCAATGAACTGAACTGGCCATTTACCCAAGACCAGCTCCTTAGCTTTTTACAATGAGGTTTGCCTGACATGCTGATGGTTATTTCCCCTGCGAAAACTCTGGATTATAAAAGCCCGCTGGCAACCGAACACCATACCCAGCCCGACTTTTTAGAGCCAGCACGGGAGCTGATTGACCAGCTTAAAGAACTGGAGCCGCACCAAGTCAGCAATCTAATGAGCATCAGCGACAAACTGGGACAACTGAATGCTGCACGCTTCAGCGACTGGAGTACGCCGTTTACGCCCAGCAATGCCCGCCAGGCCATTCTTGCATTCAAGGGTGATGTCTACACCGGGCTGGATGCCGAAAGCTTCAGTAACAGCGAGTTCCAGTTCGCGCAAAAGCACCTGCGCATGCTCTCCGGGCTTTACGGGGTGCTCAAACCGCTCGATCTGATGCAGCCCTACCGCCTGGAAATGGGTACGAAATTTGAAAACCAGCACGGTAAAGACCTGTATGCGTTCTGGGGCGACACCATCACTCAAGAGGTCAATCGCTTGCTAAGTGACGACGACGGCGTACTGGTGAATCTGGCGTCTAACGAATATTTCAAAGCAGTGCGCAAGAAAGACCTTGAGGGACGGCTGATCACCCCCAATTTTAAAGATCGGAAAAACGGACAATATAAAATCATCAGCTTTTACGCCAAAAAAGCCCGCGGTTTGATGTGCCGCTACGCCATACAAAATAGCATTACCAAGGCCGAAGACCTGAAAAAGTTCGATCTTGACGGCTACTACTTCAGCCCTGAGCAGTCTGACGCCAACAACTGGATATTCCTGCGCGAAGAGCAAACCAAGGCCTGATTCTGCGGCCTAGCGGCCATAATCCAAATATTCTTTGCCCGGAGCGCTTTAAGCCGGAGCGAAACTTACTATTGCTGATTTTAAATCATCTAAGGAGCCTATTCATGAGCGAAGCGGTATTCTCACAAATTTCTATGGCTGTTCTGTTGACCGGGCTTGTGGTCTGGATGGGCTTTATTGTCTGGGATCTGGCCAAAAAATCCAAAGCGGGGAGATTCGGCACCTTCATGATGTTTACGATAATGGGTGCGGGCGTACTTGGCTTTGTGATCAAAACCGTGCTGGTTGAAGTCATCCAGATATAGCGGCGCTATCCTTTACAGTTGAACCTTTTACAGCTCAACGTCTGCTTTTTATCTTCTACCCCTGCACAATCTGATTTTGACTCAAGGATGCTTCCAGTATGTGGTTTCGCAATGCCCGTGTTTTTCGTTTTACCAAGCCCTTCGATATCACCACAGATGAACTGGAAGAAAAGCTCCAGGCCGACACATTCAAGCCCTGCGGGCCTCAGGAAACCACTCGCCAGGGCTGGGTAGCGCCCTTGGGCAAACACGGTGAAACACTGGTGCACAGCGCCAATGGCTATCACCTGATTGCACTGCGCCGGGAAGACAAAATTTTGCCCAGCTCGGTGATTAAGGAACTGGTGGAAGAGCGCGCCGAAGCCATTGAGATTGATCAGGGCCGAAAAGTACGCCGCAAGGAAAAAGACGAGCTGAAAGAGCAGGTCATGCTGGAAATGCTGCCCCAGGCGTTTTCCAAAAACCGTCGCAGTTTTGCCTATCTGGCACCGAAAGATGGCGTAATGGTGGTGGATGCAGGCTCGGCCAAACAGGCCGAAGAAATCGCCTCGGCGCTGCGCAAAAGCATCGGCTCTTTGCCCGTGCGGCCACCCGCCGTGGAACAGGCGCCCATCTTTACCTTTACTGGCTGGCTGGACGAATCCATTGATTTGCCAGCGCAAATTGTGCTGGGCGATGAATGCGAGCTGAAAGACCCGGCGGAAGACGGTGGCGTTGTGCGTTGCAAAGGTATGAACTTGCAGGCTGATGAAATCCAAAACCACCTTCAAGCCGGCATGCAAGTCACCAAACTTGCCATTACCTGGGACGACAACGTGTCGTTCGTGCTCGACGAAGAGCTGGGCATTCGCCGCCTGAAGTTCGGCGAAACCCTTCAGGAACAGCTGGAAAACGTTGACGCTGACGACGCCCTGGCAAAATTCGACGCCAGTTTTAGCTTGATGACCCTGGAACTCGAAAAGCTGATTCCAGGGCTGCTCGAAGCCCTGGGCGGCGAAGACCGTTCGGCTTTAATCGATGGCGAAGACCGCCCTGCCCCGTTCAGCGAGTAACCCCACAGCGGGCGGCGTGATTTGAAGATCAGTGGCCGCCCTTGTTTAACCTTTCTCTCTGCCAGTCTTTTTCAGGTTCGTTCAATACCAGGCTCAGGTCCATCACTTCCTCATCCTGATTGAACTTGATGTGGAAGCCCAGATGCTCGGCCAGGTTCAGCATGGGCCGGTTGTCTGGCAGTACATCCCCCACCATTTCCGCAGTGCCACGGGCCCGGCAGTAGTCGATCATTTTCCCCATCAGGGTCTTGCCCAAACCTTCGCCCTTCATTTTGTCGTGCACCATCACCGCAAACTCACAGCGCAAATTGTCGGCGTCTGTCCAGGTGCGCACGGTGCCCAGGGTTTCCTCGCCTTCGCCGTCTTCGCGGGGCGCGTTGGCAATGAACACCATCTCGCGGTCGTAATCGATCTGCACCATCTGCGCCACGTCTTCGCGGGAAAAATGCTTGCGATACTGGAAGAACCGATAGCGAATAGATTCTGGTGACTGAAGTTCGTGAAACGCCCGGTGGGCAGGCTCGTCTTCTGCAAGTACCGGCCGAATAATCACACGGCGGCCGGATCTTGGCAGCACTATCCACTCCTCAAACTCCCGCGGATAAGGCTGAATGATCGGTTTACCTGGTTTGTCAGACAGGTTGATTGCCACATTAACGGCCACCGCGCCTTCGTCGTTAAACAACAGCGGCGAAATTTCCAGCCCCTGAATCTCCGGAATGTCGATCACAATTTGCGACAGAGTCACCAGAGTTTCCGACACAGCGCGAATATCGTGCTCCGGTTTTAGACTGTGCTCTTTCAAAAGCTTATACATATAGGTGCGCCGCAAAAGCTCCCGCGCCAGCACCATATTCAACGGCGGAAATGCAATCTGCCTGTCGGTCATAACGTTAATCTGGGCGCCCGCAGCACCGCACACGACCAAGGGGCCGAACAGCGCATCACGGGTGATGCCCACGCTGAACTCAATCCCGCCCACATGCTGATAGGAGAACTGCACCGCAAAACCCAGGAAACCGCTTTCCGGGAAATGCTTGCCGTATTCCTCCAACAAGCTTTGACAGCCCTCAATAATGGCTGCCTCGCTGTTAAGTTTGGGCATGGTGCAGTTGTAGCGTTTCTGATTGGGACTGTAGGACTGAAACGGATGGCAGGCCTGCTCGTGCACCAGCGTAATATCCATGGGCCGGCGTTCTACCGAAAATGCCCCCAGTACCTCATCCACATCGTCACAAAATATCGTGTCTATGGCGCGAATGTTGTAATCACTCAGCACGCCACGCGCTTCTTCATTGGTTAAATAATGACGCCCGGCACGCAACGCGTTCACGATCACCCGGCGGGTCTTGCTGTGGTCTGACAAATGATCGGTAAACGACTCCGGGGTCTCTGCCAGCAGGCGCTGCACCCGCTGATGACGTACGTGCTGCATGAACGCCATCACCGCTTTTTCCGGGTTAAAAAACGACGGCACGCCGGCTCGATAGAACTCCTCGCGGGAATCCATCACCGTGCTCTGGCCCAGCCAGCAGGTAAACACGTTCAACCGTGTGCCCTTAATGGCCTGGATCACCGAGTTGGCAATTTCGCGGCTGTCGCCGGTCAGGCTTGGCGAGTACATCACCAACACATTCGCAAGCTCCGGTTCTTTCGACAAAATCTTCAGTACTTTGGCGTAAAGCTCTGGCGACGCGTTGTAGCCAAGGTCGATAGGATTGCGGCGCGTCCAGTAGGGTGGCAATAGCTCAGCCAGTGCCTCAATGGCCGATTCCGACAGAGTAGCCAGTTCCCCCCCGAGATACGCCAAACGGTCTACCGCCAGCACGCCCGGCCCAACACCGTTGGACATCATAACCAGGGATTCGCGGCGCAAGGGCTTCATACGCGTCAGCGTTTCCAGAGCATCAAACATCTGCCCCAGGCCGTCTACCCGCAGCACACCGGCGCGTTTGAGCATGGCATCGTAGATAGGGTCGCTGTGTTTGATGCCGGCCGGCAGTTCGTGAACGAACCATTCCGATTCCGGCACCCGGCCAGACTTCAAGGCAATAACCGGTTTTGTGCGCGACGCTACCCGCACCGATGACATAAAACGGCGCGGGTTAGGCACGTTCTCAAGATGCAGTAAAATGGCGCGAGTGCGGGTGTCTTGGGCCAGGTAATCGATAAGATCGTCATGGTCGATGTCCATACCATCGCCCAAGGTTAAAAAATACGAAAAGCCGACACCACGGGCAAAGGCCCAATCCAGCACCGCGCTGGCAATGGTGCCCGACTGCCCAACAAACGCCACCCGGCCCGGAATGGCCCCCATGTGGGCGTAGGTGGCGTTCAACTTACGTGCCGGCACCATCAGCCCGATGGTGTTGGGCCCTAGCACCCGAATTCCGCTTTCACGAGCGGCGTCCCGTACCGAATACATCAATGGCCGGCCGGTTTTGCTGTGGCTGCGCGACATACCACCGGTCATCACAATGGCGGTACGCGCACCGGCCTTGCCCAAGCGCCGAATCATTTTCGGTACGGTTTTCGGCGGCGTACAAATAATCGCCAGTTCTGGTACGAACGGCATGTCGGCAACGCTTTTAGCGCAGGCCACGCCGTGCACGTTGTCGTAATCGCTCGGGTTCAGAACCAGCAGCTTGCCAGGGTAATCGCCGCCCAGCAGGTTGCGCAAAACCATACCGCCCAGGTTGTCAGCCCGTTCAGAAGCACCCACCACCACTATAGACTCAGGATTAAACAGGCTTTCCAGGTATCGAGTGCTCAAGCGCAGGCTCCTTAGTAATCGGGATCACAAGAATCAGTGTATCTTAGGCGCTGTTTAATTGATGTAAAACGTCAATTGGCGCAATTTTGACCAGGATTAAGGTTAGACCAAAGAAAAACCGCAACCGATTTTTTCCTGATATGATAAAAAAAATACAATAAACCAGCGGGGCAGCCAACGTATTATGACCACGGCCTTTTTTTCCCACGACGACTGTAACAAACACAACATGGGTCCAGAGCACCCAGAACGCCCTGAGCGCATGGCCGCCATTCAGAGTTACCTGGCAGACACCGCGCTCAACCAGGATCTTGACTACGTTCGCCCGGATGAAATTACCCGCGATCAACTGCTGATTGTTCACCCGGAAAGCTATCTAAAGCAGCTCGACATGATGCAGCCAACCCGTGGCCGCGTGTTCACCGACCCAGACACCGCGATGATGCCCGATACCCTGCGCGCTGCGCGCCTGGCGGCCGGCGCCAACATTCAGGCGGTTGATATGGTGATGAGCAGCCAGGTCACCAATGCGTTCGTGTGCGCCCGCCCACCTGGCCATCACGCCGAGCGCAGCAAATCCATGGGTTTCTGTTTTTACAACAACGTGGCCCTGGCGGCCATGCGTGCACTGAGCTTCCATCGCCTGGAACGGGTTGCGATTATTGATTTTGACGTTCACCAGGGCAACGGCACCGTAGACATCGTCGGCGGTGATGAACGCATTCTTATGTGCTCAAGTTTCCAGCATCCGTTTTACCCGCACACCCATGTGCACCGCCAGGCTGAAAATATCATTAATATTCCACTGCCGGCGGATTGTTCAGCACTGGATTATCGCAAGGCCGTGGAAGCTGGCTGGCTGAAACGGCTACAGAAGTTCAAGCCACAACTGGTACTGATTTCCGCAGGATTTGATGCCCACAAGCTGGACCCGATGGGCGAGTTCAATTTGGAAACCGAGGATTTTCGCTGGTTGACCGAAATGCTGGCCAGCGTTGCCAAAGACCACGCCAACGACCGGATTATCTCGTCGCTGGAAGGTGGGTATCATCTAAAGGCCCTGGCGGAAAGCGTAGCCACCCATCTGGAGGTGCTGCACGCCGTAAAATGAATCAGAGCAAGCCTTGCGCGCCGCTGTTGACCGCCGCCATTAGCCTGCTTAATTAACCGGCCATCAACCAGCACCCGGCTCAGATATGGCGGTGGCCTGCTGCCATTGTGTGCTATCGCCCTCACGCTCCATGCGAATAACAACGCGCCGGTTTTGCGCCGGGTTTCCGGAAGCCGCGAATTGGTCACCGTGGGCGCGCACTATAATTCTGCTTTCCTCAACACCCTGGCTTTTCAGGTAGCCCGCCACCGCATCGGCGCGATCTTGCGCCAGCTTCCGGTTGTCAATCCGGCTCCCCCTTCTGTCGGTATGACCGTCCACCAATACCCTAGTCACCGTTGAATCGGCCAGTACATAGGCCACAACCTGATCCAGGCTGCGCCTGTCGGCATCGTTCAACGCCACACTGGCCGAAGAAAACAGAATACGGGAACCCTGCAACTGATCAAAATTAGCCGACAACAGATTACCTGCACAGGCGCGATAACCTTGAAATGGCGAAGCGAAGTTGACATTCGATACGTGCACCCGCACCGGTTGAGAATTGAACCAGGACTGCCGGGTAAGCGTTGGGGAAAGGCCATCCAGCAAGCCATAGGCAACCTGCATACTCTGGACAGCGCTTAATACGACCGCACTGCGGCCTTCCGGAACCGTCACCAGGCCCAGCGGTCTCGGCGCAACACCAGGGCGCCAGCTTGGCGCCTCAACCACCAGCATTCCCCTTCCAGGGCGCATCAGCGGCGTGTCGGGTTCCAGCGAAAAAAACAGGTTTTCACCCGCGCGATGGCGGAAGGTTGCGCGACCGTAGCCGGGCACCTGGTGTACCAGGGCACACTCAAAGACCGACTCCGTCAAATACCACTGGCTGTTTTCGATGCCCGCGCCAAAGCTGGATGCCAGCGCAGGCGCGCTCAGTAACGGGCAAACCACCAGGGCTGCCGGCAAACAACGGCTTAACAATTGCATTCGCAACGTCATCGATCACTACCTTTAGATGTCTTCGTGGCCACACAGGGTGGCCGTTCAACGCTCGGTTACCTAAGGTATCGGCCAGTCCCTTTGCATCTTTAGGTCGCCGTCCATTTTTATAGCGCCGCCGTTGCCATCGCAGCCCGTTGAGTAAAACAAACCCCACAACCTTCTGTTATACTTTTGCAGATTTTTCGGCGCCGCCGCGTATCTTTCACCTTTTGCATCTTTCACGTTTTTAAAACGCATCGGTTTTTTAATGAGTGGCTCGCAATCATGACCCAGCAACTAACGATTACCCGCCCCGACGACTGGCATCTGCACGTCCGTGACGGCGCCATATTGAATGACGTGGTACCCGCGACCGCTGCGGTATTCGGCCGCGCCATTATCATGCCCAATCTGGTACCGCCGGTGACCACTGCCGACCAGGCATTGGCCTACCGCAAGCGTATTCGTAACGCGGCCGGCAACAGCCATTTCGAACCGCTGATGACCTTGTATCTGACCGAAACCACTACGCCAGAGTGCGTGCGACAAGCCAGGGCCCAGGGCGTAGTGGCTGCCAAGCTTTACCCGGCCGGAGCGACCACCAACTCGGATTCCGGCGTAACCGATGTGGCCAATATCTTTCCAGCACTGGAGGCCATGGCCAATTGCGGCATGCTGCTGCTGGTACACGGCGAAGTGACCGATGCCGACATCGACATTTTTGATCGTGAAAAAGTATTTCTGGAGCGGGTTCTGGCGCCTACACTGGCGGCGTTTCCCACCTTGAAAGTGGTTTTAGAACACATCACCACCGCAGATTCCGCCGACTTCGTGCGTCAGCACCAAGGCGACAATCTGGCGGCCACCATCACCCCCCAGCATCTGATGTACAATCGTAACCACATGCTGGCTGGCGGTATAAGGCCTCACTTGTTCTGCCTGCCTATTCTTAAGCGCAATCGCCATCAACAGGCGCTGCGTGAAGCAGTGGCCAGCGGCGACAAACGGTTTTTTCTGGGTACCGATTCCGCGCCCCACGCCAAAGACCGCAAAGAAACGGCGTGCGGCTGCGCCGGCTGCTACTCGGCGTTTGGTGCTATCAGCCTGTACGCACAAGTATTTGAAGAATTGGGCGTACTGGAAAAATTCGAAGCTTTCGCCAGTTTCAACGGTGCCGATTTTTATGGCCTACCCCGTAACACAGACACCATAACCCTGGTACGCGAGCCCTGGACCATGCCGGATGAGCTGCCGCTAGCCGGTGGCAGCATCGTGCCATTGAACGCCGGTGAAACCATTTACTGGCGCCTGGCGTAATCCTTTATTACATTACCTTTTCACATAGCGCCATCGTTGGAGTTTGAGTGACCGAAGAAAACAGCCAAACGCACCCCATGTCCCGTCGCTTTCGCGGGTTTCTTCCTGTTGTGGTAGATGTTGAAACGGCCGGATTCAACCCCGCCAAAGACGCCTTGCTGGAAATAGCAGCGGTGATGGTCACCATGGACGAAAACGGCTTTCTGCACCGTGGCGAAACTTACCTGCAGCAGATAGACCCGTTTGAAGGCGCTAACTTCGAGCAGTCATCGCTGGACTTTACCGGCATAGATCCGTGGGACCCAGAGCGTGAGGCTGTGCCGGAACGCGAAGGCCTGAGTGAAATATTCAGTCCGATACGCAAAGCGATGAAGGCCTTTGACTGCAAACGTGCAGTTCTTGTGGGGCACAACGCCACGTTCGACCACAACTTTGTGTTCGCCGCCAGCATGCGCGCAGACATCAAACGCAACCCGTTTCATCCGTTCTCGACGTTTGATACCGCCACCCTGGCCGGCCTGGCTTATGGCCACACTGTGTTGGCCCAGGCCTGCAAACTGGCCCGCATCCCGTTTGACAGTAAAGAAGCGCACTCCGCGGCCTACGACGCGGAAAAAACCGCAGACCTTTTTTGCAGTATCGTTAATCGCTGGCAGGAACTTGGGGGCTTTCCACCCCCGCCTTTCGAATAGTGTTGTTGCAGAATTAAAAAATTGCAGAATGAAAAGCTGCGGTATAAAAAAAGCGGCGATGCTCATGCACCGCCGCTTTTTTGTTACCCGTATAATGTCTGCTACCAGTGAATGCCCCGCATAATTGCTGCAAATGCCACCTGGTCGGCGGATGCACCCTTTTCCGCGCTTACCTCTTTGCCTTTTTTAGGCATCGAATCCGGGAACATCTTGTAGCCGGTATTCATTAGAATTTCACTCGCCTTGGGTGCCACCGAGTTTAGTACCTGAGCAAACACGCCAAGCCGCGTCGCAATGCGCTTGGGCCGGTAAACAATCGCATTCACCACCATGTCCGCTGCCTCTTCCGGGCTCAGTGTGGGCACAGAATCGTAGATTTTAGTGGGCGCTATCATCGGCGTTTTCACCAACGGCATGTTGATGGTGGTAAAACAAACGTGCCGGTCTGACCACTCCGCCGCGGCGCAACGGCTGAACGAATCCAGTGCCGCTTTAGAAGCGACATAGGCCGAAAAGCGCGGCGCGTTTGTCAGCACACCAATAGACGAAATATTGATGATGTGGCCACGGCGACGTTCTAACATGGCCGGCGCAAAGCCCATGATCAAACGCAACGAACCAAAATAGTTCAGCTGCATGGTGCGTTCAAAATCGTGAAAACGATCAAAGGACTTGTCCAGTGAGCGGCGTATGGAGCGGCCGGCATTGTTTATCAGCACATCCACCGCACCGTGGTTCTCGCTAACGGTTTGAATAAACCGGTCACAGGCGTCCATGTTCGCAAAGTCACACTGATAAGCATGTACATCGGCGCCTCGCGCGTTCAATTGCGCGCTCACTTGGTCCAGGGTTTCCTGGGTGCGCGCTCCAATCACCAGAATCGCACCCGCGGCCGCAAGCTTCTCCGCTGTCGCCAGACCAATACCGGAGGTGGCGCCGGTTACCACGCACACTTTACCTTCCACCGTGCCGCGCAGAGTGCGGTCTTTGAACAGGTCCGGGTCCAGATTGCGCTCCCAGTAATCCCAGATCACCGGTGCGTAGTCTGGCAGGCGGGGCACTTCTATGCCGGTGCCCTGCAACACGCGCTCGGTTTCGCGGGCATCAAAGCGGGTGGGATAATTGATAAAAGACAGCACCGATGCAGGAATACCCAGATCATCCAGCAGAGCGCGACTCATACGCTTCACCGGCGGCAAATTCTTCAGGCTCTGGCGAATAAACGGTGGCACAAATCCGAACATGCGCGAATCAATACGCATGCCCATTTTGGGTGCATGGCCCGCCTCACAAAACATATTGAGTATTTCACCCACCTTGTACGGGTCAGAATCCACCAGATGGAAACACTTGCCGTCTTCGCCTGGCAGGTGGGCAATATGGTCCAACGCATCCGCCACAAAATTCACCGGCACAATGTTCAGACGGCCGCCTTCAAGGCCTATGGTGGGCACCCACTGGGGCAGCGCGCCGCGAATTTTCTGAATCATTTTGAAGAAGTAATAAGGCCCGTCTACCTTGTCCATTTCACCGGTAGCGGAGTCGCCAATCACCATCCCCGGGCGGTAAATGCGGAACGGCACCTTGCATTCGTCGCGTACCACCCGCTCAGACTCGTGTTTGGTGCTGAAGTAAGGGTGGTCCAGCTTACCGGCTTCGGCAAACATGTCTTCACGGAAAGTGCCTTTAAACAGACCGGCTACCGCGATGGACGACACGTGATGAAAAATTCCGGCGCCAAGTGCCTCGGCTGCGGCCACGGCAGCGTGAGTGCCATCAATGTTGGCGGCTTGCTGTGATTCTTCACTGGCCGACATATCGTAAATGGCCGCCAGGTGAAAAAAGTGATCAATCTTTCCGCTCAGCTGCTTCAATGTTTTTTTATCAAGGCCAAGGCCCGGGGCCGTCAAATCGCCTACCACCGCCTTGATCTGTTTTTCATCAGCGCCCAGCTTCTCCCGCAGGTCCGCCAGCTTTTGCACCGACTGCTCACGCACGAGCACATGAACGATGGCGCCGCGCGCCAGCAACCTGGCTATCAAAAACCGACCGATAAACCCGGTGCCGCCTGTTACAAAATAATTCATGCATTATCCGCCCTAATGGTTACGTTATTGTAAAAATAAGTTATAGCAGTATTTGCGTATAAAGACCCAAGGCATTGAGGTTTTAGCAACCCGCGGCCATCAATGCGATAATCGGGAACTTTCGACGCACACCCGCGTCTGTTATCCATCGTATCTGTTGTTTGGAATAACTTCATGTCCCAGAAAAACCCCAACGCCGAGCGCTACATTGCCATCGCACGCGCCTGCCTGAAAGCCATCAACGACACCGCCGCCAAAGCGGGCGATCGGGAGCAAAAAATTCAGGCCGTTTACGAAGCCATAGACACCGCTTTTCAGGCCGAATTCAAAAGCCAGCGACAGACTGTTGCGGTTATGGCAACAGTACTGGAACGCATTGCTTCTGGCGAGCTCAGCGCAGACAAAGCCGCTGACCTGGCGCGAAAAACCTTAAATCAGCAACCCCAGACCCACGGCAAAACAAGGATGCACTGAAATGATGCCTACCCTGATGCGGCTACCACGCCGAAACCGATTCTGGCCAGCAGCCCTGACCTTCTTATGTCTGTTATTCGCCAGTTCATTCAGCCTTGCCGCCCAGGAACCAACAAAAAGCCCCAACGACGCCAACCTGTATCGTTATTTGCAATTAGATAACGGCCTGCGAGTGTTATTGGTGTCAGACAAAAGTGCAGACAAAGCCGCTGCGTCTTTGAATGTAGCCGTTGGCAGCGGTGACGACCCCGCCGATCGTGAGGGCCTGTCTCACTTCCTGGAACACATGCTGTTTCTGGGCACCGAGAAATATCCTGAACCCGGCGAGTACCAGCAGTTCATCGCCAGCCACGGCGGCAGCCACAACGCTTTCACCGCGTTTCAGGACACCAACTACTTTTTTGACATACAGGCCGAATTTCTAGAGCCGGCTCTGGACCGTTTCGCCCAGCAATTCTCCGCGCCCCTGTTCACCGCTGAACTGGTAGATCGCGAACGCAACGCGGTGCATTCGGAATACAGTTCCAAACTCAAAGAAGACGGCCGGCGCTTTTTTTCAGTTCGCAAAGCGGTTACACCTGCCGAGCACGCCTTTCACCAGTTTGCCGTGGGTAATCTGACCACACTGGAAAACAGCGAACAACGGCCGTTGCGTGAAGACCTGGTCAAATTTTGGCAGCAACATTACTCTGCCAACTTGATGAACCTTGCGGTTTACGGACCGCAATCGCTGGATCGTCTGGAACAACTGGTGCGCGGCCGCTTTGACGCTATTGAAGACCGCAAACTGATGCAGAAGCGCCACCGCGCGCCTTTGGTTGATCGTGAGCAACTACCCACAAAAGTGACCGTGGCGTCGCTGAAAGACATCCGCAACATGTCCCTGGTATTCCCTATTGCCTCACAGCAGGACCAATTCCGCACCAAGCCCGCGCGCTACGTGACCAACCTGTTGGGCCATGAGGGCCCGGGCAGCCTGTTTGACGTGCTGAAACGCGCGGGACTGGCCGAAAGCCTGTCGGCGGGCCTGGGCATGGACACTGGCGATGGCGCCACACTGGAAATCTCCATGGCCCTCACCAAACAAGGCCTGGAGCAGCAAGACACCATTCTTCCGCTGGTGTTCGCCTACATCGACAAAGTGCGCGACAGCGGCCTCAGCGAGCAACGTTTTGAAGAAATGCGCAAGCTGGCCGACATTGATTTCCGCTTTAACGAAAAAAGCGACCCCGTACACCAGGTAATGCGCCTGGCCGGGCAACTGCAACACTATCCGGCAGCCGACATACTGCGCGCGCCCTGGTTGCTGGAAAGCTACGCGCCCGACCAGTACCGCGAAATTCTTGAGCAACTCACTCCAGATAACCTGCTGCTGTTTGTGCTGCAACCCGAACCCGATCTGGGCGAGGCTCGCGCTACCCAGTGGTATAACGCCCAGTGGCAGCAGGCGCCCTTGAGCGCCCAACAATTGAACCAGCCAGCCAATGACGCCCTGGCCAGCCAGCTTGCGCTGCCGCAAGCCAACCCCTTCATACCGGAAAACCTTGCCATGCTCAGTGGCAACACCATGAACCAGCCCGAACAGCTGCTGAGTGCTGGTGGCGATGATAGTGCCAATAATAGTGCCAATAATGGTGGCGGAATTGAACTGTGGTACGCGCGCGATACCCGTTTCGGCACTCCCAAAGCCAACGTATACCTGAGCCTGCGCACGCCCCTGGCACAGGAGTCCGCCCGCAACGCGGTGCTGCTGCGACTGCTGACCGACGCCCTGAATACCAACCTGAACGCCTGGGCCTATTCCGCGCGCTTGGCCGGGCTGGACTACAGCATTTACCCCCATCTACGTGGATTAACACTGAGGGTGGGTGGCTACAGCGACCAAACAAGCACGCTGCTACGCCAGATTCTGCAACAGGTAGCTAACCCGGAACTGACCCAACAACGCTTTGACATCGCGCGCCAGAACCTTGTGGACAGCCTGGTGAATCAATCCCGTAATCGCCCTAGCGAACAGATTGCCGACTATATTCAAACCGCACTTCTTGAGGGCGCCTGGCAGACCGAAGACAAGCTAAAAGCCGCTCAAGAAGTCACCCTGAATGACCTTCAAGCCTTCCAGCAACAGCTAATGACCGGCCTGGACCCTGTCATGCTGGTTCACGGCAACCTCAGCGCCGCGTCTGCGCTGAACATGGCCCAACAGGCACGGGGTCTGATCATGGCCAACAGCCAGTACACGAACGTAGAACGCAGCCGCATACGCCAGATTCCCGCAGGCGAAACCCGCGTGAATATGGACATAAGCCACCCGGATACCGGCTACACCTTGTACCTGCAAGGCCCGAGTACCAGCCTGGCAGAGCGCGCGCAATATCGGCTACTCACTCAAATTATCCGTAGCCCGTTCTACGAGAACATTCGCACCCAGCGCCAACTGGGCTACATTGTGTACGCAACGTCATTTGAAATGCTGGAAACCCCGGCGATCGCATTAGTCGTGCAATCTCCAGACACTCGCCCGCAGGCTATCAATGCCGCTGTGGACGAGTTTATGGAAAGCTTTGCCAGTACCCTGGCAAGTCTTGGGAGCAAGGATTTGGAGCAGGAAAAGCAGGCCGTTATCAGCGGCATACTGGAGCAAGACCGCCAGCTGGGCGATATCTCCGGGCGCTTCTGGCATGAAATTGATCGCGGCAACAGCAACTTCGACTCCCGCGAGCAATTGGTTACGGCGATTGAAAATGTCAGCCTGGCGCAATTGCAAAGCACTTTCCACACCGCCCTGGAACAACGTGAGCGGGCGTTACTGGTCACCTCGGAAGGCCAGATTACAGACGTAAGCGCAGACGTAGATTCAGAAGCAGACAAGACCGCGTCAGCAAATCACGACAATGCAGACGAACAAATGCAAAAACTCAGAGCCCAGCCGCCGGTCACCGAGGGCTAACAGCTCTTTATCTGAGAGAAGCCGCGGGCGCTTGTACTAAAACTGGCAGCGATTTCAGCCAACAAACTCACGCTGAAATCGCTGCCAGTCTTCAGCTTCATCCACATCCCAGCGCATGGGTAACAAACCAACGCTCAGCCCCGCACTTTCGAGTTTCTCGCAGGTTTGCCGCAGAACATGCTCGCTACCCCAGTGAATGCCATCCAACATGCCAGGCACCACTTTGCGCGCGCCAATCAACACATAGCCGCCGTCTTCCGATGGCCCCAACACCACATCAACGTGAAACAGTTTGTCAGCCGCCAGAAGAACATAATCGGCATCTACTGACGGGCAATCGCTGCCTACAATCATAGCGACTGTGTTGCTACACAAAGCACCGCTCAAAGCCGCGGCCATGCGATCACCAAGATTGCCGTCGCTCTGGAAACGTTGCTGCACGGAGTGCTGTTGCAATGTTTTCAACACTTGAGCTGCTTCTGCCGGGGGCGCACGATCACAGTCCCACCACAGCTGCAGTGGTAAAGCCGTCGCCAACAAATTATCCAGCACCGCCAGAGTTAACTGGCAGTGCGCCGCCAGAGCCCCCTGCTCGCCCAGTGCGGGTATTAAACGAGTTTTTACCTTGCCGGCTTCAGGCCATTTGGCGAACTGCATTACCAGCGGCTGGGCAGAGTTGTTTTCATTATTAGGCATTACGGACATCCGATCGGTAGGTTTGGGCCAAAGATTCAGCAGACTCACCGCGCCAATAGCGCCAGCGCAGCCGCCACATCAGCAAAATCGTTGCCCAGGCGCCTTGTTGTTGCCAGCGCCGGCTGTCTGTAATTACCGGGCTTGCTATGCAGAAAGAGCGCGACACATCACGCAGGCGCCGCGACAACTCGATATCTTCCATTAACGGCTGGAGTGCAAAACCGCCGAGGGCTTCAAAAGTATCGCGGCGCACAAACATCGCCTGATCGCCGGTACAGATACCGGTCAACCGCGAACGCTTATTCATAAACCAGGAAATCACACGAAACAACGGTCGCGAGCCACTTAAACGCACATCGAATCGCCCCCACACGTTCGGCCTTGGCCAAAACGCCTGCAATTGCTGCAAGGCATCCGCAGGCAACTGCGTATCGGCATGCAGAAACACCAACACCTCACCCTGGGCGACCGCAGCACCCGCGTTCATCTGCGCCGAGCGCCCCAACTCCAAACTCACCAGCTGGTCACAGCCAAACCGAGCCAAGTCTTGCGTGCCATCGGTGCTGCCGCCATCTGCCACAATCACCTCGTGGCCTTCAGCCCGCAGCGGCTGCAGCGACTGCAACAAAGCGCCAATCGCAGCAGCCTCATTCCACACCGGCACGATCACACTCAACCTTACATCCGCTTTCAAATCCGTCATCACAGTATTGATCGCACCGCTTCCAAAAATAAACAACCCGCGCAAAGCCTTGAGCCACACGCCTCAGCCCGTTATCATACCGCCCTTCTTGGCATTATGCCTTCGTAGCTCATCTGGATAGAGCGTCCCCCTCCTAAGGGGAAGGTAGCAGGTTCGAGTCCTGCCGAGGGCACCATTTGCAAATTCGCTAAAAACGACACCGCCCCATAATTGCCTGTTCTTAATCAAGTTAAGTGCCCCTAGGGGCTGTTGACAATTGCTCGTAAGTCTTTTGAAAGGTAAGAGCAAGCTCGTATAATGAAGTTCCGAAACAATAATCATACGAGCCCGCAATGCCCAGATACATGCTCACAGAGGAGCTGTGGTCCAAGCTAAGAGAAATATTGCTTCAATTCAGTCTGTATAACAAGGTAGGTCTGCGCAAAACAGTCGAAGGCATTCTGTTCAGAATGCGTACTGGCATACCCTGGAGAGATCTGCCAGAGCATTTCGGCGAGTGGAATTCCATCTACAAGGCGTTCAATCACTGGTCGAAAAAAGGCATCTGGAAAAAGCTCTTCAACGTGCTGAAAACAGACTCCGATCTGGAATGGGTCTTCATTGATGGCAGCTATGTGAAAGCACACCAGCACAGTGCCGGAGCCGCGGGTGGCTACGACGAGAATATCGGTAAAAGCAGGGCTGGCAACACCTCCAAGGTCCATCTGGCCATCAATGCTTACGGTCTGCAACACGTATTCACCATCACAGGCGGGCACATCAATGACTGTACAGAAGCGCCCGCGCTCATCAAAAAAGTTGAAGGTGCACAGATACTCATAGCCGATAAAGGATACGACAGTCAGACGATACGCGCTGAGGCAGAAGCCCTCGAAATGAGCGTTATTATCCCCAGAAGGAAAAACTCGATAAAGGGAAACAAGGGGCTCGACTGGCATTTGTATAAGCTCAGACACCTGGTCGAGAATGCGTTTGCCAGGCTCAAGCAGTATCGGGCCGTCGCCACCCGATATGACAAACTGACTCGTAACTATGAGAGCATTGTGTCATTGGCTTGTGCATTTCTCTGGCTGCCGATGTGAATTGTCAACAGCCCCTAGCAAATCCTAGCATTTTCTTTGAACGCTTCAACGCTAGCTGGCTATACACGCTTTTTGTGGCTACTAGACATTTGCGCCAAACCGGGTAGCTAAAACCGAGGCGTTACTCAGTGCGCCGCGCTCTAAACAAACTTACCGACAACCAATTGACATCCTCCCCCACCAAACCGCCTAACCGGCTTTTTGGAAGGGGATTCCTACCTCTAGACGCTTATGCCCAAGCGCGAGAATGTTCCTGGCCGCATTGGAATCGCGGTTGTGAGTGACACCGCACTCACAGGTCCATTCTCTTATTCCAAGGCCTGCTCTACCTTTCGGACTGTTGGGGCTCAAAGAGCCACAACACGAGCAAGTCTGGGTGGTGTACCGTTCATCAACTTCCAGAAAAATCCCGCCTGCGCTCTCGCATTTGTATAACAACAGGGTTTTCAATGTGGACCAGCCAGCGTCGAGCACCGACTTGGCCATAGTGGTTTTTGCCAGGCCGGAGCTGGACACATTGCCGACAACGATCAGGCCGTTGTTATTGACCAGCTCACGACTGAATTTGTGCAAAGCATCGTACCGGCGATTGCGGATTTTGGCGTGAATCGCTTTCACCCGCTGTTTTTTTCTCGCTCGCTGGGCCACCGCCAGCTTTTGCTGCTGATCCCGATAGAAGCGACCCGCTTGCAGCGGCTCGCCCGAACTGGGCGTAGCCGTGGTCTTCAGGCCCAGATCCAGACCCACGCTGCCAGTGCCACACCGGCGATCGGGTTTTACCGAGACAACCACGCAGAAATACCACCGACCTCGGGCGTCCTCAGAAAAGCAGCCAGAGCGGAATTTGTACTGAGACAAACCGTAACTGTCCCAGACCCGATAATGCTGACCGTGGAACCGAACCTGCCCGTTGCTCCAAACCGCGGCGCCGGTGTTCACTGGCACCCAGCCGAGCGACCGGCGAACCCCGTGGGTTTTACGCCACGCGAGTTTGGATTTTCGGAACTGCTTGCGGCGTGTGACGTATTCCTGGGCAACGACCTGAAGTGTTTGGCTGTGAAGGCCTAGAAGCTTGCCGGCACCCTTGGTATAAGGATGAAGATCGAAGGCCGACAGAAACTGTCCTCTCTCCCGAATGCTGCGATGACTGAGTTCATTCACAAAATTCCACACACGGTTAACAGCCGCGGCCTGACAGCGCAGCACATTAGCGTGTTTGTCCCAAACTCGGACTTTGAGGGTTTTGGTGAACTCAGTCATACTGTATATAACCACAGCGTTTCTGCTAAGACAAGACCTCTGTCGAGGTCACGCTATCCATCCCCACCCAAATGTTAGAGAAGTCGCTCCCGCTCCACTTGAGTCAATTGGATGGGGTATTTCGCGACTACGTTGATAAATAAAGCGTTATATAAAGGCTACCACCATCTTAAGTTTGGCGCTGACCTGTCCGATCAGACTGCGACGGGCGAGCTGAACGATTTTTTTTAATTTATACGATTTCCAGTAATGCTTAACTTAGCTCTGATTCATTCTAATAGAGGGGCTTATTTACGCTGTCGCATAAAATATGCGTATATATATGCGCTCAGCGCATAAATTAACGCGTGCGCTCGTAAATCGCTCCTTTGCGCTCGCCAGCCTGCTTAATCCAGTCTTTTTTCTTCAGCTTCGCTAATAGCCTATAAGCCTGGTCTGGGCTGATATGACAAAGTTCAATCACATCCGCTCGCTTTACGCTACCGTGGGTATCGATAAAGCTCAGCACCATTTGTTCTTGCTGGATGGGGTCAAAACCGACTTGGCGCACATAGGCCGCTTTTTGGCCAGCGCCCTGATACACCTTCGCACTCAGGGTGTAAGTGCGGCCTTTGCCCGTGCTATGGGCTTCCACCATGCCGGCCTCCACCAGCTTCTCCAAAGTGCCCCGAACCACAGTTTCTGGCTTTTGCACGGATCTGGCCAAATCCGCCGTCCGCAACCGCCGTTCATTCCGCAGCCGAGACAAGATTATCAGGCTATCGATGGGCATGGCGGTGCCCGTTTGTTCCTCGCGTTGAACGATCATGCGCAGAAAATCGGAGTCTGCATCCACGGCGCTCATGCGCAAGCCAACGGTATAAGCGGATGACATGGAGTAATCCGGGGCGGTGCGCCCATAACGGAGCATGCCTTCAAAGATCCGGTCGATACCTCGGCCGGTGCGTTCGGCCAAGCCGATGCGTTTGATGATGTCGGCCAGTAACGGATTGCGGGAACGGGGGTCGGCTACCAGCAGGTTATCCAGATTGACACCCTCTACAAAGCCGCCGGGGTTGCTGATGCTCAGGCCATCGTCATCCAGCCTAACGTGTACCGTGCCAAGAGCGCTGTAATCGCGATGCACAAGCGCGTTTACAAAGGCCTCGCGGAAAGCTCGCCGATCAAAGTTGGGGATGGGCACGCGGAACAAGCCAATCTGGATTTCTTCTTCTTCCACCCGCGCCCGGAACAGCAGCTCGACCTCTTCAAAGGTCTCCAGCAGTGGCTTGCGGTAGAACTCGTTGACCAGCACATCGGTGCCACGCAACACTTGAAATGCCACCTCATGGGACGGCAGGTGTTGCCGCAGCTGCATTTCATTGCCCAGCAGCAGTAAACCCGCCACCGTCGGGTGACGCTTACCGCTTACCGTCATGGTCAGCCCCAGAGCGCCATCCAGCTCTTCATCCGCCAGCGGAAGCAGGCTCTGGTCGCCGCCGTATTTCTTGATGGCATTGCGGATGCGGATACGCTGAATTGGGTCCAGGTCTTCAACCGCAAGGTTTTCCAGTGGCAGCGCGGAGGGGTCGGTGACGCCAAGGCTGGATTGGCGCTGGACAAATTCGTGGGGGTAGAAAGGTACTGCCTCTGGGCTGCCGTCCATTTTCAGGCGGCGCCTCTGTAGCAAACCATCTGAAGTGGATACCAACTGTCGGGACTTGGGTACGTGGATTCTGGCAATTAACTGCCCCTCCAGCTCGACAGACTCAACACGAACAGCCATCGACGGGATGGTTTTGTTGGCGATCAGAGCGGGCAGCCCGGTCACGTTTCGGTGGTTGGCATGCAGGCCAGTAATAGAGCAGTCGTCTTCTACGCCCAAGAACAGGTCGCCCCTTCCGTGTTGGCAAGGGACACGACAGCCGCGACCAGATCCCGATCAGGCAGGCTTCTTACGTCGCTCTTGAACTCGACAGTCAGATTTTCACCTCGGTGAATCAGTTCAAGAATATCTCGCTCTGCGCTATTCATAGCCACCCTTTAAATTTACCACTCAATATCTGCGGCTTGCGGCTTTGCTGGATTTTTTGCAGCAAAGCTTTACACAGGAACGCTAAGTAACGATCTACATCATTTTCATCGGCCGGCCAGAAGAATCGATTCACGATAATAAAGGCTGCCAGAGGTGAAAGAGATTCGATACCTGTTACTGCCTTCCATTCTATTTGCGCGCTCTTGTGTACTCCACTCAAAAGATGGTCAATATTTGAGCGGATCGACTCTAAACTTTACACAAAATAGCCCGAATTTCCGACAACCCCAATGTAACGATGCGAGTAGCAAACCTCAAATTATTCCCCGACTTACTTATGCGCATGCCAGGTTTTACCGGGTCAACCGCTACCAAATGGCGCAATCGACCAGCTCAAACAGCGTGCCGTGCCCAGTTAGTGGTTTTGATGGCTTACTCTGGCGCAAGAGCGCTAGCGCCGCCCATGGCCCAGATATAAGCGCCTCAATCAAAGTAGAGTCATCGCCCGGCAAGCTTCGTTCGTAATCTCCTGGACATCAACAAAACGACACACTCATGACCCCATTACGAATTGATCAGAAGCATAAGGACAATCTCGCGAGGACCGGCGTAAGCCGCCAATTCCAGCAAGAGCTGCGCTGCAGTCACGCGGGCGAAACCGGTGCTGTATGGATATATCGTGGCATTCTGGCCGCAAGGCCGACCGGTGCACTACTGGAGTTCGCGAAAGAACATCTGCAGACCGAACAGCAACACCTAGGTATGTTCGATGACATCAGTGTTTGCTACCGCCGCAGCCTTATATTGCCGCTATGGCGATTTGCAGGGTTTCTGACTGGATTTTTGCCTTCTTTAGCGGGCAAAAACGCCGTTTTTGCCACCATTGAAGCCGTCGAAACGTTTGTTGATCTGCATTATCAGGCCCAGATCCAATCACTCAGCACGTGCGCTCATCGCGAGGCCGAACAGGCGGTACTGGATCTGTTTGAAACCTGCCGTCTAGATGAGGTGGCACACAGAGATGACGCAGCCCAAAGGCGTACCGGGAAACCGACGGCCAGCATGAACCTTTGGACGACCACGGTGGGCGGAGGCTCCCGGGGCGCCGTCAGGTTGGCGCGATTTCTTTAGGTGGAAGATCAGCGGGGTAATCAATATCCAATGCCACTCCAGGATCATCAACGTCCACCCAGATGCAGTGTTGGATACGATGTTTAAACAACTCACGCGCCCCTTCCTCTCCTTTTACCTGTTGCAACTCTGACCAAAAATTGCGGCCAAAGATAACCGGGTGCCCTGCCTGGCCTTTATACCGTGGACGGACAATGTTTTCTGCTGTCGCGACAGCGATTAAGTTCTGGCATGTTGCGGGCAACAACCAGGGCATATCGCCCAGAAAAATGGCTGCCGCAAGTCCGTGAGCATCTTGAAGCACCTGAAAGGCATCGGCAAGACTACTGCCCAAGCCACAGTCGGCATGAGGGGCTCGCAGGATCTGCACTTGTTGTAAATACGTCGGAGATAACAACGCCTTCGGGTCATCTTCTGCTTTCAGTACTACATAAGTATGCGAAAAGTTAGGAAGCACGGCAGACAGGGTCTGGCTCAACAAAGTCTCGCCGTCCGCGAAAGGTGTCAGGCGTTTATCAGAACCAAATCGTTTTGAACGGCCCGCGGCCAGCACAATGGCAATCACATCGTCATTGGCTACCCCTATAGGCGTCTCCATATTATTTATCCCGGCCATAATAAATCCGAACAATGTCGGCCATCACGGCCAGCGCGATCTCGGCGGGTGTTTTACTGCCAATATTCAGCCCTATCGGCATGTGAATGCGGGCTACTTCCTGTTGGCTAAGCCCTCCGGATCGGCGTAATCGCTCAGCCCGGGTTGCCGAGGTTTTCTCAGAGCCCATAACCCCAATATAAAAAGCAGGCGTTTTTACCGCATCAATCATCGCTAAATCGTCAATGCGCGGATCATGGGATAAAGCCACGATAGCCGTTTCGGCATGGCAGCCATGCCGCGCAAGGTATAAAGACGCTAACACCGGCTGAACATTCACATCTGAAACATCAAACGTAGACAACACATCTTCCCTGGGGTCACAAACAACCACCTCAAAACCCAATGTTTTGGCAAAATCCGCACAGGCTACTGATACTGGCGAAATACCCGCAATCACCAGTCGGCGCACCGGGCCGATTCTGACTCGCACAATGGCCCCCGACCTCTCTACTCGGGGACCCTCGCCCGTGTCTG
Organism: Marinobacter sp. LV10R520-4; assembly: GCF_002563815.1. Classification (NCBI taxonomy): domain Bacteria; kingdom Pseudomonadati; phylum Pseudomonadota; class Gammaproteobacteria; order Pseudomonadales; family Marinobacteraceae; genus Marinobacter; species Marinobacter sp. LV10R520-4. Next base: position 3,077,300 of record NZ_PDJM01000001.1, on the reverse strand, counting down.
GCAGAAGGCTGACGTCTGACGTGTCCAGGTTGACTGTTCGCATGCAACGCTGCTGCCCAAGCAACGATTGTTGCAGTTGATACAACTGTTGCTGGTGTTCTTCGGAGGGCCGCAAGCGCTCAACCAGAACCTCAAGTACGCCACCGCAAGGCAGCTTTAAACGCTCTTTGTCTGCCTCATTATCACCGTAACAAATAATCTCGCTGGGTGAAGAAAACCGTCCGGCCTGCAGCTGTCCTAAAAAGTCTTCTTCCACACAACCGCCAGAAAGCGAACCCACATGTCGGCCATCTTCACGGGCCACCAGCATGGCGCCCGGAGCGCGGGGAGAGGAGCCATAAGTCGCCAGTACGGTGCACAGCCAAACAGTGTTTCCGCACTTACTCCAGTTAAAAGCATGATCAATGACATCAAGATCAAGGTGCTGCATGATTACCCTGTTTTTCCGGTTTAACTGCGCCGCTTAGGCTTTGCTGTGCAGGTGATTTAAAACGGTAATCTATCACCATGCCGTCAAAGCGCTGGTCACACGGATGCTATTCGTCCCGATTAAACATGTTGGGATTTCCTTTTACAAAATCCTGTATCCAGCGCTCCAGAAACGATTCGTTCTTGCCGGTTCTAACATACCGATAGCCCAAAATCGAGATGACCAGCGCACCCAAGGTATCTACGATCAGGTCCCACATGGTGTCGGTCAGGCCCGAGGGGTCGCCCAGCATGGGTTTTTGCATATTCATACCAAACAAGGTGTCCATGGCAAATTCAAAGATTTCCCACAGGGCGCCGATGGCTACGGCGAACAGAAAAGCAAAAAAGGCGACGAACCCGGGACGCATGTGCAGATTAATGTCTTCCACTTCGTTCATGACGTGCACCAGCAAAAAGCCGACAATGCCGAGCAAGAAGCCGGAACAAGTATGCAAGGCAATATCCCACCACCAATAGCGGGTGTAGTAATCGCGTACTTCCCCTAAAAACAGCGACGCGAACACAAATATGATGGCGAGAAGCACAAATTCAGGCGGTATAAAAACGCGAAAAAAGCGACTGATAAGCAGTGGCGCCAGAGTAATCAGCAAAATGCCGATGGTAAGCACCATGGCCATCCACTGCTGCTGCCAGATGGCGGCCACTACTTCGGCAACCAGAATAATCTGGAGAAAAATTGTCAGGCGTCGGTGAATCAGTCGCTTTTGCATTAAAAACCTTGAAAATTATGACTTTTTAACCGCGATGAGATCAATTCGCGGTCACTAATTGCAGAATTTCCTGATCAATGGCTTGCGCATCTACTAGGTCCGAAAACCACACGTGCTCGCTTTGGCCGTGCAACAAACCCAGAAGAACGCCCAGCACAGCCCCGCGGTGAACATTGTCGCCACCCACGTGAGTGTTGGCCAGCAATGCTTGTTGGGGTTGATCGCGGTAGCGGCACAAGAAGTACAACAACGCGGGCCAGGAATCGGAAATATAGCACGCGGGGGATAGCATGCGGCCCACCACGTCGGAATCTGGCGCCTGCTTTTCAATCGCGGCCAATAGCGCTTTGCACGTACGCGCCGCAACAGATTGCAGCAGTTGCACATTGGTGGGCTGTTCACCGTCCGGCCTCAGCAACAGCTGCGCTATCAGGCTTACGTAAGCATCACAGACCCACCCCAGCTCGTCGCTGGGGTGGGTTAGAAACAAGTGTTCCCGACATTGTGCTTGCACTTGCTCTACTGGCAGGTCTTTTAACAGGCTTTGCAGCGCCAGCGGCGCGATGGTGACCAAGCCGCCAACCGATGCGGTGTCGTGGGTTACTGCTCCGCATTTGCGCGGTGGCAATCCTTGAGCGTAGTTGTGAAAAAATCCGCGATGGTAGGATTCAGCGTAAGTGTCCGGATGTTGTGGCACATCCGCAGTCATGAAATCGATATAGCGAGCGGCAAAATCGTCCACGCTGTAGACACTGCCCTGCGTTTTACCGTCATTCTCTGAGCCACTTGCGACACCCTCTGCATGGCCACGGCTCTGTTCAGCCTCTGCCAAGGTGCGCATCAGCAGTCTGGCACAGTGGGCGTTCAGGGTATTATCGCCCGCAGCCATGCCCACATGATAATGCACGTTCGCGCGATCCCAGTGTTGGCGACGGCCTTTCAGGATGACGTCACCCACCACATCTGGCGCAGCTTTGGCCGAGGCTTTGCGGCCACCCTGAGCGGTAGAGTGCAGAGACATAATAGACGACGGATGCCATTCTGGCGGCGCCTCAAAAGCGCCAACGCCGTTTGAAAACGCAGCAAAGATATCGCCCACCCGGTAATACCAGTGCACAGGCATGGCCAGGGAGTCAGCCACAAACAAATTTTGAAGTGCCGCGCGGGCGCGTTCTTGCGTCAGAGAAAGCTGGGGTGAGGTCATCAAATCGGGTTCCTTCAGTTAGGTGCCATTGCTGTGAAAAAGATAAGTGGCATTGTTGTAGAGTGCGCATAGTGCTTTTACGCCCTTCGCTCTGCGATGTATCTTTACACATTGGTCAGATCGCTTTATTCCCAACGCTCACAAGGACACGCCATGCATCCGGAGAAGCCTTTTTCGCAAGCCTGCGAAAACAACAAATGGCCAATACTCGACGTGCTGCGACGGGTTTTCAAAACACCAGCCAACGTTTTGGAGATAGGCAGCGGGACCGGGCAACACGCAGTGCACTTCGCCACTCACCTGCCCCATCTTTATTGGCAAACCAGTGACCACCCCAGTCATTACCAACTGTGCCAGCCCTGGCTGGACGATGCCAGGCTGCCCAATATTGGAAATCCCATCGCACTGAACGTTAGTCAGGAGCCTTGGCCGGTGCCGGAATTTAACGGTGTGTTCTCGGCCAACACCGCCCACATTATGGCCTGGCACGAAGTCGAAGCGATGTTTGCGGGCGTGGGCAAAGGCCTGGCGGATTCAGCCCCATTGGGGAACGAAGAACGCGGGCAGTTCTGTCTTTACGGCCCGTTCAAATACAACGGCGATTTTACCAGCGCCAGCAATCAGAGTTTTGACCAGCACCTTCGAAGCCACGCGGCGCACATGGGCATTCGCAATATTGAGACCTTGATCGAACTGGCACAAAGCCACGGTATGGTTCTGGCGCAAGACCACACCATGCCCGCCAACAATCAGCTGTTGGTGTGGCACACAACCACTAAAACAGAAGCACTTTAAAGCCGATCAGAATGAGCACAACGCCTCCCAAGAACTCGGCTTTGCTTTCCAGCCAGGTTCCACAATCAGCGCCAACGAGGCGCTGCTCCTCATTCGTTTCGAGCCCAGGCCAATAGCAACGGCGAAGGCGTCCATGCTGAGCGCCAACGCTAGAATAATGAGTTCGATCATAATGTAGATATCTGAATTATTTCGCTGTGTTTTGGAGCCGAGCAATAAGCTACCGATATTTCCCGCAAAAACCAGTCACAAATTCAACCGTGCAAGGCTTGTGGAAATTGGCAAAAGGTTATAGATTGATTGAGAGCTTTTCTAGCCCAAAATTTCACTGTTTTCCCGCGTAAAAGGCCCTGTTGGGAGCAAATTCTTTCTAAAGTTGAACTATTCGTACTTTCACATCTTCCGCCAGGCTGATGTGTGGGGCTATTTTTTGTGCGTGTTACTGTTCGCTGAATCCGCTTTTTAACGCCGGGTTTGGCGTTTTATCTCTGCATTGCTTTACACTTTTTATTTTCTGGAGATTACGATGTCTGAATTGCCAGCGATTCTGGTTGCTGAAGAAGATTTTAACCGACTGTCTAGCATGATTGAAAAACAGGGTGACTCAGAAACCGCTGCCGCGCTGGATGAAGAGCTCAGCCGTTCAACCCTGGTGCCGCTGGCAGATATGCCCGACACAGTGGTTACCATGAACACAGCTGTGCGTTTTCAAGACGAAGACAGCAAAAAAGAGCACCAGTTAACCCTGGTCTACCCCCACGAAATGGGCGACGGCGAAGGTAAAATCTCCATTTTGGCCCCCGCGGGTTCGGCGCTGTTGGGTTTGAGCGTGGGCGAATCCATCGAATGGCCGGTGCGCGGTCGCAAAAACCTGCACTTGAAGATCATTTCGGTCCAGCGCCAGAAATAAGCCTGCCCCGCGCCTTACTAACCAGCGCCCGTTTATCGCCTAGGCTTTGTTGTGCAAGATGTCAGCAAACGCCTGGGCCGATGGCGACAAAGGGCGGTCACGGAATCGCAATTCACAAAGTGACCGGCTCAAATGTTCAGCACCGGGTAGTACCACTTCCTGTAACCGTTCTAATTCCAGCAGTTCGCTGACGACCACCCTGGGCAAGAGCGCAAACCCCATACCGTTGGTAACACACCGGGCGATACCCTCGTTTGACGCTATCTGCAAGGTGGTTTTTGGTAAAACGCCCAGGCTTGCGAGCAAGCGATCGCACACCGAGCGCGTGCCAGACCCCTCTTCCCGTTGAATCCAGCAGCCACTGTTCATTCGCTCCAGTACGCCTTCGCCCTGCGCCCACTCTGCACCGGACACCAGCAGTAAGCCTTCGTTACGCCAATGGCGACTTTCAATCCGTGGGTCTTCCACATCGCCTTCAACGATCGCCAGATCCAACTGGCAATCCAACAGCCACTCGCTGATTACCCGGGTGTTTGCTACGCGCACGTTCACTTTAATGCCGGGATACCGGCGCGCAAACCCGGCCATTGCCGCCGGCAGCCAATAACCGGCCACGGTGGTGCTCGCGCCCAACGTCAGGTTGCCAATGTGTGCGCCTACCCGAGCTTCTATGTCATCCACGGCGGCTTTTTCCAAGGCAAAAATACCGCGAGCGTGATCAAATACCGCGCTACCACCGGCGGTCAGCTGAATTTTTTGACCATGTTGGCTTTTGCGCGACTGGATACGGTCCACCAGCGTCAGCCCCAGCTGGCTTTCCAGCTCACGCACGCCCTGAGACACCGCAGGTTGGCTGATGTGCAAGACAGTCGCCGCGCCGGAAAAACTGCCCTCCTGCACCACCGTGTAAAAAATCCTCATCAGATGCAGATTCAGCACTATATAACCTCAGCTTATAAGCGTTTAATAAAAGCATATTCGATCACGTCATAACGTGGGCGTAAAGTAGCGCCATCTCAACGCTATCCGGAGAATGCAGGTGAATACTGCAGAGCAACACACAGCACTAACAGACACCAAAGATATAACAACAGGAACCCCCAAAAAGCAGATTGTGCCGGGCCTTGCGCTAGTGGCCCTAATGGCTGGCGCCGCGTTTGTTCTGGCCCAACAATCCTGGTTTCAGAGTATGAGCATGGGCCCGCTTACGCTGGCGATCGTTCTTGGCATTGTGGCGGGCAATACGGTGCTGCGCAATCAACCCGCTATTCTGGCCGATGGCATATTTTTGGCAAAGGGCTCGCTGCTAAGGCTCGGAATTATTCTTTACGGCTTTGGCATCACTTTTCAGCAAGTCAGCGCAGTTGGCGCTAACGGTGTGCTATTGGATGCCATCATGATTGCCTCTACCTTTGCGCTGGCGCAGCTGATTGGCCGGCGTTGGATGAAGATGGAAAAAGAAACGGCTATTTTAATCGGCGCAGGCGCTTCTATCTGTGGTGCGGCTGCAGTTTTGGCGACAGAGCCCGTGGTAAAAGGCAGAAGCGATCAGGTATCCGTTGCTATCGCAACGGTGGTGATTTTTGGCACCATCAGTATGTTTCTTTACCCATTGATGTATCCGCTACTGGGCATGACAGAACACCAGTATGGTATTTACGTGGGCTCGACCATTCATGAGGTTGCGCAGGTGGTTGCGGCGGGCCAAGCTATCAGCACTGAAGCGGCTAACAGCGCCATCATTGAAAAAATGGTACGGGTAATGATGCTGGCGCCTTTCCTGCTTATTCTGGCCAACGTACGCCTGCCAAATCGCAAAACAAACGCCGGCGGTGGCAAAAAGGAACGGCAGAAGCTGGTCATTCCCTGGTTCGCCGCTCTGTTCCTGGCGGCGGCTGCGGTTAACTCTGTGATTGCCATGCCCGCCATGGCCACCAATGTCATTCGCCATGTTGACCTGTTCCTGCTATCCATGGCGATGACTGCTCTGGGCCTGAGCACACAGGTGTCTGCGATACGCCGTGCCGGGCTGCGCCCGCTGATACTGGCGGGCTGTCTGTTTGCTTTCCTGACCGTTGGCGGCTATATCCTCAACCGCTTGCTGATCGGTTAAGTCATTCCTGACCTAGGCTAAATAGCCCCTGGCGTCAGCTTGAACTGATCAATTGTCTGGCGCAGGTTTTCGGCCATTACCAGCAATTCAGCCGCTATTTGCGCGGTTTGCTGAGCTTCTAGTGTGGTTTGCTCGGCAGACCGGCTGATTTCAATCACGTTCTGATTGATGGCATCAGACACGTTGCTTTGCTCGTTAGCCGCGCTTTCCATCTCTTGGTTCAGGCTGGTAATTTCACGGGTAGCCTGGGCAATAATTTTCAGCTCGGCCTGTACCTTCAAAATGGCATCTACCTGCTGGCTGGCCCGGTCTGACGCACCGCGCATAGTCGACAAGCAATCCGTAACCTCTTCTTTCAGGCCGTCAATCGTGTCGCGAATATCAGCCGTAGACACCTGGGTCCGCGACGCAAGAGCCCGCACTTCATCGGCAACCACAGAAAATCCGCGGCCGGCTTCGCCAGCTCGCGCTGCCTCAATGGCCGCGTTCAATGCCAGCAGATTGGTTTGATCAGCAATATTGGAAATGGTCTCCAGCATCGTCGTCATTTTCGCGGTGCGCTGGTTCAAAGCTTCAATACGCTGGGCACCGTTTTGCACCTCGGCATTTAATGCCTCAATGCCGCCAACCGCACTTTGTGCAAGCTCCTCGCCCAGCCCGGCTGCTTCGGCCGTAGCCGCCGATTTTTGCGTGGTGGTGATGGCGCTTTCCCGCACCTGCAGCGCTGATGCCGCCATTTCCGTGGTCGCACTGGCCACTTGGTCGGTGTTGTCGCGCTGGCTCAACACCTCCCGTTCGCTGGCGCCGGCCTTGCTGGCAATATCACGCGCGGCTTGTTCAACATGCTCGGCACTCAGCATAACCTGGTTCATGCTGTCTCGCATTTTACTGATCATGCGGTTGAACGCGCGGGACACTGAGCCAATTTCGTCGTTGCGCACCACATCCAGCTCAAGGGTCAGATCCGAGTTACTGGATATCTCATCCATGCGGTCCCGCAAGCGGCGCAAGCGCGAAAACACCAAGTGCCCCAACACCCATGCGGTAATCGCAAATACCCCCAAAAAGAGGCTTGCCTGAATGCCCGCGCTGGTTAGCAATTGCGCCTGCAACCGTGCATCGGTTTCAGCCAGGGAATATTCGATACGGATAGCTCCCAGCACATCACCTTCCTGAGCCTGGTGGCACCCCAGGCAATTCACACCCTGATAATCTGCCATCGCAACCACCGGCTCAATCAGTGTGTAGACCCGGCCGTTTTCGTTGCTGGAATAATGCTCAATACGCTCACCGGCCAGCGCTTTCTCGTCAAGCGGGCCACGCATTTGTTCTGTGCTGTTACCGCTGCCATAAATCCGGTTCAGGTGATCGCTGCGCACCACTCGCACGTTCAGCACGTCTTCCGGCGCCATCGTCTTCTCACGCAGAATTTCACGATTATTGATGGTGCCCGTCACCATCATGGTGTTGAGCGCATCAAAGTAAGATTTCGCCAAGCCGTCTACATATTTATGGCTGAATTCCTCCACGTGTTCACGCTGGGACTGTGCGCTAAAAAATACGGTGAACGCGAGCACCAGTGAAAACGCCGTCGCGAGTGCCAAAAGAAGCATAAAGCGAATGGAATAGTGTTTTTTCATAGTTAACCTGGCTTGTAGATGGCTTTGACGACAACGGGCATTCAAGCCGCAAAGACGCGGGGGCGCGAATCAGGAACTTCAACCGGCGCTGCTTGTTATAGGGTGACGGCCAAAAGACGGCGAACTTTACCGCAAAACCCCTTGGAGTTCATTGGATCCAAGTCAATTTGACGTGCGATCACGTCAAACGCGAGCTGGCCCGCTACTTGCTTAAATGATTACAGTGGCTACAAACCTCGTACGCCAAACTCGACACTGCTGCTGGAGGGCACCGTCATGTCACTACTGTCTACCCTGCTTCGTGCCGGCAGCGAATTACACACGGCGCTGGAAAAACGTCCACCTGCTCCGCCAGTTGGCAATGGCAGCCGTGCTCAGGGCAAAGCAGAGCTGCATGCGCAGCCCGGGGCAGACAGGTTCACCCCTTCCGGAAGCAAAGAAGACGACTCGACACGCAAGGTAAGCAAGCTCGCGATTACCGATTACAAAAAAAGCGTCGGGCAGGATCTTGCCTTTATCAGAGAAACACTGCGGCACAAAATTGCCGAGTACAACATGCCCCCGGCAACGGCGATTCACATCAAAAATGACGGGCAGGGAAACATCGCGGTCGAAGGCAAAGGCCAGAACCCGGCGTTTGCACGCATTGCTGGGGACCTGAACGTAAACACCGCGTTTCAGGATGCGTTCCGGCGCATGAGTGTGAACGAACCCACGCTGCACTTTATGGACAACGCTCTGAAGCTGGGACAGGCCTACGGCGTGAACAACTCGTTACTGAACACACTGGTCAGCGAGAACCAGCAGTTCAACGGCCTGCAAGACCTGGTGCACCGCTACGACTCGCTGCGCCGCAACGCCGGAGCCGTGTCAGCGGCCCCGGTCAACACCGCCCGCGATTACGCCTTAAGCTTCAACGCTCGGGCCTGATGTGGAATAAACTTACTCAAACGGCGACGGGTCGCCCTTGCCTACCCGTGTCACTTCCGGGCTGCCACTGGTGAAGTTGACCACCGTGGTGGCTTCCATGCCGCAGAAGCCACCGTCAATAATCAAATCCAGCTCGTGCTCCAGCGCATCGCGGATGTCTTCCGGATCAGTCATCGGCTCAGTTTCGCCGGGCAGTATCAACGTGCTGCTCATGATGGGTTCGCCCAACTCCCCCAAAAGTGCATGCACGATCGCGTTGTCAGGAACACGTACGCCAATGGTACGGCGCTTGGGGTGCAACAAACGCCGCGGCACCTCGCTGGTGGCGTCCAGAATGAAGGTGTAAGCACCGGGCGTGTAGGTTTTCAGCAGGCGGTAGGTGGAGTTGTCGACCTTGGCGTAAGTGCCAATGTCTGACAAGTCTCTGCAGACCAAGGTAAAGTTGTGTTTGTCGTCCAACTTGCGAATGCGTTTGATGCGGTCAGAAGCAGATTTGTCACCCAAATGGCAGCCTAACGCATAGCCCGAGTCGGTCGGGTACGCAATAACGCCGCCTTTGCGAAGAATATCCACCGCCTGATTAATAAGGCGCTTTTGCGGATTATCCGGATGAACCTGAAAAAACTGACTCATGAATCAGCCCTCTTGTTAAAGCTTGCCCCGGGGTCGTTTTTCGAGCCGCCCAGACAGTTTGGGGAATCGGGTGTGGATTGATTTTGCGCAGCCCATTCCTCAGGCGTGAAGGGGTGCATAGCCAGCGCATGCACACCAGCGGCCAGTTCTGCAGCCAGCACTTGATAGATCGCCTGGTGGCGTTTCACCTTTGATTGCCCCACAAATGCCGGTGACACCAGGGTCACCTTGAAATGGGTTTCCGAATTGGGCGGCACGTTGTGCTTGTGGCTGTCGTTCTCGACTATCATCACCTGGGCATTAAAAGCCTGATGCAACTTTGCCTCAATTTTTTTCTGCACGTCCATTACACACTCACTCTTCGTTGCTTGTATATTAACAGTCTACTATATAGTAATCGCAAAACCCGACAACCTTGACAGCGTTGCGATGAAACGCCACATTCGCAGCGGGCACGGGTAGCGGGCCCCACCCCTGACACCCAGATTTTTGCCGGGGCGCTCTTTAATCTGCTCGCCAGCCACTCTTAAATTCACTCTTAAATTCACTCTTGAACTCAATCTTAAATTCGCACTCCACGTCAGTTTTAAGCCAAACGGGAACACCAATGCACCTTTATATCGCCGAAAAACCAAGCCTTGGCCGCGCCATAGCCGCTGCATTGCCCCAGCCCCAACAAAAAGGCCAGGGCTGGATTCGCTGCGGCAGCGGCAGCACTGCGGTGACGGTCAGCTGGTGTATCGGCCATTTACTGGAGCCCGCCGAACCCGCCAGTTATAACCCTGCCTGGAAAAACTGGCGCGCCGACCAGCTGCCGATGTTCCCGGAAAAGTGGCAGCTCACTCCGAAAACCGGCGTTGCCGCCCAGCTTAAAGTACTGCAATCGCTGATCCGCAAAGCCAGTGAAATTACCCACGCAGGCGACCCGGACCGCGAAGGCCAGCTGCTGGTAGATGAGGTGATTCGCTATGTGGGCACAGACGCACCGGTAAGGCGCCTGCTGATTAACGATTTAACCCCGGCCGCAGTAGCAAAAGCACTCAAACAGACCCGCGATAACCGTGACTTCCTCCGGCTGTCGGCTTCGGCCCTCGCACGCCAGCGCGCAGACTGGCTTTACGGCTTGAACCTGACCCGCTTTTACACTCTGCTCTATCAAACAAAAGGCCAACAACAAGGCCAGCAGGGCGTTTACTCCGTTGGCCGAGTGCAAACCCCGGTACTGGGCCTGGTGGTTAAGCGCGACCAGCACATTGAGCAGTTTCAAGCCCAGGACTTTTTCCCGCTGGAAGCCCGTTTTCACGGTATGGAAGAAGACTCTGACACCCACACTTTCAGCGCCCGCTGGGTACCCGGTGAGGACTACCAGCACCTGCTGGACAGCGAAAACCGTTTGCTGGACCGCAGCGCGGCGGACCAGGTCGCAGCCGCGGTTGAAGGCAGGCCAGGCAAAATCTGCGAATCCCGCTTTCGCGACCGCTCAGAGCCGCCACCGCTGCCCCTGTCACTCTCGGCGCTGCAAATCGAAGCCGGCCGACTGTTCCGCATGGCCGCCAAAAAAGTACTGGATACCGCGCAAAGCCTGTATGAACGCCACCAGTTAATCACCTACCCTCGATCAGACAGCCGTTACCTGCCGCTGGAACATTACAACCAGCGTCAACAGGTTATTAGCGCTATCGGCAAGGTCGATATCGACCTTGCCGAAGCCAGCAATACAGCCGATTTGCAACGGAAAACCGCAGCCTGGAATGACAAAAAGGTGGACGCCCACCACGCCATCATTCCCACTAGCCGGAGTCGCGCAGGCGGTGCGTTATCTGGAAAAGAAGCCCAGATCTACAATTTAATCAGCCGCTATTACCTGATGCAATTTGCAGCAGATGCCATCCATCGCGAAGGCAAATTGGGCGTAAAGGTCGGCGACCACCTGTTCCGCACCTCAGAAACTGCTGTGTTACAGCCCGGCTGGAAAGCGCTTGAACTGAAACTGCGCGACGCCAAAGCCAAACCGGAAAAACCGGCACTGCCCAGGCTGGGCACTGGCGATCCGGTGCTGTGCGACGGCACCCAGGTGTTGCAGCAGCAAACCCAACCCCCAAAGCACTTTTCAGACGCCACGCTGCTGGCCGCAATGACCAACATCGCGCGCTTCGTTGACGACCCGGAACTGCGAAAAACCCTGCGCGAGACCGATGGCCTGGGCACCGAAGCTACCCGTGCTGCCATTCTGGAAACCCTGTTCAAACGCGACTACCTGTCCCGCGACGGCCGCCATATCCGCGCCAGCGACAAGGGAAAAACCTTGATAAACGCGCTGCCAGACTCTGTTAGCAAACCCGACCGCACCGCCGTTTGGGAAGCCACACTGGAAGCCATTCAGCGCGGCGAAGCCCAGCCGCGACAGTTTCTGGATTCCCTTAAACAGGAAATTCAGGGATTTATCGGGCACCCCGCGCCCCTGGCACCTGACGCTGTCGAGATAGCAACCAACCCGGATGCCCCCCATTGCCCCAAGTGCCGCGCCGGCATGGTTGAGCGCAAAGGCAAATTCGGTGCTTTTTACGCCTGCACCCGCTACCCGGGTTGCAAAGGCACCCGCCCGCTGGAAGACCACAGCCCGGAAGATGGCAGCAGCCAAAAACCGGTCCCCTGCCCATTCTGCTTTTCGCCCCTGGTCAGGCGTAAAAGTAAAAAAGGTTGGTTTTGGGGTTGCAGTTCTTTCCCCGCCTGCCGTCAAACAGTGAACGATGTAAACGGAAAACCCGACCTGCCGGTTAAAACGACTACAAAATGAAATGGAATCCGATGCCGAATTTTGCAACAATGTGATTATGCGTATAAGTGTTAAAACGAACGTAACCGGGCGAACCCACGCTGAATAGCCACTTACTTGTTTCAGGAGAGCCAGATGCGCATTGCGCTGCTTGAAGATGAGCCGGAGCAATCCCAATATGTCCAGGGCATAATTTGCGAAAGCGGTCACAGCTGCGATGCTTTTGGAATAGGTCAATCTTTTCTGAGCGCTGTACTGCACAACAATTACGATTTACTGGTGCTGGATTGGCAGATTCCGGACAAGACCGGAATCGACGTGCTTAAAAACGTGCGCGCCCAGATTAATTGGCCGGTCCCCGTGCTGTTTCTAACCCAGCGCGACAGCGAAACCGACATTGTCAGCGCTCTGGACGCCGGCGCCGACGACTATATTGCCAAACCGGCGCGTGCAGCGGAACTAATAGCGCGCATCAACGCCCTGTCGCGGCGCAGCCAGTCTGCCCAAAACACCGCACAGTTGTGCTTTGGCCCTTTTGTTATCAATACTCAGCAGCGCAGCGTGGAGCTTCATGGCGAAGCACTGGTTCTCACCGACAAAGATTACGAGCTGATTCTTTTTCTGTTTCAGAATCAGGGCCGGCTGTTAACCCGCGAGGCCCTGCTAGAAAGGGTTTGGGGTCTTAACCGCAGCATCAACACCCGCACTGTCGACACGCATATGAGCCGATTGCGACGCCGTTTGGGACTTAACCCAGATAACGGATTTCGCATAAAAACCATTTATCAGCGCGGGTACCGACTGGAAGCGCTCAGCCAGCAAGCGTTAAGCCATAAATCCCCAGAACCAGACAAGGGCGTGAAGCAACCGCAAGTGAAGGCGGCCAATGGCAGATAAAGCACGGCCTAGCCGTACCCCGATAGTGCGTATTCTGACAGTGCGCATTTTGCTACTGTTCTTAATCGCACTGCTTCACAGCACGTCTGCACAGGCCCAATTGCCACTTGCGATGGGCTCGGGCGTGCACCTAAGCAGCTCGGGCATGGCACTCGCAGAATGGGTTTACACCCTACAAAAAGGCGATAGCGTTCAACAGTTGGCCACGCAATTGCTGGCACCACCCCACAACGCCCAGCAACTGCTAAAACACAACAGCCTGAACAACGCTCTGCTGCCAGTCGCAGGCGAGCAAGTGCGTATTCCTATGGACTGGCTTAAGCGCCAACCCCAGCCTGCCCGAGCGACCTCTGTATCTGGCCTGGTGCAACTGCTAACCGGCAACGGCCAGCGCCGGCCGCTGACCGTAAACACACTGATTCGCGCTGGCGACGAACTACTGTCCGGCTCCGGTAGCGCCACTATTACCCTCGCTGAAGGCTCTGAAATCCGGCTGTCACCCAATTCCAGACTGGCCTTTAGCCGCATGACCCAGTTTGGCAAACCGGGAATGATTGATACCCGCTTGCGGCTGAATCGTGGCGAGGTTTTCACCCGCGTAAAGGATGTGGTCAGCGGGGGCAGCCGTTTCGAAATCGAGACTCCTTCGGCAACGGCCGCGGTGGATGGCACTCAGTTTGCGATTCAGGCAAACGCCGGGGGCACGGGTTTGCAGGTGATGAATGGCCAGGTTAAATTTGGCCAACAGGGGCGCTCCGTAGAAGTGCCCGCAGGTTATGGCGCTCACGTTGCCGCACAGCCCGGCGGCGATGTTCGCCTGCACAAACTTGCACCGCCACCCATGGTTACCGGTCTGCCGGCCGTTCTGCGTAAGCTGCCCGCCGAACTGCAATGGCAAAGCCTTGCGAAAATGCACAAGCTGGATATTTTTGACACCGCCAGCGGGCGATGGGTAGACAGCCGCACACTGGCCGGTGACCGTTTTGACATAAGCCGGCTGAACAACGGCCGTTATGAAATTCAGCTTGCGGCGTTAGACTATCAAGGCATAAAAGGTTTGCCTGCGCTTGTGCCATTTAGCATTGACCTTCAAGCTCGCGCCGCCAAATTGTTGGAACCTGGCGACAGCGCAACCACCACCACAAATCAGCCCGAATTTAGCTGGAGCCTGAACGGCGACAGCGAAACCGCCCAAATTCAGATCTCAGCCACGGCGCAGTTCGAAAACCTGGTCGCAACCAGCGAGTGGGCACAACAAAGCGAGGCAAAACTGTCGCAATCGCTGTCTCCCGGCCAATATTACTGGCGGGTTAAAACCGAAGCCGGCGGCGACTCCAGCGCCACCAGCAACGTCCACAGCCTGATTATTGACGGCAGCTTGCCACCGGTAAACATTATCTCGGTTAACTACCTGGACCAACAGGTGCGGTTATTCTGGGAATCGGTGGAAACAGCCAGCAAGTATCGTATGCAGCTGTCTGCTGACCCTGATTTTTACCCGGTCATCAAGGAAGCAGACATACCGGGAAATACGGCAGGCTTGCGCCTGATTCCCGGAAAGCGGTATTTTGTGCGCCTAAAGGCACTCTCCGACGGGCCACTGGCCAGCCGCTGGGGTCCGGCAACGGAGCTATATATCGATTAACCGCTGAACAGACATTAGTGCAGGAAGCATGACTCGGGACTGGCTAAAAATCACAACAATGCCTTGGGCGCTTGGGCTCATTCTGCTGCCCCTGGCGTTCATCATAAAGCTCACCACCCTACCCGACCGCCTGGACAGCTGGTTGCTAAACCAGCTGGCACTGAATCCAGCCTGGAACACTGAGCGCAACCCTGCCATCGCCCTGATCCCTGAATGGAGCAGCGACGTTCTTGTGATAATCGTCGTTATCACGCTGGCACTCCCACGATTGCGAACGTCACTCAACATTGTTACCTGCATCGCCATTACACTGGCGCTTTTATTGCTGCATGTGGCGTTACTGTTCATCGGGCATGTTTGGCTGCCCATCACCAATGCCGCCATCATGCCATTGCTAGCAATGCCGGTAACCAGCGGTTTACGCCTCACTATAACCGGTCAGTTTTTGAACTTTCAGCTCGACAAGCTCTCTGACGGCCCTCACCTTGAACTGCCCGAAGCCGCCGACCTTTATCCGCCGTTACTGTTACAACAGTTGCAAACCCTGTTTCACCCAAGAGGCTGGTTACTCACAAACGGACACAGCAAGCTGACAGGTGAAAAGCTGGGCAGCGATGAAATCCCGGAAAACCTGGCCACAGGACGCTGGAGCTTCAACGACAATCGCGCGTGGATACGCTTACAAAGAGGCGATGATAACTACCACCTGGGTCTGATCCTGCCCGACGATCTCAACCGCGAAATGATCCAGCAATACCTACAGCGTTTAAATCTGGAAAACGGCGATTCAGCACATTTACACATTCTAAAGCGGAGCAGGCCCACCGAACTGTTTACCGCAAGGCTCGAGCGGGCGCAGCTGGCCAATCAAAAACTGGCGCGCCTGCACGGATTCATCCGCCACAGTTTTGAACACATGCCAGACGGTATTATCGTAACCGACCAACTGGGAATGATCCGCTTTGCCAACGGCCACATCGAACGCTGGTTTAGCGAGCCCATGCCCAGCCTTTTCGGTTTGTCTTTGACTCGCCTGCTGAACGGCCACGACCCAGAGCCCGCTGCGCCCTGGCACGAAATCGTATCTGACACACTGATTGTGAGGCAGGCACGCACCACAGATTTGAGCGTTCGCAGCCGTGATTTTCTCATTCACTTTGCGCCATTCCGCTTACCAGACAGCGATCAGCATGGAATTATCGCCAATATTTCCGATATTTCAGAATTGCGCGAACAGCAGCGACAGCACCGTGAAGCCATCGACTTTATCTCCCACGACGTACGTTCGCCACTGGTGTCACAACTGGCGCTGATTGAACAACTTAAACGCCGGGGGCCGGGACAAATCCAGCCCGCAGAACTGGACCAGCTGGGAAAACTGGCCCGCCGCAGCTATCACCTGGCGGAAGAGTTCGTGCAGCTGGCGCGGGCCGAGCAATTAACCGAAGCACGATTTTACGAATGCGAACTGCTGGCCATTGTCGAAAATGCCCGCGACAGCGTGATTGAACAGGCCATTGGCAAACGGATTCAGATTTATTTGCAGGGTACCGAAGACCTTTGGCTAAGGGGTAATCCGGAATTACTGGAGCGGGCTGTCATCAACCTGATTGGCAACGCCATCAAGTACAGCGAGGAAGGGTCGAAGATTGTTATTCAGGTATTCCGGGCGGGCCATCTGGCGTGCCTGGCCATTGCAGACGAGGGTAACGGCATTGACGCCAATGAACTTCCTGGCCTGTTTGATCGTTTTCAGCGCCAGAAAAGCAGCGAACTGTCTGGTAACTACGGTACCGGCCTGGGGTTGTTTGTCGTCAAAACCGTCATCGAAAAGCACCGCGGCAACATCAACGTAAACTCAACCCCTGGTATCGGCTCTACCTTTACCATCACATTGCCACTAACCAACCCTCTGCCCTGAAACACAAGGGGGTGATCGGCTAGCTGGGAATATTCTTGCTTACTACGTCTGAAGGCGAACTTAGCAGCCCATTGTCATCCCTGGCTTGAATGGTGAAGTACCAAGTGTCAGCAGACAGATGGCTAAGAAGCCGAAACCTGGCAAAGACCATTTGGCAATACGCTAAAACTGGACCCGCATGGGCTCGGAGCTGGAATCCGGCATACCGATCATTTCGTCAGTTCCGGTCGGCGGAATCAAGTCAAAATCCGCCACAATAAAATCACGCATTGCTTCACGTGCTGCGCTGGCACCTAAAAACATAATCACTTTGTCCTGATCATTCACCAGAACATAGCCTGAGCCCCCCATGTAAAAGCGGACCATGTAATAACGACCCTCCATGGACACGATCTCTACCAGGCTGATGGGTTCGTGCTTGCGGGATTTCAAATCGCTAAGTGTCATGTGCATTGGATTTATTCTCGCATTGGGTGTTTTAAATCTTACGCCAAGTTGTGATGTGCAGATCATTCCGCAGCCTGATAATAGTGATAGCATGCTAATCTAGGCAATCGGTTGAGTAACCATTGTCGTATACTTCGCGATTGGTATGAATTTTCGAGCGATTAGCAGCCGCATTACCAATCATTCATTTCTGGAAAGCACAATGTCTAAACATAATTGCCTATCCGCAATAATTCCGATGACATCCGACGCTAGATCCGATGTTCGAAAGCTGGGCAGCATTCTCATAGATGCCGGACCTGCCGCACTGTTAACCATAAATTTACGCGTTGGCATGCTGGCGACGCACGCTCCCTCAAATCCAAAAATGATTTTGGAAAATCGCCGCATGGTCACTGAAAAACTCGCTGCGCTTTGGAACACGGGGCTTGAGGTGCAAATGGCGTGGTTAGGTATACTGTCCGGCGACCACACGCCTTGGTGGACAACCAGCTTGCGCATTCTTGAACCTCTTCATGAACGTACTATCGCTAACTCAAAACGCCTTTCTTAAGAGAGCTGATACAGGCTCAACGAGAGCGATTACCCCTCTCATCCAGCTTGGGCCTGCTCGCGGTATAACGCCCTACCCAAGGCCTGGAAGTAGTTTTCAAAAGCTTCGTTAATCGCTTCTCTGTGCTGGCCCCTTGGGTATAGCCCCGTCTTTGCCTCATCCGAATAAACAGTGCCACGTACCAGAAAGCTATTGCTGGGCTTGCTGTCTTCAACAAAAGCTTCAAAGGCCCGTGCGCAGAGCTCTTCGGGGCGAGCGTAATACAGTACTTTCAGTTTCTTGTCTGCTTGTTGCGAACACTGAAACTGATCACTGGGTTCAGTGCCGCTCTCGTTCAGTAAGATAGTGCGAAAGCAGTGATCGAGTCGGGCGTTTAACGGATGCTGTTTCTGTTTTTTACTATCAAGCCATGCGCTGGACGCAAAGCCATGCTTGACCGGGTTGTGGAAGGCCTTATTGCCCATATAGTGATCAAAGGCATGGAACCACTCATGAGCCAGACTGCCCGCACCGGCATTTTTGGCCAGCGCCAGTTGCCGTGTCGCCGGAATGTAGTGTGCGGCCACACCGGGCCTGCCACCAATGCCGTACTGAAGACTAAGCGTGCTCCGTAACGAGATCAGTAGCTCTGGGCTCTTGAGGATTGCCATTAAATCGCACAGCGCCTGGTAGAAACGCACCGCTGCAAAATCACGCTCTTCTGGCGTAACCCAGCGACCCACTTCAATACTGCGGAAATCAAACTGGCGTCTGATCGTGACGAACGATGTCGCGGTGGCGGTCATCATCATTTTCACCGATTACTGTTTATATGTGGATATGTTGGTATCTGCTGTTGGCGTATTTATACATTACTGTATAAAATACTGTATATCCAGTTTTCCCTGGAGTACGTCATGAAGCGAACAGACATCAACGCCATTGAACAGTTACTATTCTGCCTCCCTGTTGAACTCAAAAAATACCTCGCGAATCAAATTCTTGGCCAGATTAACGCTCAGGCTGACACCCTAATCGAAACGGCTAGACCTCATCCTTTATGCCCTCACTGCGGCAATGAACACCCCGTCAAATGGGGGCGTTCTGGTGGCTTGCAGCGGTATCGATGCCACAATCCAGTCTGCCACAAAACATTCAACACCCTCACCGGTACGCCCCTGGCCAAACTGCATCACCGTGATAAGTGGTTTGCGTATCTGGGCTGCATGCTGGATAGCTTAACGCTACGCATCACGGCGAAGCGCTTGGGCATCGATCTAAAAACCGCATTTCGCTGGCGGCACCGGTTTTTAGCCTCTGCCGCCAAAACCAATGCCAACGCCTTATCGGGGATCATTGAAGTCGATGAAACGTGGTTTCTCGAATCTTGTAAGGGAAAGCGTCGCCTCACGCATCGGATGGCACGGAAGCGCGGTGGGCAAGGCAGCAAAAAGAAGAAAGCGGATAAGGTTCAAGTCGTTATTGTTCGTGATCGCAACGGCCATATCAGTGATCTGGTAGGTCCGACGCTTAATAAATCAGCTGTCCACGCATTTCTGGAGCCGATCATAGACCATGATTCGATTTTGTGTTCGGACGGGCACAGCTGGTATAAAACCTTCTCTGCCGAGCATGACATCGCGCATCATCGACTGATCACACTCGATCATCAGCGAGTGATTGGCAAGGAATACCACATTCAGAACGTCAACGCTTATATCAGCCGACTGAAGGGTTGGATAGCGCGCTTTCGTGGCGTGGGTACAGCATATTTGCCTAACTACCTAGCTTGGCGGCGGCTTTTTGAAAACGGAGATTCATCAGAAGAGGCATGGCTTCGTTCTGCGATAGGAATAAAACAACAGCAGATACCAACATAGCCTTATTTATACAGTATCCTGAAGTGAAATAGCGGATGGGTCAAATCTGAAAATGAAAACCCGGTGAAGGTGGCCTACAACTAAAGTCGCTTTAAATTACCAATTTGGTCTTATGTACAGAACCATCGCTGTTTTGAGACTGTATCAGCAGAACAATAATACGAGGGTGAAGCAATGAATCAGCATCAAGGCGCGTGTTTTTGTGGCGTAGTCCAGTTTCAAGTCAGCGGCACTCCCGAAGCAATGGGCTTTTGCCACTGCGATTCCTGCCGGCGCTGGTCTGCAGGGCCGGTCAATGCGTTTTCGCTGTGGCCCGCGAACGTGCTTGAAGTGCTCTCGGGCGCTGATCAGGTCGCTGAATTTCATCTGACCGAGCAAAGTCACCGCAAATGGTGCAAGCAGTGCGGCGGCCATGTATTTACCGACCACCCTGCCTGGGGCCTGGTGGATGTATACGTTGCCAACCTGCCGGATCTGGAATTTGAACCGGCCCTGCATGTGCATTATCAAGAGTCGGTGTTACCGATTAAAGACGGCCTGCCCAAGATGAAAGACATGCCCGCTGAAATGGGTGGCTCCGGGGAAACCCTGCCTGAATAGCAGCGGCTCGTTCGTGGCACAAAGCCCGTGTTGTAAATCACCACGGGCATTGCGTTATTTCACAGACAGCAAACTCGTCAGCAATGCCCGCAAACGGTTGGGTTTTACCGGCTTGTTTAAAATCGGCACCTCCTGCGTTCGCATCAGCTTACGCAATTCATCGCCCCGGTCTGCGGTAATCAGGGCGGCTGGTACCGGCACGCCCAATAACGTCCGTATCGCTGAAATGGCCTGCCAGCCTGTTTTTTCATCATCCAGGTGGTAATCGGCGAGCACCGCTGCAGGTACGTTATTGGTCTGGCGCAGGTATTCCAGAGCCTGATGCTCGTCAGGACTGGTGATCACCAAACAGCCCCAGCGCTCTAGCAGCAGCTTCATGCTTGCGAGTATGGCCGGCTCGTTATCAATCACCATTATCCAAATGCCAGCGAAGCCGTGAACAAAGCTGGGCACAATTTCAGTGGCCGGCAACGCGGCTCGACGGGCTGATTGCATGTCCACCGGCAGCACCAGCGCAAACCGCGAACCTCTGCCCGGCCGCGAAACCACGTCTATCCGGTAGCCCAACACCGACACCATTCGCTCAACAATCGCCAGCCCCAGCCCGGCACCTTGGCGACCGCCGGTTCCTTGCGGCAACAATTGATGAAATTCGGTAAAAATATCCTTCAGCTTACTTTCGTCAATACCCACACCGGTATCCCACACTTCAATACGCAGGCTGTCGCGGCGGGCTCTCAGTGCCAGCAGAACACGGCCGCTGAGGGTGTAGCGAAAGGCGTTGCTCAGTAAATTACGAAGAATGCGGGTGAGCATACGCTGATCGGTTTTTACCAGCGCCGGAATAGTACGAACGTGGAACCGCACGCCGGCGTTGGTCGCCACCGCTTCGAATTCTTCACCCAGGCTTTTGGCCAGAGCAGCAACGTCGGTCAATAGCAGATCCGGTACCATGGCCTGCTGGTCCAGTTTTGAAATATCCAGCAAATCCGCCAGCAAGTCCTCGGCACCTTCAAGCGCGCGATGCACCTGGTGCACCATCCTCGCCTCTTCCGCCGGCAGCGCGCTTTCTTGCAGCGCCGATATGGTCAGGCGCGCGGCATTCAGGGGTTGCAGTAAATCGTGGCTGGCCGCTGCCAGATATTTGTCTTTGCTGCGGTTCGCATCGCGCGCGGCTTGGGCGGTGATAACCAGTTCGCGCTCGACTTTTTCCCGTTCGGCAATCTGAAAATGCAGCCCAACGTTGGCGTTCTGCAGCGCCTGGGTGCGCTCTTCTACCCGGCGCTCCAGGTCAGCATTAACCTGCACTAGCTTCTGCCGCGCCTGCACCCGCTCGGTTATATCTGCCACAAACGCCTCAACCACCTCTGGCCCCAGATCTGGCCGCCTAAGCAGGGTGATAGCGACATTAACCGGCGTCGCATCGGCGCGACGCAGGCGGGTTTCGCGAGCGCTCAGGCTGCCGCTATCTAATAGCTCCTGGCGCAATGCATCAAACTCATTGGCGCTGCAAAAAAGCTGTTCACGCAAGCGGATAACCCGGGATTGCAAGTCTTCAGCACTGAGGTAACCGCAGATTTTGGCCATGGCCGGGTTGCAAGCCAGAAAACCACCCCGTAAATCACCCTGAAAAATACCGTGGAGTGCCTTTTCAAACAGCCACTTATAGCGATTACGCTCCCGCTCTAACTCCTCCAGGCGCTCTTGCAGCGTGAGGTAATAGTTCTTGCGCACAGACTGGCGACCCAGCCCCAACAAATCACCCACCTCATAGCCACGGTCGTCATCAAAGGGCTTCTTCATACACAACCTGAACATCTCTGAGTGACGACTTGCGAGGATTGGTCAAAATACACGGGTCCTGCAATGCAAAGCCAGAGAGAGACGGAATATCAGACACCCTGACCCCCAACTCTGACAACTTGGCCTCTAGCCCCACGGTGCGCTTGAGCTGAATAATGCGACTCATCAAGCGTTTCTGAATTTCGGCCTGGCTCATGCCACGAGTGTCGATATTCATGGCTTCTGCAACACGACGAAAGCGCTCTTCCGCTGAGTGGAAATTGTAAGCCACCACGTGTTCTAACAGCACCGCGTTGCATAATCCATGGGGCAAATCCAGAAAACCACCCAGGCTGTGGGACATAGCGTGAACCGCACCCAGGATTGCGTTGGAAAACGCCAGACCGGCCTGCATGGACGCCAACATGATCTGCTCGCGCAAATACGCATCGGCGGTATTAGCCACCAAGGGTTCCAAATTGCGGTTAATCAGGCGGATCGCTTCCAGCGCGTGGGAATCGGTCAAGGGCCCGCTGCCCGTAGACACATAAGCCTCTATAGCATGCACCAAGGCGTCAACGCCGGTGCAGGCAGTCAGATAGCTGCTCATGGTTTCGGTCACTTCGGGATCGATCAGCGAAACATCCGGCACAATCGCTTTGCTGATGATGGAAAATTTGAAGCGGCGCGCAGGGTCCGAAATGATGGCGAACTGTGACACATCAGCCGAGGTTCCGGCCGTGGTCGGAATCAGTATCATCGGTGGCGGCGGGTTTACAATGGTGTCTACCCCTTCGAAATCCACAATGTGGCGGCCATCGCTGACCACAACGCCAATACCCTTGGCGCAGTCCATCGGACTGCCGCCGCCAATGGCCACAATCACATCGCACTCGGAGGATTTGTAGAGCTCGGCACCGGCCATAACCTCATCTACACGGGGATTCGCCGAAACACCCGTGTAAACCGTAGTACGTATGCCGGCATCGGTCAGCAAGGTAACGATTTCAGCCACCCAGCCTGCGGCTGCAACGCCTGGGTCCGACACCAGAAACACATGTTTTGCGCCAAAATTACTGGCGAAGTTAGCGACAGACTTCCTTGATCCGGCTCCGAATACGATCTCTGGCGAGACAAATTTTCTTAAAGCAGATATGTCGTGACCCATGAACAAGCACTCGACGTTAAGTTTATTTTTGTAAGTAATAGCCGAGAGTTTAACTCAAGCTTTCTATGCATTCATGGGTGTTTCGACCATGCCGTTGATAAAAGCTGAAAAGTGCCTCTAGCATGGCCGCCTGATTCGCCTGTTGTAAAAAACCGTGGCCTTCGTTCTGAAACCAGTGAAGCTCTGGTTTGTGCCCGGCTTGCTCCATGGCCGCGACCATTATGCGGGTCTGTTCGGGCACCACCACTTTGTCTTGCCCACCCTGAAAAAAAATCACCGGCGCGGCCATTGCCGCCGCACGTAACCGGGGTGTACGGGCCTGCCAACGTTGTGGGTGACGGTCGGGACACCCCAACAACCAGTCCAGATAGCCGGATTCAAAGCGATGGGTCATACGCCGTAACTGCATAGGGTCAGTCACGCCGAACTGGCTGGCGCCGGCGCGGTAGCGCTGATCCTGGCTTAATGCCATCAACGCGGTATAGCCGCCAGAACTGCGGCCCTGAATAAACACCTGATTACCATCGGCCTGGCCAGCGCCAACCAGGGAATCTGCAGCCCGCGCCATGTCCTCCACATCAATCTCGCCCCAGCGCTCCGCCAGTGCAAGCCGGAATGCACGGCCATACCCGCTGCTACCGCGGTAATTGACTTCCGCCACGGCAAAGCCGCGCTGGCACCAGAACTGAACCAGGGGGTTGAATACCGGATAGGCCGCCGAGGTTGGCCCACCGTGGGCCACCAGAATCAGGGCCGGTGGCTCGGTGCCGGGTGTCAGAGGCACATATAAAAAGCCTTGGGGCGCGGTCGTTTCCTGGGCAAGGGCCGGAACTCGAAACGAGACTGGCTGCGCCAGACCGTGCCCGGGCAGCGCTGGTTCGCCACCAGCGACGACACTCGCCTCAGCACTTTGCGGGTCTATTTTTAGCACCGCATCCAGGCGGTCCGGGGAACGAGCAATGGCATAAAGAAAATCGCCACAGCTGCACACGCTGCGAAAATCGCTGAACGCCGGCGCAATCCGTGCAGGGTTTGGATGGCCAGGGCCCGACAACCACAACTCGCCACGGCCGAGGTGGTAATGAGCGCGAGCCCAACCTCCCCCCGGTAGCGGGCAGTGGTGAACTTCACCCAGTTGCCAGGGTGCATTGGCATGGTCGCATTCGGGCACCGCGGCTTTTGTCCAGATGCTCGCGGGGTTCCGGGTGTCGAGTTGCCAGGGTTGCCACCAGCCCTCATGGTCGGACAGCACCCAAAGGTCCTGCCCCGCAAACACCGGCTGCTGAATAGACGCTGGCTGGGGAGCAGTATGCACCCGAGAATTCTCCAGTTTGCCATCACCCGTTATGTTCGCCGTCCACACACGGGTTTGCAGCCAGGGCATATCGGGCAGTTGCCAGCTCACCCAGGCAATGTGCCGGCCGTCTGCCGACAACGCGGGCGCACTGTAAAAATCTTCGCCCTGGTGCAGCACCGTCAGCGTGCCATCGCGAGCCACCGCGACCAGTTGCTGGCGGCCATTCACCACGCCCTGCCCGGTTTCACGTACCGCCAGCACCCGTTGCCGCAATGGATCAGCCCGCAATCCGCCATAAGCGGCGGTATCGGTCGTCAGCACCTGGCTTTGCTCTGCACCCAAGGGGATAAAGTGAATGCGTTGATCGTCGCTAACGGCAAACACGCCATCCGGTGCGGCAGCCAGGGCACCGCCCCCGTAGCCATTCACCCGACTGCGAAGATTGCGCAGATTGGTATCCAACGCCAACGCTACCCCTTGGTCATCCAGGTGCCATATCCGGCTGGCGCCGGTTTCGGGTTCGTTTTGCAGCCAGAATACGCCAGCGCCTGACGCCACCAAACCGCTGCGCTGGGTGTAGCCAGCGCAGGCTTCGGTGGCGCTCAGTAAGCCTTTGGCTGCGGGCTGACTAACTGCGGAAGAACATGCGGGAGTTGCCGGCGTTGCGATAGGTCAGTTCCTCAATGCCTGCTGTGGCATGGTCGGCGGCCTGGCGTGCAGCCAGGACGCGGTCGTGGTGGGCCGATTTGCTGCACACCGGGTCGGCGTTATCGGCGTTACCGGTCAGCAGGAAGGCCTGGCAGCGGCAGCCGCCAAAATCTTTTTCTTTTTCATCACAGGACTGACACGGCTCCGGCATCCAGCTATCGCCGCGGTAATGGTTGAAGCCCGGGCTGTCGTACCAGATGTGTTTCAGATCATTGTCGCGCACATTGGGAAAATCGATAGGCAACAAACGCGCGCTGTGACATGGCAAGGCAGCACCGTCCGGTGCCACCGTCAAAAACAGACTGCCCCAACCGTTCATGCAGGCTTTAGGGCGCTCCTCGTAATAGTCGGGGGTAACAAAAATCAGCTTCATGGCCGAACCCTCGTCCAACAGGCGCGCACGATACTGATTCACTTCCCGCTCAGCCTTCTCCAGCTGTGCCTTTGAAGGCATTAGCCCTTCGCGATTTTTAAAAGCCCAGCCGTAATACTGGCAGGTAGCCAGCTCGACAAAATCCGCCCCCAGGCGCTTACACAGCGCCATAATGTCGTTCATCTGATGAATGTTGTGGCGGTGGATCACGAAATTCAGAACCATGGGGTAGCCCGCTTCTTTCACCGCCCGCGCCATCGCCAATTTTTGTTCAAACGCTTTGCGCGAACCTGCCAAAGCGTTGTTCAGCTCCGGGTCTGAGGCCTGAAAACTCACCTGAATATGGTCCAGCCCGGCACCGGCGAACGCCTCTACTTTGGCGTTAGTCAGGCCCAGGCCAGACGTAATCAGATTGCTGTAGTAGCCCAAGTGCCGCGCTTCAGCAATCAGCTCTTGAAGATCTTGACGCACCAGCGGCTCACCGCCGGAAAACCCTAGTTGGGCCGCGCCCATCTCCCGCCCCTGGCGTAGCACTTTCACCCAGTCTTCCGTGCTGAGTTCACGCTCGGTCTGTGCAAAATCCAATGGGTTTGAACAGTACGGGCACTGCAACGGGCAGCGGTAGGTCAGCTCCGCCAGCAACCATAACGGTGGCCCAATGGTGGCCGCTTTCTGGCCGGTCAGCGTGGATAAAGGCATATTCATGAAAGTTCAATCCAATGTTGTTCGCAGGCGTGTTGCAGAAACTCGTTAACATCGCCCGCCAGCGACCCGGCCTCGGGAAAGGCCTGTTCCACCGCACTAACAATGTCCTGCACGGAGCGCTGGCCGTCCACTTCGCGCAGAATAGCGCCGGCGCTTTCGTTAAGCTTCACCATGCCCTCGGGGTAGAGCAACACATAGCCGTTCTGTACCGGCTCCCACTGAAACCGGAAACCACGGCGGAAACGGGGTATGTTTCCATCTGTTCCCCCAACCTCTGCCGAGTCTGCCATCACAGACCCCTGTGCCAGACTTGCTGATCGGTAACCGTATGGAACGGCGGCGTTTTGTGACTGTAAGCCATAGTCAGGGCGTCTAACAGGCTCCAGAGAATATCCAGCTTAAACTGTAGAATTTCCAGGGCGCGAGCTTGATCGGCTGCGCTGGTGAAATATTCAAGCGTAATGGCTAGGCCATGCTCCACATCGCGGCGGGCTTCCGAAAGCCGCTTGCGGAAGTAGCTGTAGCCCGCCTCGTCAATCCACGGGTAATGTTCTGGCCAGCTGTCCAGACGAGACTGGTGAATTTCCGGCGCAAACAGCTCGGTCAGCGAAGAACAGGCGGCTTCTTGCCAGGTCGCGCGGCGGGCGAAATTCAGATAGGCGTCCACCGCAAACCGCACGCCGGGCAACACATGGCGCTGGTCGATCACTTCTTCGCGAGTCAGCCCGACAGCTTCTGCAAGGCACAGCCAGGCTTCAATGCCGCCCACATCGCCGTCGTGACCATCGTGGTCAAGAATACGCTGCAGCCATTGTTTGCGCACGCTGGCATCTGGGCAATTGGCCATAATCGCCGCGTCTTTGCGCGGAATCATCACCTGGTAATAATAGCGGTTGGCCACCCAGCCACGGATTTGTTCCGGGCTGCATTGCCCGCTGTACATGGCTTGGTGATAGGGGTGATGGATATGATAGAGCCGGCCCTTATTACGTAGCGCCTGTTCAAAGTCTGCGTGATTCAGGGTGGTTTTCACAATGGCGTTCATGGCGCCTCCGACAGATCAATGTGCATTCCGTCCCAGGCCACTTCAATTCCGTGCTGCGCCAGCTGCGCCCGCTCGGCGGAGTCCTCGTTCAAAATCGGATTGGTGTTGTTGATGTGTATCAAAATCTTGCGCCTGGCCGGCATAGTGTCCAGCACTTCAATCATGCCACCGGGGCCGCTTTGAGCTAGATGCCCCATGTCTTGACCGGTTTTTGTGCCGACGTGCTGGCGAATCATTTCGTCGTCATGCCATACCGTGCCATCAACCATCAACACATCAGCCTGGCGCATCCATTGAAGTATGTGCTCGTCAGGCTTGCCAAGCCCCGGTGCGTAAAGCACGGTGACCCCTGTGCGCGTGTCTTCAATGAACACGCCAATATTGTCACCGGGGTGCGGCTGGTCCCTGCGTGGCGAATAAGGCGGCGCATTGCTCAGCAAGGGAATAGCGGTGAGTTTCAGATGCGGCGCACAGGGAATAACAAAAGCTTGGGCGCCATCGCCAAGGGCAATTTCCTGCCAGTTCAGGCCGCCGTTCCAATGTTTCAACATAGGGAACAGCGGAAAGCCGGAACTAAGGTCTTCGTGCACCTGTGCGGTACACCAGATGTCCAGCGGCAGACCTTCACGCAGAGTCAACAGGCCGGTTGTGTGATCCACCTGGCTGTCAATCAACAGTACCGCTGCAATGCCTGTGTCGCGCAGCGCATGAGCCGGCTGCATGGCAGGAAACGACGCCAGCTGGGCGCGAATATCGGGAGAGGCGTTAAAGAGAATCCAGCGTTCGCCGTCTTCACTGACCGCGATGGATGACTGGGTGCGTGCGTGGGCGTTAACAGTGCCTTTTCGCAAACCGTCGCAATTTGTGCAATTGCAGTTCCACTGGGGAAAACCGCCGCCTGCCGCTGAACCAAGAACCTGAATATACATAAGCAGAAGCTCCGGAAGTAAAACAGCCAACGCCGAGGCGCTGGCTACTTCAGACTTCAGCGGTTGGCGAAGTACATAGTGACTTCGAAACCAATACGCAGATCTTCATAAGCTGGCTTTGTCCACATAATGCATACCTCTTTTATCGTGATTGTTTGCGCATCAAGGGAATATCGGCGCTTTCACCTCTTCCCTAAAACCCATCGTAAAGGTAGCAGCAAATGACCAATATGGTACTTTCGCACTGTTTTTAGGGCACCTTGTGTTGTAAAGGCGGAGCCTCGCCAACATGCCCAAGCACGTTTTAGCGCGGCAAAACAAAAAAGGCCCACGGGGGGCCAAAGAAGAGCAACACATGACTGCCCCTCACAAAGAAAGATCCCCGGCAAACGCCGGGGCAAAAATAACACCCGATCAGTGTGCAAGCCCGGGGCTAGAAAAAGCCCAACGGGTTTACGTCGTAGCTGGTCAGCATGCACTTGGTCTGCTGGTAATGATCCAACGCCAATTTATGGGTTTCGCGACCAATACCGGACTTCTTATAACCACCAAAAGCTGCGTGGGCGGGATACGCGTGGAAGCAGTTCATCCATACCCGGCCGGCCTGAATGTTGCGGCCCATGCGGTAAGCAAGGTTGGTATCACGGGACCAGACACCAGCGCCCAAGCCAAACTGGGTATCGTTGGCGATGGCCAGCGCTTCTTCCTCGGTTTTGAAAGTAGTTACCCCCACAACCGGGCCGAAGATCTCTTCCTGGAACACCCGCATCTTGTTGTCGCCCTTAAACAGCGTGGGCTGGATGTAGAAGCCGTTAGCAAACTCGCCTTCCAGATGCTCGCGGCCGCCGCCGGTGAGCACTTCAGCGCCTTCTTGCTTGCCAATCTCAAGGTATGACAGAATCTTGTCGAATTGTTCTTTGCTGGCCTGGGCGCCCACCTGAACGTCGGTATCCAGCGGGTTACCGCGCTTGATTGCCTTGGTACGGGCAACCACTTTTTCCATAAACTCGTCGTACATGTCTTCCTGCACCAGGGCGCGGGACGGACAGGTACACACTTCACCCTGGTTGAAGAACGCCAAAACCAGGCCTTCAATGCACTTGTCGATGAATTCAGGCTCGGCTTTCATCACATCTGCGAAATAAATGTTTGGCGATTTTCCACCCAGTTCCACCGTGGACGGAATAAGGTTTTCAGCGGCGCATTTCAAAACGTGCGTGCCTACCGGTGTAGAGCCGGTAAAGGCGATTTTAGCAATGCGCTTGCTGGTCGCCAGTGCCTGGCCGGCTTCAATACCGTAACCGTTGACCACGTTAAGCACGCCCGGCGGCAGCAGGTCACCAATCAGTTCCATCAGTATCAGTATGCTCGCGGGCGTTTGCTCCGCCGGCTTTAATACCGTGCAGTTGCCGGCCGCAAGGCATGGGCCCAGCTTCCAGGCTGCCATTAGAATCGGGAAGTTCCAGGGAATGATTTGCCCCACCACACCCAAAGGCTCGTGGAAGTGATAAGCCACGGTGTTATGGTCGATTTCACCCATATGGCCTTCTTGGGCGCGAATACAACCGGCAAAATAACGGAAGTGGTCAGCGGCTAGTGGAATGTCAGCGTTCAGGGTTTCACGAACGGCTTTGCCATTGTCCCAGGTTTCTGCAACCGCCAGCAATTCCAGATTTTCTTCTATACGGTCCGCTATTTTCAACAGGATACGGGAACGTTCCTGCACCGACGTTCGGCCCCAGGCCGGCGCCGCTTTGTGCGCCGCGTCCAGTGCCAGCTCGATGTCTTCGGCTGTAGAACGGGGAATTTCACAAATCACGTTACCGGTAATCGGCGTGATATTATCAAAATACTGCCCTTTTACCGGGGCAACCCACTCGCCTCCAATGTAGTTTTCATAACGCGCTTTGAAAGAAACGACAGAGCCTTCCTTTCCTGGTTGTGCATAGATCATGGTTTCGACCTCTTTTTGTGTTTGTTGCTCGCCAACGTGGGCTTTCGTATTCACCCACCCAATGTAAATACTAAACCTTTATGGTTGAATGATGCGATAGGGGTGAAAAACTCATCCCTTAGTACTAGTCGGCGCCAGCCGGCTGATCATCAAATCCAGCCCTCTGGCGCCTGCTTTCATCGCATTCAGGAATCACTTGCTGGCGACACGATCCTTCGGCAGTTTGAAGGTCCAGACCATACCGCCCTGGTTGAAGTCTTTGACCACCTTAGCCACTTCGCCGCCCCACAACGGAACCGCTCCGCCCCAACCTGACGATACAGAAACGAACTGCTCGCCGTCCATCATCCAGGTCACCGGGGTGCCTACCACGCCTGAGCCGGTGTTGAATTTGTAGAGCTCTTCGCCGGTTTTGGCGTCAAACGCTTTCAAAAAGCCCTCCGGAGTACCGGTGAACACCAGGTTACCAGCGGTAGCCATTACCCCACCCCACAAAGGTGCCGGGTTCTCGTAACGCCACACTTCCTCGCCGGTTTTCGGATCCATAGCCCGCAAAACGCCAATGTAATCGTCATTTGTTGGTTTGATGGTGAAACCTGCGCCCAGATACGCTCCGCCTTTTTTGTAGGATACGGGCTCGTTCCAAATGTCCATTGACCACTCATTTGAGGGTACGTAGAACAGGCCGGTGTCTTGGCTGAACGCCATCGGCATCCAGTTTTTACCACCCAGGAAGGCCGGCTGCGCCAGAACCGTTTCGCCTTTCATGCCGTCGACTGAAGAAGGGTCACCCGGGCGCCCCGTCTCGGCATAAATCGGCCGGCCGGTTTTTGGATCAAGCCCGGTGGCCCAGGTAATTTTGTCCACAAACGGGAAGCCGCGAATGAAGTCGCCATTTTCACGATTCAAAACATAGAAAAAGCCGTTGCGGTCCGCGGTAGCCGCAGCCATCACGGTTTTACCATCTTCTTCGTAGTTGAATGAAATCAGCTCGTTAACACCATCGTAGTCCCAGCCGTCGTGGGGCGTGGTTTGGAAGTGCCACTTGATACTGCCGTCATCTGGATCAATGGCCAGGCGCGAAGAGGAGAACAGGTTATCCCCCGGTCGCAAGTGCGAGTTCCAAGGTGCCGGGTTGCCAGTACCAAAAAATAACGAATCGGTGTCGGAGTCATAAGTGCCGCCCAGCCACGGGGCCGCGCCGCCGTTCTTCCACATGTCGCCGGGCCAGGTTTTCCCTGCTTCGCCACCGGAAATACCGTTTTCAACGGGCTTGCCATCTTTATAGACATAGCCCATATGTCCTTCCACCGTAGGCCGGGTCCAAATCAGGTCGCCGGTTTCCGGATCGTAAGCTTCCACTTTACCCACTACGCCAAACTCACCGCCAGCCACGCCAGTAATCAGTTTTCCTTTCACCACAATCGGGGCAGCGGTGATGGCATAGCCGGCCTGATAATCCGCGACTGTTTTGATCCAAACCGGCTTGCCGGTGTCTTTGTTCAGCGCGACCAGCTTAGCGTCCAGAGTGCCGAAGTAGACTTTATCGCCGTAAAGCGCAACACCTCGGTTGACCACATCACAGCAGGGCATGATGCCATCTGGCAGGCGGGCATCGTATTGCCAGATTTCTAAGCCCGTTCTTGCATCAATCGCATAAACGCGGGAGTAGGAGGCGGTAACGTACATTACGCCATCCTTAATCATTGGCTGGGATTCCTGGCCGCGCATTTTTTCACTGCCAAAAGAAAACGCCCACGCGGGCTGTAAATAGCGGATGTTGTCAGTGTTCAAATCTTCAATGGTGCTGAATCGTTGCCCTTGAGTGCCCATGCCATAGCTGACAATGTCGCCTGGCGTGTTGGCATCGTTCAGAATGTCTTCGTCGGTTACCGCCTGGGCGCCGTAGGAAACGGCCAAAGCCAAGGCGCTGACTGCAATGCGAATGCCGAATCTATTCGATCTCATGGTTGCGCTCTCCGAGTCTCTTGTTATCAGTTTTCGGTGAATCGGGAAGTTTTCCCGCCTCTGTACAGATTCTTCGCTTTACCGGTGTAATCAACAATGATTCCCCGGGCGTGTTTTTCTCATCACTTGGTCGTACTACCCTCACAAAAGAACCCACGTCAAAGGCGTGGGTTTAAACAAAAATTGCGATGGTAGGTCATCTGCAACGGGCGTTAGGGTTTACCCTCGGCCTGCGCAATCGCCTCTTCGCTCAGGAACGCCCGATAATACTGGGGCACGCTGTAGCGCAGGTTAACGTCAGCAAACATCCCTTCCAACTCCCCCGATTTAACGATCTTGCCCACAATCTCTTCAAGGGCATAACCCAGTTGTCGATGTGTGCTTTTGATGGCCATTCCCACATCCCAAACCTGCTTGCCAATACTGGGGAAAGCATTGCCAGCCTGCCTGAACCCGCTGTTTTCGGCTTTCGATAACTCATGATCGATTTCAGCACGCATGCCCATAACGGCGCTGACGTCGCCATCGCGCATGGCACTGAACGCCTCGTGAACATTGGTGTAATGGCGAACCTGACCGCGAAGACGACCGTTCAGGCCAGAGGTCAGATAAAAGTCCGGCAAGGTGTCTATTTCCACGCCAATCGGGTGGTACTGGAACATAGCAATGGTTTCGACGGAGTCCATCTTTTGCGGGTTGTAAGCGATTTGCCAGGTTTCTTGCTGGTAAGGACCAAAAAGCACTACCTGCTCGTTCATGTACTCGCCGGTAGAATCCTGCATGTAGGCGTATTGTTTGTCGTAAGGCACCCGCATCATCACATCGGCCAGACGTTGCTTGGCCAGATAGTGCCCTTTCCACACGTTGTTGCGCAGGTCATCCCCGAGATTCTCATCCGGTACAATCCAATGCACTTTGAATTCCACACCCATAGCAGCAGCAATACGTTTGCCCAGTTCCACGTCTACACCCTGCGGTTCGCCATCCACCAAGTAAGAGTAAGGAGGGAAATTCTGGTACACCCCTACTTTCAGATAACCGGACTCCAGAATGATGTCGTAAGAACGTTCGGCGGGCCGGTTCAACAGCTCGTCACCGTCATTCATTTCCTGAGCCACGCCCGTTTGAAACACCAGCATCATTACCAAACATCGCAACAGCGCTTTCATTGTTTTCTCCCAAACGGCGAAAGGCCGGCACAATGCCAGCCCGGTAACGAACCGAAAATAATTTTGGCCAGCACCATTCACTCAGGCTTTGGCAAGGATTCAACATAGGTTCTGATGGCCCATATCGCGTTTTGATCCAACGTTTTTTTCCAAGACGGCATGCCTCGGTCGGTGCCATTCTGTACCCGGCCCATATAGTACTCATCGTCCCATGCTTCAAGTTCACGCAAATCTGGCGTTAAGCCGCCAGACATTGCCCGAATTCCGTGGCAAGCAGCACAGTTGCCCGCGTAGGCGCTTTCACCAATCTGCACAGCCAGAGCGTTCGCATCACCGTGGGAACCACCCTCACGGAACGGGTTTTCAAGCAGAAGATCGGCGCCTAATACCGGGAGGTTGCCGGTATCTACCGCTTGTGGGGTGACATTGCCGTGCGCCATCGCCAAACCCGCCGTGCCCAGTAAGACGGCCGCTGCCAGTGCTTTGAATGAAAAAGAGATTGCCATGATTCTTACCTCTGTTGATTCCCCGTGCGCTGGCTATTGGATTCATGAGACGCCAGTAACTGCAACCATTGTAAGAAACGTGTCAGCGAATCCGAATGCCACTTTGGAGGTTTCGGCTTAGTTCCTTGGTAGTAGACAGTCAGAGCGAAGGCCAAAGCACGACAACCTCAACAAGTCTGCTGAAACTGACCACTTATCAGCAACAAAGCGGACGTAAGGGCATTTTTCCCGAATTTTTATGGCTTTTTCCTGATTCTTGGGTGGGTTTTGCCGTCGCCGCGAGCGGCGCCTCAGGATAATACTCAGTGGGTCGACAGCAGCAACGAAGACATCACAACAAAAACGTGAGGAATACACATGAACATCACAAGCCAAAAACACCCACTGATCCGCGGAATGGGCCTGGCCCTTCTTCTGAGCTCAACAACCGGACTGGTTGCCACCCAAAGTCACGCTACTGGCGTTACCTGGGAAGACATCGCCAGCGATGCCGAAACCACCCACGACGTATTAGGCTACGGCATTGGCCCAAAGGCCCAGCGTTACAGCCCGATGGACACGTTGAATCGAAAAAACATAGAGCGTCTCGTGCCGGCCTGGTCTTTCTCGTTTGGTGACGAAAAACAGCGCGGACAGGAATCCCAGGCAATCATTCACGAGGGTATTATTTATATAACCGCCTCCTATTCGCGAATTTTCGCCCTGGATGCAAAAACCGGTAAACGCCTGTGGGAATACTCCCACCGCCTGCCTGAAGGCATTCGTCCATGCTGTGATGTAGTAAACCGCGGCGCCGCTATCTATGGCGACAAAGTATTTTTTGGCACGCTGGATGCCGGCGTTGTTGCCCTGAACAAAGACACCGGTAAAGTCGTGTGGCGCGAGAAGTTCGGCGATCACGAAGCCGGCTACACCATGACCGCCGCGCCAACGCTGGTGAAAGACCAGACAACCGGCAAGGTGTTGTTGATTCACGGCTCCTCTGGTGATGAATTCGGCATTGTCGGCAAGCTCTATGCCCGCGATCCGGAAACCGGCAAAGAAGTGTGGATGCGGCCTTTTGTAGAAGGTCACTACGGGCGGCTGAACGGCGAAAAGAGCACGCCCACCGGCGATGCCAGTGCACCCAGTTGGCCTGACGACCCTAGCACCGAAACCGGAAAGGTCGCGGCCTGGAGCCAAGGCGGTGGAGCACCCTGGCAGAGCGCCAGTTTTGATGCTGAAACCAACACCATCATCATTGGCGCCGGTAACCCGGCCCCGTGGAACACCTGGCACCGCACGTCTCCCGGCGGCGATCCGGCCGATTACGACAACCTGTACACCTCGGGCCAGATGGGCGTAGACCCAAGCACCGGTGAAGTGAAGTGGTTCTACCAACATACGCCTAATGATGCCTGGGATTTCTCCGGCAACAACGAACTGGTTCTGTTTGAATACACCGAAGACGGAGAAACGGTAAAAGCCACAGGCCACGCGGACCGCAACGGCTTCTTCTATGTGGTCGATCGAGCCAACGGCGAATTTAAAAAGGGCTTCCCGTTTGTCGACAACATCACCTGGGCCTCACACATCGGCGAGGATGGCCGCCCGGTGGAAAATAAAAACCAACGCCCACCGCCGGTAAAGGATGGCGAAACCCGCGGCGAATCCATTGAAGTGTCGCCGCCCTTCCTGGGTGGCAAGAACTGGAACCCGATGGCTTACAGCCCAGACACTGGCTTGTTTTACATTCCGGCTAACCACTGGAAAGAAGACTATTGGACTGAGGAAGTCACCTACAACAAAGGCGCTGCGTACCTGGGCCAGGGCTTCCGTATCAAGCGCATGTACGACGATCACGTCGGTATCTTGCGCGCTATGGACCCGGTCACTGGCGAGATTGAGTGGGAACACAAAGAAAATATGCCACTGTGGGGCGGTGTGCTCACCACCAAAGGCGGGCTGGTGTTTACCGGCACCGGCGATGGCTATCTGAAAGCGTTCAACTCGGAAAATGGCGAAGTGCTTTGGCAGTTCCAGACCGGCTCTGGAATTATTTCATCGCCTATCACTTGGGAAATGGACGGCGAACAATACGTTGGTGTGGCTTCCGGTTACGGCGGTGCTGTTCCCTTGTGGGGCGGCGATATGGCCGAGCTGACCAAGCCTATATCCCAGGGCGGTTCGTTCTGGGTGTTCAAACTTCCCTCATGGGCACAGGCTTCGCGATAAGTTATCAGCCATTTGGGCCGGGTGTTTGCACTAGGCCCAAATCAATCCCTTTATTGTGGAGTCTGCCTCATGAAACCGTTTATCAGCGCTTCGCTTTTATTACTCACAGCACCGGTAATAGCCGGCGATTACATGGCGGGTGAAGACCAATCGCCGGTTATTAACGGCTGCGTACTGGAACCCCAAACACAATGCGTTGACGCAAATCTTCAAGGCGCCGATCTGTCGAACATGGACCTGCGCGGTGCCAATTTTAAAGGTGCCGACCTGAGCGGCGCCAATCTTAACCACACCAGCCTGCGTGCTGCGAACCTGGATAGTGCCAACCTTGACAACATTACGGGTTACCGGCTGCAGGCTTACCGGGCCAGCATGCGCGGTGCAAAAGTGCGAAACGCCAAACTCCAAGGCATGCAAGGCGAATATCTGTTTGCACAGGGCACAGACTTTAGCGGATCAGACCTGACCGGCGCCAATTTTGACTTTTCACGATTTGCCGGGGCCAAACTGCAAGGAAGCAAAACTTGGCCTGGCCAACCTGACCGACAGCCGCATTCATTACGCTACCTTCGAGGGCACTTATATGGAGGGATGCACGGGCTGTCCGTTTGACTGGTAAAATCATTGACTTTGGCCAGCACCCCGCTGGCCATAGCGCACCAGGCCAGCGTCTACAGCCAGGTGAATCAGCTCCACAGAGGAGTTGACTTGTAGCTTGTTTTTCAGCAACGCCAAATGATTAGACACTGTTTTACTACTGATACAAAGCCGTTCAGCGATGCCCGCAATATTCTCGCCGCGGGCATACATCAGCAGCACCTCCATTTCCCGCTGGGTCATGTCTTTCAAGCGGTGATCCACAGGTCGCTCACGATTCATCGCCAAACGCGTGGCAATGGGGTGCTCAATATAAGGCTGACCCGCCGCCACCCGTTTGACCGCTTCGGCTAACTCCTCCGGCGCACAGCTTTTCGATACAAAACCCATGCCGCCCACATCCAACGCCTGGCGCACCATGGGCAGCTCATCGTGCATGGTAAAAAACAGAATAGCGGCACCGCGCCAACGCTGGCGAATGCGCCGCGCTACTTCAAGCCCGGAAATATCCGGCAGCCCCATATCCAGCAGCAGTACATCTGGCTGACATTGCCCATATTGACTCACCGCCTCCTGCCCGGTTTCCAGCTCGGTAATGGCAATGCCGGAAATCATCGAACGCAGCAGGTTCGCAATGCCCTGGCGAACCACCTGATGGTCATCTACAATCATCAGCTTCATAACATGCCTCCCGTGGCACAGGGTAAATTCAACGGCACTGTCAGTTGTATGCGTGTGCCCTCGCCTACCCGGCTCAGAAACTCTGCGCGACCGCCCATGCAGCGCGCCCGCTCGCGCATAGAGCGCAAACCAAGTCCGGCTTTTTCAGGAAAATTGTCGGCGCCCGCGCCGTTATCACACAGCTCAATGTGCAGCTCATCCGCATTTTGCTTGACCGCCAGAGTAGCTCGGGTTGCGTTGGCGTGACGCGATACGTTGTTTAGGGCTTCCTGTAAGAATCGATACAGGTGCGTTTGTTGTTCGCCGGACAGTTCTGCCAGTTGTTCATCCATGGTCAGCTGGCAGTCCAACCCGCTCAGGTGCTGCCACTGCTCGGCCAGGTGCTGAATAGCGCCCGCCAAGCCCAGCTGTTCCATCACCAGCGGGTGTAAATCCTGCAGTAAATGACGAAAGTGCTGTTGCACGGTTTCACAGTGCCCGGCCAGATCCCGCGCCTGCTGTTTCTGGCGCTCATTCAGTTCCGGATCATAAACCCAGCTTCTGGCCTGGGCACGAATACCCGTCAGGTACTGGCCAAGGTCATCGTGTAACACTCTGGCAATATGCTCACGTTCCCTGTCCTGCAGTTGCAACAACTCATTGAGCAGGCGGCTAACGGTTTTTTGCTCGTTTTCGAGCGCCGAAACCATCTGATTAAAGCGCTGCGCCAAAGTGTCCAGCTCGACAATACGCTGGCCAGGCAAACGCGACGCCAGGCAACCGTCGGCAACGGACGCCATGGCACCGGCCAGATTAGTCAACGGCCGCAGCCCCTGTTTTACCATCCAGAACAGCGCCAGGAAACATAGAAGCATACCCACAGTGTAAGAGGCGGATATCAACACAAAGCCTTCCCACACTTCTTCCACTTCGTCAGCCGGATCTATGCGCCAACCATTAACCACAGCATAAGCGCGGTCGCCGGTAACCGCATTGGCAAACCAGCGAGGTACTTCGTGGTCGACAGCCAACTCCGGGCCCTTAGCAGGGCGCATGTGGCGAAGACTTTGTACCACTTCTGGATGCACGTTTTCCGCTGCGCCCAGCGTTTTCGCAAGGCCGGATACCGCCGCCAACTCTCGCTCAATATCAAAGCGGGCCTGCTGCACATACAACACGCCACCCATGACATAAATAATCGTAAACAGCGTCAGCATCAGCAATGAAACTCTTCGGAAAGCCGTCATTGTTATTGTCCGCCTCAGGGCGTGGAAAGAACTTTCTACTATGCTAAACAGGCTGCCTGAGAGCGGAATAGTCCTTTAGTACTGGCAGTTTCCTACTTTCTGAATATTCCCGGGACTTTTACCCTTCACTAAGCTGGTTACACAATAAAAATCCGGAGAGCCTCATGTTTCGATCTGCATC
The DNA here is from genome assembly GCF_002563815.1 of Marinobacter sp. LV10R520-4. Lineage (NCBI taxonomy): Bacteria > Pseudomonadati > Pseudomonadota > Gammaproteobacteria > Pseudomonadales > Marinobacteraceae > Marinobacter > Marinobacter sp. LV10R520-4. The sequence continues at coordinate 3,038,672 of NZ_PDJM01000001.1, read as the reverse complement.
CCTGACCGCCACGTTTCTATTGATCACCCTGGCTGCGATGCCTTCCGTTGCGGCAGACACTGTGGATGTAAAAGTCGGCTACGTGCAGTGGACGCCAGACTCAGGTCCAGTTCTGTCAAACGTGCTTCCCGAGCCAGCGGACGCTGGCCTGCGGGGTGCCGAACTTGCTATGGCTGACAACAGCACCACCGGAAAATTCATGGGCCATCGCTATGAACTGGCCACTCACGTGGCGGATTCGGAACAGGCCGCCATTCTTGCGTTTGAAAATCTCCAGCAAGAAGGTGTGCAATTGTTTGTGGTCAACGCACCCGCCAGCACACTGACCGCCATTATGGACAAAGCCGCGTCCGATACATTGGTGTTCAACGCAGGAGCTGCAGATGATGCACTGCGCACCAGCGAGTGCCACAACAACCTGCTGCACACCATTCCCAGCTACGCCATGCTGACAGATGCCCTTAGTCAATGGCTGCAAATGCGGCGCTGGAACGAGGTGTTCCTGATCACCGGCCCCACCGAGGCCGATGTGGCCTGGGCCAACGCCTTTCGCCGCTCAGCCAAGCGCTTTGGCATAGACATTATTGAAGACAAACCCTGGACCTTCGACGCCGATTTGCGCCGCACAGCCTCCAAAGAATTACCGCTGTTCACCCAGGCCAGAGAGTACGATGCGGTGGTGGTGGCCGACGTGCGCGGTGATTTTGGCGAGTACGTGCCGTTTAACACCTGGCTGCCAAGGCCGGTGGTAGGCACCCAAGGCATGTCGCCCGTAGCCTGGCACCGGGTGGTTGAAAGCTGGGGTGCGGCGCAATTGCAAAGCCGTTTTCAAGAATTGGCGGGCCGCGATATGAACAGCGCCGATTACGCAGTCTGGGCCGCCGTGCGCTCTGTGGGCACCGCCGTTACCCAGATCGGCCAGGCCGACGCCAGCAGCGTTCGCCAGCTTATCTTCAGTGACCGCTTTCAATTGGCGGCTTTTAAAGGCCGGAAGCTGAACTATCGTCAGTGGAATGGTCAGCTACGCCAGCCGATTCCGCTGGTGCACCCACGGGGGCTGGTGGCAACCGCACCGTTTGAAGGCTTTATTCACCCGCTAACAGAAATGGATACTCTCGGCTTTGATGAGCCGGAAAGCACGTGTCGTATTAACGGCTGATCGCCTGAGCGCTCGCCATTCAGAATAAAGAGGAGTTTTTCGATGAAATCGCTGCTCAGAAAAACGGCTTTGGCCACCCTGATCGGATTGTCCGCGCCCGCAATGGCAAGCTTGGCTTATGTGTCCAATGAAAAGGACAACACCCTGTCTGTTATTGACACAGAAACCATGGAGGTTGTTGACACCATTGATGTTGGCGCGCGGCCACGGGGCATTTTGTTGTCCAAGGATTTCACCAAGCTGTACATCTGCGCCAGCGACGACGATACCGTTCAGGTGCTAGACCTGGCTACCCGCAAGATTGTCGACACCCTGCCCTCAGGTGAAGACCCGGAGCAGTTCGCACTGCACCCTAACAACAAGCATCTGTACATCGCCAACGAAGACGACGCCATTGTGACCGTGGTGGATGTAACCACCAAAGTGGTTCTGGCCCAGATAGATGTCGGCATTGAACCCGAAGGCATGGCCGTAAGCCCGGATGGCAAGTGGGCTGTGAACACGTCAGAAACCACCAGCATGCTGCACTGGATCAACACCGAGACGTTTGAAATCGAAAAGAACATTGTGGTTGGCCAGCGCCCGCGCCACGTGGAATTCAGCGATGACAGCAAAATTGCCTGGGCCTCCGCCGAAATCGGCGGCTCCGTGCACATTATTGATGTGGACAAACTCGAGCAAATTCATGAAATGTCGTTCAAAGTGCCCGGCGTAAATCAAGACCGGGTGCAGCCCGTGGGGATTGAGCTAACATCTAATGGCAAATACGCTTTTGTCGCCCTGGGTCCCTCTAATCACGTGGCTGTGGTAGATGCCAAAACTTACGAAGTGCTGGACTACCTGCTGGTGGGCAGCCGAGTGTGGCAGCTGGATTTAAACAAAGACGAAACCCAGCTTTACACCACCAACGGTGTGTCTGGCGATGTGTCAGTGATTGATATTGAGGATATGAAAGTCATCAAATCCATCAAGGTAGGCCGCTACCCGTGGGGTGTGGTTATCGACCCAAACTCATGACATTGACAGCACGGAATATCGGTTTTTGCTACGGCAGAAAACCGGTACTGACCGACATCAGCTTTGCCCTCGACAGCGGGCGTTTCCACGCCCTACTGGGCCCCAATGGTGCTGGAAAGTCGACCCTTTTCGGCCTGCTGACCCGGCTATTGGCGCTGCAGCAAGGTGACATACTGTTCGCCGGGCAATCACTGAAAAAACACCCTGCCGAGGCCATGCGCCAGATTGGCGTGGTGTTTCAACAAAATGCGCTAGACCTTGATTTATCGGTGCGCCAGAACTTGATGTATCACAGCGCGCTGCATGGACTTTCGCGCAAACAGGCGCGGCTGCGGGGCGACCAGGAGCTGGAGCGCTTCGGTTTGCTGGACAGGGCCAACGACCCCGTAAGGGCGCTAAATGGAGGCCATAGGCGCCGGGTGGAAATTGCCCGCGCCTTGCTGCATCAACCGACACTGCTGCTGCTGGATGAACCCACCGCGGGGCTGGACATCGCCAGTCGCAAGGCTCTGAACGACCACGTTCGCCAACTGTGCGCTGACGACAATCTGACGGTGCTCTGGGCCACTCACTTGATTGAGGAGGTTGCAGCACAAGACCGGGTTATGATTTTACATCAGGGCAGACTGTTGGCAGATGGCCCCGGGCAAGAACTGTGCAGCCAAGCAGGCACTACTACCCTGGCTGAAACCTTTGAATTGCTCACCGGAGTTGGCTCATGAAACCCGCGGCCTACTGGCATTGCTTTGCCGGCATTCAAACCCGTGAATGGCTGCGCTTCTGGCAACAGCGCACCCGATTTGCCAGCGCGCTAGTTCGCCCGCTGCTCTGGCTGGTGGTGTTTGCCGCCGGTTTTCGCGCAGTCCTTGGTATTTCGATTATTCCGCCTTATCAAACCTACATCACCTACGAAACCTACATTGCACCCGGGTTGTGCGGCATGATCATTCTGTTTAACAGCATGCAGGGCGCGCTGTCGATGGTGTATGACCGCGAGCTAGGCAGCATGCGGGTGTTATTGATGAGCCCGCTGCCACGGCCCTTTCTGCTGGTCACAAAACTGTTGGCCATGGGCGTGGTGTCGGTCATTCAGGTGTATATCTTCCTGTTTATCGCTTTGTTAGTGGATGTAGAACCGCCTACATGGGGTTACCTTGCCGTACTGCCGGCGCTGATTTTGACAAGTTTGATGCTCGGCGCGCTGGGACTGTTAATAGCCACCTGGATCAAGCAGCTGGAAAACTTTGCCGGGGTGATGAACTTTGTCATTTTCCCGATGTTTTTTATGTCTTCAGCGCTCTATCCGCTGTGGCGCATGAACGAAGCCAGCCCCTGGCTGTATTGGGTGTGCCAGTTCAACCCGTTTACCCATGCGGTGGAAACCATTCGTTTCTCGCTGTACCTGCAGTGGAGTCCGTTAGCCTGGGGGGTGAGTGCGGGGGTTACCGTGGTACTGGTTATTCTGGCCACGGCGGGCTTTCGGCCACAGAGAACCAAAATATTGGGCACTAAGCCGGCCTGAATATTGGGCTGTATTCAACGCTTAATGCCCGGACTTTTCTCTAGCCCGCTCGTTCAGACTCTCTTAGTTTTCCTAACAGACGCTCAATCTGACCGGGCTCCTCAATCGAGCCATCCCACTGCAGTCGCGCCGGCTGGCCATCGAGATACCACAGTCGATTGGCCAGAGTTACGGCGTCTCCTCCATCGTGGGTCACGCAGATCATCGCCATGGCGGGATTGGCATCCAGAATTCCCACGATCAGCCGTTTAAGATCACCCGCCATAACCGGGTCAAGAGACGCAAAGGGTTCGTCTAACAGCAGCAACTCGGGCTTCACCGCCAGGCACCGAGCCAATGCGGCGCGACGGGCCATACCCAGAGATAGCTGATCTGGCAGATAATGGCCGTAACCGACCAAACCTACCCGGGCAAGGTAGTCGTCAGCCTCTGACGCCGAGGCCCCCACAAGTTCCAGATTGGCTCTCAGGCTGCGCCAGGGCAACAGGCGATGTTCCTGGAACAAATACCCCGTTCGAACCGATCGGCGGCCGATAATGGAGCTTTCCGGCACCTTCGAATCCAGGCCGGCAATGGCGTTCAGCAAGGTGGTTTTGCCGATGCCGGAGGGGCCAAGCAGGCAAATGCGATCGCCGGGCTTCACCACCGTGGTGATTTCGCCCAACACCGGCTGAGCAAAATCGCGGCCAGCAATGCGCAGCTCAAGCATGAGCCTGCTCCGGCTGGCGCCAGCGGCTGGATCGGCGCTCTAACGGCTGCAGAATGGCGAGCTCTATCAGCTGGACCACGGCAATAAACGCCAGGCTATAGGCAAGAATAGTGGCCACGTCGAAAATCTGGAAAGCCATCTGGAGCTGAAAACCCACCCCGCTGGAGCGGCCGAGCAATTCCACCACCAGCACGATTTTCCAGATAAGGGCCAGGCCACCCCTGGTGGCAGCCATCAGGTAGGGAAACAGTTGCGGCACCCAGACGTCGCGGAATCGCTGCCAACGGCTGAATCGATACACCGTTGCCATGTTCTCAAGCCGGAAGTCGAGGCTGCGGGCGCCTTCGCGCACTGTTACGGCAACGTTGGGAACTTTATTGATGACCACCGCCATGATCGCTGCCGACTCAACGAGGCCAAACCAGACGTACATCAGAATGATGGTAACCAGTGCAGGCAGGTTCAGCAGCAGAACGAGTAGTGGATCAAAAAGAGCGTTGATGAAGGTTGACCTCCCCATTACCACGCCAATCAGAATGCCCAGCGACATCGCCAGAAAAAACGCCAGCACAACTCGGCGCAGGGTTGCTGACAGATGGTACCAAAGATCACCGGAACTGGCTTCCCGCATCAGGCTGTTTAGCACATCCGATGGCGATGGTAGCAGCGGTGACTGAAGCAGCCACGACACCACCGCCCAAAGCACAAGCACCGATGGCAATACAATCCAGTAGGTCCATACCGGCGGCCGCCCCAGTTTCGAGGCGCCTCCGCCTTTGGTCATGGCTGCGGCCGGTAAAACAGTCGCGCGGGCATAAGCGAACCCGCGTCGGCAGCCGTCAGAACCAACAACTCCCTCAAGTCAGCAACGCGATCGTCCGTCAGAGGTTCCGGATTTCCGGCAATGAAACCGTCGCGCAGGGCATTGAACACTCCAACTTCCGGATTCTGTAGCAGTGGCCGTAATCGCTGCCAGTCAGACGGCCGGGCTGCAAGCTCTGCTTTTGCTTCAGCAACCGAACCGGCAAAACGGTCAATCAACTCTTTGTGTTCGTTTGCCCATTTTTCCGGAAACACATACCCCAGCACGGGCAAATCAGGGTCCAGGTTCATAGCAATCAGCAAATCGGTCATACCAAAAGCCGAACGCCAGCCACTCTCGCCCCCGCCCTCTCCCTTCAGGCGCGCGGCAAAATGCCAGTAGGTAACGATGGCGTCCATTTGCCCCCGCTTAAGCCCCTGACTCAGCAGCGGCGGTGCGGCAAACTGGACCTCTGTCGAACCTGCAAGGTCGATACCCTGCTGGGAAGCCACCTTTTGTAGCAACACCCAGCCCTTGCTGTCCGGGCCTCCGGCTACGCCAATACGCAGCCCTTGAAGGTCGGCCAGGTTACGCACGCCAGAGCTTTCCGGCACCACAATGTCGCCAATCCGGGATGAAAAAGGTAGGTACAGATAGGGGCTGCCGGCCTGATACCGTGACTGAGTCCAAAGCAGATCGGCAACAGCAGCATTCGCTGAGCCACTGACAACGGCAAGGTGCGATGCCGAAAGGTTAGCAACCACCCTCAAAGCCAGGCGGTAGCCATGCTTGCGGTCCAGCTGCTGATGTACGATGTGGTCCAGCTCCCAGTGCGCCGTACCAAACTGCAACACACTAACCGACAGTTCCGGCAGTTCTGGGTCTGGCGTGTCTGACCCTGCCAGAGCAGTAGATCCAAAACACTGAATCGCAACCCACATAGCGATGCCAGCAAGGACAGGAAAACGTAAAATTCGTTGTGATTGATTCATTCCTACACAATACGAACCAAGGCGACGCGTAAGAATTGTACTTTAGTGTCTGTTTTTTGGTGCGATGGTCGCATTCAACGCAACCCCGATATAACGTGTAATAGACTTATTACAATAACAACCAGAGGTCCGCAGGCCGCACATTCGCCCGAAACCGGCTATGATAAGCCCGCAGCAATCCTCGATAATGAAAAAAACAGGTAGAAACGTTCATGGAGCCAGTCTACAAGATCCTGATTGCCGATGATCATCCATTGTTTCGCGAAGCGATTAGCAGTGTTATCGCATCAGGCTTTGAAGGCAGCGAGATCCTCGAAACCGACGATCTGGACAGTGCGCTGATAATTGCTAAGGAAAACGACGATCTCGATCTGATTCTGCTGGATCTGAATATGCCCGGCATGCACGGTCTGAACGGGCTGATTACCCTGCGCAACGAAGCGCCCACCATTCCGGTGGTGATTGTGTCAGCCGAGGAAGAAAAACAGGTAGTGCTGCAAGCCATTACCTACGGCGCCGTGGGCTTTATCACCAAATCTTCGCCCCGGGTTAAGATGACAGAAGCTATTCAACAAATACTCAACGGCAACGTGTATCTGCCCTCTGACATCATCCGTACCGGCAAAGAAAGCGCTGGGCGCCGCCGACGTAACGATGACAACCCGGTTTCCCCCGAGCTGCTCAACTCCCTGACCCGGCGCCAGTTACTGGTACTGGAGCGAATGTCCAAGGGTGAATCCAACAAGCAGATTGCCTACAACCTGAACATTGCCGAAACCACCGTTAAGGCTCACGTTTCTGCAATATTGCGCAAACTCAGCGTACACAACCGGGTGCAGGCTATTTTGTCCGCCAGCGATGTGGACTTCAGTCAATATTTGAAGCGCTAACTAACCACCCGCTTTACAGAGTTTACAGGGCCGGCATCGCTCCACTTGGGTGGTTGTTCAGCGCTTCATCCACTCTGGCCCGCCAATCAGATGGTTAAGCGTACTTCTGAGCTTCAATGGCTTGACCGGCTTGTTCATCAGCACGTAGCCCAAGTCACGAATTTGCTGCTTCAGTTCGTTGGTGTAGTTGGCGGTAATCATCACAACCGGAGCGGGGTAATGCCGTCGACCATTAACGCTGGCCACCACATCCACTCCGGTTTCGTCATTATCAAGGTGATAGTCCGCCAGTATCAGGTCCACCGGGCTGGTCACCGGATCAAGCTGGCGTTCCAGATCCGCCAGTGAAATGGCGCAGGTTACCCGGCAATCCCAGCCTTCCAATAGAGTTTTCATACCTTCGCAGATAGCGCGATCGTTATCGATCACCCAAATCCTTGCGCCTTCCATGCCGTGCCTCGCCGCCACGTGCTGCACTTCTGTTGCTGCACACCTGGGCTGCAATTGCCCCAAGGGCACCCGCACACTGAACACCGACCCTTTGCCTTCCACCGACGACACCGTAATATCGTGATCTAACATCCGCGCAATTTTATCCACAATGGCAAGGCCCAGGCCCAAACCTTTGTCGGGGCGTGATCCCTCCGGGCGAATTCGTTTGAATTCCTGGAAAATTTCGCCGAGTTTATCGTGCGGGATGCCAGGCCCGGTGTCCCAAACTTGCACCAGCACGTGCCCCGCTTGTCGCCTGCAGCCCAGCAAAATTCGGCCACTGCTAGTGTAGCGGATTGCGTTAGTCAGAAAATTTCGCAGAATGCGGGCCAACAGCTGGGAGTCGGACTCCACGATGGCCGAAGACGGCACAAAATCCAGAATAAGATCTACAGCAATGGCCATTTGCTGGCATTCACGGGCGATATTATTCAACAAATCACGCAGATCAAACGCGGTCACGTCTGGTTTTATGACACCGGCATCCAGCTTGGAAATATCCACCAGAGTGCCCAGCAGATTTTCCACATCATCCAAAGAGGTACTGACCGAACGCACCAGGCCCTCGGCTCTTGGGCCAAAGGATTGCTCTAATAAAGCACTGGTAAATAGCCTGGCGGCATTCAGGGGTTGCAGTAAATCGTGGCTGACCGCGGCCAAAAACTTGGTTTTTGACAGGTTAGCCTGTTCCGCTTCCTGCTTCGCCTCGGTCAGAGCCGACGTGCGCTCCTTGATGCGGCATTCAAGATCATCATAGGCCTGCTCTAGGGCAAGTGCCGTTTTACGACGTTCGGTAATATCTCGAATGAGCACAAAAAAGCCGACAACATCACCTTGTTCGTCGAAGTTCGGAACGTAAGAGCGCAGCATATGCCGCACCTGGCCCTCTTCGCCGGTTTCTTCAAATTCAAAGTTGACATTATGACCGGCCAGTACTTCCAGCATCTGCGGTAGTAGCCGCTGATACAGTTCCTCAGAGTGCACATAGTCAAGACGCTTGCCCAGAGGTGACTCGCCGTCACGGCCATACCAAGTTTCGTAAACCTGGTTACAGAACTGAATGGTCAAATCGGCGCCCACATACGCGATCAGCGCCGGCACATGGTCGGTGACCACGCGAATCCAGCGCTCACTCTCCTCAAGCGCTTTGATTCGGCGCGCCATTTCACTGTTTTTTACATCGGTGATGTCGGAATACAGCACCACCAAGCCGCCCTCTCGGGTAGGTCTTTCGGTCATTTGTACCCATCGATCATTTGAAAGCAGAAACACCACGCCGTCTGAATCAGGCTCGCGGTGTTCCTCCACAACCAAACCCGACGCGAACGCCAGATTTCGAACGATTTCGATACTGGTACCCGCAGCGGGCATGGCAACACCGGCGTGGCGCCAGTAACTGCGAAAGCGGCTGTTGCTCTGAACCAGCAGATGGCGGTGGTCAAACAACACAAAACCATCCGCGATGCTTTCAATAGCGTCGCTAAGACGTTGACGGCTTGTTTCCGCTTCCTCGCGGGCCCGATTCAGCGCCTTGTTGCTGCCACGGAGCTCGTCCATGGCGTCGTTCAACGCTTCTGTGCGTTCACGCACTTGTTCCGCCAGCACCACCGAGTGCTCAAACGCAGCATAAGGTTCAGGTTTTTGGGCCGCTCCCGATTCCACCCTGACAATCAACGCATCGCGAATTTTGCGCAGGCGTTCATTTTCAGCTTCCAGCAGATCAATACGTCGAATCAGCGCCGCGCTCAGGTGCGCCTGATCGTTAAAAGGAACCGGCGTCAGGCTGGCCAATAACCACCCCCGTAAATGTCTGGTTGATGTGCATACCGTTAAACTGCTCGCCGTAGCTGTTAAAACCAACCACCTTGTACTGCCGTAAAAACGCCGACACTTCTTCTGCCTTACCGGTGACTTCGGCTTCAAGGCGGCGCAGAAAGCAATCGCAGCCGATGGTAACTAATGGCGGTCCAATAATATTCTCTGAAATTTCAAGCTGTTCACGCACGCTGTCTAACAGCGACTGCGGCTCCATAGACGTCATTACAATCCCGGTCTCGACCGCGCAATAAAACGTCAGGCTTTTGTCAGGGTTAACGCATTGAATGGAGCGCACAAAATAGTGACCGCCAACTTTCACGCCCAACGGGCGCAGCGCGAATACAGTGCGGTCTAGCTCGCTGGTAGCAACGCCAACCGCTCGGGCGTAGGCATCTGCGGCAGGCTCGGCGTTTAGTTCATACACCGTTCTGCTGTCTGAACAGGCACGGGTGACCACCAGCTTTTCCTGCCCTTCTGTCATGTGATGACTGGAAAATACCCGGAAGTCTAAAGGCGTATTCACCAACATCACCGTGGCTGCGCCAGCGTGAAAACGGCCGTCGTGAAATACATGGGTGTTAGCAAGGCGCTCATCATCGCCAGCCGACCCACCGAATTGCGGAATGCTGCCGAGCGCCGCATTCAGCGTGGCAAGTACCAACTCTTCACGGCTTGAAAGCCCATCCAATAGGGTGATGGCAAACGTATTGCCTTTGATGGGTGCCAGGCGCGCGTTACGACAATTCGTTAGCAGGCCGTCAATAACATTTTGCGCATCAAGGAGCGAAAACCGGTCCATTTCACGAATCAGCGCGCAGTCGATCGCGAAAAAGCGGCTATCGAAGCCGATGGCGGTGATGCACCCGCGATCATAACCACGGGTGGTAATTTCACCTGCCGAGGTACAACCTGACAGGCGCACATTCGGAAACACCTGCTGCAAAGCCGGCCCAAGCCTCTCCAAGTCATACTCTGCGGAACAGAAAAACAGGACACAGCCCAAGTGCGAGTGGCTAAGTTGACTGGCCAGACTGTTCGCTGCCAAAAACGGCTCGCGAAGGCAGGTACTGGCTACACCAACAGCGGGCTGAGTCGTTACTGACTGCATAGGGAGTAATTCCGCAGAAAAAGATCTTCTCCAATATTCTACGGACTGCGGGCGGTTCGCCAATGCAACTTCAGTGCTTTTTATAGGCGCACCAAAATGTTCGTAAGCCATTGATTAGAAAACTCCTTTATCAATGCCAAACAGCAAGGTCGGTACACCCATCAGAAAACCAGCACTTTAGTTCTAGCCGGCAAAGCAAACAAGGCGGCAAAGCCATGGCTTCACCGCTTGTGATAACGCTTCGTCAGAACATTACAATCGCGCCAAGGGCGATGGTGTCGGCGTCGATGGTGGTAGCACCGGTCGTGCGATTCTGCTGTTCGAACATGTTGTATTCCGCCACCAGCTTGAAATTGCTGTTCACATCGTGGAAGAAGCCTAAGGTGGTGCTCTCGGTTTCAAAGTCCAGAATTTCGGCATCCGTATCGCCGTAAGACAGCACCAGTCGGTTAGCGCCAAAAGCGTAGGCGCCCTGCACTAAAAATCCGTCGGCATCGTCTTCGGTCACCGCCGTGTTGCCAATCAACACCGGATTATCACCCTTTGACGTAAAGCCAGACGCCGCTAGAGTCAGCCCCGCAACGGTTGCTTTAAGGCCGTAACCAACGCCAGTGCTGTCGACGGTGGTGCTACCATTTTTCGCAGATTGATAACGGCCATTCACCCAGCCGGTCAGCGCTACGTTGCTCAAAGTGGTGGCATAAGTCACCTCAGATTCAAAGCGCGGTGCAGCGTTTTCATCAGCTGCGGTACCGGTCACCGTGTCTGCAGGATCCAGAACACCAACAGCAATGTTAAAACCGGACATTTCCGGAGCGCGGTAGGTTATCTGGGCTGACGGCGTCGGGTACGGGTAGCCGGCGCGAATATTTCCGAATGACACACCGCCCGCAACGCCCGGAGAGCCGAAGCCCATCAGGATTTCATCCAGAAAAATGTTAGAACGGGCGTACAGACCAAAATCTTTACCAATCAACACCTGGCCAAAACTGCCATCAACGGTGGCGTAGAACTGACGCACATCAATAGCCGTATCAGTTGCTAAGCCGTCGTCCAAGCTGTCGTTGATCGACGTCCAGAATGACGAACGACCACCCAGAGTCAGATCGCCCATCTCTTTGCTGAAGTTAAAGCCGATGGTGTTGGGCAAGAAACCCATTTTCACGCGGGAGTCGCGGGTATTGTTTACATTGTTGTCACGATTTACGTAAAAGGCGTTGAAATAACCATCAACAGAAAAAGAAGTGCCGTCTTCGTTATACAACTCCACCGCCCCATTCGCCGCCGCACTGGCTCCCATTGCAGCCGCCATCACAATGACCAGGCCTGACCGTCTGATTTTATTATTGTTCATAATTCCCCCGGGGTATGTTTGGACATTCAGAACGAGGCGCTGATTTAGCGGCGCCGCAAGCGAGATCTTTCGCTTGAGCTCCATAATCGGCGAACGCTGATAACCGAGGTATCCGCCGGGGGAGTCGGTTTCATGCTTATTTGGGAGGGCTTAGAAATCTGCACTTTGGGATAAGAGCATTTCGACCAGTACACACGAGCCCCAAAAAAAAGCCCCCGAAGGGGCAAAGAGCCGTTAAATAAGTCTGTCGCGACTTTCACCACCATGGGACGTTTTACCCCAGGGTTTCCTCTTTGCTTAAAATCATTTTGTCAGACACAACTTGCCAGTATACAGGCAAGTAAAATCCTGCATTTGCAAATGTCGGAAGCAGTGAGGGCGGCGCCTGTGACTGGCCGGGGTAACCGAGAAGTCGTGCAGGAGGCCTTTCAAAAGCCAACAGGTGCAGGGCATGGAAATTGAGTGCCAGAGGCGGAAAGCCGATAATCGAAGGCTGCGGTATCGCGTCCCCGGAAGAGGATGTCCCCTCGGTTGATTCCACCGTTCCCTGCCAGCCGCCCAGCGTAACGTCGGTTACGACCGGTTTGCCCTGTTCTGGAAGGGCGACGGATACCCATGTCCAGACAACAAAAATCAATCCAAGCAATGCAACAAAATCGCCTGTCAAACTGACCTTTTGTTCGGAGCGACTGGTCATCATTTCACCATTAGTTGCCTGACCAACATCTTAGGAATTCTTGATCATAACTCCAGCAGCAGGTAACCATGCAAGCCTTAAGACCCAAGGTAGAAAAATTATCCCGTAAAAGTAGTCGTAAAGTAGCAGATGGCTGGCTCTGAGGTCGCATTGAGCCAGAACGCAAATCCAATAGCATAGGAGTTATCACCAGAAAAATAACAGGAGTAACCCATGATCGGGCGCATCACGCTCCTTATTATTTGCTTTGTTGCCTGTTTTTCCGTAGCTCAGGCCGAACTCGCCGAAGACAAAAAGGCACTGATACAGGAACTGTTTCCGTCGGCAACGGTTATTGAAGATAAATTAGCAGACTTTTCGGTGTATCCCGTTTACCAGCTGCAAGAGCTACTGGGCTATGCCTACGAGTCCATTGACTTAAGCAGGCTGCAGGGATTCGCCGGCCAGCCCATCAGCATGCTGGTAGGCATGGACACCCGTGGCCGCTTTACCGGCGTAAAAGTGCTGAATCATCACGAACCGGTGTTCTTACACGGCCTGGGAGAAGAACCGCTGTTCGACTTTGTTAATCAATACAAAGGGCAGTCACTGCGGGAACAGATCATTATAAACACATCCAATACCGGCCGGCCGGGACGGACCAGTGACGGAAACACGGTGTATTTTGACGGTGTCAGCAAAGCCACCGTCTCTGTGCTAATCATCAATGACACTCTACTTTCATCGGCCTTAAAAGTAGCCCGCAACAAACTGGCGGGTTTTGTACAGGCCGCACAAACACGGGCAAAACCAGACTTCTTTGAAAGGCTCAGCTGGCAACAGCTGCTTGAACGCGGCTACATTGGCCATTGGCGGCTAAGCCGAGAGGCCATCGAATCTGAGCTTGGCCGCCCACTTGCGGACTATCCCCAGGATTTTGAGGGTACTGACAACGACCCTTTCAGCGAGCTGTTCTTTGGCTATATCAACGCCCCTATGGTGGGCCGCAACCTGTTGGGCGACGAGGGCTACGAAAAGTTGATGGCTTACATAGACCCGGGCGCGCAGGTGATGCTGGTGCTGTCCGGCGGAGCCTTTCCCCATGTATCCGAAAGCTTTATACCCGGCAGTAATCCAGAGCGGATTAGCCTGATTCAGAACGGGCTGGCCGTGGAAATGCGCGACCTGAACCTATCCGACCAAGGTCTGGAACTTCAGGCCGCCGGCATGCCGGATCTGGCGGCACAGAATTTCTTCCGCATGGGCGGAAGCGCTGGCTTTAGTCCCGGAGCCGATGCGACGTTGAATTTTCACATCGAACTTGCCCGTAACCATCTGGTAATCGACAGCACCATTATGAAAGTGCCTGTTCGCTTCAACTCGGATTTGTTTGAAACGGTAGAGCCTGCCCATTCGTTTATGGATGAACGCGAGCCTATATGGATTGGTCTGTGGAAGCAGCGCTGGTGGCAAATCGCCATTTTGCTAACAGCTCTCACGGTATTGACGGTTTTTTTCGCCCGCCAAAAAACATTGAGCCGCCACCCAAAACTGGTACACCGGTTTCGCTGGGGTTTTCTGTTTTTTACCCTGTTTTACATTGGCTTTTTCGCTCAGGGCCAGTTGTCGGTGGTTAATATCTACACGCTTTTTCTGGCGATCTGGGATGGTTTTTCTCTCAATGTGTTTTTACTCGACCCCGTTATTTTCATTCTATGGGTGTATACCTTTATCAGCCTGTTCATTTGGGGCCGCGGCCTGTTCTGTGGGTGGTTGTGCCCGTTTGGTGCACTTCAGGAGATGGCCGCCTGGCTGGGCGAAAAGCTTCGCCTGCGTCAGATCAAAGTGCCAGAGCGATGGCATCGCCGCCTGATTCTTATCAAGTACCCTCTTTTGATCGGCTTGGTAGGCACGGCTTTTTATTCGCTTACGCTGGCGGAAAAGCTGGTCGAAGTGGAACCCTTCAAAACCAGCATCACCCTGCTTTTTGTGCGTCATTGGCCGTTTGTGGTTTACGCCGTCGGGCTGCTGGTGATCGGGATGTTTATCAACAAATTCTATTGCCGCTACCTATGCCCATTGGGCGCCGGATTGGCGATCATCGGCCGGCTAAGGCTGTTCAGCTGGCTGGACCGGGTGGAGTTGTGCGGCACCCCTTGCCAGCATTGCAAGAACGCCTGCGGCATTAACGCCATTCGCAAAGACGGAAGGATTGATTACGACGAATGCATTCAATGCCTGGAATGCGTGGTGATACTCAACGACGAAGAACAGTGCGTAGACAAGCGCCTGCAGAGTAAAAAACGCCAGCGCCAAGCCCACATACTGGCCACCGACGCTGGCAATCCTTAACAGGCCGGGGAAGGCCTGAATGCTATGAATCAACTTCATTGCGGGTCTGGGTTTTTCAGGCAATAGATCTGTCTTACATACTCATTACCGACCAGCGATTAACCACTGACGGCTATCGCCGTCGCTTCGCGTTTGCTCGCAAGCCAGTTAGCAGAAATGACAAACACCATCACCACCACACCGGCAATCTCAGTCATCAGACTGGGGTAAAACACACCAAAAATTCCCGCAGTAATAGCCAGACGAGGCAGCCAGGACATACTGGTAAACAAATACCCTTCCAAGGCTGCCGCAAAGGCACCCAATGCAAGAATGGCAATGATTGCGTTCCAAGCCACCAACAGTACGGGGCCGCCCATGATGATTTCTGGATTAAAAACCATAAACAGCGGAATCAAGTAAAGCCCCTTGGCAAACTTCCACGCCTGGAAGCTCGTTTCCATCGGTTTACTGCCCGCAATTGCCGCCCCGGCAAATCCTGCCAGGGCTATTGGCGGCGTTACGTTGGAGTCTTGGGAGTACCAGAACACCACCAAGTGCGCGACCAGCAGTGGCACACCGAACTCAGCCGTCAATGCAGGCCCGACAAGCACAATCAATACGATATAGCTGGCGGTTACCGGCAGCCCCATACCCAGAACCAGGCTGGCCAACAACACCATCACCAACGCTAGAACAAGGTTACCACCAGAGAAGGCCAGCATCATGGCGGAGAATTTCAGGCCTAAACCGGTCAGGCCAACCACCCCGACGATAATCCCGGCAACAGCGCACGCCATAGACACCGCCACCGCGTTGCGCGCACCTAGCTCCAGGCCTTCTACAAGCTTGGCCAAGCCGGCACGTATAATATCTTTGACGGCTGTAACGGTCACCGGTTGCCCCTGCCGGGGCGCCAGCACAAAAAACCACAGCGAGTAGCGCAACACGGCTACCGCCACTATTGTCACCACCGCATAGAAGCCCACCCGCATCGGCGACATACTCATCGCCAGTAGCCAAACCAGCATGGCCAGCGGAAGCAGAAAGTGCCAACCATCCCTCATTACCTGACGCATCTGCGGCAGTTCTTCTTTGGGCAGCCCTTGCATACCCTGCTTAAGAGCAATGATGTGCACAAACAGATAAACCGTGGCGAAATACATAATCGCCGGCAAAATACTAACCTTAACGATCTCCAGGTACGGCGTATTGGTGTACTCGGCGATCAAAAAGGCACCTGCGCCCATCAACGGCGGCATAATCTGCCCGCCGGTAGAGGCCGCGGCTTCGATACCACCTGCCTGTTTGGCCTGATAACCCAGCCGCTTCATTAGCGGAATGGTAAAGGCGCCCGTAGTGACCACGTTGGCAATGGCACTACCGGAAATAGACCCCATGCCCGCCGAGGCTAACACCGCCGCCTTGGCGGGCCCACCGCGCTGGCGGCCGGTGGCGGCGTAAGCCATATCGATAAAGAATTTACCGGCACCGGTGCACTCCAGAAAGGCTCCAAACAGTACAAAAATAAAGATAAAGGTCGCCGCCACGCCCAGCGGCAAGCCAAAGATACCTTCTTGCCCAAGATAAAGCTGGCCGGCAACACGATCAATGTTATAGCCGCGATGCTCCAGAATTCCCGGCATCCATTGGCCCAACCAAGGCAGCTCGCCTCGCGGGCCGGCAAACGCGTACACAATCGCCAGCAGGCCAATCACAGTCATTCCAAAACCCACTGCACGGCGACTGGCTTCCAGCACGGTCACCGTGGCAATACAGCCAACCAGAATGTCGGTATTGTTCCAAAAACCCGCACGGCTGAAAATCTCGTCCAGATTAAGCACCAGATAGCCGCCCGTCAGTAAGGCACCGGCTAAAAATAGCGCGTCCAGGCCCCATCCTATTACCCCGCGTTTACGGGTTGGGCCGAAGACTGGAAACATTAAAAATGCCAACACCATGATGAGTGCCAGGTGGATGCTGCGCTGATAAAAAAGCCCTAAGGGCTGAAGACCGGCGGAATAAAGCTGAAACAGGGAAAGACCCACCGCCACAAAGGTGATGGCCCATAACACCGTGCGAGGTTGAATCACATTTTCCCTCGGCATTGTGGTCGGCGGTTGTTTGGATTCGTTCATGAAGTCCTCGTCAGACGTTGTCTGGCTTACTTATAATTCACGCTGGGCGGTGCGGGTTTGATTAGCTGAACAGTAACGCGTTGTCCTGAAGCGAGGTCGCTCAGACTCACTTCTCGACGGTGATCGCCTGCCAGCCATACCACGCGGTGATTCACCGCATCAGCGCCCACACGCAAAACGTATCGATTATTGACCACTGGTTCGTCAATTTCATTGATCCAGTAGCCGCCTTCTCCGTCAGAGACTTGCTCACCCCGCCCTACCGTATGGCCTAAACCCGCCGCAAAATCGGGCTGGTGACTGCGCTCTAACTGCATCACACCGGCAACGTTTCGATAACAATCCAGCACGGCAAATTTTTGCACCGAGTGGTTCCACTCAATGCACCAGCGCATTCCCGGTAAAACAGCGATATCAACCAGCATTTCGCCTTGCTCAGTAACAACTTGAAGGCGGTCAGACGAAATCGCCGGAGCGGGAGATGCCCCGGCCCCGGCGAGCGGCAAACACATCAGCAACAAAGCAGTTCCGAAATGCTTGGCGAACGCAAAGCGTGACAGAACAGTGCCGCATTGCCTTTGTACAGCTAGTTCACCATTCACAGTTAAGGGCGCAGACGATCCGGGATAACAGCGCCAACTTCTTCGAAGTAACGAAGTGCACCCGGGTGCAGAGGCACCGGCGTGGAGTCCATAGTGAATTTCACGGTGGTGTCGTTCGCCGCGGGGTGAACGGCAATCAGCTCATCCGTATTTTCAAACAGCAATCGCGTCAACTGATAGGCTAACTCTTCGTCCATATCCGCATTAACAACGAGCACATTGGGAATGCCAATGGTCTGAACCGCTTCAGTCATACCGTCATACATGCCTGCTGCCAGCTCAAACGGCGCAAAAACCGCCACTTCTTTCTGTGCATTGGAGACTTCTTCGCCAGAGAGGCTAATCAGGCGGATATCGCGTGTTGCGGCAAGGTTAAGAATGGAGCTGGTCGGCGGGCCGACACTCCAGAAACCGGCGTCGATATCGCCATCACGAATCGCATCAGCCGTTTCATTGAAATTAAGACGCTGCGGCGCGAAATCGTCGTAGCTAATGCCATTCGCTTCCAGTAATGCCCGCACATTGAGCTCTGTGCCGCTGCCCGGTGCGCCCACTGACACCCTCTTACCTGCCAGATCCGCAATCGACTTAATATCCGATTCCGCCAGAGTCACCAACTGCACGGCATTGGGGTAAACCGAAGCCAGCGCGCGAATATTTTTGATCTGGCGATCTTCAAAGTTATCAGTGCCGGTATACGCTTGATAGACCGTATCTGCCAGTGCAAGCGCAAGATCCGCATCACCGCGCATGATCAGACCCATATTTTCAACCGACGCGCCGGTTACTTCAGCCGTCGCCTTGGCGCCTTCGATATGATTATTGATCATTTCGGCGAAGCCACCGCCGATAGGATAGTAAACGCCGCCGGTGCCGCCGGTAGCGATCGAGAGTTGTTGTGCGCTCAAGGGGAGCGCAACAGCCAGCATGGATACGGCAACTGCATATTTTAAAATTCGCATGAACGTTTCCTCCGCCCTATTGGACTTATAGTTATGATTGACGATAAAGAAGGTGTTAAATTCCCGGCTTCTGTTTGCCATCAACGGGTACGTAGAAGCAACGATTGAGAAACTAGCACGTCTTGGGTGCGAGTGTCTCCTGATGAAAAGTCACCTATCATTCAAAATGACCGCGCATTCGTGATCGCGATGGTGTCGGTAACTTCAAACTAACGGCACACAACCAAACAATAAAAGGACTCTGAGATGAAACTCGCGTGTACCCTTCCCCTGCTCATCGGTTCGCTAGCGGTGCTATCCGGCTGCACCACCACCAATACCAATACCAAGGCTAACGCCAGTCAAGCGGCGACCACCGAAAGCAGCCAAACGTTGGTTCAGCTTGGCCCCCGGCCTTACTACCTGATCAACGACATGGACGCCGGCACACTGAAAAGCACGCTGCAGGCTTGTGAAACAAAGCTGTTGGCACCGTCAGATTTCTCTATTGCCCACCGCGGTGCGCCCTTACAGTTTCCTGAACATACCCGCGAATCCTATGTAGCAGCCGCCAGAATGGGGGCCGGTATCATCGAGTGCGACGTCGCCTTTACCAAAGACCGGGAATTAGTCTGCCGTCACGCCCAGAATGATCTGCACACCACCACCAACATCGTGGCCGTGCCGGAGTTAAACGCCAAATGCACCCAGCCGTTTGTGCCCGCCGATTCGACCACCGGCATACAGGCCCAGGCCGAATGCCGCACTAGCGACATTACATTGGCTGAATTCAAGTCGCTCAGGGGGAAAATGGATGCATTTGACCCTGAAGCCACCACGCCAGAGGCGTATCTTGGCGGCACCGCCGATTGGCGTACCGACCTGTATTCAACTCGGGGCACACTGTTAAGCCATCGTGAAAGTATCGAACTGTTCAGGGAGCTGGGCGTCAAGTTCACCCCGGAACTGAAAACACCGGTGGTTGATATGCCTTTTGAAGGGGGCTATTCACAACAGGGCTATTCACAACAAGATTATGCCCGCCAGATGATCAATGAGTACATCGAGGCTGGAATCAGCCCCGAGGACGTATGGCCACAGTCCTTCCTGTTGGATGACGTTATCTTCTGGATCAATCAAATGCCCGAATTTGGTCGACAGGCCGTATTTCTGGATGAAAAACCGAACGAGCCGAATAACGTATCAATGGCGTACATGGAAGATTTAGCCCGGCAAGGGGTTCCCATTCTGGCACCAGCGCTCTGGAAAATGCTGACTTTAGATGACAACCAACAGATCGTACCGTCCGAGTACGCAATCAATGCCAAAGCTGCAGGCCTTAATCTGATTGCCTGGTCAGTAGAGCGCAGCGGGCCGCTCAATAACGGCGGTGGCTGGTACCATCAAAGCATCACCGATGCCATTAACAATGATGGTGACACCTTCACAGTGATTGATGTGCTGGCTCAGGATGTGGGTGTAATCGGGATTTTCTCGGACTGGCCTGCTACCACTACCTACTACGCCAACTGCATGGGGCTTTAAAAGCGGTTCTTTCAGTGAACTAAGGGGTACCCATCATTAGAGCTCTTGTACCTTAGCTCACTGTGTGGTGTTCAACTGAATCTGGTCACAACTTAAGAGACACGTTGACTGCTTCAGTTGAGCCAGATCTGGTTGGCAACAAGATTGTTACCAACTCAACCTGCTGATTCCCTTTAACGACGGTAAATTTACCCTGCGGTTTATCCCAACTTACACTAGGGAATTGACGCTTCAGCTGTTTCCCCTCTATCTGGAGCCACAACCATCACCGCGTATGCAGATTACCTGTTGGGCTCAGCATATTGAACGCAGGACTCTGCGGCGCAGCGATTTCCCGGAAGGCCGTAAAGCCTAAGATCCAAGCACGTTGGTGAGTCGCTTTGTGGCTGCGTCATTCAGCCAGCTGGACCACTCGTCGCTGTTGTTGCTCAGAAAGTAAACCGCAGCTTCTTCGGCGGAGGCGTTATTCTCATCCATCCAGGCCAGCAGAGCGCTCATGGTATTGGTCTTGAAGGTCATTTTGCTCAGCATCTCAACGACTTCCGGCTCGCGCTCACCGAAGCTGGTGGTGACCGCGGTCAGGATAGTGGCCGCAGGAAAATCGGAAACGCCGGGGTTGTCGGCATCCTGGGTCTGATTACGGGTATGAACGTCTGCCTTGTACTCGCCCAGGCTTACACGCGTCATGTCGTACTTGCCAAGTGGCACAGTCGGACCCCAGTAGTAACCAAACCAGGGCTCTTCGCTTTGGACAGCGGATGCCATGGAGGTCGCCAGGGTTTCACCAGAACCGTGGTCGAATATCTCGATACCTGAGGCTTCCAGGTCCAGAGCGCGGATCAGGTTGTCACTTTGGACACGGCAGCCCCAACCGCTCGGGCAGTTGTTAAAGAGGCTGTCTACCAAGTCCGGATTCGCCATAATGCCTTCAATGGTTTTCAATTCCGGGTGTTTTTCGGCCAGATACGTGGGAATCCACCAGCCTTCGATACCACCCGGGTCCAGTACTTCGGCCACGCGTTTGATCTTGCCTTGCTCTTCCAGTTGCAGGAGCGCCTCGCTGACAGCGTTCAGCCACAGCTCGGTTACAATATCCGGTTTGCCGTTTTCGGCGACCGATGTGACGGCAGGAACCGTGTCAGAAGGAATCACCGATACGTCACAGCCGTAACCCTGTTCCATAATGAATTCGGCGACGCGTGTTACGACAGTACTCGAGGCCCAGTTCATTTTGGTGATGGATACTTCACCGCATTCGGCGGAAGCGAGCGAGGGTGCAGACAGGGCGCACAAAAGCGCCACGGGCATTAATTTTCGCATGGTTGGTACTCCATTTTGGATTTGAACGTACGCGGCGCGGGGGCCGCTGAGGAGGTCCGGAAGACCTCCCGAGAGGTGAATACGCGCTATTGGCGCGTGTTCAAGGGAAAAGACAAGCGTTGAAACCTCGGTTACTACTTACCCTAACGGTAACGATTTGAGCAGGAGTTACAAGCAATTCATGATAAATGTCGCTGAAAAGTCTATATCAGGGCCGTATTTCTTGCCGGATTGAGCGGCCGTTGCAGCTTGACGCGTCCGCGTTTGCACGTCAGGCTTTTGAGCGTTTAACCACCGACCTATCGGGTCACAGGGGGCCCAATCCACGCCGAGTACATACGTTTATATCTGAGAAGGCGCTCCAACTGCGCTCGCGCTGCTGGCCACCGAATTCCTGTGTCGGAATCGAATCGGTCAAATCGATTTTGTATATTTTGATTTGTTTATTGCATGAAACGAATGGAACCCATCGAATTTTGGCTTAATTTGCCAGGCTGCGCTATATTCTATGCATGCGCATCGAATATAGGTTTTATGATGAAAATGACCGTGTCTAGCGTTGAGCAGGCTGGAATGCTTGTCCGGGCAGTGCGAAAAAGCCAATCCCTGAGGCAAGATGACCTGGCAGGAAGTGCCGGTGTCGGTCACGTCTTCGTGCGTGATGCCGAGCGAGGTAAGGAGACCATTGAATTCGGTCGTTTTCTACGCTTACTCGACGAGTTAGGAATCCGCGTGACGTTCGACATACCCGAGTCAGCTTTGCTGCAATACGAACAACTGAAAGCGACGGGAATGAAGCCACTCCCACCTCGCGAAAGAAAACGAGAAGCAGAGGATTCAAGCCCAATCTCATCGAGCCGTAAAACATGAGAAGCCTGGTGGTTTATCACAACGGAGCAACGGTAGGCCTCCTGTCTGAGCAAGAAAACATCTGGGAATTTTCATACGCTGACGACTGGTTGTCATTCGTGGATGGGTTCGATCTTTCTCCGGCACTATCTAGAGATGAAAAAACCATCAAAGATGGCTCATCAACGCGCCCCGTCCAGTGGTACTTTGACAACCTTCTGCCAGAAGAGACTTTGCGCCAGGTCGTCGCAAAAGAAGCAGGGCTGAAGTGGGAAGATTCCTTTGGTCTTTTGGAGTACTACGGCGCCGAGTCTGCCGGCGCTCTGGTTTTACTCGAACACGAATGTTCGTTAGATCTTCCAACTGGGCGCAGGAAGCTAACCAACAACCAGCTGAGTCAACGGATCGGAAATCTTTCCAGATCCTCTCTACAGAAAGACTCTCCAAAGCGGATGTCGCTGGCCGGCGCTCAACACAAGATGTTGATCGTTCTGGACGGGGACGAAATCTATGAGCCGGAAGCGGGCACGCCGTCCACACATATTCTGAAGCCCAATCATCCGGGGCCAGACTATCCAGCCTCGGTAATGAATGAATATTTTATTATGCGACTTGATCGGGAAATGAAGCTGGATGTCCCTGATGTCAGCATGCGTTATGTGCCCGAACCTGTGTACATCATTGAGCGGTTTGATCGGTGGTCCGATGTGGCGGGCGTGGTTCATCGCATTCATGTGATCGACACTTGCCAGCTCTTAAACAGAGACAGGACCTTCAAATACACCGGCGCAAATACAGAGTCCCTCAATAAAGCAATTTTGAAATGCCGAGGCAAAGCTGTTGCTCGTTTGGGATTATTCCGTTGGTTAATTTTTAATGTTCTGACGGGCAACGGTGACAATCATCTGAAGAACATATCGTTCATTGTTGATTGGGAAGGCATTCGTGTGGCCCCCGCTTATGATCTTTTGGCGACAGCTGTTTATGAGACGAGAGCCCTTGCCTCAGAAAATGCACGATGGCCGTCATCTGAACTGGCGCTTCAAATCAGTGACGATTCCAAGAGCTTCGGCGCAGTCACTTTCAAAGATCTGGTGAGTGCCGGTCTGGCACTGGGGTTGGCGAAGGGTACCGTGTCGCGGGAAATTACCCGTCAGCTTGATACCATCCTTCCAACTGCCCACAACCTTTATAAAAGAATTTGTGAGGAGCATGGGAGATTGGTTGAGAAGTCGCCCGATCCGGCCGAGGCCAAAAAGCATTGGGGCATCGAGCAGAAGCTGATTCTATCTATCCTGCATATTGTCCTAAACGACATGGAACAGAGCCTTCGCGCTAGTGCTGCGCTTGAAAACACATCTTCCACCTTACGTTGGCACAGATGACAACATCACTTACTCATTTGCAGCGGCTTGAAGCAGAAAGCATTCAGATTATGCGCGAAGTGGTCGCCGAAACTGAAAACCCGGTTATGCTGTATTCCGTGGGCAAAGACTCGGCGGTTATGCTGCACCTGGCGCGCAAAGCATTTGCGCCTTCGCCACCGCCGTTCCCGCTGATGCATATTGATACGCGCTGGAAGTTTCGGGCCATGTATGAATTCCGCGACAAGATGGCGGAACAAATGGGTATGGACCTGCTGGTGCACATCAACCCGGAAGGCATTGAAAAAGACATCAACCCGTTTGCCCACGGCTCGGCCATACATACCGATATCATGAAAACTGAGTGTCTAAAGCAGGCTCTGGATAAATACGGTTTTGATGCGGCCTTCGGCGGTGCCCGCCGCGATGAAGAAAAGTCCCGAGCCAAAGAGCGCATTTTTTCGTTCAGAACAGCGCAACACCGCTGGGATCCAAAAAACCAGCGCCCTATATGTACCACTTGGCCGTCATAAAGCTTTTCTAAAAGCCAAAAAAAAGACAGATCAGTTGGTAACTGATCTGTCTTTTCACTATATGGTAGCGGGAGCAGGATTCGAACCTACGACCTTCGGGTTATGAGCCCGACGAGCTACCAGACTGCTCCATCCCGCATCAAACTGGTATTGGTGAGGCGCTTTTCAAACTCGTCTCAATCAATGTGCGCGTATACTAATACCCGACTGATGGGTTGTCAACGCCTTATACAAAAAAATCGTCTTGTGCGTCGGGATTAAAGTCGCCGACGGTGTTCAGGGCTTCTCTAACCGGGCGAAATGAGCGGCGGTGTTGGGGTGTGGCGCCCAGGCGTGCCAGCGCTTCCATGTGAGCCGGAGTTGGGTAGCCTTTGTGTTGCGCCAGGCCGTAGCCCGGGTATTGCTGGTCTAACGCCTGTAATTCTCTGTCGCGGGTTACTTTCGCCAGAATCGATGCAGCGCTGATGGCGGCTATTCGCATATCGCCTTTCACCACAGCCGCGGCGGGCCAGCGCCAATCCGGGCAGCGATTACCATCTACCAGCACGTACTCGGGTTGCGGATTTAGACCCTCAACGGCGCGGGTCATGGCCACCATGGTGGCCTGGAAGATGTTCAGGCGATCAATCTCTTCGGCTTCGCAACGGCCAAGGCTCCAGGCGGTGGCTTTCTCGATGATTTCGTCGAACAGTTGGTTGCGCTTTTTCTCGCTGAGTTTTTTCGAATCTGCCAGGCCCACAATTGGTCGAGCCGGGTCTAGTATCACTGCTGCAGTAACCACCGCGCCGATCAGAGGCCCGCGCCCTACTTCATCCACACCGGCCAGAAGCACCCCCTGGTACTCACATACAAAAAGCGGTAAGGGAGTTTTAACGGCCATAAGCACCTGCCAGCAGCGCCGCAATGGCCGTGGCCGCCTGCTCATCAGCGTTCTGCCGCAGGGTCAGGTGAAGCTCGGTGAAGGCTTCAATCAGCTGCTCGCGCTCTGAGGTGTCTTCAAGCTGGCTGAGTACGGCTGCTCCCAAGGCTTCCGGCGTAGCGGCGTCTTGCAGCAGTTCTGGCACCAGTTCCTGGCGAGCGAGTAAGTTAGGTAAAGCGATGTGGGGTATCTGCACCATGCGCGACAGTATTTTGTAGCTGAAGTCACTAAGTCGGTAACCCACCACCATGGGCTTTTTCAGCAGCATGGCTTCCAGGGTCGCGGTGCCAGAAGCCAGTAAAACCACATCAGAGGCCGCCATGACTTCCCGGGAACGGCCTTTCACAATGGTCACCGGCAAGCTCAGCGCCAGAGCTTCAGTGATGCCACGAATCTGCTTTTCGCGCTCACGGTTGGCACAAGGGATTACCAGTTGCAAATCGGGAATGCGCTGCTGCAGCCAGCGCGCAGCCTCTAAAAAAAGTGTACCCAAACGCTCCACTTCTCCCCCACGGCTCCCTGGCAATATGGCCAGAACGGGCTTGGCGAGTTCCAGCCCCAAGTCTGCCCGTGCCTGGGCGGTATCTGGCCGCATGGGTATACGGTCTGCCAGAGGATGGCCAACAAAGGCCACAGGTATATTATGCTGGTGATAAATGTCGGTTTCGAACGGAAACAGGGTCAGCATTAAGTCGACGGATTTGGCGATCTTGAAGATGCGCTTTTTACGCCAGGCCCACACCGATGGGCTGACGTAATGCACCGCCGGTATGCCTGCCTCGCGGCAGCGGCGTTCTACCGCCAAAGTGAAATCCGGGGAATCGATACCGATGACCACTGCAGGAGGCGTAGTCAGGAAGAAATCCAGTAGGCGGCGGCGAATGCGCACCAGCTCACCAATACGGCCCAGCACTTCCACCAGACCCATCACGCTCAAGCGTTCCATGGGCACCAGGGACTGGAAGCCTTCGGCCATCATTTCTTCGCCGCCAATACCGGCAAAGCGGGCGTTGGGGTAGCGTTTGCGCAGGGAGCGAATCAATCCTGCACCTAGGATATCACCAGAGGCTTCACCGGCAATGATGCCAAAGGTGATGCAGGATTCGGGATTTTGCAATGTCAGCCTACCCGTTCAGCGAATGATGCCGCGATCGGCCCGGCGTAGCGATTCAATCAACGGTGTAATTTCTGGCACGTCGGCAAAGTCGGTTTCCAGCGCCTTGATGGCTTGCTCGGTGGTTAACCCCTGGCGATAAATCACCTTATAGGCTCTACGCAAACTGGCCAGGATGTCTTTACCAAAACCGCGACGTTTCAGGCCTTCCACATTCATGCCGTAGGGCTGCGCAGACTGGCCGCTGGCCATAACGTAAGCGGGTATGTCTTTCAGCACGATACTGCCGCCAGCCGCCATGCTGTGGGCGCCAATGTGGCAGAATTGATGCACCATGGTACCGCCACCCAGTATGGCGTAGTCGTCCAGGGTCACGTGGCCCGCCAGAGTAGTGCAGTTGGCCAAAATGATGTTATCCCCCAGCACGCAGTCGTGGGCAACATGCACATACGCCATCAGCAGGTTGTCGTTGCCGATGCGGGTTTCACCCTGGTCTTGCACGGTGCCGCGATGCACGGTGCAGTTTTCACGAATGGTGTTGTTGTCGCCAATCACCAGGCGGGTGGGCTCGCCAGCGTACTTTTTGTCTTGGCATTCTTCGCCAACACTGGAAAACTGGAAGATTCGATTATTGCGACCAATAACGGTCGGTCCTTTGATGACCACGTGGGACATGATTTCGGTGCCTTCCCCGATTTCAACACCCGGGCCTATGTAGCTCCAGGGGCCAACGGTCACGTTATCTGCAAGCTTGGCTGAGGCATCAACAATCGCCTGGGGATGCACTCCGGACCAATCACGTGGCGCCATCAAATTTCTCGCTCCGCGGTCAGGATTTCTGCGATACAGACCACTTCGTTATTAACCAGGGCGCGGCACTCGAATTTCCAGATGCCACGCTTGGTCGACATAACTTCAGACTCCATGCATAGCTGGTCGCCTGGCAGCACCGGGCGCTTGAAACGCACTTTGCTGGCACCCGCCAGATACTGAACCAGCCCATCAGTCGGTTTGCGGCCTACCGTGACAAAACCCAGAATACCGGACAACTGGGCCATGGCTTCTATAATCAACACGCCCGGCATAATCGGGTTGTCAGGAAAATGGCCTGCAAAATACTGCTCGTTAAACGAGATGTTTTTGTAGCCCTTGATGAACTTGCCGCTTTCAATGTTAGTTACCCGGTCCACCAGCAAAAACGGGTAGCGGTGAGGCAAGTATTCAAGAATTTCTTTAATATACATCATGTTGATCGGCCTCAGCCCTCTGATTTCTTTTCCAATTCTTTTAGCCGTCTGGCCATGGCGTCCAGCTGACGGAAACGCACTGCGTTTTTGCGCCATTGCCGGTTGGTTTCTGCGCTGGTTCCAGACGAATACACGCCAGGTTCGCTGATGTCACCGGTGACCAGTGTCATACCCGTGAGCTGCACGCCATCGCTGATGGTCAGATGTCCGGCTACGCCGGCCGCACCGCCGAATACGCAGTGGCTGCCAATGCGGGTGCTGCCGGAAATACCCACTTTAGCGGCCATCGCGCTGTGATCGCCTATGTGAACGTTATGGGCGATCTGAATCAGGTTATCGAGTTTTACGCCGTCGCCAATGACCGTATCGTCCAGCGCTCCGCGGTCAATGGTGGTGTTAGCGCCCACTTCTACATCATTACCCAGAACTACCCGGCCAATCTGTGCAATGCGGTGCCAAACACCCCGCTCGTTGGCAAAACCGAAGCCATCCGAACCAATCACCGCGCCGCTGAGAATGTGGCAACGCTGCCCTATAACCACGTCGTGCGCCAAGGTCACCCGGGGTCTCAGAAGGCTGTCGCGCCCAATACGGGTGCGGGCACCAATCACGCAGCCGTGGCCAACAACCACGCCTTCACCAATGTCTACATCCGCTTCAATGACTACTTGAGCACCAATACTGACCCCGACCCCTATGCTGGCGGAAGGATCAATCACCGCGCTGGGATGAACCCCTACAGGGGCTTTCGGCGTCGTATCAAACCAGTGGCTCAAACGGGCGTAGCCCAGATAGGGATTGTCCATCACTAGCGCGCTGCAGGTGGCCAACGCCGCAAATTCGGGCGAAACAATAATGGCACCAGCCTGGCTGGTGGCAACGTGTTTGCCGTAAGACGGGTTCGCCAGGAAGCTGATTTGCTCGGGGCCTGCGCGCTGCAAAGTGGCCAATCCGGTGATGCGCTGTTGCGGATCACCCCTCAGTTCTGCACCCAGCTCGCGGGCGATATCACCCAACAGATAAGACGATGCTGTCATCGTGGGCCTCCTGGCGCTACGCCGTTAAAGTATGGGTTCATAACAACCCGACTTAACGGTTCAGTTTCTCCAGGAGCTGCTCGGTCAAATTCAAATCAGGTTTCACGTAAACCACAGCTTCGCTCGGTAAAATCAGGTCAAGGTCGTTTTCGTCCAGCAGTTCTTTTACCGCGACATCCACCTGCGGGCGGGCCGCTTCAAGAAACGCCTGCTTGCGCTGTGACACGGTGGTATCCAGGCGTTGCTTCAAGGCATTGAACTGTTGCACGGTCTGTTGAAATTCGCCGGCCAGCTTATCCCGCTCACTGTCGTTCATCATGGCGCCGTCTTTTTGCAGGCGGTCCTGCATCGCCCGCGCCTTTTCCTGCGCTTCACGAACCGCCACTTCGTCGCCGGCGAAATCCTGCTGCAATTTTTCGCTAAAGGTTTTTGCGCTGCTTGAAGCAAACAAGGCCTGTCGCAGGTCTACCACACCAATACGAGTTTCAGCCATGGCGGGAAACGACAGTGCCATTATGGCCGCAGCCACAATCAGGGTTATGCGGGACATCGATTTTCTCCTTGTTGCAGTTTTGTGGTAAATCTTGTGTGAAAACACGCTAGAAAGTCTGGCCCAGTGAGAACTGGAACACTTGGGTATCGTCGCCGGGTTTGTCGTTCAACGGTTTGGCCAGGCTGAACGCCAAAGGACCCACCGCAGTAATCCACTGGAAGCCAATACCCGCAGAAAAGCGCACTTCACCCAATTCCGGACCAAAATCGCGGTCGGTATCAAATACCTGCCCACCATCAAGAAATATCGAGGTACGCATAGACCGGGTATCACCAGCAAAAGGCGTCGGCAGTATCAACTCTACGCCAGCCTCAGTCAGCAGGTTACCACCGAACGGATCGGGATCAGAAAAATCTCGGAGACCC
This sequence comes from Marinobacter sp. LV10R520-4, assembly GCF_002563815.1. Taxonomy (NCBI): domain Bacteria; kingdom Pseudomonadati; phylum Pseudomonadota; class Gammaproteobacteria; order Pseudomonadales; family Marinobacteraceae; genus Marinobacter; species Marinobacter sp. LV10R520-4. The sequence goes on along the minus strand of NZ_PDJM01000001.1, from coordinate 3,009,275 downwards.
CCATTGGACGTTCCGCGGGGCGTTTCGCGGGGCCCAAGCGAGTTGGCGCGGAAACCGCGAACCGAACCGAAACCACCGGAATAATAATGCTCGTAAAACGGCATGACCGTTCGATCGCCATAGCCGTCACCGTAACCGATTTCGGTGCGGGTGCGCAGAACCCAATTCTGGGAGTCAGTCAACGGGAAGTAGAAGTCGGTTTTGTGCCCAACCTTATAGAAGGTCAGATCACTACCCGGCACCGCGACGTCCAGCGACAACGACTGGCTATAGCCGTCCGAAGGAAGAATACCGCGGTTCAGGGTGCTTTGGCGCCAGCTGCCAAAAAGGAAAAAGTTATTGAAGGCGTCACCCTCTTCGTCAATAAAATCGCTCACTTCCTGGGCGCTGAAGATGCCTTCTTTCACTTTTGACAGGGTGTAACCGGCGCCGAAGTTCAAGCGCGTAATGTTATCAATGGGGTAGCCGAAGGTGACGCGCGTACCATACTCATCCAGCAAGTAAGATGAGATATCTTCTTCTTCGTAGTCCGTTTCACGGGCAAACACACTGAAACCGCGGCTGACACCGTCAACGGTGTAGTACGGATCGAGGTAAGACACGTTGGCGCTCTTGACAGAGTCGCTGAAGTTCACCCCAAACGATACTCGCTTACCGGTTCCGAAAAAGTTATTTTCAGACACGCTGGCGCCAAGGATAATGCCAGAATCCTGAGAGAAGCCAACAGAAGCGGACAGGCTGCCGGTGGGCTGCTCTTCAACGCTGTAGTTTACATCGACCAGATCATCTGTGCCGGGTACCGGCACGGTCTCCACATTCACGCCTTTAAAAAAGCCCAGGCGCTCAAGCTGGACTTTGGAGTATTCAATCCGGTCAGAAGAAGCAATGCCCCCTTCCATCTGGGTCATTTCCTGGCGCAGCACATCGTCGCGAGTGGACACGTTGCCAGAGAAATTTACCCGGCGCACGTAGGCGCGCTTGCCCGGCTCAACAAAGAAGGTCACCGCTGCAGTGCCGTCTTCGGACGTTTCAGGCACCGCGTTCACATCGGCAAACGCGTAACCTTCGCGACCCAGGCGGAATGACAAACTTTCGGAAATAGCGGTCATCTGGGCCCGTGAAAACACGTCACCCACTGTTACCGGGATCAGATCACGCAATTCCTGCTCCGGCACAATAAGGTTGCCCCGCAGGCGAATGTCAGACAGCGTGTACTGGCGGCCTTCGTTCAGTGCGATAACGATGAACACCTTTTGTTTGTCTGGCGATATGGACACTTGGCTGGACTCGACGTTGAAATCGAGGTAACCACGGTCCAGGTAAAAAGAGCGCAGGGTTTCCAGATCGCCACTCAAACGCTCACGGGCGTATTTATCAGAGTTAGTGAGGGAGTTCCACCAGCCAGTGCTTTGCAGCTCAAGCAAGTCTTTTAGCTCTTCATCGCTAAACTCCTGGTTGCCGACCAGATTAATGTGATGAATCGCGGCAACACTGCCCTCGTTGATATCCAGACTGACGTCAACACGGTTACTGGGTAGCTCATTGGCCGTTGCTTTCACACGGGCGTTGTACCGGCCCTGACCAATGTAAGAGCGCAGAATTTCCAGCTCTAGCCGTTCGAGTGTTGCACGGCGGAATACCTGGCCTTCTTCGAGGCCTGCGCCCGAAAGCGCGTCTGTAAGAATATCGGTTTCTATATTCTTGTTGCCGTCAATGTTGATAGCGCTGATCGACGGGCGCTCGCGCACAGTCAAAATCAGTGCACCGGAATCGCGGCTTGCCTGGATATCGGTGAACAGACCGGTGCCGAACAGCGATTTTATGGCCGCTGCCAGTTCGGTGCCGTCAACCTGTTCGCCAATATTGATCGGGAAGGAACCAAAAACCGTACCCGCAGATACGCGCTGAAGGCCTTCCACTTCAATGTCAGATACCGTGAATGTGTCCGCAAGCGCGGGCTTTATACCGAGTGTGGCCACTGTCAAGCCAACGGCTAAACCTAGAAGAGTAAGTCTCATTCAAATATTTCGCCTGGTTAATGCGCTAAGGAGCCGCAATTCTCACAACCGCATAAGGTCGTTGTAAAGAGCAAACACCATTAAAGTCAGTATCAAAGCCATACCAATTCTTAATCCAACGGCCTGTATTTGCTCAGACACCGGCTTACGACGGATCGCCTCGATTGTGTAGTACAAAATATGGCCCCCATCAAGTACCGGCACCGGCAGCAGATTCAGCACACCAAGGCTGACACTCAGGTAGGCCAGAAACCGCACAAAGTCTTCAAATCCGGAACTCACGCTGGCTTCGGCAACACGGGCAATGGTAATGGGCCCACTCAGATTGCTGGGCGACAACAATCCGGTCAGCATTTTTTTGATGGCCACCAGCGTCAAGCGAGTATCGGCCCAGGTTTCTTCAACCGCAATCGGAAATGCCGCCAGCGGGCCATAACTGATTTCGCGCAGGCTGCCTTCCGGCCATTCCGGCACCTGCACACCGGCCCCAATCAAGCCAATTATTTCACCATCGTCTGTAGTTTTTGCCGCTGGAACAATACTCAGCTCGCGCTCGGCGCCTTCGCGTTCAAAACGCAGCACCAGGCTTTGCTCTGGCGATTGTCGAACGCGCTCAACCAGGCCAAACCAGTTCTCAATCGGCTCGCCATCTACCGCGATTATTCGGTCGCCCGGTTGAAGTCCGGCAGCGCTGGCGCGGCCATCTGCGGAGATCATCCCCAACACCGGCGGTATAGCCGGGCGATCGGGCACAATACCAAATTCGCTGAGCGGATCGGGCGTATCGGTGCTCAGCTTCCATCCGCCCAGCTCGCCCTGAAATAAGCCCTGGCCCTGGCCGCTGATTACGGCGAAGGTCACTGTACCATGTTCGCCGGCACGCTCCAGCAGGCGCATGTTAACGCTGCGCCAAGAGCTGACACCGTGACCGTCAACTTCCGTCAATTCCATACCAGGCGCAAGGCCGACACGTTCGGCCACCGAGCCCGGTGCTACCGAGCCGATAATAGGCGCAACCGTGGTCACGCCGACCACCGCCAGCAGCCAATAGGCAGCAATGGCGAATATAAAGTTGGCCGCGGGTCCGGCCGCCGCTATGGCAATGCGCTGATACGGCGACTTCGAGGTAAACGCCTGATCGCTCAGCTCCGGCGGCACCGTCCCCTCACGGGCGTCCAGCATTTTTACATAGCCACCCAATGGAATCGCAGCCACAGCAAACTCAGTGCCGTGGCGGTCATACCAGGACCATATAGGTTTACCGAAACCGACCGAAAAGCGTAGGACCTTTACGCCAAAACGGCGGGCTACCCAGAAATGCCCGTATTCATGAATGGTCACCAGAATGCCCAGCGTTAACGCCAGCGAAAGAATGGTCTCAATGATCTGCATAGCGCCTCTTGGAATAATGACTGCCGCAGCGACAGCAAAAACACGACTCTGACTTCAGCATGCCAGCTCAGCCACCCGGGCGCTGGCAAACTGCCGCGCTTCAGAATCTTTGCTAAAAATAATGTCAAAACTGTCTGCCGGAACGGCAGCAACAGCGGCCAGGGTTTGGTCTATAATAACGGGGATGTCAGTAAAGCGAACCCTGCCCCGCAAAAAAGCTTCCACCGCGACCTCGTTGGCGGCGTTGAGCACTGCCGGTGCGGTACCACCCGTTTTAAAGGCTTCTGCGGCCAAGCGCAAACACGGAAAGCGCTCGGTATCCGGACGCTCGAAGTGAAATCGGCCAATCGCAAACAGGTCTAACGGTGCTACGCCAGCTTCGATACGCTCTGGCCAGGCCAGGCCGTTGGCTATCGGCGTGCGCATGTCCGGACTGCCCATCTGCGCCAGCACAGAGCCGTCAGCGTATTCCACCATAGAGTGGATGATACTCTCCGGATGAACGTGTACTTCAATTTTTTCCGGCGAGATATTGAACAACCAGCAAGCCTCGATCAGCTCCAGCCCCTTATTCATGAGGGTGGCAGAATCAACAGAAATTTTTCTACCCATGGACCAATTGGGGTGAGCACAGGCCTGGTCAGGCGTTACCTGTGCCATATCTGCGGCTGGCATTTCGCGGAAAGGCCCGCCCGAAGCGGTCAGCAAAATACGGGTAATCCCTGCGGCATCGGGCTGGCGAATACGGCCCGCCGGCATGCACTGGAAGATGGCGTTGTGCTCGGAGTCAATGGGCAGCAATTCCGCGCCCGACTCGTCCACAGCGTCCATGAACAGACGCCCGGACATGACTAGCGCTTCTTTGTTCGCCAGTAAAACCCGCTTCCCAGCGCGCACTGCGGCCAGAGTTGACGGCAAACCCGCCGCACCCACAATGGCCGCCATCACCGTATCAACCGCCGGGTTTGTCGCCGCTTCACTCAGACCAGCCTCACCGGCCAACACTTGAATATTCGGCAAGTCACGCAATGCTTCACGCAGCTTTTCAGCCGCCACCCCATCGGCCATTACGGCAATGGCCGGTTCAAACTCGCGGCATAAAGCCGCCATCGACTCAACACTTGAACAGGCCGTCAGAGCGTACACTGAAAAACGCTGAGGGTGACGACGCACCACATCCAGCGTACTCAAACCAATAGAGCCGGTGGCTCCCAGCACAGATAGGTAGCGGCGTTGCATCAAGATAAGGGCCCAACATTTAGCCAACCAAGTTGAATAACGAGCAGAGTAAATATCGGTATGGCCGCGGTCAGACTGTCTATACGGTCCATAATACCGCCGTGCCCAGGCAGCAGCCGACTGCTGTCTTTAATGCCGCGAAAGCGCTTAAACATGCTCTCGAACAAGTCGCCAAGCACCGACACCGCGGCGGTAACCACGGAAATAATAATCAGGGCAACGGTTTGCCCAGCCCCGGCGCCAAGTGTCTGGCCAACCACCAATGAAAAAACCGCAACCGCCGTCAAACCGCCCCACACGCCGGCCCAGGACTTACCCGGACTGACCCGCGGCGCTAGCTTGGCCTTGCCAAATTTCCGACCAGAAAAATAAGCGCCGATATCGGCTACCCACACCAGCGCAAACACATACAGAATCAACAACAGGTTGTTATCGGTCAGCGCAAATTTGAACTCTCCGCTGCGCAAATAATTCAAACCAACCCAGGCGGGCACCAACACCAACAAGCCCATGGCCGCTCGTGCCGGAACCGAGCCCCAACGGGCAGAACCTTTTGGATAATAAGCCACCAGCCCAAAGCCGGCCAGCCACCAAAACAACGCTAACCAGAGCACACCCTGCGCTGTTATCGCGTATAAAGCCGCCAATACCAGCAATACAGCCGCGCTGTAGCAAACACGGGTGGGCTGCGTTGTCAGCCCCGCCATATTGGCCCATTCCCAGGCTCCCAAAGCAATCAATGCGGCGGTAAAAATTGCAAAACCCACAGGCGGCAGGAAAAAAACGCCACCAATAGCAATGGGCGCCAGAATCAGCGCAGTAATTATCCGGGTTTTAAGCACAGTGAACCTGCTCTTGTTGTGTTATCAGAGCGACGATCGGGCCGCGACCTGGTCATCCGTCTGGCCAAAACGTCTTTGCCTTGCGGCATAAGCGGCCAACGCTTCCTGCATCTGCGGTTGCTTGAAGTCCGGCCAAAACACCGGCGAGAAATAAAATTCCGTGTACGCCAGGTGCCACAACATAAAATTGCTGATGCGCTGTTCGCCGGCGGTACGAATCATCAGGTCTGGCATGGGCAAATCACCCAGGCTCAGGTGGCTTTGAATCAGGTCTTCGGTAATGTCCGATGGCAGCAACTGGCCGCTAGCGACTTTTGCAGCAATTTTTCGGGTGGCTTCGGTAATGTCCCACTGGCCGCCGTAATTGGCGGCGATCACCAGGGTCATCGCCGTGTTGTTGGCGGTGAGTGTTTCGGCTTTCGCCATCAAGTCTTGTAACAGGGGGCTGAAAGCCGAGCGTTCACCAATCAGGCGAAGGCAAATATTGTTGCGATGCAGTTTGCGCACTTCGCGCTCCAGTGCGAACACAAACAGCTTCATCAATGCAGAGACTTCGTCTTGTGGGCGGCGCCAGTTTTCACTGGAAAACGCAAACAGGGTAACTACCTTTACACCCTCGCGGGCACAGGTTTCTACCACAGCACGAACGGCATCCACACCGGCCTTGTGACCGGCCACGCCTTTAAGGCGCCGGGCCTTGGCCCAACGATTGTTACCGTCCATGATAACGGCAACATGTTTCGGCCGGCTTGGTGCCGATTCCGGAATTGCTGCGGAAACAGTTGCGGTCATAACATCCCCTGTGCGGCCGCCGCGCCTTATGGCAGCCGTGAGTGTTGTATGCTCAAAATGCCGGCATCAAACCGCCATTAAATCCTCTTCTTTGGCTTTCAGTAACTTTTCCACTTCCGCAATAAAGCGATCGGTCAGCTTTTGCACTTCTTCTTCGCCGCGGCGCTCGTCGTCTTCGCTGATGTCTTTATCCTTTAACAGCTCTTTCAGCGTGCTGTTGGCATCGCGACGTGCGTTGCGCACTGAAACCCGGCCGTGTTCGGCATCAGCTCGAGCCTGCTTTACCATGTTTCTGCGGGTTTCTTCGGTCAGCATCGGCATAGGCAACCGAATCAGGTCACCGCTGGTAGACGGGTTTAGTCCCAGGTCGGAGGTCATGATGGCCTTTTCAATCAGCGGAACCAGATTTTTTTCCCAAGGTGACACCGTCAATGTGCGGTTGTCTTCCACATTCACCGAGGCCACCTGCTTCAGCGGCGTTTCCTGGCCGTAGTAATTCACCATCACGCTGTCCAGAATGGAAGGGTGCGCACGGCCGGTTCGGATTTTGTTAAACGCTGACGTCAGAGCTTCAATACTCTTGGTCATTTTGGTTTCAGCTTCCGTTTTGATCTCGTTAATCACTTGCCTATCCTCGATTTGTTCGTAAAACCGGACCCTGCCGGATTATTCAACCCACTATCCAATCGATCAGTCAATCGGTTATTCAATCGGTTATTCAATCGGTTATTCAATAATAGTACCGACTTTTTCGCCCGTCACGATGCGGGTCAGAACCCCGGGGCTATTCATATCAAATACCCGCAGCGGCATGCCGTGGTCGCGGGCCAGGCAGATGGCCGTCAGGTCCATCACGCCCAGTTTTTTATCCAGTACTTCATCATAGGTCAGGGAATCGTATTTTACCGCTGTGCTGTCCAGGTAGGGATCGGCTGAATACACGCCGTCTACCTTGGTGCCCTTAAGTACCGCGTCGGCTTCAATTTCGATACCGCGCAGACAGGCCGCAGAATCGGTGGTAAAAAAGGGGTTACCGGTACCCGCACAGAAAATAACCACGTCGCCGTCTTTCAGATCGCGCACGGCGCTGCGGCGATCGTAATGTTCCACAATACCACTCATGGGAATGGCAGACATCACACGGGTGCGGATGTTGGAACGCTCCAGAGCGTCACGCATGGCCAGGCCGTTCATTACGGTGGCCAGCATGCCCATATGGTCGCCGCTAACGCGGTCCATGCCGGCCGCGCTCAGGGCTTCGCCGCGGAACAGGTTACCGCCACCAATCACCAGGCCAACCTGCACACCAATACCGATCAGCGCACCAATTTCCAGCGCCATGCGGTCCAGAACTTTGGGGTCAATACCAAAACCAAGATCACCCATCAGGGCCTCACCGCTGAGCTTTAGCAGGATACGCTTGTATCTGGGCTGAGTTTTGGACGTTGTCGACATGCGGATCCCCTTCTGGTCTATTGGCTGCGGCGCAAAGCGGCGGCGCGATGCGGCAGGCTTGTATTTGACATAACCCTCGGCAAAAAAGGGGCATCTCAGATACAAGCCCGCCACGAGAGCCGGAAAACCGGCTAACGTGGCAGACTTGAACGAAGCCGCCGATCAATCAGGCAGCTTCAGAAGCTGAAATCAGCCTTTGTTGATACCGGATGCAGCAGCAACCTCGGCAGCAAAGTCGACTTCTTCCCGCTCGATGCCTTCGCCTACTTCAACGCGAAGGAAACCAATCAGCTCGCCACCGGCCGCTGCAACCAGCTGGCCCACGGTTTGCTCCGGGTTTTTAACGAACGGCTGTTCGATCAGGCTGTTTTCAGCCAAGTATTTCTTGATGCGACCGCCCATCATTTTTTCAACGATTTCAGCCGGCTTGCCTGCCATATCCGGCTGCGCCTTGATGATCGCCTTTTCTTGCTCCAGCTCTTCAGCCGGCATATCTTCAGGCTTGGCGATGCGCGGGTTTACCGCAGCAACGTGCATGGCGATATCACGGGCCAGCTCTGCGTCACCTGCGGTCAAAGCAACCACGGCAGCAATCTTGTTGGTGCTGTGAACGTAGCCGCCCACAACCGCGCCTTCAATGCGCACAACACGACGTACGCTGATGTTCTCGCCGATTTTCTGGACCAGCGCTTCACGCTTGGCTTCCAGATCGCCCGCCATCAACAGAGCAACGTCGGTTTCGTTCTTGGCGAACGCAACGTCTAGCACCTCGTTGGCAAAGTTGATGAAGTTATCATCACGAGCAACAAAATCGGTTTCGGAGTTCACTTCCAGAATCAGGCCCACGGTGTGGTCGTCTGAAATCTTGATCAGTGAAACGCCTTCAGCGGCGGTACGGCCGGCTTTTTTAGCAGCCTTCAGGCCAGATGATTTGCGCAGCTCTTCAATCGCGGCGTCTACACTGCCTTCCGATTCAACCAAAGCTTTTTTGCATTCCATCATGCCAAGGCCGGTGCGCTCACGCAGCTCTTTGACCATTGCAGCGGTAATAGCAGCCATGTTGGGTCCTCTTAATATTTCCGAATTCGGTAGGAAAACCTGCCCGGAACCTGTCCGGGCACGCTTTGAATCTCAGAGCAAATCTAGCGTTGCTCTCAAGCTTCTCTCTAAAGCCTTATTCTGCAGCAGGCGCTGCGCTTGGAGCTTCTTCGCTAACTTCAACAAACTCGTCTGCGCCAGCGTTGGCCGATTCCAGGCAGGTGTCAGCAACCGCTTTCACGTAAATCTGGATAGCACGGATAGCGTCATCGTTACCCGGAATGACGTAGTCAACGCCGTCAGGGTTACTGTTGGTGTCAACCACACCAATAACAGGAATGCCCAACTTGTTGGCTTCTTTAATAGCAATACGCTCGTGGTCAACGTCTATCACGAACAAGGCATCGGGCAGGCCGCCCATATCCTTGATACCGCCAATGGAACGCTCAAGCTTGTCCATTTCGCGGCTGCGCTCAAGTGCTTCTTTCTTGGTCAGCTTGTCGAAAGTACCGTCTTTGCTATGGCCTTGCAGTTCACGGTAGCGGTGAATCGACTGACGAATGGTTTTGTAGTTGGTCAGCATGCCGCCCAACCAGCGGTGGTTCACAAAAGGCTGACCTGAACGCTCTGCTTCTTCTTTAATGATTTTCGCAGCGGCGCGCTTGGTACCTACGAACAGAATCTTGTTCTTGTTCTCGGTTAGCTGCGCAACGAATTTAAGAGCATCGTTCATAGCTGGAACGGTCTGTTCCAGGTTGATGATGTGAATCTTGTTACGGGCGCCGAAGATGTACTTCGACATTTTTGGGTTCCAGTAGCGAGTCTGGTGTCCAAAGTGAGCACCTGCTTTAAGCAGGTCACGCATATGTACTTGAGCCATTATAGTTACCTTGTAACTTCGGGTTAGACCTCCACGAATCCGATTGCACCAACCTATGTGCGATTTTCAACAACCGCAGGCACCCTGGAGCAACGTGTCGACCCGTGTGTGAATTTGCTGGATTTGTTTCCAGCGGGCGCGTTTATATCATATTTATGGTGCGTAATGCCATTAGTTTTGTACCGGAGCTGCTTGTCCTCTGAAGTTGTACCTTATGGCCATGGGCCTTAAAATAGACGCTCGATTCATTTCTTTTAATAGGAAAGCTGATGCAGGTCACCATCAAGACCCCGGAAGACATAGCAAAAATGCGCGTAGCCGGACGGCTGGCCGCGGAAGTTCTGGAGATGATCGACGAGCACGTCAAACCCGGCGTGACCACCGAACATCTGAACCGGCTCTGCCACGACTTCATTGTGAACGAGCAGCAGGCTATCCCTGCGCCGCTGAACTACAATGGCTTTCCAAAATCCATTTGCACCTCGGTAAACCACGTGGTTTGCCACGGCATTCCCACCGAGCAGAAAGTGCTGAAAGACGGCGACATCATCAATATTGATATCACCGTCATAAAAGATGGCTACCACGGCGACACCAGCAAGATGTGGGCGGTGGGCAAACCCAAGCCCGGTACCGAGCGGCTAATCCAGATTACCCAGGAATGCCTGTATAAAGGTATAGACCTGGTTAAGCCCGGGGCCCGCCTGGGCGATATCGGCCACGTAATCCAGCAGCACGCTGAAAAGCACCGGTTTTCGGTGGTGCGCGACTATTGTGGCCACGGCATTGGCCAGGTGTTTCATGAAGAGCCCCAGGTAATGCATTACGGCAAACCCGGCACTGGTCTGGAACTCAAGGAAGGAATGATTTTCACCATCGAGCCGATGATCAATCAGGGCAAGTACCACACCAAACTGCTGCCAGACGAATGGACTGCGGTTACCAAAGACCGCAAGCTGTCAGCGCAGTGGGAACACACCATTCTGGTGACTGCTGACGGTCATGAAGTGTTGACCAAACGCAAAGAAGAGTCGCTCTAAATGGCACCGGGCGAGCTGGAACACCGCATTAGCCATGACGCTTCACCGGTTTCCGCCGCCCGCACGCTGTTACAGGAGCGACAGCAGGCAGACGCAGCCGCTTTTGAACAGGGCGCAGATGTTCGAGCGCTGGTAAAAGCGCGCTCTGACACGGTCGATACGGTATTGCGCCATATCTGGAATCGCTATCCATTAGCGCAATCCAACAACGTGGCGCTGATTGCCGTAGGCGGTTACGGCCGCGGCGAGCTGCACCCCTACTCGGACATTGACTTGCTGATTCTGACCCGCACGGGTACCGACCCCGAATGGCGCGATGACCTTAGCGCGTTCATTACCCTGCTGTGGGACTTGAAGCTGGACATTGGCCACAGCGTGCGCAGCATTAACGAAAGCACCAATGCCGCTCGGGGCGACATCACCATTCTGACCAACCTGCTGGAAACCCGCACCATCGCCGGGCCAGACGATTTACGCAGGGAGCTGTCAGAGCTGGCGTTCTCGGATGAAATAAGCACCGACCGCGAGTATTTCATTGCCAAGCGTGCCGAACAGGAAGAGCGCCACACCAAGTACAGCAACACCGAATACAATCTGGAACCCAATATTAAAGGCGCCCCCGGCGCGTTGCGCGACATCCAGACCATTGGCTGGATTACCAAACGTCATTTCGGTTTGCACAGCACTGCTGACCTGACCCAGTTCAGCGTATTGACCGACGACGAGTACCAGGTCCTGCGCAAGGGTGAAACCCTGCTGTGGCAGTTGCGATACGGGCTGCAGCTGTTGGCTAAGCGCAATGAAAACCGTCTGCTCTTTGATCACCAGCGCGGCCTGGCCAGCATGCTGGGCTATCAGGATGAAGGTGGGCGCCTGGGCGTTGAAATGATGATGCAGTCCTACTATCGCGCAGTGCTGGCTCTGGCCGAGCTAACCGACGTGATTCTGCAACATTATGACGAGGCCATTCTGGGCAGCGGGCAGGAAGATATTATCCAGCCCATCAACAAGCGCTTCCAGACTCGCAATCACTACATTGAAGCCATCAACAACCAGGTATTCGCCTACGCGCCCTTCGCGATTATGGAACTGTTTGTGCTGATGGCGCAGAATCCGGCCATTCGCGGCATTCGCGCCACCACCATTCGTTCACTGCGGGCTCACCGCCACCTGATTGACGACGCCTTCCGCTCGGACCTGGCGGTGACCTCGCTGTTTATGGAGCTGCTGCGCACGCCAGACAAGCTCGACCAGACTCTGGTTACCATGAAGAAATACAGCGTTCTAGGCCACTATCTGCCGGAATTTGGCCGCATTATAGGGCAGATGCAGCACGACCTGTTCCATATTTACACAGTAGACGCGCATACCATGGGCGTTATCCGCAACATGGTGCGCCTGCACAACGCCGCCAGTAGTGAAGACTACCCGCTGGCCTCAAGGCTGATTCATCGCTTGCCAAAATTGGAAACCCTGTTTATTGCCGGGCTCTATCACGATGTGGCCAAAGGCCGCGGTGGCGATCATTCAGAGCTGGGCGCGATTGACGCCGAAGCCTTCTGCAAGCGCCACCACCTGAGCGATCGCGACACCCAGCTGGCGTCCTGGCTGGTGGAAAATCATCTGCTGATGTCCATGACGGCCCAGCGCAAAGACATTTCCGACCCGGACATCATCCACGAATTCGCCCGCGCCGTGCTGAGTCAGGCGCACCTGGATTACCTGTACATTCTGACCGTGTGCGACATCAGCGCCACCAATCCGAAACTTTGGAACACCTGGCGTGCATCGCTGTTAAGGCAGCTGTATGTCGAAACTGAAAGAGCCCTGCGCCGCGGCACCGACACCCGCATAGATCGCCAGGAGTGGGTAAACGCTACGCAATCCGAGGCCCGCGAGATTTTACGCGCCCAGCATTTCAGCGACGCCCAGATTGATAACCTATGGAACACGGTGGACGAAGATTATTTTCTTCAGGACTCCACCATCGACATCGCCTGGCAAACCGCGGCCATTATCCGCCACGGGGATGATGCCGACCCGCTGGTGCTTATTCGTGATACCCGCGGTGGCCCGACTGACGGTTATTCACAGATTATCATTTATATGAAAAACCGCACCGCTTCGTTTGCCGCCACAACGGCGGTGCTGGAGCAGTTAAATCTGAACATTGTGGATGCCCGTATTAGCTCTAGTGACGGGCCTCGGTCTATCAGCTCCTACGTGGTACTGGACGACCACGGCCAACCCCTGGGCATAGATCCGGATCGCAAAGAACGGGTAAGAAGGCGGCTGATTGAAGAACTGGACGACCCCGAGGACTACCCGGACATTATCCACAGGCGCACGCCAAGGCAGTTGAAGCACTTTGCTTTTCCTACCGAGGTACTGCTGTCTAACGACCGCTTTAACCTGCGCACCGTGGTGGAAGTGGTCACCCCCGACCGCCCCGGCCTGCTGGCTCGTATCGGTCAGATTCTTTTGGAACACCGGGTACGCCTGACAACCGCAAAAATTGCCACTTTAGGCGAACGGGTAGAAGACGTATTCTTTGTGACCGACGAAAACGGTGACGCGCTATTCGACCCCGCTGCCTGCCAGGCCTTGCAGGACGACTTGTGTAAAACTTTGGATAACATTCGATGAACCCCGATTTAGACCGACTTCACCCCTACCCGTTTGAAAAACTGGCACAGCTGAAAGCCGGCGTAACCGGGCCCGCACACCTGGCGCCCATCTCCCTTGGCATTGGTGAGCCCAAACACCCTGCCCCGGCGTTTATAAAGCAGGTCGTAGCAGATAATTTAGCCCGGCTTGGTAACTACCCCACCACAAAAGGCACGGACGAGCTGCGCGAAGCCATCAGCCAGTGGGCCACAAAGCGCTTTACACTGGCACCGGGTTCGCTAACCGCAGCCCACCACATAGTTCCGGTGAACGGCACCCGCGAAGGCATTTTCTCGCTGGTGCAGGCGGTGGTCGACCGTAGTAAGGCTGCCACCGTGGTCAGCCCCAATCCGTTTTATCAGGTCTATGAAGGCGCGGCTTTCCTGGCCGGTGCCACACCGGTTTACCTGGCCTGCGACGGCAGCAATAGCTTCATCCCGGATTTTAATGCGATTGACCCGCAGGTCTGGCAGCAGTGCCAGGTTTTGTTTTTATGCTCGCCGGGCAACCCCAGCGGGTCAGTCATTCCGCGCGCCACCCTGGCCCGGGTGCTTGAATTGGCTGATGAGCACGACTTTATTGTGGCGTCTGACGAGTGCTATACCGAACTCTACCCGGATGAAGCCAACCCGCCTGAAGGCTTACTGCAAACTTGCGCCGCCATTGGCCGCAACGATTTTGCCCGCTGCGTGGTGTTTCACAGCCTGTCTAAACGCAGCAATCTGCCGGGCCTGCGCTCGGGTTTTGTGGCCGGTGATGCGCGCATTCTTGAAGGCTTCCTGAAATACCGCACCTACCACGGCTGCGCCATGCCCATCCACAACCAACTGGCCAGCATTGCCGCCTGGGGCGACGAAGAACACGTAAAAGAAAACCGTCGCGCTTACCGCGCCAAATTTGAAGCCGTAGTGCCACTTTTGCGCCAAGTGATGGACGTCGATTTTCCAGACGCCGGGTTCTATTTATGGCCACAAACTCCGGCGGGAATGAATGACGAACTTTTCGCCCGTGAGCTTTCGGCCCAACAGAATGTGCACGTGCTACCAGGGCGCTACCTGTCGCGCACAGTGGATGGCTATAATCCGGGTGAAAACCGCATACGTATGGCGCTCGTCGCGCCATTACAAGAATGCGTTGAAGCAGCGGAGCGCATCGTAGCGTTCGTAAGGGCAAATTCGTGATAAAACTGTACGGCATTCGCAACTGCGACACGGTGAAAAAAGCCCGAAAATGGCTAGGCGAGAACGGCATTGAATACCAATTTCATGATTTCAAAAAAGACGGATTGAGCAGCGAACTGCTCGCCACCTGGGAGCATTCGGCCGGCTGGGAGACCCTGCTAAACCGCCGCGGCACTACTTGGCGCAAACTGCCAGAAGACATTCGCGAGAATATTGATGCCGCTTCTGCCCGCCGCGTCATGTTGGACAACCCTTCCATCATCAAACGGCCCGTGGTGGAGTTTCAGGGCGCGGTGACGGTCGGCTTTAATGCCGATGACTGGGCAGCGCGCTTTAAGCAATGACATTGGCCTGACATCGCAAAACATAATTCACTGACAACACGATTCACTGATAACAAACAGGAACACGCGTCTAATGAGCTTTGCATTCGGTATTGGTATTGGCACACAGAACAATCAGGGCGAATGGCTGGAAGTTTTTTATCAACAGCCTTTGATGATCCCCGATAAAACGCTGCTAGACGTGGTTCGCAGCGCTCTGGACTTTCAAGGCGGCAATCAGGCCATCAGCGCCAACGCCGAGCAACTTAGCCAGCTGGCAAGCGGCCTGCGTCAAATCGGCCAGACCGATCAGGCCGCGCTAGCCGAAAAAGCCGCCCGCAGCGAACGCCCGGTTGTCGTCACCTTACTGGAAACCGACGATGCCGCCAGCAGCACGCCCGAGGTTTACCTTAAGCTGCAGCTGATATCCCACCGCCTGACAAAGCCCCACAGCCTGAAACTAGACGGCATATTTGGCCTGCTGCCAAATCTGGCCTGGACCAACGAAGGCGCCATTGACCTGGCCGAGCTTCCTGAGCGCCAGCTGCAAGCGCGCCTTGAAGGCCGCACTCTGGAAGTGAAATCGGTAGACAAATTCCCGCAGATGACCGACTACGTGGTGCCTCAGGGCGTGCGCATTGCCGATACTGCACGGGTTCGCCTGGGCGCCTATGTAGGCGAAGGCACCACAGTGATGCACGAAGGCTTTATCAACTTCAACGCCGGCACCGAAGGCACCAGCATGATCGAGGGCCGTATTTCAGCCGGCGTGATGGTTGGCAAAGGCTCTGACCTGGGCGGCGGCTGTTCCACCATGGGAACCTTGTCTGGCGGCGGCAACATCACTATTTCAGTGGGTGAAAACTGCCTGATTGGTGCCAACGCCGGTATTGGTATTCCCCTGGGCGACCGCTGCACCGTAGAAGCCGGCCTGTACCTGACGTCCGGCACCAAAGTGGCACTGCTAGACGACGCAGGCAAACTGGTGGAAGTCATCAAAGCCCGCGATCTGGCCAACAAGTCAGACCTGCTGTTCCGTCGTAACAGTGAAAACGGTGCAGTGGAATGCAAAACTAACAAGTCGGCCATCGAGCTGAACCACGAACTGCACGCCAACAACTGATCGGGGCTTTTATGACTGCTTTACCAAATAAGGCCCTGTCACCGACCATCGAGCTGGCGATGAATCTAATTCGCCGGCGGTCGGTGACGCCCGACGACGCCGGCTGCCAGCCACTGATGATGTCGCGCCTTGCGCCTCTGGGCTTTGCTGAAGAAAACCTGCGCTTTGGCACCACAGACAATCTGTGGGCTCGAAAGGGTTTGGAAGGGCCGGTTCTGGCCTTCGCCGGGCACACCGACGTCGTACCCACGGGCCCGGAGAAAAACTGGGCAAACCCCCCGTTTGAGGCGGTTATAAAAGACGGCATGCTGCACGGCCGCGGCGCCGCTGATATGAAAGGCAGCCTTGCGGCTTTTGTTACCGCCTGCGAGCGCTTTGTGGGCAAGCACCCGAACCACCGCGGTTCCATTGCGTTGCTGATTACCAGCGACGAAGAAGGCCCCGCCGGCGATGGCACAGTAAAAGTGATTAAAACGCTGGAAGCCCGCAACGAGAAGATCGACTGGTGCCTGATCGGCGAGCCGTCCAGCACGGTTGAGGTGGGCGATGTGATCAAAAATGGCCGCCGCGGCTCACTGCACGGCTACCTGACGGTTCACGGCGTGCAAGGCCACGTGGCTTATCCGCACCTGGCCGAAAACCCGATACATAAAGTAGCACCGGCGGTGCACGATCTGGCGCAGGAATTCTGGGACAACGGCAACGATCATTTCCCGCCTACCACCTTCCAGATTACCAAGGTGGAGGCCGGCACCGGCAGTAATATCATTCCCGGCGAATGCCTGGTGCACTTCAATTTTCGCTACTGCACCGAAAACACCGCCGAAAGTCTGGCCGAGCGGGTAGTGGCGGTATTGCGGCGACACTCGCTGAATTACGACCTGCAGTGGCATTTGAGTGGCCGACCGTTCCTGACCGACAGAGGCGCGCTGGTGTCGGCGTCAAAAACGGCCATTGAAAGGGTCTGCGGCCGTGAAACCGAACTGTCTACATCTGGGGGCACGTCCGACGGTCGCTTTATCGCGCCTACGGGTGCTCAGGTAGTGGAACTGGGGCCCATAAACGCTACCATTCATAAAGTGAATGAATGCGTCAGCGCAGACGACCTGGACACCTTATCGCAGATTTACGAAGAAATTCTGGTGGAGCTTTTGGCCTGAAACGTACCTTGCCTGGCTCATACACGGGCCATGTAAAGCGGTAGCGCTCTGCTGCCTCAATAATGGGGCGGTGGGGTTTCTTCCTCTTCACTGCGAAGGTTAGAACCAGACACTTCTTTCAACTGCCTATGCAGTAACTGCTTGGCTTCCCACAGCTGACGCAGCTCCAGCTCCTGAGTCGCCATCTGCTCGCTCAGCGTGTTTATTACATCGTCCTGAAACGCAATCCGCATTTCCAGCTCGTCAAGCCGGTGTTCAAGTGGTTTATCCGTCATGGTTTTAGTGAGTTCCTGCCGTTATCTGTTAAGATGCCGCCTTCATGCAGCCGGAAGTGTCATTTTACCCCATATCCGGTTATTTATCGTTAGCGTTATCATTCAGGAGATTTTCAATTCACATGCGTAATCCAGCCAAAGCGATCGTTGCTGCTTTATTGATCGCGATTCCCGCTCCCTTTGTTCTCGGTTTTTTGCTGGCTTCCTTTACCCCGGAGCTGTTCCAGATTCTTTCCCAGTCTGAAACCAGTTCCGTGGCCAACAGCACCCCCTTCGTTCTGGGCAGCGCCCAGGGTATCGCCGCTTACGTGATTGCCGTGGTGATATTTGCCATTGCCGGTTTTATCACCGTTGCGGTCAGCGCCAAACAACCGAAAGCTGCGCCCGCTAAAGCCGCCCAGCCACGCGCACCTGCTGCGCCTCGTCGTGCCCCTGTACCGGCTCAAAAAAACGGTAACATGCACCACGACGACGATGACGACTTCGACGACAGCACTCCAGAGGGCGACGAAGAAGGCACCGTTAAATGGTTCAACGTGAAAAAAGGCTTTGGCTTTATTGTTCGCGACAGCGGTGATGAAATCTTTGTTCACTTCCGCGCTATTCGTGGCAGTGGTCGCCGCGTTTTGCGCCAAGGTCAACTTGTGCGCTTCAGCGTGATTGACGCCGACAAAGGCCTGCAGGCCGATAACGTGTCAATTCTCAGCGACTAACCCACACCAGGTTTTCATTCGCTGTTAGAAAAAAAGGGATGGAGCCACAAGCTCCATCCCTTTTTTAGTTTGATAATGTTATTAATTCCGCTCTTCTATTAATTCCGCTCTCAGTTAATTCCATATGGCCTGATGCTCACCACGCTCATCAATTCGCCACCATCTTTCTTCAGTGGCGTCGTCGCCTTCGGCCCAATTGCCCGGGCTGCAACGTAGCTCGCCTCCGATGGCGCGCCAGGCACTTCGAGCGCAATCCAGATCGCTGTTCCAGGGCAGCAGTGGTCCCTCAATCACCAGACACGTGAAACGTTTGCCAAAAGCACCCGGATAAAGCGACAACGACAACGGGTTGCCATTGTAACTGGCGTGACCTTTCACAAAGCCGGTTATGACTTCGTCATCCAGCGACACCTGGCCTAATTGATCAGACAGCCAGCGCGATACCGCCCCGGCTTCAAGGTCGCGTATATAAATTTCCAAATCCTGCACCCAAACAATCTCCCAACAATTTTAGAAGTGATGACAAGGGTTCAACACCTGCATCGTTGCGTCTAATGATGAACAGTGTGAACGCCCGCTGAATTCGCTGCAAGCCAACATTTCAGCTCGGCCTGCAAATCAGCAACGCCCAGCTTTCGCAAGCTTCCGCGCGCATCACGCTGGTGCCACTCGCCTGCTGCGACCTGTTGTTGCCAAACCAGCTTTTCCAACGCCAGATCCGGCTCGCCAATACTGCTCTGCCGCGCATGGGCCACCAGGCGCTGACACTCCAGAGTTTGGATTTGCGCCGCCAGAGCCGAAGCCTCGCTGCTGCCACGCAAGGCAAACAGATTCAAGCGTGCAGCCGCACGCTCCAACCACATCAGTAGCTTGCCCGGGCAGCACTCAAACCGGTGACGCTGTGCGACAGCGAAATCAATCGCCGCCGGCTCCAGCTCTATATTCCACTGGCGCTCTATCGCCGGCTGATGGGCCACCACAATAGCGTGGAGCTGGCCGGCGCCACAGGGCGGCAGCATCACGCTGGTCAGCGAGCGACCCAGGCACAGCTGTAGTTGATCAACATGCTGCACCGTGGCTTTCATGCGCTCATCAGCCAGCAGCAGCATAGGCCCGCCCCAGGCAGCCAGCACATCGCCCACCGCACTGCCAGGCCGGCCCACCAGCCGCAAAAGATCCTGCGGCGCTAGGCCATCCATCACCAACAGAGGCCACCCTCCAGAGTGTTGAAGTGAGCGCAGCCTGTGCCGGGCGCCTTCGGCAACCGTCAGCACGTCTGACTCGCAGCGCAAATTCAGTCGCTTGTAATCGATACCCAGCAATGGCAATACACTTTCCAGCCAGCGGGTTTTACCACCGCCCCGAGGGCCTTTCACCCACAACAATGTTGCAGGGTTTGTGCTGACTTCTACCGCTACGGTATGCGCAAGCTCAATCCAGTCCACCTGCGCCATCATCGTGGGCACACCGCCGGCGTTAGACGCTGCCTTCATCGTCAGCTCGTCAACGCCGGCTGGCCAGGCTGACACCCGTTCCAACACCGCAACGTACGCTTTTTCCTGCAAGCGTTCTGTTTTGTGGGTAAGGGTTTGCAGCAGCACCGGCCAGTCTAACCAGGGCGCGTCGTTCAACTCGCGCGCTCTGGCAAACCAGTGCACCAACTGGCTAGACAGCAAACCTTCCACAGACACCCCGGTAACAATCGGCTGTTCGCACTGCACCGTGCGCGTCAACTCGTCGAGGTCGATGCTGCAGGTTGTCAAAAAATGGCTGAGGGTGTGGCAACTGTCGAGCAGAGCCAGCAAAAAATCTTCAACGGTAATCGCCGCTCCGCCGCGCTGTAATACCAGCACACGAGCATTTGCCAGCGCATTCTGGCACTGCGGTGCCAGGCATCCTTGCCAATCGTCCATTCTTACTCTCCTTGTATGCCAAGCGCAGGAGTCCATTCCCGCGCTGATTATCTTATCCGTTACCAGCTGCCGCTGTTTTCCATACTGGCCCAGGGCTCTTGTGACGCAAGCGCTTCACCCTTCTGCAGCAGCTCAATAGAAATACCGTCGGGTGAGCGCACGAACGCCATATAACCGTCACGGGGTGGGCGGTTAATGGTGACGCCACCGGCTTGCAGGTGCTCGCACAACTGATAAATGTCGTCGACCCGATAGGCCAGATGACCGAAGTTTCGGCCGCCGCTGTACTCTTCCGGGTCCCAATTATAGGTCAGCTCCAACGACGGTGCGCGATCGGCTTTCACTCGATCTTCGTCGTCTCGCGCGGCAAGAAATACCAGGGTGAAACGGCCTTTTTCGCTGTCTTTTCGACTGACCTCTTTCATTCCCAGCAAGTCACAGAAAAAATGCAGGGTGTCATCCAGATTGCTCACCCGGATCATCGTGTGAAGGTATTGCATACTTTCTCCCGTTCTTTTCTATTGCTTAATGCAGCAAGTCTTCTCGGTTCGGCGGCCGCCCCGCAGAACACTCGCACCTTTATTAATAAACAGTTTACGGTATTCTGGGCGAATGGATGCAAACCTCGTCTCTCATTTAATCAACACTTACCGAACGCCGGCAATCAGGCATCTCGCATGGCTGTGCCAAACCCCACAACTGATGAGTTCACCAATCACCTTTGCACCGGCACAGTATCTGCCCTCGGACTATACCGATACTCTTAAAGCCTGGGATCAGGAAACAGAAACTGCACCACCCATGCTGCTTGAACCACCACAGCGCAGATTAGGCTTCTATTTCGAGCGGCTGTATCAGGTTTTGCTGGAAGACTTGCTCGGCTGGCCCGTCCTGCTAAAAAACCAGCAGATCCAGTCACGCGGGCGCACCATTGGCGAACTGGATTTCGTGGTGCGCAACCACGCAGACGACCGCATTGAGCACCACGAGATCGCTATCAAGTTTTATCTCGGCGTTTCAGAACTCACCGGCTCAAAGCTCTGGTACGGCCCCAATGCTCATGACCGGCTGGACATAAAAACAACCAGCCTGCTGGAACAACAGAGCCGCCGCACACAACTACCGGAAACTCTTGCCCTGCTCACAGAATCCCATATAACAGGCCCACTGACTCCGCGAATATTTATGCCGGGGTATCTTTTCTACCCAGACGACCAGCCCGTGGTAACGCCGGGTTATGTTCCAGCCGACCATTTGCGCGGGCGCTGGATGTACGCCCATGACGCAAGAGCCCTGAACACATCACATTGGGTTGTACTCAACAAACCTCACTGGATTGGCAACTGGTGTCAAAGCGAACAGCCGGATATCGAACATGTTCTGGAAGCGCTGGAACGTGTGGAAAGCAAAGTGGTTCCGCAGCTGTTCGCCATAATGCGGCCAGATCACCAAACGGGAAACTGGCTGGAAGCAGACCGGGTGTTTGTTGTGCCGGAAACCTGGCCGTGAATGGCGGCATTCTCTCGCAAGAACTCGATATTCACGGCTTCAAAAGATAACCTCTGACAGTAACGCCTTATATATCGGCTTCAATGTGCAGAGGCTGAAGCGCTGCACATCTGGCACTGTTAATCGCTCACCACGTAATCGCTCACCACGGCCATCCATAGCCTGCTTTTCAATCAACGCCGCTGCATGAGCCGCCTCGGCCGGAATGTCGTCGCCACAGTCCGGATACGAGTATTCCGCTGCAAACAACTCCGGATAAGCTTCCCTTGCCGGCACAATGGGCACACAACCAGCCGCCACAGCCTCAAGCACCGCCAACCCCTGAAACTCATGTAACGCAGTTGAAAGAATCACGTCTGCACTCCCCAGCCACTCGTAATAACCGATGCGACTCGAGGCATATCCAAACTGCACAAGCCGATGGGCAAACTGTTGTTGGATAGTCGTCATGGCTTCGGGGACTTTGCGGAAACTTTCACCAAGGACACACACCTGAAAATTCACCGCTCTGCGCTCAAGTTCCTGCAGAATCGCAAGCAGTCGGTCAGGGCCCTTGTCGTATTCCCAGCGCGCCGCCCACACAATCCTTAGAGGTGATTCACCAGGCCCGAGCTCAAGGCCATTGCGCCATAAACGCTCGCCCGCCTCAGGGTTCTGGCGCTCCGCTTCGTTGAGGAACACATGGTCATCGATGGGGACCGGCAGAACCCGGGATTTCACGGCAATGAGTTCGAGGGTTCCATTCGGGACACCATCGGGCAATCGCCGGAAGAGTTGTTGAATACCCTCAAGAAAGCTTCGCCGATTCCAGTCGCTGTTGAACAGAATAGCCTCGGCCGCAATAGCGCTGTATAGGTTCACCATTTGGGGGTCAATGCTGTTGTGCTGCCCATCGGATGCCGGATAGGCAAACTGGTTTTCATGCATGTACAGAAGCGCCGGCGTATGGGCCAGGTTCGGATGAAAACCCCGGACCGACGCCAGGTCGACCATAGACGTTACCAGCAGCAGATCCCAAGGCTCCTTCAACAGCGGTTCGTTCAGCCAGGTCAACGCATTACCTCGAATCCGCCAGCGGAAAAATCTCGGCGACAGGGCAAGCACATGCCATTCAAATTCCGGCTGGCTGAGCACCAACTGCTCTCTCCAGCGACGATGGCTGCCTGCGTCATAGGCCGAGAGCAGGAGTATTCTGGGTTTTCGAAGGGCAGGCGTTTTGGGCATGAAGGCATTTTGCCCTACTCGCGATTAGACAACCAGACACTCTGATACGGCTTCCGTGCGAGACAGCCCTTCCCGCTCAGTCAGGGCATCAATAGTTGGTTTAAAAGCACGGGAAGCCACGTTAAGATTCCTGTTGCTGATACGATGATGAACACACAATTTTATTTTTTCAGAATTCATGCCAGACGGGAGTATCAGTTTTATGAGTAGCAACGGTTTTCGCATAGAGCATCGCTACCTGGAACTCCCGGAGAGCTTCTTCACCCGCGTGCAACCCAGCCCGCTTAAAGACGCAAAAATGGTGTGTTTTAATCACGACCTGGCGCGGGAACTGGGTTTTCACAGTAACAACCCTGCCCAGTGGGAAAAGGTCGGTGGTGGCTCAGAGCTGCTGGACGGCATGGAACCGGTCGCCATGAAGTACACCGGCCACCAGTTCGGCATGTACAACCCGGATCTGGGCGACGGCCGCGGACTGTTGCTGTGGGAAACCATCGCACCAAACGGTCAGCGCTGGGACTGGCACCTGAAAGGTGCGGGCATGACGCCCTACTCCCGCTTTGGCGATGGCCGCGCGGTGCTGCGCTCTACCGTTCGTGAATACCTTTGCAGCGAAGCCATGCACGGGCTGGGCATTCCCACCACCCGCGCACTGTTTATGGTGAAAGCCAAAGACCCGATACGCCGTGAATCCATTGAAACCGCCGCAACGCTAATGCGGGTAGCTCACAGCCACATCCGGTTTGGCCACTTCGAATTTGCCGCTCATCACCAGGGCCCCGACACCGTAAAAACCCTGCTGGAGCACGTAATATCGCTGCATTTTCCGGAGCTGATCACACTGCCGGAACCCGAGCGCCATCAGCGCTGGCTCGAAACCGTGGTGGGCCGCACCGCGCGGCTGATCGCAGACTGGCAAACCGTGGGCTTCTGCCACGGCGTTATGAACAGCGATAACATATCGATTATTGGCGACACCTTCGATTACGGCCCCTACGCCTTTATGGACGATTTTGACGCCGGCTACATCTGTAATCACACCGACGAGCGCGGCCGCTACGCCTACAACCGCCAGCCGCAGATGGGCTTCGAAAACTGTCATTACCTGGCGCGAGCATTATTACCGGTGATGGGTGAAGACGCCGTACACGAAGGTTTAAAACACTATGAAAGCGCCTACAACACGCGTTTTTTGCAAAACATGCGGGACAAACTCGGACTGCAGCAGGAAGATGATAGCGACATGAACCTGATTATGGACACCTTCAGCATGTTGCAAGAACAGAAGGTCGACTTCACCCGCTTCTTCCGCGGCCTGTCGACGCTGTATGGCCGCGGCCACGGGCCGGTGCGCGACCTGTTTACCGACCGCGCCATTGCAGATGCCTGGCTGGGCCGTTACGAACAAAGGCTGAAGCAGGAAACTCAGGCTCACGATGCCCGGGAAGACGCAATGGGCCGGGTAAACCCGAAGTACATTTTGCGTAATTATTTGGCACAGCAGGTGATTCTGGAGGCGCAAAACGGGGATTATCAGCCGCTGGAGGAGCTGCTGGCGGTATTAAAGAAGCCGTTTGATGAACAAACCCAGTACGAAGAACGCTACGCTGCCCTGCCCCCGGATTGGGGCAAGGGCATGAGCATCAGCTGTTCGAGCTGAGCGTAACGCCGGGACAGATTTGAAATCTGTCCCCTTTTAGATTTCGACAGCCTTGGCGGCGATGATCTTCTTGTGCCACTCAGCCGGCCCTGTTTGGTGTACAGAAGATCCGCGGGAATCCACCGCAACCGTCACCGGCATGTCTTCCACGTCGAATTCGTAAATGGCTTCCATACCCAGTTCCGGGAAGGCCACCACTTCGGCGTGTTTGATGGCTTTTGACACCAGGTAGGCCGCACCGCCTACCGCCATCAGATACACCGCACCAAATTCGCGAATGGCATCAATTCCCGCCTGACCACGCTCGGCTTTACCTATCATGCCGGTCAGGCCGGTTTTTTCCAGCATGGTGTGGGTGAACTTATCCATGCGAGTCGCTGTGGTGGGGCCTGCGGGGCCAACTACTTCTTCGCGCACCGGGTCCACCGGGCCAACGTAGTAAATAAAGCGCCCTTTCATATCCACCGGCAGCTCTTCACCGTTGTTGATCATGTCCACCATTTTTTTGTGGGCGGCGTCACGGCCGGTGAGCATCTTGCCCGACAGCAGAACGGTTTCACCTGGCTGCCAGTCTTTTACGTCTTCCGGAGTCACGGTGTTCAGGTTCACCCGGCGCACGTTCTCACCCACTTCCCAGGTAATTTCCGGCCAGTCATCCAGGCTCGGCGGGGTTTGCAGTGACGGGCCATTGCCGTCCAGCACAAAGTGCGCATGGCGGGTGGCTGCGCAGTTAGGAATAATCGCCACCGGCTTGTTGGCCGCGTGGGTGGGGAAATCCTTCACTTTCACATCCAGCACTGTGGTCAGGCCGCCCAGGCCCTGGGCACCAATGCCCAGCTCGTTTACTTTTTCGAACAGTTCCAGACGCAGCTCTTCAGCGCGGTTTGACGCGCCGCGGGCTTTCAGTTCGTGAATATCAATGGGTTCCAGCAGCGCCTCTTTCGCCATTGCCATGGCTTTTTCAGCGGTACCGCCAATACCAATCCCCAGCATGCCCGGCGGGCACCAACCTGCGCCCATTTGCGGGATCATCTTCAGCACCCAGTCCACCACCGAATCTGACGGGTTCAGCATGGCAAACTTGGACTTGGCTTCAGAACCACCGCCCTTGGCCGCCACGTGAATGTCTACGGTGTTACCCGGCACAATTTTGTAATGAATAATCGCGGGTGTGTTGTCTTTTGTGTTCTCGCGCTTGCCGTCCGGGTCGGCCAATATCGACGCACGCAGCATGTTGTCCGGATGGGTATAGGCGCGACGTACGCCTTCGTTGATGGCATCGTCCAGCGAGGTTTCAAAATCCCACTTCACGTTCATGCCGACATTCACAAACACCGTCACAATACCGGTATCCTGGCAGATCGGGCGGTGGCCTTCGGCGCACATCCGCGAGTTAATCAGAATCTGCGCCATAGCGTCTTTAGCCGCCTGAGATTCTTCTTTCTTATAGGCCTCGTACACCGCCTGAATAAAATCCTTCGGGTGATAGTAGGAAATAAACTGCAGCGCGTCGGCTACGCTTTCAATCAGGTCTTCCTGGCGGATCAGGGTGGTCATAGTCGCCTCATCAACGGTCGTTATAAGAGTATATTGGCAAATCGAAAGCCAAAGTTTACCAGAAATTCATCCACGCGCGGGATCCGACCGTCGGCCAATTCGTTGCGCCTGTTGATTACTCAAAAGCGCTAAAATTCGTGAAGAATGCGATGAAAAGCGGTTAAGATGCATTGCAAACTAACAAAGAAGTATCGGGAGACACCGTGACAGACCCTATTCTGATTGAGAAAAAGGACCAGGTTTTAATCGTTCGCCTGAATCGCCCGGAGCGCAAGAACGCCCTTACCCACGCTATGTACACCAGCATGGCCGACGCAATCGATCAGGCCGAAGCCGACAAGGACATTCGCTGCATTCTGTTTACCGGCAGCAATGAGTGTTTCACCGCCGGCAACGATCTCAACGATTTCACCAAGGGCTTGCCCGGTGATTTCCGCGAAACCCCGGTGGGCCGTTTCCTGTTTGTGCTGGTTAACGCTACCAAACCGGTGGTTGTGGCGGTTAACGGGCCGGCGGTAGGCATTGGCACGACTATGTTGCTGCACTGCGACATGGTGATGGCAGGCACCAACGCCGGTTTCCAAATGCCATTTGCCAGCCTTGGCCTTTGTCCCGAAGGTGGCTCAAGCATTTTACTGCCCATGTGGATTGGCCGCGTACGGGCTGCTGAACTGCTGATGCTGGGTGGTCGTTTTAGTGCGGAAGAGGCTTTACGCCTGGGTATCATCAATCGCGTGTGCGAACCTGAAGACACGGAAGCGGTAGCCTGGGAGGCCTGTCAGAAACTGGCGGCACAGGCACCAGCGGCCATTCGGGCTACCAAAGAGCTGCTAAAACGGCCAAATCGGGAGGCTCTGGAAGAAACCATGCGGGTAGAAGGCGCGCTGTTCGGCGAACGCCTGAAGTCGCCGGAGGCGGCCGAATCCTTTCGCGCCTTTGTAGAAAAGCGTAAGCCAGACTTCTCACGCTTTAGCTGAGCCTGCTGAAACAGCGCTTAACCGGACACAGGTGGCAAGGCCACCTGCCTGCCGGCGGCCTGCAAGTTGCGGATAAGACGCCCCAGCGTGCGGGCAATGTCTTCCGCCTGGCCTTGATTAGCGCCTAGCTGAAACAACCGCGAGCCGTCCCTTGGGTCATACACCCAGCAAGTGGCCAGGCTTGGTTCGCAATCCCATTTTACCAACGGGCTAATGCCATAAACGTCAATCTGTTGGCTTTTGCGCAGCATAGTGCCTTGCTGACGGGTAATTTGCTGGACCAGCAGGCTGCTGTTGCGTTTTTCAACCTGGTAGCGAATGTCTGCTGGTTGATCCAACTGCACAAAGGTTTTGTCTTCGCGCCAACCTGACAACTGCAAAACACTGTTCAGGTGCATCAATAACGCCTGCTCCTCGCTGTCTGCCAAATACAGTTTTTTCAGATCAGCTGCACTTTGCCCTTCAGCGGCTTCAATGGTGGCTATTCGCGGCTGCGACAACACGGCCGGATTATTGGTCACCGCTGCCACAGCGCGATCTTTGCGCAGATTCTCTATCTCCGTAATGCGCTCCAGCGACTGTGTGTAGTACTGGCCCTCTTTGCCTGCGCGGGTGACATACGCCTCAAGCGAGGCCTGGGCCTCGTTTAACGAAATGAGCGGAATTCCAATTCAAAATCTTTGATTTAGTGTTGGATGGATAGCGATTATTTGGGACGGTCTTGGCTTTCGATATACACGCGAATTGCGACTTCTTTTCATCGAAAAATACGACTGTATAAATGATTGACACCAATTTGGTCAGGTCGTAATATTATTAACATGGACAACGAGAAATCAACCCACATTCGCACCCAGCAAATCCTCATTCGGAGGAATCACGAGGCGTTTCGCGGGGCCAGCGTTTGCACTCAGATTGTTCGCAGGATAAAGAACGCCACCTCTTATCTAATGCAGCACCATCCTGACGGCAAAGATCAGAGGCTGTCGCATCGCGACGCTGACAAATGGCTCAAAAGAAACAACTCGGAACTGTACACCAAGCTTCCAGCGGCTATTGCCCAGCGAAGCACGCAGATTGTCGGCCAGGAATGGACCTCTTATTTTGCGTCTCTGCGGGCGTACAAGAAGATGCCTTCCAACTTCAAGGCCAAGCCGAAGAAGCCTGGTTATGCCCACAAAGCGGCCACCGTGCACATTAGACGAAACGGCTTCAAGTTTGTTGACGGCACGTTGTATTTTGCCAACGGTGTATTGCCACCGATCAAAACGCAGTTTCGGTTTTCACAAAAATGGAACGCGTCTGTCGGCGACACCGTTGCGCTTGAAGTCAGAATTGTACCCAGGGGCAACTGCTTCATTATCGAAATCATCTACAACGAATCAAAAATTGTGGAGGCGGGCAACTTTTGCCGTCTTCTCGACCAATCCCGCAAGGCTGGGATCGATTTAGGCATCAACAACCTTATCGCACTCGCAACCGATCAGCCGGGCGTTCGTCCTGTTCTGATCAACGGTAAAGCGCTGAAATCGATCAATGCCTGGTACAACAAACGTGTGGCCAAACTTCGCTCCCAAGGCAAATACGCCCACATTCGCGCCGTGACCAATAAGCGCACTCGCCGGATAAAAGACCTGCTGCACAGAGCGTCCAGCAAGGTTGCCTCTTATTGCCTGGAAAACAATATCGGCACACTGGTTATCGGTTATAACAAACACTGGAAACAAGACGTCAATATTGGCCGCGTGAACAACCAGAAATTTGTCGGTATTCCGCACTCAATTTTGATTTCTCAAATCCAATATAAGTGCCAAGCTCTCGGCATAACCACCGTCAT
Organism: Marinobacter sp. LV10R520-4; assembly: GCF_002563815.1. Classification (NCBI taxonomy): domain Bacteria; kingdom Pseudomonadati; phylum Pseudomonadota; class Gammaproteobacteria; order Pseudomonadales; family Marinobacteraceae; genus Marinobacter; species Marinobacter sp. LV10R520-4. The sequence goes on along the minus strand of NZ_PDJM01000001.1, from coordinate 2,980,460 downwards.
TCAGGAGGAGTCGTACACCTCCAAAGCCTCCGCCTTGAATAATGATTTCATGCCGGTTTACGGCAACAATCCTGAAAACGTCGTACCACTGTTCAGCGGAAAGCGAATCCGCCGAGGGTTGTATCAAAGCAAACACGGGATCATAAACGCCGACATCAACGGCGCTCTTAATATCCTCAGAAAAGCAACGGGTGAGGCCTTAGGGCTAGCCTGTAAGGGGTGTGTGTCCAACCCCATAATGATGGATCTTATGCCACACAAATCCGTCGTTATTAGAAGGGAAAATACTGCGCATCAGAACGCCGCGTAGTAGGTTTACCCAGATGCCAACTCAAAATCTTCGATTTAGTGTTGGTAGTTCACACGGTGTTGCTGCCATAACTGTTTTCCTTAATGGATTCGCCGGCGTCCGGCTCCGTGTGCCCTGGCGTATCGGAGACGCTCTTGTTAGGGCCAAGGGCGGGCTCTGAGTCAAAACCGGAATCAAGGTCGGAGTCGGTTTCAGGGTCGACTTCGGCCTGTTCGGTGACGGCTTTGGGCAGTTCTTTTTTCACCCGCACTCCCAATTCTACAAAGCGGTTGGCTTGTGAAATCAGGTTGCCGCGGCCGCGGGTCAGGGTATTCATCGCACTGTCGTAGCTGCCCTGAGCGGTATGCAACTGGCCGCCAAGGCGTTCCATAGCTTCTACAAACACCCGTAATTTATCGTAAACTGCGCTCGCCCGTTCCGCAATCAGTCGGGCGTTCTGGCTCTGGCGCTCGTAACGCCAGATGTTTTCGATGGTGCGCAGAGTGGCCAACAAGGTGGTGGGCGTCACCACAATAATCTTACGCTCGAAGGCTTCTGAAAACAGGCTGTCGTCATGCTGAAAAGCCGCCACAAAAGCCGGTTCAATGGGCATAAACAACAGCACAAAATCCGGTGAACGCAAACCGTTGAGCTGGCTGTAATCTTTATCGCTCAGACTGCAAATGTGATTGCGCACGGCGTCCATATGCTGCTTCAGCGCCGCATCACGGGCGCTGCCTTCGTCGCTGATAACCCACTGCTGGTAAGCCACCAGCGACACCTTGGAATCTACCACCAGGTTGCGGCTATCCGGAAGATGCACCACTACGTCTGGCCGCAGCAGCTGATTATCGCTGTCGCGGTAGCTGCCCTGGGTTTCGTATTCAATACCTTTACGCAACCCAGACCTTTCCAGCACCCGCTCCAGAATCAACTCGCCCCAGTTACCCTGTATTTTTTTATCGCCTTTTAAAGCTCGCGTCAGATTGGAGGCTTCTTCGGTAATCTGGCGGTTAAGCTCCTGCAACGATTTTATTTCGCTGCGCAGCGCCTGGCGGTCGCGAGTTTCGGTGGTGTGTACCGTTTCCACGCGCTGTCGGAAATCGCTGAGTTGATCACGAAACGGTTTTAGCAGCGTATCCATACTGCTCTGGTTCTGCTGACTGAAGCGCTCGCTTTTCTGATCAAATATACGGTTCGCCAGATTCTCGAATTCCTGTTTTAACGCATCGCGGTTATGCTCCAGAAGCGCCAGTTTCTCCGCCGCCGACTGGCGCTCATGGGCCAGCATTATCTGCTGCTCTCTTAATGCCAGTTTCAAATCGTTGTAGTCGGCGAGCAGGTGGCGGTTATTTTGCCCGGCACGCAGCAGCAATCCGGCTAATATCAGTACCAGAATAGAAATCGCCGCCATCAGCGAGAGTACAAGCACGGGTTGGTCAGCCACCCATTGGCTGAAGGTTTCAAGCACGGGCGTTTACTCCTGCGGTATTATCATTGGTACAGTTCGCTGACAAGTTTAACCTATTCGTTTGCCATTGTTGCTGGCGGGGTACACGTTGCCTTAATCATCTGTAAACAAATCGCTACCGTGAGTTGCTGTATACTGCGCCGAAACACCATCACACAATCATTTCGTGCCGCTGACCTGTCAGTTCAGGCACTTTTTTGTCATTTCCTTCGGGGGTAGTTCATGGGTTTCAAGGGTTTCATGGGGTCAAAGCCTGGTGGCAACGTCCACTTGGCGCTGCCATTGTTGGTGATACTAACTAGCCTGGCCGGCTGTTCGGCAGATCAGTACTTTATGGTACCCAAATCCAATCTGGAAACCGTGAACACCTCGGTGCAAAACCAGCGGGCTACGCTGGTCACCATAGAGAACAACGCCAAGGTACGCTTCGAGCAAGCAATCAACGATCAAACCGCATCGACCGAAACCATTCTGCAAGCCATAAGCGCCCAAGTTAAAGCACCAGAATGCCCCCCGTGCCGAAACAGCGGGCTTGCCCCGCGGCTACCGCAGCCAAGGCCGTGGCCAGTCAGCTCAAAGGCAAACTCATTGTGGGCGGAGTTGAAAAGTTCTTCCTGACCGCAGCGGAAACCGTTTACAACGCCCGTATCGATAGCGGCGCCGAAACTTCTTCTATTGACGCGCGAAATATTGTGCGATTCGAGCGCGACGGCAGCAACTGGGTACGCTTTGATGTGCCGGTTCCTGGAAATAAAGAGCCTGGTGACAAAGAGCCCGGCAGCGAAGAGCTGCTAACACTGGAAAAAGAAGTCTCGCGACGGGTGAGAATTCTTCAATCAAACGTCGAGGACCCTGAACGCCGTGTGGTGGTGGAATTGCAATTTGTTATAGGTAACCACACACAAGTGGCCGAATTCACCCTGACCGACCGTTCGCACCTTACCCATCAAGTGCTGATTGGCCGCAACGTACTGCGCGATGTGATGTTGATTGATGTCGGCAAAGAGTTTGCAACCGAACTGCCCGACACCATGGTCAACGGCGGTACATTATGAGTACCCGATCGCGCACACCCTTTTACATCGCTATTTTTCTGATTATTGCCACCGGCATTTCCCTGGCGGTGTGGCGCCACATTGAACTGGGAATTCCCTGGCTGACCGGCGAACAACGGCCGGTGTGGATGGTAGAGGCACGGGTGGATTTTGACGCCACAGGCGGCTCCGTGACGGCGGCACTGAACGTGCCCGATCAGCCCCCGGGTTTTCATACCCTGAGCGAACTAGCCGCCTCCCCTGGCTACGGCTTTTCTATTCTAGAACAAGGTGGCATGCGCCGCGCCGAGTGGACTAAACGGGATGTGACCGGTCCACAAACGCTGTACTACAAAGTCCAGTTGATACCAGACCCAGACGTGCGCAGCTTACCCGCCAAAGTAAAACCGGTGGCGCGCACCGTGTTTTGGGAAGAACCCGAAGCCACCGCTGTTCGGGAAATACTGGAGCAGGCCAGGCAACGTTCCAGTAACCCACAAAGCATGACCCGTGAGCTGATCCGGCTGATGCAACCAGACACCGGCACCCAGAACACCACCCTTCTGATTGCCGGCGAAAACTATCTCGACCTACTGGTCGACATGCTGAACTTCTCTGGCATACCCGCTCGCGCCGCCGATGGCCTGAAGCTGGAAGATGCTCGCCGGCGCCAACCGCTGCTGGCGTTCCTGCAAATTCACACCGGCGAAAAATGGCTAACCTTTGACCCCCGCACCGCTGAACAGGGCGTGCCCGAAGATCTGTTGTTGTGGCGCCAGGGATCCGCGTCGCTGTTGGACGTAGTAGGCGGCGCCAACTCCGAAATCAGCTTCTCTATGCTGCGCCAGACCATTCCCGCCATCCAGCTGGCAGCCATGCAATCTAAAGAGACCGGCCTCGGCTTTCTGAGTTTTTACGAACTGCCGATTGAAGAACAGGGCATGTTCCGCATGCTGCTGCTTTTGCCTTTGGGGGCACTGGTGGTGGCCTTCATGCGCATGTTGATCGGTATTCGCACGTCCGGCACCTTCATGCCAGTACTGATTGCGGTAGCGTTTGTGCAGACCACTTTGATACCCGGGCTGGTGGCATTTTTGTCGGTGGTCGCCATTGGCCTGTTGATGCGCAGCTACCTTTCCAGCCTGAACCTGCTGCTGGTTTCGCGGATCTCGGCGTTGATCATCCTGGTGATATTCATTACCGCCGGTTTGAGCGTTGTAGGTTATCAGATGGGCTTTAATACCGGCATGACGGTGACTTTCTTCCCTATGGTTATTATCGCCTGGACCATTGAGCGAATGTCGATTTTGTGGGAAGAAGAAGGCGCGCGGGAAGTCATGAGACAAGGCTCAGGCAGTCTGTTTGTCGCCATTTGCGCCTACCTGTTGATGAGCGCACCTTTAGCCGGACACCTGACCTTCAACTTCCCCGAATTGCACCTGGTTATTCTGGGCCTGATTCTGCTAATGGGTAATTACACCGGCTACAAACTCAGCGAACTGCGCCGTTTCACACCGATGAAGGTGTACGACTAATATGGACTGGATATCACCGTTTACGTTGAACCGCCTGGGCATGTTGAACATGAACCGGCGCAATGTAGACTATATTGCCCGCTACAACGATCGGTCCTCCTACCCGCTGGTCGACAACAAGCTGAAAACCAAATTGGTGGTGGCTGAATACGGTGTAAAAACACCGCGCCTTTTGCAGATTGTTAGCCAACAACACGAAATTTCCCACTTCCGTGAACTGTCTGCGGATTTGGCCGGCTTTGCCATAAAGCCTGCCAAGGGTTCTGGGGGTAAGGGCATCACCGTCGTCACCGGGCGCGATGGCGACGAATTCGTCAAAGCCTCCGGCGCCCGTATTGGCGTAGATGTGCTTGAACGGCACCTGACCAACATTCTGGCGGGGCTGTATTCGCTGGCAGGCGCCTCTGACGTGGCCATTGTCGAAAACCTGGTGCAGTCCACACCGGATCTGGCGCGCTATTCGTTTCAGGGCGTACCAGACATCCGCATTATTGTGTTTCAAGGCTACCCGGTAATGGCCATGCTGCGGCTTGCCACCAAAGCGTCAGACGGCAAGGCCAACCTACATCAGGGAGCTGTAGGCGTAGGACTAGACATCGGCACAGGGAAAAGTCTGAACGCGGTTCAGTTCAATCGCCCCATTCTTCTGCACCCGGACACCGGCTTATCTTTGGGCAATATCCATATTGTCGCCTGGGATGAAATGCTGGAAATGGCCTCCCGCTGCTATGAAGCGACCGGGCTAGGCTATATGGGCGTAGACCTGGTGGTGGATGTGGACGAAGGCCCGCTGCTGTTGGAGTTGAACGCGCGCCCCGGGTTGGCCATTCAAATGGCCAACGGCTGCGGCCTACTGCCGCGCTTGCGTGCCATTGAAAATCTGAAACGCCCCCACTTCACCCCCGGTGACCGCGCTCGCTTTGCAATGGAAGAATTTCACAAGCGCTAGAGCACATCGGCATTCGTGCAAAAGCCCGGCACTGATCGAAACAGCCTGAATAGCTCCGAGTGCACCATCACCGCCGCCGAATATCAACACCGCGGCGATTGCGCCTTCCATCACCACCCAGAATACACGCTGGGCTGTGGGTGCATCGGTTTTGCCACCTCTCGAATATTCTTGCCGGGCTCTATTCATTGGGCGGTGCACCTGATGTTGCCATTGTCTAGCAGGGACCGCTGCTGCTGGAGCTCAATACTCGCCCCGGGTTGGCAATCCAGATGGTGAGCCGGGGTCTCAGGCCACGGTTGCAGAAAGTGGAGGCGCTGCGAAGACCGCACTATTCGCCCGAGAAATGGGTCAAGTATGCTACGGCGGCGTTTGGATATTTATAGCAATGGGCTGTAATAAAACTGGTTGCAACAAAAAAGGGGCCTTTGAAGAAGGCCCCTTTTTTGTTTTTCTTGCTTTTTTATTTAAACGCTAAAGGTATTAGCAGTGAAAAGGGCCGGCTAATCGTCGGCCTTCCTTGGTTACGTCATTTTGCCTTCTGCAATCAGCAGGCGGCGCTCATGGTTCAATCCTTTCATCAAGCTATAGCTCATCGCCAACAGCACGAAGGTGAACGGCAGACCAACACTGACCGCGCCGGCTTGCAGCGCGCTCAAGGCATCTGCGCCGCCCACAAACAGCAATACACCTGCAATCATGCCCTCCGTAACCGCCCAGAAAATACGCTGGGTTTTGGGGGCATCGATTCTACCGCCAGAGGTGATACTGTCGATAACCAGCGAACCTGAGTCCGATGATGTCACGAAAAACACCAGAACCAGCATTATGGCCATGAAGGAAGTAATCGCGGTAAAGGGGATATTTTCAAGCATCTGAAACATGGCCAAAGACACGTCAGTCAAGCCTTCGCTCGCAAGCGTACCCACGCCTGCCTCAATTTGCGCCAGGGCGCTGCCACCAAAGGTGCTCATCCAGACAATAGTGATCACGGTGGGGACCAACAAAACCGAAATTACGAACTCGCGAACCGTGCGCCCCTTGGAGACCCGGGCGATAAACATACCGACGAAGGGTGACCAGGAGATCCACCATGCCCAGTAGAACACCGTCCAGCCATGGAACCAGGTGGTATCTTCTTCACGACCGAAGGGGTTGCTCAGGGGCAGCATGTTGCCAACGTAGGACGCAGTAGTGATCCACATCTGCTCTATGATTCCGAGGGTTGCACCTGCGAAGAAGACAAACGTCAGCAATAGGCCAGCAATGATCATATTGATGTTACTCAACAGCTTTACGCCGCCGTCAATACCGCGAATGACGGAAAGGGTAGCAACGGCCGTAACACCGGCAATGATGCCAACCTGAACGTTGAGACCGCCCTCGATCGCTTCGGGAAACAAAAAGGCCAGACCGGCTGCTGCTTGCTGGGCACCAAAACCAAGGGAGGTGGCAAGACCGAAGATGGTTGACAGAACCGCAATGATATCGATGACGTTGCCAGGCCAGCCCCAGACACGGTCACCCAGGATCGGGAAGAAAGCCGAACGGATCGTCAGGGGAAAGCCCTTGTTATAGGTGAAGAATGCCAGGGAAAGACCTACGATGGCGTAGATTGCCCAGGGATGCATGCCCCAGTGGTACATGGTCGCACCCATGGCCAACCTCGCGGCTTCCGGCGTATTGGGCTCAACGCCCAGCGGGGTGCCATACCAGTCGGTGAGGTAAGCCACCGGCTCGGCCACGGCCCAGTACATCAGGCCAATGCCCATGCCGGCCGCAAACAGCATCGAAAACCAGGAGATCCGGGAGAATTCCGGCTTGGCGTCCTGACCGCCTATACGGATTTTACTGACCGGCATGACGATCAGAGCGAGACACAGAAGAACGAAAAAGTTTGCGCTGAGCAGAAAGACCCAGTCGAAAGTTGCGATAGCACCGTTTTTGGCGCTAGCAAGCAACTCCCCTGACGCTGTGGGGAAAATCAGTGTTCCTACGACAAACAGGACGATAAGCAGCGCTGTCACCGGGAACACAACGTTGTGTATGTCAAAACCAAACTTCTCGATGTTGTCTTGTCCTACCACATAGTCGGTTTGATAATCGTCTTTAACAATGTTGCCCACAGTGGAGCCTCCTTCGTTGAACTACTTTAAACATCATTGAACTTCGTCAGTTTGTGCGGTTAAATCGGTACTCTCAAGATTTGCGAAAAAACCAGTTTATAGTTTTGTGCTTCATATATCAAAGTCACCTCCCTGCCCATAGAGAGCGTAAATCAACCTCCCAACCCTCCGCTCGCCTAAGGAGGCACGCTTAATGCCCAAGTTAACGAACCCGGTACCTGTTCGTTACACCGTCTACATTCTTTGTGTTGTGACCTTTTTCATGTCGCTTCCGTTATCTCTGATCTACACGTCAATGGCGTTTTTCACTGCCCTCACGGGATCAGCGGGCCAAGAATATTCTGGATAAGCAACCGCATGGCTCCCAGCTTGAAATGTATGGTAAGGATTCGAATGGATGAATCACTCCATGGCGTCCGGCGATATCAAAAGCAGTGATTTCCGTATCCTGATCGGCAAGGCCTGCAAAAAGCCTTACAACGCCAGTGTCTTTGTAAAAGCCATGCTGAAAACCGGAAGGCGACCTGACTTTATCGTCGTGGATGGCGGCGAAGATGGAACCCGAGCGGCGCCGCTTGAGCTTATAAAAGGCGACACCGGCCTGACCGTATCCGACAAGTACTGGGGAGTATCCGATCCGGACAGCTTCGCTCCATCCGAATTCGTGCGCAAACTGCGGGAAACCAAATTACGTTAACGCGCGCCAAAACCCGCACAATTTCGTCGGTTGGTGTTTCTTTTTGGAATTTGCTCGTGTAATATTCGCTCCCGCTAAGCCACTGAGATTCCTCTTTAAGTCTCATTGGCCTGTGCCACCAAAATATCGTTTTGGATAGGCATAAATTAGCAAATCGGGGCGTAGCGCAGCTTGGTAGCGCACTTGCATGGGGTGCAAGGGGTCGTAGGTTCAAATCCTACCGTCCCGACCATATTCGTATAAAAGAATCAGTCACTTAACGGTGGCTGATTTTTTTATGTCCCAAAATTGTCCCAATTTTTTAATTCTTCACCACCAGCACACCTCTACGAACATCACGCTGATCTTACCCAGAATCTAAATAACGGCCATACAGGCAGCACCATCCCGCCAAGGAGCAGCGATTTGGGCTTTGGATCCAGCGAATAGTCACGGATATCGAAAACCAGTGTCAGGGCACCGATACCAAGCAGTATGTTGGCAGGTAATCCGTAATCCGCCAGCCAGCCCCAAAAGGATGCTCCAATGAACATTAGCAGCAGTCCGTTGACTGTTCGGCGTCAACTATCCTGTCCGACCGGACAGGATAGTTGACGCCGAACAGTGGCCAGTGATGCTTGGAATAACGACTTTACGCAGGGGGAAGTGATAGCCATTAGGCACCGAGGACAACTGATCATTGCCTAGTTCTATTACGAGGCTATAATTGCAATCACGCCTAAGGAACAATTCAACACGGTAGGTGTTCCAGCAATCTACATCCCAGTTTGCCTGTCCTTTCAAGCTGGGAAACTCCAGACGCCGATCCCTCTCAAACGTTGGCGAAATCGTTTTTTGAAACTGATTACCTGAAACTCGGAAAATCGCGTTTTCAGCGAATGGTAAACCACGCTTTGCGCTTTTAAACTGACTCTCTTCTGTCCAAATTAGATTACCGGTGAGAACAAATTCCTCTACCTCAACACATCTCCTGTGCTTGGATGACTGGGTCAGAGAGACTGGTTTATTAAGCCCGGCAGATCGGTAGTGTTTTTCCTCACGCAACGCCAGAAGCGCAGCACCGACAGACGCCAGATCTAAAGCGTTAATTTTCTCAAAAGCTAGCCCCTCTGCCTTAGCATGTTCTCGTAGCCCATTAGTACTTGGAAGGTCTGGGCTACCCACCGGAATCGAAATTTCTTCAATCAGTTCAATGTCGTAATAGGTTGAAGCCCAGAAAAAACTCTCTAGGTCATACGAGGAACCCTTCTCATTATTTAGCCTCTCATGTCCCTGCCGCAAAGCGTGGAACCACTCGGCAAACTTTGGACTCAACAGGAACCGCTCTAGCTTGGACAACATTTCGGTGGTTTGTCTTGGTGCCAACACAGGTGGCGAATAAGTTCCTTCTGGCCATGGAGTAACACTCTCAGCGAGGCGCTGGAGAAAATCCCTATCAAAGAGCGTACTCAAAACGGTTTGAAGATGCCGCTTTCGAGACAACTCGGCTTCCTCGGCAAGAAACTCAGAGATTGAACCAGATACCTCCGCCTGAACATATCGACCCGGGATACCTCGGGGTTGCCCGAAATTATCGATTAACTTCTGCTTCAAATCTTCATTCAATCGCCATGCCCCGCGCAGACCCTCGGAAATGCGTGGGGGCGCAACATCTAGGTAGTGTGCTAAACGCTGTTTTGTCATCCGCTTGGATGAGTCAAGCGCGTGCATAATTAGCTGCTTGCTCTGTCTCGGTGCCGGAATAGCTGTTTTTCGAAGTCATTTATTACTCCTGTGAGTTCTTTTTCATCACCGACTACTCTATCAGGAAGAAATTACGATATTTGCGTAATTATTTTGTAATTAATTACATACTGTAGAAATAAAAAAAGAAGTAGCTGGAATGAATATCGTTTGTACCGCAATTTGCATAGACGCAAGATTCCGAACATCTGCAGTCTTGGCAAGCTTGGTACGCTGAACTTTTTCTGTATGCTAGTTGAAAATGCACGGCCAGCCAGCGGTGCCTTAAAAACACTGGCAGCACGCCATGAACCACCTCCGTTCGGGGGCGTGCACAATTGTTACTGCGTCCAACCAGGTGCCGGCGGCCAGAGGAACGCTTCTCATCAAGTAGTTATCAATGCTGACTCTTTTGAACTGGCCAGCAAGCAGAGCAAAGTGCACTCACAGCCACCGGTTGATGCGCTGAGAAACGTCCTTCTACGACACGCCGTCACCCACGCTGACGAGACACCGGTCGCAGTAGGAATGCCGGTCACCCGGCACCCCCTGCACAGATCCGTACGTGCGCTACTCACGCACACGGCTCCTATCTTGAGTGTATACCGTCAAATCGTTTGTTTGGCCAAGGATGCACAACTCTGGGTTGTGACAGCGCGTCTCGCAAGAACTGACTGAAGCGCGCCCACACGAGACGGTAGCGCTGGCTGCGGCGCCGTAACGCCTTCATCCAGAGCTTTCCAAGTTCCGTGTGAAAGCGGCTCACCCTGATGACGTTGCCTGGAACGGCAAAGTAGTTCAGGTGACCCCGCATCACTGCAGCCAGCCAGCGTTTCTGCTCGCCAACCGGCCGATGCCTGTTTCGGTATAACCAGTCCTTGACGCTATGCAGCGTTCGTCGCGTGCGGCTCACAGATGTTTGCCGCAGCAACATGAACGTCCGTCTATCACGCAGGACTGCACAGCTGTGCGTGAACCCCAGAAAATCGAACGACTCAGGCTTTGGTAGCCCTGCTGTCGCACAGTCCTTCCGGGCAAAGCGTCCAAAGCGGATGAGCTTCGTCTTGTCCTCGTTGAGCGACAGTCCAAAGCGATCCAACCTCTGGTGCAGCTGACTCAGGAACGCCTCCGCATCGTCTTTTCGTAAGCACTGCTGTTCCTGGACGGCTATTTCGTGCAGGTACTCGAAGGCGAACCGTTTCGAGTGCAGGAACGCTTTGCGATCATTGCCGCCGACCCACGGCACGAGGACGTGCAGCTGCGTGCTGTTTCCCGGGTGCAGACCCGGCTATTTCCCGACCAGTGGATGGCGTTGCGGCTGCAAAGCAAGATCGACAGCCGTCGCTTCGAAGAAATAGGCTATCTCCCGGGCCTGCCCGCTGCGCACTTTGACGCTGCAACCGTGCTCAGATTCGTGCAAGCCTGCTGCGCCGATTTGGAATTGCAGTCAACATAAAGAACGGGAAAACAGGGGACGGATTTCAAATCCGTCCCCTGGGTTAGGGTCGCTTATCTTCAGTTGTTCAGCACTTCGCGCCAGTAGATAACGCGGTCGTTACCTCGGTAGACGCCGAAGGTGGCGGTGGCTTGGGGATTTTCCAGAAAGCCATCCTGATTCCAGTCGCCCTGTAGCCACAGCGGCACCGCGAAGGTAGCAATCACATCGCCCTGGTTGTTGGCGCCCGGCGCCTTCAGAATGAGTTGCTCATCTTCCTCTGCAGCACCTGCCAGGAGGGTTCCGGATGTTCCGATTACAGATGTGTTGCCGCCGCTGAGATTACTCTGGTCTAACGCGACATCCGCCGCCGTGTTGTAAGACCAGCACCCATCCGCGCTATTGATGATAAAGCCACTGGAGGTGTAGAACTCGGCCTGGAATGGCATTTTCAGGTCGGAAGTTTCCAGTCCGTAGACATTTTCCATCTGCAAGCGGCCATAGCGCATTTCAAGCGGAAACTTTGGGGCAATCGCCACGGACAGTTGCGGCGAAGAGACGTCGTCGGCATCTGCCAGCCCGGTCAACTCAATGCGATAGTCCGGAGCCAGTGGCAGGACACGGGATTGGGTGGTTTTGCTGTAGGTGATCTCGTCATCGAGCGAAAATAGATACTGTAACCGGCCGCGGCCAATGACTGACACCCCCCCAGTTCCAGAGTTGTAGATACCGGGAAAAGATTGCCCGCAGCATCAAAGGCCGTAACATCCGAGCTCCCCGCAGTGCGCACCAGATCAGTGGCCAACAAGCGTTGAAAATTGCCCAGTGTGTAATTGCGGGTCACGTCGCCGCTGGCGTTCCAGGCTTCCAATGTCAACATCGGTTGCACGCCTGTTTTCCAGTGCAGATTCTGTCCCATGTAAGCAAAAGCCGTGGAAGCCGTGCAATAAGGCTCTACCTCACCGTGTTCAGCAACCACAATATTGAACCAGTCTGGGATAAAACGGCCCACGTGCGCAACCTGGTCTCCGACTACATCGGCAGTGCCCAGATAACGGCCGCTCAGGAGCGATGGCATAATGCTGACAATACCCACCTCGGGCCACTGAAACTGGCCGCAGGCCCTGCCCCCGCTGGCCGCATTACCGCTGCAATCCTCACCGAACGCACCAAACGCACCGGCTAACGGCGGCGAGCCGCCATCGGCAGGGGCCACCAGCGCTGTCTTCCGCTGGACAGATTCAGCCAAGGTTTCCCGGCCAAAATTGGCCGTCACATCGCCAAGAGCGTTGATTGACGATACCCGAATTTCAAAATCCTGACCGGCAGCCACAAAAGCAGTGCCATCCTGCACGGAAGTTGCGGCCTTGTTCCCCGGTATGGCTAGCTCGAAATGATCCGGGCGAGCCACAAAAGTACCTTCACCGAGCATCACCAGCCCCGCGTCTTCACCGGCACCCTCGTACCGAGCCTTCAGCAAAACACGGCCCACATCTTTGTACTGAATCGGAAAACGGGCTGCGCCTGTGCTATCAAAATCCAGTGCCAGCCTATGGCCGCTTAGCAAATCGCCGCCGCTTTCAACCGCTAGCGTTCCTGTTGACGGGTTCTGGTGCACAGTGTTGAACTCGATGTCTTTTTTACCGGTAAACGCTGGCACGCACTGGCCAGGATCCTCTTCACCGGTTTTAACAGCCAGAATCGACGCTTGAACCTCCTGGCCAGAAATATGATTCGAAATAGTCAGAGAGAAGCCGGATTCAGCAAAAACCAAGTCGCAACTGATTATACTGCCATTAAAACAGACGGTTGGGTTCGCTGCGGCTATGGATGCATTTGCTAGCGACAAAATGGCTGACTCAGCGAAGGTATAGGGAATGCGGGCAGTGCCTGTGCCGGTAAAGCGGATACGATCAGTGACCGAACCAGAACCCGTTGCAGTAACGTCTAGCGTTACGGTTTCACTGCTGAGTGTGCAAGAACCGTCATAGGCATTGGTACAGGCGTTGATGGTGACGGTTTCTGGATCGCAGGTCAGACCCTTGCCATCGTGAATGATTTGATAGTGGTCTATGTCTGTGTCTACGGCTGATGGAGCCCCACAACCAGCCGCTCCAATTGAGTTATCTGCGCCTAATGTGACGTACCCAGTGGCGTACAGACCCCCACAAGCACCACCAATACCTCTTAGTGTGGTGTTTGCTCCGGTTGAGATATAGGTACCTGCCAAAAAAGTGCCTATCAGATTTGCGCTTGCGCCTACAGACGTGTAGCCCTTTGCATTCCAGGTAATCGTGCTGTTGGGGGTTACATTTTTCAACACTATGTTTGTGCTGGCGCCAAAGGTAATGTATGAGTCGCTATTAATAAGCCAATGGCTATCCACGCCTCCACCATCAAACGTGAGGGTTTTGCTAGGGTCTGTTGACGTTTCATTACATCGGCAACCATAAAAACCCACAAGCCATGGCGACGCCGCTCTGATAGTTGCGTTTCAATTTGTCATAGCGCGTCGCCAGCCCACGAAAATGTTTCAAGCGTGCAAACGCATTTTCCACCAAATGACGGTGGCGATATAACCGAGACTGTGAACCTGATTCCATGAAATGGCATGTAAATTCGCTACCAATTGAAGGCAACTGGTCGTAGTCGAGACAACTGTCCGGGGAATTAACAACAAACAACTCAGCAAATGCAACACCAATAATTTTTGACGGCATTGTGTCGAGCGCATCGATGGCAGCCCAGTTGGCATCGACGATCTTGCTACCGGCTTCGACATCTACGATGAAACCCGGGATAGCCAACTCGTAAAAAACCCGCAAATAAAACATAGGCGCTCTCGGCCCCTTTGTCGAAACTGGCCGACCTGTATCAACAGACTTCTTGCCACCTTTGATCAACATCATAGCTGCATTTTCACGCCAACTTTTTCTGAGGCCTTTTCACAGTGCAAATGTAGTGTTTCTAAACCTGTATTGTCGATAATATTTGGATTTAATATTACTATCAATGCGTAAATAATTTTAAAACAGAAAAAAACTGACAAAATTCGATTCTTGAAATTTTTTAATCGACCTAAAATCATGGCTACGAAATCACTCTGAAAAACCGAAATAAAAAATAACCTGCTGATTATTATCTAATAATTAGAGTTTATACTGATAAAAACGGTTTCAAATTTTTAAAATTATAAAATTATAAATTTTCGATTCTGGATCGAATAGAAGAGAAAAACATACTATTTTAATGTACTGTGTCTATAAAATTTTTAGTATTTAAGGAGAGAGGTTTGTACCCACTTCAGAACGGAGTGCAGCATCATGAGCGACATTGAATTTTTTGTGCTGGAAGCGCAGCAGGAAATCCATGAATTGATCGCACAGCAACGCCCGCTGGAACAGACCCTGGACGCGATAGCCGACTGGGTCGGTAGCATGATGCCCGGTGCGCTGGTTTCCATCATGCGGTTTCATCCGGACACCAACAGTCTGAGCCTGATGCCCACCAGCCGGTTTTCTGATGATTTTTTCCGGGCCATGCAGGATATTCCAGTGGCTGAGAACATGGGCACCTGCGGCACGGCGGCCTTCACCAAAAACCTGGTTATTACTGAAAATATTCAGAAGGACCCCCGCTGGGACGGTTACCATGACATTGCCGAGGCAGAGGGAGTGATTGCCTGCTGGTCAATGCCAATTCTAACCTCGAAAAAAGAGCTTCTGGGCACCTTCGCCACCTACCACCACGCCCCGGCCACCCCGACCGCGGAAGCTCAGCGCAATCTCACCCGGGGCGCTGCCCTGGTTGCCCTGGCCATTCTGCGCCAACGAGATGCTGAAGACCATCTGGCCCTTTCCGAGTGGCACCAAGCCTTGTTCAATAACCATCCGTATGGTGTCTACACCTTTGATCTGGATGGCCACTTCCAGAGCTGTAACACGGCGATGGAACGCATTACCGGCTATACGGCAGATCGCTTGTATGGCCTACACTTCAATCGCTTTGTTGAACCCGCATACCGCGCACTAACCCAGAAGGCGTTTGACAGAGCCCGAAACGGTGAGGCCCTCACCTACGAAACCATGGGCAACCACGTAGCTGGCCACCCCTACTTTCTGGAGGTCACCAACTTCCCGGTCACCATCCAGGGTGAGATTGTGGGCGTCTACGGTATCTGCCGGGACATTACCGATCGCAAAGATCAGGATACGGAGCTGCGCCTGCTCAAGCGTGGCATTGAGGCAAGCCCCAACGGTATGCTCATCGCAGACGCACGCAGTCCAGACATGCCGGCGGTCTATGCCAACCCGGCGTACGCAGATATGACCGGCTATACCCACAACGACCTTATCGGACACAACCGTCGCTTTCTTCATGGCGAAAACACGGCCCCGGAAACCCTCGAAGCCATACGGCATGGGCTGCGCCATCAAACCGAGGTCAACGTCGAACTGATTAACTACCGAAAGGATGGCACGCCTTTCTGGAACCACCTGCGGATCAGCCCGGTGTTTGATAATGACGACCTCTGCACTCACTTCATCAGCAACCAGCAGGATATTAGCCACCAAAAAGAGCAGCAAGCTCAGATTACCTACCAGGCAACCCATGACCTGCTAACCGGCTTACCTGACGAGGCCTCGTTTCAACAGAAACTGCGTGACGCACTGACTGCGGATGGTGAGCGTGGATCGTTGGCCGCCATGTATGTGGACTTGGACGGGTTCAAGCCCATCATTGACGAACTGGGACACCATGTCGGCAACCAGGTACTCATAACCACTGCCCGGCGACTGACAGATCTGACGGCGCCTGAGGCGACCGTTGCCCGGTTGGTTGGGGATAAATTTGGCCTGCTGATACCCGGCTACACGAACCGGAACGAGGTCATCCAACTTGCCGAGCGCATATTAGTACACCTTGCACAGCCGATCGACGTGGACGGCCAGATTGTTCACATCAGTGCCAGTATCGGGATTGCCTGTAACAGCACGCCTTTGGACGCCCCCCATGAACTGCTCCAGTTTGCCGATCTTGCCCTGGAGCGGGCCAAGCGGCAGGGCAGAAACACCTGGCAATGGCACAGCGGTCATAAAGCCGAGCGCAGCCGGCACAACGTGAACACGAGGCATGATCTTCACGCCGCGCTGGAGGAAAAGCAGTTTGAAATCTATTACCAGCCTCTGGTGGACGCCGTTACCGGGCGCATGCGCAGTGTGGAAGCTTTGGTGCGGTGGCATCACCCTACCCGGGGAATGGTCTCCCCCGGTGAATTCATTCCACTGGCCGAGCAAACCGGCCAGATCGTGCCCCTGGGCCTCTGGATACTCAAGCAGGCCTGCACAGAAATGGCAGACTTCAATGCCTGCCGGGAGCGGGCATTGCGGGTTGCCGTCAACATATCATCCCTGCAGTTTGTTCGTGACGGCTTCCTTGACGACGTCCGCCGGGTGCTCAACGAAACCGGCCTGCCGCCACAACTGTTGGAAATGGAAGTAACTGAAAGCGTCTTGCTGGACGGAGTCAAGCCAGTGATCGAACTGATGGAAACCCTGAAAACACTGGGCGTACGCATGGTCCTGGATGATTTCGGGACTGGCTATTCCAGCCTGAGTTATCTTCGGGATCTGCCCATTTACAAAGTGAAACTTGACCGCAGCTTTGTGGAGAAAACCACAACAGATCACCGGATGGCCGCCATCGTTCAGGCCGTGATCACCATGAGCCACCACATGGACATGATGGTGGTTGCGGAAGGGATAGAAACCCGGGAGCAGCAGGAAGACCTGGCCCGCCGGCACTGCGATATCCTGCAGGGGTACCTGTTTGCCCGGCCGATGCCTCTGGCCGAGTTGAAAAAGCTGCCTGACCTCTTGCCGGTGGGTCCTGCGACGTGAAAAGACTGAGTAAACGCCTGGCCCTCGCTACGCTTATACCTGCGCTGCTGATCACCTCGACACTGGCCCTGGTTTTTTGGTCGAATATTGAGAATCGAGTGGAGGCTGCCCGCATCACAGCTCAAACGCTGCTGGAGACTGAATACGATGTGCTCCTTCAAGGAATGAACGAGAGCCTGAATCACTCTTTGGCCATTGCAGAGTTTCCCTCTGTGGTGCAGTACCTCAGCAATGCGCAAGAAACCCAATCGCCCTATCAGGAACGCCTGCTAAAACAGAATCGGGACCAGTTGGGGGCGATTTTCAACAGCCTGTTGACCCACTTCGGCCGCTATACCCGCCTGGCCCTGATTGACACAAACGGCAATGAACACTTCCCCACACAGAGTTCCATGTCACCAGCAGCTGATCCGGGCCATGCAGATGCCCTGTACTTCCGGGAGGCCATGACACTGAAGGCGCGCAGTCTCTATGTCTCACCTCCCCATCTTGGGCCAGCAGCTGACGGCCCGGAAATCACCACGGCGGTGGTGGATATTACCGCGCCCGTGTTCGGGCAGGACGGTGAACGCCTGGGGGTACTGCTGCTCACACTGGACTGGCACTATCTGGCCAGCCGCTTGCCGCACGCCGTGGGCACGTATTCGCAGGCCCAGGCACTGCTTGTTAATGCCCAGGGCACCTCGCTGTTGCCGACCGGGAGCGGCGCCATTCCCTTTGGCAGTTCCCTGCCGATACAGTGGCCGGATGCCTGGCAGGCTATGAGTTCCTCCAACCGGGGAGAGGCGCTTCTCGGTGATCACCTGATTTTTTTCCGTACCCATGACATCCGCACTCACCATTTCCGCAGCCAAGCCGGGCAAGTCTTGGGGCTGCCGGGCACTCAGCCATGGCGTCTCGGAATCATCGTTCCGAGCCCAGGCCTCACCTACCTACTGGCTGAAAGCCCGTGGAACGGAGCGTTGGTGGTACTCGCTTATGTGCTGGCGATTGCCTTTGGTATTGGCTGGGTACTGACCAATCACCACCAGCGAATTCTGAGGGCCGGTGCGCAGCAATTGTCTCTGGAAACAAGAGATTACGCCCGGGAACTCTTCGATCTCTACGAACACGCGCCCTGCGGATACCACTCCCTGAATGAACACGGAGTGATCCTCAAGATCAACCGTACCGAACTGCAATGGCTGGGCTACAGCGCTGACGAACTCATTGGCAAACAGCTGTATCGTGAACTGGTTACCTCAGAAACCCGGGACGCTTTTGATGAAGCCTTCCGGCAAGTTTTGGGGGACAATCATAAAGGCTCGGCGGAGTGCGAACTGATGTGCCGTGATGGCAGCACCCTCCCAGTCGCGATCGAAGCCACCGCACAGACAACTTCTGACGGCTTTCAGTACAGTCGAGCCATGGTGTTCGACCGCACCGAACGAAAGCAGCTGGAAGACCTGCTGATCCAACAGTCCATGACCGACCCGCTGACGGGGCTCGGTAACCGAAGGTACCTGGAAAACCAGGCGGACATGGAAATGGCCCGGGCCCGGCGAAACGGCAAACCCCTGTGCCTGATCGCCATTGATCTTGACCGCTTCAAGCGCATTAACGACCGCTATGGTCACGATGTGGGTGATCTGGTTCTGCAGGCCTTCGCACAAACCGCACAAGAGCAGTTACGGGATGGAGATGTACTGTGCCGGATGGGCGGCGAAGAATTCACCGTACTGCTCCCTGACACCAATATGGAACAGGCCGGCATGATTGCCGAACGCCTGCGCCAGGCAGTAGAAACGACCCCCGTTGATATCGGAGCCGATCTGGTCGACGGTGGGCAGGTGGCATACACCGCGTCACTTGGCGTGACGGCTGTCCATCCTGAAGCGGGGTCACTGAAACCGGCCATAAAACGCGCCGATCAAAAGCTTTATGAGGCAAAGAAAAAGGGGCGTAACCGTGTACACTTATCTGGCGGTTGAGTGCCATCCTACAGAATTCCGACGCAACGCGAACTGAAGTTAATAACCGGGGGGTCGTGCCCATAGATGGGAGCAATGGTTTTCCTTGTGGCGTTACCCCTTCACGCTCGTCAGCCAGTTTTTGAGCTTATCTCCGCAGGGCACTTTCACCCGCACCCCAGGACATATTGGCCTGCGCAATTGTGTATTCTTGGTCAAACTGCCAGCTTCCTGCTTGAACTCCGGAGAAAAGGAACGTCGTTTCCCGGTCACCAGACACCTCGCGTAAGGCGGCAATATTACCACCTTGATTGGTGCCCGGAATCATTGTAGTGGCATAGTGAATTTGGTCACGTGATTTGAGGTGCTAAAATGCACTCAAAGATGACCGGTGATTCAATAATGACCAGAAAAGTGAGACCTCGCTCCAGCCCTGAATTTAAAGTCGAATGTGCTCAACTCGTCGTCGATCAGGGTTACTCAGTTCGAGACGCCGCACAAGCTATGGGTGTTGGTAAATCCACGCTCGACAAATGGGTTCAAAAACTGAAAAGCGAGCGCGCGGGCCAGCTAAGGCAGGGACGGATTTGAAATCCGTCCCTAGTACTGCAGGGCTAAAGCGGGGACGGATTTCAAATCCGTCCCCTGTCCACCGTCACTCCTTGCCTAGTAAGGCCGAGAAGGAGCGCCAGGCGCTTCTTAGTACCGATTCGTACACCACAAACACCATCAAAAACGCTAGCAACATCAACACTTCCGGAACCTTATACAGTTCACCAATCAAACCGACAAAGGCCATTATCGTCGCCAGAAGTGTGATTAAAATTAGAGTTTCTTTGTCGCTCAACCCGGCACGTAAAAAAATATGATGCAGATGGTCACGGCCTGCTGTCATCACGGACTGCCCGCGGCTTAAGCGGCGAATCATCACCGCCACCATGTCCATCAACGGTACCGCAATAATCCACAGTGCCGTTACCGGGCGAATGGCCGGGGCATCTTGGCTAACGCCCTGAGCCAACAACCACACAACGGAAAAGCCGATGAACATCGAACCCGCATCACCCATAAAAACCTTGCAACGCCAAGGTCCTATGCGCAAATTTGCCATTAGGTAAGGCACCATCGCCAGCGCCAGACCCGCCGCGAACATAGTTTCCACCAACGTACCACTGTTGGCAGCGTACAATGCAATCAAAGAAATCAGTGTTATCAGCGTCAAACTACCCGCCAGGCCGTCAATGCCGTCGGTCATATTAAACGCGTTGGTGGCACCAATAATCGCGGCAATGGTCAAAAATGGCCCCACCCACCCCAACTCAATCATCCCAAACCCAACCAAATCCCCAAGATGCGTAATGTGCACCCCCGAGTAAATCACCAGCACAGCGCCCAATACCACTTGAATCAGCAGGCGGAACCGCGCCGACAGTTCACGCGCATCGTCCAGAGCACCCACTACCACCAGCAACAGCGCGCACAGCCAGAACACCACGTATTCAGACATCAGCGGCATCCACAAAAACCACGCCGACAGCAAACCGACGAACACACTGATTCCGCCAACAAGCGGAACTGCGCCAACGTGCTGTTTACGCTCGCAAGGCGTGTCTAATAAATCCATCGCGGGCGCAAGCGCTTTAAATACCATCAATGCCAAAAACGCAACACCTATCGCTGTCGAAAGAAAAAAAAGCGTATTCATAGCGCAACGACCAAACGTTGCGAGTGCCTGGCCATATACCAGGGCACGGCCACAGCCAGACCGGTAAAAATGTTGTGGCTAGGCTTGTATCCCAGACAGCGGGAAATTTTGGAGGTATCCGCCTGCGAATGGCGCACATCGCCGGCGCGGAAGTCGTTGTAAACCGGTTTTTGCTTGTAATGAATGCCGTTAATTGCCAACACGCTGGCAATACCATTGAAGAGCTCGATCAACGACGTGCAATCGCCAATGGCAACGTTATAAACCTCGTTTTTACAACTTTCTTCCGCTGTAGCGGCCAAAATATTGGCCTGCACCGCGTTGGCCACAAAACAGAAATCGCGAGACGTTTCACCGTCACCATAAATATTCACTGGATTATCCGCCAGCATGGCGTCTGTCCACTTTGGGATAACCGCCGCATACGGGCCATTGGGATCTTGGCGCGGGCCGAACACATTGAAATACCGCAGCCCTATGCAATTAAATTTGTAACTGCGCGCAAATACCGCCGCGTACTGCTCGTTAACCAGTTTGGTCACTGCGTAAGGCGACAAAGGCTGACCAATCTGGTCTTCGACTTTTGGCAACGCCGGATGATCACCATAGGTGGAGCTAGACGCGGCGTAGGTAAAACTCGATACGCCTTCCTCTTGGGCAGCCACCAACACATTCAAAAAGCCATTGATGTTGGCGTTATGGGTATTAATAGGATCCGCCAGGGAGCGCGGCACCGAACCCAGCGCCGCCTGGTGCAGAACATGGTCCACACCATTCACCGCGTCTTTGCAGGTCTGCAAATCGCAGATGTCACCTTCAATAAACAGGAAATTTTTCCATTGCATCGGCTCAACCAGATTCCGCACCTCGGCCAGATTTTTCGGGTGCCCGGTTGCGTAGTTGTCCAGTCCCACCACAGACTGGCCATTCTCCAGCAGCCACTGCAGCAAATGAGAGCCAATAAAACCGGCTACGCCAGTCACTAACCACACCTTAGGGTTCTCCCTAAGGTGGTTACGGCGGATTAAAAACGCATTCATCATCAGATCATCCTTATCAAAATGCAGTCGACATCGGCTTATAAACCTAAAAAAGAATACATAAATTCATTATGAGTAGAATACATTGCGACAATTACTCGTTTCAAGTACTTTTTAGGCAAAAAAATGCCGCCAAATTAATGGCAGAGAGGAAAAAAGAAAAAAGGAAAAAAAAGGGGACAGATTCCAAATCTGTCCCCTTTTAAAAAATAAATCTGTCCCCGTTTTATATCAGGCGCCCAACCCACTCCTTCAGCGCCGAACCGCTGTCATCCAGCGCCCTAGCCGACGGCAACCATAGCCGCCAGCGCGGTGCCGGATAGGCACTGTGGTCCGTCGCTACGGCGATCACCTCTAACCCCACCCCCTGAAACAGCGCCAACGCGCGGGACATATGCAAAGCCGAGGTCACCAGCAGCACCCGATCAATCTGCCGTTTTGCCAAAATCTCGCGTACAAACACGGCATTCTGGCCCGTGGTGCGGCTGCGTTCCTCCAACACCATTGCCGAAGCAGGCACTCCAAAATCCGTCAACAGAATGCGCATCGCCTCTGCCTCTGACATGCGACTAAACCGATCGTCGCTGCCACCCGCCAGCACCAACAATGGCACCTTACCCGCATGAAAAAGCCTGGCCGCATGCCACACCCGGTCGGCACTGCTCCCTAGGTCCGGATAGTTCTCTTGGTAACTCGCAGGGCGAACGCCCCCACCCAACACCACAGCTGCTGCAGCACTGGGCAACTGCTCCATCGTCAACGCAGGGTAAGGCGCCTCCAGATGTTGCTGCGCCCACAAACTCACCACCGGTAAAGACCAGCCCCACAGCCACAACAATGCAAATAACCCGCACGCCATCGCCAGGCGACGGAAACGCAAAGCCGAACACAGCAAAGCAAAGCTTCCCAGGAGCAACGCACTGCCCAGTGGGGAAATTAAAAATATGACGAGTTTTGACATAAAAAACATACGGGTACCCGATAGCTATACGGAGGAATGAATCGGTTCACTCTGCCCTTAATCAGCGGTGTCAAATCCGGGTATTTAAATTCGTCAATCGACGTTGGCGCGGTACCAGGGCATCGCTTTGGTTATGCCCTCTTGAATCGGAAATTCGGGTGCATATCCCAAGTTGTCTTTAGCTTTTTCAATACTGGCCTGAGAGTGCCGAACATCACCCGCCCGAAACTCCCGATACACCGGCTGTTTTTCGTAAGGGCGCCCAAGAATTGTCAGTGCGCGTGCGAGAGATTCAAACAAAATATTCAGCGTGGTTCGGTCACCAAAAACAACGTTGTAAACCTCGCCCCTTGCAGCCTCGGGTGCAGTCGCCGCCAAAAGATTCGCCTGCACCGCGTTCTCGATAAAACAAAAATCCCGACTGGTTTCGCTATCGCCATTCACATACTTGGTCACCGCGTAGGGCGACAGCGGCTTACCAATCACACCCTCTACCTTGGGCAAGGCGGAGTGATCGCCATAGGTAGAGCTGGATGCGGCATAAGTAAAACTCTGGACCCCGGCATCCCGCGCCGCCACCACCAGCATATTAAGAAAACCGGAAACGTTGGCAGCATTGGTGGCAATGGGGTCGTTAATAGAGCGTGGAACAGAACCCTACGCACATGCGTTTCAGGGCATTCCCGGTGGCGAAACGCGTTAGCAATGGAAACGACATCCTTGACTTACGGATCACCTAGTGTCTGTGCGATGGCATCGCAGATATCAATGGGAAGCCAAAGCTTTAGGCCGCTCTCATCGATAATCTCGAAATCATCACCGCCCCGGCTAAGGTAAAACGCCTTCGCGTCATTGTCTTTTGCGTCAATCACCAAGCCGACACCCCCGACTCTTTTGGAGGTCTCTGATGCTTCTTTGATCGCAAAGGTGAGAAGGCGCTTTCCGTAGCTGGAGCCCTTGTATCGATTGTCGACGGCCATTTTTGCAAGGAGTAAGGCAGGGACAGGATTTTTCAGTTTCCGCGCAGGCTTGCACTCAACGGGTAGGTCAACGGTTGTGTAGGTTAGCGTGATGTACGCCATGATCGTGTTTGGATCGGAGGGGGCTTCTATCACGAATGTTCGGGTTATTCGCTTGTCAGATGAAGCTCTGGCGCTGTGAGCCAGGAATTCATTCAGGTCAGCATAACCGCAATCAAAAGCCTTGCGGTTATGGCGTTTCTGGATCGGCGTGAGCCTCGTTTGTTGCGTTAGTGTCATTTACGGATTCCTTGTAGTCGAGCGCATCCTGCATGAGCTTGCTCGATGGCTTCCGAGGTTTCCGATCCAAGATTTCCAGCATCCTATTTCCTGTTTCAATAGAAACCCGAATGCGGGTAATCCGATCCACCACTTCTTCAGCTTTTGAGCGGGCTGAATCAATGAGAAACTGGCTCATTGTCATCCCAGATAGCTCAGCAGCTTGCGCGATAAATTGCTGCGTTTGTGTATCCACTCGTGCGACGAGACGGGGATCTTTACCCGCCTGATTAGTCTGAGTTTTCATTCCATTACTCCCAGTATTTAGATGACTTCCCGACCGAGCGTTTTTTCTTAAATGGCCATTATTGGTCAGTGTCGGAAACGATGATAACAAGAGTTCTCATCTATGTCAATTTGTGTGACAAAACGGCACACAGGGTTTGGGGCTATGGACTTGAAGAGGTCCAGCCTTCGGCCTTCAACGACCAGGTGTGTTGCTCTGGTGCGTTAAATTAATTGGAAGCGCCTGCAATTTTCTGTGGAAGGCGCTAAAAAATAAAGTTGGTAACTTTGTCCCAGCATTACACTCCTTATCGACAGCAGATCAGTGGCTTACCCCATTAGTTACCAACTTTATTACCTTGTTACCAACTTTATTATCACGCCACAATAGCCCAAACTACGATTTAACGGATCACTCCACCGTAACGCTCTTTGCCAAGTTACGGGGTTTGTCTACGTCGGTGCTTTTTCCTGGGCTTGGCCCAGAGAGTGAATAACAACAGGGTGCACACACTCGAATTGAAATCTGTTCCGGTTTATACAAGTAGGGGCAGATTTGAAATCTGCCCCTCTATTGTCACGGCCACATCGGGGCTAAACCGGGGACGGATTTGAAATCCGTCCCCTTTCGGCATCACGTCCAACCCCGGGGACAGATTTTAAATCTGTCCCCGGGGTTGGCTTCTACCTACAACACTTGATGGGTCAGGTCCGTCAACGTCTGCAACGCTTCGTCCCACTGCACGGGCGATTCGTGATAAACCAGAGGCCCAATGAACTCTTCGTATCGTTCTTTGTGGATGGGCTCTCTCTGTAAGCACGCCAGCCCATGCAGCATCTCGGCCCTAGGGTCAGTCAGAAATTCCTCATGCTGACGCCCTAAATGCTCAGCGTCTGTTTTCATCACTATTTGAATCAACGACTGGCGGTCTCCAACTCCAAGAGCTTCAGCAATTGAACCGCATAATAGTCTTTCTCAACAATTGCAGGCCGTTCAATACCAAGCGCGTCTGCAACATCCGCCAACAGCGATGTATCTAAACTCATGCAGCGACCGTCTCAACCATTAGGCGATACTTTCCGTAAAAAATGCTGCGACTGAAGTCGCCGTAAACGCGAACAGTTACCCGCGCCGGAATCTGGGTAGACCCAGATTGGTAGTCCCGCTCGGCCCCGGTCGGCTCCCAGCGAACGCCCAAACGACTTAAGGCTTCCTTAGAGACCTGATCAAAGCCGCCGGGAGCCGCCAGCATTGTTTTGCCCGTAATCCGGTTAGGGCGCGCCTTTGCGTAGAGACCCTGGCCAATTCGAGCGAGTCGCCCTCGTGCTTCGAGCCCCCTCAAAGCGCGGCCAATCTGATCGTAGGCGCCTAAAGCTTTAAAGTCGGACCTTAGGAACACGATTCGCCGACTTTTCCGGATTTTCTCGCGAATTCTGAATTCAAGAGTAGGTGTGCGCATCATCGTGACGCCCCAGGCGGTTCATGACTTTATCCACTTATAACCAATAACAGTAAATCTGTTAAAAAAATACGACACTAGAATATCTATATTAGATCATAACTATTTGTTTTAAATTACTAAATAGACCGTTATCGAAGAAAAAAACGCCGCAAATACGGGAAATGAATGGGGTACAGGTGGCTACCAGGGCCGCCGGCCAGCATGATTTACTGGTTGGCAAACCGAGACCCAGACCGGAGACAGATTTGAAATCCGTCCCCTATCCTCCATGCCGTCGTTGATGCGGCGCTCGGCCAGAATGATTTCTGGGTAATAGCCAATAGCCTGGGCTTTGTGGGTCAGGTAGTAGGGATCTACCCCAATACAGTGTCCATCCACCAGGCCGGGTTTGAACGGCAGGAAGTTCCACTTGGTGCCAGCGGCGGCCAGTACTTCGTGGGTGTCGATGTTCATGCGCCGGAAAATCATCGCCAGTTCGTTCATCAGCGCGATGTTCACATCCCGCTGGGTGTTTTCAGTCACCTTGGCGGCTTCGGCCACGCGAATAGAGCTGCAAACCGGGGACGGATTTGAAATCCGTCCCCTACCACGATGTCGCCGGCTTTCAATACCTTGCCCACGGTTTCACTGGCTTTGATCAGCGGCGTTAAATCCGGGGCTTTGAACTGGTCAATCGGCGTGGGCACGGTGATGATGAACACCGAGCACTCACGCAAGTCTTCCAACTCGGTGGTGAACGATAACAGCGACACCTCCGCCAATTCCTCGCGGGACACCTCCTGGGTCACATCCATTCCATCGCGCAGCTGTTGCACGCGGGTAGTGTTGATGTCAAAGCTGATCACCCGGCGCTAAGAAGCACACTCGCCGCGGTCTTCTTCTGTCTGCTCTGAGGCGTTTGGTGAAAAGGTTGCGTCTAGGAAATTAGTCAGCATTTACTTTATTGAAAATAGACACATCAATATTGCCGTTTTTCAGTGTTTCCCGCCCACTTATCGCTACACGATTTTCATACACAAAGGCATCCATTACTTCGTCAAAAATTTCTGAAGAAAAAGCACAAACATGATCCCTGTTATCCGATGTTTGCCGAAGCGTGAACGACAAATTATCTCGATCCATCTGAGACACAAGGCCTTCAAGGGTGGTTATTTTTTCTTCCTTGTTTCTCACCGACTGAAGCGCTCTTTTAACGTGTTTCGATGCATCACGATCGAGTCGGAAGCTTTTATCGGCTTGGCCCAGTATGGTTCCACCTACCTCGAACTCTGTCACCGTGCCGGAAAGCGGAGGCACCAGTTTTTCCAAAGCTTCCAGCAGCTCGATATCGAGTGTTTCCAGTGTGATGTCACCGTCCTTTATTCCAGTAGACCTGGTAATTGCATCGGCCAACGTGTTGCCAATTAGAAGCATTTCGGCATCGTCTTCATCTTGAAGTAGTCTTTCCTGCTGCGTATTGGGCAAGCTGAACGCCACTTCAAAACTATTGTAGGCAAAATGCTGCACAGGTAAATCATACAGCCGCCTTCTGGAGTTACTAGCACGGCCTTGCTTGCCAGGTTCTTTGAATACATGGGCGGCCGTTTTCCTTAAAGCGGTGCTGGCACCCTCAACCACCTGCCTGATCACGCTGGCAGGTACGGTTCCAGCTGACAAACCTTCACCAATAGCCCGCAAACGAAAAGCAGGTTGAAGATGGGCCCAAAGCATTCGCCCCTTCTCTGGCAGTATAGACTCTGGCAATTCCGCAAGTGTCGTTCGCCAAGCATTTTTTGGACAAAAAGAATGGCTAGTTTCAAGTACCCATAAAAGCGGCTGATCGAGTGCGGCTCTAACGGTAAGCGAACCGCTTTCAAGCTTAGCCAGCATACGATCGTCTGTCGGCACAACAACAAAACGCATGCTGCTTTCATTTTCGTCCACCAACATGAAAAGCGCGGTGCACAATCGCGTTTGAGCGGAGAATAGACGAGGCCCATCAACATCAATCAAAACACTTTGAATCTCAAACCCGTCAAAATCGCTGGAGCTACAGGCCAGACCTTTTATGTTCCAGTCCATTGTTAACACTCACTGCTTAACGTGAAGGTAACGGCGCGCTCTACACCTTCGAATGGCCACCAAGTTAAGTGCGATGGCCGTATTTTGGTTGGTGTGGCTTTGATCTTACCCTGATCTGCGGTCAGCTCTCCACAAAAAACCAGTTTACCCAGTTTTGGAAAGAGCGTTGTTATGTGCCTTGCTTCAGACGGGTTGCGGAACACCGACAAACCGTGGCGTATGCACTGATTGCCTGTCGAAGGCTTATTCAGCTCAGCGTGTGTTTGAAAGTCGCTGAGTGCCGGAGGATCTTGCCGGCAAACACGATACACCTCACCAAGCGCCTGCTCAGCATCTGCTGGTGGGCAGCTTTCTGGCCAGTTTTCAGGAAAGCCTGTCATGCCTTTAATGTTCCATTTTAAGTTATATGATTTTAATAAATTGATTGTCGTCGCAAATTGCTTATAACGTCAAGAAACACGAGCCAATCTTGGCGGAAACCCAATTCTCTCAAAAATCCGCTGCGCCGCTACCGAAAGGTAATAATTTCATGATTTTATCTCACGTATAGCCTTACAACTGTAAATCTAAAACAGCCAACCCGCATCACGCCCAGCCAGGGGGACAGATTCTAAATCTGCCCCCTACATCACCGCCAGACCGGGGACGGATTTGAAATCCGTCCCCTATCCTCCGCTCTACAACCGCAAATCCGAAGCACCCAACGCCAACACTCCCTTCAAATCAAACAGCACCCCACCCGGCTGCAGCAGCGCGCGGAAGTCGGTTTCTGAAAGGCAGGTATATTGTTTATGAGCCACCGCAATCACCAATGCGTTATAGGTGCCAGGCTGTGGCTGTTCTACCAACGTCAGGCCAGCAAACAGGGGACGGATTTCAAATCCGTCCCCTATCTTCGTTGTTGGCCCAGCTGTCGGTCACGTCTACCTGGCAGCCGAACTCACCCAGCTCTTTGATCAGGTCCACCACTTTGGTGTTGCGCAGGTCTGGGCAGTTTTCTTTGAAGGTCAGGCCCATGATCAACACGCGGGAGCCGGAGATGGTTTGGCCGTTGCGGATCATGGGGCCCACACCGGGGACAGATTTCAAATCTGTCCCCTATCCTCCATGCCGTCGTTGATGCGGCGCCCGGCCAGGATGATTCCGGGGTGGTAACCCACAGCCTGGACTTTGTGGGTCAGGTAGTAGGGGTCTACCCCAATACAGTGCCCACCCACCAGGCCGGGTTTGAACGGCAGGAAGTTCCACTTGGTGCCAGCGGCGGCCAGTACTTCGTGGGTGTCGATGTTCATGCGCCGGAAAATCATCGCCAGTTCGTTCATCAGCGCGATGTTCACATCCCGCTGGGTGTTTTCAATCACCTTGGCGGCTTCGGCCACGCGAATAGGGCTGGCTTTGAGCGGCAACTGTCAAATTATCTGTCGCCTATGCTCAATTCTTAAGCCGCAGCCTCCAAGGCATCTTCAATGCGGTAAAAGTCGGCTAATATGCCTTCCAGCTGATCGGAGTTCTCTGCTCTGTCTTTTTCACTTTCACCAGCATCAAGCGGTGCCATTCGCCCTTGTATTTGCGGGTATACAGTGTCGGATGCCCGTTTTAACTCGGTGCCGTTGGCGTAATTGTCAGCAAGGGCACAGGAGTGTTTGCGCTTCTGGGCTTTGGCGGTTGGAAACATGTTGCCAGAGTCGTGTTTAGCCCCAAACAACAGTGCCTAGTCAAAATTACGGCCATCTACCCAAATAAGTTCGACGCTGGGTGTTTGAATCTGCGGCTGCAGGGCGATTTGCCCGGCGGTAGTGCTCTTGCCCATGCCTGGGCTGCCCACAATCAGGCAGCAGTGGTGAATGGCCAGTTGCTCAATGTTATGCAGCCACAAGCCACAATTTTTACGGTAAATCGCCGGGTGCTGGGCCAGTAAAGCGTCTAGCTCATTCGCGCCGTAAATATCCGCGGTGGCACGAATAAATGGCTGCATAGCCTGCAAAACGGTGTCTTTGTTGTAGGATTTGAGTGAACAAGCGGTCACCAAAAAGTACCGCTTGGGAGGCACCTGCACTTTCTGCTGCTTTCTTGGCCGCGCCTGCGATAGAGCGGCTATGTTTTTGTAGCGTTTTGCCTAGCTTACCCAAACATCCCCGTCTGCGGTTACGTGCTTGCAATCAATACCGCCGTCTGGCTCTTCACCGCAACGCTCAAAAGCTACCGAGTGCACCGCCGAGAGTATGTCGGTTGCGAGGGTTTCGAAGCCTGAGGGCGAGAGGGATGAATAGCTGCGGGGCATTAGTAGGCTGTTTCAAATTAAAACTCCCAAAACAAAGGCACTAAAGATAAAACGACCGCACCCGCCAGCAGGCTGAGCGGAAGGCCGATACGAACATAATCCCCGAAACGATACCGTCCCGGGCCGAACACCATAAGGTTGGTTTGATAACCAAGCGGAGTAATAAAAGAAGCCGAAGCGGCAAACATTACGGCTACAGCGTAAGGCAGAAAGTTAACGCCAAGTTGTTGTGAAACCGCCAACGCTATGGGAAACATTAATACAGCAGCCGCATTGTTGGTGATCATTTCGGTAAACGCCGCTGTCAGAAAATAAATCAACGCCAGGGCAACCCAGGGACTTAGCTCACCAAACCCCAGGAGACCGCCCGCAACCCATGCAGCAGCGCCCGTGACGGTCATTGCATTGCCCAGCGCAAACGACGCCGCAATCACCACCAGTACTGGCAGATCCACACTGCGCCGTGCCCGGCTAGCGGTGATGCAACCTGAAACAATCATCGCACCAGCGGCCAGAAATGCAGCCTCCATAATCTGCAATAAACCGGATGCACTGGCCAGCACCATCAGCCCAAGTATTGCCAGCGCTCTGGGGGCTTTGTGAAAATCCGGCGGGGTTGAATCGTTGAGCGCACTAACCAGTAAAAAATCCCTACGGAACCGGTAATGCTCTACAAACTGATGACTCGCTTCAAGTAAAAGAGTGTCCCCTAACCGGAAGGTAATATCGCCAAGCTTGCCGGGTACCCGCTTACCGTCGCGGGACAGGGACAGAATCACTGCACTGAAACGGGTACGAAACTGACTATCACGAATCGTCTTACTCAAAGCCGGGAATTCAGGCCCCAATACGACTTCTACTAGGCACCGCTGATGATTAGCCACATCCATCTTATGAACACTGCCATTGGCCGGTTTCAGACCTTGAATTCGGCGTAGTTCACTGGCGCATTCCGGAGCGCCCACAAAATAAAGACGATCGCCCGACTGCAGCATCCGGTCAGGCTCTACAGCGGTTATAAGGCGCCCACCACGATCAATTTCAGTAAGATAGCCGTAGCTCAGAGCGCGCAAACCGGCTTCTGAGATAGTCTTGCCGACCAGTGGCCCGGGACCCACTACTTCAACCTCAACGCCGTACTCCCGCACAAGATCGAGCTCTTCCGCAACGCCACCTCGGTCTGGAAGAATTCGGGAAGCAAACAGAACTAAAAAAGTGCCCCCAACAAAAAATAAAGGAACCCCAACCCAGGCTAACTCAAACAACCCCAAATGAATGCCAAGGTTGCTCTGCAACATGCCATCCACAACCAAGTTGGTGCTGGTCCCGATCAACGTGCAGGTACCGCCAAGAATGGCCGCATAGCTCAAAGGGAGCAGCAGCTTGGAAGCAGGGATACCTAAGCGCTGCGCCCAAGCCTGAATTGCGGGAATGAACATTGCCACCACGGCGGTGTTATTCATAAAACCACTGAGAATACCCGTCGGCAAAATCATCCTCAGTTGCGCCCCTTTTTCCGTTTTAGGGTGGCCCAGCAGCAGGCGCGCAATCCACTGCACGGCGCCCGTTTCTTTAAGCCCGGCAGCCACCACATACAACGTGGCAATTGTAATCACCCCGGGATTGCCGAAGCCTGCCAACGCCTCCGCCGGCCCCAGAATGCCTGTTATCAACAAAAACGCCAAAGCTGCCATCAGAACCAGGTCGGCAGAAACACGAGTAAGCGCCAGAGCCGACAACACCGAAAACAGTGTTATCAAAGTAACGATGCCTTGCCACTCCATGGAACTAATCCTTGCGGGCTATCATTTCCCGCTCAAGCAGGTAGGCGATAAGACCTTCCACGCAATCAACGACTGACATGCGAGATGTGTCCAGGCATAGCTCCGGATGGGGAGGCCGTTCGTAGGGGGAATTGATACCGGTAAAGTCCTTGATTTGACCAGAACGTGCTTTTTGATACAGCCCCTTTGGATCACGGGATTCGCAGGTCTCGATAGGTGTATTCATGAACACCTCGATAAACTCACCCGCCGGGAAAAGCTTACGCACCAAGCGCCGATCACTGGTGAAGGGCGAGATGAACGCACTCATGACAATCAGGCCAGCGTCTGCAAACAACTTACACACCTCGCCCACCCGGCGAATGTTTTCTTCCCGGTCGTGGTCTGAAAAGGCCAAATCTTTGCACAAGCCGTGGCGAACGTTGTCCCCATCCAGCAAAAACGTATGATAACCCCGGTTATGCAATGCCACGTCCAGCGCATTGGCAATGGTGGACTTGCCAGAGCCGCTCAACCCCGTAAACCACAGCAAGCAAGGCTTTTGGTTCTTGTTCTCGGCGCGCTGAGAACGGACCACTTTGTGATCGTGCCAAACAATATCGTCTGCCAAAACAGAATCCCTCTTGAATCAAACAGATTTACAGGCCCACTCGGGGTAGTTTTCACGGATGAAACTGTTGAGGTTACGCTCTGCTTCATTATACTCCCGCGCTGATAAGTCACCCGCGCCATCCAACGCACGCTCCACCATACCCGCTGCTACGGTTACGTTGGTAAGCCGGTCAATCAGGATGAAAGCGCCGGTGCCCGGATGGCTCTGGTAGTTTTCCATCACCACCGGCTCCGTCAACTGCAAATCACACAAGCCGATGGCGTTCAACTCCAACCCGCCGGCAATCTGCTTATGGCGCTCAAGCGTGTTTATGTCGACTTCCTCCAGCACCTCATTGACGAAACAACTGGTCACTTTGGTGCCTATTTTTATTCCGTATTCACGCCCCGGCACCAGCGCTCTCTCGTTCATCCAGACCAAATGGGCGGCAAAGCGCTCGCCCATGGCAGGTTCCTGACCGGCGTGTACCAGCAAATCACCCCGGGAAATATCGATTTCATCTTCCAGAGTGAGGGTGATCGCATCACCCGGCCATGCAATCTCAATTTCGCCTTCATAAGTTTGAATGCTCTTTACTCGGGAGCTCCTGCCCGAGGGCAATACGGCTAATACGTCACCTTTATGCACCACACCACTGGCCACGGTGCCGCAGTAGCCACGGAAATTGAGGTTAGGGCGGTTTACATACTGCACAGGGAAACGCAAGTCGGTTACGTTGTGGTCTTCACGCAGCTCTACCTGCTCCAGAATGTTCATCAACGTCTCGCCGTGATACCAGGGCATGCCTTCGCTCCGATTAACCACGTTATCCCCGTTCAGGGCAGAGATGGGCACGTAGTAAACGTCTTTCAGGCCCAGTTGTGCCGCGAGTTTCTCGTACTCGGCGCGGATTTTATGGAACACGTCTTCGGAGTAATCCACCAGATCCATCTTATTGATGGCGACAACGATGTGCTTCAGGCCCAGCAGACTGACAATGAAGCTGTGCCGGCGGGATTGAGTAAGCACCCCTTTACGAGCATCAATAATCACCACGGCGAGATCACAGGTGGATGCTCCCGTTACCATATTACGGGTGTATTGCTCGTGCCCCGGGCAGTCACCAATAATGAACTTGCGCTTGTCGGTGGAAAAATACCGATAGGCGACATCAATGGTAATACCTTGCTCGCGCTCTGACGCAAGACCGTCTACCAGCAACGCCAAATCAAGCGCTTCACCGGCATTGCCTTGGCGTTCATTGTCTTTGTGAAGTGAGGCAAGGTGATCTTCAAAAATCAGTTTGGAATCGAACAACAGACGACCGATTAGCGTCGACTTGCCATCGTCTACGCTGCCGCAGGTCAGAAAACGCAGCAGGTCTTTGTTCTCGTGTTGATCCAGGTACGCGAGGATGTCGGATTCAATCAATTCAGATGCGTGTGACATAACAGCTCCTTAGAAGTACCCTTCGCGTTTTTTTTGCTCCATGGACGCCGAAGAATCGTGGTCAATCACACGGCCCTGGCGTTCCGATGTTTTGGTCAGAAGCATCTCCTGAATAATCTCCGGCAGGGTGGTCGCATCAGATTCTACGGCGCCGGTCAGTGGGTAGCAGCCCAGAGTGCGGAAGCGAACCATCTTCATCTCCGGGGTTTCACCGGGTGCCATGGGCATTCTGTCGTCGTCTACCATAATCAGAGTGCCGTCACGCTCAACAACCGGGCGCTTGGCAGCCAGGTACAGCGGGACAATATCGATGTTCTCCAGGTAGATATATTGCCAGATATCCAGCTCGGTCCAGTTAGACAAAGGGAATACGCGAATGCTTTCGCCTTTGTTGACCTTGCCGTTATACAGGTTCCAAAGTTCTGGGCGCTGGTTTTTGGGATCCCACCGGTGGAACTTATCCCGGAACGAATAGACTCGCTCCTTGGCACGGGATTTTTCTTCATCGCGGCGAGCACCGCCGAAAGCGGCATCAAACCCGTGCTTTTCCAGCGCCTGTTTGAGCGCCTGAGTCTTCATCACATCGGTATGTTTGGCGCTGCCATGGGTAAATGGCCCCACACCTTGCGCTACGCCTTCCTGATTGGTGTGCACAATCAACTTCAAGCCCAGTCGCTGTGCCAGTTCGTCCCGGAATTTGATCATCTCGCGGAACTTCCACGTGGTGTCTATGTGCATCAGTGGAAACGGCAGTTTACCCGGGGCGAAGGCCTTTATCGCCAGGTGCAGCATGACCGCTGAATCTTTGCCAACGGAATACAGCATCACCGGGTTATCAAATTCGGCCGCCACTTCGCGGATGATGTGGATCGACTCGGCCTCAAGCTGTTTGAGGTGGGTTTTCTTAGGGGGGGTTGACGTCATAGTGATTGCCCGTATAACAAAAGTTGAAACCTTATATCCGCTCGCGGGAGAGGGTCTTAATTCCAGAAGTTCGCCATTACACTTAAAAATGTTTCCAAGTGTTCAGCCGGTAATTCATTAATCCCGGCCGCCGCCTTTCGACCGCCCCCCGTTGGAAACTTGCGTGCCAGCTCATCGGCGCCGGTGCGGTTATTCAACGGGGCACGAATACTCACCAGATAACCGCCGTTGGCGCTTTCGGTAACAATGCCGCAGGCTTTATCCGGGTTGCGGTTTGCCAACTCATTGCCCAACACACCACTCACCCGGCGGGCCCAGGGCTCGTCCGGGAGTTTTACCACCAGCGAGCTATTGTTCTCAGTGAGCACCGGGGCCGCAAGGCCACTGGCCATGTCGGCCTTATAGCCGTCACGCAGTTTCTGCCAGGCCGGCGGCTGGGAAGCGATCAGTTCGAGCGGGTCCGAAAATTTTACAAATTCACGGTAAAGATCCGCGGGATGGAAGTGCAGGTCGTCCACTGTGTTGCCGTAGCCGTTGTAGTTAATGCACACTCCGAGCGTTTTCAGGGACTCGGTCTGCTCTACAGACAGCCCAGCCCCTTCTGCCAAGCCTTCAGCCACAGCGTTCAAATTATCGCCAAACGCAGCAGTAATAGCCCAGTTGTGAAAACGGCCACCCAAGTGCTCGTCTATAAGCAAACTGGTGCAAGTAGTAGGATGGGTATCAATCAGCGAGGTAAAACCAGGGGCGGTCGGTAAGGATTCGCCGGGGAAGTGATGGTCTACGTAGAACACTGAGCCTCCAGCATCGAGCAGTGCATCAACAGCCTCACGGTTCTTATCAAGGCTGATATCAAAAATGTTAACTCTCGCCATGCCACTTAAAGGCACTCTCTTCGCCAGAGCTATATCCCGCTTAACGCCTGTAATCAGCGTACTCTCCACCGGCTTCGCCAGGCGCCACTGAATCAAGGCACAGATACCGTCGGCGTCCCCATTAAACACATCAAAATAAGCCATACAATCCATCTATTTACGCCCTACATAACTAAATTAGTGTTGTTACCCCACCGTACTCGTACTCTGAAGTATCACCAACAACCGCCAAACACGCCCTAACGCCCAGCTATAACCAAAAAATACCGCAAAAAAAACAAGAACATCAACCAATCAGGCCACTGCATAACATCGCTCGAAACACTAGGGAAAACGCATGAAACATTTCACGCCGCGAGAATCGCGGCAAGGTAGTTTTCATCCAGTGCCGCTTGCTTCTGTTTGCGCCGGATGCCGCCTTTAAAATTCGTTTCACCTTTTAGATAATTCAACGCGATATGACGCACTCTCGCGAGGTTCTCAGCGGCATAACCACAATGGATTTTAGTCCCCTCAGTCCCAGTCTGGGGAAAGATTTCAAATCCGTCCCCGGTTTAGGCGTCTACCTCAGCGTCAAAACACACGTAGTTGCCACTGTGGTTCTTGAGGGTACTAAAATTCATCAGCTGCGCAATCTCAGTCGGCGCAAAGCCTTTAAAGATCGAGTCGAAGATTTCCCTCAATCTCATCGATCAGTGACTTGGGAACGTTGTTCCTGGAGGCCAGGGGTCGCCATTGAGAGACTGCATGGGTACATTCTCGGATAATCTCCAGTGCATCGCTCACGGGGAAGTTGCCAATCTGAGAGGCCACCGCCAGCAAGTCCGCCTGTGTAAACTCCGAACGCCGGCCGTTGAGAGAGATGTTGTGCTGCTCGACCCAGAAAGACCCCGGTCGATAGCTGTAAGCAATGTCATAAGCCGGTGCCAAAGACCAGACTCCCTCTTTGCTCATGAGGAACGAGAAGTTCTTGGTGTGGTCGTCCTGGTTACGGGCAACAACGTTGAACACCATCCGGCGATACAGCTCTAATGCCTCGACCCTAGAGAGCCGCAAGCGGCGAGCCACCTGAAACAATTCCTCGTAACTGAACTGCCCAGGCTTCTTGTAGTCCGCATGAGCCATAGCACAGA
This sequence comes from Marinobacter sp. LV10R520-4, assembly GCF_002563815.1. Classification (NCBI taxonomy): domain Bacteria; kingdom Pseudomonadati; phylum Pseudomonadota; class Gammaproteobacteria; order Pseudomonadales; family Marinobacteraceae; genus Marinobacter; species Marinobacter sp. LV10R520-4. The sequence continues at coordinate 2,943,562 of NZ_PDJM01000001.1, read as the reverse complement.
GCGTTTGCATGTGGATCTTGTCATTGCCCTTACGGTCAAACCGGCGGGTCAGAAAGTGCGCCCGGGGCCCGTCCAGGAGAATCTCAGAAGGCTCCATGCGGATGCCGGCCAAGGTCGCCATCTGGTAGTAAGTGTACTCCATTAGGCCGAAGCCCATGGGATCGCCAAAGATCTCACTGCCTGAGCGGTGTTCGGTCACTCCATCAAATTTGAGAAGGTAGTGTTCATAGCCCACGGGGGCATCCATCTGGCCTGAACGGATATCGGTTCGGTTTTTATTGAGAGCAACGACGGCTTTGGGGCGGGCGCCACCGGCGGAGGAGCCTACCTGAAAGATGGACCCAATCCCGCTGTTGTTTTCCGGAGCGATTTCGCCGCCGGCCCGAGCTCGTTCATCAAGAACCTTTTGAGCCGTCCTGACTAGGGTATCAAGCTCAAGAGACTCACTTGAGCCGGTATTAGCGCCGAACATGACAGGCAGAAACTCCAGCGCTCCCATGCCTCGGGTGCCGGTGTACAGAAGCCGCTCAACGGCTGAGAAGTTCTTAGGATCACGACCCTGGCGAGCGATCCAGGCGTTAATAACGGCGTTGCCGAAATCGTCGGGCAGGGTGTCGGCAAAGCAGCCGGGCAGGCCCTTGTAAGTCTCCGGGTTCAGGGAGGTGAACTCGAAGACGCTACGAAGGCCATTAAGAGGCATTGTAAGAGGCGCAATGTCCAAGCCATGGCTGTGCCAGTCAGGATCGTAACCAAAGCGATAAACGCCTTGTTGGCGGTCGTACATGAGTGCACCAACAGCCTTCCCCCAGAGCATGACCTCTGCGGTGTCTTCTGGGTCAAGGCCTGAGCGGTGACGCTTACGCACTACCATTCGAGTTTGTCCTTACTGCGGTCTTTTGGGAGTTTTGTCGGCTCAGAGGATTCTTCTTCCTCGAATCTCCGCTGCTTTACATAAACCGACGACGAACGACCTCTTGCGGAAACACTGAGATCTTTGCGGATTCCGCGCCATAAAACCGCCGGGTTTATCGGCTCCGGAGCAATAAAGAGTTCCAGCTTATCCATCGCCTCCATGGTCCGAAGAGCCGCGACCAGATAAGAGAGCTTACCGGCGCCTTCGTCAAGAAGCTTGCGCAAGGTGGGCTGGCTGACGCCCATCTCCGAGCCGAGGTACTCACGACTCATCCCCCGCGACTGGCGGAGCAGATCGAGCCGGCTTCCTATTTCTTTACACCAGGCATCGTCTGATAGCGCGTAAGGATCCATAGCTGCTCCAACTGAAAAATATTTTTCAGAAAATGCTCAATTCATCTTAATTTTGCAAGAAACGTTTCACAAAGGGTATAGAGCAATGAAAAGCCCCATACAACGAAAGCATTTTTTCAGAATACTGGGTATAATGCAACTATTTGAAACAAAGCTTTCACTTATATTCTATATTGGCTTGCGCCTAACCACTTCTGTCACAACGGTGTAGAAAAAGTTCGACATCCCTCCGGTTCTGTAAAAAAAGTGTGCTTTGTGTGGAGAAGTTTGAACAGACAAGGCATCGGGTAAAACGCAGTCTGCGCTTGAAACTCGGCTCTCTTTCCTTGTGCAGCCGACCGGACAGAATAGTTGACGCCGACACGCTTTTTGGCAACACAGACAAAGATTGAAAATCTGTCCTTTTACGTTGTGCCTAAACCGGGGACAGATTTCAAATCCGTCCCCTTCCCGCTACAACCTCAAATCCGCCGCGCCCAATGGCAACACGCCCTTAAGGTCAAACAGAACGCCGCCCTGTTTCAGATAAGCGCGGAAATCGCCAGTCGTCATACCCAGGTACTCGCGGTGAGGCACCGCCAGTATCAGCGCATCGTAGTCCCCATTGCTCGCAGCCTCAGTCAGCGCAACGCCGTACTCGCGCTCGGTTTCTTCACTGCTTACCCACGGGTCTGACACATCCACCGAACAGCCAAACTCTTTCAGCTCCCGCACCACGTCAATCACCCGGGTATTGCGCAAATCCGGGCAGTTCTCCTTGAAGGTGAAACCCAACACCAACACCCGGGCGTGGGCGACGGTGTGGCCCGCTTTGATCATCTTTTTAACCAGCTCAGCGGCGACGTGCGGCCCCATGCCATCGTTCACCCGGCGACCGGCCAGGATGATTTCCGGGTGGTAGCCAATGGCTTGCGCCTTGTGCGTCAAATAGTACGGGTCTACCCCAATACAGTGCCCACCCACCAGGCCAGGTTTAAACGGCAGGAAGTTCCACTTGGTGCCGGCCGCGGCCAGTACTTCGTGGGTGTCGATGTTCATGCGCCGGAAAATCATCGCCAGTTCGTTCATCAGCGCAATGTTCACATCCCGCTGGGTGTTCTCTATCACCTTGGCGGCTTCGGCCACGCGAATGGAGCTGGCAAACCGGGGACGGATTTGAAATCCGTCCCCTATCACGATGTCGCCGGCTTTTAATACCTGGCCCACGGTTTTACTGGCTTTGATCAGCGGCGTTAAATCCGGGGCTTTGAATTCGTCAATGGGCGTGGGCACGGTGATGATGAACACCGAGCACTCACACAAGCCTTCCAACTCAGTGGTGAACGATAATTGCGACACCTCCGCCAGTTCTTCGAGGGAGACTTCCTGGGTCACATCCACACCGTCGCGCAGCTGTTGTACGCGGGTAGTGTTGATATCAAAACCGATTACACGGCGCTTCATTCCCTTACCAAGCCACTCGCCACCAGTTGGCCTAGCATGTGAGCTGCTTGGCGTTTACCGTATTTGCTTTGTTGCTCTAAGCCTCCAACCGCAAGAACTTTTTGGGATCATCTAAAAACTCTGCGATATTCAACGGCGAAAATGTTCTTTCATTCGACTCAACGAGGTCACGTGCTCCCACACACAACTTTGTGATCGGGAAAACTATCCTCGGTTCTTCGGCAAAAAATACCCGCGCTACCCACTTGCCCGGAAGCATTCGGCCATTGCCATCAATAAAACCATACCCCAAAAGCGTAATGCCGTTTAGGCCTTCTAATTGGCTGGAATATCCTCTGACGAGCTTTGAACCATGGCCTACAAAGAGTATCTGCGTTTCAATAGATTTTAGAATATCCAACAACGTATTTTGACGCACAGAATCGTAGCTTTCAATCTGAGCCATCATGTCATCAAGTGCGCCTTGCTCATGCTCAACAAATCGACGATCGATAAGGCCCTTGATTGCGTAGATGGCGGACATTTCAGCGGCTTCAGCCTCTAAAAGAGCTGCCGTGACCGTTACTTCACCCACTACAGGGAAACCCGCGCGATTAAGCCTTGGGTTTAACACCGCACACAACGCATCTTCTTCTACAGAGTAAAGCGAAATTTTTTGACCAAATATTTCAGTCGTTTTGGACTCGCGTGAAAAAACATGAATTTCTGCACCCTCAACGTCTAGAATGGCTTTTAAAGCTTCCGCATTTTTTCTGCCCGTACCGCTGTTTGTAAAACCACCCTGGTGCTGTGAACAGCGCTGATCAATGCCTTTACCCGCTTTGCCAACGTATAAAACTTCATACTCATCAGCATCCCGACGTAAAGAGGCCCAAACATAGACGCTTGGGCTCTCGGAACTTTTTGACTTTTTTACTCGCTTAAAAACAGGCCTACCAGACACCAACACAATCTCATGTGTTACGAATAAGTCATAGCTCTTCAATCGGGAAGCAGAGAATTTCATCAGTTTTCCTTTTTAAAGTAGCAACCAGGGACAGATTTGAAATCCGTCCCCGGTTTGAGCCTCAACACACAGCCCCAAAATACAAAAAACAGCCCGCGGGCTGACTTTTTCATATCTGGCGATCCATCACTCTGAATCAGTGCTTAACCTGCGAGCGCATATCACTCACTTCAGCCACCTCAAGACCGGCAACCTCTGCGATCATTTGGTCATTCATTTCTGTTCGTGCAATCAAGTTACGAGCTACTTCCTGCTTCACTGCTTCACCCCCTTCCTGACGACCTTCATTACGACCTGTCTGAAGACCTTCCTGTATCCCCTCTAATCGCTCTTTCTTAACCAGATTCTCCAAGTTCTCTGCCAACATATCTCTGTCCTCCACCAGACTATTTAGCCGCTCTAACCCTACTTCTGCGCCCAAGCGGCTCAAGTGGCGCTTGATCCAGCGGGTGATGATTCTGTCCACCCGCTCTTTGTTCGGATCGGCTTCAATGATCTTAACAACTCGATCCACCGCCTGCTGCAGGGCTTCCCAGCTGTGGCCGGCGTTTTCAACACCGAAGACGCCACTTAGCAGCGTTTTCTTATTGATCAATTCTTCATCAGTACAGCGCCCTTCGTCAATCAGATAATAGCGAAGGTGCGGCTGATACGCTCGCAGGAACTCCGGTGGTTCCGGCTGCACCATGTCGTAAATATCCTGACGGGCTGACCAGCGCTGGGAACCGTTGTACAAAACCATCGGGAAAACCGGTGGCAGGCCTTTGCTGAGCGCTGTTTCCCGGTTTTTTAGCAAATGATCGTAAAAACACGCAACATAGTGCATCAAACGAAGCGGCATGGCGCTGTCCACTTTGGATTGGAACTCCAGCAGGATATAGAGAAAAATCTGCTGGGTAACGCCTTCCCAAGTCACCTCCACCGACCAGACAACGTCTTCGAATTTTTCCTCGAACAGCGGCGTAATATAGTTGCCACTGTGGTTCTTGAGCGTACTAAAGTCCATCAGCTGCGCAATCTCAGTCGGCGCAAAGCCTTCAACCAACTGCTGGACAAATTCCGGATAGCTGAACAGCTCCTTGTAACCGGTGTCGTGATGATTCGTGGCCATGTGATCTCCTTATCAAGCGGCAATTTACTTTACCACGTACAGATCATGCATAGGAGAAGGCGATGGATTGGGTGTTGTGGCAAACTAGGGATGGCTAAAACGGGGACAGATTTCAAATCTGTCCCCCTGCATAACCGCGAGACCGGGGACGGATTTCAAATCCGTCCCCTTTCCTACAACCGCAAATCCGAACACCCCAACGCCAACACTCCCTTCAAATCAAACAACACCCCACCCGGCTGCAGCAGCGCGCGGAAGTCTGCTTCCGCAAGGCAGGTGTATTGCTTATGCGCCACCGCAATCACCAATGCGTTATAGGTCCCAGGCTGCGGCTGTTCCACCAAACTCAGCCCATATTCCCGTTCAGCTTCGGCACTGCTGGCCCAGCTGTCGGTGACGTCTACCTGGCAGCCGAATTCACCCAGCTCTTTGATTAGGTCCACCACTTTGGTGTTGCGCAGGTCTGGGCAGTTTTCTTTGAAGGTCAGGCCCATGATCAACACGCGGGAGCCGGAGATGGTTTGGCGGTTGCGGATCATGGCTTTGACTAATTCAGCGGCGGAGTAGGCGGCCATGCCGTCGTTGATGCGGCGCCCGGCCAGGATGATTTCGGGGTGGTAACCTACAGCCTGGGCTTTGTGGGTCAGGTAGTAGGGGTCTACCCCAATACAGTGCCCACCCACCAGGCCAGGTTTAAACGGCAGGAAGTTCCACTTGGTGCCGGCGGCGGCCAGTACTTCGTGGGTGTCGATGTTCATGCGCTTGAAGATCATCGCCAGTTCGTTCATCAGCGCGATGTTCACATCCCGCTGGGTGTTTTCAATCACCTTGGCGGCTTCGGCCACGCGAATAGAGCTGGCTTTGAAAGTACCAGCGGTGATCACACCGGCATACAGTTGGTCTACGATGTCGGCAATCTCGGGCGTAGAGCCGGCAGTGACTTTCTTGATGGTGGTTACCCGGTGTTCTTTGTCACCCGGGTTGATGCGCTCCGGGCTGTAACCGGCAAAGAAATCCTTGTTAAATACTAAGCCAGAAACTCGCGCCAGTATCGGCACGCACACTTCTTCTGTTGCACCGGGGTAAACCGTGGATTCGTAAATTACAATGTCGCCGGCTTTTAACACCTGGCCCACGGTTTCACTGGCTTTGATCAGCGGCGTTAAATCCGGGGCTTTGAACTGGTCGATGGGCGTGGGCACGGTGATGATGAACACCGAGCACTCACGCAAGTCTTCCAACTCAGTGGTGAAGGATAACTGCGACACCTCCGCCAGCTCTTCGCTGGAGACTTCCTGGGTAACATCCACACCGTCGCGCAGCTGTTGTACGCGGGTGGCGTTGATATCAAAACCGATCACCCGGCGCTTCATTCCAAACGCGGCGGCCAACGGCAGACCGACGTAACCCAGGCCAATTACAGCTATGGTTTGCGACATCACACTTCTCCAATTGTTAAAGAACAGGTTCGCCAACGGCGTCCAGGCAGGACACATACGCCCGTATCACAATGGCTTCATCAAACTCGGCTTCCATCAACGCCCGCGCCTCTATTCCGGCCTCGGCTAATTGTTCGCGGGGGCGCTTTACAGCGATCAGCATCTGTTGCGCCAAAGAATCAGCATTGCGCACCTCGCACAGCCAGCCGGTTTCATCTGCGCGTATGGCATGGCGGCAACCGGGCACGTCCGACACTATCGCCGGGCGGCCCATGGCAGCGGCTTCCAATACCGTGCGCGGCATGCCCTCGCGATAGGACGGCAACACCAACACGTGGGCTTGGCGAATAAACGGCTGTATGTCGTCGGTTTCACCGGCGTATTCCAGCTGGCCGGCGTTGACCCAAGCGGTCACTTCGTCGGCGGTGATGGCAGTGCGGTTGGAAATGCCCAGCGGGCCCACTAACAGGCAACGAACATCCGGATGAGCCTTGCGCACCTGCGCGGCGGCACTGGCGTATTCACGCACGCCCTTATCACCCAGTAAGCGGGCCACCATCACAAAGGTCAGCGGGCCATCCGGCAAGGGTGAAAACGCAAAGCGGGTCAAATCCATACCAGAGCCCGGCAACACGGTGGTTGGCGTGGCCTTTAACAACCCATGGGCGTGAAACAGACGGTGGTCTTCCTGATTCTGAAAAAACACCCGCCGGGCGCCGCGATTGGCAAAGCCGTAAAGCGCTCGCACCCGGCGAAACAGCCAGCTGTCGTGAAGAAACGCGGTACCCAAGCCCGATACATTGTTAGCGTAAGCAATGCCCAAAGCGCGGCACGCCAGGCCAGAATAGATATTGGCCTTAACGGTGAAATTGAACACAAACGCCGGCTTCATACGGCGCAGCGTCAGGGCTAGCCCAACAAAGCTGCGCCCTTCCCCCAACACGCTGGTGCCTTTGCCGTCCAGATTCAGATGCTGATGGCGAACGCCCAACTCATCTTCCAAACGCTGAGAGAACGGATCGGTAGGCGACAACGCCACCACAGAAAAACCCGCTGCCCGCAACGCACAGATGGTTCCGCGGCGAAAGTTATATAGGTACCAGGAGGTGTTAGACACAAGCACCACTAGGCCCCGGGATGGTTCCGGAACAGCGTTCAGATGAGACATAAAGATAGACTTAAAGAGGAAGGAAGAGAAAATATCAGTGCTGAACTGGGAACGTAAAACCGGGGACAGATTTGAAATCTGTCCCCACTTAGAGGACGGATTTTAAATCCGTCCCCTTCCCAGCTCATGTCGACATCAATAAATCGGCTGATCAACCAACCAAATCAGTTGATAAGGAAGCCAGTAATTCGCATGAACGGCATAATTTAGCCACACAAACTGCACCAGCCCGTAATAACACACCACGCCCAACACAATCATAGAGCGCCAGAAAGCATCGTCGGTAATTTGGTGCAAGCGGGAGAAAACAAACAACTGAACGGGAATCAGATAGAGCGCCACACGATCCGTTGCGGTCGATGACAGCACCACCAGAGGAATACACACCAAGCACAGCACCGAAATCCACCACCACAAGCGCTGCTCTGCCGAGGTTAGCTGCATACGTTTATTCAGTAATAAAAACAAAAATGCAGGTACTGAGTTCATCAAGACCCGAATCAAGCCGCCGGCGGATTGGTAATCTGCTTCAACGTAGTTTTCCCAAAGCGCATCCACTGAATCGAACAAAAACAGATAGCCGCCCAACAGCGCCATCAGACCAACCCAGAACCCGGTCCACCAGCGGTTGCCACCGGAAGCCAAAGCCGCGACAGGAATCATCAACACCGCCGACTTATGAAAAGCCGCCCCAACCAACACCCAAATCACAAACCAACGCAGATTTTTATCACCAAGAGCGACAAGCCCCAGCATCATAAATCCCAGTGCTGTAGCTTGGCGCGTATAACCCATCGCCACCACCACTAACAAATAAGGTACAGCGACCAGAACGGCCAACCAAGGTAGCGGCTGGCGCAACGAGAAGCGGATCACCCCTGCCATCACGACGGCGCCGCAAATCAGGTTAACCCAGTAAATATTTCCACCTAGGTTCCACACTAGCCAATTCACCAAGTAATAGCCTGGATCACCTCCTTGGAAAACATCTAAAAAAGACAAGAATGCGCTTTTATTAAAGTGGTGTAGATAAGTTCCCCAATCTCCTCCCACCTGAAATCGCAAACCAATCGCCAGGGCAAACACACCACCCACAAACCACAGCACAACGCGCTGGCTTTGCGGGCGAAGCATCGAAGGCGCCAGCATGGCAAAGGCGGGGATTGAAAACAGAATCCAGTAAGGCAACATAATCGATTAATTACTCGCGTGATATGCGGCTGTCAGGCCGCTTGTTCCTGACTCTTGACGAAGGCTTGGATATTGATAATGCTTCGGTGTTTTTTGAAGCAAACCAAGCAGACCGGGGACGGATTTTAAATCCGTCCCCTAGCACCGGTTCCTTAACATCGCCAGCGCCGCTGCCAGGCCAAAAGCTGCAACACCGCCCACAGTTGCTGGGCATAATGCCCTTTGCCATTAACATGGTTTTTCCACATTGCCCCGACAGCTTTAACATTCAACATAGGCAACTCCACCAAACTCGCCGGCTGCAACAAATCTTCAGCCCACTCCCGCAAAGGACCACGTAGCCATTCATCCAGCGGAATAGCAAAACCCATCTTGGGACGATCAATCAAGGCTGCGGGAACATGTTGATAGAGCGTTTCGCGCAAAGGCCACTTGCCCTGGCCATTTTTGATGCGCAGTGAAGCTGGAATACGCCAAGCTGTGTGAAAAACATTCGGGTCCAGAAACGGCACTCGTACCTCAAGTGTGCTAGCCATGCTGGCGCGGTCTACCTTGACCAGTGCGTCGTCTACCATAAAATTCATGGTATCCATCAGCAGCATCCATTCAACCGCGTCAAATTGCTGTAAGGCGGGGTACAGGTTTTCTAAAGGCGTGGTGGGAACACCGGCGTTCAACAGATTACCAGGTTGCCGATTCATGGATGACACGCCAGCAAACAACGCCTGCTGCGATGGGCTTTCCAGCACGGCAGCCAACTTGTGCAGTTTTTCGCCAAAGGTACGAACGTGTAATCGCTTCGGCAAAACACGCCCAGCGATGTTCATCACGCCGTCGTAAGCGCCCACGGGAATCGATCTTAGTGACAACGCCAGAGTTTTTCTGACTGCCACCGGCAAGCGGTTCAGTTTGCTCCAAATCTGCGGCACCCACACATGGCGGTTATAGCCGCCAAACAGCTCATCACCCCCATCGCCAGACAAAGCCACGGTGACGTGCTGCCGGGTAAGGCTAGCAATCAAGGCGGTGGGTATTTGGCTGGAATCGGCAAAAGGCTCGTCGTACATATCCGCAAGTTGCGGAATGGTGTCCAGCGCCATCTGCGAGGTGGCTTTTAAGGTGGTGTGATCAGTACCTAGATGAGCCGCCACCGCCGCTGCGTGGCTGGATTCGTCGTAACGGGCGTCGTCAAACCCCACTGAAAAGGTGCGCACCGGTTTGCTGGACTGCGCCTGCATCAGCGCCACCACCAGTGAACTGTCCACCCCACCGGATAAAAACGCCCCCAGCGGAACATCCGCCATCATGCGCTGACCCACCGACGTCATCATGGCTTGGCGGGTTTGCTCCACCGCATCATCCGGGTTTGCAATCACCGGTGCTTGCTTTGCGGCTAAGGCCGCCGTCACCGGCGACCACCACTGAGTGACCTCTGGCAACTGGCCATTGGCAATGTCACTCTGAGTAAACTGAACGTAACTGCCTGGCAACAGCTTGTGTATGCCCTGATAAATACTGGCCGCACCGCGTACGCAGCCAAAACGCAAATATTCATCCAGCACGTTCTGGTTCAACGTCGGCTGCCAGTCCGGGTGTGCAGCCAACGCCTTCAATTCAGAGCCAAACACCAACGCAGGCCGCTTGCCAACCAAGCCGTAATACAGCGGCTTTTCACCAAACCGATCCCGCGCCAGGGTTAAGGTTTTCAGCTGCCGGTCCCATAGGGCAATGGCAAACATACCGTTGGCGGCTTCCAGCGTGCGCTCAATACCCCAGGCCGAAAACGCAGCCAGCAGGGTTTCCGTATCCGCATGGCCGCGCCAAACCGGGGCAACAGATGACTGGTCAAGCTGTTTGCGCAAATCCAGGTGGTTGTAGATCTCGCCATTGAACGCAATCACAAAACGCTCGCAGGCTGAATGCATAGGCTGGTGACCAGCAGCGGACAAATCTACAATGGCAAGGCGCCTATGCCCTAGCGCCAGTCCGGTATCACCCTCCACCCACACACCGGAATCGTCCGGGCCGCGGTGAAGAATTTGAGCGGCCATCTCTTTGGCAATGGCAGAACTGGGAGCTTCTTGCCCCCAAAAACCTGTGATCCCGCACATCAGTCATATCCTTGCAGATTGGTCTGCTGCCAGCGGAGCGCCGCACGGGCCTTGGTCGGCTCTCCCATCAACAACACTTCGTGCGACGGCAGTGGATGGCGCTCGCCCGTAAACCGTGGCCAAACACCACCAACTCTTGCCCTACCTGCGGCAGCGCCATGATGGCATGCGAGCCATTATAGCCAGCGCTACCTGTCCCAAGTATCTTCATTCCGCTCCTTGCTCGTGTTTTTGATCGATCGGGCCATCGCCTCGATACACGGACAGATAGCGCTCTGCGGTGGTCTTCAGGGAAAAGTGCTTCACCACCCTCTCACGGGCCGCCCTGCCCATATTCTTACGTTCGTCGCTAGGCAGTTGCAGTGATCGTTCAAGGGCTGAGGCTAATGCCTCACTATTCTGCGTCGGAACTACGAAGCCAGTTTCACCCAAGACTGAACGAATCCCACCACAATCTGTAGCTACAACGAAACACTGACACGCCATCGCCTCAAGTATCACCATCGGCAGCCCTTCCCAAGCAGAAGACATAACATAAAAATCACAGGCCGAAAGCAAGTCTGCAACGTCATGCCGCAAGCCAAGAAAATGCAGACGATCTGCAATTCCTAACGACTCGGCCATCTCAACTAGCTCGCCACGTAAGGGGCCGTCGCCGACGATGACCAGGTGCGGGAGTTCCGGCGAAATCGCAAGATGTGAAAAAGCTCGAAGAAGGTTGGGGTAATCCTTCTGCTCCCAAAGACGCCCCACAGCCAGCAGCAAGGGGGTGGCCTCATTCAAACTTAGTTCCGTAAGCACCCGCGCCCGAGCGTCGGAAACAAAAGTCAAGGCCGCAGTGTCAATGCCATTTTGGATGGTCACCATACGTCCCGACCGCAGGGCGCCCTGTTGCTCGAATGCCTTCACAGCCTCATCAGAGACATTGGTGGACATGTCCGCTAGTCGGTCCGTTAGCCGGTAGGCCAAAAAACGCATTCGCCCTTCCTCATTGGTATTGTGCGCGCTGGATACCAACCGGGGCATCGGGTTCACAACCCGAAGCAACCGCGTGAGGATATTGGCATGCACCAGATGGCTATTTACAACATCTGGTTTATACTCACGTATCAACTGCCGTAATCGCCACATGGCGTTTATGACACTCAGCGGGCTCCGATGCATTTCAAGATTACAAATTTTAACTTTTGGGTCGCTGGGCCTAAGTTCAGCTTCACCATGAAAGTAAACGAGAGTAACCTCATGCCCCAATGCAACGTAGCAATCCGCAAGACTGACTAATAAACGCTCAGCGCCGCCAACACCCAAACTGGTAATTGTAAACAAGATTCTCATATTACCGCCAAGCTCCAAGTCTTTACTTCAAAATATTGATTATATTATTAGCTATAAATTCCGGGTCATATTCCTTACTCCTAGCTAATAGCTTCTGAGCCGGAACTGGGTTTTTATGAAGATATCTAACAGCTTGGGCAATTGCCTTAGGGTCTTTCAAAGGCACCAGTTTTCCATACTCATCATCGCCTAAAATCTCGCGCGGGCCGTAATTACAGTCCGCAGACACTACTTGACAACCGGCGCACACCGCCTCGACGACTGAATTCGGAAAAGCTTCTGATAATGATGCCGAAATAAAAAAATCCGAATTTTTAAAAAATACAGCAGGCGCTTGTACATAGCCGCAAAATAAAACATTTTCTTGCAATCCATATCTTTCTACAAGTTTTTCCAAACTCTCTTTCTCAGGACCGCCACCTACAATCAAAAGTTTAGGGTCAAGATCAAGGAGGTGCTTGACTGCAACTATTATTGACTCAATATTTTTAAGTTTATCAAGCCTACCAACCGAAAGAATTTTAATGCCACTAGCACACCACCATTTCAAGATTTCTTTCTCAAAATCGCCTGACACCTCATCATTCAATCTAATCGGGTCGTTTATCACAGCTATATCCGCTAACGCGCATTTCGAATATTTCGCTAAGCCTTGACGTGCAGCATGTGAAAGCGCAATTAATTTTGCATATTTTCTTAAAAATAAGGGTGCTATGAAGTATAAAACTCTACCCTTTAAGGTTGTTTTATAGGACTCAGAAACTCTTTCAAAATCAACACGATTAATAACACCAAGACCGAAATGCCCCCTTGCCAAGCTTTTGGCTATAGACGCAATAGCTCCTGGCATAACGTTGCTAACAATTACAAAGTCTGGCTTGTCTTTTTTGAAATGATCTATAAGAAATCTAATTATCCCAATACTTCCAACCAAGCCTATCTCTTTTATTATAGCTGCTTTTGGCAACTGGTTTTTCCTGGGACCATCCATTGTAAGCATTAATAAAGTAACCCGATATCCTTGGCGAATAAACTCATTAGCTAAGTCTATATTTCTTGCACCAATGCCGCCCATCTGAGGACCATCAAAAAACAAAGATATACTTTTCATATTAAAACCAAATAAATAGGTCATTATTTTACGAAGCAACCCCTGCCTGCGATTGACTCATAGCTACAGTTGCTATTCTATACTTTGATGGCCTTTAACTATTACTCTAAATATATGAAAAATTTCACCTTTCATATATTTCGACAGACGAATTTTTCTGAGCAAAAATCTGACCTTACCATGGCCAAACTCAGTCAGCGTGCTGCTTAAAAGGAGAATCAGATAGTCCTGTGAAAGAATACATGCAGGATGATCACCATTACTATGGAAATTAACTTAACAAATTTTCGCTGGCAACCTCACTAAAAATAAACCTCATTTTCTCTCTGGCCGCCTCATAGGAATAGTTCTTTTTGTATAGCGATTTCAGGAATTCTTCGTCAAAGGTAACGCTTCCATTTATTATATCACGAATTGATTTAACGAATTCCTGGGCATGATTACAAACAAGACCCGCTTTACCATGCACATCATCATATCCGACAAAAGCTTCTGATGTGGCCAGTATCGGTCGGCCAAACATTAGAGATTCAGCAACTTTTGTCTTCATGCCCGAACCATCAAATATTGGCGCTATTGAGAACTTAGCTCTGCGATACCACTCATTCAATGAATCAACTTCACCAATTACAGCTATATTTTTACAATCCGAAAACTCATCCAAATAATCTTCAAAACCTCTTCCCAATATATAAATTTGGCAAGATAAATCTTCTGCAACATATTTTGCGAGCCATCGAACAGCCTCGACATTGGCATAGAAAGCCCCGCCAACGAATATACCGAAATCTTGGCCAAGTGCGGGAACTTTGCCAGATAATTTTGTATCACATCGAGGATCATTAAAAACTGAAATAGGGACAATGTAATCACCAGATCTACCATAAATACGATAAAGCAATTTGCTGTCTCGATCTGTTAAACAAATTATAGCATCACTATGGATAACAGCGAGGCGCTCTGCTAAGAAGTTTGCCAGTAAAACACCTAATGCATGAAGGCTTGGTTTTTTTTTAAATGCACCCCAAAAAAAACGAGATTCAACATTGTGAAAAAAAACAACTATTTTGCAAGAAGGAACTTTTTTCTTAGCTAGCTTTACTAACCGTCCATAATTTGAGCCTTCTATATATACTATGTCAGATTTGTTGTCGCTAATCTTGTTAATACAGTTCTGGGCCACGGTTGGGTCAAGCCCATCTAGCCAACCAATCAGTGATTTAAATTTCCCTAACAATGAACTATTGCCCATTGGCTTAGCGACAACATTACATACATCAGACCCAAAAATTTCGTTGATGATTTTCGAATTAGTATCAGCAAGCATTTCTCTTCCTGCCGATTTCCCCCCCCGGGGGCTGTAAGTAAACTTAAAAACCGTGGAATTACTCATTGAGGTATATTTAACCTTCCAGATTTAAGTCATTATTCAAAACAATCGTGCAACCAAACCTAGATGCGCGACTCATTTTTTAGTGTTCAACGAAACACTTCTTCGCGGAATAATTTTATAGCAGTTATTGAATATTTATTCACATGAAAACCAATCGACTTCTGAAAGAAAACATTTCTCAAATGGCGACATTTATCATAAGACAAGAGTCAATAGAAAGATATCTTAAAATACGCCCATAATGACTTTAAAACTCATAGCGATTTACGCGAGATCAGATATTTTCTGTATCTCACAACCCACTTTAATACACATTTCGACGCGAAGGCTTTCATGTTCCTGTTTACCTACAGAAAGATATATTTTTTTTACTTTTTCAGTGGGCAAATTGAACAAAACTGTAGAAAACCAACCGTATACTACTGGCCTCTTTCCGTCACAAAGCTCGGGGATCAGTTCCTCAGCAATCCTATTTGCGTCACTAACCAAAACACCACCCACACTTAGTGGCTGCATTTCCCTTGGGTGCTGCAAATAGTAATCAACTCCAAGCGACTTAACAAACTGCTCAAGACGTATCAAGTCGCCACGATCAAATAAACCTAACGAAACAACCTCATCAAAAGGCTGGCCAATAAAAAAAATGACTTCTTTATCATCACTCGGGTTGCTAGAATCGTTTTTCTGCCAAGGATCAATCGCCTCTACTCTGTCTTTCTCAACAATATTTTCAAACAACGGATAAATCGTGTAGTGTTTTTTTATATCTTTCTTAAATCTCTCTTTGGACCCTGCGGAAAGTAAAAAGTCATAAAGCCATGTGAAACGGCTAGATTTATCACTATAGTAGGAGCTTTCAGGGTAAATATTCGCCGCGCCATCGTCAAACGTTCTTATGTCTGCTCCGTGTTGTCGGCGCGCAAGCATTCTAAATAAATAAACATCAAAACTGGCCAAGAGAACCAAATTGTAGCCAGAATATCCTCGACCAAAAAAAGACCTTAAATAAATAAACGCATGATGAATGGCAACACGACGCCGGCCTCTAACATTTACATAAGCAGACCGTCGCGATCGCGAAGAAAGGAGCGAAAAATAGAACCGATCTTTTTTTGAGTCATCATAAGTAAAGTAGACCAGATCAAAGCAAGACAAATCGATGTGATCAATTATTTTGTTTGCAAGCCAAGCCTGAAACGGAGTTCGAACCAGAAGCAAAACATTCTTACAATCACCGGACACACTAGCCATATAAACCTACAATATTAGAAAGATTCTATAACGGCTCAGCTATAAAAATGATAGCCCGACCAATAATGATTATTTACCACCCGATCTATATTTAAAAATTTGATCGAATCTATTATCGCTCGAAATAACCGAGTGCTACACCTGACCCATTAGGTAAGTGGCTAGAGCTCTTCTGAAACTTCGCATTTACTAAATTCATCTATGTTAAAGACGCACTGCTAACTTATGGCAGACCGCTAAAAATCTCCGATACTAGCGGATCTAGGTCTTTGACAGCTTTTACTTTACAAAATATATAGAGTCTTTATTCTTTGATTCAACCCACGTGTTTTTTATAGTACACACATCTCGATTCGACCTGTATTTTAATAATTGAGCAGGATTTCCACCATAAATGCCAAATTCTTCAGTATTTTTTGTAACCACAGCTCCGGCACCAATCACACAAAATTTACCAACTTTGACACCTGGCAAAACAATAGCATTGTTTCCTATCCAACAGTAATCAGAAAGAACAGTATATTTCTTTATATTATTATTATTGAAAGGAAGCATGCTTTGAGAAGGAGAGTCATACTCGTGATTGGAACTCATTACTTGAACACCTTCGCCAATCACACATCCGGTCCCTACACTTATGCCTCCTGCAGAAAAAATCTTTGCCATCGGCCCAATATAAACCTCACCTTTGATTTCCAGACACTCTGGATTATGAATCTCCACACCATCATGAATGAAAACATTATCACCGCAATAAGAAAAATCACTTCTAGAAAAAATGGTATTTTTCACACTATTTCTTATTTTATTCACAAACCTTTTTAGTTTAATTACAGCAATACCCATGCCTACTCCACAATCTCGTGACGTTTTAGATGCTATTTCAACCGAAGTAGTCTATCAAAAACCCTGCACAAATAATAACTTGGTGATAAACGTTTCCTGTTCAAAAAATTTTGCCCATTTACTGAAAAAAGTTTATTTTCGACATCCCAGCTAAGTGCGCCAGGTTTACCATCGCCAATCATGTAGTAAGAACCAACAGCAATAGCATCTTTCTGGGGTTTTCTTTGTATTCTACCTTTCAACAACGCATAAACGTCTTCAGGAGTTACAGATAAATAAGCGATATTTAGAAAATCCCAGACAGCTTTACCTACAAGAATTGAAGGTTTTTTTGCGTAAGTAGCTTCCACACCCACAGACGAGCCAAAACATAATACAAAGGCAGATTTATCGATTAGCTCATAAGTAGACTGGGAATCTTTAGGCGCAATTAACTCTACTGACTCCAATGCCCTAAAACCCTGCTCCATTTTTTTTGCCGCACCTGTGTAGTCTCCCGACTGATTCGGGTGCATCCTTACGACTATGCGATAATCATGACTAATCAAATTACTCAACTTTTCAACAAAAGTGAGAGGGTCTTTACTACTCTTGGTAAACCATTGCTCACCGAGAAACTCAAACTCATCCGTACTACTTGTGAATATTGACAAAATGGGTTTATCTGAAAATTCGATATCCCCAAACTTTTGACCGCTGGTAAATGAAACTGTATCGGTTACCTTTCCAGAACGTCTTGACTCAAAAAAATTTATTCCAACATTCTCATCAGCCCTACCAAATTTTATAAAATCTTTCAGAGCTTTTTGCCTATATTCAAAATCATGAATAACTTCATTATTTACAGCTAACAGCTCCCGCTTAACCCCAGCCACTTCAATTATTGAGAATTCGATCGCTTCATCTTTTGCTGCTTTTAGTACAGCATAGCCTGGTACGATTCTTCCATTAAAAAACTCTAACTTTTTAATTTTTGATTCACGAATGATTTGGCAGGTATCAGTGTATGCTTTCCTAGAATACTCTAGGTACCTGTCATATAATACTGAGATTAGATAGCTTCTAGGATCATATTTTTTGAAAGATTCTTTTTTTCGCCTGTAAAAAGTTAGCACGGTAGAATTAACACTAATCAACAAATCGCCATCATCTTTTTCGTTAGCAATTATTTCTTCAACTTTTTTATTACATTCATAATTAAAGCTGATTTTTTTAACAGGCAGTGCGAGGCTAGTAAGAGCTCTATCTCGCACTGATTTGCAATGCCGGCAAGCAAAAGGAATATTGAACGGATTCGCAACACAACCCTTCACGGCACCTTCGCACTGAATAACCTCAACCTCGGCCCCGGAGTTTACTAGATCAACAACTCTTGCTAAAACTATTTCAAATGACTCTGTCAATGAACTAGGAAGAAGAACAGCCGTTTTACTTTGATTTTTTCTTATCTGCGTGAATTCCGGATTTGATTTTTTATCTTGCATAATATATCTACGTATTTAATCCTTAACTCGTGAATTCAAGAAAATCTTGATCGGTAAAATCCTAATTTTTGCTGAGTCGCTTTTAAGCTCGACAAAGATCAGTTAACTTGATTTTGGACGTTAATAACTCCAACACGAAATAATTTTTTCACACAACTGAAAATCAATTCCCTCATCAATATCGATTGATCGTTCTCTAGGCATTATCGAGGCTTTGACGTTTTCGGTAAAAAATTTATTTTTAGTCATTAATTTCTCTACGCTAATAACATAGACCGCACCATTCAATCGGTATTCCTTTTGAAAATCTTGCGAGCGTTTTCCGGAAAAATCTATACCCTCAATAAAAAAATTTTCATCAAGGGTACCCATCCACGCTTTTGGGTGATCCACTTCACAAACAGATACCACAGTCTCTTCAGACTGACTTTCTTTATAAATTCTCAAGGCGGACCTTATATCAATGGCCGCACGCAGTGGCGATGTAGGTTGTAACAAAATAATTATCTTAGGATATCGACCAGCATTTTGCTCTGAATTAACAATATCAGTTACAACATCCTTAGTTGACGCATTGTCACTCGCTAACTCGCCAGGGCGCTTTTGAGAAGTAATGCCTTGTTTTTCATAATTTTGTGCGATTGATAGTATTTCATCTGAATCGCTACTCACTACAATACGGGCGTTCAATCCGGCCTCTAATGCAGCATCAATAGTCCAACAAATCAGAGGTTTTCCCGCAAGGTCTAGAACATTTTTACGGGGTAAACGCTTGCTTCCTCCGCGGGCCGGGATAATGATTAACAATTCTCCAGGTTCACGCATTTGGTAACCCATAAACTTCAGTCTGAGCTTTCTGAAAATCATCCATTCGCCCAATGTCTAACCAGTATTCGTGAACCGGAAAAGTGTTGACGACTTCGCCATCGTTAATTTCTTGCTCTAACAACGTTGGCATGTCTACCTGAGTCCCTGGCTTCACACTTTTCACTAAACTGGGTTCAAGCAGATAAATTCCGGCATTTACAAAAAACCGATGCACCGGCTTTTCAATCATCGATTTGATTCGAATACCTTCGCTGGAAATGACACCGTAAGGCACTTGATGTTCGTATTCACGAACACACATTGTTGCAATGCTTTTGTGGGATCTATGAAATTCAAGGAAGCTTCTAAAGTTCATCGACGTTAATAAATCGCCGTTCATCACGATCATGGGAAGAGTAATTTCGCTGTGGGGTAGCAAACCCAGTGCACCGCCAGTTCCAAGCGGTTCTTTCTCATGTATATACTGTATCGATACGCCCCATTTCTCACCATTTCCAAAGTAATCCCGGATCACTTCTGGCAAGTAATGAGTAGAAATGTAGAACCGATGAAAACCTGAGTCTATGAAATTAATCAAAATCTGTTCGAGAATTGGTTTGTCGCCCACTTTTAACATGGGTTTCGGGCAGTTATTTGTTAGTGGTCGCAAGCGGGTACCGAACCCACCAGCCATTAAAAATACTGGGTTATTATAGCGATGCTTATTCATTAAATCAGGTAAGCTCACTAAATCTACTACTCGCCCATCTTCGGTGACTACGGGCAACTGCAACAGATCATAGCGTTCCATTAGCGCCAGCGTTCGCATTTTAGTCCAGCCCCGCTCGGCAGTTATTGGCTTGGAATTCATCACGTGCATCACGCCAGTATCCAATGGGAGATGTTTTAGGAGCGCCCGGCGCACATCCCCATCCGTTAACGTTCCCTGCAACCTTCCCTCATCATCAACTACCAGCGCAATGCGCAAAGAGGCTTGGTCCAACACTTTGATTGCCTGCTCTAGAGAGGCGCCCGCATTTACAACGGCATTATGCCAAGATTTCACTAAGTGCTCCGGGTATAAAAAAAAGACGGCCGTAAGCGCAGGCGAATCCATACGCTCGATGCTTAACTGCTTAGGTAATTCAGATGGGGATAGCTTCAGAGAGCGGTGTGTAATTTACTCTCTTAATTTATAGTTTTTTAATTATCAGATAGGGGTGGGTAAATCAAAAAAACTCTTTTTTAAAATTGACTCTAATGGATAATCCATAAGGACTTTTACAATAGCTTCGCTGGCACCACCCTCACCATAAGGATTACTGACAGTGGTTACATCTTTCTTGAAGCGAGGCGAATACAACTGCCCTAACGCTTTGGCAATTCCTTCTTTACTGGGCACGCAGTCAATCACGCTGTCAGCTTTTAAACGGCCTTTTTGGCGGTCACCTATGTTGATAGTGCCAATACCAAATGAAGGAGCCTCTGCCAGCCCACTAGAAGAGTTACCGACAACGGCATCTACCTGCGCCAAGCAAGAGAGATAGCGTAATTGACCCAAGGAGGTAAAAACACACGCGTTCGCATGACTTTTTACAAATGCACGAACCATTGCACCCAGCTCACGCCCACCGGTATCCGCGTTGGGCATCGTAAAAATCAAACCCGTATCACTCAGCTCTGCTAATGCTGCCAGTAACTGCTCTATTTGTTCAGTGCTACTAGCTTCTGTTTCCAAGGTAACGGGGTGAAAGGTCAACAACAGATTTTTTTTCAAAAACGCAAAATCCATAGACAGTTCAAGTTCTCCCCGGTTGAGCAAGGTGATTCGCTTTATCGCGTCTATGCCCATTCCGCCCACGTTGAACACCCGCGCTGGTTGCTCTCCTAGCTGTATAACCCGGCGTTTATAGTCTTCTGCTGCGACAAAATGTAAGTGAGCCATTTTTGTAATAGAGTGGCGAATTGCTTCGTCGAAAGCGCCTTCTGTGGTTTCACCACCGTGTATGTGTGCTATCGGTATACCTGCAATCAACGCAGCCGCCGCAGCCGCAAATATTTCGAACCGATCGCCAAGCACCACGATGATATCGGGCTGTAAACGCTCGTAGGCATCAGCAAAGCCGATTAAGCCAAGCCCCATTGACTTTGTAACCGCCGTTTTTGTGTCTGCGCTCAGCAGCATTTCTACACGGCAATCAATGTTAAAACCGGCTTGTTCAATTTCGGTATGGGTAGAACCAAACTCCGGTGACAAGTGCATTCCTGTTGCTATTACCTGGAGCGTCAGTTGGTCTTGGCTCTGAATTTCATGCATTAGGTATTTCAGTAGTCCGAACTCAGCGCGTGTGCCCGTGACCACACAAATTTTGCGGCTCATAATTCGATCAACTCGTCGCTGATAAAATCCCTAGGGGCAGTTCGGCCAATAATCTCGTCCCATCGCATCGGCGAAAGCCCAGTGCCTGGTCGCTTGGCGGTCAGGTTATTCTCTGTGAACACCTCACCCGCCTTAATAGCCCGCAAGGCCACCAGAGATTTTCGTGCAATAGGCTTGTTCTTTAGTTCGCTAGCGCTTGGCCGCTTGACGCCATCACCCATCGCCAACTCAATGTTACGGATGCCGGCAACCATGGCTTTTAGCTCATCGGGTTTCAAGCTTGCGCGATGATCTGGACCTGGTAAGTTTCGGTCTAGAGTAAAATGTTTTTCAATAACGGTCGCACCTAACGCAACTGCAGCAATCGCCACTTCAATACCCGGGGTATGATCTGAATAACCTACCTTGACGCCCAACGCCTTGCCAATATTCACCATCGCCCGAAGATTCACATCTTCCATGGGCGTAGGATATTCTGTGGTGCAATGCAATACCGTAATAAGACTTCTGGGCGTTCCCGCTTTTTCGATGGCGTCTATAGCGGCTTCTATTTCGCCAAGGTTTGCCATACCGGTCGATAACAATACAGGAACACTTTTCCGGGTGAGGTGTCGTAAATATGGAAGATTAGTGAGTTCACCGGAGGGTACTTTAACTAGGCCAAAATCAAATTTTTCCAATAACTCAATGCTCTGCTGATCAAAGGCCGTAGAGAAAAAGCCAATGCTCCTTTTTTCGCATTCAGCGATTAGTTCCAAATGATCATCTTTAGAAAGCTCAAACTTGCGCACCATATCTTGCTGCGACTCTTCTGGGTCCGTCGCAACCTTCTGATACTCTGCTTTCGGTGCACTTTTTGAAATCATATTTTTAGCAACAAACGTTTGAAACTTTACCAAGTCTGCGCCGGCTTCTGCCGCAACGGCTATTAACTTTTTGGCTAGATTCAAATCACCGTTATGATTGACGCCGGCTTCAGCAATTATGAGTGTTTTCATTTAATCCTCTTCGCAGGAATACCGGCATAAACAGCGTTTGATTCACAGTCACTGACTACTACAGCGCCTGAACCTATCATTGTATTATTGCCAATTTTCAGTTTCCGAACGTCGCTACCCTGATTAACAACGCTGCCTGCCCCCAGCCAGCACCCGGTTTCTAAATGAACATTTCCAGACACATTGGCACCAGGGGCTACATGAACAAAATCTTCGACAGTACAATTATGGGCGAGCGTACTATTTTGATTAAAAATTACAAAGTTGCCTATTTTTATATTATTTGTGAGGCGAGTTCCGGCTGCTACAACAGTACCCTTACATTTCTCAAGAGATTCGCGCTGATTACGGCCGAATGTTGCACTTGGGTGAATCAGGTTCATAAATTCTAAGCGACCAAAAAAACGTTCAGCTATTGTCTTGCGAATCGAATTGTCGCCAATACCAATTACGAACGGTAAGTGCTCATATTGATAAATCTCACTCTCAAGAATGACGTTACCAAGGTGAAGATATTTGAATCGCTCGACTTCGTCATAAACAATATAAAAGGGCTCTAAGCCTAATGCCCAGGCGACATCTCCGGCTTCACTGGCCATACCTGCGGCACCAAATATTCCGACCTTATCCATTAAGCAGTTCCTTGCAAAACGCTACTAGGCAAATTAACTACTCTTTCCTCTAACCATTCTGAATTACTTAAGTCACCCCTACGACAACCCTGATACATAGCCAGGTTATTCATCAGCGCCCAGACTGGCCGAGTCATGACTCCTTTGTCATTTGTGCTTTTCAAAAGCGCATCGCGCTGGACTTTGTCTTGACAAATAACGGCGTTCAACCAGTAATTCGAACGACAATGTTCAGGCTCGGTAAAAAACTGAAGGTCGCTTCCGTGAAAAAAGTCGCGGTAGCTCTCCGCTAATACACGCTTTGCCGCTATAAATTGCTCTAGCTGTTCAAGCTGCGCACAACCTAATGCAGCGTTTAAATTCGGCATCCGGTAGTTGTAGCCCACCTGATCGTGAATATACTCGTAGGCATGGGGCTTTTTAGCTGTGGTGGTTAAATGTTTGGCTTGAGCCCCGAGCTCCTGGTTCGCCAAAATCATTCCGCCGCCGCCGGTTGTCATTATTTTGTTGCCATTGAAGCTGAGCGTGCCCAGTTCGCCAAACGTGCCTGTGTGTTGGCCCTTATAGAAACTCCCTAAAGATTCGGCCGCGTCCTCAACCAGAGCCAGGTTCCAGCGTTTGCTGATCGACACTAGCCCATCCAGGTCGGCGGGGTGCCCAAATGTGTGCATGGGCACACACGCACGAATGGCTTGATGGTCTTCTTTGGTGCGACACACACCCTCGCAATCTAGCTGGGCGTTTTCGCTAAGCCAGCTTTCAAGTGCCGTGGGCGACAAGCCAAGCGTGTGTAAGTCAACGTCTATAAAGAGTGGCTCGGCGCCACAATACGCAATGGCGTTACAGGTGGCGACAAAGGTCAGCGGCTGAGTAATCACTAAATCACCGGGTTTAACGCCCGCCAGTTTCAGCGCTATATGCAAGGCCGCGGTACCATTGACTGTCGCTATGGCGCGGGGCGCATCGGTGTAACTCGCAACATCCTGTTCAAACCGATCAACGTAAGCGCCAACGCTAGACACAAACGTCGAAGTAATTGTATCTGCGACGTAAGCGTTTTCTTTTCCGCTAAAAACCGGCGCATGAAGTGGGATAAATTCTTCAGAGCGAAAATAGTCACGAATAAAACTGATCAGTTGCTCGCTCACATTAGCCTCACATTTTGCCGTCGAGATATTTACCGGTTTCTTTGTGCCCGAAATCTGGAATCATTTTGAAAAATAGGGCGAGAAGATCCTCTTTAGTCCAGGCGAGATTGTTTTTTAACGAGTGAATACTGGATTCAAACTCCGATAAAAGAGCCTCATCGAATTCCGCATTATTCTTAATAATTCCAAGATTCAGAAACCGTTCCATATCAAGCGTTTCTGCAGAGGTGAAAAATTCTTCAAAGTCTTTCTCACCAGTAGTGTCGCTGCCTGTAAACAGGCAGGGCCATTTCCCTTGCTTAGGGAGCGTATGTACCAAAGACCGAGCTTCTTCCTCATCCGCACAAATTACTGGTTCAAAGCCTTTTTGCTGAAGATACTTAACCGCAATATCCGCAAACGATACCAAGTGCAATTCTTCGCTAAGCTTTGGAAAGAAAATGTCACGGTTTTCACCAAAAATGCACGACATCAAACAAAGCTCACCAGATTCTTTTGGTGTTACAAAATAACGCCTAACATCATTTGGCGCGACTATTGGCTGTGCTTTTTCCACACGCTGGCCGAATCCATATAAAAGCGAACCGTCGGAAAATGCAACGTTAGCAAAGCGAGCCGTCGAAATCTCAATGTCTAGGCTTCGGCGCATCAGAAACATTTCCATAATCCGCTTTGACGCACCCATCATATTAACCGGATTAGCCGCTTTGTCCGTTGAAACACAAAAGTACTTCTTTACTCCCGCGTCGATTGCCTGTCGCAGTGTTTTGTCTGTATTAAAGACGTTGACATCAATCATACGCATTAACGTGTAAGGATCTTTTTCACTGCGTACATGCTTTAAAGCCGACAAATTCAAAATATAGTCGTATTGGCCATCCGCTTTAAAAAATGCGTCATACTCGATAGAACCAATATCCAGCGCGAAAGTTTGGAAATCACCGTCTATATAACCGTAGCTGCTACGAATATCTCGGACTAATTCGACGAGGTTATTTTCGCTAATGTCGACAACGTGGAGTTTTGCAGGATTTCGCTTGAAGATTTCTTTTGTTACTGCTTGTCCGATTGAGCCAGCGCCGCCAAGAACAAGGAAGCGGGAGCTTTTGACAGTCTCAGTCAGTGCTATTTCGCAATCTTTAACATCTTTAGTGAACAGTTCTTTTTTTCGACCTATGAGGTCAAGAGTTGGTTTCATAAATAGTCTCTACGGCGACTTTAATGTCATCAAGCGTGCTGTGCCATGCGCTTGAAGATCTGGTTTCTTTCCTTGACTTCCCCCCAGGGAAAACGCATGAAACATTTCACACCGCAAGAATCGCGGCAAGGTAGTTTTCATCCAGTGCCGCTTTCTTCTGTTTGCGCCGGATGCCGCCTTAAAAATTCGTTTCACCTTTAGTTCAGTCAAGCAGGTGGAAGCCGATGAAGCCGCCGGCGCTGGTGATTAAAATTTTTATAAACATAATCCCTAAACGTAGCCATAAAGCTACGTATATATCTTTAAAAACTCTTTCTTTGCCACAGCATCATGTTTTTTAAAAAATTCTTTTGCTTCTTTAGACCTTTCGGACCACGCTTCAAAATCATCTTCTTTAAAACTCATAATTGAATAAAACAACAAGTTTGTTTTTTTTCCCGAGCTAATAAACTTCAACCCCTCCAACCCACTGAAAACTTGGTAGTTAAGAGAGTTCGAGTTTACAGCTACCTTACCGCCAGACTTAAAAAACTCATTGATTGCACCCAGCCCACCCCGATCTTGAGCTATTAGAACGTGGCAAGAGGATAAAAATGAATAGTACAAAGTTGGAGGCATACCTGAAAGTTTAATAGTTTTCACATTTAATCCGCTAAATTTTGAAAAGAGATTTATGCAAAAAACTAGCAGCGCGTGTAATGGATGCCTAAAAAAGGACGGCGCCCAATAATATATCTCAATATATCTGACACTACTCCTTAAAGCATCAGATTTAGTCAACAATAGCAAAAGAAAAGAAAAAAGATAGGAGAAAGTCGGCCCCGAAGGCTTTGGCTTAGTAAAGAGCATTACTCTCAAAGCTCTACTTTTTTCTAATTGTGAACGCACACTTGGTTGAATTTTTTCATAATAGCAAGTCTCAACCTCAACGTCAGAAAACTTATTTGCATCAACTAAAACATTAACAATATCTAATTTCTTTCCAAGCATTTTTTGTAAAGCTTTTCCCCAAGGTTGGTACAAACATAAAAACCTTGACACCCGGTTTAAAACACTTACAACATTACCGTCAATTAGCATAGATTTATCTTCAACCAACTTTCCTGTCTGGCAGTAAGATTTTTGCCATCTGTCAACCTCATCATCAGTTATTCTTATCAAAATATTTTCATAAGAAAAATACCCACTACCGACACATCTAACAATCGCTTCAGCATTGTTAGGCTGCAAAGAGCTCACTGTAACTGACTTTACATTTCTATAAGTCTCCTTGCTATAGGCTTCACTTTTAAAATATATCTTCACGTCATCTACGGGAAAATCCATCAAAAGATCTGCAGATGAGTTGGCATCAAAAAATACTATCGCCAATCTATCACCAGCAATGCCACACTTTTTTATTAAATAAAAAACGAATAAATAAGAATGAATAGACTTTGCACTAAGCAAGAAATAATTCAAAAATCACCTGTTATTTATAAAAATTAATACCGGTAGTGGTCAAGGGTGATGTCGCCTATAAGCACTCTTCATCCTGTCCATTTTCTTGGCTTAGCCGTAATGATCTGAAGCTCACGTCCCAGGTTGAGCGAGACGGTTTCTATCTGCGTAAATTGCGAGTCTTCGCGCTCCAGCGAGCCGGGTTAGCTGCACTCGCGGCATGATTGATAGCGTGGATTGCCTAACGCCACGGTTTTTTACTCGCCTCAACACCCGCCTGCTCATCAATCACCAAACGGCGTCGATTGATACACCCGCTCGGCCTCCGCTTGGCTGTACTCTGTTAATCGCCAGCTATTAGTGTTGAAAAAGCGTTCCTCTCCTGAGTATTCGGGAACATCAGCTCCATTTACCCCACCCTGCTCAACCAACCGGCGGGCAATCTCATTGAAGTAATGCTCTGGTCGTTGGCAGAAATCTTCATACTGAACAACCAGCTTTTGGTTCTCCGGCAGTTTGGAGATGCCTTCTTTGACAGAGCGGTTGATCGCCGCAATCTGACCTGCTACCGACTCCAGCGGGTCTAGACCGTTCAGCTCCTGGTACTCCTTGATCTTGAATGAGTACCAGGTGTTGATGTCGCCGTACTGCCGCTTGCGAGCTTCCAGGGCAGACTGTATGTTGAAGATCGGATCACGGCGAATCCAGATGAACAGGGGCTTTTCAAACTGCTCAGCCAGCTCCGGGATGTTCTGGTTCATGATCATGGCTTTCATGGCGAACGGTTTTTCGAAGATATTCGCCAGAGCATTCAGTTCGTCCCGGAACCTGGGAAGACTAGCCTTTTGCCGCAGTTCATCAGGGGGCATGTAATCCAGCTCGTCAAAGGGCAGGAAACGCCGCCAGAAATACCAGAATTCGTTCGGTGCCAACGCGCCTTTGGTTTTGCCGTTGTTGGAGCTGAAGTTAATCTCGGAATTAAAGTCCAGAATTTCGTTCCGGAAACTGTACTGAGGATCTGTAAGCAGTTGCTGGATCTTTGCGCCGACCAACGGAGCGCCGAAAAAGCGCGATAGCAAATTGGTTGGGTAAGCTACCAAGCCGCTACTTGCGAGCCATTGGGTAAACAGCGTTGTTCCCGAACGAAGAGGGCCCATCACAAAGATTTTGGAGAAACGTTCGGCTGAGTTCTCTAGGTAATTTTCGTTCGCACTCGCCAGGTTGCCGTTGATGTCTTCCAACAGCATTTCAAGCGCTGAAACACGTGCGTACTTTTCTGTCCGATTTTCAGGGGAGGTCATGCATTAAAACCTTTTACTTGATTGCCAACAAATGGACGAGTCTATCCATATCATGTTCGGTGTACCGCTGATCGCACGGCAGGAAGAGGCCATTCGTCACCAAATCCCACTCAAAGCTACCCTCGCCCACTCTGGTCATCACCTCGGGCCAATAGCTGGGAATAAACACTCTTTTTTTGATCAGATCTGCCCTTCTAGCTGTGTTTACATTCGGAAGGAACGGGTAGCACAGCGGTGCTGTGTGCTGTAATGTCGTCAAAATTCAGATTTAATCGATTATACTTGCCCAGATAGTTGTGAAGATGACGAGCATTCCGACCTCGTGCAAATTTTGCGGCTTCAAAATCGACAGAATGCATTAAGCGTTCAGTCAATTCAGACATCCCAAGCACTGGCAAATCTACTATTGCCTGCTCGGCTTCCAAGTATTTCTGATAGGCCTTTTCCGGGCTGTTGGTGAGCCCGCTGATCAAGTGGCCCATCCGGGTTTCTGAAGTGTTGTCTCGACCCTCCGGTTGCTTGATTCGGGGGTCATCTGAATAAAGCAACCCACCATCGGGGAGGCCGAAGAATTTTCTTGGTGACCAGACAGTGGCTAAAGCACCGGTATGTTCAGAGAAGTAGGCCTGGGAACAATCAACTATCGTATTGACATAACCAAATCTTTTGAGACTCCGTTTTACCGCATCACCAGAAGTACCAAAGTAATCAACTATCAGTATGTACTCGCCTTTGCCGAGTCGCACAGCAGCATCTACATCGAAGGTCGGGCTAATCTGGTAATGCTCAAAAGCAATATCCAGATTTTTTACTGCCTCAACAACAGCATCGCAAGTATATGCTGGCAACCAAACTTTTTTAGCATTAATGGCTTTTAATATGACTTTGATCGCTGACCTTGCGGAGTTCGTTCTCACCGTAGATTGATCCAGCTTTGAGTCCAAAAATGGAAGCTCAAGCCCGTGGTAGCCACCAATCGCTTTATCTGATTGAGCTTCCATTAAAAAACTTCCCGCTTGTATTTTGAAGGGCCGCAATGCAATTAACTAAGTTCATACCGTGTAACCAGACTAGCCGCTTTTCCCGGTGTGCAATGCATAAGAACATCAATAATGGACAGGTTCGGCACAAACTCACCGCCACCTTGATCGTACTCCACCGGCAATGAGTCGATGAACTTTAGCTCTACCCCGTGCTCAGCAAAATCCGACGTGGCGTAAAGCGACCGGCCCCCAGGTGCGTTGATGTAGCAATCAGCCTTAAATTTATGACACAAAGCAATCAATCGATCTCGTGCCGAGTCGGATCGGTCATACTCGATTTCACTAGTTTTCTTGAACTGCTTATCTAGCCTCAGGTACGAAAAAATAGTTTCGTAGCTCTTCATGCACACTGAAGCGATAGAGCGGTCTTCATGTTCCAGAATCTCGTGAATTAGTGGAAAAACCGTCTCAAAATAGGGTGCCTTAGAGTAACTTTGTTTAATAGTTTTCAGCACTTTAGTCACATCCATTGAGAACTGTAAATCGGATATGAGTTTATTTGAGGAGGCACCCGGCACGGGCACAGTGAATCGTGTCGCTCCATTCGGAGAGAGCAAGCTATTCCGGTTTATATAGCCCTGTTTGATGTACGAGACGTCATCGTAAATCAAGAATAAATCTGCTGCGTAAATGAGTTGAAAATAGCCGATATAGGGGAACAGATACGGCTGCATGACTGCGATTTTCATGCCTTTAGCTCCGCCTCAATCACCGTAATGATCATACTCTGATCTGATTGGGCAAGCTGATCAAAAATGGGCAAGCATAATATTCGGCTAGCTATGTCTTTTGAGACGGGTTGCTCTACTTTGGCATCTAGGCAATCTACGGATTCCAGCGACGGGTAAAAATATCTCCTTGCCAGCACCCCATTTTCTTTGAGCGCCGTCGCCACTCGCACTGCCTTTTCTTCGCTGTCAAAAACCACCGGAAAATAAGCATAATTGTAGTCAAGCGCCTGATGCTTCGCCTGGAGTCGGAGGGTTTGGCCTAGGGCTTTCTCGTACCGTTGCCAAACTTCTGCTCGTGCTTCCAGGTTTTGTTCCATCTCATTTAGCACACACAGTCCCATCGCCGCCTGAAATTCATTCAACTTGGCGTTGATGCCGATCTCTTCGATCTTTTCCGGCCCGGTGATGCCAAAATTGATCATCTTTCTGGCGCGCTCAAGGTCTTCTTTACGCTTGAAAATAATGGCGCCGCCTTCAGCCGTATGGAATAACTTTGTGGCGTGAAAACTCAACGTGGCGGCGTCGCCGTGCTTGAGCAGACTTTCGCCTTTGTACTTCACACCGAAGGCATGGCAGCCATCGTAAATCACCTTTAAGTCGTGCTTTTTAGCGATGATATCAATTGCTTCTACATCGCAAGCGTTGCCAAATACATGCACGGGGACAATGGCACGGGTATTTGGGGTAATAGCCGCTTCTATGTTACCGGGCGCCAGGCACCAAGTTTCAGGGTCTATGTCTACGAATACAGGCTCTATACCGTCCCATTTTAGCGAGCTTGCGGTTGCAATGAACGTAAACGGCGTAGTTATAGCTTCAGGTTGCTCACCGGGGGCCGCACCACTCACGCCCAGTGCTCGGTAGGCGATTTGCAGCGCTAAGGTGCCGTTGCTGACCAGTAATAGGTTTTCAACGCCTAAGTATTCTTCAAGGCGCCGGGTAAGCTCTTGGACAAGTACGCCGTTATTCGTCAACCATTGTCGCTCGTAAATTCCGTCGATGTATTTGTTAAGTTTTTCCCGATTGGGTAGATAAGGTTTGGTGACTGGTATCATGCGTATTCCTCGCCCAATTCTCTCAGGTATTTGCTGTAACTACTTTTGTTGAGTTTGCCAGCTTGTTCGAGTAGCTGTTCTTTTGTTAACCATTTTTGGTTGAAAGCAATTTCTTCTAAACAGGCAATTTTATAGCCTTGGCGTTTTTCAATCGTTTCTACATATTGGGACGCCTCAAGAAGACTTTCGTGGGTGCCTGTATCCAACCACGCAAAGCCTCGGCCCAACAGCTCAACATTAAGGTTACCCTGCTCCAAGTAGGCGCGATTTACGCAGGTGATTTCGAGTTCACCACGGTCACTGGGCGCAACATTTTTTGCAATGTCGATTACCGAATTGTCGTAGAAGTACAATCCGGTTATCGCATAATGAGATTTCGGTTTTATTGGCTTTTCTTCTACCGATATAGCACGCTTGTTCTCGTCAAACTCAACAACACCAAACCGCTCAGGATCTTTCACTTGGTAACCGAATATCGTTGCGCCTTTACCGCTCTTTGCGTTTTCAACAGCCTGTTTAAGCTTTGGTGTGAAACCATGACCGTAAAAAATGTTATCGCCCAATGCCAGACACACGCTGCTTTGCCCTATAAATTCTTCACCGATAATAAATGCTTGGGCCAGGCCGTCTGGGCTTGGCTGAACGGCGTAGCGGATATTCACGCCAAACTGTGTGCCATCACCTAACAGGCGTATGAAGCCGGCCTGGTCTTCGGCGGTGGTAATAATCAACACCTCGCGAATGCCCGCCAGCATCAGTACAGACAGCGGATAGTAAACCATCGGCTTGTCGTACACCGGCAGCAGTTGTTTGGAGATAGCGCGGGTGATGGGGTACAGGCGGCTGCCTGAGCCGCCGGCCAGAATGATGCCTTTCATGAATTTTCCTGGGTGGTTATTTGCAGGTGCGGTGCGGTTACGCGTGCTGTGCCATGCGTTTGAAGATGTGGTTTCTTTCCGTCAGTTCGGTGTAGGTGCCAGAGTCCACAACGCTGCCGTTACCTAATAAATAAATGGTGTCGCACTGTTTTACCGTAGCCAAGCGATGGGCAATCATGATGATGGTTTTTTGGCCGGCGAAATCGTGGATGGCGTCCATGATCAGTTTTTCGGTAATGCCATCCAGGGCGCTGGTGGCTTCGTCTAGAATCAGCACTTCGGCATCGTGGTATAGGGCGCGAGCTATGCCGATACGCTGGCGCTGGCCGCCGGACAGTTGCACACCGCGCTCCCCTACTCGGGTGCTCAAGCCGTCTGACAGTTCCTGGACCAGTTCTTCCAGGTGGGCCATTTTGGTGGCACGGCGGACCTTTTGGTCGTCTATTTCATTTTCAGGCAGGCCAAAGGCGATGTTTTCGCGGATGCTGCTGTCGGCCAGGAAGATGGATTGCGGTACAAAGCCCAGGGTGTTCTGCCAGGCGCGTAGGTTGTCTTGGGTAATCGGTTTTCCATCTACTAATAACTGGCCTTGTTCGGGCTGCATCAAGCCCAGCACCAAATCAATAGCCGTGGATTTGCCAGAGCCGGAAGAACCCACCAGGCCAATCACGCTGTTAGCGAAGATCGTTATGTCCAAGTTTTTCAGCGCGGGTTTTTTCTTGCCTGGGTAGGCGAAAGTCACGTTTTTGAGCTGAATGGAGGTTTTAGGAACCAGGTGCGTATTGCTTGTTTGTTGAGCCGTTTTCGCTTCAGCGGATTCGTTGATTGCGCTGGCTTGCAGGTCGCCTTTTATGGCTTCGAAGGCTGACATATTGCCTCGAATTGCAGACAGACCGCTGTAAATCTGCTGAAACGCCGGCAGTAGTTTGAAACCCGCCAGGGCGTACACCGACAACACCGGCAAGATGGTACCCACGTTGCCTTGGTGGCTGGTCAGCAAATACAGAATCAAAAAGATCACACAACCAAAGGCCACCAGCTCCATGGCGAAGCGCGGAACTTGGCTCATCACCCCATTGGTGCCTTGGGCGTGGGCAAACTGGCTGCTGGCTTTGTCGAAACGGCTGATAAAGTTTGACTGTCGGCCTAATAGCAGCGTGTCTTTTATGCCGCCAAAGCCTTCTGCCATCAGTTTGAAACGAGCTTGCTGGGTGCGGCTGATGGTTTGGCCGTTGGCTGTTAATCGCTTACGCACGATGCGGAATAACAACCAGTAAGCCGTGGAAAAAATAGCAATGCCGGTGAGCGCCACGGCGGGGTTGTACAAAAATATGCCGATGGCCATCAGCGTTGCCATCACTACTCTGGCGTTCATCTGCATTAACGGATTGATGATTCCGCCGGTTACCCGTGAGCACTCACCCGTAATTTGCTTGGTGAGTTCACTGCTGCTGCCACTGGCATGAAACAACCAGGGCTGATGCATATAATGGCGATACAAGCGGGTGCTCATTTCTGCGCCGATTTTGGCGCCGTACATCGACAGGCGCCAGGTGGTCACCGTTGAAACAATCGCCGCCAGTGTCAGCAGGCCCATGACTCCAATACCCGTCCAAAACAAAAACTGCTCTGGTGAACTGGCGCCGGTAGCGTTATAAATCTGCGCCAGGCTGCCATCGCCTTGCAGTTGGCTCATGTCGCCGACTAGGGCCATAAAGGGCCCGATGGACACTACACCGGCAATTTCGGCAAAGGCCATCAGTACCACTAACAGCTGAAGCTTGATCAGCTTTTTGCGCTGTTGTTTGGTAAGCAGGCGGTAGAGTTCTAGCAGTTGTTTCAGCATATGGGGTGTTTCGCCTTGTCCTTCAGTGCGTCCATCCGTGCCTCCATCAGTGCCCGCTTCACCCCTAACTTCCAATAGGGCAAGGTTAGGCCAAAACGGGTTTGCAGTTTTTGCGTGTTCAGGCGCGAATTCAGCGGGCGTTGGGCCGGCGTGGGGTAATGTTCGCTGGCAATCGGCAGTATGGATTGCGGCGTTGCGGTGACCGGGGCGCCGAGGGCTTGCAGGGTTTCGGCGATGTAGCGGGCGTAATCACACCAGCTGGTGTCGCCGCTGGCTGCCAGGTGGTAAACGCCATTGTCGACCATGTCCGGGCGGCAGGCGCGCAGGCAGTGGGCGGTGATGTCGGCAATCAGTTCGGCCGAGGTGGGCGCGCCAATTTGGTCCCCCACTATGTTCAAGCTAGGCTTTTGCTGCACCAGGTTGGCCATGGTGTTGACAAAATTACGGCCTTGGCGGGCGTACACCCAGCTGGTGCGAAAAATCATGTGGTGGCCGCCGACCTGTTGTATGGCGTGTTCACCGGCCAGTTTGCTGGTGCCGTAGGTGTTTAGCGGTTGGGTGCTGTGGTGTTCTTGCCAGGGCAAGTCGCCGGTGCCGTTAAACACATAGTCGGTGGAGTAATGCACCAGCAAGGCACCTACGGCTTTGGCGGCTTCGGCCAGTACACCGGGGGCGGTGGCGTTTATGCGGTGGGCCAGCTCTGGATTCTGCTCGGCGGCGTCGACTGCTGTGTAGGCGGCGGCGTTTACAATCACGCTGGGGCGCAGTGTTTGAATGGTTTGCTGTAGGCCTTCGGGGTTGGCTAAATCACCGCAGAGGCCGTCTTCCGTTTCACGGCCCAATGCCACCAGCGTGCCCAGGGGTGCAAGTGCGCGCTGCAGTTCCCAGCCTACCTGGCCGTTTTTGCCCAGTAGCAGGATGTTCATGCGCTGGCCCCTAAGCGTTCACGCTGGTAGCTGCCGTTAGCGATGCGCTGGCACCATTCGGTGTTGTTCAGGTACCACTGCACGGTTTTGAGCAGGCCGGTTTCAAACGTTTCTTCTGGCACCCAATCCAGTTGTTGCTCAATTTTGCTAGCGTCTATGGCGTAGCGTAAATCATGCCCCGGGCGGTCGGTGACGTGGGTGATCAGGTCGCGGTAGTGATTTATGCCTTTGGGTTTTACAGGGGCCAGTTGTTCTAGCAGGTCACACAGGGTGTGTACTACGTCTAGGTTGCGTTTTTCGTTGTGGCCGCCGATGTTGTAGGTTTCGCCCACTCGGCCTTCGGTGACGACTTTATACAGGGCACGAGCGTGGTCTTCCACATACAGCCAGTCGCGCACTTGTTCGCCCTGGCCGTACACCGGGAGGGGCTTGCCTTCCAAGGCGTTCAAAATCATCAACGGAATGAGTTTTTCCGGAAAATGATAGGGCCCGTAATTGTTGGAGCAGTTGCTGATCACCACCGGCAGGCCGTAGGTGCGGTGCCAGGCGCGTACCAGGTGGTCTGAACTGGCTTTGCTGGCCGAGTACGGACTGCTGGGTGCGTAAGGGGTGGTTTCAGTGAACAGGTCGGTGGTGCCTTCCAGGTCGCCGTAGACTTCATCGGTGCTGATGTGATGAAAGCGGAACCCGGATTTTTTGTCGCCGTTCAGGGTGTTGTAGTACTGGCGGGTGGCTTCCAGCAGGGTGTAGGTGCCAACGATGTTGGTGCCGATGAATTCCGCCGGGCCGTCGATAGAGCGGTCAACGTGGCTTTCTGCCGCCAGGTGCATGATCAGGTCGGGCTGATGGGTATTCAGCACTGTGTCCATGGCCGCGCGGTCGCAGATGTTGTGGTGTTCGAAGCGGTAACGTTCGCTGTGCACGGTGTCGGCCAGGCTGTCTAAGTTACCGGCGTACGTCAGTGCATCCACGTTCACGACCGTGTGATTGGTGTTGCGGATGATGTGCCGCACCACCGCGGAGCCGATAAAGCCGGCGCCGCCTGTTACCAGTATGTTCATAGTGTTTTCTTACTTAGTTTTTTTCGGATTTATAGTTGTAGTTATAGTAGCGGTAGCTGCCATAACCGTAAGCCGAGGCTTTTTTGACGATGGCATTGAACACCACGCCTTTTATGGTGACGCCGTTAAGCTCAAAACGTTTGCGCGCCAGGTCGATTTCTTTGGCCGGGTTTAACCCAAAGCGAGTGACCAGCATGGTGGTGCCGGCGTATTTGCCGACGATGGAGGCGTCGGTTACCGCCAGTACGGGGGGAGTGTCTATGATCACCAGGTCGTACTGCTTGGAGGCCTGCTCTAACAGATCCGCAAAGCCTTTACCCATTAACAGCTCCGAGGGGCTGACCGGGGCCGAGCCACGGGAGATAAAGTTCAGGGTGTTGGCGCCGGTGTTGCGCACTACTTGGTCCAGGCTGGCGTTGCCCAGCAGTACGGCCGACAGGCCTTTGCCGTTGGGCACGCCCATCGTGATGTGGGAGGTGCCGCGGCGCAGGTCGGCGTCTATCAGCAAGACTTTTTGGCCGCTTTGCGCCATCACCACCGCCAGGTTAGTGGATAAGAAGGTTTTGCCCACGTTGGTGCTCGGCCCGGTGATCATCAGTACGTTGTTGCTGGCCCCCAGCATGGCAAAATGCAGGCTGGTGCGCAGGCTGCGCAGGGCTTCAACCGCTGGGTCGGCCGGGTTGATCAGCGCTAGCAGCTGGGATTTCTCGTCGCCGTGGTCGGATTTTTTGCGGCGTTTGGATGTCAGTTTTTGCTGGGCGGTCGAAAACGGCACGCCGGAGTAGACCGGCAGGCCCATTTTTTCGATGACTTCGGGGTTTTCTACACCGCGGTTAAAGGCGGCACGGCCCAGTACGAGTAAGCAGCCGGCGATAATGCCCGCCACCAGGCCGATCAGGGTGATCATCGATTTACGGGGTTTGATCGGGCCCGAGCTGGATACGGCTTGGTCTATTACGCGGGTGTTGCCTACGGCGCCAGCTTTGGCGATGTCTAGCTGCTGAATTTTTGACAGCATTTGCAGGTAAATGTCGTTACCCAGTGCCACGTTGCGGCGCAGGCGAATGAGTTCCTGCTGGGTTTGTGGCAGCCGGGCGATGTCTTTTTCAAGCTCTTGCTGACGGGCTTCTGTTTCGGCGATGCGGAACAACCAGTCTTGATAGGCTGGGTGATCGGGCTGGAATCGGCCCTGAATGTCGCGGCGCTGGAAGTTTAGTTCGGTGAGTTGTTGTTGCAGGCGCACGGATTCGCTGAACACCACGCCGGCTTCGGCGCTGATATCGATGATGCCGTTGCGAATTTGATAGTTATTCAGGCGTTTTTCAGCGGCTTCCAGGTCTTTTCTGACACCCGGCAGTGTGTCGCGCAGGAAGTTCAGCGATTGTACGATGGGCGCGCTGCTGCGCTCGATGTTTTGTTTAACGTAGAGGGCGGCCACGGCGTTCAGGATGGATTCGGCCACGGCGGGGTCTGGGTGTTCCAGGAACAACCGCAGCATGCCGGACCCTTCTCGCCCCGGGGCAATTTTGAGGCGGCCTTGCAGGCCTAAAATGGCGTTATGGCGCCGTTGGCTTTGCACTTGGAATAAGGTGCCGGGGTGAGCCACCAGGGTTTGCACCAAGGTGCTAAAGCCGTTGTTTTCGGCCAGTTCGCCCACGGTGCCGGTTAACAGCGGTGCGCCGGCGGTGCCGCTGTCAAAGTTGTCGGGGCTGCCGGGGTACAAAGCCCAAGTGTTTGCGCTTTGCGCCTGTAAGGTTAAAGCGCCGCCCACCGCCTGTGGTGGTACGTTAAAGCGTGCCAGTTCCAGCTGTTCGCCACCCCAGGCGTAGCCTTCGCCGTACAGGGGCTTGGCCAGGGTGCCGGCGGGGCCACTAAAGCGCGAGGCCATGAATTTGCCGATATAGGGGTAATAATGTTTGGCAGAAAATACGTTCAGGCTGAGCTCGTCTACCACCTGCCCCAGTACGAAGCGGCTTTCAATCAAGGCTATTTCAGCGGCGGCACCGGAGCCGCGCAGGCTGCCTATATCTTGCACCGACAGCACACCGGAGTTGCCGGGTTCTACCTGAATCAGCGCGTTGGCGCTGTAGATCGGGGTTTGACTTCTGGCGTTCATGGCCGCAATGCCGGCGCCCAATGCCGCGATGGCGATAATCCAGTAGCGGCTGTCCCATAGCAGGCCTAGCAGGGCCAGTAAATCGACTTGTTGGTCTTCGGGCGCCGTGGTGTTGGGTTGTTCACTCATTAACGGGGGTGTCCAGGTAGCTAAGCCAGGCGCCGGTGGCCTGGTCAATCAATTGTTCAACGTGATCAAACGCTTCGCGCTGCTGGCGTACTGGGTCGGGTATGGGTTGCTGTTCGCCCCAGTGGTCCAGCAGAAATATACGGCCGCGGGCCAGCGGTTCTATGGTGTGCAACATGTCTATGTGGGCAGGTTCCATCACCAGTACCACATCGTGCTGCAGCAGCAGCTCCGAGTTCACCTGGCGGGCGCGATGGCCTGCGGCGGTTAATCCGCGGCTTTGCAATTGTTCTTCCACAATCGGATGCACCGGCGAGCCTATGGGCGGGCGCAGACCGGCGGATGCCACGGTAACGCCGCTGCCAAGGCTGAGCTTTGAGCGCAGCAGGTGTTCCGCCAGGGGGCTGCGGCAAACGTTGCCGACGCACACCATTAGCACGGTTTTAAAGTGCATTATCAGTTGTTCTCGATAAATTGGTCGTTAATTTCGTTGATCAGGAAAAGCGGCTGAACGGTTGGCAGCAGCTGGGAAATAATCCGGTTCCAGCGCGCCACCGGCGCAGCGGTTACGTAAACAATGTCACGTTTTTCCAACATAAACTGATCTGCCAACACCAGAGCGATGGCGTTTTTGGCATTGAGTTGAAACACCTGAGCCAGTTTGCCGCTGTCAGGCGCGGCGCGGCGGACCACAAAGATGCCACTGGCGTCGGCGGTGGTTTGGCTGAAGCCGCCGGCTTGGGCGAGTGCGTCGGCCAGGGTCAAGCCGGTGCGGCCCAGGTTGATGGTTTGCGGCTTACCCACTTCGCCCAGCACAAACACTTTGGCGGTGTCGTCTGTGGCGATGTGTATTGCGTCGTTGGGGCGCAGCAATACGTTTTGACGGCTATCGCCATTTTCATAGAGCTGGCGCAGGGAATAGCGTATGGATTGCCCGTCACGAATCAGCGTTACGTTGGTCCAGTCAGCGTTGTTGCTAAGCCCGCCAGCCAGGGTGACGGCTTCGAACAGGGTCATGGCTTCGTTAGACAGGTACTGCTTGCCGGGGCTACCCACCGCACCGGTGATGTACACGCTGCTGGAGCGGAAGTTGGTCACGGTTACGTCTAGCACCGGCTTTTGTAAGTATTGCAGCAGTTTTTCCGTCAGCTCTTGGCGGACTTCTATGGTGGTTAACCCGGCCACGGGTACGACGCCCAGGTAAGGGTAAATAATGTTGCCGTCGTGGTGGACGTAGTAACCACTGGCCGCGGCATCGCCTTCTGCGCTTTGTCCGCTACTGATCTGTGAGTGGCTGTGCAGTGTTATTTTCAGGGTATCGCCAGGGCGCACAATGTAATCGTACTGTTTTATTTGCTTGCTCAGCCCGTTGTCTACTATGGGTTGGTAGCTGCCGGTTTTTACCATGGAGGCCACCAGCTGCTGGGTAATGGCGTAGACGTCTACTTGCTGGCTTAGGTCTTGATCGATGCCGGTATTTTCGGGCGCCGGTACTGACAAATGGCTGCCCGGTATGATGGTGCAAGCCGACAGCACGACACACGCAAATAAGCCGATCACAAAATTTCGTATCATTAAGGAATATTTCCGACTGGTTGAAAATTTTGACTGGGCACGCTACCGCACGGTTTTCACCGGCCTAGTACAAAAAAGATTCCATCAAGAAAATGCAAACCGGCGCAATCGCTGGTTTTTGCTCAAAAATTCACTACTGCAATGTGTTTACCGGCTGAGCGACGCTAGGCCTGTACTAGGCCTGTACTAGGCCGACGCTACGGCCGACAGCGGCACTTTTACCCTTTGTTGCTTCTGCATAAAGGTGATCAGCACGATGGCTCTTTCATCGCCGTCGTAACTTTGAAAAATGGCATTGATACCGCTAAACGGGCCACCTTCGAGCTTCAACTCCTGGCCCTTTTGAAGGCCATCCTGGTTATTGATGCCGTCCAGGGTTTTCTGTATTTCCTGCATTACGGTGTCTGCCAGCACGGCCGGGCGCCCACCAAAAATGACTATGCGGCTAACGCCACGGGTTGAGCGTATTTTTGACCAAAGCGGATCTTGCGTTTGCATGTTGATGAACAGGTAACCTTTGAACAGTGGCTCTTCAACCCAGGTACGCTTAAGGTTGCGAATGCGCTGCACGGTAATTTTCGGGAAAAAGGATTCGATACCTTGTTGCGATAAATTAACGAATGCTCTGTCGCCTTCCAGCGGTTTGTACTGAACCACGTACCAAGCCATGCCCGTGCCCCGCTGTTGCGCTGTGTAGTTCCTGTTGAAGCCTCTTTAGCCTCAAATGAAGTACAAAGTATACCGGTGAAAATACTCGATACAAGTAACAAAAATCGGATTTTTGTGTTTTTTTGTAGCATTAGTATTCATATTAAGGATTTCTGCCAACCGGCTAACGGCCGGACAACTCGTCTTGAATATTATTTGCCAAATCAGCCAACGCGCTTTGTTCCGCCGGCGTTAGGGTGCCGGCCGCTTGCGCCTGTTTTACTAAGTTGGCGGCCTGCTGCAGGCCCTGGGTGCTCATAGCACTGAGCGGGAATGCAGCAATAACTGCCTGCAGGCGCTGCAGAGCTGCGGCAGCCGAGGGCGGGCTGACTGGCAGAATAACAATCGTTGGCGGGGTTATGGTCATTGGCGGAGTTATGATGGCGGTCGGTGGAATAACCGATACTTCCCCGCTGTGAGCAGGCCCGGCGCCAAAGGCCAGTACCAACAGAATGACGATGTGTAACGCCTGATTCGGTTTCAAAATACGTCCTCCCAAAACCAGTATCCGGTGATAATCCAGCGGCGGCCATCCAGCCGGTTGGTGACATCGCCCATGCCGAGGGTTATTTGGCTGCTGTAGCGAAGGAATGGGCGAATACCCAGGCCTACCATGACCTCGTCGCCGCTCCAGGATGTGCTGGCAGAGAAGCGTGAGGTGAAGCCGATGCCGGCGCCAAAAAAGCCAGCCGGGTCGCGTTCCAGATTTTTTACGCCGGTGCCATAACCGGCGCTGAGCATCAGCGGCAGGTAACCGGAGGCGTTCGGGCTGATGTCGATAATGGTAGAGCCGGCAATGAAGTAGTTGCTGTCGATGTTTTTGGCAGAGCCCCAGTTTGCCGCGTTAGCCACACCCAGGGCGACACTGCTGATGCCGCTGCTGCCAAATCCTGGTAGCTGGCGAAACACCCGGGCGCTGACGTTGCCGTCTTCGCCAAAGTCGTCTGGGTCTACACTTAGAATACCCACGCTTAAATCTGCACCTATCGATTGACTGGCATCGCCGAAACCCAAGCCCACGGCGCCTGAACCGTCCACGCTGGAGCCCTGAACGCGGTCACGCACGTCGGTTATGGCGCCGGCGGCAAACATGGAACCCCCGGGCAGGCCAAAACCGCTGTTGATGCCAAACGTGGACACGTTGGGCGGCGGCAGCGCCATCATGCCCAGTGCAAAGGTGGACACTTGCCGCTGCAGGGCCGCAGACGGCTCTGAGTTGTCGGCAGGCTGAGATAGGCTACGCAGGTAGTCCAAAAACTCTTGTTCTGACAGTGCGTTTTGCCCCTGGGCCAGCGACGCTGGCAACACCAGTGCGGCAACTAAAATCTGCAGAAGGCACCGCTTACCACTGGTCGCACGGCGGGGGGGTCGCCCCAGTAATACAGCAATGCCTTCTGCAGAACCCGTTTGCGCCACGGATGTTTCCGCCTCGTTTCTAAGCGCTTGGTGCATCAAAAAAACTCCTGGGTTTGGGGATCGAAAGCTTCAAAGATTCCGAGCGTTTCGGGCTCTGCCTCACTGCAGGCACAGCCTGGTTTGCCATCAAACACAAATGTCATCTGAGCTGCCAGGGCTTGTGTACAGCCTGACCGGGAGCGCCGTCACAAACGAGCGCTGCCAGTTGTTTGAAACACCATCGTAAATGACGTGTTTGCCTTTTTCATGAATCAGAACACTCAGCCGACTTACGGCCGCCATGTAATGCGACAAGTCCAGCTCGTCTTCCGACTGATGAATGCCCAACCACTGCGGGGTTACCGACACGGAAGAAAAAGCGCCTTCCAAGGCCGTCATCTGCGCCGGTAAGCCTGCTTCATGCGCCGGGTTTTCAAGAGTGAAGTCGACACCCACATCGGCCAACGAGAACATAATCTGCCGCAGCTCTCGATATTCACGCACAAACAAGAGATTGTTACTGTCAACCGCAATTGAAAGGTTGTAACCAGCCAGGGTAAGCGTTTCTGAAGCCTCTACCAGCAAGCGGCAGAAACGTTCAACGAGTAGCAAACGTACATTAATTTTAAGTATGATCTGTGCGTACCGAAATAAACCCGATGGCCCCGACAGGCTGTTAGCAGAAGTGCAGCTTGCCAATACTCGTTCCAAACTGGCAACCGCCTCGTTCAGGCTGGCAACCGACAGCGCTTCGCGGCCAGGCTCACTGTGCTCTCTACTACACTCTTCACAACACCCTGCCCCCTGCAAGGCAAACGCGAATCCGACCAAATCCGTTCTGCGACTGTAAACCGCAATGCCTTTGAGGGTGCTTTCGTAAGCAGAATACGCAGAATCCAAAGTTGTACCGCAGCATGGTTGCTTTTTGTTCAGCCTTGTATTGCGTAACATATGCTACCCTCTTTTTATAAGACTCTAAAACAAACGAAAATCCCAAATACAACTGGTGCAACGAACCGGATGAAATTTACAAAATATTAATATAATTATGTATATGACAAAATTGTGACACCGTTTTGATTTTCAGCAGGCGAACGCGTTAGAGTAAATGTGTAATGACAGGCTCCCCTTTGCACTCGTACGCAATATTAGTATTGCACTGCCGGAACTGTCAATAATTATGACGATTTAAAAGAGGCACGTATGAACAGTATGAGCTCTGAGGTAGATACCGTACTTTCGAGGATGAAGAAGATTTTTGGCGTCGAACGGGACGCTGACCTAGCGCGAGCGCTCGCGATCAGTCCACAAACGCTAAGCTCCTGGAGGCAACGCGCAGCGGTTCCTTACGCGCTGTGCGCAGAGTGCGCGAAAACCAAAGGTGCTTCTTTAGACTGGCTTCTGTATGGCGAAGGCCACATGATGCGCGACAAATCAGCCAGCCCCGCCACCTTTAATCCCAACGCAACGGGTGAAGATTCGGTCATACGAATGCAGATTTACGAAATTCTTGAGAGCTTACCCCACGAAGATTTAGAAGATATTCTAAGCGAGGCAGCACACCGGCAACGGTTGCGTGCGCTGGAGCACCGATTCGAAACCCTACAGGCACAGTTTTTCGACAACCAGGAAAGCGAAGGCAGCATGCCGAGCAAGAAGACGGCCTGATGCGTGATTTCGCTGGGTACAACGTTAATAAAAAGGGCGTTCTGCTCTGATTAGCAATTCGTCTTTAGCTACTTTCACACTCAAAACAATGTCTTTATTACTGGCCCTCACCGGATAAAATTTATTTTTTCCGGTGTCATCCTTGGCAAATTGTTTGATAAGGCTTAACGCCAGGTACACTACCAGCAAATCCAGTAGTAAAAGAAAAACGGCGAGAACATAAAGCTTTTCAAGAAAAAGAACGTACAAAGCGCAACATAACAATAAAATAGCAAGGCCTAGCAGCGTCGACGCCTGATTGTACCTGTTTTGCATATGATCACCCCACCCCTTGCGTCTTACTCAATAATGCTGTCAAGAGCAACAACCAGGTCACTAAGCGAAACAAGAATTCTGAGCAGCAGCCTATCTCTCTTCTTCTCATCGTCTTCAGTAGAAGGCAGCGTTGTTGCTTTGCTGGTCAATTTCAGTATGTGACGCGCAGCTTGTTCGGCTGTTTTAACCTTGCTGATTCCTTTTTCCGTCAAACACTCTCGCGCTTCAATGTCACTCATTGTGATCAGTAACGATTGCAGCACAGATTCTGAAATTAGTTGAACATTGCAGGTATTAAGGCAGGCCCAAAGTTGATCCTGAAGCGTACGACGGGCATTAGACAAAGCCTCTGAGAAACCTTTCAGATACTCAGCGTCTTCCGCCGCATTTTCTGGTTGATCACATGTCGCCAAGTAACTCAAAAAGTCGGCTTCCACCAAGGGGCCCGACTGCAAATAACCCTGCACACCGTCACACCCCAAAGCCTTCAATACGTTATGTTGGGCGGAACGCTCGACGCCTTTGGCATACACGGTTACTCCGTGCCGAGCGGCCAAGCAAACCACGTTTCGCACCAAACGCATGTCGGTTAGATTGTGTTCCAGGTTTTTCACACAGTGGCGGGCTATCTTTAACGACCGTACCGAAACCGGTTTGGCTTCCAACAGCCGAGCATCGCTGAAAACAAAATCATCAACTGAGAAATCCACGCCGTAAGCGCCAAGCGCTCGAAGTGAAGACACCAGGGCACCACAATCATCTAGCTTGCTACTATTTACAATATCAATACTGAGAAAACTGAAGGCTCTGGACGAAAACCCATTCATGACATTCAACATTCGCTCAACGAACTCAGGTTTCGCCAACTGCACTGCTTCAATATTGATGCACAGCTTTGTGTAATGACCGGACTTGTACCAACGCTCTAGCGTGATGAGCGCCAGGTCCAATACCCAAAGGCTGATATCGTCATAAATAGGTAGGCTTTTTAATTTGGCCAAAAACTCAACAGGCTCTTTAATGCCTTTGCCTGGGTCATTCCAGCGCAGCAACGCTTCTGCACTATGGGGAACTGCAGAGTTAAATTGCACCAACGGCTGGAAGTACAGACAGAAGTTCCCGCGGCGAAATGCATCGGTAATGCGCCGGCCTTCAATTTTTTGCCAGTCTTTGCGATTTTTGCCCTCGCTGTAAAAACACCACCTGTTTGGGCCAATCAGTAGTGACTGGTAATGGGCCTCGCGGGCCTTGGTCAGCATTTCGAGCGCCACGGGGGGCTCCCAAACGCTCCAGACATAAACGCCCGCATTTACCGGAAAAGTGTAGATAT
This sequence comes from Marinobacter sp. LV10R520-4, assembly GCF_002563815.1. Lineage (NCBI taxonomy): Bacteria > Pseudomonadati > Pseudomonadota > Gammaproteobacteria > Pseudomonadales > Marinobacteraceae > Marinobacter > Marinobacter sp. LV10R520-4. The sequence goes on along the minus strand of NZ_PDJM01000001.1, from coordinate 2,898,730 downwards.
TGCCTTCTAACACCACGGGCTCTGACAAGTCGCCAAAAATATTTTCCAGGATTTTTTTATAGTCTGCCCTGTCTTGCAAAATAATAAGAAAACCATTTTTTTCGTGACGCGACAAGAAAACGCCGCGCTCCTCCCAAAGTTTTATACGCAGCGCCAACTTTAAAATGATGGCAGCAACTTTGACCTCTGGCAGCACCTTGGTTTGCTGCCAGTTTTCAAGTGAAAAAATGGCGACCGCATAAATTCTGGACTGCCTTAAGCCTGTCTGGCCAAACATTTCCAGCTTGCGCTTTGCCGCGAAGCCATTCGGCAAGCCTGATTGAATATCCAGAAACATTCGCTCTTGCAGGTCTGCCTGAACCCTGTCGGACAGTTTTTTGAGGCGGAAAAGTATAGTGGCGAACGTTTTCCCGTCAATATCAAAGCGTGAGACACCCGAAACTTCGATGGAAGACTGTGAACCTGATTCCATGAAATGGCATGTAAATTCGCTACCAATTGAAGGCAACTGGTCGTAGTCGAGACAACTGTCCGGGGAATTAACAACAAACAACTCAGCAAATGCAAAACCAATAATTTTTGACGGCATTGTGTCGAACGCATCGACTGCGGCCCAGTTGGCATCGACGATCTTGCTACCGGCTTCGACATCTACAATGAAACCCGGGATAGGCAACTCGTAAAAAACCTGCGAATAGAACATAGGGGCACTCGGCCCCTTTGTCGAAACTGGCCGACCTGTATCAACAGACTTCTTGCCACCTTTGATCAACATCATAGCTGCATTTTCACGCCAACTTTTTGTGAGGCCTTTTTATAGTGAAAATGTAGTGTTTCTAAACCTATATTGTCAATAATATTTGGACTTTATATTACTATTAATGAATAAAAAATTTCAAAACAGAAAAAAATCTGACAAAATTCTATTCTTGAAATTTTTTAATCGACCTAAAATCATGGCTAAAAAATCACTCTGAAACATCGAAATAAAAACTAACCTTTTGATTATTATCTAATAATTAGAGTTTATATCGATAAAAAACGGTTTGAAATTTGGAATTTGGAATTTTCGATTCTGGATCGAATAGACGAGAAAAACGTACTATTTTAATGTAATGTTCCTATAAATTTTTAGTATTCAAGGAGGGAGGTTAGAGTGAGCCACATGAAAACGCCTACACTCATCAAAAACTGCAAAGGAAATTTAACTGCATTTTCTGACGTACTCGGGGTATTTTTTCAAAGTACGCCTCTAAAACTTGTTGCGCTCAACAACTATTCCACTCAAACCACGTTCGGCAAGCTAAAACACGCCGACGCCATCGTGGCGACAAGAAAAAACGATCTTCCGATGTCGATCAGGGATCGCGGGCCGTTCTGGATCATTTTCCCGCTGATCAAGAGGCCAGACCTGGAAAACGAAGATTTTTATCGACTAATGAGTTGGCAACTCAGCGATATTATTATTGGAGAGTCGCAGTGATCTGGTCGGGCTCTAGCGTTTTACACCGGCTGTTTTCCTACAAAATAACGATCGGCGTTCTCGTTTGCCTAGCACTGTTGTTTGTTGCATCCAGTTTTATGAATCTGAACGCTCGCGAACGCAACTACGTGTCGTTGCAGGATATCCATTTAGCCTCGTTGAACCTAGCACAGCTCCGCAATGAAGCCAGCATGTTTGACAGATATCTGTTGCTGGTAGATTCAGAGCTTGCAAACCCGTTATCGCTGACGATCCACTATGACATTTTGTGGAATCGCTTTACTTATCTTTTAAATAGCGTCGAGGCATCTGTGCTTCGGCGCGTCGACTCTAATACAGAGAGTATTGAAGATCTTTATACCCGGTTTAATCAACTGAGCCAGCCAGTCGCGGACATTGCTGGCGGCACCTCAGACGCTGCCACGCTGGCGCTTATCCATGAACGATGGGATGGCATCAACGTGGACATCAGACAGATGGTAATCAAAAATTTAATAGACGGTGAAAGTGGCAATATAACCGAGCAGCTTGACAGAGACCTGAACCAAATCCGGATTATAAAAGTAGGGTTGCTAGTCATGCTCTGGGGTGTGCTTGTCTATTGCGCCTTTGCTTTGATTCATATACGTAAAAAATTCGTAATGGATTCAATTACGCGAACTTATAACCGCAACTACCTGCAGCGTAAATGTGTTGTCAACGAATCAGACACTTACATTGCCGTGGAGATTAAAAACTCCCAGCAAATCCTGACAGAACACGGCGGCGCAGAGGCTGATACGTTAGTTCGACTCTGCGCGGAGCGGTTAAGCAACAGCATTCAAAAGCACGATTTACTGATTCATACGTCTTACTGCGAGTTTGTCATTGTTAAGAAAAATAGCTCACCGAATAACTGTGGACCGATTATCGATCAACTGATAGATAGAGCTAATTTTGAATGGACGATAGGCAATACCAAGGTTCCTATACGCTTCGTTGCGGGCGTGGACTCTGCTGTTTGCGACAAACATACAACTCGACACTGGCATACGCGCCACCGTAACGCTCTCAGAGCGCTTAACTATGCCCTTGAAAAACAGATCAACTACCGTATAAGCGACGACGAAATGCGCTTAGCATTTAATACCAGGGCAAAAATTTTGCGGGGATTGGTCAAACTGCTTCGTCACAACAAGGGCGACTTGAAACTCTGGCTTGTGTATCAGCCCATCGTGACGGCGATGTTCAGTACCCGGATTGCCGGTGCTGAAGTTCTTCTGCGGGGCCGCTTAAATGATGAAATTGACATCCCGCCCAATCAGATTGTCAATATTTGTGAGCAAAACGGCCTGGGCAAGGACTTGGGGATCTGGATTTTGCGTCAAGCAGCTTTGGAGTCTGCACATTTATTCTCAACAATGAATTTTAACGGATTTTTATCGATCAATCTGAACCCGTCCATGATTTGTGAGCAACTGCCGGATATTCTTAAAGCACATTTGCTCAGTCGTCACATTCCAGCCCGTCAGATATGCCTTGAGGTCACTGAAGACAATGCTGCTATCGATTTCAAGCGAAGCGTTCCCGTGATCCAAAAAATTCGTGGCATGGGCATCCAATTCGCGCTGGATGACTTCGGAACCGGATATTCATCGCTTGAGTATCTGCATCGATTGGAAATTAACAAGCTTAAGATTGATCGTTGTTTTGTGGCCGACATCGAGACAAACGCCAAAAAAAGCCAATTTTTGGCGGGAATTATTAGCATTGCCAGTAAAATGGGTGTGCAAACCATTGTTGAGGGTATCGAAACTCGCGAGCAAGGTGATATTGCCATCCGGCACGGCGCTGACTACGTTCAGGGCTTTTACTATTACATGCCAATGGAAGCCAAACTGTTCCACCACCTGTTAATGGTAGAGAAAGCCCATGACATAGCAGTTGAGAAACTGATCACAGGCTAGTCTATCCAATAGCAACATAGAGCAGCCAGTCGCAAGCTGAAGGCAAGACGGGATTTTGGCAAGAAAAAAAGCAGATCAGTAATTTACTGATCTGCTTTTTAAATATGGTAGCGGGGGCAGGATTCGAACCTACAACCTTCGGGTTATGAGCCCGACGAGCTACCAGACTGCTCCACCCCGCGCTGTGAGAACTTTATACTATGAGTACGCCGTTAGCGGTGATTTTCAACCCAGTTGTCCACAATGTTATTATCGCACGACTTTTTCAGGTCGAATTTTTCGTCCTGAGCGCGGATTTGAGCGACTTTTTCAAGGCCACTGCGCCCAAGGGATGAGCGACAGCACAAGACTGCACCGAGAGGATGGTGGAGGTTCTGCGCACGACTTTATGGCCTCGCACTGAGTGCGGCCAAAGTTCTCGGAATTGAAGTCAAAACCCTGTCAAGAACTTTTTTAGAAAATTTGAGCTGAATAGTTACGATCCATTTACAATTAAAGAGGCTGAAAAAACAATTGACTACCTTTACAATAAATATAATGCAAATGAGAAGATTTACGCCACGTACATCCAATTTGCATTCTGGACTGGAATGCGAACTTCTGAGATGTTAGCTCTGACCTGGAAGGATATTGACTGGAATCGAGGTGTAGCAATGGTGAGCAAAACACGCACTGACGGTAAGCTCAACCTTCAAACAAAAACCAAAAAAAATCGTGAGGTCTTACTGAATGATCGCGCGCAAGAAGCATTACAAGAGGCGAAGAAACTTACCTGTCAGCTCGGCGAAGAGATTTTCCGAAGCCCGAGGACAGGCGACGCATGGCTCACCGACAAGCCACCACGAGTGGTCTTCACCGCCGCTCTACAGGCATTAGGCATGCGACACAGGAGAACCTATAACACGCGCCACACTTATGCCACGCAATGTCTAATGGCCGGGATGGCGCCCGCCTTCGTAGCGAACCAACTCGGGCACAGCATTATCGTTCTGTTGACCACATACGCCAAGTGGTTGAATGGCGAAGAAAGTTATCGTGAAATGGAAAAGTTGAAGCTCACCTTGGAAAAAAAGTGATGTCCCAAAACTTGTCCCAATCTGACCTTAGTACCGCACCTCTACGCACGTAACCGTTTGATTTACTGTGCGAGAGAGGACGGTGAGATGTCTATAGTAGGTTCAAATCCTACCGTCCCGACCATACTTCAAGACTTAGGGCACATCTTCGGGTGTGCCCTTTTTCGTTTCTGGCTGGGTACAGGTCGGGTACATAAACCCACCATCGCCCTCTGATTCGCATCGAGTCAGTTAACGATATTTTGACGTGCAGCATTTCTGCACCCAAACACTTCCGCTTCCGTTGCTTCTTATTTTATCGGAATGCTTGGGAATAGGTAGCGAGCAAACGGCTTCTGCCAGAAAGTCCATCAGGACATGACTTTTCACCAGGGCATGCCGGGCTGTTACTCCACCTCGTCAGCCCGCCGCCGCGGTGTTCCTTCGCGCTGTTTCGTACCCCCGTCCGGGGCTGCGTATGAAGCGGACCCGGACAGTTCTAGGAGCCCTTTTCCGAGTATGTGATCGGCGGCCTTTTCGCCGATCATGATTGTGGGGGCATTGATATTGCCGTTGGTTACTGCGGGCATGATTGAGGAATCCACAACCCGCAGGTTTTCCACACCGTGTACCCGGCACTCGGTGTCGACCACCGCCAGCTCGTCAGTGCCCATGCGGCAGGTGCCGCAGGGGTGGTAGGCGGTCTCGGCGCTGCCGGCAACCCAGTCATCAATCTCGTCGTCTGTTGTTACGTCCGACCCCGGAGAAACCTCTTCTCCGCGGAAGGGATCGAAAGCCGGTTGGGCGAATAGCTCACGGGTAAGGCGGAGACCATCCCGGTACGCCTGTCTGTCGGCCTCATCCGAGAGATAATTGAAGAATATCCGTGGCGGATCTTCCGGATCAGCAGAGCGCAATCTCACCCAGCCCCGGCTTTTTGGCTTGTTGGCGCCCAGATGTACTTGGAAGCCGTGCCCTTTCACGGCACTGGAGCCATCATAGGCGATCGCCCCAGCCAGGAAATGATACTGCAGGTCGGGGTAGCGGAGGCCCGGCCGGCTGCGTATGTAGCCATTGGATTCGAACTGGTTGCTCGCCCCCAGGCCCGTGCGAGTCAACAGCCAGCGGGCGCCGATCCAGGCCTGAGCCAATGGATTCAACCAGCCATTGAGCGTGATTTTCTGGGTGCAGCGGTGCTGGACCCAGACTTCGAGATGATCGTGGAGATTCTCCCCCACCCCGGGCAGGTCATGGACCACCTCAATGCCATGTTCGCGAAGCTGTTCCGCAGGCCCGATGCCGGAGAGCATCAGTAGCTTGGGGGAATTGAAGGCGCTGGCACAAACCAGCACTTCCTTCCGTGCCGCCACCCGGAAAATTTGGCCCTTCTGCTGGTACTCCACCCCCACGGCTCGCTTTCCTTCCATGATGATCCGCCGTGTCAGGGCATGCATCTCCAGCGACAGGTTGCTGCGTTTGAGGGCCGGTTTCAGGTAGGCGTTGGCGGTGGATGATCGCACACCGTTCCGGACACTCATGTCCATGCGGCCGAAGCCCTCCTGACGGTAGCCGTTGTAGTCCTCGGTGCGGCCGTAGCCAGCTTCATCCCCGGCCTGGATGAACGCCCGATAGAGCGGGTTGCGCATGTTGTTGCCATTACACACCCCCACTGGCCCATCGGTATCCCGGTAGGCATCCGCTCCATAGACACAATCCTCGGCCCTGCGAAAGTATGGCAGTACATCAGCATACCCCCATCCTTCGGCACCCAGGGACTCCCATTCCTCGAAGTCGCCCGCCGAGCCCCGGACGTAGGCCATACCATTGATGGACGAGGAGCCTCCGATAACTTTACCGCGGGCCTGGTGCAGGGAGCGGTGGTTAAGTCCGGGTTCGGGTTCCGTATGCAGTTGCCAGTCAAAGCGGGGCTTGTTCAGCGGAATGGAGAATGCCAGCGGCATCTGGATATAGATCGAGTTGTCCCTGCCACCGAATTCCAGCACCAAAACGTTGCTGTTGCCATCGGCACTCAGTCGGTTGGCCAGAACAGAGCCGGCCGAACCGGCTCCGATGATGACATAGTCGGCTGTCCGGTCGAAACTTTCATCAGTCACGTGACAATACTCCCCTGTGCTTGGCCTGAAAAAGGATGTGCCCAGAGCCTTGTTGCCTGGTCAACACCTGCCGCATCGACTCGTGTATTACGCATGTGCAAACTCCTTTTCTGATCGTTGAAGGTCATTTGGCGTTCGGCACATGCTTTCACTCTTTTACAGGATCGCCCAGACCCGGCATGGAGACATCGCCCGGCGCTTCTCGGAGGCGCTGCAGATAGGCCAGATGACGCTCATACTGATCGAGAATATCCTCGATGATCTGGGAGCGACCGTAGTCCATTAGGTCGTAACCCTGGCCGCCATTAATCAGGTGTACTTCCAACCGGTAATAAGTGCTGGTCTCGGAATGTGGTCGAATGGCGAACGCGGGCATTGGAACTGACCGTGGCCAAACCTGATAGGTGAAGTGGCCATCGTTGCCAAGGTCTACGTCCAGCGAAAGATGGGGCTCATCCTTGTCCCGTTGAATATCCGCCGCCACGCCCTTGTTTCGAAGCTCGTCACGGATCTCCTCCATGGCCGGGCGCACCGTCTCATCCATGAACTTGAGGGCGCCCTTCCGATCCGGAAAGCTCATGGCCCGGGCAAGCCGCTGGCGCCAGGACAGCGATTTGCCTTCGGCGGCCGTGGGCATCCCGTGCATGGGACTCATGCCGTGCTTGAGTGATTCGGTCTTGAGAGCCCTGAACAGGCCAAACATCATGAAGAACAGCACCACCGAGAATGGCAGCCCCATAATGACCACCGTGCCCTGAAGGGCGCCCAGCCCGCCGGCCATCAGCAGTGCCAGGGTCAGCAGGCCGATGATCACCGCCCAGAGGATGCGCATCCAGATCGGGGCGTCATGGTTCACATCCGTAAGGATGGAGGTTAAGTTGGACAGCACCAGCGCCCCCGAATCGCCGGAAGTGACGAAGAAGACAAGAGCCAGGATGGATACCACAATAGTGGTGACCCCGGCCCAGGGCAGGCTCTGCATGAATATGTAGATCGACGAGGCCGGCGTTTCGACAGCGAGCTCACCGAATTCCTGGGCACCTTTCATCACCATGTCAATGGCACTGTTGCCCATGATCGACATCCAGATCATCATGAATGTCAGCGGTAGTATCAGTGTCCCTATGGTGAACTGGCGGATGGTCCGTCCCCGGGAAATGCGCGCCAGGAACAGGCCAACGAATGGCCCCCAAGCGATCCACCACGCCCAGAAGAAGAGCGTCCAGGCATTCAGCCAATCCTCGGGTTGGTCATGGGCGTAGGTATTAAAGGACAGGCTGATAAAATTGCTGACATAATCCCCCACGTTCAGAACAAAGGCATTCAGCAGGAACAGAGTCGGCCCCGCAAACAGCACGAAGATCATCAGGGCAGTGGCCAACAGCATGTTGAACTCCGACAGGCGCCGGATTCCCCGCTCCACGCCACTGACGGCTGATAACGTGGCGAACACCACGATCATGGTCACCAGCAGTGCCTGGATCCAGGTGCTTTCGGGAAGGCCGAACATTGTAGACAGGCCATAGTTGAGCTGGATGACGCCAATACCGAGACTGGTGGCAATCCCGAACACGGTGCCAAGCACTGCGGCAATGTCCACCGCATGTCCGATCGGCCCATAAATACGCTCGCCGAAAACGGGGTAGAGCGCAGACCGGATGGTCAGTGGCAGCTTGTGCCGGTAACTGAAGTAGGCCAGTGACATGCCCACCAGGGTGTAGATGCCCCAGCCGGAAATGCCCCAGTGCAGAAACGTCAGTTCCATCGCATGGCGTGCTGCCTCCACCGTACCACCCTCACCCTGAGGCGGATTGAGGAACTGTGAGACCGGTTCGGAAATACAGAAAAACAACAGATCAATCCCGATACCCGCGGCAAATAGCATGGATGCCCAAGAGACCAGGTTGAACTCGGGCTTGGAGTGATCCGGGCCCAGGCGGATGTCACCGAAGCGCGATGCCGCGATGAAAATCACGAAAACCAGGTAGGCCACCACGGTCAGAAAGTAGTACCACCCGAAGGTGTCCGAGACCCAGCCGAGAAGCGTGTTGATCAGACCCTCGGCATTCTCGGTGAAAAACATCGTCCACAAGGCGAACACCACGATGAGGATTGAGGACCCGAAGAAGACCACCGGGTTGAGCCGATCACCAGATTCCTTCATTTGCTGCTTCACTATTGCGCACTCCGTTCAGAGACGGCACCGGAGTTTTCCTCCGAACTCTCAGGCAAACATTCCGGGCCCGCCCCATGACCATAATGGCCAGGTCCTTCTATAGAATGCGTCAATAAGGTGAGTCCACGTCTTCGGTTGCAACGTAAACGCTTTTCAGCCGTATGTAATGCTCCAGTGTCCGCCGAAAGGCATCTCGACGGGAGTGATATCAGCAGGCAATCTGAATGGGATAATTCCAGGCGCCTATACCGGCGCAGACGCCAAGAGGCTTGGGGCGGGTATAGAAAAAGGCGCCGTTGAGTTGCTGGTACTCGCCCTGCAGAGACGAGGCCTGGCCTGCGCAGTACTTGAGGCAGTCTGCCCCGGAATCCACATCCTCATCGCCGGCTTCGGCCACCTCGCAGATGACCTCATTCGTTGCCGGATTCATCGTGGCGAACCATCGGGACTGCTCCCCGCTGACGGATTCTCCGGCGATCCACAATCCACGGCGTTCTATTTTGCCCATGGTGCACCTCCTGTAAGAACGTACCTCACGCAAAAAGTATAGGCTACTATTTCGCCATTTCTACAAAGCCCGGGAAAGATTTATTTTAAGGTCGATCGAGCTAAGAAGGGCCAGGCACCAGTCACGTCATGCCCACAAACACGAGAGAATAAGGTTTTCGTGGTGTGACTATGGATCTGGGTGTCGTGGATCGCCTTGTTTATCTTGTCAATTCATCATTAACAGAATCAGAACGACGATTCCTGATCACATTCAAGCGGCGTCCTCCTGATTGGTCACTGCTTGGTCTCGAAGGCGTTGAACGCCTGCCGGCAATAGCCAAGCTAGTTGACGCTGTCTACTGTCAGGCGCAAATGGGGCTTGTAATAGATAAATTCATGAAGCAGCATCGTCTCTTGCTGCAACCGATGCGCAAAACGAGCCTGCTCTTTTTATTGCGCATCAAACTGACGTAAACTGCAGATTATAGGTGTTAGCGGGAGAGACTGTGCCACACAGCTGTGTGGCCGGCGCCGAAGGAGCAACTGCCCCGGAAACTCTCAGGCAAAAGGGACCGCTAACACGATAACTTTCCGAAGAGCTGCCGATGACTGCGTCACTTGGCACACCGAAGGAGCAAGCGGCCGGTTTTACTGAAACGGCTCGTGAATCTCTCAGGTCCAGAGACGGAAGGGGTGCTTCTACCATTTTGGGTAGGCAGCCAACCCTGGGCGCTCTCTGGAGATTGTTATGAAACATATTGCAGTTATTGGCGGTGGCATCACCGGCATCACCACCGCTTATTCTTTAACGAAGCGCGGCTTCGACGTCACCGTCTATGAAAAGCATCGTTATGCGGCTATGGAAACGTCTTTCGCGAACGGCGGACAACTCTCGGCGTCCAATGCCGAAGTCTGGAACAACTGGCAGACCGTGATCAAAGGCATGAAATGGATGTTCCACAGCGATGCCCCGCTGCTGGTGAATCCCAAGCCCTCCTGGCACAAGATGAGCTGGTTTGCCGAGTTTATCGCGGCCATTCCCCAGTACGAGAAAAACACCACTGAAACCACCCGCATGGCGATCGCTGCCCGTGAGCATCTGTTTTCATGGGCAAAAGAAGAAGGTATTGATTTCGACTTAAAGGAACAGGGCATTCTGCATATCTATCGCGACAAGGCCGGCTTTGACCACGCGGCAAAGGTCTCGAAATTGCTGGCAGCAGGAGGTCTGGAACGCCGGGCCGTCACCCCCGATGAAATGAAGGCCATCGAACCCACCCTGGCTGGCACCTACTACGGTGGCTTTTTCACTGAAAGCGATTCCACGGGTGATATTCACAAGTTTACCAGCGGCCTGGCCGATGCCATCCAGCGCCGCGGCGTCAAAACGTGTTACGGCCACACGGTTACCGAGCTGAGCGCAGATCAATCCCATGCCTGGGTAACGTCTTTTGATGGCGAACAACAGATTCGTAACACCTTCGACGGTGTCGTGGTTTGCGCTGGCGTCGGCAGCAAGGAGCTGGCGGCGAAGCTGGGCGACCGCGTTAACATTTATCCGGTGAAGGGCTATTCCATCACGGTTGAACTGGACGACGAAGCGTCTCGGCAAGCGGCACCAACCGTCAGCCTGCTGGACGATGCTACCAAACTGGTCACCAGCCGGTTGGGCGATGATCGTTTCCGCATTGCGGGTACGGCGGAATTCAACGGCTACAATCGCAACATCCGGGATGACCGTATTCGCCCGCTCACCCGTTGGGTTGAGCAATGCTTCCCCGGTGTCAGTACCCGGCGCGTTGTGCCATGGGCAGGTCTGCGCCCTATGCTTCCCACTATGATGCCGCGCGTTGGCCCGGGTCGCCTGCCGACGGTGTTCTACAATACTGGTCACGGCCATTTGGGTTGGACCCTGTCAGCCATTACCGCCGAGATGCTGGCTGAGGCCGTTGAAACGGCGCCTGCTTACCAGAAGCGCTGAAACAACATTCGATCCCGGGCGGTTTTTCAGTCTTGATATGAAGCGATGTGCAGGGCAATCACCTCACCCAGGTTACGCCGGAATAACGCACTTTTGTAAATGAACGCAGAAGTACGAGTTCGCCTACCGACTCGGTAGGCGAAGCCTTATTCCCCATCAAAAGTATTGTTAAAACAGGAGTTGTCCTATTCTCGCCTCTGACTTATGATATGTTATAACATTTTTAATTCTTATCAGAAGCAGCGGAAATTTATGAAAAATACTGGCAAAAAACTACCCGTCACCGTGCTATCGGGCTTTCTTGGTGCTGGCAAAACCACAGTTTTGAGCCACCTGTTGAATAATCGAGAGGGCCGTCGGGTGGCAGTTATTGTCAACGACATGAGCGAAATCAACATTGACGCCAGTGACGTGAAAAACGAGGTGCAATTAAATCGTAGCGAGGAAAAACTCATTGAAATGAGCAACGGCTGCATCTGTTGCACCTTGCGTGAAGACTTGTTGCTGGAGGTACGCAAGCTAGCTGATGAGGGTCGATTTGATTATTTATTGATTGAATCTACCGGCATCTCCGAACCGTTGCCTGTCGCGGAAACCTTCACTTTTGCCGATGAAGACGGCAATAGTCTGTCTGATATCGCCCAGCTGGACACCATGGTGACGGTTGTGGATGCCTTGAATTTCATGGGAGATTACGACGAGGCCAAAGACTTGCAGGAAACCGGTGAACATCTGGGCGAAGAGGATGAACGCAGCGTTACCGATTTACTGGTGGATCAAGTGGAGTTTGCCGACGTTATCCTGATCAGCAAGACCGATCTGGTTGACGAAGGCACATTGCAGCGCTTGATCGCCATACTGAAAGCACTGAATACCGAAGCGGAAATAGTGCCTATCCAGAACGGACAGGTAGATGTCGACCAAGTGTTGGGCACAGGTAAGTTCAGTTTCGAGCGCGCTCAGCAGGCCCCCGGGTGGCTAAAGGAAATGCGTGGCGAGCACGTGCCGGAAACCGAAGAATACGGCATCGGCAGCTTTACCTACACCGCACGCCGACCCTTCCATCCCCAAAGGTTTTACGACTTCCTGCACGGTAACGGTATCAAAGGCAAACTGATTCGCTCCAAAGGCTACTTTTGGCTCGCCAGCCGGCCCGATTTCGCCGGACACTGGAGCCAGGCAGGCGGCATGGCTCGCCACGGCTTTGCCGGTATGTTCTGGAAGGCGGTGCCAAAAGACCAGTGGCCGGAAGATGAAGACTCCCTTAACGAGATTCAAAAAAACTGGCAAGACCCCTTCGGCGATATGCGGCAAGAACTGGTGTTTATAGGCCAGAATCTCGACCAGTCGCAATTTAACCAAGCGCTCAACGACTGCTTGCTGAACGACGATGAACTGCTGGCCGGGCCGACTCAGTGGCAACACCTGGCCGATCCGTTTCCGATCTGGGAGGCTGAGGCATGATGTCAAAGGCATCACAAAATCTATCGCGAGCGCGGCAAGCTGTTTTTGGGGACTTGCCCGATGTCCTTGCAGAAATCTATCGAGACGATGTCAACATGGCTGTTTGGCGGCGTTCCATGGGCGCCGAGTTAATTTCGGAAGCTCAGGCCCTGAGCCAGAAAAAAGGGATCAGCAGTCATCGAACCATAATGTCCGCAGCAAACACGCCTAATGTTGAAGAGGCCCTGCCCCATCTGGAGGCCTATCCTCACCTGCAAAAAGATATCGGCTTTTTGGTTGATATGTTTGGCTGCCTGTTTGAACTCAACATGATTGGCCTTCGCTTTGCGACGCTGACCCATGCCATGTGCCCGAGGTTCCATGTTGATCGAATACCTTGTCGCCTGATTACCACCTATCTGGGCACAGGCACGGACTGGCTCCCCCATCAAAGCGTCAATCGCAGCAAGCTTGGCGCCGGCAACGGCGGGTTGAACGATGAAGAAAGCGGCCTGTACCCCTCGGAAAATCATATCAAAACGCTGTTACCCGGGGACGTCGCTTTATTAAAAGGCGAGCTGTGGGAGGGTAACGAGGGCGCGGGCATGGTTCATCGTTCGCCTTCTATGAATCCCGACGAGCGTCGATTGCTGCTGTCTTTTGATTTTCTTTCGCCAGCTAATCCATGAACATTGATGCTATTTATTAACCCGGAACACCAAATTCGCCGTTACCGGCACGGCAGTGGCTATAGAGGTTAGACCTGCTATTTCACGCAGAGCCTCTATACCGCCAGCCAAACCAAAATCTTCGGCTTTAACGAGTAACGGTTGCGCAGTGTTGACAGCAATTCCGCCGCTAACAGAATAGGTAACGCGCTTTTCTTCAAAATGAGTCCATCCTCGTTGGCAGTGATTAGCACTTTAGTCCAGATTTTTTGAACCTGCCTGTTTACTGCTCACTCCCACTCTGCCCCATTACCCGCAGCGCAAGACTTGCATGCTGCGAGCGGGCGTCCTGAATGTCCAGCGTCCAGAATCCGGCGGTTGGAAAGCGCAGCGTATCCCGCGGCGACTCCAGGGTTACCAGTTGCTGGCCGTTCAACACCACACTCACCGGGTACTCGGCCCCGGTCAGGCGCGGGCGTATGGCGTCTCGTCCCGGTGGAAAGGCCAGCTCCAGGCCATTGCAGGGGAACACCACTTTCATACTCTGCTGACGCCAAGAATCAGGTTTTATGGCTGGGCCAGAGGCCAGTGACAAGGGTGGCCGCCCGGGCCCCAGGGCATCCAGTATCGCCAGCGCAATGGGCGCGGCGGTTTGCAGGCCGGTGTGGCTGGGCAATTCGGCGTTATCCGGGCTGCCAACCCACACCGCTATAACGTGATCGCGGGTATACACCACAGACAAGGCATCGCTGCCGCGGGGGCCGGTGCCGGTTTTCAGGGCGAAATTATTCAGTGTAGACGTGCGCGCGCGGTTTTCCGGTAACGCCACCCGCCGCAAATGATGAGTGGTGCGGGCCGCACTGCGGTCATTCATTGGTCGCGTTACGGCTTCGGCGCTTTTTAGCCAGTGCGCTTTTGAGCTGTGCTGGCCTTGGGCCAATCCGGTGTACAAACCCGCCAGATCTTGCAGGGTAAGACCAATACCACCAACGGCAATAGGCAGACCAATATCGCCATAAAGAGTGGCGCCGCGGGCGCGGAGTTCAGACTCAAAGGCCGCGGGCGACAAACGTTGCAGGGCTTCCACCGCTGCGCGGTTATGGGAACGGGTGAGCGCATCGCCAAAGGTTTGCTGGCCTTTTTCACTATGGTCAAAGTTATCCGGCGTGTAGCCGCCAAAATCGGTGTGCTGGTCGGTGTAAATCTCTTCAAATCGCAGTACGCCGGCGGTTTCGGCGTAGGCGTAAATCAGCGGTTTCAGGGCCGAACCTGGCGAACGCGCTTGCACGCTGAAATCAACAGCGCCACTGGAGCGAGCGTTGAAATAGTCCTGGGAACCCAGGTGCGCGACCATTGCACCGTTGGTATCTAGCACCAGCGCTGACACATTGACGCCAGGGGGCAAAGCCCAATTCGCACTCATGGCGTTCAGGTTGCGCTGGGTGGTGCGGTTCAAGGTTGTGGCATTCAAGCCAGACAAGCCCTTCGCCATGGCCCGATCTGCCAGGTGGTGGTCTAACTGGGCGAAACTCACGGAATTAACTGGCAGCGGGCTTAAGGTGGCGTCGGTGTATTCGGCAAGGGTCAACAGGCCGCTTTCAAAGCCTTTGCGCAGCACCCGGTCCCGAGCCGCACGGGCTATTTCTGGAAACCGGTCCGGCCGATGTTTCGCCGGGCGCTGGGGCAGCGCTACCAGCAGCGCGGCTTCGGCGTGGGTCAGTGCCACCGGCGATTTGTCGAACCAATAGCGGCTGGCCATTTCGATGCCTTCCACGTTTGCACCAAAAGGGGCCAGCGTGAGGTAGGCATTAAGAACTTCCTGCTTGGAATAATGAGCCTCCAGCCACAGCGCGCCCATTGCCTGGCGCACTTTGCCCGCCAGCGTACGCGTATGGGGCCGCAATAAACGGCTGACCTGCATGGAAATAGTCGACGCACCCGATACCACTCTTCCGTGGCTCACGTTGTTGATGGTGGCCCGCACAATGGCCAGCGGGTCTACACCCGGATGCTGGTAAAAGCGCCGGTCTTCGTAGGCCAGCAGCAGATTGATATAGGCCTGACTGACTTCCCCTTGGGGCTGCAACCGGTAGCTTTCGCCCAGCAGCCGCACGTGCAGCCATTCGCCCTGATTGTCCGCCAACACAAGGCTTTGCTGATCCAAGCGTTCCATCGGCAGCGCCGCCCACTGCACCAGCGGCTGAGCCAGCAAACCCGCAACAATGAATGTCGCGGCGAACAGCTTCAACCAGCGGCTTTTTACAGCGTCTCTTTTTACGTTTCTGTGAAAACCCGGTTTGAGACCAGGCTTATGACTACCGTCAAAACTAGTTCGCCGTAACATGGATGCGAACACCCTCGGTGGAGGCATTCAACGATGGGTTCAGCATATTTTCCATGTAGGTCGCCGGCATACGGTAGTTTCCAGGCGTAACAGCGCGCCACACCGACACGGATTCCAGGCGGTCGTTTTTACCAAACCGATAACGCGGCCTAATCACTTGGGTAAAGCGGTCGTCCAGATAGAGCGAGTGCGCGCTATCTTTTGGCTGCCAAGGAAAACCCAGCAGTTCAAATAGAGTTTCTACGCTTATGCCGCCAAGATTCGGATTCTCGATCTCAAGCCCGCCGGCGGCTTTTTGCTCAATCAACCACTCACCATCCGCCCGCTCAAGAGTGATTTTTCCGGCCACGGTGCTCACCAGAAGCTCACCCTGTTGCAGTTCAATGATGCCGTCTTTAAGGCTAGCCTCACGGGGCTTCATATCAGTACCAACAATGGCGAAACCTTGGATTAGGCTGACATCGGCGGGTTTGCCTTCGGTATCACCCTGCAACAGTTTTGCAATGGATGGCGGCAAGTTTTTAGCAGGCTCATTTCCGGCATTCTCTTCAGAGCCGCGTTCGGCACGATTGCCCGTTGCCACCAGGGTCAGGTGCAGAGCTTCGTCGAAATGATTGGTCAGCGTAAGGCCTTTGTCCGCTTCGCTCAGATTCAACTCGTTTACCGGGCGGTTCAGTGACCAGGCACCGTCTTTTGGCATTGCACTGGCATGGGCGGCTTCTGTGGCCAGGTAAGCCCAGGCTTTTTCCTGGGTGTTCAGCCACGGGTCACTGTTTACCGCGGTCGTCATCGCGGCCAGCGCGCTTTCCGCCTTATCCGATTTGGCTTCGGCGCTGTAACGGGCCAGTGCTGCTCTGTGGCGAACCGGCGTAGCGTAGGTAGAATACCGGTAACTTTCGATATCCGCCCGAGCGGCGATGGCGAAAGCCTGCTCGGCGCGGGGCTTGTCGCCCAGCAGGCTGAACGCCATGGCCAGCTGAGACGCGCTGGTCATGGCCAGTCCGTCAGCTTGGCTCAGCAAATACCGCATTTCGCCCACATCCGCGTTGCCCTGCCGAGCAGCTAGCAGCAGCGCATAAATCTTTACCTCGGCGTTGTTGGAGCCCATCAACCGCGGCAAATTGGGCGCCATGTCCGTCAGCATTTGCTGACGCAGGCGATCAAGACTTCGGGCTTCGTCGGGCTCAAACACGCCTTCGGGCAACGGATGCAGCAGAAATTCATAGGCGTACATGCTGAGCCATTCTTCCGAATCGCCACCGTCACTCCACATACTGAACATGCCGGAGGAACGTTGCAGATCGGCTATGCGGCGGTAGCTTTTGCCCAGGTGCTCACGCGCTTCGGTGAAATTGCCGCGCTCGGCCAACTGCTGATCCATCACAATCAGGGGAAACGCCCGGGACACCGTTTGCTCCAGGCAACCGTAGGGGTAGCGCGATAAGCTCGCCGCCAATGCGGTGCGGTCTGGCAACGGGAAGCGGCTGACCGACAGGCTGGCGCGGCCGTCATCTAACACTGCCAGCAGGTCCAGTGGTACCGCGGTTGTGGCGCCAGGCGCTACTTCCCGGGTTTCGGTCAGGGTAATCAACGAGCCGCCGGGGCGTGACAGCAGCGGCCATTGGTACGATTGTTCGTGGCCATCTGCCAGTGTAACGCGCAGGCCAATGCTGCCCTGACCGTTGGCGGTTACCTTCACCGGTACGGATACTTCGCGGGTCTGGCCGGAGGCTGTCCAGGTTATCTTGGTGGTTAACTGCGGGGACAGACCAGAGGTCAGTCCCCGGGACTGAGACTTAGGGGACAGACCAGAGGTCAGTCCCCGGGCTTGGCCAGACTGAGGGGACTGTCCTTCGGACTGTCCCCGGGCTTCGCCGGACGGCTGGGATTGAGGGGACTGTCCTTCGGACTGTCCCCGCTCAAAGGCTCCCAGC
The DNA here is from genome assembly GCF_002563815.1 of Marinobacter sp. LV10R520-4. Taxonomy (NCBI): domain Bacteria; kingdom Pseudomonadati; phylum Pseudomonadota; class Gammaproteobacteria; order Pseudomonadales; family Marinobacteraceae; genus Marinobacter; species Marinobacter sp. LV10R520-4. The sequence continues at coordinate 2,881,097 of NZ_PDJM01000001.1, read as the reverse complement.
TCAAACGGCCCAGTCACCGACCACTCCAAAGCGGCCGTTTGCGCCTCGCCTTCGGTCAGCGTCAGCGAGGCTCCGGCCTGAAAGCGATCACCCCGGGTAACGGTACGCGGCACCGATGAATTTACGGCTACGCGCTCGCGCACAATCAGTTCGTCGCTAAACTGTATGGAACGGCGGCCATCAGAGCCGGTTACGTCCAAGCGCAGGCGGCCGTTGATCTGGCCAATATCAAGCGCAAACTCGGCTTTGCCGTTACGCACCTTCACCACACCGGTTTGCAGGGCAATGGTCTCGAAGAAGGTTTTGCGACTGGGCTGTTCAGCGGCGGCTTCGTCGCCACCCACCACCAGATTGGTGCCGCCAATGTCATCACTCAGGCGCGACACCAAACCATATGGGTCGAACAGGTCCGCACTAAAGCTCCGCTTGCGGGTGAACCAGTCAAACGCCGTGGCCTGGGGGTGATTAGTCAGGTTCAGAATGCCAATATCCACCGCTGAAACCACCAGGCTGGCGCCGTCGGCTGCATCCGACACATTCACCGTCAGGCTCACGGTCTGGTTTGGGCGCACAAACTCAGGCAAATCCATAGATGCCTGGCGGCGAAAGCGCTCCGGCTCGATGGAAAGATGAGCCACGCCAACCGCACGGGCAGCGCCAGCCGAACCGGCAGGCGCCTGGCGATAGGCTTTCACCAGCACGTAGGCCTGGCTGGCACCGGCCGGAGCTTTTACATCCACGCTGGCTTTGCGATCGGCCAATACAACCTGATGAACGCTAAGAACACTATCGGTCACCAGCATGATTTCCGCGGTGCCGTTAAACGGTGCATCTATAGACACGGTCACCGTGTCGCCGGCATTCGGTTGCAGGTCAGACACCGCAACGTCCAGCACGTCGGGCACCGCTGCGCTGGCGCCGGAAGTGCTCCACCAGCCTACTTGTAGGCGGGTCTGGGTGGGTTGGCCGGTTTCCGGTAGCAGCTCCAGTTTGTAACGGCCGTTACTCAAAGCCGGCAAGGTCAGGGTCGCCTGGGCAAGGTTGCTGGCTGCGTTCACCTCAACCGTACCGCTGGCGCGAACGCCCTGCTCGTAATACTCGATGCGGTAATCCCAGCCTTCGCCGCTGCGGGTCCAGTAATAGTCCCACTCTTCCTCAATCAGCCGCCAGCGCACGGTTTCCGAGTTAGCCTGGCCGCTGCGCGCATTAACACTGGTCAGCAAAAATTCGGGTGTACTGCCGCTGCCATACCCGCTCTGGGCGTCAGCGGGTTTTACACCTATCCAGCTCGGCTGGGTCGCCACAAACACCGATTCTTTTTGGCGGGTTACCCGGCCGGATACTTCTTCCAGCTCCACAGCGACCGTTACGCGCTGGGGCAGTTCGCTGTTGGCGATGGATTCAAACGCACTGGCGCTGAATTCGAAATCCGCCCGGCCTGCCTCCGAGGTTTGCAGGGTTTGCGAGTCCAGCAGAGCTTGCTGCTGATGGTTTTCATCCAGCCCACCAAATTTAAAACCGTCGAATACGTCGAAGGGTTGGCGCGTGGGGTTTGCCCGCAGCTGGGCAGAAATGGGCCTGTCGGCACCCGGCGCGCCAAACAGAAACAGGCTTTCGGTTGAAAAGGCCAGCGTTTGATCAATAGCCGCGAACTCCGGTAACCCGGTGATGTTCACTTCCATGGTTTCTGGTACAAAATCTTCCACCTGAAAACCGGTGCTGGCCAGCTGGGTATCACCCAGCAGCAATTGCGCGCGGTATCGACCTTTATGGGCCGTGGCACCAAGGGTTATTTCGGTGCTGAGCAACCCGTTGCTGTCGCTAGTAACAGGCTGGCTGGTCAATACTTTGGAGTCCGGGCGGATGATTTTGAGGGTGAGATTCTGCCCGGCCATGGGCACCAGATCGTCAGCGCGGGCGATGGCGCTGAAATACACGCTTTCACCACCGCGATACACGCCGCGCTCGGTACGCAAATAGCCATCACCCAACACCGCGGTGTCAGCGCCATCCACCGGCAATTGCGCCAGCGACAAAGGCGATTCATTCAGCGATAGATAGCTCAGGGCGCGATTGTTTTCGTTGATCAACAAGGCGGGCGCCGAGCCGTTCTGACCGCGCATCAGCGCGTTGGGAATTCGGGCGTAGCCATCGCCACGAATGGCGAAGCTGCCCAAGGATTCGGAGTTTTTAGCCAGCAGTTCGATGCTGCCGCGGGCAATCAGTTCGCCGCTGTCAAAATCCCGCATCGACACCAGGGTTTCGCTATCGGCCACCAAGGCTGAAAGCGCGTAGCGCGAATGCAGTACCACCACTTGCTGATCGTCATAACTGCGATAGCGGGTTAGCTCGCAGTCTGCATCGCGACAGGGCGACACCCGAGCCAAATACGCAGCACCCGCGGGCAGGTCCGCTTTGCTCAAATCAATATTCAGGCTGGCTTCGCCATAAACGTTCGGTTGCAGCGCAATCACTTGCTGGTGCAACAGCTTGCTTTCGTTAGTGTCGAAATACCCTTTTTCGCTAAGCTGCTCTGATTCCAGCAAGCGACGGGCAACCGCCGGCAAAAGGGCCTGCACGGTAACCTGAACCCGCTGATGGCCTATCGCCTGCACCTGCAAAGACGGCGCACTGCCGGCAGGTACTAACACCACGCCGCTGCCATTGGTAATGGTCAGGCTATTTTTCAGCTTGGGCGTGGTTGCTGTTAGGGTCTGCGCTTGTGCCAGCGAGCCCGTGCTTAACGGCAGCCCTTTGCGGAACCTGATCGTGTAGGCCGTAACTGGCTCAAGCCCGGTGATCAGCAACTGCTTTTCGCGGGTGAGCACGCCGAAAGGCACAGAAGAGCCGCTTTCGGCATCTTTTACCTGGATATAGGGCCGCAGGTCTGCGCTCAAATCGGGTTGGGTCAGCAGTGGAAAACGTATTTCAGCGCGGCCACGGGCCTGGGCGTACTCGTCCACAACCGGCTTGCCCGCCAGCTTTTTCCGGGCTGACGAAGACTGCGCTGTGTCTTCACAGTCTGGATCAGAGCAAGGGGCTTGCTGGCCCTCTGCTGACAAAGGCGCGGCCAAACACATGCAAAGCGCAACCACAAACCATAAATAACCCATAGCGGAATCCTGTTCCATCGGATGTCGAATATCTGTAATGATGGACGAACACTGCGACGCCAGCCATGGTGACCAAGGTATTCGCAGAATAATTCACTCGAACGCCACATTTCGCCATATTTCACAGGCATCTGTTTACAGGCGCCTAATGTTAACCGGCATCTATTGAAAGGCATCGAAATGACATCAGAAAAATGGATTACGATTTCACCCGCCGATAAAAACACGTTTTCCGGCTACCTGGCATTGCCACCGGCTGGAACAGGCCCTGGCCTAGTGCTGATTCAGGAAATATGGGGCGTAAACGATCACATTCGTGCCGTTGCCGAGCAGTATGCGCTGGACGGCTTTGTGGTGCTGGCACCGGATGTGTTCTGGCGCCAACAAACCCGAACCAATCTGGACTATACCGAAGCGGGCACCGCCGAAGCGTTTGAGCTGATGAAGGGCACCGACTTCACCCAGGCGGCAGAAGACGTTGTGACCGCCATTGAACATCTACGGGGATTGTCGCAAGTGTCTGGCAAGGTGGGCGTGCTTGGTTTTTGCATGGGCGGGCAGCTGGCCTATCGGGCTGCCGCCAGCGGCATGCCAGACGCCGCTGTCAGCTATTACGGTGGCGGGATTCAAAACCATCTGGACCTGGCCGAGCAGATAAGCCAACCCATATTGTTCCATTACGCCGGCCTGGATGGATTAATACCGGCCAGCGCTGTTGACCAAGTGCACAAAGCTTTTGAAGGCCAGGAACACACCAATATTCACACCTATGACGGAGTGGATCACGGCTTCAATTGCTGGGGGCGACCGGCTTACAACCAACGTGCGGCGGCTTTGGCCCGCGGCCGCACGCTGGTGTTTCTGGCTCAGCACCTGGCGGGCTGAGCTTATTTAGACTGGACTGGGCTGGGCTGGGCTGGGCTGGGCTGGGCTGGGCTGATATTAGCCTGGCTGCAAACCGTTGAGGATGGCGCCAATGAATTCGTCCATCATCGGGCGATTGCTGTTCGAGCTTTCGCTAATCGCATCCTGCTGGTCATCCAGCATTCTCTGCACCAAATCGTTCAACGTGGTGGTATCGAGACCCTTGTCGATGCCACCCTGCCCCAGCTCGCGAACATTCTGAGCCAACCCGGCCAACGGGCGCAGCTGGCTGGCCAGTGACGGTTGGCCAGATGTGGACTCATAGGCCGTGGTTGATACCGTGCGGCTGGAAGACAGGTTCAGGCTGAAACTGGCCAGTTCTTCGCCGCCCAGGTTTAAGCCCCGTGCGGATTCAAACGCGCCCTGAACATCGCCGCGGAAAAACTGCCCGGCAACGCCCTGCGCCTGCTCCAGCAGGCCGGCAATGGCTTCGCGTTCGCCGCTGTCCAGATCACCTTCCACACTGAAAGAATAGCGCCCGGCAGAAGCACTGACTGCAGTCAGTGAATTCGACTCACCGCTCTCGCTGCCCGTTGAACGGCTTTGAACTGCGAGATAGCGGCTCTCTTCCATCAGAATAGACACTTTGTCGCCATCGGCGGTAGTTACGTCAAAGCGAAAAGCGCCGCGGGAAGCAGATTCAACCTGCATACCGCTTCTGCTAACGGGTACTCCGCCATCGGCGACCGCCGGCTGGCCCAAAAAGCGCTCGGCGAGTTTGTCCAGGCCGTTCTGAATGCGGTTGAAGCCGTCATCAATCTCGCTGGCGAGTTTGGGATTCATCAACCCCAGGGCTTCAATTTGCTCGCGGGCTTCGCCGTAGCCTTTTTCAATGCCGGCGCGGGCCTGCTCCATCAGGTTGGCAAGGCGTTCAGGGTCTGCTCCGGCTGCCGCTTCCTGTTCCAGCCGCAGCTGAATAAAGCCCAGCACCGTGCCCGCCACGTCCGCGGCAGACGGCGGCTGAAAACCACTGCCAAGATTGCGGGCTGCAGCGGCGCCCGGGTCTTCAAGCTTGCCCAGGCTTTGCTCCATTTGCTGCTGAAGACGCGAGCGCAACGCGTTGATGGCATCTTCTGGCGTGCGAATAACCTGGCGCTGGGATTTGCTGGCAGATTCTGTGGCTTTCGCTTCGCTAGCTCCCGGGCCGGGCAGCGGGGCATCACGGCGCTGAGGCTGCGCCTCGTTGGTTACCCGTGATTGCGAAGGCGACTGTGGTGATGACGGCGAAAGCGGACCGTATAAAAGCGAAACCATGGCAACAAACCTCGTTCAAGCGTACGGGCTGCAATTCACAAACAGCCAACCCAGTTACAACGGGTATCGGCGCGCGGCGCTCAAACTTTAACCGGTTTATTTTTGTACCCAGCGGCCATCTATTTCGATGTATTGCCCGGCCGCAGTTTTCTCAACCGCTTTCTGGCCCGCCACAGCTTCCACTTTTGACACTGCAATGCCGTTCTTCTGGGCAATGTCTGTGTACGCTTCGCGACGGGCATCATTGATGGCCTCTGCAATATCGCGGGCGCGGGCGTCAGACGTCACCGGAGCCAGGTAACCCGACGGCGTTTCACCCAACAAACCCTGGCTTTTTGCAGAATCCAGAGCATTTTTTGCTTCGTCGAGGCTCATGGCAAACGCCGGAATGCTCAGGCTCATCGTTAGCAGCAAGGCAGCGATGCGCTGGTAAATAGTCATATTCAACTCCTTGATTATCGAATACGTACACTCTTTATTCTCAGGTACGCACACGCTTGATTGTTTGGTACGTGCGCCCGTTATCGTCGGGTGCTTTTAACAGGATTGCGAACTCAGAACAGGCCTTTTTCACTGAACAGCTCGTCCACATCCTTATCGACCTTCACGTAAATTTCGTGCTGAATTTTTACGTTCAGGTTGACCGTAATCGGCTCTTGGGGTGCCTGCACTCGCACCGTGGGCGTACAACCAGCCACCACCGTGGCCAGCAACAAACCCGCAAACAGCGCCGTTAGCGGGCGAAAAAAATTCAAACCAACGTACGTCATAATAAGATGCTCCTTTGTTGCCCCTTAATATATCAGGTCTTCCGCGGGTTCGCGCTCGCGCTCTTTAAGCAGCTTTTTCACCCGCTCGGCCACCGCATCCGTCACCCGGCCGCTCAGTTGCAAGCTGGTCAGCAAGGCGGGGATATTCTCCTCGATATTAATATTCAACACCACAGCACGGCCATCACCCACCTCCGGGCTGCTGCCTTTCAAATGCAGGCCCAGCATCAAAGTGCCGTTTTCGTCGTAATCAATATCACTGCTGAGAGCCGAATAACGAAAGTTCTCCAGAGCTTTCGACACTAACTCCATGGTTTGGTTTTTTTGCCCCAGGGCGCGCAGCCGTTCCGCACTCAATTGCAACTGGCCACCCGGTTCCAACGCAACCAGGCGGCCACGCTCAACCCGCACGCCGGTGGCAGGGTCTACCAGCAGAGGAATGGTGCCGCTGAGTATGCCGGTGCCAGCCAAGCCTTCTGCCGGGTAAACCAGCAGCAGCTGTGCCAAGCTCAGGCGATCCAGCTCCAAAGGCACGGTCACCGGAGCTGCGGCAAAATTCCAGCTTCCCGGCGCAATGCTCAGCTGCCCACCCAAGGCGCCAGCATTAGCCTGGGTTAAGGTAAGCTGGCCCGCCATTGGCTGTTGTGCTGGCCCACGGTAATCCCCGGCCAGGACGAGGGGCCCGAGTGGAATGCCGGGATTGATCTCATCCAGGGTCAACTGCGATGTCGATACCTGAAATTGGTCAGACTTCAAGGTGGCTTCAACCGTGCCATTCATGTTGCGCCATGAGGTGCGATCCCAGGTACCGCCAACGTCCAGAAACACCAGCTTGCCATCCACAACCAACGGCTGGCCCGGCAGCAACTGTGCCTTCACATTGGCACTTACCGTACCGCCGCTGGCGTCAAGCAGTTCCGGCCAGGCCACAAGCACCCGCCCCAGGCCGTCAATTTCCCGCTTGCCACTCACCCGCATTTGCGCGTTGACAACAATGGCCTGTGCGGCCGCGGTGCCATAAGGAACTTTAAGATTGATATTGGCGGAGGTGCCGCTGTTCGCTTTGGCTATTCCCGACAGTTGCAGCCCATTCATATCGGCTTTCGTTTTGCCGTTGAATTGCCAGCCTTGCGTCAGCAACTGCGGGTATTTTATCTGTTTGACGCTTACGTCCAAAGGCCCGCTGAATGTCAGGCTATCCAAGGTCGCCGGGGCAGCGTTGAAGCTTGCCGCCAGGTTGTTGCCCGCCAACGCCAATTGCGGGTTTTGTAGCTCGAGCGCCTCGGCATCATTGCCGCCCAGAGATTTAATCCGAGTAGCGGAAACCAGAGATGATTGGGCAAAGGTCAGATTCGCTTCTGTCGATGTCAGTTCACCGCTCATCAACAGAGCCAGTTCGGGCTTATCAATACGCCACTGGCCAACATCCAGCCGGGCCAGGTTTGCTGAAAGCCGGGTTTCGGCCAGCTGCACCTGCCAGGGCGCCGACGTAGAAATCGCCAAATGGGCGTCAAGGTTAATATCGGTCGCGCCGCGGCTGCGCAGGGCGACCTGCAACGGTAGAGGCGCATTCGCCGGGTTTTCGTTTGCACTCGTTTCATCGGCGCCAGCCTGGGCAGATGCCGTTCCAGGTAAAACGGAGGCCGGGCGTAAAGACAGCTCTAGCTGTTGCGGGCGCAACTGCACAGGCAATGCCGCAGCCCACTGCGCCGGCTGCGTTAGCATCAGGTCTGCGCTTAAGGTTTGAGGTTGCCAAGTGCCCTGGTTGAGCGCCAACGCCAAAGCCAAATCACCCTTTACACTGCCCAGGCCCGGCACCGGCCAGGGCTGTGGCACCCGGGCTTCGGCATTGACCGTGCCTGTTGCCTTCGTAAAAAAGCTCTGGCGTGGCCCCTGCAAATCCCAACGGACATTCACCGAGCCTTGCTCTGGCTGGGCAAAACCCGCCTCCTGGGGCAACGGCGTCCAGCTCTGAACCCAGGCAATCAACCACTCCGCGTTGGGCAGTTCCGGCACGGAGAGGGACCCTTGCCAGTGCATTTCTGTGTTCGACTCAAGCGGGCGGTAACAGGTTTCCAGAGTCAGGTTGCGCGTACTGTCGATATCGACGGTCGCTGACATCTGCAATCCCTGCTCACCGGGTGCAGCACTATCCCCGCCACTCAACGCACTTCCTTCAGTCCAAGCACCTTCTTGCGTCGAAGCGAGCGTGGCAACAAAATCGACCCGGTGCCCTTGGTGCTCGAGCAGCAAACTCGCGTTTATAGGCAAACCATTGTCTGTTCCTTGAGCGCTGTGTTGAATATCAAGAGCTCCTTGCAGCGAACAACGGCCGCTGGCGCAAGGAAGGGTGGCCTGAAATTGCTGGACACGAACGCGTGAGGGCAGCCAATGTGTTTGCTGAAGAGTGAGCCGCGGCGGAATTTGTTCAAATAACGAAAAAGCGGGTGTTACAGAAGAGTCATCAACGGCTGACTCAGGCTCGGTGGCAACAATCTCGAGTTCCAGCTGCTGCGCGTTCAGAGTATTCAACTGCGGCAACCAGTTTTGCCATTGCCACTTACCGCCACCGCCCCAGTGCCAGCCCAGAGTGATATCGCGAGCCTCTATGATAAGACGGCGTTCAGGGCCTAGCTGAATAGCCCGCAGTTCGCCGACCGACGCGCCGTGCAAACCCAACCGGGTAACCTGCCACTGAACCTGCTCAATGTTGTTCTGTGCCAGTATTGCTTCCCAGCTGTGCTTCACCCAAAAAGCACCGGCCACCAAAGCCAGCAGCACAATCAACAACAGAATAACCACCGTCGAGCGGGTTTTGTGTTTGCGCCCAGTGTCCATTGCGGAGTCCTTCCCCCGTATTTTTTTCACAATATATCTATGCGGCCCCGCGCCAGGCGCACCCGATTCTTGCGCTCCAGTTCTTTCAACAGGCGACTAACCACCTCCCGCGCGGTACCCAGCTCAATGGCCAGGTCCTGATGGGTAATCAACAGCGGGCTGCGCTCGGCCCGAGCCTGCAGCCACTCTTCGAGGCGTTCGTCCATGCGGCGAAAGGCCACCTCTTCCACTAATAGCATCAGGTCGTCCAGGCGGCGGCCGTAAGACTCCATGATACCCTGGCGAAAGCCGTCAGACTGGTCCATCAAAAGGTCGAACAAAGGCCGCGGCACCATGATCACCTCGGCTTCGTCTTCCACATTGGCTTCTGCACGGTAGCCAAAACCGGTCATCAGGCAGCCGATAGACAGGGTGCAGATATCGTTCGCGCCCATGCGGTAAAGCACAATGCTGTTGCCGGAAGCGCCGGTCATCTGCACTTTCACCACACCACTGAGCACCAGTGGCAAGCCCTGGCAGCGTTCACCAGGATTGAACAGAATCTGGCCGGACGGGAATGTCATCACCTGGGTCTGCTCTGCAAACTGTTTCCGTAGCTGGGGCGCCAAAGTGTGCAGAATACTGTGTTGCGACATAAATCCTTCCTGGGTTTTGGGCGTTCACCACAACGCCGGGCCGGCGCATCCACTGTGACATTATCACTGACTTACAAGGGCGGCAGGTCTAAAATTCACATGGTCGCACTATTTCAATACAGGAGATCAGACTATGACCGTTAATATGGGATCTGCAGATCGAATCATCCGTGCAATCATCGGCATTGTACTGCTCGCGCTGGTGTTTGTCGGCCCGCAAACGCCTTGGGGCTGGATTGGTATTGTGCCGCTGGCCACCGCGTTGATCGGTAACTGCCCTGCCTACTCACTGCTAGGCATTAAAACCTGCAAAACGCCTTAAACACCAGGCGTAAAACAGCTATGGAACAACCGGGGACGGATTTTAAATCTGTCCCCTACCTACCCGCTACACCACATCTGCCCGCAGCTGCTCCAGCACAAACGCCTCCATCGCCTGGGCCGCCGGCGCCAGGGTGCGGTTGGCAGATTTCACCAGACCAATGCGGCGCACTACGTCCGGATTGTGCAGCGGGATAAAACACAAGCTAGCGCTCTGCTCGGGGAACGCCAACCGCGCCAGGGTGGTTACGCCGGCTCCGGCTTCAAGCATCGCCAGCAAAGAAATCATATTGGATATATAGAAGGCGCTGTTCTCCACCAACTCGGCCGCCGCGGTGTTCATCAATAACCGCGAGGTACCATTGCCAATCAGCTTTTCGCCGCGCAGGCGCTGCCAGTCCAAGGTTTTGTGCTGGGCCAGGGCGTGGTCACGGCGACACACCACGCCAATTTTGTCCTCGAACAAATGGCTGTAGTGCAGCTCTTCGCTGTTTTGCCACAAACTGGTAATACCCAAGTCCACCTCGCCGCTAGCCACCATCTGGCACACATAATGGGCGTTTTCGTCGTGCAGGCTGATATTAAACTGGTGGTTCGGCCTGCAGCGCCGCCGGTAAACGGCTCGCGCCCCAACTACGATAAATCCGCTCGACTACCCGCTGCAGTTCTTCCTGGTCTACATCCGCCAGTTCGCCCCGCTCCAGGGGATCGAAATGAAAAATATACAGCCGCGATGCAAACTCTTCGAACGGCAGCGAACCCTCACCAAAACGCTCACCACAGCCGGATGTACTCACCAGCACGCCGTCGCCCCAGTCTTGCCCGCTGTCGTTATTCGGATTGTAGAAGTACGCCCGCATTTTCCCTTCCGGGTCCAGCGCTACCCGCAGAATCGTAATCGCGTGCCAGCCAATAAAGCGCCCGGCTCTGTCGGTTACCGCTATGCCCGCTGGCTGGGGGTGAATCAGCGGCTGATTGCCGTTGTAATAGGGGTGATAACTGGCGTAAAAGTGCCTTAAAAAACCGTCCAGTTCATGCAGATTTCCGGTCGCCACATCCACATTAATGGCAAAACCGCGGCCTGCAGACCAGCCGTGAAACTCGGGGTTCACCCAGCGGTGGGGATCGCCTTCGCGGCCAACGCACAAGCGCCCCATCTCCACATAGATACGGTCCAGATGGGGCACCACCACCAGCGATACGGGGTCCAGATCAAAGGTTACCTCAGTGGCCAAACCGGCCCCACTGTGCGCCGAAGACACTGGCACACCTTCAAAGTGCATAACAATTTCGTTATCCCGCGCAGCCCAGGTCACCATCTGTAACAGATAGTCCGGGTCGTTATAGGCCCACATAGACAATGCCCGCGCCGATTGGCAGGTCGGGTTATTACCTTGGCCCACGCCCAAAGGCTGGCCCAACATGTTCAACACACCCTGAATCAACCAGGCATTGGCTTGGGGCTGATAGCCATAGGCCAGCTGCAGGCGTTCCCGGGCCTCGGCGCTTAACGATAGCTTGGCTTGTCGCCAGAGCGCCGGCGCAACCGGCGGCTGGTAAAGAACTCCACGCTCCAATAGCAACGCCATGCCGTAAAGGCCCTGGGCGGTCTCAGCGAAGATACCTTCGGTAATCAGCGTGTGCACCAATTCCCGGTAACACAACAAACAGTCGCGACCGGTACTGGAAAGCCCCAAAGCCGCGCTCAGCAGCGCGTCCTGGCCATCATCCATAATAAAGCGTACAAAGCTGGCGTGATACGGCGACACAAGACCCGTATCGTGCATCGAGCGGGCAAAACTGGTGGCTTCATTTTGCAGATTTTGCGCGTCCATCGCCTGCAGGCGCTGCTCGTAAACAACAATGCCCGGGTCTTCACTGCACGCCCGCGTGGGGCCATACAGGCTACTGATCAAACGTTCAGCACCGCCGCCGGCTGCGCCCAAATCCACATTCGGGTCTGCGCGGCAAATGGCAATCTGGGTGATCATCTTGCGAACACCCGACACACGAATGGGCCGCTGCTGCAAGATGCGCCAGATTTCCTCAATCAGATTTTCAATCACGTGCTCGTAGCCGATATTCTGGGCCACATACTGCACCACGGCTTCGCTGATTAACGACAGATCGCCCTGCTCGCGTTCCGCTTCGCCGGTCATACCGAACAGCAGACCAAGGTTAATCGCCAACACCTGAATCAGATAATGCCTGGCCTGATCAGCAGACACCGACGGGTGTAAATAGAATTCGCGCACCACCGCCAGTAATCGCAATTCACTGAGCGCCTCAATCACAACCGTATCGGCGTTTTTGCTTTGCAGCGAATAAGTGGTCAGGGCCGGCACCAAGAGACCGGGTTCGGCCCAATCCGTGCCGTTAAAAATCCCCGCCTGCTCCAGGCGTTGAATCCGCGCCTCAACGGCCTCACAGCCACCAGGCTGAAGCAGCACCCGGCGGGCGCTACCAAATACCCTGGGTAATTTGCCAAACTTTGCCAGAGATTCGCTTTGTTCCAGCGCCCGAATGGCATCGTCCAGCTTGGCAACCAGTCTGTCGAGACTCACAGCCACAACCGTACTGTCCAATTGATAATCGTTCAAAGCCAGTTCCTCAGGGCCGTGCTACCGGCCCGGTGATGCATCGTGAAACGGTCGATGGGAGGTAAACACCAAAGCAGCCGGCATAACCTTTTGCATCCACCACTTCATTCGGAAGAGTGTGGTCGTTGATTCTTCCGTGGTTTTTGAATCAAACAACAGTATAGGGCCCTAGTGAACATTAAACCCGTGAGCAGGTTACAAAAGCTGAAATACTTTGCAAGGTCCAGCGTGACCAGCACAGTCTTTATGACCCTACGCGGATGCGTGCGGTTACCCAAGTGCGCGATGAAAAGATTGATTTTCTGCTTGCGGTAGGTGGCGGGTCGGTTATCGACGGCGCAAAATTTGTTGCAGCTGCCGCGCTGTTTGAAGGCGATGAGTGGGACATTTTGCTGCAAGGCGGCAACAACGTAGATAAAGCCTTGCCGTTTGGCGCGGTACTGACCCTGCCAGCCACCGGTTCGGAAATGAACCAGGGCGCAGTGGTTACTCGCAAGATGTTGGGCCACGAGCTCACCGCCCTGCATAACCTGGACCACGCACAAACCCTGGCCATTGTGCTGCCATCCATGCTGCGGGAACGCAAAGCCGCGAAGCAGGACAAACTGGTGCAATACGCCGAACGGGTCTGGAACATTACTGAGGGCAGCGCGGAACAAAAAGCCGACGCCGCTATCGACAAAACCCAGACGTTCTTCGAATCCATGGGCGTAAAAACCCACCTGGTTGATTACCAGCTGGGCGAAGAACACATTGAAGAACTCATCGACAGCCTGAAGAAAAACGGCATGAACAAATTGGGTGAAAACGGCGACGTAACACCCGACATGTGCCGCCGCGTATTGCAGCGGTCACTGCGTTAAACTGCAAAAACCTTCGGGTTTTTGATCAGATACCGATTTTGTCGCGCACCCCGTACCACCAGGAACCTATCACCGAATAGGGAACGCGGAACATGCGCCCACCAGGGAACGGATACCAGGGTACCTTGGCAAACACGTCGAACCGAGTCAGGTCGCCGTGGATTGCCTCGGCCAGGATGCGCCCGAAGGTGTGCGACCCGGTAACGCCATGGCCGCTGTAGCCGTGGGCGAAATAGGTGTTCCCGCCGATGCGGCCCATCTGGGGGACGCGGCTGAACGAGAGGGCGAAATTACCGCTCCAAGCATAGTCGATCCTGACCCCTTTAAGCTGCGGGAACACCTTGTCCATGTTGCGCTGCAACTTGGCTTTGATGTCACTGGGATCTGCGCCACCATATACCGTGCCGCCGCCAAACAGCAGGCGATTGTCGCCAGACAGGCGATAGTAATCGAGGATATAGCGGATATCCTCGACGCAGGCATCCGTCGGTATCAACTCCCGCGCACGGGCCTCGCCCAAAGGCTCGGTCGCCATCACCTGCGTTGACACCGGCATCACTCGTGAAGTGAGCGTTGGCACCACGTGGCCCAAATAAGCATTACCGCACAGAACCAGCGTCTTGCAGGTCATGGTGCCTTTGGCCGTTCTAACCACTGGCTGAGCCGCCCCGTGATCAACGTCGATCACCGGCGACATCTCATAGATCGTTCCACCGTTCTGCTCAAACGCCGCTGCCTCGCCCAGGGCCAGATTCAACGGGTGCATATGGCCGCCGGAATGGTCGATCAGCCCGCCTGCGTAGAGGTCAGAATTCACGTGCTCGCGCAGTTGGTTCTTGTCCAGCATCTCCTGATTTTTGAGGCCGTAGCTGGCCCAAAGCTTCATCCGTTCTTCCAGCTCGCCCATATGAACGCTGGTCAAACCGGTAAAGATGTTCTTTTCTTTCAAATCGCATTGGATGTCGTAGGTGCTGATTCGTTCGCGGATAATTTCGCCACCTTCCTGCACCAGACCGGCGACGAATGTGGCCGTGTCTTGCCCATAGCGCTTCTTGATCGTTTGCAGACTGGCGTTCAGCCCGTTGACAATCTGCCCGCCATTGCGCCCCGAGGCGCCCCATCCAACCCGCGCACCCTCAATGATGGCAACCTTGTAGCCTTTTTCTGCAAGGTAAAGCCCTGTCGAGAGCCCGCTGTATCCGGCGCCGACGATGCAAACGTCGATTTGATGATCACCGGCCAGTTCCGGCCGTTCCGGCGCGGCATTAGCCGAGGCGGCGTAGTAACTTGAGGTGTGGCTGCCGTCACCGGCGTAGGAGTGATTCCGGGAATTCATCACACAATCTCCAGGTAGCTGTCATATTCGAACTTGGTTACGTAACGGGCAAATTTACGCAATTCCTGCATCTTGCATTCAACCAACATGGTTTGCAGCCGTTTGGAGAAGATGGTCGGCACATCGGCACCCTTGCGAAAGGCGTCAATGGCAGTTGCCCAGTCCAGCGGCAGATTGTCCAGATTCATCGAATACGCGTTTCCGGTGATGGGTGCCGCCGGCTGCATCTCGTTCTCGATGCCAAGGAGCGCTCCGCCCAGAATGCTGGCCAGCACAAGGTAGGGGTTGGCATCGGCGCCAGCGACGCGATGCTCTATACGCCGTGCTTTTGAATCACCGCCGGGAATGCGAATAGCCGCGGTTCTGTTCTCATAGCCCCAAGAGACGCTTGTCGGCGCGTGGGCGCCGGGCAGCAAGCGGCGGTATGAATTTTCGTGGGGCGCAAATGTCAGCGTGTTTTGCTGCATCGTGGCCAACAATCCAGCCACCGCGTTCAGCAACAGCGGTGTGCCCTCGTCGCCGCCGTTGTCGAAGACGTTTATCCCGCTTTCATCGATCAATGAGAAATGCGTGTGAAACCCGCTGCCAGACAGGTCGCCATAAGGTTTCGCCATGAAGGTAGCCGCAAGCTCGTGCTTGCGGGCAATGCCGCGCACGAGCCGCTTGAACAGCACGGCATCGTCGGCAGCGCGCAAAGGGTCGGCAACGTGGCGCATGTTGATCTCAAACTGACCCGCCCCGTTTTCCGAAATCGCAGCATCTGCAGGAATGCCCTGCAATTCGCAGGCATCGTAAACGTCGTTCAGAAATTCATCGAAATGCTGCAATTCATCCAGCGACATCGCGCCGTCGGATTCCAGACGTTTTCCGGTGACCGGGGACCGCGGCGCCTGCGGATAATCTTCCGAGGGATCAACCAGATAGAATTCCAGCTCGGTCGCCACCACAGGCGTCAGTCCGCGCTCCTTGTATTGCTCGGCAACGCGCGCCAGAGCCCTGCGCGGATCGCCCGGAAACGGTTCGCCGTTTTCTTGCCGCATCCACAGCATCGCCAGCGCCGTCGGGCGACTGGTCCAGGTGATCGGCATCAATTGACGGCCAGTAAAATCGCACAAGCCATCGGAATCGCCCGTCTCGAAAACCAGCTCACTGTTTTCGACATCTTCGCCCCAGATATCCATGCCGACAATCGACAATGGCATCCGTAGCCCGCCCTCTATGACCTTGGACAACTGATCAACCGGAACACGCTTGCCACGCATGGTGCCGTTCAAATCGCAAACGCAGGCAAAAATGGAATCAATCTCAGGATGCTGTGCCAGCCAAATTTCGGCCTTATTGTCAGACATGCGTCACCTTTCAATACCGTTTTAAATAGTGTGATATCACTTTTCAAATATTCATATCATTATTTTAAAGAGCGCCATCTTGCAGGCGGCCGGAACCTGCTTCCATGGCCAGATACCTCTAAAAACTCTCCTGGTTTCGTATCACGAAGCGCGCCATCCAGTCTGCAATCGCCAGGGAGTCCGTGGCTGCGGAAGGCCCAACCAGCTCCTCCAGCGCCTGGTCAGCGTCACCTTCCGGCAAAGACTGACCTCGAAGATGACGAACAAGCCGTGTTTCAAACGTCACATCGAATTCGGGGTGTGCCTGAAAGGTTAAAATGCGATTGTCGTATTGCAGAGCCGCGTAGGGACAAAACGCAGAAAACGCCAGAACATTGGCTTGATCGGGCTTCACCACCACTTGGTCCTGGTGCATCGCACTGAGGGTAAATTCGTTGCTATTCGGCTTCACGGCGCTTACCCCGGGAAGCAACTCGTAATGGTGCAGGCCAGCGCCCCAACCTTCAGAGTACTTATCCACAGAGCCACCGAAGGCCTCAGCAATAATCTGGTGGCCAAAACAGATACCCAGCATGGGGCGGTCGGCTTGGTAAATGTCCAGAATCAGCAACTTCAGGCGTCGCATCCAAGGCAGATCTTCATAAACATTCGCCTTCGAGCCGGTTATAACCCAAGCATCGCAGTCACTGGCCGAGCCGGGAAAGTCGTCGTCACGTACCTCAAACGTTGCATAGTCAAATTCATAGCCGGCCCGTTTGAACAGATCTTTGAACATGTCAGCGTAAGAGCCGAATTCGGGTAGCAGATTGTCCGGCGTAATACCGGCGGCAAGAATGCCAACTTTCAAGGTCATCCGGGTTCTCCAATGACACAAAGCCCGCCAGGCAGGCGTGCTCAAGGCACATAATGGGTGTGGGTTATAATAGCTGTGCTGGCTCACAAAGGGCTCTGATGTCAGCGCCAACACCGGCAAAACCAGCAGCTTCATTTTGGGCATCGCAAACCCGGCTGCTGACTGATTAAATCCAAAATCTACGACTGAATTAATTTTTTTAAGAGCTACGTCTCTTGAACACAACGAATTGGGCCTGGATAACGCATAACCAACTCATCAGCCGTTAGCAACAGGAAGCCCTCGGCTTGAGCTTGAGCCACAAGAATGCGATCAAACGGATCTTTATGTATATCAGGGAGATGACCAACCGCAAGGGTATGCTGAGATGTGATAGGCAGTTCACGATACCCATTTTCAACCAAGCCACGACGTAAGAGGTGTGGATCTACCTTAAAATCCTCACGGCCCAGGCCATTTTTTATAACAACTTCCCACAAACTGGCCGCGCTAAAGTACAGCGTATTTTCCTGATCAAGTATTAATTCTTTAGCCTCTGGCGAAAGCTGCATCGCATCCGAAGCCGCCCACAATAAAATGTGGGTATCGAGCAATAGATTCACATCAGCCCCCAAACATCTCGGCAATACAATCCTGCCCCATACGATCAAAATCATCAGGAATGTTAAGCTGTCCCTTCAGAAAGCCCACACGCTTCTGTTGCGCGAACTCGGGCGCATCAATCGCGGTTACTCGTGCAACAGGCTTGCCCGCTTTTGCGATGATAAACGCTTCACCTTTCTGCGCCCTTGCCACCAACTGGGACAAACGGGTTTTAGCTTCATGCATATTTACAGATTCCATAGGCCACCTCACTAAACTTAGTTCTTAAACCTTAGTTTAGCTCTGTTTCGCAAAACTTTCCTCTATCGCATTCAAGTCCATGTAATTATAAGTTTAAGTAATGACCTCACGTGGTTGGCGCTACAAGCTATTCTATGAGTATCTCTTCA
Source organism: Marinobacter sp. LV10R520-4 (assembly GCF_002563815.1). NCBI lineage: Bacteria > Pseudomonadati > Pseudomonadota > Gammaproteobacteria > Pseudomonadales > Marinobacteraceae > Marinobacter > Marinobacter sp. LV10R520-4. The sequence continues at coordinate 2,863,249 of NZ_PDJM01000001.1, read as the reverse complement.
GCAGACGCAGAAATTAAGAATGCAAATAACACACACTTAATGGTAGAGAATTATGATTAATAAAAACCTTCTTGCTTTAGCCATCGCCGCCATGCCCCTCACGGCCATGGCAGAAATCACCCAGGCCACCCTCTACCCCTCCCATGGCGACCTGACCTGGCAAGAAACTCAAACGGTGAAACAGGGAAATGGCGTTATTGCTATTGACCGCCTGCCCGTCAGCCTGCAGGACCAAAGTGTGCGCGTATCACTGGGCGGAGTCGCCGGTGCGCAAATCCAGCAGATTGAGATTGGCCGCATTGAGCAAGCCGGGTACATCTCAGAACAAACCCAGCGGTTGCGTAACGAGCTGACCCAAGTGCAAGAACAACTTCAGGCGCAAGAAGACGCGATTCAAGCCTGGAACCAGCAAGTCACCCTGATGACCAAAGCCGCCGAGAACCCGCACGAACTGTCGGCCACCCAATTGAGCGACATGGCTGCCGCCTTGAAGCAGACAACATTGGAAGCACTGGCAGAAATTCGCGGCATACGCACCCAAATGCGTGACGACATAGCCCTGAAAGATCGCCTGGAACGGGAACTGTCACAAGCGCAGCAAAACGCCCGGGCCAGCAAAACAGCACAGATTCATTACCGCGCCCCTGCCGGTGGCGATTTGACCATCACACTGGAATTCCAAAGCAACGAAGCGCGCTGGCGCAGCGAATACAACGCCCAACTGAACTCCCGGGTAGCGGGTCAGGAAGGCAGCGACCAAAAAAGCGGTGAACTAACGCTACAACATCTCGCCGTTGTGCAGCAGACCACCGGTGATGACTGGAGCAACGTTGAACTGCAACTATCAACCGCCAATGCCCGGCGTGGAACCAACATGCCAGCTCTGGATTCCTGGGTGGTTAGCCCGGCACAGCCTGATTTGCTGGAGCGCCAGATGAAATCTTCCGCCCTCATGCTTAACAGCAGCGCCACGGCCGAATCCCAGGCAGACTTCGGCGCCAGCGTAGAGCGCCAAAGCACCTTTACCCAGAGCTACCGCTTGGCGCAGCCTGTCAGCGTTCCAAGCGGCGGCAATGGCCAGCGCCTTATCGTAGCCGAGCACACAGTAGCGGTGGAAATGGCAGTATGGACAGCACCGGCGTATGACCCAACAGGCTATGTGCACGCCACGGGGATATTCACCGCCGATGCCCCCATACCCGCCGGCCCCGCGCAGCTGTTCCGCGATGGCCAGAGTGTCGGCAGTACCTACCTGCCTGAAATGACCAACGGCGAAGAACTGCGCCTGGGCTTCGGTGTGGATGAAGCCATACGGGTTGCCGTCATCAACGAGACTGAACGCACCGGCGAAGAAGGCATCTGGAAAAGCGAACAGGTACAACGCCGGCAAAACCGCTTTGAAATCACCAATCATCACGACGAGGCTGTAAACGTGCGGATATTTGACCGCATGCCGGTGTCGCAAATCGACATCCTCACCGTAGAACCGCTGCAAATAAGCGAACCGGTGGAACGCAACGTGGACGATAAAAAAGGCGTATTAGCGTGGAACCGCACCGTACCGGCTGGCGAAACAGTCAGCGTGCAATCCGGATTTGAAGTGCGCGTGCCACAGGGCAAACAGCTGCCCGATCTTTAAAAGCAGAAGAACCACCCATTACCACTCTGGCGATCGATCGGTGGCTTAAAAAGACGGAGTTACACCCCTAAAAAAGCGCGGGGGTTGAAAATATTTTTGTGAGTGGCAACAAGCCTGATTTTCTCAATGTCGGCGTGGTAGGGGTTAATAACGACTATCTCCCCTAGCCCACCGGGTATTGCGCAGCTTGGAACAATCAAACCAAGGCTATGCCTGGCTCCAAGAAACTGATCACCAATTTGCTGGGTTATTTTTGGGTAAGGGAACTCATACCAGCCCTTCGGCCAACTGTCTGGATCGAGCCGGTCAAGCTCAACAGCATCATCCAACTGATAGACACCCAACCGGTACGACTTCGGGACCATCCTTGGATTAACGGTGTAATTAGCCATTTCCAGCTGCGCAACAGCGGCTGACAGCGCAAAATAAATCACCGGAGTGCCAGGAAGGTTCCACCTGGCACCGTCTTCATAACTACCACCCAGCCCACTAAGGTTTTCCAGATACTGTTCTTTCGTGATCCGAAAGAGCTGCATTAACTGAAATCCCCGTACTCAATCTTGCTCAACACCTTCATTACCCATCGACGGCCTTCAAAAGTGTCTATTAACTCTCTCGGTTTCTGGCCGCCCAACGCAGGTACAGGGCTATCCAGCCAGCCCAGACTCAGGCTTTCGTCTTCCCAGACCTCGTTAGATTTTTTCAACAGACGAACAGTATCCAGAAACTCCTCGGAGTCCTCCCTATCAAGGGTAGCTCTGCGGTACATCCTGCTCAGATTTGGCGAAGTGATATTAAAAGCAGAAACAAACACGTCGCGTAAGCCCACAGCGTCAATAACACCCTTCAGCCAAGCCCCCGGAACCCCGGCTTTTGAAGCGTTGATCATTGACTGGCTGTTTTCAAAAATCTCGCTCGGGATCGTGTTAAAAATCTTTCCCGGAGATTTTCTGGCCCTAATTTTCTGCAAGTTGGGCTTGTAGGCTTTGGCAGCGGGATCCGATTTTTCAAGGGCAAGCATAATCAAACTCCTCATCATTATGATGTGAGTATAGCCTCAATCCGATTAATCACATAGTTGCGCTGTTCCATTTAATCGCTCTGCGTCAGCCCCATCTGCCAAAAATCAATCTCAAGGCGGGTAGCGTCACTGAATATACGGGTAAGTTGATCGAACCTGGCAGGGGAGACATCGGCCAACCTCTCGTTCAGCCAACGTATCTCGGACTGCATGGCGTCCTGAAATTCGGTGCTTTCGTACATGGCAATCCAGGCATCGTATGGATTGTTGTCGCCTCGAAGCGTTTCCGCCCGGCTGTTCAACCAGTTGGTGATTTCACCGTAACCCACCATGCAGGGCGAAAGCGCCACGTGCAGATCCAACAGGTCGCCGCGGTTGCCGGTATCCAGCACATAACGCGTGTAGGCCAGTGTTGCCCGAGCTTCCGGCAGGTTAGCAAGCTCCTGCTCTGAAATGCCCCACTCCTTGCAATAACCAATGTGCAAATCCAGCTCGATATCCACAATCGCTTTCAACCCTTCTTTGGCCTGTTTCAGGTCAGACAACGTCGGGCTTTTGTAAACCGCCAGGCCATAGGCACGGGCGAACTGAATCAGAAACAGATAATCCTGCTTCAGGTAATGCTGAAAGGCCTCTGGTGCAAGGGACCCGTCCCCCAGCTGCTGCACAAAATCGTGTTCGATGTAGGCGCGCCATTCGGCAGAGCAGCTGTTTTTTAGATCTTCAAATTGGTAGGGCATTTTGTTTCCTGTTTAATCTGCCTATGCGCGAAGTCGGCCGCCGGCCTGCGGCTCGGTCAGTAAGCCTTCATCGTAACGTTGTAGCAGCAAAAAGGTCTGGGCGTAGCGCGCGACAATATCTACCAGTCCGCGCCCGGCATCCACGCCCAGTTCGGGGCTTTGGGCGGTTTTACGTACCAGTGTCAGAGCCGCTTCCAGTTCGCGAGCGTTGGTTTCAAAGCGGTCGCGATTCAGGGTCCATCCTTGGGTGAGATGTTCTCGGAGGATGCGAGTGGCCCATATTCTGAACTGAGTCGCGCGGGCAGAACTAATGCGGTAGCCGACTGAAATAACGGCGTCCAGACTGTAGTGTTTGCGTTTGCGCTCAACGTTCCGGCCACCTTCGGATTGAACTTGTAAGAAATCCTTACAAGTTGCCGCCTCTGTGAGTTCTCCCTCAGCAAAGATGTTTTTAAGGTGCATGGTGATGTTCTGCGGTTTGACATCAAACAGCATGCTCAACTGTGCCTGAGTCAGCCAGAGCGTTTCGTGGCTCAAGTCCAGCCGCACTTCAACAGCATTATCGGCGTTTTCGTAGATAATAATCGGGGTTGCGTTTTTAGTAGTCATATCATAGCCTCCCTGGCCTCGTTTCCCATCTTATTTGCCGTCAGTTCGCCGGTGAAGGCTTTTATAGGATATCTTGTTTCTTATCAGTAGTAACATTCAATATCCGAGCACACGCCTGCCTGAGTCATACCCCCAACCACTCCGCAAGCTGCAGATTCGTTTTCAACCTCAAACGCTGCTGAAGCATTCCCTCGAAAACACCTTCGACGGTGCGGCGTTGGCCAAGTAGCGGAAGCGCCGCTTCCGCCTCTGAAAAGAACTGCTCTTCACGCACCGACCCAAGTATCGCCTGATCCCACCAGTTCAGCACCCTCGGGCGTGACTGTTTCAGCAGCGAATCCGCAGGCAATTTTTCAGACTTCGCCGCATTGGCGGTATGAGTTGAAGGCATCAAGTTCCACAGATCATTGTTTTGCCAACGTGACCAGGGGAAACAGTGGTCCACGTCAAACCGCTTATCCTTCAGGTTTCTTGCAGTCCAAATGCATTCGACTTTGCCGGCCTGGAGCTGCTGCTCAACAAGCTGACGCACAGCAGACGTATCGCGGCGGCCTTCAACCCATTGCAAACCCAGATGATAGACATCCATGGAATAACGCACGTCCCAGCCACTCATCAACCCGATCCATTCATTCACAATCGCCGGCTCAATCCAACAGGCATAGCGACTGAACGCGTCCCACAAAAACGAGGGAACGCGGAAAGTACCGAATTGCGACAGCGTTGCCTTGTCCAGACGCGCCGGTTCGTTCTTGATGGTCACTCTGGCCGAACCACCGTCAAAGATTGGGCGGTTACTGCCGGGCCAGGTTGTAAAATGTGCAGGGTTCTTGAGGATATTGGCGCAAGCGTCGCGAACAGCACGAAGCACCACCGGCGCGACATCGGCTGACAGCCGCATGCCTACCCGGAAATCCAGAGGGCTGAAATCCTGTAGTTTGAAGAAATCTTCCTTGGCAAATCCGTACCCACCCGCACCGGGTGCCTGCCTAAGGTGATGTTTCAGAATCAAAGGGCGGTAAAGCATAATCCAAAACAGCCCGACTGCACCAAGCGGAAGTTCCACCCAGTCGTCGCTACGGTTAAGCGCCAAGCCGGGCGCACCGTCAGCAATTCGCACAAGGGCACGAAGCAGCCCTAATTTATAAGTCGAGGATTTATTGTCATTAACGATGATGTGCCGAACCGTTGGCAGCGCACCGGTGCCATCGTCCGCTAACCGAAACGCAAATGTTTCCCAAGAAACCTCGGGGCGCTTCAGCTCGTCATCATTGCGCCCAGTTGGCAACGCAACCGGAATCAACGCCCGATGCTTGGCAAATGCCTCCAGTTCTTCCCGGCTAACATCGTAAAAAACACGCTCACCATCGCCAGGGCCGTGCCGAAGCGTAACCACCAGCATCCCGCCCGGCGCTAACAACTCAGCCAGAATTCGAAACGCTCGTTCACGAGCGGTTGGCGGGATATGCATCCAAACCGCAGAAACCAGAATCAGGTTAAAGCGATAACTCAGTTTTCGAACCTGATTAAGGTCTGGCAACTGATCGTCTATCCACTGAATGCTTTTGTCTTTAGTCGCGTTCTGGCCAAGTTCCCGTAAACCCGCCGCAGGCTCCACCGCGACCACATCCCAACCGCGATCTGCCAGAGCAGCAGCATCGCGGCCACTTCCGGCACCAACGTCCAGGGCCAAGCCGCTTTTGCCATCCAGCTGGGGCAGCCAGTCGCTGTGGACCTGTTCAAAGGTTATGGACTGGTATTGGTTGAAGAACTTTTTGGCATTCAAGTTGTAGGGCGCGTACGTCATGCCACCGCCAGCTTTGCCGCCTGTTGCCACATGAAGTTTGGCATCGGCGTGCGCAGTTTCCAAGTGATACTCATGGGCTGTGAGCCGGTGTGGGATACGTAACCAAGCTCACCGTAATTCACAAAACCCATCGTGCGACCGTATTCATCTTTCGCCTGTTCTCTCACAAACAGAAAGAGCCGCTTGTCGATGTTGCTGTGGTGAATATAGTCCCGCCCTCGCCCTCGGTCTGGCCGCGCGCTGTTTTGTGACTGCCAGTGAAATAGCCGCTCATTGATGGCGTAGTCGTGATACATGGTGGTCGGGGAAAATTGTTTTTCGTTTTTATCTAAGGTGACAAATAAAAGCTCGATATTCTGGTCTTGAATCACGAAAACGCCCTCTCTGGACGGCGGCTGTTTCTCGAATGTTGTCGCACCAAACCCAACCAGAATTTGCTCCCGTGAATAGCGTGCGTGTAAACGCAGTGGCACTTCCGGCAAGTCAGGCATGGCCGATTGCTCATGCTTCGTCTGCGCCAATTTCCAATCGAGAACGTCAACCAGCTCCCGATCTAGCCCCAACTTACTGAGTTCAACAAGGCTCTGTACCAGCGACTCAAACTCCAGGTCTGGCCCAGTTTTTTGCCAGAAATCATAATGGCACATAAGCACTCGACGACGATCGGCCTCGTCCCAGCTAAAGCCAGCCCGACACAACGTTTTCAGGAACAGCAAGTACTGATGATCGTCGCACGTCAAAATTCGGCTATAGATCCCTTTTTTCGCCAGTCTGAACGGCAAGTCATCAGCAACCTCCTCGCCTTTGGCTTTGCTAACCAGCTCGGACCAGCTACCGCGCTTATACAGCTCATTCAGGTCGATGTGAGGATGGTGCGTTATAAAATTCTTCAGGGTTAGTGTCTGAGTTGAGTGCTGGGGGAACTGGCGAATCAGAGACACAAAACATTTCATGGTCAGAGTGGCTTGGCGTATGTTGCTTAGCACCATTTCTTGTGTCTTCTTAGTCAGCTCAATCCGACAACCCAGTGGCGCATGAGGAAAACCTTGTTTCAATTCCTCAGTGATAGAACGCTCAGACTTACCCACCAGCGCCCTGAATTTATTAGCAAAATCATACTCAGGCCGGGAGTTACCCACGAAATCCAGAACCGTACAGCACTCTTTGCCCTCAGAAAGGCGAAGACCGCGGCCAAGCTGCTGCAAGAAAATGGTCAAACTTTCCGTTGGGCGCAGGAATAACAGGGTGTCCACTTCCGGAATGTCGATACCTTCGTTGAAGATATCGACCACACACAACACGTTGATCTGCCCTGAACGGATGGCTTGCTGCTTTTGCTGCCGCTCATGGCTGTTGTCGCTGGTCAGCACATCAGCCTTTATGCCATTCAGCAGGCACTGCTGAACCATGAAGTTTGCGTGGTCACGGCTCACACAGAAGGCCAAGGCTTTCATACTTGTTATGTCTGTGACGATTTCCCGCAAACTGCGCAGTATTTTGTTCACACGACTGTGATTGTGGGTGTACAGGTTGGTGAGCTGCGCCACATCGTAGCGCCCCCGGCTCCATGGAATCGTGCGAAGGTCGGTATCGTCATCAATTCCAAAGTACTGAAAAGGGCAAAGATAGCGACGGTTGATCGCTTCCGGCAACCGCAGTTCAGCCGCTATGACACCCCCAAAATCGCACAGAATATCGCCACCGTCATGCCGCTCGGGTGTCGCAGTCAGCCCTAAAAGTATCGAAGGTGTAAAGTGTTCCAGGACCGCGCGGTAGCTTGATGCGGCGATATGGTGTACCTCATCGATCACAATGTAGTCGTAGTAATCCTCAGTCAGTTTCAGCTGGTCCAGCTGGTTGTTTAAAGTTTGAATGGATACGAACAACTGGCGGTAATGATCGGGCAACTGCCCGCCAACCCAGAGCTCTCCGAAGGCGCTGTTTCTCAATACGCCCCGGTAAGCTTCACGGGCCTGTCGCAAGATTTCTTCCCGGTGGGCCACAAACAGAAAATTCGCATTCGGTTTTGCTTTCACAAATCGCTGGAAATCAAACGCCGAGATCAGCGTCTTTCCGGTACCTGTGGCAGCCACCACAAGGTTTCGAAAACGCTGGTGTACGTCTCTTTCAACAGACAGCTGCTCCAAAATATCCTTCTGGTGGGGAAACGGCGTGATCTCGAAAAAGTGGGATACGCTGAATTCACCCAATCCTTTTTGCTGTTTCAGTGCGCGCTTGAGTTTTTCGGCACTCTCAGCCTGCCCATCAAACCGCTCAAATTCGTCCGACGCCCAGTAAGTTTCGAAGGTGCTGAGAGATTTTTTGATGATGTGCGGAATTTCCTGAGACGTGATCTTCAGGTTCCACTCAAGGCCATTGGTAAGCGCAGAACGGGATAAGTTTGATGAACCAATGTAACCGGTATGAAAGCCTGTACTCCGGAGGAACAAGTAGCTTTTGGCGTGTAACCTTTCGCGTTCGGTGTTGTAGCTCAGCTTCACTTCGGTGTTTGGCAGGCTGGCCAGATACTCAACGGCTTTTGCATCCGTTGCTCCCATATAAGAGGTGGTGATGATTTTCAGCTCACGGCCACTGGCTGCGAATGCTTCCAGCTCTTTTCTGAAAATACGAATCCCGGCCCACTTAATAAATGATACCAGCCAGTAAATCCTGTCTGCTGACAGTATCTCGCGCTTAAGTTCGGACTCCAGCGATAGGCCTGCGTTGCTACCCGAGAACAGTTCACTCTGGGTTAGCCCGGTGAGAGGAAAAATATCTTCAACGTATTGCTTGAGGTTCGAAGCAACCGGGTTTTCCAATTCATACAGAGCGGTCAGAATCTTCCCTTGGCTATCAAGGAGGTTCTCTTCCAAAAAACCATTGTCCTGAATCTGCCCTTTTAGCCACATCAGTAACTGGTTGGAAAGCTCGATTTGCGCCTGCAACCTGTCATCGCCCGAGGGTACCGAGTCAATGGCAAATTCAAGGACATTAGACAGAAAGCGTGACAGCCACACAGAGGCCTCTGTGCTATTTAACTGTCGCTCTCCAACGTAGAACTTTTCACGATTCAAGCGGCTTTGGATGAGCTTTGTGATTAGCTGCTCATAGATTCCGGTTTGCTGTATCAATTGCATTCCCTGTTGGTGACGCCAAAAGCGTTTTGGGGTTATCCATCGTGATTGCAAAAATTAGTCACGCTCAGCCCGGTGGCGATGTTTTAGTTGTTGATGGTATCTCTTAACTCCCAAGATGGTTCGCCGAGCCTCAGAAAACAAAGTTCTCTTTTTTCAAGCGCGTCTCCCCCCCAAACCGATACCCACACAACTTCCCACCTTCCCCGCCAGCCACGCTGTAATCCAAACAAGCAATGTGCTCCGTCAGCGGCGCAGGCTCACCCCTAAGCCAATAGTGCCCGGCATCTGTAAACGGGTCGATCATGTTCATGTACTTTGGGTGCCAGCAGGCGTGAACGGCTTGTAGCTCCGGTAAATCAAGGTAAACGGACAGAGTTTTGAACCATTCGATCATGCTGTTGTGCAGCTCACTGCCCTCGCCCACCTGCTCCAGAAAGGCCTTGTGCTGGTTCCAGTTTTTATCGGTGCGGCGGCGCAGGTATTGTTCGGGGTTTTGCGGATCGGGCGTAGCCCAGGCAACTGCGTTGTACTCGTGGTTACCCATTACCGCCAAGGCATTTCCGCTTTCGACCATAGTGCGGGCAATGTGCACGGTTTCTATCTGCTCGGGGCCACGGTCTACAAACTAATATCGGTTACGGCCAGTTGCCGAGCCGGATAAGTTAGATTGCACTGATACTTACACAGTATCACTATAATCTTAAGCCGTAGAAATCTGGACCCGGATACCTGCCAAAAAGAGGAACACTCTGCCGATGTCCTACCCCATCGAACAAAAGCTCGTTATTGCTGTGGCGTCCAGCGCCCTGTTTGATTTGTCCAATTCCGACCGTGTGTTTCGCGAGCAAGGTGAAAAAGCCTATCGGAAGTATCAGGAAACTCATCTGACCAAGCCGTTGCGAAAAGGCGTTGCCTTTCCGTTTGTAAAACGTTTTTTGAGTGTGAACCAGAAATTTCCGAAGCAGTGCCCGGTGGAAGTGGTCTTGCTTTCACGAAATTCGGTCATTACCGGCAAGCGGGTGTTTCATTCCATTCACCACCACGGCCTGGACATTAGCCGCGCAGCCTTTCTGGAGGGCAAGTCGCCCTATGCTTATATTCCAGCGTTCAATGCCTCGCTGTTTCTATCGGCCAATGCCAGCGATGTGTCGCAAGCGATAGACTACGGCCACCCGGCTGGTACGGTGTTACCCAGCAAAGTGGTGGATGATGAAGGTGACCCAGAGCTGCGCATAGCGTTTGATTTTGATGGTGTAATTGCGGATGACGCTTCAGAACGGGTATTCAAAGACGGCTCGCTGGAGGATTTTCAGGAGCACGAGACGTCCCGTTCCCAAATCCCGCACGGCCCCGGCCCGCTTGCGGATTTGTTTCGTAAGCTATCACACTTGCAAAAGCTGGAAGATCAGGCGGTGACGGGCGATCCCAACTATCAACGAGTATTGAGGATCGCCATCGTGACCGCCCGCAATGCACCCTCCCATGAACGCGTGATTACAACTTTGGAACACTGGGGCGTGGATGCCAACGAGGTTTTCTTCCTGGGTGGAATGGAAAAAGACCGAATTCTGAAGGTGCTAAAGCCCCACATGTTCTTTGATGACCAACGATCGCACCTGCAATCCGATGCGGGGGATATTCCGATGGTTCACATTCCGTTTGGGGTGGCGAATATTCATACAATCACACAGTCAGAATAAGGCTCAAAATGGCATTTCGATTTCGTAGAACGGTTTCTATCTTTCCCGGGGTTCGGCTCAATCTTGGCAAGCGCGGCATTAGCGTTTCTGCCGGTGTGCGTGGTGCCAATGTCACTTTGGGGCGAAACGGGCTTTATGGCAATGTGGGCATTCCCGGTTCCGGGATGTCCTATCGCAAAAGGCTGCTTAAGCTGAATAAAGCCGGTGGCGAAGGCCGAAGTACAAGCCCGGCGGTGCCATCGCTGGCAGTTCCATCCATGGCGGAGGAGGTTGCACAAATACAGCTGAATACAAAAACCGGCGACATTGCCATTCTGGATGCCGATGGCAATTATCTTGGCGATGCGGCGCTGGAGGTTGCAAAAACATACGCCCGGCAACATCTGGAAGATACTCTGCAGCAGCAGGTGAATAGCCATAACCGGATGATGGCAAGAATCAGCAGCATTCACTGGGGTACTCCAGCGCCTGATCACTTCCCCACGCTGGTGGCAGAGCCTTTTGACGCACCCGAACCGCAAGCGCCGGCGCTACGGAAACTGGATTGGTTGGCCTACCTTTGCCCGACCCGGCGCAGAGCCTTTGCAGGCTCAAATGAACGCAAAGGCCAGCTTTACCGAAACCAGCACGAGCAGTGGACTCAAGAAAAACTAGCGCTTGAGCAACGTGAATTTGCCCGAGCTACTCTTTACCAAAGCGCACGAACGGGAAACACCGCTGCTATGGAATCTGTGCTGGACGATCACATGCTGGATATTGACTGGCCGCAGCAAACGGAGCTGTCATTCGAGTTATCTGCGGATGGCAAAATGTTGATGCTGGATGTGGATTTACCGGAAATTGAGGACTTCCCCACCACCGAGTTACGTGTATACGAGCGAGGTATTGGCGTTTCGGTAAAAGAGCTTTCTGACACAGCCTCCCGAAAACTCTACATGGCTCATGTGCATGGCATGGGTATTCGGTTGGTTGGTGAGTGTTTTGCGTGCGCGCCTTCTGTTGAGGAAGTGATTCTGTCGGCCTTTACGCAGGTGGTCAGGGCCGACACTGGCCAAACCGAGGACAGGTATATTTATAGCGTGAAAGTGGGCCGTGGCGCCTGGACCCGTATTCACTTTGGTAATCTGCAAGCTGTGGATCCGGTTGCCGCTTTGGCAGCCTTCGAGTTGCGACGAGATATGACAAAAACAGGCATTTTCACTGCTATCAAACCTTGGTGATGTGATCAACGCCAGCGCCAAAGGGCGCCGGCTTTTACTGTGCTCAAGCGAATGGCGAAGGCGCCGCCTTGAACTCCGCATAAAGCTCTGGATGATCTTCCCGGAGCCGCGACAGGTTAGCTTTTGAGCTGTCTGGCAACATCTTGAGTAGGTCCTTTTGCTCCGCATCGGTCAGATGTTTACGAAGGAATGGAAACAGCTGTTCACGCTCGACCTTTAAGTAAGCGTGATGGGCATCGAGATAGGTTTTGAGGTCCTCGATAAAGCGCTCCATAGGCACCACGTGATCCATCAGGATCATATCGAGCGTCTCGGAAAGCAGGTTCAGGCGCTTACGCAAGGCTTGGTAATCATCGGCCATTCGATGGCTTAACGCCTCGGCTTCGGGCGCCTTGGCCAGCAGGTGTTCGCTGTGCAGACGCTCCAAAGGCATTATGAAGCCGTCCATGTATTCGAGGATGTAGTCCACCACCTCACGTATCAGATGAAAGTCTGGGCGCTCGCCCTGCGTCAGGCTTTTGTGCCTGATCAAGAGTACGTGCAGCAACCGAGCCATGCTGGCGTGATCGCGACGCAATTGGTTAAGACTGGCCATGATAAAGTTTCCTCTTCTGGTACGTAGCGGCTGTCCCCCATTATTGGCGGGTAAGATTCAAAAATAGACATTAGGCCACCATGGCCAGTTCCTGTTCAGGAGTAATTCTTTCGGGATCCATATTGGATTGTTAGTTATTGTAATACCAGAGCCAGCGGGCGGCGTAAATCTGAACTTGCTCTTTGCTCCTGAACAAGATGCCTATTTGTCGCCTATTTTTGAAATTAACCGGTAATAAAAAGCTGAATTTACAAGAAAACTTGAATCCAGGCATTAAACAGCCGCTAAGCCACATCAAGTCGACTGCAGGTGGCGTACGGTTACCCAACGCATGGCGCTGGACCACCCTGATCGAGTTCTAAAGGCCTGTATAATGGACATCGCACCGACTCTCCATATGTTCCGCAACACGGACCAGAACTTTGCCACCGGCTATTATCACTGGTTTTTCCTGATTCAGCCGAATGGCCTGCCCGAGCACCTGATCGGCGCCGATCCGGGTTATTATCTGACTGAGAAACTGAAACACTGGAGCGCACCGGGAGCCGTACTTTCTGACGAGACGGTGGCCGAATACATCCGTTGCTTTAGCAAACCCGAAGCCGTAATCGCCGAGTTGCTGGCATTTTTTAATCCGATTCACGAGTGATATCTTTGAAAATTCTGTTGCTGTTGATTGTTCTGATTCTCACCGGTATCGGTGCATACCATGTTTTAAAACCACTGCCTCCAGGGCTGAGTTTCCAAGGGCCTGAGCGCCCTTTAATTGATGCCCGGTTGTTTACCGATCTGACCTATCGGGACGCCAGCGACAGTGTACAGCTAGAACACACCATCTTTGATGAGATCTTCCGGCTGATCGCCCAGGCCGAAAAGCTGATCGTATTGGACATGTTCCTGTTCAACGATAGCCGGCCCGACGAAAGTTACCGGCCACTGTCGGAGCAATTGACCAGCGCTCTGATAACCCGCAGCCAGCAGGTGGAGGATATCCGCATTGTCGTTATCACCGATCCGCTGAATACCTTTTACGGAGGCCGCAAGTCGCCCTATTTCGAGCGTCTGAAGGACGCTGGTATCCCGGTGACAGAGACCGCCCTCGGCCAGCTCAGAGATTCCAACCCAATATGGTCAGCGGGCTGGCGCCTTTGTTGCCAGTGGCTGGGAAACTCGGATACCTCTGGCTGGCTGCCAAATCTGCTGGATGATGGCGAAGTCACCTTGCGCAGCTACCTGGCGTTGCCGAATTTCAAGGCCAACCACCGCAAGGTTCTGATCGTGGATGAAGGCAACCGTTTCCGAGGCCTGATTACCTCCGCCAACCCTCACGATGGCAGCAGTAAGCACAGCAATATGGCCTTGAGCTTTGCTGGCCCCGCGGTGAACGATTTACTCGCCAGCGAGCAGGCCGTGCTGGCACTTTCCGATGCCAGGCTGAACTTGGCCCCGGACGTTTCGCCCAACACCTTCGGCGGCCAGGATGAGAGCGCTGTCGGCAGCGTGGTTACGGAACAAAAAATTCTCGAATCAGCGCTGACAATGATTAATTCAGCGCGCCAAGATTCGAAGTTGGACCTGGCCATGTTTTACCTCTCCCACCGTGAACTGGTGACAGCGTTTATCGATGCTCACAACCGGGGCGTCGAGGTTCGGGCTTTGCTGGACCCGAACAAGGAAGCTTTCGGCCATGAAAAAAGTGGCATTCCCAATCGCCAGGTCGCGATGGAATTAACTCGGGCCGGCATACCCGTCCGCTGGTGTAATACCCATGGTGAGCAGTGCCATAGCAAGATGCTGATTCGTCGTGACACCAATGATCAGGGGCAGCTACTGATGGGCTCGGCAAACTTCACTCGTCGCAACCTGAATGACCTGAATCTTGAGACTGACATCCTCATTCGGGGCTTGACTAAAACCCCGTTGATAGAGCAGGCCCAGGCCTTCTTTGACCGCCAATGGCAAGCCGGGCCTGCCACAACTCCTGTGCTGAGTCTGCCTTATGAAGCTTATGCCGACCACTCACAGTTTCGCTACTGGCGTTACCGGTTGATGGAAGCAACCGGGCTATCGACATTCTGACGCATCTTCCCTTAACGGATGGTAACCCGCTTTTGTCGCCCGCCCATTGAAAACCTTTTCGCTGGGGAGCAACGTATCTGTCAGAGCATTTCGACTATCAAAGATATGGAGGTCCTATGTACCTGTCAGCGCAGATCAGCTACTACCCTTTGACGGACGACTACAAAGCGCCCGTTAAAGACATCGTCAAACGCCTCGAGCTCAGTGGGCTGGAAGTGCATGCCAACCGGATGAGTACGCAGATCTTCGGTGAATTTGAAGACGTAATGAGCGCTTTTTCAGAGATCATGAAATGGTCATTCGAGACCTACGGAAAAGCCGTGTTTGTCCTAAGCATCCCCATAATTGAAATTAGGGGGTTTTATGGCGCCCAAATGGTTCGGGGTCTCCCGGTTCTCGCTTGGCTCTCACCAAGCTACACCTCCGGGCCGTAGCCGAACCGACGCCACTCTAAAAGACGAATCGCTCCGACGGAGTTACCGTGGGAAGAACAAGAGTTCCGCCGCTCGCAATTTGTATTTGACGACACCAGCCCGTCCTCTCTAGTAGCTGCTTCACAACCGGCCAGCGATGATTTAACTGGCTTGACTGGTGTCCGTTTTCGGCAACGCACAAGGCCAAAAAGGCCGAGTACATATCTCGTTGAACAATGACGGAGCTTTCCGTTATCTCGGCGGCTTTGCCGCCGAGAATATGCCATCGTTCGCTGAGTTGTTTTTTGTGGCATTCGCCGCTGACATGATCGTACTGCGACATCTTCAAGCTCCAGGTATTCAGTTCCAAAAGTTGACCACCGGCGCTTTCAGCCTTGCGGTTTAGCCTCTGCATGAACGCACTGGGCGCTTTGACTTTGACACTTTTTCCGTACAATTTTTGCCACGCCTTGTACGACAGTTTTTCGGCTTTGAGGACGTTGCCCAAATGCATTACGGTGTTGCCCAGCTCTCCGTGGGAACGCTTTCGCTCATCGGTCAGTTTGCGCTCGCTTTCTGCCAGTGCGTGTTTCAGCTCCCGATAATTCTTGGACACCACCGTGACTCTGGCGCCTTTTTTCCAGGTGCCATTGGCGTTGTAGCAGTGAGGGTTTGTCGCTCGCCGCGAACGATCCATGGCTCTCTGAATACGGCGAATCTCTTTCCAGGGTTGGTTGATGGTGGGGCAAAACTTGAACAGTTCAGCACCGGATTCTGATACCACGGCCACGGTAGAGGGACCAACATCCAAGCCCACTTCTCGTCCGGGCTGGGTCGTATTCTTTTCTTTAGCCGGCGTTAGGCCGGTTTGCGCAAGCTGGAGATACCAGCGGCGTTTTCCTTTGACCGTTCGCCACACAATCCGGCAGAATTTAGTGGCAGCTTCCAGCGCTTTTTCAAGCCAAACGTCTTTTCCTTTTGGTGGGTATTTTACCGCCATCACCAATCCGGCCCATTCCACCACGCCCAGTTCGGCGCGGTACCGAATGCCTGCTTTGTTGGTTTTTCCGGTGAAGGATTTTAGCGGTCGTTTAGCGTTCTTGAAGCGCGGGCGGCCGCGTTTACCAAAACTGTATTGCTCAGCCGAATCAAACGCGGTTTCAGCAATGCGCTGGGTTTCGTTCGCACTTAACCGGCTTTTCCGGCCAGCGGCATTTTTACAGCCGGTGGCAAAAGCGGAAACCGAAGCTGAGGTAAAATGATGCGCCTTAATGGCCGAACCAAATGCGGCGGATCGTTCTTTGGCTTTCAGTTTTCTAGCCGCCTGCCACGCCTTCGATTCGCGCATCAACCCCAGGCGTCGCAGGGCTTCGCCCAGCGCCGCGTTATACAGTCGAGTGCCGGCCAATAGGCGAGCGGTAAGCTGCCGTTCGGTGTTGTCGCACACGGACAGCGGCAGTTCGACAATAAAGGTTGGGGTTTTTGCGCGTTTCATACGTTTTTCTGGTTCTCAATGTACTGCTTAACGATTTCAAGCGGAGCGCCGCCTACGGTGCTCACAAAGTACGAATTGCTCCACAAGGTCGGTAGGCGCGATTTGAGCGCGGGAAACTCCGCTCTCAGCGTTCTGGATGAAACCCCCTTCATGGATTTGATCAGTTTATGGACACCGTATTGCGGATCAACTTCGACTAGCAAGTGAACGTGATCGGGCATAACCTCCAGCTCCAATATCTCAGAATCATGATTATTGGCTATGTCCTGTATAATCTCTTTTAGGCGATGTTCTATTTGATCCACAAGCACGGGTCTTCGGTACTTTGGACACCAAATAACGTGGTACTTACAGGAATACACCACGTTGTTGTTTGACTTGTATCTTACTTTAAATTCGCTCATGGAAAGAGTATACACGTATTAGCTACTAACTAAACCTAAAATACTATTTTTTGCGACGTTTCCCTCCCCATAAATGAATTTAGGGGCTTCCCGCTTTTTTTTGGTGAACTTTATAGAAGGAGACCGTCGGCCACGGTCATAGCAGAGCAACAGGCCAGATCACGGGACCTACCGGGCTTGTTGCTGGAAAAGCGCCACATCTTTGGCCGGTATCTCGAAATTCAACCCCAGATTTTGCGCCAACCAAGCCATGGTGCGCTCCCGATAGAACACCACATGAGTCGGGTCACGCCGATAAGACCCACAATGGACAAGCACAACAGAAGGAAGGATATAGGGACAAGCATCTCCAAACAGTTCATCTGGGTGTCTGGGTTGCTCATGGTACTGCGCTTTTCCTTGGTGTTTATCGGAATGACTGTGATTTGAGCGTTGCAAGCGATCAGGGTTGTTCAGGCTTGGCTGGGTAATCTGCTTCTTTCCAGAACGACCATTTGCGCCCGTGTTTCGACTGCAAGTGGCGGATGTATGACTGGGCATCACTCAACCCGTGGTAATCATTGATTTCGTTATCAAGCGCCAGTAGCCGGTGGAAGTAACGGACCCCGTGATGGTAGGCCCGGCTGAAGCCCCGGTCCAGCAGATCGCTGAGCAAGGCCCGGTAACACACAACCATTGCCAGGCCATTGCCGTTGGCTTCGAAGGTGCGAAGCCAGGTTTGAAGGGCGGTGTAATGGTAGAATCTGAGATCGTTATGGTAATGAACTAGTAGCTGAGCGGCCTTGTCGAGGCTGTTTACCGTGATCAGCATCGTCACCCGGTCGTACACATCGTCAGGCGGTTCCGCCATTTCTTCCACCTGCTGGCGCAGTTGCCGCCGCTCCTGTTCGCTGGCTAGCCGCCAGCTGGCTTCCAGGCTGTGAAGGTCTGGCCGCTGTTGGAATGCGTCCAGTAACTCCCGCTTGAGTTGATCGGTCTGGCCTTTTTGCTGTAACCACAGGTTACGCAGGGAACGGTGCCGACGAGGATCATTGTGCCACTGGGGTTGTTCCAGCCAGTGTTCGGCCCGATCCAGTTCGCCGATCGTCAATGCGAAACGAATGAGGGAATCCAGCTGCAATGTGTTGGGCTCAGGGCTTCGAAGTAACATGCTCGTTTCATACAGATGTATATCAGACAAGGCCTCCGCCACGGACTGAAGGCCATGGAGCGCCGTTGCGCCGCTGTGGTTATGGCGCGATGTGTTGCTAGCTTCCACGGCTTGCCTTGCTTCGTTTTCAAACCGCCATGCCAGTTGCTGAAACTCCTGGTCCGTTAGCAGGGTGTTACTCCCGGCGATGATGTCGTCAAACACACCGTATTCATTGTTATGAAAGTAATGCAGAACCTTCTCAACCCACGACTCCGCCTCCGAATTCGCAGCACGGACACCCTCCGCAAGCAAAAGCCACTGTTTAACGGCTTTCTGAAACACCCCTCCAAGGCTGCCGTCGGAATCATCCACTCGTTCAAAGAGCGTATCCGGTAACGTCAAAAACATCTCGGTCAGTTCTAGGGCCGCCGCAGGGTCGTCCGTTCCAAGTAGGTCGTCAATGTCATCGAGAACGCTCTCCAACCGGTTGGCGAATCCGGTGCTGGCGCGATAGTCGATAAACTCATCATCATCCCGGAATTTCTCAATCTGGCAGGCCAGAACTCGAACCACAGGATTGGCTCCCGGCTCCTCATCTCTGCCTATGGCCAGATGGCGGTCGATAATGTCGTCGATATGATCCGCGACGCCATAGATGGCACTGAGCAGGCGGATCAGTTCCGGTTTGCTGAGTTGGCTGGCCTGATCTTGCAATGTCATAGCTGCATTTTTCCTCTTACACTTCCGATCGCGCCTTAGCTTGCTCCGGTGTGGCGACATAGCATGACAGAATGTTAGCGTCGGGATTCTTTGCTGGCTGCATAAATTGTGAGCAGTAACTCACGGTCGTCGATGAGGCGATACTCGGGCTCCTTGCCGCTCAGCTCGGTACTGCGGTGGACGATTTTGGGCACGCCTTCTCCCCGCCGTTCAATCAACGCCTGGCGGCCTGCCTCTTCCCGGGCCTGATAGTAGCGACTCAACAAGTTTACCAATGCCTCGTTGCGGGTGACGGTGTTCTCCATTAAACCATCGATGGTAAGGCTGTTGGAAAGCTCGCCCGGGGAGTAGAGTTCCAGGCGGTCTGCAAACAGGTGTAAACGGATACGCCGACCAGTCATGGAGTAGTCTCGGTGCGCAACCGCATTGACTACGGCTTCGAAAATCGCCCCCAGATCGTATTGCGGAATATCGACCCGGCCGATTTGTTTTTTGGCTTCTATGCGCATGTTCCGTTTAACGAAATCCACCGCACCGTTGATTTGTTGGTCTATGGGGCCGGTGTAATCCTGTGCGTCGAGCTGGTCTTCCGCGTCCCGCGCGGTGCCGCTATAAAACACGCATTGGACATAGGCATTGTTCAACCACTGGGTGGGATCAGGCGTAAGCAGCAGTACGCCACAGACCGATAGGCCTTCGTCGTAGTCGTCTTTAGCGGTCAAATGCAGCTTGTGAAGCTGCTCTTTCTCGGGCGTATTCGGTTTCAAAAAACGCTGTTTCAAAGATTTATCAATATCTTCGACTTGGGTCCCCGGCACCAGGGCTTCGTCGAATCGGATCAGCCGTGCCTGAGAACGCTGTTGAAATAAGCGTGCAAGGACTTCCGGTTTCATTTCCTGCTTGGTGGAGCCGACACGCTGGTAGTAACGCCCCGCACTTTGGTGTACAGAGATGCTTCTTGAGATGTCGACACAGATCACCGTTTTCAAATCACCGCGATGGTCCGGGAGCTGAACCAGGTGGGTGTCCAGTCTGACCGGAGGATTGATATTGCTCTGGCTGATGTTGACCACCCACTCTTCGGTTTTAGCGACTTTTTCGTCGGCAATGCCCACCACTTCCCGTGTTTTGTCAACCACACCCAACACAAGTCGTCCGCCCTGGCCATTGGCGAAGGCGGCAATTTCATGGGCCATTTTATCCCGGTTTGGATCTTTGGGCCGTTCACCCTCATAAGTGACGGCTTTGAATTCAATACTGGAGTCTTCGCCCAGGCGAATATGAAACAACAGGTCTTTGACGAGTTTTTCCTGATCCATCTTGATGTCTCGTTAAGGCTCAATGAGTTAGAGTCCAGCGAATGGTGAATAGATTTCTCACCTCGCAGGTCAATTCCAGCTTTTCGGCAACCTCATCCAGCAGGCGGTCTTCTTCTTGCTCAATGACTTTTCTGGATTCGTGGTATTCATGCAAAGCATCGTCTCGCTTGCGCTCCAGCTTTCTCAGCTCTTTTTTCGCCTGGATCTTTTCAGCCGTGGATGCCAGTTGTCGCGACGCTTTCTTTAGCTGATGAATGTCTTCAGCCAGCTCATCCACGGTTTCCATCAAGACTTTGCGCCGGTCGTCGGCCCAGCGCTCCAGCTTGTCGGACTCCTGCTCCAGATAGTTATCAAGTTCGGCTTCGGTCTGGAGGGTTTGTTCGTCAATCACCTGGGCTTGATAGTCGGCAAATTCATTTTCATCGATGATCCGTTCCAACGACTTCGAATACGCCGGAACAAAGAGCAGGTGCTCGGCATTTCCCGGCGTGAGCAACTCGCCAGAGTCAGTTTTCGCCAAAACAACCAGTTGGTTTTTTACGTCCTTTCCTCGATTATAAGAAAAGCGAATCTCAAAAGCGGTCAAGGTTCCAGACTGGCCCAGATACACCTTTAGCGCAGCATACTGGCCTTCCATTTGATCATACTGAAAGATCAGATGCGCTGACTCCAACCGATAGCTTTTTGCTTTGCGGACAAGCTCCCAGGCAAGATGATGCTTTGTCGCTTGCAGACGAAAGAATTCCGAGTTGTTCTGTTCGACCAGAGGCCAGCTTAAGTCATACCGTTGGCCGTCCAGGACAAAATGATTGGTATTGAAAATTGCTGCTGGCAGTTCTGCTCTCGCTAAATCCAGTAGGACCCGCTCATACTCCTGAAGAAAGTCGTTACTTTCGTCGCGCAGTGTTCTCAGCGTTGCCACAACATCACGGTCAAAATCGTTTAGCAGGGTCTGTCGGGCTTCAGCCTCTCTGACGTCCAGAATGTCCTTTAGACTCTCTTGTAATTGATCGAACTCTTGCTCAATCTCCGCGTCTGTTCGGCACTTCTGGTAAATATCATAGATACGGCGTTCTATGTCGATGTTGCCTTCGATGGCCCCTAATATTTCGTCCGACGCCCCAAACACCCCTTCGAATAACTTGAGTTTCTCGTTAAGCAGCTGAAACACGCGTTGGTCGGCCGGGTTTTTGCGGTTAACAAAGTTCACAACGACCACGTCATTTTTCTGGCCGTAGCGATGCACCCGGCCAATACGCTGTTCCACCTTCTGAGGGTTCCAGGGCAGGTCGTAATTAATCAGTACAGAGCAGAACTGCAGGTTGATACCTTCGCCGCCGGCTTCGGTGGAAACAAGAATATCTGCTTTTTCACTCTTGAAACAATCGACCAGTGCGGCCTTCATATCCGCCGGTTTTGAGCCACTAATCCGCGCCGATCCACGGTGTTCTTCCAACCATTCTTTGTAGATGGCTTTCGAGCGCGAGTCTGCGTTGGACCCGTTCAAGAGCACCGTTCGACCGCGATAATCGTTGCCTTCAAGCAAATCGTTTAAATACCGTTGCGTTCTGCATGACTCGGTGAACACAACGGCCTTTCGCTGACCTCCCAGGCTTTCAGTCATCGCCATGGCCTTTTCAAGCACCGTCAGAAGGGCGTTACCTTTTGCGTTTTCACTAATGTTTTGCGCTAAGGATTGAAACTCCGTTAACTGCTCAATCTCGTGCTGAAGTCTATCTGTTTTTGTAGTTGCCTGGGTCTCATCATCTCCAAATTCAGCATCCAGCCAGTCATCTGCTTCTTCGATGTCCGAAAGAGCTTCTTCATTTAGCAACTGTTTGTCTTTCAGGCGCTCGACCATCCCCTTCAACGTATCGGCCACAGCAAAGGAGGATGAAGCCAGGATCTTCCGAAGGCCCATACTGACCAGGTGCTTTGCTTGATGGCTAATCGCCTGAATATTCGGGTCCTGCAAGTAATGGGAGAGTTTCTGATACAACTCCCACTCTTCGGGCAGAGGCGTAAAGTCCTGAGTAAGAGAGTAGCGGTTAGTGAAACTGATGCCCCCTTCTTGTTGCACCTGACGCCGCAAAGTACGGTGACACAGGGGCTCTATCCGCTGTTTAAGGTCCTCCAGAGCTTGTTTGTCGTTCTGACGGTTAACGTAGAGCTTCCGGAAGGATTTGGCATCACCAAAATAATGGGCGTCGATTACCTGACTCAGACCATAGAGTTCCATTAGCTTATTTTGAATAGGCGTGGCCGACAGCAACACGCGGCTATCGGCATACTGAGTCGCTTCAACAATGGTCTTCGCCCGTTTACTGCCTGAATTCTGATAGATGTTGCGGAGTTTATGGGCTTCATCAAAGACTACTAAATGCCAATCGACGAGCTGCACCTTTTCTTTCTGGCGCGCAACATACTCATATGAGCAGATTACAATCTTGCATTCATGGGAGAACGGGTTGTGGATGCCCTCTTTCTTGAGTGCAGCGGCAACCTTGCTGTCAATGATGATTGAAGGCAGCTCAAACTTGTCTTGTAGCTCCTGACTCCACTGCTTACGAAGTGACGCTGGGACGACCAAAAGTATATTCCGCTTACCCTCAGCCCACTTCTGGGCCATCACTAAACTGGCTTCAATGGTTTTACCCAGACCAACTTCGTCAGCGAGTAAAACCCCTTTTTCCAGAGGGGATTTCAGGGCAAACCTGGCTGCCTCAATCTGATGGGGATTCATATCAACACGAGCAGATGCCATCGCCCGGGAGACCCGATTTTCAACTTTTCCGGTTTGGGTAAGCCAGTTCGCGAAGTAGGCACTTTGATGAGGTGTAAACATGATCAATCTCTACCCTCTGTCCGGGCTTGGTGACTGAGCCAATCATCGATAGCCTGCTTTCCGAAGCGCCATTGTTTGCCAAGTTTTTGCCCTGGTATACGCCCTTCCTGAGCCAGTTTATAAACGGTCGATTTGGAGATCTTCAAATAGTTCGCCAGCTCCTCCAGAGTCATAATCTGGTCCGTTTGATTGTTTTTCATTGTTTTTACCAGTATTTCACAGTTTTTGGAGTATAGCGCCTTCCGGTTAGCGACCCAAGTCTAGAGGACTATTCGCTCGCACCGTTTGTTCCGAGCCACCAGTGAGGAAAATCAAAACAGGGTTGGCGGGTCGATCAGATATCGTTGCAAGGATACGACAGTCAGACGATACGCGCTCAACCAGATACTGCGGAGGCTTGGGATGAGGTTAACGATTTGTTCTACGGTGGCACCCGGCCCAATCCAGTGAACCAACGAAACCACTTTCCTGATAGAATTGGCAGCTCAAAAAGCAGGCAACATCCAGCAGGAAGTGAGTATTACCGTGCCTTCAGAAAACACCGCAAAATTCGTTCAAGCTCCTAAGCCAATCAGCGCGGAACCCTCCCGCCGCTTCTGCGTTGCGCCAATGATGGAATGGACAACCCCGCATTATCGTTACATGGCGCGCCAGCTCAGCAAGCACGCACTGCTGTACACCGAAATGGTCACTACCGGCGCTTTGATTCACGGCGATACCGAGCGTTTTTTGCATCACAACGCGGCAGAATATCCGCTGGCGTTGCAGTTAGGTGGCAGCAATGCCGGCGAACTGGCGCATTGTGCCGGGCTGGCGCAGCAGTTCGGGTTTAGCGAGGTGAATTTGAATGTGGGCTGCCCCAGTGACAGGGTGCAGAACAATATGATCGGCGCTTGCTTGATGGGCCATCCGGATATGGTGGCTGAAGGTTTTAAAGCGATGCAGGCAGCTACAGACATTCCGGTGACGGTGAAACACCGTATTGGTATTAATGGCCGCGAATCCTGGGATGAGCTGTGCGGGTTTATTGAGACGGTGGCAGCCGCGGGCTGTAAAACCTTTATTGTTCACGCCCGTATCGCGGTTCTGGAAGGGCTGAGCCCGAAAGAAAACCGCGATGTGCCGCCGTTGAAGTACGATTGGGTGTATCGCTTGAAAGCCAAGTATCCGCAGCTGGAAATCATCATTAACGGTGGCATAAAAACCGTGGATGAATGCCACCAGCATCTGGCCCATACCGATGGCGTTATGCTGGGCCGCGAGGCGTACCATAACCCGTGGATTCTGACGCAAGTAG
Organism: Marinobacter sp. LV10R520-4; assembly: GCF_002563815.1. NCBI lineage: Bacteria > Pseudomonadati > Pseudomonadota > Gammaproteobacteria > Pseudomonadales > Marinobacteraceae > Marinobacter > Marinobacter sp. LV10R520-4. The sequence continues at coordinate 2,839,077 of NZ_PDJM01000001.1, read as the reverse complement.
ACAGCGAATTTTTCGGCGAGCCGGAAAAGACTGTTAGCCGTCATGACACTTTGGAAGCCTTGTATCCGTTTATTGAACAAGAACTGGCGCGCGGTGTGTATCTGGGCCATATTTCAAGGCACATGCTCGGATTGTTCCATGGTGTTCCGGGTGGGCGCCAATTCCGCCGTTACATCAGCGAAAATGCCCACAAACCGGGCGCCGGGCTAGATGTTTTGCGCGAGGCCCTGGCCAAGGTTCCACAAACGGGAATTGCCACCGTATTTACCGAAGCGTAATGCCATTTAATGGCTGAATAACCTTTGGTTGTCTTGTTCGGCCTGCGGTGGCCCGTTATTGTAGTCAGCCGTAATCTTTCTTTACCAACGTAACCGACGTAGCAGGACACCAGCGCGAATGAGCAACAAGCTTGAGCAACTGAAAACCATGACCACCGTAGTAGCTGACACCGGCGATCTGGATGCCATTGCCGCCTGGCGCCCGCAAGATGCCACGACTAACCCGTCGCTGCTGCTCAAGGCCGTTGAATCTGACGCTTATAAGCCGATGGTCGACAAAGCGATTGCAGCGGCAAAACGCCAGGCCGGCGCAAGCGCAGACCAACTTGTTTTGGCGACCGACATTCTGGCGGTGCTGGCTGGCGGCGAAATTCTGAAGCTGGTTCCCGGTGTGGTGTCTACCGAAGTAGATGCCCGCCTGTCGTTTGACACCGTTGGCACTCTGTCGCGGGCACGGCGTATGGTTGAGCTTTATGACCAGCAGGGTATTGATACCCAGCGCGTGCTAATCAAGATTGCCGCCACTTGGGAAGGCATCAAAGCCGCCGAGCAGCTGGAAAAAGAAGGCATTCGCTGCAACCTTACGTTGCTGTTCTCGTTCGCTCAGGCCGTTGCCTGTGCACAGGCCGGGGTGGCACTGATTTCACCGTTTGTTGGCCGTATTATGGACTGGCATCTGGCAGACAGCGGTCGCGACAGTTTTCCTGCCAGTGAAGACCCGGGTGTGCTGTCAGTGGAGCGTATTTATAATTACTACAAAACCAACGATTTCAACACCGCGGTGATGGCCGCCAGTTTCCGCAACACCGGGCAAATTGAAATGTTGGCCGGTTGTGACCGGCTGACCATAAGCCCGGCGCTGATGCAGGCGCTCCAGAACGACACGGGTTCGCTTGAGCGCAAGCTCAGCCCGGCTGGTGCCCGTTCTAAAGACAAGCGCAGCCGCATGGACGAAAAGCAGTTCCGTTGGGACTCGAACAACGATGCCATGGCAACCGAAAAGCTGGCAGACGGCATTCGCCTTTTTGCGGCAGACCAGCGGAAACTGGAAGCGCAAATACGCCAACGGGCAGAAGCCATAGGCTGAGCTCTAAACTCTTAAAGACGAGCCCGGCACCGTGCGGAAGCTGCGCAATAAACTTTGAGGACACACCATGCTAGCCATTCTTCACCCTGACACCCCGATGGACAGCGACGCTTATCGCATCACGCTGAATTTTCTGGAAAACTTACCCGGCGTTTCAGTGCGCGTTCACGAAATTCAGGGTGCGACGCAGCGGTTAACCGAAGTGTATTTGCTAGGCAACACCAAGGGCCTCAATAAAGAAGACATTGAAGCACTGCCGGCGGTCGAGCGGGCTATCCGCATTTCCGAAGATTACCGGATTCTGGGACGCCATAAAGACAACAACCGTCAAAACGGCTTTACCTACAACGGCGTGGATTTTAACCAGTCCAATCTGAATATTTTTGCCGGCCTGTGCGCGGTGGATGTGCCCGAACACGTCGAGCAAATGATGCAGGCGCTGGAACAGCACGGTGAAGTGTGTACCCGTATGGGTGCGTACAAGCCACGCACCAACCCCTATTCGTTTCAGGGCCACGGCAAAGGCTGCTTGCCCTGGGTGTTTGAAAAAGCCGGCAAGCACGGCATTAAGGTGGTGGCCATGGAAATTACCCATGAAAGCCACATTGAAGAGATCGACAACTGCCTGGAAAAGCTGGGGCGCCCTACCGGTGTCATGCTGCAAATTGGCACCCGTAACACTCAAAACTTTGAGCTTCTGAAAGCCATTGGTCGTCAGAGCACCTACCCGGCACTGCTCAAGCGTGGTTTTGGTATTACTCTGAACGAGTCTTTGAATGCGGCGGAATACTTGGCGTCGGAAGGCAATGCCAACGTGATCTTCTGCCTGCGCGGCATGAAAACCGAAGCGGGCCAGCCCCACCGCAACATGGTGGATTTTGCCCATGTTCCCACCGTGAAGCGCCTGACCCGCATGCCGGTGTGTATTGACCCGTCCCACTCTGTGGGCAGCCGTGACCGCGCGCCGGATGGCATTCTGGAGGTGATGCACGCCACCGCACAGGGTGTTGTAGCGGGCGCTAACATGGTGCTGGTAGATTTCCATCCGAAGCCGGAAAAAGCTCTGGTAGACGGCCCTCAAGCGCTGCTGATGAACGAATTGCCGGCATACCTTGAAGATATCCGCTTGTGCCACGACACCTGGAAAAAACGCCAGGCAATTTATAAGACTGTGAAGGATTCAATGGCCAAATGATTGTATACGGACACCGCGGCGCCAAAGGTGAGGCTCCGGAAAACACTCTGGAAGGCTTTGCACACGCCTATCGCCAGGGCATACGCCATTTTGAGCTGGATCTGGTGCTGTCGAAAGACGGCATTCCCGTGCTGGTACACGATTTAACGGTGAATCGTACAACCACATTTAAAGGTAATGTCAGCGATTACACTCTGGCAGAACTGACCGGTATGGACGCTCGCCGCAACGTCAGTTCCTGGCCGAGCCCGGTGGGCATCCCCAGCCTGGACCAGTTGCTGGACCGGTTTAACGATCTTGAACACCTGCAACTGGAAGTAAAAAGCGATAAATCTCCGCGCATGAACGTGCTCAGCAACCGGCTGACGGAAATCATTCAGGCACGGCGGCTTTATGACAAAGTGGCCGTGACTTCGTCGGATGTTCATTTTTTGAAGGAAATTCGCCGGCGTGATCGCAATATTCGACTGGGGCTGGTGGCAGAACGCAAATTTCCGCGGCCCATGACCATTGCCAGTCGCCTGGAAGTGGAATATCTGTGCATCAACTGGAAGTTGCTCAGCAAAGAGCTGGTGGAGCATGCCCACCGCAAGGGTATGCACGTATCGGCGTGGACGGTAAACCGCATTTTCGACATGCTGGGACTGGAAAAAATGGGGGTAGACAGCATTATTACCGACTACCCGACCAGCACCATAACCTACTTCGACAATCGCACCCGTCACCAATCGGCTCTGCCCGACAACAGCGATGTCACTGCACCGGGCAAACAGCAGGCCATAGGCACTCACTGAAACCGCTAGAAAATCCGGTTTAATCCGTTCAGCGCGGCTACCCGATAAGCTTCGGCCATAGTCGGGTAGTTGAACGTGGTGTTGATGAAGTAGTTCAGGGAATTTGCTTCGCCTTTCTGGTTCATGATGGCCTGACCGATGTGAATAATCTCCGCAGCCTGGTCACCAAAACAGTGAATACCCAAAATTTCACGGGTTTCACGGTGGAACAGAATTTTCAGCATGCCCACCGGCTCCCCGGTAATCTGCGCCCGCGCCAGGTCCTTAAAGAACGCCTGGCCCAGTTCGTAGGGCACTTTTGCCTCGGTCAGTTCGCGCTCGGTTTTACCCACCGAACTGATTTCCGGAATGGTATAAATGCCCGTGGGCACGTCTGATACAAAGCGGAAATAGTCGTCTTGCACAATGTCAGAGGAGGCAGACCGGCCCTGATCATAAGCGGCACTGGCCAGGCTGGGCCAGCCAATAACATCGCCGACGGCGTAAATGTTCTCTACCTCGGTGCGGTAATGGTCGTCTACCGCCAGTTGGCCGCGGCTATTGGCTTGCAGGCCAATTTTTTCCAGCGCCAGCTTGTCGGTGTTACCGGTGCGGCCGTTACACCACAGAAATGCGTCTGCTCGAATTTTTTTACCGGATTTCAGTGACAACACCACGCCGTGGTCGTCGCCGTCTACGGATTCGTATTCTTCGTTGTGCCGCACCAGAACGCCATTGTTGCGCAGGTGATAACTCAGGGCGTCGGAAATATCGTCGTCCAGGAAGGTCAGCAAGCGGCTGCCCGGGTTGATTAAATCGACTTTTACGCCAAGCCCGGCAAAGATAGAGGCATATTCCGAACCAATCACTCCTGCCCCATAAATAATCAAGGTGCGCGGCGTGTGAGACAGGCTCAGAACGGTGTCTGAGTTATAAATACGGTGATGACGGAAGTCCAAGTCTGGCGGCAAATAAGGGCGCGAGCCCGAAGCAATGATGGCTTGCTTGAAGTGCAAGATTTCCACGCCTTTGCTGCCGCGTACTTCCAACTGGTTTTTATCAACAAACGAGGCGCTGCCGTTGATCAGATCAATACGGTTGCGGGAATAGAACTGGGTGCGCTGCTTGACCTGCGTGCCAATCACTTTTTGAGCATTCTGCAAAACACGCGGGAACGAGAACCAGCGCGGCTCGCCAATGTCGCGGAACATTTGATTGGTATTGAACGTGATGATCTGCTTGACTGAGTGGCGCAGGGCTTTCGAAGGAATGGTACCCCAGTGGGTACAGTTGCCGCCTACGGTTCTTTTGTCTTCAACAATGGCTACGCGCTTGCCGTTTTTCGTCGCGTTCATCGCAGCGCCTTCGCCGGACGGGCCGGCGCCGATAACCACTACGTCGTAATGATGCTCTGGCATACCCGCAGTAACTCCTTATCTGGGTCGTAAATTGTACGTTATTGCCTGTTTCGGCTCATTTTTCAGGGCGGGTGGCATCGTAACCCAGACTGCTATCTGCCTCGACCCCAACGCGCTCGCTGTTTTCTTCACATTTCTGGGTGTTGCCGCCGCATATATCGCAAGAAGAACTGATGCCCAGAGCGCCAATGCCGCCGCAGGTGCCGCTGATCGGTTTACGGCCAAAAATGACGCCCACTGACATGCCCGCTACCAACAGAACCACTATAAAAAACACCAGAATAAAGGTACCCATGCTGCTCTCCCGCTACTGGGTTATAAACGACGAAAATGCCGGAGTGTGGTGGGTCTCAAACCCTGCCTCACCGCGCACGATAAAATAAGCCGGTATGTTTTCGCGAACCGCCAACGTCATGGCTTCCTCGAATCCCATCACATTAAATCCGGTGGCCAGGGCGTCAGCGCGCATACAATTTTCCGCGATCACGGTCACCGACGCCAGATTGTGGGTAATCGGTTTACCGGTTTGTGGGTCCAGTGTATGGGAATAACGCTGCCCGTTGAATTCGTAATAGTTACGATAGTCACCAGAGGTCGCCAAAGCACGGTTATCCAGGGCTACCACCCGGTTTACCTGTTCTGCGTCTTCACCGGGCGTTTCGATGGCCAGGCGCCAGGCCGAACCATCGGGCTTGCGCCCGGCAACGCTGACTTCACCGCCAATCTCCACCAGATACCCGCTAACACCCTCTGCGGCCAGGTAGCGGGCAACTTCGTCTACACCGAAGCCTTTGGCAATGGCACTTAAATCCAGGTATTGCTGTTCGCTGGTACGAATGCCCGGAGGCTGGTACCGCAATTGGATTTTATTGTGTCCGGTGCCGCGCAATACCCGAGCCAGTGTGGCGTCGTCTGGCACTGTGTCTGGCCGCGCATCCGGGCCAAAGCCCCACAGATTCACCACTGGGCCAATCGTGATATCAAAAGCGCCGTCAGTAAGCGCGGACACCGCTTCTGCTTCTAGCAGCACGGTGTACAAGGGTGTTGACAACGCGGTCCAATCGGACTGATCTGGCAGCGCGTTAAAGCGTGACAACTCAGAATCCTCGCGCCAGGTAGACATGGCGGCGTCTACGCCCTCAAGAGCCTGCTCAATGCCGCCGGCAAGCTCCTGAAGCCTGGGCTGGTCCTCTTCCATCACCACACTGATGTGGTAACGAGTGCCAAAGATCGGCCCGGATATTTCCCAGATCTGTTGTTCCGGCTTAAACGAACAACCCGCCAAGGCCGCCACAACCAGTGCATAAAACACACTGATCATAACCGCCCGGGCGGGTTTAACCATGTTGAATAGCATCGGTATTTTACTAGCCTCCTGTATTAGCCACCAAAGTCATCCAACATGATGTTTTCATCTTCTACGCCTAGATCTTTCAGCATCTTGATAACCGATGCGTTCATGATGGGCGGCCCGCACATGTAAAACTCGCAGTCTTCGGGTGCCGGGTGATCTTTCAGATAGTTTTCAAACAACACGTTGTGAATAAATCCGGTGTCACCACTCCAGTCATCGTTCGGCTGGGGATCAGACAAGGCTACGTGCCATTCAAAGTTGTCGTTTTCTTTAGCCAAGCCGTCAAAGTCTTCGACGTAGAACATTTCCCGTACGCTACGTGCGCCATACCAGAAGCTGATCTTGCGCTTGGAATTCAGGCGCTTGAGCTGGTCAAAGATGTGGGAACGCATGGGCGCCATACCGGCACCGCCGCCCACAAACACCATTTCCGCATCGGTCTTCTTGGCGAAGAACTCACCAAACGGACCCATCACGGTCATCTTGTCCCCTGGTTTCAAATCAAACACAAAGCTCGACATGATTCCCGGGTTGTGGTCGGTGCCCGGAGGTGGCGTGGCGATACGGATGTTAAACTTCAGTACGCCCTTCTCTTCCGGGTAGTTGGCCATGGAGTAAGCACGGATCGTGTCCTCCTTGTTGATGGCCTTGTAGCGCCAAATATCGTGCTTGTTCCAATCTTCACGGAACTCTTCTTCAATCGCAAATTCCTTGAAGTCAATTTCGTACGCCGGACATTCCAGCTGTACATAACCGCCAGCACGGAAGGCAACTTCTTCACCCTCTGGCAACTTCAGAATCAATTCTTTGATGAAGGTGGCCTGGTTGTGGTTGCTCACCACTTCGCATTCCCACTTCTTAACGCCGAAGAACTCTTCCGGCACTTCAATTTTCATGTCCTGTTTTACCGGAACCTGGCACGACAGGCGCCAGCCTTCTTTTTCTTCGCGGTTGGTAAAATGAGTCTTTTCGGTGGGCAGCATAGCGCCGCCGCCGTCGAAAACCTTACATTTGCATTGGGCGCAGGTGCCACCGCCGCCACAAGCAGACGACAGAAAAATACCGCTGCCGGCCAATGTATTCAGCAACTTTCCACCGGCTTCGGTTTTCACCGTGTGCTCGGGGTCGTCGTTAATTTCAATGGTCACATCACCGGTACTGACCAGCTGGGAGCGGGCCGCAAGAATAATCGCAACCAGCGCCAAAACAATCACAGTGAACATGACTACGCCGAGAATAATTTCTGTATTCATGATCTCGCCCTTTCGTTTATCCGAATCACCGGGTGAATTACAGGGAAATGCCGGAGAAAGACATAAAACCTAATGACATCAAACCCACAGTAATAAAGGTTATGCCCAAGCCCCGCAGGCCTTCCGGTACGTCGCTGTACTTGAGTTTTTCCCGAATGCCGGCCAAAGCCACAATCGCCAAGGCCCAGCCTACGCCGGCGCCGAAACCGTACACCACACTCTCACCGAAGGTGTAGTCGCGCTCTACCATGAAAAGGGCTGCACCCAAAATGGCGCAGTTCACGGTGATAAGCGGTAGAAAAACCCCAAGTGCGGCATATAGCGCCGGTATGTACTTATCCAGAACCATTTCCATGATCTGCACAATCGCAGCGATTACACCAATGTACGTAATCAATCCCAAAAAGCTCAGGTCTGTGTTGGGCAATCCGGCCCAAGACAACGCGCCTTCACGCAGGATGTTGTTGTAGATCAGGTTGTTCACCGGCACAGTGAGGGTCAGAACTACCACCACGGCAATACCCAGACCGGTTGCGGCTTCAATTTTCTTAGAGATCGCCAGGAAGGTACACATACCCAAGAAGAAGGCCAAAGCCATGTTTTCAACGAAAATAGCCTTAATCAGCAGACTGATGTAGTGTTCCATCAGAAGGCCTCCTTATGGGTGTGGCGGGACATTTTGAAGTCTGCCTCTTCCACTTGCTCGGGTTTCCAGGCGCGCAGGGCCCAGATTGCCAAGCCAATAATAAAGAACGCGCTCGGCGGCAACAGCAGCAGCCCGTTGGGGACGTACCAACCGCCCTGACTTACTGGTGTCATCAAGGTAACGCCAAACAGCGCACCTGCGCCCAGCAGCTCACGGAAGAAGGCGACAAATAGCAGCATCACCGAATAGCCCATACCGTTGCCGATGCCGTCAAGGAAGCTCAGCCAAGGCCCGTTCTTCATGGCGAAACCTTCGGCACGGCCCATAACGATGCAGTTGGTGATGATCAGACCAACGAAGACCGACAGCTGCTTGGATACTTCATAGGCGTAGGCCTTCAGAAACTGATCCACCACGATTACCAGAGAAGCGATGATGGTCATTTGGGCGATGATACGAATACTGTTCGGAATCTGTGCCCGCACCAGCGATACCGCCAGGTTGGAAAACGCGGTTACCGCAATAACGGAAAGACACATAACGATGGTGACGTTCATGCTGGTGGTTACCGCCAGCGCAGAACAGATACCCAGAATCTGCAATCCAATCGGGTTGTTACTGAAAATCGGTTCAAACAGAACTTGTTTCGCGGTCATTTCGGACATGATCAGACCTCCCCTTCACGAAGTTTCTTGAGGAACGCCGCGTAGCCACGATCACCCATCCAATAATTTACAAGATGCTCCACACCGCGACTGGTCAAGGTGGCACCGGAAAGCGCGTCCACTTTGTGTTGCTTGTTCGCAGTATTGGCATCAACACCGCCTTTTACCAGGCGGATCTGCGGCTCGGTTTTGTTTTCGTCGTAAAGCTGCTTACCCACCCACTGGGACTTCCAGCGAGGGTTATCCACCTCACCACCCAGGCCCGGCGTTTCTGCGTGGGCATAAAAGCCCAAACCTTCGATGGTGTTCAAGTCGCCCTCAAGGGATACAAAGCCATACAGAGTGGACCACAAACCATAACCGTGAACCGGCAGTACAACGCGCTTCACCTGGTCGCCTTCGCGCAGCAGATAGACCTTGGCTACGTTAGGGCGACGCTTGATGCCCGCCAGGTCTTCCTTGGGAGGAATGTTGGTGGACATATCCGGGTTAGACGCAGCTTTGTACATGTCGTACTTCATCGGGTCTTGCACATTGACCGATTCAGGCTCGACAAAGGCGCCAGAATCCAAATCCACCAGGCGAACATCAAAGCGGGTGAAGATATCTTCGATCTGCTCGGCACTGGCAGCTTCCGGCAACATGCCCGAGGCCGCCAGAATATTGGTTTTAATGTCCAAGTTCTGATTTTTGATCTGTGCCGGGCGCAGCATTACTGCGGCGGTCGAGACGATAACTGAAAACACGATACTCAGTACCAAAGCGACCATTAACGTTCTGGCGACTGTTTCTTTAGCTTTAGCCACGGGCGAGCCTCCGTTTAACATTGGCCTGAACGACGTAGTGGTCCATCAGCGGGGCAAACAGGTTGGCGAACAGAATCGCCAGCATGATGCCTTCGGGGAAGGCCGGGTTTACGACACGTATCAGAACGGTCATCACGCCCACCAGAATGCCGAAGCACCAGCGGCCGGTGTGAGTCATGGCAGACGATACCGGGTCTGTGGCCATAAACATCATGCCAAAGGCGAAGCCACCAATTACTAGGTGCCAGTAGGCCGGCACGGCAAACATTGGGTTCGTTTCTGATCCCACCACATTCATTAACAGCGAGGTGGCAATCATGCCTAGCAACACGCCCCCAACAATGCGATAAGAGGCTATTTTCATGATCAGCAGCACAGCGCCACCTGCCAGCACAGCCAGGGTCGAGGTTTCACCCATAGAGCCCTGAATAGTGCCCATGAATGCGCTCGCCCAACCAATCTGGCTTTCCAGAGCTTCAACACCGCCGCTGGCAGCCCAGCTCAGGGATGTCGCACCACTAAAACCGTCAACCGCTGTCCATACCGTGTCACCGGAGATCTGCGCCGGGTAGGCGAAGTACAAAAAAGCACGGCCGGTCAGCGCCGGGTTGAGGAAGTTTTTGCCGGTTCCGCCAAACACTTCTTTACCGATGACGATACCGAAGGTAATGCCCAGAGCCACCTGCCAAAGGGGTATGGAAGGCGGTAAGATCAGCGCGAACAAAATCGAGGTTACGAAAAAGCCTTCGTTGATTTCATGACGACGCACGGTGGCAAACATGACTTCCCAAAACCCGCCAACCACAAAGGTCACCACGTAGATGGGAATAAAGTAGGCCATACCGTAGATGAAATTATCCAGCAAGCCAGCACCCGCGCCGGTTACCGCAAAAGCGTTGATAAACAAGGTGCGCAGTCCGCCGTCTCCGACCAAAGCCTCCGGACTGGTAGCCAGGTAGCTGTTGGCCTGAAAGCCGATGTTCCACATGCCGAAAAACATGGCCGGGAAAGTGCACAGCCACACCGTAATCATGATGCGTTTCAGATCAATGCCATCACGCACGTGAGATGTGGATTTGGTGACCGAACTGGGCGAGTAGAAAATGGTGTCTACCGCTTCGTAGAGCGCGTACCAACGCTCGTGACGACCGCCTTTTTCAAAATGATGCTCGATTCCGTCGAGAAACTGTCGGATAGCCATAACTTAGCCCTCGATCTCGATGCGGGTCAGGTTCTCTCGGAGAATTGGCCCGTATTCATATTTACCCGGACACACGAAGGTGCACAGAGCCAGATCTTCTTCATCCAGTTCCAGCGCGCCCAGTTTCTGGGCCATTTCCGTGTCACCGACAATGAGTGCCCGCAACAGCTGGGTTGGCAATATGTCCAACGGCATGACGCGCTCGTAAGCGCCCACTGGAACCATTGCTCGCTCGCTGCCGTTGGTGCTGGTATTGAAGTTGAATCGTTTGCCACCGATCAGTTTTGACAGGTAGATGTTCATTGTCGAGAATTTATTAACGCCCGGCGACAGGTAGGCCATGAAGTGCCGGCTATTGCCTTCAGCCAGCACCGACACCTGATTGGCGAAACGCCCTAAGTAGGCGCAGGTACCTTCGGCCCGTCGACCGCCAAACACTGAGCCCGATATCGGACGCAGTTCGCAGTCGGTTTCGGTTTCACCATCCAACAATTCAACCAGACTGGCTCCTAAACGTGTACGAACCAAGCGAGGCTTCAGAGCTTTCGGGCCACCTATTGAGACAACGCGCTCAATTGGAAGTTCACCGGTGACGAACAGCTTGCCGATATCAATCACGTCCTGGTAATTCACAGACCACACAGTTTTGCTGAGCGATACCGGGTCCAGGTGATGAATATGGGTGCCTACGTTACCGGCAGGGTGAACGCCGTCACACTGATTGACTTCAATAGCATCAGACTTGGGCACTGCCACGTTTGAGCCCGGCTTACCTGTTACAAACACCTTGCCGGTGGTCAGCTTGGCAATAATGCTCAGGCCGTTTTCAAAGGCCTTGCTGTTTTCGGCAATGATGATGGTAGGGTCTGCGGCCAGCGGGTTGGTATCCATCACCGACACGAAGATTGAATGAGGCGCGGAGTCAATAGCCGGCACTTTGCTGTACGGACGCGTTACCAGCGTCGCCCACAACCCGGATTCGATCAGGTTATCAACAACCTGCTGGCGCTCCAGGCCCGCAATATCGGCTTCGCTGTAACGCGCGAAGATTTCCGCCTCATTGCCATCAATTTCGATGACAATCGACTGGAAAACCCGACGGTCACCACGGTTGATTTCTTTCACCACGCCCGCTGCCGGTGAGGTGTAACGAACGCCTTCGGTCTTCTTATCCATAAACAGCAGCGTGCCGCGTTTAACGCGATCCCCTTCCTTCACAACCATCGTCGGCTTCATGCCGTTATAGTCAAAGCCGACAAGTGCCACGTGGCGAATCGGTTTGCCGTCGGTGATGGTCTGTTCGGGGGCGCCGCTGATGGGAAGATCCAGGCCTTTTGTGATCTTTATCATTAGCCTCATCCAATCATCAGAAACTATTCGATGTATTTACCACGCCAGACGCATTACCTCGAATTCCCTGCACATACCTCACCGGTTTGGTGTTAAGTGGCTTGCCGTAAGGCGGTTGGCGTTACGCTAGCACAGACCGGTGGCAGAGGAAGGATAAGAAGCGGGCGTCAGACATATCCAAAATCGCGCTAATTATAGAGAGTCGGGGCCCGCATTTCCACAGCAAAGGCCCACCGGTTTGTTGCTTCAAGTAAAGAGGGCGTGTTTGAACCGCGCCAAATAAAAGCCCCGCCAGCAAAAGCTGGAGGGGCTTTTATTCACTCATCAAGCACTGACCCGAGAGCCAGAACGACCGACTCAGCCGCGAGCGCGCTTGGGGAAAATAGGATAGTTGATGCCAGCCATCTGGCTAACAACCCTTATAACCTGTGCGCTGTAGCCGAATTCGTTGTCGTACCAAACGTAAAGAATCAGGCGTTTACCGGCAGCAATCGTTGCTTGGGCGTCCACAATACCGGCGTGGCGCGAGCCAACGAAATCGGTCGACACCACTTCTGTGGAGTTTACAAAGTCAATCTGCTTTTGCAGTTCGGAGTGCAGCGCTATGTCACGCAGGTATTCGTTAACGCTTTCTACATCCACCTCTGTCTTCAGATTCAGGTTCAGAATCGCCATGGAGACGTTCGGCGTGGGCACGCGAATGGCATTACCCGTCAGCTTGCCTTTCAGTTCTGGCAGCGCCTTTGACACCGCCTTGGCGGCGCCTGTCTCGGTAATTACCATGTTCAGCGGCGCACTGCGGCCGCGGCGACTGCCTTTGTGGTAGTTGTCGATCAGGTTCTGGTCATTGGTGTAAGAGTGCACCGTTTCTACGTGGCCATCTTCAATGCCGTATTCGTCATTGATAGCCTTCAGCACCGGGGTAATGGCGTTGGTGGTACAAGAGGCTGCCGACAGAATTTTGTCGTCGTCAGTAATCCAGTCATTATTGATGCCGTAAACGATGTTCTTGATGTCGCCTTTGCCTGGAGCTGTCAGCATGACGCGGCTGACGCCTTTAGATTTCAGGTGCAGGCCCAGGCCTTCTTCATCGCGCCACATGCCGGTGTTATCAATCACAATGGCATTGTTGATGCCGTACTGGGTGTAGTCCACTTGGTCTGGCCCGGCGGAGTAAATAACTTTGATAAAGTTGCCGTTGGCGATCAGCGCGGAGTTTTCCGCGTCGACACGGATGGTGCCGTTGAAGGGGCCGTGTACGGAGTCGCGGCGCAGCAGGCTGGCACGTTTTTCCAGATCGTTTTCGGCACCGCCATGGCGCACAACAATGGCGCGCAGGCGCAGATTGTTACCGCCGCCGGCTTTTTCAATCAGAATACGGGCCAGCAAGCGGCCGATACGACCAAAACCGTAAAGCACTATATCTTTGGTGTCATTCTGGGCATCTTCTTCCGACTGGGAAGCGTACAACCCCGCGATAGATCCGATTTCCTGGGTCAAAAACTCGTTCAGGTCGCCGCCAATGGCGCGGAATTTGACCGCCAGCTTGCCGATGTCTACGTGGCCACGCCCCAGCTCCATGGCATCCATCGCCTGGAGAATGGGCAGGGTGTCGTGTACCGACAACTCGCTGTCTTCTACCTGCCGAACGTAGCGGTGGGCGCGAATGATGTCAATCACTGACTGATTAATTACCGAGCGGCCGTAAACCGACGTAACAACATTGTTACGGCGGTACAGGCGCCCAATTAGCGGGATCATGGCTTCGGCGGTAGATTCGCGCTCTGTCCAGTTCGACAAGTGCTGGTGGATCTGTTCGTGGCTCACGGTTTAGGACCTCTGAATAGAAACGTTTTGGGCATGCAAAGTAGACATGAAGAAAATCGGGTGAGGTATTATCCAATTTAACGCCGCCTACGGCAAATCCAACGCCTGTTTTTATAGCCACTCGACCCCCCATGCACTGCAGCGGTAGAATGGCCAGCTTATTTACCGGCTCTCGAATTCGAAAAAGGCACATTTCCCAACATGACCAGCACCCCCCTGCTTGCCCCCGAGTTTCCAAAAAAGCCTGCCGACCATCGTGTCTGGGGTCAGCTTCACGGCAGCAGTGACGCTCTGGCCATCTGTGAAAGCGCGCGCAGCCATCAAGGGTTAACCCTGGTGATCACCCGCAGCACCGCCGATGCCATTCGCCTGGAGCAGGCAATGCGGTTTTTTCTGGGCCTGGCACCTGAAGAAGATGGCCCGGCCATAAGCGCCGATGGCCTGGAATTGCTGTCGTTGCCAGACTGGGAAACTTTGCCTTACGACCAGTTTTCGCCCCATCAGGATATTATTTCCCGCCGCATTCGCACCCTGCACCGCCTGCCCTCTACCGCACACGGCGTGCTTGTGGTGCCTGCGCGTACCCTGATGCACCGGTTACCGCCGGTAAATTATCTGCAGGGCAACACCCTGCTGTTAGAAGTCGGCCAGTCGCTGGACATCAACAGCTGGCGCCTGCAGCTCGAGGCGGCCGGCTATCGCTATGCCGACAACGTTTACGAGCACGGTGAATACGCTGTGCGCGGCGCCATTCTGGACATTTTCCCCATGGGCGCCAGCCAGCCCTACCGCATTGATTTGTTCGACAACGAAATTGAAACCCTACGCACCTTTGACCCGGACACCCAGCGTTCGGTGGATCGCATCCAGCAGGTAGAACTGCTGCCGGCGTTTGAATTCCCCTGGGACAAAGAAGCCCGTTCGGCGTTTCGCGGACGCTGGTTCGAGCAATTTCCCAGCGCCGACAAAAGCGCGCCTGTGTATCAGGACGTCAGTCAGGGCATTACATCACCGGGCATTGAATATTATTTGCCGCTGTTTTTTGATGCCACCGCCACGCTTTTTGATTACCTGCCAGCCAGTACCCGGGTATTCACCGCCGATGGCCTGAACGAATCGGTGCAGCAGTTCGACAGCGAAACCCGCAACCGTTATGAAGATCGCCGCCACGACCGCGTGCGGCCAATCATGCCGCCAGCCCGGCTGTTTTTGCAGCAGGACGAGCTGTTCGGGCTGCTCAAGCAGTTTCCACGGGTAACCACACGCACCGCAACCGACGATGGCAACGGCAGTGTGAACTGCGCCGCCCGCGAACTGCCAGACATCGCCATGAACGGGCGCGCAGCAGACCCTGCCGGGCGCTTGAAACGGTTCATCAACGAATTCGACGGTCGCATTCTGATTTGCGCCGAATCGTCTGGCCGGCGCGAAGCGCTGATCGATAATCTGGCCCAGCAATCCTTGCAACTTCAGGCGCTGGAGGGCTGGCAAGGTTTTCTGGACAGTCCGAAATGCAGCTTGGGCATTACCATCGCGCCTATGGAACAGGGCCTGGTGCTGCCAGACCGGCAACTGGCGCTGATCACCGAAACCGCACTTTTTGGTGAGCGGGTGCTGCAGCGCAGGCGCCGGGAAAAGCCCACTGAGCTGAACGACGACGGCTACCGCGACCTTTCGGAACTGCGTATCGGCTCGCCAGTGGTGCATATTGACCACGGTGTGGGCCGCTATCAGGGTCTGGAAACCATCACCGTAGAAGGGGAAGCCAGCGAATTTCTGATGCTGGAATACGCCGGCAGCTCCAAGCTGTATGTGCCTGTGTCTAGCCTGCATTTGATTTCACGCTACGCCGGCAGCGACACCGAACACGCGCCGCTGCACAAGCTGGGCACCGATCGCTGGAACAACGCCAAGAAAAAAGCGCTGGAGAAAATCCGCGACACCGCCGCCGAGCTTTTAGACGTGTACGCCCGCCGCGAAGCCCGCAAAGGCTTCAGCTTCGAGAACCCCCAGGAAGCCTACCGCACCTTTGCAGCAGGCTTCCCGTTCGAGGAAACACCGGATCAGGAAGTGGCTATTATGGCGGTGCTGGAAGACATGACCAGCGAACGACCGATGGATCGTTTGATTTGCGGCGATGTGGGCTTTGGCAAAACCGAAGTGGCCATGCGCGCCGCGTTTGTGGCGACCTGGTCGGGCAAACAGGTGGCGGTACTGGTGCCCACTACCCTGCTGGCGCAGCAGCATTACGAATCTTTCCGCGACCGCTTTTCGGATACCGCCGTTAATGTCGAGCTGCTCAGCCGCTTCCGCAGTGGCAGCCAGACCAATAAAGCGCTGGAGGCCATGGAAAACGGCAAAGCCGATATCGTGATTGGCACCCACAAACTGCTGCAGGGCGACATTCGGTTCAAGAATCTGGGCCTGGTGATTATTGATGAAGAACACCGCTTTGGCGTGCAGCAAAAAGAAAAGCTAAAAGCGCTGCGGGCCGAAGTGGATATGCTCAACCTGACCGCCACGCCCATCCCCCGCACCTTGAATATGGCCATGGGCCACCTTCGCGATCTGTCCATTATTGCAACGCCACCAGCGCGGCGGCTGTCGGTAAAAACCTTTGTGCGCCAGCGCGACGAACCCATGGTGAAAGAAGCGATTTTGCGGGAAATCCTGCGTGGCGGTCAGGTGTACTTTCTGCACAATAACGTGACCAGCATCGAAAAAACCGCGGCAGACCTGCGCCAACTGATTCCCGAAGCCCGCGTTGGCGTGGCCCACGGCCAGATGCGCGAACGCGATCTGGAACAGATCATGAAGGACTTTTACCACAAGCGCTTCAACGTGCTGGTGTGTACCACCATCATTGAAACCGGCATAGACGTGCCCACCGCCAACACCATTATTATCGAGCGCGCAGACAAATTCGGCCTGGCCCAGCTGCACCAGTTGCGAGGCCGGGTGGGCCGCTCCCACCATCAAGCCTACGCTTACCTGCTTACCCCGCCACCGAAAGCCATTAGCTCCGATGCAAAAAAGCGCCTGGAGGCCATTTCTGAAGCCCAGGATTTGGGCGCCGGTTTTATGCTGGCCACCCAAGACCTCGAAATCCGCGGCGCCGGCGAACTTCTGGGCGAGGAACAGAGCGGGCAAATCGAAAGCATTGGTTTTACCCTTTACATGCAGCTGCTGGACGAAGCGGTAAAAGCCATTCGTGAAGGCCGCACACCGAACGCCGAGCTGCCACTGAGCCACGGCACCGAAATGAATTTGCGCATCCCGGCGCTGATTCCGGACGATTACCTGCCAGACGTTCATAACCGGCTGATGTTGTATAAACGCATTGCCAGCGTTGCCAATGATGAACAATTAAAAGAACTTCAGGTAGAAATGATTGACCGCTTTGGATTGCTGCCGCAACCGGCCAAAAATCTGATGCGCCAGGCGGCGCTACGCATGCGTGCCGAGGCCCTGGGCGTTATTAAAGTAGACGCTGGCAAGGAATGGGCGCGACTGGAATTTGGCAACAGCACCAGCGTAGACCCACTGGTGCTGATTAAGAAAATGCAATCCGACCCCGGCGAGTATCGCCTGGACGGCGCCAACAGTTTCCGTTTCCGGCTGAACGACACCTCAACCGATGGTAAGCTTGATGGCATTGCCGCTATGTTCGATGAACTGGCACCGGTCAAATCCTCAGGCCGGCCCCGATGACTGTTGGAGAAACTGACTTGCGTAAACACCCGGGTTCACCTTTTACGATGGCCGTGCTGATTGTTTTCACGCTGATAGTGGGCGCGCCTCTGGCCCAGGCTAGTGATCGCTATCGCGCGGAATTTGTCATTCTGGAACGCATTATTGCGCCTGAAAATCTGGTCGAGAACATGAGCGGGCAGAAGGTTACCCCCACGCCGGTTATTAACAAGGCGCTTTGGGTAACGCCCGAGGGCGGTGGGCCGCGCAGTTCATTAAACCAGGCCAACAGCCTTTATCTGGACAGCGCAGCCGCTCGGCTGACCAACAGCGGCCGTTTCCGCATTCTGGCCAAAGCCGGCTGGTTCGAAGATTTCCCGCAGAACTACAGTGGCGAACGCCTGGCGGTGGCCGTTGGCGACTGGTTGCCGCAGGCACGGCAGCGCGACGTGGAAGGTTATATAAAAATCGATCGCAAACGCTTTTTACATGTGGAAGCGCACCTGAACCACTGGCAAGATGCCGCCTCGGCCGCGCAGCCCGGCGCTCAGGCTGAACCGCAGCTGCTGACCTGGATTCGTGAAACCCGCCGCATGCGCAGCAGCGAAATCCATTTTCTGGATTCCCCCACCATAGGCGTGCTGATCTATTTCGCAAAAATCGAGGATTGAGCCGCTAGCGCCCAGACACTGCTCAGGCTCTCGCCTGCAGGGCTCCAAGCCCGGCAACAGAAGCCTGTAGCAGGGTTTTCACGGCAACCATACCGTCATCAA
This sequence comes from Marinobacter sp. LV10R520-4, assembly GCF_002563815.1. Lineage (NCBI taxonomy): Bacteria > Pseudomonadati > Pseudomonadota > Gammaproteobacteria > Pseudomonadales > Marinobacteraceae > Marinobacter > Marinobacter sp. LV10R520-4. The sequence continues at coordinate 2,820,761 of NZ_PDJM01000001.1, read as the reverse complement.
TCGCGCGCTGAATATCCGCCATGGTGATCGCCGTGTCGGTTTTACCTGCTGCATAATTGACCACCAGGCATAAACTGACGTACCGCATCCCCAACTCTGCTGCCAGGGCCGCTTCCGGCATGCCTGTCATACCCGCCAGATCACAGCCATCACGCTCCATACGGCGGATTTCCGCAGCGGTTTCCAGACGTGGCCCCTGGGTGGCACCATAAACCCCGTGGCTGGAAAAGCTCAGTCCCAGACGCTCCGCTTGCTCAATCAAAATCGCCCGCGCCGGCTCGTTGTAAGGCCAGGTAAAATCAATGTGGGTGACCTTATCCAGTTCGCCCTCAAAAAACGTACCACTGCGGCCCCAGGTGTAATCAATCAGCTGATCCGGTATGACAATGTGGGCCGGTCCCATATCCGGGTGTATGCCGCCCACAGCGTTAACGCCCACCAAGGTGCGCACGCCGGCATCAAACAGCGCCTGAACATTGGCGCGGTAGTTAATCTGGTGGGGCGGTATGCGGTGCGGGTTACCGTGGCGGGCCAGAAACAGCACGCGCTGCTGGCTCAACAGCCCACTGGTAAGCGCTGAAGAAGGCGTACCCCATGGGTTGGCCATACTCTGCTCGCCGGTTATCTGCAAACCTTCAAGAGCGGTCAGGCCGGTGCCACCGATGATACCGACGGGGTTTTCAGCGGCGTTTTGCATGACTTCCCTCCAGAGGTTCCTCAAGATGCCCCTTCGAGGAACCCTCCTGCGCATGGCTTTGTGAATCCACCTGTTCACGCTGCGGCTGATTGCTGCCCGGGCGGCCGCTGCGGGCTCTTTCGGTATCTTCAGCCACCCTGTCTTGGGCACCTTCACGGTTGCCGGTGCTGTGTTTGTCGCTGTCGCTGTTAGCAGCGTCTTGCTCGCTGCCTTCGGAGTCATCACGCAGAGAACGCTCACCGGCCTCGTTGCTGGCCCAATCGCCGTCTTGGGTACGACCCTGGTCACGACCGGAATTGTTCTCCAGATGCTGCAGCTTAATGCTATCAGCCACATGCAGCGTCTGGGTCGGGAACGCCACTTCGGCGCCATGGCCAGCTATAATGTCGCTGATTTTCAGCAACACGTCCTGCTTCACTTCGTGATATTTCACCCACTCGCGGGTTTTTGTGAAGGTGTACACCATGATGTCCAGCGTGGAATGACTAAACGCCAGAAAATTCACAATCAGCGTTTGGCTGACTTCGATCTCGTCGTGATTTTTCAGCATTGAGCGAATATCACTGACAATGTCGGTTACCCGGTCTATGTCACTATAACGTACGCCAATGGTTTCACTGATTCTGCGGTGCGACATACGTGACGGGTTTTCTACCGCAATGGTGGTAAACGTAGCGTTGGGTACGTAAAGCGGGCGTTTGTCAAACGTACGGATGGTGCACATACGCCAGCCGATCTGCTCTACCGTGCCCTCAATATTGCGATCTGGCGAGCGTATCCAGTCGCCTACTTTGAACGGGCGGTCGAGGTGAATAATAAAACCGCCAAAAAAGTTGGCCAGCAGGTCTTTAGCGGCAAAACCGATGGCAATACCACCCACACCACCGAACGCCAGCACACCGGAAATACTAAAACCCAGGGTTTGTAAGCCAATCAGAGCCGCGGTAATGATCACCACCAGCCGCGAAAGCTTACTGATGGCGTTGACGGTGGTGAAATCCATCGGCTTTTTCATTTTGATCGGCGACACAACCACATGCTCAATCTGTTTGATCAGGCCCAGCAGCGCCCACACAACAACCCAGATAAAGCCAACGTCCAGCAGCGAATCGTTTGCCTTGAAAACGTCAGCCTCGGAATAATAATGGGCTATTTCTGCCGCCCAATAGACCCCCTGCAACCACACAAACGCCACCAGCGGCAGACGAGTAGCGTGCAGTAGGGCGTCGTCCCAGATATTTTTGGTTTGAGAAAATCTGTGCTCCAAAGCGCTGATCACGCGGTTAGCAATGTACGCAACGAGGGCTGTACCAAACACCAGAGCAAAAATAATCACCCCTGCCCGCCAGCCGGAAGACAACAGCTCGAAGCCCTCAATCCAGCCATTTAGTATAATTATGCCTTCCTTAATCATGGGAACCCTCAAATTCAAAATCAAAGAACGCGTTCACGTTGCTGCCCCAGTCGTCTTTCTAAAAAAATTGCACGCTAGAAAAATGGTTTTTATAAACAGTTACTAACAGATCATTACCGGCATTCCCGGCTGTAATCTGGCAAACAGCGTCACCAGGTCTGTATTGCGCATGCGCACACAGCCGTGGGACAACGGAGTGCCCATCGGCTCGGTGTCAGGAGTGCCGTGAATGTATATGAAGCGGCGAAAAGTATCGACCCCGGGGCCGCGATTTACGCCCCACTGCCGGCCGCACAGCCATACGATGCGCGACAGTATCCAGTCACGCTCGGGGTGGGCCAGGGCCAGTTCGGGGTTGTAGATTTCGCCGGTTGGGCGGCGGCCACGGAATACGCTGTTCAGTGGTTGCCCGGCGCCAATCATGACGCGAATATAATGTTGGCCCCGGGGCGTGCAACCACTGCCATCACATTCGCCGGCACCGTTACGCGCCGTAGACACCGAATAATCACCCACGCACACAGAAGAGCCGTCAAACAGTTGCAGACGCTGACGGGCAATATCAATAAGCAGATGGCTGACAGCAGAATCGCCGATAACCACAGTAGGCTCCGTTCAGGCTCAGTGGCGGCACTGGCTGATTAAAACACAGCCAGTGATTCCTGGTCGCAGGGCATAGGCGTCAGCATTGGGTCTTTCGCCTGCATGCCGGCCGCCAAAAACGGCACCAGCCGCGCAGCAATTTCCTGCACGCTGGTTTCTACGCCCATCTTGTTGACCAGAATATCACGTAAGGCTTCGTTACTGGACATAGTGAAAGCGGTGGCGCCAAGCATAAACTGAATGCGCCAGTAGCGATCTACCGCAGAGAGCTCTGGCGTAGCTTCTTTCAACAAGCGCATGAAACGGCTGAAAGGTTCGCTGTATTCCTGCTCCAGAAATTTTCGCAAATGCCCCTGCGACTGGGTATAAGCCAGGCCAAGAAGCCGCATGAAGATCGCAATGCCGCGTTCACTGCGCTGTGGCATTTGCACCGCGCTTTCGGTCAAAGCACGCAGGGTCTGGTTTAACGTTGGCGCTTTGCCATCACAACTTTTTTCCAGATCGTCAAACGCAGCTTCGGCGGTGGCCGAAAAAGGTGTTAGAAAGCGGGCAAAAACTGCTTGTATCAGGGATTTTTTGGAGCCAAAATGATAATTCACGGCGGCAAGATTCACTTTTGCCCGGCTGGTAATCATCCGCAGCGATGTTTCAGCAAATCCGCGATCGGCGAACAATTCTTCCGCTGCGTCCAGAATGCGATCTACAGTATCTGATTGCGCCATTGTAAATCCTGACTCCAGCAATAAACGTATGTTTTAAACATACGTTTGAGAAATCAACTTGTCAAGTTAGTGCTGTCGTCAACCGTGACCCACGACTAACCGGGGACAGATTTAACTGGGGACAGATTTCAAATCTGTCCCCGCTTTTCCTTCCGCCACTTCCTCTAACGGGCTCTGCTCCAAATCCTGCTGGCGGCTGTCCAGAAACGCCTGTTGCAGCCTCTGGTACGCTTTGTCGGCCTCTACCAGATAGAACAGATACAGGCGCACGTATTTGCGCTCGGTTAATTGCCCCACTAGTATATGCTTCTCCGATGCTTCCCGTAATCGCGAAAAGCTGTGACTTGCCAGCGCAGGGTTGAACGCCGCCATGCGCTGGCACTGCCACACCAGCCCATCGGCCCCCTCTAGATGCGCCACATGGCGCCTGGCGTCCCGCAGCATTTGCCCGCGCTGCTGCACTAGCTCCCGGTGTGACGGGCGTGAACTGAATACCCTGCGCACCGGTGGCAGTGCCAGCAGCAACGTAGTCACAAGCGCGCCAAAACCGGTACCGCCCAACCAGGCCGGTAAGACGCCAAGCACGCCGCCAACGAACAACACAGCGGCAACAAACACCGCCAGCAACCACAGATCCCGGCGCCTTCGCGCAGCGGAAATCCGGGCGTTGTCCGGCCATTTCTCCATCGCCAGCAAGTCATAATCGGCCAGCAGCACCCGGTCACATTGGCGCATCATCAAACGCAGCTGGCGCTGGCGGTTGGCCGCTTTATCACGGCTGCTACCAGGGGAAGCATCGCGGCTGCCCTCAGCATCGGCAGCCATTACGTCAGACGGCTGCTTGGCGCTTTCATTTGGGCCGGTGGACGGTTGAGTGGTGTTTTGGGAGCCCTGGCCCGCAACCGCCACAGCCTTGTCCGCCACGGCCGGCGCCGGGTCTGCCGCCCGGCCTTGGCGCAATACCGCGGGCGCTGCGGCTGACGACGCCGGTGCCGGTGCCTGGGTGCCAGTATTCTGGGCCATGAGCAATTCCGTCTGAAAGTGTATGAACTTATTCATACTAACGGCGTGGGCGGCAGAATCTTGAGGTGCGCGTTGTTCCCCTGGCGTCATCTGGTTATTCTGGCCCATCGTATGCTACGTCATCTTAACCGCACGAGGCTTTCCCCATGTTTACAGGCATTATTCAGGGCATTGCGACCATTGAAGACATTATCACTGCGCCAGGGCTCAGTACGTTCGCCATCGCCTTGCCCGCCGGCAAAGCCGAAGGCGTAACTATCGGCGCCTCGGTCGCCATTAACGGAACCTGCATGACCGTCACCCGCCAGCAAGGCAATGTGCTGTATTTTGACGCCATGCAGGAAACCCTTCGCCTAACGACATTGGGCGACCTGATGGCTGGCAGCCTCGTGAATTACGAACGCGCGGCGCGCATTGGCGATGAAATCGGCGGGCACTTGCTGTCTGGCCACATTCACACTGCCGCGCAGATTGTTGATATTGTGCGCAGCGAAAACAACGTCAGCCTATGGTTTGAAATGCCAGCAGCCTGGGCCCACTATGTATTTGCCAAGGGCTACATTGCCATTAACGGCGCCAGCCTGACCATTGGCGAAGTGCAGGAAAACCGCTTCAACGTGCATCTGATTCCGGAAACCCTGCGCGCCACGGTATTTGGTGAAGCCAGCGTGGGCCAAAGCGTGAATATCGAAATCGACAGCCAAACCCAAACCATTGTCGATACTCTGGCACGCCTGGGTTATGACCGCCCTGCCGTTTAATTCCGTTGTGTGATTTCGAAAGATGAAATCAAAGGGCGTAACCGAGAGCGGTGATCGACTGGCACACGCCTGGCTTTAACGGCTGGCTTCAAGCACCACAAATTTGGGAGTGGCGTCTGGCTGGCGCACCTGGGGGAAAAAGCGGCCAAGGCTGCGGTGATATCCCAGATGCCGGTTGCCCACCAGCAACAGTCGTCCGCCGGGGCGAAGATGGCGGCGGGCGGCGGCAAACAGCGCCAGGGCAATATGGTCACCCACTACCCCACCCTCGTGAAACGGCGGGTTCAGCAGTATCAGGTCGAACTCGCCTCCGTCTGCAGAAATGCCGTCGGCATGACGGAAAGAAAATGTGCTCCGGGGGAATTCGCGGGCCGCGTTCGCAGCCGCACTGATCACAGCCTGGCTGGAAACATCGCTGAAAGTCAGCTCAAGGTGGCTGTTAGCCGCAAGCGCTGCCAGGCCAAGTACGCCATTGCCGCAGGCCAGATCTAGCACCCGGGCACCGGGCGCCAAAGCGGCGGCGGCCTGCGTAACATGGGGCAACAATACCCGGGTACCAATATCCAGCTTGTCGCGGGCGAACACCGCCGGCAGCGCTACTACGCTCCGTGCTTTTGCTGCTTCAGCGCCCGCTGCAAGCGAGTAGCCCAGCCACGCAGGGGTCCAATTTGTTAACTCTGCGCTCCCTTTGCGGCATATCACCACCCGCGCTTTTTTGCGCGCCGGGCATACCTTTTCGGTAACGACCGCCTGGGCAAACACATCCACACTGCGGTCTGGCAGGTGTTTTATCATGCCGCCAGCGAGCAGCACGCCGTCGTCTGCCAGCAAGGCATTTACCCGTCGCAGCAGCCAGGCCAGGTAGTCGCCATAGCGGGGAATACGCATGACCACCAGATCAAACAGACCGTTCAGTCTATAGGCGCTGTGCGGGCTGTTTGTTGCCATTGTCGTTGCTGTCTCCGGCGCCAACACCGGGTCGTCGCACCAGCTCAGAGGCACGGGCCGATCCCTCAGATTGCTTTGCAGTGGTGGATTCAAAGCAAGATTGTGTGCCAGCACCGGCCCAAGAGCCGCGCTGTCGGCCAGGGTAACCGGCTGCAAGTCCCATAGCCCTAGTGTAAGAGCACCAAAGTTGTCATCCACCACCAGCACCCGCGGATGTTGTTTGCCCGCCGGCTGTTTATCCTCTAGCCACTCATTCTCCACCCAATGGGTGGCCTGCTGCAGCAGCAGTTCATCCGCTGCATCCCAGGCTTGAAGGCTGGCCGTGTTGGCGTTTGGCCGCACGGCCTCATCAGGCGTTGGCGCAGGCGCCACACGCTCCAGGTTTAACGGCCATATCACTGCCGAAAGGCCCGGTACACCGTAAACTTGTTGTTTTCCGCCAGGCGTTCAACGGGACCGATGCAACGCCGAATCAGGGCCTCATAAGGCAAAAAATTGTTGGCCACCAGGCGCAACTCACCGCCGTGTTCCAGGTGGCTGGCCAGGTCGCGCACGAAACGCTCGGTCATGGTCATGTCAGTGCGCACGCCGCTGTGAAACGGCGGGTTAGACACCACCGCCTGCCAACGGCCGTCTAGCCCCGCAATGCCGTCAGAGGCAATAATTTCGCCCCGGGCACCCACTCGGTCATAAGTCGCGCGGGCGCTCAGCAGCGCCTGGGACTGCACGTCTACGGCGTCAACGCTTAGGTCTGCTCTTAGGTCAGTGCGTTCGCCCGTCTGCAGCCAGGCGCCAATAACCCCGGCGCCACAGGCAAAATCAAGAACTCGCAGGGCCATGCCGGCCCGCGTCGGCGGTATACCCGGCGCCGCCCGCACCGACAGGGTGGTCAAAGGGTTGCTGGCCAGGGTTTCCAGCAAAAGGCTTGTGCCCGAGTCCAGTTCGCCGCGGCTGAACACACCGGGCAAGCCTGCTACCTCTAGGTCCCGGCCGGCAACGCTGACCTGGCTCCAATCCAGCCAATCAGCGATGGCAAAGTGCGCAAGCGGTGTTACGTCTTCTGCACACCACACCTGGCAATGCCGCGCACTGTCAATCTTGTGCACCTGAGGCAAGGCCTCGCGCAGCTGTTTTACCGCGCCGGCAATGCCCTCTTTTTTCTCCCCTAGCACCAGCAGGCGGCCACCAGGGCGCACCAGCCAACGCGCCAGCGACAGCCGCACATCCAGCTCGGCGCGGGCCTTGGGCAAAAACACCACAACAGAATCAAACGCGGCAGCGGTCAGAGCCGGGGAGTCATAACCAAAGGCCACCGGCCAGTTGCCTGCCTGCTCCAGGGCCTGGGCGTATCCGGCGTGTTCGGTCATGGCCAGGCCAGTGCTGCCCAAGGTTGCCAGTTCGGTCAGTAAATCCGGCGCAATAGCGCCCAGCAGGGCGACCTTGCCGGTCAGACAGGAGCGATTACGAAGCAGCGCTTCGTGGGAATTCGGTAATGCAGACATGGGCGTTCCGTAATTCAGGCTTTAATCAGGCGGCCGGAGCGCACCGGGCGAAGTACCATTTCATCCACCGATTGCTGGCGGGTATGCTCGCTGGCGGCAGCGTTGGATATGGGTATGCCCATATCCCGCATTATGCCGTCACGAAGGTCGTACACGAAGCCGTGCACGGTTAAGTCCTGGCCACGCTTCCAAGCGTCCTGAACAATGCTGTTCTGGCACACGTGGTCCACCTGTTCAATCACGTTCAATTCGCACAGGCGGTCGGCGCGGTCTTGCACACTGATGATGGGTTCCAGAATGTGCCGGTAACGATCGCGCACGTCTTGCACGTGGCGCAGCCAGTTGGCAATCAGGCCAAAGCCCTCGTTCAGCAGGGCAGCTTTAACACCGCCGCAGCCGTAGTGACCCACCAATAGAATGTGCTTCACTTTCAATACGTCAATCGCGAACTGCAACACCGACAGGCAGTTAAAGTCGGTGTGCACCACCACGTTGGCCACGTTACGGTGCACAAACAACTCGCCGGGCATCAAGTCTACAATCTGATTGGCCGGCACCCGGCTGTCGGCGCAACCAATCCACAAATATTCCGGGGCCTGCTGATTTGATAACCGATCAAAAAACTGTGGGTCCTGTGCCTTGATGTTCTCCGCCCAGGCCCGGTTCTTGTCCAGTAAATAATCCAGCTGCCCCATCTATCCGCTCCGATTTGTAAGTTAAGGCGAAGGATTGAACGGGAATTGCTCCCGTTAATCAATACCTAGTTCACATCAGAAGCCGTTTCTGCCGTTTCTGCAGGTTCAGCTGGCGCCTGGTGCTCCGCCGGTGCCTGGTGAAGAGTTGTCTGGTGAAGGGTTGTCTGCGCCAAATCCAGCAATTCCCTCAGGGCCACCGAAAACATGGCATATTCCGGCTCGGGGCTACGTTTCAACTCGACCAACATCTCCTGCCAGCGGTCAATCATCGGCTGGTGACGGGCCATCCATTGGTCCACGCACAGGGCCACATCATCCGGCTCGCCTACTTGCTGCAGCACGCCGGTGGTCAGCGCCCGCTGCTGCCAGTTCAGGTCTTCACGGAAACTTTCCCGCGCCAGCGACTGCCAGTGGCTGGCTGGCACCAGCGCCGAGATGGCGCCGGCAAACCAGTTCAGCTGCAAACGCTCGCTGACTTCGTAGTACAAGCTGGCCACGGTTTTCAATGGCACGTCTGTCGCTTCTTGGGCTTCGATAATACCCAGCGACGAATACAGATAGTCGGTACCGGCCAGCACCGGCGCCAGGTCTTCCGGCACTCCGGAATCTATCAGAGCCTGATGGCGCTTCTGCCAGAGTTTACGGGTTTGTCCGTTAAGGTAGTCTGGCAGGCCCGCGGTAATAGCCCAAACGCTGTCGGCAAAGCGCTCAATGTGATGGGCAATCGACAGTTCGGCGCGGCGATTACGCAAAAGCCATTTCACAGTGCGCCGCATCAGCCGCATCATTTCTTGCATCAGTTCTATCTGTAGCTGAGCGCTTACATGGAAATCCAGGTCTTCAATACGGTCCCACCAGGTGTCAACGCGGAACAGATCGCGGGCAATAATCCAGGCCAGGGCTATCTGCGCCGAATCGGCGCCGGTCGCTTGTTTGATGCTGTCGACAAAAATGATGCCCATGTGGTTGACCATATCATTGGCAATCTGGGTACCAATGATTTCCCGCCTTAGCTGGTGCTCGCCCAGCTCGTCGGCAAATTTGCGATTAAGCTCCCGCGGAAACACCTTGTACATTTCCCCCACCAACAGCGGGTCATCAGGCAGGTTGCTGGCCACCAGGGTCTGTTTTAAGTCTGCCTTTACATACGCAATCAACACCGCGAGTTCCGGCCGTGTCAGGCCTTTACCCGCCTGCTTGCGCTGGTTCAGGGCCTCGTCGTCGGGCAAAAACTCCAGCTCGCGGTTAAGTTTGCCTTCCGCCTCTAAGGAGTTCATCAGCCTACGACATTCTTCAATGCGTTTGGGAGCATCTTCGCTGGCGATGCTCAGGGCCTGGGTCTGGCGGTAATTGTTTTTCAGCACCAGCGCAGACACGTCTTCGGTCATGTCCTCCAGCAGCAGGTTGCGCTGTTTAGAGGTCAAATCGCCCATTACAATGGAGCGATTGAGCAGAATCTTTATATTCACTTCGTGGTCTGAACAGTCCACACCGCCGGAGTTGTCAATGAAGTCGGTGTTCAAGCGCCCATCTCTGAGCGCATATTCAATACGGCCGCGCTGGGTAAGGCCCAGGTTAGCGCCTTCAGCAACCACCTTGCAGCGTAGGTCGGCGCCGTTGATACGAACGCCGTCATTGGCTTTATCGCCGACATCGCTGTGGCTTTCACCGCCCCCTTTGACATAAGTGCCAATGCCGCCGACCCATAGCAGGTCTACCTGCGCTTTGAGGATGTGGGCAATCAGCATGTTGGGCGGCACCCGGTCTGCTTTGATTCCCAGCAGGGCTTTAATTTCGGGGCTCAGCGCAATGGATTTCGTACTGCGGCTAAAAACGCCACCACCGGCGGATATCAACTCGCTGTTGTAATCAGTCCAGGCCGAACGCGGCATTTTGAATAGGCGCAGGCGTTCTTTATAACTCTTGGCTGCGTCTGGAGACGGATCGATAAAAATATGGATATGGTTGAACGCCGCTACCAAGCGGGTTTTTTCCGAGCTCAGCAGGCCGTTGCCAAACACGTCACCGTCCATGTCACCAATGCCCACCACGGTAAACTCGTCATCCGCCGGGTTAATACCCATTTCGCGGAAGTGTCGCTCTACCGATACCCAGGCGCCGCGGGCGGTAATGCCCATTTTTTTATGGTCATAACCGTTGCTGCCGCCAGAGGCAAAGGCATCGCCCATCCAGAAGTCGTAGTCGGCAGACAGGCCATTGGCGATATCAGAGAATGTGGCGGTGCCTTTGTCGGCAGCTACCACCAGGTAGTGATCGTCTGCGTCTTGGCGTACCACGCTGAGCGGTGGCACAATATTGCCGTCCACCAAGTTGTCGGTAATGTCCAGCAACCCGCGAATAAAGGTTTTGTACGCTTCTTTGCCTTCGGCCTGGAAGGCCTCGCGGTTAGAGGTTTTCGGCAGCTGCTTGGCAACAAAACCGCCCTTCGCTCCCACCGGCACAATCACCGCATTTTTTACCTGTTGCGCCTTTACCAGGCCCAGCACTTCGGTACGGTAATCTTCAAAACGATCCGACCAGCGCAGGCCTCCGCGCGCCACTTTACCACCACGCAGATGCACACCTTCTACGCGCGGCGAATAGACGAATATTTCAAACATCGGAATCGGCAGTGGCATGTCCGGAATGCCGGTCGGATCCAACTTTACGCTGATGTAAGACTTGGGCTGACCAGACTCGTCGGGCTGGTAATAATTAGTGCGCAGGGTGGAGTGAATCAGCTCTATATACAGCTTAAACACCCGGTCTTCGCTCAGGTTTTCTACTTGTTCCAGCCCGGCGTTGAATTCCACCAGCAGTTTCTGCTGCGTAGCCTCGCGCTTGGCCGGGCTGTAGCCGTTATCCGGATTAAAGCGGGCCTCAAAGTAGGCCAGCAGAACTTCGGTCAGGTTCTTGTGGTGGAACAGGGTTCTGGCAATAAAGGTCTGGCTGTTGGAAAAGCGGATCTGGCGCATGTAACGGGCATAGGTGCGCAGCAGCGCAATCTGGCGCCAGCTCTTGTAAGACGATTTCATCAGGCGGTTAAAAGCGTCGTTCTCGGCATCACCGCGCCACACGCGACGGAAGAGTTCGTCAAACAGCGGGCGCAAACGCTGAAGGTCAATCGTAGCACCGGAAACCGAGCGCAGAGTGAAGTCGTGCAGCCAGACCACTTCGCCATTGCGGCTGGTCATTTCAAAAGGATGTTCGCTGAGCACGCGGAAGCCAAAGTTGTCGAACACCGGCATCACGTCTGACAAAGGTACCGGATGGCTTGGATAGAACAATTTAAAGTGAATGGTGCTGTCGTCTTCTTCCAGCGCCCGATAGAAACTCATGGCCATGTCGTCGGTTTTGGCGGCGGTGGCGACGTATTCCAGATCAATGGCGGCACGGCGTGGCGAAAACATTTCCAGGTAACTGGCGGGAAAACCAGCACTCCAGTTACGCTTCATCTCGCTGCCCTTCTCTTCGCCCCAAGCTTCGGTAAGAGCTTCTAGCAGCCCGTCACTCCAGGACTGCGCCAGCCCGATTACCTTTTGTCGAATCTCGGCCAGTGGCAGCTGGCGGTTTTCCATAGGCGGCACGCGAATGGTGAACTGTACCCGCGCCAGAACCGATTCGGAGAAATAAGTGACAAATTCAACGTCTTCTGCGCCCAGAGTTTCTACTAGCACCTGCTCGACTTTCAGACGCAGCTCGGTGTTGTAGATGTCCCTTGGGAAATAGGCCAGACAAGACACAAACTGGCCGTACACGTCTTCGCGCATGAACAGTTCAATGCGTCGACGTTCCTGAATGTACAGTATACCCGTGGCCAGTCGCAGCAGTTCTTCGGTATTGAGCTGGAACAGCTCGTCACGGGGCAACACCGTCAGAATTTGGTCAAGCTCTTTGCCGGTGTAGTCGTCACGGGGGAAGCCAGACTGCGCCATCACACTTTCAAATTTGCGGCGAATCAGTGGAATCTGGTCTGGCCGCTCGTTGTACACTCGAGCGGTATAAAGGCCCAGAAAGCGCCGTTCACCCACCACTTCACCCTTCTGGTTGAAGCGTTTTATGGCAATGTAGTCCGGGTAGGCCGGGCGATGAACGCGTGAGCGCTGGGCGGATTTAGCAAAGATAAACACATCGTCAGTGCGGGTCATTTCCTGACCGGTGCGATTGGGCAGCTCACTTAAGCGCACACACGCGGGGCGTTCATTGGTCACCCGCAATATGCCCAGTTCCGAGTCTTTTACCCGGCGCACTTCCACGCCGTTTTTGTCGTTTACAAAATCGTACTCGTCGTAACCCAGAAACGTGAAATGATCTTCTTGCAGCCAGGTCAAAAACGCCTGGGCTTCTTTCTTCTGCTGCTTGCTGATACCGCCGGCGGAATGCTCCAGTTCCTCGCGACTTTCGATCACTTTGGCATTCACCCGGGGGAAGTCACCCACAGCAATGCGGACTTCGTGCAATACGCTCTGCAGCACCTGTTCCAGCTCGGCCATTTCTTCCGGCGCGCTGTGACGATCAATTTCAATGGCAATAAACGCCTCTTGAGCACACTCAGCCGGTGCCGCCCCGTTGGCATCTTTGCCATGCAGATCTGCCAATTTGCCATCTTTATCGCGGCTGATCTGTAGCACCGCGTGCTGAATGGAATGGGTACCAATTTCGCGCTGGTTGATGGCAATACGCAGTGAGTCAATCAGAAACGGCATGTTTGGGTGAATGATAAAGATCATCGTATGGGTCGATGCCCAGCCATCGCTTTCCAGATCCGGATTGAACACTGAAACCGGGGTCTCGTCTTGTCCGCGTTTGCGCAGGAACTGCCACGCCGCCATTGCGCAGCCATAAATATCTGAAAATCGCCGATTGACCAGTTCTTCCAGAGGTATCTGCGAGTAATGTTGGCGGGCAAATTCACTGATTCGGGTGGCTTCCGTTTTGGCAATCTTCTCGCCAAACGCCTCTTCTAGCTGAGAAAAAAATTGTTCCTTACTGGCCACTGTCAGCGCATTCATAGCGTACCTCTGGTTCGTGTGAACGATGGAGCTGGTTTTTATATCGTTTTTATGCCGTTGTTGTCGCACTAGGATATGCCAAGCGCTTGATTTTTGCCGGCATCTCCGAAAAATTACGGCAACTACTTATCATTTCGTTATCAGTTCGTTATTGGTTCGATTGTTGTAGCATAGCTGTCTTTTACCGTTACCGGTCACGAGTGCCTTACCTATGTCATCGCAGTTATCACTACAGCAGACTTTTCTGGATCTTCAGAGCCAGCTAGAAACCCGTATTATTGGCCAAAAAACCCTGGTTAACCGCCTACTGATGGCTCTGCTGGCTGATGGCCATCTGCTGGTGGAAGGCGCACCGGGACTGGCGAAAACCACCGCCATCAAAACCTTGGCTGAATACATTGAAGGCGACTTTCATCGCATCCAGTTCACCCCTGACCTGTTGCCTTCCGATGTGACCGGCAGCGAGATCTATCGCGCAGAAACCGGTCTTTTCGAATTCCAGCGCGGCCCGGTGTTTCACAACCTGGTACTGGCCGATGAAATAAACCGCGCCCCGGCCAAGGTGCAATCGGCGCTATTGGAAGCCATGGGCGAACGCCAGGTCAGCGTGGGCATGAACACCTTCGCGCTGGAACCGCTGTTTCTGGTGATGGCGACGCAGAATCCGATAGAGCAGGAAGGCACTTACCCGCTGCCGGAAGCCCAACTCGACCGCTTTCTGATGCACGTGTTGATTGACTATCCGGACGCCAGCGCCGAGCGCAAGATTTTGCACTTGGCGCGCCGCGACTTTCGCCAGCCTGCGGCAACTGTCATCCGTCGGGTCAGTGCCAGCAAGGTGTTTGCAGCGCGCCAGCAAGTGGCCGACGTACACATGTCAGAGGCCGTTGAGGACTATTTATTGGCACTGGTGCTAGCCACTCGCAAGCCTGCAGAGCTAAGCCCGGAACTGGCGCGCTGGGCCAGTTTTGGCGCCAGCCCGCGTGGCACTATCGCACTGGACCGTTGCAGCCGCGCCCAGGCCTGGCTTGATGGGCGCGACTATGTAACCCCGGACGACATCCGCAATGTGGCCTTTGACGTGCTGCGCCACCGGGTGCTGCTAAACTTCGACGCCCAGGCTGAGGGCATCAGCACCGACGATTTTTTGCGGCGACTCTTAGAATGTCTGCCGGTAACGGCATAGTCCGCCCATGACTCACGGTAACGCATCCAATGTGTCGGTCTCTGCCGCGCACGCCAACACAGCGCACGACATCGCGTTGCCATTGACTGCGCTGGTAAAGCTGCAGGCAGAAGCCCATACGCTGCGGCTGCCCTCGGCAAAGGCCACCCGCAGCCGCCAGGCCGGTGCTTACGCGTCGCCGCAGCGGGGCCGCGGCATGGCGTTTGCTGAAGTGCGGCAATACCAGCCAGGGGACGACATTCGCGCCATTGACTGGCGAGTAACCGCAAGGCGGCAACAGGCCCACACAAAAATCTACGAAGAAGAACGGGAGCGGCCGGTTTTGCTGCTGTGTGATTTGAACCCGTCGCTGTTCTTCGCCAGCACCGGCGCCTACAAACAGGTGCGCGCCGCCCAAGCTGCCGCCATGCTGGCATGGGTTGCGCTTTTTGGCGGCGACCGGGTGGGCGGCCTGGTGTTCAACGGCCAGCTGTTAGCGCTCCAGCGCCCGGCACGACGCAAAACCTCGGTGCTGCGATTGCTCGACAACCTTGCCCGCCTACAACACCAGCCCGGTCATTTTCACCCCAACCCAGGCGCGCCGCTAGCACAACCGGGTTCGCTGGATAATGCGCTGGCCGAAGCCTGTCGCGTTGCGCGCACCGGCAGCCGGATTTTCATCATCAGTGACTTTATCCAGCTGAGCGAAAACAGCGCTGGCCTGCTGGGAAAGCTGGCCCAGCACAACAGCGTCAGCGCCGTTCAAATCAGTGATCCGTTGGAGCGGGCATTGCCCCCGCACGGCCAGTTTGCGGTGGCCAGCGCCGCCGGGCCGCTGTGGTTTGACGCCGGCGATAGCGCGTTTCGCCTGGCCTGGCAGCGGCGCATGAATCAACACCAGGAGCGGTTACAACATTGCCTGCGCGTGGCGGCAGTAAACAGCATTGATGTTTCTACTGGCGAACATCCGCGCCTGGCACTGCGTGCGCTGATGGCCGGCGGAGGCCGCCTGGGATGAACAGCCCTGACACCATCAATACCGCCAACATCGCCGCCAACAATGCCGCCGACGCGCTGCAACAGCTGCGCGATATTCATCTACCCGAAAGCTCAGGTTGGTGGCCGCCGGCCCCCGGCTGGTGGTTACTGGCCGCTGTGGGGTCAGTCTGCCTGGTGTTGGCCGTGCGCGGGTGGCGACACTGGCAGCGGCGTAACCGGCGCTGGCAAGCCGTGCAACGGGAACTGACGGCACTGCGGGCTCAATTGCAATCGCAGACGCAGACGCAAAATAGCCCCGCCTGGTTCAGCCAGCTTAACGCATTACTGAAGCGTGCGGCCCGTGACAGCTACCCACAGCAACCGGTCGCCGCCCTCAGCGGTAACGAGTGGGTTGCGTTTTTGCAACAAAGTAGCGATAACGCCGTTGAAGCAGAACTGGTTAATACTCTGGTGAACGCCTGCTGGCAGCCCCACAGCAGCTGCGACCCGCAGCAGGCATTGGCCTTTGCCGGGCGCTGGCTGCAAAACCATAAAAAACAACTGCGGGGTGCGCCATGACACTGGCTTATCCCTGGGTGCTGGTGCTGGCTTTGCTGCCGCTGGCCCTGTTTTGGCGGCGCCGCGAAGCCCGCCCGGTGCAGGCACCGGTATTGCCCCTGGGGCACTGGTTAGCCGGCATGCCCGGGGTTTCCACCCATAGCGCCAAAAACCCTTTATGGCTGCGTTTGCTGACACTGCTGGGCTGGTTGCTGTTGGTGCTGGCGTTGGCGCGACCGCAAGTGGTGGGCGATGCCCGGCAACTGCCGACAACCGGCCGCGATCTGATGCTGGTGGTAGACATTTCACCCAGCATGGACGAGCCGGATATGGTGCGCCAGGGCCGGCGTATTAACCGGTTACAAGCGGTAAAGCAGGTGCTGGCCGAGTTTATTGACCAGCGCCGGGGCGATCGCCTGGGTCTGATTCTGTTTGGCAGTCAGGCCTATGTGCAAGCACCCCTGACCTTTGACCGAACAACGGTAAATATTCTGCTGCAAGAAGCTGGCCTGGGCATGGCCGGGAACGCAACCGCCATTGGCGACGCCGTTGGGCTTGCGGTGAAGCGCCTGCGCGAGCGGCCCCTGGAGCAACGAGTTGCCATTGTGCTGACCGACGGCGCCAACACCGCCGGCGAAATAACCCCTGACAAAGCCAGTGAGCTGGCACAGGCCAGTGCTGTGCGGCTTTACACCATCGGCATTGGCGCCGGAGCGGATAGCGCCATAACCGGACTGCTGCAGCGCAATCCATCGCGGGATCTGGACGAAGCCCTGCTAACGCGCATGGCGCAGCAAACCGGCGGCCAATATTTTCGCGCCCGTAATCTGGCCGAGCTTTCCGGTATTTACGCCAGTATCAATCAGCTTGAACCGGCCGTTCAAGAAGGCCAGTTTTACCGACCGGTGCGCGAACATTATGTCTGGCCGGCGGCGCTGGCCATAATGCTATGGCTGTTTGCACTTTTGTTTCGCCGCTATCAAAAGCGACGCCAACAACCGCTTCGCCACGGCTCCGAAACAGAGAAACAGCCCTATGTCTGAGCTGATGATTTTGCAGTTACAGTGGCTGCGGCCCTGGTGGCTGTTGCTGTTGTTGGCCACACCACTGGTGTACTGGCTTGCCCGGCATCGCGGTGACGGAGACAGCGGCTGGTCGGCACTGATACCCCGGCATCTTCTGGCACCGCTGCTGCCAGAGCCAACACACAGTGCCGATGGCCAGCAAAAAGTGCGAAGAAGAATGCCACGGATCGCCAGCCCGCTGGCAGCCGTGCTGGCGTTTTCGCTGGTCAGCCTGTCCCTGGCCGGCCCGGTGTGGCGCCAGGCGCCAAGCCCCGCGGCGCCGCCCACTAGCAGCCTGGTGATTGTGCTGGACCTGTCACTGTCGATGCTGGCTACCGACGTGCAGCCCAACCGACTGACCCTGGCCAAACGCAAAATTCGCGACATTCTTGCCGCGCGCCAAGGCAGCCTTACAGCTCTGGTGGTTTACGCCGCAGATGCTCACAGCGTAACGCCCTTAAGTGACGACAGCGCCACGACCGAATCCATGCTCGCCGTTCTGGACCCGCTGATGATGCCGGCCGCAGGCAACCGCGCCGATCTGGCCGTGGGCAAAGCCATGGAGCTGCTCGACCGCGGAGCACCGGGCAACGGCCGTATTTTGTTAATCACAGACGACGTGCAGCCCCGTTACCGCCAGGCTATTACCGAGCTGTTAGCGGGCAGCCGTTTCCAACTCGACACCCTCACTGTTGGTACCCGCGCCGGTGGCCCGATCCCCCTGGCCGAGCGCGGTTTTATACGCGACGGCGACCGCATTGTGATCAGTCAGGCAGCGCCCCGGGCATTGGCCGAGCTGGCGGGCGCCAATGGCGGCAGAAGCGCGACCCTGACGCTGGATGGCCGTGACCTGAGCGAGCTGGCAGTCAGTGGCTTAAACGGGGCTTTCACCAAAGCCGATACAGCACAGCTTGATCCTGCAAAAACACGCCAACAGTCACAGTGGCAGGAAGACGGCTACTGGCTACTTTGGCTGGCGCTCCCCTTGTTGCTGCTGATCTGGCGCCGCGGCGCTTTAGCATTGTTCGCCCTGGCCTTGCTGCCTACCCTGCCGCAGCCTGCGCAAGCCTTTAGCTGGGGCGAGCTGTGGCAGCGTGAAGATCAGCGCGCACCAGCGCTGATCGAGCAGAACCCAAAGCAGGCCGCAGAGAAGTTGCAAGCGCCCGAATGGCAAGGCACAGCGCTCTATCGCAACGGCGAGTTCGAGGCCGCCGGTGAGCGCTTCGCCGAAGCGCCCGGAGCCGACGGCGCCTACAACCGGGGTAACGCCTTAGCCCAAGCGGGCAAGCTGGAGCAGGCCATTGCCGCCTACGACCAGGCACTCACCCTACAGCCCCAACACCCGGACGCCCTTGCCAACCGAGCCTTGGTTGCCGACTTGCTCCAGCAACAGAAACAACAACAGGAGCAGCAGCAAGAACAAGGTCAACAGCAAGATCCGTCATCCGAGCAGAATTCGGGCTCTGACAGCCAGGACGGGCAGCCACAGAACAGCGAAAATCCCGAGAATGCAGAGAACTCCGAAGATTCCGGGAGCTCCAAGAGTCCGGAAAAAGGTGAAAACGGGCGCGATCAGCAATCTGACAACAACGGCGATAGCTCAGAGCTCGATGCCGAACTTGATAAAAAATCAGGGAACGAGCCCGAGAGTGGGCCCGAGAATGAGCTCGAGAGTGAGCCTGGCCCGGAACAGGCCCCGGCAGATACCCGTGAAGCACCGCTGAGCCAGAGCCAAGAGCAGTATTTAAGGCGGGTGCCAGACGACCCTGGCGGTCTATTGCAGCAGAAATTCCTTCAGCAATACCGGCAACGGCAGACACCAGCAGACAGAGGCGATACGCCATGGTAGAGCAACACAGTAACTTCTCGACGCCGTTGCGGCGGCACGATTATGGCGGTTACAGGGATTACCGGGGCTTTGGTCGGCTCTTCATCATCACCTTTTGCCTGCTGGCATTACCGGCGTGGGCTCAAAACCCAACTGCAGATGCGCGGAAGAGCTTTATAGAGCTCTCCACCGACAAAGCCGAACTTTATGTGCAGGAGCAGCTGCTGCTAACGGTACAACTGTACTTTAACAATGAGCTCATCCGCGGCGAACTGTCGGAACCGGTCAGCAATAACGCGGTGATTGAATCCTTGGGCCCACAACAGGAATACGCACGGGTGCGGGGCGATCAACGCTACCGTATGATTGAGCGCCGTTACGCGGTTTACCCACAAACCCCTGGCCGGCTCAGTTTGGCGCCTGTCGAATTTGAAGGCAGCTTTCGCGGCGCCAACGGCCGCTTGCAGATCCTGCGCAGCAGCGAACAACTGTTTGACCTGCCGGTGAAAGACATACCGCCGCAATTCAGTGGCAGCGTCTGGCTGCCCGCAACGGGGCTAACACTGGAAGAAAGTGGGCTGCCCAGCGATAACCGCGTCACCAGAGGTGCAAATCTGACCCGCCAGCTAACCCTGCGCGCCAACGGCTTGCCAGGTGCCACGCTGCCGCCCTTTCCGGCTCAGACAGTGCCCGGGCTGCGCAGTTATCCAGAGCCTGCCAAACGCGCCACCGACATCAGCGCCGACGGCCTGATGTCTATGCTGCAACAGGCCAGCGCTCTGGTGCCGGTGCAAGCCGGCGAGCTGCGCCTGCCCGAGGTGCGCGTTCCCTGGTGGGATACCGCAAGCGATTCAGAAAAAGTCGCGATTATTCCCGAGCGCGTATTGGTGGTTGCGCCTGGTGCAGGCATTAATACTCAGGCCCAAGCTCCGGCGGTCGCCGCCATCGATGAAAATCTGAATAACGCCGCTAGCGATCCAGATCCAGGATCGGATACAAGCAGTCAGAACACCACCGGCGGCGGTGCTTTCTGGCCCTGGCTGGCGTTGTTTATGGCTGTTGGCTGGAGTATTACGGCGGGTTTTTTCTGGCGCGCAAGGCGATCGCGTTATCCGGCTAACAAGGCAACCGAAAGCAACGCCGGCGAAGGCGATTCAGAGCTTTATAGGGAACTGCTGGCCGCTGCCGGCAACAACAACCCGGATACACCGCGGCTGTTGCTACGCTGGATGAATCTTCAGTATCCGGACAAGGGATTTCAGAGCTGGCGTCAGGTGGCGGAATTCTGTCACTTGCCGCCCCTCACTGACGCTCTGGCCAAGCTTGAACAAAGGCGTTATAGCATAGAGCAACCGTTGGAAGACGAGGTGTCGAATAACCCGGCGCAGCTGCAACAGGCAATTCGTGAGCTAATTCGCAGGCCTGCCGGCCAAACGGTAACCAGTGGTCTATCGCCACTGTACCCGCCTGCCATTGACGCATCGCAGCAGTAGCGCCGTTCAGATATAGGCCATTTGCAAGCCACCGCGGTAGCGAAAGCGTATGCGGCGCTACCGCGGCAAGGCCATGTTCATTCAATCAATAGACTATCAATCACCAGCGTCAGAGGCGAATGCTCTCCAGAAGCTACCGTGGCCGGAGTTGCCAAACTGCCCTGCCAGTCGCCGGCGCTGGCCATAACACTGCTACTGGGACTGAGGCGCGCCGTGACCATCACTGTTTCAACCGAGGAAATCGTATTCTGCGGAGACATGGCCATGGAGTCGTCCAGGCGGATTTCCAGCGGCATGTCAGCAGCTGTGAAGCGCGCAACCGCCAGCGGTGCCCCGCTGTTGACGTTGGCCTGGCGGGCAAACACGAACAGCGTGGTATCCGCAGGCACGTCGTTCCAGAAAGCTTCGTCCAGGCTAACGCTTACGGTGACACCTGGGCCATCACTCGCCACGGCCTGAGCCGATTGCTGAACAGGAGCCTGAGTTGATGCCAGGAAACTCTCAGGTGGTGTTTCGCCCAAGCGGTTATAGGCTTCGGTAATGCCACCCTCAATAGAATCGCGCTGCGGGTGGTCTGGCGCTACCTGAACAATACGCTGCCAGAAGCCAATCGCTTCGCGGTAGTTTTCCTGGCCAAAGGCGCTGATGCCCAGCAGGCCAAGGGCATTAACCTCGTTTGGGTCAAGCTCCAACGCGCTGGAAATCACCTGCTGCACTTCTGCGTTCATGGCACCCTGGTATTGAAAAAACATCGCCTGGCCTGCCAGGCCCAAAGCCATGGCGCGGGACGGGTCGTCACCGCCGGCACGTTCTACGCTTTGCTCCAACCGCTGAAACACCTGTGCCGCCTGAGGGTATTTTTCCATGCGCATATAGGTCTGCCCCAGCATGGCCCAGCCGTCGGGGTTGTCCGGGCTGGCTTCTAGCTTGGCCTGCAACTGCGCCGCCAGCGACGCCATCTGTTGCTCCCGATCGGCGTCATCGCCGCCGCCCAGCTGTTCCATGGTGATGAACTGCTCTACCTGATCCATAGCACCCCAGCGCTCATACAGCATAAGGGTCAAAGCGGGAATCGCCAGAATGGACACCAGCGCCACCGCCATGCCGGTTTTGCGGCCAGGGGTTGAGGCGGCAGGCGTTTCGTTTTCAGGAATGTCATCGAGCATGGAACCGCCAAGCTCGGTTTTTAGCTGTTGGTAGTTGTCTTGATCAAGCACGCCGGCCTCGTATTCGGCGTCTAGCTCCTGCATGCGCGAACGGTAAGCCAGCAGATTCTGATTACGCTGGTTTACCTGTTGGCTCCGGCCGGAGCGGTGAAACAAAACCGGATACAGCACAAAGGCCAATGCCAGCACAATTAATAAAGCTGCGGCAATCCAAAACATATTGCTCATGAAAATCCCGTTACCGATGAGAGAAAATCGTTAAATGTGATTGCGGTTTGTTCTGGGCGTTACACCTGTGAGTCCGATTTGCCGCTGTGCCCGTCCATAATCTTCTCCACTCGCGCGCGTTCCTCGGCGCTCAGTTCGCTGTCAATCTGGTTGTTGCGGCGCGAACGCAAAACAATACCGCCTACAATCAAAAGGCCGCCAAGCACTGAAATGGCCGGTGTCGCCCACAACAACAGGGTGCGCTTTTCTACCAAGGGCTTGTAGCGGATAAACTCGCCAAACCGTCCCACCAGCGAATCCATGATTTCTACGTCGCTGGAGCCGTCTGTCATCATCCGAAAGACTTCGTCACGCATGTCTTCGGAAATTGGCGAGTTGGAGTCGGCAATATTCTGGTTCTGGCACTTGGGGCAGCGCAGCTCGGCGATCATGGTCTGGTAACGTTGCTGTTTTTCCTCAGTGTCAAAACTATAAACGTCGCGCACCACCGCCTGTGCCGGCAGCGCCAGAACAATCAGCAGGGCTGCCAACCACGCCGGTGCAAAGCGGCTGAATAGCCTGGAAATCGCCATCAGTACTGGCCTCCCGCCTGGTTCAAAATGGGCCTTAGTGTCTCTTCCCACACCTGCTTGTTCACCACGCCCACGTGGCGATGCAGCACCGTGCCGTCAGCACCAATTACAAAGGTTTCCGGAGCGCCGTACACGCCCAGATCAAAACCCAGGCTGCCTTTGGGGTCATAAATACTGGTGCTGTAGGGGTCGCCCAGGCGCTCTAGCCATGCTTTGGCCTCGGCACGCTGGTCTTTGTAGTTCAGCCCCACAATGGGCACGCCTTCATTCTTGGCCAGCCACATCAAATCAGCATGCTCGTCACGACACGCCGGGCACCAGGTACCCCACACATTTAACAGACTGGGCTCACCCTGGAACACCTGCTGGCTGACTTGCACCTCTGGCCGGTGCAGGTCTTCAAGAGCGAACTCCGGCATGGTTTTACCCACCAGGGCCGATTCCAGCTTTGTCGGGTCTTTACCGATGCCGGAAAACAGCAACACACCTAAAACCAGAGCCACCAGCAACGGCAAAAACAACAGAACCCGTTTCATCAAGACCGAGCCTCCGACGTCATTGCCGATTTTGTAACAGAGGTCATCGCCGGGTTCGCGACAAGGGAGCCACTGTCGGCAGGTTTGGCTTTTGGCTCGGTTACCCGCTCTCGAATGCGATAGCGCTTGTCACTAACCGCCAGGAAGCCGCCAAGCGCCGTTATGAAAGCCCCCAGCCACAACCAGCGAATCAGAGGTTTGTACTGCAGGCGAATGGCCCAGGCGTTGTCTGAGATGCGCTCACCAATAGCGACAAAAATGTCGCGGGTAAAGCCCGCATCTATGTCTGCTTCGGTCATCACGCTCATGCCCACCGAATACTGGCGTTTTTCCGGGTGCAATTCAGCCACTTTACGGCCGTCCAACAACACGTCAAAACCTCCGTACTGGGCGGTAAAGTTCGCATCCTGGCGCTGGCCAATGTCGGTAAACACAAACTGATAGTCACCCACGGTGGCAACATCGCCCAGCTCCATACGAACGTCGCGCTCAATGCCGTAATTAGATACCACCGTTGCGCCTGCGATGATCATCGCCAGGCCCAGATGCCCCAGCACCATACCGTAATAGCTGCGCGACTGCCGCTTGAGCCCATGCATCCGGCCCTTACGTGAGTTCGACTTGTCCCACAGGTCCCAGCACGTGGCCACAGCCACCCACACCGCGGTGAAAATGCCAAGAAAAGCCATAATCTTGAACTCGCCGTAACCGACAATCGCCGCAGCGCTGATCAGAATGCTGAGGGCCAGCGGCCACAGCAGTTTGCGTGCCAACCAACCAGCGTCGGTTTTCTTCCAGCGCGAAAAAACACCAACACCCATTAACAGCCCGGCGGCGATGGCCAGCGGAGCAAAGGTCAAATTGAAAAACGGCTCGCCAATAGACAACTTGCCCATATCCAGTGAGTCCAGCACCAGCGGATAAAGCGTGCCCACCGCCACCAGCAAGGTAGCCGACACCAGCATGACGTTATTCAGCAGCAGGAAAATTTCCCGCGACATGGAACCGTAACGGGCGCGCACGTGCACAGTGGGTGCACGAACCGCGTACAGAATCAGGCTGCCAATCACCGTGATGGCCAACAAAACCAGCAGGAAGGTGCCGCGCTCGGGGTCCGAGGCGAAAGCATGCACCGAGGTCAGTACTCCAGACCGCACCAGGAAGGTGCCAAGCAGGCTCAAGGCAAAGGTCACAATGGCCAGCAAAACGGTCCAGCTTTTGAACACTCCGCGTTTTTCCGTCACCGCCAGCGAGTGAATCAGTGCAGTACCCGACAACCAGGGTAGCAGCGACGCGTTCTCGACCGGATCCCAGAACCACCAGCCGCCCCAGCCAAGCTCGTAATAGGCCCACCAACTGCCCAAAGCAATGCCGATGGTCAGGAAAGCCCAGGCAACAGTGGTCCAGGGCCGCGACCAACGCGCCCAGGCGGCGTCCAAGCGACCGTTAATCAGTGCCGCAATGGCAAAGGCAAAAGCCACTGAAAAGCCCACATAGCCCATGTACAGCATAGGCGGGTGAATAATCAGGCCAAAATCCTGCAACAAAGGGTTCAGGTCGGCGCCATCTGCGGGAATGTTGGGCAGTATTCGCTCAAACGGATTTGAGGTCATAACGATGAACAGTAAAAAACCCACGCACACCATACCCAGCACAGACAACACCTGGGACACCATCACCGTGGGCAGGCGCTGGGAAAATACCGCTACCGCCAGGGTCCAACCCGCCAGCATCAGAATCCACAGCAGAAGAGAACCTTCGTGGCCGCCCCAAACCGCACTGAATTTGTAATACCAGGGCAACAGACTATTGCTGTTGTTGGCGACATAAGCCACCGAGAAGTCATCTATCATAAAAGCGTAGGTCAGAATACCAAAGGCCACGGCGACAAATACAAACATGCCTGCCGTTAGCGGCCGGGCAAACGCCTGCAAGCTATCGCGGCCGGTGACCGAACCCACCAAGGGCACCACTGACAGCAAAATCGCCAACAGCAGCGCCAGAATGAGTGCAAACTGTCCGAGTTCCGGATACATCATATTTTCCATACTCCACATATTTGCCATACACCACACACTTGCCACACACCCCTGCGTATCGGGCGTTTAACGGGCATCAGTTGGTCAGGGTTTTGGTAGCTTCAGACGCGATGTCGCGGCTTTCGGAGGCTTTTGCCAGAGCGTCAGCCACTTCCGGTGGCATGTAGTTTTCATCGTGTTTGGCCAGTACCTGGTCGGCCACAAACACGCCTTCGCTGTTTAATCTACCCATGGCCACAATACCCTGCCCTTCGGCAAACAGGTCGGGCAGGATACCCACGTACTCAACGGTGACGGATTCAGTAAAGTCAGTCACCTTGAATGCCACTTTCAGGCTTTCCGTATCGCGCAGCACAGAACCTTCTTCCACCATGCCACCGGCGCGAATGCGCACATCCGCCGGTGCTTCTCCCGCGGCGATCTGGGTAGGATCATAAAACAGATTGATATTCTGGCGCAGGGCGTAGGTGGTCAAGCCTACCGCCACGGCAAGGCCGGCCAGCAGGAACAGCACAATGGTCAAACGTTTTTTACGGATCGGGTGCATGGTTTTTCAGCCACTCAGTCTTGGGAAACATCAACACGGGTGAAGCTGGCCGCTGCCGCCGGCGCCGTGTCCGAATCTGGTTTTGGCGCCCGCGACGAGCGGGAACCGGCGTGCTGACGGCAGCTTTTCAGTACCGCATTGCGGCGCCGATAAGAACCCACCATCAGCACCGCCATCAACACAAAAAATACACCGTAACTAGCCCATACATAGGGGCCATGGCCTTCCATTGTCAAAAATGCACCGAAGGAGTCAAACGCCATTATCTGACACCTCCATTCACATGAAACAGATCCTGTACCCAGCGGGTGCGCTGTTCACGTATCAGAATTTCCGTCTGCATACGCAGACACGCCAGCCAGCCAAACAATAGATACAGGCCAATGACCGACAACAGCAGCGGCACCCACATTTCCGCCGGCATGCTGGGTTTCTCTGTCAGCTTGAAGGTGGCCGGCTGATGCAGAGTATTCCACCAATCCACAGAATATTTGATAATCGGAATGTTCACCACGCCCACCAGCACCAATATGGCCACGGCGCGGGCGGCCGATTTTTCATCATTAATGGCGCGGTCAAGAGCGATCACCCCACCATACAGAAACAACAGGATCAGCATCGATGTCAGCCGCGCATCCCAGATCCACCAGGTGCCCCAAGTGGGCTTGCCCCAAACCGCGCCAGTAAAAAGCGATATAAAGGTGAGCACCAGGCCCACCGGCGCTGCGGCTTTGACAAACACATCGGCCAGCTTCATGCGCCACACCAGTGTAACCACCGCGGCCGAGGCCATTATGATGTAAACCGACTGGGCCAAAAACGCCGACGGCACATGAATAAAAATAATGCGATAGCTGTTGCCCTGCAGGTAGTCCTTAGGCGCAAACGCCAGGCCCCACACCAAACCAGCGCCGAGACACAGCAATCCAAATACCAGCAACCAGGGCATTAGCCGGGTGGCAATCCCGTAAAACCATTTTGGTGATCCCAGCTTGTGAAAAAATTGCCACATCAGTTAAATACCTTGCCTCTGTTTGAATCGATTTGTCAGCTGTTTGACAGGCTGACTTTCAGCGCCGCTGCGCTGGCAAAAGGCGCCAGAGTCAAAGCCAGCACCAGAAACGCGCCCAGCAACGCCAGATAGGCGCCAACCGGGGCACCTTCGGCGGCGGCGGCAACAGTGCCGGTACCGAAAATCAGCACCGGAATGTACAAAGGAATAATCAACAGGGACAAGAGTACACCCGCTGATCGCAAACCCAGAGTTAACGCCGCACCAATCGCACCGATCAAACTAAGAACAGGTGTTCCGATTAGCAGCGTTAGACACAAAATAGCGATAGAGTTCCCGTCCAGATGCACCATTACACCCAAAACCGGCGTTAACAACACCAGCGGCAATCCGGTTAGCACCCAGTGCGCCATGGTTTTGGCCAACACCAGCAAGAACAGCGGCTGTGGCTGCAGCACCAACTGCTCCAGTGTGCCGTCGTCAAAATCGTGACGAAACAGATGATCCAGTGACAAGAGCACCGACAACAGTGCCGCCACCCACAGAATGCCGGCCCCGGCTTCCTGCAAAAATGAGATTTCCGGGCTCACGCCCAGCGGAAACAGGGTGACCACCATCATGAAAAACAACAAGGGGTTGAGCAAATCCTGACGCTGGCGAAAAGCCACTTTCATATCGCGAGCGAACACCGCTTTCATGGCATCAATGGAACCAACGGCCTGATCCAGAGGTTTAATCATCATAACCAACAGCCCCCGGTGTGAGTACCAGTCGCTTCGTACCGGCAATCTGTACGTTGTGATGGGTGGTAAACACCACGGCTCCGCCCTCAGCGGCGCGCTCTTGCAGCAGGTTTTCGATAGCCGCCACGCCACTGGCATCAATGGCGGTGAATACCTCGTCTAGTAGCCACAGGGGTTCGTCCGCAACCAACAGGCGCGCCAGCGCCACCCGCCGCTGCTGACCGGCTGACAAGTGCCGGCACGGCACCTGCTCGTAGCCCGCCAGACCGGTCCTGGCAAGCGCCTGCAACAGGGCTTTGTCGCCCATCGGGCGGCGACCGGCCATCAGCGCTCGCAAGTTTTCCAGCGGCGACAGCAACGGCTTTATGCCCGGCCGGTGGCCCAGATATAGCACATTGCGTAGAAACGACTCGCGCACGCGGGAACGCGGCTCGCCGCACCACAACAACTGGCCAGCCCAGGCATCGCTAAGGCCTGCCAATATACGTAGCAGGGTGGTTTTACCAGAGCCGTTGGCACCCTCGACACGGGTCACGGTTGCGGGCAGTATGGAAAACGATAAATCACGGAACAGTTCCCGCCCGTCGCGTTCACACTGTAAATTGATCGCCTGTAGCAGCGGTTCAGACATCCGGGCCCCGGTTCCGTATCGATGCAGCGCAGGCTGGCATCGTGTGTATTCAATATTGGCGCGGCACATTATAGCGAAAGCAGCCAGTGATTACCCATTTCCAGGTCAATTTGGTAGCGATGAAACTTCCCACCAACCCGCCCCAATCTCCACCAACCGCCAGCGCCGACAGCCGGCCGCCGCAGGGCAGCGCTAACGCGCCTGCCCCAGCCCCGCTTACATCGACCGCGCTAAGCGCCCAGCGGGTACTGGACCAATTGCAGATGGGCCGTAACGAAAATCTGCTGGCACGGGTTACCGAGGTCATTCAACGCCGGGATGGTGGCGCCGAGCTGCTGTTGGACATCCGCGGCAAACCGCTTCAAGTTCAGGCCAGTATTGGCGAAACCAAACTTCAGGCCGGCGACTGGATAAAAGTGCTGCGTGCAGGCAACGAATTGCAGCTGATGGGCAAACTGGCAGCTGCCCCGGAAGTCAGCCTGGCACAGGCGCTGGTGCAACGCCTGCCTTGGCAGCAAAGCCTGGACAGCGGGCTGGCACGACTGATGGCAGGCTTACAGCAAGGTGTGAAAGCCGACACACCACTCGGCCAACTGCCCTCGCAGGCTGTCTCGGGCGCCGCCGCGCAGCCTCTGCCACAAGCCGCGCGCCAGGCTCTGGAACAATTATTTGCGCGTTTACCCGCCAGCAACCAGCTTGCGCCAGGGGCCGGCCAGCAGACCGCGGCGGTGCAACAGGTACAGCAATGGCTGAGCGAAAGTGGGCTGTTTGCAGAGGCGCGACTGGCAGCAACACCGTCGGCAACCCTACCCGATCTGAAACTGGCCATTGGCCGGGTAATCACCGCGCTTCTGGCACAGCAGGGCCACGGGCCAGAGCAGTTCAACCGGCTAACACCGCTGGCAAGCCCAGCGCTGATTCAGGCGCCGTTACAGTTCCCCGGCGCGTTCGCCATGGCTCAGGCAAGCACCGGTAGCAGCGCTAGAGAAGAACCGCCCAACGTGGGGCAATTGCTGCGAATTCTGGCCGGTATGCTCAACCGCATAACCGTAAACCAGCTGCACACTCAGGTGTTGAACGCTCGCGGTAGCACAGATGCCGGCGCGCCCACTAACACCCTGTTGCTGGAACTGCCCTGGATGAACCCGCAGCAGCAACCCAAGCTGGCGCAGCTGCGGATTGAGCAGCATCCGGGCAAAGACGGCCGCGGGCCATCACGAACGAGCGTTGGCGAGTGGCGCCTGGTGCTGGCGATGGATCTGGACCAGGCCGGCCCGTTGCAATTCGAAGTGAGCCTGCGCCAACAGGCGGTGAGCGCTCTGGTGTGGGCAGAGAAACTGGCCACCCTGCGCCAGGTGCACCAACAACTGCCGCTGCTGCGCAGCAGCCTGACGGAGCTGGGGCTCGAAGTGGCGGATCTGGAGTGTCGCCAGGGCAACCCGGGTCCGGTAGCGACAAAGCTGCAACATCGACTGGTGGATACCAAAGCATGAGCAAAAATAACGAGCCGCAACAGGCATCAGCGGCCGTCGCGTTAAAATACGACGGTGAGCGGGCCCCCACCATCAGCGCTGTTGGCAATCACGAACTTGCGGATGAGATTATCCGCATTGCCCGTGAACACGGGGTGCCCTTATACGAAAACGCCGAGCTGGCCAGCACCCTGGCGCGGCTGTCCCTGAATGAGGAAATTCCCGAACAGCTGTACCAGCTGGTGGCAGAAATTCTGGCCTTCGCCTTTCACATACGGGGTCTGACACCGGAAGACGCCGGTCAATAACGCCAGAAACCGGGGGTCAGGCTGCCTGGCGTTTCTTCAGGGCAGACACCAGTTCTGCCTCGGGCCGGGAAATGCCGCAGGTGTTCATCAGGTCGTCGATATCGGCGCCAAGATCAACCAGCCGTGCGGCTTCGTCGTAAGACACCCGCAACGGATCGTTCTGGCGCATTTCTTCGATGGTGGTTCGCAGTTCGTGCAGTTGGCGCTCGCAGGCTACCAAGCGCTGGCCAACCCCCATTCCGGTGCTGGCAGTGGCGTGCAGTTCGCGGCCAAGAATGTCACATCGGCTTTTTAGCGCCGCCTGCAACCCCCGCAACTGCCGCCCTTGCAAGACAATTTGAGCCACCAGCAAAGACAGAGCTGTAGCGACCAGAATCCAGGGCACCCATTGGGGAATCTCGGCAAATACATCAGCAAACATAGCAACGTCTCCTTGGTGTGCGTCAGGGCGTCGATCTGCGTTCACTGCCGGCCCAAGACCCTTACAGCGTCGAGATATCCGCCCATTCGTGATCTGTCAGCATCTTGTCGAACTCGACCAGAATGATCAGTTCGCCATTTTTGTTACACACGCCCTGAATAAAGCGGGCACTTTCTTCGCTGCCCACATTGGGCGCGGTTTCAATTTCACTGGACTTGAGGTAAACCACCTCGGCCACCGAATCTACCAGAATACCCATCACCTGATCGGCAGACTCCATCACCACAATACGGCTTGAGTCGGTGATGTCGGCATCGTTCAAGCCAAAACGCCGACGGGTATCAATCACCGTTACCACGTTGCCGCGCAGGTTAATGATGCCCAGAACGTAGTCCGGTGAACCCGGTACCGGTGCAATCTCGCTGTAACGCAGCACTTCCTGAATCTGCATTACGTTGATGCCGTAAGTTTCATCATCCAGACGAAAGGTCACATACTGCAGTACCTGGTCATCCTTGGTCTGATTTTGCTGTCCGCTTGGGGCTGCCATTGTGTTAAATCTCCATATGCGGCTGCCGTGCAGGCAGCCTGACCGTCAAAAAATCATCATTAGCGCCCCTATACGCTATTTAAGGGGCATGAATCGTGCCAGCACTAAACTTTGTTAGCACTGAACACTCGCCGGGCCTGTTCAGCTTAAATCCAGGTGCTGTTCGCGCTCGGCACGAACCAGCAGATGCGCCATGCTCTGAACGTCTAGCAGCGCGCACATCTGCTCAATCACTGTGCCTGCCAGCCATGGCCGCTTGCTACGCGACGTGCGCCAGCGCACCTGCTGAGGGCTCAAAGTAAAGGATTGAGCTACATTATCACAAGCCAGTCCCCAGTTACTGTTGTTAAGGTGTATCACAAACCGATAATTAGCGCGTGCGTTTGCCGGCGCCCGACCCGCCATAATCCACTCGGCACTGTCGACCACCCGCAGGTTTTTGTCCCGGGCCGGGCGAATGCCCATATACCAGGACGGACTTCCGGGCATCGGCATTATGTCGTCTTCAATGCGGTGAATGGCGCCTAGCAACACCAAGGGTACCGCCAGCTGCAAGCCTGCCACGGTAAAAATCAGACATTCAAATGGCTTTTCGGCCCACTCCGGCCTTGCCTGCGGCTCAGCAATCACCGGTTCTGGCTTAACCGGCAGCGGCCGTGGCGTTATTACCACCGTCGGTCTGGCAACAACGACTTGCGCCTGCGTATCCTGCTGAAGCGCCTGGTCGGTGGCGGTATGCAGCAGGTCGTCCAGATAACTGGCGATGGCGGCTTGCGGATCCGCCAGCTGTGTCATTTTTTTGTCAGCCACCAGACGGCTCCCGCCAGGTACCGGTTTGCGCCATTAAATCGTCAAGCAGGCGGCGATAAGCGCGCACTCCATGGGTGTTGGTGTCTACCGCTGAGGGCACCAACCCAGCCTGGCTGGCATCCCGGAACTTTGTGTCTACCGGTATGGCAAAACGCCAAAGCTGATGCGGATAGGTATCACGCAGCATATTCAGGCTTTTATTCGAGGCTTGGGTTCGGCGGTCAAACAGAGTGGGCACAATGGTATAGCTCAGGGGATTTTTCTGCGAACGGCTAATCATGTGCAGGGTGTGCAACATGCGCTCAAGACCCTTAATGGCCAAAAACTCGGTTTGCACCGGAATAATCAAATGGCTTGCCGCCGCTAGGCCGTTAACCATCAGCATGCCCAATGTTGGGGTGTTATCCACCAGCACATAGTCAAAATCATCCCACAGCTGCGCCAGCGCGCGGGAAACCACCAGACCCATGCCTTCAGCACCGATCATCCGCCTTTCCAGGGTTGCCAGGGCAGTGCTGGCCGGCAGTAACGTAAGATTAGGCACGCCGGTGTCGGTAATCAGCTGTGAAGGCAGGCCTTCGGGTACTTTTCCCTGGTGCTGAAACAGATCAAACAGGCTGTGCTTGAGGCGGTCTGGGTCATAACCAAACCAGCTGGTGAGCGAACCGTGCGGATCCATATCCAGCATCAGCACACGCTTACCACGGCTTACCAACAGGTCGCCCAAGGCAACCACGGTGGTGGTTTTACCCACCCCGCCTTTCTGATTAGCCACTGCCCAAATTCGCACGTTTGATTCTCCTGCCTGCCCCCGGCATTTCACACGGCAATACATTGCCGTTGTGTTGTGGTTCGCTACTGAAAAAGCGCTGTTCACTCTTCTTTAAAAGAAAGACTACAGAAATCGTGCCAGGTTCATCGTATAGCACCGCGAATGTTGGCATCGCGGGAAATCAGCAGCACCACGCGGCGATTACGGCGACGGCCTTCGTCGGTATCGTTGCGCGCCACCGGCTGATGTTCGCCATACCCCACCGCCGCCAGCCGCGCCGGGTCGATACCCTCCATCACCAGCATGCGCACCAAAACCGACGCGCGGGCAGCCGACAGCTCCCAATTTGACGGAAAGCGACCACTGCGAATGGGCAAGTTATCGGTAAAACCTTCAATGCGAATGGCGTTGTCGGTGTCGCGCAGCACGCCCGCAATTTTTTCCATCACTGCGAAGGAGTCGTAATGGGGTTCAGCGTCGCCGCTGCCAAACAACAGGCTGTTGGGCAAATTCAGCTGCAACCACTCATCATCTGTGTTCAGAGATATCACGCCCGTCTCAATCAGTTCACTAAACTCCAACCCGAGCTGGCCGGCCAGCTCCTGAAGCCCACGCGACCGGCCGGCGCTGTCCGGCGCTGACGAACTGACAGGTGCCTCGGTAACCACAGGCGCGATGACGGCATCGCTTTCAGTGCGCCCACCAACAACCTGCTGTTCGCCAACGGTAATTGGCACAACCGAGCGCTCCGGGGCGTTGAAAACACCGGTCAAAGTATTCGACAGCACCTTGTATTTGCCTTCGTTAACCGAAGACACCGAATACATCACCACAAAAAACGCGAACAGCAAGGTAATGAAGTCGGCGTAGGAAATGAGCCAACGCTCTTTGTTGTGAAAATCGTCTTGGGGCGGTTTGCGGCGTCGCATAAGCCATTAACACTCGCTACCAGGGAAGAAATCCACGCAAGCGGATTTCAATGGATTTCGGGTTTTCACCTTCAGCGATGGCAATAAGGCCTTCGATTATCATGTCTTCGTAGCGGGTGCGCTCGCGCACCAGCCCGCGCAGTTTATTGGCCACCGGGAAAAACAGCAGGTTAGCCAACGCCACCCCGTAGATGGTGGCAACAAAAGCGGTGGCTATGCCACTGCCCAGTGACTGCGGGTCTTCCAGGTTGGTCATTACCTGAATCAGCCCCATCACCGCACCAATAATGCCGATGGTGGGCGAATAGCCACCCATGGCTTCAAACACCCGCGCCGAATCCAGATCCCGCTGCTCCCGGGTGTCCAGCTCTACTTCCATGATGCTGCGAATGGTGTTGCTTTCGGCGCCGTCGACCAACAGCAGCAAGCCTTTTTGCACAAACCGCTCCGGCTCGCTTTCTGCTAGCCCCTCAAGCCCCAGAAGGCCTTTTTTGCGGGCGATAACGCTCCAGTTCACAACTTTATCAAGGCCGTCTTCCAGGCTGACAAACGGCGGCACAAACACCCAGCGGGACTGGCTGAACGCATGTTTCAGAACCGGCCAGGAGGTTTGCAGTATGGTGGCCGCCAGGGTACCGCCAATAACAATCAGCGCCGCCGGCGCGTTGAACAGGGAAGCCAGTGCACCGCCTTCAAGCAGATTGCCCCCCAAAATCGCGACAAACGCCAGGATAACGCCAAGAAGGCTAAGCACATCCATCAGCTGACTCCATCTTTAAGCCGCTGGCAAACGTCGTTCAGCGCCAGGATTTCGTCACTCAATCCGGCTTTGGCCACCGCCATGGGCATGCCGTAAATCACCGAGCTTTTTTCATCCTGCGACCACACAATCGAGCCGCTCTGTTTCATCATGCGGCAGCCTTCCCGGCCATCTGCGCCCATGCCCGTTAAAACAATGCCCAAGGTTTTACCGGGAAAGCTGCGCGCCAGCGAACCAAAGGTGACATCCACCGAAGGTTTATAATTGAGCCGGTCATCGCCGGGTAATATGCGTATCCGACTTTGGCCACCGCGGTTTTCCACCATCATCTGTTTGCCGCCGGGTGCCAGCAAAGCCAGGCCGGGGCGCAACAGATCGCCGTCTTCTGCCTGGCGCACCTGTATTTGGCAAGACCGGTTCAGGCGCTCGGCAAAAGCTTGGGTGAAACTGGCGGGCATGTGCTGCACCAGAATCAGCGGCGCGGGAAAGCTGGCGGGTAGGCCGATGAGTACATTTTGCAGAGCCACCGGGCCACCGGTCGAGGTGCCGATCGCCACCACTGTGTAGTGCCTGGGTGGCGTACGCCGCTGATAGCGCTCCGGGCTTGCAACCGCTGCTGCGGCGGGGCGATCAACTAATGGGCGCCGCTGTAGCGTTGGAGCCACTGCGCGATCAGCCGCAGTTTCAATGGTTGACACGTGTGGCCCACGAGCGCGAATACTCGCAGCGCTGCCAGGACGGCTACGGGCGATACTAACAACACGTTCCACCAGAATTTTTTGTAATTGACTGCTGTTACCGGCAATTTCCTCGAAATTCTTGGGTAGGAAATCCACGGCTCCAGCTTCCAGCGCATCCAGGGTTATCCGCGCACCTTCATAAGTAAGCGACGAAAACATCAGCACCGGTATCGGATGTTTGCGCAGTATTTCCCGCACGGCCGTAATCCCGTCCATGACCGGCATTTCGTAATCCATGGTAATCACGTCAGGACGCAGTTTTTCCGCTTGCTCTACGGCTTCGCGGCCGTTGCTGGCGGTACCAACCACGGTAATCTGGCCAGACGCGCCAAGAATTTCACTCAGGCGTTTGCGAAAGAAACTGGAATCATCAACAATCAGCACAGAAACCGTCATTTACTTCTCCGGGCGATGCCAGCCATCCGCCAGGCCGGCGGCATTCCGACGATTAAGCGTCGGCTAATCAACAACAAATCGGTGTTAGCTGTAATGCTGCAGCAAACTGGGCACATCGATAATCAGCGCGATCCGGCCATCGCCGGTAATGGTGGCGCCAGCCATACCCGGCGTACCCAGAAGCCCGCGGCCAAGAGGTTTAATCACCACTTCTTCCTGGCCTACCAGCTGGTCAACCACGAACCCGACCTGGCGGGTACCCATAGACACAATCACCACGTGGCCGTTTTCCGGCTCAACGTTTCCAGCACCGCCACGAATGAGCCAACGCTTGATGTGGAACAGGGGAAATACCTTGTCGCGTACAACAACACACTCGCGGCCATCTACCACGTTGGTCTTGCTCAAATTAAGGTGGAAAATTTCCACCACGTTAACCAACGGCAGTGCGAACGACTGATCAGCAAGCATAATCATCAGCGTAGGCATGATGGCCAGGGTCAGTGGCACTTTGATCACAATGCTTGAGCCTTCGCCCAGCTTTGACACCACGCTAAGCTGGCCGTTGAGCTGGCTGATTTTGGTTTTCACCACGTCCATACCCACACCACGGCCAGACACATCGGAAATCTGGTCTTTGGTGGAAAAGCCGGCGGCAAATATCAGGTTGTAGCATTCCTGATCGGTCAGCCGGTCTGCGCCATCCTGGTCATACATGCCCTTTTCGACTGCTTTGCGGCGCAACACCTCGGCGTTCATGCCGGCGCCGTCGTCGGTGATCAACAGCAGGATGTGATCACCCTCTTGCTCGGCCGAAAGGGTAATGGTGCCGGTTCTGGGCTTGCCGGCCCGCTCCCGCTCTTCCGGGCTTTCAATTCCGTGGTCCACCGAGTTGCGCACCAGGTGCACCAACGGATCTGACAGTGCTTCCACCAGATTCTTGTCAAGATCGGTGTCTTCGCCGTGCATCACCAGATTGATTTCTTTTTTCAGGCTGCGGGCAAGGTCACGTACCACCCGCGGGAAACGGCCAAACACTTTCTTGATGGGCTGCATGCGGGTTTGCATAACGGCAGCCTGCAGGTCAGTGGTGACCACATCCAGATTGGCCACTGCTTTGTGCATCTGTTCGTCTTCGCTTTGGTCACTCAGGCGTTGCAGGCGGTTTCGCACCAGCACCAGCTCGCCCACCATATTCATAATGTCGTCCAGGCGCTTGGTGTCTACCCGCACGCTGGTTTCTGGAGCGGCCGGGGCCGCATCGCGGGGCGGCGCTTTGGCGGGTGCCGGCTCGGCTGAAGCTTTGGCCGCTGCTGAAACCTTGGCCGCTTCCGGTTTTTTAACAGACGCTGGCGCTGCGGACGCAGCCGCAGCGGCCGCTGTCGGACGGCCACCCTTGCCATGAAGCTGGTCCAGCAGTGCTTCGAATTCGTCGTCAGAGATATTGGCTGGCTGGGCACTGCTGGCCTCAGCAGCAGTTTCTTTGGCGGCTGCCGGGGCGCCGGCGAACTTACCTTTACCGTGAAGCTGGTCTAGTAGTGCTTCGAATTCGTCGTCGTTGATGTCGCCATTGCCGCTTGCAACCGGGCTGTCCGCACTGGTTTCGCTGGCAGCCGCTGGTGCTGGTTCGTCGCCGTTCAGGGCGTCGAGCAGCTGCTCGAATTCGTCATCGGTAATGTCACCCTGGTCGGCGCTGGTCGGTGCTGTGTCGGGCACAGCTGAATGGACAGCAACCTCGCCTTCGGGCAAAGCCAGCTGATCCAGCCGATCAATCAGTTCCTGCGGCGCCGGTGTGAGCGCTTCGCTCTGGCGCACCTCTTCGAACATGGCATTCACGTTGTCCAGAGTTTCCAGCACGACGTCCATCAGTTCAGAGGTTACTTTGCGCTTGTGATTGCGCAGGGTATCGAATACGTTTTCCGCCGAGTGACAGCAGTTCACCAGGGCATCCAACTGCAAAAAACCAGCGCCGCCTTTGACCGTGTGAAAACCACGGAAGATGGCATTCAGCAAATTGCTGTCGTCAGGATTCTGCTCCAGATCCACCAGCTGCTCAGACAACAGTTCAAGAATCTCACCGGCTTCAACCAGAAAGTCCTGCAGGATTTCTTCATCGCCATCAAACGACATGTTTGTTCCTCA
Organism: Marinobacter sp. LV10R520-4; assembly: GCF_002563815.1. NCBI lineage: Bacteria > Pseudomonadati > Pseudomonadota > Gammaproteobacteria > Pseudomonadales > Marinobacteraceae > Marinobacter > Marinobacter sp. LV10R520-4. The sequence continues at coordinate 2,783,524 of NZ_PDJM01000001.1, read as the reverse complement.
TTGCTCAGAAACCAAGACTGGACAACAGGTCATCCACGTCATCCTGACCCGACAACACATCTTTGCGTTGTTCAGGCTGCATTTGCGGACCCACACCCTGTTCAGCCGAGGGCTGTTTGTCCTCAATCTGGTGCACTGTACCGGTCAACTGGTCTACGTGGCCTGCCATCACCACCAGGCTCACCAGGTTGTCTTCCACTTCACGCACCAGGGTGACCACATTTTGAATAACCTGGCCTGTCAGGTCTTGATAATCCTGAGCCAACAAAATTTCTGAGAGGTTACCGTACAGCTTGCCGGCGTCGGTGTTCAACGCCGCCAAAAACTGGTCCATGCGAGCGTGCAACTCGCGGAATTCGGTCGGTGCCATATCCCGCCGCCGAAGGCGCTGCCACTGCTGGTGCAGATCTTGGGCTTCGTCTTGAAAATGACGGGCGACCGGCATGCTTTCTTCTACCAGATCCATGGTGCGATTCGCCGCCTGACCCGTCATTTTCACCACGTATTCCAGACGATCGGAGGCGTCGGTCATTTTTGACAGAGCTTCTTGCTGTTCGGGGTTGCGCGGATCAATCTGAAAATTACGCATGGCTTCATGCAGGCTGCGGGTTAGCCGCCCTACTTCGTGGTACAAGCCCTGATCTCGCACTTCTGCAAGCTCGCTGATCATCGCCATAGCGCGGGAATAATCGCCCGCGCGCACGCTCTCAACCAGCTGTTCAGACTGTTGCTTTAATTTTTCCGTCAGCTCTGGTTCCAGGGCATGGCGCTCGCCTGTTGAATTGCTCATGGTTTGTATCCACTCTCCGGTTACTGAATTCGCTCAAAGATTTTTTCGATTTTTTCTTTGAGAACGGCGGCAGTGAACGGCTTTATAATGTAGCCGTTCACACCGGCCTGCGCTGCAGCGACAATCTGGTCGCGCTTGGCTTCGGCCGTCACCATCAGGATCGGCAGGGTTTTCAGCTGATCGTCGGCGCGAACAATCTTGAGCAGGTCAAAACCGGACATGCCGGGCATGTTCCAGTCGGTCACCAGGAAGTCGTACTTGCCGGTTTTCAGCATCGGCATTGCCGTATTGCCATCGTCGGCTTCGTCGGTGTTGGTGAAGCCCAAGTCACGCAGCAGGTTTTTGATAATGCGCCGCATCGTGGAAAAGTCGTCCACAATGAGAATTTTCATATTTTTGTCCAAGAGGACCTCCAATCGGTGGAATCTAGTCGAATCTCGTTGCATCACTGCCTGCAACTCGCGGGTTGCAGGCGCTAGAATTATGTAGGGTCCGTTTTCCAGTCGGCTAACCGGCTACGTAAGCGCAAGGCAGCCTGGCTGTGAATCTGGCTGACCCGGCTTTCGCTGACGTCCAGCACAGCACCGATTTCCCTCAGGTTCAACTCTTCCTGGTAATACAGGCTCAGCACCAGTTTTTCACGTTCTGGCAGGGTTTCAATGGCCGCCGCCAAACTGTTACGAAACGCCGACTCTGACACCCCGTGCAGCGGATTATCATCCGTCTCTGAATGTTCTATCGGCAGCTCGCCGGATTCATTGAGCTCATCCAGACTAAAAAGCCGGCCGCTGTTGGAATCAGCCAGGGAACTGTGATATTCCGAAAGCGTCATATCCAGCTCGGCAGCCACTTCGGCATCCTGGGCTTCGCGGCCCTCGCGGTCCTCTACAGCCTTGATAGCTTTGGAAATGCGCCGGGAATTTCTATGCACCGAACGCGGCACCCAGTCGCCTTTGCGGATTTCGTCCACCATGGCACCACGGATTCGAATACCTGCGTAGGTTTCAAAGGTCGCACCTTTGCCCGTGGCGTAGCGCTGCGACGCCTCAAGCAAGCCAATCATGCCAGCCTGCATCAGATCTTCCAGCTGAACGCTGGCGGGCAATCGCGCCAGCAGGTGGAGGGCAATTTTCTTGACCAGGGACGCGTGCTCTTCAATCAGCCGGGACGCGCCTGAAACACCCGACCGTTTGTAGACTCCGAGATCTTTCGCCAATGTCATAAATCCGCTTTTTGTACGGGATGTGTTTTAAACTTCGACCAGCCGCTCTATAAAGAATTCGAGATGGCCCCGCGGCGATGATGGCAGCGGCCAACTGTCCACTTTTTCAGCCAAAGCCCTAATAGCCAACGAGGCCTTTGCTTGCGGGTAAGCTTCCAACACCGCTTTCTGGCGCCGCACCGCTTTTTTAACGGCCTCGTCGAAAGGCACTATACCTACATATTGTAACGCCACATCCAGGAAACGTTCTGTAACCCGGGTCAGTTTTTCATACAAAAGCCGGCCTTCTTGTTCGGTGTTTACCTGATTGGCCAGAATCCGGAAGCGGTTGGTGCGGTAATCGCGGTTCATCAGCTTTATTAAGGCGTAGGCGTCGGTAATCGACGTAGGCTCGTCGCACACCACCAACAGCAGCTCCTGGGATGCCCGCAAAAAGCTGACCACCGATTCGGAGATGCCTGCGGCCGTATCCACAATCAGTACGTCGATCTGGTCGGCAATGTCACTGAAGGCGTGAATCAGCCCGGCGTGCTCCATGGCACTGAGCTGGGTCATGCGCTGGGTACCTGATGAGGCTGGCACAATCTTGATGCCGCCGGGGCCATCTACCAACACGTCACGCAAATCGCAGTCGCCATTGAGTACGTCTTGCAGATTGCGTTTGACTTTCAAGCCTAGCAGCACATCGATATTGGCAAGCCCCAGGTCGGCGTCTAACAGCACCACTCGACGGCCCTTTTGTGCCAGAGCAATGCTCAGGTTGACCGACACATTACTTTTGCCAACGCCACCTTTACCGCCAGTGACCGCAATTACCTGAACCGGATGTGCTTTACTCATATTGATGATGGCCTCTTGCCATGTTTGACCGGGAACGGACGTTGCCGCTGCCCACTGTTCTGTACCGCCCGCTTGCTTTGCTGCTTTTACAATCGGCGTGTTCAAGACCCGCTGGCAACGGCTTCCTCCTGCCGCAAACCCTTCATACGTTCTACACCGAGTTGCACCAGAGCAAGCGCTTTCGCCGGGTGCAAGTCTTGGGGTATTTTCTGGCCGTCGGTGTACCAAGCCACCGGCAGACTGGTTTCCATAACAAATCCCAGCACTTCGCCCAGAGTCAAAGCCTCATCGATCTTGGTAATCACACAACCGGCAAGGTTTGCCATCTTATAGCAATGCCATACGGATTTCATAATCCGCGGCTGGCTGGTGGCAGACACCACCAAATGTGTACGGATTTTGTGATGACTGCGGACCAGCTCGGCTAATTGCTCCTGATAGCCCCGATCGGTGCTGGTCAGCCCGGCGGTATCAATCAACACCAGGCGACGGTCAGACAACTCATCCAGAATTTCATCCAGCGGGTGGCTTTCATCAACCACCCGTACCGGAACGCTAAGAATACGGCCAAACACAAACAATTGTTCGTGCGCCGCAACCCGATAACGATCGGTGGTAATCAACGCTAGGGAGTCGGCGCCGTGGCGCAGCACGTAGCGAGCCGCAAGTTTGCCGATGGTAGTGGTTTTACCCGCTCCGGTAGGTCCCACAAGGGCAAATACGCCGCCTTCATCCAGCCATTCCTGGCGCGAGGTACGCACGCCGTTAACCAGCATTTTGAGAGACTGCTTCCAGCCATCTTCCAGGCGCCCGGACTGGTGACGGCGGGCGAGATTGTCGGACAACTTGCGGCTTAAGCCAAACTCACCCAGGCGTTCTGCCAAGCGCTGCTGAAGAGCTGTAATATTGGCGCCGGCACTGGTGTCTTTTACCGCGGCAGGCGCAGCCTGACCGCTCATCAGCTCGCGCAGACTGCTTATTTCAGAACGCATGGCCGCCAGTTCCCCGGCATAACCCGCAGGCTGAGCGCTTTGCGCTGCGGCGTTTTCACTACGCCCGTCAGCGCCGGCCGGCAAGGTTCTGCCGCCCTCTGCAAACGGATCTGCGCTGGTCATATCGGCAAAGCCATTAACAGTTTCAGCAATGGAGCCGTAACCGGCCTCGCTTCCGGCGCGCTGCTCGCGCACACCGCGGATGCGATCACGGGAGCGGCCAAGCTCGTCTTCCAGGTGGCGCTGCTGGTCTGCCTGCAGCTCGGCCAGATGGGTGCCGCTGGTGGCTGCCATCGCTTTGTCACCTAAGCGTTGGCGCGCCATGTTTTCGTCGTAATCGAGGGCCGTCACAATTTCAACGCCGCCGTCTACCCGGCGGTTGGAAAGTATCATCGCATCCGGCCCCATGTGTTCGCTGACCTGTTTCAGGGCTGCGGCCATTGTGGGTGCAAAAAAACGTTTTACTTTCATACTTGTTCATCCTTTGCCGGGAACGCGGCTGGCGTTATCCGTGTGTCGTCTGCGCCTTTACTGGCCTACCGACGCTACGATGGTAATCTGTTTGTTATCCGGCACTTCCTGATAAGACAGTACGTGCAGGCGTTCTATGCCGTAACTGGCGAACTTTGCCAGCACCGGCCTCAGCGGGCCGGACACCAGCAGAATCGCTGGTTTACCGAGCACTTCCTGGCGTTGCACGCTGTCTTGCAATGAACGCTGGAGTTTTTCCACCATGTTCGGCTCTAGCACTAGCCCGATATCGTCCTGGGCGCCGGATTGTTGACTCTGCTGCACAGACTTAAGCAATAACTGTTCCAGATCTGGATCCAGGGTAATCACCGGTATTTCGGATTCGTTACCAACGATGCTCTGCACAATCATCCGCCGCAGGGCCTGGCGGGTTACTGTGGTCAAAGCTTTCGGATCCTGACTGCGTGGGTGCAGGTTCACTATGGATTCGGCGATAGAGCGCATATCGCGAATTGGCACCTCTTCTTTCAGCAGATTCTGCAGCACTCGCAGCAACACGCTGATGTTTACCGCTGAGGGCACCAGCTCTTCCGCCAGTTTCGGCGATACTTTTTCCAGTTGGTCCAGCCACTTCTGCACTTCTTCATGGCCCAGCAACTCGTAGGCGTGGGTCTGCAGAACCTGATTCAGGTGAGTAGCCACCACGGTGCTGGCGTCTACCACGGTGTAGCCCAGACTTTGGGCCTGGTCTTTTTTCTCTGGTTCTATCCAGATGGCATCAAGGCCAAAAGCCGGATCTTTGCCCTCTATACCCTCCACTTTGCCAAACACCTGGCCGGGGTCGATGGCCAGCTCACGCTCCGGGTGAATCTCCGCTTCGGCAATGGTGACGCCCATCAGGGTGATGCAGTAAACGTTGGGCATTAAGTCCAGGTTGTCGCGGATATGCACCGAGGGCATCAAAAAACCCAGATCCTGGGACAACTTTTTACGCACGCCTTTAATACGGCTAAGCAGCTGCCCGCCCTGGCTTTTATCCACCAACGGAATAAGCCGGTAACCGACTTCCAGGCCAACAATGTCTACGGTGGCGACGTCGTCCCAGCCCAGCTCGCGATTCTCTGCCGGTGCCGGTAGAGAATCGCTACCGTTGTCGCCGCTGACCAATTCACCACCGCTGGCACGGCCGCCAGTACTTGCACCGCCACGTGCCGGAAAGTTGCCATCCTCTTCTACCGTTTGTTGATTTTTCTTCCAGGTAAACCAGGCCGCCGCCGCCGCCATCGAACCCAGCCCCAGAAATGCTACGTGAGGCATACCAGGAATCAGGCCCAGCAAAATCAGAATACCGGCAGCAATAGCCAGAGCTTTGGGCACATCGAACATTTGTTGCAGAATCTGGCTGCCCATATCCTGGCTGGAGGTGGTACGGGTGACCATAATCGCCGCCGACGTAGACAACAGCAGCGACGGAATTTGGGCCACAAGGCCATCACCGATGGTCAGCAGCGCGTAACGCTCCACCGCCAGGCCGAAATCCAGCCCGTGCTGAGCCATACCAATGGCAATCCCGCCAATGATGTTAATGGCCAGAATAAGCAGGCCCGCGACCGCGTCGCCTTTCACAAATTTCGAAGCACCGTCCATAGAACCGTAGAAATCGGCCTCCTCGGCCACTTCTCTACGGCGGAATTTGGCGTCTTCCTGGTTGATCAAACCGGCGTTCAAGTCGGCGTCGATGGCCATTTGCTTGCCGGGCATAGCGTCCAGGGTAAATCGGGCGCTCACCTCCGACACCCGGCCGGCACCTTTGGTGACCACCAGAAAGTTAATGATCATCAGGATGGCAAACACCACCAGGCCAACCGCGTAGTTACCACCAATCAGCACCGCACCGAAAGACTCAATGACTTTACCGGCCGCATCTCCGCCATTATGGCCTTCGAGCAGCACAATACGGGTAGATGCGACGTTAAGCGCCAGGCGCAGCAAGGTCGCCAGCAGCAAAACCGTGGGGAACGCAGCAAAATCCATCGGCCGCAGGGCGTACACGCACACCAACAGAATCACGATGGACAGGGTTATGTTGAAGGTAAAAAACACGTCCAGCAAAAACGCCGGCACAGGCAGAATCATCATGCCCAGCAGGCCCATCAGCATCAGTGGAACCCCGAGGTTCCCCTTCGCCAGGGATTTGACGTTATTAAAGACTAAAGCTCGATCCATGCCGGATTTCTCTCTAGATTGATCTAAATCGGTCTGATCTGACCTGATTTCTGGCGCTTTTGCGCGTTTGAACAGTTACACCGCAAAAACCATACCAATCCTTAGGAAATCCCCTACAACTTTCTACTGCCGGCAGCCTGACGAAAACCACCAGATACGGTATCCTTTCGCCATTTTGTGTCGTTGCCTTTGTGAACGACCCCGCGCCCTCAATTATCACGACAAACAGGTGACCGCCATGCCCATCCACGAAGTAAAACACCCTCTGATACAGCACAAAATTGGCCTGATGCGCCGTGCCAATATCAGCACCAAGAATTTTCGTGAACTGGCGCAGGAACTGGGTACGCTGCTGACCTACGAGGCCACCAAAGACATGACCCTGAAAAAACAGCAAATTGACGGGTGGGCCGGGCCGGTCACCATTGAACAGATTCAGGGTAAAAAAGTGACCATCGTACCGATTCTGCGCGCCGGCATTGGCATGCTGGACGGCGTACTGGCGCTCTTGCCCGCGGCACGGGTGAGCGTGGTAGGCCAGATCCGCAACGAAGAAACCCTGGAAGCCACCACCTACATGGAAAAACTGGTGGGTGAACTGGACCAACGCATGGCGCTGATTATCGACCCCATGCTGGCCACCGGTGGCTCAATTATCTCGACGATTGATTTGCTGAAAAAAGCCGGCAGCACCGACATTCGCGCGCTGATTCTGGTGGCCGCCCCTGAAGGCGTGAAACGGGTTCTGGCTGCGCATCCGGATGTGTCTATCTACACCGCCTCCATCGACGACGGCCTGAATGAAAAAGGCTATATCCTGCCTGGCTTGGGCGACGCCGGCGACAAGATTTTCGGCACTAAGCAGAAGGACGTTTAAACATGTCCCAGCACGCTAACAAGCATGTTAACGACGCTAACAACCAGCCTGTCGACGAATCTTTTCATGAGCCAGTGTGGAAGCAAGCGTTAGCTGGCTCCCAGATGTTGTTGGTGGCCTTCGGCGCACTGGTGCTGATGCCACTGATCACAGGCATGGACCCGAATGTCGCGCTCTTCACTGCAGGCCTTGGCACCATTATTTTTCACATTGTGACCGGTGGTCAGATTCCGATTTTTCTGGCGTCGTCATTTGCCTTTATTGCCCCGGTAATTGCCTCCAAAGGCAAATTTGGCATGGAAGAAACCATGGGCGGCCTGATGGCGGCGGGTATTTTGTACATTATTCTGAGCGCCCTGGTAAAAGTCCGCGGTACCGGCTTTATTACCCGCCTGCTGCCACCGGTGGTGATTGGCCCGGTAATTATGGTGATTGGCTTGGGGCTGGCACCGGTAGCGGTGCACATGGCGTCTGGCCGCACCGGTGACGGCAGCGTTCAGCTGATTGCGGAAAACACCGCGCTGTGGATTGCGATGATTTCGTTGGTGTGCACCGTAGGCGCTTCGGTGTGGGCAAAAGGTATTTTCCGCCTGATCCCAATCATGTTTGGCGTACTGGTGGGCTATGGCCTGGCAGCCATAATGGGCCTGGTCGATACGACGCCGGTGCAACAAGCACCTTGGCTGGCCATTCCAAACTTTACCGCACCGCAGTTTAGCTGGGGAGCCATTCTGTTCATGATTCCGGTGGCTATCGCTCCGGCTATAGAGCACATTGGTGACGTGCTGGCCATTGGCAACGTCACCCGTAAAAACTACTTGGACAAACCCGGCCTGCACCGCACCCTGCTGGGCGACGGCCTGGCCACCAGCGCCGCCTCGCTGCTAGGTGGCCCGCCCAACACCACCTATTCGGAAGTGACCGGCGCCGTCATGCTGACTCGCAACTTCAATCCAAAAACCATGTGGTGGGCGGCAGTTATTGCCATTGTACTGGCCTTTGTGGGTAAGTTCGGTGCGGTGCTGCAAACCATTCCGGTACCGGTCATGGGCGGCATTCTGTGCCTGCTGTTCGGTTCTATTGCGGTGGTGGGCATGAGCACGCTGATACGCCACCAGGTAGACCTGAACTTGCCGCGCAACCTGGTAATTGTAGGTGTCACCCTGGTATTCGGGATTGGCGGCATGGTGCTGGGCCATCTGGCAGGCATCGCGCTTTGTGCGATTGTGGCCATCGCCCTGAACCTGATTCTGCCGGGCTCACGGGAGGCCTGGGGCAAGGCCATTTACGAAAAGAAAGACTGATCAGCACCCGGCCCCCGCCCCGGGGGTCGGCCAACTTAAGCGTCGCGGCGTCAATTTAACGGCTCGACGACGCCGGCTAACGCTATTTTGGATCACATTCAGCCCGCTATTCTCTACTGCAATTTTTAACAAAATGTTTATTTATTTGATCTCAGTCAATTAGGGTAAAGCTAATTATATCGATTTGATTTCAGTCAATTGTAATTTTGTCGTCTTATCTATGCTCAGATTCCGATGGCTCACTCGATCATTTTGTGCTGTCAACACGCAGAAAAATGCTACTGAATCATGGAGCTAGATATGGAAGGCAAAACCTCAAAATCATCACCAGTTAATGAACAGCGTCGTAACTTTATCAGTGGCTCAATCAGTGCTGGCGTTTTGGGCGCGGGCATTGCAGCAGGGTTAGTGCCAACATTAGCTCAAGCTCAAAGCGGTAAAAAAGTGGACCGTATGGCTAGCTATACCGCTGATCAGCTAGAGCGAGTCAAGCAAGTACTAGTAGTCCCGCCTATGGTGCCTGCGCATGACCAGGTTGCTAAAGGTAAGCCTAAAGTTATTGAAGTGCGCCTTGACGTAGAAGAGAAACAGATAGAACTGGAAAATGGTACTAAGGCTTGGGTATCCGCTTTTAATGGCAGTGTTCCCGGGCCATTAATTGTTTGCCACCAGCACGACTATATTGAATTGACCCTGGTTAACCCTGACACCAACTCGTTAGCCCATAACATAGACCTGCACGCCTCAACGGGCGCCTTGGGCGGCGGCGAGTTAACACTGGTGTCTCCAGGTGAAGAGGTCACCTTCAGATTTAAGGCCACTAAAATAGGCACTTTTATATATCACTGCGCTCCGGGCGGCATAATGACTCCCTGGCACGTCGTCATGGGCATGAATGGCGCCATTATGGTATTGCCACGTGAAGGCTTGAGTGATGGCGACGGTAACAGCTTGACCTACGACAAAGCCTATTATATTGGCGAGCAAGACTTCTACGTTCCTCAAGACGAGTCCGGACAATACAGAGCTTATGACACGGTTATAGGCAGCATGAATGAAACCTTAGACGTGATGAAAACACTCACCCCATCCCATATCGTCTTTAACGGCGCTGTTGGGGCATTAACAGGTGAGAACTCGATGACCGCCAAGCTTGGCGAAACCGTGCTGTTTATACACTCCCAGGCTAACCGTGATACCCGTCCACATATTATTGGTGGTCACGGCGATTATGTCTGGAACTCAGGTTCGTTCGGTGACAGGCCTGCTCGGGATTTAGAAACCTGGCACGTTGCCGGTGGCAGTGCTGGAGCAGCTTTATATACCTTCATGCAACCTGGTCTGTATGTTTATGTAAATCACAATTTGATTGAAGCCATCATGAAAGGTGCTGCCGGCCATATCAAGGTGGACGGCGAATGGAATGATGATTTAATGACCCAGGTTAGCAAGCCTTCAATCATCAGGTCTTAGAAGCTTTTTTAAGCTGTTTAATTAAAGAATGGCTCAAAGAAATTGCGCGAATTCGTGGCTCAGGAATAGCATTTCTAAGCCACGAATTCGAGGCAACCCAGATGCGAAGGGAGATGCCATGCTCAGGGTAATAGGTATTTTGTTACTGGCTATGGTTTACCAAACCGCCACAGCCCAACAAGCCGATGAAAACGCAAAGGATTATCTAGTATACGCCAGCGTATACCAATGGTACGGCGAACTGGACAGCAACGAAAACTGGCGTCAAAACCATCCCCAGGTCACGCTCGATTTTGCAGAATACCCACAAAGCAGTTGGACCCAAGGCGCACACCAGATTCTGGATATAGCGCCCGTATCTGAAGATTCAGCTTCAAATAACCCACCTGCCAGCCATCAAGTACGCATAACCTTAGAGTTCTACCCTGCTGTTGCGGACTCCGATCACGTAACCGGCCAGTATATGCAGCAATTGATCACCTTCAGCCTTGATTACCAGCAAGTGCTCAAGGTAGAAACCGAAATGAATGAGCGCGATGATTTTGAATCTCGCTACATTGCCAGCGCCGATACAAATTTAATTCGCGCGTTTCTTTATAGCTGGACTCAAGGGCTGGATGAGCCTGACTCAGCATCGCTAACACAGTGGCTCACGAGTGACGCCCAGGTGAACCTGGCTGAAACGCAGGTAGCGGATATAATTGACTATCAGGCCCATATGCAGGCGCAAGGGTTAACCCAAAGCCGTCGAGTGATAAGAAATCTGAAAATAAGCCCGTTAGACGAACAGCAATACCAGGTTGAATTTGAGTATCAATGGAGCGCGATCAACGGCGACGGTGAAACTGAAATCGCGGACATTGGCGTCTCCCTGCGTTTAAGCGTCGTAGACGGCAAAGTATCAGTGCACGTTTATACGGAGCAATATCTTGCGCCAAAAACGGACCTAGGGGCAGAAGTTCGCTGCTAAGGCGCTCGGCCATTGCATTATCAGGAGTTAACTATGACAAACAATACACGATTTATTCTGGGCAAAGGAATATCATCGGCAATTCTGTGCCTGATGATGATCTTTTTCAGCAACGTCGCCATGGCGCAGATGCCGGTTCTTAAAGGTATAGGCGGCGATTTTACGTTGAATAGTAGCAAAGGGGTTGAGGTCAGCCTGTCAGACTATCAAGACAAAGTGGTCATGTTATTTTTTGGCTATACCAATTGCCCTGATATCTGCCCCACAACGATTGCCCATATCAGTCAGATGATCAAGCGGCTCACTCCAGAGCAGCGGAAAAGAGTGCAAGTTCTTTTTATCAGCATAGACACGGACTACGACACGCCGGAACACCTGAACAAATACCTGAGTTACTTTGACCCAAGCTTTATTGGCCTGGTGGATGAAAAAGAAAAAATTGATCACGTTGCAAAGATTTATCATGCTGAATACAGCAAGCTTGCCAATGAGAAAGTAACAACAGAGTTTAAAAAGCTTTCCGTAGATAGCGAAGAACAAGAGCAGGAAGGATACCTTTACTCCCACAGCGCAAAAATATTTGTTATCGATACGAAAAGCCGTGTGCGGGGTTTCTTTTACGTGGGCACGCCGATTGATGATATGAAAGACCAAGTCATAAGCTTGCTCTGATACTCGTCTCGTTAACTGCCACATCAAAAACCTGGCTCTGGACGTACCCGTCGAAGGCAGCACGTTGCCGCTTACCTTGACGTTCGACAACGGTGAAACCATCAGCCTGGATGTCAAAGTAACGAGCCGGCCCTAAACGAAAGAAAACCGTTTGCCATCCCTGGCTAGTCGGTCTGACGCTTGCGGGACGCAAGATCACTTGCGCGCCATCGACTCCAGCATCCGGTTCACCGCATCCAGGTGCTCCGGCTCGTTGTGGCACATGCCCTGGAAACAGGCGCAAAGATCGAGAAAATCTTTCAGCTCCATGCGCTGTGCCATTTTCATCAAGCGCTTTGTCATTCGAGTCGCCTTAGGCGGCTGGCTGGCCATTCGCTCGGCTAACTTCATGGCCGTCGGCATCAGCTCGTCTGCCGGCACCACGTCCAGAACAATGCCCAGCTCTTTAGCTTCAGTCGCATCCACAATCCGGCCAGACAAGGTTAACTCGAAAGCCCGCTGATAGCCGATCAGGCGCTGCATCAACCAGGCGCCGCCGTCCCCCGGAATGATTCCAAGGTTAAGAAAAGTTTCGCCAAACTTGGCTTTTTCTGACGCTATGCGGATATCCGCCATGTTCGCCAGATCAAAACCGGCACCGATGGCCGGACCATTCACAGCGGCGATAATTGGCACTTCGACAGCCTGCATAACCAGCGGAATACGCTGAATGCCCTTGCGATAGCGTTCGGCGCATTCCGCTGCATCACCGGCAAAATCACCACCGCGCTCGGCCATGTCGCGAACGTTGCCGCCCGCACTAAAAGCTGAACCGGCACCGGTAATAACCAGCACCGATACGTCGCTGCAGCCATTGACCCATTCGGCCGTGGTAACAATATCGTCGATCAGATGAGACCCGGTAAGGGCGTTGCGTAAGTCGTGGCGGTTGAGGGTTAAGGTCGCAACACGGTTCTCAAGAGTAAGTAGTGCATCAACTAGCTGTGGCAGATTGCTTATATTTGGCTGGCTCGTATTTAATTGGCTCATAACGGTGTCTCCTGAGAAACGATCACCCGGGCATCAACCACCGCGTAACCGTCGTCATAGGCAATAACGGGGTTAAGATCCAGTTCAAGGATCTCCGAATGTGCATCAACAATACTGGACACTTTCAACAGCAGCTCGACCAGCGCGTCTTTACTCACCGCCGGTTCGCCACGGGCCCCTTCCAATATCTTGCGAGCTTTGATCTGGTTTACCATAGAGTGGGCGTCATCGCGGCTCAGGGGGATGGCGCGGAAAGCCACGTCTTCCAGAACTTCCACAAAAATACCGCCCAGTCCAAACATCAGCACCGGCCCGAATACCGGGTCACGGCTGACCCCGATGATAACCTCGGTGCCCTTACGAGCCATGGGCGCTAACAGAACACCCTCTATCTCGGCGTCGGCCTTGTAGAGCTTGCAAGAGGCCAGAATTTCAGCATGGCCGCGGCGCAAATCTGCCTCGCCACTGAGGTTGAGCTTGACGCCGCCGGCATCGGATTTATGCAGAATGTCTTTGGACACAACTTTCATCGCCAACGGCGTGTCACCGAACTCGGCAACCGCCTCTGAAAACCCGGCTTCGTTCCGTACAATCAACTCTTTCGGCACGTCTACGCCGTAAGTGCGCAGCAGTGACTTTGCCTCGAACTCAAACAGATCCCGACCACTGCTCTGGGCCTGCTTAAAGGTTGCCACAACGCCGGCATCGGGGCTTAGTGGCTGCGCCAGCTCCGCCCGCTGACTACGCGCGATATAGGCACCCCGTTCGTTCAGCGCTTTCAACACCTGAACTGCGTGCTCGATCGAATTGTAAACAGGCACCCCTGCTTCACGCAGCCTAACCAGCGGCTCAGGCCGAACATGGCTGTAAAGACTGTAAACCACCAACGGCTTGTCGGTCTGGCCAGACAGCTCGGCGATCGCATCGGCCGTTTGAAGCTCTTCCGCCTTGAGCTCTTCCGCAAAGCGAATACCGTAGCCTCCAAACATGCCCACCAGGAACACCATGTCGACGTTCGCATCCTTAATCAGGATACTCATGCAATCGGCCAACAACTTCGGATTCGCGTCGGTACTGCCCGCCACATCGACGGGGTTGACCAACGATGCCTGTGGAAAAAGGATATCCCGCAGCGCTGATCGCGTTGCATCAGACAGCTCGGCCAGTTCCAACCCTGCTTCACACAAGCGATCAGACGCAATCGTTGCCTGGCCACCACCGTCAGCCAAAATCGCAACCCGGTTGCCATTCGCCTGCTGCAAAAGACCCAAGCCTTCGGCAACCGGCAGAATTTCGTCAGACTGGCTGACCACGGTTACGCCCACCTGCCGAAGCAGGTCTACCGTCATCGCATAGCTGCCGGCTAAAGCTCCGGTGTGCGATTTGGCGGCTTTCTGGCCGGCCTCGGTTGACCCGGACTTATAAACCACCACTGGCTTGGTTTTTGCAATTTCTTTGGCAACGTTCAAAAACACACGGCCGTCTTTGAAGCCCTCCACATAAAGGGTCGCTACACGGGTGTGTTCGTCTTCGCCCAGGTACTGAAGGTAGTCGGCAAAGCCCAAATCAATTTGGTTTCCCGGGCCCACATAGGTGCTAAAACCCACATGCCCGTTACTTTCCGCCTCGAGCGCCAGGGCCAGCAGCATATTGCCTGACTGGGAGATAATGCCGATATCGCCGGGCTTAACGTTGTCGAGCGCCAGCAGGTTTACTTTTTTGTGGAGGTTGAACACCCCGGACGTGTTGGGGCCTACAATACGCACGTTCGCTTTCTGAGCGGCTTCCAATACCTCCTGCCCAAGCTTTGCGCCGGCTTCGTCCACCTCGCCAAAACCGCTGGCCAGGATAATCGCCCCTTTTGTGCCATTGCGGCCACATTGGGCCAGCAGGTCAGGAATGGTCTTCGCGGGCGTACAGATCAGCGCCAAAGCCGCCGAACCCGGCAGCAATTCCATCGACGGGTAGGCTTTATAACCCAGAATCGTATCGGCTTTAGGGTTGATCGGGTAGATCGCGCCTTCATAGCCGTCGTTAATGAGCCCAACCATCGCCTTGTAACCGCGCTTGGTGGGGTCGGATGAGGCGCCCAGAATCGCGATTGAATCGGGTGCCAGGAAATCGTGCAGTGAACTTTTCATAATCAACAGCCCTTGAAGACTGGTGAGCGTTTTTGAGCGAAGGCATCCACACCTTCCTGCCAGTCCTGGGTTGTCGTGCACATGAACACGCCGTCCAGTTCGTGCTGAAGCTGCGCGTCCAGATCTGCATGGGAGGCGTTGTTCAATAGTTTTTTAACCAGCGACATGGAAATGGGAGCCTTGGTGGCCAACTGTTTGATAAACGCTTCTGCCTCATCAAGCAGTGCTTCATCAGCCACGGAACGAGTTGCCAGGCCAATGCGCTCAGCCTCGGGGCCGTCAATTTTAACGCCGGTGAAGATCAGCTCACGAGCTTTCGCCAACCCGACCAAACGCGGCAGAAAACTGGTCACACCGCCGCCGACACAGGTACCAATGCTGACTTCGGGAAAGCCGATTTTTGCCGTTTCGCTCATAAATATGAAGTCACAGGAGCAGGCCATTTCGGCCCCCGCACCCAGTGCGTAACCATTAATGGCCGCAACCACCGGCTTACTCAGTCGAAACATCGCCTCGCAAACATCATTACCCAACTGCAGATATTGCCGGCGCTGATACTGGCTGCGCTCGCCGGAACCGTGCTCTTTCATATCGGCGCCAACACAAAAGGCGCGCCCTTCACCCGTCAATAAAACGGCTCTGACCTCAGGGTCGGCCTCTGCCTGGCTCAACGCAACCAGTAAATCTTTGTAAAACGGCTCAACCACGGCGTTTAAACGATGGGGACGATTGAAGCGAATCTCGGCGTAGCCATCTTTAATGGTAAAAATCAGGGTTTCAAATGACACAATAAATTTCCTCTATCTCATCAGGTGTCACGTCGCAAATCCGACGGTATCGGGAAGTTTGGCATGGTGGGTTTGTCGGCGTGGCCTTTGCGGAACTGGCGCAGCTGGAATACATAGGCCAGCACCTGGGCGATGGCCATATACAGGCCGTCTGGTATTTCCTGACCAATATCACTGTTGTGATACACCGCCCGCGCCAGCGGCGGTGTGCGCAAAATTTCTACCTTGTTTTCGCGGGCAATTTCCATAATCTTGAAGGCCAGTTCGTCGCCGCCCTTGGCCACCACCATAGGCGCGCCCATGCTGTTCTGGTCGTACTTCAGCGCCACCGCGTAATGGGTCGGGTTGGTGATGACCACGTCAGCGGTGGGAACGTCCTGCATCATCCGTCTCTGCGACATCTCTCGCTGCAGCTGGCGAATACGGCCTTTCACTTCGGGTTTGCCTTCGCTGTCTTTGTGCTCGTCTTTTACTTCCTGCATGGTCATTTTGAGCTTTTTCTGGTGGTCGTAAATCTGGAAAGGCACATCGATCACAGCAATAATGATGGTGGCACAGGACAGCAGAAAAAAACTCCAGCCCAGGGTCCAGAGCACATGCTCCATAGCCGGCACCGCCGGTTCTGCGGAGATACTCAGCAAGTCTACCGTTCGTACTTGCAGAATAAGAATGGCAATAGTGAGTACCAGCCCGACTTTGGCAATGGCTTTAAACAGCTCAATTAGCGAGCGTGCAGAGAACATGCGACCAAGACCCTTTATAGGGTTCATACGACTAGGCTTGGGCGCAATGGATTTGCCACTGAACAGCAAGCCACCAATGCCGATGGAACCGGCTATGGCTGCCACCAGCAGCATAGCCAGAATGGGCGATAAGGCCCAGGCCGCGGCTTTGGCGGAAGCAATCAGCTGCACGCTCATATGACGCATATCAAAAATGGCACTGCGCTCGATGGTAAAGGCGTCGCGCATGATGGCTTCCAGGGCAGCGCCAAGATGGCTACCAAAAATCAGTAGGCCGCCAGCACCGGCCATCAACACAGCCGTCGTTGCCAGCTCTTTGGAGCGCGCAGTCTCGCCATCCTCCTTGGCTTTTTCCAGCCTTCGGGGGGTGGCCTCTTCGGTTTTCTCCTGACTGTTGTCGTCGTCGGCCATTATCGAAATACCCTGGTGCTGGTGCTGGTGCTGTTATGACTACTGCTGCAACTCGCGCATGAAATCGAACGTCTGCCGGGTGTATACCTCGAAATGCGGCAGAAAATTGGCGTGCAACACCCAGATAGCAAACAATCCAAAAATCAAGCCAATGGGGAAGCCAAGGGCGAAAATATTCATCTGCGGCGCGGCGCGGGTCATCACCCCAAAAGAAATACTGACAATCAACACCGCCGTTACCGCAGGCAGCGCCATCAGCATAGCCGATACAAACATCCAGCTGATGCGGTGCGCCAACTGCCACACACCGGCCTGCCCTAAACCTTCAAGGCCAATGGGCAAGGTGCGGAAACTCTCGATAAACACTTCAAACGCCACCAGGTGGCCATTCATTGCCAGAAACAGCAGAGTGATAGTGATGGTATAAATTTGCGCCAGCACCGCCACGTTCACGCCGTTGGCGGGGTCCACCATAGACGCAAAGCCCAGGCCCATTTGCATGGCAATCATCTGGCCGGCAATCACGAACAGCTGCCACAGAGCGGTTAACGCGAAGCCCAACCCCACACCAATCAATATCTGCTGAAGGGTAATCACCACCGCATCGGCGCTTAGAGCTTCTACCTGAGGCACCGGTGGGATCATCGGCACCACAATAATGGTCATCAACAAGGCCAGACCCAGGCGTATTCGGGCGGGCACCAGTTGGGTACCAAAAATGGGAATCACCATCAGAAAGCTGGCAATGCGGAACAGCGGCCATAAATGCTGGCCAACCCATTGGCCTATCAGATCGGCACCGAGTTCGGTAGGCAGCATGGGTCAGCCGATCAAAAAGGGAATGCTGGAGAAGAGCGCGTTAGCGTGGTCCAGCAGTTGTGTCAGCATCCACGGCCCCATCACAATAATAACGATCAGGGTAATCAGCAGGCGCGGCAGAAAGCTCAGGGTTTGTTCGTTGATTTGGGTGGCAGCCTGAAAGGTACTCACCACCAAACCAATCACCAGGCCCGGGGTAATGATCACTGTGGCCAGTAGCACAATCATCCACAGCGCTTCGCGCAGAATATCGATGACGGTTTCCGGGGTCATAGGTGGCCTCCATTTAGCTCTTCATCGCATTCGGCACCGCGCGCACTAAAGGCCATAACTGGCCGCCAGGGTGCCCATTATCAACGCCCAACCGTCTACCAGCACAAACAGCATGATCTTGAACGGTAGCGAGATAATAATCGGCGACAGCATCATCATACCCATGGCCATCAGCACGCTGGCCACCACCATGTCGATAATCAGAAAAGGTATGAACAATATAAAACCGATCTGAAACGCAGTTTTCAGCTCGCTGGTGACAAACGCCGGTAGCAACACCCAGAATGTGACGTCTTCGGGGCCGGCAAACTGCTCGTCAGCCATGCGCATGAACAGGCCCAGGTCACTCTCACGGGTTTGTGCCAGCATGAACTGTTTGAACGGCTCCGACGCGGCTTCCACAGCTTCCAGCGAGGTCATTTCTTCCTGCAGATAGGGTTGTAGCCCTACCCGATTGGCTTCTTCCAGTACCGGTTTCATAATGAATATGGTCATAAACAACGCCAGCCCCAGCAAAATCTGGTTGGACGGCGCCGATTGCAGGCCCAGGGCCTGGCGCAGTATCGAAAATACGATAATGATGCGGGTGAACGACGTCATCATCATCAGCATCGCCGGCAAAAACGTCAGCGCAGTCATCAGCGCCAGAATCTGCAGGGTCACCGAGTATTCCTGCTGGCCCTCGCCAGCACCGGGCTCTACGGTGAACGCGGGTATGCCGGGCAGGTCTGCCTGGGCCAGAGGCGCCCAGACCATGGCAGCGATGACGGCCAGTAACGGCAATAGCGCCTTTAGAAGGCGCGCAGGTTCAAATCTTGCGGTCATCGGTCGATCTGCCAGAACTGTCGGCCGCGGCATTCGGGACCTGGGTTTTATTCATCAGGGACTGGAGTTTGCGGGCAAATTCACCGCTGGGCGCGCTGCCGCCTACACTCACCACCGGCTCATCGAACACGTGCAGAGTGCGAATGGTGCTGGGGGTAATACCCAGCAGCAACTGCTGGCCCGCCACATCCACCACCGCAATGCGTTCGCGGGCGCCCAGGGCCATCACCGATACCACTTTAATGGCGCTGTTGTTCATGCCGGTCATGCCTGTCATGCGGCGGATCAGCCAGGCACAGCCGTAAATAATGGCAATCACCGCCAGCAGGCCCAATCCCAGGCTCACCAGAGTAGACAGGGTATCCGGCGTGCGCGTCGCTCCACTTAGTTGCGTTTGCGCTTGCGCCTGCGACGCAGCAGGTTCTGCCATGGCTGGAAACGTCGCCATCAGCCAGAATACGGGGGCCGCTTGCCAGAGTTTTGACGTCATACTATTTCTGCAAGCGCTTGATGCGCTCGCCCGGGCTCATGACGTCAGTCAGGCGAATGCCAAATTTATCGTTAACCATGACCACCTCGCCGTGGGCAATCAAGGTGCCATTCACCAGCACGTCCAGCGGCTCGCCGGCCAGACGGTCAAGCTCGATCACCGAACCCTGGTTCAGCTGCAGCAGATTACGGATGGGAATCATGGTATTGCCGACTTCCATCGAGATGGTCACCGGTATGTCCATGATCACGTCGAGATCTGGCGAGCCTTTTGAGGTGTCAACGCTGTCTGAACCAAACTCTTCCATGGGCGCTGCGCGCACGTTGTTTTTTTTGTCGTTTTCTTTATCACTATTCTTAGCGCCAGCCGCCTCGGCCATCGCCTCGTCCCAGTTATCTTCGGTGCGGTCAGGCCCTACACCGGAATCTCCACCAGACTCACCCATCGCGGCTTCCCACTCCGCCGCCAGCTTTTCGTCTTCGCTCATAGTCTGGTCGTCTGTTTTATCATCGTCAGCCATTAGGTACGCCCTACCTTCAGTTGTTTCTTGACCTTGGGCAACGTCGCCCGTCCGTGAATTCTCAGTGCCAATTTATCATCGCGGGTGCCCAACGTTGCGGTATATATCGGAATACCGTTAGCGGTGACGGTTAAATGGTCTGCCATTTCAATGGGTATGATGTCACCGGCTTTAAACTTGGCCACTTCGCGCAGTGAAATGTGGCGCCGGCAGATTGTAGAGTTCACCGCCACACTCACTGCCTTGATGTCTTCCTGAAGCGCGCTTACCCAACGTTCGTCGGTGTCGTCGATGTCGCTTTGCACGCCAGCGTCTAACACATCGCGAATGGGCTCAATCATCGAGTATGGCAGCGCAAAATGCAGTTCGCCGCCACCGCCGTCCAGCTCTATCTGAAAGGTGCTTACCACCACCACTTCACTGGGGCTGACAATGTTGGCCATAGACGGGTTTACTTCGGAACTCAGGTACTCGAAATCCACTTTCAACACCGACTGCCAGGCTTCCTGCATGTCGTGGAACACCTGATTCAGCATCATCTGCACAATGCGGTTTTCGGTAGGCGTGAATTCGCGGCCTTCAATTTTAGCGTGGCGGCCCTGGCCACCGAAAAAGTTGTCCACCAGTTTGAACACCAGTTTGGCATCCAGTACAAACAGCGAGGTGCCGCGCAACGGACGAATTTTGCACAGGTTCAAACTGGTTGGTACATAAAGGGTGTGCACGTATTCGCCGAACTTCATGATCTTAACGCCGCCGGTTGACACATCGGCGGTGCGCCGCAGCAGGCTGAACAGGCTGATGCGGGTATAGCGGGCAAAACGCTCGTTAATCATTTCCAGTGTTGGCATGCGGCCACGAACGATGCGGTCCTGGCTGGCCAAATCGTAGTTTTTTACGCCGCCTTCGTCGGTGTCGTCGTCGGTGTCGATGTCACCGTCGTCTACTCCGTGAAGGAGCGCATCGATTTCGTCCTGAGACAGCAAGTCCTGCATAGTCGATTCCGCTGTGTAGATTCCGGCCGCATGGCGGCTATATCAAACGCTTACCTTACTGAGCCACAAAATTATTGAGCAGCCCGGTTTTGAAAAAGACAGTACTTAATAACAAAGCTACTGAACAACAAAGTTGCTGAACAATACCTGGCGAATAGCGGCTGCGTTTTCGTTGGCCAACAGCTCATTGACCTTTTCAGTCATCGCCTGTGCCAGCTCCTGCCGGCCCTCCGGGGCACGCAAACTATCAAAGCTGCGGCTGCCCATTAGCTGAATCAGCTGGCTGCGCAGCAATGGCAAATGCACTTGGGCGGCATCCAGCACCGCCTGGCTTTCTGCTTCCAGTGACACATGCACCTGAGCGTAACGCTGGCGGCCGTCAGCTTGCACGGTGGTCAGCAGGGGTTTTTCCAGATCCAGATAAACGCTGGGTAAAAATTTCGGTTCTTTTGCCTGTTCTTCAGCAGTTTCGTCACCACCCATACCCGGCAGGCTGCCATTCATAAACCAGAACGCACCGGCCACAGCCAGACCAATGGCCAGTAAAATCAAAAAACCCAGCAGTACAAAGGGCTTGAGTCTGCTTTTTTTTGCGACGGGTTCATCAGCGCTGGTGTTCTCTGCCATAAGTCATCGGTCCTTTGAAGCCCAAATAAGCCATTGCGCGCAGTTTACCGTTCAAGCCCAGCCTTGGGCAAAACAGTTTACCTAGGCAAACACGTCAACCTCACCACGCCAGCTCAAATCCAGCTGGCCACCCGCTAAAATGGCGTCCTGACCACCAAGCTCAGACGCCAGGCCATTGCCACCGCGGTTGCCCTGACCACCGCTACTGCCGGCTTCAGCATTGCCCTGCTCGCCGGATTGCTGGCGGGACTGATCAGACACATCAAATCGCTCCAGCGAAACGCCCTGCTCACTCAGCATCTCACGCAAGCGATGGGAATGCTGCTCTAGCTGGTCACGCACCATCGGGTTGGCCGCGTGCACCGTTATGCTGGCCTGATCGTTGTGCATGCGCACCTTTACTTCCATCGGGCCCAGGTCTGCCGGGGACAGATGGATTTCGGCCACCGACATGTTGCGCGCGGTAAGCCAGCTGAGTTTGCCCATCACTTTGTCGCCCCAATCGGCCTGGCCCACCGGCACGTCTACAGACGTTGTGTAACCGCGCAGAGCCAGTGCCGGATCGGTCTGCACCCGAGCGGCGCTGTTGGGCTGCTGCAACAGACTGTCGGCGCTGCCTTGCAGACGGCTGTCGGCCACCAGATTGGCACCGTCCACCGGGCGCAGGCTTTCCCCGTTGCGCAATGTGTCAGTAAGGGCCAAGCCTGCGGCCTGGCTGGCACTCAAGCCCGTGCCTGTGCCCTCGGTGCCTGCTTTAATAACACCAGGCGCCGCCAGCGGATTCAGCGATTGCCCTGGAATGCCCGCTGCCGGCATGGCGCCGGCGCTGTTAATACCCGCAGCGCCGCCTGCGGCTCCGGGGGCCGACGCCATCGGCGCTAGCATGGCCTGCAATTCCATAAAGGTGAGCGCCACCGGTTCCGGGTCGGGCAGGTCTGCGGTGTCGGCATTTTCGGCAGAGTTGTTCTGCGGGTTGGTTATAGCCCCAGGCTCGGTGTTGTCGCTGCGGGGTTCATTGACCTTGCCCGCGTCATCCGCTTTGGCCTGGCTGCTAAGGTCAGCATCCGCAGGTTTTTTGGCGGTATCCGCTGCATCGGCCTTTTGAGCGTCGGCTTTTGCATCTTTTGCAGCCGCCTGCTGAGCGGCAGAACGGTTCTTCGCCTGATCCTGACGTGCCAGGGTTTGCGTGTGTTCACGAAATACGTCCTGGTAACGGCTGTTGCCACCGTTACCACTGTCGGCGTAACCGCCGTCACGACTTTTTGCCGGGCGACTGGCCGCCTGTTCACTGATCGCGCTGGCAGAGCCTTGGGGGAGAAGCATTTGGGACATGGCAACCTCTTGCCGCGTATGGCCGCGTAGTAGTTTGAAAGTAGTTTGAAAGTAGTTTGAAAGTAGTTTGAAAGTAGTTTGAAAGTAGTTTGAAAGTAACCTGAAAACCGGAAAACGGCGTTCAATGGCCGTTATTCCGCGTAAGTAACAAAACTAAAAGAAGTACAGCAAGATCGATGCCAGAGCGCATCAGCGTGGGCGGCGTGTAAATGCCCGGCCTGCGGCTTCGTCAGCCTGTTTCTGTTCGCGGGAATCTTGCTCGCGCTGTTCTTGCTGGCGACAGGTTGCGATGAAATTCTCCATGCCACGGCGTTTTTCCCAGGCTTTCAGCCATTCGTTGCGACGAACTTCAAACACCTGGTTTGCCTGCTCAAGCTGAACCTGCTGCTGCCCGATCAGCTGGTCAAGCTGGCCCATAAACGCTTGCCAGGCCTGCAAACGGCTAACCGCAATCACGCCCTGCTGGCCGTCACGGATTTGCTGACGATATTCCTGATGATAGCGCTGAAGTTCCTGAATTTGCTGTTCCCGCTGAGCCATCAGGGTACGCGCCGCGCCCATGCGTTCCAGCGCCTGTTGCTCTTTGCGCTGCTCTACCGCCAGCACCACCCCAAGGCGTTGCGAGCGCTGCATTACGGATTACTCCCGCTGGCGGAAGAATTGGGTATGGCCCCTGGCGTGCGCTCCGGTGAGCGACGCTCCGGCACCACCGCAAGCAGTTGCTCAACGCTGTCGGTCAGCGAGGTTTTTTCACACAGCCCCTGTTTCAGGAACTGTCTCATATTGGCAATGTGGGCAACGGCAAAATCGGTTTCCGGGTCGCTGCCCTTGACATAAGCGCCCACGCTGATCAGATCCCGCGCCTGCTGGTAGCGCGAGTACACCTGTTTAAAGCGCTGTGCCCGGGCGAAGTGTTCAGGATCAGTCACCTGGGGCATAACCCGGCTGATGGACGCTTCAACGTCGATAGCCGGATAGTGGCCTTCTTCCGCCAGCCGCCGCGACAACACAATATGGCCGTCCAGAATGGCGCGGGCGGCGTCGGCAATCGGGTCTTGCTGGTCGTCGCCTTCGGTCAGTACGGTGTAAAAAGCGGTAATGGAACCGCCGCCGGGGCGACCGTTGCCGGTGCGTTCCACCAACTGCGGCAACTTGGCAAACACCGATGGCGGATAGCCCTTGGTGGCCGGTGGTTCACCCACCGCCAGGGCAATTTCACGCTGAGCCTGGGCATAGCGGGTCAGCGAATCCATCAGCAGCAACACACGCTTGCCCTGATCCCGGTAAAATTCGGCAATGCGTGTGGTCAGCATAGCCGCGCGCAGGCGCATCAGGGGTGAATCGTCGGCAGGTGAAGCCACCACCACGGAACGGGCCAGGCCTTCTTCGCCCAGAATATCTTCAATGAATTCTTTCACTTCGCGGCCGCGCTCGCCAATCAGCCCAACCACGGTAACGTCGGCGTTGGTAAATCGGGTCATCATGCCCAGCAGCACACTTTTGCCCACGCCGCTGCCGGCAAACAGGCCCAGGCGCTGGCCCTGCCCCACGGTAAGCAGCGCGTTAATGGCACGAATGCCCACGTCCATAGGTTGGCGCACCGGCGCTCGATTCAGCGGGTTGATGATGTCACCGCTGAGCGACACGCGGGCTTCGGCGTGCAGCGGGCCTTTACCATCCAGCGGCTCGCCACTGCCATCAACCACCCGCCCCAGCAGCTGATTGCCCACCGGCACCCGGCTGGTTGTCGACAAGGGCACCACCAATGCGCCCGGGCGCAAGCCTTCTATGGCGGTCAGCGGCATCAAATACACTTTTTCATCTTCAAAGCCCACCACTTCGGCTTCGACCACGCCACGGCCCTGGCTTTGAATCACGCAGCGGTCGCCCACCACCATAGGCACACCCACGCATTCCAGCGTAAGCCCGACCATGCGGGTCAAGCGGCCAGCCAGTTCCGGTGTTTGTTGAGCCTGTACCTTGCGGCTGCGCCGGTTCAGGCGTTCGGCAAGAGTGCCAGATGAGCTGCCAGGTGAGCTGTCAGCTAGAGCATCAGAGATCGGAGCTGTCATCGCCGGGCTCCTCGGATTCGTTTGCGCCGGCATCGTTTACCAGGGCGTGAACCACCTGTTGAAAACGTTTTTCAACGGTAAAGTCCACCAGCGAGTAACGGGTTTCCACACGGCAGCCGCCGGGGCTGACGGTGGCGTCCTCCACCAGTTTCGTAGACGCATCAAGCCGCGCCAAAGACGCTTGCAGCGGTTCAATATCCTGGGGACTGGCGCTGATGCGCACGGTTTCCGTGGTGGATGGCAGCGCCGCCATAGCCTGGCGCACCACCTGCAGAATATGGCTGGAGTCCTGGGATAGCTCGCGCTGGACAACCGCTTTGGCCACCGCAGTCGCAAGCTGAACCAGGGCTTCTTCCAGGTCGTTTTGCTGCTGGCGAATGGGTAACACCAGCGACTCCATCACAGAATCGAGGCGCTTTTCCAACGCCTGCATCTGCTGCTTGCTGTGTTCGCGTCCCGCGCGCTCGCCTTTCTCGCGGCCTTCCACAGTGCCGGCTTTCAAGCCTTGGGCAAAACCTTCTTCGCGGCCTTTGGCAAAACCTTCCTTATGACCTTTTTCAAGCCCGGCACCGTGGCCTTCCGCTTCCGCCTGCTGGTGAATATCCTGAAGCTCCGCGGCGGTCAGCGGTTTTATATCTCGCTCTTCTTCGCGGGGAACTTCGTTGCCACGGGCGTCAAGCAGCGGCAGCTCCCAACGCTCGTAAGCGGTGAGCTGTTCTTTCGGGATGCGGCTGCGGTCGTTGCGGGAGTCGGCCATTACATCATTTCTTCGCTGCCGCCACCGAGGGTGATTTCACCGGCTTCGGCCATGCGGCGGGCAATGCTTATGATGTCTTTTTGTGCACCTTCTACATCACTCACTTTAACCGGGCCCTTGGTTTCCAGATCGTCCTGCAAGAGTTCAGCGGCACGCTTGGACATATTCTTGAAGATTTTGTCTTTAACTTCTTCGTCAGCGCCTTTCAGCGCAATCACCAGAACTTCAGACGATACTTCACGCAGCAGGGCCTGAATGCCACGGTCGTCCACTTCCTTCAGGTTGTCGAATACAAACATCAGGTCTTCGATGGTGGTTGCCAGATCCGGATCGGTTTCCTTGATGGATTCCAGCAGGCTGGACTCAATACTGCGATCCATAAAGTTCATGATGTCAGCGGCACGCTTTATACCGCCGATGCGACTGGTTTGTGTGGAGGAACTGCCAGAGAACTGCTTCTCCAGAATGTCGTTCAGTTCCTGCAACGCCTGGGGCTGTATGGTTTCCAATGTCGCAACGCGCACCATCACATCTAATCGCACTTTCGGGTCCAGAGCACCCAGGATTTCGGCGGACTGGTCCGGGTCAAGATAGGAGATAACGATGGCCTGAATTTGCGGGTGTTCGTACCGGATGATATCGCCCACCGCGCGGGGCTCCATCCACTTCAGAGTGTCTAGCCCGGTGGTATTGCCACCAATCAGAATACGGTCAATCAGGCTGGCGGCTTTGTCGTTACCCAGAGCCTGGGTCAGCATGGCCCGAATGTAATCGTCGTTACCCACGCCTAGGCCGGTTTGGCCGCCCACGGCGTCGATAAAATTGTTGAGTACGCCGCTGACGTCGTCTTTGCTGATATCGCGCATTTGTGCCATCGCCATTCCAACCTTCTGCACTTCCTTCGGGCCCATGTGCTTTAGCACTTCCGCGGCGTCGGCTTCGCCCAGCGACATCAACAGAATGGCCGCCTGCTCTACCCGCGAAATTTTGCGTGCGGGTTTCGCCGGCGCGCTGCCGACGTCTTGGTTTGCCTGATCAGTCATCAACATTCACCCATTGGCGCATTACCTGTGCAACCCGTGCCGGATCTTCGGCAATCAGCCCTTTCAGGGCGTTCAGCTGCCTATCATAGCCCCCTGTGCTACCGGGTAAAAGCAGGTCGTCCTGATTGGCCATAGCTTGGCGCAGAGAATCGCCGCCTTCGATGCCGTCCAGATCGCCGTAACCTTTATTATCACCACCAGCCAAGCCTTTATTGCCGCTCGACAGATTTTTCAGGGTGGGCCGCAGCAAGCCCAATACCAGCACCAGAACCACCAGGCCAGCCAGAACCTGTTTCATCAGGTCCCAAAACCAGGGTTGCTGCCAAAAACCGGGGGCGTCATATTCCAGCACCTGTTCCGGGGCAAACGCGGTGTTCATCACTGTGACGCTGTCGCCGCGGGCCGCCGAATAGCCCACTGCGTCGCGCACCAACATGCTCAGGCGCTGCAGTTCCTGCTCCGGCCAGGGCTCGTAAGTAACCGCGCCGGTGTCCGCATTGACCACTTTTATGTCATCCACCGCCAGGGCGACGGTCAGGCGCTTTATCCGGCCCAGTTCTTGGCGAACGTAGCTAACGGTGCGATCCATTTCGTAATTGCGGGTGGATTCGCTGCGCACATTGACTGGCGCCGGTGCAGGTTCGGCACCGTCGGCATTATCGCCGGCATTGGCCTGTTGCGGCACAGTGGCGTTCGCGGGGGGCTGGTTCGACAGAGCTCCGGGAATGCCAATGGGGCCGTCACCAGCGCTGCGCCTTTCGGTTAACTGGCGTTCGCTGCGCACCGCCTGCTGTTCCGGGTTGAACAACTCTTCAGCTCGTTCCACCGAAGAGAAGTCCAGATCTGCGGACACCTCGGTGCGATAGCGGCCTGCCCCTACAATTGGCGAAATCAGCGACGACACCCGGCGGCTCAGGCGTTCTTCCACCCTGTCGGTGTAGTCGTACTGGTCAGACATGCGATCAGTGTCGGTTTCAGCGTCGGCGCCGGTCAGCAGATTGCCATTCTGATCAACCACGGTCACGCCGGACTTGGTCATCATCGGCACGCTGCCAGCCACCAGATTAACAATGGCAGCAATGTACTCCTGCTCCGGGTGGCGCCCTGCAAACACTTCCAGAAACACCGAGGCTGACGGCTCGTGGGCATCGCGGATAAACACCGAACGCTCCGGAATGGCAAGGTGCACTCGGGCGCTGCGCACGCCGCGCATGCTGGCAATGGTACGCGCCAGCTCGCCTTCCAGGCCGCGGCGATAGCTGATGGTTTCCATATATTGGGAAGTACCCAAACCGCGGTCTTGGTCCAGCAATTCAAAGCCCAGGGTTTTCTGATCGGTAACGCCTTCAGCCGCCAACCTCAGCCGTGCGTTGTACACCTGATCAGCTACCACCAGAAGAGCACCGGTGCGCGGGTCCATTTTATAGTCGATTCCGCTGCTGTCCAGAATGCTGGTCACGTCCTGCGGGTTATACGATGACAAGTCACCCAATACCGGCTGGTAATTGGGTTCCTGGGCCCAGAGCACCACCGCCACACCCAAAGCAACGCTGGCCGCCAGGCCCACCATCAGGCCAATCTGGCGCAACAGATCAAGTCGATTGAAACCCATAAAGGCTCGGCTGCGGCTTTCGCCGCTGCTGCCTGCTGCGGAGGTCGCCGGCAAATTCGATTGGGTGGTCTGTGCAGGCACGCTGGCCATGATGCTGCTCTCCGGTTAAACCTTGACCCGATGGACTAACAAAATTCTGAAACGTTCTGAAACGCTCTTAAGTAAGACGCGCCGGTTATACCGGCATGTTCATGATGTCTTCGTAAGCTTTAACAACCCGGTTACGGACCTGGGTCAGCGCCTCAAACGACACCGATGATTTCTGCGCGGCAATCATTACCCGGGTAATATCCACGTTGGGCTCGCCCATGTCGTAGGCTGTGCGCAGATCACCCGCGGTTTTCTGCGCATCCGCCACATTGCCCACAGCCTGCCCCAGCATAGAGCTAAAACTTGCCGTTCCGTTGGTTTCGCCTACTTGGCGCGGGCCATCAATACGGCCGCGCACAGATTGATTCTGCTCTACCTGCTGGTTCTGCGTCATTTGCGAACGCAGGTTGCGGATGTCGGCAAGAACACTGTTGATATCGGCGCGCTGAACCATAACTTTCTCCCGGGCTACCCAGATGGAATTGGGTTATCTGTCTCGTTACCTAAGATATAGCAAAGCCCAGACCAACTTTTTTAAAGTGTTTTTAATCAGGTAGATAACTTTCCCTTAACGCGCTAAAACCTTAACTTCAAAAGGTTGTAACGAATAAGCGTCGAAGTTTTGACGGAAACCGGCGGCCCGTTAATCAGGCCAAAGCCATTTCTGCGTTCAGATCAATACCGGCCTCACGGATCTGCGCCAGCTTGTAGCGCAAGGTGCGGGGGCTGATACCCAACTGCTCGGCGGCGCGGTTACGGCGACCACGCTCCTGGCGCAGGGTCTGGATAATAAGGCGGAATTCCTGCTGGCGCAGATCGCCTTCAAGCGTGCCCAGGGAACCGTGCTGGCTTGCCATGGCTCCCGCTGTGTCAACTGCGCCGGGCACTGCCGGCTGCGAAACCCGCTCAACCGCGTGCGAATCAGAGGCGATTGATTCTGCCTCCATTTTTGCAGCCGCTGATACCACCGGCGCTATCGGGGCAACGGATGCCACCGCGCGGCCGCTGATGCCCAGGTCCAGGCACAGGTCGTCAACATGAATCACATTGCTCTGGTGCAACACCAGCGCTCTTTGTATGGCGTTATCCAATTCGCGTACATTGCCCGGCCAGGGGTGAGCCAGCATTGCCTCGCGGGCATCAGCGGCAAAACTAACGCCATTGAGTTTCAATTTACGGCTGTGATTTTTCAACACCGCGTTAGCCAGAGGAAGAATGTCTAGCGGCCGCTCGCGCAGCGGTTGCCAATGCATGGGGAACACCGTCAGGCGATAGTAAAGGTCTTCACGAAAACGGCTATCGCGCACGTGCTCGGCCAGATCCCGGTTGGTGGTGGCAATCACCCGCACATCCAGAGCAATGGTTTTGCGCCCGCCTACCCGCTCTACTTCCCGCTCCTGCAGCACTCGCAGCAGTTTGGATTGCAGACCCGGGTCCATTTCCGACACTTCATCCAGCAAAATCGTACCGCCGTTGGCTTGTTCGAACTTGCCTGGTGATGACGCGATGGCCCCGGTGAAGGCACCTTTTTCATGGCCAAAGAGCATGGCTTCGAGCATATTTTCGGGAATGGCCGCGCAGTTGATGGCAATAAACGGCTTGTTGGCGCGGGGGGAGTGCTGGTGAATATAACGCGCAAGCACTTCTTTACCGGTGCCGCTCTCACCTGAAATCATCACCGTTGAGTCGCTGTTCGCGACCTTGGCTGCCAGCTGGAACATGCGCTTGCTGATGGGGTCTTCCGCCACCGGTTGATCGCTGCCGGCCTGGCGTTTGCCGCCGGTAATTTTGCTGACCGCATCGACCAGGGTATGGCCTTCAAAAGGTTTTACCAGGTAATCAATGGCGCCGGCCTGCATAGCCGACACCGCGTGACTGATCTGGCCGTAAGCGGTCATCAGCATCATCGGTAGGCCCGGGTACAGGCGCTGCACTTCAGCCAGCAATTCATGGCCAGACATCCCCGGCATATTAACGTCGCTAACCACCATATCGACCGGCACCTGGGACAGCTGCCGCAGGGCTTCGTGACCGTCTGCCGCCTCATAAACGCGGAACTTGGCCAGCTCCAGGGTTGTCACCAAGGCGTCACGCAGGTCACGGTCGTCCTCAACAATCAGAATCCGGGGCTTGGTCATGTGCTGTTCTCCACTGCGTATTCGATAGTGCGTGCCGGTATGGCCCGCCAGAGTTAATCAAGTGCTGCTGTTAGTTAGAGCGGCTCAACAATGGCAGGTGAATCCTGGCCTGAGCCCCGCCCTGGCCGTTTGAGGTCATCGCAAAGCGGCCTTGGTGTGCGTTAACTACCGCTTGTACGACCGCCAGGCCAAGGCCGGTGCCGTGGGATTTTGTAGTGTAAAAGGCTTCTTGCAATCGCGGAGCCATTGCCGGGTCAAAACCTGGGCCGTTGTCGCTCACTTCGATGGCCAGCTCATGGTCACACCCACGAAGGTTCAGGCGCACGCTGGTTGCTCCAGCTTCAATGCTGTTGTTAACCAAATTGGTACAGGCACCCACCAGGGCGTCACGGTTACACAACAGCTGGCCCTCAGCACCCAGTGCATCCAGCGTTAGCTGAGCACCACTGCGCTCGGCTATGGCGTCTACCGCAGACTTCAGTGCGCCCGCCAAAGTGGTTACCGACAGCTCTTCCGCAAGGCGGGTTTCACCGCGGGCAAAAATCAGCATGTCGCGCACCTGTTGTTCCAGATGCGACAGACGCGACATGAGTCGATTAGCGCAGCGCTGGCGCATTTCTTCATCCAGATTGGGTTCGGTCAGGTGACCGCCGTACAGAATCGCCGCCGACAGGGGCGTGCGAATCTGATGCGCCAATGAAGCCACCATTTTGCCCATGGCGGACAAGCGCTGGGCATGGGCGAGCTGCGACTGTAACTGTCGGGTTTCGGTCATATCCGTCAGCAAAATTAGCTGGCCGGGCTGGTTTTCCATGGTGCGAATTTCAATACTGACCCGACGACCGTCTTTCAGGGAAATTTCGTGACCGTCGTCCTGGCGTGGCGCAAAGCAGCGCTGAATCACGTCAATCCAGTGTTCACCATCCAGCGGTTCTCCTAAAAGGCCAATGGCCGCAGGATTGGTTTGGGTGACCACACCCTGGCTGTCCAGCACCACCACGCCGGCTGGCAAGGCTTTTAACAGCGTAGTGAGCTGATCTGCCAGCTGTTCTTTTTTCTCCAGCTCTTGCTGGCGCTGCAGACTCTCTTCCGATAACTCGCCGGAAAGCTGGTTAACACGAGACTCCAGAGTGCGGTAAGAATCGGTAATCTGGCGCGACATGCGGTTGAACATGTCTAAAGCGGAATCTACCGCGTCATCACTTTGCTGCGGGAACAGCGCCGTTACCTTGCCATTCACATCGGCGGCGGCGTTAGCCCGTGCGCTGGTCTGCCCGATTGCAAATTGTGCGTGATTCATAACCCTTTCCCTTACCCAGGGTGATCGGTGTTGCCGCTGCGCAAACCGTTCACTGGTGATTCGTTATGGGCTAACAAGCTAGCTTCGTGCCAACTCAATATTTCTTATGTTTTTCAATAGGAAAGGATTTTTAAAAAAAGGCAGATGACGGGTTTCCGTCACTTTAAAACGACAAAAGCGCCAGCGGTTACAAACCGTTGACGCCATTTCAAGATTGCTGATCCGGTGTTTTCAGCCGGCTGCCCGAGCCTCTGGGGTACGCTGCCCTCAGACTTCGCCCGCCTCTTCACGAAGACCGTACTTGCGGACTTTTTCCACCAGAGTGGTACGGCGAATACGCAATTTTTCCGCAGCCCGGGCCACTACGCCGCCGGCTTCATCGAGCGCCTGTTGAATCAGTTCACGCTCCAGATTACCCAAATAGTCTTTCAAATCAAGCCCGTTTACCGGTAATAGCGCAGGCGAATCAAACCCAACCAGGCCAGATGCGCGAGATGGCAGGCCAGGCTCCTCAAAATCGACGTGATCTTCATCGTAATCGTCAACATAGCGAAATTTTTTCGGCAGTTCCTGCACACCAATCACCCCAAACGGATTCATGATGGCCAGGCGTTCTACCAGGTTCGCCAACTCACGCACGTTGCCGGGCCAGTCATGACGACACAAATTCATAATGGCGGCGGAGTTCAGGCGCAGCGATCCGCGTTTCTCTTTTTCCATGCGCGCCACCAGTTCGTTGATCAGCAGCGGAATATCTTCAACCCGCTCACGTAGCGCTGGCATCTCAATGGGAAACACATTCAGTCGGTAATACAGATCTTCGCGGAAGGTGCCACATTGAATCATGTCTTCCAGGTGTTTGTGGGTAGCGGCGATGATACGCACATTGGCAAATTTAGTGTGGTTGCTCCCGACCCGCTCGAACGTACGCTCTTGCAACACCCGCAGAATCTTTACCTGCATATTCAACGGCATGTCGCCTATTTCGTCCAGAAACAGGGTGCCACCCTCGGCCAACTCAAAACGGCCCACACGAGCGGTTATCGCGCCGGTGAACGCGCCTTTTTCATGACCAAACAGCTCGCTCTCCAGCAGTTCCGCAGGAATGGCACCGCAGTTTACCGGCACAAAGGGTTTATCACGGCGGCTGGAATGGTAATGCAGATTGCGTGCGACCACTTCTTTGCCGGTACCGGATTCGCCCGTCACCAACACACTGACTTCTTTGTCTGCTACCTGTTCCATCAGCTGGCGTACCTGCTGAACTTTGCGACTGGTACCCACCAATGAGCGGAACAGCTGCACGCCGCGAATCTGGCCGCGCTCGCGGGCCCGGTTGTAATGATCGTGGAACACTTGGGCACGGTACAGCGAATCAATAAATTTGGTGTAGCCAAATGGCCACTCCAGGCGCGCAATGATTCGCCCGCGCTGTTCGTCATTCAGACTGGAAAAATCAGGGTCGCCAATGCACAGAACGGGGATGCAGGGAGACCATTTGCACAAGGCCTTGATCGTGGCTTCGGCGTTGGCATCGTCGCCTTGCACGATGACCACCGAGACCGCCTGCGCGTCTGCTTCGCTGGCACCTGACAACACATCGCAGGCCTTGCTACCAGCCAACCAGCTCTCTTCGCCAAGAAACTCGAGGATGGTCGTAATATCGCGGCAGCGCTCAGCAACTTCACTGAACACCAGCACTGTGTTGGGCTTCAACATTCCAGGCAGTCTCTTGTAGAATTTGTGCGATATTTAAGACCTTAACCGGCTCGGAGTCAATTTTATGACGCCAAACCCTACAAAATCTCGTTCACACGCGCCGACGATCTGGCGCTTTACGCAATTCGACCGCCGGGCCAGTGCCGCGTCTGGCTCAGGGCCGGGACGAGGACACCTTATGGTAGGCTTTAGCTGCGCTGCTGTTGCGGTTGACTTCTTTCAATTCGAGCTGCGCTGCGGCCTTGGCCTGGTGGGCAGAGCTGTCAGCGGCGTCGACGAACTCCTGCACCCGCTGTAGTTGATCACGCACTGTTTCAGCTGGCAGTTGCCCCTGTTCCAGCGCTTCAAGCAAGGGTTCGATAGCGGGCTTTATCTCTGGGTTCAGGCGGCTAATCAGCTCCCAGTCCTGGTCTTTCAAAGCCTGCTGCATGTGCTCGAGCAGCTGCTCCAGATGTGCCATTGCAGGGTGGTCTGCGGCCATTTTTCATTGCTCCTGTTCAGTGATCTGCAACCGGGTGCGAATACCGATGCACTTACATTTACCCATGTTACACCTTAGCGGCGCACAGCACGACGTACGGCAGCCGAGGTAGATCGACACGGCCTGGTTCCGGCAAACTTCTCAAAACGGAAGTAGACAGCGGGCACCGCGGCTTTGAAGCTGTTATGATGTTGGGCTAATTTCAGGTTTCAGTGGATTCCGGTGTCCATGAATCTCACAGCGCCAATCACACTAGCATTAATAGCAGCAACAACAGTCGCGAGGGTATATGGCAACAGCGTGGCATTCCCATCTTGCCGGTAAACTGGCACTGGCGCAGACATTGTTACGGCTTGCCGTTAACAGCAATCAGCCCTTACAGCAGGAAGCCTGCAAACAAGGGGCCATTGAACTGATGCTGCGATCGCGAAGGCTGCTGCTGTATACCCTGGCAGTGTGCTATCAGCAACGCAAAGGGCAACCCCAAAGCATTGACCAACTGGGCGAGCTGATCGGAGCCGATGCGCCGGAAGTTCAGCAACTGCTGGCATTGCAAGCCAGCGCTGACAGTTGGTGGAACCAACTGGAGCAACTTGGAGACGCGCAGAACCGGCCACCTGCGGCAAAAAAAACCGTCAGCAACGACAACATTATTGCCATCACTGCGGCCGTAGGCGCAGACCGTTCGCTGGCATCGGTTCAAGCCAGCCTAAGCGCATTTAAGCAATTTTCAGCCGATGTGGAAGCAAGACACAGCGAGTGGTAAAAAATCCCCGCACACGCTTTCCCGTTGGCGAACATAAAGGTTCGGAACATGTCACCATCGTTTTTTGAAATTATTCAACTCAGCAATGGCGATTACGCGTTGCGCCGCGTTGACGACGACGGCGCGCCATTGGTGCGCATCAGTTTTTCCGAAGAAGCCAAAGACATGATGGATGACCGCCAGATGCAAGTTGCCAAAGCCATGATTGCGGCAGGCATTGACGCCGCGGGCGATAACGCCCAGGACCTAGACTGGGATAGCAGCGACAACGACAGCGACGTCGAGTGGTTTGATGCGCCCCACAGCCCGACGCTGCATTAAACTCTATTAGCGCTAGCGCAAGGCTCTTTACTAACGCTGGCGCAAATCTCTTTACTAACGCTGACGCAAAACGACGCCGTGACTGTTACCCGCGGCGGATGCCGCCTGAAGTGCCTCAAAACACGCTTTGTTCAGCTTTTCGGTCCACAGCACCACCGCGTGACATGTGCCGACCCTCAGCGCCCGCTCCGCCAACTGGCGCGCCGGATGCTCGGCACTGGAACGCAAAACCAGCAGCTCACCGGCAACAATACCGTGCATTTTTTGCCATTTGCTGACCAGCTCCTGAGGTGGGTCTATCCATGCCAGCCAGCGCTTTTCCTGGTTCAGCTGGGTCAGCATTGGCAGTAACAGCTGAAAATTTTCCACCTGGCCCTGGGGCAATATGATTTCGGTGACGTTACCAGCAGACACCGGGGCTGGCCGTGGCTGAACTCGCACAGGCTGCGCCTGCTCTGCCACTCGCGCTGCGATCTGTTGCTGGTATGCAAGATTGCCGTTAAAGCTCAGTTGTTCCATGATTCCCCGCCCTTCTTTGTGTCGGTTTTCTGTCGCTACGGATCAGTGCAGGTCTGAGCGGCGGATAACGCCAACGCCCAACCCTTCAATGAACAGATCCTGCTCGGTCAGATCCACTTCAATCGGCGCGAAGTCGTCGTTTTCCGCCACCAGATACACTTTATTACCTTCTTTACGAAAGCGCTTCACCGTCACTTCATCACCTACCCTGGCCACCACAATCTGGCCGTTGTGAACGTCCTGAGTGCTGTGTACTGCCAGCAAGTCACCGTCTAGAATGCCGATATTCTTCATGCTCATACCACGCACTCGAAGCAGATAATCCGCCGCCGGCGAAAAAAAGCCGGGCTTTAAAGTGCAGTGGTCTTCCACGTGCTCCTGAGCCAGAATCGGGCTACCGGCTGCCACTTGGCCAATTACCGGCAAGCCAAGGTCTTGCTCGCTTTCTGGCAGGCGAATACCGCGGCTGGCGCCGGGCACCATTTCAATAGCGCCTTTGCGCGCCAATGCCCGCAAATGCTCTTCTGCCGCATTGGCGGAGCGGAAACCCAGCTCAGCTGCAATTTCGGCACGGGTGGGCGGATACCCGGTTTCATCCAGGTAGCGGCGAACGATATCCAGCACTTGGGACTGCCTGGCGGTAAGCTTCATATTCGGGATCCGCTGTGTCATAACATACCCTGTTTGTTTATACAGTGGTTTGACTATATACAGTGTTTTATCCAGTGTAAACCCTGTTTGCAGCATTTCCCCCGCTTGCGCTGTTACCAGCGTCAGATACCTAATATGCTATGATAATTCTACCGTTACGGGCCGCACTTGAAGCGCTGAAGACTGATCCAAGGGTGTAATAATGACGCAAAAGAACTTCTGCAAAATCCCCTCTGTAACCCACACTGCCAGCGGAGCAGAGCGCCGGGTTGGTGTTGAAATCGAGCTTTCGGGTTTAAGCTACGAAGCGCTGGTGAGCGAGGTCGCCAACCTGCTGGACGGCGCGCCGCAACCGCGGTCGCGCTACGTAACTGCAGTAGACACGCCACTGGGTGAGTTTGTGATTGAGCTGGATTCTGACCCCATTAAAGATCTGGACCTGACCGGGGCCGACGTTCCAGAAAGCCTGCGCGAGCTGGGTGGCCAGGCTATGGACGTGATTGACGCCGCGGCCGAGCGTATTGTTCCGCTGGAAATTGTTGGGCCGCCTATCGGTTTTTCCCAGGTGGAAGAGGTTGAGCGGCTGGTTAAAGAACTGCGTAACCTTGGCGCTCTGGGCAGCCGCGAGTCCATTTATTATGCCTTCGGGCTGCAACTGAACCCGGAACTGCCAGATTTACAGGCGTCCACCATTACGCGCTATTTACAGGCGTTTGCCGGCTTGTACGAGTGGCTAAAAAAGCGCCATCAACTGGATGTCAGCCGGCGTTTTACACCCTACATAGAGCCCTGGGCGCCTCGCTACACAGAACTGCTGATGCAAGATGACTACGCGCCATCGTTGGAGCAGTTGATGGAAGACTACCTGCAGCACAACCCCACCCGAAACCGGGCACTGGATCTGCTGCCGCTGTTTGCCCATCTGGATGCGCCCTTGCTGGCCCGCCATGTGCAGGACCCACGTATCAAAAAACGGCCCACCCTGCATTACCGGCTACCGGACTGCGACATCGACAACCCGCAGTGGAATTTTTCTTCGGTATGGAATGACTGGGTAATACTGGACGACATTGCCAATAACAACGACGACCTGGCGCAGCTGCGGGCCCAGTTTCGCGACTCCGGCACCATCAGCCTGCACAATCTGACCCACAGCAAACCGGAAACCATTCACCACTGGCTTGAACACAAAGGCTATGTCTGAATCGATATCTGAACGGATGGAAGAAGAGTCTCCGCCCGGGCTGACCATTGGTATCAGTGGTCCGCGCCGGCGCGGACCGGCCCAGCGGCTGATCATGCTGGCGCTGCGCCTGCAGGGAGCGCACACCCATTACATACGCCCCGGTACGCGGGTGAACGTTAGCATGCTTGACGGCCTGGTGCTTTCCGGAGGCACTCACGTGCAACCGGAATTGTACGGCCAGCAGCCCATGGTAACGGCAAATTACGATAAACGCCGTGATGAAACCGATCAGCGCCTGCTGGCAGAAGCGGAAGCCCTGAACCTGCCGGTGCTGGGAATATGCCGCGGCGCACAGTTGATTAATGTGTATCGCGGCGGCTCGCTGTGCCAGAACGTGACCCCACTGCGGCAGAACACCCGCCATCGCCCGCTGCTGTTGCCCCTGCAAACCGTGAAGGTAGTGGACAACACCCGCCTGAGCCAGATCATGCAGGCGCCGGTTATCGGCGCAAACCGTATTCACAGCCAGGCTATTAAAAAATTGGGGCAAGACCTGCGCGTAGTGGCGGTGGATAACGATCTGTTCGTGCAGGCCATCGAAAATACCCGTGGCCAGTGGCTAATGGGGGTGCAATGGCACCCAGAGTATCTGCTTTACCACAACGGCCACCGCCGTATATTCCGCCATTTTGTAGACGAAGCCTGTCGCCTGAAAATAGCCAGACTGAGCGCCGCGCCTTAGCCGTGCGTTAACGGTTTTTTAACCGTTTTTTAAAAATCCCGGGTATAGAAAATGTCCAGCGAAGCCGCCAGACCACTGGCGGCTTCAAGATAGAAATAGCGCCCCAAATCATACCGCAACGCCACCGTGGTCACCGGCTCAAAAATGCCCACGCCGTAACGAATGCTGAGTTCGT
Source organism: Marinobacter sp. LV10R520-4 (assembly GCF_002563815.1). Taxonomy (NCBI): domain Bacteria; kingdom Pseudomonadati; phylum Pseudomonadota; class Gammaproteobacteria; order Pseudomonadales; family Marinobacteraceae; genus Marinobacter; species Marinobacter sp. LV10R520-4. The sequence continues at coordinate 2,745,122 of NZ_PDJM01000001.1, read as the reverse complement.
CAGTCAGATAACCGCTGGCCACCACCGCAGTCTGGTCGCCGCTGCCCTCGGCTTCAAGGGTCAAATCACGAATGCCAAACTCTGCGCCCAGCGCGCCGGTAATCTTATTAGCCTGGTTCAAACCCAATGACAGCGCTGCCCGGCTCATTTGGCCGTCGTCCTGGCGGCTTTGCGGAGCGCGGCCCAGAATCAGGTACGACAGCGCATCGGTTTGTGGCATCTCCGGGCTGGAAAACACCTCGGTCTCAGGCGACTGTACAGGGCCCGTCAACCGCAGCCCTGCGACGACCGACCCCACCGTGCGCGTCGCTTCCAGTTCCAGATAAGGCTGGCTCAGGTTGCCGACAAACAGCAGCCTGGCTTTGCGCAGGGTCAGATCCTGGCCATAAGCCTCAAAGCGGCCATTGTTAAGCTGCAAGCTGCCGCGGGTATCCATATTGTTGCCAATGCGCAGGGTACCGCTAAGGTCGCCTGTCGCGCCGAACGCCGCAAACGTGACCTTGTCATCGGGGCTGCCTACGTTCACCACCACATCTACTATTAATGAACGAATCACCGGTTCGGGCCTTTCCACCCCCACAATCACTTCGTCATCAGACACCGATACTGCCCGCGGCGGCAGCCCGCGAATTTCAATAGCGCCACGGGGTACGTCAACACGGCCATTGACCTGCAATTCGCCGCCGGAAAAGGCGATGGTCAAGTCCGGCGCTACTTCCAGCTCGGCGTAAGGCTCAATGTTGATGGGCAGGCGCTCGCCGCGCAAAGACACGCTGCCGCTGGGCAGGTCGCTTTGCCAGTCAAGTTCGCCCTGGAGCGCCAGTTCGCTGCGCTCATTGGCTCGAATCAAACCGTTAATATTGGCGTTGTAGCCCAGCATCTCAACGGTGACGTTGATTTGCTCCATGGCCAGGGGCAGGCGTGGGTCAACCACCCGGCCATCAGACAGAGTTAATTCGCCATTCACCGCGGGCCGCATGAGCGGGCCAGACAGCTCACCCCGACCGTTGATCTGGCCGGCTACCTCTTCCAGACCGGTGAAAATGCCCAGCAGCGCAATGTTCATGCCGCTGAGCTGGAAGTCGCCGTTGAGGGTGCGCTCAGAAGCCGCCGGGTCAATACTCAGGTCTGCTTTTAGCGATCCCAGTTTTGGCCCAACCAACGTCAACGTTAACTGAGCCTCAGACGGCTGCAACGTCAAGCGGGTAGACAATGCGCTGTGGCGCAAGGTTTCCCAGTCGCCATCCAGCAGAATTTCGAAGTCACCCGCACCGGCATCCAGCTCTATCGCGCCGCTGGGACCTTCGGCGCCCATGGAAAAATCGATACTGCCATTGATATTGGCCTGCCAGCGCAGATTTTCCGGCAATAATGGCGCCAGCGCCTGCGCCGGCAAGTTGATGATGCGGTATTCAATGTCTGCTGCCGGCAGCAGGGTCTGGTCACCGGCGCACAAGGCGCTTTGCTGCCACTGCCAGCAATGTTCGGCAAAGGTCAGTTGCGGCTCGGCGCCGCCTGTCGCGGCCTTGAAGAACAGAGCCGCGGGCTGGCGCAGCTGCCAGCGTTGGTCCTGCCCCGGCACCAGCACTTCACCGCGGCTGAGCTCGCCTTGCCATTGTTGCCACTGCTCACCCGCCGCACCCGCCAGCGCCAGGCGAACTTCAACCTCACGGTGAATCATCTCCAGCACCAGCTCATGATTCTGGCGCGTGCCATCCAGCGTTGCGTCCAGCTGCTCAACGGTCTGACCACCGGCTTCAATGCCCTGTGCTTGCAACCGACTGCGGATTGCGCCCGCCGCATCCAGGCTGGCGCTGAGTTCTATATCCGCCAGTTGCAGCTGGTCGTCCCAGGCCAAAGCCGTTGCTGAAATACGGATATCCGCCTGGGGCTGCTGCACCGTGCCTTTTACCGTTAAACGGGCGTTGGCCTGCCCGCGCAGACTTTCCAGAATCGCTTCCGGCTTAGGCAAATTCAGGTCCAGCTGGGCTTGTGATTCTTTGCCCCACTGCCCTTTGCCGGCCAAGGTGTTATCGCCAATAGCGGCATTTAATTCAGGCACCTGCCAGAGCCCGTCTGCGGCACTGGCTTTAACCTTTATACGGGTGGTTTGCCCACGCCACAGGCCGGCAAGATCTACCTCTGCCGACATCTCTGGCATGCTAGCCGATTCTGGCCACTGGCCACTGGAACGGATGCTGCCATCCAGACTGGCCTGCAATTGCGGCACCCAATAACCCGGGTTGAATTTCTGCATCTCCAGCGAAGCCTGCCACGACAGCGGCTGTGCCAGGCCAACGTTGGCATTACCCGTTAAGGTGCCAGCGCCGGTTTGCACCTGTAAGCGGGAAATATTCAGTTGCTGCAGATCGCCCTCAAGCTCTGACTCCAGACTGGCCTCACCGGCAGGGCCTCCGGCAGTAGCCGCCAGCGTGGCGGTATAGCGTTGGTCTTGCCAGTTTGCCCGCAGCTGCAAGGTATCAATGTTGACCGGAGGTTCCTGCATATCGGGCAGCAAGGTGTACCAGGGAAAGGCGTTCATGGTCAGATTGGCATCGGCGGCCAGCTCGGGCAGCCAGGCTGCGCTGCCGGTCAGCGCCAAGGTTCCGTCTCGCCCGGCGTTGTCTGCAGCCAATGTCAGCTCAATATTGTCGGCGCCCTGGGTGGTCACTTTCCCGGCCAGGTTAAGTTCAACCGGGCCAGTGGTGCCGGGCAAAGTAGCCTGGGCGCTGGTTTCGAAACCGTCGGCTAAAGAACCCTGCAACGCCAGTTTCAGGCTGTTCAGCCTGAGCGTTGGTGGTAAAGACGGAGCTGCCAAAAAAGTATCGGAACGAATGTTCAGGCTAGCAGGCAGGTCTGCCTGCAGTGGCTCGACACTGCCTTCCAGAATTGCGTCGAGGTAGCCCTGACTGCTGCCGCTAACGCGCAGGTCGCGCACGCTGCCCGCCAAAGTCAGATCTATTTTCCAGCGATCCCCCGAGGGCGGCGGCAATACGGCACTGACATCCAGGTCAACCGGCCAGTCGCCGCGGGTTTGAATCCGCCCGGATACGGTTACCTGAACGTCGTCACGCTGATAAAACGCCCGGTCTATCAGCCAGCTTTCACCGGCGCCGCCAGCATCCAGTTCGACCGTGTCCCAGATCTTGTTGTCGTTAACAAAAAACTCTCCCAGGCGAATCTGGTCTGCGCGAATGCCCAACGGCAGACCGATATCGGGCAGCTGGATGTCCAATCTGGGGCTATCGTCTTCGTCGGCAGACGGCTGCAAGTTCAGCTCTATGGTTTGCGCCCGTAGATGGTCCACACACAGCCGCTTTTGCAGCAAACACCGGGGCGACCACTGCAAATCCGGCGCCTGCAATTGCAAATCAACGCCGTAACCGCGCCAGCTTAACGATGTGGCCTGCCAGCGGCCCAGCAACGAGCCCTGCCCGGCTTGCACTTCCAGCCCGGGGACCTGCTCAATAACCCAGGCCGTGCCGGTTTCCGAGCGCAGCGCCAGCAGCGCAAACGTCAAAAGTAAAAGCGGCAGCAGCAGTACGATGGCAGTAACAACTAGCACCCAGAACCACCAGCGTCGGCGCCGCGGTTTTTTCGTGGCTGCGGACGTGGCCGGCGGCTGCAGCTGCTGTTTTTGATTCTGTTCGGTACTCACAATTCCGGCCCCATGGAAAAGTGTATGCGCCAGTCACCGCCAAATTCCGGGTTCAAGCCCTTGGCAAGATCCAGCCGCAGCGGCCCTACCGGGCTTATCCAGCGCACACCAACGCCGGCTCCGGTGGCCAGTGGATCAAGCAAATCATTAACGGCATTACCATGGTCCACAAACAGCGCAGCACGCCAATTGTTTACAAACTCGTACTGGTACTCAGCACTGCCAGCAATCAGGTAGCGGCCGCCTTCGGTGGCACCACTAGCATTTAATGGTGACAGGGTTTCATAGCCGTAGCCGCGCACGCTCTGGTCACCACCGGCAAAAAACCGTAATGACGGTGGCACATCCGTGAAGCTGTTGGTGCCTAGCCCGCCGATCTGGAAACGCGCCAGAAAACGATGCTTGTACGCCAGGGTGGTCAGGCCCTTGGCGGAAGCCTTAACGTGCAGGATGTCGGCGGTAGACAGCAAGGCACTGTGGGCGCCGCTGATGTCAAAGCGCAGGTTGTAGCCCTGCGAAGGATTCAGCGCCGAGTCCTGAACCAGCCGGGAATACCCCGCGCCTGGCAACAGCAGGCTACTGGTATCGGATTCGTCATCATTACCGATGGTATAGCGCTCGCCCTCCCAGCGCAGCGATAAAATCTGGAGCCAGTCGTTTTCAAATCGGTGTTGCCACTGCATGCCCAAGGTGGCCAGCTCCGATTCCACATCTTCGATGTCTTCCCGCTGCAGACCACCACTAAAGCGCAGTCGATCAGTCATTGGTGGGTCAAGGGGGACTTCGTACCAGGTGCTGATGCTCTGACGAAGCTGCGCAAGCTCGGTATCGGCGCCGCGGGTATGGCCCTGCGGGTTTACCCAATGCTCGCGCCAGTTAACGCGAAAACGCGGCCCCACGTCGGTGGAAAAGCCAACACCGGCGGACACCGAGCGGCGTTCGCGACGGGTGAGCGCAACCTGCACCGGAATGACGCCGCCTTCCGCACTCTCCGGGACGGCGTCAATATTAACCCCGGCAAAATAGCCACTTGCAGACAGATCGCTGCTTAGTTTGGCAATCTCATCGGCGTGGTAGGCCGTGCCGGGCTCAAAGGTAACGAAGTTCTCAAGCAGGTCGAGTTCGAACCAATGGCCTTCGGCAAAGGTCACTTCGCCCAGGCGATACCGCTCACCGCTGTCATACGCCAGGGCAATGTCGGCCTCGAGGGTTTTCGGATTTACGGTCAGTGCATGGGTGGTCAGTTTGCCGTCAAAATAACCGCGGCGGCGGGCACGGGTAGGGAAAGTGTCACGCAGAGCGTTGTATTCGCCATGGTTGAGCACGTCCCCCAACGACGGCTTGGCCGGCAGGTTGCCACTAAACTTGGCATCTTCTGCCCCTGGCCCGCTAATATCTACCTGCCGCGTTTTTACCCGCACCGGTTCACCGGGCACGATGGTTAAAAGAAGTTGCGGCGGCTTGTCAGCGTCGGCATCGCCCTGTTCCAGCTGCCAGCTGATATCCGGGTTGTAATAACCCAGTGCCCGCAGTGCTTCGCTGGCCTGGTTTACCGCGGTAGAGGCATAGCGCCGCAGATTACTGACACTGCGCCCTTCCACATCGCCGATAAACGCTTCGGCGTTATCCTGCAATTGCGGATAATCGCCCTGCACCTGCACCTTCACCTGCTGGCCCAGGGCTGGCATTGACACGCCAACCAGTGCGAGCATTACCAGCCCGGTGCGCCGCAGACAGGCCAAAATTTTTTGTGGTGCCATAGAGTGAATTCTGTTCTTAAGCCACCAGGAATCTATGTAACCTGGCGCGCCTGAAATTTTATGAGATGTCGCAGTGTAGCTTGCCCACTGCTGACAAGTCGTTCAGCCACCCAAAATGCGCTAACCTTGGCGGGCAACTCTTTTTAGAACGATCACCCGTTACCAGCCGGACCTCTTTCATTATGTTGAATATAAACCGTCAAAAACTCAAATCCAGCCGCGAGTTTATCTGGTTTCTGCTGGATTTTCTGATGCTGGGCCTACTGATGGTGAATATGGCCTTCATCATCTGGGATTCCATTTACAACTTTGTCGCCATTCAAAATACCCTGAAAGAAGTCTTCCCGGCACTGCAAGCGGCTTATCAGCCAATTCACGAAAACTTTATTTTTTACGACTTGCTGTTTGTAGCCGTCTTTCTGACGGAATTTTTTGTCCGCTGGGTTCACGCGGTAAAAACCTACGACTACGGCCGCTGGTACTTCTACCCCTTCATTCACTGGTACGACCTGGTGGGCTGCATACCGATTGGCGGCTTCCGTATTTTACGCCTGCTACGGCTAATCTCGATTGTGCACCGGTTGCACCGCTACGGCATCATCGATGTTACCCAGTATCGGGCTTATCAGTTCATCAACTTCTATTACGAAGCGTTCATGGAAGAGCTGTCAGACCGTATCGTTCTGAACGTCATCGGTGGTATCCAGTCCGAAGCCGGCCGGGGTTCACCGCTGGTGAATCAAATTCAGCAGCAGGTGCTGTATCCAAGGCGGCAAATGATCACTAACTGGCTGTCTGCCCGGGTTGCGAAGGCCGCCGCGGAAAGCTACGTGCCAAACCGCGGTGCCCTGCGCAACTATCTGGAAACCCGGGTTGACCACGCCCTGCAGCAAAACATCGAACTGTCACGTTTGAAGCTGTTACCGGTGGTGGGTGGAACCATCGCGCGCACCTTGGAAGACTCGGTGGGGGATATTGTCGCCAACATTGTTCATCAAATCCTGGAAGACCTGGCCTCAAGCGCCAATCACGCCTTTATTGATGACCTGGTGGCAGCCGTGTTACCCAATGTCGAACCCGGGCGCAAGGAGCACCAGGCCAACCAGGCGCTGGTCGAGATGATTCAGGAAATTCTGGAAGCCGTGAAAACCCAGGTGAAGGTCAAACGCTGGCGCGAAAACCTGCCGTAATAACGAAGGCCAAAGCCCGGGCGCTTAACAGCCAAAACCTGACCTGGGTGACCGCTAACAGAAAGTGCGCCACGGTGCCCGTGCATGGCGCCCCGGATATCAGTACCAACCAGCCCCTGAATATGACCTATTCGGCTTACCGTTCACGGCCACTGATGCACTTGGCATATCTGGGCAATATGGGTGTAGCAGCTGCTCTGACCATTTCACTGATCCAGAATGGCAGGCTATGGGGCATGCTGACGTGGGATCATATTGTTGATAAAGTTGGTAACTATAGAAAAAATAGTATGACTTTTGAAAACATTACAAATACTAACCCAGACGATCTGGCCGTCGATCGCTTTGCCATTGAATTTGAGTCTTCCAGTCGCTATTTTCAGTAGCTATTTTTTTGCTTCCGTAATACCTTACGCTATGTAAGGCGAATGAAAAAAGGAAAGGCAGGCAATGACCACAGCAACGGTAACTAGTAAAGGACAAATAACGATTCCGGCCAACGTGCGGGCTGAATTAAAGGTAGGGCCTGGTGATCGCGTAGAGTTTGTGAAGGTGTCCGAAGGCCGATGGGAAGTTCTCGCGGCGGTTGAGGACGTTAGCCGACTACGAGGCATTGTTGCAGCTAAACGAGTCGTAAGCATTGAAGAAATGGATTCAGCAATTCGGCAAAAGGCGGGACGATGATCGGCCTTGATACCAACGTTCTGGTGCGCTACTTGACTCAGGACGATGCGGCCCAGTCTGCACTGGCCAATCAAGTCATTGAAGAACAACTGACACCGCGTAATCCCGGCTTCATATCGTCGATTGTATTGGTCGAAGTGGTCTGGGTGCTGGAGACCTGTTACAACCAGACCCAAAGTGCGATTGAGGCGATAGTAAACGGGCTTCTGATGACACGCCAACTCGTGGTCGATGAAGCTGACTTGGTTTATCTCGCGCTTAAACGCTTTTCAGGTGGGAATGCGGATTTCAGTGACGCACTTATTGCTGTTATCAGCGAAAACCGGGGATGCAGTTCGACATTGACCTTTGACAAGAAAGCTCAGTCAGTCGGGATGGTATATATCAATGAGACTGGCGCATTCCGATAAACAAAAGGGCGCCCTAGACAAACATACAAATCGAGGCCGCCGAGAATCTGGCCCGTGCATTTACCAAACAGCTCAGCCAGCAGCCACTGCTGCAACCGGCTACCAGCCAAACGTTTCTAGACCAGACGTCTGAAGCCGTGGTTATTGCCGGTGCCGATGGACGGATCCAGTCCGTTAACCGCTCGTTCTGTGAAGGTGGTGTCTGGTCCGAATTCCTGGCCCACATGGAAGCTGAAACTGGCAAGCGCGTCCAGTTTTTCCCTGTTCAGTCGAATGCCGCTCAAATCGAAGCTATGCGTGCCGGCCGTTTGCACATTGCTGGCTTCAACACCGGCTCCAACCCGCTGGCTGTTGCCTGCTCTGGTTATCGCCCGTTTGCGATGATGGCCGCGGCTGATGGATCGTTCGGTTATGAAATGGAAATCATCACCCACCCGGATTCCGGCTTCAATGACATTGAAGACCTGCGCGGACAGAAACTGGCCTTTACTTCTCAAACCTCCAACTCGGGTTTTAAGGCGCCTTCCGCCATTTTGAAATCAGAATACGGAATGGAGCCGGGTCGCGATTTTGAGGCGGTTTTTTCCGGCAAGCACGACAACTCCATTCTGGGCGTAGCAAATCAGGATTACCCGGCAGCGGCCATTGCCAACTCTGTACTGAGCCGTATGCTCAGCCGCGACATCGTCTCTGAAGATCAGATCAAAACGCTGTACAAATCACAAACCTTCCCGACTACTTCTTACGGTCTTGCCCACGATCTGCATCCGGATCTGCAGGAAGCCGTTCAGAATGCCTTTTTCTCCTTCGACTGGTCAGGAACAAAGCTGGAAGAAGAATTTTCCAAATCGGGTGAGGCGCAGTTTGTTCCTATTACCTTTCAAAAAGAATGGTCGGTTATTCGTCAGATCGACGATGCCAACGGCGTGCAGTACAGCTGCCAATAAGGCTAACTCTACGCACTATGGGCCACTAAAAATCAATTCATAACTCAGACTTTTGCCCGGCAATTGCCGGGCTTTTTTGTTTATTGACCACTCAGTTTGGGTGCGTCGATGCCAATCGCCAACAGTCAATCTTGACGGGGCGTAAGGAGTGGCAATGTGTTAAAACTGGAACAGTTAACCAAGGTCTACAAAACTGGAGACAAGGCGCTGACCAACATCAACCTGTCGGTAGAAGCCGGCCAGGTAGTGGGCTTGATTGGCCCCTCAGGCGCGGGCAAGTCAAGCCTCCTTCGCTGTATTAACCGCCTGGTTGAACGCTTGACTGTTATGGAAAACGTGCTCTCCGGTCGCCTGGGATACGTTCCGTTCTGGCGCAGGCGTTCGTTACTCGAATCATCGGCCTGAATCAGGGACAGGTGGTGTTCGATGGTGCACCCTCTGAATTATCTGACGATGTTCTGACACGGATTTATGGCGAGGAAGACTGGGCAGCCCTGCGGGGTAAGCCCGGCCGAGAGGGTGAAGATCCGGAGTCCCCGGCACTGGACGCGAATCGCCTGGAGAGCGCCCAATGACAACACAGCAATATCCCAGAACCTGGCGACGCCCGCCCGTTCTGATTCCCGATCCACGTTGGCGCTGGGGCTTATACCTGGTTGCGCTGGTTTACCTGCTGGCCGCCAGCAGCTCGCTGGATGTCAACTGGCAGCGGGCCTACGAGGGGCTAGACCGGGGAGGCCGATTTGCCATGGGCTTTTTACAACCAGATTTCACCACCCGCTGGCGTGATATATCTATCGGCCTGGTAGAAAGCCTTACTATGACGCTAACGTCGACCATCGCTGGCGTTTTGTTGGCCATACCGGTTGGTCTGGGTGCTGCACGCAATATTTCCAACGGCCCGATTTATCTGATTTGCCGCAGTTTTGTTGCTGTTTCGCGCAGCTTGCAGGAAATCATCATCGCTATTCTGTTTGTAGCCATGGTGGGTTTTGGTCCGCTGGCTGGATTCCTGACCCTGACCTTCGCCACCATTGGCTTTATGGCCAAATTGCTGGCAGAAGACATCGAAGAGATGGATGAACGGCAGGCTGAGGCCATTCGAGCCACGGGGGCCAGCTGGCTGCAGCTGATCCATGTTGGTGTGATGCCACAAGTAATGCCCCGGCTGATTGGTCTGTCGTTATACCGGCTGGATATTAATTTTCGCGAATCGGCGGTAATCGGCATCGTCGGCGCAGGCGGTATTGGCGCCACTCTGAACACGTCCATTGATCGCTACGAATACGACTCGGCTGGCGCTGTACTGATCATCATCATCGTGATTGTGATGGCGACGGAGTATCTGTCTGGTTACGTTCGTAAGTGGGTGCAATGATGACTCAACGTTTAACCGCACTGAACGTCTGGAAACGCAACACCCGCAAACACGCATGGCTGGTCTGGTTTGCCTGGCTAATCACGATTGCGGCCTTTATTGTGACCTGGCGCATCATGAACCAGAACACGCTCTGGTTTTTTCTGGCGGATGCGCCGGAACAGATTCGGGATCTGGGCGGGCGCATGTTTCCGCCGAGCTGGTCGTACATTAATTCTCTCTGGGGGCCGCTCTGGGACACCCTGAATATCGCAACGCTTGGCACCTTGATCGGCATTGTCATTGCCGTTCCTATCGCCTTTCTGGCGGCTCGCAACACCACGCCCTCACGTCGTTTTGTAAGGCCGCTGGCGTTATTGGTGATTGTTGCATCGCGCTCCATAAATTCCCTGATTTGGGCGCTGTTGCTGGTGGTATTGGCTTGCAATTACAGGCCGCACTGAACACTCTGGCGTGGCCTCGGGTAACAATGATCTTCGTGGTTATTCTGGGCACCGTGGTGGTGTCTGAGTGGGTGTCTTCGAAAGTTCGGAATGCGATTCGCTGAGCCTGGCACAGCTATTTGACGGCCCTGAGTGGACGTACCTGCTGTGAATGCGGCGCTGCTGAGAATTCAGGCCATTGCCCAAACTGGCTGCGCGACGCTCACCGGCTTCACTGCTTTGCCGGGCCCGCGGAACAGGCTGTTTGCGGTAAAGCGCCCTCAGGATTCACATCCGCGCTGCCCTGCCCCAGAAAGTTTACTACCACCGGTTTGGCGATGGCGGCTGCCCGGGCCAGAATTTTGTCTGCGATGGCCTGCGCTCGTGGCAACAGCACTAGAACGGCCACCGCCAAGTGTTCGCGCGCGGGCGTAAGCCGTAACGGTCCAGACAGTCCAACTTCCTGCCTGGCGGCCATAGCCAGAATATAAACCGTCAAAAACTCAGATCCAGCCGCGAGTTTATCTGGTTTCTGCTGGATTTTCTGATGTTGGGCCTGCTGATGGTGAATATGGCCTTCATCATCTGGGATTCCATTTACAACTTTGTCGCCATTCAAAATACCCTGAAAGAAGTCTTCCCGGCACTGCAAGCGGCTTATCAGCCAATTCACGAAAACTTTATTTTTTACGACTTGCTGTTTGTAGCGGTCTTTCTGACGGAATTTTTTGTGCGCTGGGTCCACGCGGTAAAAACCTACGACTACGGCCGCTGGTACTTCTACCCCTTCATTCACTGGTATGACCTGGTGGGCTGCATACCGATTGGCGGCTTCCGTATTTTACGCCTGCTACGGCTAATCTCGATTGTGCACCGGTTGCACCGCTACGGCATCATCGATGTTACCCAGTATCGGGCTTATCAGTTCATCAACTTCTATTACGAAGCGTTCATGGAAGAGCTGTCAGACCGTATCGTTCTGAACGTCATCGGTGGTATCCAGTCCGAAGCCGGCCGGGGTTCACCGCTGGTGAATCAAATTCAGCAGCAGGTGCTGTATCCAAGGCGGCAAATGATCACTAACTGGCTGTCTGCCCGGATTGACCACGCCCTGCAGCAAAACATCGAACTGTCGCATTGTTCACCAGATTCTGGAAGACCTGGCCTCAAGCGCCGCTCCTGCAGGGGTTGGCGTTGTGGCGGGGCGTTTGCGCACGACGTGCACTTCACACGCGCCGGTTTGTGTTCCATTTGCGCTGGCTCACATTAACTGCAACTGACGCTTAGGCCGTTTGAGCGATTTGCAGTTCTACATGCAGTCCGGCAGTGGCCAGCATGTTGATTAGCGTATCGATGCTGAACAGCGTGACCTTGCCGCGTAGCAGATCGGAGATGCGTGGCTGAGTCACACCGAACAGTTTGGCCGCGCTCGCTTGCGACAGGCCTTCAGCCTCAATGCGCTTCTTCAAAGCGATCATCAAGGCGGAACGCACCTTCATGTTTTCGGCTTGTGCTGGGGTGTCCTCAATGGCATCCCAGACGCTTTCGAAACGTTGGCTCATGGGCCTAACTCCTTTATCAAGTCTTTCAGTCGTTGGGTGGCCAGCACAACGTCCGCGCGGTTGGTTTTCTGGGTTTTCTTCTGGAAGCAGTGCAACACGAAAATGGCGTCTTCAAATTTCGCGACATAGATCACCCGGAAAGCTCCAGAGGCTTCACGGATGCGTATTTCACGAACGCCAGCGCCGATGCTTGCCATTGGCTTCCAATCGTCCGGCTCGCGACCTTGCTGAACCTGATCCAGCTGGTGGCCAGCTTCTCGCCGGGCATCTTCTGGAAAAGTGCGCAGTTCACTGAGAGAGCTGCCGCAGAACGCGATGGGTTTATGGTTTCGTTTCATGAATTAAATCATACAAAATTTTGTATGAGGGGGCAAGCGCCTTTTGTCTTTGACATCCTCCCCGCCCTCTCGCTTCGCGAAAAAAATGGGGATTCCTACGGCGCTGGGCTGCTTGGGTAGGTTCCTGCTGCTGACGGCCCACATCGCGGCGGGGCGCCGCTCCTACAGGGGTTATGAGGTTATGTGGCGGGCCTGCGGCCCGCATCGCGGCGGGGCACCGCTCCTACAGGGGGTTGGCGTTGTGGTTTTTGTCGGAACACCGTAGCTTTTGTAGGAGCGTCGCCCTCGGCGCGAGCTGTTGGATTTATGGAAAGGAGTTCCATGATGCTACCTGAAAGAAAGGGATTTGCCAGTCGGTTGCGCACCGGCCGCTGGTCGGAGGTTGGGCAGATTTATTTGGTGACTACGGTGACGCGCGAGCGGCGTACGGTTTTCGCTGATTTTGCTTCAGCCCGATCGTTGATTGGCGTGTTGCATGCGGAGTCGACTTTGGGCCGCTGCACGACTCTGGCGTTCGTGGTGATGCCCGATCATTTACATTGGTTACTTCAGCTGGAGCAGGGGTCGCTGTCGGCTCTGGTGGGCCGGGTCAAATCCATATCAGCCAAACGCTTGGGCGGGCCTGTCTGGCAGACGGGGTTTCATGACCGGGCATTACGTCGCGAAGAGGATTTGCAGTCGATGGCGCGCTATGTGGTCGCCAATCCGCGCAGGGCAGGCCTGGTTACGCGCGTGGGCCTCTACCCACATTGGGATGCCATTTGGGTGTAGCGGTTGGTTGTGCCTTTGGGTTTTGCGGTGTTTGTGGTGTTTGTGGTGTTCGGTGTTTGCGGTGTTTGCGGTGGTTTCGGTTATGTGGCGGGCCTGCAGCCCACATCGCGGCGGGGCGCCGCTCCTACAGGTGCTATCGCGGCGGGGCTGTGGTTTTTTTTGTCGGAGCGCCGTAGCTTTTGTAGGAGCGTCGCCCCCGGCGCGAGCTGTTGATTTTGCCTTTGGGTTTTGCGGTGTTTGCGGTTGTGTGGCGGGCCTGCGGCCCACATCGCGGCGGGGCGCCGCTCCTACAGGGGTTGTTTGTGTTGCCGCCGGTTGCTGTGGCTGCCAGCCAGCACGGCAATGGCACAAAGCACCACAAACGTTGCGGCGTTGGCGGGAATTTGCAGGTTGAAGTCGGTGCTGGAATGAATTAGCAGGGCAATAATGCCCATGGCCGCACCAAAGCCAACGCCGCTGCGGTACACCGAATCGCGCCGCCGCAACGCTTTTAATGCATACCACAGTGCCATCAGGGTGAATGCCACCAGCGGCAGGCTGCCCAGCAAGCCAAACTCGATACCGAACTGTAGATAGTCGTTGTGGGCGTGGTCAAAGTGTAGGCGAATGTCTTCGCCGGGGTATTGCGGGAACACTGCCTCGAAGCTGCCGGCGCCCTGGCCGACCATTGGGCGTTCTGTTAACAGGGGAATGGCGTAGCCGAACACGTCGTCTCGCAGTTCGTTGGCCCGCTGTACCACGTCGCCGTTGACCACCACATCGTTCAGGCGGGTGTTGGTTAAGCGGTCTTTGAGTTTTTCCAGGCCAAAGTATTGGCTGATCACCAGTACGTCAATCAGAATCAGGCTGACGAGGATCAGGCTGTTGCGCAGGCGGTGTTCTTTTTCGATGAGGATGAACAGCCCGCCAACCATTAGCAGGCTGATGAAAAACGCAGCGTTGCCCATCCGTGAGTGGCTCATCACCAGTGCGATGACCATAACCACCAAGGCCAAGCGCAGGCGTGCCTTGGGGCCCATCAACAGCTCCAGAAGGTTTACCCAACTAAAGGGACGGTTGTCACGCAGCGCCAGCAGCAGGCCTATACCGCAAGCCAGGCTCATTTCCAGGTAGCCCGCCAGGTGGTTACGATTAACGAAGGTACCGGTGGCGTGGCCGACGTAACTGGTTTTGGGGCCGGCCAGCAGCCATTCAACACCGGATAACGTCATGAAGGCTCCCCAAAAGGCTTGCAAGGCGCCGCTGACGACTAAGGTGCCCAGCAGAAGGCTCAGCCGTTTACGGGTATGGCACAGGCTGACCACCAGCAGGAACAGCAGGCTGTAAGCCAGCCCGAGCATCAGGTATTGGAAGGTTGCGCCATTGTCGACCGTTAGCCCGGCCAGCCACTGCACAGCAACCCAGGTTTGTGTGAGTAAAAGCAGCCCTAGAAGCGGGAGTGCGGCCCTAACTGACTTGATTTGCAGGGCGGGTGTTACGCTGCCGCGCAGTTGGCCGATGGCCCAGAGGCTGCCCAGCCCGCCGATTAACAGCACCAGCAAGCCCACAGACCAGTCGCGATTGCTACCCAGCGGTAACGGCAGCCACACCAGCACCACAAGCACGGCGACAAACAGGAATCGATCAAGGCGGCTGGTAGGCTGGGACATTGGCTTGGGTCAATCCGTAAATAAATATAAAAAAGGCAGACCAGTAAGATGCTGGTCTGCCTTTTTCTTATGTGGCGGCGGGGGAGCTGTTGATCTGCTTCCGGTTAACGAGCAAAAATGTTACGGGCAACGCGGCACGGTGTCAAAGACTAAATTGGCAATGAGCCAACAATCGCGCGGGCAAATCAAGCCTGAGGAGCCCCCGGCACTGGGCGCGCTGAACACTCTGGCGTGGCCCCGGGTAACGATGATTTTTGTGGTTATTCTGGGCACCGTGGTGGTGTCTTGAGGTGGCTGAAGTGAGCGATATGCGCTCGCAGGTTAAGCACTGATTCCGAGTAATGGATCGCTAGATACGAAAAATTCAGCGCTGGATATCGATAATGCTGTGGTGTCGCCAGCAAATGATCAAACTTGCGGCAGTTGATCGCAAGGTGCGAAAAAACAAAAAAATGGCTGCGGACTGGGCTCTGAAAAAGGTTTTTCTACAGCCTCGTTAGCATAAAAACACAGATCAAATATGGCTATATGCCCATACTATCGTTATAATTTCCCTATGAGCAAATCAAACTTTGAGTGAGATGACGCGAAGAACCTCGAAAATCAAGAAAAGCACGGAGTATCGTTTTACGATGCTCAGCATGCATTCAAAGATGAGCGACGTGTTATCGCCGAAGATACTGTGCATAGCCAAGATGAAAAACGTTATTTTTGTTTTGGTTTAAATCAAAAAAATTCAGGTATCTTAACTGTTCGTTTTACTTATCGAAATAACCAGATCAGAATTATTGGTGCTGGTTACTGGAGAAAAGGGAAAAAATTGTATGAACAAGCAAATTCAATACACTGATGAGCCAATTGGTGAATTAAGACTTGTTGCTGATTTCTTATCTTCACCTGAAGAGCTGAAATTAAAAAGTGAAAATACTAAAGTAACTATTTCATTAAGTTCCGAGAGTGTTGCATATTTTAAACAGGCCGCCAAAACTAATCACATGCAGTATCAAAAAATGATTCGTGAGTTACTGGATGAGTATGTAGCACATCAAAAAAAGGCTAACAAGTAACACCAACGGACTCCTTAACATCCTCACCGTCCCTTCAGGGCGGCGAGGTAGGTTTCTGCTGCTGACGGCCCGCATCGCGGCGGGGCGCCGCTCCTACAGGGATTGTGCGGTTATGTGGCGGGCCTGCAGCCCGCATCGCGGCGGGGCGCCGCTCCTACAGGGATTGTGCGGTTATGTGGCGGGCCTGCAGCCCGCATCGCGGCGGGGCGCCGCTCCTACAGGGATTGTGCGGTTATGTGGCGCGGCATTGTGGCTTTTGTCGGAGCGCCGTGGTTTTTGTAGGAGCGTCGCCTCGGCGCGAGTTGTTGATTTTGCCTTTGGGTTTTGGTTAAGCGGTCTTTGAGTTTTTCCAGGCCGAAGTATTGGCTGATCACCAGTACGTTAACCAGAATATAGATACAAAAAAGGCAGACCAATAAGATACTGGTCTGCCTTTTTTCTTATATGGTAGCGGGGGCAGGATTCGAACCTACGACCTTCGGGTTATGAGCCCGACGAGCTACCAGACTGCTCCACCCCGCATCAAACTTGTTGTTAACTGAGAGCTTTTTAATCTGCTTCCGGCTAACGAGGAGCGCATACTACGGGCAACTCGACACTGTGTCAAAGACTAAATTGGCAATCAGCCATAAATCGCGCGAGCCTGCTCGACCGCTTGCCAATCCCCTCCAGCATCGTCCTTGGGGCTGTGCCCAAATAGAGTATGATTTGCGTCACCGGTTCAAAGAAAACGTCATCATCGCCAGAGGATCACTGCCATGTCGGATCTGTATTTCAAGCTGATCAACACCTCATTAGGGCAAACCGCAGCCAATACTCTGGGCTTACCCGCGCCAATTCCTTTGCGGCGGCTAAAACGGGTAGACCAGCCATTTATTGAAGGTGATGTTCTGCTGGGCGCCGGCGGCGGAGGGAAGCTGATTTCCGAGGTTGGGCGAATACTGGGCGCCAGTGCGGCCACGCTCTATCACGCCAGCGGCGATAAACGACTGGTGGATTCAGCCAAGGCTGGAAACCGGACAAAGCCCATGGTTCTGCCGCTGAGCAAGCCCGGCAACTTTTCTGCCCTGGTGTTTGACGCCAGCGGCATCAAAACGCCCGGCGAGCTAAGCGCAATTTATCAGTTTTTTCACGCCAGTATAAAAAGCCTGACTCAGAACGGGCGAGTGCTGGTGCTAGGCCAGCCCGTAAAAATTTGCCGCAAACCAGCTCATGCGGCGGCACAACAGGCGTTAGATGGGTTCGTGCGTAGCATCGCAAAAGAAATTGGCAACAAAGGCGCCACTGCGAACCTGTTGAGGGTAACCACGGGCGCCCAAAACAACCTGAACTCCAGCCTGCGGTTTTTTCTATCTGCGAAATCAGCGTATGTGTCCGGACAGGTTGCCCAGATCGATAAAAGCACCAGCGCAGCAGCCTCCAACCCTGTGGCACCTCTTACCGGCAAGCTGGCCCTGGTGACCGGCGCGGCCCGCGGCATTGGCCTGGCCATCGCACAAACCCTGAGCCGCGACGGCGCAACCGTCATCGGAGTGGACTTGCCCGCCGCGCGGCAGGAGTTACAGCAACAGATGCAAAGCCTGAAAGGCCACGCCCTGGCGCTGGACATAACCGAAGCCGATACGCCCCAGCTGATTGCCACGTTTATTGAGCAGCACGGCGGCCTAGACCTGCTGATTCACAATGCCGGCCTTACCCGCGACAAAACCCTGGGTAATATGCCAGAACAGTCCTGGGACGCGGCCATCCATGTGAATTTGACAGCGGCCATGGCTATTACAGAAAGAATCCAACGGCATGAGTTATTGCACGCTAACGGGCGCATTGTGTGCCTGTCATCGGTTAGCGGTATTGCCGGCAATCGCGGGCAAAGCAATTACGCGGCGGCAAAAAGCGGGCTTATTGGCTATGTACAGGCCGAGGCACGGCAGCTCAAAAACGGCACCACCATAAACGCAGTCGCGCCAGGTTTTATAGAGACCAAAATGACAGACGCCATGCCCATCGCCGTTCGCGAAGCGGGGCGACGCATAAACAGCTTGTCTCAAGGTGGGCAGCCGGTGGATGTGGCCGAAACCGTCAGCTGGTTTTGCAGCCCGGGGTCGGGTGGCTTAAATGGCAATGTGGTGCGGGTTTGCGGGCAATCTCTGCTGGGCGCTTAGTGCCGGCCGTTGTCATGCCCTATAAAAAAAAGACAGGGACAACTCCCTACCCAGCAGTGGTTGGCGCTCCTTGATTCGAAAGGTGGCGGTGTTTTTCGTTTCATCTGGTGGGGCGCATAGATACCCGAAAATTTCTCTTTTACCGCGTGGTTGCCCCGGCTCACGGTGAGCTTCAAAGCTCCCGTGGCCCGTGGCCTTTGCCAGCGCCTTTGGCTGCATTCCATGGCGGGGACGACGACTCCCACTGGACTTACAAAGGAAAAGTCATTAACCTGTTAGGTTAATAAAACAGCTGAAATTTATGGAAATCACCTTCGCAACAAATAAACTGATGAAGCAAATGAATGACGGCAGGGAGATGGCTAAGGTTCATGGAGCCAAACGAGCCAAAAAGCTTCAAATTGTGCTCACCCAGCTATGGGCCGTTCCAAGCCTCGGCGCTTTCGCGCCGCCCTATAGCCCGCCGCATAGATGTCATGAATTAACAGGCAATCGTAAAGGACAACTTAGCGTCGACCTGGATCATCCCTATAGGCTTATCTTGAAGCCAGACCATGATCCGGTGCCGCAGCGCAAAGAAGGTGGGCTGGATTGGCAATCAGTTACACAAATCAAAATTATTGGAGTGGTGGACACACATGGGTGATTCGGTAAACAACCAATACGAGCCCAATTACGCGATTCTGCCCGGCGAAGTGTTAAGTGATGAGCTGGAAATGAGAAACATGAGCCAGCAGGAACTTTCAAAGCGAATCGGGCTGTCTGCGAAACATATTGTCTCGATTATCAAGGGGAAGTCCCCCATTACGCCTGAAACTGCCATAAAACTGGAGAGGGCCATTGGCATGCCCGTCAACTACTGGTTGAACCTTGAAAGCAACTATCAGGAAATAAAGGCTCGCCTGGCTGAAGAAGAAAAGCTTGAAACTGACTTGAGCTGGTTAAAAAGTGTTCCAGTTAATGAGATGGCAAAACTCGAGTGGATTGAGCGCCACAGAGACAAAAAAGACCAACTCAGGGAAGTGCTGAGGTTCTTCGGTATTGCGAGTGTCGACCAGTGGGGCGAGATGTGGCCTAGGCTTAGTGTTGCCTATCGTCAAAGCAACCAGCACGAAACTTTCCCGGAAGCTGTTTCGGCCTGGCTGAGAAAGGGAGAGTGTGATGCTGCGTCAATTGACTGCGATCCATACAACAAGCAAAAATTCCGACGAGCGCTCGATGAGATTCGCTCACTTACAGATATGACCCCGAATGAGTTTATTCCGAAGATGCAGGCTCTATGTGCTGAGGCGGGGGTAGCCATTGTTTTTGTTCCGTCACTGCCCAAAACTGGAGTCAGCGGAGCTACGCGGTGGCTTCATTCCAACAAAGCGGTCATTCAGCTCAGCCTTAGGTATCGCTCTAACGACCACCTATGGTTTACGTTCTTTCACGAAGCGGGACATATCCTGCTTCACGGGAAGAAAGACTTATTCCTTGAGAGCACGAACAAAAGCAGCAACGGCTTGGACGAACAGAAGGAGTTAGAGGCCAATCACTTTGCTCAAAGCGAACTCATACCCGCAAAAGAGCTGGATAAATTCATTCAAAGCGGCGCTCGAACTAAAGCCGCAATTTGTGAGTTTGCAGAACAGGTAGGAATAGCACCGGGAATCGTGGTGGGACAACTACAGCACAGGGGCATGCTGGACTACAAATTCTGCAATGACCTCAAGAAATTCTACCAGTGGGCGCACGAAACAAATTCCTGAATAAACAGCACCTAAAACGAGAATTGACACCACCCTAAACAGCCTGTCGCAGGGCGGACAGCCGGTGGATGTAGCCGAAACAGTCAGCTGGCTTTGCAGCCCTGGGTCGGGTGGCTTAAATGGCAATGTGGTGCGGGTTTGCGGGCAATCTCTGCTGGGCGCTTAGTGCCGGCCGTTATTGTCACGCATAAAAAAACGGGCAGCCTCGGTGAGGATGCCCGTTTTCCAAATATGGTGGGTGGTACTGGGATCGAACCAGTGACCCTCGCCTTGTAAGGGCGATGCTCTCCCAGCTGAGCTAACCACCCAGATAGTTGGCGGAGCGGACGGGACTCGAACCCGCGACCCCCGGCGTGACAGGCCGGTATTCTAACCAACTGAACTACCGCTCCGCAGCCATCCGGATTTACCCGAATGCAATGTCAGGTGTTGTGCCTGACATATCTTTGAAGGCTAAGTGGTGGGCGGTACTGGGATCGAACCAGTGACCCTCGCCTTGTAAGGGCGATGCTCTCCCAGCTGAGCTAACCGCCCGCTTTGGCCTTTCAAAGATTCACTGTTTGCATCTGCCACTTGGCAAACGTGTCTCAAACAAGTGAGCTGCGCATTTTAAGTATTTCTGCCTCGGTGTCAAATGTTTTGCCGAAAATTCCCTTAAAAAGCCGTCACGCCGGAAATCCGTTCATTCACTGACCTGTTTACCGATCCGCCTACTGGCCTGCTAGCTTTGCCTGCACGTCATTTACTTCCTGCGACAATCGCACCAGGCGCGATGTCATTTGCGAGCGCGACGAATCAATCACCTCAACGGTTTGTTTCAAGCCGGCCACTTCCCGCTGCACGGCCTCCAGCCGGTTACCGCTGGCTGTGCCTGTAACCTCTTTTTCCAGCGCAGCAATGCGGCTTTCAATACTGCTGGTGGTCAGTTTCTGTTCCTGCTCAAAACGGCGGATAGACGTTGCAATGCGCTCTTCAACGCTCTTGGCTAAGGTCTCCGTTTTCTGATTTGCCGCAGCCAGTTCGGTTTTAAGCGACAATGCGCTGGTCTGAACAGCGCTTACCCTGGCCGCCAGCTCAGCGCGCTCGCCCTGTTGTAGTTTGACGGCTTCGCTCATAGCGGTTTCCGCACTCGCCAGCGAGGCCTGAACGCTCACCAAATCGTTGCGATTTTTGCCAAGTGCCGTTTCAAGTTCGCTAATCGCCGCCGCCTGCTGCTCTAGCTGCTGCTTGTTGCGCTCATTGGCAATAACCCACAGTTTACGAATTTCACTATCGGCGTTATCCAGCCGCGCCTTCTGTGACGCCAGTTGCTCATCCAGCGACACACCGGCTTCCTGAAGGTTCTCGCCGGTTTCAGACAAGGTACCCTCAAATCGCGCCAGCGCCAGCTTGCTTTGGCGTACCCAGCTGTCGGCTTCCTCCACTTCGCTTTCCAGCGCCTGAATACGCTGGCCCTGTATGTACCAGCCGCCAACGGCCACACACGCCAACACAATAACCAGCAGCCACAAAATCCCTGCGCCACCGTTGCCATTACTGCTGCCTTTCGACCCGCCGCCGGCCGCGGCTTTCGGAGTTTCCGGGGGCTTCGGCGGTTTGCTCTGGCTGGCTGGCGCAGGTTTGGCGCTGCCTGCAGCCCTCGCAGAGCCCATTGGGCTATCCGGCCGCTCGGCTCTTAATTCATCGTTATCTGGTCGAATAGGTTCCATATCGGGTCCTTAACTGAGTCGCTGTTCTGTGCTTGCGCCGCGCCGATTGCATGGCTTTGGGCCACATCATACAATAGCCGGCTTTCCAATCATCGAAGGATTGTTGCTTATGCAACCGCTGGTAGGACTCATTATGGGTTCCAAATCCGACTGGCCCACCATGGAAAACGCCGCCAACATGCTCGACAAGCTTGGCGTGGCCTATGAAACCAAAGTCGTCTCTGCCCACCGCACCCCAGACCTGCTGTTCGAATACGCCAAAACAGCAGCCGACCGCGGCCTGAAAGTTATCATAGCCGGCGCCGGCGGTGCAGCCCACCTACCGGGTATGGTAGCCTCGCAAACCTCCTTACCGGTGCTTGGAGTGCCCGTACAGTCCAAAGCCCTGAACGGACTAGACTCGTTACTGTCTATCGTACAAATGCCCGGCGGCATCGCCGTAGGCACCCTGGCCATCGGCAACGCCGGCGCCACCAACGCAGGTTTGCTGGCAGCCCAGATAATCGGCACCTTTGACCACACCGTGCGCCAAGCTGTTGACGAATTCCGCAGCACTCAAACCCAATCGATTCTGGACAACCCGGATCCGTCGGATTCATAACGTTAGTGCCAAAGCCCATCCGTGCAAACACTCAAATTAAGTTGCGAACACAATGACAGGAGAAAACAAATGAGAATTGGCGTACTAGGCGCCGGCCAACTGGGAAGAATGCTCGCCCTGGCAGGTTACCCACTGGCCAAGAACTTTGTATTCTACGACATGTCAGGCAGCCCCAGTGCCGGCATAGGCGAAACCATCAGCGACCCTGAAGGCCAAAGGCTGGACGAGTTCCTGAGCAAGGTTGACCGCGTAACTTACGAATTTGAACACCTACCGGTAGAAGTCGCCGAAAAGATTGCAGCGAAAACCACCGTGCACCCCTGCCCCCGCGCATTGCAGATATGCCAGAACCGCGAAGCCGAAAAAACACTGTTTGGCCAGCTGGGCATTCCTACACCGCAATGGAAAATCGCAGACAGCGCCGAAACCCTAAAAGCCGCCGCTAAAGAACTGGGCTGCCCGGTGGTCGCCAAGTCCAACACCGAAGGCTACGACGGCAAAGGCCAGGCCGTATTGAAAAGCCCGGAAGACGCCGCCGCTGCCTGGCAGAGCATTGGCCACTCACGCCTGATGGTCGAAAAATTTGTCAACTTCAATCGCGAACTGTCGATTATTGCCGTACGCGCCGAATGCGGCGATGTGGCGTTTTATCCCATGGCGGATAACGACCACCACCAGGGCATTCTGCGCTACTCCGTTGCCCCGGCACCAAAACTACAACCCCACCTGCAAAGCGAAGCTGAAGACTATATTCGCGGCTTACTGACCGAATTGGACTACGTGGGCGTATTGACACTTGAGCTGTTTGAAACATCAAACGGCCTTGTGGCGAACGAAATGGCTCCGCGAGTGCACAATTCCGGGCATTGGACCATAGAAGGCGCCATGACCAGCCAGTTCGAAAATCATGTACGTGCCGTCAGCGGACACGCTCTGGGTAACGTAGAACCGCGGGGCGTTAGCTGCATGATTAACATTATTGGCGAGCACGGCGAGATCGAGCGGATTTTACAACTGCCCTACGCCCATGTTCACCTGTACAACAAGCAAGAACGACCTGGCCGCAAACTGGGCCACGTGAATATTCTTGCCGACAGTTACCAAGAGCTGGTTTGGCGAGTGCGTAATTGCGCTCAATTTTTGCCCGGTTGCCCGGAATTTAACAGTTCCTTAATCTTAAAGGGTTGATCTGGCCCAATGCGGACCTATAGTTAGTAGTTGTAACGAAGCTCTGATAACGAAGCTATTCATATAAAATCGAGAGAAAACGGAGAACGACCTCATGGCCTTTGAACTACCTGCACTGCCGTACGAAAAAAACGCTCTGGAACCGCACATTTCCGCGGAAACTCTGGATTATCACTACGGCAAGCATCACAACACCTATGTCACCAAGCTGAACGGCCTGGTTGAAGGTACTGACGACGCCAACAAGTCGCTGGAAGACATCATCAAAAGCGCCAGCGGCCCGCTGTTCAACAACGCAGCCCAGGTGTGGAACCACACATTTTACTGGCACTGCCTGAGCCCCAACGGCGGCAACGAGCCAACCGGCGCAGCCAAAGACGCTATCGAAAAAGCCTTCGGTTCTTTCGATGACTTCAAAAAAGAATTCAACGACAAAGCCGCCAACAACTTCGGTTCTGGCTGGACCTGGCTGGTTAAGAAAGCCGACGGCAGCGTTGCCATTGCAAACACCAGCAACGCAGAAACACCGCTGACTGGCGCAGACAAGCCAGTGCTGACAGTCGACGTGTGGGAACACGCCTACTACGTTGATTACCGCAACTCACGCCCAGACTACCTTGCCGCTTTCTGGAAGCTGGTAAACTGGGACTTCGTGAACAAGAATCTGGCTTAAGTAGGTCAGACCGGTGACGAATCGGGGACGGATTTCAAATCCGTCCCCGGTTTCACCCCCTACCCGTTATACAAAAATGCCCGCCTAGTGCGGGCATTTTTGTGAACTTCCGGGGCTGAACAGGCTGTCAATCGAACGGTCCACACTGTTATCCGGCAGGCCCAGCTTTTCGCGGAGGTGCAGGTCGATTTCCCGCAACGACTGGTACTTGTTGTCGGTGACGGCGGCGGCGTCTACTTTGCCCAGCATGATGGTCGGGCGCAGGATAGGCACCAGCGCCAGCAGTAAAAGGCGATACCGGGGCCAAAAAAGGTTTCTAAGCGCCATAAAAAAACCCCCGAAAATGGCCGCAATTTTCTGCGGTCACCATTCGGAGGTTTTTAAACTATGGTAAAGCAGGCTGGCCGCTGTTAACCAGCGGCCGGGGGCATTACATCATGCCGCCCATGCCTCCCATTCCACCCATGCCGCCCATATCAGGCATGGCGCCGCCAGACTTCTCGTCTTCTGGCTCGTCGGCAATCATCGCTTCGGTTGTGATGATCAGGCTGGCTACGGAAGCCGCGGCCTGCAACGCAGAGCGGGTCACTTTGGCTGGGTCAAGGATGCCCATTTCCAGCATGTCGCCGTAGGCTTCGGTGGCGGCGTTGTAGCCGTAAGCACCGGTGCCTTCACGTACTTTCGCAACAACAACAGAGGCTTCACCGCCGGCGTTGTATACGATCTGGCGCAGAGGAGCTTCCATCGCGCGGCGCAGAATGTTCACACCGGCTCTTTGCTCTTCATTGAGGGTCTCAACGCTGTCCAGAGCCGCCAGAGCGCGAATCAGGGTTACGCCGCCGCCAGGCACAATGCCTTCTTCAACCGCTGCGCGGGTGGAGTGCAGTGCGTCTTCAACGCGGGCTTTCTTCTCTTTCATTTCTACTTCGGAACCGGCACCAATCTTGATAACGGCAACGCCGCCAGCCAGCTTGGCTACACGTTCCTGCAGCTTCTCTTTGTCGTAGTCTGAGGTGCTGTCTTCGATCTGCTTACGGATCTGTTCAACGCGCGACTGAATGTCAGCCTGTGCGCCGGCACCGTCAATGATCGTGGTGTTTTCTTTGGTCAGGTTCACACGCTTGGCGGTACCCAGGTCGTCCAGAGTGGTGTTCTCCAGGCTCAGGCCCACTTCTTCGGAAATCACAGTACCGCCAGACAAAATGGCGATGTCCTGCAGCATTTCCTTGCGACGGTCACCAAAACCAGGCGCCTTCACAGCGGCTACTTTCACAATGCCGCGCATGTTGTTGACGACCAGAGTCGCCAGCGCTTCGCCTTCAATGTCTTCGGCGATGATCATCAGCGGCTTACCCGCTTTGGCAACCGCTTCCAGCACCGGTAGCAGTTCACGAATGTTGGAGATTTTCTTGTCTACCAGCAGGATGTACGGGTCATCCAGCTCGACGCTCATGTTGTCCTGGTTGTTGATAAAGTACGGCGACAAATAGCCGCGATCGAACTGCATACCTTCAACCACGTCCAGCTCGTCTTCCAGGCCACGGCCTTCTTCAACGGTGATAACGCCTTCTTTACCCACACGCTCCATGGCGTCAGCGATCAGCTGGCCAATGGTTTCGTCGCCGTTGGCAGAAATGGTCGCTACCTGGGCGATGCTGCGGCTGTCGTCGCAGGGCTTGGCCATATCACCAATCGCCTTAACTGCAGCGATAGTGGCTTTGTCGATGCCGCGCTTCAGGTCCATCGGGTTCATGCCGGAAGTAACGGCTTTCAGGCCTTCATTAACGATGGCTTGGGCCAGAACGGTAGCGGTGGTGGTGCCGTCACCGGCTGTTTCGTTGGCCTGTGAAGCAACTTCCTTCACCATCTGCGCGCCCATGTTTTCGAACTTGTCTTTCAGTTCGATTTCTTTGGCTACAGATACGCCGTCTTTAGTGACAACAGGTGCGCCGTATGACTTTTCCAGTACCACATTGCGGCCTTTGGGGCCCAAGGTGACTCGTACTGCGTCGGCCAGAACGTTAACGCCTTTAACCATGCGCTTGCGTGCGCTGTCACCAAACTTAATTTCTTTAGCTGCCATGTCTTCTGTTCCTGTTCGTTAAACCGAAATGATGAAATCACCGGGTTAATGAGAATGTGCGCAATATGCCAGAGCTTTCAGATCACTCAAGCACGCCGTAGATGTCGCTTTCGCTCATGATAAGCAGGTCTTCGCCGTCAATTTTCACGGTGTTACCGGCATACTGGCCGAATACCACGGTGTCACCGGCCTTAACGGCCAGAGGGCGAACTTCGCCGTTATCCTGAACGCGGCCATTGCCAACAGCGATCACTTCGCCCTGGGACGGCTTTTCTTTGGCGTTACCCGGCAGCACGATGCCGCCTGCGGTTTTCTCTTCTTCTTCTTTACGGCGCACGACAACGCGGTCGTGTAGCGGACGAATTTTCATTGTTCGAATGCTCCAATAGTCAGATTAAAAGTGGCCATGAATTACCCGACCTGCGCGCCTGCTGACGTATCAGCGGCTGCCTGTCTGCGGTGAACTTGTGAAGGGTATTTGGGGTAGTGCGTAGGGGTTTTCAACGCCCGCACGAAAAAATTTTTACTTTTTATCAATGCGGTCGTGGCGGGTTTCCGTTTCGTCGCGGTACTCGCCTTCAATGATGTCGCCGTTGGCGTCGCGGTCAAACGGTTTTTGGCGCCCGAACGGGCCTTGCTCACCACCAAACTGACCGGATTGACCGCTAAACGAGAAGCCGCCAGCCGAACCAACAACCGTCAGCCGCTTGATGGCCTGCCCCACCAGCCACTGGCGGGTAAACGGCAGCAAACACATAAAACCGAAGAAATCCGTAATGAACCCCGGCGTTAACAACATCGCGCCGCCGGCTGCCAGAATCAGACCCTCGGCCACTTCCTGGGCGGGCAACTCGCCAGAATTCATGCGCTGGCGGGCCCTTAGCAGCGTGGCAAGGCCCTGCTGCTTAAGCAGCCAGGCGCCCAGAATCGCCGTCAGGAACACCAATGCCACCGTCTGCAAAACGCCGATCATGGTGCCTACCTTTATTAGGACGACCAGTTCTGCAACGGGCACAACAACAAACAGCAACAAAAAAAATGGCACTGAACTCTCCTTTACGCGTAATTTCGATAGCAACGTACCGATAATGACCTGCTATACTGCTTCGCAAAATACCTATAACTGCTCAGCGGACACACAGTATCCGCAATAGTAATGTTAACTCACTATTTTAGGGCAAATTATGATACTTCAAGATTCCGTAGTTGCGATTACCGGCGGTGGCCAGGGTTTGGGGCGCGCCATGGCTGAATTCCTGGCGTCCAAAGGCACCCGTGTGGCGCTGATTGACCTGATGCCGGAAAAACTGGAAGAAGCCGTTGCCGCCTGCAAGGAAGCCGGGGTTGAAGCAAAAGCCTACGTTTGCAACGTATCGAAAGAAGAAGATGTTGAGAAAACCTTCGCGCAAATTGCTGAAGATTTTGGTCAGCTTAACGGACTGGTCAACAACGCCGGTATTCTGCGCGATGGCCTGATGGTTAAAGCAAAAGACGGCGAAATCATTAAGCGCATGGAACTGTCAGAATTTCAGGCGGTTATCAACGTCAACCTGACCGGCGTGTTCCTGTGTGGCCGTGAAGCCGCCACCCAGATGATCAAAACCGGCAGCCGCGGCGCGATCATCAACATTTCATCCATTGCCCGCGCAGGCAACATGGGTCAAAGCAACTACTCTGCCGCAAAAGCCGGCGTAGCGGCACTGGCAACCGTATGGGCGAAGGAACTAGCCCGTTACAACATCCGCAGCATGGCCATTGCACCGGGCTTTATCGAAACCGATATGACCGCGTCTATGAAGCAGGAAGCTCTGGAAAAATTGTGCGCAGGCATCCCGGCCAAGCGCATGGGCCAGCCTTACGAAATCGCCCAGACCGTCGCGTTCATTCTTGAGAACGATTACGTCAGCGGCCGCGTGATTGAAGTCGACGGCGCGATGCGTCTGTAGCTAAGTAGCTAAAAAATCGCCTCGACTGGCTAAAATACTTTACAAAAAGTGCAATTGAAGCTTAAATGTAAAGTATATTAGCCAGCCGAGGTGCATTGTGGACTATCAAAGCTTAGGGCAAACCCTCTCAACACTGCGCCAGCAAAACGGCGTATCCCAGCAAACGCTGGCAAACCACCTCGATATTTCCCGCGCCACCATTAACGCTCTTGAAAATAACCGATCAGGCGACATCGGCATCCGCAAAGTCATGAAAATACTCGATTACCTGGGCAAAGAGCTGGTTATTCGAGATAAATCGCCGTTCCCGACGTTTGAGGAGCTGCGTGATGAAAATGAACGGAATATTCGCGTGCATGGCAAGCTCTTATAACCAACCAAATCGCGACATCGAAACACGCCCGTTAACCACGTAGACGCCTTCTTCCCGTAAGCGGTTGACCTGTTCCTGATAGGTCTCTGAGCCTGGCGCAAAGGCGATCTGGCCGTTACTGCGAATTACGCGATACCAGGGCACGCTGTGGCCTTGTGGAAGCTTGCCCAGGGCTCGGCCTATGTAACGAGCTTGCCGACCCAGGCCTGCCATGGCGGCAACCTGGCCATAACTTGCCACCTTGCCCGCCGGTATTGCCAGCACTACCAACCAGATTTTCTGGTCTTTGTTGGGCTCTGCAACGCTGTCAGGCTTTATTGTCTTACTTTTCACAGAACTACCCTTCATAGCGCTACTCCTTAGCCTACTCCCTTGCCGTGTCACTCGCAGGCGCATCCTCGCTGCCAGAGTTGTCCGGCGCCAGCGCATCCAGGCGCTTACCATGTCGCATCATTATCATGGTCAGCACGATGGCCGGCACGCCCAGCAATCCCGCCACCAGGAAGAACTCCGCGTAGCCGTAGTTGGCCACAACCATGCCGGAGAAACCGCCCAAAAACTTGCCGGGTAATGTCATCAACGAACTGAACAGCGCGTATTGGGTAGCCGTGAAGGAAGCGCTGGTCATGCTGGACAACCAGGCAATCAACGCCACGTTGGCGATGCCGCCGCTTAAGTTATCGGCGCTGACCACAACGGCAAGCGTTGCAAGATTCGGTGGATATTGTGCCAGCACCACAAACAGCAGGTTGGTCAGCGCCGTCATAATGGCGCCCAGCAGCAATATACGCCGCACGCCGTAGCGTATTACCAGCAGCCCACCCAGCAGCGAGCCGCCTATGGTCATGAAAAATCCAAAGATCTTTGTAACGTCCGCAACCTCGGTTTTGCTGAAGCCCATAAAGGTTAAATAAAACGGATTGGCCATCACGCCCATAGCGATGTCGGAAATACGGTATACCGCCACCAGCAGAAGTATGGCCACCGCCAGCTCGCGATAACGTTGGAAGAAATCCACAAACGGCCCGGCAATCGCCACGTAAAACCAGCTTGCGAACCTGGCCAGGCGTGGCGAAAGATGGGAATGATGTGCGGCCTGCAGCTGAATTTTTTCGGCAATATCCTGCGCGGCCTTAAAGTGATTGACGGTCGGCTCACGCACGATTAGAACCGTCGCCATGCCTACGCCCACCAGCGCTGCCATCACTTCGTAAGACACCTGCCAGGACCAAAATTCCGCCAGATACAAAGCGCCGGCGCCAGCTACCAGTAACGCCAGCCGGTAGCCGAATATGTAAGTGGCAGCCAGCGCGGCTTGCAAGCGTTGTTCAGCGATTTCAATACGGTAGGCGTCTATAGCCACATCTTGAGTGGCGGACGAGAAAGCCACCAGCAGGCCACACAGGGCCATCATTTCAGGTGCGCTAGTGGCATCGGTGTGGGCCATCAGATACAGGCCAGCGGCTATGCCTACCTGGGCCAGCAACATCCAGCTGCGGCGCTTGCCCAGCCACTTATCCAGAATGGGCAATTTCAAGCGGTCGACCACCGGCGCCCAGAACACTTTTATGGAATACGTAATACCCAGCCAGCTGAAAAAGCCGATGGTGGCGGTTTCCACGCCAATATCTGCCAAACGAGCGTTCAGCGTTGAGAAAACCAGCAAAAATGGCAGGCCAGCCGAAAACCCCAGAAACAACAGGGCAACCACCTGCCAGCGGGAATAAACGCGCAGGGTTTCCCGCCAGGCGGCCCGCCGGGGTTCAACAGAAATGATAAGCCGCCTTATTCGCGGAAGTTATTAAATTGCAGAGGCACGTCCAGCTCGGCTTCGCGCAGCATGGCCATGGCTTCTTGCAGGTCGTCACGCTTCTTGCCGGTTACCCGCACTTTGTCGCCCTGAATACTGGACTGAACCTTCATCTTTTGATCTTTGATCAGTTTCACGATCTTTTTGGCCATATCGGTTTCAAGGCCCTGTTTTAGCTCCAGATGCTGCTTCACCAGCTTGCCGGCTTTGCTGTCGCCGTTTTCCGACAGCGCGCGGCCGTCAATATTGCGCTTGGCGAAAGCCATACGCAGCATGTCCAGCAGCTGCTCCAACTGGAATTCTTGCGGGGCGCTGATGGTAATGCCCTTGTCGTCCAGCTCTACATCGGCGTCTACATTTTTGAAGTCCCAACGATTGCCAAGATCGCGCTTGGTTTGGTCAACCGCGTTGGTTACTTCGTGCATATCGATTTCAGAAACAATATCAAAAGAAGGCATAATCGTTATTCTCCAAAACCTGAGGCGGGTATACCCACAACGTAAAAAGGTGAGCAAGCATACCAAGCCGAGGCTCTCCCCGCACCTGACAATGGACTGCAATAGGCAACGCGGTGCGAATTACACCTCAGACAAGGTCTAGAACATTCTGCACCAGCTTTTTAAGCCTTAGTTGATCACCAGCACTGAGCGTGCCCAGCTTTTTAAGAACAATCACTTGATCGACTGTCGCTATCAGGGGTTTGAATAATGACGGTTTGATTAAACCTGCCTGCCCCCAGTCAGCAATCATAGCTTCGCCATAAGTCAGGGGATCCTTAATCCGGCTGGTTATCGCCAGCAATATAACATCGGGGCGGTAAGCCTGATAGGAAGTGGAGCTGAGAATGACTGCGGGGCGCTTTTTGGTCGTCTTAAGATTGGTAAAGGGAAAGCCAACAAGAACGACATTCCCAAATTCATAACTTGTCGTAGACTGAATCATCGTCATTATCCCATACCTTCTGGAAAGGAGCCTCTGCCCCTTGCGCGAAGTCCTTGCGCATGTGATGTTCTCGATCTTTCTGGCTTAAAAAATCAATAAAGTCTTCCACCTCCGACAAGCGACCCGACGGAAGATGCTCAAGCTTTTTAATCAACTGCTGAACCCGGCTTTCCATCATGCCTCCCGCTAGCTCAGTTGCTTTGAATTAGTATCACACAACGTAAATCAAAATTCCTCGAAGAGTTCGGGCAAATTAAAGTAAAAATTCCGGCCAAAGCAACCGGGGCCGGCAAAGCCAGCCCTGAAGTATCGGGCTATCTTCCAGTCGCCAACTGAAACTTAAAGCTTGCGACCCTTGCTAGCCGCAATGCGCAAGCGCAGGGCGTTCAGTTTGATGAAGCCTTCGGCGTCTTTCTGATCGTAAGCGCCTTCGTCTTCTTCAAAGGTGGCAATCTTCTCGTCAAACAAGGAATCGTCTGACTTGCGGCCCACTACGTCTACGTTGCCTTTGTACAATTTCAGGCGCACGGTGCCGTTGACGTAGGTTTGGGTCTGGTCAATCAGCGCCTGCAGAGCTTCGCGCTCTGGCGACCACCAGTAACCGTTGTAGATTACCTCGGCGTAGCGCGGCATCAGGCTGTCTTTCAGGTGCGCTACTTCGCGGTCCAGAGTCAAAGACTCAATGGCGCGGTGAGCGCGCAGCATAATCGTGCCACCCGGGGTTTCGTAGCAGCCGCGGGACTTCATGCCCACGTAACGGTTCTCTACGATGTCCAAGCGGCCAATGCCGTTGTCGCCGCCAACCTTGTTCAGGTGCGCCAGCACTTCGTGGGCTTTCATAGCCTGGCCGTCTACCGCAACAATGTCGCCTTTGGCGTAGGTGATTTCAATGTAGGTCGGGGTATTCGGCGCTTCTTGTGGCGAAACACTCCAGCGCCACATGTCGTCCTCGGCTTCGCACCAGGGGTCTTCCAGGTTCATGCCTTCGTAGGAGATGTGCAGCAGGTTGGCGTCCATGGAATAAGGCGATTTGCCCTTTTTCATGTCGACCGGAATGTCGCGTTCGGCGCAGTAGGCCAGCAGTTTTTCGCGGGAATTCAAATCCCACTCACGCCAGGGCGCAATCACTTTTACGCCGGGCTTCAGGGCATAAGCGCCCAGCTCGAAACGAACCTGGTCATTACCCTTACCGGTTGCGCCGTGGGAAATGGCGTCAGCGCCGGTAGAGTTGGCGATCTCAATCAGGCGCTTGGCAATCAAAGGGCGGGCGATAGAGGTACCCAGCAGGTACTCGCCTTCATAAACCGTGTTGGCGCGGAACATAGGGAAAACATAGTCACGCACAAATTCTTCGCGCAGGTCTTCAACGTATATTTCTTTTACGCCCAGCGCTTTGGCTTTTAACCGCGCCGGTTCTACTTCCTCGCCCTGACCGATGTCGGCGGTAAAGGTAACCACTTCACAGCCGTAAGTGTCTTGCAGCCACCGCACGATAACCGAGGTATCCAGGCCACCGGAATAGGCCAGTACTACTTTGTTAATATCAGACATGCCCTTGCTCCACACACAATACTATCGATGTATCGAATTTAAGCGACACATTGTACGGCAGCAAGGGTGCCTTGGCTATTAGGCCTTATACAGCTTGGGCTTGGGCTTGGGATTGGGCTTGGGCCATGACTTCGCCGCGAATGCCGTCCCAGCCTTCTTTTACTGCGTGTAACAGTTTGGCCACTTCGTCCAATTTGGCAATATCGTTCTTCAGATTTGCTTCGAACAGAGTGCGTTCCATGTAGTCGTACAAGCCTTCCAGCCTTGCTGACAGCTCGCCGCCTTTTTCAAAGTCCAGAAAGCTGCGCAGGCCGCCAATAATTTCAACAGCCTTGATTATCAGCTTGCCCTTGCCTTCAAAATCTTTGGCTTGCATGCGGGCCTTGGCCATATTGATGCGCTCTAACGCACCGTTATACAGCAATTGAATCAACCGGTGCGGGTCTGCATCGGTGATGCTGGTTTGGGTATTTATCTGCTGATACGCTCTTAAACCTTTCATTAGTAACCTCGTTTATTGCCGGCAATGCCGGACTTATTAAAGCGTTAGCCGGAATGACTACTTGTTGAAATTCTGTGGTGCCAGTGCTTCTAGCTGCTGGGTTACGAAATCGCGGGTGCTGTTGAGCTGGGAAATCAGCGAATCGGCCGCGCTGAACTGCTTCACCAGGCGCTCGCGGTAGGATTCAATGCGTACCTCCAGCTTTACCCGATCTTGCTGAATTTCTTCCAGTTCACGGTTCAGGCTGTTAGTTCGAGAATCCAGGTCACCATCGGCGCCAACAAAACGGGTGACCAGGTCAACGGTGCTTTTACCAATACCCTGCACAAAATTAATAGAACCACGGTCGCCAGTCTGGTCACCCAGAATGCGTACCTGCAGGCCGGATGCCGGGCCGGAATCGCTACTCAGAAACAAAACCTGGCCATCGCCTTTAGCGGTCCGCCCGCCGATGGTACCGGCTATATCCTGGCCAGCGGTTCCGCCGGCGCCGGTCAGACCCAAAACATCAGTGCCTTCTTGCGAGCTAACACTAACGCTGGATTCCGAACCGTATTTACCCGAGGTGAAGGTCAGCTTTCCGCTGTCATCCAACGCCACCTGCACCGATTCGCCAGAGGCCTTCAGGGCAGCGTTGCTATCCAGCTGCGCCTGAATGTCACTCACCAGATCTTGCGGCGAAATTGTTTCGCCTTGGGTCAGCTTCAGATCGACCTTGGTTTCGCCATTCAACTCCAGCGTTAACTCATCGTTGTCGCCATTGATCTTTATTCCGTCAGTAGCAAGCGCCGAACCTGCCATTAACTTGCCCTGAGTGGCGGCCTGGGTGACGTTAATATCGTACCTGCCCGGCTGAGTCTTCAAGCCACTGCGCACAAACTCCACCTGGCCGTCGGTGGTTCTGCCCTGCTCGGCAAAAAGCGCGGTTACGTCATCCGGATTCTCTTTAAGCTGGGTTTCAAAAATACTGCGATTAAACTCTAAAGCACCGGTTTTCGGATCGGTGCTGATGCCCACATCGACCAGGCTGCGTACGCTGGCGTTTTCCAACCCTGGCACTACGCTGGTCAGCACCTGGCGCAGCTGGCTCTGCAGGGCGCGCACGGTGCTGTCGCCGGTCAACAAACTGCCTACGCCGGCGTCGGAATTAAAACCTGCCAGGCTATCGATAGTGCCTTGCAACGCGTTGAACTTGTCCACAAAGCCCTGAACACGATCCGTTACCGCGCCCACGTCCTGGCTGACTTTTACCGTAGACTTGCCAATGTCTTTTATGTCGAAAGACAAGCCATCAATCACATTTTCAAAACTGTTGCTGGGACGGGTAACGGTGATACCGTTTATATCCATCTTGGCATCGGTAGCGGCAATGGTTTGGCTGAGTCCCGCGCCATCGTCCACACCCGTATTGAAGTCAAATCGCGACAGACCCAAACCATCGGTGAGGGCGGTGCCGTTATTGTCGGTGGCCGTGATACTCACTGCATTGGCGGTACCGGTTTCATCGCTGGAGAGCACCAGCTGAAAGCCGTTGCCCGTATCAATCACGCCGGCGGACACACCCACGCCAGAATCGTTAATGGCGTTGGCCAGCCCTTGCAAAGAATTGTTGCTGTTATCAATCGTAATATCGGCGGTTTTGTCACCCACAGCGATGGTCAGTTTACCTTCACCCACGGCCGTAGTGTCTCTATCGGCAAACACCTCCGTCGATTTCAGAGCCTGGGCAGTCGCCAAGCTGGTGACATCCAGGCTATAGCTGCCGCGACTGGCTTTTGCGCTGTCTACCGACACACCAATGTCTTCATTGGACGAACTTGCGGAAAATGCCTTCAGGTTGTCCGCAGAGCTTAGCTGGCGCATGGGCAGGCGCAGCTCAGTAATGGCACTGCGTAGCTTGCCATAAGCTGACAGCATTGCCTCTGACTGCTGGGTTTTCCGAGTAAACCGGTTGTCAGCGGGTGCGCGCTCTGCCGCGACCAACTGATCGACCAAATCCGACGTTAATACGCCAGAACCGATTCCCAGTGATGAAATACCTGCCATACCCATGCCTCCTTGAAGGGGCCAATCGCTTTATACTTCAGTTAACGGCCGCAAGCGGCAAAACTTTGCCTCTTGCGTAAAATATATTCCGTATCCAGGGGACAGACCTTAGGTCTGTCCCCGACTGGCTGAACCGGGGACGGACTTAAGTCCGTCCCCCTACCTAGGACTTAAGTCCGCCCCCTACCTAAAACAATAACACCGCCGGCCCCTTGCGGGTGCGGCGGTGCTGAACAACCATTGCCAACATCAAATCAAAAGCGGCAACTGCTTACACTTAATTTAAACCTTGATGTTAAACAACGTCAGCGGTTCATCTTGCTGCAATTTCTCTGCCAACCTTAACGCCAGCTCATCGGGAATTTGCCGAATCACCTTTTGAGTTTGCTGATCGACCACACGCACAATGGTTTGCCCCAACTCGTTGTCCACCTCGAATTGCAAATCGCGCTGCACATTCTGAACATAGTCGTTCAATTGCGATACGGCACTGGTCAGCTGCTCTTTCTGAGACTCTTTCGCTTCCCTGGCCTGCGCGGCCTGGTCAGCTGGGCTCAGAGTTTGCGGCTGTACCACATTGCCTGTTACAGACGCGCTATTCACATTCGCGTTGGTATTCTGGTTAGCAGCGGAGCTATTGGCAACAGAGCCAGCGGCACGCTTGCCCTCAGCCGAAGATGACGACAGTGCCCGAGCCGGAACCGCCTCGCCAAAGCGAGCCATCTTCAGATCCGAACTGTTCAGGGTAACGTCATTCATAGCTTACCTCACTGGTCTGATACGGCGTAAAGCCAGAGCCCGAAGGCTCTGGCTGTTATCCGTTAACCGCTTACTGGAGCAGAGACAGAACCTGCTGCGGACGGGCATTGGCCTGGGACAAAACCGAGATACCGGCCTGCTGCAGCACCTGAGACTTGGCCAGCGCCGCCGTCTCGGAAGCAAAGTCGGCGTCCAGAATGCGGCTGTTAGCCGCTGACAGGTTTTCCACTGACGTGCCCAGGTTGGCAATGGTGGACTCAAAGCGGTTCTGGGTAGCACCCAAGGTGCTGCGCAGGTCACTAACGGAGTTCAGCGCCGCATCCACACGCTGGATAGTCTCGTTGGCGGCATCCGCTGTGAGCACGTTGGCGTCTTCGAGGCTGCCACTTGCAGTAACTGAAGCGGCGCCCAAAGCGCTTCCGGCATTCCCCCCGGTTGCGATTTCGAAGTCTTCACCAGATGTGATGGTGAGCCTGTTATCTTCACCCAAAACGGCGGTGGCGTTGCCAGCCAACGTTTTAGTAACCGCGTCTGCGAAGGATTGAGCCGAAGTGTAAGTACCGGCGTCAACGGCTACCGCGTCGCCACCATCAAACTCGAAGGTGAGATCGCCTTCACCCAGGGTAAGGGCCCCAGCGCCTACAGCGGCTGCCGCATCCACCTGCGTTCCACCATCGGCACCGGTGATTGATGTGGTCTGGAAGTTGTCAACCACTGCGCCCGGTGTCGCGCCGGGCGTGGCACTGGTAATGCTGAAACTATCACCATCGACAACAGCAGCCGTATAAGTATTGTTGGCACCCAGAGCATCGAGCTTAGTCTGCAACGCAGTTTTTAAGGCGCTAATGTTGCCAGTATGGTCCCCATCAAGCGTGACTTCCTGGCCGTCAACATCGAACACCAGGTTGCTGGTTTGAGTTCCGACCGCACCCAATGCATCTGTGAATTCGCTTTCAGTCGTACCCGAACCGCTATCAATAACCACAGCTGTCGTAGGATTTGTCGCCTTAGCGGTTTTGGTGATAGTAAAATTTGTGCCATCATCAGAAACAGCGTACTCGCCGGTCGCACTCGCGTTCAGTTGGGTTTCGATTGCCGACTTAATACCAGCAGAGTTGGTGTAATCATCGTCGAGGGTTACTGTATTACCATCCACGTCGAAAGAAACTTCAGCAGCAGCAGCTGAATAATCAGTGACAGTGACCCCTCCACTAACTGCAGTTGAAGCCGAACCGCCTGAAAACACAGTTGAAAAGTTCAAACTATCCAAATTACCCGTTGAGTATGAACCGGCAACCGCATCCTGCCCCCCGATCACCGCGCTCAGATCCTCCGACACCGCCGTGGCGACACCGCCGATAGCGCTGCTGCGCACGCCTTTGCCAAAGTCGAGGCTAATGGTTTCACCCACGTTGGCGCCCACCTGGAATTCGGCTTTGCCAAAGGTGCCATCCAATACTTTCAAACCGTTGAAAGCCGTTTGCCCCGCAATGCGGTTTACTTCTTCAATGCGCTGCTGAACTTCCTGGTTCAGTGCATCGCGGCTGTAAGCGTTGTTGGTGGAGTTGGCAGACTGTACAGACAGTTCACGAATACGCTGCAGGTTGTTGGTGACTTCCTCCAGCGCGCCTTCAGTTGTCTGGGCCAAAGAGATTGCATCGTTGGCGTTACGAGTTGCCACATTCAGACCGGTAATCTGGGAGTCAAAACGAGTTGAAATCGCCAAACCCGCCGCATCGTCTTTCGCAGAGTTAATTCGCAAACCAGAAGACAAACGCTCCAGCGCCTGACTGTTCATATCCTGGGACTTGCTCAGCTGGTTTTGGGCTGTTAGTGAGGCTACGTTGGTGTTGATTCCGAGAGCCATGGTGATTCTCCTTCGACTGTGAGTCGTTATTTCATGAAAGAGGTCTGGCGTTCTCTTTTAGGTTTGGAGCGCCGCCCTGTTATTTCACTTAACGGCGCATCCCTAGTTTCCTTTAGGCGGATTTCTAAAAACTTTGTAAAGGAATGTAACTTGCTCAAAAAAGCGGCAAGGCGCTGCCCCCTCGCTGCCAGAAAATCGCCGCGGCAATCAGGACAACAACGCCCACCTTTACCACGTTCCTTTTAAAAACAGTTCACTGACAGCGGTGATTTGGTTTTGGAATGGCTTTCGCATTGCATTAGCCAAACGGCAATTATCTGAATTTTGCTGGCCAGGGGTTCTGTTTTTAGTACCGCCCTGTTCCGGCCTTTTAACAAGAGCAGGGAGACATACAATGCCTCAGGTCATTAATACCAACATCGCATCGCTAAACGCACAGCGGAATTTGAACGCTTCCCAGACACAGGCAAATACAGCGCTTGAGCGCCTGTCTTCCGGCTTGCGCATCAACTCCGCCAAGGATGACGCGGCGGGCCTCGCCATTTCTACCCGCTTTCAGTCTCAGATTACCGGCCTGAACATGGCTCAGCGTAATGCCAACGATGGCATTTCCCTGGCGCAAACGGCCGAAGGTGCTCTGGACGAAGTAACCAACAACCTGCAGCGTATTCGTGAGTTGTCGGTCCAGTCATCGAACGCAACTAACAGTACGTCAGACCGTCAGGCCCTGAACCAGGAAGTGCAGCAGCGAATTGCGGAGATTAACCGCATTGCTGGCCAGACTTCGTTTAACGGACTCAAAATACTCAATGGCACATTTAACGAACAAACGTTTCAGGTTGGCGCCAATGCTGGTGAGACCATTGGAGTGAGTGGACTGGATGCCCCGCGGTAGCCAAATCGGGGGGGGTCATTTCTCGAACAGCCAATCTGCTTACCCAACCGCTGGGCCCAGGGCCAGCTGGAGAATTGTCCCTCGACATCTCCGCCCTGGACTTCACCAAAGGTGCAGGTGTGACGGCGAACATCTCTCTCAATGGCGGCGCCGACCTCGGCCTGGGCACAAGCACGTACATCGATGCCGCTGATTTTGCATCAGCAGTCAATACAGCGATTACTACCGTTGGTTTTTCTGCGGCTCTTTCCGCGGACGGCAAATCCCTGGTGTTTTCCAACGCCTCCGGTGATGAAGTGACAACGAGCGTCGCCATTAACGACAGTACAGGCACCCAGGTGAACGTTTTCGGGCTCACCCCCCCAGTCTGAATGCAGCCACAGCGAACCCTTCAAACACCGGGCTGTTTGCAGCTACCGGCCCTCAAGGTTTGGACACCCTTGACCTGAAGACGGGGGCAACGGTCTCCTTCAGTAGTGTCGACGGCAAGGCCTTTACCTATACATTGCCTGCAGATGGAGACAACGATCTTCTCGCCCTGGTCAGTGGCATTAACGGGAAACTGATCACTGACGGCTATGCCGACCTCAGCGTTGCTGTAAACGGCAGCGCCATTGATCTTCAAAACGGCTCGCTGACTGACACTTTCGCTATTACTAACAGCGGTATTGCCTATAATAGTCCCAACTCAATCACTGGCACTGACCCAGCCATGGGCCCTGGTGCTGCAAACTTCGAACTGTTCGCAGCTACCGACTCTCAAGGTTTGGACACCCTTGACCTGACGACTGCCAACACGATCTCTTTCACTGTCGATGACGGCCTAGGCGGCGGCTCCCAAGATTTTAGCTATACAACGACGCCTGGAGATGATCTTGCTACCCTGATCTTTGGTCTTAACACGGCATTGGGTAATGCCTATTCCGACCTCGGCGTGGTTGAAAACAACGGCGCCATTGATCTTACAACCGCCGCGACTGCTGGGGGCAACACCTACACGATTGCTGCCACCGACATTACTGATAGTTCTGTCAACTCAATCTCTGGCACTACCCCTACCCCTACCGCTGCCGTTGCTAGCGCACCCACGCCTGACACCGCTGCCCTGGCTGATTTCGGCAACACCATTAATCTGGACTTGGGGGTCACCGGCTCCTTTGTGGTTAACGACGGCACAACCGATACCACGGTCAGCTTCACCCTGGCACCCGGCACCGATAACACCCTCACCATGCTTAATACTGCCATCAATGATGGGCTGACCAATGCCGGGCTGGATGCTAACCTGAGTACGTCGTTTAATAGTGGCACCGCCACCCAGGTCGATCTGGCCAACAGCTCCACGGGCGCGTCCTATTCAATCTCTGACTTCACCGCCGCTGACGGCGGCACAGCAAACGGCTCTGTCACCAGCACAACGCCCATCGATGCCGCCACAGGGCCGACGCTCGCCGAAAGCTTTGCAAACCGCGACAGCGTCACGTTTGACGTAGACGTTGATGGAACAGCGTTTCAGATTGAAGCACGGTCACTCAATGACATCGTCGCAAAAATCAACTCTCTGACCATAGAGACCGGCATTCGCGCCAACCTGAACGCTGCCAATGAAAGTATTATTTTTTCCACCCAGTTTGGTGAAAGCTACGATATCTCGATTACAAGCCCCAATCTTCTCGACGTGGATGGCATAACGCCTCGCATAAACGAGATCCTGACTGCGACGCCCGCAAACAACACCGTCTCCGTGAACGATCTCGCAGTTGACACCGCCGCTGGCGCCGAACAGACCCTGGTTGCGATCGATTACGCCTTCGACAAGATCAACAGTTTCAGGGCGGAACTGGGCGCCCTGCAGAACCGCTTCGAGTCTACCATTGCCAACCTGAGCACCACCTCAGAGAACCTGTCAGCGGCCAACAGCCGAATCCGCGACGCGGATTTTGCAGCAGAAACAGCGGAACTGGCCCGCACCCAGGTACTTCAGTCAGCAGGCTTGTCGGTTCTGGCTCAGGCCAACGCGCGGCCACAGCAGGTGTTGCAGTTGCTGCAGGGTTAATCGCGCAACGCAGACGGAAGGGCAAAGCCGGGGCAGATTTCAAATCTGACCCCTCGAGCGGAGTTTGGCGGGCTGGGGACGGATTTGAAATCCGTCCCCGTTGCATCAGCGCTTCGTAACCTGACTCTCCATGTAGTGTCTCAACAGCTTATTAATTCGGGTCTGATATCCTCTTCCCTGCGCCTTGAACCAGACCAGCACATCTTCATCGATGCGCAGAGTCACTGGCTGTTTTGCCGGAACGCGAAGTTCGGCGTTCTGAAAAAATTCATCATCTAGCTCGGAAATATCGCTGATATCGATTGTGTCGTCATCCATTTCGGCCAATCGCTTCCAGTCGGTTTTAGGCGCTTGGTCCATCCGATTTGTCCTCGCCGCATTTTTTTATTTACAGTTGTACATACAAACTAACAGCTAACCCAAAAAAATACCATTCAATGCAGCAGCGGCTTCAGGGTTAACAACCGCCCAAGAAAAAGCCCGATTCGTAATTTGATTCGGGCTTTTTTGAACGGCTTTCGTTTGACACCGAATTGAAAGAACTCATACGTCATTAAGGATCGCAGTCGCCTGCTTGATCAGGTTTTCAAGATTGCTCTCGATTACACCCCATACAATCAGCGGATCAATCGTCGCGTAACCGTGAATCAACACATTACGGAATGCGATCATCTTCTTTTAATCGGCAATACTCTCAGCCACACCCGGATCCACTTTGTGCAATTTCCCCATTGCCTCACCAATGATTTCGAACTGTCGTTCTACGGCTGATTGCAAGAGTTCACTAGCGAGATAGTCAGCTTCTGACTTATCAACAACAAATCGCTGGATCTTTTCTGCCGCAGCTTTCATATCGAAAACATACTTCAAAGTTTTACGCTGCATAGAGTGACTGCCTTTCTTCCATTACAGCACTGCGGAAATATGGATTGGTTAATGAAGACGCAGTAACTAAATCCACGGGCAAAGAAAACATGGACTCCAAATCTTCTTTGAGACCGAAAAAAGCAGAGGCTCTTCTCGTTGCTGTAAGTGATGGTTCAAACTCTACGAGGAAATCCAGATCGCTGTGAGCAGTGAATTTCCCAGTAGCTGCTGACCCGAATATGGCCAAATCACTGACGCTGTGCTTCTCGCAGAGCAGGCGAATTTCATCTCGCTTGCTCCGCAACTCCTGCAGCATATCTAAGTCAGGCATGGTGTTCTCGCTTTGCCGGTTCAATGACTGAAGTCTACCCCAAGCTGACACAATAGATAAATTCGGAATAACGCCCGCACCCCGCTCAAATCAAACCGATCAGTGCAGGCTTGGCGAGCAGGCTGGCAAATGGCATTATATGCCAGTAGACACGCTGGAGACTTACGCATGGCAACAAGGAATATTGTTCTAACCAATCACCAAGAGCAGCTGCTTGGCACTCTTATCAAGGTCGGTCGCTATCAGAATGCCAGTGAGGTTCTTCGGGAAGGGCTTCGCTTGGTTGAAGAAAAGGAACTGCAATATCAGCAAAAGCTTCTAGCTTTACGGGATGCCGTGGCTGAAGGTCTTCAAGATATCGAAGCAGGCCGCACGGTCAGCCTCGGCGTTGGCGAGGAGATTACCGATTACCTCTATCGTCGGGCCGCTGAACTCACTAAAAAGGACTGACTTTTATGCATCCACTATGGAAGGTGGAATTTTCGCAAAAATGCATCTTCTGATTTCGACGATATTGATCATGGACAGGCACACCGGTTCCCCACCAAGAATTCTCGCCAACACAGAGTTCGTCAGCTGAGTGAGTAAGCCTGCGCTTCCGGTTAGTCTGTTAAAACAGTTCGCTATGGCTGCCAATTCTGGCAAGTTGCAGTACACCACCACTCACTTTATAAATCAGAACCAGGTCCGGTTTAACGTGGCAATCTCTGAGGCCTTACCAATTGCCGATAAGTGGGTGATCAACATGCTTGGCGTCCAGTGGCTGGTCGCGCTGCAGCATTGAAATAACACCCCCGACTTCTAAGACGTCCGGAATGGACCGCTTGGTAATATTTTTGAAGTCTTTTTTAAATTGCGCTGAATATTCAAGGCTGTACACGCGTGATGTTGCCGTCCGTAAGCTCCGTGAAAAGACTATCCAATGTCTCGGCGCGGTGCCCTTTCCCTTCCAGCAGTTCCTGCATGGCTCGGACGCTGGCTTCATTGGGCTGTGGCGCCTTCACTTCAAACGGTATTCCGCCGTGATTAATCACCGCTCGGGCGAACAGCTTGATCGCCTGAGAAGGACTGAGACCCACTTCACTGCAGATGTGTGAAAACAAAACCTTGGTCTCGTGGTCAATGCGGGTACTAAGCATCTCTGACTTCATAACGCCCCCTTTTGTCATGCATTGTAAAACATAGTAGCACAATCGCGAGATAACCGTGCACTCTTGACGTGTTTGGAACAGTTCGGACAATTCAGGGACAGGCACACCAGAAAAGCCGAGACGAGAAAAGCCGGGACAGATTTGAAATCTGTCCCGTAAGCGAAACGCGGAGTTCGGCGATCATAGCGGACAGACCGGG
Source organism: Marinobacter sp. LV10R520-4 (assembly GCF_002563815.1). NCBI lineage: Bacteria > Pseudomonadati > Pseudomonadota > Gammaproteobacteria > Pseudomonadales > Marinobacteraceae > Marinobacter > Marinobacter sp. LV10R520-4. The sequence goes on along the minus strand of NZ_PDJM01000001.1, from coordinate 2,701,824 downwards.
GACGGATTTGAAATCCGTCCCCTCGAGCGGAGTTTGCGGATTTGGGGACAGATTTGAAATCTGTCCCCCTATGTATCTGTGCCTTAAACCAAACCAGCACATCTTCATCGATGCGCAGAGTCACTGGCTGTTTAGCTGGCGCGACGAATTCTGCATTTCAAAAGAAATCATCGTCCAGCTCAAATTGCATCCCGTAACGCTACAAGATACACTTTCTTTATAATTATAGGATTTCGACACAAGGGGCTTGAGGCCTTTTACAAAACAGGGACAACCCAGGGCGTCCAGGCAGCGCATACTGCAAAGCTCCGGCGAATTCTTGCTTTATTGGACGTTGCCGCAGGTCCAGATGATCTCAATATACCTTCGTTCAAGCTGCACCAGTTGAAAGGCGATTTGAAGGGATATTGGTCACTTTGGGTAAATGGCAACTGGCGAGTGACTTTCCGTTTTATCGGCGTTGATGTCGAACTGGTCAATTATGTTGATTATCATTAAAGGAGATCACACCATGATGATGAACCCTCCGCACCCTGGCGAACTACTGCGAGAAGACGTGGTCTTGGAACTTGGCTTGTCAGTCACCGAAACCGCTGCCCGGCTTGGTATGTCTCGCGTTGCTCTGTCTCGCGTATTAAATGGCCGCGCCGCAATTAGCCCTGTTCTGGCTTTGCGCCTGGAAATGGCTGGCGTAAGTACTGCCCGCGCCTGGCTTGCCATGCAGGTGAACTATGACCTTGCCCAGGCCAAGCTACACGTTCAACCGCCGATTCGCGCACTCCAGCCAACCCAGGGTTAGTTTGGTGAAAATAATCAAGCAGCACTGGCGGACGAAAATGGGGACGGATTTGAAATCTGTCCCTCGAGCTGAGTTTGGGCGGATTTGGGGACGGATTTCAAATCCGTCCCCCTGTGTATCAGCGCTTTGCAGCCTGGCTCTCCATAGATTGTCTGAGTAATTTATTAATACGGCTCTGATACCCTTTCCCCTGTGCCTTGAACCAGACCAGCACATCTTCATCGATGCGCAGAGTCACTGGTAAGACTAGGGACAGGCACAGCTTAGCCTGACCTGATTGCCAAAAAGCCTGAGGGTTGGTTCAAGAGGGGATGTTTACAAATGAGCGCACAAATTATTGAACGCGAAGGAAAGCCGGAGTATGCCGTGCTGCCCTACCATGAATATCTAAGGCTATTGCACCTGGTAGAGGACGTGCAGGATGTCGCAGACGCCAAAGATTCGATGCGCGAGCTCGTCAGCGGTGAAGACGAAGCCATACCCGCCGAGATTGTTGGCCGCTTGGTTGTTGGAGATGACCATCCGCTGAAAGTCTGGCGGGAGTATCGTGGGCTCACTCAAGAAGTCTTGGGTAAGGCCGCGGGCGTCGGTAAGTCTTATATCAGCCAGATTGAAGCTGGCAGTAAAACGGGCTCTGCGAGGGTATTAATGGCGCTGGCGGAAGCACTGCAGGTAGATATAGACGATTTAATGGTGGGGTAAGCCAGTGCGTAGGCCTGGATTTGGAGTGTTCAGTGATCTTTGCATTGATCATGGACAGGCGCACCGTTTCCCGCGATGCCGACTTCGCAACCGAATCTGCAAGGCTAGATACAAAAACGGGGACAGATTTGAAATCTGTCCCCTCTCCATTTCGGGTAAGGAAGCGCGGCAAGCGTCTAGGCGACCGCAGCAACGATAGACTTTAGCTCTTGTAATGGCCCCGGGCTTTTCTTCACCAGTACATCGTCGTTAATCTTAATAATCACGCTTTTGATAAGATCTGTCGTGTGGCTAATGTGAGACGCTACTTTGAGTAGATTTAGTTCCTCGCTGACTCTCCGGCCCTTCAATGAAAGCCGCTTATCACCTTTTCCCTGAGCCAACTCGCTCTCCAGATTTGCTGAAAGTTCCGCAGCCGCTTCCGGATCTTTCGCCAGCTGGTGGATGTAGTATTTCATTAAGCTGGGGACAAAATCCGCCGTACCGCCCAGCTCACAAACAGCGAGACTTAGAATATCAATCAGATGCGCCGGTAACCGGCTCTCAACAGATCGCCGCTGGGCTTCAAGCTGCCGCCGCACTGCAGGTGTAGACTGATGGGGAAGCAGACATACCTGACCACACTCGTCGCACACTCCAGCCAAGACGTTCTTCACTGTTCCACTACCATCACTCAGTGGCACATCACGCAGCTTAAAAATGGCAGTTTGGAGCGATCCGCAATGCTCACAAATTGCTTTTTGCGAATCACCTACCTTAAAAATTTTCATTTGGTTACCTCAGTGATGCACGCTGATAAAAACACAATCGGGTTCAACGAAATACCACTTGATATACCAGTCTTTGCCCTTTCGCCGGGCGGTAATTACATGAACATCCACACTGCTGACAAGATGGTGCGGGCTGGACCTATACTGATTGCCACGGGCCTGCCCGATTACAGCTGCCACCTCATGCAACGTAACTTGTCCCGTTGCGAGCCGGTTCTTGATGTCGATGCTCGATCTTTGCTCGTGAGATACAGCGCCAGCTTCTAAACACGCCAGAACTTTGGCTTTTACATCCCTAAACCCCAAACCATACCTCCATTGTACGATAATTGGCGTACACTTCAACTGCCTATTTTCTGCTCACTAGTAAACGTGTCGTTATCTTCCGAGCCACTCCAGGCGTTGCAGTCGTTGCAGGATTAAGCCTGAAAAGCAGGTAAAAGACAAAGCCGGGACAGATTTGAAATCTGTCCCGTAAGCGAAACGCGGAGTTCGGCGATCATAGCGGACAGACCGGGGACGGATTTCAAATCCGTCCCCTCGAGCGGAGTTTGCGGATTTGGGGACAGATTTGAAATCTGTCCCCCTATGTATCTGTGCCTTAAACCAAACCAGCACATCTTCATCGATGCGCAGAGTCACTGGCTGTTTAGCTGGCGCGACGAATTCTGCATTCCGAAAGAAATCATCACCCAACTCAAATTGCATCCCGTAACGCTACAAGATACACTTTCTTTATAATTATAGGATTTCGACACAAGGGGCTCGAGGCCTTTTATAAAACTGGGACAATCCGGGGCATCCAAGCAGCGCGTACTGCAAAGCTCCGGCGAATTCTTGCTTTATTGGACGTTGCCGCAGGTCCAGATGATCTCAATATACCTTCGTTCAAGCTGCACCAGTTGAAAGGCGATTTGAAGGGATATTGGTCACTTTGGGTAAATGGCAACTGGCGAGTGACCTTCCGTTTTATCGGGGTTGATGTCGAACTGGTCAATTATGTTGATTATCACTAAAGGAGATCACACCATGATGACGAACCCTCCGCACCCTGGCGAACTACTGCGAGAGGACGTGGTCTCGGAACTTGGCTTGTCAGTCACCGAAACCGCCGCCAGGCTTGGCATGTCTCGCGTTGCCCTGTCTCGCGTATTAAATGGCCGCGCCGCAATTAGCCCTGTTCTGGCTTTACGCCTGGAAATGGCTGGCGTAAGTACTGCCCGCGCCTGGCTTGCCATGCAGGTGAACTATGACCTTGCCCAGGCCAAGCTACACGTTCAACCGCCGATTCGCGCACTGCAGCCAACCCAGGGTTAGTTTGGTGAAAATAATCAAGCAGCACTGGCGGACGAAAATGGGGACGGATTTGAAATCTGTCCCTCGAGCTGAGTTTGGGCGGATTTGGGGACGGATTTCAAATCCGTCCCCCTGTGTATCAGAGCTTTGCAGCCTGGCTCTCCATTCCTGCGCTAATCCAATCGCGACCCACCGTTCTTCCCCATACATTATTAATTGGAGGCGAGCATAACGCGTTCACCCTGTTTTCGGGCTCGTCAGACGGAGTGAAATGGGTGTTTCCTTTTATTTAATTTGTATCTATGTATCCGAATGGATACAGTCAGTCTATGAACATTATTCGCCAAAGCAAAACATTCAAAAGCTGGCTGAAGAAGCTGAAAGACCCGATGGGCGTTATCAGCATTGCGCGCCGAATTGAGCGGGCTGAAAATGGCAACTTTGGCGACACCAAAAGTGTTGGCGATTTTGTTAACGAGATGCGTATCCCGACCGGGCCAGGCTACCGGCTGTATTACATGCAGGATGGCGAAAGGGTGTATTTCTTACTGGTTGGTGGTGATAAGGCCAGCCAGAATAAAGATATAGAGCTGGCCAAGCGCATGGCGGCTGAGCTGCAGAAGTAAGAGGATTTGACTATGGCTATCAACCAAGAAGCGTACGAAAAACACGGTTTCACCCCTTTTGATATCACTGAGTTCCTTGATAACGATGAGGTTATCGCGGCTTACTTGTCTGAAGTCATCGAGGATGGCGATAACGATGAACTGCTGAGGGCTCTGGGGCATGTTGCCCGCGCCAGAGGTATGACTGAGATTGCTGGCGTTACCGGGCTGAGCAGAGAGAGCCTTTACAAAGCTCTGAAGCCGGGCGCGAGTCCGCGCTTTGACACCATAAACCGCGTTTTGCACGCCTTGGGCGTTCATTTGCAGGCGGTTCCCGCTGCTATTGGTAAGAATCGGTAGACGAACTGGATTCAGTAAGACTAGGGACAGGCACAGCTTAGCCTGATGGCGGGATAAGCCAGTGCGTAGGCCTGGATTTGGAATGTTCAGAGCCACTCCAAGTGTTGCAGTTGTTGCAGGGTTATAGTCGGACAGACAAAGCCGGGACAGATTTGAAATCTGTCCCGAGGGATATGCAGAGCTGGGCAACCAGAGCGGGGACGGATTTGAAATCCGTCCCCTTTTTTTACGCCCGCACAAACATCGTTTCAAACAACGCCGTTCGTCGCATCGTTTGTTTATCTGCTTCCTGAAACTCGGCCTGCTCCGGGTTTTGCTCTATCAACCCGAGTATTCGGTAAAGTTCCAGCATTCTGGCGTCTAACGCCCATTTCGCCTGCTGTTCCCCACTTAAGCGCTAGGCTGAGCAGCCAGTTGACCATGGACAAGCACACCGGTTCCTCGTCAAGGCAGGATTAAACCCGCTTCAGAGAAAACGTTGACTGTGATAACTTAATTCAACTTAGACAAGTGGGGCTTTCCAAAATGCAACTCGAAAAACTCGTTAATATGGTTAGCCGCTTGCCACCGGCAAGACAGCAAGAAGTGATGGATTTCGCCGCTTTTTTAGAGCAACGCTATGGTGAAAAAGATCAAGCGGCGGTGGCCGACTGGACAGAACAGGAGTTCAGGACTTTGAGTACAGAGCAGGCTATGCGTGGTATCGAAGATGAGCCAGAGCTTTATTCAGAGGAAGATGTCAAGGAGCACTGGCGGTGAAGACTGCAGGCGACGTCGCTTTAATGCCGTTCCCATTCACAAATCTGGAAAGCAGTAAAAAGAGACCGGTTTTGCTGCTGAGAAAACTGGATAACGCCCATGATGACTGGCTTGTCTGCATGATTTCTTCGCAGTTACGCCAATTAGACCCCGATTTGGACTGGATATTATCGGATTCAGATCCAGAGTTCACTGCTTCAGGCTTAAAGGCTTCTAGCGTGTTCCGGCTGTCAAGAATTGCGGTTTTAGACGGATCTCTGCTTATCGGCAAGCTTGGAGAGATACCCGAAAATCAGCTTAGCAGTCTGCGGCATCGCATTGCTGACTGGATCGCGGGGGCTTGAACAAACTGACAAAGCCGGGACAGATTTGAAATCTGTCCCGGGGGGTATGCAGAGCTGGGCAAACAGAGCCGGGACAGATTTGTAGAGCGGGGACGGATTTGAAATCCGTCCCCTTTTTTTACGCCCGCACAAACATCGTTTCAAACAACGCCGTTCGTCGCATCGTTTGTTTATCTGCTTCCTGAAACTCGGCCTGCTCCGGGTTTCGCTCTATCAGCCCGAGTATTCGGTAAAGTTCCAGCATTCTTGCGTCTAATGCCCAATTAGCCTGCTGTTCCCCACTTATGTAAGTGCTAGGCTCGGCGGACAACGGCAACTGCGGAAAGGTTCGAAGCATGTCAGCCAGGTATTCTTGCACCGGCCGCCACTGGTCACCTTTTTCTGACAGCAACCAGAAACAGAACGGAGCAACGTATTGAACCCCTTCCATGCCTTCACGGTTATCTATCCAGGCCCAGTTCAACTGTGACAGCGCTGTTGAGAAGATGTCCTGATAAAACGTCAGCCAGCCTTTTTTCGCCAAGCGGGTTTGCGCTGTTTTTTTCAGCAGCAGGTGACCTTTTTGCGTTTTTGTAAAGCCGGCAAGCTCCAGCAGCACGCGGGTAAGGATGACGGGCAGAACGTGTTCCTCTGAACGTATTTTACGAAACCTGCCCATGGGAAAAACAATCTCTTCGCCACCCGCTTGAATCATGGCTTGAACCTGTTTCAAAGGCAGGTTGCCGTTGCTGGTCAGGCGAATGCCTTTGCCTTCCAAAGCGGCCACCAGCACCTTGGCCATGCGGATTATCGGGGCGGTATCGAGCACCTGGTTCACGGCTTCTGCATTGAGCAGAGGTTTAAATACTGAGGGGCAATTTAAAGGATTTTGCAGTAATTCATGCATCTGGTTTGGGTTGATGCCGCAGAGATCGATGGCTGCCATCGGCGGTTCGTCATTCGCGTATTCGGCAAACAGGGCATGGCGTTCAAGCAGGTCTTCGTTGATCTGGTTCAGGTTCACATACTCGGGGTCAAACCACTCACCGCCACGCCATTCCCGCGCCGCAGCGTACTCGGGGCGCGTGGCATCTTCCATGGCTTCGAGAAAATCATAAAAGCCCGGTAGGCCGCCTACATTCTCTGGTGGGCACTGGCGTACAGCTTTTATGCACCGGGGCAAAGGCTCTTCTTGGTTGCCCGGCAGAATTTTTTCTAGCGTTACGTCATGCTCCCAACCGTCGCCAAAGTCGTATTCGTACATCAGCACCTGCCCTTCTCTGGCCAGCAGGCTGGAAACCGCTACAGCGGATTCGTCCTCAACGTTCAGCATGCTGTCTTCGTCTTCGGCCAGGTCGCCTAGCAGCCTGCCATCTTGGGCCTGGAATAAATGCAGGTGCGAAACCTGCCAGCCCATGGCCAGCTGGATGATGCGGTGGAGGTCTTGAAAGGTTGTGTCTGGTTCGATCAGCAATCGGCGCCAGATGGGTGGCTGGGCGCCGATGAGTGAGACTTTGATTTGGTATAGATTGTTACTTGTTTTCGTCATGAAACCTCCACAGTGATGGAAAGAGAGCCGGGACAGATTTAAAATCTGTCCCCTCGAGCGAAGTTTGGGCGGATTTGGGGACGGATTTGAAATCCGTCCCCCTATGTATCAGCGCTTTGCAGTCTGGCTTTTCATATATTGTCTGAGTAATTTATTAATACGGGTCTGATACCCTTTCCCCTGTGCCTTGAACCAGACCAGCACATCTTCATCGATGCGCAGAGTCACTGGCTGTTTTGCTGGAACGCGAAGTTCTGCATTCCGAAAGAAATCATCAACCAGCTCAAGCAGAAAGCGCTGGACAGGCACACCGGCTTCACTCAACGACAACGCTGAGTCAGTAATGATACCGGAGCTGAATGATAAGCAGAGCGTCATCCGTGACTTTGTAGACCATGCGATCTTCTTCATTGATTCGACGAGACCAGTAACCGACAAGACTGTGCTTTAGGGGTTCTGGTTTACCAATGCCTTCGAACGGTTCGCGTTTGGTTTCTTTAATCAACTTGTTGATTCGGGTGAGAGCTTTTTTGTCGGCTTTTTGCCAATACAGATAATCTTCCCAGGCGTTCTCGGAGAAGATGAGTTTCATTCAAAAAGTTCCTTTTCCTGCCCGCCGCCTTGCTCCAATTCGGCAACGGATTCCAACAAGCGGCGGGCATTCTTTGGCGAACGCAGAAGGTAGGCGGTCTCTTGCAGCGCTTCGTAGTCTTCAAGAGAGATCATTACCACGGATTGCGATTTACTCCGGGTGATAATGATTGGCGAGCGGTCTTCACAGACCTGATCCATGGTTTTCGCTAAATTGGTTCTGGCAGCCGTGTAACTGATTGCATCCATAATATTGCTCCTGTACAGGATGTTGTTATTGTACAGGATATAGTACGCACTGAAATTAAACAATCAGGGTACGAGCCGGCCGGGCGTTCTGGAGCACTAGTGAAGCCGGGGACAGATTTGGAAACCGGGGACAGATTTGAAATCTGTCCCCGGTTTCCAAATCTGTCCCCTTGAGCGAGGTTTTGGCAGATTGGGGACGAACAAGAAAGACCGGGGACGGATTTGAAATCCGTCCCCTTCCTCTGGGTCAGCGCGGCTCCAGGTAATCAATCATCAGCTGTAAGTTAGTCCTGCCACGGAAGGTATTGGCATCCGGCTTGTACACCACCCTCACACCCGTATGGGTATAGTCTGGCACTTCGGCGCCGGTGTTGAAGGCTATGCCGTCGATTATATTGCCGCCGTCGGTAGGCTGAAGCACCAGTTTCAGGTGGTTCTGGCCGACGATGCGCTGGCTGACTACTTTGAATTCGCCATCAAAAAGCGGTTCGGGGAAGTGTTGGCCCCAGGGGCCGGCGCGTTTTAGCAGGGCGGCGGTGTCAAGGTTGAGTTCGCTGGCACTTAGGGGGCCGTCGGTAGTGATGGCGGCTTCAAGGTCGCCGGCTGTTAGCTTGTCGCGTACGGCTTTGTCGAAGGCGTTGGAAAAGGCTTCCAGGTCACCGGCGGCCAGGGTCATGCCGGCGGCCATGGCGTGGCCGCCGTATTTTTTCAGCAGGCCGGGGTGGCGGGCGTCGACGACGGCCAGGGCATCGCGGATGTGCAGGCCGGGGATGGAGCGGGCGGAGCCTTTTATGTCTTTGCCGTTTTCATCGGATGCAAACGCCACGGTTGGGCGGTTGGTTTGTTCGCGTATACGGGCGGCCAGTATGCCGATGACGCCTTGGTGCCAGTCCGGATCAAACAGCGCCAGGCCCCAGGGTAAGCCTTCCAAATCGAGCGACATAGACGCCAGCAAATCCTGGGCCTGGACTTTCATATCTTTTTCGATGGTGCGGCGTTCGCGGTTGAAGGTGTCCAGCTCTTGCGCCAAACGGCGGGCTTCGTCCGGGCTTGACGCCAGCAGGCAGGCGATGCCCACGCTCATGTCGTCCAGGCGGCCGGCGGCGTTCAGGCGCGGGCCCACTACGAAGCCTAAATCGCTGCTGCTGATAGCGGTATGGTCACGGCCCGCCACTTCCAGCAGCGCCAGTATACCGGGGCGGGTTTCACCCTGGCGTATGCGGCGCAGGCCCTGTTCGACAAATATGCGGTTGTTGTGGTCTAGCGGCACTACGTCGGCCACGGTGCCCAGGGCTACCAGGTCCAGCAAGGTGCCCAGATTGGGTTCGGGGTTTGGCAACCGGCCAAGTTCGCGCAGGTGTTTGCGCAGGGCGGTTAGCACGTAGAACATCACGCCTACGCCGGCGGCGTTTTTGCTGAGGAACTCACAGCCTGGCTGGTTGGGGTTCACAATGGCGTTGGCCTGGGGCAGTTCGTCGCCCGCCAGGTGGTGGTCGGTTACGACCACCAGCATGCCCAGTTCGCGGGCGGCGCGTACGCCTTCCACGGCGGCTATGCCGTTATCCACGGTGACGATTAAATCTGGCAGCGGGCCGTCTTCTTGCAAGCGGTAAATAATGCCGGGGGTTAGCCCGTAACCGTCAGAAAACCGGCTTGGTACTTTAAAATCCACCTGCTTTAAGCCCAGCATGCCCAGGCCCAATAGGGCGACGGCGGTGCTGGTGGCGCCGTCGGCGTCAAAATCCCCGAGTATCAGCACCCGCTGCTGTTTTTCAATGGCTTCGGCAAGCAATTCTACGGCACGGTCTATGCCCCGTAATTGCAGCGGCGATGCCAGATGGCGCAGGGTGTAGCTGAGTTGGTCGTCTGACGTTACACCGCGGGCGGCGTACAAACGGCGTAATATGGGCGGCAAATCTTGCCCCCAGCCGGGCACGTTGGCTGGCTGGGGGCGCCGCAGGATTTTTTTGGGGGTCATGCCGCTCAGGTGTTTTTCCAATGCTTGGCAATAAAGGCCTGAACGTCGGCAATATTGTTGTCCAGCACGGTGTATTTCTCTTCCCGCTCGAACAGGTCGGCCAGGTGCGCCGGCAGTTCGGGCCTGGCGCTTACGCCGGATTCGGCCACCGCATCGGGGAATTTCGCCGGGTGGGCCGTGCCCAAGGTAATCATCGGTATGCTGGCATCGCGGCGGCAGTTGCGGGCGGCGCGCACGCCAATGGCGGTGTGCGGGTCTAGCAGATACGCGTTCTGCTGGAACACGTCGCGGATGGTGTCGCAGGTGTCTTGGTCGCCTACAGCACTGCTGTCAAACAGGCTGCGGGCCTGTTTCCAACGGAAGTCGTCGATGCTGACAGGGCCTTTGGAAGCGTCTTCCAGCAGGGTTTTCACGGCGTGGCCGTCGCGGCCGTGCAGATCAAACAACAGGCGCTCGAAGTTGCTGGACACCATAATATCCATACTGGGCGAAAGGGTATGCTCCAAATGCTGTTGTTCGTATTTGTTGCCGCTCATAAAGCGATGCAGTATGTCGTTGCGGTTGGTTGCAATCACCAGCTGGGAAATGGGCAGGCCCATTTTTCGCGCCAAGTAACCGGCAAAGATATCACCAAAGTTGCCGGTGGGCACCGAGAACGCCATGCTGCGGTCCGGCCCACCCAAGGCTAAGGACGCATGAAAGTAGTACACAATCTGGGCCATAATGCGCGCCCAGTTGATGGAGTTCACCGCCGCCAGCTGGGTTTTACCACCCAGGAATGACTGGTCGCCAAAGCTGGCTTTCACCATGCGCTGGCAATCATCAAAATTGCCTTTCACGGCAATGTTGTAAATATTGTCGCCTTGCACCGTGGTCATCTGCCGGCGCTGTACTTCAGACACGCGCTGGTAAGGGTGCAGTATAAAGATATCCACGTGCTCGCAGCGGCGGCAGCCTTCGATGGCGGCCGAACCGGTGTCGCCAGAGGTAGCACCCATAATCACCACGTGCTGCTTACGCCGTTCCAGCACGTAATCCAGCAGGCGGCCCAGCAGTTGCAGTGCGAAATCCTTGAACGCCAAAGTCGGCCCGTGGAACAGTTCCAGCACCCATTCGTTGCTGTCGATCTGTACCAGCGGGGCGATGGCCTTGTGGGCGAATGCGCCGTAGGTGTCGTCCAGCATGGTGCGGAAATCGTCGGCGGGAATGTCGCCTTCCACAAACGGGTACATGACGTTAAACGCCAGTTCGCTGTAGCTTAGGCCACGCCAGCTGCGAATTTCTTCCAGGTTGAACTGGGGCAGGCTTTCAGGCACGTACAAACCGCCGTCTGGCGCCAGGCCGGTTAATAGAACGTCTTCAAAACCCAGTGCGGGCGCTTCACCCCGCGTGCTGATGTATCTCACGTGCGACTACCTGTTAGTGAAAGCTGTTAGTTAAAGTTTTCAGCGCGAATACGAACCACCTGGCCGTCTATGTCTGGCAGGTTTTCCAATTCTGCAATGGCGCCGTTCATCTGCCGTTCCTGCACGGTGTGAGTCAGGATAATCACCGGGATGCGGCCGTCTTTCACTTCGAATTCTTTTTGCATAATGGATTCGATGTTGATGCCGCTGTCGCTCAGGATAGTCGCGATTTTGGCCAGCACACCGGGGCGATCAAACGCGGTGATACGCAGATAATACGCCGACTGTACGTCTTCCATTTCCAATACGGGCAGATCTTCCATGGCTTCCGGTGCAAAACCCAGGAAGGGTACGCGTAAGCTACTGCCGCTGGCGACTATGCGGGCAACGTCGATAATGTCGGCAACCACGGCGGAACCGGTGGCTTCATCGCCGGCACCCGGGCCGTAGTACATGGTTTGGCCAACGGCGTCGCCGTCTACCAGAATGGCGTTCAGTACGCCGTCTACCTGTGCAATCAGGTGGCTCTGGGGAACCAGCGTTGGGTGAACTCGCAGCTCTATGCCGTCTTCGCGGCGGCGGGCAATGCCCAGATGTTTGATGCGATAACCCAGCTGTTCGGCGTGGGCGATGTCGTAAGGGGTAATTTTAGAGATGCCTTCAGTGTAGGCTTTACTGAACTGCAGCGGCACACCGAAGCCGGCCGAGGCCAGAATGGTGAGCTTATGGGCGGCATCTATGCCTTCCACGTCAAAGGTGGGATCGGCTTCGGCGTAACCCAGAGCCTTGGCCTCTTCCAACACGCCGGCGAATTCACGGCCCGCGCGCATTTCGGTCAGAATGTAGTTACCGGTGCCGTTCATAATGCCGGCAATCCAGTCAATGCGGTTGCCCGCCAGGCCTTCGCGGATGGCTTTGATAACCGGAATACCACCGGCCACGCCCGCCTCATAAGCCACGATTACGCCGGCTTTTTCAGCTGCGGCGAAAATTTCGGTGCCGTGCTCAGCTATTAATGCCTTGTTGGCGGTAACTACGTGCTTGCCGTTTTTGATCGCGGTCAGCACCAGTTCTTTGGCGGCATCGTAGCCGCCAATCACTTCCACCACGATATCAATAGCGGGATCGTTCACCACGTCATAGACGTCAGTGCTGAAGGGAACCCCACCCAGGTCGATGTCTGAGCGAGGGGTTCGGCTGGCAATGCGGGTAATCTGGATGTTGCACCCTGACCTACCGGCAATGATCGCCGCGTTGCGAGTGAGTACCTTGAAGGTTCCGCTGCCCACGGTTCCGAGTCCGCAAATTCCAACACTGACCTGTTTCACTCTTTTACCTCTGATGACGATGGCTGCTGATAGCTGATGATTAAGGCCGCACAGTATACCCACTCACAGCCTGCGGAATAAGACCTGGCGGCAGCTGATTGCCTAAAGAATGCACATTATTTAGAGAATACCCAAACCGCGCGCCAGGGTTTTGGCGGGCACGTAGCCCGGCATTAATGTTCCATCTTCCAATACGATAGCGGGGGTGCCGGTTACGCCGACCAGTCGGCCGAGGTTGTATTGCTCAGCCACCGGGTTGGCGCAGTCAGCGGGCTTGACGGCGCCGCCGCTTTTGGCCTTGTTCATAGCCGCTTGCGGGTCTTCGGCGCACCACACGGACACGTACTTGCGGAAGGATTCGGTACCCGGACCGGAACGGGGAAAGCCGTAGTAATTTACGGTAATGCCCAGTTCGTTAAGTTCGTCCATTTCGCCGTGTAATTTGCGGCAGTAACCGCAATCGATGTCGGTAAACACGTCAATCACCGCTTTTTGTTCGCCCTTGGCCGCGTACTGGATCAAGCCGCCCTTTTTGGCGTGCTCGTTTATAGTTTGCCGGCGCTGGCTGGTGCGTGCCTGTTCGGTAAGGTTAACGTAGCCGGCGTTTTCAAGTTTGACCAGGTCGCCAATAAACAGATATTCCGCATCTTCGGTGGCGTACACAATCTGACCGCTGTTGGTGCGCACCTCGTATATGCCCGGCGCTTTTGCCGGCGCCATGCTTTCTACCTGCAGGCCGGGTACGGCGGTTTGCAGGCGCTGGGTGATGCGCTCTTCAATATCCTCTGCAACGGCGAATGCTGGCAGCAGTAAGCCACCCAACAGGGCCGCGGCAACAAGGCGGGACATAACAGGCAGAGAAAAAGACATATGGGTGTCCGCAATGTGGATAAAAAAACAGACCGAGTTAATTCAGCACGGACTTAGGGTAGCAAAAAATCGACGTAGAAGAGCAGCAAAACAAAGATATTACCCGCGAGGGTGATGTTGCCGATGCAGTTCCTGCAGACGCTGGCGCGCCACGTGGGTGTATATCTGGGTAGTGGACAAGTCCGCATGGCCCAGCAGCATTTGCACCACCCGTAAATCTGCACCGTGATTGAGCAAGTGGGTTGCGAACGCGTGACGTAGAGTGTGCGGCGACAGGTGTTTTTGGATACCGGTGCGCACCGCGTAATGCTTGATGCGGTGCCAGAACGTTTGACGCGTCATGGCTTTTGGGCGATTGCCGGGGAACAGATCGTCACAGGCGTGGCCTTTCAGCAATTCCGGTCGTGCTTCTTTTATGTAGCGCAGTAGCCAGTCTATGGCCTCTTCGCCTAAGGGCACCAGGCGGTCTTTATCGCCTTTGCCGGTAATGCGCACCACGCCCTGGCGCAAGTTCACCTGGTCCAGCCGCAGTGATGTTAATTCGGTAACCCGCAATCCGCAGCCATACAGAATTTCCAACATGGCTTTGTCGCGCAGCTCTATAGGCACTTCGGGATCAGGCGCGGCCAGCAGCGCGTCTACTTCGGCTTCGGTGAGGGTAACCCGTCGGATAGCCAAGCCAGTAGGTCGCTACGCTGGGCGGCTGTCAGCAACGGTGTACCGGGCTGGCCCTGAAGCCACTGCGCCAGGCCGCCCAAGTCACTGCGGTAGGCTTCGCGGGTTTTTTCGCTTAAGCCGTCTTCCAGCCAGATGGCGTCGCAGAAGCGTGCGATGGTTGCCTCGTCTTCTGCCGAAACACAAAAAAGGCAGCCGTGGCTGCCTTTTTTAACACTGAGCATGGCGGGAAGCCAATCAGCCCAGCTTTTCCTTGATACGAGCTTTCTTACCAGACAGGTCGCGCAGGTAGTACAGCTTGGCCTGGCGAACAACGCCGCGACGCTTCACTGTAATGCTTTCAATCAGCTTGGAGAAACTCTGGAATGTACGCTCTACGCCCACGCCGTAAGAAATCTTACGTACGATGAAAGAAGAGTTCATGCCACGGTTGCGCTTACCAATGACAACGCCTTCAAACGCCTGCAGACGCTCACGGGTGCCTTCAGTTACGCGAACCTGAACAACCACGGTATCACCCGGCGCGAACGGCGGAATTTCCTTGGTCATTTGTTCTGTTTCAATTTGATTGATGATGTTGTTCTTGCCGCTCATCGTTATGCTCCTGATTCCCAATCTTTTAATGCCCTGAAGATTCAGAGGCACACGGTTCGTTTAAAATCTCTGCCAGTAGCTTGCGCTCTTCTTCCGAAAACTCCCGCTTTTTAAGCAGGTCGGGGCGTCGCTCGCTGGTTCGCCTCAACGACTGTTTAAGCCGCCAACGCCGGATCTGATCATGGTGACCGCCCAACAAAACATCCGGCACCGCCTGACCTTCATACACTTCGGGCCGGGTATAGTGCGGACAATCCAGTAAACCGTCGGCGAACGAATCCTGCTCTGCCGACTGCGCATGACCCAGCGCTCCGGGGATGAGGCGCGTAACCGCATCAATCACAGCCATGGCTGCCAGTTCACCGCCGGAAAGCACAAAGTCTCCCAGCGACACTTCACGATCTACTTCTGCCGTAATCAAGCGTTCATCCACACCTTCATAACGGCCCGCCACCAGTATTAGCCGTTGCTCTGCTGCCAGAGATTCCACAACTGCCTGATTCAGGGTTTCACCCTGAGGCGATAAATACACCACACAAGCCGGGCCCGGAGCCGCTTGCCGTGCAGCGTGAATAGCATCCCGTAGCGGCTGAATTTTCATCAGCATACCGGGGCCGCCACCGTAGGGGCGGTCGTCTACCGTGCGGTGACGATCATGGGTGAAATCCCGCGGGTTCCAGCTGTGAAAGGTGATTAACCCGTCACGCACGGCCCTGCTGGTGATGCCATAATCGGTTACCGCTGCAAACATTTCCGGGAACAGACTGACAGCGCCAATCCACACCCTAAAACTCCGGATCCCAGTCAACCACCATGCGCTTTTTGGCTAAATCTACCTGCAAAACGATTTCGTCAGGCAGGTAAGGAATCAGCCGTTCGCGCTGATCAATAGAAGCAGGGCTTGCCTGCACTACCAATACGTCGTTGGCGCCGGTTTCCAGCATATGATGCATTGTTCCCAGGCATTCATCTTCAACCGTGAACACTTCAAGGCCTTCCAACTGATACCAGTAATAGTCGCCCTTGGGCAGCTCTGGTAATTGTTCTGTTGGCACATGAATGTCAAACCCGCAGTAGCGCTGGGCAACATCACGATCATCAATACCTTTCAGCCTGATGACGATCCCCTGCCCTTGGCGGCGACCCTCTTCAAGCTTGACGGGAATACGCTTTCCTTCCTGAACCAGGGTCCAGTTGCGGTAGTTCAGCACTCCGTCTCTGGGATCGGTAAAAGAGTAGACTTTAAGCCAGCCCTTGATCCCAAACACCGCGGTAATACGGCCAATCACAGTTTCCTGCGAGGATTCTGCCATGTGTGTCACCCCGGTGTGTGTCAGGCTAATCTTCAGATTGCTCTGATAGATCAGTCTGCGGTTTTCAGCAGTTGGGCAACGCGATCGCTAGGCTGTGCGCCTTGGCTGATCCAGTGCGCAACACGCTCACGATCAACACGCAGACGCTCTTCCTGTCCACGGGCAATCGGGTTGAAGAAGCCGACACGTTCAATAAAACGACTGTCGCGTGCTTTGCGGCTGTCGGTCACTGTCAGATGGTAGAACGGGCGCTTCTTAGAGCCGCCGCGAGCCAAACGGATTTTTACCATTTAACCAATATCCTGTTCTGTTGTACGAACTTTGTACGATTCAATGCAGCCAAAAGCGGCTAACATGAAGACCCATACTCGAAAGGGGCGCTATTCTATGCTAAAAAAGCGCCAAAGAAAACAGCGAAACCGGTTGTTTCCCTGTTTTAGGCGTAAGGCATTTTACATACGACCAAAGGGAGGCTGACCGCCTCCACCGCCGGGCGGCATCATACCACCCAAACCGCGCATCATGTTGGCCATCCCGCCTTTCTTACTAAACTTTTTCATCATCTTCTGCATTTGCTTGTGCTGCTTAAGCAGCCGGTTCACATCTTGAATCTGCGAACCGGAACCGTTGGCAATACGGCGCTTGCGGGAGTTGTTGATGGTGTCCGGGTAACGGCGCTCTTTTGAGGTCATGGAACAGATGATCGCTTCCATTTGCCCCATCGACTTATCGTTTACCTGCTGCTGGGCTACCTTGGCCATCTGGCCCATGCCCGGCAGCTTGTCCATCAGGCCGCCAATGCCGCCCATACTTTTCATTTGCTGAAGCTGGTCACGGAAGTCTTCAAGATCAAAACTTTTGCCTTTCTTGATCTTTTTGGTGAGCTTCTCGGCTTTGCTCTGGTCCAGCTTGCGCTCGGCTTCCTCTATAAGAGAAAGCACATCGCCCATACCCAGGATGCGTGACGCCACCCGATCTGGATGAAACAGCTCCAAAGCGTCGGATTTTTCACCCACACCCAGGAATTTGATCGGCTTGCCAGTAATGTGACGTACCGACAGGGCAGCACCGCCACGGGCATCGCCGTCGGTTTTGGTAAGCACCACACCTGTCAGCGGCAAGGCTTCGTTAAAGGCCTTGGCGGTGTTGGCGGCGTCTTGCCCGGTCATGGCGTCTACCACGAACAGGGTTTCTATCGGTTTTACCGCAGCGTGCAGGCGGCTGATTTCGCCCATCATCATTTCATCGATGGCGAGGCGGCCGGCGGTATCCAGTATCACCACATCAATGTGTTTCTTGCGCGCTGCGCTAATGGCGCCTTCGGCAATGGCAACCGGGTTTTGGTCGGCGGAGCTGGGGAAGAACTCTACGCCTACCTCGTTGGCCAGGGTTTCCAGCTGTTTAATAGCAGCCGGACGGTAAATGTCAGCACTGACCACCATCACGCTTTTCTTCTGGCGCTCTTTCAGGAATCGCGCCAGCTTGGCAACGGTGGTGGTTTTACCGGCACCCTGCAGGCCCGCCATCATGATGACCGCAGGCGGAGCAACCGACAGATTCAGGCCAGTGTTGGCCTCGCCCATCACCCGCTCAAGCTCCTGCTGCACCACTTTCACAAACACCTGGCCGGGTGTCAGGCTACGCTGAACTTCCTGGCCAATGGCACGCTGGCGAACACCCTCTACGAAGTCCTTAACCACCGGCAAAGCAACGTCGGCTTCAAGCAGCGCCATGCGAACTTCACGCAGCGTATCTTTGATATTGTCTTCGGTAAGCCGCGCCTGACCCGTGATTTTGCGCAGACTGCCGGAGAGTCGGTCCTGTAGATTTTCAAACATGCGGTTCTTCCGTACCCGGATAAGAGTATTCAGGAAACATCAGACCCCGGGGCCTGTTGATTCCGGTTGCATAATTGGCACATTATAACCAGACTATCGTCCCGAAACGACCAGCTCAGTGAAATCACTTTTAATGCGCCGTAAACCTCAGCCTGAACAGTGGCATATAGGGCAGCCCAGGATTAACACTTTATGGGAACGCTGATTCTCGCGGTTACCTCACTTCTGTTATACAGCATCGGCACGGCCCTGCAGGCCCTTCATTTCCGCGGCCGGGTGCAAAGCAGCTTGGCAATGACCACATTGGTGGGCATTTTGGCCTTGGTGGGCCACGCATTGCTGATCACTCAGATTGTGCATCATGACGGCGGTTTCGATTTCAGCATTGTGCGCAGCTCGCTCATCATCTCCTGGCTGATCACATTCCTGCTACTTGGCCTGAATCTTACCAAACCCCTACAAAACCTTCTATTAGGCGTATACCCCCTGGCCGGCCTGACCATTATTGTTGCGCTGGCAGCGCCCACTCCAGCGCGGCTGGTGCCAGAGCACAGCTATGGCATGCTGACCCACATTGCCCTGTCGGTCACCGCTTACAGCCTGTTCAGCCTGGCGGCGATTCAGGCCGTGTTGTTGTATATCCAAAACCGCCAACTGAAGAGCAACTACAACAGCCGCCTGGTGCGCAACCTGCCCCCCCTGCAAACCATGGAGTCGGTGCTGTTCGAACTGGTGTGGGCCGGTGTTGTGCTACTGATTCTAGCCATTGTTACCGGCGCTCTTTTTGTCGAAGACCTGTTCGCCCAGGACATTGCCCACAAAACTCTGTTTTCGATACTCTCGTTGCTGGTGTTTGTGGCCTTGCTGATTGGCCGCCACACCAGAGGCTGGCGCGGGGTGACCGCAAGCCGCTGGACACTGGCAGGCTGCGCGTTATTAATGGTAGCGTTCTATGGCAGCAAGCTGGTGCTGGAACTGATTTTCCATCGCGGCCTGTAAAACGGTAGCGCCTTCCACGCTCTTCAAAAATAGAGAGGACACCTCGCTTGAACGAAACATCGCTGACCGCGCTGTTTATTACGCTAGCCGGACTGATTTTGCTATCGGCCTTCTTTTCCAGCTCCGAAACCGGAATGATGACGCTGAACCGGTATCGCCTGAAGCACATGGCGCAAACCGGTCACAAAGGCGCCAAGCGCGCCCACAGGCTTCTGCAGCGCACCGATCAGCTGATCGGCGTTATCCTGATTGGCAACAACTTCGTTAACATCTCTGCCTCGGCCATTGCCACGGTCATCGCCATACGCATCTGGGGCGACGCCGGTATTGCCATAGCCACCGTACTACTGACCATTGTTATCCTGATTTTTGCGGAGGTTACGCCAAAGACGTTGGCCGCACTGTTTCCGGAAAAAATCGCCTTTCCTGCCAGTTATGTTCTGGCTCCGCTGCTAAAAATACTCTACCCGGTGGTATGGGCGGTAAACCTGTTCACCGGCGGCATTTTGAAACTGCTGCGGGTGTCGCCGGAAGACATTGCCAACGACCACCTCAGCCGCGAGGAGTTACGCACCCTGGTAAACGAAGCCGGCGCGCTGATTCCGGCCAAGCACAAAGATATGCTGGTGAGCATACTGGACCTGGAAAAAGTCACCGTGACGGACATTATGGTGCCCCGTAACGAAGTCGTCGGGATTGATCTGGATAACGACCTGAACAGCATTCTGCGCTTGTTACGCAATAGCCAGCACACCCGCCTGCCGGTTTATAAAGGCGATATCAATGAAATTCAGGGCATTCTGCATTTGCGCAACATCGCCAAACTGCTGCAAAAAGATGACCTGAACAAAGACATGATTGTACAGCTGTGCACCGAGCCCTACTTTGTACCGGAAAGCACACCACTGAACACCCAGCTGATTAACTTCCAGAAG
Source organism: Marinobacter sp. LV10R520-4 (assembly GCF_002563815.1). Lineage (NCBI taxonomy): Bacteria > Pseudomonadati > Pseudomonadota > Gammaproteobacteria > Pseudomonadales > Marinobacteraceae > Marinobacter > Marinobacter sp. LV10R520-4. The sequence goes on along the minus strand of NZ_PDJM01000001.1, from coordinate 2,681,885 downwards.
GGCCGCCGTCGCTTTGGCATTGTGGTAGACGAATACGGCGAAGTTCTGGGCCTGGCCACTTTGGAAGACATACTTGAAGAAATCGTGGGCGAGTTCACCACCGACTATGCATCCACCAGCCCAGACATTATTCCCCAAGACAATGGCACTTATATTATTGATGGCTCCGCCTCGCTGCGGGTAATTAACAAAAGCCTGGCCTGGAAGTTGCCCATAGACGGCCCGAAAACCCTGAACGGTTTGATTACCGAAACCCTGGAGAATATCCCCGACAGCAATGTGTGCCTGAGGGTTGGTGGACATCGGGTTGAAGTACTACAAATTAAAGATAATGTTGTGAAGGCGGCCATTGTTCACCCCAAAAAACGCAAAAACCGCGGGCTTGGCCGGTGAATACAGCGCCAGCTTTGGTAACCGCGGGCGCCTGATTTTGTGAGCCTGTCGTGAAAACTGAAAAGCAAACGTATAAAAAAAGATTCAGATGGGTTAAATTTGACCAATAAGCGTAATTCCCTTTTTAGAAGCAGCCTATAAAGGGCCAAGGCGGAGAGAGAGACAGAAACCTGCCATGAGCGAACAGTCCGGCATTCATTATATCCACGAGCGTTCGAAAGGCGCTAACGGGGAAGTCGCGCCTGTTCCACCCGAGGTGGTACGCATTCGGGAAACGGTTGTTGCAGGCCTGGGTGACTTGTTACAGGGTGCGCTGGACGCCGTCGACGATTCGCTATTTGAACTTGCTAACAACTGCCGCAACAACAATGAGCAAAACCGCTACTTTGAAGCCATGCGGGAAATTCGCATCAAGCGCAAAGGCGTTGAACGCGAGTTCAGCGAAGCGATAAGTGCATTTTTTGTGTCGCCACCCAGCCAGACCAGTTCCGATAACCAGCCCCAGGCCATAGACGCAGACAACCTCGCGCTGGTGGGCAATGACGACCTGGAAGAACAGGTTGCGTTAAACGCCATGGCCGGAAAAGCCAAAGCGCACTTTCAAGGCCAGCTGATTCAGCTGGAGGCGCGCTTCAGTCAAGTATATAAAACAGCAGACGGCGTTATATCCAACCCCTTGGCGCCAGAGCACTTGGGCCAGGCGTTTATACACGCCATACAGCCCATGGAAATCCAGATTCGCGAGCGCCTGATTCTGCTGAAGCAGTTTGACCGCTACGTTATGTCTAATCTGGGCATGCTGCTAGACGAAGCCAACCGCATTTTGGTGCAGGCGGGGGTGATCCCCCACTTTCGCCATCAGGGTAAAAATACCTCGCAAAGCCCGGGTAGAGGCGGCAAAGCAGCCGGTAGCGCGGATTCAACGAGCGCCTCGCAGGCTGATGCCGCAGGCGAAAGCGCGGTATTCGAACAGATACGCAGCATGCTTGCGCACCAACGTAGCAATGCCGGTATGCCGCAGCAGCGTTCTGACAGCCGCCCGGTATACCGTGTGTCTGCCGCTGAACTTGGCGAACTTCTTAACGCTTTGCCGGCGCAGAACACATTTGACAACTTTGGCTACACAGGCCTCAGCGAAGACCTCAGCCGAGGCGAGCCGCTGACTATAGATTTACTGGAGTTGATGCACCAACTTCTGGCGCAGGTAAAGCGCAAAGATGGCCGCAAAGCCGCTATAACCGAGGCCGATGAAGACCTCATTAATCTTGTGTCTATGCTGTTCGATTTCATTCTCGACGACGATAACCTGTCAGCACCCATTCAGGTGCTGATCAGCCGCTTGCAGATACCGATACTGAAAGTGGTGATGCGCGACAAAACGTTCTTCAGCCATGGCGGCCATCCCGCTCGGCGCCTGCTCAACAACCTTGCCCGCGCCGGCATTGGCTGGAGCAACAGCGATGAAAAGTCGCGAGACAAACTTTACAACCAGATTCACACCATTGTGCAGCGGATTCTTGAAGAGTTTGACGGCGACATATCGTTGTTTGTTGCCCTACATGACGAATTCGACGCTTTTCTGGAGCGGGAAAACAAGCGTTCAACCCTGGTGGAGCAGCGCACCCGCGAATCTGAGCGTGGCCGTATAAAATCACAGAAAGCCCAGCAGACTGTCGACACGATACTGAAAGAGAAGCTGGCCCGTTACAAACTGCCGCACACCATTCATACCATTGTTGTTAATGGTTGGAGCCGGGTTATGTTCCTGACCTACCTCAGGGACGAGATGGAGCACCGCTGGAACGAGTCGGTAAAAGTACTGGACGACCTGATCTGGTGCCTGCACCCCCATCACGAGGATGCCGAACGCGACCAGTGGGTTCGTGTGGTACCGGGGTTGCTGAAAACCTTGCGCGCCGGGCTTGAAGAAGTGTCGTTTAATTCGTCCAAACTCGACGAAATGATGGCCCAGCTCAAACATGAACTGGCCGAGGCGTTCCGCACCAACGCGGCTATAGAAACCCGCCCAGAGCCTTTAGTAGTAACGCCAGGCCCTGCAAAAGAGGACATCGGCGAAGAACTGCAAGACAACTCCATTTCTGAATACATGGATAAGATTGACCAGATTGAAACCGGTAGCTGGGTAGAATTCAGCCTGGTAAACGGCGCCAGCTTCCGTTGCAAACTGTCGGCTATTATTGAAGAAGCCGACTGCTTTGTGTTCGTTAACCGCATGGGGCTGAAAGTGATTGAAAAAACCCGCACCGAGCTTGCCCAGGAAATGTGCCGTGGCCGGTTGACGCTGCTGGAGCAAGGAGCGCTGATTGACCGCGCACTGAACGCGGTGGTGGGGTCTCTTCGAAGCAAAGCAGGGTGAACTACCAACACTAAATCGAAGATTTTGAATTGGCATCTGGGTAAACCTACTACGCGGCGATCTGGTGCGCAGTATTTTCCCTTCTAATAACGATGGATTTGTGTGGCATAAGATCCATCATTATGGGGTTTGACACACACCCCTTACAGGCTAGCCCTAAGGCCTCACCCGTTGCTTTTCTCAGGATATTAAGAGCGCCGTTAATGTCGGCGTTTATGATCCCGTGTTTGCTTTGATACAACCCTCGGCGGATTCGCTTTCCGCTGAATAGTGGTAAGACGTTTTTGGGTTTTTCACCGTAAACCGGCAGGACGTCATTATCTAGAGCGGAGGCTTTGGACGTGTACGACTCTTCCTGAATAACGGTGGTGATGCCCAGCCCGTGACACTTGTATTGGATTTGAGAAATCAAAATTGAGTGTGGAATGCCGACAAATTTCTGGTTGTTCACGCGGCCAATATTGACCTCTTGCTTCCAGTGTTTGTTATAACCGATGACCAGTGTGCCGATATTGTTTTCCAGGCAATAAGAAGCAACCTTGCTGGACGCTCTGTGCAGCAGGTCTTTTATCCGGCGAGTGCGTTTGTTGGTCACGGCGCGAATGTGGGCGTATTTGCCTTGGGAGCGAAGTTTGGCCACACGCTTGTTGTACCAGGCATTGATCGATTTCAGCGCTTTACCGTTGATCAGAACAGGGCGAACGCCCGGCTGATCGGTTGCGAGGGCGATAAGAGTGTTGATGCCTAAATCGATCCCGGCCTTGCGGGATTGGTCGAGAAGACGGCAAAAGTTGCCCGCCTCCACAACTTTTGATTCGTTGTAAATGATTTCAATAATGAAGCAGTTGCCCTTGGGTACAATTCTGACCTCAAGCGCAACGGTGTCGCCGACAGACGCGTTCCATTTTTGTGAAAACCGAAACTGCGTTTTGATCGGTGGCAATACACCGTTGGCAAAATACAACGTGCCGTCGACAAACTTGAAGCCGTTTCGACCGATGTGCACGGTGGCCGCTTTGTGGGCGTAACCGGGCTTCTTCGGCTTGGCCTTGAAGCTGGAAGGCATCTTCTTGTACGCCCGCAGAGCCGCAAAATAAGAGGTCCATTCCTGGCCAACAATCTGAGTGCAAACGCTGGCTCCGCGAAACGCCTCATGCTGCTTTCGAATGAGGATTTGCTGGGTGCGAATGTGGGTTGATTTCTCGTTGTTCATGTTGATAATATTAGGACTTGAAATAATTGGTGTCAATCATTTATACAGTGAAATTTTCCGATGAAAAGAAGTCATAACTCGTGCGTTTACAAACTCCAATATCATCTGGTGTTGGTGACCAAATATCGGAACAAGTGCCTGAATGACGAGATGCTGCTTTGGCTTGAAGATGAGTTCATCCGACTGTTAAGCGCCGATGACTGCGGTCTGGATGAGTTCAACGGCGAAGCCGATCACATCCACGCACTGATCACGCTTCACCCGATGGTTACACCGGCAAAACTGATCAACACGCTGAAAACCGTCAGCAGCCGGATGATCAAAAAGGAATATGGCGCCCAACTCAAAGAGTTTTACGGGGGCACAAACGCGCTGTGGAGTCGGTCGTACTGCTTATTGTCAGTGGGTGGGGCGCCGATCGACGTTCTCCGTGCCTACATTGAGAACCAGGACCGACCAAAATAGTCGCTATCCATCCAACACTAAATCAGAGATTTTGAATTGGAATTCCGCTCATTTCGTTAAAAGCCTCGTACCTCGAACAAAAAATGCCGGCGTATAGCCGGCATTTTCTATTCTCACTGCACACTCTTTCTCAATTGCCTGGGTTTTGTCCCAGCCGCAAAGGTTTCATTAACGCTGCGCAGCGTTTCCTGGCACTGAAAATGGCGTATCAGGCCTCTGCCTGCTTGCACGCAGCTTTGACAGCTGTGGCCAGCTCGCCGTTTTCCGACATTTCCATAATGATGTCGCAGCCGCCAACCAATTCGCCGCTAATATACAGCTGCGGGTAAGTAGGCCAGCTAGAGTGCACTTTCAGCGCTTCACGCAGTTCCGGGTTGTCCAGAATGTTTACAAACGCAAATTTCTCGCCGCAGGCCATTAACGCCTGAACTGTTTTTGCCGAAAAACCGCACTGTGGCGCTTGAGGAGAACCCTTCATATACAGAATGACCGAGTTTTCTTCGAGTTGGCTTTTAATGGTGTCGTTCATATCCATGTTATCTACCTCTGCTGGAAGCTAAAATGAAAAAGGGAAGGCTTGCGTTAATGCAATCAGTTCCAGCCATTGTACACGGACCCGGCAGACCTACCAACCGTCGCCGACCGCTCGCGCTTTGACTCAGAACATGCAGGGACAGATTTGAAATCTGTCCCTTATCGCTAAAGACGGGGCACCGGCTGGCCCTGATCGTTGTCATGCCACCATAGAGCGGCTAGACTGATTGCCCCTATTTTTTCACTTTATATCAACAATCATCAGGCTAGAAGCCCCGGCAACACGGGCCTCCAGCGAGGTAAGGGCCATTCCATGGCGATACGACATTTTTTAACACTGAACGACCTGACTCCCGATGAACTGGAAGCGCTGCTGGACCACGGCTCACGCCTGCGTAAGGAATGGCACCAGGGCGTTACCCGCGACACCTTGAAGAATCGGGTACTGGCGATGATTTTTGAAAAGTCGTCTACCCGCACCCGGGTATCCTTCGAAGCCGGCATGATGCAGCTTGGTGGCTCGGCGTTGTTTTTGTCGCCCCGCGACACCCAGTTGGGCCGTGGCGAACCGATTGAAGATTCAGCCATTGTTATCTCCAGCATGGTTGACGCGGTTATGATCCGTACCTTCGCCCACAATGCCGTAGAGCGCTTTGCGGCTGCATCCTCAGCGCCGGTCATAAACGCGCTGACCGACGACTTCCATCCCTGCCAGCTGCTGGCAGATATGCAAACCTATCGCGAAAACCGCGGCAGCATTCGCGGCGCCACGGTGGCCTGGATCGGCGATGGCAACAATATGTGTCATTCCTACATCAACGCTGCGGCAATGTTCGGCTTTCATCTGAATGTGGCTTGCCCGAAAGGCTATGAGCCAGACGCCTCCGTATTTGAAGCACACAAAGAACATGTCACGGTGATGCGTGAGCCAGCAGACGCTGCCCGCAACGCCAACCTGCTAGTTACCGATGTGTGGGCCTCCATGGGCCAGGAAAGCGAGCAGAAAGCCCGTGAACAGGCGTTTTCGAGTTACCAGATTAACCCGCAGTTGATGGCATTAGCCGCTAAAGACGCCCTGTTTATGCATTGCCTGCCGGCACATCGCGGCGAAGAAATCTCGCAAGACATGATGGAGCATTCGGGCTCGGTTGTGTGGCAGGAAGCAGAAAACCGCCTGCACGCACAAAAAGCCCTGCTGGAATTCCTGATTCTTAAACGTCTGGATTAATTATGGACAAGCCCGCAATCGCGTCTGACTGGCTGCTCGAAGTCAACAATCTGTGCTGCGGTTATGGCGGCGAAGCTGTGGTGAAGAACGTCAGTTTTGCCCTGCGCCAGGGCGACATTGGCTGCCTGCTGGGCCCTAGCGGCTGTGGCAAAAGCACTATTTTGCGGGCCCTGGCCGGCTTTTTACCCCTTAGCGATGGCAAAATCAGCCTTCAGGGCCAGGCCATCAGCCTGCCCGGCCGCGCTCTGCCGCCGGAAAAACGCCGTATTGGCATGGTATTTCAGGATTACGCGCTTTTCCCGCACTTGAGCATTGCCGACAACGTGGGTTTTGGTTTGAACCGCCTGAGCAAAGCCGAGCGCCAACGCAAGGTCACGGAATTACTGGAGCTGGTGCAACTGCAGGACCTTGCCAACTGCTACCCTCACGAATTGTCGGGCGGGCAGCAGCAGCGGGTTGCTCTGGCTCGCGCGCTGGCACCAGAGCCCACGCTGATTTTACTGGACGAGCCGTTTTCCAATCTGGACGCGGACTTGCGCCGGCGGCTAAGTCTGGATGTACGAGACATTCTGAAAACTCTGGGGATCAGCGCCATTCTGGTGACCCACGACCAGCAAGAAGCCTTTGCCATGTGCGACCAAGTGGCGGTACTGCAAAAAGGCCGTATTCAGCAATGGGACGTGCCGTTCAACCTGTATCACGAGCCAACAAACCGCTTTGTTGCCAGCTTTGTGGGCCAGGGCAGCTTTGTATTAGGCAGCACTCTGGGGCCAGACGCCATACAGTCGGAACTCGGCGTTATTCACGGTAACCGGGCTTACAAATGGGACGCGGGCACACCGGTCGATGTACTGATTCGGCCCGATGACATCATTTATGATGAACATTCGCCTTTGCGGCCCAGGGTGATTGAAAAAACCTTTGCCGGTACATCCACGCTCTACCGTTTTCGCTGTTCCGAATCCACCGAGTTTGAGGCGCTGTTCCGTAGCCACCTGGATTTCAATGTGGGTGATCTTGTTCCTGTGCGAGTTGATGCAGACCACCTGATTGCGTTTGAACACGAGGCCATACGAGGCTAAAGCAAGCGCCGCCGAGGGTGGCACTTGCGCCTACAAATGCCTGGCCACCGTGCCAGTACATAATGCGCCGCACAATCGACAGCCCTAATCCGTACCCGCCCGAGGTGCGGGTGCGGCTGTCATCCAGCCGTGAAAATGCAATAAACACCCGGTCCCAGTCTGAACGCGGTATGCCCTGGCCGTCGTCTTCCACATCAATGCGGCAATTGTCGGTGTCTAGCCGGCAGCGCACACGCACCTGGTGGCTGGCGTAGCGTGCGGCGTTACCCACCAGATTCTGAATAGCACGGTGTAAATAGCGCGGTTCTACGTCGGCCGTGAACAGTGCCTCACTGGCGCCATCTACATCCAGCTCCATCACCACGGTTGGGTGCAAGAGCTGCTGTTGGGCAATGACCTGGCGCAGCAGATCTGGCATAGATGTCTGCTGCAGAAGGAACTTGGCCTCGCTCTGCTCTAGCCGAGCGTAAGTCAGTATTTCGTCTATCAAGTCGTCCAGTTCCTGAATGTCGCCGTCTATGCCCTGCAACTGCTCCTCGCTGCGCTGAGACTTGTCGCTGTCGGCCAACATCTGCACGCCAAAGCGAATGCGCGCCACCGGGGTGCGTAGCTCGTGGGACACCGCATGGATCATGTCGTGCTGCACCTGCACCAGGCGCTGAATATGTTCGGCCATGCTATTGAACGCCGCCCCCAAGCGCTGTTGCAGCAGGCTGGAGCCGGGTTCTACCCGCGCCGCCAAATCACCACGGGCAATGCGCAGGGCTGCGGATTCAACCTTCAGCAAACGCCCATCCCAAGCGCGTGCCACAAATCCGAGCAACAGTGCCAGCGCCGCTGCCATCAGCAGACACAGTAGCAAAATAATCGCCAGGTTCCAGGATGTGAACGGCGGTGGTGGCACCAGCACCACCATTTCGCCGTCAGCCAGCTGCAACGCCACCCGGGGCGCCTCTTCGGATTTCGCGGTGTACAGCACCAGGCCGTCACGGACTAATTGTCGCAACACATCGGTGGGTGGCAAGCGCTCACTGGTATCAATGGAATAAGCGCCAATGCCCAATGACGCGCTTAAATAACGCAGGGTTTCGGGACGACGTTCAACCGGCGAGCTGTCCAGGTGCCAGCGAAAAACCAGCGCGCTGGCGCGCACAATGTCGCGATAAGGCGTGGCCAGATTCAGGGCGAGTACTTGGCCGTCTTCACGGGCAATTAACAGGCGCTGGCCCAGACTGGATGGCAATACCACCACCTGGCCGTAACTCAGGCGTTCGCGAACAACCGCGGTATCGGCCAACTGCGTGGCCGGGCCTACCTCAAGGTTATAGGTCGGCACCAGCCAAGCGTAATGGCCGACAGGGTCTGCAGACGACGCCAGCCATTGCATCAGCGCTGTGCCATGGTGTTCCAGCCACATTTGCTGGCGAATACCGTTCAGGCCCTGAAACAGCAATACACAGAGCACCACCATCAACAGCACGAAACCGGCTAGGCGGGCATACAGTTTTAGAAGGTAGATCAGGGGCATGGTGCGCACTCTGGCTCAAACAAAAACTCGGGTTTAAGCAGCTATTCAGGCTTTCGCAACTATTCAAGCTTTCGCAACTACTCAGCCATTAGCAACTGCTCAGGCTTCTTTTACGAACAGATAGCCTTTGCTACGCACGGTTTTTATGCGCCGTGGGTGAATGGGGTCGTCACCAATTTTTGGCCTTATACGGGACACCCGCACGTCAATCGAGCGGTCTTGACCGTCGTATTCAATACCACGCAAAGCGGTAAAAATTTCTTCACGGCTGAGCACCCTGCCCGCGTTGCTGGCCAGCAACCACAGCAAGTCAAACTCGGCGCTGGTTAAATCCACGGTGGCGCCAGAAAGCCAGGTTTCGCGCATAGAGCGGTCTATCACCAACTCGTTGAACTGCACCCGCACCGGGCCTTCACTCACCGAGTCGCTGCCGACCAGAGGCTGGCTTTTTTCGGTGACGCGGCGCATCAACGCACGAATACGCGCCAATAACACCAGCGGTTGAACCGGTTTACCAATGTAGTCATCGGCGCCCATTTCCAGGCCCAATATCTGGTCCATGTCGTCGGTTCTGGCGGTTAGCATCAATATCGGGCCGCTGTATTGCGGCCGCACCCGGCGGCAGATAGACAAGCCGTCTTCGCCGGGCAGCATCAGATCAAGCACCACAAAGTCTGGCTGTTCGTTTCGAATACGTTCCACAGCCGCCCCACCGTGGGACTCAACAGACACCGTAAGCCCGTTATTCTGCAGGTAATCGCGGGTCAGACTGGCCAGCCGTTCGTCGTCTTCTACAATCAGGATTCGCCAGTTGTCAGTCGTTAGTTCCATAACAGTCTTTCCTAACTTCAGGCTATGACAGGGGCCGGCCCTGGGCAATTTCCTCTGCACTGGCGCTGCGGCGGCCAACAATTTCCAAATCAAAATACAAGGTTAGACCAGCCAGCGGGTGATTGGCATCAATTCGCACCAGATTGCCGTCAAAACCCATCACCTGGACAACCTGTGCCTCGGTGCCCGTGTTGGTTTGGAACTTCATGCCCGCTTGCAAGTTCTCTACGCCTTCGAACGTCGAGCGCGGCACTTTTCGCACCAGGTCGGCCCGGTGCTCACCGTAGGCCATCGCCGGCGGCACAGTAACTTCCAGACAGTCGCCCACGCGGCGGTCTTTCACGGCGCGCTGAATGCCCTCAATAATAGCCGGGCTGCCGTAGACAAAATGCAGCGGCTCACTGCCTTCAGAAGTATCTACCAGCTCACCAACGGCATTTTTAAGTACATAGTGAACAGTGAACACATCAATTGTAGGAGAAGAATCTTGCATAGGTTGCGTCGTTGCTCTTAATGGGGTGTATTAGTCAATTGCAGGCCGTAAATCAGTAGCCGCTGGTCCAGCTTCTGGCGCACCCCTTTAGGCGAGGCCAGTTGCATGCGTTCTAGCAGCGATTGGAAGCGGCCTTGTTCGTCGCGGGTACGGGCGGCCTGCACCAGAGTCATCAGTTTACCACGACCTGTGGCCGTTTCAGCCTGTAAGCGTTTCAGTGCTTTAGCAATCACCAACTCTTCAGCGGTAAAGTCGCAGCCAAAGGGAAACGGTGGAAAATGGTTGTTGCCCGGCACCGCTGCCAAGGCCTGGTGGATATATTCCGGTGTATTGTCGGCCCAGGCTTTTGGCGGTTTGAAACTCTTCGCAACCTTGCCGGCCTTTTTCGCCTGTTGCAACAGGCCGGCCTGGAAGCGGGCGTCGGCAATCGCGATCAGCCGCAGATAAACCTGTTCGTCAGACTGGCCCCGCAAATCGGCAATGCCGTATTCGGTGATCACAATGTCCCGCAGGTGGCGGGGAATGGTGCAGTGGCCGTAGCTAAACACAATATTCGACACTGCTCTGCCCGCCGCCTTGCGAGTGCTGCGTAAGCACAAAATGGAACGCGCGCCCGCTAATTCCATACCCATGGCCACAAAGTTGTACTGGCCACCTACGCCACTCACCACGCGGCCGTCTTCAAGGCCGTCAGACACTGCCGCGCCCGCCAGGGTGTACATCATGGTGGTGTTTATAAAACGGCCGTGCTGGCGCTGGGCGGTTTTCAGCGCCTGATTGCCAAAGCGGTGGTCGTACAGATCATTGATATAGTTCACGCTCGTCATGCAGATGCGCCGGCGCTGCTGTGGCGACAGGTCACGCAGTGCCTGGTAGAAAGATTCGGGACCGATGTAGAAGCCTCCGTGCATCACCACGCCGTTGCTCAGCGTGTCGCCCAAGCCGCCGTCTTTCAGTAGCCGGCAGGTGTCGGGGTGGTTAATGTCGGCGGGCACGGTGCGCTGCTGCAGGCTCAGTTGGCCATCTTGCAAACGCAGCTCGGAATGCACAATCCCGAATCGCTGCAGGAACTCCAGATCCTGCGGCCGCAGCGGCGAAGCAATAATGTGTTCGCGCAGCAGCACGTCCAGGGTGTTCAGGCTTATCTGCGCGCTGATGTCACCGCGATTCAGCAGCTCCTGCAACCCCTGGTGGGCAAACACTTCACGCTTTAACACTCCGGCTTCCAACAGGTGCATAAAACCGTCAATGATCATTTCGCTGCAACCGTAAAGGCCCTGATCAAACGTGCCGGTGCCACCAATACCATCGACAGCCGGATAACGGGCGGCGATGTCCAGATGCTGATATAAGCGTTTCCAGGCGTCGTTATGGCGGTGGCGCAAAATGGTGCTGTTGATCAGTCCAGCCCCGAGGGAACCGATACCCACCTGCAAGGTGCCACCGTCTTTTACCAAGGTGCTGGCATAGAAACCAATCAGGTGATCCGGCGGGCTGATGGCCATTTGTGGCGCCGGAAACATCGGGTAATCACTTTGCGGTTGCGCCAAAACCAAGTCTATATCGGCTTCGGGCATCTGGGCATCACGGCCCAGCCAGGGCAAATGCCGGTTCAGCTCACCCACCAAAACGGTGGGCACGTCCTCTTCGCGCTGGCGCGCGCGCAGAAGTGGGATAATGTCCAGAGTCAGGTCCGGATTACAGCTTAGGCTCACCTGCCCTGGCTCACCGTTTTGATCACCTGGCGCCACCATTTGCGCCACCACGTTGATACCCATGGCCATCAAATCGCGCACTGCATGGGTGTAGTTCAGGCTGATATAGTGGCGCTGTTGGGACGAGTTGTGCATAAAACTGCCGGCCTTGAAAAAGAACTCCGACACTTTCACATTCGGCGGCAGTTTGTTGGCCCGCAAATCCAAAGCGTATTCTAAATCCGGGATCGCGCCGTACAAGCGCTCTGAGAAAGGTTCGAGGAAGCGCTTTTCCAGGGCTGAGCGGCCACTGGGTTTCACCAGCGACAGGGCCGTGAGAATGTGCAATTCGATTTGGGGGTCGCGCTTGGCGCGCTGATACAGGGCATTCACAAAGCGCAGGGGCTTACCCAAACCCAGAGGCAGGCCAAGAATAATCTTGTTGCCAACACGGCGGATTACTTCTTCAACACAGGCATCTGCGTCATCCATTCGCACCGTGCAATTTTCGGCCATTTTCCGGTTCCCGTTAACCCATAATGAATTCTGTTAACGGAATCATCACACGGGCAGCACGGCCAAACAATGCATCAGATCAGTAATCGGGGGTTCCGCCAGGCTAATTCAGCGGTTTCAAAAGGTCCACTTCAGCCTCTGCGCTGTGTCTCAACGCACATTGTCCCACTGTTTACTGCCTGATCAGTCAAACAAACGCAGTTGTGTGACCGGTGCCTCATCATTCCGAAACCTTACACCCATTCCCAGCAGCCGCACCGGCCGCTGAGTATCTGTCATCAGTTCATTCAATAGTTGCTGATAGTCTGCAATAACGGGCAGCGCCGCGGATTCGCGCACCCGCTCCAGAGTGTGGGTGGAGAAGTCGCTGTAACGGATTTTCACAAACAGTTTGTGCAAGGGCTTGTGCTCGGCCTTGCGGACAAGGCGCGCGTGCAAATCGTCCAGCAGATTCACCAGCACCGCATCACAGGCGTTTTTGTCTGGCAAATCCTGAGCAAAGGTGCGTTCAACGCTCAGGGACTTGGCGATGCGCGACACCACCAAAGGGCGTTCGTCGCGGCCGTGGGCCATTTCGTGCAAGCGGTAACCCTGCTTGCCAAAACGCTCTATCAGAATTTCCGCGCCCAGCTGCTGCAGATCGCCGCAGGTTTGGGCGCCCATGGCGTGGAGCTTGCCCGCGGTTACCTGACCTACACCAAACAACTTTTGCACCGGTAGTTTCGCCACAAACCCGGCAATGTCCTGGGGCCGAATCACGAACAGGCCGTCGGGTTTTTCCCAATCGCTGGCAATTTTGGCCAAGAATTTATTCGGCGCCACCCCGGCGGAAATAACAATACCGGTTTGCTGCTTGACCCGCTCGCGCAGGTGACGGGCAATCAGCGTGGCGCTGCCCTGATGTTCAGTCACGTCAGACACATCCAAAAATGCTTCGTCCAGCGACAGGGGCTCTACCAGATCGGTTACCTCGCGCAATATGGCCATCACCTGCTGCGACACCGCCCGGTAGCGCGGCATATCCACCGGCACGGTCACTAAGTCCGGGCACAGGCGCCGAGCCTCGCCGCCGGGCATGGCCGAACGCACGCCGTAGGCGCGAGCCTGGTAATTGCAGGTGGTCACCACGCCGCGCCCACCCTGCCCGCCCACCGCCAGCGGAACATTTTGCAAGGAAGGGTCATCACGCATTTCCACGGCGGCGTAAAAGCAGTCGCAATCTACGTGAATTATCTTGCGTTGAGACTTGACATCCTCCCCGCCCTGACGGACGGGGATTCCTACTGCGCTCAGGCGTGGCATTGAGCCATCCTTGAGTCGCTTCGGTGGGTTCCTGTTGCTGACGGCATTACCGCACCGTTCACTTCACAGGCTAACCGGGCATGACCTGCCCTTAAAATATTGATGGCGGCGTTGAGGTCTGCATTTTCAGCATACCCACATTCGACACATTCGAATTGCGATTGAGTCTTGCGATTCTCTGCACAAATATGACCGCAGGCCGGACACGCCCGGCTGGTGTTACGAGGGTTGACGGCAAACACTTCACCGCCCAGCCATGCCTGCTTGTATTCCAACTGGCGGCGGAACTCGCCCCAGCCCTGATCGAGAATCGACTTATTAAGGCCGGATTTGGCGTTTACGCGTCGTCCTGGTGCCTCAAGTGTGCCGCTTGCTGACTTGCTCATATTCGTGACGTTCAGATCTTCGATGACGACCATCGCGTGATTTTTGCTGATGATGTTAGATGTCTTGTGGAGAAAGTCATTGCGGGTATGAGCAACCCGTTGATGCAACTGGGTGATACGGGCCTTCGCCTTTTTCCAATTGCGGCTGAATTTGACCTTGCGGCTCATGCGTCGCTGATACTTTGCCATCTTCGCAGCGCGGGTACGCAGCGCATTGACCGGCTCGAACATCGTGCCGTCAGAGAGCGTCGCGAATAGAGTGATACCCGCATCGAGGCCGACTATCGACGTTGATGGATGTATTGGCTGCCCCACTTCGCGCTCGGTCTGAATGCTGGCGTACCACTTGCCAGCCACACAGGAAACGGTGATGTTCTTTGCCAGTCCGAGGATGCCACGGCTCTTGCGGTAGCGAATCCAGCCTAGCTTTGGGAGTCGAATACGTCGATTGGCTTCGTCAATCTCGAAACCTTGCGGAAAGCGAAAGCTGTCTGACGACCTACCTTTTTTCTTGAATTGTGGAAAATCGGCACGCTTCTCAAAGAAGTTCTTGTACGCAGCGGCCAGGTCTTTTGTGACTTGTTGCAGTGTTTGTGAGGGAGAGTCGCACAAGTACGAGAATTCCTGCTTCCACGCTGGCAGCCAATTATTCATGCCAAAGCTGTTGGTGAATTTTTCACCGGCCGTATGTCGCTCTTGCTGACGATTCAAAGCCAAATTCCAAATCTTGCGAGCATTACCCGCGTACTGACGCATGGCGCGGATTTGCTCACCGTTTGGCTCAATCTGAAATTTGAATGCTTGAAGGCGTTTCATAGCTCAATTATGGTTGGTCCATGGAAAAAAACAATGATATTAGGCACGGGCGGCACTGCGTTTTTAGGGAAGAAAAAGTACGAGACACTTAAGAAAAAGTTATGGGGTAATGCCTTATGGTCGCCGTCTTACTTCGCTGGCAGTTGTGGTGGTGCACCCATTAGCATTATTCGCCAGTACATTGAGCAGCAGCAAACGCCGGAATAAGAATGTTGCTAACGAGAGGGACACCTGTGGTGTCCGCGCTCTTCATCCCCGGCCTGACGGCCGAGGTTTTCCGCGCATTCCGATAAAACCCCGCTTGGCCGCGCCCGCTGTATATGCATACAGCCTTGTATCTTACCTCCAGTTGCTCAAAATGTCAGGATTGTCCTCGGCAAGCCGCTTACTAAAGCTGCATTACATGAATTTTTATCCATTTTTCTGACATCGTAAAAGGCCACCTATACCATGACTGAACTCATTTCAGACGCCCAGCGCACCGAGCTTGAAGCAGCCGCTTTCCGCCGTCTTGTCAGCCACCTGCGTGAACATACCGAGGTGCAGAATATAGACCTGATGAACCTCGCCGATTTTTGCCGCAACTGTCTGTCAAAATGGTATCTTGCCGCAGCACAGGAGCAGGGTGTAAATATGACGGATCCGCAAGCGCGCGAAGCGATTTACGGCATGCCCTACGATGAATGGAAACAACGCTATCAGAGCGGCCCCAAGCAGGACCATCATTAATGACCGATACCCCAACCACTGGCGCAAAACAGGGCTTTCAGCTAAAAAGCGCCAGTGTGTCGATGACAGCTCTGGAACTTTATTATTTCGAGAGCGAAGATTTTGAAGCCACGCTGCGGGACAAAATCAGCCAGGCGCCCGGATTTTTTAAAGACGTCCCGCTGATCATAAGTCTTGAAAAATACGAAGGCCTGGACAGCGAGCTGGATTTTTTCAGCATCATTGGCACCTGCCGTCGCCACCATATTCACGTGGTGGGCGTGCGCGGTGGTAATGAAAACCATCGGCGTATGGCCCGCGGTGCATCGCTGGCGCTAGTGCCTGGTAACAGCCAGCGCGATAAAAAACACGGCAGTCAGCCGACGGCGGAAACGACTTCGCCCACCGCGCCAGTCGCAGAGTTAACAGCTGCACCTGCGCCAGCCCAGTCAACGCCCGCAAGAATCATCAGTCAACCAGTGCGTTCCGGCCAGCAAGTCTGCGCTGAAGACGGTGACCTTGTGATTCTGGCGCCGGTGCAACCCGGTGCCGAAGTGATGGCAGCCGGTAATATTCATGTATACGGCCCGCTGCGCGGTCGCGCACTGGCGGGCGTAAACGGCGATGAAAACGCACGCATCTTCTGCCAGTCATTGGAGGCAGAACTTGTGTCCATCGCCGGACACTATAAAATCTCTGAAGATCTGCAGGGGAGCGGCTGGAAAAGTGCCGTGCAACTTCAGCTCAGGGACGATCTGATGTTGGTAACGCCGCTGGAAAAGGCCTGACCCGACTCCGGTGTTCCAGCAGTAACCGGTTTACTCGGCTTCGACAACCACGACATTGCATGACAGGAACCGTACCTTGGCTAGAATTATTGTAATAACCTCAGGAAAAGGCGGCGTTGGCAAAACCACCACCAGCGCTTCGATCAGCACCGGCCTGGCCAAACGCGGCCACAAGACCGTGGTCATCGATTTTGACGTGGGTCTGCGTAATCTGGACCTGATCATGAACTGTGAACGCCGAGTAGTGTACGACTTCGTAAACGTGATTCAGGGCGAAGCCACGTTGAACCAGGCGCTTATCCGCGACAAGCGGGTAGACACCCTGTTTATTCTGCCGGCCTCGCAAACCCGGGAAAAAGAAGCGCTGACCAAAGAAGGCGTAGAGAAGGTCATCAACGAGCTGTCACAAACCTTCGATTACATCATCTGTGATTCGCCCGCAGGCATTGAACACGGCGCTCAAATGGCTCTGTATTTTGCAGACGAAGCGATTGTGGTGACCAACCCCGAGGTGTCATCCGTGCGCGACTCTGACCGCATTCTGGGCATTCTGCAGAGCAAGTCACGCCGTGCCGAAAAGGGCCAGGACCCAGTAAAAGAACACCTGCTGGTTACCCGCTACAATCCGGCTCGGGTAGAACGCGGGGAAATGCTGTCGGTGGCCGATGTGGAAGAAATTCTGGCGATACCTCTGCTGGGCATTATCCCCGAAAGCCAAGTGGTGCTGAACGCCTCTAACCAAGGCTTACCGGTTATTCTGGAGACCGAAACCGACGCTGGCCAAGCTTATGATGACGCCGTGGCTCGCCTGGTGGGGGAAGAACGGGAACACCGTTTCATGACAGCCCAGAAGAAGGGCTTCTTTTCACGGATGTTCAAGGGAGGCTAAAGCATGAGTTTTCTGGACTATTTCAGGGGCAAAAAAACCAATACTAATACCGCTAACGTGGCCAAAGAACGACTACAGATTATTGTGGCCCACGAGCGTGGCCACCGCAAACAGCCGGATTACCTGCCGGCGCTGCAGCAGGAACTGCTGGCGGTTATCCGCAAATATGTGGACATCAGCGACGACATGGTACAAGTAGAGATAGACCGCACCGACACTTGTTCGGTGCTTGAGCTGAACGTAACGCTGCCCGAGAAGTGACGCCGGCACGGGTTCGGGCTAAGCTTTTACCCTCTTTTAAAAATAGGCTGCCTGAACCATGCTGTTGCTTGCACGCGAGATAATGACCCCGAGTATCAAAGCGGTGCCCCAATCCTGGACTATGGACAGGCTGGCCCGCTTTCTGACCGACAACGAAATCGCTGGTAGCCCGGTGACCGACGATAGCGGCGACATTATCGGTATAGTCACCCTGAAGGATATTACCGAATTTCGCTGGAACGCCAGCCGCCCAGAGACCGAGGCACGGCTGACGGAGGACGAAGCCCGCGAGGCCCGCCGTTTGCGCATGGTTATTTACGAGGGTATGGGCAAACTGCCGGTGGAGGTCAGAGACATAATGACCCCTATTTTGCTGTCGGTTGACGAAGACACGCCGGTGCGCGAAATTGCCAAAACCATGATGGCCGAGCATCTGCACCGTATATTTGTCACCCTTGATGGAAAAATAACAGGAATTATAACTACTTATGATCTTCTGAAAATTATTGCCGATCGCGATATGACCCAGCGCTGCGCAATGCAAGAGTGATCCGGCCAGCCTGTATCCGTCACCCGATTCACCAGTATTAGAGGTACTGCCCCTTATGCCCGCAGCATCGCAAGAACGCCGCAAGATGTACGTGCTAGACACCAATGTTCTGATTCACGACCCCAGCGCCCTGCTGAATTTTGAAGAGCACCAGGTCATCATTCCGATGACCGTGCTGGAAGAGCTCGATAGCCTGAAATCCGGCAAGCAGACGGTAGCGGCCGATTGTCGCCAGGCCATTCGCACCATCGACCGGCTGTTAGGCGACGCCAGCCCGAAGCAGATTGAAAACGGTGTGCCTATTGCACGGGGCGAAAAAGCAGAGCCCATGGGAACGCTGTCGATTCTGATGAGTTCGGAATCAGTAAGCGGCCATGCCCTGCCCGAGCACCTGAACGATAACAAAATCATCAACAGCCTGGCCGCCCTGCAAGAACGCCACACCAACCGCGACATCATTCTGGTTAGCAACGACATCAACATGCGGCTGAAAGCCCGCGGCTTTGGCGTAGAAGCCCAGGCTTATCACAATGACCAGTTGGTAGACGACATAGGCCTGCTGCCCCGAGGCTATACCGAGTTCCCCGGTTCCTTTTGGGACACCATCAGCAAAGTAGAAACAAAGCAGCGGGATGGCGCCACCGAACACCAATTCAAGCGCGAAGGCGAATTGGCACGGCTGAACATCAACGAGTTTGTGCTGGACGAACAGGGCTTTGTGGGCAAAGTGTGCGAGCTGGGCGACGACTACCTGGTTATTCGCGACCTGCACCAGCATGACCTGATGAACGAAGAAGTCTGGGGGCTGATTCCCCGCGATATCTATCAGGCCATTGCACTGAACCTGCTGCTAGACCCAGACATTCACCTAGTGAACCTGACCGGCGCCGCCGGCTCTGGCAAAACCATTCTTGCGCTGGCGGCCTGCATCGAGCTGACCGTGGCCAGCAAACTCTACAAGCGCATTATTGCGACCCGCAGCACCCAGGGGTTAGACGAAGACATAGGTTTTCTGCCGGGCACCGAAGCGGACAAAATGGAGCCCTGGCTAGGCGCCATTGTGGACAACCTGGAGGCGCTGCACGAAGATGACGAAAACATGACCGCCAGCGTGGATTACATTCTCAGCAAAGTACCCCTGCACTTTAAATCCCTGAACTACATTCGGGGCCGCAGCTTCCAGCACAGCCTGATTATTATTGACGAATCCCAGAACCTGACCCCGCACCAGATTAAAACCATCATCACCCGCGCCGGTAACGGCTCCAAGGTGATCTGCCTGGGCAATCTGGCGCAGATTGACACCCCTTACCTGAGTGCTTTGAGCTCCGGCCTGACTTACATGACCGAACGTTTCAAAACCTTTCGCCACGGTGGCCACATTCACTTGCAAGGCGTGCCCCGTTCGGCACTGGCGGAATTCGCCGAAGCCAATCTATAAGCTTTTTTCCAAACGTTTCTCAACCTTGGCCAGGCCGGGCATCCGCTGCCCGGCCTGTTGCAGTGACATCATAGATTTACACTGCCAACTAATACTTTAGTCTAAAGCCGCAATTCAATACTTGAAACTCCCAGCCTAATGACGACAATTCTAGTTTGCTAACTAAAAAAAAGGTAATAATCCATGAGCTCCATAATCTTAATGGTTCTCGGGCTTGGCGGTATGGCCTTGGGATTCTTTGTCTACTCAAAATTTCTTGCCCATGTGGTGTTCAAACTCAGTGACGCCTTCGTAACGCCGGCTCACGAATTTGAAGACGGCATCGACTTTGTGCCCACCAACAAATTTGTGCTGTGGGGCCATCACTTTACCTCGGTCGCTGGCGCCGCACCCATTGTAGGGCCCGCCATTGCCGTTATTTGGGGCTGGTTACCGGCCTTTTTGTGGGTCACCTTCGGTACCATCTTTTTTGCCGGCATTCACGATTTGGGCGCCATCTGGGCCAGCGTGCGCAACCGTGCCAAATCCGTAGGTACGCTGACCGGCGAAGTGGTGGGTAATCGCGCCCGCGCCATTTTCTCGATTGTTATCTTCCTGGTTCTGTTGATGGTAAACGGCGTGTTTGGCGTTGTTATCGCCCGCCTGCTGATCAACAACCCCGGTGCCGTGGTTCCGGTGTGGGGCGCCATCGCCGTGGCCCTGGTGATTGGCCAGGCCATTTACCGCGCCAAGATGAGCTTGCCGATTGTGTCGCTGGTGGGTGTAGTGGCGTTGTACGCACTGATCTGGGTTGGCCCCTCCATGCCGGTGTCGCTGCCGGAAAGCACCCTTGGCCTGTCGCCCAGTGCTGCATGGATCATAATTCTGTTCATCTACGCGGCGATTGCTTCACTACTGCCCGTGTGGGTACTGCTTCAACCCCGCGATTACATAAACGGCCTGCAACTGTTTGTTGGCCTGGCCGCGCTTTATGCCGCGGTACTGATTGCCAACCCTACCGTTGTTGCACCAATGATTAACATAGACGTGCCACCGGGTACGCCATCGATGATTCCGCTGCTATTTGTGACCATTGCCTGTGGCGCCATTTCCGGCTTCCACGGCCTGGTTGCGTCTGGTACTACCTCCAAGCAGCTGAACAAAGATACCGACGCCCGTTTTGTTGGCTACTTTGGCGCCACCGGCGAAGGTGCTCTGGCATTGGCCGCTATTATTGCCGCTACCGCGGGCTTTGCCTCACTGGAAGACTGGCAGGCAGTTTACCACTCGTTTGGCCAAGGCGGCGTACTCGCTTTTGTTAACGGCGGCGCCAACATTCTAAGCGCGGGCACTGGGCTGGACATCGCGGTTGCAGCCACCATGCTGACGGTTATGGCGGCCCTGTTTGCCGGCACTACCATGGACACCGGCCTGCGCCTGCAGCGCTATATCTTTCAGGAATGGGGCGAAATCTATAACATCAAATGGATGGCCAAACCGTTACCAGCGACCCTTCTTTCAGTCGTATCGTGCCTGGCACTGGCGTTCGGCGCCGGTGGCGCAGACGGTTCCGGCGGGCTGCTGATATGGCCTCTGTTCGGCACCACCAACCAATTGCTGGCGGGCCTTACCTTGCTGGTGATTACGGTTATGCTGGTTCGCCGCGGCCGGCCCACCATCTACACCATGGCGCCGCTGGTGTTCATTCTGGCCATGAGCCTGTTCGCCCTGCTGCAGCAGCTGAAAGGCTTCTACGACAAAGCCGATTGGTTCCTGTTCGGGCTGGACATTGTGGTACTGATTGCCGCGGTGTTTGTGACCCTGGAATCCGCTGCTGCCCTGAAGCGGGCCAAAGCCGAGCTTAAAGAAGTGGAAGCGAACTGAGTTTTCGGTTCTACTAAACCTTATAACACTCGACTAAAGAGCTGGCCGTTGCGATTATTTGCAGCGGCCAGCTCTGCACTCCCCGCCCCAATCAACGAGGGCCCATTGTGAAAAATACACTTTCCAAACTCAAGTATCTGTATCAACAGGTCAGCGTTGCCGGCGCTGAATACTATAACGCCCCCTACCGGGCGGCCATTGCCCGCGCCCAACGTGATGAAGACGACCTGTTCATGCTGCTGGTGTTCAGCGAGATGATGGGCATACCCAACCCTGCCAGCTGGTACTGCCTGGAGCTGCAACCTTTGTTACTGGAACGCTTTCACGACTGGCACACACGCATGGGCATGGAACGCTCGCCGCTGGATAATTTTCGATGCTGCTAGCCAGTTTGCGCTACTGCTAACCCACTTTCGCCGCTGCCAAACCCGGAGCCAACCAATGCTAGACCTGCCAACACTTCTTGCCGAACGAAAACTGATTATGGTGGGCGGTAAAGGCGGCGTGGGCAAAACCACCACCGCTGCCGCCCTGGCCGTAACCGCTGCTACCAGCGGCCGCCGAGTATTGCTGATATCCACCGACCCGGCTCACAGCCTGGCTGACGCCTTTGACCGCGAAATAGGCGGGGAAATTACCCGCATGGCGCCCAATCTGGACGCCCTGGAGCTAGACCCAGACGCCGAAGTAGAAGCCTATCTGGACCGCGTGCTGCGACAAATGCGGCGCTACGCCGGGCCTGACCAGGTCAACGAGCTGCGGCGCCAACTGCGGCTAAGCAGCCAGTCCCCCGGCGCCCAGGAAGCTGCTATTCTAGAGCGTATGGCGCGGCTGATTGAAAACAGCGAGAAAGATTACGACCTGCTGATTTTTGATACCGCTCCTACCGGCCATACCTTGCGCCTGCTAACGCTGCCGGAAATCATGGCTGCCTGGACCGACGGCCTGCTAAAACACAACAAACGCTCGGAAAAACTGGGCAAGGCGCTGGCCCACCTGACGCCTGCGCGCAGCGTGGATAACCCGTTTCAAGACCCGACCGCCAACGCCACCGAGGGCATGGACCCGCGCAGCGCCGAGCTGACCGAAACCCTGCTGGCGCGCCAGCGCCTGTTTCATCGCACCCGCCGCACCCTGAACGACGCCGCCAACACCGCGTTCGTGTTCGTACTGACTCCCGAAAAACTGCCAATTCTGGAAACCCAGCGCGCCATTCAGTCGCTGCACGATTCCAACATTCCGATCGCCGGTGCCGTTATCAACCGCATTATGCCAAACCCAGGCGATGACCCTTTCTGGTCTTCCCGCTATCAGCGCCAGCAGCAACAGCTTGAAGATATCGCCAGCCGGCTGCAGGGCGTTGCCACTCTGCAATTGCCGTTAATGGCCAGCGACATTCAGGGCATCAAGCAATTAGAAGCCTTTGCCAGCTTTTTTATCAACCTATCGCCAACTGCCCCAACACCCCGAACAGAAACCCCAGAACCGCGCCCATAGGCGGTAGCCAGTGTTTGTCTAACCTTGCCTGCGGAGCAATATCCTGAAACACCAGATACAAAATACCGCCAGACGCAAACAGCATAATAAAGTCCAGAACTGCATCGTACTGCGCCAACCACACGTGCCCGACAATGCCTGCAGCCGGCCCCAACGGCACCAGGCAGCAGAACATCAGCAGCACTTTTTTGTCCTTCATGTCCTGGGCTTTGCGGCCGCGATGAATGGTCACCGGATCCTCCGCTGCGGTCATTTCACGGTAAGCATTGAAGCCTTCTGGTAAATTCTGCACCGCAATCAACAACGCCAGCAGCATCCCGCCCTTGCCACCCACCGCGAACATTGCCCCCAGCGCCAGCGCTTCCGGTATAAAATCCGCCAGCATCGCAATCAACTGCGACACCGAGCTCTGGGCCTTCGCCAGCAACACATCCAGCAAGCCAAATCCCAGCCCACCCATCATCATGGCCAGCGCAATCAACCAACCGTTTAGCAATTCAACGCTTTCTGGTACCAACACCAATGCCACTGCCGACAGCAATGCGCCACCACCGAAGGCAATTACCCCGTGGCGAAACTCACTTTCCAGCCAGTTTGGGCCGATGTGCTCGAATTTTGCCAGCACCGCGCCAATTGGAATAGCTGCTCCAGCCAGCGTTGCTAAAACAACGGTTGTCCATAACGACGTCATAAACGCATGTCTCACCTTGATGAATGTAAAAACCGTAGCTTACACACTCGCTACTGAGGCTATTATTATCAATCAGTCATGGTGTATTGCCAATAGGCTGCTAGGCTTTTATTAGATGCGAATGGCTTTAATTCTGCATCCTTTGCCTATCCCTAACAGGAGAGTACGCATGAAAAAACACAGCTTAATAACGCTTCGCTCAGGCAAAACTGCCTTGCTAGCGGGCCTTGCCCTGGCTCTGGGTGGTTGTGCAAGTCCCGGTGAACGCCCGGATGCCGACCTGCAAAGCGCCGAGTCGGCCTTACAGCAAGCGGTGGCTGCCGATGCCCGGCAGTACGAGCCAGTACTTTTAAACGACGCGCAAAATAAAGTCGCCGACGCCAAAGATCTGATTGAAAAAGAAGAATATCAGAACGCCGAACGCTTGCTGCAAAAGGCCTCGGTAGATGCGCAGTTAGCCGGAGCCCGCGCTGAAACCGCCAAGGCCAGCCAGGCGGTCGAAGAGGTAAATCACAATATTGAAGCGCTGCGCCAGCGCATTAATCAGAGCCAGTAATCGCCATTGCCAAAGGGGACAGTGATGAAACAACGCAACATAACGTTAGGTTTGGCCATAGGCTTATCTGTATTGATGACCGGCTGTGCTTCCACACCACCGCAAAATGCGAAAGTTGACGAAGCTCGCGCTTCCTACGACCGCGTCAAGAATGATCCTGCCGTAGCACGCAGTGGCGACACCCAGTTGCGCAGTGCGCGGGACCAGCTCGACCGCGCAGAGTCGTTATTGAAAGACAGCGCCGACAACGGCCTGATTGAACACGCCGCCTACATGGCCCACCGCCACGCACAAATCGCCAGTCAGCAGGGTGAACGTGCAGAACTGCAAACCCAGATTGAATCGGCCGAGGAGCGCCGGCGCGAGCTAATGCTGGCAGAGCAGACCGGCGATGCCGATTCAGCCCGCCGCGAAGCAGAAGCGCTGCGCCAACGCATGGCCGAACTGCAGGCAGAACAGACCGATCGCGGCATGGTGCTCACTCTTGGCGATGTGCTGTTTGATCTGGATCAAGCCGACCTAAAATCTGCCGGTGAGCAAACTGTAGCCCGCCTGGCTGAATTTATGCGCGAGTATGAAGACCGCCGGGTGAGGGTTGAGGGCTATACAGACAGCACCGGTGCCGACTCTTACAACCAGCAACTGTCGGAGCGCCGCGCTGAATCGGTAAGAAACGCTTTGATAAATCAGGGCACAGCATCCCAACGCGTTGAAGTCAAGGGCTATGGCGAACAATACCCGGTGGCTGGCAATGACAGCTCATCCGGGCGCCAGCAGAATCGCCGCGTTGAAATCGTTATTTCAGATAAAGACGGAAATATTGAGACGCGCTAAAAAGACTGAGCATTAAGCCCCGAAGTTTTAAGCTTCGGGGCTTAATGCATTAATCGCGGATTTACTTAATGTTGACTCGCGCTACCCCACAAAAACAGGGGCTGCTACAAAGTTCCAGATAATCACCGAACCCACGCGGGTCGCCACCAGAATAACAAGAGCCACAGTCAGTAGTGCGCCGCCATAAAATACGGCTCTGTCTTGATCAATCCCCATCACGATGGGAAGCCCATCGTACATCAGCTTGGCGCCGTAACAGGCGGCGGCCAGAAACACGAGGGCATTAAACCAGGGCACCGGGTACAACAAGGCAAAGCCTGCGAGAAACATCGGCGTGCAAGAATAAGCGGCCAGTGCAATGCCGTTAGACGGCGTTACTTCTTCCTTGGCACCGTAGGTTTTGGCCATCCAGTTTACGGCGTAACCCAGAGCGAAAACCCCTACCAGCATGGCAATGTAAGTCAATACACTAAGTTGGGCTGCACTGATTTCGGTGAGCTTGACAATTCTTTCACTGCCCACTGTCCAACCGAAAATAGCCGTTGATATATAAGCACAAATTGGTGCAATCGCTGCCAGAATCAATACGTAGGCAACATAAAGCCGGCGGGGTGTTTCGTGCTCTTTGCGAATGGCAGCCCATTCGGCATCCGGTTTCGTGAATAATCCAAAAGCGTGTGAAAGAAGCATGAGCACCACCTATTATTATTGCTATTGATTACATTAGTATATACGACACTTCCGATTACGCCAGATCAGCGGCGATTGACATAGTTACATTAAGATTTGCCCACCTACCGTCGTGCCTGTCATCAATCAGCCCTGCTATGCGCGTTCGTGAGCTATGCTGATAGCAGGATTTAGCCATGCCTGTCCTTAAAAAGTCTCTTGAAATGAGTGAAATCGGGGACAAGTTTCAAATCTGCCCCTATCTTTACATAAAAGCCTATTGGAGGATGCCATGACCGAAATTCGCCTAAAACGCGCCTACGAGGACGCAGCTAATTCCGACGGACCACGCTTGCTGGTAGATCGTTTATGGCCCCGCGGTGTCAGCAAGGAAGATGCGAATATTTCAAACTGGTTGAAAGAGCTGGCTCCGTCTACCGATTTGCGAAAATGGTTCGATCATGATCCGGAGAAATGGGAAGAATTTCAGAAACGCTATCTGAAAGAATTGAACTCTACAGATAATGATTCGCTTACAGAACTCAAGCAGTGCGTTCAGCAGCACAAGCGACTTACCTTGGTGTTCGCCGCCAAAGACACGGAACACAACAACGCCGTGGCACTGAAGGCCTTCATAAAAAACGGCGACGTATAACGAAATAAAGCCCGAAACTTGCTGCTCCAGAGGGAGCCAGAAAGAAGGGGGACAGATTTCAAATCTGTCCCCTATCTTGTTAAGACTAACAGCAATTCACTTCAATCAACCATCGTTGATCATCACGCCTTTCACATTCACAAACTCGAGCATGCCAAAACCACCTTGCTCACGGCCATAACCGCTTCCTTTTACCCCGCCAAAGGGCATGTTTGGCAGCGCTATGTTGTAGCCATTTATATTCACCATTCCGGTGTCCATTTCGTCACGGGCAATGCGGGTCGCTTCTGCTTCATCTGTAGAAAAAATACCGCCACCCAGGCCGTACACAGAATCGTTAGCGACTTCGATCGCTTCGGCTTTGTCTTTTACCCGAATCAGCGCGGCCACGGGGCCGAACAGCTCGGCGTCGTAAGCAGGCTGGCCTGGGGTGACATTTTCCAGGACTGTGGGAGGGTAATAGTAGCCCTTACCCTCTGGAATCTCGCCGCCCAACAAGCAGGTGGCACCGGCGTCGATCGACTGGCGTACCTGATCATGCAGGCCATCCCGCAGATCTTTTCGTGCCATGGGGCCGATGTCGGTTTTAGGGTCGGTCGGATCGCCAAATGTAATGTTCTTCATCGCGGCGACATAGGCGTCACGGAACTGATCATAAACCGCGCCTTCAACTATAAAGCGTTTAGCCGCAACACAGGTTTGGCCCGCGTTATTAACCCGGCCCTGGACGCAAAACTTCACCGCTTTTTCAATATTGGCATCCGCCAGAACCAAATAGGCATCATTACTGCCCAGCTCCATCACTGTTTTCTTCAGTACCTTACCCGCTTTTTCCGCGACCACGCGGCCCGCACCCGGGCTGCCGGTAAACGTAACGCCGCGAACACGCTTGTGTTCGATCATCGCGTCCGACACGTCGTGGCTGATCAGCAGCGTGCGAAAAGCGTTCTGGGGCAAACCGGCATCGCGATACAGCTGCTCGACCTCAAGGGCCATACCCCACACGTTGGCGGCGTGCTTCAGCAGTACGGTATTACCGGCCATCAGGTTAGCGGCGCTGTAGCGAATGACCTGATACAGCGGGAAATTCCAAGGCTGAATGCCGTAAATTACGCCTTGGGGCTGATAAGTTACCAAGCCACGGCCACCGTCAATGTCACGGGTTTCGTCAGCCAGTACCTGGGCGCCCTGATCTGCGGTGTACTCGCAAATGGCCGCGCACAAATCGCATTCCTGCTTGCCATCCGCCAGAGTTTTACCCATTTCACGAGTCATCAGCGCAGCGTAATCGTTCTTGCGCTCGCGGATCAGTTCAGCGGTTTTGCGCAGCACATTCGCGCGATCCTGCAACCGCGTTTTCCGCCAGTCCAGAAAGGCCTCGTGGCACTGATCAACAATGCCTTCGGCTTCTTCCCGGGATATCAAAGAATAGGTTTCAATCACTTCTTCCGTTGCCGGATTGATTGTCTGGTTTGAATCTGACATCGCTATGCCTCCTTCAGGTGGAATTGCGTTTCAGAACCATCGCCCGGTCAATCCGAACGAAAGCAGTCCATAGACGTTAACACGCCGACAAGGCGCTAACGGCGAGGTTACAGAATCGTATAGCGGTGGCCATAAAACGCCGACGGAGTGAGGGCAACACACTCTGGGCAGAAAACCGGGGACAGATTTGAAATCTGTCCCCTATCTTGTTTGCGCCGCCTTATGCCTGTCCATGTCAGGCCGCGCGCTCAGGCGCCGATCACCCCGTTGTCGTCGCGGGTAACGATGACGGTTGCATCCCGCGGGTGATCGCCCTCGGTGCCAAAGGGCCAATCTCGAGCCGGATGCTGAATGTTCACAAACATGGATCTAACGTCCGGCGTGGTCACAACACCGGTTACCTCACAACCCTGAGGCCCCACAAAAAAGCGCCTGATGTCCCGGGTTGCGGGGTTGGCCGCTAGCATCATGTTGTTCTGGTAGGGTGCGGCGTCAGAGCCATCGGTCTGAATCCAGAGGCGGCCATTGTAGTCAAACCACAGGCCGTCCGGGCTGTTGAAGATGTTGTCATCCGTCAGCGACACCACAACTTTTCCATCTACGATCGTCTCTGTACCCTGCGCCCCAGCAAACACAAAGATATCCCATTGGAATTCAGCTGCGGCAAAGTCTTTATTGGCTTCGCTCCAGCGGATAATGTGGCCCGTGCGATTTTCTGCATTGGGGTTGGCCGCATTCACCTGTTTTTCCGTGCGTTTCGAGTTGTTGGTCAGGGTGAAATAAACTTCGCCCGTGTTCGGGTCAACCGCGCCCCATTCCGGGCGATCCATCGGCGTAGCTCCGGCAATATCGGCGGCCAAACGCGTATTCAAAAGAACATCCGCCTGATTTTCAAAACCCTCGAACAGAACAGCACCCACCGATGAACCTTGTGCAGCCTGCACGCGGGCCGCAAAATCCGGGTTATCAAGCGATAACGGAAGCCAGTCACCGGAGCCGTCTTCGTTAAAGCGGGCGACATACAGGGTGCCTTCATCCAGCAGATAGCCGCTGGCGGTTGCCGCATAATAAGGCCGCGAGGAAACGAACTTGTAGATATACTCAAAGCGGGTGTCGTCGCCGGAGTAACAGACAACGGGTTTACCTTCTTCAACCGGCGCAAAAATGACGCCCTCGTGCCCGAATCGACCCAGAGCTGTGCGTTTCTGAGGTTTGCTTTCCGGCGTAAACGGATCAATTTCGACCATATAACCGTAGGTGTTTGCTTCGTTCCGATAGTCGTCTTTAGCGCTTGCAGCCGCGGGTGTAATGTTGAACCGAACGTACTGGTCCTCGCCACTGTCTGCCTGTTCCCAGTCGTAGCGGGTAGCACTGCCAACACCGTGACGGGTCTGCTCCCGTGGCTGCGTTTGCGAGCCGTTCGCAAAGTAGCCGTGCCAGTTTTCCTCCGCCGCAAGGTAGGTCCCCCAGGGCGTAGGGCCCATCGAGCAGTTGTTCAGCGTGCCCCGTGTCTGGGTGCCATTCGGGCTGAAGCGGGTTGACAGCTTCTGGTAACCACGAACCGGCCCGCGGATATCCATTTCTGTATTGCCCGTCACCCGGCGATTGAAAGGGCTTCCAAACACGATGTCCCAGATGCCCGCACTGTCTTGCTTTATATGCACCACCGACACGCCGTGCGCGGCTATTTCCTTGCGCACTTCATCGGCCGGGCGCATGCCACTCTGGTTATAGGTGGGGCCGTCAGGGTGCAGGGCTTTCTGGTTCATGTATTCATGGTTCATTACCAGCAGCCCCTCATCAGAGCGGTTGCCGCCAGCTTTGAAATCAATCGGGAAAAAGTGCATGCCATCGTGGTGCATGCCCACCTGCTGCTCCTGCTCGGCGCCAGAGTTAGACGCGTCAGCCCTGAATTCCGGGTAAGACCCGGTAATTGGAGTTCCCCAGGGCAGGAAAGCTTTTGCCGAGTAGCCCGCAGGTACAACAACATTATTGGCGGTGGATACGGCGATCGCGTCAAAGCCAAGGGCCGTTGTACTAACGTTATCGCCATCAGGGTTTGAACTCGCACTAGCGCTATCGCTGCCGCAGCCTGCAAGGCCGAAACCCATGATGCTGGCCAACGCCGCACCAACACCGCCTTTCATCAGGGTACGGCGCTGCATACGTGCATTCAGCACATCATCGAATACTTTGTTGCCCGAGTGATTAACAACCGGCTCGTAATCGGGGTCCAGATACTTGGAATCAACGTTGTGCTTCGCCATGTTATGCCTCTCCTAGTTGCTCTCAATCATCGAAAAAACAGATGGTGTCTGGAGCACAGTGTCGGCGGGAGATATGACAATGCGGAGACGGTCAAAAGAAAAAGCATGAGTGAGTGAGGAGGGAGTGATGGGCAGGCACATCTTGAGTATAAAGCTGGGAACCGGGGACAGATTTGAAATCTGTCCCCTATCTTGTTGGGCCCTATTTGCCTGGCTCGGGCACATCCTGCTTGCTAACACCTTCATCCCGGGCGATTTCCCGGGCCCTGCCGCGTTCGTCCGAATCCGCATCCGGCGTTTCTGGTTTGGAGCGCCTGTCTGACACATACTCAAGACTTGTCAGCAGCGGAAAATGATCAGACCCGATGTCTGGCAAGCGGCGAATGCCTTTCAGGTCAAAATGCTCGCTGTGAAACAGGTGGTCTAACGGCCAGCGCATGAAAGGGTATTTCGCGTGGAACGTACTGAACATACCCCGGCCAACCCGCGGATCCAGCAGCCCGCTGATTTTACGAAACAGCCGCGTAGTGGGTGACCAGGCCACATCGTTCAAATCGCCGGTCACGATGGTCGGCTGATCATCGTCAGCAACGCTTCGCGCCACAATGATTAACTCGGCATCCCGCTCTGAAGACTCTTCATTTTCGCTGGGGCTGGGTGGCGCCGGATGCACGAAGTGAATCCGTACTTTATCGCCAGACCTGAGTTCTACCAACCCATGCACAGACGGAACACCGTCTTCCACCAGATACGCCTTCTCTGCCTCGTGCAATGGAAGCCTGGAAAACACGTGCAAGCCGTACAAATTATCCAGCGGACATTTCACCGAAAACGGCATATCCGCATCCAGCACCGCAAGCTGGTCCTCCCACCACTGGTCCGATTCCAGGGTTACCAGCACATCAGGCTGGTGTTGTTTAACCAACGCAATCAAAGCCCCGGCGTTGCGGTTGGGCGTTAACACGTTCGAGGTCATAATCGTAATAACCCGCGCCGAATCACCACTAGCCGCAGATTTAACCTCTTTACGCCACAGCAGCGTGTAAGGCAGAACCCGCCATAACTGGCTGGCCAGGCACAGCCCCGTGGCCGCAATTAACAGCCAGCTAAAAATGCTACTCCAGTCTAGAAACACCAGCTGAAACACAATAACCAATGATGCCACCACGGCGATCTGCAGCCGCGGAAAATCGAACCCACGAACGCTCCAGTGGGGGTTCCGCCATAACGGCAATAACGTTGCCAACACGATAAAAGCGGTAAAAAAAACAAGAGTCAGAGTCATTAGGCTACAATTTCACAATGAATGAAGTTGGTTATATCCTGCGCGCCTCTGCGGTGCGTGTCCATATTCAACTTTCTGTGGTCAACTTTGCCAAACCGGGGACAGATTTGAAATCTGTCCCCTACCTTTTACCGCCAGGATCGCACGTTCATGAAGCAACGTTTTTCCCGACACGCATTTTTGACAGTATGGCTGGTCGGGATGTTTCTGCTGTGCTTTTCAACGTCGTCTGCTCTTGCCGAAGACACCGACAAAGCCGCGAATCAAGCCCCAGAGCAAGCGGAAGAAACGCCTCAAAAACCAGAAGAAGCCCGCCCGGCAGTGCAACCGCAGTTGCAGACCGGCTCCGATGCAACCACCGAGATTGAACTGCCAGACGCCGTTAACGCCGACATTCAGCAGCAAGTCCGTGCGCTGGGCCTCTCACTGGAACAGCGCCGCATTGCCGTTGCCTCCAGCCGCCAACGGCTGGTTTACGCCGAGTCTTTACTCAGCCGCCTGAAAGACGAATACGAAAGCTTCGAACTGAGGCTTGAAACCGCGGGGCTGAATCTGACCTCCAACTATGCCAGCCTTTTAAAACAGCGGCTTGAACGGCTGCAGCGGCAGAGTATTGCCAGCGATTTGATTGAAGGCATACAAGACAAACTCTCCGCAGCGCGGGAGGAGCAGCTCAAGCTTGAAGAGTTCGAAGCCATTACCGGGCCCGGCGACGATGTAAGGGGCCAACTGCGCAGCCGCCGGTCAGATTTACTGCGGGCGCTCCACAAATCGGTTACCGAGCATATCGACGTGCTGAACGATTATTACGGCACCGCGACCGCACTTCAGGACCAGGTTCTGGACTACCAGACGCTTTTGCAACAAAGGCTATTTTGGCTTCCCAGCGCCTCAAGGGTGGGTACCGAAACCTTCGGTGAACTTTATCAGGCAATCCAGTGGCTGCATTCAGAGCTCAAATATGCCCCGTTGAAAGAAGCCATTTCCGCGTCGCTGGCTGAACGTGCTGGCCGCATTGGGCTGATCGCAATGCTGCTCATCGTGCTGCTTTTCAAACGGCAGGCGATCAAAGAAAATCTGGCCGCCAACGGCCAGTTTATTGGCAATGTAGGACGCGACCTTACAGGGTCTACCCTGCTTGCGCTTATGAACAGCATTCTGCTGGCGCTGCCCGGCGTTCTTGTATTCTCCCTGGCGGCGCTTGTTCTTATGGAAGGCGCCGCGTTCTTTTCGGCTTTATCCAAAGGTTTTACCGCGGCCGCCTTCATCATGTTTTTACTGGCTCTTATACGAAACGTTGCCCGTAAGCATGGGCTTGGGGAAAGCCATTTCCACTGGAACGCCGGCTCCCTGAAGGTTATTCGCCGGTCACTCCCCATTCTTATGGCGTTTGTTATACCCGTTGCCATTCTAACCATCACTTACGGCTCCACCCAGGAAGGCGCGCAGTTTGATGACAGCCTGGGCCGCCTGCTGTTTATGGTTGTGTCTGTTGTGCTGGCGGTGTTCGCTCAGCGCATTATGACGGCAGTAAGAGCGCACAGACCCCACAGCCGGCTTTTGCGTTTCCTTCACATTATCTCGGTTGCCACACCGCTCGCGCTGGCCATGGCGTCGCTGATGGGCTACCACTATACGGCCCTTCAGCTTGAACGCAGCCTGTTCATTTCCATTTGCTGGCTGGCGTTTAATGCGGTGCTTTATTACCTGGGTTTACGGGCACTTTCCGTGCGTGAACGCAGGATCACTCTGGAACGCCTGGTAGAACAGCGCGCGGCCGAACAAAAAATAGCGGAAGCCAAAGAAGCGGCCGACGCACCCGGCGACGCACTTCCACTGACTCCGGATATGCCAGAAATGGACCTTGCAGACATTAGCCAGCAAAGCTCTTCCCTGCTCCGGGTTATGGTTTTCGTGCTAGCCCTGACCGGCCTTCTGTTTCTGTGGGCCGATGTTATTCCCGCCCTGCAACTGTTTAACGACATCACCCTGTGGACCATTGCAACCGACCTGGACGGTGGTGACCCACTGCCTATTACGCTGGCAGATGCGCTGCTGGCGGTGCTGATTGCTGCGGGCACCGTTATTGCCGCAAAAAACCTTCCGGGCACGCTGGAAGTCACCCTTCTGAGCAGAATGCATCTTCAACCTGGCTCCGGTTATGCCATTACAACCATTACCACTTATGTAGTCGTGCTTATGGGCGTGGTGTTTTGCCTTGCGGTGATTGGTGTTCAGTGGTCGAAACTGCAATGGCTGATAGCGGCCCTGGGAGTTGGTCTTGGGTTCGGGCTTCAGGAAATCGTCGCCAATTTTGTATCGGGCATTATCCTGCTTTTTGAGCGCCCTATAAGAGTGGGCGACACCGTCACCATTGGCGGCGTTACCGGCACTGTGTCACGCATACGCATTCGCGCAACCACATTGCTCGACTGGGACCGCAAAGAGCAGATCATTCCCAATAAAACCTTCGTCACTCAAGAACTTACAAACTGGACTCTGTCAGACCCGATTACCCGAATCGTTGTGAAGGTGGGTGTCGCTTACGGCTCTGACGTAGACGAAGTTCAGGCCATACTTACCGACGTTGCCCAAACTAACGAGCGCGTTGTAGATGACCCGGCACCGTCGGTTTTCTGCGTCGGATTTGGCGACAGCTGCATTAATTTTGAGGTTTGGGTGTTTGTAGGAGACCTGTTAGTAGACATGATGCCGCTGTCTCACGAACTTCACGCGTCCATCACAAAGGCCTTAACAAAAGCGAACATAGACATTCCGTTCCCGCGGCGTGATATTCACCTGCACACCCAGCCGGAGCCGAGCTGAGCTTTGAATCCGGGGACAGATTTCAAATCTGTCCCCTACCCTGAATGTGAGCGACACTTCAGCGCCCATGGCCGAGGAGCGGACTATACTGTTGAGCAAAGAAAACCGAGAAAGATTAAAACATTCACTATGGCATAGGAGCGGGCATGGATATTCACGCGGAATTACGTTCAACGATTCAGGATCTTGTTCAGCCAGGCAAGGGGATTCTTGCTGCGGATGAAAGCCACCCGACCATCGCAAAACGCTTCAAGGCGGTGGGTGTTGAATCCACAGAAGATAAACGCCGGGAGTACCGCAGCCTGATCTTTTCCACACCCGGGCTTGGAGAATTTGTCAGCGGTGTGATTCTTTTTGAGGAAACCCTGGGCCAGAACAGCCTGGATAATGTACCCATCACCAAGCTACTGCAAAGCCAGGGAATTGTGCCGGGCATCAAGGTAGATACAGGAAAAAAGCCCCTGATCAATGCCCCGGACGACGAAATAACCTATGGCCTCGACGGCCTGGATGACCGGCTGGAAATCTACAAGAACCAGGGCGCCCGTTTTGCCAAGTGGCGCGCTGTGTACAACGTTTCGGACACACTGCCCTCACGCCAGGCGGTGGAAGCCAACGCTGAAATGCTGGCCCGGTATGCCGCGCTTTGCCAGTCCAAAGGTATTGTGCCCATTGTAGAACCAGAGGTGCTGATTGATGGCAACCACACTCTCGAGCGGTCTGCAGAAGTGAACGAAGCTGTGATTGCGGAGGTGTTCAACGCCCTGCGCCGCCACCGCGTGCAACTGGAAACCATAATCCTGAAGCCAAGCATGGTAACGCCCGGCAAAGCGTGTGCGAAAGCATCTCCGGAAGAAGTAGCAGAAGCCACGTTGCGGGTATTACGCAGAGTTGTTCCAGCGGCCGTTCCGGGTATTAACTTCCTCTCCGGCGGACAGACTCCCGAAGAAGCTACCCTCAATCTGAACGCGATGAACAGCTTTGGCCAGCAACCCTGGAGCCTGAGTTTTTCTTATGGGCGCGCCCTACAGGAACCGGCACAGAAAGCTTGGGCCGGCAAACTGGACAATGGACACGCTGCACAGGAGGCCATGCGCAAACGGGCCAGGCTCAACGGCGCGGCCAGCACCGGGGAGTATAAAGCAGAAATGGAAGGCTAAAATCAGCTGTGCTGTACCCTGAAACTCAGAAAAAGAAATGCCGAATCATTTGCGCCAAAATCAACACGGCCATAAGCGGGAAAATGAACCGCGTGATGTTGCCATAATCACGGGATTCACCTTTCGGCGCATATTTCTCAACCAGCGGCAGAATAACGATCAGCGCCACAAACAGCACCGCCAGTATGATCAGTAGTGTTTCCATAATATAAGTCCTTGAATACCGGATGTTGGTGCAAACAGATGTCAAAAGTGATGACCAAGAGCGTTTATCGTATATAATCTCGCGTTTTTGGGGGAAGAAAATGCTCAAAACGCCCTATTATCTGATCGATAAAAGCAAACTTCTGCGTAACCTGGAAATCATTGCCCGGGTGCGGGAAGAATCCGGTGCTAAATCCTTGCTGGCGCTCAAGTGCTTTGCCACCTGGGGTGTCTTTGACTTGATGCAAGAGTATATGGATGGCACAACCTCCTCTTCTCTCAATGAAGTCAAACTGGGTAAGCAAAAATTTGCAGGGGAAACACACGCCTACAGTGTCGCCTATGCTGATGATGAAATTGAAGGCGTGCTGGCTCACAGCGATAAAATCATCTTTAACTCCATCAGTCAGCTGCAGCGATTCTCTGAAGCATCTGCAAACAAAACCCTGGGTTTGAGAGTCAATCCTGGTGTTAGTTCCTCGGATTTCACCCTTGCCGATCCGGCCCGCCCGCACAGCCGCTTGGGTGAGCACGACCCGGAAAAAATCGCCGGCGTTGTGGATCAGGTCTCCGGCTTCATGTTTCACAACAACTGTGAAAACGCCTCCTTCGAGCGCTTTGATGAACTCCTGCAGGTCATCGAAACACGCTTTGGACACCTGCTGGAGAAAGTCAGCTGGGTCAGCCTGGGTGGAGGCATTCACTTTACCGGAGAAGGCTACCCTCTGGAGCGCTTCTGCCAAAGACTGAAGGCCTTTGCTGAGCGTTATACTGTGCAGGTTTATCTGGAACCCGGCGAGGCTGCCATTACCAACTCTACCAGCCTGGAAGTCACTGTTCTTGACCTGCTCAACAACGACAAAGACCTGGCGATTGTTGATTCGTCTATTGAAGCCCATATGCCGGATTTGTTGATCTACCGGGAAAGCGCGAAGCTTGAGCCCAATCGTGGTGATTACACGTATCAGGTTTGTGGAACATCCTGCCTGGCCGGTGATATTTTTGGCGATTTTCAGTTTGAAAAGCCTTTGCAGATCGGTGACTGCCTCTCTTTTCAGGATGCAGCAGGCTATACGATGGTCAAGAAAAGCTGGTTTAACGGCGTGAAGATGCCATCTATTGCGGTTAAACAACTAGATGGGCGTATCGAGCTCGTCAAGTCGTTTAGCTATGAGGATTTTGTGCAGGCATTGTCGTAGAGTTTGCCGTAGGCGGCATGACCTGACAACATCTCGCTCTCAACGAATGCACAGCAGTTTAAACAATGGAGTTTTGTCTGGAAATGAAAAAAAATGTCTTGATTATCGGAGGTGGGGGCGTTGCTCAGGTGGTCGCCCATAAATGCGCTCAGAATAATGACGTTCTGGGCCAAATCACTTTGGCTTCACGTACTCAATCCAAGTGTGATGCCATTGTTAAAAGCGTAGAAGAAAAAGGCAGCATGAAAGTGCCCGGCAAAATTCAAACCTTTGCGCTGGATGCCCTGAATATCCCCGCCACTGAAGAACTGATCTATCAGACAGAATCCCAGATTGTTATCAATGTTGGCTCGGCTTTTATCAATATGTCGGTGATGACCGCCTGCATCAATACCGGCGCTGCGTATCTGGACACCGCCATTCACGAAGAGCCGGATAAGATTTGCGAAGAGCCGCCCTGGTACGGTAACTATGAATGGACGCGCAAGGATGAATTTGCAAAGGCCAAGATCACGGCCATTCTAGGTGTGGGCTTTGATCCGGGTGTCGTTAATGCCTATGCCAAGCTGGCGGTTGGTGAATATTTTGACACGGTTGATTCTATCGACATTATCGACATCAATGCCGGGGATCATGACCGTTATTTTGCCACCAACTTTGATCCCGAGATCAACTTCCGTGAATTTACCGGGCGCGTTTGGTCCTGGCAGAATCGCCAGTGGACCAAAAACAAGATGTTCGAGAATAAGCGCACAGATAATCTGCCTGTGGTGGGTGAACATACCAGCTACATGACCGGGCATGATGAAATTCATTCACTGTCCAAAAACCTGGATGTGCCCAACATTCGTTTCTGGATGGGTTTTGGTGAGCACTATATTACGGTGTTCACGGTACTCAATAGCCTGGGATTACTGTCTGAGCAACCCGTGAAAACGGCAGAAGGCCTGGAGGTGGTTCCCTTGAAGTTGGTGAAAGCCATTTTGCCCGACCCTTCTTCCCTGGCGCCAAATTACACGGGCAAAACGTGTATTGGTGACCTAATCAAAGGTCAGAAAGACGGCCAGGAGAAGGAGGTCTTCATTTACAATGTCGCCGACCATGAAGCCGCTTACGAAGAAGTGGGTAGCCAGGGCATTTCCTATACCGCAGGTGTTCCCCCAGTGGCTGCGGCCCTGTTGATTGCTGATGGCACCTGGGATATAGGCACCATGGCCAACGTGGAAGAACTGCCACCCCGACCTTTTCTGAACCTGCTTAACCAGATGGGGCTGCCCACCTGTATTCGTGATGAAGAAGGTGAAAGGCCGCTGATCTTTTCTTGATTTATTCTTCAGTAAAGACAAAAGCCAGCTATTGCTGGCTTTTTGCTGTTTAAGCGCCCAATAAATAGGTCCGTGCCTTTTCAATAAGGGACAGATTTCAAATCTGTCCCTGGCCTGCACTTTCCCAGGGTCGCCTGCCAACCAGGGTCCCATGCCTGTCCATGCTCAGTCTGTTTGCGTCCTCAGTCTTGCCTGTCCATGCTCAGTCTGTTACTTGCGGGGACTTCAGCCTTCGCCAGTGTTTCAAGTACCACCGATTGTTCTAACGATCCCACCCAGGCAGCTATCACTGCGTAGAGTTCATCTCGCCGGGCGTCACGGCCGGCGTTGTCGTTCAGCATAGGGTCCCCGGCCAGATCGGAACGGCCGATCGCCAACATTAAACGCCTGAAGATCGCATCGCCATTGGCGCCGATCTGAACTGCCTTACCATCGGCGTTGGTATGGATGGAAGAGGGTGTTCGGTAGTCTCACGCTTGTCGGCAGTGAGACCTGGTCGTGTGGCCATGTTTATGCTGGTCTGGTTGGCATCACGGCTGGCCTTGTAGGCTTTGATACCGCGGCACAGGGTATAGACTGACTGTAGCGATCGGGGTTCCTGCAGGAATCGCCCATGGGGCCGAAACCTTCTTGCATTTTACCTTTCACATGTAACGGGCGCGAGCTCAGCGCCCGTCCTGCAGTGCAGTGCAGTGCAGTGCAATACAAGGAGTAACAGGATGTCCGTATGGGAAGTGATTGTCGCAACCGTCGCCGCGGAGTTTTCGGATATCAACGATATCGAGCAGAACACACGCGTCGGGGTGAGATTGGTGCTGGCTGTCTTGCTCGGCGGAGTGCTCGGCTATGAGCG
Organism: Marinobacter sp. LV10R520-4; assembly: GCF_002563815.1. Classification (NCBI taxonomy): domain Bacteria; kingdom Pseudomonadati; phylum Pseudomonadota; class Gammaproteobacteria; order Pseudomonadales; family Marinobacteraceae; genus Marinobacter; species Marinobacter sp. LV10R520-4. Next base: position 2,643,021 of record NZ_PDJM01000001.1, on the reverse strand, counting down.
TGAAAGTCAGGGCAAGGCCGCGGGCTTGCGCACCCATATGCTGGTGTCCCTGGGCGCCGCGTTGTTTGTCATCGGCGCAGATCCCACCGGCACTTTCAATGACGCAATGAGTCGCGTTATTCAAGGTGTGGTGGCCGGCATCGGCTTTCTTGGTGCGGGCACCATCATCAAGAGCGCGTCGCTGTCCAATATCCGGGGTCTGACGACCGCGGCTGGTTTGTGGCTGACGGCCGCCATGGGTGTCGCGATAGGTCTGGGCCAGGAAGTGATAGCCATTATGACTACGTTGCTGGCATTGATTATCTTGCATCTGGTGCCGCTTCTGCTGGAGCGCAAAACTGCGGATAAGGCGGACGACTGATTTCAAGCGGGCTCGGGCGCAAAAAACTCGACAAGCGACAGGCCATGCAAGTCGCCAAGCTGACAACGCTTGTGTACACGGCAGCGCATCAGCTCATAGACAAAGCTGGGATGGTGGTTTGTGAGGACTTGACCTCACCCATCGCCCGCAAGCGCAGCTACGGTAAAACGACGAACCGTCGACTGAATACCTGGACAAAAGGGCTGATTGCATCAGCCGTTGATGCAGTATCTCAACGTAGATGTTCTACGTTGCATGTGGTCATCGCAAATGGACTCCTTCAATCCACGGGCTGTTACTCGGCACGCGAAAGGAGGATAAGTTTCACCGGCAGGTTAAACTGTGCCTGTCCATCACCAATCCTTAAGATAGGGACAGATTTTAAATCTGTCCCTGGTTTACACTGTTCAATCGCATCAACAAGGCACCCAACACCATGCCCACGCTCAACAACGATACAGCCAGCCAACTGCTTGAATTGCACGTGAAGCATGAGGTTGCCTCACTGAAGGGCGCAAAGCTTCGCAAGTTTTTGAAGCAAGAGGTTAATGAGCTTCTTGATCACGCGGGCAGTATCACGCTGAATCGCATCGCCTCGGAAAACCAGGTGGCAGACACCCTTCAGCGCGTTGTTGTGAACATGGAACTAAACGCAGGCGTCCCAGAACTGGCAGCCGAGATGGCAACCGAAGTTCTAAACGCGCCGATTCAGGAATCAACCACATTGGGGCAAATTGTCACCCAAGACCAAGTGACCGGCTTTCTGGATGCGGCGCTAGAGCTAAGGCACCAACGTGAGCGGATAATCAGTGAGATTATTGCGCACCCGATTTACCAGGAATTGATTTCAAACATGGTGTACCACGGCGTGGTCAATTACCTGTATGAAGACAACCTGATTACCAAGTCGGTGCCCGGCATTGGTTCGATGATGAAGTTTGGCAAGCGCATGGCAAACAGGGCTGTGCCAGGGCTTGATGAAACCTTTGAGCGCCGCTTGAAAGCGTGGCTTGCAGAGAGCCTGCCAGGGCTGATTAGCCGTAGCGAACAGTTTTTGCAGGGCGCGATATCCGACAAAGAAGTGCGCAAAACGGTTCTGGCTGCCTGGGCAGACGTGGAGGATAAAACGCTTGCCGATCTGCAAGGAGGGCTGGGTGCAGTTCAGCTACAGGACTTTGTGGCGCTGGGCTATGAGTTCTGGCTGCAGTTCCGCAAAACCGACTACTTTGAGGGCTGCGCCCGAGCGGTGGTTGCGCACTTGTTTGCGAAATACGGTGATCGACCACTGACCGATCTGCTGGACGACCTGGGCGTTACCCGTAAAGTCATCATGGCAGAAGCGGACGCCTGGGCCATTCCGGTTATAGGCGTGCTTCAAGAAGAAGGTTATATCGAGGCTCTGGTACGGCGGCGGCTGTCAGCTTTCTATAAATCCGCAGCAGCACGCAAGATTCTTGAGCCGGAGTCCTAATGAATTAGCTCGAAATTACCTGTGCCTTTCTATCCACACCAATTATCGGTAACTGATCCATTGGCATGTATCCAACGTTTATCTAATTGGCTAACCTAAGCACTGATATACAGAGCGAATAATAAAAGGAAATTTATCATGGGACACATTATTGCCGGACGTTTTGACGCTCAAGAAAGCGCAGACCACACACATCGGGCGCTACAAGACGCGGGTTTTGAAGCCGATTCGTTATCGATTTTCTTTGTTAATCCCGCTGGTCAGCATGCCACCCACCCCGTTGGTGGCGATGAAGGTGCATCTTCAGGCGCCAAAAATGCTGACACCGGCGCATGGGCAGGCGCCGGTGTAGGGTCCGTAGCGGGAGCGGCTGCAGGCTCTGTAGCCGGCCCTGTTGGTGCCGTGATTGGAGGTGGCGTGGGAGCTTACACAGGGTCACTGGCAGGCGCTTTACATTCTACGGATGAGGCCGCGGAAACGGATAAACCCGACAAAGCGGAACCAGACAACCGCATAACGGAACGCAAATCCGGCATGCACTTGGCGGTGAATGTAAGCCAATCGGATACACAGCAAGTGATTGACCTTCTTCGCAAAAATCAGGCAAAAGATATAGAACAGGCCGAAGGCAAACTGGAAAATAGCAAGTGGATAGATTTCGACCCAACTTTGGCCGTCCGGCTGGTTTAGAGATAGCTTAACGGTGCCCGTCCGGGATGAAAACAGAGCACCTCATGCTGGTGCTTGAATATGTATCCTCTATGACGGTTTTTAACACTCCCCATAGCAACAGGCGAAATGTAAGCGTGAAGAGCTCAGTAAAACAAGCGCTGCTGAGCTTATCAGGTTCAATCATATTTATTATTCGAAATTCGTCTTGAAGTACGCCCAGTCCTCACCCTCCCTTACGAGAGGCTCGGTCTTAGCCCACATGGTAAGGCTGTCAATCCCGGCATCAATGGGAATGGTGTTCAACACCCTGTACAACCTCACAGACATCTGGTTCGCGGGCTACCTGGGTGACGATGCACTGGCGGGCTTATCAATAGCTGGCAGCGTGTTTTTCCTCTTACTCTCCATTGGTCTCGGGATACAGGCGGGTGCGTCAGCCATGATTGCACCGGAGGTTGGGCGGGCCGGCATAAAAGGTGCCATAAAGGGTGGCACAAGTGAGATCAAGCACTGGATCGACAACGTCACTGGAATGGCCATTGGATTCAGTGTTTTATCCTTTTTGCTCGGGGCTTTCGCGGCGCGACCATTGGTCGTATTACTGGGAGCAGAGCCGAATATTGAGCCGTTAGCCATGGAATATTTGTGGGTAACATTGGCAGGTTCTATCGGCTTCACCCTCTCTTTTGGTGCCGCGGGTGCTTTGATGGCCCTGGGCGATACGAAGTCCAACCGCAACGCACTGGGCATTGGCTTTTTTGCGAACTTCGCATTAAACCCACTTTTCACGTTCGGCCTTGGGCTTGGCGTGACTGGCATAGCATTAGCGACCGTTACTATTAAAATAGCGACTGCACTTTACTTGTTACGAGTGCTTGCTAAACGGTTGAACATACGCATAAGACCGGCGTTCAACTGGCCTCGGTGGCAAGCTTTGCTCAAACAAGTGCTGCCCGCCAGCTTCAATACACTCACTATTGTTCTGGGTGGTTTCATTACCGTGGCGCTCATTGGGCAGTTTGGCAGCCATCACGTGGCAGGTTACACAGTGGGCTTACGGCTCGAACAACTACTATTGTTGCCCGCATTGGGTTTAAACAGTGCGGTTATGGCGATTGCCGGTCAGAACTTAGGCGCAGGCAACAATGCGCGCGTGGCAGAGACTTATCAAAAGAGTTTGTTGATTGGGCTAGCTATGGCAGTGGTTTCAATACCTGTTATGTACTTTTTGTCTCCGCTTATGATGGGTTTTTTCACCGACACAGATGCAATCAAGAACACCGGCGTAACCTATCTCAGGATCGATGCTTTAGCGTTTTATGCGTATGTGGTTTTATTCCAAAGCGTGGCTGTGCTGCAGGCAATGCGCAAGCCCATGTTCCCGATGTACCTTGGTATTGCAAGGCAACTGGTGATACCAGCAATCATCAATTATGTGCTGATTGTGCTTTGGGACTATCCCATGGTGTCCATGTTCTACACCATCGTGATTGTGGTGATGGTCAGTTCTGTGATCGCGCACGTTTATACTAAGCGGGAAATTAGCAGGCTGCCTCGGGCTGGTGCACTCGAGTGATCAGATAGTAGCCTTTGGGTTTGGTGGATTGATCGCGGTGGCGGGCGCGCCGCGCTGGTCGCAAAGAAGTCAGGCTTTGCGGGGGTCCGTTTCCGCGACCATAGGTTGTTGCAAATTATGGCCCCGGAATGACAACAAACTCTCGATGCCCTCAAAATCGACAAGAGCCCGGAAATCCAGCCAGTCAATCAGACTGAACAGACAGATTGACGGATAATGCCAGTCTGTGAATTCGCCCGCATCCACCATGGCTGACAACGTACGCAAGGTCGTCATGATTCGTTCGCGCTGGATGTTGTAAAACATCGCATCCTGCTCGATGTCGAGGCCGGATCGTTTCGACAACAGCATCGTGACACAGGAATCGTTAGCCGCATCAATCAACGTTAGCTGGTTTTCCTGATCCCAGCTCGGGGCGGCGATGCCCAGCTTAGCCCCAAGATAGCGAGCGATAACCCGGGAATCGTATATTTCCTGGCCATCATCATCCAGCATCGGAATTTTGAGCGCCGGGTTATTTTTACGCAACTCGTCTCGCCCCTCGCCGTAGATATCCAGGTTCACAAAATCATAAGGACGGTCCGCCAGCAACAGCCGGGTGCGTCGGACATAAGGGGATGTGGTCGAGCCAAGCAGCTTCATGGAGCCTCCGATTTATCGTGTTATCGTATAAGTGTCTGTAGCTAACCTCATAGCGCCAGACTGGGCAACAGGAAGTCCCGACAATATGGCACGGAGCGGCCGCTCATGAATAGTGAACAATCAGGCCTTACAATAACCAAAGCAAAAGGAACCGGATAATGAACATGATACAACGACTCGCGCTTACCGCGGCGACCTCTCTCGTTTTCACTACGGCAGCCTTTGCCGAGATAGTGTCTGAAACAGTGGAGTATACCGTCGATGGTGATTCGTTCACCGGCTATATGGTGTATGACGACGATGTTGAGGGCGAGCGCCCGGGAATACTGGTAGTTCACGAGTGGTGGGGCCACAACGAATTTGCCCGCAGCCAGGCCGAAAGGCTGGCTGAAGAGGGCTATACTGCGTTTGCACTGGACATGTACGGCACCGGTAAGCTGGCCGAACATCCTGACGACGCCAAGAAATTCATGCAGGCCACCATGGGCGACAAACAGGCACTCGAAGCCCGCTTCCGCGAGGCCATGAGCATTCTGCAGGACCATGAAACGGTTGACGAATCCCGGATTGCGGCCCAGGGTTATTGTTTTGGTGGTGCTGTCGTGCTTAACATGGCGCGGCTCGGCCTCGATCTTGACGGCGTCGTCAGCCTGCACGGATCACTGGGTAGCGACATCCAGCCCGAACAGGGCGCAGTTACGGCTAGGATTTTGGCCTACACCGGTGGCGCTGATCCGTTCGTTCCAGTGGAGCAGGTCACCGGTTTTGTCAGTGAAATGACCAAAGCCGGTGCAGACCTTAGCCTGACTGTGTTCCCCGGCGTCAAGCACTCCTTCACCTCCAAAGCGGCTGATGATACCGGTGAAAAGTTCGGGTTGCCCATGGCTTATAATAAAGAAGCCGCCAATCGTGCATGGGAAGGCACGATGGCGTTCTATCAGGATATATTTGCCCAGTAATCGGCCGTGTCGGTTGTCAGGGAGAACACTTGGGAGTTTGGACATGCCTGTCCATCACCAAATCAGTGATCAGATAGTAGCCTTCGGGTTTGGTGGATTGATCGCCCCTAAAAAAGCCACGCGGTGCGTGGCTTGATTCAAAACGCCGGAATTTAGAGGCTCACGCAGCCCAGTGATCGTCTCCCATATCCATCAGGCTGTCCTTGCCGCTTTCGATGTCGCTTAGCAACCAGTGAATTTCCGGCAGCAGCTTTTCAAAGTAAAAGCGGGCAGACACCAGCTTGCTTTCCAGCAGAGGCTTGTTGCCCTCCCCGGCTGCAATCTGCTGGCCGGCAACGTTGGCCATGCGTGACCACATATAGCCAATAACCGTCAGGGCCATCAGGCGCAGATAAGGCGTGGCAGCCGCGCCGGCCTGCTCCGGATCTTTTGGCGCGTTGGTTGCCAGCCATAGAGTGGCCTTTTCAAGCGCACTTACAGCGCCTTTCAGCTCATCGCGATGGGGTGCTTCCGGGTTTTCTTTCAGGTAGCTTGAAAATACACCAAACAGGGTGCGCACCAGCCGTCCACCTTTCAGGCTCAGTTTACGGCCCACCAAATCCAGCGCCTGTATGCCGTTTGTGCCTTCATAGATGCGCGCAATGCGGCCATCGCGAACCAGCTGCTCCAGCGGCCAGTCGGTGGTGAAACCCGAACCGCCCAACACTTGCAGGCCGATGTTCGTATTGTTGGAACCTTCGTCGGTCAGAAACGCTTTTACCACCGGGGTCAGCAATTGCACCAGATCATCGGCGGATTCCCGCACCAACTCATCCGGATGGGCAACCGAGAGATCCAACTGATGACCGGCAAACAGGGCCATGGCACGCATGCCTTCGTTCAGAACTTTCTGCCGCATCAGCATGCGGCGAACATCGGGGTGCACAATAATCGGGTCGGCCGGGCCGCCAGGGTTCTTTGCGCCACTCATCGAACGGCCTTGCAGACGCTCGCGGGCAAATCCAAGGCTTTCCTGATAAGCCATCTCGGCAAGGCCGAGGCCCTGCATACCCACCATCAGGCGTGCTTCGTTCATCATGGTAAACATGGCGCGCATGCCGTCGTTGGGCTCGCCCACCAGCCAGCCTTTGGCGCTCTCAAAATTCATCACGCAGGTCGCGGAGCCTTTAATGCCCATTTTGTGTTCCAGGCCACCACAGAAAGCAGGGTTGCGCTCACCAGACTCAGGCAGAACCTTCGGAACCACAAACAGCGAAATGCCTTTTGTGGTGTCCGGCGCGCCGGGCAGCTTTGCCAGTACCAGATGCACAATGTTGTCGGTCAGGTCGTGCTCACCGCCGGTAATCCAGATTTTGGTGCCCTCAATGGCGTAGCTGCCATCGGCGTTGGGCGTGGCACGGGTACGAATCAGGCCAAGGTCAGTACCACACTGGGGCTCGGTTAGGCACATGGTGCCTGTCCATTCGCCGGACACCAGTTTTTCCAGATAGGTTTGCTTGAGCTCGTCGGAGCCATGGGCGTGCAGTGCGCTGATAGCACCGTGGGTTAGCCCCGGGTACATGCCCAGTGAAAGGTTGGTGGAGCAGAGCATTTCATCCACTACAAACTTAAGCGTATGGGGTAGCCCCTGCCCGCCAAACTCCACCGGCGCGTCCAGTGAGGTCCAGCCACCGTCTACAAGTTTTTTGTAGGCCGGTTTGAACGCGTCAGGCGTTGTCACCGCATGGGTTTCAGGGTCGTAATGGCAGCCTTCACGGTCACCGGCTTGATTGGTAGGCTGAATGACTTCAGCCGCCAGTTTGCCGGCTTCATCAATAACCACAGAAATCAGATCCGGTGTGGCATCGGCGTATTTTTCCAGCTCATGAAGCCGGTCTACACCCAGTACATCAAACAACAAAAAACGAAGATCATTCGCCGGGGCCTGGTATTTCATGAGCACTCCTTGGTCAGGTTTTTTACTTAATAGGCTTCTTTGGTCTTATCAGTGACAATTCATACGACTGTTTTAATTTTGTGGTTCACCCGTTTACGGCGTATTTGTGCCTGTTCAGGATCCGGCTTTCCGCGCAGGGTTAACCTGTGCCTGCCCATGGCCAGGCTGTGTCATAAAAGTGTCATCAAACAAAACCAAACGCCTGCTATCCTGTAGATGTTAATTCACTGGGTTCAATACAGGAACAGGGCAGCGATGAGGATTATTGCGTTCTACAGTCCCAAGGGCGGAGTTGGCAAAACGGCGGCGGCCGTGAACGTTGCATACCTGGCAAGCAAGGACAACCGCCAGACTCTGTTGTGGGATCTCGACCCCCAGGGCGCCTCCAGTTTCTATCTTTCCGGTGCCGCGCCGCTCAAAGGCAACAAACTCTCCAAACTGCTTGAGGGCAAATCGCCCATAGCCAAGTTTATCCACGATGATGTTTACCCCCGCCTGGATTTTATTCCGGCACACTCGAGCTTCCGCAACTTCGACATCAAGCTTGAGCAGGAAACCGATGGCAACCAACTCAAGAAACTGCTTGCCCCACTTTCCGAAGAAACCAGCCTGGTGATTCTGGACTGCCCGCCTACGCTGTCACGACTAACCGAACAGGTGCTGGAGGTTGCAGACCAGGTTTACGTGCCACTCGTGCCTACCTGGCTGTCCATGAACAGCTGGAATCAGCTGCACGATTTTGCCAAGAGCAAGAAGTTAGGTGTTAAAAAGCTACGCCCGTTTTTCTCTATGGTCGATCGCCGCAAGAAACTGCACCGGGAGTTGGTTGAGCGTGGTCCGGAACTGATAAACAACTGCCTGAATGTGGCAATACCCTACGCAAGCGTGGTTGAGCGCATGGGCGAAGAGGGCAAGCCTCTGGAAAAACTGAGTCCCAGAAGCACCGCGGCCGGGGCTTATCGCCAGCTTTGGGCCAGCATTAAAAAAGACCTTTGGTGAGACCGGATTGGTTTGGTCAGTTAGGGGGACAGATTTGAGTTAGGGGACAGATTTCAAATCTGTCCCCGGGAGTAAGCTGAGCTGTGTGTAGCGGCACAGTGAATCCGGTCGCGGGGCTTCGGCGCTCAGGGGTTGAAACTTTCCGACTTTGCAAAGGTCATGTTTGAGAGTAATAGTTGCGTCTGTTGTTGGATGAGACCTGCACTATCGGGAGGCGGGATGAATACGACAATCCGAAGCCGCTCCGTTCCCTTATGGTGGCTGGCACTCGCTGCCGCGCTAATCCCGCTATTAAGCATTCACGCTACTTTTGCCGTTGCGGTCTTCGAAGGCTACATTTCCTGGTGCGTACCCTACTGGGATAGTTGCACCAGCATCAGTCGAACAGGGCGCCATGGCACTGCCTACTTCATCTTCAAGGGCGCCATGTTGCCCGCGGCCTTGCTCGGTATTCTGTTCTGGTGGCTCAATAGCCTCTGGTTGCTGCAATTGGGCGCGCCTGGTCGTGGCCAGCTCTGGATACCATGGCTTGGGCTGGTGGCCTGCGTTGCCCTGGCCGCCTACACATTGGCGCTTGACCACGAAGGTGAGGGCTTTAACCTCATCCGCCGTATCGGAGTCGTGCTGTATTTCTCGCTTACGTACATTGCGCAGCTACTGATCAGTTCGGCCCTGAAAGATCACCCGCGCTGGCACCAGAGCGGAAAGCGCCTGCTGTGGCTGAGCGAAGTGACGTTGGCGGTGGGTTTTCTCTCCGTCATCCTTACCGCCGCAGCACCTGACCTGTACAGCCAGATCGACAATGCTTTTGAATGGATATTGGCGCTACTCATAAACCTGCACGCGCTCTGGGTTGCGCTGCCCTGGCGGCAAAGTTCGTTCCGGACAAAGTTGTTGGCACGATGACAGAAGCGTTCTCGCCCCGTCCATGGGTAGCCGTTAGGGGACAGATTTGAGAAGCTAGGGGACGGATTTGAAATCTGTCCCCGGGAGGAACAAACTATATTTGTTAACGGTGAACTCGGTATTCAAGCCCAACACAACCGCTTGCAAATCCGCCGTTGGAAGGCCAGCGTAATATTACTTAACGTATGAATGACCCCGGAGGTATTTCAAGATGCCAATCAGCGCGACGGATTTTCTGAAGAAGCACGGCTACGACGAGGAAGAAAAGGGGGACCACAGCCTGCAACATAACGCAAAAGAGCATGCTCGGCACCTGAAAAAACCCCATGCCGGAACGCCTCATGACTGGGAAGACTGGGAGCGTTATAAGCAGGAGCATCCGGATGAGGTGGAAGACGACGACACAAGCGAGAAATAGGCGTTCTTATGGTCCTTAATAAACCTAAATGACCTGTCACTGCTAACTGCCCTGTCGTAGGGAACTCTGCAATTTTTAAGTAGCAACCAGGTCAAACTAGGATCTGTGCGTGTCCAGATTGCTACTGCCCCTTCTTCAAACTCGGTTCAAACGAATGATAACAATCGCGGCCAAAGCCAAGATTAGGATTGCAATTGCCTCGTACAGAATATTCTCAGGCGCCATGTCTTTACCCTGCAGAATAATCAATCGGGCGAGTGCCGTAATCGCAATGAAAATCGGGTAGACAAAGGCAGAGCGCCGATCCGAGTAAAACACAGCCACCATGCCGATCACCTCTAGGTAAAGAAACATCAGCAGGATGTCCGCAAGGCGGATCTTGTGGGCACCGTAAACCGTAAGAAGCTCGAAAGCCACACCGCCCAGCGTCATCAACACAACGATGATCAGCAACAAATTTTCGATCGCCTTAAAAGTAGTAAGAGCGAAAGTCTTTTTGCCAGAATCGACACCCGGTACGTCGTCATGCGCGCTTGCCGTTGACTGCGCTTCTGAGTTTTGACTGCAATCTGTACTTTCTTTAGTGCTCATAATTATGATGTTAGCGTCAGGTGACTTTAGCGCACATTAAGGCAACGGTGGACTAAGCTGAGCACACATGGGCTCATCTGCATTCACATCATACGTACATTACGTAGCTTTTGATCAGTCCGGCCCTGAAAGGCTGCTGTGCCGAGAGACTGCTGCTGCGCTTTTCCAAACAGTTGTGCAGATTACTGTGCCTGTCCATAATCGACCCTGTGAAAAGTGCCTGTCCATGAATGAAAAGTGCCTGTCCATGAACATCACCTGTGCGCCCATCTACGACAATCAATTTCGAGAGGCAGGGTTTGGCCGAACCAGAAACCAACTGAGCAACACCAGCCCACCAAAAGCCGTATAGCAGGCAATAAAGACCCACGGCGGCGCTTGGAAATATAAAAACTGGTGCAGCCAATGGGCTATGAAAGAACCATCGTAGACAGCTTGACCTGCCCTCGCCCGTAGACCCATTTCCCAGGTTGTAAGCGGGCAAATGAAACCAAACCAGGACTGCAAAACGACAACGCCGATTGCAACCAGGTGCACACTACGGAACCACACATTTCTCACCCACTGCCACTTCAGAAAAAAGCCCGCATAAACCAGCATCAGCCCGAAAACGACAAAAGCCACGAACAATACATGCGTGACAAGTATCGCGTCAGCGGCAAAAGAATACAGCGTACTGAAGTTGATAAAACCTCCTAACGCGTCGGTTTGGGGCCTGTGTGGCTGTTCGTGGGCCGTTAGGGGACAGATTTGAAATCTGTCCCCGGGGTGTGTGCCCGGGATGTGTGCCTGTCCATGGTCATTCGAACAAATCATTTCCCAGAGGCTAGCTTATGATACTCTAAGACCTATTAACAGGTCTTAGAGATTTGCTTATGACACACCCCGTTTACACCGAAATTACAGCTAGCATTTCCGAGTTGAAAAAAAATCCGATGGCCGTTGTGAACGCCGGCGAGGGATTTCCGATTGCTGTGCTAAATCGGAACAAACCGGCCTTTTATTGCGTGCCGGCCGATGTCTATGAAGCCATACTGGAGCGCCTGGACGATCAGGAGTTAACTCGTCTGGTAGAGTCTCGCCGCGCAGAACCAGGCATTCCGGTTAACTTAGATGACCTATAAGTACGCCCTTGAGTTTAAAGCTTCTGCGTTGAAGGAATGGAAAAAACTTGCGCCAGTTCTGCAACAGCAGTTTAAGAAAAAACTAAAACAGCGGCTCAAAGAGCCACATGTGCCGGCGGATGCCCTTTTTGGCCTGTCTAACTGCTACAAAATTAAGTTACGTAGCGCCGGATATCGTTTGGTGTATGAGGTCGAGGATAACCGGGTTGTCGTAACCGTGGTGGCCGTTGGCAAGCGGGAGGGTGGCGAGGTTTACAGCCGAGCACACCGTCGATCCTGAGCTGTGCCCGATCCTGAGCTGTGCCTGTCCATGATCATGCCCATGATCAGATTGATAAATAACGATATTAGTTGTGCCTGTCCATGATCAGCTTTTAACAGTGCCTGTCCATGATCACTCAAAAGAAACTGGAAAAAGATGGCTGGGAGTTGGTGCGAGTGAATGGGTGCCATCATCACTTTAAGCATCCCACAAAGCCGGGGCTGGTTACGCTGCCACACCCTAAGTCGGAACTGCCAAAGGGTACATTGAACAATATCTGGAAGCAGGCCGGTTGGAAATAACGGCCCCAAAGGGCCACTGATCACACTTGAGGTAATCGTTATGCGTTTCCCAGTAGCACTTCATACAGATGACGGAAAGAACTACGGCGTTACTGTGCCCGATATTCCTGGCTGCTTCTCTGCAGGCAGCAATGAAGACAAGGCTTTAGACAACGCACGTGAGGCAATTCTTGGTCACCTTGAGCTATTAGCAGAATTTGGAGAAGACATTCCTAATGCAAACTCCATTGCGGAGCACCGTACAAACACAGACTTTGAGGGTGCGGTGTGGGGCTTCATCGAGATCGATGTAACACCATTCCTGGGCAAGGCGGAAAAGATCAATATCACCGTGCCCCGTTTGGTTTTGCGTCAGATTGACAGATATGTGAAGGAGCACCCGAACGAGGCGCGGTCACGCTCTGCGTTTCTATCTGAGGCAGCTTTGGAAAGGATGCGTAAATCGCACGACAAGGCTAAGACCCTGGCATAACGCCGGGTCGCTCTGATTATTGAGAGGAATCTTGTGTGCCGGTCCATGATCCGCTGCCCAGAACAGCAAGAAGGCCCGGGGACGAATCCGCGAGCCTTTTTTGTAAGCATATGATCAATCGAGATATTCGTGGTGCCTGTCCATGATCAGATTTCATTACGTCTACCCATAAACAATCCACTTACCCTGCAAGCAACTGATTAGACTACGAATTAACAGTGTCTGTCCATGATCAGATTTGTGGACAGGCACTCCTTCCTCAGACCCGAACAAAGATCGGGTGGACAAAATCATTACTCGTTGGATCAAGCGCCATTTACAGAGAGTGGCTCCCAAGGCCAGGCTTGATTTGGATCGGTTGAGCAGTTTGGTGGAGGATAGAGATATGTTGGCAGAAAATCTTGAAAATTTGGTTAAGAAGGAGCGACTTGAGGGCATGCTGGCAGGGCGCCAGGAAGGTCGCCAAGAAGGTGAACACATGAAGGCTGAACAAATCGCCCGTAACCTGATCAACCGCACTGAAATGGATGATCAGATGATTGCAGAGATTGCTGGTTTGACGGTTGATGAGGTCAGTCGGTTAAAGTCAGAGATCAAGCACTGACCGCAATTCAATGTGAGCTACAAGCATGGCAACGGCAACCAAGGGACGCGACGACGCGTGGACAGGCACTCGTTCTTGCTCGCCGATATCTCGAAAGAATGGCGGGTGATCGTCGACCAGTTTTATCTGGAGAATTGCCCTTTGGATGCTATAGCCTGTACGACGAACTTGGCCTGAACAAACGTGAAGCCAACGAAATGGTAAAGGCGTTCTTTGACGAGATCCGCGGCGCACTCAGCCACAGCGAACAGGTGAAATTGTCAGGATTTGGCAACTTTGACCTGCGCGACAAAAAAGAGCGCGCCGGCCGCAACCCAAAAACCGGTGAAGAAATCCCCATCTGCGTCCGCCGCGTGGTCACCTTCCGCCCCGGCCAGAAGCTCAAAGCAAAAGTAGAAGCCTACGTTGCATCGAGCAATAAACAGATGGGGACAGATTTAAAATCTGTCCCCGCTTGGAGCTTGGAGGTAGGGGACAGACTTCAAGTCCGTCCCCACTTGAAGTCTATCCCTGGTACAGCCAGATCGAAACCCAGCAACAACAACGAACTACCTGCCATCCCCGGCAAACGCTATTTCGCCATCGGCGAAGTAGCAGAACTGTGCGCCGTAAAAGCCCACGTACTGCGCTACTGGGAACAGGAATTCCCCCACCTGTCCCCAGTCAAGCGTCGCGGTAACCGCCGTTATTACCAGCGCGCAGACGTCATCACTATCCGCCAGATTCGCAGCTTGTTGTATGACCAGGGCCACACCATTGGCGGTGCCAAACAGCAGCTGTCCAACGCCTCTCAGGAGAGTCTGTTGGCTTCTTGGTTCGAGTTCGTAATAGGGAACCGAACTGTCACGGATTCTGGTTTGAAGGATGAGCCAGTCTGGAGACGTCAAGGTATCGGTTATGCATCGTCGTTATAAGGCCGTTCAGGCTTGTTAGTATGCCGAACTGCTTGGAAGATAGGTCAGAATGAACGGCGAGGTGACTGTCCATGATTATATCGGCTTACCCTGCAAGCAACTGATTATACGGCGAATTAACAGTGCCTGTCCATGATCAGATTTGTGATCAATCACTCTATGGCTTGCAGCCAGCTGGCGCGTAGTCATCATCCCAACCAGCAGCTCCGCCTGACGCAGTTTTACAGCTCCAACTACCTTTAGCTGTGCGAGTCAAAGTTACCGTAGAACCTTTAATAGCAGAAGCAACGTCGCCATTGAGCGTGGCCGCCATAGTTAGCTCACCGACGGCAAGAGCTAGTGATGGATTATCTAAAGTCGCACCGTCATCAGCATCGTCAGCCGGATCAGGCACTTCCCCAAGTAAATTCGAACCAGAAAATCCCAATTGTAGTACTGTTACATTATCATCCATCTTACCTTGCAACATCATATCTTCAGCTGCGGTTTTCAGCGAATTCACTTCGCCAACGACACGGGCAACCTGCGCACGAGCCACATAGCTTTGATACTGCGGAATAGCAATCACCGCCAAAATACCAATAATAGCCACAACAATCATCAATTCAATCAGCGTAAAGCCCTGCTGACTATTCTTCATTTGCATATTTCTCACAGGAACACCTCTATCGTTATCGTTAGGAAATCTTTTCAAATTTTAAAATACCGCGCAGAGCCCGTGCCAATTGATTCATTTTCCTAAATATAGCAATAAATCAACGCACTCCCGCCTTTCGTAAAACGACCCCCATTGACCAAAAACCAAAACCCCCACCACCCAACGTCAAAACCTGACAATTTTTGTCACTTCCAACCCGCACACCCCCAACCCACCCCAAGCTTTCCAAACCGCCCCCACCCATCTAAACTCAACCCTCGCTATTACCCGCACCCCAACCATCAGGCTGCAGCGCCCCAATCTATGACAGCAAACACAAGCAACATCACCTTAACGGGTCTGGCACGGCGCTTTGTGAGCGACGGCTTGCTGGATGAATCCACCGCCAAAGACGCCTTTTTGCAGGCGTCGCAAAATCGCATTCCGCTGATTACCTACCTGACCCAACACAAGCTGGCAGACAGCTCAGCGCTGGCGTTTTCGGCGGCCATGGAGTTTGGTATTTCGGTGTTGGACCTGGATGCGTTTTTGCCGGAGATGATGCCAGACAAGCTGGTAGACGAAAAACTGCTGCTCAAGCACAACGCCCTGCCCCTTTATAAGCGTGGCAACCGGCTTTTTATTGCAGTGAGCGACCCCACCAATGTTCAGGCGCTGGATGAAATCAAGTTCAACACCGGCCTAAGTACCGATGCGATTCTGGTGGACGACGCCAAGCTGCGGGCGGCTATCGAAAAGTATCTGGCGTCTAATGAAAGCTCCATGGGCGACTTGGCTGATTCAGACCTTGAAGGCATAGAAACGGAAGGCGCGGAGGGAAGCGAGGACGACGGCGCCGTCGTTGTTGTTGCAGAAATAGACGATGCGCCCATCGTAAAATATGTCAATAAAATGCTGCTGGATGCGATTCGCGGAGGCTCGTCAGACGTTCACTTTGAACCTTACGAGAAAACCTACCGCGTACGCTTTCGCACTGACGGCATTCTGAAAGAAATGTCGCGACCCTCTATAAAGCTGGCACCAAAAATATCCGCGCGAATAAAAATCATGGCGCAGCTGGATATTTCCGAGCGGCGCTTGCCGCAAGACGGCCGCATAAAAATGAAGCTGTCCAAAACCAAGTCCATCGATTTTCGGGTGAACACCCTGCCCACCTTGTGGGGCGAGAAAATCGTACTGCGTATTCTGGACCCCAGCCAGGCCAAGCTGGGCATTGACGCCCTTGGCTATGAGGAAGATCAGAAGAAGCTGTATATGGACGCCCTGGCGCAACCCCAGGGCATGATTCTGGTAACGGGCCCCACCGGTTCCGGTAAAACCGTGTCGCTGTATACCGGCCTGAATATTCTAAACACCGACGAGCGCAATATTTCCACCGCGGAAGACCCGGCGGAAATCAACCTGGAAGGCGTGAATCAGGTAAACGTGAACAACAAAGTAGGGCTTGGTTTCGCCGAAGCGCTGCGGGCGTTTTTGCGGCAAGACCCCGACGTTATTATGGTGGGCGAGATTCGAGATCTGGAAACCGCCAACATTGCCATCAAAGCGGCGCAAACCGGTCACCTTGTGTTATCCACCCTGCACACCAACAGCGCCGCCGAAACCTTAACCCGTATGATGAACATGGGCGTGCCTGCGTTTAATATTGCCACGTCTGTTAGCCTGATTATTGCCCAGCGCCTGGGCCGGCGACTTTGCAGCTGCAAACAGGCCGGAGACGTTCCAAAAGACGTACTTTTAGCCGAAGGGTTCTCAACTGAACAAATTGACACAGGGTTCACGTTGTACCACCCGAAGGGCTGTGATAAATGCACTAATGGTTACAAAGGCCGCGTCGGCATTTACGAGGTGGTTAAAGTAACCAAGCAGCTGGCCAATATGATTATGGAAGAGGCCAGCTCTATCAAGATTGCAAAAGCAGCTCAGGCCGAAGGCTTCCGAACCCTGCGCCAATCCGCCCTGTTAAAAGTGATTGAGGGTGTAACCAGCCTTGAAGAAGCCAACCGCGTGACCAAGGATTAAGCATGGCTCAGAAAGCGAAGAAACTGGAATCCTATATATGGGAAGGCAAAGATCGCCGGGGCAACAAAGCCAAGGGTGAGATGCCTGGCGTTAGCCTGGCTTTGGCCAGGGTCCAGTTGCGCAAGCAGGGCATAGTTCCAGACAAGGTGAAAAAGAAATCCAAGCCCTTGTTCGGTGGCAGCAAAAAAATTACGCCCTTTGACATTGCCATGCTCACCCGCCAGCTGGCCACCATGATGAAAGCCGGCGTACCCCTGGTGCAAAGCTTTGACATTGTGGCCGATGGTTTGGAAAACAAAGGCCTGCAGGAACTAGTGATGTCGGTTCGGAACGACATTGCTTCTGGTAACAGTTTCGCGGGGTCGTTGCGTAAGAACCCCCGTCAATTTGACGACCTATACTGCAATCTGGTGGATTCGGGCGAAAAAGCCGGTGCGCTCGAGAAGATGCTCGACCGTATTGCCACCTACATGGAAAAAACAGAAATTCTGAAGAAGAAAGTTAAGAAGGCAATGACTTACCCCATCGCTGTTGTGGTGGTTGCGATCGTGGTAACGGCCATTTTGCTGGTAAAAGTAGTGCCGCAGTTTGAATCGCTGTTTAACGGGTTTGGTGCGGAACTGCCGGTGTTCACCCAGATGGTGGTGCGCCTGTCAGAATGGATGCAAACCTGGTGGTTCGTGGTGATGCTGGGCATTATCGGCACCATTGTTTTATTCAAAGAGTCAAAACGGCGGTCGCAGAAGTTTTCAGACATTGTCGACAAATACGTGCTGAAGCTGCCGATTATGGGGGAAATTCTGGACAAATCCGCCGTCGCGAAGTTTGGCCGGGTGCTTTCAACCACCTTCGCAGCCGGTGTTCCCCTTGTAGATGCCCTTGAATCCGTTGCGGGCGCGACCGGCAACGCGGTTTATCGGGATGCCATCATGCGCATTCGCAGTGATGTTTCCAGCGGTACGCAGCTTCAGGCTTCTATGCGCGCGCAGGACGTGTTTCCGGTGATGGCGGTTCAGCTGACGGCGATTGGCGAGGAATCCGGTAACCTGGACGAAATGCTGGAAAAAGTGGCCGAGCACTACGAGGCCGTAGTGGATGACATGGTGGACAACCTGACTGCGCTGATGGAGCCGATGATCATGGTTGTGCTGGGCATTCTGGTGGGTGGCCTGATTATCGCCATGTATCTACCGATCTTCCAAATGGGCCAGGTTGTTTAATTCATGGTCGATTTAAGCATTTTTCTGGACACACCCTGGTTGCTGTACACCATGGTTGCTTTTATGTCTTTGTGCATTGGCAGTTTTCTGAACGTGGTTATTTTTCGCCTGCCGGCGATGATGCAGCAGGAATGGCGCTGCCAGTGTGAAGAGCTTTTGGAAGTACCGGATGCCAGGCGGGAACCGGTGAAGGTGATCAGCCTGTCAAAGCCGGCCTCCACTTGCCCCCACTGCGGCCACGGCATTCGCGCCTGGGAGAATGTACCGGTCATCAGCTACCTAGTACTGAAAGGCAAGTGCGCCAGTTGCAGCCAACCGATTTCAGTGCGCTACCCGATTATTGAGCTGGTAACAGCGGTGTTCTCGGTGCTTACCGTGTACCTGCTGGGGCCGACACCTGCGGCGCTTTGGGCGTTATTGCTGGTGTGGGCGCTGATCGCGCTGACGATGATTGATTTTGATACTCAACTGCTGCCAGACTCCATCACCCTGCCCTTGCTGTGGTTAGGGCTGATGGTGAATTACTTTGGCCAGCTGGTGCCTTTTAACGAAGCTTTCTGGGGCGCCGTTGTCGGTTACCTGGCGCTTTGGTCGGTGTACTGGCTGTTCAAGCTGGTGACCGGTAAAGAGGGCATGGGCTACGGCGATTTCAAGCTGCTGGCAGCGCTGGGTGCTTGGCTGGGTTGGACGTTATTGCCGGCGGTTATTCTGTTATCCTCTGTTGTGGGCGCAGCTGTTGGTATAGCCTTGATGGTGTTCAAAAAGCAGGGCCGCGAGGTGCCCATTCCGTTTGGGCCTTATTTGGCCACGGCTGGCTTGCTGTGTTTGTGGTTTGGTGATGAAATTGTGGGTGTGTGGTTCGGTTTTCTTGGTGTACAAACTTGATGCTTAAGCTTGATTTATAAGCTTGGCTGCATAGCTTTGGTTTCATAAGGAGTAGGCGCGCGTATGGCACCCAAAATTGTGGGGCTGACCGGTGGTATTGGATCAGGAAAATCGATGGTTGCCAGCCTCTTTGGCGCCCTTGGCGTGCATTGGGTAGACGCAGACGATGTCGCCCGCCAGGTGGTAGAGCCCGGCACCCGAGCGCTGGAGCTGATTGCCGAGCATTTTAGCCACAACATTTTGACGTCTGGTGGCGCTCTGAATCGCGCAGCCTTGCGCAAGCTGGTGTTTGATGACGCCGACGAGCGAAGGTGGCTGGAAGAATTGATACATCCCATTATTCACACAGAACTTGAGCGCCAGCTAAAGCCCGACGACTACAACTTGCCTTACGTGTTGCTGGTGTCGCCGCTGTTGTTTGAAACCATTCAGCACACCATTACCGAGCGGGTGATTGTGATAGACAGCCCGGAAAGCGTGCAAATACAGCGCACCATGGCCCGGGACAACAACCCGCGAGACCAGGTTGAACGCATTATTGCCGCCCAGATTCCGCGCCAGCAGCGGCTGGATAAAGCCGACCTGATTATTGATAACGGCGGCACCAAAGACAACATGCGCCAACAGGTGCGAGACGCCCACAATGCCCTGCTGGTGGAATTTGGCCATTAACCGGTGCCAGCTATTTGGCGCGGGGTTCGTTACTCTTGCTGCATTGCTTACAGCGCCATCAACCCATGCACTGGAACCTTCAATACAGTTCTACCAGCGATCTATTCCACAGCACCTTGCCCCGCAGGCGTTACCCAGCAACTTTTACGACTTCGCGCCAGAGGAATATTGGGCCGAACCGGAAGATTCCTATTGGATGACCTTCAGTAACTGGGTGCTGTTGCAGGAGCGCACTCAAGGTGAGCGCGTGGGACAGCTGGGGCAGTGGGCAGACCGAACCCTGTCCGGCGAACGTCACAGCTTACCAATGAACGAGAGTTATTTGCGGCTAAGCTTTGCCACCGAAACCCGTGCCGGCGCAATGTTGGATTTTGAGCCAGAGGTGCGCTTTCGGGTGGATATACCCACTGCCCGCAAAAAGCTCAGACTGGTGATTGAAAGCGAAAGCGACGAGCTGATTCCGCTGGCAGAGCGGCAGCGCGACCGTCAGCTTACAGAACCGGAACGCTCTTCAACCGGTACCACGGGCGCTCTCCGGTTTTTGGGCCAGGTGGGTGACTCGGTTAATTTCTCCAATGATTTTGGCGCGCGCCTGCACTTGCCCCCCGATGCATTCTGGCGCGCCACCGTGCGCAAGAACTGGCAGCCATCTGGCGACTGGGGCTTGTTGGCTCAACAGCGTTTTTATTATTACCATCAAAACGGCTGGGGTTCGCGCAGCTGGTTTGAGGCGCGGCACGATTTAGGTAAGGGCTGGGAGTTTATAAACTCGTCTGAGCTTGAATGGGTACACAGCGACAGGGAGTTTGTGGCAGCCCAAGTGTTTAGCGTTAGCAAGCGGTTGAATAACCGTGCGGTGCTTACGCCCCGTGTGGGTGTGCTGGGTGAAAGCCAGCCCGGCTGGCGTACCACCGAAGCCTTTGCCGACGTAACCTGGCGCTATCGTATGTACAGCGACTGGTTGTTCGGAGAGGTAATTCCGGCGCTGCAGTTTGAGCGGGAGAATTCGTTTAAAGACGACAGTTCACTGGTTTTGCGACTGGAGATGTATTTTTCCGGCAACATTGTTCGGCGCAACTAACGCCTATGCCCCGCCATAACGCGAAAGATGCCACTGAAGCCCTTACACTCACGCCCATTGCTATCACCCGCTCCTGCTTTGCTGATAAGTTTGGCGTGCCGCGGCAGCCGGGGTTAACCCGCCACGCCCACGCCGACTTGCTGATTCAGCCGCCATTTGACCGCGAGGACGCTTTTCGCGGCTTGGAGAGCGCCAGCCACCTTTGGCTAACATTTCAGTTCCACCAGGCGGTGCGAGCCGAGTGGCGGCCTGTGGTGCGGCCACCCCGTTTGGGAGGCAACCAAAAGATTGGCGTGTTTGCCAGCCGTTCGCCGTTTCGCCCCAACAGCCTGGGGCTGTCGGTTGTGCGTAACCGCGGGCTGGTGCGCAAGCAAGGCAAGCTGGTGTTGCAAATCAGTGATCACGACTTAATTGAAGGCACACCCATTCTGGACATAAAGCCCTACCTTCCCTTCGCAGACGCGGTAAGCGGCGCACACCTGGGTTGGGCCGCGGAGGCGCCGGTAGAGCGTTTGCCGGTGGTATTTTTACCCGAGGCACAGCAGCAGCTGGATGAGCTTTGTTCAGAGCATTCTTTAGAAAATTCGTCAAAGGAATCTCCACAAAAATATCCGGATTTTGCTTCGCTGATTGAGGATGTGGTGAGCTACGATCCGCGCCCGTCGTTTCGCCGCGGCCGCGAAGAAGAGCGAATTTACGGCGCGCATCTGTACGATGTGAATGTGCGTTTTCGATTTGTGACCGACGAAACCGGCAGCCGCGTAGAGGTGCTGACGGTTTGTTAAGCTGTTTTCGTTAGGTTTTTTACTTCATAAATAATCAGATAAATTTCTTTCACCAATGATTAGATAGGTTGCCATGAACGTTGAATGCCCCACCTGCCGTAAAACCGTGAAATGGACCGATGCCAATCCGGAGCGCCCATTCTGCTCGCACCGCTGCAAGTTGATTGACCTGGGCGCCTGGGCCAATGAGGAGTACCGGGTACCGGCACAGAATGTAAGCTCGGAAGACCTGGACCAACTGGACCAGCTGGAAGACGACACCCGGCACTGAGTGCTTTTTAAAAAACAGTGTGGATTGTGCTGACCATTCATACCCAGCGGTTACGGGCTTTTAAGTTGTGGGTTTCCGTCGTGCGCTTTATCATCACTTTAAGAGCATTCCGCCATTGCCGGCCGCTTACACTTTCGTTCATGACCCACTCATCACTCTTTCATCACCAAAAAGGTAGCATTATGAAAGCCTCTCGTATTTCCCTGATGGCCCTGTCACTTGCTATGAGCGCAGCACCTGCGCTTGCCAGCGATGTTGACCTGAGCTTGACCAAAGATTCCGCAAAAGCACAGATGAACTTTTTTGACAGCCGCGACGACATGCAGTTGGGCGCCGGTTACACCTACCACGAAGGCAGCCGCCACATCGGCAACGTGGATTTTCACGCCCAAGGCCGCACAGCCCTTGGTAATCTGCCTACCACCGCAGGCCTTGGTATGCGACTGATCGGTTGGGACGACGACCGGGTCGACGGCGGCGCTTTGGCGCTGGGTGGCTATGCAACGGTGAATATTCCCGATGTACCGGGTTTGTCTGTCACTGGCGGCCTGCACTATGCGCCCAGCATTCTGGCGTTTGGCGATTCCGATGACATGACCAGCCTTGAAGCCCGTGTCAGCTACCGTGTCATTCGTAACGCAGAGCTGTTTGGTGGTTACCGCTACCTGAACACAGATTTGGATGGCCGCAGCGATCTGAACCTGGATGAAGGCGTTATGGCCGGTATGAAATTGTACTTCTGATCGATTTGCCGCCAGGCCTGAAAAAATCCCCGGCCCGCGCACTGCGGCCCGGGGATTTTTGTGTATTGGCCGCGCTGCTGGTATTTTAATCACCTAACCACAATAACCAATCAGGTTATTACCGAGCCCAGAGGTGATATGTCAGTCAACACAGGCGCACCTTCCCCCGCTGCCAAGAAGCGTCATGCTTTGGCGTTCATTCTATTGCTACTTGCCGGTGCTTTGTTTGGAGCATTTTATAAACCGTCACCTGGTGCATTCAGCAGCCGTGACTATGCCGGCGAGGAGTTTCAGTTTGCCTCGCTACCGGCGTTGCCCGGCTGGGCCAATGCACCTTTGCCAGATTTTTCTGGCTACGCCGATACTGACGAAAAAAAAGCCGCTTTTTTTGAATTTCTGTTCCCCCGCATTGTGCTGGCCAACAGCCGCATTTTATTGGAACGCGAGTACCTGGACGCTTTGGCGGCAAAATCCGAGTTTACCGGCAAAGAAAAGCAATGGCTGAAAGACGAAGCCAAGCGCCTGCGGGTAGACCCTGCGCCGGCGGGCAAAGCCCAGATTGCCAAGCTGAAAAGGCGCCTGGACGTAATACCGCCGTCGCTGATTATGGCCCAGGCGGCTAACGAGTCCGCTTGGGGCACGTCGCGTTTTGCGGTGGAAGGGAACAATCTGTTCGGCCAATGGTGTTTCACCGCTGGCTGCGGCCTGGTGCCGCTTAGCCGGGTGTCGGGGGCCAGCCACGAGGTAGCGAAGTTCTCTTCACCCTATCGTTCGGTACTGGCCTATATCCAGAACCTGAACCGCCACCCTGCCTATCAAACATTGCGGGATATTCGCCTGACCGATCGCAAACAACAGGAACCGCTGTCTGGCAAGGGGCTGGCTGCAGGGTTGGAGCTTTACTCCGAGCGCGGGGACGAGTACATCGGCGAGATAACGGCGATGATTCGCAATAACAATCTGAGCGTTTACGATCAGGCGTTTGCCGAGATTTTGCAGGATCGTACCCCGGCTCACTTGCAACAACTGGCCAGCGCTCGCAATATTAACGAACTGATGCCGCGCTAGAAGCGGCCGGTAACCAGAAGCATTGTTGACTTAAAGCAAGCCAGTTTTCGGATTAAAACTGGTTATCATCCATGGAAGGAATACATCATGAGCAACCTCATAGTCGCCTGCGTTGGCGACACTCACGTTTGTCCCGTTCGCGGCCACGGCAGCAGTCCCATTATTGCGAACGGCGCGACCCCGGAAGAAATTGACGCCTCGAAACGCCATGCAGAAGGCCAGTCTGACTTCCGCCCCAAAGTGACCGTTGAAGCTGGCATGTTCTTCGACGGCACCGGCAACAGCCGCGATAACTCAGGTGCCTTTGAGCGAAAAGTAGATGAAGGCCTGACCGCTCAGGCAGCGAGAGCCACCAGTGAGGAGGCCTGCAGCGCTGAAATCTCGCAACTGATGGAGGGGAGTTATCTTAATGCTGAGACCAATGTGCTGAAGCTCCACACGCTTTATCAGCCCTTTTCCACCGACACGCTCACCGTAGAGAATCACCGTATCCGCGTATACGCCTCAGGCGCTGGCACCAAATCCGGTAAAGAGGACGATGCCTGGGCCATGGGAACCGGTATGGGGGAACGTGGGATCCTAGCCAAGATTAGATCGGGTTGTGATGATGTCGCATCACGAATTGACCGTGCAACAAGTGAACCAATTGACGAGCTGATACTCGACGTTTTCGGCTTCAGCCGGGGAGCCGCAGCCGCCCGGCATTTTGTGAACGAAGTATGGGATGGCGCTGGTGGTGGCCGATAGGCATCACTGGTGCTCTGGAGGCTTATATGGAACGTGAGGGTGATTACCTCAAACAACACGGACTTCAGCTTGATCGTTGGTGAAGATCATTTACGAAGAAGCGCGCTGAGGGTAGGCCTGGGTGTCAATACCAATACAGGCCGGAGGGCCAGCCCATTTCAAGATTTAAAAATGCCCCCGGGTTGATGCAAATCAGATAGCGTGCGATCACCCCGTAGATTGAGGGTGTGGTGGCTCACCAGTCGGGCCACCTGTTGAGACGGTTACGCTGGCTATAGCTTATGCGCGGGCCTACAATGAAATCAAATGAGTAATTGGAGGCTATCAAATGTCGGCTCGTGATGACATGCACGGCACACCAAATCAGGGTGAGCTGCGTGGAAGATCAGTGAATCCAAAAGTTTTTCGTCCTTCAAATGAAGAAGTT
The DNA here is from genome assembly GCF_002563815.1 of Marinobacter sp. LV10R520-4. Lineage (NCBI taxonomy): Bacteria > Pseudomonadati > Pseudomonadota > Gammaproteobacteria > Pseudomonadales > Marinobacteraceae > Marinobacter > Marinobacter sp. LV10R520-4. The sequence continues at coordinate 2,618,233 of NZ_PDJM01000001.1, read as the reverse complement.
GCGCCTGGTACTGTTCGCTGGATTTCTAATCCGGAACATTTTTTTATCGATGTTGTGATGGGTATTGACGCTGAAGCTGTTGATAAGCGCCATTTGAATCTTTACAAGATCATCAGCGAAGGCGTCCCATTAGAAAGTGTTCATCGGATCAAAAAAGTTCTCAAGCTTCCTAAAGACAAAGTGCTGAAATATCTGGACATCTCACAAGCTACCTTTAATCGTAGAATGAAAGGTGAGGCGAAACGACTTACCGGCAGAGAGTCAGGCCAGGTCTATCGCTATTCCCGATTGATCTCTCTTGCTACCAACATGTTTCATGGTGACCAGGAAGAGGCGCTGCGGTGGCTCAAATCCCCAGCCTACGCTTTTAAGGGCGAGACGCCTCTGGAACATGCTCGAACGGAATATGGCAACAATGAGGTTGAAACTCTCATTGGCAGAATGGAGCACGGCATACCGTCATGAGTGTTATTACTCTCTGGCGCATGAGTGCTCCACAGCACGCAAAAACCATTGATGAGATGCTTAGTGGGTCTATCGTTACCCAGCGCGGTCATCCCCGGCGAGCGTAACGTCATCCTTCGACCAACGCACCCGGACTTCAAACAGGTTCGTGTCGGCACTATTGAACCTTTCAGCTTTGATGATCGAATCTTCGCTGAAAACTAAAACTTCTTTCGCCCTTGTTGGATTTTCCAACTTTCAGCAGCAACATCCGCACGCCGGGTAATGGGAATGCAGATTTGGATCCTATTCGGGGCCTGAGGTTTAAAGCACGCCCAAGTCGCGGGCTCGAACAATGGCCTGGGTACGGGATTTTACACCCAGCTTGGCGTTTATTCGGCGGGCGTGGGTTTTGACGGTGTGCAGTGAAATGTGCAGTTTGTCTGCGACTTCCTGATTCGACAGGCCGCGGGCAATACACTCTAACACGCCTTTTTCCCGTTCGCTGATGGGCTCGGCCAGGGGCGCAACCGTGCTTGTCGCGGCTTTGATGCCGAACAGTTTTGCCAGAGCGTCGGTGAAAACATTGGCTGGGAGTTGGTCAAACGTTTGCCGTAGCAGCGGCTCAAGCTCTTGTTTGAGCTCGTTAAACGGGCTGATGAAATGCTCTTTGGCGGCCAACTCAACAATACTCACCAGGCGTTTGGCGGCTTGGGCTGGGCTTTTTTCCCGGGCAAGCAGCGCGGCGTCTAACAGGCTCATGTGCATGTCTACGCCCATGGGAATAGCATCGCGATAGCCAGCACGCAGGCCGTTCAGCCGGGTTCTGGCCGCGCCATATTCCCCGCGGGCCATGGCAATGCGCACTTGTAGGCAATCCATCAGCCCCGGCATGGTAGGGAAGAGTTCCGGTGAATAGCCAGCCTGGCGATAAGGCAATATTTTGGCCAGCGCCTGGGCCGCTCTGTCTGTCTGGCGCTGTGCCAGCCAGCACGATGCTTTCAATGCTTCCAGTACCGGCACGTAAAGGTCGCCGTCGACCTGCCATGACTGCATGGTGCGTTCAGCGCGAGCAATCCAGGCAAAGGCCTCGTCAAAATGGCTCTGGCCGCGGCAAATGAATACCCGTAAACACATAGCCATTAACAGACCCAGATCCCGGGTTTGTTCGGCCTGACGGGTGCACACGGCCAAAACCCGATCTACATCCTGATATCTACCCTGGTGCCATAACACCAGCGCGAGATTCAGCTGTAGCCGGATTTCCCCTACCCGCGCCGGCCGCGCCAACTCTTGCATGGCCGTGTCCAGACTGCTGCGCAGCAGGTGTTCGGTATGGCGAAGTTCGCCTTTGCTCAGTTCGATGCGGGCATGGGCGTAAACCGCCAGGGCTTCGGAGCCGGTATCGCCAGCCTGTCGCGCCAGGCGTGCGGCTTCGCGGCTGGCCTGCCGGGCATCGGCGAAACGGCCGAGCGCACATAAGGCGCTGGATCGCACCAGTTGGGTAACCAGCTGGCCCTGAACGGATAACTCCGGATCTTCGAGGGCAGCTTCGGCCAGCACAAGGGCCGGCTCTACCTGGCCCTGTGAACGAGCAATAAACGCCTGTAAGGCCTGAATTCGCCCAAGTGGAATATCGTGTGTTTCCACCTCGCCCAGATGTTCAACCAGCTCGGTTGCCTGGCGACATTGCCCGCCAATGGCGTGTACCCAGCCAAAAACCAACCGCAGCCGCGGATTGGCGGCCAGCACCGTTGCCGGCAAGCTACGCCGCAGGCGTAACAGCGATGCGGTGTCTTGCCCCAGCAGTAGAGCTTCGGAGCCTTCCGCGGCCATGCGCCGAATCTGCCCCACGTCTGCAGACAACAGAGCGTATTTCAAACCTTCGGAGTACTGCCGACGCTGGGCGAACCACTCACTCACCCGCAACATGCGCTGGGCGCTGCCGCTCAATACCGGCGTTTGCAACCAATCCAGCAGCAGTGGATTCAGCCGATACCAGCGACCACGGCCGGCCATCAGCTTTGCGGGCAAGCCGCGCTCGACCGCCTGTGAGGGTACTATTTGCGTAAGTGTTATGGAGGTAGGCGTTATCTGCGAAAGCGCTGTTTGTGAAGGTGCTGAGGCTCGTTCAGCCGTAGTATCCGCCAAGGCAGTGAACAAATCGTCAGAAAACACGTCAAGCTCGGCCAGCGCCCGTAACGCCAACAGCTGCGCGTTTGTGTAATGGCCCAATACGGCATCCGCCAGAAACTTCTGAACACTTGCGGTGTCTTGCAGGGCTTTGCGCTCGCGGCCACTGCGCAGCTCACCGCGGTACAAGCCAAGGGGCGTTGGCCAGCCTTCGGTGAGGCTGTAAAGATGGTCTACCGAAACGGTGGTCAACTGCTGTTGCCGCAGTTCGCTGGCGAAAAATTCAAACACTTCGCTGCGACTGAATTCGAGTTTATCCGGGCCGAGGCTGGTAAAACGGTTTTGCAGCTCTAGGGAATGGGTACTGATTGCTAATGGGCCACGGGATATGCCTAGCAGGCGCAATTGCGCTGGCAGGTTATCCACCAGTTGTTGCAACAATGCCAAGGCCGCCGGGTTGCTGATTGCATCCAGGTTGTCTAGCACCAGCACTTGAGGCAGAAAACTCGCCGAATCCGGCCTTTCTGTGGCCGCCAGCAACCACTGCAAGCCGTCAGCAAAGGCTCCGCTGTGTGCAGGTTCAGGCTGATTCAGCGCTACCGCTAGAAGCATTAAAAAACGCTCGGGGGCGTTATCTTGAGCGTTCAGGGTTAACCAGCGAATATGAGCGGGGGAGAAATCAGACGCCAGCAACGCCTGGGTAACGGCGGCCGACTTGCCATAGCCGCAAGGGCCGTGAATGTTCAGCAATCCGGCGGGCACCACGTTGGCCATCAGCGCCTGATTTAACTCCGGCCGAACCAGCAAACCGTGCAGATGTTTTTCATCAAATGGCAGTTTTACCCGCTGCTGCAGGAGCTCACGTACTCGCTCGCCACGCTGAAGCGCGCTGTTAGCGGTCTGGAATTCGTCGTTTGCTGCTTTACCCTGTTCAACTTGTTTCACGCACTGCCCCGTCGATACCGGCGCGTGGCGAACAAAGCCCTGAGCTGACCGGCAAATTCCAAAAGTGGCATTGTAATCGACGGCTTAGCTGCCGCGATTAAGGTACACGGCAGGTTAGCATAAAAAAGGCGGGCACCAAGGCCCGCCTTTTTATTTCCACGTACCTTCTATTTCCACGTACCTTCTATTTCCAGGTACTTTCTACTTTCAAAAGTACTTTCTACAAGGTGCTGTCTACAATCTACTACCTTAAGAACTAGCGCACACCAGACCTGCGCAGTGCTGCCGGCGTGTAATCACGGGACTGCCGCTGAATACCGAACTCGTAAGGGTTGGATTCTTCGTTGGTCAGGCCCAGCACCAGGTAGCGGCCAGAAAGCACATCGTAGATGGTTTCAATGGCGTACCATGGTACATCACGATCGTAGAACTGCAGAGCGTGGGCTTCTGACACCCTCCACAGTTCGCCGCGGCCGTCGTACTGGTCAATCACTGCTGCCTGCCAGGAATCTTCGTCAAAGTAGATGTCACGCTGGGCATAGATGTGGCGCTCGCCCTCTTTCAACGTAGCGCGCACATGCCATACCCGGTGCAGTTCATAACGGGCCAGTTCTTGGTTGATGTGGCCAGGCCGCACGATATCGGTGTACTTGAGGTTACGATCAAGCAGCTTGTAAGAGTTGTACGGAATGTACATTTCTTTTTTGCCTACCAGTTCCCAGTTGTAGCGGTCTGGGGCGCCGTTCATCATGTCCAGGTTATCAGAGGTACGCATGCCGTCAGACGCGGTGCCTGGGCCGTCATAGGCTACCTGAGGCGCACGGCGAACACGACGCTGGCCGGCGTTGTAAATCCACGCACGGCGGGGTTCGGCGACCTGGTCAATGGTTTCGTGCACCAGCAGCACGTTACCTGCCAACCGGGCCGGCCCTACGATGGCCTGTTTGAAGTAAAACAGCACGTTGGGGTCAAGGTTCTGGTTAGCATCTTCCAGGAAGGTGCGGTAGGTCAGCTCTTCTTGAAACCGCACTACGCTGAAATCACCGCTTTCTGTGGGTGTTACCTGGCCAATGTTACGCAGCACCGAGCCGCCGCGGTAACGGGTGATGTGGTTCCAGTAAACTTCCACGCCACTCTGTGGCATCGGGAAAGGCGTGCCGGCCTGGTAATTTTCCAGCCCGGAACCGCCTTCTTTCAATGCCACCGTGGTGGCATTGGCGCGGGTTTGGTCCTGCACGGCTTGCGGGTACGCCATGGTGCGGCGGGTTTGGTACACCGGAATCACGAAGTTGTCGTACTTTTCGATCATCGCCACCTGGCCCGGTGACAGATTATCGCGGTACTGATCCACGTTGCTGCGATCGATGGTGAATTCTGGCGTGTCTGACGGGAACGGATTGACGTAAATGCCATCGTTCTTGTAGCCAGCCGGCGGGGTAGTTAAACCGCCCGCGAAGATCGGAATAGCGCCGCCATTGCCAGCCACTTCGGCGCCCATAAGGGTCAACGTGTCGCCTAGTTTGGCGGCTTCGCTGTCTGACACTGCGGCAAATGCGTTCATGCTGAACAGCGATGCCGCAAGTATTCCGGTGGTCAGTAGTTTCTTGTTCAATTTCATAAATAATACCTCGCTAAACGAATAAGAGCCGGATTAGAACGAGTAGGAAACGCTCGCGCTGATGAAATCGCGGTCTCTGAATTCGTTATAGGGTTTGCCACCGAAGTAGTTGGTGTAGCTGACATCAGCACTGAGCTTGTTTTGATACACCGCCTCTAAGCCGAAGCCAATAGACTTGTTACCTTCGTTAAACGCGCCACCGGGTTGCGGGGCGTAGCCTTTCACATCGTGGCTCCACGCCAGACGCGGGTAAAGGTTTACGCCAGAGAATGCGTTGAGGTAATCCCACACGAAACGGGTGCGATAGCCCCAAGAGAAGTCTGTGGTGAAGCCTTCGTTTTCGCAGTAGGCGGGGTTGAGGTTAATTACCGGACACAGATCGTCCCAGCCCAGAAGATTATCCGCCAAAGGTACTGGTCCATTCCCGCTTAGTCCTGATCGACCATAACGGCCGGACAGACCGTGCACATAAACGGCGCCAACCTCATTGATCAGTGACATCCGACTTGCGCCCATTATCTGATCAAAGAACTTGATCAGAGTAAACTGAGCTTGGGACACATCGTAACGATCATAACCATCGACATCCTGTCCCGACAGTGCGCTTAAATTGGTGACTCCGGCTTCCCTCATCCTTTGTTTTGCCAACAAACTTACAGGGTCGCTCGATAATGAATTGAAGACAGCATTCCCTTGCGCTGTCGTGGGGTCGAGGCCTCCAGCAACAGCAACAGCCTGAGGCGTAAGTTGGAGACCGCCAGTAATTAGCTCGAAGGCATTTGCCTGGATCGGCATATCTTTGCGAAAGCTGTATTCAGCACCCAATGACCACCCACCCGGTGTGGTCGTATTAATGCTGATTCCATACAGATCGATATTTTCAGGATATTCAATAAAATATTGAGGATTCGTCCGCGAAAATGTGCCTTGGTTTACCACACCGCTAATATACGGCAGGCGACTGTTATACTGCGTATAATAAAGGCCGATCTCAGAATTATTCAAACTCGGCACATACCATCGCATCGCTACGCCAAACTGATCTTTACTGTCGGCTTCTCGGTCTCCCTCCCTTTGAAGAACCCGCGATGAGTCATTGGCGTTTTCTGCATCACTTCTGTCCCCCTCAAGCCAAACGGGCCCACAGCCATCAGCCACAAAATCTACTGTGGAGAAAAAAGTACCACAATCATCAATACGAGTTTTCTCCCAGTCGGTCTGAACGAAACCTTCAATAGTGACGTTTTCAGTAATACCCGCCGAAATATAGAACATTTCTACCGGTAGCAGCGCGTCTTTGAGCTCAGCGCCCGGCGCACGAAAAGCATTCACATCAATAGGATTGATCGTATTGATACCACCCGGAATAAAGGTGCTTTCACCCCAGCTGACCACCTGGTTGCCATAACGCGCGCTGACCGGCACATTGCCCAGATACCAGTCGGTAAAAATATAGGCGTCAAGAATTTCGCCACCAGAAGCGTTGTCGCTGCCATCCGAGCTCAGTGGCGCGAACTGACGATTTTCGTCTTTCAGTTCGAAATCATACCAATAGCGGCCACGCACCAACGCACCTACTCGGGTGAGCACACTGCTGTCGACATCGTAACTGAGGAACAGTTCGCTGTTGCCTTTGACAAGTTTGGAAACCGTATCGCCTCGATCAAAGTTCAGGTTGCCGTCGTCGTAGTTAGTCGAGGAAGCTGTACCTCCGTTACCAAGGCCCACCAGGCCCTTGTCACGGTTCTCGGTACGCCAGGTAGCACCTGCAGACAATGTGGTATTGAACTGGGCTTCTACGCCGCCCAATTTCTCTGAATCAAAGGTATAAGCTGAGGCATAACCGGAAAAGCCGGCCGCGATGGCAATCGCCAGCGGCAGTCGCTTCCAGATACGCGGCGCGTGTTGGTTTTTTATCATTAGGAGACTACTCCGTTTATTATTGTGTTCTTGCTGTAATAGCACTACCAGAATCACACTATACCAACGCTCTCTCCTGTTCTTATCAGTCAAAAGTATGATTTTCACTTTCATCCCCACTGCTTAGGCGTGGGCTTACCTCGCCTGACTATAGTCAACCTGCACGCAGTGGGCGTGATTATTATTTTTGCAGTTCATCCCAGGGGTGAACTGGCAATACCGCTTCGCTGACTTCTGATTCCATGCTGTCGCGGAAATAGTCCATGGCTTTTTCTGCTTCGCCGAGCTCGTCAAAACGGGCAATGTGGTAAATTGCCTCGCCCTCGTTCACCAACGGCAAATTATTCACGCAAATCACAATGCCGGAACAGGGAGAAATAATGGCGGTTTCCGAGGCCCCGAAAGGGTCAGCAACCATCGCCAGCTTTTGCCCTTTTCTAATTTTTTGCCCCAATTTGGCCACCGGGCGCATGATGCCGTCTATATCGGCCCTTACCCATTGGGAGCTGGCCGCGACTTCTGAGCGTTTGCGAGGCGGCTTTACACTCTTTTTGGCCGGGGTCATTTCCAGCTCACGCATTACCCGCAGCACGCCTTTAACACCACTTGCGATGACTACTTCGTCAAAGCGCAGAGCTTCACCGCCCTCATAGGTAATCACTGGAATATTCTGCGAATCGGCGTAGGCACGCAGGCTGCCGTCGCGCAGGCTTGCGTCTATAATCACCGGCGCCGCGAAGGCTTGGGCCATGCGGGCGGTTTCAGGGGTTTTTAGCTCGGCGCGAATCTGTGGCAGATTAAAACGATGTATGGCACCGGTGTGCAGGTCAATAATGTGGGTAACGTGCTCCATAATCTGGGTGCGTAGCAAGTACGCAATACGCCCGCCCAAAGAGCCGCTTTCGCTACCGGGAAAACAGCGGTTCAGATCACGCCGGTCTGGCAGGTAGCGGCTGCGCTGCACAAAGCCAAAGATATTAACAATGGGCACGGCTACCAAGGTGCCGCGCAAATTACGCAGTGCGGTGTTGATCAGCACCCGGCGCACAATTTCCACGCCGTTGATTTCATCGCCGTGAATGGCGCCACACACCATCAGTACCGGGCCTTCGCGGCGGCCGTGCACAATCTCCACCGAAATGTGCAAGGGCGTGTGGGTGTAGAGTTTGGCCACCTGAACTTCTATGGTCTGGCGGGTGCCGGGCTGAACCTGAATGCCGGCAATTTCAAAGGGAGCTCGTGCCATCGGTTATCCTCTGCCCCGGGTTTGTGTGCGGCTGGGGGCCTGATTTTTTTCAATCCAGCTTATGATCAAGCCGGCGACGTTTTTGCCGGTGGCATTTTCAATACCTTCAAGCCCAGGCGAGGAGTTTACTTCCATCACCAGCGGCCCGCGGGACGAGCGCAGCAGGTCTACACCGGCCACGTTCAGGCCCATGGCCTTGGCGGCGGTGATGGCGGTGCGGCGTTCTTCCGGCGTAATCCGAATCAGCGAGGCGGTGCCGCCGCGGTGCAGGTTAGAGCGGAACTCACCGTCGGCGCCCTGGCGCTTCATGGCGGCGATGACTTTGTCGCCGATTACAAAGCAGCGAATGTCGGCGCCGCCGGCTTCCTTGATGAACTCCTGCACCAGTATGTCGGCTTTCAGGCCCATAAAGGCTTCAATGACGCTTTCCGCAGCGGTGCGTGTTTCCGCCAGCACCACGCCAATGCCCTGGGTGCCTTGCAGCAGTTTGATGACCACCGGGGCGCCGCCTACCATTTTCAGCAGGTCAGGAACGCTATCGGGCTTGTTGGCAAAACCGGTGACGGGCATGCCAACGCCTTTGCGGGCTAACAGCTGCAGCGAGCGCAGTTTGTCGCGGGAGCGGGTAATGGCCACCGATTCGTTCACCGGAAACGTGCCCATCATTTCAAACTGACGCAGTACCGCAGTGCCGTAGAAGGTGACCGAGGCGCCGATACGAGGAATAACAACGTCAAAATCTTCCAGTACCTGCTGGTGATAATGAATCGCCGGATTTGCCGAGGTAATGTTCATGGAGCAGTGCAGGCAGTCAATTACCCGCACCTCGTGGCCGCGGTTGACTCCTTCCTCCACCAGCCGGCGGGTAGAATACAATTTGCGGTTACGGGATAGCACGGCAATTTTCATGATTCGTTCCTCAATGTCGGTTGCCCGGCCAGGTAAGATGCTTCCGGACAAACGGTGGCTCGGCCCGCCATAGCGGTACGGCCAATCAACATGCGAAAACGCATGGAGTCCCGGTTGGTGAGTGTCATTTCTATGGGCCAGCTCTGGTTGCCCACCACCACGGTGGTTTCAACCACCAGCCGCGATTCTTTGTGGCCGCCGGAGTCGGACACGTTGCGTTCATCCAGCACCCGCGCGTCGCACTCAATCACCTCTTGCAGGTCATTCTGTGTCGGGTGCACCCAGAACTTTACCCGGCGCTCGCCGTTTTTGGTGTAGGGTTCGGTGCGGAATGTGTGCAGGCAGGATGTACGGGCACCGGTGTCTACCTTGGCTTTGATACGACCAATGCCCAAATCAGGCAAAGCCACCCATTCGCGCCAACCCAGGCGCACATGTTCAGTTTCAGCTGTCTTTGTGGACATCTGGTTGTTCCTTTTCTGACAAATTTTGCGGCGCCATCAGCTGCACACGGAAAGGTTCTGAGTAAAAGGCTAGCCATTTTGAAAGTCAACCGAATATCCGGTCCAGAGTGCGCACAAAGCGCCCGCGGCTGACGTGTTCCCGGGCCGGGCCCAGGGGTTCGCAGGGGCCGGTTGAGAATATTAACCGGGGTAACGGCACAGCGGTTAGTAAGGCCGAATAACCGTTGGGCGGTCCGCCATGGCGGGAACATAGGTCACCATTTCGGCATCGTTGTTACGGATGAAATGCTGCACTGGTATGTCTGACGATGGCAGTGAGTGGCCCAGGCTATGATGCTGGGTTTCGCCAGATTTCAGGGTGTACGGGCTGGCCCACAGACCGTCATCATTGCTGGACTTCCAGCGCTAGTCAGCGGCCAGAGCTCGCTCTGCGGGCTGTTTCATACGCCGTTATATTCCTGTTTTGTCAGTCGCCATGTTGCGCTCACTTTGACATCCTCCCCGCCCTGAAAGAGGGGGATTCCTACTGCGCTCAGGCGTGGCATTGAGCCACCCTTGAGTCGCTTCGGTGGGTTCCTGTTGCTGACGGCATTACCGCACCGTTCACTTCACAGGCTAACCGGGCATGACCTGCCCTTAAAATATTGATTGCGGCGTTGAGGTCTGCATTTTCAGCATACCCACATTCGACACATTCGAATTGCGATTGAGTCTTGCAATTCTCTGCACAAATATGACCGCAGGCCGGATTTGGCTTTTACGCTTCGCCTTGGTGCCTCAAGTGTGCCGCTTGCTGACTTGCTCATATTCGTGACGTTCAGATCTTCGATGACGACCACCGCGTGGTTTTTGCTGATGATGTTCGAGATCTTGTGGAGAAAGTCATTGCGGGTATGAGCAACCCGTTGATACAACTTGGTGATACGGGCCTTCGCCTTTTTCCAATTGCGGCTGAATTTGACCTTGCGGCTCATGCGTCGCTGATACGTTGCCATCTTCGCAGCGCGGGTACGCAGCGCATTGACCGGCTCGAACATCGTGCCGTCAGAGAGCGTCGCACAAGTACGAGAATTCCTGCTTCCACGCTGGCAGCCAATTATTCATGCCAAAGCTGTTGGTGAATTTTTCACCGGCCGTATGTAGCTCTTGCTGACGATTCAAAGCCAAATTCCAAATCTTGCGAGCATTACCCGCGTACTGACGCATGGCGCGGATTTGCTCACCGTTTGGCTCAATCTGAAATTTGAATGCTTGAAGGCGTTTCATAGCTCAATTATGGTTGGTCCATGGAAAAAAACAATGATATTAGGCACGGGCGGCACTGCGTTTTTAGGGAAGAAAAAGTACGAGACACTTAAGAAAAAGTTATGGGGTAATGCCTTATGGTCGCCGTCTTACTTCGCTGGTAGTTGTGGTGGTGCACCCATTAGCATTATTCGCCAGTACATTGAGCAGCAGCAAACGCCGGAATGAGAATGTTGCTAACGAGAGGGACACCTGCGGTGTCCGCGCTATTCATCCCCGGCCTGACGGCCGAGGTTTTCCGCGCATTCCGATAAACGCATGATTTTATTGGATGCACGAGGTGTAATTACCCGTATGGTTAGCTCTGCCCAACCCCTTTACCCATACTCAGGAGACACCATGACTCAGCTGGTCTGGTTCCGTAACGACCTTAGAGCCGCCGACAATCCGGCCCTGGCCGCCGCCTGCCAGAGCGCTGCGCAATCATCCGGCGAGCCGGTTGAAGCCTGCTTTATAGTCACTACAGAGCAATGGCTTAGCCACGACTGGTCGGCGGCCAAAGTGCGCCTGATGTTAGACCACGCCGATGCGCTGGCACAAGAACTGGCCAAGCTGGGCATTGCCCTGAGTTTTTTGCGGGCCGCAGACTTTGAGCAGTCGCTGGATACGCTGGAAGCGTTTTGCCGCGAGCACAAGATTAGCCAGGTTCATTTTAACGAAGAATACGGCGTAAACGAGCGCCGCCGCGACAAAGCTCTGAAACCGCGACTGGACGCGCTTGGGGTTAAGGTCAGCAAGTACCGTGACCAGGCTGCCGTGCCGGTGGGTGAGGTGCTGACCCAACAAAGCGAGCCCTATTCGGTGTTCACGCCGTTTTCCCGGCGCTGGCGCAGCTGGCAGGAAGAACAGCAGCCGGCTTTGTTAGCGGTGCCGAAGAAAATAGGCGAAGCGATAACAGGCACCGACGTTAAAAACAGCAGCAGCGTGATTTTGAAAAAAGAAGTGGGTGAGCTGTTTGGCGAAGCACCGCCGGCGCTGGTGGCCACGGGGGAGAACGCCGCCCACGATGCCCTACAGGATTTTTTGCAGGAGCGGGCGGGTGATTACAAGACAGACCGCGACTTTCCCGCGATTGAGGGCACCAGCAAACTGTCGCCTTACCTGGCCATAGGTGCGTTGTCTGGCCGCCAGTGTGTGCAGGCGGCGTGGCAACTGAAGCAGTCTATGGGCAGCTCTCTTGGCAAGACGGCCGACGCCGAGGAAGGGTTTTTCACCTGGGTAACCGAGCTGGCCTGGCGCGACTTTTACATTCATATTCTTTACCACTGCCCGCGGGTGAGTATGCACCGGGCGTTCAAGCCCGAAACCGAAGCCCTACACTGGAACACCGCCGACGAGCATTTCGAAGCCTGGAAAAATGGTCGAACAGGCATACCGATGGTAGACGCCGCCATGCGCCAACTCAACGCCACCGGCTGGATGCACAACCGTCTGCGGATGGTGGCGGCGATGTTTCTGACCAAAAACCTGTTTATTGACTGGCGCCGGGGCGAGGCCTATTTCATGTCGAAACTGGCAGATGGCTACCTGCCGTCGAACAATGGTGGCTGGCAGTGGAGTGCGTCTACCGGCACCGATGCGTCGCCTTACTTCCGGGTTTTTAACCCCATGACCCAGGGCGAACGCTTTGATGCAGACGGCGAGTTTATTCGCCACTGGGTGCCGGAACTGGCGAAGCTGGACAGCAAGCGGGTTCATAATCCGGGTAAAGGCGGGGTGATACCTGGGGGGTATCCCAGGCCGATTGTGGATTTGAAGGAGAGTCGGAAAGAGGCGATAGCGCGGTTTCAGGCGTTGCGGGACTAACGAGAAATCTGGAACAGAAAAAGCGGGGACGGATTCGAAATCCGTCCCCTAATCGCAACCCCTAACCGGGGACAGACTTGAAGTCTGTCCCCTACTTGGTTGAAGTCTGTCCCCTACTTGGTAGAAGTCTGTCCCCTATCTGTTACTGCACACCGGGCAAGCGGGATCTTTGGCCAGCTTCATTTCGCGCCATTCCATGCGCCAGGCGTCGACAATCAACAGGCGGCCGACCAGGGTTTTGCCCACGCCGCTGATGACTTTTATCGCTTCCATCGCCTGGGCGGCGCCGATCATGCCCACCAGCGGGGCGATTACGCCGGCCTCGGAGCAGGTCAGGTCTTCATTGCCTTGTTCCGGATACAGGCAGTGGTAGCACGGCGACTGCGGCTGGCGGCTGTCGTACACGCTGATCTGACCTTCGCCACGGATGGCTGCACCAGACACCAGCGGTACGCCGGCTTTCACGCAGGCCCGGTTCAGGGCGAAGCGGGTGTTGAAGTTGTCGCAGCAATCCAGCACCAGACTTGCTTGTGCCACAGGTGCGTCAAAATCTTCGTTCTCCAGCCGCTGGCGAATCACGTCTACCGTTATTAACGGGTTTATACCGCGAATGCGATCAGCCAGCCGCTCGGCTTTGGACTCACCCAGCTGGGCGGTTTCAAAGGCGATTTGACGTTGCAAGTTAGCTACTTCAATGTGGTCGTCGTCTACCAGGGTCAGGTGCCCTACTCCGGCTGCGCCCAGGTAAAGTGCTACGGGGCAGCCCAGGCCGCCGGAGCCCACTATTAATACGCGCGCGGATTTCAGCGCCTGCTGGCCGGCAATGTCAAAATTCGGCATTAGAATCTGGCGGCTGTAACGTAATAGTTCGTCGTCAGTTAGCATGGTGGGCTCCGTTGACAGATCGGGGACGGATTTCGGTTTTTAGATAAGGGACAGATTTGAAATCTGTCCCTGTCTTGGGAGAAAGCGGGGACGGATTTGAAATCCGTCCCCTACCTGGCCTGGCCGAGAGTCATTCGGTCATTGCGGCCGTAATCCTGACGGCTGTGTACCTGGTCAAAACCCTGTTGCTGAAGCAATGCCTGCACCGCCTGTGTCTGATCATAACCGTGCTCTAGCAGCAGCCAGCCGCCAGCGTTCAGCCAACTGGGCGCGGCGGCCACGATATGGCGGATATCATCCAGGCCATCGGCACCCGATACCAGCGCAGAGGCCGGCTCGAAACGAACGTCGCCTTCACTCAGGTGATGATCGGTGCTGGCAATATACGGCGGATTAGATACGATTAAATCAAAACAGAGAGCCGCGAGCTGGTCGAACCAATGGCTTTTCACCACCTGAATTGACAGATTCAGCGCCGCTGCGTTGCTCTGCGCCAAGGCTACAGCGTCATCTATAAGGTCACTGGCGATTATATTCCAATCAGGCCGTTCACTGGCCAGCGCCAGGGCAATGGCGCCAGTGCCCGTGCCCAAATCCAGAACCCGCGCCTGGGCTGGCAGATCCAGGGTCAGGGCGTGTTCGACCACGCATTCAGTATCGGGCCTTGGAATCAGCGTGGCAGCGCTTACCTGCAACGGCAATGACCAGAACTCCTGCTGCCCCAGCACATAAGCAACGGGCTCGCCGGTTGCGCGTTTGCTTACAAGCTGCTGAAACGCGGCCGCTTGCACCTGGCTGACCTGTTGTTCGGGAAAGGCGCGAAAGCGGGTTCGGGACCACCCGGTTACCTGGGCCAGTAACAGCTCGGCGTCTAGCTGTGGCGAGTCACTGCCGATGCGGCTTGCGGCGGCCCGTAGCAAATCGTCACAGCGTAAAGTGGCCGGGTCGAAAGTGGCGGGGCCGAAAGCGCCTGGATTAAAAGCACCGGGGTCGTCAGCAGAATCAGCGGTCATCGGCCAGTGCAGCCAGCAGCTCGGCTTGGTGTTCTTGCAGCAATGGCTTGACCACCGAATCCAGATCGCCGGCAATCACTTCATCCAGCTTGTACAGGGTCAAATTAATGCGGTGATCAGTCACCCGGCTTTGGGGAAAGTTGTAGGTGCGAATGCGCTCGGAACGGTCGCCGCTGCCCACCAGGCTCTTGCGGGTTTCAGCCATGCTCTGATGGGCACGTTCGGTTTCAATGTTCTGTAAGCGCGAAGCCAGAAGGCTCATGGCCTTGGCACGGTTTTTATGCTGAGAGCGCTCTTCCTGGCATTCCACCACCATGCCACTTGGCAGGTGGGTAATGCGGATGGCAGAGTCGGTTTTGTTAACGTGCTGGCCGCCGGCACCAGAGGCGCGAAAGGTGTCTATTCGCAAGTCGCCTTTGTTGATTTCTACGGCTTCAGTTTCGTCGGCTTCCGGCATAACAGCCACCGTGCAAGCCGAGGTGTGAATGCGGCCCTGAGATTCGGTTTCCGGTACCCTTTGCACACGATGCACACCGGATTCGAATTTCAGCGTGCCGTAAACGCCACTGCCTGCCACCCGTGCAATCACTTCTTTGTAACCGCCGTGTTCACCGTCGCTGGCGCTGAGAATTTCCACCTGCCAACGCCGGCGTTCGGCAAAACGGCTGTACATGCGAAACAGGTCGCCGGCAAATATGGCGGCTTCGTCGCCGCCGGTACCGGCGCGCACTTCCAGAAACACGTTTTTGCCGTCATTCGGGTCTTTCGGCAGCATCAGGCCTTGCAGTTCTGCGTCCAGCCCTTCGCTGGCTTGCTGGGCGGTGTGCAGTTCGTCTTCCGCCATTTCACGCATGTCGGCGTCGCCGTCTTTGCACATTTCGCGGGCTTCATTGATGTCCACAAGAGAGTGCTGCCAGGCCTGAAAGCACTGCACCACCGGCTCTATTTCGGCGTATTCACGGGACAGCTCGCGAAATTTGTTCTGGTTGGCAATCACGCCGGCATCGCTGAGCAAGGCACTGACTTCTTCAAAACGTTCAACAAGCTGTTCAAGGCGAGACTGAATAGACGGCTTCATATTTTTCCAACGGGGGTCTTATGGTCGGTTTCTTCTGCATCAAGCTGGTGCAATTCCCGCAACCATTCGGTGACCTCGGTGCGCCCGGCGGTGGTGGCCTTGCGTACCTGGATTGACGGTTGGTGTAGCAACTTGTTGGTAATACCACGGGCCAGGCTGCGCATCACGGTTTCCGGATCGGCGCCGTTGCGCAAGGAGCGCAGCGCTTTTTCGGTTTCGGCATCGCGCAGGTCTTCGGCTCGCCGGCGGAACTGCTTCAGGGTAAATACGGCGTCCAGTGCGCGCAGCTGGTTCAGAAATTCCTGCACACCCAGGTCAATCAGGTTTTCGGCTTCCCGGGCGGCGCCCTCGCGGGAGCGAATGTTCTCTTCAATCACCTGGCGCAGGTCATCAACGGTGTAAAGATACACGTCGTCGAGCTCGGCCACTTCCGGCTCTATGTCCCGCGGTACCGCAATATCCACCATGAAAAAGGGCTGGTGTTTGCGCTTTTTCAGGGCCCGCTCCACGGTGCCTTTGCCCAAAACAGGCAGCGGGCTGGCGGTGGACGAGATAATAATATCCACTTCGTGCAGATGTTCGGCAATGTCAGATAGCAGTATGCCCCTACCGCCGTGGACCTGAGCCAAGGTTTGCGCCCGCTCCAGGGTGCGGTTGGCCACCAGGAAATCTTTTACGCCGGCGTCTGCCAGGTGGCGGGCAACCAGTTCGATGGTTTTACCAGCGCCGATCAGCAGCGCTTTGTTGCGCGACATATCGGCAAATATGCGGTTGGCCATGCTGACCGCGGCGTAGGCAACAGACACCGGATTTTCGCCAATAGCGGTTTGGGTGCGAACCCGCTTGGCTACCGAGAAGGTGTGCTCGAACAAGCGTGCCAGGAAAGAGCCACAGGCTTTGTGTTCCCGCGCCAGGGCATAAGCGTCTTTAAGCTGCCCCAGTATCTGCGGCTCCCCTAAAACCATGGAGTCCAGCCCGGCCGACACCCGCATCAGGTGGCGCACCGCCTCGCTGTCATGATGGACGTATATTACGTCTTCCAGATCGCCGGCATCGACGTTGTGAAAACCGGCCAACCAGCGCAATATCAAAGGAGCACAATCGTCGTCAGCTGCCAGGTAAATTTCGGTGCGGTTACAGGTAGAAAGGATGGCCGCCTCGGTTGCTCCGGCAGCCGCGCGCAGCTCTGCAAAGGCCTCGGCCATGCGCTCAGGGGTGAAGGCCACCCGTTCGCGGATTGCCACAGGCGCCGTGCGATGATTAATACCCAGCGTTACCAGTGCCATTTTGTGATTCAACACCCCTGCGCGCTTTGCGATTAATGAAATTTTAATATTACCGGTATTTTAACGTTCTGAAGGCCGCGCTGCCACCCATAAGCCTTGAGCTGCGGCAAGTGCGGACACGTTAGGCAACATCTGGCGGTTGTGCCATTATAAGGTTTTGGCGCTCCACGTCGGATTTTACGCCTGCTTAACATACGGAATTTTGCATGCAAACATTCTTTTTCGGGCTCTTTTATCGCGCAGTTGATGGCAATCGCCATTCCACTCGCCATTCCACTCGCCACTCTACTCGCCATCGCAACCTTCCCCGCGCTCTGGCCGCCGGCCTGCTGGGCCTGGCGATTTCGGGCTGCAGCAGCCTTTCGGGCTTTGACGACGCCAATCCAGACATGGATGCCGCCGAATCGAATGCCTCGGTGCCCGCCGCTGAGGAAACCAACTCTACGCCGGTGTACGGGGATTTCGAGCCAGAAGTTCTGTACCTGCTGACCTCTGCGGAAATTGCGGCCCAACGCGGTCGCTATGATATCACTTTGGGCCACTACGTGCGGGCCGCCCAGGTGTCCCGTGATGTCGGCGTTATTGAACGGGCAACCCGCATCGCCCAATCCCTGAACAGCGACAACGCTCAGCAGGAGCTGGTGAAGTTGTGGCTGGAAGTAGACCCCGACAGCATCGAAGCCCATCGCTCCGCCGCCATTCAGGCGGTAAAAAATAATGACCTGACACTGGCGCTGGTGCATATGGAGCGCATTATGGAACTCGGCGGCGACGCCGACTTTGACAGCCTGGCAGCCATGACAGCCAGCCTTTCGGCTGAGCGCCAGCAGAAGTTGTTGTCGCTGTACCTGGATTTGGCTGAGCGCCACAGCGACAACCCAGAGCTGGAATACAGCATTGCCCTATTGATGAAAATACGCGACATGCCGCAGTCGGCCATGGCGCGCCTGCAAACGCTGCTGGATAAACACCCCACTTTTCAACCAGCCATTATTCTGAAAGGGGACCTTCTGTACGGCAGCGACCAAAAACGCGCCGCGCTTGACCACCTGATGACCAACACCCGGCGCTTTCCCGGCAACCGACAAATGGGCGCTCTGTATGGCCGCATGCTGGTTAACGAGGGCGAGCTGCAAGCCGCGCAAGACGAATTCGAGCGACTGGTGAACCGCTACCCGGATATGTCTGAGCTGCGCCTGTCCCACGCGCTGGTGGCGATTGAAAACCAGCAAGGAGACATCGCCCGCAAAGAGCTGACGTTTTTGCTGAACCGTGGCCAGCAAGCCCCTGAAGCAAACTATTATTTAGGCCGACTGGCAGACAATGAAAACCGCTTTGCACAGGCGATTAATTTCTATCAGGCCGTGGGCGATGGCGTTTATTACCTGCCCGCCCAAGCCAGAGCCAGCACTTTGTTGGCTGAAACCGGCGAGCTGAAGCAAGCGGTTGATGCCATTCAGCGACTACGCCAAACCAATCCAGGCCGCTCCGAAGCGCTGTGGATGATTGAAATCAACCTGCTGCTAGAGCAGGGCCAACAGCAGCAGGCCACCGCCGCCATTGACCAGGCGCTGCTGCAACATCCGGACAATATCCAGATTCGTTACGCTCGTGCCATGCTGATGGACAGCCAGGGCAATACCGAAGAAGCGGTGCAAGACCTGGAGCAGATTGTGCGCGACGACGTCGACAACGCGGTGGCTTTGAATGCACTCGGGTACATTCTGACCATTCGCACCGAGCGCCTTTTTGAGGCCCGACAGTTGATTGGGCGAGCGCTGGAGCTTGCGCCCGAAAACCCGGCCATTCTCGACAGCATGGGCTGGCTACTGTACCGCGAAGGCAAATTGCAACAGGCTCTGGATTACCTGTCCCGCGCCTGGGCCGCCTTCCCGGACCCCGAAGTAGCCGCCCATTACGGCGAAGTCTTGTGGATGACCGGCGCCGACGAGCAGGCACGTATTATCTGGGAGCAGGGGCTAAAACAGGACCCACAGCACGAAGTATTGCTGGAAACCATTGAACGGGTAGGCTCGCAGCCGGCACCCAATACCGACACTGTTGATGCTACGGCTGGCGAATAACCGTGTTTTTTTTAACCTTGACCAAAGCGTGGCTTCGCCACACTGTTTTAATGCTTGTGCTGGCTACGCTGAGCGCCTGTAGCACGATTATTCTGGAGCCCTTACCGGAAGGCCTGACCGACCAGCCTCCCACCTCCTGGCCAGACACCGTGCGCCAGCGGCAGAATCTTAATCACTGGCAACTGACCGGCAAGCTTGCCGTTAAGCAGCCTTCAGACAGCGGTAGCGCGCTGATTAACCAATGGGTACAACACAACGAAGACTATGACCTGACCCTGTCTTCTGCTTTTTTGGGCATGGGCCGCACTCGGCTTAAAGGCTCACCCGACTTTATCGAACTGACACTGGCCGATGGCGAGCGTTACCAATCCGCTGAACCAGACGAGCTGGTACTGGCGGCAACGGGCTGGCGCTTGCCATTGAACCAGCTGACCTGGTGGGTGCGGGGTTTAACCGCGCCCGATGGCGACTTCCGCCTGCTGTTCGACAGCACCGGGGAACTGGTGGCTATTCGCCAGAGCGGCTGGCATATCCAATACGACCGCTGGTACAGCGCCAGCGCCGAACTGCCGGCACTGCCCGCCCGCATCACTGCAACCAAGGGCGAGAAGCGCGTGCGCATGGCGATCACTGACTGGCAGGCGCTTTAATGATGACGAGCATTACCTTGCCAGCGCCGGCAAAGCTGAATCTGTTTTTGCACATCAATGGCCGCCGCGCCGACGGTTACCATCTGCTTCAAACCCTGTTCCAGTTTCTGGACTACGGCGATGAACTGACTTTTGAGCTGACGCCCTATAAGCCCGGCATACGCCTGGCGCAATCGATGCCCGGGATAGCCGATGCGGACAACCTGATTATCAAGGCGGCTCTCGCATTGGCCGGGGACGCGCTGTGGCAGTTGCCCGGTGTAACCATCAGTATCTGCAAGAAACTGCCCATGGGCGGTGGCTTGGGCGGCGGAAGTTCTAACGCCGCAACCACCCTGCTGGCGTTGAATCACCTGTGGCAGCTTGGCCATGACGAAGACGCTCTGGCAGAAATGGGCCTGAAATTGGGCGCCGATGTACCGGTTTTTGTACGCGGTCACGCAGCCATCGGCGAAGGCGTCGGTGAACAGCTGACGCCTGCAAACCCGCCACAAGACTGGTTCGTGGTGCTCAAGCCCGAATGTGACATTCAGACCGCCAAGATTTTTTCAGCAAAAGGGTTGACAAGGAACACTCCAAAAATGACAATGGCGCCCGCTTTTGAGGGAGACGCCTCGAGGTACAAAAACGACTGTGAAGCAACGGTTCGCGAACTGTATCCTGATGTCGCCAGAAGCCTGGATTGGCTTTCGCAATTCGGACCTGCAAGATTAACCGGAACAGGGGCTTGCATTTTTGGCCGTTTCCCGACAGAATCCGCAGCCCGGATTATCTGGGAAAGCAGACCCTCCGGCATCAAGGGTTTCGTAGCTAGAGGGGTGAATCATTCACCTCTACACCAGAAACTAGCAGAGTTAAAATGATGCCAAATAAGCACGACACTGGGGTGTCGCCAAGTGGTAAGGCAACGGGTTTTGATCCCGTCATGCGCAGGTTCGAATCCTGCCACCCCAGCCATCTTTCTCCTGCTTCCTCTGAATCACACGCCGATACCGAGAAGGATGCTATCGTGTCCAAGTTAATGATTTTTGCCGGCAACGCCAATCCTGACCTTGCCCACGCGATTTCCAAGCAACTCCATATTCCAGTTGGCAACGCAACAGTCGGTTGTTTTAGCGATGGTGAAACCACCGTTGAAATTAACGAAAATGTGCGCGGCCACGATGTTTTTATCATCCAGCCTACGTGCCACCCCACCAACGACAATTTGATGGAACTTATTGTGATGGCCGACGCCCTGCGCCGGGCTTCAGCGTCACGTATCACCGCGGTTATCCCCTATTACGGATACGCCCGTCAGGATCGTCGAGTTCGCTCCAGCCGTGTCGCCATCAGCGCCAAAGTGGTTGCTGACATGATTTCCAGCATTGGTGTAGATCGGGTACTGACCGTAGACTTGCACGCCGATCAGATTCAAGGCTTCTTCGACATTCCGGTAGACAATATTTACGCCACACCGGTACTGATTGAAGACATTGAAAAGCAACGTTTTGAAAACTTTGTTGTGGTATCGCCCGACGTTGGCGGTGTTGTGCGGGCCCGCGCCGTGGCCAAGCGCCTGGATGACGCAGATCTTGCGATTATCGACAAGCGTCGCCCCAAAGCCAACGTGTCCCAGGTTATGCACATTATTGGTGACGTGCGTGGCAAGGTTTGCATTCTGGTTGACGACATTGTTGATACCGCCGGCACCCTGTGCAAAGCCGCCGAAGCCCTGAAAAAGCACGGAGCATCGCGAGTTGTGGCCTACATCACTCACCCGGTGCTGTCAGGCAAAGCCATCGAAAACATCAATAATTCCGAACTGGACGAACTGGTGGTGTGCGACACCATTCCTCTGGGTGAAAAAGCCCGGCAATGTGATAGAATCCGTCCCCTCAGTATGGCCGGACTGCTCGCGGAGTCTATTCGCCGCGTTAGCAACGAAGAATCTATCAGCGCCATGTTCGAGAATGTCTAAGTCGATCTGATTTTTGAGCCGTTCCGAATAACTGGAACAGTTTCAAATAGACCGCAAAAGCAAATACCGGTACGGGAGCCACAACGGCTCCCGTACCTTTTCATAGCTGGCACCGCCGGCTTTTTAAAACCTCATCTGTAAAGGGCCTGGTCGCGGGCCGTGCAGATGACGATAAGGATACTTACCATGTCTCAGGACTTTGTACTTACAGCATTTCCTCGTGACGACCAGGGGAGAGGTGCGAGCCGCCGCCTGCGTCGCGAAGAGCGTAAAATCCCGGCCATCATCTACGGTGGTCACAAAGACGCTACGCCCATCTCCATCTGGCACAACGATCTGAAAAAGGCGCTTGAAAACGAAGCGTTCTACTCTCGCGTTCTGACCATTGAACTGAACGGCGAAAAAGAAAGCGTTATCCTGAAGGATCTGCAGCGTCACCCGTACAAGCCGCTTCTGAGCCACGCTGACTTCCAGCGCGTTAACAAAGACGAAGAAATCTTCGTTCACGTACCGCTGCACTTGGTGAACGAAGAAACTGCTCCGGCCATCAAGACCTTTGGTGGCGTTGCCTTCCGTTTGATGACCCAGGTAGAAGTAGCCTGTTTACCGGAGAACCTGCCAGAGTTCATCGAAATCGACCTGTTTGACGTCGAGATGGATGGCATTGTGCACATGAGCGAACTGAAGCTTCCAGAAGGCGTTCGCATTCCAGCACTGCAGCACGGCGCAGAGCACGACCAGGCTATTGTTACCATCAACAAGCCTAAAGGCGTGAAGTCTGACACCGTTGAAGACGAAGAAGAAGGCGAAGACAAGTAGTAATCACTGCGGGGACGACGGCAGATGGCACAGGATATTGTCATGGTGGTTGGACTGGGTAACCCTGGTGCCGATTACGAGAATACCCGCCATAATGCCGGCGCCCTCTTCGTTGAGGCACTGGCCCGCGATGCGGGTCAGGCGCTTCGCCTTGAAAAGAAATACCACGGCCTTTATGCCCGTATTCAATGGCAAGGCGTGGAACTGCATTTGCTGAACCCTTTAACGTTCATGAATCGCAGCGGTTTGTCGGTAAAAGCGCTGGCAGACTTTTTCAAGATACTCCCCGAACAGATTCTGATCGCCCACGACGAACTCGATTTACCCCCGGGCACCGCGAAACTGAAAAAAGGCGGCGGTCACGGCGGTCATAATGGTTTGCGCGACAGCATTGCACACCTTGGCACCAACAATTTCCAGCGCTTGCGACTTGGCATTGGCCACCCTGGCGAAGCCCGTCAGGTAACCGGCTATGTACTGAGCCGCCTGGGCAAACAGGAAGCCGAAGCACTGAACGCGGTCTTCGATGAAACCATGCGCGTGCTGCCAGACGCCGCCAACGGCAACATGGCCGCGGCCATGAACCGCCTGCACGGCTTTGACGCCAACGCTTAAATCAGGGACAGATTTGAAATCTGTCCCTAAGCACGAACCGAGAAACCAGGGACAGATTTCAAATCTGTCCCTAAGCAAGCATCACACAGCGGGGACAGACTTTAAGTCTGTCCCCTAGGCACATTTTCAGCAGCATCAGAGGCACTCCATGGGATTTAACTGCGGCATCGTCGGCCTTCCCAACGTCGGCAAATCTACCTTGTTCAACGCACTGACCAACGCAGGCATTGGCGCAGAAAACTTTCCGTTCTGCACCATCGAGCCCAACGCCGGCGTAGTGGCCATGCCCGACCCGCGCCTGACCAAGCTGGCCGAGATTGTTAAGCCCCAGCGTGTTGTGCCAACCACCATGGAGTTTGTGGACATTGCCGGGCTGGTAGCCGGTGCGTCCAAGGGCGAAGGCCTGGGCAACCAGTTTCTGGCCAACATCCGCCAGACCGAAGCCATTGCCCACGTAGTGCGTTGTTTTGACGACAGCAATGTTATTCACGTGGCCAACAAGATAAGCCCGGCGGATGACATAGAGGTGATCAACACCGAACTGGCGCTGGCCGACATGGACACCGTGGAAAAAGCCATCAGGCGGGTACAGCGCATCGCCAAAGGCGGTGACAAAGAAGCCAAAGCCCAGCTGGATATTTTTGAACGCTTGCTTCCGGTTCTGAACGAAGGCCAACCGGTACGCAGTATGGGCCTGACTAAAGACGAACTGCTGCTGATTCGGGAACTGTGCCTGCTGACCATCAAGCCCACCATGTACATCGCCAACGTGGCCGAAGACGGCTTCGAGAACAATCCGTACCTGGACACCGTGCGCGAAATCGCCGCTGCCGAAAACGCCGTGGTGGTGCCCATCTGTAACAAAATTGAAGCAGAAATCTCCGAACTGGAAGACGACGAAAAAAGCATGTTCCTGGACGAGATGGGCATGGAAGAGCCCGGCCTTGACCGCGTGATTCGCGCTGGCTACGGCTTGCTGGGCCTGCAGACCTACTTTACCGCCGGTGTGAAGGAAGTACGCGCCTGGACCGTAAAAATTGGCGCCACTGCGCCCCAGGCCGCCGCCGTGATACACACCGACTTCGAACGCGGTTTTATTCGTGCCGAGGTGATTGGCTACGAAGACTTCATCCAGTTCAAAGGTGAAGCCGGCGCCAAAGACGCCGGAAAATGGCGCCTGGAAGGCAAAGAATACATCGTCAAAAACGGCGATGTGGTGCACTTCCGCTTTAATGTCTGATTAAAATAACGGAAACACTCAGCGCTTTTTGAAGAGCCTGAAACGGTCGCTACTGCAAGGGGCAGCCAGACTGTCAGGAAAATAGCGACTGATCGATTGGCATATTGCACGACAAAGCGCACATAAGCCGCAGCCGGGCCTTTCTGGCATTAAGGTGGCTGGCCTTGAGCACGCCTATCGCGACCTGTTCAGCCAGTGACCCCCGGTACTCATAGGCCTCTGCGAGCCTGCCCCATTGGGTCGACGACACGACCACCACAGGGACGCCCGTGGCACGCAGGACGCCAAGCGGTTCCATCCAGTCCGGTGGAACCTGGCCACGGCCGACAGCGTCTATTATTAGCCCCTGGGCGCCGTTGGCCACCGCCGCTTCAAGCAGAGCCGGCGATGCGCCAAGCGCTACCGGAATAATATCCACCCGCGGCAGCTGCTCGCCCGGCGCAATTGCGCATAAGCGTTGCAATCGCTTGGTGAGCCGGACCTCGTCGCCGTCGACAAAACCCACGGGCCCGATACCCGGCGAACCAAAGCCATTAAGCTGATAGCTGCTGAGTTTGCGCACAGAGCTTGCCCCGTGAATCTCTTCATTGAACACCACCAGTGCGCCGGCGCCCCGTGCCTGCGGCGCATTCGCTACCTTCAACGCATCGCGAAGATTGGGGCCGGCATCCGATCCCGTGGCATAGGGCACTCGCTGAGCGCCCGTGACCACAAGAGCAGTGTCTTCAAGCGCCAGGCTTGTGTCGAGGAAATAGGCCGTATCTTCGAGGGTGTCCGTGCCTTGAGACACAACCAACCCGGCCACATCTTTACGCTGCGACAACTCGAGACACAACGTTCTCAACTGCAGCAGATCGTCGGTGGTGATGGCATTGCTGGGCTTCTGGTAAAGAGTGATAACTTCCACCGGACCGTCGCTATCAATCTGCAACGTATCCATCAACTCTTTGCCTGAAAGGGCACCCGCAATCGCCCGCCCCGAACTGCCCGGAAGACTGGCGATGGTGCCGCCCAGTGAAATAAGTACGACAGTACTTTTCATATTCGTATCTTCAGAAAAAAATGGTCAGGATGTTTGATCGTACAATATAGAATAAATACTTTACTGCAACAATGAGTTCGAGGCCGTCAGCGGTTTCACCAGGGAAGAGCTGATTGGCAGTCCGCACAACATTTAGCTGACGGCTGAAAAGGCTCAAAGCGCTACCTCCCTGGTTGCACAGGGCAGTGATGTCGCCCAGACCACGCTGACGGTGATTGAAGCGCTGTCCGTTACGGTTGATCAGGTGCGCACTGCTGTGGAAAGCCTGGCGACTGAAACTGACCACGTGAACTACCCGTGGCTAAAGCCGCCGAGCTTCCGAAAGACAATAATGATCTATCGTCCGTCGAGAATGTAGAGCATCGCCGATCGTTGCCTGACAACCAGGGCTTACAAGATCTCCGCTTCCTGAAGACGCCAGTTCGGGCGCCTTTTTCCGTCGCACTTTGGTGGTTCGAGGTGTTTTCCCTTGCAAGAACGCTTCACTTCGAACGTGCGTTATTCCGCGCTGCTTGATCACGCAGGCCGCGTTGTCATCCGCGTTTGCGGCGAAGCCGCAACCGAGGCACTTGAACGTCGCTTGTGACGGTCGGTTGCCTTTTTCAGTGTGGCCACACTGAGAGCACTCTTGGCTGGAATAGTGCGGTTTGACTCGCACCATGAGCTTACCGCGGTCTATTAATTTGTAGGCGGTGAACTGGCGAATCTGCCCCAGGTTCACAGAATGAATCGCTTTGTTCAGGCCGCGCTTCGCGCTGGCGCCGTTGACCAGCCAGCGACCGGTGTTCGGGCAGATCTTCGCTTTTGGCCGGCGAACCATGTTGTTGATTTTGATGTCTTCGAATGCCGCGATGAGTCGTGTTTTATCGGCAATTCGCTTGGAAATGTGGTGCGAATTGTTGCTCTGAATATGAGCCCGTTTCTTGCTGTAATGAGCGATTTTGCGTTGCATCTTCTTCTCGCCACCGGTGCGAGGTCGCTTTATCGTTCCGGCCTTTCGATCGTTGGCTCGGGCCATGCGCGAATACCGGCGCTGGTACCGGATTCGGCGTTTCTCCAATCGACTCAAAGCTGCGACGGTGTCATCCGGCAAGTGATACACCTCGCCGGCGGAGTCCGTGAGCTGACGCTTAACACCCAGATCATAACCGTCAACCTGGCCTTCCAGCTCGGTGTCGGAGAGCGATGCGGCGTACTGCCGAACGTCGT
This sequence comes from Marinobacter sp. LV10R520-4, assembly GCF_002563815.1. Classification (NCBI taxonomy): domain Bacteria; kingdom Pseudomonadati; phylum Pseudomonadota; class Gammaproteobacteria; order Pseudomonadales; family Marinobacteraceae; genus Marinobacter; species Marinobacter sp. LV10R520-4. The sequence continues at coordinate 2,591,562 of NZ_PDJM01000001.1, read as the reverse complement.
TCTCGGTCATCACATCGAGAGCTTTGTCGAAGCTCATGGACAGCTAGAATCGGCGCCCTTTGCGTGACAAATACAACGCCTTGCCCGCGTCTTTTGCCGGGAACGGCATCACCACGCCGGTTAGGTACTGGCCGCGATGGCGCTTGCCGGAGTTGGCTTTCAGCTGAACAAGGCAGCGATCGTTGTCCAGTTCCTGGACATCGAACAGTTCGTTGGTGACGTAACAATTCCGTTTTTTGTGTTTGGGGCGAACGGTGGGACGACTGCGAAGCCCTTTCAGGGCGGCCTGATTTGATTCGAACCACTTGGCCCCGGCGTTTCGCCGAATCTGCGCCGGAATGTCTTTCAAAAAAGGCATCTCTGCCTGGAATTGGGCGGCTGAAGCGTCCACCTTTGGTCGATGTTCGACAGGCTTGCCGGCCTCGATCCACGACTGACACTCCGCCCGAGAGGCCAAGGTCTTCTGGTTGTAAATCACGGTGTAACCACCGATCCATTGCGCGATCGCAGTGGCCGCTTTAGGCGACAACTGGTCGGTAATTTCGATGGACTTTCCGTGCTTTACAATCATGCCTTAAAGGTAAACCATACCGGCATTGAATTCTAGTATATTGAGCACACTATGTCCGAAAATAACCACTGGCGAAAAGGTCGAAGCGTTGTTTACAAGAACACAGTCCACCTAGTCTTTGTGACAAAATACCGTCGATCCGTCTTCACCGACGGGATCCTGACGGCCATCGAAGGCATCCTCCGGGAAACCTGTGAACAGATGGGTTCGGAGCTTCTGGAATTCAACGGCGAGGGCAACCACGTACATCTCATCGTCAGCGCTCACCCCAGGCACTCCCTCTCGAATTTTGTCGGAAAACTGAAAGGCAAAAGTGCTTACGTTCTGCGCAGAGACTTCCATGAGGAAATCCGGCCGTGGTTGTGGGGAAGCCATTTCTGGAGTCCGAGTTATTGTGTGGTCTCAACCGGCGGAGCGTCTTTGGACGCTGTGACAAAGTATATTCAGGAGCAGGCTCGTCCGCTCTGAATACCCGGGCTATCCCCGAGCTAAAGCAAGGGGTTTGCGCCCGGAAAGATTCCGATCAATACAGCAGCCAGCTTAATTCAATCCATTGCAGACCAAACCAACCTGCTGGCCCTCAATGCTGCCATTGAGGCCGCCCGAGCGAGCGAGCACGGCCGCGGGTTTGCGGTTGTAGCAGACGAAGTTCGCTCACTGGCGCAAAAAACCTGTGGATCAACCGAATCCATTCAGAAGATCATCACTACCCTTCGATCCAGTGCCAAGGATGAAAGCTTGGAAAGCGTTTCTAAAACAAGCGATAGTGACCAGGCTTTGGAAAAAATAACGGCCGACCTCCATGGCCTGACGGAGCGCTTTAATGCCTAAAGGCACCTTACCAGGCTCTGACGCAGTTGAAGACCTGGACATTGAACAGCTGCGTACGGCCTTTGGCCTCCAAAGTGCCATTTTGGAGGCAACCTTGCTGGACGCTCTGTGCAGCAAGTCTTTCATCCGGCGATGACGCTTGTTGGTCACAGCGCGAACGCCCGGCTGATCCGTTGCGAGTGCGATGAGGTTGTTGATGCCTAAATCGATCCCGGCCTTGCGGGATTTGTCGAGAAGACGGCAGAAACGGCCCGCCTCCACGATTTTTGATTCGTCGTAGATGAGTTCGATTATAAAGCAGTTGCCTTTGGGTACGATGCGCACTTCAAGAGCAACGGTGTCGCCCACCAAAGCGTTCCAGTTCTGCGAAAAACGAAACTGTGTTTTGACCGGGGGGAGCTTGGCGTACAGCTCTCGGTTGTTTTTCTTGAGCCATTTATCAGCGTCGCGGTGCGACAGCGTTTGATCTTTGCCTTCAGGGTGGTGCTGCATCAAATAGGAGGTGGCGTTTTTGATTCTGCGAACAATCTGAGTACAAACGCCGGCCCCACGAAACGCCTCATGCGGCTTCCGAATGACAATCTGTTGGGTGCGGATAGGCGTTGATTTCTCTTTGCTCATGTTAATAATATTACAGACAGCCAAAATTGGTGTCAATTCTTATACAGTGATATTTTAGTATGAAAAGAAGCCATAATTCCTGCATCTACAAACTCCAATATCATTTGGTCCTGGTGACCAAGTACAGACACAAATGCCTGAATGACGAGATGCTGCTCTGGCTTGAAGATGAGTTTATCCGACTGTTAAGCGCCGATGATTGCGGTCTGGACGAGCTCAATGGCGAGGCGGATCATATTCACGCGCTCATCACGCTTCACCCGATGATCACGCCGGCAAAGCTGATCAACACGCTGAAAACCGTCAGCAGCCGGATGATTAAGAAAGAGTATGGGGCGCAACTCAAGCAGTACTACTGGGGCACAAACGCGCTTTGGAGCCGATCGTACTGTTTATTGTCGGTGGGTGGCGCACCGATCAGCGTTCTTCGTGCGTACATCGAAAACCACGACCGACCAAAATAGGCGCTATCCATCCAACACTAAATCAGAGATTTTGAATTGGAATTCCGCGCAGTTCGTTAAAAATAAGGGTTGCGATATCGCTCAGGGATTCTGGTACTCGAGGCCGCTGAGCGCTAAGAAAATGAGGTTGACCCTACGGCCTGACTGATTTTTTGTTACATTCAAACATTGGCGCTGGACATAAAGCGGCCGTCTGCATGATCAGGCCAAGTGCGGTTGCAAGCAACAACGGCCACATACGACAATCAACTCACGCAAAATGTTGCCCTTGGTATGAATACGATTGCTGACCACACCGATCCGAACGTCACTGCTTTTGCTTTTGAACAGTCTTACAACGCTGCTTTACTGACAGATGCAAACTCTGGCGAAGAAGGGCACCGTATTGTCTTCGCCAATCAGGCCTTTCTGCGGATGACGGGCTACAACGAAGAAGAGTTACTCGGACGAAACCCGCGCCTTCTTCAGGGGCCAGCAACCAATCCTGATGTGATTGACAGACTGCGCCATTGCCTTCAAGACGGCACCCATTTTCAAGGTTCGACGATTAACTACCGCAAAGATGGCCGCCCGTACACGGTCGAGTGGAACATTTCTCCTGTACGTAATGAGGCAGGTGAGATTACGCATTTCATTTCGTTACAGCGGGACATCAGCAGCCTGATAGCCGCGCAGAAAACAACTCAGCTTTTTGCCCACGTAATCAACGCTACCGATGATGGCGTGCTTATCACCGATAGCCACGGAACCATCGAATTTGCTAACAAGGCCTTCGAGACAATCACCGGGTACGGACTCACGGAGGTACTGGGTCGAAATCCGAGCATGTTCAATTCCGGAGAACAGAATTTTGAATTCTATAAGGACATGTGGGACACCCTGAAGAAGGGGCGTTCTTACAAGGGCACTTTTGTTAACCGCGGCAAGAATAACGAGCTGATTTACTGTGACGAGACAATAACGCCGCTGACCGATGAAGCGAATAATGTCAGTCATTACGTGAGTATATTTCGCGACCTGACAACTCGAGTATTGGAAGAACAGACGTTCCGTGAAATGGTGCGCTTTGACGGGCTAACGGGAGCCCTGACCCGAGTAGCCGGAGAGCTAGCGCTGAAAAAGGCCTATATGCAGCACCGCGGGTCCAAACTGCCTATGTCGATCATGATGGCTGACATCGACCATTTCAAACAAGTTAACGACAGTTGGGGGCATGCCGCCGGCGATATAGTTCTCAGAGCTGTTACGAGCACGATGATTGCTACACTGAGGGCTAATGATACCGTGATACGCTGGGGCGGCGAAGAGTTCCTGCTTATTTTCGGTGGCTGCAATTTAGACCAGGGACTGCTGCTGGCCGAACGTTGCCAGCAGGCCGTGCAGAACAAACATCACGAAAACGTGGGCCCCGTCACCGTGTCGATCGGTTTGGGCGAATTGCAGCCCGAGGAAGCTTTAGCGGATTTGATTGAGCGCGTTGATAAAGCCCTTTATAGCGCTAAGACATCAGGCCGTAACCAGACACAGGTATCGGTCATTCAGAAAGGAGCTTTCAAGCCATAATGGACAGCCTTCCTTTGCGTCTGCGTTACCAAACCATCGAAGTTGGTAATACTGATATCCATCTGTGTACCCTGCGCGACAATCAACAGTTTAACGACCCCGAAGGCGCGGCCGATGCCCTTGGTATTTCCTCTGCGGCCTGGCCGATTTTTGGCGTGTTATGGCCGTCTAGCATAGTGCTGGCAAACCATATGCTGGACTACCCGATTGAGGGCAAACGCATCTTGGAAATCGGCTGCGGCATGGCGCTATCAAGCCTGCTGCTGAACGGGCGCCAAGCCGATATCACGGCGACCGACTATCACCCCGAAGTTGAACACTTCCTGGTTCGCAACACTCTGCTGAATCAGGGCAAAAGCATTGCGTTTGAGCGTGCAGACTGGGCCGATGACCACAGTGAACTGGGGCTTTTTGACCTGATTATTGGCAGTGATCTGTTGTACGAAGACGAGCACGTTCCGTTACTGGCCGAATTTATTAACAATCACGCCAAGCCCCGCTGCGACGTGATTCTGGCGGACCCCGGCCGTGGCCGAAAAACTAAAATCAGCGTAAAACTGGCCGCGCACGGTTTCAGCAACAGCCACACAAAACCCGTTCACACGGACTACCTTGAGAAGCCGTTTAAAGGCCATATACTCGAGTTTTCTCGAAATATCTAACGCCCAACCCTTGACACATTCGGCAGCGAAACTTACTATACGCGCCGCTTCCATCGTTGATGGAGTGATGGCAAGGTAGCTCAGTTGGTTAGAGCACAGCACTCATAATGCTGGGGTCGGCGGTTCAACTCCGCCCCTTGCTACCAGACTTCAAGGACTTACAGTTAACGCTGTGGGTCTTTTTTTTTGCGGGAGATTTCCGGGTATAATCGTACTTTCGCAAACATCACGAGGACGACCTCGCCTATTTAGGGACACAGCATTCGGGACGGCCCGCTGCAACGGAGTTTTGTTGATGCGCACCACGCCAGACCGTATTCGCCAGGCGGTCAGCTTTGAAGTGATTGGTCTGATTGTTGTTATCAGCTTTGGCACTCTGGTGCTGGGCTATTCCATGGTGGATTTTGGCTTGCTAGGTGCCATTGGTGCCACCATCGCTACCGTTTGGAACTACATTTACAACCTGCTGTTTGATCATGCTCTGCTGAAGTACACCGGCACGCCAAAGAAAACCGTCAAGCTAAGAGTTGCCCACGCCTTTGGTTTTGAGCTGGGGCTGATGGTTGTATTCCTGCCGATTGTTACCCGCATACTCGACGTAAGCCTGATGGAAGCCCTGATAATAGATCTTGGCTTTATAGCCTTTTATCTGGTGTACGCCTTTGCCTTTACCTGGGCATACGACACGATTTTCCCGATCAGCCAGCCTTTTCAAAAACCGGGGACCGAGTTCAAGTAGGAGACAGATTTGAAATCTGTCTCCGCAAACTGAGAGCCGAATCGGGGACAGATTTTTAAATCTGTCCCCTACAGCCATGCCAGCGCTTGTATAATAGCGCGCCTCGCAGCATAGGAATTGTGTGTGCTCATCTCGATTTATCTGATTGCCATTACCGCCGAAGCCATGTCTGGCGCGCTTGCTGCCGGCCGGCGCAACATGGATATGTTTGGCGTGGCGCTGATTGCCTTCGTTACGGCGTTAGGTGGAGGTACCGTGCGGGACATGGTGCTGGGTAACTACCCGATTAACTGGACCCAGCACCCCGGCTACATTTACATCACCGTCAGCGCCGGCCTGTTTACTATGGTGATTGCCCGTTATATGCGGCGCCTGCATCAGCTGTTTTTGGTTCTGGACTCCCTCGGCCTGATCGCCTTCACCATTATTGGCTGTCAGGTGGCTCTGAAGCTGGACTACGAGATTCCGGTTGTGATTATGGCAGGCCTGATCACCGGCATTTTTGGCGGCATACTGCGGGACATTCTTTGCAACCGGACGCCCCAGGTTTTGCGCCACGAGCTATACGCCAGCGTGTCGCTGGTTGTTGCCCTGCTCTATCTTTACCTGCAGCATAAACATGTGCACGACGACATCAGTTTGCTGGCGGCTTTCAGCGTTGGCCTGGCCCTGCGCATGTCAGCTATTCGCTGGCGTTGGTCACTGCCGGTGTTCTCCTACGATCCCGCGCGCTGGAAGAACTGATCGCGCATTAGCTTAGAATTTCTAATTCGAAAGGCGGCTCTTTTAACCGGTTGTGACTGTGGCATACTGCAAGATTGCACATGTCCACTTTCTATAACCAAAAGGAATGAGCTGTTATGAAGCGGGAAACCATCGCGTTGCACGCCGGGTTCAAAAGCGACCCCACCACTAGAGCGGCAACCACGCCAATTTATCAAACCACCTCTTATACCTTTGATGACACCCAGCACGGCGCCGACCTGTTCGACCTAAAAGTACAGGGCAATATCTATACCCGCATTATGAACCCCACCAACGCGGTGCTGGAAGAGCGTATGGCGCAACTGGAAGGCGGCATTGGCGCATTGGCCGTGGCTTCGGGCATGTCAGCCATCACCTATGCGTTGCAAACTATCTGCACCGTGGGCAATAACATCGTCAGCACCAGTCAGCTTTACGGCGGCACCTACAATTTGTTTGCCCACAGCCTGCCGAACCAGGGCATTACCTGCAAAATGCTCACCCACGATGACTTTGACGGCGTAGAAAACGCCATAGATGAAAACACCCGCGCCCTGTTCTGTGAATCCATCGGCAACCCGGCCGGCAACGTGGTCGACATTCAGCGCTGGGCCGAGATAGCGCACAAGCACGGATTGCCGCTGATCGTGGACAACACCGTTGGCACACCGTTCCTGTGCCGCCCTATCGAACACGGCGCAGACATCGTAGTTCACTCGTTGACCAAATACCTGGGCGGCCACGGCACTACCGTTGCCGGCGTTGTGGTGGATTCTGGCAAATTTGACTGGAAAGCCAACGAAGATAAGTTCCCGATGCTGAACAAGCCAGATCCGTCTTATCACGGTGTGGTTTACACCGAGGCCCTGGGGGCAGCCGCATTTATTGGCCGCTGCCGGGTGATACCACTGCGCAACACCGGTGCCGCGCTGTCGCCGTTTAACGCGTTCCTGATCATGCAGGGCATAGAAACCGCCGCTCTGCGCATGGAACGCCACTGCGAGAACGCCCAGAAAGTCGCGCAGTTCCTTCAGGATCACCCGTCGGTGGAATGGGTTAACTACGCTGGCCTGGCCAACAGCCCGTTCCGCGCCACCTGCGAAAAAATCTGCGACGGCAAAGCCTCCGGTATTCTCAGTTTCGGTATTAAAGGCGGCCGAGACGCTGGCGCACGCTTCATTGACGCGCTGGACATGGTGCTGCGCCTGGTCAATATTGGCGATGCCAAATCTCTTGCCTGCCACCCGGCAACCACCACTCACCGCCAGCTAAACCCGGACGAGCTGAAATCTGCAGGTGTTAGCGAAGATCTGGTACGCCTGTCCATTGGTATTGAGCACATTGACGACATAATCGCCGATGTTGCCCAGGCTCTGGACGCGGCCGTTCGCTGAGAACTCCAGCCATCTGCGCTGCCGGCTTGTTTCGGTAGCGCAGATGTTGAGTACCAGTACCGTGCCCGTGTTTATCCCTACTGTTCTTGTATCTGGCGCGCCTCGGCTTTACCCTTTAAGCCTAACCAAAGTCTTTTGTACAGAACGAGAGCTCCGCATCCATGACCGCAAACACCAAGCCCCGTGTGGCCAGTGGCGCCAAGTTCCGCAGTGAACATGGCTTTGCTGCTATTAAGGACGGCGTTAAGCAAAGCCGCAATGTTTCCAACGAAGGCGTCAGCAACGACCCAAAACCCAAGTGGTTGCGCGCACGTATGCCCGGTGGTGAGCGCTACGAGGCGGTCAAACAGAATGTGAAAAGCCACAAGGTTGCCACCGTGTGCCAGGAATCCCACTGCCCCAATATTGGTGAGTGCTGGGCCAACGGCACTGCAACGATTATGGTAATGGGTTCGGTATGTACACGTGCCTGCAAATTCTGCGCGGTAGACACCGGCAACCCCAACGGCTGGCTAGATAAAGACGAACCCGAGAATACGGCAAAATCGGTAGAACTGATGGGCTTACAATACATTGTGCTGACATCGGTTGACCGTGACGATCTGCCCGACGGCGGTGCCAGTCATTACGCGGCCTGCGTGTCGGCCATCAAGCACCGCACGCCGGATGTTAGAGTGGAAGCACTCACGCCAGACTTCGATGCGGTTATGCAGCACGTAGAGCAGGTTGTGGATTCGGGGCTGGATGTATTCGCCCAGAACGTAGAAACCGTTCGCCGCCTGACTCATCCGGTACGCGACCCACGGGCCGGCTACGAAAAAACCCTAAGCGTACTGAAGCATGCCAAGCAGTACCGACCAGACGTACTGACAAAAACCAGCTTAATGCTAGGTCTGGGTGAGACCGACGAAGAAATTCAGCAAACCATGGACGACTTGCTGGCGGTGGGCGTGGATATTCTGACGCTGGGCCAGTACCTGCGCCCTACTCCGAACCATTTGCCGGTGATGCGTTACGTCACCCCGGAAGAATTCAATCGTTACCGGGAAATTGGCTTGGCCAAGGGCTTTATGGAAGTGCCATCAGGCCCCTTGGTGCGGTCGAGCTACCGTGCAGACCGGGTGTTTGACAAGAACAACCTTGGATTAGCGGTGCCGGCGGTTCCTTCACCAGCAGAAACTGCACCGGCGAACCCGGAGCCAGTCAACGCCATGCAGATACCGGTCAGATCCGTAAGCTGACCGGGCACCCGCACTGACATCTTCCCGCTAGCGGCGGGGCTGCGCCTACTGGCCGCCCTGCTGCATTTGCTGTTGTTGCATCTGCTGCATTTTCTGCATTTGCATTTTTAGCTCGTTGCGCTGCTCATCTGTAAAAATACTCTCTACCTTCGCCTGCATGAGAGTAGACAGTGCCGCCATCTCACCGGTCACATCACCCAGCTCTTCCGCCTGTTCGCGAATAGCATCTTCGCTGAAATCTGCTTTTACCTCGGCTTGCAACTGCTGCTGCAGGGTTTGCGCCTGTTGGCGAAGATCGACAATCTGACTTTGCAACTCGTCAAACACGCCGCGGATCTGTTCTTGTTGCTCATCGTTCAGGCCAACCATTTGCGCCAGCTGGTCAATACGGTCGGGCTGGCCATCCGCCTGTTGTGCCAATGCCGGCGCCGACAGACTTACCGCAATCAGTGCTGTTCCCAGTGCTTTTAACAATTTCATACTGCTCTCCGTTTTGAATAACTCCACGCACCCTAAAGCATCATGTGGGTAAGACGCACCCCATAATGGCTGTTTATTTCGAATAATAGCCGCCAAAACGGCTGCCAGCCCACCATTACGGCGATTTTCAGGCAAATATGAAAGTTTGGTCATCGACTTTCGGTATTGCGCTGAAATTGCTGCATAATGGCGGCTCTTTTTATTCACACACACTGGCCAGCGCGTTTTGAATTCGGCGTTTTAGAATTCAGCGCTCTTACGGGCAGCGGGAGTAGCACAATGGCGATTAACTGGTTTCCAGGGCACATGCACAAAGCCCGCAAGGAGATCAAAGAAGTCATGCCGAAGATGGACCTGATCATCGAGGTGGTGGACGCCCGCATTCCTTTCAGCAGCGAAAACCCGCTGGTGCCTGAACTGCGCGGTGATACGCCGTTGATCAAAGTGCTTAACAAACGCGACCTGGCCGACCCCGATGTGACAGGGCAGTGGCAAAGCTGGCTAGAACGGGAGCGTGGTGTAAAAACCATTACCCTGACCCACAACCAGCGCGGCGAAGCACTGGACATTCTTACCTTGGCAGAACAGCTAACGCCGAATCACGATCGCCAGAAAAGCGCGCTGCGGGTAATGATTCTGGGCATTCCTAACGTCGGCAAATCGACCTTGATTAATACCCTGGCCGGACGACCTGCCGCAAAAACCGGCAACGAGCCGGCCGTCACCCGAGCTCAGCAAGCGATCAAACTGCCGAACAACATTTTGCTCTACGACACCCCCGGCTTTTTGTGGCCCAAGCTTTCACCGGCGGCCTGTGGCTATCGCCTGGCGGTTACCGGCGCTATTCGCAGCGCCGTACTGGATTTTGAAGACGTTGCACTGTTTGCCGCCGAGTATTTGCTGGCTCATTACCCGGATTTCCTGACCAGCCGTTACGGGCTGGACCCGCTGCCGGTTGACGGCTTAGCTGCAATGGACGCCATTGCAGCCAGGCGCCGTTTTTTTGGGCGCGGCGGCATACCGGACTTACACAAAGTGTCGGAGGTGTTGCTGAACGAATTCCGCGCTGGCACTCTGGGGCGCATTTCACTGGAAACACCGCGCTTGATCCAGCACGAAACCGAAATTGCTCTGGCTGAAGCCGAAGTTCAAGCTGCACTGGACGCAGAAAAAGTTATCGCAGACGCTAAAAAGAAAGCGAAAACTCGACGCAACCGCAAACGTTAGTGTCGTATTTGCATCTACGCCTGAACCAAGGTCATATACCCTATACTGATGAAAAGCTTTACCATCACACTTATATAACGCAACACAAGCGCCTGTTCCTGGCGCCGGTAAGGAGAGAATTATGAGACGTGTCGTCGTCACCGGAATGGGAATTATTTCCTGCCTGGGCAACAGCCTGGAAGAAGTTACCAACAGCCTGAAAACGGGAAAATCCGGCATCCGCTTCAGTGAAACCTATAAAGAACTGGGGTTCCGCAGCCAGATTTGCGGCGCACCGGATGTCGACACCTCGGTAATTGACCGAAAAGTACGTCGTTTTATGGCTGACTCGGCCATGTACAGCTACTTGTCGATGCAGCAGGCCATTGCCCAGGCCGGCTTGACCGACGACATGGTGTCAAACGATCGCACCGGGCTGATTGCAGGCTCGGGCGGCGCGTCTTGTTCAAGCCAGGCGGAAGCCGTTGATATTCTGCGTGCAAAAGGCGTGAAGCGCATTGGGCCTTATATGGTACCGCGCATTATGGCCAGCACTGTTTCTGCGTGCCTGGCGACCGCCTTCAAGATTCGCGGCGTGAACTATTCCATATCGTCGGCCTGCGCCACCAGCGCACACTGTATTGGCCAGGCAATGGAGCAAATCCAGATGGGCAAGCAAGACATTGTGTTTGCCGGCGGCGGTGAAGAAGAAGACTGGAGCCTGACCATGATGTTTGATGCCATGGGCGCCCTGTCTACCAAATACAACGATGCACCGGAAACCGCGTCACGGCCGTTTGATAACAAACGTGACGGTTTTGTGATTGCCGGTGGCGGCGGTATGCTGGTACTGGAAGAACTGGAGCACGCCCGCAAGCGCGGCGCCAACATTATTGCCGAGCTGACTGGTTACGGTGCTACTTCAGACGGTTACGACATGGTTGCACCATCCGGTGAGGGTGCCCAGCGCTGCATGAAGCAGGCCATGGCGACCATGCATGGCAAAGTTGACTACATCAACGCCCACGGCACCAGCACTCCGGTTGGCGATCTTGCGGAAATGGGCGCGGTTCGCACGACCTTCGGCGACAACATACCGCCTATCTCTTCCACCAAATCGCTATCTGGACATTCATTGGGTGCGGCCGGTGTGCAGGAAGCTATCTACTCGCTGCTGATGATGCAAAACGGCTTTATCGCCGGAACCGCCAACCTGCATGAGGTGGATGCGGCCATTGCTGATCTGCCCATTGTGGGCCCAGCGGGGCAAGAAGCCACCCTCAACGCTGTAATGTCCAACAGCTTTGGCTTCGGCGGCACCAATGCATCGCTGATATTTGAGCGTCTGTAGGGAAGGCCGGCTAGAAACGCCATTGGCAAATGGGTTGATCCGTACTACAGTGTCGGTTGACATGGATCAAATCTGACGGGCTATCTGCTATGAACCAAGCAATTCGACTCCACCAGGTTGCGTCATCGCTCAAGGCTACATGTAACAAGTGTAGCCTGAGTAATCTTTGCCTGCCTCTTGCAGTGGAAGAGAATGACTTGGAGCGCTTTGAAGACATTGTTCTGCAGGGCAAAATCTTCAATCGGGGTGAACATATTTTTGACCAAAGCACGCCTTTTAAGTCGTGCTTTGCGGTGCGTAGCGGGTCGGTAAAAACCTCGATTATTACCGAAGGCGGCGATGAGCAGGTTACCGGTTTTTTCATGCCTGGCGAGCTGATCGGGCTCGACAGCATGGCAACCGACAACTACGCCTGCACCGCCAAAGCGCTTGAGCGCACCAGCGTATGCGAATTTCCAATAGAAAAACTGGAACAGCTTACGCGCAAGTTGCCTGAGCTTCAGCACCACATGTACCACCTGATGAGCCAGGAGATACAAAACAGTCACCAACTGGCTATGTTGCTGAGCAAGAACACCGCGGAGGAGCGAATTGCCGCTCTGTTGTTGTCGCTGTCCAGCCGCTTTCAGCGCAGGCGCATGTCGCCCACGAATTTCAGCCTGCCGATGGCGCGCAACGATATCGCAAACTTTTTGGGACTGGCGGTAGAAACGGTTAGCCGGGTATTCACCCGCTTCCAGAATCAGGGCATCATCAAAGCTCGTGGCCGTGAAGTCGAACTGCTTGACGTGGAAGCCCTACAACTGGTCACCCGCGATTTTGCCCGCCAAGGCTGTCGCTAAAAAAGCGATTTATGAGCTGGCTGGCTTGCCCGGGTCTGGCCCTTTTAACAGAGTCAGCTCATCTGTCAGCCCCACGCGCCACGGGACCTGTTTGATACCAAAGGTGTTACGGATTTTTGTACACACCAAACGTGTGTTCACCGGCTCCAACTGACCCCATCCGCTTACTTCATCCACCAGATGCAAATCCTCGGGAATACCCGGCAAGCCGGCGATGGCCAAGCCCAGTTCATACAAGCTAATACCCTCAGAACCGGCGTACTGATAGGTGCCCCACACTTCAGCCCCGCAATCGAGCTGCTGAATAATAGCGCGCATAACCCGCGCCAAATCTGTTACAGCCAACGGCTGGCCAACGCAGCGGCCGGGCAACGACAAGCGCGTGCCGGCGGCTGTGCTGGCCTGAACCTTGCGTATAAAGCGCCCAAGGCTCCATCCTGTTCGCAAAATAATGTGGCGGGTTAACAAACCACGCAGGCCCTGCTCGCACTCCCACTGCCAGACACCCAGCTGATTTACCGGCTGCCCGGGGTTCGAGGCAATGTAAGCCGTCTGTTTGCGGCCATCAAAAATATAGCAGGTGGACAATTGCAGCATCGCGATATTGCGACCGCGGGCAAACTCGCCTAACGCCAGAGGCAGCGACAAAGCCGCACGCTTGACGTCATCAGGGTGTTCCTGGGCGGCTTCCGGATCGGCCAGCCACAGCGCATTGACAATCAGGTCTGTGTCCGCCGGAATCCAGCTTTCCAGGGCCGCCAGATCCACGCTGGCCGTGTTACTCACCAGCAAAGGGCTAACCTGTAAAGACGTGGCGCGCAGCTGCTCCAGCAATACTCTACCCAAGGGACCGTAATCGTGAACTACCAGAACATGCACGGGTCTTCTTTACCTCCAATTCTGTTCATATAAGCCTAACACCAGCGCCGGGGTACCCGGGCTGTAACGCCCGTCAGCAACTCGTAACCAATTGTGCCGGCGTGGCCGGCCACGTCGTCTACCGGCACCGTAGCACCCCACAGCTCTACCGGGTCGCCAACGTGCGCCGCGGGAGCAGCGCTCAGATCTACCGCCAGCATGTCCATCGACACCCGGCCGATAAGCTGTATGCGCTGGCCATGGATAGCAGCAGGGGTACCCGTGCCCGCATGGCGAGGGTAACCATCGCCATAGCCCAAGGCGACAATGCCCATGCGCGTGGGTTTGTTCGCAACCCAACTTGCGCCGTAACCCACGCTGTCGCCAGGCTGCAACAGGCGGGTACTGATCAGCGGCGCCTGTAACGTCATTACCGGCTTTAACCCCAGCTCCGCAGCCGGCGTGTCAACAATGGGCGACGCGCCGTACAACATGATGCCCGGGCGGCTCCAGCCAAACAGCTTTTGGCCCGGCCTGAACAACGCCGCCGAATTGGCAACGCTGCGCTGCAACTCGGGCCAAGGCGCGGTCGCCTGCTCGAAACGTTCGGTCTGCTGCTGCGTCATGGTGCTGCGGTTGTCATCGGCACAGGCAAAATGGGTCACAAAACCTATCACCTTTGGCGTCAGCTGGTGATGCGCAAGCGTGGCCATCACCTGGCCCAGCTCCTCGGGATGAAAACCCAGGCGGTTCATCCCGGTATTTACTTTCAGCCAGATGCCCGGCGCGGATGGCGCTCGCACAAGCCACTGCAGCTGATCGTCGCAGTGCAGCACCGGTTCAAAGTTATGCTTTGTGCAGGTCGCCAGATCCTGCTCGCTGTGAACCCCCTGCAACAGCGCAACAGGCTGCTGGCCCAAGCCCGCGTTACGAATGGCGATAGCTTCTTCAATACACGCCACCGCAAATTTGGGCGCCACCGCCGCCAGGGCGACCGCAACCCCGGCAATGCCGTGGCCGTAGCCATCGGCTTTAATCACCGCCATGGCACTGGATTGCCCGGAACGCTGGCAGGCCACCTGGTAGTTATGCAGCAGCGCTTTTGAGTCTATCAGCGCAAACGAACCCCTTGGCATCAGTAGTCGTCTCCATACTCGCCATAATTACCGTGGGCAAGATCTTCAAATTTGGTGTATTTGCCAATAAACGCCAGGCGTATCGTACCAATAGGGCCATTACGCTGCTTGCCGATAATAATTTCAGCCACACCTTTATCTGGCGTATCTTCGTTATAAACCTCATCACGGTATACAAACATAATGACGTCTGCATCTTGCTCGATGGCCCCGGATTCACGCAAATCCGAGTTAATGGGCCGTTTGTTGGGGCGTTGCTCCAGGCTTCGGTTGAGCTGCGACAACGCAACAACCGGGCAGCTCAGCTCTTTGGCGATACCTTTGAGTGAGCGGGAAATTTCAGAGATTTCCGCGGTGCGGCCTTCGGTGTTCCCAGGCACCCGCATCAGCTGCAGGTAATCCACCATGATCAGCCCGATTTTTCCGCCATTTTCCCGCGCGATGCGCCGCGCCCTTGAGCGCAGTTCGGTCGGGCTAAGGCCGGGGGTGTCATCGATATACAGAGGTTTGTCTTTCAGCAGGCTCACCGCTGAGGTTAACCGCGGCCAGTCGTCTTCTTCAAGCTTGCCATTGCGCACTTTGGTTTGGTCTATACGCCCCAGCGATGACAGCATACGCATGGCCAGGGCATCCGCTGGCATCTCCATGCTGAACACCAATACGGGTAGACCACTTGAAATCAGGGCGTTTTCAACGATGTTCATGGCCAAGGTGGTTTTACCCATAGACGGCCGCCCGGCAACAATGATCAGGTCTGAGGGCTGCATGCCCGAGGTACGCTCATCCAAATCACGAAAACCCGTGGTCAAGCCGGTGGTCTGTTCGCCAGATTCGAACAGCTCCTCAATGCGGCTCAGGGTTTGCGTCAGGATCGGATTAATGCCCTTAGGGCCTGAACCTTCTTTAACCCGCGACTCGGCAATCTGGAACACCGTGCGCTCGGCTTCGTCCAGAATTTCACTGCTGTTGCGGCCCAACGGATTGAAAGCCGAATCGGAAATTTTCCCCGATGCCTCCACCAACTGGCGCAAAATAGAACGTTCGCGAACAATATCGGCGTAGGCGCGGATGTTCGCTGCGCCAGGGGTTTTTTCCGCCAACTCGGCCAGATACGACAGGCCACCGGCGTGTTCGATATCCCCTGCCCGCTCCAGAAATTCGGCCAAGGTAACAACGTCTAGCGGCTCGTTTTCACTGGCCAGACGTTCCACCGCGCCAAAAATAAGCCGATGATCCTGGCGGTAAAAATCCACCGCCGAAATCATCTCGGAAATTTCATCAAAGCGGCGGTTGTCCAGCATCAGACCACCCAGCACAGCCTGCTCCGCTTCCAACGAATGCGGCGGCACTTTAATTCGGCTGGTTTCCGGGTCGCTGTTTGCGGGCTTAAGATTCGGCTTTGCCATGAACACGTCTTCAGTTGACCACTGCTCTGGCGTACGGCTTACGGATGCTCAGGGGCAATGGGAGAGGAAACAGAGCTTTGCAGCATACCAGAAAGCAGCAAGCCCGAAACCGTATTGCTACTGTTCCGGGCTTGCTGTGCGGCAATAAAGATCAGAACTGACCGCTATCGCCTGATGCTGAACTGCTGCCGGTTACTCGGCAACAACCGCCAGCTTAACGGTTACGTACACATCGCTGTGCAGCTTAAGCTCAACTTCGTACTCGCCAACAGCCCGCAGCGGGCCTTCTGGCAGCAGAACTTCGCTCTTTTCTACATCGGTACCGGCGGCGGTGATGGCATCAGCCACGTCGCGCACACCAATAGAACCGAACAGCTTGCCTTCATCACCGGCTTTAGAGCTGATGGTGAAAGATGCGTCTGCAAGCTTTTCAGCGCGGGCTTGCGCAACAGTCAGTTTTCCGGCTGCGGCTTTCTCAAGCTCGGCACGACGCTCTTCAAACGCGTTCAGATTGGCTTCAGTGGCCGGAACCGCTTTGCCATAAGGCAGCAGGAAATTGCGGCCGTAACCGGATTTCACATTAACCTTGTCACCCAGGGTACCCAGGTTTGCAACTTTTTCGAGCAGAATAACTTCCATCTCGTTAACCTCTTCGTGCTTTATGCGACCGGTCCGGGAGGGTTGATTCGCCCCCGAATATTCAGCCAACTATCCACAAAAGCCAGAACTACTAACAGAATCATCAGGCTTGGACCCAGCAATACCAGCGCAACGTAAAACATCACCAACCATTGGCGGCTCAGCTTTTTACGCGCGACAACACCATGAACCAGCGCCAGCCCGGCCAGAAACAGCGGAGTTCCCGCAGCCCAGGCCAGCAGCACAGTGTTCAACCCCAGCACGGGGCCAATCACCATGGTGACCGCAAACACAACCGCAAATACCGGCGACAGGCGCAGCCCGTGAAACTCTGTGCGCAAACCGCCAGGGTTATACAGTGCTGCCTGCCAACCACGGGCTAGCAGGGTCATACCTATGGCCAAAGCCAGATAGGTACCCGCCATACTGGCGCTCATGGTTTGCCGAATCACAGATTCCAGGTTGTTACCCAGCGACTGTGCTACGTCGGCGTTGTATTGCTGGTAAAACTGAACTCCGGTTTGCACCAGAATGTCCATCAGACCAGGGTACAGCTGCGGCAGAACCAATCCGATCACAATCGCCAGAAAAGTACCACCACACAGAGCTTTGTCCCACGACGAAGTCACCCGCAACAGAGCTGTCATCAGCATCACTTCCAGCAGCACGGCCAGAGCGGTGGGGTCTTGCCCGAACCAACTCCAGCCCAATGCCGGCAGCAATGCCCAAAGGCCAACGTTCAGCCCCTGGCGAATGCCAAGCCGTAATATAACCAGCCCGACAACCGCTGTACCAACCCAGAAAAGCAGAGGTATAGCCGTAGTTAAAGCCGCTATCCCGCTGGCCTGCAGGGGACCGCGCATTACAAATTGTGCCAGTGCACGCATGGTCCCAAGTCCTGTTTATCTGTTCTTAGTTATCGTGGCTGTCCGAATACGGCAGCAGTGCCAGGAAGCGGGCGCGCTTGATAGCGGTGGCCAGCTGACGCTGATAACGTGCTTTGGTGCCGGTAATGCGGCTAGGCACGATTTTGCCAGTTTCAGTGACATAACCTTTCAGGGTGTCCAGATCCTTGTAATCGATCTCTTTAACACCTTCTGCCGTGAACCGGCAGAACTTGCGACGTCTGAAAAAACGAGCCATAACTTAACTCCTTAACTCCGGTTAATTACTCTTCTTCGTCTGTGGCGTCAGCTTTCTGGCTTTCGTCAGATTCGGCTGAACGGCGCGGACGATCATCTCCACTTGGGCGGCGGTCTTCGCGAGACTCGGCAGCTTTCATCGGAGACATATCGGTAACAGCTTCATCACGACGCAGAATCAGCTCACGCATGATGGCATCGTTGAAACGGAAGTTATGAGTCAGCTCGTCCATCGCGGTCTGTGAACATTGAATGTTCATCAGCACATAATGAGCTTTGTGAATCTTGTTGATCGGGTATGCCAGGTGACGACGGCCCCAATCTTCCAAGCGATCTACCTGGCCACCATCTTCAGTGATGAGGCTGGTATAACGCTCGATCATAGCGGGCACTTGCTCGCTTTGATCCGGGTGTACCATAAATACAACTTCGTAGTGACGCATGAATTCTCCCTACGGATTGAACAGCTTCTAGATCTGCGGCGGGCGTAAACGCCATCTGATGCCGCACAGCATAAAAGCAAGGAGGTGGCAGCAGAACTGCCGTTTTTTGCCAGGCAAGGAACGCTTTATCGAAAAAACGTTTGCCGGCGCTGGCGAGGTAATGCATTGCCTTTGTTGAGGCAATAAAAAACCGCCCCGAAAAAGGGGTGATGTATTCTAGGCGGGCGCCGCCCGGTATGCAAGGACTGATAAACCACCGTGGCTAGCCCTTAGCAGTACGCTGACGCAGGGCCTCATAAAGACACACGCCACTGGCAACAGATACGTTCAGACTTTCAACCTCGCCCACCATGGGTATGTTGATCAATTGATCACAATGTTCACGGGTTAACCGTCGCATGCCCTTACCTTCAGCGCCCATCACCAATGCCAGCGGGCCGGTCAGGTTGGCCTGGTGCAAGGTGGTGGTGGCTTCACCCGCGGTACCAACCAGCCAAACACCCTGTTCTTGCAAGGTGCGCAGCAGGCGGGCCAGATTGGTCACACGCACAAACGGTACGGTTTCCGCCGCACCGCAGGCAACCTTGCGGGCAACCGGCGTTAAGGTGGCGGATTTGTCTTTCGGCACAATCACTGCCTGTACGCCAACGGCATCGGCGGTGCGCATGCACGCGCCCAGGTTATGGGGGTCGGTAACGCCGTCAAGAATCAACAGAAACGGAGGCTTTTCAGAGTTTGCCAGCAGCGCCAGCAAGTCGTCTTCACTCCACTCGCGGCTTTCGCTAACCGACGCAACAACGCCCTGATGAACACCGGCAACGCGACTGTCTAACAATTTGCGATGCACAATTTCCCAAGGCACACCCAGGGTATCCAGCAGTTCGGTGGTGCTTTTTACCCGCTTATCCTGGCGGCCGGTTTGGATCCACACTTGCAGCAGCCGCTCGGGCTCACGCTTCAAGACAGCTTCAACGGCATGCCAGCCAAATACAAATTGCTCTGCCACTGACGGTATTTCCTGCTAAAAATTTTTGGTAAATCTACCACCGCCTTGCGCGCACATTAAAGCCGGCAAGGTGGTGGTCAGCGAAAGACTATAAGAAGTTAGCTGGGCTCGCTAGCTCTTGGACCTGCGCTTGCGTGGCTTGCGCAATTCGCCGCCGCTGGCATCGGCGTTACCTGCCGAGGGTTTGCCGCCAGCAGCGCGAGCCGCATCGGCAGCCAGTTGATCACGGGCGGAGCCGGCGGCCGGCTTGGCCCGATCCGATTTCGGGCCTGCGGATCTGGAGCCGCGGCCCGCAGCTGGCTTGTCCGACTTGCCACCGCGCTTACCGCGCTCGCCTTTGGCTTTACCGTCTTTCTTGCCACCTTTGCCGCTCTTACCTGGATCGCGACCGGCACGGCCGTTCACTTCAAGCGCATCGCGGTCGGCCTGGCGACGCTTTGGCGTGCTTACCAGCTCCAGGTCAATCTTGCGATCTTCCATACCCACGCGCATCACTTTCACACGCACTTCATCACCCAGGCGGAAACTGATGGCCGTGCGCTCGCCGATCAACCGGTGCTTGGCATGATCGTGCTGGAAGTAATCGCCGTTCAGCGTCGACACGTGCACCAGACCTTCAATATAGATGTCCGCAAGCTCTACAAAGAAGCCAAAACCGACAACGGCCGCAATGACGCCGTCGTATTCCTCACCTACATGGTCACTCAGGAACTCGCACTTCAACCAGGCCATTACGTCGCGAGTCGCATCGTCAGCACGGCGCTCGGCCATGGACGCATGCTCACCAAACTTCTCCATACGGGCGTAATCGTACGGATATTTCGCCAGTTCCGCGTCTGTCTGGTCTGGCGCAATCACATCTTTCGTTGGCTGGTCTGCGTGAATGCAGGCCTTTATGGCCCGATGCACGATCAGGTCCGGATACCGCCGAATCGGAGAGGTAAAGTGAGCGTAGCTCGAATACCCAAGGCCAAAGTGGCCGGCTTCTTCAGGGCTGTAAACGGCCTGGCTCAAGGAGCGCAGCATGACTGTCTGAATCACCTGAGCATCAGGCCGATCGCCAATGGAACCCAGCAGTTGCTGGTAGTCAGCCGACGTTGGCTTGTCACCACCGCCAAGCTGCAACCCTAACTCGCCCAAAAACAGCCGCAGGGAACCAAGACGTTCTTCCGATGGACCATCATGCACTCGATAGAGCGCCGGCATTTTGTGCTTTTTCAGAAAGCGCGCGGTAGCCACGTTGGTCGCCAGCATGCATTCTTCCACAATCTTGTGGGCGTCGTTGCGCTGCACCGGCACGATTTCTTCAATCTTGCGTGCGGCATCAAATACTATACGGGTTTCGGTGGTTTCAAAATCAATGGCACCACGCTCAGTGCGCGCCTTGCGCAGCAGCTTATACAGGCCGTACAAATTGTGCAGCTCGGGCAATACGGCGGAATACTGGTTGCTCAGCTCGATACCACGGGGGGACTCGGGGTGCTCCAGAATGTCGCTGACCTTGTTATAAGTCAGCCGCGCGTGGCTGTTCATTACCGCCTGGTAGAAGGTGTAGCTACTGATGTTGCCCGCGGCGCTAATGGTCATATCCGCCACCATGCACAGGCGATCCACTTCCGGGTTCAGTGAGCACAAACCGTTGGACAGCTTTTCCGGCAGCATGGGCACTACGTGGTCTGGGAAATACACTGAGGTGCCGCGATTCAGCGCTTCGTCATCCAGCGCTGAGCCCGGGCGCACATAGTGCGACACATCGGCAATGGCAACCAGCAAGCGGTAGCCGCCGCGCGGGCGCGGTTCGCAATAAATGGCATCGTCAAAATCCCGCGCATCTGCGCCGTCAATGGTCACCAGCGGCAGTTCGCGAATGCACACGCGATTGCGCTTGTCAGCATCGGTGACCTGTTCCGAAATGGCCGCGGTTTGCTCACCCACCGCGTCCGGCCAGGAATGGGGAATGTCGTAGGCACGAATCGCCACGTCAATTTCCATGCCCGGAGCCATATGCTCACCCAGTATTTCGGTGACGCGCCCAGTGGGCTGACTGCGCAGGGTGGGCTGGCGAATGATGTCGACCACCACGTACTGGCCATGACGTGCTGCACCGGCCATCTCGTCGGGTATCAATACTTCGTGGTTGATGCGGGCGTTTTCAGGCACCACAAAGGTAATGCCGCTTTCCTTAAAGAAACGGCCGACGGTTTGCGTGGTGCGGTGCTCCAACACCTCAACAATCACGCCCTCACGGCGACCGCGATCGTCTACTTTGTCAACCCGGGCAACCACACGGTCGCCGTGAAACACCTGGCGCATCTGGCGTGCGGTCAAAAACAGGTCGGTGCCGTCGCCATCGGGAATTAAAAAACCGAATCCATCTTTATGGCCAGTCACCCGGCCGGTCACCAGGTCGGCTTCTTCGATGGGCAAAAAGGCGTTGCGGCGGTTGCAAATAAGCTGACCGTCGCGGCACATCGCAATCAGGCGACGGCGCAGGGCTTCAATACTCTCTTCGGACGACTGCCCCAGTTCTTCGCACAGGGTTTCGTGTGTGGCCGGCGCACCCCGATCTTTCAGATGCGCAAGAATGAACTCGCGGCTCTGAATCGGGTTGTCGTAATTCTGGGCCTCACGGTTGGCGTGGGGGTCGTTGGATGTCTTCTTACTGGAAACCATTCGGATCCTTGTTTGCTATCTGTGCCTCAGCGGCACAACTGTATTGAGTCAATGGGCGCTAGCATAACAGTATAACGCTGGTTCGCCGAAACTGCCTGATACGCAGGCTTTATAAAGCAGGTAGAAAGCGCATCAGTATTTACACTTGGACAGACTCGTAGCCCTTTCTTTTTACTGCTTCAAGGAAGGTAAATAAACATATCGGCCTTTTTCAAAAAAGTGTTTGACAGCTTTTCGGCGAATCATTAAAGTACGCGCCATCGGTTGAAGGCAACTTTAACTGGCGGCGGAAGACTCTGATTTTCAAATATCAGACATCCTGCGAATCACCTGCCGAGGTGGTGAAATTGGTAGACACGCTAGCTTCAGGTGCTAGTGCTCGCAAGGGCGTGGAGGTTCAAGTCCTCTCCTCGGCACCATTCTGATTGAATGGCCTATCAGATCAACGAATTACCCCATATTCAATAGCTTAAACATCTCGCTGGTACATTAAACTGGTACATCGAGATTTTTTTGTGGGTTTGAAAATGTGCTCACCATTCCGTTGAAACAATAGTCCCAATTACTGGATACGCAAGCGCGTACCGGATGACCTCCGCCCCATCATCGGCCAGCGAGAGATCAAGCGCTCACTGAAAGCGCCAGACCCCAAAGAAGACAGAAGTCGCGTTCTCATCGCCTTAGCAGAGATTGAGCAGGAGCTGGCCGCCTATCGAGCTGCATACGCTCAGCTATTCGGTGATGCCGATTGGTCGCCACCAAGTTACACAACCGCCAACATTGACCAGTCCTTAAACCTCCCTGAACTATTCACCCGGTACGCTTAAGGCATGAACCTCGCTCCGAGAACAGCTGGCGGCTGGCGGACGTATATTTTGAGAGCGTACAACTTCCTCAAAGCCAAGCCTGCTTCAGTCGTCACCAGACAAGATATCCGGGCATTCGCTGAAGCACTCCAACAGGGAGACATAAGGGCAAACCCTAAGGGGCGGGCACTAGCTGCGAAATCCATCAATGACAACTGTCTAATCGCCCTGTCCAATGTCTACAGTTTGGCAATGAAAGAGGAGATACTGTCCAGCGATCCAACCAAGGGGATCAGCGTCAAAGCAAGTGTTGCGGAATCACGGCCTATTCAGGCATACACAAGAGAGCAGGTAGTCGCAATACTCCAAAGTACTAGATTCCCTAAAAGACAAAGGGTTAAGCAAGCGACAGCCAATATCAGACGCTGGGCGCCATGGCTTTGTTCCTTCACTGGCGCCCGTATCAGCGAGGTTCTATGGCTACGGAAACGCGCAATCATCGAAAGGAACAGCAATGCGTCAGCTTCTCTACAGGTATGTAGACACCACAGCTTGGAACAGAAAAGGGCTATCCCCCTTCAACTTTGCAATATGCGTACTGATCATTGTCTCGGTCTTGCTGGCGGTCATTGAGACCGAGCGTCCGATTAGAGAGGCTTACCCATACTTCTTTGTGATATCAGAGCGCATTCTGTTTGCACTGTTTGTCATTGAGTATGGCCTCCGGGTATACGTTGCCTCCGAGAACCCAAAGTACGCCGGGGCATTTGGGCGGCTCCGCTACATGAAATCCGGATGGGCTATTTTCGATTTACTGGCACTGCTATCGTTCCTTGCGCCTTTCGTCTCTAACTCTCTGGCCTTCTACTTCAGGCTGACCCGCATATTCAGGATTCTCCGAGTATCTCGACTCGGTCGCTTCACACAGGCCTGGGACCTGCTTTGGGAAGCTACCGCCAGACGCAAGTTCGAGCTGCTCATGAGCGCGACCATCGCCTTTATCCTGCTGCTCGTCTCCAGCGCGTTTCTTTATCTGTTTGAGGCAGAGCTGCAACCTGAAGACTTTGGAAGTATCCCAAGGGCTCTCTGGTGGAGCGTTGCTACTTTAACAACCGTGGGATACGGAGACGTCACACCAATCACCGCTGCTGGTAAGTTCTTTGCCAGTCTCACGGCTATTTCAGGCATCGGTATTGTCGCAATGCCAACCGGGATACTCGCTGCTGCATTCAGTGATGCCTTCCAAACCCGACAGGAAGCAGATCAGTAACTATTCAGCTCAAATTTTCTAAAAAAGTTCTTGACAGGGTTTTGGCCCCAATTTTATGAATTTAGGCCACACTCAACGCAAACCCATTAAGCGACGCGCAAAGCCTCCAAGATCCCTTCACGGCCCTTTCGTTTTGTTGTCCATCCCCGGGGCGACGTCGATTTGAAAAACCCCGTCAAATCCGCGCTCAGGACGAAAAATTCGACCTGAAAAAGTCGTGCGATGATAATGAATCACTCGACGGTACTCAGACCCATGAAGATCAGTAACATTGATGTCGACGCTGCGCTGGCAAACGTCAGACAACAACTCCAAGCAGACACAACCGTCGCGCCTTCCATGCAGACGGCCATCGAGTTGCTGATTGTGCTGGGTATTATTACGATGGGGTTTATCAGCTTTGGCCTTTGGGTTCATCACATGTTTACTGTGGACATTCCGCAACTGGCCCAGGCCTTCTTCTCGATGGCCAGCATGCTGGTGGCGATTCCCACGGCCATCCAAATTTTTGCCTGGCTGGCGACACTGTGGCAGGGCAAAGTGGTGTTTCACCTGCCGATGCTGTGGATCGTCGGATTTCTGGTGGTCTTTGTGTGCGGCGGGCTGAATGGCGTGATTCAGCCGTTCTGGGTGTATACCCTGGGCGTTTTCTGGCTCAGTTTCGCTGTGTTTTTGTTGTTGCCGATGGCCTGGGGGGCACAATGAAGCCCTCACCGTTTCATCCGGTAAACCTGGTGCTGGGGCTGATTATATGGGCGCTTTGGTTCGTGCTGCTCTATGGCGGTTTGTCGGTCGCCTGTGCCTTCGCACCTCCGGATGCTGAAGCGGGTGCCTGGACCTGGGTAAATGCAGCTTCGCTGATATTGGCGTTCATCGTGGCGGGTTATCTTTTGGCGTGTGCCTACGGATGCTGGAAGGCCTCATCACCGCCGCACATCGCCGGGGCTGAAGCCGTGAACCCATTTATCAGCAAAATATCTGCCTCAGTCTATCTGGTATCGGCCTTTGCATCGCTGATGCTGACGATGCCAGGTGTCTTTCTGCCACCGTGTGTTTGAGTCTGCGCAATGGGCCGTGGCGCGGTGCGGCGCTGCTTGGCCTGAGCGAACCTGCCTTTGGCCATAGCCCAATAACCAGTGGAGGCGCAGAGCAGCTAACAGCCGTGCTCGGGCTAGGCATCTTCGGCCTTGTCTGGTTAGCGTATGTGACAGGTGCACGGCGGGTAGCGCCTCATTGGCCGCAAGCCCTGAGCTTTCACAGCACCATGGTTGTCAGTTTTCTCACCATATGGGGACCGCTTGACCATTGGGCACAAAGCAGCGCCGCAGCCCACATGATTCAGCACATGATGTTCATGGTGGTGATTGCGCCTTTGTGGGTACTGTCGAGGCCCCTGCCCCAACTTGCTGCAGGGAGCGGGCGATTGCTGACACGCCTGTGGCAGCCCATGCTTAAACTGGTTCAACATCCGGTTTATATGGCGTACATCCATGGTGGGATGATCTGGTTCTGGCACATTCCTCAGTTTTACCGTCTGGCCCTTGAGAACCCCTGGTGGCATCTGGTAGAGCACGGGTGTTTTCTGGCCACCGCTGGCCTGTTCTGGTGGTCGGTACTGAAATGCCCCCGGCGCACCGTGGGCTGGGCCTTGCTTGCACTGCTGTTAACTCTGATGCATACCGGTTTTCTGGGGGCAATGCTCACCTTCGCTCAGAGCCCTTTATACGGAGCCGGGCGCAGCCTGCAGGACCAGCAGCTGGCAGGGTTAATTATGTGGGTTTTGGGAGCTATACCGTATTTACTTGGCTCCGGCTGGATAGGCTGGCGGATGTATCAGCAATTGCAGCGTCGTTGGTAATGGAATTTTTACACCAACGAAAAACCCGCATCGGCGGGATATTCCGCATTTCCAGCGTACAGCTGACAGGTGTTCCCATGATCGGGTTGGTAATCCGGGCTACATCCCGACGGAACTGATAGGCAATGAAGCGCCCGCCCTCAGCCAGGTTGCCCTTCACCGCCTGAGCCACCCGGCAAGCAACGGCTTCCGGCATTTTCGAAAAGGGGATGCCAGAGATAACCACATCCGGTTTGCCCATGTGGTGCAACGCCAGAATAGCTGCGAGATCCTCAGCGCTGCCCAGGTGGCGGGTGAATCGTGGGTCTGCGATCTCGCCGAGCAGTTCATGAAAAAAGGGGCTCAACTCAATTGAAAGCAGTTGTGCATCCTGGCCCAGGTGCCGCAGAAACGCTCGCGTGGTTCCACCGGTGCCGGGTCCAAGCTCCACTACCCGCCTGGCGGCGGACAAGTCCGATGCCTCGATGATCCGCTGCTCAAGGAATCGCGAACTGGGGATAACAGAGCCCACCTGGCTGGGTTTTCGCAAAAATTCACGGAAGAACGCCGCTGGATTCTTTCTCCGGTTTGAATCGTACTTCGGACCACCCGTTTCCCTGTCCATAGTGTTCTCTCGACCTAGTAGTGTTCTCTCAACCTTAGTAGTTTTCTCTCAACCTCGTAGTGTTCTCTCAACCTCGTAGCGTTCTCTCAACCTCGTAGTGTTCTATCAACCTTGCCGTCGCGCCCCCACCGAGCTGATGTCGGTATTGTTCAGCATCCAGGCAACGGCAGCGGCGGCCTGTTCCAGCCGTGCAGTAAAATGAAGGCCGTAAACACCGGAGCGAACGAGAGCCCGGGGCTTTAATTTTGCGCCAGGCACCCCCACTAACAGAGAAGCACGTCGACCATACACGCCCCGGGGCAACTCAATGAGCGCTATTCTCAAGCAATTCCTCCTTGTTTCGAGCATCTATCTGCTGGCGCCGACCGCTGGCGCTTTCAGCCTGAATGACCCTTTATCCAGCGGAGCCCAAGCACTTTTCTCATCAACGGAAGTCAGCGGTGAAGCCCGGCAATTGCTGGGGCAGCTCAAGGGTCAACTCGGCGTCACCGACGCTCAGGCGGTTGGTGGTACCGGTGCATTATTAAAGCTGGCGCAAAACCAGCTCGGCACCGGCGCTATGAGCTCGCTCACGAGCGAAGCCCCGGGCCTGTCCAGCCTGTTGGGTGGAGGCAGCAGTCTGGGCAAAAGCCTGCTGCCTAATATTTCGTCCATGAGCGGAGTGCAGTCGACCTTCTCGGCGCTGGGCATGAACAGCGCCATGATTCAGCAATTTGTACCGATTGTTTTGGGCTTCCTGGGCGAGCAAGGGATTAGCTCATCGTTGCTTGGCCAGTTAAAGGGCCTTTGGGCGCCTGCAGGGTGAATAGCTGAGTAGCTGGGATAAATATTAATTCAGCTGAAAGCGCACCAAAGTCACAGCCGCTGGAGCTCCGGCACAGCCTATTTCACCAAAACCCGTTAGTGCTTTGGGTGCATCAGGTCTGCCTCGGCAACCCGGCCTTTTGCAGAGCTCTACCGATGGCCTGATAGGCCTTTTCAGCATCTTGAAGCGTAACGTAATCTTTGGCACAAACCGCCACAACCAACGCATCCTCGGGTGTTTGCGGGTTCAGTACACCGATGTCACAAGACCGGGCTACCTGAGTTCCGGTCTTGTGGGCGAAACGAACGCCCCTGGGCATCCCACCCGCAATCCGGTGATCGCCCGTGGTGATCTCTGAGAGATAACCAATTAGACGCTCAGTGTGGGCTTCATTCAAAAGTTCGCCCTTCACCAGTTGCTCAAGTAGCCGCCCGAAAGATTCAAGGCTGCCTGAATTGATGCCCCGCTCATAATAGCGCTCGAAAGCTTGGTGAATACCCTCCGCTTTTGCCTCTGCCGGTGTTACGGACAGTTTTTCAAGCAACATGGTGTATCGCGCCTGATAGCTGTCTGCAATTTTCAGCTCGATGAAATCGCGATTGCTGAGTTTGGAGACACTGGGGTGTACTTCACTGTAAGCATCGTAACGTACCTGCAGAATAGTAGTGATGGGACCCATGCCCTCAGGGGCCATTGCCTGCGTTTGCTCATTGAAGGACTCCTCGCCGAGAAAGCGCATCAGCATATCGGTTGCAGTGCTGTCACTGTCTTCAATCGAACGTCTGTTGAGCTCTTCCAGACTGTATTGGGCACCGGGGCCTACCCACAAAAGATCGCCACTGCCATCCACATAATCCGAGTCGCGGAGCGTGAGCTTCTGCTCGAGATCCAGGCCCTCATTTTCCGCACGTTGCATCAAGGCGATTGCGAGCGGGATCTTTACGGTGGAGGCGAGATACCAGTCCTGCCCGGTGTTGTGGGCGACCGTTTGATCATCAGACAGGTGCCTGACGTACACGCCAAGCTCCCCCGAAAAGGCCGCATCAATCCCTTCTATGTCTTCTTTCAGCGATGCTGACCAGTCATCGCGCTGAGCCATCGCCAGGGAACTGAAAGCAAAAAGGGTAACTACCATTGCGCTCAAGTGCGTCAATGTTTTCCGATGTTTCATGGACTCTCCTGTTGAGGGGGCGGCAAACCGCGATCGCGTATATGCTGAGCTTTGGCTTTCCATACTGTCAATCAAACGCCCATTACAAGACATTACAGCCTATGGCTATCCAGTCCTGAAAACACTAATGTCTAACTGATTAAATACGCACATGGAGGGACGAAGTGACACAAACCGGTGGTCGGATTGACAGCTTGGATGCTCTGCGAGGTTTTGCAATCCTGGGCATTCTGCTGATCAACGTACAGGTGTTTTCCGGTTGGGGATTTGTCGCATTGGAAACGAGGCAGGCACTGGCCTGGTCCGAATGGGATCAATCCATAGGCACTTGGCTGGACACCCTGGTGCGCACCAGATTCTTCAGTCTGTTCTCACTGCTGTTTGGCTACAGTTTTATGATGCTGGCCCAGAAGATCGAGCAGGGGCCCGTGCGCTGTCATCTCAGGCGCATGCTGGGGCTGCTGGTTATCGGTACGGCCCATTCTTTATTGTTTTCACCTTGGGATATTCTGATGCTCTACGCCGTGATGGGGGTATTTCTCGGGGCATTCCTAAACGCACGGCCGGGAGCTCTTGTCATCTGGGCCTTTGGGCTGCTGCTAGCGGTGGGGGTTGCGCTCTGGTTCGGGCCTCAACTGGGGCTACCGGCGGGCCGGGGAGAACTGGCGCTTCGGCTGCTGCAGGAAAACGTTCCCGCTCTCAGCGGAAGCAGTTATTTTGAGGTTATCAGGGCCAATGCTTATCTGAGTGTCAGCGTGCTGATGGATCGGCTGGAAGGTTTACGCCCACTTCGCGTGCTTGCGATGTTCCTGCTCGGCGCCGCTGCGGCGCGGCTGCACCTGGCTGAAAGCAATACCGGGCATATCAAGCTGCTGGCGGCAGTGGCCGCTGCCGGACTTGGGGCGGGTGTTGCACTTGCCATGGCTGGTGCAGGTGTTCAAACCGAAACCACGACCGGACGGTTTATAGCAATTGCAGAAGATGTCGCCAGCCCGCCACTTCTTGCCATGGGTTATGGAGCCATTCTGTTGCTATGGTGGCGCGGCAACGGCATCTTCACACGTGGAGTTCGCTCGGCGTTTGCTCCGGTTGGCCGAATGGCAATGACAAACTACGTTCTGCAATCGGCGGTGTGCATCAGCATATTCTACGGTTTTGGTGGCGGCCGGTTTGCCACCATTTCCCTCGCCGGGTTAATGCTGTTTTCCGTCGTGCTCTTTATGACGCAGATGATCGTCAGTGCGATCTGGCTCAGGCTGTTTAACTACGGCCCGCTGGAATGGCTCTGGCGTTGGCAGGTGAAAGGCAAGCGGCCGCATCTACTCAAAAAATAAATCCAGCCTTCTTTTCGCGATGTTTTAATCAGCGCAAAGCCGTTTCAGTGACTAAACTACAGTGAAATAAATGGTTATCAGGAGCGCCACATGCAAGCACTGAATCGCTATGCTTATCCCCACCGACTACTCCACTGGTTAGTGGCTGGCACGGTGTTGCTCTCCTTAGCCAGCGGCTTAACCCTGGGCTTCCTCGGTTTTGACAGCGCCGTCGACCTGATGGGCCAAACGCTGACGAACGTGCTATACGGTGGTCATAAGACGCTAGGGGTGTTGATATTACTGCTGATGATACTGCGTGTTATTACGCGCCTGGCCTTTGCGGTGCCAGATCATGTCCCGCCCCTGAATACCTTTCAGAGAATCGTCAGTAGCAGCGTCCATCACCTGCTCTATTTAGCGCTAATTGCCCAGCCGTTAATCGGCTGGGCAGCTACAGCCAGCGGCGGCTTCCCGGTGGAATTCTTCCTCTGGCAGTTGCCTGGGTTCATTGGCAAGGATGAACCGCTCTCTGAGCTGCTCTATATGCTGCATGAATGGCTGGGCTGGATCATTTTAGCGTTGGTGGTGCTGCACGTGTCTGGTGCGATCTTCCACTGGAAAATCAAGCGCGATAACGTTATGAAGCGTATGAGCCTGTTCGATTAAGGGTAATGAACTGTCTTTTTCAGCTTAGCAATGCTCACCACGGCAGCGGATCAGGAGCGTCAGGCAGCCTTTACCGGAAGAACAGTCTGGAATTCGCAATTGTCTACTCCAGAATTTTGCTCATACCGAACCTGATCCGTTATGACTTTGTGATTAACGGACTGGTCTGGCGCAGCCACACATACGGCAAGTGGTTTCGCCGGTTGCTGACGTTTTTGATGACGCGCTTTGAGCTTTTGTGTCCTCAGGGTCAGGTCTTGCGTTTTGCCTCCATAATAATCTGGCCCCTCAACTCAACCCCATGCTATAAACTAATCCAGGAGTCTGCACGGGGCATCCATGTCTTCATGAAGCACACGAACCACCAAAATTTCTGAAACAAGTACCCGATAAAAAACGTCATGATGCTCAATTCGGATTTTTCGATAACCGGGGAGAATATGACTGCAATCAACACCCAGCGATGGGTGTACTGTTAAATGCCCCATCCCGGTTTCAAGCTGATCAAGATAGTCGTCAGCTTGCTTCACACCCCAGGCATCGGCGGTGTACAACCAAATGCTGACGAAATCTGATTCTGCCTGAGGCGTGACTCTTAGCGTCAGAGTCATTCTGCAACCGTTGATTTGGCACGCGCTGCCTTTTTAACGGCTGCCATGTTGAGCGACCTGGGAGCTCCACTCGCCTCTCCATCTTTCAGGGCCTGACGTAGAGTGGCAATACGTTCTTGTGATTGTTGATCGCGGCGAATGAGATCGCGAATGTACTCGCTGTCGTTGCCGAAATTTCCGCTCTTAATCTGGCCCTTGACCCAATGGTCTTGCTGTTCTGTCAACGTGATTGTCTTGCGATGCATGCTCATAAGTGTCAAAACTCCAAGGCGTTTCGTATGACAATATCATACCCTCGAGAGCACAAACTTCAAGCTGTGATAGCCTCTTCGTGTCACCCAAAGCTGGTCCAGCTTTGATCAGAATGTTAATGGTAACGCCGTCGACAAATCAAAGCCCAACCCCTACCTGAAACTCATGGCCTCCGGAGCAACAAGTAGCCAACCAAAGGCGCCCACATTTGCCAGAACCGCCAGCCAGAACACAAACCGATAACTGCCTTTCCGCGTTTTATGTCGAAAAATCTGCTGGGCCATCAGCGCACCGGGCCAGCCGCACCCGCTACCCAGACACCTGCGTCCATGCGGGGCCGATCTGTGCTGCTCCCGCATATTGGAAACGCACTGCCCCTGGCCGCCCCTTATTGTCGCTGCCAACGCTGTACGTCACCTTGCGATTGGAAACCGGGCGACCCCGGCCCGCATAAGTGCTGATATGAGCAAAGACCCGTTCACCACCGCCCTCCGGCGTAATGAAACCAAACCCCTTGGCGTCGTTCTACGCGGTCAGTAATCCTGTCTGATTCAATGCACGTCTCCCTTTAAAACCTGATACCGGGCACACGCCTTGTCCTTGTCTCGCAAAAGACGCGCATCCTGATTACCAATAACAGCCTGAAGACAAAATACTCAAAACCGATGTGGGTGCCGCTGAAAACCACCTGAGCAAGGATGAATTGGATTCCCTGGGCAGAATAGTCAACGCCTATCTTGAGCTGGCAGAAGACCGCGCTAAGCGTAAAATACCGATGACGATGGAAGACTGGGCGAAACGCCTGGATGCTTTTCTGAAGTTTGATGAACGCGAAATCCTGCAAAACAGCGGCACGATCAGCGCCGCGTTGACCCAAAGCTGAACGAAAATGAGGAACGATGGAATTCACCTTTCTGGGCACGTCTGGCGGAACGCCGACACGTTCACGCAACGTAACCGCCCTGGCCCTGTCGCACTCTGGCCACAAACCCTGGTACCTGGTGGACTGTGGCGAAGGCACCCAGCACCAACTGCTACGCGCTCACTACTCGGTGATGCAATTGCGGGCGATATTCATCACCCATATCCACGGTGACCACACCTTCGGCCTGCCGGGGCTGCTCACCAGCGCCTCCATGCTCGGCCGCACAGGACCTCTGGACATCATCGCCCCCGTACAGACCCAACACTTCATCAACGCGACGCTCGAAAACAGCGACTCCAGCCTCGGCTATACCCTGAACTTCATCGATTCCGAAGCAGCGGATTTTTACTGGCAGGATCAAGACTTCGGGGTGACGAACGTAGCGCTGTCCCATCGAGTACCTTGCCGCGCCTTCGTGTTCACTGAAAGAAACATAGAACGACAACTGTTGCAGGACAAGCTGAACGAGGACGGCATCGCACCCGGGCCCAGCTGGGGCGAGTTGCAGAAAGGCAATGACGTAACGCTGGAGGATGGCCGCTTGCTAAGAAGCGACGATTACACACAGATTCCCCGCGTTGCCCGCCGCCTGATCGTCGCCGGTGACAATGACGACCCCGGCCTACTGACCGACGCCTGCAAGGGCAGCCATGCGCTGATTCACGAAGCCACCTACACTCAGGACGTATCCAACCGGGTCGGCCCCTGGCCACAGCACAGCTCCGCAGAACAGGTGGCCCGGTTTGCTCAACAGGCCCAGTTGCCTAACCTGGTACTTACCCACTTCAGCTCGCGCTACCAGTCCGCGCCGGGCGTCACACCCAACATCAACCAATTGGCAGCCGAAGCCATGCAACACTATCGGGGGCCGCTATTTATGGCCCGGGATTTCGACGCTTACCGGCTGGAGAAAGACTTGTCGCTGATATGTCTGAGCGCATAAGCGTGCAGGCAACCCCCATAGCCCGCTCCGCTTTGACTTGCTCAAGCGTAGCATCAGACTAATATAGTGGCGTTGACGAATGCATGACGCTACTAACGAACGGAACCAACGATATGAGCGCACGCCTCTCTCCAGAAGTAGAGCAGCCAGAACTAGAGCAGCCAAAAGTAGAGCAACCAAAAGCACAGCAACCAAAAGCACAGCCGCAAAAACAGGAACGGGTACTGATCGATATCGAGGACGGGATTGCCACGGTAACCTTGAACAGACCAGACAAATACAACGGTCTGGACATGCCCATGTTCGATGCCGTTACTAAAGCCGCCAAAACGCTGAAAAAAGACCGCAGCGTGCGCGTTATTATTCTGTGTGGCGCAGGCGAGGCTTTCTGCTCCGGCCTGGACATAAAAACCGTTTCCCGAAACCCGGTGAACTTCCTCAAACTACTTTTCAAGCCAGGGCGCAAGATCAGTAATCTCGCCCAGGATATTGGATACCTCTGGCGCGACGTGCCTGCGCCGGTTATTGCCGTTACCCACGGTTACTGCTTTGGCGGCGGTTTGCAGATTGCATTGGGGGCCGATTTCCGATTCTCTAGCGCCGACTGCGAGTTCTCGGTTATGGAGAGTAAGTGGGGACTGATCCCAGACATGAGCCTGGCGGTGACCCTGCGCGAACTGATCCCTATCGATCTTGCCAAAGAGCTAACCATGACCGCGCGTCGCTTCAATGGCACCGAGGCAAAGGCGATGGGGCTGGTTACCCGAATCAGCGATGACCCGATGGCTGACGCTCTTACCTTTGCCCGAGAACTAACGGAGCGGTCTCCGGATGCTGTTGCAGCCAGCAAACTGTTGTTTAACCGCAGTTGGAACGCAACCGACAAGGTGGCACTGGATTGGGAAACGAAACTGCAAAAAAAGATTCTCGGCCGGGCCAACCAGCGCATTGCGGTAGCCCGGAATACGAGTTCTCCCGAGAAGCCTTGGCAGAATCGCCGGGAGTTGTGATCGGGTATTAAGCGGCCAGCGCGGCTGCTCCCGTAAAAAAGTTCGAAACAGCATTCACTGCGATAGCACCGATTCCAAACAGCAGAACCAGAAAAATCAGGCCAAGTATTCAACACCAGAGTCAGAAAGCTTCAGAAATTTAGCACTCACAAGCTGGTTAAGCTCTTTCTGAATCGCCATTTCATGTTTTAACGTCCTTTGTTTTAACGCATTGTGCCACGGCACGTCTGGGAACACAGTTCAATAAAACCCAACCGAAAAATAAATCTGTCCTGTTTTTCTGTTGCGACATGCGCTACCGCGATAACTGCTACACTGGCGAAAAATTATACATGCTGACCCAACTCCAGAGGGGGCAGCACCTTGCAGGGAAGTGTGAACACTAACTGCAGTGTACCGTGATAAACCAGCTGCCTGAACATCGACAACCCTGCGGCAACAGGGTAAGTTTTTTGCTCTATCAGGAATTTGCCGAAGTATTTCTCATGAGACAGGGCATTGCCAAGGCTCACCGGGATAAAAACATGGAGTCCGTATGAGCAAGCCCTCGGCAAACCAGAACCCGGAACAAAAGGCTCGTGACCGGATAGACAGCCAGCTGATTGCAGCCGGCTGGCTGGTGCAGAATAAGAAATCGATCAACCTGAATGCTGGCCCCGGAATAGCCGTCCGTGAATACCAGACCGACGTTGGCCCAGCCGACTATGTATTGTTTGTGGCTAAACAAGCCGCTGGCGTGATTGAGGCCAAGCCGGAAGATTGGGGCCATAAGATTACGATGGTTGAGGATCAGTCGCAGGGTTATGCCAATGCGACCCTGAAATGGGTCAACAACCCAACAGCCCTGCGTTTTGTATACGAAAGCACCGGTGTCATTACCCGGTTCACCGACGGCGGAGATCCTGCCCCTCGCTCACGGGAAATCTTCAACTTCCACCGGCCAGAAACCTTGGCAGAATGGTTGAGTCAGCCCACAACCTTGCGCGCCAGCTTGCAACAGCTTCCGCCACTGGTTCATGACGGCCTGCGCGACTGTCAGATTACCGCCATCACCAATCTGGAAAAATCCTTCAAGCAGGACAAGCCCCGCGCCCTGGTACAAATGGCCACCGGCTCCGGCAAAACCTTTACCGCCATTACTGCCACCTACCGGCTGCTGAAACACGCAGGTGCCAAACGCATCCTGTTTCTGGTGGACACGAGAAACCTCGGTGAACAGGCCGAGCAGGAATTCATGGCTTTCCTGCCCAATGACGACAACCGCAAGTTCACCGAGCTGTACAGCTTACAGCGGCTCAAATCGTCTTTTATGGCCACCGACACCCAGGTCAGCATCAGCACCATCCAGCGCATGTACTCTCTGCTCAAGGGTGAAGAGCTGGATGAAGCCACAGAGGAAAGTCCGCCGACCGGCGCCAACCTTTTGAGCAAAACCCCATTGCCGGTGGTGTATAACCACAAGATTCCCCCGGAGTTCTTCGACGTTATTGTGATTGACGAATGCCACCGCTCGATCTACAACCTGTGGCGCCAGGTGATCGAATACTTTGATGCCTACCTGATTGGCCTCACCGCCACACCGGACAACCGCACCTACGGCTTCTTCAACAAGAACGTCGTCAGCGAATACGACCACGAAAAAGCCGTAGCCGATGGCGTCAACGTGGGTAATGAAATCTATGTCATCGAAACCGAAAAGACCAAACAGGGCGGCACCCTCACCGCCAAGCAGCAGATAGAAAAGCGCGAACGCCTGACCCGAAAAAAGCGGTGGGAGATTCAGGATGAAGACGAAACCTACGCTGGCAAACAACTGGACCGCAATATCGTCAACCCGGACCAGATCCGCACCGTGATTCGTACCTTCAAAGAAAAACTACCGGACATATTCCCCGGACGGAAAGAAGTACCGAAAACCCTCATCTTCGCCAAAACCGACAGCCACGCAGACGACATCATCCACTCCGTGCGCGAGGAGTTTGGCGAGGGTAATCAGTTCTGTAAAAAGATCACCTACAAGATCGAGGAAGACCCGAAATCTTTGCTCGCCCAGTTCCGCAACGATTACTACCCGCGCATCGCCGTCACCGTAGACATGATTGCCACTGGCACCGACGTCAAACCACTGGAATGCCTGCTGTTCATGCGCGACGTCAAAAGCCGCAATTACTTCGAGCAGATGAAAGGCCGCGGCACTCGCACCCTGGATGCCGACAGCCTGAAAAAAGTCACGCCCTCCGCCACGACGGCCAAAACCCATTATGTGATTGTCGATGCCATCGGCGTGACCAAATCCCTGAAAACCGCCAGCCAGCCGCTGATCACCAAACCCGGGGTCTCGCTGAAGAATCTCGCCATGGGCGTAATGATGGGCCAGCACGACGAAGACACCGTCAGCTCGCTGGCAGGCCGCTTGGCACGGCTCGACAAGCAACTGAACGACAAGGAGCGCGCCCGCATCAGTGAAAAAGCCGGGGGCAAACCGCTGCTGTTGATTGTTGGCGAACTCTTCAACGCCATCAACCCGGACACCATCGAGCAAACAGCCCTGACCCTCGCCGGGCAACCAGAAGGCACCAACCCCGGTGACAGCGCCCGCGATCAGGCCCGCGAACAACTGGTCGGTCACGCCGCCAATGTATTCAACGGCGAGCTGGTGGAACTGATTGACAGCATCCGCCGCGATAAAGAACAAACCCTCGTCCACGACGACCTAGACAGTGTTATCACTGCAGAGTGGGCAGGCGACACCGAAGACAACGCCAAGGCACTCACCCAGGAGTTTGCCGACTACCTGCAAGAGCACCGCGACAACATAGAAGCCCTGAGCATCTACTTCCAGACCCCGGCCCGTCGCAGCGACATTACCTATCAGATGATCCGCGAGCTGCTCGAACGCCTGCGCAGCGACCGTCCCAAGCTGGCCCCACTGCGCGTCTGGCAAGCCTACGCCCACCTAGACAACTACAAGGGCGACAGCCCCATCGGCGATCTGACTGCGCTGGTCGCCCTGCTCCGCCGCGTCACCGGGCTGGACAACACCCTTTCGACCTACGCCTCCACCGTGCGCCGCAACTTCCAAAGCTGGATCATGCAACACCACAGCGGCGCCGGTGAAAAATTCAACGAGGAACAAATGGCCTGGCTACAAATGGTCCGCGACCACATCATCAGCTCCTTCCACATCGAACGCGATGATCTGGAAATGGCACCGTTTGACAGCAAAGGCGGCATGGGCAAAATGTATCAGTTATTTGGCGATGGGATGGATGACGTGATTGATGAATTGAATCGGGAGTTGGTGGCGTGAAAATTGAAGTACCGGTGGGGTGGGAGGTAACAACTTTAGGCGACGTCGCAGGCTGGGGTTCTGGGGGGACGCCTTCTCGGCGCAATCCTGAATTCTTCAATGGCTCCATCCCTTGGATAAAAACGGGCGAACTTGGCGACAAATTTATAAGAGGTACTGAAGAGCATATATCCGAAGATGCAATTAAAAAATCCAGCGCGAAGATTTTCGCTGCTGGGTCTGTTGGTATCGCAATGTATGGAGCGACGATTGGAAAGCTTTCAATTTTTGGGATAGATGCTTCGACTAATCAGGCCTGTGCTGTTGCTAAGCCACTGTGTGACTTGCTAAGCAACGAATTCCTATACTACTACCTGCTTTCCGAACGCCGAGCCCTGATTGATTCTGGAAAAGGCGGAGCTCAACCAAATATATCTCAAGGTATTCTAAAAGATTGGCCGCTTTCGTTGCCCCCTCTAAACGAACAACACCGCATCGTCGCCAAAATCGAAACCCTGTTCTCCGAACTGGACAAAGGTATCGAATCCCTGAAAACCGCCCGCGAGCAACTCAAAGTCTACCACCAGGCCTTGCTCAAACACGCCTTCGAAGGCAAGCTCACCGCCCAATGGCGCGAACAGAACAGAGACAAATTGGAAACACCTGAACAACTCCTCGCCCGCATCAAGCAGGAACGCCAGGCTCGCTACCAGCAGCAACTAAAAGACTGGCAGGTCGCCGTCAAGGTGTGGGAGAAGAACGGCAAGGAAGGGAAAAAGCCGGGAAAGCCTTCACAGCACAAAGAACTTCCGCCAATAACTGAGGATGAAATAGCACTTTTGCCGGTTCTACCCTCCAGTTGGGGCTACGCAAGACTGGCTGAAATTTCCAAAATTGGATCGGGAATGTCAGTTAGTAAAGATCGCAAACTCAGCGATCCTGTGGATGTTGCATATCTCCGTGTAGCGAATGTCCAGCGTGGGGAGTTGGTTCTTGAAGAAATAAAAAGGATGCCAATTGAAAAGCAGGCGCTACCCGAGTTAGCGCTTGAAAAATGGGACATCCTTTTTAACGAGGGCGGCGATAGAGATAAGCTCGGACGTGGCTGGATATGGGAAGGGCAAGTTGAGCCTTGTATTACACAAAACCATGTTTTCCGGTCGTCCCCTTATTTTGCCAGTGAATTTCATTCTAAATTCATCTCCCACTGGGGAAACACGTTCGGCAAGGACTATTTTGAAAAAGGCGGAAAGCAAACGACAAATCTGGCCTCTATCAACAAAACCGTCCTCAGCATGTTCCCGGTTCCTCTTCCAAGCATAGAGGAGCAGGAGATGGTAATTAGAGCTCTTGATGATTCAATGAGCCTGATCGGTTCGCTGGAGGCAGAGGTTGAATCTTCGATTGCCAAATGCGAAACCCTCCGCCAATCCATCTTGAAAAAAGCCTTCTCCGGCCAGCTCGTCCCGCAAGACGCCAACGACGAACCCGCCAGCGCCCTGCTTGCCCGTATTCATTCAGAAAGAGCCGGGCGGTCTCCGGTGAAGACAAGGGTGAAAGAATGAGTCGTAAATATACCGATTGGGAGCTTGGCCAGCACACTCTGCTTGAATCAATGAACCATATTGCCGAGTTGGTTGATGATGCCGCTGACAAAGAACTTCCTGAGCAGGCCAGGCAGGCGCTGTGCCTATGCGACGCATTAGAAGAACATCTTGATGCACGCCAACTAGTTGAACTTAATTATTTTCGGGCCAATGCCTGGTCAGTAATCCGTCATGCAAATCACCGCAACGGATCAAATATATGGGAATGGAATCAACCTGAGATCCTGTACGAAATTTATTACTTGCGTTCTGCGGTGCAGTCTTCCGGTTTTCAATCGCTTGACCTTTCAAGGCAGTGCCAAATATTGGTAAATACCGCAAATATACTGAATCATATCGGGCGACCGATAGAAGCAATCGAGCATTGGACCCGCGCAATTAATGTTTTGCCAAACTTCGCGATGGCGCGCGGGAATCTTGGGTTTGGCCTCGAATCGTATTCACATCATATTTATGACGCGGGCCATCAGATTGTTATTTTTAAAGAGGCGTGCAGCCTACTTCGATCGGTCACCGACAAAGGCATCGTATGGGATCGAATTGATTACCAAGAAGTTAAAAAAAACATGGTAGGAAAGGCCGAGAAAATTGAGTCGAATGTCGATTTTAGATCAATTCAACATGTTTCACTTACGGAGCACTCCTTGGGCCGCTCACTTACCGAGCGTCGTTACCGGGAGTGGGCCTTGGATAATGTACTATTCTTGTCTCCGCTTAATGAGCTTGGTGCGTATCCGATTGCCGCCCAAGATATTCTGAACCTGCCTAACATGGTTCGGCCGATTGGTGAGCCGCCTCATTTTATTGGGTTCTTCAACCAGATTAAACAAGAATTTACCTCCGCACGTTTTCTGTGTTGGCAAGGAATTATGGAATCTGAAAATCACAAAAAACACTATTCGGATAAGAAAGTTTTTCTATTCAATACTTTGGATTATCCTGCATACTCTATCTTCGTTGAGCAGGTCAAAATTGCTTTTCGTATGGCTTATTCGCTATTCGATAAAATCGCATTCTTTATCAACGAGTACTGGTCGTTGGGAATGCGGGAATGTTCGATTAACTTTCAGTCCATTTGGTTCAAAGAAGGCAATAGAAATAATTCTCCAGTTTTGCGTGATTGTTTTCAGAATCAACAGAATCTTCCTTTAAGAGGGCTCTACTGGCTAAGCAAGGATTTTGTTGAAAATGACCGATATGGCAATATTGCTTTGGGTAAAACAATGGAACCCGATGCATTTATGTTGCGCTCAGTTCGGAACCATTTGGAACACAAATATATCAAAGTCCATGATGATATATGGAACTATACCGACCGCTCTGAAAAAGGATTATTTGCCGATGAGTGGGCATTTCACCTGTCAATGCAAGAGCTGAATGACAAGACAATAAGAATATTAAAAATGGCAAGGGCAGGACTGACCTATTTATCGTTAGCCGTCCATCGCGAGGAAAATATTCGCCGCTCTCAAATGCCGGACAAGTTAACGTTGCCCATGAAATTACCTCAGTGGGAGCAATTTTAATGACTGTCCCAGCTCAACCAAAAGTCTACCACATCGTCCACGTTGATCGCCTGGCGTCGATTATCGCCGATCAGGCGTTGTGGAGCGATTCGCAAATCATCGCTCGTGCGCCTGCAGGCACTACCATTGGCATGAACGGAATCAAGCAGCGCCGTCTCACGGAGTTGACCTTGACCAGCCACCCCGATTTGAATGTGGGTGCTTGTGTACCATTTTACCTTTGCCCGCGTTCTATCATGTTGTATATGATTTATCAGAGTAACCATCCAGATCTCGGCTACAAGGGAGGGCAAGGCCCCATAATTCACCTTGAGGCAGACTTGAATGATTCTGTGGCTTGGGCTGAGGCGAATCAGCAACGCTGGGCTTTTACCCTTTCTAACGCAGGCTCGTATTACTTCGAAGATCGTTCAGACCTGTCCAGGCTGAATGAGATAAACTGGACTGCTGTTGAAGCGCGCAACTGGATGTCCTGCAAGGATGGCAAACAAGCCGAGTTCCTTCTGGAAAACTGCTACCCCTGGCACCTTGTTGAACGTGTCGGGGTATGTTCGCAGGCGATCTACACGAAGGTGGCAAATATTTTGGCCGGTGTACCCAACCGACCAGACCTGCAAATCAAACCAGACTGGTACTACTGATAATGGAGGAGGCCAAGATGATCGAATACAAAACCGGCGACATCCTGCGTGAGGACGCCGACGCCATTATCAATACCGTAAATTGTGTCGGTGTCATGGGCCGTGGGATTGCGCTTCAATTCAAAAAAGCCTTCCCAGATAATTTCAAGGCCTACGCCGCCGCGTGTAAAAATCGTCAGGTTGAGCCGGGACGTATGTTTGTCTTTGAGACCGGGCAACTGACAGCGCCACGCTACATCGTCAACTTCCCTACCAAGCGCCACTGGCGGGGTGCCAGCCGTATGGAAGACATCGATGTCGGACTCAAGGCTCTTGTCGACACGATCCACCAGTATCAGATTCAATCTATTGCTATTCCCCCTCTGGGAAGCGGCCTCGGGGGTCTGGACTGGGCAGAGGTGAAGCCGCGCATTGAGTCGGCACTGCAACTACTCCGCGATGTGCGGGTGATTGTTTATGAGCCCAAGGGCGCACCGCCTGCACAAAAGATGGTGCAGAACCGGAAGGTGCCTGAGATGACCGCCGGAAGGGCCGCGCTGGTAGAACTGGTAAACCGTTATCTTGGTGGCCTGCTGGATCCGTCCGTCACGCTGCTGGAGGTGCATAAGCTGATGTACTTCATGCAAGAGGCGGGCGAGCCACTGCGGCTAAAATATCAAAAAGCGGGCTATGGCCCGTATGCGGAGAACCTGCGCCATGTATTGAACGCGGTAGAAGGGCACCTTCTGTCTGGCTATGCCGATGGCGGCGATGCGCCAGACAAACCGTTGCAACTGGTGCCCGGTGCGGTGGACGATGCCAGCCGTTTCCTTCTGCAACACCCGGACACCCTGTCGCGGTTTGATAAAGTGGCGCAGCTGGTTGAGGGCTTTGAATCGCCCTTTGGTCTGGAGCTGCTATCCACTGTGCACTGGGTCATCAAGAAGGAGTCAGCTTCTACTCGGGAACAGGCCATCCGCCAGGTGTATGACTGGAATGATCGCAAACATCAGTTCTCAGAGCGTCAGATTGATTTGGCTGCCCGGGTATTAGAAGCGAAGGGATGGACAGAAGCCGTCTAGGGAAGCGCCATTCAACAAAGCCATGCGCTATGTGCCCTGGTGGGCTTAATCTGGATTTGCTTGACCGTTGCTCGAGGGAGATCCCCCTGAACAAGTCAGCTTAATGCTGTTCACATATACAGTGTTTTGTTATTCTTCGGCTAACCGTTATGCCAAGTGGCGCGCCGCAAGGAGGCAGCAATGAGCAATAAACTGATCCGTAACAGCACCGCCGAGTTTTTGATTTTCACCGGGCAATCGGGCGAGCAAAGCATCGAAGCACGGTATGAAGATGAATCCATCTGGCTGACGCAAAAGCTGATGGCCGAATTGTTTGGCGTTGATGTCCGCACTATCAATGAGCACCTGAGAAACATATTTAAATCCAATGAATTGGATGAGCGTTCAGTTATCCGGAAATTCCGGACAACTGCCGCAGATGGGAAAAACTACAACACCCAACACTACAGCCTCGACGCCATCATCTCTGTCGGCTACCGCGTCAACTCCCTACGAGCCACCCAGTTCCGCCAATGGGCCACTAGGGTGCTGCGCGAATTTGCGATCAAGGGCTATGTGATTGACCGCGAGCGCATGGAAAACGGCAGCTTTCTGGGTGAGGACTACTTTGAGCGTTTGCTGGAAGAGATCCGTGAAATCCGGCTTTCGGAGCGGCGCTTCTATCAGAAAATCACCGACATCTATGCCACCAGCTTGGATTACAACGGCGAGGCGCCAACCACCAAGGTCTTCTTTGCCAAGGTGCAGAACAAACTGCATTACGCCATTCATGGCCATACCGCTGCCGAACTGGTAAAGCTGCGCGCCAACAGCAGCAAGCCGAATATGGGGCTGACCAGTTGGGCCAAGGCGCCTGAGGGCAAGATTCTCAAGACCGATGTGGGTACGGCTAAAAACTACCTGAGCAAGGATGAGCTGGATTCCCTAGGCAGAATAGTGAACGCCTACCTTGAGCTGGCGGAAGACCGCGCCAAACGTAAAATCCCGATGACAATGGAAGACTGGGCGAAGCGCCTCGATGCTTTTTTGAAATTTGATGAACGCAACATTCTGCAGGACCGCGGCCGTATCAGCGCCGCGTTGGCCCGCCAATACGCCGAAAGTGAATTCGAGAGCTACCGTATCATCCAGGACCGTTTGTTCGAGAGCGACTTCGACAAACTGGTCGAAAACCGCGATAACACGGCAGATAACGACTTACCCTTGAAAGACAAAACCGATAAGGATTTAACCGAATGAGCTCGGCAAGTGCCCCGATCATCTCCAAAGTATGGAGTTTCTGCACCACCCTGCGTGACGACGGCGTTGGCTATGGGGATTATCTGGAACAGCTTACTTACCTGATCTTCCTGAAGATGGCGGATGAGTACGCCAAACCACCTTACAACCGTGATGTGGGCATTCCGGAACAGTACCGCTGGCATACACTGAAAACCAAAAAGGGTGCAGAGCTGGAAGTGCTCTACGTGGAGCTGCTACGAGCACTCGGTACCCAAAAGGGAATGCTCGGCCAGATTTTTACCAAGGCGCAGAACAAGATCCAGGATCCGGCCAAACTGTATCGCCTGATTGATATGGTGGACAGCACGCAATGGGTGGTCATGGGTGCGGACGTCAAAGGGGATATCTACGAGGGCCTGCTGGAGAAAAATGCTGAGGATACCAAGTCGGGTGCTGGCCAGTACTTCACCCCGCGTGCTTTGATCCGGGCGATGGTGGACTGTTTACGCCCGGAACCGAGCAAGACTATCGCCGATCCGGCCTGTGGCACGGGTGGGTTTTTTCTTGCGGCATACGATTTTCTGACCGATCCACAGAATTACCAGTTGGATAAGGCGCAGAAGAGCTTTATCAAGCATGACACCTTCTTCGGCAACGAGATTGTCGCCAACACCCGCCGCATGTGCCTGATGAACATGTTCCTGCACAACATTGGCGAGATTGACGGTGATAGCCTTGTGTCGCCTAACGATGCCCTGGTAGCCGCCAGCCCTCAGAGCTTCGACTATGTGCTGGCGAACCCGCCTTTCGGCAAAAAAAGCTCGATGAGCTTTACCAATGAGGAAGGCGAACAGGAAACCGATGACCTGACCTACAATCGTCAGGATTTCTGGGCCACTACTTCGAACAAGCAGCTCAACTTTGTGCAGCACATCCGCAGCATGCTGAAAACCACCGGCAAGGCCGCCGTGGTAGTACCGGATAACGTGCTGTTTGAAGGTGGT
The DNA here is from genome assembly GCF_002563815.1 of Marinobacter sp. LV10R520-4. Lineage (NCBI taxonomy): Bacteria > Pseudomonadati > Pseudomonadota > Gammaproteobacteria > Pseudomonadales > Marinobacteraceae > Marinobacter > Marinobacter sp. LV10R520-4. The sequence goes on along the minus strand of NZ_PDJM01000001.1, from coordinate 2,546,964 downwards.
GCCGGTGAAACCATCCGCAGGAAGCTGCTGGAGAATACTGACCTGCATACCATTTTACGCCTGCCTACCGGCATCTTTTACGCCCAGGGCGTAAAGGCAAACATTCTGTTTTTTGATAACCAACCGGCCAGCCCAAGCCCTTGGACGAAAGAGGTCTGGTTTTACGATTACCGTACCAACGTGCACCACACGCTGAAGAAAAAACCCCTACGTTACGAGGATATGGCCGACTTTATCGCCTGTTATAATCCGGAGAACCGGCAAAAGCGCGCTGACAGCTGGCACCCAGACACCAACCCTGATGGTCGCTGGCGCAAGTACAGCTACGAAGAACTGGTTACCCGCGACAAGACCAGCCTGGATGTGTTCTGGCTTAAAGATAAAAGCCTGACAGACTTGGATAACCTACCAGAACCAGACGAACTGGCTGAAGAAATCATTGAGAACTTGGAGGCGGGGCTGAATAGTTTTCGGGAGGTTTTGGCAGGGCTGGGGACACCCCATTCCACCTGAAGCCTGCCACCCGGACCGGAGCAAAGCTGCCACCCATCGGAGCGTAGCGACGCGGGGTTTTCATTGGCGCTTTGCATTTTTGGGAAAACTGTAACGACTTTATGGCGTTCAATTGCGAATCATCGCCAACAAAGTGTACACTCATTGTGTACTCAATCAAGGTGAACATCATGCAAACAATTAATGTCCGGGAGACTCGGGAACGGCTCTCCAATTTATTAGACGCTGTCGCCACTGGAGAAGAGATTATTATTCTCCGCCACGGCAAACCTGCTGCGCGCCTGGCGCCAATCCTGCCAGAAAAGATTCAGTTCTCGAACCGCTCAGAACTTAGAGCTTCACTACCGCCGGCCCTGGAAAGCTCAGCACACGTGGTGCGAGAACTCAGAGACGGCGAGCGCTACTGATGCTCTATTTCGACACCAGCGCCATACTGCCCTATTACCGCCAAGAACAGGCCAGTGATCGAGTCCAGGCTTTACTTCAGTCACAGACCAGACCGGTTCTGATTAGCCATCTTACAAAGGTAGAGGTTGTGAGCGCACTGGCCCGTTGGGTTCGCATGGGAGAGCTCAGCGATCCACAGGCAAATCGTATTGAAAGTGCGTTCCATGACGATGTCAGTCACGGACGTTTTTGCCTCTGCCCCATTGAAATTTCTCATTATCAACGAGCCCAACATTGGATCGGGACACGAAAAACGAGTCTCAGGACATTGGATGCACTGCATTTGGCCTGCGCAGAACACCACCAGGCTCGTCTAATCAGTGAGGATGACGCGCTTGTGACAGCAGCTGCATTTTTTGGCATCGACGCAAGCCTTGCGTGAATATTCGCCCAGCGTAAGCGAATTCTATTCAAGGCTATGTTGTGCCGGTCCATTGCGTGGCGTTCAGTCAGTACAAACTGGCGGACTTAACACGTAACAGGCTTAACACTTAATACGCCTTACGATAGTGACCCTGATAATCAAAGATCCGCTCCTGCACCTGCCAGTAGTGCTTTTGTTTGCGGGCAATGACAAAATCCGGTGCAGGCAACAAGGCTTGCACCTCAAGCACCTCTTCAATCCTGCTGAACGCTTGCGGGGCCTGGCCATTCGCTAAACGCCGTCCGAACAATTTGTTAAAGACGTTGCGCTGTGCCGGCTTGCTGAAATCGAAAGACTCGCTGAGCTCTTCCCCATCTTCACCGTGATAGGTGACTCTCAGCTTGCTTTCGTTTTTGCTGTCGGTTTTGACTTTATGAGCGCTTAAAGTGACCCCGGCGCAACGGATCACCATGGCATCTTTGAGTTTCAGGGCATCTCTTAGCTGATCATCCGGGTCGATAATGGCTTTTTTACACTGCTGGCAGTTACGGGCCGCGATATCATTCTCGGCACCGCAATGTGGGCACTCCTTGAAACGAAAACGGTAATCGCACTGTTCAGGGCGCCTGTTCTGCGCTGCAGGTTCATCCTCTTCAGCAGGCTCTAACAACCCCTGGCAACGGCGACCGTAGTGCTCGATAACATGGCCTTCACTGTCTGCTTTGCCCCAGAAGATATTGGCAAAACCGCAGCCCGGGCAGAATACCTGCACCGGCTCACAATCAGGGTTTGGTTTCTTCTCCCCCACTTCCGGGTGAAACAGATTGACGCTGTTGCCCGCGTAATCAATCACCAGACAATCCTGTTTACCCTCGTCCAGACGAAGACCGCGACCCACGATTTGCTGATACAGACTGACCGACTGGGTAGGGCGAAGAATGGCAATAAAGTCCACATGAGGCGCATCAAAGCCCGTGGTGAGTACGGACACATTCACCAGATACTTTAACTGCCGCTGTTTGAAGCGCTGAATCAGCGAATCCCGTTCATTCAGATCGGTGCCGCCGGTAATCAAGGCTGTCTGGTGTTCCGGCAGATAGCCGTTGATCTCCCGCGCATGATCCACCGTTGCAGCAAAAATCATCACCGCCTTACGCTTAACGGCCAGTTCCATCACCTGCTCAATAATGGCGCGAGTCACACGCTGATGTTTGCCCAGCAGCTGATTAACGTCTTTCTCGGCGTATTCGCCAAAGCGGTTTTGAGACAGCGCAGAGAAATCGTATTGCGCCACCGCCGCGTTAACCAGCTCAGGCCTGGTGAGATACCCCCGGCTAATCATATAGCTCAACGACAGTTCATAAATGCAATGCCCAAAGGGCTTATTCTGTTCATCGCTACCGCTGCGAACAAAGCCCCGGTAGTGATAGCGATAGATCCAGCCCATGCCCAGGCGATAGGGTGTGGCGGTTAGCCCGAGCACCTTCAGGGAGTCGTTCTGTTGCCGTAACAGCTCGATGATTACTTGATACTGACTGCTGTCATCACCACTGACCCGATGGCACTCATCGATAATGATCAATGAGTATTCATCTCTGAACTGATCCAGGTTAGCCGATACGGACTGCACGCTGGCGAAGGTCACCTGATGCTGATTTTCCTTACGCTTTAACCCGGCGGAGAAAACGCCGCCCGTTAACCCATAGCTCTGGTATTTGGCGTGATTCTGCTCAACAAGCTCTTTTACGTGGGTCAGCACCAGAATTTTACGTCGGGCAAGACGGGCCAACTCGGCAATGACCAGACTTTTACCCGCACCGGTCGGCAGCACAATAACCGCAGAATCATCCGATTTGCGAAAGTGTTTCAACGTGGCATCAACGGCTTCCTGCTGGTAAGGCCGCAGTTTAAAAGGAGCATTCATGTTGCAGCGCTTAATCGTTATCAGGATGGGAAGGCGGTCATACTAGCAAATACCGATGCCGTTACCTGCATCGGTTTGAAAGTAGGCGGGATAGACTGAAACGATCACACCAAAAGGGCAAGTCAGAGCCAAAACGCAAGGTTTGACCCTGAGCTCCCCCTTTCGCGAGAAGTGCATCAGAGGTTTTGAATGGTCGACATTCCGCCATCTACACCCAATATCTGTCCCGTAATCCAGGATGCCTTTTCACCAAGCAAAAATGCAGCGGCCTCAGAGGTGTCCTCGGGCTTTCCATACCTTTTTAGCGGGTGGCGTTGTTTTCCCGCTTCTTTCTTCGAATCATTGCTGAGCAAGCGCTCCGCCATTGGCGTATCGGTCAGTGAGAGCGCAATTCCGTTTACACGAATATTGGGTGCAAGCTCGGCACTCAATGCCCTTACCAGACCCTCTACTCCGCCTTTAGCGGCAGAAACCGACGCGTGAAAGGTGAGTCCTCTTTGTACCGCGACGGTACTCAAAAGAACAACCGCTGCATTTCCGGCTTTTTTCATCCCCGGCAGGCAAGCCTGAACGGTATTTACGGCGCCAATAACGTTTACAGTAAAATCCTCTATAAAATCTTTGTTGCTCAGTCGGTGAAAGGGTTTCAGATTAATGCTTCCACCCAAATACGCCACTCCGTGTATCTCTTCCGGCAAAAATGACCAATCTGCAGAATCGTCTGTCGCATCGATATCAGCGACCGTAATATTGCTGCTGCTTTTGAGCCGCGAAGTCGCACTCCGGGAAGCGATGTAAAGATGTACATTGGTTTTTTCCAGATTCTCTTTCAAGGCCTTACCGATCCCGGTTGTGCCGCCAATCAAAACAATATTTCTTGTCATTATTCCTCCAGCTTATCAATTTCTTTGAACGTAGTAAGTATCTACGCCATCGAAAAGACCCTGGCCCACCTCCCGGTTTTCTGCCCTGTTTGGGAATCCGGCGTACAAAGGAATATACAGCCATGAATTATCCCCAACGCATTACCTGCCTCACTGAAGAAACCACGGAAACACTCTACGCCATCGGCGCGGAGGATCGCATCGTTGGCATATCTGGATTCACGGTCAGGCCCGAGCGGGCCAGGAAGGAAAAGCCCAAGGTTTCCGCCTTCACCTCCGCCAAGATCGGGCGAATCCTGGAGCTGAAGCCGGACCTGGTCCTGGGGTTCTCGGACATGCAGGCGGATATCGCTGCCGAGCTGGTGCGGAATGGCGTGGCCGTACACATCTTTAATCAACGTACCGTGGCCGGGATTTTGTCCATGATCCGAACCCTTGGCGGCATGCTGGGCCTCTCCGCCAAGACAGACGCCTACGCCCATGAGCTGGCCGCCAGAGTTGAGCGAGTCCGGCGCGAAAAGGCGAGAACACATCGCCCGCGCGTCTACTTCGAAGAGTGGGGCGACCCCATGATCACCGGCATAGGCTGGGTATCGGAGCTGATTGGCATCGCGGGTGGCGAAGATATCTTTCCTGAAAAAGCAGCCGAACCCGGTGCGAAGGAACGCATCATCCAGAATCCCGAAGAGGTCGTGAACCGCAAGCCGGATATCATCATCGGCTCCTGGTGCGGACGTAAATTCCGCCCGGATCAAGTGGCCGGGCGATCCGGCTGGGAAGCTATCCCTGCCGTGGCGAACAACCACCTCTACGAGATTAAGTCACCCCTGATTCTTCAGCCCGGGCCAGCTGCGCTGACGGATGGGCTGGACGCGTTGTGTGAGATCATTGACCGGGTGTGACGATCTGGCCATTCCCTGGCTCCTTCCGTGCCGTGGTTCTAATTGAGGCCAGACAGACTGAGACGATTACAACGAAATGGCAAGGCAGGGGCAAAACGCAAGACCTGACCCCGGCACACTCCTAAGTACCAGAGCACCGCAACCAACGGCTGGAAAATGGGGTTAATGTCCATTTAACGGGCGCCCTTGTGGTACTTCTTTAACGGAGCCAAAAAGTCAGGCCAAGTATTCCACGCCTGAATCAGACAACTTCAGAAATTTAGCACTCACAAGCTGGTTAAGCTCTTTCTGAATCGCCATTTCATTGCCCTGAATCTTAAGCTGCGCGGCAATGTGGTTTCTTAGGCTGGCCACTTTCTGCGGCCGCTTTTCTTTCTGCATTGATGACAAATTTTTGATGAGCTTCTGAGGCTCGTCCGCAGCGCCGGTGATTTTGACCTGTTTACATGACCGTCCGTTCGTCTTGATGTGAGCAATCAGAGGCGAAAAACCGGTGTCATTGCTGATCACCTCGAACGCTACGGAGCTCTCTGCCTGCGCATCAAACTTGCCAAGGTAATAGGCGAGATGGAAATCCAGATTATTGGCCTGTGAGTCCTTCACTTGAACCACCACAAGGTTAATCGGCTTGTCGTATTTCGTGTCGGTGAAGTCTAGCCGGGGCTGCTTGGCACCGAGGAACACAATGACGCGCTCATAGCCGGAGAGATCAACCTTTCCCAGACTTCCAACGTTTTCGTAATCAATGAAGGCCCATTTCATATTTTAACGTCCTTTATTTTAGCGTCCTTTGTTTTAACGCATTGTGCCACGGCAACGTCGGAAACACAGTTCAAGAAAATCACCGACTTTCCTGCAAACCTCCACTATTCTGTTTGCAACGAACAGTGGTCACCGATCACCACTCGCGGCTGGAATGGCCTCGGTTGGATTTTTTACGCCAGCTCTTTATATATATGTTGATTCCTTGAGCCGACCAATCCCTAAACTAAAAAGGATCTGACGATGTCGCAATTCCAGATACGAAAAGACGATTTTCTAACGCAACGCCTGGTTCCTCTCGGCGCTAACGCAACCGACTCGCCACTGGCCCCGGGCAAATCAGGCTTGCCGTAGACAGCTTCTCTTTTACCGCGAACGGATTCCTCGGAGTCAGGTCTTGCGTTTTGCCTCTCAAATAATCCGACTTACGCGCCAATAATGCAGTCCAAAGAAATAGTTTTAATCAAAGAATGGTGATAATTGACCATCAGGCAACAGGCGTGGCATTCCCAGTTGACGGTCTCACACACTTCGTCGAAAACTGAAAAAACAGCGCTGTACCGATTTTCGGGTAGTCGGTTTTCCGATCAGCAATTACGAAATGTCCCATCATTGAATTCCGGTTATGGCCCGTGTCGTCCCGGTTATCTCACTTCGATACTGCTTGGTTAAGTCGGACAGGCTGCTAGACTGGGACTTATGAAACAACCTATTGCCGGCTATTATAAAGACCAAGAAAACCCTTGGGGCTTAAAGCAAAAGGAGATGACCTTGCGGGTTGCCATTACCGATCAACTTAAATGCGGCCTGGGACTTCTACGGTCCTTTGTCATCTATCGACGTCCCGGGCGCCAGAGAGCTTTACGCCGGCTCTACAGTGAATTCATCCGCCCCGGCGATCTGGTATTCGACATCGGCGCCCACCTGGGGGACCGCAGCTCCGCGTTTGCCGCGTTGGGGGCACGGGTGGTGGCGTTGGAGCCGCAGCCACGACTGCTGCGCTGGCTGCAGCGCCTGACCCGGCATCAACCCAAGATAGTGTGCCTGCCACTGGCGGCGGGGCGGGCCCCGGGCAAAGCCGAACTGGCGCTGAGCTTGCGTAATCCGACGGTGGCCTCACTGGACAGCCGCTGGCGCGAACACTTGCGCACAACCAGTCCCGGTTTCCAACATGTGCGCTGGGAAGACTCGGTCACCGTGACGGTCACCACGCTGGACGAGCTGATACGACAGTATGGCCAGCCCAGCTTCTGCAAGATTGATGTGGAAGGCTTTGAGGTGGAAGTGCTGGCGGGGCTGAACCAGCCACTGCCGGCACTGTCCTTTGAATTCGTGAACGGCACCCTGGATCAGGCATTGCGATGCCTTCAGGAGCTGGAGCGGTTGGGTCGGCACGAATTCAATGTTGTTGCCGGTGAGCAACGCCGTTTTATCTGGCCTTTATGGCAGGATCCTGAGTCACTCCGGCAATGGCTTAATGCAGGAGCTGACGGAATTGCCTCGGGGGATATTTATGCCCGGCTTGTCACCTGAGCCTCTGTGACCGCCCGGTAGAACCGATCACCACTACGATCAGGCCCAGGATCAGGCCCAGGATCAGATTGAATCCTACCTGCGGGCGTTCCAGCGATCAACCCTTCTGCGATGGCTCGCACGCAGGCACAGGCTTCACTCCCAAAAGCTTCCTGGCAGCAGAAGACGGCCACGCGTTCCTCTGTCAGTGCAAACGCACCAATGATGCCCCATACTGTGATGGTACCCATTCTCAATTCGACAAAGATCAGGTTGGCACGGAAGGACCCGGCTAGAATCCAAAGCTCCACACCGTGACCACGATTGGAGACAGAATGATGAAAGAAGCTCGTAAAACGACACTGCCCGTTGTTGAAATGGCAAAACAAAACGACGAGTTCCGTCAGGTCCTTTGGACAGGAAAAAACACTCAGCTGGTTCTGATGGCCATTCCGGAAAACGGTGAGATCGGTGGTGAAGTTCACGAAGGCCACGACCAATTGCTCTACTTTGTAGAGGGCGAGGGTGAAGCTACCATCGACGATGTCAAGGTTTCGGTGAAACCAGGCGACGTGAGCATCGTGCCGTCTGGAACATTCCACAATTTCCGCAACACCGGCAGTGGGATGCTCAAGCTTTACACAACTTACAGCCCACCCGAGCATGCGCCTGGAACCGAGCATGAAACCAAAGGTGAAGCAGATGCCGCGGAATGAATTTGAACGAAAAATAAACCGGTCCCAGTTTTCTTCTCCGCCGTTTTCCTAGAACTGAAGCAGCCGGCCGAATTGATCAAACCGGCAATTCGATGATTTCACCAGCTACACAGTCTTCGTTCACCTGCAGCCGCCCTACCGTGATCGGCAGAGTAAAGCGCCGGGGCCCGGCGCCACCCGGATTGAAGTAAAGCACGTCGCCGATCCACTCGTTACGGGGTTTGTGGGAATGGCCGGCGATCACCACGCGGTAACGACCTTGCGGATCGATGTCGAGGATTTTGACGTCGTGGAGCATGTAGAAAGCGTGGCCGAGGAATTCGAAATCCTGAACATCGGGAAGTTTTGCTGCGCGGCCTGTTTTGTCGATATTGCCGCGAATTGCAATCACGGGTGCAATCGCCTCCAGCGCTTCCAGAACCTCGTCGCGACCGACGTCACCGGCGTGAAGGATCAAGTCTGAGCCTTTCAATACCTCCAGAGCTTCTGGACGCATTTTACCGTGGGTGTCTGCGATGACGCCGATTTGCATGCTTCAGCCTTTTATCGGTTTTTTCTCGTGAAGATAATCCTTCAATGATGCCCACCCGGCCCATGGGCGTGGCCGTGGGCTATCTCTTCCGGACTGCCGGCGCGTACTTCGATGATGTCGACATCGAAAGTCAGGGTTTTACCGGCCATCGGATGGTTGTTGTCGATATCGGCAAACTTGAGGCCAACCTTAACGACGATCACATGGCGCTGGCCCTGCTCGGTTTTTACCTGCGCGATCATGCCCGGCTTCCAGCGTTTGGCACCGATCAAATGCTTGATCGGCACACGCTGTATGGAATCGGCTTTACGCGGGCCGTAGGCTTTTTCCGAAGTGATGGTGACACTGAAACTTTCGTCGGCGTCGCGACCTTGCAGGGCTTCTTCCAGGCCTCGGATAATGCCGCCGTGGCCATGCAGGTAGGCGTTCGGCTCGCCGCCACGGGAGTTTTCAACGACCTTGCCTTGTTCATCACTGACGCTGTAGTGAAACAAGACCACCTGATTCTTTTCGATTGGCATAGGATTCTCTGCGAAGGTTCAAAGTACGCCATTATAACCAGAGACGGTGCTGATTCCAGCGGGCGCTGCGGTCGACTGGCGATCTGGATAACAACAGGGTGGTTGAACCGGATTGATCCAAATTAAATGGTTACGCGCCCTTTCATTGCCACGTTAAGATTTAGGCCGCAGAGTTGATCAAGATTGTCTGCTCTGACACTTTTTTTCCTTTGCAAACCGTGACCCAATACATCACATTAAAACATGATCATAAGCTTCAAACACAAGGGACTTCGCCAGTTCTATGATACGGGTTCAACTCGTGGCATACGCGCCGATCATGCCAAGCGACTAGCTCGCATTCTGGCATTCATGGATCTAGCGACAGCCCCGGAAGATCTTGATATTCCCGGTTGGCGACTGCACCCACTCAAAGGCGAGATGGTGGGATTTTGGTCACTGACGGTAAGCGGCAACTAGCGGTTGATACTTCGCTTCAGCGGCCATGATGTTGAGCTGGTCGACTACCTCGACTATCACTGAACTGGAGGCAACTCATGACTATGTATCAACCCCCTCACCCAGGTGAAACATTGCGCGAAGACGTGCTCCCCGAGCTCAAACTTAGCGTTACCGAGCTGGCCCGCCGTCTTGGCATGGCGCGTGAGACGCTGTCACGCATAATGCATGGGCGCGCCCCAGTGAGCCCTGATCTCGCGGTTCGGCTTGAGCTGGCCGGCATCGGCAAAGCGCGTGTCTGGCTGGGCGCCCAGATGGATTACGATCTGTGGTAGGCACATCACCGCGCTCAGCCACCCATCGAGCGCTTCGCAGCGGTCATGTGATGCTTGCCCCAGCGTTACCCTGGCGGGTAACTTCCCAAACCTACCGCTACCAATAGTGGGGGTCGTCATTTCGGTCGCAGTAAGAATGCCGGTCACCCGGCACCCCGTCATATCGATCAAGCCAAGCTTCAACACTAATCAAAAAATGGATTTGTCCGGGCTGCTATTTTTAATAATTCCTTAACCGATAAACAGACACACCCCATCATCACTGCTAGGGGCTGTTGACGTTTTCGCATAAGGCATTGAATAAAATAGGTAAACTCGTAATATTAAGGTTCCTACACCACCAATAAAACGAGTTTGCCATGCCCCGATTCATGCTCAGTGATGAGCACTGGTCGAAGCTAAAAGGAATGATGCTTCAAGAAAATATTTATAACAAGCGCGACCTGCGGATGATGGTCGAAGGCATGTTTTATCGACTGCGAGTGGGTTGTCCGTGGCGAGATTTACCTTCTTGTTTCGGTCGATGGAACTCGGTGTATAAAAGATTCAATGAGTGGTCAAAAAAAGGAAAATGGTTGCTGCTGTTCAAAAACCTGGTCAGCGAACCGGATACTGAGTGGGAATTTATTGATGGAAGCTATGTGAAAGCCCATCAGCATAGCACGGGCGCAAGAGGTGCTGACTCGCAAGCTATCGGTAAAAGTCGCGCCGGAAATACAACAAAAATTCATTTGGCAGTCGATAGTTACGGCTTACCGATTGAGTTTACAGTAACGGGCGGCGAGATCCATGACAGCACGGCGGCAAGCGAATTAATTGAACCATTACCGCCGGCTAAAGCCGTGATAGCGGACAAAGGTTATGACAGTGAAAAGATTCGCGAACAGATTAGAAGCAGAGGTGCCATCGCCGTAATTCCAAGAAAGTCGAATTCGGTCATAGGTAATGCAGATATGGATTGGTCGTTATATCACCACCGTCATTTGGTGGAAAATGCGTTTGCACGCTTGAAACATTTTCGTGGGCTGGCGACGCGCTATGACAAATTGAAACGCAACTATGAGAGCGTCGTCGCCATGGCTTGTGGATTTTTATGGTTGCCGATGTAATGAAACGTCAACAGCCCCTAGTCTCCCTTAGCAAATTAAAATAAATCGAAGCATGGAGCTAGCTGTGACGACTCGTCCTGAATTCCTGTCTGGTGGTGAACCTGCCCGTCTTATCCCGATAACTGCAGACAGTGCCCGTGAACAAAAGTCTATATCCGTATTACTCGCAGGTATGCGCTCAGTGCTTGAACTTCGCCAAGCACTACTTAAATCCATTGGCACCCGTGTCGGAAGCAGCGCCACGTTAGAGACCTGGATTGAAGTGGTTTTTGCGAATGAAGATAAGAAGACCGCGCAACAAAAAGACCGACCAGACGGAATTCTGATTCTCCGTACTGGGAAGCGTGAATGGCGAGCGTTGATTGAGGCGAAAGTGGGGAACGAAACAATCGGCGAAGAACAGGTATCACGCTATCTACAACAAGCGAAGAACCACAAGCTGGACGCAGTTATTACCATCACCAATCAGTTCGCAGCACTCCCAACTCATCACCCGGTAAAACTTCCAAAAATCGCTACTCGCTCAGTCGCGCTTTATCACTGGTCCTGGGCATTTATTCGCACCCAGTGCCAACTCCTGCTCAAGAATAATGGTGTTGAAGACGTAGACCAAGTCTTCATCCTCGGTGAAATTCTCCGGTATTTCGAAAGTGACCGGTCTGGCATCAGTAACTTTGACCAGATGAATAGCGAGTGGAAAGATGTCGTCAACAAAGTAAAAAGCCATGCCTCACTTGCAAAATCCAGCGACGAGGTACAAAACACCATTGCAGCTTGGCATCAGGAACAGCGTGACCTTTGCCTTATCATGTCCAGGCTGACCGGCAGCAACGTTTCTCTAAAGCTCAAAAACAGCCATCGGACAGACGCAGCTGAGCGTGTAAAGGATGACGCAACGGATTTCTGCAAAGAACCCGTACTCAAATGCGCGTTAAGCATCATCAACGCTGCTGCTGATCTGGAGATACATGCAGACCTGCAGCGACGAATGATTTATTGCTCGATGAAACTCACAGCGCCGAAAGATAAAAAAAGCACAAAGGCCAGAGTCAATTGGCTGCTCCGGCAACTGAAACGCACTAACCCGGCTAATTTCTTTGTTCGGGCAACCAGACCCGGGAAAGCCGAGACAACATACCAGCCGTTGGGTGCCCTGCGGGAATCGCCTGAATTGCTAGAGTCCGAAACCTCCAATACCACCGCCACCAACCTGGAGGTGGTATACGAAGTAGATTTGGCAGCTAAGTTCAGCGGTCGAAAAATATTCATTGAAGAGCTGGAAAAAGCTGTGCCTCATTTCTATCATGAGGCTGGTCAATGGTTGAAGGCCTGGAGTCCGGCACCTCCGAAAATCTCTCAAGAGTCGGATGTTGAAGAAACTGAACAATCGGATGCAGCGGATCAGTCGGCGGCAAGTTCATAAAATAAGTCTGCCTCGATTTTCCTCTGTAAAATTCCCTCTGCGTCTGTGGCACTGAATCCCTTCAGTGCCTCGCAACGTTCCTCGGGGTCAGGTCTTGCGTTTTGCCCCTCGAACAATCCGGCTTACGCGAGAATAATGCAGACTGGGACGATTACAACGAAATGGCAAGGCAGGCGCAAAACGCAAGACCTAGCCCCGGCACGCTAATCTGTTAGGATCGAAACAGCGCCTGTCTGAAACGCGCTTCCTTTCTTTTCGCCCTTTCGATGTTGTGGGTGGAACAAAGCGGGATCGTTTGAAATACATGTAGTTTTTCGATAGCCCTCACATAAGCGTTGATATTTTGAAATTGTTTTTCCACGACAATATCGCCCAACATTCGTTGACTAAAAGACCACGCCACAGCGACGGTGATTCCAGCTTGCTCAATAGAGCCGTCTGTCGATGGTTTTGAGCTATCTATTTCGTACTCAAGTTCACGAAAAGCCGCCAAAAGTTGTGCGGTAATATGATCCACCCACGGTTCATATTGTTTGTCCAGTGGACGCATTTTTCTCTCGTAGATAATTTGAATAGCCTTTTCGCAGACTGCAAGAGCAAGTCCGATTGTTCGCACCGCACGCGCCTGTTTTAATGGCTCGTCTGGCATCAGGCGGCGCCCCGTATGGTTTTGTCGTTCGAAGTAATCGAGGATCAGGCTTGAGTTGAGCAGAACACCACCATCATCAAGAACAATTGTTGGCGCTTTTACGACAGGATTTATTTTTGCGAACTCGTCAAACGAATCAAATACTGAGATGGGCTTATGTCGGTATCGGATGCCGTAATACTCGAGAGAGATGGCAACGCGCCTGACATAAGGAGAGTCCAGTGTTCCTATCAAATCCATGGTTTCCACTCCTTTATAGGTCGAACGAAATATAAATGCTCACATGACCGAGTACGCGAAATAGGATCAGGTCATGAACTTTTAGGTAGGGCACGGACCTCCTAAGTGAGAGTGGAGAAGGGTGCTACCTTGGAGTTCACGAGAAATGCTATTGGCATTGCATGAACTGTTTCCACTTAACATTACAATGGCCAAGCTGCATTCGAGAATTTTCGGTTACTAGGCAATTTTTCGGTACGTTAATAATGAAGCGACCACCATAATTCCACCACCAAATGTCATGAGTGTTACCGGCGTGTCATATACCAAATAATCTAGGGTATAAGTGATTACTGGAACTAAGAAAAATAGAGCTGCAACCTTACTAGCCTTATCATTGTTGAGCATAAAAACCAGCAGCAGTATCGCACCCACTGAAACGACTAGAATCATCCAAATAGCCGAAAAGACAAACTGAAGACTTGGATTGACTTCGAAACTAAAAAGTAAAACTGCTATTGTAAATACAAATGAAGAAACACAATATTGAGCGAGCACTGAGCCAATAACGTTAACGTGTGTCCGCTTCTGCAAGATAGTGCCTATTGTCATTGCCAATACGGCCAAGAGCGCAGAAATAACTCCGGGTAGGGTAATTACATCGATTTTTCCTCCCCCGAGGATGGCTATTACCAGGCCAGTGAAGCCGAAAAGCAATACACAGTATCCCTTGACCCCGATTCGTTCAAAAGCAAGTAACGGCGTCAGTAATGGTTGACAGCCGAGAACGATGGCGAGCATCCCAGGGGAGAGCCCGTATGCGATTGAGCTAAAGAAAAATCCCTGATATAAAACCTGGAGAAATATACCCACAAGAACAATGTTGAGCCATGATTTCCAGGTCAGTAATTGGAAACTCCGAACTTCGCCCTTTTTGAATATCACCACCATTAAGATCATAACCAATAAAGCGCCCAACGACCTTACCAGGAGGAAGGAGAGAACAGAGGCTTCTTGGAGGCCCGCTTTAACGAAAATAGCACCACTACCCCACATTAATAGAAACAATAGCGGTGCCATACGAGCCAAATCTAATCGATTATTTTGCCACATGATTATTATGCTCAGTACCCTTGGGCAAATTCATCATATTCTTCATGGGTTTTAGGAAAACTGTTAAGCCACTCGATTTCTTCGCGAGAATGGACATTACGTAGGTCAAGCTTCCCAACGATGTAAGAGGACATTTGCTTTCTCCAAATTAGAACCGAGGTTTCAACTTAGCAATCATTGAATTACGATAGAAGCGAAAGAATTTGATAGGGGCCCATCAAGTAGCTCGATGGGATCGCGCCTCGTGACATGGGAGAAAGTAGATGGACCTCGATATCGATTGTTTGCGCAGCTTCATCACGGTATCCGAATTAAGTAGCTTTTCGAAGGCGGCTTTGCGCCGGCACCGCGTCCAGTCAGCTATCAGTTGGCAAATTAAGAAGCTTGAACAACAGGTAGGGACCTCACTTTTTCAGAGGCACAGCAAAGGCGTGAGTCTGACACGCGCTGGCAAGCTTTTTCTGAAAAGAGCTTGCCAGATTGTGGAAATAAACGAGATTGCCATAAGCGAATTGTCTGGGTTGGCTACAGAGCAAAAGGTCATAATAGGCACCAGCGACGCTTTTTTAGCTAGCTTTGTGCCGCACTTGCTCCGTTCCTGCCGAAAATCACTTCCAAGCCTATCGATAGAAGTCATATCAGGATATAGCGAGCAAATATGGCGCTCTTATTCTGCTGGGGAAATTGATATTGCGTTGACCCAGAACTGCCCTGGGACTATCTCCAGTAGACTATTGTTGTCCTCTCCTATGGTGTGGATTGCACCAAACGAGCATTTTTGCTGGGAAGCAGAGCAATTAAAAATAGCGTGTTTCACCACGGGATGCTCTGATCGTTCATTAATAACGAGCGCGTTGGACAATTTCGGATTGGAGTATGAAGTAGCTTTCTCAGCATCGTCTCTGGCAGGCGTACTCTCAGCAGTGGAGCATAGCTTTGCCATATCGGCCATCCCACACATTGCTTTAGGGGAAGGCGTATCCATCTTGGATAACATTGGCACTCTCCCTAAGTTGGGTAACGTAGATATTTCCGTAGCAGCCAAATACACAAATTCTGGCGATCCCATTAGAGCTGTCGAAAGTGCAATAATCGAATTTTTCGCTGAAAAGGATGAAAGTAAGCAGTTATCACCCCATTTGCAACGGGACTCAGAAGTCAACGCAAAGCCACCATGGCGGATTTCTGTTAGGGGGTAAACTCGGCGCATTCCCCCTAACCAGTCACTCAAGTTCGTTCCCGGCCTGACGGGCTGCCGCTTAGTTTCACGTTGAAGCTGTAAAAAAAGGTCAAGGACAAGCCGTGGTGCGAAATTGATCAATAAATGATCTAAAATAGTGCCTGTTCTTAAAATCTGGAGCACTTATTGTTGAAAGTACGCTCAGATTTTACATAAGAACGCGACCAAAAAACCCCAAACCAGGCCGGTTTTGACAGTACTAAGCAAACAGACAGGGAGCCGTTAAACTCCTCGGGGTCAGGTCTTGCGATTTGCCTCTCGAATAATCCGGCTTACGCGAGAATAATGCAGTCCAAAGAAATAGTTTCAATCAAAAGATGGTAGTGATTGCCCATCAGGCAGTGGGCGTGGCATTCCCGGTTGAAGGTTTCACACTTCGTCGAAAACTGACAAAAGGCGCGGCGGTTATCGTCAGATGCGAAAATCATTTCACGCCGATTTTCACGGGACAGACTGAGACGATTGCAACGAAATGGAAAGGCAGGGGTAAAACGCAAGACCCGGACCCCGGCACCTTGTTCAAGCGGCACTACCTTACCGGGAACAGGGATAGCCATAAACAAATACGGTCTGGGAGCTGGTTCCTGTTTGAGCCACCGGAAGCCCTAACAATAGCTGCCGGTAATGCTTCGCATTGATACTTGAGATTATATGGGACGTATATTAGCTGAGTTGTAATCACCAACCAATGCATGCAGTCCGAGGTAACCCTGGAATGATTAAACCCCTTCGATGGCTCGTCAGAACCACCGTATTTTTGTTGGTTCTGCTGGCCGGCCCCGCACTGATTACGGCCTGCAGTAGTCAGTCTGGCCAGAGCTGGCGTGACGCCGATCGCTCCAGCGCAGGCATTGCGCCACTACCCAGCCAGACGGAAGAAGCCATTGTGCAGGTTTATGGTGCCCGTGCTTATAATTGGCGCGGCAATTTTGCGGTCCATACCTGGATTGCGACCAAGGTGCGCGGGGCATCCACCTACGAAGTTCACGATGTCACTGGCTGGGGTTATAAGGCGGTGCGGTCACGCCCCGGTGAGCCGGATACCGCTTGGTATGGCAACCCGCCGATGTTGCTGGCAGATCTCCGTGGTGAGAAAGCGGACGCCGCCATCATCAATATCCGAACAGCTATCGACGCCTACCCCTTCGCGAATGAATACAACGCTTGGCCCGGGCCCAACAGTAATACCTTTGTAGCCTGGGTAATCCGGCAGGTACCCGAACTGAATGTTGCGCTGCCCAACATTGCCATCGGAAAAGACTATCTTGCTGACGGAGTATTTGCGAAAGCTCCCAGCGGTTCGGGCTACCAGTTCTCCCTCAATGGTTATTTCGGCCTTATGGCGAGTATCCGGGAAGGTGTTGAACTGAACATCCTCGGCCTCAACATTGGCATTGACCCGCTGGCTTTGGCCGTCAAATTGCCCGGGATCGGGCACATTGGCCTGCGCGACCCCTGGATGGATCGCTCAACGTGGCACAAAGCCCCGGTTATGGAGCAGGTTTCAGACGCCAATTGACGGGGGCAATATTAACCAGGCAGCAAGCGCCCGCAGTTAGCGATAGTTCCATAGTTCTTTGGGGCAAAACACAAGAGCTGACCCCAGAACCTCGCCGGTTTTCAAGTTACTCCACCGATGTGGAATCTCAGCTGATACCAGCTTAAAAGCATATTGAGTGCCGCGCTCCATATTACTCAAGCTGTGAATGACTGTCGCATTGCCGATTGCGATATATCCAGCAGCGATTTGAAAGTAAGTTTACCGCAAGCGATCAGAGAGTCACATTCCTGATCTGCTAGTAAACTCACGTCGCTATCCCAAGTGATATCACAAAATTTCACTCCATTTAGCGCCTTTATCAATAGCAAACTCATCAACGCTCAGCTACTATGTCGCGCTCTTAAAAGCTACATGTAATCAGCGAGAAATATACACATCAATCGAATAAGTAAAAAGGAATCTACTATGCGAAACGCAAAGGTTTTGGTAATACTGGCCGCGCTGCTCTATTTATCAGGGTGCGCTTCAGGAGCGAAAATGGAAAACATGGTCTATGACGGGCCAGTCGAGGCCTACGACACAGATCTTAACAACAATTTGAATGTGACCAACGTCTCCGGAGGCGAAGAAACAAACCCTGCCTGGACCTCCGAAATAGACAATGACGCCTTCGCTGGCGCTCTAAAGCAAAGCTTAAGAAAACAGGGGCTCCTGTCCGGCAACGGCCGCTACCAGCTTGAGGCTCTCCTGCTGGAAGTGGACCAACCCATTTTCGGGCTGGACTTCGAAGTGACAACAAACGTGAGGTACATCCTGACTGATCGCGAAAACAATGATGCGATCGTCATGAACGAAACCATTGTCGCCCCCTACACCGCTACGATTGGCGACGCCTTTGCGGCTATTAAGCGCTTAAGGCTGGCCAACGAGGGTGCTGGAAAAGCCAACATTATGAGCCTGCTAAAGAAACTCTCTGAACTGCATATCCAGCCCGGCGAAATATCCCTGAATCAATAATCCGCCTGACCGCCTGCTCCACAACAAGGAAGTATTATGAAGCACTTTGCATTATTCGCACTGGTCGCCGTCGCGTTTTTGTTCGCCGGTTGCGCATCAGTTGTTTCTGGAACTGACCAAAAGCTTACGTTCAACAGCGAGCCAGACGAGGCCACGATTACCGTTTCCGGTCGTGTGCTCGGTAAGACACCGCTTACTGTACCGGTGGATCGTGCGTCTAACCAATCCATTACATTTGAAAAGGAAGGCTACAAAACTTATACAGCTCAGCTGTCAACTTCGACCAATCCATGGTTTTTTGGCAACATCGTGTTGGGGGGCCTGCTGGGCTCGACTACAGATGGGGCTTCCGGTGCCATCCATGAGTTCTCACCGGACCAATACTTCGTAACACTAAATCCGGACACACCAACAGGGATCTCGACTTCCAAACCGCGACAGATAAAGGAAATCATCATTGCGTTCAGCGGTGAGCTTCGCCATCAACTCGCTACTGGCGGTGGTGAAAAACTGGATGCTCTTCTTCAGTTGCTCGATATCGACCTTTCAGAAAAAGACACCACCAGTCGGGCACTGAACCAGCTTGCGCTGTCAAATGAGAATGACCTTGAGCTGGCCAACACGATTATTGAGGTCTATGGCGTTCAGTGAGGGTTACCGTTGAAACGGGACACGGGTTGAACCAAAGCGGTGGGCCGAATGAATCAACCCGGCAGTTCGATGATTTTACCGGTCACACGGCATTTGCCCACCTGTAGCCGACCTACCATGATCGGTAGCGTAAAGTGACGGGGCCCAGCGCCACCAGGATTGAAGTAAAGCACGTCGCCGATCCACTCGTTACGGGGTTTGTGAGAATGGCCGGCGATTACCACGCGGCAACAGCTTTGCAGATCGATGCCGATCAGTTTGACGTCGTGGAGCATATAAAAATCGTGCCCGAAGAACTCCAGCTTCTGGACATCGGGAAGATTCGCAGCACGGCCGGTCTTATCGACATTGCCGCGAATCGAGCCCTCGAAGGCCAGGTCTTGCGTTTTGCCTCTGGAACAATCTGGCTTACGCGAGAATAATGCAGACTGCGACGATTATGGCGAGTATCCGGGAAGGTGTTGAACTGAACATCCTCGGCCTCAACATTGGTATTGACCCTCTGGCTTTGGCCGTCAAATTGCCCGGGATCGGGCACATTGGCCTGCGCGACCCCTGGATGGATCGCTCAACGTGGCACAAAGCCCCGGTTATGGAGCAGGTTTCAGGTGCCAATTGACGGGGGCAACATTAACAAAGCATCAAGCGCCCGATCAATACCACCCCACAACGCCACATCGCCGTGAATCATGGGCAGTCGCGCAGGCTTGTCTTTTCGAGCCATGAAGAAAAGCGTTCAATGTTCACCAGGACATTGGCATCCGCAAGTCAGTCGACGAGCTGTCACCGCCACAGTAATACTGACCCACCAGCGCCAACTGAAAATTGACCCACCTGAGGCAAAATAGCCGCCTAATAACATGATCAGGGCGTCTACCGCCTCATGGTGGAGTTTGTGTATACGAACCAGGTTCTCCAGTGCTTCTGCATTCATTAATGCCCCCTTTCAACAATTTGTACTGTCCTCCCAGGACTTTTCTCAAAAAAGGGTTTTTGTTGGCTCGACGTTTCTTAAACTCTTCTTGCTTGTAGAGGGTTGGGTTGATGGTGCGGGAAAGCTTGATCTCTGCTGGCCCTAACGCTTCAAAGACCTCCTCCAGGGTGAGGGAATCCGATACCAACATGAGGTCGATATCGCTATTGGCATGATCGGTTCTCTTCGCCACCGACCCATAAATCAGGGCCAGATCGATTTTATCGCTAATCGAATTGAGAGCGTCCTCAACCTGTTGTTCTGGGCCGAGTAGCTTGGAGGCAAGAGAAGACAACTCCGGAAAAACGGGCGAGTCCGGATTGGCCCTATATCGTTTCTGGCGCCCCTGCAGCTTCACTTGCACCAGGCCGCTGTCCACCAGACGCAACAGTTCCCGCTGCACAGCCCCCGAACCTGCTTCCGCCTGCTCGATAAGTTCTTTGACCGAAAAGTCCCTTTCCTGGCGTGCAAAGAACAGTCGCAGTACCTTTTGGCGGGTTTGTGAGAACAGGGCATCCGCTAACCCAGTGCGGTTCGATCTTGTTACTGCTGGCATGTTAACGGCGCCCCTAAAACCCATTTTGGGTAATTTTATACCCAAAATGGGTATCTTGAAACGGCTGCGGTATCATTATCGCAGAGAACATCAAGCACGAGGACCGTAAGCACTACTGTACAATGCGCATGAGCGGCAATTGCAAAGCAAAATTCGTAAGCGCCCGCTTTGCGGAAAGCTCCTCGCGCGACCCTGCGCAACCCCTTGCTAGGCAAGCACGGGGACCTTTGCCTCAGCCAGCCGGATACTAATCAATGTCTATTTTAATTCTCACAGATATCCCAGAATGGGTTCGCCCCCTCGTTGACCTTTTAGAATCGAGGGGCATCAAAGTACAAGTCACTGATGATCCGGAGGAGATCGTAGCGAATGGGTTAATCGTCAACCGCGTATCCGCCCTTCTTGCTGAGCGGGATAAGGCTCGGGCGGATCGGATCACCCATTCTTTGCGAACCTGGGAGGCCGAGGGTAGATCTGTGATCAACGGATCACTCTGCTTCCAAATCGGCTACAGTAAGTTGGCTCAAGCCAAGCTTTTTACCGAGTGCGGAGTGCGTACGCCGCAAACGTACCCCGCCGTTCCCGGCGGACGCGCCATACATGGGCAGGCTGTCCTTCTCAAGCCACCTGCAGGTGGTTTTGGGCGAGGGATTCGGGCGCTTGAAGACGGCGAACCCGCCCCGGATGGACTTTTCAGTCGAGAAGAAGGCTGGATTGAGCAAGAGATGCTAACCGCCGCAGACGGCTGCGTCCACCGGATCGAAGTCCTCGGCTCCGACATCCTTTACGAAGCCCGCTCACCGATTCAAGCTGACGAGTTCAACTACTGCCTGGCTCTCCCGGAATCGGATGTTACCCTCTTGCCTCCTCGCGAAATTGCCCCGAAGGTGACCGAGTCAGTCAAAAAAATTCTACGGGCCGCAAGGATGGAGCTCGGCGCAGTCGAGTACCTTCTGGACGAAAAGGACAATCCCGTTTTCATCGACCTGAACCCAGTTTCCAGCTTTCATCCCGGAGCGACAGCCGTACTTGGTCGCGATCCCCTCGACGCCACCGCCTCCTATTTGATTCATAGATCTGAGAGTCTTAAAAAAAAGGGTCAAAGGTAGGCCTAGAAACAAGTTCCTCGGAGTCAGGTCGGTCCTTAAATCCAGAAACAAAAAGCGGTGCGCTTTTTTTTTCTGGTTGGCAGCCTGGTTAAGCCGCCTCGAAGTCCAAGGGATGAATGTCATCCAGGTTAAGCGTATTCCGCGCCACCGAGAGATCATAGATATCCTGCATCGCCAACCAACTTTCCGGTGTGCGACCAAGAACCTTTGATAACCGCAATGCCATCTCCGGACTAATGCCACTATCGCCTTTTAGCAACCGAGACAGGGTTGAAGGCGAAACCCTCAAGCTTAAAGCTAGCTGGCGAGAACTTATGCCGAAAGGCTCCAAATATACCTCCCGGATAAAGTCACCGGGATGCGGCGGATTATGCATAGTCATTAGTGATAAACCTCATAATCAAGGGCGGCAAGTTGCATACGCAGCTTCTTGGCATGGTCGGCTTGTATCCCTGCCGTGCTGCCAGTTGAGTAGAACCGTTTCAGTCCCTTGTGACGGAATGATTTAATCATGGTGGAATTCTAGCATGTTGCGCATCACGCAACAATAGTGCAACGGTTAAGCCCTCAACGAGGTTTGAGGATACCAATCAGGATTACTGGCAGAACCGCCGGGCAGACTGAGACGATTACAACGAAAGGACAAGGCAGGGGCAAAACGCAAGACCTGGCCCCAGCGCCTCATATCAATCAAACCAAGTTTCAACGCTAATCAAAAAATGAATCTATCCCGGCTTCTATTTTTAATAATTCCTTAACCGATAAACAGACACACCCCATCATCACTGCTAGTCTTCCTTAGCGAATTGAAATAAATCGAAGCATGGAGCTAGCGCTGTGACGACTCGTCCTGAATTCCTGTCTGGTGGTGAACCTGCCCGTCTTATCCCGATAACTGCAGACAGTGCCCGTGAACAAAAGTCTATATCCGTATTACTCGCAGGTATGCGCTCCGTGCTTGAACTTCGCCAAGCACTGCTAAAATCTATTGGCACCCGTGTCGGAAGCAGCGCCACGTTAGAGGCCTGGACTGAGGTGGTTTTTGCGAATGAAGACAAGAAGACCGCGCAACAAAAAGACCGACCAGACGGAATTCTGATTCTCCGTACCGGGAAGCGTGAATGGCGAGCATTGATTGAGGCGAAAGTAGGGAACGAAACAATCGGCGAAGAACAGGTATCACGCTATCTACAACAAGCGAAGAACCACAAGCTGGACGCAGTCATTACCATCACCAATCAGTTCGCAGCACTCCCAACTCATCACCCGGTAAAACTTCCAAAAATCGCCACTCGCTCAGTCGCGCTTTATCACTGGTCCTGGGCATTTATCCGCACCCAGTGCCAACTCCTGCTCAAGAATAACGATGTTGAAGACGTAGACCAAGTCTTCATCCTCAGTGAAATTCTCCGGTATTTCGAAAGTGACCGGTCTGGCATCAGTAACTTTGACCAGATGAATAGCGAGTGGAAAGATGTCGTCAACAAAGTGAAAAGCCATGCTTCACTTGCAAAATCCAGTGACGAGGTACAAAACACCATTGCAGCCTGGCATCAGGAACAGCGGGACCTTTGCCTAATCATGTCTAGGCTGACCGGCAGCAACGTTTCTCTAAAGCTCAAAAACAGCCATCGGACAGACGCAGCGGAGCGTGTCAAAGATGACGCGACGGATTTCTGCAAAGAACCTGTACTCAAATGTGCGTTAAGCATCATCAACGCCGCTGCTGATCTGGAAATACACGCAGACCTGCAGCGACGAATGATTTATTGCTCCATGAAACTCACAGCGCCGAAAGATAAAAAAAGCACAAAGGCCAGAGTCAATTGGCTGCTCCGGCAACTGAAACGCACTAGCCCGGCTAATTTCTTTGTTCGGGCAACAAGACCCGGGAAAGCCGAGACAACATACCAGCCGTTGAGTGCCCTGCGGGAATCGCCTGAATTGCTAGAGTCCGAAACCTCCAATACCACCGCCACCAATCTGGAGGTGGTATACGAAGTAGATTTGGCAGGTAAGTTCAGCGGTCGAAAGATATTCATTGAAGAACTGGAAAAAGCTGTCCCTCATTTCTATCATGAGGCTGGTCAATGGTTGAAGGCCTGGAGTCCGGCACCTCCGAAAATCTCTCAAGAGTCGGATGTTGAAGAAACTGAACAATCGGATGCAGCGGACCAGTCAGCGGAAAGTTCGTAAAATAAGTCTGCCTCGATTTTCCTCTGTAACATTCCCTCTGCGTCTGTGGCTCTGAATTCCTTCAGTGCATCGACCGCAACCTCTAACCCCAGTGCTGCGGAGTCTCATATCGATCAAGCAAGGCTTCAACGCCGGTTAACCGGAGCGCTAATCAAAAAAGTTATCTTGGTTTTCTCGGGAAGTCTTAAAAATTATATTTTCACTGTCTTTAAACTATCAAATAACGTAGCATTTAATTGACATATAATTCGCGAATACACTATGATATTATTGATAGAATAAACTTATTTAGGGCATAATTCATCGTGACTTCCGACGAATTAAAAAAACTTATAGCAAACGGCGAGATCCAATCAGATAGCAAAGTTATAAAAGAAGGAACTCTGAAAAATTCTTCTGGTGAAAGTAGTTCTTATTCTATTCATCACGGGTGGGATATTGCTGCATCGCTTGATTGTGACGAAAGCTGGGCCCGCTCAAACCTTGAGCTATTTGGGTATATAGAGCAACAGAACTTTGATGATGAGTACTTAAATAAGGTATTAAACAGCATTCAGACCGAAGACCATCACTGGAATTGGTTCAAAAAATCTTTAGGTACCACGGGCGATGATTACGAATGGTTCTACCTTTATGCTGATAGCAAACCTCAAGCAGCCTGTCTGATTTTCCACCCAAAGAACAGTGCTCTCTGCGATTCAAATATTTTTTATGTGGAATTTTTGGCTGTTGCGCCATGGAATAGAAGCTGCTTGGTGCGTGAGCGAGATTATTTTCGTATTGGTTCAACGATGCTTACTGCAGCTTTAAAATTCGCGGTTAACCAACTCAACTTAAAACCAGGATTTTCTTTACACTCTCTGCCTCAAGCTAGCGCCTACTACGAAAAATTAAAGATGGTAAATGTTGAGAACAGAAATAAAGAAAATTTACTATATTTTGAACTTCTAGAAGACGATGCTTTACGATTATTGGGGGCGGCATGAATAAGGATGGAGAAAGCTTCAGCTTGGACGCTTGGGAAGACTTTAGTGTATCGAGCAAGACATCCTATTCTAGCGCGACAGAGCTTTATGAAAGTTTTAAAATATACAAAAACCAATTAAAATCACTACCAAAATCAGAGTTAGTTAAGCGGGGCTGGATTTCTTCGAAAAACGACACCACTTCGCTGGTAAATCTCTTTAAAGAAATACATAGAAACCACGATTCAGCACTATATAGAAAGTCCGACACAGCAAGCTTCTCTCTAACATCACTCTGGTTTTCTAAGATCAAATCCCAAGCGGAAGTGTCCGCCTTTAAGAATTCCACTCGCTCGTTTGAGGGAATAGATAAGAATAAACTAAGAACCATCGCACAACTTAGTGTAGACGTTAATATCATTACCGAGCTTCCGAAAATCCTTTCTAATCTTGGAATTATTCTCATATATATGCGTTCTTTACCGTCCATGAAACTGGACGGTGTTGTTTTCAAAATTGATTCTGGACATCCAGTAATTGGAATGAGCCTCAGATACTCCCGCTTGGATAATTTCTGGTTCACGCTACTGCATGAACTTTCGCATATTTACCTTCACATGGATTTACTAAACAACCCAATTCTAGAAAATTTCGATATTGAGTCAAATAGTGAAATTGAAATATCCGCTAACAGACTTGCAAAGTCTGCCATTGTGGATAGACATGTTTGGCGAAACTGCGAGCCAAAGTACGATAAAAGCTTCGAAGCAATAGAAAAATTTTCCTCTGAAATTGGCATTCACAAGAGTGTTATAGCAGGACTGTTACGGAGAGAACAAGGAAACTATTCTTCTTTCAGCCGTTTAGTTAACGAAATAAACACTAGGGAAGTTATTTTTGGACATGATTAATTACATTCCTTTTCTGAAAAGCAAGTCTAATGAAATTATTGCACTAGCCGAACTAGATGCCGATATTCTTGAAAAAGTAATACCATTTTTTGACTATCCGAAAAGAAAGAACTGTGAAATCGAAGAAAGTTTCAAATCCTCATCTGAAAAACTCATTAAAAGTCTCAAGAAGCACCTAGGAACGTCGAAAACCTTTTATTATGACACCTACGACTTGAAAGATAGCCATACCATTGACGGAAAACACGTATATAGATATATACTGGAGCTGCTCAAAGATTTTCCAGTTATTCCTGTAGTATCAATTGATCGTAGCACTCTGCATCAAAAATCTGTATCAGCGCTAAAGATCAATGGCACCATTAAATCATCTGTTGTTGCATTCAGGGTCACCCCAGAAGACTTTCAGAACTTCAAAGCTGTTGAAAATGAAATTACTGAAGATCTACAATTCGTTTTCAATGAATTTGAAAAAATTGATCTTATTTTTGACTGCAGAGTCTGCTCAAACTTTGACGCTCAAACTATTGCAAATGAAATCATCAATTTCTCAACAGGTTTTACCGCAAAGTATTCAACCCGGAAAATCATAGTCACGGGATCTTCCATACCTGCATCCATTGCTGAGATTCTTGCGCCAAACAATGAAAGTTATGTGCAAAGAAAGGAAACGGATATTTTCAAGAAAACCTGCAAATCCGGGCCAAATATTAAATTTACTTTCGGTGACTATACTACTGTAAGTCCAAATTACTCAGATGCCGATATTCCTCCAGAGCAAATGCAGAACAGAACAACAGCTAAACTAAGTTATTCTTTTGGCGACCAACATTATTTCATTAGAGGTGGCTCTCTAAAAACGCGGGGGGCGAAACAATATTTTGATTTAGCTGCAGTTCTTTGTGCTAAAACTTTTTTTCGTGGCAGCCCATACTCTCTTGGCGATAAATACTTTTATCAAAAAAGTCAAAGTCTAGGCAATAACTGCTATCCGAACACAATTGTTAAGCCATCGGTAAATGCACATATAACTTATTCAGTTAGAAACCCTATTAAACCGTAGCGGATTTCATACTTCTATCCACCAAAGCATCACATATATTAACACTCAATTCTACTTTCCGCTTACTTCCAGAAATCAATTGAGCTAAAAGCTCTCTTGGCTTTTTCTTATGTTTATTCTCATTTAAAATGTCAAGCATCTCGCTCTTCCATAGAGTAAGAAGAGCTAATTCTTTATCAAAAAATGGGTTACTATTTGATCTGCGCACATGCTTCAACCGAACCTTTCCTGACGAGCTGCATGCTATAATTACTCCCCAATGAGTAGGGATGATTTCCAAAGCTTTATTTAAATGGTTCTCAGTGGTTACTAAAGTTATTTTTCTGAATGCAGTATTATAATAATTCCCTTGCCTCAAAACTCTTTCGATTTTATCGTTATATCCTTTGATTTCAAAACAGTGCGCTTCAGAATATAAAGCGACTACATCTGCAATTGCATTTCCGTTATGAACACGCAACTCATCGACGATAGCTCTTGGTTTAATCGACTGGTCGCAAAGTTTTTCCTTCAGCGCTGCTCTAATTTCGAAATCATTCAGCCGCATCGTAGATGCCCTATCGTTTTTTGCAAACTGGTTTACCCAAATAATGAGTCAAAGTTCCACTCCGACC
This sequence comes from Marinobacter sp. LV10R520-4, assembly GCF_002563815.1. Classification (NCBI taxonomy): domain Bacteria; kingdom Pseudomonadati; phylum Pseudomonadota; class Gammaproteobacteria; order Pseudomonadales; family Marinobacteraceae; genus Marinobacter; species Marinobacter sp. LV10R520-4. The sequence goes on along the minus strand of NZ_PDJM01000001.1, from coordinate 2,519,805 downwards.
GCAAAACTATACGCGCAATTCTTCTGCTAATCGAATTAACCCCTGCATGTCAGCGACGCAGTGATCGACCTCCTGCATCTGGGCGCCGTAGCCAGCAAAGGAAAGAGCCCGTCACACTAGAGAACCCTGCCAAGTAAGCGACCAACGTCGCTCCGGCCGGCATGTCAGCCCCGTTCGCAATACCATAAACACCCAACCAGTGAACCGGTTACCCCAGTCGGCGGCCTCGCCATGGTCGCAATTATAGTGTCTGGCAGTATTACAGAGAACGCAATTTCGACTTCTACACCCGAAACTCTCAGTCCACGCCAGGCAATGCCGGCGCGGAGGATGCAGGCGCCGACCGAGATCATCTGTACGGCCAATTGGCCTATTGCTCAGTCGTCGCTTCGCTGCCTACTCTTTTTCCAAACCGCCAACGCTATTGCGCTGACAATCACTGCCGCAACCAGGTATTCAATATGCAGAACGTCGCCAATGGCTTCGTGGCTGGAGTGTGCCAGCGCGTTGGTAGAGGCCAGCAGGAGAACTGCACTGATACTCATTTTTTTGATGTTTTTCATGACTATTTCTCCGTTTTAATTCGAAAGAAAAAAGGGTGTTCAGTCAGGCCGTCTCAACAATTTTTGCCGGCCTGCGCTCCGGCAGCATTCCCCGTTCCAGAATAAAGCTGATAATCGTCTCCAGCCCTACCCCGTCGTACAGATTCGCAAACACAAATGGCCGTTCGCCGCGCATCATTTTGGAGTCGCGTTCCATGATTTCCAGCGAGGAGTGGGAAAACCGGGACAGATTTATTTTCCAGACGGATAACCCAACAAGGAGACACCATGTCGTACACCAGCCGATATACACCCGAAACCCTGAGCCGTGATGAGCTGGACCAGAGCACGGGCCCAATGGTGATTGAATCCGGCACCAACTGGTGCGGGATCTGCCAGGGTGCTCAGGCGGACATCAAGGCGGCAATGGACAATCACCCAGACGTTCCGCATGTGAAGATTGAGGATGGCAAAGGCCGCAGATTGGGGCGGACGTTTGGCGTTTGGCGTTAAGCTCTGGCCGACCCTGATTTTTTTGAAGGATGGTGAAGAAATAGCGCGGGTCGTCCGCCCAGAAGACAGCAGCGACATCGAAGATGCACTGCTAAAAATTCACTAAGGCCGGCGCCGGCAATTGCTGGCCTGCCAGGAAAAATACGGAAACTGGAAAATAAATCTGTCCCGGTTTTCGTATGTAGGGCAGATGGCTAACCAACAGTCTGACCCGACGCGAGCCTCGTAATATAGTATGAGTGCGTAAAAGTCGGGCACCGACAGTGCTTAGATTTATGCTTGATAGCTCAGTCGAAAGGAGTGTGAGAGAAGGGTCATCTTATGAAATACGAACACGCCATTGTAAAATTTGACGGAGACCTTGCAACGGCTGCGGCATCACGATCGCTGAGGGCCCCAAACACGAGGACCGGGAGCATTACTGTACGATGTGCATGAGCGGCAATTGCAAAGCAAAATTCAAAAAAGGAAACTAAAAACGTCGCTTAACGTCCCTACAGACCTTTTCTTGAAGCATGCTTCCTCAATCATGCTCTGACACGCCTAACGGCGCAGAGGAGCAACGCCCATTGACGAGCTGTTGCTTCAGGGCTATGAGGCTAAGCCTGCAATCCTTCGAGGGAACCGACATGAACAGACGAATGATACTCATCACCTTCGCACTATTCCTGACCACTGGTGCATGGGCTTCCCAACCTTCCGTCTACACGGGCCTGCTGAGCGATACGGGAGCGGGCGGCTACGACACCTGGGCGGTCGCCCAAGGCTACCTCGCCAAAGGTGATCCACAACACTGGGCCATCCGAGATGGCCGTCTATATCTGAACTACAACCAGTCTGTGCAGAACCGATGGCTAGAGGACACCAGAGGATTCATTAGGCAGGCAGACGCGAACTGGCCAAAAGTTCTGGAATAGTGGTCAGGGTTACCTTAGAAGACCGGGCACTCGAAAATAAATCTGTCCCGGTTTTAAAAATAAATCTGTCCCGGTTTTACCGCACATCATCATCCTGGCCCGGGAATGTTTTTCAGAAGCTCGGCATTTGTGGGGTACTTCTCAAGCAGCTCAACCAGCTTTTTTGTGCCCTCTAGCGGTTTGAGACCGCCAAGCGCCCGGCGCAATGCTCTTATTTTGTCTAAATCTTTTGAATCCAACAGCAGCTCTTCACGGCGTGTACTGCTTTTCGAAATATCCAGCGCGGGAAAGATTCGCTGATTCGCCACGTCTCTCGATAAAACCAGCTCCATGTTCCCCGTGCCCTTAAATTCCTCAAAGATAACTTGGTCCATACGGCTGCCGGTATCCACCAAAACGGTTGCCAAAATGGTCAGCGAGCCGCCATTCTCAATGTTTCGTGCAGCGCCAAACAACCTCCGCGGAATCTCCATCGCTCGGGCATCTACCCCGCCAGACATCGTACGACCGCTGCTCTTTCGCTCCGCATTATGCACACGTGAAAGCCTCGTGAGAGAATCAATCACAATCATGACGTTGTGACCCTCGCCCGCTTGTTGGCGGGCGATATCAAGAAGTTCATCGGCAACGCGAACGTGATGAGCATAGCTTTCATCCGAAGAAGAAGCGTGTACCTCAGCCGGGACGCTACGCCTGAAATCAGTGACCTCTTCGGGTCGCTCATCTATCAATAACGCGTAAAGTTTAATCTCGGGATACGCCTTTCCCACCGCCTGGCAAATATGTTTTAAAACCGTCGATTTTCCAGACCCCGGCGGTGCAACTATTAAACCTCGCTGCCCCATTCCAATAGGCGTGATCAAATCCATCGCGCGCACCGTAAGTTCTTCTGAACCTGACTCCAGGCGAATCCCCGGCGCTGGATTGATAGCCACACCATTTAAAAAACGTTTTTGTGGATCAGCCTCAACTTCAACCATAGCTTCGGCTTCCCCAGCCACTGGTTTAGCGTCTTTAATTGGTTTTCGGGTTAAACCTAATGTCTTTCTCGTCATAATTGTTTGATAGCTCTTGTTTGATAGATATTTTTCGAAATGGGCTGATAACGTCACGAAGACAGCCCAAGGCAAAAAACCAGTGTGAATAAAATTAGTCTGTCCCAATTATATACAACCAGCCTCAAGAGGCCCCTATGGCAAAGCCAAAACGCATCTACCTTGCCGGCCCGGAAGTCTTCTTCCCAGCCAGCGAACACCAGCTCATCGTGGCCGAGAAAAAGCGCCTCCTTCGGGAATACGGGTTTGAAGGCGTAGACCCGCTGGATACCGAGCTGACATTTTCAGATGGCCAACCAAAACCTGATCGCGGGCATAGAATATACAAGGCCAACCGTGAACTGATGGACAGCTGCGATGCCATCATCGCCAACCTGACACCCTTTCGCGGCATCAGCGGCGACCCTGGTACCGTGTATGAGGTGGGTTACATGATTGGTCAGGGCAAGCCCGCATTCGGATTCACCCTGGATAGCCGGCACTACCGGGAACGGGCAGGTGCAACCGGCCTGGACAACATGAGCCATACAATCGAGGACTTTGAGCTGAGTGACAACCTGATGATTGAAGGCGGCATCCGCGAATCCGGTGGTCAACTATTTTTGGCTGAGCAGCCAAGCGAACACCCGTTTTTCTCTGCAGCGTTGTTCGACCGCTGTGTTCAGGCGCTTACCTATGCCCTATCGAGATAAAGTCGGGGACAACATCAACCATGCACCAAGCGACCGGGCAGCGCCACCCCGCCCTGGGTTTTCAAGATATTTCCCATAGCTGGAGTTATCATATATGATAACCTGAAAATACGGAGCACCCATGGACTGGGACATTGAATTCTACAGAAAGGTAGACGAAGAATTGGCCGGGATGCCGCCAAAAATTCAGGCGAGAATGATCCGGCTAATGGAATTGATGGAAAAGCACGGAGCGAACCTTGGGGAGCCACACACCAAGTCACTTGGTGATGAGCTGTTCGAGATCCGCGCAAAAGCCAAAGAAGGCATTGGAAGAGGTATTTTCTGCTACATGCAGGATAGGAAAATCATCATTCTCCATGTCTTTGTGAAGAAAGATCAAAAAATACCGAAGAAAGACCGAGAGCTAGCAAAAGAGCGTTTGAGGGAGGTCAAAAAATTATGAGTTTCAAACAGTTTAAGCAGAAGGCACTCGAAAATCCTGAAGTGCGTAAAGAGTACGATGCCCTTCAGGAAGAATTCAACCTGATCGACCAACTGATCACTATGAGAACGAAAGCGGGCCTTACCCAAGAGGATCTTGCCAAGAAGCTGGGAACGAGCAAAAGCAACATCTCCAGACTTGAGCGTGGCCGGGGGAACCCTAGCTGGGGAACGCTCAGCAAGTACGCCGCAGCCTGTGGTTTTCGAGTGAAACTGGAAACCACAGAAAACGACCGAGTTTCCGCATAACCCTCGGAAAACCAGGCACAATCACCCTGGCCTGTCTTGGCATCAGCGCCAAGCCACCAGAGAAGTCGCTAAAATAAATCTGTCCCAGCTTTCTCCTACTTTTAATAATTCCTTAACCGATAAACAGACACACCCAATCATCACTGCTAGTCTTCCTTAGCGAATTGAAATAAATCGAAGCATGGAGCTAGCGCTGTGACGACTCGTCCTGAATTCCTGTCTGGTGGTGAACCTGCCCGTCTTATCCCGATAACCGCAGACAGTGCCCGTGAACAAAAATCTATATCCGTATTACTTGCAGGTATGCGCTCCGTGCTTGAACTTCGCCAAGCACTGCTAAAATCCATTGGCACCCGTGTCGGAAGCAGCGCCACGTTAGAGACCTGGACTGAAGTGGTTTTTGCGAATGAAGACAAGAAGACCGCCCAACAAAAAGACCGACCAGACGGAATTCTGATTCTCCGTACGGGGAAGCGTGAATGGCGAGCGTTGATTGAGGCGAAAGTGGGGAACGAAACAATCGGCGAAGAACAGATATCACGCTATCTACAACAAGCGAAGAACCATAAGCTGGACGCAGTCATTACCATCACCAATCAGTTCGCAGCACTCCCAACTCATCACCCGGTAAAGCTTCCAAAAATCGCTACTCGCTCAGTTGCGCTTTATCACTGGTCCTGGGCATTTATCCGCACCCAGTGCCAACTCCTGCTCAAGAATAATAATGTTGAAGACGTAGACCAAGTCTTCATCCTCAGTGAAATTCTCCGGTATTTCGAAAGTGACCGGTCTGGCATCAGTAACTTTGACCAGATGAATAGCGAGTGGAAGGATGTCGTCAACAAAGTGAAAAGCCATGCTTCACTTGCAAAATCCAGTGACGAGGTACAAAACACCATTGCAGCCTGGCATCAGGAACAGCGGGACCTTTGCCTTATCATGTCCCGGCTGACCGGCAGCAACGTTTCTCTAAAGCTCAAAAACAGCCATCGGACAGACGCAGCGGAGCGTGTCAAAGATGACGCGACGGATTTCTGCAAAGAACCCGTACTCAAATGCGCGTTAAGCATCATCAACGCCGCTGCTGATCTGGAAATACACGCAGACCTGCAGCGACGAATGATTTATTGCTCCATGAAACTCACAGCGCCGAAAGATAAAAAAAGCACGAAGGCCAGAGTCAATTGGCTGCTCCGGCAACTGAAACGCACTAGCCCGGCTAATTTCTTTGTTCGGGCAACCAGACCCGGGAAAGCCGAGACCACATATCAGCCGTTGAGTGCCCTGCGGGGGGAATCACCTGAATTGCTGGAGTCCGAGACTTCCAATACCACCGCCACGAACCTGGAGGTGGTGTACGAGGTAGATTTGGCAGCTAAGTTCAGCGGTCGAAAGATATTCATTGAAGAGCTGGAAAAAGCTGTACCTCATTTCTATCATGAAGCTGGTCAATGGTTGAAGGCTTGGAGTCCGGCACCTCCAAAAATCTCTCAAGAGCCGGATGTTGAAGAAACTGAACAATCGGATGCAGCGGATCAGTCAGCGGAAAGTTCGTAAAATAAGCTTGCCTCGATTTTTCGCTGTGAAATGCCCCCTGCGTCTGTGGCACTGAATTCCTTCAGTGCCCAGAGTTCCTCGCAAAGTTCCTCGGGGTCAGGCCTTGCGTTTTGCATCTCGAATAATTCGGCTTACGCGAGAATAATGCAGTCCAAAGAAATAGCTTTGATCAAAAAGATGATGGTGATTGCCCATCAGGCGGTAGGCGTAGTATTCCCGGTTGAAGGTCTCACACTCTTCGTCGCAAAATGAAAAGAAGGCACGGCGGTCATCGTTGGTTTCAAAATTCATCTAACGCCGATTTCCGCGAGACAGACTGAGACGGTTACAACGGAATAGAAAGGCAGGGGCAAAACACAAGACCTGACCCCGTCATCTTTCGTTTTTCCATGGCAACACGGTACTCGATTAGAGGGTGTTGCACTTAGTTATTGAGCGCGCGCTGTCTTGGCATAAGCATCTCCTTGCTTCTGAAACACAGATTCCATTCTGTGCGCTGCCATCCGATATTAACCGAAGTGCGAAGAGGGTTGGTAATGATGCAAATCAGCGCCAAGCCATCAGAGAAGCCGCTAAAATAAATCTGTCCCGGTTTTCACATAGCTTTGAAGTAAAGATGAAGTCGCAACGGAAATGATGGCGTTGTGATTGGCTTTGTTATGCACAGATCGACTCCCGAATATATGTATCAAGTTTACTATAAGATTTGCAGATCATTAGTCTATCTAATGAAGTTTCAGAAGCTATTTTTCTATTATGAGTTGTATTCATATAACGCTTTTTACCACTTTTCCAAATCACATCTCTAAGGTGCTCTTTAGGAGAATCTATTGACTCAGGCTGAGCAGGAACTTTAGGATCTTTTGGCAGCCCAAATACCTTCTTTATGGCGGCTGGATCCGTTAACAGCCATGCCTCCATCTCTCCTATTGGAATGACAATAAGCGAATTAGGAAACTGGTCTTTGCCAACCTTGCGTTCAAGATCTCCACGCAATTTCGCTTCATCGTTTCTATCAAGATCGTGGAATAGAAGAATATGATCACATCCCGATTTGGATAAAAGTGAAGCCCAAGAGTTACATTTACTCTTGAGCTTACCACAACCATTACCCACGAAACGCTTTACTGAAAAATCACGTTGACTGATGTATTTTCCTAGTATTTCAGATATCACTTCGATATCACTTAGGTCTTCTGCTATTATCCCAATTTTCTTAGACATTTTCAAGATCACCATGTTTCCAGAATTCCCCCAAACTACCCTCAGTCTCAAGGTAGTCTTTTAATGCCCTCATCTCTTGACTTTTCATAGACTTGGAAATGTTTCTGACAATGGTTCCTTTTAACACGTCTCTTTTAACGGCGAAAACGTTCTTGATTTCAACTCTATCCAATACGGTGTCAGAGTGCGTTGATAAAAATATCTGTTTTTCTTTTGAATATATATTTATTAATTCTATGATGCTATTCAAAAGCCCATGATGAACACATACCTCGGGCTCTTCAATCATGAGCATACTGCTCTTATCGGTTATTAGATTAAATATCAAAGCCAAGGTCTTGAAAGTGCCTTCAGAGAGCTGGCTAGGTGATAATGTATTATCAGATATGGTAAATCCAGGAACTACCATTAAATTTACTTTCTCACGCTTTCTAACGGCACCACCAGTTAATACGTTAATACTGGAAGATGATGTCTCAACTTCTTTGAAATCGATGTTGTCAACCAACCCAATGCCGGCTGGTCCTACAATGTCGAAAAACTCTTGATAGGCATCGGTCTTTTCCTTCCGCTCGGAATACATTTCATAGAGAAATGCTTTATGGCTGCTCCTTATTGAAATTCCTCGGCGGATGCCTGACACCCCGGCCGCTTCCACCTCAAAAGATATTGGACAGTTTGAGGGGTTCGTAAATTGGGATGCGCTATAATAACCGATGCTTGAAATATACTCTGAGATAGAAATCATTGCTGACAGTGCCTTATCGTTAAATCCACGATCTGCTAAGTATTCCCTTAAAAAATGAGAGCGATCTCTCGCGCCTCCGTGGGCATTTATATTCCTGAAATGAGAAAGATCGGATATTATCTTTAAAGGTATGTTTACCTTTTTTCGACTTCCAGTGATATCAAACATGTACCAATTTTCATTGGACTCTATAACTTCATCTTCGTTTCTTTCGTTTACTACTAAATTTACTTTCGCAGTGTGAATAACGGTCTTCCCGTCTAAATCAAACCAAGTTTTTATTTCACTGGCAGAGAAAAGGGAATCTTCACGGTTTTTTATACGTGATCTACGCCTCACAAATAAGAGTGAGGACAATAATCTAACTGCAGAAAGAATATTTGTTTTCCCGCTACCATTGGGACCAATTAATACTGTCAATTCTTCGTCGGGAGAAAAAGTGGTGGCTTCACAAGAGCGATAACTTTTGATGCTAATTTTTGATATCTTCATTTACCTTCTAAGTCTCCTACGAATGAGATATATGCATGACGCTCGCATTTGCGGCTGGTTTGCAGCGCAGCGGAAAACCAGCCCGACAACATGCGTTTGTTAAAGGGTTTGCATCTTTAAGATTCTTTTGCGTCTTTACTACTTGCAGTTTCATGCTCTTTTCTTTGTTTAAAAATATCAATTATGAAATGCATGGGCACTGGCAACCTGTAATGCCTACAGCCAGTCAATATAATCGGCCAAAATGAATATTTAAAAGCGCTCATTTCATAAACCTTATTTGATTGGTCACACTCAAAAATCAACTGCTTAATCAATTCATCTGGCTCTTCGGTCACGCATACATCAGATAATGTTGCGCCATGCATCTTATCGAATTTATAAAAGTGTTCTTCAGATGACCCATCAAAGAAGTACACTTGAAAGTTGCAGTGTGGTAAAAATTCTTCTTTAATTTTTTTAATTATTTCATATGGCTCTGAAAAACCCATTATTGCTGAGAAAGCAGAGATATAGGGGTATAGGTTTGAGCCTTTAGTTACGCTTTTCTTATACTCGTCAGTTTTGTCAATAGGATGCTCTATCAATTCAGCGTAGCTTCTTATGGTTGTAGGATACTTATCGCTGATCATAAGCATTTGATATATCTCACGAGTCATATTGACTAGCCAAGATTGGATATCACACCAGTGTTTTTGGTCTAAAGAAAGAAACCAGAGCGCTAAGACTAAATCTATTGCTTGCTCATCTTTATATGGAGTGAACAAAATAGGATTATTGACTATTAGTTTTTTTATCGATTCTTGGTACTTGGCAACTGCTTCTGAAAAAAACTTACGACTATCTACATTTTCTTCGCTGATTTGCCCTAGATACCAGTATGACCAACAGCCAATTAGAGCTAACCGACCCAACACATCAAACAGTTTTAAGTTCACATCTATGGCGCAAGAAGGCCTAACCGCATGTGATATAGCATACAGACTATTGCAATGAGGGATTATTTTTTCTTCAATATATTGATTTGATACTTGGAGATTTAACCTAATAATTGAATCCAAAGTTGTAAGCGAAGAAACTGCCACCCTATTTTTTTTACCAAACGCAAACTTCGCAGCTTCCCAAACATTCAGCATTGTAAACTCTGCCGATAGATATGCGCTTTCTAAGTTGCCCTCATCTCTACACCATGAGTATAATATCCAAAGACATAAATATAACTGGCGAATGCCTGTTAAGATATCTTTTGGATTTTTGTCATCAGTGACAGTAAGGCTAATGGCAAGCTGGCTAAAGTGTTTAAATGATACTTCTGGCTCATCAATCATCGCCAGTGACTTACGGAGTAGACCGCGACAGTTTTTGGGTAACAATTCCTCACGAAGCATATGCTGCTCAATTAAATCTGCAAGCCTATCGCCATTCCATTCAGTGAAATTTAAGTCATCTGCCTTTAATTTACCTAAAAACATACTTACGTTAGATCTTACTTCTTCTTTAACTTCACCACCAAAACATAAACAAATCTCAACAGGTCTATCTTTGTACTCTGCTGGAATACGGGTCGGAATAAACACATCTATAATTTCATTGATAGAAGGACGCAAATCTTGTGGGTTGCCGCTATCCCAATCCTTTCTGTCTAAATCGCCAGATTTCACCGAGAATAGATAAACCTTGCTTTCAGATTCACTAGACAACTTACCGAAAGCACCAACATCCACTCCGTATTGTCTGCTGCCAACGCCAGGTTTTAAAAATACTTCTAAGCCCATTTGCGAGAGTAAGTCAGGCAGTAAGGCATCCAATTCGCCTCGCTCTTTCAAAGACGCTAAGTATTGTCTAATCACTAATTTCATGATGTGCAGCCCTCCGTTTTAAACTGCCAGATCATGTTTTTTAAACCATTTGGGTCGAGGTTATGCATTGATGCAAATTCAAATGATGTACTAATTTCACTAAGAGGAACTTCCTGACGGGTCTTTTGCTCACCATGATGTATATAGTGAATCGAATTATTTCCATATAGTAATACTGATTCATTCCCAGCAAACAAAGAGGTAAGAAGAGACTTACTTCTGGCCTTCTTCATAGACTCACTCATTAGTTTATTGTGATGCCTCCAATACGTATGCCTGTCCTGATCACTAGGGCTTAATTCATTTATTTTTAAAGCCGCTTTCACTGATGCTTGATACTCTTCGTATTCAGATAACACATTAGATGCTATCTGTTTGAGCCTCTTTTCTTTTGACTCTCTCAATTCTTTCATATGTTTACGTATACTTCCCGGATAACTCACGCAAAGAGGATGAAAAATGAGTTGTTGAATATCATTTAGTTCATCTTCAGGAGCATCAAGAATTAACGACTCAATTAAGCTAACTGCTGTTTTAGGCTGATTGAAGAACCACCCACAAGCTTTTCTCGCCAGAAACAGATGCACGCCTTTGCTTTCATTGATAAAGCAGCCACTATCAAACCCAATAAAAATATCTTTGTCTGACTCTTGAAGAAGGTCAGCGGCGCACTTTCCTAGTTTTACTTTTTTTGACAACAACCATCGAGTAAGCAATGAAGATAGGTGAGTATCTTTATTATTATGTAGCTCTCTAACAAAACTATCGAAATGTTTGACTGATAACTGGTAATTGCTCAACTCAAAAAAGTGTTCTAAAAATGCGACACAATCATCAAAATTATTTCGCTTCAATATCCGCTCTAATGCGTAATCAATGTTATTTATAGTGCCTTTGTTTTCTGGTTTGGTGTTACTACAAATATCCAATAATTCCGGCTCTACATTATCAGTTACCTTTTTTCCGTCATAGAATAGAATTTCAGAAGCAGCATGAATATATCGGTCATCCAAATGCTTGGAGTGTGTGCTTAAAAACTCTAAGAATAAGCTTTCTAAATCGCTAGATTGAGAGCCAATAGCAAACAGTGCACGCATCGACGTTGCCAAGATAATATCACTCGGTGAGGAAATAGATGCTTTCCTTATGGCTATTGCTACAGGCTCCAATAGATTTTCGTTTCGATAGTCAATTCTACCTAATGCAAAAATGGCTCTTTGCTTGACTAATTCATTTTTATTGCTAAGTAACGCAATAGCTTTATTAACATAAAAAGCCTCATCGCTGCTTGCTCCAGCTTCAATAGCAGTTGATAGGTGATCAAACTTTTCGTCAATATCTGTTAATGCGAGATCTAAAAGAGTTTTAGATCTATCAGTATCTTTTTTACAAAACTCTCTAAGCGGAGACAAAAGCATATATGCGGCCATATCTTGGCCTGCTTCTAGCGTAAGGTGTTTCACACAATCAGCAACGTCTTTTACTGGAGCATTTATATGAGGTAAAACTTCTTTGAAAACTCGTCGTACTAAAAAAAAGTCATGGTTTTCAGTTGTATTTTTAAAACTGTGAAATAATTCAACAAGATTGAATTTACCTTCATTATGTAATTTAGCTAAAAGGCTAGGGAGAAGCTTTTCATCTTTTCGATCTTGATAATAAATTTCTTGGATGAAATCTAAAAAGTTTCCATCCTTGTATACCTGAATCAATTTGCCTTTTAGATCATCCACGTCTTTTCATTCCTATAACGATAATCTGTGATGTTGGACAGTTAACACCTAAGCATTTAATGGTCGTGCGCAGCATGACCATTAAATGTCTGTTGGACTAAGCCGCCAACTCCGCAGCTATCGAACAATGCTTAAGGATAAAGTAATTTGGAGGCGAAGCCTGAACGGTACATCTGGGGCCCGGTACGAAGCAATGCCGGCGGGTTTTGGTCTCATTCGATCCTTCATGAGGCGGTTCCTTGTTGTGACTACCCTCAGATTACCCCTCGTATACCCCTTTTTCCAGCGTTCGCTCGCAGAAACGCCCAGCTCCTTTAAAATGGCTGTTTTCCAAGCACCGAACCAGGCGGAGATGGGTTACCCCGTTAGGACCACCGCTGGTCTAAATCGTGGAACCTGGCGAGTCATACGAACCAGACCGTTGTTACACAGGAGGCACGGCCAGCATCGCTGAGACGCCGAGCTCTCCAGTGTCGTTTCTGGTTTGGGCGGCTGCGATAAGTAGTGCCGGATAACCGCCAGTTTGCGGCGTCGGGTTCGATTGCTTAGGTAGCCAAAATGGCGAATCCGCATGAAGCCTTTGGGCAGAATGTGCATCAGGAACCGCCGCACGAACTCCTGGCCATCCAGCCATTGGGTCTTCAATCGGGAATGATCCCGATAGTCCTTATAGCGGAAGGCGATCCGGTCATCCTCCATCGTCAACAAACGCCCATTACTGATGGCGATTCGGTGAGTGTAGCGAGCCAGATAATCCACCACGCTCTCGGCCTGGTTCAGGCAGTGTCGGGTGTAAACCACCCACTCGTGCTGCATAGGCCGTCGATCACACCATCAATCTCACCGTTGCGGGTCACCCGGTGCAGTTCGCCGGCGTTCACCGCCGCTCTCAGCATCGACACCATTCGCTCTCGAAAACGTCGGGGTAAGGCCCGTACCGGGAACAGGTAGTGGTTTTTGGCCTGGGGAAAACACCAGAGGCAGGCGCTCTTCACACCACTTAATCTCCCGGGGATACACTATACCTGCCTATTGTGCCTGTCCTTTGTGGATATGATTCAATCCAACTGATTAATAACCTCGAAAAGCGTCTACTTGATTCATTAAGGCCCGACCGCTTTTCATCAGTCGATAGTTTTTCAAAATTTGAGGCGCGACTGAATTAGGGTCTGTAATGCTTGAGCAGTGAGGGGTCAGGAGTATTTTGTTGTTCTGCCAAAATGGATGCATCTGAGATAATGGCTCCTCTCTAAAAACATCAAGGCACGCTCCTCTCAGCTGACCTTCATTTAGTGCTGTTATCAGATCTTCATCTATCAAGTGTTCGCCCCTTGCTACATTGACCAAGCAAGCCCCAAAAGGCAGTTTATTAAAGTTTTCAAGGTTAAGAATACCACGCGTCTCGTTTGTCAGGGGCAATAGGCAAATCAATATATTTACTTGTGAAAGAAATTCTTCTAGTTGCCTGTCACCTACATAAGACTTTACTCCGGTCATCGTTTTTTGAGTGCGGGACCAACCGATGACATTAAATCCAATCTTAGAAAAATTGTTCGCCGAATATTCTCCAAGCTTACCCAACCCCATTACACCGATGGTCGTATGGGCTATCGCTTTGGGTGGCTGCTGTTTCCAGTTCGATTGGTATTGCTGGGTTTTGTATATGTCAAAATCCCGGAAGTAATACATAACGGCTGTATGGAGATATTCATACATAGACTGTGCTAAGAGAGGATCTATGATTCTTATCACCGGTAAATCTTTTGGAAAAAATTGATCATTCAGTAAATGATCTATACCTGCGCCCATAGAGCAAACGCATCGCAGATTTGGGTAGTCTCGTAGAACGCCATCAGGATGATTCCAACATAAGGCAAACTCAACGTCATCTTTGCGGCTTTCGTTTGGCCATATTTGAACGTCGAGAGTAGGGTCTAATGCCCTTAGGGCGGCTACCCAGGGTTCAGGGTCTTTATTGGTACAAATAATTGATATTGTCATGTTATTTTGCTTTTTCCCGTAACCATACCGAACGCTTCATCACCGCCAAAACGCGACTTCCTCATTGTCACGCACTGATGCAGAACAAAGGTTCAGCCAAGCTATATCGAAAAAATACCTTAGCTCAAAAATTACGTGAGCGCATGGCACCGCGCGACGTCCAGGTTATTGCAATAACCCAGAAGTCGCACGATTCAAAACGGGTACGGGGAAAGGCTGCACAGTCGTCATCTTAACTCTCAGCGACGTTGCTTAATCTTCTTCCAGGCCGTGAACGCTATCGCGCTGACGATCACTGCCGCAACCAGATATTCGATGTGCAGAATGTCGCCAATGGCTTCGTGGCCGGAGTGCGCCAGCGCGTTCGTGGAGGCCAGCAGGAGCATCGCGCTGATACTCATTTTTTTGATGTTTTTCATGACTGTTTCTCCGTTTTAATTCGAAAGAAAAAAGGTGTTTGGTCAGGCAGTCTCAGCCAGCTTTTCCGGCCTGCGCTCTGGCAGCATGCCCCGTTCTAAAATAAAGCTGATAATCGTCTCCAGCCCCACTCCGTCGTAAAGGTTCGCAAACACAAATGGCCGCTCGCCGCGCATCATTTTGGAATCACGCTCCATGATGTCCAGCGAGGCGTGCACGTATTCGGCGATGTCGATTTTGTTGATGATCAACAGGTCGGATTTAGTGATGCCGGGGCCGCCTTTGCGGGGAATTTTGTCGCCGGCGGATACGTCAATCACGTACAGGGTCAGGTCAGACAGTTCCGGGCTAAAGGTGGCGGAGAGGTTGTCGCCACCGGATTCCACCAGCACCAGTTCCAGGTTCGGGTGTCGGTTTTGCAGGTCGTCGATGGCCGCCAGGTTCATGGAGGCATCTTCGCGTATGGCTGTGTGGGGGCAACCGCCGGTTTCAACGCCCAGTATGCGGTCTGCCGGCAGGGCGTCGTGCTTCAGCAGGAAGTCGGCGTCTTCTCTTGTGTAGATGTCGTTGGTGACCACGGCGATGTCGTAGTGGTCTTTCAGGGCGTTGCACAGCTGGCGCAGCAATGCGGTTTTGCCGGAGCCTACCGGGCCGCCAACGCCTATTCTCAAGCAATGTATCATGGTTATTTCCTCGGTCGCTATTCGTTTCTGAAGACGTCAGTTTCTGAAAAAGTTAACTTCTAAAAAGTCTCGAATACTGTGTTTCGTGCAACGCACTGCCCAGCGCCAGCCCCGGCAGAATGGGGCCGAGTTCTTCGTCTTCCCTTTGCAGTGCTACCTCCACGGCTGTCACCAGCAGCGGGCGCATGTGTTCGGTGATGCGCTGGGCGGCTGTGTGGCCAAGGGGCAGCGCTTTGCAAGCGACAGACAGCTGGTTTTCCAGCCAGGCCCAGGCAAAGCCAATCAGTGTTTGGCGCGGCGGTACCTGTCGGTAATGGGCTACCCAGGCGAACATGGTGATGTAACCCGGTTGGTTTGGAATCAGGTTCGCACCCGGCAGCAGGCCCAGGCTGCGCAGCAACGTCACCAGGGCGGCGCCCAGGCGGGTGTCTTCGTCACTCAGTTCGGCGGTTTCACGGATCGCTTGTAGCCAGGTGTTCCAATGGGCAATGGCCTCTGCGTCTTCCGATGCCCAGGCCGTTTGCAGCCGCGCCAGCAGCGGCAGTTCGCAGCGGCTTAAGCCATCTTCAAGAACACCTTCCAGCCATTCGCGTAAGTCGGCTTCGGTTTTCACCCAGCCCAGTTCAAACGCGCTCTCCAGGCCCTGGGACCAGGCAAAGGCACCGATGGGCAGCGCGGGGCTGACCAGTTGCATCAGGCCCAGTAATGCCAGATCGCTCGAGGCGCTTGGTTGGCTGTCAATCGTCATGGCTGTCAATGCTCATGGTTGTGCGCGGCCGGCGAATAAGCACCCGGTTCGGGGTCGAATTTGGCGTTGTGGTGTATAAGAGTGGCGCCCAGGTGCTCGGCCAGTTCTTCCAGCACGTGGTCTGGTGGGAAGCGAATCCAGCCACCCTGCTTGTCTTCGCCAATGGCCAGTGACACGTGGCGGTTACCCAGGTGGAAGCACAGGCGCGCCAGCGGCAGGCCGGCGGCAATGCGTGCGGTTACCACCGGCTCGTCGGCGGCGCGAATGCGGATAACTTCGCCGGTTCGGGCTTGCAGCAGGTCGCCATCACGCAGTACCGGGCCACGGTCCAGAAACAGGCCTACGTCGAGGCTGGTTTCGGTGGTGGCGCGCAGGCGGCCGCGCATACGCAGCTCGTAAGGCAGAGTCAGGTTGTCGTGAATTTCTGCGCTGTCGATGTTGTGGATGCGTTCTATTAATTCCAGCATAGGGTTCTCCGGTTGCGCGTTAAAACAGTTACGCCTTAAAACAAGTGGTAGCGCTGGGCCAGCGGCAATTCGCTGGCCGGCTCGCAGGTGAGCAGTTCGCCGTCTGCGTACACTTCGTAGGTTTGCGGGTCTACGGTGATGTGCGGGCAGGCGTCGTTCAGTTTCATGTCGGCTTTACGCACCTGCCGCACGTTTTTGCAGGCCGCCAACGGGCTGTCCAGGCCCAGTGCTTTGCCAACGCCCGCATCTAACGCAGCCTGGCTGACGAACGTCAGGCGCGTGGCGCTGGCCGCTTTGCCGAAAGCGCCAAACATCAGGCGGTAGTGCACGGGCTGGGGCGTGGGGATAGAGGCGTTGGGGTCACCCATGGGCGCGGCTGCAATCATGCCGCCTTTCACAATAAGGGCCGGCTTTACGCCGAAAAACGCCGGGTTCCACAACACCAGGTCTGCCATCTTGCCCACTTCCACCGAGCCCACTTCGTGGCTGATGCCGTGGGTGATGGCAGGGTTGATGGTGTACTTGGCGATGTAGCGTTTGGCGCGAAAGTTGTCGGCGCCCAGGCTTTCGTCTTGCGGCAGCAGGCCCCGCTGCTGTTTCATTTTATGGGCGGTTTGCCAGGTGCGGCACACCACTTCACCTACCCGGCCCATGGCCTGGGAGTCAGAAGCAATCATCGAGATAACGCCCAGGTCGTGAAGGATGTCTTCTGCGGCGATGGTCTCGCGACGAATGCGTGAATCGGCGAAGGCGACGTCTTCGGGAATGTTCGGGTCCAGGTGGTGGCACACCATCAGCATGTCGAGGTGTTCGTCGATGGTGTTCACGGTGTAAGGCCGCGTGGGGTTGGTGGATGACGGCAGCACGTAGGGTTTAGAACAGGCGGTGATGATGTCTGGCGCGTGGCCGCCACCGGCGCCTTCAGTGTGGTAGGTGTGAATGCAGCGTTCTTTGAACGCGGCCAGGGTGTCTTCCACAAAGCCGGATTCGTTCAGGGTGTCGGTGTGAATGGCCACCTGTACGTCGTATTTGTCCGCCACCGTCAGGCAGTTGTCGATGCTGGCCGGGGTGGTGCCCCAGTCTTCGTGCAGTTTCAGGCCGATGGCACCGGCTTTTATTTGCAGTTCCAGGGCTTCGGGCAGGCTGGCGTTGCCTTTGCCGAGGAAGCCGATATTCATCGGCATGCTGTCGACGGCCTGCAGCATTTTGCCCATGTGCCAGGCACCGGGTGTGCAGGTGGTGGCATTGGTGCCGGTAGCCGGACCGGTGCCGCCGCCGAGCATGGTGGTGATGCCGCTCATCAGGGCTTCTTCAATCTGCTGGGGGCAGATGAAATGGATGTGGGCGTCGATGCCACCAGCGGTGAGGATTTTGCCTTCGCCGGCGATGATTTCGGTGCCAGGGCCGATAACGATGGTGACATCTGGCTGGGTGTCGGGGTTGCCGGCTTTGCCGATGGCGGCGATGCGGCCGTTTTGTAGGCCAACGTCGGCTTTAACGATGCCCCACCAATCCAGAATCAGGGCGTTGGTGATGACGGTGTCCATCACGCTGTCGTCGGCGCGCTGGCTTTGGCCCATGCCGTCACGGATGACTTTGCCGCCGCCGAATTTTACTTCGTCGCCGTAATGGGTGGCGTCGCTTTCTACTTCTATCCACAGCTCGGTGTCGCCCAGCCGGACTCGGTCGCCGGTGGTGGGGCCGTACATGTCGGCGTAGGCTTGTCGGGTGATTTTCATGTCTTCGTCTCCAGATTGCCCATCACTTCGCCGCGGAAACCGTAGATGTTGCGGCTGCCGGCAAACGGAATCAGGGTGACCTTTCGTGACTGTCCAGGCTCGAAGCGAATGGCGGTGCCCGCAGCGACATCAAGCCGGTAGCCTGTTGCTTTGGGCCGGTCAAATTTCAGCGCCGGGTTGGCTTCGGCGAAGTGGTAGTGGGAGCCGATCTGTATCGGGCGGTCGCCGGTGTTGGCAACGTCAACGGTGATGCGTTTGCGGCCGGCGCAGAGTTCTATGTCGCCGTCTTTCAGTTGGTACTCTCCGGGGATCATGGCGCGGCCCTCATACAATGGGGTTGTGAACAGTCACCAGTTTGGTGCCGTCCGGGAAGGTGGCTTCTACCTGCACTTCGGGAATCATCTCGGCGATGCCGTCCATCACGTCGTCGCGGGTCAGAATTTCTGCGCCGCTGCTCATCAACTCGGCAACGGTTCGGCCTTCCCGCGCGCCTTCCATAATTTCGGTGCTGATCAGGGCGATGGCTTCGGGGTAATTCAGTTTCAGGCCTTTGGCTTTGCGGCGTTCGGCCAGCAGGCCGGCGGTGAACAGCAGCAGCTTGTCTTTGTCTCTTGGTGTCAGTTCCATTTTGTTATTCCTCTAATCTCAGGTCAGCCATATCCGCGGCACTGTCGCCGCTTTGCCGGTCAGCAAGGGCCGCAATAACTCCCAGGCTTGCTGGCATAAAGCCCAGGCTTCGTTTCTTTCGTGTCCCAGATAACGCAACAGCACCACGCCCCGGCGACGAGTAACAGCCCACCGTGGGTTTGCCGGCAGTGCAGCTCGCAACGCTTCTATCGCGGCGGCTTCGTGTTCCAGGCCAACCACCCACAAGGTAGCCTGGACGGTTGCGCCACCCTGGCCCCAGGGGCCTTTGAAGCGGCGGTGTTGCGGGCTCATAATTTGGCGTTCCAGCCATAACGGCTGGCCGTCCATCCGCAGTTGGAAACGCTGTTCCATATGGCCGGATGCGAACGGCAACTGGCTGGCCGGGCGGCCAAGGGCGAGAATTTCCCAACCCAGGCATTTGGCGCCGGTTTGCAGTTCGATGGTGGTGGTTTGTTCGCCGCGGGAGCCGTCAAACGCCAGGGTTTCCTGCGGCAGGTATTCGAGTGTGGCGTTGCTGGCGACCTGCAAGCGGGTGTGTTGGCCCCAAGCCACACCATGGCTGTCGGCTTTATAGAGTTTGGCGGCGGCGGGTGTGGTTAGCAGCACGTGCGCGCCTTCTTCCACGGTGGCCTCAATACGCAGTTCGTCACCGCTGACCAGTCCACCCGGCGGGTGAAGCAGGTACACGTGACAGCAGCCGTTGCGGCCTTCCGGGTAAAACGGCCGCTGCACTCTTAACGGGCCGTGGTGTTTACGCCGCGCTAATCGAGTAATGGCGTTGCCTGACCCGTCGCTGCGCAGGTCAAAACCCAAAGACAGAGCCGCAGCCCAACGCCTTTGTGGGTCGAAGCGGTGGCCGGAATCCTGTTCTGGCGAGTGCAGGGGCGCTGTGCGCTGATCCACAGGCGCGACGCGCTCAAATACGGTCATACCGTCAGGTGCTTTTTAATGAGTTCGTTGGTCAGACCGGCGATTTCGCCTTCGGCTACGCGGCGGCCGCGGTCGAGGATGGCGAAGCGGTCAGCGTATTTGCGGGCGAAGGGCAGTTTTTGCTCCACCAGCAGCACCGTCAGGCCGTCTTCTTTGATCAGCGTGCGAATAACCTCGCCAATCTGAGCAACGATGTTGGGCTGAATGCCCTCCCCCGGCTCGTCCAGAATCAGCAGGCGGGGTTCAATCACCAGAGCACGGCCAATGGCCAGTTGCTGTTGCTGGCCGCCAGAGAGATCGCCGCCGCGGCGGTGGCGCATTTCTTCCAGCACCGGAAACAGTTCGTACACGCGCTCGGGGATTTTTTTGCTGCCGTCTTTACGCACCGCCAAACCGGTACGCAGGTTTTCTTCCACCGTCAGCAGCGGGAAAATCTGCCGGCCCTGAGGCACGTAGCCTATGCCGAGGCGAGAACGGTCTTCAATTTTTTTCTGGGTAAGCTCGACCTCCTGGGCGAACGTGATGGAACCGCTTTTTACGGTTTCTTCGCCCATGATGCATTTCATCAGCGTGGTTTTACCCACGCCGTTGCGGCCCATAACACAGGTACACTGGCCCTCGGGCACGTCCAGTTCCAGATCCCAAAGGGTGTGGCTTTCGCCGTAATACTGGTCGATTTTCTGGATTTTCAGCATCAGGCTTTTCATCGGCAACAGGCGCTCAATCAGCATCAAGCTCTCAACTGGCATCAGGTTTCCTCCCCCAAGTACACCTTGATAACGTCCGGGTGGTTAGACACCTGGTCCATGGTGCCTTCCGCCAGCACGCTGCCCTGGTGCAACACGGTGACTTTGCGGGCAATGGAGCGCACAAAGCCCATGTCGTGTTCCACCACCACAACGGACTGTTTGCCGGCAAGAGTGGTGAGCAATTCGGCGGTGCGTTCCATTTCCTGTTCGGTCATACCAGCCACGGGTTCGTCTACCAGCAACAAACGCGGTTTTTGCATCAGCAGCATGCCAATCTCCAGCCATTGTTTCTGGCCGTGGGACAAAATTCCAGCCAAGGCAGCGCGCAGGTTGCGCAGGCCAATCAGTTCCAATACTTCGTTGATGCGGTCACGACATTCGCCGTTCAGTACCGCGGTCAGCGTAGGCAGTACACGTTTGTCCGCCGCCATGGCCAATTCCAGATTTTCAAACACTGTGAGTGCTTCAAACACTGTGGGCTTCTGGAATTTGCGGCCAATGCCCAGCGAGGCGATTTCAGGTTCGCTTTTGGTCAGCAGGTTGTGGCGGCTGCCAAACCAGACCGAGCCGGTATCCGGTCGGGTTTTGCCGGTGATGATGTCCATCATGGTGGTTTTACCGGCGCCGTTTGGGCCGATGATGCAGCGCAGCTCGCCGTCGTCGATGGTCAGGCTCAGGTTGTTGATGGCCTTGAAGCCGTCAAAGCTCACGCTGACGTCTTCCAAATACAGAATAGGCCCGTGGCGAACGTCAACCGGTGATACTTCTGGAATCAGAAAGTTGAACACCTTGTCGCGATTGGCGAGTTCCTGAAAAAAGCTCATACGGTGGCCTCCTGCGAGTCGGAATTGTTGGCGGGAGCAGCGGCCTTTTTAGGCTTGAACACCAACCCGGCAATGCCTTTGGGCAGAAACACCGTAACCAGAACAAACAGACCGCCCAAGGCGAACAGCCAGGCGTCTGGCATCACGCCGGTAAGGACGGTTTTGGCGTAGTTCACCAGTACTGCACCAATCACCGCACCGTAAAGCGTGGCGCGACCACCCAATGCCACCCAAACCACAATTTCGATGGAGAACAGCGGCGAGAATTCGCTGGGGTTGATGATGCCCACCTGGGGCACATACAAGGCGCCGGCTACTCCCGCCAGCATGGCCGATATCACGAATACGAATAACTGCACCCGTTCCACCCGATAACCCAGAAAGCGGGTTCGCGCTTCGGCGTCGCGGCAGGCCACCGCCACGCGGCCCAGTTTGCTGGTGACAATGCCGCGGCAAATCACGAACCCAATCGCCAGCGCCACACCGGTGGCCAGGAACAGCCCCAGGCGAGTGGCATCGGTGCGCAGATTGAAGCCCAGAATGTCGCGGAAATCGGTCAGGCCGTTATTACCACCAAAGCCCATTTCGTTGCGGAAGAACGCCAACATCAGCGCAAAGGTCAGCGCCTGGGTGATGATGGACAGGTAAACACCGGTCACCCTTGAGCGAAACGCCAAAAAGCCGAACACCAGCGCCAACAGGCCGGGCGCCAGCAGCACCATTGCAAAGGCAAACCAGGCCATGTCGAAACCCAGCCAGTACCATGGCAACTCCTGCCAGTTCAAAAAAACCATGAAATCCGGCAAAACCGGGTCGCCGTAGGTGCCGCGATCGCCAATCTGACGCATCAGGTACATGCCCATGGCGTAGCCGCCGAGGGCAAAAAATGCGCCGTGGCCCAAACTCAGAATGCCCAAGTAACCCCACACCAAATCAACGGCCACGGCCAGCAAGGCGTAGCACAGATACTTGCCCAGCAGGGTGACGGTGTAGGCGCTTACATGCAGCGCGCTGTCTTGCGGCATAAAAACGTGCAGCACTGTGACGATCACCAGCGCCGCGAACAGAACACCCAAAAATGTTCGGGTGGAGCGTTCAGCTAAAGGTCTTGTTAGCCACATACTGGTGTCCCTTCTGGCTGATTATTTGATTCACTGCGAGAAACTTGTGTCACGCAGTGAATTATAAGATTGGCTAAACGAGACACTTCACCCCTCCGCCGCACGGCCTTTCTGGGGAAACAATCCCCGAGGCCGTTTCTGAATGAACAGGATGATCATCACCAGCACCATAATCTTGGCCAGCACCGCACCCACCCAGGGTTCCAGCAGCTGGTTGATGGTGCCCAGCGTCAATCCGGCCAGCAGCGTGCCCCACAGATTGCCCACACCGCCGAACACCACCACCATGAACGAATCGATGATGTAGCTCTGGCCCAGGTTGGGGCCGACGTTGGTAATCTGTGATAAGGCCACGCCCGCCAGGCCGGCAACGCCAGAACCCAGGGCAAAGGTGAGAATGTCGACGCGGGTGGCTCTTATACCCATGGAACGGGCCATGGCCCGGTTCTGGGTAACCGCCCGAACCTCTAGCCCCAGGCGGGTTTTACGCATAATCAGCATCAACCCGGCGAACACCACTAGCGCAAAACCAATCACGTAAAGCCGGTTGAGAGTCAGTGACAGTGCTTCGTTGATCATCACCGAGCCACTCATCCACTCCGGTGTAATCACCGTGCGATTCAGCGGGGAAACCACCGTACGCACCAGCTGTTGCAGAATCAGGCTGACACCAAAGGTGGCCAGCAGCGTTTCCAGCGGGCGGCCTTTCAGGTATTGGATAACGGTGCGTTCAATCACCACGCCGGCCAATGCCGCCACCATGAAACCGGCAGGAATTGATAGAATCAACGCCAGGCCCGGCTGGCCCGGCAGCAGTTGCTGCATGCCCCAGGTGGTGTAGGCACCCAGCATAATCAGCTCGCCGTGGGCCATGTTGATAACGCCCATCACACCAAAGGTAATGGCCAGGCCGATGGCGGCCAACACCAGAACCGAGCCCATTGACAGGCCGAAATACAGGGTTTCGGCGGCGCGGTTCAGCGTCAGTTTTTGTTCGATGCTGTCTATAGCTTTGGTGGCGGCGGCGACCAGCTCCGGGTTATCGCTGCGCATGGCTTGCTGCAGGGCAGCGCGGGCTTGCGAATTCAGGCTGCCCGACAAGGTTTCAACCGCCGCCAGATCGCCCTGCTCGGCCACACGGTAGATGGCCAGTGCCTCGGTTAATGCGGCGCGAACTGGTTCATTCTTTTCGGTATCAATCAGGCCCGGCACGCGTTCGGCCAAGGCGCTGTCTACGCTCCCTTTCAGGGCGCGGGCGGCGGATAAACGGCTGCTTTGGTTAGGGCTTTTGAGGTCAATCACCGACAGGATGTCTTCCAGTTCGCCACGTAACGCGTTGTTCACGCGTACGGTGTCGATGTCCCGGCGGGAGAATTCGCCCAGATTTTCGCCGGTCAGTGCGCTTTGCACGGTCCAGTTCCGGCCGCGATTGTCCGTCACGATGATGAACTGTCCGCTGGATTCAATGCGCGCCAGTTTGTTGCTGGCAAACGATTCCAGCCAGCCCCGGGCGCGTTCATCGCCGCTGCCTGCAATGCGATTAACCACGGCTTTTTTGTCTGCAAATGACGAGTCCGCCAGTGCCGTGAGCAGTTGTTGCGCTTCGGTGTCTTCCACCTGGGCCTGGGCAAAGCCCGGCCAGAGCAGAGAACAGACAAGCAGAAGCTGACTGAGCAATCGGATGATGCCCATGGTTGAGTCCTGTTTTTGTATAAATAAAGGGGTCAGGCGAAAAACGCTGTGCTAAAAGAAGCTGTGTTAAAAAGACGGACGGGGAACCACTCCCGCCCGCAAAAGGGTATGGCCGTTTTGGCCTTATTCGGCAGCCACCGCCGCTTTACCGCCGCAGGTTCCAGTGACCACATTGAAGTTGCCGCAGGACATCGGCTTGCGCCAGTCGCTGATCAGGTCTTTTGACCCTGGCAGGAAGTCAGACCAGGCATCGCCCACAACGGTAGACGGCGTTTGCCACACCACGGAGAACTGCCCGTTGTCTTGAATCTCGCCAATCAGTACCGGCTTGGTGATGTGGTGGTTCGGCATCATGGTGGCGATACCACCGGTGAGGTTAGGCACGGCAACGCCGATAATGGCGTCTTTCACTGCGTTCACATCGGTGGTGCCGGCTTTTTTCACCGCTTCCACGTACATGTTAAAACCAATGTAATGGGCTTCCATCGGGTCGTTGGTGACGGCGTCTTCACGGCCGGTGTAGGCAACCCAGGCGTCGATGAAGTCGTAGTTGGCGTCGGCATCTACACTCATGAAGTAGTTCCAGGCCGCCAGGTGGCCGACCAGTGGGCCTGTATCGATACCCGACAGTTCCTGCTCACCCACAGAGAAGGCGACCACCGGAATGTCAGCGGCATCGATGCCCTGGTTACCCAGTTCGCGGTAGAAAGGAACGTTGGCGTCGCCGTTAATGGTGGAAACAACGGCGGTTTTCTTGCCGGCGCTGCCGAACGCTTTGATATCCGACACAATCGCCTGCCAGTTGGAATGGCCGAAAGGCGTGTAGTTAATCATGATGTCTTCGGCGGCCACGCCCTGGGCTTTCAGGTAGGTTTCCAGAATCTTGTTGGTGGTGCGCGGGTACACATAATCGGTACCGGCCAACACCCAACGCTCAACGCCGATGTCGTTCATCAGGTAGTTAACGGCGGGTATCGCCTGCTGGTTGGGCGCTGCACCGGTATAGAACACATTTTCAGACGACTCTTCGCCTTCATACTGAACCGGGTAAAACAGCAGGCCGTTTAGTTCTTCGATGACTGGCAGTACCGACTTTCGTGACACCGAGGTCCAGTTGCCGAAAATAACGTCGACTTTTTCTTTCGCCAGCAGCTCGCGGGCTTTTTCAGCAAACAGCGGCCAGTTAGACGCGGGGTCCACCACTACCGGCTCAAGCTGGCGGCCCAGGATACCGCCCGCTTCGTTCTGTTTTTCAATCAGCATCAGCATGGTGTCTTTCAGGGTGGATTCGCTGATGGCCATGGTTCCGGAAAGGGAGTGCAGAATACCCACCTTAATGGGGTCCTCTGCGGCGACGGTATTGAAAGAGATGGATAGCGCCAGTGCAGAGAGGCCCAGTTTCACGTGTTTTCTGATGCTCATTTCGTCTTCCTTTGCGTCTTGATGGATTGCGCTGTTCGTCAGCAACACAACCCTCACTCTGCACGGAACGTTCCAACCATGATCATTTACATATAAATTCAACAAGTTAACGCCAAAAAGACGAATAAAATAGAATAAAACCGAAACAACCTAAAAGCGCAACGCACCAAAACACACGCAGCCGAAAGCCCCATGCTCACAATTGGTGCGTGCGAAGGTACGCGAGGTTAGATTGAAAGGTACGGGGAGTTATTTCAGCAAAATAGGTTTCGGGAGGGGCTAGTGCTCAGCCGAAAAGAACCGGATATTGTTCTTGCCCAAGCTTTTGGCAGCATACATTGCACTATCGGCATTTATGATTAAGTCCGAGGAGCTGTCCCCGTCAGCAGGGAAAGTGGCAATACCCAGCGATACGCCTATCTGGACCACTACACCAAGAATCTCTATGGGCTCATTAATCGAGGCAACAATACGGTTCGCGACTTCGGTAATTTCGTCTCTTCCCCGCGGGTTGTTAAGGATGAATATAAACTCATCGCCACCCACACGGGCTATAGTATCGGAGCTTCGCACCAGCGCCAGTAGCCGTTTCGCCACATCTTTTAACAGATCGTCTCCGATTTTATGACCCAGCTGGTCGTTTACGAGCTTAAACCCGTCAAGGTCGAGAAACATCAGTGCGAAATGGCTCTCTTCGCGATTGGCGTGGAGAATCTGTTGGTTAATCCGGTCCATCAATAAGGTTCTGTTGGGCAGGTCGGTCAAAGCATCGTGAAACGCCAAGTGCCGGATGTGCTCGTCTTTTTGCCAAAGCGCCGTAATGTCACTGAATACAGAAACATAGCGCATGGGTTCGCCGGCTTCATCAAGCACCATGCTGATGGTCATGCGTTGCAGGTAAAGCTCTCCGTCTTTATGGCGGTTCCATATCTCGCCATGCCAGCGCCCCTTGGCGTTTATTTCCTCCCACATGGACGCATAAAACGCCTGGTCATGCCGATCGGAATGCAGGATACGAGGCGTTTGCCCGACGGATTCCTCAAGGGTGTAGCCCGTAATTTCAACGAACCCTGGATTAACCGACAAAATTACACCGTTAACATCGGTAATTAAAACACCATCGAGCGTATTGTCGAAAACACACGCGGCCAGCTTGAGCTTTGCCTCAACCTCCTTCAGAACCGTTATTTCGCTGGCCTGAATAGAGAACCCCTGAACCGTACCGTCGGCTTCAAAATCAGGAATATAGTTCCCGATGATATGCCCGACACTGCCATCGGCTTTGTTCAGAGTGCGCTCGAAGCGCTGCGGTTCGCCAGCCAGCACGGCACGAATATGGGGCTCATTCAGAGCATAAAGTTGCTCGCTGACCAAGTCCTGAAACCGAATTCCGATAACGTCCTCAGGCGGCATGCCAAACCATTCACTGAAGGCATTGTTCGCATAACGGCAACGTAAATCCCGGTCCCAATAACCCATCATGTTTGGGGTGCTATTAATGATGGTTCTAATGAGTTGATCACTCTTCAGGCTGGCCGCTGATACGGAATCGGCCTGCTTTAGTGCTTCTCTTTGGATGCGATGAGTAACGTGGATATGGTAAGCAATGATTGTGCAGGTAATGGCAAACGTGGCCATCAACAAAAAGTAAAATCCATGCTCGATAAAAGAGTGACTTACAGATAACGGCCATATCGCAATGCTTGCGACCAAGCTGACAACGGCAAGTACAACGAAACAATATTTGGTGCAGGATGAGGTAATTGCCGCATTTGCCAAATACCTGTGTGTTTTTTGACCGATCATGTCCTATCTCTGGGTATAAGCATACTATTTCCAAAATGTGTCTATGACGATGCAACCCTCGGCTTCTTACGTGAATTTAGCACAACTTTCAGGTTATTGATGTGAATACCAAGCAGGGGCAAGTGAAAAACACGCAATCTTCTGCGACATGTTATGGGTGCCGATTACGGCTTGGCCGGGCGCTGCACGAACAGCGACACCAGCGCCAGGCACGCGGAGCCCACCATCAGCAACACCGACACCGCGTTTAATACCGGTGTTGAACCTTCCCGCAGCCGGTCAAACATGGCAATGGTCAGAGGGGCATCGGAGCCCACCAGCATCAAAGTCGTGTTGAAGTTTTCAAACGACATCAAAAACGTCACCACGCCGGCACCAAACAGCGCTGGTTTCAGGAACGGCAGGGTAACGGTGGCAATGGCGGTCAGACGGCTGGCGCCCAGGTTCATGGCTGCTTCTTCCTGGGTAATATCGAATTTGCGCAGGCGCGCAGAGATCACCAGAGTGGCAATGGTGGTCAGGAACGCAAACTGGCCAAGGGTAACTAGCACCAGGCCCGGGCGCAGGGCTTCTATTTCATAACCAAACTGCACCTCAAACCAGTTAGCCACGGTGCTGCTGAACACCAGAATAGACACACCGAGTATCACCCCCGGTATTACCAGCGGCATCAGCATCAGCACGTACAGAAAGTTCTTACCCGGGAACTGCTCGCGTTCGAACAAAAAGGCGTTGCAGGTGGCCAGTGCCAGACTGGCCAACGTGGTGACAATGGCCACCTGAACACTCACACCAATACTGTCGAGCAGGGCGTTATCGTGAAACAGGCCGAGCCTGGGATCGCCCTTACCCAGATACCAGTCCCAGGTGAAACCATTCCACGGCAGCGACGGGAATAATGCGTCGTTAAACGAGAACGCCGCCACAACCACCAGGGGCGTGATTAAAAAAATGAAAAACAGCGTTACATAACTCAGGTAGGAAACCCGAAAGAAACGGCTGCTGGGAATAGAGGGAATCATGACATCACCCGTGTAAACGACTGCCTGGTGATTTTCAGGCCCAACCAAACAATGAGTGATGAGAGTATCAGCAGCAGAATGCCGAAAGCGGCGCCCTGCTCCCAGTTAAAGCGGGTAATAAACTGGGTGTAGATCTGCTCGGTAAACCACAGGCTTGATTTGCCGCCCAGTAACGTGGGGGTCAGGTAGTTTCCGAGCGTGAGCATAAACACCACGATGCAGCCGCTCATAATGCCAGGCATGGCGTGGGGAATTACAATGCTGCGCATCACGTTCCAACTGCTGCCGCCCAAGTCGTATCCGGCTTCAATCAGGCTGTTGTCCAGGCTGTCGAGGGTGGTTACCAGTGGCACTACCATAAACAGCATGGAGGTGTAGATAAGCCCCACCATGATGGCGACGTCGTTATACAGCATTTCAACGGGTTGATCCGCAAGCCCGAACCACTGCAGCGCGCCGCTGATCAGCCCGGTTTCGCGCAGTAATATCATCCAGCCGTAGGTACGCACCAGTTCGCTGACCCAGAACGGCAGCAGGCACAAAATAAACAACGCAATCCGCGGCCTGCCGGTGAGCACTTTGGCAATGTAAAACGAGACAGGGAAGGCAATAATCAACGTCATCACTGTGGCGATAATCGACATCACCGCGGTGCGCACAAAGGTATTCCAGTAAAGGGGTTCGGTAAAAAACGCGGTGTAGTTACCAAAGCTGAACGCATATTCCCGCGATGCAATGCGCTCGCGCAGTGACACCAGCACCATATCGATGTGCGGCAGAATAATCAGCAGGCTGAGCCACAGCACGATAGGCGCCAGCAGCAACCAAAAGCCCAGGCGGTACTGGGTACGGTTGAAGTTGCCGCTGGTTTTGCTCATTGCGTGCCCAGCGGCTTCGTATCCGCGGGTGCGACGAAACAGAGGCACTGGCTGGCTTGCCAACTGACATGCACCGATCGGCCCGGCTCTAATGCCTGAAAGTCTGCGGTCTGCGGCAGCGCTACTGTTAGCTCGGCGCCTTCGGCGGTTTCCACCTGAACCCGGCTTTGTGCACCATCAAACAATACGCGTGAAACGGTGACGGCCAGGCAATTGTCTTGTTCCGTTGCCGGCCTGGATGTGCTGATCTGCATCACTTCCGGCCGAACAAACAAGGTAATGGGTGAGCCCGACAGCAACGGTTGGTTGGCGTGGCTCAACAGACGAACGCCCTGCTCGGTCACAATGGTGACAGCGTCGCCAGACTGCGACTGCACTTTGCCTGCGTACTGATTGCTGTCGCCAACAAAGCCTGCCACAAAGGCGGTTTTTGGCTGGTAGTAAAGCTCTTGCGGCGTGCCTACCTGCTCAAACCGGCCCTTGTTCATTACCGCTACTTGGTCAGACATAACCAGTGCTTCAGACTGGTCATGGGTGATGTAGACAAACGTGGTGTTGAACTCGCGCTGCAACCGTTTGAGCTCAATTTTCATTTGCTCGCGCAGTTTTAAATCCAGAGCGCCTAACGGCTCATCGAGTAACAACACGGCGGGGTTCAGCACCAGGCAGCGGGCTATGGCTACGCGCTGTTTTTGCCCGCCAGAGAGCTGATCAATGCGCTTGTCGCCAAACCCGGGCAAGTGAACCTTGGCCAGCACTTCGTCAATCAGGGTGGCGTGTTCACGCTTGGGAATGCCTTTGCGCTTCAACCCATAAGCAATGTTTTCGGCCACCGACATGGTGGGGAACAGCGCCAGGTGCTGGAACACCATGTTGACGGGCCGCTTGTTCGGCGGCGTGTTCAGCACTGACTTGCCTTTAATCAGAATATCGCCGGAATCCGGTTGCTGAAAACCAGCCAGCATTCGCAGCAGCGTTGTTTTACCGCAGCCAGAAGGGCCAAGAATGGAAAAAAACGCCCCGCGAGGGATGCTGAACGACACCCCGTCGACCGCGGCAAACTCACCAAAATGTTTGCTCAGCAGGGTGCAGGCAAGATCTTCCTGCACCCCCGCATCTGCGCTCGATGCGCTTGCGTGATCCGACATAGACAACAACCTTAATCGAGCTTAGTTTGCGGCTTTTACCCGATCGAGAACCTTACCTTCCATTACCTCCAAACCGGCGGGAACAGGCGGGTACCAGTTGATGTTATCCAGGTCCGCTTCTGGAAAGCTCTGTTTGAACTGGGCTTTCAGCGTGTCATTGACAAATTCATCACTGCCTTTGGATGCCGTAAAGTTACCGGCAGACTCGGTAATACGAGCCGCCACTTCGGGCTGCATCACAAAGTTGATCCACTTGTAAGCGGCGTCTTCAGCCTTGGTTTTGCGCGGCAACACAAAGGTATCAATCCAGCCCAGCGCACCAGATGCGGGCGCCACAAAGGTAATGTCCGGGTTTTCTGAGTTAAGCTTCCAGCCACCCGCATCCCAGGCCATGGCCGCAGACACTTCGCCCGAACGCATCAGGTTCAGCAAGGCATCGCCGCCGGACCAATAGGCTTTTACGTTGCTCTTACAGGACACCAGTTTTTCTTCCACCTTATCCAGAATGGCCTGGTATTTTGCCGTGTCGCCGTAGGCTGCGAACGGGTCTTCACCCAGAGCGAACGCAAAACCAATCAATGTGGGGCGCTTTAAGCGATAAGACACAGAGCCGTTTAACGAGTCATTACACAGGTCGGTGTAATCTTTCACCGTGCCCGCGGCCTCGCGGTTGACGATCAGGCCACTGGTGCCCCAAACGTGCGGAACACCGTACACCTCGCCTTCAAATTCGGTGTTCTTTTTAGTCGCTGCCAGCATGGAGGGGATGATTTTTGCCGTGTCGATTTTGCTCAGATCCATCGGCTTATAAATATCGAAATCAGCCTGGGCGCTAACAATGCGATCCTGGCTTGGCTGGGCCAGGTCGAAGCCCGCGCCGCGTGTGGCACGCAGCTTTGAAATCATGTCTTCGTTATTGGAGAGGGTTATTTTCACTTCGATGCCGGTTTCTTTCTCAAACTGTTCAACCACATCCTGTGGCGCGTAACCGCCCCATGTCAGCAGCCGAAGTGTTTCAGCCTGGGCCGACATCGAAAACGCTGTGGTTACAGCAGTAGCCAGTGTCAGAACCTTGAATTGATGAAGAAATTTCATGATGCGGCCTGTCCTTGTGAGCAATGAAAAACAATGGGGATGCAATTCATGAGCCTAACTGTAGTGGGTTACAGATTTTTGACAAGGCAACGGTTCGTTTCAGCTGCATTGCGTTTTTAAGCCGTTATCGCTTTTCAACCACCACTTTCCCCATGTGTTGTCCTTTAGAAAAATAGTCGAGCGCTTCGGCGCATTCATCCCAGCCAAAAATTTTGTCAACAACCGGCCTTTGATTAAGCGACAGGTAGGCAGCAAGTACTTGTAACAGTGAACTTGTCGGGCCTACGCCAATCGCTTTCACTTCGGCTTGGCTGGCAAGAATCAACAGCGGGTTAATGTCTCCGCCTTTGCCACCTTTATAGCCAATCACATACACCTGTCCGCCCATGCGGATCGATTTGAGCGATTTTTCAAACGTGGATGGCCCGCCGGTTTCGATGACGTGGTCAACGCCCACTCCGTTGGTCAAATCCCTTACCGCCGTCTCCCAGTGGGGGCAATCGATATAGTTAATGGTGTGATCTGCTCCCATCTTTTCCATGGCTGAACGTTTTTTATCGCTCGAAGAAAGCAGTATTGTCCGAGCTCCGTGCATTTTTGCGATTTGCAGGGCAAAAGTTGATACCCCTCCCGTTCCTTGTATCAGAACCCACTCTCCCGCTTTTACTTGCCCTTTTACCACCAAGGCTTGCCAAGCCGTCACGCCAGCACACGGAAAAGTAGCTGCTTCAACCAGTGACATAGCATCAGGGACTTTTACCACGCCACTTTCATCCAGCACAGTGCAGTCGCTCCATACGCCGTCTTGATGTCCACCCAATGCTTTAGGGGACCTTGCGTACTTTAATTCCCCACTCGCCCAATTCTGCCAAAAGCTGGTGACAACACGGTCTCCAGGCTGGAAATGACTGACACCCGCACCCACTTCGACAACTTCACCAGCACCGTCTGAAAAAGGCACCAGCCCTGGCTGAAAGGCTTCGCTGTAGGTTCCGTTGATTATTTCCAAGTCCCGGTAATTAAAAGAAACCGTCTGTATTTTAATCAAAACGTCTTTAGCGCCTAAAGGCGGAGTTTCAGCGTCGACAACCTGAAGGTTGGCAATGCCCGGCTTGGGTCCCAGTATTGTTTTTTTCACGGATAAATCCTTTTTTTGGAAAATTAGTCGGGTCGGGTGGCCAGGGTTCGGAAAAATAACGATGACGCGTTGCTATAAGGTCGACTTACTGCCCAAACCGCTGAAACTGCATTTCTTGCAGGCAGCTAAGGGTGCGGCGACACGGGAACCCTAACGCGCACCGGCTGCATAGCTGGTTTAACGGCACAGTCTCGCTCAGATACAGCGGAATACTGCGATCGTAGCACTCATCTACCAACGCAATGAACCGGCGCACACCGTTATCTTGTTTGTCCTCAGCTGGCGCGCCCGAACATACGTTCGAAGAAACCGGCGGTTTTTATCTCTGGCATGGGCAAGCTGTCTACTTCGGCCGTTGCCTTGCTCCAGAACTGCTGCGGGTCGTCCAGTTCTTCCACCAACGCCCGCTGCTCCGCGGTGTAATGGTTATGTACGCCGGTTAAGCCCTGTGCGATCAAGGCTTTTGCCCAGAGGTAAATGGCGCCGCGAACGATTTTAACGAAATGAGCGGAATTCCAATTCAAAATCTCTGATTTAGTGTTGGATGGATAGCGTCTATTTGGATCGATCTTGGTTTTCGATGTGCACACGAATTGTGGCTTCTTTTCGTCGGTAAATTCCACTGTATAAACGATTGACACCAATTTGGTCAAGCCGTAATATTATCAACATGAATAACGAGAAATCAACCCACATTCGCACCCAGCAAATCCTCATTCGAAAGAATCATGAGGCGTTTCGCGGGGCCAGCGTTTGTACTCAGATTGTTCGCAGGATAAAGAACGCCACCTCTTATCTAATGCAGCACCATCCTGACGGCAAAGATCAGATGCTGTCGCATCGAGACGCTGACAAATGGCTCAAGAGAAACAACTCGGAACTGTACACCAAGCTCCCGTCAGCCATCGCCCAGCGGAGCACACAGATTGTCGGCCAGGAATGGAAGGCGTTTTTTGCCGCCTTATCGGCTTTCAAGAAAACACCTTCAGCCTTCAAAGCCCAACCAAAGAAGCCCGGTTACGCCCACAAAGCGGCCACCGTGCACATCGGTCGAAACGGCTTCAAGTTTGTCGACGGCACGTTGTATTTTGCCAACGGTGTATTGCCACCGATCAAAACGCAGTTTCGGTTTTCACAAAAATGGAACGCGTCTGTCGGCGACACCGTTGCGCTTGAGGTGCGGATCGTACCCAAGGGCAACTGCTTCATTATCGAAATTATCTACAACGAATCAAAAATTGTGGAGGCGGGCAACTTTTGCCGTCTTCTCGACCAATCCCGCAAGGCCGGGATCGATCTAGGCATCAACAACCTTATCGCACTCGCAACCGATCAGCCGGGCGTTCGCCCTGTTCTGATCAACGGTAAAGCGCTGAAATCGATCAATGCCTGGTACAACAAGCGTGTGGCCAAACTTCGCTCCCAAGGCAAATACGCCCACATTCGCGCCGTGACCAACAAACGCAATCGCCGGATAAAAGACCTGTTGCACAGAGCGTCCAGCAAGGTGATCGCGTATTGTCGGGAGAACAACATCGGCACGCTGGTCATCGGTTATAACAAACACTGGAAGCAAGAGGTCAATATTGGCCGCGTGAATAACCAGAAATTTGTCGGTATTCCGCATTCGATTTTGATCTCTCAAATCCAATACAAGTGCCAATCCCTCGGCATCACCACCGTTATTCAGGAAGAGTCGTACACCTCCAAGGCATCCCCTCTGGACAACGACTTCCTGCCGGTTTACGGCAACAATCCTGAAAACGTCGTACCACTATTCAGCGGAAAGCGAATCCGCCGAGGGTTGTATCAAAGCAAACACGGGATCATAAACGCCGACATCAACGGCGCTCTTAATATCCTCAGAAAAGCAACGGGTGAGGCCTTAGGGCTAGCCTGTAAGGGGTGCGTGTCCAACCCCATAATGATGGATCTTTTGCCCAGCAAATCCGTTGTTATTAGAAGGGAAAATACTGCGCAGCCGATCGCCGCGTAGTAGGTTTACCCAGATGCCAACTCAAAATCTTTGATTTAGTGTTGGTAATTCACGAATTTTGCTGTACTCCTCGCGACTCACATTAATCGCAAGCTCCGCACTCAGGTTGATTTGCTTCTGAAGAACGGCGGTTACCTCTTTATTCAACTGAATCCGTTTGCCATTGCCTTTTTTGCTGGTCAGACAGAACTCTTCCAGATCTTTGACGCCTTCGGTCAGATCAAGCCGGCCAAAGTCCGTTGTTTGCTGGGGGTTCACCGGCGCTGGAATCCAGCCATATTGGGGAGAGTTAGCAACAATGTGGCCGGGCAAGCCGCGGCGATACGGCAGTGCGGCGTCCGCATTCTCATAGCCGTCGAATTCAGCCCTCAACCAGGCCGACATAGTCTTGTGGCGCAGCATCATGGCAAAGGTGATCGCTGAGGGCATAATGCCTTCGAGCAACTCCGACGAATCCTGAGTTCGTTCCTCAAGCTGGGTAGCAGATACTGGCATGGCGTCCACTTAAGCAACCGGTGTTGTTTATTCCGGACGCTCGAAATTGTTATTTTTAGGCATTGGCACTCTCTGAAATTGGTACTCTGAAATTGGTACTCTCTGAAAATAGCCAATAGAGTCATCGTCCGCTGTTGCTAAAGGGTTGTTGCTTTGTAACATCAGGTAATATGACGACTGACACGCCCATATGAAACGGTAACATCGAAAGCAATTCATCGGGCTTAACTTATCGGCCCGCACTCATGGCTCAATATGGCGATTTAATTACATGAACAAGAAACGTGTGCTAACCGGTATTACCACCACTGGAACACCTCACCTGGGCAACTACGTAGGGGCAATTCGTCCGGCTATCCGGGCCAGCCAGGACAGCGGTAACGAAGCTTTCTATTTTTTAGCCAATTATCATGCGCTGATTAAAAGCCAGGACCCTGTTGCTGTGCACAAATCCACGGCCGAGATTGCTGCCACCTGGCTGGCGCTTGGGCTTGATACAGACAACTCGGTATTTTACCGGCAGTCAGATATCCGCGAGATTCCCGAGCTGACATGGATTTTCAACTGCGTTTGCGCCAAGGGCTTAATGAACCGCGCCCACGCTTATAAAGCGGCGGTAGATACCAACCTGGCAGAGAACGAAGATGCCGATAAGGCAATCACAATGGGCCTGTTCAGTTATCCGGTATTGATGGCCGCAGACATTCTGATGTTCAACGCCAATGTGGTTCCGGTCGGTCGCGATCAGATTCAGCACGTTGAAATGGCCCGGGATATTGCCCAGCGCTTCAACCACATCTACTGCAATGACAAACCGCTGCTGACCCTGCCGAATTACCAGGTAGACGATAACGTTGCGGTACTGCAGGGCCTGGACGGCCGCAAGATGAGCAAGAGCTACGGCAACACCATTCCTTTGTTTCTCGCCGAAAAGCAGCTGAAAAAGCACATCAACAAAATCAAAACCAACCTGCTGGAGCCGGGTGAAGCCAAAGACCCGGATACGTCGACGGTGTTTCAAATCTGGCAGGCGTTTGCCACGCCTGAGCAGACTCTGAATATGCGTGAGGCTTTCGCCGGCGGCATTGGCTGGGGCGATGCCAAAAAGCAGTTGTTTGAGTTGGTAAACGCCGAGCTGGCCGAAGCCCGAGAGCTCTACAACGAACTGATGACCCGCCCGGCTGATATGGAAGACATTCTGCAAGCAGGCGCTGTTAAAGCCCGCGCCACAGCCTCGCCGTTATTGGAGCAGGTGCGTGAAGCGGTGGGCATTCACGGTTTGGCTTAAAACAGATATCGCACAGCAGCTGCGGCGAAAACACCGGCAGCAATCGCTGGCAACGGTTTTTGAAGGATGAGCATGGTAACGGCCGTTACCGACAAAGCAGCAAGCGCCCCTGCATCGCCCTCGAATGCCATGGGCACGATGATGGCGATAAGCACAGAGCTGGCCATGGTGTTGATAAAGCTTTCTATACGAGGGCTTATCCGCACGAAGGACATAATAAACACGCCGCCAAAACGGGTGGCCAAGGTCACCAGGGTCATGATCAGTATCAGTACCATAACGCCGGTTGTGGTGGTCTCAATGGTCACGAGGGCGCCTCCCCGGCATTCTCGTTGCCCGGTTTTTTCTCGAGCCAAAAGAACCCAACCACACCACCAGCAAGGGCGCCTGCGACGACGTGCGTGTTGGCGGGCAGCCATTTCCACGCGGCTAGGGACGCAAGGGCTGCCAGCGCCCAGGCAACTAGAATTCGAGGGTTTTTCTTACCGCCCAAAGCCATGGCCAACAGGAAACAGCCCAGCACCATGTCTAACCCCAGGCTCTTCGGGTTCTGTAACAGCCCGCCAAAGTAAACACCCACCCAGGTGCCAACAATCCACGCCAGCCAAAGCACCAAACCACCGCCCAGAATGACCTCCAGGTTGCGATTGCCTCTGTGGTAATCCTGAGCGGCTACGGCCCAGTTGGCGTCGGTAAGAACCAGAAGCAGGCTATACCGTTTGGCGGGTGCAACGTCTTTTAACATGGGGTAAAGCGACGCGCCCATCAGCAGATGGCGGGAATTGATGGCAAATACCACGACCATAACCGGGATAACAGACACTTCCGCTCCCCACATGTCGATCGCGGCAAACTGCGCTGCCCCGGCGAATACCAGGGTGCTCATCAGAAGTGTGTCTAAAGGAGCCAGCCCCTTTTGCACTGCCGCCAAACCAAACGCAGCACCAAACGCCACCACGAACAGGGAAATGGGGAGCATCCGCATGAGCTCAGAGCGAACCTGGGCGGGTTGAAACCGATAGGAATATAACGTGCTTTTCATAGGCACTAGCTAAGTCGATTTTAAGGGCGCATGTGTCAGTCGTTTTTCTCTAAGCCAAAATACAACCCGGAGCCAGCATGCCCCGGGTTGTAACCACAAGTCTTTATAGCCAGGTAAGGCCCACGCTGATAATCACGCCGGTGATAATCAGCAGCATCAGGCAGTATCCCATAATGTCCTTGGCTTTAAGCCCTGCAATAGCCAAAACCGGTAATGCCCAGAAAGGTTGCAGAAGGTTGGTCCATGCATCGCCCCAGGCAACGGCCATGGCCACTCGCGGAATGCTTGCCCCAAGTTCCTGAGCTGCAGGCAACATAACAGGCGCCTGCACAGCCCACTGTCCACCGCCGGAGGGAACAAATATGTTCACCAGCCCCGCGCTGATGAAGCTCCAGAACGGCAAGCTCTCCGCTGTCGCTATGGACACAAAGCCCGATGAAATGCTGGCGGCAAGGCCCGAAGCCGTCATTACGCCCATAATACCGGCATAGAACGGAAACTGAATAACGATACCTGAACCGCCTTTAACCGCTTCGTGCAGGCTATCCAGTAGCCGTTTAGGCGTCTGGTGCAGAATAACGGCCAGGAACAGGAACATGAAATTGACGATGTTCAAGTTCAAACCACCGCCGTCCATAAAGTACTGAAAAATAAATGCTAACCCACTAAAGCCAATCAGCCAGGCCAGTACTCTGCTATTTTCAAGGTGATCTGCCGGGCGTTTTATAGAAACGCTGGTGTCTGGTTCGTCATTCAGCACCGCTGGGTCTACGTACACGCTGTCTTCTTCTTTCGGCAACATCAGGCGATTTACCAGCGGAACAACAATAAACAGCGCCCCGATGATGGCAAGATTGAAGAATGCAAAGATGGTTTCGCCCGAACCAATAACGCCAATAATATCCTGACTAAAGTGCCCTTCGGTCGCTATAACCAGCGGAATTGAGCCGGCAAGGCCCCCGTGCCAAACAATAAAACCAGAGTAGGCGCTTGCGATCAAAAGCGGATAGTGAACCCTGACGTGCCGGGCGAGTGCCTTGGCGAAAAGAGCGCCAACAACCAGGCCAAACCCCCAGTTAATCCAGCTTGCAATAAGCGCTACAAAGGTCACC
Organism: Marinobacter sp. LV10R520-4; assembly: GCF_002563815.1. NCBI lineage: Bacteria > Pseudomonadati > Pseudomonadota > Gammaproteobacteria > Pseudomonadales > Marinobacteraceae > Marinobacter > Marinobacter sp. LV10R520-4. Next base: position 2,481,280 of record NZ_PDJM01000001.1, on the reverse strand, counting down.
AGAATAATAGCTTGGCCCGGCGTACTGGCCAGTGCGGCAACGCGGTTCAGTATTCCCCGAACAAACGGCGTGCTCGCCAACATGAACCCTGTAACCAGAACAAGCAGCATCTGCATCGAGAAAGTAAGCAGGCTCCAGAAACCGTCGCCCCACATTTCAATCACAGCCATTGGGCCATGACCTTCAAACGCCATAGCGGCACCGAAAGAGACCAAGGTTAGGATAATTACAAAGATGTACGGATCTGGCAGATATTTGTCGACCAGACTGACCATGGGCCGGGCGGCTCTATCGAGCATTAATATTCTCCTTATTTTTTTATTAATTTACAGTAGCTTAGGTTTTTCTGAGCCCGAATTCAAGTAATAATTGCGGCACTAATGATTCGGGAGTTTGGTGCTCAAAGCGCTGTATCGAGAAGCATCATCAGCACGAATCCGATTATAAGCCCACTCGTTGCCCAGGTTTCGTGGCCGGCGCGATGGGACTCGGGAATAATTTCATGGCTGATCACAAACAGCATTGCACCTGCCGCAATCGCCAACCCCCAGGGCAGAAGATGAACCGAAAGGCCAATCAATGCGACACCCAACAGGGCCGCGACAGGCTCCACCAAACCAGAAAGAGCACCAACGCCAAGGGCTAACCCTTTACTGTAACCAACGCTCATCAAGGCCAAAGCAACCACAAAGCCTTCGGGAATATCCTGTATCGCAATACCTACCGCCAGGGCCTGTGCACCGACCAGGTCAGGCCCGGCAAATGAAACACCAATCGCCATGCCTTCAGGAAAGTTGTGCAACACGATTGCCGCTACAAAGAGCCAGACGCGTTTGAGCCTTGCCGCCAGCTCGATATTAATTTCAGAGCTGGCGCCCCCTTCGACACCTTTCACAAAATGCTCATGGGGCACAACCCGCTCAATCATCAGCAAAGCCAGAGCGCCCAGTATAATACCGCCGCCAACAATGCCCCCTGCAAGCCACGAACCTGCGCCCTGATCAGCGGCAGTATCCAGTGCCGGTATAATCAATGAAAACGACGTTGCTGCTAGCATAACGCCGGCACCAAACCCCATTAGTGTATCGATAAAGCGCTGCGAAAGCTGACGCGTTAACACCGCGGGAATCGTGCCCAGCGCCGTCGCCGCAGCGGCAACCAGGCCACCCAGCAGCGCGCCTGTCATGTGCGGATCACCCGCCGCCAAACGCACGTATATGCCGGGCAACAATGCGACGAGACCACCGATAAGAATCGTCAGAACTACCCAGTATCGCAATGCCATAAACTCACCTTATGTTAGTAATACCGCCATCATGGCGCCTCAGACCCTAACCGACAATCAGCAAGAGTTAATCATGCTTGAGTTCCACGATTTCCACAAAATCTGGGGCAGTTAAAGGCAGTGTTGAAAACGCTGATGGCCTGGCCAGACTGCGGGCCCCATAATAAGGTACCTATCGAATTTCGCAGTTTTATTTTAAACATCAATTTTTCAGGAGCAGTTACTGATGACCATGAACCTGGGCCCAATGTTTGAACCTTTCAACGTTCATAACCTGACACTTCGCAACCGCGTTGCCATGGCACCTATGACCCGGAATTTTTCGCCCAATGGCGTTCCCGGCGAGAACGTGGTTGCCTATTACCGGCGCCGTGCCGAAGCCGGTGTGGGCCTTATTATTACGGAGGGCACCACGGTGAATCATCCCGCAGCCAGTGGCTATCCCGATGTACCCGCGTTTCACGGTGTTGATGCACTGGAGGGCTGGAAGAAAGTAGTGGATGCCGTGCACGAAGCCGGTGGCGCTATCTTCCCGCAGCTCTGGCATGTGGGTTCGGTGCGCAAGGAAGGCACAGAGCCAAATCCTTCGGTTCCCGGCTACAGCCCGTCAGGCCTGTTTGCACCCGGCAAGCCCAGTGGCAAGGCAATGAGCAAAGAAGACATCAATGATGTTGTGACCGCGTTTGCCGACGCCGCACAAGACGCCAAAGCGTTGGGATTTGACGGCGTGGAGATTCACGGCGCCCACGGTTATTTACTTGATCAGTTTCTGTGGGAAGGCACCAACCAGCGCGATGACGAGTACGGCGGCAGCATGGAAAACCGCCTGCGTTTCGTGGTCGAGATCGTGGCGGCGATTCGCTATCGCGTGGGCCCTGAATTTCCCATCATGCTGCGTTTCTCTCAATGGAAGCAGCAGGACTATGGCGCAAAACTGGTGCACAGCCCCGAACAGCTCGAGCAGTTCCTCAAGCCGCTGGTTGACGCCGGTGTGGATATTTTCCATGCCTCAAATCGCCGTTTCTGGGAACCAGAATTCGAAGGCTCTGACCTCAACCTTGCAGGCTGGACTCAGAAGCTGTCGGGCAAGCCCACTATGTCGGTTGGCAGCGTTGGCCTGACAGAAGATTTCATTAGCGGCACTATGGCCAGCAAGCAGGAGTCGGTTGAACAGTCTGGTATCGACGAGCTGGTAAAGCGCATGAACAACCACGAGTTTGAGCTTATTGCTGTGGGCCGGGCGCTTCTGCAAGACCCTGAATGGCTCACCAAAGTGAAGGAAGGACGGCTTGGCGATGTGGACGATTTCGCCCGCAAATCCCTCACCAAACTTTACTGAGTCTGTTGACCATATAACGACTCAATTACCTCCGCGTATTTCTCATAAATTTTGCTCCGACGCACTTTCATGGTGGCGGTCACCTCGCCGTCATCGTGATCCAGCTCTTTGTTTAGCAGATAAAAACGTTTGATCTGCGCCACCTGTGGCAGCCTGTCATTGCCCTTGGTAACCTCCGCCTGAATCAGCTCTCGCACCTTGTCGTGCTCCGTCAGGCTGCGGAACGTGGTGTAGGCAATCCGTTCTTGTTCCGCCCATTTTGCTGCTGAGTCAAAATCGACTTGGATCAGCGCCGAAACATACTTTCGGGCCTCGCCCACAACAATGCACTCCTTGATGTAAGGGCTCGCCTTGATGGTGTTTTCAATTTCCGTGGGCGACAGATTCTTACCCCCGGCAGTAATCATAATGTCCTTGAGCCGGTCGACGATTCGCAGCTGCCCGTCTTGCCACTCACCTACATCGCCGGTATGCAGCCAGCCTTCCTTTAGGGTCGCTTCCGTTGCCTCAGCATTCTTGTAGTAGCCCTTAAATACTGTGCCTCCGCGCATAAGGATCTCGTTTTGCTCACCCAATGCTACCTCCAACCCGGCAATCGCTATGCCGACAGTGCCAAGGCACACATTATCCGGACGCTGGGCCGTCGCGACACCCGTGCTCTCGGTTTGGCCGTATACCTCAACCAGGGGTACGCCCAAAGTTCGGAAGAACTGAAGAATGCCCGTTGAAATCGGGGCGGCGCCGGTAAGCGCGATGGTGCAACGACGCAACCCGATAAAATTCTGCAGAGCACGGAACACCAGCCAATAATAAATACTGTAGGTGAGGCGCTCCCCAAGGCTCCATTGAGCTTTTGGTTTGCTCACCAGAGGCTCACAGGCGCTCATTGCATAATTGAAAAGCCCTTGCCGCAAACGCCCTGTTTCCTGCATTTTGATATAAATGGCGGAATGGAGCTTTTCCCATATCCGCGGAACGCCCAGGAAAAACGTAGGTGCAATCTCCCGCAGATCTTCCTGAATCGTGCGCAGGCTCTCGCCAAAACTCACTGCACTGCCCACGTAAACCGGCGCAATATTAGTCAGCGCCTGCTCCGCCACATGGCACAGAGGCAAATAGGACAGGCTGGTACTGCGCGGGTCCACTCCCAGCAATTCAATCAGCCCCGGCGCACCCGCCTGCAGGTTACCCCAGCTGATCATTGCGCCTTTAGGCCGGCCGGTAGAGCCGGAGGTGTAAATCATCAGAGCGATATCATCCATCTTCTGGCTGTCGAGCAACTCGTCAATCAACCCGGTGTGGCTTTTTTCGAACTCCCGCCCAAGGGTCTCGATTTCTTCAAACGCAGACGGCGGCGACGCGTAGGAACGCAGCCCTTTGGTGTCAATAACAATATTGTGTTTTAGCTGTGGCAGTTCGGGCCAGGCCTGCAGAACCTTATCGGTCTGCTCCTGATCTTCACAGACCACCATTTGTGCATCGCTGTGCTCCAGCACATAAGCGATTTCGTTCCAGGGGCTGGTGGGATAAACCCCCACACAGATACCATTCACCAGGCCAATACCCATCTGAGCGATGACCCACTCCGCCCTGTTTTCCGCAATAATGGCAACGTGGCCACCTTCGGAAAGACCCAAAGCGCGAAGGCCCAGGCCAAAGTGTCGCGCGCGCTGATAATAACGCTGCCAGGAATAGGCCTGCCAAATACCGAAATCTTTCTGTCGAAGCGCCAGCATGTCCGGGCGTTCTTTTGCGTGGGCACGGAGCATTTGCACGAGCGTAAGATCACGAACCTGCGGTGTTGTCATGATAGCCACCGCTTACGGCGTTTGTAGTGTTTGATGTCCCGGTAACTGCGGGCCTCTCCTTCCTTGCCTCCCACCCCCAGGTAGAATTCCTGCACATCCTCATTGGTGGCAAGCTTGTCCGCCAGGCCGTCAATCACTATTTTTCCGTTTTCCATAATGTAGCCATACGAAGCAATCGCCAGAGATACGGCCGCATTCTGTTCCACCAGCAGTATTGCCGTGCCCTGCTCCCGGTTTATCCGCGCAATAATGGTGAATATTTCTTCTACCAACTGTGGCGCCAGGCCCAGCGACGGTTCATCCAGCATCATCATTTCTGGCTGTGCAATCAGCGCACGGCCAAGCGCCAGCATCTGTTGCTCCCCGCCAGACAGGTAACCCGCCAGTTGCTTGCGGCGGTCCCTGAGGCGGGGGAAATAGTCATAAACCAGCTCATAGGAATCGTTCAGCGAAATCTTACGCCCACTGAGCGCATAGGTTGCCGCAACAAGGTTTTCCTCAACGGTCAGATCCTCGAAGACGCGGCGCCCTTCCATCACGTGAAAAAGACCGCCACGAACCAGCTTTTCCGGTGCTACTCCTTTTAAAGAACGGCCCTTGAAGCGGATTTCTCCGGCTGTCACCTCGCCGTCTTCCAGCGCCAGCAGCCCCGACACGCTTTTCAGCGTCGTGGATTTTCCAGCGCCGTTGGAACCCAGCAGCGCCACAATGGCGCCGTGTGGCACACGCAGTGACAGGCCCCGAAGAACCTGCACCGCCTTGTTGTAAACCACTTCTATGTTATCGATTTCCAGCAAGGCTTCCATACAGCGTCTCAGTCGAGGTGAATCCAGTCAGATACGGGCTCGTAGCGTTCTTCTTTAGCGTTCACACGCCAGATACGACCCACCGGGAACGACATGTCCTGCACCGAAACCGGAATACCGATAATGCCGCCGGTGTCCCAGTCTTTGATAGAAGCCAGAGACTCGGCCATATTCTCAGCAGTCAGCTCTTTGCCCGCATCCATGGTGCGCTTGATCACCTCGGTCCATACCATCGCATTAAACCAGCCCTGCATATAGCCGGTGGGGCGATAGCCCGTATCCGGGTCGCTCTTTTGTGCTACGGCACGCAATGCGTCGAGCATCGGTCCGCCTTCAGCGCTGTCATAATAGTTGTATGGCATAACCCCCATATAGCCATCAGCATCTGCACCCATCTTGTTGATGATGAGTTTGTCAGACGACCAGAAGGTGCCCATAAACTGGGTATCCAGGCCCATCTGCCGCATCTGCACCATGAACTCGTTTATGGGCGACAACACATAGCCGTGGAATACTACAAAGTCGGGGCGCACCCGGCGCAGCTTCAGTATCTCTGCAGACACATCCACACTGCCGGGCTTGGTGACAATATCTTCTACGACTTCGATACCCATCTCGGCGGCTTTGGCCTTGCCGTTTTCAATAGGATCTTTACCAAACTCGGTATCGCTGTATACAAACGCGACGGTTGGCATCTCGCCGTCTTTGCCCTGAGTCGCAATGTACTCAAGAATAATCCCGAGCATCTGGGTGTAATTCGGGCCGGGAATGAACTGATACGGGTACTGTTCATTGTCCGTCAGCGCGGTCGCAAACGATGCGCCGCTCATCAAGGTGGTGCCTCTGCTGTTCAGTTCCGAGGCGATTGTTTTCATGAATCCGGTACTGTCACCGTAGTAAACCGAAACATTGTTACTGCCGGTAATTTTCTTGAAGGCGGCGACGGAACGATCTACTTCATAACCGGTGTCCTCCATTACATATTCCACCGGGTGACCGTTGATTCCACCCTGGCTGTTGATCCAGGTTGTATAGTCAGTCAGGCCGGCGTGAATGTGCACGCCGGCAAAAGCGAAAACGCCAGACAGAGGTATTGAGCCACCAAATACGATGGGCTCTTTATCCTGTGCCATTGCGGGCGCCACTGCCACGAGGGCGGCGGCAATACTGCCGATACCTGCGAGCCTACGGCTTTTGTTGAGGATGCTTTTGAACATGTTTCTTCTCCTTGCGGCTTCTTGTTGTTAAATCCACTAGTTTCTGAAAGGCCATAAGCTGAAAAAGCGCCGAATGCGATGCCAGATCTCCGCCAGCCCGTGCGGTTCAAAAATAAGGAAACCGACAATCAGCGCGCCGAAAATGATTTCGAGCATCGGCGACATGAATATCGGTGCGTTCGGGTAAAACGGTGTCAGGGCTGCGGTGAGTAGTTTGAGAACTTCCGGAATCAGCGTCATGAAAGCAGCACCGAGAATTCCGCCCAGCAGGTTGCCCATACCGCCAACAATGACGGCCGCCAGATAGAAAATAGACATAGAAAGCGGGAAACTTTCTGGTGTGACAACCCGGAAGAAATAAGCAAACAGACCACCGGCAACACCGGCGTAAAATGAGCTGAGCGCGAACGACATCAACTTATAATGCAGCAGGTTAATGCCAAGAATTTCGGCCGAAATATCTCGGTCCCGGATGGCGATAAACGCCCGACCAATGCGGGTGCGGAACACATTTTTAGCGGCAAGCACCATCAGTATCGCCAGCGGCACAATGATAAAATACATCGCAAAGTCGGTCTGGAACGTCAGCCCGAACAGATGCGCCGGCTCCAGGCTCAGGCCGCCCATACCTCCGGTTACAGACTCCCACTCGGCAAAGATAAAATGCAGAAAAACACTGGCCGCAAGCGTGGCAATCGCCAGGTAAAGCCCTTTAACCCGAAGAGAAGGTAAACCCACCAGAATACCCACCGCAGCAGCCAACAACCCGGCCAGCAAAAGCGTTACCGGGAAAGGCAACCCGGTATTCATGGATAACCAGGCCACGGTATACCCGCCCACACCCATAAAACCCGCCTGACCAAGAGAGATCAGGCCGGTAAATCCGGTCAGTATGTTCAGTCCCGTGGTACTGATAACCGCAATGCCCACCAAACAACCCAGATACATCAGGTAGGAGTCGGCCATAAACGGAAAAATCAGCAGAGCGAGTAAAAAAAGCGCGAACCAGATTTTCTGGGTGGAACTGCTGAAGATGGCCTCATCGGCCTCATAGTTGTGTTTCGCGTCACCGATGCGCATCTTACACTCGCTCTATTTCATGGGTGCCAAAAAGGCCGTACGGGCGGAAAATCAGAATGACGGCCAGCACGGCGAATGTTGCCGGCATCCGATACTCGCCCCCCAGGTAGGCGCCAGCCACGGTTTCCAGCCAGCCAATGAATATCCCGGCAACAAGCGCACCAACGATGCTGTCAAGACCCCCCACAATAACCACCACCAATACGCTCAGGCCAATAGCACCAAACTGCGGGCTAAGCCCACCGGTTGCCGCCACCAGTACACCCGCAAGTGAGGCTGCAAGAGAGCCAAACACCCACGACAGATTGAACACCCGCCGCACATTAATACCCATGGAATAGGCCGCAGCCTGGTCTGACGCGGTAGCGCGAAGCGCCACGCCGCCCCGGGAGAAGCGAAAATACAACAGGTAAACGATAAGCAAGGCGGCGCCAATGAGGAATCCGTAGGCGATTTTAGGCGCCAGATACATTTCGCCGATGAACACCGGTTTACGCGGCAGAAAACCTGGCAAAAGCTGCGGGTCTGCGCCCCATATCAGTTCTACCAGCCCCACCAGAATGCTGGCAATACCGATGGTGACCATCACCACTGAAATAGAGGATTCCCCCAGCATCGGGCGAATCATCGTTTTTTCAATCACACCCCCCAGAATACTACCCCCAAGCACCGCCAGCGGCAGCGCAATCCAGGGCGACATTTCCATACCTCCGGCAAAGGTCAGAAACAGGTAGGCCGCGAACATCATAATCTCGCCGATGGCAAAGTTGATAACCCGCGTGGCTTTGTAAATGATCACAAAACCCAGCCCGATCAGAGCGTAAAGCCCGCCCATCGCAAGGCCCGCAAGACTGATTTCGCCAAAAAACAGCCAGTCCACTCAAGCCACCTCGCGTTCGGGATTTAATTTCTTGCGCAGGCTGTCCATATCGCTGGTGCCCAGATACGCCTCAATGACCGCGGGGTTCTTCTGCACCTGCGCAGGCCGGCCTTCGGCAATCACCTGACCAAAATTGAGCACGGCAATGTGGTCGGAAATATCCATGACCATGCCCATATCATGCTCCACCATCAGCACCGTAATGCCCCACTCTTCGCGAATATCGAGAATAAACCGGGCCATATCTTCTTTTTCTTCCCGATTCATTCCTGCAACCGGCTCGTCCAGCATCAGTACCTTCGGCCGCATAGCCAGAGCACGGGCCAGTTCCACCCGTTTCTGCAGGCCATAAGACAAGCTGGCTACCGGCTGGCGCCGGATATGGTCAATTTCAAGGAAGTCGATGATGTGGCGTTCTACGTCTTTTCTCACAGCCATTTCTTCGCGCCGGGCCGCGCCGAAGTACGCCAGTGAACTCAGCAAGCCGCTTTTCATATGCACATGAGCGCCCAGCTTGATGTTATCGAGTACGGTCATGCCCCGGAACAGGGCTATATTCTGGAAGGTACGGGCCAGCCCCATTGCCGCACGGGCAGGAGGCTTGACCCCCGCGAGCACCTCGCCTTGATAGCGAATGCTGCCCTGCTGAGGTGTATAAAAACCGGAAATACAGTTGAACAGAGAGGTCTTGCCCGCTCCGTTGGGACCAATAATCGTGGTGATGGTCTGTTCCGGGACACTGAAGCTGACATCCTGCAACGCATTCACCCCGCCAAAAGACAAGGACAGATTATTAATCTCAAGTATGCTTTTGTTATTTACAGTCTTGCCTGACGCCGAACCCTCAACTCTACTATCGCTATCAATATCACTATTAAAAAACCCGGTAGTCGCCAAATCGCACTCCAGAATGATCCGGATGTTATTGTTTTTGTTGCCGCCTTCAGACGACCAGCGTGAGCTGAATTAAAAATAGTCCAACCTTCAGGCAAACACCAGGAAAAAATGTCTATTATTCAATAATCTTGCCTACAGGAAGGCGCAAAGTAGCCAGGCCTCGAACAGTACTTGACGAACCCGGATGCGCAGCGCCATATTTACCTCACAGCCGATAATGCTGAACACGTTTTTCTCTCTTTAACACGCACCACAGGGTCACTCATGACCACTGCCACCTGGTTTATATTAGTTGGTTCGCTGTTGCTGGCGGTGGGCTTCACAGCGTCCTATATCAATACGATTCCCGTCACGTCAGCCATCGTGTATCTGGTTATCGGAGCCGTTATCGGGCCGATGGGCTTTGGCCTGTTTCATTTCAATCCGTTGGAAGAGTCGGCGCTGATGGAGCTGCTGACTGAAATAGCGGTGCTTATTTCACTGTACTGCGCCGGCGCAAAAATGCCGGTACCGGTTAATTTTGCGCGATGGCGTACGCCTCTGCGGCTGGCGGTTGTGTCCATGGCGCTTACGGTTGGTCTTGTAACGCTCTTTGGTTACTACTGGCTCAGCTTACCGCTTGGTGCAGCCGTATTGCTTGGCGCTGTGGTGGCACCTACGGACCCGGTGCTGGCGACCGAAGTACAGACGCGTCACGCCAACGACCCCGACCGATTACGCTTTGCCTTAACCTCCGAGGCGGGCATGAACGACGGCAGCGCCTTCCCCTTCGTTATGCTGGGCCTTGGATTGCTGGGGCTGCACGATCTTGGCGACAACGGCTGGCGCTGGCTGGCAGTGGATGTAATCTGGGCCAGCGGCGCGGGTATCGGAATTGGTATTATGGCGGGCTGTTGTGTCGGCTGGGTCGTCCATATGACCCGCAAAACGTTTACCCACTCAGAGTTGCTGGAAAACTTTCTGGGTTTGGGGCTGCTTGCCTTTGCCTACGGGCTCAGTTTGTTGGTGAATGCCTGGGGCTTTCTGGCGGTATTCAGTGCCGCAGTCGCGTTGCGCCATACTGAATTGAAGCACGCGGGCCTGATGCAAAACTACGCGTCTGTAACCTCCGGAGAGTTTGCTGAAGAGTCTGAAAAGGAGATTGCTGAAAAGGGTGAACCTCCTGCCATCGTCCACATCCATCAAAGCTCCCTGGTCTTTAACGAACATCTGGAGAAACTTGCGGAAATTGTGCTGGTCTTGTTGATCGGCGGTTCGCTTTTCTGGGATTCCTGGAGTTGGCGGGCCGTTGGTTTCGCCGCATTTTTGTTCTTCATTGCCCGCCCCGTCAGCGTTCATCTCGGTTTGCTGGGAAGCAAGGCGCCGATGGACCTGCGCAATATGGCAAGCTGGTTCGGGGTGCGGGGCATTGGCTCGTTATACTATCTGATGTACGCGATCCAGCACGGGCTACCAAAGAATGTGGCACTTGAGTTAATGCACCTGACCCTGGTTGTGGTCGCCCTTTCCATAATGGTTCATGGCGTGAGTGCTAAACCAGCCATTGCCCGCTTTTGGAGATCGCGCAACCACTATGGTTAATCTTAAAAGGCAGAACCATGACCGCCAACCCATTAATCTCGTTATTTGATGAAAAAACCGGGGTCGCTACCCTTACGTTCAACCGTCCCGAGGTTCGCAATGCCATCAACATAGCCATGGCCGAGGCGTTCCTGGAAGCGGTAATAGAATTGAAAAAACAACAGGGATTACGCTGCATTGTGTTAACCGGCGCAGGGAAAGCCTTTATGGCCGGCGGCGATGTCGCCAGCATGACCGGCACCCCCGAACAGACCCAAGACCTGATCAATGGCTTACTCGTACCGCTTCATGAAGCAATTCTGCTGCTGCGGAGCATGGATGCACCGATTATTGCCGCTGTGAAAGGTGCCGCAGCGGGCGCCGGGCTCAGCCTCGCGCTGATAGCAGACCTAATCGTAGCAGAAGAAAACGCGAAATTTCTGATCGCCTACAACGGCATAGGCGCCGTACCGGACTGCGGTGGCAGCTGGTCGTTGCCGCATAAGATCGGCGCAGCACGTGCGTCGGCGATGATGTTACTGGGACGCCAGCTCACAGCAACGGAAGCCAAAGACTGGGGCATGTTGACCGAGGTCGCCTCTTCAGGTTCCTTTGACGAAACACTGGCGGCTATCGTGAAGCGTGTGGCCACCGGGCCAACCCGGGCCTTCGGTGCCTTCCGCCGGCTTGTTGATCAAGCCGGCGGAAGGCCATTGGCCGCGCAGCTTGAAGCTGAGCGGCTGGCATTTTTGAAAGCAGCCGAGACCCGGGATTTCAAGGAAGGCGTGTCCGCTTTTATCAGCAAGCGGCCCGCTGAATTTTCCGGTATGTAGCCGCTTACTGTCACGCCTCAGACCCGCAACGCGCTGACCAGCTTATCGATGCTGTCTTTGGCATCACCAAAGAGCATGCGGGAGTTGTCTTTAAAGAACAGAGGGTTTTCTACTCCGGCATAACCCGTTGCCATTCCGCGTTTCAGAATCACCACCTGCCGTGCTTTCCAAACCTCAAGCACCGGCATTCCCGCAATGGGGCTGCCGGGGTCTTCTGCTGCAGCCGGATTCACCGTGTCGTTGGCACCAATAACCAGCACCACATCCGTTTGCGGGAAATCGGCGTTAATTTCGTCCATCTCCAGCACAATGTCGTAAGACACATTGGCTTCTGCTAGCAGCACGTTCATGTGCCCGGGCAGGCGACCGGCAACCGGATGGATGCCAAAGCGCACCGTTGTTCCGCGCGCTTTCAACAGCTTGGTCATCTCGCTAACCCCGTTTTGGGCCTGAGCTACAGCCATGCCGTAACCCGGTACGATAATCACCGTATCCGCGTTACGCAGCTCCTCGCATACCTCGTCAATATTGGTTTCCGCAGCCGTTTGATCAGGCCCAGCGGCGGCAGAGCTGCTGCTGGTTTGACCAAAGCCGCCCAGAATAACGCTGATAAACGACCGGTTCATGGCCTTGCACATGATGTAACTGAGGATCGCGCCGCTGCTGCCGACCAGCGCACCGGTTACGATCAGCAAGTCATTACCGAGCATGAAACCGATAGACGCTGCGGCCCAGCCGGAATAGCTGTTGAGCATCGAAACCACCACCGGCATGTCGGCACCGCCAATGGCCATGATTAGATGCGCACCCAAAGCGGCGGCAATCAGGGTCATCAGCACCAGTGCAATCACGCCCAGAGCCACGCTGTCGGTGCCCAAAAACCAGGCGCCCAACAGTACTGACGCCAGCAACGCTGCCAGGTTCATCAGGTGCCTGCCCGGCAGCGTAAGAGCTTTGCTGTCGATACGGCCATCCAGTTTGCCGCAGGCAATCAGTGAGCCGGTGAAGGTAACGGCACCAATAAATACACCTAAAAACACTTCCACCAGTTTGATGGTGTGCTCGGCACCGGTTGTTTGTATCAGCGGTTCGATGTAGCCAGAAAAGCCCACCAGCACCGCGGCCAAACCCACAAAGCTGTGCAGCAGTGCCACCAGCTGTGGCATTTGGGTCATTTCCACTTTGTTGGCGATAACAATGCCGATACTGGCCCCCACCAGCACAGCAATCACAATAGCCACAAGCCCGCTGTCGCTAACGCTGGCCACAGTAGCCACCAGCGCAATAAGAATGCCGGCAACGCCGTAAAGATTGCCGCGGCGCGACGATTCCTGATGGCTTAAGCCTCCAAGGCTGAGAATAAACAGTACGCTGGCGACCACATAGGCCACACTAACAAGTCCTGAACTCATAGCGGGCGCCTCCTAGCGGCGGAACATTTTGAGCATGCGATGGGTAACCCGAAAGCCGCCCCCTACGTTGATGCTGGCAATCAGCACCGCCACAAACGCCATAATCCCGACCGCTAGGTTTTCCGCCTGGGCCAGATGCAATATGGCACCAATCACAATAATGCCGCTGATGGCGTTGGTTACACTCATCAAGGGTGTGTGCAAAGAAGGCGTTACATTCCAGACAACCTGATAGCCAATAAAGCACGCCAACACAAACACGGTGAAGTGCCTCAAAAAGCTATCCGGTGCGTGAGCGCCAATGCCATAAAGCGCGGCAACGGTGACAATTAGCAGTACGCCCTTACTAATTAAACTGCGGCGATCCGACTTCTTGCGCGCTGCTGCCTTCTGTTCCGCTGAGGGCTCTTCCGTGCCGGGCGCAGCCTTGGGGCTGACCGGCGTTTGCGGTTGCGGTGGTGGCCAGGTTACCTCTTGATCCAGCACCACGGTCAGGCCACGGATAACATCGTCTTCCATGTTTACCTTTGGCTGGCCGTTTTTCTCTGGCGTCAGTTCGGTAACAAGGTGAAACAGGTTGGTGGCGTAAAGGTCGCTGGCCACTTTGGCCATGCGGCTTGGCAGATCGGTGTAGCCGATCAGCGTAACATCGTGCTTTTCGACAATTTTGCCAGGCTCGGTGAGTTCGCAGTTGCCGCCACGCTCGGAGGCAAGATCGACGATTACGCTTCCGGGCTTCATGGATTTCACCATGTCTGCCGTAATCAGCTTGGGTGCGGGCCGGCCGGGAATAAGAGCGGTGGTAATAATGATATCCACCTCCTTGGCCTGTTCCGCGAACAGCGCCATCTCGGCTTTGATGAACTCGTCGCTCATCTGCTTGGCATAACCGCCAGTGCCGCTGCCCTCCTCCTCACCAAAATCCAGTTGCAGGAATTCGGCGCCCATACTTTCAATTTGTTCTTTCACTTCCAGCCGGGTGTCGAACGCCCGCACAATAGCCCCCAAGCTGTTGGCAGCGCCCACAGCCGCAAGGCCCGCTACACCAGCACCGATCACCATCACCTTGGCCGGCGGCACTTTTCCTGCGGCCGTCATCTGCCCGGTAAAGAAGCGTCCAAAGTGACTGGCCGCCTCCACCACCGCGCGGTATCCGGCAATATTCGCCATGGCGCTTAGCGCATCCATCTTCTGGGCCCGGCTGATTCGCGGCAGGCTGTCGATAGCGAAAGTAGTCACCTTACGGGCGGCAAGCTTTTCCAGAAGCTCAGGGTTCTGCCCCGGCCAGATATAACTGACCAGAAAACCGCCTTCTTTAATCAGATCGGCTTCGTGCTTACCCAGCGCCGGATTTTCCATGGGTGCGCGCACTTTTAGAATAAAATCCGAGTCGCTCCACAAAGCGCCGACATCCGTCGCAATCGTCGCACCAACGGCTTCATAGGCTGAGTCGTGATAGTGCGCCGCCTCGCCTGCGCTCGTCTCGACCGTAACCTGATACCCCAGCCCAATCAGTTTGTGTACCGAGGGTGGCGTTGCCGCAACCCGTCGCTCGTCTGCGTAAATTTCCTTTGGAATACCGATCTTCATATGTAGATATCCTTCAGCTGAACCCATGAACCGATGAATGGCTATCTATAGCCTAGTGCAACTTCAGGACATTGCTCGGGCCGATTTTCTACCCAAACATCAAAAACGAAGCCAACTGGCCGCTCGACGTAGGGGCCAGTTGGTTAGACATTAAAGCGCCGTGTGCTTTCGGAAATCACGTTAGCCTGCTCGGACAAACGCTGATTCTGCCTGCCAAGCTCAGCGCCAATGGCTTGCGTCTCGACACTCTGCCCGCGGATTTCTTCCATTTTTTGCGCAATGTCCTCAGTGGTGACGGAAATTTCCTCCACGGCAACCACAACCTGATCCATTTCCGAGTTCAGGGTGACAATCGATTGAGCCACTCCACCCATAGCGCCTGCGATCAGCGACGCATGGTGCTCACCTTCTTTCGCAATTTTGAGCCCGTTGTTCGCCAGGGTGTCCATGCTGGTGGTCTGCAAATTGAGCTCGTCAATAATGCCAACAATGTTGGTGGTGGCGGCAACGGTTTTTTGTGCCAGGGTGCGAACTTCGTCAGCCACCACTGAAAAACCGCGGCCTGCGTCACCCGCCCGTGCAGCTTCAATCGCAGCGTTGAGCGCCAGCAGATTGGTTTGGTCCGCCAGACTGTTGATAACGCCGATAATGCCGGTGACTTTGGCGCTGGCCTGGGTGAGCAATTTGACATGGCCATGGGTATTCTGAATAACGCCGGACAGCATGCGCATCGAGGTTGCGCTGTCTTCAACCACGCGAGCCCCTGACTGCGCCGACTCGTTGGCGGCTTGAGTCGCAACACCCACCTGCGATGCGCGTTCGGCAACATCGTTCAGGGTGACGGATATTTGCTGACTGGCAGTGGCCGCCAAGATGGTTTGGGATTCAACTATTTCGTTGTTCTGCGTCAGTCGAACCATGGTTTTTTCAAGCTCGTGATGAACCTCGATCAGATCCCGCGTGCCTGCGATGGACTCTTTCATCAGCACGCCGATTTTGTCGATCATCTGATTCGTTGCTCTGCCCAGAGTGTTGAATTCGTCGTTTGGGTTATTGCCGAGTGACAGCTTCTTGGTTAAGTCGCCCTCTGACACCCGTGACAACAGCTCAACCACTCGGTTGAGCTGGCTAACCAGCGCCCGAGAGGTAAGGAATAGAACCAGAACCAACAAAGGTGCAAACAGTAAAATAGAACCAATGCTGACCATTTTGGCCGACATTTTGGCGTTTTCAGCGCTTAGCAGGGTGCGCGCAATAAGACCGGATTGCAGAGCCTCATTTTGCGTTATAACTTGCTGTTGAAGGGTGTCGCCAGCTTGCTCTGCGTTGTTGGAAATGATGGCAATTTGCTGCAGAACCGCATCAGCCCGATCAAATACGGCACGGTACAGGTTCGTGTTTTCACCAATCACGGTTTTTTCCCACTCGTACTCTTCAACTAAATTTTCCAGCACCTCAACGGCTCGGTTTGAAGCTTCCGACAGTGCGGGATCACGAGTATTAATGTACTTACCTGATGTGCTCTCGACTTCACTAACAGCCTCATCAATCAGGCTGAATGACAATGACTTCAGTTCTGTCATTACAACAGCGAGTTCCTGGCGAATCCCGGTGGCGTCAGACAAACCGAGCACATTCATCTGCTGCAGCCATTCCCGACGCAGCGTCACATAACGTTCGGCTTCCGTATGAATGGATTCTGCAAAGCGGATACTGCCTGGATCGTTCAGCTGATTTGCTTGGCGTTGCAGTGCCTTGGCGTCTGATGTGAGCTCATCAAGATCTGCCAGCAACTCACTCTGGTCATCCCCGGAGAGCGTGTTGAGCTGTTTTTCAACAGCGTTCCATTTACTGGCAAGATTACTCGCACTGGTTTCGTAGCGTGATATCTGATAGACGGACTCATAGGAAGATGAAACGGTCTCTAATCCCCAGAGAATGGCCCCGGCAATAATAGTCATACCAGTCAGTGTTGCGATGATGAGCATCTGGAACTTCTGACGCCAGGACAAATTGAACTTCACGATGTAGTCTCCATTGGTGTTGTCGGGCATTTACGTATAAAGGTAAGACATATAATCGAGGTGTTTGATTTGAGTCAATACAAAATTTCTATTTCTGTTAGTGACGTATCGGCATTGTAAGGAGTAACTTTAGCTTCTCGAGCGTGAACTGGCACCCAGCAAAAACGTCGCAGCCCCAGATGTGCTAAGGTGCAGCCCTGACGTGCGAGCTACGAAGCATTTTCAATATGCTTTAGCCATCCGAGCGCTTCCCTCCAGCGTTTTCTCGATATCTCGCATACAGATCTGTGGTCTTCCCACTCTTGACGCCCTGTCTCTTCCGACAGTTGCCGTTGATATCCTATTCCGCCATCGGTCAGTCCGAATTTGGTGTGTCTCACTGCGAAACCTCATGGCTTGATCGTTGCCGGTCAAAGCTGAGCCCTTTTTCGCTTCCAGTTGTCGCCCTGGCCGCTCTTGCCCGGTGCTCGATACAACGCCTTAAACAGGAATCATTATGAGTTTTAAAATTGCCATTTTAGGTGCAGGCCCAAGCGGCTTGGCCCAATTACGTGCTTTTGAAGCAGCCCGCGACGCCGGTGCAGATATCCCCGAAATCGTATGCTACGAAAAACAGAATGACTGGGGCGGTCTTTGGAACTACACCTGGCGTACGGGCCTGGACGCCTATGGCGAGCCGGTTCACAGCAGCATGTACCGCTATTTATGGTCAAACGGACCCAAGGAATGTCTGGAGTTCGCGGATTACAGCTTCGAGGAACATTTTGGGCGCCCTATCCCGTCTTACCCACCCCGCGCCGTGCTGCGCGACTACATTATGGGCCGTGTAGCCAAGAGCAATGTCCGACAGTACATCCGCTTTAACACCGCGGTGCACTGGGTTGACCACAACGAAGCCACCGGCAAGTTCGCGGTGACAGTACGGGACCTGAAACAGGACAAACTGAACACCGAAGAGTTCGACCATGTCATCGTGGCTACCGGGCACTTTTCGACCCCCAATGTGCCCTATTTTGAAGGTCTGGAGCAGTTTCCCGGCCGTGTGCTGCATGCCCACGATTTCCGCGACGCATGCGAGTTCAAAGGTAAGGATCTTTTGCTGATCGGCAGCAGCTATTCCGCAGAAGACATAGGCACGCAGTGCCACAAGTACGGCGCAAGGTCGGTCACCTTCAGCTATCGCACACAGCCCATGGGCTTCGAGTGGCCGGAGTCCTTCACCGAAGTGCCCTTGCTCACCGAAGTGATCGGCAAGACAGCCCACTTCAAGGATGGCACCAGCAAAAAAGTCGATGCGATCATCCTGTGTACCGGGTATCAGCATCACTTCCCGTTCCTGCCCAACGAACTGACGCTGACCACCCACAACCGGATGTACCCGGAAGGTTTGTACAAGGGCATTGTTTCCCTGGCCAATCCCAAGCTGATATTCCTGGGCATGCAGGATCAGTACTACACCTTCAACATGTTCGACGCCCAGGCCTGGTATGCCCGTGATGTCATGCTCGGCCGCATCACACTGCCGGCAGACGACGCCATGGCGGCCGATAGCCGTGAATGGGTCGCCCGCGAGCTGAAGCTCGTTGACCCCGTCGACGAGATCGATTTTCAGGCAGCCTATATACAGAATCTGCTTGAACCTACCGACTACCCGGCGTTCGATGTAACCGCCGTTGCCGCTATTTTCAAACAGTGGGAACACGATAAGGAAGCGGACATTCTTGGGTACCGCAACAAGAGCTACCGCTCCACGCTGACGGGCACCCTGGCACCGGTGCACCATACGCCCTGGATGGATGCGATGGACGATTCTCTTGAAGCCTTCCTCAAGGTGAAGCAAGCGCAGCCAGCAAAGGAGACTGTATGAATCAACCAAGCCTGAGCCAGGCTCGGTCGCGCTTCACCTCCAGCAGCATACGCTGGGGCTTTATGTGGGCTATGTGGGCAGCCGTGCTCTGGGGTGCCTGGTATGTGCCAGGGTCCGCGGTGTGGTTTGAAACGCCCTATATTAACTTGAGCTTCGATACCAACGCCCAGTTTCTGCTGGCAGCGGCGGTGCTGACCACCTTCAACGCCATTGCCGTGTTGTTCTTTCTGTTTGTCTGGAACGGAGTGTTAGGCAAATTGGGGGAATACGTTCGCACCATCAGGCAGATGCGTTTTATATCCAAGTGGTTCTTCATCGGCGCCATATTTGGCGGCCCGATGGCCATTTTTGGCTCTTATCTGGCGATAGGCTACATCGGCGGGGCCTTCGCGGCCATTTCCGCGCTGATGTACCCCATCATCGGCGCCACCCTGGCCAGACTCTGGTATCAGGAGAAGATCACCAAACGCGCAGCGGTGGGTATTTTTATCATTCTGGCCGGTGGCGTGACCGTCTATGCGCCCGGCATTATTGCTGAAATCACGGGCACCGGCGACGCCGGCTGGCTGGGCTATCTGGGCGGTGCAATGGCGGCCATTGGCTGGGGTGTAGAAGGTGCAATTGCAGGCCGCGGGCTGGATGTGGCCGATCCGGATGTGGGTATTACGGTGAGGTTCACGGCCGAAGTCCTGTATTGGGTTCTACTGATTTTACCTGCAATCTACTTCTTCACCGACCAACCGGTTGTGGAACTGGTCATCGCCACGTTCAACTGGGCAGTGATCGGCTGGCTAATGCTGGCGGGCGTGAGCTTCGCTTTCTGCTATGTCTCCTGGTACAAATCTTTCCCACTGATAGGTGTTGGACGAGGGCAAGCAATTGCGGCGTTGTACGGGCTTTTTGCCGTCATCTTCCTAGCCGCATTCACCCTCGAATTTCCGGATTGGAACTTCCTTGCAGGCTTGGCCCTGTTCGTAATAGGCGGGTTTGTCATGTTCACTGAAAGCGACGAAGTGCTTGAGGTCGTCCGTGCCGTGTCGAGCGACACCAAAACGTCCACCGCCACGACGAGTGCAGCCCACTCGTGATCATTGGAGCAAACCATGAATAAATTGCACATGAAAGGCCGCATTCTACAGCTGATCCATGACCAGCAGCATGGCGGCATCTGGGACTGGCAAATCGCCGATGCGGTGATGAGTGAATACGGCCTCAGCGGCGCCTACTGGCGTGGAAATACCCGCGTCACACTGACTGACCTGTTCTCCAGCGGCATTATCGAAAGCGTTGAGGAAGAGCTCGATCATCAAGCTTATTTTGGCGCAGGCCGCGTGTTGTTCAAGTTCAAGCTTAACGACTTCGGTCGTCAACGGATGCGCGACACCGCACTGGCCTGATAGCCAGTGGAACTTAAATTTTTCACCAAGGAGACACTATGTCTGATTTCTGGGGTTATCCGGGGGCTGACATGCTCGCCGTTGCCGTCATTATTGTGCTCAGTGGCCTGGCCCTTTACCAGGCACGCACCTTTGTAACCAAGCTTTAAACGCAAACGCTGGCCGCCCTTTCGGGCGCGCCAGCACCCATTGTGGTCACACCTTCCCCGTATAATTTCCTTCAAACGTTGATATATACAGATCTTCAACCTTATCTCTGGCCCACTGGGTTCTGCGTAAAAACTTCAACGACGATTTGATGGACGGATCGCTCTTAAAACAATTTATGTTGATTCTTTGAGCCAACCCCTCCCAGCCGTAATGTTGTTCCAGCCTGGTAACAATCTTCTCAAGCGTCACTCCGTGCAATGGGCTATTCGGTTGTTCTTCACTCATGCTTTAAATACACCGTTATTCATTGAGGGGGTAACCGATGGCATCCCGACCGAAGACTAATAAAATCTTCGAGCCTGACTGATCCGGCCGCGCCAATAGTAGCCATTAAGGGATGAGCGCATAACGCCAGACGATGTCGATGCGTGAATAAAACTGTCATCGCCCATGTAGATGCCGGCGTGCTGATCCTTTCCCTTTATAGTAAAAAACACCAGATCGCCGGTGCGCAGGTTATCCAGGGGAACTCTTTCTCCGGCGGCCAGCATCTGATGAGTGGTGCGGGGTAAACGGCGCCCTATGGCTTCGTGGTATGCAGTGGTGATGAAACCGGAGCAGTCAAAACCGCTGGCAGACATGCCTCCGTAGCGGTAAGGCGTGCCTTCATAGCGCTCGAACACCTGCCAGAGTTGCTGGGCTGCAGCCATTTCACTACCGGTCGCGGGCCGCTCTGACGGCTGCCAGCGATTGTTGTCTGATGTACCAAGATCCTGATTACTGGCGCAACCGCCAAGGCCAAACAGTATCGCGATAGTAAACAGCGGTAGCAGCGATCGCCATGTCATTGGAATTGTCCTCGAAACGTTCAGCATTGGCCTACTGTAAAAGCCCGCGTGCTCCGTGTCAGGTTAAACATTGCGTTTATGTGTGTCTTGCCAGCCAACTGAAAGAAGCTGGCGCATGACAGGTTCACTGTGCCGGTTGCTTGCGCCCCGTAACCGCAAACGCCACACCGGTGATAGAAACCACACCACCGGCTATGGCCAAGACACCCAGGCGCTCATCGAACAACCAAAAGGCTTGCAGCGCTGTGACCGGCGGCACCAAATAAAACAGACTGGCCACCTGCGACGCCGCACCCCGACGAATCAGCAGCATGAGCAATAGAATGGCACCAATCGATACCCCGAACACCAGCCACGCCATGGACAACTGTAATTGGATGTTCCAGACCACCTCGCGGGTTTCAAGCGCGAACGCACCGATCGCGAAAAACACCGAGGCGGCGCTGTACTGAATAAAGGTCCCCGCCACTAGGTTAACGCTCCCGCCATGGCGCTTTTGGTAAACCGTGCCTACCGAGATACCGAGCAATGACAGCATCGCCCACCCCAGAGTCCACAGGGGAAAGCCCTCTATCCCAGGCCCGCCACCCAGCTTTTCCATCAGCACCAGGCTTACGCCCAGCAAGCCCAGCGACAAACCCACCCACTGCCGCGTAGTGACCGACTCACGCAATATCACCACCGCCGCCAACGCCGTAACCAGCGGCTGCAGCCCAACAATCAGGGATATAATCCCGGACGGCATGCCACCCTGAATGGCGTAATAGACACCGCCCAGATAACAGCCATGCACCAGCAAACCGGTAACCGCAGTGTGTCCCGCCCCGCGCCAGGACGGCCAGGTAACCTTCAGCACCAGGGCCAGTACGCCCAACAGCACCAGCGTGAACAGCATCCGGTAAAGCAACAACGTGAAAGGTTCAGCGTAGGGCAAGCCGTACTTGGCACCAATAAACCCGGTGCTCCAGAGCCATACAAACACAGCGGGCACAACATAAATCTGAAACGCGGAACGCATGCAAATAGCCTTATAAACGTGGAATCGTGACTGGAATCCGGAGCGCGCCTATTTTCCAGCCATAGAGCTGGTAAAGCGAGAGGTTCCACAATGAAGTTGAGTTTACAGGAGATTTTCCGGTTAAGGATTGACCCCCGAGCTTCCAGCGATTAGCTTACAGTCAGCCTGGCCCCACAAGGGCAACCCCCTATGGGAGATCCGGGCACCTGAAATCAAACGCCGGCCACAAGCCGGACGACAAAAACAACACCGCCACTGCCGCCGAGATCCGGCCAGGTGGAGAGGATTTCAAAATGCTTATGTCAACACGTCTCCAAGGCGTATTGCGCCGTGCACAATCGCGCCTACCTGTTCAGATAGTCACCCTTTGTTTCCACGAATTAGCGTCCACCCGGGCCAAGGAAGAGAGGTGATCCCCCATGACTGTATTCAACCATCCCGAATTTGATAACCACGAACACCTGTCGTTTGTCTGTGATCCGGAAACCGGGCTTAAAGCCATTGTCGCGGTGCACAACACCTCCCGCGGGCCCGCACTGGGCGGTTGCAGAATGTTCCCCTATGCCAGCGATGAAGCAGCGCTGCGCGATGTACTGCGCCTTTCGAAAGGCATGACTTACAAATCCGCACTGGCCAATCTTGACCTCGGCGGCGGTAAATCGGTGATCATCGGCGACCCGCGCAAACAAAAAAGCGAAGCCTTGCTGGAAGCCATGGGCAAACACCTGGACGGGCTTGGAGGCCAGTACATTGCCGCCGAAGATTCCGGCACCAGTGTGGCAGATCTGAAAATCATGGGGCGGCATACGAAGCACGTCGCCGGCATTGTCGAGCGCATCGCTTTTGACGGCCAACCCAGCAATGGAGACCCCTCCCCCACCACAGCCTACGGCACCTTTGTGGGTTTGAAAGCAGCGGTAAAGTACAAGCTTGGCCGCGAGGATCTGACCGGATTGAAGGTGGCTATTCAGGGTGTGGGCAACGTGGGCTACCGCCTGGCCCGTCATCTAAGAGACGCCGGCGCAGAGCTCTGGGTATACGACATTTATCACGCGAACATGCAGCGTGCGATAGATGAACTGGGTGCCCATGCGGCTTCAGCCGAGGACATTCTTTTCCTGCCGGTAGACGTGGTTGCACCCTGCGCCATGGGCGCGGTGCTTAACGACGACAGCATTCCCCGCCTGAAGGCCACGATCATTGCGGGCGCCGCCAACAATCTGTTGCAACGCCCGGATCACGATCAGGCATTAAAAGACCGCGGTATTCTCTATGCGCCGGACTTCGCCATTAACGCCGGCGGCATCATCGACGTGTTCTACGAACGCACCGGCGCTCCACCAGAGAAAGTACGCGCCCATGTGGAGGGCATAGGCCGCACGCTTACCGAGATCTTTACACGCTCGGACGCCAGTGGCATGCCAACCGGTGCGGTGGCCAATACGCTCGCCGAAGAACGCTTCCAGAAGCACTCAAGCGTAGCTCAGGCACCGCGCGAGCAACTTGTGGGCGCCGGGTAGTTAGCGGCATCTGCTTTAAAGAGCCGTGATTCATTCACGGCCCTGTTCTTCCAAACAAAAACAACGACCTAGCAGGGAAAAATTATGTCTGAATCACATGCGCCCATTGCGGAAGCAATAGAAGGCTCCAACGCCAAACGGGGGCTCTGGTCCTCACGCTTTGCGTTTATTCTTGCGGCCACAGGCTCTGCCGTGGGCCTGGGTAATATCTGGAAATTCCCCTACATCACCGGTGAAAATGGCGGTGGCGCCTTTGTACTGGTTTACCTTCTGTGCATCGCGGCGATTGGCCTGCCCATCATGATGGCCGAAGTGTTGATTGGTCGCCGCGGCGGTCGCAGCCCGGTTAACAGCCTCAAAGCGATTGCCAGTCACGACAGGTTGAACCCGGCCTGGCGTATGGTCGGCGCAGTCGGGGTGATCGCCGGCTTCCTGATTTTGTCGTTCTACTCGGTGATTGGTGGCTGGGCCGTATCCTATGTGGGCACAGCGGCCAGCGGGCAACTCACCGGCCAGTCTGCGGATGCCATTGGTGCCATCTTCTCCAACTTGCTGGCCGATCCGGTAACGCTGCTGATGTGGCACACCCTGTTTATGGCTCTGGTTATGTTTGTAGTCGCGAAAGGCGTTCGTGCGGGGCTTGAGCGCGCGGTCAGTATTCTGATGCCGGCCCTGTTTCTGCTGCTGCTCACGGTTGTCGGCTACGCCATGACCACCGGTGAATTCGGCCGGGCCGTGACATTCCTGTTCCAGCCGGACTTCTCCAAACTGACTACCTCGGGCATTCTGGTGGCGCTCGGCCACGCCTTCTTCACCCTGAGCCTGGGCATGGCGGTCATGATGGCTTACGGCTCCTACCTGCCAAAAGGTATATCCATCGCTAAAACCTCCATTGCCGTCTGCGTCATCGATACCGGGGTAGCGCTGCTTGCCGGTTTGGCCATCTTCCCGATTGTGTTTGCAAACGGCCTTGAGCCTGGAGCCGGCCCTGGGCTGATCTTTCAGACCCTGCCGTTGGCATTCGGCCAGATGCCCATGGGCAGCTTGTTCGGAACCCTGTTCTTTGTATTGCTGATATTCGCCGCTTGGACGTCGGGCATTTCCCTGCTGGAGCCCATCGTTGAATGGCTGGAAGAACAAAAAAGCATGAATCGCACCCGCAGCACGCTGGCAGCAGGCTTCGTGTGTTGGTTACTGGGCATTGCGTCGATCCTTTCCCTGAACCTGTGGTCAGATTTTGCACCACTGGGCTGGATTGGCATGCTAGAGGGCAAGACCGTCTTTGATCTGCTGGACTTCTTCACCGCCAACATTCTGTTGCCCTTGGGCGGCCTGCTGGTTGCTGTGTTTGCCGGCTGGGTGATGTCGCGGGAGGCGATGGAAAAGGAACTCGCGCTTTCAAAGCCTATGTTTCGCCTGTGGTACATCACCGTGCGCTACATAACGCCAGTGGCTGTGGGTGCGGTGTTTATCTATAACCTGTTCGGATCGTAAGCAGCGTTAGGTAATGAGTTAGCCTTTGACACGTCGGGAAGGCTTTTAGGGCCTCCCCGACCTAACACCCGGTTGGCACACGGAAAATGCTCCAACTTTAGTCATCAACGTAGTTTTCCCACCCCCCCACAAGGCAAATGTATCGCTTGCCTCAGTCTCACAGCTCCTGACATATGTTCAACCACGTTTGAGATGTTCTATAGTGAGGGATAACTCTTCATTGACGTGAACGCTCTTAAGGACGCCCGCATGCTGAACAAGCCCTTTCTGACAATACCAGGCTACGCAACGCGCAAACCCGGCTGGAAGGATGCCAGCCTTGGAGAAAACAAATGAACGACCGATCCGGCGATGACGCCGATGATTCCCCATCGGTCCGGCATGATGGTGGCAGCGCGGCGGACCTTAAGTGGCATTCGCTCGCAGAGGGCGAGGTTCTCAAAGGTGTTGACACCAGGCTAGATGGGCTGAGCGCGGATGAGGCCGCGGACCGGCTTCGCAGAACCGGGCCAAACCGGCTGCCGGAAGCTGCACCCGACGGGCCGCTGCGCCGGTTCCTCAGGCAATTCCGCAATGTTCTGATCTATGTGCTGCTGGCCGCAGCCGTTGTCACGGCCGCGCTGGGTCATCTGGTCGATACCGGCGTGATCCTGGCGGTCGTGCTGGTTAACGCGGTAATCGGCTTTGTGCAGGAGGGCCGCGCCGAACAGGCGCTGTCGGCGATCCGCGATATGCTGGCACCGGACGCGCGCGTGCTGCGTGGCGGGCGTCGGGCAACGGTGCCTGCCGAGGAACTGGTGCCGGGAGACATCGTGTTTCTGGACGCAGGCGACAAGGTGCCCGCCGACCTTCGGCTGGTCGCAGCCAAAGGCCTGCGCGTGCAGGAGGCGGTGCTGACCGGTGAATCCGTCCCTACCGACAAAGACATAGATTCCGTCGCCGCCGATGCGCCTGTCGGCGACCGCCACTCAATGGCTTTTAGCGGCACACTGGTCGCCGCCGGCACCGGGCGCGGCGTTGTTGTGGCAACGGGAGCGGCGACCGAAATCGGGCGAATCAGCGGGCTTCTAACCAGCGTAGAGACAACAACCACGCCGCTTCTGTTGCAAATGGAGGTCTTCGCCCGCCGCATTACCGGCGTTATCCTCGTGTTGGCCGCGATTATTCTTGCTTTCGGCTATGTCGTGGCTGAAATGGGCTTTGCCGAGATATTCATCGCCGTGGTCGGCCTGTCGGTAGCGGCAATCCCCGAGGGCCTGCCGGCCATCATGACCGTAACACTCGCCATCGGCGTGCAGGCGATGGCGCGGCGCAACGCGATCGTGCGTCGTCTTCCCGCGATAGAGGCCCTGGGCTCGGTTTCGGTCATCTGCACTGACAAGACCGGCACGCTCACCCGCAACGAGATGACGGTGACTACGGTGGTCACCGCAGGACGGCGCTTTGCCGTGACCGGGGTGGGGTATGCGCCCCATGGCACCATCATGTTTGAAACACAGGAGGTCGGGCCTGGCACTCACTCGCTCCTGCGCGACCTCGCCCTTGGAGCCATGCTTTGCAACGACGCCGAACTGGCCCAAACGGAAACGGGCTGGAACGTTCAGGGCGACCCAATGGAAGGTGCGCTGATCGCCTTTGCCTGCAAGGCAGGGCTGGTGACGGGTGATGTCCGCCGCGCCAATCCGCAGACCGACGCTATCCCCTTCGATGCGCAGCACCGCTTCATGGCAACGCTGCATCATGATCAACACAATACGGCTGCAATCCATGTTAAAGGTGCGCCCGAGCGCATTCTAGCCATGTGCGCCGACCAGCAAGCGGAGGGCGACGAGGCCGGTCCGCTGGATGCCGAATACTGGCAGCGTGCAGCGTCCGAAATTGCCGCCCAGGGCCAGCGTGTTCTGGCCATCGCCACAAGACGTGGGCCGGAGGGCGCGCGTAAGCTAACGTTTGACGATGTCGAAGGCAGGCTAACGCTTCTAGGGCTCGTCGGCCTGATCGACCCGCCGCGCGAGGAAGCCATCGCCGCAGTTGCCGAATGCCAGGCAGCGAGTATACGGGTCAAGATGATTACCGGCGATCATGCGGGCACTGCCCTGGCCATCGCACGGCAACTGGGCCTCAAGAACACCGAAGAGGTACTGGAAGGCGCGCAGATCGACGGGCTGAGCACCGAACAACTGCGGGAGCACGCCACGCGCATCGACGTCTTCGCGCGCACCAGCCCCGAGCACAAACTGCGCCTGGTCGAGGCGTTGCAGGCCAGCGGACTCGTCGTGGCGATGACCGGCGACGGGGTCAACGACGCACCTTCGTTGAAACGCGCTGACATTGGCATCGCCATGGGCCGAACCGGAACCGAGGCCGCGAAGGAGGCGGCCGAGATCGTGCTCGCCGACGACAATTTTGCCACCATCACCGCCGCCATCCAAGCCGGTCGAACCGTCTACGATAACCTGCAGAAGGCCATTGTTTTTCTTCTGCCGGTCAATGGCGGCGAGGCGTTGGCGCTGATCGCCGCGCTACTTCTGGGCCTGACGCTACCGATCACGCCGGTGCAGATCCTCTGGGTTAACATGGTCAGTTCGGTCGTTCTGGCCATGGCGCTTGCCTTCGAAGGGCCGGAGCCCGGTATTATGCTCCGACCGCCACGCCCGGCCTCCGAGGCGATCCTGTCGCGCTTCGTTATGTGGCGCGTAGCGTTCGTATCGATTCTGTTCTGTGCGGGCATCTTTGGGATGTTTACCTGGGCGCAGCGGCAGGGCGCAAGCATCGAGGAGGCTCGCACTATCGCGGTCAACACTCTGGTGGTGATGGAGATATTCTATCTTTTCTCCGTGCGTTTTCTGAACACCACCTCGCTGTCGTTCGAGGCCTTGCTGGGAACGCGGCCCGTGCTTATTGCCATTGCGGTGGTCACCGCGCTGCAATTCCTGTTCACCTACGCGCCCTTCATGGAAGTCTTCTTCGATACTCGGCCGCTGAGCCTGGCGCAAGGTCTGACGGTAATTGCGGTTGGGCCAGCACTGCTTGTGATTCTTGAAATCGAAAAACGTGTCCTGCTTCATCGAACGCACAACCCCTGCAACCCAGGGCAAAATTCGCAGAGCGAAAGCGACAGGAAGACATCGTGACCGAGGTACTTCAAGACTACATCTTCTATGAGTTCGCGGCACTTCTGGTGCTGGCGGCTGGCGTCGGCTTTGCCGGGCTTCTTCTGCGCCAACCATTGATAGTGAGCTTTATTGCGGTGGGCATTGTGGCGGGCCCCTCGGTGCTGGATATCGCGCGATCGGACGAACAGATCGACCTACTGGCCGAACTGGGCATTGCGGTTTTGCTGTTTCTGGTCGGCCTGAAGCTCGATTTTAACTTGATCCGCACACTTGGCCCCGTGGCACTTGTCACGGGGCTGGGACAGGTAGTTTTTACCACGGTCTTCGGCTTTGGCATCGGGCTGGCACTTGGCCTTGATGCACTGACGGCCTTTTACGTCGCCGTGGCACTGACGTTTTCGTCGACCATTATCATCGTCAAGCTGTTGTCTGACAAACGCGAGATCGACTCGCTCCACGGCCGGATCGCGCTCGGTTTCCTGATTGTGCAGGATGTGGTTGTGGTAATTGCGATGATCGTGCTGTCGGCCATCGGGGTAGGTGCCGGCGACGATGCGGCGCTGACCGACGTTCTGGTGTTACTTGGCTACGGCCTGGCCATGCTCTTCGCCGTGGCGTTGTTCATCCGCTATGTGGCCAACCCGCTGGTCGACCGGTTGGCGCGGGCGCCGGAACTGCTGGTGTCGTTTGCCATCGGCTGGGCGGCGCTGCTGGCTGCAGTTGGCCATTATCTGGGCTTCGGCAAGGAACTTGGCGGGCTTCTGGCGGGTGTTTCACTGGCCTCCACTGCCTACCGTGAGGCGATTGCCGCACGTCTCGCCTCGCTGCGAGACTTCCTGCTGCTGTTTTTCTTTATCGCACTCGGCGCCTCTCTGGACCTGTCGATTCTGGGCGACAGCGTAGGGCCGGCCATTGTTCTGTCGCTCTTCGTGCTGATCGGCAATCCGCTGATCGTGCTGATCATCATGGTGACCATGGGCTACCGCAAACGTACGGGTTTTCTTGCGGGCCTCACCGTGGCGCAGATCAGTGAGTTTTCCCTGATCTTCATGGCGATGGGCGTGACCATTGGCCATGTCTCTGACCAGGCGCTCGGCCTTGTGACGCTGGTGGGCCTTATCACAATTGCGGCCTCAACCTACATGATCACCTACTCACACCAGATATATAACCGGATGGAGCCGCTTTTGGGCATCTTCGACCGGCGCATGGCCGCGACCCCGCGGGAGGATGCGCCATCAAACACGCAAGGACACGATGTGATTCTGTTTGGGCTGGGGCGTTACGGGCTTGGCATTGCGGGCGCGCTGCGCGAGACCGGGCTGAAAGTGCTTGGCGTCGACTTCAGCCCAGAAGCGATCCGCCATGCTCGCAAAGATGGGTACGACGTGATCTTCGGCGATGCAACCGACCCGGAATTTCTTGCACACCTTCCCCTTGGCGCGGCCAAATGGCTGGTGTTAGCGGTGCCCGAACACGACACCGGACTGACCCATAGCGATCCGCGGCGCGCGCTGCTGAGATCTGTGCGAGACTTTGGTTATCACGGCCGGATAGCGGTTGCCGCCCATAGGGAACAGACTGCGGCGGAACTGACTCGGGCTGAAGCAGACATTGTGCTGATGCCCTACCGCGATGCCGCCGTTGCTGCGGCACGTATGATTCTGAGCGGAGAAACCGCTCAGAATGTTCCCATGGAAGACCCGGCCGGCCAGAAGGAGTTGTTGAAATAACAAGAACGACCGATCCGCTCAGCCCCCAACTCCGGCCTGCTCTTCCCAGTAGCGGGCCCGTTCCGCATCCTCTTGCACGCCCCTGCCTGCCCGGTAGGCCTTTGCTGTTTCGGCTATACCGAACCGGTCGCCTGATTCGGCCAGCCTGAGGTACCACTGGAAGGCATGTGTGTCATTTTGCTCAACCCCTTTGCCTTCCGCGTACATGTTGGCGACGTTCAGCATTCCCTGGCGGTTGCCATCCTCGGCCAGGGCAATATAGCGTTCAAACGCCAGATCATACTGGCCCATTTTGTACACTGCGTAGGCTTCCAGAACCCGGATCATATCCCGGGCAACACGCGTCTGGTAGTCTGCCGGCTGTGCCTGTGTTGTGTTCGGCATCAGGGCGATCAGGACTACAAGCGCCATCGCCTTGAGCTCGTGCCTGGTGGGTTGCATAAGAGCGTCCTTTGCGGGTGGCGTGAAGATTGTTTGACCAATTCACGTTAGCAGCGCCGGCAGAAAAGGTGAACGGTACTTAAGTACCTTTGTCATTCAACTCAGCACTCCAAAGCGCTAGCTCTGTTGCCGTTTTGCCTCTCCTGGACGCTGACGTACCTGCCATTGTTCATCCATGACAACAGGTGCCTCTAAAGATTGGAGGGGCTCCTTGCCCCGGATCAGATCGGCGGCGCGCTCTGCAACCATGATGGTAGGCGCGTTCAGGTTGCCATTGGGTATGGTTGGAAAAATCGATGAATCCACAACACGCAGATTTTTGATGCCATGAACCCGAGTTTGCGGGTCTACCACTGCACGCTCATCGATGCCCATCTTGCAGGTGCAGGATGGGTGATAAGCGCTCTCTACCGTCTGCCGAACAAAAGCGTCAATTTGCTCGGCGCTGTCAACCGCGGTACCTGGCTGAATTTCCTCCCCGCGGTACTCATCCATTGCTGGCTGATTAATAATCTCCCGGGTCAGGCGAACGCACGCCCGAAAACCTTCCCGGTCGGCTTCGTGCTGTAAATAGTTGAACTGTATCCGTGGTGCTTCTTTTGGATCCGCAGAATGGACGTGCACGGTGCCGCGGCTTTTGGGTTTGTTGTGGCCAACGTGCAGCTGAAATCCGTCGCCGTCAAACGCTTCTTTGCCGTCATAACGCATTGCCGCAGGCAGGAAATGGTATTGCATATCGGGCCATTCCACGCCCGCTTTGGAACGTATAAAACCGCACGATTCGAAGTGGTTGGTGGCACCAAGGCCATCTTTTTTCAGAATCCAGCGCACGCCTATTTTCAGTTTGTTCCACCAGTCGAGCTTGCCGTTTAACGACACCGGCTGTTCACAGCGGAACTGAAAATAAAACTCCAGATGATCCTGCAGGTTTTCACCCACTCCCGGCAGCTCGTGCTTCACCTCAATGCCAGCCTTTTCCAGAACCTCGCGGTTACCAATGCCGGAAAGCTGCAACAGATGCGGAGAACCAATGGACCCTGCCGACAAAATCACCTCTTCAGTGGCTTTCACCTCTCGGAGCTTACCGCTCTGTTCGTAACGCACACCCGTAGCGGTATGGCCGTCGAGGAGCACTTTGTGCACCAGAGCATGGGTAACCACGGTCAGATTAGGGCGACCCATAGCCGGCCGCAGATACGCATTCGCAGTAGACCAGCGACGACCATTTTTGACCGTCATGTGCATGCTACCAAACCCTTCCTGCTGGGCGCCGTTATAGTCTTTTGTAGGCAAATAACCGGCGTCCTGACCTGCGTTAATAAAGGCCTTATACAGGGGGTTTTGCATGTTGTTGCCGTTGTTTACGCCCAACGGACCGTCACCGCCACGGTAGCGATCACCGCCAAAGGCCCAGGTCTCCGCTTTTTTGAAATAGGGCAGTACCTGTTGGTAATTCCAGCCTTCTGCGCCTCCCGATTCCCATTCATCAAAGTCGCGGGCGTGGCCACGCACGTACACCATGCCATTGATGGACGACGATCCGCCCAGCACTTTGCCCCGTGGGCAGTGCATGCGACGGTTGTCCAGATAAGGCTCCGGTTCAGTTTCAAACTGCCAGGCGAACTTTTTGGTGTTCATCGGAATGGATAAGGCCGTCGGCATCTGAATAAAGATGCTTTTGTCGCTACCACCGGTCTCCAGTAGCAGAACCTTACGCTGGGTATCTTCGGTCAGGCGGTTAGCCAGCACACAGCCAGCAGAGCCTGCGCCCACAATGATGAAGTCGTATTGGTTTTCTTTCACACACGTTCTCCTTTGTATCTCCGAAATTAAAATGGTGCGTCGATGTCTTCCATACCTACATACACAGCTTTGAGCTGGGTGTAGTGAGAGATCGTCTCGCGGCCATTTTCGCGGCCAATACCAGAGAGTTTGTAGCCGCCCACGGGCATTTCTGCCGGCGAAGCTCCGTAGCTGTTAATCCAGCAAATACCTGCCTGCAGCCGATGAACAACCCGGTGAGCGCGGCGAATATCATTAGTGAACACGCCCGCCGCCAGTCCGGTTTCAGTCGAATTCGCGCGATCAATCACTTCATTTTCGGTGCTGAACGTAAGCACCGACATCACCGGCCCGAAAATTTCTTCCCGTACGATGGCCATATCGTCAGCGCAGTCAGTGAAGATGGTCGGTTCAACAAAGTAGCCACCCTTGGAATCTTCTGGCTCAAACGCGTGACCTCCATGACGGAGTGTTGCGCCTTCTGCCACACCTTTAGCGATATAGCTCAATACCAGCTCGCGGTGCTTGTCAGAAATAAGCGCCCCAAAGTTGGTTTGCGGGTTCATCGGATCGCCCGGCAGGATGTTGTTGCGGGTGCGCTCCAGCAAACGCTCCATGAATTTCGGATAGATATCCTCATGCACGAACACTCGGGTGCCATTGGTGCAGACTTCGCCCTGGGTGTAAAAATTACCCACCATGGCGGCCGAGATGGCATTCTCCAGATCAGCATCGTCGAAAATAATGAGCGGGGATTTGCCACCCAGTTCCATGGTGACACTTTTCACAGTGCTGGCCGCCGCGGCCATGACTTTCTTGCCGGTGCCTACTTCGCCGGTAAACGACACTTTGGCGATTTCAGAGTGGTGAGTCAGCCAAGAGCCGACTTCCGCCGCGCCCTGCACGACGTTAAACACACCGGCGGGAACACCTGCTTCGATATAAATTTGGGCCAGTTTGGTCGCTCCCATTGGGGTTTCTTCAGACGGTTTGAAGATCATCGCGTTGCCACACGCCAGTGCCGGAGCAGACTTCCAACAAGCGATCTGTAGCGGGTAGTTCCAGGCGCCGATACCGGCACATATTCCCAGCGGCTCTCGGCGGGTGTAATAGAAGTCACCCCCAAGATCCTGCTGGTTACCCTCAATCGACGGCGCCAGGCCGGCAAAAAATTCAATAGAGTCTGCACCGGTCACAATGTCTACCGCTTGCGCTTCCTGCAAGGGTTTGCCGGTATCCCGAACCTCAATAGCGGCCAGCTCGTCGTTACGTTCACGCAGTAATGCGACGGCTTTTAGAAGAATGCGGCTGCGCTGCACGGCGGGCATGGCAGCCCACTCTGTAAATCCAACCCGGGCGCTCTCAATGGCGGCCTGCTGCACAGATTCATCCGCTATTTCTACTTCGTAGATCACTTTGCCCGTGGCCGGATTGACCACTGGAAACACCTCACCGGTATTGTTGGCAAAGAAGCGACCGTGAATGAAGTTCTGTAAACGAGGTATTGAATGGGACATAAAAACTTTACCTCAACGTGAATAATGGATTGTTCTCTCTAGCGGTTGTTCTCTCTGAGTGACGCTAACGGATGTTGTCTGGGGCCGGGCCAGCGTGTCCTGTACAAAGCGCTTACACAGCCGCTGGCCCGCTTCGAAACTTTCCTGTGGGTCCAGACTCAACGCACTACGCAGCCAGAAGCCGTCTATCATCGCCGCCGTTTGCCTCGCCGCCTCGGTCGCTGCCGTAGGCTCCATCACCTGGGCGAAGGCGTAGCGCAGGTTGCTATAGAGACGCGCATTGTTGATCTGTTGCAAACGCTGCAGCCCGGGCTCATGCATGGACCGCGCCCAGAAACTCAACCAGGTTTTTGCCGCCAGTGCCGAGCGCTGGAAGTTGGAAAAGTTGGAATCAACGATGCAGTTCAGGCGCTGTTCCAGCGACCCGTCGGTCTCCGCCATGCGCTCACGAAGCTCTTTTCCGAGGTGGGCCAGTAAATATCGTAGCGCTGCTTCAATCAGGCCCCGCTTACCACCGAAATAGTGGCTGATGATGCCCGAGGACATGCCCGCGCGTTTGCTGATGCTGATGATGGTAGTGTTCTGCATCCCCAGTTCGGCAATCGACTCCATCGTTGCGTTGATCAGCTGCTGTTTTCGGGTGTCTTTCACTCCAACTTTGGCCATGGTTATTCGCTGCTTTATCGCCCTGAATTTATTAATTGAACGTTCAATTAATTTTAAGGCTACAGAAACCAAAACGGATCTGCAACCTGCAGAAATACAGCCCCAGCTATTGGTCTCGCCGAAGGAATGATCGGTCTTGCCATTGCATCTGATCCCAAGGGCAGTTCAGGCTCTCGATCTTTTTTTCTTTAAGCCAAATCGTCTGCCCTTGATAATCATGTGCTTTCCAGTTTTCTGTCACTTTTATACAAAAGCCAGGGCGGTCAGGAAGAGACTTAATATAGGTTTTTGGATACCCCTCCGGCTTTTTGCCAATGACAGCGGCGTCCAGGTCATCTGAGTTAATGGCACCTTGTTGCGATGAACAGCCGCCAAGAAGAACGGCAAGAACAATCGTGATGAGTTTTTTCAATGTTCTTCCTCACAAACTTGTTCACAGCGGGTCTGCAGCGCCTGATTGTTGACCGGACAAAATGTGATGCAGGCTGCGGCAATCCACCATGGGGTCGTCGCAGTTAACGACGATGTCGGAACGGGCAATCACATAACTCTTGCCGGTAATCTGGTTCTTCACCATCTGGACCTCGCCGTTCTGCTCCACGGCACTGAACTCGCCGATGAAGCTGGTTTCCCGCAGAGAAACAGTTTCCAGCCGGTCGCCGGGTTTGATGGTGCCTTCATAGTTCATCAATGCCAGCCGCGCCGAAGTTCCGGTACCGGTGGTGCTGCGGCAGATGACGCCGGGGTGCACATAAGTGGCAGAGCGGGAACGATAATAGCCCTCACCCACATGTTCCACCGGCCCCATAAAGTGCAGGAACGGCAAGGGCCCCAAATCGCCCAGCGTATGATGCAAAAAACCCCGTTCAGCCTGCACTGCCTCAACAATGGCGTGAGCCGCCTCGGCAAGCCTGCGCTCTTCGTCCAGAGTAAGGTCGAACCCCAGCTCTTTCGCATCCACCAAGGCATAGAAACCGCCGCTGTAAGCAACGCTGTAGGTCACCTTCCCCAAAGACGGCACCTCAACGGTCGCCCTGTAGGTGTGAATATAGCTGGGCAGGCCTTCGCAGGTGATGGATTCCACCACCCCGTCACACACCGTTGCGTCTATCTGCACCAGCCCGGCGGGTGATTCCAGCAGGAACTGCTGTTTGCCTTCTTGCTTGGGCACAATGCCCGCTTCCAGAACAGCGGTGGCCGTACAAATGGTGTTAGAGCCGGAGTAGATCGGATAGCCCATCACTTCCATGATGATGTATCCGGCCGCCGCCCGCGGATCCGTCGGCGGTACCAGCAGGTCTACAGACATCTCGGGAATACCGTGGGGCTCTTCCAGCAACAACCGGCGCAAGCCGTCGGCATTGTCCCGCAGGTATTCCATCTGGGCTCGCACGGTGTCCCCCGGCAGCGGATCAATACCGCCGGTGACAATCCGGCTGACATCGCCACCGGCATGGGTATCCATCAACTGAATGGTCAATTCCGGTTTCATCACAAATCCCCCAGGGTGAAAGGCTTGCCATGCTCGTTCCACTGCGCGTCGGGAACAATCACGATCTTGCCGAGGTAATTGCTGCCCCGATTCTCAAAATAGACCTCGGCATGATGCAAATCCGATAGTTTGAACGCGCCGTGAAGCACCGGCTTCAATTGCCCGCCGCGAATCCAGGCCATGAGCTGATCGGCCTCCTCTCGGGTACCGTGAGACACCCCGAAAATCTGTACCTGATAAAGGTAAATGCGGGTCCAGAGAATCTCGCTGATGTTGCCACCACTGGCACCGGCGATGCTCAACCGCGGGTAGGTACTGCGGGCGTTCATGTCGAAGATCATGGCGTCGATGAACCTGTCGGTCATCTCTCCGCCAACCAGATCCATCACCGCGTCAAACGGTTTGCCGCCCGTTACCGCCTTTACCCGGTCAACAAAGCTGTTCATATCAGAGCGATCCAGTACGGCCTCGGCCCCAAGCTTAAGCAACGCATCGGCCTTGTCGTCTTTACTCAGAGCAAAAGGGATAGCGCCCACAATGCGACACAATTGGATTAGCGCGGTACCCACGCCGCCACTGGCACCGGTAACCAGTACCCGCTCGCCTGCCTGAATATTAGCCGAGGTGACCATATGATAGGCGGTTTGGTAGGAGCACATGCCCATTGACGCCAGTTCAGCGTCGGACAATTCTGGGTTGGGAATGTAATGAAATTGGTCCGAAGGCAGCGCGACATACTCTGCATAGCCACCGTCTGCACCGTGGCCGTAGTAATCAGGGGTAAGGTTGATATCCCTGCGGGCATCGGCGTAGATGTTAAAATCCAGTAACCCACGCTCGCCCAGGCAGCTTTCACTCACTCCCTCACCCACGGCCACCACGCGACCCGCTATGTCGGCGCCCTGAATGCGGGGAAAAATCAACGTCGGCTTGCCACCCATCTGGAAAGACGTCATCTCTCCCTTTTTGGTGGGGTAAAGCCCTTCGCGAGCCTTACGGTCGGTATTGTTCTTGGCGGTTGCCGTCACCTGCACCAGCACCTGCCCAGGCGCTGGATGCGGTGTCGATACGCTCTGGTATTCGAGCTTGTCGATCCCACCGTGACCGGTTAGAACCATCGCTTTCATAGTATTAGGAATCATAGGCAAACCCTCCACGTCAAGCCAGCGTGCTGGCCTGACGCGATCTGCTCAAAGACGCATTTTCAAACCTTAACCAACCGCTCTCTGTACCGCCACGTAATGGGTAACCTTAGCCCCATCCATCACCGGTGATACCTTCCACTCAATGGTGAAAGGCGTGCCGTCTTTGCGATAATTAATGGTACTGCCGTGGAAGGTCCGATTGTGCTTCAGATCATCAGACAAACGGTCTGTCTCCGCTTTGTCGGTCTCCGGCCCCTGCAGCAGACCAGGCGTTTTGCCCAGAACTTCGTCAGCCGAATAGCCCGTCAGGTCAGTAAAGGCTTGGTTGACATAAATGATCACAGAATTCTTATGGTCACCGGTCACGTCCGTCACCATCACCGACTCGAAAGCCAGACCCGCAACAGACTGAAAAAGTGGGGATTGCAGTAATTCTTTGGAATGATTCATACATTTCCTTTTGTATTGCAAAAATGGTCCGGGTTGAAGGACCGACCAAAATTATACGCACAGTAACCAGTGCTGTATCAACTCCGGCAACACGATAGACAAGGGCACATTTATTTTCAGAACCGGCTTTAACCGGTTTTGCGTAAGTGAAAAAACGCTGACAGCCAAGATGTGTTAGCCTGTCGGCCCTGGCATACGAGTTATCAAGTATTTTTCCTGCTTGACCAGTTCGAGCGCTTCCTTCCGGCGTGTTCTCGAGATCTCGCGTTTCATCGGCGGCCTGCCCGCCCTCGGCCCTCTGTTTCACCGACAGATACAGCCTTTTCAAAGATAGATACAGCCTTCATAGCATTGCGCCATTGACACATTCGACCCTGGCGCGCTTGACCTAAAAACCGAAGTCATTATGACTTTTAGACGTGCCATTTTAGGCGCTGGCCCAATGTCGTGCTTTTAAAAAAAGCTCGCTACGCCGCCGTTGCCGTCTATTTTTTTGCCCAGATATAATCTTGAATTAAAAGCGAAACAGGACTTTGCCTGTAATCAAAGTAAGAAAGAGAGAAAGTAAGAAAGAGAGAAACGATCAATTACCGATAACAATACTTTTCGGAGATGTGTATGAGATTTTTGAACAAGCTTGCTACTGCCGCTGCAGTTAGCTCACTGGTGCTTGGCGCAACTGTAGCCCAGGCAGATTCAAAAGAGCCTATTGTAATTGCCACCCATAACTGGACCAGCCAAATTACTATGGCTTACGTTATTGGCGGTATTTTTGAAAGCATTGGAGATAACGTTTCTTACGTACCTGCTGACAGCCAAGCGGTTTACGAATCTGTTCGTAACGGCGACGTTACTATTGCCCATGAAGTCTGGCAGTCTACTTTTGGCAAGTCTTTCAACAACGCTTTAGACGCTGGCGGCATTATTGATGTGGGCACCCACGCCTCTGTTACTCAGGAAGAGTGGTGGTACCCTGCGTATGTAGGCGACTTATGCCCGGGCCTACCCTCTTGGAAAGCGCTGAACGATTGTGCCGCACTGTTTGCAACACCCGGCAGTGGTGGCAAAGGTCGTTATCTTGACGGCCCTATGGACTGGCATGGCCAAGAAACCCTGAACCGCATTGAAGCACTTGATATGGACTTCACAGCCAAGTTTGCCGGGTCATCCGGTGCACTTTGGGCGGAACTGGAGTCGGCAGCCAAAGACAACCGTGCCGTGGTTGTATTTAACTGGTCACCCAACTTCACCGATGCCGGTGACGGTGGCAGCTTCGTTAAATTCCCCGCGTATACAGAGGGCTGCAAGAAGTCAGACGGCGGTGATGGCAAATGTGGTTCGCCCCCCGCAGGTTGGTTGAAGAAGGCCGCTTATTATCAAATGCCTGCAAAATGGCCAACCGCTTACAAAATCTTTAACAACGTATCCTTTACCAAAAGCGATATCGGCAACATGGCGGCATTGGTGGACATCGATGGTATGAGCCACGAAGCAGCCGCTACTAAATGGCTGGCTGATAACGAAGCAACCTGGAAAGCCTGGTTGTAAGCCAAATACGCTAACCTGAGCGTGCTGCGTTCAGGTTAGCTTTCATATTCATAATCTCTATTTATTTGTTCTGTTTTTTTCAATAACAGCAGTGCTATTGACGCGGTGCAACAATAATTTCTTGCGCTTGTTTGTCCGATATATTCACTGAATTATTGCCATCAACCCTATCTTTCAGCACCTCTTTTTTTACAGGAATTTGATTATGTCAACGTCAGCTCAACCGGTCATCAAGTGCGAGTCTGTCTATAAAATTTTTGGCGCTAACGCTGTAAAAACTCTAGAACAATCAGGCGGAAAAGTAGATACAGCATCATTACTTAAAGCCGGCTGTGTTATTGGTGTTAACAACGCTTCTTTTGAAGTACACAAAGGTGAAATGCTCGTCATCATGGGCCTGTCCGGCTCTGGCAAATCCACACTCTTGCGCTGTATTTCACGGCTAATCAGCACGACCGCAGGCGATATTTCTATTGACGGTGAAGACCTGCTGGCTATGAATGCGAAAGAACTGATCAACATTCGCCGTAATAAAATGGGCATGGTGTTCCAAAGTTTTGCCCTTCTGCCTCACAAAACCGTTTTGGAAAACATTGCCTTACCACTACAGGCAAAGGGCATAAGCACTCGCGACAGCATGGCCCGTGCGATGGACATGGTGAACCTGGTAGAGCTCACAAATTGCGAAAACGACTTTCCCCGCCAGCTCTCCGGTGGTCAACAACAGCGTGTCGGCATTGCCCGCTCATTAGCCGTAGAACCTGAAATCTGGTTTCTCGATGAGCCCTTCTCAGCTCTGGACCCACTGATTCGCAAGGAAATGCAAGACGAGTTCCTGCGCTTACAAAGTGTATTGCACAAAACCATCTTATTCGTTACCCACGACTTCGATGAGGCGCTACGCCTTGCCGACCGCATCGCCATCATGAAAGACGGCGTCATCGAACAAATTGATACCCCAGCCAACATTGTACTCAAGCCAGCTACGGAGTACGTCGCCAAGTTTACCCGTGGCGTGCCGCGTGAGCGCGTACTTTCTTGCAAAGCCATCATGGAAGAATACGACGCAACCGCCAAGATGAGCGACGTCACTGTTTCTGCCGATGCCATTATCGAAACCGTAGCCGGATCCGTGCTAACCGAGCAAAAGCCAGTGGCTGTCACTGATACCGAGGGCAATATTGTTGGCGCTTTAAACCGCAACATTATGATAGACGTCTTGTTTGGTGAAACTAACAGCATGCCAGTTAATAACTAAGTTATGAGCAAAGCCTAATGCACTATTTTATCGAACATAAATGGACGCAGTTTGTCGCCTTATTGGTGGTGTTCTTTGCCCTTGTGATGGCCATCGATCCGGCCACAGGTGGCAACCTGTGGCGCCTGCAAGAAACCCGATTCTGGCTGCTGCCTGACGTTGTTAACGACGGCCTTAAGTTCCTCATCAATGATTTTTGGGTGGTCGAGACTTACGATGCCGAGTTAGACATCACCGAACAGTCAACCATGATGAAAGAGTTTACCCGCGACTTGTCTGGCGTGGTTCTGTTCAGCATCAATTTGATTCGTGAGCTCCTGTTAGGGGGCGTCAAAACCGTTGTGACTTTCACCAGCTGGGACTTTATTAGCGAAAACGAGTGGGCTCGAATTCCGGCATTGCCATGGCCCGCTGTTGCTGCGGGTGCCTTTTTAACAGGGCAGTATCTTGGGGGCCGCAACCTGTCACTTTTGGCCGGCATCAGCACCATTTACATTGCCGTGTTTGGTCAGTGGACACCCGCCATGCAAACCTTATCGTTTGTGCTGGTGGCCGTGCCCTTATCGGTTTTGCTGGGGTTAACCTTAGGCATCGTCGCCTTCAGAAACAAAACCTTCGAATCCATCCTGGCGCCACTGTTGAACGTGGCGCAAACCATGCCCCACTTCTCGTACCTGATCCCGGTGGTGGTGTTCTTCGGCATTGGTGACCACGCGGGTGCTATTTCAACGGTTATTTTTGCCACCCCCCCGATGATCCGCCTCACCATTCTGGGCCTTAAAAAGGTCTCTCCGGAAGTGGTGGAAGCCGGCATGATGAGTGGCTGCAACTCACGCCAGCTGATGTTTAAAGTACTCATCCCTACCGCACGCCATGACATTCTAATCGGTGTTAACCAGGTCATCATGCAGTGTTTGGCTATGGCCGTTATTGCATCGTTTATTGGCGCAAAGGGCTTGGGCTACGACTTACTGGTGTCTTTGAATATGCTCAAGATAGGCCAGGCCCTCGAATTGGGTATATCCATTGTCTTGATTGCGGTGGTTCTGGATAGGTTATCCCTGGCCTGGGCAAAAAAGCAGGTTGATTACTTTGCTGACGTACCGTTTCATTTGCGTCACAAGTACTCACTCGCCTTCGTGGGGATTTTAATCTTCACCTCCGTTGCTGCCTATGTCGCATCCGTAGCTTTTCCAGACAAGGCCAATTACTTCTACTTTATTCACGAATCACAGGGGCTTACTACCGAAAAGTTCTGGGATTCCATTGTTGACTGGATTATCACCAACACTTACGACAGCGTACAGAGCTTCAATGCCTTCATGATCATCTCGATTTTGATGCCCATGAAAGAAGCCTATTTAGCAATGCCCGTCGCGGCCACCCTGTTCCTGGTTGCCGGTACCGGTTACATCGTTGGCGGCCTTCGCTCCGCGATTGTTGCGACGGCTTTTATTGCCTTTATTGCCCTAACACCTTGGTGGGACCGCGCCCTGATTACAGCCTATATGACCACCTTTGCAGTCATCATTTCCGTCACTATTGGCTGTAGCGTTGGCATTTTGTGCTCGCGAAGCCCCAAGGCAACCAAGTTTATATTGCTGGTCTGTGACACGTTTCAAACATTTCCGTCGTTCGTCTACTTAATCCCGGTTATCATGCTGTTTGGTGTGAGCGATTTATCAGTGCTTATTGCGGTGATCGTGTACGC
Source organism: Marinobacter sp. LV10R520-4 (assembly GCF_002563815.1). Lineage (NCBI taxonomy): Bacteria > Pseudomonadati > Pseudomonadota > Gammaproteobacteria > Pseudomonadales > Marinobacteraceae > Marinobacter > Marinobacter sp. LV10R520-4. Next base: position 2,439,396 of record NZ_PDJM01000001.1, on the reverse strand, counting down.
CACCATCCCTGCCACACGTTACACCGTGGAAGGGTTGAGTAACGTGCCAAAAAGCTTGCAAGAAGCCGGTTCTATGTCAGGGGTGAACCGCACCCAGCGTTTATTGAAAATCGAACTGCCGCTGGCGTTCCCGCACATCATGCTGGGCATCAACCAGACCGTCATATTCTCTTTGTTTATGATCATCATCGGCGCCTTTATCGGTACCGACGACTTGGGTCAGCTGATCATGCAGTCTTTGTCTGAAGCCAACGGTATGGGCCAAGGCATCGTGCTCGGCTTGTGCGTTGCCTTTATTGGTCTGGCCGTAGACCACTTGATTCATACCTGGGCAGAGCAGCGTAAGAAGGTGCTGGGGCTTGCTTAACCGATAAACCGGGGCAGGTTTATTTTTCGGAACCTAACCTACCCGGTTTCCCGACAACAAATCATTCATCTGCTGTTGGCGCTGGCGGGTGGGTGAAGCCGGCCGGTGTCGCTTGCGGGGCGTCGGAAGAAACAAAACGAAAACGAAATCCAAAACTGTCGATATTATTTACACTCTGTTCTAAGGCAGCGTATTGACATAAAACCGTTATATAGAGTCAGCTCTAGTCCATAAAAACTCGCCCAATGGCCGCAAACCCTCATGAATCGGCCCGAACGGCCATAGCCCGTTGTAAACGCCTAAGCCAAACGAGCATCTACCTTTACTCCTGGTGTGCCGGAAGGCCTCCACAACATGTCAGTTTTTGTTACACCCTACAAAACCTTAAAACCAAGAAAGCTTTTAAAAACAAAAATCTAAGATATTGGCTTGGTAATTGCTAAGAATAAAGTGCGATCAATTACTCAGTTGAGGTGTCGAAATGTCAAAGGGACTTTTACAACTAGTTTTAACAGGAGCGGTGCTTTCATATAGCTCTTTTAGCTCAGCTGTACTTCTGGACTGTTCGATAACGGATGTTAGCTGGAACGGATCGAACGCTAGTGCTTGTGAAGGTGCCTTTGCTGGCAACGACACAGGTGCCCAAGGCACATTGCTTGATAACATACCGGTTACTGACCCGTGGGCTGGAGACGCTTTTACCTTATTAACTAAATCAGATTCAAACCCGGCAGGGGCAGAGAATTCGATCGGTGGCGTCAACTTTGTGATTGCAGCGTCTGGCAACGGCACAACAGGAACATGGACTCTTGCCTGGTCCGCTGCTGACGGTAACGACCTTCCGATATCCATAGATTTAATCGCCAGTGTAAAAGGTTCAACTCAATATAGTTTTTATCTCTTTGAAGACCTTACATTCGACACAAACCCAAACTCAGGCACGGGAACGTTCAGCACTATATCCTTACAAAACAACGGTGGAAATACTCCTGGGCTATCTCATATAAGTATCTTTGGACGCGAAGTTGTAGTTCCCCCGGTTGTCGTTCCTGAACCAACAACACTCGCACTTCTGGGGTTAGGTCTGTTTGGCATGGGATTCAGACGTCGATTCATAAAATCCTGACATCGACGGGCGCAGAGATGGAAAGCCTCGCTGATTGCGAGGCTTTTTTTATGCTTCTGTACGGTCTTGAAATACCCTGTCCCGGTTCTTGGGGGCCTGGCTTGTCGGGTATGAACCAGCGTTAACGTCACCGCGTTCAATCCCGTGTTAGCTTAGTGGTATATCGTGATTTTCGGAGTCAATAGATGATGAGGTCTATTCTGATGTTTGCCCTGTTGGGCGCAATGATTGGCGCCGTGCCTGCGATGGCCAAGTCATCTCATAGCAATCAGCTACCGCCGGGCCTGCAGAAAAAAGTCGAGCGTGGTCAGCCATTGCCGCCGGGCTGGCAGAAAAAGCTGAACTATCGGAAAGGTGATCATTTCGACCGGGAGTTGCTGCGCTTCGGCAATACCCGCGACGTCGATGGCAACCGTCAGCGGGTAGAGATCGAGGGTCGAGTCTATACGATTATCAAGGATACCCGCGAAATCATCGATATTCTCAACCAGTAACATCAAATTATGTGGCACTACTTAAGTGTCACTAAGCCGGTTGCTTACGCCCCTTAACAACCAGCGCCCGCGGCTCACACCAAAGCGCCATTCACAATGGCCCGCAACTCCTGCCGGATCGGGTAAGACGACGAGGGAATCAGTTGCGTCATGAAGATCATGACCAGCTCCTCGACCGGATCGATAAAGAAGTTGGTGCTCGCCAGGCCGCCCCAACCGTATTCGCCGGCCGACCCGTTGGTCTGGGATTTGGCAACGTCGGTTTTAACCGAGAAACCCAGGCCAAAGCCGGTTCCGGCATAAGGCGTTTCGCTGAAGGCTCCCACCGCAAGGCCCGGCAGGTCCTGATTACCCGGCAGGTGATTGTAACGCATGAACTCCAGGGTTTTACGGCCAATAATCCGTCGCCCCCGAAACTCTCCGCCCTGGCAAAGCGCCTGGGCAAAATGGTAATAATCGTCAATGGTGGACACCAGCCCGCCGCCGCCTGACACAAACTTATTTTTGTGCCGGAAATGTGACGTCTCAGGATCGTCCTGCAGCGTGAGCTGATCGCCCGACTGGTACTGATAGCAAGCGGCGAAGCGGTCAAGCTGATCGTCACGGACTTGAAAGCCGGTGTCTGGCATGTCCAGGGGGTCTAAGATATTGTCCCGCAAATACTCGTCTAAAGGCTGATCCGCCAGCAACTGCACCAAATACCCCAGCACATCCGTGCTGACGGAATAATTCCAGGCCGTACCCGGTGAAAACTCGAGCGGCAGTTCCCCCAGCTGGTTCACCAGCGTTTCCAGCGTCAGGTTCCGGCTGCCATCAAGCCCTAACTCGCGGTAGGCCGCGTCAACATTGGTGCGGTTCATGAACCCGTAAGTCAGCCCCGACATATGGGTGAACAGGTCGCGGATGGTCATGGTGCTGGTGGCAGGCGTGGTCAGAAAATTGGGATAAACACCGCTTTTATAAACCCGCAGGTTTTTCCAGGCCGGAATGTACTTGTGTACCGGGTCATCCAGCAAAAACCGCCCCTGCTCGTAAAGCTGCATCATGGCAATAGACGTGATCGGCTTGGTCATGGAATAAATGCGAAAAACCGTATCCCGGCAGACAGGTTTGTTGCGCTCCACATCCATCAGTCCCTGGGCTTTCACATAGGCGATTTCCCCTCGCCGCGCGACCAGTGTCAGCGTGCCGGGTAATTTTCCAGGCTGGACATAGCAACGATCAAGATGACGTTCAATATTGCGAAGCTGGTCTGCTGAAAGGCCAGCAACCTGTTTGAGTTCCGTCATAGTGAAGGCACCTTGTTGTGTGGTTTTTAAAGCAATTTACGAATCAAGGGCAGCGTCTGGATCATCCACCAGCCGCGCTCGAACCCTTGGCAAATACTCCGGATAGTTGGCCTGAACAAAGGCCACCAACCCCTCCCGCACCGGGCAACGTAAATCCCAGGCTTTGCTGGAATTCGAGGCGCTCATCAGGAAGCGTATCTGTAACGCCCGCTCGTTCGAGTCGGTCACCTGCACCGTCTCCGTTTTTCCGTCCCACAGGAAAGATTGTCTGAGCAGCCGCGCGAACTTCTCGCGCAAGGGCTGCACCGGCATGGCGTAATCGAGTGAGAGAAAAACCGTACCCATCAGGTCGGCACTATTGCGCGACCAGTTTTCAAACGGATTCTCGATAAACCACTGCAACGGCACGATCATCCGGCGCAAGTCCCAAACCCGCAACACCACGTAAGTCGCTGTCACTTCCTCGACCCAGCACCGGGCGGGCCGCGAAACCCAAAACAATACCGCCAATGCCGGCGGAAGCCAGCAGGCTGCCACCAACGTGGCGCACGCCGTCAAAGGTCATCAGGGCGCCCCCAACACAGCGCGGTAGGCGGCGTAGGTCGCTACCAGCGCCAATAACGCAGAGGCCCCCGGTACTAGCCACGCGGTTAGACCGGCCTCGATCGACTCCAACATTCCGTACTCCCTCCACAATAACTCTGAAGTCGTCAAATTAGCGCATGCCGCGGGTGCTAGCAAAAGAAACTGCTGAAAGAGGTAATAGGAAAGTCAAAGTTCACGAGTCTGCTACCATGAGTCGACTCCCACAAAAGAGCAGACACATTATGGATACAACCAAATTCTACATTAACGGAAAATGGGTAACGCCTGAGGGCACTCAAACGATAGATGTCATCAACCCCTCTGATGAAACCGGGTTTGCCAAGATCACTCTGGGCTCTGAAGCTGATACGAATACGGCCGTCAGCGCCGCAAAAAGCGCATTCCCGGCCTGGTCGATGTCGACCAGAGAACAACGTATTGGCCTGCTAGAGCGCTTGCTGGAAACCTACAGCGCGCGTGCTGAAGAGATGGCACAAACCATCAGTAAAGAAATGGGAGCACCCATCAATTTGGCAAGAACGGCCCAAGTGGGTGCCGGCGCTGCGCATTTGAAAAACACCATTCGTGCTTTAAAAACCTTCAACTTTGAGCACGCCCTGGGTGACCACGCGCCAGAAAACAGAATCATGCACGAACCGGTGGGCGTTTGCGCTCTGATAACCCCCTGGAACTGGCCGATGAACCAAATAATGCTGAAAGTGCCAGCTGCCATTGCGGCTGGCTGCACAGTGGTTCTCAAGCCGTCAGAGATTTCACCCTTGTCCGCAATGCTGCTGGCAGAAATGATCGACAGTACGGGCTTTCCGGACGGCGTGTTCAACCTGGTTAATGGCGATGGCGAAGGCGTTGGCTCGCAACTATCAAAGCACCCGGATATTGATCTGGTCAGCTTTACCGGTTCAACCCGTGCCGGCAAGGCCATCACCATTGCCGCAGCAGACACCGTGAAACGAGTTGGCCTGGAGCTGGGTGGCAAAGGCGCTAACATCATTTTTGCCGACGCCGATGACAAAGCCATCACTCGTGGCGTGCGCCATTGCTTCGCGAACTCAGGCCAATCCTGCAACGCGCCCACACGGATGCTTGTCGAGAAATCACTTTACAAGCAGGCTGTTGAAACCGCGGCATTGATTGCCAGCAAAACAGACGTTGGCTCAGCAGACGTAGACGGGCGCCAAATCGGCCCGGTGGTCTCTGACCAACAGTTCCAGAAAATTCAGGCACTGATCAAACAGGGGATAGCAGAAGGCGCGACGCTGGTATCCGGTGGCGAAGGCCGGCCAGAAGGGCTGGAAAAGGGCTACTTTGTAAGGCCAACGGTTTTCGCGGACGTTACACCTGAAATGACCATCTGGAGCGAAGAGATTTTCGGCCCGGTTCTGGCCATCACGTCGTTTGAAACAGAAGAAGAAGCAGTAAAGCTGGCGAACGATACCCACTACGGGCTGACCAACTACATCCAGACCTCCGATAAAGAAAAAGCTCACCGGTTGGCGCGGCAACTGCGGTCGGGCATGATCGAAATTAACGGCAAATCCGGATCTTCAGGCTTCCCGTTTGGCGGCATGAAGCAATCTGGCAACGGCAGCCGCGAAGGCGGCGTATGGGGGCTGGAAGAGTTTCTGGAAGTTAAATCTGTTACCGACTGGTAATTAGCCTGTCGGGTTAACCACCCGCTTAGAATCGCCAATCAACAACCAAGGAGAAGTCTATGGATAGCCTGTTTAGTAGTGTAGGTAATGCCTTCGGTGGTTTGCTGAGCCTGGCCTGGCTGGTCATCATTATCCTGGCCATCGTTAAAGTAGCAAAGAGCCGGGCCAGCACCATCGCCAAAGTGATCTGGATTGTTGTGCTGCTTGCGTTTCCCTTGGTTGGCTTCATCATCTGGTTACTGTTTGGTCCCCGGGGATAGGAATAGTGATTGGGATACTGAAAACGAAAAAACTTGATTGGGGAAGCATATGAGCAATAAGAATGACATCGTCACCGGTAAGGGACCAGCCGGTGGCTGGGGGTCGCTGAAAGGCATCGCCAGTATCTCTATTGAATCGTCGGCCTCACTTTCCGCTGCGGACACACTGCGCCGGATGAACAAGCCTGGTGGCCTTATGTGCCCGTCCTGCGCCTGGCCCAAGCCCAAGAACTACAGCGAGTTCGAGTTCTGCGAAAACGGCGCAAAAGCGGTCATGTGGGAATTGACAACAGACCGCTGCACGCCCGCATTCTGGGAAACACACACGGTGCAACAGCTTCGTAGCTGGACCGATCATGAGCTGGAGAAAACCGGCAGGCTGACCCACCCCCTGCGTTATAACCCACAAAGCGACCGCTATGAAGAAACCGACTGGGAATCGGCGTTCAAAGACATCGCGCATACCCTCAATGCACTCGATCCCGAAAGCGCGGTTTTCTATGCCTCCGGTCATGCCGGGCTTGAGGCTGCCTATCTCTACGCATTGATGGCGCGACTGCACGGCAATAACAATCTGCCGCAAAGCTCGAATATGTGCCACGAGACCACCTCAGTTGGCCTTAGCAAGGTGATTGGCTCTCCCGTCGGCACCATCATCTGGGAAGACCTGGAACAGGCCGATGCCTTCTTCTTCTTCGGTCAAAATCCTGGCACCAACAGCCCCCGCTTTCTTCACCCCCTGAAAGATGCAAAAAAACGCGGCGCTAAAATTGTCACCTTCAACCCCATTATCGAGCAGGGGTTGGTGGCGTTTGTAGATCCCCAGAATGCCATTGATATGACCACGGGGCGCCAAACCAAAATCTCCGACCAATATCACCAGTTGAGCTCCGGTGGCGATGTGGCGGCCATCATGGGTATTTGCAAATATGTCATCGAAGCGGACAAGGCCGCTCAACGCAATGGCAAGAAACGTATCATCGATGTGGCCTTCATTGAGGAGCACACCCAAGGCTTCGACAGCTTCCTGAACTCGGTTGAGGCTGCCGACTGGAGCCATATCGAAGTCGGTAGCGGGCTCACGAGGCAAGCACTGAAAGAAGCCGCCGACGTGTATATAAAGGCGGAACGCGTCATTGGCGTTTACGGCATGGGACTCACCCAGCACACCCACGGCTCGGTGAATGTGGGCATGCTAGTCAATTTGCTGATGCTCAGAGGCAACATGGGTCGGCTTGGCGCGGGTATTTGCCCGGTGCGCGGGCACTCCAACGTTCAGGGCCAGCGAACCGTAGGCATCGCAGAGAAAGCCGGCCTTATTCCCATGGACAAGCTGCGCGAGCTTTTCGACTTTAATCCGCCCTTAAAAGACGGTGTGAACATTGTCGAGATGGTCGAGGGTTTGATCGCCGGATCGGTCAAAGCGAGTATTTGTTTGGGTGGCAATCTGCTGCGCGCCGTGCCGGACCAGCAACGGATGGAAAAGAGCTGGGCCGAGCAGGACTTGACGGTGATGATTTCTACCAAGCTTAATCGCAGCCATATTTTTCCTGGCAAGTCGGCCTATATATTGCCCTGCCTCGGCCGTGCTGAAGTGGACGAACAGGCCAGCGGACCGCAGGCCGTTTCCACCGAAGACAGCTTTTCGATGATTAGCGGTTCTACCGGCCACCGGTCGCCCATATCCGAACACTTGAAAAGCGAACTCGCTATCATCACCGGTATCGCCAAGGCACTGTTGCCAGAGAATCCGAAGGTGAAGTGGGAGGCGTGGACCGCAGATTATTCGCTGGTGCGGGATCTGATCGAGCAAACATACCCCAACGACTTTGGCGATTTCAACGCGCGGATGTTCGAGCCCGGTGGCTTTTATCGAGGCATTGCTGCCCACGAACGAATCTGGAAAACACCGGAGAAAAAAGCACTCTTCACCACGCCAGAGCGGCTGACATCACTGGGATTCGATGCAAAACCAGGCCGTTACAGTTTGCTGACCATGCGTTCAAACGATCAGTTCAACACCACCATCTATGGTTACTCAGATCGTTTTCATGGCATTGAAGGAACGCGGGATGTGCTGTTGATGAACCCGGATGACATTAAACGTGCCGGGCTGTCGGGTGGAGACCGTGTGCAAATGATTACGGACCTGGATGATGGCGTTGACCGTCGTCTTGGCGGGCTGGTGCTAACCCCTTACCAGATTCCCGCAGGCACCGTGGCGTCATACTACCCGGAGTGCAATGTGCTGGTGCCGGTCAGCCATCATGATCAGCTATCGAAAACGCCGGGGTCGAAGTCTGTTCCGGTAAGGATTGAACGGGAAACCGGTGAACCGGCAGTTTAATCCGTCCGTTACTTGATTTTATCGTTATAGGGCGAAGGAAAAGGAAAATCGCATGATTTCCACAACACCGAATAAACACCGAGCGCCAGTGATTCTGATTGCTCTGCTCTTATTATTAGCAGGCTGTAGTTCGGGTGACGACGATAAGAAAGAACAGGCTGATCAAAGCGGCCAGTCGTCCTCCCGAACGGCTCAGATCATGGAAATGACCAAGCGCAATATTGATCTGGAAAAGTCCTATTCCGCCAAGCTGCTCAGCGATCGCGAAGTCGTGGTGATTGCGCGCGTTGCCGGAATGCTCGAGCAACGTCATTTCGAGCCGGGGGATCTGGTCGAAAAAGGTACGAGCCTGTACGCCATTGAGCAGGTTGTTTATCAGGCAAGGGTGAACCAGCGTAAGGCCGACGTGGAAAGTGCCAAGGCCAGAGAATATCGCGCCCAGCAAGACGCAGCGCGCTTTCAAAGCCTGGTGAAAAAAAACGCGATCAGCCAGCAGGACTACGATCAGGCCATGGCAGAGCTGCGGGTATCCAGGGCTAATGTGTCCCAGGCGCAGGCGGGCCTGGAGAGCGCGCAAGTCGACCTGGATTACACCGATGTTAACGCCCCGGTATCCGGCATGATCAGCCTAAGCGATGTCAATGTTGGCAACGTGGTCGATGCGGGTACTGAACTTGCCATCATTACCCCGATGAACCCCATTGAGGTGCGCTTCCAGCTTCCTCAGCAGCAGGCATTCGATTTACGCCAGCAGCGCAGTCAACAGCAGGACCGAATTACCGCCACTCTTCAGTTCCCGGGTTTGAACAAAAGCGAGACGCCGCCGCTTGAAGGACAGCTCGATTTTCTAGGCTCCCGAGTCGACCAAGAGACCAGCACGGTGCAGGCCCGAGCTGTTTTCGAAAACCCGGACAACATGTTCCTGCCGGGGCAATTTGTGCGCGTTGAACTCCAAGGCCTGCGGCGCTTTAATGTGCTGGCCGTCCCCGCAATCGCGGTAACCCAGGGCCTGATGGGGCCGCAGGTATTCGTGCTCGACAACGATAACAAGGCCCGTACTCGCAGCGTCACCCTGGGTGAACCAGCCGGGCCTCTGCAAATCATTACCAATGGGTTAGCGCCTGGCGACCGGGTAATTGTCAGCGATCCCGGTGGCCTCAAAGCGGGTGATTTAATCGAAGCCCAGCCGTACTCCGGTGATTCAGCCGAGCTTTCCGCTCAAGGCGACAAGACTTCCGCTAAGCCACCGGCGAAAGAGTCATGAATTTCTCAGACTTCTTTATCAAGCGTCCGATCTTCGCCACGGTGCTATCGGTCATTATTGTGGTGGTTGGGGCGCTGGCGATGCAGGCCTTGCCCATCAAACAGTATCCCGACGTGGTACCGCCGACTGTGGCGGTAACGGCGGCCTTCCCGGGGGCGAACGCCGACACCGTTTCCCAAACCGTGGCGGCGCCACTGGCGGAGGCGATAAACGGGGTTGAAGGCATGATCTACATGACCTCAACCAGTTCTGACAATGGCCAGATGAGCATGAGTATCGCCTTTGAAATTGGCACCGATGGCAACACATCGACCATCAACGTCAATAACAAGGTGCAGTCGGCGCTGTCTCAGCTGCCCCAAGCAGTTCAGGCTCAGGGCGTAAAGGTCGAGCTTCAATCGAGCAGCATTCTGCTGCTGGTCGCCTTGCGCTCCCCCAACGGTGAGTACAGCAAGACCTACATGCAGAACTATGCGGGCCTTAATATTCTCAACGAATTACGCAAGCTGCCGGGGGTAGGCAAAGCCGATGCCCTGGGCGGCAGTGAATTCGCCATGAGAATCTGGCTGGATCCGAATAAACTGGCCCAATACAACCTGACTCCGTCGGAAGTGGCGAACGCCATCAAGGCGCAGAATACCGAGGTGCCGGCGGGCAGTCTTGCCGCTGAACCGCAACCCAATCCCGCGCCTTATACCTACACCATTTCTGCCGGCGGCCGTCTGAGCAGTGCTGATGAGTTTCGTGATATTTACTTGCGCACCAACCCGGATGGTTCCTCACTGTTACTGGCAGACGTAGCACGGGTCGAGCTAGGTGCTTCTTCTTATGCGGTGAATGCCAAGCTTAATGGCGACACCATGGCGCCGATTGTCATCAATCAGCAGCCAGGCTCCAACGCGCTGGACACGGCGGTGCTGGTCAAAGAAACCATGGAACAGCTTGCCAAGCGATTCCCGGCGGGGCTGGAATACGTGGTGCCTTACGATACCACCCTGTTTATTAATGCTTCGATCTCGACCGTCACCCAAACGTTTATTGAGGCTTTTCTGATTGTTGCGGTGATCGTTTTCCTGTTCCTGCAAAGCTGGCGCTCTACCCTGATCGCCATGACTGTGGTGCCGGTGTCGGTGCTGGGTGCCTTTGCCGGACTGTACATGCTGGATTTTCGATCAATTTGTTATCGCTGTTCGCAATGATTCTGGCCATTGGCATAGTCGTGGATGATGCCATTCTGGTGGTAGAGAACGTTGAACGAGTGCTGGAAGATGATGAAGATATTTCCATCGTCAAAGCGGTTAGTGAAGGCATGCGCGAAGTGTCAGGGCCCATTATCGCGACCGCGTTCATTATGGCGGCTGTCTTTATACCGGTCGCGTTTCTGGGTGGCTTTACCGGCCAGATTTATCAGCAGTTTGCGTTAACCATTGCCATCTCCGTTGCCATTTCCGCGGTTGTAGCACTCACTTTTACCCCAGCGCTTTCAGCGATTCTACTGAAGCGTAAAAAGCCAGGAGAACAGTCTAAGTTCAGGCGCGCAATACAAGCGCCAGGGCGCTGGTTTAATAAAGGCTTTGACGGATTAACCTGGGGCTATATGGCCATTGTTCGCGCCCTGATCAAACTGTGGGTATTGACTCTGACCCTGACCGTCGGCGTTCTGGCACTGTCTTTCTGGCTTTTCGAGACCACGCCTTCTGGCCTGGTGCCTTCGGAAGATCAGGGCATCGCACTGGTTTCCATCAGTCTGCCCGACGCGGCCTCGGTGGCTCGCACCTCCAATTACGTAGACGCGGTCGCTGCCAAAATCGAAAAGATTCCTGGCGTCGCTTACGCGGCGGCCATTTCTGGCTATGACGTGCTTAGCGGTTCGGTAAACACCGCTCGCGGTACCATGTTCATCAGTCTGCAGGATTGGGGTAAGCGCGACCTTACCGTTACTGACGTAATCGACCGTATCAACAAGATCGGCACGGAGACGCAAGGGGGAACGGTGCGTGCATTTAACTTACCACCCATCCCCGGGCTGTCTACCACCGGTGGTTTCACAGGCTATTTGCAGTCGCTGGAGGGCGCCAACGCTAACGAGCTGGGTGAAGCAGCTAACAAAGTCATGCAGGCTGCCAACAAGCGTGAGGAGCTGGCCCAGGTTTTCACCACCTTCAACCCTAACGTGCCGGCCTACCGCGCCAAGATTGATAAACGCAAGGCGCTGAGCTATGGCGTCTCGATACAAGCGCTTAACACAACGCTGTCGAATACGTTGGGCAATGGCTTCGTCAATTACTTTTCCTACCAAAACCGCAACTTCCAGGTGCTTCTGCAGAACGAAGCCGAATATCGTCGTTCCGAAGATGATCTAAGCAATATTTTCGTTCGCGGCGGAAACGGCGACCGTATTCCATTGGCAGAGTTCATTACCTTAAATCGCATCACTGCGCCGGCGGTATCGACCCGTTACAGCGTGTACACCGCTGCGCAGTTCCAAGGTGGGCCCGCACCGGGCTACAGCTCCGGCCAGGCAATCGCCGCGATGGACGAGGTGGTCACCGAAACCTTGGGAAGCGGCTGGACCATGGGCTGGACCGGCACTGCCTATCAGGAGGCCAATACCGGAAACGCAGCGGTTATTGCGATCGCCTTCGGCCTGTTTATGGTGTTCCTGATTCTGTCCGCCCAGTACGAAAGCTGGACTTTGCCATTATCGGTATTGACCGCCGTGCCTTTCGCGTTTCTCGGCGCCGTTGGCGGGGTTGCGCTACGGGGTTTTAATTTGGGCATTTATGTCGAGGTTGGGATGCTGGTGGTGGTGGGCCTTGCGGCGAAAAACGCCATTTTGATCGTCGAATTCGCCGAACTGCAACGACATGAGCAAAACCTGTCCGTTCGCGAAGCGGCGGAGCATGCGGCAGAGCAGCGTTTCCGACCCATCGTAATGACGTCACTGGCGTTTGTATTCGGGACTCTCCCTCTGGCCATTGCAGGTGGCGCAAGCGGCGCGAGCAGCAATCAGATTGGTACCACCGTGGTTATGGGTATGTTATCGGTGGCGGTGCTGGCGAGCCTCTTCGTACCTTCGTTCTACGCTATGATCGCAGGCTTTTCCGACTGGCTGGCGAGTAAACGCGGCAAGCGCAAGAATGCCTGACGCCGCTCAACCGCGAGTTGCCTGCCCAAGTCATTTTTCAGCAATGGAGTACTGCGGATGATAGTGGTGAACCAAAAAGCTATTTTAAGACTACTCTACTAGACTGCTCATTTTATCGAGGCAAACGGAGATTCTGCATGATTACAGTTCACCACCTCAATAACTCCCGCTCACAACGTATTCTCTGGATGCTGGAAGAGCTGGGAGTGCCCTACAAGATCCAGCACTACGAGCGTGATCCCAAATCCATGCTGGCGCCTGACAGCCTTAAAAAAATACACCCGCTGGGTAAATCACCGGTGATCATCGACGGCGACTTGGTTATCGCGGAGTCCGGCGCCATTATCGAGTACCTTGCCCACACCTACGGCAAAGACACCATGCTGCCAGAGAGCGGCGGCCAGGCTTGGCTTGATTACACATACTGGCTGCATTACGCCGAAGGCTCTTTGATGCCGCCGCTGGTGATGCGCCTGGTGTTTGAAAAGGTAAAAACCAGCCCGATGCCGTTTTTTGTCAAGCCGGTGGCAAAAGGCATTGCGAACAAAACCAATGAAGTTTTCATCGGCCCGATGATCAAAACCCACCTGGATTTTGTCGAATCTCACCTGGCAAAAAACACCTGGTTTCTTGGGGACAACCTGAGCGCTGCGGATATTCAGATGAGCTTTCCGCTGGAAGCCTCAGTGGCCCGGGGTATCACCGGCAAGAACCGGCCTCATATCACGGCCTGGGTAAAACGTGTGCACGCCAGACCGGCTTACCAAATCGCCCTTGAAAAAGGCGGGGAATACGATTTTTCCTGAGTAGACGGTGGGGGCGTTTTGCAGTAAACGGTGGAGGGCACTCAGGCGCCCTCCTCGCTTTGTGCCACTAACTCAGATCCACAGAATGCTTCTTCAGGTCTGCCAGGTCACAAACTTCCAGCGCGGCGCTGTGGGTAGCCTTCAGCCGAACCCGAGGGGCGCAGCCCGCATCCAACGCTTCACGCCAGCGGCCCGCGCACAGACACCAGCCATCTCCGGCCTTTAATCCCGGAAAGCCAAACTCCGGGCGGGCTTCGGTCAGATCGTTACCCCGGCTGCGGGAGAACGCCAGGAAATCGTCAGTCACCACCGCACATACCGTATGGTTGCCCATGTCCTCGGGGCCCGTATTGCAGCAACCGTCCCGGAAAAAGCCGGTTACCGGATCTTTACCGCAGACTTCCAATGGTTCACCAATAACGTTGGTGGGTTCTTTCTTTGCCAGCATGCTGGGTTGCTCCTTATCTATGTGGACAATATGATAACCAATATACGCTATAGACGGGCACTACATCACCCATTGACCGTCAGCAAGCGTCAACCGAGGTCGGTTTTACGTCCCACGGCTGTATTCAGGTAACCTGCCGCTCCCGGCACGTTGCACTGATAATTGACGCAGCTTGAATCGTAATAATTCCCGCCTACGGTTAATACCTAGCTCTACAAGGCAAAACTAAACACATGAGTATATGGAAAACGTATAAAGAAACCTCGCTGGTGATTAAAATGTCAGCGGGGTTTTTTCTGGGCATTGCTATCGCCATCATCTTCCGTGAACAAGCCGCTATTCTCAGCCCCTTGGGCACTATTTTTATTCGCCTACTCAGTTTAATTGCAACACCCGTAATTTTTTTGACGGTCGCGCTGGCAATTGGCAAGATGAATGTCAGGCAAATGGGCAGATTAAGCGGCAAACTCATACTCTATTACGCTGTTACTACGGCCATGGCCGTGTGTATTGGCGTATCACTGGCTCTGTTTTTTAATCCGGGAAATAATCTAAGCCTGCCCGATGTGGTTGTCCAGCAACCTGAGATACCGGGCGCGTCTGCCATGTTGTTGAAAATTGTGCCCAACAACCTGTTTGGAGCCTTTGCAGCGGGCGATTTAATGGCCATTCTTTTTGTTGCCATTATTATAGGCATTGCTATTTCAACCATGACCTTTTCACCCGACGAGCAGACAAAAGAGCAAGGCCTGTTGCTGGAGCGTTTTTTCAACGCCTTTAACGAATTATTTTATAAAATACTGGGCGGCATTTTGCTCTATGCGCCCATTGGCGTAATGGCGATCAGTGCCGCTACTTTCGGTACTCAGGGATGGGCGACCCTCAAATCATTATTAGTATTCACCGCCACGTTTTACCTCGGCCTAGCCATTTTATGGTCGCTGGTCTACACCGGGTTTTTAAAGTTCTATGGCTACGCTGCACTGCGCTTTTTTGGCGACATTAAAGAGGCTTATGCCACCGCATTTTTTACCTCAAGCAGCCTGGCGACATTACCAGTCGCTATCTCTGTTGCAAAAAAAGCAGGCGTATCGGCTAAAACCGCCAACTTCGCCCTGCCGCTAGGCGCCATTTTTAACTCCGACGGTGGCGCACTGCGCATGGGCGTATCTTTGGTATTCGCCGCTAACATCATGGGGCTGGATCTGGCATTGGTTGATCTGGTAACCATCGTGGTGATCGGAACAGTACTGTCTATTGGCACGGCCGGAGTGCCCGCCGCCGGCCTGGTGACCTTATCAGCAGTTCTAAGCATGTTTGGTTTACCGCTGGAAATAGTCGCCCTGATTGCCGGCGTAGATGCTCTGATCGGCATGGGCGGCACCGCTTCCAACGTAGTCGGCGACATCATTGGCGCCGCCGTGATTGATGAGAAAGAAGTCGTTACTGCTTAACGGTCGTGGGAAACTGGCCAAAAAACCGGGGACAGATTTCAAATCTGTCCCCTATCTTCCGTTGACAATCCGGTCAGAAAAATACGACCGCAATGTGGAATTTTTAGCGACATTTAAAATTAATCACTTGTAACTCCTACTCAAATCATTACTCTGGTACCTAAGTAATAACCGAGGTCTTACCGTTTGCATTGCCTTTCAAATACGCTTACAAAGCGCGAGATCATCTCCCGAGAAGTCTTCCGGACTCCCTCATTGGCCCCTGTGCCGTGCACGTTTAAACCCAAATGGAGTACCAACCATGCGTAAACTAACGCCCGTGGCGCTTTTGTGCGCCCTGTCTGTACCCTCGCTCGCTTCCGCCGAATGCGGTGAAGTAACCATTACCCAGATGACCTGGGCCTCCAACGCCGTAGTGACAGGCGTCGCCAAGTTCATTATGGAACAAGGCTACGGCTGTGACGTAAGCGTGATTCCTTCTGATACCGTTCCTGCCGTCACATCGGTCGCTGAAAACGGCGAACCAGACATTGTGACTGAGCTGTGGCTGAACTCTGCCGGCGAGGCCTACCTGCGACTGGAAGAGCAAGGCAAAATCAAGCGCGTGGCCGAAGTACTGGACCCCGGTGGAATTGAAGGCTGGTGGATTCCCACGTATCTGGCCGAGAAGCACCCGGAATTGAAAACCATCGAAGGCATCATGGCGAATCCCGAACTGGTGGACAGCCGCTTTAACAACTGCCCCGTTGGTTGGGGCTGCCGTGTCGTCAGTGACAACCTGATCCGCGCTCTCGATCTGAAAGCGTCAGGCATCACAGTATTCGATCACGGTTCCGGCGAAACCCAAGCGACTTCTATGGCATCCGCGGTTCAGAATGAAGAGCCCTGGTTCGGTTACTACTGGGGCCCCACTGTGCCAATGGGCAAGTACGACATGACCCGCGTTAAAATTGGCGAGTACAAGCCAGACGTTCATACCCGTAACCAGACCCAGGAAGCCGAAAACCCCGGCGTCTCCGAGTTCCCTGCGGCCCCCGTTTTGACCGCAGTCACCACCAGCTTTGGTGAACGCGAGCCGGAAGTGGTTGAGATGCTGAGCAAGATGACCTTCAAGACCAGCACCATGAGTGGCCTGCTGGCCTGGATGGATGAAAATAACGCTTCCGCCGAAGAGGCTGCCGTTTACTTTCTGAGCAACAACAGCGACGAGTGGTCTAGCTGGTTGAACGAATCAGCCAGTCAACGACTTGCCAACGTGCTTGGCCAGTAGAAGTCCTTAATAAGAGCCGGTTCACCGGCTCTTATTTTATTTAGCCAATGAAAGTCATACCCAATACCTCATTCTGAATGCGCAAGGAATACTGAACGCTCATGGCAACCTACGACTTCCTATTTTCATCGCTCGGACTCACAGAGTGGTGCGCTGAAGGCAAGAGCAACGCGCCCATGTCGATGGCCGAGTTACTCAACAAATCAAAAGGTACGGAAGCCGAGCAATCCCTCTGGGACGTACCGTTTCCATCCATGGATGCACTCAATGACTCCTGCGCAGCCTTCCCCCAGTCCCGGGAATTAACTCAGGGGTTAGAACAAGGTTTTCTTGCCATCAAAGACAATCTCAGCGTTGTGCTGGACCCCATCACCCAGCCCCTGAGCTGGGCTCTTGATGGCACTCTTTACGGCATGATCACTACGCCATGGTGGATCGTTATTCCGATTCTGCTGGCGATTGTTCTGTTTGTCACCAAATCCTGGAAGCTGGTCGGCTTCGTGGCTGGCAGCCTGTGCCTGCTTGCCTTCATCGACTACTACGTATACGCCATGCAAACACTGGCGATTATATTTGTCTGCGCGTTCATCTGTGTGCTGCTGGGCGTGCCCATTGGTATCGGCATGTCCCGAAACAACCTGATGCAGAGGCTGACGATCCCGGTACTCGACATGCTGCAGACCCTGCCTCCTTTCGTGTATCTGATCCCGCTGATTTTTCTGTTCAGCGTGACCGAGTCCAAGCTGTACGGCATCGCCATTATTCTTTACGCCATTGTGCCCGTTATACGCATGACCAACCTGGGTATCCGGCTGGTAGACCCAGACGTGATTGAAGCGGCGAATGCCTTCGGCATGACCAGCCGGCAAATGCTATACAAGGTACAGATCCCGCTGGCGCTTCCTAACATCATGGCGGGGGTAAACCAGACCATCATGATGAGCCTGGCCATGGTTGTTATTGCCTCTTTGGTGTCGGCGCCCGGCCTTGGCGTGCTGGTACTGCAGGGCATACGCAACCTGGAACTCGGCGTTGGCCTGGTAGCGGGTCTTGGCATTGTTATTCTGGCGGTCATTCTGGACCGGGTCACCAAAGCATCGCTGGCGCGTATTAACGCCTCGCAAAAACAGTAAGGAAGCGCATTGTGGATCGGGACATCAAAATTTCAATCCGGAACCTGTACAAGATTTTCGGCCCTACTCCCGACGTTGCCCTTGAGTACGTAAAACAAGGCATGGGAAAGGCCGAACTGCTCGAAAAGCATCAGCACGTGCTGGGCCTTCAGGATATCAACGTGGATATGCGCGAGGGCCATGTGACCGTCATCATGGGGCTGTCGGGATCTGGCAAGTCCACGCTCATCCGGCATCTCAACCGACTGATTGAACCCACCGGCGGTGAAATAGCAGTAGATGGCGAGAACGTGCTGGCGTTTGACGAAGACCAGTTGCGCAACCTGCGTAGGGAACGCATGTCGATGGTGTTCCAGAAATTCGCGCTGCTGCCGCATAAAACCGTTCTTGAAAACGCCGGCATGGCGCTTTCTGTGCGCGGCCATAAAATTGAAGAATTCGAAGCGGAAGCTAAAAAATGGATTGCCCGCGTGGGTCTGGAAGGCAATGAATACCAGTACCCGCACCAGTTGTCTGGTGGTATGCAACAGCGCGTCGGTATCGCCCGGGCACTGGCCTCTAACTCGCCGATCATGCTGATGGACGAGGCCTTCTCGGCACTGGACCCGCTGATTCGGTCAGACATGCAAGACCTGCTGCTGGAGCTACAGGACGAGCTGCAGAAGACCATCGTCTTCATTACCCACGATTTGGACGAGTCACTGAAATTGGCAGACCACCTGGTCATACTCAAAGAAGGCTATATTGTTCAGCAGGGTGAACCGCAAGAAATACTGATGCACCCGAACGATCCTTACATCGTCAACTTTATCAGCGACATCAATCGCGCCCGGGTACTGCGGGTTCGGTCCGTCATGAAGAAAACCACGGAAGCGCCTGAAAACGTTGCCGGCGATATCGGTGAAAGAGACAACCTGGAATCGGTGATTGCGCTGTCTGGAGGCGATACCAGCCTCACCTATCGCGTGGTTCGCAAAGGTAAGCAGGTTGGGGTTCTGGAAGTCCAAGACCTGTTCAAGGCTCTGGTGCCTACCGAAAGCCCAGAAAGCGACACCCGCTCGCATTATTGAAAGAACGAAAACCGGGCCAAGTCTAATCTTCAGGATCAGGCCTGCCCGGCTTTCGAGTATTGCAGTGTCTGCTATGCCCCCGGACGTTGAAGTGCCTTATAACGCTCCTCTAGCTCCACACGAATCGCACGGCGTTCCTGGCCGTTCGCAAATCGCCTGATTTGATCACCCGTACGTGGTCCCAGCTTGGGCACCCCGACGGCTTTCCCATTCTCATCAACCGCCACCATGGTGAAAAAGCAGCTGTTGGTATGCCGGACCAGCTTTTCACGAATGTTTTCAGTGATCACCTTAATCCCCACCTCCATCGATGTGCGCCCAGTGTAGTTAACGCTGGCCAGAAAGGTCACCAGCTCACCCACATGAACGGGTTGAAGAAACATAACCTGATCGACCGACAAGGTAACGACATAAGCACCTGCATACCGGCTGGCGCAAGCATAGGCCACTTCATCAAGATGCTTCAGCAAAGCACCACCGTGCACATTGCCGGAAAAGTTGGCCATATCCGGCGTCATCAAAACGGTCATGGTCAGTGTTGCAGATCCGGGTTCCATAATGCTCTCTTTGTTATTTGGTATTTCAGTGTATGCGTAGAACGCAGGTCTTGGAGCTGGGAAACCGTCAAACCGGGAGAACCGGGGACAGATTTCAAATCTGTCCCCTATCTCTCGGACAGATATATTGTCCTTGCCGCCCGGGCGAAGCAGCACATACACCCTACATCACGCCAGGCTCTATGCGCTCGTCGCAGGTAATTGCGATAGGAACCGATTAGAGGTAGTAAGCTTCAACAGTGCCTTTTAACGTGATCATCATAGGCTGGCCACGACGATCCAATGCTCTAGGAGACGCGATTTTCACCCAACCCTCACTGATGCAGTATTCATCGACATCTTTACGCTCTTTGCCATTCAGCCGAATACCGATTTGGTGCTCGAAAAATTCTTCCAGATGGTGTGGGCTGCGAGGGTTGCCCGCAAGACGATCTGGCAAGGTTGGTTTTGAGTTTGTGTCGCTCATATTCATGGCCTGAAGTATGTGAAAGTGCGCCATTGTAGATAATGCACGGCTTGCGCTCAAGAAGCGTACTGACAACACGCTAAAGGGTAAGCACCTGTAACAATTGGGCTGATCTCATAGCGCCCGCCTCCCCCTATGTGTCAGCGTAATTGTCCAGTGCCGATGCCACCAGCAACTCACCGTCAAAACCCTTCAACAGGTAATTCTGTTGCTCAAAAGCATTTATATGAGGCGCCGCCAAGCCAATGACTTCATGCTGTCATGCACCCATGATGAGATGACCTCTAAATTTGAAAATGACGTAAGGGATAGTCAAAATATGGAGATCAACATGTCACTGAAAACTCAATTCCTTAAGCAAACAAAGCGCAGTACGGCCGAGATTAGTCGACTCGCAATGGTCGAGCGAAGTGAAGGCAAAGCAAATAATAAGAAGGTGGCTGCACCGGTCTTAAAACAAGGCGACCGGCTTATTGTGAACGGACATTCAGGTAACTTTGTCTTAGAGGTCGCCTAATGAAGATGGTTAGCTTTCGACACTCCAGCTAGGCAGCTCCTCGGGTTCAGGTCTTGTCGGAGCCTGTCAACATAGTTGGCTCGTCACCTGCACCACTGCCTCTCACATGGAACGCCGTCGTTATTTCCGTCCATTTTTGTATTGGGGCAACTCCTCAGAAAATAGGTCGCTTCTGAACAAGATGTCATCTGAGAGCAATACGTTCTCCCATCACAGCTGAATTGCTGGCTCGACACCGCGGGCTTAGAAAAGCTTGAACTTGCGGGCACGGAAAAGTTTAGGCTGGAGAAGTCTGGAGTTGCGGCTGTGACGGACGATACCCCGCCGCTCACTCTGCTTTCCTTTTTGAGTTATAACGCTGAGCGCACCGGTGCGTTTGACGTAGCAAAGCGGAGGCAAAGGCATCCGGGGGGGGGCGCCTGGCTAAATTGCTATCGTTCACCCTCCAGGCTATGCCATACCCGCAGAATGATGATGGCATTGGCGTGAACTGAGTATCGAACGATGTACTTTCCGAAAACCATATCTCGAATGGAATCAGGCACCGGTGCCATTTCCACTTGTGTGCCCATTTTGGGGAGGTCTGAAAGCAACTCGATTTTACCAACCAATTCGATGGCGATCTTGGCCGCCGCCGACGGGTTGTTAACCCCGATAAACGCCCTGAGGCGTTTCAAATCTTCAATGGCTTCATCCGTGTAAGCCAGTTTCACTTACCTGACCTCGGCGCATCCTGCTCGTTCTCGGTTCCCCAACTATTAAGCCAACTGTGTACCTCACTGGCATCAACCAACTTGCCTTGTGCGGCAGATTCCATTGCTTCCAGCGTTTGCGTCCATCGCTCCTGCTCAAGCTGCTGCTTTTCTATGTATTCCAACAATGCTTGATTGATTACCCAGCCTTTACTCCGTTGGAGCCTACCGGCGATGGCTTCCAGATGCTGCTCAACTTCTGCTTGAAGACGAACTGTAGTGACACTCATGACGATATCCTCAGACTCAACAACTACACTGTATTACATCATAGTCGGCAAAGGTGCGGCGGTCATCGTCAGATTCAAAAATCATCTCACGCCGATTTCCGCGAGACGTCACATGGTACAACGCACCGGCAAATTCCAGTCGCAGCGGTCTGGCCATTCCCTGGCTCCTTCCGTGGTTCTAATTAAGGCGGGATAGACTGAGACGATTACAACGAAACGGCAAGGCAAGGGGCAAAACGCAAGACCTGACCCCGGCTCCTGCAAGCGCCACAAACCAACAAATCCAAACGGATGTTCAGAAAAGACACTTTTGCACGATGCCCGAGCGCCAGCCTGGGCGGCGTTTGTGCGATAGCCTGCACGTACATTAAGGCCAATTGTCACAGCGTAAATAAACGGCGTAATTATTTTAAGCCGCCTAACGTTTGAGGTGAGAACCGTGCCCTGGCGTGCCGGGGCACGTTCTCTCTACGGAAGGATTAGATCTCTGTGTGCGCATATTGGCTTTCGAGTAGCTCAAACCCGGAAAGAGCGGGGCACACGACAGATATGAAAACCAGCGGTTCAGAACCAGTGTTTAGTACGCCATGAACTTCACCTTTGTGAGCAACGACGACATCGCCTGCGGTGATCTGCTTTGAGCTGCCGGCGGCATCGAGTTGGTATTGACCGTGGCCGGACAGGATTGTCCAGGTGTCTTGACCTTCAGGATGCAGATGAGCTGAAACTCTTTGGCCTGGCTTTACGTACCAAGCCACGATTGCGGCTTCAACCGACTCCGTAATGACAGACCTGAAGGGCTCGCCATCAACCGGCTGAAGATGATTGGCGCTGGGGAAGATGCGTTTGATGCTCATGGGGCCGACTTCCTTTGGGGTTTGCCTGCGATTTGGGGAGACAGTGCGCTTGCGGTTGCTCCCGAGAAACCTAACGCTTAGGTTAAGGGGCTGGCTTTAGCCGGTCCCAGTGAGCGCAGCGAACGACTTGAACCCTTGGCTAGGCAGGGCTTAAAGCTGACGCTGAAAGTGACTACGCCGGCTGTGGCTTGGCCCGGCAGAACTTGCGTTTGCCCACGCACTTGAGTCAAAATATCATGCCCGCGCTAGCTTGAGCAATAGCACTGCAGGCACGTTAGGCATGCACGCGATTTGATACTTCTATCAGGTTCATGTCTGGATTACGAACACGGGGTCACACGAACACGGGGTCAGGTCTTGCGTTTTGCCTCATAAATAATCCGGAATACGGACTCCACGGCCAATCAACCGCAGATTGAACCATGGAAGCACGAACCGGGTTCAGCTCGATGTATCGACACGATTACGGTAGATTGCCTTCAGGTGTTTCAATCAAAAGATGGTAGTGATTGCTCATCAAACAGTAGGCGCCGCATTCCCGGTTGAAGGTCTCACACACTTCGTCGAAAACTGACAAAAAGGCGCGGCGGCCATCGTCAGATTCAAAAATTATCTCACGCCGATTTCCGCGAGACGTCACATGGTACAACGCGCCAGCAAATTTCAGACGCAGCGGTCGATCACATTCGGAGTATCAGAGACAACCTGCGCGATATCGAAACAGAAGAACAGCGATTGGAGCGTGCCACCATGCGTTTGGAAGGCTGGCACTGACAGCCCCGGCCCATGCCCTGGGTTAGCAGGACATGGGCCGGGGAGCTTCCGTACTCGACTAGTTATCGGTGGTGGTCAGGCCCGCCAAAGATAGCGGATCGCCAACACCGAAGACATAGACCGCAAGCATGGTCAGAATGCCCGCTGCCGTTACGTAGTAGATGGTTGGCAGAATGGTCTTACGCAGCGTAATACCTTCACGCCCAAGCAACCCAACCGTAGCCGATGCTGCCACGACGTTGTGAATGGCAATCATGTTGCCCGCAGCAGCGCCGACAGACTGCGCTGCGACAATCAACGCCCCGGAAATACCCAGCAGCTCAGCTGTGTTGAACTGGAACTGCGAGAGCATCAGGTTGGACACTGTATTGGAGCCGGCGATAAAAGCGCCCAGTGCACCGACCATTGGAGCGAACAGAGGGTAGACGCCACCCACGGATGACGCGACCGCTTCGGCCATGGCGACCGGCATGGACGGCAGGCCTGACATGTTCACACCGGAGTTGATCAGAATGCGCACCATCGGAATGGTGAACACCAGTACAAAACCTGCGCCGACGATGGTGTTGGTGGACTCACCAAAGGCGCGCTTCATCTCGCTGAAGGACATGCGGTGCAGGAAGTAGGTGAGGATGACCACCATCACCAGAAGCCCACCCGGCAGGTACAGCGGCTCAAGGCTGCCCGATACCCCAGTCTCGCCCAGAATGTCGGTAAAGCGCAGGCTCAGGGAGTTCAACGCTGCCTTGGCAGTGGCGTTGGTGCGTGAAAACACCAGCAGCGCTGCCAGCAGCACATAGGGAAGCCATGCCATCCAGATAGCCACAGGGCGTTTGCCGGCGACATCGTCCAGTTTCATCTGGATGCTACCCATCCACTCGGCTGGCCAATCTTTCGGGTCGGCAAAGTCCCAGGGTTGTTTCGGGATCAGAAAGCCTGCCTTGGCAGCCGGAACCACGATCATCAGACCTACCAGGCCGCCAATCATTGAAGGAAATTCCGGGCCAAGAAACACGCCAGCCATTACATAAGGTATGACGAAGGCAAACGCCGCAAAGATCGCAAAAGGTGCAATCTGCAGGCCTTCCAGCCAGGATTTATTCTTGCCGAAAAAGCGCACCATGACCATGACCATGAACAGCGGCATGAGAATACCGACGATGCCATGTATGATGGCGACCTCCGACACGATCAGTTGAAAGAAGCTGTCCCAGTCGGAGCCCACTGTGGCTAACTGCGCGCCTATGGTAACCTGATCCAGGCCGCCGCCAACGCCCACTATCATCGGTGTACCGACAGCGCCGAAGGATACCGGGGTAGATTGCACCATCATACCGACCACGACGGCAGCCAGCGCAGGGAAACCGAGCGCGACCATCAATGGCGCGGCTACTGCGGCAGGGGTACCAAAGCCGGAAGCGCCCTCAATAAAGCAGCCGAAGAGCCAAGCCACAATGATCGCCTGCACGCGCCGGTCAGGGCTGATGCCGGTGAAACCTTTGCGGATCGCCAGAATGCCGCCGGAATGCTTGAGCGTGTTCAACAGTAAAATCGCGCCAAAGATGATCCACAGTATGGCTGCGGTTAGGACCAATCCCTGAAGACTGGAAGCGATCACGCGTATTACGGTCATGTCCCAGGCGAGCAGGGCAATGATAACTGTCACGACAAAGACGACAGGCATCGCATGTTTCGCAGGCCAGCGGAATCCTATCAACAGGATACCCGCCAGAACCAGAGGAAAAAATGCGAGGAGAGACAGGAGCGTTTGACTCATCTGGATTTCCCTTGTTTTTCTTATGAGGAGTGTGCATTCGACTATAACGCTATTTTGTAACTGTTAGATACTGCTACTGCAGCGCAGTCAGGTCTAGACGCTATCTGACTGGTAGGACCAGTTATTTTTAGTAGACCAATTTGATCTAGCTTGAAATACCATTAAACACAGTCTGTTATAGAGATGTGAGTGATATTTATAGCCAGCTTTTCAGCTGGTCAGATCAGCTGCCTGGTCGGTCATGGGGGTTATGAGAACAGGGATGAAGTGGATTGCGTGGTAAATGGCTTGTGTTCGGACAGGAGCACAAGCTATTAAGCCTCAGACCAGCTGCTCGCCTACGTGCAGTAGTTTCATCGAATTGGTGCCGCCGTGCGAGTTATACACATCGCCCTTGGTCAGGATGACCCAGTCACCGGGTTGAACTCGAGTCCCTGCACACCACGAAACATGGCAACCCGACCCGGATGTAATACAAATTCATTTCAAGATCACTCCTTTGATCGTTGAGGGAACACTATTTTACTGGAACTTGAGTAGGAAAAATGACGACCACTTTGATAACATTAACACCCAAACATCTAATGGTCGTGCGCAGCATGACACAGGGACCATTAGATGACTGTTGGACTAAGCCGCCAACGCCGCAGCTATTCAACGGGGCCTAAGGATACAGTAATTTGGAGGCCAAGCCTGAACGGGGACTCAGGTAAAGCCTTTAGTTCCTTTTTGTGCCAAAAGAATCAAAGTTAACTTCATTGAGCTCACATAGCGATTTCCAGTCCTGCTCTTTAGTGTACTCGGCATATTCTCTGTAATTTTCCATAACTTCCTCGGTTTTTTAAGCTAAAACCTCCTTGCTAAGCGGAAAATTACAATTGGCTGAAATGTGCGAGGCACGTACACTAGTCAACAGTAATTTTCTGACTGAACAACTTGTTAGCTTTGCTGTGCTACTTTTTTTCCATTGATCACATCTTGTTTTCTTTTTGCTTCTGGCAAGTCGTTGATGCAATAATTAATATAAAAATATTAAAAGCAAATGTATAAAAACCATTCATTTTAAAATCTATTTTATGAGTATTAAGTGCATACTCTTGAATTTTTTTCTTCGCTCTAAATGCCCAAACTATGTATAGTACGCTTGAAGCGATAGCTAGAATTCCACTTATAACCTCTAAAGCTTCTTCTCCCCAGCCAGAAACAGCACCTCCTAGTCCTACACAGACCGCAATCCATATAATATATGTATCATTTGCAGTAGTAGATGACGTGATTTTATCAATCAAATTATAATTATTGTAAAGCCAAAGTATTGGATAAATACCAGCCGTTGCTACTGATAAAAGAACCAAGTTTAAAGTTTTTGTGTCAATGGCGTCTTTTAGATCCGTGATTGTTGACATAATGTCTCCTTGTTTCACTCATACTGGTTAATTTGATTTGAAAGTTAATGTACCTAATTATTTTATGACAAAGGCTCGTCGTTATAAAGCTCTTTTACAAATAGATTTATTTGTGCTTTCGACATGGTTGAGCCTAGATCCTGCACCGCTTCTTCTCCAAAAGAATTTTTAGGGAAGCTCTGAATAACTCTCCAAAATCGGTCCAACTATGGGTTTTTCTAAAGCCTCAACGCTTGATCCTCAGGGACAGGCGAAGCCTGCAAAGCAGGTATCCACAGGAGCACTCTGTTAAGTATTTTCTGTATAACGCTCGAAATATTGCTCAAAAAGCTCGCATAGTTCTTTAAAGCTTATTTTTAGCGAATTAGCTGAAACAGATATTGGGCTGCCACACATTTTGTAGTTAGTTTCCGCCATAAAGCGACGAAAACTACTATCTGCTTCAATGTATTTCTTCGGGTTGCGCAACTTTACAATTAACATTTTTTGACTTTGCATCTCGTACACCGAGAACCCAGATACATCTATCCATGGGACCAGCGTATTCGACCTAATGCCAAAAATTTCTATGCCTTTAGAAGAGAGCGCCAGACCTGGTCCGGAAGAAAATAGTTTCCAAATTCCAGCAATAGCACACAAACTAAAAAATCCTACGGACACAACACCAATGCCATGGATAAGCAATGGACTATTAAAACGGCGTCTAGACGCAATTTCCGCGGGGTCCAGGGACAAGAACGACGCTCCAAGGGCAACAAAACCAAATGCTATAATGATAAGTAATAGTATTTTTACTTTGCTGGTTTCAATTGTTTTTCTGTCAAGTGTTTCGTTGGGCTCAAGCGCAACAGACTTTTTCGAATACAAGGGCAGCGCATCGAATGAGGTCTCGGTTTTCGGTAACTCTTCGTCAACGTACGTTTCTCTTTCCACATCTTTCGGATTTGAGTAACCAGGTATTCGGAATTGCACCGGCAGAATCGTCGTGCGGCACTGATTACACATATATTTTGGATTAAGGATATCGCCTGCATGAAAACCAAGTATAAAAAATATCCAGGTTCCACCAGTCACGATAAGACTGGCTATAACCCCTAGCCAAGTGAAAGAACCCCACTCCTCTAGAAACCCAAGCCTCTCCCGCTTTACGGCTATCACCAGGTTTTGTTCAGTCAGTTCCTTACAGCCGCAAACCGCCGTGATTATTTCCACTGTTTCCTTTATAAGGCATAACACCTAAGTATTTAACGACCGTGCGCAGTATAACCTTTAAATGTCTTTTGGACTACGCCGCCAAGCCAAAACTATCAAGCGACGTATAAGGATAAAGTAATTTTGAGGCAGCGCCTGAAAGATACATTTGGAGCCAGACGTAAATCAATACCGACGGCGTTTGGTCTCATTAAATCCTGCACGCGGCTGCTCCTTCTTGTGATTCGCCTCAGATTACCTATCAGATGCCGTTTTCCGAGCCTTGAACACAGGGTCAGGTCTTACGTTCGCCAAAACAATTATTCAGGCTTTTAGAAAATGCCAACTTCGCAAAATTCATACTAACTTCGATATCATAGACGCCCAATAACTGGGGTTAATCCAATCACCGAGAGAAGCATTCTTAACTTTTCCACTCAATTCAGCACTGAATTTTTTATAATTAATTTTCGTTTCTACTTTGTCAGTCAAATTCGAATCATTTTTAAGTATGTAATTAATCGTTACCAGCATAGATGCTGTCAAAGAAACAGCTATACCTGCGGCAACTGCGTCAACAACACCTGTAGGCGGGAGTATAGATTTCGCCCAAAGAAATAAGTTTCGCCCAACAGCCTGCATGGCATAAGCCGGTAAAATCGCAACCACTTGGCTTTTAGAAATCAACTCTTCTTTGTAAATATAATGAAGACGACATATAGCACCTATTTGAGTTGCCGTTATGGTCACCCCACTGCCAGGTATGAAAGCAAACCCCGCAGAGGTCACACAGGCACTACTTATAGTAACGATAGCCGCTTTCTTTTTACTCTGCTGAGATTTTAAGAAGAGCAAATCTTTATCTATTTTTTCTAATTTCTTTAAAACAGCTTTACGCGCTTCATCAACACCTTGTACTGTTCTCGGCATGCCGAAATCGTCAACAGGAACTTCAGTCTCTTCCCCACTAAACGGGCACACTATACGATCATTTTCGCCATAACCCAAGGATACACAGCAGTATATTTCTTCATTTGCATCTAAAGCTAGCGATTCCTTCCATTGACTTTTAAGCAGCAAAACATCGGCTTTAGATATACCATCGACTTTATTCAAAATAATAATAATATTGTTATCGGTATTGCGTTTTAGCACGTCAAAATTTTCTTTTTGGGCCGTATCAGCGGCCCCCGATAATACCAAAATTGCTAGATCATGACCCTTCTTCAAAAAATCCAATGTTATCTCGACATTAACGGCATCTAAGTCATTCAGTCCTGGTGTGTCCCATACAGTTACTTGAGGGCTCAATTCTATAGCTTTTGGTTTAGTAGTTACTCCAGCTTCTGCACCAACATGGAACTTAGGCTCATGTTGAGGACAACTAAAAAGTGCGTTCAGAAAGGAGCTCTTACCAGAACTAACTTTACCCCCAACTACAATAGATAGTTCGTTCTCTATCTGATGAGATAAACCATCCAGAGCATCGTCGACTGCATCATTTACGTCACTTTCCTGAAACATTCAATACTTCCTTGATCAAAGAATTTAAAGAAAGGGGTGTTACTAAAACCAGCTGAATTGAAATATTACCAATTGCCACCCTTGGCAGGCGCTGTGTTTATGAAGATCTTTGATGAATACTAGCCTATTGGAATAGCTGCTACAGCCCAAAAATTGTAACAAAATGCAACACACCCTCCCCCGGCTCAGGAACTGACGCCTGAACGAGCTCCTCGAGAATCCCCGAGGTCAGGTCTCGCGTTTTGCCTCTCGAATAACCCGGCTCACGCGAGAATAATGCAGTCCAAAGAAATCGCCGATCTCCTTCATCCTGTACCCGCCGCTTGAATAGGATAGAACGATAGCCTCGTTCCAAGAGGAAACAACATGCGCATAATGCTGTAAAGGTTTTGCCAAGGAGCGACATTGGCTGGGCGGTATCTCGCTCAGCAGATCTGGTCTCTCAATCCGTCTCTGCATGTCATCGACAAACTGGTCGCTCCCCAGATAAATCTGATTTTTCAAATGTTCCCATGGGGACTGCTGGCTCTTCCCTTCAGCCACGAATCGCTCATAACCGTTTATTGCTGCCTCACAACGCTCACCAAAAGCAGAAAAAATCCAATCCCTATCGACCCTGCTGATAGCCCACTGTCGCCCGATTGTCACCCCCCACAGTAATACTGACCCACTAGCGCCAACTTAAAACTGACCCACCTAAGGCAAAATGGCCGCCTAATCACACGATCAGAGCGGCGGCCGATGTTGTCTCAGGAGACACTTGTGGAAATTCATGTATTGCATCGTCAGGGCGAGAGTATTCGCGCCATCGCCCAGAAGCTGGGTGTATCCCGCAACACCGTTCGCCGCTATCTGCGGGATCTGAGCGCGGTGCCCACCTATCCAGACCGAACGCAGCGAGCGACTAAGCTGGATCCCTATAAAGATTATTTGCTGGCGCGGATCGAAGCGGCGAAGCCACACTGGATACCGGCAACCGTGCTATTAAGAGAGATTCAGAACCGCGGCAATGACCCCAGCAACTTAAATAAAAATTATTATGCCGCATTATTTTTTAAGTATATTGTTACAGGTAGGACTGCAATCTTCATGCGTTTTCCCTGCTCCTAGTGACTGTCTAATTTATAGGCAGTTTAAGAGTTCAGCTTATAGCTGGATAAATAATAGCTACACTAGAATTAACCTAAAAAGGAGTGATATTAGATGAAAAAACAATTACTTGTAATGGGCGTTACGTTTGCTCTTGTGCTTGCGGGCTGTGGACCGACGGGGACAGATGAAAAAGATTCCACCAAGAGCGAAGAGGTTGCCCACGAAGATATGAAAGATATGGTTCATACTAACGATGGAATTGTTCCCAATGGTCTGATGAAGGCCGAAGATTCCACATACGTTGTCGGATCTGAAGCAATTATTCAAACTGATCATATGGAAGGCATGAAAGGGGCCACCGCAACAATTGTTGGGGCATTTGACACCACTGCGTATTCCATTAACTACACACCGACAGATGGCAGTGAGAAAGTATTAGATCACAAATGGGTTATTCATGAAGAAATTGAAAATCCAGCATCTGCTCCTCTTGAGGAAGGAACTGAAGTGACGGTACTTGCTAACCATATGAAAGGGATGGAAGGAGCAAAAGCAGAAATTGAATCTGCCGAACAGACTACCGTCTATATGATCGATTATTTCTCAACAACAGACGGGAATAAGGTAACGAATCATAAATGGGTTGTTGAAGATGAGCTATCAGAAAAGTGAGCCTTTAGGCATTTCTTTACGCTCATTACCTACAAAACGTAAGAAATAACACGGGGTCAGGTCTTGCGTTTTGCCTCACAAATAATCCGAAATACGCACTCCACGGCCAATCGACCGCAGATTGAACTATGGAAGCACGAACCGGGTTCAGCTCGATGTATCGACACGATTCCGGTAGATTGCCTTCAGGTGTTTCAATCAAAAGATGGTAGTGATTGCCCACCAAGCAGTAGGCGCCGCATTCCCGGTTGAAGGTCTCACACACTTCGTCGAAAACTGACAAAAAGGCGCGGCGGCCATCGTCAGATTCAAAAATTATCTCACACCGATCTCCGCGTGACGTCACATTGACCCCGGCAATTTCCTTAGACAGAGGCAAAACGCAAGACCTGACCCCGGCAATTTCCCTTCTTATAGGCATAGCCCGAGCCGTTTATGGAGCTGGCCAATGCGCTGGCATTGGTGACCCGGCGAGGGTAAATCGTCTATGTTAAAGCCCAAGGGCTTATGAATGTGGAACGTACAAACGTATGCAAGTTGTCAGATCTTATCTATAGTGAGAGTTAGCAATTCACACCGATGAGGGATCTCGGTATGTCCAGATCGTCCCTATCCCGACGCTCCTTTCTCAAAGGGAGCGCTGTTGCGGGCGTAACTGCCTACCTCGCTCCTTTGGGCAGCGATGCCTTCGGCGCCCTCTTCGAGGGTCGCGTACTGTCGCCGACCAATGAGGCCTGGCAGCTTGCGGAGGGCAAAATGCGTTTCCGTCTTGACGGCATCGCCAAGGTGACCGGCAGCAAGGTCTTTGCCCGCGATATCCGGGCGAAAGACATGCCCCATTGGCCAGATCATCAATCCCACGCCTTTATCATCCGTGCGACCCGCTGTGATCATAAGCTCAAGGACATCAACCTGAGCCGCCTGGAGCAGGCCGGGTTAATGCCGGATCGCCTCGTAACCGCGGAAGACATGGACCGGGATAAAATCGAAGTACCCCGTTTTTTCGGCCCCGACTTCTTTCTGGCCAAAGGCGATACACCACTCTACCTCGGCTACCCGGTGGCCATGCTGATCTACCACGACTTCGCCCGTTATCGGCTGGCCAAGAACCGCATCCAATTCGCCGACGATGTGATCGTTTACGGCGAGCAGACACCGCTTCCGGAAAAGCCACCCTACGGTGCCTTCCGCTACATTCGTGTTGGGGGCGACACACCCTTCGCAGAAGACACCTTCTCCGCCTTGCAGGAGACCATCCTTTATCCGGACTTCCGCAAGCGTCACCCGATATGGCCTGAAGCACTGGAGAACGGCAAAAACACCGAAAAGGCGATGTTCTACGCCCAGCAACTGCAGGACAAACTGGACAATGCGTCTGCCGACTGGCTGGTGTTCGAAGGCGAATACAACTCCCAGTACACGGATCATTTCGCTTTGGAGGCGGATAACACCAACTGTTGGTTCGACCAGAGCAAAGGCGATATGCATGTGGTCTGCGGCACTCAGTCACCCCACGAACTCGCCAATTGGATGCCGGAAATCCTATCCAAGAGCTCCTTCCAGAGCACGCGATTCTTCCTGCATCCGGCCTACACCGTGGGCTACGGTTCCAAGGATGCCAGCATCTTCCCGTATTACGGGCTAATCGCTGCACTTTACGCAGACGGCAACCCGGTGCGGCTGGCCAACGACCGCTTCGAGCAGTTCCAAGCCACCATGAAACGCCATCCCTTCACCATGAAGAACCGCCTGGCGGTGGATCGAAAGACCGGCAAGTTCCAGATTTTCAAACAGGATCTGACGGCCAACGGCGGTGGCCGCGCCAACTTCTCCAACTCTGTAGCCTTCGTCGGCGCCACGGCCGCGCAATCGATTTACTACATGCCCAGCAGCGACCTGACCGCCACGGCGATATACTCGCGCATGCCAGAAGCCGGTTCGTTCCGGGGCTACGGCACCTTGCAGACCATGTCCGCCACAGAACTGATGGTGGATGAGATCGCCGGCCAGCTGAGTATGGACCCCATCGAGCTGCGCCTCCGCAACGTGTTCAAAAGCGGCATGAAGAATACTCAGGGTGCGATTCCGGCCGGCCACCTTCGAAGTGAAGAAATTCTGCGTAAGGCCCAGAAACACGCCATCTGGACCGAACGCGAGACACGCAAGCAGGCGTATGAAGCCGCCCACCCGGAAGAGCGCTACGGCGTCGGGTTTGCGTGTGTGCATAAAGACTTTGGCCATGGCGCTGAGTCCGCCTTCTCCGAAGTTCGCCTGACCCCAGAGGGCCGTATCGAGGTGCGTAACACCGGCGCCGAAATGGGCACCGGCTACTCCACCAGCCAGGCCGCCGTAGTAGCCGCCTGGCTGGGTCGTGCCGCCGATCAGGTGCGTACAGCGGAGATGGAGTGGGACGACATGCAGATGTACGAGACCACCAATCCCTACCTCATCTCCCAGGAGGAACAGGACAAGGCCGTTCAGGACCCTCGCTGGACGCCGCTACTCTTGCAGGCTTCCAGTGCCAGCAACTCGGCCTACTTTTTCTCTTTCTCCACCCTTGAGGCGGCCCGGATCATCTTCCGCCACGGTCTCTGGCCCGCCGCCCAGGATTTCTGGCAGCGCGGGATTGGCGGCGGCCAGTCGGCACCTTATGTGGTGCGGGAGGAAAACGCCCGCTGGGAAGCCGGCCAGCTGACAGCACGGGGAATGGAACCACTGCCTCTGGAGTTCTTGGCCAAACGCGCCCACGAGATGGGCCTAGTAACCGGTGTCATCAGCCACGCCTTCAATCGCTGGGAATGGTCCAGGGCCGACTATGACATCAACGGTCGAGCCGAAAATCTACCCCTGGACGGGCTCGCCGTCCAGTACGGCACAGGCGCCACCGACGCCCAGAAAGCCCTGATGACCAGCAAGCGGGGCTATCATTTGCTGACCCGCAAGAATACTTATATCCCACCAACCCAGCGCAATAATGCCGGCGTCACCTACTACAGTGCCTGCGGCGCTCTAGCAGAGCTGGCCGTGCATACGGGAACCGGCAAGGTCTCGCTACTGAACCATCACACGTTCCTGGAATGTGGTAACACGCTTGTGGAGCAATTAGTATCCGGGCAGATCCAGGGCGGGACAGCCATGGGTATCGGCCATGCGCTCTATGAAGAAATGCCCCTATACGAAGACGGCCCCGGCAACGGCACCTGGAATATGAATCGCTACCATGTACCCCGGGCCAGTGAAGTCGCTGTGTGGCAGCAAACCTCAGAAATCCTGCCGCCGCTGTCGCGAACCGACCCACCTAAAGGCATCGCAGAGGTGGTGATGATCCCCATCGTCGGCGCCATCGGCAACGGCATCGCCCATGCCATCGGCCACCATTTCCGCAGCCTGCCCATTACGCCGGACAAGATCAGGGAGGTCCTATGACAACGGAGCAGCTCAAGACCGCCACCATCCCGGCGCGTTCACTGGAGGTCACGATTAACGGACAGGCTCAGCCGGTTGAAGACATCCCCGAAGAGCTGATGATGCTCGACTACCTGCACGAATACCGCAACCTCACCGGCACCCGGTTCGGCTGTGGTAAGGGCATGTGCCGCGCCTGCACGGTGATCGTTGACAAGCCCGACGGCAGCAGCGAGGAAGTGCGCACCTGCATCACCGGTGCCCACTACTTTAACGGCAAGAAAATCCGCACGGTTGAAGGGCACGCACAACGAGACGAAGAAGGCCATATCGAGACCCTCTCCACGGTGCAACAGCAGTTCCTGGAGCATTTCTCCTTCCAGTGCAGCTATTGCGCCCCAGGTTTCGTCAATGCTGCCACCGTTCTGGTGGAGCGTCTGCAGCGGCAGCCGATCGCGCGTTCACAGCTGGAAAACACAATCAGCGAGGCACTGGAATCGCACATCTGCCGATGTACCGGCTATGTGCGTTATTTTGAAGCCGTCCGCGATGCCGTTCTGAAGACACCGGGCACCACCAAAGAGGCGAGCTGATTATGAATTATCGCCGCATCCTCGTAACGGCCCTCGTGCTGGGCCTGAGCACCACCAGTGCCTGGAGCGCGACATCAGACAACAGCATCCTGGAGCAGGGTCAGTATCTGGTCCGCGCCGCTGACTGCGCCGCCTGCCATACTAAGGAAGGCGGTACGCCCTACGCGGGCGGAGCTCCGATAGCAACACCATTCGGGACCGTTTACGGCACCAACATCACGCCCGACAAGGAGTACGGCATCGGCGATTACAGTGCCGATGAGTTCTACCACGTGCTGACTGAAGGCGAGCTGCCCGATGGCACCCAACTCTATCCGGCGATGCCGTACACGGCCTACCACAGCATTCCGCGTCAGGATTCGGATGCCATGTATGCCTACCTGATGAGTCTTAGGCCAGTGAACATTGAGGCTCCGGAAACCGACCTCAGCTGGCCGTTCAGCATGCGCTGGACGCTTAACTTCTGGAACCTCATGTTCGCCGGCAAGAGCCCCGGCGACGCCAAGGGCGAATCCAGGCAATGGCAGCGGGGTCGTTATATGGTGGATGTTCTGGGACATTGCGGGGAATGCCATACACCGCGCAATCTCTTGGGTGCGCTGGACCGCGACAAGCATCTTCAAGGCGGGGTTATTGCCGGCTATGAGGCCCCCAGCCTGACGGCAGACGAACTCGCCGGCCGCGGCTGGACACCCGAGGATCTGCAAACCTTCCTGCGCGAAGGCATCAGCGACCAGGGCACCATGTTCAGTGAGATGTACACCGTCTTTCATCACAGCACCCGCTATCTGCGTGACGAGGACCTGAAGGCCATGAGCCTTTACCTGATGGGCGAAAACCCGCCGGAGGCCCGGATCGTAGACGCAGGGCAAAGTGCAGGCGCAGACAGCCCTGGCCGTCGCCATTACCTCAACGTCTGCGCCGGTTGCCACGGAGCACAAGGCCAAGGGGTGCCTAATGTGGCAGTTGCCATGGCGGGGAATACCACCTTGCGTCTCGACAATGGCCGTAACCTGGTGAAGGTAATTCACGACGGTATTGGCGCCCAGAAATTCAGTGGCTTCGAGCGCATGCAGGCCATGCCCGGTTTTGCCGACAAGCTGAGCAGTGCGGAAATCGCCGAACTGGTGAACTATCTGCGCCAGACGTGGGGCGGTCTGGATGCGACCATCGATGCCGCTGCCGTGGACGAGTTGACCGCGAAGAACGAATAAATAAACAAAGGGCGCCGATGCGCTGGCTTATACCGGACTGGATGAAGATCGGCATTACGATTGGGAAAACAGGCATCGGCGTCAGGTCTTGCGTTTTGCCTCTCGAATTATCCGGAATACAAACTCAATTCAACCACTTCATCCTGATTACTGACGCGCCAGCGCGTAGTCGATGGCCGCACACACTGCGGCAGCCTGGGCGGCATTGCATTGCTCGGGCGTTGTACGGGAGCTATCAGGATAGACCTCGGTGGTGGTTTTGTATGGGGCGCTGGTAATACTGGCGCACAGGCCCAGCTGCTTGAGCGGATACTGGATAAGGCCCCGAGCGACCACCGGTGAGCCGATGAGCTCGCCGCTGTCATCGGTCGGAGCGATATGAGTGACTTGTTCCACCGCCTTGATCACCGCCTGTTGAAACCCAGGCTGCGGGTTCTCGCTGTCATCGACCAGATAAAAGCCATCGGGAATCCCAGCCGGCTCGAACGGCTTGCCGTCGCGAGCAGCCAGCGCGGGACGAAACTCGGTTTCGTCGGTATCGGTGGTTTCGTGCAGGTCGATATGCATCAGTACTCTATCGCGAACGAGCGCCACCAATCGCATGAGTGCCGCCGACTCTTCAGCCGGACTGCCATGGCGGAACGAACGGTTCGGGTCGACCGCGTTCGGGTTCCAACGATGGATGCGCTCGTAAGCCCAAGGGCTAACACAGGGCACAACCAGCAAGTTGACGCGGCCCGCGTAATCCGCCGCATGCCGGTCGACGAACTGCAGCGCGCCGTGTACACCGCTGGTTTCATAGCCGTGTACTCCGCCCGTTATCAGCACGACCGGCAGATCGTCACGCCAGTCGCGACTCCGGATCGCCATCAGTGGATAGCTTTCGGGGCCATAGTCCAGAAGGCCATATTGTTCCGCGTCGAAGCGCGGGCGCAGGCGCTCGATCACACTCAACACCTCGGACTCGTAGCTGCGTTGAAGGGGCTGTTGTGACAACCACTCGGCGCGTTCCTCGTCGCCCCAAGGAACGCCGGGCGTACCGATTGGATAGGGTGCGAAAGCTGTGTTCATATCGCTTTTCTCCAGTGATGGCCAATGCTGGCGTAAACCCTTCAAGACAGGGGCAAAACGCAAGACCTGACCCCGGAACTACTAAAGCATAACGCCTCGATTTGCGGCTGCTTTGTAGCGTCAGCGGAAAAACAGGCCGACAACAGCGCCTTGTTACAAATTGCCTCAATTGTGGCGTATTGCTACAATTGAGGCAACTCAATGCAGGAGGTACAAATGGCTACAAACAGTATTCGCTTAGACCAAAACCTAATTGAAAAGGCCACTATTATGGCCAAAGCGCTTAATCGAACGCCGCCCAAACAAATAGAACATTGGGCAAAAATCGGCGAGATGATGGAAGATAACCCCGATTTACCTTACGAGTTTGTAAGACAGGCCATCATCGCGCAGGCAGAGCGGGACGCCGGAAAGCTGGAGGCCTACGATTTTGGTTAAAGCCACGAGTGTATTACAGACCCCTACATTCAAAAAAGCGGTAAAGAAGCTCAAGCCCAACCAGAAGAAAGACCTTGATTTGGCCGTTAAGGACCTGATGGCCAACCCCAACATTGGCGAGCAGAAGAAAGGGGATCTGGCCTTTCTGCGAGTGCATAAGTTCAAAATGAACAAGCAAGTGACACTGTTAGGCTATAGTTTTGATGATGGCGCCCTTGTCCTTGAACTGATGGCTCTGGGCTTACACGAAAACTTCTACCGCGATATCAAGCGGAAAGAGTGACGTTGTAACGCTTTTGTTCAACGGCGACCTTTTTGTAACAAAGCGAAGAAAAGGGCGTCCGGTGGAGGGCCGTCAGGCCCGGAATGCATTGGAACAATTTGCTAGAGATCTTCTAAAATCTGGGATCTCGCTCGCGTGTACTCCTCATCAGTTATCAAACCCTTGGGACGCAACGTTTGGAGCTCCTCCAATCTGTCTTCCCCGCGCTCAATCGCAGCCACCTCAACTCTGCGCCCTACTTTGCCGAACTCGTTTAGCGCTCCCCATATATTCGTTATAGCGCGACAATTAACTTGGTTCTAATTGAGATGAGACAGAATGAGACGATTACAACGAAAGAGCAAGGCAGAGGCAAAACGCAAGACCTGGCCTCGGTACAGTACTACCGTAGAGGCCGTGTAAACCAGTTTCACTTACCTGACCTCGGCGCATCCTGCTCGTTCTCGGTTCCCCAACTATTAAGCCAACTGTGTACCTCACTGGCATCAACCAATTTGCCTTGTGCGGCAGATTCCATTGCTTCCAGCGTTTGCGTCCATCGCTCCTGCTCTAACTGCTGCTTTTCTATGTATTCCGACAATGCTTGGTTGATTACCCAGCTCTTACTCCGATGAAGCCTACCGGCGATGGCTTCCAGATGCTGCTCAACTTCTGCTTGAAGACGAACTGTAGTGACACTCATGACGATACCCTCAGACTCAACAACTACACTGTATTACATTATAGTCGGTAAAGGTGTGGCGGTCATCGCCAGATTCAAAAAACATCTCACGCCGATTTCGGCGAAACCTCAAACGGAAAAACGCGCCGGCAAATTCCAGTCGCCGCTGGCTGGCAATTCCCTAGCTCTTTCGTGGTTCTAATTGATGCCGGATAGAGTGAAAGATTACAACGAAAGGGCAAGACAGGGGCAAAACGCAAGACCTGACCCCGGGACCTTTGCGGGACCTTTGTTCTTATGATGGAAACCTCTCGTGCTCAGGAAGTTCATGAGCACGCTTCATCCAATTTAGCCGTTCGGCAGTCTGTATTTGCACCACTGGAGGTAACGCTTCGGGATCGTCAAGTGTTGAAGACTGTACGTTGACGATTCCTGGAAGCACCTCTGCATTCCGGTAGAACAACCCACTCCCACAGTCGGCGCAGAAACTACGCATCGCTGTACCTGATGAATTAATCGTCTTCGGCTGCCCCTTTGTCACGGTCATATCAGTCTCGGAAAACACTGCCCAAGCCACCATCGGCGCTCCTGCGCTTCTTTGACAATCACAGCAATGACACAAGGCAACAACCTTTGGTGTGCCCGAAAGTTGATATCGAATTGCTCCACACAAACACTGTCCAGAATGCGTCATAACAAAATCTCCTATGGGGTCAATTCTCGGGGTCAGGTCTTGCGTTTTGCCTCTCGAATAATCCGGCTTATGCGAGAATAATGCAGCCCAAAGAAATCGCCGATCGCCTTCATGCTATACCCACCGCTGGAAGGAAAGCACCAGGGAAAGCACCAGGGACAGGCACTCTACGCATTGTGATAAAAAGCTGGACATTTATACAGCCTTTTGTGATAAACCTTACAGGGACAGAAAACGACAAGGAGTCATTATGCCCAGGCCACGCAGCGAGCAGATCAGCATTGCCGACACCCCCTTCTACCATGTCATTTCACGCTGCGTACGGCGCACATTCCTGTGCGGCAAAGATCGGGCTACCGGGCGCTGTTACGAACACCGGCGCGGCTGGATTGAAGAGCGGATTCGCCTACTGGCCTCTGTGTTTTCGCTGGATGTAGCGGCCTATGCGGTTATGTCGAACCATTATCACCTGGTGGTGAAACTCAGCCCGGCAGAAGTAGACTGTTGGAGCAATGATGAGGTGCTAGCGCGGTGGTGCAGCCTGCATAAGGGGCCGCCTCTCGTTCAACGTTACCTCCGGGGCGACAATCTCTGCCCGGCAGAGTTGCGGCAAGTGGACGAATATGCGGACCGCTTTCGGGCTCGGCTCGGGGACTTGAGCTGGTTTATGAAGTGTCTGAATCAACCGATTGCGTGGCGAGCGAACCGGGAAGACCAGTGCACCGGACATTTCTGGGAAAGTCGTTTCAAGTCCCAGCCCCTGGATACCGAAGAAGCCCTACTCTCCTGCATGGCCTATGTGGATCTCAATCCGGTTCGTGCTGCGATGGCAGAGACTCCAGAGCAGTCAAACCACACCAGCATCAAAGAGCGCATTGCTCCGCAGTTCGATCTGGCCGAAGCCATTCGCCGCCAGACTCAGCAGCAGGCACTGAACCAATTTGCAGTGCCCCTGAAACCACTGTTGGGCTTTGAAGGCGTCATCCGCAACGGCTTCCAGCGCGGCATCCTGTTCAGTTTTGAAGATTACCTGGAACTGGTCGACTGTACCGGCCGGATTAGTCGGGACGACAAGCGTGGGGCCATTAACGAGAAGGCTATAGCGCGACAATTAACTTGGCCGAACCGGACAAGATAGTTGACGCTGCATAAGAAGGCCTTGCCAATTCTGGAGCGGTTGAACCTTGATCCTGACCGATGGTGCAAACGGGCCACGCGGTTTGAGGACACCTATCAGGATTACCGACAGCGCCGACGACAACAGGCAGCCTGAGCACGTCCCTCCCCTCTGAGTAACACTTTCTAATCTGGCAGATTTGCCGGAGTTCTGGCGTGTCTGGCACACAGCGCTACCAAACAAGATTGTTCATTTTTCACACACACGCTTGGAAATAAACCCGAAATACACGCGCCAGAAATAGTAAAGCCCTGGGGGCTGAACCTCCGGGCTTTTTAGATCAGGTCAGGCTATGTTGTGCCTGTCCATTAAGGCTTCTTTGAAACCGCTGCTGGGCTTTGAAGGCGTCATCCGCAAAGGCTTACAACAAGGCATCCTGTTCAGTTTTGAAGATTACCTGGAACTGGTCGACTTCACCGGCCGGATTAGCCGGGATGACAAGCGTGGGGCCATTAACGAGAAGGCCTTGCCAATTCTGGAGCGGCTGAACCTTGATCCTGACCGATGGTGCGAACGGGCCACGCGGTTTGAGGACACCTATCAGGATTACCGACAGCGCCGACGACAACAGGCA
The DNA here is from genome assembly GCF_002563815.1 of Marinobacter sp. LV10R520-4. Taxonomy (NCBI): domain Bacteria; kingdom Pseudomonadati; phylum Pseudomonadota; class Gammaproteobacteria; order Pseudomonadales; family Marinobacteraceae; genus Marinobacter; species Marinobacter sp. LV10R520-4. Next base: position 2,398,737 of record NZ_PDJM01000001.1, on the reverse strand, counting down.
GCCTAAGCACGCCTCCCCTCTGAGTAACACTTCCCAATCTGGCAGACTGGCCGGCGGTTTGGCGTGCCTGGCACACAGCGCTACCGGACAAGATTGTTCATTTTTCACACACACGCTTGGAAATAAACCCGAAATACACGCGCCAGAAAGAGTAAAGCCCTGAGGGCTGAACCTCCGGGCTTTTTAGATCAGGTCAGGCTATGTTGTGCCTGTCCATTAAGGCTATTGGAAAACGCGAGACCTGACCCGGCACTGTTTTTTTCAAAGGCTATATGAACTGGATTTCGGGTGCCTTTGGCGACGCCAACCCCCAGCTGGCGGCAGTTTAAGGTCGGAAAATCATCAAAAAAATAGACGTGCTACGATTTTCGTATTGTGCCTGTTATTTTCTAAATTCAATTATATGCTCCGTTCTCATGCGAGCAGATAGTGCACTATTAGATTCCCGACTAAACGGTAAATACCGTCGGTTGTCTGGAAGGTCGCGAACACTTTCGGAATTCACCTCTAAACCCGCAATCTCAGCAGCTAAAAGCAGAAATTTGTTGTTGGGAACATATTTCCCTCTTACATTCGAGTTTCCTATGACGTATGATGCTTCACCACCATTCCGGAGAACTCGGTGTGTCTCCATCATTTGGGACCGAAGATCTACAAAATATCGGTTCAACATCTTTAACGTCCGGATATGAAGTCCTTCAAGATTATATTTATAAATCACATCCCAAAAGGGCTCTTCAATATCAATGTGTGAAGCGCTTTCAGCTCCGATCGACTCGCCCCTAATACACCTAAGATCCTTGATCCGATAACCAAACCAAACTAGCGACAACCTATGGCCGCGCATATAGTCGATCGCATTCAAATATGGAGGAGAAGTGATAACTATATCAATGGAAGAATTTTCTACGCCATTCATCCTTCTCGCGTCACCTAATTGGCTCTCTGCGTTCACAACAATTCCAGGACTATTTAGCGCTTTGAGCACATGCTTTACTGACCTGGGTAACTCGTCAAAAATATCGAATTCATTTTCTATGATAGTCCGGTGCGGACGACTATGAGCCGTATCTCTAGCGAGCGATGCCTTTGGCTCCTTGGTGATAATTAAGCGCGAAACGGCAACTTTAAGCACATCAATTACGATTGAATTTTCGATAAACGGCTGTTCAATCAGAAAGTGAGCTAAAATACGAAGTTGCTTTCTCTGCTTTTGAAAAAACCAAAACTCTATGAACTTAGAGGTCTCAGAGTCCTGATCTATCCATGGAAGCTCTACTTCTTCCCCCCTATTAGCGCTAGTATGACATCTTGATGTTAGTGCAAAACTCGCCTCAAGGACTTCCTCTTCATTCACCTTGGTAGCACCTACTCTAGAAATCAGGTGTGCAAGTGGGTCCAAATCATAACCGAAAGATTTCAATCCATTTCTCGCAGCCTGCGATAACACCATGCCAGACCCCGCCATTGGGTCCAGGACGGTGGTACCTTCTGGGAGGGCCTGAATTTTCGAGAGTGCAATCTCTGGAGCCATCCGCGCTGGGAAAGGATGTACATGGATCATGTTGATACCAACTTACTTTATTGACGAAAATTGAGAAACGCATCGGACAAACTTGACCGCGAAACTTTTCTATCAAGTGAGCCGTTCCTGCCCCGAACCTGATACATCTGTTGGTGTCTTCTCTTAATAATTACTGACTCCTGAACATCAAAATCCTCGTCAAGCAACTGCTTTAGGTCTGCATGTGGGATGGCCGCTATTCCATCTTTGCCACAAACAAAGGCCGTTAAGCATCCACCAAACTCTTCAAAAAGTTCCTTTTCAACAACTTGATGAGCACATGCAAAGTTAAAAACCCAAGGCCCTTTTCGACTCGTTGAATATTTAATGAAGACAGGAAACGCATCGTCAATTATATAGAATCCTACGCTGCTATGGGAGCGAATTTTGAAATTACCACCAACAACTTCTAGTAACTGGATAATCGCTGCCCCATGATACCGGCTAAAATCTTTTATCATTTTCTATTCTGCATAAATTTTATAGCGCTACCATTTATTTTATAAAAAAGTCTAGCATTGCCGTATTCATTGTTAAAAATCTTCAGATGATGCAGAGCTTCAGGTCTCTCGCTTCTCGAAAACTCATTGTTTGAAAAAATGCCTTTCTTACGACGTATTGTTTTCTTTTCTTCGTCGTCGTAGGCGCCACTTCCAGTGCCGAATTTACTGGGCTTATGAAATGACAACCTACAATCAGGATTATAAGTAATCTGCTGCTTAAGATAACGATATAGGTATTCAGGAAACTCATCTTTGGAGAAATCTCTCCTCAGTTTCTCAAGCATCTCTAAATCAGAATATTTGTCTCTTAGGAAGAGAGTTTCGTGCCTTTTTTTGCTGAAATCAAAAAGAGCAAAAGACATCTCACCGCCCTCGAAATCAACCGTGGATTTGTCGATTGATGCAGCCGATGTGGGGGTAGTCTTGTGATCTGCTAGCCAAACTGGCGCTCCACTCTTGCTCCTCATAGCCTGTATAGCTAACTTGTGGAATGAAAAACATTTACTCCAATTGCCAAGCAACAACCCCGGAATCCAGAGTTGAAAACAATTCTTATAGTTCTCTCTACTTCCGAACATTCTTGCCCTTTGGATATAAGTGTCTTGAGAGAACTTCCCCTTAACAGATCGCGTGAAGTACATTGAAAGGAGGTTATCAAATGTAACTCCTCGTGAAATAATATTACCGCCAGCACCAAATGAAAAAAGGCTTGTAGGTTTAGCTATCTTTGAAACGCCACCAGATGCGCCCCTAGAATTGATCTCCACAATCATATGCCTGTTAATATTACGCATCACAAACTCGACTAAGGAATCGGAGTCATTGACCGCATATTCCCTCGCGATGTTCTCAAGCTTCGTTGTCATTGCTGAAAAATTGAGATCAGTTCCATTTGATAACGTTGCCAGGGTCTTTTGGATAACCTGGACGTCATCTTGGTGCTCGTCCTTTTTCCCACTGGTATGTATCAGCATTGTGAAATTTTCTTCATTTCCTTGTTCATGCTGTTCTGCCACACCGCATAAAAAATGAAGAACTGCAGATTGCAGCTCAACCCTTTCTGAGCCCTCATCCGCATGAAAAGTATGCAATCTATAATCAACTTTTCCTGACTCCGGGAAGAAAAATTCTTGGCCGACATATTTTGGATGGGGCGGAAAGTCGACCCAAAGTTCAGACTCGTTTTTAAAGGTATTGTTCAGATTCAATCGTGCTGGGGTTGCAGTTACCCCGATATATTGGCCGTGATTGCCAATCAGCTTGCATATCAACTGATTAATCTTTGTTTTCTCATCTTTGTTCACCTTAGCATTAGGCGAAGCATAGTCAGCTTCATCGTCAATTACAACGACGTTTTTTTCATAGCTTATTAAGTCTATAAGCTTTTCAAGATCTCTCGCATTCTTTTTAGAAAAGATTAACCACTTCTTTCCTTTCAAGTCGTTTCTTTCGCTTGGCAGATCAGAAAATTGTTTCGGCGATGGACTCAACCCAGATTCACGAAAACGATCAAGGCTTTGGCCCAAAAGATCAATACTATCTGTCAAAAGATTTATTATGATTCCATTACCTTCATCTAATAGACGAGCATTCAAAGCGATCATCATTTCAGTTTTTCCGCTTTGAGGTTCACCAAAAATTACAAATGAACGCCCATTACCAGATTTAATGTTTTCTATTGTTTTGTCAACTGTGTTCTCTATTGAATCGGTGTAAAGGCCTTTTTCTTTCAAAGATGCGATGCGTTTATTATATTGATTACTACCTACGTCTCCTACAATATCTTTCCATTTCATGAATAGCTCCAAACTGGCAAGAAAACTCTATCCAAACATTCTTACGATGTAGCACTAATTTCTAACATCGTATAGATGTTGTACCGGTGAACAACAGTCAACCGAAGGTCTCCAATCAATTGAGCAAAGCCTGATCTTTTTTTGGATTATGCTCAAGTGACTTCACCACCAAACAAACCCTAGACCAATTCATCCTCTATGCCTATGTAATTCAATTAAAAATTTACCCCCCCCCCAAAAAAAAATAAAAAGGCTGCACAGCTCCCTATGCAACTCCTGAGCATCAGACCATTGCGATCTCTCGAATTCACTAACCAGCGGCAAAACTGCCCCTGCAGCAACCGCAATACTCCCCAACGCTCGACCAACCCGGCTATCCTCGCCGACATCAGAGAACCAAGCCCAATCCCCACGGACGTCAACGCAAGCGTAGCGATCCAGAATCCGGCAAGATAGACCCTGTCTGCCTCATGCCCGAATCTATGAAAAACCATAAACACGAAGCACGAAGGACAGGCACTCTACACATTGTGATAAAAAGCTGCACATTTATACAGCCTTTTGTGATAAACCTTACAGGGACAGAAAACGACAAGGAGTCATTATGCCCAGGCCACGCAGCGAGCAGATCAGCATTGCCGACACCCCCTTCTACCATGTCATTTCACGCTGCGTACGGCGCGCATTCCTGTGTGGCAAAGACCGGGCTACCGGGCGCTCTTACGAACACCGGCGTGGCTGGATTGAACAGCGGATTCGCCTGCTGGCCTCTGTGTTTTCGCTGGATGTAGCGGCCTATGCGGTTATGTCGAACCATTATCACCTGGTGGTGAAACTCAGCCCGGCAGAAGTAGACTGTTGGAGCAATGATGAGGTGCTAGCGCGGTGGTGCAGCCTGCATAAGGGGCCGCCTCTCGTTCAACGTTACCTCCGCGGCGACAATCTCTGCCCGGCAGAGTTGCGGCGGGTGGACGAATATGCGGACCGCTTTCGGGCTCGGCTCGGGGACTTGAGCTGGTTTATGAAGTGTCTGAATCAACCGATTGCGTGGCAAGCGAACCGGGAAGACCAGTGCACCGGACATTTCTGGGAAAGTCGTTTCAAGTCCCAGCCCCTGGATACCGAAGAAGCCCTGCTCTCCTGCATGGCCTATGTGGATCTGAATCCGGTTCGTGCTGCGATGGCAGAGACTCCAGAGCAGTCAAACCACACCAGCATCAAAGAGCGCATTGCTCCGCAGTTCGATCTGGCCGAAGCCATTCGCCGCCAGACCCAGCAACAGGCGCTGAACGAATTTGCAGTGCCCCTGAAACCACTGTTGGGCTTTGAAGGCGTCATCCGCAACGGCTTCCAGCACGGCATCCTGTTCAGTTTTGAAGATTACCTGGAATTGGTCGACTGCACCGGCCGGATTAGCCGGGACAACAAGCGTGGGACCATTGATTAGAAGGCTTTGCCGATTTTGGAGCGGTTGAACCTTGATCCTGACCGATGGTGCGAAAGGGCCACTAGGTTTGAGGATACCTATCAGGATTACCGACAGAGCCGCCGACGACAGGCAGCCTGAGCGCTTCCCTCCCCTCTGAGTAACACTTTCTAATCTGGCAGATTTGCCGGAGTTTTGGCGTGCCTGGTACACAGCGCTACTGGACAAGATTGTTCATTTTTCACACACACGCTTGGAAATAAACCCGGAATACCCGCGTCAGAAAAAGCAAAGCCCCGAATGCAGAACCTCCGGGCTTTTTATATCAGGTCAGGCTATGTTGTGCCCAGGCTATGTTGTGCCCAGGCTATGTTGTGCCTGTCCATAGTGGTCTTTTGCAGGGCGAACGACGCGCCCAGCGCGCACCACAATCGAATCCGATGCCGCGTTTATTGGCAACAGCGCCCAATCAGGTCTGGACGTGGGACATTGCTAAATTACCAACGCGCAAGCGCGGTGAGTACCTGTCGCTGTACGTGGTTATGGACTTGTTCAGTCGCTATATTGTCGCCTGGATGCTGTCCCGCAAGGAAAATAGCGCCCTGTCATCACAACTGATAGACGAAGCCGCTCAGCGCTACGACATCGTGCCTGGAAATCTCACGCTGCACCAAGACCGTGGTGCGCCCATGACCGCCCACTGTTACCTGGACTTGCTCTCCGAGCTGGCCATCACCGCCAGTCACAGTCGGCCTCGCGTGAGCAATGATAACCCAATGAGTGAAGCACAATTTAAAACACTCAAGTACCAGCCAGATTACCCGCGACGTTTTGATCATTATGATCACGCCATGCGCTGGTGTAACGATTACGTGGAGTGGTACAACCACGTGCACCACCACAGCAGTCTTGAAGGATTTACGCCAGCACAGGTGTTTACAGGCCAATACGTAGACATTGCCCGAGTACGTCAAGGGGCTCTGAATGAAGCCTTTGCCGCGCATCCAGAACGGTTCAGCCAGGGACGACCTCTCGTCAAACTGCCACCACAAGAGGTGACTATTAACCCAATACCGGACGATGCTGAACCATCTATCGCCGAACAAGGAGTAAACTTCCCGACACTGCAAAGAGCCATACTGAAAGCAATTTAATTAGTGAAGAGTTGGTTCAAAAAAGGTTGACACGTTCCGGTACAACGCACCGGCAAATTCCAGTCGCAGCGGTCTGGCCATTCCTTGACTTCTTCCGTAGTTCTAAATTGAGACGTACCAGAATGGAATGATTACAACGAAAGAGCAAGGCAGAAGCAAAACGCAAGACCTGACCCCGCGACCTGGCATGCCTGTCCATAGGGTCTTGAAAGAAATAGCGGCGTTTCATAACGTCGCTATTCCCCTCAAGTTCATTTTAGATATTTGCTATATAGAGAGTGTCGAGGCCGACCGGGCTCGTTCAACAACCGAATAAGTCGCGGCAAGCGCGACTTATCCTTATTCGTTAGGCATTGCTGCAAATCAATCTTCTTGATCTTGAGGATATGGTAGGGGAGTGACAGCCACCCAATTTTCACGTTCTGGTGCGTTGTGACCAGTTCGCTTGTGACTTCCTTCCGTAGAAATTACTTTTGCTCCTCTATGAATGAAGGCGCGAACAACAGACTTTCGCGGGTGATCTTTATCTTCATCTGCGGCACTAACGATTGCGGTAAAGCTCCCCGAATCAGGCTGTGCATCATGTTTAGTACCAAGCCACCTATCCAATACCTCTGTTGATACATTGTGCCTAGAACCATGGTGAGGAACTTGTATTTGATCAATCCCTGGAAGTTGCAATCCAACATTTGGAGCAAAATCTGCCGCCTCATCAAGAGCTGCCCTACCTGCGTCACCAGTTAGTAAGACCTTCTTATCACATAGGCAAGCATACTGAATCACGCTCATGTTGTTTACAGGGCTTGTATCGTCCTCTGGAAAATACTCTTCCCCCCACGCCGACTTGATTAAATCAATAGCTTTTTTAATAAACGTTCCGGCAGCTTCGGCCAAAGTTTGTTCCTCTACCTTTGTTGCTTCGGGAGTTTTTTCCGATTCTACAACAAGATCTAAGTATCTCGTTTTAGATGGAGCCATAACATTAAACTCTCCTATCTTTGCACCCTGAAATGGCTCTGATATTTTTACCCCATGTTCTTGTGCGAGTTCTTCTAGAACTGCTAAGTTTGGATATATCTCTTTTAACCTTTTCGCTAGATTAGCTGAAGATGTGAAGCGGCTGAATCGATCAATAAGCTCGTCAGCATATAACCAAGGGCACAGCATCCATAATTCACCAATCTCGTACTCATCAAACAGCTTTCTAAGTCCACCCGCGTGATCGCCGTCAGGGTGCGTTACGATTACAGCATCTATATATTTTGGAGCCCCGTAATATTTATTTATATGCTTGACTACCAAGTCACCTGTAGCTTGAAACCCCCCATCGGTTACATGGATTCTGGTAACTCCGCCGATTGAATAACGGAGAGGTATTGCATCTCCGCTTTTTTTGGATTCAACGTCTAAGAAATCTATTTCGAAAAAATCAGACATAATTTATTCCTTGTCTTTTGCGCTAGCTACGCGTTTAGTTATGTAAGCAGTTTGTTTTTTATATGAGAAAGCAAATAAAAGTAGCAACCCTGCAATCGCTATTCCTGACGAAAGATTATTTAATAATTGAAAGCGCTCAGAAAAAACTTCAAATATCTTTAAAAGAGACAAAGATAGAAATAATGATAAGAAAGTTCTATACATATTGTTTGCCTCTGAAAGAACCTCTATAAGTTTGTCTTTATTAGACGCTTCAATATAGTCTCTATATTCCGAAAAATTAACGAATTTAACCCACTTAAGGATCGGCTCAATTACAATAGAACCGATCCTGCTAATCACTAACCCAATGAAATAATAAAAGAAGACACCGATAACAATATCCTCTTGAACAAAGTTATACTTCGTTAACGATTTGGATATTGCAACAAATACTACTCCCGGCAAGAGATAGTTAAAGATGTTGTATGAAGAAAGCTTCTCAATTAAATCTTTCATCTAGCTTACTCGTCCTATTCATGACTAATCTGGATGCATACAAGGCTGTAGTAAAACCCTCGAGCCCTTTTGTGATAACGTTCCTACGTAAAATCTAGGTCTGCCTTCAACGATAAGGGAGTGCTCCAGATTTTAAGAATAGGTGCTATTTTTAGCTTAATTATTGATCGATTCAAGGCCGAAAAAAGCCTTTGACCTTTTTCTACAGCCTCAACGCCGTTTTAAGCGGCAAATTGCAGTTGGCTAAAATAAGTGAGGCACGAACAAAAAGCCAACTGTAATTTGTCCGACTTGAAAACCCTTGTTAGGTTTTTAATCCCCCATATAGAGAGAACCACATCGTTCTTTAAATGACTTATCGACTTTAACCGCATCTCCATATACGCCATTTAAGAAACGATCTTTTTGCTTACAGGCATAGATTTTATCAGTTATGCTGACTTTATCAGTACCACATATTGCATATTTGTCGTCCATATATTGTTGTAAAGCCTTATAAACATCAGGTGTTTTTGAGGAACTCTTATCTGAAATAGGATAACCAAGTGATAAAAGCATGCCTTTTGTACATTGAGTGTTTTTCGGCCCCCACATTGAGATTTGTTTTTTGACAGAAGAATCAACTCCTTCCACTTTTGTTTCAATTCTAGCGATAGCACATGCATCTAGAACTTTACCGATAGTCTCTTTACTACCAGTTAGTGAATACTTCGACTTATGAGGAGTGCCTCTGAAATCTGTTAGCTCTAGCAAAAATTGATTACCTGACATTAGCATTCTTGCCAAATGGACTTTATCTTGGTTACTAACGAAGCTAGCAGTACCTTTGGTTGATACCCCCCATTTACTGGATTCTGGAGCATTTTTATCAATTCTATAGCGAACGGGGTAGTTATCTTCAGAACCAATAAACTCACCTACAGAGAAGTACAATTCCAAATTTTCTTTCTCATTACATTTAACTACCGCAATGCCCTTATTATCATGAGAACTCACAAGTGCTGTGTGTATAGATGTATCAGCAAATTCATCAACCTTATTTGAATAAGCCCATTCATTTCCAAGTACATTATTACTTAAAATCGTAAATGCAATTAAAGATACAATCCTGAATTTTAACATTTGACCTCCCAGTCGAGAAAAACCTAACGCTGAGCACAGCGGCGGCACGTCAGTGACGTCCGGCGGCCGTAGGCCGCGCACTGCTGCGATTTGTTAGCTGGGTGTAACTGATAACCCAGCCCCTGGCACTCAAAGTGATAGCCTACTCCGCTGCTGCTCTTGCACCAAAATCCGCCGATGCACAGTGTCAAAAAGCACCGCAGCCGATGCGGCGAATGAACCTGAACGCCAGATTACCAGGCGCAGGCCCAAGTTTGCGTGGACGGCCCCACACGGCGAACACCAAATTTTATGGCAATGCCGGTGAACGATTGAACTACCAAACTGACCACGGACTCAGACGGCCTTGGCGTAGTTGAAAGTTACCGGTTTTGCTACGAACCTGGGGCCAAGGCCACTGGCACCAAGCCACCAAAAAGGCACCACACCAATCCAGCTAACGCTGAACGAAGCGGCGCGTCTCACGCGTCCGTCTTCCGTGACTTGTTGAACGAAGCCGCTACGCGGCAGAGGCCAAATTCGACTGTACTTCTCTGACCCCTTCCATTTCGGAGGGCCTGTCAGGAGAAGTGTGATGAACGCTAACGAACACGCTCGTTTTCAAGCTCTGCACCAACGCTACCTCACCGAACTCACCCTGCGCGGCAAAAGCCCCAAGACCATCGATCTGTACACCCGTTGCCTGCGACAGGTCTGCGACTATTTCGAGACCTGTCCCGATCAGCTTAGCACCGATCAGCTCCAGCAGTATTTCATGCATCTGGTCGAGCATCGGTCCTGGAGTCTGGTCAAGATTGCCCGCAATGCGTTGCAGAGTTTCTATCAGTATGTACTGGGCAAGCCCTGGGAATACGTCCCTATCGTCAAGGCCCCCAAGGTTCAGACCCTGCAGGACGTGCTCTCCCTGAAGGAGGTCGAGCGCCTGATCAGTCGCACACGCAAACTCAGTTATCAGGTCTATTTCCTCACCACCTACAGTCTGGGCCTGCGACTGAGCGAGTCCCTGAACCTGACCATCGCCGATGTCGACAGTCACCTGATGCGGGTGCATGTGCGCTGTGGCAAGGGCAAGAAGGATCGCTTCGTGCCTTTACCGCTGATGACACTCAAGGCCTTGCGGCGCTATTGGGCCACTCACCGTCATCCAGACCTGCTGTTTCCCGGGTGGCACCCGCCGTATGCGTCGGTTGCCACCTCCGGCAAGCCCCGGGTGATGGCCCGGGGTGGGGTGCAGAAGGCCATCAAGCAGGTCGCCCTGGACTGCGGTATCCGCAAGCATGTTCACATTCACTCCCTGCGCCACAGCTTTGCCACCCATCTGCTGGAAAATGGGGTGAACCTGCGCTCGATTCAGACTCTGCTCGGCCACGCCAGCCCGGTAACCACCGCCCGCTACACCCGGATGACCCATGAGGCCCAGCAGAACAGTGCCCTGATGATCAATGCCCTGGTGGAGCGGCTGCAAGTTGACTGGGTGACCCAATGATCACCCTGGCGCAGATTCTGCGCGATCATGAGGCCAGCCTGCAGCAGTTCGTCGGGGCGCGACTGCGACCGGAGCATCACGCCGCCCTGCAGTCGATCCTGGCCTGCCACACACCCGCCTGTGGCGAGGTCCGCTATCACTGTCGCGCCTGTCAGCAGGTGCAACAGGCGTACCCGTCCTGCGGCCATCGCAGTTGCCCGGCCTGTCAGCACGGCACCAACCGCCAATGGCTGGACCGGCAGCGGCAGAAGTTGTTGCCGGTGGACTATTTCCTGGTGACCTTCACCCTCCCGGCCCAGTTGCGGGGCTTTGCCTGGCACCACCTCCGGTGGACCTGCCACACCCTGTTCCAGGTCGCCCGGGAGGTCCTCGCCCAGTTCGCCCGTAACGATACACGCCTGGGGAGCCAGCTCGGGCTGGTCGGGGTGTTGCACACCCACTCCCGGCGCCTGGCTTTCCACCCCCATGTCCACATCGTGGTCCCTGGGGGCGGGCTGACGGGCCATCACTGGCACGCCCGGGCCGGGCGATACCTGTTCAACGGCCGGGCCCTGGCCACCGTGTTCCGCGCCAAATTCCTCACCCGGATGCGCGAGCAAGGCTTTACCTTGCCGGAATCGATTCCCGGGCACTGGGTCGCCCAGTGCGAGCAGGTCGGCCGTGGCGACCAGGCGCTGACCTATCTGGCCCGCTATCTGTATCGTGGTGTGCTCCGGGAGCAGAACATCGTGGATTACGACGGTGAGCAGGTCACCTTCCGCTACCAGGACAGCCAGACCCGGCGCTGGCAGACCCTGACCGAACCGGCGAGCCGGTTCCTCTGGCGGGTTCTGCAGCACGTCCTGCCCAAGGGGCTGCGACGGGTGCGGGAATACGGGTTCCTGCACGGCGGTGCCCGCAAAACCTTACACCGGCTGCAGTTGCGCTTGCAGGTGGCGCTACCCGGGATCGTCACCCAACCCCGGAAACAACGCGTTTGCCCCTGTTGTGGCGAGCCCATGGGCATCACGCTTTGGCGGCGCCCCTGCCGGTGGCCCGTGCCGACAACCCGGCGACGATGTCTGGCATAGGCCTACATCCGTCCGACATGCACCTCACAGGGAGGGATCAGAGCACCCTATGACACCACCACCAGGACAGATCGGCTATCGGTTCCACCGAGGGTCACGGGAACCTCTGGCCTGACGGAAATGACCGCCCAATGCCAGGGCCAAAGCACCTCTCAGTTCGCCGATGATATTTCCTTAATAGAGAAGCACCGGGCTCGTCCAACACCGGATCAGGTCGCGGCTGCGCGCGACCTATCCTTATTTGTTAGGCCTGTATGTTATCAACCACAGCACCGGTATACCCTTGTACTATTTGGAACTTCCCTGGTATCACTATTATGTTTGGGTGAGTAGTGGGTGGTTTCACTCCAAACCAAGAGCAGAGCGCTTCAATTCTTAGGGCACCATGACTATTTTGAGGTTGACTAGCTCAAATGTATCGCTGATAAAATTACAATTTCGATACGTTGAGTCACTGACCTTTATGACCGTTGCATTTTTTACATATCGCCACGAGCTAGCAGTCGCTCGAGAGTTGGTATTCGGCGTTATTCCATGGTTCCAATTTGGGTATGGTGGTGGCATCTCAACCCTCCTATCTTTAAAGGCCTAACGCTGAGCACAGCGGCGGCACGACAGTGACGTCCGGCGGCCGTAGGCCGCGTACTGCTGCGATTTGTTAGCTGGGTGTAACTGATAGCCCAACTCTTGGCACTCAAAATGATAGCCTATTCCGCTGCTGCCCTTATGCCAAGATCCGCAGATGCACAGTGTCAAAAACACTGCAAACGATGCGGCGAATGAACCAGAACGCCAGATTAGCAGGCCAAAAACTTGCTTACGCCGGACAGCCCCACAAACAGAACGCCCAATTTTCTGTCGCCACTTTTTAACCGCTGTGCTGCCAACTGACCACTGATTTCGACGGCCTTGGCAAACACCGAAACTCACCGGTTTGCTGCCAAACCTGAACCAAGGCCACTGATACCGAGCCACCAAAAAGGAACCACATCAATCCAGCTAACACCTAAGCATTTAATGGTCGTGCGCAGCATGACCTTTAAATGTCTGTTGGACTAAGCCGCCAACTCCGCAGCTATCGAACGACGCTTAAGGATAAAGTAATTTGAAGGCCGGACCGAAACGGTACATCTGTGGCCAGGTACGAAGCAATGTCGGCGGGTTTTGGTCTCATTCGATCCTTCACGAGGCGTTTCCTTGTTGTGATTTCCCTCAGATTACCCTGCAGATACCTGTATTTCCAGTCTTCGGCCGTATAGACGCCCAGCTCACAAGGAACTGTCGGTTTCCACCCGCTGGATCAAGGCAGACAAGCTAGCCCGTTGGCACAGCCGTTGTTTTGAACCGTGGGATCTGACGAATCATCCGAACCACACCGCTGTCACAGAGGAGACACGGCCAGCATCGCTGAGACGCCGGGCTCTCCAGTGTCGCTTCTGATTTGAGCGGCTGCGATAAACAGTGCCGGATAACCGCCAGTTTGCGGCGTCGAGTGCAGTTGCTCAGGTAGCCAAAATGGCGAATTCGCATGAAGCCCTTCGGCAGGATATGCATCAGGAATCGCCGTACGAACTCCTGGCCATCCAGCCATTGGGTCTTCAATCGGGAATGATCCCGATAGTCCTTATAGCGGAACGCGATCCGGTCATCCTCCATCGTCAACAAACGCCCATTACTGATGGCGATTCGGTGAGTGTAGCGAGCCAGATAATCCACCACGCTCTCGGCCTGGTTCAGGCAGTGTCGGGTGTAGACCACCCACTCGTGTTGCATCAAGCCGTTGAGCACGCCATCAACCTCACCGCTGCGGGTTACCCGGTGCAGTTCGCCGGCGTTCACCGCCGCTCTTAGCAACGACACCATTCGTCCTCGAAAACGCCGGGATAAGGCCCGTACCGGGAACAGGTAGTGGCTTTTGGCTTTGTGCCAATCACCGGTGCCAGTCAACACTCCCCCGGGGATCAAGCAATGCACGTGAACATGACGGCTCAGGTTCTGTCCCCAGGTGTGGAGCACCGCTGTCATGCCCAGTTCGCCGCCGAGGTGCCGGGTGTTGCGCCCAAACTGGTTAAGCGTGTCCCAGACTGCGGCAAACAAACAGCGATAGATCACGTCGGGATGGAGCTGAACCCAGCCGTTCAAGGTGTGAGGCAGCGTAAACACCAAATGGAAGTAAGGCACCGGCAGTAACAGGGAGCGCTGACGTGCGCTCCATTGTTCAGTTGCATGGCCCTGGCATTGCGGACAATGGCGATCCCGGCATCCGTAGTAGCAGACGGAGTGGGCCTGGCAATGATCACAACGCATTTCCATACCGCCCATGCGGGCGGTTCGGCAGTCCGTTAGGCGGGCGCAGACTTTACGACGGTGACTGTCCAGTGTCTGACCTGGCAGAAATCGCGCCAGTATGTTTTGAACGCTCAGTGTGCCCGCCATCATGCACCTCCGAGATTTGCGATCAGGTCAGCGGGACCCCCGTTTTGGGGTGTGACGCCTGGCAACCAGTGCAGATACCGTTGAGTGCTGCGCAAATCGCTGTGCCCCAAGAGCCGTTGCAGCTCATGAATGGGCAACCCCCGCTCCAGCTGGTGCGTGGCGTAGGCATGGCGCAAAGCGTGAATGCCACCGCATTTTTCAATGCCACTGGTTGTCTTGGCTGTGTGGTAGACCTTCTGGGGCGTGGTGATATGAAGGTGTCTGTCCGGGAGTAAATCGCTGGGAAATAACCAGAGCATGGGATGGCGAATCCGCCAATAGCGACGGAGCGCCTGGAGTACTCCGGGAGCCAGGGGCACCATCCGGTCTTTGGCGCCCTTACCTTGTTCAATCCGCAGCAGATGGCGTTCACCATCAATGTCTTTAACCTTCAACGCGACCGCTTCGCTGACGCGCAAACCGCATCCATAGGTGACGGATAACAGGGCTTGGTGCTTGGGGTTAAGAACAGCGGCCAGAAGGCGCGCGACTTCCTGGCGTGTCAGTAATTCCGGAATACGCTGAGGTCGCTTCGGCAGCACCAACGTTACATCGAAGTGCGCCCAATGCAGCACCTTCAGATACAGAAACCGAATGCCATGGAGGTAAACACGGCAACTGGCCGGTGACAGAGAACGCTCCTGCACCAGATAGTTGAAAAAGACTTGTAAGTCTTCCACCTTCAACTGATCGGGCGAGCGCCGATAATAGCGGGCCAGCGCGGTGACGACGTAAAGATAGCTGTGCTGGGTTCGGGGGGAAAAGCCATGTTGGCACATGGCCTGGATCATGGTCTGACGTAACGGTGTCATGACGGACACTCCTCTTTTGAAAGCCCACTCGGGCTTATCAAAAGTATCGGTCAATTCACCAGATCTCGCAGGAAACTTCCAGGCTTATTCGCTACCGCGAAGCGGTTTAGTTCAACAGCGTATTAGATAGCGCTCTTCATTATTGCGAAAAACTGACCGCCGCATAACACGCAATCCTGTAACGGGAGGTTATTACTTTTCCCCATAAATAACAATTACTTAAAAAATTAAAGCTAAATAGCTCTCTGTAATCGTTTGACCGCTTCGTTATTGCAATAACGAAGAATTCTCTACCCTCCTCACCTCAAGCCCCCACACCTTCGGGCAGGATTTCAGGCAAACTCACCACGAATCACAAAAAAGTCAGTGGCCCAAGATGTAGTTGCTACAGGATGCAAAAAGCCAAGAAAAGACAGAATCAATACAGAAGAAATCATCGTCTGTCATCCTTAACAAGCGGGTGCGTCCATTGCGCTAATACCTACACACTAGACCATTCTGGCCCGTCCCACCTCCCCAAATGACCAAACAACACAAAAAAAGCCCCCGGCTCGCACCGAAGGCTTTTCATCAAATCACTACCTACCTCAACACCAAATCACTTCACCTTAGGATCCAACTCCCCACGTTCATAAGCCTCATACATCCGCTCAAGATTAATAGGCTTAATCTTGCTGGCATTACCCGCGCAACCAAACGCTTCGTAACGCGCAATACAAATATCTGACATGGCCACCATGGTGGCTTTCAGGAATTTTCGTGGGTCGAATTCGGCTGGGTTTTCGGCCAGGAAGCGGCGAACGGCGCCGGTGCTTGCCAGGCGCAGGTCGGTGTCTATGTTGACTTTACGCACACCGTGTTTGATGCCTTCCACGATTTCTTCGACGGGTACGCCGTAGGTTTCGGGGATTTGGCCGCCGTATTGGTTGATGATTTTCAGCCATTCCTGGGGTACAGAGCTAGAGCCGTGCATGACCAAGTGAGTGTCTGGAATGCGCTTGTGAATGGCTTTGATTCGCCCGATGTCCAGGATGTCGCCGGTGGGCGGGCGGCTGAACTTGTAAGCGCCGTGGCTGGTGCCGATGGCAATGGCCAGTGCATCTACTTGGGTTTTTTGCACGAAGTCGGCGGCTTCTTCGGGGTCGGTCAGCATCTGGCTCATGTCCAGAGTGCCTTCGGCGCCTATGCCGTCTTCTTCACCGGCCTGGCCGGTTTCCAGGGAGCCCAGGCAACCCAGCTCGCCTTCTACCGATACGCCACAGGCGTGGGCCATTTCCACTACGCGGCGGGTAACGTCTACGTTGTAGTCGTAGTCGGTCGGTGTTTTACCGTCTTCACCCAGGGAGCCGTCCATCATCACCGAGCTGAAGCCCAGTTGAATGGAACGCTGGCACACGGCGGGGCTGGTGCCGTGGTCTTGGTGCATAACCACCGGAATGTGCGGAAACTCTTCAATGGCCGCCAGAATCATGCGGCGCAGGAAGGGGGCTCCGGCGTATTTGCGGGCGCCGGCAGAGGCTTGAACAATCACCGGTGAGTCGGTTTTGTCCGCCGCCTCCATAATTGCGCGCATTTGTTCCAGGTTGTTCACGTTAAAGGCTGGCACACCGTAACCATGCTCGGCGGCGTGGTCCAGCATTTGCCGCATCGAAATCAGGGCCATTAGGTTGTCTCCTTAAAATTTGTACGATTGGTTAAATGCGTTTTACGCGCCACGCTCTTCCAGCATGGCGACTGCGGGCAGGGTTTTGCCTTCTACGAATTCCAGAAAGGCACCGCCACCGGTAGAGATATAGGAAATCTTCTCATTTACACCGTACTTGTCAATGGCCGCCACAGTATCACCGCCGCCGGCCAGTGAAAATGCCGCGCTGTCGGCGATGGCATGGGCCAGCACTTTGGTGCCGTTTTCAAACTGGTCGAATTCAAATACACCCACCGGGCCGTTCCATAAAATGGTTTTGGCGTTTTTCAGCAGATCGGCAAATTGGCCGGCTGTCTCGGGGCCTACGTCCAGAATCATATCGTTTTCGGTCACGTCCGAAATATTGCGGATGGTGGCAGTCGCGGTTTCAGAGAACTCGCCGGCAACCACTACGTCAACCGGCAGCGGGATTTCAACGCGGGAGGCTATGCTTTTTGCAACATCCAGCAGGTCGTGCTCGCACAGGGACTTGCCGACTGGATAACCTGCAGCGGCCAGGAAGGTGTTGGCTATGCCACCACCCACAATAATCTGGTCACAGATTTTTTCCAGGGCGTTGAGCACGTCCAGTTTGGTGGAGACTTTGGAGCCGCCAACAATGGCAACCACGGGCCGGGCCGGGTTATCCAGGGCTTTACCCAGAGCTTCCAGCTCACCCGCCAGCAGCGGACCGGCGCACGCTTCGGGGGCAAATTTGCCGACGCCGTGGGTAGAGGCCTGGGCGCGGTGAGCGGTGCCGAAGGCGTCCATCACGTAAATATCGCAAAGCACGGCGTATTGTTTGGCCAGGGCTTCGTCGTCTTTCTTTTCGCCTTTGTTGAAGCGCACGTTCTCGAACAGCACCACGTCGCCGTCGGCCAGGTGCAGGTCTTCGCCGTTCAGGTAGTCTTTGATCAGGCGTACGTTCTGGCCCAGGGCTTCACTCAGGTGCTCGGCCACGGGCTTAAGGGAAGCGGCTTGGTCATACACGCCTTCTTCCGGACGGCCCAGGTGCGACATCAGCATGACTTTGGCGCCGGCGCTTGCGGCCGCTTTAATGGTGGGCAGCGCGGCGCGGATGCGGGCGTCGCTGGTGATGCTGCCGTTTTTCAGCGGTACGTTCAGGTCTTCGCGAATCAGTACGCGCTTTCCTGCCAGATTCAGGTCGGTCATTTTTTTGATGGCCATACTCTTTTTCCCTTCAACAGTTCGTCAGCGTGAAATGTGAATCAGGTTGTTCGTCAGATCGTGAATCAGATCGAATGTCAGTGCGCGGCCAGCCAGTGCCGGCTGACATCCAGCATGCGGTTGGCAAAGCCCCATTCGTTATCAAACCAGCACAGCACTTTCACCATGGTTTCCCCGGTTACCCGGGTTTGGCCGCCGTCGACCACGCCAGAGCGGGAGTCGTGGTTAAAGTCGGAGCTTGCCAGCAGTTCGTTGGTGTAACCCAATATGCCCATCAACGGTAAGGTGGTCGCCGCCCGCTGCAGTATGCCGTTAACGTCTGCTACGGTCACCGGCGTACGCACGTTCAGCACCATATCAATGGCAGACACGTTCAGCGTAGGCACGCGCATGGCTACGGAACTGAAGCGGCCCTGCATGTGGGGCAGCAGGCGTTCAATGCCAAGGGCCAGCGCGGTGTCTACCGGCACTATGTTGTGCAGCGCGCTGCGGGTGCGGCGCAAATCCTGATGATGGTACGCATCAATCACCGGCTGGTCGTTCATTGCCGCGTGAATGGTGGTGGTGGTGCCCTGCTCTATGCCCAGCGCGTCGTCTAGCACTTTGATCATCGGCACCAGGCAGTTGGTGGTGCAGGAACCCGCGGCCACAATGCGGTCGTCTTTGTCCATTTCAAGGTGATTGATGCCGTACACCACGGTGCGGTCTACATCGGCTTCGGCCGGCTGCGAGAACAGCAGGCGTTTAGCACCAGCGGCCAGGTGCTGTTCCGCCGTCGCACGGTCAGAAAATGCACCGGAGCATTCCAATACCAGGTCGATGCCCATTTGTTGCCAGGGCAGTTCGGCCGGGTCGGTGCTGTTTAAAACACGAATAACATCGCCATTCACCCATAGACTGTCGCCTTTTACCGACACCGTGCCTTGAAAGCGGCCGTGGGTGGAGTCGTAGCGGGTTAAATGCGCAATGGTGTCGATGTTTGACAACTCGTTAATCGCGACCACCTGGAAGTGGTCGCGATAACCGTTTTCATACAGCGCCCGCAGCACGCACTGGCCGATGCGGCCGTAGCCGTTGATGGCAACACGGAAAGGTGCGCGCTGGGTCATCAGGCTTCCAATAGCTCGGCGGCCACGTCCAGGACGTTATCGACGGTAAAGCCGAATTCCTTGAACAGTTCGCCAGCAGGTGCCGATTCACCAAAGGTGGTCATGCCCACAATGCGGCCGTCCAGGCCGACGTACTTGTACCAGTAATCGGCAATGGAGGCTTCCACCGCGATGCGGTTGGTGACGTCCAGCGGCAATACCTGCTGCTTGTAGTCGGCGCTTTGGGCATCAAAGGTGTCGGTAGACGGCATAGACACCACGCGAACGGCTTTGCCCTGCTCGCGCAGCTTGGCGGCTACTTCTTGCGCCAAGCCAACTTCGGAACCTGTTGCAATCAGAATCAGCTCTGGCGTGCCTTCGCTGTCTGACAACACATAGGCACCGCGGGCAACGTCGGCAAGTTGCTGCGCAGAACGGTTTTGGTGGGGCAGGTTCTGGCGGCTGAATACCAACGCAGTGGGGCCGTCGGTACGCTCAAGCGCGGCTTTCCAGGCAATGGCGGATTCTACCGCGTCGGCCGGGCGCCAGGTGCTCACATTAGGTGTGGTGCGCAGGCTGGCCAGCTGCTCAACGGGTTGGTGCGTGGGGCCGTCTTCACCCAGGCCAATGGAGTCGTGGGTGAACACATAGATGGCGCGCTGCTTCATCAGCGCGGCCATGCGTACGGCGTTGCGGCAGTATTCCATGAAAATCAGGAAGGTGGCGCCGTAGGGCACGAATCCGCCGTGCAGGGCCAGGCCGTTCATGATGGCGGCCATGCCGAATTCGCGCACGCCATAATTGATGTAGTTGCCGCTGGCGTCTTCTTTAGTGACAACGTTACAGCCACCCCAGATGGTCAGGTTAGAACCGGCAAGGTCAGCAGAGCCGCCCAACAGTTCCGGCAGCATCGGGCCGAAGGTATTCAAGCTGTTCTGAGACGCCTTACGGCTCGCGATGGTTTCGCCTTTGTCCTGAACGCTCTGGATGTAAGCCTGGGCTTTGCCAGCGAAATCGGCGGGCAAATCACCGGCCATGCGGCGCTTGAACTCTGCGGCCAGTTCCGGCTCGGCTTTCTGATACGCGGCGAAGGTGTCGTTCCAGGCGCTTTCGGCGGTCTGGCCTTTTTCTCTTCCGTTCCACTGGGCGTAAATGTCTTCCGGCACTTCGAATGCGCCGTGTTTCCAGCCCAGTGCTTCGCGGGTCAGAACGATTTCGTCTTCGCCCAGCGGTGCGCCGTGGGCCGATTCGCTGCCTTGTTTGTTGGGCGAGCCAAAGCCAATCACGGTTTTGCAGCAAATCAGCGTGGGCTGATCGGTGTTGGCGCGGGCGACTTCAATGGCCGCACTCAGGGCGTCGGCGTTGTGGCCGTCTACGTCGGCAATCACCTGCCAGCCGTAAGCTTCAAAACGCTGCGGGGTGTTGTCGGTGAACCAGCCGTCTACTTTGCCGTCAATGGAGATGCCGTTGTCGTCATAGAAGCAGATCAGCTTGCCCAGCCCCAGAGTGCCGGCCAATGACGACACTTCGTGGGAGATGCCTTCCATCAGGCAGCCATCGCCGACAAAGGTATAGGTGTAGTGGTCAACAATGTCGTGGCCCGGCCGGTTGAACTGCGCCGCCAGGGTTTTCTCAGCCAGGGCAAAACCCACGGCGTTAGCCAAACCCTGGCCCAAAGGCCCGGTGGTGGTTTCAACACCCGGGGTGTAGCCGTATTCCGGGTGGCCCGGGGTTTTGGAGTGCAGTTGGCGGAAGTTTTTGATGTCATCAATGGAAACGTCGTAACCGCTCAAGTGCAGCAAGGAGTACTGCAACATGGAGCCGTGGCCGTTAGACAGCATAAAACGGTCGCGGTTGGCCCACTGCGGGTTGGCAGGATTGTGGCTTAGGTAATCATTCCACAGCACCTCGGCGATATCAGCCATGCCCATGGGCGCACCCGGATGGCCAGATTTAGCTTTCTGAACCGCATCCATGCTCAGCGCGCGAATGGCGTTGGCGAGATCTTTACGAGAGGGCATTAACATTTCTCCAATGTTTTTCAAGGACGTAAGGATAAATCCCGGTCTGCTGACCGCAGTTCAATAAAGCAGCCACAGAGCGCTCAAAAATAAGGCGCATATTTTCGCCGATTACGGGGTGTGGGGGCAAATCGACTTTGCACTAACAAGCTATATCAAAAAACTTTGATATAGCACTTGCCTGGCTCAAAAAAGCTCCTTACACTATCTTTCTATGACAAACACCGGCACCGCTATTCCCGACACCGCTCCGGCGGACGCCCTGGCCACTATCTACAAAGCCAGCGGTGACCCTTTGCGCCTGGAAATTATGCGGGTATTACGGCGGGACACGTTTGGCGTGCTGGAGTTGAGCCAACTGTTTGATATGCGCCAGTCGGGCATGAGCCATCACTTGAAGGTGATGCACAAGGCCGGCCTGGTGGAGCCACAGCGCGAAGGCAATTCTATTTTTTACCGCCGCCCGTTAAACCTGACCGTGAACACTCTGACCGGACAGACCATTCGCCAGGTTTTCTCCACCGTTGATCAGGTGCCGCTACCCATACATTTGCAGCAGAAAATAGATGTGATTCGCGGCCAGCGGGCCGATCAGTCCCAAGTGTTTTTCTCCCGCCACGCGGCGCAATTCCGCGAGCAGCAGGAACTGATTGCACCGTTCGAGCTTTACGCCAAGCCCGCAGCAAGGCTGATACGCCAACGTACACCTAAAAAAAGCTGGCCAACCGCGCTGGAAATTGGCCCAGGGGATGGCAGCTTCTTGCCGGTACTGTCGCCTCTGTGCCATCACCTGGTAGCGCTGGATAACAGCGGTGACATGCTGGCCAAAGCCCAGCAGACCTGCATTGACGAAAATCTGAATAACGTGGATTTGATTGAAGGCGTAACCGACACCCTGCTGGCACGGGGCGATGGGTTTGACCTGGTGGTGGCCAATATGGTGCTGCACCACGTACCTAGCCCTGCGGATATTTTTCTAGACGCTGCAGCTCTTATGAACAACGGCGCCTGCCTGATTATCAGCGAGCTGTGCCGCCACGATCAGGTGTGGGCTCGGGAGAATTGCGGTGACCTGTGGCTGGGTTTTGAGCCTGAAGAGTTGACCGCCTGGGCCACCGATGCGGGCCTGCAATCCCGCGAATGCATATTTATTGGCCTGCGCAACGGCTTTCAGGTGCAGGTTCGGGAGTTTTGGAAGACCACTGCAAAGCGATAAACACCGGCCTTGCAGGGCATTGAAGATGAATATCAAAAAACTTTGATATAGGTGTAAGTGTTATTACGTATACCTATTCAGAAGTACAATTTTGGACCGCTCACATAATTTTAGATCGCTCATAGATCACTCATAGAAGGAGCCACCGCTAATGTCTGACTACAGTGTTTTCACCTCCGAATCCGTTTCGGAAGGCCATCCGGACAAACTGGCAGACCAAATTTCGGATGCCGTGCTAGACGCCATCCTTACCCAAGACCGGCACGCCCGTGTTGCCTGCGAAACCATGGTGAAAACCGGTGTGGCTATTATTGGTGGTGAAGTAACCACCAGCGCCTGGGTAGACCTGGAAGATCTGGTGCGCGGCGTGATTAAGGACATCGGCTATACATCGTCTGACGTCGGTTTTGACGGCGATACCTGCGGCATTATCAATATCATCGGCAAACAGTCGGTGGACATTGCCCAAGGTGTAGACCGCCAGAAACCAGAAGACCAAGGCGCCGGCGATCAGGGCCTGATGTTTGGCTACGCCAGCAACGAAACCGACGTGCTGATGCCCGCCCCCATCACCTTCGCTCACCGTTTGGTAGAGCGCCAAGCCGAAGCCCGCAAGAACGGCACACTGCCGTGGTTGCGCCCAGACGCCAAGAGCCAGGTAACCTGCCGCTATGAAAATGGCAAGGTTGTGGGCATTGATGCGGTGGTGCTGTCTACCCAGCACGACCCGGACATCAGCCAGGCCGACCTGAAAGAAGCGGCGATGGAAATGATTGTGAAGCACGCATTGCCACCAGAATTGCTGCACAAAGGCACCCAGTTTCACATCAACCCCACCGGCAAATTCGTGATCGGTGGCCCGGTAGGTGACTGCGGCCTGACCGGCCGTAAAATCATTGTAGACACCTACGGCGGCATGGCACGCCACGGTGGCGGTGCCTTTTCCGGCAAAGATCCGTCAAAAGTTGACCGTTCCGCCGCTTACGCTGGCCGCTATGTGGCGAAGAATCTGGTGGCTGCCGGTTTGGCCGAGAAATGCGAAATTCAGGTTTCTTACGCGATTGGTGTGGCACAACCCACGTCTATCTCCGTAAACACCTTCGGCACTGGCAAAATCAGCGATGAAAAAATCATTGAACTGATACGCCAGAACTTTGACCTGCGCCCTTACGCTATTACCAACATGCTGGACCTACTGCACCCGATGTATCGGAACACAGCAGCCTACGGTCACTTCGGCCGCGAGCCGCAACAAGTCACCGTAAATGGCGAAACATTTACCACATTCCCATGGGAAAAAACCGATCGCGCGGCAACTCTGAAAGACGCAGCCGGCCTTTAATCGACAATGAACTGGAGAACACCTGAATGAGCACTCCCGCAGAAAAAATGAACACCGCTGAAGACTTTAAAGTACGTGACATCTCGCTGGCCGCTTGGGGCCGTAAGGAAATGAACATCGCCGAAGGCGAAATGCCGGCACTGATGGCGCTGCGCCACAAGTACAAAGCCGAACAGCCTTTGGCCGGTGCTAACGTGCTTGGCTGTATCCACATGACCATTCAAACAGCCGTGCTGATTGAAACCCTGATCGAGCTGGGTGCCAACGTGCGCTGGTCGTCGTGCAACATCTTCTCTACCCAGGATCAGGCCGCAGCTGCCGTTGCCGCAGTAGGCGTTCCGGTGTTTGCCTGGAAAGGCGAGACCGACGACGAATACGAGTGGTGCCTGCATCAAACCGTAGGCGCGAACGTGGAAGGCTGGGCGCCCAACATGATTCTGGACGACGGCGGTGATTTGACCGAACTGCTGCACAAAGAATACCCGGCAATTCTGGCCAACTGCCACGGCGTGACCGAAGAAACCACCACCGGTGTACACCGCCTTCAGGAAATGCTGCGCGACGGCACCCTGAAGATTCCGGCGATCAACGTGAATGATTCCGTCACCAAGGCCAAGAACGACAACAAATACGGTTGCCGTCACAGCCTGAACGACGCGATCAAGCGCGCCACCGACCACCTGCTGTCTGGTAAGAAAGCACTGGTTATTGGCTACGGCGACGTGGGCAAAGGTTCTGCTGCTTCCTTGAACCAGGAAGGCATGATTGTAAAAGTCACCGAAGCCGACCCCATTTGTGCCATGCAGGCCTGCATGGACGGTTTTGAAGTGGTTTCACCGTACATCAACGGCGAAAACGACGGCACCGAAGCCAGCATCGACAAAGCCCTGCTGTCTAAAATCGACATTCTGGTCACCAGCACCGGTAACTACGACGTGTGCGATTCCAACATGCTGAAGGCTCTGAGGTCTGGTGCGGTTGTGTGCAACATCGGTCACTTCGATAACGAAATTGACACCGCGTTCATGCGTAAGAACTGGGAATGGGACGAGGTTAAGCCGCAGGTTCACATTGTGTACCGCAACAAAGCGGCCAACGACCACCTGATTCTGCTGTCTGAAGGCCGTCTGGTGAACCTGGGTAACGCAACCGGTCACCCGTCGCGCATCATGGACGGTTCTTTCGCCAACCAGGTGCTGGCTCAGATGTATCTGTTTGAGCGCAAGTTTGCTGACCTGCCGGAAGAAGCCCGCGCTAAAGGCGTGTATGTGCAGGTTCTGCCCAAGCACCTGGATGAAGAAGTGGCTCGTGCCATGGTCGAAGGTTTTGGTGGCGTAATCACCAAAATGACCGAGAAGCAGGCCAACTACATCGGTGTTCCGGTGGAAGGCCCGTACAAGCCGGAAAGCTACAAATACTAGTTATAAAGGCTATCTACAAGTACTTGTATAAGCACTAAGCCGCCACGGCGGATGTGATCACGGGCCAGCTTCGGCTGGCCCGGTTCCAACCTTACATTCTGGACAGCAACATGGAATCCCAAAAACAATTCAAGCGGCGGTTCAGTTTTGAGTTCTTTCCGCCCAAGACCGAACAGGGCAAAATAAAACTGCAAGGCGTTCGCGACGAACTGGCAGCCGTAAACCCCGATTTCTTTTCAGTGACGTTTGGCGCCGGTGGCTCTACCCGTGACCGCACACTGGAAACCGTTTTCAGCCTGCACCAACAGGGCATTTCTACCGCCCCGCACCTGTCTTGCGTCGGTGGCACCCGGGCAGAAATCAGTGAGCTGCTCGACACCTATAAAGAAAAAGGCATTAATCGCATTGTGGCGCTTCGCGGCGACCTGCCCTCAGGCATGGGTGCAGCCGGTGAATTGCGCTACGCCAACGAGTTGGTGAGCTTTATTCGCGAGCACAGCGGCGATTATTTCAATCTGGAAGTGGCCGCCTACCCGGAGTTTCATCCTCAGGCCCGCAGCGCCGAGGAAGACCTGAAGAACTTCGCACGCAAGGTAGAAGCCGGCGCCAACAGCGCTATTACCCAATATTTCTTCAACGCCGACAGCTATTTCTATTTTATTGACCGGCTTGAAAAATCAGGCATTACCATCCCGGTGGTTCCCGGCATTATGCCCATCGTTAATTTCTCCAGCCTGGTACGTTTCTCCGACATGTGCGGCGCCGAAATTCCGCGCTGGATACGCAAGCAGCTGGAAGCCTACGGCGACGACAGCGTAAGCATTCGCCAGTTCGGCGAGGAAGTGGTTACCCGCATGTGTGAAAAACTGTTGAAAGCCGGTGCGCCCGGTTTGCACTTTTACACGTTGAACCAGGTTGAACCCAGCCTCGGCATCTGGAAAAATCTTGGATTGGGCGAGCGCGAAAAAATATCGTTTTAACCGACACAAAAACCCGTAATAGCTTATAACCATTTGCTAATACGGGTATTTTTTTGCCTTAGAAAAGCCTTTCCGAGTTTCACACATTTGATTTTGCACCGCTGTCTGAGTAATAGTCTAAAGTGTACTGAGTGCAGTTCTAAACATGGCTCTTAGCATAGTTTTGAACCCAGCTCTTAACGTAGCTCTTAAAATAGCCCCGACAATTCGCTCCGGTTATCCCTTGCCCTTACCGGCTCGGAAAACTGTTCATATTGCGACAGCCGGGGTCCTATAAAAAACAAGGAGAAAGCATGAGCACAAAATGGCTGAAAACACTGACGGCTGGTCTGGTTCTGACCGCAGCAGCTGGCACCGTGAGCGCAGAAAAACTGAAAATTGCAACCGACCCAAGCTTCGTACCCTTCGAAATGCTGGACACAGAAACCGGTGAAATGATCGGTTTCGACATGGAAATCATTGCCGAAGTCGCCAAACGGGCTGGCTTTGAATACGACATGAACACCATGGATTTCAACGGCATTATTCCAGCCCTGCAGACTGGCAGTATCGATATCGCTATTGCGGGCATCACCATCACGGAAGCTCGCGGGAAAATCGTCGACTTCTCTGACCCGTACTACGATTCAGGCCTGCGCCTGCTGGTGCGCCTTGGTAACGACGACATTCTGGAATTCAAAGACCTAGAGGGCAAAAAGATCGGCTCCAAGATCGGCAGCACCAGCTATGACTATCTGACCAACAATCTCGAAGATAGCGCTGGCGTAACGCCTTATCCGGGCAGCGCAGACATGTATCTGGCGCTGATGTCCCGCGCTGTTGATGCGGTGTTCTACGACGCCCCCAACGTGGCCTATTTCGCCCGTACCAAAGGCGAAGGCAAAGTAAAAACCGTTGGCGCCCTGTATGAAGGTCAGCAGTACGGTATTGCTCTGAAGGCCGGTAGCGAATGGGTAGACGAAGTGAACTCTGCCCTGGCAGAAATCCGCGAAGACGGCACCTACAAAACCATTTATGAAAAATGGTTTGGCCCCCTGCCCGAAGCTAAGTAAGCTCTGGGTTTAACGATCTGTTCTACTGCACCGGGGCCAAGAGCCCCGGTGTTTTATCTCGCTAACTCCCGCGGAGACATTCACTGTGGAATCACAGTTCCAATTTGACTGGCAAGCCGCCATAGATTCCATACCCTTCCTGGCGAAGGGTATTCCTTACACGTTGATGATTTCGTTCGGCGGCCTTGCTATTGGTTTTCTCCTGGGCATTCTGTTTGGCCTGTTGAGCATTAACAAACACTGGTATTTCCGCTGGCCCGCAACGACTTATATTGAAATATTCCGCGGCACGCCCATTCTGGTGCAGGTGCTGTTCATATTTTACGGTTTACCCGACCTTGTTGGCGGCCCGATTGATCCGCTTGTCGCCGGTATTGCGGCCATCGCTCTGAACTCGGGTGCCTATATCTCTGAAGTGGTTCGTGGTGGTGTGCAGTCTATTGACCGCGGCCAAACCGAAGCTGGCCTGTCGTTAGGCCTGTCCCGTACCCAGAGTTTCTGGTCGATTGTGTGGCCCCAGGCGTTTCGCCGGATGATTCCACCCCTCGGTAACCAGGCCATCGTCAGCATTAAAGACACCTCGCTGTTTTCTGTTATCGGCGTGGGTGAACTGGTTCGCCAGGGCCAGGTGTACATTGCCAATACCTTCACCGCCTTTGAGGTGTACTTTGTAGTGGCCCTTATGTACCTCGCTATAACCCTGTCACTGTCTATGGTTCTGCGCTATATGGAAAAGCGCGGCCGGGCCTCTGTGTGAAGGAAACTGACTGATGACTCATATTGTGCAGCTCAAACGCATGAACAAGTACTTTGGCAAGCTTCACGTGCTGAAAGATATTGATCTGGCCGTAGAGGCCGGCGAAGTAGTGGTGATTATCGGCGCCAGCGGCTCTGGTAAATCCACCCTGATCCGCTGCGTTAACGGTCTGGAAGAATACGAATCCGGCCACCTGGAAGTCGACGGCCATAAACTGGCGCCCAAAGGCGGCAACCAGGAATCCCTGGCTGAAATCCGCAAAGAAGTGGGCATGGTATTCCAGCAGTTCAATCTGTTCCCTCACCTGTCGGTGAAGAAGAACATTATGCTGGCGCCTATGAAGGTGAAAAGTGCCGACAAAACCATTGCTAATGCCACTGCAGATCGTTTGCTTGAGCGTGTTGGCATCAGCGATCAGGCCGACAAGTTCCCCAGCCAACTGTCTGGCGGCCAGCAGCAACGGGTAGCCATTGCTCGCGCCCTGGCGATGGAGCCGCGAGTAATGCTGTTCGACGAACCCACCTCGGCGCTAGACCCGGAAATGGTTGGCGAGGTGCTGGACGTTATGCGCGAACTGGCCAAAGAAGGCATGACCATGATGGTGGTGACCCACGAAATGGGCTTCGCCCGCGAAGTGGCCGACCGGGTGATTTACATCCACGAAGGCCAGATTGTGGAAGAAGGCAAACCCCACGACGTGTTCGATAATCCCCAGAACGAACGGACCCAGGCATTTTTGTCACGGGTACTGGGAAACTGATGAATTGTTGAAGTTGATTTACAGAGTTACAGCATTAATTAAAGAGTAACAACAAAGCCCCCGTATTCGGGGGCTTTGTTGTTTTAAGCCTCGTTCACGGGCCGGGTCAACATAGTCAGCAGGAACTTCGAGCAAATCTTACTTGAACGCGCCATTTGTTGATGCTAATTTTGATGCATATGGTCATCAAATTAAAGATCAGGAAGCGTCATGCGGACAACAGTAACCATCGACGACGAGTTATACCAGCAGGCGCTCAGCATGGCTGATCCCGGCATGGACAAGGCAGAACTGTTTCGGGAAGCAATAAAAGTGTTCGTAAGAACTCGCGCAGCCAAACGCCTGGCGGCGCTGGGTAGTACCGCACCCGAAATGCAAGACATCCCTCGCCGCCATGAAGACGCTCCGGCGTCATGAATGTACTGGTTGATACATCAATTTGGGCAGAGCACTTTCGTAATCGCAATACAACGCTTACCAAGCTGTTGCTCTCAGACAGAGTTCTAACACACCCTATAGCGGTTGCCGAACTCGCCTGCGAAACGCTTTGATATCCATTATTCAGGGCTCAGGCAATAGCTCTCAGCTGTGCCAGCAAACGACGATCAACACGATCCGTTTCCCGAGTGAGATTCACGCCCATTGTCACCTGCGCCACACCCATCAATTCTTGCTTAATAGCGCGCTTCTGCTTCTCTGAAAACCACGCCAGCACATCTGCCAAATGCCAGATAGCCGAAGTGCCGTCATGCAATGGCAGAGGAAAACTGGCGAAGTGAGTCTGAATAAGCTTGCGCATATTCTGGCGGGAGAAACCCAGGATTCCTGCCAGATCAGATACGCCAACCAAGTCAGGCGCGGCCTCAACAAGACCGGCATGTGGCAGAGCTGCTTTGACGTTCCGCAGTGCGCTTAGAATCGCGACTTCCGCTGATTCAGCCTCACGAGTGAAGTTCAGGGCAAACCGCCCTTTTTGGCCGAACCCAATGATGGCGTCATCGCAGCCAGCCTCAAAGAGCCGCTCCTCCATTTCATCCACACCAAGAGTCTCTGAAATCGCAAAGGTCAGAGTAAAATCAAAACTAGGACTCATGGCCTTTCTCTCCCGTATCGTCATAGCGACCCGCGCAGTTATCCACGATGCGACGGATCTGCCGGGCATGATTGCCTGTATTCCTCGGTGTACTCCAAATGCTGGCCACGCAAAACTCACCACACCGGCACGCCGCGTCATTAAAGGGGCAATACATCCGCCCCCAAGCATGGCCACCGCGCATTTCTATACGCCAACCCTTTGCTTCTGCATGGAGAATAGCGGACTCAATGTCTTTATTCGTGTGGCGTTTTCGCTTCACGATCGGCTGCACCTTTATTAAACAATACTCTTAAAGTTGTCAGATGACAACCAAGCAGAAAGCGAGAATCTGCTATTCCCCAATCACCACCGAACCAGACCCAATAGCCACGCCCCCACAGGAAATCGCGCTGCCGGTTACGGCCGCCGGACTTCCGTTTATAACAACGGTGGAAGAACCGCCAGCAATGGTACGGGGATGGGGAGAATGCTTGGGTTTTGAGTGCGGCGCTAAAGGGTCGCCCAGGCGGGCAACGGGTTTGCCATCAATTAAAACATCGGGGGAGCCGGCAATGACCGGCGTTGGCGGGAATCCACTATGATCGGAGCCCAAGTCTCCGAGAAGCACCACTGCTTTGCTCATGTCGCATCCTTTGCGTTGAGTTCGTCCCTAGTTATTTCTTCTACGCGCCGCGAACAATCCTAGTCCAACAAACGCGTGCGTTTATGTTATCGCCTTCAGTGCTTCTTGCAAAGCAGTAGCCTGAACCCGCTGTTAACTGTAAAATTTAAAAAGGTTAACAGCCGATTCATCGCAACCCGAAATTCTTGTTTGCCCGGAGCCCCTCAATGCGCAATGCCGATCTTGTCGCCCGCGATCTTAAATCCGTGTGGCACCCCTGTACCCAGATGAAAGACCACGAAAGCCTGCCGCTGATCCCGATTAAAAAGGGCAAAGGCGTGTGGCTGGAAGACTTCGAAAACAACCGCTATATCGATGCGGTCAGCTCTTGGTGGGTCAATCTGTTTGGCCACTCCAACGATCGCATCAACAACGCCATCATCGAACAGATCGGCCAGCTGGAACACGTGATTCTTGCCGGCTTCAGCCATGAGCCGGTGGTGAATCTTTCAGAGCGATTGATTGAGGTAACGCCGGAAGGACTGAACAAATGCTTTTACGCCGACAACGGTTCGTCGGCTATCGAAGCGGCGCTGAAAATGAGCTTTCACTACTGGAAGAACCAGGGCCAACCGAGCAAAAAGAACTTCGTGAATCTGGCCAACAGCTACCACGGTGAAACCTTGGGCGCGCTGGCGCTGGGTGATGTAGCGCTTTACAAAAACACCTACCAGCCATTGTTGATGGAGGTGATTACTGCGCCCTCACCGGACGCCTACCTGAAAGAGCCGGGCGAAACCGACGAAGCCTTCGCCCTGCGCCAGTTCGAGGCGATGGAAGCGTTGCTGGCAGAAAGGCACCATGAAATCTCCGCGGTCGTGGTAGAGCCGCTTATTCAATGCGCCGGCGGCATGCGCATGCACCACCCGGTTTACCACACCAAACTGCGCGAAGCTTGTGACCGGTACGGCGTACATCTGATTGCCGACGAAATTGCCGTGGGCTTTGGCCGCACCGGGACCCTGTTCGCCTGCGAGCAGGCGGGCATCACACCGGATTTCATGTGTTTGTCAAAAGGCCTGACCGCAGGCTACCTGCCATTGTCTGTGGTGCTGACCACTGATACCGTTTACAACGGGTTTTACGACGATTACGAAACCATGCGGGCGTTTTTGCACAGCCACAGTTACACCGGCAACCCCATTGGCTGCGCCGTAGCACTGGCAACTCTGGACATTTTCCGTGATGATCGGGTCATCGAGAATAATCGGCGCCTGTCGGCCTGCATGGCCGAGTCGGTCGCTCATCTGGCCGATCACCCCAACGTGGGTGATATTCGCCAACACGGCATGACACTGGCCATTGAAATGGTTAAAAACAAAGCCGACAAAACACCCTTCCACTGGAAAGAAAGGCGCGGTTTGAAAGTGTACCAGCACTCACTCACCCGCCAGGCCTTGTTACGCCCGCTGGGCAATGTGGTGTATTTTATGCCACCCTATGTGATCATCGAGGATCAGATTCAGCATCTGGCCCGGGTAGCCACGGAGGGCATCAATATCGCTGTGCGCGACTGAGTTGCGCCTTTAAGGAAAACTGCGTTGCGAATACCACGAATCTACACCGACACTCCGTTACAGGCCGGCGCAGAAGCGCAGCTGGACGACAAGGCCGCACAACATATAGGCCGGGTATTGCGCATGCAACCTGGCCAGGCATTAAGCCTGTTCAACGGCGATGGCCAGGACTACCCCGCGCTGATTGCCAGCGCCAGCAAGAAAAACGTGACGGTTCAGGTGGGGCAACCCACTGCAAACAGCAGTGAATCAACGCTGGAGATAGTGCTCGGGCAAACCCTGTCAAAGGGTGACCGCATGGATTACGCGGTGCAGAAAGCGACGGAAATGGGCGTTAGCCGAATCGTGCCTCTTTCAACCGAACGCTGCGATGTACGCCTGAAAGGCGACCGCGAAGACAAGCGCCTGAGCCACTGGCGTTCGGTAGCCATCAGCGCCGCCGAACAATGCGGCCGCGCACGAGTGCCAGACATTTTACCGGTGATGAACATCACCGAATGGCTGGATTACAGCCAACACTGCGATCTGCGCCTGGTGCTGCACCACCGCACCGAGCAGTCACTGGATTCTCTGGCCAAACCCAACAGCGTTGCCCTGATGATCGGCCCCGAAGGCGGCCTGAGCGCCGACGAAATTGCCCAGGCCGAAAAATCCGGCTTCCTTCCGGTTGCGCTCGGCCCGAGAGTGCTCCGCACGGAAACCGCGCCGGTTGCCGCCATGGCACTGTGCCAGTGGCTGTGGGGTGATTTTGGTGCCTGATCTCCGTATGTGCGTTCCCAAACTGGCTACATCATCCACACGTCACACAGTTAAGACGTGCAGATGACAAGCCTGGCCACGTCCATCGAACTTTTGCAGTACCTCAGCATCCCGGTGATCGCGGCATTAATCGGCTGGGTCACCAACTGGCTGGCCATTAAAATGACCTTTTACCCCATCAAATTTTTCGGCTGGCCACCGTACCTGGGCTGGCAAGGCATTATTCCCTCCAAAGCCCGCAAAATGGCGCTCATCAGCGTAGACACCACCATCGCCAAGATTGGCACCGTGCCAGAAATTTTTCAGCAGCTGGACCCCAACGTACTCGCCACCCAACTGATCCACACCATAAACCCGCGACTTGAAGGCTACGTAGACGAGTTGATGATGCGCGAGTCGCCGGCGTTGTGGCAAAGCTTGCCAGGCCCAGCCAAACGGCTGGTGTACGAGCGCGCCCGCAAAGCCTTGCCCGCACTGGTGATGCAGGTAATGGACGACATAGCGCAAAACGCAGAAGAGTTGCTGGACATCAAAACCATGGTGATAGACCAGCTCACCGCCGACAAAACCCTGCTAAACCGCATATTTTTGACCTGCGGCTACCGTGAGTTCCACTTTATTGTGAAGTCAGGCCTGTATCTGGGTTTTGGCTTTGGCCTGTTACAGATGCTGCTGTGGTACGTATTTCCAGTGTGGTGGGTGCTGCCCCTGGGTGGTTTAGTGGTGGGCTTTGCCACCAACTGGATTGCCCTGAACGTTATTTTCCGCCCGCTGTACCCGGTGCGAATTGGCCGTTGGCGCATTCAGGGGCTGTTTCTGAAACGTCAGCCAGAGGTTGCTGAATCCTTCTGCCACATTGTGGCCCACGACATACTCACGGTGGGCAGTATTATAGAGGCCATACTGGATGGGCCGCGGGGCGGGCAGGCTCTGGATATCATCAAAACGCACCTACGGCCGCTGCTGAACGCAGACGCAGGCGTCAATCAAACTCTGGCACACATGGCGCTGGGCCCCGTTGCCGCTGCCAGCTTACGCAACCAGCTGGAAAGCAAAGCCGTTGAGCTGTCCCGCAGCGCGTTAAGCCAACCGGCTTTTCAGAAAGACCGTGCGCGAGCCATTGAATCCATTATGGTCGAGCGCATGATGACGTTGTCTTCTGGCGAGTTTCAGGATTTGCTGCGACCGTGCTTTCAGGAAGATGAAATCAAACTGATTCTGGTGGGTGCGGCGCTGGGTATGCTGGCCGGTATTGGCCAACTGCTTCTGGTGTTTGGGCAAGCCTTGACGTAGGCCACCCCGCAAAAGTGGTAAACGCTGAGTGCCTATGTGGAAGACAGTGGAAGACACAGAAACGATGGTCGGGAACCTGGATGCCAATTTATACTGCTTGATCCGGCGTTACCGGGTTCTGTCTGTCTTCACCGGCCAGCAGTTCAGCGAAAGTAAGCTCGTCGCCCTGCGTGGACCGGCCAAACAGGCTTTTCGGTAGCAGCGCCGGCAACCGGGCCACCACGTTATCTTCATCGTTACGCACCGCCTTCAATACGTCACCCACTGAAATTCGCTCCAGCGACCTGGCCGGGTGCAGGCAGTCGCCCTGGCTACCTGCCAGCGTCAGCAGTTTGGCGCGGATCAGTTTGTCACTGACATTACGGGTTACCTCCCCCGGAACTCTGAGCTCTTGCTCAACCACCTCCTGCCGCGGCGCGGGCCGGCCCTCGTGGAACGGCTTGGCCACCATCCACATCAATGCCAGGGCAACATGTTCCTGCAACTCCGGCGCCAGCTGCACCTGGTGGCGCTTGGCTACAGAGCCCGGATTCTGCAGGTAAAAGCTCAAACTGGCGCCCAGCAGCAGTATCATCCAGTTCAGATAGAGCCAGATCAGCATGATAATGCCGATGGCAAAACTGGAATAAATGGCGGCGTATCTGGCAGACCCGGCCACGAACGACGCAAACAGCATTCCGGCGGCCTGCCAGGACACACCCGCAATCAGGCCTGCCAGAAACGCGTAACGTACCTTCACTCGGGTGTTGGGAATGAACACGTACACAAACGTGAATGCACCCACTACCAGGAAGAAGGGTGTAAAGCGGCTGATCAGTAAAATCACCGAGCCGAAAGGTTCTATCGCAATCAGGGTTTGCACAAACGATGAAGAGAAAATGGTGGCGCTGATACCAATAGCGGACACCATCAGCAGCGGCCCAACCATGATAACGCTTAAATAGTTACTGAAGCGCTGCGCCAGAGATCGCATCTCTGGCACCCGCCAGATCATATTAAACGAGCGCTCTATTTTCTGCACCAGCGACACCACCGTGTACACCAGCACCGCCAGGCCTACCGAGCCCAACACACCCACTTTTATATTGTCCACAAAGCCCAAAATGCGGTCTGCCATTTCAATGCCGTCGGGCCCCAGCGGCTGGAAGAACTGGTACAGGAACGGCTCCATTTTCTGATGAACGCCCAAAGCCTTCAGCACCGAAAAACTGAGGGCCAGCAACGGCACAATGCTCAGTAACGTGGTGTAAACCAGGCTCATGGCGTGAAGAGTAAGCTGCCCGCCAATAAAGTCCCGAATCAGCGCATACAGCGAGCGCCCGGTTTTATAAAGCCAGGTCCAGGGCCAGTGTTGCGGCGGATTAGGATTTGCCAGGATCCATTTTTCAGCAGCAGCAAGACGTTCCTGTATCTGAAGAGAAGCCACTTTTTGTCCCGTTGCCAGAGTGTGAAAGCGCCCCTGCTTGAAGCGGGGGCATACAGATTCAAGTATGGCTCAAATGAGTGCCGGGGGGAAACCAGCCGCTGGCGCACAAGAAACCGCACCTTCAGCCGCAGCCGTTTACCAGGAAACGGATTCATTGGACCCACGCTTGATAATGGGCGTTTCTACCTCCCAGGTTGCCAGACCAGTCGCCAGGTCGGTCAGAGACAGCTGGATGTAATATTCAACCTGCTGCTCTTTACCTGCTTTATGGTTGCGCTGCAGAATCTTGCCCGACAGGCTCAGGTCTGGCGCTATCAAAGTGCCTTTGCGTTGCACACCCGCCTGGTCAAACTCTTCAGAATCACGCAGCTCACGCACGCGCGCGCTCATTTCATCTTCAGCACCATCAAGGCCTACCGCTGTGGTGGTCACGACTTTGCCGGAGCGCAGCAGCGCCACACGGATCTTCTTGGTGAGCTGATCTGTGTCGATACGCTGCATGGTGTCATTGGTAACGCGACTGACCACCATGATGTAACGCTCGCCATTGGGCTTACTAACGGCGCCGCTGGCAAGCATGTCATCAACGGCCTCGGTGGCCGCTTTTTCGAAATCCCGGTAATCCATGGTCATGGTCACAGGCCCATCGTCAGCAGCCGGGTCGATATATCGGGTAGGCGTCGCGCAGCCGGCAAGCATGAGCATGCTGATACAAAACACAATGGGAAGTTTGAACATACAGAATCCTTATTGCTGGGGCTCACGAAGATGGAGCTGATAATCGGTAACGCGGGCGTGGGGCGCCGTTGCGGTGAAATAACGGGTTTGACCGGTTAATAACGAGACTTTTCGATAGCCCTCGCCAACGCCTTTTACGACCATGCCGTTGGGGTCAAACCAGGTCACTTTCCAAGCCAGATCGCCGTTGGAGCGTGCCTCAATAGCGTACTGGATTTGCAACAGGGTTTCTCCGCCAGGCTGAGCAATACGCTGGCTTAGCAGCTCTGTTACGGCCACAAAATAGTTTACTTCCGGGTCGATCTGAAGTTGCTCGCGGTCGATTGCAGCTACTGTTTCGGCGGGTGGCTGGATAGCGCAACCGGCCAATACCAGTGCGCAACTGAAGGCGATGATCTGTTTTTGAAATTTCATAGTTCGGGTTCTCATAGCTTGTCCCTGATTGGGCTCATTGAGTAGCTGTCAGCAAATCATTCCCCGACAGTTGCACCGTTGATGCCGGGTTACGCCCTTGCAAATCAAGCGCGACGACGCTGGCCGGGCCAGCCAAAGTGGGCCGTTTTACGTACAGCAAGGTAAACGGCTGGTCAGGTAGAACAATAGTACCCAAAGAACGGCCATTTGTGCCTGTTAGCGTTAGTTTACCACTCTCGGGGCGATCGATCCGAGCGGCCTGCCAGTGGTCAGGCAACGCCTGCCAGCTGCGTAAATCAGCCTGGGTAGTGGCAATGGTCAGCGCGGCAGCACCGAGCTGACCCCAAACGCCAAACTTTTCTGCAGCTTCGTTCTGGATGACCGCTTTTATCACAGCAGACGATACTGCCCGTGCTAAAACACCGGGGAATCGCTCTTTCATTTCAGTGCGAATCACCGACCCCATGTCCGATATGAACTCTGTTTGCACCGCAACATCAGCGCCGGCAAGCACCCCCAGGCTCCCCGGAACAGCCGCACGGTCTCTGTATCTGGGCAGTGCAATGCCAAAGTAAGCGGGTGCCTGCTGATTGCCATGAAACAACAGCAAAGGCACATCAATCCGGGTTTCTTCCAATACCGGGCCCAGACCGTTTTCATAAACAACCCACACCTGCGGGCCAAGTTCAGCTATCGACTGCTGGCCTGCGGCCAGCGCCTCGGCAAGTTTGGCGTCACGCTGCAGAACACCACTAGCGCTGTTCATAGCGGCAACACGTGTGAGGGACGTGGCGGCTTTTTCGTAATCGGCGCGGCCACCGGCGTTGGCCAGGAAGAACAGGCCATGCAGATATGTGCTGGCCGGCACAATAAACTCAGGCAGCACCGACCACTCAGATCCTCCCTCGTAGCGCTGCGACACCCCATTGCGCAGGCTTTGGTTACTCAGACTGTTGCGAACCATAGCTGCCGTGTTTTGTCCGCTCTGCGCCTGCTGGTTCAGCGCCGCCCGCTGTTCGGTGATTTCCTTACTGAAGTATTCCACCGCACGCCGTGTACGGTCATCCGCCCGGTTAAACTCGACACGCGCAAATTCGTTATTGCCCTCGGCCAGAAACGCCAGGCCCTTGTAGGTGTTGACGAGAATCGCCTCCGACATCAGCGCTTGATAGTCGCGCTCGGAGTCGTTCACCATCAACGCCATGAAGGCCGTTGACGATTGTTCCAGAATATTGGCCAGGTCCAGGTTCTTCATACCCTCTTCCGCCAAATCATAGGTGTTGGTGGCCTCCTGATAGCGGCCCAACAACCGGTATAACTCGGCCTGATGCAACAGATCCAGCAAATGTTCATCGGGATCTACAGCCTTACCCTTGGCGGTTTTGAAGCTCACCGCTTGCAACGCAAGGTCGTAATCGCCTACCGCGTAAGCATCATTAAACGCGTTCATCTGATTTTTTTGCTGGAACGAAGAACACCCCACCATCAGCGTTGCTAGAAAAGCGGCCACCAAAAAACGAAACACAACTTCCACTCAAACACTCCCTGAGCTTACAAGGTGCGGCCCAAGCCGCCCAATTTTGCCTATACTGATACTATTCCTAATATCATCATACGGCGAAATTCTGCCCCACACGTCAAAACCAATCGCAAAAGGCGAAATTATGGATCATGAATTTTGGCATACCCGCTGGGAACGCAAAGAGATCGGATTCCACCAAGAGTCGGTCAATCACTATTTGCACGAGCACTGGCCAGACCTGACAGGGCCGGAAAAAAGCCAGGTTCTGGTGCCGCTGTGCGGTAAATCCCATGACATCTGGTGGCTTCACGATCGCGGCCACCCCATTCTGGGCGTAGAGCTCAGCAGCATTGCCTGCAAAGATTTTTTTGAAGAAGCCGGCGAAAAAGTAATGGTGACACCCGGTTCGCCGTTTACCCGTTTCTGCCATGACGACACCCTGGAATTGTGGTGCGGTGATTTTTACCAGCTATCTCCGGCGGACGTAAAAAACGTGCGCTGGGTATACGACCGTGCCGCGCTGATTGCCCTGCCGCCGTCCATGCGCCAGCGCTATGCCAGCCACCTGAGCGCTATCTTGCCTGAGAGCTGCGACATACTGCTGATTACCCTGGATTACGACGGCAGTGAAATGACCGGTCCGCCGTTCAACGTGACTGACAGCGAGGTGTACGAACTGTTCAGCGATGACTTCACCGTTGAGCGCCTGCGCCAAAACAGCATGGGGAAAGACGATCCCTTCGCCAAACGCAAAGGCCTGGGCAGCGCCACGGAAAGTGTGTTCCGGCTACACAAACGCTGATTGGGCGGATTTATCGGTTGGCCACGGAACCGCCACCGTTAAGCCACTGTCCAAACAGGCAAAGCTAAACTAAGCTTCCGATAAGTAGGCCAAAAACAAAAAACAACTCTATAACTAGTCATAGTACGCACGTCGAGCTGAGGGCAGTCCGGCCCAGGCGGGCGGCAACAACACATAATGAGGAATACGCGTTACGAACGGCTAAACCATTGCAAGCGAGGGGCATTCATGAGCATTCTGCAACAGTATAAAAACCGTTACGAAAGGACTCAAGAAGAAGAATTTTCTCTAGAGGAATACTTGGAGATCTGCAAAAACGACCCCGGCGCTTACGCCAGCGCTTCCGAACGTTTACTACTGGCTATTGGCGAACCCGAACTGATAGACACCTCACGTGATACCCGGTTGTCGCGTATCTTTTCCAATAAAATGATCAAACGCTATCCGGAATTTTCCGAATTCTACGGCATGGAAGAAGCGGTGGAAAACATCGTGTCTTTCTTCCGCCACGCCGCCCAAGGGCTAGAAGAAAAGAAACAGATTTTATACCTGCTGGGCCCGGTAGGCGGTGGTAAATCGTCACTGGCAGAAAAACTTAAATCTCTGGTGCAGAAGATACCGTTTTACGCCATCAAGGGCTCTCCGGTGAACGAGTCGCCATTGGGCTTGTTTGATCCAGCTGAAGACACCGAAATTCTGCACGAAGAATACGGCATCCCCCCGCGTTATCTAAAAAGCATCATGTCGCCTTGGGCCGTGAAGCGCCTGCACGAATTTGGCGGCGACGTCAGCCAGTTCCGGGTGGTGAAACGTTATCCGTCCATTCTGGACCAGGTCGGCGTATCCAAAACCGAACCGGGTGACGACAACAACCAGGATATTTCCGCTTTGGTTGGCAAGGTGAATATCCGCATGCTGGAAGACTATTCCCAGGATGACCCAGACGCCTACAGCTTCAGCGGTGGCCTGTGCAAAGCCAACCAGGGCTTACTTGAATTTGTAGAGATGTTCAAGGCGCCCATCAAAGTTCTGCACCCGCTGCTGACCGCCACCCAGGAAGGCAACTACAACACCACCGAAGGCATGGGCTCTGTGCCCTTTGATGGCGTTATCCTGGCTCACTCTAACGAATCAGAGTGGCAGACCTTCCGCAACAACAAACACAACGAAGCCTTCCTGGACCGTGTGTACATTGTAAAAGTGCCCTACTGCGTGCGGGTAACCGAAGAAGTGGATATCTATCGCAAGCTGCTGGAACACAGTTCCCTAGCGGGTGCGCCCTGCGCGCCGGACACCCTAGACATGTTGGCCCAGTTCTCTGTGCTGTCACGCATAAAAGACCCGGACAATTCCAGTATTTTCTCGAAAATGCGGGTCTACGATGGCCAGAACATCAAAGACACCGACCCCAAGGCCAAATCGATTCAGGAATACCGCGATGCGGCCGGTGTGAATGAAGGCATGGATGGCCTGTCCACCCGATTCGCCTTCAAAATCCTGTCGAAAGTGTTCAACTTCGACACCAACGAAGTGGCCGCTAACCCGGTGCATTTGCTGTATGTGATTGAAAAGCAAATTGAACAGGAACAGTTCCAGCCCGAGATTCAGGAGCGCTACCTGCGCTACATCAAGGAATTTCTGGCCCCCCACTACGTGCAGTTTATTGGTAAAGAAATTCAGACTGCGTATCTGGAAAGCTACAGCGAATACGGCCAGAACCTGTTCGACCGCTACGTCACCTATGCCGACCTGTGGATTCAAGACCAGGAATTCCGCGACCCGGACACCGGGGAAATTCTGGACAGAGTCTCTATTAACGAAGAACTGGAGAAAATCGAGAAGCCGGCGGGCATCAGCAACCCCAAAGATTTCCGCAACGAGGTAGTCAACTTTGTGCTGCGTGCCCGTGCCAATAACCAGGGCGACAACCCTTCCTGGCTGAGCTATGAAAAACTGCGCAGTGTAATCGAGAAGAAAATGTTCTCGAACACCGAAGACCTGCTGCCGGTGATTTCATTCAATCCCAAAGCCAGTAACGAAGACCAGAAAAAGCACAAGCAGTTCGTTGACCGGATGATAGACCGCGGTTATACCGAGAAACAGGTGCGGTTGCTGGCCGAGTGGTACCTGCGGGTTCGCAAATCCCATTAACCGATAGCGGATGCACTGAATAGCGCGCTTTATGGCGCACTTTATAGAGGGAAGCGTTATGGGAAGCACCCACATTATTGACCGGCGCCTGAACGGTAAAAACAAAAGCGCAGTGAATCGGGAACGATTCCTGCGCCGTTACCGCCATCACATAAAGAAGGCCGTGGCTGAAGCGGTGAAAAAGCGCTCCATTACCGATGTGGAGCACGGGGAGAGCGTGAGCATTCCCAACCGCGACATTCAGGAGCCGATTTTTCACCACGGCCAAGGTGGGCGCCAGGAAGTGGTGCACCCCGGCAACCAGGAGTTTCTGGCCGGCGACACCCTGCCCAAACCGCCTGACGGTGGTGGGCAGGGGCAAGGCAATGGCCAGGCCAGCCAAGATGGCGAGGGAATGGATGAATTCGCCTTTCAGATTACCCAAGAAGAGTTCCTGAACTTCCTGTTTGACGATTTGGCGCTGCCTAATCTGGTGCGCAAACGCCTGAAAGACACCGAGTCGTTCAAATACGTACGCTCTGGTTTTAGCACTCAGGGGGTGCCCGCCAAGCTGGATGTTATTCGTTCTTTACGCGGAGCCCACGCTCGCCGCCTGAGCTTAAGCGGAGCCCGCCGACGTAAAATCCGCGAACTGGAAGAGCAGCTTGCGGCGCTGAAAGTTGCGCCGGATGACCTGAATACTGCGTTCAGCCACGCCGACCAGATTCAGGTTCTGGAAGAAGAAATTACACGGCTGAAAGCCAACGTGAAACGCATTCCGTTTATTGACGAAATCGACCTGCGCTACCGCCAGCACCTGAAGCAACCGCAACCGGCCACCAGCGCGGTGATGTTCTGCCTGATGGACGTATCCGGCTCTATGACTCAAACCCACAAGGACATCGCTAAACGCTTCTTTATTTTGCTGTATCTGTTCTTGCAGAAGAACTACAAAAAAATCGACGTAGTATTTATTCGCCACCACACCAGCGCCAAAGAGGTAAACGAAGAAGAGTTTTTTTATTCGCGGGAAACCGGAGGAACCATTGTGTCCAGCGCCCTGAAGCTGATGCAGAAAATCATCGACAGCCGCTATTCACCGGCGGAGTGGAACATTTACGCCGCCCAGGCATCCGACGGCGACAACTGGAATGACGACTCCCCGGTGTGCAGCAAACTGTTAACAGACCGGCTGCTTCCGCTGGTGCAGTATTACGCCTACATCGAGATTACGCCCCAGAACCACCAGATGCTCTGGTACGAATACGAGAAGATTCTGGCGCGCTTTCCGCACGCATTCGCGATGCAGCAAATTGCCGATGCCAGCGATATTTACCCGGTCTTCCGCCGGCTGTTCGAGAGGAAAGCCGCATGAGTGAACACGACGACCGCGCACCGCGCGTTGACACCCCGCCCGTGCCGCCTAAGGCATTAAAAGCACGGGAGCCGATTTCGACCGGGTCAGAATGGACCTTTGACCTGATACAGCGCTACGACGAAGAAATTGCAAAATGTGCAGCCGAGTTCGGCCTGGACACCTACCCCAACCAGGTGGAGGTGATCAGCGCTGAACAGATGATGGACGCCTACAGCTCTGTGGGCATGCCGGTAGGCTACAACCACTGGTCGTTCGGCAAGCAATTCCTCAACACCTCAAAAGGTTACCAGCGCGGGCAAATGGGGTTGGCCTATGAAATCGTCATCAATTCAGACCCGTGCATCGCCTACCTGATGGAAGAGAACACCCTGCCCATGCAAGCGCTGGTGATTGCCCACGCCTGCTATGGTCACAATTCTTTCTTTAAAGGCAACTACCTGTTTCGCACCTGGACCGACGCCAGTGCGATTATTGATTATCTGGTTTTTGCACGGCACTACATCGCCGAATGCGAAGAACGCCACGGTGTAGACGCGGTGGAAGAGGTACTAGACTCCTGCCACGCGCTGATGAACTACGGAGTGGATCGCTACAAGCGGCCGTCGCCCATTTCCGCCGGCGAAGAAAAGCTGCGCCAAACCGAACGCGAGGAATACCAGCAGCGCCGCATCAACGATTTGTGGCGCACCATTCCCCTGCCCACCGATGACAGCGACCCTGAAAGTAAGAAAAAGCGTTTCCCGGAGGAGGCCCAGGAAAACATCCTGTATTTCATTGAAAAGAACGCACCTTTGCTGGAAACCTGGCAGCGGGAAATTATTCGCATTGTGCGTAAATTGGGCCAGTACTTTTACCCTCAGCGGCAAACCCAGGTGATGAACGAAGGCTGGGCGACTTTCTGGCACTACACCCTAATTCACGCCCTGTACGACAAAGGGCTGGTAACCGATGGTTTTATGCTGGAACTGTTGGCTAGCCATACTGCGGTGGTGTACCAACCGCCGTTCAACAGCCGTTATTATTCCGGCATAAATCCCTACACCTTGGGGTTTGCGATCTTCACCGATCTGCGTCGTCTGTGCGAACAGCCCACAGACGAAGACCGCGAATGGTTCCCGGACATTGCCGGCTCCGATTGGCGGGAAACCCTGCATTTCGCCATGAAAAACTTCAAAGACGAGAGCTTCATCCAGCAGTTTCTGTCGCCCAAAGTGATGCGCGATCTAAAGCTGTTTGCCATTGAAAACGACGATGAGGAAGACGCCTACCTGGTGACCGCCATTCACGATGAAACCGGTTACCGCACCCTGCGAGAAAAGTTGGCGCGGCAATACAACCTGAGCAGTCGCGAGCCGGATATTCAGGTATGGAATGTAGACTTGCGTGGCGACCGTTCGCTGACCCTGCGCCACATTGTGAATGAGCGTAGGCCGCTAGCGGACGACAGCGAAGAAGTGCTGCGCCACATACACCGGTTGTGGGGCTTCGATGTGCATCTTCAAAGCGTAAGCGACGGCACGGTGGTGGAGGAATATCAGTGCCCGCCGGCAGCG
The DNA here is from genome assembly GCF_002563815.1 of Marinobacter sp. LV10R520-4. NCBI lineage: Bacteria > Pseudomonadati > Pseudomonadota > Gammaproteobacteria > Pseudomonadales > Marinobacteraceae > Marinobacter > Marinobacter sp. LV10R520-4. The sequence continues at coordinate 2,354,596 of NZ_PDJM01000001.1, read as the reverse complement.
CCAAGTGCTTAATGGCGGCGGTTCAGCCGCGCTCAACCAGGCGGCCGTCCCGTTCCAGCCTCTGTTCTCCCGCTTTCAGTCTTGCCGTTTCTACAGAATTTTCTTGTGTCAGCATTCGTTTATCGTGACAGTACCTCATATACTGACAGATCAGGGCTCACCGCCCTTTTTTCATGTTCCAGATACAGTAGGGGTGCGCACGGAATGAAACGCCTGGCAACATTGGATGCGTCTTGGCTAGCGGTCGAGTCTGACGATACCCCCATGCACGTGGGCAACTTGCAAATTTTCAGCCTGCCCGAAAACGCCGCGCCTACCTTCACCGGCGACCTGGTCAAAAGCATGAAGCAAGCCGGTAATGTTGAGCTCCCCTGGGGATGCAAGCTGGTATGGCCAAGTTTTCTAGGTCGCGTTTTAGCGCCCACCTGGAAGCACGACAAGCACATTGATCTGGACTATCACGTACGCCACTCGGCCTTGCCAAAACCCGGCGATGAACGGGAACTGGGAGTACTTGTATCGCGCCTGCACTCCAATCCGCTGGACCTGTCGCGGCCGCTGTGGGAATGCCACATGATCGAAGGGCTGGAACACAACCGTTTTGCCCTGTACACCAAGATGCACCACTGCATGATTGACGGCATCAGCGGCGTGCGACTGCTGCAAAGAGTACTGAGCAAATCCCCCGACGAGCGCGGCATGCTGCCGCCCTGGTCAGTAAGGCCGGAAAGCCGGCGCGGCAGCAAGACCGACAGCGAAGCCAGCGTACCGGGCGCCATTTCCCAAGCCATGGGCGCTCTCAAGCTGCAGTTGGATCTGGCGCCGCGGCTGTGGCAGGCCAGCAATCGCCTGATTCACTCGGTGCGCCATCCGGAAGACGGCCTGACCGCTCCTTTCACTGGGCCGACTTCCAAAATCAATCATCGGGTTACCGGCCAGCGCCGTTTTGCCACCCAGCAGTTCCGGCAGGCAGACATAAGAGCCATGGCCAAAGCGTCTGGCGGTTCAATGAACGACATTGTGCTGTATTTGTGCGGCACCGCGCTGCGGCGCTTTCTTCTGGAGCAGGACGACCTGCCAGAAACGTCGCTGACCGCAGGTATCCCGGTTAATATTCGTCCTGCAGGCGACGACGCCACCGGCACCCAGATCAGCTTTATGATTGCCGCCCTGGCCACCAACGAACCCGACCCGTTAACGCGCCTGCAATCCATCAAGGAATCCTCGTGCAAAGCCAAAGAGCACTTGCAAAAGTTGCCTAAAAAAGCGTTGACCCAATACACCATGATGCTGATGTCGCCCTACATATTGCAGCTGATGTCTGGCTTGGGCGGGCGCATGCGACCGGTATGGAACGTGACAATCTCTAACGTTCCGGGGCCCACCGAAGATCTTTATTACGAAGGCGCGAAACTGGAGGCCATGTATCCGGTGTCTCTGATTACACACGGCGGAGCGCTGAACATTACTTGCTTGAGCTATGCCGGATCGTTGAACTTTGGCTTTACCGGTTGCCGCGACACCTTGCCAAGCATGCAAAAATTAGCGGTGTATACCGGGGAAGCATTGGAAGAACTTAGAACCCTGGTGTTAGCGCCAAAGAAAAAGCCCAGCCCGCGCAAGCCTAAACCGGCTGCAAAAAAGAAGCCGGCTGCGAAAAGCGACACTAGCTGATCTGTAGCAGCCGCAGCAACTGCGATTGCTGTGGCTGCTGCACCACATCGGCCAGGGTGTAGGTGTCCAGGGTTGCTAAAAAGGCCTGCAAGGCTTCCCGTAACATCGATTGCAAACCGCAAACCGGGGTAATGCAACACTGATTGTTCGCGGAAAAGCACTCAACCAGATTGAAATCCGGCTCGGTATCGCGCACTAAAGCACCAATATTGATGGAGCTCGGCAGACGCCGCAGCCGCATGCCACCATTTTTGCCTCTCACTGTTTCTATGTAGCCCTTAATGTTGAGCTGGTGCACCACCTTCATCAGGTGGTTCTTGGAAATATCATAGGCATCGGCTACGTCCTGAATGGTAACCAGCCGGTCGCCACAAGCCGCCAGGTAAACCAGCACTCGCAGGGAATAATCGGTATAACGGGTAATGTGCATAAACTACTCCAGCTAGCATACAACTGACATCAATAGGTCGGACGGGTCAGCAAATAGCATGCAACAGCCACCAGCGTAATCCCCACTATTATTAAAACCAGCGGCTTAGCGCCGCCCCAGAACAAAAAACCCCAGCTTAGCGTCATCATCGAGCAGGCAAGCGCTTTGGCACTGGCCGGAACGGCCTGGCGGGTGCGCCACTGCAAAATAACAGGGCCAAACTTAGGGTGATTATCTAACCAAAAAGCAAAGGCCGGCGACCCCTTGCTGGCAAAGAAAGCAGCCAGCAAAACAAAAGGGGTGGTCGGTAACACCGGAAGAACCACGCCGACCATCGCAAAAAACATCGAGATATACGCGAGTACACGGAATCCGGTTTTGCGATAATGGTTACTCATAGTGCTGATCTCACAGCCATTAAACTATAGCTTCAGTATAACCTTGATCAGTGGACCGGTCTGCCCAAACGACTCAGAAAAACCAGCCTCACAATGTAGGCAATTTTGATACCCACCGCGAACAACAAGGTGCCAATGTGGGCCAGAACCTGCAGCATCATTGGCAACCAGCCCGCCAACGGGTAAGCCAGAGCAACGCTCACCAGCAGGCCCAGCACCGACCAGACAATTGCGCTATTGGCACGAAACAGCATCTTTTCCATCTTTTTACCCTCTGCCATCTTTAAAGATCTATTTTATAGTTATCTTTAAGAAAAGCACAATCTTTTCTGACCTGCGAATGATCTAGATGATGTGCCCTCCAAATTCAGGCAAAGCTACCCCGCCAGTGGTATCGGATTTCACGCTGTGGTCTGCGATACTCTGTGCTATAACTTCTGAAAGATTCGAACTGGCTGCTACGGGAACCGTGCCAATGTCTAACACTAAGCTGACAGATCGCTTCGGGCGCACCATCAATTACGTGCGTTTATCGGTGACCGACCGTTGCGACTTCCGTTGTGTTTACTGCATGGCAGAAGACATGACGTTTCTGCCCCGTCAACAGGTACTCACCCTGGAAGAAATCGCCAGGCTGGCGCGCAATTTTGTGGAGCTGGGCACCGAAAAAATACGCCTGACCGGCGGTGAACCACTGGTGCGAAAGGGCATTGTTGATCTGGTAAAAGAAATCGGTAGTTATGGCCTGCGTGATTTCGCCATGACCACCAACGGCAACCAGCTGTCCTCCATGGCAGAGCCGCTGCGCAAAGCAGGACTTCATCGCCTGAACATCAGCCTGGATTCGCTAGACGCCGATAAATTTCACAGCATTACCCGCACGGGCAAACTGTCAAAGGTGCTTGACGGCATAGACGCCGCCCGCGAGGCCGGCTTCCGTGGCATTAAACTGAACACGGTAGTGATGAAGGGCCGCAACGATCAGGATGTGCCCGAACTGGTTGAGTACGCCCGCCGCAAGCAGGTAGACATCACCTTTATTGAAGAAATGCCCCTGGGCGAGATTTCCGAACACGATCGCGGCGAAGCCCTTTGCACCAGCGACGAAGTGCGCGAGATCATTACCCGCCATCACGAGCTGGTGCCTGCCACCGCAGACTCCGGTGGTCCGGCGCGCTATTACCGCATGACAGACAGCCCGATTCAGGTTGGTTTTATTTCACCCCATTCCCACAACTTCTGCTCTACCTGTAACCGGGTGCGGGTCACCGTGGAAGGCCGCCTTCTGCTGTGTCTGGGCAATGAACACTCCGTGGACCTGCGTCGAGTACTGCGCGCTAACCCCATTTCTGACCAACGCCTGCAAGATGCCATCGCCCAGGCGATGGATTTAAAACCGGAAAAACACCACTTTTCCGTCAACGGTGAGGTGCAGGTGCTGCGTTTTATGAACATGACCGGCGGCTAAGGCGGACCAAGGCGCGCTTCAAGCAGACCTCAGACGCACTCCAGGCAAACAAAAGCCTCAACAGAACCGGAAAACCCCGCATCGCGGGGTTTTTTGTTGGCTAGCCCCATTAACTTCAACTTCGCTTATTTTTCACACAAACTTTGCGCGGTTGCTATGCTGTTCTAACGTGCTCTTTAACAAAACCAATCATAAAACGCCATGAAAAACTATCAAACCGACGTTGCCGTGATCGGTGCCGGCCTGGCCGGCATTGTAACCGCGCTGGAACTCTTAGATTGCGGCTATACCGTTGCATTACTGGACGGCTCGCCAGACGGAGCTCTGGGTGGCCAGGCCAACGATGCCTTCGGTGGCATGCTGCTTACAGGCACCGCGGAACAGGCCCGTAACCGCATAAAAGACAGCCCCGAACTGCTACTGGCAGACTGGCTGCGCGCCGGCGAATTTCAAGCCGACGACCACATAGCCTGGGGCTGCGGCCGCGGCATCGCCAACACCGTGGTGTGCAGTGGCGGCATTAACGGCAACCTGGAAAAAGTACGCCAAAACTGGGACACCTGCTACGGCCCGCCGCCATTCGTCAACGCTTGGTCAGCCGCAAAAGCCTTGGCGGCATCCCCAAGCGTTTTCAGTAAAAAATGGCGACAGAACAAAATCAGAAAAGTGCTGGTTGGAACCGCCTCACAAAACTGTGCAGAGCCATGGATGGCGGAGCCCAAGCCGCACAGGGACGTTTTAAGGCGTGTTTTGGGAGTCAGTCCGCCAAGCGGTCTGCCCCCCTGGTTGCGGTGTGATCAGTGTTCCATCGAACCGTGATTCATGGAGCCTTGCCCCGTAGAGCCATGATCCATAGCTGCCGGACGGGCAGCGTTTAAATCATCCATTGTAATGTCAGCAAACGCTTTTACCTGGCCACCGAATTCAGCGGCAAAACCGTCGGCAGCCGTGCTGTCTGCAAACGACGCCAGCGTGGGGCCCATGGCGCCCAAGCGCTCGGAGCCAATAACGTAAAACGCCTCGCGGGCATCGATTAGCGCCGTATCCACCGGGCTGTCCCATTCGGATTGCGCCATGTCGTGAACGTACAGAGTGTGATCGCGCTTTACGTTTTCTGGCTGCAACACCCAAGAGAACATGTCTTTTGTGGAGCAAAACTTGTGTACCTGCTGTTGCTTCTCGGTAATCACCTCCCCTTTCGGCCCGGGGAAGCCTGTTATTGCCATACCGCAAACGTGGCACTCGTCGCCGTCTTCCATATGCACCGCCGCCGGTTTTTCTATTGTGCTTTGCGTTGTCGGCTCAGAACAGCCTGCCAGCGCGAAAAAGCCCGCGAGCAACAGCAACAATCTCAGGGCGGGCACCCTGGTAAACCGACGACCTTCGTTAACGATACTCATCCGGAAAAACTCCATTCTAAGGAACAGTTTTTGAGTGACAGCAACCTGAAACACATGCAGAGAGCTTTAAATCCGACGTTTGCGAAATAACGCCCAGGCGAGAGTCAACGGCGCTACGCACCACAGCACCAACCCCAGCCAAAGGCCGCTTTGGCCGATGGGCAAGTCGTTGCCAAGACTCAGCACTCCACTGAGCTGACGACCCTCACCAAAGGCCAGAATATTCAACAAACGGTAGATATCTGTCGGGTTCAGCATCAGCAACCAGGGCAGCAGTTCCGGGTTTAGCTTGCCTTCGCTGGCCACCAGTGAGCCCAGTAGCAGTAGGTCGAACACCAGCACAAAGAAAAACCAGATCGCCAAGGCCAGGCCCGCGGCAACCGGCTTCTCGCTAGCGCGCACGCTCACCACATAAGCCAGGGCTATAAAGCCCCAGCCCAACAAAATGGTAGAGCCAATAAATCGCAGCATCGCCAGTGCCAGGCTTATAATGCCTACGTCTTCTACCAGCACGGCAATGGCAATACCCGCTACACCAAAACCCAGAATCGTGGCAAACGCCAAAGTCAGGCCGTGGCCCAGAAACTTGCCGAACAACAACTGACCGCGGCTAAGGGGATAGGTCATAAGCAGCAATAAAGTGCCGCCTTCGTCTTCGCCAACGATCGCATCATAGGCCAGTAGCAGCGCGATCAACGGAATCAGGAAGATGCCCAGGCTGGCCAGGCTGGCGATGGTCGCGGGGGTAGATGCGTAGCCGACCTGACCGGACGCAGCCGCACCAAACCAGGCGATGCCCACGGCCAGAACAGCAAACACAACAGCAATGGCCAGCAGCCAGCGGTTACGCAAGCTGTCGCTAAGCTCTTTACGGGCGATGGTCCATACGCTGTTCATTGCAAACCCCCACGGTGAGCCAGGCCACCGGAGCCAATAAAGTGCACGTAAATGTCCTCCAGGGTGGGCTGGTGAATGCCCACGTCCGCCACTTCGCCGGAGGCCATTAGCGCCGTCAGCAGTGGCATTTTATCGGCGGGGCGTACATCAACCTGCAAACGGTTGTTCACCGATTTCATCACCGGGCTGGTGGCGCTTTCGCACTGACGAATGACGTTTTCCAGGGAATCCAGAGAGCCCGTCGGCTCCAGCATCAACGTGACCGGCATATTGGCCTGGCGCCGCAGCGCTTCCAGATTGCCGGTGGCCTTCAAGGCGCCGTCGGTCAGAATCGCCGCGCGGTCGATATAAGGCTCCACACCCGGCAACACGTGGGAACAAAGCACAATGCCGGTGCCGCTATCACGCAAGATGCGCAGTAGTCGGTACAGATCGGCGGTCGCGACCGGGTCAAGCCCCACCGTGGGTTCGTCCAGCATCAGCAGTTTTGGCTTGCCCAATAACGCCTGAGCCAGGCCCAGGCGCTGGCGCATGCCCTTCGAATAGGTTTTCACCCGCGCTTCCATGGCATCGTCTAACCCAACCTGGGTCAGCAGCTCCGGCACCTGGCGCAAGTCTGCACCTTTCAGACGAGCGAAGTGCGCCAGAATTTCACGGCCGGTCAGCTGCGGGTAGAACATCACGTTTTCCGGTAAATAACCGATGTGCCGGGTTACCTGGGGGTCGCCCGCACTGCCATCCAGCACCGACAAAGAACCCCCTACCGGCTGCATTAGACCCAGAATCAGCTTGATGGTGGTGGTTTTACCAGCGCCGTTGTGGCCAAACAGGCCCAGAATTTCCCCAGGCTCCAGGCGCAAATCCACACCCTGCAGCACAGTGGCTTTGTCGTAACGGTAACTGACATTTTCAAGACGAAAACAGCTCATTGCGGCTCCGCAGAATTCGGGTTAGAAACAGCCGATGGAACGCGTTCGGGCTCAGGTGGATACATCAGCGGATGGGAATCCTGAACCCCGGCGGCCTTGATCACCGGAAACGCATCCTGCACCCAGCGCAGGGTATCCACCGCCGGGCTGAACATCAGCACTTTGGCTTCCGGATAGGTCCATAGAAGACGATCGACGTTATCATTAGGCTCGTAAGGAACGTCACCGGTGCCGTCCTGGTTACGATCCCAGCCCAGGTAGTCACTCCAGTAATTACCCACGCCGTCTTTCGACCACTCCTGGGTGCGGGTGGCCACATACTTTACCTGGCGCTGGTTATTCACGAAGGCATTGTTGAACATCGTGTTGTCTTCCGAACCGGCGGTTAAGTGAATGCCAATATTGCTGTTGGCAAACACGTTATCGGTAAAGATGTTGTACAGAGAGTTGTAAATAAACACCGCCTTACCCTCGGCACCGGACATCGCCGCCCCGGCAAACTGCCCCTTGGACACACCGGTAACCACATTACCCCGCAGCTCGGACTGGGTAATAAAGTTCATCAGAATGCCGTAATTCTCATCGTTCTCGGAACGGTTGTTCAGCACCGTCAACCGCTTACTCTGCATCAACGCATAGCCGGTGCGCGTATTACGGGTAACATTGTTTTCCAGCAGATTGTCCATCGAATACATGTAATGAATGCCATAGCGCAAATCGGCCATCACATTGTTACGAATGCGGTTGTTGTTAGAGGTTTCAATATAAATCCCATCGCGGGTCTGACGAATATCATTGCCTTCAATCAGCGCGCCCTGAACATTGAACAAATGAATGCCATTGCCCCGATCGTTGGAGCGCATACTGGCATCGCCACGAATCACATTGCCAAGAACCGTCGCATCCGGCGTAGCATCCAACCACACCCCAAACGCCGGACCCTGCAAGTTATTATCCGCAACCGTAACGCCCTGAGCCTCACGGGCCACAAAAATTGCCGCGTCCAGCTTGTTAAGGTCTGAACCCCAGTTACGCACCGTGCAGCCGCTAAACGTCACCCCTGCCGCCACAATATGAACGGTTCTGCCCTCGCCGCCGCCATCAATCACCGTATCGGCATGGCAGCGCACCGTCACATCCGCTACCCGGATAACGATCGGTGAAACCTGTTCAGGCGGCAGCTCAAAAACCGCCCCCGGCTCCAGTGCGTCCAGTTGTTGCTGGATATCCGCTTGTGCGGTTAGCGACAGCAAAGCGACGGTGAAAACCGCCACTACGCGTAAAAGTTGGTGCATCAATGATTACTCAGTAAGGTAAAAACCGCCAAACTCTGGCGAACCGAAGTAAAAAGACTTTTCAAGTATCTGCCCAAACCCATCTGCGGCGCGATTACCGACTCTCGGGCAGGACACTGGAAGAGCACTTTCCAAAACTGTGCGGAGCCATGGATGGCGGAGCTCAAGCGCCCCAGGGATGGGCTTGAGCGTGTTTTGGAAAGTGCTCTTTCAGTGTCTTGCTTCTCCAAAGTAAAAAGCCGGAGCCTTAGAACAGGGCTCCGGCCAAACCACTTAATCAGGCCTTTTCGACCAACATCCGCCCCGTCATCTCCATATGCAGAGCGTGACAGAACCAGTTGCAGTAGTACCAATGCACACCTGGCTTATCCGCCACGAACGTCACCGACGACGTCTGCTGCGGGCTGATTTCCATGCTCACACCGTGGTTCACCACCGAAAAGCCGTGGGTAACGTCTTCAATAGTGTCCAGGTTGGTCACATACACCGTCACCTCGTCACCCTGCTTCACGGTGAACTCGGTTGTACCGTAAATAGGCGCCACCGACGTCATATAAACGCGCACTTTTTTGCCGTCGCGGATGATCTTGTTATCGCCTTCCAGCGTGATACCGTCTTTCTCGGCCTGGGCGCGGGCACTGGCGAAGTACGGATCGTCACGGGTATAGATTTTCTTGGTTTTGATCTGATCACGACGCACCATAATGCAATCGTGTGGTTCGGCGAAGGCCGGGCCATCGTGCACCAGCTTCATTTCATCGCCAGAAATATCGATCAGCTGATCGTTCTCCGGGTGCAAAGGGCCAACCGGCAGGAAACGGTCTTTCGAGAACTTCGACAACACCACCAGCCACTTGCCATCGGCATCGCGGGTTTCGGTCAGCGACGCGTGGTTGTGGCCCGGCTGGTAATGCACATCCAGTTTCTGGCGCAGGTAGTTTACGTCTTCACCGTTGTAATGCTTGATAGCATCCGCAATGTTCCACTTCACCACCTGGCTGTCGATAAACAGCGTGGTGTAGGCGTTACCGCGGCCATCGTACGTGGTGTGAAGAGGCCCGAGACCCAGCTCGGGCTCAGCAACAATCACGTCACGGAGCTCGATTTTGTCGTCAAACACATCATCCAGTTTGTCGATGGCAATCACCGAACAGGTTGGCGACAGCTTGCCGGCAGCAATGAAGTACTTGCCATCCGGTGACGTGTTCACGCCGTGCGGGTTCTTCGGCACCGGAATGTAACGGGTTAACGGGGATTTACTACGGCCATCCACAACGGGCACTTTGGAATCACCCAGGGTTTTGAAGTCGCCGTTTTTGACCGCTTGTTCGATGCGTTCAACGTTAAACACCACCACCCAGTCGCGGTCGTTACGCATGGTACCGGCAAGATCTTTCGCTTTCTCAGAGTTGTAGCAGGTAGAGGCCGCGTATTTGCCGGTGTAGTCAGCGTCAGTGTTGTCCAGGTTGCCGTCGACAATCACCTGCCAGGCCACTTCCATGGTTTCCGCATCCAAGGCGTTGAACATGGTGTAGCTGTTCTCCATCGAGAAGTCGCTGCCATCGTTCGGGTGCGGAATCACATATTCGGCGTTGCAAAACACGTATTTGGTGTAAGGCACTTTCTGCAGGCGCAAACCGTGAATGGCCTGCACGTTAGGAATGTGGGTAATCTTGTCGCACTTCATGATATCCAGACGGATACGGGCCACGCGGGTGTTGGCTTTGTCGTTGATGAACAGGTACTTACCGTCGTAACGGCCGTCGGTCATGGAGATGTGCGGGTGGTGACAGTCGCCGTTCAGAAATTTGTTGTCGTGGCCCAGTACGTCTTTGCTTTCGTTGGTCAGGCCCCAACCGGTTGCTGAATCCACGTTGAACACCGGAATACGCATCAGCTCGCGCATAGACGGTATACCCATTATCCGCACTTCGCCCTGGTGGCCACCGCTCCAGAAACCGTAGTACTCATCCAGCTCGCCAGGGCCCACCTGAATATTATTGCGTGCTTCTTTAGCTGCGGCTGCAAACGCCTCACGGCTCATGACTGCGCCGCCAAGGCCCGCTACACCGGCAACACCAGCCACCGCGGTGGCGCCCAGAAAACGCCGGCGGCTCAGGCCGGTGTGTTCCGTTTTCACCAGTTCTTTTTGATTCTTCTCATGATCTTTGTTCATGATGCTCAACTCCGGTTCAGTTTTGAGGGGTTGTTCTTTTTTCGTTATGGCACTGCTTTTCATTTCACTTCGACGACTGGAATCTGTTCCGGACGCCCCGGCGAATTTTGGCCACGGCGCTTGCCGCGGTGCTTCACAATCAGCGGCGGGCATTTGTTGTCGTCGAAATAAGTTACCTGGCAGTCCAGGCAGTAGTGGCATTCCATGAAATTGATGGTGCCGTCTGGGTGAATAGCCTGTACCTCGCATTCTTTTTCGCACAGGCGGCAGGGGGTGCCACATTCCTTGCGACGCTTGAGCCAGTCGAATACCCGCAGCTTGGTGGGCAGCGCCAGCGCGGCGCCCAGCGGGCACAGGTAGCGGCAATACACCTTGCGGGTGAACAGGTTGATCACCAGCAACACCACCGCGTAGAGCACAAACGGCCAGGTGCGGGCGAAATGTAAGGTAATGGAGGTTTTGAAAGGTTCGATTTCCGCCAGTCTTTCTGCCATCGCCATGGATTCCAGCGACACCCCGAAAAGCACCAGCAGAATGATGTACTTGATGGCCCAAAGGCGTTCGTGCACGGCAAACGGCACGCTGTACTGGGGTATTTTCAGCTTGCGGGCGATTTCATTCAACAGCTCTTGCAGCGCACCAAACGGGCACAACCAACCGCAATAGACCGCGCGGCCCCAAAGCAACACAATGCCGGCTACCACAGCCCACAATATGAACATGATCGGGTCGATCAGGAACGTCTGCCAGCTAAAACCAGACATGAAACTGTGCACAAAAGTCAGCACGTTCACGATGGACAACTGGCCCAAGGCGTACCAGCCAATAAAGAACAGGGTGTAGGTAAGAAAGCCGTGGCGAATCCAGCGGGTTAAATTGGGCCGCTTTACCAGCCAGTCCTGGAAGAACAGAACAAACATCAGCACCAATATGCCTGCGCCCAGTACCACAATCTGGAACTGCTTCTGGTACCACACTTGCACCCACATGGGTTGGGTTTCCAGCCATTCTTCCTGGCTGACCACAACATCCGCACGGGTGTAATACTGATCGGGCAGTTGGTATTCCAGCGGGAACACCTGGAATTTGCTGTCCAGCGGGCCGGTCTGGCGCTTTACGGTCAGTTCGAGGGTCCAGGGCGTACCCGGGTCAAAGTTGTACTGTTGGCGAATGATGAAGATCGCCATTTCGGAAAAGTCCGGCATGCCTTCGCTGTACACATCGCTTAAACGATAGAAGTCGAGGTCGCGGAAGTTGAAGGTGTCACCAAACTGGCGAATCTGAATGCGGTCGAAAATGCCGCCGCGCACATAGCCGGAGCCCTTGAACGAATAGGAGCCGCTGGCCATCACCGCAATGGCGTGTTCGCCTTCTTTCAGCAGAGAGTTCAACCATTCGTACTGGCTTTCACCCAGCAGATTGCGACCAATGGTGGGGGCGTCCAGATAGGCTGCATACAGGTCTATCAATGCGTCTTCACGCTGATCGGGAGCGGCGGCCTCTACGCCTTCCGCGTCGGTGCCTTTAAACGAGTCATCCACTTGGCCACGGGTCAGCAGCAGGCGGCGAATGGAGCCATCGCCCGTCAGTTGCTGCCAGTTGGCTTGCTCAAACTGCTCGTTATTAACCTCAGCAATGGGTGGCCGTTTTACGCCCGCATCCTCCACCAGGCCAAGCTCTACGCCGACTCTGTGGGCCGTGCGCATGATGACTTCGTTCACCACCATCACCGTAACGGTCGCGCCGGACAGGCCGTCTACTGCCACCTTGCGCTCGTTGGTGTTGCCGCCCACAGTCACCCGCTGATCAGCTTTCAGGCCGGTGTACTGGTCGGTAAAGTCGTGCAGTTTGTACTCGGGAATGCCGATCAGCAGAATTGGCTCGGAGTGATGAATTACGCGGGTTTTAAGGATTTCGCCGTCGGTATTCATCAATACCTGAATGTTCAGGGGTTTGCCCGAATAGGCGGGGGTTTGCACGAAGTCGAGGCTTTGGTAGGTGTAGCCCACCAGCTCTTCGCCAGCGAAGAGTTCGCCAATGGCGCGATTGCTCTCGCGGGGGCGCACCTCGGTGACCTGAGGCAGGGTTTGCGTGATCACCTGGCGGCCTGAAACAGGCTGGTACTGGTCAACGGGGTCGGCTTTTACATGGTCGACGCCTGCGAACAGTGCCAGTACCAACGCCATTACAATCAGATTTACGATATTGCTAAAACGGATACTCACAACATGTCCCCGCTGACTATAGTTGTTGCACAGATTAGATTATTTAAAAGTAATTAGAATACCTCTTATGGGATACACCTAGGAGGCTGTTGATACCGCCCTATCTCTGATTAGCGCCGATGGCAGACGGCCATCAGCGCTTACAGCTAACCCAGGCTAACGGCTTCACCACTGGCGTCCAAAGGCAAGTAATTGCCAACGTGGCCCATACGAATGCTTTCGACCATCATGGTCATCGGCTGCTGTGTTTCGTCGCTGGACGGAGGAACGCCACCACGGCCAGACATAGCCGCCACAAATACAACCTCCCAGTTCTCGCCGGTGCTGCGGGACTCCTCCACCAACTGACTGAAGTCTGCGACTTCGGCAGGTGTTTTATCCACGCAGATAACCGGCGTGAGTGCCCCACCCTCGCCCCGCTTAAACGCTGCGCGTTCGTCGGCTGTGGCATCGCCTGGCAACTCGGCACGGCAGAACACAAACAACAGTCGCTGGGGCTCGTGTTCCTGTTTGGTGGCGGCAATCAATTCGCTGTAATTGCTGATCATTTGGTAAATCCTTAAATGATAACTATTGGCTGATCTGAATCAACTTGCTCGGGTCGGAAATAAACACCCGGCTGCGATTTACCCGCACCAAGCCGTTGGCTTTCAGATCCGCCAGAATACGTGAGAAAGTTTCCGGCTGCATGGCGAGCCGCGAGGCCACCAGGCATTTGGGCAGTGGCAATTCAACTTCACCACCCTGCTCGCTGCCTTCTGGCAACAAATCTACTAAATAGCGAATTAACCGATCGCGGGCGCTCTGAACCGTCATGATTTCAAGATCGTGAAAGCGGGTCACGGCGCGCATCGCGTAGTGGCGCAAGGCGGCCTGAGTATAGCTGTGATTGGTATCCAGCAAATCCTGATAGGCTTTCACCGGAATCATCAGTACTTCGCTGGTTTTCAAGGCTTCGGCGTAACAGGCGTAGCGGGCGGGATCGGCGTATATCATCACTTCGGCAATGCAGTCGCCTGGCGCGATGCTGTCCAGAGTACGGTCAATACCCGATGGATCCAGCCGGTACAAGCGCAAGCGGCCAGACAATACAAAGAAGAAGTGGTGGGCCGGCATGTCCTGCCGATACAGCAACTGGTGATGGCCCAGCCGCAAGCGGCGGGCATGATGCAGAAGCTCTTGCAAGTCGTCTTCTTCCAGAGCGCTGAACATGGCGTGGCTACGCAACAGCGCCAGGCCGTCTTCGTGGTCACCAGGCTTAACCGCCACCAGAACCGGTTTTGAGTAGTTCATGGGGGTGTCCTGCGTGCGAGTATCGGCAGCCTGTATCAGCGCCATGGCGGCATCCTCTTTGGCATGTTCATGCATTCATAATCTATGTATGAATACTAGAGGGATCGACCGCAAAAATCGCTCCCTCTTCGGAGGTAACCCATTAGCAGTGCGGCCTGCACTGTTTCCAGCCAGGCCGCACATATTGCTTTTAAAATCCGCAACCGGATTTATTGCATCAGCGGTGAATCCGGCAGTTCCAGATCAACACCTTCAACACCGGCTTCGGCCGCTAACACCAGCAAGTACTGGCGGCAGGCGCGACGGGTCACACTTTCGCTCAGGTACTGGCGGATTTGTGGTTTTACATGCTCGTAAGGCAATGGCTGGCCATCAATGCGCTGGTCTACGCGCACAATGTGGTAGCCGTAACGGGTTTCGATCAGCTCGGAATGCAGGCCTTCCTTCAAATTCAGCACCGGGCGCTCAAACTCGTCGACGGTCTGGCCTTTGCTGATCTGCCCGAGGCTGCCGCCCTGATGGCGAGATTCGCAGGCTGAATACTGCTTGGCCAGGTCGTCAAACCGTGAACGACCTTCAAACAGCGCTTTCAGCAATTGATCCCCTACTTCTTCCTGGCGCATTAGCTCGGCCACGTCATCCGGTGCCGCCGCCAGCAATATGTGGCTCACGGCCATTACCACCGGGCTGCAAAACCGCCTGGGGTTGGCGTTAAAGAAGCGCTCGCAGTCCTGCTCTGTCGGGTCTGGAACACCCAGCTCTGATTCAAGCACTTTGGCGATACGGTCTTCTTCATCCAGCTCTTCAGGCAGGTTCAACAGCGTGGCCTGGTCTAGCAGCAGCTGGCGTATTACCAGGCTTTTGGCCGCGTCGTGCCAGGCGGTTGCGGCTTCATCGGCGGGGTGATACTGCATTTCCCGCGCTATGTCATCTTCGTTGATCAGCGTGTCGCCAACGGTCACCGGTGGGAACCGGTTTCTGGGTTTTTCGGCTTCGCCGGTAGGTATTAATTGCATGGCATTACCCTCGTCACAGTGAAACTAAGCCCGCTTGCGCACAACCTGGTACTTGCGGCCAAAATACTCTACCGGCACGCTGAGCATGTGCACCAGACGCGTGAACGGGAAGAGCACAAAGATCGTCAGGCCCAGAGCCATATGGGTTTTGTAGATCCAGTGCACATCCGCAATGTGCGATGCAGCATCAAACTGAAAGGTAAAGATGCCCTGAGCCCAGGCGGCCAGCAACAGCATGGTGCTGCCATCCAGATGGCCCAACGTGGGGTAAATGGTCAGCATACCCAGCGCCAGCTGAATCATCAGGATGACGATAATGGCGTCGTCAGCAAAGGTGCTGCTGGCCCGGACCCGGGGGTCCGTTAGCCGACGCATTGTCAGAACGCCGCCGCCGATAAGGGCCATGGTGCCAGCAATACCACCCACTACGATGGCCATAATCTGCTTTGTGCCGGCCGACATGAACCACTCGTATGCAAAATGCGGCGTTAACAACCCAACCAAATGGCCAAAGAACACGATCAGTATGCCCACATGGAACAGAGCGCTGGCCCAGACCATGTTTTTCTTGGTCAATATCTGGGTGGACTGAGCCCGCCAAGTGAACTGGGCGTTGTCGTAGCGCGCCCAGGTACCAACAACCATCACAACCAAGGCGATATAGGGATAAATCCCAAACACCAGTGTATGTAAATAGGACATTGTCATCTCCTCCTACGCGCTCAGGCGTTGTTCACCGGTTGTTGAGCCGGGCGAGGTGTAACATCCGCCATCAGCTGATCACTCAAGTGAATGGTTTGGGTTTGCTCCAATTCACGACGCCGCTGACCTACCACACCGCCGGTGCTACAGGAGCTGCCCTGATCATCCACAAACTTTACCATTTCCTCTTCCCACACTTTGTCCAGCGCTTCGGGGGTGTCGTCGCGCTCTTCCGAGGCCACAATCTTCGCCAGCTCCTTGCGGTCGGTTTTACGACCAGACAATTCAAGCAGCGAATCCATAATCCCGTGGTACAGGCTTTCACGCTGATACAAACGCTCACCCAGCAAGCCAAGAATGTGGTGAATATCTTCCAGCCAGTTTTTGATCTCTTCCCAGGGCCGGGTAGACAGATATTCCATGAACAACGGCAGGTAATCCGGCAGTTCGCGGGCATCAATCTCCAGACCGTTGGTTTTGTATTGCTCCATCAGGTCTACCATGGCCTGCCCGCGATCGCGGGATTCGCCGTGCACGTGTTCGAACAACAGCAGGGACGTGGCGCGGCCCCGGTCAAAAGTGGCTACGTAGCTTTCCTGCAGGTCCAGTAGATTGCCGTCACAAAGCATGTCAATGCAGCGCAGCAGCTGCTCTTTGTTTTTCCGCGGCAGACGGCTGTCTTCCAGCACCGCAGCCGTCAGTTCGTCGCGGCCACGCTGTAGATCGGCGCTCGGGTATTCCAGCAACAACGCCATCACTTTTAGAATTTTCATAATCTGCTCCTCAATCCTGCAGCTGTTTCGGGTCAACCTGTTTCACCGTGGTCAGTTTTTGCACCATGGTGGAGGTCTGGCTTTTGCCGCCGAACATGTTGAATTCACTGGTGCTGCCACCACAACCGTCACCAAAGCTGAAGCCACAGCCGCCCCGTTCAGCGTATGCGTCAGGGAATGCTTCCTTTGCAAGCTCACGATGGCCGGTAGGAATCACGAAGCGGTCTTCGTAGTTGGCAATGGCCAGGTAGCGGTACATTTCATCCGCCTGGGCCTTGGTCAGACCGACTTCTTCCAGCGCCCTCAGGTCTTCCACGCCGTCAACTGTTTCAGCACGCTTGTACAGGCGCATGGCCATGATGCGTTTCAGCGCACGTACGATGGGTTTTTCGTCACCGGCGGTAAGCAGGTTGGCCAGGTACTTCACCGGAATGCGCAGGCTTTCGATTTTCGGCAGTACGCCGTCAAACTCGACCTGGCCGGCTTCGGCAGCTGACTGAATCGGGCTCAGGGGCGGCACATACCACACCATGGGCAGAGTGCGGTATTCCGGGTGCAACGGCAGGGCCAGTTTCCAGTCCACCGCCATCTTGTACACCGGGCTGCGCTGGGCCGCTTCAATTACGTTCATGGGCACGCCGTCTTTGGTCGCCTGGGCAATCACTTCCGGATCAAACGGGTCGAGGAAGATTTCCAGCTGTTTCTCGTATAGATCCTGCTCACCGGGGGTGCTGGCTACTTCTTCGATGCGATCGGCGTCGTACAACAGCACGCCCAGATAGCGAATGCGGCCTACGCAGGTTTCCGAGCACACGGTGGGCATACCGGCTTCAATCCGCGGGTAGCAGAAAATGCATTTCTCGGATTTACCGGTTTTCCAGTTAAAGTAGATTTTCTTGTACGGGCAGCCGGATACACACATCCGCCAGCCGCGGCACTTGTCTTGGTCAATCAGCACAATGCCGTCTTCTTCCCGCTTGTAGATAGCGCCGCTGGGGCAGCTAGCCACACAGGTGGGGTTCAGACAGTGCTCGCACAAACGCGGCAGGTACATCATGAATGTGCTTTCAAACTGGCCGTAAATGTCGGCCTGAATCTGATCGAAGTTTTTGTCCTTGCGACGCTTGGCAAACTCGGTGCCCAGGATTTCTTCCCAGTTCGGGCCCCATTCAATTTTCTGCATACGCTTGCCGGTAATCAGCGAGCGCGGCCGTGCAACCGGCTGGTGTTTGCTATCGTCAGCGGTGTGCAGGTGCTGATAGTCGAAATCGAACGGCTCGTAATAGTCGTCAATTTCCGGCAGATCGGGGTTGGCGAAAATGTTCGCCAACACCCGGAACTTGCCACCGATGCGGGGGCGGATTTTGCCGCTGGGGTCACGCAGCCAACCGCCTTTCCACTTGTCCTGGTTTTCCCACTCTTTCGGGTAACCAATACCGGGCTTGGTTTCAACGTTGTTGAACCAGGCGTACTCCATGCCTTCACGGCTGGTCCAGACGTTTTTACAGGTCACTGAACAGGTGTGGCAACCAATGCACTTGTCCAGGTTCAGCACCATGCCTACTTGGGAACGGATTTTCATTTCACACTCTCCTGAACAGTGTCGTTGCCCTCGCCATCAAGCCAGTCAACGTTCTTCATTTTGCGCACCACCACAAACTCGTCGCGGTTGGAACCCACGGTGCCGTAGTAGTTGAAGCCGTATGAGTACTGGGCATAGCCACCAATCATATGGGTGGGCTTTGGGCACACCCGGGTGACCGAGTTGTGAATGCCACCGCGGCTGCCGGTAATTTCCGAGCCGGGAATATTCACAATGCGTTCCTGAGCGTGGTACATCATCACCATGCCCGGCATCACCCGCTGGCTAACCACCGCCCGCGCTGACAAAGAACCGTTGGCGTTGAACACTTCTATCCAGTCGTTGTCTTCCACACCTATATCGCGGGCGTCGTCTTCACTCAGCCACACAATGGGGCCGCCACGAGACAGAGTCAGCATCAGCAGGTTGTCGCTGTAGGTGCTGTGAATGCCCCACTTCTGGTGCGGCGTCAGGAAGTTCAGCGCTTTTTCCGGGTTGCCGTTGGGCTTGGCATTCAGCAACGGTGCAGCCGCTTTGGTGTTGATGGGCGGGCGATATACCAGCAGGCTTTCGCCAAAGGCGCGCATCCACTCGTGGTCTTGATAGAACTGCTGGCGACCGGTCAGCGTGCGCCAGGGAATCAGCTCGTGCACGTTGGTGTAGCCGGCGCTGTAGGACACATGCTCGTCTTCCAGGCCAGACCAGGTTGGGCTAGAGATGATTTTGCGTGGCTGCGCCACTATGTCGCGGAAGCGGATTTTCTCGTCTTCCTTGTTCAGCGCCAGGTGTGAGTGATCCATCCCGGTGAATTCAGACAGCGCAGCCCAGGCTTTCACGGCAACTTGGCCGTTGGTTTCCGGAGCCAGGCTCAGAATCACCTCACAGGCATCAATGGCCGTATCAATTTTCGGCCGGCCCGCGTTCGCGCCTTCCAAGTGTTTGTGGTTCAGCTCACCCAGGAAGGTCACTTCTTTTTCGGTGTTCCAGTTGATGCCTTTGCCACCGTTACCCAGCTTGTCCAGCAGCGGCCCAAGGGACGTAAAGCGCGCGTAGGTGTTCGGGTAATCGCGTTCAACCGTCATAAAGTTGGGCGCGGTTTTACCCGGAATCAGATCGCACTCGCCGCGCTTCCAGTCTTTTACATCAAACGGCTGACCCAGTTCGGCGGGCGCGTCGTGCATTAAAGGCACGGTCACCACGTCTTTCTCGATACCCAGGTGGCCTTCAGACGCCTTGGAGAATGCCTTGGCAATGCCTTTGTAGATTTCCCAGTCGCTGCGGGATTCCCACGCCGGATCCGTCGCTGCGGTCAGCGGGTGAATGAACGGGTGCATATCCGAGGTATTCAGGTCGTCTTTTTCATACCAGGTAGCGGTCGGCAGAACGATGTCGGAATACAGGCAGGTGGTGGACATGCGGAAGTCCAGAGTCACCAGCAGGTCCAGCTTGCCTTGCGGCGCTTCGTCGTGCCATTTCACTTCCTGCGGCTTCACACCACCGTCGTGACCCAGGTCTTTGCCCTGCAGACCACTCGTCGTACCCAGCAGGTACTTCAGCATGTACTCGTGGCCCTTGCCGGAAGAACCCAACAGGTTAGAGCGCCAGATAAACATATTGCGCGGGTGGTTCTCCGGGGCTTCCGGATCTTCCGCGGCGAATGCCAGTGAACCGTCTTTCAGGGACTGAGTCACGTAGGCTGGCACATCCATACCGGCGCTTTCAGCTTCGGCGGCAATGCCCAGCGGGTTACGGTTAAGCTGCGGCGCAGACGGCAACCAGCCCATACGCTCGGCGCGTACGTTGTAGTCGATCAGGCTGCCACCAAATTTGGACTTGTCCGCCAGCGGCGACAGAATCTCGCTCACATCCAGCTTCTCGTAGCGCCACTGGCCGGAGTGGGCGTAGAAGAAAGATGTGCCGTTCATCTGGCGTGGCGGGCGCTGCCAGTCCAGACCAAACGCCAGCGGCTGCCAGCCGGTTTGCGGGCGCAGTTTTTCCTGACCTACATAGTGGGCCCAACCGCCACCGCTCTGGCCGACACAGCCACACATGATCAGCATGTTGATCAGCGCGCGGTAGTTCATGTCCATGTGGTACCAGTGGTTCATACCGGCGCCGACGATGATCATCGACCGACCATTGGTTTTGTGGGCAGTCTCGGCGAACTCACGGGCAATACGGGTCACTTTGTGGGCCGGTACGCCGGTGATCTTTTCCTGCCAGGCGGGTGTGTACGGCTTGATCTGGTCGTAGTCGGTAGCGCCGTCGTCTTCGCCCAGGCCACGGCTAATGCCGTAGTTGGCGATCATCAGGTCGTATACGGTGACCACTAAAGCGTTTTCGCCGTCTGCCAGTTCAATTTTACGGCTGCCCAGTTTGTGGGTCAGGGTGTCGCTGATCTCAACAGATTTAAAGTGGTCGTGCTTGATGCCACCAAAATACGGGAAGGCAACGTCCACAATTTCGTCGTGCTTTTCAACCATCGACAGCTGCAGGTTCACGTCTTCTGTTTTAGCCGTTTGCTTCAGGTTCCACTTGCCTTTTTGACCCCAGCGGTAACCGATAGAGCCGTTAGGCGCGGTTAGCTGGTTGGTGGTTTCATCAATGGCAATGGTTTTCCACTCGGGGTTGTTCTCTTCGCCCAGTCCGCCCACCAGATCGCTGGCGCGCAGGAACCGGCCCGGCACGTAGCGGCCGTCTTCCATTTTGTCGAGCTTCACCAGGTACGGCATATCGGTGTAGCGGCGCACGTAGTCGGTGAAGTAAGCGCTGGGGTTATCAACGTGAAACTCTTTCAGAATCACGTGGCCCATGGCCATGCCAAGAGCCGCATCCGTGCCCTGCTTGGGGTTCAGCCACTCATCGGACAATTTGGCAACTTCGGCGTAATCCGGAGTAATGGCAACGGTTTTGGTGCCTTTGTAGCGCACTTCGGTAAAGAAATGGGCATCCGGGGTACGGGTTTGTGGAACGTTGGAGCCCCAGGCAATGATGTAGCTGGAGTTGTACCAGTCTGCGGACTCAGGAACGTCGGTCTGTTCACCCCAGGTTTGCGGGGAAGCCGGCGGCAGGTCGCAGTACCAGTCGTAAAAGCTCAGACACACGCCGCCGATCAATGACAGGTAACGGCTACCCGCAGCGTAAGACACCATAGACATGGCAGGAATCGGCGAGAAGCCGATGATGCGGTCCGGGCCGTGCTTTTTCGCGGTGTAAACGTTAGACGCAGCAATCAGCTCGTTCACTTCGTTCCAGTCGGAACGCACAAAACCGCCCATGCCGCGGCGAGGTTTGTATTCAGCGGTTTTCTTCGGGTCTTCCACGATCGAGGCCCAGGCATCGACCGGATCATTGAACTGAATGCGGGCGGCGCGCCACAGCTGCATCAGATGCTTGCGCATCAGCGGGTACTTCAGGCGATTCGCACTGTACATGTACCAGGAATAACTGGCACCGCGGGGGCAGCCACGGGGCTCGTGATTGGGCAGATCCGGACGGGTACGGGGATAGTCGGTTTGCTGAGTTTCCCAGGTAACCAGGCCGTTTTTAACGTAGATTTTCCAGCTGCAAGAGCCGGTGCAGTTTACGCCGTGGGTGGAGCGCACAATTTTGTCGTGCTGCCAGCGCTGGCGATAGCTGTCTTCCCAGTCGCGGTTTTCGGTATGGGTTTCGCCGTGGTCGCCAGAAAAGGATTCACGCTTTTTGCTGAAGTAGCTCAGCTTGTCGATCAAATGACTCATGGTCTCTCTCTCCGTTTGCCGGATCGCGTTAACGATTTGAGACCATTGTGTGACAACCCAATAGCGAAAGCAGCGTGGTTACTACCTCTTAACCAGCCCCTACCACCAGCGGGGTAGAAGGCACCTAGACCACTCGGGGCTGTGCGAACGAGAGCTTGCGGCGCTCACACCGCCGGGTGTTTCGGGCGAACAATAAAATACAGACCGCCAGCATCACGAACAGCAGCATGAACACGGCAGAACGCACATTCAGCCAGGCATTGATGGCGGCGAATACAATGGGCAACACGAATGCCACAGCGAACGCACCCAGCAGCAAAACGCCCGCCATTACCGCCGCCGCTTCGCGGCTTTCCAGAATAATCATCCGCTGCAGCGCACCAATAGCAGCGCCCAGAGCCGCGCCAAGCATAATCATCACACCGCCCTCCCACACCCGCGGCAGCAAAAGTTCTAAATGATAGGAGCGCCCCACACCCTGTATCGACAGAGTCATCGGTGGGTAAGACAGTACAAATAGCGCTGCCAGCGCCGATAGCAAAGCCCATATAACAACCCGGCTGCTACCCAAACGATCGGCCAGCGCACCGCCCGCAATTTGTGCCAGAGCGCCCGGCAATACAAACCACAAGGCCCGATGCGCACCCAAGCCTACCGGCAGGCCCGAGCGTGCTGACAGGTAATCCGGCAGCCACAGGGCCAATGCGAAAAAACTGCCGGCAATAATGGAAAAATAACCACACAAACTCCAAACCCTTGGCGCACAAAATTTGCGCCAGGCCACGGCATTGCTCGCAAAGGGTGCGGTTTGGTCGTCGGGCTCGGTGAGCATCAGAAACAGTGCCAATATCAACAGCAGCACAATGACGTAAGCCAGAGGAACGCCTTGCCAGGAGTAGGCCTGGTGCAGAAGCGGCACCAGGTAATAATTGAAACCGGCGCCGGTAATACCCGCACCAAAAACACCCAACACCAGCCCCAGCCGTCGCGGCCGGCAATGAATGGTCACAAATTGCAGACCTGCACTGTAAAAACCACCGGCCAGGCCCAAACCGCCGGCGGCAACAATATAACCGGCAAAACTATCGGCAAAGAACACCAGCGCCATACTTAACGCAAGGCCTGTAAGGCACCACAACATGACTTTTCTGGCACCCCACACACCCGCAAACAGTCCTGCCGGAACCGCTAGCAATGCGCTCACCGCCATCGGCATTGCCAATAACAGACCAAACTGAAGTTCACTCAGCTGAAAATCGTTGCGCAGAGTCACGCCGACCACTGCAAACAGGGTCCAGCAGGCGGCCGCAATAATGAAACCGGCCAGCGCTAGCGGTAACACTAACAACAGCGATGCATAGCGCTCTTCGCCCCGTTCGTCGCCCAGTTCGTCATCCGGTTCGGTGCTGCCGGCCGATAGTTGTAAGGCTCGTATTTCGGACGGTCCTGACCCCACATTCATCGATTTTATCCTGTTGGCAGACGTGCCTTCGAGTGTCTTACTTTGCCTGTCTGGCGGTCAAAGACTATGATGGCTTAATAACCTCGTGGGTAGCTGTCTATCCGTAAAGAGGTAGATGGCATTCATCGATACCCACTCGCCACCTAACAAATACCTTATGGCCTCCAAAAGCTCGCTAGTAAACCGGATTGCCATCGCCGTTGGCGCGGTGGTACTCACCGCCATTGTCAGCATGGGGGTCACCCTGGGGGTGTCCCAAAGCATTTCCGGCAACGCCACTGCCATCAACCTGGCGGGCACTCTGCGCATGGGCGCGTATCAGTTGCTGGCGCAGGTAGCGCGACTGGAAGACCATAATGCCGCCAATGCACGCCAGGCCCTGGATGAGATGATAAGCCGCTACGATCAGCGCCTGGTCCACGCTGATATCATCCAGTCATTACCACGTACCGCCGATCACCCGCTGGCGCAACGCTACCGCGACATCGTCAACCAGTGGGGCTCCAGCGTTGGCCCCATGCTGGCGCAACACCGGCCCGGAGACCCGCTAACCGGCTCCATGATCAACACCACCCATAGCTACGTAGACAATGTCGATGTACTGGTGTCTATGCTTGAAAACCGAACTGAAGCCCGCATCCGCCTGCTGGACCTGATACAGGTGATCAGTCTGGTGTTCGCTATCCTGATCGTATTGGCGTTGTTTCTGGACTTGAAAAAGCGAGTTCTGCGGCCGCTACGAAAACTGGTGAGCATTGCCGAATCCGTGAGCAAGCAAGATTTTTCCCGCAAGGCCGAGCTGCGTGGCTCTGATGAGCTGGCGCAGCTCGGGTCGGCGTTTGACCAGATGACCAGCGAGCTGGCGCTCACCTACTACGAACTGGAAAGCAAGGTCAAAGCCAAAACCGAAGAGCTGGAGAAAAGCCACGCTGCGCTCGAATTACTGCATTCGTCCAGCCGCTCTTTGTTTGCGAATCACAGCTTGTGCGATGGTGCAGTGCCAATGTTAAAACAGCTGGAGCAGATGCTCGGCATAGGCCCTATCAACCTGTACCTGCACGACAAAGCCTCCGCAGAGCCGGTTCAAGCCGTCACCACTGCCACCACAGTACGCCCATTTTACTGCCGCGATCACAGCTGCAACGCCTGTCTGGTGACCGAAGAGGAACATGACGAGCTGCCACTGCCTGGCAATGATGGCCGCCGTTTGCTGCTGCCCATTCGCACCCCTGGCCAACTGCTAGGCACGCTGGAAGTCTGGTACCCGGCCTCCCAGGATTTGTCCAAAACCGCACGGCGGCTGCTGGAAACACTAAGCGACCAGCTGGCCACGGCCATATTTCTGGAACGGCAAGTTACCGAAGAACAACAGCGGACGCTGGCCGAAGAACGCACCGTTATTGCCCGCGAACTCCACGATTCCTTGGCCCAATCTTTGTCATACCTTAAAATCCAGGTTACTCGATTGCGCAGAATGAATATGGACGGCCCACAAAAAACGGGGTACGACGCGGTATTGGACGAACTAAGTACAGGTTTAAGCAGTGCCTATCGTCAGTTGCGGGAACTGTTAGCAACCTTCCGTTTGAAGCTGGACACACCGGACCTTGGCGCTGCACTGCGCCAGACCGTGCTCGAATTTTCTGAACGCATGGCCAAACCCGTCAATCTGGCGTACAAGCTGCCCGCGCAAACGCTGTCGCCCAATGAAGAAATCCACACGCTGCAGGTTGTGCGCGAAGCGCTGGCCAACGCGGTAAAGCACAGCAAGGCCGAGGCCGTGTGGGTTGACGTCAGTTTCGAGTCCCCGCAGGTTAAGGCTAAAATCCGTGACAACGGTCGAGGGCTACCCGACTCAGGCCAGCCAGAGAACCATTACGGCATGATCATTATGCAGGATCGCGCCCGCTCACTGGGCGGCCAGCTAACGGTTGCTAATCATCCGCAAGGAGGTGTGGAAGTGAGTTTGCATTTTATTCCCCAAGCCCGGAACCTGATCCCGGTTAAACCGGCCAATAACCCGCAAACCGCGGATTCCATTTGACGGTTTACCCCTATAAAGAGAGAGCCATGTCTGACACACCTGCAAGCATACTGTTGATAGATGATCACCCTTTGTTACGCAAAGGCATCAAGCAGCTAATTGAAATGGAACCAGACCTTGAGGTAGCAGGCGAGGCAAGCAATGCCACAGACGGTGTGCGCATTGCCCTGGAGCTGGAGCCAGACCTGATTCTGATGGATCTGAATATGCCAGATGTGAGCGGTATTGAAGCCTTGCGGCAGTTACGAGCCCACAACATCAGCTCGCGCATTATTATGTTCACGGTGTCAGACCAGCAAGACGATGTGGTTGAAGCATTGCGCGCCGGTGCCGACGGCTATCTGCTGAAGGACATGGAACCGGAAGATATGATTAACCAGCTGCACCAGGCCGCCGTAGGCAAGCTGGTCATCAGCGAACGCCTTACCTCCCTGCTGGCAGAAGCACTGCGCAATAACAAACCGCAAAAGCCGGCGCGGCCAGACTTCGACAGCCTCACGCCAAGGGAAAAAGACATTCTGAAGCTCATTGCCGAAGGTCTTTCCAACAAGATGATCGGCCGCAAACTGGACATCAGCGACGGCACTGTGAAAGTGCACGTAAAGCACCTGCTGAAAAAACTCAACCTGCGCTCGCGGGTGGAAGTCGCGGTGTGGGCCGTGGAAGAGGGTCTGCACAAGAGCTGAGCTATATCAACGCGGCACGGGCCAGCCTTGGTTAATGTAGGTGTTTCTGAACACGCCCTTAGTGGCGTGTTTGATCACCAACGGAGACATTCATGGCCCTGCACATGCCAACCTTTTTGCCGCGCCCCTCGCTACCCGCATTTCATACACTGCCAGGCATGTCACGCGCGCAAGCTGTTAGCCAGAAACTGGCCGCTAACCCGCTAATGACCGATTCACTGGCGCTAGTGAAAGAGTATTTACCCTCGCCTTCACCACTGCTGGCCGCTATTGACCAGCGCCTGCCGTTGGTATTAAAACAGCTGGTCGTCGAAGCGCCGCTGAACCGGTTGTTTGCCGAGGCCATTGCTGACGGCGAATTTGATGATTTTGAAGGGCACAGAATTCGCCTGGAGCTGAATGGAGGTCAGCCCGGTGTCACCTTTGGATTCTGGGCCGGCAGGCTGCGCATTGTAGACGGCCCAGGTGAGGCGACCATTCGGGGCTCTCTCAGCGCTTTCAAAACCTTGGCCGAACGGAATCAGGACCCAGACCAGCTGTTTTTCCAGCGCCGCCTGGTGATTGAGGGCGACACCGAACTGGGCCTGGCACTGAAAAATCTGCTGGACAGCCTGGAGTGGAAACTTAATATCCGCCAATTGCTTTTCTTCTGAAATCTTTCACTGTTGGAGCCATCAGCTATGTCAGGCAGCTTTCGCAACGAGTCATAGCGGGCGCCTGAGAGCGTGGGGGCCAAAACGGGCTGGAGTTCCGGCTTACTACGAGTCAGCAATTCGAGAGCTCGTTTCTTGCCCCTTGCTCAACCTCCAGGATACATTCCAAATGACTCGTTCTATAAAAGTCTATCAAAAAGCCCCGGTTACGGTTGGATTCTATGCCGAACCGCATTGAACCCCTCGCGAAATACTACCTCCCTGTGCGGTCCCCAGAAAACCGGAATGGGTTAGCCATCAATGCTTAATCGGTTTAAAATCCGGGTCATTAAAATAAGTGATGTATTTTCCAATCGCCCCGATCACCTTTACCGCACCATCCTGCGCATTGGCTTTGCTTTCCATCGCCGTTGAGCCTTCCATCAGGTCCACAATGATCAGGTGCAGCTGAGCATCTGCTTCAGGCTCAAGATTGCAGTTCTCAACCATGTAAGCGACTTCATTGGTGACCTTCGTGGCCAATGCAGCGTACTTTTCGCCTGCTAGTTGATTGGAATGGATAGCCTCGTAGTCTTTGTCCACGGCATTTCGGATATTAGTCATAGCCCGACTTAGCGGTGCATCGATCGCCCACTTGCTGCCGTTATCGAGCCTAAGTTCCGCCACACCGTCGCCGTGGTCATGATCGTTATTTGCCGGCGCAGCTATTGCGGTAGCCCCCAGCAAACTCAGCACCATGCCCGTGATGGTTGCAAAGTTCGAAAGTCTGGATTTGATATTCATAAAATTCTCCTGTGGGTAACACCGTGTCTTCGGCGTTAAAGGAGTATCTCAGACTCACCTTAATCTAAGCTTAAGGAAACGGATTACCGTCAATATAAAATGTCGACCGCCCTTATACTGACATCGCCCTGAAACACACGGTTGCAACCAGGCCTTTCCCCGCATCACCATCTTCAAGCGTTAGCGATGCTCCATGCAGTTGGGCTATACGCTCTACAATCGATAGCCCCAGTCCACTTCCCTCCTCACCACTGCCAAGCACACGATAAAAACGCGACACCGCCCCCTTTCGCTCTTTCACCGGAATTCCGGGTCCGGTATCAACAACCTGAAGTAATACCTGACTGCCAATCCGTTTGACTCGAACATCAATCAGTCCACCGCTCGGCGTGTAACGAACGGCGTTATCAATGAGATTTCGCACCAGAACTGCCAGCAAGGTTCGATCACCAAGGACCAACCCTTCATCATTTGCCTCGAACCCCAGGTCTACGCCCTTGCGTATCGCAACCGGTGCATGCAAGGCGACACACTCATTCACCACTGTAGAGAGTTTGACCTGGTGTTGATCAACCGGGGTTTTCTCGGGATCAAGACGCGAAAGCACAAGCAATTGTTCGATCAGATGAGCGGCACGGTCGGTACCACTGATCACCTTTTTCAACGCCTGCTCCCGTTGGCTCGTATCAAGTGCAGCATAGGCCACCTGCGCCTGTGTTTTTATGACGGCAAGCGGTGTGCGCAGTTCGTGGGCAGCATCCGCTGTAAAACGACGCTCGTGCTCAAGTAAAGCCTGCAAGCGGATAAAAAGAGCATTGAGAGCATCTTGCAACGGTAAAACTTCACGGGGGGTATCCGTGATATCGAGCGGTTCAAGCTTGTCGGGCTCACGCTTCTTTACCTCACGAGTAAAGCGGGACAGGGGCGCAAGCCCTGCACCGACAGATATCCAGATCAGTATGCCCAGTGCAGGAACCGCAAAATACAAGGGATGCAGCAGATGGGTGGCTATGCTTTCGGCAAGTGCGTTGCGTAATTCATAACGCTCGCCAACGCGCACATTACGATGACCGGCTTTGTCCCAATGGCTATAGATACGGTAGCGAGCACCATTGATGGTGGCGTTTTCAAATCCATCATACTGTGTGCCCAAGCGTTGTTCAGGAGCCGTACTTGAATTCAAAAGCAAGGTGCCGTCATGCAGCCATACCTGCAGTATGGTGTCGGTATAGTCAGGAATCTGTTGTGAGCCCATGCTTTCTAAATTCTCTGAACTCGCAACCTGCACTGAGACACGTTCAGCCGTTTTCACCAAGCGGGCATCAAGCATGGCGCCAATTTCACTGCGCGCATCAAGGTAGGTAAAGAACGCCGTCGCAATCCAGGCAAACAGCACTGATACCGCAAGAATCGCAAAAAGACGCCAACGCAATGACGACGTCATAGCCCAGACTTCTCAATCATGTACCCAACACCGCGGATCGTACGGATCAGTTGCGGGTACAGTTTTCGGCGCAAATGATGTACGAAAACTTCAATTGCATTGCTCTCGACTTCCTCCCCCCAGCCGTACAAATGCTCCTCAATTTGTGCCTTTGACATAACTCGCCCTGCGTTGAGCAATAGTGTGTGGAGAATGGCGAATTCACGTGCAGAGAGATCGACAGTGCCGCCAGACAAAGACACCGAATGACTGGCTGGATCGACTCGGAGCTCCCCGTGACTGATGATCGGTTCAGCGTATCCTTTGGAGCGTCGCAGCAATGCCCGGAGCCGTGCCTGCAACTCATTGAGATCAAAAGGTTTTACCAGATAATCATCGGCACCCGCATCCAGGCCAGCGACTCGGTCCTCCACGGCATCACGAGCAGTCAGGATCAAAATCGGTAAGATCTGCCCTCTTGCCCGGACCCGTCTCAAAAGTTCCATGCCTGATAGCCGCGGCAGGCCGAGGTCAAGAACGGCAGCGTCGTAGTTGCCCGTGGCGAGGGCCGTATCAGCCTGTTGCCCATCCAATACCCAGTCAACCACCAGGCCTGACTGGGCAATGCCGACAGCAATTCCGTCACCGAGTAGTTTGTCGTCTTCAACGAGGAGAATTTTCATACGCAGCAACTGGTAAGGTGAATGCTGTTAGCCGGAGAAGGTCCGGACCAACCCGATTGCGTCGGGAATTTTGCCAGAGTGAATGATTATCAAATCTGCCTCCGTACACTTTAGCTCCCAACGTGCTAATACTACTTAGTTGACCGACCGGAATACGCAGTCTCTGGATAAATATGGGCGCCGCCAGTACCCATGAAAGGGCGGCTGCTCTGGGGCACTCAATGAAAATGAGAACAATTCTTGACAACCTATAACATCTATTATATATGTATGTTAAATGGAAGAGGAGAATCAACAATGAACTATCAGGATATTCTCGGCTGCTACCACGACACTACGGTCGCCCAGCTCATCAACCAATGCCCCCAAACCGTTGATATATTGTGCAAGTATGTGCCTGATCTTGACGCGCATCACCAGGCCACCGTTGAGGCCGTCGCATCTATTGCCGACATCAACCCGGATCAGTTGTGCCAGGAGCTGTTCGATACGATAATGGAACAGACACCGATTGAGACGTTAGATACAGACGTGCTGCTGGAGCTCATCCTACGCGGCTACGACGTCGGTCATGTTGAACAACTGTCGAAGCTGCACCGGCTCGCTCGAAAGATCGAGGCTGTCCACAGAACAAATCCTGACGTTCCTAAAGGCATCACGCTGGCCATTAAAAAACTGGAGCGCAGCCTCACCGCCCACCTTGAACAAGAGAACGCTCACGTTCTGAAACGAATGCTGCATGAGCAGCCACTCAATTTGGAAGCGCCGATCGCTCAGATGAACGAGGAGCATTCGCTCATTAAGTTGCAACTGCGTAAGTTGCGTCAGATGACCCAGAGCTATAGCGCTCCAGAATCTGCCTGCCGGTCGTGGCAGCGGTTTTATCGAGAACTGAAAGCTCTGGATTTCAGGCTGTCTGAGCGAATTTATCTTGAACGGGATGTGTTATTCCCAAGATTTCAGCTCTGAAGACGAGGATAAAATCATGGCGTTTAAACATTTCGCTTGTTTGTGTTCGGCGACAATTAGGATGACCGGTCGGACAGGATAGTTGACGCCGAACATGTTTGTATGGATCATCGGCTAACCTTCAAACTGAATACTTCTTTTTCGAGTGCATCAAGCCGATGCGCGGGAGTGCAACGTCATGAGTGATTTTATCGTCAGGCTATACCGCTATAACCCCGAGCAGGACGACATACCGTACAACCAGGATGTTGAGGTGGGCGACGAGTTTCGGAGCCGCATGGTGCTGGATGTACTGGAGCACCTGAAAACCCGGGATACCACGCTCACGTTTCGGCGCTCTTGTCGAGAAGGTGTCTGTGGCTCTGACGGACTCAGCATGAATGGCCGCAATGGCCTGGGTTGCATTACTGCGGTAGCGGACGCTTTGGGTAAGAAGAACGTTCTGGAGATTCGCCCACTACCAGGCATGCCAGTGATCCGCGATTTGGTGGTTGACCAAGCACTGTTCTTCAAACAATACGAACGTATTCAGCCATGGCTGATCACCGACACACCAAATCCGGCGATTGAAAGACTGCAAAGTCCGGAGGACCGCGCAAAACTTGATGGATTATACGAGTGCATTCTCTGTGCTTGCTGTTCATCTGCCTGTCCGTCTTGGTGGTGGAATCCGGAAAAGTACATCGGACCAGCAGGCTTGCTTCAAGCTAACAGATTTTTGGTGGACTCACGGGACACTGCCACCCGCGAGCGTTTGGCAAAACTGGGCGATCCGTTCAGTGTGTTTCGCTGCCGTGGGATAGGTAACTGCATGGCGTACTGTCCGAAGGGGCTCAACCCCATGAAGGCCATCGGTCACATCAAAACGATGCTGCTGCGGGAACAGATATAATCGGCCATGGCCCTTTGTTGGTTCAGATCATTTGACCCAATATCCGCCAATTGCTTCCGTTCTAACTATCTTTGAGCTCATCACGATTGCTACAGTGGCGACCTCAACAGTCGCCACCGCATGAATTATTTCCAGTAGTTATTTGCGGCCGCCACGGTTTGAAAATGAACAGCAATCACTTCCGATGCGTGTCTGGACCTTCTCGTTCCAAAGTATCGTTTTCAGCTATCTAACCTCTCGCAACCAAGCGGCGCAAGCGCGCCATCACGTCCAGGTTGTTGCTTTCCATGGCTTCCAGGGCCTTTAAAGCATCCTCTGCGCGGCCGTCATGATGAGCTCGCACAGCCTCTTTGGCATAAATGTGCACCAGCCGGTGGGGCTTTTCAATGGTTCTAAAATCCACTTGGCCCGCATACTGTTTATGGCCTCCTCCCTGATAATACCATTGCCCCAATGCGCACTCCGTGGCGTCAGGCAAGCTGTCGGCTGCCCTGTCAGAAAGGCCTGCCAGAATCTGGTATACAGTCAGCTTAATGTCGAGCTCTTCAAGATTGGCCAACTCAATTTCAGACAATACAGCGGCGTGCCCCAATGCATCCGAAGACGTACCAGCCATATCAATCAACATCAGCAACCGTTCGCGTGCGCCGTCAGCCTCTGCAGCAAGCTTTTCCATTTCTTCGCTATTAGAACGGCTGGCCCCGGCCACAATTTTCGTCTGCGCTCGGATACGCTCGATGGCTGACTCAATTTCTTGGGTAGCCTCGCCTGCACGAAGGGCAAGATTTCTGACCTCTGTTGCCACCACACTGAACCCGCGCCCATGTTCGCCAGCGCGGGCAGCCTCAATGCTCGCATTCAATGCCAACAGCGACGTTTGGTCAGAAACACCGTCAATCACATCCACCAGTGATGTAATGCTGCCAGTTTCAGATTCCAAAGAGTCCATATCCCGTGCCGAGCTGGCAGCACTATTGCGGGCATCTCCTAGTCTTTGCACCAGCGATACCATCCGGTCTCTTACTTGTCCGGATTCATCTCGTGTCCTCAGCGCCTCACTGCGGCGAGACCCCAGAAGCTGCGACAATTCACTGAAAGAACCCTTCAGTTCTTTCAGTGAATTGCCAAACTGGCCTAGCCCTGCCATCAAACGTCGGCTCAACGCCTGCTGCGTTTTTACCTCCTCTAGCGCGCTGGCTTCTGCTTCGAACCGGAGTTCAAGAAGACGCTTGTCTTCGTTGAGCTGCGCCACACTGTTATGTACCGCAGACAACTCCAGCTCAAGCACTTTAGCCCGCTGTTTGTACTGCCAAAAAAACATGGTGAGGCTCCGACAACAAAATAGATTTATATTATATACATGTTTTAGGCGCAGCGTAGGGAAATTTAATGACGCTTTATAACATCGGTGCCCAAAGCCGATCCGCCACCAGATCCATCCCCGGTTTGCCGTACCAGTAGCCGTTACAGGGGGGCGCTTCCACCAATTGCAGTGGGTCAATATCTGGCATTTCACCCCGGCGCACCTGATCAAAGCGCTGCACCACCTCAGCCATACCTTGGTACTCCGGGCTCAAGCGCACGGTATCAACACCCATGGCGACCATATCCGGAAGCTCCCGCAACAAATCATAACGGGCGCCAGACAAGGTAGACGTGCCGTTCAGGCGAAACAGCTCCTGGGCTTCACGGGACCGCAATTCCAAACCATCCGGATGCTGAAGGCAGCGGAATTCACAGTTGTCTTTTGGCAGGTTGTAATGGCGTGCGGTAAAGCAGCGCGACGACCAGGCCAGCGGCAAAAAACCCCAGGCAAACACTTCAGCCGGCAAATCCAGGCCTTCGGCTTTTAACTCTGCAATCAACTCGACCAGAGTTTCACGGCCCAACTCCACGGGCAGGTTCCATCCCTTCAAACCCCGCTTTGCCAGCACCTTCAAGGTCGCAACGTTGTAAATATTCAGGCCCGGCCCCGTTACAAAGGGCAAATTATTGCTACTGGCCAGCTGCAGCGCGCTTTGGTCATTGGCTTCAATCAGATAATCCTGTTGACTGCAAATGCGGCGCAGCAGGCGCAGGTCGGCTTCGGATTCAATCAGGGTTTGGGTAGACAACACCACCTGCTTGCCGGCGTCTTTCAGCACGCCCGCGATGTCTAGCCAGTCGGCGAGTTTCAGTTCGCGGCGGCGGGCGCATACGGTTTCACCCAGGTACACCGTATCTACCGGCCATTCCGCAGCGTTGGCGTAGAAATCAAACACGGTTTGCCGTGACCAAAACCAAAGTACAGGGCCTAATGAGAGTTTGAGCATAGAATATTCCACCTTATTTCCATTTGCGGTGATAGGCGCCGATGGTGGTCAGTCCGCCTTCTGACAAACCTGCCAGGGTGGCATTCCAGGCCGGGTCTACCGCAAATTCAGCGGCGCTATTTTCAAGCCTGTCCAGAGCCTGGCGCCAGGTGCGGGCCACGTCGGCGATATAAGCAGGACTGCGCTGGCGGCCTTCAATTTTCACCGCGCTGATGCCCAGTTCCTGCAACTGCGGTAGCAGGTCTATGGTGTTCAGGCTGACCGGTTCTTCAATAGCATGGTAAACACTGCCTTCTACTTCAAAGCGACCTTTGCACAGGGTTGGGTAACCGGCGGATTCGCCCTTGCCGTAGCGGTCAATCAAGATGCCATTAAGCCGCGATTCCAATCCCTGGGGAGTTTCCTGCCAGCGCACGGCTTTGGCCGGCGAGCAGGCACCGCGGGTGTTAGGAGATTCATCGGTGATATAGGAAGACAAGTAACAGCGGCCTTCGGCCATAATGCACAGGCTGCCAAAGGCGAATACTTCAAGCTCTACCGGGCTGTGCTTCGCCAGGCCGCGAATCTGGTCCAGCGATAGCACCCGCGGCAACACCGCACGGCGAATGCCAAAATTATCTTTATAAAAGCGTAACGCTTCGTAGCTGGTGGCTGACCCCTGTACAGACAAATGTCTGTCTATTTGGGGGTAGCGACTGGCGGCATAATCCAACAAACCCATGTCTGCCAGTATCATCGCGTCTATGCCCAGCGTTGCGGCTCGGTCTACCGCGGCGGTCCAGGTTTTCCAGCCCTGAGGCTGAGGAAAGGTGTTGATTGCGCAGAACACCCGCGCGCCGTTTTTGTGGGCGTACTCAATACCCTCTGCTGCGCGTTTGTCATTAAAATTCAAACCTTTAAACTGGCGAGCATTGGTGCTGTCTTTAAAGCCAAGGTAAACCGCGTTGGCGCCGTTATCCACCGCTGCTTTCAGCGCCGGCAAGCTGCCGGCCGGACATACAAGTTCCATAATCGTCTTCCATACATAGAGTTACGAAACCATACGCCGTGCAATCTGCAGTGCATTGACCTTTGTCAGGGGTTCAGCGAATACTTCTAAATAGGTATTCTGCGTAGTATTACTAAGCTAGACGTTACTCTGCTTCTTTCTTAGACTCCCACCAACGTCCACATCTTAAGTTGTCAGATTCCCATGAGCACACTTCTCCCGACTGGTCTTGGTCTAATCCTTTACACCAAAAAGACAGGCACGCCTGACTCACCATCAAAAACCGGCCCTCTGCGCAGGAGAACGCTATGAATTGGCTTAGATCGTTATCTATGCGCAGCAAACTGATAGCTCTTGTTTTACCGGTGCTTCTGGCCATGCTGTTGTTCGCCAGCCAAAGCGTCATCAGCAACTATGGTGATTTAAAAGGGATGCGTGAACTGCAGGGCATGACTGACCTCGTGGCCCTTGCCGATCCTGTGCTCGACGCTCTTCAAGTAGAGCGCGGCCGTTCCGCCGTTGTCTTGTCCAGCGTTGCCGGCAGCGATGAAAGACGCGCCGCAGTGCAGACGCTGCAAACCCAGCAACAGCGCACCGATCAACAGCTGGCAGAATACCGTCGCCAGCTACCCGATATGATGCAGGCCCAAAAATTTGATCCTGGTGTTCTATCCACTATCGAAGAATCTCAAAGCAGCCTGTCGAACCTGGCCACTTTGCGTCAATCCGTACTGGATGGCCGCGTGACACCCCCGGAATCAGCGGCGCGCTATACGGCTTTGATCCGCCAGCTGATTGACCGCATTCCATTGATTATCCGCCGCACCGACAACGCCGAACTGACCCGCCAGGTAAACGCTTATTTGAATATGGCAGAAGCGGCCGAGAATTCAGGATTAGAAAGAGCCCAAGGCGCAGCATTGATCAACACCGGCGAATTCAACCTGAGCCGCCTGCATCAACTGGCTGCATTGGCCGGTGCACAAGACGGGCATATAAGCGCAGCCATTGCCAGGCTGCCAGCTGATTCACCCCAGCGCCAAAGCCTGGTGGATTTTGAAGCGTCGAATCAAAGCCTCGCCATGACTGAAATGCGCAACACCCTGTTCAGTTCAACAGCTGGCATGTTCGACCTTAATTTCGCTGAGTGGTTCGACACAACCACCAACCGTATTCAGGCCATGAACCAGATTCGTACCCTGATATTGGATGAAGCCCACAACATGGCTCAGCGCCACCTTGACAGCGCCCGCTCAGAACTTATTACTGCCGTCGTGCTGGCGGGTTTGGCAACGCTGATTGCTCTGGCGCTGATGGTGCTGATTATTCAGGCGATTAACCGGCAAATAACCAATTTACTCGACGGCATCCGTTTTGCCATGGACAACAAAGATCTGCGCCAGCCCATTGTGATTACCAGCAGCGATGAACTTGGCTCCTTTGGCAAAGCCACCAACGAGCTATTCAGTGTGTTCGGGCGAGCTCTGAAGCTGATCGACCAGTCCAGCATACAGCTGGCCACGGCGACCGAAGAAACCAGCTCCACCGCGAGCCAAAATGCGGGGCAAATCCGCAGCCAGCAGCAACAGATCGAGCAGGTTGCAGCAGCGACCGAAGAAATGTCTGCCACGTCAGAAGAAATTTCACGCAACGTGCAGCAGGTGGCAGATGCGGCCAACAGCGCTATGGCGAAAAGCAAAACCGGCGAGCAAGTGCTGCACAGCAGTGTTAGCGGTATCCGCTCGCTAGCAGATTCGGTGCAGCAGGTTAATAAGGTGATTGCAGAGCTGGAGGAGCGCAGCAGCCATATCAGTGACGTAGTCAATGTGATTCGTCAGGTAGCAGAACAGACCAACCTGCTGGCCCTAAACGCGGCTATTGAAGCCGCCCGCGCCGGTGAGCACGGCCGCGGCTTTGCGGTAGTGGCCGACGAAGTACGCACCCTGGCACGCCAGACCCATGAATCGACCACCCGCATCGAAGATATCATCAAGGGTGTGACGGATATGACCGCAAGCGCCAGCCGATCCATCATAAGTAGCCACAAGTTGGCGACGGAAACCAGCCAACAGGCCGAAGAACTGGAGCAGACCTTTGCCGACATTCTGGCCGACGTTAACAACATTTCCGGCATGGCGACGCAGATTGCCGCTTCTTCTGAGGAGCAGGTATCAGTCACCCGAGAGGTCGCCGGCAATATGGAATCGGTTAGCGAATCAGCACTGCTGACCCTGACCGGCTCCCAGGAAATCACCCAGGTGACTGAAGAGCAGGCTCGCCTGGCGCGCCAACTGCATGACCTGGCCAACGAGTTCAAGGTTGCCACAGCTTAGATTTAACGGTGAAAAAAAAGGGTGCCGTGAAGGCACCCTGTTTTATGTTCCAGATTGCTTTAACAGAAATCAGGGTAGGCTTACCAGAGTAGAACTGCCCGAATAAACATCAGATAATTCGCGAAAACCGCTGAGTGGCGCCTTCTTTGCGATAGGCATCAAAAACCTGGCAGATAGCACGAATCAGCAGCCGTCCGGCCGGCTGCACCTGCAGCACGCGGCCGTTATCTGCAATCAACTCGTCTGCCATCATCGGCTTCAGACGCGACAGCTCATCAGCAAAATACCGGTCAAAGTCTTCGTTCCATTCGGCGGTAAATTGCTGGCGGTCCAGACGGAACTGGCAGATTAGCTGGCCTATTACCCAGCGCCGCAAACGATCGTCACGGGTCAGGTTTACGCCTTTGGTGATGGCCAGCTGGCCTGAATCTATCGCGGCCTCCCAGGATGGCAGATCGTGGTTGTTCTGGAAGTATGCGTCATCGGTCTGGCCAATGGCCGACACACCCAGCGACACCAGATCGCAATCCGAGTGGGTGGTGTAACCCTGAAAATTGCGATGCAGGCGACCGGCGCGCTGAGCCAACGCCAGGCTGTCATCCGGCTTGGCAAAGTGGTCCATACCGATGTATTCGTAGCCGGCATCCAGCAATCGATTAATGGTG
This sequence comes from Marinobacter sp. LV10R520-4, assembly GCF_002563815.1. NCBI lineage: Bacteria > Pseudomonadati > Pseudomonadota > Gammaproteobacteria > Pseudomonadales > Marinobacteraceae > Marinobacter > Marinobacter sp. LV10R520-4. Next base: position 2,316,705 of record NZ_PDJM01000001.1, on the reverse strand, counting down.
TTGTGTAAGATAGTCAGCTTTTGCTGCGGCGTGGGCATGGTGTCGCCCTTGAGCCGTGTTTGCGGGTAGAACCGCTCTGGCAAATGGGCGTAACTGAACACCGACAGCCGGTCTGGCGACATGTCGATCACTTCTTCCAGTGTTGCCGCAAAGCTGTCCGGGGTCTGATACGGCAGGCCGTAAATCAGGTCCAGGTTAATGGAACCAAAACCCAGGCGGCGCGCTTCATCCAACACCCCGCGGGTCATTTCCTTAGGCTGTATCCGGTTGACCGCTTTTTGCACCTCGGGATTTATATCCTGCACGCCCAGGCTGATACGGTTAAAGCCCAACTCCCACAGTGTGGAAAGGGTGTCTTCATCCACTTCACGGGGATCAATTTCGATACTGTAGTCGTGGCTGCCATCGGTCTGCAGATTGAACAGTTCGCCGTAGCCGTGCATCAATTCGCGCATCACATCGCGGGGCAGGAACGTTGGCGTTCCACCACCCAGATGCAACTGTTTCACCGGCCGGTGAGCACCGAATAATTCGGCTTGCATGGCCGCTTCTTTTAGCAGGCGCTGCACATAAGGCTGGGCATTATTACGCTTTTTGGTGATCACTTTGTTGCACGCGCAGTAGTAGCACAGGTGCGCGCAAAACGGGATGTGGGTGTACAACGACAGCGGTCGGCCGGTGGCCTTGCTGCGTGCGGCCGCCTGCACCATATCGTTAATCGGATACGTCTGATTGAATTCCACCGCCGTAGGGTAAGAGGTATAGCGCGGGCCGCTCAGGTCGTAGCGGCGAATCAGCGCGTCATCCCAGGTAAATTCGGGCAGAATAATGGTGTCAGAAGACGGAACTGCGTTTGTGGAAGCCATAATTAAAAACTCTGGGCGCCTTGAATATGGAGCAGGCTGTAAACCGGCATCGTAACCGTGTTTCAGCGCAGCCATCTTGATTCGAATCATCTGTGAAACCGGCAACAGTATATCAAGTCAGAAATAACGCAGCTGTTGCGCTTGTTGAGTATATTGCCTACCCCTTTTGGAACACACACTGTCTGGATAAAGCACTATGGCCAACCTGATTTTGATTCTCGCAGACCAGCTAACGCCAGGCCTGAGCGCTCTGGAAGGCGCCGATCGCGATACCGACCGCATTGTTATGGCGGAAGTTCACAGCGAGGCCAGCTACACCAACCACCACAAGAAAAAACTGATACTGCTGTTCAGCGCCATGCGCCATTTTGCCAGCCAGCTGGAAGCCGACGGCTACAGTGTGCATTACCAGCGCTATCACCCGGATAACACGGCGCAAAGCCTGGAGCAGGTGATGGCCGAGCAGATAAAAGCCCATCAGCCCGAGCGCATTATTACCACCGAATGCGGCGAATGGCGGCTGCACGACATTATCAGCCAGTGGCATAAAACCCTGGGCGTAACCACAGAAATTCGCCCGGACAGCTGTTTTATTGCCACTAAACAAGAATTTGCCGACTGGGCCGAAGGCCGCAAACAGCTGCGCATGGAATATTTCTACCGGGAAATGCGGCGCAAAACCGGGCTACTGATGACCCCGGAGCAAAAGCCCGAAGGCGGCGAATGGAACTACGACGCCGAAAACCGCCGCAAATGGACGGGCAAACCGCTGGCGCCTTCGCCGTTCCGGATTGAACCGGATGCCGTCACCCAAGAAGTCATCGACATGGTTGAAGAACACCTGGGCGACCATTTTGGGAGCAGCGAAGACTTTCATTTTGCAGTGACCGCCGCCGACGCCGAGAAAGCCCTGGAACACTTCATTGACTACGCCCTGCCCTGCTTTGGCGATTATCAAGACGCAATCTCTGACCACGAGGACTGGCTGTTCCATTCCATATTGTCGCCCTATATTAACTGTGGCCTGCTAGACCCACTTATGGTGTGCGAGCAGGCGGCGCAAGCCTGGTACACCGGGCGGGCGCCCATCAACGCGGTGGAAGGGTTTATTCGTCAAATCGTCGGCTGGCGCGAGTTTGTGCGCGGTATTTACTGGTTGCACATGCCCGAGTACGCCCGCAACAACCAGCTGGGCAATGACCGCGCCCTACCCGGGTTCTACTGGACCGGCGACACCCGTATGCGCTGCATGCACAAAGCCATTGATGCCACTCGCCGTAATGGCTACGCCCACCACATTCAGCGCTTGATGGTGACCGGCAACTTCGCCCTGCTGGCCGGTATTACGCCCGATGAAATTTGCGACTGGTATCTGGCGGTGTATGTGGATGCCTACGACTGGGTGGAACTGCCCAACGTGCTGGGCATGGTGATGCACGCCGACGGCGGTTATTTAGGCTCAAAACCCTACGCCGCCAGCGGCAAGTACATTCAGCGCCAGTCTGACCATTGCAGCAACTGCCATTACAAAGTGGCCAAAGCCACCGAAGACGACGCCTGCCCCTTCAACTCGCTGTACTGGCACTTTATTGACCGCCACCGTGATCAGTTCGCTAAAAATCCGCGCATGACTATGATGTATCGCAACTGGGAAAAACAAAAACCGGAGCGCCGCGACGCTCTGCTGAAACGCGCCAACTATTTGCTGGACAACCTGGACAGCCTGTAAAACTCCCGGGCAAAACCAACAACAGGGAACCGATGCAATGAAAATTGGTGAGGTATCCGGGCACGCATCCGTTCCCGTGGAAACGATTCGCTACTATGAAAAAATCGGTCTGCTGCTAAAGCCGGATCGGGACGCCAGCGGTTACCGCGTTTATGGTAACGCACACCTGAACCGCCTTTTGTTCATCAAACGTTGCCGTAACCTTGATATGACTCAGGACGAAATTCGGGAGTTAATTCGGCTGTCCGAAAACCCCGAAGCAGACTGCTATGAAGTTGACGCCCTTCTGGCTCGTCACCTGAACCACGTGCGCGACCGGTTGAATGAACTCGCAAACCTTGAAACGGCCCTGCAGCAGCTGCAACAGGCCTGCGCAAAGGCAGGCACCGTTGAGCAGTGCGGCATTATAGGGGGCCTGAGTTCAGAGTTGGGCGACCTGTCTGGCAACAACACAGACCAGCGCAATCACGTACCTGGAACCCACAAACCGGGTAACCACTAAAAATTTGCGAAAACAGCTTGCCGGACATTGACCCTGTAGTAACTACAGGGTTTTTAATACACACCTACCAAATAGAACGAGGTGTTTATGGCGTGCGGTTGCTCTGGTCCAGTACTAAAATCCCCGGCTCCGGGTTTTCGTCGCGCACTGTGGATCGCCCTTTGGGTTAATCTGGCCATGTTTTTCGTGGAAGGTGCTGCCAGTTTGCAATCTGGCTCCGTTTCCCTGATGGCAGACGCCATCGACTTCTTTGGCGATAGCGCCAACTACATTCTGTCACTTTCCGTTCTGTCCCTCGGCATGCTCTGGCGCGGGCGCGCGGCCATGGTCAAAGGTATTACCATGACGGCGTTCGGCATTGTGGTGTGGGCCCGTGCGCTTTGGGTGATGGAACAGGGCGTTATCCCCGAACCCTTTACCATGGGCACCATTGGCCTGCTGGCCCTGATAGCCAACCTGAGCGTTGTACTCCACGCTCGAATCGATATTTCTGAGGCCAAAAGCCCCACTGGCGCCAACGTGAAGACGGTGTTCCGCTAACCGAAAAACCTGCTAACGCTGCCGCATACCTCTTTAGAGGTAACTCCCCTGCGTGCTGGCATGAAACGCCATGACGACCGATAATATTCATTACTGATACATCTTTTTGCTCATTAATGAGCTCGTCAGGTATTTCAAACCAACCAAGGGGGCAGTCCAATGGCCGAACGCTTTACCAAAAGCATGGCCAGAAACATCTATCTGGGAGGAAGCACTTTCTTCATCCTGCTGTTTCTGGTTCTGACTTTTGACACTCAATCGCGGGCGATGCCCGAGCGGGATAACCGGGACCAGCTCACCGAGCAGGTTGTTAATGGCAAACACATTTGGGAAAACAACAACTGCGTCGGCTGCCACTCCATTATGGGCGAAGGCGCTTACTTTGCACCGGAACTGGCCAACGTATTCGACCGCCGCGGCGCCGGCAACAGCGACGTGTTCAAGGCGTACATGAACGCCTGGATGAACGCCATGCCTACCAAAGCACCCGGCCGCCGGCAAATGCCGCAATTCAACCTGACAGACCAGGAAATCGAAGATCTGGCATCGTTCCTCGAGTGGACGTCCAAGATTGACGATAACGGCTGGCCACCCAACATCGAAGGCTAAGGGAAAAAATATGAAATTCGAGTCTCAACGGGTCGCCATGCCCTACTTCATCTTTGCCTTGATTCTGTTTGCCGGCCAAATCCTATTTGGTCTGATTCTGGGCCTGCAATACGTGGTGGGTGATTTTCTGTTCCCGGAAATACCCTTCAACGTTGCCCGGATGGTTCACACCAATCTGCTGATCGTCTGGCTGTTGTTCGGCTTTATGGGTGCAACCTATTATCTGGTACCGGAAGAAGCGCAAACCGAGATATACAGCCCGCTGCTTGCGTGGATTCTGTTCTGGGTGTTTGCGGTTGCCGGCACGCTGACCATTCTGGGTTACCTGTTTGTGGATTACGCCACTCTGGCGGAAGTCACCATGAACAAACTGTGGCCCACTATGGGCCGGGAGTTTCTGGAACAACCCACGATTACCAAAATAGGTCTGGCCCTGGTGTTCATCGGGTTTTTGTTCAACATCCTGATGACCGCCCTCAAAGGCCGCAAAACCGTGGTCAATATTATACTGATCACCGGCCTGATCGGCCTGACCGTGCTCTGGATGTTTTCCTTCTACAACCCCGAAAACCTGACCACCGACAAGTACTACTGGTGGTTCGTAATACACCTGTGGGTTGAAGGCGTGTGGGAACTGATCATGGGCGCCATCCTGGCCTTTGTACTGATCAAAATCACCGGCGTAGATCGGGAAGTCATCGAGAAGTGGCTGTACGTCATCATTGCCATGGCGCTGATTACCGGCATCATCGGCACCGGTCACCACTTCTTCTGGATCGGACCGTCCGAATACTGGCTGTGGCTAGGCTCTGTGTTCGGCGCACTGGAACCGATTCCGTTCTTCATGATGGTGCTGTTTGCCTTCACTATGATCAACCGGCGCAAGCGTAACCACCCCAATAAGGCCGCAACTCTGTGGGCTATGGGTACTGCTGTGATGGCTTTTCTGGGCGCAGGCGTGTGGGGCTTTCTGCATACGCTGGCACCGATAAACTACTACACCCACGGCAGTCAGATCACGGCAGCCCATGGCCATATGGCGTTCTACGGCGCCTATGTGATGATCGTGCTCACCATCATTTCCTACGCCATGCCAATCATGCGGGGCCGGCCTTACGGCAACAGCAACGAGGCCCAGGTGGTGGAAATGTGGGGATTCTGGTTGATGACCATCTCCATGGTGTTCATCACTCTGTTCCTGACGGGTGCAGGCATCCTGCAAATCTGGCTGCAACGTATGCCAGAAAGCGGTGAAGCATTGTCGTTTATGGTCACCCAGGACAAGATCGCGGTGTTTTACTGGGCGCGCCTGATCGCTGGCTGCTTCTTTTCAGGCGGATTGGTGGTGTACTTCTGCAGCTTCTTTATCAAGGGACAGGCGTCCTTTGATGAAGAAGCTCGTGGCCCTGTACTTCAGGACGCGTAAGCCCGCCACCCTGAAATCCATAGGGTAAATCCATAGGGCCGGAACATGTTTCCGGCCCTGCTTATCCGGAACGCAATTGTGACCGTGCAGCAAGCAAATCCCAAAGACACACTCCAGGACAAGCGGCTGATCACCCGCGCTGCCTTCTTTGGGTTGTTCCTGCTGGCACCGGTACTGAATATCTTTCGCTATGACCTGACGGAAACCCGATTTGTATTGCTCGGTTTTCCGCTCTCGTTCAATCTGAATCTCGACTGGGTGGTGCAAAGTTCTCCTGTGGACGTCGCCAGCCAGATACTGCTGTGGTTCATTCTTCCCATTCTGGTGCTGGTTCCCCTTGTACTCTGGGTTGCCTGGAAGTGGGGACGAATATACTGCGGCTGGCTGTGCCCGCATTTCTCTGTGGTGGAAACCATCAACCAACTGATGACACGTATTACCGGCCGCCCGACACTCTGGGAAGCCCTTAAAAAAGGCCGCCGCGGCAAGGTTATACACTGGGCGGGCTTGACCCTGGTTTGCGGCCTGATTGGTTTTTCCTGGGCCCTCGCTCTGCTTTCTTACCTACTGCCACCTATTCCGTTATATACGGACTTGATCACTGGCAACCTGGCGTTTTACCCGGGTATTTTTCTGGCCGCCGCAACCACGGCCTTCACGCTGGACTTTCTGTTTGCCCGCCATCTTTTTTGCAAATACGGTTGCGTGTTCGGCGTCGTACAGAGTGTTGCCTGGATGGCCCATGGCCGCGGGCAGCTAGTGACCTTTGACACCAGCCGCGCCGCGGCCTGCCGCGACTGCACAAAAGCCTGCGACGAGGCCTGCCCTATGCGCCTGCCTACTCGCAGCCACAAACGCGCAAAATTTTCCTGCACCCAGTGCCTGCAATGCGTAAGCGCCTGCCGTGAGGTGCAAAAAAACAACCCAGAAGGCAGCCTGCTGCATTGGCAACCGGGCGAGCCCAGCCGGCAGACTGTTCTGATCCCCAGCCACCAGCTTGACAGCAAACCCGCCAGACCGCGGGCTTAACAGCACCTGAAATGACGATGTATCTTAGGTAAAAAGGAGCCTGAAATGGAAGAATGGGTCGGCTACAAGTGGCACGAATACATTACCCGCCAGGCTCTGGGGGAATTCCCCGAGCACGCCGTTTATCTAAAAGACGAAGCCCGCAGCCTCGGCATTGTGTTCCGCGCCTTCGGCGGCGATCCGGCGCTCAGCCTGGTGACGGCAGAACCCAGGCACTTTCGACTGCGCCGACGGTTTTTGCACAAAATTGCCGGAACACACCGTAAATTTGAGCTGGCCTGGCGGGATGAACAAAATCTGCGCCTGCCGGAAAAAGTGGCTAAATTCCCGTCCAAACGCCTGAACCGCGAACTCTATATATGGCTGGCCGCACTCGCAGCTAACCCGGCTCCGGCTGATAGTGACTGGTTTACCGGCAATCAGGCGCTGGTTCAGGATGTGATTGCGCGTTGGCCGGGGCTGGAAAGTGTTTACCAGCGCCTGGTGAAACAGGTTCTGCGCTGGCGCCCGGATCCAGAAGGCCTCTCGGCCGAGGAAGCCATCCGTGAACAGGCGATCCGCCAGGCGCTTATCCATCCGGGCAGTGTTCCTGCCCTGCCCGCTGCTGGAACGGATCCCTGGCCGGTCATTCTTTGGTTATACCCGGCGCTGGAACAAGGAAAAGCTAACGGGCCGGTAACCGGCGATGAAGACACTCAATCCAGCCCCGGAGGGCTGACCAAGAAGAACAAGCGCCGCCAGGCAGAGCGCGTGGAAGCCTTCGACCGCGATCAGGGGCTGATGATTTTCCGCCTGGAAAGTCTGTTTTCCTGGACCGACTTCATTCCGGTTGACCGAGCGGGTGACGACACCAAAGAGGAAGACGCCGAGGCCGTTGCAGACGACATGGACATGATCTCTGTGTCCAATGACCGCAAGGAGACGTCGTCGTCTATCAAGTTTGACCTGGATCTGCCCTCGGAAGAACACGACGACCTGCGCCTTGGCCCGGGTATTCATTTACCGGAGTGGGACTGGCGCAGCCAGAGCTATCGGGAAGCCTTCTGCTGCGTGCAGCCTATGCTGGCAAAAGACGTTAAGCCTGCGGAGCTTCCGGAAGAGTTGCGGCGGTCCGCCAAACTTCTTCAGCGCCAGTTCAGCGCGCTAAAGCCCCTCAAACAGTGGCAAAAAAGGCAGCTGGACGGAGACGAGCTGGACCTGGACGCCTGCCTGGAACGGGAGGTTCAAAACCGGCGCGGCCAGGGCGCGATCGATCAGAAGCTGTTTCGCCGCTGCCAGCAGAGCCAGCGCGATCTCGCCTGCCTGGTGCTGGCGGATGTGTCGCTGTCAACCGAGACCTATATAAACAATCATCAACGGGTCATCGACATTGCCCGGGACGGCCTGCAACTGCTCAGCGAAGCCCTGCAGGCCAGCCGCGACCCCTTCGCCCTGTTTGCATTTTCATCACGACGGCGTGACCACGTGCGCTTTCATCACCTGAAGGGTTTTGATGAAGCCTATACCAGCACCATTCGGGGCCGGATTCAGGCGCTGGAACCGGGTTTTTATACCCGCATGGGCGCCGCCATTCGCCAGGCCACCAAATTGCTGGAGGCGCGCCACGAACAACAAAAGGTTCTGCTGCTGCTGACCGATGGCAAACCCAATGATCTGGATATCTATGAAGGCCGCTACGGTGTTGAAGACACACGAATGGCGGTACAGGAAGCCATCAAAGCTGGCTTGACGCCGTTTTGCGTCACCATTGATGACGATGCCAGCGAGTACCTGCCCTATGTGTTCGGCAGCAACAATTACGTGGTAATTCGCGACCCGGCACAACTGCCCTTGCAGCTGCCCAAGCTCTACCTGAACCTGACACAGTGATATGACAGGTCTGATTGGTGAGCCAGAGCCCGATTGCCATCAGCTTCCCGGCGATATCGCCGTATGGCTATTCATTTTCGCCGAGCTGGCGGTATTCGGAATCATAATCATCGGTTTCGCCGTGGCCCGCAGCCTCGACCCAGCCACCTTCCACGCCGGCCGCGATCTTCTGCACGCCTGGATCGGGCTGCTGAATACCGCTGCACTGATCACCTCCAGCTATCTGGTCGCGACTGCCGTTCACCAGTTTCGTGAAAAGCTCTCCGGCGCGCAATGGCGCTTATGGCTGGCCGTTGCAGTCTCCTGCATTTACACCGTTGGCAAACTTTATGAGTACGTGGATCTGTACAGCCAAGGCTATAACCTCGGCACAGATACTTTCTTCATGTTTTATTTCTTCCTGACCTTCTTCCACTTTATGCACGTGATACTGGGGCAGATTGTTTTGATTGTGCTTGCCGTAAAAATAGGCAACGGAGACTACGACGGCTCCGACATGAACGGCATGGAATCTGGCGCCTCCTATTGGCACATGGTGGATCTGGTTTGGCTGGTTATGTTTCCGGTGCTTTACGTAATGGCCTAGGGAGGGTTAGCAATGCTGACGGTTTATTTTGCTCTGATGATTTGCACGGCTTTACCGGTCATTGCGCTTAAGGCAGGTATAGGCCCTGAATTTCTGGCCTGGCTGGTTTTCGGGATGGTGATCGTGAAATCCTTGCTGCTGGTGGATCACTTCATGGAGATGAAGAATGCACCCCGTGGGTGGCGGTTGGCGGCTCAACTATGGGCGCCGGTGGTAATTGTTGCGGTTGCGGGATTTCATGCGATTACGTGAATATAAGCAGCCCCCGAAACCGATTACTGGGGGCGGACATCTCTCAAAATTCGGCAAGCTAATAGGCTAGAGCCACTTCGCGGGAAATAAAGGTCTTTTATCAGACATGGCTTGCGCCAATGAAATCATTCCCCAGAGCACAAAGCCAGTATGCAAGGCGATGGCCCACACCAAAGCAAAGGTCCCGAAATGCCCTACATCGGCGAAGAACATCCAGCCGATAGCAACGCCCGAACTGATCAAAGTGAAGCCGATTAGCGACATATAAAGAGCCGCTCGCGTGTGAGCACGGCGCAGTTCGTTAACCCCGGAACTTCCGACATACATCCAGAGCAATATCACAAAACCAACCACCGGCATTGCCAATAAATTCAGCAAGTACCAGATAACCGGTACAACCGCTCCGCTAGTGGGTTTCGTCTGGGCGCCCGAATACTGCATATACCACCTCCATCAATGAACTGACTGTTGCTTCGTCGTCTGAAAGCGGCTCGATCATGCCCGCGCGGCAGGCGACCGCTGTTGGCAAACCTGCCCGTATCAGCAGAGCTGTGTGAATAAGCAACCGCGTGGATGCGGCTTCTTCCAGGTCGTGGTCTTTCAGGTTGCGCAGCGCTGTCGCCAGGCTAACCAGTTGCTTTGCCAGGTCGCGGTCGCAACCGGATTCTTCCATCACGATGGCTTGTTCTATCTCCTCCGAAGGGTAATCAAACCGCAGCGATACAAATCGTTGGCGGGTGCTTGGTTTCATGCCTTTCAGCAGGCTTTGATAACCCGGGTTATAGGAAACCACCAGCATAAAGCCCGGTGCCGCCGCCAGCAGCTCACCGGTGCGCTCAATCGGCAGCTCGCGGCGGTCATCCGCCAGCGGATGCAGTACAACCGTGGTGTCTTTGCGCGCTTCTACCACTTCATCCAGGTAACAAATGCCGCCTTCACGAACCGCGCGGGTCAAGGGCCCGTCTTGCCAGTAGGTGCCTTGCGGGCCGATCAGATGCCGCCCAACCAGGTCCGCTGCCGTCAGGTCGTCGTGGCAGGCGACGGTATAAACCGGCCGGTTCAGTTGTTCGGCCATGTAACGAACAAAGCGGGTTTTGCCGCAGCCTGTGGGGCCTTTGATCAGAACTGGCAGGCCGTTATTCGCGGCGGCATGGAAAAGTTCAACTTCATTACCTACAGGGTGGTAAAACGTCATCTGCAGAGATCCTTTGCGGCTGGTGCAATCTATAAAATTCATATTGAATATTGGTTTAAAAGCCTGCTCTTCACAACCTTTTTTTGGTAATACCTCCGGTTAGGTAGGCCCTGTACTTGAAATAAAGGCAAGGGCGGTCAACACTCTACTAAGTAGAACAACAAATCCGTGCCAACGCTTGCAACAGAGCAATCCCGAGTAGCACCTATGAACGGCGTTAATGCCCTGCTGCCCTACGATTTTTCACCTTTGACCATTGCCAGCTATATGCTGGTATTGATGTTTTATGGCGTGGCGCTGATACGCATGCCCGATGGCGAACGCCCCGGCCCCGGGCGCATTATTACGTTCGTGCTGGGCGTGGTGATGTGCTACGCAGTGATGCAAACCGCTTTCGATTACTATTCCCAGTACATGTTTTTTGTTCACCGGGGCCAGCACCTGATACTGCATCATCTGGGCCCGTTTTTGATCGCGTTGTCTAACCCGTTACCGGTGATGCGTTTCTGGGGCCGTAAAATTCCCCAAGCTGCACTGCCGTGGCTGGAACCCGTGCGGATCAGTTACCGGGTTTTGCAAAATCCGGTAGTAGCGCCGGTGTTGTTCGTGGGCCTGGTTTATTTCTGGCTGTCGCCCGGAATCCACTTCGACGCAATGCTTAGCCGCCAGCTTTACTGGGTAATGAACTGGAGCATGTTGCTCGACGGCCTGCTGTTCTGGTGGCTGATATTCGACCCCCGCTCCCCTTACCTGACCAACGCTCTGGGCTACGGCAAACGAATGCTTTTGCTTGCGGTAGTTGCGGTTCCGCAAATGCTGCTAGGCGCCTGGATCGTGTTTTCCCGGGGCATGGTGTACGACGTTTACGAGGTGTGCGGGCGCGCCTGGCCGCTGGCACCAGAGACTGACCAGCTGCTTGGCGGCTTGCTGACCTGGATTCCGCCGGCAATGATGAGCGTGCTGGGCATTTTGATCATTCTGCGCCGGGCCATGTACGAAGATGGCCGTTACCCAAAACAGACTGCAACGCTGGCCCAGCCATCAGGGCACATGAACACCTGACAGGAGCACACTGTTATGCCGACCTTCGTTTCAGGCACAAGAATCGCCGTGCTATTGGCGCTATTGCTGGCGGCCTTTGCGCTGGCGGGCTGCAATCAGAGCGTCAGCGAATGGCACGGCAAAGACATCAGCAATTTGATGCCGCCTTTAGAGTTCGAGCTCATAAACACCGAGGGCGAAGCGGTCAACGCCAGCGATTCCGAGGGCCAGGTGCGGTTGGTGTTTTTTGGTTTCACCCATTGCCCGGACATTTGCCCCACCACGCTGGCACGGCTGTCCCAAGCCGTAGGCAAGCTGCCAGAAAACGAACGTGAACGGATAACCATTATGTTTGTCAGCGTAGACCCGAATCGTGACACACCCGAACAGATTGCCGCCTACACCCGCTTCTACGGTGACCGGATTGCCGGCGTGACCGGCAGCGAGTCCCAACTACGGCAGCTGGTGAAGCGCTATCGCACCACCTTCGGTTACGACGAGCCGGATGAGAACAACAACTATAATGTGTCTCACAGCGCCGGTGTGTATGTGTTCGATACTCGTGGTAAGGCGCGACTGTTGCTAAGGCCCGACCTGACCGTGGCGCAGATTCGTGATGACATCAGCGCGCTGGCCCAGGAGCACCGGTCCTGAAGTGGCTCTTAAAACCAACCCTGAAACCGGGCCTAAAACTAGGCCTGAAACCGGGCCTAAAACAGAGACTCAGCGGTTTTCTTCAGCCTCCTCATTGTTAGACGGGTTACTGCTGGCCCCAGCGCTTTCCGCCACAGCTACAAACGGCATGACCAGCACTGCGCAGGGCGCATTCACGGTAATGTATTCCACCGTTGCCCGGCGCAGGGGCCAAAGCCCACCCGGACCGCGGGACACCAGCAGCAACATATCGACTTCCGCCTGTGCCGCCAATGCCACCAGCTTTTCCGACGGTGTGCCGCACATCACATGTAAGTGTGCTGCCTGGTTCATCGGCAGATATTTACGCGCCAGCAGGTTCAGCTTGTCCCGCACCACCTTCTCGCGGTCTTCCGGTGTATCGTCACTCACGTGGGGAAAGAAGCCTGACCCGCCCGGGCTGAACACGCTGGCCAGGTGCAGCTCGCCGCCCTCAGACAGCAAGCGAACGCCTTCAGCCAGAGTGCGTTTGGCTTCGTCGTCGTCTTCGGTGTCAATTGCCAACAATATTTTATGAAACATCGTGATGCTCCTGTTTAACGTCTTTGGTAGATGACACTGTGTCGTAGGCACGGCCTTGAACTAATTCATCAACCGAATAACCGCGGCTGTCTGCTCGCAACGCTTTGAACAGAGACACCGCCATAAAAATCAGCAAAATACAGAACGGCAATCCCAACGCCGTAATTACATTCTGCAAGGCATCCAGCCCCCCTGCCAGTAACAGACTTGCCGCCACCACGCCCTGGGCGGCAGCCCAGAATATGCGCTGGCGTATCAGCGATGGCTGATCGTCACGGCGGGTCAGCATATCAATCACCAGCGACGCGGAATCCGACGAGGTGGTGAAGAAAATCACGATAATGATGATGCTCAGCGATGATGAAAACTGCGCAAGGGGCAGCGCCTGCAAAAAGGCAAAAATAGCCACGGCAGGGTTTTGTTCAACCTGCGCAGCCAACGCGACCTGGCCGTTCATCTCTACGTGGATGGCCGACAAACCAAACACTCCAAACCACACCAGGGTGAACACCGTGGGCGCAAACAACACGCCCGCAATAAATTCGCGGATGGTGCGGCCGCGGGAAATTCGCGCAATAAAGATGCCCACATAGGGCGCCCAGGAAATTGTCCAGGCCCAGTAAAACAGAGTCCACTTGCGCTGCCAGTCGGTTTCACTGAAGGTTTGGGTCCAGAACGCCAGCCATGGCAAAGCGTCTAAATAGTCTCCTATCCCTTGCACCATGCCTTCGGCTATAAACACGGTTGGGCCGACTAGCACCACAAACGCAACCAGAATCCCCGCCAGTATGATGTTCAGCTGCGACAGACGGCGTACGCCCTTATCCAGCCCCAGTGCCACCGACACCGCGGCAATACTGGCAATCACCGCAATCAGCATCACCTGCACAGAACCGGATACCGGCACGCCCAGCAAATAATTCAAACCGCTGTTCAACTGCAAGGTGCCCAGGCCTAGCGATGTTGCTACCCCGAACAAAGTGCCCAGCACCGCAATTACATCCACCGCCCAGCCCAAAGGCCCGTTTATTCGGTCACCTAAAACCGGATAGAACAGACTGCTGATGCGCATGGGTAAATGATGGCGGTAAGCAAAATAGGCGATGGCGAGACCGGGCATGGCGAAGATCGTCCAGGTGTGAAGCCCGAAGTGGTACAACGATATGGTCATCGCATCGCGGGCGGCACGCTCACTGCCGGGGAGTACATCTGAAAATGGCGGGTTGGCAAAGTGCGACACCGGCTCGGCCACGCCCCAGAACATTAAAATGGTGCCAATACCGGCGGCAAACAGCATGGTAAACCAGGTCAGGTTGGAGTAATCCGGCCGCGAGTCGTCTGCACCCAGCCGAATCGAGCCGAAGCGGCTAAACGCCAGACCCAGCAGAAACACCAGCAAAAAACTGACGGTGGCGATGTAAAACCAACCCAGATTGCGTGCAACCCAGGCCGTCAGGCCGCCAAAAAAACCAGATACCGCCTCATCAAACGGAATAGCCAAAGCCACAAACAACACGGCAATACCTGCCGAGGTAAAGAACACCCCCGGAATGGTCTGTAATCCCATCAGACGCTGTAGCCGGTTAAGCACGATATTTCTCCTTATGTCGTGTGCAAGGCTTTGCTAGTTACCCTACCATAGACTAGCAGGTGAAAAGCTCCGGCACCGTCCAAACGAGGTTGACATCCATGGCAACGGTGACGGCATAACGGAAACGTAGACGCAGCACCTAAAACGCTATCGCCACCATGATCGGAATGGTCACCAACGCCACTACCGTAGACAACAGCACTGTACCGGCGGCCTGTTTTACCGATGTGTCCAGCATGGTGGCAATCACCACCGTATTGGCCGCAATCGGGGTAATGGAAATCAGGAAAATGGCCTTATGCACGGCTTCTGAATAGATGCCCATATGGGTCGCGTCCAGCCACCAGAAGGCACTGGCCAGTAATGGCCAGGATACAAACTTTCCGAAAAACGCCAGCGCCGTGAACCGCAGGTCGCCCGCCAGCCCGCGAAAGCTGGATATGCTCATGCCAATAATCATCATGCCCAGAATACTGTAGGTGCCGCGCAAATTATCAAACAGCGGCTCGAAAACCTGCGGGATATCAGCGCCCGAAAGATTCAGCATTACCGCCAGAGCAAACGCATACAAAGACGGCAACCGTGCCACCCGTTTAAGCGCGTCGGATGCGCTGTAACGGCCGCGAGCCGCCAGATAAAAACCCACCGAGCTTTCGTAAAGCGAGGTGCCCAGCACGCACACAATATAAATTGCCAGCCCTTCTTCGCCGAATAGCAGCAGCGCCACCGGTACGCCAAAATACCCGCCATTCGGGCTGCCAACGCACAGGGGCATAAGCGCAGCGCTACTGTCGCCGATCCAGCGCCGGGCAAATGCCTGGTGGGTAATGCCCAGAAAACAACAAAAACCGAACACCAGAAACGGCAGCAAAATGATTTCAGGGGACAAGGGTGCCGCCATCACGCCGGAAAACATGATAGACGGCGTTACGATATACAACATGATGCCGGCAATGTGACGGCCACTGGCCTGCAAATAGCGCCCGGCCACCCAACCCAGCACCACGGTGACGTAGAGCGGTGTCAATTTGAAGAAAAGCGCCAGCGCCGCTGCCATGAAGACTCCATCCCGATTCGTGAAGCGCGCAAGTCTAGCACCGCACTCACCCCAAAACAGCTTCGAAAAGCAGTGCAGAGCTGAACTATTAGCGGATTTTTGCGTATTTAAGACATGATCATTTATAGCAAAATGGCATCAGCGAGCGTTAATGATCAGAGCCATCTCGAGTACACGTTTTCTGTTAGGCTATTTGAGTCATTGCATTAATGAGGAGGAGGCAACGCCATGAACAGTATTTTTCGGCCTGATGTGTCCTCATCGCCTTGTCTGTTGTCGGAGCAACATCCGGATATGGTTAAGCTGCCGCACACGCCCCCCGAAACGATTTTGCTTAACAGCTTGAGCCGGGTTTTTGGTATCCGCCTGAGTGACGACAAGACGGCGCCAGAAAGCCTGCTTTTGAGCGATTTGGCACGCTTATTCAGCGTACGCAAAATAGATGCTGAAACGGTTATGGAAAAACACGACCGCCCTTGGGCCAATGTGTACCTGATTCAGCACGGCGTAGTGCGAATGTTTCGCGAAACCGCGAGCGGTAAGGTGGCGATTCATCACTTTTTCTCGGAGGGCGATATTATTTGGCCGGTGTTCGGCCGCAGCCGCACCGTGCGAAATACCTTATGCCTGAACAGCAGTATTGCCGTCACCGCATGGGTGGCAGATTTCGCCGCATTCCGCTCGGAAGTACAAAGCCACGGTGAGGGCCAGTGGCCCAAATTTGCGTTGGCGCTGACAGAGGAATTGGCCGAGTTAGCCAGTATGCGCGAGTTTCGAAAACACACCATGCCCGCAAGCGAGCGCTATGCGCTGATGCAGGAAGAGTACCCAGAGCTTACAAAACGGGTGCCAGACAACCAGTTGGCTGCCTGGCTCGGGGTTGTGCCCGCGACATTTTCGCGCCTGAAAAGCGCGGCGTCAGGCCGCCATATACATGGTTAACTGAAATGACAAAGCTGGCTCTGCAATGGTCCGCAGAGCCTCAGGCCACCCGCCGCACAGGCTTGCCGGATCGAAACGCTTCCGCGTTTTCTGCTACCTGAGCCACTATCCGCTGCCGCGCCTCCTGGCTACCCCAGGCAGTGTGCGGTGTCACAATCAGCCGTGGAATATCCTGCGCCAATAACACGTTGCCATCCACCGGGGGCTCTTGAGTCAGCACGTCCGTTGCCGCGCCACCCAGGTGGCCCCGGCGCAGTGCGGCCGCCAATGCCTGCTCGTCAATCAAACCGCCGCGGGCGGTGTTCACAATGAATGCGTGGGACTTCATCTTCGCCAACTCTGCCTCCCCGATCATATGCCGGGTGTTTTCATTCAACGGGCAATGCAGCGTAATAGCATCGGCCTGCTGCAGTAACTCGTCCAGGCTTACCCGTCCTGCTTTTGGCGGACGGCCCGGTAGATTGGCGGCAATCACCCGCATACCCAAAGCTTCGCCCAGGCGCGCGACCGCGCTACCAATCTCACCGCTGCCCAGAACACCCAGGGTTTTTCCATCCAGCTCCACAATCGGAAAATCCAGAAAGCAGAAATGGGTAGACGTTTGCCAACGCCCCTCTCGAACCGCGCTCTGATAGTCCGGCAGGCGTGTCGCCATTGCCAGCAGCAACATCAGGGTGTGCTGAGCAACGGTGGCGGTGCCATAGCCCTGACAATTACACACCGTAACGCCGGCTTCTTCTGCGGCTTGCAAATCCACATTATTCAAACCCGTAGCCGACACCAGAATCAGTTTCAGATCCGGGCAAGCCTTCAGCACATCGGCACTGAGAACCACCTTATTCACGATCGCGACTTGGGCGCCTTGCAGGCGGGGAAGGATCTCGGCGGAAGAGGTGTGCTCGTAACAGTCAAGTTTTGAGAACACATTGCGCAACGGGTCCAGGTCAAGATCGTTCTGGTTCAGAGACGTGGCATCAAGAAAAACGGCGTTAAATGCAGACATGGTTGAACACCTGATAAGTTAGAACGTAAATAATCAGCCGCGGGAATTAGCGCTATAACGTTGCGCCTTTTCTACTGACTGGTAGCCTGACGGATACATCGACTACAGCGGCTCAATTTTAGTAACCTTAGCACCTGTTCCAAAATACTTTGTGGATGCTTTAATGCCAACCCGTCGCCCCCAGGCTTTCTGGCTGTTTTTTCCCGCCGCAGCGCTTCTGGCCGCCGCCGCAGTGCCACTGTTGGTATGGGCGGTGCTGGGCGGTGGTGGCTGGCCTGCGGGACTGCTGAATACCGGCCATGGCCACGAAATGATTTTTGGCTTTGCTCTGGCATTGATTGCCGGCTACACCTTGGGGCCGCAATCGCCGGAGCGCCTGTATCTGTTATTTGCCTTGTGGCTGGCAGCAAGAATCAGCTGGTGGTTTATGCCCGGCACTCTGTTAGCCAATGCTCTCAGCCCGGCGTTTGCCCTGGCTTTGGCTGCGGTGGTGCTGCCGCGGTTTCGTGCCGCCAAAAAATGGCGCAACAAAATGGTCGGGCCACTTATCGGCACTCTGGCAATCATGGCGGTTGCGTTCGGCCTGAGCCGCACCGCTATCTGGCAAAGTGAAATAGCGGAGGTCGACCCATTTCGCATCATGCACGCAGCCATTATTGGCCTTTTATTGCTGATGACGTTTATGGGCGGGCGCATATTGGCGCCTTCGGTGGCCAACACACTGGATAAAAAAGGCGTTGCCTTGAGTGCTCGCCTGCAACCGCGGGTGGAAGGTACGTTAATTATTCTGTTGGCCGCAGCCCTGCCCTTTTCCCTGATACCTCCGCTGCGGCACGCGGCCGGAGCCCTGCTGGTTGCAGCGGCCCTGATCACCACTGTTAGGCTTGCGCGCTGGAAGCTCTGGCGCTGCCTGGAACGGCCCGATCTGATGGTGTTCGCAGCGGGTTACAGCTGGTTGGTGGTCGGCGGCCTGCTCTCCGGTATTGCGCTAGTGAGCGGGCGCCAGATGAGCGCCAGCCTGCACCTGATTACCATTGGCGCGCTGGGCACACTGGCCGGCAGCGTAATGCTGAAGCTGGCCTGGCAGCGCGCCTGTCGCCAACTGCCGCCAGCGAACCGCACAGTGCCACTGGCTGTTGCTATCGCCGCAGCCACCTTACTGCGTTTTGTGGCCGGTACCGAACCCTTCAGTCATCCACAGATACTCTGGTGGTCGGCGGCTTTGTGGGCCGGAGTATGGCTGCTGATGACTGTTGAACTTCTGCGACTGGGCAAAATGGCCCGGCAACGAGTGGCTACCTCTACTGCGTCAGCCTGACCCAGTAACTACCTAACGCTAGGTATTACTCTTTCAAGCCTATGATTTATATTAACAAAAATGATCACCAACAGGCTTGAAAAGTCTTTTGGAAACACCTCTCGGAATACCGCTCCTAATCCTTGATTTTTCTCAAGTCTGACTACCCACCGCTCTCTGCACAATAGTGCCAAGTAGTCTGCTAGCGCGTTTGCGCGTCGGCAGGCCGGGTATCATAAGGAGCACGATTATGGGCAAACTCAACGGCGACATTGAACACTGGGATGTCGAAAACGAAACCTTCTGGCAGCAGACTGGCAAGAGCGTTGCGTCCCGCAACCTGTGGATCTCTATCCCCAGCTTGCTGATGGGTTTTGCGGTGTGGCTGATGTGGGGCATGATTACCACCCAGATGAAAAACCTGGGATTCCCCTTTACCATCGACCAGCTCTTTACTCTGTCGGCCATCGCCGGCCTGGCCGGCGCGACACTGCGCATTCCGGCATCGTTCATGATCAAGATTGCCGGTGGCCGTAACACCGTTTTCCTGACCACCGCACTGCTGATGATTCCGGCGGCTGGCACAGGGTTTGCGCTGATGGACCCGGGTACGCCTTTCATCGTGTTTCAGGCACTGGCGCTGCTGTCCGGTATTGGTGGTGGGAACTTTGCCTGTTCCATGAGTAACATCAGCACCTTTTACCCCAAAAGCAAACAGGGTTACGGGCTGGGCATGAACGCCGGGCTGGGCAACTTTGGCGTGACCACCATGCAGGTGGTGATCCCGCTGGTGATGACTGTGGGCATTTTTGGCGCTCTGGCGGGTGATCCGCTAGCACTGCAAAACCCAAGCGGCACAATTATCGGCCGTATTGAAGCGGGCACAGATACCTGGATTCAGAACGCTGGTTTTATCTGGCTGGTGTTTTTGATTCCGCTAGCCTTCCTGGGCTGGTTCGGCATGAACAACTTGAAGGTGGTTACTCCGAACCCGGGTACGCCGGCGTCTGCCTTTGGCAAGATTCTGGGCCTGTATGGCGTGGGTCTCGCTACCTCGATTGTTGGCGTATGGGCTCTGAGTGTGCTGAACATGTGGCTGGCGCTGCCGCTGACCATCGTGCTGACCGTTGTTCTGTTGCGACTGATTCCCGGCGATATCAAGCCCAGCATCAAAAATCAGTTTGCGATCTTCAGTAACAAACACACCTGGTCTATGACCGTTCTGTACATCCTGACTTTCGGTACCTTTATCGGCTTTTCCGCTGCACTGCCCCTGTCCATCAGCGTTATTTTCGGCAATATGATGGATGTGGCCGCAGACGGCACCATTACCCGCATTGTAAATCCGAATGCGCCAAGTGCGCTGACCTGGGCCTGGATTGGCCCGCTGGTAGGCGCTTTGATTCGCCCGGTGGGCGGCTGGATTTCCGATAAAGTGGGTGGATCCATTGTTACCCAGATCATCTCGGTGATTATGGTGGTCGCCTCTGTAGCCACCGGTTACGTGATGATGCTGGCCTACAACTCCACCGACCCCAACAGCCTGTTCGCGATCTTCATGATTCTGTTCGTGGTGATCTTCGCCGCCAGCGGCATCGGCAACGGCTCTACCTTCCGCAGCATCGGCTACATTTTCGACCAACAGCAGAAAGGCCCGGTACTGGGCTGGACCAGCGCGATTGCCGCCTACGGCGCCTTTATTGCACCCAAGCTTTTGGGCCAGCAGATTCAGGCGGGCACCCCAGAGTACGCCATGTACGGCTTCGCGGTGTTCTATACCCTGTGCCTGGTGGTGAACTGGTGGTTCTACTTGCGTAAGGATGCTTATATCAAGAATCCTTAATCTTAAAGCGCAAATAAAAAACCCCGCCAGGCATCGCTTGACGGGGTTTTTTATTCAGAGCGAAATGCAATTCGCTCAGCAGGGCCATTGCACCCGAATCACTCCAGCCGTACTTTTTTCAGTCGCTAGTTTCACTAGCCTCTTCCGGGTTATCCTCCAGACTATTCTATTTAAAGAACAGGATGAGCCCCAGCGTGAGCGAGTTACTGGCCAACCTCGATATCCACCCGTTACGGGGTGATTTCTATGACGAGCTGCATTCTCGCCCGTTCCAGATACTTCCCTCGCCTGCGCGAGTCAGCCACATTGCGGTGCTGACCACTCCAGAGCAACGCCAGCAGCAGTTCCAACATTTGCAAGCCCTTCATACATTGCTTGGCCATGTTCCACCCCAGCAAGAAGTAGGCTGTTTTGAGCAAACCTTTGGTGACCTGCGGGTTAGGCGGGAAATGCATATGGAATTTGCCTCATACACGTTTGTGAATCTGGCCCCCAACCGGTCTGTAGCTTTTTCCGAAAACGCCATTAACCTGTTGCCAGAGGGCTGGCTCGCGGAATTAAGCGGCACCGTCATAGCTGCATTTCATCTGGATGTCCAGAAAGGCAGTGCTGATAGGGCCCGCGAAAACCCCGACTACGTGCGTACACATTTCGAGGGTTTGCGCCTTATAGGCAGCAGTCCGCAGGAGGGAGCCGCTAAGGTTTGGAGTACGTTCCAGCTGCACAGTGACGGCTTCGGGCGATTTATGGTAATAAATCACAAAATGTCGAACAGCCAGCTAGGGCGACTGACCCAGCGCCTGATGGAAATAGAAATTTATCGCCTGATGTCATTGATGGCTCTGCCCGTCGCTCGCGAGATCACACCCTCGTTAAATGATATGGATCAGCAGCTCGCACTGGTCACCCAAACGTTGGCAGACAATCAAGATGTAGACGAGCAGGCGCTGCTAACCCAGTTGACCCACATTGCCGCGCGCATTGAAGCCTTTCGCGCCCGCGCTACCTTTCGCTTTTCAGCCACAAGGGCCTATCACCAGCTGGTAATGACACGTCTGGAAGAACTCCAAGAAGATGAACTGTCTGGGCACCTTACCCTGACCGAGTTTTTGACACGGCGCCTGACGCCGGCGGTAAAAACTTGCGAAGCCGTTGGCGAACGCCTCGAAGACCTGTCGAGGCGGGTAGACCGTGCCTCAGACATGATGCGAACGCGGGTAGAGCTGGCGATTCAAAGCCAGAATCAGCAGTTGCTGAATTCTATGGATCGGCGTTCCAAAATTCAGCTAATGATGCAACACACCGTTGAAGGTTTTTCAGTGGTTGCGATTACCTACTATTTGATAGGGCTGCTTAAACTGGTGCTCGATTCCGTTTATGAAGCCGGTATTGTTTTTAACAAGTCTCTTGCTCTGGGCATCGCCATACCGGTAACTCTGGCTTTGGTATATCTCAGCGTGCGTCTTGTTCACCACCACTTTATTCGAATGGCGAAAAATCAATGAAAATAGACGCTTACGCATCCCTGCTTGAAAAGCTTCTACCCATCGTTCATAACGCCGGCAACGCCATAATGAGCATTTACGCCGGCGATATTGACGTCCGCACGAAAGACGACGCATCGCCAGTAACGGAAGCCGACGAGCTGGCTGAAGCTCTTATTTTGCCGGCCTTGCAGGCGCTGGACAGACGAATTCCTATTGTGGCGGAAGAACAGGCTGCCGCCGGCAATACGCCAGAAACCGGCGACCGCTTCTGGCTGGTTGATCCGCTGGACGGTACCAAAGAGTTCATCAACCGCAACGGCGAGTTCACCGTTAACATTGCCTTGATTGAAAACGGCGTGCCGATACTGGGCGTGGTTCTGGCGCCGGCGCTGAAGCGCCTGTTCGCCGGTGGCCTGGGGCTGGGTGCTTTTGTAGAGGAAAACGGCGAGCGCAGAACCATTCAGTGCCGCCCGGCGCCAGCGGCCGGGTTAACCGTTGTGGCCAGCCGCTCCCACGGCGACGAGGCTGCTCTGGCGCACTTTTTAGCCGGTTCCAAGGTGGCCAGCCAGACCAGTGCGGGCTCTTCACTAAAGCTGTGCCTGCTAGCCGCTGGTGAAGCGGATGTGTATCCCCGACTGGGACCCACCATGGAATGGGACATTGCCGCCGGTGACGCTGTGCTGCGTGCAGCCGGTGGCCGACTGATTACCCTGGACAACACGCCCATGGTGTACGGCAAGCCAAATTTTGCCAACCCGCACTTTTCAGCCTGGGGCCTGGAGGCTGGGGACAGATCTTAGACGGAAACCGGGGACAGATTTCAAATCTGTCCCCTATCACCAAAAACCCCGCTGAAATCGCTCCCAGCGGGGTTTTTATTTGCGCCAGACTGTCTCAGCTAAGAGAAGCCTTGCGAATACGATTCTCTTCCTCGATCTGCAAGTCTACCGACGACACCGCGTACTCATCGGCGAAGCCCGATTCCGGCTCTTTCAGCCACATAAAGCACAGTACCCAGCTTATAAACGCTCCAGCGGCGATAATGTAGAAAAACTGGGAGGGGGTCACAAACGTGAAGATCGTCAAATAAACCACCGCACCCACGTTACCGTAAGCGCCGGCCATGCCGGAAATCTGCCCGGTCAGGCGGCGCTTTATGGACGGGATAATACCAAAGGTAGCGCCTTCTGCACCCTGCACAAAGAACGAGGTAAACACGGTGACCACTACAGCAATGATCAGCGGCCAGCTAGAATTCAGCATGCCCATCATCGCAAAGCCCACCGCAATACCAAACATATAACTCAGCATTACAAACCGGCGGTTACCCATGCGGTCTGACACCAGGCCACCCATAGGCCGGGCAACTAGGTTCACAAAGGCGAAAGAGGCAGCCACCATTCCGGCGGCGGCAGCGCCCAGGCCCCAGGTTTCCTCAAAGAACATCGGCAGCATGGACACCACCGCCAGTTCCGCACCAAAGTTGGCAAAGTAGGTGCTGTTCAATGCGGCAACGCTGTTAAACGGGTACTTGTCGTCTTCCGGTACGCCCTTTTTCAGGATAGGAACGTTAACCCGTAGAATCTGCACAATCTGGTAGCAAACGATCAGGCAGATTACCGCGTAGGCAATAATCGCGCCGGTTACGCTCAAATAACCCATGTTCTGAATTCGCCACACCAGAATGGCCAGTACACCAATCAGCGGAATGGTCCACAGAATCAGCTTGACCATGTCGCCCCAGGTACTGACTTCCATCGCACTCGATTTACGGGGCTTGCGATGTACGGTTCCCACCGGGCCATCGGTAACCGCAAACCAGTAGTACACGCCATACAGCGCCATCACGATGGCGCTCTGGGCAATGGCCCAGCGCCAGCCATCATCACCGCCGTACATTTGCAGGGCAACGGTCGGCAGCGTCAGCGCAGCAGCGGCCGAACCAAAGTTGCCCCAACCGGCGTAGAAGCCCTCGGCAAAACCAATGTCACGGGGTTTGAACCACATGGCGGTCATGTGAATACCCACTACAAAGCTGGCGCCAATGGAACTGAGTATCAAACGGCTTACCAGCAGTTGGGTCATCGTGTTACCGAAAGCGAACGTCAGCGCCGGTATTGACATCAGCACCATCAAAATCGAAAACACCCGGCGCGGGCCGAAGCGGTCCAGTGCCATGCCCACAATAATCCGTGCCGGTATGGTCAGCGCTACGTTACAGATGGCAAACAGGCGCAAATCGTCGGCGGTCAGCCAGTTCACGCTTTTTAGCATGCTCGACGCCAAAGGCGCCATGTTGAACCACACGTAAAATGTGATAAAGAACGCGATCCAGGTCAGGTGCAGCGCTTTGATCTCTGGATTTTTAAAACCGAATATAGCAGCGACTTTCATTTAAGCCTCCGGGGGCTCGTAGTTCTTGCAGTACTAGCGGCCATCAGCAGCTAGGCAGAATAAGCAGTGGGCATTGCACCCGGCGCGCCAGAAACGAACTGACCTTGCCGAATGTCATGTAGTCCAACTCATCCACGAAATAAGTCAGTGAGCGGGCAATAAAACCGCCGTCGGGCTCTTCACTGTGGCGGGCAATCACCAGCATGTTTGGCTGCACTTTACTCTCGGCTGCGTAGAGCAACATCTTGCGGGCATCTCCCTCAAGCAACAGGGAGTCGGCACTTATGCCTTCCTTGACGCACATTTCCAGAGCTTCTTGCAGGGCCTTTTTCAAACTGGCCAGCTCTTCCTGAAACAAGTCCTCGTTGCTTGCGCTTATGTCCCGCGGGTTCTCGGCCACGGCAACCAGGCTAAGGGTAGGCTTGAGCTCGTGAAACATGGTGATGGTTTGTGCCAACGCCAGTTTGGCGTTGCGCGAGCCATCGTAGGCGATCATTATTTTCATAAGGCGTTTTCCGGCGAATTCATCGGCACCGTTACAGGCGTTGCGGTGATCTATGAGTGTATTAGCCCACACTTAACAGTCGCTTATAATTGACGTATATCAACGTTAATGGCGCCTACCCCACCAGAGAAATCAAGACTCTATCACCCTGCACCTATTGCCACGCAAAAGCCTACCCCACGGCTCCCCAGCAGGAGGTACCCCTGATGCCTCGGCCCCAAAATTCATGATTTTGGTAACATCTGCACATGGTAAAAATTTGTTTAAATGAGGCCGCGGCGTGCAAAAAAACCGCTTTCAATCCCATCATCAAGCGCTGAAAATGCCGCTTGAGCCGGAGCTCGCACCAAAAACATTGGCATACCTTTTGGGTGCCTTTGCGCTACTGCTTTGTGGGATCAGCGGATTAATACTGGAAAACCGATTGCACCTGCAGGCAAACACCCTGAGCCTGACATTGGGGCTGGCTGTTTTGGCAGGCTCTGCGTTACGCCTGGCGTTCGCAATAAATCTTGACCGGCGGGTAATGCTCTCGCATGTCATAGGCGCAACAGAAGTTACGCACGATGCCGGAACACCTTGCGCTCAGCAAAGCCGTCTGATGTGGCGTTTTGCAGTGTCTTACAGCGGCGTGGCTGCCAGTTTTATTGTTCTTTCGTTGTGGCTGCCGCATTATTTGGCGGAGCTGTATCAGCTTGATGTTGCTCACGCAGCGCTTACCGGCTTGCTTTGGATAATACCCGCCGCGCTATTTCATGCCCCCGCCATAAAGCTGGCGCGGCGATTCGGCGCGCGGCGAATGATGTACCACAGTCTGACCGGCATATTGATTGTGACGTTCATACTCAGCTACCCGCCCACCCATTATCAGGTGCATGGCATCGACCGCGAGATTCTCTTTACCCTAAGCCTCAGCCTGCCACTTTTTTCCATGCTGATGATTGCATTGGGCTTATGTCTTGCTCTTGGCCAAGCGACATTATCTAGCCAAATACCACGGTACTATTCTCAGTACTACTCCCAGCACCATCCCCACAAAGTAAACACGGCAGCCGCCATACTCACGATGGCCGGAGCCATTCTTGCCGGCCCGATGCTACTGGCATTCGCCGCCATCAGTGATATAACCGGCGTCTGGCAAACCAGCTTCATGCTGTTGTTTGCTCTGGCGCTGCTCACACTGCTGCGCATGCACCTGGCCATTCGCAGTGCCGAGTGCAAAGAGTCGGCCAACGCGGCAGAATCCGCCGACCTTCCGGAATTATTCAGCGGCCGTTAAAAACCCCGAACAGCGTTAGGAGAAGAGTATCGGCTTGGCAGTCGCCAAGTGGAATATCGCGGCTATCTGCACCAGCGCAAGCACCGCTGCGACGATGCGTGCGCGCTTATCAACACTGACTTTTAAAGCGAACATCCCGGCTATGATGTAACCCACCAGCAAGATTATCTTGGCTGTTAACCAGCCGTGCACTAACGGCATCCACGGCGTTACAAACACTAGGCTGATAGCGCTGACCAGCAGCACCGTGTCGTTAGCGTGGGGAATCCAGCGCAAAGGCGTTTGCCGCCAACCAGGGCGGCCCACGGTGTCCATCAGCAGACGCAGTGCGAAAAGCGTCACTGTGAGATACGCGGTGAGCATGTGAATGCTTTTTAAAGTCATGTACACGGGCGGGGTTCCTTGATTTCAATGAAGTTGATTATAAACCGCGCAAAATAGTCTCTCTCGGCCCAAATCCAAGGGCCAAGGCGCGACGATAAAAACGTTATTGTACGCACACTACTCCCATCCGGGTATGTCATTTGAACGGGCCTTCCTTTAACATATACATAAAATACCACTATTAACGGAGATCCTCATGGCGATTCCGACACCATCCGCCGACGGCGCCAGTATCGGTCAGTTGTTCGGTTACCCTTTTCGCATTTTCTTTCTGTCTATGGCCCTGCTGGTTGTTGTTGTGTTGCCGGTATGGGTACTCCAGGCAACAGGCACCCTACAACTGCCACTAGCCCTGCCCGGGGTGCTATGGCACCAGCACGAAATGCTGTTCGGGTTTCTGACCGCCGCTATTGCCGGCTTTTTGCTAACGGCCGTGTGCACCTGGACCCAAACCGATCGAATTCATGGGCTGCGCCTGGTTCTATTATGGGGCGTATGGCTTGCTGGCCGGCTGTTGCTGGCATTTGGCGGTGATCTTCCGGTTTGGCTGGTTCAGGGTGTGAACCTGGCCTTTCTGCCGTTAGTAATGCTCGATGCGGGCTGGCGTGTCTGGCACGCGCGGCAGAAACGCCAACTGATGATATTGGTGGTACTGGGTCTTTTATGGCTGATGCAAATCGGCTTCGTTACCCGTCTTGATCCAGTTTACAGCTACGGTGCGCTGCTGATGGGCCTGGCCCTGATCAGCATTGTTGGCGGGCGTATCACACCGGCCTTCACCAGCGGTTATCTAGGCCGCCAGGGACTGAGCCCTACGCTGGTGAAAAATTCAGCCAAACTGGATATGGCCAGCGTATTTGCGATGATTGTGCTGCTGGCAACACTGGTGAGCGGCTGGCGCACCCTTGCTGGAGTGATGGCCATCGTTGCCGCTGGTATTATGCTGGTGCGGCTTTACAATTGGAAAGGTTGGCTGACCCATAAAGAACCGCTGTTATGGGTGTTACACCTGTCGATTCTGTGGGTGCCGGTGGCGCTGGTTCTGTTGGCGGGCCATCTGTTATTGGAATGGCCTTCAAACGCCTGGGCCCACGCTGCGGGTGCTGGCGCCATTGGCTGCCTGATATTTGGGGTTATAGCACGGGTAACCCTGGGCCACACCGGCCGGCCGCTGGTGCTGCCACGGGGCATGGTAACCGCCTTTGTATTAATCCAGCTGGCCGCGGTGGCACGGGTGCTGACGGCCTTCAATATTCTGGGCTGGCACGCCGGTATTGGCGTCAGCACTCTGCTATGGCTGATCGCCTTTGGTGTCTTTCTGTGGCGCTACACCCACATATTGGCTAGCCCACGGCCAGACGGTAAAATCGGGTAAACATTGCGCAAATTTTGTAATTATCCACTAATGGTCAATAGCATCAGGCGAATTTCGAGCTAAAGTTATAGGAAATCATCTTGCGAAAGAGACACCGGCACTATGGATTCCAACCCCTACCCCAACACGTTTAGCAAACAAGACCTGATCGACTGCGGTCACGGTGAATTGTTCAAGGGCGCTGGTATGCGCCTGCCCATTGATGAAATGCTGATGTTCGACCGCATCACCCACATTGGGAGCGAAGGCGGGCTGTACGCCAAAGGCGGCCTGACCGCAGAGCTGGATATCAATCCGGACCTGTGGTTCTTCAAAGTGCACTTCGACAGCGATCCCGTTATGCCGGGGTGCCTGGGCCTTGACGCCATGTGGCAGCTGCTCGGTTTCTACCTGGCCTGGACCGGTGGCCGGGGCAAAGGCCGCGCGCTAGGTTCCGGTGAAGTGAAATTCTTTGGCCAGGTTCTTCCTAATGCCAAAAAAGTCACTTACCATCTTGATTTCAAGCGCCTTATCAAGCGCAAGCTGACTATGGCTATCGCCGATGGCCGCATGGAAGTGGACGGTAAGGAAATTTATACGGCCAAAGACCTGCGGGTAGGCCTGTTCACCTCCACCGACAATTTTTAGGAGTGACTGACATGCGTCGCGTTGTAATCACCGGGATGGGCATTGTGTCCAGCCTTGGAACCGATATAAAGGCTGTAACCAAATCACTGCGGGAAGTGAAGTCCGGTATCGGCTTCAGCGAAGAAGCCCGTGATAACGGCCTACGCAGCCAGATTTGCGGTCAGATCAACCTGAATCTTCCAGAATTGATTGACCGCAAGCTGTGGCGCTTCATGTGTCCGGCTTCCGGCTACGCCCACCTGTCTACGGTAGAAGCCCTGGCCCAGTCCGGCCTGACCGACGAGCAAATCCGCGCCAACACCACCGGGGCCATTTTCGGCACCGGCGGCGCATCTACCGTGGAGCTGATGGACGCCATCGACACCCATCGAGCAAAAGGCATTCGCCGGGTTGGCCCTTACCGGGTACCACGCACCATGGGCAGCTCTATCAATGCCAGCATTGCAACGGCGTTCGGCATTACCGGTGTTAACTACGGCATTACGTCGGCCTGCGCCACCAGTACCCACGCAATTGGCCACGCGGCGGACCTGATTGCCATGGGCCGCCAGGACGTGATGCTGGCCGGCGGTGGCGACGACATCCACTGGAGCCTGAGCATGTTGTTCGACGCCATGGGCGCGCTGTCCACCAAGTACAATGACACCCCGGAAAAAGCGTCGCGCACCTACGATGCTAACCGTGACGGTTTCGTGATTTCTGGCGGCGGCGGCACCTTGGTACTGGAAGCTCTGGAGCACGCACAAGCCCGCGGCGCCAACATTCTGGCGGAAATCGTCGGCTTTGGCGCAACCTCTGATGGCGCCGATATGGTCGCCCCCAGCGGCGAGGGTGCAGTACGCTGCATGCAGCAGGCGATGAAAAACATCGACGGCGACATCAGCTACATCAACACCCACGGCACCAGCACACCGGCCGGCGACATCACCGAGCTGAAAGCTATCAAGCAGGCCTTTGGTGACCGCATTCCGCCGCTGAGTTCTACCAAAGCACTGAGCGGCCACGCTCTGGGCGCGGCAGGCGTGCACGAAGCCATTTACAGCCTGATCATGCAGCGTGAAAGCTTTATTTGCCCATCTGCCAACATCGAAAATCTGGATGAAGGCGCAGAAGGTTACCCGGTCGTGCGCGAAGTGCGCGAAAACCAGAACCTGGAATATGTGATGAGCAACAGTTTCGGCTTTGGCGGCACCAACGGCAGCCTGGTGTTTAAAAAGTTCTAAGCTCGATTCAGGAAAACCTGACCGAGCGGTATTCAGCCGGCGACGAGCCCATCCAGCGCTTGAACGCCCGGCTGAATGCACTCAGTTCTGAAAACCCAAGCTGTTCGGCAATTTCTACCAGCGGCTTGGTTTTATCCTGCATGTAAGCCAGCGCCTGCTTGCGGCGAACGTCCTCCAATATACGTGCGAAGGTCAGCCCTTCCGCTTTCAATTTTTTATGCAAGGTATAGCGGCTCATGTGCAGCTGCGACGCAACCACCTCTACACCTACCTTTCCTCTGGCCAGCTGGCCGTCAATCAAAACACGCACGCGGATACTCAAAGATGCCCGCGCAGCCTGCTGCTGCCCGTTTACAGCCATGAAACCCCTCCCGACTCAGAATTTATTGTCATCTTTTAAAAATTCGGTGGTGAAAGATAAACCATCAAAGCATTCAGCGTACAGATGTTAGCTGAAATTAATCCATAATACCCTTGAGCGAGGTCAACTGAAATTCTGATTGGCTCGGGCACAATAGTGCGCTCGCTACGCTTGACAAGCGCCCTATCCTCCACATATTCATCCCGGAGCCCGTTATGAATACCCCTGAACTGCTTGCGCCCGCCGGCACCCCCGAGCACCTTGAAACCGCCTTTGCCTATGGCGCCGATGCGGTTTATGCCGGCCAGCCACGCTATTCACTGCGGGTTCGCAACAACAGTTTCAAGAACGCAGCCGACCTGGGCGCTGGTATCGAGCGCGCTCACAGTCTGGGCAAGCAGTTCTATCTGGTCTCTAACATTGCACCCCACAATGACAAGGTTCGTTCCTATCTGAAAGATCTGGCGCCGGTAATAGAGCAAAAACCCGATGCGCTTATCATGTCCGACCCAGGTTTAATCATGCTGGTAAAAAAGCAGTGGCCAGACCAGCCTATACACCTGTCTGTCCAGGCCAACGCGGTAAACTGGGCAACAGTAGAATTCTGGCACAGCCAGGGCATCAGCCGGGTGATTCTGTCACGGGAACTGGCACTGAACGAAATTCGCGAGATTCGCGAGCGGGTGCCGCAGATGGAACTGGAGGTGTTTGTACACGGCGCTCTGTGCATGGCTTACTCCGGCCGCTGCCTGCTGTCGGGCTATATGAACCACCGCGATGCCAATCAGGGAGCCTGCACCAACGCCTGTCGCTGGAACTACAAACCGGTGGCACACAGTCACGATCAAACGGGCGACCTGATCGCCTGCTCTTCTGACAACCCTGTGCAGGAGGCTTTACCCAGGGAGATAGAGCCCAGAGAAATTCTGCTGGAAGAACCCAACCGTCCCGGCAGCTTAATTCCCGCTTATGAGGACGAACACGGCACCTACATCATGAATTCCCGCGATCTGCGCGCGGTTCAGCACGTGGCCGCCCTGTGCGAAATGGGCGTGCACTCACTGAAAATTGAAGGCCGCACCAAAAGCACCTACTACGTAGCACGCACTACCCAGGCCTACCGCCGGGCCATTGACGAAGCTGTGCAAGGCAAGCCTTTTGACATGAGCCTGATGGACGAGCTCGAAGCCCTGTCGAACCGCGGTTACACCGAAGGGTTCCTGCGCCGCCACCTGCCCCAAGAATATCAGAGCTACGAGCAGGGCTCGTCCTATCTCGGCAGCCAGCAGGTGGTGGGCGCCATCGCCGACGCCAACGACCAGTGGCTTACCATCACTGTAAAAAATAAATTCTCCATCGGTGACCCGCTGGAACTGGTCACCCCCAGCGGCAACCTGCGATTCACCCTGCCTGCTATGGAAAATCTCAATGGAGGCGCCATGGATTGCGCCCCTGGCAGCGGCTACATTGTACGTATTCCCGTGCCTCAAAACGCTCCCGCGCAGCTTGTTCACAGCTACCTGACACGCATCCTACCGAATGGCACACAAAGCTAAACTGCACGTATAATAGCGCGCACTGACCGTAACCCAGACGCGCAAACCGCTTTAAAGATGGTTTGCGGCTTTAATGGGTTTTCCTCGATTTAATACCTGACTAAATTACTCTGGTATTGTACAATTAGCGTCAGCAAGCAACAGATCAGCCCTGCAACCTTCGCGGTTGCTGGCAAACTAAAGGGCATCACAGCCCACGATAAAAGAACACGGAGCGACGATCATGGCGACCACAGACAAAGAGGTAAGAGAACTCATCAAACGGGACTACGAACACGGGTTCGTAACCGAGATTGAGTCAGACACCTTTGAGCCGGGCCTCAATGAAGACGTAATTCGCCGTCTTTCTGAACTCAAGCAAGAGCCAGACTTCATGCTGGAGTGGCGCCTGAAAGCCTATCGTCGCTGGCTCGAAATGGAAGAGCCAGACTGGGCTCACGTTGATTACCCAAAGGTAAAATACAACGAAATTTCCTATTATTCCGCGCCCAAACGCCCGGAAGATATGCTTCAGAGCCTCGACGAAGTCGATCCTGAGCTGCTGCGCACCTATGAAAAACTGGGTATTCCGCTGCACGAAAGGGCCAAACTAGCCGGCGTTGCAGTAGATGCGGTCTTCGACTCCGTCTCTGTAGTCACCACTTTTAAAGAACCACTGGAAAAAGCCGGCGTTATCTTCTGCCCGATTTCAGAAGCGGTTCAGAAATACCCGGAACTGGTGAAAAAGTATCTGGGCAGCGTGGTTCCCGCCGCTGACAACTATTTTGCTGCGCTAAATTCGGCGGTATTCTCCGACGGCTCCTTTGTGTACATTCCCAAAGGTGTGCGCTGCCCGATGGAATTGTCGACCTACTTCCGCATTAATGCTGCCAACACCGGCCAGTTCGAGCGCACCTTGATCATTGCCGACGAAGGCAGTTATGTTAGCTATCTGGAAGGCTGCACCGCGCCCATGCGCGATGAAAACCAGCTGCACGCTGCAGTCGTCGAACTGGTGCTACTAAAAGACGCCCAGATCAAATACTCCACGGTACAGAACTGGTACCCGGGCGACGAAAACGGCAAAGGCGGCATCTTCAACTTCGTCACAAAACGCGCCGCCTGCATCGGTGACAACTCCAAAGTATCCTGGACCCAAGTCGAAACCGGTTCAGCGGTCACCTGGAAATATCCTAGCTGCGTACTGCGTGGTGACAACAGCGTCGGTGAATTTTACTCGGTCGCGCTGACCCACAACTACCAGCAGGCCGACACCGGCACAAAAATGATTCACCTGGGTAAAAATACCCGAAGCACGGTGATTTCCAAGGGCATTTCTGCCGGTCGAAGCTCAAACACCTACCGCGGCTTGATCAAGTTCAACCCGGGAGCCGAAGGTGCACGAAACTTCACCCAGTGCGACTCCCTGCTGATTGGTGACCGCTGCGGCGCCCACACTTTCCCGTATATAGAAAGCAAGAATAAGTCGGCTATCGTGGAACACGAGGCGACCACGTCAAAAGTCAGCGACGAACAGATGTTCCTCTGCCGCCAGCGCGGTATCAACGCGGAACAGGCCGTATCCATGATCGTTAACGGCTTCTGTAAAGAAGTCTTCAAAGAGCTGCCCATGGAGTTTGCGGTAGAAGCCGGCAAACTGCTGGAAGTCAGCCTGGAAGGCTCGGTCGGTTAAGCTTTATAAAAGCCCAAAATTTGATTAAAACGAATTCAAAAGCTTAAAAGAGAGAAATCACACATGCTGAGCATCAAAAACCTGCACGCCTCCGTTGATGGCAAACAGATTCTCAAAGGCATCAACCTGGAAATAAAAGCCGGCGAAGTTCACGCCATCATGGGCCCCAACGGCTCCGGCAAAAGTACCCTGTCGCAGGTGCTGGCAGGCAATGAAGCATTTGAAGTCACCGAAGGTGAAGTTACCCTCAACGGCGACAACCTGCTTGACCTGCCCACCGAAATGCGTGCCCGCGAAGGCGTTTTTCTGGCGTTCCAATACCCGGTTGAAATTCCCGGCGTCAGCAACCTCCAGTTCCTGCGCACCGCCGTTAACGCCATGCGCAAGCACCAAGGCAAAGACGACATGAACGCCGCTGAATTCATGAAGCTGGCCAAAGAGGTCTCCAAACAGGTCGACCTGGACCCCGCCTTTCTCAAGCGCGGCGTGAACGAAGGCTTCTCTGGCGGCGAAAAGAAGCGTAACGAAATTATGCAGGCGCTGCTGCTGCAGCCAAAACTCGCCATTCTTGACGAAACTGACTCTGGCCTAGATATAGACGCCCTGAAAGTGGTTTCCGACGGCGTGAACGCCTTACGTGCACCGGATCGCGCCATTCTGATGATTACCCATTATCAGCGCCTTCTGGACCACATAGTTCCAGATTACGTACACGTGTTGGTCGATGGCAAAATCATCAAATCAGGCGATCGCGAACTGGCCCTGGAACTGGAAGCGAAAGGCTACGGCTGGCTCGGCGTTAAAGACAACACAACTGCCAGCCACTGATCGGGAGGTCGCGACATGAAATCTGCATCTACGCTTTCCAGCGCCTTTCTGCAGTCGGCGGGTGAAGCTCTGCCCGAGCCACTGCTGGCGCTGCGCGCTAACAGAGCCAGCGCTCTGACGGATTTGCTGCTGCCCACGCGCAAAACTGAAAACTGGAAGTACTCGGCCAAGCATCTGAAACTGACCGATGAAATGGCCAGTTCTTTGCCACTGAGCGCCAGTGCCGGCGCCGAGGCCGACATTCAGGGTTACACTGTGGTACTGGTGAACGGCGTTGTGCGCCCCGAAGCCAGCAACTACCCAGCGCTGGAAGGCCTAAGCATACAGCGCTTCAGTGATTTGGACGGCGACGACGCCGAGCTTGCCGCTGACCTGCTGGGCAAATCCATCAGCGATCAGCCAGCAAAACACGGTTCGATAAACCTGTCGCTGCTGAATGCTGCGCGCTTTGAAGACGGCCTGCTGATCCAACTGCAGCCCGGCACCGTGCTGGACCAACCGCTGTTTGTAATTCATCACACCAGCGCCAGCCACAGCGGGTCTGCCTTTCCTTGTATTCTGGTAGCCGCAGGCAGCAACAGCCAGCTCACCCTGGTGGAAGACTATGTTTCCAGCGGCGAGAGCCCGGTGATGGTCAACACCGCCACCGAGTTCAGCCTGGGCGATGGAGCCAATATCACCAGTGTGCGCCTGAATACCGAAGGTCAGAATGTGCAGCACATGGGCACCACCGGCGTGCGCCAGCAGCGCAACTCGCGTTTTGCAAGCCACAGCGTTGGCTTTGGTGGCACCTTGCGCCGCCACGACCTGCACGTTCGCCTTGAAGGCGAAGGTGCCGAGTGTAAACTCAATGGCGTGGTGGTTACCCAAGGTACCCAGCATTACGACAATCACACCACCATTGAACACATTGCGGCCCACTGCAACAGCGAGGAAAGCTATCGCAACATTGCAGCAGATAAATCCCACGCTATTTTTAACGGCCGTATACACATCCATCAGGATGCGCAAAAATCCAACGCCAACATGAGCAACAAAAATCTGCTGCTCACCAACGGTGCGGAAATCGACACCAAGCCAGAACTGGAAATTTACGCCGACGACGTAAAGTGCGCCCACGGCGCGACCATCGGCCAGCTTGATAACGAATCCATATTTTATCTGGTGTCCCGTGGCCTTAGCCCCCGCGATGCAAAAGTTCTGCTGACCATGGCGTTTATCAATGAACTGGTGGCCCAGATTCCGGTGGAGCAGGTGCGTGACACCGCCAACACCGGACTGAACCAGTTCTTCGACCAGGCATTCCAAGAGGTATAACCGGTTATGAGCACTTTGTCCGTGGCCAAAACCACCCAACCGCTGTTTGACGTACACGCGGTACGCCGGGATTTTCCCATACTGTCGCAACAGGTAAACGGCAAACCGCTGGTGTATCTGGACAACGGCGCTTCATCACAACGCCCGGAAGCGGTGTTGCAGGCCATGGACAGCTATTATCGGGAAATGCACTCCAACGTTCACCGGGGCGTCCACACCCTGGCTGACCGTGCCACTACCGCCTTTGAAGGCGCGCGCAAGAAGGTCCAGCAGTTTTTAAATGCGCCCAGCGCACGGGAAATTATCTGGACCCGCGGCACCACCGAAGCCATCAACCTGGTGGCCAACGGCTTGGCTCCGCTGCTTAAACCGGGCGACGAAATTTTGCTGAGCCAGATGGAGCACCACGCCAACATCGTGCCCTGGCAGATGCTGGCAGAGCGCACCGGTGCCAAGGTACTGCCGATTGATGTAACGCCGGAAGGCGAGCTGGACATGGACTCGTTTCACTCACTGTTGAGTGAGCGCACCCGCATTCTGGCCATCACCCACGTGTCCAATGCGTTAGGCACGGTGAACCCGGTGGCTGACATGGTAGCCAAAGCCAAAGCACAGGGCGTAATCACCCTGGTCGATGGCGCCCAGGCCGTGGGCCACTTCCAGCCCGATGTGCAGGCGCTGGATTGCGACTTTTACGTGTTCTCGGCCCATAAGCTGTTTGGCCCCACCGGTATTGGCGTGCTTTATGGCAAAGCCGAGTTGCTGGAAGCTATGCCACCCTGGCAGGGCGGCGGCGAAATGATTGAACGGGTGAGCTTTGCCGGCACTACTTACAACACCCTGCCTTACAAATTTGAAGCCGGCACCCCGGCCATTGCCGAAGCCGTGGGCCTGGGCGCCGCTATTGATTATTTGGCTACCCTGGATCGCAACGCAATGGAAGCGGCCGAAAACGCTCTGCTCCAGCGCGCCAACGAGCTGGTGGCTAGCGTGCCGGGTATGACCGTGATTGGCACCGCGCGCAACAAAGTGCCGCTGATATCCTTTAAAATTGACGGTCTGCACCCCAGTGATATCGGTACTCTGCTAGATCAGCAGGGCATTGCCATTCGTACCGGCCATCATTGTGCCATGCCGCTGATGGAGTATTACGGGCTTCCTGGTACAGCGCGGGCCTCGTTTGCGTTCTACAATACTCTGGAAGAAGTAGAGCAATTGTTTGCCGCCCTACAAAAAATACAGCGTTTGTTTACCTGATGGAGGTGAAATTATGACAGCCCAAGTATTCACCCCAACGATTGCGGTCACCATGACCCCCAGTGCGATTAAACACGTCCGCAAGCAGTTGGACAAAAGGCCCGAAGCGCTTGGCATTCGTCTTGCCATCAAAAAGAGCGGATGTTCCGGCTTTAAGTACGAAACCCAGTGGGTGGAAGAGTCCGGCAGCGATGACCAGATATTTCATATCGACGGTGTAGACCTGTTTGTAAAAGACGAACACATGCCACTGGTGAACGGTATTGAAATTGATTTTGTTACCGAAGGCGTAAACTCCACCTTTGAGTTTCGCAACCCCAACGCCACCGCAGAATGTGGCTGCGGCGAAAGCTTTACAGTGGTATGACGGAGTAACAGATGCAAGAACGGGAAGTTGTACTGACCAAACGAAAAGTGGAAGCCCGCCTGGTTCCCTCCGGAACGGAAATCATGATTCCTTCGGATACCTTCGTAACCATTACCCAGTCATTGGGCGGAACCTTTACAGTGGCCGTTAATGGCAATTTGGCACGCATTGAAGGCCACGACGCCGACGCTTTGGGCAAACAGCCACTGGTCAGTAATTTTGATACTCCGGAAGACGGTACGGTAAACGAAAACCAGATGTGGGAAGCCCTGCGTAACTGTTATGACCCGGAGATTCCGGTCAACGTGGTAGAGCTGGGGCTAATCTACAACTGCTCCATCGAGCAAGAACCAGAGCACGGTAACCACATTCACATCACCATGACTCTTACCGCCGCAGGTTGTGGTATGGGCCCGGTGATTACCGAGGATGTGAAAACCAAATTGGAACACGTGCCCAACGTTGATAAAGTCACGGTAGACCTGACCTTTGACCCGCCCTGGACCAGCGACATGCTGACCGACGAAGCCAAACTGGAACTGGGGATGTTGTAATGACCACCAGCGCAACCGATTTCACGAAAAATCCGCTGGGTACCAGCACCACAATGGAAGACGTGTTTGAGGCCTTCGAGCTTTTGGACGACTGGGAAGATCGCTACGCGTTCATTATCGACCTGGGCAAACAGCTACCGCCGTTTCCGGATTCCGAACGCAACGAACAGAATTACGTGCACGGCTGCCAGAGCCAGGTATGGCTGACTCATCATTATGATGAAGCCAGCGGCAAGCTGTTTCTGCTAATCGATTCTGATGCCATTATTGTGCGTGGGCTAGCGGCGATCATCCTGGTGGCGCTGAACAATCACGAACCCCGTGAACTTCTGGCCATAGACATTGATGAGCTGTTTGAACGCCTGGATTTATTCCGCCATATTTCCCCGACTCGCGGAAACGGTCTGCGTTCGATGATCAGCAAAATCCGTGATGTCGCGTCTAAACAAGCCGCATAACCTGCGCTACCACACCACGGCAATATCGTCCTGCTGGATATTGGTTTGGCCACCATGGGCCGACAGCTTGCCGGAGGCGAATTCCGGGTGAACGTTGTTGAGTGTGATGCTGACGCCGGTTTCACTCAGCTCCGGCGTTACGTCCAGAGCTTCAAAGTGTTGTGCACTTCGGTATACCTGCAGCGTTGCTGACGGCCGCAATCCGGAGGTAGCACCCGATTCAATAGTGGCAAGGTCACCGTCAACACGGCTGATGCGGGTCATAAACGGTTGGCAGTTCAGCGCATCCGTCACGGATTGGGCCATGTCATCCATCACCTGCGCTACTGCCTGACCATAGTCGGTTTGCTCGAAACCGGCGGAAGCAAAGCCCTTGGCGCTGCCAGGGCCAGCGTTCCATTGCGCGCGGGCACTGAAGCGCTGCTGGTACACCGGCGCCCCACTAAAACCATCATAAATCACCATATCCGCAATAAAGCGTCGACTCTGATCTACTGCTCTCACGCTACGCTTCAATTTGCCGAGTACCGACGTATTCCAGGCCGCAGGGTCAGCCACGTCCAGATCCCGTATAACCCCGCTGACCACAAACTGAGCACCCAGCTCCCGCGCCAGCTGGCGTACGTTGGTCAGCCGATTGTCGTCCTGCTGGGCTGTGGGTGCGTTCAACAAATCGTCATACATCCTCAAGCTTGTTGCCGAAAGAACCTGCACGCTGCCGGCGTTACGCAAACGGGCCTGTAACTGTTGCGGCAGCATTTCACCAGCATCATCCAGGCGCCCAACGCGGGCGTGGTCAGGGTACAACAATGGAAACCCGGTAATCGCCACGCGCTTTTTTAACGTGGACGCCGCACCTTTACCGCAACTGCTTTGCTGGGCGGTCATTTCTGCGCGCAGGGTCAGCCGCAACAGCTGGCCGCTGCGAAACTCATCCACCACCTGCACATTGCGGGCGCTGACATCGCTGGTAACGCGCAAGCGCGAACTGATTAGTACACCATTTTCAACCGTGTCGCTGTTACTGATGCGGGCGTCGTATTGCAGTGCCATATCGCGCATAGCCGCCTGCCGTGCCAGGGCGCGGGCGCTATCAATATCACCATTGTGAATGCTGGCATGGCCTACGCCCTCAACAACTGCGGCCAGCAGCGGCTGGCTGGCAAAAATCAGTGCCAGAGCACAGGCAGCGGCGATTGAAATACATTGCTGTAACCTTCGGTAGCAAGCAGTCATCGCTTAATCCAGGTAGTAAAGAGAATCGGTGTTGCCGCTGCGAACATCGCCGGCACTGTCATTTTCGCGGGGTAAGGGTAACGAGCAATAACGGGCAACCTGGGTGTCGGGCACACTTGCAACGCACTGGCGAAAGCGTGGCTCCAGTTTCAATTCGACGACCGTTTCCACAACGCCGTCACTGTGTTCGTTCACAGATACGGTTTTCATACCGCGCAAATAGCTGTCAACGTAGGCTCGAAAATCATCGTTCTGCAGCACAAAATCGTTCACCGTCGCACCGCCGTAAACCACCGTATCGTAAACCCGTTCCGCCAGATTGCGATAGGCATCAAGCTGGGAGGCCCTGCGCGCCATCAGGCGCTTGCGCGTGTCCAACCGGTCTTTTGTGGCGTCTTCATAGGTGCCATAGCCGCTAACCCGCAGGGTAATCGGCGCGAAGCGGTTAGCGTCTGCGTTGCGGCCGTGCTGTCCCGTGGGCGCGCAAGCTGTCGTCATCAACAGCACCAGTAACGCGGATATAACGCGAAGTGTCATTACTAATCTCCGAAAATGCGGTTTGGCTGTTATATGAAAGAATCGGGCCAGGTTATGCAAGACACTGACTCAACTTGCATTTTTACGCAAACGCTTAAATATCCCCAGTGTAAACGGCAAAAGACCGCCGCGCCGGCGTAACCGGCAGCGGCTTGTGTGGCAGCGGCTTCTGGCCTAATCTGCGCCACAACTTCTCGATATTATGGGGACCTTTATGGACATCTACCTGGTTGGCGGCGCAGTGCGCGATCAACTGCTGGGCCTGCCAGTTAAAGACCGCGACTGGGTGGTGGTGGGCGCTACGCCCGAAGCCTTGCTAGCACAAGGTTTTCGCCAGGTGGGCGCTGATTTCCCGGTGTTCCTGCACCCCCATACCCACGAGGAGTACGCGCTGGCGCGCACCGAGCGCAAGCAAGGCCATGGCTACCACGGGTTCACGGTGTACAGCGCACCCGACGTAACCCTCGAAGAAGACCTGAAACGCCGTGATCTGACTGTTAATGCCATGGCGCAGGCCGAAAGCGGCGAGATTATTGACCCTTTCGGCGGTCGGCAGGATCTTCAAGACCGTCTGTTGCGCCACGTTTCCGAAGCTTTTGCAGAAGACCCTCTGCGCATTCTGCGCACCGCACGTTTTGCCGCCCGCTTCGCGCCCGAAGGTTTCGAAGTCCATCCCGACACTCTGCAATTGATGCAGGCCATGACCGACGCCGGCGAAGTCGGCCACCTGGTGCCTGAGCGGGTATGGCAAGAGCTTCAGCGCGCCTTGCACGAGGCTTCTCCGGTGACGTTTTTTGATGTGCTGCACAGTTGTGGCGCGCTGATTGAACTACTGCCGGAATTTGCCGCGCAGCCAGTACGCCAGCAGGCCCTGAACGCCCTGCAGCAATTACATCAAAACTTACCCGACGCCAACACAGCACAACGAGTTGCCGCGTTGTTACTGCCGCTTTCAAGTGCACAGACCAGTAACCGAGTGGCTTTGCTTAAGGCTCCAAAAGCTTGCCAAGAGCTTGCCACCCTGGCCGGCACTCTCCGCGGCTCATCCTGCATGAACAACACTGACAACCAAAATGACCTGCCCGAGCAGCTGCTGGAAGCGCTTAACGCCGCGGACGCCTGGCGCCGGCCCGAGCGCCTGCAAGAAGCGCTGCAACTGTTACGCGTTACCTTGCCTCTTCAAAACGGCCCCGACCTGCGTTTACAGCAGCTCGCCCTGCAACAGCTTGCAGATTCGGCGCAGGCGGCTGCGGGCGTGCAAGCCAAAACCTTACTGGCCCGAGGTTACCGTGGGCCGGAACTGGGTCAGGCTATGGACCAGTGCAGGCTGGAGGCCATCCGCAATGTCATACAAAAGCATTAAATCCGTCGCGCACTAAGCGGTTGGTGCTCGCCAGTCAAAGGGCTACACTGTGAACAGTTTCACCTAGGCGCGGCAAATCTGTCGCCCGCATGCTAAAAATGGAGAATGCTCATGCGTGATGTTGTCATTGTTGCCGCCAAGCGGACGGCGGTTGGCGGTTTTGGTGGGGGATTATCAACCCTGCGCGCTGACCAGCTTGGAACGGCTGTCATTAAAGCGCTGATGGAAGAAACCGGTATTGCCGGTGACCAAGTCAGCGAAGTTGTTATGGGCCAGGTGCTCACCGCGGGCTGCGGCCAGAATCCAGCGCGCCAGGCAGCTATTAACGCCGGGCTGCCGGCGACTGTGCCGGCTATGACCATCAATAAGGTTTGCGGTTCCGGCCTGAAAGCCGTTCACATGGCGGTACAGTCTATCCGCAACGGCGACGCAGAAATCGTCATTGCCGGTGGCCAGGAAAGCATGAGCCAGGCGCCCCACGTTCTCCCCAACAGCCGTAATGGTCAGCGTATGGGCAATTGGGCGTTGGTAGACACCATGGTCAATGACGGTCTGTGGGACGCGTTCAACGACTACCACATGGGCATAACCACCGAAAATATCGTTGAAAAATACGGCATCAGCCGTGAAGAGCAGGATCAATTCGCAGCTGCGTCTCAGCAAAAAGCCATAGCAGCACAAGAAGCCGGTCGCTTTGACGGCGAAATCGTGCCGGTTTCGATTCCCCAGCGTAAAGGCGACCCGATTATTGTCGCTAAAGACGAAGGCCCGCGTGACGGCACGACCGCCGAAGGCCTGTCCAAACTGCGCCCTGCGTTCAAAAAAGACGGCACAGTCACCGCCGCTAACTCCTCGACCATCAACGATGGCGCAGCCGCCGTTATGGTGTGCAGCGCTGAAAAAGCCAAAGAACTGGGCTTGACCGTACTTGTCACCATCAAAGCCCAGTCCAGCGCCGGCGTAGACCCCACTATTATGGGCACTGGCCCGATTCCGGCCAGCCAGCGCTGCCTGAAATTGGCGGGCTGGGACGTTAGCGATCTGGACCTGATTGAAGCCAACGAAGCCTTCGCGGCCCAGGCTATTGCGGTCAACCGCGATATGGGTTGGGACGTTGCCAAGGTTAACGTGAACGGCGGCGCTATTGCGATGGGCCACCCGATCGGCGCCTCCGGCTGCCGTATTCTGGTCAGCCTGTTGCACGAAATGGTGCGTCAAGATGCCAAAAAAGGCTTGGCAACACTGTGCATCGGCGGTGGCATGGGTGTGGCGCTTGCGGTTGAGCGTTAATCT
Organism: Marinobacter sp. LV10R520-4; assembly: GCF_002563815.1. Classification (NCBI taxonomy): domain Bacteria; kingdom Pseudomonadati; phylum Pseudomonadota; class Gammaproteobacteria; order Pseudomonadales; family Marinobacteraceae; genus Marinobacter; species Marinobacter sp. LV10R520-4. The sequence goes on along the minus strand of NZ_PDJM01000001.1, from coordinate 2,274,040 downwards.
AATATGCTGAATGTCGTGCTGTACGAGCCGGAAATTCCCCCGAATACCGGGAATATTATCCGGCTCTGCGCCAACACTGGTTGTAAGCTGCATCTGATTGAACCACTGGGGTTTACTCTGGAAGACAAACAGATGCGCCGGGCCGGGCTGGATTACAGCGAATACGCCAGTGTAAAAGTGCACGAAAGTTACCCGGCGTTTTTAAAATCCGAGCAGCCGCAACGGCTGTTCGGGCTGACTACCAAAGGCAGTCACTACTATCATGAGGTCAGTTACCAGGACGGTGACTACCTGATGTTCGGGCCGGAAACCCGCGGCTTGCCCGCACCGGTTCGCGATGCCCTAGCCGATGGCCACCGTCTGAGAGTGCCCATGTGCGCTCACAGCCGCAGCCTGAACCTGTCGAATACCGTCGCGCTGGTGGTTTATGAAGCCTGGCGGCAATTGGAATTTTGCGGTTCTGAATAAAAAAACCCGGCTCTTAAGCCGGGTTTTTCTTGCTCGCCCAGAAAGTCAGTGAGTTTTGGGCTCACTGGTGGCTTCTGCAGCCTTTGCTTCTTCTTGCTTGCGCTGAAGTGCCTGGGCATAAATCGCGTCGAAGTTAACCGGCGCCAGCATCAGTGCCGGAAAGCTACCACGACTTACCAGATTATCAATGGCTTCGCGGGCGTAAGGGAACAGAATGGTCGGGCAGTAGGCGCCCAACATGTGGCCCAATTGCTGAGGATCCACACCGTTTACCAGAAAAACGCCGGCCTGTTGGATTTCAACAATATAAGCGACTTTCTCTTCAATCTTTGCCGTTACTGTCAACGACAGCACAACTTCGTACTGATTATCGCTGACTTTGGAATGCCCTGTGTTCAGGTCAAGATTGACCTGCGGCTTCCACTGCTCCTGAAACACCGTCGGGGCGTTGGGGGATTCGAAAGAAAGATCTTTTACGTAAATGCGCTGCATGGCGAATTGTGGTTGGTTCTGGTTTTCATTGCCTGCTGCAGCTTGCGAATTCTCAGCCATGTTCAGTCCTTTATTATCTGTCTGGGCTAGGTTGCCCGTAAATTAAGCGGCGTGCTGTAGCGCTGGGCGGCGACACAACCCTTCGTTATTTCTTTACCAGCGGCAAATTACTGGCCTTCCAGTCGGCAATGCCGCCGCTGAGGCGAACCACATTAGCAAAACCATCAGTATTCAGCTGTTTGACGGCCATAGCAGAATGCTGCCCCATCTTGTCGACCACAATCAGCTGCTTTTCTTTGTGCTTCGACAGCTCACTGCTACGGCCTTTCAGCGCGCTCAACGGGATATTCATCGAGCCGGTGATGCGCCCTTCGTTAAATTCTTTGCGATCACGGATATCCACCACCACCGCTTCGTCCCGGTTAATAAGGCTCACAGCGCCTTGGGCGGAAATTTTAGCGCCACCGCGGCGGGTTTCCAGCGCCAGCAGCGCCAGCAGCAAGGCAACGAATACCGACACCAGAATGTAATGGTTAACAACAAATTCAAACAAGCGATCCATGAAAACACCCTGCAAAATAATTTGGCAAGATTATACACACCCGCGGCCCTGCGCAGAAGGCAACCAGCATGGCATGGGTAAATGAAAGCGGTTAGAATCTTGAGTCTCACTCTTATCAACAACAACACACTGCCAACAACCGGAGCACGTTATGACAGCGACTCGCACGCCAACGGCACTCATCATTCTTGACGGCTGGGGCCACCGCGACCCCGCCGAAGATAATGCCATCAGCAACGCCAATACACCGTTCTGGGATAGTCTGTGGCAAAACAACCCGAAAACGCTGATTAACACCTCCGGCATGTTTGTAGGCTTGCCCAGCGGGCAAATGGGCAATTCCGAAGTCGGTCACATGAATCTTGGCGCCGGTCGCGTTGTATACCAGAACCTGACCCGCATCGACAAAGACCTGGAAGACGGCGGTTTCCAGAAAAACCCGGCCCTGTGCAAAGCTATCGATGCCGCTGTAAGCCAGGGCAAAGCCGTTCACCTGATTGGCCTGCTGTCGCCAGGCGGCGTCCACAGCCATGAAAGCCACATTCTTGCCGCGGCAGAAATAGCCGCAGCCCGCGGCGCTAAAGCCGTTTACCTGCACGCCATTCTGGATGGTCGCGACATGCCTCCGCGCAGCGCCAAAGCGTCATTGGAAGAAGCCACGGCCAGCATCGCCGCACTTGGCGTTGCTCGCATTGCAAGCGTGACCGGGCGTTACTTTGCCATGGACCGCGACAACCGCTGGGACCGCGTAGAAGCAGCCTACAATGTGATGGCTCTGGGTGAAGCTGAATACGCCTGCGATGACGCGGTAGCCGCTCTGGAGCAGGCTTACGAACGCGACGAAAATGACGAGTTTGTAAAACCAACCCGCATTCAGGCCGAAGGTGACACCACTGCCACCATTAACGATGGCGACGCCGTGTTGTTTATGAACTTCCGCGCAGACCGTGCCCGCGAGCTGACGCGCACCTTTGTTGACGCTGATTTTGACGGCTTCAAACGCAAAAAAGTGCCCCAGCTGGCCGACTTTGTCATGCTCACCGAATACGCCGCCGATATAAAAGCCAGCTGCGCCTATCCGCCAGCAAAGCTCGTTAACTGCCTGGGCGAATACCTGGCCAACGCTGGCAAAACCCAGCTGCGAATTTCGGAAACCGAAAAATACGCCCACGTTACTTTCTTTTTCAACGGCGGCCGCGAAGAGCCGTTTACCGGGGAAGACCGCATTCTAGTGCCCTCCCCAGACGTTGCCACCTATGACCTGAAGCCGGAAATGAGCGCTCCGGAAGTGACAGACAAACTGGTTGAAGCCATTAAAAGCGGCAAATACGACCTGGTGATCTGTAACTACGCCAACGGCGACATGGTTGGCCACACGGGCAAGCTGGACGCTGCCATCAAAGCGGCCGAATGCCTGGACGCCTGCGTAAAGCGCGTTGTAGAAGCACTTGCGGACGTGGGTGGCGAAGGCCTGATAACCGCTGACCACGGCAACTGCGAGCAGATGCAAGACCCGGTATCCGGCCAGGTACACACCGCCCACACCATTGGCCCTGTGCCCCTGGTATACACCGGCCCAAAACAGATAATGTTGAACGACGGTGGTGCCCTGAGCGATGTGGCGCCTACGCTGCTAGCACTAATGGGCGTGGCTCAGCCCAACGAAATGACAGGCCACAGCCTGGCTGAGATCGGTTGACTGTAAACGGACAAGCTACCATGTTGCGCGCGCTACTGGTTTTACCTGTGCTGCTACCCATGTTACTGGTGCTGGCTTTTGCCAGCGCAGCCCCGGTAGCCGCACAGCAAGCAGCTTCTCAACAGGTAACTCCGGCCCAGGTTGAAAAGCTGAAAAAGCAGATTGGCGCCATTAATCAGTGGTTGACCAAAGCGGAGAAAGACCGCTCGCAACTGCAACAACAGCTGACCGGTCTGGAACGCAGCATCAGTGACCTGACCCGAGAATCTCGCGACCTGAAGCAGCAGGCCACCAGCCAGCAAACACAGCTGGCAGAACTGGAAACCCAGCAACAGCAGTTGACTCTTATCCTTAACGGCCAGCGCGAGCAGTTGAAGAAACTGCTGCGCCAGGCTTGGATGGAAGGCGACGCCAGCGCCTTGAAAGTGCTGCTCAACGAAACCGACCCCAACAATATTGCCCGCACCCTCACCTATTACGAATACCTGGGCAATTACACAGTTGGCCAAGTACAGACTTTTCAGGCCAGCCTGGCAGAGCTGAACCAAACCCGCACGCAAATGCAGAATACCCGCGCCAGACTGGCCGCCACCGAGGCCGATGTCGAGCAACGCCAGCAGAAACTGGCGCAAACCCGTAAACAGCGCGAACAGACACTGGCAAGCTTGAACGCAGACATCGGCCAGCGCCGCAGCGAACGCGACGAACTGGCCGCCGATCAAAAGCGCCTTGAGGCCCTGTTAAAGGAAGTGCAACAGGCCATTACCAGCATACCTGCGCCAAATGCCAACCAGCCCTTTGCGAAACTGCGCAAAAAAATGCCCTGGCCCGCTGCCGGAACCGTAGCCAGCCGCTTTGGCGAAACCTATGCCGAAGGCAAACTACGCCGTAACGGCCTGCTAATGCACACCGACACAGGCGCCGAAGTCCACGCCATTCACTACGGTCGTGTTGTATTCGCCAATTGGTTGCGTGGCTTTGGGCTACTAACCATTATTGACCACGGCGATGGTTATATGACTTTATACGGCCATGCCAGCAGCCTTTACACCACGACCGGGGACTGGGTAGATGCCGGCGAGGCCATTGCTCAGGCCGGCCAGACCGGCGGCACCGACAAAACCGCGCTGTATTTTGAAATACGCCACAACGGCAAGCCCGATAATCCGTCACGCTGGCTGGCCGGGCAACCGGCCAAACCCGGCAAGAGCTGACAAACGCCAGCGCTCCCGCCATACTGTGGCGAATTAGCGGCAACCCGCCAACTAGCGGCATAAATACAGGATAAGTGAATGAAACTTGCCCAACGCACTCTTCATGCTTTACCGATGCAGGCCCTTGTTATGGCCTCCTGTTTTGCCGCTTCCGGTTGGGCTTTCGCCCAGCAGACGCCGACCAACACCATAGCCGATCCTCACGCGGGCATTGACATACCTGCAGAACGCGAGCAGCTACCGCTGGACGACCTGCGTAAATTTACCGCCGTTTTCAGTCGCATCAAAGACGCTTACGTGGAAGAAGTCACTGACAGCCAACTGCTTGAAAGCGCCATTAAAGGCATGCTGTCAGAGCTAGACCCGCATTCAGCCTATCTGGCACCAAAAGATTACGAAGACCTGGAAGAAAGCACCAGCGGTGCCTTTGGTGGCCTGGGCATCGAAGTAGGCATGGAAAACGGCTTTGTTAAGGTCATCACTCCCATAGACGACACTCCGGCGCAAAAGGCCGGTGTGCGGACTGGCGACGTGATCATAAAACTGGGTGAGCAACCGGTAAAAGGCATGTCTCTGCAAGACGCGGTAGAGCTGATGCGCGGCGAACCTGGCAGTATTCTGCAACTGACGATCATTCGCGACGGCGAAACAGGGCCGCTGGTCATTCCGGTAGAGCGCGCCATCATCAAGGTCACCAGCGTGAAATCCCGCATGCTGGATGACGGTTACGGCTATGTACGCATTACCCAGTTCCAGGCCGAAACCGGCAGCCAGTTCCGCGACGCCCTGACGGCACTGAAAAAAGACGCCGGCGGTGCACTCAAAGGCGTAATTCTGGATGTACGCAACAACCCGGGCGGCGTTCTGCAGGCCGCCGTTGACACCGTAGACGCTGTGCTGAACGAAGGCCTTGTGGTCTACACCGAAGGACGCATACAGAGCTCACGCCTGCGTTTCAGCGCCACAAAAGGCGACATACTGGCCGATACGCCAATGGTGGTCCTGATTAACGGCGGTTCCGCGTCTGCATCAGAAATCGTAGCGGGCGCCTTGCAGGACCATCGCCGCGCCGTAGTGATGGGCACCCAGTCATTTGGCAAAGGCAGCGTGCAAACCGTGATTCCACTGGATGAAACCCACGCCATAAAAATGACCACAGCCCGTTACTACACACCGGACGGCCGCTCCATTCAGGCCACCGGCATCAAGCCGGATATCGAAGTAAAACCGGCAGAGCTGAAAGAACTGGAGAGCCAGCCGATGTTTACAGAAGCTGATTTAAGCGGCCACCTGGAAGGCAAGAACGAAGCCGAAAACCGTAAAAACGCAGCTCAGGATGAGAGCGCTAAGGATGTAAGTGATAACACCAAGGAATCCGCTGAAGCGGTTCTGAATCGTGACTACCAGTTGCGCTCAGCGCTGAATCTGCTTAAAGGGCTGAACATCATCAGCCGCGCCGGCACGTCCAGTGCTCAGCAATAAGTTGCTTTCCGTGAGGCACTTTCCAAGGTTCAGTTTGTGAATCCGCAGCGGTCGAACACGTCGGCTGGCATGCTGCTGACCATGCTTCTGGGCCTGGCCAGCAGCATGGTCAGCCATGCAGTGTTGGCCGGGCCGCCACCCACCATTGCCATCATCATTGATGACATGGGCCACAACCGTACTGAAGGGGAGCGCCTGGCACGGCTGGAGCAGCCAATCACCCTGTCGTTTCTGCCCTACCGCCGCCATACCGTAGAACTGGCCAAACTGTCACACAGCCTGAATAAGGAAATCATGCTGCACGCGCCCATGGCCAACACCCAGCATTTCGGCCTGGGGCCCGGCGGCCTGACCGAAGATATGGACCAGGTCCACCTTACCCGCACATTGCGACGGGCTTTGCAGTCGGTGCCCCACGTTCAGGGCGTGAATAACCATCTGGGCAGTCTGCTAACGCAACGCCTGCAGCCTATGGACTGGGTGATGACAGAACTGGGCCGCTACCCGCTGTACTTCGTTGACAGCCGCACTATCGCAAGCTCTATAGCCGGCGATGTCGCCCGCGCGCACAGCATTCCCAGCCTTACCCGCGATGTGTTTCTGGACCACGAACAAACCGAAGAGTTTGTTGACCGACAATTCAAACTGTTGATTCAACGTGCGCGGCAACAGGGCACGGCCATCGCTATCGCCCACCCCCACAAAGTCACCGTAGACTATCTGGAAAAACACTTGCCTCTGCTGGACGAACAAGGCATTGCCGTAGCAACTATCAGCGGCGTCTGGGCTATTCGCAACAGCAACAAAACCATGTTTGCAAACGAGAAAAAGCAGGCCATAGTGCCTGCTTATGCGAAAAAACCAGAATCGGACAGCAGCGCTGCCCGATTGTAATTGTCTGGCGGGCTAGTCCCTCACTTCAATTCCCTGGGCTTTCATAAACGCTTTAGCTTCCGGAATGGTGTGCTCGCCGAAGTGAAATATCGAGGCCGCCAGCACCGCATCCGCGCCACCGATGGTTACGCCATCGGCCAGGTGCTGTAGGCCACCTACCCCGCCAGACGCAATCACCGGCACCGTTACCGCATCGCTAACGGCGCGGGTCAGGCCCAGGTCAAAGCCAATTTTTGTGCCGTCGCGGTCCATACTGGTTAGTAGCAATTCACCGGCTCCCAAGGCCACCATCTTTTGCGCCCATTCCACCGCGTCCAAACCCGTTGGCTTGCGGCCACCGTGGGTAAAAATCTCCCACCTGGGCTCTTCGCCCTCGACGCTCACCCGCTTGGCATCAATCGCTACAACAATACATTGGCTGCCAAAGCGCTCGGCCGCGGTTCTTACAAATTCGGAATCAAACACCGCCGCGGTATTGATGGCCACCTTATCGGCACCGGCATTCAGCAGTTTGCGAATGTCTTCCACCGTGCGCACACCGCCGCCGACGGTTAAGGGAATAAACACCTCTGCCGCCATGCGCTCTACGGTTTCATAAGTGGTGTCACGGCTTTCGTGACTGGCGGTAATATCCAAAAAGGTGATCTCATCAGCGCCCTGCTCATTGTAACGGCGAGCTACTTCCACCGGGTCGCCAGCGTCGCGGATATCCACAAAGTTCACGCCTTTCACTACCCTGCCCTTGTCTACATCCAGACAGGGAATAATGCGCTTGGCCAGTGCCATGGAAATGCTCCGTTCAGTCAGAAAGTCACAGTGTCAGAAGATCAAAAATCAAGCGTTCAGGCTGTCGCAGTAAGCCTGAGCTTCGGCTACATCCAGAGTACCTTCGTAAATCGCACGGCCGGTAATGGCGCCCAGAATACCCTGATCGGCCACAGCGCCCAGGCGCTTCAAGTCGTCCATATTGGTCACGCCACCAGAGGCAATCACCGGTATGCCACAGGCCTTAGCCAGCGCCGCGGTGGCTTCTACGTTCACGCCCTGCATCATGCCGTCGCGGGCAATGTCGGTGTACACAATGGAGTCTACGCCGTCGTTCGCAAAACGCCGGGCCAGATCGGTTGCCATAATCTCAGACACTTCAGCCCAGCCGTCGGTGGCCACGCGGCCGTCTTTGGCGTCCAGGCCCACAATAATATGGCCGGGGAAACGTTTGCACATTTCGGTCACAAATTCTGGTTCTTTCACCGCTTTGGTGCCAATGATCACCCACTGCACACCGGCCTGCAGGTAGGTTTCAATAATTTCTGCGGAGCGGATACCACCACCAATCTGAATCGGTAAGTCCGGATACTTGCGCGCGATAGCCTTCACAATTTCACCGTTGACCGGCTCACCGGCGAACGCGCCGTTCAAATCCACCAAGTGAAGACGCCTTGCGCCGGCATCTACCCAGCGGGTTGCCATATCAACCGGATCGCCGCCGAACACTGTGGAATCGTCCATCCGGCCCTGACGCAGGCGAACGCATTTACCGTCTTTCAGATCGATAGCGGGGATAATCAGCATAATGGTTTTTTTCCAAGATATTTTTAAATTATTTTCCGGACCAGTTCACAAAGTTCTTAAGCAGTTGCAGGCCTGCATCAGCACTCTTTTCCGGATGGAACTGCACCGCAAAAATATTGCCTTTAGCCACAGCCGCTGCAAGGTCGACACCGTAACGGGTGCGGCCGGCTATGTCGGCGTTACCCTCGGCTTCGGCGTAATAACTGTGCACAAAGTAAAAGCGCTCATCGTCAGCGATTTTGTGCCACATGGGGTGATCTTGTACCTGCTGCACCTGGTTCCAGCCCATGTGCGGCACTTTCAAACGTGCGCCGTTTTCCTTCAGCTTGTGGCCAAAAAAACGGATCTGGGCGGGGAATACGTCAATGCAGTCAACACCGCCGTTTTCTTCGCTGTGGGACATCAGCGCCTGCATGCCTACGCACACACCCAGCAGAGGGCGATCGCGGGAGACTTCTTTCACCAGTTCGTCCACGCCCAGCCGACGGATTTCCGCCATGCAATCGCGAATGGCGCCCACACCGGGGAATATCACCCGGTCGGCGCTGCGGATAAGGTCGGCGTTGTCGGTCACCAGCACCCGGGTATCCGGGGCTACGTGTTCTACGGCTTTGCTCACGGAATGCAGGTTGCCCATGCCGTAATCAATGATGGCAACGGTTTTCATAAATTCATCAGTCCAGCAGCTGGGAACAGTCTAGGGCGCCTCGGATCAGAGGGTGCCTTTGGTGGAGGGCATAATACCGGCCATGCGGTCGTCAAGCTCAACGGCCATGCGCAGCGCGCGGCCAAATGCTTTGAACACCGTTTCAATTTGGTGATGGGTATTTTTGCCCTTCAGGTTGTCGATATGCAGGGTAATCAGCGCATGGTTCACAAAGCCCTGAAAAAACTCGGCGAACAGGTCTACATCAAAGCCACCCACGGTTGCCCGGGTGAAAGGAACATCCATGTGCAGGCCGGGGCGACCGGACAGGTCCAGCACTACCCGCGACAAAGCTTCGTCCAGTGGCACGTAGGCGTGGCCGTAGCGGCGGATGCCTTTTTTGTCGCCCACTGCTTTAGCGAACGCCTGGCCCATGGTAATGCCCACATCTTCTACGGTGTGGTGGTCGTCGATATGCAGGTCGCCATCACACACCACATCTAGATCTACCATGCCGTGGCGGGCAATCTGGTCCATCATGTGGTCCAAAAATGGCACACCGGTCTGGAAGTTAGTTTTACCGGTACCATCAAGATTTACTTCAACACTGATCTGGGTTTCAAGGGTATTGCGTTCAACCCGAGCCTTGCGTTCGACCATGTGAACTCCGTAACTGACTGTTTAAAATAGTTTTAAAAAATTTTCGGCTTCAGAGACGCCAATGAATAATTGCGCCAAGTATACCGCTTATTCGTACCGGAGTCCTGCCGGTGGATTTATCGCAACCATTACCCTGCGCTATGCAAACACTTTCTTCAGATTGCGCATGTACTGGTCTACCAGCGAGTTGAACTCGTGCTTGATAATCGGGCTGATGGCCAGTTTCAGCAGGCTCGGCAGCGGTAGCGTTAATTTTGCATTGGTTTTAAACTTCAGGGTGGACATGGTATCGCCCTTGGCGGTAATAACCCAAGACCCGTTCACCACGCCATTGCCCTGGCCCGCAACAGGCTCCCAGCGAATAGTGCCGGCATCGCGGTCTGACACATAATGGCAGGCGTAAGCCGTTTGGATGGAGTACTTGTCAACGCCTACCTTCTCCATTTCCCAGAGGTAGCTGTTATCGCCCAGATCAGTCAACTTATGCACTTTCGGAAAGTGACTGACAGACCGGGGCACATCCGCCAGCAGGTCAAACACTTCATCGTAACTGCCATCAATTTCCAGCTCGCGGCTGAGTTCTATTGATACGTTTATGGCCATTGCCAACTCCTTGTTGTCATTATTAGAGACTCTTGTTCTCATTATTAGAGATTACGATCGTCACAGAAATACGGCGGTATTTTGGCCTAACACTACGGCATTGTCATACACTCACGCTGTTAATTTGCTAACCCTGCGTTATCCTTTGATAAATCGCACATTGATCTGAACGAACAGGACACACCCAATGAAAGCACTACGTTACCTGCTCATTACTATTGTGGCACTGATTTTACTGGCCGTAGCGGCAATAGTCGTCGCCATGTTGGTGATTGATCCCAACACCTACAAGCCGCAAATTGAGCAGGCCGTAGAAAAGCAAACCAATCTCGACCTGGTTCTAGACGGCGACATCAGCTGGTCGTTCATTCCCATCGGCCTGGAGCTGAACAACGTTGAAGCCAAACTCGACGGCGAACGCTTCATTGCGCTCGATCGTTTAGTCGCAGAGATCGATTTCTGGTCACTGGTCGCCATGTCGCCTCAGGTGAATAACTTTGTACTGGACGGCCTGGACGCGCATCTGAGCGTTAACAAAGAAGGCCAGGCTAACTGGACCCGCATAATGCCGGAGAAAGACGCGCAGCAAGCGGCCCCCAGTGAACCGGCTCCGGACACAACAGCGGCAGCGAGTGAAGGCTCCGCGGAACCGCTGAACTTCAACGTCAGCAACGTCGAAATCGCCAACGCCCGGGTGCGTTACACAGACGCCACCACCGGCCAGGAAATCACCCTGGAAGATTTCACTTTGGGCGCCAGCGACATCACTCTGGGTTCCGAGTTTCCGTTAGACATCAGCTTCCGGGTAGAAACCGCCGAGCCGCAAATGAGCGTAGAAGGCAGCATTGCAGCCCGCCTGTCGGCCAACCAGGCATTAGATACATTTAGCGCATCGGGCCTGGACGCAAGTTTCGACATAAAAGGCGAAGCATTCGCCGGTAAAACCATCACCGCTAAAATCAGCGGATCACTGGCCGCCAACCTGGCTAACGCAACCGCGAATCTGAAAGATATCAGCTTCAGCTTTGCCAACCTAAGCGCCAACACCAATCTGACTGTAGAAGGCTTTGGCGACAAGCCAAAATTGGCGGGTAACATCGCCATCAACGAATTTTCACTGAAAAAACTGCTGGAGAACCTGGGCCAACCCACTATTGAAACCAGTGACGGCGACGTGCTCACTGCTCTGGCCTTCAACACCAACATTGGCGGAGCCGCGGGCAAGCCGGAGCTAACTGATCTGACCTTAAAGCTAGACGACACCACCTTCAACGGCTCTGGCAGCTATAACCTGACTAACTCCGAGCTTGTTTTTCGCCTCACCGGTGACGAGCTAAATGTCGATCGCTACCTGCCGCCACCATCGGGCACCCCGGCGACTGAAAGCGGCACTGGCTCTAATTCTGGCTCTGGTTCTGGCACTGCGGCAGCCCAAGCAGACCCGGACTCGCAATTGCTGCCCCTGGACACCCTGCGCGCGCTGTTATTAGACATTGATTTGGGACTGAACAAGCTAACCGTCAGCAATCTCCAGATTAATGAGATAAAAGCCAGCACCCTGGCCAAAAACGGCGTGCTGGAAATCGATGACTTCAGCGGCAAACTCTACTACGGCAGCTTTAACGCCAATGCCAGCATCGATGCCCGCTCCGACACTCCGAAATGGGGCATCAATACCGACGTAACAGACGTACAAACACTGCCGCTACTCAACGACCTGGCGGAAGTAGACATGCTCTCTGGCGGAGCAAACCTCAAAATAAACGCCAAATCCACCGGCAACACCATGGCCGCATTGCGTGGTAACGCCGATGGCAAAATTACCTTTAACCTGGCGGAAGGCGAGTTCCGCCGCATGAACCTGACCCGCCTGGCATGCCAGGGCATTGCACTGGTCAATCAGGAAACCCTGGGTACGACCGACTGGGGAACTACCACACCGTTTAATGACATGCGCGGCACCCTGGACATTAACGGCAACACCCTGAACAACACAGAGCTGCTGGCATCGCTTGCCGGCATGCAGCTGGAAGGCCAAGGCAGCGTGGATATGCAGCAAACCCTTGTGGACTACGAACTCGGCCTGCGTATTGTGGGTGAAATCCACCGTGACCCAGCCTGCCGGGTAACCGACACTGTGAGAAACGTGGTTATACCCCTTGAGTGCCGCGGCAACCTTAGCGATGACCCAGCAGGGCTCTGCTCCTTCGACGGTTCGCGCTTCCGCGACAGCCTGCAAGACATCGCCAAAAACGCAGCCAAGGCCAAAGCAGAAGACAAAATAAAAGACGCGCTAAAAGGCTTCTTTAACTGATGCCTGACAGCTTTGCCCCAGCCCTGTTGAACTGGTTTGATGAACACGGCAGGCACAACCTGCCGTGGCACCACAATCGCACCGCATACCGAGTGTGGGTATCGGAAATTATGCTGCAACAAACCCAGGTAGCCACGGTTATACCTTACTACCAGGCGTTTATGCAGCGCTTTCCAGACGTTCACTCGCTTGCGTCAGCACCAACAGACGACGTGCTCAGCCACTGGTCCGGCCTGGGTTATTACGCCCGCGCCCGTAATCTACAAAAGGCCGCACAAGCCGTGGTGCAGGAACACAACGGCGAATTCCCTCGCGACCAGCAACAACTGGAAGCACTGAGCGGCATCGGCCGTTCAACCGCCGCCGCCATTCTGGCGCAATCCTGGGATATTAAAGCCGCCATACTGGACGGTAACGTCAAGCGGGTACTTGCGCGCTACCACGCTGTAGCCGGCTGGCCGGGGCAAACTGCGGTACAACAGAAACTCTGGCAATTCGCCGAACAGCACACGCCCAACGAGCGTATTCGCGACTATACCCAAGCCATTATGGACCTGGGCGCACTGGTATGTACCCGCAGCCGCCCAGGCTGCGAACGCTGCCCGGTGCAGCAAAACTGCCTGGCCTATGCCAACGGTGAAACCACACTGTACCCCAGCTCGAAACCGAAAAAAGCCAAGCCCGAAAAAACCACCTGGATGCTGATACTGGAAGACAGCGACGGCCGCATACTACTTCAGCGACGACCACCCAGCGGCATTTGGGGCGGCCTATGGAGCCTGCCAGAGCTTGACCCGGCATTGGGCGAAGACGAACTGCAGCAGGCCTGCGAACAGCAACTGGGCCTAAGCTGTGGTGACCCACAGCGTATCAGCGGATTTCGGCACACCTTCAGCCATTACCACCTACACATTCAGCCGGCACGAATGAGCGCCGAACCCCAGAGCCGCGTTGCCGACGACAATCACCGCTGGCTGCATCGTGATCAGGCATTGAGCCTTGGCTTGCCTGCGCCCATACGCACACTGCTGACAGACCCCGAACAGACCACGCTGCTGTAGCAACCCGGCAGCCTTATTGCTGATATAATGCGTAAAATCTGATTTTCCTCGACACATCCCAAAATACCCACAGGAGCCCCCATGAGCCGTAACGTTTTCTGCCGTAAACATCAGAAAGAAATGGAAGGTCTGGACAACCCGCCCATGCCCGGCGCCCGCGGCCAGGACATCTACGACAACATCTCCAAAGCGGCATGGGAAGAATGGCAAAGCCAGCAAACCATGCTGATTAATGAAAAGCACCTGAGCCTGATGGACCCGAACACCCGCAAATACCTGCAGGCACAGATGGAACGCTTCTTTAATAACGAACCCTTCGACAAAGCCGAAGGCTATGTACCGCCGGAAAAATAGCCCATTGGTCCAGCCCAACAAGCAGCACTGAAAACTTTAACAAATTTTCAAAAGCCCTCTTGACTCAGTGCGGCCAAACCGGTTTAATAGCGCCCCGTTGCAGCACAGTATTGCAACATGCCCGGATAGCTCAGTCGGTAGAGCAGAGGATTGAAAATCCTCGTGTCGGTGGTTCGATTCCGCCTCCGGGCACCATTAGATTCAACGACTTAGCCCGCTTAATTGCGGGCTTCTTCGTTTCTGGGCTTCAAATGGGACGCTTGCGGGACACTGAGCCGCAAAACCTCACAACAGTTCCACCCCCCTTTCCTGTATTCAAAAACCGTTCACTGTCCCGCCGGGACACTCCAAACAGACAGCATTTTGCTTCTAGCTGTCCCGTTAGTGTCCCGCGCGCACAAAAATAAAAGGCAACACTCATTATTTTCAAAGTGTTAAACGCTGTTACCTAGGGACTATCTATCCCATGGTTGCTTTTGTGTCGTGTTGCGGTTTACAGTGAAGGGGAGCCGGGCCAGTGCGTCAACACCAGCCCGGCAACCACCAGCAAAACCTATTAGGGAGGTTCAGCCAATGGCAACACCATCATATCACCTTGCGCCCTTCACTCAATTGGAGGGCAAAGCATGGCCACGATAGAAAAACGTACGACTCAGAACGGGACAACCTACCGGGTAAAAATCCGCCTCAAAGGCCGCCAATCTGAAACGGCAACTTTTGACCGACTGACCGATGCCAAGCGATGGGCAACCCAGACCGAAGCGGCAATCAGAGAGGGCCGGTATTTTCATTCGACCGCTGGCAAGGGCAAAACGCTGGCGGAAGCTATCGACCGTTACAGCCGGGACATTCTGCCCGACCTGAAAGACCAGAACCCCCGCCGGGTTCACTTGAAGTGGTGGCGCGGCAAGATCGGCGCAACTGCAATCAGCGATATAACGCCCGCACTACTCACCGAATGCCGGGACACTCTAAAGGCCACCCCCTACAAATCGGGCAAAACCGAAAAGCCCCGCAGCGATGCAACCGTTAACCGCTACCTGGCTTCACTAAGCCCGGTAATGAAAGCCGCTTCCGATGATTGGGAATGGATTACAGACAACCCATGCCGAAAGGTTCGCCGGGGTAGAGAGTCACGGGGCCGCACACGGTTTTTAAGCACTGACGAACGCAACAGATTGTTGGCTGCCTGCGACCAAGCAACAGACACCCCAGAACTGAAAACGCTAGTGTTGCTGGCAATCACGACCGGGGGCCGCCGTGGTGAACTATCCGGGCTACGCTGGCGGGACGTTGACCTAAAGCGAAACCGCGTCATTTTTGTAGACACCAAAAACGGAGAAACGCGGGCCGCACCGCTGGCCGGGCCTGCACTTAATGCCATGCAGGAATGGGCAAAGGTTCGCCCCCTGGATTCAACCGCCCCCGTATTCCCCGGCAGAACCGACAAGACGAAAAACAAGCCCCTCGACTTTCAACGCGCATGGATGACCGCACTAAAACGGGCTGAGCTTTCAGACTTCAGGTTCCACGACCTACGCCACACCGCCGCCAGCTACCTTGCCATGAACGGGGCCGGACTGCGGGAGATAGCCGACATTCTAGGCCATAAGACATTGGCCATGGTTCAACGCTATAGCCACCTGACGCAAGACCACAAAGCCGCCGTTGTAGAGCGAATGGCCAAAGCCGTTTTCGAGGATTAATTATGACGATGAACCTTGAACATCAGCTCGAAATGAAAGAGATACAGCTTTGCATGCTGCTTTATGGCTTAGGGAAAAAAAATGGCAAAGTCATTCCATACCCATCTGCTGAATACGTCCGTAGCAACCTTTTGTCCAGTCCGGTCAGCAACCCCATGTACTTAAATATATCCCGCAAGTTTGAGTGCAATGCGGCACTCAAGGGGGATAAGTCCTGGGAGCTTCTGGCGCACTGGTATATCGAAGGTCTTGCTGTTGAAGGATACGAGAAGAATATTCCAAACCCTTTAGAGAATGCGACAGTCAAAGCAAAAGATTTAAAACACTTTCTAGAGCGCAGTCATTACGCATCACCTGACTGGTTAGCAAGCACATTAGGGCTAACCAACCAAGCAACTTTGCACGACAGCAGCGCGCCCCAAAATGTCCCGAAGCACCTGTTCACGAAGGAAGTTAATTCGCTTTATCGCATCATCCTTGGCATGGCAATCAAGAAATACAAATACGATCCTAGCCAAACTCGCAATTCTGCCACTGGTAAGAAGGCAGGTTCTATATCCGCAGACTTAGAGCAAGCGGGCCTAACCGTTGACTCCGAAACTATCAGCAAACACCTCAAAGCAGCCTACTCAGCAACGCCCCCCGAATCCAAAAGTTAATCGAATTCGGTTACGTTATAATCGAATTCGAACCCGCCCATTTCGCTCTCTGTTTTCATGCTCTCAGCCAACCACGGCAATTCTTGAAACAAGAGAGCACGAACATGACCGACGCAACACAAACCCAAACGAATTACGAACCCACCAGCGCAGCCAACAGCAGGCCTACGCTAATGACCCTGCAACAGTTATGCGGGGCTGAGCCTGCCATTACTTCCGGGGGCGTTCGTCACCTACTGTTTACCAAGGGGCACGAACTGCCAGGAGTCTACCGGTTTGGCCGCAAGCTGCTGTTTGATCGTTCGGAATTTATGGAGGGGATAAAGCAGGGACACGCAGCCCAAATCAGCGGGAGAACTACACAATGAAAAAAGCGCCCGCCACCACAGCAAGACACTATACACAGCACGATTATAACACCACCACCGCTGGCGGATACGCTGAACGCATAGACGCCATACGCGCCGCCCTGCTGAATGCAGGCATAGAGCCTGCAAACATGGATGCCCTGCTATCGCATATGGCTGATGCCTGCCGATATCTGGGCATTGGCAGAACCAAGCTGCACAACCTTTCAGAAACTGACGCAGACTTCCCCCGCAAAATCCGCATATCACCCCGCTGTGTCGGCTGGACCCGATCACAACTTGATGCATGGCTAGATGCAAAGCAAAGCGAGGTGACAGCATGAGGGCCACAAACGAAAACGCCCCCGAAGCTGGCGAGCAAAGCGGGGGCGCAAAGGAAATCACACACGCTGAGTATAGCACCGCCCCTCACCCTTACCTAGATCGCAAGGAAATAGACCTGGCTGACCTGCAAACCGTTTGCAAATGTAAGGTAGAAATCCGTCCGATCAAGTTAGGCACCTTTCGCAGGCTTGTCGTGTTCCGTGAACTGCTGGACGTTGCCGGGATCGCTCACGGTGGTGAGCGGATCTTATCGGAGCGGATCAGCATAGGCGGGGATTCAAAACCAAACGATAAATTCACGACGAAAGGCGGAAAGGTATCAGGCACGTTCACGCCTATTGGCTTTCACCCTTCCGAGCTGATGAGCATGGAAGGTCGCCTTATCGTTTGCGCTGGGCTGGCGGATGGCTACCGGCTACATGAAGCAACGGACCTGCCGGTTGCGTGTGGCGTCGGAGAAAACAACGTACGCAGCATTGCGGAAGCTATACAGCCGTTAAATCCGCGCATTCTGGTAGCTGTGGACAGGGACGAAGCCGGCAAGCGAGCCGGAGAGAAATCCGGTTGTTCCTGGACGTGTCCGCAGTCTGCAAAGGATTGGAGTGACGTTTATCAGAAATCTGGAACTGAGGCTGTTCTTGCTGAATTTCAGGAAGGCATGATTACCGCAGTAAAGCCGCAACCTGAATCAAAGGAAGAAGCTGACGAAGAAAAGCAGGCGCAATCAGACAAAATAGTATCGTTCGTCCAGACCTTCAATGAGCTTTTCCACGATGAAAACAATACGGCCTATGCCCGACACATGGACACCGGAGAAGTTCGACCGCTGACTGGCAGAGCATTCAGAAACTGGCTTACTGCGGCATTCTATGAGCAAAACGAAAAGGCTGTACGGGATCAGTCGTTGCGTGAAGCCAGAATGACGCTTGAAGGCATTGCTATGCAGGAATACCGCCCGGTCTATATTCGTGTGGCCAGTATCTCCGGTAATCATTATCTGGATCTGGCAGAGCCGGGACGAAGCAGCACCATCTGCCTGATGCCTGGCAAATGGTCGATTCAAGATGCGCCTGTCATGTTCAGCCGGTCTGACAGCTCGCAGGCATTGCCGCGTCCCGTTCCTGGTGGCGATATTAGACCGTTATGGAAGATTGCCAACGTAACGCCCAGTCAACAGATTTTGGTTGTTGCCTGGCTGGTGGAGTGCCTACGCACAGATACACCTTTTCCGACTCTGGAAATGTTCGGTGAACAAGGATGTGCGAAATCCACCAGCCAGACAGCTCTCCGAAGGCTCATTGATCCAAACGCCGCTGACCTGAGAGCGGCTCCCAAGTCTGCTGAAGATCTCTACGTTACCGGCGGCACCAATCACTTTATTAGTCTTGAAAACATTAGCCACCTGCCCGCGCCTATTCAGGATGCTTTTTGCGTCATCTCCACTGGAGGCGGATTCGCCAAGCGCAAGCTTTACAGCGACTGTGACGAAGTCGTTATTACCCTGAAACGTCCGATAATCCTGAACGGAATTGTGGCTGCAATCACCCAACAGGACGCTGTATCACGAGCAATCAGTATCGAACTGCCGGTTATTACCAACGCTTGCCCAAAGAACACGCTCGACGCTGAGTATGAAAAGAACCGGGCAACCATTATCGGCGGATTGTTAGACATTGCGGCAAAGGCTCTGGAATATCTGCCGGAGATGAGTTTACCGGCGGATCAGCGCCCGCGCCTTGTAGAGTTTGCCTATCTGGGAATGGCCGTTGCTAAGGCGATGGGGCAGCCGCCGGAGATCTTCCTTGAGCAATTCAACACAGCCCGCCAGGACGGACTAGAACGAACTCTCGACGCCAGCCCCGTAGCAAGTGCAATCAGAGAGTGGGCAGAAACAAACCCGGACCGGATCGAAGAGCAATCAGCAAAACACTGGCTGAATGTATTGGAGGATTATAAGCCGCGTGGTTGTGATTCCTGGCCTAGATCTCCAAAAGGATTAGGCGATGCAATGCGAAGGGCTGCTCCTGCGCTCCGACAGCTTGGAATCGAGTGTAAATGTCTCGGAAAGATTGGCTCAACGGTAAAATGGTGCGTTGGTCAAAGAAAGTCTTCAGAACAAAGTCGTCAATGTCGTCAAGTCGTGCACGAATCCGAAAATCAGCACGACATGACGACTTCCACGACTTCATATCAGAGAGTTTCTTTAGGTGAAGACCAAAACTCCGAAAAAAGGAGGGTGTTCTGATGGGCGCTATCGACTACTTGCACCTACATGGCCTGGATGCTGATAATCTTACTGGCGACCAAATCGCAGTCTGGCCCGAGATCTCAATCACTCCTGAAATCGAAAACTGGATTATTCAGCACAAACAGGAATTGATCACAGAGTTAAGACAGGAGCGAAGAATTCCACCTGCCAACGAGCGGAGCTGGCAAAACCCTGATGCCATGCTGATGGAGATTGCCGTAATGCTTCGCGCCAATCCTGACCACCTATACGCCCTGCTATGTGAAGACGACATTCAGGACATCGCCGATGAGGCAAACAGCCGGGCCTATATGCTGGACTACTTTCGACTGATGCGGACTGATGGAAAGCTGCCCATTCACACAGAGCCACCGCCAGCCAAGGCCACCGAACCACCGCAGAGCTACATAGAGAGCGCACAGGCATGGAAGCCAGCGCACGAAGCCATGATGAACCACGTTACGGGCTGCACCGCTTGCCGTGCCCCACAGGGCCGGTATTGCAACGAGGGGGCAGACTTGCGCCGGGTTTACTTGGAGGCTCACCAGAGCGCCACCAGCCCGCCAGGAGTTGATAAAACTTGAAACCAAAAAGCCTGTTACCAGAGAGGGAAAACCATGAGCAGTAACCCGCGCAAGTTCCGCAATCCCGCCAGGTTAATCGTTTCAGTGGAAACCGATACCGTGAACGCCATTGATGCCTTGATGAAGTCCGGCTATCACTGTCACCGGAACCGCTCCGAGTTCGTCCGCCTTGCGGTAGAGCGTGAGCTTAGACGATGCCAGTCGGAGGGTTTTCGGAGCAGTGACGCGCGCGAGGCTGATTAGAATTTCTTAACAGGTATCGCGCGCACGTGAAGCTGATGATTTTTGCACACGTTAGCTACACCGCCAGCCAATGATAATTTTTGCGCATCTTTACGCGAAGGACTTTGATGATTTCGAGTAACCGTAAAGGGGGAGCCGGCCAAGTTGCCGGTTTTTTTGTGTCTGATGATATTTCCCGACTATAAAAAGCCCATGAAATGAGGTGGAGCCCAGACCATGAACACTATTGTCAGATTGCCCGAAAGCCCCGAAACCACCTACCACTATCAAGCTGGCCCTTGCCATTCGCTAGTGGTTAGCGTTCAATCGGGTAAAACCGGCTGAACGGTGATCTTCCCACAGGGGACTTTCACCCCATTAGTTCATGCCCATGCTGGGCGTACACCAATCGCAGCAGTACTCGGCCGATGGCCGCCGGACGCTCGTAAACTCGCGCCGCTGTGCTATGCTTTATGTTTCTTGACCGCACCAGTTTTATTGACTAGGTGACTGCCATGCAAGTGAAGTTTTCGGAGGATGTCATTCCTCTATCGGTACCCACTTATAAGAGGCAAGAAGACCTCAGATAAAACACATAGTGATCGCTAGCCAATCAATACTGTGCATTAAAAGGATGTATCCATGTTCAAAAAAGTAGCAATGATTGCGGCCCTTGCCGTTTCCTCCACACCAGTTTTTGCAGATGAGCCCGCAGAGGAGAAAAAGTTTTCTGTTGGTATTGCATCATTTGCCACCGTGATTCGTGCTGATACCGGTTACGGCACCGAGTCTGATGATTTTTCAGGCTTTGCTCTGTTCGGAACAGGGGCGGTAAACGATAACGTTGGATTCCGCCTAGCCTACGCTAATCAAAGTCACGAAGATGATTCAAATCTCGACCTGACTGCAGTCGAGGGCAGCCTGATTGCAGGAACGGGCCTCGCAACAACAGGCTTCAAGGCATATGGCTCGGTGGGATTCTTCAGCGAGACACTTGAGTACAAGTACAGCGGTTACGATGAGGAGTTCGACTTCAGCGGCCTGATGTTAGGTGGTGGAATCGGCTATAACTGGAACCCTGTTTCTCTTGAGTTCTGGGTCAACTTCCGTGATGCAAGTGATTACGAAGACTTTGGCGGTGGTGGCGTGGACGTAACTGTTGCTTCTGGTGGGCTCGGGCTTTCTGCTCGGTTCTGAGCAGCTTGAATTCCGGAAGAACTCCCGAACTGTCTGCATTGATAAGTCACAGCCTAGTTCGTCCCGAATTGGGACTTTGATGATTTCGAGATACCGTAAAAGGGGGAAGCCGGCCAAGCTGCCGATTTTTCGGCTGATGGAGTTTCCCGAATATAAAAAGGCGATGAAATGAGGTGGAGCCCAGACCATGAACACTATTGTCAGATTGCCCGAAAGCCCCGAAATCACCTACCACTATCAAGCTGGCCCTTGCCATTCGCTAGTGGTTAGCGTTCAATCGGGTAAAATCGGCTGAACGGTGATCTTCCCACAGGGGACTTTCACCCCATTAGTTCATGCCCATGCTGGGCGTACACCAGTCAATCAAGTTCGTTCCCGGCCTGATGGCCGTCCACCGGACGGCTTTTAGCCACCGCTTATCTCAGCGTTATGCGAATTAAGGACACATTATGCCTCCAGTTTTAGCCTTCGTTATTGAAAGCTCCATCGTTAATTCAGCACCAATATTTCTTGCTGCTCTAGTTATTGCATATATCGCAGGCCCATTCTTCAAAAATGCTGGCGCAAATAAATACATGCGTATAGCAATTTATTCAGCAGTTGGGGTTGCAGCTGGCATGTGGAGCTACTCAAGTTTTGATGCCCCTGATAGAAGTATCGAGCTAACTGAAGCTGCTCTATTGGTTATTGGAATGCTAATCTATTCGCTGTTAATTATCGCCCCAATTGTAATGATCAAAAATCGAGCCAAATCATGATTAGGTACTTTTTTATTTTACTCTTCATCTTATGCCCCATTATTGGCTATGCATCAGATGAAAATGAAAAGCTTCAAGCAATCGAAGCCCTGATACAAAAACATGGTCTAGATAATGTCATGCAGCAGTTCATTGCCCATGAGCACGAGCAACTTCCCATCAAAAAAGACAAACTGGACACAATTACAAGTGTCATGTATGTCAAATCAACTAAAGCAAAAATCTATAAGCATGTGCTCACTCCAGGCTGGGAAAAAATAATCAGCGACATGACGGAGGTATCTACACAAGACGCAAAACAATATATGCCAGGATTAATGCAGCAACAATTAGCTAACTCAATTTGCAGCAATAAACTCAACCAAATATATCTCAAGCACGGCGCTAAAATTGTAAATGTTTATTCAGATGCTGATGGCAACGAGCTATTTACAACCACTGTCAAACAATCAGACTGTGGCGTATAATCGGGTGCCCGAGGGTATCTAACCCCAGCCCCCACAACACCCTGCACGGGGGTGCAGTTTTCTGCGCAATACGCGCGTGGGCGTGGGTGCAGCGCTCTTGGCGGTTTTCGAAACTGTTTCCTTTTCCGCCAAAAACGCCGGTTTGCCTGAAACCTACCTATGGACTAAGGCCCTGCGTTTGCTGGTGTCGGATGCTTGCCGCTATTGGCGGATACATGAACGTGCTTTCCGATGTCCTGCGGATTTTCAGGGCTGCCGCTTGTCTGAATGACTGCACAGCTTCGCGCCACTCCGCTTCTTCCGCCTCTGCCATGGCTTGAGCAAAATCAAGGTTATACTCACTCATAGCTTTCTCCAGGGTCCTAATCATTCGGTCAGTTCATGGTTCTTATAAAGGCGGTCACAAATAGCATACGATACGATGCCAGAGTTGTAGCATTCGACCCATAGGTCTTGCATTTTCATATGCTTCTCACCGTATTCCTTCACATCTTGCGCCCGCTGCCACTCATGAAATGATGGGTCATCACCAACTAAACCGACAGTTTCAGCATACTCTCTGTCTCGATAATCGATTTTCCAGCTAGGTGTTTTAACCATGTCATCGATAACTTTTTCTGAGACACCCATGGCTAAAATATAAGACCTCAACCCATCAAGGAGCGAGCCATAGAGAAATTCAGATTCGCCCCTGCTCAAACCTGCAAAATATTCTTGATCGAATCTCGGGCGATGTAGTCCAATTTTTCCTCCAGAGAAAACATCCCGCCTAACACCAGAAGCCAAGATGAATACGCATGCAGAGCTACATTCGTCATTCATATCAACCATTGTCCACGCGTACGCATTTCTTAGCTTGGCCCCTATCTGCATCGCGGTATCAACATCCCCGCCATGAGAATCAAGGGTCACAGGCATCATCCTAGACTTGCGAATCATCTGACCTCTATAAAGGTCAATAATGGTCTGAACTTTCTTGTCATCTTCTTTTTTTATTTCCCCAAAAATTCTGATGTGTGGCTCATCTTGAACTCTGCCCGTTTTCTCAACAGGGTATGGGACATACACCACTTCGGCGAAACATAGTATGGGGAATCCAACTATAGTGGTGAATAACAACCCCGCTACGAATTTTTCAAACCTTCTCAAGGATACGGCAGTCATTCCACCCAAGAGCACTTCCCATCCCATATTTTTCTCCTCCTAAATAACAAGCATCGATGCCATTTGTAGAAGCTCGCACTCCCGATGTGTCAGCGTAGGCCTATGGCAAAAGTCAGCAGGCCATCGAGCTATCCGGCAAAGACGGCTCATCCATCGAAACTATCACCCAAACGATGACGCCACAAGAAGCCGCAGCCGCCTATGCCAACCCCTTGCGAACGGTTAAAATTCGCTCACGCGTGCGTAGTGCGCAAAAAACCCGAAAGCCCCAAAATCACCTACCACTATCAAGCTGGCCCTTGCCATTCGCTAGTGGTTAGCGTTCAATCGGGTAAAACCGGCTGAACGGTGATCTTCCCACAGGGGACTTTCACCCCATTAGTTCATGCCCATGCTGGGCGGACACAAACAGCTGGTGTCGGAATCACTCGCTTCGCTCGCTCTCCGCACAGCTGGGCGTTAGGCTTTTACGAAGGGAGCAAATATGCAAAATCTGTATGAAACAATCCTTGGCGACAAAAATCGCATCTACTACCTCACAAAGTTCGAGCAATTTGACCGGCTAGGGTCCGGCCTGAAAGCAAGCTGGAATTGGCCGGCCTTCCTTTGTGGTGGAGTCTGGGCACTCTATCGAAAAATGTACGGATGGTTTTTCGCATTCTTGGGCATCATATTCTTGTCGAATATATTCGAGAAGGCTGGCTCTCCGGGACTCTCTGCCATCGTATTATTTGTGCCGTGGATCGCGTTCACGATTTATGCCGATTCGCTGTATCACAACAACATCAAGAAAAAGATTGCTGCTGCACAACTCACCGTGAAAGATGAACCTAAACTACTGGAATATCTTCGCTACAAGGGCGGTGTTCAAACCTGGGTTATTTGGGTGTTTGGTGGGTTGCCGGTCATTGGCATTCTCGCCGCCATTCTCATACCCATGTTTGCGCGTCATTAGCCTAACCCGGCAGTCAAGCGGGACTGCGCAAAAGCGCGCAGCCCCTTACTTTTACGTTATGCGTAAAAGGAGAGACAACAATGTCCAATAAGAAGTGCCATCACTGCGGGGTGGTCGATAGTGTTCATGCTAAGGATGAAGGAAGAAGCAAATTAGTATGGGCATTTGGCCCAAACGATGATGATGGACTACAGATGCATCTAATTTACTGCCGGTCTTGTGGCTTCGTCAATATTTATAAACCAGGTTGGTTTGGCAATATAAAGTTCAATAGTTACATGGATGCAAAAGAAGTATATAAATCCTATCAAGATGGGCAAATGAAACGAGAAGAAATGGGCATGTTTGCAGGAAAAATACAGCAAGCCATGATAGAAGATAAAATCCTACCAAAAGATTGGGCTATTGTTTAGGGTGCGTGTTCATATCAATATTCGGGGCAGTCTCGACAAATAACTGGGCGTTATGCGTTTCAAGGAGAACAAGAAATGAGCAACAACGTAAGGGAGCTACATAAAATAAAGAAGAAGACCTCTGATTGGTTCAAATCAAAAGCTAAATCTGAAATACAAAAACAATAAAGGCATACAAGCCTAGAATCGAAGCGTCAAAATTACTACAAGAAGATGATAGAAAAAAAACACTTGTACTATTAGTCAATGAAGCGACTAATGAAAGACACAAAGCAATACAAAACGGAGCTAATTCATACAGCAATCCTTCATGGGCAGCAGCTGCTACCATTGAAAGTTGGTTATTCGAATTAATAAACGGAGAAGAACAAGGAATAAAAAGTGTCGAAGGAATAATTAATGAACTACAAAACCG
Organism: Marinobacter sp. LV10R520-4; assembly: GCF_002563815.1. NCBI lineage: Bacteria > Pseudomonadati > Pseudomonadota > Gammaproteobacteria > Pseudomonadales > Marinobacteraceae > Marinobacter > Marinobacter sp. LV10R520-4. The sequence goes on along the minus strand of NZ_PDJM01000001.1, from coordinate 2,248,539 downwards.
CGCATAATCGGGTACCCGAGGGCATCTAACCCCCAGCCCCCACAACACCCTGCACGGGGGTGCAGTTTTCTGCGCAATACACGCGTGGGCGAGTGGATGATGCCTGGGGCCGAGAACCTTAAAAAATCAAAGATTGGCCAGCCCTCTTGCACGTGAGCGCAACAAGAAGGTGCCTCTGTGGGTAGGGAAAAGTAGGGAATCGGGCAGCGCCACCCGCCGTACCGTGAGTATGCCCATCATCTGGTGGACGGCCCAAGGCATCGCGGATGCAGTGATGGTCAGCATTCCAGCCCACGTGCGCTTTGGTGAAGACGCAGATCCGCGTCATCTTTTAGTGAATCCTTGATGCAATCTTGATGTTATCGAGCAGCATTCCAGCCAGCGGGCTCGTGGGTGCAACGGCTTTAGCAATTACAGGTTTTGACAGGTTTGCCCGCGTGCGCGTGGCAGTCACAGAACTTTACAAAACTATACATTCAGGAAGCTAGGTTTGCTCAGGTGAAGCCCTGTTGGTAAATGTTGGTATTTTGCCCGATGGAATATGGCAAATGGCGGCAAGATTTCAAGCTGGTACGAACTGTTGGTACGAACGCCGAATGCTAAGAAATGCTAAGGTTAGGGCTGGTACGCGGCTCTGGTACGAACTGGCATGTTAGCAATAGTCAGCATTTGAACCTGATAAAACCTGAAACGAATCCGCCGCGCCGAATCAGTCAGGACGCCACCGCCAGCCAAGGCCACCGAACCACCGCAGAGCCACCTAGAGAGCGCACAGGCATCGAAGCCAGCGCACGAGGCCATGATGAATCACGTTGTGGCCTGCACCGCTTGTCGCGCCCCACAAGGCCGGTATTGCAACGAGGAGGGCAGACTTGCGCCGGGCGTATTGGGAGGCCCACCAGAGCGCCGTCAGCCCGTCAGGAGTTGAAGAAAGTTGAAACCAGATAGCTCATTTCTATTTAGCTCTATTTTAGAAATGCCCCAAACTTCCCGACGATAAAAAGGGCCACAATCCGTGGTGACTTTTGCCGCAGTCGTGTACGCAATGGGCACGGCCCTGGTTTGTCACTACGAAAGTTTCGTAGTGCGCAAAAAACCCGAAAGCCCCGAAATCACCTACCACTATCAAGCTGGCCCTTGCCATTCGCTAGTGGTTAGCGTTCAATCGGGTAAAACCGGCTGAACGGTGATCTTCCCACAGGGGACTTTCACCCCATTAGTTCATGCCCATGCTGGGCGTACACAAGTCACGGAAGCCGGACGCGTGAGACGCGCCGCTTCGTTTTCGCCTTATGCACAAGGTAAGAAATGACCATCGATAAGGCACTTCGCGCTCTCGAAGCATTTCAAGGAGAGTCGCTCACCGGGAGTCTCTCGGATATTGAAAGCCGCATCATCGGCGCCGGAGTCGAGGACGTCGAGGGCTTCTGCGCGGCTAGTGGAATCGACGATTCTTTCATGGATTCCGCCGTAGCCGTAAAGCGAGTTGCGGGTCAAATCAACGTCATTATCCACGCCGCTGGCATCCTTCGCTCTCTCTCCGGCATCATTGAGCCTGGGGAAAAGGTAGAAAATGTCTCCTTGGGTGCAGGAAACACAGGACGGCAGTTTGACCTTGAGACAAACATACGCGTCGCCGAATACAAGTTCATTGATTGGCAGGGCGGTCCAGAGTCCATTCGTCAGAATGGCATCTTCAAGGACTTTTTTGACCTGGCAGAGCATGAAACCCACAAGAAAAAGTACCTATACGTCGTCGGCACCGAATATCCGCTCAAATTTTTCAATGGAGGCCGAGCGCTAACAAGTGTTCTGAGTCGGCATCCGAGAATCTTGTCGCGCATCCAAGAAAAATACGAAGACAGCATTACTAAGGTCTGTGATTACTACGAGATGAAAAAGAACGAAGTGACAATCTGTGACCCTGTCTCCCCATACATTGGCAGAAGTGCATAACGAAGCCAGTCACGGAGACATCTTTTTCGTTGCGGCTTCGCCTCCACTAAAAAGCCGCGCGTGCTGGCAGCGTTAGACTTGCTTATAAATTGCGGTATCTGTTGTTGCCACGGTGTACTTTGATCGACCGCGCTTTAAGGAGAGAGCCAAAATGAATTGGCAGATTTTTATTAGGTCTTCGATTTTCCTTGTTCTGATCATAGCAGTATCGGATGCATCCGCAGCAACATGGCGCTTTGTGAACGTCATAGCTAATAAGCCGTGGTGTGAGTTCAAAATGCCATTAAAATTGTATTTGCGCTCAGCAGATTTCTTGAGGGAGGTGGGGTACGATAATGCAGGGTGTGTTCACTCCATTGAGATTTCGGGCACTATTACTATTGATGACATTGGACGCTTGGACTCCCTTTCGTCGTTTTATCGTTCTAATTCAGAAATTGACCGTCCGTTTTCTATAAATCTCGACAGCCCTGGGGGAAGCGTATCTGCAGCTTTAGCGATTGCAGCGGAGATGCGTGACTCAGACTCCCCACTTTATCAAATGGGTACGTTTGTCGGGCAACGCAAACAGTGCCTCTCTTCATGTACCTTAATATTGGCAGCCGGATTCCAGAGGACAGTCATTGGCCGTGTCGGCATTCATCGTCCGCGATTCTTGCCAGGGGAGTTTGAACGCATGGGATATGAAAGTCTTCAAGCGGCTTACGAAGGGCTTTATGAGCAGTTGAGCACCTTTTTTAGGGGTGCCAATATTCACCCCTCATTCATTGACGCCATGTGGGCAGTGCCTTCCTCAGACATTAGGTATCTTACTGACGCCGATCTTTCCTTTTTTAGGCTTAAAGGCACCGACCTTATCCGACAGGAAGAACAGACATTAAAACTTATTCGAGCATGTGGTGAGTCAGGACCGGGTTTACAAAGAAATTTTATGTCCTTGATCAAGGAGCGGTGCACAGAGCCGAATGGTAAGGTTGATTCTGAATGTTTTTCTAGTGCCCTTGAGACTCATCCTTACGGTGCCTGCTACAAGCGTATGTATGGAAACTAGTCGTGGTTTAACCTGGCCTAATCGGGTAGCCGAGGGTATCTAACCCTCAGCCCCCACAACACCCTGCACGGGGGTGCAGTTTTCTGCGCAATACGTGCGTGGGCGTGGGTGCAGCGAACAGCTTCCTGAATGTTGTGTTTTGTTAACATGCCTGCCCGTGCGCGCGTGGGTGCAGCGCTCTTGGCGGTTTTCGAAACTGTTTCCTTTTCCGCCAAAAACGCCGGTTTGCCTGAAACCTACCTATGGACTGAGGCCCTGCGTTTGCTGGTGTCGGATGCTTGCCGCTATTGGCGGATACATGAACGTGCTTTCCGATGTCCTGCGGATTTTCAGGGCTGCCGCTTGTCTGAATGACTGCACAGCTTCGCGCCACTCCGCTTCTTCCGCCTCTGCCATGGCTTGAGCAAAATCAAGGTTATACTCACTCATAGCTTTCTCCAGGGTCCTAATCATTCGGTCAGTTCATGGTTCTTATAAAGGCGGTCACAAATAGCATACGATACGATGCCAGAGTTGTAGCATTCGACCCATAGGTCTTGCATTTTCATATGCTTCTCACCGTATTCCTTCACATCTTGCGCCCGCTGCCACTCATGAAATGATGGGTCATCACCAACTAAACCGACAGTTTCAGCATACTCTCTGTCTCGATAATCGATTTTCCAGCTAGGTGTTTTAACCATGTCATCGATAACTTTTTCTGAGACACCCATGGCTAAAATATAAGACCTCAACCCATCAAGGAGCGAGCCATAGAGAAATTCAGATTCGACCCTGCTCAAACCTGCAAAATATTCTTGATCGAATCTCGGGCGATGTAGTCCAATTTTTCCTCCAGAGAAAACATCCCGCCTAACACCAGAAGCCAAGATGAATACGCATGCAGAGCTACATTCGTCATTCATATCAACCATTGTCCACGCGTACGCATTTCTTAGCTTGGCCCCTATCTGCATCGCGGTATCAACATCCCCTCCATGAGAATCAAGGGTCACAGGCATAATCCCAAACTTGCGAATCATCTGACCTCTATAAAGGTCAATAATGGTCTGAACTTTCTTGTCATCTCCTTTTTTTATTTCCCCAAAAATCCTGATGTGTGGCTCATCTTGAACTCTGCCCGTTTTCTCAACAGGGTATGGGACATACTCCACTTCGGCGAAACATAATATGGGGAATCCAACTATAGTGGTGAATAACAACCCCGCTACGAATTTTTCAAACCTTTTCCATACGGCAATCATTCCACCCAAGAGCACTTCCCATCCCATATTTTTATCCTCCGAAATAACAAGCATCGATGCCATTTGTAGAAGCTCGCACTCTCGATGTGTCAGCGTAGGCCTACGGCAAAAGTCAGCAAGCCATCGAGCTATCCGGCAAAGACGGCTCATTCATCGAAACTATCACCCAAACGATGACGCCACAAGAAGCCGCAGCCGCTTATGCCAACACCCTTCCGCGTGGGTGCGGCTCAAGGCATCGCGGGGATGCTAGCAATGGTCAGCATTCCAGCGCAGTACGTGCGCATGGATGAAGCAAAACCTGTCAAAACCTGCTATTGCAAAAGCCAGGTTTGGCCACGTGCGCATGGATCCCGAATAATGGGGAGCCGGATCTCCTAAGGTTTGCCGGGTAGGCCAATCGTAATTATCGTAATTACTGTAATAGTTTGCCCGCGAGCGCATGGATGGATCAGGTTAGATTTCCCGACTATAAAAAGGCACTGGGATTTTCGGCGCAGTACGTGCGTGCGAGTGAAGACCCAGGTGGCTCGGATGCTGGTAAATGTCAAGGTTCAGGAAGCCATTCAGGATCGCTTGATGACGCGGATATGAGTCATCTTTTAGTGAATCCTTGATGTTATCGAGCGGACTCGTAGGTGGCTCAGAACTTGACAAAACTTAACATTTCAAAAGCCAGGTTTGCCCGCGTGCGCGTAGGTGGAGCTTGTATGTTCTCCGCCGTTGGTGGAGTACCGCGACAACCCCGCGAGCGAGTGAATGGAGCGATTTCCACCGTCTGTGGTAATTCGATTACATCGGTTTACCCACCTGCGCATGGATGGAGCTTGTACTGAGCCGAAAAACCGGCTGAATGAAGGTACTACGAAAGTCTCGTAATACTCCCCAGAGTTGGGTTATGAGTGAAATCAATCACTTCCCGCCAGCGAATGCTCAGGTTTGCTCAGGTGAAGCCCTGTTGGTAAATGTTAGTATTTTGCCCGCTGGAATATGGCAAATGGCGGCAAGATTTCAAGCTGGTACGCGGCTGTGGTACGAACTGGCATGTTGACATTTGTTGACATCTGAACCTGATAAAACCTGAAAACCAAATCCCCGGTGAAGATGCCGAAAAGTGAGCAGTGTTCCCCCAATGGGGGAAGTTGGCCATTTCCGCCACTGACGTAAAAGCCCGCTAGCAGAGATACCCTGAAAATTCAGGGAGTTTCGATCCTGAAAACGCTACCCAACGCACACGCGCCCGTGAGCCCACAGCTACTTGTAAAAACTTGTATCTCTAAGCTACCCATCGCATACACGCCCGTGAGATTTTCCGCGCAGTACACGTCCGTAGGTCTGCGAAACTTTCGCACACCCTGCATACAGGCCATAACAGGCAGAACGGCCCAGAGAGCCCGCCAGCAAGCCGCGACTAGAACCCGGTATGTGTTCACAGGCAATGCGGACAAGGCTGAAATTTGATGTTGTAGGTCACCGCATCACGCCCGGGATCCCGAATGGTGATCACAATTCGAATAGGCGTTTCGGGTGGCATAGCGGATAAGTTCAAGGCTTCTCCGGCGAGGTATTCTGCCGGCGTAAAGAGACTTTGTGCGACCACATCACCATTCAGATTGGAGAAGGTCAGACCAATGGCGGGAAACGGCTGCTCAAATTCCGCCTCGTTGAGGATAACAGCATCCACAATTAAGGAATTGCGATCTTCAGGGGCCGTACGAACCACCAGTTTTCGAATTTGAATCCGGTCAATGGCGGTCAATGGGCTGAGTTCACAGCCAGCAGCGTCTTGGGTGCGCAGACGCGTCGCACGAGATGTAATTTCGCCGTTGGTACTCTCTCGAGTGATAACATTTGCAGCCAAGAGTTCATTATGATCTGGATACCAAACCTGATCAGAAGGGGTAGTTACGATCCTATTTATGAACTCTCTCGAAACTCCGGCTCGCTCGTACACGGCGCTTGCCATCGCTTGATCGCCTGCATCGCCACCAGTTTCACCCACGGACTTAAATTGGTGAAATCCGATGAGTGAGTCGGGACCTACAACGCGGTCTCGTCCGGCCAAGAAGGCAATGGTGCATGCAGAAGTACACTCGCCTTCAACATATGTGGAAAGTTTACGTTGCGAGATAATGTTTGCTACAAGATTTCCCTCACGAACCCAACCGCCCATCGAACTAAAAACAACGTTATTAACCGCGGGGGCGATATCAAGTGCCTTTGTCAAAGCTTCGGCAGCACCGTCATTAATTCCACCCTTAAAGACAACTGATTTCCCATCGGCACTCACTTGGATTGTGTATTGGGGGCCAAGTTGCCCCCCCAAAGCTACGCGCCAGTGTTCGCCGAGACCCTCACTCATGATGCCAACATCACCAACTGTTCGGATGATGCCCAGAACAATCATTAGCTTTGCGGCACTAGCCCAACCCCCTTTCCCTCCTCGCTGAACATGTTTGTTGGCTGAGGCCCAGGTTCCACTTATCGCCCATACCCAAGCGAGTAACCCAAGCACAGTAAGGGCAAGAACTGCCGCCGAGGAATACCGCGCGGGTAGGTCTTGGAGAAGCGGGGCTAATATGAGGCCAAGCGCCGGAGCAAATAATAAAACAAGAAATGTATTTAACCAATATGAGCGCCCCAAGGAGTAATCACCGTTCAAGTGCTTACGAAAAAAAGCCATTGGTCCTTGATAATTCTCGTTTTTGATCATTTGCGCCTCAATTGCTTTATGAAAATGAAAAAATAACGCAAAGCTAAGCGGTACCTTGAGGAGGGCAGCCAAGGGCACTGATAAAGATTAGGATAAGGCAGAGGAGATAGAGCCCCCGCATAAGCCGCCGCCGGTGCACACCTTCCCAAAGAAGGGGCAGCCGCCGAAGATGCGGAGGCTAGAAAGAGCTTATCAGAATTTCAAATGGCAATCGCGAAGACCTGAAAGCCGAAAGGTACTCTAACGCCGTTGCTGAACTACGAAAGTTTTGTAGTGACCCCGCCAAAGTTGGGCATAACGACCAGCCCGTAAAAGCGCGACCGCGTAAGCCAGCGCCTACAACGCCCATAAGTCACCGCCTACAAAGTCTGTACGTTATCACTGACAACCTTGTAAGCCAGTCCCTGTGTGCCTACACGGGAGCGCAGAGCCGCAACGCCTGAGAGTTTACCCGCGTGCGAGTGGGTGGCTCGGTACCCTGTCAAAACATGCTGTTGCTGATGCCAGTTTGCCGGCGGCGATTGGGTGTATCGCATGTTGGGGTTTGTTGGGGTTCAAAACGGCAGCACCCGCGCCTACCTGTTAACATTTCACAACATCGTCACCGTTGCGGGATTGTTCCGTATCGCCGGCATAAGTGACCCAGGCTCACGATTACCGGCTGGCGGATCGGCTTGCAACCGTGGGACACTGGCGGGACACTAAGCCGCAAAAAATGACGAGAATAGACAACAGAGCACAATATAGAAAATTCATAAAACGCTGTTTTTGTTGTTATTTAATGTTGTAGGCTGTTGCTAAGATTGGCTTATATGGGTTTGAAAATCCTCGTGTCGGTGGTTCGATTCCGCCTCCGGGCACCACTCTTTCCCTCTAATCAATAACTTAGAGGGATTACGAGTGTTGTCCCATCATTAGTCCCCACATCCCCTGATTGTTTAGAAAACGCTCAATTGTTACTGAGCCGTAATCCTTTAGTTTTTTTAACCCTGCTTTTCCTGTAATACCAAAACTTCCGTAACCATCTGTTTTACCTCTTCATTCAAGCACGTTCCACCGCTCCAGGCCAGTCATTAGGTCAAACGGAGAATTCGTGTAACTTAGAACTTGACCGGTCAAAACCAAACCCTCTTGTTCTAAGGAATATAAATATGAAAAACCAATGCAGCTACATCAGCGACCTGCTTCGGGACGCACTCATCATTGCGTGGACAATCGATCACTTCAAAGGTGCAAGAGTGACGCTGGAGCTGTGCTGCTCGGACGGCAGCATTGCGACGATTACCGAAACGATGGATCACCTGGACGATGACACCGACAACTCAGGGTCGTCCATTCAGCAGTCTCCTCCTCCAAGATCGGCGGCGGACCAGCTTGGCGACATCAAGAAAAACAACTGGTTTTAGTGGGAGCTACCATGAAATTTCTGACCCAAGCACAGCAGCTCGCAGCAACGCTTTCACAGCAATTCGATTGTGAAGAGGTGATCTTCAACGCGCAAATGCGGCGTGGCGAGGACTGGATAACTCTGGAGCTGTATCGAAACTCAGAGGACCCCCACCGTATTCACGCGGTGATGGACTTCAATACCGGCGGGAATTTCCTGCTGCAAACCGCCCATACGATCCACTGACTGAAGCCCGCCATCCAACCTCGACGTTAACGGCGAGGTTGGATGGCGCTGCATCATTATCAGTCGCTACAGCTCGCCGTACAACTAAGCCTGCGCGTGCCCGGTGGAGTCTTAAAATGAGCCATTCACAAAAAACGCTTGAAGAGCTGCAGACTGCGCTAATTATTGCGGCCTGCGGGCTTTTTGAAGACGACGACGAGGCAGCAAATGCCTGGCTAAACCGCCCGCTTCGCGCTTTTGGATACCGAAAGCCAAACGATCACTTGGACTCACCGGAGGATATCCGCATGTTACTCGATATCATAGGGCGCCTAGAGCACGGTGTTTGGACATAGAAGCTGAGGCACAGGCTAATTTTCGTTCGCTGTTACAAACAGGAACGATTTTCCATGGTCGAGAATGTAAGGTGGAAGAACACCCTCCTCTCCCAAATTTGCTGGCGGAATGTACATAAATATTGTCGGTGGCAGGTTCTTGCTCACCAAAGGTTCAAGCTCGGCACAGCCAGAAAAACTCATTTTCTATTACCGATAATACTTCCTGGATTGTCGAATTTTAATTTGAGTCGGCCGACCTCCTTTTTTGAGGCAGCTATGAATCCCCAATGCGCCCAGCCAGTGCTCATTCCTTCCCAAAGCCCTTACAAGAAGCCCCAGAGCACGCATATGTTCTTCTTTTGTACGCTCGGAGGACGAATGTGCCGGCAGCCAGACATTACGAACATACTGCGCGCACTTCAGCTTGATCTGCTCTGGACGCTTCACATGAGGAAAGCGCTCCTCGATGACGCCGACGATTGTATTCATCCGATTGATGTACCGGTTGCGCTCCGTCGGCGTCAGATCTCCAAAGTCTATCCGAGCCACGACCCCACTAAGCTGCATGACGCGTACCTCCGACGTAAGCACCTGCGACACCAGACCGGCCATGGCCAAGCTGACGGGCCACCTCAGCACGAGCAATCCTGTCCATGATCTTGTCGCGGATTGGCTCTCTCAGCGGGCTAGGGCCATCGAGAATCTCTTCATAAATGTCCTGGGCAAATCCTGCTCTAAGTTCGTGAAAAGTCGGAACACCCGAACGCTTCAGCAGAATCCGACACGGGTTCAGCTCGCGCAGCAGAAATTTCTTCACTGTGTCGGTTTCAGACAGCAGGTTGCGTGACCCCTTCGGTCGAACCTCGATTGCGTAAGCGAGTGCTTCAAGCCGAAATTCGCTGGCCTTAATTGTCCGATCTGTACTCTTCCTGCCGCCTTTGCAACCCTCAAGAATGCCCGCTTCGCCGGTGGTTTGCATCTCGAACATCATTCGATCCAGATCTTGCAAAATGGCTTCTCGAACTCGCATGCCAAATGCTCGATTCAGCCTCATCACAGCTGCGCCACGCTCAAGCCCTTTTGCGATGGCTTGATTCGCCGCGTGTTGCATGTCAACAACATCAGCCTGGATTGGCTTTGTGCGGATCGATTTTCGACACACACCAAGCACGTCTCGTCCCGAGATTTTCAGCGCGTCATCTTCTCTGAAAGCTCGCATCGTGATATTGACCGTGCTGATCAGGTTGTGTGCGTAAGCGATGCTAATTTGCTTATCAACGCTCCCATCCGGCCATTTGTGCTTTCTTTTGAGCCGATCTTTGACATAGGCGCCGAACTGCAAAATAAAAGGCTTGTCGATATCCCGAACGTCACGCACGCTCGCTTTTTTGCAGAACTTCACGAACGTCTTGATACGCTGCTTGTGTGTAGCACGGGTGTTGAAGTGCGATGCCCGAGTGTAAAAGTCATCGAGGGCAACGTTGGCGGCATAGCCCAGGCTACGCCCCTTGCCATAATTTTCCTGACAATTCGGGTTCTTCTTCGGGGACGACCGTCGCCCCTTTGATACTTGTTTGTTACTCATGTTTGTTTCCTAGTGATTAAATTGACGTACAGATGTGCGCGGCAAGTCATGTAAGCTCCCTGTGACCTCCGAGGCGGAGCAGACTCCCGCGCTGATGCTCCGCCCCGTAGGTCACATTAAGTGTGAAACGCCAAGCGTCGAGCTTGACTGGTGGGAGCATCCATCGTGCTGCTGTACACAGCACTGTTTCTTCACCATCGCGAAGCCGTGAACCGGCTCCAGTCGAGAATCGACCAGGCGGACGAGGAGCGGCGTCAACGAAATCAGCGTGACAATCGCAAGGTGGGAGGGCCCGAAGGCATTGGGATGACCGGTTTAGGTGAGCAACCAACGATGATTAACGCTGGTAGCGTTCCATGCTGCTCGGTTGCGGGGTTAACGTAAGCCTTTTCCGCAGTTTCCGGTTATCGTTTAAGGACTATAAGTATTTGAAAAAAAAGCTTTTTCAGTCCTATTCTAAATTGCCATCTCATTAGGTAAACACAGCATAGGCTGGTAGAAAGGTGAGCATGGCGTTGCAGTGCGGTGCCAGAAAAACTGGCGATTTAGTGTGCGGTGCCAGATGTGACTGGCGGTTTAGTGTGCTGTGCCAGATGTAACTGGCGGTATGATAGGCGCGGAGACAGTGTCTGCCGCTTTCTGTAATGGCGGTCAGGAAGATCTTTAAAATTGCCCTGACGAAAGCAGGACAAAGGTACTGTTTGTTTGCGTAGCCAGTTACCACGTCGAGATTCGAACTGCGTCTTGCCTAGTCGAAAAATGAACCCTAATTTTACCGCAGAGTGACTCTATATCAAGCTGTGTAAACGCTGGTTTTCCGCGTTAACCCCCAAATACCAAATTGCCGTGAAAGTCTGACGTGGCTACACTCAAGCCCTGCTCCGGTAGCGTAGAAAAATCTGAATGACCGCCAGCCGCCGTTACCACAGCTATTCACGCAGTAAAAAGGAATGCAATGAGCCACAACATTACACTGCAACAGCTTGAATCCTTCCTATGGGAAACTGCCGACATCTTGCGCGGCAACATGGACGCTTCCGAGTTCAAAGACTACATCTTCGGCATGATGTTCCTGAAGCGCCTGTCCGATGCGTTTGACGAAGCCAAAGAAGAGGTTGCTCATTATTACATTGGCAAGGGTAAAACTGACGCTCAAGCCCGTGAGCTGGCGGACGATGAAGACGAATACGATAAGACCTTTTACATTCCACCCGTTGCCCGTTGGGATGCCATCAAAGACCTGAAGCACGACATTGGCGCGGAGTTGAATAAAGCCACAGAAGCAATCGAAGAGTACAACGCCTCATTGGAAGGCGTGCTGGTGTCCATCGACTTCAACATAAAGAACAAGCTGTCCGACAAAAAACTCCGCGATTTGCTGAGCCACTTCAGTCGCTACCGGTTGCGCAATGCCGACTTTGAACGTCCCGATTTGTTGGGCACCGCTTACGAATATCTGATCAAAATGTTTGCCGACAGCGCCGGCAAAAAAGGAGGTGAATTCTATACACCGTCTGAAGTGGTGCAACTGTTGGTATCGTTGCTCAAACCCCAAGCAGGCATGCGCATTTACGACCCCACCGCAGGCTCTGGTGGCATGCTGGTACAAACCCGCAACTACCTTGCCAGTAACGGTGAGAACCCGTCCAACCTATCGCTGTTCGGTCAGGAGATGAACCTGAACACCTGGGCAATCTGCAAGATGAACATGTTCTTGCACGGTGTCTACAGTGCCGACATTCGCAAAGGCGACACCTTGGGCAATCCGCAACACACCCAAGCTGGTGAGCTGATGACCTTTGATCGGGTCATCGCCAACCCGCCTTTTAGCTTGAAGAAGTGGGGCAAAGAAGAAGCCGATGCTGATTCATACGGTCGCTTCCCTTATGGCACCCCACCGAAAGACTCCGGTGATCTGGCGTTCGTTCAACACATGATCGCCAGCTTGAACGCAGAAGGCATGATGGGCGTGGTCATGCCCCACGGCGTCCTGTTCCGTGGTTCCAGTGAAAAGGCGATACGCCAGGGCATTTTGAATGATGACCTGTTAGAAGCGGTGATTGGATTGCCTGCCGGACTTTTCTACGGCACCGGCATTCCCGCTTGCCTGATGATCATCAACAAGAATAAACCAGCGAAACGCAGGGGTAGAGTGCTGTTCATCAACAGTGAACTGGAATACGAAGAAGGCAAAAACCAGAACAAGTTACGTCCGCAAGATATTGAAAAGATCGTTCAGACCTTTGACGATTACGCCGAGATCAGACGCTATTCAAAAGTGGTCGCATTGGCTGACATTGCCGAAAATGATTTTAACCTGAACATTCGCCGTTACGCTGATACCAGCCCGCCCCCAGAAATCTTTGATGTACGCGCCATTCTGCACGGTGGTATCCCTGTGCGCGAAGTGGAAAGCGAGTATATCCGCGAAGAAATACTGGAAGACTTTGATGTGACCACGGTGTTTGTGAGGCGGGATGGGGGACCCTCATCTGGTGGGGAGTACTTTGAGTTCAAGCCCGAAATTGATTCCAAAGAAGCTATTCGTGAATTGGCGGGTGATGTCGATGCCAAGGTGATCAGCCAACTCGAACACTGGTGGGACAAGTATCGGGTGTCGCTGAAGGAACTGGACGCACATATAATTGAAGCTGAAAGTACAATGAAGGGCTATCTGAAGGAGCTGGGTTATGAGTAATTCGGTTCCTGATGGGTGGAATGAGTGTAGCTTAAAGGATGTATCCACAATTGTTACGAAAGGCACAACGCCGACAACGTATGGGTCTGGCTATGTGCATTCAGGCATTAAATTTATTCGCGTAGAAAATATATTAAAAAGTGGATTTATCGATGAAAGTGACTTGAAGTTCATTGATGCCAAAACCCATGAATCTTTGAAACGATCCCAGCTCCACCTTGGAGACCTTTTAGTTTCGATTGCGGGTGCAATTGGGCGGTCAGCTGTAGTCAATGCCCAGAACTTACCAGCAAACACAAATCAGGCAGTGGGTATAGTTAGGCTTCGTATCAACGAAATACTCCCAAATTTTGCCAGATATTCAATAGAAAGCCCTGTCGTAGCAAAGCAAATTAGCGACTCGCAGGCAGGCAATGCTCAAGTGAACTTGAACCTTGAACAGCTCGGTGGACTTCGTTTATATCGCCCCCCACTCCCCGAACAACAAAAAATCACCACCATCCTGTCATCCGTTGATGACGTGATCGAAAAAACACGTGCACAGATCGATAAGCTGAAAGACCTGAAAACCGGCATGATGCAAGAGTTATTGACCAAAGGGATTGGGTCGGGCGGCGTTCCGCACACTGAATTCAAGGATTCTCCGGTGGGTCGGATACCGGTGGGGTGGGATATCGTGCCCTTGGAAAAGTTCTCACTTCAGGAAAAGAATTCTTTTGTTAATGGTCCATTTGGAAGTGACTTACTTTCTTCTGAGTTGACTGACTCGGGCGTTCCTGTAATTTATGTGCGCGATTTAAAACGTTCTCAATACAAGAGAGTCTCTACCGTCTGCGTAACAGAGGAAAAAGCCGACTCTCTTATCGCGTGCAATGTCGTTAAGGGTGATGTGGTTATCGCAAAGGTGGGTGATCCACCATGCGGTTCCGGTGTTTATGATGACGATAAAAGGTCAATCGTAACTCAGGATGTCATTCGAATTAGACCTAAAACCTCAGTTTATTCAAACTACTTATCCTATATGCTCAATTCCCCGATGGGTAAAAAGCAGATACAAAAAATTGAAATTACAGGAACTAGGCGTCGGGTATCATTAACGGAGTTCAAGAAACTTTTGTTTCCCATGCCGTCCCATGAAGAGCAGGTAGTGATAGGCACATCAATTCGATCAATTGATGTGCAAATAGAAAATATCGAAAGAAAAAAATACTTGTTGCTCGAAACAAAAAAGGCCCTATTGCAAGACCTTTTAACCGGCAAAGTCCGCGTCAAAACCGACCAAAGAGAGTCAGTGGTCGCCTGATTAACCGGCAACCCATCACGCTATGTTTCTGGATGAAGAAGAAAAGGTAGAAAAGCCCGCCATCGACCAGATGTTAGTCAACTACCTGTTCGTGGATTAGAGTTTAGACAAGGGACGCAGGAAGACTGACATGGACATTCAAGACAACCACGGAAAACGCAATGAAATTTGAAGATTTCAAAGCTGGCAGCTGGGTGCAACAGTATCAATATAAAAGCTTTGCGCCCATTCCTATCAATCAGGAATGGAATTGGGAAGACCCAGTCATCAACACGTTGTTGGAGCGGGCATCGAGGGCGCTGGCGGAGTTGGACGCATTCACCCTCATTGTGCCGGATGTGGATTTGTTTATTCAGATGCACATCACCAAGGAAGCCAACAATTCATCGCGCATTGAAGGCACCCAAACGCAAATGGACGAGGCGGTGCTGGAGGCGGAGCAGCTTTCGCCGGAGAAGCGAGATGACTGGGGCGAGGTTAGAAATTATATCCAGGCGATCAACGAAGCTATTGATGAGCTAGACCGCTTGCCTCTTTCAAATCGGTTACTCAAGCATACTCACGCCATCCTGATGCAAGGTGTTCGTGGTGAGAACAAGACCCCAGGCGAGTTTCGTGTCAGTCAAAACTGGATTGGCGGCAGTGGCTTAAACGACGCGGCATTTATACCACCTCACCAGAGTGAAGTGCCCGAGTTGATGGGTGATCTGGAGATGTTCTGGCATAACGAAAACATCAATGTGCCGGAATTAGTTCGCATTGCTTTGAGTCACTACCAGTTCGAAACGATTCACCCATTTTTAGATGGCAATGGTCGCATTGGCCGACTGCTCATCACCTTATACCTTGTCAACAAAGGGTTATTGCGTAAGCCATCGCTTTATCTGTCACACTTTTTTGAACGCAATCGTGGCAGCTACTATGACGCTCTGACGCGGGTACGCCAGTCCAACGATGTGACGCACTGGGTGCGCTTTTTCTTGAGCGCCGTCATTGAAACGGCGAACAAAGGCAAGGAAACGTTCGAACGCATTCTAGTGCTGAGGCAAGAGATAGACGCACTGACCCTCAGTTACGGTAAGCGGGCTGAGAACGTTCAGATATTGATGCGGAGCCTTTACCGCCGACCCGCTATCACGGCGAATGAGGCAGCCAAGTTACTGGACGTAAGCCATCAGGCGGCATCTGCACTGCTCAAAAAAATGGTGTCTGATAGGAATGGCACTTACTTAAGCTTCTTCGGGTGCCCATGCGTTGCCACTTCCGCCCGTGCGATGGATCTTGACTGGACCAGTAGTTTATAAGGTTTCGGCCGTCGTTTGACGGCGCGCGGTTCAATCCGTCCGGATCGGTTTCCAACCGTACGCTCGCTCATCAGTCTGAACAATTCGTCGAGTTGGTCAACGCACCATGCTGACTGAAAGCAAGCCTGCCAGGCCAGCCAGAGTTGCAGGCAGTGCTTGAAGCTGAGTTCCCTGGGTAATTGGCCGGCGGCCAGAGCAGCCTGAACCATGAGCAACCGGATCAGGTTGTGAGCCAGAAGATAGACCCAAAGCTCTTTGATGGCCATATCAGGTGTTTTACAGCTTAGTTGCTCCAGGCCCAGAGTCGTTTTGAGGTTCCGCAGGTCCAACTCAACATGCCAGCGACTGCGGAATAGTTTATCCAGCGCCCTTTTGGGTGCCTGTTTGGGCGTCAGGAGCGTTGTCACCAGCACTTTGCCACCCACCTTAAGCTCTCGTACTGTGAGGTTTGTCGGTGCCTTGTCGTACTCGGACTGACTCATCCAGTCAGGCCGAGTCTTTGGCTTCTGCAGTTCCACGAGGTGATCCCGGCTACCCAGCTTCTGACCATGGCTGAAATCCGTGCTGCGTCGGCGTGCCCCGTATTGCTGAAAGACGCCATCCACCCCGCGCTGCTGTAACTCGCACAGCAAGAAATAAGTGGGGTAAAAGGCATCACCGAGCAGGATGTCACCCGCATCCAGGTTGCCCAACAGGGTTCGCAAAAGCGTTTGCTCATCGGTTCCCTTGCCTCGGTAACGCGCGATGGCAGCGTCCAGGATAGCGCCACTGGCCAGGCATACCAAACCCACCAATCGGCATAGCGGGAAGCCCAGGCCGGGTTTTTGGCTACGAGGTTGCGGATACGCAGCCTGATTGGCGGGTGTGTCTGGCATGGCCACTGTGGTGCCATCGACCAATCGGACCCGTCGTCCCTGCCACTGCCAGGGGAGTGGCGATCGAGACGCCATCAAGTGACCGCTGGTACGGGTCAATGTCGAGACCATGCTCACTGGAAGCCGCTGCCTCGCACGGCAATAGCCACCCGTTGCTGTGCTGCATGAGGGCAAGCCCGTCACCAGTCGATTGACCGACGCCTCATCGACCGCTTTCTGGCAAGACCGATCAGCGCTCATGGCTTGTGCCGAAAACATGGCCAGTGTTTCTGTTGGCGAAAACAGCCGTTCCCGATGCGGCGGCAACAGCGACTCTACGGTATCGAGCAACTTATCGCCGGTGAGCAGGTTGAAGAACGTAAACGCATCGGCCCGTCGGGCCGCTTGGTGGACTTGGCACCGTTGTTTGAGGGACACCCGGGCGTTAGAATCATTCATGAAAGGCTGGCTCCTTGTGGCTGGTTATGGTTTCGCAACTTCACCATACCACTTGAGTCATCCTTTCCCTTTAACCTCAATCAGTTAGCGTTAAGTAAGTGCCATTCGTGTCTGATAGTATTCTGACAGAAATCACTGGGTATCAACGCAACCGGGTATTTATGTTCCCTCGTTACTTGGAGCTGTTCTCAGACTGATATTGGCAGCCTTCTGTAAGAAGGAACCGTATCCCTTACATAGAAAAACCCTTATGTAAGGGATACCCTGAAACCGTTACACAAGACTTTCTCTATCTCCATTTGAGCTACTCTTTCCGATTCCACATTGCCTAACGTTCTTTTTAGACACTAGCGGGAGACAAAGTTGTACCAGGACGAAACCGAAAAGGTCGAACAGCCCGCCATTGACCAACTCATCAAATTGGGCTGGCGCTATCTATCTGGCTCGGCGCTAGCGCCAGCCGCAGGCGCTCTGCCCGGTGCCAGTCTTGCGCCGGTGTTGCCCGTCAATGGCTCACAAACGAGTGAGCGTGATTACTACCGCGATGTAGTGCTGGTCAATCGTCTTAAAGCTGCCATGCACAAGCTGAATCCATGGATCAGTGAGGAAAACCTACGCAAGGTCATGCGTGAGATCACTCACCCGAATCATGCCGCTCTGATGGAATACAACCACGGCATTTATCAGCTGTTGGTGAATTACCTGTCCGTTGAGCAGGATTTAGGTAAAGGGCGTAAAGGGCAGACGGTCAAGATCATCGACTTCGACAACCCAACCAATAACGACTTTCTGTGCACCAGCCAATTCAAGATTGAAGGCGTCAATCAGAACATCATTCCCGACATTGTTTGCTTTGTGAACGGATTGCCGCTGGCGGTGATTGAATGCAAATCGCCTTACGTGGCGGACGCTGTTGGTGAAGGCATTAACCAGTTGCGCCGCTATGCCAACCTTCGTTACCCAGAGTCCGACGAAGGGGCGCAAAAGCTGTTTTGGTATAATCAGCTGATGGTGACTACCTGCCGTGATCAAGCCAAGGTCGGTACGATCAGCTCCCGCGCCGAACACTATAGCGACTGGAAAGATGCACACCCATACACGGATGCCGACATTCGGGCGATGGCGGTACCGTCTCCACTCCCTGTTAGCAGTAATGTAGTTATGCTGGCTGATGTGCCATCACCGGCGTATTTGGCACAGGCTCAACAGGTCGCCGGTAACGCTCACAATCAAACGGAAATCACCCCCCAGCAGCGCTTGTTGGCGGGCATGTTTGATCGCGCGAACTTTCTTGATCTGATTCAAAACTTCACCATCTTTGAACCGGTGGATGGTCGCCTCGTCAAAAAGGTAGCGCGCTACCAACAATACCGCGCCGTGAACAAGGTCATCAATCGACTTAGAACCGGCTCTGATCGCAGAGAAAAATCTGGGGTAGTCTGGCATACCCAAGGGTCAGGAAAGTCGCTGACGATGGTAATGCTGGCGGTAAAGATGCGCCGTGACCCAGAGTTGCAGCAATACAAATTAGTGTTCATCACTGATCGCACCCAATTGGATTCACAGCTGTCCAACACCTTCCGCGACGCCCAAAGCGAAACAGTACACAACGCCGGTTCCGTTGCAGAATTGAAAACTCTGTTAAGCCGCGAATCATCCGACATTGTCACCGCGATGGTGCAAAAGTTTCAGGATGCAGAAGCGGATGGCGATTTCAAAGACCTGAACCCCAGTGACAAAATCATTGTGCTGGCGGATGAAGCCCACCGCACCCAGTTCGGCAACTTAGCGGCAACTATTAACGCCGCACTACCTAACGCCCCCAAGATTGGCTTCACCGGCACACCCCTGCTGAAAAGCCAAAAAATGGATCAGGCGTTTGGCGGGTACATTGATCAGTACAAGATCAACGAAGCCGTTGAAGATGGTGCCACCGTGCGCAT
Organism: Marinobacter sp. LV10R520-4; assembly: GCF_002563815.1. NCBI lineage: Bacteria > Pseudomonadati > Pseudomonadota > Gammaproteobacteria > Pseudomonadales > Marinobacteraceae > Marinobacter > Marinobacter sp. LV10R520-4. Next base: position 2,229,479 of record NZ_PDJM01000001.1, on the reverse strand, counting down.
CATCTACGAAGGTCGGCAAGTACAGACGGAGGTAGTGGGAGCATCACTCGACGCGCTGTTTGAAGAATACTTCAGTGACTTCAGCGACGACGACAAACGCGAGATCAAGAAAAAATACGGGGTGGAACGCGCGGTACGTGAGGCACCCGCCCGTATCCGCTGGGTCTGTATCGACCTGCTGAAACACTACCGTGAACACATCCAGCCGAACGGCTTCAAAGCCATGATCGTGGTGGGCAGCCGCTATGCCGCGACCCTATTCAAAACAACACTGGATGACTTGGGTGCTCCCCCATCGGAAGTGATCATTTCGGGCAAACACAACGATGAACCGATCTTTACACCCTATACCAATGCAGCCCATCAAAAGCTGGTGATTCAGAACTTCACAAAACCGCTGGGTACCAACAAGGAAAAAGAAAACCCCACGGCATTCTTGATTGTTAAGGATATGTTGCTGACCGGATTTGACGCGCCCATTGCACAGGTGATGTACATCGACCGAAATCTGAAAGACCACACCCTGATGCAAGCCATTGCGCGGGTAAACCGCACCTACACAGGCAAGCAAGCGGGCTTTGTGGTGGATTATTACGGGCTGTCAGACCATTTAGCCGATGCGTTGAAAGACTTCAGCAGTGAAGATGTGGAAGGCACCTATCACTCCCTGAAAGACGAAATACCCAAGCTCAAAGCCGCTCATACCCGTGTTGCCAATGTATTCAGCGGCGTCAAAGGTGACGACATTGACGACTACGTTTTATTTTTGAAAGACGAAGACATCCGCCAGCAATTTGAACTGGCGTTCAAACGCTTCGCCAAGCAAATGGATGTTGTACTTCCCGATGTGGCTGCTAAGCCGTTTGTGTCCGACCTGAAGTTCTGGGGCAGAATACAAAATGCCGCCCGCACCCGTTACCGCGATCCCGGCTTGAACATTAAGGATGTGGGTGAAAAGGTGCGACAACTGGTGGAAGAACACATCGTCAGCACCGGGGTAGATCCTAAAATTCCACCTGTTGATCTGATGGCTGCAAACTTCCGCGAAGCGGTGAACCAGATCAAATCACCGGAATCCCGCGCCTCCGAAATCGAAAGCGCCATCAAGCACCACATCACCGTTAACCTCGAAGATGATCCTGAATACTACAGGTCACTGAGCCTGCGGCTGCGGGATATTATTGAAAAAACCAACGGCAAATGGGAGCAGCAGGCGGAGTTGCTTCTGGAATTCCGCAACAACATTGATACAGCCCGCACACAAGCCGCTGACGATCTGGGACTGACCGATACAGAGTTCGCCTTCTACAACATACTGATGTCTGAAGTGACCGCGCATGGCGGAGAAAATACCGTCAGCGAAGTGGTTCACGATGAAATCAAACAGACCAGCCAAGGCTTGGTGAGCATGTTCGATGAAGCGACACAGATTGTGGACTTCTTCAGCAAGCTGGATGAAGTGAAGCGGATGAAGAAGGAAATCAAACGCGCCGTTCTAGACTGCTCATACGGTGACAAAGCCATTGTGACCGTGGTGCAGGATCGTTTCATGGAGCTGGCGCAAACCCGTTTTGGTGCCAAGTGAACCTATGATGACCATGACAAAAGGCTCCGACTCTGAATACCGAGATGGCAATGGCTTTATTGCCGAAGTCATCCGCACCCATCGCCGCAAGTCGGCGGATATAAGGGTGGAAGAAGGTGCCGTATCCATCGTAGTGCCGGTCACCACCAGCATCGACAAGATTGACCAGTTATTGGTTGCCAAGCGCCAGTGGATCAGAGAGAAAATTGCTTTACAGCGTGAAAAGGCGCCTATCAGTGACAAGCAATTTGTATCCGGCGAAGCCTTCCCTTATCTAGGACGTAATTACCGGCTAAAAGTTGAGTCCGGTAACTTTGCCCCAGTGAAGCTTGTGCAAGGGCGTTTGGTGGTGTCGATGCCTGAAGGCATTCAACAGCCTCACATGATTCGAAACGCCCTTGTACGCTGGTACAAACGGCAGGCAGAACACAAGCTCACTAAAAAAGTGGAACGCTTTGCACCGATGGTTGGGGTGGAACCTGCTGGAGTCAGTATCCGGTCATTCAAATCCCGCTGGGGCAGCTGCACCGCCAAGGGCGCATTAGAATTTAATTGGACGATTATGCTGGCACCAAACCGCATGGTCGATTACGTCGTGATTCATGAACTCTGCCACCTGATACGCCACGACCATTCCCCGGAGTTCTGGCAAGAAATGGCGCGGGTGATGCCTGAGTATCAACAGTGTCGGGAGTGGTTGCGGGATAATGCTCCGAACCTGGCGATGTAGTTTTCAGTTTCCATATCAAATATAGAACCTCTTTCAGCTACCTCTCACGAGTGCGCCCTCAATCGCCCTTCTTCATGCATCTCCGCAATTCTGCCAATATCTAAAAGTCAAATCTTAAATTGTGGAAACTTGAAAATATTTGTAATTTTTTTTTAAATCACATAGAAACAGCTGCACCATCGGGTATTATCACAACATGAATTAAATGACGACACAAAGTTCGCAGAAAAACGCTTGAAACGCCATCACAAAAATTTAAGTCCCTTCGGGCCACGTAATAAACCATATTTACTGTTCAGCTAACACCCTTGCGAAAAATAAAATTATTGAAATGGAAAGATTAAAAATGCGAAAAAAAAACCTTAGGCCACTTTTAGCTCTTCTGTTAATGGTTTCAATTTCTGGCTGCTCATCATTATTCTCACGTACTCATAGCATTGAATATGACACTGTAGAAGAGTTGGTTGAACAGGAATTTTCAAAAGAGCGGTTTGTAAGCATTATTCTGGATGGAGAGATTAATCCATTCTCAACAGATGAGGCAAAAGCTCCGTATGAAACATTAAAGAAATATTGTGAGCTGACTAATGGTGGATCGTTTTCTCAAGAGGAAAAGGGCAATGTCTACCATTGGAATCCAGAAAACATTAATGAAAAAACAGGGATATTTACTTGCCTTCATAGTAAAGATTACTGGGCTGTTAAGATCAAGGCCCGACACCTTACAGGCAAAACCATGGTTGAAGGTCAAAAAGGATTCTTTATCTCAGCTAAGGTCATCGACGCCGTTCAACATGGCATTAAACAGATAAATGAGCGAGCAGAGGCACAAAGGCTTGCCCTATTAGAAAAAAGCAGATACGAAAATATGTTGACCACATATAGCGATAGATCAAACACTATTAAATATAAGGGCCAAGAGGTGTGCAGCCTTGATAACAGGTTTGGATATGTAGAAGAAATAGCTAATGAAAGAATAAAAATATTGGTTAAAGGTCAAGCAACCAGAAAAAATGAAGGTTTCTTTTTCTATTCGTATAACGGCACAGTAAATTATTTAGTTTCAAAAACTAATACTCTTATTTGGGCTGACAAAAAAGACTGGGCTCAATGTAACTTTGATGTTTAACCATGCCGTACGCCGCATCAATTATTAATATCGTTGACTGCTAACCTTAATCCAATTGAAAAAATGGACAAGCCCGTGAACATCATTTCACTACTAAGAAATTCAACCACTAGTATTATGACCCTAACTTTAGTTCTTTCGCTAGGAGGATGCGCTTCTCTATCGAACATAAACGATTCAAAAAATGTGATCGAATACTCCATGGCTAAACATGGGTTTTTGCTGGACGAAATAATACCGATCGCAAAACTAACTGGTGTTCGGGAAGAAGATTCCTACGAAATATATTATGACAGGACTGAAAAAATATATGATTGGAACGACGATTATAGAGATTACTGCCTCGCCAACGCAGGACAAACTCTCACGTCTAGAAATAATGACAACATCGTACACTGCATAAAAAACGACCAAGCACTTTTTTCATGGATATATGCTTCAAAACAAAATGGATATAAAAATTTGTCGCAACAACGCGGAATGCTCGAATATCAATATAAAGTTGAAAGGCGCCTTGTCTATTTCATAGTTTTAATGCCAACCAAGCCCGACTTAGAACTGACCTATATAGATAATAGATTATTTAACTATGGCAGTAGGCTCCGATAATATCTAGTTTACTCAACCTGCAAAGAGCCGCACCTGAATTTGGGCGGCTTTACATTACACTCTGCCACCAAATAATAGTTGGCTTGCAGGGCAGTGGGATCCCTCGGCCTCATGCCAACGGAGGATGGTGAAAAACTTTTGCAAGTTGGTGAAAGTCTGCAAATGGGTCGTGGCGACAAATTGCCAAACAACTAGCAGCGTGACAACCTCTCCGTTACTAACTGCGGCTCACATCTGAGTCGCAGACCTGACCTCAAACTTCTTGATATCGTCCTCGCACCAGCGGATAGTTGACGGACCGAACCGATAGGGCGCTGGAAAAAAGCCGTCATTTACCCAGCGCCATATGGTCCATGGGGCAACATCGAAACGTTTCGAAACTTCGCGAATTTTTTGATACATACCTGTCTCTTGATCACCTTGGCTAGTACAGATATTATAGCCAGTAGGGCGAGGCCAGTGTTTGGCCAAATTGTCGTCATTCTGCAGCGGTGATTTGCAACCCAGTCAGCCCCCGCCATGTTCATGCATCATCTCTATGTCGCAGATTTCTCCTCAAAGGTCTTAATGTCATCCTCAAGCCAACGGGTTGTCGCCGGCCCAAACTTGTAGGGTTTTGGAAAAAAGCCGTCTTTCACCCAACGCCAAATGGTGGAAGGAGCTACGCCGAAGCGCTCGGCGACTTCACGAATGTTGTGATACATATCTTAAACCTCACTGAAGTAGTTAATTTGGTTCGGATACATTAGCGAAATCGAAGCCCCTTTTGGCTCGTCTAATTAATCATTTTCCGCGATTAGCCCAAAACAGGTCATTTTTTTCAATCTTTATTAAAATGCGCGAGTGCACGTCATCTCAAGAACTCACGTGTGCGCAACATCGCCCGTTTTGAGCTCAGCCATCAATGGTGTCCCACCGCCGAAGTAATACTGACCCAACTGAGACAGGAAGGCGGCTTCCTGTTTGAATTCTGGCGTGAAAGATCGTCGTTTTCTGGTCATCAGACACCTCGCTAGCGCCACATTGAGTTTCAGTCAATCCCAAAAAGTGCGGAGCATTGTCTGGCTTTACCCGCTGAATGTGACCGCCCATTAACACAATGAAACAGAAAGCACTCCGGATTGCCTGTATTGTTTTACGTCACAACTTCCGTAGTAAACAAACAATTAGCCTGTTGGCTGTAAAGCACCAACAACGATACCAAGCCATAGAGTATTTTTATGCTGAAGAAAACTGCTGTGTTGGCGTTTGTACTGTTAACGACCTATGGGTGTTCTACCATTCAGAGCCTCGACAAAGAGTCGCAGGGAGGTGCGGTTGCATTATCTTTTGCGCCGTTAGAAACGCATGCGGTGATGTACCTCTACCGCGATCGCGACTCTCATTTCGGATTGTTTACGCTTGATATTTACATTAACGAGCACACGGTGACCACGAGCCCGCGTTGCTTTGTTCGAGTTGAACTGGAGCCGGGTAGTTATTTTATCGAGGCAGACCATCCGGACATGCTTGGCTTTGAAGACGAGCTGACGCTGACGGCCGAGGCCGGGCAGCTGAAGTTCTACGAATACAAACCCATCTCGCGATTTGTTGTGCCCGGCGAAACAAAAATTATAAAACGCAGCAAAGAGGAAGCGATGGCTAACATCACAGAGCAGAACCTCTGCATCAGCCCGTTAGTCCGTTTAAGCGCGACAGAAGATTAGCGGCCCTAGTGTTTCCGTTCGGCCTTGTAGGCAGTGAAACAACACTTGCAGGCCGGCTGGAATACGGTGTCGGGGTGTGAATGATTCCCTGCGTTCGTTGAACTTTACTGTCCATTCTGGGGCTATTCTTTGTACCGCTATTAAAACTGCAGTACACCCAAGAGTTTTGCGGAAAGTGGCGTGGGTAGTGATGGCCTACCCTCTGTGCCAGTTAGTACCAAGAGCATATTCTGCCTGGCTTGAGTGGCGTCTGATACATCTGCGACTCATGAACGAGTCGCAGACCTGGCCTCAAACTCCTTAATATCATCCTCGCGCCAGCGTGTGGTTGCCGGACCAAACTGGTAAGGCGCCGGAAAAAAGCCGCCTTTCACCCAACGCCAAATGGTGTTTGGCGCAACCTTTTTGCCCCAACGTCTCTGCAGAGAAAACCAAGAAACAATGATTACCGCCCGCAACTTTAAGATTTTAGCCCCTGTATTCCTCAGCGTTCTCTTGTATGGGTGCGCGACCCCACCCTGGCTGAAAGATGTCTGGAAGACACCTGATCATGAAAGAGTGGAGCTGACGCAGGATGAATATTTACGTCTGGGCTACTTGGCCCGCTATCTTGCGGACAGCGATACTCGTGCAAAGCTGGAGTCAAAAGTACTGAACACCGAATACGTTCGTCAGTGGGGAGTTCATGACTATTCCACCAACACCTCAATGGCGTCGGATGTATTTATAGGCAAAGTATCCTCAGATCTGGGCGCTGGACTGGGAGCGGCAATTCTCGTTTTGGGACTGATTTCTGGTGACGGGAGTATGGAATATGTCAGTCAGGCCTTTCTCCCGGCGGAGGTGGAGGGGCAGATAATCGGGTCAGTAAAAGAAGCAAGACTTGCTACCAGCGTCCTCCTGCGGAAACGACTTGAGTTAGTTGCCGAGGCGCTAGGTACGAAGCTGGAATGCGCTCAAGGCTGCGAGAACCACCCTGACTCCATCTACACTTTGCGGTTACCCGCAAACAAGCCAGACGAGCGATTCATTTATTGGCCCAAAGACATTGTGGTGACCATCGACGTGGGCGGAGCAACCGCTGTCCCTAAAGATGACCCGATTTCATCTCTCATCGGTTTTCCAGTGGCATGGAAGACCCTGCCAGGCAATAGTGCGGAAGTTAGGCTCTATTCGGAAGGTACCTACGACGTAAACGGGAAACTCGAATTTGAGCCCAATCCAGGCGGACCGAAGATAGACCCCGCGGTCAGGCATAACATTGAAAAAACCGCCCTTGGGCTGTCCATTCTCAGAACGATCTATTCCGATACCCAGATGATTTGGGGGAGTCAGGAATTTCATCCTGGGATGATTTTCTTCGACGGTGCTGTTCACGGCTTCGTATCGAACGGCCGCGAAGAATTCGTCAATCTAAGAGTAAAAATTGACGCACTTGCGATTCCTTGAAACTTGGGCCGCCACCATTAACACACTAAAAGGCAGAGAAAATGAAAAAAACAGTTGTTCTAGCAATAGCAACATTGGCGCTATCTGGCTGCGCATCGAAGAACAGTATCAAGCAATCAACGCTCCAAAGTGAACTAAAAGAATCTTACGGGTCGATTTATGCCAAATTAGAGCAGACTCCAAATGGATATGAATTCACCTCCTACACTTTGGGTTACGTGCCGGATGAAGGCCCTTGGGTGAGCCTTCGCAACGATAGGCCCTTATGGGACACCCGCACCGAAGGATGTATGACAGGTTTAGCCAAGAAAGAGGAGCAATGCAGCTCTGCGGAAGAAAAATTATTTCGCGTTGACGCAGGTATGGATGCTGGCCAAGCTGGAGCCTGGGCCGTTCTGACGACCTTAACATTCGGCCTATGGGCGACGATGCCTCCTGCCAGGGTAGTGTTTGACGAGCAATCATTTGGAAAAAGTTATGCAGAAGCTTATGAAAAGCTTTTAAAAGAGATTGAATACAACCCGAAACTTCGAATTCTCGAAGCAGACGTGAACATCTCGCATATTGAAGAACTAAAAGAAATAATTCATTCCAATATAGAAATAGCCAACAATACTGGATTTGAAATCCCAAGCTTGGACTCACACGACATTGGCGTTTCTACTGAATATAGGCATATAAAGAAAGAATATCACGATACTAAAAAACTCATAAGCTATCTAGATAGCTTATCCTTAGCTGCTACCAGCGGGGAAAATTTTGAAAGAGTACTCTTAGTTTCATGTCCATCATCAATATCGCCATATTTTGACACAGAAATTAAATGTGGAAACATGGAAATTAATTCTTCCAAAGGCCATTTTGAGATACCTGTTAGTATCGAAGTACTGAGTAAAAAAGATTTTTATTTATATCCAAAAAACCTACTCGCAAGAGATAGCGCCATTGATATTGAAATCAACGGGAGGGATGTTGTATTTTTAAACAAATCCGACTCATATTTATATTTAAAAAACTTCAGCTTTTATCATAATGATAAAATTTATACCAAAACATGGACTTCTCCTGAAACCATACCACCTGAAGCTCAAAAACAATTTCAACTCAGCAGCTTAATCCCCTTTGCCAGAGGTAAGATTGCATACCTGAAGTCGGCCAAATCAGCGCACCAGCCGGTTGAAATCGACTATAGACTAGCCACCTCCTATGAACTGGATGGTGAGCAAAAAAGCATTACTGGCAAAAAGAAGTACATGAGAATATCTGACCTAATCTCTCTAGCATACTAAATTGCTGCAATGCCGCCATAGCTGCATGCATGAAGAATGTAGTACAGTTATGGTGGATTTTACGAAATCGCTTTTTGACAACTGAAATCCATAATGAATTTTGTGAAGTGTGTTAATGACAAGTAAATTACCAAAGCCAGCCAAGCCATTAAAAGGCGTGGCTGGCCTTTTTCCATTGACTGGCATATTCCAACCAGTTTTAGCCCACCTGCGTATTCGAGTGGACAAACTCGCTGATGTATTTTTCAAAGCTCATCACCAACTTCCGGCGTTTCAAAGGAAGAAATTGACCCCACCTGCGTAAAATCCTAGCTGATCACGTGTCAAATCTCGACAGTGCAACAATCAAAATATGGTCATCGACGCGGGCTTCCTTAATCGCGAAAATCTCACGCGCAGTTCGCATCCCGTGAGCAGTAGCCAAACAACCACATTTCGGAAAAAACTTGGCTGGAACCGACCGGACCAGATAGTTGACTCTGCATATACGCAGTGGATTTTTTTCACTATCAGTTTAAGTGAAGTCTTACTCGTCATGTCCTTGCCACAAAACAGCTAATTCACTATTTCGGCCAATTAGCCGCGGATCGGCATAATTTTTACAGCTTTTCCGAATTTACAAATGCAGAAACATACTTCTCAAAGGTGCTCATGAGCCTCCGCCGCTTGGGTATCAACTGACCCCGCTTGTAAGCGGACCGAGCAGACGATGTTTCGAGATGCGACAACGCGAGTTCAGAAACATAGTCATCAACATTCACCTCCTCAGTAGAAAAATCTTTAAAGGCAGACCGCATGCCATGGGCGGTGCCCGTTTTGCCGGATTCCACGTCTACAAACCCCAGCCCGTCGGCCTTGATATCAGCCTGATGAATCTCTTTCACGGTCAAATTGAGGGCATTTTCACTCATTGTTTCTTTGCCACGATATCCGGGAAAAACATAAGCGCCGCCATCTCGTGGCATCATCTTGAGAATCTCAATGGCCCGTTTTGTCAGGGGCACTTTGTGGCTCTTTTTCTTATCCTTCCGGCCTTTGACTTTCCATCCGGGAACAGTCCAGATTTTCTCCTTGAAATCGATTTCCGCCCATTCAGCAAAGCGTACTTCACCGGGACGAGCAGCGGTCAGCGTTTGAAACTCTAAGGCCCTTGCAGGAATTGTGTCGCGCTGCTGTAACAATTTCCAGAATCAAGGTAGCGCCTTATAGCCTACTGTTGGCTGATGCTCTTCTTCGTGAATAGCTGACGGTGATGCAAGAAAATATTCCAGATTACCCCGCCAGCGCCCTGGATTTAGCCCATGCCGGAGTACCCCGTCATTCTCAACCATTTCACATATGTTGTTGATAGTAATTCGGACGCGTTCTGCGGTGGGTGTTTTCTCTAACCAGATCGTGTTGAGTGCTGACACAACATGCCTGGTTTCGAGGTCTGCCATAAGAATACTTCCGAGGAAGGGTAGGCAATAATCCTTAAGGTGTTGCTCAAGTCGACGCGCTTGCTTCTCTGGATTTACCCCCCCAAATTCAAGGCATTTTTTCTCAAAATATTGCTGTGCCACATCGGCGAAAGTCCGTTGCTTTGCTTGATCAGCAATCAACTGCGACTTTGCAGCTCTTTGCGCTGCAATTGGGTCATATCCCTCGAATCGGATTTTATCTTTAATTTCACGCGCTTTATCTCTAGCCTTCGCCAGGGATACCCCCGGATATGGCCCTAACCCAAGATCGACACGGTGCTCTCCAATAACTGTCCGCAATATCCAAGAGCGTGCCCCTATCGACGTCGGCTTTGTTGGTGGGCGACAATACAGACACAATCCTGAGACCCCACCCACTGCATGCAGTGTCGTGCACGGGTCGCCAACTTTTTTACCGTTCTTCGCTTTTTTAACTGTTCCGTGAGAAAGCCGCTTCACCTGAAGCGCTCCCAGTTCCGCTGCCAATTTCGGCATTTTCCTATCCTCCAAACCTGATTGTCCCATCATCTGCCCCATCATTAACCGCGCTACTAGGTGCGGTCTGATAGGACAGAAAGATACAGGGAATTTAGGCTACAGGAAGTTTTCATAATACAGATCAGACAGTTAGCGACATCGCGAGACAGCATGCGACACGAAATCGGTGCCGCCTCCGGGCACCACTATTTAACGATTTAGCCCGCCTAACAGCGGGCTTTTTCGTTTCTGAGCTACGCCCAACAACCCGCCCAGCCTTCTGCAGCCCGTCTAAATAAGCTACTCTAAAGCCATAAAACCGCGGAAAACCATACGGTTGAAAACGGGATGTATAGGCGGCGAGCACATGGATAAGAAAAAGCTCACAGAGCGGGATATCTGTACCAAGTTCATCAACCCGGCCCTGGAACAAGCCGGCTGGAATATGTTGAGCCAAGTGCGAGAAGAGGTGTCATTTACCGCTGGCCGCATCATCGTGCGGGGCCGCTTGCACACCCGGGGCAAACGCCGCCGCGCGGATTACGTTCTCAGCTACAAGAAGAACCTGCCCATTGCCATCATCGAGGCCAAGGACAATAACCACAACCTCGGCGACGGCATGCAGCAAGGGCTGGCTTACAGCGATGCGCTAGACGCACCTTTCGTGTTCAGCAGCAACGGCGACGGCTTCCTCTTCCACGACCGCACCGGGCTATTCGGCCAGACCGAAACAACTCTGCAACTGAGCGAGTTCCCTTCGCCAGAAACGCTGTGGAATCTGTATTGCCAGTACAAAGGCATTAGCGGCCAGGCGCGCAAAATCGTGGAACAGCCCTACTACGATGACGGCAGTGGGCGCACACCTCGCTATTATCAAACCGTGGCGGTTAACCGCACTGTCGAAGCCGTAGCCAAAGGCCAGAACCGCATTCTATTAGTAATGGCCACGGGCACCGGCAAAACCTTCACCGCCTTCCAGATTATCTGGCGGCTTTGGAAGGCCAAACAAAAGAAGCGCATCCTGTTTCTGGCTGACCGCAACATTCTGGTAGACCAAACCAAAAATAACGACTTCAAACCCTTCGGCCAGGCGATGACCAAGGTCACCAATCGCACGGTAGACCCGTCTTACGAGATTTACCTGTCTCTTTACCAAGCGGTGACCGGCAGCGAAGAAGAGCAAAATATCTACAAACAGTTCTCGCCGGACTTTTTCGACCTTATCGTGATCGACGAGTGCCATCGCGGCAGCGCCTCGGTGGATTCCGCCTGGCGCCAGATTCTTGATTACTTCTCAACGGCCACCCACGTCGGCCTGACCGCCACGCCAAAAGAAACCAAAGAAGTCTCCAACATCGATTATTTCGGCGAGCCGGTATACACCTATTCGCTCAAGCAAGGCATCGAAGACGGCTTTCTAGCCCCGTATAAAGTGGTGAGGGTAGACTTGGACAAAGACCTGCAAGGCTGGCGCCCATCCAAAGGCCAAACCGACAAGCACGGCGAGCTGATAGAAGACCGCATTTACAACCAGAAGGATTTCGACCGCCAGCTGGTGCTGGTAAAGCGCACCGAAGTAGTCGCTGGCAAAATCACAGAATTTCTGGAAAGCTCTGACCCCTTCCAAAAAACCATCGTGTTCTGCGAAGACATCGACCACGCCGAACGCATGCGCCAAGCACTGGTGAACCTGAACCCGAAGCGGGTGCAGGAAAACCGCAAATACGTGATGCGCATTACCGGCGATGAACAGGAAGGCAAAGCCGAGCTCGACAACTTCATCAACCCGGAAGAACGCTACCCCGTTATTGCCACCACCAGCAAACTGATGACCACCGGCGTGGATGCCCAAACCTGCAAACTCATCGTGCTGGACCAGCGCATACAGTCCATGACCGAGTTCAAGCAAATCATCGGCCGCGGCACCCGCATCAACGACGACTACAACAAGCACTGGTTCACCATTCTGGACTTCAAAAAAGCCACCGAACTGTTTGCCGACCCCGATTTTGATGGCGACCCGGTAAATGTTTACCAGCCCAAAGCCGACGACCCAATTAATCCAGACGCGGATGAAGCAGACGACGGTTCAGAACCCGACGAACACCCCTGCTCTGAAGACGCCGAAGGCTATGAAGTAGACCCAGAGTCAGGTTGGGAAAACGACGACGGCAACACCTCTGGCGGTGAAGAGGAAGAAACCGGCAGGCCAAAGCGGATAAAATACGTGGTCGGTAACGTTGAAGTGGCTGTTATCGCCGAGCGAGTCCAGTACCTGGGGCCAGACGGCAAACTCATCACCGAAAGCCTGAGAGACTTCACCCGCAGCAGTACGCTTCGCTGAACGACTTTCTGCGCCGCTGGCACCAGGCCGACCGCAAGCAGGTCATTATCGACGAACTGACCGAACAGGGCGTTATCTGGGACGACCTGATAAAAGACGTCAGCAAGAAGCTGGGCGCCGAGCCAGACCCGTTCGATGTGATCTGCCACATCGTTTACGACCAGCCACCGTTCACCCGCAAAGAACGCGCGGAACAGGTACGCAAGAACAACTACTTCAGTCAATATCAAGGTGCCAGCCGCCAGGTTCTGGACGCACTGCTGCAGAAGTACACCGATACCGGCATTGAGTCTATTGAGGATGTTAAAATCCTCACCCTCGCGCCCTTCAGCCAGATTGGCGCGCCGATGGAACTGATTGATGCCTTCGGCGGCAAACCTGGCTACACCGAAGCGGTAAGAAGTCTGGAACAAGAGCTGTACCGGAAAATCGACTAACCACCAGCCTTTCATGACCCCCTAATTCTGAAATCTCAGGAACGCATTACCTATGTCTATCAGTAGCACCATAAAATCCATTCAGGACATCATGCGCAAAGACGTTGGCGTAGACGGCGATGCCCAGCGCATAGGCCAGTTGGTGTGGATGCTGTTCCTGAAGATTTTTGACGACCGCGAGCAGGAGTGGGACGTTCTCTAAGACAACTACAAATCTCCGATTCCAGAGCAACTGCGTTGGCGCAACTGGGCCGCCGACCCAGAAGGCATGACCGGCGACGACCTGAAGAACTTCATCGATAACACCCTGTTCACCGGCCTGCAAAACCTGGAGCCCACCGGCGACGATTACCGTGGCGTGGTTATCCGCAACGTGTTTGAAGACGCCTACAACTACATGAAATCCGGCCAGCTGATGCGCCAGGTGATCAACAAGTTGCAGAGCGGCGTGAATTTCAACAAGTCCGCCGAGCGTCACGAACTTGGCGATATGTACGAACAAATCCTAAAAGACCTACAAAGCGCGGGCAACGCTGGTGAATTTTATACACCCCGAGCGGTTACCCAGTTCATGGTGAATCGGGTAGATCCAAAGCTGAACGAGAAAGTGATGGACCCGGCATGCGGCACCGGCGGTTTCCTTACCTGCACCATCGACCACAAGCGAGCACACTATGTGCAAACGCCGCAGGATGAGCAGACCCTTCAAAGAACCATCATCGGCGTCGAGAAAAAGCCCTTGCCCCACCTGCTGGCAACCACCAACCTGATACTGCACGGCATCGAAGTCCCCGACCAGATCAAGCACGACAACACCCTGGCCCGTCCGCTGATTAGCTGGGGCCCAAAAGAACGGGTAGATGTCATCATCGCCAACCCGCCCTTTGGCGGCATGGAAGAAGACGGCATAGAAACCAACTTCCCCAGCGCCTTCCGTACACGGGAAACCGCCGATCTGTTTATGACTCTGTTTATCCACCTGCTACGCAACAGTGGCCGCGCTGCGGTGGTGCTACCAGACGGTTTCCTGTTCGGCGAAGGCATGAAAACCCGTCTCAAGGAAAAGCTGCTCACCGAGTGCAACCTACACACCATCGTGCGCTTGCCTAATGGCGTGTTTAGCCCTTACACCGGCATCAAAACCAATCTGCTGTTCTTCACCAAAGGCAAGCCCACCGAAAACGTGTGGTACTACGAACATCCCTACCCGGACGGCGTGAAAAACTACAACAAAACCAAGCCCATGCGGTTTGAGGAATTTCAGACGGAAATCGACTGGTGGGGCGATGAGGCTGAAGGCTTTGCCAGCCGTGAGGAAACCGAGCAGGCGTGGAAAGTGTCTATCGACGACATCAAAGCCCGTAACTACAACCTGGACATCAAGAATCCGCACCAGGGTGAGCTGATCAATCATGACCCGGACGAACTTCTCGCCAAGTACGAACAGCAGCAGGTCGAGATTCAGGGGATTCGTGGCCAGCTGCGGGATATTTTGGCCGATGCCCTAAGTGATAAGAACGCCGGAGGTGAGGCGTGAGTGCGCGGGAACTGATTACCGAGCACTTGGATTTGTGGACAAGTGCGGTAACCCAGAAATCTACCCGTGGCCGAGGAAGCAGCGGCAAGATTGAGCTGACCGGAATTAAGAGACTGCGAGAGTTGATTTTGGAGTTGGCAATTCAAGGCAAACTCGTTGAGCAAGCCCCCGATGAGGGAACCGCCTTAGAGCTTCTTGATAGTATCTGCAGTGAAAAAAATACCCAGGTAAAAGCGAAAAAGTTCAGAAATCCCAAAGAGCTTCCTAAAGTTGAAGCCCCCGAACACCCATACTCCATCCCAAAAAACTGGGAATACTGCAGATTAAACGACATCGGCATTTGGGGTGCTGGGGCTACGCCGAAGCGCGGTAACTCACAATACTACAACGGCCAAATTCCATGGTTCAAATCTGGCGAGCTTGCTGACGACTTTATCGCCGTATCGGAAGAGTCCATTACCAAATTAGCTGTTAAAGAAACGTCTGTGCGAATGAACTCACCTGGGGACGTACTAATTGCCATGTACGGCGCAACAATTGGAAAGGCATCAATCCTAGAAGTCGCTGGCACTACTAATCAGGCTGTATGTGCCTGTACTTCATGGTCAGAAATTTCCAACCGATTCTTACTGTTACTGCTTAAAACCTACCGTCCCCGGTTTATTGCTATGGGTGCGGGTGGTGCGCAGCCCAATATATCTCGAGAAAAAATTATAGGGACAGTCATAGGGCTACCGCCAGAGAGGGAACAACATCGCATCGTCCAAAAAGTCGATGAACTCATGGCCCTCTGCGACCGATTGGAGCAACAAACCAGCGACCAGCTCGAAGCCCATGAAACCCTCGTGGACACCCTGCTCGGCACCCTCACCCAATCCAAAAACGCCACCGAACTGGCCGACAACTGGGCCCGCCTCGCCGCCCACTTCGACACCCTGTTCACTACCGGACAGAGTATCGACAAGCTCAAGCAGACCATTTTGCAACTGGCGGTGATGGGGCGTTTGGTGGAGCAGGATGCTGGGGACGAGTCAACTCCCGAACTGCTTGAAAAAATTTGCCTTGAGAAGCAGCGCCGCATTCAGGCAAAGGAGATAAAACTGCCCAAGGCACTGCACCAACAGGATAGTTCAAACCTTCCCAGCATCCCTCGAAGCTGGTCATGGGTAAACCTCGGTGAATTGATCAGCCTGATGGACGCAGGGTGGAGCCCAGCGTGCCCACCTCAGCCAGCAGAGCCTGCTGCTTGGGGAGTATTGAAGACCACGGCAGTGCAAATAATGAGTTACTTGGAGCATGAGAATAAGAAGCTCCCCACCAGCAAAGCTCCAAAGAAACAGTATGAAGTACGTAGCGGAGACATTCTCATAACTCGCGCAGGCCCAAAAAATCGGGTAGGAATTTCCTGTGTAGTTAAAGAAACCCGTTCCAAGCTAATGATTTCTGACAAAATCATCCGATTTCACCTGGTTGAAGCGGGGCTTTCTGAACAGTTTGTTTGCCTTTGCCTGAATGCCGGTGAAACCTTTCGGTATCTGGAAAGCGCTAAATCGGGTATGGCGGAAAGTCAGATGAACATCTCGCAGGACAAGCTTAAAGCTGCACCGATGCCGCTTTGCCCTGCCAAAGAGCAACACCGCATCGTCCAAAAAGTCGATGAACTCATGGCCCTCTGCGACCGATTAAAGGAATGCCTGAACCAAGCCAGCAAAACCCGCTGTCAATTGGCCGAGGCGGTCGTCGAAAAAGCACTCAACTGACAAAACAGGGATGATTTCTACGTGTATGAAAAGCCATGGTTGAGCTACCCGGAACAGCTCGAACAGTTAAAGGCGAGAGGCCTTGCCGTCACGGATGAAGTGAAAGCTCTCGAGTATCTTGAACGCATCGGTTATTACCGCCTGAGCGGCTACTGGCACCCCTTTCGGGAGCGCTCCGGGCTTTTTTGTCCTATTGGCAAAGGCATTAAAAGAGGAAAGAAGACCAAGGAAACGAGCACCGTTCTGGACAGCTTCAAACCGGGCTCGTCTTTTGAAGCAGCGGTTCACCTATATGTCTTCGACAAGAGGCTGCGGCTGCTGGTTCTGGATGCGCTTGAGCGTATCGAGGTCGCACTGCGGGTGGACATTGCGCACACGCTCGGCAAGTACGAACCGTTCGCCTATTTGAAGCCACATCTGCTTTTTGCTGGTTTTGCCGAGGAAGTTGATAGCAGAACCGGCGTACCCCGGCACGTAGATTGGATGAAAAAACAGGCCATCCAGGTTTCTCGTTCTAAAGAAGACTTCATCAGACACAACAAGAATAAATATGGCCTGCCTTTGCCCATCTGGATCGCCTGCGAGGTGTGGGACTTCAACACATTGTCAGAACTCTATGCCGGTATGCGCCCGGAAGACCAAAATGTTATTGCTGAAAAATATGGCGTTCAGAATGGCCGGACCCTGGCCTCTTGGCTGCGCAGTCTCAGCTACCTTCGCAACGTCTGCGCGCACCACAGCCGGCTCTGGAACCGCAACGTTATCGACCAGCCCCAGAAACCGCCCACAGGCATGGTCCGCGGCTTTGAGGCAGCGTGGGAACCCGGCAACGAACACACTGTTGCCCGTCCGTTCTTGCTCCTTTGTATTTGCAAAAAGCTGCTCAACGCCATCAACCCCGCTTCTAGCTGGTGGCAGCGTTTCTCTGAACTATTGGCAGAATTTCCAGAAAACGAGCAATTGGGAATTGGCTGGGGAGCGTTTGGCGTAGCGGAAGAATGGAGAAGCTGGGACTGTTTCCCGAAACGCAGGCAATAAAAAACCCCGCAGCAGTTTCACCGCCAAAGCGGATCCACAGATTGGGGCCGTGTTGGGAACGATATTAACCATGAGGGTTAAATTTCACAACCGTTGTTATACAAAAACACAAAAAATAACCCCCGCGTAAGCTCCAATCGGAACCAAGAGGCAGGGGTCGTGTTAGCCGCAATATTATTAATTGAACGCCCAACAATCAAGTGCCAACACTGAGCAATGGAGTAAACATGAAAAACGGATGGATGATTCGGGCCGGCAATAGTGGTCGCTACTTCGACGATTTCGAGGACTCAAAGTGCGTGGGGATTGGCTGGAACGACCTGGGTGACCTTCGCCAGTACACCAGCGCCGCAGCGCTGCGCGAGGCTTGTATCCATCATTTCGGAAACGCCAAGCCAGGCAGAACCGCTAATGCCGTCGCAATGATTCGCAAATTCCGTGACGACATACAACAAGGCGACCTGCTCGTCACCTATAGTCAAGAATACCGTGAATATCTGGTTGGGGAAGACCAAGGTCAGTATGAGTTTCGCTCCGAACAGGAGTTAGTGGGCGAATTTGCGAGCATTCGTAAGGTCAAATGGCGAGGGCGCGTTTCCCGAGACCAGCTCTCACAGTCAGCGCGTAATAGCTTGGGCTCCGTTCTGACGCTCTTTTCTCTATCTTCCGACGTCATCAACGAAGTAGAAGATAGACTGGCCGGAAAACCTGTTTCTGAGCACACTCCAATAGCAGATACACCCTCCGTCGAAGCTGAGTTCGATTTGCTCCGTGAGGAGGTGAGGTCAAAAGGTCATGAACTCATTAAAGACAAGATCCAAAGTCTTGATCCCGAGGAAATGGAAGAGCTTACCGCCGCCTTGCTCCGGGCCATGGGCTACCAGACTCGGGTATCGGCACGAGGCCCAGACCGAAGCGTAGATGTACTGGCATCACCAGACGGCCTAGGCCTGACTCAGCCACGAATCAAAGCCGAGGTAAAACACCGCAATGGCAGCATGGGTTCTGTACGGCATAAATTCAAATACCCAACCAACAAGCCTTATCGAAGAGAGTCACAGACAAGGCAAGAAGCGGCCAATTACTTTGCCAACCGTCCACTATGCCGAGAAAACGTTTTGATTGCAGACTCGTCTTACAGCGAGGGGGAATATCAGTGCAGCGTTACAATGTCAGCACATTAGCTGCTGGGCTGGACAAAGCTTCATGATCGGCATGATGGCCAAAGAAGCCGAAGAAAAGAACGCCAGCCACGAACAGAAAAACCGCCATACTCTGCGACTGGCATTTTGGGAACAAACATTAGAAGCTTTTGGCCGCAGTAACTGTTCGCTGTTTAACAACATCAACCCCGCCAAAGATCACTGGCTAAACGCAGGTTCGGGCATTAGCGGTATGGGTTACCAGTTGATATTCGGCAAATAGCAGCGCTTTTAGACCGGTGTTTACAGTAGTTCGCTGAAATAGCGGGAGTAGCTGTCTGGCCGGGCTCTAAGTACACGCTATACTGTGTTATTTGAGTAAAACGACAAGGAGATGTCATGACTGAACAACAAATACGGATTTTTACCTCAACCGATGGCCAAGCCCAGCTTGAAGTGGCGCTGGAACAGGAGACGGTTTGGCTTCATCAAAGCCAGATGGCAGCACTGTTCGACACCTCAGCGGATAACGTCGGTTTGCACCTGAAGAACATCTATCAAGAGGGTGAACTGAAGGAAGTTCCAACTACCGAGGATTTCTCGGTAGTTCGGCAGGAAGGCAAGCGACAGGTTCGCCGGAGCATCACACACTACAACCTGGATGCCATAATATCCGTTGGCTATAGGGTCAGCTCAAAGCGCGCTACTCAGTTCCGGCAGTGGGCCACGCAGGTACTGAAAGATCACCTGGTGCAAGGCTACACCCTGAACCAGCGCCGACTCACGGAACGCGGCATAGAGTTCGAGCAGGCCGTTAATCTGCTAAGCCGCACCCTGACTAATCAAGGCCTGGTGTCCACCGAAGGCGAAGCCGTTGCCCGGGTGATCAGTGACTACGCTCGTTCATGGAGTCTGCTACAAGGCTATGACGAACAGCAACTGGCCGAAGTAGGTATAAAGCAGCTTGATATGCAGCCACTGGAGCTGGACGAAGCGCTGAAAGCCATTGGCGAGCTGAAGCGAACACTGATTGCCAAGGGCGAAGCCACCGAACTGTTCGGCCAGCTACGCGGGGATGGCCTGACATCGGCACTTGCCACCATAGAACAGGGCTTCGGTGATGAACTCTTCTACCCGAACATCGCCACCCGTGCCGCTCACCTGCTTTACTTCGTGATTAAAAACCACCCGCTGGCCGACGGCAACAAGCGCTGCGGCTCTTTTTTGTTTTTGTGGTACCTGCGCCGCAACGCGTCCTTGCTGGCAAAGCCGGTAGAACAACTTATCAATGACAATACCCTGGTGGCGTTGGCCCTTCTGGTCGCTGAGAGCCTGCCGGATCAGAAAACCCTGATGATCCGGCTGATTGAGCATTTCATAATGCTGAAGGAGCCCGCCGGGGACTATGACTGAAGATCAGCTGGTCATAGCCAACCGTTACGGCGTGAACGACTGGCAGGTATTCAAAAGCTGGCTGTTCAGCCTGAGTTATTTGCGTAACCTCGTGGCGCACCATAGCCGTTCACGGAATCTCCGGCGTGAAAAATATCTGGAACTGTTTCCAGTTCAGCATTCATCGAAAAAATTGAATTTAAGCGGTATGGGAATTACAGATGATCGGAATCGTTTTGCCAAATCAAAAGCTCGTTTACGCTTCTAAACTTTGCGTTGCCATAACGCTACCAGGCGTTTACTGTGGCGGCGACCTGCCGGCTCGACAACTTCCCTGATCGCCGACCAAATTATTATCCGTTTTCAAAATCACACCCTGAGGTTTTCATGCTTGCTGGTTTAAGCTCTGTTTTTCGATCTGTGATGCGGCTGAGTCTGGTTTCTCAGATCGCTATCGGCATTGCTGCCGGTGTGCTTCTGGTCATGATATCGCCAGAGGCTGCGGGCTCTTTTGCGCTTCTCGGTCAGCTGTTCGTCTCGGCATTGAAAGCCGTGGCGCCTGTGTTGGTTTTTGTTCTGGTGGCTGCAGCCATTTCAGGACACAAACAGGGCCAGCCCACTCATATTCGCGGGGTGTTGATTCTTTACATAACAGGAACGCTTGCCGCAGCCGTGGTTGCAGTGGTGGCCAGCTTTCTGATGCCCACAGAGCTAACCCTGGACCTGACGGGCGTGACTGGCAATCCGCCTTCGGGTGTTGGCGAAATTCTGACAAATTTATTGCTCAGCGCCGTCGCCAATCCTGTCACAGCGCTGATGGAAGCCAACTTCATCGCCATTCTGGCATGGGCGATTGGTCTTGGTTTTATGTTGCGTAACGCCAGCGAGGCCACGCGCCAGGGCCTGAACGACCTTTCTGACGCCGTGTCCGGCATTGTTCGTGGCGTCATACGGCTTGCGCCTATAGGGATTTTCGGGCTTGTTGCCACTACGCTGGCAGAGGCAGGCCTGGGTGCTCTGCTGGAGTATGGCCAGTTGCTAGGGGTTATTGTCGGCTGCATGGTGTTTGTGGCGCTGGTAACGAATCCGCTACTGGTGTTCTGGCAGATTCGCAGCAACCCTTACCCGCTGGTGTTCGAATGCTTGCGCGGCAGCGCTATCACCGCTTTTTTTACCCGCAGCTCGGCGGCTAACATACCCGTCAATCTTGCGCTGTGTGAGCGCATGAAGCTGGATCCAGACACCTACTCAATTTCTATTCCGCTGGGCGCAACCATCAACATGGCCGGTGCCGCTATTACCATTTCGGTGATTACCCTGGCGACGGCAAATACCCTTGGCATTCCGGTTGATTTTCCCACCGCGCTGATTCTTTGCGTGGTCTCGGCCCTGGCGGCTTGCGGTGTTTCAGGCGTCGCCGGCGGCTCGTTGCTTTTAATTCCGCTGGCAACCAGTCTTTTTGGAGTGCCAATTGAAGTTGCCATGCAGGTGGTCGCTATTGGCTTCGTGATCAGCGTGGTGCAAGATTCTACTGAAACAGCCCTCAACTCCTCCACCGACGTGCTGTTCACCGCCGCAGCCTGTCGACGGGCAGAAGCACGGAAAAAAGGATGAGTTTTGAAGATTGAAGGTTGAGCGGTATCGCAAATCAGGGTGTACGACATGCTAGAAAAGTCCCAGAACCTCGTTTTTGTTGGTATGCCCGGCAGCGGTAAAAGTACGGTGGGCGTGCTGGTTGCCAAGAGGCTCGGACTGGGCTTTATCGACACCGATTTGTTGATACAGCAAGAAACCGGCCGTACGCTTCAGCAGATCGTTGACCAGGATGGATACGTTGCTTTGCGGAAGGCCGAGGAGCAGGTGCTGTTGAACTTGACTGTGCAACAGCACGTCATCAGCACCGGTGGCAGCGCCGTCTATAGTGACGCAGCCATGAGGCATCTCAAGACCGGAGGCACCGTTGTCTTCCTCAACATCTCTCTGGATACGGCGCTTGCACGGATTGGTGACTATAGCTTGCGGGGTATTTCAAAGAAGCCGGACCAATCGCTTTTAGAGCTTTATGAGGAGCGGTCCGCCCTGTATTCCCGCTATGCCGATCTGACGATTCGGGGCGATGCCCTGAACCACGATCAGGTTTGCGACGCTCTGATAACCGGCCTGGGCAGTATTAAAAACCAGGCGGCCCCAAACAAATAAGTCGCTGACGTCACGGCACCATGTCATCTGGATCAACTAACCCAAGTTCAAGCCCGACGGTGTAAAAACCGGTGACCGAAAACTCACTGATTTTGCTGGACGTGTGAGCAACCGTAATACCCTTACACAATTGCGAGCACGCGGCCTTAGTCACTTCCTGCAACAACGCAAAATCACGAAAGTAGTCTTTTAGCGGGTTTTCATCCAGCGCTTGACGCTTTTGATTCTTTCTGTTGATGCGATCATCGATCGCCCTTTCCAGACGTTCCATTGTTCCTGGCCGGCTATGGTTTAACACATCGACCAGCTGGGAATATTTAACCTCCAGGATCACATTGTCTCGGTCAGCATTGGGCGAGTGGTACTCAGCGATCTCCTCGTCCAAACAAACAAGACCGCGGGACAAACCAAATCGGGCAGCAACCAAAGGTGAAATTGCGGAAATACCCCGCTCTTCCAGCGGGTCACCTTGTGTGATGAGGAGCTTTGGCTTTTGTATCTGCTTTTGGCCCCAGTACGACAGGAGTTGTTTTGAGACCTCAGCTGCCACAAGACCGGGATCCCGTGGGTCGTAGCCACCCATTCCCTCAATCACAACAGGATGATACTGGCTGAGTGAAAACAGTAAGTCTTGTGTCAAAGTTCCTCATCCCTACTACGCAGCGCTACCTATGTCATTTGCGAAGCACTTAATTTTTAACTCACTCTCACTATCATTCCCACTCACACGCGGTAACGGCTGACCTGGTCTGACATATCTGCCGCCAGCGCCTTGAGCCGTTGTGTGACCGCTCCAGCCCTACGAGTTCCTTGGGCGGTTTGCTCTGTGATGGCCACAATCTCGTGAACATTCTGATTAATGGTCTCGGAGACGCTGGTTTGCTCCTCGGCGGCACTGGCAATCTGGATGTTCATCTCGTTGATGGTACCAACGGCCTGGTTAATTCTCTTCAGCGCTTCATTCACCTGACGGGTTTCCACGACGGTCGCTTCACTGCGTTCACTGATTGCACCAATCAGCTTCACGGCGTTGCCGGCACCGGTTTGCAGCCGCTCAATTGTTTCTTGAATTTCCTGGGTACTCTTTTGAGTCCGGCTGGCCAGTGTGCGAACTTCATCTGCGACCACTGCAAAGCCTCGACCAGCTTCGCCGGCGCGCGCAGCCTCTATGGCCGCATTCAGGGCCAGCAGATTTGTCTGATCGGCAATCGCACGAATCACTTCTAAAACAGTGTCGACTTTTCGCGAATCCGCGCCCAGCCTTTCTATAACCTTAACGCCTTCCGCAACCTGCTCTGACAAACCGCCGATTACCTCGATGGTCTGATGTACCAGGCCCTGGGCGTCCACTACCTGAACGTTGGCACGGTCCGCTGCATCAGAAGCTTCGCTGGCGTTATTCGCCACTTCCTGTGCTGCCGCCGTCATCTGGTTCATGGCTGTCGCCACCTGGTCACTTTCGGATTTTTGACGCTCCACGCCCTGGGTTGACTCCTCCATTACCTGACTCAGTTCTGCAGAGGCTTCGTTCAACGTGCCGGTCGACGAGAGAACCTGCTCAACCAGTCCATGCACCTGATCCGCAAAGCTATTGAATGCGATTGCCAGCTGACTCAATTCATCTTTGCCTTCTATGTCCAGTCGACGGGTCAAGTCACCGTCGCCGCTGGCGATACCGTTCATTGCAGATACTGCGGATTTCAGTGGCCGGATAATGCTACGGACAACAACCAGGGCAAGAAGCACGATAATAGCCAGCGCAATCAGTGAGGTCGTCACTGAACCAATGACAGCGTTATCCAATGCATCCCCGACTTTGCTATCCATGGCAGCGACCTGTTCTTCCAGACCGTCTACCCAAAACCCTGTACCAATCATGATATTCCACTGCGGTAGCATCTCTGCGTAACCCAGCTTCGGGGCCACTTTGCCTGTGGCTTCGTTCTGCCATCCATAGGAAACGTAGCCACCGCCGTCAGAAGCCACTTTTACCAGTTCGCGGATCAGGTAGGTGCCATTAGGGTCCTGAAAGTTCCACAGATTCTTGCCTTCCAGCGCCGGCTTTACGCCATGCATGACGCTCACGCCACTGGTGTCGTAGGCAAAAATGTAACCAGGGCTTCCGGAGTCATTGAATCTCAGCTGACGCAGTATTTCCCAGGCTTGCTCACGCACGTCAGGGTCTTCAGCGGAACCGGGCTGATTATAAAGATGGGCAATTGAGGTGCGTGCCAGCTCGATATAGTTTTTCAATTCCTGACGCTTGCTTAGCTCCATATCGGAGGAAAAATCCGCCACCGCGCCGTCGCCAATATCCCTGGCCTGATTCAGATTATAAGTGGTCAAAAACGCGGTAAGTACGATTACAGGCAGAAGTGCGAGCAACAGCACACGCGTCTGAATGGTCAGATTTTTCATCGCTGGTAGGTCTTTTGTGTGTGTCAGGGAATAGGCGGAAACTCCCGCCCGCGGTATTGCACCGCAATGGTACCGAATAACCCCCTGAATTATCACTGAGGACACTTCGCGTTTTGTATAGAAATTGTACCTGGGAAAACCGGAACACGGCAAACCAGACAAGCTTTATTGTTCAACGGGCTCCACCACCACAATAATGCGCCTGACCATGCCTTTATTGATTCTTACGGGCAGATAACGCGCCTTCAGCCAAACACCCTGCCCACTTGCATCAAGATTCAGAAAGCGCCCATTTTGTGCAACGCCAATAACCAGACTTCGCCAGAACACGATGTATTCTTCGCTACGGGTATAGGCGCTCTCGCAAAGCACTCGGTGATGCTTCCCGGTTAACTCTTCAGCCTTGTATCCCAGCAGCGCAAGGAATGCGTCGCTGGCCCGGTCAATCAGGCCATCCGGGGTAAGCACCAGAACGGCCGAGGATTCTTCAACGGCCTGGAAATCCGCCTCCAGCTCGATAATTCGCTTTTCGGCCGCCTCAAGTTTGTCGAGAGCAGCCTGCAGTTCTCGTTTTTTCTTACCAAAAAATGCCATCAGATAGCCTCTTCATGCAAAAGGAGAGCTTTAGAAGACGAACGCAACGGGCGATGTGCGTTAGACGATGCGTGTTATGGATTTGGGATCAAATGGTGATGAGAATGCCGCCGCTTGCCAAGATGATCACCACCGCCCAAGCCGGTAATTTCCATACGCTTAAAAGCAGAAAGCCGGTCAGTGCCAAAG
This sequence comes from Marinobacter sp. LV10R520-4, assembly GCF_002563815.1. Lineage (NCBI taxonomy): Bacteria > Pseudomonadati > Pseudomonadota > Gammaproteobacteria > Pseudomonadales > Marinobacteraceae > Marinobacter > Marinobacter sp. LV10R520-4. The sequence goes on along the minus strand of NZ_PDJM01000001.1, from coordinate 2,203,995 downwards.
CAAATTCGTAGGGCCCCAGAATGGCGCTGGTCCACACCGGCTGATAAAGCGCTGCGCCCAAAATGCCCACCACGGCTGCATTGGCACCGCTCATCAGTGCCCGCGCGCGACCCCAACGGCGAAACCGATTCCAGTGCGGCAGCACCGCCACCAACAGCAGCATTCCGGGCAAAAAGATCATAAACAACGCCAGGGCGGCTCCGAACAGGCTACCGCCGAGCGGCGTCATCACTGCCCCCAGATAGGAGGCAAACGTGAACAACGGCCCGGGCACGGCCTGAGCGGCACCATAACCAGCCAGAAATTCGTTCGACCCGACCCAGCCAGATTGCACCACCTCGGCTTCCAGCAACGGCAGCACTACGTGACCACCGCCAAACACCAAGGCGCCAGCGCGATAAAAGGCATCCATCACCGCCACCGTGGCGGAAGGGCTAACCCAAGCCAGTAGCGGCAGGCCCACCAGCAAAACAACGAAGACGAGCCCCGCCAGGAAGCCGGTACGGGCAGAAACGGGTAGCAGCAACTCGGGTGCATCGTTGTCGGCCTGAGTCCGGCACAGCACCATGCCAGCTAAGGCGCCAATCACTATGGCCGTGACTTGGCCCAGCGAGCCGTCGAACAACACCACGGTGAACACCGCTGCCAGAGCGATGCCGGCGCGCTGGCGGTCAGGGCATAAATTGCGCGCCATTCCCCATACCGCATGAGCGACTATGGCCACCGCTGTGACTTTCAAGCCGTGAATGATGCCCTGGCTAACGGGCCCATCAAGCACCCCGGCGCCCAAAGCAAACAGCACCAACACAAAGGCCGAAGGCAGAGTGAAGGCCGCCCAAGCCGCGGCTGCACCCCAAGGGCCCGCACGCATCAGGCCCAAAGCAAAACCTACCTGGCTGCTGGCTGGGCCTGGTAAAAACTGACACAGGGCGACAAGGTCGGCGTAAGCCTGTTCGGAAAGCCAGCGACGGCGTTCCACAAACTCAGTACGAAAGTAGCCAAGATGGGCAATGGGACCACCAAAGGAAGTCAGGCCCAATAGTAGAAAGGCGCTAAAAACCTCTCTAATGCGCGCTCTACTATATCGGGGCAGGTCTGTTTTCATAAATCCCTCTCAGTTGCGGCCAGCCGACCACTTTCTTCCTATTCCGAACAGTCACTGCTGATTCAAAACAGTGACTGCTGAAAATCCTGTTTTTGTTCGCTCGACATCTCCACGGACGCTCTCTGGCGGTCTGAATCGCTTCGCCGCAACTCGCTTACCCTGTCTTTGGCTTTTTTTGCGGTTGCCCGATGATCCACAATGGCTTCCGGGTAAGGCATATAACCGAGAATTTCGGCGTGTTTCGACAGCCTGAACGCCGTCTTAGCGAGGTCATGAAGTTCATTGCCGGGCACATCCGCAAGTTCCAGAACCCACTTGCGGATAAAATGCCCGTCAAGATCATGGTCCCTGCCCTGTTTTACCGGGTCGTAAACCATAAGCTCGTTGAATTCTGTGGTGCCCGCTATAATCTGATGAATAACGTGATGAATGCCTGGCTCGTAATCCAGAAACTCGGTGGCCAGATATTCCGCCACTTTGGTGGTGGGTATCCACAGATTCATAGTGGCGAATGAGACCAGGGTTGCCCGCAGACGCATGTTAATCCAGCCGGTTTGGTTGAGGAACCTCATCGCCGCATCAATATAGGGGAACCCGGTTAGCCCCTGTTTCCAGGCTGTGAAGTGTTGTTCAGATTGTCCTGGAGAATGCGTTGAAGAGCGCCCTTCCGAGTAATCTGCCTCGCGGACACCGTTAAACTGCGCAAGCATGCACTGAAATTCCAGCTCGGGGCTGGCTTCAAATGTTTGCATATACTGCCGGCGCCAGCTCAACCTATCCAAGTAGAAACGCGCGTTTTCCTGAAACTTACCGAACTGGTCAGCGTTCATCCGGCTGTGCGCGTCGGTTACAATTCGATCCACAGCCTGGAATATCTCTCTGTCCGAGACAATACCGTAAGCCAGATACGTTGATATCCGCGAACAGCCCTGCCAAGCCGTATTCGGGCTGGATATCTGAAACGGGTATTGCTTTAAATACGGAACGGTGAAGAATCGATTTAAATTTTTGATGGCTTGTGACCGCCCGCCCTTCTGCCTCAGCGGTTTGTCTGTTCCAGCGGCTTTTGGTATTCCCTTCGGCTCACAGGACGGAAACGGCAGGGGCGCAAATCGCTCGGCTAGGTCGGTGCCAATAGGGTCACGAAGTTTGGATGACACAGAGCAGGCAAAATAAGGCGGGAATAACTCGGGCTTTTGCGACCCTCTGGCAATCCCGTTTTGCGCGAGCTCTAGCAGTTCAACGCCATGGTCGGCACACCAGGCAGCAACCGCTTTATCTCGCTGGAACTGGCTGTTTTGAGTGGTTTCCTGATGGGTCCATATCTTGGTTAGAGGCTGCACGCGGTGGATGCGATCAAGAACATCTACCGTTTCGCCCACAGCCTGAAGGAGCTTGCCTCCAATCGACTGAAAATCGCGATCAAGCTCTTCAAGAGTTTCCTGAATGAATAACTGATGCTGCCTTGACACGTCTGGCTGCTGAACCAGCTCAGGCTCGTGACAGTAAAGAGGGAGCACTTTTCCCTTCTTGCGGAAGGCTCGCATGCTTTCAAAAAAAGGCTCTGAGTCCTGAAGCCTCAGGTTGCGTTTAAGCCAAAATATCTGCACCCATCAATTCCCGTAAGGCGTTACTCTGCTCTAATCAAAGGCAGGTCAGAAAATGGATCTGTCTCGCCTCTGAAACGAAGGACGTTGAAACGGAGGACTTTCGTAAAACAGCCTGTCAGGCAGCCTTGCGAAAATCCTCCATCCTTGTGGTTTTGTCACGGCTGCGGCGGTATTTACGTTTGTTCTCCACTACCCGCATCTGGTACTTCGGGGTTCTGAGTTCGCGCTGAACCGCGCTGTGTTTTGTCGGCTGTGCTTTCTTTTTCGCCATCGCTATTTCTCCATTGGCGGTTTCTGGTTTAACAGCCTAATCATAACACCCTCCGGTTGTTGCGCGGCATATGGGTTATTACGATGAGCCTGTTACGGAGTCAGATTAATTGCCATAGCAATCCAAACCCCTTTTTTCTTGCAAACTGGACATGAATGAACGACTAATGAGGGCCGGCTTCCGCAACGGCGAGCGATCATCTTATGGATTACCTTACCTACCGCGAAAAACTGCAAAACCACTTTCCCGAGCCGGTACTGGCCTTCAAACCAGACGAATACGAAGCCAGGCTCGCCTCTGTTCGTCAGAAGATGGCCGAAGCCAGGCTTGACCTGTTACTGCTGACCGAAGCCAGCGAACTGTGTTATCTGACCGGCTACACAACCTTCGAGGTTTCGGTTCAGTGCGTGCTGCTTGTCGCGTCTGATAGAACCGTGCTGTTCGTACCAGCCATTGAGATGGGCCCTGCCGTGTATCTGAGCCGGGTAGACGACGTTATCGGCTATCCGTGGCAGGCGCCCGAAACAGTGGCCAGCGACCTGGCTGCTCAGGTGCGCCGCACGGCGGGCAGCAAAGCACCCCGAATCGGCTTTAACCCCTGGACGGGCTCTTTTCGGCCGGGACTGCTTTCGGCGCTCAAAAACACGCTAGACACCGCCACATTTATCGATTTCGGCGCGCTGATCGATCGTGTTCGACTGGTTAAATCGTCCGCCGAACTGACGTATCTTGCCGAGAGCGCCGCCATTACCAACGCCGGCCTGGACGCGGCTGCCGCCGTGATACAAGCGGGCGTGGTCGACCATGAAATCGCCCGGGCCGGCGCCAGCTCCATGCTGGGGGCAGGTAGCGAATTCATGAGTATGCAACCGATTGTGACGACCGGCGCCCGCAGCGGCATCATTCATACCAATCATGCGGGTTATGAGGTTGCACGCGGTGATGTGGTGTTCACCGAATTCGGTGCGGTTCGCAAACGCTACACCGCGCCCATGATGCGTACCGCCGTGGTTGGCGAAGCTTCCGCCGAAATTCGTGAATTTCACGGGGTCTGTCTTGAAGTTCTGGAAGCAGTAATGTCGGCCGCGCGCGCCGGGGCAAGCTTCGCCTCGGCAGCCCGCGCCGGCGAGTCCGCGCTAGCGCCTATCGTAGACCGCGCGTTTTTCTCCGGCGTATTTGGCTATCCGGTCGGTGCGTCGTTTCCGCCATCCTGGGTCGCCGGCTCGATGTTCATAGCGACCGACAACGAGGCGGTTCTGGAAGAAAACATGGTGTTTCACCTTCCAATCTGCCTGCGCAAACCGGGTGAGTTTGGCGTCGGTTTCAGCGAAACGGTCCGCATTACAGCAACCGGGGCCGAGCGCATCACCAAAAATACGTTGTCTCTCAAGGAAGTCTTTCTGTAAAGCCACACCAAGCCCCTGTTTCTGTCTTCGTGCCAGTAGCTTGCAGTGTTCCTGACCGGTATCAGGCAGCACATCCTCAGGGGGTGTACACTGAACCTGAAGAAGCGTTTCAATACATCAACGGAGTCTCTCAATGCCCATTGAAAAACACGACCTTCTGCATGAATTTCCGGAATCCAAAGATACAATCCACAAGCTGAAAATGTCTGACCAGCACTTCGCTAAGCTGTTTGAGGAGTACCACGATTTACAGCACGAAGTGCATCGTATTGAAACCGAAGTAGAAAAAACATCCGATGAATACCTGGAAACTCAGAAGAAAAAGAGGTTGAACCTTAAAGACCAACTCTCCGCGATCATCAAGGATTATGACGCCTCTTCCGCAAGCTGAGTCTCACGCGGCTTGATATGAACTGAGCCCGTCTGTCATTACCGTCGGTATTGTCGCCCTGTCGATCAGGTACGCCAATTCCGGCGGTAATCGAGTTCGGGCTGCCGTTAGCTCTGGTTTGCGGGCTCGGGCAACACAGCGGCATCGGCAGCAGCTTCAATTTTTGCCACCTCGCGCCGAACCGCCCGCGGCGCACCGAATGCCAGTATGGCCGCCAGCATTGAGCACACCGCCATCACAATCACTACGTTCAACAAAGACTCTTCCACCACCGTGGTAGAAAACGCACTGATGGCGCCGGCCAGGGTGAATTGAGTGGCGCCCAGCATCGCCGCAGCCGTGCCACCCAAGTGCGGGAAAAACTCCAGAGCGTTGGCCATATTGTTGGGAATGATGGAGCCCATAAAGCCCACGGCCGTCACAATGCAGCCGGCAATGACCCACCAGGGAGCCCCAACCCAGGCCAGTGCCACTAACACCAGCAACGCGATGAACTGCAACAATACCGATACCCGCAGAATCGATACCGCCTCGAAGTGCCTTAGCAAATAGCGGTTAAATATGTTCAGGCTGGCCATTAACACAATATTGGCGGCAAACAGCGCAGAAAACAGAGTATTAGAAAGTCCAAACCATTCCTGATAAATGAACGATGCGTGGGTGATAAACACCAGCATAGCGCTGAAACACAACGCTTGTATGCCAACAAAACGCATGGTTACCCAATGCCGCAGCACCAGGCTGTAATTTGTGACCAAAGTGGATACCGGAGTTTTTACCCGCTCTTTGGCAGGCAGTTGGCGGAACAGGCGCAGCTTCAGTACAACGGCTAAAAATACCGCGTAGCCCGTCAGCATTAGAAATATTGCCGGCCAGTCGGCCACTGCCAACAAAATTACCCCCAGAGTGGGCGCCGCCGCCGGTGCTATAAACATAATCAGGCCAATCAGACCAAACAGCCTGGCGGCGTCTTTACCGTGAAACTGGTCGCGCACAATGGCCGGCACAGACACCGCGCAAAAGGCGCCGCCCATGCCCTGCACCAGTCGCCAGCCCAGCATTTCATTCAGGCTACTCGCTTGCGCAACCATAGCAGCGGCAACGGCGAACACAAATAGGCCACCCAGCAGCACAATCTGGCGACCGTAGCGATCAGACAGCGGCCCGCCCACCAGCTGCGAAAGGCCCAAGGCCCCGACATAAACACTCAGGGTAAGCCCGATATCGGTGTGATCAACGTTCAAATCCGCGGCTATCTGCGGGAACGCAGGCAGGTAAGCGTCTAAAGCCAGAGGCCCGAGTGCCACCGTCATTCCCAATAAAATTGCCAATTGCAGTTGCGACACGCACATTTGCCTTTTCAGTAGCGCCAGCCCTTAAGCGGACTGGTCAGTATTTTCGGTAAAAACCGGGCCCTGGATACAGAGCACGGCTTGGCAAACTATCAAGCATTCAAAGGACGCGCAGCCGCAAATTGTAGCATGCTCACAAAAACACGCTATTGCGAAACCAGAGACTGCCGTTAGAGAGTGCTTTAGAGGGTACCCTTAAAGTGTTTGCATTAAGGCAAACCAGACCGTATAAAAAGTGTTGATTTACACTGGCACAGTCCGTAAAAAAGACGTCTTTGATTTATAGCCTCAGGAGCCACCGATGGCGGACCAAGCGCCCTTGATCTGTAGGGATATTTGCAAAACCTTCGACAAGCTTGAAGTGCTAAAAGGCATTTCGCTGGAAACTCAAAAAGGCGACGTTGTATCGCTGATTGGCAGTTCAGGTTCCGGCAAAAGCACCTTTCTGCGCTGCATTAACCTGCTGGAAACGCCAACGTCCGGCGAAATTATTGTGCAAGGCGACCCCATTCGCTTTGCGCAGAATCGCAAAGGCGAACGCATTCCCGCCGACAACCACCAGGTAGAACTAATACGCGCAAAACTGTCAATGGTTTTCCAGGGCTTTAATCTTTGGTCGCACATGACCGTACTGGAAAACATTATTGAAGCGCCCATCCACGTGCTGAAGGTACCCAAGAAAGAAGCCATCGAGCGCGCTGAAAACTATTTGCACAAGGTCGGCATTTACGAGCGCAAGGACTATTATCCGGCGCAGATGTCTGGTGGCCAGCAACAAAGAGCCGCGATTGCACGAGCCCTGGCGATGGAACCAGACGTCATGCTGTTTGACGAGCCTACCTCGGCGTTGGACCCGGAACTGGTGGGCGAAGTGTTGCGGGTTATGCAGAGCCTGGCTGAAGAAGGCCGCACCATGATTGTGGTTACCCACGAAATGGCCTTCGCCAAAGATGTCTCAACCAAGGTGCTGTTCCTGCATCAGGGCGTGATTGAAGAACAGGGTTCGCCAACGAAGGTATTCGACAACCCGGAATCTGAGCGGATGCAGCAATTTCTGGCTCCCAAGTTCGGATAACCGGTGTTATCGTATTTTCCGTATTGCATTTTCTGTATTGTGCTTCTGTACCGTGTTTTCTGTAATTCGCGCCCTTTGCGGCGTAGTGATAAAAAAAAGCCACTAAAGGCAAACTACTGGAACACCACTGGAGAGTTCACCCATGAAAAAAATTCTGATTGCTGCCAGCTGCGCGCTGGCCATGCTGACCGGCTCGGTACAGGCCGAAGACAGCATCCGCATTGCTTTCGACGTGCCCTACGAACCGTTCGAATACAAAGATGAAAACGGCGAACTGACCGGTTTCGAAGTCGAGCTGGCCACAGCCATGTGCGAAGAAATGAACGCCAAGTGCGAGTTTGTTATCCAGGCCTGGGACGGCATGATTCCCGGCCTGCTGGCGCGCAAGTTTGACGCCATCATGTCTTCCATGTCGGTCACCCCGGAGCGCGCCGAGCGCGTACTCTTCTCCAAGCCTTACTACAACACACCGGGCGGCTGGTTCGCGGCGGAAGGGTTTGATATCGACGTAACCGACATGGACGCCATGAAAGACAAGTCTGTGGGCGTGCAGCGCGGTACCACCATGGACACCTTCGTGACTGAAAACATGACCGGCGTTGTAAACATCAAGCGTTACAACACCGCTGACGACATGGTTCTGGATCTGGAAGGCCAGCGCCTTGACGCCGTATTTGTAGACTACCCGGTGGGCGAGCAGACCATCAAAAACAAAGACGGTTTTATTGAAGTTGGCGAGTCAGTGAAGCTGGGTGAAGGCGTAGGCGTTGCCATGCGCAAGCGCGACACAGAGCTAGCCGAGCGTGTTAACAAAGCGCTGGACACCCTCAAAGAAAACGGCACCTACGATGCCATCATGAAGAAATACTTCGCTTACGACATCAAGGTTTAATCATGCCTTCGGGGTGGCCGCTCTGGCCATCCCGGATTACCGGAATATGTCATGCTTGATCTGAAAGGTTACGGCCCTGAACTTCTGAAAGGCGCTTTTGTGACCATGGAATTGGCGTTCCTGTCGCTGGCTCTTGCGTTAATTCTCGGCCTGCTTGGAGCCTCTGCCAAGCTGTCGGATAACCGACCATTGCGAGCCATAGCGACCACCTACACCACCTGCATTCGTGGCGTCCCAGACATAGTGATGATGATGCTGTTCTATTACGGCGGCCAGCTGGCGGTAAACAGCCTGTCTGATGTGCTGTGGGAAGCCTACGAAATCGACTTCTTTTTTCAATTCGACCCGTTTATTTCAGGCGTGGTCACCATCGGCTTGATTTTTGGTGCCTATATGACCGAAACCTTCCGCGGTGCATTTCTGGCTGTAGACACCGGCCAGATTGAAGCCGCCCGGGCTTACGGGTTTTCACGCTGGCATACCTTTCGCCGCATTATTTTTCCGCAAATGCTGCGTCATGCCCTGCCCGGCATTGGCAACAACTGGCAGGTTTTGCTGAAAACCACCGCTCTGGTGTCCATTATCGGCCTGACCGACATGGTGCGAGTGGCTGAGGAAGCCGCCAAAGCCGAGCGCATGCCGTTTCACTTTTTCATCCCCGTGGCCTTTGTTTATCTGTCGCTGACAGCGGTTTCCGAGCTGTTCATCAAGTGGCTGGACATTCGCGCCAATGTTGGCGTGGTGCAGAGGAGCTGATTTATGCCAGACTTTATCAGCCAGTGGCTGAACCAGAACGATATCTTCACCGTCATGACTCTGCTGGAATATTGGAATGGCTTGGTAACCACCGTGCACCTGGTATTTTTATCGCTGTTGATCGGCCTTGTCATTGCATTACCCCTGGCCATTCTGCGCACCGTGCGCAATCCGTTTGTGTCTGGCCCGATCTGGGTGTTCACCTACCTGTTTCGCGGCACACCGCTGCTGATTCAGCTGTACATAATTTACTACGGCATTGCCCAGATTCCCGGTATTCAGGAAACTTTCTGGTGGCTCATCTTCCGCGAGCCTTTCTACCCGGCCCTGTTGGCATTCACCCTTAACACAGCCGCTTACACCACCGAAATTATCCGCGGTGCCATTATCGCCACGCCGGTGGGTGAAATTGAAGCGGCCAAAGCCTACGGTATGAGCTGGATGCTGCGTATGCGCCGCATTATTCTGCCCAACGCGGCACGCCGTGCGGTTCAGGCTTACTCGAACGAAGTGATTTTCATGCTGCACGCCAGCGCGATTGCCAGCGTGGTTACCCTAATGGATTTGACCGGCGCCGCGCGCAATATATACGCACGCACCTACGCGCCCTTTGACGCCTTCATATTCGTTGCGCTGATTTATCTGATGCTCACGTTTATACTGGTGTTTGTGTTCCGCAAACTGGAAAATCACCTGCTACGCCATCAGCGCCCGGTGAACTCCTGACGACGAACTCCTGACAAAGAGAAATCGATGACCGCCAGCAGCGCATTTTTCACTAGCAAACAAGACTGGTTGAGCCACACCCTGGAAAACGCCGGTAAAACCCTTCCCCAATGCCGCCATGGGTTGCCCGGCGGCGGCGAACTGGTGCAACTGGGCACGGGCATTCTGCAGGTCAGCCCGCCAGCAAGCCGGCAAAACAACCATAAGGAAGCGTTGATAATTTCTGCCGGTGTTCACGGCAATGAAACCGCGCCTATCGAAGTGCTGAACCAGCTGGTGAACCAACTGGTTAGTGGGGCCCTACAACCTGCCTGCCCCGCCCTGCTGATACTGGGCAACCCGCAGGCCATGGTAACGGGCAAACGCTTTATTGACGCCAACCTGAACCGACTGTTCAGCGGCGCACACCGGCGTGACGAAGTCCGCGAAACACCGGAAGCCGGGCGGGCACAGCAGCTGGAACAGCTGTGCCAGACCTTCGCCGGGAAAACGCAGGCACAGGGCCTGGCGTTGAGCCACTACGATCTGCACACCGCCATACGCTCCTCCCAACGGGAGAAGTTCGCACTCTATGCGTTTGTGGCCGGCCGCCAAGTACCGGCTGAGCAGTGCGCCTTTTTGCTGGAAGCGGATGTGCACACCCTGCTGCTGCAACACAAAGCCGGCACCACTTTTGCCTCATTTTCGTCATCCGCGCTGAAAGCTCAAAGCTTCACGGTAGAGCTGGGCCAGGTAAAACCCTTCGGCCAGAACGATCTGCGCCGTTTTCAAGGGTTTCATAACGCACTGGAACGGCGCCTGGCCGGATTACCAGCGCCAGCTTCCAGGCCCACAGCAAGCGAGCAACCAGAGCTGGCGATATTTCAGGTGGTTCACGAAATTCTGAACAGCGGTGAGGGTTTTCAGTTTCACGTGCCGGATGACGTGGCCAACTTCACTGAATACACCCCGGGCACCGTGATTTGGAAAGACAGCAATCAACGCTACTGCGTGGGCGAGAAGCCCGAAGCCATTGTGTTTCCAAACCGCGATGTGCCGGTTGGCCAGCGTGTGGGATTGCTGGTGTCCCGACTGACTGTTTGAACGTTTCATAAGTTCAACAGAGCCAGCCGGAAAACGGGTCAGGCCGGTGAATTGTCCGGTTCGGCGACCGGCACTTTGATCAGCAGCGAGCAGACCGCAGGAATCATCAGCAGAGTTAACACGGTAGACGCCAGCAAGCCGGAAATAATGGCCCAGGCCATGGGTGGCCAGAGCGTGGAGCTGCTGAACGCCAGCGGCAGCAAGCCAGCCACCGTGGTAGCGGTGGTCAGCAGAATGGGCCGGGTGCGTTGTTCTACGGCCTTGCGCACGGCATTAAAAATGTCGTGGCCGTTATCCAGCTCCCTATCCATCACATCCAGCAGCACAATAGCGTTGTTCACCACAATACCCACCAGCGCAACCACTCCCAACAATGACTGAAAACCGAAAGGTGAGCCGCTCAGCACCAGCCCGGGGAATATGCCCACCGTGGCCAGCGGCACGGTCAGCAGAATAATGCCCACCCGGCGGAAGGAATTAAACTGTAATAACAGGAAGAATAACAGCAGCAAAATACCAATGGGTGCAGCCGTTAGCAGGGCGCTGTTGGCGTCGCCCGAACCTTCTGCGTCACCGCCCAGTTCCAGCCGCGTACCGGGCGGCAAAGGGTCGGATTCCAGCGCACGATTCATGCCGTCCAAAGCCTGGCTAAAGCTGAACCCGGTGACCAGATTTGCTGCAACCGTATTGATTGGCACACCATTGCGCGAATACATTACCGCCGCTTCCCATTGGGTGTCCACCGACGCCAGCGCCGCCAGCGGAATGGCGTCACCCTGGCTGTTGTAGATGTTCACCGACAACAATCGTTCCAGAGAAATGGCCGTGCCCTCGCGGGAGCGCAGCACTATTGGTATGGGGTCGTCTTCTTGGCGATAGGTTTCCGCCACTATGCCAAAACTCTGGCCGTAAAGACTGTTCGCCACGTCGGCACGGGTCAGACCAAAACGCGCCGCGGTGGCGTCGTCCACATTAATTTCAACGCCCGGCACGCCAATGTCCAAATCGTGGCGCAGGTCTACCGTGCCAACAGTCGCCCGCAAGGCGCGGAATACCTGCTCGGTGGCACGGGCGCGATCTTCCGCGTTGGCGTTGTATACCCGCACCTCTACCGGCGCTGCCCGCGGCGGCCCCTGGGCCAGAGTACCGACCACCACCTCCAGCTCGGGCAGATTTTCATCCACGTAGGTGCGCACCCAGCGAATCATGTCGGTGGTATCGGCCAGAGTGGGCGTGCGTATCACCAGCCGGCCGCGGTTGGGCGCTTGGGGTGATCGCTGCAGGTTGTAATAAAAGCTGGGGCCGGCAAAACCGACAAAGCGCTGTATATCCAGCGCTGCCGGCTGGCTGCGAATCGCGTGTTCCAGCTGGGCAGCCACCGCCGATGTCTGGGCCTGATCGGTACCCTCGGGCAGATACATTTCCACAATCACCCGCGGCCGGTCAGCGTTCGGGAAAAACTGCTGGGCCATAAACGGCGTCATGCCCAGGCTGGCAACCACCAATAACGAGCCTGCCAGCACCAAGCGCTTGGGATGGTGGAACACCAGCCCGCCCAGAAAACGCGCAAGCCCGATCAACCGGTCTTCATGAGCGCCGCGGCGAGCCTTCAGGAATCGCGCCGCCAACAGGGGCACCGCGGATATGGCCAGCAGATAGCTGACCGACAACGTCAGCATGATCATCACCGGCACGCCACGGGTAAAGTCGGCGGCACCGCCTTTCGACAACAGCATGGGTGTAAACGCCGCGATGGTGGTGCCGGTTGAAGCGCCCAGAGGCCCTGCCAGTTCACCCACCGCCTTGCGTAGGGCATCCAGCCGGCGCATGCCTTCATCCAGATGGCCCTGAATGTTTTCCACAATTACGATGGCGTTATCAATCAGGATGCCCAAGGAAATCACCATGCCGATAATGGCTACCTGGTGAAGCACCCCACCGCCAAGATCGTATAGGCCAATGCTGATCAGCGCTACCATCGGCAAAATGGACGCCACCAACAAACCCATGCGTATGCCCATGCCAGTGAACACCACCGCTACAATAATCAGCACCGACAGCACAAGGCTCCAGGCCAGGCCGATTAAACGCTCCTGAACTTTGTCTGGCTGAAAGAACATCTCGTGAATCTGATAGGGCGCAAAATCGCCCTCAATCTGTTGCAGTCGCTCCCGCACCTGCTGGCCAAAGCGGATAGCATCGGTGGTGTCTTCTTCCATGATCAGCGACAGCGTGACCACCCGCTCGCCGTCATACCAGGTTTCTGGATGGCGCGGCTCCACTGGCCCACGCCACACCTCCACCGCGGCCGCCAGCGGCACCTGGGAGCCGTCTGGCAGCTCAATGGGCGTAGCACGTATGGCTTCAATATCGGTAAATTCGCTGTTGGGCAGTATCGACAGGCGGCGGCCGTTGACCACTATAAAGCCACCCGGCGTGGTCTGGTTGCGCTGCGCCAGGGTATCCAGCATTTGGGCGGGGGAAATGCCCAGGCGGAATAACGCAGCGTCGTCCAGCGCCAGGGTTATTTGTTCATCGCTGTCGCCGTCCAGCTCAACCCGGGACAAGCCGCTGATGTCACCCAGGTTCTGCTTTAGCCTCTCAGCCACCGCCGTCAGCTCTGTCACAGAGGGCGACCCCGCCACCGCCAGCACAATCGCCGGAATATCAATCACGCGGTCGTCCAGCGTCATCAACCCAACATCGTCAGGAAAATCCCGGCGTGCCCGGTCCATCGCCCGCCGTACCCGGTCCCACGCCGGATCGGTTTCATAAATCGTGTCTTTCAGGCGCAAAGTCAGCAGCGCCACGCCGGTGCGAGCAATGCCCTGGCTGAAATCCAGCTCCTCCACTTGCCGCAGTTCGTCGGTCAGCGGCTGCAGCACCAGGCGCTCTACATCCGCGGCGCTGGCACCGGGATAAACCACCGACACCAGGCCCGCCCTGTAGGGAAATGATGGGTCTTCCTGACGCGGCATGGTGCTGAAGGCGGCAATGCCCAACAGGCACAGCATGGTTATAGCCATGCCCAACAGGCGTTGAAAATTCAGCAGGCGGCGAGTAATCAAGGCGTTGCTATCCTTCTACAGGCTGAGTGCGCACAGCTTGCGCCGCTTCAATCACGGTATCGCCGTCCACCAGTTTGGTCATACCGGCGTACACCACCTGATCTCCCGCCACCAGGATTTCTGCGTGAATGGCCACGCGCTCACCCAAAATCCGCAACACCGTGACCGGCGTGCGCCGGGCGACACCGTCACGCACGAGAAACACACTGGTGCCCAGACTGGCACCGGCGACGGGCGCGGGAAGGACGGATGTCGGATCAAAAGCAGGGCTGGCAGTAGCGTTTACGTCACGTATCACCGCCAGCAGCGGCACGGTTAAGGCCGCGGTGGTTTGCGGGGTAATACCCACTTCTACCGGCACACCTGCATTCAGGGTGTTAGCCGGAAGGTTCACCAGCAGCGGTTGCAGCTCGCCACGAATGGCACCGGCCTGGGCAATTTCAACCACGGTGCCCTGCACCGGGGCCTGGCTTCGGTCTTGCACCGACCATACCGGCAGTTCCGCGCCCAAGCTAACGTGATTGAGCATATACACCGGCACCCGCACTTCCACTTCCCGCCCTTTCGGCGACGACAATCGCATAACCGGCTGACCGGCGGCCACAAATTCATTCTGCTCGACCAACAAGGCTTCTACCCGGCCGCCAAATGGCGCTTTCAGTGTATTTTCTTCCAGCATTTTGCTGGCTTCGGCTAACGATGCCCGGGCGGTGGCAACGCTGGCCCTGAGCCCGTCGCGGCGGGCGGCGATCTGTTCCAGCGCCTGTTCCGACACCACACCGCGTTCACGAAGGCTGCTAGCGCGCTGCCATTCACGTTGTGACTGTTGGTAGTTGGTGGTCAGTTCATCCAGGCGAGCGCTGGCAGAATCCCGCGCCGGTTCTAGGGCGGGGCTGTAAATACGCGCCAGCACGTCGCCGACCTCTACCGTTTGGCCCAACTCCACCTTACGTTCAGTAAGGGTTCCGCTGAGCTGAAAGGTCAGCGTTGCACGCTGGCTGGCACGCACTATGCCGGCAAAGCGCAGGGATACCGCGCGAGCATCGCCGCCTTCAACCGCCGCGGTGCGCACATGCACAACTGCCGGCCCTGAAGCTGTTGCAGACGCAGCAGCGCCGCTATCTTCTGACGATTTTGAACACGCCACAGCCGTTAAAGCCGCAACTACCAGCAACGCCATGCGCAAATAAGGTCGCACCATGGGTATTTTTTATCCCCGTTGAAAATCGTAAATCGACCCCAGGCCCAGAATGCCGGTAAGTTCGTCCAGCGCTTTTTGTACTTCCTGCAGCAACATGGGATCGGCCAGATCCTGTTGGCTGAGCCTATCACGATAATGGGCGTCTACCCACAGAGTCAAACGATCGTATAAAACATCCGTTAGAATTACACCCTGATGCATCGCCGCCCGCTCTTCATCATTCAGAACTACCCGCAAGCGCAGGCAGGCAGGCCCGCCGCCGTTCCGCATAGACTGTTTTACGTCAAACACTTCCACTGCGGTAATCGGTCCGCCGCTGGCCACCAGTTTGTCCAGATACTGGCTCACGCTTGCCACTTCGCGACACTCACCCGGCACCGCCAGCAACATGCCGTTGTCGGTGTTAAGGAGTTGGCTGTTAAACAGGTAAGACGAGACCGCGTCGGCCAGAGGCACTTCACTGCCGCTCACCCGCACCGCTTGCAGCTCACATCCGGTCAGGCGCTCACGAATTTCGTTGAGCGTGGAGTTTTCATTCAAAAACGCCATCTCGTGATAAAACAGGGTGTTGCCGTTACCCACCGCAATCACGTCGTTGTGGAACACCCCGGCGTCAATCGCCTCTGGGTTCTGCTGGGCAAACACCACGCCTTCATCGCGCAAATTGTGCAGCCGGGCAATGGCGTGTGACGCCTCAAAGGTCTGCCGCGCAGGAAAGCGCTTGGGCGCCTTCGCCTTATCGTTTAGCGCACGCTGGCCATACACGAACAACTCCACTCCGGGAGCGCCGTATTCGCTGCACAAGCGGGTGTGGTTAGCCGCGCCTTCGTCACCAAAATGGCTCACCGCTGGCAGTGCCGGGTGGTGGGCAAAATGGCTTTCATCGCTGAATATGGACTTTAAAGCATGGCCGGTGACCACGTGCTCGATGGAGCGGTGAAACTTGGCGCCCAGATTGGCCGGGGTGAAATGCACCCGCCGGTCGCGGGTGTCTGCGCTGGGCGAAACCGTGGCTGCATTCGCTGTCCACATGGCCGCAGCGGAGGACACCGCAGCCAGCAGTTCCGGAGACTTTTTTAGCACCTGCGCAAGAACGTCTGCGTCGCTGCCGCTAAAGCCCAGGGCACGCAAAGTTGGCAAGTGCGGGCGCTCGTGGGGCGGCAATACCCCTTGCACGTAGCCCCGATCGGCCAGCTTCTTCATTTTTGCCAGCCCCTGCAGGGCGGCTTCTTTGGGATTAGACACCGCACTGACGTTGGATTTCGATGCCACGTTGCCCCAGGACAACCCGGCATAGTTGTGAGTGAGCCCCACCAGCCCGTCAAAGTTGGCTTCTACGGCATGATTTGCCATTTTCAAGATTCCATAGCAGATGGCCCTGAACGGGCCTTGGATAAACGTGGATATGCTACCCGGATCAGTCGAAGTTAAGTCCCGGTGCCAGAGTGCCTGGCAGCTCGCTGGCGTTGGCTTCCAGCGACGCCATGGGCCAGGCGCAATAGTCCGCTGCGTAATAAGCGCTGGCGCGGTGGTTGCCACTGGCTCCAATGCCACCGAAGGGCGCTGCACTGCTGGCGCCGGTTAACGGCTTATTCCAGTTCACAATGCCGGCCCGGGTTTCTTCCAGCAGGCGCTGATACAGCTTTTTATCGTCCGTCAAAATACCCGCTGCCAAGCCAAAGCGGGTGTTATTGGCCAGCTCCAGGGCATCGTCAAAGCTCGCATAACGATATACGGTCAATAACGGCCCAAAGTGCTCGCCATCCGCTAACTCCAACCCCGTGGCATCTATTATGCCCGGCGATAACAGACCGGTATTGGCTTTAAGCTGCCTCATCTCTAGCAGACTTTTTGCGCCCTGCTCGACCATCTGCGCCTGAGCTGCCAGCAGTTTCGCTGCAGCCGCGGGCGAGATGACAGCACCCATAAAGGGCTGGGGCTCGGCATCAAATTCCGCCACCGTCAGCCGGCTGCTTACGTTCACCAAACGTTCAAGGAACAGATCACCTTTGCTGCCTTTTGGCACCAGCAGGCGGCGGGCGCAGGTGCAACGCTGGCCGGCGGATATAAATGCCGAGTGAATGGTGTGGTGCACGGCGGCGTCTACATTGCTTACGTCCTGCACAATCAAAGGATTGTTACCGCCCATTTCCAGCGCCAGAATTTTCTCCGGCTGGCCGCCATGCTGTTCGTGCAAGCGATGGCCAACGGCGGAACTGCCGGTAAAGAACAGGCCATCCAGCCCCGGGTGTGCAGCCAGTACTTTCCCGGTGGCGGCCGCGCCTTGCACCAGATTGATCACACCGTCTGGCAGGCCGGCGTTTTGCCACAGGCGTACCGTGAGTTCGGCCACCGCCGGGGTCAGTTCGCTGGGTTTGAAAATCACCGTATTACCCGCCAGCAAAGCGGGCACAATGTGGCCGTTAGGCAGATGCCCAGGGAAGTTGTAGGGGCCAAATACCGCGACCACACCGTGGGGCCGGTGGCGCAGCACCGCATGGCCGGCGGTCACTTCAGACTCACGGGTGCCGGTACGCTCGTTGTAGGCCTGTTCTGAAATACCGATTTTACCGATCATCGCCGCAACTTCGGTGCGCGACTCCCACAGCGGCTTGCCGGTTTCCCTGCCTATTAATGTGGTTAGGGCCTCTTTGTTGGCTTCAAGCAATTGCCCAAAGGCTTTCACAATGGCAAGGCGCTCATCAAAGCGGGTGTTGCGCCACGTGCGAAAACTCTTGCGGGCGGCGCGCACGGCTGCGTCTACGTCTTCTATACCAGCGGCGCTGCCGTTCCAGATCGTTTCGTCCGTTACCGGGTGCAGAGATTCAAATTCATCTCCGTGACCGACTAGCCATAGGCCATCAATCAACAGTTTACCTGTCAGTTTGATCATGGTGTTGCACCTCACTTAAACAATGTGTGTTCGCTATTGGGGGGCTTTCAATGAGTGGATGGGCAGCGGGCCGCTGTCTTTCAGAAGCGCCAGGCGCACTGTGTCGCCGGCCTGAACCTGAAGTGCCGTAGCAACGTCTTGCGGCAACGCAATCGTGTCGGCGTTTACGCAGTTAAGCGGAAGCGTGGTCGCTCGAAACTGGCGCATCGAACGGTTAGCCACAATAACGCGCTCGGTAACAGGCACATCGGTTGCCACCGGTGTGTCAGTAACGGTGACCGTGCGCTCAACCGCTTCGCGCACCGTACGGATATTGTCGATAAACGTTTCCACCACCGGGCCGCCGTCAAAAATATCCACCAGCCCGTTAAAGTTAAAACCCTCCGCCTGAAGCATATTCAACGCCGGCGCCGTATTGGCGTGCACGCAGCCAATCACCGAGCGGGCAGTGCTTGGCAGCATCGACAGGTAAATCGGATATTTTGGCATCAGCTCGGCAATAAAAGATTTATTACCCATGCCCGACAGGCGGTCGGCTTCGCTGAACGCCATATCAAAAAACTTGCTGCCCAGAGCGTCCCACAGGGGGTTATTGCCTTCGGCGTCACTCACACCTCGCATTTCTGCGAAGATTTTTTCAGAGAACTGTTTACGGAAGTCGTCCAGAAACAAAAATCGGCAGCGAGACAGGAGCAGGCCGTTACCGCCGCCTTTGTAGGTGTCCGCCAACAACAGCGAGCAAATTTCGCTGACGTCGGTCATGTCATTGGACAGTTGCAATGTGGGCGTTCGCACGTGTACCCCCAGCTCCCGTGAGGCATTCACGGTAACGCTCAGGCGATAGTTGTAAAACACCTCATCGCGGCCAACTCTGGCCTGTATACCGCTTATTCCAACCGCCTGGCCGGTAGCGGTGTCTTCAAGAGCGAACAGATACAGCGCCGCCTCGGGGGCGCAACGCTGGTTAAAACTGTTTCCCGCCAGATCAATTTTCTTCTGTAACAGGCCACGGTCTGCCGGCAGCGAGGTCAGACCCTTGCCCGCCTTTTCCGCCATGGCGTACAGGGCATCAAGGTCGCGATCAGCCAATGGGCGTATCAGCAGCATGGTCGCAGATCTCCATTAATAAGGGCACTCATTGCGGCGCTCATAAAGGCGTTCATAATGGCAATCCGCGCACGCTGTCGCCGGAGTCGCCACCCAGGCGGCGCCAGGTGTCTATCGGAACTTTCAAGGCGGAGTCCAGCATTTCCCCAGCCGGGGTCAGCGTGCAACAAAAGCTTTGACCTTCGCCCGCCGCCAATAACCATAACGGGCCATCGGCATCGGCATCGGCGCTGCCGCGAAGGATTTTGCGGCGGCTTGCCGCAATACTGTGCAGGCTGTCGGTGCGCGCTTCCAACACCGGGCCACCGTCAAAAATATCCACGTAGTGGCCGGCACCAAAGCCTTCTCTTTTTAACAACTCCAGATTGCCGACCGTTGCCGGATGGGCCTCGCCCAGAGCCTGCTGCGCGGCTTCGCTAAGCAGAGTTACGTAAATGGGGTTGGGCGGCATCAGTTCGGCAATAAACGTTTTGCTCAGCTGCGCGGAATGCTCGTCGGCGCTGGCAAAATCCATATTGAAAAAGTGCCGGCCCAGGCTGTCCCAGAATGGCACACTGCCGTCGCTGTGCTGTATGCCTTGCAGCTCTACTACGGTGCGCGCCGCAAACCACTCTCTATGGCCCGCTATAAACAGCATACGCGCGCGGGAAAGCAGCTCAAATGCCTGGGTGCCGCGAAGTTCCTCGGCGATCACCAAAGAACACAGCAGAGTGCAATCGGTCAGGGCGTGGGATGGGTAGAGTGCTTCCACCCGCCGGGAAATACCCAGCTCGTGGGAGGCGTGAATCAACTCGTCACGGCGGTAATTGTAAAAAGGCTGGCCGTTGCCGGCTCGGGCATCAATACCGGCAACGCCTTTTATTTCATGACTGTCGACCTGTTCCAGCACAAACAGAAAGCGAGCCGGGCGCTTAGCGCTGTGTTCACCGGCAAACGCTGCGCAGGAATACTTTATCCGGCCCGCCAGCGCCTCACGCTCATGGGGCAGCGTAGATGGCAGCGCCCGCGTATGCGTCTCGGCGAAAACCAGTATGGGCTCGATATCTTCCACTGTTACCGGGCGCACCAACCACATAGGGCCTCCGCATTGTTTGATTAGGCGGTGAGTTTCTGTACCGCAACTTCAAAGCGCTTCAGGGCTTCGTCTATATCGGCTTCCGGAATAATCAGAGACGGCGCCAAGCGCACCACGTTAGCACCGGCTATTAATACCATCACACCTTCGTCCAGACCGGCATTGAGAAAGTCTTTTGCTCTGCCCTGCCATTTTTCGGTTAACACGCAACCCAGCAACAAGCCGGCACCGCGCACTTCACTGAACACGCCATAACGCTCGCCGATGTCCATCATGCCTTTGCGCAGGTGATCAGACCGTAATTTTACGCCTTTCAGAATTTCCGGCTGGGTAATGGTGTCCATAACTTTTTGCGCTACGGCACAGGCCAGCGCGTTACCACCATAAGTACTGCCGTGTGTGCCAACCGACAGGCTGGCCGCAGCTTTTGCGGTGGCCAGCATAGCGGCTACCGGGAAGCCGCCACCCAAACCTTTGGCGCTGGTCAGAATGTCTGGCACTACGTCGTACATTTCATAGGCAAAGACGTAGCCGGTGCGCCCCGCTCCGCTTTGTACTTCGTCAAACACCAGCAGCGCGTCGTTCTCGTCGCACAACTGCCGCAGGCCTTGCAAAAACTCTTTGGTGGCCGGCATTACACCGCCCTCACCCTGAATGGGCTCAACCACAATCGCGCAGGTTTTTTCTTTGGAGATCAGTTTTTTTACCGATTCCAGATCGTTAAATTCGGCGTGGTGAATGCCACCGGGTGCGGGTTCAAACCCTTCCAGATACTTGGGCTGACCGCCTACGCTAACGGTAAACAGGGTGCGGCCATGAAACGCATTTTTGAACGCGATGATTTCATGTTTTTCAGCACCGGTGTGTTCCCAGGCGTAACGCCGCACCAGCTTGAAGGCGGCTTCGTTGGCTTCGGCGCCGGAGTTGGCAAAAAACACACGCTCGGCGAAGGTGTGATCACACAAGGTTTTTGCCAGCCGCAAAGCGGGCTCGTTGGTCATCACATTAGACAGATGCCAGATTTTCTGGCTCTGCTCCTGCAACGCGCTCAACAGGCCCGGGTGCGAATGGCCCAGGCAGTTCACCGCAATACCGCCTTGCAGGTCGATGAATTCGCGACCTTCCTGATCCCATATTCGAGACCCTTTCCCGCGCACCGGCACAATCGTTCCGGGGGCGTAATTAGGCACCATAACGTGGTCAAACAACTCGCGGGATACAGGATCTTTGTTCATGGGTTCTCTCGATTATGTTCTCGATTAATCAACGCATAAGTTAGCACGAATACACGGCTGAAATAATACTACGCCGGTTACGGCATCAGAACATCAGGCTGCGCCAAAGCCGGCAGCGGTTGAATACGGAATTGCCCGCTGTCTTTGCCAAGCAGGGCTTTGGCCAGAAGTTTATAGGAATCCAGATCAAAATTGACCGCCTGGCCGCCCAGCGACAGCGAGCCCAGTTCATGGTCATCGTGCACCGTGGCAACGTGCACCCAGTTGTACACCACCAGCACGTCGGTTTTATCGCTGATGTCATTACGCTCGATGATCGCCACCGGCCCTTTCCAGGGCCAGGTTTGCAGGCGCAGGCTGTGAAACGCAATTTGCATGCGCAAATTATAACGCAGAGGGTCCTCGAAGCCTTCGCAAGCACCTTGGCAGCGGCCAAGCGCACGCTGAAAACAAGGGCCACTGTGCTTGGGTTCCAGGCATAACAGGCGATTGCACAGTTCGTTTTTCGCCGCAATGCCGGCCAACGCCCGTTCGGCGTCGCGCTTGCTGCGAAACAAGCCGTAATAGTTATCTAACCGGCCAGGGTCTATTTCCCGAATCAGCTGTGCCTGCAGGTACCCTTGGGCATTTGTGGTCAGCTCTATGCTCACCAGATTCTTGGCCGCCCGCGAGCGTCGGTTAAAGAGTGGCTTCAGGCCTTTAATCTGCTTCAGTTCCAGCAACAACGCGCCCAGTTCGCCGGCGGTTTCGGTCCAGTCAACACGGCGCAGACTTTCGGAAATTCGTACACCACGGGTGGAATTGTGGTCGCCGGAAAAGTGCGAGGCCACCCGCTGCGCGATGTTGGTGCTTTTGCCCACGTACAGCAGTGCATCGTTCTCACCGTAAAACCGATAGACACCCGGCCCGCGAGGCAAGTCCTGCAAGGTATCTAATGGCAGATGGGAGGGAATGCTGGGCCGCTGCAACAGCTCGACTATGGCGGTTTCCAACGTGTCTTCGCCCTGCTGCGCCAAAGCATGCTCAAAAAATCCGAGCATGGCGGCAACGTCTCCCATAGCCCGATGGCGCTGCACCTGTTGTAAACCATGGCGTTCAATCAGCGCATCCATATTATGGCGCCGAAACTCCGGGTATAGCCGGCGCGACAGCTTCACCGTACACAACACCTTGCCCATAAACATTCGCCCCAGCCGGCGAAACTCACCTTTCACAAAACCATAATCGAAGCGCGCGTTATGGGCCACAAACACCACGTCATCAAGGCGCTGCTCCAGCTCGTCAGCAATGTCCGAAAACAGCGGCGCATCAGCCACCATGGCATTGGAAATGCCGGTCAGCTGCTCAATAAAGGGTGAGATGCGGGTTTGCGGGTTGACCAGGGTTTGCCACTGGCCCACAGATTCACCGGCTCGCCAGAACTGGATGCCGATTTCGGTGATGCGATCGGTTGCCGCGCTGCCGCCGGTGGTTTCAAGATCCAGGAAGGCGAAGGTGGTGGTTTTCAGGTGTTGTGATGGTTGGGACATAGGCTCTCGAGTTATTTACGGATTCACCGGTCTTTCAAGTTGTGTGCACCCACTCTCAACTGAGGCCGGTTTTCATCAATTTTAGTCAGCGGTGCACATAGAAATAACATTATTGCTGGCCTCAAACGCGGCCTTGGAGCCAAAGCTAGCACCTACAAAAACTAGACAATAGTCTAACAAACAAAAAATAGTCATTGAATTATGTACGCTTGGTAACTAAGTTAAGCGCGGGTCTTACAACAATAACCATGTGGAGTTAATAATAATGCAAAGCAACAAATTGAGAATGGCTATCCGTGCGACGGCGGCCGTGGCGGTATTTGGTATGGCTGCGCAAGCACACGCTGCCGTTACCATCGATACTGACGGGTATGAAGCCAATGTGTATGGCTTTGTTCGCGCAGTAGCCACTTATGATTTTGATGAAAAAATTGCCAACGGCGGTCAGGCCGGCAACTTTTCAAAGATCACAACCGACGGCAGTAAGACTGCTGATGGACATTTTGGCGCGGACGCGAATACCAGCCGTCTTGGCGTTCAGGTAATGACGCCACAAGGCGTGAAGATGGTTGTTGAATTTGACTTCGACAACAATGATAGCCTTGAACCTCGTCTTCGCCACGCTTACGGCTCGTATAACGGCGTTCTGATCGGTAGAAACTGGTCCAACTTCAACAGCTTCGTTGGCAACCCTTCCACTTTGGACTTCGATGGCATTCCGGGTTCGGCCGGCACCCAGGGCCGCACCGAGCAAATTCGGTATACGACAGGTGCATTGTCCTTCTCTGTAGAGCAACCGTCGAGCGCCGGAATTGGCCGTGATGTTCCTGCTGCCGCTTCCGGATTTGCCATGAATTCCGCCGGCGTAATTGTTGCTAGCACACCAACAGTAAGCACGGGCAGCACTAAAGACAGCACACCGGCCTTCACCGTAAGGCTTGAAGATTCGCAAGGCGGGCTAACTTACTCCGCTGCACTCATGGCGAAACAAACTGCCTACGACACTGCAGCTGCGGATGACGACGCAATCGGCTACGCAGCATTTGTAGCCGGCAAAGTGATGATAACCGATATGCTTTCGGTTAACGGCACCGTTGGTTATTCTGATGGCGCTACCGGTTACGTCTATCGCGCTGGTGGCAACTTCGGCCAGTATGACGGGTATACCGACGCAAATGGTGATATCGAGACCGTTGAGGCATACGGCGGCGCTATTGGCGCCAGTCTTGCTCTGGGTGACGGAAGCTCTGTAAATCTGGGCTATGGCATGGCCACCGTGGATCTGGACGACGCAGTGGCGCCGAGCACTAACCTGGCGACTACCACAACAGACACCAACTCCACGATGTTCATTAACTACCAGTGGGTGCCCATCAAAGATGTCAAAATGGGTGTAGAGTTCGCTAACCTGAAAACTGAAACCCAAGGCGGTAACGACGGCGATGCAAATCGCGTGATGTTCCTAGCTCAGTACAACTTCTAAATTCTTTAGAAGTTAGCTCTGCGATCACCCCGGCTACGGCCGGGGTTTTCTGTTTCTAGCGATCGCGAAATCCTAATCCAGACCAAACACCCCGTCGCACCACTCTTCAACTTCGCTTTCCGAAAACACCAAATCGGTCGCCGCACCGCCGTTGAATTCATGCCACTGAAGCAAAAATTTTCGCTTCACTACGGTCAGCACCGGTATCCCCGCTTCCAGCAATTGCAGTAATTCTGCACGACAACCCTTGCCGTCAATTTCCTGCTGCCCGAAGCGGTTCACAATAGCGAGCCTGGGCGGATTATTCAGTGCCTCGCGCAAAACGCCCGTTGCGTCCGCCAAGCCAGACGGATCCAGGCAGCAAGATTGCGATTCTTTACCCAGATTCTGGGCTATAGAGTATTCAGTGCCGGTTTCCACATCTTGCACCGCCATAGGCTCGCGGCGCAGGCCCTGCTCGTTCAGCGCCATAGCCAGGCCCGCCACGCGAATGCCTTTACGGTTGTAATGATTCGCCAGACTGTGCAGCAGCGCGTCTACCGGCTGACTGTCGTTGTCATAAATAATCGCCGCCAGCTGAAGTTGTTGTGCCATTGGAACCGTCCTGAGGCGTTCACAGGTGTTTCTACCAACAACACCTGTGTTGTAAAACACAAAAGGGGCGCAGATTGCTCTGCGCCCCAACGTATCACCAGTGTACTGGCTTGCACCGCCAAAGCGGTTGCTTTATGTCAGGGACCGGAGCGGTTAAGCACCCGGTCCCCTCACTCTCGCTTAGAGCAACAGGGTACGAATATCACCCATTAACCGAGCCAGCGCCGAAGTAAAGCGCGCTGCGTCTGCCCCGTTCACCGCACGGTGATCGTAAGACAACGACAACGGCAGCATCAGCCGCGGCTGGAAAGCCTTGCCGTCCCAAACCGGCTTCATTGCCGCTTTGGACACACCCAGTATTGCCACTTCCGGCGTATTCACAATCGGCGTGAAGGCCGTGCCACCGATACCGCCAAGGCTGGTAATGGTGAAACAGGCGCCCTGCATTTCTGCCGGCTTCAGCTTCTTGTCGCGGGCTTTGCCCGCCAGTTCTGCGCTTTCTGCCGCCAGCTCCCACAAGCCTTTCTGGTCCACATTGCGAATCACTGGAACCATCAAACCGTGGGGCGTATCCACCGCAATACCGATGTGGATGTACTTCTTGTGTACAACCTCTTTGCGGTCCATATCCAGGGCTACGTTGAACTGGGGCAGTTCAGCCAAGGCCGCAGCACAGGCTTTGAGCATGAACGGCAGCGGCGTCATTTTCACGCCTTTCTTCTCGCCCAACGCCTTCAACGATTTACGGAAATCTTCCATATCGCTGATGTCGGCGTCTTCGAACTGGGTGACGTGTGGCACGTTCAGCCAGCTGCGGTGCATATTCAGCGCCGTAACCGACATCATGCGTGACATGCCTTCCCGCTCAACCTCACCAAACTGGCTGAAGTCTGGCAGTTTCACACCAGGAATGCCGCTAGTGCCGGCACCAGGCACTACGGCGCCCTGCTGTGCCTGCTGCAGCTGAGCCTTCACGTAACCGTGCACGTCGTCTTTAACAATACGGCTTTTCGGGCCAGAGCCTTTCACACGAGCCAGGTCTGCACCCAGTTCACGGGCCAGCTTGCGAACCGCCGGGCCAGCGTGCACTTTGCTGCCAGCGACGGGCGCCTCATAAGTCACAGAGCCGGTTTCTGCAGGCTTGGCCTTGTTGTCGCTAGCCGCAGCCGGCTGCTCGGGCGCGGCGGGCTGCTTCTTGTCAGCATCGCTGCTATCAGCCGGGGCTGAATCGTCGGCGTCGTCGCCGTCATCTGCGCCATCGTCGGTGATGATCATTTCCAGCAGGTCGTCGCCTTCGGAAATCTTGTCACCTTCTTTGACCAGAATCTTGCCAATTTTGCCGGCGAAGGGCGATGGAATTTCCATCGTCGCCTTGTCGGATTCCACGGTAACCAGCGCGCTTTCGACGTCAACGTCGTCGCCTTCAGACACGTTAAGCTCAATAATCGGGATGTTGTCAAAACCATCCAGGCCAGACACTTTTACGATTTCTGTGCGCGTGCCGCCGGATTTTTTTCGCGGCGCCGGCTTGCTGGCGCTGTCGTCAGACTTAGCCGGTGCGTCATCGCTCTGGGCTTTGGACTCAGGCTCTGGCGCGCTGTGTTCATTTGAAGCGCCATCTGAAGTGTCATCACTCGCACCATCAGAACTGCCCGCGCCGTCTGAACTAAGAATACCGACAACGTCGCCTTCTTTGATCTTGTCGCCCACTTTCACGGTGATCTTTACGATCTTACCCGCACCCGGTGACGGCAACTCGACCGATGCTTTGTCGGTTTCAACCGTCAGAATCGGATCTTCTTCAGCCACCGAGTCACCGGCGCTGATCAGTATTTCAATCACTTCAACTTCATCTGCCCCGCCTAAATCGGGGACCCTGATTTCTTGCTCGCTCATAGCGGTCTCCTCCTTAGCGGTGCGCCGGGTTCGGTTTGTTGCGATCGATTCCGTATTTGCGCATGGCTTCAAGAACCTGCTCGTGCTTGATCTCGCCGTCTTTCGCCAAAGCAGACAGCGCCGCTACGGCAACGTGGTAACGATCAACTTCAAAGAAATCACGCAGTTTTTCACGAGTGTCGCTGCGGCCAAAGCCATCCGTACCCAGGGTCAGGAAGGTTTTAGGGATAAACGCCCGTAACTGTTCAGAGTGCAGCTTGATGTAGTCGGTAGACGACACAACCGGACCCGTCTGGTTTTCCAGGCACTGGGTAACGTAGGCTTTGCGGCCTTTGTCATCCGGGTGCATCAGGTTCCAGCGATCTACGTGCTGGCCGTCGCGGGCCAGTTCGTTAAAGCTGGTTACACTCCACACATCAGAGCTGACGCCCCAATCGTCTTTCAACAGCTCGGCCGCGGCATTCACTTCGTTCAGGATAGCGCCGGAGCCCAGCAGCTGAACCCGCAGCTTGGTTTTGGCTTTACCTTTTGCTTCCACCGAACTGAACTTGTACATGCCCTTGATGATGCCATCTGCACACCCTTCCGGCATCGCTGGCTGAACGTAGTTCTCGTTCTCCATGGTGATGTAGTAATAAACGTTGGTGTTCTTTTCGTACATTTCCTTCATGCCGTGATGAATCACCACCGCCATTTCATAGGCGTAAGCCGGATCGTAGGCTTTGCAGTTAGGAATGGTGTTGGCCAGAATATGGCTGTCACCGTCTTGGTGCTGCAAGCCCTCGCCGTTCAGGGTGGTACGCCCTGCGGTGCCGCCAATCAGGAAGCCGCGAGCCTGAATGTCGCCAGCTGCCCAAGTCAGGCCGCCAACGCGCTGGAAACCGAACATGGAATAAAACGCGTAGAACGGAATCAGCGGAAAGTTGTTGTTGCTGTACGATGTAGCAGCCGCAATCCAGGCCGCCATGGCGCCGCTTTCGTTGATGCCTTCCTGCAGAATCTGACCCTTTTTGTCTTCACGGTAATACATGATCTGATCGCGATCCGGCGGCACGTACTTCTGCCCTTCCGAGGTATAAATACCCAGCTGGCGGAACATGCCTTCCATACCAAAAGTACGGGCTTCATCAGGAACAATCGGCACAACCCGCTTGCCCACACGCTTGTCTTTTATCAACGCGCTCAGAATGCGCACGAACGACATGGTGGTGGAGATTTCACGGCCGTTGGAGCCTTCCAGCACCTGCTTGAAGATGTCCAGGTTAGGAATCTGCAGAGGCTGGCTGTCTTTACGACGCTTGGGAAGGAAACCACCCAGATCCTGCCGGCGCTTCTTCATGTACACCAGCTCGGGGCTGTCGGGCGCCGGGCGATAGTAAGGCACGCCTTCAAGCTCTTCGTCTTTCACCGGAATCGCGAAACGGTCACGGAATGATTTAAGCGTTTCCACATCAAGTTTTTTCAGAGAGTGAGCGGTGTTGGTGGCTTCGCCAGCGGCACCAAAGCCATAACCTTTGATGGTGTGGGCCAGAATAACGGTTGGCTTACCATTGGCTTCGGTTGCCGCTTTTTTGTAAGCCGCATACACTTTGTACGGGTCGTGGCCGCCGCGATTGAGCGTTTGAATGTCGTCGTCGGTCCAGTTTTCAATCATCTTGGCCAGCTTCGGATACTTGCCGAAAAACTGCTTGCGGGTTGCCGCCGGGCCACCGTTGGTGAAAGCCTGCAGTTCGCCGTCAACCACTTCGTCCATGGCGCGCTGCATGGTGCCGTCTTCGTCTTGCTCAAACAGCGGGTCCCACATGCGACCCCAAACCACTTTGATTACGTTCCAGCCAGCACCGCGGAACGAGGCTTCCAGTTCCTGGATGATCTTACCGTTGCCGCGCACCGGGCCGTCCAGGCGCTGCAGGTTGCAGTTCACCACAAACACCAGGTTGTCCAGGTTTTCACGGCTAGCCTTGGAAATACAGCCCAGAGTTTCCGGCTCGTCACATTCACCATCACCAACGAAACACCACACTTTGCGGTTTTCCATTTCGACCAGCTCGCGGCTGTCGAGGTACTTCATGATGTGGGCCTGGTAAATGGCCTGAATCGGGCCCAGGCCCATAGACACCGTGGGGAACTGCCAGTAATCAGGCATCAGCCACGGGTGCGGATAGGATGACAAACCGCCGCCGTCGACTTCTTCGCGATACTTGTCTAGCTGCGCTTCTTCAAACCGGCCTTCCAAAAAGGAACGGGCGTAAATGCCCGGCGAGGCGTGGCCCTGGAAATACACGAGGTCTGACTCGCGCTTTTCGTCGCCACCGTGGAAGAAATAGTTAAAGCCTACATCATAGAGCGTGGCCGCAGACGAGAAGGTGGAAATATGACCACCCAGATCACCCGGGCGTTTGCCGGCACGCACCACCATCGCCATGGCGTTCCAACGGATCAGGGAACGAATACGGCGCTCCATGAACAGGTCACCCGGCATGCGTGCTTCTTGTGCAAGCGGAATAGTATTACGGAATGGCGTGGTGATGGCATACGGCAACTGTGTGCCGTCGCGACTGGCGCGCTCGGAAAGGCGTTCCAGAATGTACTTGGCTCGGTCTACACCCTCCTGCTCGATCAGTGATTCGAGCGCGTCAATCCACTCCGTGGTTTCAATCGGATCGTCGTCCTGGTACATCAAATCCTCCCGTAGGCATCTATATAAATGCGGCCCAGTCGCCGTTTATCACGGGCTGCGCTGCTGAGTCAGTCATTGGGCTTGCGGCGTTGGGGCCGTAGCGCCGATTAATTATTCATAAACAAGCATAGAACAGGTTTCACATTTTGCGTTTAAGATCGCAACCTGATTCTGGAATTAATTGGTATTGTAGTTTTTTTACTACAATTTATCGGAATTTTTTGGTTAACCCTCAAAAAATCTGGAAAAACGGGGGTTAATTTCGATTCCTTACGGAATAATGACGTTTTTACACCCTCCAGACAAGTCACACCCGACCAAGGTCGAACACCGCTAACTTTACGTGATTTCGTGTGTGAACTTAAACCTTCCAGGTTTCATTTTGAATAATAGGCAAAAAACGGGCTTACCGTGAGGTAAACCCGTTTTTTGTTTCAAGACTAAATCGCTGGCTAGGGCAATCTTTAGAGCACTCTTTAAAGCACTCTGAGATATACAACTAGTGCATCAAGGTATACAGCTTGCGCCGGTAGGTGCGCACGTCCGCATTATTATTACCCAGCTTCTCAAACAGCTCCACCAGCGTTGTCTTGGCCACTTCATTTTTATACTTGCTGTCTACCTGCATCAGACGAATCAGCAATTCCATGGCCTCGGCGTTGTTTTCTTTTAACACGTTATGCAGCGCCAGCATGTGCAGCGCGTTGGGGTCTTTCGGGTCTTGCTCCAGAGCCATTTCCAGGTCGGTCTGGGGAGGCAGTTCCGCGGACTGTTTTAAAAACTTGATGCGGGCCGCCAGCTGTTTGGCCTGGTGCTGCAGTTTTTCTTCCGGGGGCAGGCTGTTGTAAATTTGCTCGGCGGTGTCCAGTTCACCCATCTCGGCTTTGATCTGAGCCAGATCAATCAGCACTTTCAGGTTTTCCGGATCTTTCTGGTTCATGTCGCCCAAAATGGCCAGGGCGCCATCCAGATTGCCCTCTTCCCATAGCCCGTGAGCTTTTTCGTAAGGGTCCTCGGCGGGCGCCTCCACGTACTTGTCCAGCACTTTGCGGATCTCGCTTTCCGCTAACGCGCCGTTAAAACCGTCTACCGCCTGGCCATCTTTCACCAAAATAACGGTCGGCAAACTTTTCACACCCAAGCTAGCCGTAAGTTGTTCTTGCTGGTCAGCATTCACTTTGGCCAGTAAAAAGGCGCCCTTATACTCATCGGCCAACTTCTCCAGCAGTGGCATCAGCTGTTTACAAGGCGCGCACCATTCCGCCCATACGTCTACCAGAACGGGTGTTGTGGAAGAGGCTTCCATCACCTGCTGCTGGAAGTTTTCCATTGTGGCTTCGAAACTATAAGGGGAGCTGCTCATCGGGACACCTGAATCTGTCGCTGTGTATAGATACAGCTAAGATGGGGAGCCCGGCGCCAAAATTCAAGAGGAGCAGGTCAACAGGTAAGTGAGCGGCCTTGAAAATCAGAGTTATGGCAGCAAGTAAACATCAAACGCTAAACACCGAACACACCCAGTACCGGGAAGCCAAGTAGCGTCAACTACCCCGCCCTGAAGGACGGGGCTTGTAGAGAACACGCTGCAAGCCAGGTTGACCAGGGAAAGCGGACACCAACCCGCTACGTTCGTGACAGGTCGTTAAGACTCACCGCCGAATGCTTCCTCAGTTCGGCGCTCTGGAAGACTCAGATCATGCTGGCGAAAGGTAAAACGCCGAAGGTGTGAGTCGCTGCGACATCGCAGGAGCCGGTCACGGACATTCCCGAGGGGAGACGAATCGCAAGATTTGCGTCACAAGGCCCGTAAGGGCATTCATTGAAAGGAAAACGATGTCGGTCTTCGTACTGGATAGACGCAAGCAACCACTAATGCCGTGCTCGGAAAAGCGCTCACGGCTTTTGCTCGGCCGTGGTCGAGCCTTGGTGGTGCGTGCGTATCCGTTTACGATCCGGCTGAAAGACCGTGCCGGTGGCATCACACAGCCGGTCCGTATCAAGATCGATCCCGGCAGCAAAACCAGCGGGATTGCAGTGGTTCGAGAAAGCGGCCAGAAGCAACACGTTCTGGCGTTAATGGAGTTGGCCCATCGCGGTCGTCAGATCAGCAAGTCACTGGAGCAACGTCGGGCGTTTCGCCGCCGGCGTCGCAACCAGCTGCGTTACCGGGCACCCAGATTCTTGAATCGGCTTCGATCTCTGGTGCCGGTTGTGTCTATCAGCCAGGAACTGGTTCGGTTTGATACGCAAAAGATGGAAAACCCGGAAGTCAGCGGTGTCGAGTACCAGCAAGGCACCTTGCTCGGCTACGAGATCCGTGAATACCTGCTGGAGAAGTGGGGGCGCGAGTGCGCCTATTGCGCCGACAAAGACACGCCGCTGCAAATTGAGCATATCGACCCAAAAGCCAACGGTGGCTCGAACCGGATCAGCAACCTGACATTGGCGTGCGGGCCATGCAATCGGGAGAAAGGCAGGCAGCCACTTGCTGATTTCTTTGCATCGTCCAAGCGGCTGAAAAACCACCAGGCCAGGCCGGATCGCATCCTTAAACAGTGCAAAAAGCCCCTAAGAGACGCTTCAGCGGTCAACTCCACCCGGTGGGCATTGCATCAGACACTGAAGCAAATGGGTCTGTCTGTTGAAGTGGGTACCGGCGGTCGCACGAAATTCAATCGGCAGAGACTGGAAATTCCAAAGACACACGCGCTGGATGCGGCTTGCGTCGGAGAAGTCGAGATCGTAGAGGGCTGGGACGTTCCAATCTTGGCGATCAAGGCCACCGGGCGTGGCAGCTATCAGCGTACCAGACTCACAAGATACGGTTTCCCTCGTGGCTATCTGATGCGCCAGAAGAAAGTCCAAGGGTTTCAGACCGGCGACATGGTGCGAGCCGTTGTGCCAACAGGCACGAAAGCCGGCACCTGGTTGGGTCGTGTGGCGGTTCGTAAAACCGGCAGCTTCAATATCCAGACAAGTAGTGGTGCTATTCAAGGAATATCTCATCGCCACTGTGCTTTAACCCAGCGAGCGGATGGCTACGGCTATCACATCCAACCCAACCAACCAAAGGAGGAGGGAGGCAGGAAAAACGAGTCGCGCTAACGCACGACGCGCTATCCCTCCCCGACCTGAAGGACGGGGTATCCCGCGCAAAATGATGACAGACGACAACAGCAATGAATCTCTGGAACAGCTCGAAGACGATATAACCGAGTACATAGGCAAAGACGAAGACAGCAAAGGCCTGGCACTGTCTGAACAGACGCTGCCCAAGCGCCTGTATTTGCTGCCGGTGTCTAATCGGCCGTTTTTCCCCGCCCAGGTACAGCCCGTCATGGTCAATCAAAACCCCTGGCACGAAACCTTGAAAAAGGTGAGGGAAACCGATCACGGCATGCTGGGCATTTGCTACGTTGACAACGAGGCCAGCGAAAAGGGCGTGCCTGATAGCAAAGAGCTGGCCACCATGGGCTGCGCCGTGCGCGTGCACCACGCCCAGCAAAAAGACGGCAAGGTTCAGTTTATTGCCCAGGGCTTACAGCGCTTTCGCATTGTGCGATGGCTGCGCCGCCGCCCACCCTACTTGGTTGAAGTGGAATACCCGCAAGAACCTGCTGAAGATCTGGACGAAACCAAGGCTTATACCATGGCCGTTATCAGCGCCATAAAGGAGCTGCTGCGCACCAACCCGCTGTACGGCGAAGAAGTGAAGCAGTACCTGACGCGCTTCGGCCCGGAAGACAGTTCCCCGCTGACCGACTTCGGCGCCTCGATGACCAGCGAACCTGGCGCGAAATTGCAGGAAGTACTGGATACCGTGCCGCTGTTGCAACGCATGGATAAAGTGCTGCTGCTGATGCGTAAAGAGCTGGAAGTGGCCAAGCTGCAATCGGAAATCAGTGCGGAAGTGAATCAGAAAGTACAAAAGCACCAACGTGAGTTCTTTTTGAAAGAACAGCTGAAAGTGATTCAGCGCGAACTGGGCATGTCGAAAGACGACAAAACCGCCGACGCCGAACGTTTTGAAGCGCGCATGGCGGAACTGGACCCGCCCGAAGCGGTGCGCGAACGTTTTGATGAAGAACTGCAAAAACTGCGAATTCTGGAACAGGGCTCGCCGGAATACGGCGTTACCCGCAATTATCTGGATTGGATAACCCAGGTACCCTGGGGCCAGCACTCACAGGATCATTTCGACCTGGCCGAGGCGCGGCAGATTCTGGACAAAGACCACGACGGCCTGGGCGATGTGAAAAACCGCATTATCGAGTTTCTGGCCGAGGGCAGTTTCAAAAAAGAAGTCAGCGGCACCATCCTGCTGTTGGTCGGCCCGCCAGGCGTGGGCAAAACCTCTATTGGCCACTCGGTGGCGGAAGCACTGGGGCGCAAGTTCTATCGCTTTAGCGTTGGCGGCATGCGTGACGAAGCCGAAATTAAAGGCCATCGCCGCACCTATATTGGCGCCATGCCCGGAAAATTCGTGCAGGCACTGAAAGACACAAAAGTGGCCAACCCGGTCATTATGCTGGATGAAAT
This sequence comes from Marinobacter sp. LV10R520-4, assembly GCF_002563815.1. NCBI lineage: Bacteria > Pseudomonadati > Pseudomonadota > Gammaproteobacteria > Pseudomonadales > Marinobacteraceae > Marinobacter > Marinobacter sp. LV10R520-4. Next base: position 2,170,028 of record NZ_PDJM01000001.1, on the reverse strand, counting down.
CGACAAGATTGGCGCGTCTTATCAGGGCGACCCGGCCTCTGCCCTGCTGGAAACTCTAGACCCGGAGCAGAACCGCGAGTTTCTGGACCACTATCTGGATGTGCGCATGGACTTGTCAAAAGTACTGTTCATCTGCACCGCCAACCAGCTGGATACCATTCCGCGGCCGCTGCTTGACCGCATGGACGTGATTCGCCTGTCTGGCTACATAGCGGAAGAAAAGCTGGCGATCGCCAAGCACCACCTGTTACCGAAACTGCTGAAACGCGCCGGGCTGCTGAAAAAGCAGATGAACATTTCTGACGCCGCCATAAAACAGGTGATTGAGGGTTATGCCCGCGAAGCCGGGGTGCGTGGTCTGGAAAAGATGCTGCACAAAATTATCCGCAAGGGCATCGTAAAACTGCTGGAAAATCCCGGTTTACCCATTCGCGTTGGCATTGCCGACGTACAGGAATACCTGGGGCAGCCTATATTCCGCAAAGAAAAATCCATGAAAGGCATTGGTGTGGTGACCGGTTTAGCCTGGACCGCCATGGGCGGCGCTACGCTCAGCATTGAGGCCTCGCGCATTCACAACAGCCAGCGCGGTTTCAAACTGACCGGGCAACTGGGGGATGTAATGCGCGAATCCGCCGAGATTGCTTACAGCTTTGTGGCGTCTAACTTGAAACGCTACAAAGGCGACCCGGTGTTCTTCGACAAATCTCTGGTCCACCTGCACGTGCCGGAAGGCGCGACGCCGAAAGACGGCCCAAGCGCAGGCGTTACTATGGCCACGGCGCTGCTGTCAATTGCCCGCCGTGAAGCGCCGCAGCAGAACATCGCCATGACCGGCGAACTGACGCTAACCGGGCAGGTACTGCCAGTCGGGGGAATACGGGAGAAAGTGATTGCCGCGCGGCGGCAGAAGATCAACCAGCTGATACTGCCGGAGGCTAATCGGGGCGATTATGACGAGCTACCGGGGTACTTGAAAGAAGGCATTGCGGTCAGTTTTGCGAAACACTACAGCGATGTGTTTCAGGTCTGCTTTGGCCAACAGCCAAAGAAAGGCGCGGTTATGCACTAACGCACCGGCCGCTGGTTTTCATCCTGACCTGCGGCCTCGACTTGCCACACCACCAGGCAGACTTACTTAGAGGTTTCCTTCCAGCCATCTTCACGCAGTACCGGGCCTACATCCAGAACCGGTGATGCGTCTATGTGGTCTGCGTCCATCATATTAGCCACTCGCTGCAACGAGGCCAGAATCATGGTTTGTTCCCACTCCGCCAAGGCCTGATATTTTTTGATGAAGTCTTCTTGCAGCGGGTTGGGCGCGCGGGCCAAAATTTCGCCGCCGGCTTCCGTCAGATGGGCGTGTACTTTGCGTTTATCCTGAGTACTGCGCACCCGGTACACCAATTTGCGCAATTCCAGCCGGTCTAAAATAGTGGTTACTGTGGCCTGGCTAAGGCTGATTTTATCAGCGATGGTGCCAATAGTGACCTGGCCCAAATCCCGTATGGTCCGCATAATCAACAGCTGCGGCGCGGTCAGACCGGCGCTCTTGCTCAATCGTTTTGAGTGCAGGTCTGTTGCGCGGATTACCCGGCGTAATGCTACTAATACTTCGTCATAATTGGTCAACGCGCCGCCCCTGCCATGCTTATACCACTAAAATTTAGAGTTGTTTATATCACGATCCGCGGCAAAAACCATCAATCAACACCAACTTTTATATAGCCTGACAGCCATCAAATAGAAGACAAACGGCGAGTTTCACGACAAGATAACGCCCTTGCATAGCCTCCGCTTGACAACAACCAAGCGGTGGTGTTTTGTTAATGCCTGAGCATTACAATAAAACCCTGATTACAGGAAACTAATAATGAAAAGTAACGTTAAAAAGCTCGTAGCAGCCATCGCCGCATCCGCTGCCCTGCTGGGCGCAGGTTGGTTGTGGCTCTGGTTTGCGCCATCCTTGTATCCAGTTCGATGGGCTGGGCAGTAGAACGAGTGGCTTACCGGCCTGTGCGCGGTCGGCACCGCCTGATCCCGCTGATTTCCGCCATTGGTATGTCCATTTTTTTGCAAAATTACATGCATCTGGCTCAGGGATCCCGCAACGTTGGCTTCCCCCTACTGATCGAAGGCGGTTTCAATTTTGGTTCGGAAGGCGCCTTCCAGATGTCGCTGTCGTACATGCAAATCACCATCTTGTAACCACCCTGATCTGTATGACCGTGCTGTCGACGTTTATATCGCGCTCACGCACCGGTCGCGCTTGTCGCGCCGTATCTCAGGATCTGGGCATGGCCAACCTGCTGGGCATAGACACCAACCGCATCATCTCCGCCACCTTTATTATTGGCGCCGCACTGGCGGCGGTTGCTGGCCTGTTGCTGGGCATGTACTACGGTTCGGTTGACCCGCTGTTTGGGTTTATCGCGGGTTTGAAAGCGTTTACCGCAGCGGTATTGGGCGGTATCGGCAGCATTCCGGGTGCGATGCTGGGCGGGCTCATTCTGGGCATCGCTGAAAGCATGACTTCAGGCTACCTGAGCGGTGAATACAAAGACGTTATCTCGTTCAGCTTGCTGATCCTGATTTTGCTGTTCAAACCGACCGGCCTGCTGGGCAAACCGGAGGTTGAAAAAATCTGATGGCTGCTTCCAATGTTCGGCACGCACTCTTTTGTGCCATCGTAACCATTGTTATCTCCTACCCCATTCTAGGGCTAAATCTGGAAGCCGAAGGGATCAATATTGTCCTCACCGGTACCGACGCCACCACCATCATCGCCATTGCATGCGCGGCCTTAGTGGTGCTGTTGTTCCAACTTTTCCGTGACAGCGTGATGGCCAAACTGGGCGTTGTGAACGACCTGAACCCACTGACCGGCCGTAAGCCCATGGAGCAAAAAAAACGGGCAAAACTGGAAAGCTGGGTACTGACCGGGCTAGTGGTTGTGGCTTTGTTCTGGCCATTTTTCTCGTCCCGCGGCGCGGTTGATCTGGCCACCCTGGTGCTCATTTACGTGATACTGGCGCTGGGCCTGAACGTGGTGGTTGGTCTGGCTGGCCTGTTGGACCTGGGCTACGTGGCTTTTTACGCTGTAGGCGCCTATACCTTTGCCTTGTTATCGCAGTATTACGGCATCTCGTTCTGGATGGCGCTGCCCCTGGGGGCTTTGCTGGCAGGGCTATTCGGCCTGCTTTTGGGTTTTCCGGTGCTGAGGCAACGCAGGAGTAACAGGCAATGCGTGAATTACCAACACTAAATCGAAGATTTTGAGTTGGTATCTGGGTAAACCTACTACGCGGCCATCGGCTGCGCAGTATTTTCCCTTCTAATAACAACGGATTTTCTGGGCAAAAGATCCATCGTTATGGGGTTGGACACGCACCCCTTACAGGCTAGCCCTAAGGCCTCACCCGTTGCTTTTCTGAGGATATTAAGAGCACCGTTAATGTCGGCGTTTATGATCCCGTGTTTGCTTTGATACAACCCTCGGCGGATTCGCTTTCCGCTGAACAGTGGTAAGACGTTTTTGGGCTTTTCACCGTAAACCGGCAGGAAGTCATTATCCAAAGCAGAGGCTTTGGACGTGTACGACTCTTCCTGAATAACGGTGGTGATGCCGAGGGATTGGCACTTGTATTGGATTTGAGAGATCAAAATCGAATGCGGAATACCGACAAATTTCTGGTTATTCACGCGGCCAATGTTGACCTCTTGCTTCCAGTGTTTGTTATAACCGATGACCAACGTCCCGATGTTGTTCTCCAGGCAATAAGCGATCACCTTGCTGGACGCCCTGTGCAACAGGTCTTTTATCCGGCGATTGCGTTTATTCGTCACGGCGCGGATGTGGGCGTATTTGCCTTGAGAGCGAAGTTTGGCCACACGTTTGTTGTACCAGGCATTGATCGATTTCAGCGCTTTACCGTTGATCAGAACAGGGCGAACGCCCGGCTGATCGGTTGCGAGAGCGATAAGATTGTTGATGCCTAAATCGATCCCGGCCTTGCGGGATGTGTCGAGAAGACGGCAAAAGTGGCCCGCCTCCACAATCTTTGATTCGTTGTAAACGATTTCGATAATGAAGCAGTTGCCCTTGGGTACGATCCGCACCTCAAGCGCAACGGTGTCGCCGACAGACGCGTTCCATTTTTGCGAAAACCGAAACTGCGTTTTGATCGGTGGCAACACGTCGCTGGCAAAGTGCAGAGTCCCGTCAACGAACTTGAAGCCGTTTCGTCCAATGTGGACGGTGGCCGCTTTGTGGGCGTAACCAGGCTTCTTCGGTTGGGCTTTGAAGGCTGAAGGTGTTTTCTTGAAAGCCGATAAGGCGGCAAAAAACGCCTTCCATTCCTGGCCGACAATCTGCGTGCTCCGCTGGGCAATGGCCGATGGGAGCTTGGCGTACAGTTCCGAGTTGTTTCTCTTCAGCCATTTATCAGCGTCGCGATGCGACAGCCTCTGGTCTTTGCCGTCAGGATGGTGCTGCATTACATAGGACGTGGCGTTTTTAATCCTGCGAACAATCTGAGTGCAAACGCTGGCCCCGCGAAACGCCTCATGATTCTTTCGAATGAGGATTTGCTGGGTGCGAATGTGGGTTGATTTCTCGTTGTTCATGTTGATAATATTACGGCTTGACCAAATTGGTGTCAATCGTTTATACAGTGTAAATTTTCGATGAAAAGAAGTCACAACTCGTGCATTTACAAACTCCAATATCATTTGGTGTTGGTGACCAAATATCGGAACAAGTGCCTGAATGACGAGATGCTGCTCTGGCTTGAAGATGAGTTCATCCGACTGTTAAGCGCCGATGATTGCGGTCTGGACGAATTTAACGGCGAAGCCGATCACATCCACGCACTGATCACGCTTCACCCGATGGTTACACCGGCAAAACTGATCAACACGCTGAAAACCGTCAGCAGCCGAATGATCAAAAAGGAGTATGGCGCTCAGCTCAAAGAGTTTCCTGATTACTCACGTTAATCAGCCACGCTGCCGCCATTCTGGTATATGCTGATGTTATATACAGTACAGGAGGCAATCTCATGGCACGTAACCCAATCCAGTTCCAGCCCGGCCTGTCGTTGCCGGCTTTTCTCAAGCAATACGGCACAGAAGCACAGTGCCAGGAAGCCCTTTTCCAGCACCGCTGGCCCAAGGGATTTGTGTGCCCTGACTGCGGCAATGCTACCGGCTGCCGGCTATCGAGGGGCATTACCAGTGCCATCGCTGTCATCATCAGACGTCACTGACCGCCGGCACGATCTTTCATGCGACTCACCTGCCGTTGACCACCTGGTTCCTGGCCATTTATCTGTTGACCCAGCGTAAGAGCGGTCTCTCGGCATTGCAGCTGTCTCGGGATCTCGGTGTCACTTATAACACGGCCTGGAAGCTCAAACACAAGGTGCTGCAGGTCATGCACGATCGCACAGGGAGAGAGGCTCAGCGGCCGCATCGAGATTGATGACGCCTATCTGGGCGGCGAACGGTCGGGAAAACCAGGTCGTGGTGCCGAGCATAAATTCCCCTTTGTCGCTGCGGTGCAAACCAATGGCGAGGGCCACCCGATGCGGGTTCAGCTTCGCCGTGTGAGTGGCTTTACCTTGGCCGAGGTGCGTCGCTATGGCCAACAGGCCATTGCGCCCGGAAGCCACGTTGTCAGCGATGGTCTCAACTGTTTCCGGGCCTTTGACACGGCCACCTGCGTCCACGAGCGCCACATCACCGGAGGCGGTCGTGCCAGCGTGGCAAATCCTGAGTTCAACTGGGTCAACACCCTGCTCGGCAACGTTAAGAACGCGATCACTGGCACTTACCACGCTATCCGGGAGCAGCATGCCCCTCGCTACCTCGCTGAGTTCGAATACCGCTTCAATCGGCGCTACGATCTCAAAGCCATGCTTCCGCGGTTCCTGACATTAGCAGCCCGGACACCGCCTATGCCCTATAGGCTGCTAAAGATGGCTGACTCTTATGCGTAATCAGGAAGAGTTTTACGGGGGCACAAACGCACTGTGGAGCCGATCGTACTGCTTATTGTCAGTGGGTGGGGCGCCGATCGACGTTCTCCGTGCCTACATTGAGAACCAGGACCGACCAAAATAGTCGCTATCCATCCAACACTAAATCAGAGATTTTGAATTGGAATTCCGCTCATTTCGTTAAAATACAAAACCTGGCTATGCGTTTTGGCGGACTGCTGGCGGTAGACGGCGTAAGTCTGGATGTTCAGGAACGGGAAATTCACTCTATTATTGGCCCCAACGGCGCCGGTAAAACCACCGTATTTAACTGTATGAGCGGGTTTTACAAGCCCAGCGGTGGCAAGATCATCTTTCAGGACAAGGAGATTCAGGGCAAACCGGACTACAAAATATCGCGCATGGGCATGGTGCGCACGTTTCAGCACGTGCGGCTGTTTACTCAAATGTCGGTGGTGGAAAACCTGTTGGTGGCACAGCATCGGCACTTGAACACCAACCTGCTGGCCGGTCTGATAAAAACGCCGAACTACCGTGAGCGCGAGCGCAAATCTCTGGACCGCGCCGCCTACTGGCTAGAGCGGATAGGCATGCTGGAACAGGCCAACGTTGATGCCGGGAACCTGTCTTACGGCCAGCAGCGGCGCCTGGAAATAGCGCGCTGCATGGTCACCAAACCGCAGCTGTTGATGCTGGACGAGCCCGCAGCCGGCTTGAACCCGGCGGAAACTTTGGAGCTGAACCAGCTGATTGTCAGCTTGAAAGAAGACTACAACGTGTCGGTGGTGCTGATTGAGCACGATATGAACCTGGTAATGGATATTTCCGACCGAATTACGGTGATTAACCAGGGCCGCCCACTGGCCAGCGGAACACCGCAGGAAGTGCGTGCAAACGAAGACGTTATCAAAGCCTACCTGGGCGAGGCCTGAGGACCAGCCATGTTGATACTGGAAGATGTACACACCCACTATGGCAAAATCGAAGCCCTGCACGGCGTATCGGTTGAAATAAATGAGGGCGAAATTGTGTCGCTGATCGGCGCCAACGGCGCCGGCAAAACCACACTGCTGATGACCGTTTGCGGCAGCCCCCAGGCCAGTGCTGGCCGGGTGGTGCTGGAAGGCCGCGACATCACCAAAGAACCGACCTCGCAAATCATGCGCTCCGGCATTGCGATAGTGCCCGAAGGCCGGCGTATTTTTTCCGGACTAACGGTGAAAGAAAATCTGCACATGGGTGGTTTTTTCAACACCAAATCAGAAATTCGCAAAAGCCAGGAGCACGTTTACGAACTTTTCCCGCGCCTGAAAGAGCGGGAAAGCCAGCGCGCCGGCACCATGTCTGGCGGCGAGCAGCAAATGCTGGCCATTGGCCGCGCGCTCATGAGCAAACCGCGTTTGATCATTCTGGACGAGCCGTCCCTGGGCCTCGCACCGCTGATTATCAAACAGATTTTTGAGATTATCGGCAAACTGCGCGATGACGGCATGACGGTATTTCTGGTAGAACAGAACGCCCACCAGGCGCTGAATTTAGCCGACAGGGGTTACGTGCTGGAAACCGGGCGCATTCGCCTGCATGACACAGGTGCAAACCTGCTGGTGAATCCGCAAGTGCGGGAAGCGTATCTGGGCGGGTAAGTATTGGAACTGTGCGGTAAATAACCATAAAACCAGACTTTTTCCGTTATCACAGTTAGTGCGTCGGAAAAATTGGCTATACTCCGACAAGCGGTTGCGTGCTACGTTCGGTACTTTCAGCATCATTCGGCACTATCGCTGCGACAACAGCTATACCAAAAACCAAGGAGTGAATAATGAAAAAACTGATCGCAGGTGCAATTCTTCTGGGTGCTTCCTCTATGGCCTTCGCACAGCCGGGCTGTGGCGTTGGCGCCATGATCTGGAAAGGACAGTCCGGTATTGCCCCGCACGTACTGGCGGCAACCACCAACGGCACATTCTTTAACCAAACTTTCGGTATGACTACCGGTACTCTGGGCTGCTCAACCAATGCTTCCGTTCAATCCATGGCCATGTACATGGACAGCAACATCGATAAAGTAGCTCGTGACATGTCACGTGGCAACGGCGAAAACCTGGACACCCTGGCTGTTCTACTGGGCGTAGAACAGGCTGACCGTGACAGTTTCCGCAGCGTTCTGCAGAATAACTTCGCGACTATTTTCCCCAACGCAGACACCACCTCTGACCAGGCTGTTAGCGCCATTGTTGCTCTGCTGCAACAAGATGCCGGCCTGAGCAAGTACGTCGCTGCCTGATATTTCCAGGTTCATGAGAAATACCGCGATACCAGTGCGCCAGTGATGGCGCACTTTTTTTTCTAAACACTACGGACTCTGTGACCTGCCATGGGCCAAACACTTCTTTCTGGAATAGCCGCAGCCGTATTGGCGCTGCTGCCAATGCCGGCCCTGGCTGTAACAACCAGCGTACCTGCCAGCCTACACCTATCGCCAGGCTGGCTAACACTGGGCCATTACCATCAGCCCAATCTGAGCAGCGGTTTCAAAAGCCAGGCCGACGACGATGCATTTTTCCTCAGTGCCGACGGCAAGCTCTCCCCAAAGGCTGAATTAGTGGCCACACTTGCGGCCATTCAACAGCCGGGCGGCGGAGACCTGCACGCGCGCTGCCGATTTCCAGCCCGATCAACCTGGCTGCAACAAGAGCTGAATCTGAATTTGCCTGCGGTTGACTGCCCCGCGTATCAGCAATGGCAGGATGAGCTAAACACGGAAACCGTTACCCTGGTGTTTGCGGCGTCCTATCTGAACAGCCCGTCGTCTATGTTCGGCCATACGTTTCTGCGCCTGAACCCACCTCAAGATGACAACAACACTAACCTGCTACTGGCCAACACCATTTCCTACGCCGCCGATGCCGCCGCCCACGACGGTGAGCTGATGTTTGCCTATCGCGGTATTTTTGGTGGCTACCCGGGCATTACCACGGTTCAGCCCTACTACCAAAAAATCCGTCTATACTCGGACATTGAACATCGGGATTTATGGGAGTATCAGCTAAACCTGACGCAAAGTGAGGTCGACAGAATGACCGCCCACGCCTGGGAGATTCAGGACAAGAACTTTGATTATTACTTTTTTGACGAGAACTGCGCTTACCGCCTGCTGGCACTGATCGATGTGGCGCGGCCGGGCACTGACCTGCTGGATGAGGTAAATACCCACGCCATTCCAACAGATACCGTGCGCTGGGTAATCGAAAAGAACCTGGTAACCAATGTGGAATACCGGCCCTCGGCCGCAACCGCGGTCAGCTATTCGCTGGAATCTCTTGGCTCCCAACAGCAGCTCATTGCCTCTGCCCTGGCCAACGGTTACCTGCAACCGGACAGTGCGGAGCTGATGGCACTCAACGAGGTCGACCGGGCCGCCGTGCTGGATGCAAGTTACGATTACGTACGCTACCAGAGCGAAGCCGATGGCTGGCCCCGTGACTTCGCTGCCCCGCTATCACATGCTCTTTTGCGAGAACGCAGTAAACTGATTGCAGACCAGCCCGGGCAGCCGCCGAGGCCGTTGGTGCGAGACGATCAAGGCCATGACACTTTCCGTTTGAGCCTAGGCGCCGGTCGCGCAGAGTACGCGTCAAGCGGCCGCAACTTCTCCCTATTGAGCTTTCGCCCTGCATACCATGATTTCTTGGATCCTCCCGAAGGCTACCGGAGCGGGGCTCAACTGCAGTTTCTGCGATTTGACGCTCGCTATTACACCGATAACAACGAGTTGCAGCTCGAGCAGTTTACCGCCATTGATGTGCGCTCGCTGAGCCCCCGTAATCGCTTTTTCTCACCGCTGTCGTGGCAAGTCAGCTTTGGTGGCCGACGCACGGATACGGGTCGTGAAAGAGTTCTGGCGCCCTATCTGGACGGCGGTGCCGGCGGCAGCTGGCGTATTGCTAGCAATACGCAGGCGTTTGCGCTGGCAACGGCGGATCTGGAAATTGATGACGACTTAGGGCGCGGCTACGATGCAGCACCCGGCGCTGATCTGGGACTTCTGCACCAGACACCCCGCTTTAGCCTGTTGGCCGGGGTGAAAACCAAAGCCTGGATTATCAGCAGCCAACACCGTCAAGACCAGCTCTACAGCAAAGCCAGCTGGCACCTTGGCCGCGAATTCAGCGTGTTCGCCGAGTTCAATCGTGAAGACCACTTCAACAGGATGCAAAACACATGGCAAGCCGGTTTGCACGCTTACTTTTAAGTAAAAAGGAATATGAGGGCTACGTAGAACGCAGTAAAAAAATCGTTAAAAAAAGAGCTGGCTTCAAAAAAGAAGGCGGGTCCTGGACAACTATAAAGCAGAAATTGAATATTAGAAAAGCCTGGAGTTCCTTATTAAAATTAAGGGAAGCCAATGCTACGTGTGGTCGTTTTATGCAGTTTTTCTCATTTTACATCGCCACAACAGCTGAACTGGAGCGTGAAGCCTACAAAATACGCCATCAGGTTTACTGCGAGGAACTGGGATGGGAGGCTCTGCGCGAATCCGGCGAAGAGACAGACGAATTTGACTCTCACGCTGCCTACTGCCTTGTCAGACACAGGTCGAGCAATGTGTTTGCGGACACAGTACGTATTGTTAATAGTAAAGAAGAGAACAGAGAAGCATTACCCATTGAGAAGTACTGCCTGGACACAATTACGGATCTTGCCTATTCGCCGACCAACTTCCCCAGAGAGGACGTCTGTGAGTTTTCAAGACTGGCCGTGCCGTCTTCATTCCGCCGGCGTCAAACGGACAAATTTCCAGGCGCCGCCACGGGCAGCATCAATGTAGTGCAATATTCTAAAAATGAATTACGCTGCTTCTCATTTATTGCCATTGGCTTGTATTTTTCTGCCGCTTCACTGGCCATGAAGCTGGGTAAAAAACACGCCTACGTAATGATGGAGCCGCGGCTGGCCAGAAATATGGTCTTTGTGGGTATCAGGTTCAGACAAATAGGACCTGTCGTTGACTATCATGGCCGGCGAGCGCCCTATTATATCAATGCCGAACTTTTGCACGCGCACCTGGCTAGGGGTTTCAGGATGATGTTAAAAAACATCAAACACTCTACTGATCAATAGTAGACGCATTATTTCCAAGTGGAGGAATTCTTTTGACACAAGACTTGCACTTACTATTAACTTCAAATGGATTTGATAATTTTCAAAACTGTGAAGTATTCAACCAAAATCAGGCAAACACGCTTTACAACAAGGGTACTGAATCTATATCGCGAAATCTCTACGGTGCGATAAAGGTTAAAAAAATTGAGGTAATCAGTGAGTTATTTCAGTTAGCGAATAAGCTCGCGACAAACGGGCAAACTAAGATCGTTTTTTACCCCATATCGACTGGAAATAATTGGGGATATGGCACGTCCCTGCCCAATTTATCCAGCGGCAATTCGGTCATCCTCGATTTGTCGCTACTGAATAACATTGATATGGTCAACGAGTACTTGGGCTTGGTCAGGATTGAACCCGGCGTCACTCAAGGCCAGCTTAGTGGCTATTTCGAGAAAAATAATCTTCCGTTCATGGTACCGGTTACTGGAGCAGGCGCGTCCTGCTCGATTCTGGCAAACGCTCTGGAGAGGGGTTATGGAATAACACCCCATCAGGACCATTTTGCAGCACTTACCGATCTCAAAGCTATATTGCCGAACGGGCAGCATTATCAATCACCACTGAGTCAGTTATCGTCTGAAGCGGGCCAGGCCGATCTGGTGAATCAGACTTATAAATGGAATGTTGGCCCCTACCTCGATGGCCTTTTTACACAATCAGGACTTGGCGTTGTCTATCAAGCCACCATTCGCTTAAAACGAATTCCCGCCGGATTTGATTCATTTTATATTGATTACAAAAATGACGACGACGTTAGAGTTGCAATAGAATTTATTAAAAGTACGCTGGAAAAGTTTGAGGGCATTGTTGGCTCGATAAATCTGATGGATCGACTTCGCATTATTTCAATGCTGAAACCAAATCCAAATAAAGACACAGGTAATCTATTAAGCAGCGAACAGATAGAAACGATCACAAAAAAGGAAATGGTGGCTGCCTGGACCATTGTGGGTTCAATATACGGTGAGCCCAGTGTTGTTAAACAAGTCAAAAAGCTCATAAAAAAAGCCGCCAAACCCCATGCCCATCACATAATATTTTCGGGTGATGTAAAAATTAAGATCGCAAAATCAGTGTTTGGGAAAATGCCCGCGTGGTTTCTACCAGCGATTCAGGACAAGTTAAAGTCGCTCGCTGCCAGCATTGAGATTATGCGCGGAAGGCCCAATGAGATCGCCAAACCTCTATGCTATTGGCGAACCACTGTTCCTGAACAACAGTCGGCTATTAAGGATCCTGCAAAGGACAAATGCGGGCTGTTATGGTATGCACCCCTTATCCCCATGTCTCCGGATAGTGTTATCAGGTACACACAACATGTGCGTACAGTCTGCAGGAAACACAACATCGACCCTTTGATCACCTTCACAAATTTACGCCATGACTTGATAGATAGCACCGTTCCAATTTTATTCAGCCAGTCTTCTGAGCTGTCGGTCAGTAATGCGCACTCGTGTTTAGACGAGCTGGTAAAAGAGGGAATCAGCTTAGGTTACATTCCGTATCGGTTAAATATTGAGCAGCAGTTGCGATGGTTTGATGGCCATCTTCAGTCCGACCAGATAATGCAAAAAATATACAAAGCTTTTGATGAGAATGGAATCAATCAAATTGGTCGATATGGGAAATAACATGCGAGCTCTGTGTGGCCTGCTGATTGCTACTTTCGCGTTAAGCGGTTGCAGTGGCCTGTTCTTTTTCCCGGACCAGACCACTTACATTACCCCAGACCGGCTAAATCTGGAATACAGTAACGCCTTCATCAATACCCCAGACGGCGAAGTGTTACACGGCTGGTGGTTACCAGCGGTGACTCTACAAAGTGCTGGCAGCGACGCAGAGGCGAATAACGCCAAAGGCACGGTTTACTACTTACACGGGAACGCTCAGAACATCAGCAGCCACATTATGAACGTGGCCTGGCTGCCGGCCGAAGGTTACAACGTCTTCGCGCTGGATTACCGCGGCTATGGCCGCTCAACCGGTGCACCGGATATTGAAGGCGCCCTGCACGACGTAGAAAGCGGAATGCGCTGGCTAATCCAGCAGCCACACACTCAAGGCAAACCCATCTTCTTACTGGGTCAAAGCCTGGGCGGCGCCCTGGCCATCCCCTTGGCCGCCGAGTGGCAGCAGCGTAACGAACAACCGCCCCTGAATGGCGTGATCCTCGACGGCGCCTTCGCTGGCTTTCGTGCCATTGCCCGCGACAAACTCGCCAGCTTCTGGCTCACCTGGCCGCTTCAGGCCCCTCTAAGCTGGACCATTCCTGACGACTACGAAGGCGCAGACTACATCGGCCGTATAAGCCCTACACCGCTACTGATGATTCACAGCGTGCGCGATGGCATTATCCCTTTTGCCAACGGCGAAACCCTGTACCAGGCGGCGAGAGAGCCAAAGAAGTTTCTGCAAACCGACACGCCCCACACGGCGACTTTCGCGCTGCCGGAATACCAAAAGAGCCTGATTGATTTTCTGAAGACGAAGGGATCAGCGACGGACTGAGTAGAACCGGGGACAGACCAAGCAAAGTCGGGGACGGACTGAGCAGAGCCGGGGACAGACTTGAAGTCTGTCCCCAAGTTGAGCAAAGAGTAAGACGGAGGACAGACTTGAAGTCTGTCCCCACACCATCGAACTATCAGGCAGAAAGGTCAGTCGGCTTCTCGCCTTCTTTTACTTCCTTCATAGACAGCTTAACGCGGCCACGGTTGTCTACATCCAGCACTTTGACCAGAACTTCCTGGCCTTCTTTCAGCTCATCAGTCACGTTTTCAATGCGACGGTCAGAAATCTGAGAGATGTGCACCAGGCCATCTTTGCCCGGCAGAATGTTTACAAACGCGCCGAAGTCGACGATGCGCTCAACGCGACCCTGGTAGATAGCACCCACTTCGATTTCAGCGGTAATTTCCATTACCCGCTTAACCGCAGCCTGTGCCGCTTCCATGTTGTCGGCGTAGATTTTCACGTTGCCGTCGTCGTCCAGATCAATAGACGCACCGGTTTCATCGCAGATAGAACGGATGGTAGAACCGCCCTTGCCGATCACGTCACGAATTTTCTCCGGATTGATCTTGATGGTGGTGATGCTAGGCGCACGTGATGACAGCTCGGTACGCGAAGCCGCAATCACCTTGTTCATCTCGCCAAGGATATGCTGGCGAGCGCCGTAGGCTTGCTCCAGGGCCAGTTCCATAATCTCGTCGGTGATGCCGTTGATCTTGATGTCCATCTGCAGCGCGGTGATACCTTCTTTGGTACCGGCTACTTTGAAGTCCATGTCGCCAAGGTGATCTTCATCGCCCAGGATGTCGGTCAGGATGGCGAACTTATCGCCCTCTTTAACCAGACCCATGGCAATACCGGCCACGGCAGACTTGATAGGCACGCCTGCGTCCATCAGTGCCAGACTGGAACCACACACCGATGCCATAGAGCTGGAACCGTTGGATTCGGTGATTTCAGACACCGCACGAATGGTGTACGGGAACTCTTCAACCGTTGGCATTACCGCCAGAAGGCCACGCTTGGCCAGGCGTCCGTGACCAATTTCACGACGGCCGGGGCCCATCATACGGCCCGCTTCACCAACAGAGTACGGAGGGAAGTTATAGTGGAACAGGAACGGGTCTTTGCTTTCCCCTTCCAAGGCATCGATGATCTGCATGTCGCGCGACGTGCCCAGCGTAGTAGTCACGATGGCCTGGGTTTCGCCACGGGTGAACAGTGCAGAGCCGTGAGCACCCGGCAGAATGCCCAGTTCAATTTTGATCGGGCGCACGGTTTTGGTGTCGCGGCCGTCAATACGCGGCTTGCCATCAATAACCTGCTGGCGAACAACGTGCTTTTCGGTTTTACCGAAGCACTTTTTGACGTCTTCAGCAGAGTGCTTGCCTTCTTCGTCACCGGCCAATTTTGCAACGGCCGCGGCTTTGATCTCGCCCAGCCGTGCGTAACGGTCCATCTTATCGCGGATGCTGTAAGCCTCTGCGATAGCGTCAGCAAAGTCAGCCTTGATGGCGCCCATCAGTTCGGCGTTTACAGCTTCAGCCTGCCATGCCCAGCGGGGCTTGCCAATTTCAGCGGCAAATTCCTTAATGGCGCTAACGGCAGTCTGCATTTCCTGGTGGGCGAACAGCACGGCGCCCAGCATCTGGTCTTCGTTCAGGCTTTTGGCCTGGGATTCAACCATCAGCACGGCGTCTTCGGTACCGGCAACAATCATGTCCAGCAGCGAGGTTGAACGCTCTTCATGAGTCGGGTTCAGGAAGTAGCCACGCTCGTTGGTAAAGCCAACGCGGGACGCACCGATGGGGCCTTCAAACGGAATGCCAGAAATAGCCAGGGCTGCAGAAGCCGCCAGCATGGCAGCAATGTCAGGATCCTGAGTCTTGTTGGCTGACATAACGGTCAGCACAACTTGGACTTCGTTCATGAAACCATTAGGAAACAGCGGACGAATAGGACGGTCGATCAGGCGTGACGTCAGGGTCTCTTTTTCAGTAGGACGCGCTTCACGCTTGAAGAAACCACCGGGAATCTTGCCCACAGAGTAGGTTTTTTCGGTGTAGTTGACGGTCAGCGGGAAAAAGCCCTGACCAGGCTTGGCTTCTTTGGCACCGACAACGGTGCCCAGCACAGAAATATCGTCGATGGTTACGAGTACGGCACCGGTGGCCTGGCGAGCGATACGGCCAGTTTCCAAAGTAACGGTTTTGCCACCAAGTTCGAACGTTTTAGTTACGGGATTAAGTTCCACAAAAAACTCCTGAATATCTTTCCGATTGATTCAGTTACTCACCCATGTGGGTAACTGCTGTTCTGCGCCAGATAAAAAAACACAACCGGCGAAAGCGCTCTTGCAAGCGCCGCCGCCGGTTGGTTAGCCAGAGCAAATAACCATGCCCCGGCTCTCAGGCCGTCGAAACAAATTAGCGACGCAGACCCAAACGCTTGATCAGCTCAAGGTAACGATCAGCATTCTTGCCTTTCAGATAGTCCAGCAGCTTACGACGCTGGTTTACCATACGGATCAGACCGCGGCGTGAATGGTGGTCTTGCTTGTTGATCTTGAAGTGACCCTGCAGCTTGTCGATGTTAGCGCTAAGCAGTGCCACCTGAACTTCAGGGGAACCGGTATCGCTTTCAGCCTGCTGGTAATCTTTAACAATCTGAGCTTTCTCGTTGGCAGAAAGTGCCATAAACCACCTCAATATATTGCGATGCTTAAGAGTACAGCCGAACCGCGCATCTCTACAGCTCGGCTAAACGACTCGCCTAACGGCGGTCGTCGGTTTTTACCAAACGCTTGGGTACCAACTGGGTGCCCTCGCTGTCCGGGAATGCTTCTGCCAGCCCAACAAAGTCTTGATTGCCATAAACGCGCACGTAACCCTGTTCAAGCTGCTCTTCTATTCTAACTGCTTGGCCATTCAATATCGACACCAGCACCGGCCCGCTCAGACGATACTCGGGAAACATGCTGAGTGCCGCATCTGGCGCTACCAGCAAGCCGTCCAGGCTTTCATCACGCTCGCGCATGGCTTCCATACCCGGTACGTCGTGGGCGTCGGCTAATGTGAAGCCTGCAGCCAGGGTACGGCGCAGTGCAATCACATGGGCACCACAGCCAATCACTTCGCCGATGTCTTCCACCAGTGAGCGGATGTAGGTGCCCTTTGTGCACTTAACCGCAATGTCCATTTCGTTGTCGCGAATAGCCAGTAACTGCAACTCGTAAATGGTGACCGGGCGGGCGGGGCGCTCAATTTCAATGCCCTCACGGGCGTATTCATACAGCGGGCGGCCCTTGTGCTTGAGCGCCGAATACATAGAAGGCACCTGCTGGATATCGCCACGAAAGCGGTCCAGCAAGGGCTCTAAAATGTCAGCGTTCAGGCCTTCCGGCACGGGTCGGGTTTCTACCACAGAGCCTTCGCTATCACCGGTTTCGGTGCGTTCACCCAAGCGGGCGGTAGCGATATAGGCTTTGTCGCTGTCGAGCATGGTCTGCGAGAACTTGGTGGCCTCGCCAAAGCACAGTGGCAATACGCCGGTGGCCAGCGGATCTAAGGCTCCGGTATGGCCGGCTTTGGCAGCCCCATACAAACGCTTAACCTGCTGCAAAATGCCATTAGAGGTTAAACCCTGGGGCTTGTCGATCACCAAAATGCCACTAACGTCGCGGCCTTTGTGTCTGCGGCTCACGCGTTAGGCTCCGGGTTGTTGTCATCATCACTTACCGCGGGCTGGTCACCCACGGCTTTGCGAATCAGGCCATCCAGGCGGCGGCTGTAACCCTGCAGTTCATCAAAGTGAAAGCGCAGAAGAGGCACCACGCGAAGCTTCATCGCACGGCCAACCTGGCCACGCAGAAACCCGGATGCCTTGTTCAGTACCGCCAGAGATTCTTTCACCTCTGGCGACTCTGCGCCCAACTCTTCAGTGGTCAGCAAGGACACGTAAATGTCGGCGTAACCCAGATCGCGGCTTACCTTAACGGCATTGACCGTAATCATGCCCACCCGCGGGTCTTTAATCTCCCGCTGGATGAGCTGAGCCAATTCGCGTTGCATCTGATCGCCTATGCGATCAATACGACTGAATTCTCTAGCCATTACGCCCCCGTGGATTCAAGCTTGCGCTCGACCCGAATCCGATCGAATACTTCGATCTGATCGCCCACTTTCACGTCATAGCCTTTCACACCAATACCGCATTCCATGCCGTTACGTACTTCTGGCACGTCGTCTTTGAAGCGGCGCAGGGATTCCAGCTCGCCTTCAAAGATCACTACGTTGTCACGCAGTACGCGAATCGGTTTGTTACGGTACACGTTGCCTTCAGTCACCATGCAACCGGCCACCTGGCCAAACTTCGGCGAACGGAACACGTCGCGTACGTCGGCAATGCCGATGATGTCTTCGCGGAATTCCGGCGCCAGCATGCCAGTCAGAGCCGCTTTCACGTCATCCAACAGGTTGTAGATAATGCTGTAGTAACGCAGATCCAGGCCTTCCTGTTCTACCAGGCGCTTGGCGGCGTTGTCGGCGCGAACGTTAAAGCCAAAGATCACGGCACTGGTAGCCACGGCCAGGCTGATGTCGGTTTCGGCTATGCCGCCCACACCGGAAGATACAATCTTCACCTGTACTTCTTCGTTGCCCAGATCCTGCAGCGAACGGGTAATGGCTTCCAGCGAACCACGAACGTCGGTTTTCAATACCACGTTCAGGGTTTTCACCTGGTCTTTGCCCATATTCTCGAACAGGTTTTCCAGTTTGGCTGCCTGCTGACGCTGTAAACGCTGCTCGCGCTCACGAACGTGGCGGAACTCAGCCAGCTCTTTGGCCTTGCGCTCGTCGGCTACAACGAAGAATTCGTCGCCAGCGTTGGGCGTGCCATTCAAGCCCAGAACCTCTACCGGAATAGAAGGGCCTGCATCTTTAACCTGCTTGCCCGCTTCGTCGGTCATTGCGCGCACTTTCCCGAAGAAAGAACCTGCAACAACCATATCGCCCTGGCGCAGAGTACCGTTCTGAACCAGTACGGTAGCCACTGAACCGCGGCCACGCTCAAGGCTGGATTCAACCACAACGCCTTGGGCAGGTGCAGACGGAGACGCCTGCAGCTCAAGAATTTCAGCTTGCAGCAATACCGCTTCCAGCAGATTGTCTACGCCGTCACCGGACTTAGAAGAAATCGGCACGAATTGCACATCGCCGCCCCACTCTTCCGGAATCACGTTAATGGCAGACAACTCGTTTTTGACGCGATCCAGATCGGCATTTTCTTTGTCCATCTTGGTAATAGCTACCACGATGGGCACACCGGCAGCACGAGCGTGTTCAACCGCCTCTTTGGTCTGCGGCATAACGCCGTCGTCAGACGCCACCACCAAAATCACGATGTCGGTACACTGGGCGCCGCGAGCACGCATGGCGGTAAACGCCGCGTGGCCCGGGGTATCCAGGAAAGAAACCATGCCGTGGTCGGTTTTTACGTGGTACGCACCAATGTGCTGGGTAATACCACCTGTTTCGCCAGACGCAACCTTGGTGCGGCGAATGTAATCCAGCAGCGAGGTTTTACCATGGTCAACGTGACCCATTACGCTCACAACTGGCGCGCGTTTAACTTGTTCCTGGCCTTCCTGGCTGCTGAACTCGCTCAGTACGGCCTCTTCGAAGGCGTCATCACTGATGGCTCGGGCAGTATGGCCCAGTTCGTTAACCACCAGAATCGCTGTTTCCTGCTCCAGAGGCTGGTTGATGGTGGCCATGACACCCATACCCATCAGCGTTTTGATCACGTCGGTCGCTTTCACAGCCATACGCTGTGCCAGGTCACCCACGGTGATAATCTCGGGAACTTCCACTTCTCTGACCATAGGTTTGGTCGGCCTCTCGAAGGCGTGTTGCTTCTCTTTAGGTTTCTTTTTCGAACGCAGCGGCTTACGCAACTTGGTGTCGTCATCGTCAGACGTAGCCCGTGGCGAATCCTGGGCGCGGCTGCGAGGGCCACGGTGGCCGGCCGATTTCTTCTTCGGCTTGCCGTCGTCGTTATCATCGCTACGTTCGCGAACGTTTTCTTTCTTTTTCTTCGGCTTGCGGTCTTTACCATCGCCTTCAGGCGGCGGTATCGGCATATCTTGAGGCGCTATTGCGGCCGGTTTTTCTGCCTTCGCTGCTACTGGTTCAGCCGCAACCGGCTCTGCCTTGGTTTCTTCAGCTCTGGTTTCTTCAACTTTGCTTTCGACCACAGTTTCCGGCGCTGTAACCGGTGTTTCAGCCGTTGTGATTGCTTCAACCGCTGCGGTTGCTTCAACTGAAGTAACCGGAGCTTCCACCACTGCTTCTTCCGCTGCGTCTGGCTGCGTTTCGGCGCGCTTGATATACGTGCGGCGCTTGCGAACCTCAACATTCACGGATTTGGCCTTGCCGGCTTTCAACGTGGTGGTTGTTTTGCGCTTCAAGGTGATTTTCTGAGGCTCGGCCTCACTGTCACCGTGGTTCTTGCGCAGATACGTCAGCAGCTGCTGTTTCTCGTCGCTGGAAACTGCGTCGTTCTCAGAACGCGCTTTCAGGCCTGCTTCCACAATCTGCTTCAGTAAACGATCCACGGGAGCGCCTACATCTTCGGCCAGTTGTCTTACCGTTACTTCCGCCATACTGGTCCTCCTCCCGAATTAGGCCTGGTCTTCAAACCAGGGGGCACGTGCTGTCATGATTAACTGACCTGCACGCTCTTCATTCATACCTTCAATTTCAAGCAAGTCATCAACTGACTGCTCCGCCAGATCTTCCATGGTGCGTATACCCATGCCTGCGAGCTTGAACGCCAAGCCGCGGTCTACGCCTTCCATTGCCAACAAGTCTTCAGCAGGCTCGGCACCGTCCAACGCTTCTTCGCTGGCCAGAGCCTGATTCAACAATGCGTCTTTAGCTCGCTTACGCAGCTCGGTGACCATTTCCTCATCGAAACCCTCAATCGCCAGCATTTCCTCCATCGGAATATAAGCCACTTCTTCGATCGAGCTAAAACCTTCTTCAATCAGCACGCCGGCGAATTCTTCGTCGATATCCAAGTGCTTTGTGAAGTGCTCCAGCAGGCGACCCTGTTCTTGTTCCTGGCGCTCGCCGGCTTCCTCTTCGGTCATTACGTTCAGAGTCCAGCCGGTCAGCTCGGTGGCCAAACGCACGTTCTGACCATTACGGCCAATGGCCTGAGCCAGATTGTCTGCTGCAACCGCTACGTCCATCGTATGGCGGTCTTCGTCCATCACAATAGAGGCCACTTCGGCCGGCGCCATAGCGTTGATGACCAGTTGCGCGGGATTGTCGTCCCACAGCACTATGTCAACACGCTCGCCATTCAACTCGTTAGATACGGCCTGAACCCTGGAACCGCGCATACCTACGCACGCGCCTACCGGATCAATACGGCGATCGTTGGTTTTTACCGCAATTTTTGCGCGCGAGCCGGGATCACGGGCAGCGCCACGGATCTCAATCAGCTCTTCAGCGATTTCGGGTACTTCAATACGGAACAGCTCGATCAGCATCTGCGAGTCAGAGCGGCTCAAAATCAGCTGCGGGCCGCGGTGATCTGTGCGAATTTCCAGCAGCAAGGAACGAACCCGGTCGCCCATGCGGAAAGTTTCCCGCGCAATCAGGTGTTCACGGGGCAACAGCGCTTCCGCGTTATTACCCAGGTCAACAATCACGTTGTCGCGGGTCACTTTCTTCACGGTGCCGGAAACCAGCTCACCAACGCGACTGCGATAGCTGTCTACAATCTTGGTGCGCTCGGCTTCACGCACTTTCTGAAAGATGATCTGCTTGGCCGCCTGGGCGCCAATGCGGCCAAAAGCGACCGAATCGATCTGTTCTTCGTGCATGTCGCCAGGCTGCAAGTCAGGGCTGATATCTTCAGCTTCCTGAAAGGTCAGCTCGGTACCCAGCGCTGGAACGGCGTCGTTATCGACCACCAGCCAGCGGCGAAAGGTATCGTATTCACCGGTACGGCGGTCAATCGAAACCCGGATATCAGCGTCTTCGTCTTCGAAGCGTTTTTTGGCGGCGGTGGCCAGCGCCAATTCGATGGCTTCAAAAATCACGTCTTTCTCGACACCTTTTTCGTTCGAGACGGATTCAACCACCAGCAAGATTTCTTTACTCATTGAATTACCCTGCCTTCAAAATATTCTGTGCGTCCATTTAATGTATTCGTATGCATCGCTCAAATGAAATGTCACTCAAATAGAGTGCAACTTAAAGAGGGCGTCACTCGAATACCGGAACGATGTTCGCCTTGTCGATACTGTCGAATGGCAACAGATACTCGTGGTCATCTACCACCACAATTACATCTTCGCCTTCAATACCGTTCAGCAAACCCTGGAACTTGCGCCGGCCTTCAAAGGCCATACGCAAACGAATTTGCACTTTGTGCCCGACGAACGCCTGATACTGAGCCAATTCGAACAGCGGACGATCCATTCCAGGCGATGACACTTCCAGCGTGTATTCGCTTTGTATAGGGTCTTCCACATCCATAACACTGCTGACCTGGCGACTGACTTTTTCGCAGTCTTCAATGCCGATGCCTTTTTCGACGTCGTCAATAAAAAGCCGCAACAGTGATTCGTGGCCGCGAGCGCGGAATTCAATGCCCCAGTATTCATAGCCGAGGCCTTCAACCACCGGCCGCAGAATGTCTTCCAACTGTTTGATCTTGGCTGACAAGTTACGCCATCTCCGTATTCAGAATTTGCTGACCACAAAAACAAAAAAAGGGCTGTGTATCAGCCCTTTTCATGCACCAGGACCTGATGCGCCAGGCCCCTTAGTCAAACAGCCCATAATACGGCGGCTGCTTGTTGCAAGAACTCGCAAAAAGCACGATTAAACAGCGCTTGATGCTAGCAGGCACCGTGCCTGCCGGACGCCAGCCGAACTTCGACTGCACCCAATCTGCGACGGAGTATAGAGCCGCAGACATCACTGGTCAAGGACTGACCAAAAAAATGGCCTGGAAAGCCAGGCCATTTTTTCACTGCATATGGTGCCCAAGGCCGGACTCGAACCGGCACAGCTTTCGCTACCACCCCCTCAAGATGGCGTGTCTACCAGTTCCACCACTTGGGCAATTCGGTTACTCCAGGCCAGGCAGATCGCTCTGCCCGCCGTCGGTTTCGCTGGCAGGATCTACAGCGGAAGGCTGGGATTCCTGAACCGTCGGAATACCGGCTTCACCCGCTACTTCCGCGCGCTGCTTGGCAAAAATCGCCAACGAGAAACTTGTTACAAAGAACGCAATGGCCAAAAAGGTCGTAAAGCGGGTTAAAAAGCTACCGCTACCCTGGCTACCAAATACGGTCTGCGATGCTCCGCCACCAAAGGCTGCACCGGCGTCAGCGCCCTTGCCTTGCTGGATCAGAACCAGGCCCACCAGGGCCACGGCAATAACCACGTGCAGGACAACGACCAAAGTTTCCATTAAATCCATAAAGACGCTCGCAAACCTTTAACGATGGGTATCTGCCGGCAGTGCCTGGCAGATACTGACAAAATCTATTGCACTCAAAGATGCACCGCCGATCAATCCGCCGTCTATATCCGGCTCAGCGAAAAGTGCGGCTGCATTATCCGCTTTTACGCTGCCGCCGTAAAGCAAAGAAATGGATTCGGCCGGAGCACCCATATTTTCCAGTACACCACGAATGGCCTTATGCATGGCCTGGGCGTCTTCGCTGGTGGCAGTCTTACCTGTGCCTATGGCCCAAACCGGCTCATAAGCAACCACAACCTGTCCCCATTGTTCTGGCGTCACCTTGCCCAAACCCTCGCGCACCTGGGTAGCAACGATGGCCTCGGCCCGACCGGCTTCGCGCTGCTCCAGGGTTTCGCCTACGCACACGATGGCGCTCAAGCCTGCACCAAGCAGCTGCTCGGTTTTCACCGCTACCTGGGCATCGGTTTCGCCAAACAGCTGACGTCGCTCGGAGTGACCCACCAGACCGTAACGGCAACCGATATCGGCGGCCATAGGCGCGGAAATCTCGCCGGTATAGGCGCCCTGCGCCTTTTCGCTGACATTTTGCACGCCCACTGCCATTGCGTTATCAGCAGCCTTGATCACCGCGGAAACATAGAGCGCAGGCGGGAAGACAACCGCCTCAATACCCAGTTCACGCACCTGATGTGCGACCGGGCCCACCAACTCGGCAACTAGGTTGTGAGACCCGTTCATCTTCCAGTTTCCGGCTACAATGCGACGACGCATAACATACCTTTGTTCATTAGCAGGCGGCGGTTTGAACTCGCCAGAAAGAGGTGCGAACTATACTCCACACCCCAAACCCAGACAACTGTCTGCCGGCATCTCTCATCAGGCAACCGAGCCTTCAACCACTTTCGCTAGCTGCCGGGCAATGCGCTCAATCACCTCGGCGTCCTGGCCTTCTGTCATCACTCGAATCAGCGGCTCTGTGCCAGATGCCCGCAACAACACCCGGCCATCGCTGCCAAGCTCGACCTCGGCCCGGCTTACGGCGGCCATAATATCTTCGCGCTCAAGCGGGTTGAAGCGCTTGGTCACTCGCACATTGATCATGGTCTGCGGCAGTTTGCTCATACCCCGGCGAATTTCAGCAAGGGTTTTACCTGATTTCCAGATAGCCAGCATCACCTGAAGCGCCGACACAATGCCGTCGCCGGTGCTGGTACAGTCACGAATCACCATGTGGCCGGAACCTTCGCCACCCAGCACCCAGCCTCTCGCCAACAGGCGCTCCATTACGTAGCGGTCACCCACCTTGGCACGCTCAAACTCAATGCCCAGCTCTTTCAGGGCCAGCTCAACGCCAAGATTGGTCATCAGGGTGCCCACCACACCGCCTTTCAGGCGGCCTTCGGCATGGCGCTGTGAGGCAATCACATACAGCAGTTCATCGCCGTCCACTTCGGAACCGTCACGGTCTACCATCAGAACGCGGTCACCGTCGCCATCAAAGGCAATGCCCAGATCGGCTTTTCTGTCCAGAACCGCTTGGCTCAAGCCTGCAAGGTGGGTGGAACCTACATTGAGGTTAATGTTTAGACCATCGGGTGCTGCACCAATCACCGATACGTTGGCACCCAACTCGCGAAACACCTTTGGCGCAACGTGGTAGGTGGCTCCGTGAGCGCAATCCAAAACAATGTTTATGCCTTCCAGGGTGAATTCGTTGGGCACCGTGCTTTTGCAAAACTCTATGTAGCGGCCGGGGGCATCATCAATGCGTGACGCCTTGCCCAACTCTGCCGAATCACACACGGTCAGCGGTTGTTCCAGCCAGTACTCTATTTCGGCTTCCAGAGCGTCATCCAGCTTGGTGCCGTCGGCCGAAAAGAACTTGATGCCGTTGTCGTGATGGGGATTGTGAGACGCGCTGATCACAATACCGGCCGACGCGCGGAATGTGCGCGTAAGGTAAGCGATAGCCGGTGTTGGCATGGGGCCCAGCAGCTTAACGTCTACCCCGGCAGCGGCCAGGCCGGACTCCAGCGCAGATTCAAACATGTAGCCTGACAGCCGGGTGTCTTTGCCGATCATTACGCTGTTACGCTGGCCTTCGCGTTTAAACGCCTGGCCGGCAGCCCATCCCAAGCGCAGCATGAACTCAGGAGTAATAGGGCCCTCACCGACGTGGCCGCGAATTCCATCGGTACCAAAATACTGCCTGCCTGACATCACATCGCTCCTTTGATCGCCGCCGCTATTTTAACGACATCTACTGTTTCCCGAACATCATGCACACGCACAACACTCGCGCCTTTCATGGCACATATTGTCGCGGTAGCAAGGCTTGCCGGCAACCTTTCTTCCACATTGCGACCGGTAATAGCACCCAACATAGATTTGCGCGATAGCCCCAGCAACAGAGGGTACCCCAATACAGTAAATTGCTCTGCCCGCGCCAGCAGCTGCAAATTGTGCTCCAGGCTTTTGCCAAAACCGAAGCCCAGATCCAGCATAATTCTTGAAGAATCAATGCCGACACCCTGTGCCGCGAGTATTCGCTGTGCCAGAAACAAACTGACCTGTGCGCACACATCCTGATACTGCGGATTGTTCTGCATTGTATCCGGCTCGCCCTGACTGTGCATCAGGCTCACCGGCAAACCAGTGTTTGCGGCAGCCTGCAAGGCGCCCTCACGGGTCAACGCACGCACATCATTAATCAGCCCGGCACCCAGGGCCGCAGCTTGCGTCATCACCTGCGGCGCGCTGGTATCTACCGAAATCACCACATCCAGCTCGCCGGCGATGGCCTCTACCACCGGGCATACCCGGTCCAGCTCTTGTTGCAGGCTGACAGGCTTGGCACCAGGGCGGGTCGATTCGCCGCCCACATCAATAAAACTGGCGCCGTCTTCCACCATTTGGCGGGCATGGGCCAGAGCCTGCTGTGGGCGATCAAACCGACCACCGTCGGAAAACGAATCAGGCGTTACATTCAGCACGCCCATTACGTGGCACTGAGTCATGTCCAGCGTGCGCCCGGCAAAATTCATCATCATTCCAACCTCGGCAAATAATTTTGGGGTCTTACAATGAAAAACGCCGCCCTAAAGCGGGCGGCGTTTTTTACTTCTTCCTAACTAGCGCGTTACAAATCGCTCAGTGCTCTCCAGCCGGGCGGCCAACGCCACCCTGAGAATCGTCACCGGCTTTGCCATTCACTTTGCTTCCAGTCGAAGTATCTTCCTTATCTATTGAAGTAGCCTCGCCGCCCGAAGAACCACCCCGATCGTCCCAGCCTTTTGGCGCACGGGCATCACGGCCTTCCATAATATCGTCGATCTGGAGTCGATCGATAGTCTCGTACTTCATCAGAGCTTCGGCCATCAAATCCAGCTTATCGCGATGCTCGACCAATACGTTGCGGGCGGTCTCGTAACAGGTATCAATGATGTTACGCACTTCTTCATCAATACGCTGCGCGGTTTCCGGCGAGTACACGGTTTGTTGTTGCCCAGCGGTACGGCCCAGGAACGGTTCGCCATTTTCACTACCGTACTGCAGCGGACCCAGTTTTTCCGACAGACCCCAACGGGTCACCATGTTGCGAGCCAGACTGGTCGCCCGCTCTATGTCATTGGAAGCACCGGTGGTGACACCGTCTGCACCCAAGGTCAGCTCTTCGGCGATACGGCCACCAAACAGGCTGCTGATCTGGCCATGAAGGAAGCGTTTGGAATGGCTGTACCTATCCTCTTCCGGCAAGAACATAGTCACACCCAAAGCGCGACCGCGAGGAATGATACTCACTTTGTACACGGGATCGTGCTCTGGCATCAAGCGCCCGACAATGGCATGACCAGATTCATGATACGCGGTATTCAGTTTCTCTTTTTCGTTCATCACCATGGACTTGCGTTCCGCGCCCATCATAAGCTTGTCTTTTGCCAGTTCCAGCTCCCGCATAGTCACCAATCGCTGGTTGCGACGGGCTGCGAAGAGCGCTGCCTCGTTCACCAGGTTAGCCAGGTCGGCACCGGAGAAGCCAGGCGTTCCACGGGCGATAACGGCAGGATTGATGTCATCATCCAGAGGCACTTTCTTCATGTGCACTTTCAGGATCTGCTCGCGACCCAGAATGTCTGGCAAGCTCACCATCACCTGACGGTCAAAACGGCCGGGGCGCAGCAACGCAGGGTCTAGCACGTCCGGGCGGTTGGTAGCGGCAATCACGATAACGCCTTCGTTACCCTCAAACCCGTCCATTTCCACCAGTAACTGGTTCAAGGTTTGCTCGCGCTCGTCGTTTCCGCCGCCCATGCCAGCGCCACGGTGACGACCGACCGCATCAATTTCGTCAATGAAAATGATGCACGGGCTTTGCTTCTTGGCCTGTTCGAACATGTCGCGTACACGGGACGCACCCACGCCGACAAACATTTCGACAAAATCTGAGCCGGAGATCGAGAAGAATGGCACCTTGGCCTCACCGGCGATGGCTTTTGCCAGCAAGGTTTTACCCGTGCCCGGAGGACCGATCATCAGAACGCCGCGGGGAATACGGCCGCCCAAGCGTTGGTATCGACTAGGATCACTCAGGAAATCCACCAGTTCTTTTACGTCTTCTTTGGCTTCGTCTACACCTGCCACATCTGCGAAGGTGTTTTTAATCTGGTCTTCGCTCATCAGTCGGGCTTTGCTCTTACCGAACGACATCGGGCCGCCCTTGCCGCCGGCACCACCTTGCATCTGCCGCATAAAGAATACAAAAAGCGCAATAATAATCAGAATCGGGAATGCGGCGACCAGCAATTGGGTCCACAGGCTCTGGCGCTCGGGTTCTTTACCGATCACCTCAACGCTGTTGGCCAGCAGGTCGTCCATCAGCTTGTTGTCAGCCACTTGCGGGCGGACCGTCTGGAACTGTGAACCGTCGGGGCGTGTACCCTCAATCTGCAGACCGTCAATAGTGACCTGGTTTACCCGGCCCTGTTGAACCATCTCCACAAACTGGGAGTAGTTGACTTGTTGGCCACTGGTGGTAGGAGTGAAATTTTGAAACACCATCAGTAGCACTGCGGCTATTACCAGCCATAAAACCAGATTTTTTGCCATATTGTTCAAGGATCACCACCTGTGAATTGCCGGGCTGCGCCATGGCACGCCCTTTTTCGACACCTTACACCATTTCTACGGCCGTTCACCAGAAATGGCCTTGCTGCCACCAAACTTGCCGGTCATTTCTGGCTGCGAGTGCCAGCAACCGAAACACCTGAATTCTTTAAGTGGGGGACTTGATAACGAATTGCAATACCACCACCAAAGGAATTGACTGATTGAAGCAGGTATCGTTCCACTGATGGGCAAAAGGCCCGGGCGATAAGTGTTAACGGCGATTTTTCCCGCCGCACTTTCTGCTACAATCCCGACATTATACGTTGACGGCAGCACAACGAGTGCTGACCTTTTGTTAATTGCCGCTATAAAGAGATTGCATCATGAGCCTTTCACCAGAACAGCGCCGGGAATACCGGGCGATCGCCCACAATCTGAAACCGGTCATTATTGTAGGTGACAAGGGCCTGACCGAAAACCTTCAGGAAGAACTGGAGCGGGCATTGAACGACCACGAGCTGATCAAAATAAAAATCGCTAGCCAGGATCGCGAAGCACGCCAACAGGCAGTGACCGAACTGTGCGCCGGTGCCAAGGCTGAAGTTGTTCAGACCATTGGTAAAATTGCAGTGATTTTGCGCCGCGCCGAGAAACCCAATCCGAAACTGTCTAACTTGATACGCCTTAAGCACTGACCAAGTTGCAGGTTGCGCATACAGCAGACACAAAAAAGCCGGTCAGGGATTCCAGACCGGCTTTTTTGTGTGAGCCACATCGCTGATCAGATGTACTCAACCTTTTCAATTTCATATTCCACGGTGCCAGACGGCACGCGAATAGCCACTACGTCACCCGCTCTACGACCAACCAAGGCGCGAGCAATCGGTGACGACACCGAAATTTTTCCGTCTTTAATATCCGCTTCGTCTTCACCCACAATCTGGTATTTAACCTGTTTATCGGTATCCGTATTCAACAGATGAACGGTGGTACCGAAAATCACTTTACCGGTGTTTTCGATGGTGGTGACATCAATCACCTGAGCGCCACCGAGCTTACCTTCAATTTCCTGAATCCGGCCTTCAATAAAACTTTGCTGATCACGGGCGGCGTGGTATTCCGCGTTTTCCTTCAGATCGCCGTGCTCACGTGCGGTAGCGATGGACGCGATGACGCGCGGACGATCTTCCGATTTCAGCTTCTGCAGCTCGGCACGCAGGCGTGCTTCGCCCAACGTGGTCATTGGTACTCTTGCCGACATAATTTTATTTTCCTGAGTGCAAATCCTGAAGGCGGCGAACCGTACGCTCCGGACCAAACTTGATGGCCCGACAGAAGGCTTCGCCACCTGCCAGGGTGGTGGTGTAACTGATTTTAGCCTGCAACGCGGACTGGCGGATCTGGGACGAATCCGACACCGCTTTACGGCCGTCGGTGGTATTGATCACCAGCTGGACCTTGCCATTTTTGATAGCATCCACAATGTGCGGGCGACCTTCGTGAACCTTGTTCACCAACGCTACCTCCACGCCCGCTTTACGCAGGGCTGCGGCGGTGCCGGTGGTTGCAATTATCTTGAAACCGCATTCAACCAGCGAACGCGCTACGTGCTCGGCACCATGCTTGTCGACATCGCGCAGTGACATGAAGGCAACGCCCGTGGATGGCAGGCGCTCGCCAGCGGCCAGCACGGCTTTGCCGAAGGCTTCGTCAAAGCTGTCGCCAATTCCCATCACCTCGCCGGTGGACTTCATTTCCGGCCCCAGGATTGGGTCAACCGCTGGGAACTTGTTAAACGGGAACACCGACTCTTTCACCGAGTAATGCGCCGGTATAATTTCCTGAGTAAAGCCCTGATCCGCCAACGATGTGCCCGCCATAACGCGCGCGGCCACTTTGGCCAAAGACACGCCGATGGCCTTGGACACGAACGGCACAGTACGCGAGGCACGGGGGTTCACTTCAATGACGTAAATGTCGCCGTCTTGCCATGCCAGCTGCACGTTCATCAGGCCGACCACGTTCAACGCCAGCGCCATCTGTTTGACAGCGTCACGCATAGCGTTCTGAACATCTGCGGGCAAGCTGTAGGGCGGCAGTGAACACGCCGAGTCACCGGAGTGAATGCCGGCCTGCTCTATGTGCTGCATGATACCGCCAATGACCACGTCTTTGCCGTCGCAGATGGCGTCTATATCCACCTCAATGGCGGCGTTCAGGAAGTGGTCCAACAATACCGGGCTGTCGTTGGACACCAGCACAGCACTGCGCATGTAACGCTCAAGCTCGGCTTCGCCATAGACAATTTCCATGGCGCGGCCGCCCAGCACGTAAGACGGGCGGACCACCAGCGGGTAGCCAATCTTGCGGGCGGCAATAATGCCTTCTTCGTGACTGCGCACGGTGGCGTTCTCGGGCTGCTTCAGGCCCAGGCCGGTGATCAGCTTCTGGAACCGCTCGCGGTCTTCGGCGCAGTCAATGGCGTCCGGACTGGTGCCGATGATAGGCACGCCAGCGGCTTCCAGGCCGCGGGCCAGCTTCAACGGGGTTTGGCCACCGTACTGCACAATCACACCTTTGGGTTTTTCAACGTGGATAATTTCCAGCACGTCTTCCAGGGTGATCGGCTCAAAATACAGGCGGTCAGAAGTATCGTAATCGGTCGACACGGTTTCCGGGTTGCAGTTGATCATGATGGTTTCATAACCATCTTCACGCATCGCCAGAGCCGCATGTACGCAGCAGTAGTCAAACTCAATGCCCTGACCAATACGGTTGGGGCCGCCGCCAATCACCACGATCTTTTCGCGGTCAGTCGGTTTCGACTCGCATTCTTCTTCATAGCTGGAATACATGTAGGCCGTGTCTGAGGCAAATTCCGCAGCACAGGTGTCTACACGTTTATACACCGGGCGAATACCCAAGCCGTGGCGCATAGCGCGGAAGGCGTCTTCTTTCACGCCTATCAGCTTCGCCAAGCGCGCGTCGGAGAAGCCCTTACGCTTCAGGCGAAACAGGGTAGCGTGGTCCAGCTCGGTCTTGCCAGACGCCTGCAGTGCCTGCTCTTCTTTAATCAGGTCTTCAATCTGTACCAGGTACCAGGGGTCTACGTGGGTCTGGCGAAATATATCCGCAACGCTTTGGCCCGCGCGAAAGGCATCACCGATGTACCAGATGCGCTCGGCACCGGGCACATTCAGCTCGCGGGTCAAAGTTTGCCGGCTTTCTTCGCTGTCAAATTCCGGCAGCATTTCGTCAAAGCCGTCAGAGCCTACTTCAAGACCGCGCAGAGCTTTCTGCAGCGATTCCTGGAATGTGCGGCCAATGGCCATCACCTCACCCACCGATTTCATCTGGGTGGTCAGGCGGGCGTCGGCTTGGGGGAATTTTTCAAAGGTGAACCGTGGAATCTTGGTCACCACGTAATCAATGCTGGGCTCGAACGAAGCGGGAGTAATACCGCCGGTAATGTCGTTCTTCAACTCGTCCAAGGTGTAACCGATCGCCAGCTTGGCCGCCACTTTGGCAATGGGAAAGCCGGTGGCCTTAGACGCCAGCGCCGAGGAGCGTGACACCCGTGGATTCATCTCGATCACCACCATGCGGCCGGTGTCCGGATGAATGCCAAACTGCACATTGGAGCCGCCGGTTTCCACACCAATTTCACGCAGAACCGCCAACGAGGCGTTACGCATGATTTGGTATTCTTTGTCAGTGAGGGTTTGCGCCGGTGCCACGGTAATGGAGTCACCGGTGTGCACGCCCATCGCGTCAAAGTTTTCAATGGCACAAACAATAATGCAGTTATCGTTTTTGTCGCGCACCACTTCCATTTCGTATTCTTTCCAACCGATCAAGGATTCGTCAATCAGCAGTTCGCTGGTGGGCGACAAATCCAGCCCACGAATGCAGATTTCTTCGAACTCTCCACGATTGTACGCAATACCGCCGCCGGAGCCGCCCATGGTGAAAGAGGGACGGATGATGCACGGAAAGCCAACGTTGTCGGCAATGCGGTGGGCTTCTTCCAGATTGTGAGCAATGTCGGCACGGGGACATTCAAGGCCAATGGATTTCATAGCCTTGTCAAAACGACTGCGGTCTTCAGCTTTGTCGATGGTATCGGCGTTGGCACCGATCATTTCAACGCCGTATTTAGCCAGTACGCCGTGCTTTTCCAGATCCAGCGCACAGTTCAACGCGGTTTGCCCGCCCATGGTCGGCAGCAGAGCATCGGGCCTTTCTTTTTCAATAATCTTGGCAACCGTTGACCAGATAATAGGCTCGATGTAGGTGGCATCGGCCATGGCCGGGTCGGTCATAATGGTAGCCGGGTTGGAGTTAACCAGTATCACCCGGTAGCCCTCCTCGCGCAGAGCCTTACAGGCCTGAGCGCCGGAATAGTCGAATTCACACGCCTGCCCGATCACGATAGGGCCTGCGCCCAGGATCAGGATGCTTTTAATGTC
This sequence comes from Marinobacter sp. LV10R520-4, assembly GCF_002563815.1. Classification (NCBI taxonomy): domain Bacteria; kingdom Pseudomonadati; phylum Pseudomonadota; class Gammaproteobacteria; order Pseudomonadales; family Marinobacteraceae; genus Marinobacter; species Marinobacter sp. LV10R520-4. Next base: position 2,137,267 of record NZ_PDJM01000001.1, on the reverse strand, counting down.
GGTACGTTTTGGCATGTCTTGGTCAACCTGTCAGCAACTTTAATTTCTTGCAGCGCGGTGCGCAGCGCCTGTTTTACGCGAGGCCATTGGCCGACCTCGCTTGCCTACACTTTAAGTGCGCCGGGCTTCCATTGAGCGGATAAACTCGTCAAACAATGGCGCCACATCGTGGGGGCCAGGGCTGGCTTCCGGGTGGCCCTGAAAGCTAAACGCCGCTTTGTCTGTGCGGCGAAAACCTTGCAGGGTGCCATCAAAAAGTGACTTGTGAGTAGCCTCCAGATTCACCGGCAGGCTGGCCTCGTCTACAGCAAAACCGTGATTCTGGCTGGTGATCATGACGGTGCCGTCAGCCAGGCACTGCACCGGATGGTTGGCACCGTGGTGGCCGTGGTTCATCTTCATAGTTTTGGCACCGCTGGCCAAGGCCAAAAGCTGATGCCCCAGGCAGATGCCAAACACCGGCACGTCGGTTTCAAGAATGTCCTGTATCGCTTTTATGGCGTAATCGCAGGGCTCAGGATCACCGGGGCCGTTAGACAGGAACACGCCGTCCGGATTCATCGCCAACACCTCGGCTGCAGGCGTTTGTGCCGGCACAACGGTGATGTCGCAACCGCGCGATGCCAGCATGCGCAGGATATTCAGTTTAATACCGTAATCGTAAGCCACGATTTTAAAGCACGGGCTTTCCTGCTGGCCGTAACCGCTGACCAGGTCCCACTCAGTTTCTGTCCAGTGGCTAACGTCTTTCGAGCTGACTTCTTTCGCCAGGTCCATTCCTTTCAAACCCGGGAAGGCTTGTGCCAATTCCAGAGCGCGTTCGGCAGTAGCGCTTTCGCCGGCGACAACGGCACCGCTTTGGGAGCCTTTGTCGCGCAGGATGCGGGTGAGGCGACGGGTGTCAATATCGGCAATACCCACAATATTGTTATCGCGTAAATAGCCATCAAGACTCTGAGTGCTGCGCCAATTGCTGGCTGCCAGCGGCAGGTCGCGGATGATCAGAGCGGCGGCGTGTACGTGGTCTGATTCCACGTCTTCCGGGTTTACGCCGGTGTTACCAATGTGCGGGTACGTCAGTGTAACCAGCTGGCGAGCGTAGGAAGGATCAGTCAGTATTTCCTGATAGCCGGTCATGGCGGTGTTAAACACCACTTCGCCGCTGGTTTCGCCGGCAGCGCCAATAGCGGTGCCGTAAAACAGGCTGCCGTCTGCGAGTGCAAGGATTGCGGGTGTGCTCAAGGCTTCTATCCTCATCGAGTGGCGTCATGTTCGTCATGAACGGGAGCGTAGGCGCAAATTCAGGTCGCAAAAAAGCGAGAGGGAGTTATGGCTCCGTCCCGCTGTTTTGTCCTACGGGAACAAAAGAGGTTTCCCGTGGCGCTGTAAAAGCTACGCTTGATGCAGTTAAAGCGCCCTATTGTAGAAAATGGGGCGCTTTTTGTCCACGAAGAATCCGCCCGATGGCGTTATTGCTTCAATTCCAGCACATCCTGCATGTCGTACAAGCCGGCAGGCTTGTCTTTCAGCCACAATGCGGCACGCATGGCGCCTTTTGCAAACGTCATGCGGCTACTGGCTTTGTGGGTGATTTCGATGCGCTCGCCTTCGGTGGCGAACAGCACGGTGTGATCGCCCACAACGTCGCCCGCGCGAATGGTTTCAAAGCCGATTTCTTTGCGGGTACGTTCACCGGTGAAGCCTTCGCGGCCGTAAACAGCGCATTCTTTCAAGTCGCGACCCAGCGCATCGGCAACCACTTCGCCCATGCGCAGCGCGGTGCCTGATGGAGCGTCTTTTTTGTGGCGGTGGTGGGCTTCAATGATTTCAACATCGTAGTCGTCACCCAGCGCGGCCGCCGCAGTACGCAGTAAGTTCAGCACCACATTTACGCCCACACTCATGTTGGGGGCAAACACCACCGGTACATTTTCGGCGACTTGTGCCAATTGTTGCTTTTCGGCGTCAGACAATCCGGTGGTACCAATAACGTGGGATTTACCGTGAGCCTGGCAGAAACGGGCATTTTCCAGAGTAAGATCCGGAAAGGTAAAGTCGATCAGCACGTCGAAATCATCTTTCACGTCCGCCAGGCTGCCGGCCATGGCGACGCCAGTTTTTCCAATGCCGGTCATGTCGCCAGCGTCGGCGCCGATCAGGCTGTTGCCGGGTTCAACAATAGCCGCGCCCAGTTGCAGGCCTTCGGTGCCGTCAACGGCCTCGATCAGTACTTTTCCCATGCGCCCCGCGGCGCCGATGATGGCTACTCTCATTTATAAACCCTCAAAGCTCGCATCTATTATAAGGCCTCAGTACTGCAATCCGACTGCCCTCAGAATTTTGTTTCGTCGAAGAAGCTCTTCACACCTCTAAACCACGATGTTTTCTTCGGGCCGTGCTGGTCGCCGTCACCGCTGTCGAGGGTATCCTGAAACTCATTCAACAGTTCTTTCTGGCGTTTGGTCAGGCGTACCGGGGTTTCGATGGTCACCCGACACAGCAAATCGCCGGCACCGCCACCACGCACCGGTGCCACACCTTTGTTGCGCAGGCGGAACAATTTTCCGGTTTGGGTCTCGGCCGGTATTTTCAGCTTCACGCGGCCATCCAGCGTTGGCACTTCCAGCTCGCCACCCAAAGCGGCATCAACAATGCTGATGGGCACTTCGCAATACAGGTTTCGACCATCGCGGGTGAAGATGGAGTGCTCGCGCACGGCCATTTGCACATACAGGTCGCCCGGAGGGCCGCCCTCTATGCCCATCTCGCCTTCACCGGACAAGCGGATGCGGTCCCCGGTATCCACGCCGGGGGGCACTTTAACCGATAGGTTTTTCTCTTCTTTTACCCGGCCCTGGCCGTGGCACTTGCTGCACGGATTCTTGATAACCTTACCCGCGCCGCGGCAGGTAGGACACGCTTGCTGCACGGTGAAAAAGCCCTGCTGCATACGCACCTGACCCATACCTTTACAGGTACCACAGGCTTCGGGACGCGAGCCCTTTTCGGCGCCACTACCATCACAGGTTTCGCATTCGCGATGGCCGGGTATGGTAATTTTAACGGTTCTGCCTTTTACGGCCTCTTCCAGGTCCAGTTCCAGGGTGTAGCGCAAATCAGAGCCGCGGGTATTGCGGCCACGGCCACCACCGCCCCCAAAAATATCGCCAAATACGTCGCCAAAAATATCCGAGAAATTCCCATTACCGCCACCAAAGCCACCGCCGCCCTGGCCGTCAACGCCGGCATGACCAAACTGGTCGTAGGCCGCTCGTTTGTTGGCGTCTGCGAGTATTTCGTAGGCCTCGCTGGCTTCTTTGAATTTGTTGTCGGCGTCTTTATCGTCCGGGTTGCGGTCCGGGTGGTACTTCATTGCAAGCTTGCGATACGCCCGCTTTACTTCTTTGTCGTCCGCGTCCCGGCTTACGCCGAGAGTCTCGTAATAGTCGCGCTTGGCCATGCTTCAAATCCCGTGGTTATAACGAGGAAAACGCGGGAGCGACCCGCGTTTTCCAACTACTGGCAAAAATCTAGGTCAATCGATTAACGCTTCTCGTCGTCCTTCACTTCTTCAAACTCAGCGTCAACAGCGTCATCAGCGGTGTTCGACTGGGCTTTTTCCTGCCCTTCCGCCGGCTGGCCCTGCTCCGCCTGATCGGCGTACATCTTCTTGGCCAGCTCGCCGGAAACTTCCGTCAGTTTCTCGGTCTTGGCCTGGATGTCGTCTTTATCAGACCCTTTCAGAGCTTCTTCCAGCTCCGTTACAGACGCTTCAATCGACTCTTTCTCGCTGTCACTGACTTTATCGCCGGCGTCCTTCAAGGTTTTGCGCACCGCGTGAACCATGGCGTCGCCCTGGTTGCGAGCCTGAACCAGCTCTTCGAACTTGCGGTCTTCATCAGCGTTAGCTTCAGCGTCGCGCACCATTTTCTCGATTTCTTCCTCGTTCAGGCCGGAAGAGGCCTTGATCACGATAGACTGCTCTTTACCGGTCGCCTTGTCTTTGGCAGACACGTTCAGAATGCCGTTGGCATCGATGTCGAAAGTCACTTCGATCTGCGGCACGCCGCGCGGTGCTGGCGGAATATCAGCCAAATCGAAACGACCCAGCGACTTGTTCTGCGAAGCTTGCTTGCGCTCGCCTTGAACCACGTGAATGGTTACTGCTGTTTGACTGTCGTCCGCTGTCGAGAAAGTCTGCGACTTCTTGGTCGGAATCGTGGTGTTCTTGTCGATCAGCGATGTAGCAACACCGCCCATGGTTTCGATACCCAGGCTCAGCGGGGTAACGTCCAGCAACAGTACGTCTTTCACATCGCCAGATAATACGGCGGCCTGAATGGCGGCACCCATGGCAACAGCTTCGTCCGGGTTAACGTCTTTACGGGCTTCTTTGCCGAAAAATTCTTTTACTTTTTCCTGCACCAGCGGCATACGGGTTTGGCCGCCTACCAGAATTACTTCATCAATCTGATCGATGCTCAAACCCGAGTCTTTCAGAGCCACTTTACACGGCTCAAGAGTACGCTGTACCAGATCTTCCACCAAGGATTCCAGCTTGGCACGGGTCAGCTTGACGTTCATGTGCTTGGGGCCGCTGGCATCAGCAGTAATGTACGGCAGGTTCACGTCGGTCTGCTGGCTACTGGAAAGCTCGATTTTAGCTTTCTCGCCGGCTTCTTTCAGGCGTTGCATGGCCAATGAATCGCCGCGCAGATCAATACCGCTGTCTTTCTTAAACTGGTCAGCCAGGAATTCGATGATTTTCATATCGAAGTCTTCGCCACCCAGGAATGTGTCGCCGTTGGTGGCCAACACTTCAAACTGGTGCTCGCCGTCTACATCGGCAATTTCGATGATCGACAAGTCAAAGGTACCGCCGCCCAGGTCGTAAACTGCGATGGTGCGGTCGCCGCCTTTCTTGTCCATACCATAAGCCAGCGCAGCAGCAGTCGGCTCGTTGATAATACGCTTAACTTCCAGACCGGCAATTTTACCTGCATCTTTGGTCGCCTGGCGCTGACTGTCATTAAAATAGGCTGGAACGGTGATAACAGCTTCAGTCACTTTCTCGCCCAAATAATCTTCGGCGGTTTTCTTCATCTTTTTCAAAATTTCCGCGGAAATCTGCGGCGGCGCCATTTTCTGGCCTTTTACATCTACCCAGGCATCGCCGTTGTCTGCTTTGGCAATTTTATAAGGCACCATTTTGATGTCTTTTTGCACAACATCGTCTTCGAACCGACGGCCGATCAAACGCTTGATGGCGTAAAGGGTGTTGTACGGGTTGGTAACAGCCTGGCGCTTGGCAGACTGACCCACCAGAATTTCGCCGTCTTCGGTGTAGGCAACGATTGACGGCGTAGTGCGGTCGCCCTCAGAGTTTTCAATAACCTTAACCTTGCCACCGTCCATAACGGATACGCAGGAATTGGTTGTGCCTAAGTCAATACCGATAATCTTGCTCATTGAGTCACTCCAAATCTTTCTGAAAGCTGGGGCCGGAGGATCGCTCCGGACTGTTCTGGTTAAAAACTATATTGGCGCTTTAAGCTATTTTTCAAGCCTGCTCATCAATTTTTGGTGCATCTTGGGGCTTGGCCACCATCACCATCGCCGGGCGTACAACACGGCCGTTCAACACATAACCTTTCTGCATAACCGCAACCACGCTGTTGGGCTCGGTGTTAGGCGCCGGCACCATAGACATCGCCTCGTGGTATTGCGGATCAAACGGTTCGCCTACAGGATCAAGGCGCTCAACGTTAAACTTCTTGAGGCCAGACAGGAACATTCCAAGAGTAAGCTCTACGCCTTGGCGAATGGACGCCACCAAGTCACCAGAAGATTCGTGGCCTTCGGTGCTTTCAACCGCTTTTTCCAGACTGTCTACCACCGGCAACAGTTCTCTAACGAACTTTTCTACCGCAAACTTGTGGGCTTTTTCGACGTCGTTTTCGGCGCGGCGGCGCACGTTCTGCATTTCTGCCTGGGAACGCAGCACCTGCTCCTGAAACTCCTGGACCTTCGCCTGCAGTGCTTCAAGGTCGGCAGATGGTGAGCTTTCTGGTGCTGCCTCGGCTGTTTCTGCGTTGCCTTCTGCGGCATTGTCTACAGCCTGTTGTAGCTCGTCTGTAAACTGCTCGTTACGTTTTTCGTCAGTGCTCATGACTACTCCTGATGAGTGAAACGCGACCGGTGTGACCACGGTCTGCCAAAATCGGATACCGGCCGTAACGGCCGGAACTAAGTGTTTGCAAATCGATATGGGGCCCCGTGACGCAGTTTCAACCGATGCGCGCCGCATTTTGCAACAAAGTTGACGCTATAGAGTTTGCAACAATCAAAAAGCCTGTATATATTCACAGTCACTGTATGAAAAAACAGTATTCAGACACATAGCATATAGATAGAGCGGAGGTTTCGGCATGCTCACACAGCTAACGGTTTCCAATTACGCCATCGCGGAACGGGTGGAATTACACTTCCATAAAGGAATGACCGCCCTTACCGGGGAAACCGGTGCCGGCAAATCGATTGTGCTGGATGCGCTCGGCCTTGCCATGGGCGGGCGGGCAGACGCCGGCGCCGTGCGTTACGGCGCGAAGCGGGCTGACATTACCGCTACCTTCGATATTTCGGCCATTGCCGCTGCACGCAGCTGGCTGGAGCAGCACGAGCTAGACGATCATAACGACTGCATTTTGCGCCGTGCCATCAGCCGCGACGGCCGCTCCCGCGCCTACATCAACGGCCAACCTTGCCCGCTAAGCCACCTGAAAGAAATGGGCGGCTTGCTGATGGATATTCACAGCCAGCACCAACATCAATCGTTATTGCGCAAAGATACCCACCGCACCTTACTGGATGAATACGCCGGGGCCGAGGAGCTGGCCGGGCAAACCCGTCAGGCCTGGAGTGGGTGGAATAAAACCCGCCAGCAAATGGTCGAGCGCCAGAACAACGCCGACGAAACCGAGGCCCGACTGCAACTGTTGCGCTATCAGGTAGAAGAGCTGGATCGACTGGGCCTGCAAGAAGGCGAACAGCAGCACCTGGAACAGCAACAGCAAGAGTTGAGCCAGGCTGACACTATTTTGCACCACAGCAACCAGGCGGCTTTACTGTGCTCTGAAGACGACACCAGCGCTGCTGCACTGGTGCGCCAGGCGTTGCAGCAACTTGAGCAGCTGCCAACGGAAATTCCAGCGCTGGCCGATACCCTGCAAATGCTGAGCGAAGCTCAGATACAAATCAGCGAAGCCGGCGACAATTTGCGTCGCTTTGTTGATGATTACGAAGCGGACCCGCAACGCCTGGCAGAAATAGAAGATCGCTTGAGTGCGATTTACCAGATGGCGCGCAAGCATCGCATCATGCCTGAACAACTGTTCGACCTGCACCAGCGGCTGAACGGTGAGCTGGCCGATCTGGACGGCGGCGCCGGCAGCCTGGAGCAACTTCAGACCGAACTGGACGAACAATTACTGGAATACAACGCGCTGGCCGACCAACTGACGCAGTTACGCCAGCACGCTTCGGTGAATCTGGACATTCGCGTGGCGGCAGAACTGGCTCAGCTGAGCATGCCCAATATGCAGTTTGTTACACAGCTAGCAGACAACCGTAACGAGCCGGCGGCTCATGGCCACGAAGACACCGAATTTCTGGTTAGCGCCAATCCGGGGCAGCCGGCGCGACCACTGGCAAAAGTCGCCTCGGGCGGTGAACTATCGCGAATCAGCTTGGCCATCCAGGTGGTGGTGGCGCAAACCTCTACCACACCAACATTGGTGTTCGACGAAGTAGACGTAGGCATTGGCGGTGGCACAGCGGAAGTCGTGGGCAAGCTGCTAAGGGCACTCGGCGAAAACGGTCAGGTGTTGTGTGTTACTCACTTGCCGCAGGTGGCAGCCCAGTGCCATCAACACCTGTTCGTTAGCAAGTTCACAGAACAGGAAGCGACCTTCTCGAAAATCGAAACCCTGGACGATCAGGGCCGAATCAGCGAAGTTGCCCGCATGCTGGGCGGTGTGGATATGACGGAACAAACCATTGCCCACGCCAAAGAAATGTACAGCAAGGGGCAAGCAACCCACCACTAAAAGTATCCCCCTCTCTACTGAGAGTTTTCGGGGCGGGCCAGAGGCTCGCCCCTTTTTTTCGCTTGGGGAAATGCTTGATCGTGAGTTGGCTTATGACTTGATGGGTTTCACATACAGCGTCAAGCTGTGATCAACAATCTCATAACCGTGCTCGGCCGCAATTATTTGCTGCCGATCTTCAATCACCTGATCAAAAAACTCGATGACCTTTCCGGTTTCAGTACATACGATGTGGTCGTGATGGTCTTCGCTGGCCATTTCGAATACTGCATGGCCGCCTTCAAAATTGTGCCGCAGCACCAGGCCCGCTGATTCAAACTGGGTTAACACCCGGTAAACGGTCGCCAGCCCTACGTCGTCACCCTGCTCCAGAAGCTTTTTGTAAACATCTTCTGCACTCATGTGATGCTGCGTAGCGCTTTCAAGAATACCGAAGATTTTTACCCGCGGAAGAGTAACCTTCAGACCGACTTTTCGTAATTCGGCGTTTTCAGATGGCATATTACTATTCACTCGTTGGTGTGCCTTGCGGCTTCCGGTATGATAGGGCCGCCATTTTAGGATCAACCCGTGCGACATCTGCCATTGGCAGGCATTTTCAAGATAGAGGATTTCCCCCGGCGATGCAAAAGCTCATAGCTCTTATTCTCACTCTTTTTCTGACTGGCTGTGCCTTTCCCGGCGTTTACAAAATCAACGTCCAACAAGGTAATATTGTCACCAACAAAGAGTTGACCGCACTGACGGAAGGCATGCCCCGCAGCCAGGTTCACGCGGTAATGGGCACACCGCTGATGCTCAATCCTGTAGACACATCACGGGAATATTACGTTTATACGTTCCAACGTGCAGGCGGAGACATCGAAGAACAGCGCATTATCGTGTATTACGATGACGACCGCTTCTCCCACTACGAAGCACAATTGCTGGAAGAGACGCCCGCCTACTAAAGCTAGACTGAAGCTATAAGTGCCTACTGCTTTTTAGCTCTGTTCAATCGCGCCTGCTTGGGGTCAATCACGAGCGGGCGGTACAACTCTATACGGTCACCCACCTGCACTTGATGCTGGCCCGGCTGTTTTATTGCCTTACCAAAAATGCCCATGTCAGTATTTTCAGGATCCAGCTCCGGGAACCGCTCACAGATGGACGACGCCTTGACTGCGTCCAACATACTGGTGCCCTCAGACACATCCACCGTTACAATTTCCTGCCGTTCAGGCAACGCGTAAGCCACTTCTACCCGAATACTCATGAGCCTTTTCCATAAACGGCATCCGCCCGCCGGCAAAACGCATCTACCATTGTATTTGCCGCCTGATTGAAAATAGGCCCGAAGGTCATCCGTGCCAAAGATCCGGAAAACTCGAAATCCAGGGTTAGAATCACCTTGCAGGCGTTGTCTTGTAGCGGCCTGAAATGCCAGCGCCCGCTAAGATTGCTAAAAGGCCCGTCCACCAACTGCATCTCGATGGCTTCGGGCATCAAGAGCTGGTTGCGCGTGGTCAGAATATGGCTCAAACCGCCTTTGGCGATTTCCATCGAAGCGGTGACATGCTGCTCATCTTGCCGCTGCACACTGGCGCTACGGCACCATGGCAGAAATTCCGGATAACGGGCAACGTCGTTAACCAGGTGAAACATGCGCTCGGCGGAATGCCACACCAACGCGGTTTTATCAATCTGATGAGCCATTGGGCAAAACGGTCCTGTCTTATAAAAGAATAAATGTGTAGTGCAGGCCGATGTACACAACAACCAGCGGCAACACCCAACGCATTACCTTATACCAGCCATCAAACAACCAACCGGGCGTATTGCCCAGAATTCTTTGCAATAAACGTCGGGTAAGGCACCAGCCAGCAAACAGCGACAACATCACCCCAACAACCGGTATAAACACGCCACCGGAGATCAATTCCAACCAGCGAAACAGTGTTGCGCCCGCGGGCCGATAACTGCTCCATATATTCAGCGAATACAGCGACAGCAGGCCCAGCAGCCAACAGGAAACCAGAACCAGCAAGGTCGCTTTGCCCCGCGATAAATCCGTGCGCTCCCGCAGCCAGCCAATCACCGGTTCCATCAGCGCCAATGCACTGGCCCAAATCACCATTACCAGCATTAAAAATAGCAGGGCAATAACCACCTGACTGGCAGGCAACTGGCCCAGCGCCGCAGGCAAGGCCACAAACAACAGACCAAAACCCCTGCTGGCCTGACTACCATCAACATCTACCACCACTGCAAACAGCGCCAGCCCTGCCAGAACGGCAACCAGAGTATCCAGCAAAACCACGGCCAGAACAGAGCGTTTCAACCGGGTGTATGGCGAACTATAAGCACCAAAAATGGCCCACACACCCACGCCCAAGCCCAAGGTAAAAAAGGCATGAAACAGCGCGTCTCTAACGCTGTCCATCGTGACATCCTGGGGGTGTAGCCCCAGCATACGCGTGATCGCAGCACCGGGTTCACCGAAATAAACTGCAAACCCGACAAACCCCGCAAGCAAAATCAGAGTGGCCGGCACCAGCAGGCGAAACGCACGTTCCAGGCCGCGAACCACGCCGCGCATAGACACACCGGCCACCAGCAACAAAAAGAAACCGTGCCAGGCCATGAACACCGGGTATCGTTGCGGGTCAGACACCAGGCGTGACAACACGCCTGCCGCATGGGCGGCCGTATTACCGGTAAAGTCCCCACTGGCGCCAAAAAACACCCAGGCCAGCGCAATAGCGCCAAATACAGCGGTATAAGACAACACCACAAAGGCCGCTAGCACACTCAAGTAAGCCAGCCATACCCAATTGCGGGAGCGCTTGGCAGTGAGCACGAAGTTGTCCATCGCCCGCACCATTCCATGACGGCTATAGCGGCCAAACGACGTTTCGGTAATCGCCAGTGGCAGAGTGATTAACAACAGGCAGGCCAAATAAAGCAGAATAAAAAGCCCGCCGCCGTGGCGACTGGCCAGATAGGGAAATTGCCAAAAGTTGGCCAATCCCACAGTAGCGCCCGTCGCCGCCCAGAAAAACGTGGACTTGCGGGTAAATGATCCCATCTGTGCCTGAAGATGCGGCGGCATGAACAATCCGGTCAAAAATGATCGCCTATTGTAGCCGATACCGGTTGTAGCGCACGACCTGTTGCCAGCAGGCGGGTGAATTCGTGACCGGTCTGGCACTCCTGAGCTACAATAGACGCTTTGCCGGACCAGCAATCGCCGGCCGGAACATTTGTGCGACGTCGGATAAGGGATTCATGAGCAAGAAAAAACCCGGTACTCCAAGCAGTACCATCGCGCTGAACAAAAAAGCCAAACACGAATACCACATTGAAGACCGCTTCGAGGCCGGTATGTCCCTGCTGGGCTGGGAAGTGAAGTCCATGCGCGCAGGCAAAACACAGCTAACTGACTCTTACGTGCTGCTGAAAGACGGCGAAGCCTGGCTGCTGGGGGCTCATATTACGCCGCTGACCACTGCGTCTACACACGTAATTGCAGATCCTACTCGGACTCGAAAACTGCTGTTGCACGCCAAGGAAATCGCTAAAATTGTGGATTCGGTCGGGCAAGAAGGCCATACCTGCATACCACTGGCGCTTTACTGGAAAAAGAACAAAGTGAAATGCGAGATCGCGCTGGTAAAAGGCAAAAAGCTGTTCGACAAGCGCGCCACCGAAAAAGAACGGGATTGGAACCGCCAGAAGCAACGGGTGCTGCGCGAGGCTAATATCTGAGATGGCGCTCTAAATAACGCCGGCCTCTGGCCTAAAGGAAGGCTCATGAGCAAGATTACGCAAACCCCCATGTCAGGTGTCGACCTTTCCTGGTTGCGCATGGACACGCCGGAAAACCCGATGATGATTTCATCGGTGCTGATCTTTGACGCGCCCATTGCCATCGCCGACCTGAAGCGGGTGCTGAACGAGCGTTTTCTGAAATTTCGTCGCTTTCGCCAGCGTGTTGTGGAAAAAAGCGGCAAAGTATACTGGCAAGACGACGCACTGTTTAACCTGGATAACCACGTGCACCGCCGCGCCCTGCCCGGCAACGCCGACAAAGCCGAACTTCAGGCTCTGGTGAGTGACCTGAACAGCAGCACCATGGATTTTCGCCGGCCGCTGTGGCAAATCGATTACGTCGACAACTACCAGGGCGGCTGCGCAGTGATCATGCGCATTCATCACTGCATTGCTGATGGTATATCCCTGGTGCGGGTACTGCTTTCGCTCACCGACTCAACACCGCAGCCTGGCCTGCCAAAACCGCGGCCAGCCAGACCTAAAAAAGCCGTGTTAAAGCCCCTCAACCGCTGGATGCACAAGGCTGTCAGCAGCGCCCAGGTAGCTGGCCAGCAAGCGGGCATTCTGTTCCAGTCACTGCGATCAGAGCCAGGCTACGCTTTGCGCCTGATTGGCACCGCCGGCGATATCACCCTGGACTTGCTGAAGCTGGGTTTGATGCCCTTTGATCCAAAAACCGGCCTGCGCCAACCCCTGTGCGGTCGCAAACAGGTCGCCTGGGCCGAAGCCCTTAACCTGAACGACGTCAAGCGCTGCGCCAAAGCCATGGGCGGCACCATTAACGATACGCTGCTGTGCGCTGCAACCGGCGCCATACGCCGCCACCTGCTAGAAAGCAATGAGGCGATTCCCGACTGCGGAATCCGCGTAGCCGTGCCGTTTAACTTGCGACCACTGAACCAGCCCATTTCCGAACTGGGCAATCAGTTTGGCTTGATGCTGGTTAGCCTGCCCATCGAAATTGACGGCCCAAAGGCACGCTTTCAGCAGATTCAAAACACTATGAACGAGCTCAAACGGTCTTACCAGGCGCAGGTAACCTACAGCCTGCTGGATCTTTTTGGCCGCGGCCCGGACATGCTCGAACGCCGGGCCTTGGCAATGCTCAGTAACAAAGCCTCAGCCGTACTGACCAACGTGCCCGGCCCGCGGGAAGCGGTTTACCTGGCCGGCAGCGTGCAGTTCGGCATTACCGTAGACCAAAGCATACAGGCCTGCCCCAACGCCATCATGGACTACTTTCACAACAGCTTTTACGAGCTGGCCGCAGCGGCCGGTATCGAACTTGAAACCCCCGCAAAACCACGCGCTGCCAATGTCAAAACCAAGCCCCCTCGGCGCAAGTGCAAGCAACCGGCTTAAATTCTCTGGCACACAGCCCTTGAAGTTAGCAGGAGCACCCACATATACTGTCGGTAAGGGGACGACATGGCTTCGACGCTGGTGGCGAACCCTTGGGTGCATGTCGAGATGGCAGCCAATCTCGTTAATCCAAAGCTGCAACGCAATAGTCGCAAACGACGAAAACTACTCACTAGCAGCGTAAGCTGCTAGTCGTCCTGACTGAGTCGCCCGTAGCTCAGAGCTACATTTCAGGACGTCATCGCTTACGGGATGCTTCGTTATCCAGAGTTCACTGGCTAACGACTAAGATCTAAAGAACTCGCCTCTTACGCCCTGGCCTTCGGGTAGTCTGAGGTTAAATCAGTAGAAGGACACAAGCATGTAGATCCTAAGGCACAGTGCTGGCGGACGCGGGTTCAATTCCCGCCGTCTCCACCAACCAAGAGTTTCAAGGGGTCCAGCGAGACCCACTGAAACGCCCTAAAGCCCCGGAAACGGGGCTTTTTTTTGCCTGCCTCATCCATATTGATCCATTGGCATCCATGATCAGGTGCAGCTCGAAAATGACGACATGGAAAAACTTGGAACAGATTTATTTAATTGCACATTTTACGTTACCGGCGATGTGTCGTTGCCCTCGCCTGACAATCGAGAAATAGATCTGTTCCGGTTCTATGCAGTTCATGATCGATCCAGGTGATGTGTAAATTAACATCGTTTTATCTGTAATGACATTAGCAGTACGCCCTGCTACGCTTGGAACTATCAATAGAGGAATCTCATTATGATTTCAGCAAACACTGATCAGCCCAAGCGTGAAACCCTGAACATTCGGATAAAACCCGAAGAGCGTGGCTTAATTGATCGCGCCGCTAAGGCTCGGGGAAAGAATCGTACAGAGTTCGTTCTTGAAGCAGCTCGCATTGCCGCCGAGGAGGCCATTTTGGATCAGGCCATACTGTCAGTGACACCGGAGGCGTATCAGGCGTTCCTTGAACAGCTGGACCTGCCTCCGAAACCGAATGAGCGGTTGCGTAAGACCATGCAAGCTTCTGCACCTTGGGATACTGAATGATGCTATCTGCGCCCACACCCATTGGGCCTGAGCACGACACGGAGCGTTTTGATTCTACAGAGTCCAGTTTGGACTACTGGCTTAAGCGCCGTGCATTGAAGAATCAGGCCAGTGGCGCATCCCGAACCTTTGTGGTGTGTGAGGGCGATCAGGTGAAAGCCTATTACGCCTTGGCGTCCGGTGCCGCGGTTGCAAACCATACCTCGGGGCGCTTCAAGCGGAACATGCCTGATCCGATTCCTGTTGTGGTACTTGGGCGGCTGGCTATTGATCGTACGTATCAAGGCTCAGGGTTGGGCAGAGCCCTCGTCCGCGACGCTGGACTGCGAGTTATCCAGGCGGCTGATGCCATTGGTATCCGGGGGATGGTGGTTCATGCCCTGTCAGAGTCGGCTAAAGATTTTTATCAACGGCTGGGCTTCAACCCTTCGCCCCTTGATCCAATGATGCTGATGGTTACGCTGAGCGATTTAAGAGCCAGTGTTCAAGAAACGAGTTAAAACGTGCTCTTATGCCTGCGACCAACGCTCGTCAATGTACACATTGCGAGTGACAGACATGGGCTGGTCGGTCCGGATCGCCCCGGGACATGTCCCGGGTCAGCCAGACACCGGCGCCGAGTAACATGACGCCACCGTACAACATGCTGAGTGCCGGCACTTCGTTGAAGATCAAAAAGCCCCACATCGTAGCGACTGTGGGTGAGACGATGATATCAATCAGCGAATAAATGTTGGCGTTAATGGACTTGAGCACGATCGAGATACCGAAATAGGCGAAGCCCATGGATATCAGGCCCAGCCCCGCTGCCCAAAGCATGACAGGCAAGGACATCCCGAGACTCTCATAGCGAATCATGCCGGTGATATCTCTAGTGCCCACGACGAACACCGAGGGTGACATGATCAGCTCCGCAAACAGCAGAGACCAGGCAATATCGTTGCCGGTTTCGGTTTTTCCCTCATGGCGCAAATAGGTGATCATGGCCGCATAGATTGCTCCCACGCCCAGCGTCACCATGTTACCGAGCATGTAGCCGTCCTGCAGCGGTTTGGCAATCACAATACCAGTCAGGGCGATCGCGAAAATGAGGATATAGCTTTTTTTCGCTTTCTCACCCAGAAAAAACCAAGACAGAATAAACGTGAAGAAAGGCGCAACGCTCCAGAAAATCACCGCATTGGCAATGGGTACCAGGGTCATGGTGTAGTTGAAAAAGCCACTCTGCCCCGCAATCAGTGCTCCGATCAGAAAGGTGTCTTTCCAGTTGCCACGGGGGCAGTTTAAGGGGCTGTTTGTTGGCCCATGGCATAGCCAGCATCAGCAATGCCGTTGCGAAAAGAAAGGCGTAAAATGTCTGTGTCTGAACCGGTATCCGGCCGTCCGTCCGTCAGCTTGACGAAAACACCGATGGTCGCCTCCGACATGGTGATCAGAACCAGCAACACCCAGGTTTTCATCGGAGCCTCCTCGTCGATTTGGCTGCAAAGCAGTGCAGGTCATTGACGAACGTCGAAGACTGAGTAGTCTGAATTTTTAGAACGAACCAATGACATCCATATTCATCATAGATGATTACCTGCATGTCCTCGGAAAAGCATGACCTTATTCACGAAATGCCCGAATCTGCGTCGGGGCGTTATTTGTCGGAAAAACTGGTGCAGGTTTATTTTTAAACACCATCTCTGGTACAACTAAATAAAGCTCAAGTTGCGTCTATAAATCTGACCCGGTTTCCGCGCTCCTGTTTCCACGAATCCTCAATGCCTGACTGGCGGAGGCGGCATGAAGTCTCTCTCGAATACAGGGTTTGCGCTCTTTGGTGCTGCGCTAATCGCGATCAGCTACGGGCTCGCGCGCTTTGCCTTTGGTCTATTTGTACCCCCTATCCGGGCCGAGCTGGGTCTTACGCCAGAAGTAATCGGTATCATCGGCGCACTGCCGCTTATCAGTTTCCTTCTGGCGACGTTGGTGGCACCGCTCTCCGCCGATCGTCTCGGTGCCCGCAATACGGCCGTTCTGTCGTGTGGTTTCGGCGTCGTCGGTCTGGCGCTTATCAGCCAGGCGTCTGATGCTCTGTCGCTCGGCGTGGGCGTGTTCGCGTGCGGCATCTGCACCGGCCTTATGATGCCGGCGCTCACGGCCGCCATGCAGGCGATGGTGAGCCGCTCGGTGCACGGCCGTGTCAGTTCAGTCATGAATGCGGGCACCAGCATTGGTGTAGTCGTTGCCGTACCGGTGGTTCTTTTCCTGTCTGGCGCTTGGCGGTCCGCGTACCTGTCCTTCGCCATCCTGGCGGGGATTGGCGTCGTTGCCGCGTGGTACTTTATCCCTTCCGTGTCTCGGGTCATTCCCGCGAACGCTGCGTCGACCACTCCAATCAGCGCCCTGCAGTGGTGGCGTCTGTTCAGGCTTTCGCTGTTTGCATTCGTGATGGGCTTCGTTTCCTCTGCGTACTGGATCTTCGCACCCGATTTACTGGTCACCCTCGGCGGCCTACCGCTCTCTGCAACCGGGTGGCTGTGGCTAGCGGTTGGCATCGCCGGCATCGGAGGTGCATTGGTGGCCGACCTGGCCGATCGCAACAACCCACCCATTACACACTCACTGATGCTGGTGATGTTATCCGCGAGCTTGGCACTGCTTGCTGCCAGCCCTGATCAGCTGGTGCTCGCGGCATTCTCTGCGCTGGTCTTCGGTCTGGCCTATATGAGCCTGACGGGGCTCTATCTTATGACCGGTATTCGCCTGTTGCCGGGCCGATTGTCGATGGGGCCGGTACTGCCATTCATGGCTGTCTCGCTCGGGCAGGCAACTGGTTCGCCTGTTGTCGGCATGCTGGTGAGCGAATTCGGCTACGCCAATGCGTTTGCCACCTTTTCCGCCATCGGCATCCTGGTAGCAATGTTGTCGCCTCTGTACCCGCGCTACATTGACCATGAGCCCGAGGAGGAGGAACAGGTTGAAGACCAAACCGGTCTTCAGGCAGCTTACAATTACCAGCTCCTGGGCGAAGATGGCGAGCCTCTGGCACCCGTCGCGGATGAGGCCGAGAACCCTTAGCAGACCACAGCACATTGGTGGCTAACGGCGAACGGAGAGGCAATGGACGCTCATGCGTTGTACATCACTTGTCCAAGCTCGCTGATATCGTAACCGCCTAGTTCTCCGGCGCGTTGAGCGAACCGTTTGCATTGTGCAAACGCCAGTAGGCGCTGACAGGCCGGTTCAAAGTAGTGCCGGCGGCGCATGGCCAGATCAAAATGCTCCTGCTGCAGTGGAATAAAAGCCAGTCTCTGCCGTCGCGCAGCGGCTTCGATTGCAAGGCCCACGTCGGCCTCACCCTGGCGAATGGCCAGAGCGAGATCGTCCTCACTGAGCGACGGGTTAGCGGCCCAGGTAAGATCTTTGGGGTCGATACGTTCGCGAGTAAGAAAACTCTGCAGCAACTGGCTCGCGCCTGCATCAAGCTGACGATAGGCGACACGAACGCCGGGACGAGCGATGTCTTCAAATCGAGAAATGCGATGGGGATTATCATAAGCTAGAAGTAGCCCCTGCTGGCGTTTCGCCCAGCGAATCAGCACCAGGTCACGCATGCCGCCCAGGCCTAGCGTAGCGGGGTCGTTATAGCGTTGGCTTTCCGCATGCCAGATATGCATACCGGCAAGCATTGCGCGGCCGTCGATCAGTCGCTGAACACCATCTCCGCTTCCCTGACACAACAACGCCAGCTCGGCGCCGCTTTCTTTGATAGCCCATTCCAACAGCGGATCCTGGCTGCCCGCCAGCACCGGTGGAGTCGGCAGGCCTGCCGCGTCGTCCCCTTCCAGATGGTTCATCAGCCACAGATCGATACGCTGACGCGGAAATAGCAGCTTTCCTGTCACTCGCACGCAGGGAATAACGCCCTGGCTGACCAGATCATAGACTTTGCGTTCTTTCAGGCGCAGATAATCTGCGACTTCCGCTGTAGTGAGGTAAGCGGGAAAGGACATCGTATCTCCTGCTGCGTGGATAAACGTAAGGCTGTTTTAGACTGCATGGATTTCAACAAGCAGTGCAAAGCGTAATGGAAAACAACATTATGCTCAATATTAAGGAGACGCCGCTGTGGAAAATAATGCGTTTTATGTGGCGCTGTCGTTACTGATGAACCTGGACGCCGCATTATTTCAGATTGTGGCTCTATCGCTGCAGGTTTCGCTTTTGGCAGTGCTGGCTGCGGCCCTGCTGGGGTTTCCGCTGGGTGCAGCGGTCGCGCTGTGGCACTTTCCCGGGCGCGGAGGGGTGATTGTCGCGCTTAATGCCCTGATGGGACTGCCCCCCGTTGTGGCCGGGCTGACTGTCTACTTGCTGCTCTCGCGTGCTGGGCCTCTTGGCGAATTGGGGCTTCTGTTTACGCCGACGGCTATGGTGGTTGCGCAGTTCGTGCTTGTGTTGCCGATTCTGGCGGCGCTGTCACGCCAAAAGGTGGAGGAGCTTCTGGGTGAGTACCGGGAACAATTCATTTCACTGGGTATGTCGCGGTTACGAATGATGCCGACCTTGTTGTGGGACGCCCGCTTTACGCTATTGACCGTATTACTCGCCGGGTTCGGCCGCGCCAGCGCCGAGGTGGGCGCTGTAATGATGGTAGGAGGCAACATTGATGGTGTCACACGGGTAATGACGACTGCCATCGTGCTGGAAACCAGCAAGGGCGACCTTCCGCTAGCGCTGGGGCTCGGGATCGTACTGCTGACGCTGGTAATGCTAATTAATGCAGGCGCTTATGTGGTGAGCGAATTGGCCAAAAGGCGGGTGGGATGACTTCATTTAACGCACTGCTCAACGCCGCGTCCACGCTTTGCCCGCCAACAGCGTTGCGCTTTGAGGGCGTTGCTTTCAGCCACCTGGGCGAGACACTGTTAGGGCCTTGTTCATTTACCCTGACGGGGCCTGGCCCCACACTGGTTATGGGGCCTAATGGCGCTGGAAAAAGCATTTTGCTGCGACTGGCCCACGGCCTGCTTTCCCCCACCCAGGGACAGGTGTCCTGGTCCGGCGAGGGGCGGCCCCGCCAAGCAATGGTGTTCCAAAACCCGGTGCTGTTGCGCCGCTCAGCGGTTGCCAACCTCACCCACGCGCTGGCGGTCAACAATATCCCGCGCAAGGCCCGCAGGAAGCTCGCCGTTGAGGCTCTTGAGCGCTTTGGTCTGACTGCCCGCGCCGCTACGCCGGCTCGCGTGCTCTCGGGCGGTGAACAGCAGCGTCTGGCTCTGGCTCGCGCCTGGGTGCTTGCCCCCGCTGTGCTGTTTTTGGATGAACCCACTTCCGCGCTTGATCCGGCGGCGATCAAAGCCGTGGAAACCGCCGTGCGCGAGTTTCATCAGCGGGGAACACGCATCGTCATGACCACTCACGACCTACACCAGGCCAAACGTCTTGCCGGGGATGTGCTCTTTCTTGCCGGCGGAAAAATAAAAGAGCACACCCTCGCTGAATCCTTTTTTAGCTCACCTGCCTCAAAAGAGGCGCGAGCGTTTATTGCCGGAGAACTGGTCGAATAGTCCGGTTCTTGCGGCTTTGCCAAGTAGTTGTTCAACGCAAGTTTTCAAAGCACGACAGGAGAATAACAAAATGAGAAAAACCTTAACCCTCGTCCTCGCAGGCTTGACCACCCTGAGCCTGGCCGCTGGTGCCTACGCCGAAGACTACATTACGCTTGCCTCGACAACCTCGACCGAAAACTCGGGGCTATTCAATGCCATTCTGCCGCAGTTCAAGGCGGCCACCGATATCGATGTGCGTGTCGTTGCGGTAGGCACCGGGCAGGCCTTCGAGATCGCCCGCCGCGGTGATGCAGACAGCCTTTTGGTACATGATACGGCCGGCGAGTTGCGCTTTATAGAAAACGGCTATGCTACTGAGCGCGTCGATGTTATGTACAACGACTTCGTAGTGATCGGCCCGGACAATGATCCGGCGAATGTCGGGCAAGCTCAAACCGCCGCCGAAGCGTTCGCGAACATCGCCAAGGCACAGGCTCCATTTGCCTCACGCGGCGATGACAGTGGCACCAATCGCGCCGAGCTGCGCCGCTGGAAAAATGCCGGCGTTGAGCCTGCTGGCGACTGGTACCGCGAACTCGGCAGCGGCATGGGCCCAACGCTCAATACCGCCGCAGCCATGGATGCCTACGTGATGTCAGACCGTGCCACCTGGGTGGCATTTAAAAACCGGCAGAACCTGACACTACTTTTTGAAGGCGACGACGTGTTGTTCAACCAGTACGGCAGCCTGCTGCTTTCCAAAGAAAAGCACCCGCATCTCAAGCACGATCTAGCTGAAAAGTGGCACAAGTGGCTCATCTCCGCGCAGGGCCAAAAAGCGATTGCCGACTTCCAGGTAGACGGACAACAGCTCTTTTTCCCCAATGCAAAATAGGCTAGTCTTTATGACCCGCCACTGAGGCCCAAGCTCGTGGCGTTTCTGAAAGGACAGCAACAAACATGACGATGACCTATCTTCTGCCGAACCCTGCCGACCCTCGGCTATCCCGTAGGGTTGAAGGCGTTGACGAAAACGGTCAACCGAAGTCGATCAGCGTGATCGAAGAGCGCCCTCTGACCATCTATCTGAACAGTCAGGAGATCGTCACGGCAATGACCATCGGCGATCACCCGGAGTACCTGGCGCTCGGTTTTCTCTTAAATCAGGGTATGCTGAAAGAGACCGACGAGGTCACGGGGATTGATTTCGACGAAGAACTGGAAGTTGTTGTAGTCCGCACCGCGGGTGTTACTGATGTCGAGGAAAAGCTGGAAAAGAAAACCCGCACCTCCGGCTGCGCCGTAGGCACTGTTTTCGGTGACATGATGGCAGGGCTCGACGGGCTGTCATTGCCGGACACGCCGGTGCACACCAGTACCTTTTACGATCTATCCTACCAGATTAACCACACGCCAAGCCTGTACATGGAAACCGGTGCCATTCATGGCACAGCTCTTTGTCAGGGCCGTCAGATTCTAGCCTACATGGAGGATGTCGGACGTCACAATGCGGTCGACAAGATCGCCGGCTGGATGCACTTAACCGGCATTCAGGCGTCGGATAAAGTCCTCTATACCACTGGGCGCCTGACCTCCGAAATGGTGATCAAAACAGCCCTGATGGGGATCCCTACCCTCATCAGCCGGTCAGGTTTTACAGCCTGGGGTGTCGATATTGCCCAACAGGTCGGATTAACGCTGATCGGACGGATGCGAGGCAAGAAATTTACCTGCCTCAGTGGCCAGCACCGCCTGGTGTTTGATCAGGACTTATCGCAGATTCCCGATGAAGAAAAAAAAATGGGCCGCAAGGGCGCTCAGCGTGACTAACTCGATCGGAGCACTATTAATGGGAACGGAACATGACTGAGTGCGCGGTTATTCTGGCGGGTGGCCAGGCAAACCGAATGGGCGGTGGTGACAAAGGTCGATTGATGCTGGGCAATCAGTCATTGATCCATCGTGTCATCGATCGAATCACACCGCAGGTCGCCGCCTTAGTGTTGAATGCCAATGGGGATTTGAGTCGTTTTGATGATCTGCTTTTGCCCGTGGTAGCCGATTCTGTCGCCGATTTTCCGGGCCCGCTGGCCGGTGTGCTCGCAGGCATGGATTGGGCTGCCGAGCAGGGGCATGAATGGCTGATCAGTGTCGCTGCGGATACCCCTTGCTTCCCACTGGATCTGGCAGCACGATTGGCCGAATGCGATACCCCGGTGGTGTTGGCCGCCACGCCGGATCCGGAGCGTGGCCGACTGCCCCAGCCGACCTTTGGCCGTTGGCAGGTCGCTTTGCGACATGATCTGAGGGCCGCCTTAAATGACGGCGTCCGCAAGATCCGCCAATGGACCCAGGCCAAGGGTGAGTCGTTGGTTTTGTTTGGCCCGGACGACTTTTTCAACATTAACACGCCGGAAGATCTGGTGTGGGCGGAGCGGAACCTGAAGTGAACGTTATTGGTATTGTAGGTTGGAAAAACTGCGGGAAAACCACCCTGGTCAGTTCATTGATTCGTGAGCTGACCAGCAGAGGGTTAACGGTAAATTCGATCAAACATGCCCATCATGCGGTGGATGTGGACCAACCCGATACCGATAGCTACCGTCATCGTGATGCCGGTGCCCGGGAGGTCATACTGGCGGGTGGGCAACGCTTCGCTATCATGCACGAGCTGCGCGGCGCAGACGAACCAACACTTGAAGAACTGCTCGCCCGGCTGGGGCCCTGCGATTGGGTTGTAGTCGAGGGATTTAAAAATCATTCACACCCAAAGATTGAAGCGCACAGGCAGGAGTGCACCGTTGCGCCCCTTCACCCGAATGACGCCAGGATCATTGCTGTGACGACAGACTATGCTTCGGATTTTGCCGGCCCCAGTTTTGATTTGAACGATGTAAACGGGATAGCCGACTTTATTCTGAGCCTAAAAAAGCCATCGAAATAGCCATTAACAGGAAAGCCATGAACCCGCTTCGTAACGACTGCTTTGCCCTGCCCCCCGGGGTGAACTGGACACCGGTAGACGAGGCCTTGCAGCGGTTACGGTCCCGCTTACATCCAGTGGTCGGCGTGGATCACGCTGTCCCGCTGTCGCAGGTGAACGGCCGGATACTGGCGAGCGATGTCTATGCGCCTCGCGCTCACCCCCCCAGCAGCAACTCTGCGGTCGATGGCTATGCGTTTGCAGGGCCTTTAACCGAGGTGCCTTGCGCCCTGCCTTTGATTGATGGCCGAAGTGCCGCCGGGGAGCCTTACAGGGAACATGTACCTGAGGGGCACGCTATTCGGATTCTAACCGGCGCCGTGATACCGGCCGGCACGGATACGGTGGTTCTGGAAGAGGACTGCGAAGTCGTCGGTGATCAGCTACATTTGAACGGCACGTTAAAAGCGGGAGCCAACCAGCGTAAGGCCGGTGAAGACATCAAGGCACAGGATCGGATTCTCACGGCAGGTACCCGCCTGACGCCTACCCAGATTTCAGTCCTTGCCAGTGTTGGTGTCGAGTCGGCCGATGTCTATCAGCGGCTTCGCGTCGGAGTCCTGTCCACGGGTGATGAGGTAAAACCGGTCGGCTCGGCAGTCACCGATTGGCAGATTTACGATGCAAATCGCCCGATGCTCAGCGCTCTGGTAGCGCAGCTTGGCTATCAGCTGGTGGACCTGGGCCACGTGCTGGACCGGGCCGAAGACGTCAAAGCGGCTTTAGAGCGCGGAGCTGATCAGTGTGACTTGATCCTGACCAGTGGAGGCATTTCCGCAGGGGACGAGGACCATGTGTCGAAAACACTGAAAGCCCATGGTGAAATCAGTAATTGGCGCATTGCGATTAAACCGGGCCGCCCCCTGGCGCTGGCCATGTTCCAGGGCACGCCGGTGGTGGGTTTACCGGGGAATCCGGTTGCAGCCTGGGTTTGCGCGCTGTGCTTTGGCGCACCTGCGATGGCACTGTTGGCAGGGGGAGAATGGTTCGAACCCCAAGGCTATATGGTTCCCGCCAACTTTCACAAGAACAAGAAGCCAGGGCGCAACGAGATGTTGCGCGCTCGGGTTCGTAATGGGCAGGTTGAGGCATTCGGCTCTGAAGGCTCGGGCCGGGTTACCGGCTTGGCCTGGTCTGACGGTTTAGTGGATTTGGACGACAGCGCCCAACAGATAGAGCCGGGAACACCCGTGAAGTTTATTCCCTATGCCAGCTTCGGACTGTAACGCCTTCCAAGCATAATTACTCGTAACCGCCATGGACAGCAAAGGCTTCTAGCGAAGCATCTTGCGGTGCTCGGGTGTGATAGGTCTCCTCAACACCCAACTCTGTCAGAGTGCGGCTGACCATCATCAGGGTGTTGTCCTCAAAGTCCTCGCACATGCTGCGCATCTGGTCGATTTCTTCGCAGGCGAAGGGGTAGGCAGCCTCAACATCCGGCGCGCCGTAAAGCTCAACAAACGTTATCGCCAGAGTTGTGCGCAACTGCTCCAACTCGGCTTCAGTGATGCTGCAAACACCCACAAAACTGGCGCGCCCACCCGATTCTATGCTGTACCAACCGTTACTGAAGGCCTGACGAGCCTTACCCTTCAGATCGGCTTCGGTCCAGTTGGAAAATTCAAATCCGCCCGAGATTGCCCATTCGCCGCTGGGCGCCGGCAATGCAAATACGTTTTGGTCAGATATATCCAGGCGCAGGGTTCGGGCCAGTTTCATGTGTGCTCCGCGAATTCAATCAAACTCAGTGTCTCGGTCATGACATCCTGTCGCAATAGCATCCGGCCTTTTTCATCCAGTCCGAAAAAGACACCGGGCTTTGGGTAGCTAATCGTTTCGCCCAGGGTGTCGCAGCGTGGCCGCCACTCTTTGTGTACACGCTCGAATCCGCTATCCATAAAGTGGGTCAGCCACAACAGGGTGTGTTTGGACCAGCTTTCCAGCAGCGCCATGGGGGTGATCTCGACGCAACCTTCCTCTTGCAGACAGGTTACATTCGGATTTTTGCCGGGCTCATCGTTCAAAGCCTTGAAGGCCACATGAATGCCGATGACTAGCCATTTAGGGTACGCCTTGGGATCTGACACGTCCGCTGCAAAACGGACCCCACCGCAAACCGCGCCATTAACCTTGATGCGATCAGGCCATTCAAAGTGCACAGGCACTTCCGGCGGCGCCAGTGCGCCCAGGCTTTCAGCCAAACCTATTTGGGCAACGTAGACCGCTTGAATAGCATCTTCCAAAGGTGTTTCCGGCGCCAGCACCAGAGCCGCACGCAAGGTCTCGACCCCATTGGAGTAAAAAATCGTGCCTGAATCGACTCCCGCGATGGCTCGGCTGACGGCCTTATCAAACGGATCTGTGTGTTTGGCAACCACTTCGCCAGAGAATAGCGGCGGGAATTGAGGTGAATCGCTCATCGCGTGGCCTGGACGTAAACGTCAGAGGCGATAATTTCATCCGCGATGCGCTGGAAAGTTTGAGCCTGCGGGCTTTCCGGCTTTGACACCACAATTGGAACCCCGCCGTCCGAACCGATACGTATATCCAGGTCGAGCGGGATTTCTCCTAAAAAGGGCGCTCCAATCTTTTTTGCCTCAGCCCGGGCGCCGCCGGATCCGAAGGGGTGATGCTCTTTACCACAGCCGTCGCAGACAAAGGACGCCATGTTTTCAATTACGCCAAGCAGTGGCACGTCCATCCGGTTGAACATATCAATGCCTTTGCGCGCGTCCATCAGAGCAATGTCCTGAGGTGTCGAGACCACAATGGCACCCGCAACAAAGAATTTCTGGCTCAGGGTCATCTGGACGTCACCGGTGCCCGGCGGAAGATCCACCAGCAGCACGTCCAGCCTGCCCCAGTCCACCTGGTTCATCATCTGCTCCAGGGCACCCATCAGCATCGGACCGCGCCAGATAATGGCCTCGCCATCCGGAGTCATCAGGCCCAGGGACATCAGTGTCACACCGTGGTTGCGCAGGGGCAGTATGGTATGCCCGTCAGGGCTGGAAGGGCGCCCCGAAACACCCAGCATGCGGGGCTGGCTGGGGCCATAGACGTCGGCGTCTAACAAGCCCACTTTAAGGCCTTTTGAAGCTAGCGCGACGGCCAGATTAGACGCCACTGTCGACTTGCCTACGCCGCCTTTGCCCGAGGAAATAGCAATGATGCGATCAATCCCCTCCGGATTTTTGTCCTTTGGCCGGGGCGCATCGGATGCAATCAAGCCGGGGTTGCCTACTTCAGTGTATTGAACCATGTTGTGTCCTGATTGATTTTTAGCTGTCTAGGTAGTCGTCGCTGGTGCGAATGTGGGGGCGTTCGCCCATCGCCATGGGCGAGTTATCACCGTGGAATTGAGCTTTAACCCGACAGTCGTTACACATCTTGATCAGTTGAACATTATCCGTGTTGGTATACATCCAGTGTTTGCTCTCCAGCTTCTCAACAATCCGGTTGATGGTGCTGGCAACGCCAAAGGGAATACCACAACCTATGCACTCGAAAGGATCCTCGCCATGCAATGCTCTTGGGATCAGCGCATCTTTCGACAGATCCAGTCTGGGCTTCAGAATGATGGCCGTTTCGGGGCAAGTGCTTTCACAGACGCCGCATTGAACACAGGCGTTTTCCGTGAACTGAACCTCTGGCCGGTCCGGATGGTCGCCCAGGGCGCCAGTGGGACAGAGCGATACGCAGGCCAGGCAGAGCGTGCACTTGTCGGAATTGATCTCGATTGCGCCGTAGGGTGCACCCACTGGCAGGGCAATCGGCGCTTCGATCCTGTCTGCCATTGCGGCGGCGGTAACCCGCGTGATGTCACGGCGACCGCCGACCAGTAAAACCGGCTCGCTCACTCGCCCGGTGTTGTCTCCAGCCTCGCCAAGTTCCTCGGCTGCGATCACACGGACTCGGCTGGGGGAGTTTTTGGTACCGCTGAGCATAGCCTGGGCCAACTCAACTTCAGCGCTAAGTGCCAGACGGTCTGTCTTGTTGTCCGCCAGTATCAGAACTTCGGCGTAGCCCGCGCCAAGCGCCGCCATTATCTCAGCATGGCCGATACGGTCGACATGCTCCAAGCCCAGCGGAATCAGGTCGTCTGCCACCCCATCGTAATATCGTGCTAAAAAGGCAATGGCGTCAGCACCAGCGCTCAACGTGTGAAAAACAAGGCGCGGGGCCTCGTCGGTATGCTCGCGATAGACCTTCGCCATAACCGCTATAACTTGGGTCAGGGCTTCGAAGGGGGTTTCGTTCATGGTTACAGCTGACGTCGGGCAAACCGCCGCGCAGGAGCCGCAGCCGGCGCAAATATCCGAATTGATTTCTACGTGGTCCCCGGCGGAAAAAATCGCCTCGGTGGAGCAAACGTCCAGACAGCGGGTGCAACCGGGCTGATTCGCCCGGGAGTGCGCGCACAGGGAGGCTTCCAGCTTGAAATAAACGGATTTCTCGAACTCACCGACCCGATCCCTGGCCGTCAAAGCGATACGCTCTAACTCTCCGGTTTTGGTCGGGTCGGCCCAAAAGTAGCCGTTGCGTTTTTGATAACTGGGAAACGCCGGCGCGCCACCACGCAGGTCAATAAACACGTCGCACTCACTACGGGCGGTGGCTTCAGCCTCGCCATAATCGAGGGCGCCGCGACCCGAGAGATTCAGGGTCTGCAGCTGAACAAACTCCAGCTTAAAGCAACCGAGCGCGCCCTGTGCAGCTGTCAGTTGACCTTTAGCCACGTTGTAACCGGCAGAAGGCAGCTGTATTGGGCCCGCATCATTAACAATGCATGTGACGCCGAGCTCGTCCTGTACCAGCTCGGCCATTCTGATGGCCTGCTCGGTAGGGCCGACAATGCAACACACGCCGCTGGACTGAATGCTTTTCACGGGCACCATGGGAGCCGGGAGCTGGGCCGCAGCGATCAAAGCCGCTTGCTTGGCGTGCAAGCGCTTGGACTTTGCGTTTGCTGAACCCCAGCCAGCGCGATCCCGAATGTCGATGGTGCTGAACGGCGCGCAATGCTGAGTTTCAGCTTGCACATCCTCGCCTAAACGCTCGAACAGGGGAGCCTGTTGGCCACAAGCAATGAGCAACTCGTTACTGCCACCCAAGTGTTCGGCGGCAATTCTCATATTTTTGCCGCACAGTTGGTCCACTGCAATCACCTGCTCAGCTGCCGCGGCCTTCTGCAGTAGCTCGGGGTTAAAAGACTGGGTTTTATCGCAGGTGCATAACAGAAGGGTTTTATGTGCCGTCATCGGAGTTGTGACCCGTTTGGTTGTTTTTGTGCGAATACGTTGTCTCTGCCTATTGCCGAGCATGCCACAGCTACTTGTCATTGCACAGTTGGTTAATGGAGTATTTGTTTGGGTTCTGCTAGCGTTCACCAAAAAGAGAGCAACTATGAACAATCGTGCAGATAATTGGAAACGCGAATTAACGGTCGGCGCTTTGGTTCGCCGGACGCCCGGCGTGACACGGTGGGCGCGGGAAGTCTGGAAGCCAGTGGCTGTGATACCGGGCGCACCGGAGGCGTTCTGGAAAGAGTTGGTACGCGACGGCGAGGTGGTCGACTACCACGCTGGCACGGTCACAATGGAATTATTTCGCGCCGATGTGGAGTCTTATCTCGTTTCCCTGAATATGGCTGTGCCTTCGGTGTGGATCATAATGGATCGTGATGAAAGCAATCAGTCCCCATCAGGCTGGTTCGTTAGTACCATCACGGCGAGTGCCTTCGAAGCTCTGGATTCCCTGGAAAGTGGTGAAAGCATCGTCGAGGCCGTGCCTATTCCCGAGTCTCTTGCAGCCTGGATCGACGAGTTTATCCAGATGCACTACATCGAAGAGCCGTTCAAGAAACGCCGTCGCGACAAACACCGGGTTGATGGCATCCAGGATGGCAAAGGCGATGCACGTATTCCCCAACAGAGCGACGTTTTCCGCGCACCCTCCCACATTAAAAAGCCAAGAGTTCACTAATGACTGAGTCACGTTTACAGCGTTGGTCACGCAAAAAAACCAAAGCCGGCAAAGAAGCTGAACTCGCTCCCGCGTCGACGGTTGAGTCCGAACTGTCGCCCGAAGAACAGGAGCTTGCCGTTAATGAGGCCATGCCCGAGCTTGACGTGTTAGAGAAGTACGATTTGCCTGACCCCGACGCTATCGAGCTGGGCACAGACATTACAGGGTTTATGCGGAAAGAGATTCCTGAACTTCTGCGCCGCAAGGCCCTTCGCGCGCTTTGGAAGTCCAACCCGGTGCTGGCGGTACTGGACGGGCTTAATGATTACGACGAAGATTTTACGGATGCCGCCACTGCAGGCACCGCCGTAAAAACTTTGTATAAGGTGGGCCAAGGTCTAATCGATAAAACCAAAAAAACGGATGTGCCAGCTGAGACTCAGGTCGAGGCGCTGGAAACCGTTGCCCCCGCGGTCGCCCCAGAACTGGGTGCCGAAACAGCAAAGCCCGAAATCGCTGCTGATTCCTTGCCCACCATTCACCATTTCGAACCTCCCGTTATAAAGGCTGAGGCGAACTTTATCGAGGCTGAAGCAAAAATGACTGAGGCTGAGGCTGAGGTGAAAGTGACCGAAGCTGACGCGGAACCTGCGCCGCGCTATCGCCCCCGGATGCGTTTTGAACATTAGCGTTTGTAGACAAAGTTGCGCGAAAAGCCAATCGGTTATATAACTAACATTTAATGTAGCCGTCAAACAATAACTCCAAGGACAAAGATTTGACCAACACAGCTGAAGTTCAGTGCCCTCGCTCGATCAGCGACGAAGATCGCGCGCGCGCCCAAATATATCAGTTGCTGAGCGTCCTACTAGGCGGCCCGCCTTCGGACGAATTGCTTCGTGGACTGGCATCTTTAGAGGGTGACGCCACCCCTCTTGGATCCGCCTCTAAGAATCTCGCTGCTCTTGCCGAGCGTACCGCGCTCAATGACGCCGAAAGGGAATACAACAGCCTTTTCGTTGGACTCGGCCGTGGCGAACTTCTGCCTTACGCCAGTTATTACCTGACCGGATTTTTAAACGAGAAGCCCCTTGCGGACCTGCGTAGCGACCTGATGGCCCGGGGTATCAAAGCCAATGCGGACGTCAAAGAACCTGAAGATCATATAGGCACGCTGTGTGAAATCATGGCGGGCATTATTACCGGCGAATTCCCGTGCGATAGCGATTTGCCCTCACAAAAAACCTTTTTTGACGCGCACCTTGCAAAATGGGCAGCGTTATTTTTTACCGATCTAGAGAAAGCGCAAACTGCGATCTTCTACACTCCCGTAGGCACGCTTGGTCGGGCTTTCATGGCAGTAGAGGCTGAGGGGTTTGCAATTCAGTAACGCGGATCGATCCGATCCCTTAACTCAGGTGGAGGTGTCCTATGGACGACCAAAAGCATGGAAACAGCCGTCGCAGCTTCTTGCGCATGGCGGCAATTGCAGTTCCGGCGGCGGTTGCAGTCGTCGTTGCACCGAATGCCGCAGCCAAGGTTGTAAAAGACGTCCCGAAAAGCAGTGGTCTTCGTGACACTGAGCACACACGTAAATATTTCGAATCGGCTCGCTTTTAAGGGAGCGTGACTCATTCAGGATTGCGTGATGCTCTTGAATAGTCGCATTTCCAGAAAACGAGAATAAGAAAAACAGAGGTATCTTGATATGTTAAGAAAGAAAACCAACGGGGTAGCGAAGGGCTCCCGTACAGGATCTTTACTTTCATCCCTCGCTGCAAAAACGATGGACCGCCGTGGCTTTTTGACTGCTTCCGGTGTCGCAGTGGGTGGACTGGCGGCTTTGTCGCTAACGTCTACGCGCGTTCAGGCTGCTACCCCGTCGTCGGCAGGTGGCGAAGTAGTCCGCAAAAAATCGGTGTGTACGCATTGCTCGGTCGGTTGTACGGTCGAGGCTGAAGTTCAAAATGGCGTATGGACTGGCCAAGAACCCGGCTGGGACAGCCCTTTCAACCTTGGCGCCCACTGCGCTAAAGGCGCCGCGGTGCGTGAAAGCGCCCATAATGACCGTCGTTTGAAATATCCCACGAAAATGGTAGACGGTCAGTGGCAAAAGATCTCCTGGCAACAGGCGATCAACGAAATCGGCGACAAGATGTTGCAAATCCGCGAAGAGAGCGGCCCTGACTCGGTTTACTGGTTGGGCAGTGCGAAGTTCTCGAACGAACAGGCCTACCTGTTTCGTAAGTTTGCGGCCTACTGGGGCACCAATAACGTCGATCACCAAGCCCGTATCTGTCACTCAACGACGGTAGCCGGCGTAGCCAATACATGGGGCTACGGTGCGATGACCAACTCGTACAACGACATCCACAAGTCGAAAGCGATCTTCCTGATTGGGGGTAACCCTGCAGAGGCACACCCGGTGTCACTGCTGCACATTCTGAAAGCCAAAGAAGAGAACAACGCGCCGGTCATTGTTTGTGATCCGCGCTTCACACGCACCGCAGCGCATGCTGACGAGTACGTGCGTTTCCGCCCGGGTTCAGACGTTGCTCTGGTATGGGGCATCTTGTGGCATATTTTTGAAAACCGCTGGGAAGACAAAGAATTCATTCGCACCCGAGTTTACGGCATGGACGAAATCCGTGAAGAGGTCGCGCGCTGGGATCCTGCGGAAGTCGAGCGCGTTACCGGTGCTCCGGGTGCTCAACTCGAACGCGTCGCGCGCACTCTGGCTAACAACCGTCCGGGTACCGTTATCTGGTGTATGGGTGGTACCCAGCACACCAACGGTAACAACAATACCCGTGCGTACTGCATCTTGCAGCTGGCGCTGGGCAATATGGGTGTCTCCGGCGGCGGTACCAATATTTTCCGCGGACACTGTAACGTTCAGGGCGCCACTGACCTAGGTGTCCTGGCTGACACATTGCCCGGCTACTACGGCCTGACAGCGGGCGCCTGGGCTCACTGGGCACGCGTGTGGGACGAAGATCTGGATTGGATGAAGAGTCGTTTTACCTCATTCGATAAAAACGGCAAGACCCTCGCCATGATGAATGAGAAGGGCATTCCCGTATCTCGCTGGATCGATGGCGTTCTGGAAGCCAAGGAAAACATAGATCAGCCCGATAACACCCGCGCTATGGTTCTGTGGGGCCACGCGCCCAACTCCCAGACCCGTATGCTGGAAATGAAGGAAGCCATGGAAAAGCTCGACCTTTTGGTCGTAGTGGATCCCTTCCCTACCGTTTCAGCCGTGCTGCACGATCGCAAAGACGGCGTTTACCTGCTGCCCTCGACCACCCAGTTCGAGAACTCAGGTTCAGTAACCGCCTCCAACCGTTCGCTCCAGTGGCGTGAAAAAATCGTCGAGCCATTGTTTGACTCGAAGGTCGACCACGAAATCATCAAATTGCTATCTGACAAGTTCGGTTTCACCGAGCGCATGCTCCGCAACATCGCTCTGGAAGGCGACATCCCGGTTACCGAGGACATCACTCGCGAATTCAACCGTGGTATGTGGACCATTGGCTACACTGGCCAGTCCCCTGAGCGCATGAAAAAGCATATGGCTTACCAGCACCACTTCGACAGAACCACGCTGCGCGCAGTTGGCGGGCCCTGTGACGGAGACATCTACGGTATGCCCTGGCCGTGCTGGGGAACTCCCGAGATGAACCATCCGGGCACACCGAACCTGTACGACATGTCGTTGCCGGTGTCCGAAGGCGGTCTTACCTTCCGCGCCAGATTTGGTGTTGAGCGCGACGGTGTAAGCTTGCTTGCCGACGGCGTTTACTCGAAAAACTCAGAGATTAAAGACGGGTACCCCGAGTTCACCATGCAGATGTTGATGGACCTGGGCTGGGATGGAGATCTGACGGCCGAAGAGCGCGCCAGCATTGACGCGTTTGCAGGCCCCGAGACCAATTGGAAAACCGACCTGTCAGGCGGCATTCAGCGTGTCGCGATCAAGCACGAGTGCGCACCCTTTGGTAACGCCAAAGCGCGCGCGATTGTCTGGAACTTCCCGGACCCCGTGCCGGTCCATCGCGAACCGCTGTACACGACCCGTCGCGATCTGGTCGTGGATTATCCGACGTATGCCGACAAGCAATTCTGGCGTGTTCCGACTTTGTATGAATCCATTCAGAAGAAGGACTTCAGCAAAGACTTCCCCATCATTCTGACTTCAGGCCGTTTGGTTGAATATGAAGGTGGTGGTGACGAGTCGCGTTCAAACCCCTGGCTGGCAGAGCTGCAGCAGGACATGTTCATCGAGATAAACACCCGAGACGCGAATAACCTGAACGTTCGCGACGGCAAGGATGTCTGGGTTTCTGGCCCCGAAGGCGGACGCATCAAGGTAAAAGCAATGATCACCGAGCGTGTTGGCGAAGGCGTGGCCTTTATGCCATTCCATTTCGGCGGACATTTGGAGGGTAAAGACCTGAGGGACAAGTATCCCAAAGGCGCCGATCCAATTGTTTTGGGCGAATCCACGAACACAATTCAAACATACGGGTATGACTCGGTCACGCAGATGCAAGAGACCAAAGCCACCCTATGTTCGATTATGCCAGCATAATAAGAGGTGTAGAAAATGGCTCTTGAAGGACAAGCACGCGCAAAATTCCTCTGTGACGCCGAACGCTGCATTGAATGTAATGCTTGCGTAACGGCCTGTAAAAATGAGCACGAGGTGCCCTGGGGCATCAACCGTCGCCGCGTCGTCACCATCGAAGATGGTAAACCTGGCGAGCGTTCAATCTCGGTAGCTTGCATGCACTGTTCAGACGCGCCTTGTATGGCCGTTTGTCCCACAGACTGCTTCTACCAGACTGAAGACGGAATAGTGCTGCACTCCAAAGACCTGTGTATCGGTTGTGGGTATTGTTTTTATGCTTGCCCCTTCGGCGCGCCCCAGTTCCCCCAAGCGGGCAACTTTGGCAGCCGGGGCAAGATGGACAAATGCACGTTCTGTGCAGGCGGTCCTGAAGAAGACAACTCAACAGCCGAGTTCAACAAGTACGGTCGTAACCGTATTGCAGAAGGCAAACTGCCGATCTGTGCGGAAATGTGCTCGACCAAAGCCCTGTTGGCCGGTGATGGCAACGAGGTGTCGGACATCTATCGTCAGCGTGTAGTGAACCGTGGTTTCGGTTCAGGCGCCTGGGGATGGGGCACGGCCTACGAGAAGAAGGGCGCGTAAGCCCGCCCGACTGCTCCGGGGCCCTCGGGCCCCGGAATTGTTTAAGGCACAAAATTCTTTTTGTTCGTTCCGCTGGAGTGCTCTCATGAAATTTAAAACATTGGGTGCCGCCATCTTTACGCTGGCAACCCTTTTCATCAACACTGTCTGGGCGGAAGAGGCCCCCGGGGTTGATCGAAGCAGTACCGGGGGTGCTCAAACTCTCGAAGATATTATGGCCCGTCAGAATAAGTTGGAGGTTGACAGCAGCTTTCGGTCTGACAACTTGGGCGACCCCGCCAATGCGAATGCGATCACTGAACGTCTGGGGACTCTGGGAGGGCGCTCTGATGCCGACATCTGGCGCGGCATTCGTTACAACGAGATTGACTCCAGCACGCAGGTCCGGGGGCCTGCGGTTGACGTCCTGATCCAGGACGGAGGCATGCCCTGGTATAAGCTGCGTGAAGGACCGATCATTACCTACGGCGGTGGCGCACTGTTAGGCACCATTCTGCTGCTTGTGGTGTTCTACTTTGCGCGCGGAAAAATCATGATCGACGGTGGCCCTGCGGGCACCAAGATCGAACGATTCAAAGCCATCGAACGGTTTGGCCATTGGTTGTTGTCGGGCTCGTTTGTCGCATTGGGTATTACGG
Source organism: Marinobacter sp. LV10R520-4 (assembly GCF_002563815.1). Classification (NCBI taxonomy): domain Bacteria; kingdom Pseudomonadati; phylum Pseudomonadota; class Gammaproteobacteria; order Pseudomonadales; family Marinobacteraceae; genus Marinobacter; species Marinobacter sp. LV10R520-4. The sequence continues at coordinate 2,102,590 of NZ_PDJM01000001.1, read as the reverse complement.
GCCTGCTGACCCTAATGGGGCGCAGTTTCCTGATCCCTGTTATAGGGCCTGAAGCCTTTTCGACTCTGGCGATCGGCTCCAAGTGGATTCACAACAACATTGCATGGGCTTTTATGTTGGGCCTGGTGATGACCTTCGTTATGTGGGTGGCGCACAACATCCCCAACAAGCTGGACTGGCACTGGCTTAAGGCGGGCGGCGGTATTTTTACCAAAGCTCATCCTTCAGCAAAAAAGTTCAACGCCGGGCAGAAAATTGTTTTCTGGACTGTGATGGTGCTGGGTTTCTCAGTGTCTTTGTCAGGCCTGTCTCTGTTGTTCCCGTTTGAAATTTTTATGTTCGCCGATACTTTTGCCTTCGTGAACAGCATTCTGGGAACAGACTTCCCCACAGTGTTGGCACCGCACGAGGAGATGCAGTATGCCAACATCTGGCATTCGGTTGTCGCGTTCGTAATGATGGTCGCGATAATGGCACATATTTATATCGGTTCAGTCGGTATGGAAGGTGCCTTCGATGCCATGGGCAACGGTCAGGTTGATGTGGAGTGGGCGCGTCAGCACCACGATCTGTGGGTCGCTGAGGTCGAAGCTAAACAAGGCAAAGGAGAATCATCGTGAAAGTCATGATTTTCGCATTTGTTGCAGCCCTAGTCATCGCCTCTCTCGCCCCTGTAGTTCTGGATCAGTTCGGGTGGTCTTCTGCCGAGCAATACAGCAGTGAGAGCGTACGGCTTGAATGATCAATCAGAGCTATATCAAGAGGTACTCCAAATCGATGCCATCGGTCTGGTGTGCCCTCTTCCCATCTTGCGTTTTAAAAAACGCACTCAGGGTTTGCCCAGCGGCACGCAGATAGAGTTTCTGACCGATGACCCCAGCGGTCGACGGGACTTACAGACGCTGTGTAAGCTGACCGGACACAGGATTGAGTGGATTCGCGAAGAGGATGTCGGTGTCATCCGATATCGTATCTGTTTAGCCTAGTTGGCGTTCGAGAGATGGACGTCGTACTGATTTCATTTTCAGCACGCACTAACCCTAGCGCTAGCAGTGCCGCTGTGGCAAAAACGGCAGATAATGTGCTACGAATACGATTGTCTGTTTTAATTCCATACATAATGCGTAGCGACATTTAGTCATTCATTTCATACTTATCATACTGGGGACACACATTATGGCCGTGCAAGATCCATTTCATCTCGCCATACAAGTTCGGGATATAGACGAAGCTCGCCGATTCTATGGCGATTTTTTAGGCTGCCCTGAAGGCCGCTCATCCGACAGCTGGGTCGACTTCGATCTGTACGGTCATCAGTTTGTTTGTCATCTCAACCCTGCACTAAAAGAGCAACCTGCAAGCAGTCATAAAAACCCTGTAGACGGCCACGGCGTGCCCGTTCCACACTTCGGGGTGGTTCTGGAAATGGCTGCATGGAACAACCTATCTGCAAAACTACGTGAGCACGGAGTGGCTTTCGAAATTGAGCCCTACATACGCTTCAAGGGTGAGCCGGGAGAGCAAGCCACCATGTTCTTTTACGATCCGTCTGGCAACGCTCTGGAATTCAAAGCTTTCAAGGATCGCGAAGCCCAACTATTCCGAAAAAACTGAGTATCTAAAGCAGATATTTACGACTCATTGCAAGGGCCAGCGCAGCTACAAAAATATATTGTATCTGCGGAAGCAGTCAGTGCAATGAGTTACTTTACCTAAAGCTTGGGTATTGTCGCGAGTAGCCCAAACGGTAGCTATGATATTAGCGTATCTAGTTATAATATTGCTTTAAGCAACTAATTCAATACTCATTTTTTTGGCGTATCGGGAGTGTCCAGTCATCATATCTTGCTCGTACACCCCCGCAGTTGTTGCACTACAGCTTGTTAATTTGTTTCTTGTTCGCTACCTTTCCCTGTTGCCATTAACCCTTGCGGGTGGCAATCAAAAAGTATTTTTGTTTTTTAAATGTTTAAAACAGTATTTGGCACACCTAAAACGCACGGAGCATTCATGAATCACACTAAAAAATCACTAATTTCAGCATTTGTTATTGGTTCAGCAACTATTTTGGGAGCAGGAACGGCTCAAGCCCAGAATGGATATGCCGGGGCCAATCTCAACTTTCTAGAGTATAACGAAAATGGCATCAATGACGATGCCTCGCTGACTGCTGGGACATTTCGCCTAGGGGCACAGGTCAATGAGTACCTGTCGGGTGAGCTTCGTGCCGGACTTGGTTTTAGCGATGACACCGTCAATATCACTGGTACTGACGTCGATATCGAACTCGATTCGCTGTTTGGTGCATACCTCCGTGGCGGTTTCCCGATCACAAAGCAAATCTACCCGTACGCCGTTTTTGGCGTCACTCGCGGTCAAGTAACGTACAGCGCGCAGGGCTTTTCTGAATCAAAATCTGAAACAGACACATCATTCGGCGTTGGGGTTGATTTCACTCTGATCGACCAAGTTACGCTCAACGTCGAATACATGTCGTGGTTCGATAAAGACGGCACAGAAATTGATGGTTTCTCAGTCGGCGCAAGCACCGCGTTTTAGGTTTCCTATGCCCTAGCACGTCAGGGAGGGAGCGGATGAACCCCCCTCCACACGGGCACCCGGTAAAGCGCTGGCCTGCCCTGGCCGATAGTTATCCGCGTGGGCGTATTCGTGTTGGTTGCGCAGATTGATCAACGGCTGGGCGAACTGGCCGGTGTAGCAGCGGGTCAGCGCAGGCCTGCGGCGCCATGGGCAGCTGTAAGCGCGTGCACCGCTTGCATGGGGGGCTGTGTCGCAACGGACTGGTGGGCGTGGGCACTGGGCATAATGGTTTCCTTCCGGCATTCCCGGTTGCGGAATTAAACAGCATGTGGCGTCTATGCCGCCTGTTTTATAACCGTTGTAGAAACAAAACTGCTAATGCGCAATTAAGCTCGAATTTAGTACAATTGCGCAAAAGAGCTCACTGCTATTTGTCGAAATGAATCACGCTACGAATACTCTTGCCTTCGTGCATCAGCTCAAACGCGGTATTAATGTTCTCCAGATCCATGGTGTGGGTGATGAAGTCATCCAGTTTGAACTCTCCCTTCAAGTAGCGCTCGACGTACTGCGGAAGTTCCGAGCGGCCTTTAACACCGCCAAAGGCCGATCCGCGCCAGACCCGGCCGGTAACCAACTGGAACGGGCGCGTGGAGATTTCCTGGCCGGCGCCGGCAACGCCAATCACCACGGATTCGCCCCAACCTTTATGGCAGCACTCCAGTGCCGAACGCATCACGTTGACGTTACCGATACACTCGAATGAATAATCCACGCCGCCGTCGGTCAGCTCAACAATCACATCCTGAATGGGTTTGTCGTAGTGCTTCGGATTGATGCAATCGGTAGCGCCGAGCTTACGAGCTAGCTCAAATTTGCTTTCGTTGATGTCAATGGCAATGATGCGGCTGGCCTTGGCCATGGTGGCGCCAATCACCGCAGACAGACCAATGCCGCCCATGCCAAAAATTGCTACCGTGGCGCCTTCTTCCACTTTGGCCGTGTTCATGACGGCGCCCATGCCGGTGGTGACACCGCAACCCAACAGGCAAATTTCCTCTAGCGGCGCGGTTTTTTTACTTTCGCCAGGGAGATTTCGGGCAACACGGTATACTCGGAAAATGTCGAGCAGCCCATATAGTGATAAATCGGCTGGCCGTCTTTGGAGAAGCGCGTTGTGCCATCAGGCATCAAGCCTTTGCCCTGAGTTTCGCGGATTTTCTGGCACAAGTTGGTTTTGCCCGACAGGCAGAATTTGCACTCTCCGCATTCAGGGGTGTATAGCGGAATAACGTGATCACCCACCGCCACGCTGGTGACGCCCTCGCCGATGGACTCAACAATACCGCCACCTTCGTGGCCGAGAATGGCGGGAAAAATGCCTTCGGGATCGTCACCAGACAGGGTGAAAGCATCGGTATGGCAAACGCCGCTAGCGACGATGCGCACCCGCACTTCGCCCCGTTGCGGTGGCATTACATCTACTTCTTCCACCGAGAGTGGCTGACCCGGGCCCCAGGCAATGGCGGCTTTGGATTTGATCGTTTTAGTGCTCATGGTTGTGCCTCTGGCTATCGCTGACTAACTGATAGCGACATTGTATTTGTTTCCAGAAAGGAGATAATTACACCATTTGTAAAATTACTTTTACCAGCTGGTAACAATCATGAAATGGAACGGTGTGGCAGAGTTTGTAGCGGTGGCGGAAGCGGGCAGCTTTACCGTCGCAGCTCGCAAACTGGAGATTTCAACCGCGCAGGTCAGCCGGCAAGTAAGCGCCTTGGAAGAGCGGCTAACAACGCGACTGTTGTACCGCACCACGCGCAAAGTGTCGGTGACCGAAGCCGGACAGATCTACTATCAACACTGCCGCCCGCTGCTGGATGGTCTGAATGAAGCCGAGCGGGCCCTGACCAATTTACAAAGTGTGCCCCAGGGCAGATTAAAAATCACGGCACCCACCACTTACGGTGAAAGCCGGATATCACCGTTGCTGAACGATTTTATCGCGCTCTACCCCGGCGTGAGCGCAGAATTGATACTCACCAATCAAAAGGTGGATTTGGTGGACGGCGGTTTTGACCTGGCGATCCGCCTGGGCAATCTGGAAAATTCCACCATGATGGCCAAACGGCTCGGTTCACGCCGCCAATATATGTGCGCATCACCGCAATACTTGGAACGTCATGGCTCGCCCGCAACGCTAGCGGATCTGGCGCAGCACAACTGCCTGCCAGGCACATTGGATACCTGGCGGTTTCAGGTGGCCGGGCAAGAAAAGACTATTCGCGTGCGTGGCAATCTGCACTGCAACAGCGGCTATGCGTTGCTGGACGCTGCCCTCAAGGGCATTGGCATTGTGCAGTTACCAGATTACTACGTGGAGCCCTGCGTAGCCGACGGGCGACTAGTATCGTTGTTGCAACAGCACCAGCCTGGGCTTGAGGGTATTTGGGCGCTGTACCCGCACAACCGGCACCTGTCGCCCAAGGTACGCCTGCTGGTGGACTATCTGGCACTGCACCTAGCGCCTCAGGCACTCCCAGGTACGCTTGCTCGTCAGCTCCCGCCTGTCGCGCCTTAGCCTGTTTCCGCTAGACGCTGAATAGCCACCGGCGCGCAATCGGCTTTCTATATTGCCGATGCGGTCTGCATAATTCTCACAGGTTTTTTGCTGGGCAATCTGGGCCGCATTGGATTGCGCGCCCTTTTGAGCGTTACCCTCAGACATTGCGCTGGCCGAGTTTTCCTGCGTGTCAGGCTGAAGGCCTTGCAAACGGTCGCCACGGCGTCGGTTATTTTCTGCGATAGGAATCACAGTGGGCCTGCGAAAATCGATCGCCTGGCTGCCGGGAGTTTTGGGTTTGTCAGTGAAGTGGGTAACGCCGTTGGCGTCGGTCCAGCGGTAGTAATCGGCTTTTGCCGCGCCAGACAGGCTGACTAACACCATTATAGCAGTGATGGATATCGGGACGGGTCGCATCGTTCATTCCTTTGACGTTTGCGGTTCGGCACAGTGAGTGGGCTTTCAGCCAGAACAAAAAGATAACATGCCAAGTACGTACTCGCACAAATTGTGTCAGTGACGCTGTTTTTTTACCCTCATCGGTTATGCTGTTTGTTCTGGCCGTGATGCTGAATATTCATTCCGTTTTTTGACAGGTACGCTTATGAGTAGCCAACCCAAACAGTTGCAAAAACTGTTGCTGTTTCAACTGACAGACCACCGGCAGTTTGGCCTGGGCACTCTGAAAATTCGCGAAATCATGCCGTTCAGGCGTCTTAGTCGACTGCCCCACAGCCACCACGCCATTGTTGGCACAGCCACCTTCCGTAACGCGGCGGTGCCGGTAATTGATATGGCCGCGGCTATTGGTTACCCGGCGCTAAGCGCGGAAGAGCGCGCCGAAGCCTCCATTATTGTGACCGACGTGCAGCGTCAGGAAATCGGTTTTATGGTGCGCAGCGTGCAACGCATCGTTGAAGCCGACTGGAAAAAGGTGTTACCGCCGCCCCAGGCCCTGGGTAAAAACGCGTTTATTACCGGTTTGCTGACCCTTGATGGCGCTCTGGTGCAACTGCTGGATCTGGAATTGCTGCTGGCTAGGGTATACCCGGAGTCTTTGAACAGTCAGGACGTGCTGCTGAATGATATGGAGATAGAAACCCTGCGCAACATGTCGATTCTGCTGGTAGATGATTCACGGGTGGCGCGCAAACAGCTGTGCGATGTGCTGGACCGCAAGAATATTGGCTATCAGGTAACCGAAAACGGCACGGCGGCGCTCGAGTACCTGTTGGAGAGCAGCGCCCGCGGCAAACCGGTGAATATTCTGGTGAGTGACATCGAAATGCCGGGCCTGGATGGCTATGAACTGACGTTCAAGGTGCGCGACAACAGCCAACTGCACCAGCCATATATTATTCTGCATACCTCACTGAACAGCGAAATGAGCCTGAGTTATGCCGAACAGGTCGGTGCTGATACCGCGCTAACCAAGTTCGACGCTGAGGAACTGATGCACGCTATGTTAATCGCAGCGAAAGGGCGCCAGTAGCAGGCCTGATGACGCGGCTATTATTGCCGGTACCATAAAACAAAAAACCGGAGCCTGGCTCCGGTTTTTTATGCGCTTGCCCCGTCAGGATTACGCGTTACGGTTTGAGCTTGAGAGTGGTGAGCGTACGCTCACGCACTTTTAACAGCAGCTCTTCGTCTTCTACCAGAGACTGACCGTAGGATGGCACCAACACTTTCATGCGTGCCTGCCACTCCGGGGTTTTCATTTTCTCAGGGAAGCAGTGCTGCAATACGTCGAGCATGGCGCTAGCTGCCGTTGAGGCACCGGGGGATGCTCCCAGTAGCGCAGCCAGCGTGCCGTCTTTAGCCGCTACAATCTCGGTACCAAACTCCAGCTTGCCGCCGCCGTCTTTGGCTTTTTTAATGATCTGGACCCGTTGGCCTGCGTCCTGCAGGTGCCAGTCGCCCTCACGGGCATCCGGGAAGAAATTCCGCAGTGCGTCTACCCGGTCGCTGTGGGACTGGAACACTTCGCCAATCAGGTAGCGGGTCAGGTCCATGTTGGACTTGCTCACCGACAGCATGGGGCGCAAGTTTGACGAGCGCACGGAACTGATCAGGTCAAACACCGAACCCTGCTTCAGGAACCTGGTGGTAAAACCGGCAAACGGGCCAAACAACAAAGCCGGCTCGCCGTTGATAATGCGGGTGTCCAGGTGTGGCACCGACATAGGCGGCGCACCAATCGGCGCTTTGCCATACACCTTGGAATGATGCTGCTGCACCACTTCCGGCCTGTCACACACCAACCACTGGCCGCTCACCGGAAAACCGCCGTAACCTTCGGCTTCATCAATCCCTGACTTCTGCAACAGCGGCAAAGCACCGCCGCCCGCACCCAGGAACACAAAGCCGGCTTCCAGTTTGGTCTGTTCACCCGTTTCCTGGTTTTTCACCCTTATTTTCCAGCGCCCGTTATCGCGCTGGTCAATATAGTGCACCGGGCTGTTCAGCATTAGCTCGAAACCGGGTTGGGTCTCCAGGTGCTTAACGATGCTGCGGGTCAGGGAGCCAAAATCCACATCGGCGCCGTGCTTTATCCGGGTAGCAGCAACGCGCTGCATGGGGTCGCGGTGCTTTACGATCAGCGGCATCCACTCGGCCAGGTCTTCCGGCGACTCGCTGTATTCCATTTCACGAAATAGATGGTGCGCACTCAGGCGTTCGAAGCGGCGCTTAAGGAAGGCAACGTCTTTTTCGCCCCAGACAAAGCTCTGGTGCGGGGTACGGTTTATGAATTTTTTCGGATCGGGCAATATGCCCTGCTCAACCAGGTAAGACCAGAACTGCAGCGTTACTTCGAACTGGGCGTTTATCTGCAAGGCCCGGTCGATGGTTACATCGCCCTCGTCGGTTTCGGGGGTGTAGTTCAGCTCGCAGTAGCCGGCGTGACCGGTGCCTGCGTTGTTCCAGCCATCGGTGCTTTCGTGGGCAATGTGATCCAGACGCTCCACCAGAACAATGTCCATGGTGGGGTCTAGCTGCTTCAGTATCATGCCGAGGGTAGCGCTCATTACGCCCCCACCGACCAGCACTACGTCTGCCTGTCTTACGGCCATTGGTTTTTTACCCTAGCAAGTATTGAGCTTGTGTGCTCTTTCACGATCAGCAAAAGAGCCTGTCGGAAACCAGCCAGATGGAGATAATAATGCTGGCAACTGGTTCCTGAATTCGATGTGACGATTATCTCGGCTTTCGGCGCACTAATAAATAGTAATAGGCAACGGTTGGGCGTCATGTAATGACTCGCCTGGCCCCGGGAGTATGTCTCCGTTGTAATTGATTTTCCCGTCTTTGCCAGACAATATCATCGTGACTTTAGTCTCACACTTGGGTTTCATAAAGAGGAAGCACGTATGTTACTGGCGATAGGCGCAATCATTGCCGGCTTGATTCTTCTGGTGTGGAGCGCTGACAAGTTTGTCGACGGGGCCGCAGCCGCCGCTAAGCATTGGGGCATGCCCACTTTGCTGATCGGCATGGTGATTATCGGCTTTGGCACATCCGCTCCCGAGCTGGCTGTTTCTGCTATAGCCGCAATGGAAGGCAACTCCGGCCTGGCCCTGGGCAACGCCTACGGCTCCAACATTACCAACATAGCGCTGATTGTTGGCTTAACAGCCATCATTGCGCCCATTGCCGTAAATTCGCAAATCATCCGCAAGGAACTGCCACTGCTCGTCGGCCTTACCCTGATTGCCGGTTACCAGCTGATTGACGGCGAGCTGTCGCGCACCGACGGCTGGGTTTTGCTGGCAGTTTTCGCGACAGTGATGGGTTGGTTCATCTTTCAGGGCATACGCAATAAAAATGACAGCCTTGAAGCCGACGTAGAGGAAAGCGCGTCGGCCCACCCCATGCCGCTGAGAAACGCCGTTTTCTGGCTGATTGTTGGCTTGGTGCTGTTGGTCGCCAGTTCCCGAATGCTGGTTTGGGGCGCGGTTTACGTCGCCCAAAGCTTGGGTATCAGTGATCTTATTATTGGCCTTACCGTTGTCGCCGTTGGCACGTCTTTGCCGGAGCTGGCTTCAGCCTTGGCCGCAGTACGTAAAAATGAGCACGATCTGATTTTGGGCAATATTCTGGGTTCGGGTATTTTCAACACTTTAGCAGTAGTTGGCCTTGCCGCGACCATCAACCCATTGCAGGTGGACCCAGAGGTCCTCTATCGCGACTGGTCACTTATGCTGGCGCTGACCGTTGGCTTACTGCTGATGGGCTTTGGCTTTGCCGGCCGCAGCCGCGTCATCAGTCGGGTAGATGGTGGCATTCTAATGCTGATTTATGTGACCTACACAGGCTACCTGTTAACCACCATTATAGCCGCCACCGGCTAATTGCTGGCGTTTTCCTTGAACACCAGGGCCACCGAGTTCAGGCAGTAGCGCTGACCGGTGGGCGCCGGGCCGTCTGGAAAAACGTGACCCAGATGGCTATCACAGCGCGGGCAGCGCACTTCTGTACGACGCATACCCAGTGTGTCATCTTCAATATAATGAATGTGTTGCGGATCGAATGGCTGAAAAAAGCTGGGCCAGCCGGTACCCGAATCAAACTTGGAATTAGAGCTAAACAACGGCAAGTCACACAACCGGCATTCGTAAACACCCTGCTTTTTGTTGTCCAGCAGCGTGCCGCAAAACGGCGGTTCGGTACCATGGTCTAACAATATCCGGCGCTCGTCGGCGCTCAGGCCAACGGCTTTCCCTTCAATCTGTTCCGCTGTTAGCGGCGTCAAATCGTATCCTGCTGCAGATTCGGCCAAAATAGGGCTCCTTACGCTTTATTCGAGTGATCGTCGGTAGATGACGCTACGCCCGGCTTTAACCGTTCGCTATATTGGTCAACCAGTTTCTGCACTTTAGGTGCAGCAACCGCCATGATGTAGGGCTGACCCGGGTTGCGAGCAGCGAAGTTCTGGTGATCGGCTTCTGCTACGTAGAAGGTCTCCAGCGGCTCCAGTTCAGTCACCACAGCCGAGTGGAACACGCCTGCCTGGTTCAACTGATCAATGTAAGCTTGCGCGACCTGACGCTGCTGCACCGACTGATAAAAAATCGCCGAGCGATACTGAGTGCCAATATCGTTACCCTGGCGGTTACGCTGGGTGGGGTCGTGAGCTACCGAAAAGAATACTTTCAGCAAGCTGCCCAACGACACCTGGGTTGGGTCGTATTCAATCTTAATCACTTCGGCGTGGCCAGTGGTACCGGTGCACACAGCCTGATAGTTAGCGCTGCCAGCAGATCCGCCAGCGTAGCCGGATTCAACCGAGTGCACGCCGTTCATGGCTATAATTACCGCCTCCACGCACCAGAAACAGCCACCCGCAAGTACTATCTGCCCGCTGTCCTGGTCTGCAGGAAGATCCTGCTCTGGATCCGGAAACCGGCTGCGCGGCACGGTCATGCCGGGGACGCTACAGGATGTTGTCATTACTACCTCCGCAAATACGCTTGTTTGTGTACCTATTGTTCGTTCAATCTGATCACGCGGACCACTCGTGTCTCGTCTAGAATGTCCCGTTTGGAGTGTCCCGTCTGGTTCTTCGGACTCTCAGAAGCTCAGTAGGTTCACCAATTAGCCATAATGGACACTCGCTATCCTGCCAGCCCGCCGCGGGTCAGTTTTAACGGGTCCATAAGCTGCTCAAGCCGCTCGCGGCTGAGACCACTGCGCTCTTCAGCCACATCAATTACCGGGCGGCCACTGGCGTAGGCCTCTTTGGCAATTTCAGACGCCAGGCTGTAACCAATTTCCGGGTTCAGCGCCGTCACCAGCACGGGATTACGGCCAACACCTGCATTTAAGTGCTCTGCGTTTACAGTGAAGCCTTTTAGCGCTTTGTCACCCAGCAGACTGCTGGCATTGCTTAACAGGCCAATCATCTCCAGCAGGTTGGCACCTACCAACGGTAACATCACGTTGAGCTGGAAATTACCAGACTGCCCGGCGTAAGCGATAGAGGCATCAAGTCCCATAATCTGGGCGCCTACCATAGCCACAGACTCGGGGATCACCGGGTTCACTTTGCCTGGCATAATGCTGCTGCCTGGCTGAAGTACCGGAAGGCTGATTTCTGACAGCCCGTGAATAGGGCCGCTGTTCATCCAGCGCAAATCGTTGGCGATTTTTGTCAGCACAATGCCAAGCCCACGCAGCTGCGCCGACAGCGCCACCGGCGCATCCACTGCGCTCTGTGCCACAAACTTATGGGTTAGTGGTTTAAAGCCAAAACCGGTATTGGCTTTCAGGCAGCGGGTAAACTCAGGCGCAAATTCGCTGACGGCGTTAATGCCGGTGCCTACAGCCGTGCCGCCCTGGGGCAACGCCAGGAGTTCATCTGCTGCACGTTCGATGCGCGCCTGTGTCGCTTTCAATTGCTCGCGCCAGGTACGCAGCTCCTGGCCCAAGGTTACCGGCATCGCGTCCATCAGGTGGGTTCTGCCGGTTTTTACCTGCTCGCCGTACACGGCTTCGCGTTCGTACAGAACGCCTTGTAAATGAGTCAGCGCCGGCACCAGGTTCTGGTGAATCGCTATCACCGCGCTGATATGGATAGCCGACGGGATGACATCGTTAGAGCTCTGGCTCATATTCACGTGGTCGTTGGGATGAACCACCACACCACTGAGCTGGGCCAGTGCCGCGATCACCTCATTCACATTCATGTTGGTGCTGGTGCCAGAGCCGGTCTGGTAGCGATCTACCGGGAACTGATCATAGTAATCACCGGCCAGCAGCTGGTCACAGGCCAGCACAATGGCGTCGCGAACCGGGCCGTTGAGCAAGGCCAGGCTGGCATTGGCTTCCGCCGCGGCTTTTTTTATCTGCACCACGGCGGCAATGAACGCCGGCGGCATGGGTTGCCCGCTAACCGGAAAGTTCTCGATGGCGCGTTGGGTTTGTGCACCCCAAAGTGCGCTTGCCGGCACCCTGACTTCACCAAGGCTGTCGCTTTCTACCCGTTCGTTGCTCATGGCATCTCCTTGAAGCATTTATGGTCTCTGCCGCACACGTGAGGATGTGAGATCCTGGGGCGCCGATCCTAATACTGTAGACACTCAGCAGGTTTTTTGACAATGCGCGACGTTATGGGAGCTCAATTATCCAGCTGACTGGCAAGCGCTTGAGTCAAAGCCACCATGCAATCGCTTTGAAAGCGCTGCACATCCAGATTGGCAGAATGGTCGGCAACCACTGTCAGTCGCAGCTGGCCGGCGTAGCGGCAAGCGGTCACGCTGACTCCTGCATCGGCAACTTGCGGGCTCCAGGCCACCAGTTCGTCAACCCGACAACCCGCCAGATAGCGAACCACCCCGGCACCGTCGAAGCTGGCCAGCGCTGCACTGGGGCGAGCGGCAAAAGGCCACAGTGGCGTCTGTTTTATCATTTCAGGCAAAAAACCGCTGCAGGCGGTCAGGCCCCAGGTTAACAACGGCTGCAGGCTGTCGCGAAGGCGGCGAACTTCCTGTTTTATGCGATACACCCGCTCCACAAAACTGTCGCCGTCTATTGGCAGCAACAACCGTTCACTGCCACTGCCATTACCCGGCTCAGACAGCGCTGGCCTTAAACTGGCGGGCAGTTGGGAACGAACATCCACTGGCAGCAACAGGTTAATCTGGGCTTGTTCCAGCGCCTGCGGGCTCAGCCCGAGCTGCGCCTGCAAAGCCGCCGTGATGCAGGCCGCCAACACGTCGCGGCTGCTAACGCCCAGCGTCTGGGCCGCCGCCTGTAGACGCGCATCGGGAATCGCTGCGGACCAACAGCACTGACGCTGGCCGGTTAATGGCCTGCTCAGGTTGCTGGGACTGTCGTCTGGCTGGGCCAGGTAACTGCCTAATTGGCCCGCGAGCTCAAGCGCCGTGGCAGCGCTTGAGCTAAAAGTGCCCGGCAGCTGCCCAGCAGCGGCTGCCGTCTGTACCGCGTCGGTTTCGGGCGGGGGGCTCTCAGCGTTTTCGGGCGGAGGGCTCTCAGCACCAAAAACACGCTCACTCAGCCAATTTTTAGCACACTGCAGCCAGCGTTCAAGGTCTGCCGGGTGCGCTGCGCCGTAAAGTACCGGGTGTTGCTGCGGCGAGGCAGTGAACAGTTGTTCCAGCAGCTGCGCCAGCGACGCGCTATCGGCGTAACAATGGTGTATCCGTATAAGCAATAACCCACCACCAACGGCGTTGGGCGCCAACCAGAATTTCCATAATGGACGATAAATGGGCAGCGGTTGGCTGATAACGGTGTTTATCCAGGGCTGCTGTTGGGGTGCCGTAAAGCGGTCCAGCACAATATCCAGATGCTGGCGCACATCAAAATCCGCACTTTCCTGCCAGCGCCAATAGCCGGCGTAAGGTTCCGGGCGAAAGCGAAAACGCTCCCAGGCACCCCAGTAAACATGCAAGAATTCTCGCAGGCGAGCAGCTGTAAGCCCCTGAACACGAAGCAACACGGTGGTAACCAGCGGGTTTTCCGGCCGTTCGGCAGCCAGCCAGCCTGCATCGGCAGGCAACATCAAATGCAAAGCTTGCTGGCTCAAAATCCGCTGCCTTTTGTGTAAGATGAGCTAAGTTGCGGTAATCTCGGCGAATCCTGAGATTGAGAATAGAACGATATTGTGCCAGACATCCACCGGCGCCTCCAGAGCCTGCGTATACCCGGCACAGGCTAAAGTATTGCGCACGGCTTTAGCGGCAGGCTTATAATAAGCACAGAGCCCGTCTGTCTTGCTGCAAATGCGGGCGCTCGCTATAACGATCAGGAGAGACTATGCAGGCCAGCCATATTCGCAAACTGATCAAACCTATCGAAAACGCTTACGCCGAGATGTTTTCGGGTCAGGTATTTTCTATCGGCGAAGGTGCAATTTCTGTGCGCAATCACAGTGGCCCGGCAGAGCACACAGTGGTGTGTATACACGGTTTTATGGAAAATCACTGCTATTTTACCCAGGCCTACAACGCTCCCACCACCGAACTGATCCTGATTACCTGCAGCAATTACCACGTGCCTGTTAGTGGCGTTACGCCGCAGACGCCCGACTGGGCGGTGGACATCAAGCATCTGGCCGGCACCATCGAATACGATGCCTGCATACTCAACCAGGCCATGCGCAATCTTATAGGCAGCAACAACGTGCGCATTCACGGCCACTCCCGCGGTGCCGCGGTGGCACTGGAAGCTATCCGCCAATGGCCAGAGCTTTACCACGACATAGAGCTGGTACTGGAGGCCCCGATACTACCCCAGGGCCGCGCTCACCCACTGATGCTAGCATTACTGGAACCACTCAGCCCCAGCATGTGGCCGTGGATTGTCCGCCTGCTGAACAGCACTTCCAATTCGGCTTACAACCAGACATTTTTTGGCAAAATGAACCGGCGCAAGAAAAAACTGCTCAGCAAGCTGTTCCACGCCACCAAAGATCACCTGACCATTGTGCGCAATATCGACAATCTGCTGGCTTGGATGGAGCGCACCGATACCAGCGTTTACCAGCACATCACACGGGGTATTGTGCTGGTTCCAGCTACTGACCGGGTGCTCGACCGCAACGCCATGCTGGCCAGTGCCCGCAAGGGTGGCGAAAACTTGAAGATTGTGGAAACCACGGCGCCCAGTCATTTTATCATTCTGGATGACAAAAAATGGATACCGGAGTTAACACAGATTGCGCATGCTGACGCCTGATGCCCCCCCCCAACAGCTATTGATGACACTTCAGCACAGGCCAGGCTACTCGGTTACAATGCCGCCCCCCGATTCAACCGCCCAGCCGGAGCCTATTTATGTATCGCCAGCGCCTGGTTGAAACCGCCGTTTACAGCGATAACGCCCGTCAGTTGCAGCATTGGCTGCTGGCGTATCACGATTTTCGTCAGAGCCACAGCCATCATCCGCTGCAACAGCAAAGCGCTCAAGTGGCCAGCTGGCAGGCCGCTCGACTAAAACAGACCCACCAGGATTTATACCAGAACCCGGGCTATCACCAGGGGCTGGAATTTTTGCTGACGGATTTGTACGCGCCCACCGGAATGAGCCACCGCGACGACAATATCGATCGGGTTTTCCCAAAAATGGTGAGGTGGCTGCCAGACCACCAGTTACGAACCCTCGCCAGACTGGTGGAGCTCAACCTGCTGACCCAGCAACTGGACCATAATCTGGCAAGCGCGCTGCATAGCCATCAAATGAATGCAGAGGCGCTGGCCGTAGAGGACTACTGCCTGGCCTACCGTTACGCCGATGACCAACCCCAGCGACTGCGTCAGATTGAACTGATCGCCGATGTGGGCCATCGCCTTGACCGGTACGTGCGTAACCGAACACTGGGCTGGCTGCTGTCTATGGGCCGCGGACCGGCAGAAATGGCCGACCTGCAGGATTTGCACAGTTTTCTACACCGTGGCTACAGCGCGTTCCGGTGTATGGATAACGTCGGCAAGCTGATTGACCGGCTAGTGCTGCGTGAACGGCGCATTATGGACAACATTCTGGCCGGTCAATCGCAGCCCTTTGAACTGCCCGCGTCGCTTTGACACGGGCCGCTTGGGACTTCAAACGCGAATAATCTGGTCTAACTGGGATTCGATTTCCTGTGCAATCCGGCCTTTCATGGGCCGTAACAGCAGTCCCAGCTCCAAGTAGACGTGCAAGTCGCCGTGATTAATCGTGAGCTGGCCCTGCACTCCGCTGCGCTTGAATTTCATAACATCGCCTTCCCACGCGTAATTCATATCGAAACGGCTGGAGAGGTCGGCGGCCAGGGTCTCAGCCGCTTCACGGGCGTGCTGTTTGTCCATGGTGTGAGTGCGGTGAATATCAATAACGGACATAAATCAGGTTTCTCTCGCGAAATGACAGGTTTTACAGTGTAAGGCGGTATTAAACTTGTAGCCAACCCCGCAGACGTTAGAATACGGGATTCAGATTCTGACAGGACAGTTCCATGAGCGATCAGCAAACGCCAGCCAGCACCGCAAAACCGGATAAGCCGAAAGACGACGTTACCCATTTTGGTTTTCGCGATGTACCAAAAAGCCAGAAGGCCGGCCAGGTAGCCGAGGTTTTTCACAGCGTGGCCAGCAAATACGACCTCATGAACGATTTGATGTCGATGGGTGTTCATCGCCTTTGGAAACGCTTCACGATTGAGCTCTCCGGCGTGCGCCCGGGGCACCAAGTACTGGACATCGCAGGCGGTACCGGCGACCTGACCATGAAGTTTTCAGATTTGGTCGGGCCCAGTGGCAAAGTGGTGCTGGCCGACATCAACGCCTCCATGTTGAAAGTCGGTCGCAGCCGCCTGGCAGACCGTGGCTACGCTGGCAACATTGAATACGTACAGGCTGACGCAGAACACTTGCCGTTCCCGGACAACAGCTTCAACGCTGTATCTATCGCCTTTGGCCTGCGCAACGTGACCGACAAAGACCAGGCCCTGAGGGACATGGCTCGGGTACTAAAACCCGGTGGTAAACTGATGGTATTGGAGTTTTCCAAGCCCACTAACCCGCTGCTAAGCAAGGCTTATGACACTTACTCATTCACCGCTTTACCATTTATGGGCAAGTTGATTGCCGGCGACAGCGAGAGCTACAAATACCTGGCGGAGTCCATCCGTATGCATCCAGACCAGGACACTCTCAAAGCGATGATGGAAACCGCCGGCTTCGCCAACTGCAAATACCACAATATGACCGGTGGCATTGTGGCTCTGCACGTGGGAATAAAACCCTGATGTTCCCTGGTCCAACCCTGCTCAGCGCTGTCAGCGCCATTGTTGAAACGGCGCTGAACCAAGCCTTGGAGTTTGACCCGGCCGGCCGCAAAGCGTTGCTGGCAGCGCTGACGGCTCCGGTACAGTTTGACCTGACTGCGCCCATGGCATTAACCCTTACTCTGACCCAAGGCGGCAAAGGCGTGTTGGTGGGCAGCCAGCCGGCCACACAGCCCGGACTGGTGATTGCCGGTCCGGCTATGGCGTTTTATGCCATGGCCAGCGGCGACACAGGCGCCATTAAAGACGGCCGTCTGAGCATCAGTGGCGACACCGCTCTGGCACACCAGTTTCAACGTGCTATTGAACAGCTGAATCCGGATTGGGAAGCGGCCATGGCTCGCCATCTGGGCGATGTGCCGGCGCATTTTCTGGCCAAACGCTTGCGCAATGGCGTGAAGTGGAGCCGTGATGCGCGACACAGCATGGCCAGCAATCTGGAAGAATACCTGCACGAAGAAACCGGCGCCTTGCCCGGCCGCCGCGAGTTGGAGGCCAGCTTTCAGGATATAGATGCCCTTAGCCTTCGGGTTGAGCGCCTGGCCGCCCGCGTGGAGTTCCTGCCCCAGAGCAAGCCGGCTTCTCGTCTCCCATCTCACCCGCCTGAACCGTCTGAAAAACAGGAGAATTCGTGAGCCGTCTGCAACGCCTGTTTCGGATATTTTGGGTATTCTGCCGCTACCGACTGGATATTTTTCTGCCCCTGGCCGAGCTTCCGCCAGTGCTGAAAGTCATTTTTATACTGGCGCCCTGGCATCTGTTTTCACAACCCAAGCTCGACCGCGGTGACCGTTTGCGCATCGCCCTGGAAGAGCTGGGGCCGGTGTTCGTTAAATTCGGCCAGATACTGTCTACTCGGCGCGACCTGCTGCCGGACGACATGGCCGACTCCCTGAAAACCTTGCAAGACAAAGTGCCACCGTTTCCAAGCGATAGCGCCCGTGAAATTATAGAGCGCGCACTGGGCGCCCCGGTCACCGAGCTGTTTGCCGAATTCAGCGCAGATCCCATGGCGTCAGCATCGGTGGCTCAGGTGCACGCAGCCACTCTAAAAAACGGCCAAAAGGTGGTGGTGAAAGTGCTGCGCCCGGGCATTGAAAAAACCATCCGCCAAGACCTCAGCCTGATGTACCTGATGGCCGGCCTGCTGGAGAAATACTGGGCTGAAGGCAAACGTCTGCATCCGGTGGAAGTCGTAGCTGACTACGACGCCACCATTCACGACGAGCTTGACCTGCAGCGTGAAGCCGCCAACGCCAGCCAGCTGCGGCGTAATTTCGACAACTCGCCGTTGATTTACATTCCCTTTATTGACTGGGACTTCACCCGCAAGCAGGTGCTGGTGATGGAGCGCATTTATGGCGTACCCATTGCCGATGTTGCTACGCTAAACGCCGCCGGCGTGAATATGAAAGTGCTGGCCGAAAAAGGCGTGGAGATCTTTTTCACCCAAGTGTTCCGCGACAGCTTTTTTCACGCCGACATGCACCCTGGCAACATTTTTGTCGATATCACCAACCCGGCCGACCCCCAGTACATCGCCATTGATTTTGGCATTGTTGGCACTCTGTCCCCAGACGATCAAAGCTACCTGGCCCGCAACCTGTTGGCGTTTTTTCGCCGCGATTACCGCCAGGTGGCGCAGTTACACATTCAAAGCGGATGGGTACCACCGGACACCCGGGTTAATGAATTTGAAGCGGCGATTCGCACCGTGTGCGAACCCATTTTCGAGCGCCCGCTGAAAGAAATTTCCTTTGGCCACTTTCTGCTGCGCCTGTTTCAGACCGCCCGCCGCTTCAACATGGAAGTGCAGCCTCAGCTGGTGCTGCTGCAAAAAACCCTGCTGAATGTTGAGGGTCTTGGCCGCCAGCTCTACCCGGACCTGGACCTGTGGAGCACTGCGCAACCGTACCTGGAACAATGGATGCGCAAGCGTATTGGGCCGTCGGGTTTTTTGAAAACCCTGCAAACTCACTTTCCTGCTTGGCTGGAACAGTCTCCGGAAATGCCGCAGTTGATTCACGATGCGTTGTTACAGCTGCGGGGCGCAGGCCCCACCGAACAGCAAAATCGGGACACGCTGGCGTTATTGAAAGAGCAGCAGTTGCGCAGCGAACGACGTTGGCGCAGGGGTTTTATAGCGGCGTCACTAACCGCAGCGGCGGTTGCCGCCAGCCATCCACCCAGCCAACAATGGCTCAGCGGTTTGCCGGTTTGGAGTTGGATATTGTTCATTGCCGCTGGCGCGCTGGTATTGCGCGGCAGCCGTTAACCCGCTTTCAGGATTGAGCTCATGTCGCAAATTTCTGCTAACAAACATCCGCCAACCTGGATTGACGCCATCCGTTGGACAGCTGACGGCCTGGTGCCTGCCATCGCTCAGGATGCCGATAACGGCGATATACTGATGATGGCCTGGATGAACCCGGAATCGCTTCAGCTGACCGTTACCGAAGGCCTGGCCGTATATTGGTCACGTTCCCGCGGTAAGCTTTGGCGCAAAGGCGAAAGTTCGGGCCATCAGCAGGTGATAAAGGACATCCGCCTGGACTGCGACGCCGATGTGATTTTGCTGAAGGTAGAACAAAAAGGTGGCATTGCCTGTCACACTGGAAGGCGTAGCTGCTTTTACCAATCACTGCAACACGGCCAATGGCAGAACGTAGAACCGGTGCTGAAAGACCCAAGCGCTATTTACAACACAGCAAAAAATGCCGAGGACCCCAACGGTGAGTGACGTACTGCAACAACTGGCGCAGGTGCTGGAAGCCCGCAAAAACGCCGATCCAGATAGCTCTTATGTAGCCAGCCTGCACGCCAAAGGGCTGAATAAAATTCTGGAAAAGGTTGGCGAGGAATGCACTGAAACCCTGCTGGCCGCCAAAGATGCCGAGCACAGCGGCAACACCGATGAGCTGATTGCGGAAACCGCAGACTTGTGGTTCCACACTCTGGTAATGTTGTCGCGTCTGAATGCTGGGCCTGACGATGTCATTAACGAATTGGCGCGGCGATTCGACCTGTCGGGCCTGGAAGAAAAAGCCGCGCGTCAGAAATAAGGGTATCTACCTCTGAAGAGGTTTTTTCACAGTGCCGTCAGTGGCGTACAATAGCGACCACTGCCAACATTTGAACGAGGATTCACCATGGGCATCAGTATTTGGCAACTTCTTATTGTACTCGGCATTGTTATTTTGCTGTTCGGAACGAAAAAACTGCGCAATATCGGTACCGATCTTGGCGGCGCCATTCGTGGTTTTAAAAAGTCCATGACCGATGACGACGGTAAAACCGATACCTCCAATCCGGATAATCTGGAGGAGAAAGACAGCGCACAGTTTCAGCAGTCCGCTACGGACGACAAAACCCGGGATAAAACCCAAAGCTGAGAGCCTGCTGAATGTTTGATATCGGCTTTCTTGAGCTATTGATCTGCGGCGTTATTGCTTTGCTGGTGCTGGGCCCCGAGCGCTTGCCCTCGGCTGCGCGCGCTGCTGGGCGCTGGATAGGTTCTGCACGGCGTATGATGACCCAGTTTACTTCCGAGCTTGACCGCGAATTGAAGGCCGACGACCTGCGCAAAGAGCTGAAAAAAGCCGGGGATGTGGGCCTGGAAGACGTTCAAAAAACCGTCCGCGACGCCCTGGACGAAGCAAAAAAATACGAAAACATGGTCAAACCGGCGCAGAATCAGCTGGATCAGGCCAACCGCAAAGTGACGTCTGCGCTGTCTGACCTGTGGGACGAAGATGACACACCCAGCATCTCCAAGCCCGCCGACAGCTCGCTGGAAAAGGCGCCAGAAAGCCCGATCGACCTTAACAAACCCTCCCCCAGCTCTGGGGATGCTTCGGATACGCGTTCATGACAGAACAGACCGGGGCCGGTAACCACGTGCCCGACCAGCCTGAAATGCCGCTGATTGAACATCTGCTGGAATTGCGTAACCGCCTGCTGAAAATGGTGCTGGCGGTGGTGGTGTGTTTCGCCTTTATTTACCCGTTTGCCAACGAGCTTTACCTTTGGTTGTCTGAACCTATCCGCAGTCTGCTGCCGGTAGGCCAGAGCATGATTGCCACCGATGTTACCTCGCCGTTTTTTGCCCCCCTGAAGCTGGCCCTGGTGCTGGCGGTGTTTGCCGCCATCCCGGTTATTCTGTACCAGCTTTGGAGCTTTATTGCTCCGGGCCTTTACGCCCACGAGAAAAAAATAGCCTTCCCACTGCTTTTTTCGTCAGTGCTGTTGTTCTATCTGGGCGCTGCCTTCGCCTACTACGTGGTGTTTCCGCTAGTTTTCGGCTTCTTTACGGCCGTCGGCCCTGAAGGCATTGTGGAGCTGCCGGACATCACCAGCTATCTGAATTTCGTATTGAAAATGTTTTTTGCCTTTGGTGTGGCGTTCGAGATTCCGATTGCCACCATTCTGCTGATTATTACCGGCATCACCACGCCGGATGACCTGGCTGCCAAGCGCCCTTATGTGGTGGTTGGTTGCTTTATTATCGGCATGATGCTGACCCCTCCGGACATTATCTCGCAAACATTGCTGGCGCTGCCCATGTGGATCTTGTTTGAGCTCGGCATATTGTTCGGCCGGCTGATGAAGCGCAAAGTTGCGGTTGCCGACGAGGCCAAAAAGTCCGGCAGCGAATGAATCTGGCTTTGCTGTTCGATGCAGATTTCATTTCTGCAGATACCGTACGCCTGAGCGATCGACGTCTGGAGCACTTGCGCAGCATTCGTAAAATCGCCGTGGGCGACAGCGTGCCGGTAGGCCAGGTGAACGGCAATATCGGTGTGGGCCGGGTTACCAGCCTGACCGAGCACTACGCCGAACTTCAAGTCAGCCTTGACCAAGCACCGCCAAAACCTCTGCCACTGACACTGATGCTGGCCATGCCAAGGCCAAAAATGTTCCGTCGCACTCTGCAAACCTGCGCCACCCTGGGCGTGAAAGATCTATGGCTGATCAACAGCTACAAAGTGGAAAAGAGCTTCTGGCAGACCCCATGGCTGCAAGAGCCGGCCCTGCGTGACAATCTGGTGCTGGGGTTGGAGCAAGCTCGCGACACCTTGATGCCCAAAGTGCACATTCGCAAACTGTTCAAGCCGTTTGTGGAAGACGAGCTGCCAGCGCTTTTGGCCGGCAAACGGGCGCTGGTGGCACACCCCGGCAGTGCGCAGCCCTGCCCTGTGCACCTGCCAGGCCCGGCGACCCTTTGCATTGGCCCGGAAGGTGGCTTTACCGATTATGAAGTGGATAAGCTGCAGCAGGCAGGCTGCCAGGCGGTGCATCTGGGGCAACGCATACTGCGGGTAGAAACCGCGGTGCCGGTGCTGGTCAGTCGATTATTTGACGGTTGCGCGTGAGCTTGCCCTCAGCCTTGCTGAGCTTCTGGCTTTTTAAATTTCTTCAACAGTGGCGTCAGCACTGCGACTAGCAGCAACCCTGCGACCAAACCGAACAGGCCGTTAGCCAGTATGGGCACTATCGTGCCAAGCATCGCGCCAGCCGATTCGCCCAAGCCTGCGGCAAAACTCTCAATACCGTGGCCGATGGCGGAGAATCCGTGGGTAAGAATGCCCCCACCCACCAAAAACATGGCAATGGTGCCCAGTACTGACAGGGTTTTCATCATATAAGGCGCAAACCACAGAATACCGTGGCCCAGCTTTTGCGCCAGAGCGCCGTCTTTTTTTGTCAGGTACAGGCCGCCATCGTCCAGTTTTACAATACCCGCCACCAGACCGTAAACACCCACCGTAATCATCAAAGCCACCACTGACAGCACGGCGAACTGCATGCCGATAGGTTGTTGAGTTACTGTGCCGAGGGTAATCGCGATGATTTCCGCCGACAGGATAAAGTCGGTGCGGATCGCACCTTTTATTTTGTCTTTTTCGACCTGTTTCAAGTCGACTTGCGGATTTTTCAGGGCCTCTTTCAGATCTTTTTTATGCTGGTCGTGTTCGGCTTTGTGCAAAAACCGGTGCACCAGCTTTTCCGCGCCTTCGTAACACAGAAAAGCACCACCCAGCATTAACAGGGGCGTTACCAGCCAAGGCGCAAAAAAGCTGATAGCCACCGCCGCAGGCACCAAAATAGCCTTGTTCAGCAGCGACCCCTTTGCAACTGCCCACACCACCGGTAGCTCCCGCGAAGGCTTTACGCCGGCTACCTGTTGCGCGTTTAATGCCAGGTCATCACCCAGCACGCCGACGGTTTTCTTGGCGGCAGCTTTGGTCATCAACGATACGTCGTCAAGTATGGTGGCAATGTCGTCGATTAATAAGAACAGGCTGCTTCCGGCCATCAATACTTCCCTGAAATGTAAAAACACCATTCTGACGCTCGAACAGCGCGGCTAAAATGGCTGCTTACAAAGGTTTATCCTTTAAGCCCTTAATCCTTTAAACCCATCGCCTCTGCGGCCAAGCGGTTTTTCAGGGGCGCCAGCTGGTTAAGCCAGTTCATACCCTGATTGCGCAGCCAGCGTAACGGCAGTTCGTCACGGCCGAAGAGCTGCTTCAAGGCTTCCATGGCTGCCATCATGGTCAAATTTTCCGATTTGCGGCGGCGCTGGTAGCGCCCCAGCACCAGAGCATCCCCGGGGTTCAGGCCCAGCTTGCGGGCACGCTTCAATTCCTCCAGCAATACCGCCACGTCGCCATAACCCAAATTGGCACCCTGGCCGGCCAGCGGATGAATACTGTGCGCGGCGTCGCCAACCAGCGCAAAGCCTGACGCTGTGTAATCCATGGCGTGGCGCTGGCGCAGAGGAAACGCAAAGCGACGGGAAATCGCTTCAATCGAATCCACCGGAAGTTCTATGGCACGCTCCAGTTCGGCATTGAAAGCGGCGTCGTCCAGCGCCATCAGGCGACGGGCCTCAAGCGTGTCCTGCGACCACACAATCGAACAAAAATTCTCGTCGCCGTTATCAGCTTGCAACGGCAGAAACGCCAGCGGGCCGGTGCGGGAAAAGCTCTGGCGCGCGGTGTACTGGTGCAGCTGCTTGCTGCGCACCGTGGCCACAATGGCCTGTTGATCATAATCCCATTCGCGGGTAGGTAAGCCTACTAACTGACGCAACCGTGATTGCGCGCCATCTGCCGCTACCACCAATCGCGCCCGCAGCTGCTGGCCATCTTCCAGGCGAATACCGGGCGCATCTCCACCCTCTCCATTCGGCCCGTTCGCCAGCCAGCCAGCAACCTTGGCGCCACTGATAATGGTCGCCGGGCTGGCCTCCAGAGCATTAAACAGGGCCCGCACAATATGGCGGTTTTCGATAATAGTGCCCAGCGCTTCGGCGCGCATCTCTGCGGCGTCGAATTCGATGCGCCCAGTGCCCTCGGCGTCCCACACGGCCATCATCTGGTACGGGCAATGACGACCCGCGGCCACTTCGGCCCAGGCACCAAGCTTTTCCAGCAAACGCTGGCTGGCCATAGAGATGGCGCTCACACGGGGTTCGAAATCATCAACACTGGTCGCCGGCTGAGCGGCGGTCTGCAACTTCGCCAGGGGGCTGGCCTCAACCAGAACGACGTGCCAGCCCTGTTGCGCCAACCCCAAAGCCAGGGCCGACCCCACCATACCGCCACCAACAATCATAATGTCTGCCACGGTGGGCGTTTGTGAGCTCTGCGCTTCAGTCATGGCTCAGCGCCTTGCTGTTATGGGAACCGGGACGCTGAATGCGGGCTTTGCGACCGCCCAGGCCCATGGCGCTGCCTGCAAACCAACGTTTTGCCGCGGGCACCAGGTCTAACCCCATTAAACCGGCATCTCTGGCCGCCGCAAGCGGTGGCAGTGGCGAGCCAAAAATCTGAATCAGGGAGTCGGAAAAACCTGCGGTTTGCACCCGGTCGCTCTGGTGTAATTGCTGGTAACGCTGCAATACCGCAAGTTCACCGGGGTTGCAGCCTTGCTCACTGGCCAGGCGGAATTGCTCCACCAGCGTCATCAATCCGCGCAGGGCCAGATTGAAACCCTGGCCCGCCACCGGGTGCAAACTGTGTGCGGCGTTGCCCACCAACGCAACGCCCGGGCGCACCGGGTTGTCTACCAGCGTTAGCGCCAGCGGGTAGTGATTGCATTCGCCAATGCGGGTGAAGCGCCCCAGGCGCCAGCCAAAGCGTTGCTGTAGACGCGTGCATTTGTCGGCGTCGGGCATGGCCAACACCTGTTCCAGCTCGGAGTTCGATAAGGTCCACACCAGCGCTGACTGATGGCTAGCGCAGGTTGGCGATCCGTGGGGTAGCAACGCCATGGGGCCGCTGTCGGTGAAGCGCTCGTAGGCAGCAAACTGATGGCTGTCGGCGGTGGTTACGTTAGCAATCAACGCATTCTGGCCGTAGGGCTGGTGCCGAATCTGAAACCCCAGGCGCTCACGCAAGTCGGAACGGCCGCCGTCGGCCACCACCAGGCAGCGTGCGCTCAGCTCCCGGGCTTCGCCTGCGGTGGTTACCGTCACCCGCACATTATCACCGTGGCAGGTCATGTCAGTTACCTCTGCCGGTGCCAACCATTGCACCTGCGTTTTTAACAGCTCACGCACCAGACACAGGCCCATCCAGCGGTTATCCACCACGTAGCCCAGCGCGTCCTGGCGGTATTCTGCGGCGTGCAGGCGGGCAGCGCCAAAGTGACCACGGTCCGATACGTGAATGTGGCGTATCGGGGCGGCGTGCTGTGCCAATGCAGACCACAAGCCTAACTGCTCATAAATCAGCCTGGAACCCCAGGCCAAGGCAGTAGAGCGCGCATCGTAGCTGGGCTGGTAGCTATCAGGCTCAGCGTTGCTGGCAAGAGGAAAAGTCTCTGCCACGGTGACACGCAGTTGCGGCACCATGCGCGCCAGCGCCAAAGCCAGGGTCGCCCCGGCTAACCCGCCGCCGGCAATCAGGATATCGGTATCCGTATCGTTTGCCGTCACGCTCAGCCCGCCATTAATGCTTCAATTTCGTCGATTGTTTTTGGCACGCCGTCCGTCAGTACGCGGCAGCCGTCTCTGGTGACGACTACGTCGTCTTCAATGCGAATGCCAATTCCGCGCCAGCGCTCATCCACATCGGTGTTACCCGGTGACACATACAGCCCCGGCTCTACCGTCATGACCATGCCCGGCTCCAGCTGGCGCCAGGCATCACCCACTTTGTAATCACCCACATCGTGCACGTCCAACCCTAACCAATGGCCGGTGCGATGCATGAAAAACGGCTTGAAGGTCTCATTGGCAATGGCGTCATCAACAGGCCCCGCAATCAGGCCCAGATCAATCAGGCCCTGGGTCAGCACATTCAGCGCTGCTTCGTGGGGCTGATTCCAGTGGTTGCCGGGGCGCACGGCATCAATCGCAGCGTACTGGGCATTCAACACCACGTTATAAAGCGCCTTTTGAGGCTCACTGAAATGGCCGCTCACCGGAAACGTGCGAGTAATGTCCGAGGCGTAGCATTCCAGTTCGCAGCCGGCGTCGATCAACACCAGATCGCCGTTGTTCAGGGGCTCGCTGTTTTCGATGTAATGCAGAATACAGCCGTTCACGCCGCCACCCACAATAGATGGATACGCCGTCTCGCGGGTGCCGTGCTGACGGAACGTATGAATCAGTTCGGCTTCCAAGTGGTATTCACTCAGGCCCTCGCGGGCGAGTTTCATGGCGTTACAGTGGGCCTGGGCTGAGATTTCGCCGGCCTTGGCCATCACTTTGATTTCATTCGCGCTTTTATAAAGACGCAAATCGTGCAGAAGATGCTCTACGGCCGCAAATTCGCCGGGGGGGCGAGCGCCGGTGCGCACCTTGCTGCGAATCACTTTTACCCAGTCCATAACACGGGTGTCAAAACCACGGTCTTTACCCAGCGGGTAATAAATGCGGCTGCGGCCCTCAATCAGGCCCGGCAGGATGTCGTCGATGTCACCAATCGGGAAAGCGTCGTCCACGCCGTAACGCTCAACGGCGCCCTCCTGGCCCACTAAAAAGCCGTCCCACTGTTCTTTCGAAGGGTCGCGCTCTTTGCAGAACAACACCGATTCGCCATGAGCGCGCCCGGGAATCAACACCAGCACCGATTCAGGCTCACCAAAGCCGGTTAAATAATGAAAGTCGCTGTCTTGGCGAAACGGGTGCAAAACGTCGCGATTACGTACGCGTTCTGGCGCCGAAGGCAGAATGGCAATGCTGTCCGGCGCCATGTGGTCCATCAGCTTGCGGCGACGTTCCGCAAATTCCTTTACAGGTATCATCGACGTCATACAGTCTCCAACCAGCTTTAGTGAATCTTAATGGGTCCTAATGAAGAGTAGGGGGCGTCTTGGGCGGTTGCTCCGGCTCGTTAAACTCGGTAAACACCGCCAGCGCACCCAACCGGACATACTCGGTAATTTCTACCAGTTGCTGATCGTTTTCTTCGCTGGCGTCTTCTTCGTCAGACAGCTGACTGATGGCGACCATGTCTTCCATCAGCTCGCGGATTTCTTCCGGCGCCTCCCCCAGCGACTCACCCGCCGCCAGTGCCATACCCGCCAGAAAACCACGCACCCAGGAAATCAGCGACTCCAGCCTTTGCTCAAGCGCATAATCATCGTCTGGCAGCAGGGGCTGAAAGCTCATATCCATACTGCTCAGCTGCGCCAGGGCCTGCTGGTAAATACCCGCAGCGAACACTCTTAGCTCCGGCGATTCCTCCAGCGCTGTCGAAGCCAGTCCGATATGTTCGCATACCATGGAGGCACACTCGTCTTCTTGCATACGCCCACCGGCGGCGAAACGACCACAGAGCACACCGTGTAACTCAGACGGATGGCTGAACGCTTTGTGCGCCAAAAATACATTGGCCCAGCGCTCGAATTCCGCAGAAATCTCGATATTTGGAGCAGCGGAAGCATCGGATACAGACATGAAAAAACCCTGATAGAGGAATAATAAAGATTGCCATTATCCTAGCATTCCAGCGCCTCCATGGCACTTTCTGTTGCTTTAGAGCACATTCTGTTGCTTTTTCATCGCGCTCAGTTAAAGATGTTATAACATAACTTTACAGGAGCCAGTCATGACATCCCGCAACCCTCTAACCTCTCTTAAATCCATAAACTCTCTGAATTTCGCCATTGGCCTGTGTTTGTGCGCACTGACCACTGCCAGCACCGCCAGCGAACAGCAACCACACCAACACGGCCACGCCCAGCTGCAGATAGCGGTGGAAAACAACAACATTGACCTGATTCTGACCAGCCCCGCCTACAACCTGCTGGGGTTCGAACACCAACCACGCACCGAGCAACAAAAACAGACCCTGGAAAACGCCAGGCAGTGGCTAACGACCCAGGCACTCATTACGCCTGCTAGCGGCAACTGCACGGTGGAGTCTGCCAGCATGGACTTCAACGCAAAAGCCGCTGAAAAAGATCATCATAATCACGACCACCATCATGATGAAACGATGAACGAACACGCCAACATAGAAGTCAGTCAGGTGCTCAACTGCAAAAGCGCGGATATCGGCGGCCAGCTTACAACTCCGTTGATTGACCAGTTTCCGGAGATACAGGAACTGGACGTGGAGTGGGTAACCAACAGCACCCAGGGCAGCGCAAAACTGAGCTCACCCGATAACCAATTCCAGCTCTGAAAAGCCCAAAAGCATCAAGGCTCATAAGGATAAACTGACTCCACCGCCATAGAATAAGACGAAATCCCGATCACATTCTCGGTACGGTCAATCAGAATCGTACCCTCAACCCAGACCGGGTCGTAGAGCGCAGTCAGCTTGAAGCCCTTTTTGTACTTCATATGGATAAGTTGATTGGGCGGCGGTGGTGGTACATGAATACAGGCACCAAAATAAGGCACCAGGAAAAACTCCAGAATGCGCATATCCTCTGTGGTCTTCAGCGGCACCACGAAACCTGGAATACGACCCCGGGTATTCGCCATGGCCGTTACCACACGCCCTGTCATGATTTCGTCCGGCAGCAAGGGCGGGCCTTCGCCATCGTGCACAATTTCCGGCATGCTCTCTAGCAATGCCAGATCTTCCGCCGGCATCAAATCCAACCAATCAATCTCCGGTAGCTCCGCGTGCGCCAAAGGTAAAAATACCATTAGCAGCAACCCCAGGGGCAAAGCAAAACAGCGCCGAACACAACTCACTCTGTGCAGCTTATTAATCATGTATTCGTTTAACCCCGCCAAGTTGTGGAGTGAAAAGCGTTATCATACACCCGCCAGAATCAATCACCATGACCAAAACGACAGCCACCATGATCACTCCAGACTCTGACAGCGCAAGCTCTCCGCTTGCCCTGCCTTCGCTACCCTCTCTGCCCTCTCTACAAACCCGCGAGCTGAGCTTTCGCTGGCAGTCGCGCCAGCCTGCTCTGACTTTTCCAGATATTACTCTGAACGCCGGCGACCACCTGTTTTTACGGGGGGCCAGCGGCAGCGGTAAAAGCACCTTGCTAGGCCTTCTGGCCGGGCTAAACACCGCAGATAGCGGCGAAATACGCCTGCTGGGGAAATCTATAGGAAGCCTCGCACCCTCGGCACGGGACCGTTTTCGCGCCGACCATATCGGCGTGATCTTTCAACAGTTCAATCTGGTGCCCTATTTGACCGCGCTGGCTAATGTCACCCTGCCCTGTCAGCTATCCCGCGCTCGCCGTGATCGCATTGGCTCAGACGCCAGTCATTCAGATACCCAGGCAGCCATTTACGCCAAAGCAACAACACTACTGACAGAGCTATCCATTCCCCAGGAATTGCATAGCCGAAAACCCGCGCAGCTGAGCATTGGCCAACAGCAGCGGGTTGCGGCCGCCCGCGCGTTGATGGGCGCACCAGAGCTGATTCTGGCTGACGAGCCCACCTCGGCGCTGGACAGCAACAATCGGGACCGCTTTATGCAGTTGCTGCTGGAGATGGCACATCAAAATAGAACTTCCGTGGTGTTTGTCAGTCACGACCCGGCCCTGGCACACCATTTTCACCACCAGATTGAACTGGAGCAGCCCTCATGGCTATCCTCATGACTGCCCGCCTTGCTCTGAGCCTTACCAAATCCAGCCTTTGGCACCGGCGGAGAATACTGCTGCTGGTTACCCTCACGCTAACGCTCAGCGTGAGTCTGCTACTGGGCATTCAGTACGTGCGCAGCGAAATCCGCCAGTCGTTCACCAACACCATCAGCAATACAGATCTGATTATCGGGGCCCGCAGCGGTCAGTTAAACCTGCTGCTATACAGCGTGTTTCACATTGGCGATGCGACCAACAACCTTAGTTGGCAAAGCTACCAGGCGCTACAGGGTGACGAGCGTTTAAGCTGGCTGATCCCCATTTCCCTGGGCGACAGCTACAACGGCCACCGCGTGGTGGCGACCACCGGCGCCATGTTCGAGCACTTTCGCTATGGCCGTAGCCAGCCACTCGCACTGCAGCGCGGCCAGTGGTTTAACGATCTGTTTGAAGTGGTATTGGGCGCCGATGTAGCCCGCGCCTTTAATCATAACGTTGGCGACCAGCTCATTATGGGCCACGGCGGTGGCAGCGTGAGCTTCGCCCGCCACGACAGCACACCGTTTACCGTAACCGGCGTGCTTGATGCCACAGGCACGCCGGTAGACCAGGCGGTTTATATCAGCCTGAACAGCATGGAAGCCATGCATGTGGGCTGGGAATCCGGCGTTGGCATTCCCGGCCGTACCCTCACCCTGGAACAGGCCAAAGAGCGCAACTTTACCCCGTCCAACATTACCGCCGCGTTTGCCGGCGTAGAGCACAAAGTACTGACCTTTCGCATTCAGCGCGACATCAACACCTATGGCGAAGAGCCGCTAACCGCCATACTGCCTGGCGTGGCCCTGAGCGAGCTCTGGCGACTGCTGGGCCAATTTGAGAAAGCGCTGTTGGGCATCACCGGCTTTGTGGTCGTGGTATGTCTGATTAGCCTGGCGACGGTGCTGCTGACGTTACAG
Organism: Marinobacter sp. LV10R520-4; assembly: GCF_002563815.1. NCBI lineage: Bacteria > Pseudomonadati > Pseudomonadota > Gammaproteobacteria > Pseudomonadales > Marinobacteraceae > Marinobacter > Marinobacter sp. LV10R520-4. Next base: position 2,071,710 of record NZ_PDJM01000001.1, on the reverse strand, counting down.
GCCCAGCGATCAGCCGAAATCGCCATACTTCGCGCCACCGGCGCCTCTGCGGGCTTAATTGCCAGTCTGTATCTGCTGGAATCATTGGCTGTCGCACTGCTGGCCTGCGCTTTAGCCTTGGCGCTGGGCGCTGCCGGTATAGCCGCAGTCAGCCCTTGGCTACAGGCAAACTACGGCGTTTTGCTCACACTGCGCCCACTGAGCCAGGTCGAGTGGATTCTGCTGGCAACGGTGCCGGTGGCAGCGCTGGTGATTGGTTTGGTGCCGGCGCTGAGCGCCTGGCGACGCGGCCGGCGGCCGGGCTGGCAAGTACTGGACGACGTCTGAAATCTTTACCCAAAACGGGATAACAGAGCTGTAAATTGACCGTTATCCCGTGCAACACTTATAGTTGTCGATTCTTATCACCCATCGAGATCAGGCGCCCCATGGAACAGCCCGAAGTACAGGTGTTGGCGGACAAGCTAGATCAGCTTCTTGAGCGCTACGGCAAGCTTGATATGGAAAACCAGTCGCTGAAAAAACGCCAGGAAGACTGGATTCGCGAGCGCGCCCAGCTGGTTCATAAAAACGACCTGGCAAAAACCAAAATTGAAGCCATGATAGGCCGCCTGCGGGCACTGGAGCAGCATTAATGTCCACCAAATCGACTGTTGAGGTGAGAATTCTCGACAAGGAATACCTGGTTACCTGCCCCGAGGAGGAACAGGAAGCATTGTTGCGATCGGCACGGCATCTGGACCGTAAAATGCGGGAGATCCGTAACAGCGGCAAGGTGTTTGGAACCGAGCGAATTGCGGTGATGGCGGCGCTGAATATCACCAACGAAATGCTGGAGCGCGATACCATGTCAGAAGGCAGCAGCACGCTGCTAAAGGCCATGGACGACAAGCTTAACGTTGCCCTAAAGTAACAGAAACAGCTTATAAAACAGCAACAAGCGACGTTTTTTAACAGAATAACCAAGAGCACTTGCAATAAGCCCCCATCTTGACCCTATAATGGGATCACCTTCCTGGGCTGTACGCTCGTCGGGTACGTCCTCGAGCCGATGCGCTTTACCCAGGTGGCCACTTTAGGGCATTGTGAGCATGTCCCCTACGGGGGAAAGCCTAATATGTCACAGCGGTCACCGACCTTGAACTTGGGTTCAAGGACCTACATCCGATAACGGCAGCCCGGGAAGCTTTATTTTGAGCGACAACATCGCCCACCCCTTTTTTTTACCGTCTTCGGCACACCAGAACACCTCCCGCAATCAGTTACGCAGACACTTGCGCCAACAACGCAACGCTCTGTCTCCTTTGCAACAAAGACACGCATCGCAGCAACTGGCCAAGCGCCTGCTAGCCAACCCTGACCTTTATCGCGCCCGCCACATTGCCATTTACTTGCCAAACGATGGTGAAATCAGCCCGCTGCCCTATGTGCAGGCTGCACGCCGCCGCGGCATACGCGTTTACTTGCCGGTGTTGCACCCGCTAATACCCGGAAAGCTGGTATTCAGTCCTTACACGTCGCACACCCGCCTGCGCTCCAATCGTTTTGGCATTGCGGAACCTGCGTTTAGCGCCGGCCTGAAACGGCCAGCCTGGGCCATGGACGCAATCTTGTTTCCGCTGGTAGGGTTTGACGAGCACGGAGGAAGACTGGGCATGGGCGGAGGGTTTTACGATCGCACATTTGCGTTCTGTCGCACTCGGCCACGGCTCGCGCCCAAGCTGATTGGCCTGGCCCATGATTTTCAGCGGGTGGACAGCTTACCGATTGAGTCTTGGGATGTGCCTTTGCACTCGGTGGTCACCGAGCGTGGCTGTTATCGGACAGTGGGCTGAGACATAGTGGCCTGATACGAAGGCGTTGCCGCTCGGGAGCTTTGCTCGGACGCTTGCAGCGAGGTGAATCCGGTAATAATAAGGCCAACAGCGAATATCAGTGCGATGGTGCGGATCATATCTGGCTTGCGGCCCATTTCTTAACTCCGGAACTGCTGTGGTAACCCAAACAGGAAACGGAGGACTGATGCCTCCGTTGGTAGAAGAAAGGAAGACTATCACTCCACCGACATTTTACAATTTTTGGCAGATTAACTTTCAGTAACCCTGACAATCCGGGCGGGCACTGAGCGCCCGCACCGCACTCAGCTGGAATGGCCGTTGCCGTTTCCTGCCCCTAGAAACAGCTGGTAGGCTTCGTTATCGGTCATGTTTTCATAGCGGAAACCGACCTTTTCAAGCATTTTTTCAAAATCTCTCACTTCGTCATCGTCCACTTCAGCGCCTAACAGCACGCGGCTGTAAGCCGCGCCGTGGTTGCGATAATGAAACATCGAAATATTCCAACGGGTGCCCAAGGACATCAAAAACTTCAGCAGGGCACCGGGACGCTCGGGGAACTCGAACTGAAACACTTTTTCATTGCTGATACCTGGAGCGTGGCCGCCCACCATGTGGCGAATGTGCTGCTTGGCCAGGTCGCTGTCCGTCAGGTCCAGTACTAAATAGCCGGTCTCGCGCAGTTCCCGCACCAGCTCATCACGCCCTAAGCCCCCGGCTTGAATCTGAATGCCGACAAATATCGTGGCTTGCTTGCTATCCGCGTAACGGTAATTGAACTCGGTGATATTGCGCTTGTGCAAGGCGTTGATAAAGGTTTTAAACGCGCCGGGCTTCTCCGGAATGGTCACCGCCAGGATAGCTTCGCGCTTCTCGCCGATTTCGGTACGTTCCGAGATATAACGCAGGCGATCAAAGTTCATATTGGCGCCGCTGAGGGTCGCGATCAGATTTTCGTTCTCGATTTTTTCCCGTTCTATGTATTTTTTGATACCGGCCACACCGAGCGCCCCGGCAGGTTCGGCGATGGAGCGTGTGTCTTCAAAAATGTCTTTGATCGCGGCGCAGATTTCATCAGTGGATACGGTAATCACTTCGTCTACGTGGTCTTTACAGATTTCCCAAGGGTAGGCACCAATCTGTTTCACAGCCACGCCGTCGGCAAATATCCCAACTTCATCCAGTATTACCCGCTCACCGGCTTTCATGGCCGCCTGCAGGCAGTTTGAATCTTCCGGCTCTACACCTATCACTTTTATCTCCGGGCGCAGATATTTTATGTAGGCGGCCATACCGGCAATCAGCCCGCCACCGCCGACACAGATAAACACCGCGTGGATGGGCTTGCTGAACTGCCAGAACAACTCCATAGCGACCGTGCCCTGGCCGGCGATCACGTCTGGGTCATCGTAGGGAGGAATGTAGGTATAACCATGCTTTTCAATCAGCTCGTGGGCGTGGGCCGCGGCTTCGTCGAAAGCGTCGCCTCTGAGCACCACCTTGGCACCGTGCTCACGCACAGACCTCACTTTAATCTCCGGCGTTGTCTGGGGCATTACAATGACGGCCTTGATGCCCAGTTTTTTTGCCGACAAGGCCACGCCCTGGGCGTGATTACCGGCGGACGCACAGATTACCCCCTTGGCTTTCTGCTCCTCCGACAACTGCACCAATTTGTTATAGGCCCCGCGAATCTTGAACGAGAATACCGGCTGCAAATCTTCACGCTTCAAAAAAATGTTGTTGCCGAAGCGCCGCGACAGGCTGACGGCTTCGGTCAGCGGCGTTTTATTGGCAACATCGTAAACGCGGGCATTCAGTATTTTCTTGATATAGCGTTGGGGCATGTCGATTCCGCAAGGTAATTTGAGAATGAATTAGGCGTGATTCGAAAGTAATTCCCCGTAATTCGAAAGAGATTTGGCGTGGGGCATCACCGAAAGAACCCGTAGTGTAGAAAGTTTTACCCGCAACCGTCTATAAGCAGCCAGCCCAGACGCTGTATACTGCAAGTATCCCATTCATTTTCCGCAACGGGCTCAACCATGAACCAGGACGAACTGAAGCAAGCGGTCGCCAAAGCCGCTATCGACTACATCAGCCCCCGCCTGAACAGCAGCAGCATAATTGGTGTGGGCACCGGCAGCACTGCAAACTGCTTTATTGATTTGCTGGCGGCCATTCGCAACGATTTTGACGGCGCCGTGGCCAGCTCCGATGCCACCGCTGAACGCCTGAAAAGCCACGGCATTCCCGTTTATGAGCTCAATAGCACCGCAGATCTGGAGTTTTACATAGACGGCGCCGATGAAGTCAACGAACAGCTGGAACTGATCAAAGGCGGCGGCGGCGCGCTGACGCGGGAAAAGATCGTGGCTGAAGTGGCGCAGACGTTTATCTGCATTGCCGACGAGTCCAAAAAAGTGGACATTCTGGGTGAATTCCCACTGCCATTAGAAGTGTTGTCTATGGCCCGGAGCCACGTCGGCCGGGAAATCGTGAAACTTGGCGGCGACCCGGTGTACCGCGATGATTTTACCACCGACAACGGCAACATCATTATTGACGTGTATAACATGGACCTGTCGCGCCCAATTCAGGTGGAAGAACGCCTGAACCAGATTGTAGGTGTGGTCACCAACGGCCTGTTTGCCCGCCGCCCCGCCGATCTTCTGCTGCTGGGCACAAAGACCGGCGTGAAAACTCTCAAGCGCGGCTGACCTACCCGACCTGCATGGCAGCCTGGGCTGGTTGCCATGCCAGACCAACGTTTAGTTTCGCAGAGCCGCGCAGTTTCGTACAATGGCGCTCACTTTTTAACCCTACCCAGGAAGGACCACCCGATGCAATTCGACAACATCCCTGCCGGCAAAAATACACCCGACGATATCTACGTCGCCATTGAAATTCCGGCCAACAGCTCACCGGTGAAGTACGAGCTGGACAAAGACATGGGCGCCTTGCTGGTTGACCGTTTTATGGCTACGCCCATGTTCTACCCGGCTAACTACGGTTTTATTCCCCACACCCTGGCCGACGACGGTGATGCCCTGGACGTACTGGTCATTACTCCGTACCCGATTCAGGCCGGCTGTGTGATTCGCTGTCGCCCGGTAGGCGTACTGAACATGGAAGACGAAAACGGCGGCGACGCCAAGCTGGTCGCCGTGCCCCACGACAAACTGACCACGGCTTACGCCCACGTACAAGACGTGACTGACTTGCCAGAACTGCTGCGCAACCAGATTCATCACTTCTTTGAAAACTACAAAGCGCTGGAAGCCGGAAAATGGGTGAAAATCCAGGGCTGGGACAACGCAGCGGCTGCAAAAAAAGCCATTGTTGACGCCATCAAAGCTTACGGCGGCTAAAAGCCTATCGCTTTTTATGGTTCACAAAAAACCGGGCATTGAGCCCGGTTTTTTATTGCCTGCACATTAGCGGACGCGCACTGTTAGCCCCGCGACAGTAAAGTCCGCATGTCACTGATCGCCGCGTTGGCCCGCGACAGATAGGCCGCCATAGTCAGCGAGTGGTTGGCCATTACGCCAAAGCCACTGCCGTTAAGAATCACCGGGCTCCACATGTCGCCCTGGGCACCCTCAAGCTCAATGATGATCTGCTTGACGCTGGCCGTAGCATTCTTGTCCTGCAATACCTTGCGGAAATCCACTTCGATGGCACGGAATATGTGCAGTAGCGCCCAAGAACTGCCACGGGCCTCGTAAAACACATCGTCGATCTTGGTCCAATCGGTTTTTACATTAACGCCTTCAGCTCGCTCTTCCAGCGGATCCTGGCCTTCAAAATCCGCTACCGTATCGGAGATAGAGGCTTTACCCACACTCTCACCCAGGGTGCGGGACAAACTGCCCAAACGGGTTTCCAGATCGGCCAGCCAACTGTTCAGGCTATCGGCGCGGGCATAGAACTGCGCATCGGTCTGTCCAGGGCTCGACAGCCTGTTCAGATAGCGCTTCAAAGCGGTGATCCCCCGACGATATTCAGATTCGGTTGAAGGAATTGCCCAGCTATCGCTGTCAAAGTGCAACTGAGGTTCGGCAATGATCAGGTCCGCGTCTTCCGAGGACTGGCTTTGGGCGCGACTGATGTCTTGACGCATGGCTCGGGCCAGATCGCGCACTTGCACCAGCACACCGAATTCCCAGTTGGGCACGTTGTCCAGCCAAAGGCCCGGAGGGAAAATGTCGTTGGTAATGTAACCGCCGGGCTTGTCCAGCAGGGTTTCCGCGATTCGGATCATGGTGGCGGTGGTGGCAAAACCAGTCACCGGTTCACGCTGCATGGCGTTGGCGGTAACGCGGGTGTGTTCACGCACCGAAAAATTGTCGGGCTCGCTGCTCCAATACATACCCACGACCATGGCAATCAGCAGGTAAACCACAACAATGATAAGCAGCAACTTACCCACCATTCCACCGCCGGAGGAATCCCGGGCATCGCCCTTTTTGTCCTTGAAATACTGCCTGATTTTGCCTGGCATAAGCGTATTATTCCCCTGTCAATTGGTGGTTGTCTGCGGTAAACGGACGCCCTAAATGATAGCCCATTGCACCATCAATGCCCAAATCACACAGTACCTTGAATTCCTCGGCGGTTTCCACGCCGCTGGCAAACACTTTCACACCGCGACCGTGGGCAATATCCACCGATGGGTTGCTCTGTATGGAACCAACGTCTTATGGACGCTATTGCAGAGCTGTCTGACAATGATTGACGGTATCAGAACGGCTGGGCCTGCATTAGGTCACATGAAGGCTCCTGATCACCATCCAAATTTATCGAAAAGTATTGATATGAGCCGCATAAGTGCGCACCATGGGCACATTGTGTCGCTAACTTTGGTAATTCTGTAAAACAAAGGTATTGGTTTTTATGGCAAGTATTCTCGTGCTTCACGGGCCAAATCTGAACATGCTGGGCACCCGCGAACCTGAGGTATACGGCTACGAAACCCTCGCAGACATTAATCAGCGCCTGCAAAACAGCGCTGCAGACGCGGGTCATCATCTTCTCCACCTGCAATCAAACGCCGAATACGAATTGATTGAACGCATTCACTCCGCCAAAGCGGAAGGTGTGGACTATATTCTGTTTAACCCGGCGGCTTTCACCCACACCAGCGTTGCATTGCGTGACGCGCTGTTGGCGGTTGCCATACCGTTTATTGAGGTGCACCTGTCCAACGTGCACCAGCGGGAAGCATTTCGGCACCACTCCTATTTCTCGGATATCGCCAAAGGCGTTATCTGCGGCCTCGGCAGCCAGGGCTATGATCTGGCTCTTCAGGCTGCACTCAAACAAACGCATTAACTAGACCTTACAAAAGAGGCTGAAGAAATCATGGATATTCGCAAAATCAAGAAATTGATCGAACTGCTTGACGAGTCCGACGTCGAAGAACTGGAAATTCACGAGGGCGATGATTCCGTGCGAATCTCGCGCCGCCGTGAGCAGCCAGCCGGCACGCATTACGTCAGCCACATGGCACCGCAGCATGCAGCTCCTATGTACGCACCAGCACCGGAAGCCCCAGGCCCGGTTAGCCATGAAGAAAAGCCTGCAGCGCCCAAGGGCCATACCGTTAAATCACCCATGGTGGGCACTTACTACAGCGCGCCATCGCCTACCGCGCCGGAATTCATCGCCGTGGGCCAATCCATCAAAGCCGGTGATGTTATCTGTATCGTGGAAGCGATGAAGATGATGAACCAGATTGAAGCGGACAAGAGCGGCACCATCACCGAAATACTGGTCGAAAACGGCCAGCCGGTGGAGTTTGACCAGCCTCTGGTCGTCATTTCCTGAACCCGGTGATTGTGAGCCATAGCTATGTTAGAAAAAGTATTGATCGCAAACCGCGGTGAAATTGCCCTGCGGATTTTGCGCGCCTGTAAAGAATTAGGTATCAAAACCGTAGCCGTGCACTCCAAGGTCGACCGCGACCTGATGCACGTGCGCTTAGCCGATGAAACCGTCTGTATCGGCCCCAACAGCCCGACCGACAGCTATCTGAATATCCCTGCCATTATCAGCGCGGCGGAAGTAACCGACTCAGTGGGCATCCACCCTGGTTACGGCTTTTTGGCGGAAAACGCCGACTTTGCCGAGCAGGTCGAAAAAAGCGGGTTCCGCTTTATCGGCCCCAGAGCCGAGACCATTCGGCTGATGGGCAACAAAGTGTCGGCCATCAACGCCATGATCAGTGCCGGTGTACCCACCGTTCCGGGTTCTAACGGCCCGCTGACCGAAGACGACGAACTGACTCTCAAAGTCGCTCAAAAAATCGGCTATCCGGTGATTATTAAAGCCGCATCGGGCGGCGGTGGTCGCGGTATGCAAGTGGTGCACTCAGAAGCGGCATTGCTCAAGGCCGTACAGATTACCCAGACCGAAGCACGCAGCGTGTTTGGCGACCCGACCGTGTATCTTGAAAAATTCCTTGAGCGCCCGCGCCACGTGGAAGTTCAGATACTTGCAGACATGCACGGCAACTGCATTCACCTGGGCGACCGAGACTGCTCGTTCCAACGCCGTCACCAGAAAGTGCTGGAAGAAGCGCCGGCGCCGGGTATTGACCCCGAAGCCCGGGAAAAAACCCTGAAAGCCTGTGTGGATGCCTGTAAAGAAATTGGCTATGTGGGTGCTGGCACCTTCGAATTCCTGTATCAGGACGGTGGTTTCTACTTCATCGAAATGAACACCCGCGTGCAGGTTGAGCACCCAGTATCAGAAATGGTGACCGGCGTAGATATCGTGCGCGAACAACTGCGTATCGCCAGCGGCCTGCCGTTGCAGTACACACAGGACGACATCAAGATTACCGGGCACGCCATCGAGTGCCGAATCAACGCAGAAGATCCGCAAACTTTTGTGCCCAGCCCTGGTAAAGTGAAGCACTTTCACGCTCCCGGCGGCAACGGTGTGCGAGTAGATTCTCACCTTTACAATGGTTACACCGTACCACCCTACTACGATTCGCTGATCGCCAAACTGATCACCTGGGGTGACGACCGCGAAATGGCGCGTCGGCGCATGAAAAACGCCCTCGACGAAATGGTGGTTGAAGGTATAAAAACCAATCAGCCGCTGCACCGCAGATTGGTGCGCGATGGCGGCTTTAAACAGGTAGACTTCACCATTCATTACCTTGAAAAACTGATTCGGGACTGAGTCCTGCGTCGACAATGCGGGAATCACCATGCCCTGGATACAACTGAAGATTCCGGCCGATCCGGACAGCGCCGATCAACTTGAAGACGTGTTGATGGAAATGGGCGCCGATGCGGTGTCGATGGAAGACGCCGCTGACCAACCTCTGTACGAGCCAGACCATGGCACCACACCTTTGTGGAGCCAAACCACCGTAACCGGGCTGTTTCAGTCCAGTTATGACATTACCGAGCTGTGCTCCAACATTCGCGACGCCTGGCACCAGCAAACCCAGCAAAGTCTGGCGGACATAGACGTAACGCTGGTTGAAGACAAAGACTGGGCGCGGGCCTGGATGGACGACTTCCACCCGCTGCGCTTTGGCGAACGTTTGTGGATAGTACCCAGCTGGCACGACGCGCCTGACCCAGACGCAGCTAACCTGCTGCTGGACCCGGGCCTGGCGTTCGGTACCGGCACCCACGACACCACAGCCCTGTGCCTGCAATGGCTGGACGGCGCGGATGTGCAGGGCAAACAGGTGATCGATTATGGCTGTGGCTCCGGCATTTTGGGCCTGGCCGCACTGCTGCTGGGCGCTGACCATGTAATGGGAGTCGACACCGACCCCCAGGCGCTAGAAGCCAGTCGTGAAAACGCCCGCCGTAACGAAGTGGACGAAAGCAGGCTGTCTTTATACCTGCCGAAAGACGAACCCGACGCCCTGGCCGACATTACGCTCGCCAATATTCTGGCTCAGCCACTGATCGGACTGGCGCCGCACCTGGCAGCAAAAACCCGCCCAGGCGGCGACATTGTGCTGTCTGGCATCCTCAACCACCAGGCCCGCGATGTGATGGCGGCCTACGAGCCCTGGTTTATTATGGATGAACCAGAACAGCAAGGTGAGTGGATACGGCTCACGGGGCGACGTCACCATTGATGGCGCCACGATTGATGAGGCAGTAAGACCAAAGATCCAGACGAACGTGCATTCAGTTTCTTTGTATTCAGGGATTTAGAATGGCTTTCAGCAACCTTCAAACTCAGTGCCCCCACTGCCAGACGCGTTTCCGGGTAACCGAGGAACAACTGAAGGTTGCCAAGGGGCGAGTGCGCTGCGGCAGCTGCAGGCAGATTTTTAATGCTTTTGAAAATCGCATTAAAGAGTCAAAACCGGTCGTTACAACGCCCCCGGAGCCGGTGATCAACCCGGATCCGGACGACGGCTTGGTGTTTGCAGACAACCCAGAAGAAGATGCTGCCCACGGCGCCTACATTAAAGCCGACATGACGTTTGCCGAAGACGAGCTCAGCGACAGTTTTCGCTCCATGGACCACAGTGTTTACAGCGATGACCGCGACAACAGCAGCGATATAAACCCGGATTCCGACGAAAGCTGGGCCCACGCCATTCTGGATGAAGCCAGCCGTCACGAAAGCCCAAGACGCCCAGCCCCACCCGGTAAGGCAGCACCACCCATTAAAGCCGCGCCATCCGTTAAAGCAACACCCTCAAAAAATGAACCGCCCGCTGACGCGCCAAATCCGGGGACGCAAAGCCTGACGCAATCCAGTGACAGCTGGTCCTTACCGTCCGAGCATCAGATTTACGCCGAGAGCGGCGCCCGATCGCAGCACACGCCCTACAGTAATCTTCGCCAGGAACCCATTCCGGTTCAGGGCAATCACAGCGGAAAAATCCGCGCGCTGGCCTGGTTACTGATTGTTCTGGCCATTCTGGGGGTGATCGTCTCGCAACTGGCCTGGGTTCAGTTTGACAAATTTTCCAAAATCCCCCAGCTGCGACCGTTTTACGAGAAAGGCTGCGAACTCGCCGGCTGCACGCTGCCACCATTGATAGACATGAGCGCTATAGACAGCCGCAAACTGGTGGTAAAAACCAACCCGGCCAATCGCAGCGAATTGGTGGTAGACGCAGTGATTATCAATCGTGCCGCCTTCGCGCAGCCGTTCCCTGCCATTATTCTGACCTTCGCCGATCTGAATGGGCAAGAGGTAACACAGCGAGTATTCAGCCCGGCAGATTACCTGGCAGACCAGGGCGCACAGCTGCGGGAAATGCCGCCGCAGACCCCCATACGCATTGCCATTGCCATCCAGGACCCGGGACAAACAGCGGTCAGCTACAACATCGACTTCCGTTCACAAGCCGAGTAAGTCAGCGCGAGCCAGCTGGCTTACTCGGCTTAAAAGCCCTCGCCAAGAGCACGAAAGTCAACCAGAAAGCACGAAAAATAATCAGTTTTTTCACGGCTTTGCCTCTTCAAACGCGGCCGCACCAGCGGTATCATTAGCGCCCTCCGGAATTCGGCCGTTCAATTATTGAACAACCTGCCGCTATTCAGGCCTTGCTGTCACTTCCGTAACACGGACTCAGATCATGCTGCCAACGGCAAAAATCGGGCCGTATACCTTGCCCAATCCGCTGATTGTTGCGCCCATGGCCGGTGTGACAGACCGGCCATTTAGGCTTCTGTGTCGGCGCATGGGCGCAGGGCTGGCCGTTTCGGAAATGGTGATTGCTGACAGCAAAATGTGGCACACCCGAAAATCTCGCAGCCGCCTGAACCACCAAGGTGAGCCTGAGCCTAGATCGGTGCAGATTGCCGGTGGCGATCCCGAGATGCTGGCGCAGGCGGCTCGTATGAACGCGGCGTCTGGCGCCCAGATCATTGACATCAATATGGGTTGCCCGGCCAAGAAAGTCTGTAACAAAGCGGCCGGCTCTGCACTGATGAAAGACGAAGCTCTGGTGCTGCAGATTCTGAAGGCGGTGGTCGCCGCCGTAGACATACCGGTGACCCTGAAAATGCGAACTGGTTGGGATGAGGATCACCGCAACGCGCCGATTATTGCGCGCATGGCAGAAGAAGCCGGTATTCAGGCGCTGGCCATACATGGCCGCACCCGCACCGACAAATACACGGGCAATGCCGAGTACGATACCATTGCCCGAGTGAAGTCCGACGTTAGCATTCCGGTATTCGCCAACGGCGACATCACCAGCCCGGAAAAAGCGCGCGACGTGCTTCAATACACTGGGGCCGATGGCCTGCTGATTGGCCGTGCGGCTCAGGGCCAGCCTTGGATTTTTCGGGAAATCCTGCACTTTCTGGAAACAGGCGAACACATGAAGCCGCCGCCACTGGATGAAGTGGAAACGATACTGAGCGAGCACCTGCTGGCACTGCACGATTTTTATGGAGAAACCATGGGTGTGCGCATTGCCCGCAAACATGTGGGCTGGTATTTGCAAGGCCACGACCAAGACAAACGCTTCCGGCAAAGCTTTAACGCCATAGACAACGCGTTGGAGCAGCACGATAGCATTCAACAGTATTTCGCAAGCTTACGAAATGAAGAGGTATTCGCAGCATGAAAGCTGAAACTTTGGCAAACGACACCCTGAACGCATCCGCCAATGATGACATTCACCAACTGCAAACGGTTGGCACCAGCGGTAACTCAGTCACCCTGCGTGACAGCGTAGAAATTGCACTGACCAACTACTTCACCCAGCTTGATGGCGCTCCGGTAACCGAGGTTTATCAACTGGTGCTGTCAGAAGTAGAGGCTCCGTTGCTGGAGCAGGTGATGAAGTACACCCGCAACAACCAGACCAAAGCGTCCACCATGCTGGGTCTGAACCGCGGCACCCTGCGCAAGAAGCTCAAGCAATACGACCTGCTTTAAACCCGACATCCGATCCGGAAGAAACTGACCCATGACAAATCAGGCAAATACTCCCGTTCGCCGCGCGCTGATCAGTGTCAGTGACAAAACCGGCATTGTTGAATTTGGTCGCGCGCTCAGCGAGCGCGGCATAGAGTTGCTGTCCACCGGCGGCACCTTTCGTCTGCTTAACGAAAACAACGTCGCGGTCACCGAAGTGTCTGACTACACCGGTTTTCCGGAGATGATGGATGGCCGGGTAAAAACCCTGCACCCGAAAATTCACGGTGGCGTTTTGGGCCGCCGCGGCATCGACGACGCCGTCATGGCCGAACACGGCATAGACCCCATCGACATGGTGGTAGTGAATCTGTATCCGTTTGAAGACACCGTCGCCAATCCGGATTGCGACTTGGCGACCGCCATTGAAAACATCGACATTGGCGGCCCTACCATGGTTCGCGCGGCAGCCAAAAACCACAACGATGTGGCCGTAGTAGTGAATACCCGCGATTACAGCCGGGTATTGAAAGAACTGGAAAGTAACGATGGCGAACTGACCTTTGCTACCCGTTTTGACCTGGCGGTAAAAGCGTTTGAACACACCGCCGGCTATGACGGCGCTATTGCTAACTACTTGGGTGGACGCACCGCCGATAACGAAAACCCGGATTTCCCGCGCACATTCAACGCCCAGTTTGTGAAAGTGCAGGACATGCGCTACGGCGAAAACCCGCACCAGCGCGCCGCGTTCTACGCCGAGCGCAACCCGAAAGAAGCCTGCGTGGCAACCGCTACCCAACTCCAGGGTAAAGCGCTGTCGTACAACAACGTGGCCGACACCGACGCCGCGCTTGAGTGTGTAAAACCCTTCGCCGACCCGGCTTGCGTGATCGTCAAGCACGCCAATCCCTGTGGTGTCGCCATTGGTGCCGACATTCTGCAAGCTTACGACTTGGCCTATGCAACCGACCCCACCTCGGCGTTTGGCGGCATCATTGCCTTCAACCGCGAGCTGGACGCCGCTACCGCCAAAGCCATTATTGAGCGTCAGTTTGTAGAAGTGATCATCGCTCCCAGCATCAGCGCCGAGGCGGTGGAGCTAGTAGCCGCCAAGAAAAACGTGCGTCTGCTGGCCTGCGGTGAATTTGACGGTGAGCGCGCCCCCGCGCTGGACTACAAACGCGTGACCGGTGGCCTGCTGGTGCAAGAACGTGACCTGGGCATGGTGGCTATGGCCGATGTGAAAGTGGTCACCCAGCGCCAGCCCAGCAACGAAGAACTGAACGATTTACTGTTCGCCTGGGAAGTGGCCAAGTACGTTAAATCCAACGCCATTGTGTACGCCAAAGCCGGCCGTACCATCGGCGTGGGTGCCGGCCAGATGAGCCGCGTGTACAGCGCTAAAATTGCTGGCATCAAAGCCGCCGACGAAGGCCTGGAAGTGAAAGGCTCGGTGATGTCGTCTGACGCCTTCTTCCCGTTTCGCGACGGTATTGACGCCGCAGCTGCCGCCGGCATTACCGCAGTCATCCAGCCTGGCGGTTCCATGCGCGATCAGGAAGTGATCGATGCCGCCAACGAGCACGGCATTGCCATGGTGTTCACCGGCATGCGCCACTTCCGCCATTAATCCATAGGAACAGCATCATGAATATTCTGATTATTGGTAATGGCGGGCGTGAACACGCCCTGGCGTGGAAAGCCGCTCAGTCAGAACTGGCTGGCACCGTTTTCGTAGCGCCCGGCAACGCCGGCACCGCCACCGAGTCTGGTGTCGAAAACGTTGCCATTGATGTAATGGACTTGAACGGCCTGGCCGATTTCGCCGCCAGCAACAACGTTGGCCTGACGATTGTTGGGCCCGAGGCACCGCTGGTTGCCGGTGTTGTGGACCTGTTTGAAGAACGCGGCTTGCGGGTGTTTGGCCCCAGCGCCGGCGCCGCTCAGCTGGAAGGCTCCAAAGCCTTTACCAAAGACTTTCTGGCGCGCCAGAATATTCCCACGGGCTCCTACGGCAACTTTACCGACGTAGATGAAGCTTTGGCCTACGTGCGTGCGCAAGGCGCGCCTATTGTGGTCAAAGCGGATGGCCTGGCCGCCGGTAAAGGCGTAATTGTAGCCATGACCCTGGCCGAAGCGGAAGACGCCATCCGCGACATGCTGGCGGGCAACGCCTTTGGCGACGCCGGTAGCCGCGTGGTTGTTGAAGAGTTTCTGGACGGCGAAGAAGCCAGTTTCATCGTCATGGTTGACGGCGATAACGTGCTGGCCATGGCGACCTCGCAAGACCACAAACGCGTGGGCGATGGCGACACCGGCCCTAACACCGGTGGCATGGGTGCTTATTCCCCTGCCCCGGTGGTGACCCCTGAGGTGCATCAGCGCATTATGGACGAGGTGATCTACCCGACCGTGCGCGGCATGAAAGCCGAGGGCCATCCCTATAAAGGTTTCCTGTACGCTGGCCTGATGATCGATCCTGCGGGTGCTCCCAGGGTGATCGAATTCAACTGCCGCTTCGGCGATCCGGAAACCCAGCCCATCATGCTGCGCATGCAGTCTGATCTGGTGGATCTGTGTCAGGCCGCGATTGACGGCAAACTGGACCAGTGCAGCTCTGATTGGGACCCCCGGGCCGCCGTGGGTATTGTTCTGGCTGCCGGTGGTTATCCCGGCAGCTACAGCAAAGGCGATGCCATCTCTGGCCTGTCGGAAACCGAAACCGAGGGCGAAAAAGCTTTCCACGCCGGCACAAAACTCGATGGCAACCAGGTGGTCACCAGCGGTGGCCGGGTGCTCTGCGCAACGGCACTGGGCAATACCGTCACAGAGGCTCAGCAACGGGCTTACAGACTTGCCGAAAAGATAAGCTGGAAGGGTGCGTTTTACCGCAAAGACATCGCATATCGGGCCATAGCCCGCGAGCAGGCGTAATCCGGCATACTGAGCAAAAGCCCGGTCGTTGACCGGGCTTTTTTATGGAGTAAAGCAAACCCACTCCCCCCGTCGCCCGACCACACAAACAGCCAGGAACTGCTCAATGCTGCAAAAGTCACCCTATACCGCCGTTCTGCTGCTTTTATCTTTTCTACTTTTAAGCGCATGCTCCCGCCAGGACATATACCAGAAGGCTATCGGCTTTGAGCGTTCCAGCGCCGGACTTGAGACTGCCAGCATTACCTTGGGCGAACTGGACATTGCTTACCTGCGAAACATAGAAATGAACAGCGGCGACACCATCGTGATGGTTCATGGTTTTGGTGCCAACAAAGATAACTGGACCCGCATGGCCCGGGAACTCACGGATAAATTCAACGTTTATGCCATAGACCTTCCGGGCCACGGCGAAAGCAGCAAGCCGCTGGATCTCGGCTATCGGCTGGACCAGCAAGTAGTCCACCTCGCCCGTATTCTTCAGGCTCTGGACATTGCTGAAATGCACATGATGGGCAACTCCATGGGCGGCGCCATTACGGCCTTGTATGCCGCCACCTATCCAGAACAGATCAAAACCGCCGTACTGTTCGACCCGGCTGGCATTCTTAAGTACGAGAGCGAACTGTTTGGTCGTGTGGTCGCGGATGACAATCCGCTTATCCCCTCAAAACCCGGCGACTTCGAGCGTCTGATGGATTTTGCTCTCGAGAAAAAGCCGTTTATTCCCTGGCCCATTCCGGGGGTTCTGGAAGAGAAAGCTCTTGCCAATGAGACCATCAATAAAGTGATCTTTGCCGCCATTCGGGACGCTAACGTCGAGTCAGATTTTCGCACGATCATTGCCCGCATCGAAGACCCGGTACTGATCGTCTGGGGCAAGGAAGACCGAGTAATTAACTACCGTAATGGCGACGTTTTTGTGAGCATCATTCCCGACGCACAACTAAAGATACTCGACGGAGTGGGTCACGTGCCTATGATTGAAGCGCCGGAAGAATCCGCCCGCCTGTTCCTTGAGTTTGCCAAATCCCATGCTTTAAAAGCCGAGTAAGGAAAACCTGCACAAGGCTCTGTTGTTGTCGGCTTCAACGACCGGGGAAAACAGAGTAGCCTTGTATACAACGTATTGATGGAAAAAGTGCCGGTAACAGTGCCAGAAATAGCACCGAATATAATCCGTTTTCCCTGAAAGAATCTCTCATGCCTGAAGCTATCTGGATATCCTTTGCGTTTGGTCTTGGCCTGCTGGTCAAGGTGGTTCACTTACCACCCCTGGTGGGTTACCTGGCGGCCGGTTTCATACTCAGCGCGCTCACGGCGTTTCCGGGTTCCAACATCTCTGCCGAGCCCACCGAAGTGCTGGGCCACATTGCCCACCTGGGCGTGTTGCTTATGCTGTTTACGGTAGGCTTGAAGCTGAAGTTCAAGACCATCATCAGCCGTGAAGTCATTGGCGGTAGCCTGCTGCACTTTGGCATAACCTGCTTTGTGTTCACCCCCGGGCTGTATCTGTTTCTGGATATTACCTGGTACATTGCCTTCATGCTGGCGGTGGCGCTGTCGTTTTCATCCACCATTCTTGCCGCTAAAGTGCTGGAAAGTAAGCGCGAGTTGCGCGCATTCCATGGCCGCGTAGCCATCGGTATTCTGGTGATGCAAGACCTGATCGCACTGGTTGTGATGAGCCTGGCTGCGGGTAAAACGCCGTCGGAATGGGCCTTGATTGTGTTCGGCCTGCCGCTGCTGCGGCCATTGTTGTTCCGCTTGCTGGATGCCAGCGGCCATGATGAACTGCTGGTGCTGTTAGGCATGCTTTTGGCGCTAGTGTTGGGCGGTTTGGGTTTTGAAGCCGTGGGGCTGAGTTCCGAGCTTGGTGCTTTGCTGTTTGGTGCGGTACTGGCCAATCACCCACGCAGTCAGGAATTAGCCAAGTCGCTGTGGAGTGTGAAAGAAATATTCCTGGTGGGGTTTTTCCTGCAGATCGGCATTGGCGGGCTGCCAGACACCCATTCACTGATGTTTGCCCTGGCTGCCAGCCTGATTCTGCCGTTGAAAGGCATTCTGTTTTTCTTCCTGATGATTCTGTTCCGCCTGCGCGCGCGCAGTAGTTTTCTGACGTCGCTGGCTCTGACCAACTACAGTGAATTCGGCTTGATTGTGGCCAGCATTGCCCTGCCCCAGTGGATGGTCCCGCTGGCCATTACGGTGGCCTTTTCGTTCGTGATTTCAGCTCCGCTGAACCGGATGGCGCACAGCCTTTATGAGCGTTTTGCCAGTCGCCTGGAATGCTACGAAACCAATAAACACCACCCTGACGAACAGCCTTTGGCGCTGTCTGATGCCAGGGTTCTCATCATGGGTATGGGGCGTACCGGAACCGCCGCTTACGACTGGCTGATCGAAACCGAACCGACCCTGGTCGGGCTGGATTCCGACCCCAACAAAATTACCCAGCACGGCGTGGCGGGGCGCAATGTGGTGTTTGCCGATGCCGAAGACACCACCTTCTGGACCAATCTGCATATGCCACTGGTGCATTCAGTCATCCTCGCAATGGCCGACATTGAAGGCAAACTGATTGCCGCCCGCATGCTGCGGCGCATGGGTTTCACCGGCTACATTGTGGCCCACACCATGTTCCAGGACGAAGCTCACCAAATACGTGAAGCCGGCGCCAATGAAGCTTACCTGACCATGAGCGAAACCGGCGTAGCCCTGGCAAGCCACATCATGGAGCGGGAAGCCTCGGAGCCAGATGTTGCTCTGAAACCGTCAGGCCGCGGATAAGCCAGCGACGAGTGCGGAGCTGACCCTGGCTGCCCATCGAAGCTCTACTGTAGCCTGATAAACGCAATCACGCCCACACCCACATGATCATCGGCACCGCTACCACCGTCACTATGATCGATAACGGCAAACCCAGGCGCCAGTAGTCACCAAACTGATAGCCGCCGGGCTCCATCACCAGTGCGTTAGACTGGTGGCCAATGGGTGTCATGAAGGCGGATGAGGCCCCCATGGCTACCGCCATCAACACCGCGTCGGTAGGCACATTTAGCGATGTTGCCAGGCTCAATGCGACCGGCGCCACCACAATAGCGGCCGCGGCATTATTGATCACATTCGACAGCAACAGAGTGACTACCAGCAACATGGCCAGCACCGCAGCCAGCGAAAAGTCTCCGCCCAGTGCCAGCATCTGGTTTGCCAGTAACTGGGCACCGCCGCTGGTTTCCAGAGCCTGGCCGACCGGAATCATCGCCGCCAGCAAAACAATGATCGACCAGTCGATAGACTTGTAGGCCTCTTCCGCGGACAACAATCCCACCAATACCATCGTCACCGCACCTGCCACCAGCGCTACCGGTGCGCTCAGCAGCCCGCTGACCACCGCCGCAATACTGCCACCGAATACGGCGGCCGCCAGCGCTACCTTGCGTGACGACCCAAGCCGCAGTCCGCGTTCTGCCAACGGCAGGCAACCCAGAGTAATCAGAGTTTCGGTAAGGCCATCCTGGGTACCCTGCACCAGCAGAATGTCGCCGGCCTGGAAGCGAATATCCCCTAACCGGCTCTGAATACGCTGGCCACGGCGAGCCACCGCCACCACATTCAGAGAATAGCGTTCGCGCAGACCCAAACGGTTAGCAGACAGTCCCAGTAAGGTTGAACCTGGCGAAACCACCACTTCCATCAACTGCAAGTCGCTTTCATCCAGGCTAGTCGGCGCCTTGGCATCCTCTTCGTCGGCGCTGGGCTCATCGCTGGAATCTTTAGGTAGCCCGTCCGCGTTCGTTCTCTCGTTGTCTAGCTCGCGCTGCGGCGCCAAAAGCGCACCGGTGGCTAACTCAAGATCGGTATTGTCCAGAAAAGCCTGCAAACTTTCGGTATTGGCCTCAATTAACAACAAATCGCCTTCGCGCATTACGGTAAAGGTCGAGGGAGTGATCTTGCGTGCGCCTTCACGGATCAAGGCCAACACCGCAAGATCATCGCTCTCACCGGATTCGGTCAACAGTGAGTGCAAGGTGGCGCCAGCGCTGGCAGAACCTTCCGGCACTCGCAGTTCGGTAACGTAATCGCCCACGCTGAACAGCTTTTTACCGGCGTCGCCGTCATCGCGCCGCGGCGTCAGACGCCAGCCCACCAGAGTGATAAACGCAATACCGGCCACCGTGACCGCCAGACCCACCGGGGCAAAATCAAACAGGCCAAAGGCGCCTTCGGGACGATAGGAAGAAATAATAATATTCGGCGGCGTGCCAATCAGGGTGACGGTACCCCCCAACAAGGAGCCAAACGCCAGCGGCATCAGCAGCATGGAGGGCGAGCGTCCGGCGTCACGGGACATCCAGATAGCGACCGGCATCAATAGCGCCAAGGCGCCAACGTTGTTGATAAAACCGGAGCAAAGCGCCACCACCGAGGTGAGCGTAAGCACCTGTAGGGTGGGCCGATGGCCGATACGCCCCAGCAGGCGGGCGATCGCATCCACCACACCGCCGTTTACCAGCCCCTGGCTGATCACCAATACGGCCGCCACAGTAATTACCGCCGGGTGCCCGAAACCACTGAACAGTTCATCAGCGGGCACCAGCCCGGTGAACGCCATCGCCAGCAACGCCAGCATCGACACCACATCAAACCGCAGTCGATTCCAGACAAACAGCGCCAGCGTAATGCCCAATACCGCAAACACAATGCCTTGATCCAGATTCAATCGCCCTGCTCCTGCCTGAACACGCTGTTTCTATTAGCATAGACCAAGGCCTCAACCTTGAGCCGGCGCCACAAAAAAACCCGCACATGGCGAACCAGCGTGCGGGCTTTTAAATCCCAGAAGAGGAAGTTGCGGAATCCGTGCCGCGTCAGATTAGCCTGTTAGCCAAACTGGTTCATGGTGTTGTCTTTACCACCGGCTTTCAGCGCGGCGTCGCCGGCGAAGAATTCCTTGTGGTCGTCACCAATGTTGGAACCGGCCATGTCTTGGTGCTTAACAGTGGCGATACCCTGGCGAATTTCCTTGCGCTGGACACCTTTGACGTAGGCCAACATGCCTTCGGCACCGAAGTAGCCTTTGGCCAGGTTGTCGGTAGACAAGGCCGCCGTGTGATAAGTCGGCAGCGTGATCAGGTGGTGGAACACACCGGCTTCGCGGGCGGCATCGCGCTGGAAGTCCGCCGTCCACTGATCGGCCAGCTTGCCCAGGTCGGTGCTGTCGTATTCTTCGCTCATCAGCGCAGCTCGCTCGTAGGCCGATACGTCTTTGCCTTCTTCTTTCCAGGAATCGAACACCTGCTGGCGGAAGCTCAGGGTCCAGTTGAACGACGGGCTGTTGTTGTAAACCAGCTTGGCGTTAGGAACCGCTTCCTTGATGCGGTTAACCATGGCTGCGATCTGGCCAACGTGGGGCTTCTCGGTTTCGATCCACAACATGTCAGCGCCGTTCTGCAGGCTGGTGATGCAATCCAGAATAACCCGGTCTTCACCGCTACCAGCCTTGAACTGGAACAAACCAGACGCCAGACGCTTGGGCTTGACTAGCTGACCGTTCTGCTTGATCACCACGTCGCCGTTGTTGATGTCTTCGGCTTTGGCAATCACGTCACCGTCGATGAAGCTGTTGTACTGGTCGCCCAGATCACCCGGCTCTTCGGTTACAGCAATTTTCTGAGTCAGGCCAGCACCCAAAGAGTCAGTACGCGCAACAATCACGCCGTCATCCACACCCAGTTCCAGGAAGGCCAAACGCACAGCGTTTATCTTGGCCAGGAAGTCGGCGTGGGGAACGGTTACTTTGCCGTCTTGGTGGCCGCACTGCTTCTCGTCAGATACCTGGTTTTCGATCTGGATACAGCAGGCACCGGCTTCAATCATCTGCTTGGCCAGCAGGTAAGTGGCTTCTGCGTTACCAAAACCGGCGTCGATGTCGGCAATGATCGGCACAATGTGGGTCTGGTGGTTATCAATCTGGCTTATCAGCTGCCCGGCCTTGGCGTTGTCGCCGGCGTTCTGAGCTTCTTCCAGATCACGGAACAGGTGGTTCAGTTCCCAGGAATCGGCTTGACGCAGAAACGTGTACAACTCGCCAATCAGACCGGATACGGCGGTTTTCTCGTGCATGGACTGGTCTGGCAGCGGGCCGAACTCTGAACGCAGGGCGGCAACCATCCAACCGGACAGGTACAGGTAGCGGCGCGAGGTGTCGCCGAAGTGTTTCTTGATGGAAATCATCTTCTGCTGGCCGATAAAACCGTGCCAGCAACCCAGAGACTGGGTGTACTGAGAGGTGTCGTTATCGTAGTTCGCCATGTCTGCGCGCATAATCTTGGCGGTGTACTTGGCGATATCCAGACCGGTCTGAAATTTGTTCTGGGCGCGCATGCGGGCCGCGTGTTCAGGCTTGATGGCGTTCCAGGTAGGATTCTGTTTCAACAGGGTGGTTAGGGCGTCAACGTCTTTTGAGTAGGGCATGGTTCATTCCTTTGTACGTCAGTTTTTTCAAGGGCGTCGAATTTAAATCCAATTCTCCCTGGACATTGGCGACTACTTTAATGCCTCTCAGCGCATAACTGAAATTTATATAATCTATATTCAGCATTTTTTTTATGAATATGCTTCAATTCAGACAAAGCACCACTAAACGGTCTCCCGGCGCCAGTTCCACTGCCTGCCGCCGCGACGGATTCAACAACAGATGGCGGCCCTGACTGTCGGCATTGGCGTAATAAACGCCCACCAAACGGCCGCGCCCACACTGGCAAATTTTTGCCCGACCACCAATAGCTGGAAACCCGCGCCTTTTACCAACTGACGCTCAACAACGAACTTAACGCGATCCATAATTCGAAATGGCAGCATGCAAAACTCTTTTTGCTGTTAGCTGGGACACTGTTTATTAGAGCTCGATTTTGTAGCAGGTGATGTTAACAGTGATCAACGCTTGCCGGCTTGCACCAGAGCATCAGCCAGTGTGGGTGTAAAGCGGCTAACACCGTTTACCGGCGCCACCCCTGCACGAGCCAGAGCTCGCAGCGGCTGATACTGCAAGTCGGCAATAATAATACGGGTGCCATCGCGCTCGCACGCGGCCAGGAGTTTATTCAAGGCAGACAGCCCACCCGCGTCCAGCAAGGTCACGCCGTCCATATACAGAATAAAACCACGGGTGTTTTTGGACAGTTCCGCCAGCTCGCCAAAAATACGCTCGGCAGCGGCGAAGAACAGCGGCCCGTTGATCTTGAACACTTGCCAGCCGGCGGGCAAGTTAGCCTGCGTCACCCGCTGATTGCTGGATATGTCGGTCACCCGTGTCATCTGCGCCATTTCGCGCATGAACAGCACCGCTGCCAGCAGTACGCCAGTGGTAATGGCAATCACCATATCCAGCGCAACCGTCAGGCTGAAGCAAGTCAGGAACACCACAAGGTCACCGCGGGGCGCTGTTTTAAGCAAGTGCACGGCTTTTGGCGCTTCGCTCATATTCCACGCCACTATCAGTAGCAACGCCGCCATCGCCGGCATTGGCAAGTAAGACAGCACCCCGGCCAGCGCTACCAGCGCCAGAACCACCACCAGCGAGTGCACAATCGCAGACACCGGCGATTCGGCGCCAGCGCGATAGTTGGCGGCCGAGCGGGCAAGCGCCGCGGTGGCTGTAATACCACCGAAGAAGGGTGCGATTATGTTGGCCAGACCCTGCCCCAGCAATTCACTGTTGGCGCTGTGGCGCTTACCGGTCATGCCATCCAGCACCACCGCACACAGTAAGGATTCAATCGCGCCCAGCATGGCAATGGCAAACGCTGCCGGAATCAGAGCCTGAATCAGGTTCCAGGACACCTCCAGGGGGCTGCCATCGGCACCGGCCTGCTGCCAGGGCAAGATAAACTCGGGCAAAAATGGAGGAATGCCACTGCCACTGGTGCCATCGGGGAGTAAATAACTGAAACGCGAGCCGATGGTATCAATGGAGGCACCCTGACTGTTCAGCCACAGCGCCAACAAACTACCCACAATTACGGCAGGTAAGTGCGGCGGTACCGGTGTTTTCAGCCGCGGCCACAGCAGCATGATAGCCAATGTGACCCCGGCCACCAGAGTACTCATGGCATCCAGCGCGGGAGCAGCTTGAACCAGCGCAGCCAGCTTTCCCCAGTAATGCTCGGGCATAGCCGCAATCGGCAAACCAAACAGGTCTTTCACCTGCAAAGTGGCGATAACCACCGCAATGCCTCCGGTAAATCCCAGGGTCACCGGCTCCGGTATGTACTCAATAAAGCGCCCAAGGCGCATGACCGCCATAACCAGCAGCAACATCCCGGACATCACCGTGGCTAGCAGCAAACCGCCCAACCCGTATTCTTGGGCAATGGGGTATAGAATCACCACAAAAGCGGCGGTCGGGCCGGAAATGCTGTAACGGCTGCCGCCTGTGAGCGCAATCACCACGCCGGCAATAATGGCCGTGTACAAACCGTATTGGGGAGCCACACCGCTGGCAATAGCCAGTGCCATGGCTAGCGGAATCGCAATAATTCCCACGGTAATACCGGCCATCACATCTTTTGCAAAACGCCGGGAACTGTAAGGCTCCTGCACACAGGCTTCGCGGATCGCGTGGCCTGGGCGCAGGGAAAACAAATGGCTGCGGGACATAAACAACTTGCCTGTACGAAGGGCTTCGACGGGCATTATACTCGCTATACAGCCAGATCGTATTCGGAAAATTTATTAGTAGTATGCTTACCGCAACGGAACTTCGCGCTTATGTCCACAAGTCTTTACAACATTCGTTACCTGATTGGCGCTTTAGTGTTGGCAATAACAGCCGGCTGCGCGACCTCCCCGGCCTCACACAACACCTTGAAAGCACCTCAAAACCAGTATCAGGCGCAGATAGTTGACCCGCAGCCTGACACCCTGAACACGTTAACCGTAGAGCAGCTGGCAAGGCGTTTAACCAACGCCGATGTGGTGGTGGTTGGCGAATATCACGGCCATCATGCCAGTCATCTGCTTCAAGCCCAGCTACAGTTGGCGCTGTTTCAGCAGCAACCCCAACAGATACTGAGCATGGAGCAATTTGAAACCAATCAGCAGGATGCGCTGAACCAGTATCTGGCGGGCAGCAGCGGCGAAAGCGAAATGATTGAAGACACCGGCGCCTGGGACAATTACCGCGCGTCTTACCGGCCGTTGGTCGAGTTCGCCCTTAGCCATCAATTACCCGTGATTGCGGCCAATGCGCCAGGCGATATCGTGCGTTGTGTGGGCCGCGAAGGGCCGCATATTATTGACGATTTATCTCAAGCGCAGCGCCAAACCATTGCCCAACAACCGTTTATGGACACCCCGGCCTACCGCCAACGCTTTGATGATGCCATTGGCGCAAGTCATGGCGGCGACGGCGACAACGACGACGACGCTATGAAGCAGCGCCTGGACAACAGCTACAAAGCACAATTATTGCGCGACAACACCATGGCCGAACGCATTTTGCAGGCCCGCCGGGATTACCCGGGCCGCCAGATACTGCACGTAAACGGCAATTTCCATAGCGAACAGCATCAGGGCACGGTAGCGCTGCTGCACAAGCGTGCACCGGAGTTAAACGTTGCAGTGATCAGCCCGGTTTTCTGGCCCGAAAACGAAGCCATGCCCGAGCTGTCTGAACACCGCAGCAAAGGCGACTTTCTGTATTTTCTGCAGCCACTGCCAGACGCTTACAAAAACGACGACCGCCGCAACCGCGCCATGCGCGAGCGGTTCAGCCAGGCCGAACAGCAATCCTGCAACTAACTGAATAGGTTATTGGGTGGCTACAACTTCGTTGGTAACGGCGTAATCACCGGCCAGCCAGCGCAGTATTTCGTCGGCCGCCGGGTGGTCAAAGCTATCGTAGGTATGCACCAAAGCCTGCTTGCGTTCGGCAGACAGGCGTTCCAGACCGGCGTCTTGCAACACCAATAAATCTGCTTGCACCCGATCTGCCAGCGCCTCCCCAAGAACCTCTCGCGCCGCGCTATGGAGCGCCTTACCGTATTCGTAATTCGGCCCCAGCTGATAACTCTGCGCCAGGGTAATGGCCGGAATGCAGGTCAGCGTTGACTGCAGCGCCGGATTAATGGCGTGGCCAGCGATATACGCAGCGTTAGCCACCGGGCGGCCGGTAAATCCACGCAGGTGCAAGTGGCGCGACATACGATCGCCATCATTAACCGGGTAGTTGTCCCACAGCAGAGGTTTGCGCCCCAGTAGCTGCCCCACCCGCTTTAAATGACCGGGGGAAATCTCCCGCGAACACACTTCCTCGCCGGTCCAGAATATCTGTATGGCAGGGTCCAGTGCCTGTCCCAGGGTTTGTAGATAGTCCGCAGGGCGCGGGCCAAACACTCGATCCAGCACCGGGTCGTCAGAGTAGTAGGTCGGGCACACACTGATACGCCGAACCGCGGAGTGTTCGGCAACCCAGTGCACAATATCGGCCTGTGCCTGCGCCGTGTGCGGTCCGCTGCCGTGCATGTCGTCAAACAGGATCGCCAGTTCATCCAGCCCCAGCTGGTCAAACAGCGCCAGCTTGCGCGCCAGTGCTTGCCGGCCGCCTGCATCAAAGTTGTGAAACAGTTCAAACGGGCTCAGGCCCACACCAAAACGCACGCCGGCGGCTTTGCAGAAGCTGGCGAAGGCAGCCATTTCCGCGGCCGCCTGGGGCGGATGTGATTCCCGCCAGCGCCGCCTTAAAAACGCATCGGCTTTCGGCGCATAAAGATAAAAGCCGTAACCGTGGGGCGCCAGCCTGTGAACCAGTTGCCGGCGCTGCGCCCAGGTCCACAATGGGCCATAAAAGCCCTCGATAATGCCCAGTTCTGGTGCCATGAACAATCTCCCTGCGGATGCCTGCGTTGAACCCGATGGCTGTACTGAATGATGAACACATCGTATAGCGCGGACAAGGTAACCGTATAGCCAGGCCGTATTGCCGCCACGCAAAGCAGGCTACTATAAGCCGAATCCGTGACGAGACCGCCCATGTCCTGCTCTTCTTCCAGTTCGTCTTCAAGCTCCTCTTCCAATTCCAGATTAGGCAGCCTGGATGCGCTGCGTGGACTTGCGGCCTTTGGTGTGGTGCTGTTTCATTACCTGCCTTACTACCACGAAATGTATGGCCACGGCTTTGCACTCTGGCCCTGGCTTGATTACGGATTGTCATTTGGCCGCTACGGTGTGCACCTGTTCTTTATACTCAGCGGATTTGTGATTTTCATGACTCTGGAGCGCACTTCCCATGCTGGCTGGTTTGGTGCAGCCCGCGCTTTGAGGCTATTGCCGGCTTTGTGGGCCGGCATTCTGCTCACCGTTATCAGCGTGCACTTTCTTGGGCCGCAGGATCGCGCGGTTAGCCTGAGCACGGCGCTCGCCAACGCCACCCTGATGCACGAATATCTGGGGCTGGAGCACGTCGATGGCGCTTACTGGAGCCTGGTGATTGAAGTCACCTTCTACGGCTGGATGGCTTTGCTGTATTTTACCCTGAAAGACTGGTACAAGCTGCGCGCGGCGCTTTGGCTGTGGGTGCTGGTGAGCTATGCGGGCGTGATCTGGTGGAAACAGATTCCCGACGGTTTGGATTTTCTGGTCAAAGAATTATTGTTTGTAAAATACGCCCCCCTGTTCATTGCCGGCATGCTGATCTACCGTCTTTATCGCTACGGCCGCCCCCCAGCCGCAGATGCCGTGCTGCTCGCACTGGCTGTTTGTCACGGCCTTTTAGCTTACAATTTTCCGTACAGCCTGTTCGTGCTGGGCTGCTTCTCAATATTTTCTCTGGCCGTGGCAGGGCGCCTGAACTGGCTGGCGAATGGGCCCCTGCTCTGGCTGGGCGGGCTTTCCTACAGCCTCTATTTAGTTCATCAAAATATTGGCTACGGGGTCATTAGCTGGAGCTACGACGCAGGCCTGCCCGGCTGGTTCGGTGTCTGCCTTGCTCTTGGCATCGTTCTGCTTTTTGCCTGCCTGATCCACTACAGCGTTGAAAAACCCGCTTTACGGCAGTTTAGGGCTTGGCGCACCCGCGCGAATACTGCCCGGGCCGTTACAGCACCTACGACCTATACCTAATGCCCTATGTTTTTCGTTCCACCGATTAAAAATAACTGATAATGTGAATTAGATGTATCGCGTTTCTGTCGAAAAAAGAAGCTTCTGAAAGCAACGAGCAAGCGGCCCGGATTATAAAATCCCAGGAAGACTATCTCGCTCAAAGCCGCGCTTATACCGAAATTTCTGAGCAGGCATACCTGAACACGATGGGCACAGTAGAGTAAGATACAGTTTGTAATAGAGCCGGGTTCGTTCTGAGAGCGATCCCGGTTTTGTTGTTTTTAGCTATAGCAGAATCGCCAGCGCCCTGGCGGAGGATTGTGAATGCAGTGGATTATAAAGCTGGACGAGGGCCTTGCGCGCCTCTCTAATTTTTGCGGCTGGATCGCCTGTGTCGCCATGATATTGATGGTTGGTAACGTTTTTTACGACGTTGTTGCCCGCTACGCATTTGACCAAGTATCCATCGGTATGCAGGAAATGGAGTGGCACCTTTACTCCGTGGTTTTCCTGTTCGGCATTCCCTATGCGTTGCGCACAGACGGCCACGTTCGGGTAGACGTGCTTTATACGAAATGGAGCAACAAAACCAAGGCATGGGTAAACCTGACAGGCGCTCTGCTATTTGTGGTGCCATTCGCCTATTTGATCGGCATTTATGGCTACGATTTCGCTCTGAGCTCCTACAGCATGGGCGAAGGCAGCGGCGATCCTGGCGGCCTGCCTCACCGTTGGCTGATCAAATCCACAATACCGGTTTCTGCGTTCTTTATCGCCATCGCCGGCCTTAATATGGCGACTTACGCCCTGCGGGTTATGCATGGCGACAAACTGTACGAAGGTGAACACAACGGGGAGGGACTCGCATGATCGGCATGATTATGTTCGCCGTGGCCCTGGCAATGTTGATGGTGGGCTTCCCTGTCGCCTTCACGTTTGGCGGCGTGGCTTTGTTTTTTGGTGTGTTGTCAGAAGGTATGGATCTGTTCGCTTTTATGCCTTATCGCATCATGAGCGTTATGCAGAATACGGTTTTGATGGCCGTTCCCCTGTTTATCTTTATGGGCGTTATCCTGCAGCGCACGCGTTTGGCTGAGCAGCTGCTGACCTCCATGGGTCGGCTGTTTGGCGGCCTGCCCGGCGGCCTGGCTATTTCTACCATTCTGGTTGGCGCGCTGCTTGCGGCCTCCACCGGAGTGGTAGGCGCAAGTGTGGTTGCCATGGGCCTGATTTCGCTGCCGGTCATGCTTGCCCACAAGTACGACAAGCGCCTGGCAACAGGCACCATCTGTGCGGCAGGTACGCTGGGCCAGATTGTTCCTCCGTCCATTATACTAATTATTCTGGGCGACGTGCTCGGGCTTCCCGTTGGCGATCTGTTTCGGGCAGCCGTTGGGCCCGGCGTGGTTCTTATCGGGCTCTATATCGTTTATATCCTGATCATGACCCGCTTCAAACCCGAAACGGCTCCGGCGATGCCTGAAGACAAGAGCATTTCCCGTAAAAAGGAAGTCATGAATGCACTGCTGGCCATCATTCCGCCGCTGGCGCTGATTGTAATTGTGCTTGGTTCAATCTTTACCGGGATTGCGACGCCGACAGAATCCTCGGCCCTTGGTGGCGTTGGGGCCATTTTGCTGGCCCTTATCTATGGCCAGTTCTCATTCCAGATGGTCTGGAATGCTTCAAAGGATACGGTGAAAGTAACGGCCATGGTGTTCGCCATCCTGATCGGTGCGACTGCCTTCTCGATGGTGTTCAGCTACAGCGGTGGCGATTACCTGCTGGAAGAATGGATGTTGCAGCTGCCGGGCGAGAAATGGGGCTTTATCATCCTCGCTATGCTGGTGATTATGGTGCTGGGCTTCTTCATCGATTTTGTGGAAATTTCCTTCATCATCGTGCCCATTCTGGCGCCCGTGGCCGAAGCTCTGGGCATCAACATGCTCTGGTTTGCCATTCTTATCGCTATGAACCTGCAAACCAGCTTTTTGACGCCGCCCTTCGGGTTCGCTTTGTTTTACCTAAAGGGGGTTGCTCCGCCGGAGGTGCGAACGGTCGACATCTACAAGGGGGTGCTTCCATTCATCCTCCTGCAGGTGTTTGTGCTGGCGCTGATTGTGATTTTCCCTGAATGGTTCGGTATGAGTTCGTCGTATTAGCGAAAATTTACTGGCAGATAGAAAAATGGCGGCCACATGGCCGCCATTTTTCGCATTAACCGGGGCTTACTGGCCCAGGTAGCTGCGATACATCCACAGGGTTTTTTCCTGTTCGGCAATGTAATCACTCATCAGCGACGCGGTGCCTTCATCGTCGGCGTCGTTGGCCAAACTCAGCAGTTCGCGCTGTTTGCCAATCAATTTTACAAAGCTTTCTGTTATGTTCTGCACGGCGTCTTTGCCGTTAGACACGTCTTTACGCTCAGGGATGTCAGACCGCTCCATGTAGGTGCTGTAAGCGTGGGCGGGGTGGTGGCCCAAAGTCAAAACACGCTCGGCAATTTCATCAATCTTCAGCAGCAACGCGTCGTACTGTTCTTCAAATTTAACGTGCAACTCAAAGAAATTATCACCCTTGATGTTCCAGTGATAACCACGCACGTTCATGTAAAATATTTGATAGTTAGACAGCAAGTCATTCAGCGAATCCGCCAGCTTCTGAGTTTTCGCAGTATCCAAACCAAGAAAGTTCTTACTCATATTCGTCTCCTTGACGTTCGATGACATTATCACCACTGTGGCGCCGCGCGCGGCAAAGCGGAAGTTTAACCAGTTGATCGCCGCAATAGGGTTAGACTTGGGCCCGCTTCAGGTTAATTTCAAGGCCATGTGGCACCCAAGCTCCATAACAAACGTTAATCCAGACCGGCCAAACGTCATACGCCCGGACCGCAGTCCATGCAGTTGCTGTCAGCAGCAGGGCCCATACTGAGTTTACGACTCAGGTCTTGTAAGGCACTGCGCAGACCTTCTTCAATCACCGGGTGATAGAACGGCATGTCGAGCATTTCACTCACCGTCATTCGGCGCTGAGCCGACCAGGCCAGCAAATGGGCAATGTGCTCGGCGGCAGGGCCAAACATCTCGGCGCCCATAAACAAACCGCTACCGTGTTCACCGTACACTCTCAGCAGTCCGCGGTTTTTCCCGATTACCCGGCTGCGGCCCTGATTTTCAAAGCTGACTTCTCCCACTGCGTAATGGCCGCGGCAACGCTCATCCACCTGCTGGATAGTCAGCCCCACTGTAGCAATCTGCGGGTCGGTAAACACCACCGCCAGCGGCACTTTGCGTGAACCTGCGCGAACATCCGGATAGCGGCCAGCATTGTCGCCAGCAATACGCCCTTCATCAGCGACTTCGTGCAGCAAAGGCACTTCGTTGTTCACGTCGCCAGCAATGAATATGTGGCTGTCGCCACAGCGCAGAGTATAACTATCGAAAATCGGTATGCCGTGGTCGTCCAGCTGCAGATCGGCGTTTTGTATATCCAGCCCGTCAATATTCGGGCGCCGACCGGTTGCTGCCAGCAGATAGTCGAATTCTTCGGTTACGATCTTATCGTCGGCGTTTTTAAAACTTATGGAGACACCCTCGGCACTGCGCGCAACCGCCGTGACATCGGCGTCGGGGTCCAGCGGGAATTCGCGGTTGAAGCTTTTTAACGCGTAGTCACGCAGCTGCGGGTCTTGCAGCGAACCCAGGCTTCCACCCACACCAAACATGCGAATGCGCACGCCCAGCCGCGCCAGTGCCTGGCCCAGCTCAAGGCCAATGACTCCGGGACCAAACACCGCCACCGAGGCCGGCAAGTCATGCCAGTCGAACAGGTCGTCATTGACCACCAGGCGATCTCCGGCTTCTTTCAAAAACCCCGGAATATTGGGGCGCGAGCCGGTCGCTATGACGATGCGCTCAGCCGTCACTTCGGTATGGTCGCCCACCATTAAACAGTGCGGCGAGGCAAAACGTACATTACCGTGCAACCGATCTTGCTCAGGATAGCTTTCTGCCGACTTCACCACAGATGCAACAAACCGATCCCGTTCCGATCGCACCCGTGCCATCACCGCCTCACCATCAACCGCAACTGTGGGGCAGGTTATTCCGAAAAGGCCTGTACTGCGTGCTGCGTGGGCCGCATCGGCGGCGGCAATCAACAGCTTGCTGGGCATACATCCTACCCGGGCGCAGGTTGTACCGTACTGCTTGCCTTCGATCAGTAGCACACTGTCGGTGTGTTTACGCGCCCGTTGGTAAGCAACCATGCCGGCGGTGCCGGCGCCAATAATGGCTACCTCAACCTTTCGCTGTTTCATAACAGCCTCCTTGTGAACGTATCTTGAACAATTACTATAGCAGCCGTTTGTACTTGGCATATCAATGCGTTGTGTTTCACAATACCGCCCCTCATCCGATCCACACAAGGGGCACGTGGCATGAACACGTTCTGGCCAGAATTTCTGATCGTCGTTCTAGTGCATTTTCTGGCGGTCGCCAGCCCTGGGCCCGACTTCGCGGTTATGTTGCGCCAGGCACTGTGCCAAACCCGCGCAAACTCTCTGTTAACGGCCGCAGGCATAGGCGCGGGAATTTTAGTGCATGTGGCTTATTCACTGTTGGGCATAGGGCTGCTTATTCAGCAATCGGTGCTGCTGTTCAGCATTTTGAAAGTGATTGGCGCGCTGTATCTGACATGGATCGCGGTGCAATGCCTGCGTGCCAAAGCGGGAGGGGTTTACGTGGAGGCTGCAAAAGCACCGCGCCAAAGCCAAATGGCGGCGCTGCGCCTGGGCTTTCTGACAAACGCGCTCAACCCCAAAGCCACGCTCTTTTTTGTCTCGCTGTTTTCGGTGATTATCAGCCCCGGCACACCGGTTTTTGTACAAGCCGGCTATGGCCTGTATATGGCTCTGGCCACTTTTTTATGGTTCAGCCTGGTGACTGTGTTCTTTAGCCAGCCCAGGGTACGCAAGGGCTTTAACCGTTTCGGTCACTGGCTGGACCGGCTGATGGGCGGTGTGCTGCTGCTCTTGGCCGGCCAGTTATTGCTGTCTACAGTGAGCGGAGCAGAGCCTCTGTCTGCTCCCATCCCAGGCACGGATCGGTAATCGAGCAGCCGTATTGAAGGTCTGCACTGTCGTTCTGCCGGCCCGGCTGCAAAAAGCTTTCCAGCATTAGCCCACAAATGTGGCGATTACCAGCGCGCCGTTGGGCGACAACATCCCGCGCTATCTCTTGCTGGCGCTCGTGTTGTTTACAGGCGTTATCATGACTGCAGTCCACCATCACCGCCGGCTTCAGGCCGGCCTGCTGCAGCGCATGGGTTGCGCGGGCAATGCTGTGGCTGTCGTAATTGGTGATACCGCGACCACCACGCAAAACCAGATGGGTGTCAGCGTTGCCCTCGGTAGAAATCATTACCGGCGTGCCTCTGGCAGACAGCCCTGGATGATGGTGGCCGTGGGCCGCGGACTGCATGGCATTGGTGGCCACCGCGATGCCGCCGTCAGTGCCATTTTTAAAACCCACCGGCATTGGCAGGCCGCTGGCCATTTCGCGATGCAGCTGCGATTCCGTGGTGCGGGCACCAATAGCCGTCCAGCTCACCAGGTCCCCCAGGTAATCCATGGCAAACGGACTCAGTGCTTCAGTGGCTAGCGGCAGGCCGGTGGCCGCCAGATTCAGCAACAATTGCCGCGAGCGTACCAAGCCCTGATGCAAATCGCCCCGCCCGCTGCGTTCGGGGTCGTATAACAGGCCCTTCCAGCCAACTGTGGTGCGGGGTTTCTCCAGGTAGGCGCGCATCACAATCAGCATGCGGTCACTGACATCCGCCGCCAGCTGTTTCAGCCTTTGCGCGTATTCCAGGGCGGCTACTTCGTCGTGAATGGAGCATGGTCCGATCACTACCAGCAGGCGGTCATCTGCTCCGTTGAGGATATTACGAATCGCCTGGCGCTGGTGTTCAATCTGCGCCTCAAGCTTCGCCACCAGCGGAAAATCCCCACGCAATTGATCGGGCGTGGGCAAAGCCACCTCACGGCGACGGGCCGGGGGGCTTACTACCGCGTTCTCTACGGCATTCTCTATCGCGCTCTCTACTGCATTCTCAACAACACTTAATGGCATATTCATGGCGGTGTGTCCGTTTCCCTGTTCCAAAATCAAAAACCCCGGCTGGGCTACCAGTCGGGGTTTTTGATTCCGGTGGCAGCCTGGGTGGTCTGCCGGGCTGCCTTCCTCGTTGTACGGTGATGAAGATCTAAGGGCGGCCCGGGGTCTGGCTAAAATAAAAGCCAAAGTCGCGCCACCAAAACGAAACAGCCAATGCCGCCGCTGACGGTTCACTACCGAAAGCTTGCTGAACATTTAATTGGCAAATTGCTGGCTGAGTCTTCATGCTTTTTACTATAACCGGCCTGTTTTCAACTTGGCAACCACTTATGCAAAGTTTTTATCTGGCGCTGTCAATGGCAGGCGTCAGCCCAAATCGCGGAGTACCCGATGAATTGTCCCAGTATTTCCCGCCTCACAGCGTCAAACGTAATGGTGCTGTTTATTACGTTCCTCCTGTTTTTGGTTTCAACCAATGCCTTTGCGGCAAGCCAAAGCCGGGCTTACAACCTGAACCAACGCCCGGCTGCTGATGTGGCCGCGCAAATTCGCGATCTTTACGAAGAAGTGAATGTCACCGTTGTTGGGCAGAAAATTGTAGCCCGCGGCGAAACCCGTCTGCTGGACGAAATCGATCAAATTATTCAGCAACTGGACGTTGCTACGGCGCAGCTACGGATCAGCGTGCAGTCTCGGGAAGATATCGGCGGCAAACGCAGCGGTGGCGGCGTCAACCTGACTCAAAATAACACGTCAAGTAGTCGCAACATCATTAATAGCAATACAGTCACGATCAGTGCCCAAAGCAAAACGACCAGATCATCCGGCAATCGCGAGCGCTCACTGGTTGTGCAAGATGGGCAATCGGCTCAGATCAGTGCCGGCCAAATTCGCAGCTTACCGTTTGCGGCCCGTGGCGGACGAAATCCAGCCGTGTTGTTGCAGCTGGTCGAAACCCGCAGCGGTTTTGTGGTTACTCCGCGGATGATTTCACCGCAGAATATAGAACTCAGTATTATGTCGTTTGAGCAGGACGCCCCGGCCCTGCCGGGTTATGACACCGAAGCGCTCATGACCATCCGCCAGGTTCAACCTGGGCAGTGGGTATCGCTGGGTGGCGTTGACCGCAGCGAAAGCCGCGAAAATTCCGGCATTGTGTACCAGGTTAATAGCAGTGAAAATCGAAGCAGTGAGATTCGCGTGCGGGTGGATATTTTACCCTGATGCTCATGTTTTGGCCCCACGCAGCAGCACACGTTTTGCCTCGTTAACCTTCGCAGCCAGGTAGTCGTTGCCGCCGCGGTCGGGGTGGATTTTTTGCATCAGCCGGCGATGGGCCATCACGATGTCATCGCGGTTGCACCCGGGCGTAACGCCAAGAATTTCGCAGGCTTCACGCTCGCTGACCTGCCCGGCCACATCAGCGCCAGCCCGCTGGCGCTCCTCACCGTCGGTGCTACCCTTATTACTGCTGCCCTGGCCATTGCCCGCTTGACCATTATTAGCTTGACCATTAAGAGTGCGCTGAATAAAGGGCAGATATTTCAACAGCGCCGGCAGCTTTCTCAGCAACGGCAGCAAAGCGGCAACAGCGGCCGTCAAAACGTGAATGCGGCCCGTCAGCACCATCAGCAGCAACAGCCCGCCACCGCCGATAAGAATGGCCTTCCAGGTGGCCGCTTTTTTCTTTTCCGGCGACAAGGTCCCCCATTGCCGCAACACTACAAACAGCCCGGCAGCCAGAGCAATTCCCAAAATCCAGTGCATGCGTTGATCCCCATAGTAACTTCGGCCGTAATTCTGTCACCGAATACCTGTACAAAGCCAGATAGGACACATTTTCAACGGAGTTTCAGTGATGCCGTCGAGCAACACCCGTGTCCGAGTCTATCTATAAAAGCAGATGAACGTTTCAGCCACTTTTATAGGATGCTATGCTTTGCGGCTTAACCTAATTCCCCCTGCCATTCCTGTGCTAATACGGGGCGTAATCTGAATTATCAAGGTCTGTCATCATGCGTACTGCTTTTCGCTTCGTTATTGTTATCGTTCTTCTCGGCGTCGTTCTTGGCGGTATTTTCGGATACACATTCTGGCAAACTGGCCAGATGCAGGAGCAAATGTCACAACCGCCGCCGCCAGCGGAAATCTCGGTGGTGCAATCGCAGACCGAGCAGTGGACACCGGCCGTGAAGGCCGTGGGCAGCATCGTGGCGGTGAATGGCATTGATGTAGCCAATGAAGTGCCAGGCGTTATTCAGCAGATCAATTTTGAATCCGGCGACCTTGTCAGCACGGGTGACGTGCTGATTCGTCTGGACGCCGCCATTGAAGAAGCGGCCCTGCGCACCCGCGGCGCCGAGGCCCAGCTCGCCCGCCAGGAGTTCCAGCGCATTGCCGATCTGTTGCCGAGACGCGCGGTATCGCAGTCACAGTATGATCAAGCCAAGGCTAACTACGATGCCGCCAACGCCCGTGTGAACGAAGCCGAAGCCCAGCTCAGTAAAAAAGTAATTCGCGCACCTTTTGACGGCACATTGGGTATCCGTCTGGTGGATCAGGGGCAGTACATTGCCACCGGCACGCCGATTGTTGAAATCAACATGCTGGACCCTATTTACGTTGATTACACCCTATCGGAAAAGAATCTACCCGACGTAGCCGTGGGCTATGCTGTGGCGGCCACCGTTGCTGCGGCACCAAATACTGAATTCAAAGGCACCGTCAGCGCCATCAATACGTCGGTGAACGCCGACACCCGCGGCGTGCGCATTCGCGCTACCCTTGCCAACCGCGACCAGCGGCTGCGCCCGGGCATGTTTGCCACGGTGAGTACTCGTCAGCCTGACGATATAACCGTAGTGACCGTGCCGCGCACCGCAATTTCCTACAACACTTACGGCGATTTCGCCTTTGTAGTAGAAAACAATGATCAAGGCCAAAAAGTGGTCACACGTCGCAGTGTTCGCTCGGGCAATGCCCGTGAAAACAGGGTTGCGATTCTTGAGGGCCTGGAAGCGGGCGAAACAGTCGTCTCCAAGGGCCTGCTGCGATTGCGCTCGGGCCAGCCCGTGAAGATTCAGGAAGCCAGTGACAACGCTGAAGAGAATGCAAGCCAGGGTCAACAGGAGGCGTCTGAATAATGCGTTTCACTGATATATTTATCCAGCGCCCGGTGCTGGCAATCGTCATAAGCCTGCTAATTATGCTGCTGGGTGTTCGCGCGGCCATGGACCTGGAAATACGCCAGTACCCGCAGCTGGAAACCACCACCGTCACCGTCTCTACCGCTTATCCAGGCGCCAGCTCAGACCTGATTCAAGGCTTTATCACTACGCCACTTCAACAGGCCATCGCTGAATCAAGCGGTATCGACTATCTGATTTCGACCAGTGCCCAGGGCTCTTCAACCATAGCAGCCCACATGAATCTAAACTACGACGCCAATGCGGCCCTTGCCGAGATTCAGTCGAAAGTGGCAAGCCAACGTAACGTTTTGCCGGCCGAAGCCCAAGACCCGGTCATCAGCTCCAGCACCGGCGACTCCACTGCACTGATGTACATCGCGTTTTACAGTGAAGGTGCATTAAGCGTACCGCAAATTACCGACTACCTGACCCGGGTTGTGCAGCCCCAGTTGCAAGCGATTAGCGGCGTCGGTAAGGCTCAGTTGCTCGGGCGCACGTTTGCTGTGCGGGTGTGGCTGGACCCGGAACGCCTGGCTGCGGTGAACATGACCCCGGTAGAGGTTGTCGATCAGTTGCGTGCGAATAACTATCAGGCCGCAGTTGGCACCACCAGAGGTGAGTTTACCGAGGTAGCGCTGACCAGCAACACCGACATTGCCGACCCTGAAGACTTCAAACAACTCGTGGTAAAACAGAAAGACGGCACCCAGATCCGCTTGCAGGACATTGCGCGAGTTGAACTGGGCGCACAATCTTACGACCAGCTCGCCATGTACAAAGGCATCCCGGCCACCTTCACCGCTATTGAGCTAGCCCCCGGCGCTAACCCGCTAACCGTGGCCAAACTGGTGAAAGATGAACTGCCGGGTATTCGCAGTCAGGTGCCCGCAGGCCTTGAGGTTCAGCTGGCTTACGACGGCTCACAGTTTATAGAGGACTCCATCAGCGAAGTGATCAAAACCCTGGCCGAAGCGATGGTGATTGTCTTGATCGTCGTGTTTTTATGCCTGGGTTCTGTGCGCGCCTCTATAGTTCCCGCTATTGCGGTTCCACTATCGTTGGTAGGCGGTGTGTTTATAATGCTGCTGTTTGGCTTCTCGCTGAACCTGCTGACCCTTCTTTCAATGGTGCTCGCAATCGGCCTGGTGGTGGATGACGCCATCATCATGGTGGAAAACATTCACCGGCACATTGAAAACGGCGAATCACGATACGATGCGGCGATCCATGGCGCCCGGGAAATGGCCGTTCCCATTATCGCGATGACAACAACCCTGGTAGCAGTGTATGCGCCCATCGGCTTTATGGGGGGCCTTGTAGGCTCACTGTTCACCGAGTTCGCCTTTACTCTGGCTGGCACCGTGGTGATTTCCGGGATTGTAGCCTTGACCCTGTCGCCCATGCTGTCAG
Organism: Marinobacter sp. LV10R520-4; assembly: GCF_002563815.1. Taxonomy (NCBI): domain Bacteria; kingdom Pseudomonadati; phylum Pseudomonadota; class Gammaproteobacteria; order Pseudomonadales; family Marinobacteraceae; genus Marinobacter; species Marinobacter sp. LV10R520-4. The sequence goes on along the minus strand of NZ_PDJM01000001.1, from coordinate 2,033,247 downwards.
GAAAAGTTCTTAAACCCCACGGCGATCCCGGCAAATTCGAACACTTGGTAGAGCGCACCTTCCAGGGCATTGCCAATGGTTATTCCACGGCCCTTGTGTCGCTGATGAAAACCAAGTCGGTGGTGGTGTTTTTTGCCTTGGCGATATTGTGCTCAATCTACTTCATGGTCACCATGAGCCAGAATGAACTGGCGCCGACCGAAGATCAGGGCATTTTGTTCTACCAGGGTCTGGGCCCCCAAACCTCCACCCTCGACTATTTGCTCGAAAACGGGAAAGAAGTTCAAGATCGGTTATCGACCGTCGACGGCTACTACGAAGACTTTATGGTTCTGGGTTTCACTGCGCCAAACGCGGTGTTTGGCGGACTAAAAATGAAGCCCTCGGCAGAGCGCGACATAACCCAGTTTGAAGTGCAGCCTAAAATGACCGCCGAACTGAGCAAAGTGACCGGTCTGCAAACGGCGGTGTTCGCGCCACCCGCCCTACCCGGTTCTGGCGGCGGTCTGCCGTTCCAGTTTGTAGTGACCACCGGTGGCAGTTACGAGCAATTGAGCAGCGTTGCCGACGAACTGGTAGGCGCGGCCATGCAAAGTGGCAACTTCCTGTTCCTGCGCACGTCCATCAGCTTTGACAAGCCGGTTACCCGCATCGATGTGGATCGTGATCGGGTAGCAGACCTGGGCCTGTCGATGAGAGACGTTGGCCAGCAGCTGAGCAGTATGCTCGGCGGCGGTTACGTTAACCGGTTCAATATGGAAGGCCGCTCCTATCAGGTTATTCCCCAAGTGGATCGAAACTTCCGCACAGACGAACAGGCTCTGAAGGATTACTACATTCGTGCCGACAACGGCGCTCTGGTGCCTTTGTCCAGCGTGGTGTCTTTCAGCAGCGATGTAGAACCATCGAACCGTACCCAGTTCAACCAACAAAATTCGCTGACCCTTGAGGGCGTGGTTTCACCTGGTGTGGCCTCTGGCACCGCCATGGACTTCATGGAGCAGACGTCGGCGGACATATTCCCCCAAGGCTTTGGTTTTGACTACAAGGGCGAAACCCGTCAGCAAGCAAAACAGGGCAACGCTTTGATGGTGACCTTCTTACTGTCGCTCTTGGTGATTTATCTGGTGCTGGCGGCGCAGTTTGAAAGCTGGCGCGACCCATTGATCATTTTGATCTCAGTGCCCATGTCGGTAGCCGGAGCCATGGCGTTTATTGTGCTGGGCTTTGCTACCATGAACATCTACACCCAGGTAGGTCTGATTACCCTGATAGGCGTGGTGTCGAAGAACGGCATATTGATTGTGGAATTCGCCAACCAGCTGCAAAAAGATAAAGGCCTGAATAGACTGGATGCCGTGGTGCAAGCCGCATCTATTCGTTTACGGCCTATTATTATGACGTCACTGGCGCTGATCTTCGCGATGGTACCGCTGCTGCTGGCCTCCGGACCGGGCGCTCAAAGCCGCTTCGCGATCGGACTCACGATTACTGCCGGGCTGGGCATTGGTACTTTGCTCACTGTGTTTGTACTGCCAGCGTTTTACGTGCTGCTGGCGCGGGACCACAACGCCGCCAGCAAAGACAAGCATGAGGATGACAATGGAGAAAATCGCGATCACCCCAACCACGCCCCAGCCAGCTAATTCGCATTGACGCTGCTCAATCTGTTTTGGCTGTTTGTTCTTGGCTTCGCTACCTGGTACTGGTGGCGGGCCAAGGCCATCAAAGATGGCGTGCTGGTTGCGGCCAAGCGCTACTGCAAAACCATGGATGTGATGCTGCTGGATGACGTTGTGTACCTGCGCGGTGTGTGGGTAAAACGCGACAGCGGCGGACAGCTGCGAGTATGGCGGCGCTTTATGTTTGACTTCACCACCACAGGCGAAGAACGTTATAGCGGCCGCATTATTATGTTAGGCCGGAACATTGTGCACACCGAACTTGATACCCACCGGCTTTGAAAACCGCTTTACGGCCAGGAGGCACCATGTCTGACTCTATTTCCCTATACGAGATCACCGATTTCGCCCAAGCCCTGGCTCTTGAAGCCGGAGAGCTGATTCGCCACGAGCGCGATCACAACACCCTGCGTACCGATTACAAACAGCAAACTGAGCTTGTGACTCACGCCGATATAATGGCGGACGAGTTCATTACCGGTGCCATCCGCAAACGCTTTCCGGAACATCGCATTCTGTCGGAAGAAACCATGCCCGACCTGACTCAGGCCGAGCACATCGATACGCCGCTGTGGGTGATTGACCCGATCGACGGCACCGTGAACTACGCCTACGGCCACCCACAAGTAGCCGTTTCCATCGCCTACGCCGAGCGCGGCCAGGTACAGGCAGGCGTTGTGCACGCACCCTTCGCCGGCCAGAACGGCAAAGGTGAAACCTTCCGCGCTACCCGCGGTGATGGGGCAACCCTAAACGGCCAGGCGATCCGCCACAGCAACGCCAGCGAACTGCGCCAAGCACTGTTTGCCACCGGGTTCCCTTATACAAAAGACGCGCTGGAACCGCTGTTAAAGCGGTTGGATGCAATGATTCACCAATGCCGTGATTTGCGCCGGATTGGCTCTGCGGCTCTGGATATATGTTGGGTGGCCTGCGGCCGGTTGGACGTATACTACGAAAATGTCAGCCCCTGGGATTTTGCCGCCGCAAGGCTGATTGCCATCGAAGCCGGCGCCCACGCTGGACACTTCGGCGAGGTACCCGAAAATCGACCCGCGGACCTATGGGGCAAAGACATACTGATCAGCGCGCCCAAGCTGTGGCAGCCTGTGCGAGATGTTTTGCGCGAAGCGTCTGGTTATTAACAATCAACCGCCACCAATGGCGCGCACCACTTCTATCTGATCGCCCTCAGTCAGCGCCGTGTCTGCGTGCTGGCTGCGGGGCACTATGTCTTCGTTCAGTTCAATGGCCAAGCGTTTGCCCGCCAAACCCAGATGCTCTATTAAGGCACCCACGGTAGCGCCGGCGGACAACGCCATTGGCTCGCCGTTCACTGTCAATTTCATAGCCATTACCTTATTCAATCCGTTTTGAATCCGCGTTAAATGTGAGTGCTGCTACCACAAGCAGCAGCCAGCCGATCATAAAACACAGCCCACCGATGGGCGTAATCAGGCCAAGGCCCTTGGTTTGAACCAACACCAGCGCATACAGACTGCCGCTGAACAAAACGACACCGGCCAGCATAAAAGCCGCCGCCACCGTCAGCAGCTTGCGCGACAAGCCAAAGCCGGCCAGTACGGCCACCAGAACCAGCCCCAGGGCGTGGTACATCTGGTAAGTCGCAGCCATTTCAAACACTTCCAGGCCACGAGCATCCACCACATCGCGCAGGCCGTGGGCGCCAAAAGCACCCGCCATTACCGCAAACAATGCCAGTACAGCACCCGTTACCAAAGCCCAGATCATCAGCGCCGGACGAGCAACGGCCTGCCCGCCAGCCTCGCCAGCGAGTCCGGATTTAGAACGCTTAGCAGTCACAAGAGGTGATCTCCTCGCTATCCAGGTTCATCATGGTCAGTGCTCCGCCCCAGACGCAGCCGGTATCCAGGCCGATAAAGCGTTTTTGTCCGGTATGGCCCTCCAGTGCGGCCCAATGGCCAAACACCACGCGAGTACTGTCGTCGCGGGCATAGTCAAACCAGGGCGCAAAGCCTTCAGGTGCGGTGTCCACAGATTCTTTGGCTGTTAACTCCAAAGCACCCCCGGCGGAGATAAAGCGCATACGGGTAAAGTAATTGGTGATCACCCGCCAGCGGTCCATACCGCTCAGGCCAGGCTGCCAGCCTGCGGGCTGATTGCCGTACATGCCGGCAAAGTATTCGGCGGCTTGCGGGCCACGGATCACCTGTTCTACTTCGCGAGCGTGGGTGCAGGCCTGCTCCACCGTCCAGATATGAGGAAGCCCGGCGTGGGCCATCAACAGGTCGCGCTTGGGATCATAAACGCACAGTTTTTGCTGGCGCAGCCAATCCAGTAGCTGATCGCGATCAGGCGCCGTAAGAATGCTGTCGAGAGTGTCTTTACGCTTTGTCTTGTGGTCGGCCATAGCCACGGCTAGCAGGTGCAGGTCGTGATTGCCCAGAACCACCTCGGCGCTGGTGCCCAGGTTGGCAATATAGCGCAGTGTTTTCAGGGACTGAGGACCGCGGTTGATTAAATCTCCCGCTACCCACAGACGGTCCCGCGACGGCGAGAATCCGACCTTGTCTAAAACCTGCTGCAAAGCGTCGTAACACCCTTGAATGTCGCCAACGGCATACTCACTCATAAGCGGTCACTCATTGCCAGCTCCGGGCGCCTTGAGGTCAGCGCCCGGTACACGTGTCACCAGATAGTCAGCGATGGCGACATACTCTGCCAGACCAAGATTTTCCGGGCGCAGGCCATCATTGATCCCTAACTGCTGGAGCTCGGCGGCGGTAACAAAACCGCCCAGGGCCTTGCGCAGGGTTTTACGGCGGGCGTTGAACGCACTGCGCACCACCGCCTGCAGCGTACCCAGGTCTTTAGCCGGGTGCGGTAAGGTGGTGTAGGGCACCAGCCGGACAATGAACGAATCCACTTTTGGCGCAGGGCGGAAGGCATCCGGCCCAACTTCAAACAGTGGCTGCACTTTGCAGAAATACTGGGTCATGATGCCCAGACGGCCATAATTGTTGTCGCCCGGAATCGCCGCCATGCGCTGCACCACTTCCTTTTGCAGCATGAAGTGCATGTCCTTAACTACGCCGCTCTGGGCCAGCAAGTGAAAGATCAGCGGTGTTGAAATGTTATAGGGCAGATTGCCAATAATCCGCAGCGGCTGCTCGCCCGCCAGTTCGTTAAAGTCGAACTTCAGCGCGTCGGCCTGGTGAATGCGAAATTCTGGATAGTTAAAGAACTTAGTGCGCAATATGGGTATCAAATCGCGATCCAGCTCCACCACCTGCAGGCGCGGATTCACCGCCAGAATTTCTTCGGTGATGGCGCCCAGGCCAGGGCCAATTTCTACAATGGACTGATCGGGCTTGGGGGCAATAGAGCGCACAATGCGCTCGATAACGCCGGGATCGTGCAGGAAGTTCTGGCCAAAGCGCTTGCGGGCCTGATGGCCGGGTTGTCTGCTCACGGTATTTCTCTCTTCATCTGATTGGCGCGCAAACCACGGGCCATTTGTTCACCCACGCGAATGGCTGTTAACAGGCTGCCGCCGTCGGCTTTGCCGGTACCGGCCAAATCCAGCGCGGTGCCATGGTCCACCGAGGTGCGCACAATGGGCAGGCCGAGGGTAATGTTTACCGCGCGACCAAAACCCTGAAATTTCAACACTGGCAAGCCTTGATCGTGAAACATTGCCAGTGCGACGTCGGCGTCATCAAGCCAGTGCGGCGTAAACAAGGTGTCTGCTGGCAACGGGCCAGTCAGAGTTATGCCCTCAGCGCGCAACCGTTCCAGTGTGGGCTCAATCACTTCAATTTCTTCACGCCCCAAGTGCCCGCCTTCGCCGGCGTGGGGGTTCAGTCCGGCCACCAGAATGCGCGGCCGGGCAATATTGAAAAAGGTTTTCAAGTCGGCGTTCAGAATCCGCACCACCTGGCTCAGGCGTTCGGGGGTTATGGCCGCCGACACGTCTTTAAGGGGCAAGTGGGTGGTTACCAGCGCCACCCGCAATTCTTCGGTGGCCAACATCATGACCACCCGCTCAACACCACACAATTCCTGCAGGAACTCGGTGTGGCCGCTAAAAGCGATGCCTGCGTCGTTAATCACTCCCTTGTGCACCGGCGCGGTCACCATGCCGTCAAAAGTGCCGTTCAGGCAGCCTTCGGCAGCGCAAGTCAGGGTATCCAGCACGTATTGGCTGTTGCCGGTGTCCAGCTGGCCCGCCTGGTTGCTACTGCAACCGTTAACGTGCATGACCGACAATTCGCCGGCGGCGGTGCTGGCAGCCATGCCGGGCTGCCAGGCTTGCAGCTGAACGCTTAACCCGAGCAAACGGGCACGGGCTTCCAGCAACGGCTGGCTTGCCACCACAACAATGCCTACCTGCCGTTCCTGAGTGGCTAGCTGCAAGCACAACTCAGGCCCAATGCCGGCGGGTTCGCCAGCGGTCAGGGCCAGGGTAATCCGCTCACTCATGATGCATTTTCATCTAGGTCGGCGGCAGCCTCAGTGTCACTGCTTTCGGCATAGCCCGGCTTGAACTCGACAAATGCCTCATCACGAATTTCCCGCAGCCAGTTCTGCAGTTCATTTTCGAACTTGCGCTGATAAAGGGTCTGGCGAGTTTCAGATTCGCGGAATTCGTCGCTCATGTCTTTCTGCCGACGCTCTTGCACCTGCAACAGATGCCAACCGAACTGGGAACGCACCGGGCCTTCAATCTGTCCCACGGTGGCATTTTGCATGGCTTGTTCAAATTCTGGCACCATCTGCCCGGGGTTTACCCAACCCAGATTACCGCCGTCAGAACCCGATACGGTATCGTCAGACTCGGCCTTGGCCAGCTCGGCAAAATCAGCCCCGTTTTGCAATTTTTCAAAAAGATCGCGAACTTTATCCTCGGCTTCGGCTTCGGTAATCGCGTCAGACGGCTGTACCAGAATATGCCTTACCCGGTTTTGCTGAACCAGTTTCTGCTGTTCGCCACCGCGCTGTTCCATCACCATCACCAAGTGAAAACCGCTGCTATTCTGTAGTACTTCAGACGGCTGACCCACCACCAGGTCTGGCACCACTGGAGCTACCAGCGACGGCAACTGGCTTTCAACGCGCCAGCCCATGTCGCCGCCCTCAAGGGCGTTGCTGGCATCCGATTCTGCTACCGCAACCGCACGAAAGTCCCGGCCTTCCACAATCTGCTGGCGCAGTGTCTCGGCCTTGCTGCGAGCGGCTTGAACCGACGCATCGCTGCCGGGGTCCTCGGTTTCGATAAAAATGTAAGCCAGGCGATACTCGGCGGTATTGCCACCACCGGCTTCCTGCGCCTGCTGGTAGTTTGCTACTTCGCGGTCTGTTACCCGAATACGGCTGCCTACCTGGCGCTGCTGAACCCGGCTGGTGAGCAGTTCATTGCGGATCTGCTCGCGGGCATCACGGTAGCTGACGCCTTCGCTGGCCAACTGCTGCTCGAACTGTTCCAGGCTCATACCATTGCGACCGGCAATACTGACCATGGTTTCGTTCAGTTCGTTATCGCTGATGCGCATGCCCATTTTGCCCGCCATCTGCAGCTGCACCGATTCGGTAATCAGCTGTTCCAGCACCCGCTCCTGAAGCAAGCTGCGCGGAGGCAAGGTGGTTTCCTGGGCTTGCAGCCGGGTAACGATGGTGTTGATGCGGGCGTCCAGCTCGGTGGCCAGAATCACGTCGTCATCGACAATCGCAACCACTTGGTCCAGCAGTTGGCGATCGGCCTGGGTCGCCAGCGGCAGTAATGCCAACAGCAGCATCAGGGTTGTTACACAGTGGCGAAGGGTCGCCTTCATAGTCACCTCGTTGTTAAACAGTGGCATAGCGTTTAGGGGCTCCAAAATCGTGTTACGGCATGTTGAAGCGGCGGCGTTCGCGCTCATCAAAACCATAAATAGCGTCGGCAATGCTGGTAGAGGCGCCGCCGGTGCCCCCCAGGCCTTTAAGCTGAATCTGGAACAATATACGGCTGTCCAGTTCCTGGTCATCGGTGAAGTAATTCTGGTGTACCACCTGCAGGCTCCAGCAGCAATTATTGTATTCCACTCCCGCCAGCGAACCCACGGTACGGTCCAGATCGGTGTCGTGCACCCAGCGCCCAATCAGGCTCAGGCTGTTGCTGACCGGGAACACCACGCCCACATCGGCCTGTTCCAACTGGGCCACCGCGGTACTGCCCTTGCTGTAGGTGTGACCAACGCTGGCCAGATAGCGGTAATCGCGAGAATGGAAAGTTAACTGACTACGGCCTTCCTCGGTTTGGTTGGCATCCGGATCCCACAGTAAGGAACTGCGAATTTCCAGGGTGTCCAGCGGGCTCAGCACCACTTCAGCCGCCATCGGCGAACGACTGCGGTCTTCTGCGCCAAGCCCAAACAGACTGACGTCGCGATCCTCAAAATACTGGATCTGGCCTAAGCTGAAACGAGCGCGTTCTGCACCGGACAGCAGGTCATTAAAACGGCTGGTCAGTGCCACCGTTAACTGATTGGTATCGCCTACCCTATCGCCCCCGGTAAAGCGATTACGCTGAAACAGTTGGTCAAAGCGGAACGACTTCAAATCCGTGTCAAAATCAGGAATGCGGTTCTGGTCAGCGTCGGCGCCGGCCCAAGCGTAATACAACCGCGGCTCCAGAGTCTGGTTAAACGGTACGTTGAACAGGCTGCTTTGACGATCAAAATACAAGCCGTTATCCCACTCAGCCACGGGAATCGTGCGGTCAAGGTTGCCGCTGCCCAGGGTGTAATCTTCTAGCTGATAGCGAGTATAGTCTACGCTAACGGAGGGTCTGCTATAGCCCCAAAGCGCGCGCATCGGCAGAGCCAGCTCCGGTATCAGGCGAAAGCGCTGGCCATTGGCTCGATCAAGGCCGCTCAGGTTATCATTGTCGCGCTGGAAATAGGTGTACTGACTTTCAACACCCAGCTCCAGAGCGCCGGCATCTGTCAAGCCCGAATACAAAACCTCCGGTAACTGGGCGTAAGGTAGGTTCACATCGGCGATACGCTCCGCAACCGTCTGATAATCGTTCAGATACGCGTCAAAGTACTGACTGGCATCCTGATAACGCACACCTCCGCGGCGCTGAAGATGAGTCGCCTGGTTGATATCCAGACTGCGATTCAGGTCACTCAGGTAGTCGTCATCGCTGACCACTGAAAAATCACCGTATCCCGTCCAGCCTCGGCCCAAGGCTGCTTCGGTGGTGGCATCCAGCGCCCAGCGCTGGCCGTTTTCGCCCGGGTTTTCATCGCGGAAAAAATTATCGTTATCGATATAACCCAGCTGCAACGAGGTTTCGCCATAGTTACTCAGATAGCGGCCTTCCACTTCGGTAAACAGACCGCGGCCACCAATGAACTGGGGGGTAATGGTAGCGTCGTAGTTGGGCGCCAGGTTCAGGTAATAAGGCAGCGCCACAAAACCACCGCTGCCGGCGTTGGAAGTACCAAATCCCGGATACAGAAACCCGCTCTTGCGACGGTCATCGATGGGAAAACTAACCCAGGGCCAATAAAACACCGGCACATCCAATACTTCCAGCCGCAAATGTTTGGCGGTGCCAAAACCTTTTGCCTGATCCAAACGGATCTCCTGTGCCACAAGGGCCCAGTCATTCTGCTGCGGGCCACAGGTGGTCAACAGCCCCTGGCTGATGAGCACTTCGTTATCGCCGATTCGGGCCAGGCTCTGTGCCTGGCCTCGCATCTCCGGCCCGTGCAGCAAAAAGGTTGCGGTGTTGATGTCCAAGCGACCGCTTTCGACGTTGTAATTAGCGGAATCACCGGTCAGCAAAAAACCGTCACCGCGGCTTGTCAAAGGGCCGGTAATGGCCACCTGGCCCTCTGCCTGGCGGTATCGAGCCTCGGTGCCGGTCACCTGAAAGCTGCCCTGGCGCAGCCGCACGTCGCCCTGCAAGTACAATTCGTTGTCGATTTCGTAGCGCGCCGTCAGGCCGCTGGCTTGCAGTGGCTGCCCGGCACCACTTTGCTGCGATACCATCGCATCGCTGCCTTTAACCGTGTTCCTGCCCGGTAAATAACCACCCTCGCAAAAAGACGGCAGGCGCGCCTGGGCGCTGGCAGGCAATTGCTCGCGCAGCCGCCAGTCTATTTCAGCCGCCGATGGCGCCGGTTGTGCTGCCGCAGCCAAACCGCCACAACCCAAGATTCCGCCGCTCAGCAGACAGACCAACGAGCGCGGCAAGCGGCCAAACGAATGCTGCCGTGGGTGATTACGCAATAACACGGTGGCCGTTATCCTGTGGTCAGTGGGTGAGAGAATCGACAGTTTACACGGCGCCCCCCGGCTTGTTAACGGAAACCCCCGCCGGGCGTGCTTAACTTTCTTTCAGTCGCCGTTGCAGCAAGCTTTACTCCAACCGCGGATCTTCGTAGTTTAGTGCTCCAGAAGCCCGCATCCAAGCCGCGGGCACCGGCCTTGCACCCTTTAAGGAAACCCGCGCGCCATGGACCACCGTCTGCAACTGCTGACCTGCTGGGTCAGTCAATTCCCCGGTTTTGCCGACACCGCCGTGGTGCCGGTAGCCGGCGACGCCAGCTTTCGGCGTTATTTTCGGGTATGGCGCAGCGCTGACTGGCAGAAGGTGCAAGGGATTCAAGAAACACAAGGAGCCCGAGCCGATCAGGCATTTATTGTGATGGACGCACCGCCCGAGCACGAAGACTGCCAGCCCTTTGTTACTTTGGCCCAACATTGGCGCAGCCAGGGCGTGAAAGTGCCCGCCATGTTGCAGCAAGATCTGGCCCAGGGCCTTCTTCTGATGGAAGATTTTGGCGATCGCCTGTTGCTGGGGCAGCTCAACACGGCTAACACAGACAAACTTTACGGCAACGCACTGGCAGAACTTCTGCGCATTCAACAACTGCCCGACAACCCTGACTACCCGCTGGCGGCTTATAGCAACGATTTACTGGATAGGGAAATGGCACTGTTCCGCGACTGGTTGCTTCAGCGCCAGCTAGGGCTCGAGCTGAACGACAGCGATCTTGCCATGTTAAACGCCACATTTACCCTGCTGCGAAAAAGCGCCAGTGCACAGCCAAGGGTGCCAGTGCACCGTGACTACCACTCCCGCAATCTGCTGGTAACGGGTATTGATGATCGCCCCGGCGTCATCGATTTTCAGGATGCGGTCATGGGGCCTGTCACTTATGATCTGGTGTCGCTGCTTAAGGACTGCTACGTGCAGTGGCCCCACGAGCGCGTGGAAACCTGGCTAGAAAACTATCGCCAGAGCAGTCTTAACGCCGGCCTGCACAGCGCGGATGCGGCTACGTTTCACCAATGGTTCGAGCTGATGGGTATGCAGCGCCACCTGAAAGCCGCGGGTATTTTCGCCCGCCTGGCGCTACGCGATGGCAAGCCGGACTACCTCAATGACATTCCCCGCACACTTGGATACCTGTGCAGTGCGAGCGCCCGCCAGCCGGCCTTGCACACCTTCCATGACTGGCTGTTGAGCACTGTGGTGCCGCCAGTGGAAGCCACCTTGGGCCCCGTGCCCGGCGCGCACCAGCCATGAAGGCTATGATTCTGGCCGCGGGCAAAGGCGAGCGCATGCGCCCGCTGACCCTGCACACACCAAAACCGCTGCTGCAGGCCGGCGGGCAACCGCTGATTTACTACCACCTGCAGCGCCTCGCGCGCAGCGGTTTCAGTGACGTGATTATCAACCTGGCCTGGCTTGGCGAGCAGATCGCAGAGGTACTGGGCAAGGGTGACGCCTTTGGCCTGAAGCTGAGTTATTCCCGCGAAGGCGAACCACTGGAAACCGCCGGCGGCATTGTGCGCGCGCTGCCCATGCTGACCGACGCCGACGATGACTGGTTTGTGGTGATTAACGGCGACATCTGGTGCGATTTCGATTTGCGCGAATTAAAACCACCCGACAATGCCGACGCGTTGCTGGTGCTCACCGACAACCCCGCACACAACCCGCAAGGGGACTTTGCGCTGGAACCTGATGGCCGAATCGGCTGTGATCAAACCACGCCCAGGCTGACATTTACCGGCGTTAGCCTGCTTAACCGCCGGCTGTTTGCAGGGTTAACAGACCAATCAGGCAAACTCGGGCCGTTATTACAACAGGCCGCCGCGGCGAATCGGGTAAAAGGCGTCCATCATGGCGGTCAATGGCTGGATGTAGGCACACCGGTACGTCTCAGCTGGCTTGACCAGCAGTTGCGCGCGCCAGATTCTCGAGGTTCTCGAGATTCGCGAGGTTTCCAATGGTAAAAAGACGCCCGGCATCGCGGCGGCTCGATCACGCCCTGCGCTATCTCCTTCCGCGACTGACACACTGCCAGAGTCAGGCTGAAGAACTGCTTGAGCAACAGCGGCTGCCGCTTTTCGGTAAGCGCTATCTGTTCTTTTTTCTCGGCCATATTGCCAAGGCAGAGGGCATTGTTGGTAAGGCCGACATTCACTACGCCGAAGCGTTGATGGCCGCACTGAACTTGAATCGGCGCCAGCGTAAGCGCGCCGCTCACTGGTTTACCCAAGGCAAAACCACCGGTCAACTTGGGCCGTTGAAGGCTTGGTGGCTAAAAATGGTTACGCCCTTATTGGCACAGCGGGCTGTCATGTTGGCCATTTGCCTGTGCCACAGCGCACAGCTGCATGGCCGGCCATCACAGGCGCGACGTTACCGCTGTGAAGACGCCATAGTGCAGAGTGGTTTACCGGTAGGCGTAAGCGATGACATATTTGACCATTACGCGGCCCAGGTGTGGCCGCAAGCGACGATTCTGCCCCCGGCACCGAAAAGCTACCAGGACGCCTGCGAGATTCTGGGCATTACCCGCCACGATTCTCTACAAGAGGCCAAACGTATCTGGCGCCGCAAGGTTTCTTCAATACATCCGGACAAACTCGCCCAGCAACAACTGACCCGCGCCGAACTGGCGGCCGCAAAAGAACGCCTGCTGCGCTATCAGCAAGCCTGGGAGTTCATTAAACAACGCCATAAGCCATTATAATGGTGATGCCGTAACTCGTTCGGCCGCTGCGCCTGGCGCCAAGCCGTCTGCTAATCCATAGCAGGCTTGCTATCCGCTTTTATCCACGCCTCCAGGCGGCTGGCCAAAGCGTCACCTTGCCGCGCTTGCACAGGCTCTTGCACCGCTACTCGCTGGCGCTGGTAATGCGCAACCTCAACCTGGTTCATAACGGTCGTGCGCTGCATCGCGCTCTGTGCCCGGTTGCCGCGCACCGCCTGCACATCTAACACACGTAAGCGGGGGGTTTCGGTAAAACGTTCTGCCAGTTCTTTAAGGTCACGGGGATAAAACCTGGGCAACAGCCAAACCAGACCCGCACTTTCAGCCAGTTCTGGCAACGCAGTGGCAAAATTGGCGCCCCGGCCAACGCCCACAAGCACCACTTGCTGGTAACCCTCGCGTTTCAGATAGCCAATGGCCGCCCGTAACTGCGCAGCCACCTCCTGCCGATACTGCAACTCCGCCTCAGACAACTCGGTGCCCGCTACTACGTCAATCAGCAAGGGGTCTGGATTTGCGCTTGAATTTGCGTTTGAGGACGCCCCGGCAGCTTGGGCCCCCACCGGCTGTGGCACCTGGCCTTCCTCTGCTGCGGGTACCGCGGGCGATGCTTCAGGCAGCGGCAGTTCGCGCTCCATCACCTGTTTCAATCCACCCGTCGGCGCACGCAGGCCCAGCGTCAGAGCTGTCAGCCCCCGATCAGCCAGGCCGCCGGCAAGGGCGGTCACAAAGCCTTCGCCAGCGTTATGGCCTTCATCTGCCAGCACCACAACGCCAGTGGTTGCTGCATTTTTCAATGGCGTGAAAACCAGCGACAGCACAGAATTCGGTGTGCCGTCGGCGCCATCAACCTCTAGCCACACAGCAGACTGAGGCCACTGCTGCAACAGCGCCATGGTGCCCTGACCGGTTACCACGCTGGCCCGTTGTGACCGGGCGTCAGCTGGCACAGCTGCTTTATCGTCAGGGTTGGCATTTGGCTCCGCAGCCTCATCGGCAACGGCGACGTCACCACTGGCCTGAACCGCATCGGCAGGCTCGTCTTGCGCTTGCACCAAAGCCGTGGCCAACAACACCAATAACCCAATAAATAACAACAAACGATTATCCATCACTTACATTGCCACCCATTGCGCTCTCACGCTGCGAAAAACCCTTGTGAGCTGATAGACTAGCAGCCGCAGCCGTGCACAGCAGCAATAACAGCCACAGCACTAACCATACCGAAATGCCGGAATCGTTCCGGCCGACAGCCCGAGGCGAACCATGAATCCGTACCTGATCGCACCCTCCATCCTTTCTGCCGATTTTGCCCGTCTGGGCGAGGAAGTCGACAACGTATTGGCCGCCGGTGCCGATGTGGTGCATTTTGATGTTATGGACAACCATTACGTGCCCAATCTGACCATCGGCCCCATGGTTTGCGAGGCGTTGCGCAAACACGGCGTTACGGCGCCCATTGACGTCCACCTTATGGTGTCTCCGGTGGACGACCTGATTCGCAAGTTCATAGATGCCGGCGCCAGCTATATCACCTTCCACCCGGAAGCGTCCCAGCACGTGGACCGTTCTTTGCAACTGATCCGCGATGGCGGCTGCAAGGCCGGACTGGTGTTTAACCCTGCAACGTCGCTCCAGTACATGGACTACGTAATGGACAAACTCGACATGGTTCTGCTGATGTCGGTAAACCCGGGCTTTGGCGGCCAGAAGTTCATCACCGGCACTCTGGATAAACTGCGCGAAGCGCGCAAGCGTATAGACGCCAGCAATTACAATATCCGCCTGGAAATAGACGGTGGAGTAAAAACCGACAATATTCGCGAAATTGCCGAAGCGGGTGCCGATACCTTTGTTGCCGGTTCGGCCATTTTCAGTACCGATGATTACAAGGCCACCATCGACGCCATGCGCGCCGAACTTGAACACGCCAGTAAAACTCTGAGCTTTTGAACGGAACCTGCCATGACTCTGAAAGGTCTTTTTAACGCACGCTGGCCAGCCGCCGCCCTGTTTGATCTGGATGGCACCCTGGTTGATAGCGCGCTGGACTTGGCCGCTGCCGTCGACCAAACACTGGAAAAGCTGGGCCGGCCACCTGTCGGTATCGATCGGGTGCACCAGTGGGTGGGCCACGGCGCCGCGATATTGATGCGCCGCGCTTTGGCGGGTAAAGCCGATTGGCAACCGCCCAACGCTGTGGACGAAGCCCTATTCGAGGAGGCTATGGAGCTGTTCTTCCAACACTATGAAACAGCCAACGGCCAGCATGCCAAGGTGTATCCAGGCGTAATAGAATGCCTGGATCGATTGCAGAAAATGAACTGCCCGATGGCAATCGTCACCAACAAGCCCGAGCAGTTTGTGGCGCCCTTGTTGAAACAGTTAAAACTTTACGGTTATTTCAAGCTCATCGTCGGGGGCGACACTCTGGCCAACAAAAAGCCCGACCCGGAACCCCTGCTGTACGCCATGGAAAAACTGAACGGCCAACCAGCCACTACGGTAATGGTCGGCGACTCGGCCGCCGATGTGCAGGCCGCCAAAGCCGCGGGAATTCCGTGCGTGGCCGTCACCTACGGCTACAATTTTGGCAACCCCGTGCAGGCACTGGGAGCCAATGCCGTGGTTGATTCCCTGAGCGAGCTTTTGTAACCTCGCAGACTATAGGAAGCCCGATCATGACCCCCGAACACTTCAGCGAGCTGGCACAAGCCGGCTACAACCGCATCCCCGTGTACCGTGAAGTACTGGCGGATATGGATACCCCGTTAAGCACCTACCTAAAACTGGCTAGTGGGCCCTATTCCTACCTGTTTGAATCCGTTCAAGGAGGAGAAAAATGGGGCCGTTACTCCATCATCGGCTTGCCCAGTCAGGAAGTATTGAAAGTTTTCGATCACCGTATTGAAATCCGCCGCCATGGCGAACTGGTAGAAAGCAGCCAGGTAGAAGATCCACTGGCTTTTATCGCCAGCTATCAGGAACGTTTCCACGCCCCGGATCTGGCTGAACTGCCGCGCTTCAACGGTGGCTTGGTGGGCTATTTTGGCTACGACACCGTTCGCTACATTGAAAAGCGTTTGGCTAACAGCTGCCCGCCAGACCGCATTGGCACCCCCGATATTCTGCTCATGGTGTCTAACGAACTGGTGGTATTTGACAACCTACGCGGCAAACTGCATCTGATTGTGCACGTAAACCCGGCAGACGACGGCGCCTTTGAACAAGCCCAGATGCGCCTGGATCAACTGGAACAGCAGCTGCGCCAAAGCACCGCGCAAGCGCCGAAAACCCCGGATCACCTGCGCGGCAAAACCGTGGATGAAAGCGAATTTATGTCCGGCTTCAGTCAGGAAAAATTCGAAGCAGCCGTGGGCATAATCAAGGACTACGTTCTGGATGGCGACGTAATGCAAACCGTCATCTCCCAGCGCATGTCGATTCCATTTGAAGCACCGCCACTGAACCTGTATCGCTCACTCAGGGTATTGAACCCCTCTCCATACATGTACTTTCTGGATCTGGACGATTTCCACATTGTGGGTTCATCACCGGAAATTCTGGCGCGCATGGAAGACCGCGAAGTGACCGTGCGGCCCATCGCCGGCACCCGCAAACGCGGCGCCACCGAAGCTGAAGACCGCGCCCTGGAAGCCGAACTGCTGGCTGACCCAAAAGAAATTGCCGAACACCTGATGCTGATTGACCTTGGCCGCAACGACGCGGGCCGCGTATCGGAAACCGGCACCGTGCGGCTGACTGAAAAAATGGCAGTTGAGCGCTACTCCCACGTGATGCACATCGTCTCGAACGTCACCGGCCAGGTAAAAGACGGCATCAGCTGCCTGGATGTATTAAAAGCGACCCTACCCGCCGGCACCTTGAGCGGCGCGCCAAAAACCCGCGCTATGGAAATTATCGACGAGCTGGAGCCGGTCAAACGCGGCGTGTATGGCGGCGCCGTGGGCTATTTGTCGTTCAACGGCAACATGGACACCGCCATCGCCATCCGCACCGCGGTGATCAAAGACAACACCCTGCACATACAGGCCGGCGCCGGCATAGTCGCAGATTCTGTACCACGCCTGGAATGGAAAGAAACCATGAACAAAGGCCGCGCCATTTTCCGCGCCGTCGCCATGACCTACAACGACTTTGACCACTAACTATTTAAAATGCCGGGGCGAGGGACAGATTATGCTTTTAATGCTGGATAACTATGACTCCTTCACCTACAACGTGGTGCAGTACCTGGCCGAGCTGGGTGCCGACGTGCAGGTACATCGCAACGACGAAATCACCGTGGAGCAGATTGAAGCCCTGAACCCAGAACGGCTGGTGATTTCCCCCGGCCCCTGTACCCCCAGCGAAGCCGGTATATCTATGGACGTTATCCGCCATTTCGCCGGCAAAATTCCGATACTGGGCGTCTGCCTGGGCCACCAGGCCATCGGCCAGGTGTTCGGCGGTCAGGTGATTCGGGCCGGCCGAGTCATGCACGGCAAAGTGTCCCCGGTTTACCATCACAGCAAAGGCGTATTCCGCGGCCTGAACAACCCGCTGCAGGCCACCCGCTACCACAGCCTGGTGATTCAACAGGCCAGCTTGCCCGACTGCCTGGAAGTGACCGCTTGGACCCGCAACGGCGACGGCAGCGTCGAAGAAATCATGGGTGTGCGCCACAAAACCCTGGCCGTGGAAGGCGTCCAGTTTCACCCTGAATCCATCATGAGTGAGCAGGGTCACGAACTGCTGCGTAACTTTCTGCGAATCGAACACCCGCGAACCGAACAAAAAGGCTGATGTAATGGACATGAAAGACGCACTGAACCGGGTCGCTGAAAATCTCGACATGTCCCGTGACGAAATGAAACAGGTGATGCGTATCGTCATGAACGGCGAAGCCACCAACGCCCAGATTGGTGCCCTGCTGATGGGCCTGCGCATGAAGAGCGAAACCGTGGATGAAATTACCGGCGCGGTAGAAGTCATGCGCGAACTGGTGTCCAGTGTAAACGTCAGCGCCGAACCGTTGGTCGACATCGTTGGCACCGGCGGCGACGGCGCCAACCTGTTCAACGTCTCTTCTGCGGCCGCCTTTGTTGTGGCTGCGGCCGGCGGCTTCGTCGCCAAACACGGCAACCGCGCGGTGTCCTCAAAAAGTGGCAGCGCCGATCTGATCGAACAGGCCGGTATTAATTTGAGCCTGACGCCAGAACAGGTCGCCCGCTGCGTAGAACAGGTTGGCGTTGGCTTTATGTTCGCCCCGGCCCACCATGGCGCCATGAAACACGCCGTCGGCCCGCGCAAGGAACTGGGCTGCCGTACCCTGTTTAACATCCTCGGCCCGATGACCAACCCCGCCGGAGTAAAACGCCAGTTGGTGGGTGTTTTCAGCAAAACTCTGTGCCGCCCTATGGCCGAAGTACTGCAAAAACTTGGCTCTGAACACATCATGGTGGTGGCCTCGAAAGACGGCCTGGACGAAATTAGCCTGGCCAGCACCACACACGTGGCCGAGCTGAAAAACGGCGAAATTATCGAATATGAAATAACTCCGGAAGACCTGGGCATAAAAAGCCAAACCCTGTCTGGATTGACCGTTAACACCGCCGAAGAATCTCTGGCCCTGATCAAGGCCGCCTTTGGCCGGGACCACACCGAAAGCGCTGAAAAAGCCCGCGACATGATCGCCCTGAACGCCGGCGCCGCTATTTATATTGCTGGGATGGCACCCACAGCCAAAGAAGGCGTACAACTGGCCCTGGACGCCATCGGCTCCGGTAGGGCCAACGGTAAACTGACCGAACTGGCAACGTTTTCCCAGTGCTTTTAAGCAAAATGAACAGCAGATCAGCGCAAATACGGAACCAAAAAAATGAAAGAACAGAACGACAAAACGCCCACCATCTTGCGCAAAATCGTCGACAGAAAATGGCAGGAAATCGAACAGCGCCAGCGCACCGCCAGTCTTGCTGACCTCAAAGCACGAGCCGGCGACCAGCCCGGCACCCGCGGTTTTGCCAACGCCCTGCGCCAGCGCATAGAAGCCTCAAAACCTGCGGTGATCGCCGAAATCAAAAAAGCCTCGCCCAGCAAGGGCATACTGCGTGACCCATTCGAGCCGGCGCAGATTGCCGAAAGCTACGAAAAAGGCGGCGCCACCTGCTTGTCTGTGCTCACCGACCACGACTTCTTCCAGGGCCACGAAGATTACATGGTGGCCGCTCGTAACGCCTGCAGCCTTCCCGTTATCCGCAAAGACTTCATGGTATCGCCCTACCAGGTTTACGAATCCCGCAGCATCGGCGCCGATTGCATATTGCTGATTGCCGCCTGCCTGACCAAAGGCCAGATGCAGGAGCTCGAAGGCATCGCCCACGAGGTAGGCCTGGACGTGCTGGTAGAAGTTCACAACAGCGAAGAAATGGACGACGCCCTGACCCTCAGCACCCCACTGGTGGGCATCAACAACCGCGACCTACACAGCTTTGAGGTATCGCTGGAAACCACCTTCAACCTGCACCAGCGCATTGGCCCAGAGCGACTCGCCATCACCGAAAGCGGAATTATGACCCGCGCCGACGTCGAAACCATGACCGGCCGCGGCATTTATGGTTTTCTAATTGGC
Source organism: Marinobacter sp. LV10R520-4 (assembly GCF_002563815.1). NCBI lineage: Bacteria > Pseudomonadati > Pseudomonadota > Gammaproteobacteria > Pseudomonadales > Marinobacteraceae > Marinobacter > Marinobacter sp. LV10R520-4. Next base: position 2,013,889 of record NZ_PDJM01000001.1, on the reverse strand, counting down.
GAGTCCTTCATGCGCGCACCTGACCCGGGAGCCAAGCTGCAGGAACTGTTTGCATAGACCTTTTCGCAATGCTCGCTAACGCGGTGTATTCAACGGACGCAGTTCGACCAAAAAATGGATATTTGAGGTTGTAACGGGCAGGTATTTGCTGAACTATTATAAGTATACGCCTACCCGTGAACGCTGTTCACAAGGATGAACTGTCGTGGATTTTCGCCGCACGCCCATACCCCCGCAGTGGCAATCCGCATATGAGGGTTTTCTGCGCCAGGTTGAGAAACAGCTCGCACTGATTGCCGGGTGGTTGATCACAGTCATTCTCGTGATTTATCAGGTTAACCCCAGTCAGCGCGGCATCTACGGAAATATTCACATCATCGAAACCTTGCTGCGGGCACCGGTACTGCTGGTGGCTCTGTTTACGTTGTTTGTTCACTACACGAAAAAGCCCAAGGTAAACCCAGGCTTGCTGCTGCGCGTAATAGCGCTGTCGGTGATGGGCCTGTCACTGTCGCTATTTGTGGTGCACGCACTTTACAGCCCTGACACTCTGTACCAGATGTCCAATGTCTTGATGATCGGTTTTTTTGGTGTGTCCATTCTTTCAGTACGCGGTCTGGAGCAGTGGTGGATGTTTTTTGTCATCCCTTTGACGCTGTTCTTTGCGGCCCTGGCCATTATGGGCCTGGAATTCAAACAGCTCCTACCGTTTCTGTTTGACCCGCTGGTGATGATTTTTGTGGGCATAGTCGTCAGCGGTTCTCTCAGCCAACTGCGGCGATCCGAGTTTCTAATCCGGCAGCAGCTCAAAAGCCTGGCGTCGACCGATCAGCTAACCGGACTGCTCAACCGCCACGCTATTCATATATCACTCAAACAGATGGTTGCTCGCCATGCCCGCCACGGACACCCGTTCAGCCTGATTCTGGGCGATCTGGACATGTTCAAGCGAGTTAACGACAACTATGGCCATTATGTGGGCGACGAAGTGCTGATTGAAACCGCTCAACGACTGAAAAATCATGTGCGCGCTGGCGATATTGTTTGCCGCTGGGGCGGAGAGGAATTATTGGTTCTTCTGCCAGACACCAAACTGGACAACGCACTGGCGGTCGCTGAAAAACTGCGCGTTGCGGTTGGTGGCCCTGCCATGACAGTGGGTTGTATCTTGCCAAGCAGAACGGCCGCAACCGCGTTGAAAGTGTCGAGCTGGACATTCACCTTGCGATGGCAGCAACCACCCCCGAAACTTTTTAAACGCTAGCGGAAGGCCGTGCTTTTATGCGATCAAACCAGGCCTGCAAATTCTTGTGTTCTGCCGCGATACGGATATTCACCACCCGCGCAAAGGCAACGGTGGCAAACGCGTTGATATCCGCAGCCGTAAAACGATCGCAGCAAATGTAGTCTTTGCCCGCCAAGTGCTCATCCAGAAAAGCCATGAACGACACCACCGCCTTGCCACAGTCCTCGCCCCATTCTTTAATCGGATTCATGCGATCACTGAAATACCCGCTGGTGTGCTGGAAACACATGCCTGTGGGCATAAAAAAGTAAAAATCTATCCAGCGCAGCCACTGCTCAATCAGTGTTTTCTCCAACGCCGTGTCGCCCAATAATGTGGGCGAATCAGGGTAGCTTTCCTCAAAATAACGGCAAATAGCCATGGTCTCGGCCACCGCAGTGCCATCGCCCAATTCCATTACCGGCACTTTTTTGAACGGATTGCGGGCGGCAAATTCGGGCGTCAGATTTTCGCCTTTTTGCAGATCAATTTCTACAAATTCAGCCACGTCCATCAGGCCCTTTTCCGCCATGAACATACGCACACGCCGTGGGTTGGGTGCGGTTTTTGTTTCGAAGATTTTTATCATTGTGAATACCTCTGACCAGTGAATATATCAGACCGAAAGCCTGGGAAGATTGGCCGGCTATCGCGGTTTCGTCAAGCACTCTCCAGCACGACAACACTGCAATCACCCGCTAAACTGCGATAACAGTCACAGCGGTCACACCCTATGAGCATCCGGCATCCGGTTTTCTTTTTGCTTATCAGTTTGTTTAGCAGCACTTTTTTGCCAACGGCTGCGTTGGCTTATTCGCACCCCAGTGAACAGCTCGCGCTGCCCAAGATCATTGTATTAGCCGCTGACCCATGGTGCCCCCACAACTGCGACGCCGGCTCGAGCCGCGAAGGCTATATGGTTGATATTGCCCGCCAAGCCTTTGCGCTTCAGGGCATTGACGTCAGCTATGTAAATATGAGCTGGGCCCGAGCTTTGCAACAGGCCCAAACCAATCACATTGACGGCGTGATTGGGGCGTTTAAGGGCGATGCCAAAGATTTCGTCTATCCAAAGGAATCTCTGGGGCTCTCGGAAACTCTGTTTTTCACCCATCAAAACAGCGAATGGACGTATCAAGGGCTACCTTCGCTGGAGAGTTTAACACTGCTGACAATCGTTAATTATTTCTATGCTCCGGACATTAACGCCTACATACACGAACATCGGGAGAATCAGGATCGCATACTGGAGCTCTCAGGGACGAAACCCCTGCCACAAGCGCTGGCGCTGATTCATGAGCAGCGCGCGCAATTGCTGCTGGAGGACAGCCAGGTCATGGCCTGGGCACTTCAGAGTGAGCGAAACCCACCAGAACTAAGAAGCGCCGGCAAAGTTTACAGCGCGCCAATTTACGCAGCGTTTCCCCCTTCCAGCCCACACGCCGAAGAGTTAGCCCGGATACTCAGCGATGGCGTACGCCACCTGCGTGCCACCGGCGACCTCAAGCGCATTTATGAGAGCTATGGCTTGGGTGATGACTGGAAAGCGCGGATAGTTTCGCCCGAAGGGGCACTCAACAACAGCTCGCCGTGATCACCAAAGCGCGCCTGGTTTACATTCATAAGCAACTTTAGAAAATAATGCTGGCGCAGGCGCTTAAAAAAAGCGCAGAGCTGACCGCCCCTGCGACTGTTAAAAGTCTTTTAAATTTCATTCCATTACCCTATCTTTAGGCGAATTTGATGGCCTCATATTAACGTGCCAACCGCACTTGTGCTGATTTCTTGCCAAACCGTCATAGGCAAACTTTCATACCCTAACTGTCATACTCAAACAGCGGCGACGCCGAAACCCGCTTGAGCCAAACTCGATGCGCAGCTTGTTTTATCCACCAGAATATAGAGACTCATTGCATGTTTACCTTCAGCCGCCTGATTTCACGCTCACTTACTGCTGCGCTACTGTTCTTTGCTGCCAACCTTGCCGGCGCCGAGCCGTTACGCATTGCGGTCGCTGCTAACTTTACCGACACCACTCGTGACCTGATTGCGTTGTTTGAGCAAACCACCGGCCATTCAGTTGCCGCCAGTTACGGCTCCACCGGTAAGCTTTATGCCCAGATCGAGAACGGCGCGCCCTTCGATGTGTTTCAAGCAGCAGACAGTGAGCGCCCGCAAATGCTTGAAAACAGCGGTGGCGCCGTTGCCGGTAGCCGTTTCACCTACGCCCGTGGCAGACTGGCGTTATGGAGCCCGGAACCCGATGTGTTTACGGACCCGGAAAGCTGGCTCGCAACCGCTGACTTCAAACGCCTGGCCATTGCCAATCCGAAAACCGCGCCTTATGGTCTGGCCGCGCAGCAGGTATTAAGTCATATGAGCCTGTGGGATAGCCTGCAACCGCGCCTGGTGCGCGGTGACTCAATCGCACAGACCTTTCAGTTTGTGGCCACCAGCAATGCTCAGGCGGGCTTTGTGGCGCTGTCTCAGGTGAACGCCTGGCAAAACAGCAATGGCACACTGTGGGTGGTACCACAGCAGATGTACGCGCCCATCGACCAGCAAGCGGTGCTACTGAATCACGGCAAAGACAAGCCTGTTGCGCGCCAGTGGCTGGAATTTTTACGCAGCCCGCAAGCGCTAAAAATTATAAAAGACTACGGTTACGACATTCCCGACTGACGCGAACACAGGCCCGCAACGATGATGGCAACTTACTGGGAGCCCGTGTGGCTGACCCTGAAACTGGCGACCATGACCACCTTGATACTGGCGGTGGTGGGCACGCCGATTGCCTGGTGGCTGGCCCGCAGCCAACACTGGCTGCGCCAGCCTATTGCTGCTGTGGTGGCACTACCGCTAGTACTGCCGCCTACCGTTCTGGGATTCTATTTATTGCTGCTGATGGGGCCAAAAGGCGTTGTCGGGCAACTTACCGAACAGCTGGGCCTTGGACTGCTACCATTCACCTTTGAGGGATTGGTGGTGGCGTCGGTGATTTACTCACTGCCGTTTACCGTGCAACCCCTGCAAAACGCCTTTATCGGCATCAACAATCAGCTTCTGGAAGTGGCCGCTACGTTACGAGCTTCGCCCATGGACCGATTCTTTACCGTGGTGATGCCACTGGCCCGCCCGGGATTTTTGACCGCCGCCGTGCTCACCTTTGCCCATACTATTGGCGAATTTGGCGTGATACTGATGATTGGCGGCAATATTCCGGGGGAAACCAAAGTGTTGTCAGTGGCCATCTACGACCACGTTGAAGCCATTGAATACACCCAGGCCCACTGGCTCGCCGGCGGTATGGTGGTGTTCTCGTTTGTGGTGTTGGTGGCGCTGTATTCACTGAATGGCCGCGTGCACTCGGGTATGATGAAATGAGCGCAAATAATACTATTCTGGCGCGCTTTCACTGCCACATTGGTGACTTTACCCTGAATGTGAATCTGGATTTACCGGGCAGCGGATTAACCGCGCTGTTCGGGCACTCCGGCTGCGGCAAAACCACCCTGTTACGTTGCATTGCCGGCCTGCAACCTGCCAACGGTGAATTGGTGGTGAACGGTGACACCTGGCACAACGCCCATGAAAGTCGCGCCGTGCATCAGCGCCCGCTGGCTTACGTGTTTCAGGAGACCTCATTGTTTCCGCATTTGTCGGTAGAGCGCAACCTCAACTACGGTTACCGCCGGGTGCCCGTTAGCCAGCGCCGGATTCAGTTTGACCAAGCGGTAGAATGGCTGGGGCTGGCGCACCTGCTGGAGCGTATGCCGCAAAAGCTGTCGGGCGGTGAGCGCCAGCGGGTGGCTATCGCCCGCGCCCTGCTGACCAGCCCCCAGTTGCTGCTGATGGACGAGCCATTGTCGGCACTGGATCAGGCCAGCAAGCGGGAAATACTACCCTACCTGGAACGCCTGCGTGACGCTCTCGCCATGCCAATTTTGTACGTGTCCCACTCGGTGGCTGAAGTCGCCAGGCTGGCAGATCACGTTGTTATGCTGAACCAGGGGCAGGTAACGGCCAGTGGGTCTCTGCAACAGACCCTGGCGCGCACAGATCAGCCCTTTGGTTTGGAAGAAGGCGCTGCCATTATTCTGCGGGCCCGCATTACCACTCAAGATACCCAGTGGCATCTGAGCCTTGCGGAATTTGACGGCGGCCAACTGTGGCTTCCCAGCGAGCCGCGCATTTCGGTAGGCAGCGATGTGCGGGTTCAGGTACTGGCAAAGGATGTCAGCCTGGCGCTCAGCGCCAATCATGACCAGAGCATCCAGAATCTGATCTACGGCCGGATCGATGAAATTGCAGAAGAAATAAGCCCGGGCACGTCGCTGGTGCGCGTGCTGGCCGGCAATACGCCATTTCTGGCGCGTTTGACCACCCGTTCTGTACACGCTCTGGAACTGACCCCGGGCAAGCCTATATGGCTGCAGATAAAAGCGGCGGCTCTGGCCGACTGATCCGCCCGTTTGGTCAAAGCCAAGACCGAAACAAAAACCAAAGCCGTGAAACGACTCAGCGCGTACCGTAGACCACCATGGTTTTGCCTTTTACCCGCACCAAACCCTGCTCTTCCAGGGTTTTCAGTACCCGGCCAACCATTTCACGGGAACAGCCTACAATACGGCCAATTTCCTGGCGGGTAATCTTGATCTGCATGCCATCCGGATGGGTCATCGCGTCTGGCTGCTTGCACAGGTCCAGCAGGGTGCGAGCAACCCGGCCGGTAACATCCAGAAACGCCAGATCGCCCACTTTTCGAGTGGTCTCACGCAGGCGCGATGCCACCTGCTCGCCAATGAAATACAAAATCTTTGGGTCCTGCTGGGCAATCTCGCGAAATTTTGTGTAACTGATTTCCGCCACTTCGCACTCAGTTTTGGCTTTCACCCAGGCACTACGGCAATCCAGGTTGTCAAACAGCCCCATCTCGCCAAAGAAGTCGCCGACGTTCAGGTAGGCCATGATCATTTCACGCCCGTTTTCATCCTCAATAATCACCGTTACTGAGCCCTTCACAATGAAAAACAGCGAGTCGCTCTTGTCACCCGCGTAAATGATGGTGCTTTTTGCCGGGAAACGGCGGCGATGACATTGCGACAGGAAATAATCCAGATGCTTGGTACGATCATCAATAGGCTTCAAAATTGTGGCCATGGCGTGGGCGGCACCTCCGTGAAAATTAGCACTAAGGTATCTTGGCCTGATCATAGCGCTATTTTAATAAATTTTTCATCCTTAACTCACTTCAGCGCCTCCGTGATAGCAACAACCGCCGGCACGGTCAAGTTCACGCGTATGCTGGCTATGAGTCAATTATTGCCGGTGCTGTGACTTCTCCCGCTCTGTGCTAGCATCCTGCCCATTCATTTTCATTAGATTAACACTCAATAAAACCTGCGGAGAGCTTGTGATGAAAGCAACCATCGACTGGACCGGCGAAGCCAGTTTCAAAGCAACCAGCGCCAGCGGCCACAGCGTTCAACTAGACGGACCGCCAGACCTCGGGGGCCAGAATCGCGGCCCGCGGCCAATGGAAATGGTACTGATGGGGCTGGGCGGATGTTCGTCGTTTGATGTCATGAGCATTCTAAAAAAAAGCCGTCAGGACGTCACTGCCTGCCACACCGAACTAAGCGCGGAACGAGCCGACGCGGTGCCGGCGGTGTTCACAAAAATCCACCTGCACTTCGTAGTGACCGGCAACAACCTTAAAGATAACCAGGTAGCACGGGCGGTGGCTCTATCTGCCGAAAAGTACTGCTCGGCGTCGATCATGCTGGCCAGCGGCGGGGTAGAAATTACCCACAGCCATGAAGTGCATCAGGCCAGCTAACGTGTTCACTTTGAACAGCGTCAGGCGAAGGCTTTCTGTGCCATCAGCCGTTGCACCATAGGCCGCACAATCAGCTCCATGGCCAGGCTCATTTTGGTACCGGGAATTGCCAGGGTGTCGTGGCGCGACAACACGCTGTTGGGAATCACCTGTAGCAGATAGGGGAAATCCACCTCGCGGGCGTCGCGGAAGTGAATCACCAGCATGCTTTCGTCTTCAGTGGGTACATCACGCACCACAAACGGGTTGGATGTATCCACCAGGGGCACCCGCTGGAAGTTAATGTGGGTATGGGAAAACTGCGGCACTATGTCATGAACGTAGTCGTTCATGCGGTTAAGAATCGTTTCAACCACCGCTTCCTGACTGTAGCCACGTTTATGGGTGTCGCGGTGGATTTTCTGGATCCATTCCAGATTTACAATCGGCACCACGCCAATCAACAGGTCAACGTATTGGGCGATGTTAAAGGCATCGCTGACCACGCCACCGTGTAAGCCTTCGTAAAACAGCAAGCTGGTTTCGGGCGGCAGGTCCTGCCAGGGTGTGAAGCTGCCGGGTTTATTGCCCTCTGCCACCAGCGCAAAGTCTTCATCGTGCACGTACTGGCGGTAGCGCCCGTTACCAGTCAGGCTGTAATCGTAAAACAGCGACTCCAGGCGGTCGATGTGATTGGCACCCAGGGCAAAGTGATTGCGGGCACCGAACTGCCCTTTGGCCGCCAGCCGCGCCATCTGCTCACGAGTATAACGGTGGAAACTGTCGCCACCCACCATGGCGGCGCTCAGGCCCTCGCTGTCGAACATGCGGCGAAAAATCCGGCCGGTGGTGCTGGTGCCGGCACCGGATGAACCGGTAACGGCAATAATAGGATGGCGTTTCGACATAAACTTCTGGCTTCCGCGGTTATACCAGGCTGTCGAGCATGCCGGGCCTTTCAATGGCTGTACCCTGAGCGTAATCCACACCTAGCTGCACTAGCAATGCCAGCAGCTCGCGTGACTCTACTTGAGTTACAATCACCTCGCGCTCCAGATAATGCGCCATTTCCACCATCGAACGTAACATGGTCTGATCGCTCTGGCTGTTGGCGAGATTCGCCGTCAGCGCGCTGTCGATTTTCAGCATGTCTACCGGCAGCGACCGCAATGTCTGAAAGGAGTCCGGGCCATTGCCCATATTACCCAAGCAAAAACAGCACCCAAGCTCTTTCATTTCACGCACGAATCCCGCCAGCGCTGCCATATCGCGAACCGCCGAGGCTTCTGTGATTTCGAAGCACAAACGCTCGATGGGTGCTTCACGTTCGCTCAGCTTCTCGTAAATAAACTCCAGCAGCGCTGGATCATTCAGTGAATGTCCAGACAGATTGATGACAACGCCACCAAATTGCGGTAAGTCATCGGCCTTGTGCTCCAGCCAGTCGAGCATGGAGCCCAGCACCCAGCGGTCCAAAGCCTGAATCTGGTCGTGGCGCTCAGCCAAACGAATAAAGTCTTTACCGCCAACCAGATTGCCGTCGTCATCGTAAACGCCGGTCAAGACATCGTATTGGGTCAGCCTGCGGGTTTCGGGATGCAGCGGGATAATCTTCTGGCATCGCAGCAACAGACGCTCCTGCTGCTGACCTTCCAGACTGGCCACTTTTGCCGCGACTTTTTGTTGCTGGGCCTTCTCTGCGGGCGCAGGCCGATATTCCGCAACGGTCTCTCGCGTGCTGCCACTTTCGCGCAGTGTCTGCTCCGCGACTTCCAACCAGAAATGAGGATTCAACAGCGTTTCCAGCTGCGGCACCAGAGCTGCGCCCAACTCCAGAACGAACAGTGCCTCTCGCAGTATCGGTCGCAGTACTGACACCTGCCAGCTTAGCTCGCGGGTCAGGGCCATGGCATCCTCTGCCGGCAGCAACAGCGCAAACTGTGCGCCTGACAGGCGCGCAATCGGAGTGTCTTCAGCACAGCACGCAGACAAAATAGCCGCAATTTGCTGCAGCAAGGCGTCGCCTGCTTGCTCGCCGGCACTGTCATTGAACTTACTGAAGTTTCGCAGACTCAGCCGCAACAGGGTTCGCGGCGTTTGCCAGCAGGTCAATTGCTGATCCAACTGGCGCTCGAACTCGCGCTGCTCCAATAAGCCGGTCAGCTCATCGTGGCTGGCGGCGCTGGTCAGCTGGTCATACACTTTACACACCATACGGTCCAGGCCCTCGTCCACCAAAGGCCGCTGATAGTGTGGGTCTGGCACAACATGGCCCTGGCGCATTTTATCCGCCAGCGTATCCAGTTCCAGCTCTACCACCCGCATGCCCTGATGGTTCACAAACACCAGACGCTGGAAATCACGGGCAATCCACACCAGGCGAATATAAAACAGCTCGTTAGACGGGTGTTGGTCACGCAGCCAGTCACCGGTGTGCAGCTCTTGGACGCGCTTGCGCCAACGTTGCGCCTGCTCTGGCAGGGTGCGCAGACGCGACGGCGCTGCGGGCGCTTCCGGTATAGCCACCAACTCTGGCGCCGATTTTGGATCGCGTACCAGAAACTGGCGCAGTTCGTCACGAATCTGAGCAGACGGCAAGTGACTGCTTGAAATAGAGGACAAGCCATCCTGAATGGTGCGCAGCAACTCCGGCAGGTTAATCTCGCTATCCGGGTCTTTAGTAAACAGCACCAGAGAATCCACTGCACCCAGATAATCGTGCCATAGCTTGCTATCTGGCCCATGGCGGATCCAGGTTAGCGACAACAAATCACGCCAACCGCCGGCCAGAAGGCTATTAAGCGCTTTCGGCACGGTTTTACCCGCCAACCGGGCCTGCAGAGTGTCTTCTACGGCCTGTTTAGACTCGGCAACTTTTTGTGCGCCTTCAGCAGCCGCCTTGACCCGCTCAACATTGCGCTGACACACCCGCTTCTGACGCTCTATCAGCTCTTCCGCTACGCGCTCAAATACGCCCAGGTCGTGCTCGAAGCCGGTCACAATAGACTGAATTAATTCTTCCACCCGGCGTTGAATAACCGGATTGACCTTGCTGCCGCGGCTGCCAAGCTGGGCCAAACGGTTAAGCACACCGCGAACCGGGCTTTGCTGGTCTTCAAAAAAGTCCGGATCACGCATCACCACTTTCAACACTGGAACTTCCAGTTGGCGCAGGTGGCGATGAGTGGAGTCGTCCAGTTTCGGGCTCTCGCGCAGGCTTTCGAAAAAACGGTCAACCACATCCACGGCACCCTGCTGTTCGGTATCAAGCTTTCCCTGACCGTCTGCGCGCACCTTGCTGATCAAGCGCTCCCGCAAACTGGCGGCGCTATCGTTGGCAGGCAAAGCCACGGTCTGCAGCTGCTGCAGTTGTTGCTGCAACTGGACGCTGCTTAGGGGCGGAGCGTTCGCCGGGAACTCATCGCTTCGCACCTGGCTTTGCGCAGCGCGACTGCTAGCCAGAGTATCTAGCAGGCTGCGCACCGTGCTGAACGCGTGGCGGGCAAGCCGGGCGTGCTCCTGAAATTGAACGGATTTCTCGCCAGAACCGGGCTCTGGCGCGGATCGAAACTCTGCCGCCGGCTTTGGCTGTGTTTGCGAATGTGCCCCAGACTCCAAACTGGCAACAGTCTGCTGTGCTGATCGCTCGGCTGGTTTGCTCGCTTCAAATGCTGATTCGCTACGCTGGACATCAGCCAGGTATTTAGTCAGGTCCAGATCGGGCAAAACGCCTTGGCGGATCAATATGTTATTTAGCTCCGCATAAAGCGGTTCCAGCTGTTGCAGAACGGTGTGTTCGAACACACCAAAGGCAACTTTTTCGACCTCGCGAGACATTCGCAGGGGAGCCAGCCCATCCCGCAATGATTCGCAGACCAGTGAAGGACCAAGCGGATTGGTATGGCCAGTCGCATTTGCAACGTTCAGGCTGTCCAGACGCAACTTCAACTGCAACAACGGACCTCGGTAAAGCGTGTCCGCCTTCGTTATCATCACCCGCAGGCTGAGCCAGTCTTCAAATTCGCTCTTGTCGACCACCGCCAGAGAGCCAGCTGGCCCCGCTTTGGATACCGGCTTTAGCGGAGATTCCAGACTTTTTGCCATTTTCTGCCACACTAAGCGTTGGCGGCTATTCAACTGACCAGAGGCGTCCATCAGTTCGTTAGACAGCTGGTTGTTACCCGCCTCGCGGGCGTGAGCCTGAAGCGCAGCAAAGGTTTGATTCAGGCACTCCTGCATTAAAGGGTCAATAAACTGCACCACGGCTTTGGCGCACTGGTGCAGCACAAACTGCACCCGCTCGCTGGGTGCACGCAAATGGGCATAGCCTTCCAAACGTGCGCCACTGCACTGCTGCAACATGGCACTGACGGCCACGGCGTTGGCCTCCACAAAACAAACGCCCATGGCACGTTCAACGCGATGGCGCATCTGTACCTGTAACTGATGGCGCTGGCCCGACACCCAGGAACTGTCCGAGCCACGAAAACGCACCAGCAGGCTTTGCCCGTCCGCGTCACCCAAAGCCGCATCAAGCTTTTGGGAAACCGCTTGGGAATAGCGGATAAACAAGCCTTCCGCACAAAAATCGGCGATTTGGCACGGCCAATTTTCACCGCGCCCCAAATCCAGTTGGGCCGCAAGTTTTATGGGTTTTCTGGGGCTACTGCGTCGTTCTGTAGATTCCATGAACTCGTTACTCAAAGAGCTTTACAAAAAACTTTGGAGTTGCGCTGGGTGTTGTAAACCGCCAGTCTCGGGCCCGGCAGCGACTGTACCGGCATCGCTTTGAAATCCCGCTCGCGAAACCAGTGCTCGGTTTGCGTGGTCAGCACAAACAGACGCTGCAAACCCTGAGCACGAGCCTGCTGCTCAATCATCGCCAGTATTTCATCGCCGCGTCCGGCGCGGCGGTAATTGGGGTCAACTGCAAAACACGACAGCTCGCCGGCGTCATCTTGGCCGTAGGGGTAAAGCGCGGCACACCCCACAATGGTGCCATCGCGTTCGGCCACCACAAAACGGCCAATTTCGGTTTCTAGCATTTCTGGCGAGCGCCGCACCAGAATCCCCTGCTCTTCCAGCGGATAAATCAGATTGGTAATACCCCCCACGTCTTCTACCCTGGCAGGTCGGATCTGCTCGTAAGTGTCGCCACTGACCAGCGTACCGGAACCGTCACGGGTAAACAGTTCCTTGAGCAGCGCACCGTCGTCCAGATAGCTGATGATGTGGGCGCGGCGTACACCCTTGACACAAGCATCGCAAGCCGCTTTTAATAGCTCGGCATCGTGGCCTGTCACCTGGCCCGCACTCAACTGGTCGGCTGCCTGAGCCGCAGATAATTCACGCACCAGCGTTCCGTCCTCCGTCAGCAGGCCGGGGTCGTCGATAAAAATCATCAGCTTTTCAGCGCGCAAAGCGGCGGCTACCTGGCTTCCAACGTCTTCGTAGGACAGATTAAAAACGTCACCGGTGGGGGAGAAACCCATGGGCGGCAACAACACGATCTGGCCCTGGTCGAGCAGCTTTTCGATACCGGAAACATCAACGCGCCGAACCTTGCCGGTATAACCAAAATCGACACCGTCTAATACGCCAACCGGTTTAGCGGTCACATAGTTGCCGCTGCACACCCGTATGCGTGCATTGTGCATGGGCGAGCTGACCAGGCCCATAGACAACTGGCTCTCTATGTATGCCCGTAATCCGCCTATGGCTTCCATCACCAGCGGCAAGTGCTGTTCGGTGGTTACCCGCAAGCCGCGGGCAAAGGTGGACTCAAGGCCCGCGTCTTGCAGCCGTTGTTGTATCTGGGAGCGGGCACCGAACGCTACAACTAATCGCACGCCCAAGCTGCTCAGCAAGGCAATATCGTGAACGATATTGATGAAATTTTCCTGGCGGATGGCATCGCCCGGCAGGGTCAGTACCACGGTACGGCCGCGGTGTGCATTAATGTAAGGCGACGAATGGCGAAAGCCGTGCAACCAGCCGTTAGCGTTCAATTCAAATCTCCGGGCAAAAGGAATATTACAAACAAAACTGCCTCACAAGCTGACGCAGTATGTTCACGGTCGGTGTAATCTGTGATTGCGCCAGAAACTCGTCGGGCTGGTGAGCCTGGTCAATAGAGCCTGGGCCCATCACCAGAGTTTCCAGACCCAAACGCTGCATCCACGGCGCCTCTGTGGCGAAGGCGACCGACCCTGCGGTGTGGCCAGTGAGTTTTTCGCAGGCTGCAACCAGAGCGGCATCCGCTGCTGTTTCAAACGGCGGCACGCCGTCAAATAATGGCTCAAACTTGAGCTTCAGGCCGCGCTCACTGGCCACTGGTGCTATCTTTTCTAAAATGGCCTGGCGCAGAGCGCCCATATCCATACCCGGTAGCGGGCGTAGGTCAAAGTGCAGCTCACACCGACCGCATATGCGGTTGGGGTTGTCACCACCGTGTATGCAACCAAGGTTTAGAGTTGGCACCTGCACGTCAAAGCTCGGATTGCGATACTGCTGCTGCCACTGGGAGCGCAGGGTCAGCAGTTCGCCCATCGCCTGGTGCATGCCTTCCAGCGCGTTGCGACCCAGCTCAGGATTGGAAGAATGCCCAGCCTGCCCCTCAAACACCAGGCGCTCCATCATGATGCCTTTGTGCATACGAATCGGGCGCAAGCTAGTGGGCTCGCCAATCACCGCATAGCGCGCCTTGGGCTTGCCCGCCTCTGCCAGCGCGCGGGCGCCATCCATCGAGCTTTCTTCGTCGGCGGTCGCAACAATGATCAGCGGTTGCTGCAGTGGCTGGCCCACAAACTCTCTGGCGGCATCAATGGCAAGGGCAAAAAAACCTTTCATGTCGCAGGTACCAAGGCCATACCAGCGGTTATCCCGCTCTGTCAGCGTGAACGGATCGCTGTGCCAGCGTTTTTCGTCAAACGGGACTGTGTCGGTGTGCCCTGCCAGCACAAGACCCCCAGGGCCGCTGCCCAGGGTGGCAATCAGATTGAACTTGCCGGGCATATTCGGCACCGGCAGAATTTCTACCGCAAAACCCATGGGCCCCAGCCACTGCGCCAGCAAGTCAATCACACCGCGATTGCTGGAATCCCACTTCGCCGAGGAGCTGGAAATTGATGGCGCTGCAATCAATGCCGTCAACATCTCCAAAATAGATGGCGGCATAACTGCACCGCTCGCAGCACTGTCCGAGACTGCCGTTAACTGAGCCATTGCGGGTTCTCCGTCAATCATTGTTGTTTGAATTCAGCGGGCGGTTACGCCGCCATACCTCAAACCCGGCTACGGCCGCACGCTGCATGGGGTAAGCCACTTCGCCGCCGGCCACCAAACGAGCCACCTCAATTTCATCGTCGGTTACTCGCACCAGGCGACCTGCGACACGATTGTTATTGCGCAGCGTAATCCTGACTTTTTGCCCAAGCCATTGTTCCGCTGCCGCAACAGGCTGCACCAACCAGCCCTCGGCGGATTCAGTTTGCGGCTGTTGCGCCTTAAAAACCGGTTGTTGTGGCGTTGCCGAAGGGCGGCTATCACTTAACAGAAACACATCCGGCACGCTCGCATCGTTATAAGATACGACCGCACCAAGGCGGCTGGATGCGTTGGTTTCTTCCGTATAAATGGGCAATCCCAGAGCCGGTTCGGCTAACCTCAGCGTGGCTTGCAATTCACCGCCCTCGAGCAACCATTGGCGGTACAGTGCCAGCAACTGCGAACTGGCCTGCCAACCCCGGGCCAGAAGCCCCTGACGTAACTGGGCCACCGAACGACCAGCCCATTGCTTGGTTGAAAGGCCAGCCTCGCGAGCGCACCAGGCAGCCACACGTCGCATAACACCGCCGTCGCGCAGGGTGATGTCCAACGAACCACGAGCCAGCGCTTCCTGGGGCGCGCGCCAGTCTACCCAGGCATTGGACCAGTTCAATTCAACACTGCCGAGCTCATCGGTGATTAACTCGGCGTCTCTGCGGCCGGGGTGTGCAACAGATTGATTAATGACAGCGGCGAACGAGTGGTTAACTCTGCAATGAGCACGGCCAGCGGCTGGGTCAGGCGGAAGTCCTGCCACTGGCCGTCTTTTAGCAATAACCGACCGCGCACGCCTGAATGAATTGCACCGCGCTCCAGCGCGCCATAATGGTTCAAGGCCAGCCGCGCGTCATTCATACGCTGATCCGCAAGCCACCAGACACCGCCCTTGTAACCGGCCCAAGCCAGAACGGTTAAAATCAGCAGCCATAACAACAGGCGTTTCATGCCTTCACTCCTTGCACATCGGATCCGTTTTGCAGGTCAGTTCCTGGAGATCAGTTCCTGGAGATCAAGGTACCCACACCCTCGTCGGTGAAGATTTCCAGCAAGCAGGCATTGGCCACACGGCCGTCAATAATGTGCGACGTGCGCACGCCGTTTTCAACCGCGCTTAGGGCGCAACGTATTTTCGGCAACATGCCGCCGTGGATAGTGCCGTCTTCAATCAGGTCGTTGACCTGGCTGGCGGTCAAACCGGTCAGCACCTTGCCCTCTTTGCTTTTCAAACCGGAAACGTTGGTCAGAAGAATGAGCTTTTCGGCCTTCATGGCTTCAGCCACTTTGCCGGCCACCAAGTCAGCGTTGATGTTGTAAGACTTGCCATCCGGGCCAACGCCGATGGGGGCAATAACCGGTATCACGTTGCCGCGGGTGAGCATGTCTATAACGCCCACGTTCACACTGACCACCTCGCCCACGCGGCCGATATCGATAATTTCCGGACGCTCCAGCTCCGGACTGCGATCAACCACTTCCAGTTTGCGGGCGCGGATCAAATTGGCGTCTTTTCCGGTCAAGCCGATGGCCGTGCCGCCCTCGGCGTTGATCAGCGACACAATTTCCTTATTAACCTGGCCGCCCAGCACCATTTCAACGACGTCCATCGTCTGGGCGTCGGTAACACGCATACCGTTCACAAAGCGTGACTCGATATTTAATCGCGCCAGCAATTCACCAATCTGCGGCCCGCCGCCGTGCACCACAATGGGGTTGATACCCACCAGCTTCATCAACACCACATCACGGGCAAAACTGCTTTTAAGGTCCTCGTTTTCCATGGCGTTGCCACCGTATTTGATGACCACGGTCTTACCGGTAAAGCGCTGGATATAGGGCAGCCCCTTGCTAAGTACCGACGCTACCTGAACGGCTGTTTCACGATTCAACGACATGCTTTTGCCTTACTGTTATGAAATTCGAATTTTGCCACGAGGGTTCAGAATGTGGCTTTCAGCTCTGGTGCCACTTGCCGAAGCTGCTCACGAAACACGGTTTTAATGCGCGCCAGCGCCTCCTCGGATTCTGCCTCAAAACGCAGCACCAGCGCCGGTGTGGTATTAGAAGCCCGGCACAGGCCCCAGCCGTCGCCATACTCCACTCGCACCCCGTCAATCGTGCTGATACTGCCGTCACCAAACTCACCCTGGGCACTCAGACGTTCAACGATGCCGAACTTGGACGCTTCGGTGACCTCGATATTCAACTCCGGCGTGCTGATGTCCTCGGGGAAATCCTCAAACACTTCGTCGCTGTGACGGTCTTCAATACCGAGAATCTCCAATAAACGCGCAGCGGCGTAAAGGCCATCATCAAAACCGTACCAGCGCTCGGCAAAAAATATGTGACCGCTCATCTCCCCGGCCAGCAACGCGCCGGTTTCCCGCATTTTGGCTTTCATCAGCGAATGTCCGGTTTTCCACATAACCGGCCGGCCGCCAGCCTGGGATATCACCCCTGCGAGGCGGCGGCTGCATTTCACATCGTACAAAACGTCGGCACCGGGATTGCGCGATACCACATCGCGGGCAAACAGCATCAACAGTCGGTCGGGCCAGATAATGCGGCCGCGATTGGTCACCACACCAATCCGGTCACCATCGCCATCAAAGGCGATGCCCAAGTCAGCGCCCTCCTTTTGGACCTTGGCGATCAAGTCTCGCAGATTCTCGGGTTTGCCCGGATCCGGATGGTGGTTGGGGAAGTCGCCATCAACATCGCAATACAGTGGAATAACGTCGCACCCCAGCTCGTCAATCAGCATAGGGCCCAGCTCGCCGGCAATACCGTTACCCGCATCAACCACCACTTTCAACGGCGCAGCAACGGCGATGTCGCCGACAATGGTATCCAGATAGGCACGCCTTACGTCTTGCGACGACTGGCTGCCATTACCCTGGGCCAAGTTGCCGTTCAGAATGCGCTGGTGCAGTGTTTTAATGGCATCACCAGACAGGGTTTCACCGCCAAGCATGATCTTCAGGCCGTTGTAGTTAGCCGGATTATGGCTTCCGGTAACCATCACACCAGAGCCTGTCTCAAGCTGGTGGGTGGCAAAGTACAGCACCGGGGTAGGCACTGCGCCAACGTGTATTACGTTGCACCCGCTGGCCATAAGACCCCGTGCAACCGCCTCTGCCAGTCCGGGGCTGGAATGGCGACCGTCATAACCCACGCACAGCGTGCTGACGCCCCGCGCCAGGGCTTCGGAACCAATAGCCCGGCCGATCAGTTCAACACCGGATTCGGTCAGGGTTTCGTCAACAATACCGCGTATGTCGTAAGCACGGAAAATATCCGCTGACAACGCCGGTGACTCATCCTGCTCTTCTACATCCGGCAGTGCGTCAGCGCCAAACAGCGGTTCGGCAGACACGCCGCCAAAACCCAGAACGTCTTCGTCGCCATCAAGCATATCCACATCGGGCAGGTCTTTATCCTGGAACAGCGGCTCAGCATCCGCCGTAGGGCATTTTTTACCCGCAGCTGCCGGGCGTCCGCCCTCACTGGCCTTGCTGATACGCTTTTCCACGACCTGAGACAATCGATAAAGCACCTCGGCGAGCGACGCGACTGCATCCCAGTGCAGAGCCGGTAACTTGCTGCGCTCGCCGGAGTAAGCTTTGTGAGCCCATTCGATAACCAGGGTGGTGTCTCGGCGTAACGAGCGCTGCGCGCGGCTCAGCAATACCCAAACCGCAATCGCTGCAGCCAGCAGCGGAACCGCCAGCAGCAGCGCTGCCAACAGAATGTTCACCGGCATTTGCGCTTGCCCTGCGGGCGTGTACGCAATGCTCCAATCCGGGTTTTTCAGGGTCGCAATGCGCGGCTCTCCGCCGCCATTACCCTGATTTAAACCCGTGCCCTGGCTTAAGACAGTGCTGGTGGTTTCTGACACGGTCTGGCGCAGCGCCAAGGCGCCATTATTCTGGCCATCAACCAACAGGGGCTGAAGGCTGGTGGCGTCAAACACCATCAACAAAGTGCCGGCTACGGGATTGTTGCCGGACATTTTCACCGGCGCGGCCAAATGTATGAACCAGCGGTTATCGCGGGGAAAGGCATCCGGAAAAAGCGGGCGACCGGTTTCCGCCTTGCGCGCTAGCTCCAGACCGGCAAAGCCCAGCATCGGGTCGTTGGTGGCCGAGCGCGGAATGGCACGACGTGGGAACAAATAAACGGCGACTACATCCGGCAAGCTGTTCTGTAACTGCTTCGCAGCCTGCGACAGATCACCGCCGCCGCTGACGGCATCGACAAGGCCCGGCTGCGTTGCCAGGCCCTGCACGCTTTGCTGTAGCAGTGACAGGTAGCCGTTAACCCGGCTTGCGGCGTTGTCTGCCGCCGCCTGGGCCGTCACCTCGAACTGGCGCTCGCTGGCCGGCTGCAAAATCAGGAAAAAAACCAGAGCCAAAGCCAAAGCAGTAGCAACAACAACAATCAACGCCTGGCTCAGAGCAACACTGCCCAGTGTTCGCATGCGATTCGCCGAACCTGCGTCCTTATCGGATTTGACAGACGTTTTTTTTGCCCGCATCGAGGGCTTGGCATCCTCAGAATGGTCCGGGGCCTGATTGTCAGGGGTCTTCTTTTTGCCCAGCTTCATGGATCTTTCCTGCGTTTTTCATTGTTCCGGCTCACACTCACTTGCGGGCCTGGTGATTGCTAGGGTCTTGCTAAGCTCATTCGCAAAGTATAGCTGCAAAGCAGCTACTTGGGGCGCTGCTGCCGATCAACAACCCTAGTTGCGGCCGGTTGAACCAAATCCACCCGTACCCCGGTGGCTGCTGTCAAACTCATCAACCACTTCAAATTCAGCTTGCACGACCGGTACCAGCACCAGCTGCGCCAGGCGCTCTCCGGGCTCAACGGTAAACCGGGTTTGACCGCGGTTCCAGCAAGACACCATCAACTCGCCCTGGTAGTCGGAATCAATCAGGCCTACCAAATTGCCCAGTACAATGCCGTGTTTGTGACCCAGGCCGCTGCGCGGGAGTATCAACGCCGCCAGAGCCGGATCTGCAATATGAATCGCCAGGCCAGTACCAATCAGCTGGGTGTCACCCGGCTCCAGCACCAGAGGCTGTGACAGACAGGCACGCAAATCCAGGCCCGCAGAGCCATCGGTGGCATAGGCAGGAAACGCTATGCTTTGGCCAATACGCTCATCCAATACACGGATCTGAAGTTTTTTGCGGGTCATGAAGGTTTCCGGTCAGAATTATTTTGGAGTGCATTCAGGCGCGGCGCAATCAGCGCCACCAGCTCGTGCGCAATCTGCTGCTTGGCACAGGGTCCAAGGTGGATCTGGTCGGCAGCGGTAAATACAGTGACGGCGTTGTTATCGCTGTTAAAGCCCAGGCCAGGCACCGACACGTCATTGGCCACAATCATATCCAGGCCCTTTTGGCGCATCTTGCTGAGGGCGTAACGGGCAACGTCATTGGTTTCCGCCGCAAAACCCACGGTAAATGGCGCGTCTGCCCGCGCTGCCACGGCAGCCAGAGTGTCCGGGTTGCGCACCAGTGCCAGTGTCATCTGGGCGGCGGATTTCTTGAGTTTGTCGCTGGCGTAATCCTGCGGCCGATAATCAGCCACCGCAGCGGTGGCGATAAACAGATCACAGCCCTCATCAACCGCCGCCATCGTCGTTTCAAGCATTTGTTCTGCGGTCATCACCGAGCGCAGGTCTATACCTGCGGGCGGCGGCAGATTCACCGGCCCGCTTACCAGCACAACGTCCGCACCGGCAGCCCGCGCGGCTATGGCCAGAGCGTAGCCCATTTTGCCGGAGCTTCGGTTGCTGATATAGCGTACCGGGTCAATAGGTTCACGGGTTGGTCCGGCGGTAATCACCAGGCGCTTGCCAGCAAACGCACCGCCGGCGCTATTATCGATTTGCGCTTGCTCGTGAGCCAGCGCCTGCATGATCTGCTCTGGCTCCAGCATCCGCCCCAGGCCGTTATCACCGCAGGCCTGCTGGCCTTCCGCCGGTCCCCACAGGCGAATCTGGGGGTCCGCTTGCAGCAACTGCACCACCCGCTGGGTGCGATGATTAGCCCACATGGCCTGATTCATCGCCGGCACCAGGGCAATGGGCACTTCGGCAGCACTGCACACCGTGGCCAGCAGGTCATCGGCCATGCCCGCCGCCAGGCGCGCCATAAAATCCGCCGAGGCCGGGGCCACAATGATCCGTTGCGCCCATTTCGCCAGCTCAATGTGGCCCATGCCAGCCTCGGCTTCCGGGTCTAGCAACGAGGTACGCACCGGCTGCCCGCTCAACGCCTGAAACGTCAGCGGAGTCACAAAAGCCTCAGCGCCACGGGTCATCACCACCTGCACCGAATGCCCCGCTTTTTTTAACAGCCGCACCAGCTCCGCTGTTTTATAAGTTGCGATGCCGCCGGTAACGCCAACAAGAATTTGTGTGCCAGCCATAGGGGCATGTCCTCATGCGTTGCAAAAGCAGTAACATATCACGCCACAGCGCCACAGACAGCCCGCCGCTGAGCACGCCCGGCTTACCAGCGTACTTTTTTTCCAGTAATCTGGAACCAGTTCCCATAAGCAGCGGTTCGAGCCAGCCGCTCTTTCATTTGCAAGGATGCAATCATGAGAAATCCCCAGGCGACATCCAGTTCCGTCAAACCCTCTGCCGAGACCACTCGGGTGCCACCCACCAAAGCAATTTCAGCCGTCGCAGACAGCACCGCAGCACCGTTCGCCAACACAGGGTCAGCGCCATTCGTAGCATTATGGCCCACTGATGAACGCCCCCGTGAGCGCTTGATGGCCCACGGCGCAGGGTCTTTGTCAGACGCAGAGCTGCTGGCCATCTTCCTGCGTACCGGCACCCGCGGTATGCCCGTAATGGAAATGGCCAGGTATCTTTTAGAAACCTTTGGCGGATTGCGCAGCATTATGACCGTGTCCAGCCGTCAGTTCTGCAGCGTGAAAGGCCTGGGTACCGCCAAGTACGCGCAAATGCAGGCGGCCATGGAAATGGCACGACGGGTAACAGACGAACCTCTGCGCCAAGGCGATCCATTAAAATCCCCCGAAGATACCCGGCGTTTCCTGGCCAGCCGCCTGGGCACTTACCCCCACGAAGTCTTCGCCGCCCTGTTTCTGGATAACCGGCACCGGATAATCCATTATCGCGAGCTGTTCCGTGGCACCATTGACGGCGCCGCGGTATATCCGCGAGAAGTGGTGCGCCAGGCGCTGGAAGACAACGCAGCAGCGGTTATATTTGCCCACAATCACCCAAGCGGTGTCGCCGAACCCAGCCAGGCCGACATCGCACTGACCAAACGCCTAAAAGACGCTCTGGCGCTGGTGGATATCAGGGTTCTTGACCATATGGTTGTGGGCCACGGTGAGGTAGTATCACTAGCAGAACGGGGTTTGATGTAGACTTGGGTTAACCAAGCTCGGAAATTGAACAATTTCCCAACAATTTTTTGCGTTGGGCTGCCAGTTCTGGTATAAAAGCGTCCCTTTCTGGCGGCGTCTGGCGAGCTACGTTCGGTTTTTAGACGCGAACAGGGAGCTCTAACTGCCCCCTAGGCAACCAGAGACGCAATCAACGAATTCGATTATTAAGACCATAGCTCAAGGTCGGAGGCAAGTATGTCCAGAGTTTGTCAAGTTACCGGTAAGCGTCCGGTTGCTGGTAACAACGTATCCCACGCGATGAATCACACTCGTCGTCGTTTTCTGCCGAATCTGCAGAGCCACCGCTTTTGGGTTGAAACCGAGAAGCGCTTCGTGAAGCTGCGCGTATCCACCAAGGGCATGCGCATCATCGACAAAAAAGGTATTGACATCGTACTGGCCGATCTTCGTGCCCGTGGCGAGAAATTTTAAGGAGCCATATCATGCGCGAAAAAATCAAGCTGGTTTCATCAGCAGGCACAGGTCACTTTTACACCACCATGAAGAACAAGCGCAACACGCCGGAGAAAATCCAGCTGAGCAAGTTCGACCCGGTTGTACGTAAGCACGTGACTTACAAGGAAGCCAAGATCAAGTAATTGATCTGGCAACCATAAAAAAACCCGACCAGCGAGTCGGGTTTTTTTATGGCTAAGAAGCATCCGGTTTCGGTAGAGTAATGTCCAAAGCAATGGGCAGATGATCTGACATCGGGTAACTGACCACGCCGGAGCTATGAACCTGCAGGCTCGGGCTCACCAGAATATGATCCAGCGCTTTTTCAGGGCGCCAGCTAGGAAAACTGTGAGCGTTTGCCGGCAACGGAATCAAGTCGGTCTGCTTCAGTGGGGTATTGGTCAGCAGCTGCTCCGCATGAGCGTTCATGTCGCCCATCAATACCACGTGACGATAATCGTTGATCAGGTCACTAACAAAGCCCAGCTGGCGCTGCTGGGCCGATTTACTCAACGACAGGTGCATCATGACCAGCAACAGCGGGTCTTCCGGATTGCCGTACTTGGCGACTATCACACCACGGCCGGGAATCAACCCCGGCAAACGGTGCTCTTTTACTTCGATCGGCCGAAACCGGCTCAGCAAACCGTTACTGTGTTGGGCAAACTGTCCAAGATTACGGTTCAGCTGCTGATACCAATAGGGTATACCAGCGGCCTCGGCCAGGTATTGAACCTGATTGATATGGCCGCTGCGCAAACTGCCACCGTCACATTCCTGTAGCGCAATAACGTCGTAGTTACTGAGCAGCGTGGCAATCCGGTCCAGGTTTTCAAAACGGCTACGATTGGGCAACACGTGTTGCCAGCTGCGGGTCAGATAGTGTCGGTATGACGACGTGCTGATACCCACCTGTATATTGAACGTCAGCAGCCGGATGTGGCCATCTTCCGCAAAATCCGGAACGTGGTCCACACCCGATGAGCTGCCACGGGCACCACCTGCGGAGCGCCGCATATCATTCCACTGATTGCGCAAACGCTTATACATAGCCACCTATACTGAAAGAATTCACGGGTCGACTGCTAAACCGCTTCCCGCGCTTACTCGCCGTCGCCGTGTTCCAGGGCAACCAGGTATTCAACCACTTCAATCGCCGCTTCTGGGCTACCGGCAGTAGAAGCAGTAACCAGATACTTGCCATTTACCAGCATAGTCGGTGTTCCGGTCACTCGCGCACCGCGGATTTTGGCCTGAGCCTGTTGCATGCGAGCATTCACGCCAAAACTCTTGTAGTTCTTCAGAAATTCATCTGAATCCACATCGTGCTCGGCAACAAAGTCCGCCAGGGCTTCCTGCGTGCTCAGCTGCCGGCGCTCTACTACCAAAGCCTCGAACAGCGCGTTGTGAACCTTGTCCAGCTCACCCATGGCCTGCAGCGCATAAAACGCGTAAGCGTGGGGCTCCCAGGATTTACCCAAAGCAGCCGGCAAACGAACATAGTCCACGTAGTCTGGCGCGTTGCTTTCATATTCTTCGGATAACGGCTTGAATGAATAGCAGTGGGGGCAGCCGTACCAGAACACCTCAGCGACCTCTATTTTATCGGCCTGATCGGTTCGCACGGGGTTATCCAGCACTTTGTAGTGGGTGCCTTGCTGCCACTCCGCCGCCATAGCGGGTAATGCAATGGCCATAGCTCCCGCCAGTAAGGCGGCCTTTATCACTGTCTTAATCATTCACTGTCTCCGACTTGTTGATTGCGTAAGGTAGATTATGACCACAGACGGCGAGAAAGTTCCATTTACACCGGCGCCAATCGGGTTACCGTCCGGTAAATAACAAAAAACCCTGCTTGAGCAGGGTTTTTTACTAAAACAACTATCTAACTCAGTTAAGCCCAGAAACATAGCTGGCGACAGCTTCAATTTCAGCATCGGTCAACTTGGACGCAACGTCCATCATGATCGCTGCGTTACTGCCGTTAGCACGAGTACCGTCCTGGTAGGCGTGCAACTGCTTGGCCACGTATTCCGCGTTCTGGCCACCCAATGCCGGGTAACCACCAGGCGCGTTGCCATGCCCTTGCGGGTTGTGACAACCGGCACAGGATGGAACACCCGATGCCATATTACCGCCGCGATACAAGGCCTGACCCTGAGCAACCAAATCCGGATTAGCCTGGTTTACGCCCCTGTCCTGGCTGTCGAAATAGGCCGCAAGATCCTGCAGATCCTGATCGGACTTACCCGTTAGCTGACCTGTCATTTCAACAATGACACGCTGATCTTGCTGGATGGCAACCAATTGGTTGTGCAGATATTTTTCACCCAAACCCGCAATTTTCGGGTACAAGCCCATTATTGGCTTCGCGCCACCCTGGCCATGACAGGCCTGGCATGCTGCTGCGTTCTGTTCACCTGCTTGAGGATCTCCTGCCCCGTGCGCCATCGCTGTAAGGCTGACACCGAGAACAACTCCTGCGATCAGTTTCTTCATGCTCGCTCCGCTTCTCTCATCTTAAAATATTCTTGGTTGTGCAGCCGTAAGGACTGGACCGTTCAGGCACAATACCGGGGCTGAAACTGCGGACACGTCAAGCGCACCGCCCGGAATTGGTGTAGCATTATACATTAATTCCTGCTAACTGAAATCCAAAGGAAAGCCAATAGCCGTGGACTCTGATCTGACTCAAAAAAGCCTGTCTTTCAATAGTGCCCGATTTATGGTCAGCGCGTCGAAGCTGAACGAATGCCCGGCGGATATTGGCGCAGAAGTCGCTTTTGCCGGCCGCTCCAACGCCGGCAAATCCAGCGCATTGAACACTATCACCGTAAATGGCAAACTGGCGCGAACCAGCAAAACCCCCGGGCGCACCCGGCTTATCAACTTTTTTTCGCTAAACCGGGAAAATGCCCGGCTGGTAGACTTGCCCGGTTACGGTTATGCCAGAGTGTCTCGTGACATGAAAGACGACTGGCAAACCCACTTGGGCCATTATTTGAACGATCGTCGCTGCCTGCGCGGTTTGGTGCTGGTCATGGATATTCGCCACCCCTTGACCGAATTCGACCAAACAATGGTGCAATGGTGTCAGCACAACGACATGCCGCTGATGATTCTGGCGACAAAGTCCGACAAACTGAAATCTGGCCAAGCTAAAACGGCCATGCTGGGCATTCGCCAGAAGCTGAACGAGTTCAGCTGCGTGCAGCATTTAATCATGTTCTCCTCCAGCAACAAAACCGGCCTGGATGAATGCCGCCAGGCACTGACTCAGTGGCTGGAAGCAGAGCCGGAAGCCACTACCGAAGAGCCGTAAGCTGCTGCGTAATAATAACCCGCGCCTTCGACGCAAGCCAGACATGAAAAAAGCCGGCCTAAAATAATTCAGGCCGGCCAACGTCAGGGTTTGCGACGTGCTAAAACCTGAAAGCACCCTCCTTGAGCTTCCAAACAAACACGGGAAACGTCCGGATTCCCCATGTCAGTTGATTTGATGCGCCGTCTGGCAAAAAGTTCCCGGGCGATAAGTTTCCCGCAGTGCCAGTACCGGTTCGCGATATTCCGGAGTCACATGGGGCAGTTCCAGCGTCAACACCTGATAAATACCCTGCTTCAACTCTGCCAGCGATAATACCGCTGACTCTTCGGTGGCGTGAACGGTTTTTAGATAAGCCATCCAGTTGGTAATCACCAGCCAGACATTCAGCGCCATGGCGGACCGCAGCGGCTCGGGACGCGGCGTAATAATGCCTCCGCTGGCGAGCTGGCTAAAAATACCGTTGATCGCTTTTAGGCAGCGGCCGGTAAAATCGCCGTAGCCGGCCCGTAGGCGCGGATCTGCGTCCAGCAGCGATTCTAGATCGCGGTGGAAAAACCGGTATTGCCACAAACCGTCAAACACCGCCTCCAGATACCAGGCCAGGTCTGCCAGAACCAAAGGCTGACTGCCGGGTGCGGCCAGGTAATAATCAACCTGCTGCTGATAGGCTAGAAACAGCTCGTAAACAATATCGGCCTTGTTGCGGAAGTGGTAGTAAAGATTGCCAGGCGAAATCGCCAGTTCTGCTGCAATGTGGTTGGTGCTTATGGCGCGTTCACCACTTTGGTTAAACAGCTGCAGACTGGTCTGCAGAATTCGGTCTCGGGTTTTCATAAAGTCGCCAAAAATCGAAAAATCAACGCTCACGCAAACGTCAGCGGATGCAGCAGGCGCGTCTGTTTACGCCGCTTGACTCACTAGAGTATATACTCTAATAATGAATTTTAACGTAACCAAAGTGCGTTTTGCACTGACACACAGGGAGTCTTTCTAATGGGCGCAACCGCCGCTGCAAAGAACACCAACAGTATGGCAGCAGACACGGAAAACCCGGCAGAGAATAGCGCCGAGCAAATTGGATATACCCACGCCGTTTTCCAAAAACAGCAGCAAGCGTTTCGCGCCCAGCCCATGCCGACAGCCGACGAGCGCCGCGACAATCTGAATCGATTGAAGCAGGCGCTGCTGAGCTGGCAAGACCTGCTCATAGCGGCCATTGACAAAGACTTTGGCTGCCGTTCGAAAGATGAAACCCTGATTGCCGAAATTATGCCGTCTGTGCAGGGCATCAACTACACTCTGAAGCACCTCGACGGCTGGATGAAACCGTCTAAGCGCCACGTATCCATGCTGTTCCGCCCCGCCACCAATCAGGTGCATTACCAGCCTAAAGGTGTGGTGGGGGTGATTGTGCCCTGGAACTACCCGCTTTACCTGGCCATCGGGCCTTTGGTAGCGTCGCTGGCCGCGGGCAACCGCACCATGGTGAAAATGTCGGAGTTTACCCCGCACACCTCGGCGTTGATGAAAGAGCTGGTGGAAGCCACCTTCGATGAAGATCAGGTAGCCGTTATTTTGGGGGACGCCAAGGTCGCTGCGGACTTCTCCGAGCGGCCGTTCAACCATTTGCTGTTCACCGGTTCAACCTCGGTAGGCAAGTTAGTGATGCAGGCCGCGGCCAAAAACCTGACACCGGTCACCCTGGAATTGGGCGGCAAGTCACCGGCAATTGTCGCAACCGACGTGCCGCTTGCAGATGCAGCCCAGCGGATTGCCTTTGGCAAGGCCTTTAACGCTGGCCAAACCTGCGTAGCACCAGACTACGTGCTTTGCCCTGCTGACCGGGTGGCTGCTTTTGTTGAGGAATACCGCAAACAGTTCAGTTCCATGTACCCGTCACTGCGTGACAACACCGACTACACGGCGATTATCAACCAGCGTCAGTACCAGCGCCTGCAGGGTTATCTGGACGACGCTCGCAGCAAAGGCGCGGAACTTGTCGAGATCAACCCCGCTAACGAAATTCTGGACGCCGCCAGCCACAAATTACCGCTGACATTACTATTGAACACAACGGCGGATATGCGGGTAATGCAAGACGAAATATTCGGCCCCATTCTGCCTGTGGTAGTTTACGAAACTCTGGACGACGCCCTGCACTTTATTAACGATCGCCCGCGCCCGCTGGCCTTGTATTACTTCGGTTACAACCAGGAAGAACAGCAAAAAGTCGTGGCCAACACCCACTCCGGCGGCATGTGCATAAACGACGCGTTGATACATGTAGCGCAAGACGACCTGCCGTTCGGTGGCATAGGCGATTCCGGAATGGGGCATTATCACGGCAAAGAAGGGTTTCTTACCTTCAGCCATCAGCGTGGAATTTTTACCAAGCAGAAGCTTAACAGCGGCAAAGTGGTGTACCCACCCCACGGCGGTGTTGCCCACAAGCTGATCTACAAACTGTTTATTCGCTGATTCAGTTGCGCCCGGTTCGTCGCGAAACATTGCTGGCGCTGCTATTCTGGGCAAAATAACGACGTAGAGACGGAGCTGTACATGCCAAAAGTTATTTACCCGGGTACGTTTGACCCCATCACCCATGGTCATACTGATTTAATTGAACGGGCTGGCCGGTTATTCGACGAAGTGGTGGTAGCGGTTGCCTATAACTCTAAAAAAAAGCCCTTACTAGAACTGGAGGAACGCTGCGACCTGGTACGCCAGGCCACAGCCCATGTTCCCAACGTGACGGTCATGGGCTTCAGCAATCTATTAGCAGAATTTGTACGCTCACAGAACGCCACGGTGATTTTGCGCGGCCTGCGGGCGGTGTCAGATTTTGAATACGAATTTCAGCTGGCAGACATGAACCGCCGCTTGGCGCCGGAACTGGAAAGCGTGTTCCTCACGCCAACCAATCATCTGTCTTATATATCATCTACCCTGATCCGCGAGATTGCGTCCCTGGGCGGGGATGTATCCGAATTTGTTGATCCGGCGGTGCAAGCCGCGTTGAAAAAAAAATTCAGCTAAAGCAGAACGCCCGAACCAGGCTATTCCCTTAGCCAAACCAACACCGGCCAGCACGCCAAATCAGGCGTCTGGCCAGGCACATCGGTTACAAAAGCGGCGGCAGAGGAATGGCTCGGCCATTAACGTTCAACACCAAATCTTTCAACGTTGCCTTCAATAACAGGCGGTCACCTTCCGTAACCAACAACCCATCTTTAATCAACGGCGCTGTTTGCATGCGCACAGCTTCGTTGTCTTCAGCCAGAGCCAGCGGTATGGATAACTCCATTTCACCCTCAAGCGCCGGCATGATCAATTGCGACGCAGAATCGCCAGCAGCCCCGGGATGAGTTACCAGCACCTTGCCCTGCAAGGGCCCTTCAGGGCTGACCAGATGAATGTCCGGAAAACCCACGCTGAAGCCTGCTGCGGCTAACATCTGCATCGACTCGCCTACGTCTGACATCGCCTGCATTTGCTGCTGAAACGCGGTTGGATCGCCATTTTCCGCAGCAAATGCCGCCAGCTGCATATCCGTCACGCTGCGGCTAACCGCGTTCCAGGCCTCTACGTTCAAGCCCTTCAGCTCAAACTCAATGCGGTGTGGCCCCAGGGTATCCCCAGCCAACTGCAGCTCGTCCAGCTTGATGCTTATAAAAGAATCCAGAGCGCTGTTGTCGTTTATCGCTTCGCTGTTCGAATAGAGTGACAGACCGCGCAGCATAACGGCGTCAGCGTTGGCAGGCATCAACTCCAGACTCTGCAGAGCCAAAGTGCCCTCGCCGACCCAGACATCACCGCTTAAGCGCTGCATTTCTTGCTCCAACGTCAAATCACCGAGGCGCAGGTCTACCTCTTCCGAGGCAATCACCAGCGACGGCCAGTCTGCGCTGATATCCACAACGTCTGAGCCAAGGCCGCCTTTTACGCGCACCACACCACCATCGCCAAAGACTGTTTCCCCGTTGCCGTCATCAGTGACGCTGAACTTGGGCACGGTCAGCTCGGCCACCGCCGAACCCCAAAGCCGTGTTTCTGCGGTCAGGCGTGGGGCATCGTCGCCAAACCAGCTTTCGCCTGCCGGGGTCCAGCCGTTCACCGGTTTAAAGTCGGTTAGGCTGCCGGTCACGCCATGGCTCACACTGGCAAGGTAGGGAACGCTCAATTCCTCACCACTTACCGGGTCGTGCAACAACAATGTACCTTCAAATTCGGAGCTCCAGAAGCCGCGGTCGTAGCGCCCGACTTGCATTTCTAACCAGCCCTGAGAGCCGTTCACTTCCTGTGACGCCAGCTGCCACTGCTGCTCGGCCAGGTAGCCTGTGCCGTAGGGCAAAGCAATACCCGCCACCACTAACAATCCGGCGGATGCCATTATCCATTGTCGTTTCAAAGCGTTCTCCAGTCATACCACATTAATAAATCAGGATTTGGCGGTCAGCCGCTCCAGCAACACCAGCTGCGACGCCAGCCTTGGCTCGCCCTCCGCCGGTTCGTTCTGCTCATAACGGCCATCAGCCTGCAACACCCAAGACTGGCAGTTATCAGCAAGATAGGTATTCAAATCGTCTTGCAAGCGCGCCACCAGCGCGGGCTCTTCCACCGGAAAGGCGACTTCAACACGCCTCAGCAGGTTACGTTCCATACCATCGGCGCTGGAACAATACACCTCGGTTTGGCCATCGTTACCAAAGTAGTAAACCCGGGTATGCTCTAGAAAGCGCCCGATAATAGAGCGCACGTGAATGGTGCTCGACAACCCGGGCACCTGGGGCCGCAGGCAGCAGATGCCGCGAATAATCAGATCGATTTTCGCACCGGCCTGGGAGGCACGATACAGCGCTTTAATCAGCTGAGGCTCGGTCAGGCCGTTGAACTTGAAAATAATCCGGCCCTTCTCACCCAGGCGGGTTTCCCGCTCAATCAGTTGCAGTATTCGCGAATGCAGAGTGAATGGTGAGTGGAACAGTTTCTTGATTTTTAACGCCTTACCCATACCGGTCAGCTGCTGGAACAGTTTGTTCACATCGTCGCCGATAGATTCGTCGCAGGTCATAAAGCTGTAGTCGGTGTACAGGCGAGCGTTGGCGGCATGATAGTTACCCGTGCCCAAGTGCACATAGCGCCGCAAGCGGCCTTCTTCGCGGCGCACAATCAGAATCATTTTGGCATGGGTTTTGTAGCCCACTACCCCGTACACCACAATTACCCCGGCTTCCTGCAGGCGGCTGGCCAGCTCCAGGTTTTCCTCCTCGCTGAAGCGCGCCCGCAACTCGATAACAACGGTGACTTCTTTACCGCGACGAGCGGCATCGGCCAAGGCTTCGACCACTTCGGAGTTGGCACCGGAGCGGTACAAGGTCTGGCGAATGGCCAGCACCTGCGGATCTTTGGCGGCCTGGCGCAGCAAATCCACCACCGGGCTAAAGTTTTCATAGGGATGGAGCAACAGAATCGGACGCTTGCGGATACTGTCAAACATGGAGTCACGGCTGCGAATCTGGCGCGGGGTCACCGGGGAGAAACCGGAATAGCTCAGGTCCGGTCGGTTCACTAGACCCCCCACCGCCAGCAGCCGGGTCAGGTTTACCGGGCCGCGCACCTCATAGAGGTCGCGCTCGGTCAGGCCAAACTCGGCCAGCAGAAACTGAACCAGCTCCTGCGGGCAATTATCCGCCACTTCCAGGCGCACACCGTCACCAAAGCGGCGGCTCAGCAGCTCACCGCGCAAGGCCGAGGCCAGGTCTTCCAGATCGTCTTCCAGCTCCAGGTCCGCATTACGGGTCAGGCGAAACTGGTAACAGCCTTTGATTTCCATACCGGGGAACAGCTCGTCGGTATGGGCGTGAATCATCGACGACAAAAACACCAGATTGTCGCCGCCGTCGCACACGTCGTCCGGCAGCCGCACCAACCGCGGCAAAGACTTCGGCGCCGGCACTATGGCCATGCCGGTTTCGCGGCCAAAGGCGTCTTTGCCGTCCAGCTCCACAATAAAGTTGAGGCTTTTATTCACTAGCCGCGGGAACGGGTGCGATGGGTCCAGGCCAATCGGGCTGACCACTGGTAGTATTTCTTCGTCAAAATAGGTGCGCACCCATTGGGCCTGAGCCGGGGTCCATTCGTGCCGGCGCACAAAGTGGATATTCTGCTTTTCCAACTCCGGAATCAGCACGTTGTTCAAGATATCGTACTGTTCGTCAATGTACTCGTGAGCCACACGGCTGATTTCCGCCAGTAACTGTTCCGGCTGCAGTCCGTCGGCGTAGGTTTGCTCCCGGCCGTACTTCAACTGCTGACGCATACCCGCCACGCGGATTTCGAAGAATTCATCCATGTTGCTGCTGAATATGCAGCAAAAAATGAGTCGGTTGATCAGCGGGTGGGTATCGTCCAGGGCCTGCTTCAATACCCGGTGGTTGAACTGCAGTTGACTCAGTTCGCGGTTGAAGAAATTTTCGCAGGCGTCCAGGCTCAGACTTTCCTCGGGCGAAGGCACAGTATCTGCTGCGGGCAACGTGGCCTCATTGTCGGCAATCTTCAGATTGCCCTTTTTACTGGTCATTGGCTTACCGTCCTTGTTTTGTTACTGCGCCCGCAGTGCGGGGCCTGAGCGACCCCGCACTGCGGATCATTTCTGTTTCATCAGCCGCGCGGCGCGAATAGCAAAGTAGGTCAGGATACCGTCGGCGCCGGCTCGGCGCATGGCCATAAGGCTTTCCATCATCACCGCATCGCCGTCCAGCCAGCCATTTTGTGCTGCGGCCATGTGCATGGCGTATTCGCCACTGACCTGGTACGCGAACGTGGGCACCTGCAACTCGGTTTTCACCCGTCTGACAATGTCCAGGTACGGCATGCCCGGCTTTACCATCACCATATCGGCGCCTTCGGCGATGTCCATGGCCACTTCGTGCAGGGCTTCGTCGCTGTTAGCCGGGTCCATTTGGTAAGTAGCCTTATTGCCTTTGCCAAGGTTGCCGGCAGAGCCTACTGCGTCGCGGAATGGGCCGTAATAGGCAGACGCGTACTTGGCGGAATAGGCCATGATGCGGGTGTTCACGTAGCCCGCTTCTTCCAGGGCTTCGCGGATCGCAATAATGCGACCGTCCATCATGTCGGACGGTGCAATCACATCGGCACCGGCTTCGGCCTGAGACAGCGCTTGTTTCACCAACGCATCTACGGTGATGTCGTTTAGCACATAGCCGTTGTCATCAATAATGCCGTCCTGACCGTGCGTGGTAAACGGGTCCAGAGCGGCGTCAGTAATCACACCCAGTTCCGGATGGGCCTGTTTCAACGCACGTACAGCCCGCTGCGCTAAACCCTGGGGGTCCCAGGCGCCAGAGCCCTGCAGATTTTTATGCTCGGCAGGCACCACCGGGAACAGAGCAATAGCCGGTATGCCCAACTCCACCACTTCGGCAGCCTGGGCTAATAGAAGGTCAATACTCAAACGCTCCACGCCGGGCATAGAGGCCACGGCTTCGCGCTGGTTTTCGCCATCCAAAACAAACACAGGGAAAATCAGATTGTCAGGCGACAGCTGGTTTTCACGCACCAACCGGCGGGAAAAATCACTGGCGCGGTTGCGGCGTAAGCGGGTGGCGGGAAACATGCGGGGAGTCAGATTCGACACGGAACCTCCAGATTGGGAAAAAGAGTGGCAAAATAGAGTGGTACAAAAAATAAAAGCCGGCTGCGAACGTCGGCACAGGTTTTTATGATACACCTCGGCCGCCAAGCTTGCAGTTGCGGTAACCGTGTAAACAAAAAGCCCGGGCAATGTCTCCCGGGCCTGGCATCACTTTCTGACTACTTTAGGCTTAGAGTGCACGGCCATTAAAACCTGCGTCCGCTTTGTTGCTGCCATCACTACGAAAGCCGTTCGCCACTTCACTGATGGTGCCGCCCCGGCTCAGGTAGGCCTCAATATCAGCCTGCAACTTAGCTCGAACCCGGGCACGACCCGCAATGGAATGGGTGTTTTCAGCGTCGGCAGACGAGCCGCCGGATGTCTCCAGACTGCCTTCGTCGAATTCACTCATATTGTTCTCCATCAACGAAAACCAAAAATACGAACGCTAAAGACCTCAGGCCGGCAGCATTCCATTTCGACAGAATTCCACATATTGGACTGTCTTGGCGTCTTTATAATCCGTAAACGATGACAAGGCTATTTATTGGCAAACACTTTTTTGTAATTTTTTGTAACAGATTTCAGCGCATTGATTTAGATAGCTATTAAATCCCGGGGCAGAACTGGCTCAGCGAACGTTCAACAAGCCCGCTACCCGCTGCTGAAGCGCTGGCACCACCTCGGCTTCAAACCAGGAATTACGGCGCAACCAAAGGTTATTGCGCGGGCTGGGGTGTGGCATAGGCAGCTGCGCCGGCCAGTACGCCCGCCAGTTCTGCACATTCGCCGTAACGGTTCGGGCAGGGTTCGCCAAGTGCCAATTGTGCGCGTATTGGCCAATCACCAGAGTCATGGCAACATTGGGCAGGCGTTCCAGCAGAGCGCTGCGCCAGGCCGGCGCGCATTCGGGGCGTGGAGGCAAATCACCGTTTTTACCGGTCCCAGGGTAGCAAAAGCCCAAAGGCAAAATGGCCAACTGGTGATCATCGTAAAAGGTCTCGCGACCAATACCCATCCACTGGCGCAGCCGATCGCCGCTGGGGTCGTTAAAGGGCAGACCGGTTTCATGCACCCGGCGCCCGGGCGCCTGGCCCACCACCAGAATCCGTGCCGACTCAGCCATCTGGATCACCGGGCGAGGGCCGTAGGGCAAATTTTCAGCACACAGGGTACAGGCCCGTACCCGACTTAATAACTGTTCAAACGGCAAACTTGCAAGTGAATCTGTCATCGGCGAACCTTGGCAAATTAGGGACACATTTTAACCGGGGACGGCAAGCCGGGGACAGATTTGAAATCTGTCCCCTATGCTGAAGGAATCGTGAATGTCTGACGCATTACGCAAACTGCTCAAAGAGTCGGCGCAGGCTCCGGCGATCACCCCACACATCGGCGTGCTCACCCTGCACTTTCAACTTTATGCCTGTGATGATCTGAAAGCCAAGCGCAAAGTGTTTGCGCCATTGAAAACGATCTGGGGCAAAGAGCCGGACCTGGCGGTGGCCGAAACTGACCATCAGGACGCCCTGGATTGCGCCACCTGGGCTGTCGTGGCACTGGGCTCGTCGTCACAGCAGATCAGCCAGCGCCTGGACCAGGTCGAAAAAGCCATCAGCGAACGTATTGATGCCGCCATTTTGGACGTCGATCGGCAGCTGCTGTAAAGCACACTTGATGAGGTGCCGCCCAATGTGGCGTAACCACTTTTCACGCCGTATACTACGGCTCCTCGAGACTGCGCGTGGCGCCCTATGACCGGAATTAAAAAATCCGCCCAGGCCTCTGTAGAGGCAATGTATCGTGTTTTCACGATTCCTGAGGCACCCGATTCTACCCTGAGCCGGATTGACCAGGACATATCCCGTAATCTTGCCGGTTTTCTTCAGGATCACATTGTTGCGGTAGAGCGCGACCTGGCCGACGTTGAGAAGAATTTCTCCGAATACAGCGTGCCAGAAAAGCCCATATTTGTGTCTGAGCAAACCCAGTTTCTGCTCGACAAACTGGTGGCGAACTCGGTACACACCGCATCACCGGCTTTTATTGGCCACATGACGTCGGCACTGCCCTATTTCATGCTGCCGCTGTCGAAAATCATGATTGCCCTGAACCAGAATCTGGTGAAAACCGAAACTTCCAAGGCGTTTACACCTCTGGAGCGCCAAGTGCTGGGCATGATTCACCGGCTGGTGTTCGAAGAAGACGGTTCGTTCTACCGCAAATGGATGCACAACCCCCGCTACGCGCTGGGCGCCATGTGTTCCGGCGGCACCGTTGCCAACCTGACAGCGCTTTGGGTAGCCCGCAACCGCGCGTTTCCGGCGGAAGGTAACTTCCGCGGCTTACAACAGGAAGGCCTGTTCCGCGCTTTGAAATATTACGGTTACGAGGGCGCCGCTATTGTTATGTCGCGCCGCGGCCATTATTCCCTGAGCAAAGCCGCCGACGTATTGGGCCTGGGCCGCGATGCTCTGGTGACTGTGGCAACCGACAGCAACAACCGTATCCAGATTGATGCGCTGCGGGAAAAATGCCTGCAGTTGCAGAAACAGAAAATCAAGGTGATTGCCCTCTGTGGCGTTGCCGGCACCACCGAAACCGGCAACGTAGATCCGCTGGAAGCCATGGCCGATATCGCGCGCGAATTCGGCGCACACTTCCACGTAGATGCCGCTTGGGGTGGACCAACCCTGTTTTCCCGACGTTATCGTTCGCTGCTAAAAGGCATTGAAAAAGCCGACTCGGTCACCTTTGACGCTCATAAACAGCTTTACGTACCCATGGGCGTGGGTTTGGTGGTGTTCCGCGACCCCAGCCTGGCCAGTGCGGTTGAACACCACGCCCAGTACATTATCCGCAAAGGCTCGCGGGATTTGGGCAGCACCACGCTTGAGGGATCGCGCCCGGGCATGGCGATGCTGATTCACTCTGGCCTGAAAATTCTGGCCCGAGAAGGTTATGAACTGCTGATTGACGCAGGCATTGGCAAGGCCCGAACATTCGCGGCCATGATTGATGAGGCTGAAGATTTCGAACTGATCACCCGGCCCGAACTGAACATTCTGACCTATCGCTACTGCCCGCCACAGGTCCGGCAGGCTCTGGAAGGTGCCGATGAAATACTGGCGGAAAAGATCAACACCAGCCTGAACCGCATCACCAAGTTTATCCAAAAAACCCAGCGTGAAAGGGGTAAGGCGTTTGTCTCCCGCACTCGTTTGGAGCCAGACAACTACTTCAACTTCCCCTGCATTGTGTTCCGCGTGGTGCTGGCCAACCCGCTGACCACCGCTGACATACTGGCGGATATTCTGGCAGAGCAACGGCTGCTGGCCAGGGAAGAAGGTATTGCCGACGAAATGGCGATTCTGAACAACCTGGCTGCCGGCGCCAGGGCGCCAGCCTAAGCACTTTTAATCTGCTCTAATCAGGTCTAGACAGACAGAACAAACAATAACGGCGCCTTTCGGCGCCGTTATTGTTACAACTGTAGGAGCTTGCACCCGTGCTTAATAAAGCGCGTCTTCGTCGTCCAGCACTTCGTGAATAATATCCAGAAACATGCGGTCCGCATCACTCCACTTTTCCGGAATACGAATACTGGTGCTGGCGCTGATTTCCCGCGCGATAGCCTCGTCAGAATTAGGCTCGCCTTTGTGCTTGCGGGCAATGTCCATCGATCTGACCGCAATGGTGGGTTCGCTCATTACTTTCTTGATAAACACCCTCAGCTCGTTAATTATCCTGGCCTGGTTGCTTTCAACAGACGTACTCATAAGCTCACTCCCCTGTAGATCGAACTGTCATGGGACACTAAATCATTAGCCCGCGCAACGTGAAAAACAGTATTGCTGCCATCAATGCCGACGCCGGCACTGTAACAATCCAGGCCGTCGCGATACGGGTAAGGTGAGAGCGTTTCACCATCTCTTCCCGATAGATTTTCTTGAGTCGCTTGCGGTCGGTTTTTGTCAGTGGCACCTGTTTTTTATTTCTCTTCGCACGCTTGAGCAAGTTTTCCATTTCCTCGACGGACGCGTTGCGGAAATCATCCAGAAACGGCTTCAGCCGTTCGCGCTCCTCGGGGTCACGCTCTTCCATGATTTTATGCAGCTGGGTGGCGTAATTCGACTTCAGATACTCACGCAGGAAGCCCACGCCAAACACGCCGCCAATGGCGATGTGGGTGGAGCTTACCGGTAGCCCAAGCTGCGACGCCAGAATGACGGTTAAAGCAGCCGATAGCGCAATGCAAAAGGCGCGGGTTTTATCCAGCTCGGTGATTTCGCTGCCTACGGTTTTGATCAGTCGCGGACCAAACAGCATCAGGCCCAACGCAATACCCAGGGCACCTACCGCCATCACCCATAAAGGAATACTGGATGACGTCATCACGCCGCCGTTGGCTATGGCATCGTTTATAGCCGCCAGGGGCCCGATGGCATTGGCTACGTCGTTAGCACCGTGGGCAAAACTGAGCAGCGCCGCGGCAAAAATCAGCGGCCAGGTGAACAGCGTGTTTACACCGGCGGCGTTGTTTTCCATAGTCGCGGCTTTACGGTTAACCAACGCGCGTATCGCGAAGAAGGCCACCGCGGCAGCCACCAGACCCACCAGCGAGGCACCCATAAAGTCCAGCGACACGAGTTTTTTCAGGCCTTTGAGCATTAGATAGGTGCCAAACGCCCAGGCCATACCGGCCACCAGCCAAGGCACAAAAATGCGCGCTGCCGCGATAACATTGCGCCGGTACAGCACGGTGCGGTTTATCAGGTACAAAAACAGAGCTGCCAGAACACCACCCAACACCGGTGAAATTACCCAGCTGGCGGCGATTTTGCCCATAACCTCCCAATCCGCAATGCCCCAGCCTCCGGCCGCAATACCGGCCCCCAGCACCCCGCCCACAATAGAATGGGTGGTAGACACCGGAGCGCCCATCCAGGTGGCCAGGTTCAGCCAGAGCGCGCCAGCCAGCAGGGCTGCCGTCATCAACCAGACAAAGGAGCGGTCGTCACTCAGGTTAGACGGATCGATAATCCCGCCCTTGATGGTAGACACCACGTCGCCGCCGGCAATCAACGCGCCAGCGGCTTCAAAAACAGCCGCCAGAGCGACCGCGGCGCCCAGCGACAAAGCACCAGAGCCCACCGCCGGGCCCACATTGTTGGCAACATCGTTGGCACCGATGTTGATGGCCATATAGCCACCAATCACTGCAGCGGCCATCAGCAGCATGCCGTTTGGCAGGCCACTCGCAAACGAGCCTACCGACAACCAAACGCCCAGTAAAAACAACAGGCTGATTCCAACCCGAAAGCGTTCCGTGGAGGGGCTGGTAAGAAGTGTGTCCAGAAATCCGCTTGAACGGCTCATATCATGGAATATCTCATGTGGCATGGCGTCATCTGACTGCAGAAAAACTGCAGGCGGCACTATAAAATTTTTGCAATGAAATTGAAATAAATCCAGCGTAAGTCACCGTATTGCAAAAAACTATCGATCGAGGCTATCATCTCAACCTGGCAATGGTTGCAGCTGCTTCTCATTACCAGCAACTCACCACCAAAACCCAGACCTCACTCAATTGTTCGGAATTTTTCTATGAAAGCCATCCGCATTCTTGTTGGTAGCGTTTACGGTGGCGCTCTGATGAGTGCCCGCGCCATCGAAAATACACTGACGCCGCTCGGTTACCGTGTAACGGTTCTGGAAGAGCCACAGCTGTCTGACATTACCGACAACAATGACGCCCTGCTGGTGTGCACCTCTACCACCGGCCAGGGTGAGCTGCCCTCTAACATCCTGCAGTTTTATGTGGATTTGCGGGATCAGCTGCCACAGCAGCCAGGCCGCCCGTTTGGCAGCATTGTGCTGGGTGACAGCTCTTACGGCGATACTTTTTGCGGCGCCGGCGAACTGATCGAAGAAGCGCTCTACGAAACCGCCGCGCGTAAAGTGGGAGACACCCTGCGCATCGACGCCATGGAAACCATGGAGCCAGAGATCGAGGCCGCTGAGTGGGCGAAGGAATGGGTCAAGCAATTGGAAACACTTGCCTAAGACACGAACCAAAAAGCCAGTCAGAACTGCTCACTTCATTCGGTGCCGCTATTGGCTTTTTCGCAGGCGAATCAGGCCTTCCTGTGCACAGGACGCAACTATGTTACCGGACGAATTGTAGAAACTACCGCGATTCAATCCCCGCCCGGCCGCTGCACTCGGGCTGTCTTTGTCATACAACAACCACTCATCCATGCGAAAGTCGCTGTGAAACCACATAGCGTGGTCAAGACTGGCTACCCGCAAGCCGGCATCCCAAAACTTGACCCCGTGGGGCACCAGCGACGTGCCCAGGAACGAAAAATCCGAGGCATAGGCCAATAAGCAGCGGTGCAGCACTGGGTCGTCCGGCAAGGTACCTCTTACCCGCACCCAGTCCTGGGCTCGGGGTGGGCGGGGTTCAGGGTTTAGCAGATCGCCCGGGGCGACCGGGCGAAATTCCACCGGGCGATCGCGCGTCAGCAAATGACGCAGGGCTTCAGAGACATGAGGCGCCAGCAGTTCGCCCAGCTCCTGCTCGGTTTTCAGGGTTTCCGGCTCCGGCACCTTTGGCATGTCAAGCTGGTGTTCAAGACCGGCTTCCTCGGTTTGAAAAGACGCGCAACAGGTTAGTATTTCCTTGCCTTCCTGGCGAGCGGTTACCCGCCGTACAGAGAAACTGCCGCCGTCGCGCACTCGCTCTACTTCATAATCAATAGGCATGCGCTGGTTGCCCGGGCGCAAAAAATAAGCGTGCAGAGAATGGCACAGGCGGTCTTCCACGGTGCGGCTGGCGGCCATCAGCGCCTGGCCCAGAACCTGGCCACCGAATACGTTGGGAAACCCCAGATCTTCGCTGTCGCCCTGAAAGTGATCTACGCCGGTAGCGCTCAGGTTCAGCAAGTCCACCAGTTTTCGGGTTATGTCCAGCATGCGGGTTCCTGTTGAGTGATAATAAGCAAACGACCTAAATTTTCACCCAGGGCGCGCGGCTTGGCAATGAAAACCGACAATTCTCGGTCAGGAAACCGCGCGATGCAACGCCGGTAACTGCCGCGACAACGCCTGTTTTTCCATGGCAAAGCGGCCCGTCAGCGCAAAGCCTAACAAAGCTCCGTCTGAATTATTGAACAGCGCTTTCACGTGATTGCCATCCTGCTCGACCTGCCACTGCCCTTCTGCGCCCAACGGTGGTGGGTTTACCGCAGCCGGGCAGCAAGGTGTTTTAATCATCACCGGCATGGCCGGGTAGAGCACCTCGCTGCGCTCGCCGGCCAGGGTTTTTGCCAGCGCCCGGGCGCTGGCCATCAACGGCATAACATACAACAGCAGCTGGCCATCCACCTCGGCACAGTCGCCCAGGGCGTACACATCCGGCGCCGAGGTTTCCAGCGCCCGATTCACCACAATGCCACGGTTAACCGCCAGCCCGGCCTGTTGTGCCAGCTCAGTTCGCGGCCGCAGCCCCACCGCCGAAATCACCACATCGGCCTGCAGTTGCTGGCCGTTGGCCAACGCCAAGGTTACTCCGCCATCGCCTCCCGCCGGCACTTGGTCAATGCGGTCAACCTGGGTGCCCAGGTGAAAGATCACACCCAGCGCCTCCAGTTCATTTTGCACGGCGCGAGCGGCCGGTTCAGGCATTAACGTGGGCATCACTGTTGCCGAGGGTGCAACCACCTCCACCTGATACCCGCCCAGGCGCAAATCATTGGCAAATTCACAACCAATCAGCCCGGCGCCCATTATGGCTACCCGTTCAGCGCCCGTCAGCGCCGCGCGGAAGGCGCGATAGTCGTCCAGGTCATTAATGGAATACACCGCATCGCTGCCACTGCCGGCCAGGTGCAGTGGTACCACTTCTGCACCCCAGGCCAGCACCAGCTGGCTGTAGCTTTGCCAGTGGCTTTCTAAACGAGAATTTAAACGAGAGCCCAGCTGAATCTGATGGGCCTGTGGGTTCAAAGCCGTCACCCGGGTGTGGGGCAACAGGTGCAGATTGAACTGCTCAGCCATCGACCGATGACCAGCCTGGGACAGGCCGTCGGCATCTTTGCCCTTGCCAAAGCCGGTGGACAGCATGGGTTTTGAGTAGCTGGTACCGTCATCGGCGGTTACCAGCAATATGGCCGCGTCCGCGTTATGCTTGCGCAGCTCCCGCACCAGCGAGTAACCGGCCAGGCCACTGCCAACAATGACAATGGGATTAAGATTGGGATTGGGTTCGGAAGCTGTTGTCATGCTGTACCTGCCTCAGTCGATTTCAAGCATTTCAAAATCTTCCTTACCCACACCGCAATCCGGGCACAACCAGTCTTCGGGCACGTCATTCCACGCTGTTCCCGGTTTAATACCGTCTTCCGGCCAGCCTTCGGCTTCGTCATAAATCAGCCCACACACCACACACTGCCACTTCTTCATTACCTGCTCCTGTTACTATTACTGTTAGTAGCGATTGCCGTTCATCTACGCTTCAAATTGACGACCGGGCCAATCGAACCGCGGAAAATACGCAGTCCTTAACGCCCGCCGCAGCCTTACGGCATGGTCAGTATGCCTGTTTTGCCCGTGTAGCCATAAATACAGACCTTTCCATAACGGGTTAACTCTCCCTTCACACCAATCGCTCCGGTATAATCGCCCGTTTTACGACAGGACCGCCCGTTATGATCGATACCGTCGCCGAAATGAAGCAGGTAATGGCAGAAGCCGATTGCCTGGTTCCAAATCAGCAGGTACAGGCCGCTATTACTGCTCTGGCCAGCGCTATCACCGAACGCCTTGAAGGCAGCAACCCGCTGGTTTTCTGCGTGATGAACGGTGGTCTGATCACCACTGGTCAACTGCTCACCCAGTTGAACTTTCCCGTTCAGGCCGAATACCTGCATGCCACCCGTTACCGCCAGGAAACCACCGGCGGCATTCTGGAGTGGAAGCTGCGGCCGGAAGCCGATATGAACGGCCGTATAATTCTGATTGTTGACGACATTCTGGACGAAGGCACGACCCTGTGCGCCATCGCCGATTATTGCCGCGCACACGGCGCCGCTGAAGTGCTGACCGCCGTACTGGTCGACAAACAGCACGATCGCAAATGTCGACCCGGCCTGAAAGCCGATTTCACCGGTATGGATGTCGAAGACCGCTTTCTGTTCGGCTTTGGCATGGACTACAAAGGCTACTGGCGCAACGCGCCTGGTATCTATGCTGTCAAAGGTCTGTAAAAAAAGCCCACCGGCGGCCTGCGCGCTGACTATCCCGCCCGCCTGCTGGTATCGCCAGCCAGCGGCCGCGGGCTTGCGCAACCCTCAGGTTCATGGCCCGGCGCGTTACTGGTTAAACGTTCAGGGCTCATTCACCCGGGCGTTGCAGCAACGCTGTCAGCAAAGCTTTCAGGTAGAAGTCGCCAGCGAAGGTTTTGCCCTGCCCCGCGCCGAAGAAGCCCGCAAGCTGAATATTCCCTGGCGCCAGCAGGCGTGGATTCGCGAAGTGCGCTTGTGCGGCGACCGCCAGCCCTGGGTGTTGGCACGTACGGTTATCCCCCTGGCTTGTCTGCAAGGGCCCGGCCGCCAGCTTCGCAACCTGGGCAATCGGCCCCTGGGCGCTTACCTGTTCAGCCACCGCCAGTGGCATAGGGGCCCACTCGAAACCGGATTATGCCAGGGCACCCATAGCGGGCAACCGCAACTGGCCCGGCGCTCGCTGTTTCACACCCGCAGGCAGGGCCGCCAGCATTCGCTGATGGTGTGCGAA
This sequence comes from Marinobacter sp. LV10R520-4, assembly GCF_002563815.1. Lineage (NCBI taxonomy): Bacteria > Pseudomonadati > Pseudomonadota > Gammaproteobacteria > Pseudomonadales > Marinobacteraceae > Marinobacter > Marinobacter sp. LV10R520-4. The sequence goes on along the minus strand of NZ_PDJM01000001.1, from coordinate 1,970,790 downwards.
TACCTGCTACCGCAGCTTTACAGCGGCGCAGAACGAACTTAATTCCGCCAGAGTTGGCAGCGGCTTTTTGACCCGCGCCCGGCACTGACTATAATCCCCTGCACATTCACCGTTATTACCGACCAGCGAACCCTGTCATGCTAGCCAACGCCTTGCCCGATCACGTTCGTTTACGCCTGCGGGATTACGCCCTACTGCTGCGCCTGAACCGCCCCGTGGGCACGTTATTGTTGCTATGGCCCACCTACTGGGCGCTGTGGCTCGCCGCCGACGGCATGCCCAGCCTGAGCAACCTGATTGTGTTCACGCTCGGCGTGTATTTTATGCGTGCAGCGGGTTGTGCCATTAATGACTTTGCTGACCGCGAATGGGACAGGCACGTCGAGCGCACCAAAGACCGGCCGTTAACCACCGGCCGCATCCAGCCCTGGGAGGCCGTCGCGCTGTTTGCTGGACTGGGCCTGGTATCGTTTTTAATGGTGCTGCTGTTTACCAACACGCTGACCCTCTATTTGGCTTTTGGTGGCGCTCTGTTGGCGTTCGTTTATCCCTTTATGAAGCGCTATACCCACCTGCCCCAGGTATTTCTGGGGGCGGCCTTTGGCTGGAGTATTCCGATGGCGTGGGCTGCCCAAACCGGTGAGCTCAGCCAGGTCACCTGGCTACTGTTTATTGCCAACGTTATCTGGTCGGTGGTGTACGACACCTTTTACGCCATGGTAGACCGCGAAGACGACCTGAAAGTGGGCATAAAATCCACCGCTGTGCTGTTCGGTGACGCCGACCGAATGATCCTGGGCATTCTGCAGACCACCATAATCACCATTCTGCTGCTGGTCGGCCAACAGGCCGAACTGGGCACTTTTTACTATATGGGTTTGCTGACCATGGCCTGCCTGTTCATTTACCACCAGTTTCTGGCCCGCGAGCGCGACCGGGCCGGATGCTTCAAGGCCTTTTTACACAACAATTGGGCGGGTTTTGCGCTGTTTGCCGGGCTGGCCGTTGATCGCATGCTGGCCTAGGCAAAAGCCTCGACCCGCTGTCACATGCCTGTAACAATAAGCGGGTGTAATACGGCGGACGCAACGTAACACTCCGCAACGCTAAAGCAGGTTACTGCCATGTCCGAAAAAACCATTCTGATTGTGGACGACGAGTCTGCCATTCGTGAAATGGTCACTATGGCCCTGGAAATGGCCGGCTATAACTGTCTGCAAGCCGCCGACGCACGGGCCGCCCACAGCCTGATTGTCGACAAGCGCCCGGATCTGATTTTGTTGGACTGGATGCTACCGGACACCAGCGGTATCGAACTGGCCCGACGGCTGAAAAAAGACGACACTACTGCGGCAATTCCCGTCATAATGTTGACCGCAAAAGTCGAAGAAGATAACAAAATACTGGGCCTTGAATCCGGCGCCGACGACTATATCACCAAGCCATTCAGCCCGCGGGAGCTGTTGGCACGGCTGAAAGCCGTGCTGCGACGCAGCACACCCGCCGGTGTTGACAGTACGCTGGAAGTCGGCGGCCTGACTCTGGACCCGCTCAGCCACCGGGTCAGTAGCCACACCGGACGGCTGCAACTGGGGCCCACAGAATACAGACTGCTGCAGTTTTTCATGAGCCATCAGGACCGGGTGTACAGCCGCAGCCAGCTGCTGGATCAGGTTTGGGGCGCTAACGTGTATCTGGACGAACGCACCGTAGACGTCCACATCCGCAGGCTACGCAAAGCGCTTGGCACCCATCACGACCATCTGATACAAACCGTTCGCGGTGCCGGCTATCGATTTTCTGCAAACTCCGGCTAAGCGCCGAACCCGTTACGGAACCATTGCCATGCAACAAAACTGGTCGCAATATCTGCGCCTGTTGATTGCCCTGCTGGGCCTGAGCTTGCTACTGGGTTGGCTGGTGGGCTTTCCACTTTACGGTTTGCTGGCCGGCTTGATGCTGTACCTGGGCTGGACCCTGGCGCAAACAAAACGCCTGCTGCGCTGGCTGGCGCAGCCGGACACCGCCAGCGAAGCGCCAGACAGCGTTGGCCTGTGGGGCGGTATTTTTGACGGCCTGAACAAACTCCAGCAACAGCACATCAAACATCGCTCTGCGCTGCAAGAGCGCCTTCAGCGGGTGCAACAATCCGCCAATGCCATGCGCGATGGCGTAGTGATGACCGATTCCCGCGGCACTCTGGAGTGGTGGAACGTCAGCGCCGGTTATCTGCTCAATCTGCGTAATGGCACCGATCAGGGCCAGCTGACTCAGAACCTGATTCGCCTGCCTGCATTCATTCATTATTTTGAACAAAAGCAATACCAGCAACCATTGGAGCTAAACGCACCAGCCCGCCCCCACCTGCGCCTGCAAATCCAGATCAGCCTGTTTGGCGACAACGACCGCCTGCTGCTGATCAAAGACATTACCCGCCTGCATCAGTTAGAACAGATGCGCCGAGATTTCGTCAGCAACTTGTCCCACGAAATGCGCACACCGCTGACCGTTATCAGCGGTTACCTGGAAACCCTGGGTGACCACAGCGATGAAATGCCGGCCCACTGGCAGCGCGCCGTTTTTACCATGGCAGACCAATCGGCACGCATGGAAGCGTTGGTCGCCGACTTGATTCTGCTGTCGAAAATTGAAACCGGCGACGGCAATCTGCATGAAAGCATCGTAAATGCAGGCGCTCTGCTGCAACAGGTTTGCGATGACGCAAACGCCCTAAGCGGCGACAAGCAGCATCGAATTGAGCTGACAATCGACGGCCCGGCGCAAATACGCGGCGACCTGTCACAGTTGCGCAGCGCAGTCTCTAATCTGGTTTTTAACGCGGTGAAGTACACTCCCGCACAAGGCCAGATTCGCGTTCGCTGGAGCGCCGGCGAACAAGGCCCGCTGCTAACGGTGGAAGACAACGGCATGGGTATAGACCCAAGCCACCTCCCGCGATTGACAGAACGCTTCTATCGCGCTGACCCCAGTCGCCACAAAGACACCGGCGGCACGGGGCTGGGCCTGGCTATTGTTAAACACGTGCTGTTGAACCACGACGGGCAACTGCTCATCAGCAGCAGCTTGGGTAAAGGCAGTACCTTTCGTTGCCAATTTCCCGCGGAGCGGGTTGTTACTAGCGAGGTGCAGCCGCTCGAAAGCGGGCAATGAAGCGCGACAGGTCTTCCATTTTTTTCGGGTCTTCGTCTACAAAGCGGATAGTGGCACTGACAAAGTCGGTGTCCTGGCGTTTGTCGACCGCGTGAAGTTGGTGCACGTATCCGTTTAGCCGCGCCACTTCGGTTTCCGAGATTTCAATATCCACCACCGCTTGGTCCAGAATGCCTGGAAACTGCTGGTCGCGGCGGGCAATCACCCGCACTTCGTTAAGATTGATGTCTTTTACCACCGACTGCAGGGTGTGGTCAGCAAAACGCACGGTGGCCATATTCATCAACGCGCCTGCCTTTGCAGCTGGCTGGCGCTGGGGCGAATTCGCAGCTGCCACAACAGCGGCCGGCTCCGCAGGCGTTGTAGAAGCAGCCGGGGACTCTGTTTTACGGGTCAACAGGGAGGCCGACTGTGCCAGGGCATCGGCCTGAACCGCAGGCGCCTTGCCAGAGCTTGCCATGGCCTGCGCCAGCGTTTGCCCCATCACTTTACGGATTTTTTTACCCAGACCGTCAGGGCTGAAAGGTTTGCCCAGATATTCCGATACGCCCTGCTGTATGGCTTCGACCACGTGGCTTTTGTCGCCACGGCTGGTAATCATAATAAACGGCACTTTGGCGTACTGGGGCTGCTGACGCATCCATTGCAGCAGTTCCAGCCCTGACATTTCCGGCATTTCCCAGTCGCAGAGAATCAAATCAAAAGTGGTGCGCAACATCAGCGACTGCGCTTTTTTACCGTCGGCTGCATCGATGGCTTCAATAACAGGAAACTGCTGCCTGACAGCACGCTTGATCAGGTCCCTTACAAAGCTGGCGTCATCCACTACCAGTGCTGTCAGCATCGCCATTGATTCAACCTTCTATTGCGCTGTTGTCGATCTGTTTTAAGTTACTATAAAACAAACTCCCCTGATAAAAACCCTTCACGTAAAAAATGTCGTCCTCCTGTGGATGCAGGTTACTGATTTGTCACCCGTCAACAGTGGCAAGTGTGTTTTTAGGGCCGTAAAAAACGCTACTATGGGCGCTAATAATACGCCCCACGCCCATTTTCCGGAGGTTCTACGTGTCTGTCTTCATTTCACGCTTTTTTCGCCCGGCCGCCACGGCCCTGTGTGCCGGCATCCTGGCCACCCTGCCGCTGGGTGCTAGCGCCAACATTGCCGATAAGGCGACAGACCAGCCTGCTACGGTCAACAATTTTGAGACCTGTAAAGCAGACTTGCAGCAGCAGGCCATAGCCGCTGGCGTTAGCGCTGAAACCGCGCGCAGCGTGTTGGCTGGCGCGGAATATCTGGAACGGGTGATTGAGCTGGACCGGCGCCAGCCGGAATTCACCACGCCCTTTGCTGACTATTTGAACCGCCGGGTAAACGACACTCGCATCGACAAGGGCCGTCAGCTATTAATAGAGCACGCCGATCTACTGCAACGAGTGACCAATGAAACCGGCGTGCCCGCCGCCTATTTATTGTCGTTCTGGGGCCTGGAAACCAACTACGGCAGCTATTTTGGCAAAATGTCGGTGCCCAGCTCCCTGGCAACACTGGCCTGTGACGAACGCCGCAAAACCTTTTTTACCCGCCAGCTGATTGCTGCCCTGCAGATTGTTGACGAAGGCGCCATTAGCCCCGAGCAAATGGAAGGCTCCTGGGCCGGTGCTATGGGCCACGTGCAATTTATGCCTACGGTCTTCCTTCAGCACGCCGTCGACGCAGACGGCGATGGCCGCCGTGACCTGTGGAACAGTTTACCAGACGCGCTAATGTCAGCCGGGCAATTTTTGCAGTCTATGGGATGGGATGGCGACTACCGCTGGGGCCGTGAAGTACAGCTACCCGATAACTTTAACTTTGCCCTTGCCGATGGCCGCCGCAAATCTCTGGAGCAATGGAACCAGCTTGGCGTTACCGACGCATCAGGCGGCCCCCTGGCCCAAGAAGCCATTGATGCCGCAATCATTGTGCCCGCCGGCCACCAGGGCCCGGCGTTTCTGGCTTATCACAACTTCAAAGTGATTATGGGCTGGAACCGCTCGGAATTTTACGCCATCGCTGTTGGCCACCTGGCCGACCGTATTGCCGGTGCAGGCGGGTTACAGAATCCGCCACCGGTAGATGCGCCCACGCTGTCCCGCGACAACATCATGCAGCTACAGCAGCAGCTGGAACAGCGTGGATATTCCGCCGGCACGCCAGACGGCATTATGGGCCCGGCCACCCGCGCCGCTATTCGCCAGTACCAGATCGCCAACGGACTGGTCGCCGACGGCTATCCGGGGCCTCAGGTTTTACGAGTTCTGCAGGTGACGCCGGCGCTTTGATGCGCCGGTAGCTAACCTCACTAACCAAAATGATGCGATCTCCATGGACTCAATCACTCAGGTAGCTCTTGGCGCTTCCATCGCAGGCCTGATAGCCGGTAAAACACTCGGGCGATCGGTTCTGCTGACCGGCGCGCTGTTAGGCACGCTTCCCGATATGGATGTGCTGATTGATTATGGCTCGGCCGTCGCCAACTTTACCCAGCACCGGGGCTTTAGCCACTCTCTTTTTGTGCTTGCGCCCCTGTCGCTGCTGCTTGCAACTCTGTTCTGGCGCTGGAAGCCACAACTGGGGTTCCCTCGCTGGTTGTTACTAACGGCACTGGTGTTGCTGACGCACCCTATTCTGGACACGTTTACCACCTACGGCACACAGCTGTTCTGGCCCCTTGGCCGGCCGCTGGCCATCAGCAGTATTTTCATTATTGACCCCCTGTATACGCTACCGCTGCTGGCCGGCTGCGCCGCTTTTTCACTGCGGCCTCCGGCTGTGCGCGTCTTAGCCGGCGGCCTACTGCTGTCCACCGGGTATCTCGGCTGGTCGTTTGTCGCTCAGCAGGCAATAACCGAGCGCGTGCAACCGGCCCTGGCCGAAGCCGGCTTTGCCGACGCCAAACTTCTGGTGCAACCTATGCCCTTCAACACGGTGCTTTGGCGCGCCACCGCGATCACCGACCAGCAGCGGGTTGAAATCGTGACCGGCTTTCTGGATGGCGACAGCCCCTTAACCCTTGAATATTTCCCGCGCCAGCCGGCGCTTGCCAACTCTGTTGCGCAATTGCCCGAAACCCACCGCCTGGAATGGTTTACCCGGGGGTTTCTTGACTACCAAGCGCGCGACGGTGAAATCACCGCTACCGATGTACGCTTGGGTATTCCCGGGGCGCATCCGTTTACGTTTGTTCTCGCCAATGAACAGGGTGGCATACTCAAACCCGGCAATGGCGAACAGGCACCCCGGCCCGCCTTCAACAGCGCTGCAATGCCCTTGCTGTGGGGCCGCATAACCGGCGCTATCCCGGTTCTTTGTCTTGCCAGCCTTGCCACGCCAGCGCCCGGCCAGGAGTGTTGAAGACCATGCGCCTCGATCAATTTATTGCCACTAGCTCAGACCTTTCACGCAAAGAAGCAAAGCATGCCATAGCCGCTGGTGACGTTCAGGTAAACGGCGCCCTGTGGAAGAATTCGGCCGCCGCCGTTCCGGCCAACGCTGAGGTTTTGCTGCAAGGAGAACCCGTTGCCCTACCTGCTGAGCGCTACTTGATGCTCAACAAGCCCGCAGGATATATCAGCGCCACCCGCGACAATGACCAGCCCACAGCGCTGGATCTTCTGCCGGCAGAGCTGACCCGCAATCTTCATATTGCCGGCCGCCTGGACGCAGACACTACCGGTTTGCTGCTGCTGACAACCGATGGTCAGTGGTCGCACCGGGTCACCTCGCCAAGAGTGGAGTGCACGAAAACTTATCAGGTGGCTTTGAGCGAGCCGATTTCACACACGGCCATTGCGGCACTGGAAACCGGCGTGATGCTTCGTAACGACACTAAGCCGACAAAGCCCGCTCAGGTGAAGGTGCTGCAGTCACAGCTCATAGAGCTGACTATTTCTGAAGGCCGCTACCACCAGGTCAAACGTATGATGGCCGCCGTTGGTAATCACGTCACGACTTTGCACCGCAGCCGCATTGGCGGGGTAACGCTGGATTCGGCACTGGCCGCTGGTGAGCATCGCTTTTTAACCAGCGCCGAAATCGCCAGTTTTACCTAGAAATTCTCAAACCACCGGTTCCACCGCAGCCGACACCAGATCTTACTCCGGTGTAATCTGTGCAGGCTACCAGGCTGACCTACATCAATAGCCCCCGAATCCGCCGCGCATATACTTCTGCCATACTTTGACATAAAAAAAAGGCTTCTATGTCTGCGCCCGACCTAAACAACGATTCTCTGACTGACACTCTAATTGACACTTCGATTGCCACTCTGACTGGCAACGCGCAAGACGCATACAACTACTGGCGCGCCGGCTATGGCGTTATCAGCCACGGTGACCTGCTGTGTTCAAGGGTTCTGCACTCAGCGCGGCAGTTGGTCCATCGCAAGCTACAGCCAAATCTGGAAACCGTATTCCATCACCTGGCCGCTCTCGACAGACTTGTCAGTGCAGGCATGTGGCAAGTCGTGCACATGACCTACACCAACCGGGTATGCTTGAACGGCAAGGCCCTGGCGGCGGATGACTTCAAACCCAAACCGGAAGGCCACACCGGCGGTGCGCTGAATATGGTGCCCGCTTACGCCGCCTACCTGACTACTAATAGCCTAACCGGAAAAACCCGCAGCTGGCTGATGGGCCAGGGCCACTGCGTGGCAGCTGTTGACGCCCTGAATGTTCTGACCGGCAACCTGCATCCGGAACAACAGCAGGCCTATGGCGGGGCCGATGGCCTGACACAGCTAGCCCGGGACTTTTACAGTTACCGCCAGAACCCCGATGGCAGCAACGTGGCGCCCCTGGGCAGCCACGTTAACCCTTACACCGCCGGCGGCATTATCGAAGGCGGCTATTTGGGCTTTGCCGAGCTGCAATACGCGCACATGCCCTTACCTGGCGAATCTCTGGTAGCGTTTTTGTCGGACGGTGCCGCTGAAGAGCAGCGCGGCAGCGACTGGATTCCGCGCTGGTGGCGCGCTGAAGACTGCGGCTTGATCATGCCCATCATGATTGCCAACGGCCGGCGCATTGAGCAGCGTACCGAACTGGGTACCCGCGAAGGCCTGGAGCGCTTTGAAGAACATCTGTCCGCCCGCGGCTTTGCACCCTTCCGCTTTGACGGTCGCGACCCTGCCGCATTTGTGTGCGCCATGCTGGATATGGAATGGGCGCTGGAAGAACAGGCCGAAGCCGTATTGAGTGGTCAGCAGAACTATCCCGCACGGATTCCCTACGGCATTGCCGAAACCGTCAAAGGCTTCGGTTTTTACGGCGCGGGCGAAAATGCTGCACATAATTTGCCGCTGCCGGGCAACCCACGGGTTGACGCACGCATACGCGAGCTGTTTCATCAACACACCGCGCCGCTGCACGTTGAGCTAGACGAACTGACCGCCGCACTGCGCACGCTGAACCGCCATCAGGATCAGAAACGGCCGCTGGAACGGGACCACCCTCTGGCCCTGCGCAATCCGCCGGAGCCGGTGATTCCAACGTTGGCGCCGGTACAGCAGGCGGCATCGCCGATGACTGCTATTAACGATTTCTTCTGTGCCCTGGTTGAGGCCAACCCGACATTAAGGCCCCGCGTGGGCAACCCGGACGAGCTTGCCAGCAATCGCCTGGAAGGCGTATTGCACCTGTTAAAACACCGGGTGAACGAACCGGAAAACGACAGCGAATCCGTTCTGGGCGGGGTTATTACCGTGCTGAATGAAGAGGCCGTGGTTTCTGCTTGCCTGGCCAACAAGGCCGGCCTCAACCTGGTGGCCAGTTACGAAGCCTTTTGCGTAAAAATGCTCGGAGCCATCCGCCAGGAACTGATATTCGCCCGTCATCAAGCCGCAGTAGGGCGCCCTGCGCGCTGGCTTGGCCTGCCCGTGGTAGCAACGTCCCACACCTGGGAAAACGGCAAGAACGAACAATCCCATCAAGACACAACCTTCTGTGAAAGCTTATTAGGGGAAATGAGTGATGTGTCCCGCGTGGTGTTCCCCGCTGACTACAACAGCACCCTGGCGCTGATGCCCGGCATTTATCGCAGCCGCGGTCGCATTACCTGCATGGTTGTGCCAAAGCGCGAGCGGCCGTGTGTGTTCAACACCGCCGAAGCGGCGCTGCTGGCGCGCCAGGGAGCGATTGTGATTGATGAAGACACTGGCGGGCGCGAGCCGGTTATGCTGATTGCGAATGGCGCCTACCAGCTGTCAGAAACCATCCGTGCGTGCGAACGGTTGCGCGACAGCGGTGCAGCCTTCCGCCTGGTGTACGTTCAGGAACCAGGGCGCCTGCGCCAGCCCCGCGACGCCCAGGAAGCCGCTGTGTGTATGAATGAACTGGAACGTGAACAGTTATTCCCGGGCCGACTGAGCCGCCGGGTCGCACTCACGCACATGCGCCCGGAAGTGTTCCGTGGCCATTTACACACGCTGTTTCCGGCACCGGCAACATCACGGGTGTTGGGTTACCGCAACCATGGCGGCACGCTGACCGAAGCCGGCATGCTGTTTACCAATGGCTGTTCCTGGGCCCACGCCCTGGCGGCTTGCGCCAGCGTAATGGCATTGCCACCCGGCGAGTGGTTATCCAGCGCGGAACTGGCGGCGGTAGAGGGCCGTGGTGACCCCGCGGTTATCACCCGCTAAGCGGCCATTGTTAAAATCTTATTCAGTACGGATAACACCCACAAAAAAAGGCAGCCTGGGCTGCCTTTTTTATAGCGGGTTACTTCTGAATCCAAGCGGGATTACAGAGGTACAACGTTTTCCGCTTGAGGACCTTTCTGGCCCTGGGTAACGGTGAACTCGACTTGCTGGCCTTCTGCCAGAGTCTTGAAACCGCCGCCCTGAATAGCGCTGTAGTGAACGAATACGTCGGGGCCGCCTTCACGAGTGATGAAACCAAATCCTTTTGCTTCGTTGAAGAACTTAACAGTACCGGTAGTAGTAGACATGCTCAAATATCCTGCAATCAATCAATTATTCACCCTGCTCAACCAAGATGGTTTGAGCCGGTGTTTACGGGAAACCAGAATCTGCGGAATCAATAAAAGGACGGTAACTGCTCATCACTGGGTCTAATACTAACCGCTGGAATACGTCTTATTAATGAAATGCTTCACTGAATATTTCCTTCAAGAATTACTCTACTCGGGAACTCAGGGCTTGCCAAGTGGATTTTGACAATTTTGCATAGGTAATGGTGCAGATCAAGTTTTGATCAATGCAACCGTATAAAAGCCAACAGCCGTCATCAGCAACGCACCGCAAACGTGGGCCAGAATACCCACCAGAGCCATGCCCCACTTTCCCTGCTGCAAGGCCGTGAGCATTTCCAACGAGAAAGTGGAGAAAGTCGTTAGCGCGCCACACAGGCCGGTTATGGCAAACAAGCGCCACTCCGGTGACAGGCTGGAACTGTGGCTGAACCAGGCCAGCAACAAACCCGCCAGCCAGCCACCGGCCATATTTGCCACCAACGTGCCCAGCGGCACATGGTGATGGCTGGCGTTCAGCCACAAAGCCAGTGCCCAGCGCACATTCGCGCCGAGCACCGCACCACCGCTAATGGCCAGAACCGACAACCACATACTCAATGCGCCATCAAGAAGGCTGCGCTTCTGAGGGGTTGTGATCAATCACCGACTTTTTATTGCGTGCGAATTCGTCAAAGGCGAAGTCGTCCACCGTCAGCATTTCCAGCACTTTTGCTTCGTAATCACGCATAAAGATTGCATCTTCGTCGCTGAACACGCCCGCGTCCAAAGCGGCTTCAAAACGTTGCTCCGGGTGCAAAGCGATGATCGGCAATTCGCCCTTGCTGTAAGCCTTGTTGGCTTTGCGATAGAGCTTTTCAGCTTTGGCGTTGTCTTTCAGAAGGTTGTTGTAACTGGCTACGGGGTTATAGGCAACGGTGTCGACGCCGTTTTCACTGTCACCCACCCACAGGCTGGACAACAGTTTTTTCCTCAGTGGCGAATCCGTTGAAATGGCCTGCGCCACGGTGTGAGTCAGAGCGTCATTCGGGCCAGTCCAGCGTCGGCCGATGGGCAAGGTAATCACCCGCAGTGCGCCGGCCACCAACCGATTCGGCAGGTTATCAAGGAATTCCACCAGCGCCGTTTCCGTACGCGCCAGCAGCATGTCCAGACTGTAGGCCATGAGTGCCTGCTCGCCGTCCACCGGCTGGGTTTCGTGCCACTGTTTGAGAACCATAGAAGCCAAATACAGATTCGACAGCATGTCACCCAAACGCGCAGAGGTCAGTTCGCGCATTTTTAGCTCACTGCCCAGGGTGGTCATAGCCGCGTCGGAACACAGCCCGAAAGCGGCGCTGAAGCGGGCCACAGACTGGGCGTATTTACGCGCACCGTGATCAAACGGCACGTCTGCGCGACCAATGCCCAAGGCTTGGGTAAAGGCTCGGGCAGCGTTACCAAACACCAGCCCGGCGTGACCGAAAAATGCTTCGTCAAAGGCATCGATGTCGTCGTTGTCTTTCGCCGCCAGCTCTTTTAACACGTACGGATGGCAGCGAATGGCGCCCTGGCCAAAGATCATCAGGCTGCGGGTCATTATGTTAGCGCCCTCAACGGTAATAGACACTGCCGAACTACTGAACGAAATACCCATGTAATTGCGTGGGCCAAGGGTGACCGTTTTGCCGCCGTGAACGTCCATCGCATCGCTGAGAATGTCGCGCTGATACTCGGTCAGGTGGTACTTCAGAATCGCCGACGGCACCGCCGGTTTCTGGCCTTGGTCAATCATGTTGGCGGTATGGTTAACCGCCGCTTGGGCAATGTACGTTTTGGCAGCAATCCGCGCCAGCGGCTGCTGTACGCCTTCCATTTCCGCCACTGGCGTATTGAACTGGCGCCTTATCCGGGTAAAGCCACCGGCCGTGGCCACCGCGAAGGCAGCCCCACCGGCAGCGCCAGACGGCAACGTAATGCAGCGGCCCACCGACAAACATTCCACCAGCATGCGCCAGCCCTCGCCGGCCATTTTTTCACCACCGATCAGGTAGTCCAGCGGAATGAACATGTCTTTGCCAATAATCGGGCCGTTCAGAAACGGGCTTCCTATCGGGCAGTGGCGACGGCCGATTTCCATGCCGTCGGTATCACGGGGAATCAGTGCGCAGGTAATGCCGCGGTCTTCAACGTCGCTCAGCAAGCCATCGGGGTCGAACATGCGGAAGGCCAGGCCCACCACCGTGGCGATTGGTGCAAGGGTAATCCAGCGTTTCTCAAAATTCAGACGCAAACCAATGACTTCTTTGCCGTCAACTTCCTGCTTACACACAATACCGGTATCCGGTAACGAAGTGGCGTCGGAACCTGCGCGCGGGCCGGTCAGGCCAAAACAGGGTATTTCGCGGCCGTCAGCCAGGCGCGGCAAATAATATTCTTTTTGCTCATCGGTGCCGTATTTTATAAGCAGCTCGCCAGGCCCAAGGGAATTGGGCACGCCAACCGTTACCATCAGCATTTCGTTAACGGCCAGGCGCTGCAGCACGGCGGTCTGAGCTTTCGCGGAGAATCCCAGACCACCGTATTTTTCAGGGATAATCATACCGAAGAACTTTTCGCGCTTGAGAAAGTCCCACAGCTCTTCCGGCAGGTCGGCACGCTCTACCGCTACATCCCAGGCATTGCACATGGCCAGCGCCTGGTTGCACTGGTTATCCACAAACGTCTGTTCTTTGTCGGTCAGGCCGGTGTTGCGGTTTATCAACAGACTGTGCCAGTCAGGTTTGCCGGTAAACAATTCGCCGTCCCAACCTACTGTGCCCGCTTCCAGCGCTACCTTTTCCGTTTCAGATACTTTCGGGGCTACTTTCTTGAACAGGGCAAAGGCTTTGGGCGTTAACCAGCTGCGGCGAAAGCCTGGTAAGCCGGCGGCGGCCGTAATGCCGGCACCAACAAACAGAAGCAATGCCAGCCCGAACGATGCAAACAGCAACGACAAAAGGCCTACGCCCACCATAACACCCACCGCAGCTTTCGCTCCGGCTTCCTGGCGCATCACGACCAGCAAGCCCGCTATCGCCACTATAAACAGTATGAACGTCATCATTAATTCCCCTGTTGTGCCTGGTTTGAACAGCTGATCTTCATCACTTTACGTTACCTGATTGCTTAATATCTGGCCAGCTAAGCCCGTCGTGTTACAGCATCAGGCGGTTACAATCACCCGGATGCCCTCCAACGCCAGTGTGGCGTGCCCTATTGCTTCGCGGGCAGCTGCCAGCTGGGCGCGGAAATACTCGATTTCCTCATTACGAATCGCCGGATTCACCGCCTGCAAGGCTTCCAGGCGGCGTATTTCCGGGCCGAACATTGCATCTACCTGCGCCAGTGCTTTTTGTTGCAGCGGTTGTAGGTGCGGCTCAGCCAGGCGCTGGGAATGGTCCACCATGGTTTCAACCTGGGCGCGAATTTGCGGCACAATCGCCTGTGCTGTGCGCCGGCGAATATTAGAACACATGTCGTTCAGGCGGTCATGGGGCAGGGCTTTCGACAGGTCTTTGCCGGTCACATCCACCAGCAAGCGCAGCGGCGACACCGGCAGGTAACGGGTCAACTGAAGAGCGTCTGGCGCAGGGCAATGCACAGTGAACAGGGCTTCCATCAGCAGGGTGCCGGCGGGCAAAGCCTTCACCGACATGGTGGCCAACGCAGCTTTACCCAGTCCGGAACTGGTCACTGACTCCATAATGCCGGTCACCATCGGGTGCTCCCAGCTCATGAACGCCAGGTCTTCGCGTTCCAGCGCGCGGTCCCGTTCCCAGGTGACGGTTATGCCGTCTTCGGGCAAGCCGGCCACGTGCCCGGCCTGGTACTGCTCGCCCGGGCGCAGCACGTCCGAATGTTCGGAATGGTCTTCTACATCCACACCCAGAATGTCGAAGGCTTCCATCATATAGTCGCGCACGGCCGCAGCTGATTCTTCGGTTTCAATGGCATCAATCAATTGTTGCGCCGGCTCGTTGCGGCAGGAGTTCAGCTCAATCAGCGCATCGCGGCCATTCTGCAGCAGGGTTTTCAGGCGCGCAGTTTCCGCTGCTGAAGCGCTCACCAGGGCTTCCAGAGCGGCTTCGTCGCCCGCCAGCGACTGCTGCCAGGCCTCGGCTACCGACTCCTGCACGGCCACACCCACACTGCAACTTTCTGCAAAGGCGTTCAGACCACGCTGGAACCATTGGTACTGCACTTCCTGACTGGTGCCTTCCAGATACGGGATATGAATATCAATGGCGCTGGTTTGGCCAATACGGTCAAGGCGGCCAATGCGCTGTTCCAACAGGTCCGGGTTGGCCGGCAGGTCAAACAGCACCAAATGATGGGCAAACTGGAAGTTACGGCCTTCACTGCCAATCTCGGAGCAAATCAGCGCTTGGGCACCCTGCTCGGAGTCTGCAAAATAAGCGGCGGCGCGGTCGCGCTCTATCAGGCTTAAATGTTCGTGGAACGCTGCGCTGCGAATACCGGCGCGCAGCTGAAGAAAATGCTCCAGGGCCATAGCCGTGCTGGCGTGGGCGCAAATCACCACCACTTTGGCTGGGCGCAAACCCGCCAGTGTTTTTTGCAACCAGGCTACCCGCGGATCTTCCGCCAGCCACTGCTCTTCGTCGGGTTCGCTGCGTTCGGGGGTCAGGCCGTCAATGCCGCGGGTAAAGCCGCTGTAGAGTTCGGGGCACGGCAGTGGCACCGGGTGTGGGAGACGCTCGGGAAAGCCCTGGATAGCAGCGCGAGTATTACGGAACAACACCCGGCCGGTGCCGTGGCGATCCAGCAGGGCGTCAATAATCGCCTGATGGGGGTCGCTCTCTGTCAGCAGCTGGGGCAATTGCGAACCCAGCCACTGCTCTAGAATTTGCTGGTCGCCGCTTGCGATGGTGTGTTCAGACTGCAATCGGCGAACCACGGCGTTGACCGCTTCATACTGGCTTTCCTGTTCGCGGAACGCCTGTAAGTCGTGGAACCGCGCCGGATCCAGCAGGCGCAAACGCGCAAAATGGCTGGCCAGCCCCACCTGTTCTGGCGTTGCGGTCAGCAGCAGCAGGCCCTGGCTCGCCGCCGCCAGGTTTTCAATTGTTTGATATTCCGCACTAACATGGCTTTCACTCCAGGCCAGGTGGTGCGCTTCATCAACAATCAGCAGGTCCCAGCCGGCCGCTATGGCGTCGTTTCGGGCTTGTTCAGTGGCGGTCAGAAAACTCTGGCTACACAACACCAACTGCTCACTTTCAAATGGGTTTTCCCGACCTTCTTCGCCAAATATATGGCTCATCAGAGCATCCACGTCGCTCTGCTGTTCTTTGATGGCGTCATAACGGCCTTGATCAACAATGGAGAAGCGCAGGTTGAAGCGCCGCAGCATTTCAACCAGCCATTGGTGTATCAACGAATCTGGCACTACGATCAAGGCCCGCCGGGCGCGGCCCGTGTGCAGCTGATAGTGCAGAATCAAACCAGCCTCAATGGTTTTGCCCAGGCCTACTTCGTCGGCCAACAGTACCCGCGGGGCAAAACGCCGGGCCACTTCGCCGGCAATATAGAGCTGATGGGGCAAATGCTGGGTGCGAGCACCAATCAGGCCCTCGGCCGGCGAGGCCCGCAGACGGTCAAGGTGGTTCAACGTGGAAAAACGGAGCCGAAAGGCACCGTTACGGTCAAACTGGCCGGCGAACAGGCGCTGATGGGGGGCCGAGAAGTTCACCGTTCCGCTGAGCTTCACCTCAGAAACCGTCTGGATGTTTTCGCCATCATCGGCGTGGTAAACCAGCAAACCGGCCATGTCTTCCACCGCGCGCACGATGTAGCTTCCGCCATCAAAGGTTTCAATGGTTTCACCAAGCTGATAAATAATGCGCGACAAGGGCGCGTTGTCGGTGGCGTAGGTACGCTCTTCGTCAGCCGCCGGAAAACCCAGGGTCACCCTGCGTCCGGAAATATCTGTAACTATGCCCAAGCCCAGGGCTGTATCGCTGTGACTAACCCAGCGCTGACCAATGACAAAATCCGACGTTTCCAAGCAACCTCCAAATCCAAATCTCAATCAAAGACGTGCGGAACCTTGTTCACGCACCCATAACGCCGTGGCACCGCACACCGCTGCCGGCACCACAAACAAGTTCAATACTGGCACCATGGCTGCCAGTGCGACCGGCAGTCCAAAACCCAAGGCCGACAATCGGCGCTCGGCCAGCATCTGTTTTAGCACCGGAAAGCTGGTCTTGTGATTATCTGCCGGGTAGTCCACATACTGCAGCGCCATCATCCAGCTATTGAACACAAACCAGAGCACCACCGCCACCAGATTCACCACCGGAATCAGCCCCAGAATGAGCAGGCCCAAGGCACGGGGCAGGTAATAGCCGATTTTCTGCAACTCGCGCCACAGTGAGCGCGGAATGTCTTTAACAATACCCGCCCAGCCTTCATCTTCGCCTATTGGCTGACCGGTCAGGTGCTGCTCACAGCGCTCCGCCAGGTAACCGTAAAACGGGGCCCCAATCAGGTTGGCCACAATCACAAAACCGTAAGCCAGCACCAACACAATAACAGCGCCGTAAAGCAACCAGAACAGCCAGTCCAGCGCTTGCAGCCAAGCCCAGTCTGGCAACCAGCCCATAGCAGTCGCAATCAGACCGGAAAATAATTCACCCAGATAAAAAAACAGCAGGCTGAACAGCAGAATGTTAATCAGCAGGGGGATAATCACAAAAAGGCGAAGACCGGGTTGCCAAATAAGGCCAAAACCCTCGCCCAGATATCCCAATCCGCGAAAAAAGTTACCATTGAGCATGGCGCAAAAACCTTGGTTACAGTGACATTGACGGGCTGCAAAGCATATCATGATGCGCTCTTTGCCACAGCCGGAACAAACAATCGATATGCTTTTAGCAACCACGAAACAACGGCTTGCACAATTACTCCGTTTACGCGCCCTGTGGCGATTTGCGCTACTGGCGTCTATTGCCGCTATTCTGTTTCTGGCCACGACCGCAGGCCCGCTACCAGTGCCCTCTGCGCCCAGCGACAAGGTCAATCACCTGATTGCCTTTCTGGAGCTTACGTTGTTGATGCGTTTGGGCTGGCCGCAGCTGAAACCGCTCTACTTCGTCCCGCTGTTGCTGGGCTTCGGCATGCTGATAGAAATTGTGCAAGCCACCTTGCCCTACCGCGACTTTTCAATGGCTGACGTGGCCGCTGACGCCGCCGGCATCGCTGCCGGGATGCTGATTTGGCCTTGGCTGCAAAAATTCAGCGCGAAGCACTGACCTTTACGAGCCGACTTTTTAATAAGGACGGCTCTTTTTTGTGCCCGCCCCAACACAACCGCGTTAACTGCTCTATACTCAGCGACCAATCTGGCCAGTTTGTTCTTCCTTTATGACCCGCAAACAAGATACCAACGACTACCTTTCTCTATTTCTGAACAACACACCGCTGCTAGACGTGCGCGCGCCTGTTGAATTCGACAAAGGCCATCTTCCCGGTGCTATTAACGCACCGCTGATGAACGACGACGAGCGCCACCTTGTCGGAATTTGTTACAAAGAGCAGGGCCAAAGCAAAGCCATCGAGCTGGGCCACCAGTTGGTGCAGGGCGACATCAAGGCTCAGCGCCTTGAGGCCTGGAAACACTTTTGCACCCAGCATCCAGACGGCTACCTGTATTGTTTCCGCGGCGGCCTGCGCTCACATCTTTCACGCCAGTGGATTGCCCAAGCGGGCATTGATTATCCGCTGGTGGAAGGCGGCTATAAAGCCATGCGCCGGTTCCTGATCGATCAGCTGGAACAGCAGATTGCCAGCGAGACGTTTTACATCCTCAGCGGCCGCACCGGCACTGGCAAAACCCGCGTATTGCACACCCTGCCCAACCCGGTGGATCTCGAAGGCCTGGCCAACCACCGCGGCTCCAGCTTTGGCCGACAGGTAACGCCACAGCCCACGCAAATCAACTTCGAAAACCAGCTTGCAGTCGCCATGCTGCACGCCAGGCATCATCACGGCGGCCCCATTTATCTGGAAGACGAAAGCCGTCTTGTGGGGCATTGCGCGCTGCCCGTCAGCCTGCGGGAGCGCATGGCTGCGGCACCGTTGGCCGTACTGGACCGACCAATGGCCGAGCGCATTGATATTATTCGCCAAGACTATGTCGAAAATATGCTGGCCGACTACACGAACCTGAATGGCGAAAATGCCGGCTGGCTAAATTTCTGCGACTACCTTTTAAGCGCGCTCGATCGCATTCGTAAGCGCCTTGGCGGCGAACGCCATCAGCAACTGCGCAGCATGATGGAGTCCGCGCTGGCCCAACAGGCAGAGAACGGCGCCAGCGACGGCCATAACGCCTGGATACAAAGCCTGCTAGAGCATTACTACGACCCAATGTACGATTACCAGCTAGGCCGCAAACCCGGCACAGTGATTATGCATGGCGGTCCGGACGCCATCGCACAGTGGGCCAAGCACGCCCACCCGCGTATTTCATAAAACAAAAATGTTCACAAGGAGTTAGCTATGGAAGATTTGTTCGGCGCCAACGGCCGCGCCACAGAACTGGTAGACCAGGCCATCACACTGGTCATGGCCTACGCACCCAAAGTGGTACTGGCCATTATCACCCTGATTGTGGGTATGTGGCTGATTAACCGGTTTGTTCGCTTACTGGATAGCAAACTTGGCAAAAAAGACCCTACGCTGAATACCTTTCTGTGCGGCCTGTTATCCGCCATTCTGAAAATTCTGCTGCTGATTTCCGTGGCATCCATGGTGGGCATTGCCACCACGTCCTTTATTGCCATTATTGGTGCGGCCGGCTTGGCCATTGGCCTGGCACTGCAAGGCAGCCTGGGCAATTTCGCCGGCGGCGTGCTGATTCTGATCTTCAAGCCATTCAAAGTGGGCGATGTCATCGAAGCCCAGGGCTACCTGGGTTCGGTGGTGGAAATCTCTATTCTGTACACCATCGTTAATACCTTTGATAACCGCCGCATTATTATTCCCAACGGCGACCTGTCCAACTCCAGCCTGACCAACCTCAGCGCCTACCCTACCCGCCGCTGCGACATGAGCTTTGGCATTGGCTACGGTGACGACATTGATAAGGCCAAAGCCACCATCAAGCGCCTGATTGAAGAAGACGAACGCTCTCTGAAAGACCCGGAACCGATGATTGTGGTAGGCGGCCTGGGCGACAGCTCTGTTGACCTGACCGTGCGCGTCTGGACCAAATCCGCAGACCTGTGGCCGTTTTACTGGGACATGCAGGAACGCGTCAAGAAGGCGTTCGACGCCGAAGGCATCAGTATTCCCTTCCCCCAGCGTGATATGCACATGTATAAAGCCGATTGAGGCTGCGTACAAAAAAACAACATCCACTCCACGGCTTGCCTGTTTGTTGCCATCGCGTAAACTGATAACAACAAACAGGAATCCGATATGACTCAAGCATTTGATATTGCGGTTGTCGGCGCCGGCATGGTGGGTGCAGCCCTTGCGACAGGCCTGGGCCGCAACGGTTTTCGCGTGGCGCTGATTGACTTTGCTGACGCCCCCGAATTTGTGCCAGCCAGCACGCCCGATATTCGCGTGTCAGCGCTCAGCGCCGGCAGTGAACGCTACTTGCAGAGCCTTCAGGCATGGGACAATATTCTGGCCATGCGCGCCACGCCCTATCGCCGCCTGGCGGTATGGGACCAGTCTTCACACCCGCTTACCCGCCTGCTGCCAAAGCCCTTGGCACGAGTGGAATTCAACGCCGATAAACTGGGCGCCAGCCACCTTGGCCACATTGTGGAAAACAGCGTTACTCAGGCGGCTCTTTGGCAGGCCGCAAGTACTCAGAAAAACATCACGTTAATGCCGGGCGTTGCAGTTACAAACCTCACCCAGAACCCTGATCACGCGCAGCTGGATCTGGATAACGACACCGCCATTACCGCAACCCTGGTGGTAGGTGCCGACGGTGCCCAATCCCGGGTGCGCGATCTGGCCGGCATTGGGGTCACCCGCAGCCAATACGACCAACAAGCCATGGTGATGTCTGTTCGTTACCGCGGCGCGGTGGAAGACATCACCTGGCAGGGCTTTTTACCCTCTGGCCCGCGGGCCTTTTTGCCGTTGCACACAGCCGGCGAAGAATTTCCCGGTGAAAGCTGGGGCTCGCTGGTGTGGTACGACGCCCCCGCCCGGCTGGCACAACTCAAAGCTATGTCCACCGAGCAACTGATGGCCGAAATTCAACGGGAATTTCCCGAACCGCTGCCAGAGCTGATGCATATAGACACCCGCGCCAGTTTCCCCATTGCCCGCCAGCACGCCAAACACTATTACCAGGGCCGCGTGGTATTGGCCGGCGATGCGGCCCACACCATCAACCCCTTGGCCGGCCAAGGCGTGAACCTGGGTTTTCAAGACGCTCAATGCCTGCAACAACTATTGATTGTTGCCCGTAACAACGGCACCGACCTGGCCGACCCCGCCTTACTGGGCCAATATGAACACCAGCGCCGACCGGCTAACCGCCGCATGATGCTGGCTATGGATGCCTTTTATCACCTGTTCAGCAACCGCGTTCCGCCCCTGCACCTGCTGCGCAATCTGGGCCTGGGCGCCGCGCAGGCACTGCCTTTCGCCCGCAACCGCGTCGCCCGTTACGCCATGGGACTGGACTGAACCTTACTTTTTAACTCACTTTCTACCTCATTTTTAACAAGGAGCCTGTTATGTCAGAAACTATTTTTACCAAAATCATCAACCGGGAAATTCCCGCTGACATCGTTTACGAAGACGATACTACCCTAGCGTTTCGCGACATTAACCCGCAAGCGCCCGTGCACCTGCTGATTATTCCGAAAAGGCACATTGCGACGATTAACGACATCACCGAAGACGATCGGGAACTGGTGGGCAATCTGTATTACGTGGCCGCCAAACTGGCCAAAGAAATGGGCTTCGCCGAAGACGGCTACCGCACAGTCATGAACTGTGGCGAAAGCGCCGGCCAAACCGTATTCCACATTCACCTGCATCTGCTGGCTGGTAAACCTATGGGATGGCCGCCTTACTCTGACAAAATGAAGCAGGGGTAGAGCAAGCACTGTTTGAGCAAATCAAAAGCGGCGCCTGCAACGGGCGCCGCTTTTTGCAGTTGTTCAACGTTCATTTACGGAGTTTTTTTGAACAGAGATGCGAAAGGGTTTTTCATGCTGGGGTTCTCTGGATAGTTGGCAGAAAGCAAAACCACTGCTTACTACTGTTTACTCACATCTTTTGATTTTGAGTTGCTATAACTCGCTCAGCGTTTACTTTTCTGGGTGCTTGGATTTGTCGCCAAACGCCAAAAATAACGACTAATGAGCAGTTTGAATGAAAAAGCAAGAAAACAGGACGAGATCGAGCTCTGCCGCGCCTTATCGTCTTCCCATTGCGTTGTATATTTTTGCGTTGCTCGGCCTCGTGGTTTCCGCTGGTTACGTCGCTCAAAACACCTACAAGCAGGCTAAAGAGACTGCAATAGGTCGCTCTGTCGCTCGCGCTGATCTGGCGGCTGAACTGGTTGCAAACAGGCTGTTTTCTACCGGGTACGGCCTGCGGGCTCTCGCCGGATTTGTTCAGCTCCTTGTTCACCAGCCAAACACCTCAGCCGAAACCCGCCTTGAGAACATAGAATCGTATCTGGATCAGAAGGTTTCCAGCCTGGGATTCATAGACAAACTGTTCGTCGCAGATCCGGCTAGCAATTTTTTCTACCCTTCAATAGGCAAGAGCGTCACCAAAACTCCTGACTGGCCCTTTATTGCAAGCTACCTGTCTGGCAACCCTAGCCGTGAAGTCGTAACACCGCTGTATACAGACCCAGAAACCGGTGATCTGTGGATTTGGATTTGGATGTTGAGCCAGTTGCATTCCGACACCGGCAATATCAGCGCTGTGATTGTGGCGCGTCAATCGCCTGAAATGCTCTCCGAATCTTTTGCCAGATTATCCTTGTCCGATGGCCAAAGCATCGCCATTATTGACGAATCGATGAAACTGGTCGCCCGTATTCCAACTGCTCTCAAAGATACGTCTAGTCTGGGAAAGGTCGTCAACCGTCTGGAAATTCGTCGTTTTATTGACAGTGATTCCAGCAGCTATCAGGCGGTTTTCGAGTCATACATTGACGGTGAGAAAAGGTTTTACGCTTTCAAGCGTGTGCCGGGTGCGCCCTACATTGTTGTCGTTGGCGAGAAAGCGTCAGTGGCGTTACAAGATTGGTACCAGAGTCTTTGGGTTGGGGCCACCGGCATTTTACTGGTTGCGATCATTGGCCTGTTCTTTCTGAGGCAGTTCTTCCGAAGACTGTCCGTTGAGAATGCGCTATTGCACGAAAACCGGGAACGAAGGCTTTTACAGCAAAGCGCACAAACCAATGAAAGCCGATTGCAGGCCCTTGTGAGCTCTATTCCAGATCTGATCTTCGTGTTCGATGAACAGGGAAGGTTCACCTTTGTGCATGCGCAGGACAAAAGCCAGCTACTGATGCCTGCGGAAAAACTGCCGGGCCTGCATTACAGCAAGGTGCTACCGCCCGAGCTTGCTGCCCAGCTTGACCAGTTAAAGGTAGACGTTGGAAAAACCGAGAAGACCCTCGACTTTGAATACCAGTTGTTTTTTGAAGGCGGAGCGCGCGATTTCGCAGCTCGGGTGAGTGCGCTGCGAGACATAACGGGCGAGTCCGGCGGTTACATGGCTGTGGTGCGTGATGTAACTGAGAGCAAGTTTCAACAGGCTGAACTGCGTATTGCTTCTACTGCGTTCGAGACCCATTTGGGCATTATGATAACCGATGAACGTGGAGTGATACTAAGAACCAACAAAGCGTTTTCACGCATAACCGGTTACACCGAACATGACGTGGTGGGACAGAACCCGCGCATGCTTCAATCCGGGTTGCAAGACCTTGAGTTTTACCAGCATCTCTGGGGCCGGGTGCGGAAAGAAGGCTCTTGGGAGGGTGAAATATGGAACCTTCGGAAAAATGGAGAGGAGTTCGCGGAATGGCTGACCATCACCGCCGTTTACGGACAGTCAGGCATCGTTCAGAACTACGTAGGAACGTTTCACGACATTACCCAGCGCAAAGAAGCCGAACAGAAAGCGCATCAGCTGGCCTTCTACGACCCACTGACAGGGCTCGCAAATAAGGCGCTGCTCGATGAAAGGATCTCCGGGGTCCGCAAAAACCCTATCCGGCAGAATGCCCACGCTGCCCTTTTGTATGTTGATGTCGAACAGCTACGCGCGGTTAATGATTCCAGGGGATACGGGTTTGGCGACCTGGTCCTGAAAGCCCTGGCCGGGCAGCTGGCTGGCGTGGTTCGTGAAAGTGATACCCTTGCGCGCATCGGGGGGGACGAATTTGCCATCCTGTTGTCCAGCCGGCACGCCTCTCAGGAAGTGGCAGCGCGTTCTGCAGAGAGTGTTGCGGAAAAAATCCTTAGCGCCTTTACCTTCCCGATTAAGGTTCTGGAGCAGACAATCCAGGTCAGTGTCAGTATCGGCATTATCCTGATTGACGGGCACACCGCAGCTCCTGACGAACAACTTCAGAAAGCCGAGCAGGCAACCCAGCAGGCAAAAGAACGGGCGAAGCTTCGGGGTGAAAAGCGCATCTCATTCTTCGATTCTGAAATACAGGCCAAGGTTGTTCAGCACGTTCTTATGGAAGAGGAATTGCGGAACGCCCTGGCAGAGGAGCAACTGGTGCTCTATTACCAGCCCCAGATCCGCAACCCGGATCAGCTGGTCGGTTACGAAGTGCTCTTGCGCTGGCGTCACCCGAAACGGGGCATAGTATCCCCGGGCGTTTTCATCCCGATCGCCGAACAGAGCCGGCTTATTCTGCCTATCGGCCGATGGATTATCGAACAAGCGTGTGAAAAGCTGGCGGCCTGGCAGTCAGAGCCCGCCCGCTCTGAGCTCAGTCTTGCGGTTAACGTCAGCGTCGTTCAGTTTCAGAGTGATAACTTCGTAGACCATGTAGGCCGGATTCTTGAGAAAACAGGTGCACCACCGCACCTGCTCAAACTTGAAGTAACCGAAAGCCTGCTAATGGATGACCCCGAGCGAATCACCGGAATGATGAAGCGCCTTCGTTCCATGGGCGTTCGTTTTTCATTGGATGACTTCGGCACAGGTTATTCTTCGATGAGCTATCTCAACCAGTTGCCGCTGGATCAAATCAAAATAGATCAGTCATTTATCAATGAGTTAACAACCAACCTGGCAAGCTCCACCATTGTGGAATCTATAATCGGACTTGCCAAGGGGCTGAATCTGGAAGTCATTGCCGAAGGGGTAGAAACGGAAGAGCAGAGAAACTGGCTGGCTAATCATGGGTGCAAGAATTTTCAGGGATACTTGTTTGGCCGCCCGGAAGAGATTTGAATGCTGGGGGCTTATTGTGTGGCTTGCGCGTTAAGGCACAACGACTGGACTTGATAACGATCTGAAGCCACAGTGAATATATTATCGACAGAGCGCTAAATTTAGCCGTCCGTTTACAAGGTGTCTTCATGGATGATTTCTCGCCCAGCGATCTAAAAACCATTTTACATTCCAAACGAGCCAACATTTACTATCTGGAACATTGTCGCTTACTTGTGAACGGCGGAAGGGTCGAGTATGTGACCGACGAAGGCAAACGCTCACTGTATTGGAACATCCCCATCGCGAACACCACAACAGTGCTGCTGGGGACGGGTACATCTGTCACCCAAGCGGCGATGCGGGAACTGGCAAAAGCCGGGGTTCTTGTGGGTTTTTCCGGCGGCGGCGGCACACCGCTATTCAGCGCCAACGAAGTTGATATTGAAGTAGCCTGGTTCTCCCCTCAAAGTGAATACCGTCCAACGGAATACCTTCAGGGCTGGGTCAGTTTCTGGTTTGACGACGAAAAACGCTTAGCGGCGGCCAAGCACATTCAGCGGGCGCGGCTGGGTATGATTCAAAAGCTATGGCTTGGCAGCCGCCAACTCAAAGACAACGGCTTTGAGATCAATTCTGACCAACTCAATGGACTTGTGGAGCGCAGCCTCGAGCGCATAGAGCACGCCCCGGATGTGATGAACCTACTCACGGAAGAGGCCAGATTAACGAAACAGCTTTTCAAGCTGGCCGTAAACGCCCTTAGTTATGGCGAGTTCACACGATCCAAACGCGGCACCGGCGCCGACCCCGCCAACCGCTTCCTGGATCACGGCAACTACCTTGCCTACGGTCTAGGCGCTACCGCTACTTGGGTGCTGGGCATACCCCATGGCTTGGCGGTATTGCACGGCAAAACCAGGCGCGGTGGTCTGGTTTTCGACGCGGCAGACCTTGTGAAAGACGCAGTCATTCTGCCACAAGCCTTTATTTCTGCCTCACGTGGCGACGAAGAACAGGAATTTCGGCGCAGTTGCATTGAAGCCCTCACCCGCACCGGTTCTCTCGACTTTATGATTGATACCCTCAAGGATATCGCCGTGACACTCGGGAGCGCGAAGTCATGAACGTGCTGCTAATTTCCCAATGCAGTAAAAACGCGCTAACCGAAACCCGAAAGATACTGGATCAGTTTGCCGAGCGTCGGGGCGATCGAACTTGGCAAACCCCCATCACTATGGAAGGCCTGATTACACTTCGCAAGCTGCTGAAAAAGAGTGCCCGCAAAAACACCGCCGTGGCCTGCCATTGGATTCGGGGCAAAGATCACAGTGAATTGATGTGGATTGTCGGCAACATCGGACAGTTCAACGAAGAAGGAGCGGTGCCAACCAATAGCACAAGCCGCAATATTCTAAGGCAAGACGATGAAAACCAGTGGCATACGGCAGAAGCCATATCACTGCTGGCGGGCATTGCAGGATTGTTCCACGATTTCGGCAAAGCCAACGCATTATTTCAGGGAAAACTAAAGCCGTCTTACACAGGCAAAGGCAGCGAACCCATTCGCCACGAGTGGATCAGCCTACGGCTATTTGAAGCGTTTGTAGGCGAACTCAGTGACCCGCAATGGCTGGAGCAACTGGAAACCGTTACGCCTGATCTGGAAAAAAGCGTATTGGCCCGGCTGGTCGAAGACGAACCGGCACATTTCAGTAACCCGTTTTCAAAATGGACAGAGCGCCCCATTGCACGCGTTGCGGCTTGGCTGATTATGACTCATCACCGCTTGCCTGAGTTTCCTCACAAGGTCGATGGCGCAAGTTCCCAGCCTCATACTGAGCGCATCGACAGTTGGCTGGAAGGCAAAACGCTCAACGCAGGCTGGAACTCGCCGCAAATCTTTTTCACCGACTGGGAAGCGAAACACTGGGCCGGCATCCGCAAATTCCCACACGGCACCCCTCTTTCAAGCCGCACCTGGTGCCAGAAAGCACAAAGTCTGGGTAAACGTGCACTCAAACATCAAAAATTGCAGGAACACGACTGGATGGCTGACCGCTTTACCAGCCATCTCGCACGCCTGGTGCTGATGCTGGCTGACCATTGCTACTCCGCCGCCCCGCCGGTCGTGCAATGGCAAGACAAGCGCTATAAAGCTTACGCCAATACCGACAGGGAAACCCGCCAACTGAAGCAGAGGCTCGACGAGCACAACATTGGCGTTGGCCATAACGCAGTGTTGATGGCAAAACGATTACCCAGTCTGCGAAAGCAACTGCCAGCTATTACGCGCCTGAAAGCCCTAAAAAAACGCGTAACGATCTCGCGATTTCGCTGGCAAGACAAAGCTTACGATCTTTCGCGAAGCGTATCTGAGCGCTCTCGTCAGCAGGGCTTTTTTGGTATCAACATGGCCTCAACCGGATGCGGTAAAACCTTTGCTAACGCTCGCATCATGTATGGGCTCGCCAACGAACGTGAAGGTTGCCGCTTTAACGTCGCTCTGGGCTTGAGAACACTTACCCTACAAACCGGCGATGCTTTTAAGGAACGCTTGCATCTGGACTCTGGAGATATGGCGGTCCTGATTGGGTCGCAGGCCGTAAGAAAACTTCACGAACAGCGAGCGGAAGCAGATTTAGAAAGCACGACAGCATCAGAGCGCACCGGCAGTGAATCAGCGGACGATTTGATCGACGGCAATCACCACTTGCGTTATGAGGGCACTCTGGACGACGGTCTTTTGAGTGAGTGGCTAAAGCGCAGCCCCCGCCTGCATCAACTTATAAGCGCGCCGGTTCTGGTCAGCACCATTGATTACCTGATGCCCGCAACCGAGGGTACCCGCGGCGGTAAACAGATTGCGCCTATGTTGCGATTGCTGACTTCAGACCTGGTTTTGGACGAGCCCGATGACTTTGGGCTGGAAGATTTGCCAGCCTTGTGCCGGCTGGTGAACTGGGCCGGCCTATTGGGCAGTCGGGTTTTATTGTCATCCGCAACATTACCGCCAGCATTGGTTACCGCGCTGTTTGACGCCTATGCCGCCGGCAGACAAACATTCAACAACGCCTGCGGTGAACCAGGAAAGCAACCTGCGGTAATCTGCGCCTGGTTTGATGAATTTGGCTCGGTTATTTCCGATCACCCATCAGCTGACACCTTTGGTACTGCACATCAACAATTTGTGGAGCAGCGCATAAAACAGTTGAAAAAAGAGCAGGCGCCACTCAGATACGCCCAGTTGTTGCCCGTCAGTGCTGAAAAAATCGACAGTGAAACGATTGTGACCGCACTGGCAGAAACACTTCATTCCCATATTTTCACACTGCACGATGCCCATAATACAAAGGCCGCCCAGGGCGATGTGGCCGTTTCTGTTGGGCTGATCCGCATGGCTAACATCAACCCTATGGTTGCGTTGGCAAAGGCGCTGGCCAGCAAACCGGCACCCGAGGGGTATCAGCTGCACTTGTGTGTTTACCACAGCCAATACCCGTTGATTGTAAGGTCGCATATTGAACGCGAGCTGGATGCCGTTTTAAACCGAAACGATGAAAATGCCATTTGGCATCAACCGATGATTTCAAGCGCAATGGCGAAAGCCCCAGATTGCCAACATGTTTTTCTAGTGCTGGGTACACCCGTTACGGAAGTAGGGCGAGACCACGACTACGACTGGGCGATCGCCGAGCCCAGCTCCATGCGCTCGCTAATTCAGTTAGCAGGACGTATTCAGCGCCATCGGCGACGATCACCCAAAAGCCCCAACCTGCTGATCATGAATAGAAACGTTCGCGGCATGAAAGGGGCTGATATCAGCTTTCAAAAACCAGGGTTTGAGTCAAAAAATTTTCCGCTAGCCAGTCATTGTCTGGATGACATCCTACAGCCCGAACAGTACGTCCACATCAACGCCATACCACGTATTCAGGCCAACGCCGAGTTAGATGCCAAGCATAGTCTGGTGGACTTGGAGCACACACAGCTGAACGCCCGTCTTTTTGGGCACAGGCTTCAGCCTATTCACAGCGCACTTTGGTGGCAGCACAATCCAACCTGGTGCGCCGAACTGCAAAGACGCACACGCTTTAGAGCCTCCGAATCGCAGCAATGCTATGCGCTTTGTATGGAGGATGAAGGTGATGAGCCTGAGTTTCACGAAGTGCTTCAAGATGGCTCCACTGTTCAACAGACCAACCATTTTGAAAAAATGACGATTGAATTCGCGGATGGTGTTTCCCCATGGATCGTTATCAATCCACAAAATCTCATTGAAAGCATGGCAGAGCGCAAAGAAATGGACATCAAATACTGCTCACTGCGATACGGAGAAGTGCGACTGCGAAAGCTTGAACCACCTGCTCGTTGGCACTACAACGACTTCCTGGGAGTGTTCGGCACGCCTTAAAGGCGTGCCGGTGCTGCTTTTCAGCAGTAGATTTGCAGAATATAGCTTCATATTTCTGAGCTGCCTTGCAGCAGTTTCCAGCCTTAGATAGTATCCGAAAACTACGAGGACTTGAATTATAATCCTATGAGGCTATATTCTGTCTAAAATAGGATAAAAAAAAGGAATGTTATGGATAACCTAAACCCACTGGCCGAAACAATAAAGACGTTTATTGCAGACCGTCTGACCACCAAATTGGATGCGTTCGACAAAGATGCTGTTAAGCAGCGCGCAAATGCAGAGCCTGGCGTCGCCATCGCGCTTGAACAGAAACTGCAAGAAAAACGCGCTGAACTTGTAGCCTACTTCCAACCGCAAAACTGGCTTACCGAAGCCGCAAAACGCGCAGGCCAGATCAGCATGGTGACCCATGCGCCCAAATATACCCACTCAGACACCAGGGGAATGGGCGTATTTCTTCAGCCCAACGAGGGCGCTACTGAAATAAAGACCAGCGCATATCTGCATTCACAGTCACTTGACGAACTGGAGCCAGACGTAGTTGGCAACGCCGCAGCGTTGGACGTCGCGCGACTTTTGCAACAGTCGTCAGATGGACACTCGTTGTTGGCGGAAATCGCATCGGGTGAAAGCTCGGCACTTGAGCAATTAGCAGCGGATAACCAGCAGTATCAGTCCTGGTTACATGGATTAAAGGCAGCGCTTCACGATAAAGAGCTAAAAAGTGGCCAGTTATCCAAGCAGCTCTACTTCCCCGTTGAGGACGGGTATCACCTGATTAGCCCGCTGTACGCCTCGTCACTCAATCAGAAGCTCTACATCAAGATAACCAATAGTTTTTATTCCGAATCGTCTAAAAGTATCCGCGAAGCTCGCAAAAAAGGCCGTTATTGTGCCGACGACGCGGTGCGCTTTCCGAACATAGCGGTCCAAAGTTTCGGTGGGACCAAGCCGCAAAATATTTCCCAGTTAAATACCGGCCGCTACGGCCGCGGTTTTCTACTGTCCTCACAACCGCCAGCCTGGAATACTCAAATCAACACGCCCTCCGGAAGCAAACACTCATTCTGGCGGCAGTACGATCGCCGTGCCTGGCGAACGGTGAAAAGTCTGCGTGATTATCTGGAGCGAATTGCCAAGCGCACCAGTACTGTAGAACGCCGTGATCGGCGGGCTGCAATGGTAGACGAGCTGGTCGATATTCTGTTGATTTGCGCCGCAGAGGTACAACAACTGCACGCTCAGCGCGGCTGGAGCGCCGAAACAGATTTGAGCTTTGCAGAACAACTTTGGCTCGACCCTTACAGAACTGAGCTGGACGAAGAATTCAAACAACAACGGGCGAAAAACGACTGGCAAAGCGATATCGCTCGCCAGTTTGCAACCTGGCTAAACAGTCGCCTCAGTTATAAAACAACGTTGAGTGGTTTTAGCGATGCGGAGTTCCAGGAATGGAATCGGCTTTTAGAGAAAAAACTGCTGCTGCTAAAAGACGATCTGGAGGCAGGCCGATGAAATCACTACTTATCCTGAAACATGTACAAGTCCAGAACGCCAACGCAATTGCTGGGCTAACCTGGGGCTTTCCCGGCATAACCAACTTTCTGGGTTTCACTCATGCGCTGTCACGCTATGCAGAGAAAATACAAGGCGTACGATTTGACGGTTGCGCGGTCGTTTGTCACAGCCACCAGGTACAAGCCCACCAGCCCACGCCATACGGAGAATATGTGTTTGCGCTAACACGCAATCCACTAACAAAAGAGGGAAAAACCGCACCTTTCAACGAAGAGGCGCGAATGCACATGGACGTCAGTCTGGTTATCGAATGCGACTTTATCACCGAAGACCTGGATTTTGGTGCAGCCAGCGATTCTGAAAACACCGCCCGATTTGAAAACGAGCTCGCGCGTAAAATCCCCATGATGAGACTGGCCGGCGGCACAATACAGGCAATTCAAGGCGTTGAATTTAAGACGCTGAGCGAAGACTACGACGAACGCAGCAAAGAATTCAGAAAGAGTATGCTCAGATTGCTTCCGGGCTTCATGCTGGTCGATCGTTCACCACTACTGCACGAACATCTTTCCAGTCTGAGAGAACGGCAAGCTGATGCCACCCTGTTGGATGCCTGGCTGGACTTTTCAGCACTCCGGTATCGCGCTTACCCTCAGATTGCGGAAGGAAAAACAGCCGATGAAACAACACCGGCAGAATGGCGCTACGTTGCCAAGCCAGGTGAAGGATGGCTAGTACCCATAACAACCGGATTCAAAGCAATATCACCATTATATCCACCCGGCGAAGTGGCCAACGCCCGCGACCCCAGCGTGCCATTTCGTTTTGTGGAATCGGCGTACGGCGTAGGCCAATGGATAAGCCCTCACCGCCTACGCGACATAAGCCATATTTTTTGGCGCTACCAACAGGATGGCGACTGGTACCTATGCAAAAACGACTATCAATCTGAATCTACACAACTGCTGCAAGACTAAACTCAATCGGAAGAGAAGGATAAAATCATGGCGAAATTAACAACAGCATCTGTACTGGCCTTTGAGCGCAAACTGGCAAACTCGGATGCATTAATGCATTCAGGCTACTGGGATGACCGGGCCGCCGCAGAAAAATGGTCACCGCTGGCCGTTCAAACTAAAGACGTACGTGGCACCATATCCAACCGTATGAAAACTGCGATAGCCGACGACCCGGCAAAAATGGATGCCGAAATAGAAAAAGCCAATCTTCAGCGCGTAGACGTCGCGGCTCTACCTTTTGACGCTGACACCCTGAAAGTACATTTTACCCTGCGAATTCTGGGCGGGCTGGCGACACCTTCAGCCTGCAATAGCCCCGAATATCAAAGCGCTCTTGCAGAAAAAGTAAACGGTTATATTCAAAAAAATAGCTTCGCTGAACTTGCCACGCGTTACGCAGAAAACATTGCCAACGGCCGCTTTCTTTGGCGCAACCGTGTAGGTGCGGAAGCCGTAGAAGTGCACGTTACCCATGGCGACAACCGTTGGATTTTCGATGGCTATAGCTTCAGCTTGCGCAAATTGTCTCAGCCCACCGGCGACTTAAAAGCACTAAGCGATGTAATTCAAAAAGGCCTGGAAGGTGAAGACTTTGCCTTTATCACCGTCGATGCGTTTGTAAAACTGGGCCAAGGCCAGGAAGTGTTTCCGTCTCAGGAACTGATTCTGGACAAAGGAAAAAGCGACAAGAGCAAAGTGCTGTATGACGTCAGTGGCATAGCGGCTATGCACTCACAAAAAGTAGGCAATGCTTTGCGAACAATTGATACCTGGTATCCCGATGCGGATGAAGTTGGCCCGATTGCGGTAGAACCTTATGGTTCCGTAACCAGCCGGGGTAAGGCGTACCGGCAGCCAAAAGACAAAATGGATTTTTACACATTACTGGATAACTGGATTATTAAAGACAAAGAACCGGAGTTGAACCAGCAGCATTACGTAATCGCCACGCTCGTTCGCGGTGGGGTTTTCGGCAAAGCAGATTAAAGGCGACAGAATGAACCACTACATCGATATAAAAGTGCTGTCAGATCCAGAATTCAATACGCCAACGTTGATGAACGCGGTGTATTCGAAACTCCACCGAGCGCTGGCCGCGCTTGATGGAAACTCGATCGGCGTCAGTTTCCCAGAACTGCGTAATACACCGGGGGCACTGCTCAGAATTCATTCAGAACAAGCAACGCTGAATGATTTGATGGAGCAATATTGGTTGAAAGGCCTGGGAGACTATACCGAGGTGACAGCCGTTAAACCCATCCCGGCGAACGTCAGCTATGTCACTGTACAAAGAGTGCAAAGCAAGCAGACGGCCGCCCGCATACGGCGTGCAGTGAAACGTAATTCACTGGAAGTTGAGGTGGCTGAAAGCATGCTTCAAAATCGCGCACCAT
The DNA here is from genome assembly GCF_002563815.1 of Marinobacter sp. LV10R520-4. Classification (NCBI taxonomy): domain Bacteria; kingdom Pseudomonadati; phylum Pseudomonadota; class Gammaproteobacteria; order Pseudomonadales; family Marinobacteraceae; genus Marinobacter; species Marinobacter sp. LV10R520-4. Next base: position 1,937,799 of record NZ_PDJM01000001.1, on the reverse strand, counting down.
TAACGCATCCCTTTTTGCGGTTACAAAGCCAATCAACCAAACAGCATTTCCCGCTGTTTATTGAACAAAGCCCTCCACAAGCTGAACCTGTAGAGGGCGAGTTCAATACGTACGGCTTGAGCCAAGGCGCAACGGTACCCTGGTTTTAACCCTTTTTTTGCACGGCGGTTTGAATCGAAAAAAATCAATGAGTTAGGCGGCAGATCAAAAAATAGGTTTGCCGCCTTATTTTTGTCATCGTTCTTTAAAAATTAGTTACTTAGACTATTTTTTAGTTACTTCACTGCCGAGTAGGCAGCTCAGAAAGCCTAAAATCTGGCGCTTGAGGGTGTAAATCCCTTCACTGCCGAGTAGGCAGCTCAGAAAACGCTGGTCACGCCTTGGTCGATGATGAGTGGCTTCACTGCCGAGTAGGCAGCTCAGAAAATGAGTGAGTTCAAGGCCAGCCCGCCGAAGATCTTCACTGCCGAGTAGGCAGCTCAGAAAAACCCTGTTGGTGTGCCCGCGAGCGCCGTTTTCTTCACTGCCGAGTAGGCAGCTCAGAAAACCCCAAGCCAGGCGAAACCAAGTCATTTACCCTTCACTGCCGAGTAGGCAGCTCAGAAAACGAAAGCGCAATGACCAGCCTGGCGATGATGCTTCACTGCCGAGTAGGCAGCTCAGAAAGCAAGTGAGTAGCTGTAAACGTCTGCGCCATCCTTCACTGCCGAGTAGGCAGCTCAGAAAAGGCCGAAGCGGAAGATCGCCGGGCGCAACAGCTTCACTGCCGAGTAGGCAGCTCAGAAAGCCTGGCACGTCCGGGCTGGGCCGTTAAACAACTTCACTGCCGAGTAGGCAGCTCAGAAAAGCTGGCTGTAGCGGAAGACGAGATGAGTCACCTTCACTGCCGAGTAGGCAGCTCAGAAAAGAGAGAATTTCTAATGCGCCACGCTTCACTCCTTCACTGCCGAGTAGGCAGCTCAGAAAGTGCGGTACACCGGGATGTCTACAAGGCGTATCTTCACTGCCGAGTAGGCAGCTCAGAAAAGCTGGTGAACGCCGTTATCAGCTCATCTCGCCTTCACTGCCGAGTAGGCAGCTCAGAAAAGGCCGATGACTGGATCTGCATGAAAGATAAGCTTCACTGCCGAGTAGGCAGCTCAGAAAACGTAATAGCCAAGGCCATCTGCGTCAATATTCTTCACTGCCGAGTAGGCAGCTCAGAAATGCAATGCCTGGCGGTTCGCCGGTTCGCCGCCCTTCACTGCCGAGTAGGCAGCTCAGAAAATCTTGAAGACTCGCTTATTAAGCAGGGGCAACTTCACTGCCGAGTAGGCAGCTCAGAAAGCAAAGTCATCAGCCGGCTTCTGGCACAGCTGCTTCACTGCCGAGTAGGCAGCTCAGAAAGGAGGGAGTAATGTTTTTAGCGCCACCCGTTCCTTCACTGCCGAGTAGGCAGCTCAGAAAGCCTGGCACGACCGGGCTGGGCGATCAAACAACTTCACTGCCGAGTAGGCAGCTCAGAAATGAAAGTCTGCCCAATCTGCTTTCCCGACGTTCTTCACTGCCGAGTAGGCAGCTCAGAAATTTGAAACCCTAAGCTGGATGCAACCAGTCGCGCCTTCATTGCCGAACAGGCAGATCGGAAATAACGGCCGCAGACGTTAATTAAACCGGCGCGTTTCAACCCCAAGCAAGCAAGGCATTAACACGAAGCTCGGCTTAGCGCTAAACTTTACCCTACCGCCCCACTACCCGCTCTTTTTCTTCCATCGGCGTATGGCGTACATCCTCACCCTTAACCATGAAAATCACGTTTTCGGCAATGTTACAGGCGTGGTCTCCTACCCGTTCCAGAGCCCGCAGTACCCACATGATCGACATGCAGCGGGATATGTTGCGGGTATCTTCCATCATATGGGTCAGAAGGGTGCGGGTGGCGGCCTGATACTCTTCATCTACTCGTTTGTCTTCCTTCATGACTCGCAGCGCCTGTTCGGCGTCCAGCCGCGCAAAGGCGTCCAGGGAATCGTGCAGCATGGCGTGCACATGGCTGCCAATGTGGCGGACTTCCACGTAGCCGAGTGATGTCTGGCCCTCTGCCTCCAGCTTCAACGCCAGTTTGGCGATTTTTTTGGCCTCGTCGCCCACCCGCTCCAGATCGACCACCATTTTGATGACCGCAATAACCAACCGAAGGTCCCGCGCCGCGGGCTGGCGCCGGGCGATAATGAGTATGGCCTCTTCATCGATGTCAATTTCCATTTGGTCAACGCCACGGTCGCCTGCGCGCACTTGTTCCGCCAGCACGCTGTCGTTGGTGGTCAGCGCCTGCACGGCACTGCCAATTTGCGCTTCCACCAGCCCGCCCATTTCCAGAAAACGGGTTTTCAGTTCCAGCAGCTCATTGTTGAAACGCTGGGAGATGTGATCGCCATACACTTGGTCTTTGTTATTCGGCATTGTATTGCTCCGTAAATAGTCTGGCCCTACCGGCACAGGCTGGCTTAGCCGAAACGGCCGGTAATGTAGGATTCGGTCAGCGGGTGCTGGGGAGAGGTAAACACCGTGTCGGTTTTGTTCACTTCCACAAGGTGACCCATGTGGAAATAAGCGGTGCGATTGGAAACCCGAGCCGCCTGTTGCATGGAGTGAGTCACGATGACGATAGTGTAGCTTTCGGACATCTCGGCAATCAGTTCTTCCACCCGTGCAGTTGCAATCGGGTCAAGGGCCGAACAGGGCTCGTCCATCAGGATCACTTCCGGACTGACGGCAATGGCGCGGGCAATACACAGCCGCTGCTGCTGGCCGCCGGACATGCCGGTTGCCATGGCATCCAGACGGTCTTTAGCCTCGTTCCACAAGCCCGCCTTGCGAAGACTGTTTTCGACAATGTCGTCAAGCTCGGACTTGCGATTTGCCAGCCCGTGGATTCGGGGCCCATAGGCCACATTGTCGTAGATCGATTTTGGAAAGGGATTCGGCTTTTGGAACACCATCCCTACCCTGGCCCTCAGTTCAACCACGTCCCGCTTGGAGTCATAGATGTTCTGATCGTCCAGCTCAAGAGAACCTTTAACGCGGCAAATATCAATGCTGTCATTCATGCGATTCAGGCATCGCAAAAAGGTTGATTTACCGCAACCAGAAGGACCGATGAAGGCAATGACTTCGTTCCGGCCAATATCCAGGCTGATATTCTTGATAGCCCGGTCTGCGCCGTAGGAAACGTCCACATTACGCAGCTTGAATTTAGGGTCGTCGGCAAATGGCTTTCCAACCGTCTTACCTTCTTCAATCACGGTATCTTCGGGCTTGTCTTCCATCACGGTATCTTTGCCCCTGTCTTCAGACACAGGAATCGCTGCCCCCTTGCCTCGCATGTCGGCTTCTGCGGAAATACTCGGACTCATCGTGTTCATATCCTTCTCCTTACCAGCGACGCTCAAGCCGCTTGCGCAGCCAGATCGCCAATGCGTTCATAATGATCATGAAAGTAAGCAGCACCATGATGGCGGCGGATGCCAGCTCCACAAAACCTTGCTCGGAGCTGCTCGCCCAGAGGTAAACCTGTACCGGCAGCACAGTGGCTGAACTGAAAAACCCATCCGGTACATCCACGATAAACGCCACCATACCAATCAGCAGAAGCGGTGCGGTTTCACCCAGAGCCTGAGCCATACCGATGATGGAACCGGTCAGCATGCCGGGCATGGCCAGGGGCACCACATGATGGAGCACCACCTGCATCTTGGAGGCGCCAACACCCTCGGCCGCCTCCCGTATTGAAGGCGGGACACTTTTGATGGCGGCACGGCTGGAAATAATGATGGTTGGAAGCGTCATTAACGCAAGCACCAAACCACCTACGACAGGAACCGATCGGGGCATTCCGAACAGGTTTATGAATACCGCCAGGCCCAACAAACCAAATATGATAGACGGTACCGCAGCCAGGTTATTGATATTCACTTCGATAAAATCGGTAAGCTTGTTCTGGGGCGCGAACTCTTCCAGATAGACCGCTGCCGAAATTCCCACGGGGAATGAAATGGCCAGGGTCACCAGCATGGTCAACAGGGAACCGACAATCGCGCCAAGAACACCGGCGTTGGCAGGCTCCCTGGAGTCACCTCGGCTGAACAGCACATCGTTGAAGCTGGTGTCGATAATCCCTTTTTCTAACAGCTCGTCCACCCAACCTTGCTGCTGTTCGGACAGTTTGATGCTGTACCGCGGATTGTCCGCATGCTTGACGTACACCGACACCCGATCATGGGTGGGGAACTCAATGGTCTGGGTGGTACCCAGAAGCTCCGGGTTTTCTGTCAGTAAATTGCGGATTTCGCTGTCTGCAAAGGTCCCCAGAAAACGGCCCAGCTGACGCTTCTCAGCCGCGCTAGCTGCCTCAGGAACTTGCGCCTGCAAGGCGGCGATAATCGGCGCCTTAAAATCCGCGCTGGACCATTGATCTTTATCCGTCGGATCATCCAGGTACATCATTGTGGAATCGAGAGTCACTTCCAAGGTGATGGTGGTCTTTACGAACCCGGTGTGTCCCTTGCTGATAATGTCGGCGAACAGGATAAACAGGGACGCGAGTGCAATGAAAATCGCCAGAATTCCGTACAGCCGGAATCGGCGTTCCTTACGGTACCGGCGTTTCAGCGATTTGCGGACCCTCTCCGCCTGAGAACTTTGATCAGTCATACTGTTCCCTATATTTACGTACGATCTTCAGTGCGACCACGTTGAGCAGCAGCGTGACAATGAAAAGCAGCATGCCGAGGGCGAAGGCCGAAAGCGTCTTGGCGCTGTCGAACTCCTGGTCACCCACCAGCAGCGTCGCAATCTGCACGGTTACGGTGGTCACCGAGTCCAGCGGATTGGCCGTCAGGTTGGCCGCGAGCCCTGCCGCCATGACCACAATCATGGTTTCACCGATGGCACGGGACGCTGCCAGCAGAATACCGCCAATAATGCCCGGCAGGGCCGCCGGGAAAATCACCTTCTTCATGGTTTCCGACTGCGTCGCACCCAGAGCCAACGAGCCATCGCGCATGGTCTGAGGTACCGCACTGATCACGTCATCTGACAGCGATGACACGAACGGCACAATCATAATGCCCATCACCAGACCGGCGGCCAGAGCACTCTGGGAGGAGGCCTCAAGGCCCACTATTGCGGCAAGGTCACGAATAAACGGGGCAACGGTCAAGGCCGCGAAAAAGCCGTAAACAACGGTAGGAATGCCCGCCAGCATCTCCAGCACAGGCTTTATTGTCGAGCGCATACGCTTGCTCGCATACTCTGAAAGATAGATGGCAGACATCAGTCCAACGGGCACGGCAACCAACAAAGCAATGGCGGAAATCAGCAAAGTGCCGGTAAACAGGGGAATAACACCGAAAGCGCCTTCGGAACCTATCTGATCGATCCGTATAGCGGTTTGAGGACTCCAGCTGGTTCCGAACAGGAACTCGGTAATCGGCACTCTGTCGAAGAAACGCATGGTTTCGAGAAAGACCGAGAATACGATACCTGCGGTGGTCAACACGGCCAAGGCAGCACACGCAAAGAAGATTCGGCGCAGGGTGGTTTCTACGTTTTTTCTGGCGTTTATGTGGGGCGCTACGCGAGTCCAGGCAAAGGTTGCTCCCAACACGGCAATCAACACCACCAGGATGGCCTTAAAGTTCCCGCTCTTGTCTTGCATGGCTTCCAGCAATGATGCCGCCCCGGTAATATGCTCCGGCAAAAACTCAGGGTTGAGGCTGCCAGCTGCCACGTTGCTGATTTGAGAAAGAATCAGGCTTGCCTGTCCGGCCGACTCCGGCCAGGTATCCTGGGGCAGCGATGCGATCACAATGCCCTGAATGACCTTGTCTTCAAAACCGGCCCAGACTGCCAGCACAATCAGTGCCGGAATAGCACACCAAAGCGCTGCACGCGCCGCGTAGTAAAAAGGAAGAGCCTTGAGATTCCGGATGCCACCAAGGGGCGCTGCCACAGCCCGGGATCGCATATAAGCGAGGCCATAGGCAACCACGGCGAGAACCAGAACCAAGGGCAGAAGATTGGCCGTCTGCATATCAGTCTCTGTGTTGATGGTTTTGAGTTAGCTGGGCACCTATTCTGCCAGCTTGCCGCATAAAAATATTCATACAACCGCAACAAAACAACGCAAGCCTGAAAGCCTGCGTTGTTTTGTCGTCATCCTTGACGTTGCCTGATCGGCCTTATAACTCGTTACCCGTCATCGGCGCCAGTTCTTTCACTGCTTTGGCAATCTTCATGCGCTCATTGCGCGGGGCTGGGATCAAGCCTACATCGACCAGGTAGCCGTTATCACCCCAGGTGCCCTCGCTGGTGAACTCGGAAATGTATTCCTGAATACCCGGAACAACACCCACGTGCGCCTTTTTGACGTAGAACCACAGTGAGCGGGCTACCGGATATTGGTCGCTGGAAATCGCTTCGGGGGTCGGTTCGACGCCGTTCACGGTCGCGGCCTGGATCTGGCCAGTGTTTTCCATGAGGAAGCTGTAGCCGAAGATACCGAGAGTTTCTGGGTCTTGGGCCAGACGCTGAACGATCAGGTTATCGTTTTCGCCGGCTTCAACGAACGGGCCGTCTTCACGCATGCTTTGACACACGGTTTTGAACTTGTCTTCGTTGTCGTCTTCCATCTGCGCGATCATGGGGAACTGTTTGCAACCGCTTTCCATCGCCAACTCAACAAACGCGTCGCGGGTGCCTGACGTCGGAGGCGGGCCCATTACGCTGATGGCAATATCCGGAAGGCTGGAGTCGATTTCGCTCCACTTCATGTAAGGGTTGGCAACCAGCTCGTTGCTGCCGTCCGGGTTAGGTACATCTTTAGCCAATGCCAGGAAAATTTGTTTCAGGGACAAGTCGAGCTTTTCCGCTTCCTTGGAGTTTGCCATAACGATACCGTCAGCACCGATACGCACTTCGGTGATTTCCTTGACGCCGTTGGCCTGGCACATGTCGAATTCGCTCTTCTTCATGCGACGGGAAGCGTTGGTGATGTCCGGGTGCTGGGTGCCAACACCTTGGCAGAATAGCTTCAGGCCGCCACCGGAACCGGTAGACTCAATTTTAGGCGTCGCGAAATCGGTATTACGGCCGAAACGCTCGGCAACCACGGTCGCAAAAGGATATACCGTTGACGAGCCGACAATGCTAATGGTGTCGCGAGCCATGGCCGGAGCCGAAAGTGCCGCAATTGCACCAGCAAGGGTTACTGTTGTCAGAGCTTTATATAGTTTAGTCACCGTGTTTCTCCTAGGTTGCATCACTTTTTATATCGACATCTGCCGTTCTGATGGCCCAAGACTAGGCATTCTCTGTGACAGGTTTGTGACAAAGGCTAAAATTATCTAAATTCATCATCAGAACCGCGAACACACCTGACAAATGGCAGGCGCGGCATTACCATGCAGCCAAACAATTAAGGAATTTGCCAAACTGGCATTCCGCCACTTTTCTTAAAGGCCTGTGTGATGAGCACTTTTGACGACGACAAACCAATGCCCCTCGGCGAGTTAATCCTGCGAATCATTCCTTTCCCCGGCGATACCAACGCCAACGGAGATGTGTTCGCGGGCTGGCTGGTAAAGCAAATGGATATTGCGGCGGCCACTATGGCGGCCAGGATATCCCAAGGCCGTAGCGCCACTGTGGCGATGGACCGGATGGAGTTTTTATCGCCGGTACGGGTTGGCTCGCAGGTTGGCTGTTATTGCGAGCTGATCGAAATCGGCCGTAGCTCCATGAATATAAAAGTAGAAGTGTGGACGATGGACCGCTACTCCGAAGATCGCCGCAAGGTGACCGAAGGCCACTTCGTTTATGTGGCGATTGATGAAGTGGGCCGCATCCGCGAGGTGCCAGTCCAGCCCTGACCCCCGCTGTGTGTAATCTCCTGGCCTGCTCTGGCGCCCTGGATTGTTGTGAAACTTTGGATTGATACGATATGGACTTTTTTCAGGCAATTTTTCTTGGCCTGCTGCAGGGGCTGACAGAATTTCTGCCCATCTCCAGCTCTGCCCACCTTATTCTTACTCCGGCCCTGCTGGACTGGCAGGACCAGGGCGTAGGCTTTGACCTGGCCGTTCACGTGGGCACCCTGCTGGCGGTGGTGCTCTACTTCCGCCGCGATGTGTTCGGCATAGCCCGCGATGGCCTGGTTTCCATGGCCCGGCGCCGCATTGTGGGCCAGGGTGCCATGGCGTTTTATCTTGTGATAGGCACCATCCCCGCAGGCCTGGCAGGATTGGCGCTGCTGGATATGATTGATAACGAGCTGCGCTCACCTGCGATCATTTTCACCACCACCCTGGTGTTCGGTTTGCTGTTGGGTGTGGCCGACTGGATACCCAAACGCGATCGCTCGCTGGACTCCATTCGCTGGAAAGACGCGCTGATTGTTGGCCTGGCCCAAGCTATTTCCCTGATACCCGGCACCTCACGCTCGGGCATTACCATCACCGCTGGCCTGTTTCTGGGCCTCAGCCGCGAAGCAGCATCCCGCTTTTCATTCCTGCTGGCCATCCCGATTACGGCGCTGGCGGCGAGTGTAAAAATCCTGGAAGTGGCGATGATGGACATCGCTGTAGACTGGACGGGCTTTTTGATCGGCGGCGTGACTTCATTCGTGATGGCCATCACCGCCATCCACTTCTTCCTGAAGTGGTTGAATAAAGTGGGTATGTGGCCGTACGTGGTTTACCGGGTGATTCTGGCTGGGGTGATTTTTGCGGTCCTGATGTAGATTTTGGAGCCGGTCCATTATTAAGTGCTTAGTCAGTAGACGCTTTTGTGAACTTGAAGTTTTTTTTCAGGCCATTCATCCATGACGGCGGTATTACTCCATCATGCTGTAAACGTCCCACTACTATACCTGGGTGAACTCCAATCTCATCCGCAAAATGGCGAACTTTCGCTTTGTTATTTAAGCCGTTCAACTTGTCGGTGTATTGAGCAGGGATTAGCCAGTCTCCAGCCCAACTGTTTGCTTCATGCTCCTGTGGGTCATCAGTATGAGTAGCGTTAGGATCGTCAAGGAAGACAGATTTTTTCTCTTCTCTACTCCCAGAGTGCAGCAAAATGTGCGCTGCTTCATGGAAAAAAGTGAACCAGAATTTATCGTTCGTTTTACCGTACAAGGAAAGCTGTATAAAAGGCCGTGTAGGGCCTAGCCACCTAGCAACACCACTTACATGGGCTCTTGGGATAGCAGGCACCAAAAAAAATGTTATACCTGCCCCTGAAAGCAACTGCCTCATTTTTGGTTCAAACTCTTCCGGCGACTCGCATGTGAATGTGCGAATAACGCGCAAAGCTTTTTCAAAACGAGCTTTGTTGTACTTAGGCACTTCAACTTGTTCCGCGTGTTGCTCTCCTAACCTTAGCCATGAGGAGATCGCACCAACATCGCATTGCTCAGCCCTGCTTCTGCGAAATGCCATTTGCATACCACCGTAGTGCGCTCTCCACTCACTTGGTGATGCAACGCCAAAGAATCGCAGACACGCTTCAACCACATTTGGTTTATTCTTCTCAACCAAGCGTTGCTTAGCAATGGCGCCGTTATCCATTAATGCTTTAACCGGTAAGTCATCAAGCCAAGGCACCCAATTAGCGTGCTGTTCAGCAGCTTCCAGTCGCGCTTTATGATTTTGATAATTAGCTTCGCGAGTTAGCCAAAAATCAACAGTCCCACCGACTACGCGCTCCAGACGAAGTGCAGCGTCAACGCTAAGCGATACTTTGCCGTTAATAAGCTGACTAACGTGTTTCTCTGTGTACCCCAAACGTTGAGCAAGTTCGGCTTGAGTCCAGCCGCGCTCTTCGGATATATCAAGTATGGATTCGCCAGGCGGGGAGACCCAGTCTGGCGCAAAGGCAGCACTCAACTCAGTCATGATAGTCCCCTATATATTCAATACACACTATGGTCACTTGGGCCCAGTCGATACCCCCGTCATCCTTCATGGGGCAAGGCTCATTGGCTGGACTGAACACTAGACGCAAGCCTCCTGTCAGGTTGAGAGCAAACTGTCCTTGCCGGTCACCTTGGAGAGGATGAGGGTTGCCGGCGACTAGCTCAGTTACCCGACTTACAGCATCAAGGTCGCTAAGTCGTGCTCGCAGTTTGCGAGCACAGAGCGCGCCGAGTTTCTTCTCGGCTTTACGCTGCTGCTCGCATAGCTCTCTGACTTTTTTGTTTTCGAACAGAATCTCCAAGATGCTCTTACTCTAGCATTCTTTACCTATTAGGTAAATTTTATGTAAAAAATTTTAGGCCAAACTGAAAATCTCAGCAAGCCTCCAGCGGCGCATACGCCAATACCAGCCACTTGGCACCGTCATCAAAATTAACCTGAATCCGGGTGTGATGGCCGCTGCCTTCGCTGTTCATCACCGTGCCTTCGCCGAACTTCGGATGCATAACCCGCTGCCCCAGGCTGAAACCAGACTGCTTGGCGGATTCCTGGCTGAACATACTTTCGTTAGGCCGCGCCACCATGGCCGGGCGGGTCACCGTATTACGCAACCGCACCTCTTGAATACAGTCGCCGGGGATTTCCCGCACGAACCGCGACAGCGCGTTGAACTTTTCCTGGCCGTACAAACGGCGTGATTCGGCGTAGGTGATTATCAGCTTCTTCATCGCGCGAGTGATACCCACATACGCAAGGCGGCGCTCTTCCTCCATGCGCCCCGGCTCCTCTAGGGACATGCTGTGGGGAAACAGACCTTCTTCAACACCGGCCATGAACACCAGCGGGAATTCCAACCCTTTTGCGGAGTGCAGAGTCATTAACTGCACGCTGTCTTCGTGGTCTTCCGCCTGAGCTTCACCAGCGTCCAGCGCAGCCTGGGCGATGAATTCAGACAGTGGATCAATGCCCTCCTCCACTTCGTAAGTCGTCAACGCATTCACCAGCTCTTCCAGGTTTTCCACCCGCCCCTGGCCCTTTTCACCTTTTTCGCTGGCGTGGTACTCCTTCAAACCGCTGTCGTCGATGGTCTGCTGCATCAGGCCGTGTAATGTGCCGTGTTCGGCCAAAGCTGACAGTTCTTCTATGATCGACAGAAATTTCTGCAATCCGGTTTTTGCCCGGCCTTTCATTTGCCCTGCGTCCAGCATGCGCTGAGCCGATTCCCACATAGAGATGCTTTGCTCGCCTGCATAGCGCCGTATATCGGCCAGACTTTTTGCGCCTATGCCCCGCGGTGGCAGGTTTACCACTCGCTCGAACGCAGCGTCGTCGCGGCGGTAGTGCACCAAACGCAGATAGGCCAGAGCGTTGCGGATTTCCTGGCGGTCGTAGAAACGCAGGCCACCGTACACCCGGTACGGAATGCCCTGGCGCATCAACGATTCTTCCAGTACGCGGGACTGGGCGTTGGAGCGGTAAAGGATGGCCGATTCGCTGCGCAGATTGCCGTCTTGTACCCAGCTGGTGATAGTGTCGGCAATGTAGTTGGCTTCGTCTTGCTCGTTGAACGCGGCGTAAAGGCTCACAGGTTCACCGTCAACCCCGTCGCTCCACAGCTCTTTACCCAGGCGGCCCTGGTTGTTGTCTATCACCGCGTTGGCAGCTTTCAGGATCAGCTTGGTAGAGCGGTAGTTCTGCTCTAGCTTTACCAGGCGGGCGTTGGGAAAATCGCGCTGGTACTGCTGGATGTTTTCGACTTTGGCGCCGCGCCAGCCGTAAATGGACTGGTCGTCGTCGCCCACCACAGTTAATGGCACGCGGTTGCTGGCCAGAACTTGCAGCCAGGCGTATTGAATGGCGTTGGTGTCCTGAAACTCGTCCACCAGAATGTGCTGAAAACGCTGCTGATAGTGGGACAGCAGTTCCGGGCGTTGCAGCCAGAGTTCGTGAGAGCGCAGCAGCAATTCGCCAAAATCCACCAGACCACTTTGCTGGCACAGTTTTTCATATTGGCGGTAAACCCGCACCATGGTGCTGGTGAAGTGATCACCGGGGTTTTCCTGAATATGATCGGCACGCAGACCTTCGTCTTTCTGGCTGCTGATCCACCACTGGGCCTGCTTGGGCGGGAACTGGGTTTCGTCGATCTGGGCTTCGCGCATTACCCGCTTCACCATGCGCAACTGGTCGTCGCTGTCCAGCACCTGAAAATTTTCCGGCAGATTTGCGTCTTTCCAGTGGGCGCGTAGCAGGCGATGGGCAATACCGTGGAAGGTGCCAATCCACAGGCCGCGAGAGGGTATGTTCATCATCTCTTCAATGCGGTGGCGCATTTCCTTGGCGGCCTTGTTGGTAAAAGTCACCGCCAGAAGGCCGGTTGCCGGCACCCGGTTCACCTGCATCTGCCACGCCATGCGGTGCACCAGCACCCGGGTTTTGCCACTGCCGGCGCCGGCCAGAACCAGCAAGTGATCGTTTTCTGCCGTCACCGCTTCGCGCTGGGCGTCGTTCAGGCCGTCGATAATGTAGGAAACGTCCATAAAATGTCGCTACTGGTTAAATAAACAGGTCGGAAAGTATAACAGCCTTGAATCGCCCTTGCCGAATGCGGGTGCATGGGGCCAAATTCCATGGGTTTTAGCCAAAAAAACGGTGAGCCGTGGCCCACCGTTTTCGTTCACTCTTTCACTGACAAGCGCTAACGCTTGTTTGGCTAGCCGGCGCGATTAAAACCCGCGGGGTACGGTTTGCGCTTCGGTGAATTCAAACAGCCCTTCTTCGCCGCCTTCACGGCCAGTGCCAGACATTTTCATGCCACCAAATGGCGCTTCCGGCGTGGGGCCCGTGCCGGTGTTCCAGCCCACGTGACCAAAACGCAGCCCGGCCGCTACGCGCTGGGCGCGTTTGACATCCGCAGTGAACACGTAAGAGGCCAAGCCAAACTCGGTGTCGTTGCCGGCCGCGATCACTTCGTTTTCATCGCTAAAGCTGGCGATGGGTACCAACGGGCCAAAGGTTTCTTCCCGCGAGCAACACATCTGCCGAGTTACGCCAGTAATCACCGTGGGCGGGAAAAACAAATCGTCATCGTTCAACTCTGACGGCTTTTTACCGGCTACCAGAGTGGCGCCCTGCTCTAGCGCGTCTGCCAGATGGCGTTTCACCTTGTTGTAACCGGCACGGTTGATCAGCGGGCCGAGGTCTACATCGCCGTTGATGCCGTCACCTATGGTCATTTTATTTACCCGTTCGGCCAGTTTCTGACTGAAGCTGTCGACTATTTTTTCATGGGCAAAAATACGGTTAGCGCACACGCAGGTCTGGCCGCTGCCGCGGAATTTGTTGGCCAGCAGGTTATCAACCGCCGCGTCCAGGTCGGCGTCGTCAAACACGATAAACGGCGCGTTGCCACCCAGCTCCAGAGCCAGCTTTTTCACCAAGTCGGCGCTGTCTTTAATCAGCTGGCACCCCACTTCGGTGGAACCGGTAAAGCTGAGCATAGGCACGTCCGGGCTTTCGCTCAGCGCTTTGCCAATCATGCTGGCTTTACCCATCACCAGGTTCACCATTCCGGCGGGCAGATCAACGTATTTATCCATCAGAGTGAACAGCGCAACCATGGTCAACGGGGTGGCACTGGCGGGTTTGATCACCGACGGGCAACCGGCTGCCAGAGCCGCCGACAGCTTTTTAGCAATCATGCCAATGGGGAAGTTCCAGGGCGTAATCAGGCCCACCACGCCGACCGGGCGAAAATGCACGGTCCAACTGCAACCTTTGGGCTTTTCCTCCAAGTTACGCGGACTCAACACCTCAATATTTTTGGCGCAGTAATCGAAGAAGCCAGCGGCGTAGTCCACTTCGCCTTGGGCTTCGTTTAACGGCTTGCCGTGTTCAAGACATAGAATACGGCCCATCTCTGCGCGATTGGCGGTTAAAGCATCACGAATGTCTTCCAGCCACTTACGGCGAGTTTCCAAAGGGTAAGGCTCGGTCAGTTTTTCGGCTTTTTTTGCCGCGGCTATGGCATCTTGCACTTGTTGCTCGGTTACAAACGGCACTTTCGCAATAACGGCACCGGTGGCCGGGTTATCCACATCAAAGGTATCAGCGGCGGCTTGTTGCCACTGGCCACCGGCGTATCCGGTTATGTTCTGTAATAACGGTGATTCAATCATTCAGGCTCCCTTACATGATAGATAATCAGGCTGTACGTGATAGGTAGCCAAGCTGTACGTGGTAGCCAGGCCGTTGCAATACCGATCAAGCTGCTGCGATGCGATCTGAACGCTCGATCGCAGAAGCGCAAATTCTTACTCATTCATTTATTCACTATAGTGGATGCTCTCCGGCAACCTGTAAAGCTGACGGCGATTTTACGGTTCAGATTTTTTTGACCCACGCCAGTCAGTGCTTATACTCGGGTGATTACGCCCTACCGCTTCCTAAGAAGGCCGCTGAAATATGAAAGCATTTTTTCACCCCGCACAAGATCAACACAGCCCACAGTCGTACTTCACCCGCGGCCAAATGCGCCAACCGCAAGAAGTAGCAGACCGTACCCGGGAAATGTTGGCGGGCCTGAAGGCCAGCGGTATTCCGGTGCTGCAACCGGCTGACCAGGGCGCGGGGCCCATTGGCAAGGTGCACGATCTGAGTTATCTGCGCTTTCTGGAATCTGCCCACAGGCGCTGGAAGGCGATGGGCGATGACTGGGGCGATGAGGTCATGTCCAATATTTTTGTGCACAGCCCCAACGCGCTGAAAGGCGTTCTGGCTGAGGCCGCACGTTATCAGGCCGACGGTAGCAGCCCCATTGGCAAGCACACCTGGGATGCCGCCTACTGGTCGGCACAGACCGCCCTGGGCGCGGCCGACGCCTTGATGGCAGGGGAACACACCACCTATGCGGTATGCCGCCCGCCGGGCCATCACGCTCGCCACGCAGCAGCCGGTGGCTTCTGCTATCTGAATAACGCGGCCATTGCTGCCGAGCGCCTGCGCAGCCGATATCAGCGCGTAGCCATACTCGACACCGACATGCATCACGGCCAGGGTATTCAAGAGATTTTCTACCACCGCAGCGACGTGCTTTACGTTTCGGTGCACGGCGACCCCACCAACTTCTACCCGGTGGTGGCCGGTTACGAAGAAGAACGCGGCGAAGGCGAAGGCTACGGTTACAACATCAACCTACCCATGCCCCACGGCTCTGATGAAGAGTATTTTTTCAGCAAGGTGGAAGAAGCCCTGACCGCGCTGAAGCTGTACCAGCCGGATGTTATTGTACTGGCCTTGGGCTTCGATATTTACAAGAACGACCCGCAAGCCAAAGTGTCAGTGTCCAGCGAGGGCTTCTGTCGTTTGGGCAGCCACATTCGCCAAATGGGCCTGCCAACACTGACGGTGCAGGAAGGCGGCTATGACCTGGACACCCTGAGTCTCAACGTGCAGCAATTTTTTAAGGGCCTGACTGGCTGAGCCCTGTTGCGGTAAGGCACGTTGAAAACAGGTTCGGTGGGTTCCAGCCCAGTCTGGAATCCAGCGTTATTCGGTAGCACATCGGCAAAAAAACACTTAGTGTAGCGCCTCGGCCGCCGGCAATCGGACGAGCACCCGTGTGGTGGAGGATGCCGGCCGCATACCAAGGAGTTTTACGACCGATGAATGAACCCACCATCAACGCGTTGGTGTCGCCCGAAGGCAGCCTCGAAATCCTGTCTAACCATGAAGTAAACCGCCTGAAAGACCGCAGCGAAGGCGGCCTTTACCGATTGTTTCGCCAGTGCGCACTGGCCGTACTGAATACCGGAGTGGTTACCGACGATTGCCAGGATTTGATGACGGCCCACAGCGACTTTGAGGTGCACCTGGTGCCCCAGCCCCGCGGCCTGAAACTGGAACTGATCAACGCACCCCACCATGCCTTTGTCGACAATGAAATGCTGCGCGCCAATCGCGAACATTTGTTTTCGGTGTTACGCGACATTGTATATACCCATTCCAGCCCGCTGTTCATTGAAGCCCAGCGGCATCCGCGGCCGGAAGATCTGACCAATATGGTGTTCCACATTCTGCGCAACGCGCGGGTGCTGCAACCGGGGCGACAGCCAGACATGGTGGTGTGTTGGGGTGGCCATTCCATCAGCCATGAAGAATACCAATACAGCAAAGAAGTGGGCCACCAGTTGGGCCTGCGTGAACTGAGCATTTGCACCGGCTGCGGCCCCGGCGCCATGAAGGGCCCGATGAAAGGCGCCACCATAGGCCACGCCAAACAGCGAGTAAAAGACGGTCGCTACATTGGCATTACCGAACCAGGCATAATCGGCGCCGAGGCACCCAATCCGATTGTGAACGAACTGGTGATCATGCCGGATATAGAAAAACGCCTGGAAGCCTTTGTACGCCTTGGCCACGGCGTGATCGTATTCCCCGGTGGAGTTGGCACAGCGGAAGAAATTCTTTACCTGTTGGGTATTTTGTTGCACCCAGACAACGCCGACATTCCCTTCCCGGTGGTGTTTACCGGCAGGCGCGAGAACGCTGATTATTTTGAAATGATCGACAAGTTTATCCGCAATGCCTTGGGTAACGACGCCGCGAAGCGTTATGAAATTATCATTGACGATCCGGTGCGGGTGGCGCGCACCATGAAACACGGTATGCAAGAGGTCGAGACCTTCCGCCGCGCCATGCAAGACGCCTATTACTTTAACTGGACGTTAAAAATAGACCCTGTGTTTCAGCTGCCATTTGAGCCGGACCACGCCAACATGCGCGCCTTGGAACTGCATCGGGATCAGCCAGTGCACTTGATTGCGGCGAATCTGCGCAAAGCCTTCAGCGGTATTGTCGCGGGTAACGTAAAAGAAGAAGGAATTCGGAAGGTGCAGGCCCATGGCCCGTTCGAAATTGCGGGCGACCCCAGCCTGATTAAGCCTTTGGAAGCCATGCTGGAACAGTTTGTGGCTCAAAATCGTATGAAACTGCCCGGCACCTCGGCTTATAGGCCAAGTTACCGGATTATCAGCAAGGTCTGACATTTCGTCTGGCTAAGTAAACGGACACTTTAGCCAGACGTAAAACAGCCCCACTATTTTGCAACAACTGACTGCGGGGTGGCTTATTTTCCGCCTGCAGGCAGACTGGCGAAATACGCCGCCAAGTCGGCGATGTCAGTATCGCTCAGCCCCATTGCCTGGCCCTGCATAATGGCCGCCTGGCCACCATTACGTTCCTTGTTTTTGTACGCCTTCAACGACGACACCAAATACATCTCGTGCTGGCCCGCCAGATTCGGATACATCGGGATCAACGCGATACCGTTCTGACCATGGCAAGCAGCACACACGGCGGCTTTTGCCTTACCAGCGGCCGCATCTCCGGCGCTGGCCATCATCGGCAGCGCGGCACTCATTACAAAAAGACCTGCAACAGCAAAGTGCTTCAATTTCATTAGGGTAACCCTCTCATTTTTTTCGAATCGAATGACTGTAATTTCTTAAACGCGAATAACAGCGAATAACAGCGAATAAAACATCCTATTAATATACCAGTTTGGCGTTATAGCACGCGCCAAATTCTGTTCAAATGTGATAAATCAAGACGCAGTTTGCATGGCACGGATACTAACAGCACCAGCCTGAAACCATAAACCTAAGTTGTCGTTCGGCGTTGCGCTGGCCAAGGCACAGATTCTCGCGCTGAAGTTCAGCCCAACTGCGGCCTTGCACCACAGCGCGACACCAAAGCGCGCACTGCGCGGGCGGCAGTCCACTCAGCCAGTCTGCTGCGCCGGCGCAGCGGCTAAGAGTCTGCAGCGCGGGCAGGGTCAGCTCAAAGCCGCGATGGCCAGCAGCGAAATACTGTAAATCGCGCTGGTCTTCGGCATCTGGTTGCGGGCCGGCCGGCAGGCTGCGCATTACGGTGGCCATCAGTTCCGGCTCACACTGGACCCACTGACGACCGGCCAGCACCAGCCAGTGCCGGCCCAGGCGCTGCTGTAAATCCTGCACCAAACGCTTACCCGCTGCACTGAGCCCGCACACAGCCTGTAACGGATATTCACCACTGCTGGCCTCCTGGCTGAAACCCAGACGCACCGGCTGCAACCCCTGGCGCTGCCAAAAAGTCAGGAGCGCAGGCGTGCCACCAAAACTGCTGCCGATATAATCAAAGCCTTCCGCTTTGGCATAGGCCTTAGCGGCAGACACCAGGCGCTGGCCAATCCCGCTGCGCCGCTGCGGGGCCGCCACCGCAATTCGTGTTACCCGTAAACCATGCTGCTGAACCGCTTGCGGCAGGCCCGCGTGTAACGCCAGCGACTGTGCCAACAAATGCCCGCGCAGCCGGCGCTGCCCAAGGCTGACCTGCTGCGCCAAAGGCGCTGAAAATTCGCCTTCGCCCTGGGCCCACAACAATCCCACCGTGCGTCCATTTATGCGAGCTCGCCAGCTGACGGCGGCGGGGTCGTCCAGCCACTGGCGCAGGTCTGCCGGCGTCGTGCGGTAATGAGCGTTCACCAAAAGCCCGAAAGCTTCCGCCAAATCATTTTCTGTTGCCTGAGCCGGCTGCCAGCGCTCTAGCTCCAGAACCGGCTCCAGTACCAGCAAGGGATCAGGCGTCTGCTGTTGTGTGTTGTTCTGGCTTTCCGCCGCCAACAAGAACAAGCGGAAAACCAGCGGCTCCAGCGGGTCACTGGCCGCCCATCGCACTGGCTGCGAAAGAGTACGCTCTTGCCAGTGAGGCGTGTACCGGTCCAACTGTTCGCGAAAGCGCACCGCAAATCCCCGCCCGGCTCCTTCATAGCCGTGCACAGTGGTGGCAAAGGCCACCCGTGGCCAGCCTAGCAAAATACGCTGCAACAGCGGCGCGGCTATGGCGGCGGCTTCGTCGACCATCACGACTTCGGCGGCAGGTTTGTCCGCCAGCAGCTGTTGCGGCAATACGAATGTCAGGCTGGCGCCGCTGGTGGTGTTCAGTTCAGTAGCCGATTGGCTTTGCAGTTGGGCTCCCAGGCGCTCACGGGCGTGGGCCATAACGGTAGCCACCTGTTCGGCCGAAGGCGCAGTCAGCAATACTCGCTGGCGGCCCTGCAACAGCAACTCCGCTGCCGCCAAGCCCAAGGCTGCCGATTTGCCGCGGCCGCGATCAGCGGTAACCACCAGCGGACGGCGCCGGCGCCCCAAGCCAAAACGCACCAGCGCTTGCACTAGCTGGTCCTGCTCGGGCCCGCCGCTAACGCAGAACGCCGTTGCGGGTCGGCGTCGGCTTAATTCGTTCCGCACACGGCCCAGTTCTGAGTTTATGGTGGCGTTCGTGCTCTCATCCCCACTCACATCCAGCCGAATGACGTCTGGCGTATCACACAGTATCTTCGCCAAGCGCTCAGCAAAGGGGTGTTCACTGGCCTGATCAAGGCCGGTGCGGGCGTAGTCCGGGTCAGCAAATGTGCCCCATTGCGCCAGCGGCGGCATCAGCCAGAACCACAGGCCGCCAGCCGTTAATGTGCCAGCCAGCGCCGCCAGCCCGTCAGGTGGGTTGCCACTGAAGCCGTCCCACACCAGCAGGTCTAGCTCACGCCCCAGCCACGTTCTTGCTTGCGCCGGTGTCGCTAGTTGCAAGGCCAGCAGGGGACTGTCGGCCCTGGTGCTGACCCACAGGCCCTGATCTACCGTTAAAAATGGCAGTTCGGTCGTCAACCAGCGCAATGCCGCACTGCGGTCGCCCTCCATCAGCACCAGTCTGCGTTCACCGGCGTGCCGTAATTCAGCGCGCAAGTGCTGCAGAGCGCCGGGGCTGGGTGAATCCGGTGTAAACGCCATAACCGTGCTCTTAATAGGTGTTTTTAAGGTGCGTTTGAACTGCTGAATATGAAAAATGACGACGCCATTATGGAACAGGCCTGTGCCCGCGACCAGTTGCCGATTACAATGGCGCCATGCCACAGCAACCACCCGCTATCGATTACCAGCATCAACCCCACACTGCCGCAACGGCCCTGGCGAATCCAGCTGCACAACTGGTGCTGCCCGAGTTTCTGACCGACGAGCAACGGAGCATTATTAGCGCCGGCTTTGAACACGCGGTGATTACCGCGGTCGCCGGCAGTGGCAAAACCACGACCCTGGCATGGCGTATTCGCTACCTGCTGCACCAGGGGCACGATCCTGCCCGTATGCTGGTGCTGATGTTCAACCGCAGCGCCAAGATGGATTTCGAACGCAAACTGCAAACGGTGTGCGGCAATAGTGGCTTGGCGCTGCCGGAAATACGCACCTATCACGCCATGGGCCTGCGGCTTTACCGGCGTTTTGTGCGGGAGGGCTATCTGCCCAATTTTTCCGCTAACATTCTCAGCGACGCGGAAATTAACTATCAGGTATTTCAGCTCAGTCGCCGGCTGGTGCCGGAAGACCTGGCCGACGAGCTGCGGCGGAACAAAAAAGAATTTATAGAAACCGCCACCGGCTTTATTGACCGGGTGAAAACCAGCCTTTCGCCTGCTGAAATCGTGTTTGAAGACATGGAATTCACTGAACGCCAGCGCTACCTGATTGACCTGTTCCACAGTTTCGAGCAATGGCGCAAAGGCCAGAGCCGTATCAGTTTTGCCGACATGCTGTACGAGCCGGTCATGGCCATTCACCAGAACCCGCCCCTGCAAAGACTGGTGGCCAATAAAATGGACCTGATTCTGGTGGACGAGTATCAGGACACCAACGAAATTCAGCACTTGTTGCTGCGCTACGTAGCCGGCGACCGGGCCCGGGTAACCGTGGTGGGCGACCCGGACCAGACTATCTACGAGTTCCGTGGTGCCAAACCGGAATTTATTCTGCGCCGCTTCAGCGACGAATTTGAAAGCCCGCTGGAACAAACCCTAAGCTACAGTTTCCGCTATGGCCACCGGGTAGCGTTGCTAGCCAACCATCTGATTCACAACAACAGTGGCCGTAAAGACTTACTTTGCCATGCACACCCGTCTACGCCCGCCACCACCGTTACCCTGCACCGCCACGACAATGACGCCGATACCGTGTTGCAACTACTGCAGGCGATGACCGCAGAACAGGTGACCGATACCGCTATTTTGTTCCGGGTATGGAGCCAAAGCGTTGCAATTGAACTGAAACTGCTGGCGCGGCAAGTGCCCTACCGCATTGATGCCGGTAAAGGTGCGCTGTTCAGTCGCGAAGTGCAGGCCGTCATGGCGCTGTTGCAGGTGGTGACAGGGCAGCTTAAAGCGTTGCCTGACAGCGACCGCCTAGAGCTGGCGCGGCAACTGCTGCGCTTTCCACACGTCGGTCTGAAAGAGCCAGAACTGGACCAGCTCGCACGCTTTCTAGCAGGCTTTGGCGAAGACTGGGCGCAGCGCATACTGGCGATGGATTTTAACGCCCTGGCCCCAATGGCGGCCCGCAAGCTGCGCAAGCTCGGTGACACCCTGAACCAGCTAAGCGGTTACCGCGGCCCGGTAGCCGGGCTGATCAGCGTGTACGCCGACAGCACCGACCTGTACGAGGGCATTCGCAGCCTGGCCCTGACCCACGACAGCGCGGAAGAGCGAATCGACACCATTCACGGCTTTCGGCAATACCTGAAAAGCCTGGATGTTAACGCCGAAAAAGCCCTGGCCCACCTGCACACGCTGAAACAACAGGCCGGTGCCCGCCGCAACGATGGGCAAGACACCACGCCCGCCGGCGTTCTGCTGTCAACCATTCACCGCACCAAAGGTCTGGAGTGGCCAACGGTCATCGTGCCCGGTCTGCAGGAGAAGTACCTGCCTTACAGCCCCCGCGCTGAAGACAATCTGCGCGCGCACCTGGAAAGCGAACGGCGCTTATTGTACGTGGCCATTACTCGCAGCCGGCAGCAGTTGCACTTGATTACGCGCCCCGCCAGCAGCCGCCCTCACCTTGACGGCGACCAGGGCCCCAGCCGCTTTGTTGCAGAGTGTTGCTTTGAGCTCTCCGACGAACTGGGCGGCGCTTTGCATCAACCAGACGGGAGCAACGCTATAACCCTGAGCGCCCCGCTAACGGCGATTAGCGAGCGTTACGGTCGCCGCGAAGGCGTAACCCTGAGCGGCGAAACAAGCCAGGAAGACAATGACCAACCCCTATGGCAGCGAGAACGGCTGCAACACGCCATATTTGGCGCTGGAACCGTTGTCAGTGAGGATGAAAGAGCCTTTGAAGTTCGATTTGATAACGGCGATACCCTCAATTTCAGCAAGCAAAGCGCCCACCTCTACTTCAGCTCGTTAAATTAACACGAGTTCAGATGCCGAAATTAAAATTATATTTTTAAAATCAATAATTTATATAAATACCTTATATGCATACCCGTATAACTCCTAAGGTAACATTACATAAGCTTGTTTTGAATTTTACGTATCAATAGCCTAATTTAGCTGCAAGAGTTGATGGCGATCACAAATTCGTAGATTTCCTGAAGCTTAATAATCGAAATGGAGAGCGTTTATGAAATTTTTGCGTCCGGTCGCTATTGCAGCCCTTGCCTCATCTTTTGCAGTTCCTGCATTGGCTGAGCGCCAGGAAACCATTTACCTGAACCCATTTGCCGGTTACCAGTACTTTGGTGACAAGCGGGATCTGGATGAGTCTGACACCTACGGTGTGGGCATTGAGTATCGCTTTCTGCCGAACTGGGCAGTAGAAGCCGTTTACTCGCGAGCTAACGCAGAGCGCAAATACACCGGCGGCTCTACCGATTTTGACGAAATACGCGTAGACGGTACTTACTACTTTGCCGGCCCGGACCGCGCCTGGAACCCATACGTATCTGTGGGTGCCGGTCACGCCAACTTTGACGGCACTGGCCCGTCTACCCCAGGCTTCAACAGCGACGAAACCCGCGTAAACCTGGGTGCCGGCATACGTTACAACATCAGCGATCGCGTATCCCTGCGTGGCGATTTGCGTGAATTCCACGGCATTGATGAAAGCACTTTCGACACCATGGCGTCTTTAGGTATCAGCGTTGCGTTCACCCGCACCGTTGGCCAGGCAGCCCCGGCTCCGGTTCCAGCACCCCTGCCGCCAGCTGATGCTGACAACGACGGCGTGCCCGACACCCGTGACCAGTGCCCTAACACCCCCCGCGGCGCCAAAGTTGACGCTAACGGTTGTGAACTGGACAGCGATAAAGACGGCGTAGTGGACAGCAAAGACAAATGTCCGAACACCGCCGCTGGCGTGAAAGTTGACAAAGACGGCTGTGAAGGCATCACTGAAACCATTAGCACCACGGAAATTGAAGTTCAATTCCCGCTGGAAAGCGCCACGATTGGTGATGCTTATGACAGCCAGATCCGTGCCATCGCTGACACGCTAGAGGCCAAGAGCAACACCTACGTTGAAATTGCTGGCCACACCGACAGTACCGGTACAGCTGAATTCAACCAGAAGTTGTCAGAGCGCCGCGCAACATCTGTTGCCGATCGCTTAACCGGCGCACTGGGCATCAGCCAGGATCGCGTATCCAGCAAAGGCTACGGTGAAGCCGAGCCCATTGCTAACAACAGCACAGACGCTGGCCGTGCAGCCAACCGTCGGGTTGAAGCTCGCATTCAAGTGCGTCGCTAAGACTTCCAGTCTGATGAAATGAAGTATAAAAAAGGCACCTTCGGGTGCCTTTTTTTGTTTCTATTTATTCGCTAGCGGCCGATAAAGCCCAAGCGCCCTACTCGCTGAAACGCTCTGGGCGGAAAGCATCCAGGCACACCGCCGGCTCCTGGTTATCGATCACACTGGCGATCACATCCGCGCTTCCAGCGGCGAGCGTCCAACCGAATACGCCGTGGCCGGTATTCAAATACAGATTTTCCCGGTTGCCACGGCCAATGATCGCAGGGCCATCTGGCGTCATCGGGCGAAACCCGGTCCAGCTTTCTGCGCTATCGATGTCTGTGCAACCCGGAAAGCGACTGCGAACCGACTTTTTAATGGTTTCAAGGCGTGCCTGCGGAATGCTCCGGTCAAAATCGTTCAATTCCACAAACCCCGTTGCCCGCAAGCGGTCGCCCAAGCGGGTCATAACTACCTTGTATTGGTCATCGTGTATGGTGGATTTTGGCGCTTTTTGTGCATCGGTAATGGTTGCCGTCAGGCTGTAGCCTTTCACCGGATAAATCGGCAGTCGCTGGCCCAGGGGCCGGGTCAGCTTATCAGACCAGCAGCCGGCGCTGACGACAACCGCATCGGCGTTCAGGTTTTCCCGCTGCCCTTCTTTGGTACGCAACATAATGCTGTTGACACGCCGGTCGTCTGCCAGCAGTTGTTCTACGTCTACCTCATAGCGAAACACCACGCCTTTTTCTTCACAAGCCCGCGCCAATTCACGGCTGAACAGATGGCAGTCGCCGGTGCCGTCGGTGTCATAGCTGAGCGCGCCGTAAAGTGGCCCGTTGCCGCTCAGGCCAGGCTCTAACTGTTCTACCTCGGCGGCGTTCAAAATACGTGCGGGAATGTTCATACTACTCAGTAAGTGCTGAATCTTGCGATAGCCGTCCAACGCCTCCGGCGTACTGGCTAAATGCAACAGGCCTTCATGGGCACCGTCAAAGTCCAGCTCAAGCTCGTTTTCCAGAACCAGGAAACGCTCTCGACTGTGCTTGGCCAGGCGCAACATGGCGCGCCGGTTAAAACCGAAGAGCCCCGGCGACCAGGCGTAGCGTAACGTCGAAAACATGAAACGAATGGTTGCCAGCGACGGCGGCAAACCCATTTTTAACGGCCCATCCTGTTTTACCAACCAAGGCAGTGCTTTAAGCACCATAGACGGGTCGGCCCAGGGATACACAACACCGTAAGAGCGCTGCGCAGCGTTGGCCTTACTGGTTTCATTACCTGCCAGGCTGTGACGCTCCAGAACGGTCACTTGATGGCCGCGGCGACAAAGTTCCCAAGCTGTGGTTACACCAACCACACCACCACCAATCACCACAACGTGCATAGAACTCTCCTTTGGCTGGGTGAACAACGGGTAAAGCTGTTAATATGGCGACATTCCTTGCCGACAACGTATTGCGAGTGCCCCATGAGTAAGAAGCGTCGTGACATTCCACGATTTGATCACCCTATCATAGAAACCCACTGCCATCTGGACTACCTCAAAGAGCGCCCGCTCGAGGATATTCTACTGCAAAGTGAGCAGCTGAACATTGAGCGCATCATCACTATTGCGGTCTCTCCGGATAACCTTGAGCGGGTGCGGCAACTGAGCCAGCTTGCGCCCTGGATTTATGGCACCCAGGGAATTCATCCTCACGAAGCCGAAACCTTCAACGATGAAGTAGAAGCTGAAATTCGCACCCACGCCGGCGATGCAAAAATCGTCGCGGTGGGTGAAATCGGTCTGGATTATTACTACGATCACGCTGACCGCGAGGTGCAGCGCACCGTGTTTCGCCGCCAGTTAAAAATTGCCTGTGACCACAACAAACCGGTGGTGATTCACAGCCGCGACGCCGACGACGACATGGTTGAAATTCTGCGCGAGTTCGAAACCAGCCTGACCCGGCGCGGCGTGATTCACAGCTTTACCTCCGGCCCTGGGCTGGCGCGCTATGCCCTGGACCAGGGCTGGTGCTTGGGCTTTAACGGCATTACCACCTTTAACAAAGCCGAGAACGTGCGGGATATTGTGCGTATGTCGCCCATCGAGCAAATTTTGCTGGAAACCGACGCGCCGTTTTTGACGCCGGTACCCTATCGCGGGCGTGAAAACGCACCTTGTTACCTGCCCTTTGTGGCCGAAAAAATTGCCGAAGTAAAAGAGCTGCCATTGCAGCAAGTGATCGAGCAGACCTACCACAACAGCCTGCGCACATTTTTTCCGGCGGGCTAAGCCCACAAGCCGGCTAGCCTAATGACAAAAACAGCCCCATGAACACCGGGGCGAAAAACGACAGCAAAAAGCCGGAGGCGATGGCCACCGGCACGCAGGCCAGGCCTCCGCTGCTGCGAATCACCGGCAGGGTAAAATCCATAGAAGTGGCGCCGCCATAACCAATGGCCATTGCCGGGCGGCGGGCGATTACCAGCGGAATAATGGCCAGAGCGATAATTTCGCGCAGTACGTCGTTCATAAACGCCACCCCGCCCCAGGCGGGGCCCAAGGCATCACCAATGACAATTCCCGACAAAGAATAAAAGCCAAAGCCTGAAGTCAGTGCCAATGTCTGATGCCAGGGTAAACCTAACACCGGTATCAGCAACACCCCCGCCAGCATTGAACTGGCCATTAAAACCAGCGCAATACCCAGGCCCTGCACGTTCATCAGCAGCTTGCGCAGCGACAAGCCAGCGTTACGAAGCTGCAAGCCAATCAGCAGCAGCAGCAGCATGAGCAGGCCGGTGGCGATCTGATCAATAAACGGTATAGCCGGCAACAGGTAATAACCCAACAACAAGCCAAACAGCGCCGCGAACAAGGGTCTTACCGCTGCCATGAACAGCCGCCGATAGCCCGGGCTATCCGACTGTTCCGCGCTGTTCACCGTCAGCGGGCGCCAGCGGTGAAACAGCCACAAGCCGCCCATATTGCACAGCAACAACAGTGCCACCAGGGCCAACACCTGGCTTGCCATGGTGCCGAGCTGACTGCCCAAGCCGTCCATTTGCCCTAGCCCCAAACCAAGCATACCCAGAATCAGGTACACCAGGGTTTCTACCGAGTAGTGGATGGTGGTCATCGCGCGACGGTTGGAAATAGAAATGGCAAAGCCCAGAAACAGCGGCGCCAGTATCAGCAGCACTCCGGTCAGCATCAGTGCAACTCGCCGTCGGCACGGTCTTGCACCAGCACCCAGGGCGCGATTACAACGGCCCACAACTCGGTATTGTTCTGATACCAGGCTCGGGCCAGATCCGGCGTAACATCCCCCACCCTGCCGCTGGCCAGCCAGTGTTCAAACTGCGCCTTATTGTCGGCAACCAACTCGCATGCCACGTTTAACAAATCAGTGTCGGCGGCCACTTGCACAACTTGTCCACGGGCATAGTATGTTTGCAAGTCATGCCAGTGAATACGGGAGGTTTCAAGATTCAGGCGGGCTTTGATTTCATTCGCAGATTCAGAAGAAGAAGACATAATGGCCTTGATGGATGTTTGTCAAAAATGCGTGGCATATTTTAACCGATTGCCCGAATAGCAGCCACCGTTAGGAGCCAGACCGCGCTTTAACCTATACCCTCCAGCCCGAGCCGACGCAGTAACCACTTACCGTCATCACTGTCTATTAGCCCACTCTCGTATAATCCGGCAGCCCGCATAATCACTTTGGACTGGTTCACCGTTTCCCGCGGTAAAAAATGTACAGCACCGACCAGCTCCCGCAGCTGCAGCGGCAGGCGCCAGTGCACTTTAATCTGATTGCCCAAGGGTTGCGCCCAGTCGGCCAGGGCCTGGTCTATCTCCTCAGCGCTCAGGGTTTTGTCGCCTGAGTCACAGTACTGTTGCATCAGTTTTAACGCCGCTAAGTCTCCGGCCCGGCTCAACAATCCAGCGGTATGGCAGGGTACGGCAGGCTCACCAAGCTTCAATGCCAGCCGGTACGCACCGTCGGCCACGGCCACGGCCTGCGCCAGCAATCCTTTTGCTTTTTCTGCCAGTAGCGGATGCGCCAACTGGCCACAAATATCCAACGACAGCGCCAGCGCGTGATTCAGTGCCATAGGTACACCCAGAGCCAGAATGGCATCTTTCAGTGTTGTCACCGGCAGTCCGGAGCGGCGAAAAGAAATACTGCCCGCAACCGCCAGTAAACGTGCCGTTACTGAAACTTCGTTACGCCATGATCGCACCAGCTCTGCCGCGCTGACATCCTGGCCGCGCTGAAGCAGCTCGATTATTTCAGCGGTGTTCGGGGCTCCGGGTAGCTGCACCATGGTGCTAACAGCTGCTGCAATGTGCTCGTTCAGATTCATACTGCCACCTACCTGCCCCTGGGGGAGCAAACTGCGCAGCCGCTGGTGCAATGATTCAACGCTGAACGGTTTACTGACAAAGCCACTGATGCCCAGCCGAGCCGCCTTCAATATGGATTCACGATCGGCCGTTCGGCTGATCATTAACACGGGCACCTCGCTTTGCGAGCGGCGCACACGGCGAATCAGCTCCAGACTGCTGCCATCGGGAAGGTCCACATCCGCCAGTATCAAATCCGCTCCGTGAACTTCCCAGTGGTCCAAAGCGTTCTGCACAAAGCCAAATCCGTGCACTCGCACCCTTGGGTCTACACCGACACAAATACTGGTCAGCAAAGCAACCATGTTGTCGTCGCTGTCAACAATCAACACATTCATCCTGTGGCTTATTCCCTTAGTGACACTTACCAAAACGACGCACCTGCCAAAAAATTTCAGACAAGATGGTGAATATACGATCGTAAACTGCGCGCACAACATTACAGGCTTTGATGCTCGCACCACCACATAAACAAAAGGCCAGTACCCTTCAGGTAGCTGGCCTTTTGATCATAACGACTTTTAGCGACACAAATCAGGCAGTGCGCAGCATTTCCCGAACCACATAGTGCAGAATCCCGCCGTGGCGGAAGTACACCGCTTCGTTCGCTGTGTCTATGCGCGATAGCAAATCACAACTTGCGGTTGTGCCATCCCCATAAGTGACCGTCATGGTCAGAATTTGCCCGGTCGTGATGTCGCCAGACAAGCCATCAATGGCGATGGTTTCGTCGCCGGTCAATTTCAGGGTTTTGCGGTCGGTGCCACTTTGGAATTGCAGTGGCATTACGCCCATGCCGATCAGGTTGGAGCGGTGAATACGCTCGTAAGATTCGGCTACTACCGCTCGTACGCCCAACAGGCGAGGGCCTTTGGCGGCCCAGTCGCGACTGGAACCGGAGCCGTACTCCTTGCCGGCGATCACCACCAGTGGTATGCCCTGCTCCTGATACTTCATGGCAGCGTCGTAAATCGGCATCTGTTTACCGTCTGGCACGTAGCGAGTATAACCGCCTTCCACGCCATCCAGCATTTCATTGCGGATGCGCACGTTGGCAAACGTGCCGCGCATCATCACTTCATGATTGCCACGACGCGAGCCATAAGAGTTGAAATTCTTTGGTTCTACCCCGCGCTCCTGCAGGTACTTTCCGGCAGGGCTGTCGGCCGCGAATGAACCGGCTGGGGATATGTGATCGGTGGTGACCGAATCGCCCAGCAGCGCCAGAATGCGCGCTTCGCGAATGTCGTCGATCGGCTCAGGCTCAGGCCCCATACCTTCGAAGAAGGGCGGATGCTGGATGTAGGTGGAATCGTCTGACCACTTGTAAACCGTGGTTTCAGGGACTTCCATAGCCTGCCAGGCGGCATCGCCGTCGAACACGGCGGCGTATTCGGTGCGGAACATGTCCGTTTTGACTTTTCCCACCGCTTCGGCCACTTCCTGCTGGCTGGGCCACAGGTCCTTCAGATACACCGGGTTGCCGTCTTTGTCGTCACCCAGCGAATCTTCCAGCAAATTCACCCTTACATTACCCGCCAGCGCGTAAGCCACTACCAAGGGCGGCGACGCCAACCAGTTGGTTTTCACCAGAGGGTGTATCCGGCCTTC
Source organism: Marinobacter sp. LV10R520-4 (assembly GCF_002563815.1). Lineage (NCBI taxonomy): Bacteria > Pseudomonadati > Pseudomonadota > Gammaproteobacteria > Pseudomonadales > Marinobacteraceae > Marinobacter > Marinobacter sp. LV10R520-4. Next base: position 1,908,235 of record NZ_PDJM01000001.1, on the reverse strand, counting down.
AAAGTTACGGTTGCCAGACAGCACCGAGGCCACCGTCATATTGCCATCGTTAATGGCTTTTTCCACCGCCTCGGGCAGCGGCCCGGAGTTACCGATACAGGTGGTGCAACCGTAGCCCACCAGATCAAAACCGAGCTTGTCCAGGTCGCCCTGGAAACCGCCTGCGCGCAAATACTCTGTGACCACTTTCGAGCCTGGCGCCAACGACGTCTTCACCCAAGGCTTGGTTTTCAAACCTTTGGCGACCGCTTTTTGTGCTACCAGGCCAGCGGCCATCATAACGCTGGGGTTGGACGTGTTGGTGCACGAGGTAATCGCCGCAATCACCACCGCACCCGGATCCAGGCGAGTTTCCTGGCCGTTCATAGCCAGCATCTGACTCGAGTGATGATGATAACTGTTGTCGACACCGACGGCGGTTTGCCCACCCTCAGATTCAAGTGCGTTGTTGCGTTTGTCATTCGTTTTGGGTGCGCCTTCGCCGGTTTCCATCACCAGTTCAAACGCGGCTTTCATGTTCTTCAGCGCCACCCTGTCTTGCGGGCGCTTGGGGCCGGCCATGCTGGCTTCGACCTCATCCATATTCAATTCAAGGGTATCGGTATACGCCGGCTCGTGGCCGGGTTCACGCCACAGTCCCTGTGCTTTGGCGTAGGCTTCTACCAGCTCGACCTGCTGCTCCTCACGGCCGGTCAGGCGCAAATACTTCAGAGTCTGTTCGTCTACCGGGAAGAAACCGCAGGTGGCACCGTATTCAGGCGCCATGTTGGCAATGGTGGCACGGTCGGCCACCGGCATGTCTTTCAGGCCGTCGCCGTAAAATTCGACAAACTTGCCCACGACTCCATGGCTGCGCAGCATTTCGGTAACGGTCAGCACCAGATCGGTGGCGGTAATGCCTTCGCGCAATTTGCCGCTGATTTTAAAGCCTACCACTTCGGGAATTAACATCGATACTGGCTGGCCCAGCATGGCGGCTTCGGCTTCAATGCCGCCCACGCCCCAGCCCAAAATACCCAGGCCGTTGATCATGGTGGTGTGCGAATCGGTGCCTACCAGGGTGTCCGGATAGGCCAGGGTTTTGTCGCCCAGCTGTTTGTGCCACACGGTTTTGCCCAGGTATTCCAAGTTCACCTGGTGGCAGATGCCGGTGCCGGGCGGCACCACGCGGAAATTATCAAACGCCTGCTGGCCCCAACGCAGAAATTCGTAACGCTCCTGGTTACGCTCCATCTCCATGGCCACGTTGTCTTTAAAGGCTGAAGCATCGCCAAAGTTATCGACCATCACGGAGTGGTCAATCACCAGGTCTACCGGCGACAACGGATTGATCATTGCCGGATCTTTGCCCGCAAGCTTAACGGCGTCGCGCATGGCGGCAAGATCCACCACACCGGGCACGCCGGTGAAGTCCTGCATCAGCACCCGCGCCGGGCGAAACTGAATTTCAGTGTCGGAATTGCAATCTTTGAGCCACTGCACCATGGCATCAATATGGCTGCGGTCTACGGTGGTGCCGTCTTCATTGCGCAACAGGTTTTCTAACAGCACTTTCAGCGAAAACGGCAGGCGGTCAAGGTCACCCAGCTCAGCCGCCGCTTTCGGCAAGCTGTAATAATGATAGGTGGTGTTTCCAGCCTTTAGACTGCTAAGGGTGTTCAGGCTATCCTGACTGTGAAGTTCACTAGACATAGCGTGCCTCCTGCGGTGAATGTAGCTCCTACTACTATCGCACCGTTTCAGTAGACTGCAACTCCATAACGGAGATCTTCACTATTCACGGGCTGAATAGTGAAGCGTTAACATTCATTCTATGGTCAGTTTTAGCCGATTTTAGCGAGTTGTGTAACCGGCGATAAGCTCATCTACCTGGCCAATCATCTGCTCGATGTCGGTCACCATGATCTGGGTTTTTTTGGCTTCGCGCAACACGTCCTGGCTTTGTTCAGCCACCAGCTAAACGCTCTGGTTGATCTGCCCGGATGCCACTGCCTGTTGCTCGGTAGCCGATGCAATCTGCAGGTTCATGCCGTTCACTTCGGCAATGGCCGCTTCAATAATCGTAATCGCCTCACCGGTCTGCTTCATCGCATTGAGCGTCTCCCGCGAGCGGGTCCCCCCCATTTCAATCGCGGCCAAAGTGGTTTCCGACACATTGGCCAGGCCGTCCATGGTGGCGCGGATTTCCGTGGTGAATTCCTGGGTACGCCGCGACAGTTGCCGCACCTCATCCGCAACCACCGCAAAACCGCGACCATGCTCGCCAGCGCGGGCGGCTTCAATAGCCGCGTTCAACGCCAGCAGATTGGTCTGGTCCGAAATATCGTTAATAGATGCAATAAAACTGCTGATAGACTGAACCTTTTCCACCAGTTCAGTCACCATGCGGGCGGAATCCGTCAGCGCCGTGTTGGTGGCGTCGGTCATGGCAATGGCGCTGTGAATATGACGCCCGCCTTCGGCTGAGGCTTCCGCCGAGCGACTGGCCGCTTCCGCCGCGGCCTGGTCGGTCTGGGCCTGCTGGACGTCGGCAATGCGATCGGTGGAGCTGCCCGCGACCATCAACGCACTGGCGCTGGTGCGCAGATTGCCGAACAGCGAACGTACAGTCTCAATCAGCTCGCTAAAACGCTCCGTCATGGTATTGAACGAGCTGCCCGCCAGATCGCCTTCGCTGGCTACAAGGCGACCGCGCAAGTCCTGTTCTTTGTCAAAGGCGCTCACCAGAGCGATCATTTCCCAAGACCGCTTCTGATCGGAGGCCAAACTGATCGCAAAAAACGCCAGAATACCGGCATCAAACACCACAAAAGCTGGCGCTGGTTGTTTTTAGTAACCACATAGAGCCGTGCACTGTGGTTGATGTCAACGCCGTTACCGGCCTGGCGGGCGGCAAAAACACCGCGCTGGCCAGAAGAATTAGAGGTTTGTGTTTCAAAGCTAAGTTTCCCGTCTTAGTCAGGTAAAAAGGGTGGGTTGGTGGCAGCGGCGTGCCAGTTTTAGTTAACGACGGGAACAACGTATTCTTTAGGCAGCGCTTTTGCGATTATAGCTACCGCACCCAAGCCAGTCAGGACGCAGACACATTTTGAAACACTATTGCCACTATCACCCCGGCGACCCGGCCAAATGGCATTGCGGTGAATGCCAGCTGCATTTTTGCGCCCGCTGCATGCCAGATGCTAACGCCAAACAACGTCGCGGGATTTGCCCCCAGTGCAGCAAGGCAATGCGCTATTTGGGGGCCGCAACCGAGGTAGTGCCGTTCTGGCACCGGCTGGGGGCGTTTTTCCGCTATCCATTCCACACTGATCCACTGCTGGTTATCGCCATCTGTACCCTGGTGCCGGCCCTGGTGCCTCAGAATCTGCTGGGCATGCTGGTGTGGCTGTTGCTGGCGCTGGCGTTGATGAAATACACCTACGCCGTTATCAATCGCACCGCAGAAGGCCACCTGAAGCCACCACCGTTGGCCGAGGCCTTTAGCGGCAGCGGCTTTAACATTGTGATATTGCAGATTCTGGTGTTTGCGCTGATGGGCGGACTGGTGACGGCCGCGGGCATGCTGGGGGGACCCTTGCTATTACTGCTGACGCTGGCGTTTGTGGTGCTAGCCCTGCCCGCCAGCATTATGGTGTTGGCCATGGAGCGCAGCGTGGGCGCGGCGGTAAACCCCCTGAACCTGGCCACTTTGATCGCCCGCATCGGCAGCCCCTACTTCCTGCTCTACGGTTACCTGATTCTTCTGGTGCTGGCGTCTGGCGCGGCACAGGATTTTGCTTTAACGCACTTTTCAGAATGGGTATCGCGGCCGCTGGCAGGTTTTCTTAACAGCACCTTCACCCTAATGCTGTTTCACATGCTGGGTTATCTGCTGTTTCAGTATCAGGAAGAGCTGGGTTTTGCTGCGGACTACCAGGACCCTATTGAACCCGAGGACCAGCACCACCGCGACCAAAGCCAGCGCTTTGATGCCGATCTGGACATGAACCTGAAAGATGGCAACTACGATCGCGCGCAGGCTCTGCTGCTGGAACAGCTCAAGCGCGAGCCAGACAACTCGCTGCGCATTGGCCAACTTTACCGATTGCTGGCGGCGCGCAATGACATTCGCAGCCTGCACGCTAACCATCCGCGCATCATGGCCTGGCTGGCAGCGCGCAATGATGGCAAGGCCCTGGCCGATTTGCTGGTGCAGCTGCAGCAGGCAGACCCACAATTCCGTTTGCAAGACGCCGAGCTTTCGGTAACGGTGGCCGGCGCGCTTTATCGCAGCAGTCACCATCGTTTGGCATTGAAACTGCTACAGGATTTTCACAAGCGTTTTGCCGACAGCCAGGCACTGGTGCCAGCCTACCTGCTGGCCGCGCAAACCCTGGCCAACGGCCTGGGCCAGTGGGAAAAAGCCACGGCGTTTCTGGGCTTTATTCAACGCCAGTGCCCGCAACACCCTCAGCACCCAGAAATTCAGCACTTTCTGGAGCAAGCGCAGGAACGCCAGCCATTACGCGGCCCCAAAGCCAGCTTTAACGTAGCGGACTAATGTTCCGCCTTGCTAATTCGTAAGCCTGTTGAGCGCCTGGTGCCGCCAGCGTAGCGTTATAACCACTGCCGGTAATACTGGGCCTTGGGTGCCATCTGGCGTTTTTCAAATTCCGCCACCAGCAGCCGGCAGGCCTCGCTGACCATCAGCTCGCTGCCAGCGCCTCGCAGGCGCTCAAAGGCTTTTTCTGCGGTGCTCAAATCATGCTGTTTCAGGCTGGCAAACAGCACACGATTGTGGTCTTCCGCCGCCAACGGATGGTGCGCCTCGCCTTTGGCCAGATACTCCTGCCATACCGCAATAACCTGATCAAATTGCTGCCTGCTAAGCGCATCCCCCATCCGCTCGCGGCTAAGGTGACGATACTCTGGTAGGTCCGGGCGCAGTTGCGCCAGTTGCTGCTGATGTTGCAGCACCAACGCGCGCTGGGGGTAAGCTTCTCGCAAAGCCTCAAAGCGCGCGCTAGCCAGCTCAAAGTCCAGGGTAGATATAGCCGCCATAGCTTGCCCGTAAGCCTCGGTAAAAGCGGCATCTTCCGCTCCGGGTTCCGGCTCGAAAAACGTGTCTTTCACCTGGAACCAGCTTTTACCCAAGGCTCCCACCAGAACCGCACCTGCCAGCAGACCGCCAGCGTGGGCCACGTAGGCAATACCGGTAGCACCGGCGTACCAGTAATCGTAAATCTCTTTACCCAGCCACACCGGCAGAATGGCGATAGCCGGCGCTCGGAAATAGTTAAAGTAGACGCCCAAAAAAATGAAAAAGCGGATTTTTTGCAGGCCGTAAATCGCCACGTACATGCCCATCAGCCCGGAAATGGCGCCAGACGCACCAATCAGCGGCACCAGGCTGCCCGTAGAGAAGCCAGTGAACATTAAGCCAGACAGCGCCCCACACAGCAGATAAGCCAGCAGAAAGCGCGCAGCTCCCAAAGCTTTCTCTACGGTAAACCCCAGCAAAAACAGAAACACCAGATTGCCCAGCAAATGGCCCCAGCCGCCGTGCAAAAACTGATAGCTGATAAGGCTGTGCAACGACAAATGCGCGGGTATCAGCCCAAAGCGCTGGGCACTAAGCCGGCCAATAAAGTTGTCTTCAATAAAGCCCCGCTGCTGTTGCCAGCGTTCGCGCTCTGCGCTGGCCCACACCAGATCACGGTTATCGAGCAAATACTGATAGAAGTCGCGGTCCATCAGCAGGGTCACCGCCAGCCAGCCATTTTTTTGATTGGCCTGAAGATTGCGCATCTGCTGCAGCTGGTAAACCGACTCGCTATCGCCCTGCTGGCGTATCTGGCGCAGCAGGTAATCTTCGTAAACCGGAGCCTCCAGAGCCTGCAGATTATTTTTCAGATAATGGCTAACAGCCACCTGAAGCTTGCGTTGGTCGGCGCCCTGATAAAAGGTGAACACCAGCATGCAGGCCAGCATCAACCCTAAGGTAATCCAGGGAGGGCGTTTCCAGTTAACAGCGTTTTCAGCGGGAATAATCAGCATGGGTCATCACATTTGATCACAATTGGCCACTTGTAAGCCGTGTTTTGTCATAGCCTGGCCTTAGTTGTGCGGTTTAATGGCGCTATCGACCAACCGCCTAATGCTGTTATTGTTCTGCGCGTCAATAGTTCGGCCTTGATATATAGTACGGCCTCGAAATCCGGCTATGAACATCATCGTTCGGCGTAAAAACATTATCAGCCGGCCCCCGAATGCAAGGAAACCCCACATGACCGTTCTTGTTTTGGATAACCCGGAATTACTGGCCCTCGCAGCCCTGGCCGAGGGTTTTCAGCCAGATTCATGCGCCGAGTCACACAAACCCCGCCAGTTGAAGTTCCATTACGGCTACAACAAGCATCAGCTTAGCACCGCCGACATGGACATGCTTACCCGTCACGGCCACTACTTGCGCCGCAATGTTCATTTACATGTGCGCGTTCACGGGCATTCCGACGCCTTTGGTAGCAACGACTATGGTCATTTTCTGTCGCGCATGCGGGCCAGCGCCGTGGAGCGTTTTCTAATTGAAGAGGGCGTGGAGGAACATCGTTTAAAAGCCGTCGGCTGGGGTCCAGACCGCCCGTTGGCAACACGGGCTGATCATGTTGCCAACCGCCGGGTGGAACTGGAGTACGTGCAACACAGCGTATCCAGCGCGTTGTCCGGCTAAATTGCCTAGACCCCGGACATTTTTCGACCTACCCGTATACTTGAAACACGTTCAGCAGCAGCAGCACGGCGATCATCAGAATTGAGATCCAGGTTAGCAAAATACCCACCATGCGGGCCTTGTGGGGCCCGCCCTGGCCCTGGAACATGCCCCAGGCGTGCAATATGCGCCCCAACACAAAAGCCATACCAATCCAGTAAATAAAACCGTTAGAAACGCCGTTCAGCTCGGCAATACCCAACATCAGCAGGGTCAGCGGTGCGTATTCCACCAGATTACCGTGAGCGCGTACGGCAGCCTCGAAATCGCGGTCATCCGTAATACCCATATCCTTGCCGTATTTGATTCGGTACTTGACCACAACGGCAGACAAAAACAGCAGCAAAATTCCGATAACAGCCGCGAAAACACCGGTTATAGGTACAATCATATTCAGTCCTGTTGTTCAATAAAGTGCCCACGCGGGCTATGCCTGCGGCGCTGACAAGTGGCAGAAGCTAACTTACTGTGCCTTAGTTTCACCCAGCTCGGCAATTGCCTTGGCCATGGCACTGTGGCAACGCGCAATCAGTTCGGGTATGTCTTTGTTGGTCATGCCGGTGGTTTCAATGGCCGGCAAAATCCTGAGCGGAACCAGTTTGCGGCGGCCCAGCCAGCCCTGGGAGTCGTCCTGATACTGGCCAACACACACCATAATCAGCGGTGATTCAGACGCAATGGCCGCGTAAAATGCGCCTTTTTTAAAACTTTGCAGCCCCTTACCACGGCTGCGCGTGCCCTCTGGAAAAACCCACAGGCTTTTACGTTCGTGAACAATGGTGTCGCCTACCGCCTGCATGCTGGCAACGGATTTGTGCGAGCGCGAACGGTTCAGAATCACGTTGCCACCAAGCCAGAATACCTGTCCGAAAAACGGCACCCACAATAGCCCCGACTTGCCCACCGCCACCACACGCCGCGGCACAACATCCCCCACAATCAGGAAATCGTCGTTATGCTGATGATTGGCGATAACCACCATGGAACGGTCTTTGGGCATATTGTCGGCGCCGTACAGCGGGCGCTGCATACCAAGCACTGCGCGCCCGAAACGGGCACACACTCCGGCCAGAATACGGTTATTATCCGGATTAAAGGGCCTCGCCAGATACAGCAACATCAACAGCAAACACAGCAGTAATACACCCGTCCACGCCAGTATTTTTCTCATTAGGGCCATAAAATAGCAACTCTGTGTCCGATATTTTGGCGCACAAGTGTACGCCAGGTTTACGGCCCGGAGACAGTCCCAATTTGCTCAAACACCCATACCGCAGAATCCAGGGCGTCGCCGGTTTCGCCAAACAGCGGATGCACGAACATAATCAGCAACATAACCAGCCACAAACCGGCGGCATCACGGCCACGCCTCAACCCGATTATGGCGCGGCGCACCAACACACGGCTGAACGATATTACCTGCGCAAAAACCAGACCTGTCATCATCATAATCAGCACCGCCATTTTACGTTAGTAAGTTGCGTTATTGCTGCGGACACCCGGCAGGCGCCCGCAATCATTGCAACAGCACTGTATGACCCTAATATGGCAGCAGCAGCGGGCAACTGTGATCAATTGTGGCAAGCCCCGCAGCACGACCCTTTTGCTCTTGTGCCGCGCGAGCGTCACCACTATCTTAGGTTTGCGGCATTGCTCGCCTATTAACCCCTCATCCACTCACCGGGCCGCTATGAACAAGCATCTGGCACTGATCGAAGACGAACCCGCCATCCGCGACAATTACCGCGCTGCATTCGAGCGCCGGGGCTTTTCTGTGTCTACCTACGGTGACCGGCCCGCTGCCTGGCAGGCGTTACAGCGGCAGTTGCCGGACCTGGCGATTATTGATGTGGGACTAGGGAACGAAGCAGAGGGCGGGTTTACCTTGTGCCAGGATTTACGCCGGCAGTCAGCCACGCTGCCGATTATTTTTCTGACCGCCCGCGACAGCGACATAGACTCCGTACACGGCCTGCGCCTGGGCGCAGATGACTACGTCACCAAAGACATGAGCATGGAACACTTGCTAGCCCGCATTAATGCGCTGCTACGCCGCGCAGACGCCTGGAATCAGGCCCAGCAACAGCCCGACGAATTGCTGGCAAGAGGCAAGCTGACACTGAACCTGGACCGCATGAGCGCCAGCTGGAACAACCAGGCCGTTGAGCTGACGGTCACCGAGTTCTGGATGCTGCACGCACTGGCCCGCCACCCAGGCCACGTGCGCAGCCGTGTTCAGCTGATGGACGCGGCCAGCACGGTACTTGATGACAACACGGTGACGTCGCACATCAAACGTATTCGCGGCAAATTCAGCGCTCTGGACCGCGACTTCAACAGCGTTCAGACGGTTTACGGCATGGGTTACCGCTGGCACGACCACAATGCCTGAGCGCGCCATTTCTGGCCTAAACCAAGAGCCGTGCGCGTGGCCGCACTGAGTCTGAAACGCCAGCTGTTGCTGGTAAGCCTGTTAATGCTGCTGGTTCCTCTTGCCGGGGTTCAGTTTGCGCTTGAGTTAGACAACATTCTGCGCCAGCAGGCCCAGCAACAGTTGCAGCAACAGGCAAATCGCCTGGCCCTGCTGGCGGGTGATGAACTGCTGGCACAGCCTCCATTGGCCGCCGGCACGTTTGCGGTTTATACCTCAGCTCAGAACAGTGCCCTGCTGCTTGACGGCTACGCCGATGATTGGCCTGGCTACGATTCCCCCAAGCCCTTCCCACCGCCGGCGCAAGCGCCTCTATCCGCTCTTCAACCCTGGCAGCAGCTGCCAGGGGCCGCCCCTCAGCCTAGCGCGCTTTACTGGCAGGCCAGCCACAGCGATAAAACCCTGTATCTGCTGATTCGCATTCCAGGCCAGCCGCCTCAGCTGTTCAATCCCGGAGCGCCGCAGCAGGCCCACCACCGGTTATTGCTGCAACTGTCCAGTGGCGCCAATCAGCTTCGTGTAAACCCGCGTAGTCAGGCCTGGTTGCTACGGCCGTCGGCACCCGGGCAGCTGCCGGCCCGCAGCGGTGCTAACTGGACCAAAACCGACCCGGGCGTGAACGCGTTCTGGCAACCGGTAGCCAATGGCTGGCAGTTGGAACTGGCCCTACCCCGGCCAGCCCCAGGCAGCCGCATAACCCTTGCCCTATATGGGGGCGAAGGCGTGGCTGCTGAAAATCCGCCATTGGCGCAGATTCCAGCAGCCGCTTTGGTTCGCCGCAACGCGGATCTGGAACAGGCGCTGGCCAGTTGGCTAGACAGCGGCCAACAACTGCGAGTAATGGAGGAATCCGGTTGGGTTATCGCCCGTCAGCAACGCACAGCCATGGCCGCAACGACGACGGACATCGAGCCTAGTGCAGCACTCATCAACCCAGTCGATGAAAACACCTCATGGCTGCAACAGGTCGGGCAAAATCTGCTGCAAGCGCTGGTTAAGGCCAACCAACCCGACCCGCTTCTGGTGAATGAGGAGCTCTGGCGCCAGCTCCCGGTTGATCTTCCAGCCGCGGCGTTGATGCGCCACAGTAACGGTAGCCTGTGGCTGAGCGCACAGGCACCGGTGTTTGGTGGGCGAACACTGGTGCTGGAGCAATCGCTGGATCAACTGCTGAATATTTCAGGCGCCGCTCTGGGCACCGTGCTGGCCCGCAGCCTTCTAATTATTATTGGTTTGGTGGTGGTTTTGCTGGGTTATGCCAGCTGGCTGTCGTGGCGCATTAGCCGACTGGCGAAATGGGTCACCCAGTGCGTGGATACCGATGGCCGAATGGCTGCCCAAGTGCCATTACAGGCCAGACCAAACAGCGGTAACGACGAGCTGGGCCAGCTGCAGCAACGTTTTAATCAGCTGATCAGCAGTCTTCACGGTTACAACCAATACCTGGAAAGCTTTTCACAGCGTTTGTCCCATGAACTGAAAACGCCACTGGCGGTGGTGCGCTCATCCCTTGATAACCTGACTCACTGCACCGACGAAGCCGAGCGGCAGAATTATCTGACCCGCGCCCAAAGCGCCGTGGCCAGGCTTAGCGGTATTTTACGCAGCATGAGTGAGGCCGCACGGCTGGAGCAGAGCCTGGAAGCCGAGCACAAAGAAGTGTTTGATGTGGCTGAAGTGCTGACGCAGGTGACAGCCGCCTACCAGGCGTTGGACCCGCACCACGTTATTGTGTATCAGGGCCCGCAGCACGGCAGTCCAGTTTTGGGGTCTCCGGAGCTGTTGGTACAGCTTTTGGATAAGTTAGTCGACAACGCGCGGGACTTTACCCCTGAAGGCCAACGCATTGAGTTGGATTTGCGGCGAGTTGACCAGGGCTGGCGACTCAGCGTGTTTAATCAAGGCTCCAGACTGCCCGCCGGGGCCGATATTTTTTCGCCGTTTGTGTCCCATAGAATAGGCGAACTCAACACGTCCGAACATCATCTGGGTCAAGGCCTGCTGATTGCGCAGTTGATCGCGAACTACCACCTGGCCCGACTGGACGCGGATAATCAGAGCCAAAACGGCCTTGACGGCGTGGCGTTCCGGCTGGTGCTTCCTGCCGCCGAATCAGGCGCGGATGTAAATCCGACGCCGCCTTAATCGCCTGTTAATCAACTAGCGGCGAGCGCGGGCCGTGCTGACGGAAAAACTGCTGCGCTGTGCGGCCATTGCGGACACCGCGAGCGGTCGCGAAACGAATCGCTTGCTGGTGCAGAGCCTCACGATCGCCAACTTCGACAAACAGAGCATCAATCGCCTGCAAGTAGAGCTGTTGAGAAAACGCATAGAAGGAAAGCTGCAAGCCGAAGCGATCAGCCAGAGAAATCTGTTCCTCTATGGCTTCGCCGGGATGAATTTCACCACCACGACTACTGCTGTTCATATTATCGGCCATGTATTCCGGCATCAGGTGGCGGCGATTCGAGGTGGCGTAAACACGGACATTTTCCGGTGGCAATTCCAGCGAACCTTCCAGAACGCTTTTCAACGCTTTGTAGCTGGTTTCACCCGCCTCGAATGACAGGTCATCGCAAAAAATAACGAAGTGATAGGGCAAATCCCATAAATCATCAACAATTTCAGGCAGGTGCACCAGGTCGTCTTTATCCACTTCAATCATCCGCAGACCCTGTGGCTGATACTGGTTCAGCAGCGCTTTGATCAAAGACGACTTGCCAGTACCACGGGCGCCCCAAAGCAGCACGTTATTAGACGGCTGCCCCTGCAAAAAACGTTCGGTGTTCAACGCCAGCGCTTCCTGCTGTTGGTCTACGCCGGTCAACGACCCCCAGGTAACCGGATCCAGGCGGCGAATAGCACGCAGGCCGGAACGGTGCCTTCGCCACACGGCGGCCGGCGTGACGCGCCAGTCGATAGAATCAGTAACTGACATACGCTTCTCCCTGTAACCATCTTTAAAGCAGGCACTGTAGCGCAAAGAGGTTTGTTAAAACCAAAAAACCCCTGAGCGATCGCAATGACCGGGCTGGATAAACAGAGTTCAACGCAAGCACAATTGACTCAGGGTGGAGTGTTTGCGCCAGGGGATTGAGGTTCGGCAGGGGAAGCCGCGCTTTCTTCCGGCTGCTCCATCATCGACATGCCGCCTTGAAGCAACAGGCGCCGCAGGCGAGAATCGTCGTGCCCGGCAATACCGGCTGCAAACGCAATGGCAATGGCTTCCAGGGGGTTGTCTGTGATCGCGGAACGCAAAGTCTGGATGGGCGAACGGGACGCAGTTTTGGAACTGCCCTCGCTACCGCTTTGACTTTTCGAAGAGCTTCCGGGGCTAACCAGTCGATAGAAAAACAATGCAACCAGCAACACGCAAACCAGCCCGGAAATGGCCATCGCCCCGGCCTGCCCCACCAAAGGGGCAAGCGCAAGGGTGGCTGCGCTCACCAGCAAATGCAGCCCGGTAAGCAACAGCGCCGCCAACAAAATCAGCGCCATTACAAAACCAATCAGCGCGGCTGCGGCCTTGCGGATGGTGCTTTTTATAGCGGCAGAATCAAACATGGTCAGCGATCGAGCATCTTACCAACCACAATGCCCGCCAGAAACATCAGAATGATGCTCAAAAAAGGGCGCTCTTCGATTTTGTGTTCAACGCTTTCCACCGTTTGCGAGCCGGCTTCCGTAGCGCGGGCTATCGCTTTGTCACCGCTTGCACGCAGCTGATCGAAAATCGCGTGGGTTTCCTTGCTGATTTCACTTTTCAGATTGTTGGCACTGTTTGCCTGGCTGTTGGCCACGGCCTTGGTCAGTGCGGCTAGGTCTTCCCTGAGAGCTGTCAGATCGCCTTTCACGCGAGCGTAATCGTCTTGTGCGGCTTTATGTTCCATGAGCTATCTCCTGACTTGGTAGAGTGATCCAGAAACGTGATGTGTATTCGACTCTTCATTAGAGAACGGATGGAGAATGTTCCTTTCCATCAACGCCGACATTGCAGCTGTCAGCTCAAATAACTCTAGCACAGTGGCCTGAATGCACCATGACAGTCCATTAATGCAACGGCGTTTGGGCCAGACGGTGAAAACTTACTTAATAACAGGCACCTCTGGTTCATCATTTCGCACTCGCACAAAGCTGGCAAATCGTGGCAGGCCGGTGGCTGTTTGGCCGGAATATTTGAAGGTAACAACGCTGCCCGGTGGCGGCGGATCTGCACGCTCGGCGTCGCTGAAACCGCTGCCAATGCGAAACTCACGGTTATCGGCCAGCCGCACCCGCAGCGCGCCCATCATCCCCTGATATTTGCCCTGGCCCGGCAGAATGCCCACAACGGTCGCTTCGGCGTCGTCAAAGCGTTTCACTTTTAACAAGTCGTCCGAGCGGCCAGCCTTATAAACGCTAGCGCCACGGCGCAGCATCAGCCCTTCACCGCCGACTGCAATCACGTCATCCCGGCGAGCCATCAACTGCTGATGGTTTCCGGGCCGTTGCTGCTTGACCAAGGCCAGGTAGGGTGAGCCCGCTTGATTGACCAACTCCCGCAAACGGGGAAGACGTTGGTCGAATGTCTGGTCGGTTAACGGCACATCGAACACCATAAAACGCACTTTACGCCAATCTGCATCGACTGGACGAACGGTGCGCACAATGCCGGAAAGTTGCGCGAAATGGCCGCGTCCCAACCACAGTTCGCCGTCTAACGGCTGCGATGGAAAATCGCTGACAAACCAGTCAGGCGCCTGAAACGGATTGCCGCGGCGGGACCACAGGCGCTCACCGTCCCAATAAGCCCGCACTCCATCCAGCTTTTCGCTCACCCAATAATCCGCAAGCGGCGCACCCTGTTGATACACATTGGCCAACGGAACCTTCGCTGGCGCACCAAGCACCACGGTCGCCATCAGCGCCATGCCTGCCAATAAACCTGAACCCAGGCGCTTCATCCATGAAATAACAAACATCAACAACTCCTTTAAATTTAGGCTGCGCTCCATCCTGGTGCTCAACACTTGTCACTCTACTTTGAAGCACATTTAAAATGCGAGCAGTGTTTGCGAACTTGTCAGCACGCTTACCCCGCCACACAGGCGGCGTAGAAATGAAACTGTGCGCCGAATCTGTCCCTGCAACTGTTCACCGCCACGTAAGCGGCTTAAAAAGCCAGTTCAACGGCGAGCCTAGCTTGCCAAGAGTCCAACGTCATGTCGGCGGCTGAGAAAATTATGAGCTGCTATGTCAAGGTCGGAAGGGTGTAAAAAGATGCGGCAAGTCATTGATATTTTTTCTGGTTGCCCAATGCCACCGGCTATGTGGATAGTAAAGTAAATAGAATGTGAACAAGGGCAAGTTTTCGCTCAAAACCATCCCGCTTTGATCCTCCACGCTTTGAACTGTGACGACAACCACGGCGCCCGCTATACTCGCTGCATCAGCCACAGGAGAGCCACCATGAGTGATCTGAAAACCCAATTTGAACAGGCCGTGAATGAAGTACAGAACGCCGACGGCGATTTTAAGCCTTCGACTGAAATGAAGCTGGAATTTTATGCGCTGTACAAGCAGGCAACCGTCGGCGACGCCAGCGGTAAGCGCCCTGGAATGATGGATTTTGTGGGTCGGGCAAAGTACGACGCCTGGGCTAAACTGGAAGGTTCGTCAAAAGACCAGGCAATGCAGCAATACATCGACAAACTCGCTGCGGTTAAGTAGCGCCGTGGGCCGGCCATGAAAACCAATCTGATTACCCGCGAAGGCTACGATCTTCTGCAACAGGAGCTGGACCAGCTCTGGCGCCACGAACGTCCGGAGGTTACCCGCAAAGTAACCTGGGCCGCCGGCCTTGGTGATCGTTCTGAAAATGCTGATTATCAATACAATAAAAAGCGCCTGAGGGAGATAGACAGGCGCGTACGCTTTCTGCGCAAGCGTTTTGAAGAATTGAAGGTGGTTGCCTATTCGCCGGAGCAAGAAGGCAAGGTGTTCTTTGGCGCCTGGGTCAGCCTGCTGGACGAAGACGACAAGCCACTGACGTTCCGCATTGTGGGACCGGACGAAATCTACGGCCGCAACGATTACGCCTCTGTCGACGCACCCCTGGTGCGTGCCTGCCTGAAAAAAGAGGTGGGTGACGAAGTAGCGGTTATGCTGCCAGCCGGCGAAAAAACCTGGCTGATTGAGGCCATTCGCTACCCTTGCTGACGTTTCATAAGCGCGGACAGCAGACATAAAAAAACCCCGTTAAACGGGGTAAGGTTTGCACTGTCTGGAGTTCAGCTGCTATGTGACCTTTATTATACTCCAACACTATTACCAATGGATGTCGGGACCGTTACCAGTTAGTCAGAATTGATCGCCAAGCGCTAAGGTTCACCATAATTAGGTTGTGCGCTCTAGTAGCCCGGCGTAACGTTCGGCCAACGTAGTTACATTCACAACGGAGGCTGTCATGAACCGCCAAAAATTACAGGATCTGGCGCTACAGAGCGTCGATACCCTGGGTTATCAGTTGGACCGTTTCGGTATTACCAGCAAGGTAAATCGCCATAATCTGGCGGCTTACCTTATGCACGGGCAGAGACAGCTGGAAGGCGAGTGGGACAGTTTGCAGGTGCGTTTTGATGTGCAAAAAGCCCGCTTCGAAAAACTGAGTGAAACGGTGGAACAGCGGGCGAATCGCCTGTTACGCCCACTCAAGCGAGATAAACAGCAGGGCTGAACCCGCCGCTTTCAGATCTTGGGGTTGTTGCTGTCGGTCGCAGGGCTAGCGGCGTTGATGGCTTTTCTACGCCGCTTTCTACGCTCTTTCACCATCGCCGGCATACGAACGGTAATGGTCAGCCCCGGCGACTCTTCGCCGGGATAGGTGTCCGTCAGTTCGATACGGGCTTGATGAATTTCCGCAACCGCATTCACCAGGCTAAGGCCGAGCCCGTTACCGGGTAAAGAGCGGCTTTTACCCACCCGGTAAAAGCGTTGAAATACTTGGCTTTTCTCTTCGTCTGGCACGCCAATACCGCTGTCTTGCACCGAAAATACCGCTTCGTCGTTTTCTTTGCGCACACCAATGCGAATGGTGCCGTGTTCCGGAGTGTACTTGATGGCGTTATCAATCAGGTTACTGAACATCTGGAACAGCAGATCCCGGTCGCCTTCAATATTGACATCCCGTTCCAGCTCTTGCTCGAAATTCTGGTCTTTGTCTTCGGCCAGTGCCTCGTAAAGTTCGCAGGCGTCTTCCACCAGCGCGTCTATCGCCACGGTTTTTACATCCCCGGCGTTGCCACGACTTTCCAGGCGGGCAATACGCAACAGGGCGTTAAATGTGGCCAGCAGTTGGTCGGCTTCGGCCACCGCACGTCTGGCCTGCTCGCGGGCTTCGTCGTTATCGACCGACATAAGAGTGTTTTCAAGCTGATTACGCAGACGGGTCAACGGCGTGCGCAAATCGTGGGCGATGCTGTCAGATACATGGCGAATGCCTTCCATCAGATACACGATACGGTCGAGCATCTGATTCAGGTTTTCCGCCAGCTGGTCGAAATCGTCTTCGGTCCCGCGATTTGGAATACGCAGTGACATGTGCCCGTTCATAATTCGGCGCGAGGTGTTATTGATGATTTCAATGCGGCGAGTAGTACTGCGGCTCATCAGAAAACCGCCCAACAGGGCCAGTGCAAGAGTAATCCCCATGCCCCAGTTGATGGTGTTTTCAATGACCTTTTTAACGTTGGTCAGCTCTTCAACATCGCGGCCCACCAACAGCAGCAAACCGCCCTGCACTTCGAAAATTCGCGCTCGGGCCAGGCGCTGACTGCCCATCCAGCCTACTTTTTCATCGAGTTTGAAGTTGATCCAGCCGGATTCCGTGGCGGTGCTTTGCGGCCATTGCTGGATATTACCGGCGAGCTTGACCTGCTCGTCGGTGGTCAGCAGATAAATCGATTTGGCGTTGGGTTCGCGGGCTACACGCTCACGGATGATGGTAATCAGGCCGTTTACCCCACGCCCGCGGTATTGCTCCGCGAGGCCCGCAATCTCGGCTTCAATCGTGGCGTCTGTCTGGGCGGTCATAAAACCGGCCGTACGCCAGTATATGAACGCCAGAAGCAAGAACACCGAGGTGGCAAACACCACCATATACAGAAGTGCCAGCTGGAACGACGACGTTCTAAGCTGGCTAAGCAGTTTCACGCAGCATGTACCCGGCACCGCGAACGGTTTGCAGCAGCGGCGTATCGAACTCTTTGTCGATTTTCGCCCGCAGACGGCTGATGTGCACGTCAATCACGTTGGTCTGGGGGTCAAAATGATAGTCCCAGACTTTTTCCAGTAGCATGGTGCGGGTAACCACTTGGCCGGCGTTGCGCATCAGATATTCCAAAAGACGGAATTCCCGCGGCTGTACGTCAATGTTCTGGCCTGCGCGTTTCACCGTGCGTGCCAACAGGTCCATTTCCAGATCGGCAACATGCAATACGGTCTCGGTTTCTGCTGCCTGACGATTACGGCGAATCAGCGATTCGATGCGGGCCAGCAACTCGGTAAACGAGAAGGGCTTGGTAAGATAGTCATCGCCTCCGCCACGCAGGCCTTCTACCCGGTCGTCCACATCGCCCAGGGCGCTGAGAATCAAAATGGGCACCTGATTGCCGGTGGCGCGAACGGTTTTGATGATGGTGAGGCCATCCATGCCAGGCAACATGCGATCGACAATCATAATGTCATATTCTTCGCTGGCTGCCATCAGCATGCCTGTTTTGCCGTCGTCCGCGTGATCCACCACAAAGTCAGATTCCCGCAGGCCTTTCACCAAGTAACTTGCTACGTCATGATCGTCTTCTATGACCAGTGCTTTCACCGGTATTCCTCCCGCTGGCCTATGATAGTGCTCCAAGGGTACGAATAACCCGGCCGCTGGGCCAGTTACCATCTTGTAAGAGGCTGTCGCCTATGACGACGCAACACTTAAAAGAACGCCACCAGGCGCAAAAGCGGCGGTGGCGTTAATTGGCAGAGCCTTGTTAACACTGCAGTTAAGCCGCTAAAGTCAGGCCGCTTCTTGCATGTGCAGACGTATTTTCTTCATCGCATTTTTTTCCAGTTGACGAATGCGTTCGGCAGATACCCCGTAACGATCGGCCAACTGGTGTAAGGTCGATTTGGTCTCTGACAGCCAGCGTTCGCGCAGGATATCCTGGCTGCGATCGTCCAGGGTGGACAGAGCCTGCATCAGGCGCCCGTTGGAATCTTCAGTCCAGTCGGAGCGTTCCAGTTGGGTAGCCGGATTGCTGCGGTGATCTTCAAGGTAATACGCCGGCGCCTGGTAAGCGCTGTCTTCGTCATCGTTCATCGGGCCGTCGAAAGCCGTATCGTGAGACGACAGGCGGCCTTCCATTTCGCGCACCACGCGAGCTTCCACGCCTAAGTCTGCGGCCACTGCGTTTAGCTCATCGTGGCTTAGCCAGGCCAATTTCTTTTTCTGGCCGCGCAGATTAAAAAATAGCTTGCGTTGGGCTTTGGTGGTCGCCACTTTCACAATGCGCCAGTTGCGCAAAATGAATTCGTGAATTTCTGCTTTGATCCAGTGCACCGCGAACGACACCAGCCGCACACCGTATTCGGGGTTGAAGCGTTTAACGGCTTTCATCAAGCCCACGTTACCTTCCTGCACCAGATCAGACTGGTTCAGACCATAGCCGGAATAACTGCGGGCAATATGAATCACAAAGCGCAGATGCGACAAAATCAACTGGCGGGCTGCGTCTACATCGCCCTCATGATACAGGCGTGCCGACAATGCACGCTCTTCATCCACGGTTAAAATGGGTATGCGACTCGCAGCCTGAATGTAAGACTCGAGATTAGCGCCCGGAACCAGCTTGTCCATTAGCTGTAAACTTGTGCCCATGCTTTATTCCTCCGAATCTGTACGCTGTAAAAACAGACAATGGCATATAAGACCATAAAATGCCCTGAAAGTTCCTGAACGCATCATTAAAACGCGGTAAATACGGGTGCTCATAGACTTCCTGCGGCCTATTCTAATGGTCTCCCGGCTCCATGTCATCCAGATGCCTTCGCACCGCCACCCAGGCGCCCAGCCAACCCAGAGCCATGGCCGCAAAAATCAACATTGTTGCGTTTTCAAAGCCCAACCCATGCAGAACGAAATCACTGTGATATAACTCCGCTAACCTCGCCACTGGTGCGCTTAGCCACCAGAAAGTAATGAGCAACAACAGCCAGGCCACTAGACCGCCGCCCAAACCAAACCATGCGCCGGTGTACAGAAAAGGGCGGCGCACAAAGGCATCAGTGCCACCCACCAGTTTGGCCACCAGAATTTCATCGCGCCGGCTTTCAATGGCTAAGCGCACGGTGTTACCAATAACCAGTACGACCGCAACCGCTAACAAGATTGCCAGCGCCGTAGCAGCCCGCGTCAATAGACCGGCCAGGGCGTTCAGCCGCTGCAACCAGCCCAGATCCACCTGTACCCGCTCCACTGTCGGCAAACCTTGAAGGTACTCCACCAAAGTCGCCACGCCGTCGCTACTGCGATAACTCGCCTCTGGTGTAATCAACAGGCTGTGGGGCAGCGGGTTTTCCTGCAGAAAATCCAGTGCGTCGGCAAGCCCGGAGCTGGCGCGAAATTCCGCTAGGGCACGCTCGCGGTCTACCAGCTCTACAAACGCCACCCGACTGTCGGTGTCTATCTGATCAGCCAGCGCATTGGCCTGCGGCAAAGGCGTTTCAAGACCAAGGTAAACCGTCACCCGCGCGCCATTCTCCCAACCGGCACTAACACTCTGCAAACTGGCCAGCAGCAGTAACAACGCCACCGGCAGCGCCAACGCAACGCCCATAACGGCCCAGGTCATCATGCTGGACACCGGGTTACGCCACATGCGCGCTATGCTGTCGCGGGCTACCGTGCGGTGGTGGTCCAGATAACTGCCCGCAACCTGCTTCAGCGGCGAGGCGCTTTGACGGGCGCCGCCGGGGCGCGGAACCGGTGCTTTAGCCATGGTTCGCCTCCGTCCGCGGGCGGCCATCAGCCACCAGCTGGCCTTGGTCTAGCCTTAGAGTGCGGCGGTTCATATCGTTAATCAATGTAATGTCGTGGCTGGCAATCAACACGGTTACACCAACCTGACTGAACTGGCCAAACAGATTCATAATATCGGCAGACAGCTCCGGGTCGAGGTTACCGGTAGGTTCATCGGCCAGCAGCACCGGCGGCTTATTCACCACCGCCCGAGCAATGCCAACGCGCTGCTGCTCGCCACCGGACAACTGCAAGGGGTTCATCTTCTCTTTGCTCAGCAGACCCACTTTGTCCAAGGCCGCGCGCACCCGCCGACCAATGTCACCCGGGGCAACGCCAATGACCTGCAGCGGCATGGCAACGTTGTCGAATACGGTGCGATCAAACAACAGCTGGTGATTCTGAAACACCACGCCAATGTGACGGCGAATGTAGGGGATTTGCCGCCGCGGCAGACTGTTCAGCAACTGCCCGCCAACCCATACTTCACCGGCGCTGGGGCGCTCCATTACCATTAGCAGTTTCAGCAAGGTACTTTTGCCCGCCCCGGAATGCCCGGTCAGAAACGCCAATTCGCCTCGGTTAAGAGCAAAGTTCACCTGTCGCAGCGCGGTGTGATCGCTGTCGTAGCGTTTCGTGACCTGGCGGAACTCGATCATCACAATCCCTGGTGGTTAGCGCTCAAACGTTAGTCAAAAAGAGCGTCGACGAATGCACGGGCGTCAAAGCTGCGCAGGTCTTCAACCTGCTCCCCCACGCCAATAAAGCGAATTGGTAGCTGCAGCTGGCGAGCTATCGCGAACACAATACCGCCTTTGGCCGTGCCGTCGAGTTTGGTCAGCGTGATGCCGCTGCCCCCCACCGCTTGCTGAAACACCTGGGCCTGATTCAATGCGTTCTGGCCGGTGCCGGCATCCAGTACCAACATGACCTCGTGGGGCGCTGCAGCATCAAGCTTTTTCATCACCCGCACGACTTTTTCCAGCTCGCTCATTAAGTTGTCTTTGTTCTGAAGACGCCCGGCTGTGTCGGCAATGACCACGTCAATGCCGCGAGACTTGGCTGACTGAATGGCATCAAAAATAACAGACGCGCTGTCGGCGCCGGTGTGCTGGGCGATCACCTGGACTTTATTGCGGTCGCCCCAAACCTGCAACTGCTCTACGGCGGCGGCGCGGAATGTATCCCCCGCGGCCAGCAGGACAGACTTGCCTTCGTCTTGAAATTTCCTGGTGAGTTTGCCAATGGTGGTGGTTTTTCCAACCCCGTTTACGCCAACCATTAAAATGACATAAGGCTTTGCCTGAGGGTCGATCACCAGCGGCTTACTGACATCTTTCAATAAACCGTGGAGCTGATCGCGCAGCGCCTGGCGCAGAGCTTCGCCGTCTTTGAGCTGATCGCGCTTAAGCTTCTCAGTCAGCGATTCAATAATTTCGGTGGTTGCGGTTACGCCCACGTCTGCCATTAACAACGTGGTTTCAATTTCTTCCAGCAAGTCTGCGTCAATCTTCTTGCCCGCCGAGAACATATCCGCCAGGCCACCGGTAAAGCTAGCGCGGGTTTTGCCCAGGCCGCGGCGAATGCGCTCAAGAACGCTAATCTGGGGCTCTGGCTCAACTAACGGTTGAGGTACAACCTCCGGCTTGAACGCTGCCGGTTCGGGTACGATGGGCGCCTGTTTAGACTGGGGCTCAGCCAAGGCGGTGTCGGCCGGCTCGGCATCAACCTCTGGCTTTTTTTCAGGCAGCGGTTGCGGCGCAGGCGCGGCTTGCGAGTCTGGCTGACGCAACTCGAACGGGCGCGGGCGCGGAATCTTTCGCCGGTTGCTGGCCAGATCCAGCACGAACAACAAAACAAGCAAGGCCGCGAGGCCAATTGAAATCCACTCTGCCGTTATAGTCATACCATTGAATCCAAAAATAAGCGGGACAAATTAGGCCGCCATTCTAACAGACTGCTGCCGGTTAGCGAGGTAGCGCACGCGGCGACGCTTTTGTTTTATCATGGGCCGGCCCAAACACCGCCTTTCAGGACACATGCCATGCCTCAGCGCCGCAAGTCACCGCGCCCTTTGCCCAAGCAACACGCCGCCGATAGTCAGCGCCCTAAATCGGCCTCTACTAATGGGGGCGCCCAGGGCGAATTACGCATCATCGGCGGCGACTGGCGCAGTCGCAAGCTGACATTTCCAGACAGCGGAGGTGTGCGGCCAACGCCGGCGCGCACCCGCGAAACCCTTTTTAACTGGTTGCGTTTCCATCTGGCCGGGGCTCGCTGCCTGGATTTGTTTGCGGGCTCCGGTGCACTCGGGCTAGAGGCATTATCACGGGGTGCAGCCCACAGCGTGTTTGTGGACCACACGCCAGAACTGGTCAAAGCGCTCAACAGTAATCTTGCACTTCTGCAGGCCGACAATGCCCGTGTTGTGCGCCAGGACACCGACGCCTTTCTGGCGAGCCCGGGGGAAAGCTTTGACATAGTATTTATTGACCCGCCCTTTCGTCAGGGCTGGCTAACACGACTGCTGCCCGCGCTGGCAGACAACGGTTGGGTCAAACCCGGTAGCTGGGTTTATTTAGAACACGAAAGTGAACTGACGACCCCAGCGGTGCCGGCCGGCTGGCAATTGCAGCGGCAAAAGAGCGCCGGGCAGGTATGCTACTGCCTGTTTCGGATAACCGACACAACATCAGCCTGACGCTGCTTTTTATGACGGAGTGATCACCTTGCCCGAATTGCCTGAAGTTGAAACCACCCGCCGTGGCATAGCACCCCACCTGGAAGGCCAAACCGTTCGCTCTGTCAGCGTTCGTAATGGTCGATTGCGCTGGCCGGTGCCAGAGGATCTGGGTGTCCGATTGGAAGGAGAAGTGATACGCAGTGTGGAGCGGCGCGCCAAATACCTGTTTCTGAATCTCGACAGCGGCAGCGTTATTGTGCACCTGGGCATGTCTGGCAGCCTGCGAATCATTACCGACGACAGCGCTGCGTTAACCCATGATCACGTGGAGCTGATGCTGCATTCGGGTGTACGCCTGAGATACAACGACCCACGCCGTTTCGGCTGCTGGCTGTGGTCCTCAAATCCCAGCACTCATCCGCTGATCGCTAGCCTGGGGCCAGAGCCGTTGGCGCCCGAATTCAACGGCGCCTATTTATTTCGCCGTTCCCGGGGCAAAAGCACCGCGGTCAAATCCTTTATTATGGACGGCCATGTGGTGGTGGGCGTGGGCAATATTTACGCCAACGAAGCCCTGTTCAAGGCCGGCATTCACCCCCGAAGACAAGCCGGACGCATCAGCCTTAGCCGCTACCACCGATTGGTCGAGGTGATTCAGGAAACCTTGATGGCCGCCATCCTGATGGGTGGCACCACCTTGCGGGACTTTGTTAACAGCGACGGCCAGCCCGGCTATTTCGCACAGTCGCTGCTGGTGTACGGCCGCGGTGGCCAGCCCTGTTCCGAATGTCAGGCTACGCTGCGGGAAATCCGCATGAATCAGCGGGCGACGGTATACTGCACCCGTTGCCAGCGCTGAGGCCGTGTTCAATCTGCCAAAATCGTTTGAAAAAGCGCAAATATGCTTCATAGTTAACAGTGCTACAGACTAGCGCTGCTAAACTGAACACTGGCAATACACCCATCGTTGCGGCCGC
Organism: Marinobacter sp. LV10R520-4; assembly: GCF_002563815.1. Classification (NCBI taxonomy): domain Bacteria; kingdom Pseudomonadati; phylum Pseudomonadota; class Gammaproteobacteria; order Pseudomonadales; family Marinobacteraceae; genus Marinobacter; species Marinobacter sp. LV10R520-4. The sequence continues at coordinate 1,884,346 of NZ_PDJM01000001.1, read as the reverse complement.
TGTTCAATTAAGTAGCCACACAAAACAGCCGATCATAGCTCTTGTGACTCATCAGGGCTGATTTCGCTCAGGAGACATCGAATGACCCGCAAGCTGACCCGAATTTTGACGACCATGATGGTCGCCAGCCTGCTCTCATTTTCCGCCATCGGCCACGCCAACACGCTAGATGAAAGCCCTTCTGCGCTGGCTATGACGACCGATGCACTGATTGTGCGTCCTTTGCTGTTGGCGACGACTATTGTGGGCAGCGCGGTGTACTTGGTGTCACTGCCATTTTCACTACTGGGCGGCAACACCGCTGAAGCCGGCGAAGTATTGGTAGCAGGGCCGGCCCGAGCCACATTTAAGCGCTGTCTGGGCTGCACCCGCAGCGGGCGCAAGCACGATACCGTTGAGCAACCAACGAACTGATTCAGCCCGTTTCAATGGCCCTGAGTCAGCACAAGCCTGGGTTGCCAGGCGCAATCAATTGAGGCAGCCTGTGAGAAATCTCACAGGCTATTTTTGTTTATGGTGAACTGGTCAACTCTTGATACGGTGTTCCTGGATATGGACGGAACACTGTTGGACCTGCATTTCGACAACCACTTCTGGCTGGAACATCTGCCGCTGCGCTACGCACAGAAGAACAATCTGCAACCTCAGGTAGCCAAACAGCAGCTGATGGCTTTGATTATGGCCCAGCGAGGCTCGCTGAACTGGTACTGCACCGATTACTGGAGCAACCAGCTGTCCATGGACATCAATGGACTGAAAGCCGAGGTGGGTGAGCGTGTGGGCTATCGGCCCCATGTGCGGGCGTTTCTATCCAGCCTGCGCGAACGCGGCTTGTATACGGTGATTGCCACCAATTGCCACCCGGACCCCCTGGCCATGAAACTTGAGCGTACCGGCCTGAACACCCTGGTTGACGACATAGTGTCTAGCCATCAGCTTGGCAAACCCAAGGAAGACCCTGCTTTTTGGCAAGCACTGCACCGTGTGACCCCCTACGATCGCAGCCGCACTCTGATGGTAGACGACAGTTTTCCCGTGCTTGAAAGCGCCGCCAAAGCCGGTATTGCACAACTGCTGGCGGTACTGGCACCAGACAGCCAGCAGCCTGCCAATCGCGCTCACCCGCAAATCACCGGCATTCATGACTTCGATGAAGTACTGCCACAACTGCAGAAGCAACGGCCCCTGCCATCTGCGGGATGACACCGTTATAATCAACTCGCGCAGCAAAAGGTGAGATGACATGGCTACACCCAACAAAAACGACGATGACCGCGTCAGGCTGGACAAGTGGCTATGGGCAGCGCGCTTCTTCAAAACTCGTGCGCTGGCCAAAGACGCGGTGGAAGGCGGCAAAGTGCGTTACAACACCCAGCGTTGCAAGCCCGGCAAACTGATGGAAGCCGGAGCGGAACTGTCGATACGGCTGGGCTGGCAAGAAAAAATTGTGATGGTAGACGATATCAGCGACCGCCGCCGTGGGGCGGCGGAAGCGGCCCTGCTTTATCACGAAACCGAAGACAGCGTGAAAAAGCGCGAAGACCTGGCCTTGCAACGCAAAACCCTGCAAACCTCCCAGCTGCCGCCGGCACGGCGCCCGTCAAAAAAGGACCGCCGCGACATCGACCGGTTTCGCGAACACAACGGGCTCTAGCAGCCGCTTTATTTTACGATTTTTCAGGAGACACACAATGGCGTCCGGCGATCAGTTCCAGCGCTTTATATTTGAAAACAGCCAGATTCGCGGGGCTTGGGTACAGCTGGATGAAAGTTATCAGCAAATCGGTCGTCAGGCCCCCTACCCGGAATCTGTGCGCCAATTACTGGGCCAGTCGCTGGTGGCCAGCGTGTTAATGAGCAGCACGCTGAAGTTTAACGGTGCGTTGTCATTACAGGCTCAAGGTGATGGCCCTGTGCAAACGCTAATGTCGGAATGCAGCCACGACCGCTTCGTACGCGGAGTAGCGCGGTTTGACGATCAGGCCATCGGCGACGGTGATTTCCAACAGTTGCTGGGCGACGGCCGCATGGCCATTACCATCACGCCGGACCAGGGCCAGCGATACCAAGGTGTTGTACCCCGCGAACGTGACAGCCTGGCTGGCTGCCTGGAAGAATACTTCGAGCGCTCCGAACAAATTGCCACATCGTTGCTGCTGTTTGCCAGCGAAGACAAAGCCGGTGGTCTTCTGTTGCAGCGCCTTCCCGGTCACACCCAGGAAGATGACGAACTCTGGGAGCGCATCAATCACCTGGCACGCACCGTGGAAGCCAGCGAAATGCTTGAACTGGACAGCGAGACACTACTCCACCGCCTGTTCAACGAAGAAACCGTGCGGGTATTTGACGCGGAACCGGTGGCCTTCCGCTGCAGCTGTTCCCGAGAGCGCACAATGAGCGCGCTGGAAGCGATTGGGAGCGAGGAATGCTATAGCATTCTGGAAGAACAGGGCTCCATTGAAATGAACTGCCAGTTCTGCCATGCACACTACCGTTTTGACCGTATCGACATAGACCAGTTATTTACCGGCCACACCCTGCACTGAGCGGGTGTTAACGGGTAACTATAGCGGCCGCAAAAAGGCCACCCGGCAGACCTTGATGGCAGTCGTTTTTTACTGACGCGTCTGGCATAATAGCGAGCCTAGATTGACTCGATTGTTCAGTTTTCCACCGCTTCCGGTGCGGCCCTGGCAATCACCAAGACACCCGAGGGCGAGATCGCAGTGAGCAAATCTTATCAAGAGCTAGGAACAGCACAGCTGGTTGAACAAGCACTGGCGCGCAATGAAGGCCAACTGGCTGCAAATGGCTCGCTGGTGGTTAAAACCGGAGCACGCACAGGCCGGTCGCCTATGGACCGCTATATCGTGCAAGAGCCCAGTACCGCTGATGATATTCACTGGAGCCCGATCAACCGCCCGTTCGACGCCGACAAGTTCGACGCCCTATGGGAAAGAGTTGAAGCTTACGTAGCCGAGCAGGATTCTTTCGTATCTTTTGTGCACGTGGGTTCTGATCCCGAGCACTACCTGCCCATCAAGATGACCACCGAGCTGGCCTGGCATAACCTGTTCGGCCGCAACCTGTTTATACGTCCGAACACTTACAACCCGGCTGACAAGCAGGAGTGGCAGGTTCTTAATATTGCCAATTTCAAATGCGTGCCCGAGCGTGACGGCACCAACAGTGACGGCGCCGTTATTATCAACTTTGCCCGCCGCAAGGTTTTGCTGGCCGGCATGCGCTACGCCGGCGAAATGAAAAAAGCCATGTTCTCGGTGCAGAACTTCCTGTTACCGGAGAAAGACGTGCTGCCCATGCACTGCTCCGCCAACGTGGGCGACAACGGTGAAACCTGCCTGTTCTTCGGCCTGTCTGGCACCGGCAAAACCACCCTGTCTGCAGATCCGGAGCGTTATCTGATCGGCGACGACGAGCACGGCTGGGGCCCCGGCTCCGTTTTCAATATCGAAGGCGGCTGCTACGCCAAGTGTATTGACCTGAGCAAGAAGAATGAACCCATTATCTGGGACGCGATCCGTTTCGGCGCCATCGTCGAGAACGTGATGATTGACGAAGAAACTCGCGAGCCAGATTACACCGACGTGTCGTTGACCGAAAACTCTCGCTGCGCCTACCCGCTCGAGCACATCGAAAAGCGCGTTGCAGAAAACCTGGCCGGCGAGCCGTCGCACATTGTCTTTCTGACCTGCGACATGACCGGCGTTCTGCCTCCGGTATCAATTCTCAGCAAAGAAGCGGCGGCCTATCACTTTCTTAGCGGCTATACCGCTCTGGTGGGCTCAACCGAGATGGGCTCTTCGTCAAAACTGAAGTCCACCTTTTCTACCTGTTTTGGTGCACCCTTCTTCCCGCGTCCGGCCGGTGTTTATGCCGAATTGTTGATGAAGCGGATGGACGAATTCGGCAGCAAGGTATTCCTGGTCAATACCGGCTGGACCGGCGGCTCCTTCGGCGAAGGTAAGCGTTTCAGCATTCCCACTACCCGTGCCCTGATCAGCGCCATTCAAAATGGCGATCTGGACGATGTGGAAACCGAGCACTTGCCAACACTGAACCTGAGCGTGCCAACTCGCGTGTCGGGCGTTGACAGCAAATTGCTGAACCCGCGCAACACCTGGGCCAGCACCGAAACCTACGACGCTAAAGCCGCCGAGCTGATCGGCCAGTTTGTGGAGAACTTCAAAAAGTTTGACGTGTCAGACGCCATCGTTGCGGCCGGCCCCAAGCAGTGAAGCCAAGCTGACAAAAAAGCGCCTTGCGGGTTGCGCAAGGCGCTTTTTTTATGGCTTTTCAAACACCGGCACTCGCCAGCCCTTCGCCATCCGCGCTCTAAGACAACAGTGACGGCCAGGCCTTATGGCCAGCGACCAGAGTGTAATGCACCACACCCGGCATTGAGCGCGCAAGCACCGGCCCGTTACCGCCGGCAGACACCAGAGTTCCGGGGCCGGGCTGCCACGACTGATCGGGATTGAAAATGCACAGATCTGCCACCGCACCGGCGCTCAGGCCTGCGTTGTTGGCCGCGCTCTGGCTCAGCACAGCAGCAGGGCCAGCAGTCAGCGCGCGCAGCAACTGCGGCAGGCTCAGCTCGTTAGCAGCTACCCGCTCCAGGCCCAGCGACAGCACAACTTCAATACTCGATAACCCCGGCTCGCTGGCAGCCAGAGGCGCCTGCTTGGCGGCGCTTTCATGGGGTTGATGCTGACTCACAATGGCATCAATAACGCCATCACGAACACCCGCCACCAGGGCTTGCCGGTCGCGCTCCGAGCGTAATGGCGGGCGCACGTGGAAACGGCTATCAAATCCACTCAGCGCGTCTTCGGTGAAGGCCAGCTGGTGCATAGCCACGTCGGCGGTGACCTGAATTCCCCGTTGGCGCGCTTCCGCCAGCATGTCCACGCTGCGGGCGCACGACAGTTGACTAAGGTGCAAGCGCACACCGGTTTCTTGGGCCAGCAGGATCATTTCCATGACCGCGGTGGTCTCCGCCACTTCCGGAATCCCCAGCAGACCAAGGCGCGTAGTCACCAGGCCATCGTGGGCGTAACCATCGGCGGCCAGCGCCTGGTTTTCCGGGCTGAACATCAGCGTTAATCCGAAGGTCTGAGCGTAAGCCATGCAACGCCGCAAAACCCGTGCGTTACGCAAGCCCCGTGAGGCATTACCCAATGCGACACAACCTGCCTTCTGCAAACCCGCCATATCGCTGAGCAATTCGCCTTCCAGGCCACGGGTAACCGCACCTATGGGCAGCACTCGTACCAACGCCCGGCTGGCGGCCATATCACGAATCAGGTTGGTCACAGCGCCAGAATCGTTTACCGGCGAGGTGTCAGGTGCGGCGCACACGCTGGTGAAGCCACCGTGGGCAGCGGCCCGTGTTTCCGAGGCCATATTGCCTTTTTGGCCATTGCCCGGTTCGCGCAGATTGCAGCACAAATCCAGAAACCCCGGGCTGACAATGCAATTTTCCGCCATCAAGGTTTCATCGGCCGTTTGCGCCAGGGCGTCGGGGCCAAGAGCCGCAACGCGGCCATTTTTTATCAGCAAGCCGGGATTAACTTCCAACGCACCTGCGCTGGTGACCGTGGCTCCGCGGTACAGCTGGCCGCCAATGATTTTCACGCTACCGGCAGGGGGGCGGGAAGACAGTTTCATGAGCGCGCCTCCTGCTGGATCATTTTGCTCAACGCCTGCTGACGCTCCGCCAACTGACCGCCCATGGCCATGGACATCACCGCCATGCGGATGGCAATACCGTTGGTGACCTGATTCAGGATGACCGATTGCGGCCCGTCGGCCACCGCCGATTCAATTTCCACGCCGCGGTTGATCGGCCCCGGATGCATCACAATGCAATCCGGTTTGGCCAGCGCCAGTTTGGCCCGGTCAAGACCGTAAAGGCGGTAGAACTCGCCTTCGCTGGGCAGCAGCGCGCCTTCCATTCTTTCTTTTTGCAGGCGCAGCATAATCACCACGTCCAGATCTTTCATACCGCGCAGCATGTCGTACTCTACGGTGCAACCCAGCGCTTCCACATCCCGGGGTAAGAGCGTGCCCGGTGCAATCACCCGCACCTCGGCCACGCCCAGCTCGTTAAGAGCGCGAATCTGCGAGCGCGCCACACGGGAATGCAGCACGTCGCCCACAATCGCCACCTTCAAACCATCAAAGGTCTTTTTATGTTGGCGAATGGTGAGCATGTCCAGCATGGCTTGAGTGGGATGGGCATGGCGCCCGTCACCGGCGTTAATAATGGCCACTTTGGGCGTCACGCTTTCGGCAATAAAGTGAGGCGCACCGCTTTGGGCGTGACGCACCACAAACATGTCGCTGGCCATGGCCTCCAGGTTGTACAAGGTATCCGCCAGGGATTCGCCTTTGGAGGTCGCCGAGGTGCTGATATCAAGATTCAGTACGTCTGCAGACAGGCGTTTGGCCGCCAGCTCGAAGGTGCTGCGGGTGCGGGTACTGGATTCGAAAAACAGGTTCACCACGGTACGCCCGCGCAGCAATGGAACCTTTTTAATAGTGCGCTCGCCCACCTCTATGAAGGAGTCAGCGGTGTCAAGAATGTCGGTCAGTAACTCGCGGCCAAGGCCGTCCAGAGTCAGAAAATGTCGCAACTGACCTTCCCGGGTCAGCTGCAAATGATGGGGGCCAGTAGCGATTGCGGTCATGGATTGCCTGTACAAACAAAGGTGGCTGGGGCATGGGTAGGGTTTAGCTTGAGTGCGGCTAGGCCTGTTCAAGTTCAATGCGCAGCGGACCGGGCCCGCGCAACTTTATGCGCTGGTTGGTCGCCAGCGTCAGCGTAAGACCCCGCACGTCGGGCTGCACCGGCAGTTCACGGGCGCCCAAATCAATCAACGTGGCGAGTATAATACTGGCCGGGCGGCCATAATCGAAGATTTCATTCATCGCGGCACGAATCGTACGGCCGCTCATGATCACGTCGTCTATTAATACGACGTCGCGATCGGCGGTATCAAACGGCAAGCTCGACGGCTTTACCTTGGGGTTCAGGCCAATACGACTGAAATCGTCGCGGTAAAATGAAATATCTAGCTCACCAAACGGTTCCTGCAATTGCAGGCGCCGGGCCAGTTCGGCGGCCAGCCACACACCACCGGTTCGAATTCCGATAAGTGCCGGTGAACTTACCCCACGTTCCTGCAACAACTGGCGCAGGCCGGTTTCCATTTTGTCCAGTAGTGGCTCTATATCAAGTTGTCCGTTCATAGATCCTCATCGCAGCGCCGGGCAGGCACCGTGGTTAACATTCGTTAGGTCAACATGGGTTGTCAGATAGGGCTATTGATTGAACCAGGTTTCCAGAATCAGCACCGCGGCGCGATCATCCACGCCATGGCGCCCATAATTGCGGCTACCGCCGGCGGCCATCACTTCACCTTTGGCCTGGTAGCTGGTCAGGCGCTCGTCCACCATTTCCACCGTCACATGAAAGCGCCCGTGCAGGCGTTTGCCAAATTTGCGGGCGCGGGCGCACATCTCGTTTTCGCTGTCGTCCATATTCAATGGCAAGCCGACCACCACCAGGTCAGGGCGCCATTCGTTCAGCAGCTTTTCCAGCTGGGCCCAATCTGGCGTACCATCGCGGGCCGCGATCATGGTCAGTGGTTCGCCGCGGCCGAGCATTTCCTGGCCCACGGCAACGCCGATGCGGCGGGTGCCAAAATCAAACGCCATAACGCGGCGTTGGCCGGCTTCACGCATGGCCTATGGTCTCGCTAAGCTGGTTAATGTCGATGCCCATACTGGCCAGAACCGCCTGATAGCGACGATTCCAGGGCGTACGAAACAACAGGTCCGGGCTGGCCGGACAGGTCAGCCAGGTATTGCCGCCTAACTCCGCTTCCAACTGACCGTCACCCCAACCGGCGTAACCCAGGGCCACCAGAAATTCATCCGGCCCCTTGGCAGCGCCTATGTCGGCCAATATGTCGCGCGAGGTGGTCAGCCAGATGTCGGCGGTCACTTCCGCGGTATGCTGCCAGCGCTGCCCGGGGTTGTGTAGCACAAAGCCGCGCTCGGTCTGCACCGGGCCACCGGCAAACACCGGCAAATCCAGTTCGCCGCCGTGCATGTCGAGCTGTTCCAGGATTTCCCCCAGGTGGATGTCCAGAGGCTGGTTGACGGTCAAGCCCAGTGCGCCCTCGGCGGAATGATCGCACACGTAAATCACCGCGCCGTGAAAACGCGGATCACCCATCCACGGTGACGCCACCAGAAAATGATTGCGGAAATTGTCCGTTGTATTGGCAGTATCGCTCATCCGGATGTCAGCCCCCGCTGCTGGAATGACCAGGTACGTATAATTTCAAGTTCATCGACATTGCGGCTCATCTCCTCGGGGAATGGCGGATAAGGTGCCGCCAGTCTCACAATACGAATGGCTGCGTCGTCCAACAAAGTGCTGCCCGATGACTGCACCACTAAAACTTCTTTCAAGCTACCATCTTTGCGCAGTGTGACCAGCAAGCGCAAGTCACCATAAAGACCGCTGTTCCGGGCTTCGGCGGGATAATTCATGTTACCCACTCGGGTAACCTTGCTAACCCAGTTCTGAACATACCAGGCGTTGCTGGACTGAAGCGTTGAAGCCGCGGTCACCCGCAGCACACGGGGCTTGCGTGAATAGGCTTGTTGCTGGGCGTCCAGCCGGGCTTCCAGACTGGCAATTTCCAGACTACGCTGCAGCAGATTGGGTCTTGGCTTTGTTGGCAACTCTTTTACTGCTTCGGCGCGGATTTCTGGCTTGGCGACCTGCCTTGCACTGGGCGCCTTGGCACTCACCACCGCTTGCTGCTGCGCCGGCTGTGGTTCGGGCTGCGCCTGGGGCTCGGGCTGAACCTTCGCCACTTCGGTCTGGTTCAGCTCCACCGGCTGCGGGCTGGTCAGTTCTTTCGCCTGTTCTTCGGTGCCGCTGCCCTGCTGATTGGTGGGCGCCAGAAAATCCGCTTTTTCCGGCGCTTTTTCATCGGCGAAACGCGACAGGGTAATTTCCATGGTTTGCGCCGATGGCGGCGGTGTCTCGGGCGCGAAAGTAATGCCCAGCACAATCACCCCATGAATCGCCAAAGCCATAAACAGGGTGAACGAAAACCGGTCAACATCGCTTACCTGAACTGCCATTCCCGTTGCTCTTGAACCATCAAATTAATGCCGCTTGAAACGATCAGCGCTGCTGCAGCCTTTTGGCAATGGCATCCATCAACAACGCGCTGATATCAATGCCAAAGGCGGCGTCCAATTCGCGGATACAGGTGGGGCTGGTTACGTTGATTTCGGTCAGGTAATCGCCAATCACGTCCAAACCCACAAACATCAGGCCCTTGGCTTTTATCACCGGCGCCACCCGGGCACATATCTCGCGATCGCGGTCGGTCAGTTCGCGGCCTTCACCGCGGCCACCGGCAGCCAGATTACCGCGATTTTCACCGGCGGAGGGTATGCGCGCCAACGCGTAGGGTACGGGCTCACCTTCAATCATCAGAATGCGTTTGTCGCCCTGTGTGATTGCGGGCACAAACTTCTGCGCCATAGCCTGCCGGGTGCCGTGCTCGGTGAGGGTTTCAATGATCACGCCCAGGTTGCCGTCGTTTTCTTTAATACGAAATATAGAACTGCCGCCCATGCCATCGATTGGCTTCATGATGATGTCTTTGTGCTCGGCGTAAAACGCGCGTAAGCGCACTGAAGAGCAAGTGACAATCAGCGGCGGCGTCAGATCTTCAAACTGGGTGGCAAACAGCTTTTCGTTGCAGTCACGCAGAGTAGCCGGCGGGTTCACCACCAGCGCGCCCTGCTCTTCAGCGGCGCTCAAGATATAGGTCGCCATCAGAAATTCACGGTCTACCGGGGGGTCCTGGCGCATAAGAATGACGTCCAGATCACCCAGGGCAATGTCGTCTTCCGACTCAAAGCTGTACCAGTCGATTGGGTCCATCCGCACCGTCAGGTTGCGGCTGCGGGCCCGAGCCTGGCCGCCATCCAGGTACATATCCTCCGGTTCCATATAAACCAGCTGCCAGCCCCGTTGTTGGGCGGCCCAGAGCATGGCCAGCGAACTGTCTTTTTTGAACTGGATCCTGTCAATGGGATCCATCACGATACCGAGTCGGACTGTCATAACATCTCTTTCTATGGCCGGGTGTTTAAAAATACGAACCGGCCTGCAGAGCAGGCCTTTCACATAGTGCTATGCTGAGAGTTCAGATGGTATTGTACCCGAGCCGTGATTGCATCTGCAGAAATCCTCAGTCCATAACGTGATGCGGCCGGCAAAAGTACATTTATTGACGAACAAGTACTGTCTATTCGGGCACCTATACTTTATAAAGGAGCGGAGTTCATAGGATAACATTGGTGTTTGTGCTAGAACCCCGGTTTGCTAACAATACAGTCGCTGAACGCAAGGCAGTTGGACAATGGACGACAACTTCGGGAACTTGAAAGTCATGGTAATCGACGACAGCAAAACGATTCGTCGCACTGCCGAAACCCTTTTGAAGAAAGTTGGCTGTGATGTCATAACCGCTACTGACGGTTTCGATGCTCTGGCCAAAATTGCCGACTCCAAACCCGACATTATTTTTGTTGATATCATGATGCCGAGGCTAGACGGATATCAAACCTGCGCCCTTATCAAGAACAACTCCACCTTCAAGAAAACACCGGTGATCATGCTGTCCAGCAAAGATGGCCTGTTTGACAAGGCGAAAGGCCGCATTGTGGGTTCCGATCAGTATCTGACCAAACCATTCAGCAAAGACGAACTGCTTAATACCATTCGTTATTTCGTGCCGCAGGCGCAGCACTAATTCTGACACTTCCGGAACTCATTGGGGACACCATGGCTCGCATTCTTATTGTTGACGACTCGCCCACCGAGGTGAAAAAAATCACCACCATGCTGCAAAAGCACCAGCACGAAGTGCTGACCGCAGACAATGGCGCCGATGGAGTAGCCAAAGCTCGATCAGAAACCCCGGACCTGGTGCTGATGGATGTCGTTATGCCCGGCCTGAACGGTTTTCAGGCCACCCGCCAACTAACCCGTGCACCAGAAACCGCATCGATTCCGGTCGTCATTGTGACCACCAAAGATCAGGAAACAGACCGGGTTTGGGGTACTCGCCAGGGCGCCAAAGGTTATTTGGTCAAGCCAGTTAACGAGAATGATCTGATTCAGGTCATCAATAGCCTGATTGGCTAATTTTCAAACACGGAGTACGTATGTCTGCCCAGGCTGCCCCCTTTGCTGTTCTGACGAGCATAGCTTTACGCAGCCGCCAGTTATCAGCCGGCCTCCCAGAGCAGGAAAAAACGGCCGAACAATGGAATGGGATCGGTTTTATGCTGGCCGGTGAACACTACGTTGCGCCTATGGGCGAAGTTACCGAAATACTCCATGTCCCCCGTTTTACCCAGATACCAGGCGTGCGCCCGTTTCTGATGGGAGCGGCCAACGTGCGCGGCCGGTTATTGCCCCTGATCGATCTTGACGCTTTTTTTGAACTGCCCCGCTCCGCCACCAGCCCACGCCAACGGAGGGTTCTGGTGGTTGAAAAAGACGACCTGTTTAGCGGGTTGGTTGTTGACTCGGTTCTGGGCATGCAATATTTCGGGGCAGAGAATTTCACACCAGATACCAGCGGCGTTCCTGATCGTGTCCAACCCTTTGTTGCCGGCGGCTATACGCGCAACGGGGAAACCTGGAATGTGTTCTCGGCTATCGAGCTGCTCGGTGACGAGCACTTTCTTGACGTTGCACAGCGGTGATCGCAACGGCCGTGGCAGGCCCATCAGCCTGTAACCGCAACCACTCCGAACCAAAAGATTTGTCCATTTCAGAACAAAGGCCGGGAGCCAGAAGATGAAAAACAAAGCCGGAAGACTCGGTAGCAGACAAGGTGGCAACAAACTGATTGCCGGGCTGACTGCCGTGCTGATCGCACTCACCGTATTACTGGTTGTGGTGCTGTTCATGGTTAACCGTGACAGCCAGCATGATCGCGAATACACGAACACCACCGCCGAGCTGAGAGTGTTATCGCAGCAGATCGCCAAAAACGCCACCGAGGCCGTCAGTGGCAACGCCAGCGCTTTTGACCAGCTGAGCAACACCCGCGACAGCTTCCGCCAGCTCTGGAGCAATCTGACTGAAGGCAACCCGCAAACTGGCTTGCCCGCCAGTGACGCCGCAGCGGCCAGCCAGGTGCAGCAGCACTGGGATTCGGTGCGCGAAAACGCCGACATTATTCTGGCCGCCCGCGACTCGGTCATGAACATGCGGGAAGTGACCAACACCCTCAGCGAAATCATCCCGCAGATGCAGGTTGAATACGATGACGTCTCTATGGTTCTGCAGGACAGCGGTGCCCCGGACGCCCAGGTTGCTCTGGCGCGACGTCAGTCGTTGCTGGCTGAGCGTATGTTCCGTTCAGTGAACAACGTGCTTTCAGGTGATGAAGACGCGGTGACCGCCGCCGACCGTTTTTTGGCCGATGCCACCCAGTTTGGCCGCGTGCTGAACGGCCAGCTTGACGGCAACAACGCGCTGACCATCACCCGCGTTGCCAACGAAGACGCACTTTACGGGCTCGAAGCGGTCGCCGAGCTGTTCGGGTTCATTGCCAGCAACGCCGATGCGGTATTGCAGGCGTCTCCCGATCTGTTCAAGGTCTCCAACGCCGCCAACGATATCTTCGAAAACTCCGAAATTCTGCTCACAGAACTGTCCGAACTGGCCACAGAACTGCGTGACCTTTCAACCGCGCGGGTCATCAGCCCTACCCTTGCCTTTGCGCTGCTGGCCGCCGTTATTGCTATCGTCGTGTTCATTGGTTTGGCGGTTTATCGCGAATCCCAGACTCGACTGACCAAAACCCAAGCGCAGAATGACCAGAACCAGAACGCCATCTTGCGTCTGCTGGACGAACTGGCCGACCTGGCCGACGGTGACCTGACCGCGGAAGCCACGGTAACCGAAGATTTTACCGGTGCCATCGCTGACTCAATCAACTACGCCATCGACCAGATGCGCGGGCTGGTGCAAGCCATTCGTGGTACCGCCGTGCGAGTTGCTACAGCGGCTCAGGAAAGCCAGTCTACGGCTATGCAGCTGGCCGACGCCTCCGAGCACCAGGCACAAGAAATTGCCGGCGCCTCAGCAGCGGTTAACGAAATGGCCATATCTATCGACCAGGTATCGTCTAACGCTGCGGAATCGTCTGCGGTAGCGGAACGTTCGGTTGCTATCGCCAAAAAAGGCACCGACGTGGTGCAGAACACCATCCGCGGAATGGACAATATTCGCGAGCAAATTCAGGAAACCTCCAAGCGCATCAAGCGCCTGGGCGAATCCTCTCAGGAAATCGGCGACATTGTATCGCTGATCAACGACATTGCAGACCAGACCAACATTCTGTCGCTGAACGCCGCTATTCAGGCCTCTATGGCGGGTGACGCAGGCCGTGGCTTTGCCGTCGTTGCGGACGAAGTGCAGCGCCTGGCAGAACGTTCCTCTGCCGCCACCAAGCAGATCGAAGCTCTGGTAAAAACCATCCAGTCAGATACCAACGAAGCGGTTATCTCGATGGAGCACACCACTGCCGAAGTGGTTCGTGGTGCCCGCCTTGCGCAAGACGCAGGTGTCGCCCTGGAAGAGATCGAAAACGTTTCCACCAACCTGGCGGAGCTGATTCAGAACATTTCCAACGCGGCTCGCCAGCAATCTTCTTCTGCTTCGCACATTTCCAATACCATGAACGTCATTCAGGAAATTACCTCGCAGACCTCATCAGGCACCAACGCCACGGCTTACTCGATCGGTAATCTGGCAGACATGGCCTTCGAGCTGCGTTCGTCGGTAGCAGGTTTCAAACTTCCGGAAGAAGACGAAGTAGCAGACACCAAGGTTCCGCTGGTGAGCTGAGTCTGAATCAAAGGTGGGAGCAGCAATGGCAAATGCTCCAGACAACCGTAATGCAGAGAGCAACGACGAATAACCGGAGAGGTTATGGGCAATAACCATGACAGTATCGCCCTCGACTGGGTTCGGGGCGAAATACAGAGTACGCTGACTCAGGGCCAGCAGGCTTTGGAGAGTTATGTGGACAACCGTAAAGATACGGCCCGCTTGCGCTTTTGCCTGAACTATCTCCACCAGGTGCACGGCACATTGCAGATGGTTGAGCTCTACGGTGCAGCTCTGCTCACCGAAGAGATGGAGAAACTCACCCAGGCCATTCTGGGCAATCAGGTTGACAGCGAAAACGAAGCCGTTGAAGTGCTGATGCAGGCCATACTGCAGTTGCCGCAGTACCTCGACCATATTGACAGCAGCAGTGATGACTTCCCCCTGGTGGTGCTGCCTCTGCTGAATGACCTGCGCGCCGCACGCGGCGAAGCGTTGTTATCCGACACCTCTTTGTTCAAGCCCGACATGTCGCCGGCGCGCGCCCGCAGCGACACAAAAGACGACCGCCTGCAGGAACCAAAAGTTTGCGACCATGTGCGCAAACTGCGGCAAATGTATCAGTTTGCACTGGCTGGAGTGGTGCGGGAGGCCGACCTTGACGCCAACTTTGACTACATGCAAAAAGTGATCAAGCGCCTGGTCCGGCTGTGTCAGAAAACGCCGCGGGGTGAGCTGTGGAAAGCTGCAGCCGGCTTTGTCGAAACCCTTCAGCTCAAGGCCAACCCGGTTAACGCAGCGGTAAAGTCGCTGCTGCGGGAGCTGGACAGCGAAATTCGCCAACTCACAGAAAATCCCGGCACGGCCCTGGCACAACCGGCGCCAGAGGCGCTGTTCAAAAATCTGCTGTATTACGTAGCCCGCGCACGCGAACTCGATTCGCCACGCATAGAAGCCCTGCGCGCTGATTACCAGCTGGCCCAAGCATTACCTTCTGACGATGATGTAGATGCAGCACGTTCACGGGTCAGCGGCCCCAATCGCGATGCCATCCATTCTGTTGTGCATGCCCTCAACGAAGAGCTGACCAAGCTCAAAGACTCCCTGGACCTGTTCGTGCGCGCCGATCTGCGCAGCAACGACGAACTTGAAGACCTGCTGCCAGGTTTGCATCAAGTAGCCAACACCCTTGCCGTTATTGGTCTGGGCGTGCCGCGTAAAGTGGTCAATGAACAGATTGATCTGGTGGCCCAGCTGGTTGCTCAGGATCAGCGGGTATCCGACAACACCCTGATGGACATCGCCGGCGCCCTGCTCTATGTGGAAGCCAGTCTGGCCAATCTGGGCCAGGACGGCCAACATGAAGATATCAACCAGCACGACCTGCTGAATCCCGGTTCGCGAGAGCTGGGGGACGCCAACGGAGCACTGTTGAGAGAATCCCGCAACACTCTGGAACAGGCCAAATCGGCTGTCGTCAACTTTATTGCCTCACAGTGGGATACCCGTGAGATTGAACACCTGCCGGCGCTGCTGCACAGCATCTGCGGCGGCCTGAGATTGATACCACTTGAGCGTGCCAGTGAGTTGCTGGAAGCCATGGAACGCTACATTAACGACGTGCTGCTGGGCAGTCGCGAGGTACCTGACGGGCAGGAACTGGACACTCTGGCCGATGCCGTTACCAGTATCGAGTACTATCTGGAACGCTTGAGTGAAGGGATCCGCGACAACGACAGCGTATTGCGGGTGGCGGAAGCCAGTCTCGAAAGCCTCGGATTCCCGGCAGGCCAGGCGCCTACCTGGCGCCCCAGAGCTGACATCAACGAAGACGACATTCCCCTGGTGGACGCGCCTTTACTGGAGGCCCCCATGCCGGACACCGCATCTGCGCTCACCATAAGTACCGGCGTATCCGCAGATGAACTGTTGGATGATGAAATTGTCGGCATTTTCATCGAGGAAGCCGAAGAAGTTCTGGCAACCATCCACGAACATTATCCGCGCTTACAGCGCAATCACGACGACCGTGCAGCGCTGGCCGAAATGCGCCGCGCCTATCACACCCTTAAAGGCAGCGGCCACATGGTTGGCGCCGAAGTACTCGGTGAGTTGGCATGGTCGGTGGAGAATCTGCTGAACCGGGTGCTTGACGGCAGCCGCAGCATGAGCGACGCCGTTGCCGCGCTGCTTGGCGATGTGATCGCGATTTTGCCGGCGTTGGTCAGTGATTTTGAGCAACACCGCACCGCAACCGTTGACCCCCATGAAGCACAAGCCCGCGCCCATGCTCTGGCCGACGGCAAAGACGTGCCAGGTGCAGATGCCACAAGCAAAATCGCCACGGGCGGTGTTCTCCAGCCGCCCGAATCAGAGTCAGACTTCGGGCCAGAGTCAGACGTAGACCAACTTCTGCTGGACATTTTCGAGAGCGAGGCCCTGTCTCACCTGAATACGGTGGAGGCTTATATTACCAGTGCCGCAGACAAACAAACCGCGGCCTATACCGACGAACTGACACGGGCATTGCACACCCTCAAAGGCAGCGCTCACACCACCGGCATAACGCCCATTGCCGATTTGGTTACCCCCCTTGAACGCTTTGTGAAAGACGCCCGCGCCGAAAACAAACGGTGCGACCGCGACGCTATCTCCTTGCTAAAGCAAAGCGTGTCATTGTTAAACCAGGGTCTTTTGCAACTGCACAGCCAGCCACTGGCAGAACTGCCGGGCAGTCGCGAGTTTCTCGAGCAACTGGCACAGCTGGCTCGCGCTACCTTAATGGGCGCCAGCTCCGATGGTGCCCAGCCATCGTCGGCCAATGGCAGCTCCGCTTTGCTAGAACTCTTCCTCAGCGACGACATCAACATCGTGCTTAATGCCAGCAGCATACTGGACAGCTGGATTGCCAGCCCCGCTAATGGCCATGCCCTCGAACAGCTGCGTCACGAACTGACGCTGCTGACCGCGGCTACCGAAATTGTAGGTCTGGACGACATAGCCGCGTTGTCAGCGGCGTTGCAAGGCAGCTACAGCGTTCTGGCTGACAGCGACCGCGAGCCAGAACCCGAACTTCAGGCCTGCCTGCACCTCGCCCATGAGCAACTCATCAACATGATGGACCAGGCCGCCGCCGGACTGACCATCGACAGCGCAGATCCGCTGCGCCAGCAAATCATGGATCTTACCGATGATGTTCTAGCCAGCGACGCCTTCCTTGCCGAGTTCCAGGAAGTCGAAGACCTGAACCATCACCAACACATAGACAACGAACCCGCAGCTGCTGAGATAGCATTTGAAGCACCCGTGCCGCAGTACACCCCGGATGCGGAAGACGACATAGATCACGAAGTGCTGGAAATTTTCCAGGAAGAAGCCCGCGAGTTAATCGACAGCACCGCCGACGCACTTCAGCGCTTCAGTCATGACAGCGGCAATCACGATTTACTGCACTTGCTGCAACGGGACCTGCACACCCTTAAAGGCGGTGCGCGCCTGAGCAAAGTGGTCAGTATTGGTGATCTGGCCCACGAACTGGAAACCCTGTTCGAAGGGCTGGTTCAGCAGCAACTGGCAATATCGCCGGTGCTGTCTGACCTGCTGTTCAGCTGTCACGACCGTCTGGCCAGCATGGTAGAAACCCTGGAAAATGGCGACAGTCCGCGCTCAGCGCCCGACCTGATCGCAGAAATACAACGTTATTCCAGCAACGCTGCAAGCGCTGGCGCCGATCATTCCACGGTTGCTTTGCAAACGGAGCCAAGCCCCGTCGCACACGACACCAACAGCGTAACCACCGACCCGGAACTGATGGGCATCTTCCTGGAAGAAGCCTATGACCTGATCAACGCCACCGGCAGCGCATTGCACAGCTGGAGCGAGAATCCCGAAAACAGCATGCTTGCCGCCGAATTGCAGCGCGACGTGCACACCCTGAAAGGCGGCGCACGAATGGCGGGCGCAGACGCCATGGGTGATCTGGCACACGCTCTTGAGGACTTGTTCGAGCTGATTACGCGGGACGAGCTGAAGCCCGGACCAGAATTGTACGAACCTCTGTTTGCCTGTCACGACCGCCTGGCCGCCATGGTAGAACAAATCGCTACTGGAAAAGCCTGCCCGCCGGCTCAGGATCTGATCGCGCAGGTGCACCAACTGCATCCGCCGCAACAGACCGCCGCACAGGAAACGCCAGCGCCGGCACCAGAACAGCCGCAAATACCCGCTGTTACAGTGCCCAAGCCAAAGCCGGCGCGCAGCCAAACCCGTAAAACTCTGCGCACCACGCAAGAGACCATTCGGGTGTCGGCACCGCTGCTTGACGACCTGGTCAACCTTGCGGGCGAGAGCAGTATCGCCCGCGGCCGTCTAGAACAGCAAACCAGCGACTTTAGTCACACTCTGGAAGAGATGGCCGCCACCATTGAGCGCCTGCGTGAACAGCTGCGGCGCATGGATATCGAAACCGAAACCCAGATTCTGTTCCGCGCCGAAAAAGAACTCGGACCCGATTACGGTGAAGACTTCGACCCATTGGAAATGGACCGCTATTCGTCGATACAGCAGCTATCACGGGCTCTGTCGGAATCGTCTTCGGACCTGATCGATCTGCGCCAAACCCTGGCCGACCGGATTCGCGATACCGAAACCCTGCTGGTGCAGCAGTCGCGTATCAATACGGAACTGCAAGAAGGTCTGATGAAGACCCGCATGATTCCGTTCACCTCCGTGGTGCCGCGTTTACGCCGTATTGTGCGTCAGATCAGCGCCGAGCTCGACAAGAAAGTCAATTTTGAGGTGTATAACGCCGAAGGCGAAATGGACCGCAACATTTTGGAGCGGATGATTGCACCGCTGGAGCACATGCTGCGCAACGCTCTGGACCATGGCGTTGAAGCGCCCAACGAGCGCCTGGCCGCAGGCAAAGCAGAAACAGGGGAAATCAGCCTGTCGCTGCAACGCGAAGGCGGCGACGTTGTTCTGCGTATGCGGGACGATGGTGCCGGCATTTCTACCGGGCAGGTTCACAGCAAAGCCGTCAGTCAGGGCCTGGTCGGCCCGAATGATGTGCTGACAGAGCGCGAGATTCTGCAGCTGATCATGACTCCGGGCTTTTCCACCGCAACGCAGGTTACCCAGGTATCCGGCCGCGGCGTCGGCATGGACGTGGTGGCGTCAGAAATCAAACAGCTGGGTGGCAGCCTCGACATTCACTCCAACGCCGGCCACGGCACCGTATTTACCGTTCGGCTACCGTTTACCGTGTCGGTCAACCGCGCGTTGATGGTCACCAGCGGCGATAATTTCTACGCCATACCGCTGAACACCATTGAAGGCATAGTGCGGGTGAGCACCTACGAGCTGGAAGAATATTACAAACCTGAAGCGCCACTGTACGAGTACGCCGGTCAGGAGTATCGCCTGCAATACCTTGGCAATCTACTGAACAGCGAACATCAGCCCAAGCTTCAGGGCCAGGCACTGCCCCTGCCGGTTATTTTGGTGCGCGGCGCAGAGCAACCCATGGCACTGCAAGTAGACAGCCTGGTGGGCAGCCGCGAAATTGTGGTGAAATCTCTGGGGCCCCAGTTCAACTCGGTGCGTGGCGTATCCGGCGGCACCATTCTGGGTGATGGAAATGTGGTGGTTATTCTTGATCTGCCAGCAATGATCCGCTCCGACATACTGTCAGATCAGCAGCGCCACGGCGGCAAAGCAGACCAGACACGCCAGAATCCGCGGCTGAACCAGCGCGCCACCCTGGTGATGGTGGTCGACGACTCTGTAACCGTGCGTAAAGTGACGTCGCGCCTGCTTGAGCGCAACGGCATGGAAGTGCTTACTGCCAAAGACGGCCTGGATGCCGTGGCCCAGCTGCAGGATTACCAGCCTGACATCATCTTGCTGGACATTGAAATGCCGCGTATGGATGGTTTCGAAGTGGCCGGCTTTGTTCGCCACGACGACACTCTGCGAAATACACCCATTTGTATGATTACCTCCCGTACCGGAGAAAAACATCGTGAGCGCGCACTGGCCATTGGCGTTAACGAATACCTGGGCAAGCCGTTCCAGGAAACAACTCTGCTAGAAACCATCCGCAGGCTGACAGGTAACTTATGAGCGATAACAACCAGACCCTGGCCTGCGTCATGATTCCAATGATCGGCCGCCAGCTGTTGCTGCCCAACGTATCACTGGCTGAAGTGGTGGACTACAGCCCCGACATCAACTCAAACGCCGACGCACCCGCCTGGCTGGCCGGCTATCTGGACTGGCGCGGGCTAAGGCTGCCGGTTATATCCTACGACGCCGCCAGCGGCGGCCAATTGGCACAACCGAATAATCGCCGCGGCCGGGTAGTTATTCTTAACAGCATCGTCGAAGAACACCGCGAACAGCCCTTTATTGCGCTGATGACTCAGGGTATACCCAGCCAGAATCGTATTAACCAAAGCCAGATTCAGCGCCTGGACAGCCCAACCGGCGCCGCCGACCTGATGGAAGTCGAAGTAGACGGCGAGCGCGCCTGGATTCCCAATCTGGAGTATTTAGAAAGCCTGGTACAGCAATTACGCTGAGGCCTCACCCAAGGGTGTGGAAACCCTGGCAGCAAGGATAGCAACTGTTATAATGTTGCAAATTTTATCGGATGCTCGCCATGCCCGCCCGCGCTTTACCCTATCGCCCCCACAATCACGATCTTTGCGTTGATCAGGCCCTGGCTCAAGCCAAGGAAATCTGCCGACGTAACGAGGCGCGGCTAACCCCGGTCAGGGAGAGAGTGCTGGAGCTGATTTGGCAGTCCCACAAACCTTTGGGCGCCTACGACGTGTTGGCTCAGTTAAGCGCCGATGGCCACAAGGCTGCGCCGCCAACGGTGTATCGCGCCCTCGATTTTTTGCAGCAGCACGGCCTGGTACACCGTATTGCGTCGCTTAACGCGTTCACCGGTTGCGACCACCCGGGCCAGCACCACTGCGCCACCTTTCTGATCTGCCGCAGCTGTGGCAACGTGCTGGAATTGGCCGCCCCGAACATAACCGCGGCCATTAACCAGGCTGCAACAGCCGAAGCGTTTCAGGTAGAGCAGATTACGTTGGAAATTGCCGGCCTGTGCCCTCGCTGTCAGAGCGACAGCACTGATCAGCCGACGCCATCATGAATGAGGTTTTGGCAGAACTGAGCAAGGTATCGGTGACGCTCAATGACCGATTGATTGTTGATCGAGTATCTCTGAGTATAAAGCGCGGCGATATCATCACCATTATTGGCCCCAACGGAGCCGGCAAAACCACTCTGATCAAAACCATCCTGGGCATCCAGAAAGCCACTTCTGGCTCGATTAGCCTGCAACCGGGGTTGGTGATTGGCTATGTGCCACAAACCCTGAATCTCGAAACCACCCTGCCGCTGAGTGTGGAACGCTTTATGGCCCTGGGCGGCTGCAATCGCAAAGGCTGCCAACAGGCGTTGGCGCGCACCGGCGTGGCCCACTTGATGGCAGCTTCTGTGCATCATCTGTCCGGCGGCGAAAAACAGCGCCTGCTGCTGGCCCGTGCGCTGGCCCGCCAGCCCGGCCTACTGGTACTGGATGAACCAGCCCAGGGGGTCGACATCAATGGCCAGGCGGCACTTTACGATCTGGTGCGTCAACTTCGGAACGAGCTCAACTGCGGCGTTATCATGATCTCCCACGACCTGCACCTGGTTATGGCCGCCACCGACAAAGTCATCTGCCTGAACCAGCACGTGTGTTGCAGCGGTTTTCCGGAAGACATCCCCCACGATCCGGCCTTTATTGAAACCTTCGGCACCGCCGTTGCCGAATCACTGGCGGTGTACCATCACCATCACAATCACCGCCATGACCTGCACGGTAACGTTATTGGCAACGGCGCCGCTATCGATGGCACGCTTACCGACGCCGAAGCAGTGCCTACCTGCTCAGGGCACCACCATGATTGACAGTATTCTGGATGATTTTTTCTGGCGTGCGCTGATTGGTGGCCTGGGTGTGGCTCTGGTCGCGGGGCCTCTGGGCTGCTTTGTGGTTTGGCGGCGGCTAGCCTATTTCGGCGACACCCTGGCTCATTCGGCGCTGCTGGGCATTGCCCTGAGCTTTGTGATTCAGGTGCCGATTAATGTCGGGGTGATTATCACTTGCTTGGGGTTGGCTCTGGCGCTGGTGCTGTTTTCCCGCAGCAAAACATTAGCTACCGATACCCTGCTGGGCATACTGGCCCACAGCGCGCTGGCCATTGGCCTGGTCACCCTCAGCTTTATGCCCTCGGTGCGAATGGATCTGACCGGGCTGCTGTTTGGTGATCTGCTGGCCATGAGCCGCAGCGATCTGTGGTGGATTTACGGCGGTGCCGCCACCATTTTTTGCCTGCTGGCACTGCTGTGGCGTGGTCTGCTGATGAGCACCATTCACGAAGAACTGGCGCGGGTGGAAGGGGTGCCGGTAGAACGCCTGCGGCTAGCGCTGATTCTGATGTTTGCTATTGTCATTGCGGTCGCCATGAAAATTGTTGGCGTGCTGCTGATTACGGCGTTACTGATAATTCCCGCCGCCACCGCAAGACGCCTGGCACGCACACCTGAACAGATGGTGGCCATGGCGATGGGGTTCGGCTTTATTGCCGTGACCGGCGGGCTGACGCTGTCATGGGAACTGGACACACCGGCGGGGCCGTCGGTGGTGGTTACCGCATTCAGCTGTTTCCTGCTGGTGTCCGCGGTTGGCGGCAAGCAGCGTGCATAAACCTGCTCGATAGCAGGTCACTACGCAGCCTTTATCACAACGCAGGATTACAGGGAGTGGACATAATAGAGTGTCTTCAAGAAATGACTGCGGGAGTCAGGCTAGAGCGGCTGCATCACTGAGCCCCACTGTTGCTTTTCCACCAGCTCCATAAACTCATCACCCAGGCGCTCACTTTCCGCAATCGCCCTACGCCAGATTTTTTCGCGGCCGGCGTCATCGCCCAGATACTTTTCAAAGTCACGACGGTCCGGCAGCTTGCCATTGGGCAAACTCGCCAGATAGTCCGCCGAGGGCGCCACCAACAGCACATCCTGCACATGTGACGCTTTAGACTTACGCCAAGGTAAAGACTTATCGAACCAACCGGGAATTATCCGGTCGGTAAAGTGCGGATAGAGCACAACACCGGGCTGCTGGTACGGCAGGTCCAGGTGATAATCCAGCAAACCGCCGTCGCGATAAAGCCCTGCTGGCGCTCCGGGTATGTTCGCCACTCCCGACATCACAATTGGAATTGAAGCCGAGGCCAGCAACGCCGGAAGCAGGTTGTCTTGAGTCAGGGCAATGGTGTGGCTGGCGAAATCGCGCAGCTCCTCTAAAGGTGCCGGTGCGCGGCTGTCCTGCACAATACCCCGCTCCATAACGCGGCCCAAGTGCCGGCGCCCCAGCATATTGCTGCCAATGGCGTGTAGCAGCCCCAGGGTCAGACGACCGCGGCTATCGTGCTGCAATAATCCCAAACTGCGCACCACCATTACGCTGAGCCGATACTGCGGGTGGTTCAAAATATGCTGCTCGCGCCCGCCCAATAACTGCTGCAGAAACTCAAGGCTTTTACGGGTTACCTCGGCGGCGCTGACCCCTTTTGTAAAACGCTGCTGGGTATACAGCTCCGCCAGCAACTCCAACTGGGCAACCGGGTTATCAGACGACGCCACCGCCGCAAAGCGCCAGCTGCCGATAGACGAACCCACCAACGCTCTGGGTTGCGGCGCGCTCGGCAGCCAATGCCCAAACAGAGTTTTATCCAGGCCGCTCAGGCCCAGGGCTTTTGGCCCGCCGGCAGCACCAGGAACCACGTGAACATCCCCGGCGCTTAGCGGGTTATCCCGTAACCGCCTCATGGCACGAGTACCGGCGCGAATGGTTAAAGCCGGTGTGCGAATATGAATAGCGGTCATGGTTTTTCCTTATAGGGAGCGCATTGGAGAAGGCCACAAAGTATAACCATTGGGGCCTGGCACAATCCTGCGCCAACACTTTATAAAACCAAAGCCGCCGGCCATGAGGGCAACAGCTGACCATAATCACAATGTTTACCCATAGAGATCGTGGCCAATTTGTCTTAAGCTTCTGCCCTTGCCAGATTCAGTAAACCGGACCCTTATTTATGAGCAATCCCCTGACAGACGATCTTGCTGGCCATTATCGCGCCATTATTGACGGCCTGGGTGAAAACTGTGACCGCGAAGGCCTGCGGAACACGCCTTTGCGCGCGGCAAAAGCCATGCAGTTTCTAACCCGCGGCTACCAGCAGGATCTGAACGACCTGGTCAACAACGCCGTGTTCGAATCCGCCATGGACGAAATGGTGGTGATACAGGACATAGAACTTTACAGCATGTGCGAACATCACGTGTTGCCTTTTATCGGCAAGTGCCACATTGCCTACCTGCCCCAAGGCAAGGTACTGGGCTTGTCCAAGTTCGCCCGCATTGTGGATATGTATGCGCGGCGGCTGCAAATCCAGGAAAATCTGACCCGACAGATCGCAGAAGCGGTTGAAAGTGTGACCAACGCCAAAGGTGTGGCCGTGGTGATCGAAGCCCAGCACATGTGCATGATGATGCGCGGCGTCGAAAAACAGAACTCGAAAATGAAGACCTCGATGATGCTCGGCCAGTTCCGCAAATCACAGGCCACCCGCCTCGAGTTCTTCAATCTGATCGGCACCAACCGTTAATCAGGCTCACATTGGCCAGACGGGACACTGGATAAATAGCAGCACTTACATTGTTATTTTCTTCTTTGACAGGAGCGTTACACTATGCCCGAGACGTCTGATTCGCAGATTCTCGACATTCTGCAGCAGGTCCGCACCATAGCGTTGGTGGGCGCCAGTGAAAAAACCAACCGGCCCTCCCACAAGGTTATGCATTACTTGCAACAGCAAGGCTACCGGGTAATACCCGTTAATCCCGGTCTGGCCGGCCAGCAGCTGCTGGGTGAAACCGTTTATGCGGACCTTAAGTCATTGCCGGTCCCGGTAGACATGGCGGACTTGTTCCTGGCTCCGCAACGCACTGACACGGTGATCGACCAGGCGATCGCCATGAACATTCCGGCGCTGTGGCTCCAAATTGGCGTTATTAATCAAAAAGGTGCCGAGCGCGCACGACAGGCGGGCCTGAAAGTGGTGATGGACCGCTGTCCAAAAATGGAAATACCCCGACTTATACCCCGACCCTAGAGAGCTCGATGAAAAACACCGATTCAACACAGCGTGTTGTGGCAAAAGGGCTTTTGCATCCAGCCCTGCCGGTGTTTATTTTTTCCCTGTTTTTATTGCTGGCCCTGGGTTTGCGATTTGGTCAAAGCCAGCAAGACAGTCGCCAAATTCAGGCGCATTTGAACACAGAGGCCGAAATAATGGCCAACAATCTACAGCGGGAATTCAATATCCTGTTGCTGGGCCTGCGCCGCAGCGCTGATCGTCTGCACTTCAACGGAGGAATTACCGAAGCCCAGTGGCGAAATGATGCCCGCAACTATCTGCAAGACTTCAGGGTTTACCAGGCAATTGAGTGGATTGATCGTGATTTTTACATTCGCTGGATTGAGCAGTCGAAAGACTGGCCAGAACTGGTTGGCTACAAAGTTGCATTCAATGTTGAGCGGGTTCAGGCACTGAAGAGCGCAATGCTGACGGGCAACGTGGATGTTTCAGGGGTTATTCCCCTGTACCAGGGTGGCAGAGGGATTGTAGTCTACGCGCCGGTGGGTACCGGCGACGATAACAACGGTCTTATCGGCGGGGTTTTCCAGGTAGATCTTCTGGTACAGACCCTGCTGAACAGCCGCGCGTTGGCACTGTTTCAAGTCGATATTTACGAAGACGGCAAGCTTGAATCTCAGCTGAACCCGTCGCTGCCTATCAGTAGCGAATTCAGTAGCAAGATCGCCCTGGATTTACCCACCATAGACTGGAGCCTGACGTTGCGCCCCAGCCACACCTGGGTGCAGAACCAACGCAGCCCCTGGGCCTGGCTCACGTTAGCCAGTCTTTTGACTCTGGGGCTGGTTATCAGTGTGGCAACGCTTCTGGCTCAGGGGATTTTGAGCCGCAATCAAGCACTGCTGAAAACCCGCAGCCAACTGGACCGGGAGATCGCCCAACGCAGCGCCATCCAGCAGGATCTGGCCCGACTGGAATCCACCGATCCTCTCACCGGTCTGGCCAACCGCCGTTTTTTTATGGACGATCTTTCGTACACCCTCTCTATGGCCGAGCGTAAGTCACGACAGGTAGCTTTAATCATGCTGGGCCTGGACCGTTTTCAGATGCTCAACGACTCGCTGGGGCATCAGGTTGGCGATGAAATTCTCAGCAGGGTCGCAGAGCGCCTTAGTGGCCTGGCGGATGAACGTATTATGGTGGCCTATGCCGGCGGTGACGAATTCCTGATCTGTCAGCAGCAGGTCACCGCCGTTGATGATGTCATCCACCTTCTGGGCAGAGTAAAGCAGACTTTCGCTCAACCTTTTGGCCTGCCAGGCAACCCACTTCAGATTACCGCCACCATGGGTGTTGCCGTATACCCGCAAAGCGGGCCAGACGCCGAAACCCTGTTGCGCAATACCGACATCGCGCTCTACCGGGCCAAACAGCAGGCACGCAACAGCTACCAGTTTTATACCGAAGGCATGCAAGAGCGGGAAGTATTGCGCCTGGAACTGGAAAAAGATCTCAGCCTTGCCCTTAGCAATAATGAATTTGTACTATATTATCAGCCCCAGCTAAACCTGCACAGCAATCGCATCGACAACGTAGAAGCGCTGATTCGCTGGCAGCATCCGCGGCGCGGATTATTGACGCCAGGTGAATTCATACCGCTGGCCGAAGAAAGCGGACGCATCACCGATATTGGTCGCTGGGTGGTGACGGCCGCCTGCAATCAGCTCAGCGAATGGCGTGGAACCCCTTACCAGAATCTGCAAATTGCGGTGAATCTGTCCGGGCGCGAACTGGAAAATTCTGACCTTCTGGACTATGTACAGTCGGCGTTAGCGACCACCGGTGTGGCACCGCAACAGCTGGAAATCGAGCTAACCGAAGAGATATTCGTGAGCAATATCCACCACAATCTGGACCAGCTCAAACGCCTGCGGCAACTTGGCGTGCGCTTGGCAATTGACGATTTCGGCGTTGGCTACTCCTCGCTGAGCTATCTCAAAGACTTCCCGATTGACCTGCTAAAAATTGACCGCTCGTTCATCACCCAGGTCACCGAACGTCAGGACGATGCCACCATTACCTCTGCAATTATTAATTTGGCCCACAACCTGGGCATCCAGGTGGTCGCCGAAGGCGTAGAAACTACCAGCCAGCTCAGTTTTTTGCGCCAGCAAGGCTGCGATGTGGCTCAGGGTTATCTGATCAGCCGTCCGATTCCCGCCGACCAGCTGGAGCAGTGGCTGAAGCCACGGCACGCTGAAAACCCACTTTAACCGCGAGACTCCATGGCACATTATCTGAGCACCGAACAAGACGCACGCCTGCGCCGCTGGGAACGCTGGAACCGCAATTATTTTCTGTTCGCCTTTACAGCATTAATCATCATTCTGGTGTTCAGCAGCCAGTTGGGGTTGTCCAGCGGCGATGATTGGGGCGGGCTGGGCATCATTCTGGTGGTGTTGGTGGCGCCGATTGTGGCTATGCAGCTAAAACTGACGTGTCCCGCTTGTAGCGAAAAGCTGGGCTGGCAAGCCAAACTGATGGTGCCAGATCAATGCAAGCACTGCGGCTGCTTTCTGCGCGCCAAAGGCTGACAACGCGTTCGTAACATTTGACCTGTGAGCGGCTAACAGGTTCTAAGCTATACTTATCGTAAAAGGCGATGAGGTAGTTTATGAAAGTAAAGGACATGGCCCGTGCCGCTGGGGTAACGCCCGACACTGTGCGCTTCTACACCCGCGAAAAACTACTGGCACCCAGCCGCGATCCGGCGAACAACTACCAACAGTTCTCCAGCGAAGACCTGCGTCGCCTGCGCTTTGCCCGTAAGGCCCGCCAGCTCGGTTTTTCCCTACCCGAGATCCGCAACATTCTGAATCAGGCTGACGACAAACATTCCCCCTGCCCTATGGTGCGCAGCATGTTTGAACAGCGCCTGATTGATGTTGAACGCCAGATTGACGAGCTCCAGCAGCTGCACCAGCGCATGCGAAAAGCTCTGGACGCCTGGCAAGGCATGCCCGATGGCACGCCGGACGGCCATACCATCTGCCGTTTAATTGAACACTGGGATCAGGCCGAGCCTGGTCTGACGGAGGAATCCTGAATCATGGACAGCACAGCCGCTAACACCGAAAACCGGCTCAGCATTGCCGGTGCCACCTGCCAGGGCTGCGCCCGTAAAATCCGCGTGGCATTAGCACCTTTGGTCGACGACAGCGCCGCGGTGGATGTGAACATAGAGCAAAAAACTGTCACCTTACCCCCAAGCATTGACCCCGCCGACGCCGCCCGCCGAATCACCGAAGCGGGCTTCCCGGCGCAGATTCTTGATGCCGGATCCACCGTCGTCAAAAGCTGCTGTGCCAGCAACACAACGCCATCCTGTCGCAGCGAAAAAAGTGATGCTGATGAGCCAGGCGCCCCTGTGCCAAAGCCGGCCAGCGCCGCCAGCAATAGCAACGCGAACAATGACAGCAACGATGGCATTCAACTGGCGGTCACCGGCGCCACCTGCGCGTCTTGCGTCAGTACCATAGAAAAAGCTCTGAAATCGGTCAGCGGCGTTACCCACGCCCACATGAACCTGGCCGACAACACCGCCACTGCCAGCGGCCAAGTAGCCCCGCAAGCGCTAATAAACGCCATCGAAAGTGCCGGCTACGGCGCCAGCGTGATTGAAGACCCAGACGCCGCAGATGAAAACCGTCAGCAGCAGGATCGCGAACGCTACCGCACCTTGCTGGTAAAAATGGCGGTCAGTCTGTCACTGGGTGTTGGCCTGATGGTCTGGGGCATGGGTTTCGGCTCGATGACCGTAGATGCCGGTAACCAGACCACCTGGATCAACCTGGGCATTCTGACCCTGGGCGTGATGATTGCCGCCGGCAGCCATTTTTTTACCAGCGCCTGGAAGGCCTTTGTTCATCACAACGCCAATATGGACACCCTGGTGGCCCTCGGTACCGGCACCGCCTGGATTTATTCCATGGTAGTGGCAGTCTTCCCCGAAGCGCTGCCGGAGATGGCGCGCCACGTGTATTTTGAAGCCTCGGCGATGATCATCGGCCTAATCAATCTGGGCCAGGCCCTAGAGCTGCGGGCCAAAGGCAAAACCTCTGAAGCCGTGCGCCGGCTACTGGACTTGCGCGCCAAAACCGCCCGTGTGATCCGCGACGGCCAGGAGCAGGACCTGCCTATAGAACAGGTGCGTAAAGGCGACCAGATTCGCGTTCGGCCCGGTGAACAGCTGCCGGTGGACGGGGTGGTGCGCGAGGGCAACACCCGCATTGATGAAAGCATGCTTACTGGCGAACCCATGCCGGTCAGTAAAGCCGAGGGCGACGAAGTGTCTGCCGGCACCTTGAACACCCGTGGCAGTATTGTGTACGAAGCCACACGGGTAGGCAGCGACACTGCCCTGGCGCAGATTATTCGCCTGGTGAAAAAAGCTCAGGGCTCGAAGCCCTCGATAGGCCGCCTGGCGGATAAAATCTCCTCGGTATTTGTGCCCAGCGTGATGCTGATTGCTATCGCAGCGGCGCTGGCCTGGTACAACTTGGGCCCAGACCCGGTGATTGCGCACATGATGGTGGCCGCCACCACCGTACTGATCATCGCCTGTCCCTGCGCCTTGGGCCTTGCCACGCCTATGTCGGTGATGGTTGGCGTCGGCAAAGCCGCCGAATACGGCGCGCTGATCCGCCAGGGTGAAGCTCTGCAAACAGCCGGCAAAATCAATCTGGTGATTCTGGATAAAACCGGCACTATCACAGCAGGCAAACCTGCGGTTACCCAAGTGCATGTCGTAGTAGAGGGTGACGAAAGCCACCTGCTGGCCCTGGCCGCCGGTCTGGAACAGCATTCCGAACACCCGCTGGCTTACGCCATCATGGAAAAAGCCCAGCAGAACAAACTCCAACCGGCCGACATAACCGGCTTTGACAGCCTTAATGGCAAGGGCGTAGCCGGGGAACACAACGGCGACACCCTGCGCCTGGGCAACCGGCGCTGGCTGGAAGATGAAGGGTTGGATGTCACCCCATTGGACCAGGCCGCCCGCAGCATAACCGACAACGCCGGCACCCCGTTGTTTGTAGCCTTGGGCACCCGAGTGCTAGGCGTCATTGGCGTTGCCGATGCCATCAAGTCCGATTCCCGGGCCGCCATTGAACGGCTGCACCAAGCTGGCATCAAAGTGATGATGGTCACTGGTGATGTGGACGCCACCGCCAAAGCCATCTGCGCCAGCGCCGGTATTGACGATTACCGCGCCGAAGTGTTGCCGGAAGACAAAGCCGACGTGGTTAATGACATGCGTAAAAAGGGCTACACAGTCGCCATGGTGGGTGACGGCATTAACGATGCCCCTGCTCTGGCCGCCGCCGATGTGGGCTTTGCCATTGGTACCGGCACCGACGTAGCCATTGAAAGCGCCGCCATTACTCTGATGCGCGGGTCCCTGCACGGGGTTCCCGACGCCATAGAAATATCCCGCGCCACGGTGAAGAACATTCACCAGAATCTGTTCGGCGCGTTTATTTACAACAGCCTGGGTATCCCCATTGCCGCCGGCCTGCTGTATCCGGTGTGGGGCATTTTGTTAAGCCCGATCATTGCCGGTGCAGCCATGTCGATGTCGTCGGTCACCGTGGTCACCAACGCCAATCGTTTACGAATGTTCAAAACCAGTCATAAAATAAACAACTCAGCCAATCAGGAACAGAACCAATGACATCTTTTCTGGTCAACCTCACAGGTTTAGCGTTGATGGCCGCCGTCGTCTGGTGGTTCTGGCTCGCCACAACTGACTCCAAAACACAAAGGTAAAAACGATGAAACAACGCACATTGGCCATTATTCTTGGCGCCAGCCTCAGCTTTGGCTCGGCTCTGGTCAGCGCTGAAACTGAGCGCAACATTCACGTTTACAAGTCGCCCACCTGTGGCTGTTGCACCGACTGGGTAAAGCATCTAGAGGATAACGGCTTTGAGGTAGACGTCAGCGAAGTCGACAATGTTACGCCGGTGAAAATCGAAGCCGGTCTGACACCGGCTTTGGCAAGTTGCCACACCGCGTTTATCGACGACTACGTGATTGAAGGCCACGTGCCTGCGGACGACATCAAGCGCCTGTTAAGCCAAACGCCCCAAGCCCGCGGCTTGAGCGTGCCGGGCATGCCTGCAGGCTCACCGGGAATGGAAATGGGCGATCGCAAAGACCCCTACCAAGTGCTGTTATTCAACGCCAACGGCCAGACCCGGGTGTTCGCCGAACACAACTGATTGCCGCGATATTTCGGGGTGCGGTTACGCCGGCCGGCCAATGCGCCGGTCGGCATAATTTCGGTTCTGGCGTTATGTAACAGGCCGCACATAAAGACCATCAAATCCCGGGCTGACCCAACAAATAAAGCATCAGTCACGCTTTCATTGCCGAACGGGTCTGACTCATTGCACCTTTACAGTTATACTGCGCGGCAACATTCATTTTTTATCAGCCAGGTTACTTCATGCTCAATGCCGACGCTCTCAGCCAGTTGCGCCAGCTGAAATCCGATATCGAAGAACACAAAGTGGTCTTGCCCGGCACCGTAAAAGCAACCAATGGCCGCTTTGGCTTTGTTGCCCTGGATGACGGCAGAGATGTGTTTCTTCCGCCCGAGGAAATGCAAAAAGTGCTTCCTGGCGACCGCATCACCATCACCGAACAGGATGTCGAGAAAGGCAAAACCCAAGGCTTGGTGGAAGAGCTGCTGAACAGCTCGCTGGATACCTTCGTAGGCCGCTACCAGGTCAAGGGCAAAGGTCACTTTGTGGTGCCGGAAACCGCGGGCATTAACCGCTGGATTTTCATACCGCCAAAAGAGCGAAACGATGCCCAGCCCGGTGATTACATATATTGCCGCCTGCACCGCCATCCGATCAAAGACGGCAAAGGCCAGGCCAGGGTACTGCGGGTAATAGGCCAGGCCGGCGACGCCGGTATTGAACGGGCGCTGACCATGGCCGGCTTTGATTTGTCCGACGCCTGGCCAGAGGCAGTGCAGCAACACGCCCAGGCACTCAGTGAAGACGCCATAGCCGCGCACAGCGCCGGCCGCGAAGACCGCTGCTCGCAGCCCTATGTCACCATTGACAGCCCCGGCACCCAAGACATGGACGACGCCCTGATGGCGGTGCCAAATGCCACCGGCTGGGCGCTGTCGATTGCGATTGCCGACCCCACCGCACTGATTGAGCCAGGCAGCGCCACCGAGCGCGAAGCCATGCGCCGTGCCACTGCCATTTACTTCCCGGGCGAGCCGCTGCCGATGCTGCCCGACGCCGCCAGCACCCGCCTGTGTTCGCTTCAGCCTGACGTTACGCGCCTGGCTTTGATATGCGATCTGCAGGTTAACAACGATGGCAGTCTGGGCGATTACAGCTTTCACCAGGCCAGCATCCGCTCCCACGGCAAGCTCAGCTATGAACTGGTTGCCAACTTGATTGACGGCCGCGAAGACGACGACATTAAAGCTCTGTCGCCAACTGTGTCTAACAGCCTCGACCAGCTGCACCAAGCCGCTACGGCGCTGCGTCGCTGGCGCGTCGAACACGCTCTGATTAGTGGTGACCGCACGGACTTCCGCCTGCGGCTGGACGAAAACCGCCGGATTCGCAGCATCGAACCGACGGTTCAAAATGAAGCCCATCGCCTGGTAGAAGAATGCATGGTGGCGGCCAACCGCTGCGCCGCCGACTTTCTTTCACAGCACAACAAGGGCCTGTTTATTTGTCACAGCGGCCTGCGCGCCGACCGTCACGACAACATCCGCAAGCTGCTGGAACAACACGCGCCCCAGCTTGCAGAGCTGGACGTTGCCCAGGCAGAAAGTTTCAAAACACTGATGAAAACCGCCGACAGCCTGAACACGGATGCCCCGGTGAAATCCATTGTCGCGCGCCAACTGGCCCGCGCCGAGCTGGCTTTCAGTCCCGCACCGCACCAGGGTATGGGGCTTGCTGCCTACACCACGTTTACCTCGCCGCTACGCAGGTTCACTGACTTTTACGTGCACCGGGTGATCAAGTCACTGATCTGGCAGGCGCCGCTAGAAGAATTGGACAACAACGCACTCAGCACACTTCAGGCGACCCTGATACAGGCTCGCCAGGCCGCCAACGGCGTAGAGAACTGGCTTAAAAGCGAATTTGCAAAAACCCTGGGCGACGACGATATGGGCGGCGTTATCAGCCGCACCATTCCCGCCGGCTTTTTTGTACGCTTAAATTGCAACGGTTTGGAAGGGTTTGTCAGCTGCCGTGACCTGGATGGCAAATACAGTTTTGACCCGGTCACCCTGCGTCTGATTCACAACAAAAATGGCCGCATCTTCCAACTCGACCAGGCCGTTACCGTGCGCCTGGCCGGGGTGGATGACGAACGCCGTCAGATCAATCTGACGCTGCAGGAGCCGAAGCAGGAGCCTGTCCCAGCATCTGCGTAAGGCGCTGGTCTTTGGCTTGCCACTGTTCGGCAAGCCAAAGCTTTACGTTGCGGCGGTATTCAGAGTCGGCCATGTAGTCGCGGCCTTTCAGGTTGTCGGGAATGGCCACGGTGTGAATTTCCATTTTGATTTCTGGTACCTGGCCACACAAGAACCGCCAGAAGGTCGGCGCACCGCCGGGGTAGGCAATGGTCAAATCCACCAATGTTTTGACGGAGTCACCCATAGCGTCTAACACAAAACCGACACCGCCAGCTTTGGGCGGTAACAGGTGAATATAGGGTGATTTTTGGGCGGCGTGCTTGGCCGGCGTAAAGCGCGTGCCTTCTACGAAGTTCATAATGCTGACGGGCGTGTGCTGGAACTTCTCGCACGCGCGGCGGGTGGCTTTCATATCTTCACCGCGTTTTTCGGGGTGCTTTACCAGATACTGGCGCGAATAGCGCTTCATGAACGGGAAATCCAGCCCCCACCAGGCCAAGCCGATCACCGGTACCCACACCAGCTGCTGCTTCAGAAAGAACTTCAGAAACGGTGCCTTGCCGTGAAAAACCCGCTGCATGGCCAGAATATCCACCCAGCTCTGGTGGTTACTAAGCACCAGATACCAGCTTTCCTGCTTCAGCTCGTCGGCCCCGGTCACTTCCCAGCGGGTGCCCTGGGTGAGTTTCATCCAGCCACTGTTACACGCTACCCAAATTTCGGCCACGCGAATAATCAGCTTGGTGCACAGCACACCAAACCCCTTGTGGGGAATAATCAGCTTCAACAGCGCCGGAATATATAACAACAGGCACCACACCAGGGTGTTCAGTAACAACAGCAACGAGTTCAGTACACCAATCACCGGCGCAGGTAAAAAACTGAGCATGGGTTCATTCCATTTTGAAATTTCAAGTTGGCTAATCATAACAACCACGTTAGGTCTTGGGCAGAGGCGAATGCCTTCTACTGTTAACAGCGTGGTATCGTAATTGCGTTATTGTGGCACCATTATGGCAACACAAACGGACTCCCGCTGATGAACCCTGTTGAACCTTTCAATCTGGACCTGCGCGCCCTGGCCACCTTTTTGGTGGTGCTGGACGAAGGCAGCGTATCGCGGGCCGCAGTAACGCTTGGGGTCAGCCAGTCAGCCGTCAGCCACACCCTGGAACGCTTACGCCAGGCTTTGGGTGATCCGCTGTTTGTGAAATCCGGGCGTGGCATTACCCCTACCCGCTACGCCCAACAGGCCGGCCCGCATATTCGCCAGGTGCTGGATGATTTGCGCGCGCTGTCTTCCGGCCCGCCGTTCAGCCCGCAAACCGCCGATATGGTGTTTACTATCGCCGCCAACGATTACGAGCGCGACCTTCTGTTGCCCGGCTTGCTGGCCATTCTGCGTGAGCAGGCGCCGGGCATTCGCCTGCAGGTGATTGCTGCCGGCATTCCCAGCGCCGAGCTGTTACGCCAGGAAGCCTGCGATCTGATTGTGTCGCCTCACCCGCCAG
This sequence comes from Marinobacter sp. LV10R520-4, assembly GCF_002563815.1. NCBI lineage: Bacteria > Pseudomonadati > Pseudomonadota > Gammaproteobacteria > Pseudomonadales > Marinobacteraceae > Marinobacter > Marinobacter sp. LV10R520-4. Next base: position 1,849,165 of record NZ_PDJM01000001.1, on the reverse strand, counting down.
AAGCCGGCGATATTATGCAACGTGGCCTGATGGCCGACCGTATGGTGGTATTTTATGATCCGGCCCGGCGCGAGCCGCCTCATACCCTGGCAGATTTTCTCAAAGCCGATCACATCAGCCTGATGCTGGGTTCCGCTGAACAACCGGGGCTGGACCAAGCCTTGAACGCACGCAATCTGCGCCGCACCAAGAGAGTGAGCGTGTCGAACTTCTCGGCCCTTGCCAGCCTTTTATACGGTACCGACATGTTGGCAGTGGCGCCGGAACGTATGGGTCAGCAGCTGTTGTCGCGGGCCGCCTGGGTGCCACTGCCCTTCGACTACAAGCCCTTTACCCTGTTGATGATCTGGCACCAGCGCTATCAGAACGATGCTGCCCACCGCTGGTTGCGCAACCAGATAAACGCGGTGGCGGCCACCATGAATGGAATGACGCAATAATCAATCGATATCATTCATAGGTTGTATGACAACTGACCGGCTTACCCGCTGCCTTTAAATCCGTAAACTGCCTGCCCGAATCAACGCTTTTACGGAATATGTCATGCTTGCCTTAACCAGTATCTGGACCACCATATTATTAGCTGCCGCGGTGGCGCTGGGGCCATTGGCAACCGATATGTACCTGCCGGCACTGCCGCAGATTGGCAGCGACCTGAACGCCAGCATCGGCGATGTTCAGCTTACTCTGAGCTTTTATCTGGCCGGTTTTGCCATGGCGCAGTTGTTTTGTGGCCCCTTGGCCGATCGCTTTGGCCGCAAACCCATCATGATTGCCGGCTTCTTTATATTTGCCCTCGCCAGTATTGGCTGTGCCCGCGCCACCAACGTTGACAGCCTGATGCTGTTTCGCTTTTTGCAGGCGCTTGGGGGTTCGGCCGGCCCGGTACTGGGGCGCGCTGCGGTGCGCGATATTTACACGCCACAACAATCAGCTCGCATCATGGCCATTCTGGCCAGCATTATGGCCCTGGCTCCGGCGCTGGCTCCCACCATTGGCGGCGTAATGGTGACCCATCTGGGTTGGGCATCGATTTTTTACGTGCTGGCCGGTTACGCCCTGGCAATGATGGCCATTGTTGCTATCGGCATACCCGAACCCATGCGCCCGGAATACCGCCAGCCACTTCGGCCTTCATCACTGCTGAAGAACTATCGCCTGATTGGCACCGACATCAGCTTTCTGGGTTATACCCTGACCAACAGCCTGATGTATTCAAGCCTGTTCGCCTTTATTTCCGGCTCGTCCTTCGTACTCATCGACTTTCTGGGGGTGTCGCCGCAGCACTTCGGGCTCTACTTTGCCTTTGTGGTGGCCGGCTACATAGTGGGCAACCTGCTGGCGGTGCGCTTGGGCACACGCCTGTCACCCGATCAGATCTTGCTCCGTGGTATTTTACTGGCTGCGGCCGGTGGCACCGTTATGGCATCATTGGCGCTGGCTGAGGTGTATTCGGTATGGGCGGTTATGCTGCCCCAGGCGGTAATTCTATGCGGCACCGGTATGGTACTGCCCCAGACCATGGCCGGCGCACTGGCAAATTTCCCGCGCATGGCAGGGTCAGCTTCTTCGCTGTTCGGCTTCGCACAGATGACCATAGCCGCCGGTTCCGGTGCTCTGGTAGGCTACCTACACGATGGCACGTCGCTGGTGATGGCACTGGTGATTGCAACGTCGACGTTCGCCGCGCTCGCCAGCTATGTACTATTGGTACAACGCTTCCCTGCACCGGGTTTCGAGCCGGAAGCGAGTGTTTAATAGGGCGCCTGGCGGCCGAAAACGTGCAAATGCATCCAATTTAGACTAGAAAGAGTAAGTTCACCGGTATTATAAAGTCTGTTTTTCTGACACTTCCATCCTTAAGGAGAATGTTATGAGCAACGTAACACTTGGCGGCGATGCCGTAGAATTGAGCGGAAACTTCCCCCAACCTGGCGAAACCATCCAACCTTTTACTCTGACCAACAACAGCCTGGAAGACGTTAAACTCAGCAGCTGGGACGGCAAGCGTAAAATTCTGAGTATTTTCCCCAGCATAGATACCGGCGTGTGTGCCGCATCTACCCGAAAATTCAACGAAAAAGCCGCTGATCTCGACAACACCGTGGTGTTGGTGATTTCCGCAGACTTGCCCTTTGCCTTTGCCCGTTTCTGTGGCGCCGAAGGCCTGGACAACGTCATTTCCCTGTCCAGCTTCCGCAACTACAGCTTTCAGCAGGACTACGGCGTTGCTATGCAAACCGGCCCGTTAGCAGGTTTGTGCGCCCGCGCGGTGATTGTTCTGGACGAGAACAACAAGGTGCTGCACAGCGAACTGGTTGGCGACATTAAAGACGAACCCAACTACGACGCCGCTCTGAACGCTCTGTAATCTGCCATAACGAGTGCCGGCATCGCGCCTGCGGTGCCGGTTTCTTTATTTTGCGTTGCTATTCAACTCAACGCGCAAGCATCCAATGCCCCGGCGCTTGCTGTTACACTGCCCGACTTCCTTCAGAACCGACATCCGGATTGCCCCTGTGAGTCAATTACCCACCAACGCCAGCGCCGGCGCCAGCCTGCCTCGCCAGCTTTACGACATGACCTGGCCAATGCTGTTCGGTGTGTTATCGCTGATGACATTTCAGCTTACCGACAGCGCGTTTATCGGCCAGCTTGGCCGCGACCCGCTGGCAGCACTGGGCTTTACCATTCCCATGCAGCAACTGGTCAGCGGTATGTATGTTGGCCTGGGCATTGCCACCACCGCCGTAATTTCCCGCACCCTGGGCCTGAACAACAACGATCGCGCGCGCCAATTGGGCGGGCTGGTGGTGCTGATTGGCGCTGTGCTGGTGCTGGTGTTGTGCCTGCTGGTGTGGTTCGGTCAGCAACCGATTCTGACCCTGCTGGGCGCCGAGCCTGAACTATGGCCGGTTATTCGCCAATACTGGGCGCCTTGGCTGATTGCAGCCTGGATCGGCGCCATGGTGTATTTCGGTTACAGCTTGTGCCGCTCCCACGGCAACACCAAACTGCCCGGCGCGGTTATGGTGGCCACCAGCCTGCTAAATATAGGGTTGGACTGGCTGTACATCTTTTATTTTGGCTGGGGCCTGCCCGGCGCGGCCTGGGCCACCGCCACCGCCTTCGGCCTGGGCGCTCTGCTGATCTATCCGCTGCTGCTCAAGCGCGGCTGGCTCGGGTTTGACCTGGCCGGCCTGCAGCTGGTGCGCGCGGTGCGCCAGTTGGGCGGCATTATGGCGCCGGCCATGGTCAGCCAGATGATGCCGCCAATGGCCGCGGTACTGGCCACAGCGCTGGTCGCCAGTTTTGGTTCTACCGCCGTCGCGGCCTGGGGGCTGGGCTCGCGATTGGAGTTTTTCTCGATTGTGGTGGTGCTGGCGCTGACTATGTCGATGCCGCAAATGATCGGGCGCATGCTGGGCCGGGGTGAAATAGAAAATATTCGTCGCCTTGTGGGTCTGGCGGTGCGTTTTTTGGTGGTGTGGCAGCTGGCCATTGGCCTGCTGTGGCTGCTGGGTTCCGGCCTGGTGACCGAATTGTTCACCACCGATGCTGAGGTGCAAAGTATTCTGGCCAGCTATCTATGGCGGGTGCCGTTGAGCTACGGCGGGCTGGGCGCCTGCATGCTGATGGTGTCGGTGTGCAACGCCCTGGGGCTGCCGCTGCGGGCGCTGCTAATTTCCACCTTGCGACTGTTTCTGTGTTACCTGCCCATGCTCTGGCTGGGCAGCCAGCTTAATGGCATTCCCGGCCTGATGACCGGCGCGCTGGTGGGCAATCTGCTGGCCGGCATTATCGCCTGGCAGCTTTACCGCGCCGGAATGGCAAGGCTGTCCGCAAAAAGCAGGCAAGGACCCGGCGAAGTAACTGCCCGTAATGCCGGTTAGGCGAACGTTAAACGAGCCTCAGACGGCGAACTTCAAGCGAAAGCTATCCGGCATGGGCGTTACCTGTGTTTCACCATAATCAAAAAATACAAAACCGTATTTGGCCTGCGCCACTGCAGCGCCGTCCCGTTCGCGGGTTACGCGGAATACAAAATCACCGCCGTAGCGATTAAAGTCGGTTATTCCTACGTCAAACACCAGGGTTTCCGGGTAGTAGGTTTCGGCCTGATACACAGTAGCCAGGTCAGTCACCAGAATGCCCAGGCCATTGTGACCGACTTCGTCAATCCCGTGATGGGAAAGAAGCTGCACCCGTGCCTCTGACAGCATGGAAATCAGTGCATCGTTACCCAAATGATTGGCACCGTTGAGATCGGTGCTGCGCACTGCCAGACGAGTTTGAAAACAAAACACCTGTTCGGGAAATTCCAGTTTTATTCGAGCCACAATCCATTCGCCTATGCCGAGAAATGAGGTATGTTGGCATAATCACGCAAAAATCCCAATTGCGCCGTATTGACCACTGACTGCTGGTGATTTTATGGATATCCGCCCTGCTGCCACTCTTGCTTTGATCCGCGATAGCGACAAGGGTCTTGAGGTGCTGCTGCTACAACGTACCTGGAAAGCCTCTTTTCTGCCGGGTTATTTCGTTTTTCCCGGCGGCGCGGTGGATGACGCCGACCAAGCCTGCCGCGCCCACATTGCCGGCCCTGACGATAGTGCCATCAGCCAGATCATGAGCCTAAGCGAGGGCGGCGCAGACTACATGGTGGCGGCATTGAGGGAATGCTTCGAAGAAGCCGGCCTGCTGCTGGCAGTTAACGATAACGGCGAACTGGTCGGCGCAGACCACCCCATTCACCAGTCACGGCAGGCCTTGTTTCGCGGCGACGTGAGCTTGCAGGTGCTGTGCCTGCAACACAATCTGATTCTGCCTCTGGACCGGCTGGCTTACCTGAGCCACTGGGTAACCCCGCCGGGGCCTCCGCGACGTTTCGACACCCGCTTTTTTGTGGCGGTTACCCCGGAAAACCAGATCGCCAGCCACGATGGCGAAGAAACCATTGACCACCTGTGGATAACCCCGCAGCAGGGCCTGGCGGAATATCGCAGCGGCGAACGCCTGTTCAGCCTGCCGACCCTGCGCACCCTGCGGGTGCTGCACGATTTCACCGACACCGGCGCGGTTATGCGTTACGCCCACGCCAATCCACCCGAGCCATTGCCCAGTGAGCCCTGGCCCGCCAGACGGCGCGATAAATCCATCGTTCTGGAGCCCGACGCGCCGGCCTACGATGAAGCTCGCAAGCTTGACCCGGAAGGCGCAGGCACCACCAACGCAGTGATTGTCCCCGGCGAGCCGGTAGAAATTGCCGCAGGCGTTATCCGCCTGACCTCGCCCAACCCGGGCGTGATGACCGGGCCAGGCACCAATACTTACCTGGTGGGCCACGATCGTTTCACCGTGATTGACCCGGGCCCGGAAAATTCCGCCCACATCAAGCGGATTCTGGCACTAACCGGTGGACGTGTTGACCAGGTATTGGTGACTCACACTCATCAGGACCATTCACCGGCTACCATCTTGCTAAAAGACCGCACCGGCTGTCGGCTGATCGGCCGCGCCGCACCGGCAGGCGCGTCACAGGACAGCAGTTTCAATCCGGATGACGAGCCTGATCACGGCGATCTGATTGTCACAGACGCCGGCATCCTGAAGGTGTTGCACACGCCGGGGCACGCGTCGAATCACCTGTGTTATTTGCTGTTGGAGCAGGGAATGCTGTTTTCCGGGGACCACATCATGCAGGGTTCCACCGTGGTGATTAACCCGCCAGACGGCGATATGAAGGCGTACATAGAATCGCTCTATGATTTACTGGCCGAGCCGCTGAGTTTTATTGCACCCGGCCATGGCTTCGTGATGGCGCGGCCAGAGGCAACGGTAGATTATTTAATTACCCACCGATTGACCCGCGAACACAAAATTGCCCGGGTGCTGAAGAAACTGACACCGGTCAGCCTGGAAAAGCTTACCGCCAGCGCTTATGACGACGTACCGGCGGCGATTCACGGTGTGGCCGCGCGCTCGGCGCTGGCCCACCTGTTAAAGCTGGAGCAGGAGGACCGCGCCAGTTCAAACGGCGACGCCTGGCATGCAACCCGCCATACCTGACTACGCCTATACCGGGCGCATTCTGCGCCCGGTCTTTATTTCACGGCGCTACTTTCCTGCGGCTATTTTTTGGCAATAACCCACACCGCGTGCACGATGCCAGGAATGTAGCCTAGTAGGGTCAACACAATGTTGATCCAGAAATGCTTGCCAATGCCCACTTGCAGAAAAACGCCCAGCGGCGGCACCAAAATGGCAATCAGAATACGCAGAAGGTCCATAGGTCCGACTCCTTGGTTAGTAAAAAAACACGACATTGGAATGTTAGTTCAATCCGCCGGCTATTATGTCAAATCCGGAAAAGGCTTCATGAAAACGGCATTAAACCTTTGTCACAGCCATATCAACCGCCTATAAAGCGCTCTAATCTGTCGACCTTTAGCCTCGGCAAAAGCTGGGAGTTACGATCGAAAGAGGTAGTATGGCTAGCAAACACAGGGTGATGATGGCATTTCAACCCGCCTGGCCTGGTCTTCCAACATCCAGATTGCCGGCCTGTCGCAGCCAACACCGGTTTTGGTAGTCAACGGCGTCAATCCCGGCCCAACCCTGTGCCTGACCTCGGCCATTCACGGCGATGAGCTAAACGGCATCGAAATTGTACGCCGCACTCTGTATGACCTGGACGCGACCAAACTGTCCGGACGGGTTGTGGGTATTCCTATCGTGAATCTGCCGGGGTTTCAGCAAGGCAGCCGTTACCTGCCTGACCGCCGCGACCTCAACCGTCACTTCCCCGGCAGCATCAACGGCAGCCTGGCGGACCGCATTGCCCACTCGCTGTTTACCCAAGTCATCAACCACTGCGATATGCTGGTGGACATTCACACAGGCTCGCAAAAACGCACTAACCTGCCCCAGCTGCGCGCCGATATGAATAATCCGGATGTGGCAACCTTCACCCGCGGGTTTGACCGCATGGCGGTGGTACACAGCAGCGGTTCACCCGGCATGTTGCGTACCGCAGCGGTTAACGCAGGTATTCGCGCGGTCACTCTGGAAGCCAGGGAATCCCACCGAATTCAAGAACACCAGATAGAAGCCGGGGTTAACAGCCTGATCAGCCTGCTGGAAAAACAGGAAATGATTTCACGGATGTTTGTGTGGGGCGCACCCGAGCCGGTTTACTACGACTCACTGTGGGTGCGGGTTGATCAGGGCGGCATTCTGTTCAGCAAGGTGGGCTTAGGCGACAAGGTGAATAAGGGCGATCTGATGGGCCAGGTTACCGACCCCATTACCAACGCCCAGTATCCGGTGCGTGCCACCCGCAGCGGCCGCGTGATCGGCATGGCGGTAGACCAGGTGGTTATGGCCGGATTCGCCGCCTACCATTTGGGTACCAAAGCCAACACCCCGGGTTTCCACACCAGTGATGAGCTTAATGGCGCTGACACTGCGGCGGTTGAAGAGAGCCTGCAAGCTGTTCAAAGCGGTGACGACCTCATCGACAACGATGGTTAAGCCGCCACCCCACTACTAACCGCGAATCTACTGCCGAGTGCTAAGCACCGCCTGGATACGCTCGATCACCTGCTCCAGGGTGACTCGCGGGCAGCCAATGTTCAGGCGCATAAAACCGCTGCCAGCGGCGCCAAACGAAACCCCTGGATTCATACCCACACCGGCCTGCTGCACAAACAAGCGTTTCAGGCCATTGTCGTCTAATCCCAGTGCGCGGCAGTCCAGCCACATCAGATAAGTCCCTTCGGGAGCACTCACCTCTATGCCAGGCAGGCGCTGGGCAACCTGGTTCACCACAAAGTCGCGGTTGGCCTGAAGATAGCCCATCAACTGGTCCAGCCAAGGGCCACCGTGGCGGTAACCGGCTTCAAAACCGGTTACGCTGAACGGATTGCTCTGGGGCATGTGAAAAGATTCCAGCACATCCGCCATTTTCTGCCGTAGCCCGCTGTCGGCAATCACCATAGCCGACAAGCCAAGCCCGGGAATATTAAAGGTTTTACTAGGGGCGATGGCGGTGATCAACTGATCATCGGGGCGCGCAAGGGCTGCTAGCATACGGTGCCGGTGGCTATCGGAAAACACCAGGTCGCAATGAATTTCATCGCTCAGCAGCACCAGTTTGTGGCGTCGGCAAATGTCGAGCACCGCCGTCAGCTCGGCCTCAGACCACACCCGCCCGATAGGATTATGGGGTGAACACAGCACCAGCATCTTTGCCTGCGAGCGCGCCGCACATTGCTCCAGGTGGGCCAGATTCATGCGGTAGTACAAGCTGCCATCTTCCTGTTTTTCCGCCAGCAGCGGATTTTCCAGAACCTGGCGCCCGGTTTGTCGCACCGAACTGTAAAACGGCGGGTAGACTGGCGGCTGTATAATCACCTCGTCGCCGGGCTTGGTACACGCCATGCACGCGGCATTTAATGACGGCACGACACCCGGCGCCATCAGCACCCATTCACGCCGAAAACTCCATTGGTGGCGCTGGCGAAACCAGTCGCCCATGGCGCTGTAAAGGCTGTCGGGGAACATGGTGTAACCGTATACCGGGTGCCGGGCGCGCTCGCTGAGCGCATCGGTAACCGCTTGCGGCGCGGCAAAATCCATATCGGCCACCCACACCGGCAGCACATCGGCGCGGCCGAACACCGCTTCGCGGGCGTCCAGTTTTACCGCATGGGTGTTTTCCCGGTTTATGGGCTGATCAAAATCTGCGTGGGACACAGGTCACTCCCTGAAATTGCCACAAGCAAAGCCGTTCGCCAATGCGAGCCTAACCCAAGCTTGAGGTTATAATTGATTGATAGCAAAGTATCAGCATACATCACAAGGCCCCGTAATCCATGTCTGAAACCGCCGTCGTTATCCGCACTTCCCGTCCAAACTTTCTGGTGATGGCTCCGCTGTGTGTGGGCCTGGGCGTTGCCTTGGCATGGCGGCAGCCAGAAGCTCCGCCGCCGCCTCTCTTAGACACCCTATTGGTGTTTGTGGGTGCGCTGCTGGCCCATGCCGCGGTGAATATGCTGAATGAGTACGAAGATTTTACCTCCGGGCTGGATCTGCACACCCGCCGTACGCCGTTTTCAGGCGGCAGCGGCGCCCTGCCGCAGCTGCCTTCAGCAGCGCGCTCCGTTTTGCTGGGGGCACTGGTTACGTTAGGGCTGGTGGTGGCTATTGGCCTGTATTTTTTATGGCAACGGGGCGTGCCGATGCTGGTACTGGGGGGCGCCGGCGTTGCTCTGGTGGTTACCTACACCCGCTGGATTACCCGTTCGCCGCTACTGTGCCTGCTGGCTCCCGGACTGGGGTTTGGCCCGGTGATGGTACTGGGGACTCTGGTAGCACTGGGGGCGCCAATCAACGCCGCGGCCGTCGCGGTGTCTGTCATCAGTCTGCTGCTGGTAAGCACATTGCTTTTGATGAACCAGATTCCCGACGCCGAAGCCGACCGCCACGGCGGACGTTATCACGCGGTGATCGTGCTGGGTGTTTATAAAGCCGCGTGGCTGGCCGGAACCATGTTACTGGCCAGTTATGGCGTACTGACGCTGGCGTTGGTCAGCGGCTGGTTGCCAATGGCAACAGCGCTGGGCTTCATAACCCTGCCTCTGGCGCTGTGGATTGCCTTCAAATTACCCCAGGTGGCAGACGATCATCACCGCTTACAGCCGGTTCTGGCCATGAACGTGGCCTGCCTGCTTGCCACACTGGCTTTGCTGATTATCGGGCTAAGCATGCAACGGGGGTGGTGATCACGCCCTCAGCTCGCTTCAGTGCTGCTGACTGTCGATTTTTATTGCATTATTTTAGCAATATTACAAATCATTACAGGGCGCAGAGTGCGACCCGCTCTACGGAGGCCTGCTATAGTGTTTATTCTGGGCATCATGGGTTGTTCCGGACATTTTTCATTGTGACAAGGAGTTGCCATGAGTGTTGTGCTTCTGTTGTTGAGCGCGCTGGTGCTGATTTACCTCAGTATTGGCGGAAAAACGGCTAGCGTTGTGCTGAGCGTTGCTACGCTGATTGGCCTGGCCCAAGACGACTGGCATCTGGTCAGCTTTATAGTCGGCGGGCTTGCCTTGGCTTTGGCGTTAATTCTGCTGAACCCCGGCGATCTACGATTGAATAAATTCAGCAAGCCGTTGCTGAACTGGGTGCGCTCTCGCTTGCCACAGTTGTCGAACACCGAAGCCGAAGCGCTGAAGTCTGGCTCGGTGGATTGGGACGGCGAACTGTTTTCGGGCAAGCCACAATGGTCAAAACTGCTGGGCGCAAAGCCCGCTCACCTGAACAGCGAAGAACAAGCGTTTCTGGATGGCCCGGTGGAAGAACTCTGCGCCATGCTGAACGACTGGGAAATCACCCACGAGCATTACGACCTGCCCGAAAAAGTCTGGGCATTCATACGCGGCAACGGCTTCTTCGGACTGGTCATACCCAAGAAGGACGGCGGTATGGGTTTTTCTAACACCGCGCACTCCGAAATCGTGATGAAAATATCCACCCGCAGCGTGTCCACTGCGGTTACCGTGATGGTGCCCAACTCTCTTGGGCCCGGTGAGTTGTTGATGCACTACGGCACCGATGCGCAAAAACAGCACTATCTGCCGCGCCTGGCCGGCGGCCAGGAAATCCCCTGTTTTGCCCTGACATCCCCGGTGGCAGGTTCCGATGCCGGTGCTATTCCAGACAAAGGCATTGTGTGCAAAGGCCAGTGGAAGGGCGAAGAAGTACTGGGCCTGAAAGTCACGTGGAACAAGCGTTACATTACGCTGGCGCCGGTGGCCACCCTGATTGGGCTGGCCATCAAAGTGTATGACCCCGACGCCCTGTTGGGCGACAACGCCGACATTGGTGTTACCTGCGTGATGGTGCCGCGGGAAACCGATGGCGTTCACGCCGGCGCCCGCCACCTGCCCATGAACACGGTGTTTATGAACGGGCCGACCTGGGGCAACGACGTCTTTATTCCCATGGATCAGGTGATCGGCGGCCAGGACATGCTGGGCAAAGGCTGGACCATGCTGCTGGAATGCCTGTCCATAGGCCGTTCTATTTCGCTGCCGGCTCTGGGCACAGGCGCCGGCAAAGTTGCCAGCCTGGCCACCGGCTCATACGCGCTTACCCGTGAACAGTTTGGCCGCTCCATCAGCCAGTTTGAAGGCGTGCAAGAAGCGCTGGAACCCATCGCCGGTTATACCTGGATGATGGACGCCGCGCGCTTGCTCACGGCCGGTATGCTAGACCGCGGCGTACGCCCGGCCGTGCCTTCCGCGCTGCTGAAATATCGCAACACCGACCTGATGCGCATTGTGATCAACCACGCCATGGACATAGTAGCCGGCCGCGGGGTTATCACCGGGCCACGCAATTTCCTGGCCCGCGCCTACCAGGCTATACCCATCGGTATCACCGTTGAAGGCGCCAACATTCTTACCCGCAGCCTGATGGTGTTTGGTCAGGGCGCCATCCGCTGTCATCCGTTTATTGTTGACGAAATCGCTGCGGCTGGCATGGAAGACCAAAATCAGGCCGCCAAAAAGTTCGACGGCGTGTTTTACCACCACCTGGCACACACCACCCGCAACGGTTTGCGCGCACTGGTACTGGGCTTAACCGGCGGCCTGGCCGAACCAGTGCCGCGCCAGGGCAACCTGAAACCTTACTATCGCCAACTGGCGCGCTTTTCGGCGGCCCTTGCGCTGATGACCGACGTTACTCTGCTGTCCGTAGGCGGCGGCCTGAAGGCTCGTCAGCGCCTGTCCGGGCGCATGGCCGACTGCCTGGTACAGCTGTATTACGCCACTGCGGTAATCAAACAATGGCACGAAGAAGGCTACCCGGAAGAACAGCGCCACATGGTGGAATGGTGCCTGAAAACCTGCCTGCGCGACCTGCAGGGTTCCATGCGTGAAGCCATCATCAACTTCCCGGTTCCAGCCCTACGCTGGCCCCTGCGATTGCTGGTGTTCCCTTTGGGCGCGACGGGCCTGAATGGCCCCGACGATCGCCTGGGCACCAAAGTGGCTGCCAGCATTGTAGAAGACACCCCGCTGCGCCAGCGCATTCACCGCGGCGCCTACATACCCACAGACAGCAGCGACTCTCTGGGCCGGGTGCTGAACGCTTACCGCCTGGCCAACGAAACCAGCGATATGCGTGCCCGCTTACACCAGGCTATTCGAAACCGCGATGAAGATGACCTAGACGGCATTGCCCTGCTGATGGGCCACGAACGCAAACAACTGGTCGACTGGGCCTGTGCCGAAGGCGTGGTGAAAGCCGATGAGTGCGAAAAACTGGAAGAAGCGCTTGCCGCGCTCTACGACGTTATTCGCGTGGATGCGTTTGACAGCGACGGCCTGAAAGAGCTGTCAAAGTGCGCCACCGGAAAACGGAAAGTGGTCGAGCGGCCCGCAGGAGACTGATCGCTGCGCCGGCAATCCCCCAAAGATTGCCGGCGCCTTTATTTAAATGGCTTGACCATTAAGTAGGAACATAGATATTAGATAGGTGCTTAAACATTAGATAGGTACTAAACGGCATTCAGGCTGACCAGAGCCACGGCTATACTGCCCTGCTGCATCCATTCCGCGTTTTCTGAGGTTATTCATGGCTGGCAAAACCGTTGGCAGCGCCATCTTTCTGCTGGTGATCGGCAACGCCATGGCGTTAATTTCCGACGTTCTGATAAAACTGCTGGAGCCCGGCGCGCCCATATTCCAGTTCGCCTTCCTGCGCTGCGTGCTAACTCTGCTGCTGCTGTTACCGCTGGCAAAAAAAATAGACCGCCGCCAGTTTTTTGCTGGCACCGGCATTCACGCCATCCGCGCCCATGTTCACCTGATTGGCATGCTGTGCATGATCATCGCCCTGGCCAACCTGCCCCTGGCCACCGCCAACGCCGTATTCTATGCCGCGCCCATACTGGTGATGCTGCTATCCGTCGTGATTTTCCGCGAACGCCTGACACCCCTGAGCGTGATTGCCGTATTCAGCGGCTTCGCCGGCATTATTCTGATATTAAGACCCATAGACTTCACTTGGGCAGCGTTTGCGGCCCTGGGCTCGGCGTTCTCACTGGCCATTAACGCTGTACTGGTGCGCAAACTGCCAAAACAACAGACCACCGTGCACAAACTGGTCCTGAACTACCTGCTGATCATCCCCGTCGCCGGCGCCTTGGCAATCTGGGACTGGCAACAAGGCTCACGCTGGACCACCGACCTGGTCATCATCGCCGCCGGCTCCTCCCTGTTCATACTGGGTTACAACATCACCGTACTGCTGGCCTACCGCCAGGTAGACGCCAACCAGGTCACCAGCGCGGAATACACCGGCCTGATCTGGGCCGTCGCCATCGGCTGGATATGGTTTAACGAAGTCCCAGATTTATGGTTCCTGGCTGGCAGCTTGATGATCGTGATACCGCTGATCCTGATCGGCCTGACCCAAAGAAGAAAATACCCGGCAAGAGGCTTCAACCCAGCGCTACGGAGTTCGAAAAAATAGAGTCCTCGAGCGGCAGAGTGACGAACAAAATGGGGACAAAAAAAGGGGACAGATTTCAAATCTGTCCCCGACGTTGCTCCCGCTCCAGCTCGTTACCTAGCCACCAATCCCGAAGCCGCAATAAACCCGGACAACCCGGTCAACACTATTTCCGCCGCCATAGCCGACAAAATCAACCCGCTGATCTTAGACATAATATTCAGGCCATTCTTGCCCATCGCCTTTTCCAGATAACCCGACAACCGCAACAACACCGCCAGAATCAGCAAACTCGACACCAACCCCAACAGGCCCCCGGCCACCGCCGCAACCTGCTTCAGCTCCGCACCGTAAACCAGAATTGCACCAATAGTCGCCGGGCCAATCATGACCGGAATCGCCAGGGGCACCACCGCAATATCGTCGCGATTGTCATCCGGTAAACCCGTGGCGTGGCTGCGAGTGCCATTGTTAACCAGGCTGATGGCCGTCAAAAACAGCAGTGTGCCTGCACCAATGCGGAACGAATTTAGAGTAATACCAATGGCACCAAATAACAGCGGACCGGCAAAAAACAAAATCACACCCAACACCAGCGCCGATATGCAGGCCCGACGAATAATCGCGGTTTTCTCGTCCGCCGGCAGCCCGCGGGTTAGCGCCAGAAACATGGTCACCACAAAAAATGGCGCTAACAAAAACAAAAAGCGGATAGAGCTACTGATGTAGGTCGAGAAAAACAACTCAATCATTACCGAAGGATTCCACAGAAGGAGATTTTGGGCGCCAAGCATAGTCTCGTCATCCCGGATTTACCGTAAGGAAGTGGACCTACTCAGCGCTATAAAGAGGGTTTAGCAATGTAAAATCGATTAAAAAAAAACGGGCTGCAAATGCAGCCCGTTCATTTGTTCACGTTCCTCGATTTACTGGGTGGCGTTGTAGGTGTAAGACTGCACCACTCCGTTGCCATCGAACGTGATAATCAGGTCTTCGGTTTTGTCGTCGCCAAACGCAGACCAGCGATACTTGCCATAAGTCCAGGTGCGCTTGCCGTCTTTCATACCGGTACGCCAAGGCTCACCGAACAACGCCTGCACTTCTGAGCGGGTAGTTTCATTGACCGTAATCTGGTCAACATTGTGGGTGGCAAAATCCTGGCCCACAGATGCACAACCTGCAAACGTCAGGGTAGCGGCCATCAACACGACTGCCGAGATTTTTTTCACAAACATCGCCTTCACTCCTGTGGGAACTACTCTACATTTTTAGACTTGCATCATAGCGCCAATCGGGTGACAGAAAAAACAAACCCAACCATAATACCTGCAAGAACCCATTATAAACTGGGTAAGCTCACCCGCTCTGCGGGCCTGTCACCCAGCGTGGAGAGATTCACCTTTGCCTGTAGAAGAACCCGGAAGCCTGCTTATCGCCACTATTGCCTTCAGTGCGCTGGTTGTGACCGTGGTGCTGATTCATCACGAAGTACTGGTGCGGTTGAGCAGCGTACTGGGGCAAATGGGTAATCATCACCATTTCCGCCTGATTGTGGCCGTGCTGGGGGTTCTGGCCGCTCATGCCCTGGAAGTATGGACTTTTGCCATAGCGTACTTTGCTATGCACCATACCCTGGGTTGGGGGCTGCTGGTTGGTAACTTTAATGGCACCCTTCTGGACTGCGTGTACTTTTCGTTCAGCACATTTACCACTGTAGGCTACGGCGACATTGAGCCTATCGGTAATTTACGGTTTCTGACCGGTATTGAAGGCCTGACCGGGCTGGTACTGGTGGGCTGGAGTGCGTCTTTCCTATTTATGGAAATGCAACGCTACTGGCCACGGCGTTAAAACACCCCGCAATACATTCATTACTTGAGCTGAATCAAAGGTGCCTTGAAATAGCGCTCCTCTTTTTTTAATTATTGCGCTAAATCAAGATTGCCTTTGTAACAACCATTACTCTTACAGCCAATACGAATCGAACCCTGGAGATTTACCATGTCCCATACTTTAAAAATTGGTGTTTTGGCTGCAGCTGTAATGGCGATTGCGCCGGCTGCTCAGGCTTTTGAAGCGGGTGATTTTATTGTTCGCGCTGGTGCTGCTCATGTTGCGCCGGATGCGTCTAGTGAGCAAATTACCGTTTCTGGCATCGGCGCATTTCCTACAGCTAACTCCCGTGTTGATGTTGACGCCAATACTCAGCTGGGCATTCGTGCGACTTACATGTTTACCAGCAACATCGGTATTGGCCTACTCGGCGCAACGCCCTTCAAACACAATATTACTGGTGCAGGCGATATATCTGCCGATGCCAAACTAGGCGAAACCAAACACCTGCCACCAACGCTGACTTTGCAATATTACCCAATGCATAGCTCCTCAGCTTTCCAGCCGTTCGTGGGTTTGGGCGTAAACTACACCACTTTCTTTGAAGAAAAGACTTCAGACACGCTGACTAGTGTTATCGATACAAGATTGGGCGGTACCGTAAGTGTACCTGTCGCAGGCTCAACTAAGCTCGACCTAGACGATAGCGTAGGCATTGCTGTAGAAATCGGCATGGACTATATGCTGAGCGAGAACTTTGGTTTGAACGCGGCTATCTGGTGGGCTGATATCAACACCGATGCTGAAATATCAGTTTATGGTCCAGCGGGCAATTTTTTAGCTGCTACCGAAAAATTTGAAGTCGAAATCGACCCGATGGTCTACATGGTAGGTTTCACCTACAAATTCTGATCCCTTGCGGATAGTCTGCTGAGCAACCGGCCCAGCAGACTCTGAAAGCACTGACTTCCACGGGGCCCTGTTTCTACATGGCCCCGTTTTTATTTTCAAATTCCGTAAACAAAAATGCGGAGCCGAAGCTCCGCATTTTTTAACCTGCTACCTCAAGCCATTATGGCTTCAAGCACCCTGGTTTTGACGCTGACCTGAACGGCCGCCATTGCCATTCTGGCTACGGCCTGCGCTGCGCCCGCCTGGCTTATCACTTGGCCGGCCATTGCCGCCACCGTTTCCACCGCTGCGATTACGGGCTTTGCTCGGGTCCGCTTTGGCTTTTGGCTTCAGCGCCACGTGGTTCTTCGGCTCAAAGCCTTCTACTTCCTTGCGCGGCAGCTGCTTCTTGATCAGCTTTTCGATACCCACCAGCATGCTGAGTTCGTCAGCACTCACCAGCGACAACGCGTGGCCACTTTCGCCCGCGCGGCCGGTACGGCCAATGCGGTGAACGTAGTCTTCCGGCACGTTAGGCAGTTCAAAATTCACCACTTGGGGCAACTGCTTTATATCCAGACCGCGGGCAGCGATGTCGGTAGCCACAAGCACACGGATATCACCCTGCTTGAACTCGGCCAAAGCACGGGTACGGGCGCCCTGGGACTTGTTGCCATGAATCGCAGCAGCGGTAATACCGTCTTTGCCCAGCTTCTCGGTCAGGCGATTGGCACCGTGCTTGGTGCGGGTAAATACCAGCACTTGTTCCCAGCTGTTGTCGCGCACCAGCTTGCTCAACAGCGCCGTTTTCTGGCTCTGATCCACCGGATACACCGACTGAATAACGCTTTCGGCGGTGGTGTTGCGCACGGCAACATCAATCTGCACCGGGTCGTTCAGCAGGCCCTTAGCCAGGGTGCGAATTTCGTTGGAGAAGGTTGCAGAAAACAGCAGGCTCTGGCGCTTCGCAGGCAGCATGGCCAAAATCTTGCGGATATCGCGAATAAAGCCCATATCCAGCATGCGGTCGGCTTCGTCCAGGACCAGAAATTCTACTTCGTTGAAACGCACAGCGTTCTGCTGATACAGGTCCATCAGGCGGCCGGGTGTTGCCACCAGAACGTCCAGCCCTTTGCGCAGCTTCATCATCTGCGGGTTGATTTTCACACCGCCAAATACCACAGCCGCGCGGGTTGGCACGTAACGGCTATAAAGGTTTACGCTGTCG
This sequence comes from Marinobacter sp. LV10R520-4, assembly GCF_002563815.1. NCBI lineage: Bacteria > Pseudomonadati > Pseudomonadota > Gammaproteobacteria > Pseudomonadales > Marinobacteraceae > Marinobacter > Marinobacter sp. LV10R520-4. Next base: position 1,831,683 of record NZ_PDJM01000001.1, on the reverse strand, counting down.
TGCACCTGGGCGGCAAGTTCGCGAGTAGGCGTCAGAATCAACACGCGCGGGCCTTTGCCGGTACGCGGGTTTTGCTCCAGCATTTGCAGGATTGGCAGAACAAAACCAGCAGTTTTACCGGTGCCGGTTTGCGCGGCGGCCATCACGTCTTTACCGGCCAATACCGCTGGAATAGCTTTTAACTGAATGGGTGACGGGGTTTCATAACCTTGGTCCAAAGTGGCACGGACTAGCGGCTCAGACAAACCGAGTGAAGAAAAACTCATAATAGATTAACTCTTGATTATTCTGCCTCCACGAACACCGTTTTGGGCGAATGCGGGCAGATGCCATGAAGATTCATGGCGTAAAAGACGACTACGGTCACACGCCGTTAACGGGGTGACGTCCTCTGACAGGTCGTATGGATGGTTCGCATGTAGGCTTTAAGCCTAAAACTGCGGAATCCCTAGAGGCAGGATGGCGCAGACAGTAACAGAGGGCTTTGGCATACGCCATAGGTGATTGCCATAAAGCCGGGGCGCCGGGCGCATCTCAAAAGATGCCACAAAGCCGTAACGAGCAAGCGAGCTACGCCAGAACGAGCGTCAGGCCAGCCGCCAACGCACTGGCGGCGGTTAACCCTGACAGAGCCAGGTTGAGGCTCCAGCGCAGTGACGCGTCTACCGCTTTGTAACCGGTCAGACGTTCCATAATCAGCGCGTTAGCGGCAAACGGTGTGCCAAAGGCGGTAATTCCCCAACCGGTGACCATGGCAAAGCCCAAGCCCACCAGAGCGCTTCCCGGCCACACGGCACCCAGAATACCGCCGGCTAGGGTGCCGATCACAATCGGGTTTACGCCACCAAGTCCGGCGATGAAAAACACCCAGGGCACGGCCGCGGCCAGCACCGGCCAAAGCCAGTCGGGCAGGTTCAAATCACCATTAATCTGGCCCAGCACTGCGGCGCTGATGACCGCGCCAATAAACGCCGAGCCGCCCACAATCGCCAGCTCGTTGCTAACGTTAGCCATACTCACCAGAGGCGGGTTGGTGCGTCGGCTCCAGGCCAGAAGCCTGGCACCCACCACCGCGCCTATGCAGCTGAGCGTAACGGCGTAGGCATAGCTGAGCTGAAACTGATGGCTAAGTAAGAAAACACCGGCACAAATTGCCAGAATCAAAGCGCAGAATCGAAACCAGGGTGCCAGGCCGGCGTCGGTCACAACAAGGCTGGTAGTGGCGCTGACGCCAGAAATCTCAACCTGACCAGCTTTTGGTTCAAGTTCAGGTTCGCGCCAGATCAACCCGGAAAACAACAAAGCTATGGAAAAAGGAATGGTGAGCATCAGCAACTGAAGGCTGCCAAGGCCCGGCAGCAGAGTCAGTGTAAGCACCACAGAAATCGACAGCGGTGAAAATGTAGGCGATACACCAAAACCCCTAAGCACGGCACGGGTGGCATTACGGGTAGACGGGGAATCGCCGTTGCTGCGGATACGTTCGCCCACCACGCTGCCCACCACCGCTACCGAACCAAAATTGAGAGGTACCGACACCATAGCGGTCCCAAACGCCAGGCTGAGATAACGTACCCGTGGCCGCCCGCCAAAAAGGCTGCCCGAAATTTTTTGCAAATCTGAAGTCCGGCCCAGCACCGACGATAACAGCATAACCGCCAACACCAAGCCAGCCAGGCGGCTCATGTTTTCCGCCGCTGCCACAATCATGCTCGGGTCGCGGCCCAGAGCAAACGCCAACGCAAAACCCGCCACCAGAAACACCACCTTGGGTACCAGGCGCATATCCCGCCAGCCCAGAATAACCGCCAGGCTGACCGCTGCAGCCCCCAAACCGGCCATGCCCGGAAGCAGCGCCAGAATGGCTGCAATCAGGGCAAGGTAAGCAAGAGCAGAACGTATCAGCAGCACAGGGGCATATCTCTGAATGGCAGGGCGAGGTAAATCAGGAAGACGGCACTGTACCTGGTATCAGCCATTACGAGCATTGCATCAACGACCTGCCCACTCAAAGCCGTTTCAAGCTTATCCGTGGTCAGCTATAGAGCCGTCGGTGAACAAAAATTCCCGCAGATACTTGTCCATGGTCGGGTCTTTGCGCCGAATCCATTCCAGCACCATCGCAGCGTGTTCTTTTTCTTCGTCGCGGTTGTGGGCCAGAATGGCTTTGAGTTCTTCGTCTTTGCAGGAATCGACCCGCTGGTTGTACCAGTCAACGGCTTCGAATTCTTCCATTAACGAGCTGACGGCCCGGTGCATATCCCGCGTTTCATCGGACAATTCTCCAACCGGTTCGTGGTAGCTGTCGTTCGCCATAGTGTGTTCCTCATCGCTGTGTTGTGAGTAATAAAAGACTCTGTTGCGCCATGCTGCTCTCAGCGTAAAAGGGCCTTTTGAACATAGCTGATAACAGCTCGTTTAGACAGGCGATCAGCCGCGAAAGCCCTTGCCCACCAGATAGACCTCCCGTGAGCGGGCGCGGGAAGAATCCGGTTTGCGCACCACCACCTTGTCGAACAGTTCGCGCACGGCTTTCACGTAGCCGTCATAACCTCCGCCGTGGAACACCTTGGCGACGAAACTGCCTTTGGGTTTTAGCACCTGGCTGGCCATATCCAGCGCCAGCTCGATCAAATACATAGACGCGGCCTGGTCCGCCGCGTTTACGCCGCTGATGTTGGGCGCCATATCTGAAATCACCACGTCGACTTTTGCATCGCCCAATACCGCCATGATTTCGTCAAAAACAGCGTTCTCGGTAAAATCGCCCTGAATAAACTCGACACCGGCAACGGCGTCCATGGGCAGAATGTCCGAGGCTATTACCCGACCTTTATGCCCCACCAGGTCGGTGGCCACCTGGGACCAACCGCCAGGCGCAGAACCCAGGTCCATCACCGTCATAGTGGGTTGGATGAGCTTGTCTTTGGCGTTAATTTCAAGGAGCTTGTAGCTGGCACGGGAGCGGTAGCCATCCACTTGCGCTTTTTTCACGAAAGGATCGCTGACGTGCTCTTCCAACCAGCGGTTACTGCTTTTTGATCGGGCCATAGTGTCTCTTTGTTAAACAGGCAATAGTCATTCTTTGTTAACCGAGCCATGTAAGGCTCTAAACATTGGGCGATTCGCGCCATTGTACGCCTAGGGCCAGAACCCCGCAAAACGAGCTCCGCAAAACCGCCCCGCGCGCCGGCACCCGCGCACTGACAGCAAACCGGCAGCCACGTACAATAGCCCCACTAAATAGTAGCCACCTGAGCTCTGCACACACTAACGGGACATGACCGTGAAGCTGGATGACATTAAAAAACTGCAGCAAAAAAAATACCGCGAGGCTTTCGGACACTATCTGGTGGAAGGCGAGCATCTGGTGCTGGAGTTGCAAAAAGCTGCCAGCCGCCAGCCCGCGTTAAAGGCGTCAGAACTCTACGTGACAGCGGCTTATGAGCACTGGCAAAGCCCGTTCACCACTCACGTGATCAGCGAACGCCAGATCGCGCGACTAGCTGACACCAAAACACCCCAGGGTATTTTGGCGGTTGTGCCTATTATAGCGCCCATAAGCCGGCCAGCCACCGACCCACAGCACAGCCTCGAAAAAGCCATTTATCTGCACGAGGTGCAGGACCCAGGCAACCTGGGCACCATTTTACGCACTCTGGCCTGGTTCGGCGGTTTTCGCTGCCTGCTCAGCCCCGGCAGCGTTGACCCTTATAATCCAAAAGTGGTGCGTGCCAGCATGGGCGCGATATTTCATCTGCCGCTGGAAACCGATGTTGAGCTGGCCAGCCTGAGCGAACGATTTCACCGTTTGGCTTGCCTTGACCTGAATGGCCGCAGCTTGACCGAGCCCGGCTTTGCCGACCACGACTGCTATTTGTTCGGCAACGAAGCCCGCGGCATTCCGGCTCAGGCCCTTGATGAGCTGAACGCCACCGCCTACACCATAAACGGCAAAGGCCAGATTGAATCTCTCAATCTGGCCTCGGCGGTCAATATTTGCAGCTGGGAGCTGATGCGCAGCTGATCATTTAACAGCAATTGCGCGTCAGCAAAAGCTCTTCAACAGATGCTCTTCAATGCTTACTCGTCAACAGAGTTACGAATCAGGAAGTCAAAGGCGCTAAGGGCCGCTTTGGAACCTTCGCCCATGGAAATCACGATCTGCTTGTAGGGCACCGTGGTGGCATCACCGGCGGCAAATACGCCAGGAATGCTGGTTTCGTTGCGCTCGTTGATGATGACTTCGCCGTGCTTACTGAGTTCGATATCGCCTTTCAGCCACTCGGTGTTGGGTATCAGGCCGATTTGTATAAACACGCCTTCAAGCGTTACGTGAACATTTTCACCGCTGTTGCGGTCGGTGTAGTCCAGACCATTCACCTTACCGTTGGCACCGGTCACTTCGGTGGTTTGGGCCGATACCGCGACATCCACGTTCTTCAGGCTGCGCAGCTTACGCTGCAGCACTTCGTCAGCGCGCAATTCGGCACCAAATTCCAGCAAGGTTACGTGGCCAACAATACCGGCCAAGTCGATGGCGGCTTCCACGCCCGAGTTACCGCCGCCAACCACCGCTACGCGCTTACCTTTGAACAACGGGCCGTCGCAGTGTGGGCAGTAAGCCACGCCCTTGTTGCGGTACGTGTTTTCACCGGGAACACCCAGCTGGCGCCAGCGGGCGCCGGTAGACAGCACTACGGTGCGGGCTTTTAATGACGCGCCATTGGCCATCCGGATTTCATGGGCCATGCCCGGCTTTGCCGCCGGAATCAGTTTTTCAGCCAGCTGCATGTTCATGATATCCACACCGTATTCTTTAACATTTTGCTCCATCGCGGCCACTAACTTGGGGCCTTCTGTGTAGGGCACGGAAATCAAGTTTTCAATACCCATGGTATCCGCAACCTGACCGCCAAACCGCTCGGCAGCAATACCGGTGGCAATGCCTTTACGGGCAGCGTAAACAGCCGCTGCAGAGCCCGCGGGGCCGCCGCCAATGACCAACACTTCGAACACGCCCTTCTGGCGAATTCTGTCCGCTTCGCGGGCGTCGGTGTTGGTGTCCAGCTTGGCCACAATTTCTTCCAGCTTCATGCGGCCCTGGCCGAACAGCTTGCCGTTCAGGTACACGCTGGGCACCGCCATGATTTCACGCTCTTCCACTTCGGCCTGGAACAAAGCACCGTCAATAGCGGTGTGCTTCACGCTTGGGTTAAGCACACTCATCAGGTTCAGCGCCTGCACCACATCGGGGCAGTTCTGGCACGACAGCGAGAAATAGGTTTCAAATTCAAAATGGCCGTCAAGTTCCTGAACCTGCTGGATCAGCTCCGGGGTGGCCTTGGAAGGATGCCCACCCACCTGCAACAGTGCCAACACCAGAGACGTAAACTCGTGGCCCATGGGGATACCGGCGAAACGTACACCTACGTCGGTGCCCACACGGTTGATGGCAAATGACGGGCGACGCACGTCTGAATCGCCATCTTCACGCAGGGTGATCATGTCAGACAACCCGTCGATTTCCTGCAGCAGCTCGTACAGCTCGCTGGCTTTGGCGCTATCGTCTAGCGCAGCAACCAGCTCGATGGGCTGCTTTACTTTGTCTAGGTAACCTTTCAATTGACCTTTCAGATTGGCATCTAACATTTTGTCGTCCTTTTATAAGGGATAAAGCCGGTGAACCGGCTCGGCTTTAGCCGGTTGTTCTAAGTTGATGTTGGTACGATACGGCGCCAGACAAATAAGCTCAAATCAATTGATTCAAAAACTGCAATAGGAAATTACTATTAATCGGCACTGGCCGATTCACGCCTTGTCGAAAGAGTTTCTGCAGTATTTTTGCATTAAGCCAGATGGTGCATTTTGATATGAGTGCAGCTGGACTATCATGGGAGGCTGAATCTGGCCACTCGGAATAAGGTACTCCATGTTTCTAGAACGTTTTCACTGTGAAAAGGATGGCCGCGTATACATCAGCGCCGCCCAGGCCAGCTTGTTTGCCAAAGAAGTGGCCGGGGACTTTAACCCGATTCACGACCCGGACGCCCGCCGCTTTTGCGTGCCAGGGGATTTACTGTTCGCTGTAGTACTTTGGCGTTTTGGCTTGTCGACGAATATGACCTTCCACTTTCGCGCCCTGCTGGGTAAAGACGTGCCCCTGGAATTTCGCGAAGGCGCCGATGGCACTATTCAGGTGTGCGATCAAGCCGGCAAGGTGTATCTGGAAGTCGCCCGCAGCGGCGACATAACCACCGACAAAGTGTTTATCGAGGAATTCACCTTGGGTTACGTGGCAGCGTCGGGCAAAAACTTCCCGCACACCATGAAGCCTTTGATGGAATCCAATGGCGTGATGTTCAACCCGGACCGGCCAATGGTGATGTACGACAGCATGACCGTCACATTGGATAGTCTGCATGCAGTGTCACCGGAACTGGAGCTGCATAACGCCACCCTGGAAGCCAACGGCAAGCGCGGCCAGGTCACTCTGGAGTATCGCCTGATGTCTGGCGACCAGGCGCTGGGTACCGTATCCAAACGGTTGGTGTTGGGCGGTTTGCGCCCATACTGCCAGGATGCCATGGCCGATGTGGTAGAACAGTTCTACCGCCTGAAGGCCCGCGGTGTCCGTTACGGCACAGACATCGCCAGTACCTGAGGCAGATCGTTTCTCTGGCCAGATTTCTGGCTACACTGGTCCTTATGAACTTCGCCATCATAGGGACCCGTAAGCATGGACAGCGAACGCTCATCAAAGAAGTCCCAAGCCGCTTATCAGTTATCTCCTGACGCCATCGTTTCCGCCCAGGAAACCAGCGCGCAGAACAGGCCGTGGCGGAGTTACAACGAATGTCCGCCGCCCGGGCTCGGGTGATTCGAAGCGGTGAACAGCAGAGCATTGCCGCAGCTGAGCTGGTCACCGGCGATATTGTTCTGGTAGAAGAAGGCGATACGATTCCCGCAGACGGCCGCCTGATTCAGTCGGTTGCCTTGCAAACCTCCGAAGCCTCATTAACCGGCGAAAGCCTTCCCGCATCGAAAGACCCGGAAACCATCGTTGGCGATGCCCCTATCGGTGATCGCCAAAATATGATTTTCAGTGGCTCCACCGTCACCTACGGCCGTGGCACCGCGGTTATTACCGCCACCGGTATGAACTCCCAGATGGGGCAGATTGCCGGCATGCTGGAGCAGGCACCCGCTGACACAACCCCGTTGCAACAGGATCTTGCCAAGGTTGGCAGGATGCTGGGTCTGGTGGTGATTGTGATTGCGGTGGTGATGATTTTTACCATCATCCTGGTAGAGCACGTCAGTGGCTTCTCGGCTATTTTTGACGTGCTAATTCTTGGCGTCGCACTGGCCGTGGCGGCGGTACCCGAGGGCTTGCCGGCCATCGTAACCGCCGTGCTTGCCCTGGGAGTTCAGCGCATGGCGCGGCGCCATGCGATTGTTCGCCATCTGGCCGCGGTGGAAACCCTGGGCGCCGCCAGCGTGATCGCTTCAGACAAAACAGGCACCCTCACCCGCAACGAAATGACCGTACGCGCCATTGTTACCGCCAGTGGCCGGGTAACTCTAAGCGGCACCGGGTACGAACCGAGCGGCGAGATTACCGTGCATTCCACAGCGACTGACACCGGCGAAAACACGATCAGTGAACCCCTGCGGTTAGAGCTGGAGCGAGCCCTGACGGTTGGTGATCGCGCCGCCGCGTGAAGAAGCCAAAGAGGCCGTGGCCCCAGCACGAAAAGCGGGTATTGGTAAAGAACTGGGTATTTGCACCAATGACCGGGCGCTCACCGGCGCGGAAATTGACGAGATGTCGGACGACGCACTGCACCGGGCCGTGCAAGAGATCTCGGTTTACGCCCGGGTTGATCCTGAACACAAACTGCATATCGTCAAGGCGTTGCAGAAAGGTAACCACATAGTCGCGATGACCGGCGACGGTGTAAATGACGCACCTGCCTTGAAAACCGCCGATATCGGTGTGGCCATGGGCATTACCGGCACCGATGTATCTCGCCAGGCAGCGGATATCATTTTTGCAGACGACAACTTTGCCAGTATTGTTGCTGCTGTGGAGGAAGGCCGCGCGATTTTCGCCATTGCTGGCCACCCAGATTCTGTGGATCAACATGGTCAGCGATGGCGCACCGGCTCTGGCTCTCGGGCTGGACCCGGGTGATGAAGCCGCCATGAGCAAGCCGCCAAGACCCCGGGAAGAAGGTGTCATCACACGGGGCATGTGGGCCGGGATTGTTTTCGTTGGTCTGATCACCGCAACCGGTACTCTGTTTGTGCTGGATGCATCGCTGCCCGGCGGTCTGGTGGCCGGCACGGGCAACCTCGCCTATGGCCAGACCATGGTTTTCACCACCTTGGTGCTGTTCTCACTGTTTACCGTGTTTACGTCAAGATCCGATGAGCAGAGCGCGTTCAGCGGGCTGTTCTCTAATCTCTGGTTGTGGGCGGCGGTGGCCCTGTCACTGTTGCTGCAATTGGCGGTTGTGTACCTGCCATTTCTGCAAAAACCCTTCTCTACGGTCAGCCTTAGCCTTGAGGACTGGCTATTCTGCACCGCCGTGGCCAGCTCGGTGCTGTGGCTGCGGGAGCTGAGCAAGCTGGTTGTCCGCCTACGAAACCGGGCATCTGGGCCAGCGGCCGCACGCAGCTCATAGTCCGCTTTGCCCTGAACACAGAAAACCCCGGGAATCCGGGGTTTTCTATCAGTAGCAGACCGTAATAAGAGCCCGTACTGTTTGGCTCCCTGTAAAAGGAGCCTTAGAACGAAGGCTTAGAAAAAAGCCTTAGATCTTGCCAACCAGATCCAGTGAAGGAGACAGTGTCGCTTCGCCTTCCTGCCACTTGGCTGGGCACACTTCGCCCGGGTGCTTGCGCACGTACTGAGCAGCCTTCACCCTACGCATCAACTCAGACGCATCACGACCGACGCCTTCCGCGGTAATCTCAACGGCCTGAATAATGCCATCCGGATCGATCAGAAAAGTTGCACGGTCTGCCAGGCCCTGGCCTTCACGCATTACACCAAAGTTATTGGTGATGTTGCCGGTCTGATCGCCAACCATGTAGTACTGAATCTTGTTGATGGTTTCAGAAGCGTCGTGCCAGGCTTTATGGGTGAAGTGGGTGTCTGTGGATACAGAGAACACTTCAACGTCCATCTTTTGCAGTTCTTCATACTTGTCAGCTACGTCGCCCAGTTCGGTGGGGCATACGAAAGTGAAGTCAGCCGGGTAGAAGAAGAATACAGACCACTTGCCTTTTACGTCTGCTTCGGAAATCTCAACGAACTCGCCCTGTTTGAAAGCGGTTGCGTTAAACGGTTTAATTTCTGAGTTAATCATACCCATAAGATATTCCCCTTTTGCTTGCTAGATGATTAATGAGTGGGCCCCACTATAGTGATGCTGCGCGCTTAACAAAAATTGATAATACCCAAACAAGAGATAGCTTGAAACTATTGCTTACACTCCCGCCCACCTCTGATAAGCAGCGGCGGGTAATCTGGATATGTGGATGCTAACCCACGCTATTTCAAGGCAGCGCTTGGGGTGCTGGCGTCGTCACCCTGCGTGGTTTCCAGCACCGTCAGCCGCACATCCACCGTGACCTGCAATTCGCTAAGCGCAGCGGCGCGGGCCAGGCCCTCGGCTTTGGCGCGATAAAAGTGCGGGGTCATCGCCAACAGGTCCGCAATGGCGCTTTCGCCGAACAATGCAAGGCTGAAATTTATCGTGTGCCGCCCTATTGTCTGAAAGCCCGGAGGCGCTTCGCTGGCGTTGGGTTTGTCGACCTCGGGCTTGAGTACCGGGTAAATGACTTCTCGCAATTCGCGCAAATGATCCGAGCCGGCGTCGACAATCATGACCCGGCCGCCAGGGCGCAACATCCGCCGGAACTCCGGATACACCGGAAACCCGAACAGGCTCAAAATGCAGCCTAAAGACCCGTCAGCCAGCGGTATATTGGCGTTGCTGGCGACCAGCCATCGCGTTGTTTTTGACTGTCTTGACGCAGCCAGCACCGCCGGCTTTGAAATATCCAGGCCTACCAGCGACAGTTGCTGTTGGTGTTTCCGGCCCGGCAAGCTAGCCTCAAGCTGGCGCAAATAATAGCCTTCGCCGCAACCCGCATCCAAACAGGCAAAAGGTTCTTTTATACCCGGCTGGTGCTCGGCGCCCTCGCCCAGCGTTTTAAATGCTTCCGCCACCGATTGCGCAACCGCGTCGGCTATCGGCTGATAGTGCCCGGCATTTAAAAAGCGCTGGCGCGCGGCCACCATTTCCTTGCTGTCACCAGGGGCCAGTGACCGCTTGTTCTGCACCGGCAGCAGGTGCACATAGCCCTGGCGGGCGTTATCGAAACTGTGTCCGTTGGTGCAGCGCCAACTGTTTTGATGCATCAGCAGGGGTTGTCCGTCTAACGGGCAAATAAGGTGGTTGAATAGCGTTATGGTCATAATCAGAAAGTATCGCTGGCAGGTGTTCGGGGAGCGCCTTGGTCACGGCGTTGCTGAGCGCTATCTTAGCGCTATCCGAGTGCTATCGCCGCACCGTCATAGCACTCTTGCGCAGCAGGCTTACACCCGGGGGTCAACGCAGCTGGCTGTCTTTACTGGCGCGTCTGTTAACGCCGCTGCTTTTGCCCTGCTGTTTTTCCAGCTTGGCCTGGCACTGTATGCACAGGCGCACGCCCGGCACCGCAACCCGCCGGGCCTCAGGTATTTCCCGGTCGCATTCTTCACAATGGGTCAGGCTATCGCCCTTACCCAGACTGCTTCTGGCTTTGTTAACCGCATCTTCAACGCTGGCGTCGATCTGATCTTGCACGGCGCCATCCCGTGCCCATCCTCCGGCCATAATTTGTGCTCCTCTGGCTGCTACCTTGTCATAACTATAGCTTGGTTATTGTTTTATTGAAGTGCTGCTGCATCTTAACCATTTCAACAAGTGGCTTATCCGTTGCTGTACCTGCAGGTTACAAAAAATCACACAAAGGCTTTGCAATGACCTCGTTTGCGTGTAGAGTGCCCTACGTCGGAAAGATTTAGCAAAGCACTTCATCAATAGAACGTACTAAGTAACGCATCGTCCTGTTTTTGATCACGCCTCATTTTTCGTTTCCCGCATACCGCTGATCCGTCGTCACTAAGGATGACTGACAGCACATTACTTAAAGAATTCAGGATTATTATTATGTCTACAGTTACCGGTACCGTTAAGTTCTTCAACGAAGCAAAAGGTTTTGGCTTTATCACTCGTGAAGGCGGCCCCGACGTATTTGTTCACTACAGCTCTATTCAAGGCGGCGGATTCAAGACCCTGGCTGAAGGCCAGCAGGTTGAGTTCACTGTTACTCAGGGCCAGAAAGGTCCTCAGGCAGAGAACGTTGTAGCTGTCTAAGCTAGAACAGATAATTGTGCTGTGAATAACAGCCAATAATCAAAAAAGGCAGCTTCGGCTGCCTTTTTGCTGTCTGCCTTTTTTATACGTGCCTTTCCTGCCCCGCTAATGAATACACTTCGCCCCCGCCAACGTAACTCCACTAACACAAATATTGCAAAGTCTGACCAGAAGGCCACGCTATGCCCGCAAAACCCATTTTATTCTACGATGGCCAATGCCCGTTGTGCCGCCGCGAGATTGACCACTACCGCAAGGTCGACAAGCAATCACGCATCGACTGGCAGGATATATTCGCCAGTGACACTACCCTGGCCCAATACCGGCTTAGCCACACCGATGCGATGAAAGTCATTCACGCAGTAGACAGCGCAGGCACTCTGCAGTCTGGCGCCCACGCGTTTGTGGTGGTGTGGCAGGAACTGCCGGGCTACCGCCATTTGGCGACAGTATTGAAGAAACTGCACCTGGTTGGCCTGGTGAACCGAGCCTATCTGGTGTTCGCCCGCTTGCGCTTTCGTTCGCGCTGCAAGCAGGGTTGTCAGTTGCCGCCGCGCTAGATTTTCAAGCATTGCACCTAACCCTGTAACTACCAGGGCCCAACCACAAAGCCGAGTTTGTCGGGCAGCCACAGCGCGATACCCGGCACCAGTGCGACCAGCAGCAGGCTTACGCCCATAGCGACAACAAACACCAGCGCCCAACCCAGGGTGTGTTCCAGGCGGACATTGGCAATACGGGTGGTGACCATCAGATTCACCGCTACTGGCGGGGTAAACTGGCCAATGGCAATGTTCATGGCCAGCAAAATGCCGAACCACACCGGGTTCCAGCCAAAGTGGTTCATGAGCGGCAGTACGATGGGGATCAGGATCAGGTAAATGGATACCGCGTCCAGCAACATACCCGCCAGCAACACCAGCAACATCACCAGCCCCAGCAGAACCCAACCGTTGTCTGACAGCGACAATAGCGCGTCTGCCAGATGCTGGAAGGTGCCCAGAGTGGTGCCAGCCCAGGCAAAAATACCCGCCAAAGCGATAATCAGCATCACCACGCCGGAGGTAACCGCAGCGTCAGTCACCAAGTCGTAAAGCCCGCGCAGGCTCAGATTGCGATAAATCAGGCAGCCCACAATCACCCCGTAGGTGACCGCCACCACCGCGGCTTCGGTAGGCGTGAACAGGCCGGAACGCAGGCCGCCCAGAATAATCACCGGCGCGAACAAAGCCGGCAAGGCCGCTTTAAAGCTGGGCCAGAAAGGTGGACGCTCTGATTTTTCAGGGTCTTCCCAGCGATATTTGCGGGAAAAATACAGCGCCGGCACCAGCAACGACAGCCCCGCCAGAATGCCGGGGAACACACCGGCTGCAAACAGCGCGCGCAAATCCACCCCCGGCACCACAATGGAGTACAGAATCAGCGCGATAGACGGCGGAATCAGAATGGCGGTAGACGACGACGCCGCAATCAGCGTGGCGGAAAACGGCTGCGGATAACCCGCCTTGCGCATGCTGGGCAGCATCACCATGGCCACAGCGGCGGCATCGGCCGGGCCGGAGCCACTCATTCCGCCCATAATCAGGCACACCAGCACGGCAACAACGGTCAGGCCACCGTGGCGCGGGCCGATAACGGCCTGGGCAAAGCGCACCAGACTGGCGGCCACACCAGCCCGTTCAAAAATCAAACCGGTCAATATGAACAGCGGTATGGCAATCAGCGGGTACTTGGCCACGCTGTTGTAGGTGTTGGTGCCAAAGGTGGCCAGCATGTCTGGCGACAGCCCGGCCACAATGCCCACGGCACCGCCCAGCCCCAGGGCGATGGCCACGGGTACACCCAGCAGCAGCGCCACCATGAAACTGGCGATCATCAGCAGGTCAGGACTCATGAATAATCTCCGGATCGGCTTTGCCGCGCAGGCGGTCAATCAGGCTCTGGGTCATGCGTATAATAATGGCCAGCGCCATCAGCGGCAGCCAAATCACGTAAATCCAGCTGGGCAGGCCCAGCCCGGGTGATAGGGACTCCCACTGGTATTCCTGCCAGGCAAATACGCTGCCATACCAGGCGGTAATCGAAAATACCGTCACCCCTGCCGCCCATTGCAACAGGTACACGGCTTTACGGGCCGGTGCCGGCAGGTGGTGTTCAATTAGCTCGATACGAATGTGCTGGTTGTGCCGAGCCGCCACCGCCGCACCGGCAAAGGTCAGCAGTACCAGAAAAAATACCGAAAACTCTTCAGTAAAGGCAAAAGACGCATCGGTGGCGTAGCGCACAATCACGTTGCCCAGGCTGATCAAACAGATCGCAATCAAGGCAACAGACGCAAGCCAGGCTTCAGGCCAGCACTTCGGGGGGCGGGTAGACATGAAAACTCCGGGTTAGGCAGTCTGGCTTTGCGCCAGAGTGGTATTCTCGGCGCAGAACTCGGGCCAGAACGCTTACTGCGGGCGGTCAGCGACGGCTTGCTGGGCCTTCTTTACCAGATCTTCACCAATCCGCGGTGACCATTCCTGATAGACCGACTGGGTCGCGTTTATGAACGCATCACGCTGGGCCGGCGTCAGTTCGGTGACGGTCACGCCACGCTCCTTGATGGCAGCCAAGGTGGCGTCCAGCTCACTGCGGGACTTTTCAATTTCCCATTGGCCGGCGTCTATTGCGGCCTGCTTCAACAGGGCCTGGTCGTCGGCGCTGAATGTCGCCCACACCCGATTGTTAACAGCAAATACCAGCGGGTCTGCCATGTAGTGCCACAGAGTCAGATGCGCCTGCCCTACCTGGTCAATACGCGCTACGTCAAACACCGACAGCGGGTTTTCCTGGCCGTCTACGGCCCCGGTGGTCAGCGCCGGCTTGGCGTCGGCCCAGCTCATCTGAGTGGGGTTGGCGCCCAGTGCATTAAAGGTATCCTGAAACAGGGGCGAACCTACTACGCGGATTTTCAAGCCTTCCACATCCGCCGGCTCGCTGATCGCACGCTTGGAGTTGGACAATTCACGAAAACCGTTTTCGCCCCAGGCCAACGGCGTTACACCGCGTTTCTGGATGGCGGCAAAAACGGCCTCGCCGACCTCGCCCTGGGTAATCGCATCAATGGCGGGGTAATCTGGCATCAGAAACGGCAGCGAGAACAGATTCAGTTCCGGCACCTGGGGTGACCAGTTGATCGTAGAGCCCACCGCCATATCAATCAGTCCGGAGCGCATGGCAGAAAATTCTTTGGTCTGGTCGCCAGACACCAGCTGGGAGTTGCTGTAAATTTTCATGTTGATACGCCCTTCCGAGCGCTCGTTCACAAGCTCTACCCATTTGTCGGCCGCCTGGCCCCAGGGAAAGGCCGATGGCAACACGGTAGATACGGTGTACTCATCTTTGTATTGAGCATGGGCAATAGACCCAAACAAGAGCGCGCCTGCGGCGGCGGCAACTAACGTGCAACGTTTCAGCATGTTCTTTTCCTTATTGTTTGACGAGAAACTGGCCGCCGCACGGAAGCATAGAAGGCGACAGACACGCGATTATAGGAGGGTCGCTCGGCGCGACGCAAAAAAACTGCTGCGTGCCAGCGGTTAAGCCTATGTCGCCTTGAGACTGCACCTCATTGCACACTATGCTTGTTAGCAGAACCAAGCCAATGCTGCTCTTATTAAAAGTAGCTCAACAAAACCAGGAGTTATTACTATGTCATCGCTTTCACAACCCTATCGTCGCGGTGGCAAGTGGCCTGCACTGTGCGCCTGGCTGGCAGTCATCGCGCTGATGACCGCCAGCTCTCTGATGGCCGTATCGGGGCCAGCGTTTCGCATGGAATGGATCGCGCTGGGCGATGCCTTTAGCTGGCTGCGAATGGGCGCGCAACTGGCAGCGGTGGCTGCCATATTGGGCATACTGACCATTATAGTCGCAGGCCTTTGTAAACGTTGGGGTGCGGTTCTGACCGGCGCTGTGGCCGCCGTCGTGGCGGTTACGATGATTGCTATGCCGGTGCAAATGCAGCAACGGGCGCAAACGGTACCGCCTATTCACGACATTACCACCGACATGGACAACCCGCCGGCGTTCGTAGCCCTGGCCCGCGCCCGTGAAGAGGCGCCCAACGCTGTGGATTATCCCGGCATTGATACCGCGCGCCAACAACAGGTCGCTTACCCGATGCTGCAACCCATCACGCTAACGGTGCCTATGGCGCAAGTGCAAACAGCGACACGGGACCTGATTGCGGCTCGTGGTTGGAAACTGGCCGAGGCCAGCCCAGCAACCCTTGAAGAGACGGCCATCACTCTTGAAGCAACAGCCACCACCCGCTGGTTCGGCTTTAAAGACGATGTGGTAGTTCGCCTGACCGACACCAGCGATGGCGTGCGCGTAGACATGCGCTCCGCCTCACGCCTGGGCAAAAGCGACCTGGGCACTAACGCCGAACGAATACAGGATTTTCTGGAAGATCTACAACACGCGGTGCGCTGATGATGCTGCCGCAAGAAAAAGGCCAGCCCATGGGTTCCCGTTTTTTCACGGCACCCATTTTTGCGCTTGTTATCGGTGTTGCGCTGCTGTGCATGACGGTCACCGCAACCCAAGCCCAGGGATTGTCGCTACCAGCAATTCCAGGGTTATCCGGATCGGGCCAGGATGAACAGGAACAAACGGCTTCTGCGGAAGAGCTGAGCCAGTCACTTGAAATTACCATTCAAGCCCTGCAAAACGACAGCAGCCGCGAAGAGCTGATCAAACAGCTGCAAACCCTACAACAGGGTCTGCAGGCGCAGGCCAGTGAAGATCAGCGCAACTCGCCTGCTCAACAAGGCTTGCTGGGAGCGCTGGCCGAATTTTTTGACGATCTGACACGCTCTGACGGTGCCGCTGGTGAGTCACTGGGGCGCTGGAAAGTCAATTTTGACAACGCATTGAGCGCCAGCAAGGGATTGATAGCCGCTGCCTCATTCAAGGGGGTGGCAGAGACTGCCATCGGGCTGGCACTGGGGGTGGCGCTTCTGTACAGCCTGTCGCGCCTGGCCCGAATGCTGTTTATGCGCCGCGACTGGCCGCTGGAAATGCCCCGGCGCGCCAAGCCCTGGATGCTGATGGCGCATTTTGCGCGCCGGATCATTCCCTGGATTCTGACCCTGGTTGGCCTGTTCCTGCTGTTGGGCCTGCGCATGCTGGAAATTTCAGACGCCGCGCAAACCATCGTTCTGGTATTGGCTTATATCAGCCTGTGCGGGCGCCTTCTGACGTCATTATTCGATGTGATGATTTCGGTTTTCTCCAGCGGCCACCGAACCACCGCTGTTACTATTTTACACAGGCGCACGCTATTCCCCCTGTTCATTATTGGTGCTCTGTTCGCTTTGTCAGACGCTCTGGGGTCGTCAGAGCTGGTGTCGCAGCTAGGCGCCGATCTGGCCTCTACTTTGGCGCTGGTGTTCAGCATGTTTGGTGCCCTGCTGGCAATCTTCGTGATTATCCACAACCGCCGCCCGATCACTCATCTGATTCGTAACCAGCCGTATAACCAGCGCAAGAATCAAGGCGTATGGCGGGAACTGGTCGGCCTGCTAGCACGGCTCTGGCATATTCCGTTATTGCTGGCGCTTAGCGCCTCTATGGTCGCTGTTTTTGCCAAAGGCGGTTCAGGCGATGCGGCCTTGGGCAAAGCGCTTACGGTTTCACTGGTGCTGATTGTCACCCTGGCGGCGCAAGGCGTTGTCGGCATTCAAAAAAGCAGCTCTCGTCACAAATCCCTGAGTACCTTCAGCCGGCGCCTGGTGAAATTCGGCTACCGCCTGCTGCAAATTGCGTTATGGCTGGTCTTTTTTGAGATAGCGCTGCAGGCATGGGATTTGTCCCTGTTAGGGCTTGCCGACAAGCCATCCCTCAGTGCTGGCCTGGCGGACAGTTTGTTTGCACTGACGGTTACCGGGCTAATCGCCAGTTTGACCTGGACTTTTGCCGACGAACTTCTGGAGCGCGCTGTACGCCGCGGCGACCGTAAAAAACGCCTGAGGGCGGCCCGCGCCCAAACCATTGTTCCTATCGCCCGCAACACCATTCTGGTGACGATTATTGTGGTGGCCTTTCTGGTCAGCCTTTCCATTGTCGGGGTGGATGTAACACCGCTGCTGGCCGGTGCCGGTATTATTGGCCTGGCGGTCGGTTTTGGTGCCCAAACGCTGGTACAGGATTTGATCACCGGGCTGTTTATTGTGGTGGAAGATTCAATGTCGGTGGGCGACTTCGTGGAAATCAACGGCTTTATGGGCACGGTAGAAGGTTTCAATCTGCGTACCGTGCGGCTGCGGGATCTGGAGGCGGTGGTACACCACATTACCTTCAGCAAAATCAGCTCTATTCACAATATGTCGCGCCAGTTTGGCATTGCCCTGATAAAAATTCGGGTACCGCCGGAGCTGCCCATTGATGACGCCATCAAACTGATGACCGACACCGCAGAGGAACTGCGTGCAGACCCCGCCATGCGCTGGCTTATCTGGTCGCCCCTTGAGATGCAGGGTATTCAAGCGTTTGAAGATGGCTGCCCGATATTGCGCATGCGTATGCGCACCAAACCAGAGTACCAGTGGGATGTGTCACGAGCGTTCAATCTACTGCTGAAGCGGCGGATGGAAGACCTGTATCTGGACGTGGCCGCACCCCGCATCAGCGTGCAAATGGCAGCCGAAGGCGGCGCCCGTTCGCCAGGTCGCGGTGGTCCGGCCGTCAATATTGAAAAACAGGATTAACGGACCAGAAAAAAACAAGCTCCGCGAATATAACGGAGCCTGGCAACAGACAACTCTACTCTACATCTAAAAATAGCGGTGTCAGGCGCTGGCGATGCGCCCGGCCAGCGGTGATGACGGATCTGCCAGTTGGCGGCGGGGCATCCGCCCGGCCAGAAATGCTTCACGCCCGGCTTGCACCGCCAGGCGCATAGCGCGGGCCATGGCAACAGGGTCTGGCGAATGGGCAATGGCCGAGTTCATCAATACCCCGTCGCACCCAAGTTCCATCGCCATAGCCGCCTCGTGAGCGGCACCAATACCGGCATCCACCAGCACCGGCACACTGGCGCGCTCGACGATCAGGCGAATATTGTGGGGATTTTGAATACCAAGGCCGGAGCCAATCAACGAGCCCAAGGGCATAATCGCGCAGCAGCCGATTTTTTCCAGCTCCAACGCCACAATGGGGTCGTCGCTGGTGTACACCATCACGTCAAAGCCATCACGAATCAGCTCTTCGGCGGCCTTCAGGGTTTCCACCACATTCGGGTAAAGGGTGGACTCATCCCCTAGTACTTCCAGCTTGACCAAGTTGTGGCCATCCAGCAGTTCACGGGCCAGCTTGCAGGTGCGCACCGCAGAACGGGCATCGTAACAGCCAGCGGTATTGGGCAGCAGGGTGTAGCGGTTTGGCGGCAGGAAATCCAGCAGGTTGGGCTCGTCGGGATTCTGGCCAATGCTGGTGCGACGCACGGCAAAGGTTACGACCTCGGCGCCGCTTTCGTATAGCGCACGCGCGGTTTCATCGTAGTCTTTGTAGCGGCCGGTACCCACCATAAGGCGCGATGTGAACTGCCGCCCTGCGATCACCAGTGGTTTGTCCAAGGTTTGTTCTGTCATGTTGTGTTCCTGTTTGTGTGGGTACCTACTTGCACAAGCGGAGACTGTTGCAAGTGTTTGTACCGTGATTTGATATTGGGCAGCAAAAATAACGTTTCAGCGACGATCAGGCCTGGCCAACCCTAAATGTTCGCGCAGAGTGCTGCCCTGATACTCAGTACGAAACAGCCCGCGACCTTGCAACACCGGCACCACCTGCTCGATAAAGTCTTCAATACCACCGGGCAGCGACGGCGGCATCAGGTTAAACCCATCGGCGCCTTCGTTACGGAACCAGTGCTCCATCTTGTCGGCAATCTGCTCGGGTGTGCCAATCATGGTGCAGTGGCCACCCCCCGCCGCCAGCCGGCCTAACAGCTGGCGCAGAGTCGGCTGTTCGGTTTCGATAATGCGTAAAATGGTGCTGTAGCGGCCCTGCGGCCCGCTAAACTCTTCCAATGGCGGCAGCGCTGGCACCGGTGCATCTAGATCCCAGCCCGAACAGTCCTGGCCGATAAACATGGCCAGCTGGCGCAAAGATGAATCCACGGGTAACAGCTCGTCAAGCTCACGCTGTTTGGCTTTTGCTTCCGCTTCGGTGGGTGCCACGTAAGTGACCAAGCCCGGTAGGATCGGCACATACACCTCGCGGCCCGCGGCTTTCACCCGCTGTTTGATGTCGCGGTAATAGCTTTGCGCCGCCGGCAAATCGTAGGCAACGGCATAAATCGCCTCAGCGCATCTGGCCGCCAGCTCCCGCCCGGGCTCCGACGCGCCGGCTTGAAACAATACCGGGTGCCCCTGCACCGGGCGCGGCACGTTCAACGGTCCGTCTACCCGAAAAAACTCTCCTTGGTGGTTTATCGGTCGCACCTTGGCGGGGTCGGCGTAATGGCCTTGGCGATCAAACCGCAAAGCGTCATCAGCCCAGGAGTCCCACAATCCCAACACAGCCTGCACAAACTCGTCGGCGCGGCGGTAACGCTCGGCGTGGCCGGGCATAGCGTCATAACCGTGGTTGCGGGCTTCTACATCAAACATCGAAGTAACCACGTTCCAGCCAATGCGGCCGCCGGAGATATGATCCAGCGATGCGACTAAACGCGCGGCGTGAAACGGTGTGTAAAAAGTGCTGGATACGGTGCTGATAAACCCGATTTTTTCCGTGGCCCGGCTCATGGCGGCCATGGCCGTTAGCGGCTCCAGGTAAAACCAGCTGCCGTCTGACACATTGCCCGCCGAATTGCTGTCGGCGAAAAATACGGCGTCCAGCTTGCCCCGTTCGGCGGTTTGCGCCAGGCGCTCGTAATAGCGAATGTCTCCCAACTGCTCCACCGCCGACTGCGGGTGGCGCCAGGCTGCTCGATGATGGCCACAACCCATCAGAAACAGGTTGATGTGCATCATCCGTTGATGTGAACCGGAGGCCGCCATCAGTTTTTCACCAATCCGCCGTCTACCACCAGGTTCTGCCCGGTTACCGAGCGCGACCAGGGTGACGCAAAAAACAAGGTAGCATCGGCAAACTCTGCCGGCGTGGTCACCCGTCGCAACGGTGTGCTGGCGGCGATGAAATCGAACACCGCCTCAGGCGTTGCAGCAGATGCGTCCGTGGTGCGCAGTAGACCACCCGACACCATATTCACGGTGATGTTATCCGGGCCCAGATCCTGCGACAGGGTACGGGTAAGCGACAGCAAAGCCGCTTTACCCGCAGTGTAATCGTGGTACGGCACCACCGGGTTCTGGAACAAGTTTGTCCCCACATTCACAATGCGGCCAAAACCCTGTTCGCGCATACCAGCCAGCGCGGCCTGGGTGGTGTTCAGCGCGCCACCCACCACGCCGGCAAACTGCTGGTTCAGATTCTCCCAGGTCAGCTGATCCGCATTCGGGCGAGCATCGCCGTTGAACGAGAAATCTGGTAAGGCATTATTGATTACCGTGGTCACCGGAAACCCGAAATGTTGCCGGGCCTGGGCAAACATCGCCTGCACAGCGGCGCGGTCGGTCACGTCAGCCTGCACCGCAAGGGCACGTACCGGTTCTTCAGCGGCCAGTTTGTGCGCCGCTTCGGCGCTGTTGCGGTAGTTAATGACAACGTTGGCGCCTTCCCGCAAAAACGCGCGCACCAGGTGTTCGCCCAAACCGCGGGCAGCACCGGTTATCAAAACCAGCTGTTGATCAAGACGGACGGATTTGTGCATAGACACCTCATGGCTGAGGCGAAGGTATGAATGGACAGATTGGGTGCGGGCGCACCCTCTGACATCCCTTCGCCAGTATGAACTGGATCAGGTTCAACGGGTGTGCTCTCAGCCCTGCAAAGCAGGACACCCCGTGTCGAGCCAAAACCATAGCACAACGGCGGCACGAATATGCAGGCCAAACCGCCATTAATAGCGGCAATTGACAAGTACGAACAGACTTCCTACTCTATTGCCATTCCTGGGGGCGCCATTGCGATGGCTGAGACTCCGCACTTAGTGCGGTAACCCTTCGAACCTGATCCGGGTAATGCCGGCGAAGGGAAGGAAAACGCCTGCTTTACGCTTGCCTGTGCGCCCCTTTCTTTCCCCGCTGCTTGTCTTGGTTGTCCCGGTTGTACTATTGACCCGCCACCTTTGGCGATGACGCTCCCGCCTGCCGCGGCAAGGAAAATTTACCCATGCTCAGCACCTCTACCGCCCTTATATGGCTGGTTTTATTCGCCGCACTTTTTGCGATACCCGGCCTGATTTACGCCCGCCACAAGCAAGACAAACTGGACGACTTTCTGGTCGCCCGCAACAGCCAGAGCAGCTCTGCCACCCTGCTAACCTTGCTGGCAACCACCATGGGTACCTGGATTCTGTTTGGCCCGGCCCAGGCCGCCACCTGGGGTGGCATTGGTGCTGTGACCGGTTATGCTCTGGGTGCCCTGGCACCGCGGCTGATCATGATTCCCTTGGGCAAACGCATTCGAACATTAATGCCCGAAGGCCACACCCTCACCGAATTTGTGCTCGGCCGCTATGGTCGCGTTATGTACGGCTTCGTGCTGGTGATCATGGTTTTTTATCTGTTTATCAGCCTGACTGCGGGCCTGACTGCCATTGCCAAAATGGTGTCTTTACTAGCGCCGGTGCCCTTATGGCTAACCGCCAGCATCGTCATGGGCGCCACTCTGCTGTACACCCTGTACGGCGGCCTGCGAGTCACCATTTTTACCGACCGGGTACAAATGCTGGTGATTTTGCCCTTTTTGGCGCTATTAATTGGCTTTGGCTGGAAGGCCACCGGTGGTCTGGCCCCGGCGATTCAAGGTTTGCAGGAAAAAGCTCCACACCTGCTTAACCCACTGGACATCAACGGCCTGAAATCCGGCCTGACCTTTTTCCTGGCAGTGGTGCTGACCGGGTTATTTTACCAAGGCACCTGGCAGCGTATTTTCGCCGCCCGCGATAACAAGGTTATCCGCAACGGTTTTATCATCAGTGGTCTGTTGAGTTTCCCCATCATTTTCATCATGGGTTTGTTCGGGCTGGCGTTTGTAGGCCTGGGCTTGCCGGGTGACGGTTCGGTGGCGCTGTTCAGCGTGTTGCTGGCGGACGTACCCGTGTGGTTTGCGATTGGCCTGTTACCCTTTGGGCTGGCGCTGATTATGAGCAGTGCCGACTCCACCATCAGCGGGCTGACCAGCATCATGGTCATAGACCTGCGCCGGCTGCTGCCAAAGTTGAGCAACCATAGCCTGCTGTCGCTGTCCCGCTGGCTGATTGTGTTGTTGTCGGTACCGGTGCTGTTTGTGGCGGCCCAAGGTTACAGCGTGCTTTACCTGTTTCTGCTGGCCGATCTGCTGTGCTGCGCCGCTGCTTTCCCGGTATTTTTTGGCTTCTACAACGCCCGTTACCAAAGCTACAACGCCGCGATTAGCACGTTTGCCGGCCTGGCTACCGGGTTAATGCTGTTTCCCGCACCGGGGGCGCCGCTCACCTATTTGCTGGAATCTTTCCTGCTCGCAACCTTTGTACCCATTGCGGTGTCGTTATTGTTGCTGCTAATGCCAAAAGGAGAGCGCTTCGATTTTTCCATCTTGGCGCAGCAGGTGCGGAAGCTGGAAGGGTAATCTGCAGCCGCTAATAGCCGGCTTACGATTGCCCTTAACGTGACGTCTACCGCTGCTCGACTTTTGAATGCGTCAGGAAAAAGCGCAGCATTTCCCCAGTCGCATCCGGACCTTTCGGGTCGGTATACGAGCCTTGAGGCGCACCACCGGCCCAGGCGTGGCCGGCGCCGTGAATCGACCACTGTTCAACAATAGCCTTGCCGTTGGCATCATGATGAGTCGTGCGGGTATAGGCATGGCCGTTGGGCACCTTCCCTTGTTCACTTTTGATATCAATCGCGTTTTTCGGTCCGCTGCCCGAGCCGATAGAGCTAGAATACTGCGCCGCAACGCGGTCGCCATTGCCAGGGTGTACCGTGGTGTCGCGGTCACCGTGGAATATGATGGCGGGAATTTTCTGATCCATTGACGACATTGCGCCAGCACCCGCCCTCTTGTTATTACGGCTTGCAAGAGGCGCGGCATCACCTCGCATGGCCGCAAGTGCTGAAGGTATACTGTGTGCGGCACCGTGGGGAAGACCAGAATGAACGCCCACCGCTGCGTATAAGTCCGGGTGGGTCATTGCAAGGGTGGTTGCCATGGCACCGCCGGCGGACAATCCCGCCACATAAACCCGTTGCTCGTCCAACTTATACTCATCGACAATCTGCCGCGTCATACCGGCAAGAATTGCCGGTTCGCCGTTCTCGCGTTGTTGATCGCTTGGTTTGAACCAGTTCCAACACTTGGAGTGATTGACAAAAGCTGTTTGAGCGGGATAGAGCACCAGACACAACTGCGATTCCGCAAGCGTGTTCATACCCGTACCAGCCGCAAAATCATCCGGATTCTGGGTACATCCGTGCAGCATAACCACCAGCGGCAGGGACTGGCCGTGATAACCACTGGGAATGTACAGTTTGTAGTCGCGGCTGCCCGTTTGATTAGTAAAGGTGTCACTGTTAAACGTTGCACCTTCGGGTAGCGCTTCGACGGAAGATGCCAAACCTGTGCTCAACCCGTTCAAACCCGATAGTTTGCCGCGCAGAAGATCGCCCACAGGCTTAGCCCTGTCTGGCGTGCCTTGGCCCGCCATGCGTTCGGCTGACACAGGCTTGACCACTTTATTTAGGTTCGACGTGCCGTGCAACGCTCGCTGTATTATTGCGGTCGCTTCCTGCAGTTGGCCCGCTTGAGTCAATCGAGTGGCTTCTTTCAGATTGGCCATAAGCGTTTCGTTGATTGAACGATTCATGGAAATGTCCCTCGGCGTGAATGAATACACTACTAATAGATTCTGTCCGCCAAGGCGGCCTTGACCGCCTTGCTCGCTTGTAGAGCGCCTAGAACGGCAATCGATTCAATCGTCGCCAAGGCAAGCTCAGGGGAAACATCCTCGGCAATACTGGCAAGTCCCAGCACTTGAATCTGTAGTACTTCTCCCTTGGTTTGCAGCGCTTCAAGATCACGACGGCTGTAATACTGCAAGCCCAGCACATAGGTCTTGCGAGCAACCGTTTCCTTGACCACGTCCGCATGGACCGCTAACTGGTTGCGAATCGCCGTGCGGATCAGATCGCTGCGATTAGAATAAAACCCTTCTTGTACCAGCAGATCAATCTGCCCCAGGTCCACCACACCAAGGTTGATAGTGAGCTTTTCGGTGGTGTCGCCTGTCTTGCGTCGTATCTCATGCACGCTCATCGCTTTTCCTTGTTGATTAGCACTGGCCAAACACTTTAAAACTCCGTATGGAATCCAAATAGAATCCATATGGATGTTATATGGCGTATCTAGATGACTGTCAAGGAACAAATGGATCAGGCATAGAGGGGGCTGTAAGAAAAAACGCTGACGGCGTCCTGCGAAAGCGTCAGCTTATAGTTTGGCGTAAATACATCTACTAACGAAGCAGGTGCGACCGCTGGAGGGGCAAAAAATGCAGGATTAAAAGAACCAAGCACGCAGGTTGGAAGGCTAGACTGTGAAGGTGGAAAGGTTAGGCTGTGAAGGTGAAAAGGAATCAGCGTTGCTTGTATTGCGTCGGGCAATAACCCCGCCCTACGTCTGGGCTGCGCAGCTTCAGGTGTTTTGTTGCACGGCCGGACACCCGCGTTCGCCACAACCTGAAACTGCCGGGCTTGAGTGATTTTCGCATAAACCGGATAACCTCGGGTTCTGACAGTCCGTAAAGCTGCTGGATGGCCTCAAATGGCGTGCGGTCTTCCCACGCCATTTCAATAATTCGTGACTCGTCGACTGGGTCCATAGCGCGTGCTCTAGCTAAACAGAAGTGTTCAAAACATTACGTTTTCCCGCAGCGTTTGGATGCAGGCAATGTTGCGTTTACGGATTGTCTGACGGCATCGCGATCGGCATCAGAACTTCATTGCGCCGCAAAAACCAGGGCATAAAGGGCGGGTTATACCGCGCCCACACTGGCTCACCAATCATACTGAAGTCATTCTCCTTTACCCAGGCGTCCAACTTGTCCCTATGGTTCCGGTAACCCTTTTCACTCCAAGTGCCTGAGTAGCGAACCACAGCCATGCGCTGGATGGGAACCTGCCGTAGAGTTATTTTGGGGTTTTTGGGCTGGGGCACCGTCTCCAATGTATAAAACGCGGGCATCATAAAGCTTACGACCCAGCTGTCGTTTTCCCGCTTCTGACCCACCGGCGACGTCATATCAATCTTTTCGCTTTCGGCTTCCTGCGCAACCGGCGAGGTCATTTCGATTTTCTGCTGGGACGTGTTATCGCCGGAGATGTATTTGAACAACCGGCCGAAGGCCTTGTTGCCGGCGTTAGAAAACTTTCCGTCTACGACGGTTTCGGCCAGGATATGTGGCTCGTAATCGCGCACTTCAAAATCCTGATCTTTGTGTACAACGGTATATTCAGCTTCTTCTGTCGCCATAGCGTTGCCAACTCCGAGAATTGCCACAATCATCACCCAAACTGTCTGCTTCAGGTGGGCCATTAGCGTCCACCACCAAACGCTCTCTGAAGATTCATAGAAACACCTCTCTTTTTGTGTACCCTTGAAGTCTGGCATGAAAGACAGAAAGGCGCCATGTGCCGACTTTTTAGCCTTCATACGTGGCAATATCCGGGAATTACTGCCACGCTTTTGATGGTGGAAGGAAATGGCTCCGCACTTGAATTGGGATAGGGAGAAACGCTATGTATCGCAAAATTCTCGTGCCCGTCGACCTGTCACGTACGGCGCAAATGTCGAAGGCGCTCAACACGGCAATCGACATCGCCAAGCACTACAACGCCGCACTCTGCTACATCGCAGTCACCAACACAGCCCCATCCGCCGCCGCACACAATCCGGAAGAGCTGGCCAAAAAGCTCAACACTTTTGCCCAAGAGCAGGGAAAATTACACGGCGTCGCTACCGACAGCAAAGTGATCTCGACGGCAGATATCGCCGTGGAACTGGATGACCGTTTATTGGAAGCCATCAAAGAAACCGGTGCAGACCTGGTCATCATGGCGTCCCACCCGCCTGGCATCGGCGATCGACTGCACATTCTCCACTCGAATGGTGCAAACATCGTCAGACACAGTAACGTGTCGGTTTTCGTTGTGCGTGAGGATTAATCTTGTGCTGCGCCGGAGCCCGAGACCTTAATCCTGTCGTTTCGAATATAAAAGTCTCCGTTGATCGTCAGGGCCAGAGGCTGCCCACTTAGCGGAGCCTCTTCGGGCAGGCCTCTTTGGGCATGCACGTGCAAATGCGGCTCTGAACTGTTGCCGGAATTACCCATTTCCCCAAGCTTGTCCCCAATGTCCAGACTGTCTCCGGCGCTTACCTGAATACTGCCCTGGTGCAAATGCGCCAACACCACAAAGAAATCACCACAATCAACAGCGACGTAATTGCCCGCTATATTTTCGGGGTCCATTTCAGGAACCTGCATGTCCTGAACACCGTCCACGATTCTGGCGACTGCCCCGTTACACGGTGCTAATACCGGTGTTCCGAAGGTGACATAACGAGTTGGGTCAGCGGGTTGCCAGCCTTCTACATGACGGCCAAACGGCGTAATGCGGACAATGTCGAGCGCGCGGCTCTGGCCCCGCCAGGGCCGGAATCGCTCTACCGATTCGTCCAGTGTATGCAGGTGAATATTGACCAGGCTGCCTGAGCCCCCGTGCGCCACCAGATAGTCGCCCGCGCCGAAGGGCAGTGCGATATTCACCGTGTCTACTTGCGGGAGTTCACGGCCCAGCCACGCCAGATAACCCATATAGCCGCCAATCGCGCCCAACCCGGCTGCCATCAGCACCAACGTGGTTGGCCCGGCAGACGCTTGCCAGAATCCGTTGCCAAGCAAGTGGCCTCGTACAAGATGCCAGGCGATGGTCAACAGGAACACAACGCCGTAAAGATACGGCACCCAGAAAGGCGGCATGGTCCATAAAGCCGCGAGCCCTACCCCCAGAATAACTGCGCCAACCGAAATCGCCTGAAGCCCAAAGACCAGAACGCCAGCCGCCGGAAACCGTGCAAACCAAAACAGCAGCAGCACCGGCAGAAAAATCTGAGTAACCATGACCATCCAGGACATTAATCGGGTTCCTTAATTCAAGCTGGACTATTTATAAAGAGTGCCGACAGAGAGCGTTAATAACCAACGCTCTCTACCACGCCAGCCAGATGACATGCTTGGCACCCTTGCCGGGGCGATGAGCGCGCACAGTCACCGGCTCAACAGAAAGCCCGGTACGCTTGATTCTTTCGGTAAACGTGGGGTCTTGCCCTGCCGACCAGTAAGCCAGAATTCCTTCGGACGTCAGCGCAGCCTGGGCGGCGGCAATACCGGCGGCGGTGTACAGCCAGTCATTTTCCTTACGGGTCATCCCTTCGGGACCATTGTCGATATCCAGCAAAATGGCGTCATAATGGCCCGGCGAGTCTTTGATCAGCTGCACCACGTCGCCGACGTGCACTTTCGTTCTGGGATCATTCAAGGGATAACCCGCCGCAAGACCCAATGGCCCGCGATTCCATTCCACTACGTCTGGCACCAACTCGGCCACGGTTACTTCCGCCTTATCACCCAAAGCGCCCAGGGCCGCTGCCAGCGTAAAGCCCATACCCAAACCGCCAATTAACACGCGCGGTGTGGGGTGATCGGCAATCCGCTCGCAAGCGAGCGTTGCCAAGGCATCTTCGGAGCCATGAAGGCGGCTGTTCATCAGTTCACCGGGCTTGCCGGCAATTTTGATCGAAAACTCATCATTGCGCTGAAGCAGGCGCAACTCCGTGCCTTTACCCGGAATGGTGGCGGTACCCAGCAGTTCAAAACGGGCCATAAAAACCTCAAAAGTCGTCAATACACCGGCAAAGGATTCGCCCCAATATCAAGGCGCGGCACTCTATATTCAAGCGAAACATTCTACCACGCCGTTCCTTCTACCCTTTACCTCTACTTACCAAGGCAACTTCTCACCGTTGCTGTGCCAGAAGGACCCGGAATTCTCCAGATTCAGCCCTTCAATCAGCGCAACCAACCCTTTCGCAGAGTCTTCTGGGGTAATCAGCCCGCCGAAATTCACCATGCGCGTTTTCACATAGCCCGGGTGCAGCTGGGCGACAGCGATACCGCGAGGCTTCAAGTCTACCGCCAAAGATTTCGCAAACGCGTTCAATGCGGCTTTGGAGGCACGATAACCGTAGCGACCACCGGAGTCGTTATCAGCAATCGACCCCATGCGGCTGGTAATATTCGCGATCTTTCCACCGGAAGGCATTTGCGGGAACAGGGCTTCGGCGATTCGCAGCGGCGCGTAGGCATTGATTTCCATCTGGGTGCGCAAGGAGTCAAAATCGATGCTACCCAGTACTTCGTCCTGCAACAGACCCGCGTTGTTAATCAGCACGTCGATTTGAACGCCCTGCAGGCCGGCCATCAGCTTTTCCACACCGGTGTCGGTTGTAACATCTACACCGTCAACAACCTTGGCAGCCGCTTCCGCCAGCTCGGCCGAGGTTTCACGACACACGCCAATCACCTCACAGCCCTTTGCGGCAAAAAGCCGGGCTAGCTCCAGGCCTATTCCACGGTTGGCACCGGTGATCACCACTACTCGTTTATTCGACATAACAACACCTCATAGATGAATAGGATAAGATGGCAGAACGCCCTCTAAACAGGACACAGCCACATTGTCTTCGCCATTTGTCTTCGCCGTGTTTGCTCTGGCGCTCATCGATTTCGCGATATTTTACCTGTTTTTCTACCGCAACTGGCGGCGACAGCGTGAACTGCAACAGCCTTTTCCAAAAGCCTGGCGCAAGTTGCTGCAGGCCCATATGCCACTCTATCAAAAACTTCCCCCACCCTTGAAAAAGCAGCTGAAAGAATACATTCAGCTTTTTCTTTCCGAAAAGGAGTTCTACGGCTGCGCCGGTTTTCATGTGGACGAGCGGGTAAAAATTACCATTGCCAGCCACGCCTGTTTGCTTATTCTGGCACGCCCCTATGCCTCTTATGACGATGTTCGCAGCATTTTGGTGTACCCGGATGTGTATCGCGTACAAACGGCCCAGAGTGATGGCATCGTAGTGAGTGTTAGTGATCAGGTTCGTGCGGGCGAGGCATCTAACCGGGGGCAAGTGGTGTTGGCGTGGTCTGAATGCGAGGAAGGCGCGATGAATTCAGACGGCCCGCACAACGTTATTCTTCATGAGTTCGCCCACCAACTGGACTACCTGGACGGCACCGCAGACGGCGCGCCGCCGCTCAGCGGCGAGCAAGCCCAAGTGTGGCAACAAACCATGACCAAAGCGTATGAGAACCTGCGATCCAGCTTGCAGCATCATCAAAAAAGCTGGCTAGACCCCTACGGTGCAACCAAGCCTGCCGAGTTCTTTGCGGTGCTGACAGAAGCCTTTTTTCAGCAGCCAAAACACCTAAAAGCCGAACAACCGGACGTTTACAATGCACTGTGCGGTTTTTATCGGCTGGACCCCATAGACTTCAGCCGCTACGAAGGTTGAACCGCGCTCTACCTTTGACTGTAGAATGCCACGACCTATCTCACACCTTAGCGATGATGCAAAAGAGCGCCACCATGATTGATTTTCGCAGTGACACCGTTACCCGCCCTACCCGGGAAATGCGCGAGGCCATGGCCTACGCCGAGGTTGGTGACGATGTGTACGGTGAAGACCCAACAGTGAACAACCTGCAAGCCTACGCAGCCGAGCGGCTGGGCTTCGAGTCTGCCTTGTTTACGGCCAGCGGCACCCAGGCCAACCTGTTGGCCATCATGAGCCACTGCGGTCGCGGCGACGAATATCTGTGTGGCCAGTCAGCGCACAACTATCGCTACGAAGGCGGTGGCGCCGCCGTACTTGGAAGTGTGCAGCCTCAGCCTATAGAGAATGAGCCCGACGGCAGCATCAACCTCGACAAGGCCCGCGCAGCGATAAAACCCGGTGACTTTCATTTCGCCATAACGCGCCTGCTATCGCTGGAAAACACCATCGGCGGCAAAGTGCTGTCACTGGACTACCAGCGCCAGGCTCGCGCCTTTTGTGATGACCACCGGCTGCAGCTTCACCTGGACGGAGCTCGAATATTTAACGCAGCGGTAAAATCAGACTGTGATGTAACGGACATAACCAAACACTACGATTCCGTCAGTGTTTGCCTGTCGAAAGGATTGGGCGCCCCGGTGGGATCGCTGTTGCTGGGTTCAACAGCCTTTATTGAGCGAGCAACACGCCTGCGCAAAATGCTCGGCGGCGGCATGCGCCAGGCCGGCATACTGGCAGCAGCCGGGCGAATCGCCCTGGAGCAAGGGCCACTGCGACTGCAAGAAGACCATGAAAACGCCCAAGGCATGAGTACCGGGCTTGCCGCCATTTCAGAACTGGAAATTGACCCCAGCCGCACCCAGACCAACATCGTTTACGCCCGCTGCCGCTCTGGCAAAGCCGCGGCGCTGCGCGATTATCTGGCGAGCCAGGGCATTCTCATCACCGCCGGTGAGCCGATTCGCTTTGTGACCCACCGAGACCTTGATAACAACGATGTAAACCAGCTATTAAAAGCTATTCAGCGGTTTTATCAGCAGCAGCCTTAACAGTCGACTGGGGAAGGTTGCCACCCAACATGTTTTCAACGACAGCCGCATTATAGAAGGCTTCAACCTTTTGGATTTTGTCCCCTAGAACACTAAACCAGACTGCAAGCCGCACATCGCCAATCGGTTCAAAATTGGTCCGGTAATCCAGAATTGCGAACACGTGTTCTTCATCGGCACTGAGCTGACGGAGAATCAGGGCTTTTTGAATGGCGACCATCCCGAATTGGTAGGCCATCAAGTCATCCGGATTCACGAAACGCATGTTTGGCCCAACATATTCAAATCCGTCCGACACCAGCAAGGCCTTTGCCTCATCGAAACGCTGGGCTTGGATATCAGCAACGAACTGCGCCACGAGGTCTTTTGGCTTCATCAATAGACTCCACTTCTAATACGGGAATGGTTTGAATACCCAGAAACTTGCTAAGCTTTAACGCCGCTATAAAAGGCGTTTCTTTGTACAGCAGTGCTTTCTAATGAGCTTGACAAGAACTTCAGTGCCAACCAACGGACACATCAGTCATTTTTCGGGGTAACCGGCTTCGGGGTAACCGGCTTCGGGCCTGCAGGGGCAATTTGCCCACTTTTACCTTTAACGACATAATGAACCGCTCCGCCAGCCTTTAAAAAAGCCGCTGTTTGCTCTTCAATTGAGGCCGTTGTTACTGAACCTTTTGCGGGTTTCTTGCTCATAATATTCTCTCGGTTAAATGTTGGTTTATCTGTCCATTTCAACAATGTCTAAGCTCGCTGCACGATCTGGTTATGCAGCGTCTAACGGTGTGATTCGGTCAACTTCTTCCTTGACCGATAGCGCTGCAGTCCACAAATCAACAGCGCGCTGCGCATTCAGCCAAAACTCCGGAGAATTACCAAACAAACGCGCAAGCCGTAGTGCCATTTCAGGGCTGACCGCACGGCGCTCTCGCAGCAGCTCATTGACGGACTGGCGAGATACCCCCAAAGATTCAGCCAATCCAGCAACCGTTAAGTCGTAGTCTGGGATGAAACTCTCTCTTAACATTTCACCAGGATGGGTCGGCTTGTGCTGCAGACTGCCAGTGTCAGGAATAGCCACAGTTAATATCTCTCCCAGTGGTCGTTGCATGTGACCTTGCACGTATTACCATCGTCAAAATAAAAGCACATACGCCACTGGTCATTCATCGAAATCGTTTGCGGCTCCTGCCTGCCAAGTTTCGATCGCGGACCGCGAGTGTAATTTGTCACGTTACACATGTCAATTGATGGTCACGCGACGGCGACTTCGTTTCACTTTTAAATTCTAAACTTCGGATATATTACTGTGAGCGCACTTTACCGACGTGAAAAGAACCAAACCAAGCCTGATCGCAAGAATCTACACCCGAGAAATCTGCACAAGCAGGGCTATGATTTCCCATCGCTTGTAAAAAGCTGTCCGCCACTAGCCCCCTATGTACACACAAACGCTTACGGCAACCTTTCCATAGAATTCGCAGACCCACTGGCCGTAAAAGCTCTGAATACCGCGCTATTAAAGCAATATTACCGCGTTATCGATTGGGATATTCCAGAGGGCTCGCTTTGCCCACCCATTCCAGGCAGAGCCGACTACATCCATTACATAGCCGAGCTGCTTGGCGTTGGCGAGCCTACGACAAACCAGGCTAATACCCGGCCCAATATTTCCTTACTGGATATAGGAACGGGTGCGAATGGGATATACCCGCTATTAGCCTGCCAGATATACGGTTGGCAGTGTGTGGGTAGTGATATTAACCGTCAGTCACTTGAAAACGTAGCCTCGATTATCGCTAATAACCCCTCGCTAAAAGACCGTTTCACACTGCGCACGCAACACGATAAAAATCACATTTTTGAAGGGATCATTCAAACCGGGGAATTCTTTGATGTCAGTGTATGCAACCCGCCGTTTCATGGGTCGCAAGAGGAAGCTCTAGCAGGCAGCCAGCGTAAAATTAACAACCTTGCTCGTCATCGCGGTGAGCAAAAAATTACGTCTTCCACTCTGAATTTTGGCGGCCTGGAGGCCGAGCTATGGTGTAAAGGTGGCGAACGGCTGTTCCTTAAAAAACTCATAAAAGAAAGCCAAGTTTTTTCAACTCAATGCCGCTGGTTTACAAGCCTGGTTTCGAAAATTGACAATGTAAAGCCGGCAAAAAAACTGATTCTTAAGCTTGGCGCAATTGACGTACGGGAAATAGAAATGAAGCAGGGCAAAAAAACAACGAGAATATTGGCTTGGACATTTATTTAAAGAAGAGCCAGAAGAGGCCTACCTCTTCAATCTCTGCGCCGATCATCAATTACCTGGCCGAAAACGCAGCCGCTCTGACAACAGCATCAATATCGCCTGAAAGGGACATGGCGTGCTTCGAACGATTCAGTGCCATCCGTGAATGTTTTTTGGCGGCGGCCGCCATCGCCTTGTCACCGGCTTCAGCCAACGCGCAAAAAGCTTTCTGCAGTCGGATGGAAACTTCAACCATACCCGCGCCGTCACGGGCAATAGCTGTGAATGCATCGTCAAACAAGTCGTCGATCACCAGTTCCGGAACCGATACACGGTCATAGGTGATCGCCTGTAACCTCTCTTTTTTAAGTGGGGATTGCCAAATCGTAAACAGCCGCACCATCGTTCCAATGACGTTGATCGCAGTTCCCGGGTCGTTGATGCCAGGCGACAGCGCCTTGTCGGCGATCTCGGACAGCGCAAGAAGTCCGAAACGGGGGTCGTCTTCAAAGGTGCGGTTGCTACTGACCGTGAAGGCGCTGGCAAACACATCTGGCTTAAACGTCTCGCTCTCATTTTCCTCCTCCTCAACGCCTCCGTCGGCGCACTTGTCGACACGAAGCAGTGGTTGGCCTGCGCTCACAAATGTACCCGGCAGTGCCGTCACCATCACGCGGCAATTGTGTGCTTCAGCGCGGGATTGTAGGGCCCCCAGATCAATGTGTTGCACATAGCCAACCGTCGACGAATAGACTAATACCCCACTGCCCTCAACCTGATGCAGGGAGGCTGTCAAAGCGCCCAGCGTGGGGCCATGACGGCGACGATCCAGTGCATCGCCGGCTGCCTTTTCCACTTGCTCAATGGTGTTTACTACCCGGCCCAGACGAGCGATTCTGTCGACCCAGCGAACGAACGTGATAACGACAATGGCGAACACTAAAAGGGTAAGCACAAAGATCGCAAACCGGCCGGCAGAATCAAACATCTCATTCTGAACGGCTATCAGGGAAACAATACTGAAAATGAAGGCGCCTATAAACGCAGACAAAGCGTTCTGGGTAACGTCATCAGCAATAACCAACGGTATGGAACGAGGTGTCGCACCAGCGCTGGCCGATGCATAGGCGGCAACCATGGAGCCTACCGCAAACGTCGCAATAACCAGCATGCTGGACGCCATGATAGACAGTAGCGATTCAACAGATTCTAGGGTGACATCGGGTAACACGCCGGATAGGCCTGCATCGTCAGCAAGCTTGGCGAGGAATGTACCGCCAACAGAAAGCACGCCAAGCACCAGTGGTTTGACCCACAAACGCTCTTTGATTCGGCTGAAAAAAAAGCGCAGCCTGTCTGAACTCAACAGTGGTGATTCGGCCATAATTGCATCCTTTGCGGTTGTGTACAGGATAGCTCAAAGGTTGCCCGGATGGTCTATCCAGTAGGAAAAGCCGAACGTCATACACACACCAACAAACACACCTTTTTATACCAACGCTTTAAGCAAATCCTTTTCGATTTAATCGTCCGTGTGTGCGCCGCCGCACCGAACGCAAGTAAGCAGCGTGAGTATGCTGAGCATGGGTGCCTTAAGGCCCCTTCGATTCCCAATCATACGTGAAAGGTATTTCTCATGAACAACATTGTCTACATAGTCGGCGCAGTCGTTATCGTTATCGCAATCCTGTCTTTTCTGGGCCTGGGTTGATTGATTGGGGACCGGCCAACAGAACCTGGAAGCCGGGACTCGAATCGCCAACTACCCCTGACTAATGGGGGTCGCCAACAGCATACACGCCTATCTGGACAGAAGGTGCGGCATCAGCCAACCGCACCAGCTCTGCAAGAAGTCGTAAATCTATTGAAATTATCCATACCCGGGATAATAACCCCCAGCAGCTGCCGCTACCGTGATCACCCCCATGAATACTTCCAACGATGCTTGAAATCAGGCCGTATCTTTCGTTGCGTGTTAAGTTGCCGACAGGGTGGTGCAGCAACTTCTTGAAAAAACGACTAAGCTGACCAAAGAGCTTTTAATAAAGGTAAATGGTGAGATACGACTCCGATTAATCATCAGAGTGATTTGTGCTTCGCCATTCAGTTTCAGGAGTTTTTATGGCCAGAAAGAAAGCCAGTAAAGCGGCCTTTGTGCTTCGGGAAGCACGTGAAGGGGACCTTCCGGTACTCGTGAAGTTTCTCGCCAAACTGGCGTTGCATGTCTCTGGCGCCCCGCCACAGAACCTTAAGAAAAACGAACATAACCGACTGTTGGACGTATTACGCTCCTCACTGGGAGACGATAACAAGCTGTTGACTGTGGCAGAGAACCCGGATGCCGGCATCATCGGAATGGGCTATATCTATGTGTGGCACAGTCAGGGAATCTGGGAACAGGCGGAAGCGTTGGTTTACAGGTCGGGAATCATTGACGATGTATGGGTGGAGCCCGAGTTTCGGAATCTCGGTATTTTCAGGGCGCTGTTACAGGAGTTGGTTAGATTTGCGGAAAGCCATAATGTGCATGAGCTGATTCTCGAATACGCTGAGTCTAATAAAGAGGCCAAGGCCGCCTGGGCCAAATTGGGCTTTAAAACCACCGGCATTCGTGCCGCAGCCTTCACCTCGACTGTGAAGGAAGCCCTTGCGTCACAGCAACTATGAGAAGCCTGCTGAACCCGGTTCGAAACCGTATCGAAACGACAGCTTCGACAGGCAACCGAAAGAGCTCAAGAAGGAGAGTGTCTTGTGATTGGCGATCGCAGTGTCAATGTGTTTTATGATGAAATAATGCTGGGGCACAATCCCGAGGTAGACCTGCCTTTTATTCCTAGCCGGGTAGAAAAGCGAGTCAGGACTATTCTCCAGGGACTGGATTTTAAATGGAGCTATCCTGAACATCCGGGCCGGTTGGCGGCGATCAAAGCGCATCTGGATAAAAACCCCATACCCGGTGTCCAGTTCCAGTCAGGAGCGCCTGCTGCCACCTACGATCAGCTGGCACGCGTGCACATCACGTCCTATCTGGACCATCTTTTTTCACTGGATGGCAAACGCGCCTGGCTCGACAGAGACACCACGGCGGTGTCCCCCGACAGCATCAAAGCGGCAAGAGCGGCAGCCGGCAACGCCATTGCTGCCGTGGAAAGCGTTTGCAAAGGTGAGGCACAAAGCGCCTTCGCCCTTGTGCGCCCGCCAGGACATCACGCCGAGCCCGTGCGGGCAAGGGGTTTCTGCCTACTGAACAACGTTGCCGTGGCGGCTGCCCATGCCCAGGCAAAGCTGGGCTGTGAACGTGTCCTGATCATTGACTGGGACGCGCACCACGGCAATGGCACCCAGGATATTTTCTGGGCAGATCCGGATGTGCTGTTCTTCGACACCCATTGCGCTGCACCGTTTTATCCCGGATCTGGTCTGATTGAAGAGGTGGGTGTTGGCCTGGGTGAAGGTTACACCATCAACGTCCCCCTTCCGGAAACCGCCGGCGACATTGCCTACGAGAAGGTCTTCCGAGACATACTGACGCCGGCCGCAGAGCACTTCAAACCAGACCTGGTGCTGGTCTCGGCGGGGTTTGACCCCCACCACAACGATATGGCGATGAACCTCACCTATGACGGTTTTAAAGTGCTGACCAGAATCGTTCAAGACATTGCTGACACCCACTGCGAAGGCAAGCTCGCGTTCGTTTTAGAGGGTGGGTACAACCTTTCCTCGCTGGCCGAAGGTGTTCACGCGGTGCTTGAGGTGCTGGCGGGTGGCGACGTACCCAAACTCTGGGAAGCGGGCGCCAAAGAAGCGGAAGAAGCCGCAGAGTTCCACCGCTCGGCTTTCAGCGACGAAGAATAAGTGTTCAACCTGGCACGGTACACTCCTTATTTGGTGTATTGACTCACTCTCTTGCAGCGACGGCCATCATGTCCCTATTTCCATCAGACGACAGCGAAAGCAGTCTATTTACCTCCCGTACCGATCCGCATAGCCCCTTCGGGACCTACGCCCGCTACAGTTTCGAGCTGGAGGGCAAAGTGTGGCCGTCGTTGGAACATTATTTTCAGGGTATGAAGTTTACCGATGACGTCCACCAGGAACAGGTGCGAAACGCGATATCACCAACTGAGGCCCGCAAACTGGGCCGCAAACGCTGGAAGAGTTTTCGCAGTGACTGGAAGCGGGTGCGTGAAACCGTTATGACCCGGGGCGTCTACACCCGTTGCCGCACTCACCCTGAGCTGGCGGAAGCGCTTCTCAACACCGGCGATCAAAAAATCGTGGAAAATAGTAATTTTGATTATTTCTGGGGTTGTGGACGGGATCGCCGGGGCGATAACAAGTACGGCCACGTATTGATGAACGTTCGGGCGAAGCTTCAGGAAGAGCGGGCGGGCAGCCATTAACCTTCTTTTTCGATCATTCCGACAATCTCATGCGACGTCTGCACCATGGGCTCGAAATGCGCATGCTCCCCTGCGGTCAGAACCGACACGTGTCTGACCTGATAAACCGCATAGCCGGGCATAAAAAAGCCAATCCAGATTGTTGAAAACTTCTGACCGTCGGCGGTCACTGCCAGCAAAGTGTTAAGTAGACCACTGCCGAGCTGTAATAGTGCGACGCTGCCCAGAATCGCACCAATGGGGCGCA
Source organism: Marinobacter sp. LV10R520-4 (assembly GCF_002563815.1). Classification (NCBI taxonomy): domain Bacteria; kingdom Pseudomonadati; phylum Pseudomonadota; class Gammaproteobacteria; order Pseudomonadales; family Marinobacteraceae; genus Marinobacter; species Marinobacter sp. LV10R520-4. The sequence goes on along the minus strand of NZ_PDJM01000001.1, from coordinate 1,793,545 downwards.
TAAGAGACCAGATAGGAACCTCCTGACTTAGCCTTGCTTTTGGGGCGTGTTGCCCGCGGCCTGCAAGCACTTGGGGATTGTTCTTGTCTTTATGCACCGCCTTTGTGATCACGTGTGAGCTGTGAATATTGCAAGAGCTAGGCCATGCACGGAAATGTCTATATCACTATGATCACATTACGTATTTTCAAACTTCATGGGCAGAATACCGGTGTTGCCGCCAACTTCCGGTATGAAAACTGCATTGATAGTTTGTAGGGTCCCCTAGTTCAGCAAAGCTTTGCCCACGCTAGTGTCCCATCTCTACGCCATGTTTTGCTGAACTCCTGGACATAAGGAAAGACTTATACAGGAGTATAAAATGCTACTCGCCACCGACCTTGACGGTACTTTTCTCGCAGGTGATCCGGAAAATCGCCTCAAGCTTTATCGACTCATCGTTGCTCACCCGGAGATCGATTTAGTGTTTGTAACCGGTCGAGGGCTAGAAGCCGTGCTACCCCTGCTGTCCGATCCGACGATTCCGCAGCCCGACTACATTATCTGCGATGTCGGCTGTACTGTGGTTCATGGCGCCTCGCAACAAGCCATCCAGCCACTGCAGGGCGAAATCGACGAGCTTTGGCCAGGTGAGCAAGTTGTGGAGAGCGCCCTGTCCTCATTTAAAGGCTTGCAGCGTCAGGAAGTCCCTCAGGAGCGCCGCGTCTCTTACTTCTGTAACAACGATGTGGTCAGCGAAGACATGCTGTCACGGGTCAGCGCATTATCCTGTGAATTACTGTTTTCCGCGGGCAAGTACCTGGACATACTTCCGCAGGGCGTTAACAAGGGGCGCACCCTGTCCCGTCTGGTTGAACACCTGGGGGTAGACCCGGAATCGGTCCTGGTTGCTGGAGACACCTTGAATGACCTGTCGATGTATCAACACGAATTCAAGGGTGTCTGTGTCGGTGCATCCGAGGCCGAACTGCTGGAAGCAACCAAGCACCAGGCGCGAGTACTTCATGCCGAAGCGTCGGGCTGCGGCGGCATTCTGGAGGCATTCGAGCATTTTGGTTATCTGGGTCACCTGGGTATTGAAGCCGAAATTCCGGATTACATGAACAGGGGCAAATCCGACCTGGTGATTGTCTACCATCGCCTGCCCTATGAAGAAGTGGTCGAGAATGGGGAGTTGATTCGACGTCGGCCCAAATCGCCCAATGGCATCATCCCCACACTGCTGAGCTTCTTCTCCGATGGCAAAGCAGGTTCGTGGGTCGCCTGGTCAGTTGACGATCCCGATCTCGGCCCCTTCCAGACCCACACCGAAGTGGATACCAGCCGCTACGAAAAACTGGTCGCGGCACGAGTAGCACTGAGCGAAGAAGACGTTGAGATCTTTTACAAACGATTCTCGAAAGAAGCCTTCTGGCCGACCCTGCACACCTTCTGGGAGCGGGCCACGTTCCGCGATGACCACTGGCAGGTGTACCTCAAGGTCAACAGATTGTTTGCAGAGCGCGCCGCCGAGGAAGCGGCGGAAAACGCCGTGGTCTGGATTCACGATTACAATCTATGGATGGTACCGGCCTATTTACGCGAAATGCGGCCAGACCTCACCATTGCCTTTTTCCATCACACCTACTTCCCGTCAGCCGACGTATTCAACGTGCTGCCCTGGCGCCGCGAAATCATCGGCAGCCTGTTGCAGTGTGACCACATTGGTTTTCATATTCCCAGGCAGGCCGAGAACTTTGTGGATGTGGCAAGAGGTGTCACACCGCTTGAGGTCACCCAGAAAATGGGCTGTGCACCGCGCTTTCTGACCTATGGCTGCGCGGTGGGTCTTGATGAAATGAGCACCGAAATAAAAGTGAATGACCGCAAGATCGGGCTGGGTGCACACCCGGTCGGGCTTGACCTGAATCGCGTTCGTACCGCTCTGTCTGACCAGAGTGTCATCGCGCAAATGGAAACACTGCGTGAAGAGTTCAAGGATGTCCGGCTGATTCTGTCGGTGGAGCGTCTCGACTTCACCAAAGGCATTATTGAAAAGCTACAGGCTTATGAGCGCATTCTGAACGAGCATCCTGAACTGAAAACCAAAGTCACCCTTGTGCTGATCTGTGTGCCGGCGGCGGCCGGAATGACTATTTACGAGGAATTGCTGTCGCAGATCGAACAAACGGTGGGGCGCATTAACGGGCAGTTTGCACAGGTCGGGTGGACCCCGGTGCAGTTCTTCTTCCGCGCCCTGCCCTTTGAAGAACTGGTGGCCTATTACACCATAGCCGACGTGATGTGGATTACGCCGCTGCGGGATGGCCTGAACCTGGTCGCAAAAGAATACATCGCAACCCAGGGCTTAACCCAAGGCAGTGGCGTACTGGTGCTGTCTGAATTTGCCGGCGCGGCGGCGGAACTGCGCGGAGCCATTCTGGCGAATCCGCACCACCCGCAGGACCTGGCCGATACCTGCTACTACGCATTGGCGATCAGCCGAAGCGATGCCCGGAACCGACTGAGCGAAGCCTTCGAAGTGGTTTGCCGTTATGACATCGAGTATTGGGGGCGGGAGTTTATCAATGAAGTTGAACGGCGACGCGCGACAAAATTAAACAAGATTTTGCCCATAGGCCATTGCGCGGCCTGACATGACCTTCACCCAATCCAGGAGCCAGACACATGCTGTTAAAAAATGCCGTGCAGCTGATTTGCTACCCAAACCGAATTGGCAATGACCTGAAAGACCTCTACACAGTTGTCGACAAACACTTGTCAGAGGCCATTGGCGGGCTGCATATCCTGCCGTTTTTTCCGTCCAATGCCGATGGCGGGTTTTCGCCCTTGACTCACAAGGAGGTGGACCCGGATTTTGGTACCTGGGACGACATTGAAGCCTTCACTAAAAAGTACGACCTCTGTGTCGACCTGACGGTGAACCATATCTCTGACGAGTCTCCCGAGTTTAGGGATTTCATCGCCAATGGCTTTGATTCGGAGTATGCCGACCTGTTCGTTCATGTCGACAAGTTCGGCGAGATTTCCCCGGATGACATGGCCAAGATTCATATCCGCAAAGAGAAAGAACCCTTTCGGGAAGTGACGCTTGCGGATGGCACAAAAACCCGGGTCTGGTGCACCTTCACCGACCAGCAGATTGATCTCAATTACGAGTCCGACCAGGCTTACCGCCTGATGGAAAGCTATATCGGCTTTCTCACCTCAAAAGGTGTAAACCTGCTGAGGCTCGATGCCTTTGGTTACACCACCAAACGTATTGGAACCAGCTGCTTTTTGGTGGAGCCCGAGGTCTATCGGATACTCGACTGGATTAACGAAGTGGCCCTGAAACACGGCGCGGAATGCCTGCCGGAAGTCCACGATCACACCAGTTATCAATACGCGATCGGCCGACGCAACATGCACCCCTACGGCTTTGCTCTGCCGCCCCTTTTGCTCTATTCGCTGCTGGACGCAAACAGCGTGTACCTGAAAAACTGGCTGCGAATGTGCCCACGCAACATGGTTACCGTATTAGATACCCACGACGGAATCTGTATTCCGGATGTTGAAGGTGTGTTGCCAGATGAAAAAATCCGAGCGCTTATTGATAACATTGATGCCCGCAGTGCAGACCCGATCATGCGGCGCTCGGCGGCCAATATCCACAGCGTTGGCGCAATCTACCAGCTCACCTGCACCTTCTACGACGCGCTCATGCAGAACGATGACGCCTACATTGCCGCCCGGGCGATCCAGTTTTTCACACCCGGCATTCCGCAGGTCTACTACGTGGGGCTGTTGGCCGGGTGCAACAACCACGAACTGATGAAACAAAGCGGCGAACTGCGGGATATTAATCGCCATTACTACACCCTGGACGAAGTGGAACAACACATTCAGAAGCCCGTCGTGCAACGCTTACTGGCCCTGATGAAGTTTCGTAGCAACTACCCGGCCTTTGATGGCCATTTTGAACTGAACTACTCCAACAATTCCAGCGTGGCCATGGCCTGGCGCCATGGGGACTATTACTGCCACCTGTTTGTCGACCTGAACTTTAATACCGTAAAAATCGGATATTACGACCTCGACACCGCGCAGATGGAGAAGCTTGCGTGTTAACCAGAGGCAAAAATTCTGGTGCAATCTGGCTGGTGGCAAATGTTCTCAATCCGACCGATGACACCATTTTGCGCCGCGTGTCTGTCAGAACAGGCTGGTTGGAACAGGGCGCCAACTGACAGTCCGTCCGTCTCGCTTGAGTCACGCGACGACTCGCGTATTGGGCAGGCCGGCCCCAATGGATTCACGACTCGTCTATTTACTGCCCCAAATTTTTGCAACCGCGCGGTTACTCCCTAATAACCCAACCACTTCACATACAAGCCCAATCATAAAAAAGACGAGAAAAGGAATAAGCCCACCCAGTTGTGATGAAATGATCGCTAATACCGCTGAAACAGTTGATAGGGCTAAAAACAATACACCCATAGCAATGAGAATCTTCCGGTGTGATTTCTCATAACGATACTCCCCGTCACCAAATTCAAATACGCGGAGTATTGGTTGGAATATTCTTCTCACTATTTTTTCCATAAAGCGATGCTCATAAAGTTTCCCGTCAGAATTGCATACCGCAACCTGCTGTTGCAAAGCCAATCCGCCATATTCAGAATCAAAAAGACTGGCGCATCACGTCTTCTATTGTCGCAGTAGACAACACCACAGGATTGGCCTTCATGGAGGAAGAGCCGGCCGCTGCTTGTGAGGCTGAAATAATGTGTTCATCCGTCACTCCGATCGACGCCAGCCCGGGTAATCCACTCTGAATAATCCATTGCCGAAAATGTTGCAATGCTTGGCCTCTGGAGGTCTCAAATACGTCAGCAATCCAGTCAATCACCCGGTCGACACGAGCGATCTGCTCAACTTCAACCACGTTGTCTCGGTTAGCGGCGATGCCGGCTGGTAACAATGCGCCGCATATCGCGCCGTGCGGCGCACCGCATAGCCCGCCTAACGGGCCAGCAATACCGTGAACAACACCCAGTCCCGAGTTCGCAAGAGCAAGACCACCGAAGAGGCTCACCTGAGCCAACGAGTCACGCGCGTCTTCGGATTCCCTGTCCATAAGTTGCTTTAGCGCCCGGAGCCCCTTGGGGATAGCCTCCCTGCACAACATGTCCGTAAACAGATTTGAGCGCAACGATAAATAGGGCTCGATTACCTGAGTAACCGCGTCTAGCCCCGAGTATAAGCTGACCTGCCGGGGGCAGTGGTCGGTAAGCGCAGGGTCTACCAAAGCAAGATCCGGGAGTAACTGGTTATCCCTCAGGCTCACCTTGCGCTGGGCTTCCGGAATATCAATAACAGCGTTTCGAGTGACTTCTGCACCGGTGCCAGAGGTGGTGGGAACCAGAATCAACGGTAGGCGTTTGGCTGACAGTGGCAACCCGCTTCCGACTACCTCCAGATGGCTGATCAAATCTGTCTGACTGGGCAGCATAGCGGCAAGTACTTTAGCGGCATCCATGACAGAGCCACCGCCGATTCCGAGTACCACGTCTATTCCCAGCAGCTTACCTTGATCAATAGCCGCCATCAGTGTTTGCAGATCTGGCTCTTTTTCAATGGACAGCGTTTGCACGATATCGACGGTCTTCAATGACTCGAAGACACCAGAGAGCCTGCCTGGATTTCTACCATGCACTACCAGTGCTCGCGTACCCAGTTTTGTCGCCCGATCGTTTAGTTGGGCTATGTGCCCCCGTCCGAACAGTATCTCTGCCGGGGTTACCAAGCCAAAAGCGCCTAACATAGAATGTATCATCCTGAATATGAATGGCCATTCCCCCCGGCCAACCAGAAGGAATAAACAATAGAGATATCAAAAGTAATGACTAAATTTGCCGGCAGCAAGATTTTTATAGAATCTGCCCATTCTGAGCCTTAACGCTGAAGCGAAGGAAGCGGTGCGCCCGCTTGTCCAGCTCTCATCCTTCACCAACCAAACCTTGCAGATAACCCACTTAATTGACGGGTTACGTGGTGCGAGGCGCAAACATGATGATAGCCATGCCCAAAAGTGCCACCGCAGACCCCACTATGTCCCATGTTGTTGGTCGAATTCCGTTGACTGTCCACAACCACAAAATCGCCATAAAAATATAAACGCCCCCATAGGCTGCATACACCCTGCCCGCCGCCGTTGGGTGAAGCGACAACAGCCATACAAAAGCGACCAGGCTCAGAGCGCCGGGTACCAGAAGCCAGATAGTTTTGCCTTCCCGAAGCCAAAGGTAAGGCAAATAGCAGCCAAGAATTTCCGCTAACGCGGTGATGAAAAAAAGGCCAAAAGTCTTCAACTCAGGCAAAACACTTACTCCTTGGCAGCAGCACACCTTACGCATCGGGAGATCTGGCTTATTAAAGACCAGAAAGGCATGCATTAATCTGTTGTCTAACGTTAATGGTAACCGGCGCCGGTGTGTAGCGGAAGGAACCAAAAGCAGGGAAGCCATTTCAATGCTGCCAGTCATGTTCACTGGAAAAACCCCTGAAAAACGCCGTACACTCGGAGTTAAATACTTAGCGCGATGGCTTTTATCGCCCCCGATACGATGGACCCTCCATGCCCGACAACGACTCCTACTCCGAGCTTCTGCTCGATAACCAGCTGTGTTTTGCCCTCTACTCGACGTCTTTAATGATGACCAAAGCCTATAAGCCACTGCTGAACGCACTGAATCTGACCTATCCGCAGTATCTGGCTATGCTGGTTTTATGGGAGGAAGACGGGATAACCGTGAGCCATATCAGCAAGCGATTGCTGACAGACCCGGGCTCGCTCACGCCTCTGCTCAAACGGCTCGAATCCGACGGTCTGCTGAACCGGCGGCGCCGGAAAGTTGATGAGCGCGTGGTTGAACTGCACCTCACAGAAAAAGGCCGGGTGCTTCAGGACCAAGCCAAGGATATACCGGGCTGCATTGTCAATGTTAGTGGCCAGTCAGTAGCCGACCTAATGGAACTGAAACAGCAGCTGATCAAACTGCGCAGCAACCTGAAAACACCCACCTGAGCGCCTCTATCTGGCACGTACGTATTACACTTTCGCCATTTACCTTGCGCACAATATATTTGTGCGCTAACTTGCAGATTGAAAAGCGCTTAAATCTTGCGCACTCATTAATCACGAACACGAGGAGTCATCAACATGACTCGTCGAAAGGAGCAAACACTATGTCTGTTGCAAAAATCTTGTATCGCGCATCCGCTGAAGCCACAGGTGGCCGTGACGGTCGCGCCATCTCATCGGACGGTATTCTGGATGTAGAGCTGACCACTCCGAAAGAACTTGGCGGAGCCGGCGGCAAAGGGACAAACCCTGAGCAGCTTTTCGCTGCTGGCTACTCTGCCTGCTTTATTGGTGCCATGAAATTCGTCGCCGGCCGCGACAAGCTGGCAATGCCAGAAGAAGCCTCAATCGAAGGCGAAGTCGGTATCGGTGAGATTCCGGGGGGTTTTGGTATTGAAGTTGAGCTGAAAATTTCACTGCCGGGCATGGACGACGCTCAGGCTGAAAAGCTGATCAACGAAGCGCACAAAGTGTGCCCCTACTCAAACGCAACCCGTGGCAACATCGACGTTACCCTAACCCGCGTTGATTAATTCCCTCTTTGGGTGATTAAAGACAGGCTAACCCGCCGCGAAGCAGAGGGTTAGCCTCGTCAGGATAAATCCAGTTCGTCAATCAATTCCCTGAGCCGGCGACGCCCGCAGCCGGAGCCTTAAAATGTCTGGTGCTTGCCATTGTTAGCTGCGGCCACAATTACCTTGGCGAGCAGCGTGCGCCAAGAATAATGGCGAGTCAGCTAGTTTTTTTGTCTATCGTTATCTCAATCGATTTGCAATCACCAGCAAACCACTTTTGAACATACAAAGTACCCACGACAGGAGCAGTTCCTTCATCAGGGACCTCCTTATAGCGAACACTGTTTTTTGTTTCTTTCTCGTATTCAAACATGACTATTTTTTTCGACATAAATTGTTCCCCATAACTAACGCCGGAAACCTGGGCCGCTGACGATGAGCGCACCAGAAAATCGTTCTATCCCTATCTCGTCGACATTCAAAACCCACACTTGTCCGAACTTGCAACACGCATTGCTATTCCGCTTGGCAGGCTTTCATCCTTCGGGAACCAAACGATGCAGGGCCTCACTCCAGAAGTCAGCGTTAATTTGTTACCGTTCACCCTCCAGCTCATGCCATACCCGAAGAATAATGATCGCACTGACGTGTACTGAATAGCGGACAACATACTTCCCAAAAACCATGTCGCGGACCGAATCAGGGACCGGTGCCATTTCAACCGGTGTCCCCAATTTCGGAAAATCTGGTAACAATTCGATTTTGCCCACCAGCTCTGCGGCTATCTTGCCTGCCGCAGAGGGGTTGTGGACTGCGATGAACTCCCTGAGGCGTTTCAAATCTTCAATGGCTTCATCCGTGTAAACCAGTTTCACTTACCTGACCTCGGCGCATCCTGCTCGTTATCAGTGCCCCAGCTGTTTAGCCAACTATGGACCTCGCTGGCATCAACCACTTTCCCCTGGGTGGCAGACTCCATTGCCTCCAACGTTTGCTGCCAGCGCTCTTGCTCTCGCTGTTGCTTTTCGATGTATTCCGATAGTGCCTGATTAATTACCCAGCCTTTACTTCGATGGAGCCTGCTGGCAATTGCTTCCAGGTGCTGCTCAACTTCCGTCTGAAGGCGAACTGTAGTGACACTCATGGCGATACCCTCAAGTCTGATGACTACAATGTATTACAGCATAGTCAACGAGAGTCAGCAAAAAATTTAACGCGAGGCTTTGCAACGGCACGGAGCCTGGATGGGAGTCTTGAAGCTGCGCCGGAAACATAGTCGCCACTAATCCAGAAGCCTATCAGGCGCATCCATGTCCTCGTGCAACACACGAACAATAAGCATCTCCGATTCAAGCACCTGGTAAAAAACAGCGCGATGCTCGACCTGCAATCTGCGATACCCAGAAAGAACATGGGCGTAGTTCGCGCCTAGTGACGGATGATTAATCAGCTGCTGCATTCCTGCTTCCAGTTGATCCAGGTATTTATCCGCTTGATCGACACCCCATTCTTCGCAGGTGTACACCCAAATTCCGATGAGGTCTGATTCCGCCTTCGGCGTGACACTCAGATTGAACACTAATTGGCCGCCTTCATGCGTTTACGGCCAGCAGTCTTGATAGCCGGTATATCAAGCGGTTTAGGTATCCCGCTTGACTCACCCTCAGACAGGGCCTGCCTCAGCGTGGCGAGACGTACTTGGGCTTGCTGGTCTCGCCGGATGAGATAGCGGATATACTCACTATCATTGCCGAACTGACCGCTTTCAATCTGACCTTTCACCCAACCGTTTTGTTGCTCAGTCAGCGTAATAGTTTTCCGGTGCATGCTCATAGTTGGTGCTCCTAACACAGATAAAGTATGACAATATCATACTACTCGCTTGCACTGAATCAATGCCACACTTCTTGGCGCCCAACGCAAAGCTCTGCGGCAAATTTGGAGCGCAGCGAAAAATTTGTCCGACAACAGCGACTTGCTGGACCTCAAATCCACCGGCGCACCTCAGATCTGTATTTTTTGTATGACTCACTGAAGTGTTCACGCATAAACCGCTCCTCTGGAATAATCTGAAATCGGGTCATGTATATGATGAATGCCGGGAGGAGGAGCAAAGACAGGGCACTGCCCAAGAACAAGCCCCACGCAGACAAAACCAGCAACAATCCAAAATACATCGGATTCCGGCTGTGTCGATAAACTCCACCAGTCACCAGGCTTACAGACTGACCTGGTATCCGCGGGTCTGCCGTCGTTCCGGCAGCTCTGAACTCCAGGACTCCAAAAATGGCGATACAAGCGCCGATCACTGCAATGCCCGCCGCCAACCACGCTGCACCGGTGAAGGTGAAATACAGGTTTGGCGAGATGCGCGAAACAGCCCACATACTGGCAACAACTATGGCTACCAATGCAACCGGAGGGACTTTGAGTTCGAGTGCTTTCACGAATTTCTCTCTTGATGCTCAACATTGAAATAAGCGACTTCCCGACAAGGGCGTCCGGTGGGGATAGCATAGCCGTATCGCTACTCGCGGAGGCACCATGACTACCAACACGTTAAATCACCTACGCTCCCAGATTTCGACTCTCTCCGAGTCGGAACGTGCAGCGCTAGCGCGCGAGCTCATAATGAGCTTAGACGGCCCTCGTGACGACTCTGTTGAACGGGACTGGAATGATGAAATTATTCGCCGTGTGTCCAAGGTAAAAAGCGGTAAGGCCACACTTCTCAGCCGCGAAGAATTTCGAACAAAGATGCGAGCGACGCTAAGCCAGTAGCAATGCGAACGGTAAGGATACTGGGAGAAGCCGGCCATACCGGTGCAAAACGACTGATTCTGGAGCGCTTCCCTTACGACATTGTTGCGATTGAGTTGTCGGAGGAAAGCGTAGTGATCGCTATTGCCCACCACTCCCGAAAGCCTGGCTATTGGCGGACGCGCAATAAGCCCTAACGCCAACAGTACGCGCGGCTACGGAGTGGAGGCGAAGCCGCAATGGAGTAGACGTCGCCGTGGCTGTGATTGTTAGGCGATCGGACTCGGCTCGGCGCCATTAGTGAAGTATGCCCGTATAATATAGCAGTTCTTGCTTTCCTCAATGGCCATCGCAAACTCTACTTTTTTCTTTACCGCTGGAAAAAGCTTGTCCTTTTGCTTCATGATTCGCCTGAACTCCCATTCGAGACCTTCGAGTGCCTCTATGCTTGGCGCCCGGGCCCGTTGAGACCCAATGAACTTTTTGAGCTTTCCATTCCGTTTTTTTCCAGATGACAGCGACATGTTCCATGCAGTCTTCACCAAATCCAAATGTGCCTGCATTTCCTCCAGATTTTCCACGCTCTTTAGCAGGTCACCGCTAACTGCTATGAGCATTTCTGATACCTTTTTCATACTATGGATCTTACTCAAACTCAGATTGTGGTGCGCATAACGCCGCAAGCAGTCGCGCAGTTTTATCGCGTCGGCCTACCTTGCCTTGTTATGGGGAATTTCGCATAATGTACCAATATTTGGTACAGGAATGCTATTATGTCCAGAAACACCAGTATTACTCTTGGCCCTCACTTTGACGAGTTCATAACCGCACAGATTGAAAATAGTCGTTACGGCTCTACCAGTGACGTAGTGCGCGCCGGGCTGCGACTGTTGGAGGAGACGGAAAGTAAGCTTGAAAGGTTGCGACGCCTTTTGGACGAAGGTGAGCAAAGCGGTATTGCTGACTACTCCTATGAAAGCATTATTGCCGAACTGGATAACGACGCTCACTAATGCGCCCATTTTTGCTCACTGCTGCGGCTCGGAAAGACATCATAGAAATTGGCCAGTTTTCCACTGAAAGATGGGGGAAAAAGCAGCGCAATAAATACTTGAAGCAACTGGACGGTGCTTTCAAACTTCTTGCTCGCCAGCCAGAGATTGGCGGGGATGCTGGAGACGTAAAGCCCGGTTACAGAAAATTTAGCCAAGGCAGCCATATTATATTCTTCCGAGAGGGTGTCGAATCCAAAATTGTTGTGATTAGAATTCTTCACAATAGTATGGATGTGGAACGACATCTTTGACACCCATAACGCTGAGCGCACCGGCGACCTTGACGCAGCGAAGCGAAGACAAAAGCATCCGCGTGCCGCGTCTGGTTAGCTGTTTTCCAGCATGTAAACACGAAGCTGCCGTTCCTCCCTCATAACATAGAGGATGAACACATGACTCCCTTCTTCACGGTAGAAAACACGGCAAGGGAGCACGACAACTTCCCTGTAGATTGAATTGGGTAGCTCAGGTGGAGTTCGGCCGGATTGCGGAAAGTTTTCCAAGCGCTCCGTTTTTTCAAAAACTTTTTCAACCAGAGCGCTTGCAGCAACTACATTATCCAGAGCAATGTACTCGGCAATAGAATCTAATTCTTGAAGAGCTGGCTCCGTCCAGATTACTTCAGCCATTTACTCATTTTCTCCCTGGCTTCGCTTTGGCTGTACGTTCTTCCCTCCAGTACAGCACGCTCTCCCCGTGAGAGCCCTTCAAGTAGTTCCAGCCGGCGCTGCATAAACTCGTAATCCTTCACGTCAACGAGGTAAGCGGACGGCTGGCCATGCTCTGTAATCAGTACCGGTTCTTTTGATAAACGCAGGTCTGCCAGAATTTTTGTCGCTTGGCGCTTGAGGCTTGTAACTAGCTCAACTTTCATGGAATTACCCTGAATTAGTTTGATAGTAACACTATAGTATCACTTTTCAGGTGGCGCAATCCCAGCTAACGCTTGCAGCAGGGGCGCGACTTTGGGAGCGTCCCTTGCCTGCACTTGGTATACGGCAAAACTACTGGACCAACGGCTGGATTACTTTGGCAAGCGCGAGACCGAGTGTGCGATGTTGATCTTCGTCTAGGTGAACACCGTCGACACGGCTTGTCGGCGTAACCGAACCAGCATCGAAAAAATGACAACCACATTCTGCCGCTACGGCTTGAATTGCGTCGGCCAGACCCACGGCTTTATCTTCTGCACCTTTGAATTTAGGCGCGATACTGCCCTTGGCCTTTTGCAATTTTGGGGGCGCCACAAGCATAATTGCCGGTACTGACATTCCGGGTTCTATGGGAGCTCGCCGTATTGCACCGACAAGAGCTTTTAAGCCTTGTGCAGACTGCCATGCGGTCAAATTGTGCATAGACTGAAAATCATTGGTGCCCAATAACATGATCACCAATGACAACGGCGAATTGATCTCCATGCACTTTTCCAGGCCTTCACGTCCGTTGCGACCCGGCTTGAAAGGATCATCCCATACGGTACGACGGCCATTAAGACAGTCTTCAATAACCCTAACAGACGTACCTGCATTGAGTAGCGCATTCTCCACAACCCCCGGCCACCTTTGATCAAATCGAAATCGACCACGAGTGTCAGGGATGATGCCCCAACTCAACGAATCTGCGTATACCAAGATTTGGTGCATTGCCTAAGCCTTCCTTGCCGTAGAACGCCCGCCATCACCGGTGACAAAACCGCAATGAAGCGGAGGTTTTGGCATCCGGTGCATGGCTTGGTTATGTTTTGTTGAGGTCAGCACCATCGGCTCGCCCAGGCTGAGCAGTCAATATGAGCAAAGCGACCAAAATCACCGGGCTTATTTCTGCTGGGGACGGCAAGCTCTTGCCCGCAATATGGGCAGAACCCAATTTCAACAACCGTCGTCCAAATCATCTCGCCAACCTCTTCGAGATGATGATTCTCCTCCAAATCGCCTTCCGTCGCTTGCCTTTCTATAAACAGGCACCATACGAAATTTTCGCGCCTTACATAATTCTTTTCCAGCCTAATCGACACGCCATTATCTGGCATGCCGTGACAGTCATGAACAGCGTCTTGGCCACTATCCATTGATCTCATCCGCAAATATTTTCCGTTCAATCGCATTCTCTATTGCAGAATCAAGCCGTTTTAGCAACTCAGATGACGACTCATCAGGCCTTCTGACCAACATTGCAAGACACTGATCCTCATCAGACGCACATGCAGCACATCGAACTGGCCCAGCCCTTCCGATAGAAATTTCGCCCGAGCCATCGATAAGTAACTCAATATTTTCAAGTTTCATAGCTGACTATCAGATCTCCCAACAACATAACGCCCGGCTCACGCGCCGGTTTGGAGCTGCGAAGCGACGGAAAATCGGTCGCTGTGCAGCCGATTGTTATGTTCTCTCCGAAGTGCTAGATTGTGTATAGAAATCGATAACCATACACATAGGTGCGACATGAGAACGAACATCGTCATTGACGACCAGTTGATGGCCGAAGCCCTCAAAGCCTCCGGCTACGAAACCAAAAAAGAGGCTGTTGAGCAAGGCCTGAAACTTCTGGTACAGCTTAGCAAGCAGCAGGAGATTCGGAAGCTACGAGGCAAAATCAAGTGGGAAGGTGACCTGGATGAAATGCGGAGCGCCGGATGATACTGGTGGATACCAGCGTCTGGATCGACTATTTCAACGGAGTCAAAAATCCGCACACTGACCTGCTGGATGCATCAATAGTCCAAGGGTCAGTCGCTATCGGCGACCTCATATTTCTGGAAATCCTTCAAGGCATCCGCAACGACCAGCAATACCATCAGACCAAACAAAGCCTGCTTGCTCTGGATCAATATGAAATGTTTGGCAAAGATATGGCTGCCAAGTGTGCCGACAATTATCGTGCGCTTCGTAAAAGGGGTATCACGATCAGAAAAACGGCCGACGTGATCATCGCAACGTTCTGCATAGAGAAGAAGCTACCCCTGCTGTTTTTGGATCGCGACTTTATCCCTTTTGTTGATTACCTTGGGCTTGAGCCTGCTCTGAGAGAAGCATAACGCTGAACGAAGCGGCGCCTCACGCGTCCGTTTTCCGTGACTTGTTAAACGTATACCCCAAGTCAGGGCTAATCCTGCTTCCACTGGTACATAATGAAATCACTTGGCCCAGACGTATAACGGTCATAGAACGCGCGACCTCGCGCATTGAAGTGCTGAGTAATCCAACGAACAGTTGGCCAGCCACGCTCCACCGCCAAAGTGCGCAAACCCACAAATAGAGCATCCGACGCACCAGAACCGCGAGCATCTGGAGCAACGTACATATCATCCAGGAAACCGACGTCGCAGCCGCCAAGAGTTCGGGGACAGGCACGAACGTGTGCGAAGCCAACAATGGTACCGTTTGCGTCACGCACCACGAGCCCTTCAAGGACGTGGCTTGGGTCCAGCAGCCAAGCCCAAACTTTGTCTGCAGTGCTATCGTCCATCGGCACGCTATAGAAATCGGCATAGCCGTTGAAAAGGACTCGCCATTCGGCCTTGTCGTTTTCAATGACGAAGCTGGTCTGATGGTCAGTCATAACTCTCCCCATGATGATCGTGTACGTCTAATGCGAAGCTAAAGGAGCCCTGATAAAGGAATCCGTTGGACGGCCGCCAGGCCGTGAACGAACGTGAATGACTGGTTACAAAGTAATTGCACCCGTTTACCGCCGCTGCTCTACCAAAAACTGATGCTCGATGACTTCATAGTGCTGCACCGAAAAGTCAGGCTCAAGCTCATAAACCTCATCTTCAGGGTACAAGCGCGCCTGCGAAATATCGTTGCCAGCAAAGGCCTTGATTGATTGGAGCTTTTCCCAGTACGTAATGAGCGTCAGTTCAACTTTGTGGGCCAGAGTGCGGCGGAAAATCTGAGCACCGCGAAAGCCCGGTGTTGAAGAAGCGTCTTTGATGCCGCTTTCGTACAGATAAGCAGTGAACCCTGCGCTATGGCACTCAGGTACTCGACACTTCCATTCCCTGGCGATCATGATTCAGTGATCTCCCTTGCTTTGTGACGCCTTACGAAGCAGCGCAAAATAGTTGGCTAAAATGTACGAGGAACGAGTGCTAGCCAACTGTTTCACGTCCTTTTGAGTAACTTGTCAGACGCACAGGTTTGAATCTGCAATAGATAGTTACCCCAAGTGTTCCCAATATATGCCCTATATGGTCGACTTGTATACTCATCGTTTCATCGGCGGTACTTTTAAACTCTCCTTCGAGTGAATATATTAATATCAGAAAAGGGATTATCGAGCTAGAGAAATTCTATTTTCAATATAATTTTGCACATCAAGAGTCATTTTCGCTAATTTTTTATGACCCTTTAACGGTGCTTTTACTTTTATTTTTCTATCGTTTTTAAAGTGAAACCTCATTGGTCTTTGCAATATACCTTTACCTATTTTAACGTTCTCAATTTCATCAAACTCAAAAAAATCATAACTTTTAAAATTGCCAATTAAGCTCCATTTATGAAAATATAAACCTTTTTCTGTCACAGCTAAGAAGTACATTCGCGTACTAAGGGTAGCTAACGGCCCAATTATGAAAAACATCCAAAGTTTAGGCGGTGAAACTGCTTGAAAGAAACCAATTAACGTATCACCTTCCTTTAATTTTTGCTTTATATGTTCTTGTGCTTGCTCATTATTCATTGTAAACCCAATGTTTGGTATATCAATTGCGCCTAATATCAACAGCATGCGCGGCTAAGGAATAAAGGCGAAGCCGCAACAGTGTATCCGTCGCCATGACTGTTTTTGTTAAGGCATGATTTCAGGGCGATCAAGTCACGCTTTTGGAGTATGAGAGCCAGAAAGCGATTTTTTTATTCGTTAATCGTTCTTGAAGCATCAATATCGGATACCTTTGAAACCCTTCGGAAACCTTCGGGTTGAAGCTTTGTTGCATACCAACGATTTCCATAAGCCCCAAAAACCCGAAACATCAGTGCCGCTATAACCATGTGAGCGAGTTCAATGGTCTCAAAAGCAATGCCTTGACCAGCCAAAAAAGGCGCTGTGAACCAGCCTAATATCGCTATAAGGAATGCGGCCCCAGCCGGCGGCCAAAGTCTCTTCGATAGTGCCCAAAAGCCGCCAAGAAATACTGCTGGCCATGACCATCCTTGTTTTACTGCTTCAACTCTTCCGTCAGGGTGAGAATAGATGTCGTACAAACTCATTTCGAGATCACTCCTTTGATCTTTGAGGTCACACTATTATGCTAAATAGTCGAGTAGGAAAAATAACGAACGCTTCGAAAATCTTAACGCTACAATCACACGCTTGTCGCGAGCATTGCCTTGTTATCTGATTTTTGCAGCGATGCTCGATAAATCGCATCGATGTGGATTAAAGCACTGTCGACGTACTTGAACCCGCACTCATACCCATCGAAGGCCACGAAAAGATCTGTGCCAGCAAGGACGACAGCTTGAGCACCTTGGTCGTCGCACATCTTCTTGCCAGC
Source organism: Marinobacter sp. LV10R520-4 (assembly GCF_002563815.1). Classification (NCBI taxonomy): domain Bacteria; kingdom Pseudomonadati; phylum Pseudomonadota; class Gammaproteobacteria; order Pseudomonadales; family Marinobacteraceae; genus Marinobacter; species Marinobacter sp. LV10R520-4. The sequence goes on along the minus strand of NZ_PDJM01000001.1, from coordinate 1,776,589 downwards.
CCGGAATATAGTGTCTCTTTGTTCTTCGCTGACAGCACCAGAAACAGCAATGCTCATGTAGGCATCGTAAACTTTGTCGAGACTTTCGCCAAGCGGCACAACAATTTCGGTCTCTCGAAAACCACCGATCAGTCCAATGTGCATAAATACCTTCTTGTTATGTGTTTATTTCGTAAAAATAATGCCATTCAGCACAAGCGGTTGCGGAAAGTGCCGTCAACCTGATCCAAATGCTTCGAGGTCCGTCCATCCAGCGACTCGTCAGGGGCCTCCGGTGGGCGACCGTCAGGCCGCAAACGCGCTTAAGCGATTGGTTAAATAGCTGAACATTCACCACCCCACGCTTCGGCTGGTGCACTGGGGGCCGGGAATGCTTTTTTGAATGTGAAAGCCTCCGCGGATGGGCCACGCTCTCGCAGCATCTTCAGCTTTTGGGCTGCCTCCTCAATTGACGGAATGTGACCGGCAGGCACCCACCAAAGGACCATGTAAGCCTCACCCATTTTGTAAAACCACTCTTTCTTACGGCGAATGATCTCAACGTGGGCAGACCGATAAACGTAATTATGCAAAGCCTCGGTCGAACCCCAGAGGGAAAGATTCACAGTCTTACCGGAGCAGAAACAATCAAGGCCGGTAGCATCACCGTCTTTGGTTTGAAACCGCCAGACAAAACCCGGCGACTCCTCTGCCAACGCATTGATCCTATCCATATTCGAGACAAAATCCGAAAGCTGCGGCGAATCAATTGGGGCCAACAGCGTGGCAATGTTGAGTTGGGCGATATGATACTTACTCACAGCTTCCTTCCTGAAAACACTTACCGCAAAGCTAAGCGGTGCCGGGACAAGGGCATTCGGTAGGCGGCAGGCAGGCCGGGAACGCACTTAAGCCACTGGTTAAATGCCATAAGCCCGTTCTACCTTTGCGACTCGGACTTTGAACTCGGAATACCAGGCTTCATGACCCAGACGCTGGGCTTCAAGATGCTCAACGTTTTGCTTCCAATTCTTGATGGCTTCCTCGCTGGCCCAGTACGATACCGTAATACCAATACCCTCCCGGGCTGACTCTAAACCAAGAAACCCTTCCTGTTGCGCTGCCAGCTCCAGCATTCTGTCGGCCATTGCACCGTAGCCATGATCACCCTCAGTGCGAGCGGAACTAAAAATCACAGCGTAGTACGGCGGATTTGGAGTTTTAGCAATCCCTGACATAACGTCCTCTTAACATTTAAAACGCCCCGAATAACTGGCAAATAATAGTGGCCTAAACTTGAGCGAAGTGAAAATAGCCCGCTGTTATTCGTGAACTTCCCTTAATAAAATTCACGAGCTCCGTCAGTCAATTTCTTTGAACTCTATCTGAGTCCGATGATCAAGGCCGCTGTGCAGTCGTTGGGTACTATAGAAGCCCTCAATATAAGCTTTTCTATGTTTCCGAAATTGACGCATCGCAAAGAAACGGACGACGTACGGTATTCAATGCCGCGATCCGTATGGAATAACAGGCCAGAGGCCAGCTTTCGACAGGTAAAGGCATCACGCAACGTTGCCCCGACGAAGCTTGCACTAAGACCGTTTCCCAGTCGCCAGTGCGCCAGTATGAAAGAATGGCTATCCAGTGCTTCAGCAACGCCTTTCACAATCCGGTGAGCCTGGTGACTCCACTCCGCCACTTTAACTTTGAACTCAGTGATGTACTGCGGAGTTATCGACGCGTGTCTACTAATCTAGGGGAAGTTCGGGTCCTTGTTGATTTGCTGGTTAAGCTGACATTACACAGTTAATTCCATTGTAGTGGAACCACTAAAGCCAAGTAACCATTTTAAGTATGGATAGGATTCTATTTTAACTGACTTAAATCCCATTCGTTCATACAGTATTTTAGCTTTGGGATTTATATCAATAACGTCCAAGCGTACACTGTTAAATTTATGATCTTTAGCATATTTTGCTACTTCTTTTAGGAGGTGACTCCCTACGCCTTTTCCCCTGGCATCAGAGTGAACAGCGATGCCATCCATAATTAATTCTTTAACCGCAGCCTTCCTTTCATAAAGGGTAAAAATAACAGCAGCCCAATTCCCTTTTATAAAACCTAATTGAGAAATTAATTCACTATACGTCATACTACCTGTTAATGAACCTTCTGGAGTTTGAAAGCCCGCTATTCCAATTAACTTATCTTTATGAATAGCACTAATTACATAGTCAAGAGTTAAACATGTCTTTAAAAAGAGAATTCTTTTTTTCTTAGAAGGTATCGCTACAGCAAATTTTTGTCCAAAAGCTTCGTCGTACAAATCAACAGCAGAGTCTCTGTATTTTTCAGGTAACCCTATGTGGTAGTTAATATCTTCAGTTTTCATCCAGACTCCTTTTGAAGCCTAACGAGGCTGTAGGAAAACCCTCGAGTATTTTTTGATGACGCTCCTACGTAAAATCTGGGTGTGCTTTCGATGATAAGTCCTCCAGATTTTAAGAATAGGCGCTATTTTTAGATCGTTTATCAACCAATTTCAGATCGATGATTGTCTTCGACCTTTTTCTACAGCCTCAACGTTTGAGCTAAGCGGCAGGCTGCGCGCAAGGCCCAGAATGAAATGAGGGCCTGTAACGGCATGCCGATGCGGGTCCGTTTGAGCGAAGGGTTTAGGCCTCGCTCTCGCTGAAGCCCAGGCAACTACTTGTACTTCGCCGCAGTGATGAATTGGCTGAAGGTTTCGCAATCCGATAACAGACCGACAAGCAATGCTCCGCACCCGCAGCAATGCTGACACGATCATCAGCAATATTGCCAGTTTCAATACACAGCATGTTCAAATAACCGCCCTCCCCCATATCACCCAGCCGGGCTGATTTATCAATCCAGGGGTTCCAGACCACGGTTGAGCGGCTGTTGTTGGTTTCAATGTTGATACGACGTTGCCAACCTTTGTCTTCGAGTGAACAGACGGGCTGGGTATCTTGATAAATGCGGTCAATTTCGGCATCAATGCAAATCAGCGTGATTTCGACTTTACGCTGCCAATCATCCAGGGCATCAATGAACTGGCAACCTTCCAGGCCCTTAACCGTCACATCATTGATATCACTCACGGCAAAATAACTGTGTAACGCCTGACTGATGGTGACGGTTTCTAACCCATGATTGCGCGTAATCAAGTTCAGCTCAAGGGTTGCGCCGGCGCTGACGTGTAGCTCTAGCTCGGTGTTGTGTGACCATAAGGCTGGGGGCACTTGCGTTTGCGGCAGGCGAAATACTATGTTCGTTTGCCCGGCAGCCGTCGTGCTGGTTTCAATCACGTCCCAAACGGCGGCTCTGACAAAACCATGGGCGGGATAATCCTCACGATCAGGATGTGCGCCAAACCAAGGCCAACACACTGGAATGCCGCCGCGAATGGTTTTACCCGCGATAAACGTCGCTTCGTCTGAAAGCCAGATCAGCGGTTGCTGCTCGTTGGCACCTCTTTCGGCACCCCCTTTAGCTTCTCTTTTAGCAGCCCAGGACAGCACCTGCGCGCCCTGCAGGGCAATGCTTGCCGTGGCTTGCTGGTTAGTGATGTCAGCCACAATCAAATCGCCAGTCGCGTTGAATTGCAGGTGCCCTTCTATTGCGAACTGTTCGTTGAGTGTGGCAAGTTTTTGCTGGCTGGGCATTTGCTTGAAACCTGTGTTTAACCGAGGAATTTATGCTGCTGGTTATGGCTTGTTTTATAGTCTAAACACAGCCCACTACTCGTTATTTTTGGGCATCTTTAATGTATATGGCGGTGCCGCCGTTGCGCTTTCCCACTTCACCTTGCTCCATACTCAGTGTAGCTGGCCAAAAACTTCCGGGTGCTGCTCAGCAATACGCAAAAGCGCAACTGCTGGGCCTTGTGGCTCTCTACGCCCTTGCTCCCAATCCTGCAGGGTGCGAACGCTTACTCCCATGAGACCGGCAAAAACTGACTGAGACATTTTCAGTTTTAACCGAATAATTTGAGGCGCTGAGGGCTCAGACAGTTCATAAGTGCGCAACGCCCGATTGCCCTTTTTGAATTGTTTAATTTCATCAAGCCCAGCGAGGATTTCTGCACCAAGATTTCTATCACTCATTTTTAATCGCCTCCGCTATCTGCTTAAGCATGTGCCCGGGAATCGAGGCACGTCCCAATAGTAGATCGCTCTAATGCCACCACTCTTGCCCGATCCCGCTGGTGCCCAACGAACCTTGCGAACACCACCAGAGCCCTTGATGAGATCGCCCGCATCAGGCTTCTGCATAAGGTATGTTTGAAACCCACGGTATTCTTCGTCCGTGAGGTAGCTCGGCAACAGCTTGGTGAACGTCGAGGTTTCAATGAATAGCATTGCTAAAATATACGGCGCTGCCGTATAAACATCAAGGCCAGATCAGTGAGGTGTAAACGCTCGGCTCACGCGCCGGTTTGGAGCCGCGAAGCGGTGGAAAAACGCTCACTGTGCAGCAGATCGTTAGGCGTCACTGCGCAACCAGACTGCGGACGGCCATATAGCCACCAACAAAAAGCATGGAAACCAGAAACCACTTGCGAAATGCAGCCGGTTCGATTCGATTACGCGTGTGCCGCCCAATGAACATGCCGACCAACGCTGGCACCACCGCGCCAGCGGAGGCCACGAGAATTCCGGAAGAAAAGCTTCCGCTTGCACCCAGTGCAACTGCCAATGCAACCGTGGACACTGTAAAAGACAAGCCCAGTACTTGAATGAGTTCGTCTTTGGTCAGGCCCAGCGCACTGAGATAGGGCGCGGCCGGAACTACAAAGACACCTGTTGCGCCGGCAAGGATGCCTGTGACGCCACCGACAATTGGCGAAAGGCGAAGCTCCACTTTTTGCGACACGCTGAACTTTGGCAGGAACAGCGCAATGACCGCATAGAGCGCAAGAACTGACCCGAGCGCAAGTGATGGCCAGCGGGACGACCCCGAGGTAAGGAACTGAATGCCAATTGCTGTACCAAGGCATACTGTTAGGCGATCGAACTCGGCTCGGCGCCATTAGTGAAGTATGCCCGTATAATATAGCAGTTCTTGCTTTCCTCAATGGCCATCGCAAACTCTACTTTTTTCTTTACCGCTGGAAAAAGCTTGTCCTTTTGCTTCATGATTCGCCTGAACTCCCATTCGAGACCTTCGAGTGCCTCTATGCTAGGCGCCCGGGCCCGTTGAGACTCAATGAACTTTTTGAGCTTTCCATTACGTTTTTTTCCAGATGACAGTGACATATTCCACGCAGTCTTCACCAAATCCAAGTGTGCCTGCATTTCCTCCAAATTTTCCACGCTCTTTAGCAGGTCACCGCTAACTGCTATGAGCATTTCTGATACCTTTTTCATGCTGTGGATCTTACTCAAACTCAGATTGTGGTGCGCCTAACGCGCCGGTTTGGAGCCGCGAAGCGGCGGAAAATCGGTCGCCGTGCAGCCGATTTTTAAAGCCTGCCTAGCCAGTAGTGCGGCCGCCGCCGGTCATGTGCAACCGCTAGAATCTGGAAACAGCTAGGCTTTTTTCGATAGACGATGGATAGCGGAAATCGATGAAGGGAAGCTCTGCGAATATCCGGCTCTAGCTTGACCTGCCAAGCTTCTGGTGAATCGCCGATCAGTTCGGCGAGGGCCCCAAATTCCTCTATAAAGGCACCACCCAATCCTGGAACCCTCGATTCGTAGTAACCGACTGATTCCAAAAACTCGGCTTCCGCTGCCGGGTGAAAAACGTAGTTCATTTGATTAGTGCTCGAGCCTTCCTCATAACGTCGTCACCGGGTACCGCTGGAACCAACCCGCTATCAAGTTCTTCCGCTCTTCTGCGAGCCTCAAGCAACCAGTCAGACTTAAGCTCTTCCTCTGACGGAGATTCCAGGCTCAAAACCAATCGTTGGATCAACAGAGCTCGCTCTTCTTTTGGCAGATGGAGTGCCTCGTCTTCAATTCTTTGGAGATTCATGGGCGCAACCTCTCGTTCGTGTATCTGTTAATTCTGACACGGATAGGTAATGGCTGCCATGCATCGAGCTTTACCCTTTAACGCCCGGCTCACCCGCCGGTTTGGCGCCGCTAAGCGGCGGAAAATCGGTCGCTGTGCAGCCGCTGGTTATGTTTCATCATCATCGACCTCGGACACCCGCAATAACTGGCTGCTGCGACGCACAGTCAGAATATCAACCTGATCTTTGACGCTGTGAATAACCCGATAAGTTCCAAATATCAACTCTCTGATGCGAGGCGACCCCACCTCGGGAACCATACGCCCACTTTTAGGGAAGTCGACTAGCCGCTCTACCGTGGCGAATAAACCATCAACCCACCGTAGCGCAGCATCTGGGTTATCTTCTGCTATATACCGAGCAATATCCTCAACACGCTCCAGCGCAAGCGGGGACCAAACAATCTTCATTGACCCAGCCTGCTCAAAACCCGAGCCTTCGCGTCTTCATGCGCAATACCATCCCCGGAGGCTATCTGTTCTTCGGCCTTATACACCTCTTCCAGCACTTCCAGACGCTCTTGCATCCTCTCGTACTCGTGGACACCCACCAATACTGCAACGCCACGACCTCTCTGCGTCAATACCATAGGGCGGCGGGTTTCATGGAGCTGCTTTACAAATGTGGCTACCCCTGCCCGGAATTCAGACAGAGGACGGATATCTTCATCTACACGGACCCTAGACATGGCATTCACCTCAAGTACGTTTTAGCGTACATTAAAGAGTACGACATTGCTTACAGGCAGACAAGGTGTCCGAGGGAAGAAACATAACGCTTGCCATCACCGGTGACAAAACCGCAGCGAAGCGGAGGGTTTGAAATCCGGTGCATGGCTTGGTTATGTGATGATTCAGGCCGCAACAAGCCTCTTCACGTTGAGCTCTTTACGATGTTGTTCAGCATGCCAAAGCTCATATTGGGACTGCTGGTTTAGCCAGCTCTCTGCTGAGGTGTCAAACGCAATAGAAAGCCGAATAGCCATTTCGGGACTAATACCGGCCTTGCCGTTCAATACAGCGCTCAAAGTTTTTCGGCTAACACCCAATGCCTCTGCAGCCGCCGTGACAGAGATGCCAAGGGGCTCCAGACAAAGCTCTCGCAATACTTCACCAGGGTGGGGAGGATTGTGCATCAACATTGGCTATACCTCAGTGGTAATCTTCATAGTTCACTATCTCGGCATCACCGTCCTCAAACCGGAACGTTACCCGCCAGTTACCACTGACCAGACTCCAGCGCGATTGCCGGACAGTTCGTGCAATCGAAGGCCTGGTAAGTCCATATCTTTGGCATCCGACGCTGCATTTAATCTACCGAGAATAAGCCGAAGCCTCTTCGCGTGACCAGCCTGAATCCCTGCTGTGCTACCGGACTTGAAAAACTTGGCCAAGCCCTTGTGTTTGAAGCTTCGAATCATTACTTGATCGTACCCTGTAACGTATCAGGTTTCAAAGCACATAACGCTGAGACAAGCGGCGGCTAAAAGCCGACCGGTGGACGGCCATCAGGCCGGGAACGAACTTGATTGATTGGTTAAATGCACTTGAATGCGCACCCGCATACGCATAAGCTGTGTAAAAGCCAGAAAATAGCTCTGTGGAGGCCAAAATGCATGAGCTCTACGATATAGCTTCTCCTAAAAAGGCAACGAATCTGTCCGTGAACAGCGACCTGCTTTCAAAAACGCGAGCGTTGAACATCAATCTCTCGGCCACGCTTGAGCGAGCTTTGAGAGAAGAGTTGGCGAAACGCAAAGCAGCTCAATGGGCTGACGAAAACCGCGCTGCCATCACAAGTTACAACGAGTTCGTTGAGCAGCATGGTTGCTTCGGTGACGAATTTAGGGAATTTTAATGGCCCAGTTCGATGTATACCCCAATCCGAACAAAGCCAGCAAATCGTTTTATCCCTACTTGGTCGACATTCAAAGCCTGCACTTATCTGAACTGGCAACACGCATCGTTATTCCGCTTGGCAGGCTCTCAGCCTTCGGGAACCAAACGATGCAGGGCCTCACTCCAAAGGTCACCTTCGATGGCCAGAAACTTCTGTTGCTGACACCTCAAATATCCTCAGTGCCCACCAAGCAACTGAATAACCCCGCAGGCTCATTAACCCACTTTCGAGACCAGATAGTAGATGCCCTGGACTTCGCGATCACTGGCATTTAACGCTGCGCTAATGTGCGCCGTTTACGGCGTCACGGTTTAGCGATTTGTGTACGCCCAGCATGGGCATGAACTAATGGGGTGAAAGTCCCCTGTGGGAAGATCACCGTTCAGCCGGTTTTACCGATTGAACGCTAACCACTAGCGAATGGCAAGGGCCAACCCGCGAGGCGCCGTCTCCGGAACGCCGGCCGGAAGTAAGCCGCTAGCAAAGCTGCGAGCTGATGAACAAGAACATCATATGAGGCGTAGGCCGGAGGCGAGTTGGCACAAGCCGACGGGGCGGCCTCCCGCGAAGCCGCGTGATCTAACGGCCACCGTAAATGATGCAGTTGCGCAGTGACAGTGCATGTTCTTATTTGGGGCGGTCCGACGCTTCGGGATCTGCTCAACGAGCGATCGGTCAATTACCAGTCAGGCCACTGATCGATCAAGCTTGGGCGCAGCCGTTGCCACCGGCGGTTGCGAGCGAACGAGGTGGACACCGATAGCGCCGATAGGGGTAACCCCGCCGGTGATTGAGCAGAAGTCAGCAGACGGCATAGTAGCCAAACGCCCATCGTAATGGTTGGGACAGGGTGAAGGCCTGAACCCGAAAATCAATGAGGAGCCTGTGCAGCTCAACGATTCCATGTCCGACCGGGCTGAGGAACGTTGGCGCAAAATCAGAAGCCATCATTGGGGTAGGAGGAGGTAATCGGCCATCTTACTCTGAACGTTTTCGGGAAACGCCCTGTGCGGACCCGCCGGTCCGACGCATCGGTGCAGGGTGTTGTGGGGGCTGGGGGTTAGATACCCCCGGCTACCCGATTAGCAGCTTCGGCCTGAAGGCGCTCAACTAGCCAGACCTTGATGATTGACTGGCGCGTGACACCGATACGGGCCGCTTCCCGGTCTAGCGATTCAACAACCCACGCAGGGAAATCTACATTTATCCGCTTTGCTTCTTGGTTCACGCGCCGCGCCGTGGAAAGATCAAGATCGTCAACAATATTCTCCTGATCTTCCTCAAACTTTTTGTCGAAATCTCTAGCTTTCATAGAGCTCTACCTCTTTCTTGCGGGAACGCCTGACTGAAATCATCCGAATACGCCTGCCCCTATATGTAACGACCGCAGACCAATGCTTTTCGCCTATTCGACCAACCAGGAGGAATCGCTCCTCATCCATAGCTTTTGCTCGGACTTCCAACAGATATGGATCTTCCCAAAGCGTTCGAGCACTCTCGAAATCAATACCGTGCTTTTCCAGATTAGCCTTGCTTTTGTGGTCGTCGAACTCGAATTCATCCATGAGTATAAAATATCCCTTTTTTACTCAACCGGCAAGATCGTGGAGGTAAAGTGGTGCCTGCTAACGCAGAAGGCAGCAGCGCGCGTCAGCGCGTCCGCTGGCCTGACTTGTTAGCAGAGATGTCCTTGAACCCACCAGAGGCATACTTGTGCAAAACACTGGAAACCAGAGATTGGTACGGCAGGCCCTCCTCCAAAGCCCGGCGCTGAAGTGCCTCCAGATCCCGCCTAGAAATACGGATATTGATCCGCTTGTCTTTCTTGAAGGTTTCTTCGGCTGCCTTCGTGAGATGCTCGCGCCGATCGGCATCCAGATCCGATTCGAATTCCCCGGACTCGTATGCCTCAAGCAACTCTTGCTCTTCAGAATCTAATTTAATCTTGGCCATACAATCCCCCTAAAAATTTCTTGGTGGCCTTGCGGCTGGGGATGATCGTTTTGAGAAAGATCTCCCCGTCATTCTCAACATACGGTACCAGCCAGGCGTAATCATCAATCCGAACCACAAACAGACGCTGATTCGGATACTTATCACTGTTGGGATGAGGTCCATCATCAAGTAAACCATCAGACTGAAGGGCGAACAGAACGTCTTCGAAAGAAGCTCCGCACTCGCTCATCAACTGCTGGTTCTTTTCAGCATTCCAGTTAATTTGCTTCATGACATGAGTCTAGCAGAGTGTGTGCCTATTGGCATCTTGCTAACGCTCGGCTTTGCGGCGTGCCGGAGCGCAGCGAAGGCGCGTCCGCCAACAGCCATTTGTGTACGCCCAGCATGGGCATGAACTAATGGGGTGAAAGTCCCCTGTGGGAAGATCACCGTTCAGCCGGTTTTACCGATTGAACGCTAACCACTAGCGAATGGCAAGGGCCAACCCGCGAGGTGCGGTCTCCGGAACGCCGGCCGGAAGTAAGCCGCTAGCAAAGCTGCGAGCTGATGAACAAGAACATCATATGAGGCGTAGGCCGGAGGCGAGTTGGCACAAGCCGACGGGGCGGCCTCCCGCGAAGCCGCGTGATCTAACGGCCACCGTAAATGATGCAGTTGCGCAGTGACAGTGCATGTTCTTATTTGGGGCGGTCCGACGCTTCGGGATCTGTTCAACGAGCGATCGGTCAATTACCAGTCAGGCCACTGGTCGATCAAGCCTGGGCGCAGCCGTTGCCATCGGCGGTTGCGAGCGAACAAGGTGGACACCGATAGCGCCGATAGCGCCGATAGGGGTAACCCCGCCGGTGATTGAGCAGAAGTCAGCAGACGGCATAGTAGCCAAACGCCCATCGTAATGGTTGGGACAGGGTGAAGGCCTGAACCCGAAAATCAATGAGGAGCCTGTGCAGCTCAACGATTCCATGTCCGACCGGACTGAGGAACGTTGGCGCAAAATCAGAAGCCATCATTGGGGTAGGAGGAGGTAATCGGCCATCTTACTCTGAACGTTTTCGGGAAACGCCCTGTGCGGACCCGCCGGTCCGACGCATCGGTGCAGGGTGTTGTGGGGGCTGGGGGTTAGATACCCCCAGCTACCCGATTAGCTGGGTGTAACTGACAGCCCAGCCCCTGGCACTCAAAATGATAGCCTATTCCGCTGCTGCCCTTATGCCAAGATTCGCAGATGCACAGTGTCAAAATCACTGCAACCGATGCGGCGAACGAACCTAAACTTCAGAGTAACAGGCGCAGAACCAATTTTCCGTGGAAGGCCCCGCACGGCGAACACCGAATTTTATGACAACGCCAGTGAACGATTGAGCGGCCAAACTAACTACGGACTCAGACGGCCTTGGCGTAACTGAAAATTAGCGGTTTTGCTACGAACCTAGTACACTGTACATCTTAATAGTTCGCAATTAATAGCATTTTGCTATACTCGTTCTCAACCATCAATTGAGGACGACGATATGGCACCACGTTACAAGGTGACACTGACAAAAGAAGAACGAAAAGAATTGGAGGCAATTTCAACGAAGGGCAAAAGGGCCGCCCGAACCGTTTTATCTGCCCGCGCATTGCTACTGCTTGATGCTGGAGAATATGGGCCTAAATGGGTTGTTGCAAGAGTTGCTGAAGCCTTAGGGCGAACGACTCGAAGTCTCGAACATTTAAAAAAAAGATTTGTTGAAGAGGGTCTCACCGCAGCCATCGAACGGAAGAAACGCGAAACACCTCCCCGAGAAATTCTGTTTGGGGGTGAGTTTGAAGCCCGGCTTTTGGCATTGGCGTGTTCACAAGCGCCGGAAGGCCGAAAGCGTTGGACCGTACGGTTACTGGCTGAGAAAGTGGTGGAATTGGAAATAGCACCGAGTGTTTCCCCCATGACGGTATGTAACACTCTAAAAAAAATGAACTTAAGCCTCACCTGAGCAAGTACTGGAAAATACCACCGGATGAGAATGCCGCTTTTGTAGCGGCGATGGAGGACGTTCTTGATATCTATTCACGGCCATATGATCCGAAATTTCCGGTGGTCTGTATGGACGAATCGAGCATGCAGTTAATTGGCGAGGTTCATGAACCTATTCCAGCAGCTCCTGGGCCAATGTCATCAACTTAAGCCCCAGAAGTCCATTATGATCCTCTGAGTCACCAAGATTACCAATCGTGAGACAGCCTATTATTGAATCGACAGGCGATTAAAATCAGAGCCTAACCCGAAATCAGCGCCAAAGACCGTCAATGGTGTATTTGCCGGTGTGTCAGAGCGGTTTAAGCGTTATTCAGGGCGAGAACCATTCGACCGGTGGCCGGCACAGTCTGTCAGGAAGTCTTGTTATACGCCGCCGGGGGGTGGTGTCGGTCAGCGAGTCGGCTTGTACCCTTCACAGCCTTTGGTGGCCAGTCGTTTTCGGCGTCGTGGGCTACTTCGCCCGGGGCGCACCGCACTCAAGCTGTTACCCAACAGGCGCCACAGGTTATCCAGGGCCTCGCGGCTGGGACGCACGAACAAGGAGACGAGGGTATGCTTCAGCCGGGACACGCCCTGAGTGAAGTTCGCCTTCCAGGCCAGCTTTCGGTGGGCGGTTTTGCGCTCAATGTCGGGCTGCTGTAGGGCCTGCATCAGCAGGGCCAGGTTCTTGAGCAGTTGGCAGGCGTGGATGTCCTGCTGTACGGCACAGACCGTCCGGCCACTGACGTTTTCCAGGTCAGGGTTTGCTTAAGCCGGCGGTAGTCGGTCTCGATGCCCCAGCGCCGTTGGTACAGGTCGGCAAAGAGCTCGGCGGGGAAGGCCCCGGTGTCCAGGAGTGAGGTGGCCAGCACTTCCGTTTCCCCGGTGGGCAGCGTCACCCGGATCAACCGGATCTGGAGGGCCGTGTCCGGATCAACGCCGGACTGCCTACAGACCTGTCGGGATAACCAGTGCCGGCACGTCATTGAGACGGTGTCGTCGTCTTTTCCAGAATCCACAAACGCGCGGACTTCTCGGGAATGGGTCAGTGTCAGGCGCATCAGGAATTGCTGTTGACAGCGCTGTAGCTCGGCAAAGAGCCAGTGCGCGGGATAGCCCCGATCAAACAGAATCAGACTGTGGTCAGGAGCATGCTGGCACAGCCCCGCTCATCCACATCCGGCGTGATCAGGAGGGTGTGCAGAGTCTGATTGGACAGCAGGTCTTGCAGGACCGACACTCGGGCCACCGGCAACCCGTTGTGGGTACCAAAGTGCCTGGCCAGTGGGTCTTCCAGCGGCAAGTGCATGCTGGAGCCGTCCACGGCCAGCAGGCGCAGGCCCTGCCAGGTCTTGTGCAGCCCCAGCTCATCCATCTGGGCCTGCAGGGCGCTGTTGAGAGCCTCAAAAACTGACGCGCTGAGCTTCTGGCGGGCTTTGCTGAAGGCTTGTGCGGTGACCACCTGGGTTTCAAAGGCCGAGCCATTGAGCGCCTGAAAGAAGGCATCCAGTTCGGTTTGCAGGGCGCTTTTGGGCTGATTCAGCAGAAACAGGATCAGATTGCGGAAGGTCAAATGGCGTTTGCGGGTAAAGTGCTTCGGATGGGTGCGATGCTGGGCAATAAACTCGGGGCAGCTCAGTAAGCTGGTTATTTTATGTACAATTTTCGGAAAGAATGTCGGCTGGGTTGTCAAACGTTGTTTTTTTATTGTGCTCCATAGGGCATTTCCTCGTTGATGGTTGGGCTCTAATTATATGATATTTTTAGGGAAATGTCTTAAGTTGATGACATTGGCTCCTGGGCACCCTGTTTTGATGGATGATGAATATGTTCGTAAAGGAGTCGCAAACATATTTATTGAGGTAGAACCACTTGGAGGGCGGCGGAAAGTAAAAATTACTACAACACGAAAGCGAATTGACTGGGCCTTTTTTACCAAGGAAATGCTGGAAGAGCGTTACCCAGATGCGGAAAAAGTTATTTTTATTATGGACAATTTGAATACACACAATATGGCTTCGTTATACACGGCTTTCCCACCTGAAAAAGCCAAACGTTTGGCTGACCGGCTTGAGATACATTACACTCCAAAACATGGGAGTTGGCTGAACATTGCAGAGATAGAACTCAGTGTTTTGAAACGACAATGTCTTGCAGGACGAATTGATTGTATTGAAAAGATGCGAACTAAAGTGGCTGCATGGAATACAGACAGGAACAACCGACAAACCAATGTGGACTGGCAATTCGGTACAAATGATGCAAGACGCAAGTTAAAGCGTTTATATCCGAAGTTTTAAACTATACAGTGTACTAGGGCCAAGGCCACTGCCGCCGAACCACCAAAAAAGAACCACACCAATCCAGCTAACGCTGAGCGCACCGGTGGCTTTGACGCAGCGAAGCGGAGACAAAGGCATCCGCGTGCCGCGTCTGGTTAGCTGTTTTCCAGCATGTAAACACGAAGCTGCCGCTCCTCCCTCATAATATAGAGGATGAACACATGACTCCCTTCTTCACGGTAGAAAACACGGCAAGGGGGCACGACAACTTCCCTGTAGATTGAATTGGGTAGCTCAGGTGGAGTTCGGCCGGATTGCGGAAAGTTTTCCAAGCGCTCCGTTTTTTCAAAAACTTTTTCAACCAGAGCGCTTGCAGCAACTACATTATCCAGAGCAATGTACTCGGCAATAGAATCTAATTCTTGAAGAGCTGGCTCCGTCCAGATTATTTCAGCCATTTACTCATTTTCTCCCTGGCTTCGCTTTGGCTGTACGTTCTTCCCTCCAGTACAGCACGCTCTCCCCGTGAGAGCCCTTCAAGTAGTTCCAGCCGGCGCTGCATAAACTCGTAATCCTTCACATCAACAAGATAAGCGGACGGCTGGCCATGCTCTGTAATCAGTACCGGTTCTTTTGATAAACGCAGGTCTGCCAGAATTTTTGTCGCTTGGCTGCGTATTCCAGACCAAGGTTGCCACTGATTCCAGACGAAGCCTGCCACCCATTCCACGCGAAAGCTGCCACTGATTCCACGGCAAAGCTGCCACCCCGGCAGGTTGCCTGGTCCGCCCCATCGAAACCGCCCGACGCGGGATAACTTAACGGTACTCTGAGTCTTTTCATCCGGAGAAGATCAGATGCCAGCAAAGAGGTTATCCATGCGTAAGATCAAAGAAGTCCTTCGCCTGAAATGGGAGCGAGGGCTAAGTAATCGACAGATTGCGGCGGCCTGCGGCGTCAGCCGCCCCACGGTGAGCGAGTATCTTCGGCGTTTGGCCGAAGCCGGTCTGAACTGGCCATTGCCGGAGGATCTGGGTGAGGCTCAGCTGGAGCAGCTGTTGTTCCCGCCCCCTCCAGACTTGCCGGCTCAGGTTCGGGGCATACCGGACTGGAAGCAGATTCACGATGAACTGAAGGGTAAATACGTCACTCTGTTCCTGCTCTGGCAGGAGTACCGGCAGGCAAACCCAGAGGGGTATCAGTACAGCTGGTTCTGCGAACACTACCGGGCCTGGCAGGGCAAGCTGGACTTGGTGATGCGTCAGGATCATCGAGCGGGTGAGAAGCTGTTCGTGGACTACGCCGGCCAGACCGTGCCCGTCATTGACCGCACCACCGGAGAGATCCACGAGGCGCAGATCTTTGTGGCGGTTATGGGCGCTTCCAATTACACCTACGCCGAAGCCACCTGGAGCCAGAAGCTGCCGGACTGGATTGGCTCCCACATCCGGGTCTTCGAATTCCTCATGGGAGTGCCTGAACTGGTAATCCCCGATTATGTGCCCGGGCACATAATCGGGGTTATGTTCCCAACTCCGTTATGTTCCGTTCCCCGCAGAAGGCCTCTAAATCACAGGGGGCGCCCTTTCTAACGGGCACATAACGAAAGGCTCCGTTCTGGCGCATGATCTTCTTACCACCACGGTAGAAAGGAGATTGTCATGTTAGAACATTACTTCGTTAAGCCCGATACCATTGATGCGATTCGCGCTTCCTGGATCGGAGGACCGATTGAGCAGTATGTCGAGTGGTTAGCTGGAAATGGGTATCGCTCCCGGACAGTTTTGCGACGAGTCCCGATCCTGAGGCAGTTTGGTGAGTTTGCTCGTAATCACGGAGCCACTCAGTGGAGTGAGCTGCCAACTCATGTCGAGTCCTATGTCCAATACTGGATAAAGATTCATGCCAAGAATGCATACCAGGCAGAGCAGTGGGTGGCCAATGAAGCCCGAACACCGATCGAGCAATTGCTCTGCCTGATATTGCCCGATTTCCGTGGCGGAGGCCGTAGACGTACCCGTCAAGATCCCTTCCTGGATCAGGCGCCGAGTTTCTTTGCTTACCTGCGTGATGAACGGGGCCTGCGTGAGAAGTCCCTCCGGCACTACGGCCATTATCTGCGTAACCTGGAAGCCTACCTGACACGGATCAATCTGTTGCAGTTGTCCGAGCTCACGCCAGTTGTACTCAGCGCGTTTATAGTGGAGAGCGGGCGCCGCCTGAGCCAGCATTCCATGACGGGGCTGTGCAGTTCCTTGCGGGTCTTCCTGCGTTACTTGTACCGCGAGCGGCTGATCAACCGCGATCTCGGCGCTACCGTTGAGTCCCCGCGCCGGTATCAGTTGGCCGATCTTCCTCGCTCGATCTCCTGGGACGAGGTCCGGCGCATGCTCGATGTTGTTGATCGACGCAGTGCCCTTGGCAAGCGTGACTACGCGATTCTGCTGTTGCTCGTCACTTATGGACTGCGCGGCCATGAGGTGGCCGGATTGACGTTGGATCATATCGACTGGAAGCGAGAACGCCTGTTGGTGCCTCAGCGCAAGGCGGGCCACACCACAGCCTACCCTCTCTCTTCGGTAGTCGGTGAAGCGATCCTCGACTATTTAAAAAATGCGCGCCCACACACGGAGGAGCGTAGGTTATTCTTCCGGGTTGTGGCACCTATCCGACCTGTGACGGCGGTTACCGTGGCCAACCAGGCGACACAATACCTGCGCAAGGCGGGTATTCATGTTCGTCGCCCGGGTTCCCACACGTTGCGACACACTTGCGTGCAGCGACTGGTCGATGCCGAGTTCAACCTCAAAGTCATCGGCGATTACGTCGGTCATGCATCCCCCAGCTCAACCCGTATCTATTCCAAGGTGGATGTGGAAACTCTGCGCACGGTGGCGCTGGATCACGAGGAGCTGCTGCCATGAACGCCTCATTCTGCAGTGCACTGGGCAAGGATTTTTCTGCCTACTTGAGTTACAAGCGAGCGCTTGGCCGTAAATTCGATACTGAAGAGCGGGCCTTGCGATTATTCGATCGGTTCCTGATCGATGAACGAGTGAGCGATGCGGCGGTAGTGCAACCGGCGTTGATCGAGGCTTTTCTCGCTTCGCGGCCACGCACTCGCCCGCGCAGCTACAATCACCTTTTGGGTGTGCTCCGCTGCTTTTTTGCCTGGCAGGTGGCTCAGGAGCGGCTGACGTACTCCCCAGTTCGGGCTCATCCTCGGCGGGTCACTTGCCAGCTTAAACCCTTCCTGTTTGAACCGACTCAGATAAAATGGCTTCTGGCGCTGGCATCAGAACTTCCGGACAACCCACGCGCAACCGGCCGCGGTGTTGTTTACCCACTGATCTTCTCGTTGATGTACGGTTTGGGCCTGCGTGTCGGCGAGATTGTGCGTCTTCGATACTGCGACGTCGATTCCCAGCGCAACCTTTTGATAATCGACAAGAGCAAGTTTGGCAAAACGCGTTTGGTTCCCTTCGGTCCGCTCATGACGCAACGGATTGCCGGCTATTTGCAACTGGGCATTGGGCGGTACGGAGCCTGGCAACCGGAGGATCCGGTATTTTCTTTCAGCACTACTTCTGTGCGCAAGCCGATGCGCACAGAGACGGTCAGTCAGACCTTCCACCACTTGATGCCGGAGCTCAATCTGTCCGTGCCACCCGGCGTACGCCAACCCCACCTGCATTGTCTGCGTCATTCGTTCGCGGTCGCAATCCTGCTGCGCTGGTATCGCACCGGCGTGGATCCCAATCAACGGCTTTTTCACCTGTCCACCTTCATGGGGCATGCCGACCCGGCATCGACGGCTTGGTATCTGACCATCACCGATGCGTTACTCCAGGAGGCAAACCGGCGCTTTGAGCGTTTCGCCACTCCCCATGATGAGGAGGATCTATCATGAACGATCAATTAGGGCGCTTGCTCTTTGCCTTCGTGGAAGATCACCTTAAGTGCCAACGGGGACTGCGTCCGGCCAGTATCCGAAGTTACAAGGAAAGTCTGCGCCTGTTCCTCCAGTTCATCGCAAAGGATAAGCGCTGCAGAATCACCCGTTTGGAACTGGCTGATCTCACCAGTGAGCGGGTGCGTTATTTTCTGCAGAACCTTGAACAACAACGTGGTAATGGGGTCCGGACTCGCAACCAGCGTCTTGCGGCGCTGCACACCTTCTTCGAGTATCTTGCCGATCGTGAGCCCTGTGTGCTCGGGGAGGCTCAACGAGTTGGCTCCATCCCTGTCAAACGCTCACCACCAGGCGAGACTCTGTATCTCGAACGCGACGAGATCGATTCTCTGTTCGCGGCCTTGCCCACCGGTCACCCGCAGGCCCTGCGCGACCAGGCCTTGCTTCGCTTCCTTTACAATACCGGGGCACGGGTACAAGAGGCGGCGGATCTGCGCGCAACGCATCTGGACCTCGGCACTGAAGCCCGAGTGCGGCTGCATGGTAAAGGTGATAAATGGCGTACCTGTCCTTTATGGACGCAGACGGCGAATCTGCTACAGAGCTTGCTGGAGCATAATCGGCGACGGCGCCAATCCGAGGACGCCGTCTTCTTGGCCCGTAACGGTGCGCCGCTGACCAGATTTGGTATCTACAAGGTGGTGAGGCGTCATACCGCCAAGGTCGTGAAAAAAGGCGCAGATGGCACGGTGCGGCACATCTCGCCACATGTTTTGCGCCACACAACGGCTGTGCATTTGCTTGAGGCGGGTGTCGAGGTGAATGTCATCCGCGCCTGGCTTGGCCACGTCAGTTTGGAGACCACCAACAGATACGCCGAAATCACCCTCCGAATGAAGGTGGATGCGGTGCGCACCTGCGAGCCTGCTTGGGACTCTCCGGCGGCGTCCCCCCGAAAGCCCGTATGGCGTACCAATCCGGAGCTACTGCAGTGGCTCGAATCTCTGTGATCGTTATGTGCCCCTTCGCACGGGCTCCGCCCCGTGCTTTCAAGGCCTTCCGCAGTGAACGGCACATAACGGAGTTGGGAACATAACCCCGATAACCTAAAATCCGGTGTCACCAAAGCTCACCGCTACGAGCCAGACCTCAACCCGACCTACCAGGACATGGCCGCCCATTACGGCGTGGCCGTTGTCCCTACACGGGTCCGAAAGCCACGTGATAAAGCCAAGGTAGAAGGCGGTGTGTTGATCGTCGAACGCTGGATCCTGGCGGCGCTGCGCCACCGTCAGCACTTCTCGCTCGGGCAGCTCAATGCCACTCTCCGTGAGCTGCTGGAGAAGCTCAATCGCCGCCCCTTCCGAAAGTTGCCCGGCTGCCGGCGTGACCACTTCGAACAACTGGACAAGTCCGTTTTACAGCCGCTACCGGCAGAACCGTATGTCTACGCAGAGTGGAAGAAGGCTCGGGTTAACATCGACTACCACATAGCCGTTGACGGGCATTACTACTCGGTACCCTACACCCTGATCAAGAAGGAAGTGGAGGTCCGGATCACCCACAACACCATTGAGTGTTTTTACCGGGGCAACCGGATCGCCAGCCACCGTCGCTCTGATCAGAAAGGACGACACACCACCGTCGCCGCTCACATGCCCGAATCCCATCGGCAGGCGGGTGAGTGGTCGCCGGAACGGCTGATTGCCTGGGAGGCCAAGACCGGACCCGCCACAGAAAAACTCATCCGCACCGCCCTGGCTGCCCGCAAACACCCGCAGCAGGCCTACCGCTCCTGCCTGGGCATTCTCCGGCTGGGCAAGAGCTACGGCGAGGCACGACTGGAAGCCGCCTGCCAGCGCGCCTTAATGCTGGGTAGCTGCCGCTACAAAAGCATTGAATCCATTCTCAAACACCGCCTGGACCAGAAGCCCCTGGAAGAACAGCAAGAGCTGGCCTTACCGGATACCCACGACAACATCCGCGGCCCAACCTACTACCACTGAGGGAACCTGACATGCTGAAACATCCGACTCTGGACAAACTCCATGCCCTCAAATTGACCGGCATGGCCGCCGCACTGGCTGATCAGTCAGCCACGTCTGACATCACAGAATTGAGCTTCGAGGAACGCCTTGGACTGCTGGTTGACCGGGAGATGACCGAACGAGATAACCGACGCCTGACCAGCCGGCTGCGCCGGGCTGGACTGCGACACACCGCCGTTCTCGAAGACCTGGATTACCGGAACTCACGCGGCCTGGATAAGGGATTAATCCAATCCCTGGCAAGCTGCCAATGGGTGAAGGAACACCTGAATGTGCTCATCACCGGCCCCACCGGCGTTGGCAAAACCTGGCTGGCCTGTGCCTTGGCGCACAAAGCCTGCCGGGAAGGCTACACCGCCCAGTACGTTCGCCTGACCCGGCTGCTACGAGAACTGACCATCGCTAAAGGAGACGGTCAGTACCCCAAACTGCTAGCAAATCTCGCCAAAGTCGATGTACTGATCCTGGACGATTGGGGGCTCATGAAACTGAGCGCAGAGAACCGAAGAGACTTGCTGGAAGTGCTGGAAGACCGGTATGGCCGTCGTTCCACCATCGCCACCAGCCAACTCCCTATCGAGGAATGGCATGACGTCATCGGTGACGCCACTCTGGCGGATGCGATTCTGGATCGGCTGGTTCACAACGCCTACAAGATCAACCTCAGGGGTGAATCCATGCGAAAACGACAAGCAAAGTTGACGGGCACCACGGCTTCGGAGTAACAATGAAACCCCCGCGTCGCGTCGCTCCGATGGGTGGCAGCCTTGCGCCGGTCCGGGTGGCAGGCTTCAGGTGGAATGGGTGGCAACCTTCAGCGGTTTACGCAGCTTGGCGCTTGAGGCTTGTAACTAGCTCAACTTTCATGGAATTACCCTGAATTAGTTTGATAGTGACACTATAGTATCACTTTTCAGGTGGCGCCATCCCAGCTAACGCAAAGCTAAACGGTGCCCTGAAAAGGGCATCCGGTGGACGGCCATCAGGCCGGGAACGAACTTGAGCGACTTGTTAAAAATCAACGCAGAGTGACTAGCTCGCCCTCTACTTGGATACAATTGTGAGCCACGGGGAGTCCAAAGAAGTTGCCAGGCTTATTCTTCTGAACCTGATCAATTCTTACATTGACCAAAAGGTCACCAGTGATTCCCTGTTCTTGACCATTTTGGATTGCTTGATCCATCGCTCTCTGGAGACGAGAGTCATTTGGCTGCTGGCCCACCTGATGGCAATCCTCTCCCTCAACTCTCGTTGCAGATGTTGAATCGTAGTCAAGGTTTCTGACATTGAAACTGGACGCAGCCGTAAACTGGCCAAGTCTGTATTCTGGAGTTTGGGCAGCACAGCCCACCAATAACAAGCTTACGGCAACTGCGACAATACCTTTGTTCACTGAGACTCCTTACTTCTGATAAATTGTATTTTTAACGCTGAGCACAGCGGCGGCACGTCGGTGACGTCCGGCGGCCGTAAGCCGCGTACTGCTGCGATTTGTTAGCTGGGTGTAACTGCCAGCCCGGCCCCCGGCACTCAAAACGATAGCCTATTCCGCTGCTGCCCTTATGCCAAGATCCACAGATGCACAGTGTCAAAAACACTGCAACCGATGCGGCGAATGAACCAGAACGCCAGATTAGCAGACCAACAACTTGCTTACGCCGGACAGCCCCACAAACAGAACGCCCAATTTTCTGTTACCACTGTTGAACCGCTAAACTACCAACTGACCACTGATTACGACGGCCTTGGCACGCACCGAAAATCGCCGATTTGCTACCAACTCTGGGCCAAGGCCACTGATACCGAGCCACCAAAAAGGCACCACAACAATCCAGCTAACGCTGAGCACAGCGGCGGCACGTCAGTGACGTCCGGTGGCCGTAGGCCGCGTACTGCTGCGATTTGTTAGCTGGATGTAACTGACAGCCCAGCCCCTGGCACATAAAGTGATAGCCTACTCCGCCGCTGCCCTTGCACCAAAATCCGCCGATGCACAATGTCCTAAAACACCGCAACCGATGCGGCGGTCGAACCTGAACGCCAGATTAGCAGGCCAAAAACTTGCTTACGCCGGACAGCCCCACAAACAGAACGCCCAATTTTCTGTCGCCACTTTTGAACGGCTGTGCTGCCAACTGACCACCAATTTCGATGGCCTTGGCAAACACCGAAACTCGCCGGTTTGCTGCCAAACCTGAACCAAGGCCACTGATACCGAGCCACCAAAAAGGAACCACATCAATCCAGCTAACGGCGCATTCAGCGGCTCGTCCGCTGCAATGCCTGGTTATACTGCTCTAAATTCAAGCCCAAAAAATGTGTTCCTTGAACTGGGTTGTTCGTTGCGGGTGGATGCTCAACAAACCCATATGACCTATATAATTTCAAGGCGGTTTGGAACTCAGGCAGAACATCTAAACAGATTTTCTTGTATCCACTGATAACAGCCTCTTGCAACACTCTATCAACCAGCTTGGTCCCCAGATTGCTACCACGAGCGCTTGGTCGAATATAAACTCGCTTCATTTCACAGACAGTTTCATCCAACCTCCGAAATGCCGCACACTCAATAGGTTTGCTGTCTTTTTTCAGCAAAAAAATCTTTGACTCTTCAGAGCTATATTTTTCAGGTAGCTGATTAAATTCTTGATCGTTACCTTGAAAAGAAAGATCGACCGAAGTCCGACTAACATACTCGCGGTATAGATCAAGAACATCCTTTAAATCATCAGGAAAAACTGCTCTTACTACCTCAAACACATCACTCTCCTGGCGGTATAACGCCAAGCACAGCGGCGCAAGGAACGAGCGTCCGGCGCCGTAGGCGTGAACTGGTGCGACTGGTTATAGATCATGCGCCAAACCTGACAATATTGGCACGCCTACCATTCTCAAGGGGAATGTTCTCATTTAACGACTGCGCTGTTGATGCTCAGTGCTTGCAGCAGGTGCAGCGCTTTTTCAGCCTTGCCGCTAGGGACATAAATGTGGTCGTGATAATAGCCAGCGACGACGTTAGCCGGAATGTCATTTGATGCAAGCTCGGAGGAAATAGCCGCTGTCAGCCCAACGGCTTCTAGGCTTGAGTGCACTGTGAGAGTGATTTGCCGATATGTTCCGTTGAACCTGAAGTTTTCCCTCACTGCTACAGCGACCGGCAAAACCAATGTTAAGCCTTCCGTTTCCCTTACAGTAGTCACTGGCTCAAGCCCAGCATAGTCACCGAGAGTGCCAGGGACACTGCAGAATACATAGTCGACCTCTGGCATCTGTGGGACCAGGGAACTCAATAGGCTTTCCAATTCGACGGTGCCGTCCATCCTAGTAAACGTCCTTATTGCTAATGAAATGACCGCCATAAGCGACCCGACCAACGAGAGACCACATGGCGCGAATTTAATGGCCTTGTTATACAGTTTTGACCTCAATGAACCACTTCGGCTGCATTGCTTCGAAGTCCTGACGAATATTGGAAGACAGGTAGCTTGCTGAATCCAAAACGAATGGCTGACCCTCCACACGCTTAAACAAAACCCAGTGCCAGAAATATCTGCCCTCTTCCTGATGATGCTTGATAGACAACAACGCAAGGTCCGGCAATCTATCCCAGGATTCAAACGGAATCTCATCGTTCGAGGTTTCAACGCCCGCGCTGGACAACATGCGACGGACATACTCTGTATCTGACCACAGCGACTTGTCTGAGGCATGGATGCCCATGGTGTCAGCTATGGATGCCATCTCTGCATACGACCTGCCAAGAATGTTGGCTACGGATGCAATGCCGCACCCTGTTGCTTCTTCCTGTATTACCGACTCTAGCACTGTAAACTCCTGAATCCATAACGCTAAGCGCACCGGTGGCTTTTTTGGAGCGAAGCGGAGAAAAACCATCCGTGTGACGTGGCTGGTTATGCATAGTTAGACACTCCACCGTTGTCCGATACAAAGTAGCGCAGTAGGCTCCACATCTGAAGGGAACCCAAATGCTTCCTTCACCTTCGAATCATCAAAGCCTGCGACCAAAACACAACCAATCCCTAGAGCCGTGCACTGAAGATGGACATTTTGCGCTAAAGCTCCCGATTCCATATACACATAGCGAGAACCGCGCTCTCCTTGGGGTGCCTGAGATTCAAAGCGCCTAATGGCTACTTCGAGCTTTCCAGCTAACCCAATGACGATGGCCGCGTCATTTAGCCATGGTTGATCGCCAATCCCCATTTCTCGTATCGACGCTTCTGGAGAGATGCTGCCAAGTAGCTTCAAAGAGTGATTGCCACTCTGGTATTCATAAATCCCAGGCTCAAGTTCCGCAATACGCCGCACCAAAATGTGGGTCTGCAAAGGGTAGAGTCCGCCCGCTGAAGGTATTGCCTTTTTTTGCTCCGGGCCTGTTATTCCTTGCGCAGACCACAGTAACTGGGATAGAGAATCAATACGCAGGGGAGCCTTAGAGTACTCTCGCACACTGCGACGATTTTCAATACAGCTAACCAATGATTCAGACTCAAGTGTTTCAGGAGCAGGTAGCTCGAAAATCATGCACTACTCCTTATGCATTGTGGCGTTACGCAATCGATTTCTCGAAGATATTTTCTTCAAGCAACACATGTACCAAAGTTATTCATCAGCATAGCGATGCAGTATATTCTCCAGTATTTTTTTAGCCTCCATCGCCGCATCAAGATTTCCCTGAACGTGCGCTACTGAGGTAGCCCCTTCTTTAAGTAGAACAACCAAGCGTGTGAGCTCTTCTGTTGCCCCATCCGGGAGAGACAACGCATCCACATGCTTTCGAATCAGTCTCGTTATATCAGATTTGTGCTCGGCACAGGCCCGGTGGATGACATTGTCTCGGTCGCCGAATTCAGCGCTGGCATTGATAAAGAAGCAGCCATGGAAGTGGTCGATATCCGGCACCCGGCTGTGGAACCAGTCATCCAGAGCACTAAATAGTTCAAGCAAAGCGGGTTTGCCTGAAAGTACATGATCCAGCCTCGATATAAGCCAAGCCCGGTAGCTACAGTCACGATAGCGGATGACCGCTTCCACTAGATGTTGCTTGCTGGGGAAGTGATGATAAAGCGTTTTCTTGGCTATGCCTGACTCCGCTAACACTAGGTTCACTCCCACTGCGTTAATGCCCCGAGTGTAAAACAATTTAAAGGCGGTACGAACTAGCTGTTCTTGCTTATCCATGGTTATACCCACATCACACCAGATATCCGTATCTTGACATCAGTAGACAAGACTGTCTACTCTATGCAGACCGATCTGTCTACTTTGGAGATTTTGCTCATGTACAAACGTCTGACCACTTCACGTTACCTTGTCCCTTTGCTAGCAGGCTTGGGGGCAATGCTGTGTATTACCGCTTTGAGCAGCCTGGGCAGCGCTAATCAGTCCTCCGTCTGGTTGATGGCTCCCTTTGGCGCGACCATGGTAATCCTATTCGGATTGCCGGAAAGTCCACTAGCACAGCCCAGAAACATCATCATAGGTCACCTATTAACAACGGCGACCGGCCTGTCTGTAGCAGCTCTGGTGGGCGTTACCCCCTGGTCGATGGGGTTGGCAGTAGGACTAGCGGTAAGCTTGATGATGCTGACCAACACTACCCACCCACCAGCAGGGGCTAATCCGCTGGTCGTCATGCTTGCAGGTGAACACTGGGGTTTCCTGTTGACGCCGGTGGCGGCAGGCACCGTTCTGATTGTGGCTTTCGGGGTGGCATACCACCGGCTTATTTCCGGTCAACGCTATCCGAAGCAGTGGTTGTAAACGACACTATTAGTCAAAACAGGGAGGCTGGGCCAGGAGAAATACTTGAGGAGCCCAGCTCACTGATCTGCATAACGCCAAGCTTTGCGGCAATTTTGGAGCCGCGCAGCGGTGGAAATATTGTCCGGCAACAGCGACTGGTTATGCATTATTCGTAGTGGCTCCAGAGTCGGAGAACTTTGACTACTCGTTCGTCTTCAAGCACTTGGTACACCAGTCGATGCTGAATATTAATCCTCCGTGAGTAAGCTCCCGCAAGATCACCGATAAGTTTCTCAAATGGAGGCGGTTTTCGATACGGATCTTCTGAAATCAGCGCCAACAGCTCTTGGGCTTTTGGTTTTAGGCCGCTTGAGGCCAACTTCTTTGCGTCTTTCTGGGCTTGCTTGGTGTAAACCAACGTCCATGTCACCAGTCCAGCTCCCTATCACATTCCTCGACAGGGGCACCCATCCCCTCACGAATAGATTCGCGCATACCCGGCACGGAAAGCAGGTAAAGCGTTTCCTGAATAGCAGACCAGTCTTCTTCAGACACAAGTACGGCTTTATTCCGCTTGCCCATGATGATGATCGGCTGATGAGAGTCGGCGGTTTCATCAATCAACCGATAAAGGTTGCTGCGTGCCTCAGTTGCAGTAATTCCGATCATGACGCACCTCTGGTGTGTTTAATTTTTCACCAGTGTACGCTATAAGGTACGTACGTCAAGACGAACGGTTTGCATAACGCTTAGGTAACCGGCGCCGGAGCGCCAGCGGAGGGAACCAAAAGCGGCCACGCTTTTGGCGTCCGGTTGACCGCCTTGTTAGGGCCTTCTAATCGGGATAGCATAACCATAGTGCTACTCGCGGAGGCTCCATGACTACCGAAACATTAAATCACCTACGCTCCCAGATTTCGACTCTCTCCGAGTCGGAACGCGCAGTGCTGGCTCGCGAGCTCATAATGAGCCTGGACGGCCCCCGTGATGACTCTGTTGAGCAGGCCTGGAACGATGAAATTATTCGCCGTGTGTCCAAGGTCAAAAGTGGTAAGGCCACACTTCTCAGCCGCGAAGAATTCCGAACAAAGATGCGAGCGAGGCTAAACCAGTAACAATGCGAACGGTAAGGATACTGGAAGAAGCCTCACAGGAAGCGATAGAGGCCGCAGCATGGTACGAATATGAGCAACCTGGACTCGGAGCCGAGTTCTTCGCTGCTATTGACGCTGCCATCGACGTTATTGAAGAGAACTTCATCCCCTTATCACCTCTCCCCGAGCAAGCCGGCCATACAGGCGCAAAACGACTGATTCTGGAACGCTTCCCGTACGACATTGTCGCAATTGAGTTGCCGAAAGAAACTGTCGTAATCGCCGTTGCCCACCACTCCCGGAAGCCTGGCTATTGGCTGGGGCGAAGTAAGCCCTAACGCTCGCAGCATGCGCGCCCTTGTAATGAAGCCGAAGGCGCAATGTAAAGGGCGTCGCCGTGCCTGCACTGGTTATGTTTTGAATCAACTCCCAAGGTTCAACTTCATTTCTAGCAGAGATCCTCGAAAGCCAAATTTCTCATATGCACGAACAGCAGAATTATTCTCCGCATACACTTCAAGATAGAAATCGATGACTCCTCGTTGCTGGCCCCAACTAACCAGATCTTGCAAGATCACTTTGTTTAACCCTAGCCCTCTGTACTCCTCTGCCACATACATGAAGCCAAAATATCCATGGTTATCGTGGTCTAAGGCAGGCTTTGAATGGCGCACCTGAACGTACCCTGTAGCGACAATGTTGCCAGAAACCTCTCCAACGACCAACCTACTATCACGATCAGTAATCAGCTTTTCGATATCGTAGTAATAGGCGTCTTTTTCTTTGAGAGACGTATTGTACGGACGCTCAGCGTCAATCACCTTTTGTTCCAATGCTGCGAGAGAACGGTAATCGTCAACCCTTGCTTCCCGCACAGTCAGTCCATCTAAATTCATCAATACTCCAATGCCGGTATCTCGTCACAAACATAACGCCAACAGCACGCGCGGCTGCGGAGTGGAGGCGAAGCCGCAATGGAGTAGACGTCGCCGTGGCTGTGATTGTGATTGTTAGGCGATCGGACTCGGCTCGGCGCCATTAGTGAAGTATGCCCGTATAATATAGTCGTTCTTGCTTTCCTCAATGGCCATTGCAAACTCTACTTTTTTCTTTACCGTTGGAAAAAGCTTGTCCTTTTGCTTCATGATTCGCCTGAACTCCCATTCGAGACCTTCGAGTGCCTATATGCTTGGCGCCCGGGCCCGTTGAGATTCAATGAACTTTTTGAGCTTTCCATTCCGTTTTTTTCCAGATGACAGTGACATGTTCCATGCAGTCTTCACCAAATCCAAGTGTGCCTGCATTTCCTCCAGATTTTCCACGCTCTTTAGCAGGTCACCGCTAACTGCTATGAGCATTTCTGATACCTTTTTCATACTATGGATCTTACTCAAACTCAGATTGTGGTGCGCCTAACGAGGTTGTAGAAAAACCCTCGAGCACTTTTGTGATGACGTTTCTACGTAAAATCCAGGTCTGCTTTCGACGATAAGTGCTCCAGATTTTAAGAATAGGCGCTATTTTTAGATCGTTTATTAACCAATTTCAGTTCGAGGATTGTCTTCGACCTTTTTCTACAGCCTCAACGCTGAACGAAGCGGCGCGTCTCACGCGTCCGCCTTCCGTGATTTGTTACATGGATCAGTGCAACTTGCTCGAGATGAGGCGATTTAAGCTGACACCGGATTCAGCAGCTTGGATTACAAGCGAACGATGTGTGTCTGGAGGGACGCGCACCATAAACTTCCCACTGAATGACTTTGCAGAAATGGGCTGAGGTATATCTTGAGCCTCTTCCTGAAGATCCTTGATGCAATCTCGAACCAACCTACGAATACCCTTGAGGGCTTTTTCGGGTGTGTCTTCCAACCAGCTTAAGCTAGGGAACTCAACGCACAAACCCACATGCTCCTGATCGTCTTCTGACCAGGTCACCCGGTATGTATATCGATCAATAGTTTTATCCATTTTTCACCTCCAGTCGCTCTACAGCCTGCAGCACCTGCTTCACTTGATATGCCTTAGCCTTGCCTTTGGCGTTCTGAATATTGACTCGCGGGTCACCAAGCCATGGCGTCTTGTAGACTCTGTGACTGGATCCGGATTGCCGCGGCTCACCGAAATACAGATCGCATACTTTGCACAAGTCAGAAAAGCGGACGCCTTTCGGATTGTCTCGCATAGATTTGAGAAGATCGTCGAGTTTTGCCATGTGAAAATAGTATCACTATTGATACTGAAGTCAACAGGCTAGGCGCTGGTAGCCGTTTCCATTTAACGCTCGGCTTTGCGGCGTGCCGGAGCGCAGCGTAGGCGCGTCCGACAACAGCCGCTTGTTAACCCCGGAGTTCGAGGTCCTCCCGGATGACCTCGGGATGGCGGAAAGCAATCTCGATGAGCGCTTTCGCTGGCCCAGAGGGCTTCCGTCGCCCTTGCTCCCACTCCTGCAACGTACGCGCAGAAATATGCAGTACCTCAGCAAACTCTATCTGGGTCAGGCCGGTTTTACTCCGTGCATCTGCTACCTCATTAGGCTCCACACGACTGACTCGTGCGGCTTTGCCCGCTTTCATTTCTTTGACGGATTGGAGTAGCTTGTTGCCAAGTTCCTCAGCACTCAGAATCTCGTTACTCATTTTCCAATACCTCACGAATCGACTTCAGGATATGCGCGGGTATGTTGTCCTTGACGGCCTTTTTGTAGATCACCAACAACCAGATCTCACCATTTGCCGTGACCTTACGGCAGCATAGCGCAACTTCGCGCTACGCTTGTGCTAGACCTGTCTGGATGGCGTGCTCAGGCGGCCTTGACGTCTTGACTGCTGTGGCTTTGATAGGTCCACGGCAACCAGCTCTGCGGGCTTTGCCTGGCTTCGCTGGCATGGCGCTGGACGCTGCGCAGGTAAATCAGCGGATTGATTCCGGCAAAGGCGCAGGTCGCAATCACTGAGGTGATCACATCGGCGATGGCCGCACCGGCGGCGCTCTTGAAGAACATGGCGTTCTTGCGATTGCGGATCGGCAGCTTGAGACCACGCTCCATGCGATTGTTGTCGAGCGGTGCCCCCTCATGGCGGCAGAACGCGCTGAGTCCGTCGAAGTGTTTGTTAAAGTAGTTGACCGCCTGGCCAAAGCTGCTGTTGGCTTCAGCCGCGTTCGCAGCCAGCCGGTCTGCGCCATAGCGGCGGATGTCTTCCATCACCGGAAGTGAGTGCTTGCGGTGATGGGCCAGCCGCTGCGCGGCCGTCATCTGCTGCTCAGTCGCTTCAGTGTCGTGTTGCCAGATCAGCTGGTAACGCGTCAGTACCGCCTCCGCCTCTTCAGGAAAGTGCACCATCAGATCCGCAAAGTTGCGCCGGCCGTGTGCATTGCACAGGGCGATGCGCAGCGGGGTGCGGCTGACATGGTTGGATGAGAGCGCATCACTCATCACCAGCGGCGGCGGGCTGCCGTCACTGCGCAGGCGCAGGACATCGTCCAGTAATTCACCGGCATGGCTGAGCGATGTCTGGTACAGCACCAGGGGCGGACCGTCACCTTGCTCGGCAATCATACCGGAGGTATGAATGCCGGAGCGCAGTCGCTCACGGCCGTCATGGCGACTGCGTTTCATGACCGGCTTCTGATCCAGTATCCGGTTCCCGGTATCGTCGATATGATACAGCCAGGCGTCGGCGGCCAGCTTGAGCAGGGTGTCATGCACCGGCTTGAGATCATTGGCCAGATGCTCGCACTGATCGAAGATCGTCGAGGCTGTCATTGGCACGCCCAGGAGCTGATTCAGGGTGCCCTGACGGTAAAACGGGTGGCCGGCGAAGTACTTGTTCATGGCCATCAGGGCTCTGGCGCCGTAGCCGTACTTCTGGCCTCGCCCGCCGTCCTGCAGAACAGAGTCTGGCAGTGTGGCCGTGATGAAGACACCGCAGGCGTTGCAGCGCAGGCGCTCGGCCACGTGCTGCACGGCATTGAACGGTGGCTGACTCTCAATGCGGACGAAGCTGGCCGGATCGTACTTGTAGAGCTTGCCGGTCTCGCATTCAGGGCAGTCGTCGCCCTTGCTGACGTCTTCGAGCGCATGATGTTCGACCGTCGGTGCCACCGCCTCGACAGCCGGTGGTTCGGCCGAGGTGGCCGGACTGCGTGATGAGGCTTTGCGTGATCCGCTCTTCCCAGTGGCGGTGCCCAGCAGACTGCTGAGCTTTTCTGAAGCATCGACCAGGCCGGCCAGCTTCCGCAGCTTGTGCAGGCCGACTCTCTTGGACTTGATGCCAGCCTGCAGCTTCGCCAGCGTCATCAGCGCATCGAGCAGCAGCCTGACATCTTCGGGGGGTAGGGCCAGATCATGATCCAGCGCATGCTGCACGCGCGTGGTCAGCGCTTCTACCTGCGCTTCGGTCAGTGTTGTGGCACTGGCAGCCATGATCTGTTCCTGTTGTGAGTCTGTTTGAAGGTGTTGGCATAGCCTACTGAGTTTTCGAACGTTTTCAAGATAATTTCTCGACAGGGCCACGCAGCCACTGCCGCAGCTGCGCCGCCTCCAGCACGGTCAGCGCACTGCCTGCGGCCGGCCAGCGGGTAAAGCGGCCTTGCGAGAGGCGTTTGGTCATGAGCCAGAACCCGCTGCCGTCATAGCAGAGCACGCGGACCATGGTGCGGCTTTTGTTGGTGAAGACGAAGCGGGTATCACCGCGGGGGTCTTGCCTGAGCTGATCACGGCACAGGGCCACGAAGCCATCGATGCCGCGACGAAAGTCAGCCGGCTGCGCTGCCAGCAGGATGCGGCTCGAGCTGGTCAGCAGGATCATGCGGCCGCCGTGGCGCAGAGCGCCAGTACCAGCGCACTCACCTGAGCAGGACTGCAGGCGCCTTCGATGGTCAGCCGTTGCCCTGATGAGGTCGAGAGGGTGAAGGTAGGGACAGTGATATCGGTTTCGGTTTCGGCTATCGCCTGTTCAAGCGGCACGAAGGTTGGTGCTGATACACATGAGCGTGTCACTGTCTGTGGAGCAGCGCCCCGACGTGTCGTTGCTTGCACCTGCAACTTCGGCGACCAGGTGTTCAGCATGGTGTAGCTGATACTGAGCGCCTTGCTGACACAGACCCGCGAGGATGCCAGTGCCAGCGCGACGGCCCTGTCGCGCAGTGACTGAGGCACGGCAGCCCGCTGGTGTGGTCGTTGCGCACGCCAGCGCGTGAAGTCTGCGGCCAGCGAATCGAGCCGCCTCTGGAGCTGAACGGTATCGTTGACGGGGGTTAGTGGAATCATGACTGCCTCCTGATAGGGTTGAGGCATTCATTGAATCAGAAGCTCAGCAGGAAGTTGCGCTATGCTGCCGTAAGCTCACCATTTGCCAGCCTGGTGAAGTAAATAACTCGCACCCCACCACGCTTCCCTGAACCCGCTACCGACCAACGAATCTTTCTACACCCGCCGCTACCTGAGATGGGGTCGCCAATTTCAGGATTGGCTGCCAGCCAAGCAAAGAAAGCGCTTCGCTCCTCCTCAGTCCAGACTTTTCTGGCGTCCGCTTCAAATGTAGGGGTTTCGATGATGGTAAACATGGTAACCAATATACGTCATTGACGGAGTTTTGCAAGATTGGCGGCAGGAAGGGTTAACGCCGCCTTAAGCGGACAAAAATTGTTGGCTACACTTGTTGAGGCACGAAACAAAGCCAACTGTTTTTGTTCCGTTTAAAGGCCTTGTTATGGCTCGTTGAACCGTTTAAAGCTATTTTCCATTGCATCGGTTAATTTATTAACCCTTTCAACTGTTTCTTCAAAGCCCTTTAGTTGTTCTTTATTAATTTTTCCTAGCTGCTCTTTAATTACTGAATAACTACTTGTAGTACTGCCTTTTTGAATATGGTCATCTACTTTGATCTTCAGTTGCTTGATTACAAAAACCAATTCAGTTTCAGATAAAACTCCAACATTATATAAATCTAATCCAAACATAATTGATGATTCACTAAACTCTGCTTCTTTAGAGTCTTCAAATGTTGTTTTCAACAGTTCTGAAACTTTTTTCTTTAACTCTCCAACAGCTAATGAATGGATTACAAATACAAACCCATTTATAGCTCTTAGGCGCTCGTTAAATTCCATCGCTGTAATATTTGAAATAAACCTTTCGAGCTGTTTATTTCCTTCAAAAAGGTCACTTGCATCATTTTCGTTGTCTCTAATCAAGTATAAAAGGTTAGAAAATAGCCGTCCTCGCTCTTGAATAGGTATATTTTCATTTGAATTTATTTTCTCAACTTGCTTGTCAAATAATAACTTTAAATCAGCTACAGAAAATGAGCATCCATATCTATTAACTTGAAATACTAGAAATCTATTAACAGCTTCAGATAGGAGAAACCACCTATTAGTATCAAATGAAACTGTCAGACGTTTAATTATTTCTTTGAGTGTAACTTCGGAGTGTTTTGCATAAGAAAGTAAAATAAGTGCATTAGACCAAACTTTAATACAATGCTCTTTTAAGTTGAATGAGCCCCCCGAAGAGATTGTTTGGATTAAATTATCCAAGACAAGAAAAATATACTCAATTGTATCTTCTGATATTTCTAATGATTTATCTTCATTTAACTTGTCGGACAAAAACTTAACAAGATCTTTTTCTTTAAATGAAATCAACGCGCTATAAGAAAGAAGCACATCAAGCTCAACTTTATTCTCTAAGCATTGCCTTTTTATAATTGCTTCAAAAGCAATTTTACAAATATTTTTGTAATCTGAGGAATATAACGTCGTAATTCTATTTTTAGTTATAAACATGGCCGTACAGCGAACTTGGTTATACATGGAAGCTAGCTTATTACTAAACACCATCGAGCCACTATTTATACTATCGATTTCATCATCTATTTCTCTACTCAGGTTGGCTACATTTCTGAAGCGCTCTAATAAAAAAGAGTTATTTGAATCTAATCCATGAAATAGAGATTTTTGCCTATTAACAATACTTTTAGGAAATTTCTCAATGAGTTCAGAGATATTATCATTTCTTGATAACTGCTCTTCCATCGAGGTTTCAAAAAAGTCACCAGCAAGATCCCATGGTATTTCACCTAAGCATAATTGTTTCTTATTAAATGAAGAGATCAAAGATTTAATGAACAACGACTTAGAAAAATACATATTAGCTACGTGTGTAAAAGCCTCTCTTGCTATATGCAGTTTTTTTAAAAAGTAGTTGTCGTACGCATTTTGAAAATGCATATCCTGATTATCACTTGAGTTAACTGTTGCAGTAGAAATCCGATCAGAGATTTTACTAAAATTGAAGGATGTATATTCATCAACAAATTCGAATTTAAATACATTTCTTACTCGATAGTATTTACGATGCTCAAATGAAAGCCGAATTTCAGAAACAGGAATAAATTGTAATATTTTTAGGAGTTGCCTTCTGATTTTTCTAATCTTATCTCGGTTGTAACCCTTCTCTTCTTCGCTCAGGTTATAAACAATCACATTATCACTTGAATCAAAATAAATTTTATTAATCTCAGTTATATTAAACCTGTTTTTAAATAATTGGACAAATACCGAAGGATATATGGTTTCCCAGCTAGAAATATCAATAGCAATTTCACCTATAATATCAAGCATTTCTGTAGGTTCTGGGTGGATTATTTTAGAAATAGTCTCTGCTACCCTACAGCTTTTAGGTGATAGTTCAGGGTAGTCCGTTGCATTATTGGTGTTTTCCTCACACAGTAATGGATATACACCTTTTTCTCTTAAATAATTTGATTCAGATAATGTTATTTTACTTTCGGTTAAGATTGTGAAAGCTGGCGGAGCATCTTGGGTTCTGTTTCTTATCCAGCTTAAAATCTGATTTAAATTATAATCGCTTATACTGTAACCAACAAAAATTACAACATGAGTAGAAAAAAGGCTTTTGATGAAATTTTCAATTAAAGGAAATTTATCTGTGTAAGCTAAATAATCAGATTCTTTAAATACTATATTTCGGTGAGTCAAATCACCATGCATTTTTACCAATAGTTGTGAGCTTGGTGACGAAGCAAGTTCATGATCGTTTGCTACTGTAAAATACAAGTCTCCGTTAGTGTTTATCGACTTTTCGAGTAAATCATCCCAATTTGTCGTTATTATATGTTGTGGCTTTAAGGAGAGAAGCAGTTCATGAAGCTTATTTGGTTTGCTTTCAGACGGAAAAAAGTCATTAATTTTGCTGTAATACGTATTTCTTCCATATTGAAGA
The DNA here is from genome assembly GCF_002563815.1 of Marinobacter sp. LV10R520-4. Lineage (NCBI taxonomy): Bacteria > Pseudomonadati > Pseudomonadota > Gammaproteobacteria > Pseudomonadales > Marinobacteraceae > Marinobacter > Marinobacter sp. LV10R520-4. The sequence continues at coordinate 1,741,368 of NZ_PDJM01000001.1, read as the reverse complement.
TAGTAGTGTTCAGCTATTTTCAAATAATCATCTGTTCTAGGCAGTTCTAAAGCACTTTTCATTAAACTGATAAGTTCTCCCCATGACGGAAGATTTGAATCAAAAGACACAGCGGATCCAACAAACACAGCAAGTTTATTGTTTTCAATAGCTTTACGAATTGTTTTAAAGTGCTCTTTATTTGTTACATCCATTTTGTATCCTAGAATTACAATTTAACGCGAGAAGTTAGCCTAGAGCCATAACACCTAAGCATTTAATGGTCGTGCGCAGCATGACCATTAAATGTCTGTTGGACTAAGCCGCCAACGCCGCAGCTATCGAACAATGCTTAAGGATAAAGTAATTTGGAGGCGAAGCCTGAACGGTACATCTGGGGCCCGGTACGAAGCAATGTCGGCGGGTTTTGGTCTCATTCGATCCTTCATGAGGCGGTTCCTTGTTGTGACTACCCTCAGATTACCCCTCGTATGCCCCTTTTTCCAGCGTTCGCCCGCAGAAACGCCCAGCTCCTTTAGAACGGTTGTTTTCCAAGCACCGAACCAGGCGGAGATGGGTTAGCCCGTTGGGATCACCGCTGGTCTAAATCGTGGAACCTGACGAACCATGCGAACCACACCGCTGTCACAAAGAAGACACGGCCAGCATCGCTGAGACGCCGGGCTCTCCAGTGTCGCTTCTGATTTGAGCGGCTGCGATAAACAGTGCCGGATAACCGCCAGTTTGCGGCGTCGAGTGCAGTTGCTCAGGTAGCCAAAATGGCGAATTCGCATAAAGCCTTTGGGCAGAATGTGCATCAGGAACCGACGCACGAACTCCTAGCCATCCAGCCATTGGGTCTTCAATCGGGAATGATCCCGATAGTCCTTATAGCGGAACGCGATCCGGTCATCCTCCATCGTCAACAAACGCCCATTGCTGATGGCGATTCGGTGAGTGTAGCGAGCCAGATAATCCACCACGCTCTCGGCCTGGTTCAGGCAGTGTCGGGTGTAGACCACCCACTCGTGTTGCATCAGGCCGTCGAGCACGCCATCAATCTCACCGTTGCGGGTCACCCGGTGCAGTTCGCCGGCGTTCACCGCCGCTCTTAGCAACGACACCATCCGCTCTCGAAAACGCCGGGATAAGGCCCGTACCGGGAACAAGTATTGGTTTTTGGCTTTGTGCCAGTCTCCGGTGCCGGTCAACACCCCGCCGGGGATCAGGCAATGCACGTGCACATGACGGCTCAGGTTCTGTCCCCAGGTGTGGAGCACCGCTATCATGCCCAGCTCTCCGCCAAGGTGCCGGGTGTTGCGCCCAAACTGGTTAAGCGTGTCCCAGGCTGCGGCGAACAGACAGCGGTAGATCACGTCGGGATGGAGCTGAACCCAGCCGTTCAAGGTATGGGGTAGCGTAAACACCCAATGGAAGTAAGGCACCGGCAGTAACAGGGAGCGCTGACGTGCGCTCTATTGTTCAGTTGCATGGCCCTGGCATTGCGGACAATGGCGATCCCGGCATCCGTAGTAGCAGACGGAGTGGGCCTGGCAATGATCACAACGCATTTCCATACCGCCCATGCGGGCGGTTCGGCAGTCCGTTAGGCGGGCGCAGACTTTACGACGGTGACTGTCCAGTGTCTGACCTGGCAGAAATCGCGCCAGTATGTTTTGAACGCTCAGTGTGCCCGCCATCATGCACCTCCGAGATTTGCGATCAGGTCAGCGGGACCCCCGTTTTGGGGTGTGACGCCTGGCAACCAGTGCAGATACCGTTGAGTGCTGCGCAAATCGCTGTGCCCCAAGAGCCTTTGCAGCTCATGAATGGGCAAACCCCCCTCCAGCTGGTGTGTGGCGTAGGCATGGCGCAAGGCGTGAATGCCACCGCATTTTTCAATGCCACTGGTTGTCTTGGCTGTGTGGTAGACCTTCTGGGGCGTGGTGATATGAAGGTGTCTGTCCGGGAGTAAATCGCTGGGAAATAACCAGAGCATGGGATGACGAATCCGCCAATAGCGACGGAGCGCCTGGAGTACTCTGGGAGCCAGGGGCACCCTCCGGTCTTTGGCGCCCTTGCCTTGTTCAATCCGCAGCAGATGGCGTTCACCATCAATGTCTTTCACCTTCAACGCGACCGCTTCGCTGACGCGCAAACCGCATCCATAGGTGACGGATAACAGGGCTTGGTGCTTGGGGTTAAGAACAGCAGCCAGAAGGCGCGCGACTTCCTGACGTGTTAGCAATTCCGGAATACGTTGGGGTCGCTTCGGCAGCACCAGGGTTACATCGAAGTGCGCCCAGTGCAGCACCTGCAAATACAGGAACCGGATGCCATGGAGGTAAACACGGCAACTGGCCGGTGACAGCGAGCGCTCCTGCACCAGATAGTTGAAAAAGACTTGTAAGTCTTCCACCTTCAACTGATCGGGCGAGCGCCGATAATAACGGGCCAGCGCGGTGACGACGTAAAGATAGCTGTGCTGGGTTCGGGGGGAAAAGCCATGTTGGCACATGGCCTGGATCATGGTCTGACGTAACGGTGTCATGACGGACACTCCTCTTTTGAAAGCCCACTCGGGCTAATCAAAAGTATCGGTCAATTCACCTGATCTCGCAGGAAACTTTCAGGCTTACTCGCTACCGCGAAGCGGTTTAGTTCAACGCTGAGCACAGCGGCGGCACGTCAGTGACGTCCGGCGGCCGTAGGCCTGGTGCTGCTGCGATTTGTTAGCTGGGTGTAACTGACAACCCAGCCTTCGGCACTCAAAACGATAGCCTATTCCGCTACTGCCCTTGTACCAAGGTCTGCTGATGTACAGTGCGAAAAAGACCACCGCCGATGCGGCGAATGGACCTGAACATAAGACTAACAGATCAAAACCCAGCTTGCCGCAGACGGCCCCACGAACGGAACACTCAATTTCCTGCTAACACTACTGAAACGTTGGAGCACCAAACTGACCATAGATTTCGACGGCTTTGGCGCAACTGAAAAATACCGGTTTTGCTACCAACTCTGGGCCAAGGCCACTGATACCGAGCCACCAAAAAGGCACCACATAAATCCAGCTAACGCTGAGATAAGCGGCGGCTAAAAGCCGTCCGGTGGACGGCCATCAGGCCGGGAACGAACTTGATTAACTGGTTAGCTGGGTGTAACGATGAAGCCACTCCCTGGCGACCAATACGATGGCCTGCGCCATTGCTGCTTTGCACCAAAATCCGCCGGTGCACCGCGTTTAAAAACACCACAACCGATGCGGTGAATGAACCAGAACACCAGATTAGCAGATCAAAACCGTGTTCACGACGAACAGCCCCACAAACGGAACACCTAACTTTCTGTCACCGCTATTGAAACGCTGAACTACCAACTAACCACCGATTTTGACGGCCTTGGCAAACACCGAAACTTACCGGTTTTGCTGCCAACTCTGGGCCAAGGCCACTGACACCGAACCACCAAAAAGGAACCACACCAATCCAGCTAACGCTCGCAGCATGCGCGCCCTTGGAATGGAGCCGAAGGCGCAATGTAAAGGGCGTCGCCGTGCCTGCGCTGGTTAGCGCTCTTGCAGACGCGTCCGCCAATAACCTGGCCGAAGCGAATGGTGCGCGAGCGAACACAATGATGCCACCGGCGGTTGGCTGATAAACGACCGAGAATGGGAAGTCCTTGAGAAAAACCCGCCGAGTATTCTTGGGCGCGGGCGAACCAGCGAGCGGAAACGCAAGAGCTCTACTTGTTGCCTCTTCAACTGCTGTCGTAAAACGTGCGCCAAGACCTTGCTCTTCCTCATTGTAATAAACGACTTCAGCCAAGAATTCACGTCGTGCTGCAGCAACGAACCTGACGCGTCTCACCGCGACAAGTAGTACGCTTCTGCAAAAACGTCCTCTGCTGCGTAGGTCGGCATATCGCCACGATCGAATGCGGCTACGCGATCTTCGATCTCTTGGGCCCAAGCCAATTCTATATCGGAACGTGACAACTGAAGTGACTCGAGCAACGACTCTGCAAGCCTAGCACGTTCTTCAACCGTCAAATTCCGGGCCTGCCGCTCAATTTCTGTGAATGAAGCCACCATACTTTACCTCCGTATTCCCATCTTCATTGTACCGCCGGTTCCGTCCGGTGTCTTGGAGCGCTAACCCTGAGATAAGCGGCGGCTAAAAGCCGTCCGGTGGACGGCCGTCAGGCCGGGAACGAACTTGATTGATTGGTTAAATGCACTTGAATGCGCACCCGCATACGCATAAGCTGTGTAAAAGCCAGAAAATAGCTCTGTGGAGGCCAAAATGCATGAGCTCTACGATATAGCTTCTCCTAAAAAGGCAACGAATCTGTCCGTGAACAGCGACCTGCTTTCAAAAACGCGAGCGTTGAACATCAATCTCTCGGCCACGCTTGAGCGAGCTTTGAGAGAAGAGTTGGCGAAACGCAAAGCAGCTCAATGGGCTGACGAAAACCGCGCTGCCATCACAAGTTACAACGAGTTCGTTGAGCAGCATGGTTGCTTCGGTGACGAATTTAGGGAATTTTAATGGCCCAGTTCGATGTATACCCCAATCCGAACAAAGCCAGCAAATCGTTTTATCCCTACTTGGTCGACATTCAAAGCCTGCACTTATCTGAACTGGCAACACGCATCGTTATTCCGCTTGGCAGGCTCTCAGCCTTCGGGAACCAAACGATGCAGGGCCTCACTCCAAAGGTCACCTTCGATGGCCAGAAACTTCTGTTGCTGACACCTCAAATATCCTCAGTGCCCACCAAGCAACTGAATAACCCCGCAGGCTCATTAACCCACTTTCGAGACCAGATAGTAGATGCCCTGGACTTCGCGATCACTGGCATTTAACGCCCGGCTCACGCGCCGGTTTGGAGCCGCGAAGCGGCGGAAAATCGGTCGCCGTGCAGCCGATTGTTAAAGCCTGCCTAGCCAGTAGTGCGGCCGCCGCCGGTCATGTGCAACCGCTAGAATCTGGAAACAGCTAGGCTTTTTTCGATAGACGATGGATAGCGGAAATCGATGAAGGGGAGCTCTGCGAATATCCGGCTCCAGCTTGACCTGCCAAGCTTCTGGTGACTCGCCGATTAGTTCGGCCAGGGCCTCAAGTTCCTCTATAAAGGCACCACCCAATCCTGGAACCTTCGATTCGTAGTAACCGACTGATTCCAAAACTCGGCTTCCGCTGCCGGGTGAAAAAAGTAGTTCATTTGATTAGTGCTCGAGCCTTCCTCATAACGTCGTCACCGAGTACCGCTTGCACCGACCCGTTATCAAGTTCTTCCGCTCTCCTGCGAGCCTCAAGCAACCAGTCAGACTTCATCTCTTCCTCTGACGGAGATTCCAGGCTCAAAACCAATCGTTGGATCAACTGAGCTCGCTCCTCTTTTGGCAGATGGAGTGCCTCGTCTTCAATTCTCTGGAGATTCATGGGCGAAACCTCTCGTTCGTGTGTCTGATAATTCTGACACGGATAGGTAATGGCTGCCATACCTCGAGCTTTACCCTTTAACGTCCCATTAAGAGGCAAATAATAGGTGGCTAAAATAGGCGACGAAGGAGTAAATAGCCAACTGTTATTTGTCCTGCTTGAATGGCTTGTTATATTTTTTTATCAAATAAAAATTCAGCATGCTTTATTTGTTCAGAAGCACTTGAAACATAATGAAGCATTAAAGGCATGGTATTATCTGTTTGCAAAACCAAATCTTTAATCAATTCTAAATTTTTAATTTGTAGTTGATTTAACCCTTCCTTTATTTCACCGATTAACTCTATTTTGACTTTATCGATAAACGTAAAGTAATTTTTAAACAAACCACTCATTACATCAGATAATTGAACTTCATAATGATCTTTTGAGTTAACAAATTCATAGTTTTCAGATTGAAGTACTGAATCAAGACCTTTAAGTTTTTCAAAATGTTCTTGAATTTTATACTCATTATCAAAAGTATGTTTAGAATCAGGAAACTGCTCCAATCTAAATCGATAAAAAACACTTAATCCATCAATTAAAATTCCATCGTCACTATCGTAAACCAACTCTAGTTCTGATATTTTTGCACACAATTCAAGTAGTTTTTGCAAGCTCTTGATTTGTAGCTTACTTTCTTTACTGAGTTTATAAACAGAATGGGAAGATGGTGATGTGGTCTTTTTACAAAGCATTTTAAGATCTTTAAGCAATTTTTTAACTTTCAAGCCGATAACATTTGGGTAACCATTATTACGTAAGATAGTTATAAATGACCGCTTTTGTAATTTTAAAAGTAAATAAAGTGCATCTTTATGGAACGCAGTGAAGTTATATTTCCCCCCTGCGGCGGCATAATTTAAAGATCCCTCTGAGTCAGCGAATTCACAAATATCATCAATTATATCAATTACAGACCAATATTCCATATTCAAATTACTATAGTGTATTAAGTAATCACTACTCTTAACCCATTCTAATAAATTCCGTAATTTTACGGATTTTAAATTATCAAGGAACTCACCATTTGCGATATTTTTAAATTTAAACTCATCAGAATCTTTAGGAAGGTTTATTTTCTTATTTAAGATGATTTTTTCACTTTCTGTAATGGCGCTTCCATCTTTTGGTAAAGCAATACCTGCAAGTACAAAACATGGTGATGGATTGTCGTGTGAATCAGTATTAAACCCATCATTTTTTACTTTAAGTACTCTAACATTGTTAGATTCGTCGTAATAAAAGTGCATATGCTTCCTAAAAATATAACGCCGCATTCACCGGCGTAGCATGCTGGCGCGATTTTTTGCGTGTTTTTGCAAAAAGCGCGACAGTATGCGGAGTCCGGTGCAATGCCTTGTGTACGCCCAGCATGGGCATGAACTAATGGGGTGAAAGTCCCCTGTGGGAAGATCACCGTTCAGCCGGTTTTACCGATTGAACGCTAACCACTAGCGAATGGCAAGGGCCAACCCGCGAGGCGCGGTCTGGAGGAAGCCGCTAGCAAAGCTGCGAGCTGATGAACATCATATGAGGCGTAGGCCGGAGGCGAGTTGGCACAAGACGACGAAGCCGCGTGATCTGACGGCCACCGTAAATGATGCAGTTGTGCAGTGAAAGTTCATGTTCTTATCTGGGGAGATCTGCTCAACGAGCGATCGGTCAATTACCAGTCAGGCCACTGGTCGATCAAGCCTAGGCGCAGCCGTTGCCATCGGCGGTTGCGAGCGAACGAGGTGGACACCGATAGCGCCGATGGGGGCAATCCCGCCGGTGATTGAGCAGAAGTCAGCAGACGGCATAGTAGCCAAACGCCCATCGTAATGGTTGGGACACGGTGAAGGCCTGAACACTTAGTTGAATAAAGGAGGAGCCATGACAGACTTGAACACACGAACACCGTCCGGTGATGACGTGATTCAGCGTATGGATATGAAGCCAGCCTTTAGCGAAGATCTACTCGGACAAGCGTTGCAACCTGAAAACCTTCAGGCGGCATGGAAACGCGTTCGAGCCAATAAAGGGGCGGCTGGCATCGACGGGATGACCGTTGATGAGTTCCCCTCTTGGGCAAGGTGTGGCCGTTGGAAAGAGGTTGTTGAGGAACTGGAAACAGGTCTCTATTATCCCTTTCCGGTCAGACGTGTTGAAATAGATAAACCTGATGGCGGCAAACGCCAATTAGGGATACCCACGGTCACTGATCGTGTTATTCAGCAAGCCATTGCCCAAATACTAACTCCCATCTTCGATCCAGACTTCTCGAACAATAGCTTCGGGTTCCGTCCAAATCGTAATGGGCAGCAAGCGGTTAAGCAGGTTCAAGGCATCATCAAAACGGGTCGCCGTTTTTCTGTTGATGTTGACCTGTCTAAGTTCTTTGATCGAGTTAACCATGATTTACTGATGACGTACCTTGGCTACAAAGTGAAGGATAAACGGCTTCTTAAATTGATTAAGCGTTATCTCCGAGCTGGGGTTATCGATAACCAGCTCTATAGTGAAAGTCATGAGGGTGTTCCTCAAGGTGGGCCTCTTTCGCCATTATTGGCGAACATCATGCTCGACCCACTAGACAAAGAACTTGAGAAGCGAGGCCACAAATTCGCCCGATACGCAGACGACTTTACGATCTTAGTGAAGAGTAAGCGTGCAGGCGAACGTGTACTTCATAGTATCAGTAAATACCTGCAATGCCGTTTGAAATTGATCGTTAACACGATCAAAAGCCGCGTCGTTAAAACCAATGATAGCAAGTTCTTGGGATTCACTTTCCGAGCAGGGAACATTCATTGGCACCCGAATACGTTGAACAAGTTCAAACAACAAGTTCGGAAACTAACGAATCGCAACTGGGGTGTATCAATGCGATACCAACTCTTCAAGCTGAGCCAGTACCTACGTGGCTGGATCAATTACTTTGGTATCGCCAAAGGCTATCAACTCTGTGTCGATCTAGATCAATGGATTCGGCGCAGGGTCAGAATGGCTTACTGGCGACAGTGGCGCAAGCCACGAACCAAGGTAAGAAACTTGATGAGACGAGGTGTGCATGTGCAGTCAGCAGTTGCGTGTGGCATTACCAGCAAAGGGCCATGGCGTAGCGCTAAAACTCCAGGGATCAATCAAGCATTGTCTTTAAAATATTTGAAATCTGAGGGGCTTTATTCGTTGCGTGATGGTTGGATCAAGCTTCACTACCCTAAGTGAAACGCCCTGTGCGGACCCGCATGCAGGGTGTTGTGGGGGCTGAGGGTTAGATACCCTCGGCTACCCGATTAGCAATTATTATTTCATCCAGCCCATTAAAGTTGTACATGTTGCCGCCATGCCACTTAACTTTTGGTTGGTAAAGGTTTTTCTATTTTCTTCTGGATCTGCCAGTTTTTTTGTTGAGCCGTCAATGCATATTGCAACTTGAATGGCATATGGGGCTAAATCAGTAACGGACTTAATGTTGCTTGAAATAGAAGGCTTGAGATAACTGCCTTGGAACATTACTGCAACAAAATCTGCTGACGAGGCAATCTTATTTGCCAGACTAGCATCTTGCCATGCAATTGCGTTCCGGTCTGTGAGTGTGCCTCCTTCATACCACTCACCAGCACTACAAGTGCCTGTAAAAGCCAAGAAAGAAATTAAAAGTATTTTAAATATTTTGTTCATGAACTTTGAAGTTCCTTTTTGATTGCTAACGCCTGCATTTGCGGTTTGGGTGAATTGGCGGCTGTTTTGCGTGTTTTTGCAAAACAGGTGACAGTTTACCCAAATCCGGCAAGATGCACTTGTTAGGCTCTTGGTATTGACAATGATTTTTGTATGGCCAGCGCCATTTTTTTAATAGTAGCACCGTCCAAACCTAGAGTGTTTCTATTGAGGTTAGCTTCACTCATACCACCGATGTGCTTTAACCAAATACTATGATATTGCTCCGATTTGTTGATAGTACTAATACGCGATTTCTGAGTTTTTATAGAAGCCCATTTTCTATGAGTTGAATCGACATGCAGATGATAGAGATAAGAAACGAAGAACGTCGCACCGATGGTGGTTAGTTTGTCACCGCCCTCAAAAGAAAATATATGTCGTGCAGGGTTTGTACTTGTCATTTTCTTTTCTCGTATTAAAGTTGGTAGCACATTACGATTCTACTCAAAACTACCAAATCCGTAGCAATCAATTGTTAGGCATTTCCAGAGCACTAGGACTAAACACATTTGAACTTTAATTCAACTTCTGGGAACTTTCCAAAACCCGAACTTGAATTAAATGATACTTCTTCCAATGTTTTTCCAAGGCTTTTGCAATGTTTCTGCGCACCTTCGTATGCATCCGCCTTCATTCCACCAACAGGAACAAAACCACTTTGGCCTGAAATCATTGTTGCATACGTATCATTTCCCACCGGAATGATGCCTGGAGATGATGTACACCCTGCAAGAACCAAAGCTATAAATAATACTCTCAACATGACTTTTCCTTGATTGCCTAACGCTGAGATAAGCGGCGCGCGGTTTCTAGCGCGTCCGGTGGAGGGCCACAAGGCCCGGAACGTACTTAATTGACTGGTTATGTAGTGTGCGACTACAAGCCATCTCGACCCATTCTCCAAGTTGTTATTTCATTCTTGAAAGAATTTACGATTATGGTCATATCAAGAGATTCAAAATAATAGTTTGAAGTGATATCTGGATTACGAGTTGTTACGGGAAATTCATTCCATTGACCAAAACGGTTTTTCCAAAAACCAGGATCCCACTCCGACCCCATAGTGATATTCTCCATTACCCACGCTTGCCCCTCATTGCGCTGATTAGCTGACTCGGCTGGCTCACCTGATCCAGTTAGAGAAATTGAATGTTTATACTCTAGATTTTCGTCCACCCCAGACAACTTTGACTCTTCATCTTTAAAGCCCCAGCGAGGATAAAACGCAGCCTTCACATTATATTTTCCAGATGGCAAGTCACTTACATTAAATGTTACCTGCCCTTTCCCGTTCACTAATCGAGCGCGTCCATTTTTTCCAATCAAAATATCGTCCGGAGCCTGGTCGGCTAAACTGATGCCAGCCATCAATTCGATTGTTCCAGGTATGTTTGTCGCCAATTTCAGAAGAATTTTATTATTACCTAGTTTCTGACTTGAAGCTGAGATCGAATAGGCTTCTGGCGAATGTGAGTCCGTTTCCTGTTCAGCTATATTATTAGAACTGGGGTCGCTGCCCGAACTCAAAGAATAGTTAGATGTATCGCATCCGACCAAAGCACCAGAGACCAGTACTACTATAAATAACGTCTTAATGAAGTGAAATTCAGAAAAACTCATGCAACTCTCCCATCTTATTTATATACATAACGCATAGCTAAGCGGCGGCTAAAAGCCGTCCGGTGGACGGCTGCAGGCCGGGAACGTACTTGAGCGTTTTGTTACACATTGACTGAGTACTTGAGGTCTCGCGCTTCATCTCCGGTCATGCCACGGAAACCCCAACAGTGGGCTGGTTGCTCCTTAATCGTCACTTCCACGTCCACAGGCGAAATACCAATCTCCGACTCAATTTGACAGAACAGCTTCTTTATCAGGGCTTTCTGGGTATCGGGAGTTCGCCCCTGCATCATGTTGATTTCAATAACCGTGTAGGCGGGCGTCCTTCCACCTGGGTAATAAAAATCCTCAGCATTCATTGGGATGAAACGATGAGCCCGCTTGTCTTCTGGCATGCCCAGAACTGACCGCATACATCCGTGAATGACGTCAGAAAGCTGGGCCTTGACTGGATTCAGGTGTTCCTTAATTCCATAGATGACTATCACAATGCCTCCTGCGATGTGTAACGCCGAATTAAGCGGCGGCCCGACAGGGACGTCCGGTGGACGGCCGTCAGGCCGGGAACGAACTTGAATGACTTGTTAATTGGTGACTTCAATGTACCACTGGGGCTTGATGCGTCCAAAATCTTGCCGGATGTTCGATTTCAAAGTTTTTTTTGAGTCTAGCACCATTGCTTGGCCTCCTTCCCTGACGAAAACCACCCAGTGCCAAAATGGTTTGCCCCGCTTCACCCGCCACTTGATGGCCATAAGAGCTTTGTCTGGAAGGCGCTCCCATGACTCAAATGGCGTCTCGATGGCGGATACCGGAATATCGAATTCGCGGAGCAGCTTTCGGACGTACTCGGTATCCGACCAGAGCGCCGTGTCTGCGGCATAAATACTCAGAGCGTTGGCTCTCTTTTTTGCCTCGGCGTAACTCACATCTGCAAGAGCAGCGCTTGCTGCAATACCACAGCCGGTCGTTTCTTCCTGAATGACTGAATTCATGGCTTTACCAATTAACACCGCCAGCATGCGCGGCTTTGTAGTGGAGGCGGAGCCGCAACGGAAAAGACGTCGCTGTGCCGGGCCTTGTTAGAAATATATAGCGCTAAATAGTGATGCGACCTTTTAAATACTGAACTGCGTTGCCAGAAATTAGTACTCTTCCTCCTGAAACCGCACAATTGAGCACCCCTCCTCGTTCTGAGGCTTGATATGCCACCAAATTATTTTTACCCAATCGTTCTGCCCAAAATGGTGCTAGACCCGTGTGGATTGAGCCAGTTACAGGATCTTCATCGCCGCCATTTGCAGGCCAGAAGTACCTTGATATGAAGTCATAATCCTTTGTTTCAGCCTTGCACGTCACAACAACATCAAGGGGCTTAAGTTTAACCAGAGACTCGTTATTACGAAGCACAGACAAGACCTCAGATTCGGATCTGTAGACCACAAAATACGCCTGCGAGTTGCGATAGACTTCAGTTGGCGTAATGGAAAGACCAGATATCAGACTCTCAGGAATAGTTTCGATTTTTTCAGGCTTGGTGTTCGGGAAGTCCATCTGAATTCTACCCGACTCACTTTTCCCTACCGAGAAATCTCCAACTGCTTTAGCTGAAAATTTAATGTTAGCTAGCTCAGGACTTTTGTCAAACAAGACGAAAGCAGAGGCCAAAGTTGCATGGCCGCAAAAAGCAATTTCAGTGAGCGGCGAGAACCATCGGATCTGATAAGTTGATGCTTCAGACAAAACTAGAAAAGCTGTCTCGGAAAGGTTATTTTCTACAGCAATAGACTGCATTAAATCGTCGGATAGCCAACTATCCGTGATGATCACTGCTGCTGGATTCCCGCTAAAGACGGAATCTGTAAATGCATCAACTACAGTTATTTCAAGATCCATTCGACTCACTTCCTTTTAATACTTTCTAACGCTGAACAAAGCGGCGCGTCTCACGCGTCCGTCTTCCGTGATTTGTTATGTTTTTTGACTGATTATTATAACTAACTGTATCCACATTGCTAACACGGTGCCGCTTGATAATAAAAATGCCAAAAACCTATGCATTGGGTTATTGTAGGTAATATGGATAATTGAGTGAATTATCCGAAGGACAACAAAAGACCAGGCTAGCCCCAGCATTAAATTATTATTAATACCTAAAGCCAGGTAAATAATACCAAGGGCATAAAAAAGGACCGGAATTTCAAATAAATTCGAAAAATTACGACCTAATTTAACTACGTAATCAGGAGGAGTATACCCAGAGAGCAATTTAAAATACCTAGGATTTACCTGTCCTTTCTTAACACTAACTAGGCGCGATATCCCAGTACTAAATCCAATCAAAAATGTAAGCACTACAAGTACAAAAATCGGGTAGATAATTTCCATTTATTGATACCCCCTGTCTGAATAAAACATAACGCCCCGCACAAGGGCAGACAAATAAGCGCAGCGTTTTAGCTGTCCCAGCGACCAACGGGAGCGATTGCTGCGGATTGTTATGTGTTCTTTTTCTTGGAAATGTACCTGACATTCTCCAATCCCTCAAAATCATTATCCTGAGTCCAGAGCACGGCTGAATACTTTTTAGCTGTGGCGAAAATGATGCTGTCAGCTAAGGGAAGTTTATAGAGCACACCAAATTTGGCAGCATTCATTGCAAGCTCAGAATCCAGGGAAATGACTTTGCCTTGTTCCATGTGGGCAGTAACGATCAAAGCAGCTTCCTCACCGCGTTGACGCAGAACATTCTTAAAAACCTCTGTGATCGTGATACTCGGCACAAGCAACTCGTCTAATTTTTCGATTGGCTCCGAGAACATGACCGCATTACCGTTACCGGCGAAGTACGACAGCCAAGCCGATGAATCAACGACATTCATATCCGGTCTTCTTCCCTGACAACAGTGGTATCAATACCCTTAAGAAACCCTTTCATTTCCTTCATGGGCTTCAGAGGAATCACCTCGATCCGGCCTTGATAGGATATGATCTGGACTTTCTGTCCGGACACGATACCCATAGATTCACGAATTTCTTTAGGAATTACAATCTGATACTTCGGGGAAACAGTTACTGCAGTCATGACATCACCTATCGATAACGATTCGGTATTACGATACCTCTATCGATCAGAACGGTCAAGGCACATAACACCTGAGTTAGACCTGCGCCTTATGAGACTGACTTGCGAAAATAGCAGTAGGTAAACTGCTGAACTGTGCCAAAGGGCGTGTGATGCTCCACTTTGTCATGCTGCGCGAGTGTGAACCGTTCGCCAAATTCCGCGTAGAGTTCGGCAGCACTGTAGCGCATGACGGGGAGACCGCTGCACTGAGTTGGACCATCCTCGGCGAAGGTCGCGACAATGACGTGACCACCTGGCTTGACCGCACGAAGCACGGCTTGAACATAAGCGTGCCTGTCCTCGGGCGCGGTTAGAAAATGGAACACAGCTCTGTCATGCCAGACGTCGAAAGCGTGAACCGGTAGCTCTACCTTAGTAATGTCCGCGCTTATCCAATGGACAGCGTCAGCGGACGGTCCGATACGGATCCGGGCAGCGCTGAGCGCTGCTACAGAGAGGTCGAGTACCGTAAGATTTGAATAGCCTTTGACGAGAAGATCATCAACTAAGGTGGAAGCCCCACCTCCAATGTCGATGATGGGCGCGGAAGGTGATGCTCCAGTTCCTTCGATGAACTGAAGTGAATGTTCGGCGTGCTCTTGGAACCAACTAACAGAGTCCATTGCTTTGGTGGAGTACACACCCTCCCAGTGTTCTTTCGATTGCATGATCCCTCCGGATAATCAGTGCAGGTCTAACGCGAAGCTAAGCGGTGCCCTGACAAGGGCATCCGGTGGACGGCCTTCAGGCCGGGAACGAACTTAAGCGACTGGTTAGCTGGGTGTAACGGTGAAGCCACTCCCTGGCAACCAATACGATGGCCTGCGCCACTGCTGCTTTGCACCAAAATTTGCCGGTGCACCGCGTTTAAAAACACCACACTCCATACGGTGAATGAATCTGAACATCAGACTAGCAGATCAAAACCAAGCGCGCGCCGGACAGCCCCACAAACGGAACGCTCAACTTTCTTTCACCACTGCTGAATCACTGAGCTACCAACTGACCACCGATTTAGACGGCCTTGGCAAACACCAAAACTCGCCGGTTTGCGACCAAATCTGAACCAAGGCCACTGGTGCCGAACTACCCAAAAGGCACCACATAAATCCAGCTAACGCTGAGATAAGCGGCGGCTAAAAGCCGTCCGGTGGACGGCCTCCAGGCCGGGAACGAACTTGATTGACTGGTTATGCAGTGTTTGCACGTGTTAGTAACTCCACAGCCTCGTCAAAAATTTTCTCCACGTACTCTCTGTTCTCAATATTTTCTGGAAGTGCAGCCCGATCACCCTCAACGCCCGCAATCATTTCCTGAATCATGCCGGGACGCTCAGCATCAAGACGCTGAAGAAGCCCCGTTAACAGATAAAGTGCCGCATCGGCCTTATCGCTTTTCATGTACCAACCTCAGTCTCTCAATGCTGCATAACGCGAAGCTAAGCGGTGCCCTGACAAGGGCATCCGGTGGACGGCCTTCAGGCCGGGAACGAACTTAAGCGACTGGTTAGCTGGGTGTAACGGTGAAGCCACTCCCTGGCAACCAATACGATGGCCTGCGCCACTGCTGCTTTGCACCAAAATTTGCCGGTGCACCGCGTTTAAAAACACCGCACTCCATACGGTGAATGAATCTGAACATCAGACTAGCAGATCAAAACCAAGCGCGCGCCGGACAGCCCCACAAACGGAACGCTCAACTTTCTTTCACCACTGCTGAATCACTGAGCTACCAACTGACCACCCATTTAGACGGCCTTGGCAAACACCAAAACTCGCCGGTTTGCGACCAAATCTGAACCAAGGCCACTGGTGCCGAACTACCCAAAAGGCACCACATAAATCCAGCTAACGCTGAATTAAGCGGCGGCCCGTCAGGGACGTCCGGTGGACGGCCTTCAGGCCGGGAACGAACTTGAATGACTGGTTAAATGCCATAAGCCCGCTCAACCTTTGCAACCCGGACTTTGAATTCAGAGTACCAGGCTTTATGACCAAGGCGCTGGGCTTCAAGATGCTCTGCGTTTTGCTTCCAACTTTTGATGGATTCCTCGCTGGCCCAGTACGAGACAGTAATACCGACATCCTCACGGGCTGACTCTATACCAAGAAACCCTTCTTGTTGTGCTGCCAGCTCCAGCATTCTATCGGCCATTGCACCGTAGCCATGATCACCTTCGGTGCGAGTTGAGCTGAAAATTACTGCGTAATATGGAGGACTTGGAGTTTTGGCGATCCCTGACATAACTTCCTCTTGGCATTTAACGCTGAGCACAGCGGCGGCACGTCAGTGACGTCCGGCGGCCGTAGGCCGCGTACTGCTGCGATTTGTTAGCTGGGTGTAACTGGCAGCCCAGCTCTTGGCACTCAAAATGATAGCCTACTCCGCTGCTGCTCTTGCACCAAAATCCGCAGAGGCACAGTGTCAAAAAGCACCGCAGCCGATGCGGCGAACGAACCTGAACTTCAGGGTAGCAGGCGCAGAACCAAATTTGCGTGGACGGCCCCGCACGGCGAACACTGAATTTTATGGCAACGCCGGTGAACGATAAAGCAGCCAAACTGACCCCCGGTTTCGACGGCCTTGGCAAACACCGAAGCTTGCCGGTTTTGCTACCAACTCTGGGCCGAGGCCACTGGCACCGAGCCACCCAAAAGGCACAAAATCAATCCAGCTAACGCGAAGCTAAGCGGTGCCCTGACAAGGGCATCCGGTGGACGGCCTTCAGGCCGGGAACGAACTTAAGCGACTGGTTAGCTGGGTGTAACGGTGAAGCCACTCCCTGGCAACCAATACGATGGCCTGCGCCACTGCTGCTTTGCACCAAAATTTGCCGGTGCACCGCGTTTAAAAACACCGCACTCCATACGGTGAATGAATCTGAACATCAGACTAGCAGATCAAAACCAAGCGCGCGCCGGACAGCCCCACAAACGGAACGCTCAACTTTCTTTCACCACTGCTGAATCACTGAGCTACCAACTGACCACCCATTTAGACGGCCTTGGCAAACACCAAAACTCGCCGGTTTGCGACCAAATCTGAACCAAGGCCACTGGTGCCGAACTACCCAAAAGGCACCACATAAATCCAGCTAACGCTGAGATAAGCGGCGGCTAAAAGCCGTCCGGTGGACGGCCTCCAGGCCGGGAACGAACTTGATTGACTGGTTATGCAGTGTTTGCACGTGTTAGTAACTCCACAGCCTCGTCAAAAATTTTCTCCACGTACTCTCTGTTCTCAATATTTTCTGGAAGTGCAGCCCGATCACCCTCAACGCCCGCAATCATTTCCTGAATCATGCCGGGACGCTCAGCATCAAGACGCTGAAGAAGCCCCGTTAACAGATAAAGTGCCGCATCGGCCTTATCGCTTTTCATGTACCAACCTCAGTCTCTCAATGCTGCATAACGCTTGTAGCATGCGCGCCCGCGGAATGGAGCCGAAGGCGCAATGTAGTGGGCGTCGCCGTGCCTGCAATGGTTATACATTTTCTGTCGATTCTGACGCTGAACTACCCGGCGTCTCGACTTTGTAAAAGATTTTGTTAATTTCCTGATTGGCAGCTATTTCAGATGCGTACTTCGGGGCAAATTCCGATAAAGAATCAAGTATGGCGCTGAAATAGGTTCTCTGGTTATCCCAGCCTAACCAGTCGAAAAGGCTCTTCATTTGCTTTCGAGCTGCTTGCTCCTCGCCAATCACGAAGAGATAGCAAGCAGTAGCGAACATGTTGCGAAATGGCATATTCGTTTGATTTGCCGAATGCTGCTCTATGATAGCGCTGAGCTTCAGGAGCGATTGCTTGCTGGTTCCCACGGCTTTCTCCTTTGGTTTTCATGTGTATAACGCGAAGCTAAGCGGTGCCCTGACAAGGGCATCCGGTGGACGGCCTTCAGGCCGGGAACGAACTTAAGCGACTGGTTAGCTGGGTGTAACGGTGAAGCCACTCCCTGGCAACCAATACGATGGCCTGCGCCACTGCTGCTTTGCACCAAAATTTGCCGGTGCACCGCGTTTAAAAACACCGCACTCCATACGGTGAATGAATCTGAACATCAGACTAGCAGATCAAAACCAAGCGCGCGCCGGACAGCCCCACAAACGGAACGCTCAACTTTCTTTCACCACTGCTGAATCACTGAGCTACCAACTGACCACCCATTTAGACGGCCTTGGCAAACACCAAAACTCGCCGGTTTGCGACCAAATCTGAACCAAGGCCACTGGTGCCGAACTACCCAAAAGGCACCACATAAATCCAGCTAACGCTGAGATAAGCGGCGGCTAAAAGCCGTCCGGTGGACGGCCGCTAGGCCGGGAACGAACTTGATTGATTGGTTAGCTGGGTGTAACGATGAAGCCACTCCCTGGCAACCAATACGATGGCCTGCGCCATTGCTGCTTTGCACCAAGATCCACCGGAGCACTGCGTTTAAAAACACCGCAACCGATACGGTGAATGAACCAGAACGCCAGATTAGCAGATCAAAACCGTGTTCACGGCGAACAGCCCCACAAACGGAACACCTAACTTTCTGTCACCGCTATTGAAACGCTGAACTAACAACTGACCACCGATTTTGACGGCCTTGGCAAACACCGAAACTTATCGGTTTTGCTGCCAGCTCTGGGCCAAGGACACTGGCACCGAACCACCAAAAAAGAACCACATCAATCCAGCTAACGCTGAGCACAGCGGCGGCACGTCAGTGACGTCCGGCGGCCGTAGGCCGCGTACTGCTGCGATTTGTTAGCTGGGTGTAACTGACAGCCCAGCCCCAGGCACATAAAGTGATAGCCTACTCCGCTGCTGCTCTTGCACCAAAATCCGCCGATGCACAGTGTTAAAAAGCACCGCAGCCGATGCGGCTAACGAACCTGAACGCCAGATTACCAGACGCAGACCCAAGTTTGCGCGGACGGCCCCACACGGCGAACACCAAATTTTATGGCAGTGCCGGTGAACGATTAAACTGCCAAACTGACCACGGACTCAGACGGCCTTGGCGTAGCTGCAAGTTACCAGTTTTGCTACGAACCTGGGGCCGAGGCCACTGGCACCAAGCCACCCAAAAGGTACAACACCAATCCAGCTAACGCCAAGCTTTGCGGCAATTTTGGAGCCGCGCAGCGGTGGAAATATTGTCCGGCAACAGCGACTGGTTATGCATTATTCGTAGTGGCTCCAGAGTCGGAGAACTTTGACTACTCGTTCGTCTTCAAGCACTTGGTACACCAGTCGATGCTGAATATTAATCCTCCGTGAGTAAGCTCCCGCAAGATCACCGATAAGTTTCTCAAATGGAGGCGGTTTTCGATACGGATCTTCTGAAATCAGCGCCAACAGCTCTTGGGCTTTTGGTTTTAGGCCGCTTGAGGCCAACTTCTTTGCGTCTTTCTGGGCTTGCTTGGTGTAAACCAACGTCCATGTCACCAGTCCAGCTCCCTATCACATTCCTCGACAGGGGCACCCATCCCCTCACGAATAGATTCGCGCATACCTGGCACGGAAAGCAGGTAAAGCGTTTCCTGAATAGCAGACCAGTCTTCTTCAGACACAAGTACGGCTTTATTCCGCTTGCCCATGATGATGATCGGCTGATGAGAGTCGGCGGTTTCATCAATCAACCGATAAAGGTTGCTGCGTGCCTCAGTTGCAGTAATTCCGATCATGACGCACCTCTGGTGTGTTTAATTTTTCACCAGTGTACGCTATAAGGTACGTACGTCAAGACGAACGGTTTGCATAACAGCAACTAGACCGCTTTCCACGATACTGTGAAAAAGTGCGTTCCCGATAGTGCCACTTCTCCATCGTAGTTCACAGTCTTAAGCCTTCAATTTAACAATAGGTTAGCCCAGTTTCGGCCGACCCACCACGTAATCGCTTGACTTCTTGATTTCACGCATACAATAATACTGTACATATATACAGCAACAGAAAGAGGTACGCCAACATGGACGGCATACAACCTCAACCGCGCCTTCGTGATCAGGTTCGCGCGGTCATTCGGGTTAATCGTTACAGTATTCGTACGGAAAAATCTTATTGGTACTGGATTCGCTTTTTCATCCGTTTTCACCAGATGAAACATCCCAGAGATATGGGCCCCAAAGAGGTGAATGAATTTCTGACCTGGCTAGCGGTTACACGTAACGTAGCAGCCGCCACCCAAGCACAGGCTTTAAACGCCTTAGTGTTTCTTTACGCCAAAGTGCTGGATATACCTCTCGGGGAAATCGGTTCTGTTATTCGCTCTAAAAAGCCAAAGCGGTTGCCCGTCGTGCTCTCCCATGACGAAGCTATGGCGATTATCGAAAAACTTAAAGGGCCCTATCGTCTTTTAGCATCGCTGATGTACGGTTCCGGCTTGCGAGTAACCGAAGCATGCCGTTTGCGGGTAAAGGATATTGATTTCAGTAACCAGGTCATCATTGTTCGGGACGGCAAAGGCGCAAAAGACAGAACAACCCTTATGCCGGGCACGCTGATTTCGGAGCTGCAAAGGCAAATCGGTACTATTCAGAAATCATGGAAAGAAAAAGACCTTACTCTTCAAACACCGGTAAGCCTTCCATTTGCACTTGCCCGCAAGTATCCCAAAGCGGATATGTCACTGGACTGGCAATGGTTGTTTACCTCGCAAAGCCTGAGTAAAAACGACTTCGGAAAGGTGGTTCGCCATCACATTCACACCAGTTCTGTCCAGAAAGCGGTAAAGGTGGCCGTTTCAACAACTGGCATTGGCAAACCCGCAGGCTGCCACACTTTCCGGCATACCTTTGCCACCGAACTTCTAAAGCGCGGTAACGACATTCGCACGGTTCAGGATTTGCTTGGCCATGCTGATTTACGTACCACTCAGATCTACACCCATGTTCTTGGGCAAGGTTTTGCAGGGGTTCGTAGCCCTTTGGGTTGAGTGGTCAGTCGTGCTCTGGGTCTTCGCGGATTTGGCTATTTGATTGATAGGGGACAGATTTGAAATCTGTCCCCTTGTTCCTTGTTCTATCCCCTTAGTATGTCCTCTCGGCGCGCCTTACCACTCCAGCTGGGCACCCGTCTGGTATTCAATCACTCGCGTTTCAAAGAAGTTCTTTTCTTTGCGCATGGTGGCTTGTTCTTCTAGCCACGGCGATACGTTTTTGGCACCCGGGAAGGGCTCGGGCAGGTTTACGGTGCGGGCGCGGCGGTTGGCTACGAAGCGGAACTGTTCGGTGTGGTATTCCGCGGAGTAGCCCAGTATGGGGTCGCGCAGGATGTAGTTGGCGTAGTCGCTTTCGGCGGCTTCGGATTCGTCCCACATGTCGCGCACGGCTTTGGGGTCGAAGCTGATGTTTTCTTCTTCCAGAATTTGGTTAACCACTTTCAAGCCGAATGAAAAATGCATGGCTTCGTCGCGCAGGATGTACTGGAACTGTTCGCCGGTGCCGCGCATCAGGCCGCGGCGCTGCAGGGCGAAGATGGGGCTGAAGCCGTTGTAGAACCAGCAGCCTTCAAAGACGGCGGCGAAGAACAAATACGACATGATGAATTCTTGCAGGTCGTCTTTGTTGCGCAGGTTGATGTCGGAGCGCATGGCGGCGTTCAGGCGGCGGTTCGCCATCTGGATTTTGCCGTTGATTTGCGGCACTACGCGATAGCGGTTGTAGATTTCGCCCTGGTCCAGGTTCAGGGTTTCAATGCAGTGCTGGTATGTCCAGGTGTGCACGGCTTCTTCGTAAACCTGGCGCGCCTGGTAAATCTGCAGCTCGGGCGCGGTCATTTTCTCCATGACCGCCAGGCCGATGTTGCGCATGGCGATGATGTCGGAGGTGGTCAGGTAGGCCAGCACGTTTTCGAATACGTGCTTTTCTGCCGGGTTCAGGCGGTGGTGGTAATCGTGAACGTCTTGCGACATGTTCACGTCTAGCGGCGTCCAGTGGTTTTTGTTGGCGTTCATGAAGTATTCCCAGGCCCAGGGGTACTTGAATGGGGCTAGCTGGTTTATGTCGGTTTCGCCGTTGATGACGCGCTTGTCGGCAGCGTTTACCGGGGCAATGCTGCTGTCTAGGGCAATCTTGCTTTCGGGTTTTTTGTCTTCGTCCCAGTTCAACATGGTTTGTTCCTTTGAGTACGGGGACAGACTTGAAGTCTGTCCCCTGGGAGTTTGTTGGTAAATAGGGGACAGACTTCAAGTCTGTCCCCGGGGTTTGGGAGTTGGGAGTAAGGGGACAGACTTAAGTCTGTCCCCAGAAGGCTTACTGGCACGCTTCGCAGTCTGGTTCGTCAATGCTGCAAACCTGGGGCTGCGGCGCGGCGACTGTTGCGGCTTGTTCGTTGGCGCCGGTGGCGCCCAAGGATCGCAGGTAATAGGTGGTTTTCAGGCCGCGCTCCCAGGCCAGTTGGTAGAGTTCGTCGAGTTTTTTACCGCTGGGTTGGGCCATGTACAGGTTCAGGCTTTGGCCTTGGTCAATCCACTTTTGACGGCGTGATGCGGCTTCTACCAGCCAGCGGGCGTCTATTTCAAACGCGGTGGCGTAACGGGATTTCAGTTCGGTGGGTATGCGCTCGATTTGCTGCACGCTGCCGTCGTAATACTTCAGGTCGTTCACCATCACGTTGTCCCACAAGCCTTCGGCCTTCAGGTCACGCACCAGCGAGGGATTCACCACGGTGAATTCGCCCGACAGGTTCGATTTGACGAACAGGTTCTGGTACGCCGGCTCGATGGATTGCGACACGCCCACGATGTTGGAAATGGTGGCGGTAGGCGCAATGGCCATCACGTTGCTGTTACGCATGCCGTGCTTGGCGATCAGGTCGCGCACCGGCGCCCAGTCCAGGCGGCTGTCGGTATTCACGCTCAGGTCACCTTCAAGGCGCGCCGCTTTCAGCAGTTCGATGGAGTCGATGGGCAGTATGTTCTGGCTCCACAGCGATCCTTCATAGCTTTCATAAGCGCCGCGTTCGGCCGCCAGCCGGGCAGAGGCGCGAATGGCGAAGTAGCTCAGCTGCTCCATGGCCACATCGGCAAATTCGACCGCTTGCGGGCTGGTGTATGACAAGCGCAGAGCGTAGAGCGCGTCTTGGAAGCCCATCAAACCCAGGCCTACCGGGCGGTGTTTCAGGTTGGAGTTACGCGCTTGGGGTACGGCGTAAAAGTTGATGTCTATAACGTTATCAAGCATCCGCACGGCGGTGTCGACGGTGCGTTCCAGGCGCTTTACATCCAGCTCGCCGTTGTTGATGTGGGCGGCCAGGTTTACCGAGCCCAAGTTGCACACGGCGATTTCGTCGGCGCTGGTGTTCAGGGTGATTTCTGTGCACAGGTTAGAGCTGTGAACCACGCCTTTGTGTTGCTGCGGCGAGCGCAGGTTGCAGGGGTCTTTGAAGGTTATCCACGGGTGGCCGGTTTCAAACAGCACGGTCAGCATTTTGCGCCACAGCTGCTTGGCGGGGATGGTTTTGAACAGTTCGATTTTGCCTTCTGCCGCCAAGGCTTCGTAGTGCTGGTAGCGCTCGCGGAAGGCGTTGCCGTATAAATCGTGCAAATCGGGCACGTCGTTGGGGCTGAACAGGGTCCAGTCGCGATCTTGGCGCATGCGCTCGATCAGCAAATCTGGCACCCAGTTGGCGGTGTTCATGTCATGGGTGCGGCGGCGTTCGTCACCGGTGTTTTTACGCAGTTCCAGAAACTCTTCGATGTCCAGGTGCCAGCTTTCCAGGTAGGCGCACACGGCGCCTTTGCGCTTGCCGCCCTGGTTCACGGCCACGGCGGTGTCGTTCACCACTTTCAGGAAAGGCACTACGCCCTGGCTTTGGCCGTTGGTGCCTTTGATGCGTGCACCCATGGCCCGCACCGGTGTCCAGTCGTTACCCAAACCGCCGGCCCATTTTGACAACATGGCGTTATCGCGAATAGAGCCGTAGATGGCTTCCAGGTCGTCGCCCACGGTGGTCAGGTAGCAGGACGACAGCTGGGAATGGCGGGTGCCGCTGTTGAACAATGTGGGGGTAGACGACATATAGTCGAAGGACGACAGCAGGTCATAGAACTCGATGGCGCGGCTGTTGGGATCGTCTTCACGCAAGGACAGGCCCATGGCCACACGCATGAAGAAGACCTGTGGCAGTTCCAGGCGGTCTTCTTTCCAGTGCAGGAAGTACCGGTCATACAGAGTCTGCAGACCCAGAAAGCCAAACTGTAGGTCACGCTCGGGTTTCAATGCGGCGCCCAGGCGTTCCATGTCGAAAGCGGCCATGGCTTCGTCCAGCAATTCGTAACGAATACCGGCGTTGATGAAGGTGCTCAGGGCTTGCGGGTAGACGTCGACAAGGCTTAAAGAGGTGTCGAGTTTCAGCGCGGTTACGCTTTCTAGCCGCAGCTGTTCCAGCAGCAGACGGGCGGTTACGGCGCTGTAGTCCGGTTCGCGCTCTATACGGCCGCGGGCGGTCATAATCAGCGCCGACAATACTTCGGATTCGTCGATGCCGTT
This sequence comes from Marinobacter sp. LV10R520-4, assembly GCF_002563815.1. Classification (NCBI taxonomy): domain Bacteria; kingdom Pseudomonadati; phylum Pseudomonadota; class Gammaproteobacteria; order Pseudomonadales; family Marinobacteraceae; genus Marinobacter; species Marinobacter sp. LV10R520-4. Next base: position 1,716,960 of record NZ_PDJM01000001.1, on the reverse strand, counting down.
GTACAGGTTGCGGATGGATTCTTCCACCAGGGATTCGGCGTCAATGCCGTCTAGCCCGAAGGCTGCGTTGTCGACCTGCTGCTTCATCAAGCCCAGGTCTAGCGGTACGGTGCGGCCGCCAGCTTGTTTTACGGTCAGGGTTGGGTGAGCCTCTACCGGCTCGTGCAGGGCGCGTTCGCGGGCGTGCTCTTCACGGTAGAGAACGTAGGCCCGCGCCACTTTCTGCTCCTCGGCGCGCATCAGAGCCAGTTCTACCTGGTCTTGAATGTCTTCAATGTGAACTTTACCGCCCGCTTTCAGGCGGCGGCTGATGGCCTGTACCACCTGATCGGTTACCCTGTGAACGGCGTCATTTATGCGGGCAGAGCCTGCCGCCTGGTCGCCTTCCACCGCCAGAAACGCTTTGGTCACGGCAACACTGATTTTTGAAGGGGTAAAATTGACCAGGTTGCCGTTGCGCTTAATCACTTGCAGCGACGCCGCGGTGGCGGTGCTCGCAGCGGGGGTTTCGGCCTGTAGTGTGTTCGACAGATCGTTAGAGAGGGTAGACATAGCGGGTTATCCTGAATACGCGTTTATTCGTTGTCTTCGCGTACGCAGGCAGTCACAACCGAGGCAAGTTTTGAAGGTGCCATCAGGCAGTAACATGCACCAAGCCATGCAGACTGGAGTGCTGTTACTGAAACTGTTGCTGCTCACCTGTGTCGCGAAGGTGCAGTGATGCGTTCTTGGCAGGTCTTCGGACTTAGGGGCGTGAACGGTGTGTCTGTTCGTTCGGCCTTGTGTGGCGACTTCCCGGCAACTGCCAGTGTCTCTGTGCCACACTTGTTCCCCAATACCGCTGCGCGTCAGTTCCGGAGTCTCACCGGATTCCCGTTACCAGCTATAGTGATTTGAGCCGTTAAAAAATAATCGTAGCTCACTACATCTGGTATTTGACCAATAACAAACACACTATATACGGGAATAACCCAATGAACAAGATTCTCTCCACACTCTCGACATTCCCGACACCACTCTCAACAACCCTCCCGATACTGGCGTTGTTCATGTTCAGTTCAGTCGCATTTTCTCAATCAGAAGAGACAGCGCCCCACCTACCTCGCTTCTCTGAAATGACAAGCATCACCGACGGCTGGGAGCCGCTGGAATTTCCCAACATAGATCAGCATTCCCGCTATCAACTGTTGGTTGAGGACGGCGTGCAGGTGGTCAAAGCCGACACTGCGGGAAGCGCATCCGGGCTGATAGCGCGGTTAAACGTGCAACCTCAGAGTTCGTTGATTCTGCGCTGGCGCTGGAAGGTGTCGAATGTGTTTGCCAAGGGCGATGCCCGCAGCAAAAGTGGCGATGATTACCCGGCACGCATTTACGTGGCTTTTGAGTTTCAGCCCGACAACGCCGGGTTTTTTGAGCGCGCAAAACGCAAAGCGGTGGAAGTGGTGTTCGGGGAAACGCTACCGGGTAATGCCATTAACTACATTTGGGCGAACCGGCTGCCTATCGGCGAATGGGTGAATAACCCTTACACCGATAAAACCCGAATGTTAGCAGTGAGCAGCGGTGCGGAAAAAGCCGGGAATTGGGTGAGCGTTGAGCGGGATATTATGGCGGACTACCGCAAGGCCTTTGGTGAAGAACCGCCAGCCATTATCGGCATTGCCATCATGTCGGATTCCGACAACACTGGGGAGAATGCGAGCGCCTGGTACGGCGACATTCAACTGTCGTCGGCGCTATAAGGTTACAAACCCGCGCAAAACCACCAATAATCTACACCTAAAAACCGGCTGATATTCAGTTTTGTACGCTTTTTGGTTGAGTAACTCTATCCACCAGATACACCAGGCTGTGGTAATCCACGCCACTGTGACTGCTCAAACCAATTTCACAGGTACGGCTGGTAGATACGCCCTCGGTGCAATGCTGAACCACCGGCTGCAAGGTTCGCAAAGCGTGGCCGTTCAGTTCCGGCGTGGTGAAGCCTTTGTCGCCGGCAAAGCCGCAGCAGTGAATGTCATCCGGCACCACTACATTGGTGCTGCACTTACGGGCAATATCAATCAGTGCCTGCCCTTCCCCCAAGTGCTGGGTACTGCAGGTAACGTGAACCGCCACCGATTCGCTCTGCGGCATAAACTCGAGCCGGTCGAACAGATGGCTGCGAATAAAGCGCACCGGGTCATAAATATCGAGGCCGTGATTTTGCTGTTGCAGCAGTCGCAAGGTGCAGGGACTGGTGTCGCAATAAATCGGGTCGCGGCCGTCGCGGCTGGCACGTTTTACTGCCGCCAGCATTTCGCTGCGTTTGCGATCCGCCTGCTGTGGGTAGCCTTTGGACGCAAATGGCTGTCCGCAGCACAACGAATCCATGGCCTCTGGGAACACGACTTCGTAGCCGGCCTTTTCCAACAGCTGGCGGGTTTTTTCCAGCAGCGGCGCTTGCTCGCTGTCAGAACGGGCCGGGCCCATGGCGTGGGACACGCACGCCGGCAGGTACACCACCCGCGGCTTTTCCGTTGCTACCGATGGCTTCGCATGTTCAACCCAGCGCACCGGTTGCGGCATGGCTGGGTTCCAGGACGGTACACGACCACCGCTGAGTTTTTTGCTGGCTTCGGTCCAGCGCTGCAGCCGAGGCGCTCCTAACAATCGATTGGCGGTGTCGGCCGCTTTCAGCATCAGCCGGGTGCCCTTCAGGGCCGTCGCAAAGTGTGCGGCCAGCCAATCGGCGCGAGAATCGTAATGCGCCTTGTCGGCGCGCAACTCGCGCACCAGGTCACCGGTGTTAATACCCACCGGACAGCGCTGGGCGCAAAGACCGGTAGCGGCACAGGTGTCTATACCCTGATATTGGTAGGCTTCTTCCAGCTCACGAGTGTCTACACCGGCACGCTTTTTGGCCTGAATATCACGCCAGATCACAATGCGCTGGCGCGGGCTCAAGCTCAGGCCTTCAGACGGACACACCGGTTCGCAGAAGCCGCATTCAATGCACTTGTCGATAATCTCGTTGGCCGCCGGCAGCGGCTTGAAGTTTTTCAAATGAATGCCCGGGTCTTCCGACAGCACCACATCCGGATTCAGAATGCCCTGTGGGTCCAGCAGGCGTTTTATTGTCCACATCAGCTGGTAGGCATCGGTGCCCCACTCGAGCTCCACAAACGGCGCCATATTACGGCCAGTGCCGTGCTCGGCTTTTAACGAACCGCCAAACTCCACCGCCACCAGTTGTGCCACATCGCCCATAAACGCTTCGTAGCGGGCCACTTGCTCAGGCTCGTCAAAGCTTTGGGTGAATACAAAATGCAGGTTGCCCTCCAGCGCATGACCGAACAGGATGGCCTCGTGATAGCTGTGTTTTTCAAACAGCTTGATCAGGCGGTTAACGCCCTCCGCCAGCTGTGGAATGGGGAAAGTTACGTCTTCGATAATAACGGTGGTACCGGTGGGACGAACCGCACCAACGGCGGGAAAGGTGCCTTTGCGAATGGCCCAGAGCTGGCCAGACAGAGTAGCGTCTTCGGTGAAATCAACCCGTTGTTCCACGTGGAACGGCGCCAGCACTGTTCGAATCAGCCCGATCTGCTCATGCAGCAGCGATTGGCTGGCGGCGCGGGTTTCAATCAGCAAAGCGCAGGCATCGTCGGAAAGGTTTTTCACCCAGGCCGGCAGGCCGGGCTGATTTTCCACCGAGCGCATACTGCGCCGATCCATTAACTCCACCGCGTCCACCGGCTGTTGCTTCAACAGGGGCACGGCGCGGCAGCAGTCTTCAACATTACCGAACACCACCAGAGTGGTGGCTTTGTGCGGGTACTCGGGCACGGTGTCGTAAGTAACCGAGCTGATAAAACCCAGGGTGCCTTCGGAGCCCACCATCAGGTGGGTCAGAATATCCAGCGGGTCATCAAAATCCACCAAGGCATTCAACGACAGACCAGTGGTGTTTTTCATCCGGTATTTGTGACGGATTCGCTCGGCCAGCGGGCTGTTGGCGCGGGTGTCCCGGCCTAATTGCGCCAGCTGTTCCAGCAGTTCGCTGTGGCTGCTGCTGAAGGCGGCTACGCTGGTGGGGTCTTCGCTGTCTAACACCTGGCCGTCTGCCAGCACCAGGCGCATGGCGTTCAAAGTTTTATAGCTGTTTTGCGCGGTGCCGCAACACATGCCGCTGGCGTTGTTCGCCACAATTCCGCCAATTTTGCAGGCGTTAATAGATGCGGGATCTGGCCCGATTTTGCGCCCCAGAGGCGCCAGCACGGCGTTAGCATGCGCGCCAATCACTCCGGGTTGCAGCCGAATACGGTCACCGTTATCCAGGATTTCCCGCTTATTCCAGCCGTCGCCCAGCACTATGAGTAACGAGTCGCTGATGGCCTGGCCCGACAAGCTGGTACCGGCAGCCCGAAAGGTGACCGGTACTTGGTGCTTACCCGCCAGCAGCAGCAACGCAACAACTTCGTGTTCAGCGTTCACCCGCACCACCAGCTTGGGAATCAAGCGGTAGAAGCTGGCGTCGGTGCCAAAGGCCAGTGTGGACAGGGGATCATCAAAACGCCGCTGCTGCGGAATCAGCTGATTCACGGCACTCACAAAATCGGCGGGCAAGCTCATAGTATCTCCCGGGGGCACTCGTCTGTGGCTGCTGATACATTGCTGCTAATACGTCGTTATTGGGCAGCCCGCTTTAATTCACGAACCAACAAATCAGGGCTGATGTCGGCAATGGTTCGCGCGCCCGTTAACACCATGGCTACGCGCATTTCGCTTTCAATCAGTTTCAGCAGATTCGTAACACCCGCTTCGCCATCCGCCGCCAGTGCATAAATGTAGGCGCGCCCGATCATTGTGCAGTCGGCGCCAAGAGCCAACATGCGCAACACATCCAGACCGGTGCGGATGCCTGAATCCACCAGAATTTTCATATCACCTTTCACTGCGTCCGCAATGGCTGGTAAGGCACGACAGGTAGAAGGCACACCATCGAGCTGGCGGCCACCGTGGTTCGATACAATGATGCCATCGGCACCAAAGCTGCGGGCATCACGGGCGTCGTCCGGGTCCAGTATGCCTTTGATGACCATCGGGCCATCCCAGAACTCGCGTATCCACTCCAGGTCTTTCCAGCAGATGGACGGATCAAAATTGTCGCCCAGCCAGCCAATGTAGTCGCCCAGGCCAGTAGCGCTGCCGCGGTAAGCGGAGATGTTGCCCAGGTCATGGGGCTTGCCCAGCAAGCCCACATTCAACGCCCAGTGCGGGTGCGTCATCGCTTGTAATATGCGACGTTGCGCCGCGTAGGGCCCACTCATACCGGAGTGGGCATCGCGGTAGCGGGCGCCGGGTACTGGCATGTCTACAGTGAACACCAGGGTGGTTACACCGGCGGCTTTGGCCCGCTCCAGCGCGTTGCGCATAAAGCCGCGGTCTTTCAACACATACAGCTGAAACCACATAGGCCGGCTGATGGCGGTGGCCACTTCTTCAATCGGGCACACCGACACAGTCGACATGGTAAACGGCACGCCCAGATTGGCAGCGGCACGTGCAGCCTGCACTTCACCGCGGCGGGCGTACATGCCGGTCAAACCTACCGGCGCCAGGGCTACCGGCATTGACAGGGTTTCGTCAAACAGCTCGGTGCTCAGGTCTAGCTGGGTCATGTCATTCAATACCCGCTGGCGCAGGGCAATGTCTGACAGGTCTTCAACGTTGCGCTTAAGCGTGTGCTCGTTGTATGAGCCGCCGTCGATATAATGAAACAAGAAAGGTGGAAGTCGGCGTTTGGCCGCGGCGCGGTAATCGGTAGACGCAGAAATAATCATCAGGCATGTCCTGTTCAGTTTGCAGGATGTGCGCCCCGCAAGCACGGGACGCCTTCAATGCAATGTCATTGAGCCTTCAGCTAACTAAAGAGCCCTCAGCTGACGAATAGCCATCAGCCAGTTAAAGAGCCATTAACGGGTCTGTAAAGTCCAGCACATAGGCCGCAATCAAAGCAATTATGCCCGTCATCAGCACGTAATACAGCGTTGGCCATACAGTGCGGCGCAACGTTGCACCCTCGCGGCCAAGCAGCCCAACAGTAGCCGATGCCGCCACTACGTTGTGAATGGCCACCATATTACCGGCAGCAGCACCGATCGCCTGAACCGACACCATTAACGCGGTCGACAAACCAAGGTTGGTGGCAACACCAAACTGGAACTGGCTAAACATCATATTGGAAACGGTATTGGAACCCGCCAGGAAGGCGCCCAGAGCACCAACGCTCGGTGCCACCAGCGGGTAAATGCCGCCTACGGTGTCGGCCACATAGCTGGCCATCAGAATTGGCATGCTGGGCAGATCCGCGGCGTTAACGCCGGAGTTGATCAGAATGCGCACCATGGGCACCGTGAACAGCAGCACAAAGCCCGCACTGAGCAGCACGCCGCTGGATTCTTTCACTGCATCGCCCAGCTCTTTCACCTTCATGCGGTGTATAAAGAACGTCGCCAGCACCACCATTACCAGAATACCACCGGGCAAATACAGCGGCTGAATACCCGCGCCAATGCCGGCTTCACCCAACAGATTGCTGAAGCTCAGTGATACGGACTTGAACAGCGCGGTCACTTCCGGGAACACCCGGCTAACCACCAGCAACACCGCCACCAAAAGATACGGGCACCAGGCGCGGAAGCTGCTCATGGGCCTGGCCGTCAGCTCGTCCAATTTCATTTCGATGGTGCCCAGCCATTCTTGCGGCCAGTCTTTACGATCGGCGAAGTCCCAGGTGGTTTTTGGAACCAAAAAGCCTTTGCGCGCCGCCGTAGTAACGATTGCCAAGCCCACCAGGCCACCCATCAGCGCCGGAAATTCAGGCCCCAGAAAAATACCGGTCAGCACGTAAGGTATGGTGACCGACAATCCAGCAAACAGGGCAAAAGGCAGCACTTCAAACACCGCGCGCCAGCTTCTGTCCTTACCAAAAAAGCGCACCAGCATAATCACCATGATAAGAGGCATAAACGTGCCAACAATCGCGTGGATAGAGGCGACCTGAGTGGTGATCAGCTGCAGGTACGCGTCCCAGCTGGAGCCATTAGCTGCCAGTTGCGCACCAATGGTGGCGGTATCAAGCCCGGTATTCACCCCGACAATAATCGGTGTACCCACAGCACCGAATGACACCGGCGTACTCTGTACCAACATACCCATCAATACAGCTGCCATGGCCGGGAAACCGACGGCCACCAGCAAAGGCGCAGCGATGGCTGCCGGTGTTCCGAAGCCCGACGCACCTTCAATGAAACAGCCGAACAACCAGGCAATGATAATAGCCTGAATTCGTCTATCTGGGCTGATGGTGGTAAAGCCGGCGCGAATAACCATGATGGCGCCAGAATGTTTGAGGGTATTAAGCAGCAAAATAGCGCCAAAAATAATCCACAGCAGACCCAGTGTGATAACCAGCCCCTGCAGGGAAGAGGCCAGCACCCGGTTAAAAGACATGTCCCAGGCAAACAGGGCGATGCCGACACTGGCCAGATACACCAGCGGCATGGCCTGCCGAGCTGGCCAGCGCAGGCCGATCAGCAAAATGCCGGCCAGCAGAATGGGGACAAAGGCAAAAAAGGCAAATAAACCCGTCGACATAAAAGAGCTCCTGTACTTGTTATTGGCTGGGCTTTTTTGTAATTGGTAATACCAATTTACAATCCAGCGCTAACAGGTTAAAAAAACATCAGGTGCGGTGTCAAACGAAATTTAATAGACATTAGTATACGTAGTCGTACAGGGGTATTGATGAAGACGGCAAAACCTTGTTAAATTTAGAAATTGGTCTTACCAAAGGTGTCAAAGATGGAAATGCCACAAATTCGCCCACGCCGGCTGTCTGACACAATTATGGACCGGCTGGAAAGCATGATTCTGGAAGGCGCCCTGAAGCCCGGCGAACGGCTGCCCGCAGAGCGGGCTCTGGCTGAACAATTTGGGGTGTCGCGGCCGTCACTGCGGGAAGCAGTGCAGAAGCTGGTGGCCAAAGGGCTGCTGATCAGCCGTCAGGGCGGCGGCAATTACGTTAGCGATAAGCTGGGATCCAGCTTTAGCGACCCGTTACTGTCGCTGTTGGAAAACCACCCCGAAGCCCATCAGGATTTGCTGGAGTTTCGCCACACTCTGGAAGCAGATTGTGCCTACTACGCCGCCTTGCGCGCCACCAAAGTAGACCGCCAACATTTGCAGGCAGCCTTTGATGAACTTCAGGCCTGTTACAGCGATAGTCCCCACAGCCAGGAGGCTCGCTCCAAAGAAGGCGTTACCGACGCGCGCTTTCACATGGCCATTGCCGAGGCCAGCCACAACATGGTGTTACTGCACACCATGCGTGGCCTGTTTGACCTGCTCAAACGCAACGTGGTGACGAACATCGGCGGCATGTACGAGCTGCGTGGTGAAACTCGCGAGCGCCTGGTGAACCAGCACAGCGCGCTGTTTCAGGCCATTATGGAAGCACGGCCAGACGACGCCCGGCGTAGCGCAGGCGAGCACATCAGCTATGTGCAGGAAGTGTTAGCGAACAATCGCGAAGCGGAAATGCGCACGGCGCGCGCGGAGCGTTATCGGTTTCTGGAAAATTTCGACAAGCACTAGTCGCCAGCTGGAACACGGCAATCCACCTTTATGATCACCAGAAAAAGCCGCTGCAAAACGCAAAGTTGCCTGTGGCGCTTGTTCTTATCCAGCCATGCTGAAACAATCGCTGACATCACTTTCTTTCACCCTATTACTATGGCCTAACATGCAACTACTAGTTCGTAATCTCGCCCGCACCACCACCGAACAGGAAATCCGCGAGCTGTTTGAGGCACATGGCACCGTGACCGAATGCACTCTGGTTCTGGATAAAGAAACCGGCAAATCAAAGGGCTTTGGTTTCGTTGAGATGCCTGACGCAAAACAGGCCAAACTGGCCAAGGCAAAGTTGCACGAGACCCGTCTGGGCACCAACAAAATTCGGGTAAAAGCCGCTCAGGAAAAATAACCGGCCCGGCTAATTCTTGAGCGCAGCCAGAATCTCAAACGAACGCAAGCGGTCCTTCTGGTTATAGAGATCGCAGGTGAAAAGAAGTTCGTCCGCCTGGGTGTGCTGTAAAAGGGTTTGCAGCTTCTGTTTGACGGTGTCGCCACTGCCAATCATCGCCAGACCCAGAAAATCTCGCACGGTTTGCTCTTCCTGGGGGTGCCACAGGCCATCCATACTCGCCACGGGCGGGCGCATCTTCAGGCTCTGGCCACGGATCAGCGACAGTATACGCTGATGGGTCGTGGTGGCTAAAAACTCGGCCTGCTCATCGGTGTCTGCGGCAACCAAAGGCACACCCAGCATCACATAGGGCTTGTCCAGCCATACCGAGGGCTGAAACTGGCTGCGGTATATTTCTATCGCCTGCATCATCATGCGCGGCGCAAAGTGCGACGCAAAGGCGTAAGGCAAACCCTTTTTTGCCGCCAGTTGTGCGCTGAACAAGCTGGAACCCAATAACCAGATCGGCACGTTGCTGTCCACGCCCGGCATAGCCACGACTTTTTGGCCTGGCTGGCGCGGCCCCAGAAATGCCTGTAGCTCTTCCACGTCCGCAGGAAAATCATCCACACTTCCGCTCAGGTGTTTGCGCAAAGCGCGGGATGTGAGTGGGTCAGTGCCAGGCGCACGGCCCAAGCCCAGGTCAATACGGCCCGGGTAAAGCGCTTCCAGAGTGCCAAACTGTTCGGCGATCACGATGGGCGCGTGGTTTGGCAGCATCACGCCCCCTGCCCCCACGCGAATTTTCTGCGTGCCCGCCGCCAGATAACCAACCACAACCGCGGTGGCGGAGCTGACAATGGCGTCCATATTGTGGTGTTCGGCCACCCAGTAACGGTTGAAGCCTAACTCTTCCACGTGTCTGGCCACCTCCAGTGAGCGATGTAAAGCCGGCGTTGCGCCTTCATCGCTGTCTTTTGTAGAGGCTAAATCCAAAACTGAAAACGCTACATCATTTATGTTCATTGCCAATCACCCTTCCAATTCGTGCTGTCGCGATTTGAGTAGCTCGCGTAATAGTAGCTAATTGACACAATAACACACCGACACGGGCAACAAGGCTTACAGTCTTGAAAGACGCTAAGGCACGGCACGCTCAACGATGCACTCGTAGCCGCCCATTTCAAACTCGCGGCAGATGAACGGGCGCTTCTGATAGATTGAACAAGACATGGTATGGCGGTCCAACGCGGCGCACCAGCCATCGTCCAGTCGGGCCATGGTGCGGCTACCCCACTGGTCAGTTGCAATGAAGCGCTCTGGCACACCAGTCTCGGTAATCAGCATGACTTCCAGGCGGCAACAGCAGGCTTGGCAGCTTGAACAGCTGATGGAGCTGTCTGGCAAATTCTCGGCTTCAATCCTCATTGGAATGGGCCATTGTATTCTCCGCGAGCGTTGTAATCAGAGCAGCTCTTTACGCAGCTGCGACGGACTTTTGGGTGACAGCAAACCCGGTGCAACATCAAACACGGTTTTGGCTCCAATCTCACCTGAGCGGGCCAGCCTAAAAACAGCCCGAGCGTATGCCACCAGAACACGGGCGGTGAACTCAAAGTTACTGCCCAGAGCCAACGAGCACTCGATGATCTGTTTGTTTTGGGTATCGGTATCGGTGTTACTTTCCGGCAAAATGGTTTCACCAAACAAACGGTTCAGTGACGCCAGACCGGGGTCCCAGCCCGCAGCCAAAAGCGCAATGTTGCCGGACTTTTGCGCTGCATCATTCAGTGCTGCGAAGTGTTCATTCACTTTTGCATGGGTGTCAAAACTGTCCACGGTGTTGAAAAACTGCGTCAGGTATGGCCCCTGTTCTGGCAGATCGGCTTTAGAGCCGCCACACAGAATCATCACATCCACTTCATCCTGATACTGCTCAACATCCGCCATGGCGTATACCGGTACCTTACGATCCAAAAGCGTCACGCTGGCAGAATCACGGCGGCTAAACACGCAAATCAGCTCCATGTCCGGATTTTGTGCCAAAGACGCTTCCACGCCCCGGCCCAAATTGCCATAACCGGCAATGGCTACTCTTATCTGATCTGTCATGGTTATTGAATCCATTTTATTAAAAAAATTTTGTATGCGAGGACGCAGCTTCGAGGGCTTCGCAGACGCCTAATTCGTAGGTAATCGCATAAAATAGATCCATAAAATTAGCACGATGATACGCGAACTTTCAGCCTGCATCAGAAAGTACCGTTTGGCACTTCCAGAAACCGATGACCGCGCCACCAAAAAAGCCTTAAAAGTGCGCTTAAGCGCCATAACAGCATTGCTGTTATCATCTTAAGCCAGATTTCTTACCAAGAGGGATTTATGGAAATTCAACGATTTGAAACAGGCACTCGAATGAGCCGCGCTGTTGTTCACAATCAGACCGTGTATCTGGCTGGCCAAGTCGGCAACGCCTCTGATGACGTGGCTGACCAAACCCGTGAAGCGCTTGCGCGCGTTGATGCACTATTAAAGAGCGTTGGCTCCAGCCGTGAAGATTTATTGCAGGTGGTCATCTGGCTGTCTGATATGGCCGACTTCGAGGCTATGAACGCGGTGTGGGACGCGTGGGTACCGGCTGGCCATGCCCCTGCCCGGGCTTGTGGTGAGGCACGCTTGGCAAGGCCTGAATTAAAGGTTGAATTGATCGTTACGGCCGCAGCAAGAGGCTGATTTTACAGAAGCCAAACAACGCAAAGATGCAGAAACAAAGACCAAAACGTCGCTGCTGGATGCGTTGTTTTGTCAGTGCCCGCCAGCTTGGCTTATGGTCTGACTATATTGTCTGCAGTTGAGCGGTAATCATGAAAATTCGAACACTGGAAACTTTCGTCTGGATTGCAAGACTTGGCAGTTTCCGGGCGGCGGCAAGCCGGGTCTACGCTTCTCAGCCTACTGTTTCTGCTCGGATTGCTGGCCTCGAAGACCAACTGGGCGTGGAGCTGTTCAATCGTTCAGCCAAAAAGGTCGCGCTCACTGCCAAAGGCCGGGAGTTCCTGGTCTTCGCAGAAAAAATGCTGAGCCTACATGGGGAGATGATGCAGGCGGTGGCGAAACCTTCATCGATTCAGGGCACTGTGCGCCTGGCGGTTTCAGAAACGATCGCACATACATGGCTACCGCAACTTATTGAGCGGGTCAGTGAGGCCTATCCTGCTGTCAACCTGGAGCTTGATGTCGATATCTCCGTCAATCTGGCCGAGAAACTGGTCAACCACGACATTGATATCGCATTCCTGATGGGAGGCGTGAACCAGCCCGGCATCATCAACCAGAATCTCTGCCATTATTCCCTGATCTGGGTGGCCAGCCCCAAGCTCAACATTCCCGACAAGCCGATGTCACTGGCGGAATTGTCCACCTGGCCCATCGTAACTTACCCAAGAAATAGCGCACCCTACATAGCCATTCGCTCCCTGGTGGACCCGATGAACCACTCCACGCGGATTCACGCAAGTTCGTCGCTGTCCACGATCATTCGGATGACGGTGGGCGGCCTGGGTGTCAGCGCACTGCCCTGGGAAATTCTCCAGCACGAGCTCAGTACGGGTACCTTGCGCCGGTTTGTGGTCAATGCGGAGCTTCCTGACCTGGTTTTCAGCGCCGCTTATCGCGCCACCGCCGGCGGAAACGTGGTGCAGGCTATCGCAGAACTGGCATTGTCCATCGCAGAAGCGAGAGTGCCAGCTCCAAAAATCCCCTCTGCACACCCCGACAACACTCACTGATCAGTTTTTTCGATCACGGCTGATCCCAAGTTTCGAATTGTATTAATCGTCAGCTGCATCTTAAATGTTTAAGTCATCCATTTTTGAGGCAGAACCATGGCAGCGTCCCACACCCTGAATGCGCACTCCACACCCAAAGCGGTGCGCGAGGCCGCCCGGAAAGGCTTGCTTACCGGCCCGACCTCCGGCCTTGCCAGCGGTTATGTTCGAGTCAATCTGGTTATTCTGCCCGAAGCCGAAGCCGCCGGTTTTCTCCGGTTCTGCCAGGCAAACCCGAAACCCTGCCCGTTACTGGCGATTAGCGAACCCGGCGACCGCACCTGCGCAGCCATGGCTTCCGACCTCGACATCGCCCGTGATGTGCCCGCCTACCGCGTTTATCGAAATGGCGTCGCCAGCGAAACGGTTACTGATGTGGCGGGTGAATGGCGGGACGAACTGGTGACTTTCGCTCTTGGTTGTTCATTCACTTTCGAGCACGCCTTGATTCAGTCCGGCCTGCGCATCCGGCATATTGACCAAGGCCGCAACGTGCCGATGTACCAAACCTCGATCCCGCTAACACCGGCCGGAGGCTTTACCGGCAATATGGTGGTCTCTATGCGGCCTTTCCCGGCGGCCTGCTCCACGCCAACATTGGCACCGCTACCCTGTTTTCGGCCACCTCCGGTTCCAGCGTTGCGACCGCAGCCACCATCGGCACAGTGGCGCTGCCACAAGGGAAGGAAATGGGGTACGACCCCAAGCTGTTCACCGGTTCGATTGCTGCCGGCGGCACACTTGGTATCATGATTCCGCCGTCGATCAACCTGATTGTTTATGGTTTTCTGACCGAAACCTCGATTCCACAACTGTTTGCCGCCGGCCTCATACCCGGCCTGTTGCTTGCGCTCATGTTCATTGTGGGTACCGCTCTGATTTGCATCTGGAAACCGAGCCTGGGCGGGCCCAGCGTGTCACACAGCTGGGGGGAGAGATTTTCCGGCCTTAAACATTTGGTGCCGGTTTTAACGCTGTTCGGTATTGTGGTTGGGTCCATTTACGCTGGCGTGGCAACACCTACCGAAGCGGCCTCGCTGGGTGTACTGGGCGCGCTAATGATTGCCGCATTTATGGGCAAGTTGTCCGTGAGTGTTATTACCCAGGCGTTGGACGGCACCATGAAAACCACCGGCATGATCATGCTGATCATCATTGCCTCCTACTTTTTGAACTTTGTGCTGGCCTCCGCCGGGGTAACTCGAGAGCTGACCGCTTTCCTGGAGAACGCTGGTATTGGCCCCTATTCCACGCTGATGCTGGTCATCCTGCTTTACATCGTTCTCGGTTTTTTCATTGAAACCCTGTCTTTGATGGTCATCACTATTCCCATTGTCGCCCCGATCATTATCGCCCTCGGCTTCGATCCTGTGTGGCTTGGCATTCTAATCATTCTTCTCATTGAAATGGCGCTGATTACGCCCCCGGTGGGACTTAACCTCTATGTGGTACAGGGTGTTCGCAAAGATGGGCCCTTCAGCGACGTTATGAAAGGTGCCATGCCCTATGTGGGCATCATGTTCCTGATGGCGATCGTATTGGTGCTGTTCCCGCAGGTAGCCACGTTCCTGCCAGAACTGCTTAGGTGACCCACATGAAACCCGTTTCTAAAGAAATAGCGAGGTTACTATGGCAAATTTGAAGCTGAACGCCGACATGGGCGAGAGCTTTGGCCCAATGAGCCATGCTGGCCTGCCGAGGCTCGAGCCCCCGGGCATTGACGGCTGGATGATCCGCCTGTTCGGCACCATCGAGGAGAATAATCTGCTGTGGCTGACCGCCCTGACTCGCGATTGCGAGGCGGCATTCGGCGCAACGCTAGTCGATCTGGTGCCGTCCTACACCACCCTGCTGGTCATCTTTGACCCGCTGCAAACCAGCGCCTGGCAAGCCCGCGAGCAACTGGTCAATATTCTAGCCCGGCTGGTCCCGGACGATGCCGGTGGCGAAGGGGACCTGCACGAGCTTGCCACCTGGTACGACCCCAGCGTCGGCCCTGATCTGGCAAGGGATCGCGACGGCTTCAGTTTGCTGAAGGTTGGAGGCCGTGTCCGATTTGTCACCGTTGACCGGCACACCTTCGAAAACGAAGGCGGCGATCCGACACCAATGGCGCAGACCTGTCTGCTCGACACAACGATCGGCCGCTGCCATTGTGGCGCAGTGTCAGAGTCGGTAAGGGCGAGAAGATAAAGTTCGGCACGCCGGTCAAGGGCCTTCGCGCCTATCTTGCCGTCGCCGGTGGATTCTCGGCCGACCCCGTTTTGGGCAGTGTTGCCTGTGTGGTTCGGGAACAACTGGGCGGATTCAACGGCCAGGGCCAACGCTTGGCAGAGGGCGATGAGCTGACCATCACAACACCTTCCCATGGCACATCGGGCTCGATTCAAGCCGAAGCCCCGGAGCAGGAACGACCGGACTACGCCGCACCCGCAATCCTGAACCTGCTGCCTGGCGCCCAGGTAGCCGATTTCATCGGGCGCAGCCTGTTCGAAGCTTTCAACGCCGAGTGGTGGGTGGATGACCGGGCCGACCGTATGGGCGTCCGCCTGACGGGTCCGCCGTTACACTGCCGAACCGCCTCCATGGTTTCCGAGGGTATATCACTGGGTGCCATGCAGGTGCCGTCAGACGGACAGCCCATCGCATTGCTCAACGACCGACAAACCATTGGCGGCTATCCGCGCCTTGGAAACCTCACTCCGCTGGCGGCCTCAAGGTTGGCCCAATGTCAGCCCGGGCAAAGTGTTCGGCTGCGGGCCGTTGGTGCTGAAATAGCGCTTTGGGAGCACCGTCAATTCATCAGCCGGGTGAAGTAAGAAACCCGCTGCGTTACCCTCTACCGCATTAGCCGTGAAGATTTTATGAAACGTCTACGGCTTAACTCTTAAACCCTGAAGCGGGAAACGTTCTTGCTTAGGGTTTTGCCAATGGTTTCGATATGACCACTGTAAACATCGTTCTCACTTGCGGCAGCGGCAGCCTCTTGGCCTTGGTCTGCGATGCGCGTAATAGATGCGTTGAGCTCTTCGGTCACTGAGGTTTGCTCTTCAGAAGCCGTCGCAATTTGCATTGTCATCTGGCTGATAGACGTGATTGCATCCGCCACCCGGTTCAATGCTTCCATAGCGTCCTGAGCTTTCTCCAAGCTGACATTGGAGACAGCCTTGGACGCGTTCATCCCAGCAACAGCATCATCAGCCCCCTTTTGCAGGCGCTCAATCATGCTGTTTATCTCTTTGGTGCTGGTCTGGGTTCTTTGGGCCAGGTTTCGCACCTCGTCCGCTACCACGGCAAATCCGCGGCCGGCGTCGCCTGCACGGGCCGCCTCTATAGCAGCGTTCAGTGCCAGCAAATTGGTTTGTTCTGCAATTCCCTGAATCACTTCAAGCACCGAGGTAATCGAGGTTACATCTTTACCCAAATTGTTAATGACTTCGGCTGCAGCATTCACTTCTTGCGACAGTTTTCGCACCGCATCCCTGGATTGGTCGACGGTTTCCAATGAAGCCCGGCTTTCTTTATCGGCCGTATTAGCCGCATCGGCTGTTTGCTGAGCATTCTGGGCGATCTCACCTGCGGCCGCGGACATTTCGTTGATGGCAGCTGCCACCATATCCACTTCGGCTTGCTGGCCTTCAACGCTCAACCGGCTTGCGCTGGCGGTCTTTTTCAATGCGACCACATTCGTTGCGAGGTCATCACTGCCACTTAGAACATCGTGCACGACCACTTGAATATTTTCGATAAAGCTATTGAAGCTGCCCGCGAGTTCTCCGAATTCATCCTTGGCACTGGCATCCAGGCGCTGGGTTAAATCGGCCTCACCAGAACTGATGTCTGCCATTGCAGAGTTCAAACGCCGCACTGGGGCCATCAGTATTTTGATACCCGCGTGTAAAATGAACAGCGATACCAGCAAACCCACGAGCGCAATGATCATCCCGGTCGTGCGGGCGCTTTGCATGGGGGCGTTGATTTTGTCAACGTTCACAAAAGTGCCCAGATACCAGTCGACGCCTCGCGCATTCTTAATCGGGTGAAAAGCGACTCGCCACGCCACATCGCCTGACTCATAGAATTGACGAAGCCCGTCAAACTTGGGCGGCACGCCAATCAAATCTTTAATGTTTTCTCCGATCAACTTGCTGTCGGGATGGAACAGGACAACACCTTCATCATTAACCAGGCCCGCGTAGCCAGTGTCTGCAAGCGTTATGGTACCAAGCATTTTTTTGATAGCGCTCAAGCTTATATCCGCACCTGCCACACCACCGTTACTTCCACCGCTAACAGGCGCCAGAGCGGTAATGATCATTTCGCCGCTCGACGCGTCGCGATATGGCTCGGTAAACGAAGCCTTACCTTCCGCCATGCCTTTTTTGTACCACGGGCGACCGCGGGGGTCGAAGCCAGCTGGGAGTGTTGCTTCCGCAGCCGTTGACTCCATCAGCATGCGACCCTCTTTATTACCGAGATACACATTAATAAAGCCACCGCCGGTAGAAACGGTTTGTAAAATATTACGCCTCTGCTCATCACTCTGTGCGTTTCCCAGACTTTCCGCCACAGCCTCTGTCATCACCAACCGGGTATTAAGCCATTCAGCGATACTGGACGTGTTCTTCGCCACAGCGTCTTTGGTCAGTGCGTCGACGTAGGTGCTCGTTGTGCTTTTCAGCCGCATGTCGCCAACAATGGTAATAGTGCCCATCAAAAGCACTAATATTATGCCAAATGTGACCAAGAGCTTTTGCCCGCAAGTTAATTGCACAGTATGTCCTCGTCTTTTTGCAGGCGGGTTATGAAGAGTGCCCATATAGGTATGGCTATCGGCAGGTACTGCAATGTCTTTAATGAATTTTACGACTGAGTAAAGGCAAACGACAGCAACACAGAAGCTCCTTGGTCTGTCGAAGATTGCAGGAAGCTGTTTGGCAAGACGATTGAATGCTCAAGCAGCTGCGGACTCATAATAAAGTTGGTAACTTTGTGGCAAGGTTAACCGTTATAGCCGTACACGAAAAACCATCAACGGACTATAAAAACCAAAGATTTGTTGTGATCCTTCAAAACAAACCGTCGATTTCCCAACCCTTAATCACCAGCGCTTCAAATTGGTGCCGGTTACAGTCACCTTCGCAGCCAAGTGGCGAATTTCCAATGCCAGTGGCGGGGATTCCTCCAGCCCCGTGTGTGCAGCCTTCGGTCCCGTTTTCAGAGTACGATTCGCTTTAGCAAAGAGATATGTTATCTCACGCAGAACTGTTTTATAATTTAAGCAGTTCTGCTTCAATTTTGGAACAAAAGGTGGAAATATGTCTGTTATCAGGTCTTTCACCACTAAGGATGTTTGTGCCGCCCTAGGGGGCATTAACCGCTCAAGGCTTCACACATGGGCGCAGTTGCCACCCTTTTGCGAAAGGCCGACGCGTGAGAGAAGCGCGCGACGCTATGCCAAAGCCGATCTGCTTACGTTTGCCGTGTTGCAGTCGCTTGAGGACCTTCTCGGTATCAGGCGCGGGGACATGGGTAGCGTACCAGCCGCTGTCCATCACTATGTTCGTGCACCGCGTCAGGCCTCGATGGAAGAGTGGGTTTTCATTCCGCGGGATGAGGGAGTCGTGCGCTTGGTGAAGGAGCAAGGCATTGCCAGTCCTGGCTGGGTAGTTGATATGGCCAAAGAGCGCGAGCGTATCGATCTTTACCTAGGGCTTGCCCCGCCCCAGAGAGAGTTTCCCTTGATCACAGACGTCAAGTCGGGCCGGCAATAATGGATTTGTTACAGGATTTCGGTGCACCCAGCGATAGCTGTGTGGATCTGCACGACAACCAAGATGCTCGTTGCCTGAGATATACGGATCTTTTCCGGAATCGACAGACACCTCTGGTCGACTATATCGTTGAACAGCAGGCCCAGGCGCTGCTCTACGTCGTCGATCAAACCCATTTACGCGATGATACCCTACCCATTCGTGATCTCCAGAAAATTCTGGCCATGCGTGGTGAGCCGGCATGGCTCGGTGTCTTGAAACCAGGGCAGCTGGATATTTACGCCACCGATCTGCTTCCTTCGGAAGACTCTGCCCCTGTCTGGTTTTCACGCGACTCCAGCGAAGCACCGAGCATTCTTCCCAGGCTTGCCCAAGGGGAAGATCTCGTACCAGCCGCCACTCTGCGCCTGCGTGATGTGCTCCTCGATTTGATGACCGATGCGGGGGAAGCGCTACGCAACCTTGGCGTATCAACGCACGAGGCAATCGCCCTGACCGGACGGGCTCTCTTCCTGCGCTACTTGATAGGTCGAAAGATCGTGCTCCCTGACCACCTGCCCAATATCGCCCCCAGCGCTAAATCGCTGAAAGAGTGCATGGATACAGACGTCGCACTGGCAGAGACGAACCATTGGCTGGACAGCACCTTTAACGGCGATCTTCTAGCTCTGCCCGCAACGGATTACGTCGCTTATTTCCGCCTGTTGGTTCAACGACATGGGCAAAGTGTCATTCAACCTCTGAGTGCGATAATGACGCTGGATACTGCCATTGAGCCCGGGGTGTCGCAACAGAGACTGGATTGGGGCGATCTGGATTTCGATCACTTGCCCATTGGTTTACTGAGCGAGACGTATGAAGAGCTGATTCATCATTTCGATAAATCAGCACGTCACGCAACCGGCGTCTACTACACGCCTTATCACATTGCCGAATACATGGTGGAAGAGGCGTTTCACGCGAATCCTGTTGGCTCGGCGGCCAGGCTGCTGGACCCTGCCTGCGGGGCCGGCGTATTTCTGGTGGCGGGACTGCGCAAACTGGTGGAGTTACGCTTTCGCGAGACCGGCAAGCGACCATCGCGCCAGCAAATTCGGGACATTCTACATCAACAACTGGTTGGCTTCGACACCAATGGTCATGCCCGTACCCTCGCGGCATTGGCCTTGTACCTGACCGCCCTCGAACTTGACCCGCACCCGGCGCCGTTAGAGGCGCTGCGTTTCAGGAAGCTGGAGAACAGCGTCCTAGTCGATGTT
Organism: Marinobacter sp. LV10R520-4; assembly: GCF_002563815.1. Classification (NCBI taxonomy): domain Bacteria; kingdom Pseudomonadati; phylum Pseudomonadota; class Gammaproteobacteria; order Pseudomonadales; family Marinobacteraceae; genus Marinobacter; species Marinobacter sp. LV10R520-4. The sequence goes on along the minus strand of NZ_PDJM01000001.1, from coordinate 1,697,087 downwards.
GCTGATCCGGACAGTCAAAGTAGCGAGCTGGTGCCTATGGCAGGGAGCTTGGGTGATCATGTCTCTGATCGCTACCGCAACGCCTTTGACGTCGTAATCGGCAACCCTCCCTGGACCAGCCTAACCAAGAAATACGATGCCATTGATCGAGTCTTTACCCGAAGGTGCAGGGAGGTGGCTGCACAGCGCGGCCTGGATGATATTGCTAATAATTATCATAATCCAGACGGCGTTCCCGACCTGCCTTTCGTCTGGGGAGCCATGGATTGGGCCAAGCCCGGTGGACGCATTGCTCTGGCACTGGCAGGACGCTGGCTGTTCAAGCAGTCCCAAAAGGGAATCGCAGCCCGCAATGCGTTATTCGAAGCCCTGAAAGTAACGGGCATACTGAACGGCGCTGCGCTAAGGCAAACTCGGGTCTGGCCCAGTGTGGATCAGCCCTTCTGCCTGCTGTTTGCCGACAATGAGTTGCCCAGGCCGGACGAGCAGTTTGTCTTCGTCAGCCCGCACTATGAGCCGGACCTGAATGGCAAGGGCCTACTACGGGTCGATGCCAGTGATGCCAGTCCGGTGGCTTTCGATCTGGTCTTGAACAATCCGGCTGCATTGAAGACGTTATATCGCGGTACCGTGCAGGATGTTTCAATTGTCAATCGCATTAACCGAAAAGCAAGAGAAACACTGGGGGCGTATTGGGGTAAACATCCTGAGCTTAATGGAGGAATGGGGTTTCAAAAAGCTAAGAAAACTCGTGACGATTCTTTTTTGATAGGAAAGCCTGAGCTCTTGGCAAACTACAGTGCTCATCCTTTTAAAGTGGTTTCAGAAAAACTAAATCTCTATTTTGGTCAAGGACTTGAATGGCCACGATCTCCTCGTATATATGAAGCACCCTTAGTTCTGGTGAGAAAAACTTTGCGGGAGGACCGCGCCAGGGGTCGCGCATTGTCAAGCTTTAGCGACTTGGCAGTCTCTGAATCTTACTATGGGTATTCAACTTCTGGTCATCCGTTCTCAGAATTTCTGACCCATTACTTATTGGTCTTGCTTCACAGTAAACTTTTTGAATATGTGACGTTAATGACGAGCGGGGAGTTCGGTGTTGAACGAGAAGTTCAACAGAAGATGGATGTTGATCGATTTCCATTCATTCCTCCTGAGGATTTAACACCTGAACAACGTCAGTCTATAGAGATCTGTGCTCAGCAGCTGATCGACAACCACCCCAGGTGGCCGATGCTGGATGATACCGTGGCCAAACTCTATGGTTTGACGTCGACCGATCAGCAGGTCTTGTCGGATACCCTGGCGATTAATGCTCCCTACGCATCAGCTCGAGACAGGGGGTTGGCGCGGATCACAGAGGAGCAGGCTCAGGCGTTTATTAATTGCTTGGAAAAGGAGCTGGCTGGGGCATTTGGTGCCGGCGGACATCAGGTGCAAGTGCAGTTTTTGAGTGCTACCAGTATTGCCCTGCCCTGGCGCTTTTTTTCCATTACATTGGAGGGCGCCTCCCCGCCAATTGAGCTTCCCACCCATTGGATCGAACAGGCGGGAGGTCTTGGCGTCAGCCGAATCACCTTGCTGAGCCCAACCCAGCCCAGCCTGACGCTCGGATTACTCAACCATTACCGATACTGGACACAGAGTCAGGCGCGTCTACTTGCATCGGAGTTGGCCTGGGAATTTGGGGCACGTCTAGAGGAGCTCAGCCGATAATGCGGGGATTGATGACAGGCCAAAGAGCAGCCACAGGAAAGCCCCAGCCTATTCCAGTGTCCTTGATGGTCATAGTTCAGAATGCGCTCGCTCATGCTTGGCGCCAATTGCTTGAGGAAGTCGCCGAAGAGCAATTTTCAATCTGTGGAGAAGATGAAGACATAATTACTGAACGGCTTTATATGATTCTGGATGATCTCTACAGCAATGAGCCGGAAACTATTCAGGGGTTTTCAGTATTTCAGACCCCGGTACGGGAAGGTAATCTACGCAACCGGGCAGGGAATAAGCTCGACTGTCAGCCCGATCTCACATTCCGCCCACTTAGAGATCAGCTGGAAGCGCGAAGCAGCGCGATGGCAGCGATATTTGTCGAGTGCAAGCCCATCGATTCGACACACCCTATTGGTAGTACCTATTGCAAAGCGGGTATCAGCCGGTTCGTCAGAGAAGATTATGCCTGGGCGGTAGATCGCGCCATTATGCTGGGATATGTGCGCAACATCTGCCCCTTACCCGGTGGCCTCGCTTATGTGCTGGACAGTGACGCGGGTCAAAAAAAGTACCGAGTCAAGAAAGGATTGACCTCGCTGGGCCAGACAAATCATGGTGACGAGGTATATTGCAGCGTTCACCATCGTGGCTGTAAATCGGCAAGCCCCCATACACCAAGCCTACCGATTGCCCTGCACCATCTTTGGCTGAAGCCCGAGAAACCCTGCGAAACCACTAAGTGCAAGGTCTCGGCGTGTGATCACGATAGCGCTGAATAACGCTTTTCATAAGGACTTGTGGTGAGTATCTTTTCTCAAGAGTAAAGACGCTATCTGGCGTTCCCGGCGCTTGAGAAGTCAGTGGACAATAAAGTTTGAGAATTTTGATAAGTTGGCCGAAAAGGATATACGATCAGCCTATTCGCCAACACTAGCCAACACTAGCCAACAATGGTTTTGCCCATTGCTTCAGGCTGAAAATGATTAGAACAACCTCGTGCCATTTGCGGCCGGAAAACCCGGAGTTACCAACGCTACCGCACCCGCCTCAGTTTGCACTCCGGTAATCAGACACTCGGATACGAACGGACCGATCTGTTTAGGAGGAAAGTTGGTAACGGCGAGCACCTGCTTGCCGTTAAGCGTTTCCTTGTCATATAGCTCAGTGAGCTGTGCGCTGGATTTACGAACGCCGACCTCGGGACCGAAATCCACCTTCAACTTGTAGGCAGGTTTTCGTGCTTCAGGAAAATCCTCGACCTCGATGACAGTACCAATCCTTAGCTCTACCTTTTCAAAGTCATCCCAACTAATCATGTTCAGGTCCTCCGAAACAAAGATTGATCAATGAAGGGTTTCAGGTTCGGGCAGCGGCTGACGCTTTGCACTACCGGCGATCAGGGAACCCAGCACAATCAAAACACTGGCGGCGATGACAGCACTGGTGGCTTTGCCATAACCCGCGACGATCAGCAATACCACGGAAATGAGCGGAGCGCTGTAAGCCAGCGTACCAAGCAACTGGATGTTGCCGTGCTTCACTCCATAATCCCACGTGAAAAAGGCGATACCCACCGGTCCCAGACCAAGACCCAACACGCCAGCCCATTGCACCCATCCCGTTGGCCATACCGTTGTTTCCCATACCAAGTGACATAGCAAGGCCAGAACAGCGGTCACACCACAAAACCAGCCTACTGCATCTGTCGGTACGCTTTTTACTAATCGGGACAGAACAGAGTATGACGACCAGATCAACGCACAACTAAAGGCAACCAGATAACCGTCGAAATTCGCCATAGCAAAACCACTGCTGTTGCTTCCGATCAACAACCAGCATCCCAGGAGGGCGAGCATGGCACCCATAATGTGCTGTTTTCGCAAGGACTCACCAGGCAAAAATGAGGACATTAGAACGATAAACAGCGGCCAGAGATAGGCAAGCAAACTCACCTCTATCGCCGGAGCCAGCGTCATGGCCTTAAAATAAGCAAAGTGGTAGCCGAACAGACCACCAACCCCGATGCACCAGGCCAAAAGTGGCTGACGTAAATACCGGGTCCCACCATGGCCAGCGTGAAACCAGCGAACACACATCAATAGAAATGCGATGCCAAAGGTCATCGCCATCAGCTGAAATTCCGGAATGTCCCCACCGGAAAGCTTGGTCAACAACGCAAGCGTTCCCCACAAAAATACAGAGATGGAGCCTATCCACGTCGCCGCAATAATGGTTGCCATGACTTCCCCTGAAAACAATCCGTTCATAACCTACAGGAGACGAAGTTTATGATCGGTCGAGGGTCGTCTGCTTTCTGATTACGGCAGTATTATTTCGATTTTCGGCGAAAATGACTGGGTGATTTTCCGAAGTGGCGGGAAAAGCGATCACTGAAAGACGACAGCGAGCTGTACCCCACAGCGTCAGCAATTCGCTGAATATTGAGGTTCGACTGTTCCAGTAACCGCCAGGACTCCTGCATACGTAGCTCGGTGAGGTAATGGTGAGGTGTCATGCCAATCTGTTTACGAAACAACTCGTTAAGCTGCCGGATGCTCAGGTGGGCAACAGTCGCCAGTTCGGTGACGACAATTTTTTTGTGAAAGTTATCGTCGATGAATTGCTTCGCCACAGAGACTCGCCGGTCCAGGTTCAGTTTATCGCCGTGGCGTTCCTGTAGAAGTTGAATCAACAACAGCAACATCTGATGCTCTGTGTGACATGACCCCGCACCGTTTACCAGTTGGGAGTGCAGAAACTGGACGTAGTGAAGCAATGCCGAATCCAGCTCAACAAAGAACGGGAGCCGCTCCAATGCAGGGGCAAGGGCCTCTGGTACATCAGCTACCAGAAATCGATTTTCTTCGGATGCAGAATATCCGTGGTCACTTCCGGACGGAATAATAGCGGCCCGGTTCCGTTCAACGTCACCCTCGATTTTGTCTACAGACAGCGAAAGCTTACCCAGCAGGGGCAACACCAATTGGTGGTGGCCATGAGAATGTTGTTTTCCCTCATTATCATAGCTTCGTAGGTGGAGATTAACGTCAGATGTGGCCATATAAGGAGTATATTCGAATGACGCCGCATAGAGGAGCAACTTGGCACCGACAATTAATCGCGGATTAGGCAACAAAGGCCCCCTGCGTATTGTATTAGCGAATTGCGTCTTCTCGGATCACCGCCTCCGCCTGGGTGGGCGTCGCCGGATGTCCGCGCGTTCTTGAAAGCTCGTCGATGCCGGGCACTTGGTTATCGAAGAAAAGCCGGAAGAATTATTGCACCAAATTCAGCTTTTTCTTCATAGCACGCCTGCGGTGGAGCTCTATCGCCCCCAAGGCACAGATTCGCCTCAGGTACATATTCACTCCTTCCTTAGATTTTCTCATTCTTTAAATTACGCCAAAAGCCGAAAATCTGCAGTGGCAGTCAAGCCCCATTTGAGCCAGCGACATGCCCCGCATGTTTGAGTCCAGACTGTCACTGTACTTGCACTTAGTGCCAAAAACCGGAAATAGCCTCGCGTGCCAATATAAAGGCCATCAGAATAATTAAGCCGCCTCCGATACGGTTTACCATTCTGACACCGTCTGCGTTGGAAAAAAGGCGGGAACTTGCACTGTGAGCAACTACAACCCACACGCTATCGATCACAATTCCCAACACGATAGGTATCATCGAGTACATGATAAGGAGGCTCGTGGGGCTCGCAAGATTGTCGCTGAGAAAGCTCGGAACTATGGTTCCGAACATGATGAAAGCCTTGGGGTTGGTTATACCGACTATCACTCCCGCAGCGAGCGGTGATTTTCTCCTTGTTGGCTGTTCGGCTGCAACCGGACTCGCCGCTTTCGAAGCTACAAGATACCCTATACCAATAAGCAGCAAGGCGATCGCACCCAGCATTCTGATAGCAGACAAAGCAAAATCGGACTTCAATATAAGAGGGCCAAGTCCGAACGAAAGAAGTATCGCAATGCTCAACATGCCAATAGCATTGCCGATTACGCCACGTAACGCATGATTTCTACCCTTCATGATAACTTGCCCAATAAAAAACATGATGCTTGGGCCAGGTACAGCAATGAGTATCGAGCTGGTTATAACTAGCCCCAGCAACCCACTGACGGATACCCCAATATCTTGCATGTAAATATTCCTTCCGATGTGCAATGCGTGCTGCCCACGCTCATCATGTCTATGAACGGGGCAGCAGCCTATTGAGGCCCGCTGGCAATGTCATCAACTTAAGCCCCATAAGTCCATTATGATCCTCTGAGTCACCAAGATTGCCAATCGTGAGACAGCCTATTATTGAATCGACAGGCGATTAAAATCAGAGCCTAACCCGAAATCAGCGCCAAAGATTGTCAATGGTGTATTTGCCGGTGTGTCAGAGCGGTTTAAGCGTTATTCAGGGCAAGAACCATTCGACCGGTGGCTGGCACAGTCTGTCAGGAAGTCTTGTTATACGCCGCCGGGGGGTGGTGTCGGTCAGCGAGTCGGCTTGTACCCTTCACAGCCTTTGGTGGCCAGTCGTTTTCGGCGTCGTGGGCTACTTCGCCCGGGACGCACTGCACTCAAGCTGTTACCCAACAGGCGCCACAGGTTATCCAGGGCCTCACAGCTGGGCCTCACCAGAAGGGCGACGAGGGTATGCTTCAGGCGGGATACGCCCTGGGTGAAGTTAGCCTTCCAAGCCAGTTTCCGGTGTGCGGTTTTGCGCTCAATGTCGGGCTGCTGTAGGGCCTGCATCAGCAGGGCCAGGTTCTTGAGCAGTTGGCAGGCGTGGATGTCCTGCTGTACGGCACAGACCGTCCGGCCACTGACGTTTTCCAGGCTCAGGGTTTGCTTAAGCCGGCGGTAGTCGGTCTCGATGCCCCAGCGCCGTTGGTACAGGTCGGCAAAGAGCTCGGCGGGGAAGGCCCCGGTGTCCAGGAGTGAGGTGGCCAGCACTTCCGTTTCCCCGGTGGGCAGCGTCACCCGGATCAACCGGATCTGGAGGGCCGTGTCCGGATTAACACCGGACTGCTCACAGACCTGTCGCGATAACCAGTGCCGGCACGTCATTGAGACGGTGTCGTCGTCTTTTCCAGAATCCACAAACGCGCGGACTTCTCGGGAATGGGTCAGTGTCAGGCGCATCAGGAATTGCTGTTGACAGCGCTGTAGCTCGGCAAAGAGCCAGTGCGCGGGATAGCCCCGATCAAACAGAATCAGACTGTGGTCAGGAGCATGCTTCAGGTGCATGCTGGCACAGCCCCGCTCATCCACATCCGGCGTGATCAGGAGGGTGTGCAGAGTCTGATTGGACAGCAGGTCTTGCAGGACCGACACTCGGGCCACCGGCAACCCGTTGTGGGTACCAAAGTGCTTGGCCAGTGGGTCTTCCAGCGGCAAGTGCATGCTGGAGCCGTCCACGGCCAGCAGGCGCAGGCCCTGCCAGGTCTTGTGCAGCCCCAGCTCATCCATCTGGGCTTGCAGGGCGCTGTTGAGAGCCTCAAAAACTGACGCGCTGAGCTTCTGGCGGGCTTTGCTGAAGGCTTGTGCGGTGACCACCTGGGTTTCAAAGGCCGAGCCATTGAGCGCCTGAAAGAAGGCATCCAGTTCGGTTTGCAGGGCGCTTTTGGGCTGATTCAGCAGAAACAGGATCAGATTGCGGAAGGTCAAATGGCGTTTGCGGGTAAAGTGCTTCGGATGGGTGCGATGCTGGGCAATAAACTCGGGGCAGCTCAGTAAGCTGGTTATTTTATGTACAATTTTCGGAAAGAATGTCGGTTGGGTTGTCAAACGTTGTTTTTTTATTGTGCTCCATAGGGCATTTCCTCGTTGATGGTTGAGCTCTAATTATATGATATTTTTAGGGAAATGTCTTAAGTTGATGACATTGGGCCCGCTGGGCCTCCACCGACGATTATATTGGGGTAGTGGCGGGTCATGGTCTATCTCCTTTTCAGACGCATACTGAGTGGGTCGGGCTACAACTCTTTCGGCAATTTCACAAGACGCATTTTCACTTTAGAACTATGAGTCAGCTTGAGTTTTCGGGGCTTCATCATGCTTTTTCTATATTAAAAACAACCTCGTGCCTTAAATCTGAAAAGGCTTTACTGCACCCAGCTTTCCATCCGTTGCCTTAGCGCTCGGTATACTGCGCCGCTAACTAGTGTAGGAAGGGTTATCGAACAAGACCAAGAAGCTATCATGTGTGTGTGCGGTCTCTCAAAAACAAAGATGCTATTACCCCCAGCCCGCTTATGATTAAGGGCAGAATCAACGCGAATTGATAACTCTGAAGACTTGGGCCAGTTTCTTTTTCTGCGACATTCACGATATCCAGAATGACGCCAAAGCCCGATTGAACCAAAGCTGCTGCCAGAAATGCGCCCATATTTACAAGCGCTGTTGCAAACCCGACGTTCTGCAGGGCTACCGCCTCCTTGGTGGCCGCAAAAATGACGCTTACCTGTCCTCCTGAGAGTCCCAACAGTACAAACAGAACCATTGCCCCCCACCCAGGACTCCATTCAGCAAAGGCCATTACGCCCCATACAGTCGACGATATCAGTGCTGCCGCAACAATTACCGGCTTATTCGCTCCAATACGATCGGCTGCCCACCCTGCAAATAAAGAGCCCACACCGTAAACAATAAGTGCAATAGCTGCATACTGTGCGGCTTGTGTAGGTTGCAGGCCGAAGCCGTCTATTAAGAGTGGCGCAGCCCACAATCCTAGAAACGCATAGAGCGTTCCATTAGTGGCAGCTACACAAAGAAAAAGCAGCCATACTTGGCTGGATCGCAGTACGCGCCGATTTCCCTGCAGTAGTTGATGTACTGTTGCCTTGGCTTTCGGTGAGTGCTCTTGTCTTCGCTTAGGGGCATCTTGACAAAAAACAACAAGACAGGCGGAGGCCAAAAACGTCAGGCCACCAAAAAAGAGAACAATATCTCTCCAGCTGAACCAGTTCAGTAGATGCGCGGTCGGGCTCTGCGCTATCACACTCCCCAGTGCAGCCAGAAGCATAGTTGTGCCCATGACGAGCGAATGGCGATCTGAGGAAAACCAAGTAGCGTTGTAAGTCATCAGGGCGACGAAAACTGCAGATAACCCAAGCCCCATCAGAGCTGACCCCACGAGCAAAACCACTAGATTTGGGGCAAAACCAAAACAAAAAGCACCTATCGACGTTACAGCCCCCCCGATAAGCCCACCATTTCGTACCCCAACCGAGTCGGTAAAAATGCCAGCGGGCACCTGCATCAGTGTGTAAACCCAGAGGTGCATTGATGCCACAATACCGAGTGCAGTGGCTGTCAAACTGAGCTCTTGCTGCATACTCCCCGACAATGTCGCGGGTGCGAAACGGAAAAAGAAGCCATTGATGAAGATGGTAATGAGCAGGCACCAGCCTCCCCATTTAAGCCAGTTCGTCGGAATCAAAAGGGGCGCCCCAGCAACGGTACGAGTGCTATTCATACCCCGCTTCCCTTAGTCTTGACCCGACGAGCGCTGAGAAGTAAGCAGCAATCGGTTCAACCGGTGTGTAGTGTCCCTGCACTTGGTTGCTCAATCCTTCCAGTTGGTACTCGCAAATCTGATCATCCTCAAGAATCACCTGATCAAGACGTTCGAAATAGAGCGGAGCAATATCATTGAAATCGCTTCGAGCCAGCGTTTCCTCATGGAACGCGTAACCAACAAGGAGCTGCCCGATGCCTACAGGTGTTCAGAAATGCTCTGATTGTGCCGTCTTCACTACGAACAACGATGACACTGCGTTCCAAGAACCGACGTGTTACAAAACTTCCGGTATCAGGAATGGAAGACGACAAGCAGACAAAATGCCATGCTGGAAAATGAATAGCTTGCCGTTCGCGTTCGAACCATTCGCCCTGGGTATAACATTGAGGGGGGAGCATTTTTGAGAGATCTGCGTGAGCAACTCCGCCCAAACTTCTGTTGCCAAGGGAACTCGTCATCACTGTCATAGTCGCTTCCATGTGTTTGTTTCCAGAGCAAGTGGGGCAGAGCGTACAAAGGGACACAGGTAAGTTGGAAACGAAAAAACTTGTCTGGGGGTATCAACTTATTCGATACTCAATCAAAGTTCCTTTTTATTCATTCGATTGCCGCTTCTGCCCTCCCCCAATATGCGCACATCAAGCAGCTGAGACGAGCCGGCCATAGGAGGCATCAAAATGAAATGGAGTTTGGATCAGCTACGCACATTTATATATGTTGCAGATACGGGCGGTTTTTCCCGGGCGGGAGAACGACTCTTCCTGGCCCAGTCTACTGTCAGCTGGCAAGTTCAGCAGCTTGAGCGCCAAGTTGGCTCGCCGTTGCTCCAACGGAATCCGAATGGCGTCACCCTCACTGAAAAAGGCATGGCCTTCTACCTGAGGGCGCAAAAGGTTGTCACCGCAAACGATGAAGCTGAGTTGTGGTTGACGCAGAACACCGTTGACCGACAAATCATTCGATTCGCCACCACCGATTGTTATGCAAGTTGTCTATTACCAGGACTACTTGAGCACTGGAAATGCCAGTTTCCCAACGTGCAAGTAACTTTGGATTGCAGCTTTAGCACTGGTATCTGGGAGCGTTATAAAAAAGGGGAGTTCGATATCGCTCTGGCTCAGCATTGTCCTTCTGACATCAACGCAGAGCCCATCAGGGTCGAACCGTTAGAATGGGTATGTGCCAGACAATCGTTAGCTTGGCAACAAAGTACGGTGCCCGTAGCTTTGTTTGAGCACGGCTGTCCTGACAGACAAATCATGCTCAGTGCGCTCAAAGGTGCGGGACGTGAGTATCGAGTTGAGTTCGAGACCTACAGCTATGGGGGGCTTGTGGCGGCGGTGGAAAGCGGAGCCGTAGTTTCTGCACTGCCCAGATCGACAATACCTTCCACACTCAAACGTCTTGATAGTCAGCACCGGCTCCCACGGCTACCATCTTTGAACGTGAATCTAGCAAGCCCAAACAAAAACAGTAACGCCATATGCGGCCAACTATACGATGCCGTTATGCTCTACTTAGCCAAGGGCAGCCCGAGTTTGCGTAAACCGCTGAAGGTTGCCACCCATTCCACCTGAAGCCTGCCACCCGGACCGGAGCAAGGCTGCCACCCATCGGAGCGTAGCGACGCGGGGGTTTCATTGTTACTCCGAAGCCGTGGTGCCCGTCAACTTTGCTTGTCGTTTTCGCATGGATTCACCCCTGAGATTGATCTTGTAGGCGTTGTGAACCAGCCGATCCAGAATCGCATCCGCCAGAGTGGCGTCACCGATGACGTCATGCCATTCCTCGATAGGGAGTTGGCTGGTGGCGATGGTGGAACGACGGCCATACCGGTCTTCCAGCACTTCCAGCAAGTCTCTTCGGTTCTCTGCGCTCAGTTTCATGAGCCCCCAATCGTCCAGGATCAGCACATCGACTTTGGCGAGGTTGGTCAGGAGTTTGGGGTACTGGCCGTCTCCTTTGGCGATGGTCAGTTCTCGTAGCAGCCGGGTCAGGCGAACGTACTGGGCGGTGTAGCCTTCCCGGCAGGCTTTGTGCGCCAAGGCACAGGCCAGCCAGGTTTTGCCAACACCGGTGGGACCGGTGATGAGCACATTCAGGTGTTCCTTCACCCATTGGCAGCTTGCCAGGGATTGGATTAATCCCTTATCCAGGCCGCGTGAGTTCCGGTAATCCAGGTCTTCGAGAACGGCGGTGTGTCGCAGTCCAGCCCGGCGCAGCCGGCTGGTCAGGCGTCGGTTATCTCGTTCGGTCATCTCCCGGTCAACCAGCAGTCCAAGGCGTTCCTCGAAGCTCAGTTCCGTGATGTCAGGCGTGGCCGACTGATCAGCCAGTGCGGCGGCCATGCCGGTCAATTTGAGGGCATGGAGTTTGTCCAGAGTCGGATGTTTCAGCATGTCAGGTTTCCTCAGTGGTAGTAGGCCGGGCCGCGGATGTTGTCGTGGGTATCCGGTAAGGCCAGCTCTTGCTGTTCTTCCAGGGGCTTCTGGTCCAGGCGGTGTTTGAGAATGGATTCAATGCTTTTGTAGCGGCAGCTACCCAGCATTAAGGCGCGCTGGCAGGCGGCTTCCAATCGTGCCTCGCCGTAGCTCTTGCCCAGCCGGAGAATGCCCAGGCAGGAGCGGTAAGCCTGTTGCGGGTGTTTGCGGGCACCCAGGGCGGTACGGATAAGTTTTTCTGTGGCGGGTCCGGTCTTGGCCGCCCAGGCAATCAGCCGTTCCGGCGACCACTCACCCGCCTGCCGATGGGATTCGGGCATATGGGCGGCGATGGTGGTATGCCGCCCCTTCTGATCAGAGCGGCGGTGGCTGGCGATCCGGTTGCCCCGGTAAAAACACTCGATGATGTTGTGGGTGATTCGGACCTCCACCTCCTTCTTGATCAGGGTGTAGGGTACCGAGTAGTAATGCCCGTCAACGGCTATGTGGTAGTCGATATTCACTCGGGCCTTCTTCCATTCCGCGTAGACATAACGCTCAGCTGGCAGGGGTTGTAGGGCGGGCTTGTCCAGTTGTTCGAAGTGGTCACGCCGGCAGCCGGGTAACTTCCGGAAGGGGCGGTTGTTGAGTTTCTCCAGCAGCTCACGGAGGGTTGCATTGAGCTGCCCGAGCGAGAAGTGCTGACGGTGGCGCAGCGCCGCCAGGATCCAGCGTTCGACGATCAACACACCGCCTTCTACCTTGGCTTTGTCTCGGGGCTTTCGGACCCGTGTAGGGACAACGGCCACGCCGTAATGGGCGGCCATGTCCTGGTAGGTCGGATTGAGGTCAGGTTCGTAGCGGTGAGCTTTGGTCACACCGGATTTTAGGTTATCGGGGATTACCAGTTCAGGCACTCCCATGAGGAATTCGAAGACCCGGATGTGGGAGCCAATCCAGTCCGGCAGCTTCTGGCTCCAGGTGGCTTCGGCGTAGGTGTAATTGGAAGCGCCCATAACCGCCACAAAGATCTGCGCCTCGTGGATCTCTCCGGTGGTGCGGTCAATGACGGGCACGGTCTGGCCGGCGTAGTCCACGAACAGCTTCTCACCCGCTCGATGATCCTGACGCATCACCAAGTCCAGCTTGCCCTGCCAGGCCCGGTAGTGTTCGCAGAACCAGCTGTACTGATACCCCTCTGGGTTTGCCTGCCGGTACTCCTGCCAGAGCAGGAACAGAGTGACGTATTTACCCTTCAGTTCCTCGTGGATCTGATGCCAGTCCGGTAGGCCCCGGACCTCGGCCGGCAGGTCTGGAGGGGGCGGGAACAACAGCTGCTCCAAGTGAGCCTCACCCAGATCCTCCGGCAATGGCCAGTTCAGACCGGCCTCGGCCAAACGCCGAACAGAAAAGCCGGTAACCCTACAGGATACCGTTAAGAATACGCCAAAACAGTTGGTAAATGAGGCTGTTACGTTTTCGAAGTCACTGGATTTTAAGAAAGATCAGGTGTGGGTAATGTACGACCGTGAGTCACCGGCCAAATACTCCGATGATAATCACGGACAAGCTTGGTTGAAGGTCAAAAAAAATGGTGTAAATGTTGCACTTTCCAATGTTTGTTTTGAGTATTGGCTACTGCTTCATCTTACGGAAACCAGCCAGCCTGCAAATAGTTGTGATGATTTGACTGGTACGGTGGCATTCAAATCTGCTTTTCGAGAAATCGGGTTTAGTAACTATCAAAAGGGCGAAGCCCAAGTGGCGGAGGAGTTGATAACTAGAGACCGGATTGAAAATGCGAAAAGACGAGCTCGACGTATTAATAAGCAAGCGCAGGCAGGTTGTCCTGCATCTGACGTCGAACTGCCTTACCGGTTGAACCCGTATACAAATGTTTACGAGGTGCTGGAGGCAATTAATGGAGTGGCTGGCTAACAAATTGGATAAAACCGGAACAGATTTTTAATCTGCCCCCGTCTTTTAAGCCAAGGACAGACTTAAAGTCTGTCCTTGGCAACCGGCAACAAGGATGCATGGCATGACTATTTCGCCTGAAAAAGTCTGGTTTGATGAAGACAACCTTTGGGTAATGCTGTCGGATGTGCGAACTATCGGTGCACCTTTGGCATGGTTTCCAAGCCTTCTGCACGCGGACCCAGTGAGCCGGCAAGGTTTTGAATTGGGTGTACATGGCATTCATTGGGGCGCGCTGGATGAGGATATCAGCGTAATGGGGCTCTTAGCAGGCTTCGGCGACCAAACCCGGCGCAACAGGAAAAGAGCTGCTTAGTAGTGCGAGAGGGGGCAGATGTGAGCGCGACCGGGATACTGACATCTTCGTACAGCTGGCCATCGTAGGCCCGGTAGATTTCGTTGGATAACGTCAGGTGCCAGCCATTTGGCAGGTGGCGTTCAAGGGTGTCGGAAAGGATTCCTTGGGTGGGCTCGCCAATATCGGCCAGCACCTTCTGCATCACGCTGTCAACAACGCTCAGGTCGGCCGCGGGCCTACCCGTCTTGCAGCTTTGTCCCGCCATGGCCCGGATATTCAGGTAACCGACGGCGTCATTGAGGCGCCCCCACTCCACTACCAGATCTTCGTAATAATGAATGAGCTCTGCGATGGCGCCCGTACAAAGCTTCTGGCAACTGATGGTGGTTTCTTCAAACAGGGTGTATTGGTCGCTCTCTATCAGCAGTATTTTGCCGTAACCCTGAGAACGCCGGGCACCCTGAAGGTCGCTAAAAACAGGGGCCGAGGGGGAGTGGTCACGTTTTTGGCCAGTCTTCATAGAGAACTCCAGGTCCGTTTGTGCGACGCATGACGGGTCTCCACCATAAGATAGGATTTAATCCTACTCCATCCTGCGGAGATAATGACGACTGCGGCGACCAAATTTAGTTCACCACTACACGCTAGGCCGCTCGCTCCAGCAGTCGGGATTCAGGTCCCGACATGACCTATGTCATATTATTCCGCCGGTTTGAGGCTACACTGAAAGTTCGCCACACCCTCTGATCCAGGAACACATATGGCACATCAAGACAAGACTGGCATCCCTTGGCTGGCACTAGGGCTACCCATAGCGCTCGGGCTCGCCTGGGTCACCCAGGGTAGCGGGGTGATTGAGGACGACCCGGAGCGCAATATCGCAATCCCCGATGAGCTGACCATGCCGTTGCAGGTTCAGGCCGCGTACAACGACGAGCGGATCTTCTTCCGCTATCGCTGGCCCGCCGAACGCCCGCATATCCTCCATGACGTGCTGGTCTACGAGGATGGCGACTGGGTGAAAAAAGGCAGCGCAGTGCCCGGCTCCAACCCGGACGGCCTCCACGAAGATCGCGTCGCGATGATGCTCGATGACGGCAGTGTGCCAGACTTCGCCCGCTACGGTGGCTACATGACCATCGGGGCTGGGGCCGCTGGCTTCACTGACGAGGCCCCGGAAGAGGTTACCAAGTCGATGCCCGGCACTCGCATCGACCTTGGTGACTGGGCCAGCCGCCAGGCGCCGGAGACTCTCCAGGCCCAGCGCGAAGCCGGCTACTTTCTCGACCTCTGGCACTGGCGCGGCCATCGCTCCAACCCGCTGAACCTTTCCGATGACCAGTGGGTCGGCGCGGAACGCTCCGGTGACGCGGGACGCAGCCCCTACACGACCAACTGGGATGGCGATGCCGGCCAACCGCTGTGGATGCTCGATCCGGAAGTAGCCGGCCAGGCAGCCCTGCGCTGGGAGGACATCGAGGCCGGCCGGGTAGACTTCGACAGTCCCTACTTCCTGGCGGAGGACACCGCGATCGACTTCGATCCCAACCACGACTGGCAGAACGGAGATGTCATCCCCCGCCGGCTCGTTCGACAGACAGAAGGCTCCCGGGGCGACATCACCGTGCTAGGTGAGGGGCGCTGGAACGATGGCTACTGGGACGTAACCCTCTCCCGCCGCCTGGATACCGGCAATCCACTGGACGACAAGATCCTGCACGACCAAGGGCTCTATGCGGCGGCCTTCGCGGTACACCGCAACGCTACCGGGGGACGCTGGCACCACGTCTCGCTACCCGTCTCGTTGGGCCTGGGGCGTGATGCCGATCTTACGGCTATTCCGTTCCAGGGCAGGACGCCAGACTGGGCGGATGACTGGAAGGAGGTGACCCTTTTCTACCCCGGGCAGGTAAACTGGCCATTGTTGGTCAGCCGCGCCCATGCCGGCGCACCTGACATCGCCGAGGGTACCCCGGTTCGCGCCCGGCACAGCGAACGTCAGCTGGCGATCTACGGCGTAGAGATGGAGTTTAACGACGCCATCATCCGCCAGTGGATCCTGACCCTGATCGCCGGCCTTATCGCCATGTTCGGCGTGGTAGTCGCGTTGCTCCCAGCCTTCCGCAACACCTCCAACAACCGCAAAGGAGAACCATCATGAGCGGCTTGCACCATATGCTTGTTCACTTCCCCCTGGTCTTCTGGGCACTCGCCACTCTGATGATCCTGATCGGCGCCCTGCTGCCCGGCCGGATGGCCGAACTCAGCCGCGCCGCCCTGTTGCCGGTGCTGGTACTGAGCCTGCTGGCCGCTCTGGTTGCCATCGCCAGCGGCCTCCTGGTCTGGCCCATCGAAGCCAGCACCTCCAGCCCCTTGGCTCGCAACCACATTCTCACGGCGCTCTGGTCACTGGGTGTCTTCACCATGTTGACCGTGCTCGTCTGGCGGGCGGGCAGCGCGGCCTTTGACGGCGCCAGGCGCTGGGTACTGCTGCTGCTGGCGTTGATCGGCATCTCAATCTTTGCCACGACCGGCACCATCGGTGGCCACTTGGTGGGGGCAACGACCCAGTTCTCCGAACTGCTGAAACTGTTCGGCTGGGACGTCTACCACACCTTCTTCGTGCCGACCTGGGTAATCGCCGTGATGGTGCTCATCGGAATCGTCTGTGCCGTTTTGGGCCTCAAGGGGCGACGGGCGGCCCTCTGATCCAACTCGAAGCGTGAACAGTCGCTTGTAGCGATAAGGGGACAGATTTGAAATCTGTCCCCCAGGAAAATCTAGAGGGGACGGATTTGAAATCCGTCCCTGGGAGTGCCTCAGCTAGTCCGCTAAACTATCCAGCGCCTGCTCCAGATCCGCAATCAAATCCCCCGCATCCTCAAGCCCCACTGACAATCGCAGTAAGCCATCGCTGATTCCCCTTTGTGCCCGGTCTTCGGGTGTCAGGCGGCAGTGGCTGGTGGCGATTGGCTGGCTGACGAGGCTTTCGACGCCGCCCAGGCTGCGGCTAGCAGGAAGACTTGCAGGTGGTCTTCGACACATTCTGCGGCTTTGCCGCCGCCGACTACATCAATGCTGAGCATGCCGCCGAAGCCGTGCATTTGTTGTTTAGCGAGTTCTGCGCTGGACATGAAGGCGCCGGCGGTTAAGTCGCTGTTGCCGAAGATACTCGCTGACCGTGGGGCGGCTGACGCCGCAGGCCGCTGCAATCTGTCGGTTGCTCAGCCCTCGCTCCCATTTGAGGCGGAGGACTTCTTTGATCTTACGCATGGATAACCTCTTCGCAGGCATCTGGTCTTCTCCGGATGAAAAGACTCAGAGTACCGTTAAGTTATCCCGCGCCGGACGGTTTCGATGGGGTGAGTCAGACAGCCTGCCGGGGTGGCAGCGTTGCCGTGGAATCAATGGCAGCTTTCGCGTGGAATGGGTGGCAGGCTTCGTCTGGAATCAGTGGCAACCTTGGTCTGGAATACGCAGGTAGCTCGGCGAGGCAATGGCAACGATGTCGCCGGGCACGCAAACCGCGCGTATGGCGGTAGAAAGAGCCTCCTGGCAACCGCTGGTGACGATTATGTCGGCTGGGGTCAGACGGCAGCCCGAATCAATGGATAGCCGGGCGATTTGTTCGCGCAATGCCAATACACCCTGGATGTGGTTGTACTGCAGGCTTGCGTTGTCACTGCGCCGGCTGATACGAGCCATTGTGGTCAGCAGCGGCTTGAGGGTAGGCGCGGTTATATCCGGCATGCCGCAACCCAGCTGAACAATACTGGCACTCTGATCGAAGCGCACCAGCTCCCGAACCATGTCCCATTGGGAAATGTTCACCGGCCGCAAGATCGGACGGTCCATTTGCGGTAAGGGCGCCACTCGCCTGTCGGCGGGAACGAAGTAACCCGACCTGGCGCGCGGTATCGCCAGCCCGGAACATTCCAATACACGGTAGGCCTGCTGCACGGTTGTCAGGCTGACACCGTGCTCATGACTGAGAGCGCGTACGGAGGGTAGGCGCTCGCCAAGCCCGTACAGGCCCTGCTCGATGCGGCTGCTAATGAGTTCGGCGAGGTTCAGATAAAGAGTCATAACTCTGACTGTAGCTTTTCGTTTGTTGCTTGAAAAGCGACAGATAGGGGGGTTTTTGAAATTTTTATACGAAAAAAAGGCCGTCTGTATTTAAAAAATTCATCACTTCTGTATCTGTAATACACCTCGGTGCCTTGGGATGATATGCCCTATAAAGATCCGCAAGTTCCTGGCGCCGCTGACGCTGATCGATGGAGCGTGACAATGCAGAACCTCGATTACTACTCGATCATTTTGTTCGTGATCGCCACATGCGTCACGCCAGGGCCTAACAACGTGATGTTGATGTCATCGGGGGCGAATTTCGGGATGGGCCGCACGCTGCGGCATCTGGCAGGGATCAACATCGGTTTTCCGCTAATGTTGGTGGCAGTCGGGCTGGGCGCGGGGGCCATTTTTCGGCAATACCCGTGGTTGCAGGACGGACTGAAAGTGATAGGCGCGGTGTACCTGCTGTATCTGGCCTACCAGATAGCCAGCGCCCCCGTGGTGGACATGGATGATCCGTCGGGCAAACCCTTGGGATTCACCGCTGCGGCGTTGTTTCAGTGGGTCAACCCGAAAGCCTGGGTGATGGCGATGGGCGCGGTACTGGCATTCACCTCGCCGTTGGGGGCCTTCAGTGTGCAGGTCTTACTGATTGCTCTGCTGTTCTTTTTGTTCGGCTCACCCTGTTCATTGCTTTGGGTATTTTTTGGACAGTATTTGCGACGTTTCCTGACTCGGCCGCCGTGTTTAAAGGCGTTCAATATCACCATGAGCCTGGTGCTGGTGATGTCGTTGATTCCGGCTCTAAGAGGCCTGCCATTTATCACGACAGTGCTGCCGCTCTGGTCAAAGACGGTGTTCTCCAACCTGGAGGTGTTCTGCTGGGACCCGGGCGATCCTTACCCGTATCACTTGGATAACTGGGAAGGCGACTGGATCATTTCCTATCGCGGCGACGCGATGGATATGAAAGGGTTCTATGTTTGAGTTTTCGAGTTTCGCTGCTGCACTAGGAGTTTACGTGATCGGCACCGCCAGCCCGGGGCCAGGCAACTTGGCGATTGCCAATACCTCGCTCAATTACGGGCGCACACCGGGCCTGGCGTTGGCCGCCGGGGTCATTTCCGGATCGTTATGCTGGGGTGCAATGACGGCTGCCGGCGTCTCGGCGCTGTTGATGTCCAACACGCAGGTGCTGGTGTGGTTGAAGATATTGGGCGCCTGCTATTTGTTCTTCCTGGCCTGGAAGTCGATCCGCGGTGCGCTGGCGCACAGGGCCGTGATCGTGCCGAGCGCAAAAGAAAAACAGACGCGCAACCTGGGCTTCTATTTGCAAGGGCTGGGCATTCATTTGACCAATCCCAAGGCAACCTTGACCTGGTTCACTGTGACCACTGTCGGGCTGAGTGCTAGCGCGCCGATCTGGGCCAGTTTTGTCCTGGTGGCGAGCTGTGCGGTTTTGGGGGGCGTGGTTTTCTGCACTTACGCACTGGCCTTCTCCGCGCATTCGGCGGAACGGTTTTTCACCCGTACCCGTAAATCATTCGGGCTGATTTGCGCTGCCTTTTATTCGATGGTGGCCATCGGTTTTCTCAGCTCGTTGTTCTGAGGCACCGGTAAAAATTTCATCCATAAAACGAGAAACTATAACTCACTTTCTTTCCGCGTAATCTCGGTAGTGCGTGCAGCGTGCCCTGTGTGCGGAATCAAATCGCGCTCTAAAGCCATTGGCTTTATCCATACAAAGAAAGGTGTAAGGACGGGCATCCACCTGTGACTAGCGTGATACTCCATCCATTTTAGCGAAACCCGAGCTGCCACGAGTAACTACGATGCCATTGCTTTCCATGGTATTGATCAAGTTATAAACAGGTGACTGGCCAAGCTTCCAGCGTTGTCGGCACTCGATGCTTTGTTCGTGGTTGATATAGCGCTGCAACAAATCATTATAGGTAAGCAGGTTCTTGGACTGATCGTGCTCCACACAATAAGGCCCCGCAACCATCTCCTCCATGCGAATAATCAACGATTGCAGCACCACAAACGCTGCATCCGTGGTGACACCAGACGTTGCGATCGCTCTTAGGACATTTTTAGTTCGCCAAGATTTCGCGCTGCAGGCCAAGCAATAGGGAATGGTTTCCTGGCCGCCGTGCGAGTGCTCGGTACTTAAGCTCTGACGCCTGCAGCTTTGGAAAATACTCCTTGATTAAACGTCCTCGTCCGTAATAGCAACCGCCGTTGCTCCCTGGAAGCGTTGCTCGGGATTCAGAAGGCCAAATCCCGTATAGCCACTTTCGTCAATCCGGAAGCACCCCATCGAAATCGTCTCCTGCACAGTGTTGAGCTCAACCCAATCCTCCAAACCAAACACCGTATCATAAGCACTCGTAACATCCAGCAGGTCATTCAAGTCGCCTATCTGACCCCCGCCAGTCGCTCACGATTACGCTCGACAATTTCCGCAAGATGATCGGCCACGATTCTAATGCGCAACGAAGCGGATAAATCGCTGTGCAGCGCCAGCCAGATTGGCTGATCCAACCCCAACTCAAGCGGCATTTCCCGCAAACCCGCCTCTCGCGCCAGAAAATGTGGCAAAATTGCCAGACCCAATCCGGCGGTCGCGGAGCTTAGCTGCGCGGACAATGTTGTGGTAGTAACCACAGGCATCTGGCCACGTAAGGTGCGTTCAATCCATTGAGCTGCGGGCAGGCCACCCTGACGTTCCGACCACCCAATAAAGCGATCACCATCGAAACGGCCCGCATCAGGCCCTGTGTCGCGCGCAGCCATATATTCCGGCGATCCGTAAAGACCAAAACCTAAGGTACCAACACGGCGAACGCTGACGTTGCCGCGCTCAGGGCGCACCATGCGCAACGCCAGATCCGCGTCGCGGCCGTGCAGGTTGATCGTGCTCACGTCAGTCAAAATCTCGATGCTTAGACCGGGGTGTCGCGCAAGCAGTGGGGCAAGGCCCGGGATAATGATCGAATTGGCGAGATTCTCAGCCGTCGCTAAACGAACATGTCCAATGGCCTCCGTTTCCGTCGCCGCCTGGGCGCGAAATGCTCCCATAGCCTGCTCCAGAGCTTCGGCTCTGGGCAGCAGTGTCGCGCCCTGATCGGTCAGGCGATAGCCAGACTGATGCCGTACAAAGAGCGGCACGCCAAGACGGCTTTCCAGCCGCGCGATTCGCCGCGAAACAGTCGCGATTCCGGTGCCGAGCGACTTAGCGGCAAACGTCAGGGTTCCTGTGCGTGCGACCGCAAGAAACGCAGGTGCATCATCCCAGTTGAGTCGTTCGGTCATAGACTTTCCAAAAATGAAAATTATATTTCCAATATAGACTGTAGATTAACCGATATTGGAAATCCATGATGACGCGGAATCCAACAAAGGAGCATCATCATGCAACGTAGATCTCTCACCCCCGATTTAAACGTTTCTGCCCTCGGCCTTGGCTGTATGGGCATGAGTGAATTTTACGGCCCACGGGACGACGCGCAATCGATGCAGGTGCTGCACCGCGCCGCCGATCTAGGCGTGACCTTTTTCGACACCGCCGACATGTACGGCCCGCATCATAATGAAGAATTGTTAGGACGCTTTTTGCGAGAACGGAAGCCGCAAGTCGAAATCGCCACAAAGTTCGGAATCGTACGCAAGCCCGGTGAGTATGCCCGCACAATTGACAACAGCGCTGAGTATGCCAGGGCAGCCTGCGAGGCTTCACTGCGCCGTCTCGAGGTCGAGCGGATTGATCTTTACTACGTTCACCGAATCGACCGAAGCCGCCCCATTGAAGACGTTATGGAGGAGCTTTCCAGTCTAGTCCGCGCCGGCAAGATCGGCCATATTGGCCTAAGCGAGGTTAGCGCGGCCACGCTGCGCCGCGCCCACGCCGTTCATCCGATCGCTGCGGTGCAGACCGAATACTCGCTCTGGTCCCGGGATGTAGAGTCGGACGTTCTGCCCACCTGCCGTGAACTCGGTATTGGGTTCGTGCCTTATTCGCCCCTTGGCAGGGGATTTCTTACCGGCACATTCGATGGTCAGAGTGATTTCGCCGACGGCGACTTCCGCGCAAACCTGCCGCGTTTTTCGGCGGAAAACATCGACGCTAACCGCCGCATTGTCGATGTCGTGCGCTCGCTGGCGTTAACCAAAGACTGCACGTCAGCGCAGATTGCACTCGCCTGGCTATTGTCGAAGGGCGACCATATCGTGCCGATTCCCGGTACCAAACGACTGAAATACCTCGAAGAAAACGTTGCGGCCGTCGATGTAGTGCTGTCACCAGATGAGATTACAGCACTGGAAGCCGGGGTATCGGAACTGAATGTGGCCGGTGGGCGCTATACCGATGAAGGCATGAAGGGGCTGGATGCATGAGCGGCGTAACCAGATCCAATCGGCTTACCTGTGCTCTCTCACTGCTGAAAACACTGGAAGCCGATGCTCCCACCAAGGTGACAGCT
Organism: Marinobacter sp. LV10R520-4; assembly: GCF_002563815.1. Taxonomy (NCBI): domain Bacteria; kingdom Pseudomonadati; phylum Pseudomonadota; class Gammaproteobacteria; order Pseudomonadales; family Marinobacteraceae; genus Marinobacter; species Marinobacter sp. LV10R520-4. The sequence continues at coordinate 1,674,596 of NZ_PDJM01000001.1, read as the reverse complement.
AGCCTGGATGCTTTGTCAGACGATTTTGCCGAGGTGGTGCTGGGCTTCTCTTTCGCGGATGTAATCGCACGCCCTAGCATCGACTTGCGCACCCGCGAGATGCTCACCGTCGCAATGCTGGCAGCCATGGGCAACGCGCCGGGGCAGCTCGATTTTCATATGCGCGCTGCGCTGAATATCGGATTGCGTAGCGTGCGTGCATAACCGCTGACCTGTGGTCAGTCAGCCGTCCACAACACCGACTGCTACGCCGATCAGAACTTCTCTTCACGATGCAGGCTTTTGTCCGTCAGACGATCGTTACCACGACACTAGATGGTCGGCTAATCTTTCGCGTGTTCGTGTACTGGATCAGTTCGAGATTACACACGAGCAGAACGGGAAGTGATAGTGCATTGGTCACGTGATAGAACGTGTTTTCAGCGATAACTGTGAATCCGAAGTGGCGTCGTGGGGCTTGGTTCCCAAAATTCGCAGGCCATGGACGGCCATCGCTACGCCAGCCACCAAAAGCAAAGGGGGGGGCCGACTTGCTGCCGAAATCAATAGTAAAACTAAATCTGTCCCGGTTTTCTTCTGAGAGTCTGTCCACCTATCGATTCATGCTCTTTAATCCAGCGCCCCAGCATGTTTGCACTGATCTGCAGACTGCCCCAGCACAAGGCTGATTGCGTCCAGCTTGTATCCTTTTGAATACTGCTTTCTTGTGGTCATGTATGTTTTCCAGTTTCACGGTGCTATTCCTTAACTGGGTTGGTCACATCTATTCAACCACTTCAGTGACGGCCGGATTCCACTCCAGCAAAAGAAAGGCCGCCAATTCCATGTCGGAGAGAAGGTGATGAGTCCGTTGCGTAAGATGGCCCATCACCCGATGTGAACGGCCTCGGGAAGATAGATCTCTGACAGTGAGCCAGGGGTGGTAGTCCTTGCCGTTCCCGCTGCCGCTTCCTTCTTTGATCCACTTCTGGACACGTTTTTCGAGCTTGTAATCGGTCATTCCCTAGATTCCTAGAAAGAATGACCTGACTTTGCCACAACGTTCGTGAGTTACCAACTTTATTACAAAGTTACCAACTCTTTTAAGTTGTTACCAACTTTATTATGATCCCACAAACTTGTCACCGGACAATAAAGTTTGATAAGAATCGACGTCGTTTTCCCGCATTTTCGGTTTCAAAAGATACTAAAGTTTGATATTTTTAGACCCGGTCACGGGACACTTCAACTCGACTTTTGCCATTAAAGTTTGATAAAAAATCCCTTACCTTTTCCTTCCTCAACTTCGGTCACTAGGCGAGGGGATCCAATCGGAATAGAGGCAACCTGCCAAGTTAGCTATGCTGATCCAAATGAACGTAATGGCGGCGGTAACCCCCCCCATTTTTAACCGCACCTAATTCAACTTGATTAGGCGTTCTGAACAACGTTTTTTGTATTCTGATAGGCGCGTAATTTGATGAATAAGACAAGGGACAACCACTTCGTACCACAGTGGTACCAGAAAGGATTCATGGATGAGCGAAGCAATCAGCTTTGCCATCTCAAAAACCGAGACATAGAGCTACCCTGTACACTGATCACCCAAGTCTCAGTCCCGGAAACAGAGGGCCAGATTCCTTTCGTTTCGCCTAAAAAGTCCACCATGTGCTGGCGAATTGCATCCTTAGAGTCGAGCAGGCCCATCTTGCTCAGATAGTCGCCATACAGCTCCTGAAACTCTTCCGCATGGCGCAGCGAAAACATAGTTTGAAAAAATTGATCAGCAGGTAAAGAGCAACGCCCTTGCATGTCCGCCCAAGAGCGATATCCGATCTCGTTCGCAACTTTATCCAGCGCCTCTATTTGACCAAGTTCCGGATGTTTTTTCCGAAGCTCCCGCGCCTTACCTTTTAAAGATTTGATTGGCCGCGCACATGGCGAGAAAAGAAATTCATATTTCATAACCGACTCCTATCTAAATGACGCCACGACGCTTCCTCCCGCAAAAACTTTGCAGCGTCTTTTAAGATAAAAGTCGTTTTAAAATATAGTGGGATCCATGCGGATTTTGCTCTATACAGAGCGGGGGTGCAGGCTACCACCGTCGCCTTCCTGTAAGACTAAGAAAAAATGCCGATTAAGGCAAGTCGATGCAAGTATTCTTGGTGGCGTCAGCCTTGGGAGAAAAGCTCGGCATTGTTTTCAGGAGCGCTCTATGTCGCGCACCAGCGCCTTGATATTGCGCTCTAGTATATTAACCCACCTGTCCTGGTATGTTTCTGGGCTCACCGCTACTGATTTCCCACCTCTTTTTGTCATACGGTGAGGGTGAACACAGGTTTTCGGGGCTGCATTTAAACTCCTTATGTAGTCGAGATCCCAGTACAAACCCATAGTTGAGCAACGCTGAAGCACTAACTTGATTCCCTCGTTAGCATGCTCTGAAAAAACCACCACCAAATTACTGAGCGTATGCACTTTTCGCAAACTCTCCGTATCTACCTCAAAGACAATTACTGAAACAGACTGATACCTCAGCAATGCAACGTAAGTTTGCACTGGTCTTCCCGACATTGTTTTGGTGGCGACCAAATTGTTACCTTTTGGCCAAGGTAGCTCAAAGCACGCCTTCTTTTTAAAGCTGAACTCGGGCCGTCCTCCGAGTTGCTGCACTACGTCCTCGAAAATCTTGAATCTATGTGTGGGCTCGGCTTCGATGAGCTCCTCGGAAATTAGCTCCGTTTCATCGCCAATCCGATTAATACCATAATCAAGCTCCCGCCCCGTTCCTCGCTCCGTAGCATGGCCAGGGCTGCTGGTTTCTGAGGCCGGTACCGAGTCAAAATCTACGCTAGGTTTTACCCCGTAACGCTTACCGTTTACCTGCACCCTCACTTTTAGCTTGTCATCAAACGAGAACCTAAATCCTTGATCTGATATCTGGTCCAACCTTTTGCCAAGCAATGGCTCTAGGCTGAGCTCCATAAGCGGATCATCATCAGTACGCTGCATCAACGGCCTCGTGCAGTCTGCATGATCTTTAGCCAAGAGTTCGTTGAAACTGGGATGATCAATAACGATCGGTTTTGAGTGAGAAAAAACCGGATTATGAAAGCGCGTGACTTCATCGATTGTAAATATCTGACCGGCATCTCTTGCCCCGTAATAGCCGGACCCAGCAATATGCCAACCTTCCATTGTTGGCGGATCAAAACGAAAGTTCCACGGTTCGCTGCTCGACTCCATCCATGAGTCCAAGACTGATCCGAAGCTTTGCCGAGCATTCTGATCCAAAATCAACCATGAGAGATGCGCTAGTGTAGCTTTGGACTTCAGATTGGATTGCGGATAGTCCGCCATTGCTGTGAACTTGATAGTTGTCGCATCATCACCTTTTGAAACCTGAGCTAGGCCAGCCAAACCATCAGGTCGAAAGGCAGTTCTGGCGAGGTGGAAATTGTGAAGGAAAAGGCATCTCGCCAACTCTAACTGCCTCACGCGAACAATATGGCCCTGGTCCGTTTTGAGCCGGAACCAATTCACGCCTGATGCAGACCGCGTCGGCTTTGGTTCGTCAACTACCGTGAAATCGCACTTTTCAACTTTGAGCGCTGGGCTTCTCTCCTTGTTTTCGTAACTACTCCCAACAACCAACATGGAAATCAGCTCAACAGGAACAGCTTTCTGGGAATGGCCTTTGAATAGAACGTTAATAAAGGGTCGTGCTTTCACAAAAAACCATTTTCGCTGATGAATACCATCAACCCATTTGAGGGTGCTGTCGGAAGGCAATCTCCTCAGAAAAGCACCAGGCTGGGATGACCTGGTATAGTATTTGTCGGCCAGCTTCACGACACTTGCTTTGATCAAGTCCGGCCATTCTTTCAATTTCATAGCTCGGTGTTCGCCCTTCATTGTTTAAAATCAGGCGAGCAAATATACATGCCAGCCGCCTCGCCTGATACTCGTCGACCGTCTCGGCATATCGAACAAGTAACTCTCGGCATAGAGGTAATTTGCTGAGCTTCTTTTCCAGTATTCTTCGACTGCCAACTTGTTTGCAATACCAGTTCTTCGACCGCCTGGAACCTCCCAGATCTTGCCAGACAGACCGCTCGATGGCGAAAAGCTCCCGCACAATTATCCGGTCCCGCTTCGTCCAATCGACTTTGGGCTTCCTTTTAGGGCTGATCTTCTCGGGCTTGTGTGACGCAAGCCATTGCGAATCAAACCGGTACAGCCAGGAATAGACTCGCGCACCCTCCCTGTATTTCCTGACATCGCGCAATGAGCCATAGCGTTTTAGGATCTCTTTCCAGAGCGTCCGATACTGATGACAAACCTCCTCTGCGCGTGGTGAGAAATACACTGCTTTCCGTAAGGGCTGATTCGAGAATTGGGAAGCCTCAGCTAACACGTCGCCCAACACGGGCTCTTTGTCGCACAGAGCAAACCAACAAACGAAATGCTGGAGATAAGAAAATGGGCGGCGATGCTTTCGGAACATTGAGACCAACCAGTTTTCATCAACGTCAAGCGAGAGACCCTGCCCCTCCAACCAATCAACTCCCCAATAGGCTCGAACCCGTGCAGCAATTTCCTGGTGCTGCACGCCTTTTCCCCTACATAGATCCTGCTGGTGCGCCAAGTCCCGATAAAATCTCGACCACTGATGGATGTTGGGTACGTCTGTCGTTTTGCATCGAATCAAGCCTGAAATACCAATGGATAACAGCAGATTTTTTCTAGCGGCCAGCGGTGACACTGCGGGAATATCTTGCGTGATGGCCTGTGTGCCAATAAACCTATGCCGCCTATGTGACTGCAGAGGGATGCCGGTGTCGATCAGTAGACAGCTATGTTCCGGGCACGCTTCAACACCAGGACACTGGAAAAGCCGTTGCCAACACCGGTAGCCATGCCTTCTCAATTGGTGCTGACAACACAAAGGACAGACCTTGAAATTGGACGGCCAAACGATATTCGAAGCATTAAGGCCAGCTCTCAGCATGCTGTGGTTTTTACCCTGGCCACATAAATCACGGACAAAGTGATCGTAGGCCTTGGAAGCTACGAAGGGACGAAACACCGGGAGAAGGGTATGTTTCTCTAACAGTTCGCGGGGTGAGATAGCCCATAGATGCCCGATATTCGCGAGCAATTGACTTGCATGGCCCTGAAGGACCGACGACGGCACAATTTTCTGAGAAGCAAAAAGCTCATCCAAGGCGACCTTGTCGTCGCCCAGGCCCTGCCGTTGAACGAATCTCGCTATAACGCTACCGAGCAGTTCATCGTCATGGGCCCTGGGAAATTGCATTAACATATCTGCTCAACCAGAGTGTATTCGATTAAATAATAGTCAAACAAGCGATGTGGCTGATCACATCGGGTAACGTCGCACGCCTCGATTCTGAGCGGCGCCAATCAACAACAATACAATGCACTTCACTGCTCGCAACAGTACCGGATGTTTTAACACCAGATATCTGCGGCGGGGAGAGCCACATGCCGATCAGGAATGACGCTGAAGCAGAAGAACTGGAGTGGCTCAAAACCACAGCGAACAGGGCTTCCAAAGCCTATCGGAGCGGCTTCGGGCGTTGCGTAGTCTATCGGTCCGACACTCTGGAAAGTAAACAATCCGCTGAAGCACTTCAGACACTTTTGTCGGAAGAAGAAGGCATCGAGTGCTTCGTTGATCCTATTCAACAGCAGACTCCGGCGCTACCTGACAGGAACGGTAATTGGATCATCGACAACGCAAATGCTCTGAATGACTTTCCAGCTTCAGCGTGGCTGAAAACCGCATTAGACATCCACCAACCAGAACTACGATTTATCCTGGCAACTGATACTCGCCCCCAAGCTGACTGAACGACGCCCAGGCCTTCTTGGTGCGCTTAATGTGTAAAAGGAGTCAGTTATTCTGTAAACATTATAGCGCGACAATTACCTTGGCCGGTCCGTACAAGATAGTTGACGCCGCATAAAACATGATGTTTTGACCTACCGGTCCTCAACGGGATAGCTAACAGCTCCTTGATCAGAGCAACATTGCAGCGGGCAGATCAAAACCTCATTCCTAATGCTGCTGCAATCGCATTCCATTTCAAATTAGGTGTAGCCCCGCCATTGCACTGGGTTATGCCGCAAGCATTGGAGTACGCCTGCAGCTAAATGTCTGAGCCGGTGCACGAGCCATGCAAAAATCGAAAGTTGTCCTACCCACGAAAAATATCCAACGGCCTGCCTCGTTTTACCGTTGTGAGGCCAGCCAGCGAAGCGCAATAGCTTTGGCTTGTGTCAGACTGCCAGCGTAGGTAAGTCTGCCAATGACTTTCCGCACATGAGCCCGACGCAATTTGACGATGATGCGAGTCGGTAGTCCGGTCAGAATCAGCGAGACATTATCCTGCAGCATGTCTTCAACCAGGGTCTGAAGATTTACTATGGCGGTGCCGTCCATACTCGGCACGCCTTGCATGTCGAGGATAATAATTTTGACCTGAGGATCGACCAGGCGCAGGGACGTGAGTGCTTTCTCTGCAGCACCGAAGAACATCGGTCCGTTGACACCATAAACGGCAACCTCGGGCGGCAGTCCGTTAACCGTTGAGTGGGTTTCTGTGTCTATCTTGTCGGTGCGGGTGAGCAGTGCCATTCGCCGAATAAACAAGGCAGCCGCCAAACCAATTCCAACTGCAACGGCCAGCACCATGTCGAAGATTACAGTCAGACCAAAGCACACCAAAAGAACGCTCACGTCCCCAGCGGGAGCTGATCGCAAGGTGTGCATGAAATGGCGGGCCTCACTCATGTTCCAGGCGACGACGAGTAGGAGGGCTGCCAAGGCTGCCATTGGGACAAGCCCCAACAACCCCGCAAGCGCCACGACGGAAAGCAATACAACCAGCGAGTGCACCACTGCAGCAATGGGGGAGCGAGCACCACTTCGGATACTGGTCGCAGTCCGTGCGATCGCCGCTGTGGCCGTGACCCCACCAAAAAGAGGCGCCACTATATTTCCAAGGCCCTGGCCAATAAGTTCAGCGTTGGGGTCGTGCCGGGTTTTGGTCATGCCGTCCGAAACCACTGCGCAAAGTAGAGACTCAATCGCCCCCAGAATGGCGATTGCGAACGCGGGGCCCATCAACGAGCGGATGAGCTCAAAGTTCAGCTTTAGTGGTTCTCCATTAGCGCCGGGTAACGACCAGGGCACCATAAAAGTGGGGGCGATCGGTGGAATACCGCTACCTACGTCTCCTTGATGCTCCCACGTGAACCGAGAGGCGATAGTTTCGACCGTCGTTCCGTCACCCCCCATCAAACTGTTGATCAGGTAAGCGCCTATGGCTCCTGCAACCAAGCCCATCAGGGGTGCTGGTAAAGGTAGCTTCAGGCGAGGCCAGAGGATAAAAACTGCTAGTGAGAAAAAGCCGATTCCCAGCTCAAACGGATTAATAGAAGGCAATGAGGCCCCTATCCTGCCTAGATTCTCCACAAAGTGTTCGCCCATCTGACCCACTTCCAGCCCCAGAAAATCAGGGATCTGAAGCACTGCGATCACGACCGCAATGCCGGCGGTGAATCCCAGCACGACCGGGTAGGGCACGAACTGAATCAGTTGGCCCATTCGCGCGAGGCCTAATGCCACCAAAATCAAACCGGCCATCATGGAAGCGATCAGCAAACCACCGAGTCCGTATTGCTGCACAATGGGAAATAGGATCACGACGAATGCAGCCGTGGGTCCTGAAACGTTAAAGCGGGAGCCACCAGTCAGTGCAATGATTACCCCTGCAACAATGGCGGTATAAAGCCCGTGCTGGGGAGGAACGCCGGTTGCAATCGCCAGAGCCATGGAAAGCGGTACCGCCACGGTACCAATGGTCAGCCCTGCCATTACGTCCTTGCGAAGATCGGCTAGGCCGTAGCCTTCTTTAAAAGCGGACCGCAACCCGGTCGCAATTCCTGGCAAATTTCGTAACATCTTAGGCATTGCCATTGGTTAACTCCCTGCTGTGTCGTATTTGCTGGATTTCCTGATTTTTCAGCGTTCGTGGCGTTATACCCACGCTGGCCAGGGTGTGATTACTCAACCTGGCCTGGACCAGCTTTCAGAATCGACTCCGGCACGTTGTACCGGCGAATATTTGCGTTAAACAAATCTGCCAGTGTTCGTGCAGCTGCGTCATAATCCGACGGATTCTGCCAGGCCTTACGCGGGTTAAGATAATGCTCGTCGACACCCGGTACTTTTTTGGGGATAGCCAGATTCAGGATAGACAAGCGTTCAGTTTCAGCATCTGAAAGCTGGCCTGACTGACAAGCCGAGACAATGGCGCGGGTGACTGGAATCGGGAACCTTTGGCCGCCCCCATCCGCGGTGCCTGAACCACCAGTCCATCCGGTGTTCACCAGATACACTCTTGAGCCGAACTCAGAGAGCCGTTTCATCAGAAGCTCGGCATACACCTGGGGAGGTAGTGGCATAAAGGGAGCGCCAAAACAAGCTGAAAAGGTTGGCGCAATACCCTTGTTTCCGTCAACTTCCGTGGAGCCGACCCTGGCAGTATAGCCACTCAAAAAATGATAGGCGGCCGCCTCCGGAGTCAGTATCGACACCGGAGGCAAAACGCCAAAGAGGTCGCATGTCAGGAAGATGACGGTGGCCGGTTCCCCAGCCTGATTCTCTTCAACCCGCTTGTCCACGTGCTCCAACGGATAGCTGCAACGCCCGTTCTCCGTGAGTTCGGTATCAGCATAATCCGGACGCCTGGACACAGGATCAACCTGCACGTTTTCAATAATGGCGCCGAACCGAATGGCATCCCAGATGATCGGCTCGTTCTTCCTCGAAAGATCGATCGTCTTTGCGTAGCAGCCACCCTCGATATTGAACACCGAATGCTTCGCCCAACCATGTTCATCGTCACCGATCAGAAAACGGTCAGGATCCGCCGAGAGCGTGGTTTTGCCCGTACCCGACAGCCCGAAGAAAAGGCAGGTCTCCCCGTCTTCTCCGACGTTTGCGGAACAGTGCATAGGCAGTACGTTATTTTGTGGCAGAAGGAAGTTTTGCACAGAGAACATCGCCTTCTTGATTTCGCCGGCGTAGCACAGGCCAGCAATCAAAACGCGCCGGCTCGAAAAATCAATAATCAGTGCAGATTCGGAATGAGTACCATCTCTCACCGGATCGCAGGTGAATCGCGTGCAGCTCATTAATGTCCACCGCTTCATGTCACCTGTCTCGAACGGACTGGTTCGTACAAACATGTTGTAGGCGAACAGGCTTTGCCACGCAGTATCAGTATAGACCGACACGGGAATCGCAAATCTCGGATCGGCCCCCACCGAGAGATGCGACAAAAAATGCTCTTCCGTCGCCAGGGTATCCTGGACCCGCATCCAGAGTTCTTCAAACTTCTGTTGGGAAAAGGGCTGATTTACCTTCCCCCAGTCCACTGTCTGTTTGGTCAGCTCGTCCTCAACGATGAAGCGATCAGCCGGTGATCGGCCGGTCCGCTTTCCTGTGGTTATCGAGAGTGCGCCATTATTGGCGAAAAAACCTTCCTTCCGGAACAGCGTGTGTTCAATCAGCTCCGTTGGCTCCAGATCCATCAACTGAGTAGAAAGCAGGTTCATCCAGTCAGTCCTCATTTAATAATGTGGTTATAATATTGTTATAATATCATTATAATGTAATGGTAATCCAATGCACATTCAACGGGATTCGGTAACAGTAACGTCTAACACCCAGCGTCTGCCTCGTTCGCCTCCCAGGCTCAAGGATCTAAAAGTGAAGAAAAGCGAAATAGTAGAATCGCAACGGAAGGGCGAGATTGCCGAAGTGCACATCGTTCAGGCCCCGTCCGCTAAACGAAAAGAATGGATTTTGCTCTTTAAGGAACGCCAGGGGTATAGCCATTTTCTGGTGACAGATGATGAGAAGGTCTGCAGTTATTCATCCGTTGATGCTGCGATTGAGGCGCTCCGGACTCTGGGATTCAAGCGGGCAGAGATTATGTTTTAGCCAGGACTACTGCTATCGCCAGACACCCACTTCAACGAACGCGCAAAAAAGGAAGCAGTTAAATGCCGGATACGCTTTGGGATGGTTTCTGTTTGGGAAACAAGATTGCCGAGTTCCATGACGGGAGCGACTGTGTTGAGGTATTTGATAACAGCTATGAGCGCTATTTCACCTTCGGCTCCGTGTATGAGCAGAGCTGTCAAAGAAAAGACGACCCCGGCTTTCTCATGCATGAGCACACCCGAGCCATGCTGCTGCCTCTGATATTTGATTTGCCCCGTCGCGCGACCGTTCTGGGGCTGGGAGGGGGTAGCCTGGTGAACTGCCTTTTCCATCGCTTTCCGGACATGGAGCTAACGGCCGTTGAACTCCGTCAATCCGTTATCGACGTTGCACACGACTTCTTCCAGGTGCCTACAGATCCAAGGTTATCAATTTTCTGTGAGGATGCGGGACATTACCTCGCGCGCAGTGAGAAACGCTCAACCGACCTGCTTTTTTGCGATATATACAATGCCTACGGTATGGACCCACAACAGTGCAGAGCAGACTTCCTGAGCCGCTGTCATGATGTTCTGGATGAAGGAGGCTGGGCCGTTTTCAACTTTTTCAACTACCAGAGTGAAACCGGGAATGCTCTGCGTTTGCTTGATAAAAAATTCGAGGCTGTATTCACATGCCACTTGTTCACCGGCAATCTGATTGTGCTTGCCTCGAAGGTACGTCCGGGGCAAGCTCGTGCAGAGTTCAAATCACGCGCACTCTCCCTTGAGAAGCACTTGGGATTTCCCATACTGAACCATTTTCTGCGATTAACGCTATTTCGCGGCGGTAATCACAATGGAAGCGGAGAAAACAGCCCTTTTTATTAAAATCGGCACCCTGTTTATCGTTGTTAGACTATCTATTTGTAGCGTTTGATGAAAGGGGCTTGGGCTTGGTGGCATATTCAGTGCCATTCCGCTCCAGATAGTCACGAATCAACTGTCGGACTACCTGCGAAGTCGTAATGTCTTGGGAGGCGCATAAGTCTTCGAGGGCCTTCTTTTTAATCGGGTCGATGAGAATCGTTAACCGGGCCGTTTTCGTTTCCATAAGAAATTACCTGAGCACGTAGCATAATATGTTAACTTCATTATAATTCAACACGTCACTGTCTTTCCAGATTTCCGCTCGCCTCCTTAAGATAGTGGCGACTGTTTAAGCGCTTGATTCTAACTTGCATAGCGAACAACCAGGGCAACCACTCCAATTAGCGTGAGTACAAACAATACCACCACCAACACTCCGACGACGACGTAGGGTGCACACACCGTTTTGCTGACCGTCGCGTTCCAAATTTTTCTGACTTTGCACACCCAGAGTAGCCGTCAGAAAACTTTTCACGACCTGCAAGAAAGAGGATCATCTTCGATGAATGCTTGTCTGTTCGGCGTCAACTATCCTGTCCGACCGGTCATATTAATTGTCGCCGAACACTTGTCCTCAATATATTGTGGCACGTTGGGGCTCCCTATAACGGATAGTGTGAAGGATAGGGCAAACGTGCAACACCCGATTCGATGGCCGCTTTGGCAACTGCGTCTGACACTTCCGTCAGTAACCGATAGTCCATGGCTTTAGGAATAATGTAGTGGGGCCCAAAAGACAGTTCTCTCAGTTGATGGGCGGCTAGGACATCTTGCGGTATTTCCTTTTTCGCCAGATCTCGAATTGCATAAACAGCTGCAACCTTCATGGCTTCGTTAATTCGTTTAGCGCGTACATCCAGCGCGCCCCTAAAAATGAACGGAAAACCAAGTACGTTGTTAACCTGATTAGGGTAGTCTGATCGACCTGTAGCCATAATCAGGTCGTCCCGAACCGACATTGCCAGTTCGGGTGAAATCTCAGGGTCAGGGTTCGAACACGCAAAAACTATCGGCCGGGGTGCCATTTGTTTGAGCTGTTCAGCATTGAGCAAATCCGGCCCGGATAATCCAACAAAAACGTCTGCGCTATCAATGGCATCGTCCAGTGTTTTTGCTCCGCCATCATTAATAAATTTTTCCTTAAAGCTATTCAAACCCTCCCTGCCGGAGCGGATCACACCTCTGCGATCAACCATATACAGATTTTCTCGTTTCGCACCGAGACTTAACAGCATTCGCATGCAGGCAACGGCCGCTGCACCCGCTCCCAAGCAGACAATTTTTGCGGTGCCCAGCGTCTTACCCTGGATTTCCAATGCATTCAGCATACCTGCCGCCGTTACAATGGCGGTGCCATGCTGATCGTCATGGAATACTGGAACATCGCAGCGATCAATCAAAACTCGCTCAATTTCGAAACACTCAGGTGCCTTGATGTCTTCCAGGTTAATGCCGCCAAAGGTATCTGAGATGGGAATGACGGTATCGATAAACGCCTGGGCGGTATCTGCCTTGACCTCGATATCAACGGAGTCAATGCCTGCGAAACGCTTGAATAGCAGGGCCTTGCCTTCCATTACTGGTTTGCTGGCCAGCGGCCCCAGATTTCCGAGCCCGAGAATCGCGGTGCCATTGGTGATCACTGCGACCAGATTGCCTTTCCCGGTATACAGGTAAGCATTATCCGGATCGCGGGCTATTTCGCGCACTGGCTCCGCGACACCCGGACTGTAGGCAAGTGAGAGGTCGCCCACCGTACTTGCAGGCTTGGTCAGGCCAGTGGAAATCTTCCCGGGGACGGGCTTCGAGTGATAGTCCAGCGCGGCCTGCTTAAAGTTTTTAGTCATCATGGCACCTTATGATAATTAGGTTATACCTTAATTATAATATCATTATCATGTAAGCTAGTCCATGTGCTGGGCATCGTTGAGGTGAGCCTTAATAACCGCTCGCCTCTGATCTACTCGATGCCCATACCTGTGATGACAGGAGGTGACCGATGAATAAACTTTCCAACGCGCCATTCCCGGCGTCTCCAGAAATGCGGGCTACCCGGATCACGGGTAATCAGTCAAGCTTGCCTAAACATGAGATTTTAAGAGGCGACCTTAGCCGTCTGTTTGGTATCAACTCGGTGAAGGAAACGACCTGTTCTAGAAGGCAATTTCTGGATGATCTGAGCACTGGTTTTAGTGGAAGAGTTGGCTGAAACCATCAGTGAACGTGAGTTTCGCCATCATAGCTTGCCTGTACAGGAGCGTTACCAATTGATGGTGGAAGAGCATCCGGACTTGCTTGAGCGTGCTCCGCATTCCGGACAGTCAACTCGCATCCTGGTTGGGGGGTTGTCCCCGCAACGTTCTCAAGGCTTAAATGGACGCACCGCATCGACACCAATTATCAATGAACGTCTCACACGTTCATTGACCGTGCGTTTGAGCCAACCGAAAACTGGAGGAAGCAATGGTCAATAAAATTCAGGTGGAATCACCGCTGGTCATTCTGCACGGCGATGAGATGGCTCAGGTGGCTTTTGAAGAAATCCTGAAAAAGTTTGTCACAACCCGTCTGGCTATTGAGCTGATAGAAATCGATTTATCGGCCGAACATCGGTTTCTGACGAACGGCCAGGTTATTTTCGAAGCCATCGAGGCACTCAAAAAATACGGTGTTGGCGTCAAGAACGCCGGCATGACCGTGAACAGAGAGCAATTGGATGCGATGCTTGAAAAGCACCCAGAGCTCAGTCAGTCCAGGCTTGATCCGCTCGCGACCAAGTCACCTAATGGCGCAATACGCAAAGGGATCGGGGGCAACATCACCCGGGAGGATATTCAATTCCAGAATCTCAGGGTGCGGAAACCCGACTGGATTGATCGTGATATTGATGTCGACACCATGGACAACGGGGGCATTAAGGACAGTTACAATGAATTGTCCTCATCAACGGGCGTGGTCAAACTGCTCTTCGTCGGAAAAAGCGGGAACCCGGTCGAGCTGCACCGCCGTGATGTGAAAAAAGGCGACCCCTGGCTACTGGCTACTAATGACATCGCCGATGTTAAAGCCTGGGCTCACCGGTTTTTCAAGCGCGCAATTGACGAAAAACGAGATGCTTACCTCGGCCTGAAAGATACCGTGATTACTGGCTACGATGGCGTAATGCGCGCCGCTATAGAAGCTATTTACAAACCGGAATACAAAAAGCAATTTGAAGCGGTGGGTATCAACTACTACTACGAACTGGTCGATGCGCAGGCCGCCCGTATTGTTGCCAACCCGCCAGAGCGCGCACTGTGGGGCGTGCCGGACAACACCACCGGTCGAAAACTGTATAAGCTTGTCAAGCAGCTAAAACGCTACGGCATACCCGTCCGAAGCGCTCATGTTTCGATCTCGCGCATGAGTGCCGGCGGTGGTGATCAATACGGCAGTTTCAACATGCCTGCTCAGGAAGACGGCATCCTCAAGGTTGTCGTCGATGGAGTAGAAAAGCACGCTCGTCGTGTCAGTCAGGGCGACCCAATCCTGCTCATGTCCAATGACCATGAGGCAATCAAGGACTGGGTCAGCCAAGTTTTTAGGGATGCCTCAAGCAAGCACAAAGAAGTATATTTTGGTCTCAAACGAGAATACATGGAATACGACGAGGTATTTAGCACCGTCATCAACGATGTGCGCCGCGAACTGGCCGCGGATCACACCTCGCCGCCCGCTTTCATGATCATGCGACCTTCGAGCCAGCTGATAAAAATGATAACTGATCCTCCCCGGAGTGCGCTTTACCCTGCCCAGAACCTGGACGGGGATATATTTTCTGATATTTCTGCTGCTCTCGGCGGTAGCCTCGCCACCGCAAGCTCCATCATCGAAAGCAAGAGCAGCACGATGCTCTTTGAGGCACCGCATGGAACAGCCCACGATCTATACCTCAAATACCTGGAAAGCAATGGAAAAGACGCGCATTTCAACCCCTCAGCGCTGATCTACGCCCTCGCGAATGCCCTGGAAACCCTGGGCCGCCGGGAGCGCAATGAAGCCTTGCTTGATTATTCTGCCCGACTCAAAGCAGCATTAAAAGATACCGTAGGGGATGGCATTGTTACGGCTGACTTGAAGGATAAGACGACAACTCCTGAGAGCGAAACACTGGTTGATATGATGGGGTTTCTTGATTCCATTGAGAAACGGCTGGGCAGCTTTACGATGTGACCAAAATTGGATTGGGGCTTTTGCCCAGGGTGAGGTTTGTCCATCTGATACTGAGAGGTGGCTCTTTAGTGGCAACCGATTTGGACCACGTTGAACCCGTGTATTGGTTCAACGTATGGAGTTCACGTCGTATCATCTGAGATAAGCTGACAGTTCAATAATCACACCTCTTTTTTTCAGGCTTCGGTATGTCTCCTCAGGATCGTCATCCCGGGTCAACCGAAGGTCATCTTCCAAGTAAACCGGGCGCAACTTCTCTTTTTTCTGAGGATTGGCTTTGGGTTCAGGCTGCGCCGAAGTCTTCTCCTCCAGCTTTTTAATATGAGCTACTAACGAGAATAAATCCTCATCTGGCCGCTCCTCCAGAGCCTGCTCAACAACAATGGGCGCAATATCTTCCCCAATACCCGTCTGACCTAATATCGCAATCAGACGCTCCAGTTTGGAGCTCTGAGCATCAGTCTGTGTTTTTTGATCAACAGGCATATACGAAGCTTTCTGCAAAGCACTGTGAACACGCAGCGCCTCCCTGGGTATATCAAGGTCAGCGAATTGAAGAATCGTTGCTTCTCGGCCACTTCGTAAAGCGGCAATCATCGGATGCATCATCGCAAGCTCTTCTTGGTAGACCTTGGTTACGATCGCTCGATCTATTGACTCCCGACCCGACACAGCTGCTCTTACCTGGCTGAGATAGAAAAGGGCAACGGCTATGTGCGCAATACCCTGAGTGTACTCCCAGAACAAGTCCATCATTTCATCAGTGAAAGGAGTTGCGTGCTCAAACCACTGCAGCTTCCATAGTCGCTTGAAGAATCTTTCCCACTCTTCATCACTGCCAGTATTCTCGGTGCGTGCAAACCGCCCCCAGTCCAGACTGCCAAACTGAGCCGCCCTTCGCGCCGACCGCATAGTCGGCTGAAAAAGCTCTAGGGCTTTGGGCGTCCCGATAAAAAGGACTGGTACTTTGATCTCGTTAGTCAGAGTGACAAAGAAGTTAAGCATCTTGGCCGCACCTCCCGACCGAGATTTCTCCAAGTGCTGAATCTCATCAATGACGAGCACGCCGACTGAATGCAGCGCAGACACACGAGCAACGTCTCCCAGCATAGACTCTGCAGAAGATCTACTTTTCACATAAAGCGCTTGGTAATCCGTACCCAGCGCATCGTCAATAGCTCGGAAAAAATGAGTACATAAACTCTTCACCGAGCCATCATGGGGGCATTCCACTTTTAACCAAACAAGCTGGCAATGTTGGTAGTCAGGATGGTAAATCGCTTGCGGATAACTCCTTAAGATAGCCTCTACCGCCGTTGTCTTGCCGGTACCAGAGCATCCGATGACAGAACTGACCAACGCCTCATTACCAGCGTTTCGTAAGATTGCTGTGAAGTCAGTATGTGCCACATCATCAAGATTACGGTGGTAATCAGACGCAGCAATATTCCGGCTCAGATACCCACGGCGAATCATGCCCGAAATCATTTGCTCCAACTGTAGATGAGATTTGGTTGGATACAGAAATTGATCCAGAATTCGCATCATTGCATGACGTCGAATGTGGGCTGGCAGCAACTTTTCAGCTTCGTCCACGCTCGGGAAGCGGTCTAGCATTTTCGCAGTAGCCTGCGGTGAGTTAATAGGAGGCAAAGCATTAATCAGTGGATGCCCTTCATATTCCCGAATTTCTGCTTCTCGGTACTCGGCGAGTGGCAACTTAATCATCATCGTCCTCCAAGAAAGCATCCAAATCGGGGTAGTCTATGCCCTCATTTGAGGGCGTTTTTTGAGAGCGGAAAGGCACTACATCGGCTGGGCGGTCTCGCTTGACCTGATTATTATTTCTAATAGCACTTTGGTCTCTTTCGGTCTCTTTTTCTGTCACGCGATTGTCCCGTATTCCACGGAGCCGCGCTGAATCGCTGGCTGATGACTTATTGATTTTTTGTCGTTTCTTGGCAGTCGCAACAATTTGTTCAACGTCGGCCAGTGAATCCGGCTTTCGATACTCCTCAGCTTGTCGAGCGGTCGCTTTCGTACGGCCCATAGCTTTGAGCACGCCAGCGGCTTCCATAAAACTCATATCGCGAAATTTGCGACTTCTGTCCGAAAGTTCGCACACCCAATAATTCTCAAACGTTTTGTCGGGTCTCAGATAGACCGTATTGGTTCGCCTGGGATCGAAGGCAACTTCAACTTTTGATGGCCGGTTCTGGCGGATGCGATCAAACCAACCTGCTGTAATTGCTTCCCGACAGGTATAAACAAGACCTTTGAGGGTAATGCCCACCTGAGACACTGTTCCATTTTCATAGGGCAAAAGGTTAATTCGAGCTAAACTCTCGTCACATAACCGGAGCTTGCCGGTGCGGTTCTGGATTCCCCAATTCCATAGATCCAACGGTATTGATGGCAGGTCTACTGGCATATCGGGCGCAAGGTCATAGCCTTCAATAACATGCTGGGTGTTATAGACAACAACCAGGTTGATCAGCATTTTTGTGAACTCAGAAAGGTTCAGCACTGCATCCAATTCATAGCGCTTACCGATGCGTTTCTTACCATTCACCGGCTCCACTACACCCCCCACGTAAGGCCGGAACTGACTCTGAATTGTGTTGAAGAACCGCTCGCAGATCGCTTTATCATCACCTCGGTAGGCCCGTGAGTTACTCAGTTGCACGCCGAACCTGTTAACCAGCACATCGGCTTGGCGGTATAGAAGTTCGCCCCTATCGGCCATCATCCCCGCAGGAATGCCGATACTGGGCCAATCTTCCGTTCGGATATTCACTCCGTATTCCCGGCAATAGGCCGTTTTGTCACTAAAGGAATTACTCAACGCCAGCATTGCGGCCACCCAAGAGGGGTTTTCCAGGCCCACGTACATGCCAACCACCATTCGACTAAACACGTCTTTGACGAAGTACAAAACGGGTCGACCGATGATGACGTTAGGATCATCTTCGGCCACGAGATAAAGATCGCCGATCGTCGCATCGATCTCGTATCGTGCTCCGGGGCCAAAATTCAGATTCGCTGACGTGCTTGTCAACGCTCGTATATCTTTTTCGTAAATTCGTGCAGGAGTTCGCTTCCGCATGACTACGCTATTCTGATAATTAGTCTGAAAGAAATACCGAAACTGCTTCAGTGTGGGCACCGCCGATTCTGTGGCAGTGGGATATCGTGCTTTAAAGAGGCCAACAGCTTTATCCTTCGCCGCGGTCAGCGGCACCTTTTCATTGGTCAGATAAAAGCCATCGAGCACCATGCGAAACAGCTCCGCTACCTCCTCTGTTACTGGTACACCTACCCCTAGGGAAACCGTTCGCTTTCGCCCAACTTTGTTTTCAATTTCGCGCCTTGGCTGCCCAGCGGCTCCGCATTTATAGTAGTCCGGCGCTAAAGCATTTGGTGCCATTCCCCTCTGCCAATAACGCCGAAGTTGGCGAGTGATGTAAAGCCTCGGCTTATCAGTAGATATTAGGAGCTGGCCTATCAGCCGATTACGCTCACTCTTGATGAACATCAGCGCGTAATCGCCAAGTAAAGGGCTGATGGTACTCCACGCGTCGTCCCGTCTTGCAGCGCCAACGCTGCCCTCTTCGATACTGACCAAAGGGTATGGGTCAGAGATAGATTCATATCCAGCTGCGTGGAATTCTTCTTCTGAGATTGGGAAAGGCCAGGCTTTCTCGCTATCTATATCGATCAGCATTAAGTTACTTAGATGCTCAAGAACGACTCTGTGACGTCTATTTGTATCGGGATCGCTGAAAACTTGATTAAGAAGCATTATTCACCCCGGCGACTGGCACTGTTTCTCTGAGTGCGAGGTCTCCATAGGTCCAGCTGTAGAACGCTTTATCTAAAGGAGCCCGTATGAATCGATAGGCCACCGCATGCCGGAGGATGCTCAAATGAAACCCGGGGTCTAGTTCATATTGGTCATCGAGCTTTGCGCACAGTCGTGTCACCTTGGCTTGGGGGTACAGCTCCAGCCGGTACAAAAGATCCTGCACGTCTGAAACGCCCAGCTCTTGGTGATTGGTCATGTCCGGATTTAGGTAAGGCTGGATCCAGAGCAGATTTTCTCGCATACCATCAGTTACTTCCCTCTGTGTGAAAATCCTCCACTCGATTCCGTGAGCTTCCCAGAATGTTTTTTCAATTTGGAGTTTTTCCATAACTCTTAGCTTTGATAGTTCTGATGAGGGTTTGACGGCAATCGCCAGTTGCTTACCCGAAGACAGGTCGATCAAAAGATCGGTTGAAACGACGGTCAGAAGTCCACGGACCTGAGGATGACGAATACCCAAGCGAGCACAGATATCGAGAGTATCCTCGATTGGCAGGGGATATTGTTCACGAATATCAATGGTTTTCTCAAATTGATCGAAAATCAAGAAGGCATAAAGTTCTATACCAGATAGCAGGTGATGCACTCGACCGACCGAAGCACTTCGAATTCGAACACTTTCACCCTGACTGCTGAGCTCATGAACCTTGATGAATGGCTCATAGTCTTTTCCTGCTCCCCGGCCACGGGTTTTGAGCAGCCTTTCGTGTTTCGGATCGATGGGTTTATTAGTATCTGCCATAAAAAAAGCCTCCTGCTAAACTTAGAATAGCAGGAGGCTTACTTTTATCAAACTTTAATGTAAATTATCAGACTTTATTAGGATTTATCAAACTATAATGTCCTCTGACAAAACTCTACCAGAGTCCTACGGGTCTTATTCCACCGTAACACTCTTCGCCAGATTACGCGGCTGATCCACATCCGTGCCTTTCAACACGGCCACGTGATAAGACAAAAGCTGTAGCGGCACCGTGTACACGATAGGCGCGGTAATCTCGTGTACCGAGGGCAGTGATAAAACATGCAGGCCTTCTTCCGCCTTCACGTTGGCTTGAGAGTCTGCAAACACAAACAGCTCACCGCCGCGGGCGCGGACTTCCTCAAGGTTGGACTTGAGCTTTTCCAGCATCGCGTTGTTCGGCGCTACCGTTACCACCGGCATGTCACTGTCTACCAGCGCCAACGGGCCGTGCTTGAGCTCGCCGGCCGGATAGGCTTCGGCGTGTATGTAAGAAATTTCTTTCAGTTTCAGAGCACCTTCCAGAGCCACCGGGAACAAAGAGCCACGGCCCAAGAACAAGCTGTGGACTTTGTCCAAAAAGGCGCCAGACAGCTCGGCGATGGCGCTGTCTAAAGCCAACACCTGCTCGACCTGTCCCGGCACTTTATGAAGCGCCTCGACGATTTCGGCTTCGCGCTCTTCGGTCAGGCCGTTGTGGCGCGCCAACGCCAGGGTGAAAATCAGCAGCGCGGTGAGCTGGGTGGTGAAGGCTTTGGTGGAGGCCACACCAATTTCCGGGCCGGCCTGGGTCATCATCACCAAATCAGATTCACGTACCAGCGAGCTGCCTGGCACGTTACAAATGGCCAAAGCGGCGCGGAAGCCGGCTTTTTTGGCCTGGCGCAAGGCTGCCAGAGTATCGGCGGTTTCACCGGATTGGGAAATACACAGAAACAGGGTGTCGGGCTGAATTACGTGCTTGCGATAGCGGAATTCGGACGCCACTTCGACCGAGCAGGGCACACCGGCCAGGTCTTCAATCCAGTAACGGGCCACCATGCCGGCGTGGTAACTGGTGCCACAGGCAATAATCTGCACGTGGCGCACGTTCTTGAGCAGGTCTCCAGCGGACGTTCCCAGCGCTTGTTCCAATACTTTTTTGGCTATGACTCGGCCTTCCATTGTGGCTTTGATTACACGCGGCTGCTCAAAGATTTCCTTCAGCATGAAGTGGCGATATTCGCCCTTGTCAGCGGAATCGCTGCCGTGTTCAAAGCGACTCACTGTGCGTTCTACCACTTGCCCCTCGCGGTCGCGAATCTCCATGCGGTCGCGGCGAATGTCTGCCATATCGCCTTCTTCTAAAAACATGAAGCGGTCTGTTACCGGCAGCAGCGCAAGTTGGTCAGATGCGATGAAGTTCTCGCCGATGCCTACGCCAATCACCAGCGGACTGCCTTCGCGACACACGACCATGTGATCGGGTTCATCGGCGTGTATTACCGCCAGGGCGTAAGCGCCGCGCAGATGGCTGATCGCCTGGCTAACCGCTTGATACAGATCACCGTTAATGCGGTATTTTTTCTCGATCAGGTGGGCGATCACTTCGGTGTCGGTTTGCGAGGTAAATTCGAAGCCTTCAGCTTTCAGTTCCTCACGCAGTTCCTGATAGTTTTCGATAATGCCGTTGTGAACGATGGCAAGTCGGTCGCCAGACATGTGTGGGTGGGCGTTCATCTGCGAGGGCGCACCGTGGGTGGCCCAGCGGGTGTGGGCGATGCCAACAGGACCCGCCGGCGGATTGGCAGCAATGGCTTCAGCCAAAGCAGCCACTTTGCCCACTTCGCGGGCGCGATGCACCTGTGCTGCGGAGTCAATCACGGCCATACCTGCTGAATCGTACCCGCGGTATTCAAGGCGACGCAGTCCCTCAAGAAGTATGCCGTGAACGTCCCGTTCTGAAACCGCACCTACAATACCACACATGCTGTTTGTCCTGTTTGTAGTAAAAATTGTCGTGAAAACGGTGAAAAAAGTTCTGGAAAACAGTAAAAAGTAATCGTGCTCAGTGTTTTTTTGGCTGTTGCCAGCCGGGTATATTGCGCTGGCGCCCGCGGGCAACTGCCAGTTCTTGCTCTGCGACATCTTTGGTGATGGTCGAGCCTGCGCCAACAGTGGCACCAGCGCCAATAGTGACCGGTGCGACCAACGCACTGTTGGAGCCGATAAACACGCCATCACCCAACACCGTCTGAAACTTGTTAACACCATCATAGTTGCAGGTGATGGTACCTGCACCCACGTTCACGCCGGCACCCAGCGTAGCATCGCCGATGTAGCTCAGGTGGTTAATTTTGCTGCCTTCACCCAGGATGGTTTTCTTGGTCTCAACAAAATTACCCACTTTGGTGTTGGCCGCCAACTGTGTACCCGGCCGCAAGCGCGCAAATGGTCCAACTTGGGCGTTTTCACCCACGCTGGCTTGCTCGATCACGCTGTGAGCGTGAATCTGCGCGCCGTCAGCTATGGTCGCATCGGTGATCACGCAGCCAGGACCAATAGACACATGGCTACCCAGGGTCACCTTACCAATAAACACCACATTGACATCAATCAGCACGTCGTTACCAATGCTAAGCTCACCGCGCACGTCTACCCGCGCCGGGTCTGCCAAAGTGGCTCCTTCTGTCATCAGGCGTTCGGCTTCGCGGCTTTGATACCAGCGCTCAAGCTCAGCCAGCTGCACACGGTTATTCACGCCTTGTACTTCAAACGCGTTGCTCGGTTGAGCAACGTTGACCGTCATGCCCGCCTGCACCGCCATGGCGATGATATCGGTCAGGTAGTATTCACCCTGGGCGTTGCTACTAGAAAGCTGTGGCAACCAGGTTTTCAGATGGCGAGCACTGACGGCAAGGATGCCTGTGTTCACTTCGCAAATCGCCAGCTGTTCCGCACTGGCGTCTTTTTGTTCCACGATGGCCGTTACCTGGCCTGCACTGTTGCGCAGAATACGGCCGTAGCCCTGGGGGTTATCCAGAGTGACCGTTAGCAGTCCGAGGGATTTTTCATCCAGATTCTGAACCAACCCTTGCAACGTGTCCGCCGTAGTCAGCGGTACATCGCCGTAAAGCACCAGCACTCGCGCATCATCCGGCAAGCCTGGCAATGCTTGGGCAACGGCATGTCCGGTGCCTAGCTGTTGCTCCTGCATAACCCAGCTGACGTTATGGCCCGCAGAGGCGGCTTTTACCTGATCGGCACCATGGCCAACTACCCCGTGAATCCCCGCCGCGCCCAAGGTTTTGGCAGTCACTATCACGTGGTGCAGCATGGATCGCCCGGCAACCTTGTGCAGCACCTTTGGCAGCGATGATTTCATCCGGGAGCCCTGGCCTGCGGCCAGAATAACAACGTGCAGCAGTGACATGAGGTAACTCATCCTTTGTGGTCAGACTCTGTTTAACGGTGATGCAGATAATAAAAAAGCCGCATCCTTGCAGTGGGTGCCAGCATTGCACTCACCAAATATGGTGACACAACACCCGCTACCCACGCTGGAATACGGCTTGTTCAGGGCGAGCCCTGCCGAACGCTGTTAACGAACGTTCTTACGCAGTTTTTGCAATGTGCGTAGCTGAGCGGCGGCTTCTGCCAGCTCGGCGGCAGCACGATAATACTCAAACTCGCCGGTTTTATTCGCCAGTGTCGCTTCGGCGTCTTTCTGGGCCTGCAATGCTGCGGCCTCGTCGACGTCTTTCGCGCGCACCGCGGTGTCGGCCATCAGGGTGACAAGATTCGGCTGTACTTCGAGGTAGCCCCCGGACACATACAGAATTTCTTCTTCACCACCTTGCTTGATGATCCGCACAGCGCCCGGTTTGAGCGCAGACAGCAGCGGAGCATGGCCTAACTGAATGCCCAACTCACCCTCGGTGCCAGTAGCGATCAACATCTCTACCAAGCCGGAGTAAATCTTTTTTTCAGCGCTTACGACGTCGCAATGTACAGTCATAGCCATTATCTAAGCCTCTTGGGTCAGAAATTGAAAGAAATTTACTTACTTTCTTTCGCTTTCATGGCCTTCGCTTTCTCGATGGCTTCGTCTATGGTGCCGACCATATAGAACGCCTGCTCAGGCATATCGTCATAGTCGCCATTGAGGATGCCTTCGAAGCTGCTGATGGTCTCTTTCAGAGACACATACTTGCCGGGCGAACCGGTAAATACTTCGGCAACGTGGAACGGCTGGGACAAAAATCGCTCAATCTTACGGGCGCGGGATACGGTCTGCTTGTCGTCTTCAGACAGCTCGTCCATGCCCAGGATAGCGATAATATCTTTCAGTTCCTTGTAACGCTGCAGAACGTTCTGCACACCACGGGCAACCGTATAATGCTGCTCGCCAATCACCAGCGGATCTAGCTGACGCGAAGTCGAGTCAAGCGGATCGATCGCAGGATAAATACCCTTGGAAGCAATGTCCCGGCTCAATACCACGGTGGCGTCAAGGTGGGAGAAGGTGGTGGCTGGTGACGGATCGGTCAAGTCATCCGCCGGTACGTATACCGCCTGGATAGACGTGATGGAACCGCTTTTAGTGGACGTAATACGTTCCTGCAACTCCCCCATCTCTTGAGCCAGCGTGGGCTGGTAGCCTACAGCGGAAGGCATACGGCCCAGCAGTGCAGACACTTCTGTACCCGCCAAAGTGTAACGATATATGTTGTCGATAAAGAACAACACGTCACGACCTTCTTCACGAAATTTCTCAGCGACGGTCAGGCCGGTCAGGGCTACACGCAAACGGTTTCCGGGGGGCTCGTTCATCTGGCCGTAAACCATGGCCACTTTGTCGAGTACGTTGGAATCCTTCATTTCGTAGTAGAAGTCGTTACCTTCACGAGTCCGCTCACCCACACCGGCGAACACGGACAAACCCGAGTGTTCTTTGGCGATGTTGTTGATCAACTCCATCATGTTAACGGTCTTGCCTACGCCGGCGCCGCCGAACAGGCCGATTTTGCCACCTTTGGCAAACGGGCAAACCAGGTCAATAACCTTGATGCCGGTTTCCAGAAGGTCGGCAGATGCGGCCTGATCTGCATAGCCAGGCGCTTTTCGGTGAATCGCCCAACGCTCTTCTTCGCCAATCGGGCCCGCCTCGTCGATAGGGCGACCCAGAACGTCCATGATGCGGCCAAGAGTCTTGGTGCCCACAGGTACTGAAATCGGCTTGTGAGTGTTTTCTGCTTTCAGGCCACGCCTCAAGCCTTCGGTGCTGCCCATCGCGATGGTACGTACAACGCCGTCGCCCAGCTGTTGCTGAACTTCCAGGGTTGTTTCGCCACCTTCAAGCAGCAGTGCGTCGTAAATGCCGGGCACGGCATCACGTGGAAATTCCACGTCGATAACCGCGCCAATGATCTGAACGATGTGTCCGCTACTCATGCTCGGTTCCTCGCTATCTTCATAGTCAATAATACCAGTAGGATTGTGGCGGATCAGACCGATGCCGCGCCGCTCACAATTTCCGAAATCTCTTGCGTAATGGCTGCCTGACGAGCTTTGTTGTATACCAACTGCAGGTCTTTGATAATGTCACCGGCGTTATCGGTAGCACTCTTCATGGCAATCATCCGGGCAGCCTGTTCGCAGGCCAGATTCTCTACCACACCCTGATATACTTGGGACTCAATGTAACGTGGCAGCAGCCCGTCCAGAATCGGACGCGAATCCGGCTCATAGAGGTAATCCCACTGGTGACCGATGTCGTCTTCTTCACCTTCCGGAAGCGGCAGTAATTGCTCGGCTTTCGGCATTTGGGTCATGGTGTTGACGAATTCGTTGCTAACCAGGTACAACCGGTCGATTTTTCCGTCCCGGAAAGAGTCCAGCATTACCTTAACGTTCCCGATCAGAGCTTCGGCGCTGGGGTCGTCACCAATGTGCGTTAGCGCCGCGACCACGTTACCGCCGTAGCTGCGGAAAAACGAAGCGCCCTTTTGGCCAATCGCGCAGAGGTCAATGGCAACGTCTTTATTTTTCCAGTCACGCATTTCACGCACCAGCAGTTTGAACGCGTTGCTGTTCAAACCACCGCACAGGCCGCGATCAGAGGAGATAACGATGTAGCCTACACGCTTCACCTCTCGCTCAAGCATAAACGGATGCCGGTAATCTTTGTTGGACTTGGCAATGTGTCCAATTACCTGGCGCATCTTTTCTGCATAAGGCCGGGTAGCCCGCATACGCTCCTGAGCTCTGCGCATTTTACTCGCCGCCACCATTTCCATGGCGCTGGTGATTTTTTGCGTGCTCTTGATGCTGCCAATCTGGTTACGTATTTCTTTTCCGATGGCCATAGATCACTGCCCTTTCAAGTTAAACACTCATTTGGACCA
Source organism: Marinobacter sp. LV10R520-4 (assembly GCF_002563815.1). NCBI lineage: Bacteria > Pseudomonadati > Pseudomonadota > Gammaproteobacteria > Pseudomonadales > Marinobacteraceae > Marinobacter > Marinobacter sp. LV10R520-4. The sequence continues at coordinate 1,648,459 of NZ_PDJM01000001.1, read as the reverse complement.
ACAGGCCCGCCGCAGCGGGCCGGCGATGCTACCAGGTTTGAGTGGTCTTGAATTTCTCCAGCGCAGCTTTCAGGCCAGCGGCAACATCGTCGTTATAGTTGCCCGCAGCACCGATTTTTTCGAGCAGATCTTTTTGCTCGGAGCGCATCCAATCCAGCAATTGTGCTTCGAACTCAACCACTTTGGTGACGTCTATGTCATCAAGGAAGCCTTCGTTGGCGGCATACAGAACGGTACCCATTTCAGCCACCGACATCGGGCTGTACTGGTCCTGCTTCATCAGCTCGGTAACGCGTTGACCGTGCTCAAGCTGCTTGCGTGTCGCTTCATCCAGATCCGAGGCGAACTGGGCAAAAGCCGCCAGCTCACGGTACTGAGCCAGAGCCAGACGGATGTTACCACCCAGTTTCTTCATGATCTTGGTCTGAGCTGCACCACCTACCCGCGATACCGATATACCCGCGTTCATCGCCGGGCGAATACCAGAGTTAAACAGGTTGGTCTCGAGGAAGATCTGGCCATCCGTGATAGAGATTACGTTGGTCGGTACGAAGGCCGACACGTCACCGGCCTGGGTCTCGATGATTGGCAGCGCGGTCAAGGAACCGGTTTTACCTTTCACTTCACCATTGGTGAACTTTTCAACGTAGTCGGCATTCACGCGGGAGGAGCGCTCCAGCAGACGGGAGTGCAAGTAGAAAACGTCACCCGGATAAGCTTCACGGCCTGGCGGACGACGCAGCAGCAAAGAGATCTGGCGGTACGCAACGGCCTGTTTTGACAGGTCGTCGTACACGATCAGAGCATCTTCGCCGCGGTCACGGAAGTATTCACCCATGGTGGTACCGGAATACGGTGCCAAAAACTGCATGGCTGCCGGATCTGCCGCGCCTGCGGCAACCACGATGGTGTGATCCATCGAACCGTGCTCTTCCAGCTTGCGCACAATCGCAGCGATCGACGACTGCTTCTGACCGATGGCAACGTAGATACACTTGATGCCGGAATTCTTCTGGTTGATGATCGCGTCGATGGCAACAGCGGTCTTACCAATCTGACGGTCACCGATGATCAGCTCACGCTGGCCACGGCCAACCGGAACCATGGTATCGATCGCTTTCATACCGGTTTGAATCGGCTGATCAACAGACTGACGTTCAATAACGCCAGGCGCTACCTTTTCAATCGAATCGGTCAGGCTGGTACCCAGCTCGCCTTTGCCATCAATCGGGACGCCCAGACCATTAACAACACGGCCCAGCAGTTCGCGGCCAACTGGAACCTCAAGAACACGGCCGGTACAACGAACCTTCTGGCCTTCGGCCAGGTCTTCGTAGTCACCCAGAACCACAGCGCCAACAGAGTCGCGCTCAAGGTTCAGAGCCATGCCGAAAGTGCCATTGGCGAATTCAATCATCTCGCCCGACATAACATCGGCCAGGCCGTGAATCAGCACAATGCCGTCTGCAACAGACAGAATGGTGCCTTCGTTTTTTGCTTCAGAAGAGATATCGAGCTTGTCGATTCTCTTTTTAATGATGTCACTGATCTCGGATGGATTCAGTTGCTTCATGCCTTTGTCCTCAAACCTTTTGCTGAAATCAGGAGCCCAGTGCTTTAGCCATTTTTGCCAGCTTGCCACGGACTGAAGCGTCAATAACCAAATCGCCAGAATTTACCACCACACCGCCAATCAATGAGCGATCAACAGCGGTTTCCAAGGCGACTTTACGCTCCAGCTTTCTAGACAATGCTTCTGCCAAATGTTGCTGCTCTTCGGGTGTCATTTCGTACGCCGTGCTTACCTTCATAGTCACCGTGCGCTCAAGTTCTGCGCGGTAAAAAGCAAACATGGTCGAAATTTCCGGCAGTAGCGCCAAGCGCTTGTTTTCAGCAAGAATCAACAGGAAGTTTCTGAGTGCTTCAGGCATCTGTTCTTCAGCGGTTTCGAAAAACAGCTCTGCCTTGCGTTGCTCAGACAGGCCAGGATTGGCCAGAATGTTCTTCACAGCTTTGTTGGCCGCCAAAATGCCCACGAACGCCAGCGCCTGATCCCAGGAATCGACGGCGTCATGTTCTTTAGCGGCTTCAAAAACGGCTTTCGCGTAGGGCCGGGCTAACGTTATCGGTTCTGCCATGGGTCCCTCGCTTAGAGTTGTGCGGCCAGCTTGTTCAGCATTTCGCTGTGCGCTTTAGCATCGACAGACGTTTCCAGAATTTTCTCGGCACCGGCAATGGCGAGTGTTGCCACTTCTGCCCTCAGTGCATCACGAGTCTGAACACGCTCCTGTTGAATTTCCGCCCGGGCTTGCTCAATCAGCTTTTCACCCTCTTTGCGAGCATCACCTTTGGATGCTTCCACAATCTGGGCGGCGCGCTTATTGGCCTGGTCGATAAGAACAGCGGCTTCTTCTTTGGCTTGATGCATTTGCTGGGCTGCTTTTTCCTGAGCAAGCTCAAGATCCAGCGAAGCCCGGTCAGCAGCAGAAAGACCATCAGCAATCTTCTTCTGGCGCGCTGCCATGGCTGCCGTGATCGGCGGCCATACATACTTCACGCAGAACCAGACGAAAATAGCGAAGGCAATCGATTGCCCTATTAACGTAAGGTTTATATTCACGGCAATATACCTCTTGCTATTCGTTGCATGCTAGTAACCAAAAAACCGGGCGCTTAGCTCTGAAACTCAGAACAACGCCCGCATCTTCAGGCTGTGTTTAGCCAGCAACAACGAAGATCAGGTACATCGCGATACCAACACCGATCATTGGAACGGCGTCCAGCAGACCAGCCATGATGAAGGTTTTAACTTGCAGTTGGTTAGCCATTTCTGGCTGACGAGCTGTAGCTTCAAGCAATTTTCCGCCCAGAATACCAAAGCCGATACCGGTGGCCAGTGCGCCCATACCGATGATAATCGCTGCTGCAATAAATACCATTTCCATTGAGAACTCCTCAGTTTTTAAGATAGTTAAGGGTTTGCTTTTTAACGGGTAAATCAGTGATCTTCGTGTGCTGATGCAAGATAAACTATGGTCAACATCGTGAAAATAAACGCCTGCAGCGGAACAACCAATATATGGAAAATGGCCCAGGGCACGCTCAGTGTCCACTGCGCCCAAAATGGCAGCAGCGCAATCAGAATAAATACAATGTCACCAGCATACATGTTACCGAACAAACGTAACGCCAGACTGATGGGCTTCACAATCAATACCAGGATTTCCAGTACCAGGTTCACCGGAATCAGCGCCCAGTGATTGAACGGCGTCATGCCCAGTTCTTTGGCGAAGCCCGTTATACCTTTGACCTTCAAGCTGTAGAAGATGATCAGTATGAACACGCCAATGGATATACCAAAGGTGGCGTTGGGATCCGTCGTCGGCACAATTTTGAAGTATTCGAGACCCATAAACTGGGCCAACATCGGAATGTAGTCAACCGGGATCAGCTTGAGCGCGTTCATCAGCAGAATCCACACGAAAATCGTCATCGCAAGTGGAGCAATTATCGGGTTGCGGGCGTGGAAGCCGTCGCGAACCAGACCTTCTATAAACTCAACGGTGGCTTCAACCAGATTCTGCAGACCACCCGGCACGCCCGTCGTTGCGCGGCTAGCGACAAAGCGGAACAGACCCAGGAACAACACGCCCATGGCAATAGACCAGCCCATGGTGTCTACATGGACAGCGATGAAACCCATGTCGGAGGCTTCTTGCGCCGTACGTGCAAAGGTCCAAGTGGCGTCGGTAAGTGCGGTGCCGTCTGCACGCATATATTCAATGGCACCATCCTGCGGTTCAAGCTTACCGTAAGTCAGATTCTGTAGGTGGTGCTTAATATACTCTACTGGGGTATCAGCCATTCTGCTCTCGTCCAGTCATCGCCGTGGTTGCGGCCGTATCAGCCAGCGCAATGCGCCGCCCGCTACAACCATCACAGCAAAAGTTAATAATAAAGCCGGCACGTATACCGGCTCCATTAAAGTGAAAATAGCCGCAAAAGAAACAGCGGTAAGGGCGATTTTGGTGGATTCCGCCCGGAACAAATTCCCCACCATTAGGCGCGCGTGACGGGCGCCCTGATAACGATACACCCGATGAACAAACCAGGCATTTGGCACTATGAAAATAAGACCGCCGATGAAGGCAGAATAACCGGCCAAAACGCTGTGTAGTGACCACAATAGGCTGATTATAATCAGACCTGTAAACTCTATGGCCAGCCAACGAGCTAATGGAACATAGGTGATTCGAGATTGCCGAGATTTCATATCACTGCCATTATCCCAAACGCGCAAAAGTATATGATTTTAGCAGTTGTTGTTCAACCAGACTCTGAGCGAAATCTGGCTAAAAATTCATCGGAGCACCATCGGAAACCCGCATTTATCACACAATGTGTGGCTGTTTCTGGAAAAAGTCACGACATCTGGTGTTTCTTAGCCATTTAGCCAAAGCTTTTTTTTATTTTCAATCTACTTGATATGGCCTAAAATTCCGTCTAATTCGTCCAATGAGCTGTATTCGATAACCAGCTTCCCCTTGCCACGCTGACCGTGATTAATCGCCACCCGTGCGCCCAGACGCTCGGCCAGATCGTCCTGCAAAGCCCGAATATTTGGATCCACCCTGGGCTTGGCCACTTTGCCGCTATCGGCTTTCTCTTGCTGCAACTGGCGCACCAGAGCTTCGGTTTGGCGCACCGACAATGAACGCGCCACAACCTGCCGAGCCACCTGCATTTGCTGCTCTGGCGCCAGAGTCAGCATGGCGCGGCCATGGCCCATTTCCAGATCGCCGTGTTCCAGCATCAGCCGCACATCTTCAGTCAAGCCAATCAGGCGCAGCAAGTTGGTGATGGTGGTACGTGACTTGCCGACCGCTTCGGCCACTTGAGCCTGAGTCAGCCCGAACTCGTCCTGTAAGCGTTGCAAGGCAAACGCTTCTTCGATGGGGTTCAGGTTTTCGCGCTGAATGTTCTCGATCAGGGCCATAGCGATGGCCGCTTCGTCTGATACGTCCCGGATAATAGCCGGTATTGACTCCAGGCCAGCCATCTGGGCGGCGCGCCAGCGGCGCTCACCAGCGATCAGCTCAAAACGCTCAGCAGCTAGAGGGCGCACCACAACGGGCTGCATCACGCCTTGTTGGCGAATGGAATCTGCCAGCTCTTGCAGGGCTGCCGGGTCCATGTCACGGCGTGGCTGATAGCGGCCACGCTGAATCAAATCCAAAGCAATATCCCGCAGCTCGCCGTCTTGGCTGGCCGGTGTCTGCTCCAGATTTACGCGGGAATTCGCTAATAGGGCTCCTAGCCCGCGCTCCCCAAGTCCTCGTTTTTTCGCCGCCATGGTGTCAGCCAGTGTTTCCGTTAATGTCCATCAGATTGCGTTTTGCGTTGGCGGCATCTTACACCGCAACCGCGTCAGATGCTTTCTTTGCTCCGTGCCGGCGAACCATTTCACCCGCCAGAGCCAGATAGGCAATAGCGCCTTTCGAGGCTTTGTCGTACTTCAAGGCGGGCATGCCGTGGCTGGGTGCTTCGGCCAGGCGCACGTTACGGGGAATGACAACGCGGTACACTTTATCGCCAAAAAATTCGGTGAGCTGGCCAGACACATCCCGCGTCAAACTGCTGCGGGGGTCGTACATGGTACGCAGAATACCCTCAACCTGCAGATTAGGATTTACCGTTTCCTGAATCTGCTGCACCGTGTTCATTAGCGCTGCCAGGCCTTCCAACGCGTAATACTCACATTGCATCGGAATCAGAATGGAATCGGCGAACGACAGCGCGTTCACCGTCAGCAGGTTCAGCGATGGGGGGCAATCAATCAACACGTAATCGTAGTTGTCACGAAGCGGGTTCAGGGCTTGACGCAGACGATGCTCGCGGCCGATTTCCGCCATCAGCTCCACTTCAGCTGCGGTCAAATCACCGTTACCCGGCATGATGTCGTAGCCGCCTATTTCGTTATAAATGATGATCTCACTGGCGCTGGCACGCTTGGTGAGCAAATCATAACCAGAGAGTTGCAAAGCGTTTTTATCAATGCCACTGCCCATGGTGGCATTGCCCTGAGGGTCCATGTCTACCAGCAGCACCCGGCGTTTGGTCGCTGCCAGAGAGGCGGCAAGGTTGACGCAGGTGGTGGTTTTACCCACACCGCCTTTCTGATTGGTCACCGCAATCACGCGCGCCATCGCTTGCCTCCTGTGTCTGAATGGGTTGTCTGTCAGAGGATCAGCGCTGCTGGATTCCTCAGTGTGGGTGTCCGTTACGGCGAATAATCAGCAGGTTACGTTCACCCTCTACGCCAGGCACTGCCAGCCTATGACTAGAGTTTACCTGCCAGCCACGGCCAAGGGCAGCCACTTCATCATCGGGATACTGGCCTTTCATGGCAATAAACTCACCGTTACCTGCCAGCAGGTGGTCGCACCAGCTCACTTGGTTGTCCAGCGCGGTAAACGCACGGCTGCTGATCTGGGTAAACAGCTCACGGGGCTGGTACGCCTCGGCGCGACTGTGAATAACGTCCAGGTTGCGCAATCCCAACTCCAGCACACACTGCTTAAGGAAGCGGGTTTTCTTACCGTTACTGTCCAGCAGAGTAAAGTGTGTGCCTGGCAAAGCAATGGCCAGCGGAATTCCCGGCAAACCGCCACCAGCACCAGCATCCAGTAAGTGGTGGGTGGTCACAAACGGCAGGATGCTAAGACTGTCCAGCAGTTGTCGCGACACCATCTCGCGCTCGTCACGCACGGCAGTCAGGTTAAAGGCCTTGTTCCATTTGGCTAGCAACGCCAAAAATGCCAACAACTGTCGCTGTTGGCTGGCGTCGAGCTTGAGCTCCATTTGCGCCAGACCTTCGTCAAGCTGACGCTGCCATACTGGATTCTGTGCCATTTACGCGCTCTGCTTGCGCAACAAGTCGCGCTTTTTCATATGCACCAAAATCTGGCTTATGGCGGCTGGTGTAACGCCTTGGACTCGGGAAGCTTGGGCGACGGTCTCGGGTCGCACGGCTCCTAGCTTCTGCTTGATTTCGTTGGATAACCCGCCAATTATGCCATAATCCAGATCGACTGGCAGCGCGGTGTTCTCATTTTTGCGCAGGCGCTCGATTTCATTGGCCTGGCGCGAAATATAGCCTTCGTACTTAATTTCGATTTCAACCTGATCAGCCACTATGGCGTCATCGGCCCGATATTCCGCGATATCGGCAATGTGAGCGTACACGATTTCCGGGCGCCGCAGCAGCTCGGCCAACGTGTGGTCGCGGCCTAAAGGCTGTTTCAAATACTGATTGGCGCGCTCACCCGCGGCGGTGTTCGGATGTACACGCGTGCCTTCCAAACGACTGCGTTCGGTGCCTATGGCATCGCGCTTGATGTTGAATTTACTCCAACGCTCGTCGTCTACCAGGCCCAATTCGCGGCCACTGTCGGTCAGGCGCAGGTCGGCGTTGTCTTCGCGCAAAATAAGTCGATATTCGGCGCGGCTGGTGAACATGCGGTAAGGCTCGGAGGTACCCATGGTGATCAAGTCATCCACCAGTACGCCAATGTAGGCCTCATCACGGCGCGGATACCAGGCGTCTTTTTCCTGCGCCTGCCGCGCAGCGTTGATGCCCGCAAGCAAGCCCTGGGCTGCCGCTTCTTCGTAACCGGTAGTACCGTTAATTTGGCCGGCGAAATACAGGCCCTGGATGAACTTGGTTTCCAGGGTGTGGCGTAAATCCTGCGGGTTCAAATAATCGTATTCGATGGCGTAGCCCGGACGCATGATGTGGGCCTTTTCAAAACCCGGAATCGACTGCACCGCTCTGATCTGGATATCAAACGGCAAGCTGGTGGAAATACCGTTGGGATAAAGTTCGTGCGTGGTCAGGCCTTCCGGCTCGACAAAAATCTGGTGCGAGTTTTTGTCGGCAAACCGGCTTACCTTGTCTTCTAAAGACGGGCAGTAGCGCGGGCCAACACCGCCAATATTCCCGGTGAACATCGGTGAGCGGTCAAAGCCGCTGCGGATGATGTCGTGGGTTTCCTCGGTGGTACGGGTGATGTGGCAGCAAACCTGCCGTGGGTGTTCGTCGCGGGAACCCATAAATGACATAACCGGTGCCGGGTCATCGCCCCATTGTTGCTGCATCACTGAAAAGTCGACGCTGCGGGCATCAATGCGAGGTGGCGTGCCGGTTTTCAGCCGGCCAACATTAAACGGCAATTCTCGCAGACGCTGGGCCAACGCATTGGCCGGGGCATCGCCGGCACGGCCACCGGCGTGATTCGTCATGCCGATGTGTATTATGCCGCCCAAAAAAGTGCCGGTGGTTAGTACCACTGTTTTTCCCAGGAAACGGATGCCGGTCTGGGTAACTACGCCGGTTACCCGCTCGTTTTCCACAATCAGGTCATCGGCAGACTGCTGAAACAGGGTTAAATTGGGCTGGTTTTCCAGTATTTCGCGGATGGCCGCTTTGTACAGAATGCGATCGGTCTGGGCGCGGGTAGCGCGCACGGCGGGACCCTTGCGGCCATTCAACACGCGAAACTGGATGCCGGCCCTGTCCGTGGCACGGGCCATGGCTCCGCCTAACGCGTCAATTTCTTTTACCAGATGGCTTTTGCCAATACCGCCAATGGCCGGGTTGCAGGACATCTGCCCCAGAGTCTCAATGTTGTGGGTCAGCAACAGGGTGTGTGAGCCCATACGCGCCGCTGCCAACGCGGCTTCGGTGCCCGCGTGGCCACCACCAATAACAATTACATCGAAACGGGTCGGAAAATCCACAAATCACCTCAAACAACGGGAACAGAATCGAGTAAAAACAAGGCGGCGAGTATAACGCTTCGGCTGCTAAATTGCAGTCGGGATGTGCAAATTTTAACCAGTTACGGTACGCCTTAACAAAATTCCTAAACGGCCTCAAAAATGGCCGTGAAACTGGCTAGATTTCAACCGCTTGTCAGGCCTTGTTCAAGTCCGACACTATAAAGTTATCCACAGATTGGCACATTCGTTAATTGCCCTTATTAACAGCATAACAACCTGTTTTGTATATTTTTTAAAAATCAAATTTAATTGTCGCCCGCAGCTTATTCACTTATTTATCCACAGGATTGACGGTTGATTCCTGCCTTTTGTGGCGGCGAATCCGTAACACCAGCGGCAGCACCAGCAGATTCACCACAGACAAGATCAACAGAAACAATGGAATACTCAAACCGGCAATTCCTAGCAGCAACATACCCGCCAGCGCACTGACCAGCATAAACAACGAATTGATGACGTTCAGCGCAGCGATAATGCGGGCGCGTTTATGGGCCTCAGTGGCACTCTGAATATAAGCGTACAAAGGCACAATAAAGAGCCCGCCGGCGGCGCCAATCAACACCAGATCGACCAGCAACCTCCAGTATTCAGGTTGGCTCAGTAACAACCACCAAGTGGTTGGCACGGCGCTGGCCGGCAGTGCAAAAAATAGATCGATACCCGGTAAGGTTAAACCCAGGGCGCCCCAGGCCACGGGCGCCAGGCTGACACTGTGGTGAGTTAGCCGCTCACACAACACCGAACCACTGGCAATGCCGACAATAAACAGTGACAGCAACAAGGTAACAACGGTTTCATCGCCCTGCAGATGCAGCCGGGCAAAATTGGGGAATTGGGTTAGATAGGCTGCGCCCAAAAACCAGAACCAAGAGATCGCCAATATCGCCAGCAACACCGGGCGCTGTTCGGCGGCCACTTCCATCAGACGCCAACTTTCACGCAGGGGCTGCCAGCGCATGGGGCTCATGGATTTCGGTAATTCCGGCGCAGCCGTAGCGGGTATTTGGCGCGCGCTCAGGTAGCCCAATAGCGCCATGATGACCACGGCGAAGGCTATCAGCGGAGTTGCCAGGGGCAAACTGGCCAGTACGCCGGCGGCAATGGTGCCCAGCAAAATGGCCACGAATGTGCCGCCACTCACCAGACCATTACCACCCACCAGCTCGCTGGGCTCCAGCACCTGGGGCAAAATGGAATATTTGACTGGGCCAAAAAAAGCGGACTGGGTGCCCATCAGGAACAGCAGACACAGCAATACGCCGTACCAACCTTGCCACAACGCTGACGCCGCCAAGGTCATGATGACGATTTCTGCGGCTTTCACCCAGCGAATAATACGGGCTTTTTCGTGACGGTCAGCCAACTGGCCAGCCAGCCCGGAAAACAGAAAATAGGGCACAATGAACAAAAACGCAGCCAGATTAACCACCAGGTCCACCGGCAGGCCGGCCCAGCCTACGGTGGTAAAGGTGATCAGCAGCAAGAGCGCATTTTTGTACAGGTTGTCGTTAAAAGCGCCACTGAACTGGGTCAGATAAAACGGTAAAAATCGCCGCTGGCGCAGTAACCGGAACTGGCTCGGGCTGGAATTAACGTTGTTCACTGAGCGCGTCCAGTTTTTGCTCAACGGCGTTGGCAGAGCTGGCAAAGCGCGCCAGCAGATTGTATAGCACGGGCACAATAAACAGCGTCATGCTGGTGGCAAACACCAGCCCCCCCAATATGACCACGCCAATCGCAGCACGGCTCTCGGCGCCTGCACCGGTGGCCAGTACCAGAGGAACAGCACCAAAAACCGTCGAGATGGTGGTCATCAGTACCGGGCGGAAACGCAACACGGAGCCTTCCACAATGGCGTCGCGTACCGAATAGCCCTGATCCCGCAGCTGATTGGCAAATTCGACAATCAATATTCCGTTTTTCGCCATCAGCCCCAGCAGCATAATAATGCCAATCTGACTGTAAATATTCAGGCTGATACCGGTCCACCACAGGGCCATAAGTGCGCCGGTAATCGACAGCGGCACCGACAACATGATGATTAGCGGATGAATCCAGCTTTCAAACTGCGCAGCCAACACCAGAAATACAATCAAAAACGCCAGGCCAAAGGTGATAAAAATGGCCGATGAAGATTCCTGGAACTCCCGCGACAAGCCGCGATAGCTCACCCGCGCTTCCGGTGGCAAGGTGTCCATCGCCAGGGTGTTCAGGTAATCCAGCGCCGAGGCCAGGTCATAACCGTCGGCCAGGGAGCCACTGATCACCACCGCCGGCAGCCGGTCGATACGGCGCAAATCCGGATTGGCGCCGATTTCTTCCCAGCTCACCAAAGCCTGCAAAGGCACCATCTGCCCGCCTTCCCGCGGGCGCAGGAAAATCTGGCCCAGGTCTTCCGGAGTGGCACGGTCAGCGTCTGCGGCCTGCAAAATCACATCGTATTCGCGGCCACGGTCAACGTAGGTGGTCACTTGGCGCGAAGCCAGCATGGTTTGCAGGGTTAAACCTACATCCTGCACGGTTATGTCCAGGTCGGCAGCGCGCTCGCGATCTACGTTTACCCGCAATTCCGGTCGGGTCAGTTCAAAATCGGTTTCAAGACTGAGAAGGTTGGGGTTCTGTTTCGCCCGTTCGACCAGTTCCTCACTCCAGGCTTGCACCGATTCGTAATCCGGCCCCGCCACCACAAATTCCACCGGCTGGCTGAAACCGCGCTGGCCCAAGCCCGGTGGGTTGATGGGAATAACCCGCGCCCCCGAAATCCGGCTCATTTTCTGGCGGATCTCATTCGTTACATCCTGCTGCCTGATGTCGCGCTCGTTCCAGGGCACCAGGCCCATGATCATAAACCCGCGGTCTTCCTCACCGCGAAAGCCCACGATAGACAGCATCCGGCTGGCTACGCCGTTTTCCAGATAAGGCAACAGCTGCGCTTCGGCCTGGCGTACATAGTGATCGGTGAACTCTACGGTGGAGCCGCGGGGGGCACTGACCGGCATGATGATGGTGCCGCGGTCTTCGGTTGGCGACAGCTCTTGTGGCAACTGGGGGTATATAGCACCGGCGGCCACCAGCCCCACCAACCCTAACCCCAACCACAAACCCGGCTGGCGCAGGGCAAACTCCAGAGCGCGGCGATAACCACGGGCAAGGCCATCGAGACTTTTCTCAATGATCGCCCAAAAGCCCTTGGTCTGCCCGGCCTTGGGGCTAGGACGCAGCCATTTTGAACACAGCATGGGCGCCAAGGTGAGCGCCACGAAACTGGAAAACACCACCGCTGCGGCCAAGGTAAAACCGAATTCGGCAAACAGCCGGCCCACGTTGCCACCCATAAAGGAAATGGGCACAAACACTGCCACCAGGGTAACGGTGGTGGCAATCACCGCAAACGCCACCTGGCGCGCACCGTGATAGGCCGCTAGCAGCGGCGCCTCACCGTCATCAATGCGGCGCTGAATGTTTTCCAGCATCACAATGGCGTCATCCACCACCAGGCCAATGGCCAGTATTACTGCCAGCAACGTCAGCACGTTCACCGAAAAACCAAGAAAACCGAGGCCGATGAAAGCACCAATCACCGCCACTGGAATGGTCACCGCCGGGATCAGGGTGGCACGCCAGGAGCGCAAAAACAGAAAGATGACCAGAATGACCAAGGCCACAGAAATGGCCAGGGTTGTTATAACCTCTTTGATCGATGCGCGAATAAACACCGATTCGTCGTAGCTTTCAGCAATCGACACTTCTGGCGGCAGAGATTCGCGAATCTGCGCCAGCTCCGCCTGTACTGCGTCCGACACCGCCACTGTGTTGGCTTTTGACTGGCGAATAATGCCCAGGCCTATGGATGTCTGACCGCTAGCACGCAGGGTACCGGAGTCATTTTCAACGCCCATTTGCACATTGGCCACTTCACCCAGACGCAGCAGATCGTTGCCGGAGCGGCGCACCACCAGATTGCGGAACTCATCAACGGTGGTCAGTCGGCCCTCGGCGCGCACTGTAAAGTTGCGGGTAGACGATTCTATCGAACCGGCAGGCAGTTCCACGTTATTGGCCCGCAACGCCTGTTCTACCTCGGCGACGGTAACGTCCCGCGCGGCCAGCTTTTCCCGGTCTAGCCATACACGTATAGCGTAGCGCCGTTCGCCACCAACACGCACATCCGCCACACCATCCAACACCGAGAAGCGGTCTGCCAGAACACGGTCGGCGTAATCGCTCAATTCTGCGCTGTCCCACACGTCACTGCGCAGGGTGATCCACATCATTGGGCGGGCGTCGGAATCGGCTTTACTTACCACCGGCGCGTCGGCTTCTTCCGGCAGCTGGTTGCTGATGCGCGATACCGCATCGCGCACGTCGTTGGCGGCAATGTCGATATCGCGGCTAGTGTTGAATTCAATGCTGGTGCGGGATTCGCCCTGTTCGGTGGACGATTCAATAGAGCGTATGCCTTCGATACCGCTGATGGCGCCTTCAATCAATTCGGTAATCTGAGTATCCACCACTTCGGCGGCGGCGCCGGTGTAATCGGTGCTGATGGACACCACCGGCGGGTCGATATCCGGGTATTCGCGCACCGGTAACCCCATTAACGCGGTCAGGCCGAACACCACAATCAACAGGCTTAATACCGTGGCAAACACCGGTCGTTTGATCGACACATCAGACAGCACCATGGCTTAAGACTCCCCGCCGTTGTCTGCGCCTGCGCCGGAAATAAAGCGGTTAGCAGGCAGCTGCGCGTCAGGGTTTGGCGACACCCGTTCGCCACTACTCAAACGATCCTGACCGGTTACGATAACCTCGGCGCCTTCCTCCAGGCCCTCAGTCACTTCTACCTGGCCCGGCAGACGCGCGCCCAGGCTCACAGTCAAACGCCGGGCGATGCCATCTTCAGCCACAAACACGTAGCTGTTATCGCCGCGCACGATCACCGCTTGTTCAGGAATAACCAAAGACTGGCGCTGCTGCAGAGTCAGGCTGGCCGACATGAACTGGCCCGGGCGCAGGCGACCATCGGCGTTGTCAATCAGCGCACGCACCGCCAGGGAACGATTGAGCTCACTCACCCGCGAATCCAGCGCCACCAGTTCGCCGCTAAATGCCTGCCCCGGGTAGGCCGGAGACTCACCCTGCACCGTTAGGCCCGCTTTAAGCTGGCCCAGGTAACGTTCCGGCACTGAAAAGTTCAATTCCATACGGCGGGTACTGTCGAGTGTCGCAAGGCGGGTGCCTGCGGTGACGTAAGCGCCCAGGCTGATATCACTGAGGCCAGTAACGCCGGCAAACGGTGCAGTAATTCTATGGTTTTCCAAATTGACTTTGGCCGCAACGCGCTGTGCCTGAAGCACGTCGGCGGCGGTGCGTAGCTCGTCCATCTGGGCAATAGCGATGCTGTTACTGGCGCTTAACTGGCGGGCACGATCATATTGGCGTTTGGCGTCAACCAAGCGTGCTTCAATAACCTGCAGATCGGCCTGAGCCTGGCGATCATCAAGGCGCAACAGCAAATCGCCTTTGGCCACCCGCTGCCCGGGTTCAAGGTTCAGTTGCACCACCCGGCCGCTGAGTTCCGTGGTCAAGGCAATGGAGTCTTCGGCTTGTAAATTACCCACCGCGTTTACTCGGTCGCTCACGGTGGTGCGTTCCGGAAAAGCCACGGCCACCGATGTGGGCGCCCGCTCGCGAGCACTCGCGGCACCCGCATCAGCGTTACTGTTGTAATACTGCACCAGCCACGTTGCCGCCAGAGCAGCTACCAGTAGCACTGCCGCAATCAGCCATTGCTTCATAAGTGTTCAGCCTCTGTCTTTTCAATCCGCTCGCAGTCATTCACGCTGCGTTAACAATCAAGGTTGTTTTTGTATAACCAGAACGATTTCGCCCACATCAATTCCCCACTTACTCATGGTGGTTTGATTGATCAGCGTATCCGGCGTTACCAGGTACATCCAGTCATCCATACGTACCTCAAGGGTGCCATCGCCATAAGCCACCTCAAGCATATAATTCATGTGTATGGCATTGCCCGACCAGCGCATGGTGCCGGCTTCGGTAACGTCACCGGCGGTGGCGCGATAACTCTCGCCGTCTGGCGTTAAAGTCCATACCCGGGTTTGTACTTCGCCATCGTCAAAACGGAACACCTCGTCTAACGTGCCCACGCCCTGCTCGGTCCATGATGCCTTTATGTCCGCATCAAAGGTACGAATAACAGCGCCAGACCAGTCTTTGACCACACCGCGTGCAGACAGATTGCCAGCGAAGAATTGGTCGGGCACCAGCACCGGTGAGCGATCTTTATAATCATCCAACGACGGGCCGGCACAGCCGCCAAGTAAAAAGAACGGTAGCAGTATCCACAGTCGATTCCAGCCCCATACACGGCTGACACTCAAAATTTTCATCATTTTTACTCTCCCTGAGACTATGGCGTGGTGCGGCGGCAGCAATATAGCGACCGCCGCAAGAATAGCGCTTGGTTGGGGAGACTACGCTGGCGCCTGAGGTTCCGATCAGATTTCGGTGGGCGCCAGAGTTTCAGAACAGACCGGCGTTAAGCCAAAGGTGGGACAATATGGCCAATACGTAGCCCAGGGCAATAGCCGGCGTCCAACGCAGGTGACTCATAAAGGTGTAGTGGCCGCGGGCCTGGCCCATGAGTGCGACACCAGCGGCAGAGCCAATAGACAGCATGGAACCGCCCACACCCGCTGTCAGGGTAACCAGCAGCCACTGGCCATGGGACATGTCAGGATTCATCGACAGCACCGCGAACATCACCGGTATGTTATCAACCACCGCCGATAAAATACCCACCGCAGCGTTCGCCAGGGTGTGGTTCCAGCCGGTGTAAATAATGGTGGAAATTTCGCTCAGGTAACCGATATAACCAAGACCACCCACCGCCAAAACCACACCGTAGAAGAACAACAGGGTGTCCCATTCAGCACGGGCAATCGGGTTAAACACGTTAAACGGCAACGCCTTGTCCAGGCGGTTCAGCAGGCGGAAATCTTGGTGCACTTCGGCCCGTTTGCGTTCGTTTTCCACGTGTTGTTTGAACGTCCGACCCAGGTAATAGCCAAATATCTGAAGGTATCCTAGACCCATCATCATGCCCACCACTGGCGGCAAGTGCAGGAAGTTGCTGCCGCAAACAGCGGTGATAATGGTCAATAGAAACAGGGCAACGCAGCGGCGAGCACCGCGTTTCATAATAACCGCTTCCGTTGCCGGGTTTGGCATGTCATTGGGAATGAAGAAACTCATGATAATCGCCGGCACCGTGAAACTGACAAGCGCTGGTATAAATAAGTCAAAAAACTCGGCGAAATTAACCACACCTTTTTGCCACACCATCAGCGTGGTGATGTCGCCAAACGGCGAAAATGCACCACCGGCGTTGGCCGCAACAACGATGTTAATACAGCCCAGACTGATAAATTTCGGGCTGTTTTCGCCCACTTTTAGCAATACCGCGCACATCAGCAACGCGGTGGTAAGGTTGTCGGCCACCGGCGATATACAAAATGCCAACACGCCGGTAATCCAGAACAGGCTCCGGTAACTGAAACCTTTGCTCACCAACCAGGCCCGCAAGGCATCAAACAGCTGGCGCTCTTCCATAGCGTTTATGTAGGTCATCGCGACCAACAAAAACAGCATTAGCTCGGAAAATTCCAGCAAGTTGTGGCGTAGTGCCACCGCAGTGCTTTCGGTATCACCATTGGCAACGTAAACCGCGGCTATCGAAAACCAGATTAAACCCGCGGCTATCAACACCGGCTTGGATTTTCGCAGATGCAGCTTTTCTTCCATCATGACGAAAATATAGGCAATCACAAACAGCAGAATGGCGATGTAGCCTACCGGATGGTTGGTCAGGTCCATGCTCTCGGCCGGTGCAGCCAAAGCAGAACTACTAAACGCAAATAGGGCAAAAAATACACTGAGAAGGAATACCGGCCAGCGCCGGGCAGCCACAGCTAGGGAGAGTGACATTGAGAGTGACATTGTTAGGCACCTGAACGTGTTCTTGAGTTTCGGTAATTTAAGGTAGGCTCTATTAGAGCGCAAAGCGGTTGCAAAGAGCTTGACTGATGTCGTTTAAAGCCGCTTTTTCGTTAACTACCCATTAATTTGCAGAGTGAAGATGTCGACAATTTAAACTCGGCGCCTTACCGCTGTCTGCGGTAACGGCGCCGGGCTTATCCCTCAGGGCTCGGGAAGGTCGGTGACCGCACCGGTGGACGCTGAACTCACGGTGCGCGCGTACTTGGCCAGCACACCGCGGGTGTAACGCGGTTGCGGACGCTGCCAGGCTTCGCGGCGGCGCTGCAGTTCGTCTTCATTAACGCTCAGTTCAATACTGTCGGCCACCGCATCAATCACGATTTCGTCGCCGTCCTGAACCAAGGCAATAGGGCCGCCATCAAACGCTTCCGGGGTAACGTGGCCCACTACGAAGCCGTGGCTGCCGCCGGAGAAGCGACCGTCGGTTATCAAAGCCACATCGTTGCCCAACCCACGGCCCATAATCGCCGAGGTGGGTGACAGCATTTCGCGCATTCCAGGGCCGCCACGGGGGCCTTCGTAACGGATGACCAGCACGTCGCCAGCCACCACGGTGCCATCCAGAATTCGCGCCTGGGCTTCTTCTTCCGAACCAAACACCCGCGCCCGACCTTTAAAGTGGGTGCCTTCCTTACCGGTGATTTTTGCCACAGAGCCTTCCGGCGCCAGATTACCAAACAGAATGCGCAGGTGACTTTCCGCTTTGATGGGCTGGTCCAGAGGCATAATGATTTTCTGGCCGTCGGCGTAAGGCTCTACCATGGCGAGGTTTTCAGCCAAAGTTTTGCCGGTTACGGTCATACAATCGCCGTGCAGCATGCCGGCGTCTAGCAACATTTTCATCAGTGGCTGAATGCCGCCAATGGCCACCAATTCGCTCATCATGTAGTGGCCGCTAGGGCGCAGGTCTGCCAGCAATGGCACTTTTTTACCAATGCGGGTGAAGTCATCCAGGGTTAGCTCTACGCCGACCGTGTTGGCCATGCCAATCAGGTGCAGTACGGCGTTGGTGGAACCGCCCAGGGTGATGATCACAGTGATGGCGTTTTCAAAGGCGGGTTGGGTCATGATGTCGGAGGGTTTGATATCCCGATCCAACAGATTCATAACCGCGGCGCCGGCGGCTTCGCAGTCGGCTTTTTTGTCATTCGACACCGCATTCTGCGCCGAACTGCCGGGCAGGCTCATGCCCAGCGCTTCAATGGCCGAGGCCATGGTGTTGGCGGTGTACATACCGCCACAGGAACCGGGGCCGGGAATGGCGGTTTCTTCAATCTGCTTCACTTCAATCAGCGACAGTTCGCCCTTGGCATGGGCACCCACGGCTTCAAACACGGAAATAATGTCGGTGTGGCCTTCGCCGGGCAAAATAGTACCGCCGTAAACAAACACGCTGGGCCGGTTAAGCCGCGCCAGGCCCATGATGCAGCCGGGCATGTTTTTGTCACAGCCGCCAATGGCTACCAGGCCGTCAAAACCTTCACAGCCGGCCACGGTTTCAATGGAGTCCGCGATCACTTCCCGCGACACCAGGGAATACTTCATGCCTTCGGTGCCGTTGGCGATGCCATCAGAGATCGTAATGGTGTTGAAAATAACGCCTTTGCCACCGGCCTGGTCCGCACCCTTACAAGCAATGTCAGCCAGCTCGTTAATGTGGCTGTTACACGGGGTAACCATGCTCCAGGTGGAGGCAATGCCGATCTGCGGTTTGCTAAAATCCTCGTCGTTAAAACCGACGGCCCTCAGCATAGAGCGGCTGGCGGATTTAGCTACACCGTCCACAACCGGAGCGGAGAAACGGCGGCGAGGGTCTTGGGGGGTATCACTCATGGCGCTATATCCTTATTTTTGTCGTCCTGTCGTTTGCGGGTAACAGGCGGCTTAAAGAGGGTTGGGCCGCAAGTTT
Source organism: Marinobacter sp. LV10R520-4 (assembly GCF_002563815.1). Classification (NCBI taxonomy): domain Bacteria; kingdom Pseudomonadati; phylum Pseudomonadota; class Gammaproteobacteria; order Pseudomonadales; family Marinobacteraceae; genus Marinobacter; species Marinobacter sp. LV10R520-4. Next base: position 1,629,624 of record NZ_PDJM01000001.1, on the reverse strand, counting down.
ACACCAGGACTTCACAGCGCTGAAATATTACCGCGGCTGACGGCACAAAATGGGTCACACTTTTATCAATCATCCAAGTGCCGTTTCTGGCTTCTTGCCCGGCGCAGGCTGAACTCAGCCGCACCGCGCATTGCTCCCGATTAACGGGCGCCTTAGCGAAACTGTTTTATAAACGCCTCAGATTCAGCAATGGACGCTTCCATATCGCGAATCAGGCTGTCTACATTCTGGCGAATCTGCCCTAGCTCGCCTTCCAGAGCGCCAATCGCCTGGGCATTCAAATTGTGTTTCAGGAACAATACCTGATCTTCAAATGCTTGCAGCACCGGGTTCATTCGTTTTTCGACCTGACGCATACTGCTCATCAGGCTGCTGTAACGTTCGCGGGTTTCATCCAGCTGCCGCTCGCTGTTCTCGCGCAAAGCCGCACTCTTATACAGCTTCAGCTCGTCTTCCCACTCATCAAACAATGCGACCGATACGTTCTCTACCGAGTCAATGCGGTCGCGAACACGTTTTGCTGCGTTCTCGCTGTTGTTATAAGCGTCGCTGATTGCGTCGTATTTTTTCTGCAAGCTGGTATTAGGCGTGTCTACCACGCTCTGGAACCGCTCCAGTGATGAGCGGAAGGTTTCACGGGCGTCGCTTTGGGCATCACGGGCTTCCCCAACCCTATCCACCAGAATATCGCGTTTTTCTACGCCTATTTGTTCCATGGCGCTGTAATACACGGAGCTGCAGCCGCTGAATAGCAGCAGCAGACACAACAGGCCGGTTACGCGGGTAAGTGCGGAAAAACGCTTTATGAGTATAAACATGCTGTAAATGGGTCCTTTAATCGCTGAATACATTGGTTAACGCGCTTGTGTTTAACGGGCTGTTATACTCTTTGTACTTTGTAGCCTAATCACTCTGGTAAACACGCCATCAAAATGACTGATTCGCCTACTATTCCACACTGCCCCTGTGACGGCCAGAACACCTACGCCGAATGCTGTCAGCGCTACCACCAGGGCACTCCTGCCCCCACGCCTGAAGCCTTGATGCGCTCACGTTTTAGTGGGTTTTCGCTCAAGCTTGGCGACTATATGCGTGCAAGCTGGCACCCAAGCACCCGTCCTCCAACGCTGAATCTGGACGATACAACAGACTGGACGGCTCTGCGCATTCTAAACAGCAGCCAAACCGGCGACACGGGCCAAGTACATTTTCAGGCCATTTACCGCCTACACTCGGGTTGGGGCTATTTACAGGAACACTCCCAGTTTGTGCGGGAAGATGGCCGCTGGTATTACCTGCAGGGTAAGCTCCATGAAGGCGTTCTGAAACCCGGTCGTAATGAACCTTGCCCCTGTGGCAGCGGCAGGAAATTCAAGGTTTGTTGCCAATAAACGGAATCAGAACGGATACTGCCTTGGTTCTCGCTGCACGCTCACCCATTGCACGCTGGTGAACTCATCAATGGCCCAATCGCCATTAAAGCGGCCCAGTCCCGAGTTTTTATCGCCACCAAAAGGCGTGTGCGCTTCGTCGTTTACGGGCATATCGTTGACGTGGGTCATGCCGGCCCTGACCTTGCGGGCAAATTGCAGGCCCCGGTACAAATCGCCACAGAATACCGCGCTGGACAGGCCGAACTCCGTGTTGTTAGCCAGTTCCAGGGCGTGCTCTTCGTTCCTGGCTTTCTGAATACCAATCAAGGGGCCGAAAATTTCCTCGCGGCTGATTTCCATATCAGGGGTTACATCGCCAAACACGTGTGGCGGTACCATCTGCCCGTGAATGTCACCCTCGAGGAGCACCTTGGCGCCCTGCTCTTTGGCTTTGGCAATTTTTTGCTGTAACCCTTCAAGCTGAGATTTGTTAATGACGGGACCAATAGCGGTGTCCATGGCCGATGGGTCACCCACGTTCAACGCCCCGGCATGGGCCACGAATTCTTCCACAAAACGGTCATACACCCGCTGGTCCACAATAATCCGGTTAATGGCCATGCAGATCTGGCCTTGGTGCAAAAACTTGCCAAAAATCGCTGCTTTTACAGCCTGCCCGACGTCTGCATCTTCCAACACCACAAACGGGCTGTTGCCGCCCAGTTCCAGAGCCACTTTTTTCAGGTAAGAACCGCCCGTGGCTAGTTTGCCGATGTTCTTGCCCACAGGGGTGGAGCCGGTGAAGGAAATCAGAGCGGGTATGGGGTGGGCAACAAAATCATCACCAATTTCAGAACCCGGGCCAACCACCACGCTAAGCAAACCCGCAGGTAAGCCGGCCTCGGCGAAGATGTGGGCCAGCAATAAGCCGCCAGTGATGGGTGTATCGCTAGCGGGCTTGATCACCACCGCGTTACCCAAAGCCAACGCCGGTGCCACGGAACGCTGCGACAAATGCAGCGGGAAGTTCCAGGGGCTGATTACACCCACTACACCCAGTGGCCGGCGAAACACCAGGTTATCTTTACCCGGAATGTTGCTGGCCATGGTCGCGCCGTGAGCGCGGGCCGGCATACTGGCGGCTTCCTGGGTAATGGCGCGGGCGCTGCCCCACTCAATATTGGCTTTTAAGCGCGTGCTACCAGACTCGTAAATTAGCCAGTCAATGATTTCGTCTTTGCGCTCGTCGAAGATCGACAAAACCCCTAGCATCAGTGCTGACCGCTCCGCCGGCGGCGTGTCTGCCCATGCTATCTGTGCCTCTGCGGCCTTTTGATAAGCCGCATCCAGATCGGCGGAAGTGGCAGAGCGAATTGTAGTCAGAGTCTCGCCAGAGTATGGGTTTTGAACAGGGCGCGATTCTTCGCCGCAGCCTTCGCGCCACTCTCCTGCTAGCAGTTGTAAATGAAAATCTCGATAACGTTCAGTCATGAATTCGTCCTCACGTTTAGCAATAAGAATTTTGTGAGCACCCGGCTACAGTGTAGCTATTCGTAAAAAGCTTACTACCGAAACAGTCGATCCGAAAAATCAGTGTCGTAACAGAGCGTTGAGCTCATCAATGGCTTCGGCCCAGTCACTGTCGTCTTCCAGACCTTCCCGTAAAAACTGAGACTGGCCCAGGCTCCAGAAATCTGCGTCTGCCAGCACAACTTCAGGTGGCAGTGGGGAATGCTGGCGTACAAACTGTTCCATGCTGGCATCGTCGGCTGCCAGGCCCAACTGCTGAAAAAGGGTGGAAAGGGTGTGTTTGCTGGTATCCATAAGCGCTCGCTTCCCTAAAAAAATCAGATTTACACCAGACTTTAGCCGAATTTCTGAATCTATCCAGTGGCGATGGTGCTTGGGCCATTACTTTATCTGGCTAATAACGCATCTGAAAGCAGCTTACTGAAAGGTAATTTTCGATTTATATATTACTTTCCAATACAAAACGAGCCAAAAATCTTACCCAAAAGCTCATCCGGCGTTATCTGTCCGGTGATTTCTCCCAATGCATCCTGCGCTGCGCGAAGATCTTCCGCCAGCAGTTCACCGGCGCCGTAGCCTTCCAGTTGAGCCTGGCCCTGAACCAGAAAGTCCGCAGCGCGCTCCAAGGCGTCCAAATGGCGGCGACGAGCCAGGAAACCGCCCTCAGTGGTGCTGGCGAAGCCCATACATTGCTTAAGATGCTCCCTCAGTGTGTCCAAACCCGCGCTGGACTTGGCCGCCAAGCGCACCACCGGGGCCTGCTGCGATGATAATTCAGACAAACCAACACTTTCACCCGATAAATCCACCTTATTGCGGATGACCGTAATCGGTGCGGCGGCTGGCAGCTTATCAATAAAGTCTGGCCAGATTTCATAGGGGCTGGTTTTATCAGTGGTGGTGGCATCCACCATGAGCAGTATGCGGTCGGCTTGGCGGATTTCATCCCAGGCGCGAGCAATGCCAATCTGTTCGACTTCGTCTGGGCTATCGCGCAGGCCGGCGGTATCAATAATGTGCAACGGCATGCCGTCAATGTGAATGTGTTCCCGCAAAACGTCGCGGGTAGTGCCTTCAACGGCGGTCACAATAGCCGCCTCACGGCCAGCAAGAGCGTTTAACAGACTGGATTTACCGGCGTTGGGCCTGCCGGCAATCACCACTTTCATGCCATCCCGCAAAATAGTGCCTTGCTGGGCTTCCAGCATGATGCCCCGAAGCTGGTCTCGCAGACTCTGAAGATCGGTGGCGACTTTGCCATCGGCTAGAAAATCGATTTCTTCTTCTGGAAAGTCGATAGCGGCTTCCACATAAATGCGCAGATGGGTAACAGCTTCCACCAGCGTTTCAATGCGCCGCGAGAACACGCCTTGCATAGAGCGCACCGCGCATCTGGCAGCCTGTTCCGAGCTGCTTTCAATCAGATCAGCAATGGCTTCTGCCTGGGCCAGGTCGAGCTTGTCATTAAGAAAGGCCCGCTCGGAGAATTCTCCAGGCCTCGCCAGTCTTGCGCCCAGAGCACATACCTCCCGTAGCAGCAGGTCCAGAATCACGGTTCCGCCATGGCCCTGGAGTTCGAACACGTCTTCGCCGGTGAACGAGTGGGGGTTTGGGAAAAACAGCCCAATACCTTCGTCGATCAGTTCGCCCTGGCGGTCCTTAAACGGGCCGTAGTGGGCATTTCGTGGCTTGGGCGCGTAACCCAGCAGGCTATGGGCAATAGCAGTCGCCTGAGGGCCAGAAACCCGCACTATGCCAACGCCGGCCTGGCCGGGTGCAGTGGCGATGGCTGCAATGGTTTCTGTGGGATAATTCATGGCCGCGACTCCGGGTAACGTGAAAGAGATAAGTTGGGTTATAACGCCTGGTTTTTCCAGAGTACTGAAACAGCAAAGGCCCCGAAACGGAGCCTTTGCTGGATAATCTGACTGATTAAATGATCAGTGCTTTTTTTCTGCCATTTGGGCTTCAATCTTGCGAGTAATGTACCACTGCTGACTGATGGACAGAATGTTGTTGACTACCCAGTACAGTACCAAGCCTGCCGGGAACCAGAGGAAGAAGATGGTGAATACAACCGGCATCAACTTCATGATTTTCGCCTGCATGGGGTCTGGCGGTGTGGGGTTCAGGTGCATCTGCAACATCATGCTGGCACCCATGATAATCGGCAGAATGAAGTACGGGTCCATCACCGACAAATCGTGAATCCACAGCGCGAAAGGTGCGTGGCGCAGTTGTACGCTTTCAAACAAAACCCAGTATAGGGAAATAAACACGGGCATTTGCACCAATATGGGCAGGCAACCGCCCAACGGGTTGATTTTTTCACGCTTGTACAGCGCCATCATTTCCGTCGACATACGCTGGCGGTCATCACCGTACAATTCTTTCATACGGGCTAACTTCGGTGCGACGGCGCGCATTCGTGCCATAGAGCGGTAGCTGGTTGCCGACAGATGGAAGAACAGGGCTTTAACGCACACAGTCAGCAGTATTATCGAGACACCCCAGTTACCGATGATGCCGTGGAACCAATTGAGCACAACAAACAACGGTAGGGAGATGAAGAACAGCCAGCCAAAGTCCACGGTACGGTCCAGATTTGGAGCTACCGCTTCCAGCCGGTCAATAATTTTTGGACCAACGTAGGCCGATGCGCCTACCTCAACGGTTTCGCCAGCAGGTACGTTAGTTGCTGGATAGACAAAACCCATAACGGCCAAAACGCCGCGGCTGGTGGTCTGGAACTGGGCCTGTTGGTCTGGCTCTGGTATCCAGGCTGTCAGGAAATAATGCTGTAGAAACGCCATCCAGCCGTTGGTGACAGACTTATTGATCGGTTTGTCTTTAAGATCGTCAAAGTCATATTTTTCATAACGATCCTCAGGCGTGCTGACGACTAATCCTAAAAAAGCTTTGATACCCATGCTGTTCTGTGACGTTTGATCACCGGCCTGGTCACGCACAATTTTGCCGGTAAAGTTCGCTTGCCACTCACTTTCTGACTGGTTATCGATTACGTAGCGGATACCAATCTGGTAATCATCGCGATTGAAAGTGAAGCGTTTGATGATACTTACACCGCTGTCAGTGGTGTAGTTTAAGTCCACTGCAAGCTGGTTTTCGCCTTCCGCCATCTGGTAGCTATTCTGGGTTGAGCTGTACACCGGTGCGCTGCCATTGCGGCTGTTATCTGGACCGTCACGACCTATCAATCCACTTTCCAGCACGTACAGCCGGTTTTGCGTATTCGACAGCAGTTTTAGCGGCTCGTCGCCGTTCAGTTCTTTGTCATACTGCAGCAGTGAGCTACTGACAAGATTACCGCTGACTCGGTCTATGGTGATATCAAACACATCGGTTATAACGTGAACGTACTGATTGCTGACGTTGCCGGCGTTATTTGTACTACTTAGCGATGTTCCGCTTTCCGGCGTAGTGAACTCATCGGAGCTATCGGTGGTGACGCCGCCTGCTTCGGGCAGCGTCATGTTGTCGCTGTCGCCAGTGGCAGAAAAGTCCACTGGTTCGCTGGTTTGAGCTACTGGCGTAGGCTGGTGATAGTCCTCGTTCCAGGCGAGTACCATCAAATAACTGACAACTGCCAGGCCGGCAAAAAGTACGATGCGTTTAATATCCATAGATTTACTGTCTGGTTTCGTGAGTTGTTGGAACTTGAGGGTGCTTGGCAGAACAGGCGCCCGGAACCGGATCATAACCGGAACTCCCCCATGGATGACACCGCAGCAATCGTTTTAGCGCTAGCAAAGAACCTTTAGCGGCGCCGTGCTGGGTGATAGCTTGGGCAGCATAATCTGAACAAGTGGGATAATAACGGCAACGGCTGGGCAACATCGGGCTGAGACAATACTGATAAAAACGAATGGGCAGTAGCAGAAGTTGGCGCATTAGTCCGTTCCTTTTGCTTCGCCAGATAGGACAGAGGCTACGGATACCGGAGTAGATTGCAGTTTGCTGTATTTGCGTTCCAGTCGCTGCCAGAGATCCAGCAGGGCGAGATTAACCTGATTATTGTCTAACTGAGCTAAACCCTGGCGGCCAAGAACGATAATATCCAGTGCCGGGAGCTGCTGCTTCAACCTGAACGTTTCACGAATTCGGCGTTTAATACGGTTGCGCTGTACAGCCAGCTTCAGGTTCTTTTTGGCAAATATGAGACCGATCCTGGCATGTCCCAGAGAATTGGGCGTTGCCAGAATCAGAAAATTCCGGTGCGGAACTTTCAGTTGCACGTCATCGAAGACTTTGCCGTAATCAGCTGGTTTGAGCAGGCGATGCGATTTCGGGAAGTTCAAAGCCTTCATGAGGCAGACCAAAAATTACGCAGACAGACGTGCGCGACCTTTTGCACGACGGCGAGCCAGGACTTTACGGCCGTTTGCGGTGGCCATACGAGCACGAAAGCCGTGTACGCGCTTACGCTTCAGTACGCTTGGTTGAAACGTTCTTTTCATGGGAATGATCTCACAATTCTGGATTAGGAATTCAGTCTGTGGTTGGAAAATGAACAACCAAAACAGGAGCGGCATTCTATGCAAATCCGAGCGGGAATTCAACGCTAATAAACGGGTTGTTTTTACAGATGCTGGAATAAGCTCAATTGACTCAGCAAATCTTCTTTTTCAGCTGGTGCTTCGTCCAAGCAAAAAAACTGAAAACAGGCTCCGCTAACTGTAGTAATTGTTCTTTTATAATTCTCTTTAAAGATTGAATACTACTGTTATTACACAGGCGTTTTTCTGTGGATAAGCAGTTTAAAACGATCTAAATCATATAATTATCCAGTTGGCGAAGGTGATGACAAGTGCCGGTGGGGGTTGTGGATAAGGGCAATGTGAATTGTGGATAACTTAAGATTGGGAATATCGGATTAGTTATGCACCTTGTGTACTCAGGTTTTCCACAGGGGCCAGCGGTGGATGTGCACACACCTCTGTGGGTAACTTTTATGTTTTTATTTTCTGTACACAAGGCTGTCAGTAAGTCTCTAAGATATTAAAATATATGATTATTTTTTTCCACAGGCTGTTTATGAATTGCTTGGAGCGCTTTTACTGATGGCCTCGGCAGGGTAGAATCGCGAGTTCTCTTCAAAGGCCGGTGGTTAAAAAATCGCAAGGCCTCAGAAAAACGCGGTGTTTTGTTATCAGGTGGTGCCGATACGGTATGTGGCAGCAATGTCTTGAAGTACTCCGGGACGAGTTTCCGGCACAGCAGTTCAATACCTGGTTGCGACCTTTGCAGCCAGATTTGCGTGATGGCCAGTTGGTTCTTTTTGCTCCGAACCGGTTTGTAATGGACTGGGTGAATGAAAAATACCTTCGCCGTATCGAAGAAATACTGAAAGATTTGAACGGTGGCCACGCCCCCAGAGTGGGTATGAAGGTGGGTTCTGCGCCCAAAGCCGGTGATTCAGACCGTCTTGAGCCAACAGTAGCCAATAACAGGCCCTTGGCAAAAGACGATCGCGGTGAACCGGCAAGCCAGCAGACCAGGCCGGCCGCGCCTGTAACCGCGCCAGCAGCTTCGCGCCCAAGAACATCCGGTACCCGGCCCGGCGCGCAGGTTGAAGGCGATGTAAAGCACCAGAGCTTTTTGAACGAGACATTCACATTTCAGACGTTTGTTGAGGGTAAGTCCAACCAGTTGGCCCGTGCTGCATCTATGCAGGTTGCGGAAAACCCCGGCGGTGCCTACAACCCACTGTTTTTATACGGTGGCGTTGGCTTGGGTAAAACCCACCTGATGCACGCGGTGGGCAATGAAATTGTGCGTCGCAATCCGAACGCAAAGGTCGCCTATCTTCGTTCAGAACGTTTTGTGGCAGATATGGTTAAAGCGCTGCAGTTGAACGCCATCAACGAATTTAAACGTTATTACCGCTCGGTCGATGCACTACTGATCGATGACATTCAGTTTTTTGCCCGTAAAGAGCGCTCCCAGGAAGAATTTTTCCACACGTTTAACGCGCTGCTCGAGGGCGGCCAGCAAGTCATTGTGACCAGCGACCGATTCCCGAAAGAAATTGTGGATCTGGAAGAACGACTGAAGTCCCGCTTTGGCTGGGGTTTGACGGTGATGGTTGAGCCGCCGGAGCTGGAAACCCGGGTGGCTATCCTGATGAAAAAAGCCGAGCAGGTGAACGTGAAGCTCAGCAGCGAAGCGGCGTTTTTTATTGCTCAGAAAATTCGGTCCAACGTGCGCGAACTGGAAGGAGCTTTGCGCCTGGTAATCGCTAACGCTCACTTTACCGGCTCGGAAATTACGCCGCCGTTCATTCGCGAGAGCTTGAAAGATTTACTGGCACTGCATGAAAAACAGGTCAGTATTGATAATATTCAACGCACGGTGGCGGAATATTACAAAATCAAAGTGTCGGACCTGCATTCCAAGCGTCGCACACGTAATGTGACCCGTCCGCGTCAGGTGGCTATGTCGCTGTCGAAAGAGCTGACAAATCACAGTTTGCCGGAGATTGGTGGTGCTTTTGGTGGCAGAGACCACACCACAGTGCTTCACGCCTGCAAGAAAATCATAGAGTTGCAGGAGAGTGACCCGGGTATACGGGAAGACTACCAGAACTTTATGCGATTATTGACCAGCTGACAGCTGCGCTATTGCGCTCTGTTTGCCGGCTTTGAACCCTGATAAATTTCACCACAAGAATGTTGAGTGCCATGAAACTGACGATCAGCCGTGAATCCCTGCTCACCCCGCTGCAAAGCATTGCCGGCGTGGTGGAAAAGAAACAGACCATGCCCGTGCTTTCCAACGTGTTGCTGGTGGCCGAGGACAACACCCTGACCCTGACCGGCACCAATATGGAAGTGGAGCTGGTGGCGCGCATCACCCCGGTGCACATAGATCAGCCCGGGCGCATAACCGTGCCGGCACGCAAGCTTGCGGACATTTGCCGCGCTTTGGGTGAAGAATCGCCCATCGAGCTGGATCAGCAGGGCGACCGCCTGCACTTGCGCTGTGGCAAAAGTCACTTTACGTTGGCGACCTTGCCCGCCGAGCATTTTCCCAATGTGGAAGACGAAGCCGAGAGTTTCCGTTTGGAGCTGCCGCAAAAAGAGCTGCGACGTATGTTCGACAGCACCGCGTTTGCAATGGCTCAGCAGGATGTTCGTTATTATTTGAACGGTTTGCTGCTGGAAGTTGCGGCAGATCACGTTCGTACCGTAGCCACCGATGGTCACCGCTTGGCGATGGCCCATCAGGATGTTGAAACCGGTTGTCCAGAGGCGCGTCAAGTGATTGTGCCGCGTAAAGGTGTTCTAGAGCTTGCGCGCTTGCTGGATGACGTGGACACACCGGTCACCCTGGTAATTGGCGATAACCACTTGCGCGCAACCGTGGGCAGTTATACGTTCACGTCCAAGCTGATTGAGGGCAAATTCCCCGATTACAACCGGGTTATTCCCCGCGGTGGCGACAAAGTGGTGTTGGCTGATCGCATTACCCTGAAGAATACTCTGCAGCGGGCAGGTATTCTGTCTCATGAAAACATTCGCGGTGTGCGTTTGAATCTGGCCCCCAATGAACTCCAGGTGTTTGCCAATAACCCGGACCAGGAACAGGCGGAAGACGCGTTGCCGGTAGATTATCAGGGTGAAACTCTGCAAATCGGCTTCAACGTCGGCTACCTGATAGACGTCATGAACGCGTTGGATGATGACCAGGTAAAGGTTACTCTGTCGAATCCTAACAGCAGCGCGTTAATCGAATCCCAGACGGACGCTCGTTGCCTCTATGTGGTTATGCCAATGCGTTTGTAGGTTGCCGCAGGCACCCCACAAACAGCCGGCGTGAGCACTTCGCGCGTAGTCGGTGTAGGCAACTCACGGATAAGAAATTCTGCAAGGTTTTAATAACAGGAGTTCCGGGGCATGGTGACACGTTTAAAGGACGGTATAAAAGGTGCGTTTCGTATCGGCCAGACCATGAGCGTGCTCGGGCGTACCGGGTTTAACTGGGTGCGCGGCGACCGCCCCCCTGCTCCGCGTTTGTTGCGGCAGACCTTTGAATCCCTCGGTGCCACCTATATAAAGTTGGGACAGTTCATTGCCAGTTCACCGACATTTTTCCCGAAAGAGTATGTGGAAGAGTTTCAGGGCTGCCTGGATAGCACACCAAATTTGCCGTATCGGGTGATTCGCAAAATCATTGAAGACGAGTTAGGCCGCCCGGTGGAAGAAGTGTTTACCGACATAGACCCTGTAGCCCTGGCATCGGCCTCTATCGCCCAAGTGCATGTGGCGCGGTTGATCAGCGGTGAAGAAGTGGTTATCAAGGTGCAAAAACCCGGCGTGCGCAATATTCTACTCACGGATTTGAACTTTTTGTACGTATCTGCCCGAATCCTTGAAACTCTGGCTCCAAAACTGTCGTGGACATCGCTATCCGATATTGTTGATGAAATTCAACGAACCATGATGGAAGAGTGCGATTTTATCAAGGAAGCCAATAACCTTGAGGTTTTCAGGCAGTTTTTACACGACACTCATAACACCGGTGCCGCCGTGCCAAAGGTGTATGAGCAGTGCAGTTCCCGCCGCATTTTGGTAATGGAACGTTTTCACGGTGTTCCTTTGACCGATCTGGACAGTATTCGCGGATACACGGACGATCCGGAAGGAACCCTGATTACGGCCATGAACACCTGGTTTTCCAGCCTGACTCAATGCGAGTTTTTTCACGCGGACGTACACGCCGGTAACCTGATGGTGCTGCGCGATGGTCGGGTCGGGTTTATCGACTTTGGGATAGTTGGGCGTATTGCGCCCGACACCTGGCAGGCGGTGAACGATTTTATTCAGACTGTGATGGTGGGTAATTTCGACGGTATGGCCGATGCGATGATCCGTATTGGGATTACCCGACACACGGTAGAAGCCAGTTTGCTTGCTAATGATTTACGTAAGCTATACTCGAAAATGGACCAGATGGTGCCGGATACCGTTGCCTATACGGCGGACCAGGCCGAAGACGACGTAAATCATCTGCTGATGGATATGGTCAAAGTGGGCGAAAGCCACGGACTGCACTTTCCACGGGAATTTGCGCTGTTGTTGAAGCAATTTTTGTACTTTGACCGTTACGTTCATATATTGGCGCCGGAAATGGATATGTTCATGGACGACCGCCTAAAGATGTTGCACTAGGGGCCTAAGGCCCCTAGTTTTTTATGGCACTGATTACACTGCAAACCGAACACTTCCGTAACCTGGCGGCAAAGCCTGTCACCTTCTCCCCTGCGTTTAATCTGATATACGGCGTCAACGGCAGTGGTAAAACCAGTTTGCTGGAAGCCATCGGCTACCTGGGCCTGGGCCGTTCGTTTCGCGTCAGTCGCCATCAGGCTGTGGTTCAACATCAACAGCAGCGATTTACGGTGTTTGGCGGCTTGGATGCCGGCACTCTTAATTGTGGTGGTTCCAATTCTGGCATGCCGAATTCTGAATTAAAGACAGCACCTGAAGCAGGCGCTTCAAGTTATGCGCATCGCTTGGGTATTTCCAGAAATGTAGGCCTTAAGGAGACAGTTCTCAGAGTAGACGGTGAAGCCGTGCGGAATTTGTCGTCGTTAGCGCGACATCTTCCGGTATTGGTGATTGACCCGGGAGTATTCGACATCGTGGCCGGCGGCCCGGGTAAGCGACGGCAGTTCCTGGATTGGTTAGTGTTCCACGTGGAACCTTCTTTTGGCGGCGCCTGGCAGCAATGTCAGCGAGTAATATCACAGCGGAACCAAACGCTGAGAAATGGTAGAATAGATGAATCGTTGATGCGGGCTTGGGATGCCCAGTACGACCTGTTAAGCAATCGAGTGACGGATGCCCGTCTAGCGGCGTTTGCCCTGTTTAAAGAGGCCTTCTGGTTGCTTCTCGGGGAAACCGATGCAACCTGGGCTAATCAACTAAAACTGGAGTTTTATCCTGGCTGGGATCACTCCCAACCGTTGTCAGAAGTGCTGGTCAGCCATCGGGATCAGGAGCGTCGTATGGGTCACACTCTGTATGGCCCTAACCGAGCCGACATTCGTTTAAAAATACAAGGCCGGCCGGTGGCGGAAATACTGTCCCGGGGTCAGCAAAAGACATTGGTTATTTTAATGAAGATTGCCCAGGGCATGGTTTTACGTCCGTTGGGTAAACAGGTCACGTTTTTGTTGGACGACATAAACGCCGAACTGGACAGTCGACATCGGCAAATGCTGGCCGAAAAATTACGATCGCTGCAGTGTCAGGTGTTCATCACCTCCATCGAACAGCAGACGCCCGACGCCTTATGGCCGGGTACAACAACACCGGATTTAAGAATGTTCCACGTGGAACATGGTCAGGTAACGGAAGAACATTAGCTGGCCGCACTTTTTAATCACGCTGCGGTCATCAGCCTTCAGGAGTTTTTTAATGAGTGAATCAACCTACAATTCCTCCAGTATCAAAGTACTGAAAGGTCTGGACGCCGTGCGTAAGCGGCCTGGCATGTACATTGGCGATACGGACGACGGCACCGGCCTGCACCACATGGTGTTCGAACTGGTAGACAACTCCATTGACGAAGCGCTGGCAGGCCACTGCACAGAAATCGGAATTCGTATCCATCCGGACGAATCCGTCAGCGTGCACGACAATGGCCGCGGTATTCCGGTTGATCTGCACGAAGGCGAAGGCGTTTCTGCTGCCGAAGTTATTATGACCGTACTCCACGCCGGCGGTAAATTTGACGACAACACTTATAAAGTGTCGGGTGGCCTTCACGGTGTGGGCGTGTCGGTTGTTAACGCCCTGTCATCGGTGTTGACGCTAACCATTCGCCGCAACGGCAAAGTTTACGAGCAGACCTATAACCACGGTGTTCCGGCGGCACCTCTGCACGAGGTCGGCAGTACTGACGCCAGTGGCACCAAGGTACACTTCATTCCGTCAGAAGATACGTTCACGAATATCAAGTTTCACTATGAGATTTTGGCCAAACGGGTACGGGAACTGGCATTTTTGAACAACGGTGTACGCATTCGCCTGACCGATGAGCGCAGCGGGAAAGAAGAAATCTTTGAATACGAAGGTGGTTTGCGGGCGTTTGTAGAACACTTGAATACTAACAAAACCCCCATCAACCGGGTGTTCCATTTTACCCAACAGCGTGAAGACGGTATCGAAGTAGAAGTGGCTATGCAGTGGAACGATGCGTTCCAGGAAAACATCTACTGTTTTACCAATAATATCCCACAGCGCGACGGCGGTACGCACCTGGTTGGGTTTCGCACAGCACTGACTCGCTCGTTGAACAGCTACATTGAGCACGAAGGCCTGGGCAAGAAGGCCAAGGTAAGCACCTCCGGCGACGACGCTCGTGAAGGTCTGACGGCCATCATCAGTGTGAAAGTGCCAGACCCGAAGTTCTCTTCCCAGACTAAAGACAAGCTGGTGTCCTCTGAGGTGAAGACTGCTGTTGAGCAGGAGCTCTATCAGAGCTTTGCGGCCTATCTTCAGGAGCAGCCCAATGAAGCGCGGCTGATCGTCAACAAGATGATTGAAGCCGCCCGTGCCCGCGAAGCGGCGCGTAAAGCCCGTGATATGACGCGCCGTAAAGGCGCTCTGGATATTGCCGGTCTGCCCGGCAAACTGGCCGACTGTCAGGAAAAAGATCCCGCTCTTTCCGAACTGTTCATCGTGGAGGGTGATTCTGCGGGTGGTAGTGCAAAGCAAGGGCGGGAGCGGCGAAACCAGGCGATTCTACCGCTGAAGGGTAAAATCCTGAACGTTGAAAAAGCCCGCTTTGACAAGATGCTGTCATCTGCAGAAGTCGGTAACTTGATTACGGCTCTGGGCTGTGGTATTGGGCGCGAAGAGTTTAACGTTGAAAAACTGCGTTATCATTCTATTATCATCATGACTGACGCTGACGTGGATGGTTCGCATATCCGCACCCTGCTGCTGACCTTCCTGTTCCGTCAAATGCGCGAAGTGATTGAGCGCGGCCACGTGTTCATTGCCATGCCACCGCTTTACAAAGTAAAGCGTGGCAAGCAGGAGCAGTATCTGAAGGATGAAAACGCACGCGAAAGCTACCTGACCCAGACTGCATTGGAAGGCGCACAGCTGTTTGTTAACGCCGATGCGCCAGCCATCAAAGATTCTGCTTTGGAAACCATGGTGAAGGATTATCAGGCGGTAATGGCCATGATTGACCGACTGTCACGGGCCTATCCGTCTAAGGTGCTGGAGCAGATGTTGCACAACAACACCCTCACATCTGAGCAACTGAAAGACGAAAACGCCGTTTCGGCTTGGGTAGGCCACCTGGGTAATAACCTGGAACTGGATACCCGTACCGGCACCAAGTATGTGTTCTCGGTACACCACGACACTGAGCGCAATCTGTATCTGCCCATGGTAACTGTGCATTTACACGGCATGGCTCACGAGCACGTGTTCAGCCATACGTTCTTCGAGGCGCCGTCGTACAAAGCCATCGCCCGCCTGGGTGAAACCCTGGACACTTTGGTTGAAGAAGGAGCCTTTGTTCAGCGTGGTGAGCGTAAGCAGGCTGTTTTGTCGTTTGAAGGCGCCCTCGCCTGGCTGATGAAAGAAGCCCAGCGCGGTTTGACCCTCCAGCGTTATAAGGGCCTCGGTGAGATGAACCCGGAACAGCTGTGGGAAACCACCATGGACCCGGAATCCCGCCGTATGATGAAAGTGAACATTGAAGACGCTTTTGCCGCTGACCAGATGTTCACCACGCTGATGGGCGACGATGTCGAGCCGCGTCGTAACTTCATTCAGACACATGCTTTGGAAGTGACCAACCTGGATATCTGATTTTTCTAAAATTCGGGATCAAAAAAAACGGCGAAGATGTAAATCTTCGCCGTTTTTTTATACTTGGAATTTACGTTATTTATCAGCCAGGTGAGGCGCCATTACCTGTTCCAGTTTGTACCCGGTCAGGCGGCTAATGGTGCGCCACAAATACCAGAAAATCAGCAACATCATCACCATAGAAGGAATGGCAATCATCGGATAGCTGACCAGCGTCATTCTCCCCAGTTCCTCGTTGAACGCTTGAGTGCCGGCGTCACTGGTCACAATCCAGCGAGCAAGTACGTAATTCATGATGGATGAGAACAGAAAAGTAGCCGCAAAAAAATAACTGGCGTTAAGCAACCGGGCTTCAAATTCCGCCACTTTGCCCTTCTCTGCCAATGTTTGATGAATTTTTTTCACATCCAGCACGTTGGGGTTGTAAAGCAAAGTACGCACCAATGGGTAACGGGTGCGTGTAGATACAAGCACCGCCAGGCCAATCACCGCAGGCACCGCCGCTTCTTTGATAGCAAGCCAGCCGGCGTCTAGCTCCAGCAAGCCAATTCCGCCGGTGAGGGTCACGCTGATTATCCCCAACAGGGCGATAAAATTCTTTTTTCCATAGCGAATTAATTCAAACAGACCCCATCCCAAGGGAAACGCCAGTCCAATAATCAGGGCGTTCACGCTACCCAGGTATTCATCGCCACTGAACTTCATCAGAATAACGGAGGGGATAATAATACTGACCAGCAGGTCTATCCAGGGCCTGGGCTTGTGATCGGATACAGATGCAGTCTTCGGTAACGTCATGATTCTGCCTGGTTGATGAAACGGCGACGAGGCGGGCAAAGTTACGCGAGCCTCACGGGACACTGAGCGCAGTATACGAGAAATACGGGCGCCTAGGTAAGTACGCCAAGCCTGGCACGGTCGATTCAAATTTTGGTGACTAACGGACACAAAAAAGCCGGGCACTTGGCCCGGCTTATCAGAGCAAGCGAGTCCTGATCAGGCGCCAGCTTCTTTCAAACACTCTTCCAAAATGGCCAAACCTTCTTCCAGTACTTCGTCTTCAATAGTAACCGGCATCAGGAAGCGCAGCGTGTTGCCGTATAAACCACAACCCAGCACAATCAACCCTTTGGCTTTGGCGAGTTTGGTAATGGCTCCGACCAGCTCTGGCATGGGTTTGTGGGTATCTTTACTGTCTACCAATTCAAACGCGGCCATGGAACCCAGGCTACGCACGTTGTCAACGTGGGCAAACTGCTCCTGCCACTGGCTGAAACGTTGGTTCAGCTTATCGCCCAAGCGCTGGCTTTTGCCCAGAATATCCTCGGTCTCAAATACTTCAAACACCGCTAGCGCAGCTGCGCAGGCAGTCGGGCTGCCGGTGTAAGTGCCGCCCAGAGAATTAGGGCCACACGAATCCATGATTTTGTCGGTTCCTACAATGGCAGAAATCGGCATACCGTCGGCCATGCTCTTGGCCATGGTCATCATGTCGGGTTCAACGCCTGTGTGCTCAATTGCAAACATCTTGCCGGTACGGCCAAACCCGCTTTGTACCTCATCCACAATCAACACGATGCCGTTGTCATCGCAGATTTTGCGCAGGGCTTTCATAAAGCTGGTAGGTGCCTGGTAGAAGCCGCCCTCGCCCAATACGGGTTCAATAACAATGGCGGCGGTATTGTGGGCCGGTGAATCCGCTTTCATGGTCATGGCCAGGCCACGCAGGGCTTCGTCTTCGCTGACGCCGTGATAAGCCACCGGATAGGGAGCACGATATACCATGCCCGGCATGGGGCCAAAGTCGGTCTGGTAAGGCGCCGCTTTGCCGTTCATCGCCATGGTCATAAAGGTACGGCCGTGATAACCGCCATCAAAACAAATCACGTTGGTGCGACCGGTGGCTGAGCGGGCGATCTTCACCGCGTTTTCCAGGGCTTCGGCTCCGGAATTGGCCAACATAACTTTGGCGTGGCCGCGAACAGGTACCACGTCGCTGAGTTTCTGCGCCAGCCGCACATAACCCTCGTAGGGCATGACTGTCTGGCAAGTGTGCATCAACTTATCCAGCTGGGCTTTTATCGCTTCTACCACTTTCGGGTGGCGGTGACCGATGTTCAGTACACCAATGCCGCCGGCGAAGTCGATCATACGCTTACCGTCGGCATCCCAGATTTCAGCGTTGGTGGCGTGGTCTGCAAACTGTTCGTTAGGGCTTGCGGCGCCGGCTGCTACGTAACGTTCTTTAAGTGCTTGAAGTTCTTTGTTACTCATGTCTCTGTTCTCCCCGAGTGGGTATATTTGGTCGAACCTGCGATAAATTTGGCTCGTTTCATTGCAAAATTTTATCAACTACGGTAGCACAAAGCATCATTGCTCACCAGTTTGGCTGCGGAACTGAAGCTGGGCCAGGCGCTGGTAGAGGCTGTTTTCATGCATTAACTGCTGGTGACTGCCCACCGCCAGCAAGCGACCTTGGTCAAATACCGCGATGCGATCTGCATCTCTTACCGTGGCCAGGCGGTGGGCAATCACCAGCGTGGTACGGCCGGTTGTGAGTGCCGGCATGGCCTGCTGAACCAGGTTCTCGCTATGGGCATCCAGCGCGCTGGTGGCTTCGTCTAGCAGCAAAATGGGCGCATCCGCCAATAGCGCACGGGCAATGGCCAGGCGTTGCTTCTGGCCACCGGACAGACCCAAACCGCCGTCACCCAGTCGGGTTTGGTAGCCGTCGGGCAGAGCCACGATAAACTCATGGGCGTGGGCAATGCCTGCGGCCTCTTCGACATCTGCCTGAGTCGCCTGCGGACGTGCGTAGCGAATGTTATCGGCAACCGTACCGTGGAACAGCGCAGGGTTCTGTGGCACCAAGGCAAAGCAGCTGCGCAGGGCTTGCAGTGATACATCACGGGTATCCGTGCCATCAATGCGCACGCAACCGCTGATGGGTTGATAAAAGTGTAGCAGTAGATCAAACAAGGTGGATTTGCCTGCCCCTGATGGCCCCACGATCGCTAACGTCTCGCCTGCCCGCACCTCCAGGCACACATCCTGCAGGGCGGGCTGAGCGCTGCGACCCGGGTAGCTGAACGTCAGGTGCTCAAGACGTATTCCACCTTTCACCGGCTGGGGAAACTGCTCGGGTAAATCGACCGGGCGCTGAAACTCCGACTTGGTCTGCAATAGCTCAAATAGCCTTGCGGCCGACCCTGCTGCCCGTTGCAGTTCTCCGATCACTTCACTGATAGCGCCGGCGGCAACACCCACTAACAAACTGTAAAACACAAAGGCAGCTAGCTCGCCCGGCGTAATGCGGCCGTAGATTACATCTAAGCCACCAATCCATATAACTAAGCCCACGGCCCCCATTACCAGAGTAATGGCCATAGTGGTTAGCCAGGCGCGCTGGCGAATGCGGGCGTGGGCAATATCGAAGGCGTTTTCAGACACTTCAGAAAAATGCCGGCGGTCGTGGGGCTGGTGGTTAAACGCCTGCAGGGTTTTTATCTGAGTCAGGTTTTCACCCACGTAGCTACCTACATCGGCCACACGGTCTTGGCTCAGGCGCGACAACTGCCGCACCCGGCGGCCAAAAATGACGATGGGGACAATTACCAGCGGAAAACCCAGTACTATGACAGACGCCAGCTTTGCGTTGGTGATAAACAACAGCAGCAAGCCGCCAATCAACATCAGCGCGTTACGCAGGGCAATGGACACCGTTGAACCAATCACCGATTGCAGCACCGTGGTGTCAGCCGTAAACCGCGACTGTATTTCCAGCGCCCGATTGCTCTCGAAAAATCCCGGGTTCAGGTCAATCAAGTGATTGAACACCCGTTTACGGATATCGGCCACCACCCGCTCGCCAATCCACGACACCAGATAAAACCGGGCGAAAGAACCCGCCGCCAGGCCAAGAACCAAAACAAAAAACAACCCCACAGCCCGCGCCAGATTGGCCGGTGACTCGGTGGCCAATCCTTGGTCCACCAGAATACGTAGCCCCTGACCTAATCCAAGGGTAATTCCCGCCGTAATAACTAGGGCAACTATCGCACCTGCAACGGCTTTGCGATAAGGATGAATAAACCCGACAACCAGTTTCAAAGCTTCGCGATGAACGTTGTTGATAGTGTGCCTCCTGACGAGTGGGTACTGTAAACTTCCGCAGACTTACGATCTGTATTGCCTAAGGGTTTATCATACGCCCCTCTGCTCTGTGACCATTAAGGAATCTCTGTGCGCCCCTACGCCGATAACGACTACCCCGCCAACCATAAGCCGGACTGGAAAATCATCGCTGGCCTGTGGCCCTACCTGGCGGAATACCGCGGCCGGGTGATCATTGCGGTGAGCATGCTGATCATGGCGAAAGTGGCCATAGTCACCACGCCGATTGCATTGAAATACATCGTCGATTATCTGGATCAAAATCGCGGCGCTGACATGATGCTGTGGATTCCGCTGATGTTAGTGCTGGCCTATGGCGCGCTGCGTTTTGGTAGCACCCTGTTCAGCGAGCTGCGTGACGCCATCTTCGCCCGTGTGGCCGAACGTGCCATGCGGCGAGTGTCATTGCGGGTGTTTAACCACCTTCACGCTCGCGAATTAGCGTTTCATCTGGATCGCAAAACCGGTGGCCTGGCGCGGGATATAGAGCGCGGCACCAACGGCATCAGCTTTTTACTGCGTTTTACCCTGTTCAATATTGTGCCCACCCTGCTGGAAATCGCGATGGTGGCGGGCATTCTGCTGGTGGCCTTCAACGTCAGTTACGTTATAGCGATACTGGTGTCGGTGGTGGTCTTCGTGGTTTTTTCCATCCGCGTGACCGAATGGCGCACGGCCTTCGTGCGCGAAGCCAACAACCGCGACAACCAGTCTAATTCCCGCGCAATCGACAGCCTGCTGAACTACGAAACCGTTAAATACTTCAATAACGAGCGCTTTGAAGCCGAACAATACGACGAAGATCTGGATTTGTGGGAGCAGGCGCGTCTTAAGAACCGCACGTCTATGGCGGTGCTGAACATTGGCCAGGCGTTTATTATCGGCGCTTCCATGGTGGCCATTATGGCCATGGCTGTGCGCGAGGTGGCCAGCGGGCAGATGACCCTGGGCGACTTCACCATGGTGAATGCTTACCTGATTCAGTTGTTCATTCCACTGAATGCTTTGGGCTTTGTGTACCGCGAAATCCGCCAGTCACTGGTGAATGTAGAGCGTCTGTTCGCCTTGCTTGGCGACGAACCGGCCATTGAAGACGCCACCGACGCCAAAGCCCTGACCATTACCAAGGGCGAAGTGCAGTTCCGCGATGTGCGCTTCAGCTATCACCCGGAACGGCAGATTCTGAAAGGCGTGAACATCACCATACCCGCCGGCCACACCATCGCGGTGGTGGGCGCCAGCGGTGCGGGTAAATCCACTTTGGCACGGTTGCTGTTCCGCTTTTTTGACGTAAACAGCGGCAGCATCACCATTGATGGGCAAGACATTCGCAACATTACCCAAGATAGTCTGCGCTCGGCTATTGGCGTAGTGCCGCAAGACACCGTGCTGTTTAACGACACCCTTTACAGCAACTTGGCCTACGGCCGCCCCGGCGCCAGTGAAGCCGAGATACACTACGCGGCCCGCCAGGCCAACCTGGATGAGTTTATCCGCAGCCTGCCAGACGGTTATCAAACCAGAGTGGGAGAACGTGGACTGAAGCTTTCCGGTGGCGAAAAACAGCGCGTGGCCATTGCCCGAGTTCTGTTGAAAAACCCGCCGCTGCTGATTCTGGACGAAGCCACGTCGTCACTGGATTCAATTTCCGAGCAGGCCATTCTGGATGCTCTTAACGCGGTTACCCGGCAGCGCACGACGCTGGTAATCGCGCATCGCTTATCCACCGTGCGCGACGCGGACACCATTCTGGTGATGGACGAGGGCCAGATTGTGGAGAGTGGTGGCCACAATGAACTGTTGGAAAAGGATGGCTATTACGCCCGGTTGTGGTTGCAGCAACAGCATAGTGATGATGAAGAGACGACTGAAAAAGAATAGATGAACAAGGATTCACCACACGTTTGAGTAAGCAGACCTCCGTGTCGGAGTTCCGAAAATCGCCCGCAAGTACGTCCCTGTAGGGCTTAACTGCAGCCATCCATGGCTGCATAAATTTTCGGAACTCCGACACGGAGGTTTGCCCGTGCTTTTGCGGCGACTGAAGTTTTTAAAACTGGCGGGATCCTCCATGCCGGCGTTAACGCCAGAGCTGAACGATCAATTTACCGAATCGCCATCAAGCACCGCACCCAACCCGGAAGCCCGCACCACACTCTGCTCCACGCTGTCGCTGAATACGCTGGCGTCACCGGTTATCAGGCTGAACCAGTTTCTCGCCCGGGTAATGCCGGTGTAAATAAGTTCCCGTGTGAGTACCGGGCTTACCCGGTCCGGCAGTATCAGGCAGGTGTGGTTGAACTCCGAACCCTGGGATTTATGCACGGTCATGGCGTACACGGTTTCCAACTGTTGCAGCCGGCTAGGTGAAATCCAGCGGATGTCGCCGCTGCCGTCGCTGGTGGGAAAGGCCACGCGCAACACGGTCTGTGTTTTCTCGTCATCGCTTTGCGGATCCGTGCCCATCCCCATGCCTTTGCCCATGTTCGAGGCAACGCTGAAGGTTATTCCTACGTCGCCGTTCATCAGGCCCAGGTTGTAATCGTTACCGGTAACCAGCACCGGCCGGCCGGCGTACCAGCCTTCGGCTCGCGGAATCAGCCGTTGCGCCAGCAGGTGACTGGCGATCAAATCGTTCAGCCCTTCCACGCCCCAGGGCCCGCGGCGCAGGGCGCAGAGTATTTGAAAATCGCTGAAAGCCTGCAATACCGATTTAGCCAGTTGGTCCCACTGCCCGATTGTGCTGTTGCCGTCCAGATTGTGATTTTGCATCAGCGTTAAGTAATGGCGGTAACCCACCGGTGGCGGTAAAGGCTGCCCGTTGCCATCGATTCGCCCGTCTCCGTTATTGCTGAATGCCTGCCGACTACCACTGACCGCATGGCCACAGATCAGCGCCTGAGCACTCTCCAGAGAGGGTTTTTTGCTGCGGCCATTGAGCCAGACTACGTCCTCAAAAGTTGCGTCACGGGCCTGCTGCAGGGTGTCGGCGCTCAGGGTGTTGGTGTTAACCGCTTCGGCCAGGTGGCGAATGCCGCTGCCTTCGGCAAATCGATAACTCTTGCGCAGCATGGCCACCGCCTGGTCCAGAGGCTGGCCGTTTGAATCCTGCAAGACCGCTGGAATGTCGGTGCCGGTGATGGCTTTCAACCACTGCACAGTCGCTGGTAGATAATGCCCGTCAGGCGCACGCTGACAGAGTTCGCCCAGCACCGCACCGGCGTCTACCGAGGCTAGCTGATCTTTGTCACCTAACAGAATGAGCTGGGCGCTTGCCGGCAGTGCATCGAACACCGACGCCATCATATCCAGATCCACCATGGAGGCTTCGTCAATCACCAGAATATCCACCAACAGGGGGTTATCCTGGTTGTGGCGGAACTTGCGAGTGTCCGGACGGCTGCCCAGCAGCCGGTGCAGGGTGGTTACCTTGGTGGGTATATCCGCCAATGCGACCTGCCCCGGTAATTGTGCCAAGGGCAGCCGGCTGACAGCGCCGCCGATGGATTCGTTCAGTCGCGCAGCGGCTTTGCCTGTCGGCGCGGCCAGGCGAATACGGTACTTTCTACCTTTCTTCCCATCCCCCCCTTCCCGCTCCGGTGACTCGCCTGCGACGGACTGCAAAGCCGCCAGCAGCTTGACCACAGTGGTGGTTTTGCCGGTGCCGGGGCCGCCGGTAATCACTGCAAAGCGGTTGCGGGCCGCCAGGGCACAGGCCAGTTTTTGGTAATCGACAGAGTTTTGGGGATTCTGCGAGTTTAAAGTGCTTTGAGAATCTTGAGAGCTTTGAGGATTTAAAGAGCCCTGCGGTTTAAACAGTACGTCCAGAGCCTGGCTCAAAGTGGCCGCCGCGGGCGATAGCGGGTCAGCCAGCGGGGACGGCTGCGCCAGGCGCTGTTGAATGCCGGCAGCAATGTATTGCTCGTAGCGCCAGAAGCGGCGCAGATACAGCCGGGTTCCATTTAGCACCAGCGGCGTGGTGTGCGAGCCATCACTGACCGCTAACGCATCGTTCAGTAGGGCAAGGCACTCCTGCACGGACACATGTGCCAGCAAATCACTTGGCTGAGTTTGGCCAGGGTCGGTGTTTGTTGGATCTACGAAAAGCTCTTTATCAGAGCTGGCCTGGTTTGCTTTGTTCTGGCTGCGGGTTGCCGTTGACTCTTCCGGTGGCAGTGACAATGTTGTTGTGGCATCAGCCATCAGAGTTGCAAGGTCCACGCACACGTGGCCGCGGCCCACTTGATGGGATACCAGTGCGGCGAGCAGCAAAACCAGGGGTGCTGGTGCTTTACCCTGTTCGTCTGATAAATCCCGGATCAGCTGCGCAAAGCGTACGTCCAGCGGGCGAATCCAGCCGGCTTGCTGCCATACGTCCAGCTGTTCTAGCAGAGCATCGGTGTGCTGCAGGGCAAGCCTGTTGTCAGGGGAGCTGGCGATAACAGGTGTCGTCTCGTCCAGATCAAAGGCAAACTGGTTGTCGAAATTCCGGGTTTTGCTCATGCTGCCACCTCCGCGGCCGTGGCTTTGCCATCAAACATGGCATCCAGTTGCTCCATCAATGCTTTCGGTGGCTTGTCGCAAAACGCCCCGGCTCCGGGCGCATGGATGCCGCGCAAAAACAGATAGACCGCACCGCCCACGTGTTGGTCATAATCGTAATCTGGCAGACGGGCTTTCAGCAGCCGGTGCAGGGCCAGCAGATAAAGTACGTATTGCAGGTCATAGCGTTTTTCCAGGATGGCTTCGCCCATGGCCTGATTGGTGTAAGCGCTATCGCTGTCGCCCAGCACGTTGGATTTGTAGTCCAGCACGTAATACTGCCCGTTGTGTTCAAACACCAGATCAATAAAGCCTTTGAGCATGCCGTTGAAGCGCCCGCCCTCCACTCGTGGGCGGTCAGCGCCATTGAGCGTGTGTTGAGTCACCAGCTTGTCCAGTGCGCGGGTGCTGACATTGCGGCTTTCAAACCAAAACTCCAGTTCCGGACGCAGTGTGTTCAGGCGGGCCAGGCTGGTGCTTTCACTGTTGCTGCGGTTTAGCGGCAGCGGCTGGCGCATCAGCGCGAGTAGCCAATGCTCCAGGGTGTTTACCCAATCGCTCCAGCCCCGGGTACTGCAGCGGCGGGTGAGCTGCTCTCGCAGCAGCGGTGGGTTATCCACAAGGTGTTGCAGGCCCTGCTGCACGCACCATTCCAGAATATCGTGCAGAAAGGTGCCGGGGCCTGCGCCTTTGGGGAAATAGTGCAGGCTGTGGCTGAGCAGCATGGCGGCGTCTTCTTCATCGCTGGTTTGGGTGCCTTCTTCCAGCAGGTTCTGGGCTTCGGCATCTTCAAACTCGCTGGCAAACATAATACCGGTGCCAGACAGGCCGCTGTATTCCAGCGACGAGTAGCTGGCAATCCACCAGTCTTCGCGCGCCTCGCGGGTGGACACCAATGCCGGTCCCAGGGCGGCGGGCGCAGGTTCCGCATAGTGCTCGTCAGTGGCTTTGGGCAAGGATTCTACGAAAAGCTCGCTGTGGTCAGCGGCCAGTTGTTGCAGGGCGTCACCCAGCGATTGTGTGGCGGCAGGGTTACCGTTGAGCAGATGCCCCAGGCCGCTCAGCTGCCAGTTCTCAATTTCGGTCACGCCCACCCAGGTGGCAAACCGGGCGCGGGTCAAGGCGACGTAGAGTTTGCGGATGTCTTCACCCAGGCGTTCTTTGTCCGCCTGCTCGACGTCGTTTGGTGTGGGGTCGAACACGGTGATCAGCTGGTCTTTGTCGTCGTGATAACGCACAAACGCCTGTTTTTCGTTTTCCGCGCGGTAGGCGGTGCCAAAGGGTAAAAATACCAGCGGGTATTCCAGGCCTTTGGATTTGTGCACGGTGATCACTTTTACCAGCCCCGCGTCGCTTTCCAGGCGCAGGGTGCGGTGCTCGTCTTCGTCGTCGGCGGCCCGCAGAATGGCGGTGAAGTGGTGCACCAGTGCGTGTTCGCCGTCTAGCTGCAGGCTGTCTTGTTGCAGCAGTTCGGCAATGTGCAGAATGTCGGTTAGCCGGCGCTCGCCGCCGACGCGCTGCAGCAGCCTGCCGGGCACGTCAAAGTCCATCAGAAAACTGCGCAACATGGGCAGCACGCCCTGGCTTTGCCACTGCTGCTGGTAGCCCATGAAGCGCTCGATTTCACGCTCCAAGGCCATCTCGTTGGTCAGTAGCTGATCAAGATAGGACCAAGGCAAGCCCAAGGTTGGTGTGGCCAGGGCCGCGCGGGCATAGGCCAGCTGGCGGGGTTCGGCGAAGGCTTTTAGCCAGCACAGCACTTCTTTTGACTCTTGAGACGTCAGTACCGAATCCCGGTCAGACAGGTACACGCTTTTTATGCCCCGTTGCCCAAGCGCATTTCGCACGGCCGCCGCTTCCTTGCGGTTGTTCACCAGAATAGCGATGTCCTTGGGTTCTACCGGCTCGATGTCATTCAGGTCGGTTTCCAGCGCAAAACCGGCCAAACTCTGTTGCCCTAACGTCAGCAGGCGCGCAATTTCACTGGCGCAGGTGCCGGCCACATCAAGGGTGGCGTTGCCTTTGGCCAGGCCTTTGCGATTGCCGCTTTTGTCGGTGTTTTCGCTTTCACTGGCCCACAGCGTCAGGCTGGGCTTCAGCTCGCCGTTGACGGCCCACAGGCGCTTGGTGCCGTTGGCCTCTACCGCCTGAAATGGCAGCGCTGAGGCATCGCCTTTGCCGAATAGAAAAGCGCCTTCGGGGCTGTGTTGGTCGCCATACTCGAACACCCGGTTCACCGCTGCCACCATTGGCCGTGACGAGCGGAAGTTTCGGCCCAGTGTCCAGGTACGGTCGCGGGCGCCGGTGCGGGCGTCCAGATAGGTGTAAATGTCGGCGCCGCGGAAGCCGTAAATGGCCTGTTTTGGGTCGCCGATCATCAGCAGGCAGGTATCCGGGCGATTCTCTGCCACCCGGTAAATGCGGTCGAAGATGCGGTACTGAACCGGATCGGTGTCCTGAAACTCGTCTATTAGCGCGACCGGGAACTGGCGGCGAATGGTGGCCGCCAGTTGGTCGCCACGGGGGCCGTGCAAAGCGTCGTCCAGCCGGGTGAGCAGGTCATCAAAACCCATTTCTGAGCGTTTCTGTTTTTCCGATTCCAACCGCGCCGCAATCCAATGAGTTGAGTGGCGAAGAATATCGGCCTCGGCACTGGGCAGGTTTTCGCTAAAGGCGATCAGTTCTGCGATAGCGTCAAACGCCTTGTGGTGTGGGACATCGCCATCGCCTTTGAGTTTTGTCGCAAGCACCTCGGGTGTCTGGTTCTGAAAGCCGGCTTTCTCCATTCCGGCAGGGAAAAACTCATCGGAGTTTGTCCAGTCCAGCAGGGTGTCCCAGGCCGTAACCATCGGCTTCATACTGCCGCCGTGCAGGCGTTTGCTTTTGTTCAGTGCCAGCAACATGTCGGTTACTTCGGGCTTCCACTCAGCCCAAGGGTGGGCTTTCAGCGTTTGCGACTGCTTTTTACGCTGTTGTACTGTGGCGTCAATCAGCTGTTCTACACTGCCGCTGGTCGCGTCGAGGGAATCAGCAGCCAGAAGCAGATTGCGCACCGCCTTTTGCAGTTGGTCAGGGGTTTTCCAATGGTCGATAACCTCGTCCATCAGCTCTGGCGATAACGGATAAATAAATGTGCGCCAGTAATCCCGCACCACTTCTTCCATCAGGCTGCTTTGGTCGGTTTCCAGGGTAAGTCGGAACAGGCTGCCGCTGTCGAATGCGTGCTCGCTAAGCATGCGGTTGCACCAGGCGTGAATGGTGGATACTGCAGCTTCGTCCATCCATTCCGCTGCCAGCAGCAGTTTTTTGCGGCAGTCTGGCCAGGTGGCCGGGTCTGGATAGCTGTCATCCCGCAGCTGGTGAATCAGCGCGGTTTCTGCTGTGGGCGGTATGCTATCGGCGACATTGGAAAACACCTCGGCGGCCTGGGTCAGCCGAATGCGAATGCGATCCCGCAGCTCTTTGGTCGCAGCGTCGGTAAAGGTCACCACCAGCAGGTTTGGCGGTACCAGGCCCGCGGCCAGGGCGCCGCCTTCCGGCTGACCGTGGCCCAGTACCAGGCGCACGTACAAAATCGCAATGGTGAAGGTTTTGCCGGTTCCGGCGCTGGCTTCAATCAGGGTGCTGCCGTTCAGGGGTAGCGCCAATGGGTCAAGATTGGGGTTTGGCTTCGCCATTAAGGGCGCTATAAAAGGTGTAGTAGCTGTCATACCTCGTCCTCGAACTGACCGGCGGCGGATTTGCCTTGTTCGGCTTCCCACAGGGGCACATAGAGTTCGTGCAACAGGGCTTCAAATTCGCCGCTTTCCAACAATAATTCAGCGCTGTCAAAGGCGCCGCGTAAATAGCCGGTGTCGCGTTCCAGCGCGGTGGTGTAGGCCTGCTCGGCGTCGCTGATGGCGCGTTCGTGCTCACCGAGAAATTTTTTGCTTTGATAAAAGCTATAAATCCAGGCGAAACCGGCTTCACAGTGCACCGGTAATGCGCGCGTATTGGCGTCCATCCAGCGCGCCAAAATGGCGTCCAGATGCTTGCGTGCGGTTTCCTTTGCCAGAGGTGCGAAGCGCACATTGCGTTTTTCTTCTTTGCCCAGAATCAGGGTTTCAAAAGGCTGCGCTGCGATTTGCCCGGCTAGGTGAATCACCCAGTCGCGTATCAGATTGGCGTAGCGAATTTTTTTGGACTGCCCGCTGCCCGTGAGCAGGCTGGAGCCGGCGATGACCACCCGGCAGAGCTTACCCTCTGAATTGCGGCGCAGATGGTCAATCAGATCCAGCACCTCCACCGAGCCGGTGCTGGTGGCTAAATGATAATTAAATGGCAGGGGTTCGCGGATTTCCTCGGGCCATTCGGCCAGGGCGCTCCGATAACGTTCGAACAAATTTGGCAGACGGCCAGACAGCTCGCCGCGCAGCCGGTGCTCGGTGATGCCCATGCCAAGGTCGCCGCTCCGGGCCATGCGGTCGAGGGTCGTTTCCAAGCGTTGTTCCAGATCTTCCTCGTTACTGGCTTTTAGCACGCCCTGTTCAATCAGTTCGGTGTCTAGGCGCCAGCGGTCGAGGCCGTTCAAATCAAAGTTTTCGGTGTCGGTGTCGTCGTCTTCCACGTCTTCAAAGCGCACTTGCAGGCGGCGCTGGTAAAACGTGTCTATCGGTTTTTTCAAAAAGCCGGCCAGATCATTCAGGGTGATGGGTTCTTCCGGCTGCTGGTACGCCAGCGCCTGCTGTTGCGCGTCTGTCGAGACAGTGCCGTGAGCACTGCGCCATTCGTGTTCGTAGGTGAACAGGCTGCGGGCGTGTCGGGTTTGGGGAAAATAGTCGCGGCTGAACGGTTGTAGCGGGTGGCAGGTGGTCAGTGCATCCGTTACCGCGACATTGGGCTGCCCTGGCAGATGCCATAAGCCGTTCAAGTGATCCTGCAATTGGCCCACCAGCACCGATGGCGGCCGTGGCGAATCGTCGCGAATGCTGCGCCCTACCCAGCTGATATAAAGCTGTTCGCGGGCCGACAGCATGGCTTCCAGAAACAGATAGCGGTCGTCTTCCCGGCGGGAACGGTCCCCCGGTCTATAATCCTGTGCCATCAGGTCAAAATCCACCGGCGGCCGCGAGCGCGGGTAGTCGCCGTCGTTCATGCCCAGCAGGCACACCGTGCGAAACGGTATGGCGCGCATAGGCATCAAGGTGGCGAAGTTCACCTTGCCGGCCAGAAAACGCTGGTTCAGGCCGCCTTCATCCAGGCCGTCCAATAGCACGTCTTTTACAATGTTTAATGGCAACGGCTGGTGTTCCAGCCCCGCGGCCAGTGTGTCGTCCAGCCATTGTTCCAGCTGGCGGCGAAAGCGGTTCAGCAGCAAAAGGTCATGGCCTTCGACTTTGTGGAAAAACTGTTCCAGCATGGCGGCGAACAGCGCTTCCCACTGTTGCGGTGTGCGGCTTGCCTGTAGGTCTTGCCACAGAATTTCCAAACGATGGATAAACTCGCCAAGGCGTCCGGCCAGGCTGGCCTGCAAGCCGCCAATCTCGCCGTAGGGCTGAACGCCGGCCCAGGGCTCGTCGTCGCCCATGCCATAACCTAACAGCATGGAACGCAGGCCAGATTGCCAGGTGTTGCGATCCAGATCGGCTGGCAGCTCCAGGCTTTCCCGGTGGGCCCCGTGCAGGCCCCAGCGAATATTGGCGCCTTCCACCCAGCGCCGCGCCAAGGGGATTTCCTCTTCGGCAATCTCGAACCGATCGCGAATGCCGGGCACTTCCAACAGGCTGATGATTTCGCTCACCCCAAAGCGGTGGCGCGGCAGCGACATCAGGGTTTCCAGGGCTATCAATACCGGCTCGTGGTTGCGCTGACCCTGATCGGAAATGGTAAACGGAATATGGCGTTTGCGCCCGGCGGTATAGCGGCCAAACACCGCCTGAATGTGGGGTGCATACACGTTGATGTCGGGCACCATTACCATGATGTCGCGGGGGCGCAGGGTGCTATCGGCGTTGAACGAAGCCAGCAGCTGGTCATGCAATATTTCCACTTCACGCTGTGGGCTGTGGGCGTCGTGAAACACCATGGAATGGTCATCTTGCAGATTCAGCTCGCGCTGTTCAGCGCGAATCTCCTGCAGCGGGGTCAGGTTGTAAATATCGTTCTGCAATTGGTGCAGCAGGCAGGTTGCCTGACCTGCACCGTGCTCGGAGAAGATGTCGATCTTCTGATCCGGCGTCTGGAATCTGTTGCGGTACTCGTCGGGGTTGTCGAATTCGTCCAGAAGGCGAATATAATCCCGGCCCTGTTTACCCCAGGCTGCCAACAGCGGGTTGGCGTGTTGGTGCAGCTGGTCGGCGTCGTCAATCTGCGACAGCGTAGGGTGGCTGGCACCGCGTTTGCGCTCGGCTTTGAGCAGTTCGCGATCGCTGACAATATCAGCCCAGTAAAACTGCGAAGGGTTGTGAACGCAAAGCACCACCTGGCTAAAGCGGCTAAGCACGTACAGGGCTTCAAGCGCCTGGCGTGGCAAAGACGATACACCGAACACCACAATGCGTTTTGGTAAGCGGCTCGGATGGGCGGGTGCGGTGATTTGCTGGCCCTGCGTCATAAAACGGGTGTGAATTTGTGAGCGACTGGTGTGCGCTTCGGTACCGGTGTCTTCCACCAGCTTGCGCCACAGCATTGGCTGCCAGCGGGTGTCTTCCTCAATCGGTTTTTCGCCGTTACGGGTGCTGATGACTACATCCCGGCCCTGCTCCCAGGCTGCCAGCCAATCGGCTCGGAACACCTGATACTGGTCAAATAAATCCGCGACTTTTTCGGCCAGCTGGAACGCCCGCAAATCGGTGTCGCTGCCGTCCAGAAAACGCGCCAGCGGGTTGAACGCCTCATCTGTAAGAACAAGTTCCGGTAACAGCCGGTACAGCCGCCACACCAGTCGGCGTTTATCAAAGGGGGATTGCTCTGGCACCTCGCCGTCTGGCAGCACGGCGCGATAGGCCTGCCAGATAAACCGCGCCGGGAACAAAAAATCCATACCGGCGGCAATGCCCAAGCCGCCTTCGCTGCCATCCTCTGAACGCTTTTCCGCCAGCGCCAGTTTTAACCACTGGGCAATACCGTTGCTTTGCACTAGAAACGTTTCGCTTTGCAGCGGCGGTAGCGGGTTCTGCTGGCAGATAAACACCACGGCCCGGCGCAGATCTTCTAAATGATTGGCGTGAACCGCGTGAAAACCGGGGGTAATATGCGGGTTGTCACTTGTGGCATTTGTGGATGAAGCGGCCATGGTCTTCCTTGTCTGGTATGGGGTTCAATCCCGATGCGTCAGCTTAACGTATGTGACCACAGAAGCGGACAGTCTGAAACCGTGCGCGATGGAAAATCATCGCAAGGTAAATACCTTACTGAACGGGTGATTATGAGCAGAATAGGATTGGTCAAAAGCGCCGTAAACGAACAGCTGAACGACAGTTATGATCTGCTGGCCATGCGACTGCTGTTCTCGCCAGAGCACGCTGTTGTAAACATACAAAAGGAAATCAAGGATTTGTATGTTTATCCGGAAAGGCTTGAAAGCGGTTATTGCGACGAGTGGCGCGCCATTGCGACACGCGCCCTGTTTCGTAATGCCTTTGGCGAGCACTGGCGGTCGGATGAAGAAAATCTGCAGCGTTACCTGAAATATTTGCGCAGCCAGGCCATTCCGAAATGTGTGCACCAGAACGTTGAGTTGTTCCGCATGCTGGGTCAGGCGCTTGCCATTGCTCGCTCAGACAACACCATTGCCTTTCCTGATCGGCAGCGACAGGCGCTGATCAACATCATTTGGCCAGAAAAGGCCGGCCGTAAGTAAAGCCGGGCTTACACTTGGGGAGTCCGCAGCACCGTTTTTCCCGTATTGGTTAAAATATGGTCAACAAAAGGGTTTCGTCATGGGCCAGCAACTTACCCGCACCACAAAGAGCGTTGTTCTGTTTCTGATAATAAGTTTGGGTTTTGCGCTTGTTTGGGCATCCCAGTCTTTTGCCAACGATAATGATGAAGAAGCCGGAATTCAGGACACGATCCAGATTCAAGACTCTATCTTGCGCCAGATCGAAGCGTTCGCTAACAACGACGGTGAGCAAGCCTGGGCTTATGCGTCCGAGGGTATCAAGCGTCGCTTTGGATCGTCACAGGTGTTTGTGGAAATGGTGCGCGAGGCCTATCCTGCCGTACACAATGCCACCCAGATTGAGTTCACCGAAAATGTGCCTCACGGTATTTTTCACATTCAGGTCGTGAAGCTCAAAGGCCCCGAGGGCAAATCCTGGGACGCCTATTACAGAATGGTACAGGTAGAAAACGTGTGGAAAGTCGCTGGCGTGCGCCTGCAGCCGGCTGACATAGGCATTTGAAGTGGTATGGAGCTGCTTAATCCCCTGTAAAGGATATTATTGATCTTATACCCTGAAAGGTATAAGATTTAATTTATCGTCTAAGGGGTATGTTTATGAAAATTACTTCGCCCGAAGCGCTGTCTACTGCCATTAAAAATGCCCGCTATCACCAAGACCTGAGCCAACAGGCCACTGCGTCTAAAGTCGGTGTAAAACAAGCCACGGTTTCCAACTTTGAGAATCATCCGGAGAAAAGCCGAATCGAGACTCTATTCAAGCTTCTTTCCGCTCTTGACCTTGAGTTGCGTGTGGTAGAGCGCGGTGCTTCGGATCCTGTAATCGGCTGGGGCGAAGAATGGTGATTGTCCATGCCTGATTTACTTGTGGCCTTGAACGGTATTGAAGTCGGAAAGTTAACGTTAGAAACCTCCGGTGCTATGGTTTTCCAGTATTCTCCTGCCTGGCAAAATCGGCCCGGTGCCCGAGCTATCTCTCTTTCACTGCCGCTGTCTTCGAAGGCGTATCGCGGGGCGTTGGTCTTAAATTTTTTCGATAACCTTCTGCCAGACTCGAATGCCATAAGATCTCGCATGCAAGCACGTTTCAGCGCTCCTACCCGCCATCCTTTTGATCTACTTTGGAGTGTTGGTCGAGACTGTATTGGCGCCATTCAGCTCTATCCTCAAGATTGCGAAGTGCCGAATGTCCGAAAGGTGACGGCTGAACCAGTTGACACCACCGCGATCGAGTTCTTGCTGGGCAATTATCAAGACGCACCGCTAGGCATGGCGCGGGAAAATGACTTTCGCATTTCACTGGCGGGTGCTCAGGAAAAAACGGCGTTACTCTGGCATCAGGAGCATTGGCAACTCCCCACCGGGAGCACGCCCACCAGTCATATCTTCAAGCTCCCAATCGGTTTTCTGGATCATAGCAATATTGATCTTCGTGAAAGCGGTGAGAATGAATGGCTCTGTTTACAGCTTTTAAAAGCCTTTGGGTTGTCCACTGCTAATGCGGAACTTGGGCAGTTTGGCCGT
The DNA here is from genome assembly GCF_002563815.1 of Marinobacter sp. LV10R520-4. Taxonomy (NCBI): domain Bacteria; kingdom Pseudomonadati; phylum Pseudomonadota; class Gammaproteobacteria; order Pseudomonadales; family Marinobacteraceae; genus Marinobacter; species Marinobacter sp. LV10R520-4. Next base: position 1,595,743 of record NZ_PDJM01000001.1, on the reverse strand, counting down.
CAGAAAGTATTAATTGTCGAACGCTTTGATCGGCGCTGGTCGAAGGATTCCGCTTGGCTAATGCGATTGCCTCAGGAAGACTTTTGTCAGGCCCTCGGCGTAGCACCTGCGATCAAGTACGAGAGCGATGGCGGCCCGGGAATTCACGATGGTATGAAGCTTCTTCTTGGTTCCCAGGAGGTTCAAAGGGATCGCGAAACCTTCTTCAAAGCTCAGATATTGTTTTGGCTGATGGCGGCGATTGATGGCCATGCAAAAAATTTCAGTCTTTTTATAGAGCCTGGCTCAGCCTATCGGATGACACCGCTGTACGACGTGATCTCAGCCTATCCGCTGATGGCGCAAGGCAGTCTGGCGTCGCAAAAAGCAAAAATGGCGATGTCTGTTAAAAGCCGTAACCGCCATTACCATTGGGATCGAATTCAACAAAGGCATTTCATAAGTGCGGCTCATCAAGTTGGCTTCTCCCGCGAGAGGGCGAGCGAGCTCCTCGACGAGATCGCCGAACAGGTGCCCCGTGCAATCAGTGCCGTAGAAGCCCTGTTGCCCGTTGATTTTCCATCGCGCATTAGTGAATCCATTTTGGACGGTGTGAAAAACCAAGCTAAAAAAATAAAGTAAATTCAGGCGTTAACTCATTAAATTCGAGTGGTTGCATTGCACCTCCTCAATTAGGTCTGTCCGTGTCTTTATGAGCAAGCATCACCAGGATTTCAGGCCCGCCGCGGCGAATCTTGAAAACCCCCTGTACTACCTGGAAAACATGGAAACGGTGGTGGCGTGGGTGGCTAACCACCACTCCGATTTGCTGTCGGCGCCGGAGAATGCCCGGCTAAGCGAGTTCCTTGATTTGCCCCGTCCTGCCCGAGCTTTGTTGGCCCGGATGGTGATGCGCAGCGGTGAGCTGTTCCGCACTGACAAGCTGAAGTACCCAGAGTTGGGAAGTTCGGAAGCGGATGCGTTGAACAACCTGATTAGAGATGACTGGCTGGATTGTGCTCCCTTGCTGACTCTGGACGATCTGTTTCGCCTGTTTACCCTGGCCGAACTTCGCCCGGCGTTTGCGCCGGCTCTGGTGCAGGCCGGTTTCAGCAAAAACCTGGCCAAAGCCCAGATGCGCGATGTGTTGAAGGGTACCTACGCCGATGCCCGTACCGTGATCGACTGGCTGGGTGACTCTGGTTCGCCGGTAGTGCGGGTGAGCTCAATGGCACTGTTTGACCGCGTTCGCCTGATGTTCTTCGGCAACCTGCGCCAGAGCTGGTCGGATTTTGTGCTGGTGGAGCTGGGCCACCAACGCTACGAGCAGGTGCAATTCACCTCTGAAGCCCGGGCTTTCTCCGAACGCAGCCAAGTGGATACCTATCTGGCCATGCACCACTGCCGCGAATGTCTGGACGTTGGAATGCCGGCCGCTGAAGTGTGGGCCCAGGTGCCGCAACCTTCTGACAACCCGTGGCTGAGCAGTCGCCGCGATCGCCTGCTGCTTGAGCTGGGCCGACAGGCGGAACGTCAGGGCGAGCGGGAAGTAGCTTTGGAAGCACTTGCCTCAAGTGGCCATAGGGAAGCCCGGTTGAAACAACTGCGGCTGCTGGAGCGGATGAAACGCTTTGACGAAGCCTGGGCGATTGCCTCTGACTGGCAGCACGCCGAACTCAGCGACGCCGAAGCCCAGGGTCTGGCGCGGATTCTGAAGCGGTTGGCAGCCAAAGTGAAACAGCCCGCTCCTTTGGCACCACAACCGCCGCCGCTTGACGAGTTCACGTTGACGCTGCCGCAAACGGGTCGCTCTGTGGAGAGGGCGGTGCGCGACCATCTTTCGAGTCCTGAAGCACCGGTGTTTTATATGGAAAACACCCTGATAAACAGCCTGTTTGGTCTGCTGTGCTGGAACACCATCTTCAAGCCCATACCCGGCGCTTTTTTTCATCCGTTTCACAGTGGCCCGGCGGACCTGCTGCGGAAAGATTTTGTCAGCCGGCGCCAGGCCGCGTTTGATCAGTGCTTTGCGGCGCTGCACGATGGCGGCTATCGCCAGCAGATACTGAACACCTACGCCGCAAAGCAGGGCATTACCAACCCCTTTGTGACCTGGCCTGCGCTGAATGAGGAGCTGCTGACGCTGGCGCTGGATTGTATTCCAGCGCTGGATTTACACATTCTTTTTGAGCGACTTTTGCTGAATATTCGCGAACATCGCAGCGGTTTTCCCGATCTTGTCCGCTTTTACCCTGAAAATCCGCATACCAGGCCGCGATACGAAATGATTGAAGTGAAGGGCCCTGGCGATCGCCTACAGGATCACCAGGTTCGCTGGCTTCATTTTTTCGCCAGCAAGGGCATCGCCGCCAGCGTGTGTTATCTGCGTTGGCAAACCGGCGAGGCCACGCCATGAAGGTGGCGGTACGCACACTCTGCGAGTTTGCTGCCCGTGCAGGCGATCTGGATTTTCGTTACACCCCGGCGCCCAGCGCCGAAGAGGGCATTGCCGGCCACCAGGCGATTCAGGCAAAGCGCGGATACGGCTACAAAAGCGAGTACCCGATTAGCGGCGAATGCCTGGGCTTGGCGCTGTCTGGCCGTGCCGATGTGTATAACCCGCACTCCGGACTGCTGGAAGAAATCAAAACCCACCGTGGCGACTTGTCGCGCATTCGCTCCCATCAGCGCGCACTTCACCGGGCTCAGCTGCGGGCTTACGGTGCTCTGCTGTGCCGCCAGGAAAAGCGTAAAACCGTAAAGCTGGCACTGGTGTACTTCGATATTGGCAACAACCGGGAAACGTCGATCAGCGAAACCGCCCGCGCCGATGAACTCTGGCAAGAGCTGGAAGTGCTGTGTGATCGCTACCGGCTGTGGGCAGAGCAGGAAGCCCATCACCGGGAGCAGCGGAATATTCGCCTGTCTGGACTGCGTTTTCCGTTTGCGCAGTTTCGCCCGCGCCAACGCCAGCTTGCGGAAACCGTTTACAAAAATACGGTGAAGGGCGGCACCTTGCTGCTGGAAGCGCCTACCGGCCTGGGCAAAACCTTGGGTACTTTGTTCCCTGCACTTATGGCCATGCCGGCGGCGAATCAGGACGTGCTGTGCTATCTCACCTGCCGTAACACCGCTCGCCAGCTGGCGGTAGACGCGGTGGATCGCCTGCGGTTAGCGCAGGAAATACCGCAAATCTGGCCGTTAAGAACCTTGGAACTGGTGTCTAAAGCCGATGCTTGCGAGCACCCGGACAAAGCCTGCCACGGCGATTCCTGCCCCCTGGCCAAAGGTTTTTTTGACCGCCTGCCAGACGCCCGCGCCGAAGCCGCCCAGGCCGATTCCACATTGACTCAGGAGACGCTGGCGAAGATCGCCGCCGGCCATGACATCTGCCCCTACTTCTTGGCCCAGGAAATGGCGCGTTGGTGTGATCTGGTGATTGGCGATGTAAACCGGATGTTTGACCAGTCTGCCCTGCTCCACGGCCTGACCCGGCAGAACCAGTGGAGAACCGCGGTGCTGTTGGATGAAGCCCACAATCTGGTGGATCGCGGCCGCGGTATGTATTCGGTGCAGCTGGACCAACAGCGGCTTTTGAAGCTGCGTAAAACCGCGCCCAAAGTTCTAAAATCCCATCTGGACCGCACTGCCCGGGCCTGGCAGGGGGTGATTCGTGACCAAGCCGAAGCTGGCACAGCACCGGTGTTTCTAAGTGCTTTGCCTGTATCGCTGACCGGCAGCCTGCAGGGCCTGGTGTCCGGGCTTACGGATTATCTGGCGGATAACCCGCCGGATCTGGCGTTGCAGGAAGTCCTGTTCGAGTCGGTTGCCTTTATGAAACTGGCGGATTCTTTCGCCGACCATTCCCTTTGTGAATTTCGCCGCGAAGGCCGCGGCCGCGCCAGCCTGACGATTCAGAATCTGGTGCCGGCGGATTTCCTGCGTGACCGGTTTCAGGCGGCGTCATCGGTGTTGCTGTTTTCCGCGACCTTGAGCCCCGGCGTGTATTACCGGGATTTGCTGGGGTTGCCGGAAGACAGCTGTTTTACCTCCCTGCCCAGCCCGTTCGGCGCCGAGCAGTTACAGGTGAACTTCACGCCCAAAATAAGCACCCGCCAGGCCCACCGCGAGTCGTCGGTGATGCCCATTGCCGAGCTGATCGCACAGCAGTATCGCCAGCGGCCGGGTCATTATCTGGCGTTTTTCAGCAGTTTTAAATATCTGAATGAGGTCAATGTGGCGTTGAGCAGCAGCGCCGCAGATGTGCCCCAACGTTCACAGCAGCCAGGCATGAGCCCACAGCAGCGCAAAGATTTTCTGGCAGGCTTCCGCGAAGAATCCGGCAGTGTGGCCTTTGCAGTTTTGGGGGGCGTGTTCAGTGAAGGTATTGATTTACCGGGGGACCAGCTGATTGGCGCGTTTGTGGCCACCCTGGGGCTGCCGCCCTTTGATGCCTGGCACGAAATTTTGAAACAGCGCCTGCAGAAACGCTTTGGCGCCGGTTACAACTACACTTATCTGATTCCTGGCTTACAGAAAGTGGCGCAAGCCGCGGGTCGTGTTATTCGGACGCCAGAAGACGAAGGGGTGATATGGCTGATTGACGATCGATTTTTACAGCTGCAGATTCGAGAGTTGTTACCGCGATGGTGGTTTGAAACCGAGACCGCCGATTAAAGCGGCCTCAGCTTACGGCAGGGCTGAATCAGCCGAAGTGGTAAAAAGCTACCTTGTTGCCGTCTGGGTCTTTCACGTAGGCACCGTAAAACTGGTCGGGAATACGCTGGCCGGGTTCGCCGCCACAGCTTGCACCCAATTCGATGGCTTTCTGATAGTAGGTATCAACCGCTTCTTTTGAGCCTGGCTGAAACGCCAGCATATTACCGTTACCGGGGTGGTTCGGCGAACCGTCATGCGGTGTACAAACCGCCATCATGGGGGATTTCATATCTTTACCAATAAAGGCAATGCGGCCCAAATCCAGCAGGACTTTTGCGCCCATGTCGCCCAGAAGATCCGTGTAGTATTTCTTGGCTTTTTCCATATCGCTGACACCAATCGTGACGTATCCGATCATGCTCTATTCTCCTGTTCTGGCTTAGCCAGGTGTGTTGTCGGTCGTGTCTGGCTCAAGCATTACGAACGAGCGGTCTTTTTTGGTCTGTCAGACCGAGCGGCGCGCCGGCTTTGCCATCCATTCGTGGCCTTTTAGCATAACATGCCAGTACAGGCCCGGCAGCTGCTTGGCTTTCAGAAACCAGGCGGCTCTTGTGGCTTTGGTGCGGCGAAACGTTGCTTTGTGCGAAGGGCCGTTAACCGACACCAGGTTGTTCTGGTAGTTAAGCTCAACGCCGTACTTTTCAATGTAACTTTGCAGCGCCGGCACATAATCGGGGACGCCAAACAGTACAGCGCCGGCGTTATGGAATTGAATGTCGATGTTTTTCAAAGCCCCGTTGCGCAGCCAGTAGTCTGCTGACAAATACATCGCCTTTTGTGGCGCACCGGCACACTTGATGGGCATGGGGGGTTGGCTGAACAACGCGCGCCCGGTTTTAAGGCTCTGGACCATTTCCCAGGTGTAGCTGGCCATGCCCTCCTGGTAGTTGGAGGTAACACCGTTCGAGCCAAGCGCTTCTTTCAGGCCGTCAATACCGGCCCAGTTCAGTTCTAACCCGGGTGCCAGCACCAAGGCCTGGTACCCGATCACAGAGCCGTCGGCCAGCGTAACCTGATTGTTCAGCTCGTCTACAGAGCACACCGTTTGCTTGTACCATGAGGCAAATCCCGGCATAACACTGGCCATGGGTTTTGAGGTGGTTTCCGGCTTGAAAATACCGCCCCCAACCATGGTCCAGCCGGGCTGGTAATGGTGGCTGTGTGCCGGCTCAATAATCGCGATATCCAGGGTGCTGTCTCGTTTGTGCAAGCTTGCAGCAACGGAAATGCCCGCGGCCCCGCCCCCAACAATAACTACGGTGTGCTGTTTGCCCTGCTCTTTGCCTTGCTCTTTACCCTGCTCTGCGGTGTTGGTTTGCATGCCTCTGAACCTCTTGTCATTATTTGGATGGACAGATTTCTCTTGAGATACGTCAAATCTTACCAAACAATGGGTTCTATCGTTATACCTATTAAGAATATTAAAAGACTGTTCATTCTATGAACAGTCTTAAGGGGTACGGCGATTCTTATGGAGTAAAACGGAGACCGGATGTGTCACGGCTTTTTGCTGGGTTCATCCACCGTATCGTAACCGGTCACCATCGGTTTTATGTGACTGAACAGGCTGGCCCCCAGAGTTGTCATGTACACATGGCCGATGATGAACACCATCATGGCGAACGCGGCGATTGTGTGGACGGTGGCCACGGCCTGCAGTGATAGAACACTTGATAGCGCTTCGGGCCATTGGCTGTAGAACAGATACAGCAGACCAGACACCCAGATAACCGGCGAAATCATCAGTTTGAAAAACAGATAGGCCAGCCGTTGCAGCGGGTTGTGCTTGGCTTTGCTGGTTTTGCGGTAGGGGTGGCTGGCACCGGTAAAGGTGCCAATCAGATAGTAATGCGCCACGGCCCAAAGGCCGTCGCGAGTGGGTATGTACTGGCGCCACTCGCCGGTGGTTATGTGCCAGAAAATGGCGAAAAGCCAAAGTACAATTAAGGCCCAGGCGGCGATGGTGTGTAACTGGGTTGCGTCCGCAAATCCGAACAGCTGGTAGCTGCCGTGAATTTCAAAACCGGTCAACAGCAGGCTGAAAATCAGCAGCGCCTGGGACCAGTGCCAGAAGCGTTCAAAACGTTTGAAAATCATTACCTTGGCCATAATCAACGCTCCTTGGTATGTTCGCGACGGCGGCGGAAGAATCTGCGAGCTAAACCATGAAGGGCTACGCCTAGCAACGTTAAAAGCACGGCCAACCAGCCAATGCGGTTGAGCCAAGGGTTGCTGCTGTGCCCCGGCATGTAAATTCCCGGCAATCCGGCCAGTCGGCTGTTCGCGCTGTGGCAGGCGGCGCAATCCAGAGCCTGGTCTGCCGGCGCCACCATGTGAGTAATGGGCCAGTGCATGGTGGTTTCAATAAAGTCGTATTCTCCACTGAAAGGAATGCCGGACCATTCGCTGCCGGTTTTCAGTGCTTTGGGCCAATCGTAGTTACTCCACAGCGAGGAGTCGTCTTTACCGAACACGTGGGTGGCCAACAGGGTTTCGTAAACGGTGTCGTAAGGCTGTTTGCCACGCATCACCTTGAATGGCCAGATGCGGGAATCTCCATCGCCTGGGCTGCCCTCCACCCGGTTGATGTGCACCGGTGACTGGGTCAAATCCAGTTTGGCGTCTATAAGGGTGTATTCCACCGTGCCGTTGAACCAGGCGTATTCTGGGGTGACGTTTTCGCCGTGGCGGAAATTGCCTTTTTCGCTCAGATAGCTGACGTGGCCATTCTCGTCTTTTAACGCCATAGGCTGGCCGTCTTCGTCCAGTTTGCCGGCGGTGGACCAGTCCCACCACATTTTGGTGGCGACACCGCCGCGGGCGAAGGCTGGAATATGACAGGTCTGGCACGCCAGTTTTTCAACGTGGTCATTCAACTTGGCTTGCGGGTGAGGTTCGCTGCCGTGGCAGGATTCACAACTGGCGCGACCCAGGTCAGTGTGGCCGGGTACATCGATGCCCAGGGTGTCTTTGGCATTTACCTGATAGCGGCTGCCAGCTACATTATGGCCCCAACTGGTGTGGCAGTCGGAGCAGCTGAAATCCAGGCCGTCGCTGGCCATGTGCACGTCCAGCTCGTGGCTTGGGTCTACCAGTGACGAATCCAGATCACCGTGTTTAACGCCGTCAGCGCCGCCACCGTAAAAGTGGCAGCTACCGCAGTTTTCGCGGTCACTGGCGCCTACGTTGCGGGCAACTTTTACTAAGTCGGGTGGCAGCACCAGCGTACCGCTGCCTTTTGGCCATTCGCGAGGAATATCCGTGGGGAAGCCGGCCAGGGTGGGGAATTTCCAGTATTCGCCGGTGGTGTCGTGGCACACCAGGCAATCCACTGCATTTTTGGCCGCCGGTGGCGGCTGGCTCATGTCTTCCCAGCCATAACCAACGTGGCAAGACGTGCAGCGCGCTTCGTTGGTGACGACCATGCCGCAAAAGCTGTTAATAACCTTGCTTTTACCCAGCTGCTGGCCGGTTTCAGGGTGATCGTATAGCCATGTCCAGTGGGTTGTAGCACGCACTTGCTCGCCAGCTTCGGTGTGGCAGGTCAGGCAGGCGGCGGTCACTTCCGGCGCTGAATTGAACGGGCCCTTCAGCGCCTCGAATTTGGTGTGGTCTGCGGTAGTCGGCGCCCGCTCTGCAGACGCCAGTGCTTCTGAGGATAGTAGCGGCAACAACAGGAGCGAAAACAGCAGGATTGCCACTGCCCTTCGTTGGGATAAAAGCTGGGACAAGCCTTCCATAATCGCCTTCCTTGCGGTGCTGACCGCTTATGAACCGTTATTACTGACCTGGGCGATAAATCTTTTCCGGATTGATCTCCATAGACCAGGGCAAGCCGTCATTCTGCCAGCCGTTAACGATGCGCATACCGGCTTTTTTGCCCTCTTTGGCGCCGCTACCCTGAAAGCCGTGATCAATGTATTTCACATTGGTAAAACCTTGGGACAGCAGGTAATCGGCACTGGGCTTACCCCGTGAAGAACCCGAGCGGCACATGGTGATAATCAGCGCGTCCTTGTTCAGGCCTTTGGCTTTCAGAGCGGCTTCAATTTGTGCGGCGAACTGCGGGTTTTTGTCCATGGCAAAGCGCTGCTTGTCGTCCAGAAACCGGCTGCGATCGGCCAGCAAGAACGGAATGTTGGCCTGAGCCACATCGGTAAAGCCGATAAACATGATTTCGATGGGGTCGCGCACATCCACAAACAGCATTTGGTCAGGCTGTGTTTGTACCAGATCAAAAGTTTGCTGGGGGGTGACGGCCAAAGCTTCATCATTTGCGAAGGCATGAACGCTGAGTCCGAAAATTATAAAAAATGCGATTAATAGCTGCTTCATTTCGCGCTTTCTCCTGCAATGAAACGGGTTTGTATCCACCTTTCACTATAGCCCAAAGTGCGCTGAATTTCTTTTTTAGAATAAGCTTATAACTAGAACGTTGACCGGGATCAAAAATGACTGAAGCGTTTAGCGCAGGCATGTCCTGCGCTTTTGACGCGTGTCACCCACGTTACTAAAAGCCCCGCTATACTGATTTCAGCTTCATTATAGTTGAACTAATCCAATTTTTATCGGGGACGATCTATGCCTGGCTCAAGCCCTAAAGTCCGCTCGAGACTGATAATAACTCTGGCGGTTATTGCTTTGCTCGCCCTTGTCGCCTGGTATTTTGTGCCAAAGGAAAACACCCTTGCTGCGCATATTGCGTCGGGAAATGGCCGCATAGAAGCCACTCAGGTTGATATTGCCACCCGCATTCCCGGCCGCCTGCTGACCTTCTTTGTGGCCGAGGGCGATCTGATTGATGCCGGTAGCCCGGTGGCAGAGATGGACACAGCGGAACTTCAGGCAACCTTGGCGGCTGCCCAGGCCAATCTGAGCCAGGCGATTCAAGCCGAACGCCTGGCCGATGCCATTGTGGCCCAGCGGGAAAGTGAACGGCGCCTGGCCCGGGCCGAGCTGGGGCGGTTTGAATCTCTGGTTGCCAAGGGCCACGTGTCTCGCGAACAGCTGGACCGCGCACGCACCACCGCAGAAACCGCAGACGCCGCATTGCAGGCGTCAAAGGTTCAGGTATTGTCAGCTCAAGCTGGCATCAACGCTGCGAAAGCCAACATCCACAAAATTGAAACCACTATTGATGATAGCCACCTGAACAGCCCGGTAGGCGGCCGTGTGCTTTACCGGCTGGCCGAGCCGGGTGAGGTGCTGCCGGCTGGCGGCAAAGTGGCCACGGTGTTGGACGTAACCGACGTGTACCTGACTATTTTTCTGCCCACCGCCCAGGCTGGTAAAGTGCGGGTGGGTTCCGATGCCCGCATTGTTCTGGACGCCCTGCCCGACTTTGTGGTGCCGGCGGAGGTGAGTTTTGTGGCTGCAGAAGCCCAGTTCACGCCCAAGGCGGTGGAAACCCGCACCGAGCGCGAGAAATTGATGTTCCGAGTGCGCATTCGCATCGACCCCGAATTGCTAGAGGCCTATCGCGATCGGGTGAAAACCGGCGTGCCGGGTGTTGCCTATGTTCGTCTCGATGAAAGTCTGCCTTGGCCAGAACAGCTGCAAGTAACCCTTCCTAATGGATAATCGGCCTGGCGACAGCTCTTTAGTTGTCAAAAAAGCTGCCAAAACCGTTACCCGGACAGGCATCAACCCGGGCGAAAAAGCGGTTGTGGCCCGGCTGATATCGGTTAATCATCAATACGGTGCCCGCCATGCTTTGCGGGATATTAGCCTGGACCTGCCCGCCGGCTGTATGGTCGGGCTGATTGGCCCAGACGGTGTTGGTAAGTCGACCTTGCTGGGTTTGGTGGCGGGTGCCCGCCAGTTGCAGCAAGGCCGGCTTGAGGTGCTGGGCGGCAATATGGCCGATTCGCACTTTCGCAGTCAAGTCGCCCCGTGCATTGCCTATATGCCCCAGGGGCTGGGCGGCAACCTCTACCACACCCTGACGGTGGACGAGAACATCGACTTTTTTGCCGACCTGTTCGGGCTGCGTGGCAAGGCCCGTGGCGAACAGATCGACCGCCTGCTAGACGCCACTGGCCTGTTGGAATTCCGCAGCCGGCCCGCCGGCAAATTGTCTGGCGGCATGAAGCAGAAACTGGGCCTTTGCTGCGCTTTGATTCACAACCCGGACCTGCTGATTCTGGATGAACCCACCACCGGCGTAGACCCGCTATCCCGCAAGCGATTCTGGGACTTGATTGATACCATTCGCAGCCAGCAAGCGGGCATGAGCGTGCTGGTGGCCACGGCTTACATGGAAGAAGCTGAGCGCTACGACTGGCTGGTGGCCATGGACAACGGCGCCATTCTGGCTACGGGTTCGCCGCAGGAATTAAAACAGCAAACTGAAACAGACAATCTGGACGACGCCTTTATCGCGCTGCTGCCAAAAGACCGGCAGGAAACCGGTGGCGATGCTGCGACTACGGCTTCGGCGAGCGCGGCAACCGATAACGCCGACGTGCCTGCCATTGAAGCCCATAATCTCACCCTGCGCTTTGGCGACTTCACCGCGGTAAAAGACGTTAGCTTCACCATCCCGAAAGGCGAAATATTTGGTTTTTTAGGCTCTAACGGCTGTGGCAAAACCACCACCATGAAAATGCTCACCGGGCTGCTAACGCCGTCCGAAGGCGAGGTGTTGCTGTTTGGCGCCACTCTGGATGCCAGAGACCTGAAAACCCGCCAGCGTGTGGGCTACATGTCGCAGTCGTTCTCGCTGTACAACGAGCTGACCGTGCGCCAGAACCTGGAACTGCACGCCAAGCTATTTCATCTGCCAGCCGAACGCATTCAGCCCAGAATGGATGAATTGACCCAAGAATTTAGTTTAGAAGACGTGATGGACCGGTTTGCTGGTGACTTGCCCCTGGGCGTGCGCCAGCGGTTGTCGCTGGCAGTAGCCGTGGTGCATTCGCCGGAACTGCTAATTTTAGACGAGCCAACCTCCGGGGTAGACCCCGGTGCTCGCAACCGCTTCTGGCAGTTGCTTCTGCGTTTGTCCCGCGAAGACGGCGTGACCATTTTTATTTCCACTCACTTTATGAATGAAGGCGAGCGCTGCGACCGCATTTCACTGATGCACGCCGGCGAAGTACTGGCCTGCGATACCCCGGCGGCGCTGGTAGAACAAGCCGGGGTAAACAATCTGGAAGCCGCGTTTATGCAAACCCTCGAGGCTGTGGATAAAGAACCCGAAAGCAGCAACAACGGAAACGTGCTGGGCGAAGACGCCAGCGACCGGCCGCGCTATCGCGGTTTCAGTTTTCAGCGCTTGATGGCCTATGGTCGCCGCGAAACCCGCGAGCTGCTGCGTGACCCTATCCGCATGGCGTTTGCGTTCATTGGTTCGGCCTTGCTGATGATGATTCTGGGTTACGGCATTACCATGGACGTGGAAGACCTGACGTTCGCGGTGCTGGACCAGGACCAGACTCCGCAAAGCCGCGACTACATCACCGCCGTATCGGGTTCCCGCTACTTTTTAGAGCAACCACCGGTGGCCACCATGGCCGAACTGGAACAGCGGATGAAATCCGGCGAACTGAGCCTGGTTCTGGCGATACCGCCGGGCTTTGGCAAAAACCTGAAACGCGGCCGGCCTACCGAAATCGCCGTGTGGGTAGACGGCGCTATGCCCTTTCGCGGTGAGACCATACTGGGGTATATGCAAGGCCTGCATTTCAGCTACCTGAAAGATCTGGCCCAGCGCACCTACGGCAGTGTGCCGGCTTTTAGCCTGGTGACCGTTGAAGCCCGCTACCGCTATAACCAGGACTTCCGCAGCCTGGACGCCATGGTGCCGGCGGTGATTCCCATACTGCTGATTTTCATCCCGGCTATTCTGATGGCGTTGGGGATTGTGCGGGAGAAAGAGCTGGGATCTATCACCAATCTGTATGTAACCCCGGTGACCCGGCTGGAATTTTTGCTCGGTAAACAGCTGCCCTACATCGGCTTTAGCATGGTCAGCTACGTCAGCCTGGTGCTGCTGGCGATTTTCCTGTTTGACGTGCCCATCAAAGGCGGCGTGCTAACCCTGACCTTTGGCGCGCTGCTGTTCGTGACCGCCACCACCGGTCTGGGCCAGGTAATTTCGGCGTTTGCGTCTACCCAGATTGCCGCGCTGGCGGCTACCGCAATCATCACCATACTGCCCACGGTGCAGTTCTCTGGCATGACGGAGCCGGTATCTTCTCTGGACGGCGCCGCTGCGGTCATTGGCCAGTTCTGGCCTGCTACCTGGTTCCTGCAGATCAGCCGCGGCGTGTTTACCAAGGGCCTGACCCTGGGTGATATGCAACACGCGTTCCTGGTGCTGGCGGCGTTCATCCCGGTGCTTACCTTGATGTCCGTGCTGTTACTTCGTAAACAGGGGCGCTGATGATGGAAACTCTCGGCAATATCTGGAATCTGGGTGTCAAAGAGCTGCGCAGTATCTGGCACGACAAAGTGCTGCTGGCGTTCGTATTGATGGCGTTTACCTTGATGGTGTACACCGCAGGCTCTGCCGGTTCGATGGAACTGCACAACGCGCCAGTGGCGGTGGTGGATGAAGACCAGAGCGCATTGGCTGGCCACATGATCGATTCCCTGCAACCACCCTGGTTTATGCCACCGGACCAGATCCAGTATGGTCAGATTGACGAAGTTCTGGACAAAGGCAGTCACACGTTCGTTCTGGTGATTCCCGACGGTTTCGAGCGCGACATCCGTCAGGGCCGAGTCACCAGCGTGCAGCTGAATATCGACGCTACCCGCATGACCCAGGCGTTCATCGGTTCGCGCTACATTGAACAGTTGCTGACCACCGAAGTGGCGGAATTTATGCAGACTGGCAGCGCTGGCGGTGCCTTGCCCATCAACCTGGTAACCCGGGTGAGTTTTAACCCCAATCTGGACGGCACCTGGTTTGGCGGAGTGATGGAGCTGACCAATATGATCACCATGATCAGCATCATACTGACCGGCGCTGCGCTGATTCGCGAACGTGAACACGGCACCGTGGAACACCTGATGGTGATGCCGATAAAGCCGTTTGAAATCATGGCCGCCAAAGTGTGGGCTAACGGCCTGGTTGTGATGCTGGCGGCAACCCTTTCGGTAACCCTTGTGATTCAGCTGATATTAAAAGTGCCGGTGCAGGGTTCAATAATGCTGTTTATGTTCGGCACCCTGATTCATCTGTTTTCCACCACTGCCATCGGCATCCTGATTGGCACCGTGGCCCGCACCATGCCCCAGTTCGGCCTGCTGCTGATACTCACCATACTGCCCCTGCAAATGCTCTCTGGCGGCATAACCCCGCGGGAAAGCATGCCTGACCTGGTGCAGAACATCATGCTGGTGGCGCCCACCACCCACTTCGTCAGCTTGGCGCAAGCCATACTTTACCGGGGAGCAGGCCTGGAGGTGGTGTGGCCGCAAATGCTGGCGTTGGTTGGTATTGGGGTGGTGTTTTTTAGTGTGGCGCTGGCGCTGTTTCGGAGGCATCTGGCGGTATGAAGAGGGGAATTACTCATGTTTACCTATGAAATGTGTAATTACACAAAATAGAGATAAACGTGAGTAATCAGTTTCCCAGCACAAATCGGGCTTTCAGCTCGCGAAGAAATTGAAAGGTATTCACGCAGGGAACATCGAATTGATGACAGATGTTGGGTACTTTTACCTTGCGAGTGTTAGGAGCCAAAACAGACTCGTGAGTAACCACTGCTGCGCCTATTACACGGGCTTTGGCAATAATCCACGGATCTGCTTTGGCCAAAAAACTGTCCCTGTTGCCCTGATTATAGTCGCCTTGCATAACAGCCTGAACAATAGATGAAAAAACAGCTTGGGTTTCTTCGTCGTCGTTGGGGATAAAGTGCTCAGGCCGCGCGCGAGCCCACTCCGCCAGATCATCATTACCGTCACGCAGCTCCCGGCCTACAAAATTCACACTAGCAACCAAGCCTTGCTGAAACTGCTGATCCAGCCAATCCCAATAAGCTGGGCAAATATCCATACCGTAATATTGGTTTTTTGCCTGTATGTAAGTATTCGCATCCAGCAAATATCTCAAAGACCGAGCTCCTCAGCAAAGTGTTTGATCTTCGCGGGCTGCATGCCGCCCAAGAGTTCGCCTGCGTCGCGGAGCAGCATTTGACCGCTCAGCGCTTCACTGACTACGGCGTGAGAAAACCGACTACTGATTTGCGCCTTTTTGGTTTGGTAATAAGTGGGACCACTACCACTTTGCTTTCGGCGACGATAAGCAGCCTGTTGTTCCGCTATATACCGGCCATACTCGCCTTCAGAAATAAAGCCCAGGGTTAGAGCTCTTCTGGCGAGTGTCCAAGTGCTCACGTGAAAATGCGCCTCGAGAGGAGGTAGGTTCTCTTCCCAGCGATTTTCATCTTGATGCCATAAACGGCTGAACTCAGTTGCGGGCACTAGAAACTCGGCGGCGACCGCGTTGCACAGTATTTCCTCTTGCCGGTGGGTATTGGTACTGCCATCGGAGATGCCGGATTGGCCGATCCATATGTGGCAAAGTTCGTGAATCAATGTGAATAGGCGTGCACCCATGGCATCGGCGTGGTTAATAAAAATTACCGGAGCGAACTCATCGACGATTGCAAAACCGCGAAATTCGTCCACGTTCAGGGGGCGGGTGTGATGCTTCAGATTACTTTGTCGCATCACCATAATGCCTTTGGATTCAATGCGCTCAACCAAATCACGGTAGTAGTCATCCCACTTTCCGCGTTTCGGGTGCTCCGGCACGCCAAGTTGAGTGCGCATATCTTGAACAATGGCATCGACACTGTCACGAGCAGAGAAGCGGCCGACAACGGCGTTAGGTTCTGCTAGTTGCTGTTGCAGATAGTCTTTGTACCATTCTTGGCGCTGTAACATCAGCTTGACCAGGTCTAGTAGCTCGGAGCTTGGCCGTTGAACCCCTTGGCCGCCCAGCGTGCGTAAGTCGGGAATCAACAGCCCTTCCTGCGGCGGTTGCGCGAGAAACAAATAGCCGAAAGGTACATAGGCTTTGGCGGCGTAGCTCATGGCCTGATTAAAAGTCATTGGCCGCTCGCCAGACTCCCATTCCTGCAAGCGCTCCTCGCTGACACCGCATTTGCGGGCAAAATCAGACACATCAATGCCAGAGCGCTTGCGCGCCCAGATCAGCATTTTGGTATTGATGTGAGCTTTGGACATTGGTTTACCCTAAAATAATTGGCTTAATTATAGCCACTTAACGCACAACACTACACTGTGGCAAAGGCAGATTGCCAACGTCTTGATATGCGTACTTAACGGCATACGCTTTGATCAATATTTGAACATATCAAAAGTGCGTCATGAGCGAAATTACAGCAACTGAAGCTCGTAGCAAACTTTACCGGCTGATTGCCGAAACCGCCGAATCTCATCAGCCAATCGTTATTATGGGTAAGCGAAACAAAGCCGTTTTGGTTTCCGAGGACGATTGGACGGCTATCCAAGAGACGCTTTACCTGCTGTCTGTACCGGGTATGCGAGAGTCTATTCGTGAGGGGATGGAAACCCCTATGGACGAATGCGATGGGGAGCTGAACTTCTGGCGCTAATGGCGGAAGACCCCTACCGCAAGCCGCCTCCGTTTGAAAAACTCATCGGTGATCTTTCGGGGGCCTATTCACGTCGCATCAACATCCAGCGCCGCATTGTTTATCAGGTGCTTGAAGATGAGCGAATAGTTAAAGTTCTTCGGCTTTGGAGCCATTACGAATAATGCATTTGCTCAAACTGAATGGCTGCCTCCACTTCAGCCACGGGCACTTCATACAGCGCGGCGACGCGCTTTATATCCTGCCCTTCGCCGTGCCAGGCGCTGACAATGGCATCTACTGTCATGCCCGTTTCAGTCAGGACAGGTTTGCCAAAGTTGCGGGCCGGGTCTAATACCACGCGACGGTTGCGGCTGAGGGGATACCAACGCTGGGCTGTGTCATTGTGGTATTCAATACCCCGGTACAGCGACGGAGTAGTCACTTGTTTAAAGGTGTATTGTTTTTTGACTAGGTCTAGGAGAGTGTCATCGCCGGTTTCTTCCAGAACGGTGGCGAAAATACTGCGTCCATCTGTTTGGAAGCGCTTGCAGGTAAACGGGTAGGGCTGATTGTAAAGCTCCTGGGCGTGAGCGGAGGCCCGGCGAATGGCTTGCAAACTGACGCCGTGGCGCCGGAATGCATGCACAAAGCGAATTTTCAATAAGTCGTGGAATCCCAAGGCCTGCGTAGCCTGGCCTTCAAGTTGAGGCTGCCACAGGCCTGCATACTGTTTGCCGCCAGATGTATAGCCGAACAACCACCTGCGGATCTGCGTGGCGGGAATCCCGGTGTAGGCCGTCGCTTCCGCGGGCGTGTAGAGCCCTACTCCCAGTAGGCTTGTCTCTAAATTATTGATACTAATATGACTTCCCACAAACCACCTGCGCACTGCGATTTAACCCGATATATTGTTTGAAAGTCTAGCATACCGTGGTTCAGCTCAGAGGTACTATCCTCTCTGGATCACGATGGCTGACCCACTTTGCGGACGAGTTCAGATTGCGGGCTCGTGACAAAAGACCATTTTCGTAGCGCCACGAAAATGGTCAGTCATTCAGCCATATAGATGCGCGATCGCACCCAATCTTGATGAAACCTTCGCTTTCGTCCAAACCCGGATTAAGTTTCCCGGCACAGACATCTACATTGCTAGCAAGTGGCGTATCGGGCTTCTATAATCATATTCATGAAAAAGCTAACTCTGAAGTTAAACGACTGCACCCCTGAAACAATCGCCATGAAGCGGTTGGGCCAGTATCTGACCCACCTTTCTGACATGCTCGGGGAAGTGGAGCACGTACATTTTTCTTCAGTAGGTAAAGGCAGTGCCATGCTGAATGTGGATATTGAAGATCTGCACTATCAGCAGGTATTAACCCACGTTCGGGAAGTGCCTAACAGCATGGGGCCGAAAAAAAACCAGTCTGCTTACAAAGCGCTGCAAAAACTGATGGATGAAGATGGCACAGGTGGTGCGATTTTGGACAACTCGCAAGCGCCGGTTTTATCTTTTCGAAAACGGTCGGATGATGAAAAACCATTAGTGGTTAACAAGGCGGGCTCTGTTCAAGGTCGTCTTTATATAGTCGGAGGAAAAGATGAAACCGTTCCTGTGCGGCTCGAGGGCGCTAATGGGGAAACGCTTCATTGCGAGTCCTCCATAGGTATTGCTCAGCAGCTGTCTGCTCTTCTTTTCAAGCAGGTACGTGTAAGTGGCTGGGGAGCATGGGAGCGTTTACCAGAAGGCCGCTGGCGGCTTCGAAAGCTAAAAATTGAATCATTCCAGGAATTGGATACCGCAAAAGCCAGCAGTGTGCTCGTGAAGCTCCAATCACTCGGCGGTTTGAAATGGGCGGAGATGGACGATCCGCATGGAGTTGCCAGGGATATGAGGGGCTGAATTCGGTACAGCATTCACTATCGAAATTGGTCTGGTACCGGACTGCAAAGAATTCTCTCAACCTTTCCTTCCTGAAGACGAAATCCTAATTCTAGTTCCAAACATGCCTATGCTCGTGGCGTCAGTGCGCCTTAGATACGCACTAATTTATTCTGCGAATATCGATCACTTTTTTATCAACGATGAGTTGGCTCCTCCCAGGACAAATAAGCACTTGTGGATAGTATTTGTACAAGTAATTGGCGCCATTAGAAACTTCCCAGATAGAGCCGTCGTTAAGCCTAAATAATTCGCCCCGGTTGCCCTGGAAGGGAGTCGGCCTAGAAATCCCTGTTTCGAAACACCCCTGTTTTTTCTGCGAAGTGACTCCACTATTTGAAAACGTAGTATTTCCGAGAGCGTTTGAACTGCCTCCTGTCGCTTGGCACTGTTTTATTAACATCTTTAAACCGATAGCAGTTACTCCTGCGTCGTATCTCCAGCTTCCTGTTGCCAACGCTTTGCATACTCGGTTCTGTGGGTCGTGAGGACTACTGAGAACGGCGCAGGCTCGAATTTCAAACTTGCGCTCAATTAGACCTGTAGATGTGGTGTTGCAAGGGTGTGACGCCGCTTTACGGGCAGGTTGGACTGGCTGGACGATAGTGTCCGGTTCGGAATAGTCCATCGTATTTGATGGGTCTGGCCCAATTCTCATGCCGCGGCCGGAATCCCACACCCTCACGTCTTCTTTTTTCTGGTTTAGATTTGGGCAATTTCCCTGAACGTAGGAAACCGATCCGTCTGCGGCGACACATTTTGAAACGGCGTTTACAGGGGTGGTGAAAATCAAGGTCAAGCAGAGTCCCAGCAGAGTTAAGATGCGTTGGCTCCGCATGGTCATTCTCCGGTTCGATTCAGGCACTGTTCTTTCTCCGTGTGTGCTTTAACGGCTTCATTGCCGCTCGCTCGACTTTGATTCTTGCCAGCAGCGCTTCGGCGCTGTTGTCGCCGCCCATCCGCCTCATCCCCAGCTCCCGCATCAAGCCATCAAGCTCACCCAGCGCCTGCACCAATTCACTCATCGCCTCTCCCGCCAACACGCTTGGCTCCGGCAGATTGGCAGCATCCACGCTGTCACTATCCTTCAACCATGAAATATCCAGCGAGTCGCCTTTACTGTCGCTGATCCACTGGCGTGAAAAACAGCGCCAACGGTTGTGCAGCATGCGTTCGTTTACGTCCTGGTTTTCTTCGGTGGCTTTTGTTTCTTCCGGCAGCTCGATGTTGTCGGCGTGAAAGCTCCACTCGCCTTCTGTGCGTGAGCTTTGGCCGTTGGCGTCTTCACCAAATACGCCTTCAAAGGGCTTCAGGTGCTGCTCGCCAAAGGGGGTGCGTTTGCCGAAACTGGGCATGTTGGTGCGCAGGTTGTACACCCAGACGTTTTCGGTGCAGTTTTGTTCCTGGTGCTTTTTAGCGGCGCTGCCTTTTGTGAAGAACAGAACGTTGGTTTTCACGCCCTGGGCGTAAAAGATGCCGGTGGGCAGGCGCAAAATGGTGTGCAGGTTGCACTTGTGCATCAGGTCGCGGCGGACGTCGGTGCCTACGCCGGCTTCAAACAGTACGTTGTCTGGCAGCACCACGGCGGCGCGGCCACCGGGTTTCAGGTTGCGGTATATGTGCTGTAGAAAGGCCAACTGTTTGTTGCCGGTTTTGTAGGTCAGGTCGTCGCGGGTGATGCTGGTGTCGCCGCCTTTGGAGGTGTCAAACGGCGGGTTGGCCAGTATCACATCGGCTTTTGCCAGGCTTGAGCCAGTCAGGCCCAAAGCATTGCCCAAGTGTACGACGCCTTCTGCCTCGCCTTCCATGCCGTGCAACAGGCAATTCATCAGCGCTAGGCGGCGGGTGCCGGGCACCAGTTCGATGCCGGTATAAGCGCGGGTGGTCTGGAAAACTTTTTGCTGGTCGGTCAGATCGTACAGGTCGTCAGTTTGGGTTTTGATGTATTCATGGGCGGTGGTCAGAAATCCTGCGGTGCCCGCTGCCGGGTCCTGAATGATTTCACCATGCTAGGGTCGCAGGCAGCGCACCATGGAATTAATCAGTGCGCGTGGCGTGAAGTACTGACCGGCGCCGGATTTTGTTTCGTTGGCGTTCTTCTCCAGCAGGCCTTCGTACAGGTCGCCCAGGCCGTCTTTCTGGGCGCTGTCGTTGTTGGTCATGGTGGTTCCTGTGAAAGCTGCCAGTTAGGTGCTTATGTATAGAAAACGCGAAAATCTATACACGTCAGCATGGATATGTATAGAAAAGTGAAAAATCGATATTAACCGTTATTGGTCGTCGGGAAAACGTCTCGCCCCTCGCAAATGTTAAGCAGTTCGGGAAAGGCGTAAATTGCCGCTCTGCTGCCTTGGCCTTCTTTAATCACAATCAGGGGGCCATCGTCTTGTACTAGTTGGCGCAGCAAGCCATGTAGGGTTTGCCGTTGTATACCTGTCCATTTGGCAAAGTCGCTGGTGCTGAAGATTGGGCGGTCAAAAATTCCATCCAATAGCAAGGTTGCGTGTTGGGAGTGGGTGGTTTCCCGAATCCAGGCTTTGGTGATTTCGTAAAGCGCCATGATGCGTCGAACCCGGAGCAGGTTGGTTTCTGCCTGTTCGATGATGCCGCCCAAGAAGAATTTGATCCACCCGGTCCAGTCCGCCTGCTGTGAAATGGCTGCAAGGCGTTGATAATACTCGTCACGGTGGGATTCAATATATTCGGACAGGTAAAACATTGGGCTTGAGAGCCGTTGCTTTGAAAAAAGAAAAAGAGGGATCAGCAAACGCCCGATACGACCGTTGCCATCTTGAAACGGGTGTAATAATTCAAACTGTGCATGGACAATGGCAGCCTGTGCCAGCACATCAAAATCGCTGTGTTTTAAATAGTGTTCCCAAGCTTCAAGGTAGTTTGGAAGCTGCAAAGGGTTTGGTGGTACGAACGTGGCTTGTTCAATATCGCAGTTTGCGCGGCCAATCCAGTTCTGTTCTTTTCTGAACTGCCCTGGCGATTTGTTTTGCCCGCGCACGCTGTCCAGCAAAATGCCGTGTAGCTGAAGTAACAGGCTGAGTGTGATGGGGCGGCCATCCCTCAGGTAATCCTGAGACAGCATCAGAGCTTTTCGGTAATTCAGAATTTCGTTGATGTCTTCGTTTTTACGGCTATCGAACTTCTGCCCGGCCTCTCGTTCGAGAACTTCTTCAAAGGTTGCCTGTGTACCCTCTATTTTCGAGGAAAGTACGGCTTCTTGTTGGGTCAGAGGCGAGAGCATAACGGCAGGATTGACGATGCCCTGCAATAACCCGCTGTATTCTGCCAGCTTAGAGTTGGCCTCACCGACCAGTGTAATCAGCTGTCCGTAGTCAAGATTCTGTAGTGGTAAGGCATCTGGGGTGTAAGGTTCCATGGCAAGATTCGCCTCTTTTTGTATACTATTTTGCGTTCTAGCAGATGCAAATCTGCTTGTGTTCAGTCCATCATACAGAAAATTGGTTGTGTATGATGGTTTTAAAAATATCATACAAAAGCTTATTTGTGTCGGTTCTACCATACACAGCTGTTATTGCGTATGGCAAAACAGAACATTTCATACACAAATGACCGCTATGTTTATGCCATCGACATAGATTTTCCGCTTACGCCGACTGCAACGGCCACATGGCATCATTCAACTCTTCCAGCACCACATCTAGCTGATCCCCCAGCACTTTTTCCATGCGTTTGGCGCCGCCGTCTTCGGCGAAGCGATTGTTGACGAAGTCGCGGTCGATGATCACTTCGTGCACCAGCTGTTTTGCCAGGCGGTCTAGCCATTTGCGCTGGGCGGGGGTCCAGCTGTGGCGGGTGTAGATGTTGCCCATGGCGGTGGCTACGCGCTGTTCAAAAGGAATCAGCGCCTCGCCCAGGGCGGCACGGCGAATGTGGCCGATGATGCTGGCGGCGATGTCTTTGTTGGTTTGTTTACGCACGGCGCTTTGCAGGTGGGCTTCGGAGTAGCCGTGGTTATCCAGCAGCAGTTTTACTTCGCGTAGTTGCTGGCGTGTCAGGTCGCGGGGTTTGTTGACGACAACGGACAGGGCCGCTGACTGGTTGAGTTGTTCGCTGATGAACCGGCTGAACTCGTCCAGGTAGTCTTCGGGGCGTTTGTGGGTGCCGTAGGTTTGGTTGCGCTCGCGGTTTTCGGCTTTTTTATTGGCTTTGCGCAGCACCCGCACCAGTTTTTGGCTGAGCTGGCTTAACACCACGTCGGCTTGGGTTTCGCCCTGTTGTTCGCCAGGGCTGTGCAGCGCGGCTTCGAGTTTTTGTGGGTCGGTGAGTTCTTCGGCCAGCTGCTCTAGGGTAATGTCGGGATTTTTCACCAAGGGCTTCATGGTGCTGACGTCTTGCAGTGCGGCGTAGATGTCCACCGGGTCGTAAATGCGGAATACGGTTTTGCCAATGTCGTCGCAGCGGCGTGTGGCGCGGCCTACCATTTGTTCGTACAGAATGCGCGAGCGTACCCGGCGCATAAATACCAGGTTGCAGATTGTTGGCACGTCTATGCCGGTGGTCAGCAGGTCTACGGTAATGGCAATAGACGGGTAGCGCTCGTTTTTATAGCGGCGAATCAGCAGGTCAACTTTGTCGCTTTTACCGGTGATTTTAGCTACCGCGGCCTGGTGGTAATCACCGTTGTAAAGGTCTTTGAAGGCGTCGTCCAGCAGGCGTTTGACCATATCGGCGTGCAGGTCGGTGGCGCAGAATATCAGGGTTTTTTCATCGCCGAAGGGGTCCAGCTCCTGCACCAGTTGTTCGCAAATCACCCGGTTGAAGTTCTCGTTGATGACGTCTACCGGTTTGCCTTTTTCAAAGCGAATGCCGTTCTGGGTCAGCAGGGTTTCGTAGCGGATGGGCGGTTCGTGATCTATCAGCCAGTCGTCGGCCACGGCTTCGCGGTAGGAATAGGTGTAAACGGATTTGCCGAAAATGTCGCTGGTATGTTTGGCTGGGGTTGCGGTAAGAGCGATTTTCACCGCGTCAAAATAGTCCAGTACGCGCCGATAGCTGGAAATGTACTGGCTGGCGTCGCGGGTGGCCAGTTCGCCTTTGGTCATTTCCTGATCCAGGGTGTAACCGCGGTGGGCTTCGTCGGTGATAATGCAGTCGAACTGGTCGATGGGCGGCGGCTGGTCACTCATAATGATGCGTTTCACCACGGCCTGCACGGTGGCGACTTGGATACGGGTTTCGGCCTCGGCGGCCATATCGCCAAGTTCGGCAACGTTGTAGATTTTGCTGAGGATATGGTTTTGTTCCAGCGGTGCTTCATTGAAAGCATCTATGGCCTGCTAGCCCAGCGCGCTGCGGTCCACCAGAAACAGAATGCGGTGGAAGCGTTCGGCTTTCAGGAAGCGGTACATCAGGCCAATAACGGTGCGGGTTTTTCCAGTGCCGGTGGCCATGGCCAGTAATGCCGCGCGCACGCCTTTGGCTAACACGTTCTCGGTCGCGATTATGGCTTTTTGCTGGTAGCCGCGCAGTTTCAGATAACCGAAGGGCTCGGTTTTCAGCTGTTGTTCGGCGTGTTCCCGGCAGCGTTCCAGTAAATCCAACAGGCCGATGGGCGTCAGGCCGGCGAACAGCACGTAATCCGCCCTGCCCTTGGCGCCTTGATGGTTGGTGGGCCATTCTGCGATGGCGCGGTTTACGCCAGGTTCCGGGCGCGTGCCTTTTTGGTGGGTGAGCTCCTGGCTGTCGGCTTGCCAGCCGGCTTCGTTCAGCTGTTGGTCTATCCGGATGCGGGTGAGTTCTTCGCTAAGTACCAAGGTGTTGCTTGCGGCCTTTGTTTGCTTGGCCACTTTTTGGCGCTGCTGGTTAGCGCTGTTTTCGCCTTGATTGGCAAGTTGTAGCTGCAGGGTGTGGAACAGCTCTTTAATCTGGGGTTCTAAACGAAGTTCGCGTTGCAGGCGACACAGTAAATCAGACTGGCTGGTTTGTTGGTCAAACTCGATACCGGACAGCGCAGCCAGGTGCTGGGCCAGGGCTTCACCCAGCTGGCGCAGTTTTATCAGGGTGGTGTTGGGGTCGCTTGAGAAAGCGCGTTCTGCGGCTGTGGCAAGTTCCACAAACAAAGCGTCGTGTTCGGCCAGAAAGACAAAGTTGCCTGATGTGTTGCTTGTTTCCGTGGCTATGTCCATGTTCAAGGCATTTCTCCGCGACAGCCTGAAGCCAGAACATTACCAGACTTGTTACGGATACAAAAACGACAGAAAAGTACGACTGGTCAGAACGATGGTTAATATCAATTGGGAACAACTGGTAAGAGCGGTGGGTAGATTGAAAAAGCGAAAAACGGCGTGTAGTGATGGCGTGATCGGCGAAGACTGAGCAGCCACTTTTTACCAAAGTTAAAGATCAACGTTACGATTTGATTTACTATCACGCGTCTTAATCAGTAAACAGGAAGTACAGAACGTGGATGTTCCGCTGAGCTGGCAGCTAGCCAAGTTAATTATCTCGATTGGTATTGTGCTGGGGCTGTCGCTGGTGGCGGAGCGTGTGAGTGCACGCGCGGCGGGGATGCTGGCAGGCTATCCGCTGGGCACGGCCATCGCTTTGTACTTCATTGGCCTGGAGATTTCTCCGGCCTTTGCCACCGAAAGCGCAGTGCACACGCTTGCCGGGTTCTCGGCCACTCTGGCGCTGAGCGGGGGCTACCTGTTGGGCGCCAGGCGTGATGGCTTGGCGGGTGCTCTTAGTGGCACAGCCCTGGGTATTCTGGCCTGGCTGTTAACCAGCCTGGTACTGACCAGTATCGACTTCAACCGAATCACTGGCACGCTGACCACCTTCGTCGCCATTCTGATATTTGTTCGCCTTTACCGCCGTGTACCGGATGTGGCGGTTGGCGCTCGCCGCGGCCTGTCGTGGCCTGCGTTGGCGTTGCGTTCCGGCCTTGCTGCGGGCATCATTTTTGTGATCACGGGGCTGGCTCATGTGTTGCCCCCGGCTTGGGCCGGGGTTATGGCCGCTTTCCCGGTGACCATGTATCCCTTCCTCGTAATTCTGCACCTGACCCACGGGCGAGCCACGGTCGCTGCGGTGATCAAGCACTACCCGGCAGGCCTGGGTTCGCTGCTTTGCTACGCCCTCTGCATTTCGCTGACTTACGACAGCCTGGGCCTGAATGTGGGCACGCTCCTGGGATTCGGCGCGGCTACTTTATGGCTGCTGGGCTGGATGCGGGTTCAGGGCTGGCTACGCGCACGAAAAGTTGCACTGGCTGCATCAGAATAAAGGGCACAGCACTTATGTCTTTTGACACCACAGAACATAACCGCCGGCGCTACTGCTTTGATGGGCTAGAGTCGGTGTGGTTGTTTGGTTATGGCTCGCTTATCTACAAAGTCGACTTTCCCTTTCTGGAGCAGCGCCCGGCAGCCATTGAAGGTTGGGCTCGCCGGTTCTGGCAGGGGTCCCATGATCACCGTGGCACACCCGATGCGCCAGGCCGCGTGGTCACTCTGATCGAAGCGCCCAACATTTGCTGCAAAGGTATGGCTTACCGGGTCTCGCCTGAGGTGTTTGCGCACCTGGATGTGCGGGAGAAAAATGGCTATCTACGGTTTGCTACGCCGATGATGTTTGCGGATGGCACCCGCGAAGAGGGCCTGGTGTATATCGCCACCGAAGACAACGCGGCTTTTCTCGGTCCCGCCGACGATGCGGACATCGCCAGCCAGATTGCGGCCGCTGAAGGCCCCAGCGGTCGTAACCGTGATTATCTTCTGAGCCTGGCCACCGCATTGCGAACGCTGGGTGACGATGACCCTCACGTGTTTGCGCTTGAGAGCTATCTGCGCTGAGTTGCTCCCCGTTCCCACCATCCATAGAGTTTCGGGTTTATCCAGCGGCGTAAGCCATCGCCCCATAGGAATAATGATGAATAGCACACCCATATCCCGTTTCGGTCTCATTCTTATTGGTGACGAGCTGTTGAACGGCCGCAAGCAGGACGCTCATCTGGCCGCCATGATTACGCGGTTTGAAGAACGCGGGCTGGAGTTGTCTTGGGTGCGCACCATTGCGGATGACAGTGAGCTGATCACCCAAACGCTTGCGCAAACCTTTGCCAGCCCAGACGTGGTGTTCAGCTTCGGCGGCATTGGCGCGACTCCAGACGATCTGACCCGCCAGAGCCGCGGCCGCGGCTCTGGGGATAGGCCTTGCACTGCATCCGGAAGCCGAGGCGGAAATTCGGTTACAACTGGGCTCACGGTTAAATTCATTGCACCTGCGCATGGGGGAGTTCCCAGTCGGCAGCCGAATTATCCCCAACCCGATCAACGGAATTCCCGGTTTCGCCATCCATCGCCATCATTTTGTACCCGGCTTTCCCAGAATGGCCTGGCCGATGGTGGAGTGGGTGCTGGATCATGATTACATCGACTATCAGGCGTCCAATCGCACTGTGAGCCAGACCCTGGTGTTGACCGATACGTCGGAAGGGCCGTTGATTCCATTGATGGAGTTGCTGCTGGCGGAGTATCCGGATTTGCGCCTGGCCTGCCTGCCCCATGCGAACGGTCGACGCGAGGTGGAGCTGAGCCTGAGGGGCGACCCGGCACAAGTGGTCGCAGGGATGAGCCGTTTGCGAGAGTTATTGCAGAAGCTGGCGGGCTGATGCCAGTGCCGGAAAGGCGCTCTAAATCGTTGAACTCAGAACCACAACGCCCGCCATGTTTAATGGCGGGCGTTGTGGTTATCAACCTGAATGGGGCCAGCCCCAGGGAAAAGAGATCAACCCAACATGATGGCCGGTAAACCGGTAATCAACCAAGGGAAGATTGCCAGCAGTAGACATGCCAAGACGATCAAGGCTACGAACGGAATTACCGCCTTATACAGATCGACGATTTCCACTCCGGGCGGCGCCACCCCCTTCAAATAGAACAGGGCGTAGCCAAACGGCGGCGTCAGGAACGAGGTTTGCAGTACCACGGCGACCATCACCACGAACCACAACATATCAACCCCCATGGCTTCAACGATAGGCAACATGATCGGGAAGCTGAGCAGCACAATGCCAGTCCAGTCGAGGAACATACCCAGAATAAACACTAAGAACAGCATTAGAATCAATGCCCCTGTAGTGCCGCCGGGCATGGCTAACACCACATCGCTGATCACGCTCATACCGCCACCCCGGGAGAAAACCCCGGTGAACGCCGTGGCCCCTACCAGTACCAGCATGACCATGGTAGTGGTCTTGCTGGCATCGATCAGGGTGTTGTAGCAGGTCTTGAGCTTGCGGTCCCCGAAAATCATGAACAGCAAAAAGGCGATGAATACCCCGATGGCTGAGGCTTCCGTGGCCGTGGCCAAACCGGTGAACAAGGCCCCCAATACCCCAAGAATTAATGCCATAGGCGGAAGAACATACTTGAACAGCATGACGACCAGTTGGCCGGTGCTCGTTTGGGCGCGCTCTTCAGCAGGCACCTTCGGGCCATAATCGGGCTTGAGGTAACAGATGATCAAGACGTAAAGCGCGTACATTACCCCCAATATCAACCCCGGTACCAAGGCACCTGCAAACAGAGCCCCTACCGAGACCGGCGAGTAGCTAGCCATCAGGATCAGCATGATACTGGGCGGAATCAGGATTCCCAGGCAACCGCTGGCCATGATTACCCCGGCACTGAGCTCCTTGTTGTAGCCATACTTGAGCATCGGCACAAGAGCGATCATGCCCATCACCGCTATCGAGGCGCCCACGATGCCGGTGGTTGCAGCCAACAGCACTGAGACTATGACCACCGTCAATGCCAGACCACCACGCAGGTTCGCCAGTAACAGGCGCATGGCATCGAACATTTTCTCGGTGACCCCCGAGTCGTTCAGAAACCGCGCCATCAATACAAATAACGGGATCGCTACCAGCACGTAGTTATCCATGGCATTGCCATAGATGTTGTTGATCAGCGTGCCCATCACATTCAATCCGGGCCCTAAAAGGGCACCGATGACCGCGACGCCACCCAGAACAAACGCCAGAGGGTGGCCCATGAACAGACCCACTATCAATCCCGCGAACATAACCAAGGTGAGCATTTCCGGACTTAAATTCATGTTCGCTCCTCACGCAGTTGCTGAATAGCCCGAATGAAGATCGCGATACCCTGCAGCAGAATCAGTGCTGCCGCAACGAAGATGACGCCTTTAATAGGGTAAACCGGAATTGACACCATGCCATAGGTGGTTTCGCCGCGGCTGAACGAACGCATAAAGAAGTTCCAGCCGAGGCTTGTTAACACCCACATAAAGGGCACGAAGAAGATCAGATAGCCGATAATATCCAATACCGCCTGCTTCTTGCGTGAGAGTAGCCGTTTGATCACGTCGACTTCGACGTGAACATGGTGGCGCAGCCCGTAAGCTGCCATCAGCATGAAATGGGCGCCGAAAAGCATCTTGGTGATGTCGAAAGCCCAGTCGCTGGGGCGATCGGTAAAAAAGCGCAACGCGATATCGTAAAGAACGATTAGCGCGATGATGGCAATCAGTGGCGCAATGATTCGCCCGAAAACATCATTGAGCCTATCGATCGCCTTGGCAATTGCATTCATGGAGAAACTCCGCAATCAATACCAAAAAGCCGCCCCGATGCGAGGCATCGAGACGGCGGTGAATGCCTTAAAGGCAGGCTTCGATTTCTTTCAGAGAGGGCAGATTGTCGATGGTGCGGCTCATGTTGAAGGGTACGGTAAGATCACGCCAGTTAGCGTAATGCTCCATGTAGCTGATCATGGAATGGTAAATCTTGGCGTGCATCTTATCTTCACAGGCCCCGCGAACGATCACTTCATTGGTGATGTCCTGAATGCGTGCCAGGTCTGCCTCGGAGAATTGGTTGATTTCGACACCGGCTTCCTGGAACTTGATGGTGCCTTCGGTGGAGCCGCGCTCGGACCAGGAAAGTGACCAGGCCAGGGTGGCGTCAGCCGCAATCTTCAGCTTCTCTTGGGTTTCTTTGGAAAGTGCGTCCCAGGCATCCTTGTTGATCATGACACCGAATACGCTGGCGGACTGATGCCAGCCAGGCGTGGCCCAGTATTCCGCCACTTCAGCAAAGCCGGCCTCGTAGTCGACGCCTGGCGTGGAAAATTCACCGGCGTCGATCACGCCGCGCTCGATGGCTTGGTAGATTTCACCGCCGGCGAGGGTGACCTGTGAGCCGCCGAGTTCCTCCAGAACGCGTCCTTGGTCACGTCCAGAAAGACGGATGCGCTTGCCGTCGAGGTCCGCTAGACCTTTGATGGGGGTACGACCCATGAAGCCGGACTCGTTATTGGTGATACCGTACGGCAGGTAGACCATGTTGTACTTGCCGTAGACTTCTTGGTACAGCTCGAAACCACCCCATTGTTGAATCCAGTTCAGATAATCCACGCCGTTGAACAGGCTGGTGGTGGTGGCGAGCGGCGAGAAGGCGGGGCTGCGGCCTGCCCAGTAACCGGGCCAATCACCCGAGGCTTCAATGCTGCCGGTTTCGGTGGCATCAAACACTTCGGTGCCAGGCATCAAGGTGCCGCCGGCACGGAAGTTGATTTCCAGCTCGTCACCGGTCAGCTTGTTGGCTAGGTCAACCCAATGGCGATCGATTTCGATCAGCGCCAAGTTGTCCGGCCAAGTGGTGGTCATGGTCCACTTTTCCTGGGCTTGAGCAGTAGCGGCAAGGGATGCAAGGGCGATACCGGTAGCTAGACCGGCGATGGCAAATTGAATTTTTTTGTTCATGTCATATTCCCTAGTACTTGGCTTTTGAAATTGTTGTTTTTGATTGTCAGGAAATCGAGTCTCGCAGTTGACGTAAACTTCAAAAAAAGGTTTTTATAATCATCTTTCTGCCTCGTCATGCTCACCGTTAATGAAGTTTTAATGAGAGGATTTAACTGTTAGTAAAGACTTTTTTTGCTTGGTTTGGAGTAAATCATCTGCACAGCCTCACTTTTGTTGGTATTCGCAGCAATTAGCTACGCTTTGGCATTGTTGCAAATCTAAAAATCCACTTATATTAATATGAATTGTGCCTATATAAGCGAATTATGATTGTTGACCAAGCATGCCAGCATGTCAATTAAAGCGATCCCTTCCAAAGCTGCAGTCGCCGAGGACTGACGTGACCTTACGGTGACCGAGGCTGAGAGGTGGACGAGGATACTGAGAGCAGCATGGCTCTCGCCGCGTTACAGTCACACCTCTTTTTGCCACCGGTAATTTGAAACGCTAGAAATCCGACATACTGAGCTCTAGATCAGGCCGTGAATTAAAATTTGTTATCGACGGGCGATTACATCTATCTCGACCAGTGAGTCCACCGCTAGTGCCGTAACACCGATACAGGTCCGGGAAGGTAATTTCTCTTTCGGAAAATACGATGTGTAAACATCGTTCATAGGATAAAAATCGCGTTTAAATTCGGTCAGAAAAATCCGCACTGAAGCCACGTCCGGAAAGCCCAGACTCATGCCCTCAAGTACCAGTATAAGGTTATCCATGACGCGGCGTGTCTGCGCCTCGATGCCTTCAGGAAGCGCGGCGTCTGCATCATTAGGGTCAGTTGGCATCTGCCCGGTCAAAAACACCCATCCGTCTACTTCGGTGGCGTGACAAAACGGTCCGACGGGCGTTGGTGCCTTCTTAACCATATGAAATATGGGTGCAGTCATTTTATTTTTATCTCGCAATAGTGGGGCTGTGTTCCCAGCCAGAAACGAAAAAGGGTCTACCGGAAGGTATGCTTTAAATCGTTGAATTCTGATCGACGTGGCAGAATTTCAACCTGCGACCTCTTCGTCTTGAATAAATTATTGTAGTGTTTGATTTCGGTTCATTCAAGGTAGCTTTTTTCCATTTTATTCTGTTACATATATGTTTCGGTTTTTAAAGATTTTTAATAGAATATTTGTGTGTGGATTGAGTTCCGATGGATGCAACGCGCTTCATGGGTGCCCAACAGGTAACGGGGCCATCATCTGTCCCCGATCAGTACCTAAGGTTCCGTGTAGAATAGCTATAAAAGAGCTGAGAAATGGCTGACGGCTGCCAGATCGTCTTAAGACCGGTTTTCGACCCATTCAAAGCTTACCTGGTTGTTGGTGAGGGGACGGCACTGGCCGCATCAGAATAAAGGACACACCACCCATGTCTTTTGATACCACCGAACATAACCGCCGGCGCTACTGCTTTGATGGGGTAAGGTCCGTATGGCTTACCGGGTCTCGCCTGACGTTTTTGCGCACCTGGACGTGCGGGAGAAAATAGCTATCTACGATTTGTCACTCCGATGATTTTTGCTGATGACACCCGCAAAGATGGCCTGGTGGATATCGCCAGGCAGATCGCTGCCTCTGAAGGCCCGAGCGGTCGTAATCGCGATTATCTGCTGAACCTGGCCACCGCGTTGCGAGCACTGGGTGACGATGACCCCCATGTGTTCGCACTTGAAAGCTACTTGCGCTGAATCGCTCCCCGTTCCCACCAGCCATAGAGTTTCGGGTTGACCCAACGGTTTAAGGCATCGCCCTATAGGAGTCATGATGAATAGCACACCTATACCCCGTTTTGGTCTTATTCTCATCGGTGACGAGTTGTTGAACGGCCGCAAGCAGGACGCCCACCTGGCCGCCATGATTACGCGGTTTGAAGAGCGTGGACTGGAGGTGTCGTGGGTGCGCACGATCG
This sequence comes from Marinobacter sp. LV10R520-4, assembly GCF_002563815.1. Taxonomy (NCBI): domain Bacteria; kingdom Pseudomonadati; phylum Pseudomonadota; class Gammaproteobacteria; order Pseudomonadales; family Marinobacteraceae; genus Marinobacter; species Marinobacter sp. LV10R520-4. The sequence goes on along the minus strand of NZ_PDJM01000001.1, from coordinate 1,563,817 downwards.
CGGATGAGGGTGAGTTGATCATCCAGACCCTGGCGCAAACCTTTGCCAGCCCGGACGTGGTGTTCAGCTTCGGCGGCATTGGTGCGACTCCGGACGACTTGACCCGCCAGTGCGCGGCCGCGGCCCTGGGGTTAGGCCTTGCCCTGCATCGCGAAGCCGAGGCGGAAATCCGGTCACGGCTGGGTTCACGATTGAATCCGCTGCATCTGCGCATGGGGGAGTTTCCGGTCGGCAGCCGAATCATTCCTAATCCGATCAACGGCATTCCCGGTTTCGCCATTCATCGCCATCATTTTGTGCCCGGCTTTCCCAGAATGGCCTGGCCGATGGTGGAGTGGGTGCTGGATCATGATTACGTCGACTATCAAGCGGTCAATCGCACCGTGAGCCAGACCCTGGTGCTGACCGATACGTCGGAAGTGCCGCTGATTCCATTGATGGAGTTGCTGTTGGCGGAGTATCCGGATTTACGCCTGGCCTGCCTGCCCCATGCGGACGGTCGACGCGAGGTGGAGCTGAGCCTGAAGGGCGACCCGGCACAAGTAGTCGCAGGGATGAGCCGTTTGCGAGAGTTATTGCAGGATCTTGAAGGCTGATGCTGGCGTTTAAGGGGCAACAGACATTCCTTACTGGGGTGCTGAGTGTCAGAAATATTTACATATTTATTATTGATCGCCAATCGATGGGTGTAAGCAACTGAAAATAAAAAGGATTAATATGCGGCGCAATATTTGCATTATTTATATTCAGTCCCGGCGGTTTATGGGTACAAAATAAATTGGAGAGTGAATATGATAAGCAATAAAAAGAAAGCCGATATCGTCCTAGCAACGACCTTCATACTCGCAATGCCTGCAGCTGCGTTGGCGGCACCTATATCGGACCTCGACAACCAACCCTGGCAAACAAGCCTGACTGCTGCAGATGGAACAGCGGAAATTGTTGATCTGACCGGGTTCGGCGGTAACCTTGAAAACAATGCGCCATTGCAAACGGGGGCGGTAAAGCTTCAGACCGGGTCGACAACTGGTTCACGTGCTGAAATTCAGCTTCGTCCTATTGGCGGTTTTGGGACTGTCAATGACCTTTTTGATACGAACCTCTCGTTTAGTTATTCGATGTACAAGGGTAGCACCGGTGCTGCAGAACCAGCTCCTTCGTTCAAAATGCAGTTCTACAATTCTTCCCCAACTTTAAATCAAGGTGGATATACTCAGCTGATTTTTGAACCTTACTGGAACCAGCTTGGTGCTGAAGGTTCAAGCTCTGCGGTACCGGCTGGTGACTGGACTGACTATACCGTCAATTTTACTAGCGGACTGCTGTGGAGCACCGGTGGTTTTGGTGCGAGCAATAGTGCAGGCGGGCCGCCATTACGTTCCCTAGAGGATTGGCTGTCTACGCTAAATGCCGACTTCGGTGACGCTAATTTATTCGGTATCAGTTTGGGCATGGGCACGAATACCCCCAACCAGATTGGTTACGTCGATAATGTCAGTATCAACGCCGGGAATTACTCGAAGACATTTGATTTCGAGGCCGCGGTCGAAGTACCAGCGCCAGCATCACTGCCATTGCTCTTGATTGGGTTGCTTGGGATGGCCGCAAAGAGGTTTCGTCGCCATTCGTAAATGAGCGACACGAACCGAATCCTCACTTAGAGTTCTCAGCACTGGGTTTAAATACCCAGCTAGAAACGAAAAAGGGCCCCCCCGAAGATGTGCCCTAAGTCATTGAGATCTGGTCGGCGTGGCAGGATTCGAACCTGCGACCCCTTCGTCCCGAACGAAGTGCGCTACCAAGCTGCGCCACACGCCGATCAACGGCCAGTATTATACGGATATGCCGTTATTTTACCAGCCTTTGCCGGATAAAAATGCATCGGTAAAGCTGCGCAGATCGTTATAAACGAACACTTGGGCAGGTTCTGTCAGTGGCCGGGTTTGCAGCTCCTGTTCGGTGTCCAGGCCGTTGCCGGTGCGCACCAAAATCGGCTGGCAGCCTTTTCTGGCGCCGGCTTCCAGGTCTTTTCGGCTATCGCCAACCATCACGCTACCTGCCAGTGTTTTCAAATTGAAATGTCGTTGGATTTGCTGCAGCAGACCCGGCTCGGGCTTGCGACACGCACAGTGTTCATCGGGGTGGTGGGGACAGTAGGCAATGAAGTCGATGTGGCCGCCGGCAATCCTTAACAGGCGGCCGAGCTTTCGGTGCATGGCGTCTAGCGTATCGCGGTCGTAGTAGCCACGGGCAATACCGGACTGGTTGGTGGCAATGGCAATCCGGTGCCCCGCACTGCACAGGCGGGCAATGGCTTTGATGCTGCCCGGAATGGGGTGCCAGTCGCCCGGCGAGCAGATATACCCGCCTTCGTACTGGTTGATCACCCCGTCCCGGTCCAGAATGATGAGCACAGTGCTATTTCACCTCTATCCTGTTAGCTCGCGCTGGGTAGCAGGGAGATATCGGCTACCCGCAGGAACAGATTGCGCAGTCGGTTCAGCAGTGCCAAACGATTATTACGCACGGCTTCGTCGTCTGCCATCACCATCACTTCGTCGAAGAAGCGGTCCACCGGTTGATGCAAATCGGCTAGCGAATGCAGAGCAGCGGTGTAGTCACCCTTTTCGAACAGTGGCAGCACGGTGTCGGTCTGATGGTTAACCTGTTCGGCCAGAGCGAGTTCGGCGGCGTCTTGTAGCAGGCTGGCATCGACTGTGTCGTGCACGGTGCTATCGCTCTGCTTGGCCAGAATGTTGGACACCCGTTTGTTAGCAGCGGCCAGCGCTCCGGCCTCAGGCCGTTGGCGGAAGGCTTCAACCGCTTTTATCCGGCGGTCGAAATCCAGTGGTCGGGTGGGCCGGCGAGCATGAACGGCCAGATACACTTCGGCGCTAATGCCTTGCTCATCATAATAGGCGCGGAAGCGTTCCAGCATATAATCCACCACGCTGGTGGCGGGGTTTTCGGCAGGCAAGTCAGTGAACTGTTGCGCCGCCCAGTCGCAGCAGGTTTGCAGGTCCAAAGGCAACTGACGCTCGATGATGATGCGTAGCACGCCCAAAGCAGCACGGCGCAGGGCGAACGGGTCACGGGTGCCAGACGGTGGCTGGTTGATACCAAACAGGCCGACCAGGGAGTCCAGCCGGTCGGCAATGGCCAGGGCGCAGCCGGTCAGGGTGGTGGGCAGGTTGTCTTTGGCAAAGCGCGGCATGTACTGTTCGTTCAAAGCGCTGGCCACGTCGGCGTGTTCACCGTCGTTGGTGGCGTAGTACTGGCCCATGATGCCTTGCAGATCGGTAAACTCCAGCACCATTTCGGTGACCAGATCGGTTTTCGCCAGCATGGCGGCGCGTTCGGCCAGTGCCGGGTCGCTGCCAATGGCTTGGGCAATCTTGCCGGCCAAAGCGGCAACGCGCACAGCTTTGTCGTAAACGCTGCCCAGCTTATCCTGGAATACGATGGGCTTGAGCCGATCAATGCGCTGGTCCAGGCGCTTTTTACGGTCGGTTTCGTAGAAGAACGCTGCGTCGGACAGGCGCGGGCGAATCACTTTTTCGTTACCGGCAATCACCTGGGCCGGGTCTTTGCTTTCCAGGTTGGCGACGGTGATGAAAAATGGCTGCATCTGGCCGTTGTCATCCACCAGATGGAAGTACTTCTGGTGTTCTTTCATGGACGAAATAAGTGCTTCGGCGGGTACTTTCAGGAAGCGCTCTTCAAAACGCCCCATCAGCGGCACCGGCCATTCGTTCAGACCGGTGACTTCGTCCAGCAGGGCTTCATCAATCACGGCAACGCAGTTCTGTTGCTGTGCCAGGGCGTTCACGCCCTTGCGAATCTGCTCCCGACGCTGGGCAAAATGGGCCAGCACATAACCTTCCTGGCGTAGCACCACTTCGTAGTCGGCCGGGGTGGGAATGATCAGCGATTTCGGGCAGTGAAAGCGGTGGCCACGGGTTTTGTTGCCGGGCTTCAGGCCCATGATCGGGTGATCAATCACCGTGCTGCCATACAGCATAACCAGCCAGTGTACCGGGCGCACAAATTCGGTGCGGTGAGCCCCCCAGCGCATGCGCTTGGGAATCGGTAGCGCAGCCAGTGACTGTTCGATCAACTCTGGCATCAGCTCGGCGGTGGTTCTGCCCTGCTCTACGGTGCGGAACACCAGCCAGGCGCCTTTGTCGGTTTCCAGGGTATCGAGTTCGTCAGGGGTAACGCCCAGGGAGGTGGCAAAACCGGTGAGTGCACGGGTGGGGTTGCCGGCGTCGTCAAACGCGGCTTTTACGGCTGGGCCGCGCTTTTCCACCGGCTTGTCAGGTTGGGCGTGGGCCAGGTCGCGAATACGCAGGGCCAGGCGCCTTGGTGCGGCGAAAGGTTCTACCGCGCCAAATTCAATGCCGGCGGCTTGCAGACCACTGACAATACCTTGAGTGAACGCGTCAGACAGCGGCTTCAGCGCTTTTGGCGGCAGTTCTTCCGTGCCCAGTTCAACGAGAAAATCTTGTGTTGCCATCATCATGCCTTACCTTTTTCCTGCTGTGCCTGCTTCGCGTTTTTTGCCTTCTTACCTTTGCCGTCGGCCTTGCCTTCCTTGTTTGCGGTTTTCGCCTCGGTGGCTTCGGCCGCGGCTAACACTTCCGCGCGAATGCTGTCGCTGGCCAGCGGGAAGCCGATCTTGCGGCGGCTGTCGAAGTACGACTGGGCCACGGCCCGCGCCAGGGTGCGTACCCGCAGGATGTAACGCTGACGCTCGGTGACGGAAATAGCGTGGCGGGCGTCCAGCAGATTAAAGGTGTGGGAGGCTTTCAGCACTTGCTCATAAGCAGGCAGCGGCAAGCCGGCTTCAATGAGTTTGGCACTTTCGCGCTCGTGCACGTCAAAGCTGTGGAACAGGAATTCGGTGTCGGCGTATTCGAAGTTGTAGGTGGACATTTCCACCTCTTGCTGGAGGAACACGTCGCCGTAGGTCACAACGCCGTTGGGGCCTTCGGTCCACACCAGGTCGTACACGCTGTCTACGCCTTGCAGGTACATGGCAATGCGCTCAAGGCCGTAGGTCAGCTCGCCGGTGACCGGGTAGCATTCCAGACCACCAACCTGCTGAAAGTAGGTAAACTGGGTGACTTCCATCCCGTTCAGCCAGATTTCCCAGCCCAGACCCCAGGCGCCCAGGGTGGGCGATTCCCAGTTGTCTTCCACAAAACGGATGTCGTGAACCAGCGGGTCCAGCCCCAGTGCTCTCAGGGAATCCAGATAGAGTTCCTGCAGGTTGTCTGGCGACGGTTTCAACACCACTTGAAACTGATAATAGTGCTGCAGACGGTTGGGGTTTTCGCCGTAGCGGCCATCGGTAGGTCGGCGGCTAGGTTGCACATAGGCGGCGTTCCAGCTTTCCGGGCCTATGGCGCGCAAGAAAGTGGCGGGGTGGAATGTGCCAGCGCCCACTTCCATATCCAGCGGCTGCAGAACAACGCAGCCGTGCTTTGCCCAGAATGTCTGTAGCTCCAGGATCAGCCCTTGAAAGGTCTTGATGTGTGGCCTAGGGGTGTTCGTTGCCTTGTCTGTCACGACGATTGCCTGCTATTCAGTCTGTGTGTGGTGCCCCGGCGCCCTGTTCTGCTGCTGGGCACGCTGAAAACGAGGGCATTATACGCTGGTCACGCCAGCATTTCTAAAACCAGATCAGAAAAAAGTCAGTCCCACCTGGAACAGTTTTTCCACTTCCTTAACCCGAGATTTATCCACCAGGAACAGGATAACGTGGTCGTCTGGTTGCACTCGCAGGTGGTCGTGGGCGATCAGCACCTCGTTGTGGCGCACAATCGCTCCGATCGTGGTGCCCTGGGGCAGGTTGATTTCGTCCAGCCGGCGGCCCACCACTTTAGAAGAGCGGTGATCGCCGTGGGCGATGGCTTCAATGGCTTCGGCAGCGCCGCGCCGCAAGGAATGCACGTTCACCACGTCGCCGCGGCGAACGTGTGTCAACAGGCTGCCAATGGTGGTTTGCTGAGGCGATATGGCAACGTCTATTTCGCCGCCCTGAATCAGATCCACATAATCCGGGTTGTTGATCAGGGTGAGTACCTTGCGCGCGCCTAGGCGTTTGGCCAGCAGGGAAGCCATGATGTTGGCTTCGTCGTCGTTGGTCACGGCGCAGAACACGTCGGTGTTCTCGATGTTTTCTTCCAGCAGTATGTCTTTGTCGGCGGCGTTGCCTTCCAGCACCACGGTTTTACGCAGATTTTCCGACAGCATGATGCAGCGTTCGTGGTCGCGTTCCAGCAGTTTCACCTGGTAGCGGCCTTCCAGAGTTTGCGCCAGGCGCTGGCCGATGTTGCCGCCACCGCAGATGAAAATGCGCTTATAGGGTTTTTCCAGGGGTTGCAGTTCGCTCATTACCGAACGGATGTGGTTGGTGTCGGCTATAAAAAACACCTCGTCGCCGTCTTCAATCACCGTGTCGCCTTTGGGCATGATGGCGCGGTTTTTACGGAAGATCGCGGCCACCCGGGTCTCAATGCGCGGCATGTGGGTGCGCAGATACCCCAGCTCCTGGCCTACCAGTGGCCCACCCTGAATAGCGCGAATAGCCACCAGCCCGGCACGACCTTTGGAGAATTCCAGCACCTGCAGGGCGCCGGGGTTTTCGATTAGCCGGGTAATGTGGTGGGTAACCAGCTGTTCTGGGCTGATCAATACGTCGATCGGAAAGCCTTTGGTGTTTTCGCTGTCGCTGCTGGAAAACAGCGCCTGCTGGCCTAGATAAGAGGCGGCGCGTACGCGGCAGATCTTTTTTGGGGTTTTGAACAGAATGCTGGCAATCTGGCACGCCACCATGTTGGTTTCATCGCTGTTGGTGACCGCAATCAGCATGTCAGCGTCTTCAGCGTTGGCCTGTTTCAGCACCGACGGATACGATGCTTTACCCTGCACTGTGCGTATGTCGAGCCGGTCCTGCAGTTCCCGCAGGCGCGCGCCATTGCTGTCAATTATGGTGATGTCGTTGGCTTCGTTGGCAAGGTTCTCTGCCAGTGAAGCACCGACTTGTCCGGCTCCGAGAATCAGAATGTTCATAGCGCAGGTTTCTCCAGAACGGCGTAAAAAAAGCCATCGTGCCCGTCGTTCAACGGCAGTAGTTGGCGCCCAGCGGGCATGAAGCGGCCCCACAGAGCTTCAGTGGCAATCAGTTCAGCGTCGGCCTGCTGTTTGCAGAAGCGCTGCACAATGCGGTGATTTTCCTGTGGGAACACCGAACAGGTGGCGTATACAAGGCGTCCGCCTGGTTGCAGTATGCGCCACATGGCAGCCAACAGGCCCAGCTGGATTTGCGCCAGAGGTACTACGTCGGATTCCCGCCGCAGCAATTTTATGTCTGGGTGGCGGCGAATCACGCCGCTGGCGCTGCAGGGTACGTCCAGCAATATGCGGTCAAACGCCTGGCCGTCCCACCATTGATCAATATCGGCCGCGTCGGCTTGCAGCAGGCTGGCGTGCAGATCCAGTCGGTCGAGATTTTCCTGCACTCGCGGCAAGCGCTGGGCGGACTCGTCAATAGCGACGACTTCCGCTGCCTGGGGGCAGCTTTCCAGTATGGCGCAGGTTTTGCCGCCGGGGGCGGCGCAGGCGTCCAGAATGCGCTGGCCCGGGGCCAGGTCTAGCAGAGTCGTGCACAGCTGGGCGGCTTCGTCTTGCACGCTGACGGCGCCTTCGGCAAACCACGGCAGTGCATCCACCGGTACCGGCCGTGCCAATTGAATGCCGTGTGGTGCAAAGCGCGTGGCGCTGGCGTCAATGCCGGCGTCTAGCAGCAGTTGCAGATATTCGTCGCGGCTGAAACGCAGCGCATTTACCCGCAGGGTCATTGGGGCTTGGGTGTTGTTGGCGTCAACAATGGCCTGCCAGTCATCGGGCCAGTTGTGGCGCAGTTTTTTGATCATCCAGCCAGGATGGCTGTAACGGCTTGTGTCTTTGGCCGTCGCCGGGGCACCTTCACGTTCGGCGCTGCGCAGTACGCCGTTTACCAGGCCGGTCAGGTGGGGTTTGTCCATGGCGCGGCAGGCTTCTACGGTTTCGTTCAGCACCGCGTAAGTGGCCTGCTGGCTGAAACGAAGCTGGAACAGCGCTACCAGCATCAGGTGGTGCACTACCCGGTCGTGATGTTTTAAGGGCTTTTTCATGCGTCCCTGAAGTTCGTCATCAAGCCGGTGAAACCAGCGGCAGGTGCCGTAGCACAAAGCCTGCAGCTGTGGCCGCAGATTCAGCGGCAGGCGCAGTAGCGAAGGCGGTAAGCACTGCGACAGCGACTGGCCCTGCTCTACCGACAGCAGAACCTCGGCAGCAATGACGCGTAACGGGGCATGTGATTGCATGTTATTGCAGCTCCTGGCCGGGTAGCAGAATCTGTTTGCCGCCGTTTATCAGGTCGCTCACGCTCTGCGCGCGGGCGCCGGGCAACTGCACCTGGCTCACTCTTAAAATAGTGCCATCGCCGCAGGCGATATCAATGCCTTTGCGCTGGAGCGCTATAACGGTGCCGGGGCTGGTTTTTTCGCTGCTCTGCTGTTGTTTATGTTTCTCTTCATGTTTTTGGGCCTGAGCCAGATGCAAGCGAATACGCTGGTCGCCCAGATCGGTAAACGTGCCAGGCCAGGGATTAAACGCGCGAATGAGCCGTTCGATGCTCTGGGCATCGCTGTGCCAGTCAATCTGGCCTTCCTGCTTGGCCAGTTTGTGGGCGTAACAGGCCTGATCATTCTGCTGTACCCGCGGTTGCAGCGTGCCCTGCTCCAGCGATTGCAGTGCGGTTACAATGGCCTCGCCGCCCAGTTCCGCGAGCCGGTCGTGCAGGCTGCCGCCGGTGTCTTCACGCTGAATGGGTGTAGACACTTTCAAAAGCATAGCGCCGGTGTCCAGGCCTTCATCCATCTGCATGATAGTAATGCCGCTTTCATCGTCGCCTGCTGCGATAGCACGCTGAATGGGCGCCGCGCCGCGCCAGCGCGGTAGCAACGATGCGTGAATATTCAAGCAGCCGTGAACCGGTATTGACAGCACAGAAGCTGGCAAAATCAAGCCGTAGGCGGCAACAATCATCACGTCTGGCTTTAGGTCGGCCAGCTGCTGGCGGGCGTCTTCCATTTTGAAGTTGTCGGGCTGAAAAACCGCGATGCCGGCATCCAGCGCCGCTTGTTTTACCGGCCCCGGGAGCAGTTTTCGGCCACGGCCTGCTGGCCGGTCTGGCTGGCTATACGCGCCCACCACGTTGTATTTGGCGGCAAGTAGGGCTTTCAGGGCAGTGGCGGCGAAATCAGGGGTTCCGGCAAAAACAATACGCACAGTGTTTGGCTCTCTGTTGTCATCTCTGTTGGACTTTTCGTCGAATTCTCAGTCGGATTCGCTGATCCATCCAATACGAAAAGACCGGGCGCAAAGGCCCGGTCATCAGTTTTATGGCTGTTGTGGCACCAATACCACCTTGATAAATGCTGGCTCAGGCACTCGTTTCAAGCGCTCTTCTTCTGCAACTTTTCCAGCTTCTTGCGGATGCGGGTACGCTTTAGCGAACTCAAGTAATCCACAAACAATTTGCCGTTCAGGTGATCCATCTCGTGCTGGATGCACACCGCCAACAGCCCGCGAGCTTCTATTTCAAAAGCTTCGCCATTGCGATCCAGAGCGTTAATGAGGCAATGCTCAATACGCTCAACATCTTCATAAAATCCTGGTACCGACAGGCAGCCTTCCTGCATGGCTTCCAGATCGCCGTCGAGTATCTTAATTTTAGGGTTGATGAACACCCTGGGTTCGCTGTTGTCATCCGACAGATCCATCACGATGATCTGCTGGTGCACGTTTACCTGGCTCGCTGCGAGGCCGATGCCGGGCGCATCGTACATGGTCTCGAACATGTCGTCGATCAGGGTGCGGATCTCGTCAGTTACGGTGGTAACCGGCTTGGCGAGAGTTCGCAGACGTGGGTCCGGATATTCAAGAATGTCTAGAATCATAGTGCGTTACTTTTTTAAATGCGTGCTTTGGACAGTGAATGCCAACGTTCGTTCGCGTACAAAGGATGTCTGAAATGCGACCTTGTACTGCGCTTTTCAACCCCGGGGTGTTTATGATGCGGGACATACTTACCCGGTCGGGGCATTTGCGTGTTGGCTCTATAACCGTATTATCTAACAATTTGGCGATTGAGTACAAACTGATCAGTTAATTGAGAAAAACTATGAAGGATACCTGTACGGGCGGGCAAATGTTAAAAGTCCCCGGCGGTGAGCAGATAACACTACAATAACCGAGCTTCTTCTATAGTAACGGGAATAACAACAGATTAAGCTGAAAACAGCGGGCGAAAGCCAACCGGACTTCGGGCGCCAGCCGACCGAATTTAAGCATCAAGGCACGGGATCAAGGACTTAAACCATGAGGAAACTGCTGTACGCTCTGGCAGCTACAACGCTGCTGTTTACCGCTTGGGCTCAAGCAGCACCGGAGCTGCGGTCGGATCATCCCGAACGTTATACCGTTGTTAAGGGCGATACTCTGTGGGATATATCCGCCCGCTTTTTGAACAACCCCTGGTATTGGCCGGAAATCTGGCAGGTAAATCCCCAGGTAGCCAATCCTCATTTGATTTACCCCGGTGACCGTTTGGCGTTGGTGTACATTGATGGCCAGCCAAAAATCATGAAAATGGCCAACGGTGACGGCGTGATCAAGCTGTCGCCGCAAGTGCGCTCCGAGGCCATTAATACGCCGATTCCTGCCATACCGCTGGACGCCATTGCCAGCTTTTTAACCGACACCCGCATTGTTACTCCGGAGCAGATAGCAGCTGCGCCTTACGTGCTGGAAGGTGAGGACAGCCGAATTGTTACCGGCGCCGGCGATCGCGTTTACGCTCGCGGCCAGAAGCCAGCGAACACGGTTGGTGTTTTTCGCCGTGGTAAGGAGTTTGTAGACCCGAAAACCGGTGAATTTTTAGGCTTGGAGGCCCGCAGTATCGGCACCGCCAAGGTTACTGCCACTAACGGTGATGTGCTGACGCTGCTGCTGAGCCAGTCCAACGAAGAAATTCACATAGGTGACCGTTTGCTGGTGAATGCCAGTCGGCTCCTTTCGACCAGCTTTATGCCCACCGCGCCGGCGAAACCGGTAAGCGGGCAAATGATGGCGGTAGATGGCGGCGTTAACCAGATTGGCCAGTACGATGTGGCTGCTATTAACCTGGGCCTGCGTGAAGGCGTAGAGCCGGGTAACGTGATGGCCGTGCTGCAAAGCGGCAATCTGGTGCGCGACCCGGTCACTGGTGAAACCATTGAGCTGCCGTCTGAACGCGCCGGCCTGCTAATGGTGTTCCAGGCTTACGAAAAAATGAGCTACGGCCTGATGCTGCAAGCCAGCCGGCCGCTGGCGGTGGGTGATCAGGTAACCAACCCCTGATAGCCTTGTAAAACCCCGAGCCGGGCATGGAATGCCCGGCTTTTTTCTGCGCGCAAGGAAGATGCCATGCCCCAGGTACCCCTGTTCTCGTTTGATACGCCGCCCGGCGCCTACCCTGCTGACCTCAACGTTGAGCAGCCCTGTAATGACAGCCCGGAGCTGGCCCGGCAATGGCTATTTCTGAGCCAGTTGCCGGGTTTTGGCCTGAGAGTGCGACGCCGTTTGGCGGCGCAGGTTCTGCAGCTGCCCGACCTGCTGAACCTGGACAGTGCCAGCCATAAAGCCATGGGCCTGCCAGCAGAGGCTTGTGAAGCCCTTGCTGCCTGGCGCAGTGGTAACGCTGCACACCCGGTGATGGTGGCTTTGCGAGTTATAGAAAACGCCTGTGAGCGGGCTGGTATTGGCCTTGTGCACTGGCAGTCGTCGGCCTATCCGTTACCGCTGCGCCACATTCATAACCCTCCCATGTTGTTGTACGTTCGTGGCGATACCAGCTTGCTCGGCCGTGACCAACTGGCGATTATTGGCAGCCGCCACGCCACTCGCGCCGGGCTGGACCACGCCCGGGGCTTTGCCGCTGCGCTTGGCCAATGCAATCTGTTGGTTAACAGCGGCCTGGCGCTGGGCATCGACGGTGCTGCCCACGCCGGTGCGCTGGATGCCGGCCACCCTACTTTGGCGGTGATTGGCAGCGGGCTTGATAAAATCTATCCGCGCCAACATCAGCGTCTGGGGGAGCGAGTGATTGCCAATGGCCTGCTGGTGTCTGAGTACCCGCCGGGCACTCAGGCTCGCCCCGCACATTTCCCCCAACGTAATCGCATCATCAGCGGCTTGAGCCGGGGTGTTCTGGTGGTAGAGGCCGGTTTGAAAAGCGGCTCGCTGATTACCGCCCGGCTGGCTTTAGAGCAAGGCCGCGATGTGTTCGCCATACCGGGGTCGGTGCACAGCCCGGTAGCCCGGGGTTGCCATCAGCTGATTCGCCAGGGCGCCACGCTGGTAGAAAGCGTGGCCGACATTTTGCAGGAACTGGGGGGCTGGTGGAGTGAGCCGACAACACCGGGGGCAAATACGGAAAGCTTGGGAAGTTCTGCCACCGAGGGCCTGGACGCCCGTGAAATCGCCGTGCTGGAGGCTTTAGGGTATGATTCGCAATCAACCGACGTACTGGGTTCGAGTACCGGGTTGAGCGCTGATCAACTGATGCAGTCCCTGCTTTTGTTAGAGCTGCAGGGCCTTGTCACAGCGGCGCCTGGCGGATATGTCCGCATTGCCTGAACCCGGTGCCAACAGTGATTTTATTCAGGCTCGACTCCCCTATGGCAACAGACCACCCGCTGACCGACTGGCAATTACATTGCGCACGCCGCACTCTGCACCAAGGCGGCGTGCTCGCTTATCCGACGGAAGCCGTTTGGGGTCTTGGCTGTGACCCTTGGGACCAGGTTGCGGTGCAGCGCATTCTGGATCTGAAACAGCGCCCAGTGCACAAAGGCATGATTCTGGTGGCGGCTTCGGTGGAGCAGATTGCTTTTTTGCTGAACCCCCTGCCGCAAGACCTCCAGCAGCGAGCCCTGCAGCATTGGCCTGGCCCCGTTACCTGCCTGTTACCCGATGTGCACCAGCGGGTGCCCGAGTGGGTGCGCGGTGAGCACAGCTCCATTGCGGTAAGAGTGAGTGCACACCCGGTGGTAAAAGCCCTGTGTAACGCTGCAGGCAGGCCGCTGGTTTCCACCTCGTGCAACCCCGCGGAGCGTGCGCCGGCCCGGTCACCCTGGCAGGTCCAGGGCTATTTTCGCGGCCAGCTGGACTGGGTGGTGCCCGGTGAACTGGGTGGAAATCGCCAACCCAGCCGTATTATTGATATCGTTACCGGCCAGCAGCTACGCTAGGAGAAAACATGCCACAGCAACCAGACCCGCAAGCGGTCAAACACTATCTGTTACAGCTGCAAGATACCATTTGCCAGCGCCTGGCCGTGGCCGACGGTGGCGGTGAATTTATTCACGACGCCTGGGATCGCACGGAAGGCGGCGGCGGTATTAGCCGGGTGATCGGCAACGGCAAGGTGTTTGAAAAAGGCGGTGTGAACTTTTCCCATGTGATGGGCAATACCATGCCGCCCTCGGCGACGGCTCACCGCCCTCACCTGGCAGGCGCGCCCTGGCAGGCTATGGGGGTGTCGCTGGTGATGCACCCCCACAACCCCCACGTGCCGACCTCTCATGCCAACGTGCGGTTTTTTATCGCGACCCCGGAAAACGCCGAACCGGTGTACTGGTTTGGTGGCGGCTATGACCTAACCCCCTATTACGGCGTTGACGAAGACTGCGAGCATTGGCACCGCACCGCCGCGAACGCCTGTGCGCCCTTTGGTGACGACGTGTACCCGCGCTACAAGCACTGGTGCGACGAGTACTTTTTTCTGAAACACCGCAACGAGCCCCGCGGCGTGGGCGGGCTGTTTTTTGATGATTACAATACCGGTGACTTTGCCCGTGATTTCGAATTTATGCGTGCCATCGGCGACAGCTACATTGACGCTTACGAACCCATTGTTCAGGCCCGTAAAAATCAGCCCTATAGCGATGCTCAGCGTCAGTTTCAGCTTTTTCGCCGTGGCCGCTACGTGGAGTTCAACCTGGTGTATGACCGCGGCACCCTGTTCGGGCTGCAGTCCGGCGGGCGTACCGAATCCATTCTGATGTCGCTGCCGCCTCTGGTACGCTGGGATTATAATCAAACGCCGGCACCCGGTAGCGAAGAAGCGCGCCTGCTGGAGCACTTTCTGACCGGTCGCGACTGGCTCACAGCTTCCTGAAGGGGCGACAATGAACAATGATCTGTATGCGGTGATTGGCCACCCCATTAGCCATAGTAAGTCGCCGCGGATTCACAACCTGTTTGCCAGCCAGACCGGCGAAGCGCTGGAGTACACGGCCATTCAGGCGCCATTGGACGGTTTTGAAAACACCGTAACCGGGTTTTTTGCGCGCGGCGGCAAAGGCCTGAACGTGACGGTACCGTTTAAAGAAGCGGCCTGGCAGATGGCTGGTCGACACAGCGCCCGCGCGCTCAAGGCTGGCGCGGCCAACACTCTGTACCAGGACAACGGCGTGTTGGTGGCAGACAACACCGACGGCGCAGGCCTGGTACAAGACTTGCTGCACAATCATCAAGTGGCATTAAAGGGCGCCCGTATTTTGATATTGGGTGCTGGTGGCGCGGTACGGGGTGTTCTTGCGCCGCTGTTGCTGGAACAGCCGCATACGTTGGTGATTGCTAACCGTACGCCGGCCAAAGCGCAGAATCTGGTGTCGCTGTTTGCCGGCGTTGCCGGTATTACTCTGCTCGACAGCAAAGCGTTTGACAGTATCGCTGGCGAATTTGATGTGATTATCAATGGCACCAGCGCTAGCCTGCAGGGCGATTTGCCGCCGCTGTCTAAAACGTTGATCGGTGCTGACACGGTGATTTACGACATGATGTACGCTGCCAGCAACACCACGTTTAACCAGTGGGCGCTGGATAACGGGGCAAAGCGCGTGTACGACGGCCTGGGCATGCTGGTAGAGCAAGCAGCCGAGGCATTTGAAGTATGGCGTGGGGTGCGGCCGCAAACTGCGCCGGTTATCGCGGGCCTGCGCACCCTTAATTGAGGCCAAGGCAGGCTAAGCCAGACGTAAATCAAGCGAAGCAAATGGACAACACGAAGGTTAATGCATGGACATACTAACGCTGGTAGGGCTAGTTACCGGGGTGCTGGTGGTGATACTGGCCATGCTGGCGAACGCCTCCCTGCTCACCTTTCTTAACTTGCCTGGTTTGGCCATTGTGCTGGGCGGAACCTTTGCGGTGACGCTGATAAAGTTCCGTTTGAGTTCGGTGATGAGCGCTATCCGCCTGGCGTCACGTGCGGCGTTTATAGACCGCGTAGAGCGTCCCGACGAGCTGATTCGCGAAGTGGGCGCGTTGGCCATGGTGGTGCGTAAAGAAGGTATTTTGGGCCTTGAAAACCACACCACCGACAATGTTTTTCTGCAAAAAGCTATCAATCTGTGCGTTGATGGCCATTCGCCAGAACTGGTGGAAGAGGCCCTGCATCATGAAATCCAGCAAAGCTCCGAACGTTACGAAGTCGCAGAAAGAGTGTTCCGTGGCATCGGCGAATCGGCTCCAGCTATAGGAATGATTGGTACTCTGGTAGGTCTGGTGCAAATGCTCAATGTCCTTGATGACCCCTCTTCCATTGGTCCGGCCATGGCGGTTGCGCTGTTGACCACGCTTTACGGCGCTTTTATTGCCCAGCTGATCGCCTTGCCCCTGGCGGATAAACTGCAGTTAAAAGCCGAAGACGAGATGCGTAACCAACTTTTGATTACCACTTCAATTCAAAAAATCCTGCAGGGCGAAAATCCGCGTGTAATGACCGAACTGCTGTCATCGTTTCTGAACCCCGAGCAGCGTGCCAGTCTGAAACGCGAACAGGGAGCCTGAGCATTGGCCCGCTTATCTCTTGCAACCCTACCCAAACGTAAAAAAGCAGGCGCTGCTGGCGCGCCAGCGTGGATTGTGACCTTTGCCGACCTGGCCACGTTGCTGCTGACGTTTTTTATACTGCTGTTGTCGTTCGCTGAAATGGACATCGAGAAATACAAAGTGATGGCCGGCTCGTTGTCGGTTGCGTTCGGTTCAGGCAACCTGATCGCGGACGGTGGTGGCAGCTTGCCGATCAAGATTTCCGACGAAAACAGCAGCTTGGATCCAGACAAACCGTTGCAGGCTGAGCCTGAATTGATCAACGAACGCGTGACCAGCGACGGCGTTACTCCGGTGTCTGAAGGCGTCATTACTTTGGCTAGCAGTTTGATTCAGGAACTGGAAAACGAAGTGGCTAGCGGCGCCTTGAGCATCAACTACGACCAGCGCCAAGTGATTATACGTTTCTCTGACGACGCCACATTCCTGTCGGGCGACGCCACTATCAAGAAAGATATGTTGCCCATTATCGAGCGGGTAGTGGACGTGCTGAAAAATTGCCGTGGCGATGTGGTGGTGGCCGGCTATACAGACGACAGGCCCATCGCCAGCAGCCGTTACCGTTCCAACTGGGATCTTTCAGCGGCGCGGGCGGTGTCGGTGGTACACGAGTTGGTTCTGAACCGTGATGTGCCGGCCGATCGGGTGATGGCCGCCGGCCGTGCTGAAACCAACCCGCTGGTGCCCAACAACAGCCCGGAAAACCGTGCCGTGAACCGGCGAGTGGAAATTGCTATCCGCGATCCGGAGTGCAACGCCGACACCCCCGCGGAACAACTTCCAGCGGAAATTGTTCCGTGAGGGCGAGAGCGGGCATCGGCACTTTACGTTTCTATTTCTAATCAGTACGGGTAATTGTCTACCTCAGCCAGATACTCGTCTTTGAGCTTCACATAATTGCTGGCGGTATAAGGGAAAAAGCTGCGTTCTTTAGTGGTCAGCGCCCTTGCCTGCTTGCACGGCGAACCCACGTACAGGTAGCCAGATTCCAAACGCTTGCCCGGGGGTACCAGGCAGCCTGCGCCGAGAATCACCTCGTCTTCCACCACTGCACCGTCCATGATAATACAGCCCATGCCTAGCAGCACCCGGCTGCCCACAGTACAGCCATGCAGCAGCGCCTTGTGGCCGATGGTAACGTCGTCACCAATAATCAGCGGCCAACCGCCGGGGTTGAAATCACTGGAGTGAGTGATGTGTAGCACCGAGCCGTCCTGAACACTGCAGCGCGCGCCAATGCGAATTTTGTGCATGTCACCGCGTACCACCGTCATCGGCCATATCGAACAATCTTCGCCGGTAATCACATCGCCAATCACGACTGCGCTGGGGTCTACCCAGGTGCGCTCGCCAAATTGTGGCGTGCTACCCTTGTGAGAACGTACATTCGCCATTACATAGTCCTTTAGGTGCTTTTTTGTTCTGGAGTATGGAGTATCCGGGGGAGGCCTTTCCGAAACACGCTCAAGCACATCCATGTGGCGCTTGGGCTCCGCCATCCATGGCTACGCACAGTTTCGGAAAGGCCTCCCCCGGATACTCCCCGCATTATCGGAGTCACCTGAAATTACCTGACATTTGAACCGCTGAGAAGGGGAACCATGAATAATCCACTACTGACCAATGATCTGCTACCGAAATTTGAACACGTGCGCACTGAGCATATGGAAGAAGCGATCGACCAGATTCTCAGTGAAAACCACGTGAAAATTAACAGCCTGGCCCAGAACGAAGAACCCGACTGGGACACCCTGGTTCAGCCCATGCAGTCGCTTGAGAACAAACTGAGCAACGCCTGGTCGGTGATTTCCCATTTGAACGGCGTGATGAACAACGACGACTTGCGCAAGGTGTATAAGAACTGCCTGGAAAAGCTCACCGAGTACAGCACCGAGCTGAGCCAGAATGCGGTTTTGTGCGAGGCCTACAAAAAGCTGGCAGCCCGCGATGATTTCAGCGAGCTGGGTGAAGCCCAGCGCAAAGCCGTGGAAAACACCCTGCGGGAATTCCACCTGGGCGGCGTTGACCTGCCCGATGATCAGAAAAAGCGCTACGCCGATCTGACCCGTGAGCTTTCGGAGCTGTCCAACAGCTTCAGTGACAATGTACTGGACGCCACCCAGCACTGGTTCAAACAGATCACCGATAAAAGCGAGCTGGCCGGCGTGCCCGAAAGCGCGCTGGAAGGTGCCAAAGCGGCGGCCAAACAGAAAGAGCTGGATGGCTATGTAATCACCCTGGATTTCCCCAGTTTCCACCCCGTAATGACTTACTGCGACAACCGAGAGCTGCGCCGCGAAGTGTATGAAGCCTTTGTTACCCGCGCGTCCGATATGGGGCCAGACGCTGGCACTTGGGACAACACCCCGGTGATGGCGGAAATCCTCAAACGCCGCCACGCCCTGGCCCAACTCCTCGGCTTCAATAACTTCGCCGAGCGTTCCCTGGTCACCAAAATGGCCCGCGATACCGACGAAGTATTGGGCTTTCTGACGGAGCTGGCGAACAAAGCCAAACCGGTGGCAGAGCAGGAATTCGCCGAACTCAAGGCCTTTGCAAAAGATGAACATAGCCTGGACGACTTGCAGGCTTGGGACATTGGTTACTACAGCGAAAAATTGCGCCAACAGCGCTACGACATTTCCCCGGAAGCCTTGCGCCCCTGGTTTCCGGTGGACAAAGTGGTACCTGGCCTGTTCCGCGTGACAGAAAAGCTGTTCGATATCCAGATTGAAGCCAAGCCAGACGTAGAAACCTGGCACGAAGACGCCACCGCTTACTGCATCAGCCGTAACGGCGAGCCCATTGCCTGGTTCTACCTAGACCTGTTTGCCCGCCAAGGCAAGCGTGGCGGTGCCTGGATGGCGGATTGCCGAGTACGCTGGCGCAACCTGCGCGGCACTCTGCAGCTGCCGGTGGCTTTCCTGACCTGCAACTTCACCCCACCGGTGAATGGCAAACCATCACTGCTGACCCACGACGAAGTCACCACCCTGTTCCACGAATTCGGCCACGGCCTGCACCACATGCTGACCCAGGTGGAGGTAATGGACGTATCGGGTATTAATGGTGTGGCGTGGGATGCGGTGGAACTGCCGAGCCAGTTCCTGGAAAACTGGTGCTGGAACCCGGAATCGTTGGCGCTTATTGCTGCCCACCACGAAACCGGTGAGCCGCTGCCTCAGGATATGCTGGAAAAGTTGTTAGCCGCGAAGAACTTTCAGTCCGGCATGGGATTGGTGCGTCAGCTTGAGTTTTCGCTGTTCGATTTCCGCCTGCACGCCGAATTTGTGGACACAGCGCCAACCAATCCGCTGGACGTTCACCGTCAGGTACGTGATGAAATAGCGGTCATTGAGTCGCCAGAGTTTAATCGCTTTCCCAACTCGTTTTCCCACATCTTTGCCGGTGGCTACGCAGCGGGCTATTACAGCTACAAATGGGCCGAAGTGCTGGCTGCAGACGCGTTCTCGCTGTTTGAGCAAAACGGCATTTTCGACCCGGCAACCGGCAAGTCGTTCTTGCAAAACATTTTGGAAAAAGGCGGTTCACAAGAACCCATGGAGCTGTTCAAAGCCTTCCGCGGCCGCGAACCCGAGGTAGACGCGCTGCTGCAGCAAACCGGCATCAGCCCGCAAGTCGCCTGACTCCATTTGCCATAGGCAACCCGCCCCGCCGGCCAAGGCCGGCAGGGGCCATTTAATATGGAGTTATCAAATGCCAAGCCCGAAACGTTTCATCGCCGGAGCCGTTTGCCCCCGCTGTGCGGAGATGGACAAAATTACTATGTACACCGACGACGCTGACGAACAAATCCGCGAATGTATAGCCTGCGGTTTCACCGACGGCATTTCTGACATAGAAGCTCCGGCAGCCCCGGAACTGCAAACCCGCGTAAACAAACGCAAAAACGAAGATGACCATACGGTTAAGCAGGTGGTGTTTTTTAAAGGTGGGGATTAGGTGGCTGGGTAGAAGTTTACGTAGCCTTTTGTTTTGGTGGAGGGTCGAGGGTGCGGGGTGTCGTTTCTTCTGGGAAAAACAACTCGCTGCGCTCAGACATATTTTTCCCGACAGAAAAGACACCCCACACCCTTCCCATTTGACTGTAGAGATAGGCTGGCAAATAACATAGCCAGTTTTCCGTAAAGGGGACGGATTTGAAATCCGTCCCCGGTCTTCCGTTCCCAAGTTTAAGGGGGCAGATTTCAAATCTGTCCCCAAGCTTTAAAGAACCATCGCCGCAACCCACCCGAACCCAAGCAACGGCAAGTTGAAGTGCAAGAACGTGGGCACCACTGAATCCCATATGTGATTGTGCTGGCCGTCGGCATTCAGGCCGGCGGTGGGCCCTAGCGTGGAGTCGGATGCTGGCGAGCCTGCGTCACCCAGAGCGCCGGCGGTGCCGACCAGAGCAATGATGGCCATGGAGCTGAAACCCATTTCCAGCGCCATCGGCACGTACAGCGCCGCAATGATGGGAATGGTGGAGAAGGACGAACCAATACCCAGGGTAATCATCAGTCCCACCAAGAGCATCAGCAGAGCCGCCAGGGCTTTGTTGGCGCCGATGATGTCGACCGAGCTTTGCACCAGGGTGGTAATTTCGCCGGTTTCGCGCATGACTTCGGCAAAGCCGGAGGCGGCGATCATGATAAAACCAATCATCGCCAGCATTTTCATGCCCTCGGTGAACAGGTCGTCGGCTTCTTTCCACTTCACCACGCCAGATAAGTTGAACAGCAGGAAGCCGGCCAGTGCGCCCAGAATCATGGAACCCAGCCACAACTGCACCACAAAGGTGACCACAATGGCCGCCAGCGCCATGACCAGAGTCATGGGCTTATAGGTGGTGTTGACTTTTTCGACGCGGGTTATGGCGCTCAGGTTGTAGTTACGTTCGCCGCGGTAGGTAATAAAAATAGCGACCAGCAGGCCACAGAGCATACCCAAGGCAGGCAGCGCCATAGCTTTCATGACGCTCAGACCTTCGACATCGCCACCATTGGCGCTGATTTTGGCCATCAGGATTTCGTTCAGGTAAATGCCACCAAAACCTATGGGAATGAACATGTATGGGGTAATCAGGCCGAAGGTAAGTGCGCAGGCCACCATGCGGCGGTCCATTTTCAGCTTGGCCATGACATACAGCAGCGGCGGAACCACCAGTGGAATAAACGCAATGTGAATCGGCAGGATGTTCTGGGACGACAGCGCAATGGCCACCAGAATGGCGATGATCATGAAGCGCACGCTCTTTACGGCGGTATGATCTTCGCTGCGCCCGACCTTGGCGAGGATTTTTTCCGCCAGTAAGTTGGCCAGGCCGGACTTACCGATGGCTACCGCGAAGGCGCCCAGAACGGCGTACGACAGCGCCACTTTGGCGCCTCCGCCCAATCCATTGTTGAAGGCATCAATGGTGTCGTTCAGCGACATTCCGGCAATCAGGCCGCCGGATACGGCGCCTACTATCAGGGCAACAACAACGTGAATGCGGGCCAAGCTTAATACAAGCATGATCAGCACCGCAGCAACAACGGCATTCATGGCAAACTCCGGGTACGCGTAATGGGCTATCAGGCCTTCTTGCGAAGGCTGAGATTATAAAAACGCGGTAATGTGCAGTAATTTGCCAGCTTAGTCAAAGGGCTTGTGTAACGTTTAGGGTTGGTCAATACGAGCAAAACGCGGAAGCTGCTCTCCTGCAACGTTTACGGTTTCGCGGAAGATGCTGAGGGGGCGAACCCAAAGGCTGTAATCGCCGTAGAGGCAGCGGTAGACCACCAGTTTTTCCTCGGTCTCGCTGTGGCGGGCAATGTCGATCACTTCGTAATCTTTGCCCTTGTAGTGCCGATAGCGGCCCGGAAGGATATCTATTTTTTTTTCAGTCATGCGGGTGTCGTGCCTCGTTTTCGTTGCACTTGTCTTTGCTGCCTTTGTCTTTATAGCCCTTTTTGTGACTTTTTTTCACTGCGGGTTTTTAAAGATGCCGGATATCCGGGTACATCGGTAGCAGTTTTTTAATCAGCCGGTTCTGCGCCGCTGTTGGCACATCGTTTTCTTCCATAGCGAGAATAAGGTTCTCTGCCAGGGCGTTAAACTGGGTATCTGTAATGCCCATGGCCGCGTGGGATTCGCGCATCTCGCGACCGGAATACTGGCATGGGCCGCCGCTGAGTTCACACAACTGGTCTGTCAGGTTGCGATGAAACTGCGCAACGTTTATGCCCTTGAACTGATGACTAATTCGCGTGTCATCCACGATGAGATACAGCAGATCTTCCACCACATCCGCAATGCCTGCCCGCTCGCCTAACTGAAGATAGAGGCGATTGTCGGGTTCGCGGTGAAAGCTTTGGCAGCCCGTTAGAACAAGGCTGACCAGAACAACAAGAGCGGCGAAGTGGGTCTTCACTGTGCCTAAGCGCATGATCAGAAACCCCCCTGCAGAGACAGATAAACACCCTGCTGGTCTTTTAGGGTTGCGACATCATCCAGATTAACGAACGCTGCCGTTACGGCCAGTCTACGGTCCGGTACCCAGGCAATAAACAGGTCCCACCAGTCGTCTTCGCGGGCAAAGCTCAGGTTATCCGGCTTCGGCCATAAACTCATAGCTATTATTGAGGTCGCCGCCGCTGTCGTCCCGTGCACCGATGGCTTCCGGCACCGTGAAATCTCGCTGCCGTTTATGTTGTACGCCGGCAGACCACTGGCCCCAAGGGCTGTAGAGAGCGTCTCCCATCAGCCGTACTTTCACCCCGAAAATATCCTGATTGAGTTCATCCTGTTTCAGGCTGCCCAGATCCAGGGTCTACCGAGCAAATGTAACTTCGATCCGATTGTTCCAGTCCAAACCGGCACCCACAACCGCGAGCGTGTAGTCATCCACCTCGGCCCGACTTATGGCCACAGTTCCACCCCATTCTTCATCACTTGCGTAGCTTCCAAGCAAAGCCCAAGGCACTAACCCGCCGCCGGCGCTGCCTTCTATAGCAGTGACGCCGCCGGTTGCCCAGAGGCGACTGCCAACATCCGCAGAGACCGGGGTCGTTGCAATAATCCCCAGGGTCAGCAAGAGCGGGAATACCACAACACCCGGTTTGCTGGAAAAACGTGTCATGGCGAATGCTCCGGCGTAATTCCACTTAGTTCCTGCTGGCGTTCTGCCAGGGCCGCAACCGTCTGCGCAAGCTTATCCGCAGAAACCGGACGGCTCAGATAAAACCCCTGGCCGACATCGCAGCCCCAGGCCTGCAGCAATTTCCAGGTTTCCAGATTCTCGATACCCTCGGCAACTACTTTTAGTCCAAGCCCGTGGGCCATATCGATAGTGGATTTTACAATCAACGGATCCTGAGGTTCGGCGTTCAACTTCAGAACGAAAGATTTGTCTATCTTCAGTTCCTGAACGGGTAGCTTGCGCAGCTGTGATAGCGAGGAATAGCCGGTGCCAAAGTCGTCAATGGAAAGAGTTACGCCTAGGTTACGCAGGCGATTCAGTGTCGCCATGGCTTCTTCCGGTGATATAAAGCCCAACTCCGGGTGTATCCAGCGCACCAGGGCCTCCACCTGAAGTAGCTGCCCGGTGCTATTGTCCAGTTTGGGTTGGTAGTTCATGTGCAGGCCATTGTTGCGAACGGCACTGTGCAGGTCAGAAACCAGTTTCAGCTCACGTAGATGGTCTTCATCCCGCCCACGCTCGTACCGTGTGACCGCAACGCCCTGCCGGAAGGCGTGTTCGAAGGTCAGGTTTACGCGCCTTCTCAGCTCGCTGTTATTGCTGGCGTCTGCGGGCAATTGCAGTGTTATCAGATGAGTGCGCAGGGAAAACGGGGTATTTTCAATATTCCGCGGCGCTACTACGGTGTCATGCAGAGCTTGCGCTCGCAGAGCCAGTGCTTCCGGGCCGAGCTGTGGAATCAATGTCAGGAATTCTCCGCCCCCCGTGCGAGCAATTATGCCGGCATCGGGAAGTTCATCACGCAGCCGTTGTGAGAGGCCAAGCAGGACTTTGTCGCCGAATGCCAAACCGAGTGTATCGTTGATGTCCGATAGGTCGCTCACGCGCAGGCCGATCAGGCTGCAGGGTTTACCGGCGTCAAAGCTATCTTTGGCTGATTGCATCAAAGCGTTGCGGTTGCCTAGCCCGGTGACTTCGTCATGGGTTGCGGCATTGCGGATTTCTCCTTCGCGCCGGATAAGCCGGGCCAAGGTGTCACGAAGCGTATCCCTGAGCTGCCTCAGCTCGCCGCCAGTGCGGATATCAGGAGCCGGAGGGTTGTCTCCGTGGCCCACTGCCCGGGCATAATCGGCAAGTTGTAACACTGGCCGGCCGAGATGCCTGGCGGTAAGGAGTGCCAGTAATATCGCCAGTGCCATGATGACAGTGACCAGCAGGGCTATTTCCAAGGCTCGGCTGCAGTAGTTTTGCCGGCTCGCTTCCCGGCTGGTCAGAAGAACCGCTTCGAATGAAATTTGCCCGAAACCTCCCAGATCCAGTATGCGGGTGAAGTAGCGATCGCTTTTGATAAAGTTCTGGTTACTCTCAGTTCCGTTTAGTGCGGGGTCTTCGGTACTGTCGATATCGGAGGACGTAGCAAAGTTGATGAAACCGCCAGGGCCGTTCGGACTCGCTCGGAAAATAACCGAACTGCCACTTAGCCGGGTGATGATGTTTGCCAGTTCCTGATCCAGTTCGAAACCGGCAACCAGCCAGGCTCTTAACCCAGGCGCTTCTATGGGAATGACCAGCATCTCATAGCCACGCTGATCAATAGTCAGCAGTGAACGGGCAACACCGCTTTTACGCGCCGTAGCCAGTTGCATTTCGTTGATGTCGGGCGCCTTTTGGGTCAGCGTAGAGGCCAGCAGCTGTCCTTGGCTGTCCAGCAGCAATGCAAAATCCGCGTCTACGCGCCCGCTGTGGTTTTCAAGAGCGCTGTTTAGAGTTGCCGGATCGCCGCTGGCAATCGCAGAGCGAAAACCAAAGTCACGGACAACGACATTCAGACGGGAAAGCTCAAGATCAGTGCGGCGTTCAAGCACTTCGGTGGTAAGGCGCTCGGCGATTGTGAGCTGTTCCAGGGCGCGGCGGTTTTCGTCTTCAAACAGGTACACCATCATCAGCGCACCGATCAGCAGGCTTACCAGAGCAACCAGCGCAACCATGGCCGTAACCAGGCGACCGCGAAATCCTATGCGGCTAGTCAGTCCGCCCATCAAAGGTTCTGAAATCGCTTTTGAAGATTATTCATCGGGCCTTCGAGACTTGGCTCGGGCGTAAGCTCAATGCTGACGGTTTCGATACCGGCGTTGGTCAGGCTGGCGGCCGTAATTTCCCGAACCACCGGCTTGGTATTGTCTGGCAGGCGTGGGTGCCAGATATTCAGGTTCAGCGAGCCGGGTACCTGAGCGTCGCCAAAGTCCAGCGCGATCGTTACCTCGCCCTGCTCATTGGTTTGGCCTATTGCACGAGTGTTAGCCACGACAATAAAAGCCTGCATATGGTCGTGAATATTACAGCCAAGCTC
This sequence comes from Marinobacter sp. LV10R520-4, assembly GCF_002563815.1. Lineage (NCBI taxonomy): Bacteria > Pseudomonadati > Pseudomonadota > Gammaproteobacteria > Pseudomonadales > Marinobacteraceae > Marinobacter > Marinobacter sp. LV10R520-4. Next base: position 1,538,291 of record NZ_PDJM01000001.1, on the reverse strand, counting down.
TACAATTCCGGGCTGATCAAACACAACCGGCGCTTCGAGCCTATTAGCATAAAGCTCAAGATTAAAGGTTTTTGCCGGCGAAAAAGAATAGACGTGATGCTGGGTGTTGTCTCGATTGGGGAAGTCCACGCTAGAACCTACAGGCAGAATCAACACGTGGGGATGAAACATTCGGTCTCTCTGAGACACTGCTGACCGCACAGGAGATGGCTTGCTGCCGTCATTCATATACACCACAGCGCCAGCGACCGGACCAGTGCCGTCAGCAAGCTGAACCCTGACCGTCAACTCATCTGCCAGTAAAGAAGCCGGCAAAAGACAACAGGCTAGCAGCAAAACGGTTTGATTTTTCATTTTGGCTATGAACTTTTCGGTTGGGCAGAATCTTTCGATGGAGCAGAACCTGCAGGGCCGGGCGGGGTCAGGTACGGCCAGGTTCGCCCATGAACTTGTATACCAGCAGACTAGCACGAGTTGCTTCCATATCGACAAGCTCACCAGCCTTTACCTTTAAAGTGGCAATAGCGGTCGGATTTCAGTGAAGCTTCAGCAGATACGGAATTTCTCTTTGGCACTCAGTTGCGGACGGTATAACGGCCGGAGCCGAAGAAAAAAACCGCCACCGCACTCATCAGAAAGAAAAACTGCAGTTCTAGCTGCAACCCGCCATTGCCACTGAGGGTCATTAACTGATGGCTGTGCACCAAGGCCAGGGCCACCAACATGTTTGCGACAATCAACAGGGCGCCTATGCGGGTGTGAAAACCCAGAATAATCATCAACGGGGCCAGGACTTCACCAATAATCACGCCCCAGGCCAGAAACGCCGGCAGGTTATGGCTGACTAACTGGGCTTCAATAAAGCCCACGCCATTCATCAGTTTATCGATGCCGTGAAACAGCAGCAGACCGCCCAGAGTGAGGCGGATAATCAGTTTTCCAAGATCGGTATTGGCAAGCATGGTTTTGGTCCCGAGGCAGGTAAAAAACAGCGCACAGCTTAACCGCTTCGGCGTCAGGCGCAAGCTAGTGAATGTCATATAACAAATGCTAAAGGTAGCAGAGGCTAGCGCCGGCGACGATTGCCTAGAGTAAAGCGAATGTGATTACGCACTAGCAGGTTTTCCCAATACTGTCGCATTGAGTCCCAGGCCGCGTTGTTGGCCTGTGCCACAAACGGGTCCAGGTTAAGATCATAGTAGTCCGGGCTGCCCGCAATCTGCCGCACGGTGATGGCTACGGCATCGTCCAACTCATTGGCGAACGGCTCACCAATGAGTTCGTGTACCAGCAGGTTGGCCCGTGTGGCCTCCAGATCCACCAGTTGGCTGCGGCGGAAGCTGTGGTTGTTGTCGTACATGTCTTCCATCAGGCGGTGGCACAGATAGGCGCTGATTAGAAGCCCGTCAAGGCCTATATAGCGACTAAGAAGCACCGACGGGTTGGTAAAAAAACGGATGGCGGCGTCTAGAAAGGGCGTGAATAGACCTTCGTGGCCGGCGTCGCGGGCGCAGGTGTCAACCGCGTGAATCAGCCGCGGGGCCGTTTCGATGTATTCCACCGAAAACTGGAACAGGCAGCTAGCCGGCGCTCGACTGTTAAAGCTGATGCACGTTGGCAGCGCCTGGGCACGCAGCTGCAGGTGGCGCAAAAAAGCGCCTGAGCGGGCTTCCCTGCACCTTGCAGTGTCAATGATGTCCAAGACTACCTTCGGAGTCATGTGCGCGGTTGCCGGTGTCGATACGTAAAAGGATCGCAAGGCGCCTCCCGTTCATGTCACGGGTACATGGGTTGTGCAGGCAAATGGCCTAGTTAGGCGCAGGGTGAAGCCTGTGATGTTAATAAAGTGTAGACGACTATTTCAGCCTTGCCGGCCAGGGCGTCAACAATTTAATCTGGATGCGGGCAGCTGTTATGGGTCCTCATTTCTACGAAACCAGCGCCCCTGACGATTAAAATGCAGGTATACCAATCCCATACTCAAGGCTCGCGCCAGCATCAGGCTGATCATCGCAAACCACAACCCGTGATTTCCCCAGCCGGTGGTCAGCCACCACACCGGCAAATACACGCCCAGGGCGGCAAACAGCATGGTGTTCTGCATGGCGCGGGTTTGGGTGGCACCAATGAAAACGCCGTCAAACAGAAACCCCCACACCGCGGTGAAAGGCAGCAGCCACACCCAGGGCAAATACTGCCAGGCGTTAATTTGCACGGATTCGATGCTGGTTAATAACCCGATCAGCATCTGGCCACCCAGCACAAAAAGCGCTGTCAGCAGCAGGGCACCCCAAACCGACCAGCGCAGGGCGGTGTCGAATACCCTTTTGAACTGGCGCCGGCTGCCACGGCCGACGGCCTCGCCTATCAGAGCTTCAGCGGCGTTGGCAAAGCCATCCAAAGCGTTGGAAATAACCAGCAGAAAAGTAAACAGTACCGCGTTGGCGGCCAGAATAGCGTCGCCCTGGCGCGCGCCTTGAGCGGTAAAAAAGGCAAACGCCAGCAGCAAGGTGATGGTGCGCACCATAATAAAACGGTTTACCTGAAGTATGCGCAGGTAGTCTGCAAGGGTGCCGATCAGCGCGCGGGTCATGCGCTGGCCCTCGGGCATGCGCCTTAACACGATCGCCAACCCAATCAGCGCCGCACCGTATTCCGCGATAACCGTCGCCATGGCCACACCGCGGCTGTTCCAGCCGAATCCGGTCACAAAAAGTACGTCTAGCACCAGATTCACGCCGTTGGCCACTACCAGCATGATCATTGGGCCGCGGGAATACTGGGTACCAATTAGCCAGCCCACCAGGGTGTACTGGCACAGCACCGCCGGCGCGCTCCAGATGCGTATGGCGGCGTATTCGGAGGCCAGTTCCAGCACGCCGGCGCTGGGGTTCATCAGCGCCAGGCCTGTGTGTATCAATGGCTGTTGAAAAATAATCAGCAACAGACCGATGGCCACCGCCAGCAACAGCGAGCGCACCAGCAGTGCCACCTGCTCGTACTCGTCACGTTTGCCCCAGGCTTGAGCCGCCAAACCGGTGGTGCCCATCCGCATAAAGCCGAAGGTCCAGTACAGAATGCTGAACAGGTTGGCGCCTAAAGCTACGGCGCCAAGATATTGCGGATCTGGCAGGTGCCCCAGCACGGCGGTGTCTACCAGGCCAAGCATCGGGACAGTCAGGTTGGTGAGCATCAACGGCCACGCCAACGCCCATAATCGGCGATCCAGGCGGGTTAAACGGTGCAAGGGCCTCATAACGGCTATCCAGAATAGTCACAGCGGTAAAGCGCTGGAATCATAACATTGTTAAATTTCAGCTGTTTGTTAGCCTTTTCGTTATCTATGTCTATAATGGTGTTCTAGATATTCGAAAGCAGTCTTTCACCCGACAATAATAATCCATGTGGAGACGCAATATGCGTGTGCACGCAAAACGGGCTTTGGCCCTATGCGGCTTGGCTCTGTTCCCGGTGATGTCCATGGCGGACTGGACCATGAACATGAGCCCCGGTGTTACCCAAACCAGCAACGACATTTACGGCTTGCACATGACCATTCTGTGGATCTGCGTTGTCGTCGGTGTTGTGGTGTTCGGCGTCATGTTCTGGTCGATCTTCGCCCATCGTAAGTCTCGCGGTCACAAACCCGCGAACTTCCACGAGAACACCACGGTGGAAGTGCTTTGGACCATCATTCCTTTGGTTATTCTTGTGGCTATGGCAATTCCAGCCACCGCTACGCTGATTGATATGTATGACACCACCGAAGCCGATGTGGACATCAAGATCACCGGCTACCAGTGGCGATGGAAGTACGATTATCTGGACGAAGAGGTTGGTTTTTTCTCCAGCCTGAGCACCCCCCGCGACCAGATCAACAACCGCCAGGCCAAGGGTGAGAATTACCTGCTGGAAGTTGACAACCCGTTAGTAGTGCCGGTGGGCCAGAAAGTGCGGTTACTGATGACTGCAAACGATGTCATCCACTCCTGGTGGGTGCCTGAGTTTGGCCTGAAAAAAGACGCCATTCCCGGGTTTATCAACGAAGCCTGGATTCGCGTAGATACGCCAGGTACTTATCGCGGCCAATGCACCGAGCTGTGCGGTAAAGACCACGGCTTTATGCCGATCGTGGTAGAGGCCGTGCCATTGGCTGAGTATCAGACCTGGATGGGTGAGCAGCGCGAGGCAGCGCAGAAAGAAAAAGAACTGACACAAAAAGAATGGACCATGGACGAACTGATGGAGCGCGGTGAGCAAAGTTATCAAAGCGCTTGTGCCGCCTGCCACCAGGCCGATGGCAGCGGCTTGCCGCCGTCGTTTCCGGCGCTGCGTGGCAGTGCTATCGCCGTCGGCGACATAGCTGGCCATATCGATATTGTGGTTAACGGCAAACGCGGTACCGCCATGCAGGCCTTTGGCGAGCAGCTTAGCGAAGTCGATATTGCGGCGATCATCACCTACGAGCGTAACGCCTGGGGTAATAACGTGGGCGACATGGTGACGCCCAAGGACATTTTTGATTACAAGATTCAGCAACAACAGTGATCCGTTGGCGGCGTCACGCTGCCAACCCAGGCTCCTACAAGAATAAAACGGCGGTTACGGGAGATACTATGAGTACGGTTGCAGACGCTCACACCTCAGAGCATTCTTTAGGGCAGAACCACGATCATCACGGCCCAGCCAGGGGTTGGACTCGTTGGCTCTTCACGACCAACCACAAAGACATCGGGTCCATGTACCTGATGTTCAGTTTTGCTATGTTCCTGTTGGGCGGCACCTTGGCCATGGTCATCCGCGCCGAACTGTTCCAGCCCGGGCTACAAATCGTACAGCCGGAATTTTTCAACCAGATGACCACCATGCATGGCCTTATTATGGTGTTTGGTGCGGTGATGCCGGCCTTTGTGGGCCTGGCTAACTGGATGTTACCGCTGATGATCGGCGCACCGGACATGGCCCTGCCGCGGATGAACAACTGGAGCTTTTGGTTGCTGCCCTGCTCCTTCCTGATTCTGTTATCCACTCTGTTTATGGACGGCGGCGGCCCCAACTTCGGCTGGACCTTCTACGCGCCGCTGTCGACCACTTACGGTCCACCTAGCACCACTTACTTCATATTTGCCCTGCACATTGCCGGTGCGTCGTCGATTATGGGCGCCATTAACGTGATTGCCACCATTTTGAACATGCGTGCGCCGGGCATGACCCTGATGAAAATGCCCCTGTTTGTGTGGACCTGGCTGATTACCGCGTTTCTTTTACTGGCGGTTATGCCGGTGCTGGCAGGCGTGTTGACCATGATGCTGATGGACATCAACTTCGGTACCAGCTTCTTTGACGCCTCCGGTGGCGGCGATCCGGTGCTGTTCCAGCATATATTTTGGTTCTTCGGGCACCCCGAGGTGTACATCATGATTTTGCCGGCGTTCGGCGCTATTTCCCACATAATTCCGGCGTTTTCCCGTAAACCGCTGTTTGGCCATGCCTCTATGGTGTACGCAACGTGCGCCATTGCGCTGCTTTCGTTCCTGGTATGGGCCCACCACATGTTTACGGTGGGTATTCCCGTCGCCGGCCAGCTGTTCTTTATGTATGCCACTTTGCTGATTGCGGTACCCACCGGGGTTAAGGTGTTTAACTGGGTGGCGACCATGTTCCGTGGTTCGCTGACCTTCGAGGCGCCGATGCTGTTCGCCATCGCGTTCGTCATTCTGTTCACTGTGGGGGGGTTCTCTGGGCTGATGCTGGCCATTGCTCCGGCCGATTTCCAATACCACGACACCTACTTTGTGGTGGCGCATTTCCACTACGTGCTGGTGCCAGGCGCAATCTTTGGCATCTTTGCTTCTGCGTACTTCTGGCTGCCCAAGTGGACCGGCTACATGTATGACGAAACCCTGGCCAAGACCCATTTCTGGCTGTCGTTCGTGGGTATGAACCTGGCGTTTTTCCCCATGCACTTTCTGGGACTGGCGGGCATGCCGCGGCGTATCCCGGATTACGCCCTGCAATTTGCCGATTTCAACATGGTGTCCAGCATAGGTGCCTTCCTGTTCGGGGCTACGCAGCTTCTGTTCCTGTTCATTGTCGTGAAATGCGCCCGCGGCGTCGGTGAGCCAGCGGCGGCCAATCCCTGGGACGGCGCGGAGGGCCTGGAATGGACCGTGCCTTCACCTGCGCCTTACCACACATTCTCCACACCACCGGAGGTGCATTGATTATGTCGGAACACCAGGAGTATTACGTACCGGATCAAAGCAAGTGGCCGATTATTGCTACGTTTGGGCTGGGTACGACGCTGTTCGGCGCAGCCACTATTATGGTCGACGGCGGTCAGGGTGCCAGTACCAGCAGTGGTTGGATGATCTTTACTGTGGGCCTGTTATTGATGGCCTATATGATTTTCGGCTGGTTTGGCAGCGTGGTGCGTGAAAGCCGCGCTGGCCTTTACAGCCCACAAATGGACCGGTCTTTCCGCTGGGGCATGAGCTGGTTTATTTTTTCTGAAATCATGTTTTTCGCAGCGTTTTTTGGCGCCCTGTTTTACGCCCGGGTGTTTGCCATTCCCTGGCTGGGGGGCGAGGGCGATCGCGGTAGCTCGAATATGTTGTGGGAAGGGTTTCAGGCGACCTGGCCGCTGATTAACACGCCCGACCCCAGCTTGTACCCAGCGCCCAAGGGCGTCATAGGGCCGTGGGGCTTGCCGTTGATAAACACCATTTTATTGGTGAGCTCGTCATTCACCATTACCGTTGCCCATCATGCGCTAAAGGCCGATAACCGTAAAAAATTGAAGCTGTGGCTGGGCGCCACTATTGTTCTGGCGCTGGTATTTGTGGGTCTGCAGGCTGAAGAATACATGCACGCCTATCAGGATTTGAACCTGACCCTGCAATCCGGAATTTATGGCAGCACCTTCTTTATGCTGACCGGGTTCCACGGCGCTCACGTGATTTTGGGCACCATCATGCTGATTGTGATGCTAATACGCATTAGAAAAGGTCATTTCACTGCTGACAACCACTTCGGGTTCGAGGCGACTGCCTGGTACTGGCACTTTGTAGACGTGGTCTGGCTGGTGCTGTTTGTGTTTGTATACGTGGTCTGACATCGCTCTTCTGCTTTGTCAGACCTGCTGTCAGACCTGCTATCAGGGCTGAAGTTAGGGTGTAGGATTCAGCGTTAAGCCGCCTTGCCAGAGCGACAGCAAAATGACCAACAGCAACAGCACGCTCAGGGCAACGCGCAGCGCGAGGGAATTGATAACGCGATTGGTTTTTCCACCGTCGCGAATCAGAAAAAACAGGCCGCTGAACAGGCTGACGATCACCGCCAGTAATAGGGTAACAATGAGTGTTTTTAACATGTACAGGTCCGTTCGGTTAGCTGGTCTGTTCACTATAGCAAAGCATGGGTGATTTGCAGGGTCCACGGCGTTACTGGCACTGGGATTGGCGTCTTATGCTGTTCAGTGGCTTGTTTTTGCCGCTGTTACTGGGTTTGGGAGTGTGGCAGCTGCAGCGTGCCGAGTTCAAACAGCAACAGCAGGGCCAATGGGACCAGCAGACGTCTGAACTGGCCTGGCCGCAGCTGGTAGAGCAGGGCCTGGATGCAGGTCGACCCGTAAAGCTTAACGGATCATACGGCGATACCACCTGGCTGCTGGACAATCGCACCCGCGATGGCATGGCTGGATACGAGGTGTTAACGGTGTTTTATCCACTCCAGGGGCCGGCGCTGGTGGTCAATCGCGGCTGGGTAATTGCACCGCGTACCCGTCAGCAGCTGCCGGAAACCTCGGTGACACAAGAACGGATAGAAATTTCCGGACGCCTGGCAGACTTTCCCCAACCACCCGTGCTGGCTGCCGTTCAGGCCGGCAGTGGTTGGCCAAGGCGGGTGCAAAGCCTGCCCCCGGAGGTGGCGCAAGACGTGGTCCCAGAATTGCCCGAGTTGATTTTACGCCTGGCTGACCAGAACCAGCCGGGCGCACTGCGAGCCGACTGGGCGCCAGACCGAATGGCCGCTGCGACCCATTACGGTTACGCTACCCAGTGGTTTGCGTTGGCGCTAATGCTGACTATATTGACGATAGTGGCGAGTTACCGTAAAGCCGCAGATTAGCCACACATCAACCACACTTTAACCACAACAGCCGTGACCCGTTCAGGAGCCAATAATGACAACAACGGTGGCCCAGCAGACTTCCCAGACAGCTTCGCCCAAGTCCATGAGTCCGCAGCAGATACGCAAAGGGCGGCGCATGGCGCTGCTGCTTATGGCGGTGGGTTTTGGCCCGATTATTCTGGCCAGTGCGATGTTCTACGGCGGCTGGCTCAATCCGGCTGAGCACACCAACAACGGCGCTCTGGTGACGCCTCTTGTTCCGCTTAGCAATTTGCAGCTACAAACTGCGCAGGGCGCACCGCTGGCAGCCCGTTTCGGCCCAACGCAAACCAGCGCCACGTGGTTGCTGTTGGTGGTGGCGGGCAACTGCACAGAGGTTTGCCAACAACTGCTGTACACCACACGCCAAACCAACATTGCGCTCGGAAAATACGCCACGCGGGTCAGCCGTGGTGCGGCCCTGACAAGCTTGCCACCGGCTCTGGACCAGCGCTGGGCGGCAGACTTTGAGCGTATGGAGCGGTTTACGCCGTTGCCGGCCCAAACACCCGTATGGCCTCCGGGCGTGGAGCCTTCCCAGGCGCCTCAACTGCTGCTGGTAGACCCCTTAGGCAACATTATGATGCGCTACCCGGCAGGCATACCGGGGGGCGATGTGTTGGATGACCTGAAACATCTGCTGAAAATTTCGCGAATCGGCTAAGGCGGATGATGATGACAAAGAATGACGCCGGCAATACCGAATCCGCAAGGATCTCCCGCCTGATGTTGCGCCTGGCCGTGCTGGCCGTTGGGCTGGCCGTGGTGGTGATCATGCTCGGCGCCTGGACCCGGCTGGTACACGCCGGCCTGGGCTGCCCGGACTGGCCTGGTTGCTACGGTTTTCTGACGGTGCCGCAAAGCGAAACAAGCATTGCCATCGCCAATGCGCGCTTTCCGGAAACGCCGGTGGATGTCGCCAAGGGCTGGCCCGAGATGATTCACCGCTATGCGGCCGGCATGCTGGGCCTTCTGGTGTTCGGGCTGGCGGCTTACGCTGTGCGCCAACGCAAACTGAACGTCCCGGTAAAACTGCCCCTGTTTATAGCCGGTTTTATTGTGCTGCAAGGCGCGTTTGGCATGTGGACCGTTACTCTGAAATTGTGGCCTCAGGTGGTGGCTTTGCATTTGCTGGGAGGCTTTACCACCTTGAGTTTGCTGGCGCTACTGGTGTTAAGGTTGCGCAGCCGTGTTCGGGGCGAGTCGCCGCAAACAGCTGGGTTGACGTCTGCCCGCTCGGGCTCGCGTCTTCGACCCTGGCTTTATGGCGGGCTATTGCTGGTGATTATGCAGATTGCCTTGGGCGCATGGACAGCAGCCAACTATGCCGCCGTGGCCTGTACCGACTTACCCACCTGCGGTGGCCAGTGGTGGCCGCAAGACATGGACTTTGCCCACGGCTTTGATATTACCCAGCATGTTGGTCCCAATTATCTGGGCGGGCAGCTCAACGCTGATGGCCGCGTGGCTATTCATGTCAGCCATCGCCTGGGCGCCGTTGTTGTAATGGTTTATTTCAGCGTGTTACTGACGCTGCTGTGGGCCCGGCGCCGGCGCAATGGCCTGGGGCAGTCAGTGGCTGTAGTAGCAGTTGTTTTGCTGGCACAGATTGCGCTTGGCCTGGCCAATGTGATTCTCTATATTCCACTGGCGGTCGCCGTGGCCCATAACGCCACCGGTGCGCTGCTGCTGCTGAGCGTGATTCAGCTGATCTGGCACCAGTGTCAGTTGGCCCAGGGCTCGCCGGCACAACTTTCGGGCGCGAAAGACAATAAAAACAATTCGATGAATTCAGCAAAGCATCAGGAGATAACGGCATGAGTGAGCAAGCGAACGTTTTGCCGGTTCCAGCCAACGCTATTGGCAATTCTTTAGGCAACTCTGTCGACAATTCTGTCGACCATTCGGCCGGTAACCGTGCTGCAGCGCACTGGCGCGACTATCTGGAGCTGACCAAGCCCAAAGTCGTCGCGATGATGATTCTGACTTCTGTTATTGGCATGCTGCTGGCGGTTTCCGGTCTGCCGTCTTTGCAGGTTCTGGTGTTCGGCAACGCTGGCATTGCGTTACTGGCCGGCGCGGCCGCGGTGATTAACCACGTGGTTGACCAGAAAGTGGACGTTGTTATGGCGCGTACTCACAAACGCCCGGTAGCCACAGGGCGGATTACTGGTGTTGAAGGACTGTTATTCGCAGGCGTATTGGCGCTGAGCGGTATGGCGATACTGATGTTGCTGGTGAACAGCCTGACAGCTTGGCTGACATTAGCGTCGCTGGTGGGTTATGCCGGCGTGTATACGCTGTTTCTGAAACGGGCCACGCCGCAGAATATTGTGATTGGTGGGCTGGCCGGCGCCATGCCGCCGTTGCTGGGCTGGACTGCGGTAACTGGGCAGGTGGATGGCCATGCGCTGCTACTGGTACTGATTATTTTTGCCTGGACGCCACCGCATTTCTGGGCATTGGCGATTCACCGCAAGGAAGAGTATGCCAAGGCCCGCATCCCCATGCTGCCGGTGACCCACGGTAATTACTACACGGAACTGCACATCCTGCTGTACACTCTCATTCTTCTTGCGGTTAGCCTGCTACCGTTTGTGACTGGAATGTCCGGCATGATTTATCTGGTCGGCGCCCTTGTGCTTGGCTTGCGCTTTTTGCAGTATGCGATACGCTTGCTGCGCGGTGACGATCGGCGCGTAGCGCTGGACACCTTCAAATATTCGATCACCTATCTGATGGCGCTGTTTGTGGTGTTACTGGTTGACCACTATGCCTTTATTTGATGCCTGATATGGAGCCCCGATGACCCGCCAGATTCGCACAACGGTAATCTTGCTAGTACTGGCGATAGTGGCTGTGTTCGGCCTGTCTGTAGCGCGGTATTGGCTGGCAGAGCCAGCACCGGTCGAACAGCCACCGGATCTGGCCAGCGCCAATATTTACGTGTATGAGCAGCCGCGGCCGGTGATCGAATTTGAACTGACAGATGAAAACGGCCAGACCGTTACCCGTGAAAATCTCCGCGGCCACTGGACCTTTGCTTTTGTAGGCTACACCAACTGCCCGGATATTTGTCCGGTAGCTATGGCGGCCCTGCGCCAGACCAACAAGTTGCTGCCTGCTAACTTGCCCCAGCCACGCTACCTGCTGGTCAGCGCCGACCCGGAACACGACACACCGGAAGTTCTGAAAAATTATACGGGCTTCTTTGGTGAAAATTTCCACGGTTACAGTGGTGATATCGACATAACCCGGGCCTTGGCGACCAGCTTAGGCGCCGTGTTTGTTCAGCGTAAAACGGAGGGTGGTTTATTGGTGGACCACAGCGGCCACTTTGCACTGATCGGCCCCTCGGCCGAAGTGGTGGCGCTGATACAGCCGCCCCATAAACCGCAGCAAATAGCCGATGGCTTCGAACAGATTTACCGCTGGGCAGACCGCCAGCGTCAGACAAACAGCTCCGCTTATTAATTCAGTCCTGCTTCAATGGTTTTTATAATCACAAGTAATTCACATGACTCAGAAAACGGCCTCTGCCGCACTTCACTCGTCGCCTGCCACTCCTCGCGAACTTTTTACCGCACTGGCCGCCGGTGCAGTGCTTCTTCTTGTGGTGCACGGCCTTGGGCGCTTTATGTACACCCCACTTTTGCCCTATTTGGTGAATGACGGCCTGTTTTCCGCCGCAGATGGCGCGGCCGTGGCCACCTGGAATTATATGGGCTATCTGATGGGCGCGGTGCTGGCCATCCGCTGGCACCGCATTGACCATATTCGCCGTATTTTGCCGCTGGCCGTGGTGGTGCACATTGTCACCAGTTTGCTGGTGGCGGTTGAAACCGATCTGACGGCTATTTCCACGACTCGCTGGCTTAACGGCGTGGCCAATGGTGTGGTGTTTGTGCAGGCACCAGCGCTTATTCTGGAGTGGCTGGTGTTGCGTAACCGCGCCAGCCTGAGCGGGCTGGTGTATTTCGGCGTAGGTTTTGGCCTGCTGTTGTCCGCAGGTGTGGTCAGTGGCACGGCGGGTTGGCTGGAAGGCCCGGAACGCTGGTGGCCGGCTGCGATTATTTCCATTCCGCTGGCGGCCTGGGGTACCTGGAAGCTGATGCAGCTGGATGTGCCGATGCATTCACCGGTGGCGACTAACAACAGTGGTGAAGCGCGTAGCACCCGACTGTTCGACCGAGCCAGTACGCCATTGTTTCTGGCTTACGCCGGCGCTGGCCTGGGTTATATTCTGCCGATGACGTTTCTACCGCTGCTGGCCAACGTAGAGTTGCAACCCGAGCATTGGTTGCAGGACGGCAGCTGGTTGCTGGTGGCGCTATCCACCATTGCGGCACCCTGGATATGGAATCGTCTGGGCGCCAGCATGGGTGATGTTAAGGCGCTGAAACTCAATTTTGCCATTCAGTTAGCGGGTGTGCTTGCTGCGGTGGTCGTTCCGGGTGCGCCGGGGCTGATTCTGTGTGCGATTCTGGTGGGCGTTACTTTCCTGGGTACGGTATTGCTGACCCAGCGCATTGGCCGGGCACTGCACCCGCACCAGGGGCCGCGCCTGTCTGCTGCGATGGTGGCTTTGTATGGATTTACCCAAATGGTCGGCCCCTGGTTGACTAAACAGTGGCTGGATGCCGGTGGAACCCTGTCGTCAGCGTTCGGTATAGGGGTAGGGGCGCTGGCATTTGGATTTGTGTTTCTGTTATTCGTGCCGCGGCCTAATGAGTGGCATTCTCGTGCGGTGTGAGGTTTTTGCCGGTAAAGCGTAGCCTTTTGGTTGCGGTGGATTGATCGCGGCGGCGGGGAATGTTTTTTCTTGGAAATGGAACTCGCTGCGCTCAGACACCCATTTCCGGCGAAAAAATTTGCTCCCGCGCCAACTCCCAACCCCGCAGACTAAACTCAAACCAAAAAGCCGAAGCAAAACACCGTGCTCCCAATAGAACATATCCTCCCCCAGCTAAAACAAATTCTGGAAACCAACACCACAGCGCTGCTGCAGGCGCCGCCAGGCGCTGGCAAAACCACCCGCGTTCCGTTGGCGTTGCTGGATGCACCCTGGCGCCAGGGGCGGCGAATTTTGATGCTGGAACCGCGGCGACTGGCGGCTCGTTCGGCGGCACGGTATATGGCCGGGCAGTTGGGCGAACAAGCCGGGCAGACAGTGGGTTATCGCACGCGGCTGGATACGAGGGTGTCGGCGGCTACCGTGATTGAAGTCGTGACCGAGGGCATTCTTACCCGGTTGATTCAGAGCGATCCGCTGCTGGAAGACTATGCCGCTGTGTTGTTTGACGAGTTTCACGAGCGCTCGTTGCAGGCTGATTTAGGGCTGGCTCTGATGCGGGAATCGCAGCAGGTGCTGCGGGAGGATTTGCGGGTGCTGGTGATGTCAGCCACGTTGGATACGGCGCCCATTGCGCGGTTGCTGGGCGATGTGCCAGTTTTAAGCAGCGAAGGGCGGGCGTTTCCGGTGGAGGTTTTATATCGGCCTGTTGCGTCTGCGCAGCGCCCGCCCCGTGTGGTGGACCAGGTCACAGCGGCGGTGCTTGAGGCGCTGGCTCAGCAGCCGGGTTCAGTGCTGGTGTTTCTGCCGGGCGCCGGTGAAATCCGGAGGGTGGCGCAAGGATTAGCGGGGCAGGTGGCGTCGGATGTGGTGATTGCGCCGTTGTTCGGCAACTTGCAGGCGGCGGAGCAGGACCGTGCGATTGCTCCGGCAGCTGATGGCACGCGTAAGGTGGTGCTGGCCACGGCGATTGCAGAGACCAGTTTGACCATTGAAGGCGTGCGGGTGGTGATTGATAGCGGGCAGCAGCGGCGGGCGGTGTTTGACCCCGGAAGTGGCATGACGCGGCTGGTGACAGGCCGCGTATCCAAAGCGTCGGCGGAGCAGCGTAAAGGCCGTGCCGGGCGCACCCAACCCGGGGTGTGCTATCGCCTTTGGAGCGAGCCCGAGCAGTATGGTCTGGCAGATTTTACCCCGCCGGAGATTCGCGAAGCGGATCTGGCGCCGCTGGTTCTGGAACTGGCCCAGTGGGGCGCGCGGTCGCCCGATCAGCTGCAGTGGGTTGAGTCACCGCCGCCGGCGCACTGGCAGCAGGCGGTGGAGTTGCTGCAATTGCTGGATATGCTGGGTCAAGACGGCGCCATTACTAATCATGGCAAGGCGGCGCGGGCACTGGGCGTTCATCCGCGGTTGGCGCACATGGTATTGCTGGGCCGTGCATTGAGGCTAGGTTCGCTGGCTTCAGAATTAGCAGCACTTTTGGAAGACCGGGACCTGTTGGGGCCGGGTGCTGGCGCCGACATGCACGAGCGCGTGCGGGTACTGCGCGGGGAGCGTGGCCACGCACGGGTAAACCCGGCGCGAATTCAGGCGGTGCGAAAGCAGGCCAGACGGCTTGAACCAGCAGCGTCATCGGCCAACCATGCTTCTTCGGTGGCGCCCACTGCGACAGAGGTGGGGCGTTTACTGGCGCTGGCCTATCCGGACCGCATAGCGCGCCGTCGCCCCGGTGATGCCCCCCGTTACCAGCTTAGTAATGGTAAAGGTGCGCTGCTACGGGAAGACGATGCCCTGGCCCGTTACGACTGGCTGGTGGCGGCAGATTTGGACGGCAAGGCCCGCGAAGCGCAAATTTACCTGGCCGCGCCGGTGGATTTGGCAACTCTGGAAAGTGACCTTGCGGCGCACATTCAGCAACGTGACGAAGCCGAGTGGGATGATCGGCGCGGCACCGTGGTTGCGCGCCAAGTGCGTCGCCTGGGTGCTTTGATTCTGGCCGAAAAACCGCTGGCCAAGCCTTCTGCAGAACTGATGCAGCAGGGTTTGCTGGCCGCCGTGCGGCGTAAAGGGCTGAACAGCCTGCCCTGGACTGCCGGCGCCAGGCAATGGCAGGCGCGGGTCGGGCTGCTGGCACGGCATTTCCCCGAGGACTGGCCGGATGTCAGTGACACAGCGCTGATGAATTCGCTAGAGGATTGGCTGGCGCCCTACCTGTCGGGCCTTAGCCGTTGGGCTGAACTGCAAAAGCTGAGTATGCAGGGTGCGCTGAACGGTGTGCTGGATTATGCCCGGCAGCAACGCCTGAACGAGTTGGCGCCGACGGCGTTAACTATTCCAACCGGTAGCGCTGTTGCGCTGGATTACACCGTGGAAAACGGCCCGGTTTTGGCAGCCAAACTGCAGGCGCTGTTTGGCTGGACGCGAACGCCCACCGTTGCGAGCGGGCAGGTGCCGGTGCTAATACACCTGTTATCGCCCGCCCAGCGGCCGCTGGCGGTCACGGCAGATCTGGCCAGCTTCTGGGCCAATGTGTATCCACAGGTGCGCAAAGACACCCGTGGGCGCTACCCCAAACATCCCTGGCCGGAAGATCCGCTGACCGCCGTGGCGCAGCAGGGCGTGAAACGTAAATCCTAGTGTCCTGCCTGGTGAGCGCTGAAACCACTTATTTTACAATTTTGCGGCCGGTTTCCAGATATTGTTTTCCTGCTGAGCGCACGGTGTTTGGGTCTGAATGCTCGGAGGCCTTGTGTACACGCTCCAAGGTTTCAGCCAATTGTTCCAGTTCGTCGTCCATTTTTTTCAGCGCGTTTTCCAGAGTGTATGTCAGCTGGTGTACATCGTTCATGGTTTCTGGCGTTAACTCACCAGCCAGAATCGTTTCCAGTTTGGTGTTGTACTCGGAAAAGTGATACACCGCCTGATCCAGGGTGTTGGCGGGTTCGCCTTTGTAGTGGTTGGCGTCTTCGGCCATAGCGGGGTTAGCGATCACCAGGGACGTAACGGCGGCAAGGACAAGATGACGAAGCTTTTTCATAAAATGTTCCCAGTTGTTTAACGGAATACGAATTATTATCGATGTGTTTTATGAATGCATTGACAGGCGTCAAATTACTTATATCGATAGTGCTTGCCAGCGTACAAAAAGCGCCTAAAATTCGCACACTTCAACTGGTGTGAAACCCTCATGCACTGTGTCTCGTTTGATATTTTCCGCACTCTTGGTTTTCCCGATACCACCGTACTCAAGCCGGATCAGTTTTTGCGCCATAAAGAATTGCTGCGCGATGCTGACTGGGTGCTGTTTCCGGAGTATTGGCAGCTAAACACTCTGGTACATGGTCTGAAATGCCGAGTGTTTCCCAGTGTTGCCAGTTACCGCATTGGCCACGACAAAGTGGAAATGACCCGGGCGTTTCAGGCTATCGCGCCTGAGCACACGCCCTGGACGCTGATTACCGCCAATGGCCCCCAGGAACGCGAACAGATATGGCAGGATATGGCCCTGCCCTTTGTGGCCAAGCTGCCAAAAGCGAGCATGGGCGAAGGTGTGTGGCTGATTGAAAACCGTGAAGATTGGCAGCGCTATTGCGATCGTACCGACGTGCTCTATGCCCAGGAATATCTGCCCCTGGAGCGGGATGCGCGGGTGGTGATAGTGGGCGACAAAGTCGTTACCGCCTATTGGCGCACCCAAGCCGATCAGGGCTTTTACAACAACTTGGCCCAGGGCGGGCGAATCGATTACAGCCCGGTGCCGGCGGTGGTGACTGATCTGGCCCTGCGATTGGCGCGGGAGCTGGAGGTAGATCACGCCGGTTTTGATATTGCGCTGGTGGAAGGCTATCCCTTTGTACTGGAATTCAACCGCCTGTTTGGCAATCAGGGTTTGGGTCAGGGCACTGATTTGCAGGACGCAATATTGGCGTACCTGCGCCAGTGCAACGAACCCCGTAACCCGGAAGAGCCGATGATGCCTGATCCGGTATGGCCAGTGGCGGTTTAAATCTTACTGGGGTCCTGCTGGCTGGCGCTTGCAGTGGCTGGTATTTTGACTATCCTGCAAAACAATGCGATTTGCACCAGGCCTGTTTTATGTGTAGATATGCTGATATGCGGACTTGAAAAAAAGTCCGATGATCGCGCTAATCAACGGGCTCTGCCGCCAAGGCGCAGAGCCTTTTTTCTGCTGAATACCCTGTGGAGGGAAACACCACCCATGACCGAGTTATCCAACGCCCGTATTACCGACTACTACACCGAAAGCACGTTCAACCGTATTCGGCAGTTCGCCGAAGGTAAAGAAACACCGTTTGTAGTGATTGATACCGCCACTATCGATTCTCACTATAACGAATTGGTTGAGGGTTTCCCTTACGCACAGGTGTATTACGCGGTAAAAGCCAATCCGGCCCCGCAGGTTCTGACTCTGCTGCGAGATAAGGGTGCCAATTTTGACATCGCTTCGGTGTACGAGCTGGAACAGGTAATGGCGCTGGGTGTGACTGCTGAACGCATCAGTTTTGGTAATACCATCAAAAAAGCCAAAGACGTTCGCACATTCTATGAAAAAGGCGTGCGCATGTTTGCTACCGATTCGGAAGCAGATCTGCGCAATATTGCCGAGGTTGCACCGGGCTCAAAAATCTACGTGCGGATTTTGACGGAAGGCACGTTAACCGCCGACTGGCCGTTGTCACGTAAATTTGGCTGCCAGCAAGATATGGCCATGGACCTGCTGATTCTGGCCCGTGACCTGGGTTTGGTGCCCTACGGTGTGTCGTTCCACGTGGGCTCGCAGCAGCGTGAAATTGGCGCCTGGGATGCAGCGCTGGGCACAGTAAAGGTGATTTTTGAGCGTCTCAAGGAGGAAGACGGTATTGAATTGAAAATGATCAATATGGGGGGTGGCTTCCCGGCCAATTACATCACCCGCGCTAATGAAGTGAAGGTATATGCAGATGAAATTGGTCGTTTTCTGCGCGAAGATTTTGGTGACGAATTGCCGGAGATTATTATTGAGCCGGGCCGTTCGCTGATTTCCAACGCCGGTGTACTGGTGAGCGAGGTGGTGCTGATTTCCCGTAAATCCAGCACTGCCCTGCACCGCTGGGTGTATACAGACGTGGGCAAGTTTTCCGGGCTGATTGAAACTCTGGACGAAGCTATCAAGTTTCCGATCTGGACTGAAAAGGTCGGCGAAGGTGAAGATTGCGTGATTGCCGGGCCAACTTGCGACAGTGCCGACATCATGTATGAAGACCACAAATATCCGCTGCCGCTGAGTCTGGCGATTGGTGACCGCATGTACTGGTTCTCGACCGGCGCTTACACCACTACCTACAGCGCGGTGGGGTTCAACGGCTTTCCGCCGCTGAAAGATTATTACATTTAATAGTCGTTGATTCAGCCGAGCCAGACAGTGGCTCGACTGGCAATGTCGCAGTATAAAAAACGGGGCCAGACAGGCCCCGTTTTTTATGAGCTGCGTTCCAGCTTCAGGTTGAACGCGATGGGTAATACCAGCACGCCGTAGGCGATCATCACCCAAAAAGCGTGGCGGATATCGCCGCTGGCGTCTGACACCAAACCGCCGATCATCGGCACAACGAAGGCCACGGTATAACCCACCAGAAAGTTACCCGCCGACAGGCGCCCAGTTTCGGCCGAGGACACCAACAGCGGCGGCACGGCCACCATCAAGATCAGCAGAAGGCCGGCGGTGAAGCTCATAAAGGTAGCGCTGATAATGCCAGACCATCCGGGCATCAGCACGGCGCCGACGGCTCCCAGCAGGCTTAGAATCAGCACGATAATCAGAGGGCTTTTGCGCCCTACCCAAAAGCGCGCCATTTTAAGCATCAGAAGAGACGCCACCACTTGCGCAAAGTTGTACCAGAACAGGGCATCGGTGAGCTGATCCAGTTCACCACGCTGTTCTAGCAGGTTGCTCATGTACGCGTTGAAACCGAAAAATAATGAGCTGGATACGCCTAGCAGCAGGCCAATTCGCAGCGTTAGCGGATTGCTCCAATCTGGTAGCCAGGCCACTTTGCGGGTGGGCCGCGCCAGATCTCGCTTGGGTAGGAAAAGCGCTGCAGCCACCAGCAGGGCCGGAAGCGACCAGGCAATCAAGGTAGCGCGCCAGCTTTCGCCCACCAGCGGCATAATCACCGGCAGGGTTATCCCGGCGCCGATGAACTCGCCCATCAGCATGCCGTTCATGTAAATTGCCGCGCCCATGGCCATATGGTGGGGCGCCAGCCAACGCGGCAGCAGCGCAGGCAGCGCCGGTTGCATCATGGCAATGCCCAGGCCCATAACGGCGCCTGCGACCATCAACAACGCGGTGTCTGGAGCCAGGCCACGGGCGGCAGATCCGATGGTCATGATCAGTATGGCCAGCGCCAGAGTATTGCGCGGGCCGATGCGGGAAATAGCCAGGGAACCGGGCATGGCGCCAATGGCCAGCATCAGAATAGGTAAGGTGGTCAATGCGCCGGTCAGGGTTTGAGACAGCGAAAGTTCGTCGGCAATGTACGGTGCTAAAGGTGGCGCCACCAGAATGGGTATGCGCAGGTAAGCACCGGCCAGCCAAAGTAAAACCGCCACCGGGAGCAGGGTAGCAGCCGGTGGCGGTAGGGTGCTGCTGTGTTCAACAGCAGCGGGTGTTGAATTAGTCTTCACTGGTATCCGGCAGGTAGGCACCGTCTTCGTCGTGTACTTCCTGGCCGGTAACGGGCGGGTTGAACGAGCAGATCAGACGCATGTCTTCGGTTCCGCCAAACAGGATGTGCTTGTCGTGCTTGTCCAAAGCGTAAAGTGTGCCATCAGTAATTTTGTGGTTTTCACCGGTGGCAACGTCGGTGATGGAACCATTGCCAGCTACGCAATAAACCGCTTCCAGGTGATGCTTGTACCAGAATGTGTGTTCGGAGCCGGCTTTGATGATGGTTTCATGGAATGAAAAGCCCATACCGTCTTTTTTTAGCAGCAAACGGCGGCTGGTCCATTGCTGGGCGCTGACTTCGCGTTCGGTGCCAATAATGTCTTTAACTCGTACAATTTTCATTAGTATTCCTCACGTTAGAGTAGCGCGGCCGGGTAATTATCAGAGTGCGCTGTTATGGAATAGCCCTATAGTATAAACACCCCTGTCATATACTTTTCAACTCCCAGTCGTTGTATGCCTTCATAGCGTGGGTGATCACCTGCCCCAGTTTGTGCTGATCACTAGGGTCTGAGACCTTACCTTTTCGGGCTTTTTCCAGAGCCCGATGCAAGATGTTGCGATCCTGTTTTGACAAGCCTTCCAACCAGTGGCTGTCGGTGGCACCAAGCGCGAGCGGCGCCCGTCCAGCGTGGTTTCGGTGGCTTACATGCCACCAGTGATTCAGCGCCCTGCCCAACACCACATAGCCAAACTGGGTGTCTGGCACCGGGCCGAAGCTGGCGGTTTTTACACCGTCGCGCAGAGGCCCTATCTTCAGTGTAGGCAATGGCAGGCGGTCGCCGTAAAAATAACTACCGGCAGCGCCGATTATGCCGCCGATCAGGGCGCCGGTGCCAAATGATGCACCTAACGTTAGTGCATCAATACCAACACCCCCAACAGCACCAGCACCGAAACCGGCCCCCGCCAGGTAGCCTTTGTTCACGCCCCAGAGCTGGCGGCTGTCTTCGGAAAACAGGTCGTGTTCACTTTGCCATTCCAGCTCGGCTTCCTGACGCTGCAGCTGGCCGTGCTGGTACAACTGCTGAACCTCGCCGCGCAGTTGCTGTTCACGCTGGCGCTGATGCTGATACCAGCTCTTGCGCAGTTCGGAGGCAAGGGCGTCTTTGTTCTGGCTAGAGGCACTGGCAGCCAGGTCCTCTTTTAGGCCTTCTGCCAAGCTGCGGCTGTGGCGGTATCCCATCATCTGCCGCAGGGTTTGCGCAATCAGCGTGGCGGCTTGTTGCCTGCGCTGCTGGCGCTGGCGATCCAGAAATCCGGTGGCGGTTTCCAGGGGTTTTTCCCAGGCCGGTTCGAGCTGGCCGAAAGCTCGTAAAAGACTTAGGTGTTGCTCGAAAGGTGCACGAACAGCATCGAACTTGCGCACAATCTGAAAGAATTGCCCCAGTGCCGCCTGCCAGGTGTCGCCGTAATCTTCATCACCAATGCTGTTGATCAGCGCCAGGCTGGGGCGCCCGGTCCAGCGCAATATGGTCATCTCTGCTTCGTGCTGCGGGCTGTATGGCACCGAACCGTCCACCACGTAAATAATGCCGGCGCCTTCGATTAATGGCGCCAGCAGTTCGCATTCGTCGCTGAACTGCGAATTACCGCGATGCTGGGTAACAAACGCGGCTACCGTGGCGGCTCGGTCTGAGGCAGAAACGCTGTGAGCTTCCAGCCACTCAAGTACCCGTCGCGGGCGTTGAAAGCCTGGCGTGTCCACCAGGGTGTAAAGCACTTGGCCGTCTACCTGTAACGGGTAGGCGTGGCTGCGGCGGGTGGTGCCAGGTTCCAGGGCAATAGCGATGGCGTCATTTTGGGACAATGTCGCGACGATCGAAGATTTGCCTTTGTTAGGGTGGCCCACCACTGCAAATACCGGAGCCTGATTCATGAATGCGACAGTCCTGTGGTGATGGCAATATCTCCGACTGTAACAAAACCTGGCGGGCAGCGTTCTGCAAAACGTAACCAGGGTTGTAGCTGGCGGTCTGTAGCGGTGGCGGATGGCTCCCGAGTTTCGGCCGCTAATGGCAGCAAACAAACCCGGCTGCCGGCAGGCCAGCTCTGGCGCGCGCTGGTCAAAAAGTCCAGCAGCTCGCCCGTGGGCGGCTCCCAGCTGCGCACCAGCATAAGGGCGGTGACTGCATCGCTGTTGGCAGCCAGTTGGGCAATTGCCTGCTGGTCCTGGCTGAGGCTCGCCAGGCCGCCAACATCGAGCGCCGGGCCTGGGCAGATAGCGGCCAGAGCCGCGGGCAGTGTTTGTTTGTCAGTGACGGTTCCCGCGCCGGCCCAGCTCAGCAGCTGCGCTTTTTCCGGAAGCGGCTGCAATAGGGTATTGTGCCGGGTGTCGGGCAAGTCGCTTGCGTCATTGTGACCGGCGCCGGTATCCAGCACCGGTGTTGCCATGCGTTCGCGCAGGGCTCGCAGCCCGGGGTGGCACAGCAGCAGTTTGCGCGCCCGCAAACGCACCAGCGCGCTTGCCAGCAGGCGCAGCAACAGGCGTGGCAACACAACCCACACCAACCACAGCATACTGATAAACGGCCACCACTGGCCCCAGCGTGCCGGTGTGAGTGCGGTGTTGGTGCCGGCGCGAAAAAACCGGGTGGCGTCCACCAGTGCCAGGTCTGGTACCGCGGCCGGCCATAGCCATGCCCAAGGCGTGGCCAGGGCGCTGGTGAGCTGGTGATAGCCGCTGGAGGCGGTATTCAGGGTGGTGCTCCAGCCGAACGCCAGATCTTGAGTCACCACCATCGCCAATAGGGTCAGTAAAGCCGCCACCGCAAAACTGAGCCCGCCACCCTGGGCAGCCCGCGCCATAAGAGCGGGCTGCAGTGGCTGCAAGGCCGGGGCGGGAGCAGGCATACAGCGGTTCAGCAGTGGTCGCCAGGGTTGCCAGCCCATCACCGACTG
The DNA here is from genome assembly GCF_002563815.1 of Marinobacter sp. LV10R520-4. Classification (NCBI taxonomy): domain Bacteria; kingdom Pseudomonadati; phylum Pseudomonadota; class Gammaproteobacteria; order Pseudomonadales; family Marinobacteraceae; genus Marinobacter; species Marinobacter sp. LV10R520-4. Next base: position 1,515,696 of record NZ_PDJM01000001.1, on the reverse strand, counting down.
CAGGCTGGTCAGCAGCGCCAGCAGCAGTTGCAGAGCCACAAAACCAATAATCACGGTCACGTTAATGCGCTGGCCACCGTCGTAAAACAACAGGCCGGCCATGGTGATAATACCCAGCACCGCGCCCATCGCTATAAAACCGCTGTTGATCCGCTGCCAGCGTTGCTCTGTGGATTGGCCAGCGCCTGCTGATTGCTCGCAGCTGTTGTCAAAGCGCCCTAGCCAGGCCAGCCAGTGTGCCGGGTCACTTGGGCTGTTGTGCTCTTCGCAGTTCAGCGCAAACTTCCGGTCGCGACGATGAATAAAGTCTGATGTTTGCTGACCATCCCGCTGAATCTGGGCGTCGAAATCCATCAACAGGCGAAGAGGCTGTTTGGTGATGGACGTCTTGGTCATTGACGGTTTTGACGCTGACTGCTTTACCATGGAATAACCCGTTGATGAATTCGGCGCTTCCTGCTTTGGTGCTAGGATATAGCCAAGGTCGCCACCGACCAACCCCAACGAGGTTCCATGCCCCACCATTTAATGAATTTACGCCATGTGCCCGACGACGAAGCAGACGACATTCGTGATCTGTTCGAGCGTGAAAAAGTGCGCTATTACGAAACGCCGCCCAGTTTTTGGGGCATCAGTATGGGCGGTTTCTGGGTTCACGATGACGACGAAGCCGAGCGGGCGCGACAATTACTTGCAGGCTATCAGCAGCAGCGCCAAACCCAACAGCAGTTGGAATGGCAGGAGCGTGTGGCCCGGGGCGAAACCGGCTACGGCAGTATGCTGTCGCGCCACCCACTGCGAATGCTGGCGGCAATTATCGCATTAGGGGTAATTGTGGGCGTTAGCCTGTTGCCCTACCTGCGAATGGGTTAATACTTAATAAAAAAGCCAAACACGTCACTGGCTGGCCTCGGGCATCTGCTGACGCGCTAGAAATTTCAGGCCCTGCTCTACGGCATTGCCGCCGGTCAGAAAACTGGTGATATGGCCACGCAAGTTCAGCTTCAGCAGGCCGCTGTCCACGCCCTTTTGCAACAAAGCCTGATGAAAACTTTCAGCCTGGGAAAACGGCACCAGTGAATCCATGCCGCCGTGAAACAGAAAAAACGGTGGTGTTTGCGGAGTTATTTGAGTGATGGGCGAAGCAATGCGATAGGTTTCAGGTATCTGTTGTTTGTTGGCGCCCAGAAACTGAAACAGTAGCTTGCCCGAATTAAACCTGGTCAAATCCGCTGGTGTGCCGCCGGCGACCACCGCTTGAAGCTGGGTGTTTGCGCCGCCGTAAGGCTGATTGAGATCGCTATCACTGCTGGCAACCACCGCCAGCAGTGCAATCAGGTGCGCACCCGATGAAAACCCGAAACCGCTGACCCGCTGGGTATCCAGGCCATAGCGCGAACCGTTGGTGGCCAGCCACTGGCGGGCTACCTGCAAGTCGTGCAACTGGGCGGGAAAGGTGTATTCGGGCGCAAACCGGTAGGCAATGTTGAACACCGCAAAACCGTGGCCGGCGAGTTCTTCGGCAATCCACACCATGTCCGCCGGCGAACGGCTGTTCCAGCCACCCCCGTGCACCATCAGTACGACCGGGCTGGGGCCATTTTGCTGGGGCAAATATAAGTCGCCGGTCAGTGTCTGGGGCCAGTTTTCCGGGGTGTATACCAAGCCTTCTATCACGTCATATTCGGTGGTTTTCGGCTCTGGTCCGGTCAGGTTTTCCACGCCGGAGTAATGGCTACAGCCTGGCAATGACGCCAGCGCTGTGAGCAGAAAAATGGATGCGCCCAGTATTTTTCTGGGATAACCGGCGGCGTGGGACATGGCGTGAAAACTCCTTTTCGTAAAATATTCAGCTTAGTATGAACTTTAGCCCGTGACGCTCTTTAATACGTTGTTGCAGTGTAATAGGCCATTCTGCTGGCGCCATCACAGTCGGTTTGCTCCTTGAGAAAGCCGGCCATATACTCCGGCAGTGTATTTGGCACTCGAGTTTTCACCACGCACGACATGAGCCCCGCCGGTTCCGTTTTCAAGGCTTGTGTTAACAACTCTCATTCAAAGGAGGCAGCGCTATGCGCCTGCACAATCGCATTGCCCTGATTACCGGTGCAGGCCGTGGTATTGGCCGCGCCATCGCTGAACACTATGCCCGCGAAGGCGCCCGAGTGGCCGTGGCCGATCTGGATTACGACACGGCGCAGGAAGTAGCTGAAATCATCAACAGCGCCGGTGGAAGTGCCATGGCACTGGCCATGGATGTTACCGACGAACAGGCCGTGGAGCAGGGTGTTAACTCGGTGGTCGAAGCTTGGGGTGGCCTGGACATTGTGCTGGCCAACGCCGGCATACAACACATTGCGCCACTGGATAAGCTGAGCTTTAAAGACTGGCGACAGGTAATGAGCGTGCACCTGGACGGCGCGTTTCTGCTGACTCGTTCTGCGCTGCAAACCATGTACGCCAAAGGTGGCGGTACAATCCTGTATATGGGCTCGGTACACTCGTTAGAAGCATCACCGATGAAAGCCCCTTATGTGGCTGCAAAACATGGCATGCTGGGTTTGTGCCGCGCGGTGGCCAAAGAAGGCGCCGAATACGGTGTGCGCAGTAATATTATCTGCCCCGGATTTGTGCGCACGCCGCTGGTGGACAAGCAGATTCCCGAGCAAGCACAGGCTTTGGGCATATCCGAGGAAGACGTAATTTCTAAGGTAATGTTGAAAAACACCGTAGACGGAGAGTTCACAACTCTGGCGGACGTGTCAGAACTTGCCGTGCACCTGGCGGCCTTCCCGTCAGCGGCGCTAACGGGGCAATCTATTGTGGTCAGCCACGGCTGGCACATGCAGTAAGAAAACGGAGTAACGGGTCAACTACCCCGCCCTGAAGGACGGGGCTTGTAGGGAACACCCTGCAAGCCAGGTTGACCAGGGAAAGCGGACACCAACCCGCTACGTTTATCACAGGTCGCTAAGACCCACCGCCGAATGCTTCCTCAGTTCGGCGCTCTGGAAGACTGGGGTCACGCTGGCGAAAGGTAAAGCACTGAAGGTTTCAGTTGCCGCGCAAGCGGGAGCCGGTGGTAGACATTCCCGAGGGGAGAGAGGCTTCGGCCTCCGTCACAAGGCCCGTAAGGGCATTCATTGAAAGGAAAACGATGTCGGTCTTCGTACTGGATAGACGCAAGCAACCACTAATGCCGTGCTCGGAAAAGCGCTCACGGCTTCTGCTCGGCCGTGGTCGAGCCTTGGTGGTGCGTGCGTATCCGTTTACAATCCGGCTGAAAGACCGTACCGGTGGCATCACACAGCCGGTCCGTATCAAGATCGATCCCGGCAGCAAAACCAGCGGGATTGCAGTGGTTCGAGAAAGCGGCCAGAAGCAACACGTTCTGGTGTTAATGGAGTTGGCCCATCGCGGTCGTCAGATCAGCAAGTCACTGGAGCAACGCAGGGCGTTCCGTCGCCGGCGTCGCAACCAGCTGCGTTACCGGGCACCCAGATTCTTGAATCGGCTTCGATCTCTGGTGCCGGTTGTGTCTATCAGCCAGGAGCTGGTTCGATTCGATACGCAAAAGATGGAAAACCCGGAAGTCAGCGGTGTCGAGTACCAGCAAGGCACCTTGCTCGGCTACGAGGTCCGCGAATACCTTCTGGAGAAGTGGGGGCGCGAATGCGCTTACTGCACCGACAAAGACACACCGCTGCAAATTGAGCATATCGACCCAAAAGTTAACGGTGGCTCGAGTCGCATCAGCAACCTGACCTTGGCGTGCCGGCCGTGCAACCAAGAGAAAGGCAGGCAGCCTCTGGCTGATTTCTTTGCATCGTCCAAGCGGCTGAAGAACCACCAGGCCAGGCTGGATCGCATCCTCAAACAGTGCAAAAAGCCTTTAAGAGACGCCTCAGCGGTCAACTCCACCCGGTGGGCATTGCATCAGACACTGAAGCAGACGGGCCTGCCGGTTGAAGTAGGTACCGGCGGCCGCACCAAGTTCAATCGTCGGCGACTGAACATTCCTAAGACACACGCGCTGGATGCGGCTTGCGTCGGAGAAGTCGAGATCGTAGAGGGTTGGGACGTTCCAACCTTGGCGATCAAAGCCACCGGGCGCGGCAGCTATAAGCGCACACGCTTAACAAAGCACGGCTTCCCCCGCGGCTATCTGATGCGCCAGAAGCAAGTACAGGGGTTTCAGACTGGCGACATGGTGCGAGCCATTGTGCCGACAGGCACGAAAGCTGGCACCTGGCTAGGCAGGGTTGCCGTTCGCAAGACCGGCAGTTTCAACATCCAGACATCGGGCGGTGCCATACAAGGCGTCTCATATCGGCATTGCACATTAACCCAACGAGCGGATGGCTACGGCTATCACATCCAACCCAACCAACGAAAGGAGGAGGGAGACAGGGAAAACGAGTCGCGCTGAGGCACGACGCGCTATCCCTCCCCGACCTGAAGGACGGGGTATCTCGCGCAAAATGATGAATAACAACGAACAATCCCCGGTAGTCTGGTCTCCTTCTGACACCGTCCTAAAAGACAGCCAGATGGGGCGCTTTCAACACTGGCTGGAAGGTCTGGGTTACGGCCCCTTTGTAGATTATCACGCTCTGCACCAGTGGTCGGTGACCGATCTGGACGGTTTCTGGAAAGCTGTTTGGGATTACTGCGGACTGATCAGCCACACGCCCGCGCAACAGATATTGGGCAAGCGTGACATGCCCGGCGCCGAATGGTTTCCGGGTATGACCCTGAACTTCGCCGCCAACCTGCTGCGCCACGCTGAAAGCGAACACGCCAACAGCGAAGCCATTGTTGCCTTCTGCGAAACCCGCCCGGTACTGCGTTGCACCTATACCGAACTGCGTGCCGACGTGGGCGCCCTGGAAGCCTATCTGTGCAGCCAGGGCGTTACCAAAGGCGACCGGGTTGCCGGTATTGTTACCAACGGCTACGAAGCCATGGTAGGCATGCTGGCGGCCACCAGCATGGGCGCCGTGTGGAGTTCAGCGTCGCCGGATTTCGGCATTGGCGCCATTCTGGACCGTTTCGGCCAGATTGAACCAACCGCGCTGATTGCCGTGAACGGCTACGGCTACGGTGGCAAAGTATTCCAGCGCCAGCAGGAATTTACCCAATTGATCAGCGGCCTGCCCTCACTGAAGTGCGTGGTCAGCGTGCCGCAGCTGCCAGACGCACCGGCCATCGAAGGCCCTTTGGTCAGCGACTGGCACGACGCCATTGCAGCCGGCGCAGGCAAACAGCCGTCGTTCACTCCGGTGGCCCCGGATCACCCTGTGTATATCCTGTATTCCTCTGGCACCACCGGCAAACCCAAGTGCATCGTACACGGCACCGCTGGCCTGCTGGTTAACCACGCTAAAGAACTGATACTGCACGGCGATGTCGGCAGCAGCGACCGTTTCATGTATTTCACCACCTGCGGCTGGATGATGTGGAACTGGCAGGCATCTGCCCTGCTGACAGGAGCAGCGGTGATCACCGTAGACGGCTCGCCAGGTTATCCCAGCCTGAACATGCTGTGGCAAACCGTAGCCGACGAAAAAGTCACCCACTTTGGCACCAGCGCCCGCTTCCTGGCCGGCTGCCGCAAAGACGGCATGACCCCGGCTAAGGATCTGGATCTAAGCGCTCTCAGAGTCGTGTTCTCAACCGGCTCGCCGCTGCTGCCAGAAGACTACGACTGGATGTACACAGATGGCGCACCGGGTGCCCTGTTAGGCTCCATCGCCGGCGGCACCGACATCTGCGGCTGCTTTGTAGGCTCCACACCTTTACTGCCCGTACGCCGCGGCGAAATACAATGTCGCCTTTTGGGCGTAGACGCCGCCGCCTTTGACGACAACGGCCAATCCGTAAGCTCCGGCCGCGGTGAACTGGTGTGCCGCCAGCCCCTGCCGTCTATGCCCGTCAGTTTCTGGGACGACCCAGGCGGCGAACGCTATCGTAACGCCTACTTCGACACCTTCGCCAATTCTGCGCCCGGCGTGTGGGCCCACGGCGACTTCATCGAATTCACCGAACACGGCGGCGCTATCATCTACGGCCGCTCTGACGCCACTCTAAACCCCGGTGGCGTTCGCATCGGCACCGCAGAAATCTATCGGCAGGTAGAAACGGAAGCTGCCATAAAAGACAGCCTGGTGGTTGGCCGACAGATAGAAGGCGACGTAGAAGTGGTGTTGCTGGTGGTTCTGGCCGACGGCGAAACCCTGAACGAAGAACTGCTAAAACGCCTGAAAACCCAAATCCACAAAGGCGCCAGCCCCCGCCACGTACCCCGCCACATCATTCCCGTGTCGGACGTCCCCTACACCCGCAGCGGCAAAAAGGTAGAACTCGCTGTAGCCCGCCTCATCAACGGCTCTGCCCGTAGCGACAACCGCGACGCCTTGGCCAATCCGGAAGCGTTGGATGCTATTCAGGCGTGTTTGCAGGAAGCAGGGTTGTTGCCGCAGGAAGGTTAAATCGGGGCCGGCCCCATCAAGGCGACACCACCAAAATCCGCCCTTATACTAAGATCTTAGCCGCAATTACCAAAAAAATGTTATCGTAGCAGGTCTAATAAAAGCCACCAACCAGTCACAGCCAGAGCCAGAGGTGCCCAGCACAGCTGGCGGCCGTGGCCGTCCTGAATCCACCCTTTATAGCTCGAGGACGAACATGACAGAGTCAATAACCAAAATTATCTACACACTGACCGACGAAGCGCCAGCGCTTGCCACCCGGTCACTGTTGCCAATCCTGGAAACCTACGCTAAGCCGGCCGGTATTCATTTTGAAACCAGCGATATCTCATTGGCAGCCCGCATCCTGGCCAACTTCCCGGATTACCTCGCAGAAGACCAGCGAGTGCCCGATGCCCTGGCCGAACTGGGTGAATACACCAAAGACCCCAACGCCAACATCATCAAACTGCCGAACATTTCTGCTTCTATTCCGCAGCTGCGCTCTGCCATCAAAGAGCTGAACAAGCAGGGTTATAAAGTCCCGGAATACAAAGAAAACCCGCAGACCGACGAAGAAAAAGACGCCACCTCCCGCTATGGCAAAGTACTGGGCAGCGCTGTAAACCCGGTATTGCGTGAAGGCAACTCTGACCGCCGTGCTCCGGCCGCGGTAAAAGCCTTTGCCCGCAAATACCCGCACTCTATGGGCGAGTGGAGCCCGGCATCGCGCACCCACGTAGCGCACATGAAAGGCGGCGATTTCTACTCCTCAGAGCAGTCCGTCACCCTGGACAAGGCCACCAACAGCCGCATCGTGTTCGAGAACAAGAAAGGCGAACAGACCGTGCTGAAAGCCGAACTGCCGCTGCTGGACGGCGAAGTGCTCGACGGCATGAACATGAGCAAAAAAGCGCTGTGTGCATTCTTCGAAGCGGCCATTAAAGACTGTGAAGACACCGGCGTGATGTTCTCGCTGCATGTCAAAGCCACCATGATGAAAATCTCCCACCCGATCGTGTTTGGTCACGCGGTGAAGATTTACTACAAAGAGCTGTTTGACCAGTTTGGCGACGTGTTTGACGAGATCGGCGTAAACCCGAACAACGGTTTGTCATCCGTGCTCGAGAAAATCAAGCTGCTGCCAGAGTCAAAGCAGGAAGAAATTCAGGAAACATTGCACAAAACCTACGAGCACCGCCCGGAAATCGCCATGGTGGACTCGGTCAAAGGTATCACCAATCTGCACATGCCCAGTGACATTATCGTAGACGCCTCCATGCCTGCGATGATCCGTAACTCCGGCAAGATGTGGGCCCGTGATGGTAAGCTGAAAGACACCAAGGCGGTCATGCCAGAGTCGACTTACGCCACTATCTACCAGGAAGCTATCAACTTCTGCAAAACCAACGGCGCGTTTGACCCGACCACCATGGGCACAGTGCCAAATGTGGGCCTGATGGCGCAGAAAGCCGAAGAATACGGTTCCCACGACAAAACGTTTGAAATCCAAGAAGACGGTATTGTGCGCGTAATCACTGAAGACGGCACGGTATTGACAGAGCACAACGTCGAGAAGGGCGACATCTGGCGCGCGTGCCAGACCAAAGATCTGCCCATCCGTGACTGGGTCAAACTGGCCGTTAACCGTGCCCGCGCTACCGGCATGCCGGCTGTGTTCTGGCTGGACGACGAACGCGCCCACGACGCCCAGCTGATCGAGAAGGTAAACACTTATCTGAAAGACCACGACACCGATGGCCTGGACATCCGCATCATGTCGCCAGTACGTGCTATTCGCTGGACCATGGAGCGCCTGATCCGCGGCCTGGATACCATCTCGGTAACCGGCAACGTGTTGCGTGACTACCTGACGGACCTGTTCCCGATTCTGGAGCTGGGCACCAGCGCGAAAATGCTGTCCGTCGTACCGCTGCTGAACGGCGGTGGCTTGTATGAAACCGGTGCTGGCGGTTCTGCGCCCAAGCACGTGCAACAGCTGGTTGAAGAAAACCACCTGCGCTGGGATTCACTGGGTGAGTTCCTGGCCATTGCGGTATCGCTGGACGAGCTGGGTGCAAAGCACAACAACCACCGTGCACGCCTGCTGGGCCGAACCCTGGATAAAGCGACCGAAACCCTGTTGGAAAACAACCAGTCTCCGTCGCGCTCTACCGGCGAGCTAGATAACCGTGGCAGCCACTTCCACCTGGCTCATTACTGGGCACAGGAACTGGCCGCGCAGGACGAAGACAAGGAATTGAAAACCTTCTTCGCCAAGCTGGCAGAAAAGCTGGGAGCCAACCAAGACAAGATTCTTGAAGAACTGAGAGTGATTCAAGGCAAAGCAGTAAACTTGGGTGGTTACTACCACGCGCCCGCAGGAAAAGTGAACGAAGTGATGCAGCCCAGCGCAACGCTGAACAAGCTGATGGAAGAAGCCCGCGCTTCGGTTTAACACCCTTGGTGTGGCAGCGGCCCGGTCAATAACCCGAGCCGCTGAATTGAAAAACCCGCAAAACGGTCACCGTCTTGCGGGTTTTTTTATGGGTAGAGATTTTACCCAGTCAGTCGGGCATCACTCCTGACGCAACGCCACAAAATGCCCCTGGGTGAGCGCAGCCAGATCTTCCGGTGCCAGCTCAATTTCAAGGCCTCGCCGACCGGCGCTGACATGAATCCTTTCGAACAGCTGCGCTGACTCGTCAATGAACGTCGTCAGCGGCCGTTTTTGCCCCAGCGGGCTAACCCCACCCAGAACATAACCACTGCTGCGCTGTACCTGCTGCTTGTCTGCCATACTGGCTTTTTTGCCGTTCGCTGCTTTGGCAATCAGCTTCATACTGAGCATGGCATTCACCGGTACAATGGCCACCACTAAAGTCCTGGTATCCACCGCCACTACCAGAGTCTTGAACACGCAGGCCGGATTCAGACCGAGCTTCTCAGCGGCTTCGGTGCCATAGCCAGTGCTGGCTGGGTCGTGGTGATACTGATGTACCTGGTGTTCAATGCCCGCCTCGCGGGCGACATCAATAGCAGGGGTCATGCCGCTTCCGTTATTCGATCTGTCTATTATCCAATCTGTCTGTTGTCTGATCTTTCTATTGTCAGAAATCTCTAAGATTAGAGCTCTCTATTATCAGAGCTTTTTAGTTTCCCAACACATTGGTGTCACCTTTTTTCGATTTTTTGGCCGCTTTCTTTTCTTTTGCGGTCAAAAGCGGTTTCTTTTTCTCAGCTTTTTTACTGTCTTGTCCTTTGCTCATGTCTATTGCCTCTAGCCACAACTGATTGACCCAAAATTCAGTATGGCCCCAATTACGAATAACTGGAAGTACAGAACGGGGTGCTGAAGAAAGATACGAAGTGCCGACCATCCCAAGACGCTAACCCGAAGCCCGTTGGGTTTTTTTTCAGTCAGGCCGTCCGTTCTGTGTTTGAGCGTCAACGTCTATGGCTGACCCATGACGTAGGGGTGAAGGCGCGATGATTTTCTTACCTGGTGCCGGCCATGGCAAGATTATTAATGGGGCCGGGTGCTAGTTGTGAATAACCTGATTTTAACGGAAACTGTTCCACAAGCGGCTTCACTGTCGTACTGAGTGATCCAAAAAAATACACCGAAACAATACACCGAAACAACAGAAGAACATGAGGAGCAAACCGTGCAGGCAATCAGAGGCTACACGCAATCTATTTCAGGCATTATGGCGATGGTTATGATGTTGGCGTCAATGTGGGCAATACCCGCCTCTGCCAGCATTGTCGGCACCGGCGAATTATTAACAGAGCAGCGTGCCGATATTGACCGCCAGGCCCTGATGCAGATGCTGGAGCGCGATGATGTAAAAGGTACTCTGGCCAGCATGGGTGTTGGAGAACAGGAGGTGCGTGACCGTATTCAAAGCCTAACACCTTCTGAACTGGCGGAATTCAAACAACAGCTGGCGGCGGCTCCGGCTGGTGAAGGCGTTGTCGGAATCGTCGTGCTGTTTTTGCTGGTGTTCATCATCACCGATATGCTTTGCGCCACGGATATCTTCCCGTTCGTCAGATGCCTGCGGTAATGGCTTCAGCATGTTCATTTTTTTACTGAAACCAAGCAGGCTACTTACCGCCGCACTCCTGGGAGTTCTGCTCTCAGGGTGCGCCAACGGGCCGCAGTGGCCAACCGGCTTCGCAAGCGCTGAGCTGACGAACGTGCCATTTCATCCTCAGGAACAGTATCAGTGTGGCCCAGCTTCGTTAGCGATGATGCTGAACGCACAGAATGTGAGAGCCACCCCTGATGAGTTGATCGACCGGGTGTACCTGCCAGAGCGTCAAGGAGCGTTGCAGGTTGAAATGGTCGCCGCTGCACGCCAATACGGCATGCTGGTGTATCCGCTGGAGCCCGACTTAACCAGCGTATTATCCGAAGTGAGCGAAGGCCACCCGGTACTGGTGCTGCAAAACCTGCGGTTCAACTGGTGGCCGCAGTGGCACTTTGCTGTTGTTATCGGTTTTGACAGTGCCCAGGAAGCGTTGATTCTTCACACCGGAACGGAACAGGGCTACCGGCAGAACGTCTCCGTTTTCATGGCGACCTGGAACCGCTCAGGCCGGTGGGCGCGAGTAATAGTGCCGCCGGGCCAAATCCCAATAACCGCACAGCCGTTGCCTTACCTGATGGCCGCCCACGATCTGGAAACCACACAGCAACCTGTTGCAGCGCAATCTGCTTATTTGGCCGCCGCAAAAGCCTGGCCGGATCAGCCCGCTGCGTTATTGGGGCTGGGCAACATTGCCTATCAGCAAGGCCGGTGGGCCGCGGCAGCCGAACACTATCAGGCCATGACCTATCGGTTTCCAGACATTGCATCGGGTTGGAACAACCTCGCCGAAGCGAGGCTGAAGCAAGGTTGTACCGAGGCGGCTGAGGCGGCCTCGACCACCGCGAAGCGGCTGGCCCCAGACCGTTTTTTTGTGATCACCCCGGAATCGTCGGCCCCCAAGTCATCGGATGTCAGCATGACCCGCGATTGCTCGGCACCGTCAGCGTATTAAAAGAAGTTTCACGCTTCGGGTTGTGCACCAGGATTCTTTTGCGCAGCGCCATCTGCTCAGTCGTAATAATTGGTGTATTTTGGGCTAGGCCGTATAACAATTTAATCCACGCGATAAGCGCGCAGCTGCGGCGCCGTGCCCTCATGGAGAAATAACATGCTCAGCCCCATCAACGCACTCACTCGCCGCGCCCTTCACACGTGCAGAGTGCCCAAGGATCTTGCCAGCGTTACCTGCCGTGATACGGCCGGGGAAAATCCTGTGTCTGTAGGGTTGCGACCAGAGTCGGTGGAGCAGGTATGGCGCAGTGTCGAGAGCCTCTACCGTACCGGCGTGCATCCGGGTATCCAGATTTCATTGCGTCACCGGGGCGAGTCGGTGCTGCACCGCGCTATCGGTCATGCCCGCGGTAACGGCCCGGACGACAGCGTTGATACGCCGCGGGTAGCGATGACCACAGACACACCCGTCTGTTATTTCTCTGCGTCGAAAGCGGTGACGGCTTTTTTGATTCACTTGCTGGCTGAACAAAGGTTGGTCAATTTGATGGACCCGGTGGCTTATTATTGCCCGGAATTTGCCCATAACGGCAAGCGCACCATCACCCTGCACCAGATACTGTCCCATCGCGGCGGTATTCCGGCGATTCCCGGTGACACGCCACCCGAGGTGCTGTGGAATCCGGAAGAAGTCTGGCGCCTACTGTGTGAGGAACGGGCGATGCAGGTAGACGGTTCAAAAGTCTTCTATCACGCTATTACCGGCGGATTTGTGCTGCAGCGGGTTCTGGAAACCGTGACCGGCCTGACAATACAGCAGTATCTGGACCGTTATATTCGCAAGCCCATGGAGATGACCTGGTTTACCTATGGCGTTGCAGCGGCGGATTTGACCGTACCGGCGGCTAACTACGCCACGGGCCCGCGGCCTACCTGGCCGGTGTCGCGGGTTGTAAAGCGAGCCCTGGGCGGCGATATCAAATCGGTGGAAGCGGTGACCAATGACCCCCGCTTCCAGCAGGCGGTGATACCTGCCGGCAACTTGTACGGTACCGCCGAGGAAATGGGGCGGTTTTTCCAGATGATGCTCAATGGTGGCGTGTGGAATGGCAAGCGTATCTGCAGCGAGATTACGGTACAGCGCGCAATCCAGCAGTTCGGATCGCTACAACTCGATCGCATCCTGATGCTGCCTATGCGCTTCAGTGCCGGGATGATGCTGGGGGGCGATCCGGTCGGGGTATGGGGGCCAAACAGCCGTTATGCGTTTGGCCACGTGGGGCTCATCAACAAGTTTTGCTGGGCAGATTCGGCGCGGGATATTTCAGTCAGCCTGCTGACCACCGGATTCCCGATTGTGGGCCATCATTTACCGGCGCTGGGAAAATTTCTGTACAAGGTCAGCACAGCGTTTCCGCAATTGCCTGAAGGCCAGCGGGTGCACGTTGGCGTGTAATTTACAGCTGTTTCAGACAGCGTTCTAGAGCGTGCGCAGCTGGTCTTCCAGAATGCCCAGTACAGAAGAAAGAATGTCGCGAAAGTCGGTCAGGGTCTGGGTGCGCTGAATGATCAGTTCGCGGGCTTCGTCCAGGCTCTCGAGTTTTGGCACTATGCGGCGGATGCCCTCGGTGATCACTTCGTAGGGGTAGTGGTGGTCCTGAACGCTGAGTTTGTTCAGCTCGGCCACTTCCTGGCTGAAAATGCTGATGATGTCGTAGAGCATGTCTTTGTGTTCGATACAGCTGGCTTCCCAATAGGCGTCATCGAGCAGTTCCAGTAACGACTGGTATTCGCGCAGGGTATCGGTAACAGAGGTTTGCGGCATGGCTCGGGCTCGGCAAGGGTGATGAATCAGAACACAACCATAGGATTATAGCAGTGGCTGCCGGGCCAAGGGCGTAAATCATAACCCGTCCTGGCGTGAACTAATGAGTGGCCAGACCGGATTAAGAATCTGCTCTTGCAGCTTGTGGCAAACCCTTACAGACGACACTCTGGCCCGCGATCATAATTAGCTTAGTCATGTTTTTACGTTGTGCTATCCACCATGCCGTTTATCGGGTATTGGGCGGATCTCTCCTTTTATACGCAGCCTTAGGGCTGCGTTTTTTTTTGGAGTGTTAGCGGCTAAGCCGTTGCCAGGTGTGCGATAGAATCAGGGCATCGTTTTCGGCCCGGTGCACCGGCAAACCCAGTTCGCTGATAACGTGTTGGCGGGCATCGGGCCACAGCTTAACCTGCCGCCTGTTGAGTAGCACCGACACGGATTCCAGCTGAAACTCCGGTTCTATGGCGGCCGCGCGAAATAACCGGTGCAGCCAGAAACTATCGAAGGTGAAGGCATCACAGAACACCTGTTCCGGCAGCAAGCGATTTAGCGCACGCGCTACGGTTACCACATCTTCGCCGTTCTGGGTCAGTTCATCGCGTTCAATACCGTGAATTTGCTCTGCGCTCTCTGACCAGTCCAGCCAGGACTCACAGGGTTTTATCAGCCAGCTATGCAGGTATTTACCGTTAAGGCACAGGCCAGCCTCAATAGGATAGCTTGAGATAAGATCAAGGCTGGACGCTTCGAAATCAATAAAGGCCGGAATCTGGTTACTTATAACGTCACCTGTTATAGCTGGGATGCATTTAAAAACGAGTTTACCTTGCCGCCGGTGCATGTGCGAACCCAAACTGCCGGCACGCTGTTACAATAAAGCACATCAAAGCACATCGACCGCCCACCTAACGGACGCCTGAATGACTGACACCGTGGTTGTAATTTATTCCGGAGGCATGGACTCCTTCACTTTATTGCACAAGGCACGTGCTGACGGCTTGAACGTTCATGCCATATCTTTCAACTACGGCCAGCGCCATGTGCGCGAACTGGACTGTGCCCGAGAGGTTTGTCAGCAGCTGGGCGTACCACACAAGGTGATTGATATTCGCGCCATGAGCGACGTGATGGCAGGCTCCGCGCTAACGTCTGAAACTATTAACGTGCCCGAGGGGGATTACCAGGAAGATTCTATGAAATCTACCGTGGTGCCCAATCGCAATATGATCTTGCTGGCATTGGCCACCGGCTATGCCGTCACCGTAGAAGCCAGCGCAGTCTGGTTCGGTGCCCATGGTGGCGACCACGCGATTTACCCGGATTGCCGTCCCGAGTTTGTGGAAAAAATGGACGCCGTGTGCAAAGTTGCGAACTACCAGCCGGTAGCAGTGGAGGCTCCGTTCATGCGCTTCACCAAAGCAGACATTCTAGCCCTCGGTTTACAGCTGAACCTGGATTACAGCCATACCTGGACCTGTTACAACGGCCGTAGCAAAGCCTGTGGCCGTTGCAGTTCCTGTGTCGAACGCCTGCAGGCGTTTGCCGAGCATCAGCAGCAAGACCCCATTGCCTACGAGGCGCACCATTGATGTACCGGGTCAAAGAAGCCTTTTATACCTTGCAGGGCGAAGGTGCCCAGGCTGGTCGAGCAGCGGTTTTTTGCCGCTTCAGTAAATGCAATTTGTGGACCGGCCGGGAAAAAGACCGTGCCACCGCGGTGTGTGATTTTTGTGACACCGACTTTGTGGGTACCGACGGCCAGAATGGCGGCGTTTTTGCTACGCCTGAGGCCTTGGCCGCGCACATTGCGGGGTTGTGGCCTGCAGCACCCGGCAAGCCCTATGTGGTGTGCACCGGCGGCGAGCCGCTGCTGCAGCTAGATGCTCCATTGATTAATGCCCTGCACCAGGCCGGATTTGAAATTGGCGTAGAAACCAATGGCACCTTGCCGGCGCCCGCCGGCATTGACTGGCTGTGCGTGAGCCCCAAAGCCAATGCCCCAGTGATCATTGAACGCTGCAACGAGCTCAAGTTGGTGTACCCGCAGCAAAAGGCCCTGCCCGAGCGCTTTTTGCACATACAGGCCGAGCATTTCTTTTTATCGCCCATGGCCTCGCCGTCGGTGCCGGAAACCAGCACGGATGTAATCAAGCAGAGTAATACCCGTAAAGCGACCGATTACTGCCTGGCGAATCCACGCTGGCGCCTGACGTTGCAGATGCACAAAATTATCGGTATTGATTGAGCGCTGACTTTACAGCTTCATATCGGTAATCAACGGGTTGTGATCGGAAGAACGCCAAGGTTGCGGGCTTGAATGGCTGCGGTAATCCACCATTCGGGGTTGATCCGCGTTGATATTCCAGACCCTTGCCGATAGCACCCGTGGTTTTAACGCCGCGGATGCCAAGGCGTGATCCAGAGACCCCCGAGCCCCTTTAAAGCGATAGCTGTAATGTTCACAGCGCACCGGCGTGCACGGGTGGAAGTGCGCGACCATGTTGGTGTAACCAGCGCGGGCCAGTTCGCTGATGGGCTGCTCTTTGCTGTAGCTGTTGAAATCACCGGTGATCAGGGTGCCCGCTGAGGCGTTACTGTTGTCTAGTTGACCCAATTGCTGATGCAGTGCGTTTGCCTGCTTTACCCTCGCCCCGTTGTAGCAACCCTGTCCATCGTTCTGTTGGGCGTTTTCTCCACGGGCGTTACGGCAAGATTTTGATTTCAGATGTACGCTCACCAACCTGAACGGAAGGCCTCCGCTTTTCAGTACAAAACGCTGGGTTAGCGCGGGGCGGCCGCCAGCAGACAGATACTGTGCTGGCCCAAGCGCCTTCACCCGATCTTCGCGGTACAGCAAACCGTCGCGGATGGCGTCTTTTTGCGCAGCCGGGTTAACTGGCGCAATGAAACGCCATTGCGGTCCAAGGCTGGCGGCTAGCTGGGCGATGGCGCTGTGACTGCCGTAGCCATCGTTTTCCAGTTCAGACAGCGCCAGCAGATCGGCACCGGCCTGATTCAGGCCCGCGCTTAAACGTTGCAGCTGGCGCTGGTACTGGGCCAGTGTTTTTGCCCCGCGTTTGGTTGGAAAACCCTGGCCGCGGCCATCACCGTTGAACAGGTTGTTCAGGTTCAGGGTCATAACCCGCAGATTCGAGCCGGTTGGCTTTGCCGGGGCCGGCTCGGGTAGCGACGGAGGTTCCAGGCTGGGCACCTGATCGGGTTGAAGGCGCCAGGCGCCGTAGCGGTAGTCCAACACGCCGGTCAGGCCGTGAACCTGGGTGCCGGCCACCAGACTGGAAGCGGCTGAACCCGGCTGTGTGGCGTTGTAGGCTGGCAGCCAGTTCAGTGAGGGCGGGTTGCGTCGAGCGTGGCCATCATCGAGAACCAGTGTGTTCATGGAAGTCAGCCTGGCGTGGCGCAGGGCAGCTGTTCCGGGAGCCATGAACTCGGTAGATATCAAGGGGTCTTTGGCTGCCAACGATACGTTACCAAAGCGCGTTAGCTGATGGCTGTCGGTAATCTTGAGCGGGCCGTTAATGCGGACGCGCATGTTTTCCAGGCTTTCAGGCGCCCTTGTCCAAGGCAAAGACACCTCCACCGGAGCTGGGAGTGCCTGGGTGCCGCACACCTGTAAATCACTTACCGCCACCAGCTCTGTCAGCCCATAGTGTTCCTTAACCTTACCGGTAACGCGCAGCCGTTGGCCCGAGCTGCCCCCTTTATGACGGGTATATACAAACAGTGCGGAAGAGCGAGTAGAGTCCGCAGGCGTATTCGCCTGCTGCAGGTAAAACCCGGAAAAGCCGCCGGCCTGGCGTGAGTCCTGGGTTAATACGCCTTCAACGGTAACGGTTTGACCCACCAGCGCCGAGGTGTCTGTATTACCTTGAACCTCAGTAATGACTGTTGCAGATTGGCCACAGGAACTCGCTGCTGCCAGCGCTGGGAGTACCAACACCGAACAGCAGAGTAAGCGGATGAGAATCGATCCGGAAGGTGTGATCACGCCCGGAACGTATGACACATTCGAGCGCTTAACTTAACCTTAACCACAGGCGGCGATGGTTTTAAGTGCCTGCTCGCGTTTGCTACCAAAGCCCAGACTGTCCGGGTTGATCAGTTCCAGCTGTTGCACCAGTGGGTCAGGGTGCTGGGTGTTTACGGTGATGCCCAGCTGCGCCAGAACATAGGGCGCCAGTGCCGCGCGGCTTGTTACCGTCAATTTGCCGTATTGCATGTCGTAATCGTTGGCAATAATAAGCTGCTGCGGCGGGGACAGGCGCTGGTCCGGCGCCACTTCTAATGTAACCTCACGGTTCCAGTCGTCGTCTTGGGAAACGCCGTGGCGAACTTTCTGGCGTAGCAGTTCAGGAACGCTGCGTAGACGGCTGATGGCAAAGTCGCGGAATTCGCGATTGGCATCACACCAGGCGCGAACATGCCATTGATTACCTGCGCACACCATCGTATGCGGTTCCAATACGCTGTGAACCGCTTCCGGGCGGCTGAGAGATACGTAGCTGGCTCGCAGTTGTCGGCCACCGCGAATAGCGCTGACCACGGCGCGCATGGTGGCTGGGTCAATCACCCGCCCGGGGCTTGAAACCGAATGGCTGCCGGGTAGCCGCACTTCCAGCGAGGCAAACACACTGCTGAGCTGTTGCTGGCTGGCCACCAGGTCCTGGTATTCGCAGATTTCGCCGCGGGTAACCACCGGCTTGAAATTGCTGGCTGGCACGTAGCCTTTCAAGTGGCGGTCGTATTCCAAATTACCAGGCGCTAATTCACGCAGGTAGGTGTTAATGTCTTTGGATGCTTGCTGGCGGCCAATGCCGAAACTGTAACAAATGTGGTTGGTTGTCAGCCGACCTTCCCACAACGCAACGGCTTCAATCAGGCGGTATCGAACCAACAAATCCCAACGGATGGGCCATTCTGTTTTTTTCATAACGATGAACTCATCAATTGTGCGTAAGTTTATTATGGTACATTTTCGCAATCATGTGATCTGTTACGGCGCATTAATGTAAAAAATTGTAAAATCCCGTCTCCTCGCTGGCTAAAACACCAGGTAACACCTAGTAACAGCGGCAAGTGCCTAGTGCATTGGCGATGTTGCTGCTGGTTTAATGGCGGCGCTCGAAAAGCTTTGCAGTTTTACCGGAAAACACCTGTTGCTGCGATCACCAACATCACAATCTGTCTTCACCTGGTAATTCCGGAGTTCCGCCATGACCCGAATGGTCGCCTCATTATTTGCGCTGCTTTTTAGCATTGTGCTTTTGAACGGCGGAAACGCGTTTTTGATGACGTTGCTGGGTGTTCGCCTGAGCATTGAGGGTGTGGCGCCGGATACCATTGGTACGGTTTTGGTGTGCTACTCCATCGGCTTTGTACTGGGCACTTTGTTTGTGCAAAAAGTGGTATCGCGGGTAGGGCATATTCGGGCCTTTGCGGTGTTTGCGACCATCGCCGCGGTGGCATCGTTGCTGTATCCCATGGCCGTTGACATGGTTTTCTGGGCAATTTTGCGAGCGGTTTCGGGGTTCAGTATGGCTGGCGTTCTGGTGGTCATCGAAAGCTGGTTTTCCAGCCGCGCGACCAACGCCAATCGCAGTACCCTGTTTGCGGTGTATCAGGTGGTGTATTTGCTGGCGGCTGTTGGTGGCCAGTTATTGATCAATGTGGGCAATCCCGCAGATTACGTGCCTTACTCCCTGGCTGCGATTTTGTTAGTGCTGGCCCTGGTGCCCCTGGCAATGACGCGAATGGAGGCGCCAGAAATTGCGCCTTCACCGAGACTCTCGGTGTTTACTTTGGCGCGCGAGTCGTTCACCGGCGTAGCCGGAGCCGTGATGGCCGGCATACTGATTGGCAGTTTTTATGCATTGGGGCCGGTTTACGCCACCCTGGTGGGTCTGGATGTAAGCCAGACCGCCAACTTCATGGCCAGCGCTATTCTTGCCGCCATGCTTCTGGCCTGGCCGATTGGGATTTTGTGCGATCGCTTTGACCGCCGTCGAATCATGTTCTGGATATCGGTACTGGCGGCCATTGCTGCGCTGGTGGTCAGTATGTTGGGTAGCCATCAGTTACTGGCACTAACGCTGGCGGTGGCTGTATTTACAGGCCTGTCTGCAAGCATCTATCCGGTAGCCGTGGCGATCACCAATGACCGTATGGAAAGTTCTCGCATTGTTGCCGCCAGTGCTACGTTGCTGCTTAGTTATGGCATTGGCAGCGTTATCGGACCTGTAGTGCTGTCTAAACTGATACAGCTTTTGGGCCCACAGGGCCTGTTTTATGGCTATGCCGCTGCGCTGACTGTGCTGGCCGCGGCGACCAGTTATCGCATTACTCACACCGAGGACATCCGGGTGGAGGATCAGGAACACTTTGTGCCGGCTATGCCCGAAACGTCTATGGTTTTGGCCGAAATGGATCCCCGCAACGCGGAGTTTACCGATTCGCCAGAGGTCGTAGTGGATGCGGCAAACGGCGAACCGGATGAAAGCTCAATAGCCAAAGATAGCCTCCAGAATGCGCCTGCCCGCTAAAAAGGCGGGCGCTGCGGTTTCCCTGCTTTCAAATATTGCTTACTATTGCAAACTTGTATTTAAGCGCATGGTTAGCATGCTATTATCGAATTTTTCATAAAGTAAGGTTCTGGCATTGTTAGCTCTGCGGCTTTCATGACGCTGGCGGCTTGCCAAAACCTAGGAGCAATCACCGATGAGAGAGCAGTTCCCGTTTACCATTGCACGTGTTACCCGGCGCTGGCGCAAGATGCTGGACGAACGGTTGAAAGATCTGGGCGTTACCCAGGCGCGGTGGAGCACCATGTTCTATTTAAAGTCTGGTGGCGAAGGTTTAACCCAGCGCGAACTGGCCAGTTTAATGGCCATTGAAAATCCGACGCTGGTGCGCCTGTTAGACAGCCTGGAAGGCCAGCAGTTGATTGAACGCCGCCCTTGCCCGAACGACCGCCGCGCCCGCCGCCTGCATCTGACCGACGGTGGCCGTGTGTTTATGGACGAGATGACCACTCGCGCAGATCGCCTGCGTGACGAAATGCTGGAAGGCGTCAGCGAAAAAGACATCGAAGTGACGCTGCGGGTTTTTGGAACGATTCTGGAAAACGCGCACAAGCAAAGGTAAACGGTGGCTGACAATTCGGTAGCGGGGCTGCAACAGCGCTACGGCGAGCATTGGCGCTGGCTCGCCGTCGCCACGGTTATGGCAGGGGTTGCTACTGCTCGGCGCCGCCAATGGTTTATCGCTCAGGCCGCATTGGGTTCCAGCGCCACCGAGGCCGGTCTGTTAATGCTACCGGCACTGTCGATGGGTGCGCTCAATCCTTTGGCACCGGAGGAGCTGGGCGCAGGGTCCAGCACTATCAGTTTTACCCGACAGCTTGGCGGGGCCTTTGGTGTCAACATGGTCGCATTGGCAATCGAACACAGTGATCATCAAAACGGGATGCCTACGGTAGAAGCGTTTCAGTTTGCCTAGGGGCTGTTGACGGTATTTTTGGCATTGGCGATTATTCCAGTGTGGAAAATGCGCATCTGAAAGCGCCGGTATTGATTGCCTTCTGCAGCCAAGCGCCAGTAATCTACTTGTTCTGCCGCCGGGCTCCCTTTGTGGCCTGTGCGTAATGGAACTCCTGGCTGGGTCCAGGGTCTGAACTTTGTCTATTTTTGTCTATTTTTGTCTATTTTTGTCTTTGAGTAGAATTGTATGGGTGTGAAAATGCGTTTATTGACACTGTTGCTGAGTGCAGCCTTTGCGCCTTTGCTGCTGGCCCAAGGCGCAGCCAAACCTCTTCCGGCTGATAAAACAGCAAGAGTGGCTACCTACAGTATTCAGGGCGATGTGGCCGGGCAGTTGAGTGTGTTTAAAACCCGCTACGAAGACACCTTTGCAGATATAGGTATCGCTGAGGCTCTGGGCTATCTGGAGCTGGTGAAAGCCAACCCTGGAGTAGATCCGTGGTTGCCCGGCGAAGGCACCAGCATTACTCTGCCCAGGCACTATGTTATGCCGGATGCGAAGCGCGAAGGTATTGTGATCAACCTGGCGGAATATCGCCTTTATTACTTTACCGACAGCGGCGTTCAGGTTTACCCGGTGGGCGTTGGTACCGAAGAAAACCCATCACCGTTAACCAACGCTCAGGTGACCATGGCGCTTACTTCACCAGCCTGGTATCCGCCTGAGAGTATTCGTGCCGAGCACGCCGCTGTTGGCGATTTCCTGCCGCGCATGATTCCGCCGGGGCCAGATAACCCGTTGGGTAGCCATGCGCTTATGCTGAGTGAGCAAGGTTATTTGATTCATGGCACCAATAAAAAATTCGGTGTTGGCATGGCGGTCAGCCACGGTTGTTTTCGCATGTATAACGAAGACATTTCGCGTTTTGCTTATCAGATTACAAAGGGCACACCGGTACAAATAGTACGCCAATCGGTGAAAGTAGGTGTTGCCAATGGACAGGTGTGGCTGGAAGTGCATCGACCCCAGGAAGATTACTCGGC
The DNA here is from genome assembly GCF_002563815.1 of Marinobacter sp. LV10R520-4. Lineage (NCBI taxonomy): Bacteria > Pseudomonadati > Pseudomonadota > Gammaproteobacteria > Pseudomonadales > Marinobacteraceae > Marinobacter > Marinobacter sp. LV10R520-4. The sequence continues at coordinate 1,493,813 of NZ_PDJM01000001.1, read as the reverse complement.
AGCGGATCGCAACAAGCTTTGGCTGGCTACTGTGGAACAATTGGAACGTCTGGCTATTGCTCACCCGGAAGTGGAAGTACGGCGCAGGGCGATTGAGATTGCAGTTGATCAGGCAAGCGGTTTGCCTATGGTGATTGGTGAGAAAATCACATCGGTGGCGAAAGGTGAGTCTGTAAAGGCCCCAGAAAATGCTGGGCAACAGCTGTATTTTTAAGCGCAGGTGCCAGAGAGCGCCCAAGCGTGGTTGCTTCAGATACAAAATTAAGACACAAAAAAAGCCGGAGTTACCGGCCTTTTTTATAGTGCAAAGCTTACTTCTTGCTGGCTTGGTCAAGCATGCGCTTGGCGCGCTCGTTGGCTTCGTCAGCAGATTTTTGAGCAGCATTGGCAGCAGCCAGAGCTTGCTCAGCTGTCTGCTTGGCAGAGCGGGCAGAGCTGGCGGCGCTGTTGGCGGTGTTCATTGCATTTTCAGCTGTTTGCTCAGCTGAATTAGCTGTAGCGTTGGCTTCGCTCATAGCGGCGTCATCAGTAGTGGCACAGCCTGCAGTCAAAGCAGCTGCCAGTGCAAGCCCAGCGATCGTCAGTTTACGCATTGTAAATCCCCTTATTAGTCGTTGTATTTCCCGAAGTCCGATAATCAATATAGCTGACATCCCGCCAACTTGCCTCCTGCCAATACAGGTCTGATAAGCGATTGACCACCGAAGCTATCGACAGTGTAAATCACTCTGCCACCAAATGTTAACTAAGCGTAGGTAAATGTCCGAAGCTTATGACAACAACGTAATCTTACACCGCGTTTCATATCAGAAAATTATTCTAATGCCGGCACTTAGCTGACTTTCTAGCAAGGGCCTCCTTTCTAGCAGGGGCCTCATGGCAGGATTTCAATCGGGGTGCCGTCGCTTACCAGTTGCCAGATTTCGTCAATCTCTTGATTGTTGACGGCAATGCAGCCGTCCGTCCAGTCAAGCCCGAAAAAAGCAAAGGCAAAATCGTCTTCGGTGCCGTTAGGCAGGCCGTGAATCATGATGCTACCGCCTGGGTTCAGGCCCCAGTTTTCGGCCATTTCACGGTCTTTGGCGCTGGGGTAGGAAATGTGAATAGACTTATAAAATGAACTGCCGGCGTTGCGCCAGTCCAGGGAGTATTCGCCTTCGGGGGTGCGGCTGTCGCCCTCGTAAAGCTTGTGGCCCTGGGGGTTGTCGCCCAGTGAAATGCGATATTGGCGGATAACCTGCTCGCCACTGAGTAACTGCAGTGAACGCTCGCCTTTTTGCACCAGTACTTTGGTAATGGACGGCAGTTGGCCGGTGTCTGACGAATGCGGAAATGGAAGACGGGTGTCTGCTCGCGCCAGCAAATCCGAAGCCAGAGCTTGGGGCGTGAGTAAAGTCAGCAGCAGTGAACATAAAACAAACAATCGACCCAGACTCATAAAACCGACTTACCAATGATTAATGTTAATTTAGAATGTTTATATCATGACTGAAGGTGCAGTTGTTAATGGGTTTTTTCATCTTCGGTGTTGTTATGTTTTGCCTCGGCTGCGTTTTGCTGGGCGTCCATTTTCAGGCCCACCTTGGCAACGGTGTCGCCGTTCATTGAACGCACCACCAGCGTAACCGGCCCCAGAGCAACCAGGTCGCCAATAACCGGGCGGCCCTTGGTCCGTTGGGCAAAGCATTCAGCGAGTGACAAGTCGGGCGGCAGCTCATCAAATTCAATGCCGTAAACCTGCTCTACATCGCCCAGCAGAGCGTCGCCGTTCAGCACAAAGTCGCCAAAGAACGCACGTTCGGCCAAGTGGCCGGGCGTGTAGGCCCCGCTGAGTGATTTGTTCAGTTCCGGTAAAACGCCTGGCGTGGCAAATACGGCGATAATGTCGCCCTGAATCACTTCAAGATCGGCTTGTGATTGCAGGCACAATCGGTTTCGGAATACGCCGGCCACCGCCGTGTTATCTGGAAACTTGAGCTGGTCCAGGCGACGCGGTAGCTCCCAGTTTTTGCCCCGCAATGGAAACAGCATTAATTCATGATCGCCGGCGCCCGGGGCGTCCAGAGGAAAGCGACGAAACGGCGCGTTGTCGGCGGGTACTTCCAGCTTTAGCCAGCGCGCCAAAGGCGCCATGGTGGTGCCCTGAACCAGCAATGACACCAGCACGATAAAGAAGGCGGCGTGGAACACCAGTTGCGCGTCTGGCAGGCCGGCAATAATGGGAAACAGCGCCAGCACAATAGGCACCGCACCGCGCAGGCCTACCCAGCTGATAAACCCCAGCTCACGGCGATTGAAACCAAATGGCCAGAGTGTGGCTAATACGGTGAGCGGCCGAATCACGAAAATGAGTGCCAGCGCCAATATCAGGCCTCCGCCCGCCAGGGGCAGTAACTCGGAAGGGGTGACCAAAAGCCCGAGCATAAGGAACAGGCACAGCTGCGCCAGCCACGCCAGACCGTCGTGCACCTGCAGAATCATCGGCATCATGCGTACCGGCCGGTTACCAATGACCACACCGGTCAGGTAAATCGCCAAAAACCCACTGCCACCCAAAGCGTTGGTGGCTGAAAATACCGCGATACCACCGGCGGCTACCAGCAGTGGGTAAAGCGGCGGCGCCAGGCGCATCCGATTGGCCAACGCGACGACGGCGACGCCACCGATTAATCCGGCAATGCTGCCAATACCAAACTGTTCCACCAGTAACAGCAAGGCGGGGCCAACGTTGTTCTCACCTGCGTTGCCAATCAGCGTGACCATCAACAACGTCAGGAAAATGGCCATGGGGTCGTTGCTGCCAGACTCGATTTCCAACGTGGCGCTGACACGCTCGTTAAGATGAATGCCGCTGCCTTGCAGCATAGAGAACACCACCGCAGCGTCGGTAGACGAGATAATGGCGCCGACCAGTAGCGCCAGCATCCAGTGCAAATCAAACACCCACCAGGCGACTACGGCTGCGCCGACAGCGGTTAGAAAAACACCGAGGGTAGCCAATACCAAAGCGGGGCGCAGGCCAACACGGAAGGTTTCAGCACGGGTGCGCATACCACCGTCTAACAGAATCACGCCCAGGGCCAGATTGGCGATCAGAAACGCCAGCTGGTAATCATCAAAACGAATGCCGCCTGGCCCGTCTTCGCCCATCATCATGCCGACCACCAAAAAAATCAGCAGCACCGGCATGCCCACCCGGCTAGACAGCGGGCTTAAAACAATGCTGATCACCAGCATCAGGGCACCCACCAGGGTGAGCATCGGGTCCATCACAACTCCACATCAAGAATGGCAAACAAGGCCAGGCAAAAGGATCGCGTTGGCCTGCTGTAAGTCTGCCCATAGCCGGCACGGTTAACAAGCAGAGTTGAAACGGGTTACGCCGGGTTTGTCGCTGGCGTTGTTTTTGGGCGTTACAGGGCGGTTGCCGATAGGTTTAAATAGGCATAAAAATTCATAGGTTAAATACCTATTTGTTGTTTGACTATCTAAAGAATCACATCAATACTCCGCCTCGCTTGTTTGTCAGTCAGTAATATATGTTTCCGTGTGCATATGTCAGTGCTGGGCGATCAATTTTAATCTGTGAAAAATAACAAAATGACAACAACAAAATAGAGGTGATTGATGGACGGCATAACACAGGACCGTTTACAAAACGGCGACGAGGCGCGCTCCAAACCCGGTTTTTTTGACCGTGAGAACACGGTTGCAGGCCCCAATTTCAATCGTTGGCTGGTGCCCACGGCGGCGCTAGCGATTCATCTTTGCATCGGCATGGCCTACGGCTTTTCGGTGTTTTGGCTGCCCATGGCCAATTTGGTGACGACTGCAGACCCGGTGGCCTGCGCCGATATCGGCATACTTCAGGCCATGACAACCACGTCCTGCAACTGGGCCGTCAGCCATGTGACTTACACCTTCGGTATTTTTATAGCCATGCTGGGCATTTCAGCCGCGGTGTGGGGCGCCTGGCTGGAACACGCCGGCCCGCGTAAAGCCGGCGCCATCGCTGCGGTATGCTGGGGTGGAGGTATGATTCTGGGTGGCGTGGGTGTGATGACCCATCAACTGTGGCTGTTGTATCTGGGCTGCGGTGTGCTGGGTGGTATTGGCCAGGGTTTGGGTTACATCACCCCGGTGTCTACGTTGATTAAATGGTTCCCCGACCGCCGCGGCATGGCGACCGGCTTTGCGATTATGGGTTACGGCGGCGGTGCCATGGTGGGCGCCCCGCTGGCGGTTTGGCTGATGGGCTACTTTTCGGCGGATGGTGGCAAAGGCGTGGCCAGCACGTTAATGGTGATGGGCGTTATCTACTTTTTTGTGATGATGGCCGGCGCTCTGGGCTTCCGCGTGCCACCCAATGGTTGGAAGCCAACGGGTTGGGAATCACCCCAGGGTAAACAGGCCAATGCCATGATCACTCATGGCCACGTACACCTGAGCAAAGCCTGGAAAACCCATCAGTTCTGGATGATCTGGAGCGTGCTGTTTCTGAACGTAACAGCGGGTATTGCGGTGATTTCCATGGCCAGCCCCATGCTGCAGGATGTTTTCGGCGGCGCTCTTGTGGGCATTAAGGATTCTGCAGTGGCGCTCACTGCCGCTCAGAAAACCGCCGTTGTAGCAGCCGCTGCCGGGCTGGTTGGCCTGATCAGTCTGTTCAACAGCGTTGGTCGCCTGTTCTGGGCGTCGCTGTCTGACAAGCTCGGCCGCAAAAACACCTATCTCGTCTTTTTTGTGCTCGGCATTGCCATGTACTGCCTGTTGCCCACCTGGGGACACCTGGGTATGGCGGGCATGTTCGTTATTTCCATTTGCGTGATCCTGAGTATGTATGGCGGTGGTTTCGCCACGGTACCCGCGTATCTGGCCGATATTTTCGGCACTCAGATGGTGGGTGCGATTCATGGCCGGCTGTTAACCGCCTGGACGGCAGCAGGGCTTATTGGGCCGGTGATTATCGCGTTGATCCGCGAGGTGCAACTGGAGGCGGGAATAGAGCCAGCTTTGGTGTACGACCGCACGCTGTACATTATGGCGGGGCTGTTGGTGGTGGGTCTGATCTGTAACAGCCTGATCAAGCCGGTAGACCATTCACTGCACATGACCGACGAAGAGCTGGAAGGCGAGCGTAGGTTGCAGCGCGACAGCGGTGTGTCGTCTCACGCCCAAACCGCCGCTCGTGGAGCTTTCGGGATTACCGGTGTGCTGGCCTGGATGGCGGTAGGTATACCGTTCCTGATCGGCTTGTACATTGCTCTGGCTAAAGCGGCAGCGTTGTTTTAACGAGCAGGGTCGGCCGGTTCCAGGCTATTGGTCGGAAGCGATCAGCTCGTCGAACCCCGTAATCTGGCCGGGTTGGTCGAGCTGATAGCCTGGAACGCTATGGATGCGCTCAAGCAGTTCGGGCGCACGAAGTAGCTCTATCAGGTGGTCAAGCGTGCTTTGCGGCAGGTGTTCTGGGCGATAGATCAGCAAATAGTGCTCGCAGGCCAGTTCCAAAAAGTCCAGGCCGAACTGTTCGGCCGCGGCCTGCACGCCAAAGCCCACATCGGCCATGCCGGAGGCCACAAACGCCGCCACGGCGGTGTGGGTGAATTCCTGCTGGCCACTGCGGTTAATGCTGTTTGCATCCAGCCCCTGCTGCTCTAACAGCAGATTGAACAGGATACGGGTACCGGAATGCAGGTCGCGGCTGATAAAGCGCAACCCGGATTGGCTGAAGTCTTTCAGGCTGCGCACCTGCGAATGTTCGCCTTTGCGCAGCATCAGGCCTTCGCGCCGGGTCACAAAACGAATCAGTCGATGGCTGCCGTCGCTGAGTAAATCCCGGTAGTGGCTCAAAATTTGGCGAGCCAACTGCGGACAAGTAGACAGGTGAAAGCTGGCGATGTCGCATTCATCGCGATTGAGCGCCGAAATCGCTTCTGCAGGATTACGGTATTGAAGGTTGATGTTCAGCTGGTCTGCCACTTCAGGCAACAGCGCCACCGCATAACCGTGGCTGGCGTGCAGGCGCAGTGTTGGTTTTGTGTTGGCCAGCAGTTGCTGAATCTGGTCATTCAGTTCGGCCGTCATGCTGTCTATTTGCGGCCCTAGGCGCGCGCCGACCCTATGCTCTGCCCACAGCAGTTTTTCGCCCAGGGGCGACAGCTGGGAGCCTTGGCCTTTACGCATGATGACCAGTGGTAAGCCAATAATATGGCTGCCACGGTTAAGCAGGTTCCAGGCGTGGCGGTAAGAAATACCCGCGCTTGCTGCCGCTGCGGTGAGTTTACCGGTGTCGCGGATGCCTTTCAGCAGGCGAAACAGAACCGGCTCAAACAGTTCGCCGTTAGCGGTGCTAAAAATCCAGGCGGGTGAGATGTTCAATTTTTTGTTATGCACTTTTATTCATATTCCGTAGGTTGGGGCAGAGTGCTAGTTTAGGCACTATTGAGCGATCCACTACTGTACCAAAATAAAAACAGGTAGGAACAATTATGCATATGTCAGAGACAGCCGACCCAAAGGCGGCGGTTATGTCCACGCCTGTTGCCGGCGATTGGAACCCTGATGTTATTCGTCAGGAAGTCGCAGCCCTTCAGCACAAGCCTGGTGCGCTTCTACCCATATTGCACGCCATACAAGACCGCGTTGGTTATGTGCCGGAAGGTGCTGTACCCATTATTGCGGAAATGTTGCAGCAGACCCGCGCCGACATTCACGGTGTTATCACTTTTTACCACCATTTCCGCACTCACCCGTCCGGCAGCAATCTGCTGGAGGTGTGCCGTGCCGAAGCCTGCCAAGCTCGCGGTGGGCGCGCTCTTGAGCGTCATGTTCAGGAACGCCTGAGTGTGGGCTATCACGATACCACCGCCGACAACGAGTTCACTCTTGTGCCTGTGTATTGCCTGGGCAACTGCGCCTGCGGCCCGTCTATCCGTGTGAACAATGACATTATCGGCCGCGTAACGCCGCAGAAATTCGACCAGTTGGTAGACGCCCTCACAACGTCTGTTCTTCAGCTAAAATAAAGGCAGGAGCAAACTCCATGACAACAACAATTTATGTGCCGTGCGATACCACCGCCCTGTCTTTGGGCGCAGACCGCGTAGCACAGAAGCTTCAACAGGCAGCAGCTCAAAAAAACATCGAGCTTCATCTGGTGCGCAACGGCTCCCGTGGACTGTTCTGGCTGGAACCTCTGGTGGAAGTGCAAACTCCCTATGGCCGCGTGGCTTATGGCCCGGTGGAACCGGAACAGGTGGATGAGCTGGTGGCCTCCGGTTTGTTTGACGGTAACCCCGAACACCCGCTGTTTCTGGGCGATATTTCCCAGCACTCTTATTTGCAGCAACAACAGCGCCTGACCTTCGCCCGCATTGGCATTACCGACCCGATTTGTATTGAAGACTATATTGCCCACGGCGGTTTTGCCGGCCTGAAAAAAGCAGCTGCGCTGACCACTCAGGGCATTGTGGATGAAGTAAAAGCGTCTGGCCTGCGCGGCCGTGGCGGCGCCGCTTTCCCGGCCGGCATAAAATGGCAGACCGTGCTGGACGAGCCCCAAAACCAGCAGAAATACGTGGTGTGCAACGCCGATGAAGGCGATTCCGGCACCTTCGCCGACCGTCTGGTAATGGAGTGCGACCCCTACATGCTGATAGAAGGCATGACCATTGCCGGCTTGGCGGTCGGTGCCACTCTGGGCTTTATTTACGTGCGCTCGGAATACCTGCTGTCGCAAAAGATGCTGGACGAAGCCATCCGCAGAGCCAAAGTACTCGGTTATTTGGGCGATAACGTCTGCGGTAACGGCCGTAGCTTCCGTCTGGAAGTTCGCTTGGGCGCCGGCGCGTATATTTGCGGCGAAGAAACCTCGCTGCTGGAAAGCCTGGAAGGCAAGCGCGGGCTGGTTCGCTCAAAGCCGCCACTACCTGCCATAAAGGGTCTTTTTGGTCAGCCTACAGTCGTGAACAACGTGCTGTCTCTGGCCGCCGTACCCTACATCATGGCCCACGGCGGCAAAGCCTACGCAGACTACGGCATGGGCCGCTCTTTGGGCACCCTGCCCATTCAACTGGCGGGCAACATCAAACACGGAGGCCTGATTGAACTGGCCTTCGGCGCAAGTTTACGCAAAGTGCTGGAAGATTTTGGCGGCGGTACCTTTACTGGCCGGCCCATGAGGGCGGTGCAGGTAGGCGGCCCGTTAATGGCGTATTTGCCGGAAAGTCAGTGGGATACGCCCATGGATTACGAAGCTTTCGCCAAATTGGGCGCAGGCATTGGCCACGGCGGTGTAGTGGCGTTTGACGACACAGTGGATATGGGCGAGCAGGCCCGTTTTGCCATGGAGTTCTGTGCCGTTGAATCCTGTGGCAAGTGCACGCCTTGCCGAATTGGCTCAGTGCGCGGCGTCGAAGTGATTGACCGCATCCGTGCCGGTACCAACCGTGATGACAACTTGGTGTTGCTGCAAGAACTGTGCGAAACCATGGTAGACGGCTCGCTGTGTGCCATGGGCGGTATGACGCCCTTCCCGGTACAAAGCGTGATGAAACACTTTCCCGAAGACTTGATGGCCAACCCGCGCCCAGTGGAGGCATGACATGTTGCACTATTACGATCCAGGCACCCAAAATTACGAAGCCGGCAAGAGCGTCCTGAATCCCGATTTTGATTTCGGTACCCCGGCAAGGGTCTCCGAAACCTTGGTGTCGGTGTCTATCGACGGGCGCGAAATTGCCGTACCGGAGGGCACCTCGGTGCTGAGGGCGGCGGCTCTTGCGGGTATCAACATTCCCAAGCTGTGCGCCTCTGACAACCTGGAACCTTTTGGCTCTTGCCGCCTGTGTGCGGTAGAAATCGAAGGTCGCCGTGGCTATCCGGCTTCCTGCACCACGCCGGTGTCTGAGGGCATGGATGTGACCACCCAGACCGGAAAGCTGGCAAAATTGCGCCGCAATATCATGGAGCTGTACATCTCTGACCACCCGCTGGACTGCCTGACCTGCCCGGCTAATGGCGACTGCGAGTTGCAGGATGTGGCCGGCACGGTGGGCCTGCGGGAAGTGCGTTACGGTTTTGATGGCAAAAACCATCTGGACGCAGAAATTGACGATTCAAACCCGTATTTCAGTTTCGACGCCAGCAAATGCATCGTGTGTTCACGCTGCGTGCGCGCCTGTGAAGAAGTACAGGGCACGTTTGCGCTGACCATCGAAGGCCGCGGCTTTGATTCTATAGTCTCTGCCAGCCAGAACGATCCGTTTATGGATTCCGAATGCGTGTCCTGCGGTGCCTGCGTGCAGGCCTGCCCTACGTCTACGCTGATGGAAAAGAGCGTGATCGAGGCCGGCCAACCCACCCACAGCGTGATCACCACCTGCGCCTATTGCGGCGTGGGTTGCTCGTTCAAAGCCGAAATGAAAGGTGAAGAGGTGGTGCGCATGGTGCCCTATAAAGGCGGCGAGGCGAACCACGGCCACTCTTGCGTAAAAGGCCGCTTTGCCTTTGGCTACGCCACTCACAAAGATCGCATCAAAGAACCAATGATTCGCGAATCCATCAACGACCCGTGGCAAGTGGTGTCCTGGGACGAAGCACTGGCGTTCTCCGCCAAAAAGCTTAAGGGCATTCAGGCCGAGTTCGGCCGTGAAAGCATTGGCGGCATTACCTCTTCACGCTGCACCAACGAAGAAACCTATCTGGTGCAAAAACTGGTGCGGGCGGCGTTCGGCAACAACAACACCGACACCTGCGCGCGAGTGTGCCATTCCCCCACCGGTTACGGTTTAAAAACCACGTTGGGCGAATCCGCCGGTACTCAGACGTTTGATTCAGTAATGAAAGCCGACGCCATCGTGGTGATTGGTGCCAACCCCACCGACGCCCACCCGGTGTTTGGTTCGCTGATGCGCCGGCGCTTGCGCCAGGGCGCCAAGCTGGTGGTGATTGACCCCCGCCGCATCGACGTTTTGAAAACACCTCACGCGGATGAAGGTCTGCACTTACCGCTGCGCCCCGGCACTAACGTGGCCATGGTAAACGCTATGGCCCATGTGGTGATAACCGAGGGCCTGGAAGACAAAGATTTTATAAACAGCCGTTGCGATACGGAGGCCTACAACGCCTGGCGCACCTTTATTGCCGAGGAGCGCAACTCACCGGAAGCCATGGAAGAAGTCACCGGCGTACCGGCCGCCAAGGTTCGGGAAGCGGCGCGAATTTACGCCGAAGCCGAAAATGGCGCGATTTATTACGGACTGGGCGTTACCGAGCACAGCCAGGGCTCCACCATGGTGATGGGTATCGCCAACCTGGCGCTGGCCACCGGCAATATCGGCCGCGAAGGCGGCGGTGTGAACCCGCTGCGGGGCCAGAACAACGTGCAGGGCTCTTGCGATATGGGGTCTTTCCCCCACGAATTGCCGGGCTATCAGCACGTCAGCGACCCGGAAGTGCGCGAACGCTTTAAGGCGGTGTGGGGTGTGGAGATCGATCACGAGCCCGGGCTGCGTATTCCCAACATGTTTGACGCCGCCATCGCCGGTACCTTTAAAGCGCTGTACGTGCAGGGTGAAGACATCGCCCAGTCAGACCCCAACACCCATCACGTGGAAGCAGCGCTGAAAGCCCTGGATTGCCTGATCGTGCAGGATATTTTCCTGAACGAAACGGCCAAGTTTGCTCACGTTTTGTTACCGGGTTCCACCTTCCTGGAGAAGAACGGCACCTTTACCAACGCCGAGCGCCGTATCAACCGCGTGCGCAAAGTGATGGAGCCGATTGCCGGCATGGAAGACTGGGAAGTTACTGTAGCGCTGTCGAACGCCCTGGGCTATCCGATGAATTACAGCCATCCGTCTGAAATAATGGACGAAATCGCCTCGCTGACGCCGTCATTCACCGGCGTGAATTACGACAAGCTGGAACGGCTGGGCAGCATTCAGTGGCCGTGTAACGACGAACATCCGGATGGCACGCCCACTATGCACACTTCGGACTTTCCCATTGGCAAGGGCCGCTTTGCGGTGACCGAATACTTGGCCACCGAAGAACGTTCCAGCCGCCGCTTCCCGCTGTTGTTGACCACCGGCCGTATATTGTCGCAGTACAACGTAGGCGCACAAACCCGGCGTACCGCTAACAGCGACTGGCACGAGGAAGACCTGCTGGAACTGCACCCCAGTGATGCCGAATTGCGCGGTGTAAAAGAAGGCGACTGGCTGGGTATCAGCAGCCGCGTAGGCCACACCGTGCTGCGGGCGAAGCTTAGCACCCGCATGTTACCGGGCGTGGTCTTCACCACCTTCCACCACCCGGGCAGCGGTGCCAACGTCATCACCACAGACAACTCGGACTGGGCCACCAACTGCCCGGAATACAAGGTGACCGCCGTGCAGGTAGAAAAAGTGTCCCAGCCATCTGACTGGCAGCGTAACTTTGTCGACTTTGACAAGCGCCAGCAGGATTTTGCGAAACCGGCTAGGGAGCACTCGGGTGATGCCCATGTCAGCGCCCTCAAATAACGGATCGCCTGACGCCAAAGCCGCACTCACTGGTGAATGCCCTGCACCGGTGAGTGCGGCGATGGTGAACGTGCGCGGTGGTATTGAAAGGGCGCCAGGCCAAGACTGGGTCGCCGAAGAAGTGCCGGTGGCTATGGTGTACAACGGCGTGTCCCATGCGGTGATGATGGCGTCGCCCTGCGATCTTAAAGACTTTGCTCTGGGCTTTAGCATCAGCGAGGGCATTCTTGAAAAGCCAGAGCAACTGTTCAGCATCGAGATAAAACCCACGCAAAACGGCGTAGAAATAGACATGCACATTGCGGGTGATTGTTATGCGCGCTTGCGCGAGCAGCGCCGCAACATGGTGGGACGCACCGGTTGCGGGCTTTGTGGCACCGAATCTTTGGCCCACGTGGCGCGGGCGATTGCCCGGGTTCCGGCGCAGCCGCTACCGGCAGACGACGCGGTTCAGGCTGCGCTTCATAGCTTGAAGAATCACCAGCCATTACAGCTGCAAACCGGTGCCACCCACGGGGCGGCCTGGTGCGATAGCCGCGGGCAGATTGTTCAGGCACGAGAAGACGTTGGCCGTCATAACGCGCTGGATAAGTTGATCGGAGCTCGCCTGCGTGAGGGTGGCGATCAGGCTTTTGACAAAGGTTTCGCGTTGATCTCCAGCCGCGCCAGTTTTGAAATGGTGCAGAAAAGCGCCAGCGTTGGCATCAGCACGTTGGTGGCGGTATCCGCGCCAACGGCTCTTGCTATCCGAGAAGCCCGCGAAAGCGGCATGAACCTTATCGGCTTTGCCCGCCCGGGCCGCCACGTCATCTACACCGGAAGCGATGACACCGTTCAGGAGAATACATTGTGAGTGACCAGCAATTAACCAACCTGATCAAAATGATCGACCAAATTATTGCCAACAATTTACATCATGGTGACGACGACCAGGTGACCGACGTTGCCGCCGGCCACCTACAGAAATTTTGGGCTCGCAGCATGAAGCAGCAGGTGATCGCTTACGCCAACAGCGAAGGCGCAGAATTGTCACCGTTGGCGCAAAAAACCATCGCTAAGCTGCAGGCTGTATCTTAGATTTTCGCTGCATCACAAGCTTGTGTACGTTGCTATCCCCTTCTGCCAGCGCCAGGTTCTAGCTTGGATGTGTCATGGGGGATAAAAGAAAGTGGCTGAAAGCGCTGTTTTTCAAGAGCTTAACCTCGCGGATCGACCAGGCATAAACCGCCGATACCCTTGTCTGGCAGCGGATCTATGGCTATGTACATAGCAAGCTAATTTATGGCGATTAATGCTGCGCGCACCAGTGAGTATGGTCGTGGCTCTGCATTGAAGGCTGCGAAATGTGCAGTCTGGCTCAGCTTACCCAAAGCTCAAACTGTGAAATTCATGGTATTGTTAATGGCACGTTAGCGCCTGCCGAGCTCGGTCAGTATCACTGTGCATGGCAAACAGTCTGTGGATAAGTGCTTAGAGCGAATACTTGATGCCGAGAACACCTCGAACGGCATATAGGGTTCAGTCGTAAATTACAGGACGGTCGATTTAGACGGCCGCAGCACTATCTACCCGGCACTATGGGAGGAAGCTTGTGGATCCAGTAACTCTGGAAAAACGCCGTCTCGCTGCACTTGAGCGGCTGACGATCATGGATACAGGTTCAGAAGAACGCTTCGATCGCCTGATTAACCTGGCGCGGCGCTTCTACAGCACCCCTATTGCCTTATTTTCACTGCTGGATGAAAAGCGGCAGTGGTTCAAATCTAAACGTGGTCTGGATGTTAGCGAGACACCGCGCTGCGTCGCTTTTTGCGACCACGCCATTAAGCAGGATTCGGTGTTCGTCGTCCCGGATGCAACCAAAGATGAACGCTTTTGCAGCAACCCTCTGGTGACTGGTGAACCACACGTTCGGTTTTATGCCGGTATGCCCGTGCGGGAGCCCGGTGGGTTCAAAATGGGCACTCTGTGCATTATGGATCGTAAACCGCGTGACATTCCGGAACACGAGCTGGATGTATTAAGAACGCTCGCCAGCCTGATTGAAGATGAAGTGGAGCGCTTTTACCACGCATCGCAATATCAAAAGCAGGTTCCAGTGTCGCGGCTGAACCGCGCCATTCACCGGGCCCAGAACACTTTCCACACAGATGACGATCAGGATGCCGCGTTTGAAATTCTGTTAAGCGATCTGCTGGTGTTGACCGACAGCCAGTTCGGATTTATCGGCGAGATGCTGACCAATAGCGACAATAGCCCTTATCTACGCGTAGGCGCGATAACCGATATTTCGTGGAGCCCGGAATCAGCAGATCGCTCTCAGCAGCGTAAAACAAGGGGTTTGTTGTTCGAACGGCTGAATAGCCTGATCGATACATCAATGCTGTCAGACGACGTGTTGATAAGTGACGGGTTTGAAAGCGATAGCCAGGCTGGGGAATTGCCAACCGGCCACCCGCAGATTACCCGTTATATGGGCGTTCCCATATTTTCCGGTGATAACCGTGTTGGTCTGGTGGGGCTTGCCAACCGCCCGGAGGGGTACACCAATAAATTGGCCACCGAGCTTGAGCCGCTGTTGCAGACGGTGGGCCAGTTGATTGAGCGTAAACGCATGTACAAGGAGCGGCAGGAACACCAGAAAGGTCTTGAACAGGCAGCAAATTTCGATCCTCTGACGGGTTTGCCCAATCGCAGGCGGTTAACCGAACTGTTCGAACAGGAGCTGACGCTCGCGGACCAACGCCAAGGCGCCCTGTCCATTTGTTTTATTGACCTGGACTGTTTTAAAGAGATAAATGACAACTACGGTCACTCAGTAGGCGATGCGGTTTTGAAAACCGTTGCTGCGCGGCTTCAGCACGTTCTTCGCGAGTGCGACATTATCGCCCGCTTGGGGGGTGATGAATTTGTAGCCATTATCCGTGATGTCGAAAATAACGCGGTTTACGAGCGTATGCTTGAAGCGATTCGGCGCCCGATAAACCACCAGGATGTCACGCTTGATCTTGCGGCCAGTATGGGTGTTACCTTATACCCAAGGGACCAGTCCGCACCGGATCTGCTCTTGAGGCATGCTGATCAGGCTATGTACGCGGCAAAAGATGCCGGTCGCAATCGCTACAGCATTTTTGATGTCGAAACGTATGTGAGCCGGGTTGAGCAGGTGCGGGTTTTAGAGCAGACCGCCAAGGCGCTGGGCGAAAGCCAGTTTGAAATGTACCTTCAACCCAAAATTGTTCTGGTTAACCATCGGGTGGACGGCTTCGAGGCCTTGATTCGCTGGAATCACCCAGAGAAAGGATTACTTGGGCCGATCAGCTTTTTGCCACAATTGGAGCACACTGAATACGCCGCGGCGGTGGGCCGGTTTGTCATTACCGACGCGGTGGCCAAACTGCAGCAATGGAAACAGCTGGGGTTGCCTTATTCTCTGAGTATTAACCTGAGCCCGACGCATCTTCTTAGCGATGGTTTTGTAGAGGATTTGCAGGCGGCTTTGCAGGACTGCGATCCAGATGTACGCTCGCGCCTGATTATTGAACTGCTGGAAACCACGGCGTTAAACGATCCAGGAAGAATCATGGGCATTCTGTTGAAATGCCGGGATCTGGGCGTGCAAGTATCCCTTGATGATTTTGGTACCGGCTATTCCTCGCTGGACCACTTTCGCCGCCTGCCGGCGCAGGAAATCAAGATCGACCGTTCGTTTGTTAGCGACATGCTCAACAATGCGGATGATGAGATGATCGTAAAATCCATCATCAGTTTGTCAAAGAACTTCAAGCGCCGGGTAGTGGCAGAGGGCATTGAAGCCCAGGCCATGCAGGACAAACTGATCGAAATGGGTTGTGAGCAGGCTCAGGGTTTTTTCTACAGCAAACCCCTTCCTGCAATAGCTGCTCTGGCCTGGGCCGAGGCTTATCAGAAGCGTTGATCGGTTTCGTTCGTCTACACAGATCACCTCTGAAAATTTCAGTGCAGGGCCGAAGAAGAAGACCGGACAGGCCTCGCCGGCAGCACGATCGCACACAGTGATGACAATATCTGGTGGTGAGTGCTCGAAGACATCCGATGCCTTGCTGGTCAATCCGTCGGTTGAAATGCATGCGGCTTCGAGGGTTTTCAGTGCTCTGACATTCACTTGGCCACTAGGCCAACTGCCCGAACTCACTGCCGTCATGCCGGCGGGTGCCAAATGGTTGAATAGAGCCTCAGACAAGATACTGCGACAGCTGTTATGGGTACACATGAACAAGATTTGCATGGGGGTATCTCCGTTTTAAACGCGCAGGCTTTGCAATCGATTTACCACAGGTAACTTGCCTCGACGAAGGTTAACGAATTTTTTCGCAACTGCCCCAGGAACGCATTCCCCGGGCCTCTAAAAAACTCGAAACCAGTATTGATGCGCCAGCTGTTCGTCAAAGCGTACTTCAATCGTCCTCTGAGCATCCAGTCACCCCGGGGCTCTGTCCATACCGCGAAGATATCCATAGTTGCCTTTGAGTCGAGCAAGGGTCTGGCATACCTGAAGGTAACTCCATACTGGCTGGTATCCAATTCGTTGCTGACAAGTGACTGCGCCTCCTGAACCTGTTTCAGCAGCGGATCGCTGGATGGCGTTGAAACCGACCGCAAGTGTCGCAAGAAGCCCTGCAGCGACAGTGTTTCGCGATCGCCAAGATACCATTCGGCACCGGCAATCAGTGAGATGTAAGGTCTGCGGCGAGCAACCGATGCAGCCGATGCCTGTTGGAAGTCGACCCATGCAATCTCGGCTCTGTAAGCAGTTTCCCCGCGCACCAGAGTAAGGTCGCTGCCAAGCATGCGCATACGCGTGGCGTATTGGCCCAGAGTGGTGCCCTGGGGTGTAATATTGCGTAACGCGAACGTGGGAAAAGGGTCGTGCCCGTCGATAAAGCTTACTGACCAATCGGCGCTGGAGGCGAGCACGTCATACTTAATCGCCAGAGTCGGGCGCACGCTCGGATCTTGCTCAATAAACTGCACACCGGGTGTTACGCGCAAGGGCACATCATTGAAGCGAAAACGATCCAGCACATGCATTTGCAGCCGACCCTGACCCGCGGCGCAATCGAGATGCAGGCCCCAGTTGCCGGTACGCTGATCGTTGGTTTCCGGGGTCAGGCGGCGGTAGTTGGTGGGTGACACCAGATCGGTCGGATTGATACCGTCTGCTCGCCCCCAGATGACCAGTTTCTTGCCTAGCGCCGCAGTACAGGGCCAATCCCTGTTGCGGATATAGAGTTCATCTACCCCGGCACCTTCGCGCTTGTCATTCAGCCGCTCTTGTGAAGAGCGTGCCGAGAGCGAAGAACGCAGTTGCAGGTTGTCGGAGGCCTGCCAATAGTAATTGAGCTTCAGACGACTGGAGGACACCGCATGCCTGTCGTCCAGCATGCGATTGGATGACCACAGGCCTGAGGTGATTTCACCGTTCAGCTGCGGCGAACTGGCGTACCCCTGGGTTGTAATCAGCAGCGTTGCCAGCGCGCCGGCTCCCCAGCGTAACAATTGAGATTGGCGCATCGTTTGTACCTTAATTTATAGCCAGATTATTCGCGGAAAACAGCTTGTCGTTGAGCGGCTCACCGACCTTGAAGTTACTGAAGCTGATGGTTGTGCTGTGACCACTTTGCAAGTTGGTGCATCGGGCGCGCATCGGTTGCCACTTGTCATGCTCGGCATCAACTTGCTGGATATCGGAGAAACTGAAGGTCTTGTAGGGTTGGCTGTGTACATCAAAGGCTTCCACATAGGTCGTGGCAAAGTTGTCCATGCGTACCCAGGTAACCCGTTTGGCATAGCCGGAATGGGTGCGTAGGTTGTCGTTGATAGGCAGTGACTCGATGACGTAGTGCTCGACGCCGCCGCGCAATTCTTGTCTCAGCAGGCTGTGCTGCCAGTCATCAACTTTATGGCCCATCACATCGCCGAAGCTGAAGTCAGTGCCAATAAAACTGTCCTTTTTGTTGGAGGCCACAAGGCGGCGTACCCGACGCATAGCTGGAAGATAGACCCACATGTCGTCGGCGGCAGTGTGTTCAATCAACAGCGTTGTGGTGCCGCGAATATCTGCCGGGGCGTTGAAGCGGACCAGGCGCATGGTGTCCTGGCCGTTCTCCTGGAGCTTGGAGGCCATATTTGACCGGCGCGTGCGGGTTGATCCGCTCTTGTTCTGCAAGACAAATTCCGCTTCCGCTGTGGAGGTGCTAAAGCGTGTTACCGCAGCATTGCGCTCCATAATTTCCACTGCCCCCTGCTCAGCAGACCAACCCACCTGGGAGTATGTGAGGAACCCGATGGACGCCAGGATGATTAGCAGCACAGCGCCGCCATCACCGGAACGCCGGCGAAAAATAAAGGCTGGTTTGAAGGTCAGAATCACACTCGGGATGAGCGTCAGGGTTGCCAAAACGCTGGTCAGCATGGCCAGCACGAGAAAGGTGGAGAGCCACATATGAACCTTGTAGTCGTAGGAAAACATCAGGACGGCATAACCGCCGGCGACGGCTGTGGCGACGAAAAGGCAGGCTTTGCCAGCGGTTTTAATGGCCATTTCGACAGCGTGGGGCAAACTCTGGCCCTGCTTGGCATATTCGCGAATGCGGTAAATCAGGTAGATCGCGTAATCGGCACCGATACCCACCGCCATGGCTGAGATCAGTGAATTGGGGATGTTTAGCGGCACGCCGAAGTAGCCCATTACACCAAACACCACTGACAACACCACAAGCGCCGGCGAGAGAACCAGCAAACCAGCAATAAACGAGCGGAAGGCAATCACTGCTACCAGAAAGATCACAGTAAGAATCTGACCGATATTCAAAAGTTTACTGTGCACCATGACGTCAGTTACGGCGAGCGTTTGCGCCACTTCCCCGCCATAGGACAGGGTCACGTGTTCGGGAAAGCGTTGATTGGCCAAGGTGCTCAGTTCAGTGACCAGCTGATCGATTTCAGCATTGCTGTTGGTGCGTAACATGATCGAGATCTTTGCTCGTTGATAGTCGTAGTCGACATGGGCCGAAAAGTCCTCAGGGTCGCCGGACATCGAGTACAGGAACAGGTATTGGGCGATGAGATCCTGATCATCGGGCAGCGGCACAGGCTGCGTCGGGTCACCGAGGGCGGCCTGATGCATGCGCTGAACGAAATCAACGATAGACAGGGTTTTGCCGACTATCGGACGCGCGGCGGCATCAACCTGCAGTGCACGAATGGCATTCAGAATCTGCGGGTCCTTGATGCCGTCGGGCTGTCCGGTATCAACCATGATGTACAGCACATTAGTGCCGCCGGTTTGCGCGTTGAGCAGATTATCGTCCTGCTGGATGGGCAACGAGTCAGAGAAAAAGCTCTTGCTTGAGTTGTCGACGTGCACTTTGGGCCAGCCAGCAACAGCCACGCCTATCAGTACTACAAAGAGCAATAACACCCATCGACGACTGACCGAGCTGACAACCGTTTGGGCGATGCGGCCGGCCAGACGATCCCAGATGCGCGGCTTCATTTCAGTATCAATATGGGTTGCCGACGGCGGCTTTAAACTGGCACGCACAGCCGGCGTAAAGGTGAACTCCAGCACCACGGCAGAGAGCAGGCCGATGCCGGTGAAAATACCAAAGGCTCGCACCGTTTCCAGCTCAAATACCACCAATGAAAAGAACCCCAGCGCGGCAATGCCACCGGCGATCACCAGCACTGGGCCTACCGCAACAAGAGACTGAATGGTGGCCAGGCGGTTGGCCGCCTGTGGTGCCATGTTCTGTACATTGACCAAGTCGATGAAATGCTCGTAGTAGCGTTTCAACAACTGCACAGCGTGCCCGGCGGCCACGGCAAGGATCAGAATCGGCGTGGGCGAGTTGAAAATGTCCATGGGTACCTTCATCAAACCCATGATGCCGACGCCCCAGACTACCGACAGCACGGCCGTGACCAGAGGCAGAATCAAACCCTGAACAGTTCGAAAGGCTTCAAAGTGCAACAGGCCAATGACCAGTACAGCGATAGGAAACAGCCAGTTTATGCGGTCTGCAAACACTTCTGCCTGCTCAAGAAAAACCGGATTGCCACTCAGGGAAATGTTGATGCCCGGCAGGTCTTCCCGACTCAGAATTTCGTGCACTTCCGAGAGCATAGCGCCAAAACCATTGGGGTTTTCCTTCAGCTCGAGCATTATGGTAGCAGTACGCCAGTCACTTGAGATCACCGCATCGCGGTAGATGGGGTTGGCCATAATTGTGGCTTTCAGGGCTGCAAGCTCTTCTGTCGTGCGGGGTATCGGTTCAGCCAGCAAGGGCCTGGCCTCGAAACTTTCTGCATGACCGGCTATGCTTTTGGCTTGCCGGGATGACAGGCTGAGCAGTGTCTTATTGGTCACTGAGGAGGCGCCATACAGATCGTCGGTAATGCGTCTTACCGCCTCCAGTACCTGAGGCTGCAGGGCATTGCCCTCGGTTGGCGTCAGGCCAATCACAACCAGGTATTTCGAGCCAAAAATTCGCTCAATGGTGTTGGTTGCGATGATATAGGGATGGCTTTGCGGCACCACAGCGGCCGGATTGATAATGACCTGTTGTTTGGCCGCAAAAAAACCAAAAAAGGCTGACAGCGCCAGTATCAACATGATGATCCAAAGCCGGTGGTTAACCACCCATCTCAGATAACCTTCGAGGGGCAGTGGGCTATCGCTGTGCTCAGCCGGATCTGCTGTGAGTGTTTTAGTTATGTCTGTCATGACTCATGACCTCGGCAGGAAAAACTGGGAGTTAAAGCCTCGTTATTGTTATGAAGGCGGGCGATTTGGGCTTTAAGCAGGTGCTTCTGAACCTTTGCAGACGGGGTGTAGGGAAAACTGTCCACCCGCTTGCATTGCGTTGGGCTTCAGCCGTCGAAAGCACTGGCAATCTGTTGTTGCAGTTCAAGATCAACTGCGGAAGGATCAGAGTCGGCTGCGGCAATCCAGGCCAACACGCAGTGACCGTTGTCGAGCCCGGTGACCAGCAACGCAGCATCTGCGACACCGGGGACCAATCGCGCCTGGTGTTCAATCAGCGCTGAACACAGGGGGTTGCCATTGCTGATCAAGGCATCCTCCATTCGATCGATAATTTCCAGCTGGGCACTGTCGTTCAGGATCGCAAAGTCGCCCGTGGCCAGCCACTCACCGTTACCGCTGGGGTAATGGGCAACCCAGTGTCCGCGGGCCATAAGCTCGCCGGTTCCCCTGGGCACACAGATGCCCTGCTGCAGCACGACATGTTTCAGTAGATCGTGAACATGAAGCGGGAGCGATTGCACTCGCGCATGGGGATAATCTAACGGATCAGGGACATGTGTTTTCATGTTGCTATAGTAGGAATTGCAGCGCTCAGTCGACAATGGAACAGATATACCAAGCTGTGGTGACAGAGCTGCAGCGCGGTTCAGGCGAACTCTAAATAGGTTTTAGTCAAGGGATGCTGAGGTCGCTCAAACACGTCCTTGGAATTGCCACACTCAATCAACTTGCCGACCCCATCAACCTTCCAGAATACTGCTACCTCATCAGCCACACGCCGTGCCTGACTTAAGCTGTGGGTAACCAGGACAATGGTTCTTCGCTTGGACAGGTTGCGAATCAGCGTTTCAATCTTCTCTGTCGACATCGGGTCCAGAGAACTGCAGGGTTCATCCATCAGCAACACATCTGGATCCATTACCAGAGCGCGCGCAAGGCAGAGGCGTTGCTGCTGACCACCCGACAGAGCCATGGCTGAACTGTCGAGCCGATCGTGAACCTCGTCCCATAAGCCGACTTCGCGTAGCGCGGATTCAATAAGGTTGTTGATCTCGATACGGGCTTTGATACCATGCTGCCTTAGGGCAAATTCAAGATTCTTGCGAATCGAGAACGGGAAAGGGTTGGGGCGTTGAAACAACATCCCGACCTGTCGGCGCAGCTGGGTTGAGTTTTTCCCCAAAAGCTTGGTTTCCATCCAGCTGAAGTTGACTGACCCCTCCACGGAACAGCAAGGCACAAGATCGTTCAGACGGTTCAAGCAGTAAAGCAGGCTGGACTTTCCGCATCCGGACGGACCGATCAATGCCATGACTGAGTTACGCTGAACGCGCAGCGTCACCTTCTCCACGACGGTGCAGTTGCCATAGCTCACCGACAGATTTTCGATTTCGATGTAATCGCCCGCTAGAACATTCAGTTGAGTGATGTTCTCGGGCGCACGCGGAGCGGTGTTTGCCGGGGGCACAAGCGTAATTGCACGATGCTCATTGTTCATCATTTAGTGACTCCGTGTTGTGGTGCCCGTCATGCGCAGCTGCATCCAGCGTGTTATGGCATGCACACTAAAACTGAGCATGGCCAGCAGCAACAGAAGCGCGAGGGCTGAACCATAAGCATTGGGGCTGCCGCCTGGTACGTTGGTTGAAAGGTCGTAAATGTGCACAGAAATACTGCGGCCGGAATCCAGAAGTGATTCGGGCATACGGTCCGAATAGCCGCTGGTGAACAGCAGTACGGCGGTTTCTGCCAGGGCTCTGGTCAAGGCCAGTACAATGCCTGCGCAAATGCCGGGCAGGGCTACCGGTACAAGCACGTGCCATAAAACTGATTGTCGCGATAGCCCTAGTGCAGTTCCGCCAGCGCGATGAGCAGAAGCGGCGGACTCCAGGGAAAAGGCCATGGAACGTGCCAATGTAGGCAAGATCATGCAAGCCAGCGTCAACCCGCCTGCCAGAATTGAGTATCCCAAGGCCACCAGCGCGCTGACCAGCAGCAACATAACGAGTCCTGCAACGAACAGGGAGGCGCGGTGATCACCCATGGCATAGGGCATTTCTAAGGCGATATTGGCAGTCAACGTGCGCACCGGATCAAACAGCGACGTCGGCACTTGCACAATATTGCCGCAGACCATTAGCACCACCATGGTTTCACCTATTGCACGGGCAGCGCCGAGTACCATCGCGGAAAAAATGCCCTGGCTGGAGGCGGGAATGACAACTCGGAGCAGGGTTTGACTGCTCGACACGCCAAGCGCAGCAGAACCTTGAATGTAGGCCTGGGGTACTGTTTGAAGTGCCGATTGGGTCAGGATCGTTATAGTTGGAATAATCATTAAGGCTACCACCAGAATGCCAGCCAACAGGCTGGCGCCGGGGGAGCTCCACATGTTCAAAATAGGCACGATTGAGGTCACACCCCACAGACCATAGACCACAGTCGGTATCGCAGCACTGACTTCCACCAGGTTACGCAGTAGTTGCGCAAGTCTCGCGGGAGCCTTGAATGTCGTGACAAGAGCAATAGCCACGCCGAGTGGCGTTGCCACGAAAAGTGCACCGATGGTCAGGTATAGACTAGCCAGCAACATGGGAGTCATGTTGAAACTTGCTTCGAGCGGCCACCAGCCGTCGTCGGTAAAGAACCTGGCGATTCCGCCCTGCGCAATCAGCGGGGAACCTTCTCGCAGCAGGAAAGCGACGATCAGAAAGATGACCAGTGCAGCCATCAAGGCGAGCAGGCTCAAGGCTGGCCAAAATAACCATCCTTGTCGTTTTGATGAGGTCACTGAAAGGGTCGCGGGTGTCATGGGTTCGCCAGCTCAGCAGGGACTGACGATCATGGAGTCACCGGAATAAAATACATGCGGCTGACCAGTTCAGCCGCCTTACTGGAGCGGGTAAACGTTAAAAAGTCCCGGATCTGCTCGGTGATTGGCTCTTTATAAACCAGATTCAGCTCGCGGCTGATCTGGTAGTCGCCCGACGCCACACTCTCGGTAGATGGAAACTGGTCGTCAAGCGCAATCAAGCGAATAGCGGCGCCCTGCTCCGCCTCGTACTCTGCCGAGCCAATAGACACATAACCGATCGCAGCGACTGAGCTGCCAACGGTTTGAATGCCCTGTTGGTTGTCGCCAATGATGACGTCGGGGCGTATTTGTCGGTAGGAAATGCCGAAATAGTCACTGAATACTTCCAGTGTTGAACGTCCCTCTGCTTTGCTCACCACAGTAATGGCCAGATCATCGCCACCGACGTCTTTCCAGTTGGTGATTCGGTCGGTGTAAATATCGATGACCTGCTTTTTGCTCAGACCAGTGACAGGATTGTCTGCGTTGACGATCATGCCGATGCCGTCGCGGGCGATCAGAACATTGTGAAGATCCCCTTCCTCCGCTTTCAGCTCTCGAGAAACCATGCCCAGTGCCGCTGTGCCGGCCCGAACATCCATGACGCCTCGGGAGCTACCGCCTGACTGTACATCGATTCTTATACCGGAAGTTTCTTGTTCGTAGGCCTTGCCCATTTCACTTAGCAGCGCCGACATTGTGCTTGAGCCGGCAATGCTGATGGGCGCCGCCTTAATGTGAAAAGGCATACAGGCTGAATAGAATATATGTTCTATTGTTTTGCTGGGGCATCACATCCGATCATGTTCTCAAGGGATTGTCCTTGAAGCCTGATAGGAAGAAGCAACATGAACGAGATGTCCAGTCATACAGAGTCAACTCAGTCCGGACCTGCCAATTTGCGAGCGGCGAGCCGCCGCGATGAACTTGGTAATGAACACGACAAAAGCGATGGTTATTTCAACCTGCTTGCGTACATTGCCTCCAATGCCATCGCCGGTGAGGTCATGGCTATTGAGAATTATTCCGAAATGGTTCCGTTAATGCCGGACACCGAGAGCAAGATCGAAACCGTCAAACAAGCGTACGAGGAGTCCAAGCACATTCTGATGCTGGCCAGTCTGGGCAAGCGTCACGACTACAACGTCATGCGTGAAATCGTTGAGCCCCAGTGGTTCATGAAAACAGATATCGACGGAATTCGTATCGAAGCACTGGACACCTACGTAGAAACGCTCGATAGGGCCAATTTCGATCCTGCGGTAACCGCCGTTCTGATCGAGTCAATGCAAACCTATGGCGGCACACCGTCCATGCATGCAGATATGGCTAACGCTTAAGGCGTTTACCCCGTCTGCGCTCGACAGCTCAGGAAGGGCTTACATGTTCGGCACAACCACCTTAATGCAAGGTATTCGCCCGTTCTTTGAGTTTTTGCTCATGGACGGTGCCTTGCTTGTTGGACTTTTTTTGTTGATCACCTGGGCGGTCGTGATGCTGCAACAGCGGGTCTCATTTCAGGCGGCACAAGGTTCACTGATGGGTTCCTCCAGTTGGCGATCGGCATTTGTTGCCAGTATCGGTGGAGTACTAACTCCCTTCTGTTCCTGCTCAACAATTCCTGTGCTGAGCGGAATGCTCAGGGCAGGAGTTGGCTTCGTGCCGAGTTTTGCCTTTTTGGTGGCCTCACCCGTAGTGAGCGAGGGTGTATTTATCTTGCTGCTGCTCACTGTGGGTATTATCCCGGCTGTCGTGTTTGTTTTCCTGGGCCTGGTTTTGACCTCTGCAGCTGGCGTGACAGCAGGCAGTTTTGGGCTGGCACGTTACGTCACGCTGAAACCAACCCCACAAAGCAGTGCCGCTTTTCTGGGTCAAGCTGCAGCGAAATGGCAGGGCTGGAAACCCTCATCACGCTTTGCTTGGCTAGCGGCAAAGCAGGAGTTGCGCACCGTCGCGCCTTATCTGCTGGTGGGCTTGCTGATTGGGGGCTTGATCTATGGCGCTGTACCGCAGCAAGCACTGGTGAGTCTGCTCGATCAATTGCCGGTTGGCTGGCTCTACCTGGCATGCGCACTGCTGGGCGTGCCACTCTA
The DNA here is from genome assembly GCF_002563815.1 of Marinobacter sp. LV10R520-4. Taxonomy (NCBI): domain Bacteria; kingdom Pseudomonadati; phylum Pseudomonadota; class Gammaproteobacteria; order Pseudomonadales; family Marinobacteraceae; genus Marinobacter; species Marinobacter sp. LV10R520-4. The sequence goes on along the minus strand of NZ_PDJM01000001.1, from coordinate 1,468,532 downwards.
CATTTCGCCTATCACCGCATTGCCAATCGGTTTGGCGCTCATCGAGAAAGGTTTCCCGGTTGGACCGCTTGTAACCTTTCTGGTGTCCGCGATAGGAACCAGCCTACCCGAGGTCATGCTGCTGTTCAGGTTGTTCAAACTCCCACTGGTGATAGCTCACACGCTGACCGTCATTACGTGCGCATTGGTTCTCGGACTGGCTGTCGCATTTGTGGTGTAACCAATCAAACAAAGAGGGTAAGACATGCTCGATTTCTTCAAAAAAACGTCGAAAGAAGACATTAATCAGGTCAAACGTGCACTGGGTCCCGATGCCATCGTGGTGGTCTCTGCCAGTTGCTGCATGCCCGGCACGTCGCAGGTGGATGAGGAGATCGAAGCGACAGCGCGCAATGCGTTAGCGGAAACTACGCTGGACTGGCCAGTCATTACCATTACCGTAACAACGGCCCAATCCATTCTGCCAAAAATTTCAGCAGAGCTGAGCGTAAAAGCAGGAGAGCTTGCCAGCCAGGTTTCCGAGCTATTTATGACGCATGGCCTCAGCGCATTTCCGATTATCATCGTTGACCAGACGTTGGTCTCCTATGGTGGTGCGCCAGATCAGGCAATGATACTGAACGCACTGTCCAAAGCGACTGAAACCAAAAAAGACGCAGCACTTCAGGGGATTCAATGAAAACGCCGCTTCAGACGCCACGTCGCGGCAAACGCGTCCTGCTCACTGGAGGTACGGGGCATCTCGGTTCACTCATGGCAGCTCAACTGCTGAGCGATGGTTGGGCGGATCACGTGATTATCCCCACCCGGAAAAGCAATACTGGCGACAACATTCCGCAAGAAATTCAGCGTGAGCTGATGGCCTTGGGCCGGATTCCAGACAAATTTCAGATGCGTCTGACTATCGTTCATTGGCAGGGTGCCGAGACAGCGTCGGTAGAATTGCTCGAGGACATGCTCCGCTCAGGTAAAGTTGATACCGTGATCCATTGCGCAGGCTGCCTTGATTACTTTGACAATGAAGCGTTGAAGGCCATAAACGTTGATTTCACTACAAGGCTGACAATCGCAGCGAAAGGCGCCGGCGTGGGTTTTTTTATCTTCGTTTCGACGGCCTACGCGGCAGGCTATTCCGGTGAACTCATATCAGAAACGGCGTTGCCTGAGCCGCGAAGCGATCCAACCAACTATACCTTGACCAAACGAGCCGCCGAGCGTGTGGTTGCGCAGTGTGGTATTCCTTTTGTCGTTATCAGACCCTCGGTTGTTATCGGTAGCTCAGTGGATGGTCGGTACAGCGGTAAGCGCTATGGCCTTTATCAACAGTGGATGGGTATCGAGAGACTGCTTAGCGATCGCCATCATGCTGAATTGCATACAGTAGCCACAAACCAAGCCCTCAACCTGTTGCATCAGGATGTGTTCCAATCAAGTGTGGCAAGTATCGTTCGATGGGTGCCTGAAAGTGAATACGTGAATCTGGTAGTCGATAACCAGATCACTCCATCCATGAAAGATATATGGCGACTGTTCTGTGAAGTACTAAGGCCCAGGACGGTGATCTTTTACGAAAGCTTCAAGGCGGTTGATCTTAAAGCAATAAATGTTCGCCAGCGGAGCTATCTGATCTTTGCCCAAACTAATCTCGAAATCGGCGCTTATCCCTGGCAGTTTGATCGTCAATGGCTCAAGGCTTTGTGCCAGCATGGGCTGAGCTTTACCGAAACAACCCTGGACACACTGCAAATCTGTCAGGATCGATTTGTCTCTTCATCTGTACTCATACCGCGCTACTATGAGCGCTTTGGTGCAGACTTGCCGGAGCATATTGAATACCGCGAACACTCCAACACCCGGGACATTAACGTCAATGAGCATGCTTGAGACCGCAGCGTTGAGACTGAATCTCTGGCAGCGCGAGCTGTACCATGCCGCCACTGTTCTGGGTAATCAGCTCAAGGACACAGATGAGCTTGGTTTTACGCCCAACATCCTATGGTGGGGAGCGGCTTATTCCGATTTGTTGTCCCTCTGTGCAGGCAGTATACGCGGCAAATTGATCATTGCGGACAGTGATCCGCGACGACTTCGCACCAGCACCGCGTTGGTGGATAATGCCAGTGGGATTCGCCTGGTAGCGCTTGCCGATTTGTCTCGTGACGCTAAGGCTATTGAGTTACTGCTTCAGGGCGCTGTGATGCGTGATATCGATGCCTACCTCGCATTGGAGGAAAAACTGCGATCCAGCGCTGAGCGGTCACCCGCAGTCGCAGACGGCTGGGCTGATCACCTGTTCATGGATTTTACCCTTAACCGCGTCGATGTCGACCATGAAAGCAAGCTGATGTCAGAGGCATTTCGCACACTGAGTGCAACCGGCAGTATAATTTGTACTCTGTTGGTAGGTGATGAACCGGTATCCGCCCGCCATAGCGTTAAATCAGCTCCTGTCGGAGCAGCCCTTCAAATACCCTCGGAGTCAGCTGTAATAGCTGCATTTCAGCAAGCCGGTTTCCACGGCATTACGTTTCACTGGTCAACGGCAGCAAACATCATTGACCGAATTGGTGATGTAGACGTGCGGATGTGCAGCATTAAGGCCTACAAAGGCAAGCAGGGTCCATGCTGGGAGTTGGGGCAGGCCGTAATGTGTCGCGGCCCCTGGCTTGAGGTGCAGGACGATGATGGACATGTGTACCGACGCGGTGAACGGGTCGCAGTCTGTGCAAAAACCTTTGGTTTGATGATGCGGGCGCCTTATCAGGGCGCTTTTCTGGGGTTGCGCAGTGTTAATGAGCCACCGCTGGCACGAGCAGTAACCTTTGGTTGTAACACGTCAACACTTCGTGATCCGAAGGTGACCAAGGGACTGGCGCCTTTTGATGGTGGGCAGGCAGAAGCCTCTTGTTCCGCGGAAAACGGATGTTGCTAAATGTACCAGTCTTTCAACAGATGGCTCTACAATGGGGGAACTAGACACATCTCTTAAGGAAGGGCTGAACATCATGGAAGGTGTCAAGAATAGTAATAGTTGGCAAGTGCTGCAAGAAAGCATGAGGGCTCCATCCTTTCTGGAACTGGACGTCGACTGCACCGCCGTTGGTATTGCAGATGTAAATGGCCCTATTGTGCACTTTAGAGAAATTCTCTTTCTTGAAGGCGAAATTCACGAAGAGCCCGAAACCTTGAAGAGCCACTGCGCGTCGCTTGTTGCGCTGTGGATGGCGATGCGAACGCCATCGCTGGTGGATTTGGGTCAATGCACGTGTATTGGTCGACGACTGTTGAAGCAGGAACCGACACTTGGCCGGCGTTTTGCCGTACACGCTAGCCAGTTTGGTGATCACAGTCTCCTGTTTGCCGTCATTAGCTCGACCAAGCGCTGGAACAACGTCGAAACTGTCAAGCGCATAGTGGCCGAGCTGGTTGAGCAAGCCGGGCAAATATACGCCGTTGATGACTTTCCGCCTTGTGCTCCTTCTGAGCAGGATGATGTAGGGCTGGACTGGTATCAATTCACGACCAGGGAAGTGCAAATCCTCAAACTCGTTGCCAGCGGTATCAGTAACAAACAGATTGCACGAGAGCTGGGCTCAAGTCCGAATACAGTTCGAAACCAGATTCATGCCCTATTCCGCAAGACCGAAGTGACAAGTCGAACGGCGCTGGCAATGAGAGTAGCGGCCATCAAATAGAGCGAATCATGGCCTGCGCACAGTCACAGTCGAAAACTGCCGGACGGGCGCAGCGCCACCCGATACTCCTCAGTGCAGCTTTAAACGTGGCTGCATCGCACGGCTGACTTTGTCCATCAGCCAGATAACGCCGGTGCGCAGAAAACCGTGCAGGGCCACCTGGTGCATACGGTACAGAGACACGTAAAACAATCGTGCTACCTTGCCCTCAATGTACATACCGCGACCCGATAGATTACCCATCAGATTACCTACGGTGGTGTAGCGGCTAAAGTTGATCAGCGAGCCGTGGTCGTTGTATACAAATGGCACGGCTGCTTTGCCTTGCAGGCGGTTGCACAGAGTTTTGAACAGCGCGTCTGCTTGCTGGTGTGCAGCCTGGGCGCGAGCGGGTACCGGGCGCTCCGAGCCTGGTTGAGGGCAGGCGGCGCAATCGCCAAGAGCAAAAATATCTGTGTCATGGGTGGTTTGCAGGGTTTGCAGTACCACCAATTGATTATTACGATTCACTTCGATACCTTCCAGATTACTCAGAAACACCGGTGCCTTGATGCCAGCAGCCCAGATGGTCATGTCGGATGGCAGCTCGGTGCCGTCCTTCATCACAAGAAGGTCTTCTTTTATTTCGCTGACCGGCTGGCCCGTTAGCACCTTCACATGCAGATGTTCCAGCTCGCGAGTTGCCGCAGAAGACAGTCGTGTGGGCAACGCAGGCAAAATACGGTCGGCCGCTTCAATCACTGAAATAGACACGTCGGACGCGCGCAGGTGGTTCATGCCGTACACCGGCAGTTCGCGCGAGGCCAGGCGCAATTCGGCTGCCAACTCCACACCGGTAGCGCCGGCGCCAATAATATTGATGTGCAGGCGGTGTTGGCGGCCTTGCTGAGCTTCGTGGTTTTTGCGCAAAAATGCGTTCAACATCAGGTTATGGAAGCGCCGGGCTTGTATCAGACTGTCTAGAAACAAGCAGTTTTTCTGAGCCCCGGGGGTGCCAAAATCGTTCGCGGTACTGCCTACAGAAATCACCAGCGTGTCGTAGGCAATTTCCCTTTCGGGCACGACTTCTGCGCCGTCTTCGCCCATAAATGGCGCAACCACCAGGGTTTTGGTGGCGCGGTTCAGACCGCTCATGCGGCCGAGCTGAAATTCGTAATGATGTTTGCGAGCGTGGGCGCGGTAATTGATTTCGTTGGCATTGGCGTCTAGGGAGCCAGAGGCAACTTCGTGCAGCAGAGGTTTCCAGACGTGGGTCAGGCCGGCATCCACCAGGGTAATGCGGGCTTTGCCTTTTTTCCCCAATGTGTTGCCAAGGCTGGTGATCAGCTCAAGGCCGCCGGCACCGCCGCCAACGATCACTATGTGGTGGGGACTACTATTATTGGTTTTATTTTTCGGAGCAATCATCGCATTGGGCCTTTACAGAAAAGAGAACAAAGCGCTCTTGCTGCTGGCGTATAAAAGCGCTTTGTTGTCGTGACTGAGACCCATGGCAAGTGTGTGATATTAACGCGCCATGCGCATTACTCCAAGCGACTCATTTTTATTCCAGGCGGCTCACTTTGGCCATCAGTTTGCGCCATCCAATCGGCAGCGTGCGCTCAAGAGCGTTCAGCTTCGGATCTTTGGCATTTATGGCTTCAAGTGGCTGCCTACTGGCGTAAAGCACGGTGTTGTTGGTTTTGCTGCGGAACACCAACAACACCGGAAAGTGTTTCCTCAGCTGGCGGAACCAGGCGTCGTTGGGTACGGGTGGCCGATGGTAGTTCAGCGCCAGCCAGCCGTCGTTTGTGAGTACGCGGGCACAGCTGTCCATAAAAACTCGCTGTGACTGGGCAGGGCTCATACGGTCGGCGTTGTACAGGTCGGCCAGGATCATATCGCTGCTGGCGTCGGGCATTTGCTCCAGCGCAACGCGGGCGTCGGCGACGGTAACCTGCATGCGGTCGGTTTGCGGCAGGCTGAAAAATTCCCGCGCCACATCCACCACAATCTGTCGCAGTTCCACCACGTGTACGGTGCATTCGGGGTTCAGATGATGAAAAGCACTCGCCAGCGCGCCTCCACCCAGGCCCAGAACGGTTACCCGGGCCGGCATATAGAAGGCGGCAGGCAGCATCATGGCGCGACTGTATTCGTGCACGGGCAGGTGGGGAGTGCGGCGGTCTATCTTGCTCTGTTCAAAAATGGAGTTAAACGTGAGAACACGATGTTTGCGTTCGTCAATGACCAGCACACTGCCCATGGCATCTCGCACATGATGAATGATTTCTCCGTTATTGAACATAAGGCAGACTATGGTTCCATGCTGTAGTGATGACTAAAAAGTGACCGTTGATAAAAAATGGCTGTTATATGGTTGGCCTTTGTATCACAGATCTGCTGGAATTCTGCCACAATGATGGTGAAAAACGTTGACGATCAATCACTGATGATCAATCACTGGCCAAAATCAGCCAGAGTTAAGGAGAATTTGACGTGAAACTGACAGTGTCAGGAATTGAAGACGGTAAAGCGGTGCCAGAGAAGTTCGCCTTTGGCGTGTTCAATGAAGACGACCACATGAGTTTTGGCGCCAACCGCAGCCCGGAAATGGTCTGGGACCAAGTGCCGGAAGGCACGCGCAGCTTTGCGATTATTATGTTCGATCCAGATGTCCCCAGCATCGCAGACGATGCCAACCAGGAAGGTAAAACCATCTCCAAAGACATTCCACGGGTGGACTTCTTCCACTGGCTGCTGTTAGATATTCCTGCTCGCATGCGCTGCCTGCCGGAAGGCGAAGACAGCGACGGCGTTACTCCGAAGGGCAAAGAGTTCGGCGGCGGCCCGGTAGGCGTGCGCGGTGTGAACAACTTCACCCAGTTTCTGGCAGGCAATCCGGATATGGCCGGCACCTACTTTGGCTACGACGGCCCGTGCCCGCCCTGGAATGACGAACTGCTGCACCACTATCACTATGAAGTGTTTGCGCTAGATGTAGAGTCTTTGGGCCTTAGCGGCGAGTTTGACGGCGAAGCGGTACGCAAGGCCATGAAAGGCCATGTGCTAGACAGCGCTCGGGTGGTTGGCCACTACACGCTGAATCCCGAATTGCCCGAGTGCCAGAAATGATTATGATTAGGTTATTCTAAAAAAGAATAAAAGTCTGTGTATTAATTCTTTTTTGTGACGATCATAATGCCACTTCGTTTGAGCCTATGTTTGAAGTGGTGTTATGGCCCGTTTTCTTGTTTCCTTCCTTATTCTGTTCAGCTCGCTGGCAACAGCTGCTGACCGCGACTTACCTCCGCTGGTAGATGCCGACTGGCTGCAATAGCAGCGCCAGCAGTCTGAACTGGTTATTGTCGATATCCGTTCCGGGATTGATAACGGCGGCGACCGCAGCACGTTTCGCAAAGCTCACATTCCTGGCTTGGTTTATAGCAGCTACACCGACGATGGCTGGCGTGAAAGCCGTGATGGCGTAAACGGTGTTATGCCCCCGGTGTCCAGCCTGGAGCGGCTGATCAGCGGCCTGGGCATCAATAATGGCGATACGGTTGTACTCGTGCCAGCCGGTACCGGCCCCACCGACTTTGGCAGTGCTGCCCGGGTGTACTGGACTTTCAAGGTACTGGGTCACGATGAGGTGACCATTTTGAGCGGCGGCTTCGCCGGCTGGAACGAGGCCGGATTTGAAGTGGCCAGTGGTGAAGGCGCCCAGCGTCCTTTCGGTGCTTTCAAAGGCGAGCTGCAACCAAAGCTGCTGGTACCATTCCTGGTGCGATGAATCTTCCCCATCAGAACTTTCTCAGCCAGCAGGGCAAAGCCTGGTACCTGAACTCCGACACCATTGCCGGCCAACTGCAGAGCACCAATCTGGATCGCGACAAGCGCGCTATTGCCTTCTGTAACACCGCCCACTGGGCCGCCACCGACTGGTTTGTGCTGAGTGAACTGGCCGGATTTGACGAAGTGGCGCTGTATGACGGCTCCATGGCCGAGTGGTCTCAAGACAGCGATCGGCCAATGCAGGCGGAGAAGACGGGTTTAGCGAAACTGCTCGACGTATTTAATTGATTCCGCGTGATGTTTTAGACAGCAAGAGAGAATGGCATGAGTGAAGTTGCTCGCTGGGTCAGTCGCATTGAACGCAAAGCCCACGGCCAGGTGGCCCGCGATGAGCTCTTGTGGAAACAGAAAGATCAAGGTTTTTGGCGCACTCTGGTGACCGGCCGCTGGCTGTTCACCTGGGCCATTCTGATTCTGGCCGCCGGTAATGTTCTTACCCTGGCCATCGGTGGGGCGCCCTGGAGCATCACCTTTGCGTTCAACGTATGGGGCGCTAAAGCACTGCAAGCCATCGGTGTCGACATGGGTCAGTTTGAGTTCTGGCAGTGGGAATACCCCGCCATGGCTTTGAAGGATTCGCTGCTCACCAACATTCCATCGGTGATGAATTTTGGCCTGCTGTTGGGTGCCATGCTGGCCGCAGGGTTGGCTAATCGTTTCAACGAAGCCAGTCGCAACAAGCTGCAAGGTCGCCCGTTTCTGGCGGCCGTGGTGGGCGGCCTGTTGCTGGGCTACGGTGCTCGCTTGGGTTTTGGTTGCAATATCGGTGCGCTTTTCTCAGGTATTGGTTCGGCCAGCCTGCACGCCTGGATCTGGTTCGCCTGCCGAACTGACAACGGGAGCACAGTTATGAATCCAGCTTACCGTAAAGGTCGCGTTCTGGCGTTGTTGGGTGCCATTTTGATACTGATTGTGATCGACCACCTGAACAGCCCGACGTTTGCGTTCAACTCGGGCCAGGGCAATGTGCAAACTGCGCTGTCACAAAAAGACGAGTCTGCTTGTGCGCCTTGTGGCGCGCCTTGTCCGTCTACCCGCGACTGACGCCAGTCTGTTCTCGTGGCGGGTCAGTAAGCGTCAAGAATATGCGCCATATTGTAGCCAGCCATATGCTTGGCCAGCTCCGCACCGCCAGTCTCGGCATAGCGGGCAGATTGAATGATCGCTCAGTAACAAGTACCGTGATGACGCAGTTGAAAATTCGAAAAAACCCTTCCCGCCTTCAACGTGGCCGGTAGAATACTCTGATGAACCGTTCACAATGGGCTTTCCGGCTCACTTTTCTGATCATAGTCGCACTCGTGATGGGGGCCATTTGGCTGCTTCTTCGTCAATTGGGTATGCCTGTTAGTCTGGCGCCAGAAGCGTTGGCTGAGTGGCTTAACCAGCAGGGTATGTCCGGGCCGTTGTTGCTGATGCTGTTGATGATCCTCGCGGTGGTTGTCGGACCGATTCCGACACTGCCCATCAGTGCTGCTTCAGGTCTCGTTTACGGCGTGTTCACCGGAACTGCAATCGCAGTGTCGGGTGCCCTCGCCGGGTCTATCATTGCTTTTTATCTGGCGCGGGTACTGGGGCGTGAGGCAGTTCGGCGAAAACTGGGCGGTAACCCGGTATTTTCAGCCACCGGTTCTCAGCGTTTTCTGTTCATGGCGGTGACGCTAACGCGCCTGATTCCGCTGTTTTCGTTTGCGCTGATCAGTTATGCAGCCGGTGTGACGGCAATCTCGTTTTGGCGTTATGCGCTCGCGACCACTCTTGGCATGCTGCCCATGACCTTCGTTTTTGCCGGACTGGGTCACAGCTTTGAGCTGAGCCCTTTGCTGACCGTGGTGGCCGCTGTTGTTATTCTGGTCGTCATGAGCACCTTGCCGCTGTATCTCAGCCGGCGCCCCCACTCCCGACTGTCTCGTTTTTTGCGTCTGGATACGAAGGCCTGAGGGTTCGATCATTGCCTGTGTAACAGAACGTCGTTGTCTTTGTCTGTAGCCATGATTTTGAAGTATGACTGATGAAACTGACGTGAGAGTGACGTGAGAGTGACTTGGGAGTAATTATGCGTGGATATCAATTAGTGACAAGCTTTCTTGGGTGGGTTCTATTGCCGGGCCTGGTATGGGCGGATATCAATCCCGGCCTCTACCAACCCTACCAAAGCCTTTTGTCCAATTATCTTATTGAAGAAACCTTGCCCGGTAACGGGCTGGTCTCTGCTTTTGATTACCAAGCCGCCTTGGCGGATACAGATTTGGCACAGACGCTGGAACAGCAGCGCAAAGCTCTGGCGGAATTTGATACTGGAACCCTGGAGGCTCAGAAAGAGTCCGTGGCTTTCTGGGTTAATGCCTACAATTTCTTCATGCTCGAACAGATTCTTACCGAACGGCCAGATGGCCAGCTTGTTTCCTCCGTCTGGGATTACGGCGGCCGGGTAAATCCGTTTGTCGACAGTGTTTTTGAGCGGGAGAGCTTTGTGATTGGTGGTGAACGCTTCAGCCTGAGCCAGATCGAAAAGGGCGTTTTGCTGGGCAAGGATTATCAATCCCGGGGCTGGAAGGATGCGCGGGTCACTTTGCGGTGAACTGTGCCTCTGTTGGATGCCCACCTCTGCGGGACACGCTCTATACTGCTGATAATCTTGAGCGCTTATTTGCTGAGAACACCCGGCGCGCATTGAACACCGACCGCCATCTGAAAATACAAGGCGATACCCTGTACGTGACGGAATTGTTCAAGTGGTATGAAGACGATTTTAACGAGGCATCCGGTTCTACAAAGGCTTTTATTGAGGACTGGGCGGATTCTGCAGTGGTGGAAGGGGTTGTTGGCACATCGGATATAAAGTTCATCCACTACGACTGGGCCCTGAACCTACGAGCTAACTTTCCCGAATTGCGTTAGTCATTGATCACCAAAAACCGTTCATTTAAAAGCCGCTATTCCGAGGAATAGCGGCTTTTTTCGTTTGCTGATTATTTTGCGGGTACTTTTACGTCCGCGACTTTCTTCACGGTTTTAAATCGCTTCAATGAGACAGGTATGGCCAGCGAGAGAGACAGCAGGCAAGGTTTTTTAAAGCGCCAGTAACAACAACCCGGCACAGATAACAGCCGCGCCGCACAGCCGCCTCCCCGCGTGCGTTTTCTCGCCGAACAGATAGATGGACGCCAGGGTGGCAAGCACGATGCCGGTATTGGAATAGGCAACAACTTCGGCCGATGGCAAAAAGCGCATGGTGTGGATGACTAGGGCATAGGCCAGGCCAACGCAGAGCCCGCCAATGATCGTGATCGGCACTGGCAGTCGTTGCGGCGGAGTCCAGCGTCCGGTTTGTTGGCGCAGGGCCAGGGTCAGCACGATAAACGCTGCACTGTATCCCACTGATATAAACCCGATGATGGCGGCGAACCCCGGCAGATGAACGGTGGCCAGCTTGTCGGAGATGGAATAGACGCTGGTGGAAACCATAGCCAGAGCGGCCCAGGGAATAGCAGCCCGTTCCTTATTGCCCAACTTACCGCCCGCCACCAGGGCTAGCCCTGCAACGCTGATGAGGATGCCTAACCAGCCCATGAGGTTGAGAGAGTCTCCGGTGAGTATCAGCCACCAAAGGGCAATCAGCACCGGCGCACTTCGCACCAGTGGGTAAACCATGGCCACAGGTGCGTGCCGGTACGCGTTCCATAAACCGAAGAAGTAACACGCGTTGGCGCTGGCGGAAATGACCATCAGCCCCAGAAACGAGAATGACCAGGCGTCGGCCTGCCACAGCGCGTAAAACCCCCAGGGCGCTAACAAAACAAGATGTGCCAGCAGTGCCCACCAAAGTGGCCAGGCGGCAGCGGGCTGATGCCGGGCGATCAGGTTCCAAAGCACATGCATGAGCACCGAAGCCGTCAGTGCGATAGCTGCACTGATCATCATGGCGAATGGTCGCTGGCGAGGTCGACGACCTGGCCGTCCATAGCGGCCGTGGTCGACCCCGGCAGTGCGCCCGGATTATCCATTAGCCAGCAGTCGGTTTCATGGCTCAGGTGTGTCAGCCAGCCCCGGCACGCTCCGCTGCGTTGAATTATGTCGAGCGCGGCCGGAACATCGTTGTGGTTTCGCAGGGGCTTGCCTGATGGGGCAGCAGGCGGATGACTGCAATCCACGGCAATGTCGTTTGCCCCCCATTGTTTGAGGAAATGATCGGAATCCTGCGGCAGCCCGAGGGTGTCGGTCAGATAGGCAAAACGGGCACCGTTGCGATGGGCGATGGCGTAGCCAAAGGTAAGTTTTGAATGGTTCAACGGCAAGGGCGTCAGGCTGAAGTCGCCCAGCTCGAGCGCTTCGAAAGCGGTCAGACTGCGAATGTCCAGAATACCGGGGTGTTTGAACAGGTCGGTGAAGCCCTCCTGGTCCGGTGGAGCGTAAACCGGAATCGGGCTGCCCTTGCCCCACCGCAGGTGCAGCAATCCCTGCACGTGATCGGCGTGATAGTGGGTCAGAACAATGGCGCAAAGCTCGCCCGGTTCAAAGCGATCGTGCAGGTCCATCAGGCCTGCATCCAGCAGTATTTTTTGTTTGCCATCTTCAATCAAAGCTGAGCAGGGGCGGCGGATATACCGCGACTCAGCCTTTGCCCGCTGACAGGCGGGGCAGGCGCACCCGAAACGTGGAACACCTCCGGCTCCGCCGGTTCCCAGAAAGGTTACGCGCAAGCTGTCTTCTCCCGATACCGGTTAATAATGGACAGCAGCCGCTCGCAGGCCGCGCCCGGTGAGTGGTTGTTATCTACGCGAAGGCAGTCTTTACCGGATTCTACGCCAAACTCGCTGTTGCGAGAGAGTCGCTGTTCGATGCTTTCCTGTGTTTCACGACCACGTTGGATCAAACGAGCCCTCAACACCTCCGACGAGACGTCCACCAGCACCGGGCACAACTCCGGGTAAAGCCGCAAGGCTGTGCTCAGATAGCCGCGGGAGCCGTTGACGACCACTGTCAGTCCCATGGCCAGCCATTGGTTGACTTCAATGCCAATGCCGTAATGGCAGCCGTGACTGTGCCAGCTCATGGCAAAAAGTTCGGCGCTTTGGCGTGCCAGGAATTCATCTTCGGTCAGCGCTATGTGGTTTTCGCCCCCGGCTGAGGCGGGCCGGGTGATGTAACGGTGGGCAAAGCAGACATCGGGTTCGCGCCCGAGCCGCTGCCGGACCAGGCCGATCAGGGTGTCTTTACCGCTGCCCGAGGGGCCGATAATAAAGATCAGTTCGTTTGCCATCGTAGAACCTCCTTCCCGCGGGACCAGACACGGTTTGCGTGTGCCAGCAGCCCGGTGCCGGTGATGGCGATCAGGTCTGCTCGCTTGCCCGGTGCAATCACGCCCCGATCGTCAAGGCCCGTGGCTCGGGCGGGGTTACGTGTGACCAGAGCGAAGGCTTGCGGCAGGGAAAGCTGGCCGTTTTCGGCCAGGTACAATACCGCCGGTAATAGTGCCGCCGGTGAATAATCACTACACAGGCAGTCGGCTACCTGTTCCTGAACAGCTTCAATAGCTTTCATATTGCCGGATTGCGACGCGTTGCGCAGAATGTTTGGCGCGCCGAACAGAGTCGACAAGCCGTTTTCCCTGGCCGCAACGGCGGTTTTTAGATTTATGGGGAATTCCGAAATCCAAGCCCCCAAGCTTTTCAGAATCGCCACCTTTTCCGGGCTGTCGTCATCGTGGCTGGCCAAAGGAATGCCATAATGCCGGACCTGCTCGGCCAGCTGTTTCATGCGGGACATGGCGCCCCGGGCGGCCAGGCGTTTTTGGTCCAGAATGGCATCCGCATCGTCGGAGGTGGTCCTGTAAGTTTTGGCCAGATAGTTCCGATAGGCTTCTACATCCCGAAACTGCCCTTGCCCCGGGCTATGATCCATAAACGACAACATCTGCAAAACCCCCTCGGCCAGCAGACCGTTCAGAATCTCCGGGGCCGACTCATCGGTCACTTCATAGCGGGCATGGATACGGTTGTCCACCATCGCTGATGTCTGATGCCGCGCCATGGCCCGTGCCAGATCGGCGGCAACGTCATTGTTGCGCACGCCCAGCTCGTGGTTAGCGAATGACAGCGCGTGATAAACCGTGGTTATGCCAGCAACGGCGTTGCGTTTATCGGCTAAAGCGCAGGCAAACGCAAAGGGGAAATGAACCCCAGGCCGGGGTTCAGCTTCTTTTTCCAGAGCGTCGCAGTGCAAATCGATCAGGCCGGGCGCCAGCAGGCAGCCCTGCAGATCCACCCGCTCCGCATTGCGGGTGTTGGTTGGGCCGATTGCCATAATCGTGCCGTTTTCAATCAGCAGATCGGCTTGCTCTTCTACGGCGTTTTCCAAAACAATCCGGGCATTTGTGAGTAGTTGGGGTTTCATGGCTGTACGGTCTCCAGAGCGGGGGTTGACCGGGGCAGGCTTTGGGGCGGTGTCAGGCGATATTCGGTATCTGCCAGAGCGGCTACCAGTTCCGGATCGTGGAAAATGGCAATCATGGCCACACCAGCTTGTTTGAATCCCCGGATCAGCTCGATCACCTGGGCTGTCGTAGCCTTATCAAGGCTTGCGGTAGGCTCATCCAGCAACAGCAGTCGCGGTTTCGTAATCAGGCCTCTGGCGAGGTTTACCCGCTGCTTTTCACCGCCTGAAAAGGTTGCCGGAGGCAAACGCCACAGGCGTGCAGGCACGTTCAGCCGGGCCAGCAGATCCTGGGCCTGTGCAAGGGCTTCGGCAGGTGGAACGCCTCTGAGAATCAAGGGCTCCGCAATGACTTCTTCCGCGGGGCGGCGGGGAACACAGTGCAGAAACTGGGTGACAAAGCCCAACTCGGTGCGGCGCAGTTGCAGCATGTCCTGTTCACTGACGCGGGCCAGGTCCACGGTGGTGCCGTCGGCCTTGTGAAACTTGATGGTTCCGTCGCTGGGCAGGTAAGTGCGGTAAATACACTTCAGCACCGACGACTTACCCGCCCCGGTAGGCCCGGTCAGTGCCGTCAGCTGGCCCGGAAAGGCGGTCAGTGCCACGTCGGAACAGGAAGGAACGGTTTCGTTCTGTTCGTGCAGGTTGAACTGTTTGGCCAGCCCGGTTATCTCAAGAATGGGTGTCATGTCTTTATGTCTCACAGAGTGGATGCCACCAGTTGTTGGGTGTAAGCGTGCTGCGGGTCTTCAAGAACCTGATCGGTCAGCCCCGACTCAATTATCCGGCCGTGCTTCATGACCAGCGTTCGGCTGGCCAGTAGGCGGATGACGCCCAGATCGTGAGTCACCACAATCATGGCGGTGTCCAGCTCGTGCTGGATTTCAAGAATCAGGTCCAGAATCCGCGCCTGTACGGAGAGATCCAGCCCTGTGGTGACTTCATCCAGCAACAGCAATGGCGGCCGGGTAGCCAGTGCCTTGGCGATCTGGACCCGCTGCTGCATGCCGCCGGAAAACTGCCTGGGCGACTCGTCCATGCGACCCACCATCACGTCTGTGCGGCTAAGCAATTCGCTGGCTCGTCGGCGGATGTCGCTGTAGTGGTTAATGTCGTTCATCAGTAATCGCTCGGCGATGTTGCCGCCGGCTGAAATACTGAAATTCAGACCCAGATTCGGGTTCTGATACACCATGCCGAATCGGTGATTACGCAGCCAGCGTTGCTCCGCTCCGTTGAGGTGGAACAGTTCGTGGATCTGCTCTTCGTCCCGAAAGCGTGCAGTTCCCCGGCTCGGTGCCTGGTCGAAGTAGAGCGTTTTCACAACCGTGGATTTGCCGCTTCCGGACTCCCCCATGATGCCCAGAATTTCGCCTGGCTGAAGGCTGAAGCTGACATTGGCCGCTGCAACGACCGAACCGCAGGCGGGGCAGACGTTGGTATCGTGCTCCGGGCCGGTCAGGTCCAAACAGGACGGGCATTCAGTACCGTGAATGCGGGTCAGGCCCTCTACCTCAAGAATCGGTTTCATTGAGTGACCTCCCGGGCTTCGGTTTTAGCCAGTTGGCGGTTGCAGTAGTCGGTGTCCGAGCATTGCCAGGCTTTGCCACCTTGCTCCAGGTTCAGCTCATCCAGGAAGCTGTCGGTGGCTCCACAGCGGGCGCAGGCCCGTCGTTCCCCGCCGGGCGTATGGAAGTTCTCCGTGCGAAACGGCACATCGTCAAACACCAGCGGCTCGGCTGCGGTGTAGGGCGGCACCGCGTAAATTTTCTTCTCGCGCCCAGCACCAAACAGTATCAGCGCCTTGGAGTGGTGCAGTCGTGGTACGTCGTAACGGGGTATGGGGCTGGGGTCGATCACGTAATGGCCATTGATTCGCGTGGGGTAGCGGTGGGAAATGGTGATTTCGTCGAATTGCACCAGATCCTCGTAGAGCTTGGTCAGCAGGCGGGCGTAATCGCCTTCGCCGTGCATGACTTTGCGCCTCGCCTCCGACGGCTCCACGATGACCAGCGGATCGGGGTAGGGTACCTGAAGGTTCAAAATCTGGTCTTCCCGCAGGGCAATCTCCGGCACGCGGTGACGGGACTGAATCAGGCTGGCGTCGGTGGTGCTTTCCGTGGTGGATATGCCAGGGCAGGTCAGCTCCGCAAACTTGCGCAGATTGACGGCATTTACGGAATCGTCAGAGCCCTGGTCAATCACCTTAAGCGCATCGTCCGGGCCGATCATCGCCAGGGTCAGCTGCAATCCGCCGGTGCCAAAGCCACGGCCCATCGGCATTTCCCGTGAGGCGTAAGGGGTCTGATAACCGGGAATACTGATAGCCTTGAGGATAACCCGGCGTATTTCACGCTTGGCGAACTCATCAAGAAAGCCAAAGTTGTAGCCGTCCTGGGCAGCGGGCAGTTTATAGTTCGGATTCATGGTTCACCTCCTGTTGGTCCTGGCGGCACTGTTGATATTTGCTGCGGGTTGAACGCAGCCGGTCCATGTCGGATTGGAAGGTAACGTAGTGGGGCATTTTGTAGTGATTGGCAAAGCCCATGGAGTCCACACCGTCTATGTGCATCAGCACGAATTCCGGGTCTTCGGACGCGTTTGCAGGGCCGTCGCGCATGCCCTTTTGTAAGGCGCGATCCAGGATGGCCATGCTGATGGCTTTGGTTTCGTTGTGGCCGAAACAGGCGCCGTACCCCAGCGTAAATTCGGGTGCTGCGTCTTTGCCTGTTGCGGTCTCGTCTGGTTCATACATGGCAATGACCTCGCATTCGGTCATCAGTACTTCACCGGCCTCCGTCAGTTCACCTGTCACCGGGTGGGGCAGCATCACGGGCAGATAGCCCACCCGTAACTCCGCCACTGTGGGGTGGACATCGCCGTATCCGCGCATGTTGGAGTAGGCAATGGCCAACATCGAGCCGGTTTCTGCCCGGGCCATGGTGGCAAGCGCCGCAGAACGGCTGACGGGGAAGATCAGCGGGTCCCGGGTAATGTCGAACGCAGGGTTCCGGTGTTCTGGTTTTGGCGGCAGCAGGCCCTCTGCGCGGAGCGCATCCAGTACTTTCGGGAAACTATCGGGAAGTGCTTCCCGGGGCGCGTTTTGCATAAACTGTGACGCCATCTGCCGGAAAGGTTCCGGTGACTCCTCGGCCAGCTCAAATCGCATCAGGCGTAGGGCGTAATCGTGGGTCGGCCCCAGCATTTGCCCGCCAGGAATATCCTTGAACGCACTGGAAATTCGTCGGATCAGCCGCATCTGCCCGGTGTCTTGGGGCGGGGTTTCCAGCAGCCTGGGCCTGGTTGACCGGTAAGCGCGCAGAGCGAAACCGGCTTCCAGGGTGTCACCCTGCATCTGTTTGATGGCCAGAGCCGCAAGCTGCGGATGATACAGCCCGCCTTCAGACATGATCCGTGAGGTCAGCAGCCGCAGCTGGTGTTCAATGGCATGAAGAGACAACGGGTCTGAGCCTGAAGGTTGTCCGCCACCGCGAAGTGCTTCCAGCGCATCGGCGGCGCCGTCAATGGCTTTTTCACCGCCTTTGATTGCAACGTACCCCATCAGTCGTTTCCTCCACTGGTCTGGGTGGTTCGCGGTAACGCGACCATCTGAGTGTCGTCCACCAGAATCAGGTCAACGCCCATCGGAAAGTTTTGGTTCCATCGTGCCCTTGCGATCAGCCAGTCGCCGTTCAGGCCCCGAACAGCCAGCGATTGCTGACCGTCGATACCCGGCCCACGGAGAATCAGAGGGAAATCGGAACTGTCTTCGAGGCTGGCGACGCGGATAATGATAGTTGCGCCCTGCTCGGGCTCACCCAGGGTGCCGAGAGTGAGGTCAAAAGCCGGTGGTCTGCTGCCGTCAGCGACTATAAAACTGGCGTGGTCGGTTTCGGCTTCAACCGTGCCCAGCCGGCGGATATCCACCGGCTGAATCAATTGATGAGGGTCTGCCAGAGTGACTTCTTTGTCGCAAAGAATGGCAGCGACACAGGTCGGGCCTTTGGCGTCGGTGCATGGCGGTAGTGGCTGGCGCCGCCCGGGAAAGGCGAAGGCCGTCATAAGGGCCCGGAACCCCCGCTGCTGGTAGAGCGGGCTCCACACGCTGTTGTGTTGTTCGGCTGTGTTGGTGCTATTCATCATCGTCATCACTTCCTTCACCAAGTAGGGAAAAGTCCACACGGGTTGCTGCCAGCATGGCGTGGCGTTCGGCCTCAGTTTCCTGAATCTTTGCCATACCTTTTTTGAGCAGATCGAGGGCTTGCTCGTGGTGCGATAAGCGGGAAGCCAGCGTGGCATCCAGAACGGCCAATGCCCTTACCAGTGATTGCCGGTCATCCAGCAGGCGAGCACCGCCTTCGGCGTGAATGCCGTCATGGCTGATGACCTCCACATGAGCATGGCTGACCGGTACTTCACCCAGGAAATACAGATCGTTGAGGGCCGAATCCGGCAGTTGCAGCAGGCCAAGCCCGCTTTGCGGCAAAGTCACATCCTTAACTGTGTATTCCGCCGCTATGTCCGCTGCCAGGGCTTCGGCCTGTTCTGCCGGCACGGCTGCCCAATAGCGGAGCCATTGGTTGCGGGCAGGCGGCCCGTCTGTTCCTGGAGGGTTGTGATTCATGGTCTTTGGTACTCCTTGGTTATGCGGATATCTATATCTGTTTGGTGAGCGCTAACAGGGTGCCGGTTCAGATCATCCGGGACCGGATGCGGGCTGAAAGCTGGTCGAGTAGGAAAACGAACAGGAAGATGGCGATCAGCATGGTCATCACATGGCCGTAGTCATACATATCGAAGCGGCCTTTTAGCTCCTGGCCAATACCGCCCGCACCCACCAGCCCGACCACCGTTGCCATTCGCAGGTTCCGGTCAAGTATGTAAGCGGTGTAGGCGACGTATTGGGGTAATACCTGTGGCATCACCGCATACAGAACTGTCTTGATCTTGCCCGCGCCAATGGCTTCCAGCGCTTCCTGCGGTTGCTTGTCAGCATTTTCGATGTCTTCGGCGTAGAACTTGCCCAGAAAACCGGCGGCATGCAGGCCAAGAGCGAGTACCCCGGCAATGGGGCCAAAGCCGTAGGCCAACACCAGAAACAGCGCAACAATCAGTTCCGGCACTGAACGCAGCAGGCTTATGAAGCCTCTTGCTAGGGTGTAGGTCACCCGGTTGGGGGAGTAGTTGCTGGCGGCAAACCAGGCCAGCGGAATCGACAGGCTGACGGCCAGAATGGTGCCCCAAAGCGCCATTTCCAGGGTTTCCACCATTTTGATCATCACGGTCTTTACATAACCCAGAGGGTCGTAGAGAACTTCGGTGGTTTCCGTTGTGCTTTGGAGCTGCAATGTTTCTTCGTTAATGCGCTGGGTGGTGGTTTCTTTGGTTTCCACGCGGGCAAACCAGGGCAGATCGTTGGGATTGAAATCGTTCATCCGTGCAATTTGGTCCGATGTTGCCAGCTGGGGTGGCCACATGGACTCGGCCACCTTGCTCAGGCCGCGAACAACCTGTGATTCGTCGTTCAGTCCTACCAGATTGCCAACAGCCTGGGTGGTCATGGCCACCATCCGGTCCATTTCGGTCCGGTGTCCTGTCAGAAGCAGCAGAGCGAAGATCAATATCGCGATCACCAGGTGCTTGAGGCGAAACGGCTGGTCAAGATGCCACTGCAATCGCGTACCCTGGGGCGGCACAGGAATCGGTCGGTCAATCATTACATACCCCCAGCGGCATAAAGCTCGGGCGTTTCTTCCTGTAATTGGGAGGGTTCGCCATCGCCCCAGTCGGCATTCTGGTAAAGCCTGCGAAGGCGCTGGTCGTCAAACTCTTCCGGTGCGCCGTCAAACACGATCTCACCGTTACGCATTCCCACAATCCGGTCACCGAATTCCCGGGCAAGATCTACCTGGTGCAGGCTGCAGATAACGGTGGCGTTGAGTTCCCTCGCGGCATCTTTAAGCAGCGTCAGAATATCCCGGGATATCTGCGGGTCGAGACTGGCCACTGGCTCGTCGGCAAGAACGACCTTGGGGTCCAGCATGAAGGCACGGGCGATACCGACGCGCTGCTGCTGGCCGCCGGACAGCTTGCCTGCGCGGCGATGAAGATGTTCCGGTTTCAGCCCCACCCGTTCGAGATAATGGCAGGCTTTCTGGCGCTGTTCGGGGTGAAACCATCCGCATAAGGCACGCGCCAGTGATACATCAGGCAGGGCACCGGACAAAACGTTGGCTGCTACGCTGGCGCGGGTCGCCAGATTGAAATGCTGGTGAATCATAGCCACGCTTTTGCGAAGCTCGCGTTCGTTGGCGGGTGTCAATTCAACACCGTCCACCTGAACCCTCCCTCCGGTGGGGCGCATAAGACCATTGACCGATCGCAGCAGAGTGGACTTGCCCGCACCTGAAGGGCCAAGAATGACGCAAAACTGACCTTCGGGAACCTCCAGACCAACGCCATTCAGTGCGCGGGTGCCGTCTGCCCAGGTCTTATCGATTGCGCTGAGCTTTACCATGGGTCGGGGTGTCTGGTTCATTGTTATTTCTCCTGGTGAATGCCTGCCCCCGCTGGGGCAGGCAAACATCGTTGGTTTCAGCGGTTGCTGCTGGCTGCGAGGATGGCCTGTTTAACGTCGCGGGTGACTGCATTCAGCATGTCGCCGACTTCAGCCATGGTTTCTTCGCTGACGTCGCTTGTGTAACGGTCGACACGCTTGCCGCCATAACCACGAATCTGCTCCGGTTTGATGTTTGGCGAGTTATGCACGCTGTTAAAGGCTTGCTTCAGGCGGTCCTTGATATCGGCATCCACCTGCGGCTGTATGGCCAATGGCGGATAAGGCAGGGGAGCGCTCTTGGCAATAACTTTTACAGCGGCGCCATCGATGGCCCCGGCATTCAGAGCTTTCTCATAGGAATCGAAGGAAGCTCCACCGACATCCACCAGGCCCTGGGACAGAGCGGACAAAACGTTGGCGTGGTTGCCTGCCATGGTAACGCTGGCTGTGTCACTGGCAGGGTCAATGCCTGCGCGAAGCATCATGGCGACAGGAATGTTGAAGCTGGAGGCGGAGTTGATGTCACCCAGAGCGATCTTTTTATTCCGGATGTCGGCTATTTCGCTGATGCCGCTGTCATTTCGGGCAAAAATGCCGGAATAATAAACTGACTTGCCTTTGCTGACAGCCACGGCCAGAAGGTTGGCGCAACCACGGTCATGCGCCTGCAGATAAGCGACAGGCCCGAGCCAGGCAATGTCGGCAGAACCGTTGCACATAGCCTCAACCACCGCGCCGTAGCTCTGGCCAACTTTTAATTCAAAGTTCAGCCCCGTGGCTTCCGATACGGCATTGAAGATGGGTTCGAAGTCTTTGCGGCTGCCGTCTTCGGTGCCGCCGTCGGCGGGAATTAGAACCACCCGTAAAGGCCGATCGCTGGAACCGTCATTGGCGGCGATGGCAGTGTTTGAACCGAGCATGATGATGGCAGTCAGCACGGACACCGCGTATTTGAGAAGAGTGTGCAGTTTCGGATACATTAGGTAAGTTCCCGTAGGGTGTGTATTCAGGTATTCGACCGTTAGCAAACAGTCATGGGTTGATGCACAATTGGATTCGGTCTGCGCGAAACCGGGTAATCACGTACTCGAGCGGGGTCAGATCCTGCTCATGCACGTTGGTACTCTTTACCCGCAGCACGGGTTGTGTCCTGGGCATTGCCAGAAGTCCTGCGTCATCGCCCTGCGGGAGCATCGCCGTTACCAGGCTTTGAACACGCTTGAGCGAGCAGCCGTAATGTTCGGCCAGAAACCCGTGCAAAGACCCACCATCGTATTTGTCCCGCACCAGCGGAAAACGTGCCTCCGGCAAAAAGTGCGAACTCACGCAGACGGGCGAGCCGTTTACTGTTCGCACGCTTTCAATCCAGATCACCGGCGAACCCGCCGTAATGGCCAGGCGATCGGCCACTCGCTCTGTGGCTGGCAGAACCTGTTTACGCACAACACGTCCGCCTGCCGCCGCCCCCATGGCGGTCAGATTTTCGGTAAACCGGGTGTCGGAACTCAGCGGATAGTCGATCTGGTTATTGATGACGAACACGCCCCGACCGTGCTGTCGCTCCAGCAGGCCGTCGGCAACCAGAACATCGATCGCGCGTCTCAGGGTGTGACGGTTGACGCCGAACCGGTCAGCCATTTCGTTTTCCGAGGGCAGCATGTCACCTGGGGCATACTGGTTCAGAACATCACGTTCCAGGTGCAGGGCAATCTGGCGGTAGAGTGCATGGCCGGTTTCGCGTTGCAGGATGTAAAGGCTCATAGGCATGTCTATACAAGTTAAGTTGCCTATGACCTTAGGGGGAGCTTATGACAGTGTGATGAAGGTTTTATGACCGCTGAAGTTCAGTTATCTGATCTTGAGCCAGGGGCGGGCTGGGATGGCGTTGCCGGTAAGGTGTTAACGGATTGAAGATGTTTCCATTATTTCTCAGCGGGAGGCTGTAACTTTCATCAAAATTATGTGTCCTGAAGGCTGAAGTTGTTGAATTTTCTAACCGAGCAAGGATCGACGACCGTGGAATCCATCTATTACGTCCTCTGTTGGCATTGTCACCGACGTTGCAAACACTGCTACGAAACCCGTTTCCGCCCCTACGTTCGAGACGAGCTGGAGGATGTTCTGCAAGAGGCCGAGCGCAACATGCCTCAGATTGTGGACCATCTTCCCCGGGAGATGGCCTATGAGGATTGGCGTAAACCACTGCCTGATGGCGCGATTCCCAAGCGACGCAGCCGCATTATTCTCTCCGGTGGCGATGTGCTCACCGACCCAGTGCGGGAGCGTCTGCTTTACCCGGCCCTCGAAAGAATCACTGCCCGCTACCAGCATCGTGGCGGGGTAAACATTGTGGTTCAGACCACTGGAGACCTGCTGACGCCAAAAATCATTCGTGAACTGCTGGACAGGGGTGTATGGATGATCTCGGTGTCCGGCCTCGACGACTATCACGTGGGTATGGCAGGCGATCGCAAGGACACGCTGCTGGACTCCCTTATCCGCGAATTCGAGGCCGCGGGTATGCACCGCTCTGGCCTGAAGTCCGACCATCGTGAGTGGATGGACGAGGAAGGCCCCGTTTACAGCGCTTTCGGCGCCACCGATGATGCCTGGATCGGAAAACTCTGGCCCCGGGGGCGAGCCTGGGAAAACAGTCTGTCCAAGGCCAACCTCACCGACAATTTCTGCAATGCCTGGTCCGGCGGCCTCAATTTCCTTGAATATGGTCGTTCCGGTTCCGAAGTGTCCATTGATCCCACCGGGGATGTTTACCCCTGTTGCCTGAAGACCAAAAGCCCCATCGGCAACCTGGTGGAAGAACCTTTATACGACATACTCGACAGCCTCAAAGGCCATCCCGCCCTGGAGGCAATCAACGCCGGCAAGCCGGAGCGTATGGGCATCACCGAAGGCTGGAGCATTGACCGTTTTGTTGAGGCTTCCCGCACAGAAATGCCGGATGGTTCGCCCTATCAGAATCTCTGTATCGGCTGTGACCGCTATTTCGCCCAAGTACTCGGCCCGTTGCTGGATGACCTGCGCAATCAGCGGCGTGCCAGTCGACATGGTGTCGTGGCAGTATCGTGACCCGGAATCTGAACCACGGGCAAAGCAGACTGTTCCACGCTCTCGGCGTATCGGAAACGGGCCTTGAAAAGCGCCTTGCGGACACCGTCTGGCGCGGACAATCCCTGCGCTTCCTCCCGGACACCGGGTTGGCCCACGCCCATGTGCGTCTTGGCGACAGCGGCCAGTTACTGCGTATTCCCAAGCAAAGCCAGGTGGGCCTGGACCCGGAACCGCATCTGGCCCACGAAGCAATCTGTTTTCAGGCGGCGGCACCCTCTTTGGTAACGCCGGCATTGCACCAGGTGTTACCGGTAAGCCCGGCGCTGCCCCGGGGTGCTCTGGTGCTGGATTATGTGGATGGTGTTCCATTGGCGTTGCCTGAGCATGTGGCGTCTCTGAGCCTGTCATTGGCGAGGATACATTGTGTTGATGTGCCGCAAGCGAGTCACCGGCGCCTGAGCCTTCCTGAAGATCCGTTGGTCAGCATGATTCGGGAAATCCGGACTCAGGCGGAGTTCCTGGCGCGTGCCGGTGTGTCCGCTTGCGTTCAAAACAGGGTGGGGGAACAGCTTGAGATTGCTACCAGACTGGCCGGCCTGGATGAGCGACCGCCAGAAAGCCTGATCACCTTTGATGCCCACCCCGGCAACTTTCTGGTCGACAAAAAAGGCGCCGCCTGGATGGTGGACCTTGAAAAGTGTCGCATCAGCTACCCGGGCTTCGACTTGGCCCATAGCACTCTGTACACCTCGACCACCTGGGACATGAACTCTTACGCCGTTCTGGGGGTTCACGATATCGCCCACGCGTATCAGTCGTGGGAGCAGGCTTTTGGTGCCAGAGGCGCCGATCATCGGCCCTGGCATGTGCCGCTTCGCCGGCTCATGTGGTTGTGGTCAACGACCTGGTGCGCAAAGTGGCTGGCATTGTCCCGGGATACATCCGGGCCGGACAGGGGCCAGAACTGGTCTGAATCCAATAATGAAGATGCCCTCAATGCTCATGTGCGGGATCGGGCGAACCATTACCTGGAACCGGCGGTCATTGACGCCATCGTATCGGAATTCGATGATCTGAAACGGCTGCTGGCTTAGCCGGTGAGCTGAACAGTTTTTAACCAACTAATAGCGACAACGACAAACAGAGGTCCTGATGAAGTCTACTTTACTGGCGTTATCCGTGAGCCTGGCGCTGCCGCTGGGCAGCCATGCCGCAGTACCCGATGAATGGCCGGCCATTGTTGAGCAGGCGCGCGGACAAACGGTCTATTTCAACGCGTGGGGCGGAGAATCGAATACCAATAACACCATCCGCTGGGCCGCGGGGCAGGTCGAGGAACGCTACGGCATCGACCTTGTCCACGTGAAGCTGGGCGATACCGCCGAAGCCGTGTCACGGGTTGTTGCAGAGAAACAGGGAGGCAACACCTCCGAAGGCGCTGTTGACCTGATCTGGGTCAACGGCGAGAACTTCGCAACGCTTAAAGAGGCAGGCTTGCTGTTTGGCCCCTGGGTCGGGAAACTGCCGAACTTCAGCCTGACAGACCCCGAAAACAACCCTGCCGTAACGACCGACTTTACCGTGCCGGTGGAGGGCATGGAGGCGCCCTGGGGCAAGGCGCAGGTGGTGTTCTATTACGACACATCGCTGACGGACAACCCTCCGGGCTCGATGCCTGAGTTGCTTGAATGGGCGCAGGAAAATCCTGGTGAGTTTTCCTATCCCAAGCCGCCTCAGTATCTGGGCACCACGTTCCTGAAACAGGCTTTAATTGAACTGACAGGCGATGGAGACGCGCTGTATGGACCGGTTGCCGAGGCAGATTTCGAGGCGGTCACAGCGCCCCTTTGGAGTTTCCTGGACCAGCTTCACCCACACCTTTGGCGGTCCGGCCGTAATTTTCCCGACAACGGTCCGTCCCTACGCCGCCTGATGGGGGATGGCGAGCTCAGCCTGGCTTTCTCCTTCTGGCCCGCCGAGGTGCCAGCCGCCATCGCCAACAACGAGCTGCCGCCAACGGTGAAGAGCTATGTGCTAGACGGGGGCACCATCGGCAACGTCAGCTTTCTGGCCATACCCTTCAACGCCCAGCATAAGTCAGCCGCCATGGTGGTGGCGAATTTTCTGCTGTCCCCGGAGGCCCAAGCCTACGCGCAGCATCCGGACAACTGGGGCTTCCTGACTGTGCTGTCTATGGATCAACTGGACGCCGAACAGAAAGCCCTGTTCGAAGCATTGCCGTCGCCCAAGGGCGGAGTGACACCGGCAGAGCTCCAGCAGGTCGTGGAGGAACCTCATGCCAGCTGGGTTGAGGCCCTGGAAACCGCCTGGCTTGAGCGATACAGCGGCAACTGACCCCATTTGATGATGACCTGAGCTTGCCAATGCTGCGCCTTGCACCCTGGATTATTGTTCTCAGTCTGGTCTTGCCGGTGGTAGGAGGCACCTTGTTTACCGTGCCACCGGCTTTTGGCTACTTGCCTGTACTTGGGGGCGATGACTGGTCGCTTCGTCCGTGGCTTGAGCTGGCGGCAACGCCCGGCATTCTGCGGTCGATTGCCGTGAGTTTCGGTAGTGGCCTGTTGGCAACCGGCCTGGCGCTGATCATCGTATTCCTGTTTCTTTCGACCATTGCCAATACCCGGTTTGATCGTTGGATTCAGCGGCTGGTGTCACCGCTGTTGTCGGTTCCCCATGCCGCTGCGGCGTTCGGGTTTGCCTTTCTGGTCGCGCCGTCTGGCCTGATGCTGCGGTGGCTGTCCCCGTCATTGACCGGGTTTGAGCGACCACCGGACTGGCTGTTGCTGAACGATCCTTTTGGCATGTCGCTGATCAGCGGCCTGGTGGTCAAGGAAATTCCATTCCTGCTGCTGGTCAGCCTGGCCGGACTGCCCCAGCTCAATGCAGCTCAGCGCGTCATGCTGGCACGTTCCCTGGGTTACCTGCCCCGGGTTGCCTGGTTTAAAGCGGTGGCCCCGGCACTGTACCCGCTGATTCGCCTGCCGGTGTATGCGGTGCTGGCGTTTGCCACGTCCACGGTGGATGTGGCGATGATTCTGGGGCCTAATCTGCCTTCCACCCTGAGTGTTCAGGTGGTGCAGTGGTTCAATGACCCGGATCTTACCCGCCGCTTCCTGGCCTCGGCGGGAGCTTTGCTTCAGCTTCTGGTGACCGCATCGGCGTTGTCAGCCTGGTGGGGGCTGGAGAAACTGATTGGCACGGGTTTCAATGCCTGGGTCGCCGGCGGGAACCGGCAACGATCTGACGGCACGTTATGGCTGGTCGGCCGGGGACTCATGTTGATTGCAACGCTGTTGCCGGTGCTGGGGCTGTTCGCCCTCGCGCTCAATTCCGTCGCCGGCTTCTGGCGTTTTCCCGACGCATGGCCAGGGTCTGTTACCCTGAGCCACTGGCTGCAGGCACTGCCGGATTTGGCCCGGCCGTTCTGGATGACCATGGTCATCGCGACGGCGGCATCCGCGCTGGCTGTGGCCATGGTGCTCGCTGCGCTGGAGCATGAGCAGCGCCGGAACCGACCGGCTACCCGCGCGCTCTGGCTGCTCTATCTACCATTGCTGGTGCCGCAGGTGGGCTTTTTGTCTGGCATTACCGTGCTAAGCCAGATGGCGGGGCAGGCTCCGGCGCTTTGGGTAGTGGTCTGGGCCCATCTGCTCTTCGTGTTGCCTTACGTCTATCTGACGCTGGTGGAACCCTACCGTCGCTTTGATTTCCGGTGGGTCATTCTGGGCCGATCATTGGGACTCTCGGTCAATCAGGCTTTCTGGCGCATTCGATTGCCGATGATGCTGAGGCCGGTGCTAACCGCGATGGCTCTGGGCGTGGCGATCAGCGTCAGTCAGTACCTGCCTACCCAGATGCTGGGGGGTGGGCGCATCGTCACGGTGACGACGGAGGCGGTGGCACTGTCATCGGGCGGGGACCGCCGCCTTATCGGGGTCTGGGCCATGGTGCAGGCAATTACACCTTTCATCGGCTTTGTGCTGGCATTACTGATTCCGAGGTTATTATGGAAAGAACGTCGGGGCATGCAGGCCCTTTAGCTGAGGCTGGCTGCTTACAACTTCAGGGCGTTGCCCTGGAGCTCCATGGGAATCGTCTGCTTCATCTGAACGAAACCATCAGTCCTGGCGGAGTGCTGACCGTCATGGGCCCTTCCGGCTCTGGCAAATCGACGCTGCTGGCCTGGATTGCCGGTTTCATGTCGCCCAGCTTTCACGCGACCGGCCGAGCCATTCTGGACGGTGAGGATATTACCGGCCGACCGGCAGAACAGACCGGGGTCGGCTTACTGTTTCAGGACCCGTTGCTGTTTCCGCACTTATCAGTAGCCGGAAACGTAAGATTTGGCGCTCGCGGTGGAAAAGACGACGTCGCCGAGCGGGTAGAAAAAGCGCTTGCCAGTGTTGGCCTGGCGGGGTTCGGACACCGCGACCCCGAGACGCTTTCAGGTGGACAGAGGGCAAGGGTCGCGCTGGTTCGGCTGATCCTTTCCCGGCCCCGGGCTATCCTGCTGGATGAGCCCTTTTCCAAGCTGGATACGCCCTTGCGGCGGGAATTGCGCGCTGTCGTTTTTGAGCACCTGCGGCAACAGAATGTGCCCGCGGTGCTGGTAACACATGATCAGGACGATGCCGACGCGGCTGGCGGTATTATTGTCACGATCGACTGATTGGTTGGGCCCTTGCCCGGCAGTTGGGGCCGGAAAGAATTCATGTGGCCAATGCAATGCAGGCCATCGCGCAGCGGCGTGCCCACCGAGTTTGTCAGTTCCACCGGCGCGGCGCCGGTGCCGCCTTCACCGCCGTCCACGGTAATGACTGTCTTACAAAACCATCCCAGTGCGGGCAGACATTGAAAATAGACAATATCGACATTGATTCGGCAATCGCCTCCGTCAAGAACCTTCTTGAGAAAGAGCGTGACCTGTCGCCATCGCTCATGGCGGCTCATCGCCGTTTCCTGTAGAGGCCGCATCGCAGCGTGATATCGGCAGCCGCTTTGGCACACCTCGCGGCTTCTGCGCTCCTTTCGCGTTAGGAGAGTTATTCAGTTCCGGCAAATCGAAGGGCTGAAAAGGTTAGACCTGAGGTCCAGGCTAAAGCCGATAATAGTCCAGAATGCCAGCCATATCCTCGCCCAGCTCGACCACTTTGGGAGCGCAGGTATCTCTCTGTGCGAAGGAGCGCAAACCAATGATTTGCGCCTGAAGGAGGCGGGCAAGACGTTTGCAGTCCACGTCCGGTTTTAGTTCGCGATTACTTTTGGCCTGCTCCAGCACTTCTCCGAGGCGGTGTTCGATGGCATCAAGTACCCGATTAACTTCCTGGTTGATCGGCAGATGGGTGTTGCTGGTTTCCAGCAGGGTCTTTACCACCATGCAAGCGCGCGATGGCATTGGACCGCCCGGCGTACAGGCCAGAGAAATGTTTCTCAGGTAATCCTGAAGGCCCTCGATAATGGAGGTGTATTTTGCAAGGTGACTGGAAAGATGGTCGCCGGACTCTTTGACATAGCAGGCCAACGCTTCGAGAAACAGACCGTCTTTGCTGCCAAACGCCGCATAGATGCTCCCCGGGCGCATATCAAGAGCATGCTCGACCTGTTTGATAGAGGAATTGTGGTACCCCTTCTGCCAGAACAGAACGACGGCTTTATCGAGTGCGGATTGTCTGTCGTAGCGTGCGATTCTTGCCATGGTGTTCAACTTCTCGATGTGGCTGTGCAGTCTCGGCCAAAGGCTGCTGCACAAGTCATTAAAAGGCGTTCAGCGGAATCAATTATATATTGATTGATCGCTCAACAACAGGTACGGTGACCAAGTAATTGAACAATCGCTCATTAATCTGGAGGTGAACATGACAGATTTTAAAAAGCATGATATGGACAGTGCGCCGGAAGGGTCCAAGCCTTTTCTGGAAAACTCACAGAAGAACATGGGCATGATCCCGGGGCTTCATGCGGTAATGGCGGAGTCACCTCAGGTGCTTGAGGCGTATCAGAAACTGCACCAGCTGGTTCTGGACAGCAGCTTCGACAACGACGAGAAAACCGTGGTCTGGCAAACCATCAACGTCGAAAATGCCTGCCATTACTGCGTGCCCGCGCATACCGGCATTGCCAAAATGATGAAAGTGTCTGATGACATTATCGACGCCTTGCGTGATGAAACACCGCTGCCCAGCGACAAACTGGAAGCATTGCGCACCTTCACGCTGGCCGTTATGAACAAACGGGGCAATGTTAGCCAGGATGATCTGGAAGCGTTCTTCAAGGCCGGTTACAAAAACCGCCAGGTGCTGGAAGTCATTATGGTGCTGTCCCAGAAGGTAATGAGTAACTACATCAACCACATCGCCGAAACGCCGGTGGATGAGCCGTTCAAGAAATTTGCCTGGAGCAAGAGCCAGTAATGACCGGGCAGGCCACGTGGCAGGTCCCGCACGGTCTGCAATTTTTCGCCGCCCCTTCCCGTCGTCTAAAAGACGGGTAGTATACCCGGATGAACCGTTCGAAATGGGTTTTCCGAGTTTCCGTGTTAGTCGTTGTCGCGCTCTTGATGACGGTGATTTGGCTGGTGCTTCGCCAGCTGGGCGATAACCCGGGGTTCCCAGCGCTTTCTGTTCGTTGCGGTGATGTTGACCCGCTTGATTCCGCTGTTTTCGTTTGCCCTGATCAGTTACGCAGCCGGTGTCACTGCGATCTCGCTCTGGCGTTACGCGCTCGCGACAACCATCGGGATGCTACCCATGACCTTCGTGTTTGCCGGACTGGGCCACAGTTTTGAACTCAATGCGATGCTGACGGTCGTGGCCGCTGCTGTCATTTTGGTGGTCATGAGCACCCTGCCGTTGTATCTCGGCAGACGCTCGCACTCCCGGCTGGCGCGCTGGCTGCATCTGGATGCTTAGGGAGGCTTTGAACCTGCGAGCTAACTTTTCCGAATTCCGTTAGTCATTGATCGTCAAAAACCGCCCATTTAAAAGCCGCTATTTCTCATAATAGCGGCTTTTGTCGCTTATCGGACAAAAAATCCAGAGATTTCCTTATAACAAAACGCAATAGATAGGGGTCTATTCATTCCAGAGGATTAAAACTAGAATGGTTGCTCAAGAATTATCAGCACAGGAGTAGCATCATGGTTCGGATCTTGGTAGTGGTTTTGGCTTTTGCCGTCAGTTCACTGGCAGTGGCTGAAAGCGACAGAACGCCGCCTCTGGTGGATGCCAGCTGGCTGGACGCTAATCTCAATCAGGATAATCTGGTGGTGCTGGACGTTCGTTCCGGCATCGATAACGGTGGTGACCGCAGCAGTTTCCAGAAGGCCCACATTCCAGGATCTGTGTACAGTAGCTACACTGGGGATGGTTGGCGTGAAAGCCGGGGTGGCGTGGCTGGCCTCTTGCCACCGGTTACCAGCCTGGAGCGCCTGATTGGTGGCCTCGGGATCAGTAATGACGATGTCGTTGTTGTTGTCCCGGCCGGTACTGGCGCGACGGATTTTGGCAGCGCCGCCCGGGTATACTGGACCTTCCGGGTGTTGGGCCATAATGACGTGACCATTCTCAACGGCGGTTTTTCTGGCTGGCAGGCTGCCGGCTTCGAGGTGGCCAGCGGTGAGAGTGGTCAGGGTGCGGTGACCAAATTCAAAGGATCACTCCAGCAGAATCTGATTGCTTCACTGGAGGAAGTACAGAACGCCCGGGGCACCCAGGCCCAGCTGGTAGATGCACGCCCTTCGGATTATTTCCGGGGTGAAAATAAGTCGCCAGCGGTCAAGTCACTGGGCACAATTCCCGGCGCACGAAGCATGCCCCATGGAGATTTTTTGGGTGAACGCGGTCAAGTCTGGTATCTCAACCAGGCCAGCATCACCGAGCGGGTAAACCAGGCCGAACTGAACCCTGGCACCCGCACCATCGCGTTCTGCAACACTGGCCATTGGGCCGCCACAGACTGGTTTGTATTGAGTGAGTTGGCTGGGTTTGAAGAGGTTGCCCTCTACGATGGCTCCATGGCGGAATGGTCTCTGGACCGCAGTCGTCCGATCCAGGTTGCCAAAAAAGGATTGGGTAAAGTTTTGGACTGGTTTAACTGAGAGGCGACGTAATGACTGATTCCGCAGTTCTGCAGCCTAGTATTCAACAGCCGGTATGGCAGGTTGACCGCTTTATTGTATCAACCGCCCTGGTCGGCCTTGCTCTGTTGGGTGGGCTAATCTGGCTGGAAACGGCGCCGTTCATGGTGGCACTGTTTGTGGTGGGCGCGGTGCTTGGCATGGCGCTCTATCATGGAGCTTTTGGCTTCACTGCCGGCTGGCGCAATCTGGTGGTTAAAAAACGCGGTGCCGGCATGCGGGCTCAGTTACTGCTGTTCGGCGTGACCTCACTGATCATGGTGCCCATGCTGCACAGTGGCCAGGAAGGTCTGGTTGGTGCGGTGGCGCCGGTAGGTACCTCTCTGGTTTTGGGCTCTTTCCTGTTTGGTATGGGAATGCAACTGGGTGGTGGTTGTGGCTCCGGCACCCTGTTCACCGTTGGTGCCGGTAATATACGGATGGTGGTGACGCTGGTGTTCTTTATCGCCGGTACCGTTGTTGGTTCCATTCATCTGCCCTGGTGGCTGGATCAGCCGGGGTTCGATCCGGTGCCACTGGTCAACACCTTCGGCGTCAGCGGGGCCATCCTCGTTCAGTTTGCCGCGCTCGGGCTCCTTGCCTGGTGGGTCAATCGCATTGAGCGCAAGGCCCATGGCTCGATTGAACGGGATGAACTGCTGTGGAAAAGCCAACACCACGGCGTGCTGAGAACGTTGCTCAGTGGCCGCTGGCCATTTACTTGGGCGATCCTGATTCTGGCCGCTGGCAATGCCCTCACCCTCGCCATCGGTGGCGCACCCTGGAGCATTACCTTCGCGTTTAACGTCTGGGGCGCCAAGGCGCTGGAGGTGGTGGGTGTGAATATGTCCCAGTTCGAGTTCTGGCAATGGGACTACCCGGCGATGGCTCTCAAGGATTCGGTGCTCACCAACATCCCATCGGTAATGAACTTCGGATTGCTGCTCGGCGCCATGCTCGCGGCGGGCCTGGCTAACCGCTTCAATGAAGCCAGTCGCAACAGGCCCGAAGGCCGGCAGTTTCTGGCCTCAGTGGTGGGCGGATTGCTGCTCGGCTATGGCGCCCGCCTAGGCTTTGGCTGCAACATCGGGGCGCTGTTTTCTGGCATTGCCTCGGCCAGCCTGCATGCCTGGGTATGGTTCGCCAGCGCTTTCGTCGGGTCGTTGATTGGTATCCGGCTACGGCCCTGGTTCCGGTTGCCAAATTGATGCGGGAGAAAATTATGGAACGAGCCTACAATCGCACCCGTATCCTGTTGATTCTCGCGATGATTTTGGCGCTGATCTTGGTGGATCATCTGAACAGTCCAACCTATGCATTTAATTCCGGGCAGGGTAACGTGGAGACAGCGTTAAGCCAGAGGGACGAAACGGCTTGCGCGCCTTGTGGGGCACCTTGCCCCTCAACACGAGACTGACCAGTTCCTGACAAACTAGCCGGTGTGACCGACGAGGCGGGCGATTTCTTCGTGAAACCTGCAGCTGTGGCTGATGCCTAGAACTCGCGATGCGGTCTGTCGGGGTTGAAAATGAGCGAATAGCCAACATATCAGAGTCAGGAGAGACAATATTCACTCACACCATCAAGGTGCAATATGACTCAGCAAACGAAAGTCGGGCAGTTATTCCCAAGCGGTCTTGTGAAGATACTGGATGATCAGGCCATCGAGCCTGGACGCCCGAATGATGGCCGGTGGCAACTGGTTGTGGTCTATCGTGGTTTGCATTGTCCTATCTGTAAGGCCTACCTGAGCCAGATAGAAACCACTAAGAACGAGTTTGACAAGATCAATGTGGATATCATTGCCATTTCCACGGATCCGGAGGAAAAGGCCAGGCAGTTCCGCGACGATAATGACCTGAGCTTCGCCGTAGGTTACGGGCTGGCGATCCGTGATGCCCGTGCCCTGGGTTTGTTCATTTCGGATCCTTTGAGCAGTGCCGAGACTGATCAACCCTTTGCCGAGCCTGGTACTTATCTGGTTCGCCCGGATGGCACGCTTCAGATTATGGATGTCGCCAATGCCCCCTTTTCAAGGCCGGATCTGCAGATGCTGACATCCGGCATAGCATTCATTCAGAAGCAGGACTATCCGCCCCGGGGCCTTGCGTAGATTCGTAAATCCGGGATCAGGAAGTGGTTCTAATGCAGGCCAGCGCGACTGATCCTGAAACAGTTGACGCGCCTAAGCCGGGGCACCCATGACCGTTTACGCCGAGTCCATAGGAATCTCGCGGATGACGCTTTGATCATAAGGCCGCAACACTTCCATGCTGTTGGTTGTGTTCACAGTTGGCAGGTTTTCTCCTTAAGCATGACGTTGAGGATTTCGTGATTGAGTGAGTAATCCACGGGCAGTTCAATGACGTGAACCCCGGTAGACATCAAGCAGGTGTCCAGAGTTTGTTGAAAGTGCTCATCGTTTTGTATCCGGTAGCCGTGGGCGCCGTAACTTTGGGCGTAAGTAACAAAATCCGGGTTGGCGTAATCCAAGCCAAAATTGTCAAAACCCATGGCATGCTGTTTCCACTTAATCATGCCGTAGGCATTGTCGTTGACGATGATCACCACGAGATTAAGCTTCAGGCGAACAGCGGTTTCCAGCTCCTGTGAATTCATCATGAAACCGCCATCACCACAAACAGCCACGACTTGAGTATTGGGGTACAGCATTTTAGCCATTATGGCGCTGGACAGGCCCGCGCCCATCGTAGCCAGTGCATTATCCAGCAGCATGGTGTTGGGGGAGTAACATTTGTAGTTGCGGGCAAACCATATTTTGTAAACGCCGTTATCCAGGCTAAGCACTGCATCTTCCGCCAGGGTTTCTCGCAGCACATGTACTAAACGTTGCGGCAGCATCGGGAACCGGGTATCGAAAAAATACTTCGACAGATGCTGGTCTACTTCTGTTTTGATGGTTTTGAAAAAGGACAAGTCCCAATGTTGTTTGTTTTTAATAAGCCTCGCCAGTTGTTGCACGGAAAAGGCGATATCCCCCACCACGTTGAGCTGGGGGAAGTACACCGCGTCCACCTCGGCGGGTGAGAAATTCACATGAAGTACTTGCTGGCCGTCATGCTCCATAAAGAACGGTGGCTTTTCCACAACATCGTGGCCCACATTGATAATCAGATCCGCCCGGTCAATGGCGCAATGCAGAAAATCGTGGTCGGACAAGGCGGCTGATCCCAGATACAGTGGGTGGCGTTCGTCGATAACACCCTTGCCCATTTGGGTCGTGAAAAACGGCATGCCGGTGGCCTCGACGAAAGCCGTCAATGCCTCGCTGACGCGTTTGCGGTTAGCACCCGCACCGATCAGCAGCAGCGGGCTTTTTGCCGCCTCGATCATGCTGGTTGCTTCGCGCAGTACGTCTTGCGTGGCGTGGGGGCGGCGATGACCAATGGGCGGAAAAACCGTCTCCGCACATTCCTCGTCGGCGATGTCCTCCGGTAATTCCAGATGCACGGCCCCCGGCCTTTCTTCGATGGCCAAGCGAAACGACTCGCGCACCAGTGAGGCGATAGTGTTGCCATTGACAATCTGCTTGGTGAATTTGGTGACCGAGCGCATCAAATCCACCACATCGAGGATTTGAAAGCGACCTTGCTTGCTTGTTTTGATTGGTTTTTGCCCAGTAATCATGAGCATCGGCATGGCGCCCAGCTGGGCGAAAGCCGCCGGCGTGATCAGATTGGTTGCGCCAGGCCCAAGGGTTGCCAGGCAGACGCCGGGCTGACCGGTTAAACGGCCATAGGTGGCGGCCATGAAACCCGCGCCTTGTTCATTGCGGGTGATAATCAAGCGGATGCTCGAGTTCTTTAATGAATTCAGTAAATCGAGATTTTCTTCGCCGGGAACGCCAAAAATGTACTGGACTCCCTCATTTTCCAATGCTTTTACAAATAAGTCGGATGCTTTCATCATTTTGCTCGTCCTTGTATGAAAATTTAAAGGAGGCGGACTCAGGATTCAGGTGTAGCACATTAGATAAGGCGTCGCCATGAAAGCCTAGACGCAATTTAACCACCGAGAAGCGGACTGCCATTCTGCGTCAGAGCCATGGTAAGCGACAGTGATACCGAGCTGCCGCCGCACAAGTGGATAGCTGTTTAAATGCGCCAAGTGTGTTGGGCGCACGTTCAATAATGACTATGTAGAAGTGCGTTACGTATTTACGAGTCAATAGGCCCGAAGGATTGACACGTTCCGCGGTCAAGATTTATGGTTATTAATACCTTCCAACCGATAATAAATAATAGAAGGAGAAAGACCGCATAAATACCTATATCGCCGGCGTCGCCGCCGGAGTTATCGCCACTGTCGTCCTTTCGGCGCTGATGATGCTTAAAGGAATGATGGGCATGATGCCGGATCTCGACGTGATCGGCATGCTGTCGGGCATGATGGTGCCGGTAGCCACGCTGATACTGCATGTGATCTTCGGCGCCGTTTTCGGCGTCACCTACGCCGCCCTGCGCCCCGGCACAACGAAAGCCTGAGCGCGAGCCACGGGATGGATTTTTCCGGCCTGAAGGCGCTTTTGCTGAATTGCACGCTCAAGCCCACGGGTCGACTTTCGAACATTGATGCGCTTATGCAGGTGCCCAAGGAAATCATGCAGTGCGTAACCCAAAAGAAAGGAGCTACCCGATGACTGATAACCGCCATACCCACCGTTTCCTCATGGTCGAAGGCCACCGGATCGCATATCTGGACGAAGGTGATGGTCCTCCTCTGGTTCTGCTGCACGGCATTCCGACCTCCAGCCTGCTTTGGCGCAATGTGATCCCCACGCTGGCGCAAACCCGGCGGGTCATCGCACTGGATATGTTGAACTATGGTCGGTCGGACAAGCCGGAGCGCGTTGATGTCTCGATCGCGGCGCAGGCGCGCATTCTGATTGGGTTCATGGATGCGCTCGGTCTCGGCCGCGTCGATCTGGCAGCGCATGACATCGGAGGCGGCGTCGCGCAAATCGTTGCGGTACGTCATCCAGAGCGTTTGAACAGCCTCATTCTGGCCAGCGCAATCTGTTTCGACAGCTGGCCCATTCCCGAATTCGAGCCACTGCAAGACCCCGATGCCGAGGCGGGCATGAGCGTCGAGGAGTTTGACAAGATGCTGCGCAATTTCTTGCCTCAGGGTGTGGTCTCTGCTGACGGGCTCAGCGATGAGGCAATTGCGATTATGCTGAGCCCTTGGGCAGGAGAGGCTGGTAAGGCAGCTCTTTTCCGCAACTTCCGCCGGCTTAACCCCGAATACACCATGGCGATTGCGCGGGAACTGGACACGATCAATATGCCGACGCTGGTGCTGTGGGGCGACATGGATCCGTTTCAGAAACCCGAATATGCCCAGCGCCTGGCCGACGCCATTCCGAATGCAAAGCTCGAATGGATCGCGGATGCAGCGCATTGGATCATGGAGGAAAACCCCCGCGAGGTGGCTACCTGTATCGTGCGGTTTTTGGACGACCAGGCGAGCGCCGCGCGTGGATGAGGGCAAGAAACTCGAACTCACGCGTGCGTAAGGGCACATGTTGGAAGTGGCGCTCATTGCGTCGTCGGTTGATAGTACGTCGCTAGGAGGTGTCCGAGATAGTTAAAAAAGGAGCGTTTGATGAACAAAGTGTGTGTGATCATTGGGGTAGGTCCCGGTAACGGTGAAGCGTTGGCCAGCCGTTTCAGCGAAGGGGGCTTCCAGGTGGCGATGCTGGCGCGCAGTCGGGACTATCTTGAATCTCTGGTGCAACAAATTCCGAATACCCATGCCTACGAGTACGATGCCACAGAGATGGGTAGCGTGGATTCAACGTTCCAAGCGATTGAGCAGAAACTCGGACCGGTATCGGTGCTGCTCTACAATGCCGGGGGTGGTGTTTTCAAGAATGTGGAGGAGGCCAGCCTAGAGGACTTCGAGGCCAACTGGCGCATCAACGTCCAGGGCCTTGTAGCGGCGACCAAGGCGGTTTTGCCGCAGCTGCGCCAGCATGATACTGCCAGTATCGTGGTAACCAGTGCGTCTGCGGCAACCCGGGGCAGAGCGAATTCCGCGCCTTTCGCTTCGGCCAAGGCGGCCCAGCGCAGCCTGGCGCAATCCCTTGCCCGGCAGTTGGGGCCGGAAAGAATTCATGTGGCCAATGTGTTGATTGACGGCGTGATGGATTTGCCACGTACCCGTGAGTGGCTGCATGACAAACCGGATGATTTTTTCGTCAAGCCCTCCGCCGTGGCGGATGCTATTTGGACGCTGTGTCATCAGGATGCTTCGGCCTGGACCTTCGAACTGGATATCCGGCCCTTCGGGGAAAGCTGGTAACGGCGTCCAAATTGCAGTCTAAGGCCCCAGGCGGTCTTGTGAAGATACTGGCTGCTCAAGCCGTCAGTGCCAGTGGTCGGTCGTTGCCTGGTGCCAGTCACTGGCCCAGGCACTCGGTGCAGAGTTGGTGTGTAAGAGGCACCCCTCATCAATGCAGGGATAAAGCTCGGCATAGTTCTTGACGCTGCCTTGATTGACCCGCCGATTAATATCTGAGGGCTCCAGATCTTTCAGTTGATCCTTGCCCATGATGCTGATCAGTTCCGCCAGGGCTTCCATGGATGTGTGGTGGTAGTTCGCAACCCGCACGCCTTTGTCGGTGACATCCAGTTGTTTGTAGCGGGCGGGATTCTGGGTGGTGATACCGGTAGGACATTTGTCAGTATTACATCTGCGGGACTGGATGCAGCCCAGTGCCAGCATCATGCCGCGGGCTGAATTCACGGTGTCTGCCCCCATGGCCATCATCCGCAGCATATGAAACGCGGAAAAGGCCTTGCCGGAGGCGATAATCCTTATCTTGTCACGTACGCCGATACCTCGTAGGGCATTGTGCACAAAATGCAGGCCATCGCGCAGCGGCATGCCCACCGAGTTTGTCAGTTCAACCGGCCCGGCGCCAGTGCCGCCTTCACCGCCGTCCACGGTAATAAAATCGGGCCGCAGGCCGGTTTCCAGCATGGCTTTACAGATACCCAGAAACTCCCGCCGGTTACCGGGACACAGCTTGAATCCCACCGGCTTGCCACCCGAGAGTTTGCGGAGCTGGGCGACGAATTGCAATAATTCCACGGGACTGGAGAAAGCCGAGTGCCCGGGTGGTGACAATACATCCTCCCCCATGGGCACCATGCGGATACGGGCAATTTCTTCGGTAAGCTTGGCGGCTGGCAGCAGACCGCCATGCCCGGGCTTGGCACCCTGGGACAGTTTGATCTCGATCATCTTGACCACATCCTGTGTCGCCTGCTTTGTAAACAGGTCCGGATCGAATACCCCGTCTGGCGTGCGGCAACCAAAATAGCCGGTTCCAATCTGCCAGATCAGGTCACCACCGTACTCAAGGTGCCACTCGCTGATCCCGCCCTCGCCGGTGTTGTGGG
This sequence comes from Marinobacter sp. LV10R520-4, assembly GCF_002563815.1. NCBI lineage: Bacteria > Pseudomonadati > Pseudomonadota > Gammaproteobacteria > Pseudomonadales > Marinobacteraceae > Marinobacter > Marinobacter sp. LV10R520-4. Next base: position 1,429,379 of record NZ_PDJM01000001.1, on the reverse strand, counting down.
CAAAATTTCCGAGTTTCGCACCCCGGTTGAGTGCCATTACGGCATTGCGGCTCAGGGCACCATAACTCATGGCGGAGATGTTCAACGAGGACGCCTCATAGGGCCTGGTGCATTCTGGCCCACCAAAAGTAACCCGCAGATCGACCGGGAGGCACGCCTTGGGTGCCACGGAATGGTTTATCCATTCGTAACCGTCGCGATAAACATCGAAGATGGTGCCGAAGGCGCGAGTATCGTTAGCTTTTTTGGCGCGCTGATAAACCAGGCTGCGAAATTCCCGATTGATCGGTGCACCATCTAGATCGGATTCCACGAAGTACTGCTGCATCTCCTGCCGAACTGACTCGAACAGGTAACGGAAGTGGCCAACAATCGGATAGATCTTGAGTAGAGTGTGTTTGTTCTGGATAAGGTCATGTATACCCAGAACAATCAACGGCCCGATGATCACCCAGGCCCAGTTCACCCCCGGCCATACAGTACCGGCGAGGAGCAATACAGCGCTTAGCACCAGACCTGAAAGAATAAAAATGTGGCGGAAAACCATAAAGCAAACCCTGTTTTCTAATGATGAAGTTTTGTTGTTGATCAGTAATAAACGACACGCTGTGAGTCTGATTGTTACAATGAATGCTCCCCACCGTTGCCATGCTCGCCTTTCCGATCGCCAAGAGAGAAGGCAAAGTTATTGTAACGGATCCGGTAAAAGCGGGCGTGTTGATGGAGTGCGTCGCAGAGACGCACGGAAGCCTCGGCCTACTCCAGGTTCGGTTGCTATGTTATGCCCAGCATAAAGGCCCCGGATGGCCCGATTTTTAAAGCGAGGATGAACAGCCTCAGAACTTGATGTTCAGAAGATTGCTCTGTGCTCTTTTAATCAACTCGCGCTCGGTCATTGCGTTTACCCTGCAGCGAATGAATGATCGGACATCGCTGCGGGTCTTCACTGTACCGGCAACTTTCCACTAGGCTATCCAGAGTGGATTCCATCTGTCGCAAGGCGGCGATCTTGCGTCGCAAATCATCCAGTTTGCGCTCAGCCAGGGCTCGAGCTTCATCACAATAGGCGCCGTCTTCCAGCTTAAGCAACTCTCCGATTTCATCCAGACTGAACCCCAACCATTGGGCGGTTCGAATGAAGTGAAGGCGTGCCAATGCCTGCTCGTCGTAATGACGAATGCTGCCATAGGGTTTTCAGGTTCTGCTACCAGCCCCCTGCGCTGGTAATAGCGGATGGTTTCCACCCCCATACCGGAGGCCTTGGCCAAGGTTCCAATGGTCATTGAGCGTATTTTTTTAGACATATGGGTTGATTCTGTAGCTGACTACGGGAGTAACCTTAACGCCGTCATCCATGTCATGAAAGGAACCATTGTAATGTCAGAAGCCAAAGCAGGTCGCGGTTCGCTGATTGCTGGGGGCATTGCAGCTGTCGTGGCGTCTGCCTGCTGTCTTGGCCCCTTGGTGTTAATTGCGTTGGGTATTTCCGGCGCCTGGATCGGCAACCTGGCCGCCCTGGAACCCTTCCGACCATGGTTCATTGGGCCTGCCCAATCACCGTCAAAGTTTCTCTCAACCGGGTCGAGGTAGTGAGCGCTGTCGATGTCCGTTATGAAGAACGTGATGCTACGGTCACCTTCGACGATGCGAAAACCTCCGTTGAGGCACTGACTCAAGCCACGACTAACGCAGGCTATCCGTCCACGCTGAAACAAATCCAGGCGACACAGGAGTAACCATGCACAACCCCAAAACCCTGTTGCGGGTGAGTGTTATTGGCACCGTACTGGTTGCGCTTTGCTGCTTTACGCCGATATTGGTGATTTTGCTTGGGACGGTAGGCCTGGCTGCACTGACCGGTTATCTCGACTACGTGCTGTTGCCCGCGCTCGCCTTTTTTATTGGCTTGACCTGCTATGCCTTATGGCGCAAGAAGAAACACGATGCCTGCTGCGATAGCCCATCGACTAAGGAGTAACGTTTATGAGTGACAACAACGTGCACATTGCAGTGATTGGCAGCGGCGGTAGTGCCATGGCCGCCGCCCTGAAGGCGACTGAACGCGGTGCCCGAGTGACACTGATCGAGCGCGGCACCATCGGCGGAACCTGCGTCAACATTGGCTGTGTGCCCTCTAAGATCATGATCCGGGCAGCCCACATCGCTCATTTGCGCCGCAAAAGTCCGTTCGATGAGGGCATCACGGCAACTGAACCCATGGTCGACCGGTCCCTTTTGCTGGCCCAACAGCAGGCCCGTGTCGATGAACTGCGTCACGCCAAGTATGAAAGGATCCTGCAAGACAATCCTGATATCACGGTCGTGCAGGGTGAGGCTCGTTTTATGGATGCCCGTACGCTGTTGGTCAAGGGTACTGACGGCAAGGCACACGAGATCGGCTTTGACCGTGCGTTCATTGGTACCGGTGCGCGACCAACCATTCCCCCGATTCCGGGCCTGCCCGATACGCCATACTGGACCTCCACCACTGCGCTTGCCAGTGACACCATTCCGGACCGATTGATTGTCATCGGGGCCTCGGTGGTGGCGGTGGAACTGGCCCAGGCGTTTGCCCGGCTGGGCAGCGAGGTGACGATTCTGGCACGCAGCCGGCTATTATCTCGTGAAGACCCCGCTGTTGGAGAAGCCATTCAAACAGCGTTCCAGGCTGAGCGTATAAGCGTCCTGAATGACACGCAGGCGAGCCAGATCAGCTATACCAATGATGAGTTCATTGTCGCCTCGAATGTCGGGGAGCTGCGGGCCGATCGACTTCTGGTGGCGGTGGGTCGCACCCCGAACACTGAAATGCTGAACCTGGATGCGATCGACGTAGAGACCGATCACGGCGCCGTCATCGTGAACGAGCAACTCCAGACTCGGGTGCCGGGCATTTACGCCGCTGGCGACTGTACCAACCAGCCCCAGTTTGTTTATGTAGCAGCCGCCGGAGGCAGCCGGGCTGCGGTGAATATGACCGGTGGCGATGCACGGCTGGATCTCAGCGCCATGCCGGTGGTGATCTTTACCGATCCGCAAATTGCGACCGTCGGTCTGTCCGAGGCGGAAGCCGAAGCGAGAGGCTACGCCACCGACAGCCGCACCCTGACCCTCGATAACGTGCCACGGGCCCTGGTCAACTTCGATACCGGGGGATTCATAAAGATCGTCGCTGAGCGTGAAAGTGGCCGATTACTGGGTGTTCAGGCCGTGGCAGGAGAGGCAGGTGAACTGATTCAGACCGCCGTGATGGCGTTGCGTGCGCGCATGACGGTAAATGACATAGCCAATGAGTTGTTCCCCTATCTGACCATGGTCGAGGGGTTGAAATTATGTGCCCAGACGTTTACCAAAGACGTCACCCAGCTATCCTGCTGTGCGGGATAAGGCGGAGACGCCATAGGGGTGTGCTTTCGCTCCAGCCGGAGAATGCTGTAATCTTTTTAGCATTGGCGGCCGCAGAGGGATACATTCGAAGTGCTTCTTTTTTGCGACGTCCTCTTCTTTACCTCCCGACAGGCCGGGGCGGGCGGGTGGAACCGAATTGAGCGATTTAAACCGGCCTTAAGTTAAAATCGGCACTGGGACAGTAGCCGACCGAACAGGCTTTTCTGTCCATCCCATTCTTTTCGTATCGAGATATCGAGGTGATCATGAGCAATAATACCAACCACTTGCTTGAAGACGCACTATCCCGAATGGCCGACATTTACGAACGACTGGAGGTGGCTGACGATAGTCGCCGCCGCTTGGGGCAGCCTAAACGCATCCATCAGGCAAGTTTATCGGTGCGCATGGATGATGGCTCATTGCGTGTCTTTCCGGCCTGGCGAGTGCAATACGACGATACCCGTGGACCAACCAAGGGCGGTATTCGTTTCCATCCGAGCGTAACCGAGGATGAGGTCGCGACACTGAGCTTATGGATGACGTTAAAGTGCGCTGCAGTCGATCTCCCGTTTGGTGGTGCCAAAGGCGGTATTTGTGTTGATCCGAAGACCCTCTCCCGCTTGGAACTGGAGCGGTTATCACGTGGCTACATCCGCGCATTTCACGATGTGATCGGACCCGACCGCGATATTCCCGCACCCGACGTCAATACCAACGCCATTGTCATGGGCTGGATGGTGGATGAATACGCCCAGATCGCCCGGCGGCACGTCCCCGGTGTCATTACCGGTAAACCCCTCGGGCTGGGGGGCTCCATCGGCCGTGAGGAGGCCACCGGTGCAGGCGCGTTGCAGGTGTTGGATCTGTGGGCGAAGCGGCAGAACAAAGAGCCTCACGAATTGAGTGTGGCCATTCAGGGATTCGGCAATGCCGGCCAGCATTTTGCTCGTCTGGCACACCATGCCGGCTATAAAATTGTTGCATTGTCCGACTCCCAGGGTGCCATTTACAATGAGGACGGGTTGGATCCTGAGCCAATCCTGCGTCACAAAAATCGTACCCGCGAACTCAAAGGCATGGTCTATTGTGGCGATTCCGTTTGCGACGTCGCGGAGACGGAGATGCAGACCCTGAGTGGTGACGAGTTGCTGCAACTGGATGTCGACGTCCTGGTCTTGGCCGCGTTGGAAAACCAGATAACGGACGCCAATGCGGACCATATCCGGGCCAAGACCATTGTCGAGATCGCTAACGGCCCCATCAGCACTGGCGGTGACCGGGTTCTGCAAGACCGAGACATCACGGTGATCCCTGACATCGTTGCTAATGCCGGCGGCGTTATTGTCAGCCATCTGGAATGGGTTCAAAACCGAATGGGTGATTACTGGTCGGGGGATACGGTCGAAAAGCAACTCCGCCAGCGTCTTGAGCGTGAAGCGAATGCATGCTTTGACCTGGCGGACGAGAAAGCCGTACCTCTGCGCACGGCAGCCTATCTCCAGGGCGTCCGGCGGATTGCCGATGCCATGGCGCAACAGGGCACCCAGGGCTATTTCAGTGATGCTAACGGGTAGTTGGACAGCCCGGATATGAGAAAAAGAGGGGGCCAGTAATACCCGCCAATATCGACGGCCCCAAAATCGCATGAGCTTCGCATGCACCCCCATCCCGGATGCGATCGATTTAGAGATCCACGAAGGGACCGCGATCGTGAATGAGTAAGAGTGCCAGGCATTTGCGCCGCCAGCGGCTGTACCAATCAGCCCCAGTTTGTTTATGTAGCAGCAGCCGGAGGCAGCCGGGCTGCGGTGAATATGACCGGTGGCGATGCACGGCTGGACCTCAGCGCCATGCCGGCGGTGGTCTTTACCGATCCCCAGGTGGCTACTGTCGGCCTGACAGCAGCCGAGGCCATCAGGCGGGGCTTCAAAGTGGACACCCGTTCGCTCAATCTGGAAAACGTGCCACGGGCGCTGGTGAATTTCGAGACTGGCGGTTTTATCAAGATGGTGGCCGAGCGTGGCTCAGGACGGTTGCTTGGGGTCCAGGCGATCGCCGGCGAGGCGGGTGACAAAGGGGAATGCACCTTGACGTGGGAGCAGGTACAAGGTTCTACACTGATTTGATGCCAACAAGGACATTGCCACGGTTGGAAAACTTACCCTGCTGCTGTCGGTTCTGATATTCAGCATGGCTCTGCCGGTGGCCCAGGGCCAAACTATCTGGCGTGAGCAGCTTGTATTGCGGGAGCGATCCGACGACGGACCCATGGATCGCGAAGTCTCGGTACAGGCCCTGGGCAGCGTACTGGGTTATGGCGTCACTTCAAGGCTCGCAGTGTTCGGCATGGCTCCCTACTTCTTCAATAAAGAGCTGGCCGTTGCTATGCCCATGGGCGGGATCGAGCGTGACACCAGCGGCTTCGGTGGTGTGGTAACCACTTATCAGACCCTGCATGCTCTCGACGACGACAATCGCGAGATTAGCTACAGCATCGATGAGGGCCGATCTCCAGTTTCTCCGGATGAAATCAGCAGCTACGAGGGGCACGTCCGGGTTCGTTCGGTAACGGAAGGCGATGGTGGCACCTTCGTGGAGTGGTATTCAAGTTGGAAAGGCAATGATGAGGCGGCCGCTGAATTTTGTCACGGCATTTATGCCGGGCTGCTGGAGCAACTCAAGAAAACGTTGGAGCACTAAACTGCTCAAAACGATGGCTGTCGGGAATTTATTGCACGATGATCGTACCCGTCATTCCGGCAGCCTCATATAGGAATGCAAAAATACTGGTAGGTGCCGGGCTAAATGAAGGTATGGCTAAAGCTTTCACCAGACGCCAGATTACCAGAGTCAAAGGGCTTTGCTCCCGCTGGCAATGAGACGTTGTCCGCACTTCTGGCTTTAGCGGGGTCTGCAGTGACGGTGTGGACCAGCAGTGAGCCATTTACAAACTCAACCGTTTCTCCTGATTTAATAGTGATGGATGCCGGTTCAAACCTAAGCTGGTTGCCCATATTTACCGTTGCCGCTGGTTCGGATGCCCACAGAAGACTACTGCTAAACAGCAGAATGAAGGTCAGCAGAGCTTTCGAATGTTTCATAGCCGGTTCTTTACTGTTGGTGAGGTTTTCCGAAGTGCCAGTACATCTACACTGACACTGGTTTGTGGCAGATGTTAAAGAGTCCCTTTTGGTAACATTTACCCTGTTTCCGTGTCCTGATCATCAGGATACGGGCGGAGGGTACTCATGTTTGCAGTTTTGATAGCACTGGCCATTGCTGCGGTGATTGGCTACACCGCCCAGGTAACCGGTCTCTGCATGGTCCGTGGCGTCAGCGACTGGGTCAGAGGCAGACGTTTGCGGCTGACAGCCATCCTTATGGCCGGGTTCTGGATCTATCTGTTTACCCCTCTGATTGCGTATCACGATCGCTCCTTTCTGGCCGTCTACCCGTTTCACTGGTCTACTCCCTTGGGTGGTTTTGTGTTCGGCATTGGTTCAGCGATCAATGGCGCCTGTTCCATCTCCACCGCAACCCGTCTCTCCAGCGGAGATTTGCGCATGCTGCTGACCATGTTTGGCTGGCTGGATGGCTATTGCTGATCGTGGCGGACATCGAGCCAGACCTCCGGAGTACGCCCTACCAGCTCGGGCTGCTGCCCTGGTTTAGCGTGAGTAGCCTGGTGTTGGTCTCGGCACTGGTTTACTGGAAGTTTCGCTACCGCTGGCGCCTTTGGAGCGGCATCATGCTGGCAGGGATCTGGCTCGGGGCCAGGTTAACGGGCACCGGCCAGTCCGTCACAACCCGCAACGGCCCATCCATTGAGCGATAGCCTGGCCAATTTTCTGTGGTTGGTCTTCCTGGATGTAGTGCAGGCCAGACCCCACAAACGCTGTTTCCAGGTTGGGTAACTGTTGGCGATACTGGTCCACAGCCGGCGCTGGGATCAGAAACCCGGGTTCCGCGTGAATCAGCAGCTTGGGCAGGTCCGTTTGCCCAAGCCATTCTATGTAGGCCGTTTGCATCCGGTAGACAGACGCCGGCTCCTTACCGATGCACAAATTTTGTGGAAATGTGCAAAGAATCCTGCGGGATTGCCGATCTGTCCAGGGAGCGCGATAGGCATCAAGCTCCTGCGGTTCTAGAGGTCTGCAGATCATAGCGGGTAGGATATTCTCGACGAATTGATTCTCGTCCATCATCATTCGCTCGGCATTGGCCTGCGATGAACGCAGGGTCTGGAAAAACGCCCGGGTTTGGGGATCAAATGCGTCGTACCCCGGTATTGGATTCAGCATGGCCTCCATGAACGCCAGCCCCTTGATGCGCTCGGGGTGACGGTGGGCGTAGTGAAAGCCGAAAAACGATCCCCAGTCGTGACAGACAATGGTAATGCGATCCAGGCCCAGGGCCTCAATAAAGCCGTCAAGGTAACGAATGTGGTCGTCAATGTCGTAGGGGATATCGGGCTTGTCAGACATCCCGTAGCCGATCAAGTCAACGGCAATCAGGCGACCCTTGCCCTCAAGTTCGGGCAGAACCTTTCGCCAAAGGTAAGACCAGGTGGGCTGCCCGTGCAGGAAGAGTATCGGGTCGCCGTTGCCATGTTCCACATAGTGCATGCGCGAACCCAGTACATCCGCGAAGTGTGACGGGTAAGGGAAGTCTGCGGGCTTTTGCGTTGTCATGGTCTGGGCTCCTGTTAAGGATAAGTTTGGCGCCTTTGGCCAATCAAACCATGCCGCGCCTTGAAGTTCAAGGTTCCTGGCAGCCAAGTCAGTAGGTTATGAAACGAGGTGGTTGGTCTCCACGCTTTTTTTAATACTGAAAAGACACGCCCGTTACCCGCTTTGTTACAGGCACCTCATTGCGGCCCCTGCCACATTTTCCGGCTTCCGGCAGCCAGCTTTCAAGAAGGGGGTTCTGAGCCGATGAAAAAAATTCAGCCCGTGGTGTAAAAGTTGTAATTATCATGTGTCTGAATCCTTGAAACGCTAATAAATCATTGTCTTGCGAGGTGTCGGGACAGTGGTCAATCGGAACGGAGCGCGCGGCACCATGACTCGATACTACTGGATGGGTGGCAACAGGTCCTACGAGCAGGACAGGTTCTTTGAGCAATCGCTGGACAAATCTCAGTGGCAAAAGGCAGAAAGTGCTGAGAAGTGGGACGCCTGCTGGTATACCGGCATGCCGGATCAGAACGACTTCAGCGAGGTCGGGCCGGAACGGAAAATCAATCACATTCCGGGCAACAATGCGCTCACAGTAAAGAGCCGCCTTTACCGCAGCCTGATGGACCTGCGCGAGCGGGTTGAACGACAGGACAAAGGGAGCGGACACCTGACCGAACGCCTCGCGTTTGTGCCCAGGGTGTTCTCTATGCCGGAAGACTACCACGCGTTCCAGCAGGCAGCGCTGGACAATCCGGGTAAACGCTGGATTCTGAAGCCGAAGAACGCCGCGCGAGGTAAAGGTATCCAGTTGGTTGGGGACCCGGCCGATGTGCCGCTGGAATCCTCCTGGATGGTTCAGGAATACCTCGAAAATCCCGATACCATGCATGGCCGGAAGTATGTTCTCCGTCTTTATGTTCTGGTGTCCTCGGTGTCGCCCTTTCGGGTGTATCTCTACCGGCAGGGTTTTGCCAAGCTGGCTTCCGCGCCCTATAACGAGGAAAACGCAAACAATCCCTACAGCTATCTGACCAACCCGGACGTTAATGCCCTGAACCTGGACGCCGAGGTGCCGGTGGAGTTCGTGGACTTTGAGCGTTACCGGGAGTGGCTTCGGGAACATGGCCATGATGACAAAGCCCTGTTTGCCAAAATTGAAGACCTGGTGGCCCTGACCTGCCTGGCAGCCCTGGAACCTATGCGAGAACGCTCAAGGGTGGTGGGCGCGGATCCCCGGGGCTGTTATGAGCTGATGGGTATTGACTGCCTGGTCGATGAAAAGCTCAAACCCTGGGTGCTGGAGTGCAACCTGAGCCCCTCCCTGGAAGTGTGCGCCGGGCCGGAAAGCGGCGGCGACATTGAGGAGGGCATCAAGGGCTCACTGGTTGCCGACATGGTTGAAATCGTGGGCCTTAATAGCAAGCCTGTTGCTTTGGAAACCGGCTCGGTGGTTGAGCGGCTGGTGCGGGAATCCCAAGATGAAATAGCCCGCAGCGGCGGCTTCAAGAACCTGGTTCCCGGGGCAGACCCGGCAGCGTATCTGCCTTTCATGGCGCTGCCACGGCTGTCCGACTGGGTGAATAACCGATTCCTGATCCAGTCCGACGCATCCGCTAACCAGCCGGCAGCACCGGCAACCTCGCCGAGCCCTGAATCCACGCCGTTTTCGAGAGTACTGGACTGCGGACGCTTCCGGGTGCGGTTGTTCACGGACAGTGCGCCGCTGATTGGCCGGATCGAAGCCTTGCTTGAGCCTATGGCGGTTGCCGGTGTCGCCGGGACCGAGTTGCTTGCCAGGCTGGAAATCGTGCGCGATACACCGGGTTTCACCCTGATTCTGGAGGGCAGGGTGCTTTGTTCCCGTCTGCCCCTGTCTGGCGTTGCCTCAGCGGCGACGCATGCCGCCGAAGCGCAGGAAATTGCCATAGACGCCGGTCTGATTGCGGGCCCGACCCTGGCGTTGTCAGCCTGTCTGAAGGCTGACCATAGCCGCGGCGCGCTGCTGCCCTCGGGCACCGACTACCAGATTTCGGCGCTGGGGTTGCCGCTGCAGGTTATTGTCGGCGCTTCGGCGTTCAACGTATCGGCCGCCGAAACCACCCTTGACGCTAACTATCTGATGGTCGCTGCGGGCGAAGCAGAGGCCGAGGGTAAAGCCAAGGGCTGATGAGCGAACAAGTGTGGGCATGAGTCTGTCTTGTGTCCACACGACTGTTAACAGCGCCGTAAAGAACAACGTAAAACGGATAAGTGCGATGAAACAGCCAGTTTCAGACAGTAACCGGGCCTTGGGCCAGATCGTTGATGAAAATGTTCATGCGATCGGGCAGCTTGTCCAGCTGCTTGATCAGATGGCGGGAACTTTTTACCGGCAGTGCTTTGGTTTCAGAAATCAACACGTTATCGGCAAGCATGTCCGGCACATTATCGATCACTACAGCGCGCTGCTGACAGCCACCTCTGGTGCTGGCGGTCTGCTTGACTACGAGAACCGCAACCGGGATCTGTCCCTGGAAAAAGACAGACGGGCGGCACGGGATTGCCTGGAGGAGACCGTTGAGGCCCTTCGCAGTCGATTTGAAGGACCCTGTGCGGATGAGCTGAACATGCGCCATAACAGTGCCGGTAAGCATCAGACTGTGAAGACAAGCGTGGAACGTGAGCTGGTGTTTCTGGCCAGCCACACCATCCACCATATGGCCATCATCGGGATGCTGGCCGAACAGGCCGGGGTGAAGGTCAGCTCTGATTTTGGCGTTCACCCCTCAACGCTGCGATATCTGGAAGGCCATACGAACGGCATGGTCTACCTCGACACTTTCAAGAATCGGTACCCGCATTTTGTTGCCATGGGCAAGCGGGACTTCGGTATGGACAGGGTGCACCTGGATGAAATGGTCCAGATATGCATGGTGGCACCGATGGTCGCCGAGCCTCTTGAATGGGATTCCAAGGAGTTGGCAGCATTGACCGAATACACTCCCCAGGAGCAGCAGAAGTATATCGATAAGCAGTAGCGTTGTTTGCATTGACAAGTCCATTGTCGATCTTGGGTGGGGCCGCGCGCCCCACTTTTTTTGGATGGCAAAGAATTACAGATGCAGGTTCTGATTGCTGGCAGCCTCAGAGTTAACCGTCCTCCCAGGCGATGGCTCGGTAGTCGAATTCGCCTTCAATGGTGGGTTTGATTATCCGGAAATAGGGTGAGGCATCAAAGTCCCTCGGGGTGAACAAGGAATGATGCCGCACCCGGAAACGCTCATGCACGCAGTCGGCACAGTCAGGATCGTTGGCGGGAAGTGTTTTCACCACCGGCAGAATCGGATAGCGCAGCTGCTGGAAACCTTCGGCAATGAACGTTGAACAGATCGCCCGGGTGGGGTCGCCGCTTCCGAACGCCAGCAGTTTGTGTCTGTAGCGGGTTGGCACCGGAGGCGTTGACCAAAGGTAACGGGCCAGATCAAACACGTTTTTCATATCGTACTGATGGCCGAGTCTGCTGGAAGCGTATTCAGTAAGCGTTCGGAGGTCCTTGTCGCTTAACCCGACCGGGCGGCAGATGCGGGTGTGGGCGTGCCGGTAATAACAAAGTGGCAGCGGACGGATACCGTGTTCAAGGTCCGCCTCAATGAGTCCGTGGGCTTCACCATCGACCGCTGTTCCAAGTCCGGCATTCGGTCCAAGGTAAAGCGCGGCGTGAGACCAGGTGGACTGAGTCAGGTACTTGATGGCAACGCTGATCCGCGTGTTGCCCTCTACCAGCAGAACGTCTCCGGGTTGGAGAGTATTCACCATCGCGCCCCAGGTGGACGTTCTGATGGAGTGTCGGGCGATTTCTTTTGAAAGGTAAGCGGCCAGGCGCCTCGAAAGCCAATTCAGTAGCATGCATTGCCCCGATGATGTTTCTGTTGTTAGCGATAGCACAGATAGGCGACTGGAACGACTGTTACAGCGCTGATCCATAAAACAGTATCAGCAGAGATCCGTACTTACGCCGGGGCTCTGAAACTGCAGGGCAGAGAACGTATGCGCTTACTCGATGACTTCGCTGATCTGAACCGTCGGCTGTACGTTGGTGAAATTCGGGATATCCCCCAGGATCTCTTTGGCGTGGGGCCCGAACGCCGCCTCGAAAACACTGAGGGAGTCAAAATACAGGTGCCCCATGGCGATGTAGGTGGGCGCCTCTTCCGGCGTGCCTCCTGCCAGGCCTGATTCGATGGCTGTTCGCTTGCACGCGCCCCCGAGTTTTTCACGAACCAGCGCCATATGAGTGTCACGGTAATAGGCAATGTCGAACGTGCTATCTGCAGCCTTGGGGTAGAGTACGCTGACTTTTATCATTATTGGGTTCTCGCTTTTTGAAGTTAATATAAGGCTTTTAGTGAACCGCATCCGCAGCACGTCGCCAATGGCACTTTAGAACGAATTTTGAACAATCACTCATTATTCCCATCACGGGGTTTTCGTGTCTTGAGCGCTTCCGCTACCCGTTTATCAATCCGACGTATGAATTCCTCGTCCGGCTTGCTGGAGGAGTGCACCTTCATAAGATCCGTGCTGGCGCGAAGGTTACCGATAAACGAGCGGCAGTGCTTGCACATCATCAGATGCATTTTCACAGACAGATTCCGCCGGCCGGTCAGCTCACCATCAATGTAATCACTGGCGATTCCGGCCAGGTCCCTGCACATTAACATTCGCCCGTCTCCTGGAAGGTTTCCACCATAAGAAAGATCTTCTGCCTGGCACGGTGTAAAAGGACACGAAGGTTAGAGGCACTGACATCCAGAATGTTACAGACGTCCTCGGATTTGTGTTGGTGAGCTTCGTACAGCATCAGGGCTGAGCGCTGGGTTTCTGGTAGCGCGGACAGGTGTTTGTCCAGGCAATCGCTGAGCGCGTCATTCTCCATCAAGGTATCTGCGGACTCATGGAACTTAAGTGAAGGAGGTAGGCCCCAACGGCCTTTTGCATTGAAGCGGTTGGCAAGCTCCGGTTCCATACTTTCGGAAAAATCAATGGCTACTTCGCGTTTGCTGGATCGGAGCTTGTTCTTGCAGCGGTTGGCGACAATTCGGTGCAACCAGGTTTTCAGGCCGGAACGGCCTTCAAATTTGTGAATGGCATCGATCACCGTCACCCAGCAATCCTGAACAATCTCTTCAGCACTGGAATAATCCAGGTAAAACCGGGCGACGGCCAACATACCCGGGGAATATTCTCGAACGGCTTTTTTGTAGGCAGATGAATCGCCTCTTTTCAGGTCTTCGATCAGCGAACTTTGGGGGTCCGGATGCACTGCGGTGTTCATGGGATTCCGTTCCTTATCAGTCTGGGTTTGGTCGTTATGTTTGTATAGTGTTTCAGATTAAGGGAAAGTTTCAGTATTCTGGAACGAATGTTCAAAAACCTTAGTTCAATCGCTATGTAACATCCAGTCGGTGATTGTGTCTTAGCGTGAACAGCGTATTGGTTTATACATCTTAAAAGGCATGGATATGACGCGTAGCAAGCTTTTACTCATTTTAGTTATCGCCGTGATTGCGGGTGTTTTTCTCGGCTTCGACGGGCACAAGCTGCTGACTCTGGAGAGCTTGCAGGCGAATCAGGGCGCTCTGGCGCAATGGATTGATCAGAACCTTCTTGTAGCCGTTGTCGGTTATGCCGCAATTTATGTGGTGGTCACAGCTCTGTCCCTGCCGGGGGCGACCATCATGACACTGGCCGGCGGTGCCTTTTTCGGTAACCTGTATGGCTTGGCGGCGGTTTCCATTGCCTCAACGCTGGGGGCTTCCCTGGCGTTTCTGGTGGCGAGATTCCTCATGCGCGACACCCTGCGGGAGCGCTATCGGGAAACCATCGCTAAAATGGACCGTGGCATTAAAAAGGACGGTGCGTTCTATCTGGCAACCCTGCGTCTTGTGCCGGTGTTCCCGTTCTTTCTGATCAACTTGGCGATGGGCCTCACTGGGATGAAGCTGCGGACCTACGCACTGGTTAGCTGGGTTGCCATGTTGCCGGGCACGTTTGTGTTTGTGAATGCCGGCACACAGTTGGGTCAGATTCAGTCCACTGGCGATATCGTTTCTGCGGATTTGCTGCTGTCGTTTGCCTTGCTTGGGCTTTTCCCGCTGATTGCGAAATTTGTGGTGGGCTTTCTCCGTCGTCGCAAGGTTTACGCAGGCTGGAAGAAGCCGGCAAAGTTTGACTACAATCTGCTAGTGATTGGCGGCGGTTCTGCCGGCCTGGTATCGGCTTATATTGCTGCGGCGGTGAAAGCCAAAGTGGGCTTGATAGAAAAACACAAAATGGGTGGTGACTGCCTGAACACCGGCTGCGTGCCCTCCAAAGCGCTGATTCGCAGCGCTAAAGCCGCCGACACCCTGCGCCATGCCAATCGGTATGGCTTGGAATCAGTGCCGGTGAAAGGCTCGTTTAAAGCCATCATGGAACGGGTGCAGCAGACTATAAAAACCATTGAACCAAACGATTCGCCGGAGCGTTACCGTTCGCTGGGAGTAGACGTAATGCTTGGCAGCGCGCGCTTCGTTAGCCCCTGGGAACTGGAAGTGCAGCATAACGATGGCCGCAGCGAACGGCTGACGGCCCGCAGTATTGTTATCGCCACCGGCGGTAAGCCGGCCGTGCCGGACATACCGGGGCTGGCGGACATGAACCCGCTGCATTCTGACAATCTATGGCAGTTGGAACAGCAACCCCAGCGGTTGCTGGTATTGGGTGGTGGACCCATCGGCTCCGAACTGGCCCATGCTTTTGCGCGCCTGGGCTCGCAGGTTGTGCTGGTGCAACACGGCAATCAGATTTTGGCCAAGGAAGACGCCGACGTAGCTGAACTGGTGCTGGAGCAATTCCGCGCCGACGGTATTGACGTGCGCCTGAATCACAAGGCGGTCGAATTTTGTGTCGAAAACGGCGAAAAAATCGCTTACTGCGACTATCAGGGCGATCGCGTATGTATTGCCTTTGACGAGGTATTGGTGGCCGTAGGGCGAGCCGCGAACACTGAAGGCCTGAACCTGGAAGCGCTGGGTATCGAACCGCAAAAAAGCGGCATGTTACCCACTGAAGACGATTTGAGCGTGCGCTTTCCCAACATTTTTGCTTGTGGCGATGTAGCCGGGCCTTATCAATTTACCCACGCGGCTTCCCATCAAGCTTGGTACGCGGCGGTAAACGGCCTGTTTGGATCGTTTAAGCGCTTCAAGGTGGATTACAGAGTGATGCCTTGGGTTACTTTTACCTCGCCGGAAGTGGCCCGTGTGGGTTTGAGCGAAGCGGAGGCTAAGGCGCAGAAGATCGACTATCAGCTTACCCGTTATGACCTGGGCGGCTTGGATCGTGCCATTACCGAAAGCGACAGCGTCGGGTTTATAAAAGTGCTGACGCCACCGGGCAAAGACAAAATCCTTGGCGTGGTGGTGGTGGGTTCCCACGCTGGCGAAATTCTGGCGGAGTTCACTCTGGCGATGAAGCACGGCCTGGGGTTGAATAAAATTCTTGGCACGATTCACCCGTACCCGACCTGGAATGAAGCGGCCAAAGCCACGGCGGGCCAGTGGAAACAGGCCAATGCGCCCCAGCGTTTGCTGGCCATAGCGGAAAAGATTCACAGTTGGCGTCGCGGTTGAGAAACGTTCAGCGTCAGCGCCGGTCTGATGGCTGCTGCTTGACGTCTGTTTCAATGTTGTCTGAATGTTTAATATAACGAGTGTCGAATTTTTTAACTATGGAGTCTGTATGCCCCTCACCCTAGCCAGCACGCCGGTTAAGGCGACCCGCACGCGCATCCCGTTGGTGGAAGTTTTAGAGCCCCGTGCGGCTGACAGCTGGACCCATACTCGCAACGGCGATCCTCGCGGATATATTGATGCGAACGCGCTAAAAGAGCTGTGGATTCACACCGGCACCGCCTGCAACCTGGCTTGCCCGTTCTGTCTGGAAGGCAGTCATCCCGGTGATGGCCGCATTCCCGGGATGAAGCTGAGCGATGTGAAGCCGTTTATCCACGAAGCTATGGACATGGGCGTGGAGCAGTTTTCGTTCACCGGCGGCGAGCCGTTTGTGATTCGGGATTTTGTGAATATCCTGGATTACGCCAGCCAGCACCGGCCATGTTTTGTATTGACCAACGCCACCGAGCCGCTCTTGAAACGCCGACATCAGGTGCTGCCGCTGCTGAACAATCCTTACCCTATTCATTTCCGCGTCAGCCTAGATTTCCCCGACCGCGCCCGCCACGACAAAGACCGCGGTGAAGGCAGTTTTGATCAGGCCTTAGAGGGCGTGCACTGGCTGGTTAAGCAGGGTTTTAAGGTGTCTATTGCCCGCCAGACCGACGTTGACGAAGTGCCGGCCAAGGTAGAGGCTGCGTTCCGCGAGATTTTTCGCGAATGGGGCATTCCTGAGACTCTGGCGTTTACCGCGTTTCCAGACCTGGGTACGCCAGGTTCGGAGGACGGTAGTCCGGAGATTACTGAAAACTGCATGGAGAAATACCCCACCGTTGATAGCCGCGCGCATTTTATGTGCACGTACACGCGGATGTTGGTGAAGAAGGGTGACGATGTGCGGGTGTATGCCTGTACGTTGGTGGATGATGATCCGCAGTACGATTTGGGTGGCTCGCTGGCCCAGAGCATGGATGAGCGCGTTATGTTGCGCCATCATCGGTGCTTTTCCTGCTATCGCTATGGGGCCAGTTGTTCGGCGCCTGCTTAGGTTTTGTTTTGGGTGTTTGGGCTTGGTCATTCTGGCATTGGAGTTAACGGCCTGGGCGGCGGGGCTTTCTTTCCTGGGAAAAGAACTCGCTGCGCTCAGACACCTTTTCCGGGCGGAAAGAAAGCCCCACCACCCAGGCCTGACGGACTTAATTCCGGTATTTTGGAAAGCTTGAAGTTCGCCATCAGTGCCCTTCGTTGAGTAATTCGGCCAGGCGTTTTCGCTCGTGTTCATTGGGCAGTACACCGGTTATTTCTGCTTCCAGAACGGTGACTCCGTCGCCATTGTTGACGTTGATCCCGGCCTTGGCGCGCCCTTTTTCATCGATCTCTTGAATGATCCAGTTACAGGTCAGCGTCTCGTTGGCATAGACCGGCCGTTTGAACTTGAACGACATGCCGGAGGCAAGCCAGCCAATCTGGCCGCCGATTTCGGTGATCAGGCTTGCCGTGAGTAGGCCGTGAGCAATCGGTTCGCGCATACCTTTTAGCTGGGCAAAATGGCTGTCGCAATGGATCGGATTGAAGTCTCGGGAAATTGTCGCGAAGGACGCGATGTCTTCGGGGCTGAAACGGCGGGTTATGGTAAAGCGATCGCCGACATTTAGCCCTTCGGCTGCGCGCTGGCGGATGTTTGTGATGAGTACCTGGGGTTTGTCTGACATGATTTTTGTTCCTGATGAGGTTGAACCCGCTGGATTGTATGGTATCTACCCCACCTGGAAATCCGAACCGAAGGGAATAAACAGCAATGAATATCACCGAAGCCACATTGCTTTGGGGTTTTCAGTGGCCTGTGGCGTGATTATGTCGGTTCCGCTCGGTTTCGGTTCCCTGGCTAAATTCGTAAGTAGTTGGTCTTTCGGGGCCTAAGAATTTGTTTTCATAACTCTTCCGTGATTTCTCCTGGAGCTTTTTGCGTCGGCACAGATTAAAGCCTCCGAGTTCGTCGATTCCGTACAAAAAATAATCAAAACTTGCTATCGAATCTCGGTATTGACGGCTATTATTCTGATGAATTATGCTGTTGTGGATAGCATAGTTGTCCGTCTACTTTAGAGTAAACTTGAAATTTAATTTGTGGTCTATATAATTCAATTCTAAATTTTCAAGGTAAACAGATTCGTTATGACATCAGAAGGATCGAATACCACCGCCATTAACCTGCGCAAACCTGGGAAGGATGATGGCTTCCGGCTGAACCAGCTGGTAACGGAATGTCCACCGCTGGATCCGAACTCAATTTACTGCAATCTTTTGCAGTGCAGCGACTTTGCCGACACGGCAGTGGCTGCAGAGAAAGACGGCGATCTGGTCGGCTTTATTTCCGGTTACGTTCCCCCCCAGAAGCCGGAAACCGTATTTGTATGGCAGGTTGCGGTTCACCAGAAAGGCCGGGGCCAAGGGCTCGCCAAGCGCATGCTTAAGGCGATTGTGGCTCGTCAGGAACTCAGCCACATTAGCCATATGGAAACCACCATTACCGCTGACAACGACGCTTCCTGGGCGCTGTTCCGCTCGTTCGCCCGGGATATGGGCGCCGAATTGACCTTTGGGGAGCACTTCACGAAAGACGTGCACTTTGGCGGTCAGCACGAATCCGAAATTTTGCTGCGCATTGGGCCCTTTACCCAACCCGGCTGAGCCCTAATGCCAGAGTGAATTCGCCAGCCGCCAAGCTCACTTCGGTTAGCTTGGCATAGCGTGCCCCCTTGAATCCGACATGCCAAGAGGTAACACCATGGAATTATTCAAAACCGTTGAATCTGAAGTACGTGTATATAGCCGTGCTTTCCCGGTCATCTTTAACCGCGCCAAAAATGCTCACTTGTACACCGAAGATGGCAAAGAGTATCTGGATTTCTTAGCCGGTGCCGGTTCACTGAACTACGGCCATAATAACGATGTGTTGAAAAAAGCCCTGCTGGAATATATCGAAGCCGACGGTGTTAGCCAGGGCCTGGATATGTTCACCACGGCCAAGCATGACTTTATTGAATCCTACAAAAAGTACATTCTGGATCCCCGCGGTCTGGATTATAAAATTCAGTTCACCGGCCCCACTGGCACCAACTGCGTAGAAGCCGCTCTGAAACTGGCGCGCAAGGTAAAAGGGCGTACCGGTATTATCTCGTTCACTAACGGTTTCCACGGTGTCACCTTGGGAGCGGTTGCCGCCACCGGCAATAAGCATCATCGCGGCGGTGCTGGCATGCCGCTGTCCGGCGTTGATTTCATGTTTTACGACGGCTATTTGGGCGAAAACATCGACACTCTGGAAGTGATGGACAAATTGTTGTCTGACAGTTCTTCCGGTGTTGAACTGCCTGCGGCCGTTATAGTAGAAGCGGTACAGGGCGAAGGCGGCTTGAACGCCTCGCGTGCCGAATGGCTGAAAGGTCTGGAAACCCTGTGTAAGAAACACGACATTCTGCTGATACTGGACGATATTCAGGCCGGCAATGGCCGCACGGGCGAGTTTTTCAGCTTTGAGTTTGCCGGTATCAAGCCGGATATGGTGACTGTGTCGAAATCACTCAGTGGTTATGGCTTGCCGATGGCGCTGGTGTTGCTCAAGCCAGAGCTGGACGTGTGGGATTCCGGCGAGCACAACGGTACTTTTCGTGGTAACAATATGGCGTTTATTACCGCCCGCACGGCCGTGGAAACCTATTGGAAAGACGACAACTTTGCCAATGAAGTGAAAGCCAAGTCGAAAGTGTTGGGTGATGCGCTTCAGGCTATTTGTGACAAGTACCCTGGCGAGTTTAAGGTTAAAGGCCGCGGATTGATGCGCGGTATTGAGGCCACGAACGCAGACATTACCGATCCGATCACCAGCCGCTGCTTTGAGAAAGGCCTGATTATCGAAACCAGTGGCCCTAATGACGAAGTGATCAAATGCCTGATGCCGCTGACCACCAGCGAAGACGACCTGAAAAAAGGCGCGCGTCTGCTGGCTGAAAGTGTGGATGAAATCATGCAGGAACGCATGAAAAAGGTGTCCTGAATCCGGGCCGCTGTAAACACCGCACAAACGTGCTCCACAGAATGGATAGCAAAGGCAACATTATGACTACGCAACTACACACCGTCGAAAAAATCGGCGGCACCTCCATGACCAACTACGAAGCTGTCCGCGACAACATCATTATTGGTAATCGCGGCAAAGACGAGCTGTATCAGCGCATCTTTGTGGTATCGGCCTACGCCGGTGTCACCAACGAGTTACTGGAGCATAAAAAAACCGGTGAGCCTGGCGTTTACGCCTTGTTCGCCGATGCGGAATCGGACTGGGCTTGGGGCGACGATCTCAGCAAGCTGGTGCGCTTGCTTATCGACATCAACGGCGAGATGTTTGAAGATTCGATGCTGAAACAGCAGGCCGACCAGTTCATTACGGATCGGGTTGAAGGCGTACGCGGCTGCCTGATCGACCTGCAGCGCTTGTGTTCCTATGGTCAGTTTCAGCTTGAAGAACACTTGCTGACGGTGCGTGAAATGCTGGCCGGTATCGGCGAAGCCCATAGTGCCTTCAACATTACGTTGAAGCTGCAGCAGGAAGGTATCAACGCCCGCTTTGTAGACTTGACCGGCTGGCGCGATGCAGGACTGTTGCCGCTGGATGAGAAGCTCAAACAGGCGTTCGATGCAGTAGACTTAAGCCGTGAGCTGCCCATTGCTACCGGTTATGCGCAGTGCAAGGAAGGCTTGATGCGTACCTTTGATCGCGGCTACAGTGAAATGACCTTCAGCCGGGTGGCGGTGATCACCGAGGCCCGTGAAGCCGTTATTCACAAGGAATACCATTTGAGTTCGGCTGACCCCAACATTGTGGGTGCCGATAAAGTAGTACCTTTGGGTCGCACCAACTATGACGTGGCCGACCAACTGGCCAACCTGGGTATGGAAGCCATTCACCCACGTGCCGGTAAAGGCCTGCGCCAGAATGATATTCCACTGCGGGTGATGAACGCCTTTGAGCCGGAACATACCGGTACTCTGATCACTAAAGATTACATTAGCGAAAAACCCCAGGTAGAAATTATTGCCGGTGCCAAGGGCATCTTCGCCATTGAGGTGTTTGATCAAGACATGCAGGGCGAGCCAGGTTCAGACCGCAAGATTCTGGACGTGCTGACCCGCTTTAAGGTGCGCTTTGTGTCAAAAGACACCAACGCTAACACCATTACCCATTACGTGAGTACTACGCTGAAACACGTAAAGCGGGTGGTGAACGCGCTGAAAGAGACTTTTCCCAATGCTGAGGTGAATACTCGCAAAGTGGCGCTGGTATCGGCCATTGGCAGTGACATAAAAGTGCCGGGCATTCTGGCAAGATCGGTAAAAGCGATGGCCGATGCAGACATCAGTGTGCTGGCGTTGCACCAGTGCATGCGCCAGGTGGATATTCAGTTTGTCATTGATGAAGACAACTACAAGGCTACGATTGTGGCTCTGCACGCCGCGTTGATAGAACCCCACAATCACGAATATGCGATTGCCTCGGCCGAGCAGTGCGCTTTGGATTAAAGCGCACTCTAGGTTAGTAAACCCCCTCGCGTATAGGTTTGTCAGCGGAGCGAACCACTTGGTTCTGGGAAATATCAGCCGTAATGAGCGGCAAAGAACCAGGTGGCAACAATTACCTGACACACCACCACTGTCAGCGTTAGCCCCAAGCGCAGGCGAAGATACCACGCTGGCCAGTAAACCTTCATCCAGCGTGCGTCCACCAGATACAACCCCAAAAATGCCAATGTGAACAGTACGGCTTTCCACGGCGAGGACACTAATAAGCCCACACCTGCCGCAATAAAAAATATCTGACTGAACAACATCGACACCAGCGGTGACATTGGGTAGCAGCGGTCTTCACGCTGAAGCGCGATGGTCCAGTAAACACCCGCCATAAAGGCCAGTATTCCAGCGCTATACACGTAAAACCAGCTGCTGACCACCAAGCTGTGATGGGGCATAAAAAACAGCGCTAAAACTGCGCTGATAAAGGGAACCAGGCCGGCCAAGCCAACAAAAATGGCCAATCGGGCCACTGCAATCACGGCTTTTGCCTCTGTACTCGAACCCTCAGCGGTTCAACGCTGCTAGGTTCCATGCCAACCATTTCATTGTACGCTGATACATGAACGACTTGAGTTTCGAGTATGTGTAAATTGCTCAACATGTCCTGGGCATGCCAGGTGCTACGAAATTGCGAAGTTGTACCCTGCTCATCAGACAGAATCATTTCTTGGCCGTCGACTGTGAGCCGTGCCATATAGCTCTGGCCTTCCAGAGACAGTATTTCCATTAGTTCGATGCTCGCATTTTTGCGATTTTTCAGTTGTTCCAGGGTAATACGCACAGTTACTCTCCGGTTTACTTCTTACCGAACTAGATACGCAGGATCAGTTGTTTGAGATCATCTATCGAGGGAGGCCATAGAGCGTATCGGGCGCTGAAGCAGCGGTTCCCAGAGAGAGTCCAGAGTGTCTGCCGGAGTCAGCCTGTAGTCGTCCAGGGGCGGCTCCAGCAAACGGATGGGAGGCCAGGTAAGAGGCGTTTCAGGCGCCTCTGTTGCTAATCGGCGATACACCAGCGTGACCAAAAAGCCGTCTACATAGATGCAGCAGGCCTGCCATGGCCGAGCGCTGTCGCACTGGTCGCCGTAAAGTTCGAACCCGCGGCGCACCTCCAGGGTTTGCAGATTGCCGGCAATGCCGCGGGCAGTGGCTTTCAGCCAGGCTTCTTTCAGTGTCCATACTTTTAGAAATTCCAAGGCGTCGTCTTGAGCCAGCAGCCATTCCTGTTCAACCGGTGAAAACCAGCGCTGCACGACTTTCTGCCAGTTTGGGCGGCGTTGACAAGGTTCTATGTCCAGGCCTACCTCGCCTTGCAGGTTCGTTGCGCAGGCCGCTATTCCGTTGCTGTGGCTGAGCGACAGCCGCCAGTCAGGAGGGTACTGCGACTCTGTAGGTCGCCCCGCGCTTGGCGAGCACGCGCTAGGCGCCTCGCCGCTGGCACCCGCCAGTGCCTGGCGAATCAACCAGCGGCTACTGAGAAACTCGGCACGCCGAGTGCCTTGACAAGGCAAAGCTCTGGTATGTTCACTGGCATTTAACCAGGGTGGCAGTTCAAAGCGAGTGCTTGTGGTTTGATGGCACAGCCATACAGTCGGTGTCACTCAGGGTTGCAACCTTTCGATGGCCCAAGGTTCATCACCGCCTTGTTCAGTGCGGTTATATTCGAAGCGATCGTGCAGTCGGCTGGGGCGACCCTGCCAGAACTCGATGCTGTGGGGCACCACCCGGAAGCCACCCCAAAAACTAGGCAGCGGCACTTCACCGTCACTAAACTTGCGTTTTATTTCCGCGACTTTCTGTTCCAGCAGCCCGCGGGAGGTAATGGCCTTGCTCTGCTCTGACACCCAAGCGCCAATCTGGCTGCCGCGGGGGCGCGAGGCGAAATAGCGCAGAGATTCGGTTTTGCTGACTTTTTCGACTTTGCCTTGAATGCGCACCTGGCGATTCAGGCCTAACCACGGAAAAAGCAGGGCAGCTTGTGGATTCTGCTCCATTTCACGAGCCTTACGGCTGCCATAATTGGTGTAAAATACAAAACCGTGGTCGTCGAAGTATTTCAGCAACACGGTACGCAAATCGGGCAGGCCATCGCTGCCGGCGGTGGCTAGCGACATGGCATTGGGTTCCAGAATGTCGGCTTTCCGAGCATCTTCAAACCAGGCTTGAAACTGCTGAATAGGATTGTCATCCAGCTGGTCCCGGTCCAGACCGTCGCTTTCGAAATCCCGGCGCATATCTCCAATGTCCATCAACCTTCCTCGTTTGCGATGTGTGCGTGTGCCTTGCGAGCATTATCCCACAGGACGTATACGAAACGGGACCTTATTGGGTTCACGAGAGCTGACAAAGGACCTGTTTGGCGTCTATCCTTCCAATACATTGACTATTTTTCAAGGAGACCCCTGTGGCCGAGCGCCCTGTTCGCCAGATTCGTCAACGCAGCCTGTGGCCCCGGTTAGCTGTGGTTGTGTTGATTGTTCTGTTGCTGTGTTACGCGCTGGGCGGCTTTCTGCTGTTGCCTTGGTGGGTGCAGAAAAACTTGTCGCACTACGCTCAGCAACAGCTGGGCTGGCAGGCAACGGTAGGCGAGGTCCATGCCAATCCCTTTACGTTCAGCGTAGAGCTGCAGAATCTTCAGGCCAACGACGCAAGTGGTGAGCCTGTGCTGGCCTTTCAGCGGCTTTATGTGAATCTGAACGCGTTTGACTTGTTTAGCGGCACCACCGGTTTTCAGGCTGTGGAGCTGGAACAACCCATGTTGCGGCTGGATGTGTTGGCAAGCGGGCAGTTGAACCTGCTGCGTGACTGGCAACGAGCTCCGGCCCGCGCCGGGCAGCCGGCAGACACGGCCGATATTCAAAGCGATACCGGGCCGAACAGCCCCCGAATCTATTTGCAGCAGGGTGACTTGAGTGCCGGCACGCTGGTGTTACGGGACTTTCGTCAGAAAAGCGGCCAGAAAAGCAGTCAAAATGGCAGTCAGAGTGACAGCGTTGAGTTCCGCATAACACCGCTCACCTTTAGTTTGCAGAATTTGGCGACCTGGGCGCGGCCCGGCGATATTGGCCAATATCGGCTGGAAGCCATGCTGGACCAGCAAGCATTGAGTTGGCGGGGCAGTTTTGAGGTAGACCCGATGTATTCCCGCGGCAGTCTGAGTATTGATAACCTGGGGCCGGGTGTGCTGTCGTACCTGCTAGCGCCCTATATGCCCTACCAGTTGCGCTCCGGCCAAGTCAGTCTTAGCACCGATTATCAATGGCAGGCAGGGCAACCCATGGAGTTGTTAACCCAGCACGGCAAGCTGACGTTTGATGATGCCTCTCTGGCGTTGGGGGCCGAGCCTGGTGACGTAGCCTTCCGCAGCGGTGCCCTTACTGTCGACCAGATTCGTTTTGACCTTGCCGCGAGGCGAATAGAAACCGGCAAGATCGAGTTCGACGGGCCGGAATTGAGCCTGAACCGCAGCGCCAATGGTGACATCGACTGGCTGGTTGCGGGTTCCCGGGCCACCGTTAACGATGCTGCCGGGGATTCTGGTCCGCCAGGTAGCGGCCCGGAATTTGGCTGGTCGGTGGCCGGAGTAGACATTCGCGATGGTCAGTTGAGCTGGCGTGACCAGGTGCCCGCTAACGCTGCAGAGTTGCAACTGAATGGCCTTAACCTGAGCCTGGGGCCATTTACGGACCACTTTGACGAGCCGGTAAATTACCGTGCAGAAGCCGTTCTTGCCAGTGGCGGTAGTCTGGACGTGAATGGCCAGTTCACCATGCAGCCATTTAATCTGGAAATGGCCATTATGGGCAATGAGTTGGCACTGCCTGCGTTCGCGCCTTACGTGCAACAGCGCATGGCATTAGAGTTACCGGCGGGCATGCTGTCAGTGGATGGCAGCCTGAATCTGGACCAGCAGCGTTCACCTCTGACCGGCACTTTTAGCGGCAGTGCGTCGGTGACCGGTCTGGAAACCCGATTGCCCGGCAACAACCAACCACTGCTGGCCTGGCAAATGCTGCAGCTGGCACCCGTTGAATACAACGTGAACCCGGCTCGTCTGGAAATTGGCCGCGTAACGCTGACTGACCTTGCCGCAAACATTACCCGTAACGACGATGGCAGTCACGACATCACCAATCTGCTAACCGCAGCTCCGGTTGATAAGCCGACTGCTGCGGATACTGACGAAAACCAGGGTTTCATATTCCGCATTGGCGAGCTGCAGTTAGACAACGCTGATGTGAACTACACCGACCGCACTCTGGAACCGGAACTGACCACCCGCTTCGGGCAGCTTCAGGGCAACCTCAGTGGTTTGAGTAATATTCCCCCACAGCAGGGCCGGGTGAGCTTGAAAGGTAAGGTCAATCAGGTGGGCAATGTTGATATGAGCGGCTCTATTGCCACATTGGGTACCGACCAGCAAAGTGACCTGGTGTTGAATCTGGAAAATCTGGAGCTACCGCGTCTGTCACCTTATTCCGGCCGTTACCTGGGTTATGGCATTGCGGGCGGTAAAATGGATCTTAAGCTGGACTATCAGCTTCAGGGCACCCGTATTAATGCCTCAAATCAGATTATTCTGAATCGTCTGGAATTGGGACAGCCCATTGCCAGCGAACAGGCGGCCAGCGTGCCCATCAAACTGGGGCTGGCGCTGCTGCGCGACGGCAATAATGTGATTGAATTAAACGTGCCGATAAATGGCGATCTGGCAGACCCCGAATTTCAGATGGGCAAAGTAATGATGAGTGCCTTCGTTAACGTGCTGACAAAAGCAGCTACGTCGCCGTTTGCCCTGATAGGCTCGTTGGCGGATATCGCAGGCCTGGGGGGCGAGCAGGTGCAACAGGTCAGCTTTGCGCCGGGGGGTATCGAGCTGACTGAAGCCAGCACCCAAAAGCTGGCGGCATTGGCGCAGGTCTTAAATCAAAAACCAGAGCTTATTCTGAATATTCGCGGCACCGCAGCGCCCGAAGCCGACACCAGCGCCGGTGCACAGTCACCGGGCGCCCTTGCTGATAGCCGCGCCATGGCTTTGCGCCAGTTACTGGTGAATACTCACGGTGTAAACTCGAAACAGATCTTCGTGCGCGCACCCGAAACCAACGCCAGCGTGGATGCCAATGGCAATATTGCCGTAAATTTCACTCTGGACGCCCGCTAACTAATATGAGCCGCCCTGTGAGCCATTTTTTTGCCTATATTTCCCGCCTGCGCTGGATAAAGCGCTGGGGCCTGATGCGCAACGCTATCGATGAAAACGTCGCTACCCATTCCTGGGAAGTCGCAACTCTGGCCCACGCCCTGGCGCTGATCCGTAATGAACAGTTTGGCGGTTCGGTGAACGCCGACCGTATTGCGGCGGCGGCGCTCTATCATGACGCCACCGAGGTGATTACCGGGGATTTGCCGACACCGGTGAAATATCACTCGAAGGTGATGCGCCAGGCGTTCGGAGACATCGAGCACAAAGCCGAGGCCGAACTGTTGGCGTTATTACCGCCACAGTTGCAAAAAGCGTTTGCGCCCTACGTACAGGAATCTGCTTTGGGAAAGGAAGAGAAGGCAATCATTAAAGCCGCAGACCGATTATCGGCGTGGCTGAAATGCCGTGCTGAAGTGGCGACAGGAAATCGCGAGTTTGAGCCAGCCGCGGCGCAGATACACCGGCGGCTGACGGAAGAAATCTTGCCCGAAGTGGCGTATTTTCTGGAGGTTTTCGCCCCTAGCTACGACCAGCCTTTAGACAACCTGCTGGGCTAAGGCCCAGCAGGTCAAGTGCAAGAAAGCCTCAGGACTGGCCGGAAGATCCCAGCATTCCAGCGCGTAGGCCATCTTTTTTCAGGGTACTGCGCACTGCATCTTCCGGGCTACCTGCCAGGTCGCGGAACATACCCATAGAGCCCAGCAGCGCAGACGATTCGTAAGGTACGAATACTCGCTCGCCGTCTTTGGCCATATTGGGCAACACCTTGATGTAGCTTTGCCCCAGCAAATAGCCGATAACGGTTTGCTTGTTGTCTTCGCTGTCGCCGATGGCGCTCAGCACCAAGCGAATGGACTCCTGTTCGCCCTGGGCCCGCAGAATAGCGGATTCTTTGTCGCCCTGGGCGTTCAGGATGGCCGCTTCGCGCTGGCCTTGGGCCTTGGCGATGGCGGCGGTTTTTTCGCCCTCGGCTTCGGTCACGGTGGCACGGCGTTTGCGCTCGGCGGCCATTTGCAGGCGCATGGCCTCTTCAACTTCTTCGGGCATGCTGATGTCCTGCACTTCTACCCGAGTCAGTTTTACACCCCATTTGGACGCTGGCTCTTCCATTTCGGCCTGAATGGCGTTGTTGACTTCGGCGCGGGATTCAAACAGCTTATCCAGCTCCATTTTGCCTACCACCGAACGCAGGGTGGTTTTGGCCAACACTTCCACCGCCTGGCTCATATTGGCGACTTCATACACGGCGCGGCGCGGGTCAATAATCTGGTAATACAGCGCACCGTTGATCGACACGGTTACGTTGTCAGTGGTAACCACCGGCTGGCCGGGAAAATCCATCACGGTTTCGCGTCGGTCGATGCGTGCTTCATCACTTATCACGGTTTGGTAATCTTGGCCCGTGCGCACATAGCGGATCATGGTGATGGCGCGCGGCCGTTCGATGAACGGAATGATAATGTTCACGCCGCTTTCCAAAATTCGGTTAAAAGAGCCCAAACGCTCAATAACCATCACTTCAGACTGGCGCACAATCACCAGGCCTTTGGTGATGATAAAAACGCCAATGGCGACAACAATCAGGCTGATGACCAGCCCGGGGGTTAGAAACTCTTCCATGGTTACAGTTCCTTGGGGGTTGCAAGTTCAACAATGGCGGTGGTGCCATCGAAGTGGTCAAAAATAAGCGCTGTGCCTTCTGGCAGTTCGGTTTGTCCGCCCGATCGTACCCGCAGGCGATAAAAGTCACCGTTTACTTTGATGCCGGTGGCGTCGTCAAAACCACGGCGTAAACTGTGGAATTGCTTTCCCTGATCTACGCCGGTGCCGGTCGTGCCATAGGCTACGCCTTTAGGCGAGAAATGCGGCTTCAGCCAGCGAACAACAACGGGCACCAGGATGCCCGAAAATAAGCCCATTCCCACCAATTGCCACTCCAGGGAAAAGCCGAAAAACGCCAGTACCGCCGTAAATGCAGCAGCAATCGCCAGGGCCAACAGCACCATAACGCCGGATGTCAGCTCGGCCAGGCCCAGTAAGAGCGCCAGAATCAGCCAGAGGTGGGTAATACTCCATTCCATAGTGATTTCCGTAGGGTGTGCGTTATCAGCGTAAATTCGTAGATCAGTCCTAATTGTACCCAAATTGGGTGCTGCTGCCATGGAATGAATTGGGGTTCGCAGGACGCGTGCTGCCCAAACCCTGTATATTTGAATTATGTCTGATTTGCCGAGGGTAAAACTGCGTTATGTGTGAACTGCTGGCGATGAGTGCCAACACCCCGACCGATCTGTGTTTCAGCTTCACCGGCCTGACCCGCCGTGGTGGCGACACCGGGCCCCATAAAGATGGCTGGGGCGTGGCTTTTTACGAAGGTAAGGGCGTACGGGCGTTTCACGATGTCGACGCCAGTGCCAATTCCCGCATTGCCGAGGTGGTACAAACCCATCCCATTAAAAGCGAAGTGGCGCTGTGCCATATTCGCCAAGCGAATGTGGGTGAAATTTGCCTGGCCAACACCCACCCGTTCATGCGTGAACTCTGGGGCCGTTACTGGGTATTTGCTCACAATGGCCAGCTGTCGGATTTTAGCGCGAAACCGGGGTTTTATGAGGCCGTTGGCAGCACCGACAGTGAAGCCCTGTTCTGTGATTTACTGAACCATTTGCGCGATAACAGCGACCGCCACAGCACCGAGCAGGATACGGTGGACCAGTTGGTTCAGCTGTCAGCGGCCTATGGTCGCCAGGGCGTATTCAACCTCCTGCTCAGCAACGGCGACTGGCTGTTCACTTTTTGCTCCACCAAAATGGCCAGCATTACCCGCCGCGCACCTTTTGGGCCGGCGCGACTGAAAGACACCGACGTAACTATAGACTTTGAAGCAGAGACCACCCCCAATGACATTGTCAGCGTGGTGGTGACCGAACCTTTGACCTCTGATGAACAGTGGGATGTGTATCAGCCCGGAGAGTGGCGTTTGTGGCGCAAGGGAGAAGTCATCCAGAGCGGTGTGGTTGGCACTGGCGGGGGTTGATTCGGCGCCAGCTCAGGCCCATATAGAGTCATAGTTGGGCTAGGGTTAAAGCGTTAATGCCAATTCAGAACATTCTCTAAAGCATTTTCTAAAGCACGCTCTAAAGCACTATTGAGAAAACTATGCAAAGACCGAATACACACAGTAAGTTTTTTGGCTACCTACTCTGGATTTTCGGCTTTCTGGGTGCGCACCGTTTTTATTACGGCAAACCGATCACCGGCACCATCTGGTTCTTCACATTTGGCCTGTTTCTGGTGGGCTGGATCGTCGACCTTTTCCTGATTCCAAGTATGGATGAAGAAGCCGATTACCGTTTTGCCGAAGGCCCCATCAGTTACAACGTTAGCTGGTTACTGCTGACGTTTACCGGTTTGCTGGGCCTGCATCGGATGTACATGGGAAAATGGATAACCGGAATTCTTTACCTGCTTACCGGCGGCCTGTTTCTGGTGGGCGTTCTGTACGATTTTTGGACACTGAACACTCAGATTTCAGAGCGTAATCGCGGCAGCCTGCTTAACTGATTGCCGCGTTTTAATGGGCGGCTAGCATAACTTTGGGTACCCGGTAGAGCAGCCCGCGGCTAGCACCGGTCCCTTTCACCGTGCAGGTCTTACGATTCACCCTGCTAATGATGCCTTGCCGCTGGCGCTGCCCTTCGCCAAAACTCACTGGATCACCTACCTGCCATTGGCGCTGGGAAACCCCGGCTTCGGCGTGGATTGGCGCGAACGGCTGCGCCGGCAGGCTTAGCCCGCGCTCGCCCGCCTGCTGCTGTAAAAATGCCCGGGTACCCTGGGCTGCTCCGCTGTCATGCAGCTGGTCCAGAATGTCGTAAAAATGGCGATTGTGCACCGAACCGAAGTGGCGCTGGCCTGCCACCTGTTGCAGCAGATGGGCAAACTCGTGGCAACAGGTATGGGCCAGCAGATTAAGCGGGCTTACCTCACCGTCAAAATAACCTCTTTTCCGAATTTCCCGCGCCGACAGCCAGCTAACGGCGGTTTCTGGCTGGTATTTGGCCAAAATCATGCGTAGCCCGTAGTTGATGACGTGGGTATGGCTGCGGGTGTCGTAACGGTGATAGGTAGCCTGCCCGGACCCCACACGGCATAGCAGTGACTTCGCCTTGCCTTGTGCATTAATCCAGCCGGCAGCGGGTTGCCACAAAATTTGGTCGGTAGCCTGGCACATAAGCCGGCCAAGGTTTATTACCTGGAACTGTGAAATAGATGTCGTCATTACGAGTGGCAGCGCGTTGCTATGAATTCACTGCAGGTTTTACAAGATTATGAGCACAATGGCTAGTTTGCCAGTGCCTTTAAGCGCTAATGCCCTGTGGCGGATGTGTGTTATCCGCTGCAAGGCACCAGCGACCTACAAAGCCGGATTAGGCTTCGATTGGCGTGCGCCAGTCGTCAGCGCCGGAAGTGCCGGCCACGCCGTGCTCCCAGGTGACTTTGCGGTATGACAGCGACACGGTAACCAGTTGGGTGAAGTCAGAGCTGGAGGTGTCCTGGCAGTGGGGCATGTTGCAGTTGATATCGATGATGGTGGCGTCTTCCAGAATGGTCGAGAAGAAGTGCTCTTGTTTGCCTTCTACCGAGGTGCGGTACCACTTCAGTTCCACTTTTGGCAACATTTCACCAGACGCCAGAGCGTTGTACATCAGCGGTGTGGCTTTATTCAGGGCCGAGGTGAATTTGAACGGCTTGTGCACTCGCTGGCCTGAGGGTTGGCCAGATTGTGGATCGGTAGGCACCGTAACGACGTGACTGAATTCCTGCACCAGAATTTCATCTTCGTGGCCTTCTACATAGATATTGCCGACGGAATCGGCGGTGAAAGCACCGGCGGTGATGTGGCCCTGGGTTTGGCCTTCGATATTGATATAACAAGGAGTTGGCATTGTCTGCTCCGTGACGTGTTTAAAGGTTGCATTCCTGCTGTCCTAACGTGGACCCGGTAATCTAATCAAACCCTGTGCCAGATTGTTAACGTCATTTAAGATCAGTGGTTTATGGTTTTTTGTTAGGCTTGAAAGAGATTCAGGGCGAAGAGCTGCCCGCGGTCTGGGCCAGTTATTGCGGCGCGGGCAAGTTGTTGCCAGCGTAGAATGAGCATGGCCGCCAAGCGCTGTCTGCCGTGCGGTTATAAGCCTATTCCATGTATTTTGTGGGTGTACGGGTCTGCTAAACTGAGCAGCTATTTACAAACACGCTGTGATCAGGGAGCCATGAGTGCCGGTCATTCAAAAATGTGCAAATATCACTGTGTTGATTAAACGCTGGTTAGGCAGTCTGGTGAATCGGGCGACCGCTTTGGTTGCTGTCGTGATTCTGGTGGTTGCGCTGACGGTGATGCTGGTAGGTGGGCTGCTGAGCCAGCGGGAACTGGAGCAGCAGGCAAAGGCACAGGTTGAGTCCATAGCCGCTCTGGTGTCCTATGAACTGGACGATAAACTTTCCATGCGCTTGAATATTATTAGCCACGTGGCAACAAACCTGACCATGACCGAACTGGTGTTCCGTGACCGGGCCGAGTTGTTATTGTCGCGCCAAACCGAGTTGCTGCACCTTTTTGATAGCCTGTTCATTCTCGATGCCGAGGGTCTTCTGCAGGCGGAATTTCCACGCATTGGCTTGCCTAAAGGGTTAGATTTTAGCACCCGCGAATATTTTAAGCGCATATCTACGCTCATGACACCGATCATCAGCGAGCCTTACATCTCTTCTTACGAAGATAAACCTGTCGTTATGATCGGTGCGCCGGTGTTCAACCATGACCAGCGTTTTATCGGGGTGATTGGCGGCGTTATGCTGCTTGAAGACGAACATATTCTGAATAAATTCGGAAACATCCGCTTTGCGCAAACCGGTTATATTGGTATTGCTACCCACAGTGGTACAACGTTGGTCAACGGGCGTTCCGGGCAGTTTATGGTGCCCTTGCGAGCGGAGAACCCGATTCTGATACAAGCCATGGGTGGATTCGAGGGAACCACTAAAACCGATAACGGCGATGGCGACGTAACCATTATGTCGGTGCGGCAGCTGGACCAGGCACCCTGGTTTGTAGCTGCGGTTTGGCCTACAAAGGAAGCTTTTGCGCCGATTGGCCGTATCGCCATTGGCCTGGCCTGGACGCTGTTGGTCATTTTATTGGTGCTGGTACCCATGGCTGGCTGGCGTTTTCGCAAGCTGATGCGCCCGTTGAAACTGCTGGGCCAGCAAGTACAGGACCGCCACCTGGGCTTGCGTTCGCTGCCGGTTGCCATTCCCGGTAGCATCGAAATCCAGCGCGTAGCCACTATATTCAACACCTTGATGATCGAACGTGAGAGCGCCATGCTGTCGCTGGCAGAACGCGAAGCTTTTTACCGTTCGCTGACCGAAAGCGCGCCCATTGGTATTGCCCAAACTGACGTGTTGGGCCGGATCGAATTTGCCAACCCTGCGCTGGAGGTAATTCTTGGCCGTTCGGCCGCTGAGATTATTGATACGCCAATGATGGGTTACCTGAAAAATAGCGACCGGAAAACGTTAATTACCGGCTGGCAGCGTGATTTGCACAAGAAAAAAACCTTTCATGGCCGCGTCCAACTGGCGGCGTTTGGCGGGCACGATGGTTTGTGGGTTGACATGATGTCGGCGGTGATCGAAACCGAAGATCGTACTCTGGGCACCATCACCGTCATGCGGGATGTCACCCGGGAACTAGCCGTGGCCAGCGCGCTGGAAGATGAGCAGCGCCGGGCACAAAGCATTATCGGCGTGCTGCAAGAGGGCGTGTTGATGGCGGATAACACTGGCGCTGTGCGTTACGCCAATGGCGCCGCGCTGCAACTGCTGGGGATACGTGAAATCACTGGGCCAACTAATTTCTTTGATCTTGTGTCGATCAATGATCAGGATTGCAGCTATACTCTGGAGAAATTCCGGGCCAGCCAGAAGATCGATAATCTCTACGCCATTTTGCGCAATCACGCCGGCGGTGAGTTTGATATCGACCTAACCATGCTGAAGGTTCGCAACGGTGAGTCCCAAGAACGCCTGGTGTTTGTACTGCGCGACGACAGCGCGCGCCGACGAGAAAACGAGCGCCTATCGTGGGAAGCGTCCCACGATCCACTGACCCAGCTTTTAAACCGCCGCGCTTTTGGCCACGGTTTGGACAAAGCGTTGGCAGAAGCCGGCCAGAATAAAGTGGCTACTGTGATGTTGCTGATTGATCTTGACTACTTCAAACCGGTGAACGACAAAGGCGGACACCTCACCGGTGACGAGATTCTGCGCCGCCTGGCTGACTTGCTAAGGCAGACCGTTCGCCAGTCTGACACTGTTGCGCGCCTGGGCGGGGATGAGTTTGGAATACTTCTGCCCAGCTGCGGTATGGAACGCGCCGAGGCTCTGGCGGAGCGGATTCGCGCAGGGATCGAAGCCCTGGTCGTTGAACACAAAGGCGAACACTATAGCGTAACCGCCAGTATTGGCCTTGCCCAGATCAACCCCACTGACACCAGCACAAAAGCCATTATGGCCCGTGCCGACGAGGGCTCGTACCTGGCCAAAGGCCGCGGCCGTAATCAGGTGGTTGTGGTTTTGGTGTCAGGCGCCTAAAACCTGCGGATATCATTTACCACCAAACGCCTGCGGCAGCGGCCTGCCAAAGCAGACGCAGAGCCAAGGCTGTCAGCAGCAGATTCAGCACCGTGCCAAAGCGCTGATCGCTGAACGCTTTCAACAGGCGTAGGCCAAGCCAGGTGCCGATAAAGCCGCAACCAATCATCGCCACGATCAACACCAGCCAGTCACTCAACATAAACCCGGTCAGTCCGAAGACAAGGGCTTTCGGCGCGTGTTGCAGAGCCATGGCGCTTGAAAACGTGGCGATGGTGCTAAAGCGGTCGCGGTGAATCTGTTTGATAAACGCTGCGACCAGTGGCCCGCTGGCCCCGACAAACAGGCTGATAAAACTGGTAAACGCCGAGGCTATAACAATTCCTGGAGCGCCGATGGCGGCTTTCGGCAGCTTGGGTCCCCAGCACAAAAACAGCACAAACAGTGCAATGGTCAGCTGCCAGATTTGAGCGGGTAGATCCACTAGTAACCACGCACCCAGGCTGGCTCCAAGCACGACGCCGGGAGCAAAAGCGGCAATTACTTTCCAGTCGATATGGCGCCAGGTCAGTGCGGCTCGGCCACAGTTTGAACCCAGCTGCACCAGCCCGTGCACCGGGATAATGGCGGCTGGGGGCATCCAACCGGCCATAATGACGATCAGCAGCAAACCGCCACCGGCACCCAAGCTGGCGCTGATCATCGAGCCGAGCACCGAGGCCAGTAACAGCAGCAGAGCAACGCCCACGTCCAGGCCACCTGGAAGCAGCGTTATTTCCACTGGCAGAACCCGGAGTTTTTCAACTCGTTTTGTTCACAGAGGGCTTCTGTAGCCAGTTGTACGTCAGCTACGTAGTACAGTGACGACAGGCCAAAACGATCCCGTCCCAGGTTGTGGAAAATCATGCCGAACGCGATATCCCCCGCTGAATAGCGCGCCTGGTGGCGGGCAAAATACGCTGCAGGCCGGCTTAGTAGCTCATCTTGCAGTAGGCTTTTCACTCGCCCCGCGCCACCGTGGTAGGCCTGAACCAGCAATAAACTGAACAGTTCATCGCGTTTTTGCGCGGGCAACTCACCAAAGCGATCGGTAAATGCCGGACGCAAATTACGCGCATTCTGATTGTTCAACTGCAGAGCGCAGTCCATCTGTGCCAGTCTGTGCCAATAGTTCTCTGGCGGAATACGGCAGTCCGACAGCGCTGCAGGCGACAATTGCATAATGCCGCGGGCGTTGGCCGTTGAATGAGCCCGGGTTTGGCCGCCGCTTTCGATCAGTAATTGCCCGGCTAAATAGCGCGGTAACGCCGGCGGGAGTTCACTTAAACGTTGCTGCTCATTACGCTTTTTGTACACGGCCATCAGCGTTTGGTGCAGCGACACTGAATCGCCCTGGCCGCCCACCTTGATGTCATCCCACGCGCCCCACAGGCGGTCTTCCTCTTTTTGGCCAAGGTAGCGGGTAATAGAGCCGGGAAGATCAACGTGGGGTTGGTCGCAGGCCAGTGCAAATGGATACCCGGTCACATCCGCCGCGCCGGCGGCCCAGGCGCTGCTGCGGCCATCCTTGAACATGTCCTGGCGGGTGTTGTTGAGCTGCTGCTGGTTGGCTTCGACGGTGTCAGCGTCTTCGCTCCAGCCTAAAAACTGGCCGCGCATATCGTAAAAAATGTGGCGGCTTTGGTTGGTGCAGTAGCTGGACTCGTTCAACACCCAGCTGCGAATGGTGAGCACGTTGCGATACACTCCCTGGCTGGACCAATACGGGGCGGCCCGCACCACATCGGTCCAGGCGTCGGCCTTGCCAGGGCTAGCTGCGGCGTCGCTGGAAAACCACGGCAGCGTTGCCAGCAGGGCAGCCTGTAACAGCCGGGTTATGGGAAAAAAAATAGGTGTCATAAAGGCGGTTTCGAACATTGAGTGTTTGAATATTGACCCATTGGCCGGCCAACGTCGTTAAAGGTATGGATGTGGGCTCACAATAGCAAAAGTGATGACGGTTGAAAGAGGATTCATTATTTGCCGGGGCTTGTGATCTGCTGTTATCGCCCTCACGTTTATCTTTCCATGTTGTAACAGGCTATGCTGATAAACAGGGAGTGCGGTTCTCCCTGTTTTATTCTGATGGCATCGAGGAGGCTAGAGCATTATGAACCAACCGATGGCAATCGAAGAACTGGTATCGGTCGCCCAGGCGGAAGCCATGGGAGAGTTAGATGCCCCGATGATGGCCATAGTGCTGGCCAGCGAACACAGCTACGATTTACCCATTCAATCTCTGGAAACCGACGCCGACAAAGCCCGTTGGGGGCTGATTCTTCGCGCTGCCAGGGAGCACGTAGAAGCTGACGCGGTAGCGGTGCTTTACCCGGCCTGGACCACCATCCGCAACAAAAAGCCAGGGCCGGCGACCGATTCTGCTGCGGGCACAGAACCTAATGGCGAGAACGACATCGAGGCGGATGCGGAAGACGAAGCAGATGGTCCCATCGACACCCTGTTTGTGCAACTGCACACCCGTGACCACATCTATTGGCGTGGTTTTGAGCAAATTCGTGACCCACGGCATCATCGGATTATTGGTTTCCGTAAAATCAAAGCCTTGTCCACCGATTACCAGCGCGATCAAGCGCCCTCGGTCGCAGCGTGGCTCAGTACCCTTTTCGACCCACTGCCCAACGAAGGCGAGGAAACCGCCACCGACCGCCAACTTTCAGACCTGCTGGAAGAACCAGAAGTAAGCGCAGCGCTCTACCCCCGCGAGTTGCGGGCCTTGCACTAAGCACCGTTGTTTTAGTGGAACGAGCCTCAGCCGGTTAATGCGGACTCGGGTTTGATCAGCGAATAGTCTATAATTGCGGCCTTTAAAATTTGCACCTACAAGACACTGACGCCCAAGGCGCAACAAGGCTGATCCGTGATCGTATTTGACCAGATAGAGAAATCCTACCAGGTGGGGGGCAAGGCCGTACCTGCGCTGCACCCCACCAGCTTCGCCATTGAAACCGGTGAAGTGTTCGGTATTGTCGGCCACTCCGGCGCCGGAAAATCCACCCTGGTACGGCTGATTAACCTGCTGGAGCGCCCGACCGGCGGCAGCATCAAGATCGACGGCGAAGACGTTACCCATTATAACGCCGCCCAGTTGCGCGCTTTTCGCCGCAACGTTGGCATGATCTTCCAGCACTTTAACCTGCTGTCATCGAAGACGGTTAACGACAACATTGCTTTCCCCATGAAACTGGCCAGCATCTATTCAAAAACCGAGATCCAGCAGCGGGTTGCGGAGTTGTTAGAGCTGGTCAGCCTGTCTGAACACGCCACAAAGTTCCCGTCACAGCTTTCTGGTGGCCAAAAGCAGCGAGTGGGCATAGCCCGAGCTCTTGCCTGCCGACCCACCATTTTGCTGTGCGACGAAGCCACCAGCGCGCTAGACCCGCAAACCACACAATCGGTGCTGAAGCTGCTGGCCGACATCAACCGCGAGCTGGGTTTAACCATCGTGCTGATTACCCACGAAATGGACGTAGTGCGCCGGGTGTGTGATCGGGTTGCAGTGATGGATGCAGGCCGCGTGGTGGAAATGGGGCCGGTGAGCGATGTGTTTCTGCACCCGCAACACCCCACCACCCGCGACTTTGTTTTCGAAAGCGAAAATATCGATAGCCTGGCATTGCAGCAGGATTTTAAAAAGGCCAAAGGCCGCATTCTGCGCCTGACCTTCAAAGGCGAGTCGACCTACGACCCGTTACTGGGCAGCGTGGCGCGCAAGTCCGGGGTTGATTTCAGCATTATCTCCGGGCGCATCGACCACATTAAAGATACGCCTTACGGCCAGCTGACTCTGGCACTGGTAGGTGGCGACCTGGCTGTGGCCATGGCAGCGCTGGAAGCCGCAGACGTGCACGTAGAGGTGATGAACTGATGGAAGCCCTGATGCAGGATTTACTGAGCAACGTAGACTGGGTGGAAATCGGCATTGCCAGCTGGGACACCCTGATTATGGTGGCTATGTCGCTGCTGTTCAGCGTGGTGATTGGCCTGCCCGTTGGCGTGCTGCTGTTCCTGTTTGGCAAACGCCAGCTGCTGGAACAGCCCTTGGCCTACGCGGTGCTGTCGTTTGTGGTGAACGTACTGCGCTCGGTGCCGTTTATCATTCTGTTGATTGTGATGATTCCGTTCACCGTGATGATGATAGGCACGTCCCTGGGCGTTGCGGGAGCCATACCGCCATTGGTCGCCGGTGGCGCACCCTTCTTTGCCCGCCTGGTAGAAACCTCGCTGCGGGAAGTGGACCGCGGCATTATCGAAGCCACCCAGGCCATGGGCGCTAACGTGCGGCAAATTGTCCTCGGCGCCTTGTTGCCGGAAGCACTTCCGGGCATCATCGCCGGTGTTACCGTCACTGCAATAACCTTGGTGTCTTACGCGGCTATGTCCGGCGTGATTGGCGGAGGCGGCCTGGGCGACCTGGCCATTCGTTTCGGTTATCAACGGTTCCAAACCGACGTTATGGTCATCACCGTAGCGCTGCTAGTAATTTTCGTACAGCTGCTACAAATGCTAGGCGATCGTCTAGTTATACATTTCAGTCGTAAATAGCGGCGAATTAACCTTCAGATTCACCCAAGGAGAACACCGATGACCTTCAAGAAGACCCTGATTGCCCTGGCTGCAGCGGCCACTTTCTCTGCTGCTGTCAGCGCCGAAGAACTCAGCATTGCTGCGACTCCGGTCCCCCACGCGGAAATCCTGGAATTTGTGAAACCGATGCTGGCCGAGCAGGGCGTAGAGCTAGACGTAAAAGTATTCACCGACTACATCCAGCCCAACGTTCAGGTTGACCAGAAGCGCATGGACGCCAACTTCTTCCAGCACCAGCCGTATCTGGACGAGTTTAACGCCGGCCGTGGCACCACCCTGGTCACGGTTACCGGTGTTCACGTTGAGCCTTTCGGCGCTTACTCCAGCAAAATCAAATCTCTGGACGAACTGAAAGACGGCGGCGTGGTTGCCATTCCTAACGACCCTACCAACGGTGGACGTGCCCTTTTGCTGCTGCAAAAAGCCGGACTGATCACCTTGAAGGAAGGCAGCAAAATCACCGCGACACCGCGTGATATTGCCGACAACCCGAAGAACCTGGAATTCAAGGAACTTGAGGCCGCTACCCTGCCGCGCATCCTGAACCAGGTAGACGTTGCCCTGATCAACACCAACTACGCGCTGGAAGCTGGCCTGAACCCGACCAAAGACGCGTTGATCATCGAAGGTTCGGATTCACCTTACGTCAACATTTTAGTGGCACGCCCAGACAACAAAGACAGCGACGCCATGAAGAAGCTGTCAGCCGCGCTAACATCCGAAGACGTGAAAGACTTTATTAACGAGAAATATCAGGGTGCTGTGGTTCCTGCATTCTAAGAGCACCTGCGTTCTGATTGGGCGTTGATATAAAAAAGGCCGGGCTGCGTTAGCAGCCCGGCCTTTTTGCATTTCTACAAATGCAAACAGTGCGATTTAACCGCCAGACCAGTTAGAGGTCGGGTCTGGAGTCATACGCAGGTACGACTTAACCGCCTTATAGCCTTTCGGGAAGCGCTGCTTGATTTCGTCTTCGTCTTGCAGTGAAGGCACGATAACCACGTCGCCGCCGCGTTCCCAGTTACCCGGGGTCGCTACTTTGTGCTCATCGGTCAGCTGCAGGGAGTCGATAACCCGCAGTACTTCGTTGAAGTTGCGGCCAGTGCTGGCCGGATAAGTGATGATCAAACGCACTTTCTTGTTCGGATCAATCACGAACAGCGAGCGCACGGTCAGCGTGCTGTTGGCATTGGGATGAATCATGTCGTACAGCTCGG
Source organism: Marinobacter sp. LV10R520-4 (assembly GCF_002563815.1). Classification (NCBI taxonomy): domain Bacteria; kingdom Pseudomonadati; phylum Pseudomonadota; class Gammaproteobacteria; order Pseudomonadales; family Marinobacteraceae; genus Marinobacter; species Marinobacter sp. LV10R520-4. The sequence goes on along the minus strand of NZ_PDJM01000001.1, from coordinate 1,389,260 downwards.
CCACTTTACCGTCGTGGTCAGCAATGATCGGGAAGTTAACGGTGCAACCCTGGGTTTCGTTGATGTCTTTGATCCAGTCGTGGTGGGAATCAACGGGGTCAACACTTAACGCCATGGCTTTCACATTGCGCTTGGCAAACTCGCCCTTCAGCTTGGCGGTCAGGCCCAGCTCGGTGGTGCACACTGGGGTAAAGTCTGCCGGGTGTGAAAACAACACGCCCCAGCCGTCGCCCAGCCAATTGTGGAAACTGATGTTGCCTTCACTGGAATCCTGTTCAAAATCCGGTGCAGTATCTCCAAGGCGTAAACTCATGTTCGCTCTCCTTCGATGCAGTATCTGATCGCGTTGCTTGAGGTTCCGGCAGGTTAACCGTCGGGCGCGTTTATCTTTTGTATACGAAAATAACTGGTGCCGGATGACAGGAATGCAAGGGCTAATTGATTCACCTCATCCGGCACAGGTCTGCTAGTTCTTAGCCGTAATGGCTGTTGTATCAAAGGCCTGCCGCTTTTTCTTTCTCAAAATGTTCTTTGGTCAGTCTGAACACCACCGGGCTGAGCAACGCCAGGGCAATCAGATTGGGCAGTGCCATCATGGCATTCAACGTGTCTGCCACCAGCCAAATCAGGCCCAGGTTTATGGTTGCGCCAACCGGGATAGCGAGGACCCAGGCAACTCTATAAGGCACTATAGCCTTTACGCCGAACAGAAATTCGACGCAGCGCTCACCGTAGAATGACCAGCCAAGAAGGGTCGTAAAGGCAAAGACAGCCAGAGCTATGGCCACCACATAACCGCCAACGCCTGGAAGCGCCTGTGAGAACGCCATGGAAGTGAGTGCCGCGCCGGATTCGCCGGATGTCCATACACCAGAAGTGATGATGACCAGACCGGTAATCGTACAAATAATGATGGTGTCAATAAAGGTGCCCAGCATGGCGATCATACCCTGATTGATCGGGTTCTTGGTTTGCGCTGCCGCGTGGGCGATAGGCGCAGAACCTAAACCGGCCTCGTTGGAAAAGACACCCCTTGCAACACCGAACCGGATGGCTGCCCAGACGGCCGCACCGGCAAAGCCGCCTTCTGCCGCGATGGGGCTGAACGCATGCTCGAAGATTAGCCCAAATGCGGCAGGAATCTCGGCGAAATTAATGGCCAGTACAACCAGGCCAGCCAACAGATACGATATGGCCATAATAGGAACCAGCGCACTGGCAACCTGCCCGATGCGTCGAATGCCGCCAATTAGTACCATACCCACCAGAACCATCAGGATAACGCCGCTGATCCAGTGTGGCAGGCCGAATGTGGCTTCCATTACGTCTGCAACCGAGTTGGCCTGTACAGTATTGCCAATGCCGAAACCGGCAATAGCGGCGAAAATCGCAAACAGCACGCCCATCCAGGCCCATTTTTTGCCAAGCCCGTTACGAATGTAATACATGGGCCCGCCGACATAAGAGCCACGCTCATCGACCTCGCGGAAGCGCACCGCGAGCACCGCTTCGGAGTACTTGGTCGCCATGCCCACCAGGGCTGTTAGCCACATCCAGAACAGGGCCCCCGGACCGCCGAGGAAAACCGCGGTTGCCACGCCGGCGATGTTACCGGTTCCGACAGTGGCTGAAAGGGCGGTCATCAAAGCCTGAAACGGCGGAATTTCACCATCTGACTCCGCATCTGTGGCGTTGCGACCGTTCCACATCAGGCGGAAACCCGCACCGAGCTTGAATATGGGCATCAGCTTCAGGCCGAGACTTAAAAACAGCCCCACACCAAGAATGAGTATCAACATGGGTGGCCCCCAGACCAGCCCGTTAATTGCACTAAATACGTTTTCAATAGTTTCCATGAGAATCCCTTTTTATATATGCCATGGTTCGATGTGTATGTGCCATGGTTTGATTTTTTGATTCCACCCACAATGGGTATAACATACTGAGCTTACTCAATTACTGGTCTGTGTAAACCGGCACTTGGTGAAAGCTGGAGAATTCGGCGAATATTGCCTATGTTTACAACACAGGGTTAAGGTTTGGCCAATGCCGGCCGGGTCAAACAGAAATGTGAGGAATTGCCCATGTGTGCACTCAGAGTTTCCGATGTTATGTCCAATCATATTGAGCCCATCCGCTGCGGGACACCCCTGACCAAAGTGGTTAAGGCGTTGCTGGAGAATCATATTTCCGGGCTGCCGGTGGTCGATGCGAGTCGGCGTTTGCTTGGTTTTGTGTCTGAGCAGGATTGTATCCATGCGCTGCTGGTGAGCAATTATCACTGTGAGGGTGATCCAATCGTGGACGATGTTATGTTCCGTGAGCCCTTGTCGATTTCACCTGGCACGTCGATTGTTGACCTTGCCCAGAAACTCGGTGCTGGCAAACCGAAAGTGTACCCGGTTGTTGATCACGGCAAACTAGTAGGTATAGTCACCCGCAGCGCCATTTTGGAACACCTTGTCAATGCAGGTTGCAGCGTGGGCACACCAAGGTTTGCTAACTCCGATGACTGAGGGTTAGGCTTGGTCAAACACATCACTGCCGAGAACACCATGGAACTGCTTTCAACCAACGCCAGCTTTGGCGGCGAGCACCGTCGTTACCGCCACACCGCCGCCGCCCTGAAATGCCCGATGGAATTTGCTGTTTTCCTGCCGCCGCAGGCGCTGGCAGAGCCGGGCTGTAAAGTACCGGTGTTGTACTGGCTGTCGGGCCTGACCTGCAATGATGAAAATTTCATGCAAAAAGCCGGCGCACAGAAACTGGCCGCTGAGCTTGGTTTGGCGATTGTGTGCCCGGATACCAGCCCGAGAGGCGTCAATTTGCCGGGGGAAGACGACAGCTACGATTTTGGCAGCGGTGCAGGCTTTTATGTGAATGCCACAGAGCAGCCTTGGGCTCTGCACTATCGTATGTACGATTACGTAGTGAAGGAATTGCCCCAACTGGTAGAAAGCGAGTTGCCCGTCAGCGCTGAAAAATCCATCAGCGGCCATTCGATGGGCGGCCACGGAGCGTTGATATGTGCGCTGAAAAACCCCGGGCTTTACCGCTCGGTATCGGCGTTTGCACCCGTTGCCCACCCGGTGAAATGCCCCTGGGGCCAGAAAGCCTTTGCCGGCTATCTGGGTGACAACCAGGAGAAGTGGAAACAGTGGGACGCCACCCTGCTGATCGCGGATGCCCAGGAACGCTTGCCGTTACTGATTGACCAGGGCACTGCGGACCAATTTCTGGCAGAGCAGCTGAATCCGCAGGCGCTGGTGCAGGCCTGCCACAGCGTTAACCATCCGGTAACCCTGCGCATGCAGTCTGGCTACGATCACAGCTATTTCTTTATCGCGTCTTTTATTGACGACCATCTGCACCATCACGCAGAAGCTTTGGGCCTGGCCCAGCCCCAGTTATAGCTGAACAGGCGCCAGCCCATCAGCACACTGGCGGAGATAAGCCCGCCAGTGAGCCCTACCCAGAAGCCCGCGGCGCCCATTGCCGGCACCAGAACGCTGGTAAACGCCAGCGTATAGCCTAGCGGCATGCCCACAACCCAGAATGAAAACAGCATGATGATCATCGGAATGCGGGTGTCTTTATAACCCCGCAGGCCACTGATGCAGGTAACCTGAATAACATCCGCCACCTGAAAGAATGCGGCGTACATCAATAGAGTAACGCTGACCGCCTGAACTTCGGGGTCACTGGAATAGAGCGCGGCAATGGGCGCGCGGAATACAAACAGGACAATCGCAAACAGCAGTGAAATAAAGGCGGCCAAAATAATCGAACTGCGTGATAGCAGGCGCGCAGATTCGGGCGAGCCCGCGCCTACCAGAAAACTCACCCGCAGGGTGATGGCCATGCCCAGGCTCAGCGGCAACATAAACAATAAAGACACCACGTTTAACGCAATCTGGTGCCCGGCCACCACCACGGGTCCCAAAGGCGCCAGAAACAATGCGATCACTGCAAACATGCTGGCTTCCACAAAGATGGTAAAACCAATGGGCAAACCCAGTCGCAGCACATAATGCAGCACCCGCGGATTGGGGCGGGCGACATAGGCCAGCAGACGAAAATTCTGATACACCCGGCTGCGATTCAGGTAAATCAGTAACCCGATTGCTGCGATACCGTTAGACAGCGACGTGGCCCAGCCGCAGCCGACACCGCCCATAGCGGGAATACCCAAACCGCCATAGATGAACAAATAGTTCAGCGGCAGGTTGAACAGGGTGCTGATCAGTGAGAACACCATAATCACCCGGGTATGGCCCAAGCCATCGGTCAGCCCGCGTAGCGCGGTGATTATTAGCAGCGCCGGAATGCCCCAGGCGAAGGCGTCCAGGTAGCCTTGGGCAATGCCGGCGGTGGCGGGTTCCAGTTTTAGCAGGGTTAACACCGGATGCACGTTGGTTAGCAAAACAATCATGATCACAGATGCAGCGGCGGCAATATAAAGCCCTTGCCAGACCGTTGGCATAATTCGCCGCAGTTTGTTGGCGCCTTTATAGCCGGAAATGATCGGCTGCTGGGCGCTTAGAACGCCCCAGAAAAACAGGAACAGTGGCATCCATAAGCTGGAACCGATACCCACGGCGGCCAGATCCTGAGCGCTGGCATGGCCGGCCATGACGGTGTCAATCACGCCGTTGGCCATTTGTGCAACCTGCGCCACCAGAATAGGTCCGCCCAGTACCGCCAGAGTTTTCCATTCCAGCAGCACCCGCGTAGCGAAAAGCTGGCGAGTAGCGGGCAGTGGCTGGTGCAGTTCATCCATAACAAGTGTCCGAAATACGGTCGAATTCGGTGGCGGCTCTGAATGACCAGTCAGGCGCCGTCTATCGGGGAGCGGATGTTACCGGATCTGGGCGCTCAGGGGCATTGCGCATTGTCCGCATAGGCGATGGCCAGACAGAATACCAAGGCTTTTTTGCGTCCTGTAATCGGTCGCAAAAGCAGGTAAAATGTCGCCCTTCATTTTTGTCGGCGCAGCGGGTATGGGTTTTTTGGTATTTGTTACTGTTCTCTGGGCGTTTTCGTTCAGTTTGATCGGCGAGTTTCTGGCGGGCAGGGTAGACAGCTACTTTGCCGTTCTTACCCGGGTGTTACTGGCGGCGCTGGTGTTTTTACCGCTTACCCGCTGGCGCGGTGTGCCTGATGGGCTGAAAAAAGGCATTCTGGTCAGCGGTATGCTGCAGTTTGGCATTACCTACGTGTGCCTGTACCAAGCTTTTAGCTATCTGTCGGTGCCAGAGGTACTGTTGTTTTCCATCTTCACCCCTCTGTACGTGACCCTGGCGGACGACGCCCTGAACCGGCGTTTTTCCCCGGCGGGGCTGGTGGCGGCCGCAGTGGCCACCCTGGGCGCCGGCGTTATTCGTTATGATGGCCTGAGTGAGGATTTCATCACCGGTTTTTTATTGCTGCAGGTGGCCAATATCACCTTTGCCGCGGGCCAGGTGGGCTACAAACACGTGATGGCACGCTACCCCTTGCCCATTCCGGCCTGGCGCACCTTTGGTTATTTTTTCTTTGGCGCCTTAATTGTGGCGCTGCCGTCGTTTCTGATGTTTGGCAACGCCGACAAGTTGCCCGCCACACCCACGCAGTGGGGCATTCTGGCCTGGCTCGGGCTGGCGGCATCGGGCCTGGGTCTGTTTCTGTGGAACCGTGGCGCCTGCTACGTTGACGCCGGCACCCTGGCGGTGATGAATAATGCCCTGGTGCCTGCCGGTTTATTGGTGAATCTGCTGATCTGGAACCGCGACGCAGATATTCCGCGCCTGGCTGTGGGCGGCGCTATTATTCTGGCGTCTTTGTGGCTGAACTCGTGGTTACGGGTTCGCTGGAGCGGGGCTGAAGGCAGAATCTGAGCAATTGGCTGGCATCAGCTGGCCAGTGCTGGCAAAATTCCGCCACAAGAGTCCTAGCCTGAACCAGGGCGATCCTTTTTAAACTCATTCTTTAGCCCAAAGCACAGGACAAGAACATGACTCAGTCGAAAACGACCTCGGGCAGCAACACAGGTTTGTCCCGTGGTCTCTGGTCCTCCCGCTTCGCCTTTATTCTGGCGGCAACCGGCTCTGCCGTTGGCCTTGGCAACATTTGGAAATTCCCTTATGTAACCGGTGAGAACGGCGGTGGTGCCTTTGTACTGGTGTACTTATTGTGCATCGCTGTTATCGGTGTCCCGATCATGATGGCGGAGGTGTTCATTGGCCGCAACGGTCGCCACAACCCCATCACCAGCATGCGCCTGGTGGCCGAGCGTAACCTGAAATCGCCAGCCTGGCGCATTTCGGCGGTGATCGGCATGATCGCGGCTTTTGCCATTCTGTCGTTCTATTCGGTGATTGGTGGCTGGGCGGCGTCTTACGTTGGCCATGCGGCCATGGGCGACTTTACCGGTGGCACTGCGAAATCCATTGGTGATCTGTTCGGCGGTCTGTTGGCCAGCCCTGTGCAGCTGCTGGCTTGGCACACTGTGTTTATGGCACTGGTGATACTGGTGGTGTCGCAGGGTCTGAAGAGTGGCCTGGAGCGCGCCGTGACTATTCTAATGCCGGCGTTGTTCCTGCTGTTGCTGGTTGCGGTGGGTTATGCCACGACGACCGGCCATTTCGGCGAAGCCGTCAGTTTTTTGTTTACGCCAGACTTTTCAAAACTAACCATTGAGGGTGTTCTGATTGCTCTGGGCCACGCGTTCTTTACCCTCAGTCTTGGTATGGCCATTATGATGGCCTACGGTTCCTACCTCGGTAACGATGTTCCGGTGGGCCGTACTATGGTTACCGTAGCCTTGATGGACACCGTGGTCGCTCTGCTGGCTGGCTTGGCCATTTTTCCGGTGGTCTTTGCTAATGGTCTCGAGCCCAGCGCCGGCCCCGGGCTGATTTTCCAGACCTTACCGCTGGCGTTCGGCAACATGCCGATGGGCGGCCTGTTTGGCACACTGTTCTTTGTGTTGCTGCTGTTTGCTGCCTGGACGTCCGGCATCTCGCTGCTGGAGCCGGTGGTGGAATGGGCGGAAGAAAATACCAATATGAACCGCACCGGCAGTGCCATTGTGGTGGGCATACTGTGCTGGTTGTTAGGTATCGCCTCGATTCTGTCGCTGAACGTGTGGTCAGATGTGGCTCCGCTGGGTATGTTCGCAGCGTTTGAAGGCAAAACCATTTTTGACCTGTTGGACTACTTCACCGCCAACGTCCTGCTGCCGCTGTCGGGCTTGCTAACCGCCATCTTTGTCGGTTGGTTTGTGGCGAAAGAGTCGCTGAAAGCAGACCTGAATTTGCACGGTGCCACTTTTGCGCTGTGGCTGAATCTGCTGCGTTATGTAACGCCCGTCGCGGTTGTGATTGTATTTGTTTACAACCTGTTAGGGTAATTAGCGGAAGAAAGAGAAAGCCCGGAAGGCGGCGATGCTTTGCGGGCTTTAATCGGCCGTTTTAATTGAAGGGGATAGGCCGAGACGATTACAATGAAATGGCCAGGCAGGGGCAAAACGCAAGACCTTACCCCTTCACCTGACCGGTAGGCTCCCAGTCGATTTGACGGGCACTCATTCTGTACAGATTTCAGCCCTATTGAGCCAGTTTTCACTTACTCAATGAATTTCTCAATCACGCTATCCGCTCCAATAAGAGGAATAATGCGGACCAAAACCTGATCCATCACGCCGGTTTCAGCCTTGGTGATGAAATTAGCCTTACGGTCTTTCCAAGACAGCGTTTGAATGAGGCTTGAAGCAACCACAGAAGGCTTATCCAAGTTACCTACAGCAACCTCTGTCGTGGTGCCGCGAATGCTGGTACTAATCGGGCAACAAATCAGGAGTCCGGTCTGCATGTTGTACTGCTTCGACGATAGCACCAGTGCTGGCCTATATTTGCCGACCTCTTTGCCTTTGATCGGCTCGAAATCCAGCCAGATGATTTCATTGCGATCAGGGATGTACTGTGCCATTAAACCCCCATTTCAGCAGCTGAGGGTTCAGCAATTTCATCAGCATGAGCGCCGTGAGCATCGAGTCCAACGAGCAGGTCTGCCTCGGAAAATGGTAAATTGATCTTGTGTGAAGCTTTCTCTACTGCCTCGATAACAATCTTCCCTGCCTTTACATCAATGCGGATAGGGCTGGATACGTCCAGCCTTGCTTGAGCTAAGATTTTACTGGAAAGTCGAACAGCAGCACTGTTACCCCAACGCTTAACTTCACTTTGCATAAAAACTTCCTAGGTTTTTGTAGCTACGAATGTATCTACTTTAATTCGTGGTCATGCGCGTGTCAACAACTGTATCTACATTTCGCGCGGAGATACGCGGAGATGCGGGGTCAGGTCTTGCGTTTTGCCTCTCGAATAATCCGGCTTATGCGAGAACAATGCACTCGGAAATTCCAGTCGTAGCGATCTGGCAATTTCCTGGTTCCTTCTGTCGTTCTAATTGAGGCGGGAAAGGCCGAGACGATTACAACGAAGTGGCAAAGCAGGGGCAAGACGCAAGACGCAAGACCTTATCCCGTCACTAAGAAGCCTTTTACCCTAGCTCCAGGTGCGAAGCTGCCAAGCTGTCAGGTTCTAACTTTCTCTTGGTGGCCTGCGGTGACCGGTTTGTGACGTTTTCGGGTTAGACTGAAAACGGTAACCTCTTAGGCCTGCAGTCCAGACAAACGAGCCCCAGCACCATGACACGCAGCGTACTGATTATTGAAGACAACCCCGCCATCGCCGAACTGGTGAGCATGCAGGTGGGCGACCTGGGCATGACACCAGTGCTGGCGAACCGCGGCGATGATGGTCTGGCACGTTTTCGCCAAGGTGGCATCGATCTGGTGGTTCTGGACCTGATGCTGCCGGGCCTTGATGGCCTGGCGGTGTGCCGTGAAATCCGCACCGCACCAGATTACGTGCCCGTGCTTATGCTGACCGCCAAAAGCACCGAGCTGGATCGGGTGCTGGGGCTGGAAATGGGCGCCGACGATTATCTGACCAAGCCTTTTAGCGTGGCCGAGCTGGGCGCCCGTATAAAAGCTCTGTTTCGTCGCGGAGACGCCTTTTCGGCACGCGCAACAGTCACGCCAGAAAGTCGCGTAATTGAGGTTGACGGTCTGCGTATAGACTCGTCGCGGCGGCGGGTATTTGTAAAGGATGCCGAGGTAGAACTGACCGCCCGCGAATTCGATCTGCTTTGGCACTTCGCCAGCCATCGCGGCCGGGTGTTCAGCCGCGCTCAGCTATTGGATGCTGTGTGGGGCTACAACCACCAGGGTTACGAACATACGGTGAATACCCACATCAACCGTTTGCGTAACAAAATCGAAACCGATCCCGCCGAACCGCTCTATGTGCAAACGGTATGGGGTGTTGGTTACAGGTTCCAGGACTGACCATGGCTCTACCTCTGTTGCGAACACTCTACGCCCGCCTGGCCTTGGGTCTTTTTCTGCTGTTGCTGGTCATTGGCACCTTGTTCAGCGCCCTGAGTTTTTACTCGGTTCGTGAATACAGTGCCGCAGTAAACCACCAGCTCAACCGTGATTTGGCCAGTCGTTTAGTCGCTGACCGTAATCTGGTAAGCGGTGATCAAATCAACCATCGCGAGCTGGAACGCCTGTTTGATCTGTACATGAGCATCAATCCCAGCATTGAAATCTACCTGTTGGACTTACAGGGCAAGATAGTTTCGTTTTCTGCCAATCCCGACAAGATCAAGCGCAATCAAGTGTCTTTGCAGCCAATTCAGACCTTGCTGACCAATCCTGACGTGTACCCATTGCCCGGCGACGACCCCCGCAGCCACGATCGCCGCAAAGTGTTCTCGGTGACGCCCGTGCCCAGCGCGGACAACCCGAGTGGTTACCTCTATGTAGTGCTGCGAGGTCAGCAGTACGATTTTGCCGAAAGCATGGTGCACAGCAACCGCTTGCTAAAAATGGCCGCGGGCGCGCTGACCTTGAGCCTGGCGGTTGGTTTGCTGGCAGGGTTGGTGTTTTTCCGCCTGCTGACCCGGCGGTTAACCCGGCTGACCGCGCGGGTTGAAGGCTTTGAGGCAAAAACGGATAGGGATTTAGAGCCCCAGGCGCCGCAGGTGCCCGGCGAACGGGGTGATGATCTGGATTACCTGAGCCTGCGCTTTGACGCCATGGCACATCGTATTGCGGGTCAGCTTGAACTGTTGAAAGATAAAGACCATCAGCGCCGCCAGCTTGTAGCTCAGGTATCACACGATTTACGCACGCCTTTGGCCGCTGTGCAGGGCTACCTGGAAACCCTAAGCCTAAAACAGGACACCCTGGATCTTGATCAGCGCCGTCGTTTTCTGGCGATTGCCTTGGGGGAAACCCGCCGCCTTGGTCAATTGGTAGACGAACTGTTCGAGCTGGCTGCTCTGGATGCCCGTGAAAAGCAGCCTAACCCTGAATGCTTCATGGTGGCCGAGCTGGTGCACGACGTGGTGCAAAAGCACACCCCTGGCGCCGGGCAGAATAGCGTAAGCCTGAGTATTGGGACGGTTGAGCCCGCCATGGTAAACGCCGATATTGCGATGACCGAGCGGGTCCTGGACAACCTGATCAGCAATGCCGTCAACCACTCACCGGCGGGCACTAAAGTGCGGGTGAGCGTAGCGGCAGACGCAACCGGTGTGAGTATTTACGTGGCAGACTCCGGCCCGGGCATTGATGAACAGGCCCTGGCACACATTTTCACCCCGTTCTATCAGGCGCCTGGCGCTAACCGCAGCGGCCACGCCGGGCTTGGGCTGGCCATAGCGCGGCGTATGGCAGAACTGCAGCAGGGCCACATAACGGTGCACAATCGCCCCGCTGGCGGCGCGGAATTTTTATTCTGGCTGCCTTTGGCCGACGAAAAACAATCCACGCCGTTATAAATTCGTAACACTATAGGAACGTTTTGGTGATCCCTCAGGTTTAGGATGATCATTGAACACTACTTTTCAGGAGCTCTTTTATGAATCGCAAATTTCAAGCTGTGCTTGTTGCGGTTGTTATAGCGGCCAGCGGCGCGTTTTACGCAGCCTTTGCCTCCGCTGAGAAGAACACCGCTGTGAGCAACCCCTATGCGCCTGCTGACCCGAACCTGGCCGTGGCAACTGTGGCCGGTGGCTGTTTCTGGTGTGTGGAATCCGGTTACGAGAAAATCCCCGGCGTGGTAGAGGCGGTTTCCGGCTACGCTGGCGGTGAAACCCCAGACCCGACCTATCGCTCGGTGTCTTCTGGTGGCACCGGCCATACCGAAGCGGTACAGGTGTATTACGACCCGCAACAGATTACCTATGAAGGGCTGTTGCAGGGCTTGTGGCGGATGATGGACCCGACGGATGATCAGGGCCAGTTCGTGGACCGCGGTACCCAGTATCGCCCGGCTATTTTTTATCACAACCAAGAAGAAAAGCAGAAAGCCGAAGCGGCCAAAAAGGCCTTGCAGGAATCTGGTGTATATGACAATCCGGTGGTGATTGAGATTGTTCCGGCTGGCACCTTTTACCCGGCGGAAGACTACCATCAGGATTACTACAAAAAGAATCCGGTGCGCTACAACTTCTATACCTTTAATTCTGGCCGTTATCAGTTCATTGAAAAAGTGTATGGCTCAGATTACGAGCTGGACTTCAGTCAGTTCAAGCCAACTGCCAACAATACTGAAAGCGTCGGTCAGAAAACGGTAAAGGCGTCTGGTGCGAGTGCAGGATTTAATCCGGACGCGTTTGTAAAGCCGCAGCAGAACGAGCTGAAAAAGTTACTCAGCAGCGTTCAGTACAACGTGACTCAGGAAGACGGCACCGAGCGCCCGTTTAACAACGCCTACTGGGATAACAAAGAGCCCGGGCTTTATGTAGACGTGGTATCCGGCGAGCCGCTGTTTTCTTCCCGTGATCAGTACAAGTCTGGCACCGGCTGGCCCAGCTTTACCCGCCCGCTGGACCAGGCAATGGTGAAGGAGCATGAAGATCGCGGCTTCTTTACGACTCGCGTTGAAATTCGCAGCAACTATGCAGATTCCCACTTAGGGCACGTGTTTGATGACGGCCCGGCTCCTACCGGCAAGCGTTACTGCATGAACTCAGCGTCTATGCGTTTCATTTCGCTGGCGCAGATGGCCGATGCTGGCTACGGCGATTTTATTGGCGCGGTAGAACCCGTTAACTGAGCTTTTTAGCCAGACGCCATGTTCAGGCGTGACATCAAAGCCACAGATCGCTCACCGGTGTTTGCGCACCAAAATGGTGGGCGATTTGTGCTTGTAGCAACTCTGCGGTGGCAATGGCGTCCATCAGGGCGTTGTGCGCGGCATAGTGGGGCAATCCATAACGTAAACGGCTGTCTGCCAGGCGAATAGACAGCGGTTTTTGGCCCCGCCAGCTTTGCCAAAAGGTGGGCCGGCGGTCTGGGTGCAGGTGCGCTTCTATGGCCATAGTATCCAGCAGCGGAAACTGAATCCCCTCCTGCAACCGGTAGCGCAAAGCCACATCCAGAAACGGCCGTTCGATATCGCGGTAATGCACCACCGGCAAGCGCCCCGCCAGACATTCCAGTAACTCTGGCAAAATGTCGGCCAGATCTGGCGCCTGCTCCAGGTCGGCGTGGGTAATACCGTGAATCGTTACTGAGGTCTGATGTAAAGCAAGCCTCGGCTTCACCAGCCAGTGGCGGGCACCGCTGAGCTGTATACCCTCCAGAGTAAAGGGGACTAGACCTACGCTTATGATGGAATGTTCGGTGGCGCTTAACCCGGTGGTTTCAAAGTCCATCGCCACCATCGGCACCTGTGATAAAGGCCTATTCGCGTCGCAGCAGCCGGCCTGGTAAAAAGCCTTCAACAAGGGGTTGTTAGTGGCCTCTGTCAGGGCCTGATAACGGTCGGGCCAGGGCACATTGGCAAAGGGCTGGGACGGCGGGGTATCCATTTCTTCAAGAGACATTGCGAGCAATCTGCGCGTTGTAGCGATACTTCAGAAATTTCTGGGCGTTACTGAGCACCTGAAAAGCGTCTTTCAGGTGGCTCCGCTCGAAAGGCGAAAGATCCTGCGGGCGCACGTTATTGTCCGGCTCGCGCCCGGCTTCAATAGCCAGCGCCTGATGGCGAATACGTACAATGGCGATAAACTCCAAAGCATCCCGCAGATTACCAATGCCGTCGTCCAGAATCAGGCGGGTTTTGCCGATGGCTTCCAGGCGCTCGAACGAATTCTGGGCCTTGGAGCCACAAGCCAGTGCGTGTATGCGAATAAGGTCTGACAGCGGCGCCGTGCCACGGCGTTTCAGATTAAAGGTCTTGCTGTGCTTGCCATGCTTACCGTCTTCTTCCATCACGAAATTACGGAAGAAACCCAAAGGTGGCGTACGATTCAAAGCATTGCGCGCCATCATTGCCAAAAAGCGCTGGCTGTTTGACGCCTTTTGCGCTACCAGAGTTTTTAGCTGCTCGGCAAAATCGGTTTCCCCGTAAATACCGTCAAGATCAAAAAAGATATTGCTATTAAGCAGGGCCCGGGCCTGGGGGTTATCAATCCAGTCGCTAAAGTAAGCTTTCCAAACTTTCAGCGGTTGGCGCCAGCGTTCATTGGTGGCCATGATGTCACCCGTGCAGTAGGTGTAGCCGCACTCGGCCAAACCGTCGCTGGCAAATTTCGCCAGTTCCAGAAAATAAGCGTCGTGTTCCTCCGCTACAAAGCTGTCGTCCAGAATCATGGCGTTGTCTTGATCGGTCACCACCAGTTGTTCATCACGCGCCATAGATCCCAGGGCCATAAAGCAATAGGGCACGGGTGGTGGTCCCAGCTTTTCCTCGCCCAGTTCCAGCAGCCGTTGGGTGAAGCTACGGCCAATACCCGCCATGGCACTGCCAATCATGTGCGAGTTGGCGTCTTCATTCACCATGCGCACGAAGCTGTCGCGTACTTCCAGGCTGATTTTCTTCAGGCCTTTTACGTTGATTTGGTGGTAAATATCACTGACCAGATAAAGGCTGCTCTGGCTTTCATATTTCACGATGTCAGACAGCGCGATCACGCCGCGCACTTCGTGATCGTCCATCACCGGCAAATGGTGCACGTTATTGTGCAACATGGTCAGCATGGCTTCAAAAATATAGTGGCTGGCCGGTATGGTGATCAGCCCTTCGGTCATAATATCGCTGATCGGTGTTTCCGACGGTAGGGCCTCCGTCACCGCCCGAATGCGAAGGTCACGATCGGTAATAATACCTTTTAGCCGCGCTTGGTCGCCTTCGCCGTCCATCAGCAGCAGCGCCGATACGCTGTTTTCAGTCATGATTCGGGCCGCTTCCTGCAGCCTTACGGTATAAGGTGCAGACACGGTTTTGCGTGAAATCAGCCGGCTTACCCGCGAGGTCATCAGCTGGTTGGACTTTTCCCGGCGCGATACCGCGGAGCGCAGGCGGCTGCGGTCTTCAATTTCCACGTAATCCGCAAAACCCTCGTCCTGTTCGAACAGATAGTGGAAGGTCTCTGCCGGAATACGGTAAATCAGGCTGTCTTCAAGTACGGTAGCCGGAAAACGCACGTGTTTGTTCATCAGCAGGCCAAATTGGCCGAAGATTTCACCCTCACCAATCCGGTTATACAGTTCGCCCGAGCGTCGAAAAATCTCCACCGCGCCGCTGCGCACGTAATACAGCGCCTTGCTGGGATCGTTGATGCGCAAAAGCTCGGTGCCGGCACGGGCGTAAACAATCTCGATGGTTTCGGTAACACGGTTAACCAGCTCCTCCGGCATTTCGTTGAACGGCGAATGCTGTAAAAGGTGGTTACGAATGTCGATCAGTTCAGCCTGCATGCAGCCCCCGGATTGGATTGAGTAGTGCCTGGCCAAAACTATAGCAGAAAGCACTGATTGATCGTGGGTGATGGCGCGAAAACGACAAGCGGTGCTGGACGCAGCCATGAACCTGCTTACTTTCGCCGGCTTGAAGCCGGATCGCTTGCCCGATGGAGTCACACTTCTCAGGCCTGGCATTTTCATCGCTTTCCCTGGTCAACCTGGCTTGCAGGGTGCTCTCTACAAGCCCCGTCCTTCAGGGCGGGGTAGTTGACCAGCATCGTTGCGTTATAATGTCATGCCCACTTCAATACGATAGCCTAAATCTACCACTTTCTGCGTTAGCGACTCACCGCGAATACGCGCTAGCAGCTCTCTCGCTGCCGCTTCGCCGATGGCCTGACGTGGAGTGACTACGCTGGCCAATCGGGGCGTCATAACCTGCCCAACATCGTGGCCGTGAAAGCCAGCCAACGCCATGCGTCCAGGCACGTCTACGCCACGTCGCTGGCACTCGAAATAGGCCCCGACCGCGACGTCATCGTTGGTGCAGAAAACGCCATCTGCCGTTGGGTAATCAGCAATGACCTGCTGAAGCAGCGCTGCCCCAACGCTGTATGAAGAGCGCTGGGTGCTTTGCAGGGTGACGGGTGTTAATCCGTGCTTTTCCATGGCGCGGCGATAGCCCAGCTCGCGCTGTCGGGTACGCTCATCCAGGCGCACCGCCAGGTAAATCACCTGGCGTCGCCCGCGGCGAATCATCTCGCTAACCATATCGAACGCGGCTTGAACGTTGTCATAGCCCACCGCCTGCTGCAGCGGAGGACGGTGGGTGTCCATGATTTCAACAATCGGGATACCGGCGGTTTCCAGCATGCGCAGGCTGCGCGGGGTATGGTCACGATCGGACAGAATCACCCCATCGACGTTATAGGAGAGCAGCGAGGCCAAACTACGCTCTTCAAGCTCGGGGCTATAACCGTAGTGAGAAAGCATCAGGTGATAGCCCGCCGGCTCCGTTAGCGTCTCTATGCCCACAATGACATCGGCAAATACCTGGTTGGTGAGAGACGGTACCAGCACTCCTATCGAATGGCTGGTTGCTCTAGAGAGCAAATCAGGCGCACGGTTTGGAATATAACCAATCTGTTCAGCAATCAAGAAAATGCGATCACGAAGGCCTTCCGAGACCGTTTCAGGGTCGCGCAGGCAGCGGCTTACCGTCATTTTGGTAGCCCCTACATGGTCAGCGATATCCTGTAGAGTCGGGCGTTTTTTCTTCAAAAGGGTAACTCCAATGCCTATCTCTCCCTGTAGCTTGGCGTGGGGCCAGGTAGCGCCAACGTGGCATAAAATTGATCAACGATTTCCTTGGGCGACAAAGAAATCGAAGCGTTGAAAGCTTCCTTGTCACCGGGGGGCTCCAGATCGGCCAGTTGACTGGCCAACATGGTATCGCCTTTGAAAAAGTGGCCTGCACGGTTTTCCAAACGTTGCAGCAGCAGCTCCCGACGGCCCTCTAAATAAAGAATATGCAGCGCCGGGTCACCTTCGCGCAAACGGTCGCGATAACGTTTTTTCAACCCTGAACAGGCAATCACCAGCGATAAATCCTGCCTTTGATAGCCTGCCAATAACGCTGCCAGCGTATCCAGCCACTCGCTCCGGTCATTGTCATTGAGTGGTATGCCGCTGGCCATTTTAGCAACATTGGCGGGTGAATGGTGATCGTCACCGTCAATAAACGTCGCCCCCGCGATTAGCGCCAACTGACGGCCAATATGCGACTTACCCGAGCCGGACACACCCATCACTAAAATACGATGCGAGAGGGTCTTCACAGAAGCTCTCCTATTAATTGCCGCGCACCGCGGTCAGGTCAGGCAGCCAGGTAACGATGTCCGGGACGGCAATCAGAATCACCAGCACGACGAGAAGTGCAGCGTAATAAGGCAACATGGCTTTGACTAGAGACTCCATGGAGACCTTGCCCACGCCGCAACCTACGTAAAGGCAGGTGCCCACCGGCGGGGTTAATAGCCCAATGCCTAATACAAACGCCATCAGTACGCCAAAGTAGGCCGCATCGACGCCCACTGAGGTCACAATAGGCGCCAGCATGGGCGCCATGATCACCATCGCTGGGGTTAAGTCCATTACAAAGCCAATTAACAGCAGCAAAAAGGCAACAATTAATAGCAGCAGAAATGGGTCTTGAGTGATCGTCTTGACTTGGCCGACCAGGGTTTGCGGCACCATATTGATGGTTAAAAACCAGGCAATCACCGTCGCAAACGCCAGCAGCATCATCACCATGCCGGTCAAACGCGCAGTGCGAATCAGCATGCCGCCGAGCTCTTTGAGCTTGAATTCACGATAAACCACCAGCGAAATAGCCAGCGCATAGAGAAGTGCTGCTACGGCGGCTTCCGTGGCAGTAAAAACGCCGCCGATAATACCGCCAATCACAATGATCGGCAGCACTAATGCAAGCCAGGCCGCTTTAAAAGCCTTCCAGAGACGATCCCAACGGAACTTTCGCACACCGCCGCCTTGCTTGGTGGCGAGAATATACGTGGTCACCATCAGCGCAAAGCCAATCAGTAATCCTGGAATAATACCGGCGATGAATAGGCGGCTGATGGACGTTTCGGTGACGATACCGTACAGAATGAGCGGAATCGACGGCGGAATAATGATCCCGATCACCGATGACACGGTATTGATTGCTGTGGCATTGGCCGCGGTGTAACCCTGCTCTTTCATCGAAGGAATCATCATCGCGCCGGTGGCCGCCGTATCAGCCACCGCTGAACCACTGATGCCGCCGAAGAACATTGACCCGGTGATGGCTACCTGCCCCAACCCGCCACGCATAAAGCCGACCAGCGCGCCAGCCAACTCCATCAAACGGCGAGCGATGCCGCCATGACTCATCACCTCACCCATTAAAATAAAGAACGGGATCGCCAGCAATGGAAAGCTGTTAACACCGCGAATAGACTGCTCGATCATGATCGACAGCGGAATATCAGAGAGCACCGCCATCACCAGTGCCGCCACGCCCAAGCCAAAGGCAATGGGTAGCCCAATAACAATAGAGACCAATAAAATAGCCAGAAAAATCCACAGCATGATTAACGTTCCCGCTCTGGGCGGCGAATAACGTTCAGGCTGACCCACATCCGCCAAATCGATACCGCCGCAATAAAGATGACGCATAGCACCAGCGAAAGGCTGATAAAACTCAGCGGCACGTCCATAATCGCCGAACGTCCACTTGAACGCGTCAGCACTTGGTAACCACCCCAAATCATCACCACCATCAGGCCGGTAATAATCAGGTGCTGCAGGAGATAAAGCATATGCGCCGTGCGCAGCGGCAGGCGCCGCACCAGTGCGTCGACGGCAATGTGCTCATAGCGGGAAAACGCCGCGGCGGCGCCGATAAATACCAGCCATATAAACAGCATACGTGCCAGCTCATCTGCCCACGGCAGCGAGTTATTAAACAGCGCACGACCGACCACGTTGCAGGAAACGGACACAATCAACGCGACTAAAATGGCGCCGATCAGATACTCCATACCTAAGGTGAGCCAGCGAAACAGCGCCGGGCCTTGGTGGGTATCAGTATCGATTTCCAATAGCTTGCGGTTGGGGTCGTCCAGATACACCGATGGATCTTCGATCGGCGAGGGATCATCAGGGGGCGTAGAGGAGGGTGACATAGGAGCTCCAAGGGCACTGACACGTTGGGCAGGCACAATGCCTGCCCGATGGCGCGCTAAACCTAAGGTCTAGTTGCTGCTTTCTTCAGCAACCTTTTGAATGTCGGCGATCAGGTCTTCGCCAATGCGCGGAGCCCACTCTGCATAAACCGGCTGAACGGCGGTTTGGAAAGCGGCTAGCTGCTCATCATTCAGGCTGGTAATTTCCATGCCACGCTCTATTAGCTGGTCGCGCGACCAATCATCGTACTCAGCAGACAGCTGAATCTGGTATTTAGCGGACTGACGCGCTGCTTCCAGCACCAGTTCTTGATACTCGGGCGCCATACGGTCCCAGGTACGCTCGGAAAGCATCATAATGAATGGTGTATAGACGTGGCGTGTTTCAGTGCCATAATTCTGAACTTCGTTGAAGTTAGAGGACAGGATGGTGCTCCATGGGTTTTCCTGGCCATCAACGACGCCCTGCTCCATAGCGGAAAACAGCTCACCAAAAGCCATCGGTGTTGGGTTAGCGCCCAAGGCTTCCCATATAGCCAGGTGTACGGGGTTTTCCATCGTGCGGACGCTTAATCCGCGCACATCCAGCCCTGCAACATCCTCAGGGCTAACCACCGGGCGAGCGCTGTTAGAAAGCTGACGGTAACCGTTTTCAGAGAAGGTCAGGGCCTTTAAACCGGTGCCTTCAAAGGCGTCCAGCATGCCCTGGGCCACGTCGCTGCGCATGACAGCCACAGCGGCGTCACGATTAGGCAGTAGAAACGGCAAGTCGAAGGCAGCAAGCTCCTCAACGTAGCCCGTGGTTGCTGAGCTAGACGGATAGGTCATATCCAGCGTGCCCGTTTGCAGCATTTCCAGCATCTGTACGTCGTCGCCTAACTGGCTGTTAGGAAACACGTTAACGGTAATGCGGCCGTCAGTGCGCTGCTCCAGAATTTCGCCAAAGTATTGGCTGGAAATGAACTGCGGCGAGCTTTCAGAAAGGCCAATACCCATGCGTAGGGTATGCGAACCGTGGTCGCCGACTAACTCGTGCCTATCCATAAATGGGTGTTTTTTGAAAAAACACCCTGTTTTAATCTTTTCGTTCCGGTTCAAACTGATCCGGACTTCGTAGCGGCCCTTGACTGACCTGAATCGTTACTTCATGGTCTTTTATCTTGAATTTTCGCCGCAGGTTTCCACTGCGCTGCCCATAGGCTTACAGATATTTATCAGCCGACACCACCGTTGATCCTAGCCAGAGTCTAGCCAGAGTCTAGCCTCGCCAAACGCACCAGATTGTAGCTCAGAACCGATGACCAGACATAAGCCCTGAAACCATCGAGCCCTTTCCAGTTGACCTTCGATGCACCAAATGCCCTTTTGAGTTCTGAGATATTCCGTGAGCTTACGGCAGCATAGCGCAACTTCCTGCTGAGCTTCTGATTCAATGAATGCCTCAACCCTATCAGGAGGCAGTCATGATTCCATCAACCCCCGTTAACGATACCGTTCAACTCCAGAGGCGGCTCGATTCGCTGGCCGCAGACTTCACGCGCTGGCGCGTGCAACGACCACACCAGCGGGCTGCCGTGCCTCAGTCGCTGCGCGACAGGGCCGTCGCGCTGGCACTGGCATCCTCGCGGGTCTGTGTCAGCAAGGCGCTCAGTATCAGCTACACCATGCTGAACACCTGGTCGCCGAAGTTGCAGGCGCAAGCAACGACACGTCGGGGCGCTGCTCCACAGACAGTGACACGCTCATGTGTATCAGCACCAACCTTCGTGCCGCTTGAACAGGCGATAGCCGAAACCGAAACCGATATCACTGTCCCTACCTTCACCCTCTCGACCTCATCAGGGCAACGGCTGACCATCGAAGGGGCCTGCAGTCCTGCTCAGGTGAGTGCGCTGGTACTGGCGCTCTGCGCCACGGCGGCCGCATGATCCTGCTGACCAGCTCGAGCCGCATCCTGCTGGCAGCGCAGCCGGCTGACTTTCGTCGCGGCATCGATGGCTTCGTGGCCCTGTGCCGTGATCAGCTCAGACAGGATCCGCGCGGTGATACCCGCTTCGTCTTCACCAACAAAAGCCGCACCATGGTCCGCGTGCTCTGCTATGACGGCAGCGGGTTCTGGCTCATGACCAAACGCCTCTCGCAAGGCCGCTTTACCCGCTGGCCGGCCGCAGGCAGTGCGCTGACCGTGCTGGAGGCGGCGCAGCTGCGGCAGTGGCTGCGTGGCCCTGTCGAGAAATTATCTTGAAAACGTTCGAAAACTCAGTAGGCTATGCCAACACCTTCAAACAGACTCACAACAGGAACAGATCATGGCTGCCAGTGCCACAACACTGACCGAAGCGCAGGTAGAAGCGCTGACCACGCGCGTGCAGCATGCGCTGGATCATGATCTGGCCCTACCACCTGAAGATGTCAGGCTGCTGCTCGATGCGCTGATGACGCTGGCGAAGCTGCAGGCTGGCATCAAGTCCAAGAGAGTCGGCCTGCACAAGCTGCGGAAGCTGGCCGGCCTGGTCGATGCTTCAGAAAAGCTCAGCAGTCTGCTGGGCACCGCCACTGGGAAGAG
Organism: Marinobacter sp. LV10R520-4; assembly: GCF_002563815.1. Taxonomy (NCBI): domain Bacteria; kingdom Pseudomonadati; phylum Pseudomonadota; class Gammaproteobacteria; order Pseudomonadales; family Marinobacteraceae; genus Marinobacter; species Marinobacter sp. LV10R520-4. Next base: position 1,368,160 of record NZ_PDJM01000001.1, on the reverse strand, counting down.
CGGATCACGCAAAGCCTCATCACGCAGTCCGGCCACCTCGGCCGAACCACCGGCTGTCGAGGCGGTGGCACCGACGGTCGAACATCATGCGCTCGAAGACGTCAGCAAGGGCGACGACTGCCCTGAATGCGAGACCGGCAAGCTCTACAAGTACGATCCGGCCAGCTTCGTCCGCATTGAGAGTCAGCCACCGTTCAATGCCGTGCAGCACGTGGCCGAGCGCCTGCGCTGCAACGCCTGCGGTGTCTTCATCACGGCCACACTGCCAGACTCTGTTCTGCAGGACGGCGGGCGAGGCCAGAAGTACGGCTACGGCGCCAGAGCTCTGATGGCCATGAACAAGTACTTCGCCGGCCACCCGTTTTACCGTCAGGGCACCCTGAATCAGCTCCTGGGCGTGCCAATGACAGCCTCGACGATCTTCGATCAGTGCGAGCATCTGGCCAATGATCTCAAGCCGGTGCATGACACCCTGCTCAAGCTGGCCGCCGACGCCTGGCTGTATCATATCGACGATACCGGGAACCGGATACTGGATCAGAAGCCGGTCATGAAACGCAGTCGCCATGACGGCCGTGAGCGACTACGCTCCGGCATTCATACCTCCGGCATGATTGCCGAGCAAGGTGACGGTCCGCCCCTGGTGCTGTACCAGACATCGCTCAGCCATGCCGGTGAATTACTGGACGATGTCCTGCGCCTGCGCAGTGACGGCAGCCCGCCGCCGCTGGTGATGAGTGATGCGCTCTCATCCAACCATGTCAGCCGCACCCCGCTGCGCATCGCCCTGTGCAATGCACACGGCCGGCGCAACTTTGCCGATCTGGTGGTGCACTTTCCTGAAGAGGCGGAGGCGGTACTGACGCGTTACCAGCTGATCTGGCAACACGACACTGAAGCGACTGAGCAGCAGATGACGCCCGTGCAGCGGCTGGCCCATCACCGCGAGCACTCACTTCCGGTGATGGAAGACATCCGCCGCTATGGCGCAGACCGGCTGGCTGCGAACGCGGCTGAAGCCAACAGCAGCTTTGGCCAGGCGGTCAACTACTTCAACAAACACTTCGACGGACTCAGCGCGTTCTGCCGCCATGAGGGGGCACCGCTCGACAACAATCGCATGGAGCGTGGTCTCAAGCTGCCGATCCGCAATCGCAAGAACGCCATGTTCTTCAAGAGCGCCGCCGGTGCGGCCATCGCCGATGTGATCACCTCAGTGATTGCGACCTGCGCCTTTGCCGGAATCAATCCGCTGATTTACCTGCGCAGCGTCCAGCGCCATGCCAGCGAAGCCAGGCAAAGCCCGCAGAGCTGGTTGCCGTGGACCTATCAAAGCCATAGCAGTCAAGACGTCAAGGCCGCCTGAGCACGCCATCCAGACAGGTCTAGCACAAGCGTAGCGCGAAGTTGCGCTATGCTGCCGTAAGGTCACGATATTCCCTTCGACCCCTGCCCTGAAATGGCGTAATCGAACAAATGTTTTCGATTTAACGCCCATGGCATTAAGTGATAAACCAACCGGAGATCGTCGGCGACCAAGCGTAGTATTTCTGGGTATTGATCCAGTCGATTTGATAGCGCCCGAAGTCGAGCTCCAAATTCGTGTTTTGAGTAGTTTTCAAATATGCTTGCCTGAGCAATGCGGGTTTTTCGCATGCGGAATCCTCTTGTTTTTTTGGTTATTCTTCGTACCTTTAACTTAACAAGTTCAAGAGGATTTTTTAATACATTTCTAAAATATTTCATTATTTTTCAAAATGTTACAAATTTATGGATAGGCACTAGCTGGGCTTTGAATTCTTGGATGTGTTGACGGCGTTTTCGATACGGGCGGGTTACGCTTAGGTTGTTCATAACAAGTGTCCACTAAGAAATAAGTGGACACTATCTTGACGTCTGCGGCGTCGGGCTCAAGATGGGTTTACCAGACGCTTACGCTCCATCGTTGATAAAAATTATTCCTATATCGCTGTGCAGATATTTATCTAACGATTCGCACTTTTTGACGACCGGAGTTTTTCAACAATTAACGAAAGCTAGTGAACGCGTTAGTCATCAGACCACATAAACTGTCCGATTTTGGACAGCGTGAACCAGACAGAATTAAGTATATTGCTTACTGCGGTCTTGGTGAGTACGCTTATGGAACTGGAACTTAGTGCAGCGATCATTTTGGTCAAATTCGGACATTTGAAACCAGACGGCATTGTGCCCAGAATCGGTTTCAATCGTACAACTAACGGTTTAAACAGGGTTTTCTTGAAGTGCCGACAGGATAAGTAGATACCTGAATCATCTCGCTTTAAACCGATTGCTCCCAATCTAAAACGCAGCCAGGAGATGCCCTCCGAAGGCAGTGGTCACAGGTTCGAATCCTGTCTTTTGCCACGCACTATGCCGGCGACCCTGCCCGAGGACCGGCAAGCCGATGCTGTGGCCACTGAAGCGCACATCTTCGATTCGGTGACCAGAGCGTTCATGGCACGCATCAGCATTGAGCAGCAAGGCAAGAGCCATTTGCGTCGCCGAGCTTTCCCTGTCCGGCGCCCGCATGATCGATGCCCGCCGTGTATGTGCCGAAGCCGAAAGCCAGTTCCGTCAGGGCGCGGCTACAATAACGAAAATAAGGGGTTACATGGCCGACGCGATCACGGTTCTCATAGTGGACGACATGGAGGACGCTCGCTGGACCCTTTCCACCTTCGTTCGGAAAGTGGGCTTTGTGCCGCTGCTGGCGGAGACCGGAAGAGACGCACTGGCGACCCTGTCAACGCAGAAGGTTGATGCAGTGTTGCTCGATGTTCGCCTGGGCGACCTGAGCGGCCATGAGGTACTGCAGGAAATCCGCAAGCGGTACGACACGCCTGTGATCATGCTCACAGGCTACGGGAATGTTCAGGATGCGGCGGCGTCACTCAGGCGCGGCGCCAATGACTACTTAACCAAGCCTTACGACCATCGGATGCTTGAACGGAGCTTGCGGCGCGTACTGGCGAATTCGATGGCTTGGCTCGGGCCAGAAAAACGTTCGGTGCCACGCGCTCTGGTGCAACCGGAAAGGGCAGAGACACTGGCGCGCCTGATTGAGTCCATGGGGGTGGGAACTAAAGCCCAGAGAGTTATTCATGCCGTGAAACACGTTGCCCCAACCGATTTGACGGTCTTATTACACGGGGAAACGGGGACCGGAAAGGAACTTGTGTCCCGGGCCATCCATGACCTCAGCGCCGGGAGGGGCGGGCCGTTTATCGCGTTGGACTGCGGCGCCATCCCCGAGTCGCTGATCGAGTCCGAGCTCTTTGGGCATAAGAAAGGGGCGTTCACGGGGGCTGTTGAATCCCACCCTGGAGTGTTCGACTTAGCCCAGGGGGGAACCCTTTTCCTCGACGAAATCAGCAGTCTTCCGCTACTGATGCAAACCCGTCTCATGCGGGTCGTCGAGGCCCGGGAGTTTCGAAGGATTGGCGGAACGCACACGCGCCGGCTAACTGCCCGAATCATTGCATCGAGCAATGTGAGTCTTGAACAGATGATTCAAAAGAAGGAATTCCGTTCGGATCTCTATTACCGGCTCAACGAATACCCTGTAGTTCTTCCACCTCTGCGCGAACGCAAAGAGGATATCCCCGATCTGGTCCGACACTTCTTGGGCATTGAGCGCCGAGAACATCGCACGTCCGTCACCGGCATTTCGGAAGAAGGTTTAGATTTACTCCAGCATCAGGACTGGCCGGGCAATGTCCGCGAGCTGCGCAATGCGATTCGCCACGCGCTGGTGCTGAATATGGATCAAAACGGCATGGTTACCGCCGATGCACTCTCCCAACACTTCGAGCTGTCCGGGAGGGCTCAAGACGATGACCGGGGCTATCCCTGTGGCCTTGGCCCAACACCCACACCGCAGACTTCCCGTAGCTTGTGCGACGCATCGTGTCCGCTCCACCCGGACGCCTTTCCGCAAGGGTCGGACGGACAGGTTCCGTTTAAGGATATCATCGACGCGGTACGCCACTCTGCAGAACAACAGATACTGTCCCGGATGTTGGAGCAGACAAATAACAATAAGGCATTGGCCGCCCGCCTACTTCAGATCGATTATAAGACGCTTTGCAGTAAATTGAAGTTTCACAAGATCTTAGGGAAACGCGATGTCTTTGTTTAACGTACGATATAGCCATCGAATTTTGCCACTTCTTTTGCTGAGCCCCATACTGGCGTTTCTCGAATTTCTTCTCGTACAAAAGAGCCCTTTAAATTTCTTTCGAATCCAAGTCCACCCGTAAACACTTAGAGGAATTTGCCATGCGATTGCTTATCTTAGTCCCCATTATTCATACAGAGCAGGACATGGGGTCCTTCTCCGATCAAGCCAAACAGGAGTACGTGCAAAAGTACGGCTTGGCCAAATGGGAAGAGCATCTGGAGGTGATTCACGGACTCTGGACTGGCATTCGTCAGTTGATCTGGCAGTTGATCGAGGCCCTGGCTTTGCCGTATGAAAGGATTCGTCTTTACCAGGACGGCTTACCTGAATGTGGCCGCGAAGAAGAGCTCGTGAAGGAGGTGGCCGGTCGCGGCAGCAAGAACCATCAATTGCTGCTGGACTTGATGCAAAAAGGGGCCGCGTTGATGGGAACCGAATCCCCGGAGTTACTAGTGCAGGAGCTCACATTGCTCCGCGCTGGACTGGCGGCACCGTCTGTGTCCGAGAAAGCCGATGCCGCACCAGCGATCGACGAGGGCCACAAACTCCTGGCCGAACGAGATCACTACATTGCCCAACGTATCAACGACACCTTGTGCGCGGACGAGATCGGTTTCCTGTTCTTGGGCCTGGCTCACTCGGTTGAAGCGCTCCTGCACCCGGATATACAGGTGAAGCACCTTATGCCATCGCTTAGTGCCAAGGGTGCCAAAACGAAATAGGGGCAACACTCCCGGGAAGTTCTTACCTATTTTCATGCCAAATAGGAGAAATATTCCCTACATCTCAAATTCGAAGCGTGAATGCTTATTCCTCTCCCCGTGCTAAGTCACTTGGGACACTAAGGCCAAAGAAGCTCGGCACAAGGACAGCACTCTCACTGGGCTTGCTGAAGAGTTTGTATAAAATGTTGATTTTAATGGTTATTTCTTAGACTGACTCGTCAAAACGGACCTGTGCAGACCTTCCCTAATGCGCAAATCTCCCCTTGGGAGCGGGGAAGGTTTTCATTCCCCTGCGTTTTGGCACGTAATATGCTTATATTAAGTGCGGCCGGAAGTTAACCCTATTCCGGCCGTGACACATGGGTTTAGACCCTTCAGAAGAAACTTTAGGAGCTATTTAAATGGCGAACGTACAAAAATCAACAGACTCTTCGAGCCTGGCAGAAGTAGTTGACCGTATCTTGGACAAAGGTATTGTCATTGACGCCTGGGTCAAAGTATCTTTGGTCGGCATCGAACTAGTGTCGATTGAGCTGCGCGTAGTGATTGCGTCGGTCGAAACTTACCTCAAGTATGCGGAAGCTATTGGCCTCACAGCCAGTGCAGCATCGCCCGCGTAAGGTAGTACCCAGACAGTTGCCTGGCCGGGAGAGACACTTAAGTTCTTTCCCAGCCGGGTAATTTAAGGGCATTAAAATCTGAATACGATAGAGGTGTTCTATGGGTAAGTTCACAGAACAAATGGCGTCACTGACGGAATCTGTCGTTGCCTCAAGGCGAGACTGCATTCTGACCGTGAAGAGTATGCTGTCCGAATTTGGCCATGCGCAAGCGAGCATGTCGCACCAACAGAAGTCCAGCCTTGCTGCCGGATGCAGCGCACGGGCACATCAGGTCGATTCGATGCGCCGGGGGCATCGCGAGGACCAGGGCCGCATGGGGCGCGATCTGCGGCGCGGGCTCTCACAAGCGACCAATCAAATTTCAATTTCTGTAGCATCCTTGCGGGCCGGTAGTTCCATGGAACATGCTGCCATGGCCAGGGCCCAACAGAAGCAATTTACCAACGATAACCAGGCGCGCGTCAAAGGGAATGACAGGCTGATGGGCGAGTTCAGCGTGTCACGTCAAAACATGTCACAAAAGCTTTCTCAAGACCTCGAGAACTTCGCGCTTTCGATTCGAAACGGGGCTGACGTTATGCTCGGCGGGTTCAAGCAAACGCATGGCGAGATGGCAGGGCAATTGCGGAAAACATTAAGTGCCGACACAGCAACGCTTCGCGGCGATGTCACCAAATTGAAGCTTGGCTTCAACAAGACGCAAATTGAGTTGCGCGATGACATGCAAGCTGCCGCTCAGATATGGAACAACAGGAACAACAGAGGGTCTGCCATGTCAGGTGAGACCTCCCAAGCGGCCGTCAAGGCGGAGGGCGGGGGTTTTGGACTGGCGGGAAAAGTGATGAAAAAGTCCGACTTTGACGCGCGCGCGGCTGATTACCCGGAAATCGAAGCAAAATCACAGCCAAGCAAGGACGGATCCAAGATGTCAGGTGAGGAAAAAGTCCTCCAAGTCCTCCAAATCGTACGAGAAAACCCGAATGGTATTTCCGCCAGTCAAATCGGCGCGCAGGTGTCGCTGCCTGCCATTGAAGTCGGCAAAATTATGAAGGGGTTGATCGAAAAAGGAGAGGCCCTGAGAGATGACGGGGCGCGGCTCTATACCCCGTCCAAGGGCGGCTGATAGCCCCCCTGGCAGCTTGAATTATTTCCGGTCATCTGAAATCGATTGCGCGTACTGCACAGGCAGGGCAGGCCTCTGAAAAATCAAATGGCTTGCCTTGTTTGAAGTGTCGGGGGCTGGGGGAGATCACAACTACAACGCGCGAAGAGGGAAAAGTGTAATGGGACAAGCTGAAAATTTAACATTGCTGACATTGGACAAGAGGCCGGATTTCGTCGAGACCGATTATATCCAAGATATCACGCAGCGGGCACTGAGCTACATCAGGGCGGGCTATCCGGTTCATTTTAGCGGACCCGCAGGAACCGGAAAGACGGCATTGGCGATGCATGTGGCTGCCCAACTGGAACCCCAAGTGATTCTCATCCAAGGTGACGACGAATTTGGCAGTTCGGATCTGGTGGGTGGAAACAATGGTTATCGTTCGACCCAGGTGATCGACAATTACGTCCCCTCGGTGATCAAAAAAGAAGAGAGCGTCTCCAAGCAATGGGTTGATAACCGACTGACGTCGGCGTGCAAGCATGGGTTTACGCTGATCTATGACGAGTTCACTCGGTCCCGTCCCGAGGCCAATAATGTGTTGCTTTCAGTCCTTGAAGAGCGACTGCTGGTGTTGCCCAGCTTGCGGGGCGGCGAGAGTTATCTGCAAGTACACTCCGAGTTCAGCGCCATTTTTACTAGCAATCCTGAAGAGTACGCCGGGGTTCATAAGACTCAAGACGCGCTGCTAGACCGGATGATCACGATCAAACTGGATCGCCATGACGCGGAAACGGAAATAGCGATCACCCAAGCGAAATCTGGGCTGCCCCGAATACAGGCGCAGGCAATCGTGGAGATGGTCCGCGAGTTTCGAACCATAGGGGTCAACAACGCGCTTCCGACGATTCGGGCCTGCGTCATGCTGGCGCGCATCGTGGCGTCGCGAGGTAGCGTCGTTGACGCTTCAGATCCGCTGTTCCGCCAAATGTGTCATGACGTGATGAATATCGATTGCGTCAAGGTTACACACGATAGTCAGGCGCTGGGTTTGGAACGGTTGGATGAGATCATCGACAGATTCTGTACCGTTGCGGTCAAGCCCATTGAGGCTACGGTTCAAGTCCCCAAACAGAAACGTGCCAGTCCCGCAGTGCACGCGCGTAAATAGGAGTACGGCTATGAGCATCGAACGTCGCGGGGTGACCCATCTTCGTACCATGGCTGGGCTGAGGGACGCCCGCAGCAGCAGGACTTCGCATGGGGCTTTGTTGGAATTATCCATGCTGGGAGTCGAGACACTGCGGCTCACTACCGAGATGCAGCGCGCAGAGCGGCGCTGTGCGGATATCCGCAAGCGGATTGCGGAAATTGACATCAAGGCACAGCGACTCCACCGCTTTGTGGAGAAGCCCTCCATGGATGCGCCAAGTGTAGCAGAGGCTGACTCTTCCCCGACCCACACGGTGCCACCGGGCAAGGCGAAGAGCAGGCGCTTGTCTTATTGATGGCCGGCATAGACCACGGTTGACCGTGAGATGGGGTAAACTATAGTCCACCATAAAAAGGAGATGCTATGAGTATTTGTATTCGAACTTGCGCCAATGTCACTTCTTCATTGAAGACGGCGGCATTCCAGGTGGTGCTGGCACGCGATCCCCGCGGCTTGGTCTATCGTGCGCGAAAAGACATCCTAAGCGTGAGGCGGCTTTCGCAGACACCTATTGCTACGCCTGGTCCGAGAGTGGTAAGAGGGCGAATCAGGACAAATTGCGGGAAGACACCGTGTCGCTAAATTTACTCAAGTTCCAAGCGTAGCCCTTCTGTCGTGCAGACTCCTAGCGCGTTGAACAATGCAATCTTTGGAAATTTCCGACATGAAGAAAGTTAACCCGTCCACATCACGGCGATACTTGTACGCCATTATCGATGCCAGTCAAGCCGGCAAATGGGGAAATATCGGAATCAATGGCGCGCTCGTGACAACGATCACCAAAGGCCCGGTTGCAGCAGTGGTCAGTGGCATCGCAGCTAAACGCGTGCGGCCTGAGCGCGCCAACTTGGCTTCTCACAATGGCGTGATCAAATTGCTAATGCAGGAGAGCACCATACTGCCAGTGGCTTTTGGTACTATTGCCGACCGCCATCAGGCGGTGGAGTTTCTTCTTTCCAAGAATAGCGCGCTCCTCGTAGAACAACTCGACAGCCTGAGGGGAAAGGTAGAGATGGGGCTGCGCGTGCGCTTTGATGTGCCGAATATTTACGAATATATAGTAAGCACACATCGCGACCTGAGGGACGCGCGTGATACCGCGTATGGGGGTCCGCAAGAACCCATGCGCGGGACCAAGATCGAGCTGGGAGGTCAGTTCGACCGTTTGTTGACCGCGGAGCGGGAGACCCATACGGCAACTGTTCTGCCGGTGCTGAATGCCCACTGCGTGGAGATCAAACCCAACCCGCCGCGCAATAATCTGGAGGTGATGAATCTGGCCTGCCTAGTCAAGCGCGAAGACCTCAAAGCATTTGAAGACGCCGTGTTGGCGGCGGCCGGTCAATTCGACAATAACTTCGCGTTCGATTTCAACGGTCCTTGGGCTCCTCACAATTTCGTCCATATCGAGCTTAATATAAAGAGCAGCCATGTTTCTCGTCGATAACATTCTGCTCGCGCCGTTCAACAGTCTGATTTGGGTGTTCAAGGAAGTCCACAAATCGGCGCAGCAGGAAATTGACGGAGAGGCCGATAACATCACCCACGCGCTGAGCGAGCTTTACATGCAGCTCGAAACCGGGGAGCTCACGGATGAGCAGTTTGCGGCCGAAGAGAAAGTGCTGCTTGACCGGCTAGATGAAATCTGGGAGCGCGAGGAGGGCGCACCGGACGCGACTGAAGCGATGGATGAACCCGAGGGCAATGAACCGTGACGATTAGCGCCTCTCGTTCCTTGCCGGGTTTCCTTGGAGACGAGGGCTTGCGTCTGCTGCTGTTTGGCGGGAAGGGCGGGGTGGGGAAAACCACCTGTGCGGCTGCGGCTGCGCTCCACTTGGCCGCGAAGAATCCCGCACGTTCGTACTTGCTGGTGTCCACCGACCCGGCCCATTCTCTGCGTGATTGTCTGGCTGGCGGCGCGTTGGGTCAAAACCTGACGCTGCGGGAAATTGACCCGCAGGGCAGTCTGGCGCGGTTTCGGGCGCGGCATCACCATCATCTACGCACTATCGCGCTGCGCGGCACGTTTCTTGATGAGGCCGATATCGCTCAACTGTTGGGCTTGTCGATGCCGGGTCTGGATGAAATGATGGCCTTACTGGAGGTCGTGGCATGGGTCAAGGAAGATCGTTATGCTTGCATCGTGGTAGATACGGCGCCGGCTGGCCACACGCTTCGGCTGCTCGCGCTTCCCGAACTGATGCGCAAATGGCTGGTAGTCCTGGATACGATGCTAGCCAAGCATCGGTTTATGGTGAATCTTTTCAGCAAACGTTACGTCAAGGATGCAGTAGATCTCTATCTGGAAGAGATGGCATCCGACCTTCGCTACCTGTGGACATTGCTTCAGTCGTCAGCGCAATGCCGCTTCGTGCCGGTGTTGCTGGCCGAGAGGCTCAGCGTGCATGTCACGCGCCGGATGCTGGAGGAACTGGCCTCGCTTCAGATTCCCGTGCGCGAGCTGGTGGTTAACCGGCTGCTCCATTCTCAGCCTGAATGCCCGCTCTGCTCGGCGCGGGTGGCGACACAAACAGCGCTGATCGCGGATAGCCAGCGAATCTTTCCCGGCCATGAGCCATGGGGATTGCCATTGGTACTTGAAGAAACGCGGGGCACGGAGCGACTGACATCCCTGTGGGAGCAGTTGCGGCCGCTGGACGCATGGCAGCAGCTTGCTCCTGCGAGCGCGCCTGTCCCTGCGCCTGCTCTTGAGTCTTTTGCCGCGGTGAAAAATCCGGCTTGCCTTCCCTCCTCCTTTATGAAGCTGCTTTTTTTTGCGGGCAAGGGCGGGGTGGGGAAAACAACCCTGGCATGCGCTTCGGCGCTGCGGCTGGCTGAAGAGTGGCAAGACAAGGAAATTCTGCTTGTTTCCATCGATCCGGCACATTCACTGTCCACCTGCTTGAACCGGCAGATCGGACCTGATGAAGTGCGGATTAGCCGCGGGCTGAGCGCGATAGAGCTCGATCCAGAAGCTGAACACGCACGATTAAAACAACTCTATGCCGATGAAGTGGCGGGGGTCTTTGAGCGCCTGTCGGCGCAGGCTCATATCCACGTTGAATTCGATCAGGAAGTGATAGAGCGCCTCATGGACACCGCCCCACCGGGTCTGGATGAGATGCTTGCGATCACGAGGATCGTGGAACTGATGGACCAGGGACGCTATGACCTGTTTATTCTGGATACCGCTCCAACGGGTCATCTTCTGCGCTTCCTGGAGATGCCAGAGCTGATCGAGGCCTGGTTGAAGACTTTTTTCAGCATACTCCTTAAATATCGGCAGGTGTTTCGGCTGCCGAAAGTTACGCAGGCCATGGTGGATCTCTCCAAGAAGGTAAAACAGTTCCGGCGCGTTCTGACCGATCCGGAACGGGCGTCGCTGATGGTGGTGACGATTCCCACCGAGATGGCGTATGAAGAAACCGGGGACCTGGTGGCTGCTTGTGAGCGACTGCGGGCCTCAGCTCCGGTGTTGTTCGTGAATATGGTCACGCCGGAGTCTTCATGTTCGACCTGTTCCGCGCTGCGGCGCGGGGAGCTGCTTCTGTTGGAGCGGTATCAGGAGACATTCCGAGAGCAAAGTCTCACCGTTGTATACTGGCAAGAATCAGTTGAGCGGGAGCGACTGGGCATCCTGGGGCGCTCACTTTATGACGGCTTAAACTAAGCCCACACGATCAAAATCTCGTTGAACATCACGAAAAAAGGAGCATTGTATGCAAACGGAAACCGTATTGGGTATGACGAAACCAGCGATTGCACCAACCGGTGGCGCGGGAGAAGCCGCGGGGGATCCGTCTGTGAACGGCAGGGTACTCGATCGTCTGTTGGGCATGGCGCACCGCTACCGCAGTGAAGGCAATCTGCGGCAGGCGATGGAGATGTACTGGAATGTGCTGGAAAACCACCCCGGTACGGCGCAAGCGGAGGGCGCGTGCGTGAGCCTGCTGGATCAGGCGGACGCGTATGAGCGGGACGGCGCCAGGCATGTGGCGCGTGCTGTCTATGAGCGTCTGTTGTAATTTGAAGGAGTTCTGCGACGATGAATAAACCTGTTAACTATTCAGACAGCATGTCTTTGTGCGAAACCCTGGACCGGGTTTTGAACACAGGCGTGGTGGTGGTCGGCGAAATCGTTATTTCGGTGGCCGATATCGATTTGATCTATCTGGGCATGAACCTCACGCTGACTTCGGTAGAAACCGCTAATGAAGCGAAGCTGAAGCGGGCACTGGAAGAACAAGCATGACAGAACCCGAAAGCCCTTCGCCGTCGCCGCGTATAGCGCTAGATCCGGAAAATATGCGCAAAGGACTCGGGCAACTTGTTCTGACGTTGGTTGAGTTGATCCGGCAATTGCTGGAAAAGCAGTCGCTCCGGCGCATAGAGGGTGGCACGCTTTCGGAGGAAGAAATCGAGCGCCTGGGCCTGACCTTTTTAAGATTAGATGAGGAAATGGAACGGCTGAAAAAAGATTTCGGGTTGACCGATGCCGAACTGAACCTTGATCTCGGTCCGTTGGGGAAATTACTTTAGGACAAACATGATGAATAAGAACGAAAACTCAATGACGCACTCCACAGATTCGTCCACTCTTGCCGATGTTCTGGAGCGTATTCTGGACAAGGGCGTGGTGATCGCCGGCGATATCAAGATCAACCTGGTGGATATCGAATTGCTGACGATTCAGATCCGCCTTTTGATTTGTTCCGTGGACAAGGCCCAAGAGATGGGCATTGATTGGTGGATGACCAATCCCTATCTCAATTCGGGGGCGAAGCAACAAGATGACAATCAGGAACTCGATACGCTTCGAGCGCGAATCGCCCATTTGGAGCAAGACCTTGCCCGCCAACCGGCCGCACCGAGCTGAACGGCTTCAAGGACGAAGCGCTAACAAACTTAGGAGAAATACATGGCAAACAAGGACAAATCAGGGCAGTTTTCCGAAGGCAAACAGCGCTTGGAAGAGATCCGGCGCCGGCTCGGGGGTCTGTTTGCAGGGCCGGCAGCGTCGAAGCCTGAAGAGTCGGGCTTAGACGGATTTTTAGGCGGGCTTGGCGGGCTCATTGACCAGCTTGGAAAACTGGCTGACGAGGCGGACAAAACCGGCGGCGTCACGAGCAAGAGCGGCAAGTTCGATCTGGGGCCGGACAAACGTCTGCAGGGCGTGTACGGGTTTTCATTCAAGACCGGCTTGGGCGAACAAGGAGTCAAAGTCGAACCCTTTGGCAACATTCGAAAGGACGAGCGCAGCGGCGTCGTGGAAGTCCGGGAAATTCGGGAGCCCATGACCGATCTGTTCGATGAGCCAACGCATATCCTGATCGTCGCTGAAGTGCCGGGCGTCACGCAGGAAGATGTGCGACTGGAACTCCACGACGATATCCTGACGCTGGCAGCCGAGCGGGGTGAGAAAAAATACCGCAAGGAAATGCTCTTGCCGGTCAGCTTCTCAGCGGACAAGATGAGCTTTACCTGCCGCGGCGGAATCGTAGAAATACGGCTCAATAAATAAGCACGCACCCCTTGGTCCTCTCGTCTTGTGAAATGAGGGGATGACCGCGTGGCGAAAACCGGAGAGTTCGATGCAGAAAAAAACCCGTGAGACGAAGAAGCCGGCCGAAGACGCGCTGCGGCTTAAAGTCAGTGAAGCCCTCGGCAAAGACGCTGGTCGGGCGCTAGCCAGGATGGATCCGGCCGATATTGAGGCGCTAGGGGCCAAGATCGGCGAGATCATCGAAGTTTCCGGGAAACGCAGCAGTGTCTGCAAGCTGATGCCCGCGTACAAGGAGTCCAGGAACGGGGCCAAGGTGCAGCTCGATGGTCTCTCAAGGGTCAACGCCGGAGTGGCGCTCGATGAAATCGTGACGGTGCGCAAAGTGGCGACGCAGCCGGCGCAGAAGCTGGTACTTTCGCCCACCGATGTGGTGCCAGGCGAGCGTGATATGAAGTATATCGGGAGCCTTCTGGATGGCCTTCCGGTGATTCAGGGCGATCGAATCCGTGCCACTTTGTTTGGCAGTCGGCACACTGAATTTATCGTCCGTGAGACGACACCGAAGGGGCCGGTGCTGATTGCACCGACCACCCTTTTGACGGTTGATGTGGCCTCAGTGGGGCAGGAAAACCGAAAATCGGGGCGGCTCACCGTCTCCTACGAAGACATCGGCGGGTTGAGCATCGTCGTTCAGAAGATCCGCGAGATGATCGAGTTGCCGCTGCGTCACCCGCAGATTTTCGAGAAGCTGGGCATTGAAGCGCCCAAGGGAGTGCTGCTGCACGGTTCACCCGGAACCGGCAAGACCTTGGTCGCACGTGCGGTGGCCAACGAGACGGATGCTCACTTTATTTCTCTCAGCGGGCCGGAAATCATTGGCAAGTTCTATGGTGAGTCGGAAGCGAAGCTGCGATCGGTGTTTGAGGAGGCCGAGCGTCACGCCCCCAGCATTATTTTTATCGACGAGATCGAGGCCATCGCGCCCAAGCGCGAGGAGCTGGGCGGAGAAAAGCAGGTCGAGCGCAGGGTCGTCGCGCAACTGCTGACGCTGATGGATGGGTTGAAGAGCCGGGGCAAGGTGATAGTCATTGCCGCCACCAACCTGCCAAACCTGCTTGATCCGGCGTTGCGCCGTCCTGGCCGCTTTGACCGGGAGATCGTGCTGCCGGTTCCGGACCGTCATGGACGCTTGCAGATTCTGGAGATCCACAGCCGCGGCATGCCTTTGGCGAAGGACAGCGACCTGAACGATCTGGCCCGTATCACATACGGATTCGTGGGCGCTGATATCGAGGCACTCTGCCGGGAGGCGGCCATGACCTGCCTGCGGCGGATTCTTCCGGACATCGACCTCGCACAGTCTGCTATCCCCTACGACACGCTGATGCAATTGGAAGTTTCAAGGGAAGATTTCCTGGCCGCACTGCGTGAGGTGGAGCCCTCGGCGCTGCGCGAGGTGTTCGTCGAGGTGCCAACGACGACGTGGGACGACGTCGGAGGCCTGGAGGAGATAAAGACGCTGCTACAGGAAGCCATCGAGTGGCCGCAGAAATATCGAGAGCTGTTGGAAGCGGCCGATGTGAAGCCGCCCAAAGGGATTCTCCTGGTCGGGCCTCCAGGTTGCGGCAAGACACTACTCGCCCAAGCAGCGGCCAGTATGTCCGAGATGAATTTTATCAGCGTCAAAGGGCCTGCATTACTGTCGAAATACGTCGGCGAGTCGGAATCGGCGGTGCGCGAGGTGTTCCGCAAGGCTAAGCAGGCAGCGCCCTGTCTGGTGTTCTTTGACGAGATTGATGCCTTGGTGCCACAACGGGGTGGCGGCTCTTCGGAGTCTCCCGTCAGTGACCGGGTGGTGGGTCAATTCCTGACGGAACTGGACGGGATCGAGAAGCTGACCGGTGTGCTGATCCTGGCTGCAACAAATCGCCCAGACATGATTGATCCGGCTCTGTTGCGTCCAGGACGCTTCGACGTGAAGGTGGTAATTCCACCCCCAGACGCACGGGAACGCCTTGCCGTCTTAAAGGTGCACACGCGCAAAAAGCGCCTGGCCAAGGGCCTTTCCATCGAAGAACTGATTCCCCGGACCGAGGGGCTTTCGGGCGCCGACCTGGCTGCGATTTGTCAGAACGCGGCGCTCAATGCCGTCCGGGAACGGGTGCAAAGCACTCGCAAGATTGAGGGCGCGGTGGTTCTCCAGCAGCGGCATTTTGAAGCCGCCCTAACAGGTATCAATCGATGAACTCGATCTATCTATATTGTCTGGCCGGCTCGGCTTGTGTCGCTATGGTGAAACAACTGTCTCAACAGGAAAGTGCAGGAATTGATGAACGCTTTCCCCTGTTGACGCTGGAACGAGACGGCATCGTAGCCGTGATCGGAGAAATCGATGCCGGTGAATTTAATGAGCAGAACCTTCAGTCCATGGAATGGGTGGGGCCACGGGCCTATCGTCATGCCGCGCTCGTGGAAAAAATCATGGCCGTCTCATCGGTTCTGCCGGTTAAATTCGGCACGATCTTTGACTCGGCGGAGAGCTTGACCCGACTCCTGACCCAGCATCGGGAGCGTATTGCCGCGTTTCTTGAAAAGCTGCGTGGAGAATCGGAATGGAGCATCAAGGCTTATCTGGACGAGGAGCGCGCTCGATCTAGCGTGAGGGCCGCGAACCCCGCCATCCAGGCCCGGTTCGCGGCACTGTCTTCAGCACCTGGGGCTCGGTATCTGCAGCAGAAACAGATCGATGTCATGCTCGATGCGGCATTACGGGTGTGGGTGGCCGATCAAGCCCGCAATATGAGCGATGCGCTTCAGGCCCATGCCGTGGAAACTGCTGAATTGCGGCTTCTTTCCAGCGAGGCGTCCGGGCGCCCGGAATGCATGGTTTTCAACAGTGGTTTCCTGGTGGCCGATCCGGCCCTGCCCGCCTTTCGTGCGGCGCTCTCTGCGTTGCAGGAAGCCGGGCGCGAGGACGGCTTGACACTGGAACTGAAAGGCCCGTGGCCGCCCTATAATTTTTGCCCAGATCTGCGGGCAGAAAGCTAATCTTCAGTGAAGACCCCTATCGATATACAGGCTATGCAAGGCGGAGGAATGAGCGATGGCTAGACGCGTGAGTTCGAATATTTTATCGTCACCGGAAAAATGGCAAGAACAACTCTACGACATGCTGCTTGAGAGTATCCCGTCCTCAGTGCTGCTGGTGGACCGGTCGCTGCGGGTCATTTCGGCGAACCGAAATTTCCTCGAGAAGGGCCGCCGCAACGAGCGTTCGACGATAGGCGCATCGATGAACGATGTCTTCCCGACGCCCATTCTGGAATTCACTAAAATAGAAGCCAAAGTTCGGCGAGTGTTTGAGCAAGGCGAGTTGTTGCGTGGAGATCAGATTACCTATCGCGCTCCGGGAATTCCAACCCGCATTTACTACTACACGGTGGTTCCCGTCAAGGCCGAAGGTCGGGTTGAGTGCGCCATGATCCTGATGGACGATATTACAGAAAAGGTGCGCCTGGTGGAGCAGGCTCATCTGGTTCAAATGCGTCTGGCGAATGTGGTCGAATACGCCAACGATCTCCTGGTGTCTGCCGATGCCGAAGGCTGCATCGTCACCTGGAACCCCGCTGCGGAGCGAGTCACCGGCTTTTCATCCAGAGACGTGCAGGGTCGCGCTATGTTTGATCTGTGCGAACACGGTGATCAGGAAGATATGAAGTCAATGATTCAGCAGCTGGCTCGAGGGAAATCGGTACGCCCGAGGGAGTTGCGTCTCGTCGCTAGTTCAGGGGCACTGATTCCGGTGGCGTGGGCATTCTCTTACATGCGCGACGAATCCGGGAAAGTGAGCGCTCTGGTGGCAGTCGGCCGTGATCTGACTGAGCGGCATGCGTTCGAAGCGCAACTAGCTCAGAACGTGAAACTGGCCGCGCTGGGGGTCATGGCCGGAGGAATCGCGCATGAACTGCGCAACCCTCTGTCCGTCAGCTATTCGGCCGCACAATTTCTGAATGAGGGTGCCCCGGACCCCGCATTCCACGCAGAATGCGTGCAAAAGATTCTCGCCGGCATAGAGCGGGCATCCGGCATTATTGAAAACCTTCTGCGCTTTTCCAGGCCGTCGGAGGTCGGCAACACGAAGATCATCGACCTCGTGCCCGTCGTACGCGAGACCGCACGTCTCCTTAGCAATCAGGGGGCGCTACAAAAGGTCACCGTGACGGAGAACTATCCTGCAGTCAGCATTTTCATCAACGGCAACGTGAGCCAGCTCCAGCAGGTGTTAATGAATCTGATTTTTAACGCCTATGCCGCGATGCCTGATGGGGGTGAACTCAAGATTGCCGTCCTCCATGAGGATGGATGGGCAGTTATTGTTGTTCGCGACACAGGTTGTGGCATTGCGGAGGCTAATAGGGCCAAAATATTTGACCCCTTCTTCACCACCAAAGCCGCTGGCAGTGGGACCGGGCTGGGACTGTCCATCTGTCACACCATCATTAGCCAGCACGAGGGCAGCATCGATGTGGATAGCGTGACTGGGAAAGGAAGTACCTTCACGATTCGTCTGTCGACAAGGTAGCGCGGGCTCAACGATGAGTAGAGACCCGGCTCCATTGCGACAGGCCCCAGCGCAGCGTGACACTATTTTGATCATCGATGACGAACCCGGTGTGCGTTGGTCCCTGCACCACCTCTTGGAAAGCAATGGATTCACGGTCGCGAGCGCATCATCCGGTGTTGAGGCGATAAAGAGTCTGAAGGCCTCGAAGTTTTGCATCGTCTTGGTAGACGCCAAGCTCCCTGACATTGACGGGATCGATCTGGCACGACGAATTCGGATCGAAACACCCTGTCAATCGCCGTTGATTCTTGTCTCCGGCTATTTCTATGACGACGATGCGGCCGTTAGTGAGGTTTTGAGTTCAGGACTCTTTGCCGCTTTTGCCACGAAACCGATTGTTCATGATGATCTTCTTCTTCTTATCCGAGATGCGATTTCGAGCGCTGTCCCGATCGTATTTGAAGATTGAAGATTGAAGATTGAAGATTGAAGATTGAGGTTGGTGATTGAAGCTCTCAGTGTCTACTGAATGTAGGTGCTGATTTATTGGCGCTTACCGCGGGCTGCTTTTTCTGGAGCTGAGGTAGATCCGTACTACCTGACCTGCAAAGCCTGAACCAGAGACAGATTTCAAATCTGTCTCTGGTTTGCAGTCCCTGTGAACATCGCGCTGGTGAACGAACTGGCGATGATCTTCAGGCGCATGAACATCGACACCCACGAAGTACTGGCCGCCGCCGGCATCAAGTGGAACTTCCTGCCGTTTAAACCCGGCCTGGTGGGTGGGCACTGTATTGGGATAGATCCCTATTACCGAATTGACGAACATCTAAAAAATGAGGCCACCACGATACTGGCTACTATGGGGCTTACCGTGTCTGATTTTGTACGCATTGCCCTGACCAAAGTCGTCAGCGAACAGGGCTTGCCTTTTGAAATGCGCGTGCCTAATCGGCTTACCGCTGAGACTCTGGCTAAAAGTGAGCGCGGGGAGGATTTACACCGTGCAGAAAGTGCTGATGCTTTGTTCGATGAACTGGGTATCTAATGCGCAATCCTGTCTATTCTGGCCAGTTCAAACGAGATTTAAAGGCCGCCAAAAAACGCGGAAAAGACATGTGCGTAAACCGCTGAAGGTTGCCACCCATTCCACCTGAAGCCTGCCACCCGGACCGGAGCAAGGCTGCCACCCATCGGAGCGTGGCGACGCGGGGGTTTCATTATTACTCCGAAGCCGTGGTGCCCGTCAACTTTGCTTGTCGTTTTCGCATGGATTCACCCCTGAGATTGATCTTGTAGGCGTTGTGAACCAGCCGATCCAGAATGGCATCCGCCAGAGTGGCGTCACCGATCACGTCATGCCATTCCTCGATAGGGAGTTGGCTGGTGGCGATGGTGGAGCGACGGCCGTAACGGTCTTCCAGCACTTCCAGCAAGTCTCTTCGGTTCTCTGCACTCAGTTTCATGAGCCCCCAATCGTCCAGGATCAGTACATCGACTTTGGCGAGATTTGCTAGCAGTTTGGGGTACTGACCGTCTCCTTTAGCGATGGTCAGTTCTCGTAGCAGCCGGGTCAGGCGAACGTATTGCGCGGTGTAGCCTTCCCGGCAGGCTTTGTGCGCCAAGGCACAGGCCAGCCAGGTTTTGCCAACGCCGGTGGGGCCGGTAATGAGCACATTCAGGTGTTCCTTCACCCATTGGCAGCTTGCCAGGGATTGGATCAGTCCCTTATCCAGACCCCGTGAGTTCCGGTAATCCAGGTCTTCGAGAACGGCGGTGTGTCGCAGTCCAGCCCGGCGCAGCCGGCTGGTCAGGCGTCGGTTATCTCGTTCGGTCATCTCCCGATCGACCAGCAGTCTAAGGCGTTCCTCGAAGCTCAGTTCGGTGATATCAGGCGTGTCCGACTGATCAGACCTCGGTTCGCAGGGTTTTCAATATAAAACAAAAAACCCAGCCGACTGCCACATCTGCTGGGTTTTTATCTGTAGTAAGGATATGTTCGTCAGGCTCTTTTCGCAGCCTTAAATACGAGTCCATTGAGTGTGCATCGACACGCTGGCATCGCGCAAGAGATTATAAACAGGGCAACGCTCGGCTACTGCATCTTGCAGCATTTGCAGGCGCTCGGCGGATTCATCGGTTTTGATATTCACTGCAAAAGTAAGGCTTTGGAAATGGGTGGAAACATCCGGCTGCCCCATTAGTCCACGAAGATCAACCATCCCTTTGGTGTCGAAGGTCAGTTCGCTGAACTCAAAATTTAACTCTTTCGCAACGAGCGGGATCATCACTCCTTTGCAGCCATTAAGCGATGCCACAAGATATTCTAACGGGTTCGGGCCTTGATCTTGGCCGCCCAGGGCTTTAGGTTCGTCCATCACCACAGGATCAAAGCCACGTATCTGACTATGGGTTTGCAGGCCCGAGCGCCATTCGCTTCGGGCTGCAACTTCTAATATATTTGTATCCACGGGCTCTCCTAAATACTTGCTTTGAAGCTTTTGGGTGAGCCTATACTAAAAATTAAATAAAATTCTGTCAATACAATCGGTTAGACGTTATTAGCCTTAGCTTAGCTGAGAAAAACCCGGAGCACTTAAGCTCATCAGCTATTACTTAAACTGGAGCCTTATTAAAAAAGGCTTCAGCCTCACTCTAATATACTGTCGCAGACAGATGACATTCTAGGTGCAATCAAATCCAGCCAAACTTTCCCACCAACACCAGTAGCCCCAATAAGATGGCGCCCAACACGTGACCTTTCCACGTCGCTTTCGTGGCTCCGAACGCCCTTTTCAACTCTGAGATATTGCCTTCGATTCCGGCTCGGAAATGACGTAATGCGGTAAAGGTTTTCGACTTCACGCCCATGGCGGTGAGCGATACACCCACCGGCTTGTGAAACACAACGTGCTTAAGGCCCATTGCGCGTCCAGCCGCGACGTTCGCTTGGCTGGCGTAGCCGCCATCGGCAACCACGGAACGAGGCAGCTTGCCCAGGACAGAGCGATGATAATCCAGAACCGGCAGGAACAGCGCTTTGTCACTGGGGTTACCCTCTTCGATGGTTAACGCAGTAATAAAGCCCCTCACTTCAGTGCTCAGGTTGATTTTATGGCCGTATTGCACATCGCGGAATCCCTTGACGATAATGTCTGTGTGGGGTTCGAACAGGCTGACAATCTTGTCCGAAGAGGGCACCCGCTCACCCTGAATAACACGACGTTCGGTTTGTTCAATCACGCGCGAAGCCAGATCTCTGTAGTGCGCCAGAGCGCCAAGCCATTTCTGCTGCCGAGGCGCTGAAGTGTATGCGCTGTCGGTTACCTGCTGTTGCCCGCGATCCGCCTGCTTCAATACCCGTCGCACGATCTTCAACAACTCGGGATAGAGTTCATCCTTGGTCGCTTTTTTCGCGTTAAATATGCGAAATGCCAGTGATTTTGATGCTTTTCGCTTGTCGGTAAAGCGTATTTTCAGACCGGTTTCGGCCTTGCTTTTTGCCAGCAGCCGACTGATCACGCGAACGGCATCATCCAACAACTGGCTGTCACTGGGTGGGGCGATATTGCTGGCCACCACGGTACTGTCGATGCGCAGCTTATTCAGGGAAGCAATGCCTGTGTCCAGCAGGCTCCTTGTAAGCACGTGATGCGCCCGCTCCAGCGTTTCGGGCGTGATGCTGCGAATCGTGGACTGTAGGCATGACCGACTGGGTGACAGGTGCGCCGGCAATCGGGTAAACGTTCGATAGGTCACCGAATCCGACAAGTGGAAGGCCAGCTGTTCAAAGCTGAAACCCAGTTGCTGCCTCAACACAAGACACCGCAGAACACTCTCCGCACTGAGTCCGATCCGCCCCACAGCCGATACGGATGGGTCGATCAAATCCGCCGCGACCAGATCCAGAATCCCGGGATGCCTGTCCAAAATTTCCGACAGCTTCCGAAGCCTGACGCCATACTCGTGATTCGAGTACTCTTCGAATATACTGGCCTGAGCATTGCGGGTCTCTCGCATGCTGGATCCTCTTGGTTGTTTGATGTTTTTGGGTTGCACTTAAAACAGACCAAAGCCAAGAGGATTCTTTAACCTTTCTCCGAATTATTTCCTGAAAATCAGCCAGTTATTAGTTTCTGGATGGGCACTAGCTACTTACCTAGGGCGTGTCAAAAAAAACTGCCAACTTATGATTAACGCCCAGGGAAACGCTGATCAAAAGCCTGTCGCTTTAAAAACCGTAAAGCTGGCTCTGCAGGAACAGAATTTTATTGATGTCAGAGTTGCAAGCCAAATTGTGCGGGCAATGGTTTCTGAGGGCTGGGTTTCACTGTGTTTCAATTCGATATTCGGTAGTAAAAATATCAAAATAGGAATTTGTGGTTGGTATTTCTCACTTTGTCTGTCATTGTTTTTATATAATTACTACAAAATAGCGCAATCTGCGGCTTCCCGAGGTCGCCTGACAAATTGAGAGAATGAAATATGGTCCAACAGATTGACACCCGCTGTGACCTGGTAATGTTCGGCGCTCTGGGTGACCTCGCCCGTTGGTGTGTCGTCGGTATTCTGGAGTCCTTAAAGTCGCTGAGCTCTTTACTGTTAAATTCAATGGAAGAGAAAACCCATATGTCGCAGCTATCCGTGCATCATCGCCATCAAATTCAAGCCATGCTTGCAGCCTGCCCGTTGGTGCCGGTCATCACCATCCAACACCCCGACCATGCGGTACCGCTCGGAAGAGCTTTGGTGGCGGGTGGTATACGCATTCTTGAAGTCACACTGCGCACGGAATATGGCCTCGGTGCGATACGGCAATTGCGCAAGGCGTTGCCGGATGTCTGGGTAGGTGCTGGCACCGTTACGCAGGTTGGCCAGTACCGGGAAGCGGAAGCAGCAGGTGCACAGTTTGTAATTACCCCGGGGGTAACGGAGCAGCTCCTTGCTTATGGGTTGAATGCTCAGGCTCCCTTGCTGCCAGGCATTTCAACCATCTCTGAGATGATGATGGGCTACGCTATAGGGTATCGGGAATTTAAACTCTTTCCGGCGGAGGTTGTCGGTGGCGTCAAGGCATTACAGGCATTTTCGGGACCGTTTGCGGATGTGACGTTTTGTCCGACCGGCGGCATTCGCCGTGAAACTGCGAAGGATTATCTGGCTTTGGATAACGTGGTGGCGGTCGGCGGCACCTGGTTAACGCCGAAAGACCGGATTGAGGCCGAAGATTGGCGGGCTATTACCGACCTTGTGGCGGGAAGTCTGAACGATATCGCCTGATTTTTTTTGCTAGCAGCGCTATAACGCGGTGCTGGCAATAGATTGTTGAATCCCCTGCTTTCACCAAACGAATAATGGTTGGAGAAAATCTATGCACGCGACAGTTAATAAGGTTACACGGCGCATCATTGAACGCAGCCGCAGCACGCGAGACGACTATCTAAACCGAATGAACATTCTGAAAGAGTCATCGCCTCAGCGCAGTGTGCTGTCTTGCGGCAACCTCGCCCACGGCTTCGCTGCCTGTGGCAGTGGTGACAAGAACACCCTCAAGTTAATGAACAAGGCCAATGTGGCTATTGTTTCGGCCTACAACGATATGTTGTCGGCCCATCAGCCCTACCAGCGCTTTCCGGATCTGATTCGCAAGGCGGCCAACGGTATGGGCTCCGTTGCCCAGTTTGCCGGGGGCACGCCGGCGATGTGCGACGGGGTGACTCAGGGCCAGCCCGGCATGGAACTCAGTCTGTTTTCCCGGGATGTGATTGCCATGAGCACGGCGGTCGCCTTGAGCCACAACATGTTTGATGCCACTGTTTTATTGGGCATCTGTGACAAGATCGTGCCGGGGCTATTGCTTGGTTCGCTAAGCTTTGGTTACCTGCCGACCATACTGATACCGGCGGGGCCCATGCCGTCAGGCTTGCCAAACAAGGAAAAACAACGCATTCGCCAGTTGTATGCTGAGGGCAAGGTGAACAAGGATGAGCTGCTTGAAGCAGAGAGCAAGTCCTACCACAGTCCGGGAACCTGCACGTTTTACGGTACCGCGAACAGTAACCAGTTGCTGGTTGAGGTTATGGGGCTGCATCTGCCGGGCGCTGCGTTTATCAATCCCAACACACCTTTGCGGGACGAGCTGACGCGGGCCGCCACCGAGCAGGTCGTGAAGCTGTCGAAGCCTAACGGAGGCACGCTGGGGCTGGCGGATATGGTGAACGAAAAGAGCATCGTAAACGCGCTTGTGGCTTTGCTGGTCACTGGCGGTTCCACCAACCACACGATTCACTGGATCGCCATTGCAAGGGCGGCCGGTATTATTATTGACTGGAATGACTACGCGGAGCTGTCGTCAGTGGTGCCATCGATGACGCGTATTTATCCCAATGGTGAGGAAGACATCAACGCCTTTCATGATGCTGGCGGTACGCCATTTTTGATTCGCGAGTTGTTGTCCGAGGGGTATCTCCACGAGGATGTCGAAACGGTAGTCGGTCGGGGGCTTGAGCAATACACCCGCATGCCATCTATAAAGGATGACAAACTGATATGGTCGCCGGCTGCTGCCCAAACCCAGGCCCCGACCGTGCTGAGCAGCGCTGCAGAACCTTTCGCTCCCGACGGCGGCATGAAAGTGCTGGATGGCAATCTTGGCAGAGGCGTGATCAAGGTATCGGCGGTGAAAAAAGAGCACCACAGAGTGGAAGCTCCAGCGGTTATTTTTGATCACCAGAATGACCTGAAGGTAGCCTTTGACGCGGGTGAGCTGGATAAGGATTGCGTGGTTGTGGTGCGATTCCAGGGGCCGAAAGCCAATGGCATGCCGGAGTTGCACAAGTTAACCCCTTATTTGGGCGTGTTGCAGGATCGCGGGTTTCGTGTGGCTTTGGTAACGGATGGTCGTATGTCCGGTGCCTCCGGCAAGGTACCGGCTGCGATTCATGTATACCCGGAAGCCGCCAATGGTGGTCCGCTGTCGAAAATCCGTAATGGGGATATAATCTGTGTCGATGCAGAAGCCGGTAAGCTAGCCATCGCGCTCACGGATGAGGAACTGGATCAGCGGGCGCAGGTCACGGTGGATTTGAGTGCATCCCATACCGGTTTGGGACGTGAAATGTTTGGATGGATGCGCCGTGCTGCCAGCAGCCCGGAGGAGGGCGCTAGCTTTTTCTGGAATCACGATGCGTAACCGCAGCGAAGCAGCGCACTCATCCCGAATTCGAATGGGTTGAGCCAGGTTCTTTTGGGCCCGAATCTTCCCGTCGTGGTCAGTCGCTGATTAAACCGTGCCCGATCAGGCTTTGAAATCGGCCGTGGCTGGAGGTGTTGACCTGAATGCGGCTGCGGCAGGCGTAAGGTGTGCTTATGCCGGAAAACGCATGTTCCAGCGGTATGTGCAGCACATCTGCTGCAATCATCCGCACAATCCCGCCGTGGCAAACGATCAACACCCGTTTGCCCGCAAGCTGTTCCTGCCAGTGATACCAACGCGCAACTACCCGGGTCTGAAAGTCGCTGACCGGTTCGCCCGAGGGAGGGGTGTTGGTGACCGGATTGGCCCAGAACTGGCTGAGGCGTTCGCCATCGGTGGCCATCACTTCGTCAGCGGTGCGACCTTCCCAATCGCCGAAGTTAATTTCCCGCAGGTCGTCATCAAGGTGCAGGGGGATTTGATAGCGTTCTGCCAGTTCCCGCGCGAAATGAACGCAGCGCAGCATGGGTGAGCTCACAATAACGTCCCAATGATCTGCGCTGGTAATGGCATCGCGCACTTGCTGCCACCCGGCGGTGCTAAGAGGATCGTCTTTACTGCCCCGATACATGGGCCCGCCTTCCGGTTCGCCATGGCGGATCACATCAAAAATCGTGGTGGTGTCAGTCATTGCGGCTGTTCGCTCCAGATTCAGGTGCATCATTTTGGCCGTTATCTACGCCCGCGGTGTCAAAACTGGCCATATTATTGTGCAGAGCGCAGGCTGTGCGTATCAACGGAACCGCCAACGCTGCTCCGCTGCCCTCGCCCAGCCGCATGCCCATGTCCAATAGCGGTGTGGCCTTTAGTGCGTCCAGAATAGCCTGGTGGCCGGGCTCGGCAGAGCGATGGGAAAACAACAGCCAGGCGCGAATATCGGGCTGTTCACTCACCGCGATCAGCGCGGCTACCGACACAATAAAACCGTCTATCAGTACCGGTATGCCTCGGGCAGCACAGCCTGAAATGGCGCCGGCCAGAGCGGCAATTTCGAAGCCGCCAAAGGCCTTGAGTACCGCCATGGGGGTTTGGTCATCGTTGTGGCGTTGCAGTGCCCGAATAATCACTTCGGCTTTGTGGCGCACCCCGGCGCTGTCCAGACCTGTACCAGGCCCGGCCAGTCGCATCGGGTTTTTTTTCAGCAACGCACAGGCGATGGCGGCCGCAGAGGTCGTGTTGCCAATGCCCATTTCGCCGCCAATAAACAGATGGCAACCAGCACGGGCCGCGCGTTGGGCGGCCTCATCACCAAAGTGTATGGCTTTGGTGACCTGCTGGCTGGTCATTGCGTCTATCTCTACAAAGTTACGGGTGCTGGGCGCAATGCGGGCGTTAATCACACCCGGCAGATCCGGCGTGTCGGTAACGGTACCCAGGTTGATCACTTCCAGCGTCGCACCTAAAAGTTTTGCCAGCACACTGATGGCGGCGCCGCCGTTGGCAAAATTGGCAATCATCTGAGCGGTGACGGCTTGCGGGTAGGCAGAAATGGCTTCCGCGCAGACACCATGGTCGCCGGCAAATATGCTGATATGAATCTTGTCAGCTATTGGCTGCTTGGAGCTTTGCATGCTGGCCAGCTGCGTCGCAATGGTTTCCAACCGGCCCAATGATCCCGCAGGCTTGGTCAGCGTGTTCTGGCGCTGTGTGGCAAGCTCCAAAAAATGGGCGGAAGGAAGCGCGGGCGGGTTGGTCCAACTGACGGGAAATAACATGATAATTACCTGTAAACTGCAAACGCGTAGCGCCACGGCAATGGCCAACAATGTAATAGCCGGTGTCGGGGCGATAGTTAGGGCGATAGACTCTGGATGATACTCTGAGTAGTGCAGATCCGGTAGAGTTCAAGGCCCGCCAGCTTGCCGGCTACCACCTACTTTTTCACCCTGAGGACTGAAACCAACATGCACACTCTGGTTATTGGGGGCATTCGCTCCGGTAAAACCGCGATGGCGGAACGCCTTGCCCGCAACACCGACGGCGAGGTGGTGTACCTCGCCACCGCAACGGCCGGCGACGACGAAATGCGCAGGCGTATTGACCGCCATCAGCGCCAAAGGCCTGCTCACTGGGGCTTGAGTGAAGAGCCCCTGGCCCTGGCCTCAGTGCTTGCACTCTATGCCAGCGCAGACCAAAAAGCGCCTTGCATTCTGGTGGACTGCATGAGCCTGTGGGTGAGTAATCTGCTGCACGCCGGCGAGACCGTTTTCGCGTGGGAGCGGGAAGAGTTTTTAACACAGCTGGCCCAGTACCCGGGTAAGCTGATTATTGTCAGCAACGAAGTGGGGCTGGGTATTATTGGCATGGACCCACTTACCCGACGCTTTGGCGACGAACTGGGTTGGCTGAATCAGGCCCTTGCTGAGCGCTGCGACACGGTAATGATGAGCGTCGCCGGTTTGCCGGTGACTTTAAAATCGTAATGACTCTTTTTGTTGAATCCTTTCCCGACTCCCTTTTCGCTCACTTTTGTGGGCTTTTTCTGGTTTGTTTGCTGAGCCTTACCCTTGACCGATTATTGGGTGAACCCCGCCGGCTCCACCCACTGGCAGGCTTTGGCACTCTGGCCAGCGCTTTGGAACGCCTTCTTAACAAAGCGCCAAAAAATGCCTGGCGTAGCCTTATTCTGGGTGTTTTAGCCCTGTGTGCGCTTGTGCTGCCTCTGCTGTTTTTGGCGATCGGGTTGTCTGCTGCACTCGACGGCATCTGGCTGCTGCTGGCCCAGGCTGTGGCAGTGTATTTCGCGCTGTCCCTCCGGGGCCTGACAGAGCACGGCCTGGCGGTGGCAGAGCCGCTGCAAAGAGGCGAACTGAATGAAGCGCGGGAGCAGGTCAGCCGCATCGTCAGCCGTCAGGCCAGCGCCCTGGATGAAAAAGGCGTGGCAGCGGCTGCAACCGAATCGATGCTGGAAAATGGCGCTGATGCGGTATTCGCCAGCATTTTCTGGTTTTTGGTGGGCGGTATTCCTGGCGTTGTTGCGCATCGTGCGGTGAATACGCTGGACGCCATGTGGGGTTATCGCAACCCGCGGTTTTTATATTTTGGCCGCGCGGCTGCCCGGCTGGACGACGTAATGGGCTGGGTGCCTGCGCGGCTTACGGCACTCACCTACACGCTGTTAGGCAATCGCAAGCTGGCCTGGTACTGCTGGCGCCGGCAGGCGCCCCAATGGGACAGCCCCAACGCCGGCCCTGTGATGGCGGCCGGCGCGGGTGCACTAAATGTTCAACTCGGTGGCCCGTCGCCCTATGCGCAAGGTGTAAAACAGCGCCCGTATCTTGGCGGCACCAGTCCGGCCAGTGCCAACAGTATCCAGGCGGCTATTGCGCTAGTACGCCACGGCACCTGGCTTTGGTTGGCTGTTATATTCGTCATAACCGGCCTTGTTGCCGCGGTGGCGGGGTCGTGATGCCACAGCACGGCGGGCGGCTGAATAACGCGGCAAAACGCTGGGGCATTCCCCGCGAACAGTGGCTGGATTTGTCGACCGGCATCAACCCGTTGGGGTGGCCGGTGCCAGAATTGCCATCAGAAGTGTGGCAGCGCCTGCCAGAAGAAGACGATGGCCTGGAAGAGATTATCCGCAACTGGTCTGGCGCCCCCCTGGTTGCTGGTTGCGTGCCCGTTGCCGGTAGTCAGGCCGCCATTATGGCGCTGCCCAGCTTACGCAACCCCTGCCGTGTAGGCATACCCGTACCCGGCTATCGCGAGCACGGGCACCATTGGCGATCTGCCGGCCACGATATTGTTCCAGTAGGCCCCAAACAGATCCACGGCGGTGCCTCGGGTTGCGATGATCGTTGGCTGGATCAGCTTGACGTGCTGGTATGGATCAACCCTAACAACCCCACGGGTGCAGTCATTCCTCCCTCTACGCTGTTGCGCTGGCATCGGCGGTTGCAAAAACGTGGTGGTTGGCTGGTGGTGGACGAAGCCTTTATGGACTCAACGCCGGCTTTTAGCCTGGCCTGCCAGAGCGGCCGGCCGGGCCTGATTGTTCTGCGTTCACTGGGGAAGTTCTTTGGCCTGGCCGGGATACGTGCCGGCTTTGTGCTTGCCGATAAGAATCTTGCGAGCGCGCTGACGGAAAAGCTGGGGCCATGGGCGGTGAATGGCCCCGCGCGCCACGTGATGGCGCAGGCGCTGCTGGATTTAAACTGGCAGCAAAGTGCCTGTGCCCGTTTGCAGGGCGGCGCCCAACGGCTAAGAGAAATAGTGCACTCAGCCGGGCTGAACCCGATGGGTGGAAGCGCGTTGTTCCACACCGTTCGCACCGATGCACCGGCCATACTGGCGGACTGCCTTGCCGCGCAGGGAGTGCTGGTAAGAATATTTGAACAACCCGGGATGGTGCGCTTCGGCCTGGCGCCAGACGAGAGCCAATGGCGCCGTCTGGAAGCGGCACTGGCGGACGCCGTTCGTGATTAATCATTGACCAGACATTAACGCGTTGTTAGCCTTGAGTTCGTTTTCAGGTGTTGTTCTGGCGTAATCATCATCGCCACAACAGTGAAACGGGAAGCCGGTTAAAGTCCGGCACTGCCCCCGCAACGGTAAGTGAGTGAACGGCTAAGAAAGGTGCCACTGTGCAAACGCATGGGAAGGCTTGCGCCGTTCAGCAATACAGCTCACAAGTCCGGAGACCGGCCTGTTAACACACCGAACGCTGCGGAGGGCAGTTGCGGTGGGTAAACACCGACCCTGTTTCACGGCATTTCCCCACCTTTTGGAAGGCGTCCGCTTCGTTTGCGGCCGGCCGTCGCTTCCCTTTGCAGCACCAAAAAATCAGCCATGCGGGTGCGCGTGGTGTGGCTTTGAGTGCATTTTATGAAAGTTTTCCACTTTGTTGCCGGCAGTCTGCTGGTGCCTTTTGCATTAAGTCCTCTTTCTATTGCGGTTGCCCAGGAATCTACCGGCGCGACTCTGGATCCGATTGTTGTTACTGCTACGCTTGGCCCTAAAACTGTGGGTGAAAGCTTGGCGTCGGTGACGGTGATTGATGAGCAGAGTATCAGGGAAAAAAGTCCATCCGAATTTAGCGAATTACTGAGAGGGCAGCCGGGTGTGACAGTTTCTAGCAGTGGTTCTTTCGGTAAAGCCACCACTGTGTATGCTCGGGGCACGGCCAATGATTCAACTCTGTTGTTGGTGGATGGTATTCGCCTGCGGTCTGCCACTAGTGGCGGCGCCTCTTGGCAATACTTGCCTGTTGAGTTGATTGAACGAGTAGAGATTGTTCGGGGCCCAAGGAGCTCGTTGTACGGCTCCGATGCAGTTGGCAGTGTGATTCAGGCGTTTACGTTGAGCCCAAATGACGCGTCCAAGGGCTGGGTAGAAGCAGGTGCTGGAAACTTTAATACGCGTGAGGGAAGTGCTGGAGTGTCTGTTCGCTCTGGAAATACGCACCTTAGCCTTAGTGGACTGCATAAAGAAACAGACGGCACCGCCATCGTTACCAATGGTGAAGACAAAGGTTTTCATAATAGCGCCGGAGTCGCACGGGTGGTTCACGAATTGGATTCAGGCGGCGAAGCGAGTCTGTTAGTACTTCAAAGTGAAGGCAATACAGAATATGAGGGCGGCGACATTGATTTTATGCTCCGCACAGTTGGCTTGCGATTAGAAACTCCAATTAGTGACTACTGGAACAATGCCGTCCAGTTTTCAGAGTCTCGGGACGAGACAGAGAACTTCCCTACTTCGGGGACCCCCGACAACTACGATACACGTACACGAACCGCACGTTGGGATAATACATTTGCCTGGAGTGTGCATGAACTGGCGTTGGGGGCTGAGTTTTCGTCGGATGAGATCAGCAGCAGTCAAGATTATGCAGAAGACAGTCGCACCAATACCGGCTTGTATAGCCAACTGAGATTGAACTTTGGCCCTACCGACCTGCAAATGAGTTTACGCGCTGACGATAATGAAGCTTATGGCAAGAATGAAACAGGAGCGATCGCTTTCGGGCACTCGTTTGATCGCTCTCATCGGGTGCGTTTGAGCTATGGTACAGCGTTCCGTGCGCCAACATTTAATGACCTTTACTATCCTGGTGCAAACCCGCAGTTGAAAGCGGAGGAATCTAGCAGCGTAGAATTAGGGGTTAGCGGTCATTACCAACGCTGGTTTTGGGACGCTGCTGTGTTTCAGCTTGATGTTGACAACTTGATCGCCTGGCAGCCCGGGTCCAGTGGCATATGGTCGCCGATGAATGTCAATGAAGCGCGTATTCGAGGATTGGAGTGGAGCACTGGCTTTGAGCATGACGGTTGGAGAAGCGATGTTGCTCTTACGCTACTAGACCCAGAAAATCGTAAAACTGGAAAGCAGCTCGAGCGGCGCGCAGACAGGACGATAAGGTTCGATTTGAGTAAGCAGCTTGGAAACTGGAGTGCTGGTGGAACGTTTATAGCTGAAGGAGAACGTTACAACGATAGAAGCAATACCGATCTGTTGGCGGGTTTTGCCACTTTGGACCTCCGCGCAGGCTGGAACTTCGCACCAAACTGGAGCACCCGTTTAACGATGGCTAATGTGCTAGACAAAGAGTATTCAACCGCCAAGAAATCCAAGAACTTGAACTACATCTCAGCAGGCCGCACAGCCATGCTGACCGTTCGTTACGACATCCAGTAAGTTATAAATGCAGGAGTAAAGGCGTGGCTTCTCGCGGGCTGAATTTCAGATTTGCTTTAGGGCTTTTGACAGCATTCTCGGCGCATCCGATATCAGCCAGCGAGACGCAACGTTGCGCTGTCGACGACACCGGGAAAAAGCTGTGTATAGCAGCCCCGGCACAGCGAGTTATCACTTTGTCGCCTGGCGCCACAGAGCTGGTGTTCGCAGCCGGCGCCGGCGACAAAGTGATGGCCGTGGTTAATTACAGCGACTATCCCCCGGCTGCGCTTACGTTGCCGTCGGTGGGCAGCCACACCCGGGTAGATATGGAGGCCCTGATCGCGCTCAATCCTGATCTGGTGGTGACCTGGGTAACAGGTAATCCGCCAGCACAGGTTGAGTTGCTTCAAGAGCTGGGCGTGTCCACTTTTGCTATAGAACCCCGCACCTTTGCGGGGGTGTCCAGTGTTATCGAACGGCTTGCCACGCTTGCGGGCACCGAGCTGGAAGGTTTTGCCGAAGCCGAGCGCTTCCGCGTAGGTATTGCCGCTTTAACACAGCAGTACGCTGGCGTTGAACCCATACCGGTGTTTTATCAAGTGTGGGAAAAACCGTTAATGACGGTTAACAACGAGCACCTGATTGGCAAAGTGCTGAAGTTGTGTGGCGGCGTGAATGTGTTTGGCGACATGCAAAGGTTAATACCCAGAATCAGCGCAGAAGTTGTATTACAGGCGGACCCCGATGCCATTCTTACCGGCAGCGTTGAAGGCGTCAGCGACGAACAGCTGGATGAATGGAAGAAGTATGCGGGGCTGACCGCGGTGGAAAAAAACAATCTGTTTTTCGTGCCGGCTTCGCCCATTTCCCGGCCTACGCCGAGATTGCTTGATGCTATTCAAACGGTGTGCGGAAAGTTGGCAAATGCCCGTGAGAATCTGGAAAGCGCTCGTGAAAATTTGTAGGCCCGGGGTTAACATTCAGGTTATGAGACGATGACCCGCTCTCTGCTCGGTCTTGGTATGTTGGCTTTGGCATCCATGGCTTTTGCGCTGGCGCTGGGAAGCGTGACGGTTTCGCCTGCGGATTTGTGGCAGGTTATTCAGGGAGAAGGCAGCACGTTGCACCGAACCCTGTTGCTGGATTTGCGATTGCCGCGCACGCTTGCGGCGTTTGGCACCGGCGGGCTGTTGGCCGTGGCGGGCGCTCTGATGCAAGTATTGCTGCGCAACCCTTTGGCTGATCCTTACGTGCTTGGGCTTTCCGGTGGCGCAGCAGTTGGCGCATTACTGGCCATGCTGGGGGGAATGGGCACGTTGATCATATCGGGCTCGGCTTTTGCCGGCGCCATGCTGGCAACCGTGCTGGTGTTTGGCCTTGCCCACGGTACCGGCAGCTGGACACCGTCACGCCTGTTGCTGACCGGCGTTGTAGTTGCGGCCGGCTGGGGCGCCGTGATTACCCTGATGCTGGCCATTACCCCTTCCTACAAATTGCCTGGAATGCTGTATTGGCTGATGGGCGATGTATCCTACGCCCGCTCCCCCTGGCCGGCAGTTGTAGTGTTGGCGGTGTCAGTTGTAGTGATTATGCCCCTGGCCCGTAATCTGAACGTGCTGGCGCGGGGCCCCATGCAAGCCGCGGCGCTGGGCGTGTCGGTGCGACCGCTGGAGTGGACAATTTACGTTCTGGCCAGTTTGTTGACAGCAACAGCGGTCACCACCGCAGGCAGTATCGGATTTGTTGGCTTGATTGTGCCCCACATGCTGCGACTGATTCTGGGCAACGACCAGCGCATAATTCTTCCTGCCAGCGCACTGGCTGGCGGTACCTTGCTGGTATTGGCAGACACCCTTGCACGCACCGTGATTGCGCCCGAACAGTTGCCCGTTGGTGTGATTACTGCTTTGCTGGGCGTGCCCACGTTCCTATACCTGCTGCACCGGAGCCGCTGATGAGCACGCTGAGCACTCTGAACACTCGCGATCTGGTCATCAACGTACCCGGCCGGCCTGACGGCTTCCCTTTGAACATGAGCATAGAGCCCGGTCAGATATGGGGCGTGCTGGGCCCCAACGGCGCCGGCAAAACCACGTTATTGCACACACTGGCCGGATTATTGCCCGCCCGCAGTGGCCAGGTGCAGCTGAACAACAGCCCGCTCACCGCACTGAAACGTCGCGATATAGCCCGGCAACTGGGCCTGGTGTTTCAGGAACGTCAGGACAGTTTTCCGGCGACCGTTCTGGAAACGGCTTTGATCGGTCGCCACCCCTGGTTATCGCCCTGGGACAGTGAGCAGGGTGAAGATCTGCGTCGTGCGGAGCAGGCTTTGACCACGCTGGACGTGAATCAGCTGTCAGATCGTTTACTGAACACTCTATCCGGAGGCGAACGTCAGCGCGTGGCCATCGCCACCCTGATGACCCAAAACCCCGATATCCTGCTGTTGGACGAACCCACAAATCACCTGGATTTGCACCACCAGGTCAAGGTGATGAATCTGCTGCGGGATCAGGCGGGTGCTGGCAAAACCGTGTTCATGTGCCTGCACGATCTGAATCTGGCGGCACGCTGGTGCACTCACGTACTTTTGCTCTATACCAACGGCGATGCCTGCTGGGGGCCCGCTAAGAATATGTTGGAGCCGGCAGCGCTTGAACGGCTCTACAACCAGAAATTAATCACCGTAGAAGCAGATGGTGCGCCCGTATTTGTACCCGTTAGTTTTTAATCATCACTCTGAATCTGGCTGATCAATGACCATAACCGTCCCGGCAGTAATGATTACCGCACCCGCCTCCGGGCAGGGTAAATCCTTGGTTACAGCCGCTTTGGCGCGCCTGCACCGCAATGCTGGTCGCAAAGTGCGGGTGTTCAAGCACGGCCCTGATTACCTGGACCCGATGGTGCTGGAAGTAGCATCCGGCCAGCCGGTGTATCAGTTGCACCCGTGGATGACCGGAGAAGACGAATGCCGCTGGCGGGTGGCAGAGGCCGCACAGGACGCCGACCTTATTTTAATTGAAGGCGCCATGGGGCTGTTCGACGGCACCCCGTCCAGCGCTGATCTGGCCAAACGGCTGGGTATTCCGGCACTGCCGGTGATTGACGCCAGCGGCATGGCGCAAACCTTCGGTGCCCTGGTGCTGGGGCTGGCAAGCTTTGACCCTGAGTTGTCGGTGTACCAGGTTATTGCCAACAAAGTTGGCAGCCCGCGCCATGGCGACATGCTGAAAGAACGCTTGCCGGATGGCATCAGCCTGCTGGGCGCTATTCCACGGGATGACGCCATGAGCATTCCGGACCGGAATCTGGGTCTGGTTCAGGCGGCAGAGCTGGAAGGTTTGGATCAACAGCTTGATCAGGCGGCCGAAGTGCTCAAAGCGGCGGGCCTGGATGTGTTGCCAAAAGCGGTGGCCATCGCAGCGCCAGAGCGCTCACAACCCGATGCTTTGCTGGCGGGTGTGCGCATTGCCATCGCCCGCGACCTGGCCTTCAGTTTTATCTATCGCGCCAATACAGAACTGCTGGAAGCGATGGGCGCAGAGCTGCATTACTTCTCACCCCTGGCCGATGCGCAGTTACCACCGGCAGACGCCCTCTGGCTTCCCGGTGGCTATCCCGAGCTGCATGGCGACACGTTGGCAAACAACACCACAATGATGGATTCCATTCGTGCTTTTTACCACGCAGGCAAGCCGATACTGGCCGAATGTGGTGGCTTTATGGCGTGTGCAGAAGAGCTGGCAGACAAAGAAGGGGCTGTGCATTCGCTGCTTGGATTAATTCCGGGCCGCGCGGCCATGGCCAAGCGCTTACAGGGTTTGGGCATGCACAGCCTGACGGCAAAAGAAGGCGAACTGCGGGGCCACACCTATCACCGTTCTACGCTTGAGACCTCCTGGAAGCCTGCCGCCCATACCTATAAGCAAGCGGGTACCGGCAGCGAAGCCGTGTTCTGCGAGAAGGGTCTGATTGGCAGCTACTTCCACGGCTATTTCCCATCGGCACCCGCATTAGTGGCCGCTATTTTTCGCGGCCAGCCACTGAGATTCCCCAGCGCCTCGGAGAAAACTGATGCATGAGGATTTCTGCTGATGCGATATTTGAAGACCCTTTTGATCGCCCTGACGATGTCAATTTGGGCTCCGCCGCTGGTGGCTGCCACTGTTATGGGTATTGTTTCGGAGCGTTCAGCTGCGGAAATGGCCGCAGGCGCCCATCGCTTTCTGGATCGAAACCCTGGTCATCAAGTGGTGTTACGAACCCCGGCACAGCTTGCCGTCCAGAGCGATGAACACGTGCTTGAACTGCTTGAGAGCGCAGATGCACTGGTGTTGGCGGCGGTATTTGGCGACCAGGTTAACCGTCTTGCAACGCTAATAGAGCAAGTAATTGCGGATGACGCCGCAAGGCAGATGCCCGTGTTGGGTATCAACAGTGATTGGCGTATCTCCCGGTTATCGCAGATTAATGGTCGCCAGCCATTGGCGTCGCTGGACGATGCCGGGCTCAGAATGCTGGTGGCTGCTCCAGCGGCGGGTGTTGACGCCAGTGATGACTTGGCAGACCGGCAGGCGGCATTTCCGGACCAGGCCGCCTGGCTGGAGGGCAGGGCCTTCTATCAGGGCAGAACGCCACAGTACCTTGATGGTCTGATGCGTTGGCTATTGGCCCGCGCGGGTCATGATATGGATTATGAAAAGCCCGAACCCCGTGCCAGCATCCGCTATTATCAGAACGGTGAAGCCAACGCCGACGCTTCCCGATTAGAGCTGGCAGACGGCCCTGTGGTGGCGATTCTCGATCTTGATAGCGGTGATCGGCCCGGCGACCGGGATTTGCTGAACGATATGTGTGCAGCCCTGAAAGCCCGAGACCTGCAGTGCTTCGCTATTCTCTCCCGCTGGGGCGGTGCCAGCCTTGATGCCCTAAGCGCCCTGGAAGCGACGATTCAGCCGGCGACGCTGGCGGGCATTGTCAGCCTGCAGGATTTTACCATCGGTGGTGGCGAGGGCCGTCTGCAGGTAACGCAGGAGCTCATTCGCCTCAACGTCCCGGTGATCAAAGGGCTCAGGCTGGCTTCACGAACCCGCAATCAGTGGCAGTTATCCGTTGACGGGATTCCCGCCGACAAAGTGCATTATAAGCTGGCAATGCCGGAACTTCAGGGCGTCAGCCAGCCTATGGTGCTGGCAACGGCGGAACCAGAAGTGATTGATTCGCGAACAGGTGTGGCACTCACGCTGACACAACCGGTGCTAAACCGCGTGCAAGCGCTGGCTGACCGCCTTAAGCGCTGGCAGGTGCTGCAAACCAAAGCGAACGCTGACAAGCGGGTGGCGATTCTTTACTACAACCATCCCCCGGGGCGCCAGAATGTGGGGGCGGATAATCTGGACGTGCCGGCCTCACTGTTTGAAATGCTGACCTGGTTGCAAGCTGAGGGTTACAACACCGGCACCCTGCCGGACAGCCCGGAAGCCTTACTCGACCTGATTCAGCAGCGTGGCGTCAGCTTGCCGGATGACCCGCGCGCGCTGCAGGAAATGGCCGGTGAGGTACCATCAATGAGCGCGGAGACTTACCGGGGTTATCTGCAGTCTCTGCCCGGCGTCGTGCAGCAGGAAATGGTTCATGGTCCTACCGGGTATCTTCATGAACGTCTCGAACAGGCCCATCAACTTGCTGAACAGGGCCTGGCCTTGGGTATTTTGGACCGGGGCGTGAGGGACCTTCGGCATTTGATCGAAAATGTGAAGCATCCCAATCGACCCACAGCCCTGGCCCGTCTTGATGACTACGAAACATTATGGATCCGCCGGCTGAAAGAAGGCGGCCATAAGAACGAGCTGAATGCTCTGCGAGTGGCACTAACCGATACTGACCTTCCAGGATTGAAGGGTTGGGGTGAGGCGCCAGGGCGGTCGATGGTGGTGAATGATCGCCTGATTTTCCCCGGTCTGCGGTTCGGGAACATCTTTATTGGGCCACAGCCGCCAAGAGGCTGGGAGGTGAATGAAGAGCTGCTTCACGCCAACACCACCTTTCCGCCAACGCATCAATACGTGGGTTTCTATCATTGGCTGAGGGATCACTATAAGGCCGATGCGCTGGTGTATGTGGGGCGGCATTCCACCCGTGAGTTTCTGCCACGGCGGCGTGCGGGCCTGACCGAGGACGATTATCCGGATCTTCTGGGTGGCGACTTGCCGCTGATCTACCCCTACATTGTGGACGGCGTTGGCGAGGGCATACAGGCTAAGCGCCGGGCACTGGGCGTGATGATCAGCCATTTGACGCCGCCTCTGGCGGCCACCGAACTGTACGACAATTTGCTTGAAGTAAGGCAGTTAGTGGAGACCTGGCAGTCTGCCACCGAACCCGACAGCCCCACCCGGGAGCGAGCGCTGGCGTTGCTTCGGGAAAAAATTGCCGAACTGGATATCGCCGAAGATATCGAACATGAAATTGCCAGTGAAATGGGTCTTGCGGCCGACGAGGTCTCGGTCGATGAGTTGTCGCCGGAATTGCTGGTTCACGAAGCCGGGCATTATGTGACCAGCATACAAGAGCATTACATGCCCCTGGGCCTGCACGTGTTTGGTCAGGACTGGACCCCTGAGATGTTGGATACCATGCTGACCTCAATGGCAGGCGACTCCGGTAAACCAAACCCGGATTGGCGACAGAAGCTGGCCGGTTCGCCGGCGGCGGAACGCAAGAGCTGGCTGAATGCGCTCAATGGTCGTTTTGTGGCACCAGGGCAAGGCAATGATCCGTTACGAACCCCCGAGGTTCTGCCCACCGGGCGAAATTTCCATGCCTTGTCGGACGACCTGATTCCAACACGAGTTGCGTGGTCGCTGGCTGAGGAACTGGTCGCAAAGGCAGAAAAAACCGGTACCCGACAGCGTGATGAAAGTGATGCGTTGGTTCTCTGGGCTTCAGATACGGTGCGCGACGAAGGCGTGATGATCGCTTTCGGTCTGAAACTTATGGGTATCCGGCCGGTTTGGAACAGTCGGGGTATTGTTAACGGCCTGGAGCGGCTGCCGGCCGGGCCGGGCACCGATAACCCGGTGCGGCGCAATGTGGTTTTTACCACGTCCGGACTTTTCCGGGATCTTTACGGTAGCAAGTTGGAATGGCTGGACCTTGCCTCTCGTTACGCGCTGGCGGGCGCCGCAAAAACGATCGTTAACGACCACCCGGATTTGGCGCCTGCCCTTGATCAGGCACTGTCGGTATTGCCGGTGGCCCTGCGTGAGCGCGGCATTGAATCGCTTGCAACCAATGGCGTGGCCGCGCGCTGGGTTGCCGATGTCCGGGTTCTGCTGGCGGCCGGGCAGTCGGGGCGCGCCGCCGGTACACAGGCAGCCTACCGTAGACAAAACCTATCTGGGCCGGTCAAGCCATTTGTACGGCCTGCTTGATAACGACGACGGGTTCGACTTTCAAGGCGGCCTCTCCAATGCAGTGGAACATCTGCGGGGTGAACCGCCGGAAAATCGGGTTTTGCAGTATGAGGATCCAAAGAACCCGCGTGTCGATTCACTTCAGCGCGCGTTGCAGGTTGAACTTCGCGCCCGCAATTTGAATCCGCAGTGGCTGGCACCGTTAATGGAGCATGGTTATGCCGGTGCCCGCACCATGGGCAGCGATTTTCTGGATAACCTCTGGGGCTGGCAGATAACCAGCCCGCAGGTGATTCGCTCAAGCGTTTGGGATGAGGTTAATGACGTGTATTTTCAGGATCGCCACGGGCTTGGCCTGGATGACTTTCTGGGTGAGGGTCACAATGTCCACGTCAAGACGCATATGCAGGCGATCGCTCTGCTAGCAGCCAAACGTGGGTTCTGGAAGGTGGATATCTTCACCCTGAAACCGCTATTAAGTGATTTCGCCAACAATATTATCAACCATGGCCTGCTCGGAAGCGGCCACACCCGTCCTGACCATCCGTTGATGGACTGGGTGGCAGGTCAGTTGGATCCGCAACAGCGGGAAGCTTTCGGTTCTGCCCGTAAGGGCGGCACCGCGGCGTATCCGTCCGTGCGTGCGGCGAACGATGACTGCCAGACATCGGGGATCCTGACGCGCTCACGCTGCCGTTAGTGAATCTGGCCTGGGCCAGCCCTTTCATCCGTTAACTGAGAAGGAACCATTAAATGCGTGAACGCGCTAAAGACCCCGAACGCCACGCCCGCCGTATGGCGGCCAAGCAGAAAATGATGCACGAACGCATTGCCCGCGCCCAGAAAGAGCAAGGTGTCTTGCTGGTGCTGACGGGCCCGGGTAAAGGCAAAAGCAGCTCCGGCTTTGGCATGGTTGCCCGCGCCCTGGGCCACGGCATGAAAGTGGGTGTGGTGCAGTTTATCAAAGGCGCCTTCAGCACCGGCGAAGAAGCCTTTTTCCGCAATCTGCCTAACGTCGATTATCACGTGATGGGGCAGGGCTACACTTGGGAAACTCAAAACCGGGAACAGGATGTGGCCTCTGCCACAGCTGCCTGGGAAATTGTTGCGGTCATGCTGAAAGACGAAAGCTACGACATGATTTTGCTGGATGAACTGAATATTGCGCTGAAGTACGAATACATTGATCTGGATCGGGTACTGGACGATCTTCAAGGCCGGCCTGAGATGCAGCACGTCGTGGTTACCGGCCGCAACGCGCCCCAGGAACTGATTGACTTGGCCGACACCGTGACTGAAATGGGCGTGGTGAAGCACGCATTCAAAGACCAGGGCATAAAAGCCCAAAAGGGCGTTGAGTTGTAGATTATGGTCACACTGATGATTCAGGGCACCACTTCTGACGCCGGTAAGACCACCGTGGTGGCGGCTTTATGCCGCTGGTTGACGCGCCAGGGTGTGTCGGTGGCGCCGTTTAAGCCGCAGAATATGGCCCTGAACAGCGCGGTGACCATAGACGGCGGTGAAATTGGCCGTTCGACCGCACTGCAGGCGCTGGCGTGCGGCCTTGAACCCCACAGTGATATGAACCCGGTATTGCTGAAGCCACAAAGCGACTGCGGCGCCCAGGTGATTCTGCGCGGCCAAGTGCACGGCAATATGGACGCGCTGGATTATCACGCCTACAAAGCCGAGGCCATGGTGGCGGTGATGGCCGCCTGGCGTGCGCTTAGCCAACGCTATGATGTGATCATCGCCGAAGGCGCCGGCAGCCCCGCTGAAATCAACCTGCGCGCCAACGACATCGCCAATATGGGCTTTGCCGAAGCGGCAGATTGCCCGGTGCTGTTGGTGGGCGATATCGACCGGGGTGGTGTGTTTGCTCAGCTGGTAGGCACTCTGGAGTTGCTTTCCGCCAGCGAACAGAACCGCACAAAAGGTTTTATCATCAACCGCTTTCGCGGCGATATTGCCTTGCTGGAACCGGGCTTGGACTGGCTGACCGAACGCACGGGCAAACCGGTGATCGGCGTACTGCCCTATCTTCACGGCCTGATTGTGGATTCCGAAGACAGCATTGGCACCAGCGGTACCAGCGAAGCCGGCGCGTTGAACGTGATTGTGCCAGTGCTGCCGCGCATCAGTAACCACAACGATTTTGACCCCCTGCGCCTGCATTCAGGGGTGAATCTGCAGTTCATCGGCCCGGACCAACCCATTCCTGCGGCTGATCTGATTATTCTGCCCGGCAGCAAAAGCACCCGCACCGATATGGCCTTTCTTCACGCTCAGGGCTGGACGCAGGCCATCCAAAAACATCTGCGTTACGGCGGCAAAGTGTTTGGCATTTGTGGTGGTTTTCAAATGCTGGGTGAGCGCGTGAACGATCCCGACGGGCTGGAAGGCAGCAGTGGCAAAACTGAATGCCTTGGCCTGCTGGCCATGACCACCACTATGGTGGCCGGCAAGCAGCTCAAAAACGTCCGTGGAACTCTCGCCATGCCAGACCCGCATTCTGAACAATCAGAGGTCGTTTTCAGCGGCTACGAAATGCACAACGGCGTGAGCGAAGGCGCAGCTCTGGCGCGCCCGCTGGGTCAGATGAACGGCCACAATGAAGGTGCTGTCAGTGCCGACGGACAGGTAGCGGGCACCTATGTGCACGGGATTTTTGATGAGCCCGGGGCTTGTGAAGCCCTGTTGCAATGGGCGGGGTTGGACCACTC
Organism: Marinobacter sp. LV10R520-4; assembly: GCF_002563815.1. Classification (NCBI taxonomy): domain Bacteria; kingdom Pseudomonadati; phylum Pseudomonadota; class Gammaproteobacteria; order Pseudomonadales; family Marinobacteraceae; genus Marinobacter; species Marinobacter sp. LV10R520-4. The sequence goes on along the minus strand of NZ_PDJM01000001.1, from coordinate 1,326,200 downwards.
AGGTGTAGCGGTTGACTATCAGCAGCATCGTCTGGCCCAGCTTGACCGGCTGGCGGATCAGGTGGAGCAACATCTGGATACAGACTGGTTGCGCGACATTTTGGGGTTATGAATAACGCGTGCCTGATGGCGAAGGTGTTCCCACCTTCGCCATCAGGCATTCTTGCTGGCTGTAGTTACAGCGATTCCAACTCTTTTTCCAGATCTTTCATGGCCTTTTGCGCTCGGAATTCTTCATACAGGGCGGCCTTGGACTGTGGGTCCAGTTGGCGGCCAGAACCTTCAACAAGGTCATCAAACGTATTTTCGCTCTGGCTCAGAACAACCAGTGTGCACAGGTACTTCTTGCCATCAAGCGTGGCCAGCGAGATTTCTTCCGGCGTGGAGTTGGCCAGAGATTCGCTGGCGATTTGTTTGGATACCTGTTCAAAGGTAGAGCCCACATCAGACTTTCCTTCGGTTTGAAGCTTGCGGTTGTACAGTTTGTCCAGAACGCTGGCTTTAATGTTAATTTGCTGGGCCAGGTCTGCGCGAGCATTGGCGATGGAGTGGGGGCGGTCAATAGACATATTGCCGGTCCATTCTACGCAGGAAGATGCGGCCAGGCCTTTGTCGGATTTTGGTAAAAACACCCAAGATGGCGCGTTGTCCAGCGGGTTGCCGGTGACTTCGCGGGTAGTATCGATGGCACTTGACTCAGGCGCAGACGCACAGGCGCTGAGCAGGGCGCCCAGTGACAGGGCCAGCAGGCTTTTTTTCAGCATCATGGTTGTGACTCCAGGTGTGTTTGATATTGGGCGTAACGCTTGGTCACTTTGGTGAGATAGTTTCGGGTTTCTTGCGCTGGCAGGTTCTGCTGTAGGCGCTGGTAAACCTCGGTTGGGCTTAACTGATTTGCGGCGTTGCTTGCGGCGGACAGTCGGGTTGTATTGCTCATGGCCCTGGCTACGTTGCCGGGGCCCGTATTGTAGGCAGAGACCGCCATATAAAAGCGGCTTTCACCCTGCACCACATTTTTGAAGTACCGGTTCAACAGCAAATACAGGTAAACGCTGCCGGCTTGTATATTTTTTTCGGGGTCGTAAAGGTAATCTGGCGAGAGCAACCGCTGGCTGCCATAGAGTTCCTTGGAAACATCTTTGCCAGCCGAAACAGGGACAATCTGCATCAGGCCAAAGGCGGGAATGTGCGATCGCGCCAAAGGATTGAAGCTAGACTCTGTGTGTACGATGGCGAGGATCAGCGCAGGTGGTACACCCCATTTCTTGGCGTTTTGCTGCACTACGGGCAAGATTTCTTCAATCTTCTCCTGGGTGTTGCGGCCAGTCATCTGTACCGTTGCTTTTACCTTGCCTCCGTCGCGGGTAATTTTCACGTTACGCAGGGCTTGTTGTTCGGTTCCGGCAAGCCCGGGCACAAGCTTTCGGTGAGGCACCTGGTTCTGGCTGCGAGAGTCGATGGCAACACGGGCATTGATCAGCACTGGGTCTTGGCTGGCCGTTTCAGCAACAGTGGCGTTACCCAGTTGGTTCAGTTGTTGCGCAACTACCTGCTGAATATCGGTGTCGGCCTGGTCCTGATTCAATTCCACAGTGATGGTATTTGCTTCATAATCCACCACGGTGCGCTGCTTCAAGTCGTCCGAGTACTGCACTAGCCGGGTTTTGCCGCTCAGTTCCGGGTCATCCCATTGGCTGGCGACTTTTTCGCGGTAGGCCTGTTCGGCTTCTTGCCAGCGTTTTACAAAAGTCTCGAATTCCTGTTGGCGTTGAGTTTGGAATATATCGAATTCTGTATCCTGCTGCTGCAAAAACGCTTCGAATTCTGCGCTATCATCGGCAACGGCGGTGCCGCTCAGGCTAAAAATAGCTAGACAAATCATCCACTTTTTCAGCATCTTCTATTTCCTTCTGTTCTTTAGCGTCGAGCTGTAACCGACGACAAGCGAGGGTGTCGCAGCGTTCAGTCAGGCGGATGATTTCCTCCCAGCGCTTCTGTTGCAGCCAGATTTCAGCAACGGCCTTTATTGAGGCAGGCATCGTCAGCTGTTCAGGCTTCAGGTTGGCGTCCAGGTAATTCAGCTGTTGTTCCATTGGTGCCAGGTGTGCGATCAAGGCCACGGCATCGGCAGTGGTGGCGGAATGCTCCAGAGCCAGTTTCAACAGCGGGCGAAGAGGCTCCAGCTCATTCTGGTCGGCATGGTACCAAGCCACACGAATGGCCAGACCCGCCAGGTTCTGTGGCCAATCTTTGACGGTCACGGTACCGGTGCAATGCAGCCATTTGTCCTTGATCCAAGAACGATAGTCTGTAATGTCGGCGACAATAAAGCCTGTATCTTCAGGCAGCGTCAGCTGCATTTTTTCTGCCAGGCGGTCACGAACTTCAAGCCTTGCCGGGCCGGTTAATACGCGTCGGCAAGCTTGGTGAAGCAACGAATCTGGGAAATCCCGCTGGGGGCGAACGGCGGCCTCCCCTTCGGAATAGTGGGTGTCAAACTGGTTCAGAGCGATGCCGGCCAGGGTAGGCTGGGACATACATCCCAGCCCCACCAAAGCGCAAGCTAGAGTGATGCGCTTCACAGTGAGTCGGAGTTAGAGACCTGGCCTGACGCACCACTAGGGTTCGCGGAGTTCTCATTGAGGCCGTTGTGAATACTGATATTACGGCCGGTGTCGCTGGGCTTAGCAGCTGCCTTACCCTGCATCTCCCGGCCGGCTTCGCGAGCGGTGGCTTCTAGAGTAGGGGCGTACACGGCAACGGTATACATCCAATATCCATCTTTGCTGCCGAAGCTACGCGTAGATACCCCCGGTGGCAGTTGGCCTTTGGTCACTGATCCATATACATCAGACATCTTCATTTGATTCAGGAAAGAGTTACGTTCTTGGTCCAATATTTTGACTTCAGCCGGGTCTTGCAGGCTGGGATCCACGTATTCGAACTGCTGGCTACCTTCTATTTGTTTTTCGTTAAAGCCGCCTTCCCAGTACACTTCTTCGCCCTGCATGGTGGCTAACAGAGCGGAGCGGGCGCGAGTTTGTGATTGGCGCTTAGCGGCATCTTTAAGTTTACGGGCGATCTGCTTATTACTGTTATTGCGAATAATCGCTGACCCGTAGCCCATCAGAACCACTTCACCGGAATCGGCGTGGGTTAATACCTTGGCGCCGACGGGTGGCAGCACGCCACGGTTGATGTCTGCAACAACTTCTTTAAAGATTGCGTTGGGGTCAGAGGTGACTGATACCGCGCCCCGGTTGCTGCGAATTTGAGCCCGTGTTTTTGGTGTTGAGATCAGGCTGACTCGAACTTCCTTATCGTCAGTATTGTCGTACACATCGAAGGTTACGTAGCCGGAAAGTGCGCCCTTGACCGTTTCGGCACAGTTTTCCCGCAGCGACGTCTGGGTGTTGCCGACGCTGTCTGAGCCGGTGTCGATGACATCAATAGTAGATTGGGCAGCGTTTTCACAAGTTTGTTGCAGGCCCGTTATGTTCTCGATCAGCTGCTTTTTGGCAATTAAGGCTGCCTGGGTGTAAGCGCCACGCTTCGAAAGCAGGGTTGCGTTCAGATTGTCGTAGGTCTGGTAGCTCGTGCTACCGGTGGACAAAATGCCGATGCCACTGCCAACCTGAATCAATTTGATCCCGTCGCTGTTACTGTCCATCAGTTGCTGGTGTGCTACTGCAACACCCTGCTGATCGCTTTCTGCCAGCACCATGTCACCTTCGCTGGAGACACCCGCAGTGTCTACCGTGCCGCCGGGGCGGGCTGGTGCCATGTCAGTAAGGTCGAAATCCTGTGCGGCAACCGGCAGGGATAGAAACAGTGCTAGTCCGAATACGGAACGTTTCATTCATCTTTCCTTAATTAAATGTAATTTCGTAGCCATTAGAAATATTGGCTTGGGGCAGAGGTTCGGCCGCAATAGGTCGAAGTGATTGACGAATGGCACTGACAAGGTCGCCAGTGGCACCGGCATAACGAAGGCTGGCTTGATGATAATTGCCGTTGGAACTGACGGCCACATCGCGGGCACCACCGAGCGTGGCCAGCAAGGCCTGAAGTTTGTCGGGCTCACGCAGCAAACCTTTTCGCAAACGAATTTCCCGTAGCAGGCCGCCTTGAGCCACCATGGACTGGAAGGCTTGTTGAAGCTCTGCTCGCAGGCTTTTTTGTTGCGCTGGCAAGGCTAAATGGACGTCAATCAAGTCGGTCTGAACGGTATCCGAAGCAGGCAAAGCCAGCAGGCTGGGATCGTTGCGCCAAAGCCCGTATTGCTGACCGGAAAGATCTTCGACGGTGACTGTTAAAGCCAGACGGCGGGTGTTGCCTCTGGCTTTTAGTTGGGCATTCGCCACAATGCGCAAACTGGCGCTTTGACTGACTTCCACGCCGTTTGTATTGAGCCAGGCTTTTAGTGGGCCGGCTACGGCTTGCGGACCTACTACGGCAACACGGGGCGAGCCAATGGCGGTGAGCACGTCGTTGGCCGCAGTAGCCAAAAGTTGCTTTTCCACCACGGCCTGAATGGTCACTTCTATGCCACCGTTCTCAAGGTCTCGGAAATTAAGCGTTTTCCATTCTTTTACCAGCCCTTCCGAGCGAGTGTAAAGCTGCTGGGAGATCATATCGTTTAGGGCGATAGAGCTGCTGCTACCAGACGCTCGCTCTTCCATGGTTGAAAATTGCGCCCGCTGTTGCGTTAGCCATACTCCGACAACCTGCGATACCGCCCGTTTTAGGGCGTCCAGTTCTGCTTGGTTGCGTGCTGTTAGGCTGCGGCTTTTGTCAGGCCAGCCTTCACCGGTCACCGTAACGGTAACTTCCGGTGTGCCAGACTCCCAACGTCCGCTGTCACCGTTACTTTGGTTGCCGGGCAAGGTGCCTCGAACTAAGGTAACGGTGACGCAGGTGTCATTGCCCTGAATTCTCGGGCTGGAAGTTGTCACCGGCATCCGTTGCAGTTGCAGGCCTTCCACAGACATGTCGCGGAGTTCCTGCAGCCAGGTGGAGGTTGCCGTGTCCAACTCTTCGTTGGCGGTGCTTTCGGTAAACAGCTTGGGAGAGCTCAGAAAACTGGCAAGTTCCTGTAAGGCATTGGCTGTGGCATCATCCACTGCCATGGTGCTCCGGCCATAGGCGCAACCATCTACAGACAGGTCGCCGCTGGTCATAAATGTGGGCAGGGCCATTGCATTGCTGCAGGCCAGCAACAATGCCGGTAACAGGACACGTTTTAGCCTCATGTACGGGACTCCAAAAAGCCAGCCGGTGTGCCTACCGAAACGGCAAAGATTTTGGCGCCGTTGCGCGGGCGGAAAATACCATCGGCCGCCTGATCTTCAACATCGTTTGCCACCCGGCTTTTTTTCCAGAGAATCATTTCGCCGGCGGCACTGTTGCGGGACGGGTTAACGTGAGCCACGCCAATCGGCTCGACAAAACCGGCCTCGTATTGAAAGATAATCATGGTTTCATTGGGTAGAACACCGGCGTTTTGGCCGCGGTCCAGGCTGATCTGGTTGCCCTTGATGCCTTGTACCTGAGCGGTGGCCGGCATTTCTGAGAGCATGCGAGTCAGCAGGATATCAACACCCCGTGATGTCATGTCATTGATAACAGCGTTGACATGGGCGGCATCGTGGTAGCGGAAACCCGTAGTGTAGCGGTTGTTCACCATGACGTACTTCAGTTCGCTGCGCTCGCGAACATCCTCGGACTTGACCCGAATTTTGCCCAGGTTTGGGTAGGACATCAGTTCCCGGGTGGACGGATTCAAAATCGCGGTGGTTATTTCCAGAGTGTAGTCCATCCAGCCGGTAATGCTGCCCTCGCTTTTGACGGTTCTAAGGGTGTTCAATTTAACAATGAAGTCAGGCTTGAGAGCCCTCTGCCCGTCATTGCGCTCAGCGGTAGCGAGAGCGCCCTGCTGTTCGAGAAAAATCTGTTGTTCCTCGGCGATAACATCGTCATCGCGGGTAACAATCCGGAAGCGGTTGATGCCAGCAAACTGACTTTCCAACATGAACAGTAACTGCGTGTCATCGTAAGCCCGCAGTGCATCCACGCCTTGGCCTTCGCCGCCGACATCTGTGCCGCCAAAAAACATTCGCACAATGGGCTTCTTCAGAGGGCAGCCGTCATTTTCGTTGGCCTGTTCAAAGCTGCATTTCTGCAAGCCTTGGGTGTCGAAGTAGGCCGGTACCTTGATGTCCGCATCCTCGAAATTATATGCACTGCGGGCAATTGTGACATTAGATGCACGGTTGCTGACTATGGTGTCAGAGGTCTGGCGGGCGGGGCCGCTTTGACAGGCAGTCAGCATAGTGACCGTAAGTCCAATAACGGTAACTTGGGCAAACTTTCTCATTACGGTATCCCTGTTAAAAAAGCCAGTTGGCTAGCGGTTGGTTAAGCTTGTCGGCCAGCGCCTGTTCGGCGGCCAACGCGGCAGAACTGCGGTCCGGGCCTGCGGCAAGGGCCACCACTTCGCGCTGGTAGTAGCTGGTGAAAGGAGAGTGCGGTTGCTTCAGGTTTATGGAAAGCACCTTCTTGATTTCTGTTCGTCCGTTGGCCAAACGGTGATACGTTTGTTGGTTGAGTTGCAGCCAAAGAGCCGTATTCGTGGATGTGGGCAGGCGCTGGCGGATCAGGTTTGATATAGAGTCCAAGGACTGCTTGGCGATAATTCGCACGCCGGCGGTCTGCCAGATCGACATGGCTTTTTTCTGATTACCGGCTAGGTGTGCCCGAGTATCGGGCTGCCCTGCTCCGAGCGCGGTCAATGCCCGATCCAAACGCAGGCCAAGGTCAAGTGACTCGAGGTGTTTTAACGCCCACAACAGCTGATCGGTTTGGCTGGATGTGTCTGGGAACCGCAGCACTGCCATCTTTGCTAACCGGTCTTCCAGTGCTCGAACAAGATCCGTTTTGGCAACGGCAATCTGTAGGTAAACATCGCTAGTGTCCGGGTCTCGCCATTGGCGGGCAATCTTCGTCTGGCTGATATCCAGGTTCAGTGACTTACCCTGAGCCTTTTGCTGAAACTGAGTGTTGGCAACGCCATTATGGCTTTCGATGATTGAACGGGTATTGGCTTGTAGAGTCTGGCTGACTTGCAGCAAGATGTTGCCTAAAGCAACTTGGCGAGCTTCGGCTACGGTGTTGCCGGAGCCCACTGACTGCAAGCTGGGGCCCGACTGTGGTGCCTCAAAAATCCAAGCAGGCTTCTGCGCCGCATGTGCCGGAAGAGCGAACATATAAAAAAGGGCGATGAAAACAATCATCGCCCTAGTGCAGATCAATTTCATGCCTTGTTTTCAAGCTCTTCCTGAAATTCGTTGATCTGCTCTATGGTTTCTTGCTCAAGAGAAATGATTTTGTTGGCATCGTAAGCAAGAGACAGTTGATCTTTGGCACGAAGAAGGGCGAGGCCCAAATCGTTATCAGCTGTCTTATCTGAGCCACCGAACAAGCTGCCGGCTGCTTTGACACCTGTGGCAATTCCCACTATTTGCGCGTTGTCCTTGAGGATAATGGTAGCTTTGAGGAGGTTCGCCGCGACTTCTAGCCCAAGACCTGCGTTTTGCTCGGAGATGTTAGCAACAGCATCTTCGTAGGCTTTGATTTTAGGGCCAATTTTGCCTTCCTCAGATGTTGCTCCTGCGTCAAATGCCATGAGTGCTGCCGCTAATTCTTCATCCGTGGCTTTCTTATTAGCTTCAATAAAACCTTGAACGTCTACATAGTTGGCCGTTACGGTTCGATATTCACCCATGACCGAATATTGACGTTCAAGCAAAGAGGCACTCAAGTTGAGAAATTCATCGACGCCTGGCTGGATTTCAACCCGGTTGAATCCAACCGTTTCGATCTCTTGGGACAGTTCTGCGATATGTTGCTCGCGGTCCATGGTGGCGGCCTGTTCACCATTAAAAGTAGCACAGCCAGAAATAGCTACAGTGGCGAAAGAAATTGCAATCCATTTATTCATTTTTTTTCCTATGAACTCTATAAATTTTATTTACCGGATCATAACAAAAAATTCACGTGGGAAATGTCAAAAAATGTAAATTTTGGCTACATTATTTTTAGAGTGCGTTGTTTCTTCTTCAGTGCCTCAAAACCAATAATCACGTCCATCAATTCGTTGGTGATCTCGGTCTGCCGTACCGAGCGCAAATCTCCCGTTACAACGTCAATACGCTCATCCACCGACTGCTCGGCCTGTTGCATCAGCGCCAGGCGCGCAGCGTTTTCAGTCACCATGGCTTCGGCCGAGGCGCGAAATACACTGGCAAAGATGTGGCTGCGAATCAGCGACGACAGCAGGGCGTCGGCGGCCACGGTGTAATCCGGCAGCGCCCGGGAGTTCCAGCGCTTGGTGCTTTGTAACAGTGCCGGTTCCAGTGGCAGCAAACGCCGGGTGACGGGTTCCGGGTGCCGTGTTCACCGCGCAGGGTGAACGCCAGGGTCACGCCGACGCCTAACAGGGACTGGCCGCGTCAATGCGGCTGACAATATCGCCGGCCAAGCAGCCAATGCCATCGGCGGAGGCGGGCGGTAGTAACGTGGCCTCTGGTTTCAAGTCCTGATATGAAAGGCGATTAACCGTTCTCTTTAGAAGAACATAAGGATCGTAAATAACTATTTTTGTTTACGATAAAAGATTCTGATACTAGAGCCATCTAACTACTATCCGATTCCAAGGCCCAATGAATGGTCGATGTTAAGATGATCGAGCCGTTGTTTTTGATTCTGGTACCGCTGCTCTACTTTATTGGACCGGTCACCAGCTCAATGAAAATACCCCTTAACAGCTCCCCTGGGAGCCTCCTTAAAAGCCCCTTGATTTGCAATCTTGCCTTTGTCGCAGCCTTGGCAGGTGCCATGAGCGGCTGGCTTTTGCCGGGGTCCGCGAGCTGGCTGAATCTGGCGCCGCTGGCCCGGTTCTCCATGAGGTATCTTGCGGGTGATCCGGGGCAGAGGCGTTTTATAGTCTGGTTACAGATCATACTGGGAGCAGTTTCTCTGATCGTTACAACCAATCACCTGCTGGTTTTTCTCGCCAGTTGGATTGTGATCAGCATCAGTCTTCACCAGCTGCTGATGTTCTTCCCGGACAGGCCCAGGGCCGCCTTGGCGGCTCATAAAAAGTTCATTTTTGCGAGACTCGCGGAGCTTTGCCTCGTGCTCGGGTTTGCGTTGCTGTATTTCCAGTACAACACCCTCTTTATCGACCAGATTCTTGCCGCTGCAGCAGGGGCCGATGCTATTCCGGCTGCGGCGCAGTTTGCAGCGGTTCTGATGGCCGTTGCGGCGCTGCTCAAGTGCGCTCAGTTGCCGTTTCATGGCTGGCGGACCAGGTGGAGCAACACCTGAATACGGACTGGCTGCGCGACTTGCTGGGGCTGAATGCCGCGGCGACTTCGCCTGGGCCGACGAGGCAGCCATGAGTGATCCCAACCGGCCTTTCACTGAAGAAGAACGCGCCGGGCTGTATCGGGCTATTTTCGAGCGCCGCGACGTCCGTTCCCAGTTTTTGCCAGACCCCATCCCCCGGCCGGTACTGGCCCGGCTGTTGAAAGCTGCGCACCATGCGCCGTCGGTTGGGTTTATGCAGCCCTGGGATTTTATTCTGATCGACAGCCTGGACGTGCGCCAGAAGGTGTTGGCCAGCTACCACGAAGAAAACGCCAAAGCCGCGGACAATTATAGTGGAGAGCGACAGGACACCTATCGCAGCCTGAAGTTGCAGGGCATTGTCGAAAGCCCTTTAAACCTCTGCATTACCTGCGATCGCAGCCGTGGCGGCACCCATGTACTGGGGCGCAGTTCCATTGTAGAGATGGATTTGTTTAGCACGTGCCTGGCGGTACAGAACTTATGGCTGGCGGCGCGGGCAGAAGGCATCGGTGTAGGCTGGGTGAGCATTGTTGATCAAACCACACTTGCAGGCATTCTGAACCTGCCGGATAACGTGTATCCGCTGGCTTATTTGTGCCTTGGCTACGTCAGCGAGTTTCTGGATCAGCCCGAGCTTCAGGCAAAAGGCTGGCGTTCGCGCCTGCCCCTGACCGAACTGATGCACAGCAATCGCTGGGGGCAGCCGCTGGACGATGAAACGCTCTTGAATGCGTTGAAATCTTAAAGCCCGGTTTCGCTTAACGCTCACCGTTGCAGCTCAGCACTGCTGCTTACCGTTGCCGAACTATTCCGTACTATTCTGTACTATTGCAAAGCGCCGTGCGCGCTGGCAGCCAAAGGCTGACACAGAGCCCGGACTGGCCATCGGGTCGTGCGTTCAGGATGAGTTGTCCGCCGTGGAGTTCCGCAATTCGCCGCGCAATGGCCAATCCCAACCCCGCGCCGCCACCAATCCTTTGGTCAAGCCGCACGAAACGGCTAAGCGCCCGTTCCCGGTCCGCAGTCGCAATGCCAGGGCCCTGATCGCAAACGGTGATGTGATAGCCGTCTGCGGAGGGTACCAGACGGGTTTCCAGCACCGTGTGCTGCGGGCTGTATTGAATCGCGTTGGCCAGCAGGGATCGCATCAACGTGTTGATCAGGGCGTCATGGCAACACACCAGGGCTTCGCCCGCATCGTCCTGTAATACAGGTTCAATATTCTTTTTTAGCGCCAGCGGTGCCACATCGGCAATACTCTGCTCGAGTATCTCAGACAGATTATGGTACTGCGGTGAAAAATCGGCCCCCGAGTCGACCCGGTTCAGTAACAGCATCTGCTCTACTAAATGAGTCATTCGGTCAACAGACTGGATCAGGGTGTTGAATTGCTGCGGATTGCTGTCACAGGCTTTTTCAAGATTCAGTCGCAAGGCTGCCAACGGTGTCCGCAGTTCATGGGCGGCATCGGCTGAAAAGCGTCTTTCCCGTTCCAGAGCCTGGTTTAGCCGCTTCAGCATACTGTTCACAGCTTGTACCAGCCCTGAAACTTCCTTCGGCGCCTGCCGGTCATCAAGGGGGTGAATCCGTTCCGGCGCCATATTGCGGATAGGGCGCTCCAGCCTTAGCAGGGGGCGAAGACCGATTCGAATGGCGGCGCTGGCAGCCAACAGCAGTAACGGCAACGCGAGGAGTAAGGGCAGAACGTTACCCAGGGCCAGTTCCTGGCTCAGCTCCTCACGAATTTCTTCGCGCTGGGCGGTGCGGATCCAAAAGCCCGTGGCCGCGTCTTTCAGTGTGAACACCCGCCAGCGATAGCCCTGGGATTCGGTCCACGAGTAGCCCGGGGCCAAAACCCCGGCGTCATCGGCGTTGAGCGTATCCAACAGGGGCACGCGGTCGGGCGTCCAGACTTCAAAGGCCAGTTTCTTCTCGTACTTGTGCCCTGCACCACCGGGCAGTATTTCGTCACCGTCTGCTTCCGGGTCAAGGTCTTCAGCAATAGACAGCGTCAGTGTTTCGCGCAGGGTTTGCGGTAGCTGCTCCATCGACCGGGTGTCTGCCAGGTGGCGAACCAGCCCCTGCACAATGCGCGTGCTTTGCGCCAGTTCGGCATCAAAAAGCTCCTCCAGCTCGTGATTGCTTTCAACGTAACTCCAGGCGGCGGCGATCAGAGCAATCAACAGTACCGTTGAGGTAACCAACAGCGTGAGGGTGCGAGTCAGAGACATTCCGGCACTCCGGAGGCTGCCTGGCTGTCCAGCAAATACCCGACGCCGCGGATCGTTCTGATGGTGGCCTTGCCTACCCGACGCCGCAGATGGTGAATGTGCACTTCCAAGGCATTGCTCTCTGCGCCCGGTTCCCAGCCATAGAGCTGCTCTTCCAAGCGCCTGCGGGTGGCAACCTGATCAGGGTGACGCATCATGTATTGAAGAATTTGAAACTCGCTGCGCGGCAGGGTTGCGGTGTCTTTGCCGCAGGTTAGCTGGGCCGAAGCCGGGTCCAGTGTTAGCTGGCCCACAATCAGTTCGTCCCGGTTTGTGGCTGATCTGCGGCGAGTAACGGCCCGAATTCGGGCCTTGAGCTCGGCCATGGCAAAGGGTTTGGTCAGGTAATCGTCTGCGCCTGCATCCAGGCCCTGCAGTTTTTCCTCAAGTTCAGCCCTGGCGGTCAGAATGATAATGGGCAGCTGATTGCCCTGTTGCCGGGTATGTCGAACGATATCAAGGCCGTCTACCCTGGGCAGGGTTAAATCCAGTATGGCCAGGTCAAAATGCTCATCCACCAGGGCATTCAACGCCTGCTGGCCATCGTCCAGCCAGTCTACGGTGTGCTGGTCTGCCCTCAGCATGTCCAGCATGGTGCTGCCCAAAAGGTGGTCGTCTTCTACCAGTAGTATGCGCATCAAGCGGAATCCGTATTGGGAAAAAACGTCAAAACCTTAAGGCCCGTTTAAGAATTCTGGTGCCAGAGCTTAAGGCTGGGTTAAGGCTTGCTGGTTAATCTGATGGATCACGATGTCGGGCACCCTGCCCAGGAGCTGTCGGAGAATGCGAATGAGCGACCCACTTACAATGTCCATACACTGCCCACCGGATTCGCCGGAGCTGGTTCCGGCCCTTCGTTGCGCCGGGCGCTGGTTGAGCGAGATTACACCCGATACCGTACTGGCGGCTACGGTTGCAGAATTTATCCGGCGGCGGTTTTTGCAGGCCTATGGGGCCGAACCTTCGTTGCGGATACCGCTATTGCTGGCGTTGACCTCGGCTCAAGGCACGCTGCTGGCCGCAGTGGGTGTTCGGAGCGCGGCCCGGGAACGTTTATTTCTTGAAGACTACCTGTCTGTACCGGTCGAATCGGTTATGCCGTTGGCGGGTATTGCGCGCAGCAAAATTGCAGAGATTGCCCACCTGGCCGGTGTAGAAGCCGGTGTCAGCAGACACTTGTTTGCCTCATTGACAGTGTGGCTGCAGGGCGCGGGTTATGACTGGGTGGTGTGTACCGGCACCGATCAGCTGCGTAACAGTTTTCACCGAATGGGGATTGCCACCCAGGTGCTGGCCAATGCGAACCCGGCGAGTTTGCCCGATGGTGGCGCCGGTTGGGGCCGCTATTACGATCATCAACCCGTGGTGATGGCCATCAAAGTGGCCGATAGCCTCGCTGCTTTGCAGCAGGTGGGCATGTTACGGCGAATTCAGCCGGCGTTATCAGACATCGGTTCAGACGGTTCTTACAGCTCAGACGGTTCTGACAGCTTGCAGCAGGAGGATGCTTATGGCCGCCTTGCCTGAACTGCTCAAACGTCAGGTAATGGCGCACCCGTCACGTATTGCCTTGCGTGGGCCGGAGGCCGAGTTCAGCTATCAGCAGATGATGCAGGCGGCAGAAGTGGTGGCCGAACAGCTGAGCGCACGGGGTGTAAAGCGTGCCGGTGTGTGCGGCGACAACACCATTGCCTGGGTACTGGCCGATCTTGCCTGCCTGTTGGCCGGCGCGGTTTCCGTGCCTGTACCTGTGTTCTTCTCTGAATCCCAGACCGCTCACCTGATTGAACGGGCGGGCCTCGACGGCCTGCTGCACAGCGAAGAGGTGGGCGGCAGCGAGCCCCTGTGCCACGGCGTCTGGCTGCAACCGCTGCCGGTTGTTGCAGCGCCGCCGATACCTAAAGACACGGCGAAAATCACCTTCACTTCCGGCAGTACCGGCACCCCCAAAGGTGTGTGCCTGTCGGTGGCGCAGATGACCGCAACGACTTTGGCCCTGAAAGAATGGCTGGCGGGCGTCGAATTACAAACGCATTTATGCATTCTGCCGCTGGCAACTCTTTTGGAGAATATTGCCGGCATTTACCTGCCGTTGCTTATGGGGGCTACGGTCATGGTGGTGCCATTGGCGCAGTTGGGCATGACAGGCAGCAGCGGCTTGAACCTGGGCAAGCTGGTTGCGGGAATCAATCAACACCAACCCCAATCGCTGATTTCGGTGCCGGAGCTGGCGATGGCGCTGGTCAGTGCCGCCGAACAGGGGCAGTTGAACAGCCGCTCATTGCGCTTTATGGCCGTTGGCGGTGGCCGGGTATCTGCCGAGTTGCTGGCCCGTGGCCGCGCTGCTGGCCTGCCACTGTACGAAGGTTATGGCTTGTCAGAGTGCAGCTCTGTGGTGGCGTTGAACGTGCCGGCTGCCGAGTGCGAGGGCAGCGTGGGTAAACCCCTGTCTCATATCGATATCAAGGTGGATTCTGACGGCCACATTCTGGTTCGCGGCAATACCCATTTGGGCTATCTAGGTTATCTGGATGACGAGCCGGAGCAGGACGAGTGGCTGGATACCGGCGACCTGGGCGCGCTCAACCCAAGCGGTTTTCTGTCGGTTAATGGCCGCTCGAAGAATCTGCTGATTACCAGCTTTGGCCGCAATATCAGCCCGGAGTGGCTGGAAAGTGAGCTTGTTCAGGGCTTGGGCATTCGCCAGGCCGTGGTGTTCGGCGACGGTGAGCCGCAGCCAATGGCACTGATAACGGTGACAGACGGGCGCTCGCCAGACCACCTTGCCGGCACATTGCGGCAACTCAATCAACGCCTTCCGGATTATGCCCGCCTGGCCACGGTGTATATCCGCCGCCAGCCCCTGAGCCAGTCCGAAGGTCACATCACCGCAAATGGCCGCCCGGTGCGGTTAACCATTCAGGCCCATCTGCCGACCCTGTTGGCAAAAGCCTTTCCTTTATCTATGTCGACATCGTTAGCCAACCAAGCAGGAGAATTCCACATGGCATTTTTTGACAGATTGCAGCAGGAAACCGCACAGGCAAGGGCCCACGTTAGCGGCGCGCCGGTTGTGAAAGCGATTGGCGAAGGCTGTTTCAGCCTGGAGTCCTATACCTGGTTTCTGACCCAGGCCTTTCACCACGTTAAGCACACGGTGCCGTTAATGATGGCTTGTGGCGCAAAACTGCCCTCGCGGATGGAGTTCGTTCGCAAGGCTCTGGTTGAATACATTGACGAGGAGTACGGCCACGATGAGTGGATACTGAATGATCTGGACGCCTGCAACGCCGACAAGGAAGCGATTCGCACGGGCAAGCCGGATGTGTCTATAGAGCTTATGGTGGCGTACCTGTACGACCAGATTAACCGGGGCAACCCGGCGGCGTTCTTTGGTATGGTTCAAGTGCTTGAGGGCACCTCCGTAGAGCTGGCCACGCCGCTGGCCGAGCAAATTCAGAAAATCCTTGGGCTTCCGAATCAGGCGTTCAGTTATCTGTACTCCCACGGCGCTCTCGACCAGGACCACTTCGAGTTTTTCCGAAATCTGATGGACGGCATTACCGACCCTACCGATCAGCAGGCCATTATTGATTCTGCACGCGTGGTATACCGTCTCTACGGCGATATGTTGCACAGCATTCCGCTGCCGGCCACGCGCAAGGAGAAACAGCATGAAGCTGCATGATCGGGTTTTTCTGCTGTTGGGAGGAACCGGGGGTATTGGCAAGGCGCTGGTGGAGCCGCTGGTTCGGGCAGGCAGCCGTGTCATCGTAGCCTCCCGCCACCCGGAACGTATTGGCCATCTGGAAGGTGTGTCGCCGGTGTGTCTGGACCTGGCGGCCGTCGATCTGGACCAACAGTTGGCGCGCCTGACGGAGGCCTACCCGGAGATCGACGGAGTGATCCATTGCGCCGGCCAGAATCGCTTTGCCGGACTGGCGAGGATGTCGGTTGACGAGCTCGATGCCCAGCTTAACGTGAACCTGCGCTCGGCCATGCTGGTGGCCAGGCATTTTGCCCCCAGGTTCGAAAAGGCCGGCAGCGGCGCGCTGGTGTTTGTGGGGTCGACTTTTGGCAGCATAGGCTTTCCCGGTTATACCGCCTATTGCGCCACCAAGTTTGGCCTGCGGGGGTTTACCGAAGCTTTGCGCCGTGAGCTGGCGGATACCGCTGTGCAGGTGGTGTACGTAGCGCCCAGGGCCACCGCCACCGACATGAATGCGGAAGCCGTAAACGAGCTGAATCGTGCCCTTGGTAACCGCGTTGACACGCCCCAGGCGGTGGCAACGGCCATTCTGAAAGCGATGGAAAATGGCGATCGCCGCCGGTTCCTTGGCTGGCCCGAGAAATTGTTTGTGGTGATTAACGGGATACTGCCGCGCATTGTCGATAAAGCGATGCTTAAGCAGCTGCCGGTGATTCGACGTTTTCTTAATGCAAAGGTTGCGTCATGAGGTAATGGGTGGCTGGCTTCGTTTTTTCGGCTTTTTTTTCAGTGCCTCAAAGCCAATAATCACATCCATCAGTTCGTTGGTAATTTCGGTCTGCCGCACAGAGCGCAAATCTCCCGTTACAACTTCAATGCGTTCATCCACCGACTGCTCGGCCTGTTGCATCAGCGCCAGGCGCGCAGCGTTTTCAGTCACCATGGCTTCGGCCGAGGCGCGAAATACGCTGGCAAAGATGTGGCTGCGAATCAGCGACGACAGCAGCGCGTTGGCAGCCATGGTGTAATCCGGCAGCGCCCGGGAGTTCCAGCGCTTGGTGCTGTGTAACAGCGCCGGTTCCAGTGGCAGCAGGCGCCGGGTGACCGGTCCGCGGGTGCCGTGTTCACCGCGCTGGGTGAACGCCAGGGTCACGCCGACGCCTAACAGGGACTGGCCACGGCTGAGAGCGTCAATGCGGGTGACAATGTCGCCGGCCAAGCGGCCAATGCCATCGGCGGAGGCGGGCGGTAGTAACGTGGCTTCCGGTTTCAAGTCCTGATCGGTGAGGGCATCCTGCATTTGTGCGCCAATGCACAGTAGGCGCTGCTTGCCGGCGCTTTGGGCGTTCTGGTGCTGCTTCACCAGCTGCGCCAGGCTTTCGTTGTAGTTGCCGCACAGGCCGTGGTCGGTGCCAAACACCACGATCAGCTGTTCGGCGCTGGCGTCCTGTTGCAGGCTAAGCCCACCGGTACGGTAGGCAAACGCCGCAAAGCCCTGCAAAATAGTCTGGTGGTAGGCCTCTATGGAGCGGGCTGCGCGCTCGTAGGGCGAGGCGTTGATGGCAGACAGAGTTTTCATGGTGTGCACAATGCCACGAATGCTGGTCAGCGTGTCGCTGTGGCGCTCCAGTGCTTCAAGAGATTGGGCCATTCCTTGCCTCCAAATCAGCCTGAAAATCAGTCTCCGAATCAGTTTCCAAGGCCGAGCGAACCATAGTGATCACCCGCTCGCTGTCTTCTGGCCGTAACTCTTTGTCGTCTGCTATGCGCTGTTCAATCTCATGTAACTGCTTCTTGGCCAGCGCGCGGATGTGCTGCATGGCATCTACCAGTGGCTGCTCTTCCAGGCCGTCAAGTAAGCCTTCCATAGCCGCAATCAGTACCGCAAGTTGCTCAACCGCCGGCATCGGGTCGCGCTCGGCCTGGCGCAGAGAGTTGCGTACCGCTGCACCGCGTTTCAGGCGGGCGCGGGTCGCGTCATCCAGCCGCGTGCCAAAGCGGGCAAAGTCTTCCAGTTCTTCAAATTGCGACAGGGTAACCCGCAGGTTGCCGGCGACCTTGCGCAGGGCCCGGCTCTGAGCCTTGCTGCCCACACGGGACACCGACAGCCCCTGATGCACCGCCGGAAACTGGTTTTTCTGCACCAGCTGCGGCGACAGATAAATCTGGCCATCGGTGATGGAAATCAGGTTGGTGGGAATATACGCAGACAGGTTCTCGGCCTGGGTTTCTACCACTGGGAGAGCGGTAATAGAGCCACCGCCCACCTCTTCGGTAAACTGGCCCGCCCGTTCCAGCAGGCGGGCGTGAACGTAGAAGATGTCACCCGGGAACGCCTCACGCCCCGGTGGCCGGCGCAGCAATAACGACAATTCGCGATAGGAGCGGGCGTGGTGGGTCAGATCATCAAATATAATCAATACATCGCGGCCCTGATCGCAAAAATACTCCGCCATGGTCATAGCGGCGTAGGGGGCGATGTAGGCCAGGCCCGGTGTTTCCTCATCGCCTGTCGATATCACAATGCTGCGGGCCATCATGTCGCCTTTTTTAAGCGCGCCGATAACCCGTGACACAGCGTCGCCGCGCTGACCGATGGCGCAGTAGATACAAATCACGTCGGACCGTATCTGGTTGAGCATGGTGTCCACAGCGATGGAGGTCTTGCCGGTTTGGCGATCACCGATGATCAGTTCGCGCTGGCCCAGGCCCACCGGCACGGCGGCGTCTATGGCTTTGATGCCGGTGGCCAGCGGCTTGAAGATGGCCGAGCGGCTTAATACACCCGGTGCTTCGGCCTCCACCGGGTGCTCGGCGACCGCCGCGATGGCCCCAAGGCCGTCGCGGGGAAGGCCGACGGCATCCACAACACGGCCCAACAGGGCGGGGCCAACGGGCACGCTGATCACCTTACAGGTGCGCCGCACGTCTTCGCCAAGGCGGATGTGTTCCGATGGCCCCAGCAGAATAACGCCCAGCCGGCCGGGCTCAAGGTCCAGCACTATACCGCGCACACCTGACGCAAATATCAGCAACTCATCCGCCAGGGCGCGAGCCAGGCCGGTCACTATGGCTACGCCATCGCCCACCTCAATAACGCGACCCACCTCGGTCAGCACCGGTGCGGGTGTTGGTGTGGCCAGCAGGTCTTGCTGCCAGCGCTGGAACTGCTGTTCGAAATCCTGATTCTGGTCCTGATCCTGGCTCTGAGCCTTAGGCTGCGCGCTGGCAGGGTTTTGCGCTTGGCTGGTGTTGACGTTGTTGATGTCGCTGCTGCTGTCTCTATCGCTCATAGGGAATCATTCAGCCTCAGCTTTTGCCCGGCCTGAAGCGCCGGTGGCCAGACGCTCGTTTAGCAGGGCACGAAATTCGTCGGTATAACTGTCAACCGTCCACGCCACTTGGGCACCGCCTATTCGCAGAATCAGTCCGGGAGCCTGATCCGTATCGGTTTCAAAGCTCAGTGCCATGGCTGGCAGCCGTTTTTCGAGATCGGTTTTTAGCTGTGATTGTGCGGTTTCCGGCAAAGGCTCTCGGGTGGTTGCTGTGGCCTGAGTACTTCCCGCTGCGGCCTTCTTCAATTCGTTCACCAACGGTTCCAGCCGCTTGCCCACATGGCGCACTATGGCCTGTTCCAGGGTTTCATCGGCCAGGTCACGAAGGGCCTTGCGGGTGAGTTCCAACAGGGTCTCCTGTCCGGCCCGCTGTAGCCTGGCGGTGAATCTTTCGCGCTCCCGTTCCAGGTGCTTGCGCCAGTCTTGTTGTTCCTGCTCCAACCGGGCGCGGGCTTCGGCCAGCAAGCCGTCGCGCTGGTCTTCAGTATCGCGCAGCGCTTTCTGAATCATGGCGTCTTGGTCAGACTGCAGCTGTTTTTTCTGCTGCTGGAAGTCGACTTGTGCGGCTTGGGCTTTTTGCTGAGCTTCACCGGCGGCGGCCATGCTTTTGGTAATTTCAGCTTCGCGCGCGTCAATACCGTCCAGAATGGGGCGGTACAGGAAGCGTTTCAGCAGCCACACCAGCACCAGAAAGTTGGCGAGCTGTGCCAAAACGGTAATCCAGTCAATGGACATAATGGTTGACCTGTTGGGTGAATCAGCCAAATGGCAGGCTAGCTGGCGGTTGCCGCCACGGCCTGTAAAGCAGCGTCCCAAAACGGGTTGGCGAAGATAAGAATCATCGCCACCACAAAACAGTAAATGGCGGTGGATTCAATCATCGCCAGGCTGACGAACAGGGTACGGGACAGAGTAGGCGCAGCGTCTGGCTGCTGGGCAATGGCGGCAATAGCGGCCGCGGCCGCACGCCCTTCAGCCAGGGACGGCCCTATGCAGCCAATCGCTATGGTGAAACCGGCGGTAAAAATAGAGATTGCCGCGATAATGGCAAGATCGGTCATGATTGTTCCTCGTTGTGGGACGGCGGCTGTGTTTTTTTGGGTGATATTGTGTGCTCTTTTTCCGCGGTAGCAGAGGAAATATAGACGGTGGCCAGAATGGCGAAGATGTAGGCCTGGATCATGCCGGTGAGAAGGCCCAGCATGTCCATCAGCACTGGGAAGAAAAATGGTGCGACGGTCAGTAGAATGGCGGCAATAACGGCCCCGCTCATCACGTTTCCGTAAAGGCGGATAGCCAGCGAGATACCACGGGAAAATTCGCTGATGATGTTGAATGGCAGCATGATGACAGAGGGTTCAATAAAGGTTCGCAGGTAGCTTTTTACGCCGCCGCTGGCAATGCTGAACACCGGAACAGCGACCAGCACCGACAGCGCCAGGGCCATGGTGGTCGACAACGACGAGGTGGGCGGTGAAAAGCCGGGAATCACCAGCATCAGATTCGACAACGCAATAAACAGAAACAGAGTGCCAGCGAAGTACATCACGTGGCGGGCTGAATTCTGGGTGATTTCCTCAATCTGGCCCTGAATCAGTTTTACGATCACTTCCAGCGCAGTACGCAGGCGGTCGGGGGGTACGTCGGCGCGCAGGTTGCGAGTAACGAACCAGGAAATGCCCACCAGCAGCGCCATCACGACCCAGGTATTCACGATGGTCGCGTTCAGGCCCCAGCCACCGAGGGTGAGCACAATGATGTTGTCCGGTGAAAATTGCATTACGTGCCCCCCTGTTCCGGCAAAGTTATGGTTTCCCGGTTTCTGACCCAGAGCACTACGACCATACGCACTAACAGAAATGCCAGGGCGAAACCGGCCATGGGCCAGGCTGTGGCACTGCTGGTGGCAAGCCAGAAACCGACGCCCAGCAGCATGGCGATGCGCACGGTTGCGCTGAGCAATAACAGGGCTTCGGGCTGGCGCGAACGCAGAGCGCGTTTCATACCCCAGACCAGCCCGACAAAAAACAGGCTGCTGACGGCCACACCTACGGCCAATCCCAACAATACAGCTGACCAGTCAACCGTCATGTTTGTCTCCTTCGTTGGCGTCTGTGTGGTTATCATCGCCGCCGGCTTTTGGGGTTTCTTTGTCAATCCAGTTCCAGGCGATCATGGCGCCCACCACAATACCCCCCAGAATCAGGGCGATGGGCCAGGAAAAATTCTGCGGCGCTACCTTGTTCAGCCATAACCCCAGAAACGCCCCCGCAACGGCAGGTACCGCTACCGACCAGCCAATCATGCCAAAGGCGCCGATGCCTCTTAATGGGCTGGCCCCAGGCTGTTTGCGGGCGCGCTGCAGCCGTTCAGTGCTGCGGCGGATGTCGTCGGCAGAACGGTCTTTGCGGCTGCTCATAGCGCGGGCTTCCGTAAGTCGCCAAAGCGTCGAACAATGTTGGCTTCGAGGCGTGATAGCGCTGACCGGGCTACCCGCTCTTCTTCATCTACCTCCACAAAGGCCGTTTGTATGGTGTCGTTCAGGGTGTCCAGACTGTCGCCCTGAACACCCCGGCGAATGGCGATGTCTATCTGATGGCCGGTTTTCACCAGCAGGCCCTCGTCGATGCCAAAAAACAGCTCTTCACCGGTTTCGTCCGTTAGAATCAGCACCGACGGCACCAGCGTGGTGACAAAGTCGGTATGGTTGGGCAGCATGCCAAAGGCACCGTTGACGGCGGTGGCAAACAGCCGCTGTGCGCGGCCTTCGAACAGAGTGCGGGTAGGTAGCCTTAGCGTAACCGTCATCACGTTTGCCAGGCTCATGACGATGACGCCAAATCTTTCAGCGAGCCAATCATGTAATAGTCGCTTTCGTTATCGTTGAATTCAGTCTGGTTGAGTATCGTTTCGCAGTCGTTCAGCGTGTCTTTGATGGGCACTCGCCTGCCGTTGGCGCCGTCGACCGAACCAATAGTGAAAAACGGCTGGGTCAGATAGCGCTCCAAACGTCGCGCCCGCGCCACGACGGCGCGATCGGCGGCCGACAGTTCTTCCATACCCAGCATGGAAATAATGTCTCGCAAGTCCTCATAATCGGCCAGGGTACGCCGCACCGCGCGGGCGATGTCGTAGTGGCGCTGGCCGACAACCGCCGGCGTCAGCATCACAGAAGCCGAGGCAAGAGGGTCGACGGCCGGGTACAATCCCTCGCTGGCGCGCTTGCGCGACAGCACCACCGAAGCGGACAGGTGCGAAAAAATACGTGCAGCGGCCGGGTCAGTGAAGTCATCCGCCGGCACGTATACCGCCTGAATAGAGGTGATGGAACCGTTGCGGGTGGAGGTGATGCGCTCCTCCAAGGTGGCCAGTTCGGTGGCCAGTGTGGGTTGGTAGCCCACCCGTGACGGCATACGGCCCATCAAACCGGACACTTCCGAGCCTGCCTGAACAAAGCGGAAAATGTTGTCGATCAGCAGCAAAACGTCCTGCTTCTTATCGTCACGGAAATATTCGGCCATGGTGAGCGCTGTTTTGCCCACCAGAAAGCGCACACCGGGAGCCTCATTCATCTGCCCGAACACCATCACGGTTTTGTCGCGCACGCCGGCGTCGCCCATTTCCCGGTAGAGTTCTTCGGCTTCACGGGAGCGTTCGCCAATGCCGCAAAACAGGCTGACGCCCTCGTATTCCTGCACGGTGTTGTTAATCAGCTCGGTGATCAGCACAGTTTTGCCCACACCGGCGCCGCCAAACAACCCGGTTTTACCGCCGCGCTCGATAGGCGACAGCAGATCAATGGCCTTGATGCCGGTTGCCAGAATATCGCTGTGCACCACGCGGTCTTCCAGCGCCGGTGGCGGCTGGTGAATAGAACGGCGAATGTCGGTGGCAGGAGCAGGTCTGTTATCAATGGGCTCGCCGAAGACGTTCAGCATGCGGCCCAAAACAGCGTCTCCGACCGGGACCAGGATGGGTGCTCCGGTAGCACGCACAGAAACACCCAGGCCCAGCCCGCGCACCGGGGCCAGCGCCATACAGCGCACGGCGCCGCTTTCCAGTAAGGACGTGACCTCCAGCGCCAGATTGCCGGCGTAAAGCAAATCGTGAATACGCGGAGAGTCTTGCGGAAAAAGAACGTCAACAACGCCACCGCGAATGCCGACTACCTCTCCGTCAAGTTCGCCATTTGCGAGATGATCAGTAACAGACTTAGGCTCCGGGCTACCCTGACCTGAGCCCGGAACAGCTTGATTCAACATGGCGAAGCGCCTGAAACGTTAAGGGTTGTGAGTGGATGATCCTGTGATGAGTGTGCCCGCGCGCGCTTCAAGAATGGCAAGCGCATCTTCTAACCGGCCAATGCCACTGATGCCTCCGGTATCCGCAAAGTCGCAGGCCGCCGTTACTTTCGGCCCCATGGACCCGGCGGGAACGTCCAGTGTTCTTGCCTGGGCCGGTGTAACGGTGCGAACCGGAGCGGCAGTGGGTTTACCAAAGTCACGATAAACAGCATCCACGTCGGTCAGCAATAGCAGCGCGTCGGCGCCCAACTCCCTCGCCAGCAAAGCACTGGCGGCATCTTTGTCGATAACCGCTTCTACACCGGTCATGCTGCCGTCGTTACGGCGCAGCACTGGAATGCCGCCACCCCCGGTACAGATTATGACCACCTCCTGATCCAGCAATAGTTTCAGTACGCGCATATCCGGAATTTCTTTGGGTGCAGGGGAGGGCACTACCCTGCGCCATTTGTCGCCATCGGCTGCGATATGCCAGCCGGCGGCCGCGGCGCGGGATTCCGCTTCTGCCTTATCGTACACCGGGCCAATAAATTTGGTCGGATTGGCAAAAGCGGGATCGTTCGGATCTACAACAACCTGGGTAAGCAGGGTTGCCACCGGGCGATCATGACCCAGAGCATTTTCCAGCTCCTGCTCAATCATGTAGCCGATCATACCACCGGTCTCGGCCCCCAGAACATCCAGCGGATAAGCTTCTTCCGGCTTATAGGCGGCGCCCTGCAAAGCCAACAAACCCACTTGGGGGCCGTTACCGTGGGTAATTACCAGCTGGTGCCCGGCGCGCACCAGTTCGGCCAGCGATAAGGCTGCTGTTCGAACATTGGTGCGCTGGGCTTCGGCGGTCAGTGGTTCGCCGCGTTTCAAAAGGGCGTTACCGCCCAGAGCTGCAACAATCAGCATAATGTGTGTCCTTTATCAGCATTCCGCGCCGGAATCAGGCCCCGAGAGTGGCTACCAAGACCGCTTTAATGGTGTGCATGCGGTTTTCTGCCTGGTCGAAAACAATCGATGCAGGGCTTTCAAACACCTCGTCGGTGACCTCCATGGCACTGATTCCGAACTCTGCCTGAATTTCCTTACCCACGATGGTGTCGGTATTGTGGAACGCCGGCAGGCAATGCATGAAGCGGGCACGGGGGTTGCCGGTTTTTTCCATCACCGCCGCGTTCACCTGATAGGGCATTAACAGTTTTATGCGCTCACCCCACTTTTCTTTTGGCTCGCCCATAGACACCCAAACGTCGGTGTAAACAAAGTCGACCCCGGTCACGGCTGTATCTACATCTTCGGTAAGGGTAATGCGGGCGCCGGTTTCCTTTGCAATCGCCTGGGCTTCGTCCTGAATGGATTGCTGCGGCCAGCAGATTTTGGGTGCACACAAGCGCACATCCATGCCCATTTTGGCACCACCAATCAGCAGGCTGTCGCCCATGTTGTTGGCGGCGTCGCCCAGAAACGCATAGGCCACCTGGTGCAGCGGCTTCTCAACATGCTCCTGCATGGTCAAAAAGTCCGCAAGAATCTGCGTCGGGTGGAACTCGTCGGTCAGACCGTTATAAACCGGTACACCGGCAAACTCTGCCAACTCCTCGACAATCTTCTGACCAAAACCGCGGTATTCGATGGCATCGTAAACCCGGCCCAATACCCGAGCCGTGTCTTTTACCGACTCCTTGTGCCCGATGTGGGTGCCAGAGGGCCCTAAATAGGTCACTCTGGCGCCCTGATCGTAAGCGGCCACTTCGAACCCAACTCGTGTGCGGGTGGAGTTCTTTTCAAATATAAGCGCGATTTCCTTGCCGATAAGCTGCGGTACCTCGGTGCCGGCGTATTTTGCCGCTTTCAGATCGGTCGACAGCTTAAGCAGAAAGCTGATCTCCTGCGGGGAGAAATCCCGCAGGGTCAGGAAGTGGCGATTCTTCAGATTAAAAGCCATATTCTTTGTCCTCTTGGGTGCAGGTGCGGTCAGGTTCGATTAGATAGCGTCACGAATCGTGGGGCAGCTCATGCAGCGTCCGCCGCCCCGGCCACGGCCCAGTTCAGCACCTGGAATGGCCAGCACTTCAATACCCGCCGCTTTAAGGGCTGCGTTGGTGTCGTCGTTCCGGTCGTAGCCAATCACCACGCCCGGGCTTATGGCCAGTACGTTGTTGCCATCGTTCCACTGCTCACGCTCGCGCTCGGCGGGGTCGTCGCCACCGGTGGGCACCACTTCCAGGGATTTGTAGCCCAGAACCTCTGCCACCACATCAAACAGCGGCCGTGAATCCTGGCGGAAAGACAGGTGTGTTTTGCCCTCACCGGCGCGCAAGTCATAGCAGATCACTTCGTCCGCTACTTCCTTGAACGCTGTAACCACATTGCCGCCGCAGAAGGTAAATATGGTGTCCAGATGCATGGCTGTGCGGGATTTTGGGATCTGGCAGGCAATCACCCGCTCCGCGGTGCCTTTTTCAAACAAAGCGTTGGCTAATTGTCCTACGGCTTGAGGTGATGAGCGCTCGCCCATGCCCACCAGTACGGTGCCATTGCCCACGGGCATGATGTCGCCGCCTTCGAGCGTTGCCAGGCCATGGTTCTTGGTAGGGTCGCCCCAAAGCACGTCTGCTTTGCCGGCAAACTTCGGATGGAAACGATAAATGCCGGCCATCAGCAGGGTTTCGGGTTTCCGCGCGGCCCAGTACATGGGGTTGAGAACAACACCGCCGTAAATCCAGGCGCTGTTATCGCGGGTGAACAAATAGTTGGGCAGCGGTGGTAGCACGAAGCCGTAATGCCCCAGGTGGTTGCCAAAAAGACCGGTTGGGTTAAAGGGCAAATCGGCCACTTCCAGTCCGCCAATCAGGTATTCGGAGAGTTTTGCGCCTGGCAGTTCGTCCATCCAGGCACGAAGGTCCGAAATCATTCCGACGCCGATATCGTTCCAGGTGATTCGATGATCGAGAATCCATTTGCGGGCTTCGGGTATGTCTAAGGTTTCTGCCAATAACTCGTTGACGTCTAAAACCTCAATACCCCGTGACCGCATAAGCTCGGAAAATACGTCATGATCTTTCTGAGCCTGTTTCACCCAGAACACGTCGTCAAATAGCAGATCGTCACAGTTAGACGGTGTGAGCCTGCGGTGGGCAAGGCCAGGGCGGCAGACAATAACCTGCCGCAGTGTTCCGGCTTCAGAATGCACGCCAAGTGTTAGTTCAGACATGGTTAATCTCCAATGTGTATGGCTTCGTCATTACTTCGAAAGATGTCAAAGCAATGCCGCAGCACTGATGACCACCGAAATGAAAATTGTAAGAATCAGCAACAAGGGCCAGATAAACACGAGCCAGCGGTCGTAAGACACCCGCGCAATGGCCAGGCCGCCAACGACAACGGCGAAGGTGGGGTTGATCAGGTTGACCAGACCGTTGGCGGATTGGAAAGCGGTCACAACCAGGTCGCGCCCGACATTGGCGAAGTCCGCCAGCGGTGCAAGAATCGGCATAGACAACACGGCCAGGCCTGAAGACGATGGCACAAAGAAACTCATGCCCACTTCAATCCAGAACATCAGGTTGATAAACGCAAGCTCGGGCAGCCCGCCCAACGAGTTTTCGGCGCTGTGCAGAATGGTGTCGGCAATCATGCCCTGGTCCATAATGACCACGATGCCGCGGGCCAGCCCGACCACCAGCGCAACACCCAGAAGGTCACGGGCGCCATCGACAAAGCTGCCGGTCAGTTTTTTCTCGCCAAGGCGGGCAACAATACCGATCACAATGGCCGAACCAAAAAACAGCGCGCCCATGCGGGCCATCCACCAACCCTGCGAAGACACACCCCAAATCATAAACACAAAGGTTGCAGCGAAAATCAGCAGGGCGACGATCTGGGTCTTGTTGAGTGTGGAATCATCAACTCCCTCACTTTGCTTGCTGAGGAAGAGCCGGCGGTGAGCGTCCCATTGTTTGGCCACAACAGAGCGGGATGGATCCGCTTTGACGCGTATTGCGTACCGCATGACATAAGCGGTACAGATAAGCAGCCCGCCAATCAACAGAATAAAACGCACGACAATGCCATCGGTAAATGGAATGCCGGCTGCATTGGCGGCGATGACTGTGGCAAACGGGTTGATGGTGGAACCCAGCACGCCGATACCGGACCCCACCAGAATAATGGCGACCCCGGTGACAGCGTCGTATCCGGCGGCCATCATCACCGGGATCAGAATGGCATAGAACGCCAGGGTCTCTTCGGCCATGCCGTAGGTTGTGCCGCCGATGGCAAACAGGGTCATTAGTATCGGAATCATCCAGATTTCATGGCCCTTAAGGTGGCGCATGGCGCTGCGTATGCCGGTATCAATGGCGCCGGTGGCATTCATTACACCCAGAAAGCCACCCAGGAAAATGACGAACAGGGCAACATCTATAGCGTTGGCCACATAGCTGTCCGGATCATAAAACCCGGCTGTGGGCGCGAGCATTATGTCCACGAAACCCTGAGGGTTGGCCTCAACAACCTTGTAGGTGCCAGGCACAGCTACCTCGCGGCCGACCTCTTCGTTCATCACCCGGTCGTATTGGCCAGCAGGTATAATCCAGGTCAACGCAGCAACAAATATAATTAGCAGAAACAAAATGGTGTAGGCGGTAGGAAACCGCGTTGCCAGATCGTGTTCCGGATTGTCTGAAGAGTTATTTGGAGAATTATTTGGAGAGAGGTCTGGAGAGCCAGTTGGCGAGCTATTTACAGGATCTGACG
The DNA here is from genome assembly GCF_002563815.1 of Marinobacter sp. LV10R520-4. Classification (NCBI taxonomy): domain Bacteria; kingdom Pseudomonadati; phylum Pseudomonadota; class Gammaproteobacteria; order Pseudomonadales; family Marinobacteraceae; genus Marinobacter; species Marinobacter sp. LV10R520-4. The sequence goes on along the minus strand of NZ_PDJM01000001.1, from coordinate 1,298,422 downwards.
AATCGTCAGAAGGGGTTTTCGGGGGGTTGTTTTTATTGTTCACAGCATTTCTCCTTTATCCACACCGACAGCTATAAATAGAGCCAATGAAAGATCCCGATCCTGGCTGCGAACGTTTTAGCCTTGCCCAGCCAGGTGGGGCCACGATTTCCGGATCGTTAACCTTCAAGGTAGTTGAGAAATGGAAAATCGGAATTGAGTCGGGTCACTATTGTGCGAATGCATTATTAATTTCCAGCAACCCATCCACACCCTAAAAGACAAGATGCCATGCGCTTTGCAGAAATTCATGAGCGCGCGATTGCGCGCAAAGGCGGCGTTGAAGAGTTAAACGCCTGGTTACCCACGCCGCCGCCGGCCAGCGCGCTGGAACAGCGCAGTGACGACCGTTATTTGGCAGAAATCACCTGTTGTGTGTTCAAGGCGGGTTTTGTATGGCGGGTGATCGACAAAAAATGGCCGGATTTTGAAGCCGCCTTTCACGGCTTCGTACCAGCCTACTGGCAGCAGGTGCCGCCGGACGTTCTAGAGGCACTGGCCATGGACGAACGCATCGTGCGCAACCTGCAAAAAATCCGCACGGTGCCGGAAAACGCCCGCATGATTATGGACACAGTCCACGAGCACGGCAGTTTTGGTGCTTTTCTGCGCCAGTGGCCGTCGTCTGACCAGGCCGGATTGCTGCTGTGGTTAAAGCGCCAGGGTTCGCGCCTGGGTGGTAACAGCGCCCAGTATTTTCTGCGCCGGGTGGGCTGGGACGGCTTTATTATGTCCAACGATGTTATTCAGGTGCTGCGCCAGGCCAAGCTTTTAGATGCATCAACAAGCAGTAAAAAAGGCCTGTATCAGGTGCAGGAGGCGTTCAATGCCTGGCATGAAGAAACCGGCCTACCTTACAGTCAATTGTCGCGAATAGCCTCTTATTCAATCGATAGTTAAAGCGAGTCAATCGATGGTTAAGGCAATGTGTCCCAGCTTTAACGGTAAGTTTTCAGCCAACAGATCTATAGTTTGGTGAACACTCAGGAGGACTGTGTCATGAATCGTTTAGGTAAAACCTTTTTTGGATTTGTATTCGCGCTAACGTCCGCCATGGCAATGACCGTTGCGAATCCGGCGCTGGCGGCAAGCGCTGAAGATCTTGACCGCAATGCAATGCAGTCGTTGGATACGCTATATAAAGTTCATCCGGTGGCTGAAACTTTATCGAAAAGTGCCAAAGGTATTTTGGTGTTCCCCAATATCGTAAAAGCCGGCCTGGTCTTTGGCGGCAGCTATGGCGAAGGCGTGTTATTGAAAGGCTCGGCCGTGACTGATTACTACAATTCCATCACCGGTTCCTGGGGTTTGCAGGCCGGAGCACAGACCTACGCTTACGCCGTGTTTCTGATGACAGATTCCGCCGTGGCCTACCTTGAGAAAACCAACGGCTGGGAAATTGGTGTTGGTCCGACTGTCGTTCTGGTTGACGAAGGCGTGGCTAGAAACCTGTCGACCTCGTCCCTGAAAGACGATGCTTATGCGTTTATTTACAGCCAGCAGGGCCTGATGGCGGGGCTGAGTATTGAAGGTACTAAAATATCCCGCATTGACCGTTAAAAGACAGAGTGGCGTTACCGCAAACAACTGCAGTAACGCCAAACTACTGGTGGTTAAATCAGCAGCAGTACCAACAGCTCACAAAACACCACGCTGGCCCCCAGTGCATCCCCGGTATAGCCGCCTAGCTGGCGCTTCAGATACCAGCCCCACAGCAGAGCAACCCCAATCACTGCCACCGGTGCCAGCAGCCATAAGCCTGGCAGCCAGGCGCTGAACACCAATGCCACCAGCAGGGTAAACCCACTGCTGTACCCGAGCCGCCGGCGGGAAAAGCCTTCGGCCACCGGTTTGCTTTTGCTTTTGTCGGGATCGGTCACGTAATTCAGGAATGACATCAACAAAAGTGGCGTTTGCCGACTGATAGCCGGTGCCAGAAGCAGCGCCAGCATGATGTGATGGCTTTCCACCAGCAGGGCGGCCTTAAGCGCTAACGCCAGCACCAGTGCTACTGTGCCATAGGTGCCAATGCGGCTGTCTTTCATGATTTCCAGACGCTTTGCAACGGTATAGCCGCCGCCAAACGCGTCCACGCTATCGGCCAGCCCGTCTTCGTGAAAAGCGCCGGTAATGAAAAGATGAAAACACAGCACCAGCAGAATGCTGACCAGCGGACTGCAGAGCAGCCCCAACAGCGCAAACAACCCGGCGTATAAAGCGCCCAGCAACAAACCAACCAGTGGAAAGTACACGCTGCACTGGTTCATCAGTTTTTGGGAATAATCAATCGATACCAGCATGGGTATGCGGGTTAAAAATCCGACGGCCAGCCAGAATGCCTGCCACTCGCGGGCAGCGGCGGTCTTAGTCTGTTGGGGTGTATGATCTGGACCTGTCAAAGCGAACTCCGTATGGGTGTCAGCCTGGGATAGTACCGGATTGACTGCGCCGAATGTGGCGTCATGCCGCGGTGGCCTTAAACCTTTGTTAAAAGGCGTAATATTGAGCGTTGTAGATTCAAGAAATATTTGTACCTGTCGATAACAGAGACACAAATTTAAAGCCAGAATAGCGCTCAAAAAACGTTATTCTGCAAAGATTCTTTGAAAAGCTGACAAAAGGAGTACACCTATGTTTCTTACACAAAACCAGGCTCGAAAGGCACTTCAAGCAGTGATTGATGACGGAGCCCCGGATACCTACCCACAATGGCTGGCGCCGCTGGTTGAGTATATGGGCGCGACGGAGCGTAATGAACTTGGCATCGCCAATAGCATGGTCTCTGTGGCACAACACGTATCCACTCTGGGCCAGGGCGCGCTGGAATTTGATCATCGCATCAACGGTTTAGTAGAAAAAATCCAGACACTGTCGGCGGCCATTGAAGAAATGTCTGCCAGCGCGGTGGAAGTGGGCAGTCTGGGGCAGGATGTTCTGCAGCAGGCCTCCAGTGTGAACAACTACACAAAGGAGTCTACAGAGGCATTGGACGACATGGAGGCCAAGCTGGCCGAGGTCGATACGGTGCTGACCCGAGCTAATGAAGAAATGAAAGCACTGGCCGCGCAAACCAAACGAATTGAGTCGCTGACCAACGTCGTTAATGAAATTTCTGACCAGACCAACCTGTTGGCGTTGAACGCGGCCATCGAAGCGGCCCGGGCCGGCGATGTGGGCCGCGGTTTTGCCGTGGTTGCCGATGAAGTGCGCCAGTTGGCGTCGCGCAGCTCTGGTGCCGCCAGTGAAATCAATGGCATTGTGAGCGACATTATTTCTGGTTCCGAAAGTGTTCAGGCGCGCCTGGCAAATTCGGTTGAAGCTGTACAGCTGTCCGGGCAGAGCCGCGAGCGGGTGGCTGAAGTTATTCGTAGGGCCCGAGAGTCGTCGGTTCAGAACGTTGACCTAGCTTCTTCCATCGCTTCAGCGGCGGAAGAGCAAAGCCAGGTTTCCGGGGATATGGCGTGCCAGGTCAGTGCTAACTCGGAGGACTCTGCGGCGCTGGGCCGTATTTTTCAGGAGCTGGTGAGCACTATTGCGCCGCTGCGCCATAATAATGATGCCGGGTTCGAGTATTTGCAGGCAAATTCACCGCAGATGGCGCTGGCGACTGCCAAGCATGACCACGTGGTGTGGGTAGACAAAATTATCCGCTTTGCGATATTCAACGAACCGGCGATTTCGGCCTCAGAAATACGTGATCACACCCAGTGCCGTCTTGGCGAGTTCCTGATCAGTCAGAAAGCCGCGGGTGCGCGCGGTTTGAAAGGTGCTGACACCCTGATTAATCAGGTTCATCCGCAGGTACACAAAGTGGGCCGGGAACTTTACGAAGCGGCGCAGTCGTTCTATAGCGGTAAGTTGAATAGCGACCGTTACGACGAGACGTCTACCCGTTTGGTGGGGAGCCTGAATCACAGTTCCGAAGAAGTGGTGGCCTTGCTTGACGATATGATCGCGCAGTTGGGTCGCAATTAGTAAAGCACTCGGGAGCTGGCGGTGGTTAAGAAATGTCAGGACCTGTATCTAAGGCATAATCATCAGACTCATTAATGAGATAAAAGCGAGGCAACCTGGTGACATTATTTAACAATCGATGGACAAAAACCACGCGTTGGGCGTGATGGTTTCGGCCGGTATGGCTCAGGCTGAAACGCTTGAAGATCGAATCTCGGAAGGAGAGTCGATTCGCCTAGGTTTTGCTGCAGGCCCACCCTGAGCGTACGCCGGTCGTACCGATGCCGTGCCCATTAACGTGCTGGACGCCAAGCACGTCGCAGACCTGAATGAAAGTTTCGATATCTCTGACCCAGAGGTGTTTGTAGGGCGTGCAAAACAGGTTGTCGGTGTCGGTTTCCGCCCTGAAGACAGCGCCTTCCGCGCCGAATTCAACAAAGCCCTTAAGGACTACATGGTCTCTGATGAAATGATGGCAACCGTAACGCCTGACGAATATATCAAGGCGTTTTTACCCGGCGCCATGACAATGGAAGACGCCTGTAAGTCTAACTGGAGTCGGGTTAGAGCTGGGAGAGAGTTGGGTAAGAAGCCTGGTAGTGCGTTCGTTCTGGGGGTTGTCCAGCAGTCTTTCTGGCGACCCCTGCTCTTCAATCTTGCCATCAAAGAACAGGCAGATCCGGTCTGAGATTTCCCGGGCGAAGCCAATCTGGTGCGTTACCATCAGCATGGTCAGGTTGTGCTGATCGAACAGGCCGCGTATTACGCTGGTAACTTCGCTGATGACTTCGGGGTCCAGTGCAGAGGTCACTTCGTCAAACAGCATCATTAGTACAGGCCACAGAGTAGCCTGCACTGAAATCGCCATTTATGGCTAAAGTTACCAACTTTATTTCTTTGGGATCTGGTATGTCGGCTCATCTGTAAGGCCTACAAGCGGGCTTTGTTACCACCTTTATTATGTCCCCACAGTTAGTTATTAAAAAATAGGGTTTTTACTTTTTCTGGTATCGCGTGGGGTCTGCGTCAACAGTTACCAGATAATCGCCATCTAACTCAAATTTAGTTTGGTCATTTCTTAAATCAACTAATTTTTCGTCACTAACTAAAAACGTTACGTTCGTTTTAGTAATAATTCGGTCATGCAACATATTCACCTTGTCGCTTGAATCTTTTGTAACAGTTAACGTCATTTGTTCATAACCATTATCTTTTACTTCAATCCATGTACCTAAAAATGGCTCTATATTGCTGCTTCCGCAAGCGGTCAAAAGTAAAGTAGCGGTTAAAGCAAAAATAAATTTGGTCATTGTATTTCTCTTTAGTTATTAATAGTTATTCAGTTACTAGCCAGTCTGAAACGTCTAAATCTGGATTTTCAGAACGCCATTTTTTCAGAACCGTATGATTCCCCCCGGCAGTGGTAACAGTTTCACCCGTTTCGGGGTTTTTGTAAGTTTTTGGCTCTCTCGGTTTCCGGGCTTTTTTGGTAAAGGCATCATTTGCCGAGTCTTCAGCCTGGTACGGGTTAAGCAGCTCCGCAGTTTCCTTTTTTGTTTTATCATAAATTTCTAAAAGAGTTTCAAGTTCGTTGAAAAACTTCAGATCATTCTGGAAGCTCTCGTTGTTCTCAATAGCAGCTAGATCACTTTCCATTTTCTGCATTTGTTCTTTAATTTTCATGTATTCGCGTAGCGTTGCCATACAGTTCCCCACTTGATTTTGGTTAATTTATGATTTACTTATTTCATAAGATTGCATTGTGGCAGATAAATTGAATTGCCACAATGCAACGGAGTTGTGGGATCATAATAAAGTCGGTAACAAGATAATAAAGTTGGTAACTATGGAAAAAAATAGTATGAGCTTTGAAAACAGTACAGATACTAACCCAAACGATCTGGCCGTCTATCGCTTCGCCATTGCAATTGAATCTTCCAGTAACTATCTTTTTGCTTTCGTGATACTTTGCGATATTTAAGGCGAATGAAAAAAGGAAAGGCAGACAATCGGTGATTTGCAACCCAGTTGTCCATATAGCTGCACTTAAGCAGCCTGTTTATTGCGCTCAATTTCCTGCAATTTTCCAGGGTTGAGCGACACGGCTCCGGCGACTTCCCAGTTTCGAATGTCACCAGCCCAACGCCTGGGATTCAGACTCTTTGCTCGTTCATAAACCGCTTCACGCACCGCTATCAGTGATCTAAAGCCTTTGGCGGGCCACTTCGGGCAGTACTTCAGCGTCTTGAACAACGACTCTGAGTACGGGTTATCGTTGCTCACCCTGGGCCGGCTGTGCGACATCAACATCCCCAGTTCTGCCAGCCGCGCATTCAATTGCCGGTGTTTTTTGAGTACCCGGTAGAACGAGGACTCCGACGCCAAGTAAAGCCCTTTGTCGGCCAGTCGAGGCACGATTTGGGACGGTGGCAAGCTCTGATACTCCCGTTCATTGCAGGTGTCCAGGATGGCCGCTTCTTCAGCGTGAGTGAGTTGGTGTGGCTGCACAACGCGCTCCGCTTGCGGACGTTGATCTTCCGCCACAGCTCCATCAAATCGGCCGCTTTGTACCGGGCTGCGCCACTGGCGACAGCTTCGTCATAGTCCTTTAAAAGCCTTGTACGTTCGGTCAGCGGTGTCAGTTGTCCTCGCTGTCCGGGTCCTCGCCGTACAAGGCTTCGAGCTTTTTTGACAGTACCAACAAAGAAGCCGTTTCGATCACGACGGCCAACTTGGCATCAGGAGACCAATCGTCTCCAGCATTACGATAACCCGGCACAGGCACCCCTTGTTGTCGACACTGTTTTAACCAACTATACAGAGTCACATCCGATATGCCTTCCTCTGCGGCCACCGACACGGCACTGCGGTTCTGCGGAGGTAACAACTTCTTCAACACGGCCGCTTTACTTTCCTCGGAATAACGTGGCATGACTGCTCTCATACCGCCCAATCTGATATGAATTTAGGCGAAATCGCCAATTGGACAACTAGGCTGGCTAAGGGGGTTTTCATCAGCCCCAAAATCAGTGCAGCAACATTCTTCTGTCAGCTCGGCTGCTTAGAAGAAAACAGCACTTCATTATATATTCCATCTTAGTATATGCTTAGAGCCTATTCACAGGTTCGATGTTTGCGAATTCGAAAGGAGTTTAGTGATGACCACGACCAATCCAACCGTTCAGCATTTTTTTGACGAGCCCACCAATACTTTCAGCTATGTGGTGCAAGACCCTGCGTCCAATGCCTGCGCCATCATTGATTCGGTGCTGGATTTTGATTACGCCGCGGGCAGCACCAGCACGGCCAGTGCAGACGCTATTATTGCCTATGTGCGCGAGCACAATTTGCAGGTGGCGTGGATTCTGGAAACCCACGTGCACGCAGACCACTTGTCGGCGGCACCTTATCTGCACGCGCAGTTGGGCGGGCAAACCGGCATTGGCGCACATATTTGCGAGGTGCAGGAGATTTTCGGCAAGGCGTTTAACGCCGGATCGGAATTCGCCCGCGACGGCAGTCAGTTCGACAGGCTGTTTAAAGACAACGACAGCTTCGCTATTGGTGAGTTGCAGGCTCAGGTTATGCATACGCCCGGCCATACGCCCGCCTGCCTGACCTATGTTATTGGCAATGCGGCGTTTGTGGGAGATACGCTGTTCATGCCGGACTACGGCACCGCTCGCTGCGATTTTCCCGGTGGCGATGCCCGTGTATTGTATCGCTCAATCCGCCGGGTTCTGGCCTTGCCAGACACCACCCGTCTGTTCCTGTGCCATGATTACAAAGCGCCCGGCCGAGAGAGCTACGCCCATGAAACCTCCGTTGTGGAGCAGCGCGAGCACAACATTCACGTGCATAACGGAATCGGCGAAGAGGATTTCGCAACCATGCGCAACGAACGTGACGCCACCCTGGATATGCCACGGCTGATTCTGCCGTCGGTGCAGATCAACATGCGCGCCGGCGAATTGCCGCCAGCGGAAGAAAACGGTCAGGCCTATTTGAAAATCCCTCTAAACCTGTTCTGAGTTGCTGATGAACCTATCCCGTTACCTGCCCGTATTACAATGGAGCAAACAGTACAATCGCCAGCAGGCAGGTAGCGATCTGGTGGCCGCGCTGATTGTGACGGTAATGCTGATACCGCAGTCATTGGCTTACGCTTTGTTGGCAGGTTTGCCCGCTCATATCGGCTTATACGCCAGCATATTGCCGCTGGTGATATACGCGCTTTTCGGCACCAGCCGCACCCTGTCGGTGGGGCCGGTCGCCGTGGCGTCGCTGATGACCGCGGCGGCGCTTGCGCCTTTGGCTCAGGCCGGTAGCGCAGAGTACATAATGGGCGCCGTTGTGCTGGCGCTGATGTCGGGGTTGATGCTGGTTTTGATGGGCGTGTTGCGCCTGGGTTTTCTGGCCAACTTTCTTAGCCACCCGGTGATTTCGGGTTTTATCACGGCTTCCGGCATTGTGATCGCGGCGAGCCAGCTCAAGCACGTATTCGGCATAACCGGGTCAGGTCATAATCTGTTCGACATAGGCCGCTCGCTCTGGGCATCGGCGAGTGATATCAATCCGGTCACGTTGGCGGTGGGTGTGAGTACTCTGGTGTTTTTGGTGTTGGCCCGCACTCGCCTTAAACCTGGCTTACTGGCGTTGGGAGTGGCGCCGCGGCTGGCCGATGTAGCCACAAAAACGGCGCCCATTCTGGCGGTCGTGTTGACCACCCTGGCGGCCTGGTTCTGGCAGTTGCAGCTCCAGGGAGTAAAGCTGGTGGGGCATGTTCCTTCCGGGCTGCCACAGTTAACCTGGCCACAGGCCGACTGGGCGCTTTGGCAGCAGTTAGCGGTCAGCGCTTTGCTGATCAGCGTGGTCGGGTTTGTGGAATCGGTGTCAGTGGGCCAGACACTGGCGGCCAAACGTCGCCAACGGATTGACCCCGACCAGGAACTGATCGGCCTGGGCGCCGCCAATCTGGGTTCTGGCATCTCTGGTGGCATGCCGGTAACCGGCGGGTTTTCCCGTTCGGTGGTGAATTTTGACGCCGGTGCCGAAACGCCGGCAGCCGGCATTTATACGGCGGTGGGTATTGCGGTGGCCACCCTGTTCCTGACCCCGGCTATTGCCTGGTTGCCCCAGGCCACGCTGGCAGCGACGATTATAGTGGCGGTGGCTACACTGATTGATATTCCGGCACTGCGGCGCACTTTCCGCTATTCGCGAACGGATTTCGGTGCCATGCTGGCTACCATTGTGCTGACTCTGGGGCACAGCGTAGAAGCCGGCATTATTGCGGGGGTGGCCTTGTCTCTGGGGCTGTTTCTGTATCGTACCAGTCGGCCCCACTGTGCCGTGGTTGGGCGTGTGCCAGGCAGCGAGCATTTTCGGAATGTGCTGCGCCATAAAGTAGACGTATGCCCGACGGTGACATTTTTACGGGTGGACGAGAGCCTGTATTTTGCCAACGCCCGATTCCTGGAAGAAACGGTGCTAGACATTGTGAACCGCGAACCACAGCTGACGGATTTGGTGCTGGTGTGTCCGGCAGTGAATCTGGTGGACGCGTCGGCGCTTGAAAGCCTGGAGGCGATTAATGAGCGCCTGAGAGATGCCGGCGTGCGGCTGCACATGTCAGATGTGAAAGGGCCGGTGATGGACCGGCTCAAACGCACGGAGTTTTGTCAGCACTTGAGCGGGGGCGTCTTTTTGAGCGCCCATGAGGGCTGGAAAGCGCTGGTAACTGGCGCCAAAAACGATGATTCATAGCCGATAAAGATCAGCACGGCGGGTATCCGGTCGCTGCTGACGACGCAGACGGGCCAGACATATGGGTATGACCGAAAACCTGCTTTCCACCACCCAATGGGTGATTACGGCCTTACTGTTCGCCGTTATTCTGCTGGCGGCTGTGCGCAGTGTTGACTGGCATAAACTACGGCAAGACACCTCGTTGCAACACACCTTTTTTGGCGCTGCCGTGGCGCTTGGGTTTTTGTGGCAGTTGCGCGCAGGTATTTCACCGGGGCTGTCCATTCACGTCTTTGGCGTCACCCTTGTTACGCTGATGTTGGGCTGGGGGCTGGCCGTATTGGCCGGCTTGCTGGCACTGGCGATTACGGTGATTACCGGCCGTGAACCGCTGATCATGTTTGCGGCCAATGGCCTGATAACCGTGATGGTGCCTGCGCTGGTCAGTTACGCCATCATGCTGTGGGAGCGCCACCGCGACTTTAACAATTTCTTTGCCTATATTTTTGTCTGCGGATTTTTTGGTTCGGCCATTGCGGTGGCGGTGGCCGGCGTGGTGATGTGTCTGATGTTATGGACCAGCGGCGTGTACACCTTTGCCGAGCTGGTGTACGAATACCTTAGCTATCTTCCCCTGTTCATGATTCCGGAGGGCTTTGCCAATGGTGCGTTTGTGACCGGGATGATGGTGTTTCACCCAGACCGCCTGACCACTCTGGACCAGCGCCGTTACCGTTGAGCCGCGGCTTTTTTGCCAGAGATCAATGCAAGGGTGGTCAGGCTGCTACCGTGCGGTGTTAATGGCCGCTATGTGTGTGGTCAGGGACTGATTCTTTTGTTGCCATTGTTGCCATTGTTGCCATTGTTGCCATTGTTGCCAGCGCTGCACCCATGGCAATACTGTATCGCTGGCCATGGGCCGTGCCACGCCGAAACCCTGAATGCCGTCGCAGCCTAACGTTTTTAGCATATCTGCCTGTTCCGGTGTTTCCACGCCTTCCGCCAGCACGTTGAGGTCAAAACGTTGGCACAGAAACAGAATGCTTTCTACAATCGCTTTGTCGTTCGGGTTGTCCAGCATGCCGCTGACAAAACTGCGGTCAATTTTAATCATATTGACCGGTAGGGTTCGCATGTAGGTTAGCGATGAGAATCCGGTACCAAAATCGTCTAACGCCAGTGTCAAACCCAGTTCACGACAACAATCCAGCATCTGGCGCACCTGATGGATGTCGTCCAAAGCCGAAGATTCCAGCACTTCCAAGGTAATCAGGTGCGCTGGTAGATCGGGAAACCGACCCAACTCCGCTGCGATAAATTCAAGAAAACGCCAGTCGCTAAGAAAAGTAGCGCTCACGTTAATACTCACGCCGATATCGTCAAACCCCTGTTTGCGCCAGCCTTGCAGAGTCTCCAGTGCCCGGTGGATGACCCATTTGCCCAGGGGTACGTCCAGATGACTGTTTTCAACATCGGGTAAAAATGCGCCGGGTAATAGTAGACCTCGCTCGGGGTGGTGCCAGCGGATCAGCGCCTCCAGGCCGATTAACGCGTTATCATTTAGCCGGATTTGCGGCTGATAAAACAGCTCGAATTCATTCTGGGCCAGGCCGCGGGAAATATCCGTAAGCTGGTCACGGCGCTTTTGCAGGTGCTCGTTCAGCAGTGGATCGAATTGGTGAATCAGATTGCGACCTTTTTCTTTGGCCAGGTACATGGCTTGATCGGCGTGACGAATCAGGCCTTCCGCGTCGGTGTTGTCTTCGGGATAGCGGGTAACGCCCAAGCTTGCTGACAGCTTCAGGGTGTCGCCATTGATGATCATCGATTCGCGCACAATGTCCAGCAGGTACTGGCAGCTGTTTTCATCGCGTGGCCGCTGAATAACCAGCAGAAACTCGTCGCCACCCACGCGCGCCACAATGTCGCCGGGCGGAAGTTGTGAGGCCAGTCTTTCTGACAGAATGCGCAGAGCGCGATCGCCAATATTAGCGCCGTGCTGGTGGTTGATGGCTTTGAAGCCGTCCAGATCCATAGACACTATCCACAGCTGTCGCTGCTGCATGGCGGCGTGCAGGCAGGCTGCTTCAAGCCGCTGACTGGCCAGCTGGCGGTTGGGCAAGCCGGTCAGGGTATCGTAATGGGTGGCGCGTTCCAGATCTTTGGCGTGATTTTTCAGGGCGGTAATGTCAGAGAAGGATGCGATGTGATAGTAACCGTTACCGTCGCTTAGTTTTACCCTTTGGATTGACAGAAATTCCAGATATTCTTCTCCGTTTTTGCGCCGGTTCCACACTTCGCCTCGCCAATAACCGCGGGTAAGCAGAGCATTCCACAGAGTCTGGTAGTAATCTGCAGATTGGCGGCCCGAACTCAATATGCGCGGATTTTGGCCAATCACTTCGTCGTGGTAGTAACCGGTAATCTGTGAAAACGCCGGGTTGGCGTCCAGAATGACGTTGTTTTCATCGGTGATCAGAATGCCTTCGCGGCTTTGTTCGAACATGCTGTCGGCAATGCGCAGGCTACGCTGGGCTGCCTTGGTGGCGGAGATGTCACTCTGAATAATGATAAAGCCGGGTGTAACGCCTTCGATCTCGCCCACTGGAATGCACTGGCAATGAACCCAGAACGGGTGTTTGTCGCTGTTATAGACTTGCAGGTCAATATCGAACTGCGTGCGCTGCAGCATGCGCCGCCGGATAAACCGTATGCTGTTGATGTCGGTGCCTGGCCCGTACAGAAATTCCGCAGGGCGGGCGCCTTTTACGCTGGCCAGGGAGCGCCCGGCTATTTTTTCAAATGCGGTGTTTGCCCACACGATTCGGGCGTTTTCATCCAGCAACAAGGCTGTGTTCTGGCTCAATGCCGCAACCAGAGCGATGCCAGAAAGATGTTGTGAGTTGTCGCTCAGATTCGGGAATTGCGGATATTTCATAGCCTGACAGGGTTACCTTTTGCAGTTGGTTGCATCATATATTTTTTGGAAAAACGATTGCGAAGCGTGGTGATAAACGCAAAGCTTACGCTCAGTTGCGCCAGTGGGAGTGCTTCTGCAGCTTGCGCTGAAGTGTCCGGCGATGCATGTGCAACGCTCTGGCCGTGGCGGATATGTTGCCGTCGTGCTCGTCAAGAACGCGCTGAATGTGTTCGCGCTCCATTTCCTCCACCGAAGGCGGTTCTGACCGCACCTCTGGAGCTTTGTTCAAGAATTCAAAACCCGCAATCAGCTGGTTCACCGTGACCGGCTTGCACAGATAATTCACGGCGCCGCGGCGCATCGCCTCAACCGAGGTTGCAATACTGCCGTAACCGGTTAACACCAGAACGGCCAGGTCTGGCTTGTAGTCCAGCAGCTCTGGCAGCAACTGCAATCCACTTTCGCCAGCCAGGTTCAGGTCTAGAACGCAGTGACTGAAGTGCTGGTCGGCGATCGCTGCGATTGCCTGTTGAGCCGTTTGTGCGGTTGCGGCGTTGATGTTCTGGCGTAACAGTGAGCGTTGCAGTACCTGCAAAAACGCTTCGTCGTCGTCAATCAATAACCACAGTGGCTGGTTGCTCATGACTGCCTACCCATCTGATTACTCATAAAGAATACTCCGCGGCCGGCAACTCGATGATCATGGTGGTGCCGCGCCCATCGGTGCCATTTGGGCGCGCTTTCAGTTTGCCGCCAAGGCGGCCGATGGTGGCGTTCGACAAAAACAACCCAACGCCCATGCCGGTTTCCGAATCTACAATGTTTGCGCCGGGTGAATCCAGTAGCGCCGATGCCAGGCCGGCCCCCTGATCTTCCACAATGATTTCTACGAAATTTAAGTCGGGGGATTGTGCGCTGACGGCAACCCATTGCGGGCTGGCGGCAATGGCATTGGCCAGCAGGTTTAGCACGGCCTGGTCCAGAGTGGCATCTACCTGCACGTTAAGCGCCGGAAAAGGTCGTTGCCAGTGTATGTTTGCCTCTGGCCAGAGCAAGGTTGTGGACTCCTGCAGGCGTTGTAGCCACTGCTCCAGGCTCAGAGTTTCCAGCTGCGACAGCTTGGCCTGCATGGCGGATGCAGATAGCTGCTGCAAATGCTGGCCACAGAGCGCCAGCTGCGATGACATCAGTTCCAGATCGGCGCTGAGGTCAGCGTCGGATGGCAGGGTTTTAAGCTCCTCTACCAGCAGTGTCAGCGTGTTCATCGGTGTACCCAGGCGGTGGGCAATAGCGGCGGATGACAGCCCCAGCGAAATAATCTGTTCATCTCGCAGGCGGGTTTCCCGGCTTTGGGATAGCCGCAGTTGCTGGCGTCGCAACTGGTGCGCCAAGGTGCCGACCGCCAGCACCAGAATAACCGCCGTCAGCACAAACGTGACCCACATGCCTATCAGATGGAGCTGGGCCAAATTTGCGCCGTGGTCGTGGGCCATGCCGGAAACGGCGCCTGAGCTGATGGGCTGGTGCCATAGCATTAGCAGGGAATATATAAGCACACTGCCTATGGTCAGGCCAATGGCGTGATTTAGGGGCACCAATACCAGGGCGATAGCGAGTGGCAACAACAGCAATGACACCAGTGGGTTGGTGTAGCCCCCGGTGTTATAAAGCCAGCAGCCTATTAACAACAGATCGAGCCCAAGCGTCATGGTGACCGGCGCTATGGATTGAGGCGGGCGACGGGTGAACCACAGCCAGGCCAGGGTGGCCAGCACGCCATAGGCGAGGCACACCAAAAGGGCCTGGGCGCGGTGGCTCAAGGTGATAAAAGCATCGGTGACGGCAATGGCCAGTAACATGATGGTTACTATGGCTAGGCGCATGCCCAGCAAATAGCGGGCGGCACCTTGAAAGCCGGTTTGGGAGAGTGTTAGCCATTCCATAGGGCGTTGGTTACCCGTTAGCGTGTTGATTCATTCTTGGCGGTAGCACACTAGAACCTGGCTGAGCAGGTCGCCCGCCAGTTGCAGCGGCGCGTCGGCGCTATCGTACCATTTCAAACACGCAGATAAGGGAGCTTCGGCCGGGATGCTCAAAGGCTGGGTGTTGCTGTCAAGCCAGTCGGGCTGGTAGCTGCATTGGTTGTCTTGGGGGAACAGTGCGGCGTAGGCAATGCCGGTTTCTACCAGATCCTGAAAAAAGTGCGAACCGTAAGACAGGTCCGGCACCATGTCACCGGACATTTCCGCCACTTCCACCAGTACAGCAACCCGTGCGATATCGGCGAAACGCACCGGTACGCCCAGTTCGGGGCTACTGGTACCCCAGCGGCCCGGGCCAATCAGCATCACTTTCTGGTTTTCGGGGGTTTGCCTGACCAGGGTGCCGACCAGGCGCGCCAGATCGTGGCGCTGGCTGATCGTCAGCACCGAGTAACGCGCCGCATCCACCCGAATAATTCGATGAATGGGCAGTTTGATGTTGCCGCCCATAAAATGCCCCTGGGTACGGAACAAGGTGTGCTTACGGTCCAGGTTTTCTGGAATGGTGATCGCTCCGGTTTCGCCCAGCGTGGCCAGGGGCCGGCATTGCACCAGGTTGATGGCAGGTTCGCCGTGGCTGTTCAGATGCAGGGTAAACTCCACGTCGACCGGGTGCTGGTAGGCGTCATCCAGAGTTTTAAGCAGTTTAGTCAGACGCGGCACAAAGCCGCTGTTGCGAACCAGTGGACGGAATGTCAGCCGCCACACCGGTTCTGCCAATTTCAGTTCCCGCGCTCGCTCGCTGGCCTCGCGGTCTATCTCCGCCAGGTGCGCCATGGGCAAATCGGGTATTTGTTCGGTCAGCAGGCTCAGGGGGCGGGTGACCAGTTCACCGCTGTGCAGGTCCAGAACGTCTACCAAATGTTGGGAAAATCGATAACTTTCACCGGGGTTTCGAAACGGCTGGCGGGTAGGGAAGTCCAGCGCCATAACGCAGGCATGGTCGCCTTCAATTCGGTCAACGGCGCGGGTGCCCAACCCCATCACCAGCCGCACCATGCCGGCTTTCGGATCCATATCTGAGTCCCAGGCGAAGGTGTTGCGTGACACGCCAACAGCGGCCGCATCGGGCATATAATACTGGCCATGAAAGCGACCGTTCACCCGCTGGATCAACAGCGCCATGGGTTCTTCCTGCTGGTCAAGACCACGCTGCTGGCGGTACACCAGGGCGTCATGGCTCATAGACGACGCGTACACGGTGCGAATGGCATTTTCCAGAGCCAACAGTCGCTCTTCCGGTGGTCCCTGATTCACCACAAACACACTGTCGTATTTCCCGGCGAAAGCGTTGCCAAAACTGTCTTCCTGCAGGCTGCTGGAACGCACCAGAATCGGATATTGGCCGTAGTGATCCAGCAAACGTTCCAGTTCGCTGCGAACGTCGAGCGGAAACTCCCCGGCCAGAATGCCATCTCGCAGGGTATCCGCTTCCGCCAGGTATCCGGCGGCGGAACGCTGGCGCATGATGGCCGGCCACAAGCCGTTATGTACCAGAAAACCGTAATAGGCGTCGGTCGCCAGGTAATTGGAATCGTGGGGCTCCAGGCAGTGGTTGCCCAGAGCCGGTGCGTCTTTTTGCAGAATCGCACGGGCTATCAGCATGCCGGTGGCCTTGCCGCCAATAAAGCCGGTGCCCACCATGCGGCTGCGAATGTTCAATAAGTCGGCCAGCGTCAGGTACTTTTGGGCCAGGGCCAGCATGCGTTCTTCGGGGCTGATCAGCAGCGGTAAAATCAGCTGATGGTAGCGGGCAATGGCGTCTTGGTCGTTTTGTGCCAACGCCTCGTTGGCCTGTTGAAACAGGCGGTCCCAGTGGTCCAGTAATGGCCGTTGGTTGCTGCGGCTTTGCTCCAGACTAGCCTGCAAGCGGGTAGCATCACTGCTGTCGGTCACCGGCGTAAAGCGGCCGTCGTGCTCGCGATGGGGCAAGAACATGGTAGGTGACTGCCGCCGCCAGGCTTTCACCGGATGAATTTGCACGTTATCGCCGTGGCGATACACATCAATCATCACCTGGGTGGTGCGGCGAATTTTGTCCAAGGTGGCGCGGGAGTGGCGCTGGGGGTGCAGCGCGAACCAGGCCACGGTGTCCAACTGGAATAGAAGCGGGCACACCACACGGAAAAAGTTGCCCACCATAGCGTCTGTGGCCCATGCATTGAGCAGATCGCTGAGGCAGTCACAGATATAAAAGGCGCCGCGGCCGTGGGTTTCAATAAGCTGCCATATGGCGCTGGTGAAGGTTTCAAAGCCGCCCAGAGCGTCAATAACAATGGTGTTAACGGCAGGGTTGTCGGCAACCAAAGGGGAGTGCTGACCGAATCGCAGATAAATAACTTGGCGACCGGCGGCCGTAGCCGATTCAATAAACGGGGTAACGAAGCGGCGATAATCGGCCAGGTCGCTGACGCGCCAGACCACATTATCGCCAATGCGCAGGCTGTCCAGCACTTCATCCAAACCGTCAAGGCCGGTTGAAACCCGGTCGGTTAAGGCTGAAGTGCCAGCAGGTTGGTTGATCATATCAACGGGTTATATCACGCCCATGGCGTTCATTGCCTTAGCCACCCGGATGAAACCGGTAGTGTTGGCACCCAGCACGTAGTTGCCTTCTGCGCCAAACTCTGCGGCGGTTTCGTAGCAGCTCTTATGGATTTCGATCATGATTTCTTCAAGGCGCCTTTGGGTGTAATCAAAGGTCCAGGAATCACGGCTGGCGTTCTGCTGCATCTCCAATCCGGAGGTGGCAACCCCACCGGCGTTAGCGGCTTTACCCGGGCCGTACATCAAGCCGGCATCCTGGAATATCTGAACGCCTTCAGGTGTAGTCGGCATATTGGCGCCTTCGGCGACAGCAATACAGCCATTTTCCACCAACGTCTTAGCATCGCTGCCGTGGAGCTCGTTTTGGGTGGCGCAAGGCAAGGCAATATCGCAGGGCACGGTCCAGATGTTGCCGTTTTCGATATATTTGGCGTCTGGATGGGATTCCACATAACCCTTGATACGTCGACGTTCCACTTCTTTCAAACGTTTCAGTGTGTCCAGATTAATGCCAGCTTCGTGCACGATCATACCGGCGGAGTCAGAGCAGGCCACTACTTTAGCGCCAAGCTCGTGAGCCTTGGCAATCGCGTAAATGGCCACATTGCCGGAACCCGACACAACCACACGCTTGCCGTCCATGGAATCGCCACGGGCTTTCAACATTTGCTGGGTAAAGAATACGGTACCGTAACCAGTGGCTTCGGTGCGTGCGAGACTGCCGCCCCAGCCCACGCCTTTGCCAGTCAGTACACCAGATTCATAACGGTTGGTGATGCGCTTGTACTGGCCAAACAAATAACCAATCTCGCGGCCGCCAACACCAATGTCGCCTGCGGGCACGTCTGTGTATTCGCCAATATGGCGGAACAGTTCGGTCATCAGGCTTTGGCAGAAACGCATGACTTCGTCATCAGAACGGCCTTTCGGATCAAAATCCGAGCCGCCTTTGCCGCCGCCGATGGGCAGACCGGTCAAAGCGTTTTTGAAAATCTGCTCGAAACCCAAAAACTTGATGATGCCCAGATAGACCGACGGATGAAAACGCATGCCGCCTTTGTAGGGGCCCAGAGCACTGTTGAACTCAACGCGAAAGGCGCGGTTGATGTGAATCTCGCCGCTGTCGTCTTGCCAGGGAACACGGAAAATAATCTGGCGTTCCGGCTCGCAAATACGCTGGATAATTTTTTTGTCGGCGAATTCCGGGTATTTCACCAGTACCGGGCCCAGAGTTTCCAAAACTTCGTGAACGGCCTGGTGGTATTCGGTTTCGCCCGGGTTGCGGTGCAAAACATCCTGGAAAATGGGTTCCAGTTTTTCGTCCAGTCGTGCGCTCATAAGTACCTCCTTAGAAGGCCTGAATGGTGTGAATTTCAAAGGACATGTAAAAAAGGGGGGACCGATTCCACCATATTCGACGGGTTATGGCAAGAAAATACGTATGGAGTTTCTCTCAGATATATGCTTAGCACGCGCGCAAGAGGTACCTCCTTTGGGCTGCGGCAACGTGCCACAGGCGGGCTGGCGGCTAGCTGGGTAATATTGGCATTAAATTTTGAACATGCGCCGATGGATGGGAACAAAAATGCGAAAAAAACCACTAGGCAGGCTGGTTGCGTGCACATTGAGCGGCTTGACTCTGCTACCGCTGCAAGCCCATAGCCAACAGGCAGATGAAACCGAACAGCTGTTAATTCAGGTAACTGAAGGCCAACGCGCTGCCGTTGGTTCGGCCAGCATGGCCAGTGAACCGATACAGCGTTTAACCAGTAACCCGGCTGTTTCTCTGTCGCGTATGGGTGGCCGAGGGCTAGAGCCGATTATACGTGGCCAAGGCCGGGAGCGGGTGGATGTGCTACTAGACGGTATTCGTGTGGAAGGCGCCTGCCCAAACCGTATGGACCCGCCCACCAGCCGCCTCAGTTCGGCGTTGGCGCCAAGCTTACAGGTGCGCACCAATAACCAGACATTGCGCTGGGGGCCGGTAGCGGGTGGGCAAATCGTTGCCACCACAGCCGATCCGACATTTAATGGCCGTGCAACCACCGGCCAGGTCACCCTGGGGGGCGCCGATAACGGTAACGGCAAACTGGCCAACGCGGCGGCTGCGGTAGGCAGTGACGACGCCTGGCTGAGGCTGTCTGGCGGTTATGACGAGGCCAATGATTACGAAGACGGCAGCGGTAACAAGGTGCGCAGCGCCTACGAAAATGCTGAAGGCCGAGTTGACGGGGCCTGGACAGCACAGAACGGCCTTTACATTAAAAGTATGGTCAGCCGCCAGGAAGAAAGCGATGTGAAGTACGCCGGTGCGGGTATGGACGCGCCGCAAACTGATACCGATCTGTATCGCCTGGAACTGGGTGCGCCCTTGGCCAAGGGCGAATGGTCACTGCTGGCCTGGCAGGCCGACGTGGATCACATCATGGATAACTTCAGCCTGCGGCAGCTGCCCGCAGATAAGAAAAAAATGCAGACAGATTCCACCACCCAAACTCGGGGTTTGCGTTTCATTTTGGACCAGAGTCCTACCAGCCTTGTTGACTGGGCCGCCGGGGTAGACGTGGAAACCAACGATTGGGACGCCACTCTGCTGAATGTGAACGGCGCTATGCCGATGACGGCTTCTTTGATGTGGCCAGGTGTGGAGCGAGAGCGGGCTGGTGTGTTCGCGGAAGCATTTATGCGCCTGGGTTCGGCGGCCAAAGTGGGTGCTGGGTTGCGCTACGACCGCGTGGAAATGGACGCCACCAAAGCTGATCAAGTCGGCGGCATGGGACTCACTCCGGCCGCGTTGTATCAAAGCGAGTACGGCGCAAATTCTGTAAAAGCGAATGACGACAACGTCAGCGGCTTTGCCAGTGCCGAATGGCGCTTGCCGCAGCAACAGGCGCTGACACTGACGGCCAGCCGCAGCGTGCGCAGCCCGGGT
This sequence comes from Marinobacter sp. LV10R520-4, assembly GCF_002563815.1. Classification (NCBI taxonomy): domain Bacteria; kingdom Pseudomonadati; phylum Pseudomonadota; class Gammaproteobacteria; order Pseudomonadales; family Marinobacteraceae; genus Marinobacter; species Marinobacter sp. LV10R520-4. The sequence continues at coordinate 1,278,240 of NZ_PDJM01000001.1, read as the reverse complement.
GTGACCGAGCGCTATATTGCTCGCAGTACGATGGCTGACAGTTGGATAGGTAATCCGCAGCTGGACACCGAGAAGCATCATAAGCTGGAGCTGGAACTCAGTGGCCAGAGCGGTCAGTGGAATTGGAAGCCGGTGGTATGGGCTGATCAGGTCGACGATTTTGTGCTGCGTTACCTAGCCACGCCGAAAGATACCCGTTATAAAAACATCGACGCCCGCCTGTTGGGCGTGGAAGCCAACTTGGGCTGGAGCGACAGCACCTGGAGCAGCAACAGCGCGTTGGCTGTCGTGCGCGGTGAAAATCGCGACGACAACAAAGCCCTGCCGCAAATTCCGCCGCTGCAATTTATCCAGACCTTGAGCTGGCAACAGCGCGGTCACAGCATTGAAGCCCAGTGGCAGCTGGCTCGCCGCCAGGACCGCATTGATGAGGAGTCTGGCCTGGACGCCGCTGGAACCTCACCCGGTTACGGCGTATTCAATCTGTCTGGCAGCCATCCACTAACCGGCTACCTCACCCTGAACTGGGCGCTGGACAACCTGTTTGACAACACCTGGGCGCCCCACGTAAGCCGCCGTAACAGCGACCCGTTCAATCCGGAAGCGGTTCGCGTCAATGAACCAGGGCGTACTGTTCGGGCAGCGTTAACGGCACGCTGGTAGTGCATAAAATTGGGGGTTGTCCGCCTTAATAGCCGGTGGATGACCATTTTTGCCCTGTGCCGGTGCGAAACGCCGTGCGCGGGGTTTTTTATGGCCGGCCGTGTGCCGTTGTTGCTGGCGCCATGGGCTATGCTTTTGTTGGCCATAGCCATAGCCATAGCCATAGCCATAGCCATAGCCATAGCCATAGCCATAGCCATAGTTGTGCCGGGTTGCGGTGTCCTCACGAGTCGTATTCTGATAACCTCCGGTTATTAACTAATAACTTTTACAGTTTGGCGTTCGCGGTTGAACAAGCTGCGAAACAAGGAGTATCCGGTGGTGAACAATCAGCTGATCAGCCGCCCGTTGCGGGCATATGTGGGCGCTGTTGTGGGCGTGCTCTTGTGGGGTTTTACATTAAGCGCGCAAGCGCAGTTGTTGTCTGGCGAGCTGACCACAGTAATGGTAGAAAGCCGCGCTTTGGCCGATACCGTACTGCTGGACGGCGTAATTGAAGCCGTGCAGCAAAGCACTGTGTCAGCCCAGACCAGCGGCAAGGTACTGCAACTGCCGTTCGATGTGGACGATTCCGTTCGCTCTGGCGATCTGATTGTGCAGCTGGAAGACAGCGAACAGCGGGCTCGGGTGAGCCAGGCGCAAGCTGCCGTTAACGAAGCCCGGGCCGCATTGTCGGATGCGAAACAGCGGTTCGCCCGTATTGAAAGCGTGCATAAACGAGGTTTGGTATCGGGCCAGGAGTTTGATCAGGCCCGCAATAACCTTGCCGGCGCCCAGGCCCGCGCCGAGCGTGCCGATGCGGGAATGGTCGAAGCCCGCGAACAACTGAGTTACACCCGCGTTGAAGCGCCTTACGGTGGCATTCTGACCGAGCGCCACGTGGAAGTTGGTGAGTCGGTCAGTCCCGGTCAGGCCCTTTTAAGCGGCCTGTCGCTGGAGCAGCTGCGGGTGGTGGTGGACTTGCCCCAACGCTATGCGGCAAGCGCCCGCGCCGAGCGCCAGGCCACCGTTACTCTGGCGGACGGCCGGGTACTGAAAACCGGCGAAATGACCTTCTACCCCTACGCCAATGCAAAAACCCATACCTTTCGCCTGCGCATGGCACTTACCGAGCCCAATGGGTCGCTGTTCCCGGGAATGCTGGTAAAAGTGGAGGTGCCGGTCAGCCATTCGCAAACACTTTTGGTGCCTGCCAGCAGCCTGGTGCAACGCAGCGAGCTGCGCGCCGTGTACGTGCTGGATGGCAATGGCACTCCGCGGCTGCGCCAGGTTCGCACGGGTAAAATAGTGGACGGCCAGATCGAAATACTAGCGGGCGTTAGCGCCGGTGAACAAATCGTGGTTAACGCAGCAGAATTGCTGGGCAGCTTCCGTCTGTCATCGCCAACAGCGCAGGAGCAAGCGCTGTGAGCCAACCATTACCACCGGAGCTGCCTTCGGGCTCTTCTTCCCAGCCTTTACCGCTCGCCCCGTCATCCTCGGCAGCCGCAAGGGTTGGCCCTTCTGGCGCCATTGCGCGGTTGTTTCAGGACAATCACCTGACCCCGCTGATTATGCTGTTGTCCGTCATTCTGGGTGTTCTGGCGGTGGTGGTTACACCCAAAGAAGAAGAGCCGCAAATTGATGTCACCATGGCCGATATCATGGTGTCATTTCCTGGTGCCAGCGCCCGCGAAGTGGAAAGTGCCATTGCCACACCGGCCGAACAGGTAATGAGTGAAATTGTCGGCGTTGAGCATGTGTATTCGGTATCGCGCCAGGGCCAGGCGGTGATTACCGTGCAGTTCAAAGTGGGCATACCGCGCCAGGAGTCGCTGGTACGGCTTTACAATCAGGTGTATTCCAATCAGGACTGGCTACCCGCCAACCTGGGTGCCAGCCAGCCCTTGGTCAAACCCAAAGGCATTGACGACGTGCCAATAATGACGCTCACCCTGTACGACCCACAACACGGTCACAGCGGCGAAGAACTCACTCGCCTTGCGCACATGTTGGAAGTGGCCCTGAAGCGGGTGCCCGGCACCCGCGATGTCTACACCGTGGGCGGCATACCCGACCGGGTGGATATCCGTTTTGATCCGGCCCTGCTGGCCGGTTTTGGCCTGACCGTTTACGATCTGCAACAGGCCCTGCTGGCGGCGAACAGCAGTTCTCAGGAAGTCCGAATTACCCGTAACAATTTATCGATCCCTATTCAGGCCGGTACGCTGCTAACCCAGGTAGATGAAGTGCGCCGCCTGGTTGTGGGTATGGATCAGGGCGCGGCAGTTTATCTGGAGGATGTCGCCAGCGTCAGCCGTGGTAATACGGTTGCTGACCAAAGCGTGATGACGGGCTTTGGCCCGGCTCATCAGAGCACTGGCCAGAATGATCTTGAGAAAAGCACCGACTCGACGTTTATAGGCCAGCCCGGGCAAGTCTTCCCGGCGGTTACCCTTGCCATCGCCAAAAAGCCGGGTGAAAACGCAGTGGACATCACTCGCGCCATTCAGCAACGTATCGAATTGTTGCGCAACCGCGCCCTACCGGCGGATGTGCAGGTGCTGGTAACCCGTGATTACGGCGAAACTGCCTCGCAAAAAGCCCGCAAACTGATTTCCGATCTGATATCCGCCACCCTGTGCGTGGTGCTGTTGGTACTGGTCGCCATGGGCTGGCGCCAGGCGTTAATTGTGGGTATCGCGGTATTGATTACCCTGCTGCTAACCCTGGTGTTTTCCTGGGTCTGGGGTTTCACCTTGAACCGGGTATCGCTGTTTGCGCTGATTTTCTCCATCGGGATCCTGGTGGACGACGGCATAGTGATTACCGAAAACATCAACCGCCGCATCCAGAACTCGCGCCGCCCGATCAAAGAGATTATCCCGCTGGCGGTGGACGAAGTGGGTACACCCACCATCATGGCCAGCCTGACCATTATGGCTGCCTTGCTGCCCATGGCGTTTGTCAGCGGTTTGATGGGGCCCTACATGAGCCCGATCCCTATTAACGCGTCGGCCGGTATGGTGTTGTCGCAAATTGTGGCCTTTATAGTGGCGCCATGGCTGGCCCTGCGCCTGCTGCGCCACAGAAAAGGCGAGCCGGCGGAGCCGGAAAACGAATCTGGCAGCGCTTCTGACAGCTCTTCTGAAAGCTCGGCCGAAGGCGTGAATCCCCGTATTTTGAGCTTGTTTAGCCACGTGCTGGGGCCGTTTTTAGGGGACCACCGCTTGCGTCGCGGCCTGCTGGCGTCTGTGGTTATTCTGCTGACTCTGGGTGCGACTGCACTGCCGGTTTTTCAGGCGGTTATTCTGAAAATGCTGCCGTTTGACGACAAATCCGAGCTGCAGGTAGTGGTGGATATGCCCGAAGACACGCCTGTTGAAGTGACTGCGCGAGTGTTGATGGAAATGGGCCACTATCTGGAAACGGTAAAAGACGTCGACAACTGGCAGACCTACGCCGGCACGGCAGCACCGATCAACTTTAACGGTCTGATTCGTCAGTATTATTTGCGTTCTGAGCCGTATCATGGCGATATTCAGGTCAACTTTAGCGGTAGCGATCGGCGTGATCAGCCATCCCACATGATTGCCCAGTCCCTGCGTCAGCCGCTGACCACCATTGGCGAGCGTTATGGCGCCAGTGTGAAAATTGTGGAAGTACCGCCGGGCCCGCCGGTGCTGTCGCCGCTGGTGGCAGAGATTTACGCGGTAGATCCGCAGCTGCGGGCGGCATTGGCGCGCTCTGTGGTCGCCGGTATGCAGGATGTGACTGGCCTTGTTGATATAGACACCACGCTTGAAGCGCCTATCCGCCAGTGGGAACTGGTGGTCGATCGCGCCCGCGCCGCGCGCCTGGGGGTGTCGCAGCAGCAGGTGGTAATGGCGCTGCAAATTGCCCTGGGCGGCAGTGGTGTGAGTTATCTGCACGACGACCACGCCAAATATCCGGTGCCCATCCGGGTGATTCTGTCAGACGCCGACAAAGCCCGTCCCTCGGCTTTGCTGTCGTTGAATCTGCGCAGCCGCGACGGCGGGCTGGTGCCGCTGGCCAGCATTGCAGACATTCGTGAGGCAGACTGGCAGGGTGCGATTTATCACAAGAATCTGTTGCCGGTTACCTACGTGACCGCGGACATGGCAGGCGCTATCGATTCGCCGCTCTACGGTATGTTTGCCATGGTTGACCAGCTGGAGCAACAAGCAGACGCGCCGGAGCAGTTTTTTATTCGCCAGCCGGACTTACCCGAAGCTGGTGCCCTGAAATGGGACGGCGAGTGGCAGATTACCTACGAGACCTTCCGCGATATGGGCATGGCCTACAGCGTGGGTATTTTCATGATTTTTGTGCTTTTGGTAGCCCAGTTCCGTTCGTATTTGCTGCCGCTGGTGATCATGGCGCCCATACCTCTGACCTTGATGGGCATTATGCCGGGCCACGCTCTTTTGGGGCGGGAATTCACCGCCACCAGCATGATTGGCATGATCGCGCTGGCCGGCATTATCGTACGTAACTCTATATTACTGGTGGTGTTTATTCGCCAGCTGCTGGACGAAGGCATGAGTCTGGAAGACGCCGTCGTAAAGGCCGGTGCGGTGCGGATCAAGCCGATTGCGCTGACCGCCGTGTCGGCGATGGTTGGCGCCTACTTTATATTGAATGATCCGATCTTTAATGGCCTGGCTATATCACTGGTGTTTGGCCTGGCTGTGTCTACCCTTCTGACCGTAATTGTGGTGCCTTTGTCGTACTATGTCATGGCGCGGCGGCGGTGGATTTAAACAGGAAATTTTACCCGATGATAAAACGACTTTTGCCCTGGCTTGTTCTGCTGCTGGCCGTTGCTGTGTTTATGGTATTGCGAATGACCCGCCCACAGCCCGCTCAGGCTGAAGCCCAGGAGCGCGCCTGGTTAGTGGCTGTGCAAAGTGCTGAATTGATTAACGCTACGCCGCTGTTGCCGTTGTATGGCCAGGTTGTGGCTCCGCAACAGCTGACCGTAACGGCGGCGTTGGCAGGCCAGATCGCCCAACGCCCGGTGTCTGAAGGCCAAGCGGTTGCCGCCGGCACTTTACTGGTGGCCCTGGATGACGCCGATGTGGCGCCAGCCCTGGCCCAGGCGCAAGCCGAAGTGGCGGATTTGCAGGCGCAGATTGACGCCGAACGGCTGCGCCACAGTAACGATCAGCGTGCATTGAAAAGTGAGCAGTCCATTCTGGCCAGCGCGCAGCGCCAGCTGGAACGCAACGAGTCTCTGCTTAAACGCAACCTTACCTCCCGCGAAGCCTTAGACGGCGTTACCGACGCCTATGCCCGCGCCGAGCTCACCGTCAGCACCCGCCAGCGCGCACTGACCGAGCACCCTGCGCGCCTGGCCAGCCTGCAGGCACGGCTGGCCAACGCCAACGCCAACCTTCAGAGTATCGAGCGGGATGCCGGCAGGGCGCAGGTTATTGCGCCGTTTGATGGTGTGATCACCGATGTGCAGGTGGCCGCTGGCGACCGCGTTAGCAAAAATCAGGCGTTACTGAGTTTGTATCCGCGCCAGGGGCTTGAGCTGCGGGCAAGAGTGCCCGATGTGTTTGTTGGGGAACTGCAGCAAGCCCTGAACCGTGGTGAGCGGCTCAGAGCGACGACTGAAGACGGTCGCTACGAATTTGTTCTGGTGCGCTTTGCCGGTATCGGCAGCGCCGCCGGCACCGAAGCGATACTGGTGGCTGAAGGAGTGGTGGACGGCTTGCGCCCGGGCAGTTTACTGCCGGTTACCTTGCAGCGCCCGCAGCAGGAAAGGGTGGTAAGCGTGCCTTATAGCGCGCTTTATGGCGCTGACACTCTGTACGCTGTGGATGATGATTCACGCCTGCAGCGCCTGCGGGTTGAGCGTGTGGGCGAGGCCCGTGGCAACGACGCCCAGGGTGATGATGCACGCAATCTGCTAGTGCGCAGCGCCGAACTGCAAGCGGGCATGCGCATTATCACCACCCATCTGCCAAACGCTATGAGCGGTCTGAAAGTGGACATCGCCGGAGCGCAGAGCCAGTGAGTGAGCGGCCCGCAACGGAACAGCCTGGAAGCAACGGCTCCGGCACACCATCCCCGCGCCGTGGCGTAACCGGTTTTTTTGTGCATCATCGGCTGGCGGCCAATCTGGTCATGCTGGTGATGTTGCTGGGCGGTGCGCTGGCGCTGACCCGAATGAACGTACAGTTCTTTCCTACCTTTGCGCTGGATGTGGTCAGCGTAAGAGTGGTTTGGAGTGGCGCGTCTGCTGAAGACATCGAACAAGGCATTACCAACCCTCTGGAGCAGCGCCTGCGCAGCGTTCAGGGTCTGAAAAAGATGACGTCTACGTCGGCCCAGAGCGTGTCTTCCATCACTCTGGAATTTCAGGAGGGCACCGACCCGATTCAGGCTCTAGACGATACCCGCCAGCGGGTAGATGAATTCAACAATCTGCCAGCAGAAGCTGAAGAGCCGCGGGTGAGCCGAATTGAACGCTACGAGCCGGTGGCGCGCCTGCTGCTGTATGGCGATGTAGACGCCGACGAACTGCGCTATATAAGCTACCGCTTTGAAGACGAATTGCTACAGCGCGGTATCGACAAAGTATCGATTCGCGGCCTGCCAGAACAGCAAATCAGTATTGATGTACCGGTAGAACGGCTGGAAACTCTGGGCCTGTCGCTGGAACAGATCGCCGAGCGCGTGGCCGCAGTGTCCCGCGATTTACCCGCCGGTTTGTTGGGCCAGCAAGACGCCACCCGCGAATTGCGCGCGGTGGAACAGGCCCGAAGCCCGGAAGAGTTTGGCCAGATTCCGCTGCTCAGCGGTGACCGTATTCAATTGCGGCTGGGGGACATTGCGACGATTCGCCAGGAATCCCGCGACAGCCCGCTCACCCTGACTCGCAATGATTTTCCAGCAGTGGAACTGCAGTTGCAGCGGTCTGAAAATGGCGATTCGCTGGAGGCCGCCGACGCGCTGCAACAATGGTTAGCAGACACCCGCGCCACTTTGCCGCCCAACCTGCAGCTAGAGGTGTACGACGAAACCTGGCAACTGCTGGATGACCGCATTTCGCTGCTGACATCCAACGGCCTGACGGGTTTGGTGCTGGTCGTGTTGTTGCTGTATTTATTTTTGCCCGGGCGCGTGGCCTTGTGGGTCGCGGTTGGTATTCCGACCGCATTTTTGGCAGCTTTGGCGATATTATGGTTGGTGGGCGGAAGTATCAATATGATCTCGCTGTTTGCGCTGATCATGGCGCTGGGGGTGATCGTGGACGATGCCATTGTGGTGGGCGAAGACGCCGACGCCCATGCCCGGATGGGGCAGCCGTCTATGGCCGCCGCCGAAGGCGCAGCAAAGCGCATGGTGTGGCCGGTGCTGGCGTCATCACTGACCACGGTGGCAGCTTTTATGCCACTGCTGATTGTGGGCGGAGTGATTGGCAATATTCTGGGCGATATTCCGCTGGTGATGATTTGTGTGCTGATTGCCTCGTTGCTGGAGTGTTTTGTGGTGCTGCCTGCTCACCTGCGCCACGCTTTTGTTATCCCTAAAGTGAAGCCTGTCAGCCGCAACGCGGCCGTTAAATGGCTGCGGGCGTCCGGGGCCGGTGTCGGGCGTTTTCGTGCCGGCTTTGAGCGCCGCTTCGAGCAGTTCCGCGAAGGACGTTTCCGCCGTTTTTCGCGCTTCAGTCTGAGCCACCGAGGGCTGACTCTGGCCGTGGCATTGTCGGTTGCGATCATGACCGCTGGCCTGCTGAGCGGCGGTCGCATTGGTTTCAACTTCTTTCCCACCCCGGAGCCGTCGGTGCTCTATGCCAACGCCAGTTTTGTGGCCGGCACCGACAGCCGCCGGGTTGATCAGTTTATGGTCGACATGGCGCAGAGCATTAACGCTACCGAACAGGCATTGGGCGGCAACCTGATATTGCACTCGGTGGTTACCCGTGGCGGTACCCTGGGCGCTGGGGGCAGTTCTCGGAACGGTGAAGAGCTGGGCTCGATGATGATCGAGCTGGTGCCGTCAGACCAGCGCAGCGTGCGCAATCCGGAATTTATCAGCGAGTTGCGGGCGAGCCTGTCGCTGCCGGCGGGGTTAGAGAACCTGAGCATTACCGAACGTGAAGCCGGCCCGCCGGGCCGTGATATTAATGTGCGCCTGACCGGCCCGGATGCCACCCGCCTGAAGCGTGCCGCAGAGGAGCTTGCACAGGCCGTTGCGGTGTTGCCAGGGGTTCTGGACGTGGAAGACGACATGCCTTGGGGCCGCGAGCAATTGATTTATCAGGTTAGCCCCTGGGGTGAAGCCCTGGGCCTGACCACCACCGATTTAGGGCGCCAGCTGCGGGCCGCGTTTGATGGCCGGGTAGCGCAGATTTATCAGGATGGTCGTGATGAAATGGAAGTGCGGGTTCAGCTGCCACGCCACCAGCGCGAGCGCCTGGCTACTTTGTCCCAAGTAACCATCCGGGTGCCAGACGGCCGCTTTGTGCCCCTGTCCCAGGTGGTGTTGCTGGATCATCGCCAGGGCTTTGAGGCCCTGCGCCACGCTGATGGCCAGCTGGCGGTGGAGGTGTCGGCGTCGCTGAACACAGAGGTCAGCACCACCAGCGACATCATCGAAAGCTTGGAGGCCGAAGCCCTGCCGGCGATCAGCAGCCGGTTTAACGTGCGCTACAGCTTTGAAGGCCGCTCTGCCGACCAGCGTGAAACCATTGACGATATGAAAACCGGCCTGATTATCGGCGTAGTGCTGATGTACGTCATTCTGGCCTGGGTATTCGCTTCTTGGACTATGCCCTTGATCGTGATGGCGATCATTCCCTTTGCCTTGGTGGGCGCCATTCTTGGTCACTGGCTGATGGGCATGCAATTAACGATTTTGTCACTGTTTGGCTTGTTCGGTCTGTCTGGCATTGTGGTGAATAACGCCATCATACTGGTGTCGTTTTACAACCAGCAGCGGAAAGCGGGGCTGAGCGTTGACGCCGCCCTGAACGAAGCCGCAGTCCAGCGCATACGCGCCGTGCTGCTGACATCGCTGACCACCATTGGCGGGCTGCTGCCGCTGCTGTTTGAAACTTCGTTGCAGGCGCAGTTTCTGATTCCTATGGCGACCTCTATCGCCTTTGGTCTGGGTTTGTCCACGTTGCTGGTGCTGTTGGTGATTCCGGCGTTGCTGTCTTACCTTGAGCAACTGAGGGCCTGGTGGGCCAGGGAGTCAGCATGACTGAGCCATTACTGACTGTACGCGGCCTGGGTAAGCACTTTGTCAGCGCCGGACAAACGGTGAATGTGCTGTCCGGGCTTGAGCTGACTCTGGCGCCGGGCGCATCCCTGGCGCTGATGGGCCGCTCCGGTTCTGGTAAAAGTACGTTACTGAACATTCTGTGTGGGTTGGAGCAGCCAGATGCCGGCTCGGTGAGCATTGCCGGCGAGCACTTTGCGGCGGATTCAAGCGCAAATGGGTCAAATCAGCAACGCTGGGCTCTGTTGCGGCGCCAACGTATTGGCGTGGTGTTTCAGGAAGCTAACCTGATGCCGGCGCTGTCGTTGCTGGACAACGTACGCCTGCGGGCCAGGCTTGCAGGGCAAAGCGACCAGCATTGCGGCGACTGGTTAAAGCGCCTGGGCATTGGCGAGTTGGCGCAGCGTTACCCGGACCAGGTATCTGGCGGTCAGCGCCAGCGCGCGGCTTTGGCCATGGTGTTTGCCATGCGCCCGTCACTGATACTGGCAGACGAGCCTACCGGTAGCCTGGACGCCCGCACAGCACTTGAGGTGGTCGATGAGCTGTTTCACCAGCAAGCCGCCAGTGGTTGTGGGTTGATACTGGCCACCCACGATTCGGCATTGGCCGCACGCTGTGGTCAGCGTCTGGACCTCGCTCAAATGGGGGCTTAGCTTCCATGTCTCTGATTCCAAAGTCCCTGATTCCAGCGTCTCAGTTTTCAAACCTTTTCTCTGCCCTGTTCAGTCATTATCGCCGCCACCCGCTGCAACTGCTGGCATTGGCGTTGATGATTATGCTGGCCACCATGCTGTGGACCGGCGTGAACCACCTGACGACCCAGGCGCGAGCCAGTCTGGGCCAGAGCGAGCAGGCGGTGGCCGCGCGCAGTCAGGTAGAGCGCGTTGATGGCCAGGCGCTGGCGGTAGCTGATTTTGTAACTCTGCGCCGCGCCGGCCTGTGCGTAATGCCCTGGCTGGAAGTAGAGCGCCCGGGGCAGGCCGGTCGGCTGGTGGGTATAGACCCGCTGGCCGCTGGTTGCTTTGCGCAAACCGACAGCCCTGAGCCGGAAAACAGCCTTGAGCCAGTAGACAGCTCTGAGCCGATGGAAAGCTCTGAGCCATCAAAAAAACCTGAGCCAGTCTGGACCCCGACGTTAAACGGCGAACCTTTTATCGACATCAGCGAAGCCGCGGCGCTGGCGCAGAATGTTGCCCCGCGCAACGTAAGCCTGAGTCTGTTAATCGTGTCGCCCGAGCCGGCATCCGCTTTGCCCGCAGATTATCGGATGACGGGTTTCTCACTAGGCCCGGACACCGGCGAGTTGGGCGACAGCTTTTTGCTGAATCTGGATGCCTTGGGATTTCTGGTGCTGTTGATTACCGCCTTGCTGCTGCGCAGCGTGTACCAATTGGGCATGGCCCAACGCCGCGACAGCTTTGCCCTGCTGCAGCGGTTTGGCGTTATGCCTTCAGCCATCAACCGGGTATTACTGGTCGAAATTCTACTGCTGGCGCTGCTGAGTGTGGTGCCGGGTGTGTGGCTGGGGCGCTTGCTAGCGGGCACCGTGGGCGGTGGTTTTGGTCAGGCTTTGGACAGCCTGTTTGATACGCCGCTGTACGCCGGCCAGGCAGAAAACTGGCTGACGCCGATAGCAACCATGATGGCCATCGTGCTGGTGGTGTGCCTGGCGCAAAATGTGCGGGCGCTGCTGCTGCGCATGGCGGCCATGTTGCCGTTTGCTCTACCGGCGAAGCTTTTGACTGGGGCTGGTGCTGGTGCTGGAACTGGAACTGGAACTGGATTTAGACAGAGCCCGTGGCCCTGGTTGGCGCTGCCTTTGGCTGCGGCAGGCCTGATAATGGCGCTGCTGGCGCAGTCGCTGCCGCTGGTGTTTGTGGCGGTGGCGTTGGTGTTTGCCGCTACCGGTATTGCCGCGCCATTTGCCATTGCCGCGCTGTCTGCAACCCTTGCCCGGAAAACGCGGGAGCCATTAGCGCGCTGGCGCCACACTGAGCTTGGGGTTATGGCGCGCAGGCTGGCCTTGCCTTTGGTTGCGTTGCAGTTTGCGCTGGCGATGGTGTTGGCGGTGCAGGCGCTGGTAACTGTGTTTGAAGCCACCTTTGATGAGTGGCTGGGCCAGCGCTTAGCCGCCGATTATTTTATTGAAGTGCCTGCCGGTGCCAACGCAGATGCGGCGGCGCAGTGGCTGGCTGCGCAGCCGGAGCTGGCGCAAAGCGGTGACTGGCATCAAGTGGTGCGTGGGGTCGCGCAACTGCCGGCAGCGGCTGACCCGGAAAAGAGCAGAAAAGCGCAATCCGTTGACTTGTTCGCAATAGGGCCCGTTAGCCCGCTGCTGACCATGTGGAGCCTGCAGGCCGCCGGTGACCAGCCCTGGCAGGGTTTTGCTGCAGGTGCAGGCGTTATGGTGAACGAACAGTTGGCGCGGCGGTACCCACTGGCAGTAGGGGATAGCCTGGTGCTGACCTTGGCGGACACCCGGCTTGAGCTGCCGGTGCTGGCGATTTATGCGGATTACGGCCGCCCGGCCGGGGAAGTGCTGATCAATCTCGATTTGCTGCCTGCCGGATACGTGCCGGCGTTCGAGAGTCTTTCTATCAGCCCGGGTGATAGTGGCATTGAGGTCATAACCGATGGCCTTCAACGGCTGTGGCAGGTAGACAGCGTGCGGGTGCGTGATAACAAGCGAATTCGCGAGTTGGCCGATGCGGTGTTTGATCAGACTTTTTTGCTGACCCGCGCCATGACCTTTGTCACTCTGGTGCTGGCGGCGGTGGCTTTGCTGATTATGGGCTGGGTGTTTTTCAGCACCCGGGCCTGGTATTTTCGCTTGCTCCAGGTGTGGGGGCTGACCAGGCGACAGGTTTTGGCGCAGCTGGCCCGGCTGGCGCTGACCCTGACCCTGTCGATCACCCTGTTGGCATTGCCCCTGGGTGTCTGGTTGACCTGGATTCTGGTGCACCGAATTAATCCATTGGCCTTTGGCTGGTCTTTACCCATGGCGATCTACCCCGGGTTCTGGCTTCAGCTGGGGATTGTGAGTGTGTTGATCGGGCTTAGCATTACGCTGCTGATGCGCAGCCAGCTTGGCGGTAGCGGCCCAAAACCGGTTTCCGCCGCCAGCCTGGGGGGTGATGAACGATGATAAAAACTCAAAAACGGCCTACAGGCTTGTATCAAAAAGTCGCGAGTGTTCTTTTGCTATTCGCCACTGTGCTGGCGGCCGGGTGTTCGCAAGAACCAGACTCTGGCGGTTTTGCTGGCTTGGCGCAGGCCGTCGATAGCGGTCAGAATGAAGCCTTCTTGCAGCCCGGGCCGGGGGATCAATTGCGCTTTCCCGATGACTGGGGCCCGCACCCGCAACACCGCATTGAGTGGTGGTATCTGACGGCCAATCTGAAAACCGCAGACGGCGAGCCGGTGGGCGTGCAGTGGACCCAGTTTCGCCAGGCTATTGAGCCGCGCCCTGCGTCAGAAGAGCCGCCGGCAGCAGAATTGTGGCCGTTGCAGGCAGCCTGGATGGCTCATGCGGCGGTCAGCCTTGAAGGTGAACACAGGTTTGCCGAAAAATTCGCCCGCGGCGACATTGGCCAGGCCGGGGCTGTGGCCAGCCCACTGGATATCTGGATTGATGACTGGCAGCTGACCCAACAGCCTGACGGCGCCTTGCGCCTGCAGGTAAATACGCCCGAGTGGGGTTACGATCTGTTGTTGCGAGTTCAGGGCGAGCCGGTGGCCCACGGCGATCAGGGCTTCAGCGCAAAGTCCGCAAGCGGCGAGGGCTCAATGTATTTCAGCCTGGTCGACATCGCCATCAGCGGTGAGCTGACCCGCAAGGGCGAAACCCAAAAAGTGACGGGCAGGGGCTGGTTTGATCGGGAGTGGAGCAGCCAGTTTCTGAAAGCCGGGCAGCAGGGCTGGGACTGGTTTGCTCTGCACCTGGATTCCGGCGATAAGGTAATGGCGTTTCAGTTACGGCAACAGGAAGGTGGGTTTCTGTCAGGCACTTGGATTCCAGAGTCCGGCGAGCCGGTGGCCCTGCCGCCTGAGGCGCTCAGTTTGACACCGCTGGGTTTCAGTGGTGCTACGCCCAATCTATGGCGCCTGCAGATATCGCAATATCAGGTGGATATTAATCTGGCGGCGCCTGCCGGCAGCTATATCAATAACGGGCTCTTTCCCTATTGGGAAAGCCCGGTGAGCGTGTCTGGCAGCCACAGTGGTGAGGGCTATATGGAACTGACCGGGTACCGCGGTTCACCTTGATGGGCGGTGGTTACCAGGTGATGCTTTCTACCGGAACCGGCCCGGATTGCATGTCGATCACCGTATCCTGGCCCGGTAGCTGGCCGTCGATGATGTCACGCAGCTGAATTTCCTGTTCTTCCAGAGGGTCAGACAGGTCAATAATGATCTCAACCCGCCGGTTTTTCGCTCTGTTCTCGGCCGAATCGTTATCCACCCGTGCCGCGGTATCCGCCAGGCCTTTTACCGCCAGTCGGTCGGGCTCGACGGTTCCGCTGGCCAGCAACGCGTTGGCTACAGAGGCGGCGCGGGCGGCAGACAGGTCCCAGTTGCTGTAAAACCGGTCGGTGCTGATGGGCACATTGTCGGTGTGGCCTTCTATCGTCAATTTGCCGGGAATACTGGCCAGTACTTCGGCCATTTCCAGCAGCAGGCTTTCGAATTCCCAGGTGAGTTTGGCCGTTCCTGACGGAAACGAGCCTTTTTCTTCCACTCGAATCACAATACGGTGTTGTTCCTGGGTCACGTTAATGCGACCGTCGCTGAGCGCGGGTTCCAGCACTTTGCGCAGTTGTTCTAGCTGCTCCTGCATTTTTTCCTGCTCGGCGGCTTTGGCGGCTTCGGCAGCTTCAGCTGCTGTGGCCGCACCGTCAGCGGCGCCCCGCAGGGTATCCAGTTCCGGTTTCTGGTCGGTGGTGGTCTGCTTTATTTCATTGATTACGGTGGGTTCTGGCGGAGCCGACGAGAAATTGTCGAATATTATGCTGGTGCCCATAGGAACTTCCACCGCCGGCACATCGCGCTGAACACCGAAGGCCGCGGACAGTTCGCCGGCAATCTGTTTGAACTTCTGCGCGTCGATTTCAGAAAACGACAGTAACAGCACAAAAAAGCACATCAACAGCGACATCAGGTCGGCAAATGTCACAACCCACGCCGGAGTGCCAGGCTTCTCTTCTTGTGGGAAGTCTTCCATCGGTTAACTGTCTGCCGTGGCCGCGGTGGCTTCTTCAGATACCTTGTCGCGCTCTTTGGGAGACAGATAACTGGACAGCATCTGCTCGATAATTCGCGGGTTAACGCCTTCCTGAATAGCGCCCAGCGCGTCTATATAGAGCGACTGCATGCGGGCTTCCTGGGTCATTCGCAATGACAGTTTGTCGGCAATAGGTGAGGCAATCATGGTCGCCATCATGGCACCGTACAACGTGGTTAGAAGCGCAACCGCCATGGCAGGGCCAATGGATTTCGGGTCTTCCATATTGGACAGCATTTGCACCAGGCCAATCAGCGTGCCGATCATGCCCATGGCGGGACCAACGTCTGCGAAGGCAGTGAATACCCTGGCGCCGGAGCGGTTGTGCTCCAGGGTCATCAGTTGCTCTTTACTGAGCAGTTGTTTGATGGTGGCACCGTCTTGGCCGTCGACCAACATCTGAATGCCGTTACTAAGAAACGGCGAGCTTACCTCGCGCCCTTCCAGGCCCAGCACGCCTTGGCGCCGCGCCACATTAGCAATATCTACCAGCTCGTCGATGGCTGCGCGGGTTTCTGGAAGCTTAAATTTGAAGGCCCGGGCTGCGGCAGTAAATGCGCCCAAGAACTGCTGAAAACTGAATTTGGCCAAAACCACCAAAAGACTACCGCCAATAACAATCAGCAGCGCCGGGACGTTAAGAAACACGTCCGGTGACACGCCTAAAATAACCGCCGAGGCGATCAACATCATCGCTCCCACCAGGCCAATCAGAGTGGCAAAATCCACAGTAACTCCAAAATACTCAAGTTGTTGTTATCGAAAGAGCCGGTGTTACCGACCGTTTTTACGCGGGCCTTTTCAGTTCGTGTCTTGCAGTTCTTTCCATGCTGCATAACGGTGCAGGTCTGACTCCACCAGTTTCAGGCACAAGGCAACCACACCTACATCGTCTACGAAGCCGATGTACAGAATAAAGTCTGGAATCAGGTCCAGCGGGTTTAATACGTAAATCAATGCGCCAACAATGGCGGCGATGCTTTTCCACGGTATGCTGCGATAACGACCATTATAGTAGTCTCGCACCAATGAAAACATTAGTTTTATGTCGGTTGTGAACCGATCGAGCTTGCCACTGTTTTTGACCTTTTCCTCTACCGCTTGCTGCTTTTCTAACAGGCGTTGAATATCGGCTTGTTTGACCTTGTCAGACTCCGATTCCAGCTGCCTGCGGGCGGTGCGTTCACTGATAAATGCCATAGTGTGTCCCGGTTGAAGGCCGATGGGTCAGGGAAGCGGCCAGTCAGCCGCATCAACGGTGTGCAGCCCCACGGGCTGCTCGGCGTGGCCTTTCCAGCGCTCAACAAAGGTACCGTTGGGGTCATATTGCTGGGCTTGCTTGTCCAGATTGAACCGCCGCAGGCCGCGGGGATCGGCGCCCACGCCCGCCAGATACTGCCAGTTCCCGTAATTGCTGGCCACATCATAATCGATCAGTTGCTGTTCAAACCAGGCCGCGCCATAGCGCCAGTCCAGCTCGAGCTCGTTAATAAAACAGCTGGCGACCAGTTGGCGGCTTCGGTTGCTGATGTAACCGGTCTCCCGCAGCTGATTCATGGCCGCATTCACCAGCGGATAAGAGGTGTTGCCTTCGCACCAGGCTTTGAAACGGTGGCCATAAAAAGTCACAGACCGGCGCTTGCGCTGCACACCGTCACGGCGGAATAACTCAGACCCGTGCCGCAATGCATACCAGTAAAAATATTCACGCCAAAGAACTTCAAACCAGAGCCAGTAGGTGGATTCGTTACTGGTGTGTTGCTGCTCATACAGGCTGATGCTGTCTGCGACTTCGCGTGCTGACAGGCAACCATGGGCAAGCCAAGGCGAGAACTTGGAGGATGAATTCCAGTCGTCCAGCGCGTTGCGGGTCTCCTTGTAGGTGTCGATCGCGTGAGTGCCGGCTAAAAAATCCCGCAAGCGTGCCAGGCCGGCCTGTTCACCGCCACTGAACGCTGACGGCTGCGTGGGTTCCTGAATGGCAGGGCATTCACCGCGGTTATCGTCTGGCAAACCGGGTGCTGGAGGCAGCATTTTTACCGTTGGGATGCGCAACCGCGCAGGCCCTCTGTCGCCTTTCTTCTCGATCAGTTTGCGAAATTGGGAAAAGGTTGCCGGCAAATCCTGCAAGGGCATCGGCAGCAGGCTTTCGGTAAACAGGCCAAGAGTTTCGTATTGCGTGAACGTAATTTTCGGGAGTCTGTCCTGAAGCGTTTGCCACTGCACGGCTTCACGGGTACCGGGCTGGCGCGAACGCATAATTCGGCTGATGGCGTGGCTGTGGGCCAACGCAGGGATCACGGTTTCCGGATCGCCCCAAGCAATGTGCAGGCGCTGGCCCACAGCGCGCAGGCTGCGTTCCAGCCCAATCAGGCTTTGCCATAAAAAGCGCCAGCGGTGGTGGCCCATGGTTTTGCACTGCAACGGCCCGGGTTTGAACCATCGTGGTTCCACCACGTAAACGCACAGCAGCATGTCCGACTTGGACGCTGCCAGCAGGGCGGCGTTGTCGTGTAAGCGAAGATCTCGGGTAAACCAGTAAAGCGTGCGCAACGTAAATCCCTCATTAATCCCCTTGTGGTTATAACCTACGCTTCTGCGGGTTAAAAGGATTATCCACAGGGGCGTTGTGAGGGGTCGCGCCCGGAACTTTACCAGCTCGAAAGCGGGTTTACATCTCTTGAGCCGTAGGGCGCAGGATGATCTCGTTAATATCTACATCAAGGGGCTGCTCAATCGCATAGACAATGGCGCGGGCAACCGAATCGGCGTTGATCGCGACCTTGTAAAGATCTTCCGCTGCTTTCGCTGCACCGGGGTCGGTAATGGTGCTGGTCAACTCGGTGGCAATCGCACCCGGTGAGATGTTGGTGCTGCGAATTTCGTCACCGGCTTCCATGCGCAAGCCTTCAGACAGGGCTCTGACTGCGTATTTGGTCGCGCAATAAACGGCACCGCCCGGAAATACTTTGTGCCCGGCTATCGAGGACAAGTTGATCACGTGTCCGCTGTGTTGCTCGCGCATAATGGGCAGCACGGCCGCAATGCCATACAAAACGCCCTTAATGTTGACGTCGATCATCTGTTCCCACTCGTCTACCTTCAGGGCATCCAGCGGCGCTAGGGGCATAAGACCAGCGTTGTTAATCAGAACATCAATACGGCCAAATTTCTCTTTGGTTGCTGCAGCCAAGCTTTCGACCTGTTTGCGATCGGTAACATCGGTGACCTGCCACAAGACTTCTGTGCCCTTTGCTTCCAGCTCTTCGGCCAAAGACTTCAGGCGGTCTTCCCTACGGGCTGCCAGCACCAGTTTGGCACCACGGTTGGCCAGGTGGCGGGCGGTGGACTCGCCTAAACCGCTGCTGGCGCCTGTGATGATGACAATCTTGCCATTAATCGGATCGTTGGTGTTGCTCATAGTTTTCTCCTGTTTTGATCAGAAAATTCTAATCAGGCACTAATATCGAGTTCTTGCAGTGTGGGGTAATCGGTATAGCCGTGCTCATCGCCACCGTAGAAGGTGCTGTCATCCCAGCCGTTGAGCGGGGCATTCTGGCGGAAACGCTCGGGCAGGTCCGGGTTGGAAATAAACGGCCGACCGAAGGTAACCAGGTCGCAACGGCCTTCGCTAATGCGCGTGCGGGCTTCTTCAGCTGTATAGGCGCCGTTGGCGATGTAAGTGCCTTTGTATACAGCTCGAATTGCGTCGATGATGTCTTCTGGGCGACCGCTGGCGTGGTTGCCTTGGAATGAGTCTTCTACCACCTCAAGATAAGCGATTCCCAAGTCGTTCAGGTGTTTGGCAAAGGCCGTAAAGGTTTCGATGGGGTTGTCATCGTGCATGCCGTTAAAGCTGCCGGTCGGTCCAACACGAACGCCCACTTTGTCTTTGCCCCACACATCGATGACGGCTTCAATCACCATCAGCGGCAGGCGCAGGCGATTTTCCAAAGAACCACCGTATTCGTCGGTACGGTGGTTGCTGCCGCTCTTTATGAACTGCTCCAACAGGTAGCCATTAGCAGCGTGAACCTCAACACCGTCAAATCCTGCCTTTTGTGCGTTCAGGGCGCCCTGGCGGTACTGTTCGACAATACCGGCCATCTCGTGGGTTTCCAGAGCCCGGGGTTCAAGCACATCCACCATGCCAGAATCGGCACTGATATAGGTTTTGGCGCCTTCCGGTTTGATAGCGGAAGGTGCGACCGGTAGCTCGCCATCCGGCTGCAGTTCGGGGCGGGAGATGCGACCTACATGCCACAGCTGCATGTGGATACGGCCACCGGCAAGATGCACCGCGTCGGTAATGTTTTTCCAACCATCAACTTGCTCCGGGGAATGAATACCCGGTGTGAAAGCGTAACCCTTGCCCTGCGGTGATACCTGAGTGGCTTCACTCAGAATCAGTCCGGCACTGGCCCGCTGCTCGTAATAATGCACGTTCATGGCATTCGGAACATCGCCCGGTTGGCTTGAGCGTGAACGGGTTAGTGGAGACATCAGAACCCGGTTGGGCAGTGTCAGGTCACCCATAGTCAAGGGCTGAAACAGCGGATCATTCAGTTGTTGATTGCTCATAAAATATACTCTTGTCAGGTTAACTAATATTAATTAGACCAGTCTACTATCGAGTGCCCGAAAAAAAATCAGCCAATGCTAAGACACTGAGTGAAAAATACACGGACAAACCGTTCCATCGGCTTTGTCGATTTCACAACTTTGGATCTCAAAATCGCGCCTTCCCAGCCAGACAGCAAGACACTGGCAGCATCTGAAGGATCAATACCTGCACCAATGTCGCCGGCAGTTTGCGCTTCGGCAATGCAGCGTTCAAAACGTTTTTCCCAAGCGCAGAACACTTTGTCCAGTCGAACACGAAACATCTCGTTTTGCCCGGCGAGCTCCTGCCCTAAGTTGCCAATAAGACAACCGCGGGTGCATTCGGAACTCGTCATGTGGTCAAAGCCGGTATCAAAGTAGGTACGCAGGCGGTCAACGCAGGAACGGCTGTTGTCGTTGAGAATCTGGTCCAGCTTTTCATCGTATTCCTCGGCGAAGGTGTCAATGATCGCAAGGCCGAAGTCATTTTTACTGCTAAAATAGTGATAGAACGAACCTTTCGGCACGCCAGCAACCGTCAGGATGCCGTTGATGCCGGTCGCACCAAAGCCCTTTGTGCCGATAAGGTCAGCGCCGGTTTGAATAATAAGATTGCGTGTGTCGTTCGTTGTCATGGCGTCTATACTAGACCGGTCGTCTATAATCCGTCAAACTCCCAGTATCCGGAATAACCGTAACTCGTAAAGCCCAGATCTCTAACCTTAACTCTGCCTGCAAGGAGATATCCCGTGATTAAATCCCGTGCCGCGGTGGCTTTTGCTGCCAATCAGCCGTTGGAAATTGTAGAAGTGGATGTCGCACCGCCTCAGGAAGGCGAAGTTCTGGTGCGCATTGTGGCCACTGGTGTGTGTCATACCGATGCCTACACCCTGTCGGGCGCCGATCCTGAAGGCCTGTTCCCGACCATTCTGGGCCACGAAGGCGGCGGCATTGTTGAAGCCGTGGGCCCGGGTGTGAAAAATCTGGAAGTGGGCGATCATGTTATCCCGCTGTACACCGCCGAATGCGGCGAGTGCAAATTCTGTACATCTGGCAAGACCAACCTGTGTGGCGCTGTGCGCGCAACCCAGGGCAAAGGCGTGATGCCCGACGGCACCTCGCGCTTTAGCTACAAGGGTGAGCCTATTTACCACTATATGGGCTGCTCAACCTTCTCTGAATACACCGTGCTGCCGGAAATTTCGCTGGCAAAAATCCCCAAAGAAGCACCGTTGGAAAAAGTGTGCCTGCTGGGCTGTGGCGTAACCACTGGTATTGGCGCCGTGTTGAATACCGCCAAAGTAGAAGAGGGCGCCACGGTGGCGATTTTTGGTTTGGGCGGTATTGGCCTGGCCGCGATTATCGGCGCCAAAATGGCCAAAGCCGGGCGCATTATTGCTGTTGACATTAACCCCGAAAAATTCGACATCGCCAAGCAGTTGGGCGCCACCGATGTGGTCAATCCGAAAGATCATGACAAGCCTATTCAGGACGTGATCATCGAAATGACCGACGGCGGCGTGGACTATTCCTTTGAATGCGTGGGCAATGTGCAGCTAATGCGCGCTGCGCTGGAGTGTTGCCACAAGGGCTGGGGTGAATCCATCATCATCGGCGTGGCTGGCGCCGGCCAGGAAATCAGCACTCGCCCGTTCCAGCTGGTGACCGGCCGGGTCTGGAAAGGCTCTGCTTTTGGCGGTGTAAAAGGCCGTACCGAACTGCCGGGCTACGTGGCAAAAGCCGAGAGCGGCGACATTCCGCTAGACGTGTTTATTACCCACAACATGCCGCTGGAAGACATCAATAAAGCGTTTGATTTGATGCATGAAGGTAAGAGCATCAGGACAGTGATTCATTTTTAAGCTTCTTCTCAGGACCGGGACAGATCGGGGACAGACTTCAAGTCTGTCCCCAAGGCCAAAGGCGTAAGATCAAGACCGAGGACAGATTTAAAATCTGTCCCCGGTCAAGTCTGTCCCCGGTCATCGGTCGGTCAGCTTGATTTCGATACGCCGATTTTCCTGTAAGGCCTCTGGCGTGGTGCCATCCGCCACCGGAAAGAACTCACCAAAACCCGCCGCGACCATGCGGTTTTGCGGCACGCTCTGATCGGCCAGGTAGCGCACTACCGCGACAGCGCGTGCGGTTGAAAGCTCCCAGTTGGAAGGGAACTGCGGTGTATTGATGGGAATTCGATCGGTATGGCCATCAATGCGCAGAATCCACTCTAGGTCTGCGGGGATGGTTTCAACCACATCCAGCAGCACTCCGGCGAGCTTGTCGAGTTCGCGTTTGCCTTCTGCGCCGAGAAGGGCCGAACCGGAAGCGAACAGCAACTCGGATGGCAGCAGGAAGCGGTCGCCAACAATGCGGATGTTTTCATTGGCGGCCAGAATGTTTCTCAACCGGGCGAAAAATTCGGACTGGTACTGCTCCAGCTGGTTGATCCGTTCCGCCAGCAGTGTGTTCAGGCGTCGGCTGACACTTTCCAGCTCGTCTTCCTTATCCACGGTCATTTCTTTTTGCAGTCTAAGCGCAGTGGTTATCTGTCGTAGCTGGTTCTGCAGCGATGCAATCTGGTTGGATAGCCGCATGATCATATTTTGTTGACTGTTGGAAAGCTCATCCTTGTTATCCAGATCCTGGTTCATGCTCGCCAGGCTTTCAGCTCGGGCTTCGGCGTCGGCGGTTTGCCGCATTAATTGATCGCGGGAGGCTTCAAGCCGTTGCTGTAGGTCCTCGTTCTCGGCCAGGCTATCGCTGAAGCTGTTCTGTACCATGAGCATTTGCTGCTCCAGAGCGGCCGTGGTGTCCTGCTCCAGGCCCAATAACTGCGACAGTTCGCTTAGCCGCAGGTTCAGTTGAGCCAGTTCGGAGTTGCGGTCAGACAGCGTCTGCGACAGAAAAAGCTGGCTCACCACGTAAACCAGCAACATGAATATCACCAGCATCAGAAGGGCCGAGAGGGCGTCTACGTACCCTGGCCAGACGTTGGTAGTGCTTCTGCTTCGGCGTCTGGACCCAATCACGGCTGGCGTTCATTGCTGGTGAACGGGTCTAACAGGTTGGTAACGCCGGTCAGCCATTCTTCCAGCCCGTCGTAGAAGCGGTTTTGGGCATGGCCGGCCTGAATGTCAAGAAAACCGAGTATCAGGGAACCACCAAGACCAAACAGCGACGAGCTGAACGCGGTGCCCATACCCTGCAAGGGTGTTAGCAGTCCGGCCTGCAGGTCTGCAAACACCTTGCTAAAATCACCCTGGCCCATGTCCAGATTGGTAATCACCGCACCCACTGCATTGATGGTGCCCAACAAACCCCAGAAGGTGCCAAGAAGCCCCAGAAAAACCAGCAGGTTGATGAAGTAGCGGGTGATTTCACGTTGCTCATCCATGCGGGAATGAATGCCATCCAGAACTGTGCGCAGCGACATGGTAGAGAGTGTAAAACGGTCACGTTTGGAATCTTCGCCCAGCTGCCTGGCCAGCGGCTTGAGCAGGCGGGGTTCTTCCAGCACTGACAGGCCTGATTGGCCAGTGCGGAACTGGGAAATCCAGCGCAGCTCGGGAAACAATACGAACACCTGACGATAGGTGAGGCCGATGCCAACAATGAGTACGCAAAGAATCAACAGGTTGAAAACCCAGTTGGCCATAAAGGCGGTTATCAGCGGTTGGTGAATCAATACGCCGACGACGGCAACAATCGCCAGAAAAAACGTCATCCAGAAAAGGGTATGCTTTGGATTACTCATGAAAAAGTCACCCTGTTGAGAATTTCGTCAAAACGTTAGCACAGACTGGCGGATGTTAATGCTTAATTGGCGGGAAATTATGGGAGTGAGGGTTCCCCGGCGAGGCAAAATGCCAAGCCAGGGCTGGGCATTACGAGTTTTAGCCTTCGAGCAGGGTCTGTACCACAGCCTTGGCCGCGCCCTCGGAGGAAGCCGGGTTCTGGCCGGTGATCAGTTTGCCGTCAACGACTATGTAAGGTGCCCAGTCGTCGCCACAGCTGTAATCGCCAGCGTTTTCCTGAAGCATGTCTTCCACCAGGAAAGGCACCAGTTTGGTCAGCTGAACCGCTTCTTCTTCGGAATTGGAAAAGCCGGTGACTTTGCGGCCGCCGACGATATTCTGGTTGGGCTTCACTTCTACGTTTTTGAACACGCCAGGCGCATGGCATACTGCGCTGATGACTTTATCCTGCTCGTAGGCGCGTTTGATCAGCGCTATGGAATGCTTGTCGTTGGCCAGATCCCAAAGCGGGCCGTGGCCGCCGGGGTAAAAGATGGCGTCGTAATCGTTCATGTCCACGTCGGCAAGTTTGCGGGTGCTGGCCAGGGATTCTTTGCCGTGTGCATCTTCTGAAAAGCGTTTTGTGGTATCTGTTAAGGCGCCTTCGGCTTCGCTGGCCGGGTCGACCGGCGGTTTCCCGCCTTTGGGCGAGGCAATGGTTATATCAGCGCCGGCGCCTTTGAAGACATAGTAAGGCGCAGTGAACTCTTCCAGCCAGAAACCGGTTTTTTTGCCGGTGTCGCCAAGTTGATCGTGAGACGTCAAAACCATCAGGATCTTCATAAAAATCCACCCTTTTTAAGCAATAAGTAAGTTACGGTATGTTGTCCGTATACTAATAGATTGTGCCATAACGGCGAAAATTCAACCTGAGAGAGTTCTGATCATGACGCCGGATTCCAATGACCTGTGGTTTTTACCCCTTGGTGGCACCGGCGAGATTGGCATGAACCTGAATTTGTATGGCCACGATGGCCGCTGGCTGATGGTGGACTGCGGTGTAACCTTCCCAAAACCGGGCCGCCTGGCGGCAGACGGTACCATGCACCATCACGGCGAACCGCCGGTACAAATGGCAGACCCCGCTTTTATTGCTGATCGCCGCGAAATGCTCTGTGGTCTGGTGATTACCCACGCTCATGAAGACCACGTGGGCGCTGTGCCTTACCTTTGGCCCCTGTTGCAATGTCCGATTTACACCAACCGCTTTACCGCGGAAATTCTGCGCCGCAAGCTGGCGGAATTCGACATGCTGCACCGGGTTCCCATTGTGGTGATGGCAACCAATGACAGGCGTCAAATCGGCCCTTTTAATGTGCAGTGGCTGGCGCTGACCCATTCCATACCCGATCCCAACGCACTGATGATTCGCACGCCGGTGGGCAATATCTTCCATAGCGGCGACTGGAAGCTAGACGACCAACCACTGATTGGCCATGGCTACAGCAAACAGACATTTACGGATTTGGCGCTCGAGGGCGTAGCCGCCATGGTGTGTGATTCCACCAACGCGACGGTCAAGGGCCATTCGGTGTCTGAAGGTGCCCTGCACAAAGGTCTTTTAAAAGCGGTAAAAAGCGCAGAAGGGCGTGTGGTGGTGGCGTGTTTTGGCAGCAACATTGCCCGCCTGCACACCCTGGCGGCCGTTGCCCGCCAAACCGGGCGCTATATGGGGCTGCTGGGCCGCTCGCTGGTGAATATGAGTTCCGCCGCAAAAGCCGCAGGCCTGTGGCACAGTGCCGACGAGTTAATCAATCCTGCCCACCTGGGCTATTTGCCGCCGCACGAGGTATTGGTGGTGGCAACGGGTAGCCAGGGCGAGCCGCGCACGGCCTTGCGCCGTCTGGCTAATGGCAGTCACCCGGATGTTGAGCTGGAAGCGGGTGACACAGTGATTTTCAGCGCCCGTGCCATTCCCGGTAATGAGGAGTTGATCGCCGCGTTAATCGGCCAACTGCAGGGAATGGGGGTCAAGGTGATTACCGCCGAGCAGTGCGACTTGCCGATACACGCGTCTGGCCACCCGGCGCAGGAGGAGCTTGAAGCGATGTATCGCTGGGTTCAGCCCGCCGTTGCCATTCCGGTACACGGCGAAGAAGAACACATGGCGGTGCACGCACGGCTGGCAAAGCAAACCGGGGTGCCCAAAACCCTGGTGGGCCGCAACGGAGATCTGTTCATGATTCGCCCGGTGCCCGGCATGCGCCGTCAAATTACCGAAACAGGGCGGTTGGGCTGGCTCAAGCAGGCCTTGGTAAGGGTAGTTTGAGGGCGTTGGCGCTCGCAGTCTGGCTGTTCGCTTGCTATCTAGATAGACTAGTGCCAAATCCTGCAAGTCGCAAAATACTCACTCACACAAGGCGCGAACCATGGCGATATGGACTCGAATTCCGACCAAAGAAGACATCATCAAAAGCTGTCAGAATACCGCCGTTAGCCACATGGGTATCGAATTTCTGGAAGTGGGTGACAACTTCCTCAAGGGCCGCATGCCCGTCGACGAGCGCACAGTTCAGCCATTTGGCATTCTGCACGGCGGCGCATCGGTGTTGCTGGCCGAAACCTTGGGTAGCATGGCAGCTAACTGCTGCCTGCGTGATCCGGGTACCGTGGCAGTAGGGCTTGAAATCAATGCGAATCATCTGCGTCCCGCAACCAGCGGCTGGGTTTACGGCACTGCAACTGCCATTCATTTGGGCAGTACTACACAGGTCTGGGACATTGTGATTGAAGACGAAAACGGCAAAAAAACCTGCATTTCCCGCTTAACCATGGCGGTTACAAAGGCTCGCTAGGCCTGCTCATTATATCTTGCTATTGCCTACGCCCGGCTGTTAATCGAAGCTGGGCAGCTCCGGCTTCGCTTGGGGTTTGCTCGCTGCCTGCCAGGCCTCAAAGCCGCCTGCAATGATCTGAACGTGCATATAGCCCATCTCTTTCAGTGCTTTTGCCGCCAGCGCAGAGCGCCCGGAATTCTTGCAATACAGCACTATGTTCAGGCCACGATTTTCCAGAGTCGGGTCGTTGCTGAACTTGAACTCCAGCAAACCACGGGAAATATTCATGGCGTGGGGAATGTGGCTCTGGCGGTATTCATCGCCGTCGCGTACATCAATCAACAGGTCCGCTTTTAGAATCGCTTCATCGGCATCGGCCAGTGGCGTTTCCTGAATGTGTAATTTGGCCTCGGCGACCAGGTCGTGAACGGTTTTCATGGTAAATACTCGCTCTGGAATAAGGTTATTCTTAAGTTGAATAATTAGACAGTATGCCATTGTTAATCATTAACTCAAAGTGTACCCGGATCCGCCGCGGCGCTCCTGCGACAGCGCAAATAGGTGCGACCGTCACAAAACGCTTTGGTCGGGTATGACTATACTAAATAACCGACATAAGCCCTGTGGCTAACGAGGACAGCACTATGGCCAAACGGATCGTTATTTGCGCAGACGGTACCTGGAACAGGCCTGAAGAAGACTTGCAGCGGGATTTTCCAACCAACGTTTTGCGGTTGGCCAGAGCGATAACGCCTATCGCAGCGGACGGCCTGCCACAGCAGGTGTTTTATGACTGGGGCATAGGTTCGTATCACAACGCACTGATTGGCGGGGTAACGGGCCAGGGCCTGCACAAGAACATTCTGGATGGCTATCGCTACCTGGTTCAGAACTACGCACCGGGTGACGAAATTTATTTGTTCGGTTTCAGTCGCGGGGCTTACACCGTGCGGGCGCTGTGCGGGTTGATTAACAACTGTGGCATTCTCAAACGGGTAGACGCAGCGCGCATTCAGCAGGGATTTGAACACTACAAAAAGTCAGGAAAAGACTACGCACCTGAAGGCGCGCAGTCTTTGGCTTTTCGCGCAGCGCACAGCCATCCGTCCCGTCAGGTTCGTTTTGTTGGCGTGTGGGATACGGTTGGTGCCCTGGGTGTGCCTTTTTCTCTGATGGGCCTGTTTGACAGCAAAGACGAATTCTACGACACCAAACTGGGTAGTAACGTGAGTTTTGCCCGCCACGCGCTGGCCATTGACGAGCGCCGTGAAGACTTTGAACCGACGCTTTGGTTGCCGCGGCCTAAGCTGGACTTGCAACAGGTATGGTTTGCCGGCTCCCACAGCGATATTGGCGGTGGTTACGGGCCAGATGACAAGGGCTTGTGTGCCGCGGACTCGCCGCTTGAATGGATGTTAAAGGAAGCAGAGGCCACGGGCCTGGGGGTGGAAAACCACCTGGTTGAAGCGCTCAAACCGGGCGCCGGCGCCAAGCTGCATAATTCGCGACGTCATGTGTTCCGTTTTGCCCGGCCATTAATTCGGCCTTTGCAGGTGCCAGACATCAAAACCCGACTTCACGAGTCGGTTGGCGAACGCTGGCGGCAAGATTCGGATTACCGGCCGCCAAACCTGAAAACAGTTGGCTTTGCAGGCTAAGCCATTTAATGTAATTATAAAACAAATAACCGTTTTTAATGAAAGGATGCATTTTAATGGGCCTGCTAAGCCGCCTTCGTGTTCGCACGCGTCTCTTACTTATCGCTCTGATTCCTGTTCTGCTCACTGCGGCAGCCATCAGTTTCATCACCTTTGAACAGCTCCGTAGCAACGAACAAAGCCAACTTGCGCAGCTGGAGCAGCTGGGAGAGAGCCTGCTTGAGTCCCGAAAAGACGGGCTAAAAACGCTGGTAGATGTAGCCAAGATTGTAGCTCTGGAGGCTAAAAACAACCCTTTACTGAGTGAGCGTGAGGCCAAGGAGGCGGTCGCAAACCGGCTGAGGGCCATTCGTTTTGACAGCAATAACTATATTTACGCCTACGAGCGCACCGGCCCTGGCCAGTTTAGAAACCTTGCTTATGCCCCTGACCCAAGTAAAGAAGGTGTTGTGTCTAGCCCGAGCACCATTAGTCTTGTGCGGTCTTTGTTTGATTCGACCAACGGCGATGGTTTTCATGGCTATGACTGGCTAAATTCGGCCAGTGGCGAGGAAGAACCGAAAATTTCCTATACCACTACCATTCCCGACTGGGGCTGGATGATCGGCGCTGGAGTCTATACCACTGATATCGACCGGCAGCTGGCTGTTGTAAAAACCGACACCGACGCCAAGCTGGCCGAGGCTCTTGGGTTTATTGCCATGGCTGCCGCCGTGATTGTTTTGCTGGCGGTGTTCATTGGTGTGTTTGTGGGGCGCACGGTGACCGGGCCATTGAAGACTGTAAGTGACCTGATGGAAGACATCGCCAACGGCGATGGAGATCTGCGCAAGCGTCTGCCCGCCGAGGGCGACGACGAGCTGGCGGAACTGGGGCGCCGGTTTAATGCCTTTGTGATCAAAATCCAGGACACCATTCGCCAGGTATCGACCACCACCGATCAGGTGGCGTCAGCTGCCGAAGAGCTAAGCAGCGTGGCCAACGAAACCCGCGCATCGGTTCAGCGGCAGGGTTCGGAAACCGATCAGATTGCATCGGCGATCCATGAAATGGTGGCGACTATCCAGCAGATTTCCGGCAACGCCAACGATGTTGAAAGTTCCGCATCCGATGCCGATCGCATGGCTCGGGAAGGCGGTAAGACCATCGCTTCCGCGCAGCAAGCCGTGCATCAGCTTTCTGATGAAATCCAGGCCAGTGCCACCACTATTAACTCACTCGCGGAACGCTCAGACAATATTCAGCAGATACTGGATGTGATTCATGCGGTGACCGACCAGACCAACCTGTTGGCGCTGAACGCGGCGATTGAAGCAGCTCGGGCGGGTGAACACGGCCGCGGCTTTTCGGTAGTCGCTGACGAAGTGCGCCAGCTGGCCCGGCGCAGTGCCGAATCGGCGGACCAGATTCGCGAGATGATTGACGGATTCGTGACCGAATCCCGTGCCGCCGCCGAGCGTATGAACCAGTCGCGGGAGCGTTCGGCTGAAACCATCGAGCGTATCAGCCATGCTGCTCAGGCTTTAGCCACCATTGAAACCTCGGTTGGGCAGATACACGATCAGATCACCCAGATTGCCACCGCGTCCGAGCAACAAAGCCAGGTTGCCGAAGAGATAAACCAAAACGTGGTGCGTATTGTCGATGCGGCTCAGCAAAGCGATACTGGGGTTGGTCAGACCCATGAGGCTAGCCACGAACTGGCGAGATTGAGTGAATCTTTGCGACATTTGATCGGAAACTTCAAAATTTAAACGCAACTACAAAAAAAGGTGACATAAAAATGCGCAAACTGATCGTGGCCTCTTTGGCCCTGGCCGCTACCCTGGCCACATCCTCAGCACTGGCTGAGGAAACTTATAGCCTGCGACTGGCGGAAACATGGGGCCCCAACTCGCCCATATTGGGGGAAACCACCAAACACATGGCAGAGATGGCGGAAACCATGTCGGGAGGCCGCCTCCAGATCCGCATCGATTCGTCGAACAAGCACAAAGCGCCTTTTGGCATTTTTGACCTGGTGCGCAACGGCCAATACGACATGGGCCACACGGCCTCTTATTACTACAAGGGCAGCATTCCTAACGCCATGTACTTCACCACCGTGCCGTTTGGCATGATAGCGCCAGAGCAATACGCCTGGTTCTATCACGGTGGCGGTATGGAGCTGGCCGAGAAGGTTTACCAGCCTTTTGGCCTGCTGTCGTTTCCTGGTGGCAACACCGGCAACCAGATGGGCGGCTGGTTTCGTGAGGAAATCACCTCACTGGATGACCTAAAGGGCATCAAGATGCGCACCCCGGGGTTTGCTGGTGAAGTGATGGCTGAACTCGGTGTGGCGGTGACCAACATTCCACCGGGCGAGCTCTACAGCGCTCTTGAACGAGGCACGATTGACGCCCTTGAATGGGTAGGCCCGGCTCTGGATTTGCAGATGGGCTTTCACCAGATTGCCAAATACTATTATTCCGGCTGGCAGGAACCCGGCGCTGAGGTCCAATTTCTGATTAACGAGAAAACCTGGAACAAGCTGCCAGAAGACCTGCAGGAAATTCTGCGTGTGGCCATGCGCACTGCGGCCTATGATATGTACATCCAGAGCACCCATGAAAGCGGTGTGGCCTGGAGCCGTATGCAGCAGGACTACCCGGACGTAACCCACAAAATTTTCCCGCCAGAAGTAATCAGCGCTCTGCGCGACGTCACCAAAAGACTGTTGCAAGAGGCCAGCGACGCAGACCCGCTGGCAAAAGAAATCATTACCTCCCAGCAGGAGTACCTGAAGCAGGTGCGCCAGTGGACTAACATTTCTGACAAGGCGTATCTGAACTCGGTTGCTAACGAATAAACAGGCGGAACACCAGGATTTGGTAGAGTCAAAAACTGGTTAAAAAGAATGCAACTGCGGGCGTTGTGGATTATCCTCACGCCCCTTTTGTTTTTTGCGTTTACCCACGGTGACACCGTTTCGATTTAGGCTGGTTTGATGGAAAAAACGTTACTTTCGCTGAGCACAATCAGCAAACAGTTCGACGGTAAAACCGTACTGGATTCGCTCACGCTGGATATTTTTGACGGTGAGTTCATCACCCTGCTAGGCCCCTCCGGTTGCGGCAAAACCACCCTGTTGAGAATGATGGCGGGGTTTGAGCTTCCCGATAACGGCACCGTTACCCTCGCCGGAGTCGACATTACCGACCAGCCTCCCGAACAGCGCCCCCTTAATACCGTATTCCAGAGTTACGCTCTTTTTCCTCATATGTCAGTGTATGACAACGTAGCCTATGGTTTGAAAATGGAAAAGCGTCCAACGGCGGAAATCCGCGAACGGGTAGCAGAAGTTTTGGCGATGGTGCAGCTGGAAGATTTCGTCAGCCGTAAGCCGCACCAGCTGTCTGGCGGCCAGCAGCAACGGGTAGCGATCGCCCGCGCGGTGGTAAAGCGGCCAAAAATGCTGTTGCTGGACGAACCCTTGTCCGCACTGGATTACAAACTGCGCCGCACCATGCAGGTAGAACTCAAGCGCCTGCAGCGTGAACTGGGCATTACCTTTGTGTTCGTGACCCATGATCAGGAAGAAGCGCTGTCTATGTCAGACCGCATTGCGGTGCTAAAAGACGGCTATATTCAACAGCTGGGCACACCGCGGGAAGTTTACGAACGCCCTGCCAACTTGTTTACCGCGCGCTTTGTGGGGCAGACCAATTTTTTTCCGGGACAGGTCACCAGCATTAGCGATCGCGAGATCAGCGTGGATGTGTTCGGCCTGAAGCGGGTACTGAACAAGCCTTCATTCCGTGTCACCCTGAACCAGTCACTCCACGTACTGCTGCGCCCGGAAGACATCCGCGTGCTGGCGCCAGACGACAGCGAAGGCGTGGCTGGCGAGATCGTCGAACGCAATTACAAAGGCAGTACGCTGGATTCGGTGATTGAACTGGAAGACGGCAGCCAGGTGATGGCCAGCGAATTTTTTGATGAAGACGACCCTACCTTCGATTACAACATTGGCGAGAAGGTGCGGGTTAGCTGGGTAGACGGCTGGGAATGGCTGTTGGCCGAAGAACAAGACCAACCGCTGACCGACGAAGAGGAGCAGGCCGCCGATGATGCTGAGCATTAGGCAACAGCCTTTTAAAACCGCTGTTCTGGTGCTGGTGTGGGGTTGGCTGCTGTTTCTGGTTCTGGCGCCCAACCTGCTGGTGGTGGGTGCCAGTGTGATGACCCGCGACCCGTCCACATTTATCGCCTTGCCACTGAACCTGGATGCTTACCGCCAGTTGTTCAATCCGCTGTATCTGGACGTGTTTTTACACTCCTTGTGGATGGCGACATTGACCACAGCGATATGCCTGCTGATTGGCTATCCGTTTGCCTGGGCGCTGTCCAAAGTGCAGAAACGCCGGCAGATGCTGCTGATATTTTTATTGATCATACCCTTCTGGACCAATTCGCTGGTGCGGATTTACGCTCTGAAGCTGATTCTGGCCGCCAACGGCCTGCTGAACAGCGCTCTGCTGTGGCTGGGCTGGATTTCTGAACCCTTGCAAATGCTGTACACCCAGGGCGCGGTGATTGTTGGACTGGTGTATCTGCTGCTACCGTTTATGATTTTGCCTCTGTACGCGGTGTTTGATGATTTACGTCAGGACGTGCTGCTGGCTTCCCACGATCTTGGCGCAGGGCGCTTTGCCACTTTCACAAATGTGATTATTCCGCTCACCCTGCCGGGTGTTTTGGCTGGCGTTATGCTGGTGTTGCTGCCGGCCATGGGGCTGTTTTTTGTGCCTGACATACTCGGTGGCTCGCGCAACCTGCTGGTGGGCAACGTGATCAAAAACCAGTTTCTGGACGCCCGCAACTGGCCCTTTGGTGCTGCCGCCAGCATCGTGCTTACCCTGACCATGGCGCTGTTGATGTTTGCCCACCGCCTGAGCAAACAGCGCCTCGGCGAGGAGAGTTCCTGATGGGCTGGCTACCGCGGACCTACCTGGCGCTGGTCTACCTTCTGTTGTACATCCCCATCGCCGTGTTGGTGGTGTTCTCGTTTAACGATTCACGCACCGGCTATAGCTGGGGCGGGCTTAGCCTGCGCTGGTACGAATCGCTGTTTAACAACCACGCAATGATGAAAGCCTTGGGTAACTCGCTGTTCCTGGCGCTCACAGCCGCGACCGTGTCTACCCTGATTGGCGCGTTGACGGCGCTGGCGCTGCATCGCTATCGTTTCCGCGGTAAAAAAGCGCTGAAAGGCATGTTGTTTGTGGTGATGATGTCTCCCGAAATCGTACTGGCAATATCCTTGCTGGGCCTGTTTTTGCTGGCGGGTATCCAGCTGGGCTATGTGTCGTTACTGCTGGCCCACGTCACCTTCTGTTTGCCGTTCGTGGTGATTACCGTAATGGCAAGGCTCAGCGGATTTGATGAACGCTTGCCGGAAGCTGCACGTGATTTAGGCGCCAGCGACTTTACCATGACTCGTACCGTGCTGATTCCGGTGATTATGCCGGCGTTGCTGGCAGGTTGGCTGCTGGGTTTTACACTGTCCATGGATGACGTGGTGGTCAGCACGTTTGTTAGCGGACCCAGTTACGAAATATTGCCCCTGCGCATCTACTCCATGGTGCGTGTAGGCCTGAAACCTGAAGTGAACGCTTTAGGCACTTTGTTGCTGGTGTTTTCACTGGTGATGCTGTTGTTGTCGCAATGGATATTGACGAGGAATAAACAATGAAAAAACTGGCACTGGCGGGAATACTGACGGCTGGCCTTGTGGGCTGTAGCTCGGAAGAGCCCAAGGTACTGAACCTGTACAACTGGTCTGAATACATGCCTCAGGAAGTGATGACCCGCTTCGAGGAAGAAACCGGTATACAGGTGGTATACACCACCTATGACAGCAACGAGGCCATGTACGCCCGTTTGAAATTGCTGGACGACAGCGCCGCCTACGATCTGGCTGTGCCGTCTACCTACTTCGTGAGCAAAATGCGCAACGAAGGCCTGTTGATGCCGATTGATCGCAGCAAGATTGAAGGCTTTGACCAGCTGGATCCGGAGCTGATCAATCTGGATATCGATAAGGGCAATGAATACAGCGTGCCCTACATGTGGGGCACCACCGGGTTGGGCGTAGACACCGCGACCATTAACGGTGAGCCCGTCACCGCCTGGGCTGATTTGTGGGAAGAGCGTTTTAGCGGCCGCGTCATTCTGACCAACGACATGCGCGAGGTGTTTCACGTGGCGCTGCGGGTGTTGGGCTACTCCGGTAACAGCACCGACCCGCAGCAGATTAAAGAGGCCTATGAAAAGCTCACCGAACTGATGCCTTCGGTAAGAACCTTCAACTCCGATGCCCCGCGCATGCCGTTTCTGGAAGGCGAAGTGGACATAGGCATGATCTGGAACGGTGAAGCGGTGATGGGCAAAGAAGTCCTGGAATCGCTGGAATACGTGTATCCGGAAGAAGGCATTATCGTGTGGCTCGACAGCTTCGTCATTCCGAAGAATGCGAAGAACCCAGATGCCGCCCACAAATTCATCAGCTTTGTGCTGCGCCCGGAAATTGCTGCCCTGATCAGTACAGATATTGGCTATGCCACACCGGTGCTGCCTGCCCGTGAGCTGCTAGACGATACGGTTGCCAACGATCGCGCCAGCTACCCCACGGCGGCAGACATGGTGAACGCTGAATTCCAGACCGACATTGGCGATGAAGCAATGCAGGTTTACGCCAAGTATTGGGAAAAATTGAAGTCGGGTCGTTAATCCGACCTGTTGTGAAAGTAGCTGCCCGGCGTGCCAATGATCTACACTCATAAGATCATCATAGCCTTAAGGCAGCTTATTTCGATGTTTCTGGCGCCCCTTCGTCTAACACTCCCGTGCCTCATTGTTGCTGCCCTGTTTTGGTTGGCGATAGGTTCTTCAGTTGCCTCTGCTGCCAGTCAACCGGTCACCGAAGGCTGGGAATATCGCTGGGGCGACTCCCCGATAGACACCAACGGTGTCCCTACATGGACAGAAACGTCCGCCCTGAATCAGTAATCTGCCATCGATTTCCTCTCAAACCCACCCGACCGGAATGGTCTTAACAACGTGTAGTACCGAGTAACACTGCCGGCCGGCGACTGGCAGATTTACCAGTTTGGTGAGTTCGGTGCAGAGGTATCTTATATTCTAAAAAATCTCTGATCGTGGCAGGAATGTGTGCATCATTGGTTTGTTGCAGCTGGAAATACCAGAGGACCCTTCTGCCAACACAACCGAATACGGCATTGCCCATCTTTACTTTTCAATGGACCAGATTATCCAGAAAAGCTGATGGGGCTGGCCGATAAGGCGCTTTATCGAGCAAAACGAAACGGCCGCAACCGCGTGGAGGTGTCTTCCAGCGGTTGAGGTTGGGCCAGTCAGACTACCAGCACCGGGCACTTGGCGTGGCTGGTAACCCGGTGCGACACGCTGCCCAGAAACATGCCGTCTTTGTCGCTATGGGTGCCGCGGGTGCCCACCACAATCAGGTCGGCTTCTTTGTCCTGGGCGAACTGTACGATCACTTTGGACGGCCGCCCGCTTTTGACAAAACCGCGGACATGAGTGGCGTTCTGCTCCTTGGCATGTTCTTTGGCGTGATTTACAACCTCCTTGGCGTACTCTGAAAGCACCTTGTCGGGGATGTCCATGCTGTCAGGACGATTGATCGACAACGATGCCTCAAACAGGCTGTGGTGCTTGTACACGCACAATAAAAAAATTTCGACGTCAGGAATCAGCCTTTGCAAGCTGATGGCGTTGTCCAGCGCGTTCATTGAGTTTTTTGAACCATCGATGGCGACTAATATGCGTTTGAACATTCCGTTGTCTCCTGATTAGGCCGGAAAGGCCAGGTCGCGCAAGAACAGTGCAATCTGCGGGAACGCGATAATCAATCCGGCAGCGGTGATAAGCATCACAATGAACGGCGGTGTGCCGCGAATCACATCCATATAAGGCCGCTTGAAAATGGCGATGGCGGTAAATATGTCGCAGCCAAATGGCGGTGTGGCAGAGCCGATGGCCACCTGCAGGGTGATCAGTACACCCACCAGTACCGGGTCTAGCCCGGTGGCTTGAATGGCCGGCGCAAATATCGGCGTCAGCACCAGAATCACCACAATCGGGTCCACAAACATGCAGGCGATAAAAAACGCGACACAGATGGTAACCAGTACGCCAACCGGACCGGCCTCATTAATGCCTACAGATTCCAGAATGGCCTGAGGGATCTGTGCAAACGACAGGATCCATGAAAAGCCGTTACCCACGGCCACCAGAATAAACACCACGGCGGTGATCAGACCTGTGGATTTGGCAATGCGGTAAATATCCGGGAGTTTCAGCGAACGGAAAATCAGAAATTCCAGCAAGAAGGCATACAACACGCATACCGCGGCTGCTTCGGTGGGGCTGAAAATACCGCCGTAAATACCACCCACAATAATAACCGGGAAAAATAGCGGCCACAGGGCTTCCCGCACGGCGCGTCCGCGTTCGCCCCAGGTAGCCTTGGGTTCGGTGGGCACGTTGTTCTTATAGGCGTAGAACAGGCAGTAAAGCGAAAACATGAACAGAATCATGATGCCCGGGCCAATACCGGCAATAAACAATTCGGCAATGGAGGTTTGCGAGACAACCCCATAAATAATCATGCCAATGCTGGGGGGGATCAAAAACGCAATATCACTGGCGTTAATAATCAGCGCCAGGGTAAAGGAATCGGAATAACCCGCCTTCAACATTTTCGGCCGCAGCGGTGAACCCACCGCCACCACGGTGGCCTGGGTAGAGCCCGACACCGCGCCGAACAGGGTGCAAGAGGTGGCCGCGCTAATAGCCAGCCCGCCTTTGATGTGGCCAATAAACGCCATCACCATATTGATCAGGCGATCAGCAGACTGGCCACGAGTCATAATGTCCGCTGCCAAAATGAACATCGGCACCGCAATCAGCGACGCGGGGCGAATGCCGCCCATCATCTGCTGAATAAAAGTGCCCATCTGGCTGAAGCCGTCGAACATCATTACAAAGCCGACAACAGCAGCGGTTGTTAGCGGGATCATCATCGGGAAGCCCATTAGCAGGAGCCCGATCATAATGACCATCAGTATTGTTGCCATGATTCTTGCCTTTTGTGGTCTGCTCAGGGTCTTGTCTGATTCGGGCTGCTTTAAACTTCGGTTTCGGTCTCTGCATAGCCGTCCACCACACCGGTGGATAAGTACACGTCTTTGCTGGTTACGTTTTTGACGGCGGTTAGCAAATACTGAATGCCGGTAACGGCAAAACCGATGGGTGCCCAGATGTAGATCATCCAAATGTCTATGCCCAACGCGGGTAGTATCCGACCGCGATCGTACAAAGTGACGATGTAGCCGAAGGAGTGATAACACAGGAAGAACATCATCGCGGCCGTAAACAGCGCGATGATAATCATCAGCACTTTGCGGCCCTTGGCGGGAAAGGCGTCGTAAATCGCAGACATGCGAATATGGCGTCCGTGGCGGGCTGCGTAGCCAATGCCGGCGAAGGTGACCAGAATAATGAGGATACGGTTGATCTCGCCCGAGAAAAACATGCCTTCGCCGAATACGAAGCGGGCAATCACGTTCACGCAGGTGTTCAGTGCCATCAAAATAATGCCGGCGGCAAGTATTACCGCCTCGGTTTTAGCAATCCACTCATCGATGATGCCCAAAAAGCCGGGTAGTCCCGAGTCATAATGGCCAGTGTCGTCTAAATCCGGGGAGTTCTCGGTCATGGGCTATGCTCCGGAGTGGCAAAGTCTCGGCCGGTAGGGGGGAAACCCCGGCTGGGCGGGGTGAGTTTTTGGGCCCCGCAGGCAAGTGCCCGCGAGGCCAGGGGCTGCAAAAAATAACGATCCGTTATTTTTGGACGTCTTGCAAATCCTGCTTGAATTGGTTCAGCAGCTTTTGACCACTATCGCCGGCCATTTCAACAAACTTGGCCTCGACCTGCGGGGCGCGCTTGCGGAACACGTCGATCTGCTCTTCGGTCAGGCGTGTAACGGTGACTTCGTCACTGCTAGCCTGGATTTTTGCCAGAGCTTCATCCGCCAGGCCGTCGATATGAACAAGAATTTCTTCAAAGGCGTGGTCAGATGCTTTATTCACCAACTCTTTGTCTGCATCTGAAAGGCCGTTGTAGAAATTCTGGTTGGCCATCATTGCGGTGGTGAACCAGCCGTGACCGGTAAAGACCAGGTTAGGTGACACTTCGTAAAGACCGCCGGACTGAATCCAGAAAATCGGGTTTTCCTGGCCCTGAAGCATATTGGTCTGCAGCGCGCCGTAAACTTCACCCCAAGGCAAGGGCGTAGGCGTGGCGCCAAAAGCGGAGTAGGTTTCCGACAGCAACGGGTTAGTCATCACGCGAATCTTCTTATTTTGCAGCTCTGCCGGGGTCGTAAAGGGCTCGTCGAGCGTGACGACCATTTCACCTTCCGGATACATCTGCAGCAACTTCAAGCCGTTTTCTGCGTAAAGTTTAGGGAAGTCTTCGTTGATAGCCTTACTTTCACGGAAAAAGGTAACCACCGTTCCCATGTCTGTAGGCAACAGATACGGGATAAAGAAAATTTGCGCTTCTGGAATCAGGGCCCCGGTAAAACCGGGCGACTGGTTTACAAAATTCAGAATGCCGGCCTGGGTCTGCTCCATGATGTCATCAGACTCGCCCAGTTCACCGAAGCGGTAAACTTGTACCGTGTTTTTGGAGTTGTCTTCGATGTATTCTTTAAAGCTGTAAGCGAAAACGTCCTGAACATCGCCTTCGTATTCTTCATGGGCGTAACGCCAATTGGCAGCGTTCACCGAATTCGCTGCGGTGAGGGCCGCAAACGTCAGTGCTGAAATACCGGCCAGTTTCTTGAATTTACTCATGCTGCTCATCGCGTAATCTCCGCTTCTTTTTCTGAATTGGTTATTCTTCTGTCTTTAGACTGGCAAAACACAGAGTGAAGCGCAAGTTTACGGATAAAAACTTAAGCTTCGCTTGCTGTCTTTTTTCTAGTCAATAACTTCTTGGTATTAAGGCGTATTATGGCCTTTCAGGCATGCTAATAAAAAACGTTCAAACTCTTGGGTTATTCGCTGTAAGCTGTTTTCGAGCCGGTGGCCATCGTTCAGCACAATGGCGCTGATGCCTTGCTGTTGAGCCAACTCCAACACAGGCATTACTGGTACAACGTGATCTTCCCAGCCATGAATAATTTGGCTGAAAGTGGCACAAATCTGCGGCCTGGATTGTGGATAGCCCATGAGTGCCAGCGCAGGGGCTAATAGAAAACAGCCCAGTACCGGGGTCAATGCGCTCGTTTGCGCACACACCCAGCCGCCCATGCTGGACCCTGCCAATACGGTGCGCTGAGGATCAGCCCCAGACCGCTTTATGGCTGTCTGCATCTGCTTCAGGCGGGTTGTCGGGTCTTTACTGCTGCGATGGTCTACCGCTTCGGCCACCACGCCCGGGTATTTTTCCGCGACCGCTTTCATAGTTTGAATCTTAGTACTGTCGGGGCCACTTTCCAGTCCGTGGGACAGAAATACGTGAAAAATTGGTAATGTCATGGTTTGGCTCCTGAGGATTTATTTGTTTCCCGGCGGCAAAGAGCGGCGGCGCAGCAAACCGTTGCGGTCGTGAGCCCGTAACTTCTTCTACTATTAGTAAGAATAACAGGATACGCATTATGTTCAGGTGGCCAGTCAGCAGTTACACTGCTTTTGTGGTTTTACCAACCAGTTCGAAGGCCTTGAACAGCTGCATCAGCGTTATGGTAAAGAAGGCCTGGTGGTGGTTGGTTTTGCCAGCAACGATTTTCGTCAGGAGGCAGACACCGAAGAGGAAGCGGCCACCATCTGTTTCAAAAATTTCGGCGTTACCTTCACCATGATAGCCCCCGGGTCGGTCACCGGTGCCGGCGCAACGCCTGTGTTCGCCCATATTAATCAACAGAGCCAGCCGCCGCGGTGGAATTTCACAAAATACCTGTTGAACGATCGCGGCCAGGTAGTGGGGTCTTTCTCAAGCAGCGTGCGCCCTGGCGACAAACAGGTAACGCAGGCGGTGGAATCTGTACTCTGATGCAGAAAATGTCCGCGTCGAATGAAGCTGTTTCCCGGGCATCAGCGTACATTTCCCCCAATCAGTATTTGCCCGCGGGTCATTTCCCTGAGGGTACTTCAGAGTTTAAGGTTAACCCGCTGAAATAATTAGAATTAGAAAGGAATCAGGAGAGAATTGTGACTGAAAAAACCGCTGAGTTGGTTGCCGCGCCGGACCCTGCCATCAAGCCGGCTGAGCTGTTCAGCCGCACGGTCAACCTGGCCGAGGGTAATGTGCAGCAAAAACGCGAGGAAATCGAGCGCTCTTTTTGCGACACTTTTGACACCTATGAATCACTGTTTACAACGCTGGCCGTTGAAGAGGCTTATTTTAAGAAGTCGATACCGCTGCGCCATCCGCTGATGTTTTATTTGGGCCATACAGCGACTTTCTTTGTGAACAAGCTGGTGCTGGCGAAAATTCTGCCCGAGCGCATTGACCCAGAGATGGAGTCGATTTTTGCGGTGGGCGTGGATGAAATGAGTTGGGACGACCTGAACGAAGACCACTACGCCTGGCCTAAGGTTTCGGCGGTTATGGCCTATCGTCAGAAAGTTCGGGCCATGGTGGTGGATCTCATCCGCACCTTGCCCTTGCAGTTGCCGGTGGGTTGGAAGAGCCCGTTATGGCCGATTTTGATGGGCATCGATCACGAGCGCATTCACATGGAGACCTCATCGGTGCTGATTCGCCAGCAAAAGCTGCAGTATGTGCAGCCGCAGCCAGAGTGGGCGCCCAACACCCAAAGCGGGGAAGCTCCGCAGAACGAGCTGCTGCCGGTGGCGGCGGGCGATGTGGCGTTGGGCCTGCCAGCTGATAGTGATTACTATGGCTGGGACAATGAATATGGCCGCCATCAAGCCAGCGTAGACGCGTTTGATGCGTCAAAATATTTGGTGAGCAATCAGGAGTTTCTGGAATTCGTTGAAGCCGGCGGCTACAGCAAAGATGCTTACTGGAGCGAAGAAGGCTTGGGCTGGCGCGCATTTGCTAAGGCCAGCCACCCCACTTTCTGGGTGTGGCGCAATCAATGGTTTCTGCGGTTAATGACCGAAGAAGTTGAAATGCCGTGGGATTGGCCCGCGGAAGTGAATTACCACGAAGCCAAAGCCTTCTGCGAATGGAAAACCGTGGATGGTGGCCGCCCGGTACGCCTGCCCACCGAAGACGAATGGCACCGCCTGGTCGACGTGGCTCAGGTAGCGGAAGTAGGCGCCGGGCCCGCAGCGGCCAACTTGCATCTGGACCATGGCGCGTCTTCCTGCCCGGTTACTCGCTTCCGCCACGGCCAGTGGTTTGATGTCGTCGGTAACGTGTGGCAGTGGACTGAAACGCCGATGTATCCGTTTGCCGGGTTTGAGGTGCATCCGTTGTACGATGATTTCACCACACCCACATTTGATAATCGCCACAACCTGATTAAAGGCGGGTCGTGGATTTCTTGCGGTAACGAGGCGCGGCTCAGTGCCCGCTATGCGTTCCGCCGCCATTTCTTCCAGCATGCGGGATTCCGCTATGTGGCTTCGGAGGCCGAATTGAAGAACCCCAGCGCGTATTACGAAAACGATGTCATTCTTGCCCAGTACTCGGAATTTAATTTCGGCGAAAACTGGCACGGTGAAGCCAACTTTCCCAAAGAACTGGCGATGGCGGGTATCGCAGCCCTCGACGAGCGCTCAGCGGCTGACCAAAGTGGCGTAAGCTACGGCCGCGCCCTGGATATCGGCTGCGCTTGCGGCCGCACCAGTTTTGAGTTGGCTACCCGCTTTGAGCATGTGGACGGCATCGACTTTTCAGCCAATTTCATCCAGAAAGGAGTGGAGATGGCAGAACAGAAGGTGATTCGCTATGCCCGCCCGGAAGAGGGTGACCTGGTGAGTTACCACGAGCGCACCCTAGAGGAATTGGGCCTGACCGAGTCTGCCGAGCGTGTGGTGTTCCATCAGGGCGACGCTTGTAACCTGAAACCGTTGTTCAACAACTATGACCTGATTGTGGCTGGCAACCTGATTGACCGCCTGTACGATCCGGCGCAGTTTCTGACTCGCATTCACGAGCGTCTGAACGACAACGGCGTGCTGGTGATTGCATCGCCCTATACCTGGCTGGAGGAATACACTCCGAAGGACAAGTGGGTAGGTGGTTACAAGAAAGACGGCGAAAACTACAGCACTCTGGACGGTTTGAAAGACTTGCTGGCGCCGCATTTCCGTTTGATGAGCGCGCCGCGCAGCCTGCCGTTCGTGATTCGCGAGACCCGCAATAAATACCAGCACAGCCTGTCAGAGCTAACAGTGTGGGAGAAGGTTACGCCCTGATACGGGAACCAGGGACAGATTTAAAATCTGTCCCCGATTTTCTATACCGCCTACTGCCGACCCAAGCCGCGTTTTTCTAGAAACTCCTTCAGATGCAGGCGCAGCTTGCTGGTGAACAGGGGTTTAAGCTGCTTCGACCAGTTGCTGGACTTATTACCGCCGAGGCGCTCGCTGTAATAAGTTTCCATAGTGGCGTCAAAGCCATCAATCAGCTCGCTGTCTTGCTCGCTGTTGTAACTGTCCGTTTTCACGATGACGCTAAGTGGCAGGCGTGGCTTCACCTGGGGATCCTGGTCCGGATAACCCAGACACAGGCCGAATACCGGATACACCTGATCGGGCAGGTCCAGCAGGTCGCTGACGGCAGCCGGATCATTACGAATACCACCGATGTAGCAAATGCCCAGCCCTTCAGATTCTGCTGCCACCACAAGGTTCTGCGCCATCATTGCTGCGTCTATGCTGGCCACCAGCAACTGCTCGGTGGTGCCGGTAATTATCTCGGCGCCAGCTCTTGCGGCAGCTTCGGTCGGGCGCTTCATATCGGCGCAGAACACGAAAAAGTCCGAGGCGGAAGCGACGTAGCCTTGGCCACCGGTCAGCTCTACCAAACGCTCGCGCTTGGCGGTATCGACGACGTGAAGCAGCGTGTAAGCCTGCACGTGGCTGGAGGTGGCGGCGCATTGGCCGGCGTGTAGCAGGTTAGACAGCAGCTCGGCCGGAATCTTCTGGTCAGTAAACTTGCGAATGGAACGGTGGCGGCTAAGCAGGTCAAGCACCGGGTTGACGGACGATGCTGATGCGGATTCTGAAGGGGTAGGTGCGGTAACAGTCATAAAGCCTCGTAAGCTGAAAAAACACCGTCGTACCCTTGTGTATGTTGAAGCAGGATACGGCGATGTTTGTAGATGCCGGTTTTCCGGTCAGCTTACTACGGCCAGTTTACGGTGTCATTGGGTCTGGGCGCGGTGTGCTGTCAGTGCTTGGTGGCAGTTCCGGATATTGTACGGCCGGAATTTTGCCGGTCAAGGTTTTCAGAAACGCGGTAATGGACTTCACATCATCCTCTGCAAGCTCGGAACCCAGCTGCGCGGTGCCCATTACGGAAACCGCTTCTTCCAGGCTCCAGACCGCGCCAGAGTGGAAGTAAGGCGCCGTCAGCTCAATGTTGCGCAGAGGCGCCGCACGGAATACATACTCATCGGTTGCGGTTGCCGTAACGGCAAAGCGACCTTTATCGCCGGTGGGTAGAATATCGGCGCCTGGTTTGGTCACAAGGCCGAACGGGTAATAGCCCTGGCCGCCTAGATTAGTGCCGGCGTGACAGGCCACGCAGCCCTTGTTCATAAACAACGCTAAACCTTCTTGCTCTTCCGCATTCAGAGCGCCGGTGTCGCCGCGCAGGTATTTGTCGAAGTTGGAGTCGGGAGTAATCAGGGTTGCTTCGAAGGCTTCAATGGCGGTTGCCATGTTGTCAAACGACACCGGGCTTTCCTGGCCCGGAAAGGCCTGGCGGAAGCGCTCAACGTAGTCGGGCATGCTGTTCAGAGTGTCTTCTACCCGCTCCGGCGTGCTGCCCATTTCTACGCCAGCCTGTATTGGACCTTTGGCCTGCTCGGCCAGGTCAGCGGCGCGGCCATCCCAAAACTGGGCAGCGTTAAATACCGCGTTGAACACGGTGGGTGAGTTGCGCGGGCCTTTTTGCCAGCCGTGGCCGATAGACACTGGAAGGTAGTCGTGCCCGCCCATGCCAACGTTGTGACAGGTGTTGCA
Source organism: Marinobacter sp. LV10R520-4 (assembly GCF_002563815.1). NCBI lineage: Bacteria > Pseudomonadati > Pseudomonadota > Gammaproteobacteria > Pseudomonadales > Marinobacteraceae > Marinobacter > Marinobacter sp. LV10R520-4. Next base: position 1,233,969 of record NZ_PDJM01000001.1, on the reverse strand, counting down.
ACTGATCAAATGGCTGGCCGACAGGCGCGGTTCAAAAAACAGCATCTTGCCCAGCTCAATTTTGGCGTCGGTCATTTCGTTGCCGTCAATTACCGGAGGGTACTGGGGAATGGCACTGAACATAGCGGCGGCTTTTTGCTGCAGGTCATCAGCGGCAGCGACACCTGCCACCATACCCAAGCCAGCAATTATGGCGATTGCTAATGGACGTTTTTTCATAACACTATTCCTTGTTGCATATTGATCTCTTATCGCCGGTTTTTGTAACCGATCTGTCTTATTCGCTAATTTAACAAAATGTTAAGAAAGCACACCGTTTGAACGCTAAAAGATAGCGTCGAGTTGATTGGTGTCAATTGATGCAAATGGTGCAGAGATTTTGATGCAAACCCCGTATTGGCGGGATTTGCCGGCACTTCGTACTTGTGACTATTTGTTGTACCTCTTGCGGTGAAACTTGATAGTGGTCAAATAAAGCGTTGAACCAAATGTTAGCCTGCTTACTAAACATTCCCGTCAGCTTTGACCACACGCCGGAGAACCCATGGACACCACGCGCCGAGCTCTGCTGGGGCAAATGGCCAAGCTCACCGCGGGCGCTGCCCTGGTGCCGCTGAGTAGCATTGCTGCTGCCGGTATTAATGACCAACCCCCAAGGCGTGAGGGCGACCCCACTAAGCGTTACGCCATGTTGATTGATTTGCGCGCCTGTATTGGCTGCCAGGCCTGCACTGTGTCGTGCCACATTGAAAACGAGGCGCCCCTAGGTAGTTTCCGCACCATCGTGTCCCAGTACGAAGTGGAGCACGAAGACAGCGGCGACATAGCCACGTTCATGTTGCCGCGCTTGTGTAACCACTGTGACTCACCGCCCTGCGTGCCGGTTTGCCCGGTTCAGGCTACCTTCCAGCGTGAAGATGGCATTGTGGTGGTGGATAACGACGTCTGCGTCGGCTGCGCCTACTGCGTACAGGCTTGCCCGTATGACGCCCGCTTTATTAACGAACACACTCAAACCGCTGACAAGTGCACTTTCTGTGCCCACCGTCTGGACGTGGGCTTGTTGCCAGCCTGTGTGGAATCCTGCGTGGGCGGTGCCCGTATTATTGGCGATATTCGTGACCCGAACAGCCGGATCAGCCAGATGATTGCTGAACACTCAAAAGAACTGATGGTATTGAAACCCGAGCAGGGCACCTCTCCCCATGTGTTCTATCTGGGTATGGATGACCGTTTCATATCACGCCCCGACGCCAAGCCGGCACTCTGGGATGTGCGCGACCCACAAGGTGAGGAGATGGGCTATGAATTCCATGGTCATTGAGGTTTTAACACCGCGTTATGCTATGGCCTGGTATCCCTGGGCGGTGCAGTACTTTTTTATGATCGCCATTTCCTACTCGGCGTTGATGCTGACCGTGCCTGGTTTGCTGCTGGGCAAACAGCGGTTTTTACCGTTGGCTAAAATTGCCCTGCTGGTCAGCGTTAGCTGCACTCTGGTGGGCCCGGTAGCCCTGTTGGCAGACTTGCACCAGCCGCTAAGGTTCTGGCACTTCTACACCAACATCACGCCCTGGTCCTGGATGTCTATTGGCAGTTTATTGTTGCCGCTGTATCTGGTTTTGGTGGTCGCTTACGCCTGGTTGGCCTGGCGCCCTGCGATGCAGGAACAGGCTCAGGAAGACGGCTGGATGGCTAGAGTATCTGGCTGGATTGCCCTGGGTCAGTGGCAGGCGCCGCGTTGGATGCTGGTGCTGGCTGGTTTGGGCGCGCTGGTATTTTCGTTTGGCATCATGCTCTACACCGGCGCCGAAGTGGCGGTTCTTCAATCCCGTCCGCTGTGGCATACCGAGTGGCTACCAGTGATGTTTGTGATCACCGGGCTGATTGCCGCGGCGGGTCTGATATTGCTACTGAACCGGTTGATGACCGGCAACGACGAAGACGTGAACCTCCAGGGTCTGACGGTGATCTTTGTCGGCATGATATTGGCGGCAGTGGTTGCGGCCCTGTGGCTGACCGAGGGCATTACCGGTTACAGCCCGTCGGTTCAGGAAGCTTTTGCCTCTGTTAAAAACTCGCCCCAGTGGACCGCCGTTGCGGTGTGGGGCCTGCTGGCCGGTATCGCGCTGGCACTGTCAGCGGCGGTGTTGCTGAAAAAACAAAGCTGGCTGGGTTTTGGCTGGCTGGTAGGTTTACTGGCGCTGCACGTGGGCTGGACCTTCCGCTGGATGGTTCTGATGGAAGTGCAGACCGTGGCCAAGAACACGGCTGGTTACTACCAATACGCCATCGAAGCCGGCTCTTACGGATTTATGGGCATTATCGGCACCTTTGGCCTGTGGCTGGCGGCCCTGTTGATTATCGACATCCTGGTGCCCTGGAAAAAAGGCATGCAGGTGCGCGCACACTGATTTTCGGCCCAGGCTGCCGCCGCAATAACGTCCGCAGCCGGCGTCTTGAGGAGTTTATAAATGGACAAGAATCGTCGTAATCTGATCAAAGGTGCTGCCGCCGCTGGCGGTATAGCAGCGTTTGGGGCCGGCTATTACGGTCCGCTGGAAAAAATGGGCAAGGGCCTGATTAACGGCACCGCCGGTAAGAAAACCGCCGACCGCCTGCACGGCAACAGCTTGTCGCCGGAATACAGCGTAGACCCGCAAACCGGCGAGATTACACTCAACCCGGACCAGCGCATTGCCTTTACCGTGTGCTACGGCTGCACCACCCAGTGCGGCGTGCGGGTGCGTATTGATAACAATGAGGAAAAAGTTCTGCGGGTGTCGGGTAACCCTTACCACCCGCTGTCTGCAGACGAGCATCTGGACGAAGACATCCCGGTGCTGGACGCCCTCAAGGGCCTGAGCAGTTTTCAGGATCAGGGCCAGCTCAACCGCTCCACCGCCTGCGCCCGCGGCAACGCCGCCATGGCTCAGCTCACCAGCGACAAGCGGGTATTGCAGTGCCTGAAGCGGGTGGGTCCTCGCGGCAGTGGCCAGTGGCAGACCGTTTCATTCGAGCAGCTGCTGGACGAGATTGTGGAAGGCGGTGACCTGTTTGCGGAAGGCGCGGTAGAAGGCCTGCGCGCCATTCGCGACGTTGAAACCCCGCTGGACGCCAACAACCCCGAATACGGTCCCAAAGCCAACCAGCTGCTGATGATGGAGGCCACCGACTACGGCCGTTCCGCACTGCTCAAGCGCTTTGCCTTTAACGCCTTTGGTACCCGCAACTACGGCCATCATGGCGCTTATTGTGGCCTGGCGTTCCGCATGGGTTCTGGCGCGCTGATGAACGATCTGGCTAAAAACGCCCACGTGAAACCAGACTTCGCCAATACAAAATTTGCCCTGTTTATTGGTACCGCACCCAGCCAGGCCGGTAACCCGTTCAAGCGTCAGGGCCGCTTGCTGGCGCAAGCCCGTAGCACTGGCTCTTTGGAATACGTGGTGGTAGACCCGGCCCTGAACGCGGCCGCATCCCACGCCGCCAGCGATCGTAATCGTTGGATTTCCATTCTGCCGGGCACCGACACCGCGCTGGCCATGGGCCTGATTCGCTGGATGCTGGAAAATAACGGCTACGCGGCGGATTACCTGGCACTGCCGGGCAACACCGCGGCCAACGCCGCCGGCGAAGCAGGGCACAGCAATGCCACCCACCTGGTGATTGATGACGACAGCCACCCACGGGCCGGCCACTTTCTGCGTTTGTCTGACCTTGGCCAGGCCGAAGCAGGATCTGAAAGCGATCACCCTGTGGTGGTCAATAACGCCGGCGATCTTGAAAGCGCCGAAGCCGCCAGCCGTGGGCAGTTGTTTGTGGAGCGCCAGGTGGACACTGCAAATGGCAGCGCCACCGTGCGCAGCTCGCTGTTCAAATTGCGCCAGCAGGCACAGGCCCACAGCATTGAGGAGTACGCGGATTACTGTGGCATAGAGGCCGTTACCATAAAGGCCCTGGCTAAGCGCTTTGCCCGTTTTGGCCGCCAGGCCGCAGCGGACGCTCACGGCGGCATGATGTCCGGCTCTGGCTTTTATGCCTCCTGGGGCGTGAATATGCTCAACTTGCTGGCCGGAAGCTACAATCAGAAAGGCGGCATGGCCGTGGGTGGTGTCAAGTACAACGGCATGGGCAGTGGCCCGCGCTACGATCTGGACGGCTTCCCCGGCAAGATCGGCCCCAAGGGCGTGTTTTTGTCGCGTTCGCGTTTCCCCTACGAGAAAACCTCGGAATACAAACGCCATGTGGCCAACGGAGAATTGCCGTATCCGGCCAAAGCCCCCTGGCGCAAGCTGGCACCGCCGATTCTGACCGAGCACCTGTTATCCGGTATTGACGGCTACCCGTATCACATCAAAGCCATGATCGGAGTAATGGCAAATCCGCTCTACGGCCAGGCGGGCCTGACCGAGATGATTGAAAGCAAGCTGAAAGATCCGAAAAACATTGGCCTGTACGTGGCTGTGGACGGCTTTATCAACGAAACCAACCGTTACGCCGATTACATTGTGCCGGATTCGGTCATGTACGAAGTCTGGGGCTTCACCGGCGCCTGGAGTGGCACCGTGACCAAAATGACCACCGCCTGCTGGCCGGTGGTTGAGCCACGCCAGGCAAAAACCGCCGCCGGTGAGCCGGTCAGCATGGACAGCTTCTTTATCGAGTTGGCCAAACGGCTTGATTTACCGGGCTTTGGCGACAACGCCATCGCCGGCGCCGACGGCAAGAACCATCCGTTGAACCGCGCTGAAGACTACTATTTAAGGGCGGCGGCGAACATTGCGCTGGCAGGTAAACCACTGGCAGATGCCTCCGCAGAGGACATCCACGCATCCGGTATTGAGCCGTTAATGAAGCGTTTGCAAGGCACTCTGGCGGCGGACGAAGTGGGCCCGGTGGCGCACCTGTACTCCCGCGGTGGTCGCTTCGAGAAAATGAAAAAGGCTTATGACGGTCAGAAACTCGGCCACACCTGGACTCGCCCGCTGTGCGTGTACAACGAAGAGGTGGGCACCACCATCGACAGCTACAGCGGTAAACGCCTTGTGGGTACGCCCATGTTCCATCCGCCCAGGTTCTGGGACGGCTCGGCGTTGCGGGATCATTTTACCCAGGAAGACTGGCCGCTGTTGGCGTTCTCGTTCAAGTCCAACCTGATGAACTCCTATGCTATTGGTCTGGAACGGCTGCGCATGATCAAACCTTATAACCCGGTACTGCTGCACTACAAAGATGCCGAAAAATACGGTGTGAAACACGGTGACGCCATCGCCATTGAGAGCCCCGGAGGCAGGGTGATTGCCTTGGCTCTGGTGGGTGAGCACGTACACCAGGGAGCGTTGGGTATCGAGCATGGCTACGGTCATCGCGAACTGGGCGCGGGTACCCATGTGATTGATGGCGAGAAGCGCCCGGGCAACGAATACCTGGGCGCTGGCGTGAACCTGAACGATCTGGGCTTTGCCGACCCCACCCGTAAAAGCGGAACCGCCACTTGGCTGGAAAACGTCAGTGGCGCCTCGGTGCGCCAGGGTTTGCCGGTACGTATCAGCGTGGTGAACGACCTGATTTGACTCGGTAGACCTAACCCGGTGCTATCAAAAAAGGCAGAGCCGAAGCTCTGTTTTTTGCATTTTTAAAGCGGGTGAATGCGGTGTTATCGCATGGCTTTCAGGCCTTTGGCCCATTTCTCAAGCTCCACCAGCAGGTCAGTGGCAGACGGATCAATCAGCTCGTTAGAATGAAACACTTTACTGTCATCAATCTGGTTCCAGGCCATGGGCACCATCACCCCTTCTACCATAGGCATCATTTTCAGGGTGGTGACCAGTTGCCGCGCCAGCAGGGCTGCACGCACGCCGCCGGCGGCACCGCCATAGCTGACGAAGCCACAGGGCTTGTAATTCCACTCGGTGTACACGTAGTTCAGAGCGTTCACGAATGACGGCGGCGGGCAGAAATTGTATTCCGGCATCACGAATACGAAAGCATCTGCGCTGTTCACACTGGCAGCCCAGTTACGGGTATGTTCGTGCTCGTAAATGCCTGTCGCGGGGTGTTTGGCTTCGTTGTAAACCGGAAGTTCGAAATCGGCCAGGTCTACCAACTGGCAGTCAAATGCAGAATGTTCACGGGCGTACTCCAGGAACCACTGGGCAATCGACGGCCCTATGCGGCCAGGGCGGGTGCTACAGGTCACAATGTTCAGTGTCAGTGTCATAAAAACTCCTGTTGATTTGCAGCGTGAAGTAACGATTTTGTTTATTGAACGTCGCCGCGTCTGCATTGGTTAGAACCTGTTGACGCCTGCGTATATGTTGATAATATACATTTATGATCAATTGGGCACAAATTACTGGCTTTAACTGGGACGATGGCAACTCCCGGAAAAATTCAGAGAAACATCACGTCAGCCAGTCTGAGGCGGAAGCCATTTTCTTTAATGAGCCGCTTTTGGTGTTGGAAGACTCCAAGCACAGCCAAGCCGAAGTCCGTTTACATGCCCTTGGTGAAACAGATGATGCGAGACTGCTGCACATTACTTTCACGCTAAGGCATAACGATGCACTGATTCGAGTAATTTCCGCCCGCGACATACACCGCAAAGAGAGGGCTGTTTATGAGCACGCTAAAAAAGATGCCTGAGTTCAAATCAGAAGCGGAAGAACGAGAGTTCTGGGAAGCTCACGACTCCTCCGATTACCTGGACTGGAATCAGGCAAAACCGGCGTCCTTCCCGAAGTTGAAGCCGTCAACCAAGACGATCTCGCTCCGCTTGCCCGAAACTCTCCTTGATCGGATCAAAATCGAGGCTAACAAGCGGGATATGCCCTATCAATCGCTGATCAAGGCTTGGCTTGCAGACGATGTCAACGACAACCGCCGGGCCTGAGGTGCTAACAGCAATCAGGGCTGGGCACTTCCCATCACTGTAGGCATGTCTTCGGGGCGCGGTAAGCCCTGCTGCATCTGGATCTGATCATTTTCATCTTTGTAATAGGTGCTGGGGGTGGCGCTCAGCCCCAGTTCGCCCATCAAACGGTTATTTGCGGTAATGCGTTTGTTGTTGGCACTGACCAGCTCGCGGTTCACCTCTATGCCGCCGTTGTTGTAACTTTGCTGGTTGTCGCGCAGGGCGGCCTGGGGGTCGTCTGCGCCCAGAATGGTGGCGGCTTTAGATAGGCTATCCTCGCGCAGTATGCCCACCATCACGTGTCGTAGTTGCACTTTTCCGGCATCAATCCAGGGCTCTGCCGCCTGGCGGAAACGATGGCAGTAAGGGCAGTTGGGATCGGTAAAGGTATACACGATGACCGGCGCATCGGCGCTGCCATCAAGTACCCAGGCGCTCTCTTCCATTTGCGCCCAGGCTTTCTGGTTCAGCGGCCCTTGTACCAGTTCCTGGATTTTTGGTTCAGTGAGGTTGTCGCCATTAGCATTTAGCATGGGGCCAACAATAATATGGTCGCCGTCGGGAGTCAGGTAGAACGCCACTGGCCGACCCTGCATGTCGCCGGCGTAGCCGGTCAGGCCGCCGGGTGCTTCGAAACTGTCAGCAATGGACACGCCGCGGTCAATCAACAACTGCACCGCAGGCGGGTAGCTTTCCTGGGCGAGGGCGATGCCACTAGCGCCCAGAGTGGCGGCGGCCAGTGCCGCCATTAGCGATGGCTGCCAGCGGCCTGGTTTGTGGATTGCAAATGCGCTGGCTGTAAAGGTGGCGGGTGAAGCCATAACAATTCTCTCCTATAGGGTCAGATACGTTGATTACGGCTCAGGGAGCCTCAAGCTGTTCCAGATTGCTGGCTAGGGTGGCATTGGACAGCTCGCCTATATGAGCATCCACCTGTCGGCCTTCAGCGTTATAAAACAAGGTAGTAGGCAGGCCGTGGCTGCCTGTATTGCGGCCAAGGCTACCGCTGAAATCGGTCATCAGGTTATTCAGGGTTAGGCCCTGCTCTTGCATAAAACGGCGAATTGTTTCCGGTCGCTCACCCTGATTTACAAACACAAAGGCCACACCGGGATTGTCTTTCTGTGCCTGCTCCAACACGGGCATTTCGCGAATGCAGGGCGGACACCAGGTGGCCCACAGATTCACCACCATGGGCGTGCCCGGCGCCAGTTCAGACAATTGTATGGGCTTGCCATCAAGAGTGGCGAGGCTGGCTTGGGGCAAGCTGGCGGTTTGCTGCTCCATTAGGGCGATTAACCCGGCAATTGTGCCCCAACTGATCAGGCCCGCTGTCATGGCAATGGCCAGTGGGCGACGTATTCGCGCGTGCCGACGCATTCGCCAGGCTGCAAATACCAAGGCTCCGGCGATACCGGCCAGCACGCTGAAACCGCCATCGCGAATATCAATAATGCCCAGCAGGTCATCGCGATAGTATTCAAAGTAAAGCGCAACAAAGCCAATGCGCGCGCTCAGCAGGGCTACCAGGAAAATATCCGCCAGGGTGCCGGCGATGGGGACACCTTCTTTACGCCCGGCTATAGCACCGATTATAAGCGCTACTACAAAGGCGAATAGCAGCAGCAGATGGCCCATGGGCAAGCTTAGTGGCCCCAGATTCACGGAAAGCATCCTTACTCCTTAAAAATGACAGCAGTTGGCGCGGTGTGACTCGCAACAGAGCGGGGAGTTCCCCTGTTCGGTGCAGCCGTCGCAACTTTGACCATTGCGCTGGACCTGACAAAAACCATCGGCTTTTTTGCGCTTAATGGTCTTGTTTTTGATCAAGGAGTAAATCAGTCTCAATCATCTGTCGAATCTTTTTCATCGGTAAATAGAGAGTTTCTTGGCCATGAAACGATCGCCCGATTTCTTGAAAATCGTTAAGAGCGCACTAAGCAACCCACCGATCGAAAGTGAACTCGGTGCGGGTGGGTCACACTGCTTGACTGGCGCGCTGTCTCAATCGATCAACTTCAGTCCCTGTGTCGGACTGATGGACTCGATTCCTTGCGCAACGCCTACAGATGGACAGGTAAGCTGGCCTTTCACAACGTTTAGCCCGTTCAGCAGGTGTTCATTGTCTTCCAGGGCCTTGCGCGGGCCTTTATTGGCGATCTGCAACACATAAGGCAGCGTCGCATTGTTAAGGGCATAAGTAGACGTTCGGGCAACGGCTCCGGGCATATTGGCAACGCAGTAGTGCACCACACCGTCCACCACATAAGTGGGATCGGCATGAGTGGTCGGTTTTGACGTCTCAAAACAGCCGCCCTGGTCAATGGCAACATCTACGACCACTGAACCTGGCTTCATTCTCGATATCAGCTCACGAGTCACCAGTTTAGGCGCCGCCGCCCCGGGAATCAGCACACCACCAATGACAACATCCGCTTGCAGTACCGCTTCCTCAACCGTCTTAACACAGGAAAACAAGGTCTGAACCCGGTTTTCAAAAATCGCATCAAAGCGTCTCAGCACCTCCATGGACTTATCCAGCACCAGTACGCGAGCGCCCATGCCCACCGCCATCTGCGTCGCAGCGAAGCCCACCACGCCACCACCAATGATCGTCACTGTCGCCGCCTGCACTCCGGGCACGCCACCCAACAACAAACCCCGTCCACCCTGAGACTTTTCCAGACACCGAGCCCCAGCTTGAATGCTCATACGCCCGGCAACTTCCGACATGGGGGCCAGCAACGGCAAACCGCCTTTTCCGTCGGTCACGGTCTCATACGCGATGCAGGTGGCCCCGCTCTCCAACAAATCTTTGGTTTGCGCAACATCCGGGGCAAGGTGCAGGTAGGCAAACAACGTATGGTGAGAGCGAAGCAAAGCTCGCTCGCTGGGTTGGGGTTCTTTTACTTTTACGATCAGTTCAGCCTGCCCAAACACTTCCTCCGCAGAAGCCACAAGACTTGCACCGGCAGCCAAGTATTGCTCATCCGTAAAATCAATGCCCGCACCGGCACTGGCCTGAACCACCACCTGATGACCGTGGGCGACTAACTCCTGGACAGCTTGGGGCCCTAAACCAACGCGGAATTCATTATTCTTAATTTCCTTTGGTACACCAATAATCATAGTCACTCTCCTGTTCAGGCCACGATTACCCATGACCCATAGCACGAATACAAGTGTATATAGATGCGGCAAAATTAAACGCTTATTATCTTAAAAAAATTGATAGGCTCGTCTTTATTTTCACGAGAAACACCAAGACTAACTGCTTTGAGACTATTTCCAAGCGAAAGATAAAGGTGAGATGAGAAAACTCGATCGCATCGATTTGGCCATTTTAGACGAACCGCAGGCCGTTGAAACGCAACTATCAGGGCGTCGTCGCAATGGCTTCTGGGTTTTATGGTTGCTGATGTAATGAAACGTCAACAGCGCCTAGACGTTCTTAACCGCCGGGTTGAAACTGACTGCAGGTTGAGCCGTTTTACGATGGCTGTTGGCCGCCTTTAGGAACTCGTCAGCTACCGCAGTGGGAGCCTTGGTGAGCAGGCTGACACCAATAAACAACAGCGTTGAGAGCGGAACGCCCCAGATACCTGCCGGGATTCCCAGTACCTTGCCGCCATTGATGTACGCATAGATCACGAACAGGCCGGTACCGATCACGCTGACGAGCACGCCAGCTGCAGTACCGCGACGCCAGTAGAAGGCGCCGATGATCGCCGGAACCATGACTGCCAGACCCGAAGAGGCAGCAACGGACAATACCGCGATGAGGTTAAGTTCAAGCTGGGCAAAGCCATACGCCAATATTGCGATGATCGGGAGGACGATCTTGCCGATGGTAAGCTGACGCTTTTCGCTAGTGCCAGGTTTGACGTTGGCATAGACGTCCCGGGACAACATGGACGCCAGCGTCAGCATGATGGAGTCGATGGTCGACACGGCGGCCGCCATGATGCCAATCATGACAAGGACGCCCAGCACCGGTGGAATCATGTCAGAAGCGAGCAGCGTTGGCGTGGCCATGTCGGGGTTAGACAGGCCTGGAAAGGCAGCCAGCGCGGTAAAGCCCCAGAGGATGGAAGTCAGGGTGTAGACGAGGCCAAATACCAGGAAGCCTACTAGCATCTGACGCATGGCCTTCAGTGATGAAGGCATAAACAAACGCTGGCTCACTTGGGGATTGGTCAGTGCGAAAAAGAACCAGGAAATGGTCAGGCCGAGGAACGTTACAAAGCTGAACAGCCCGCTGCCGGGGACGGACAAGGACTGCGGATGCTCGATTTCAAGGATGTGGAACAGACCCGAAAAGCCGCCAAGCTCCGAAATTGCCAGCAGGGCAACCAGGGTCGAAACTACGATCATCAGGACTGCCTGCAAGGAGTCGGTTCACATGACCGAGCGAATACCTGCGACGTAAGAGAACAGAATAGCCAGGGCGGTTGCGACCATAAGACCGGTAGTAAAGGGAATCGCGCCACCGGTCATGCCCTGCATCAGATAGCCTACGCCAGACAGTTGAACGGCAGCGTAAGGGATCAGAAACAAGCAACTGGCGACGGAGACGGCCACTGCCACCGGTTTGGATGTGTAGCGGTGGCCCAGCATTTCGCTGGGTGTGACAAAACCGAACGTCTTACCCACCGCCCAGAACTTGGGTCCGAAGACTGCCACCAATGAAACGCCGGCGAAGTAAATGATCTCGAAACCCAAGGCGCCCACGCCACCCTTATAGGTTAGACCGGCAAGGCCCACCATCATGAAAGCGCTGTAGGTCGTTGCGCTGTAGCTCAGCGCAGAGACGAAACCGTTCATTTGTCTGTCACCTAGGAAATAGCTCGACATATTTGCGGCTTTGCCCTGACGAGACAGCACGGCGATGGTGAGGGCGACAAGCACATAAACGCCGACTGACCACCAGATCAATGATTCGCTCATGATCAGTAGTCCTCGAAGTTCTTTGTCATGAAAATGTTAGCGCCGATGATCAGCACACCGATCAGGCTCCAGAATAGAAAACTGCCGTACCAAGTCTGCATGTCCGACAGAACACCGTAGGGAACGACGTAGCACAACACGACCAATAACCAGACGAACCATATCCACTTGCTCGTTTTCATGGGCTTCCTCGCTGTTGAACCGAATCAACATAATTGCTGTGTGTGACGAATTTCTGCCATCGCTTAGGGCTACTTTGAAGCCCTAAGCCTGACAACTGTTGACAATTCACATCGGCAGCCAGAGAAATACGCAAGCCAATGACACAAAGTTTGTTTAAAACCGGCCACTTTGGCGGATACACGACAATGCCAGCCCTATCATATGCACGGCAACCTCAGCCTTAACGGGTGCTTGAGCTGGGACTATAGGTTTTAGCTCGGTATTTCTTTGATGGGCGTCAGAAGTTTGGGCAGATTGGGTTGCAATCAGCAGTGGTTACGGTGTCCAATCCCGCGGTGTGTAAAGTGCAGTTCGTGCACTAAAACCAGTGATAAGGACATGCTGAATGCCGACCGCCATGAATTCTCTGACTGCTTGTGCTGTGAAAGGTCTTAGCTACGGCTTATTGTCGCTGCTGTTATTCAGCGCGACGGCAACCGCTGTGGGTGCTGAGAAACTGTACATTTTTACTGAAAAATACCCGCCCTATAACGACACCTTTTCTGGCAAGGCGGTTGCCCATAATGAAGACGACATCACCGGCATTTGCACTGACATGGTCAAAGCCGCACTGGCTCGGGTTGATTATGATTATATGATGAAAATGCGGGCCTGGAATTACGCGTACAACTGGGTTCAGGGTCGAAAAAATCACGCTTTGTTTTGTACCGCAAAAACCGACGAGCGCGCCAATCAGTTCCAGTGGGTGGGCCCGCTGGCGTCCATTCAGTGGACTTTGTTCGCGGCTCCGGATTCTGACATAACCTTGAATTCGCTGAACGACGCCAAAGACCTTCAAATTGCGGGTTACAAAGGCGATGTGATGTCGGATTATTTAACCGCTCAGGGCTTTAACGTGATTATGGCAGCCTCGGGCGAGGTTAATACCCGCCGCCTGGTGCTGGGCCAGGCGGATCTTTGGGTAACGGACGGCCTGGTGGGCCCTCTGGTGGCCAAGAAAGAATTTGGCGTTAGCGGCCTTAAGCCGGTTCTTACATTCCGTGAAACGCCCATGTATCTGGCGTTCAGCAACGAAACCGACCCCGCCATTGTGGCAGACTTGCAGCAAGCGCTGGACGAAGCCCGGGCCGCAGGTGAACTGGAGCGTATTGTACAGCGTTACCAGTAAACAGCGGGATGCCCGGCTGAACGTCAACTGCGGCTATTCTTTGCTGTAATGCGCACCTTGATAACAATCTTATTTACGATAACCGAAGCACCGGTTGTTCTGCCTGTAAAACTATAGCAAGCTTTGCATTAGTTTTTTCCTCCACAGGGCTGGGCAATGAACGTTTTCTTCAATGCATTGGTGCCGGTTGTTCTGCTGATTACCCTGGGGCACCTTTTTCGCCGCTGGAATTTCCCCGGGCCTGAATTCTGGCCCCAGGCAGAACGTTTTACCTATTACGTTCTGTTTCCCGCCATGCTCGTGTACAAGCTTGGCCAGGCGCACATGGCGCCGTCGGTTTACGCCGATGTTGCCGTGCTGGTTGGCGCAACACTGGCATCCATGACTCTGATACTGGCCATTATCCAGCGCTTTTGGCGCTGGAGTGGCTCGGTGTTCTCGTCGGTGTTTCAAGGTGCTACCCGCTTCAATTCCTACGTCGCACTGGCGGCGGGCGGCATGCTGCTGGGCGATGAGGGCCTGGCACTGACCGCCATTGTGGTCGCTATTATGGTGCCCATGCTGAATCTGCTGTGCATCGTCATGTTTTCGCTGACGACCGCTGGCCAGCGGATACAGTTTCTGCCCGTGCTGCGGATGATCATTACAAATCCATTAATTGTCGGATCGCTACTGGGTATTACCTGGAGTTACTTCGAGCTGGGCTTTCACCCGCTGTTGGCAGGCACCCTGGGGCCACTGAGCAGCCTGGCTTTGCCTATGGGCTTGATGACGGTGGGTGCGGGCCTGCAACTGAACGTGTTGCGCGGCGCTTCGATGCTGTTTGTGACGTCGTCAATTCTTAAGTTACTGGTGATGCCTGTGATTGCCGCGGGCATCGGCTATGTTCTGGGCTTTGAGCTCTTGCTGGTGCAAGTCATGATTCTGCTGGCAGCCTTGCCCACAGCTACCTCGGCTTATATTCTTGCGCGCCAGCTAGGCGGTGATGCACCGCTGATGGCCGGTATCATCAGCGGGCAAACCCTGCTGGCGGTGGTGACCATTCCGTTGATGCTTAGCCTGCTCTGGTAGCCGCGCCAGACCGGGCCCGCTTGTTCTCAAAAGCTTCGAATACACTGTCGGTAGCTAAAGCCAGCAGACCCATCAAGATGGCGCCCTGCAAAATGTAGGCGGTGTTGCCATTCACCAGCCCGGCAATCACCGGATCACCCAGAGTGCGTGCGCCCACGGTAGAGCCAATTGCCGCGGTGGCTATATTGATGGTCACTGAGGTGCGAACCCCCGCTACGATCACCGGCAGTGCCAGCGGCAAGTCTACTTTCAACAGTATCTGGCTGGCTGACATGCCCATGCCGCGGGCCACGTTGCGCACGCGGGCGTCTACCCCTTCCAGACCGCTGATGGTGTTACGCAAAATAGGCAACAGCCCGTAAAGTATCAGCGCCAGAATAATAGGCGTCTCGCCAAAGCCCAACACCGGAACCGCCAATGCCAGCACCGCCACCGGCGGCACGGTCTGGCCGATTGAAGCAACCTGGCTGACCAGAGGGAGAAAATCCCGACCACTGCGGCGGGTCACAAATATGCCTGCGGATACCGCAACAAGGGTGCCTGCGGCGGCCGACAGCAAAACCAGCAGCACGTGATTCTGCAGCAGTGCTAAAAATGACTCGCGCTGATACACCAGCGGCTGAGCGTTGTTTTGCCATTGTTCCAGCCAAGGGGCCAGGGCCGGCAGACCTGCGCTTAACGCAAACAGCATAACGATCAAGGCGGTGGGCGTTAACCAGTTGCGCATCAGGCCAGATCCCCGCATACCTGAGCTCGGGTGACCAGACCAATTTGTACACCTTGGCGATCATAAACGGGAGACTGCTCCAGATTGTGCCAGAGCATCACTGACAATGCCGCACGCAGACTGTCATCGTCGTAGATAGAGGCCTCAGGTACCACGCAAGGACCTGGCGCGATATGCGGCGTCATAACCTGGCCAACCTGCCTCAGAGCCAGCATTTTCAGACCACGATCCTGTTGCCCCACCAGATTCTCGACAAATGTGCTGGCGGGGTGGCGCAGGATGTTGTCCGGCGTGTCGTACTGAATCAGTCGGCCTTGATCCATAACCGCGATGCGACTGGCCAGTTTCAGGGCCTCATCGATATCGTGGGTTACAAACACGATGGTTTTTTTCATCTGGCGCTGAATGCGTAGTACTTCAAGTTGCAGGGTGTCGCGGGTGATGGCGTCCAGAGCGCCGAAGGGCTCGTCCATCAGCAGGATATCGGGGTCTGCCGCCAGTGCGCGGGCAACACCCACGCGCTGGGCCTGACCGCCCGAGAGCTGGCTCGGATACTGATTGCGATACTGGGCCGGCTCAAGATTCAGCAGTTGCAGAAGTTCGTCGGTGCGCTGCTGAATCCGTTGCGGCGCCCACTTCAGTAAGTGGGGTACGGTGGCAATGTTTCGCGCCACCGTCCAGTGTGGAAAAAGCCCGGTGCCCTGAATAACGTAGCCCATGCTCAGACGCAATTCACGGGCGTTCAAGGTATTGATATCTTTGCCATTCACCAGAATATTGCCGCTGCTGATGGGCAGCAGGCGGTTGATCATTTGCAGCGTGGTGGACTTGCCACAGCCCGAACTGCCCACCAGAACGCAGACCTCGCCGGTTTCGACCTTAAGATTAACCGCGCTTACCGCAACGGCGTCGCCGAATCGGCGGGTCAGGTTTTCCAGTTGGATCATGTTCTGCTCACCGTTGTCATAGTGGGTTCAGTGCGCCGGGTTTGACGGCTTCAGCGCGCTGGCTAGCAGCGACAAGGCGGCATCGGCCACCAGCGCCAGCATCACCGTGGGAAGGGCGCCCAGCAGTACCAGATCCATAGCAGCCTGGCCCAGACCCTGGAAAATAAAAGTACCAAAGCCGCCAGCGCCTACCAGTGCCGCAACCGCGGTCAGGCCGATGGCTTGCACTGTGGTAATGCGCACGCCTTCGATCATCACCGGCAGCGCCAGTGGCAGCTTGAGTTTGAAAAACAGCTGGCGTTCCGACATGCCCATGCCGCGGCCCGCGTTTAACAGCGTGGGTGCAATGCCGCAAAGCGCCACGTAGTTGTTGCGCACCATGGGTAGCAGGCTGTAGGCCACCAGCGCCAGGGCGGCCGGCGCCCAGCCAATCCCGTGAATGCCAAGTTCCTGCAGCAGCGGAAAGTGGTTCGAAAGCGCGCTCAGCGGCGCAATTAGCAAACCAAACACCGCCAGGCTGGGAATGGTTTGCATAAAGCTCACCAGCGCCAGAACCGGCCGCCGCCAACCGGGGCTGGCGAGCATTTTCAGGGTGAGTCCGAATGCAATAACCAGGCTACAGGCGACAGCGCCGAAGGCAAGTGCCAGATGCGTGCCGAGGGCCGCAAAGAACTGTTCGGGACGCGCCTGAAACTCCCTCACCAGCGACAAGCTGGCAAGGCCGTCGGCGCTGAACATGATCGACCAGGCACCCACAATGGCGGCCAGCAGCAGCAGCCGTGTCAGGCGGCTGCTGCCGAGGCGGTCCAGCACTTCCAGCAGCATCAGGGATAGTAGGAAAAGCAGGCACCAAAACGCCGCGCCGATCGACGTGCGCGCGTAAGGTGCGTTCGAGGGTAGATGCTGAGCAGCGAATACGCTCAGTAATACGGGTAGCCAGGCGAGTGACAGAGCCAGCAGTGCGGCCAGCCAGGCAAAGCGGCGGGGCAGTGGCAACAGCGCCAGTAGTATGGCGCCCAGAAGCCCCAGGGTAATCGCAAGAGCACCGCTACCGCCCAGAGCTGCCATTAAGCCGAAGCCTTCGCCCGGCACAATACGATTAGGCTGGATGCTGCCCAGATTCAGAGTCCACACCAGCACCAAGGCCAATGCAGCCAACACCGGAATGACCCGGTTTGGGCGGGCGTTCGTGGTGCCGGCGACCGAGCCGATAGCGTTATCCAGGGTCACCCCGATCAGTTCCCGCTAAGGGCATCCAGGTATTGCCTGGCAACGGTTTGAGCTGGCGCGCCATTCACCGCAACCTGGCCATTCAGGCGGCGCAGGGTTGCCAGATCCAGCGATTCAAACACCGGCTTTAACACGGTGGCGATGTTCGGGTGAGCGGCCAATACCTCCGCTCGCACAATGGCCGCCGGCTGGTATACCGGCTGCACGCCGCGGGTATCGGTTAGCACTTTCAGATCCAGCGCGTCCAGGCCACCATCGGTGCCGTAGGCCATGGCGCCGTTAACCTGATTGTTGTTGAGCGCCGCCGCCCGCAGGGTAGCCGCAGTGTTTCCACCAGACAGCACCAGCAGTTGGTCAGCGGTCAGGGTAAAGCCGTAAGCCGCCTGAAACGCAGGCAGGGCACTGGCCGATTCAACAAACTCGGCGCTGGCGGCGAACTTGAAGCGGCCCCCGTTGTTCACATAGTCTGCCAGGTCATCCAGGGTTGTCAGCTGATGCTCCCGCGCCAGATCACCGCGTACGCTCATGGCCCAGGTGTTGTTGGCGTTGGCGGGGGTTAGCCAGACAATATTGTGCGCGTCTTGGTCCAGTTTGCTGGCCTGAGCATAGGCGGTGTCGGCATTTTTCCAGACGTCGCTGTCGGCCTGATTGTGAAAAAAGGCAGCATTGCCGGTGTATTCCGGATAGATGTCAATTTCACCCGCCTTGATGGCGTTGCGGACGATACTGGTGCCCCCCAGTTGTATTCGGCTTTCAACCGGGATGCCGGCTTGTTCCAGACTTTGAAAGATCAACTGGCCCAATACAGCGCCCTCGGTATCAATTTTTGAGGAAACCACGACCGGATCAGCCGCCAGGGCTGGCCCGGCCATGAAGACCGTTATCAGAGCGAGCAGGCGAATAAAACGGATGTTATTGAACACAATTGATCCTCATAATTAGATAGCGAGTGACATCAGAGCGATGGCTCTGTTGCGGGGTTTATGAATTCGACCATGGCTTCTGGCGTGGTTGTCTAGCCACTGATTAGAGCCAAGAGCTTTGTCCCAGATGCTTTCTTCGGTGCCGAAGTGATCTCCGGGTAGTCGCCCTGAGCGACTAAGGCGGGCATGGCGTATGCCCGTGTCGGTACTAACAAAATAACGGTGCACAACTGAATAATGTACGCTGATAGAAAACTTTAATACGAGTGTACTGCAACGGATCATAATGCACGCCATCAAGCCTGAAAAATTATTAGCGTTTAGGGTGGCGGATATAAATGTCTGTTTTGCGTTTTAGTGATCTTTCTTAAGGGAGCGTGCTCAATGAATACAAATGTAGACCGTGGCACTATTTTAGTCGACTTTTCCGTGACCTCGCCCGCGCCCGAGTGGTACGCGGTTAACGATGGCGTGATGGGTGGCGAATCCCGCGGTGGACCCGCAATTGTGGATGGCCGGCTGGTTTTCTCCGGACAGATATCGCTGGAGAACAACGGTGGTTTTTCGTCAGTGAAAAGCAGCGGCCATCAGTTTGACCTGAGTGCCTGCCATTCGCTGCGTCTGCGGCTGAAAGGCGATGGGCGCAGTTACCAGCTCAGACTTTATACCGACGCCCGTTATGGCCATTCACCCATCGCCTATACCGCCGAGTTCCCGACACTCGCAGGCGAGTGGACGGAGCCGGTTATACCGATCGCCCTGTTGAGCCCGCATTTTCGTGGCCGCGCGCTTTCCGGCCCACCTCTGGATGTTGAACATGTAGAAGCCATGGGCTTGCTACTGGGCGACAAGCGCGCGGGTGCGTTCGAGTTGCGGGTTGAGTGGATCAGGGCGGAATAAGCCTACCCACACTATTGTGTGGGTACCATACGGTAAAGCTTGCCCTGTGGGGCGTCGCTCAGCAGCCACAAAGCGCCATCAGGGCCAACCCGAACATCGCGGAGGCGTTCGTTCAGATCGGTCAGCAAGTCTTCCTCCTCAATCACTTTGTCATTTCCGTTTGTCCCTAGTCGTACCAGTTTGCGCAGTTTCAATGCGCCCACAAACACATCGCCCTGCCATTGTGGAAACAGGCCGCCGCTGTAAAGTGCCATACCTGACGGTGCGATGGACGGATCCCAATAGTGCAACGGCTGGGCCATGCCTTCTTTATGGGTATCCGAAGTGATCGGCAGCCCCGAATAGCCGATACCGTAGGTAATTTCCGGCCAGCCGTAATTGGTGCCGGCTTGCAGGATGTTCACTTCATCGCCGCCGCGGGGGCCGTGTTCGTGGGTCCAGATTTCGCCGGTCTGTGGGTGAACGGTCATACCCTGAATATTGCGGTTGCCCCAGGTGTAGAACGTGTCACGGATAGCGGAGCTTCCCAAACCTGGATTGCCCGGTGCAGGTTCGCCGTCGATGGTAATGCGATGCACACCGCCGGCGTCATCGCGGGTTTCTTGAGCGCGATCCTTTTCACCACGATCGCCCACGGCGATGTAAAGATAGCCGCTGCTGTCAAAAGCCATACGGCCGCCAAAGTGGCGTGTGCCGTTCGAGCGGGGTAGGGCTTCGAAGATGACCTTAAGGTCTTTGAGTTCGTTGTCATCCAGTACCGCTCTTGCAACCCGCGTGGTCATTCCCTCAGGCGAGCCATGGGCATAGCTAAGAAACAGGGTGTTGTTGCTGGCAAAATCCGGGTGCAGTGTTACGTCAAATAATCCGCCCTGGCCGGATGCGGCCACCTCGGGTACACCTTGAATGGCCTTCGCCGCCAGCGCGCTGTTTTGGACTATTCGCAATCTTCCGGGCCGCTCGGTGACCAGAGCCGAGCCGTCTGGCAGAAACGCCAGGCTCCAGGGATGCTCCAGCCCCTCTGCGATGGTTTCAAGCTGAAAGGGGCCTGCGTCAGACGGGAAGGTCTGGCTGAACGCCAGCGGCAGAACCCCGACCAGTAAGGCAAAACCGATCACAGCTTGCTGTAAAACCCACATAAAAGTCTCCTGTTTCGGTCTTCGACCAGCAACTACCGATTACGTTGCAGCCAGCGGTCCAGTTTGTCGGCAAATTCTTTGCGGTCGCTCTGGCCGAAGGGCGCCGGGCCGCCGGTAACCTGGCCGGCGTTGCGCATCTCTTCCATAAAATTACGCATCGCCAGGCGTTGGCGAATATTCTCTTTGGTAAATGCCTGGCCTCTAGGGTTGAACACATCTGCACCCTTTTCAATGGCTTCTGCGGCCAGGGGGATATCTTGTGTGATTACCAGATCCCCGGCTTTGAGCTGATCCATAATTTCGTTATCCGCCACGTCAAACCCCTGCATCACTTGGCGGGTGTGAATAAACGGCCCCGGCGGTAAAGGAACAACGTGATTGGCAATAAACGTGGTGTCTACCCTCCAGCGTGCTGCCGCGCGACAGATAATCTCGCGAATGGGCACCGGGCAGGCGTCGGCATCAACCCAGATGGACATGGCAGGCTCCTGAGTGTGTGAAGGTTATGGGTGAGTGGTTTAAATAGATCGCCAAATTTATTCTAATCCGAGGAAGATCACTTTGCAGGAAAATAAACCTGTTCCGAATTTTCGTCTGAAAAACCGTGTGGTTGCAGGAACGTCTGCGTCCGCTGACAGTCTTATAGGGTTAGCGAGGCCTGGACTCTGGCGATTAACAGTGCGGGCGGCAGTTTACGTGAATCGGTTATCTGTGCAATTACATCAATAGTTATCACTGGGGCTTATTACCATGGTTGATATGAATAAACTTTTGGGATCGTTTCTTGGTAGCGGTGCTGGGACCGGTTTTGCCGGTGGGTTGGCCGGCGGTTTTGCGAGCAAAATGATAACCGGGAAATCTGTCAAAAAACTTGGGTCGGGGGCCCTTAAGCTCGGCGGTGTTGCAGCGGTTGCAGCGGTTGCAGCGGTTGGAGCGTTGGCCTATACCGCATACCAGCGTTACAACAATAGCCAGGGCGCAGCTGCGGCTGAAACCCAAGTTGTAAATGCTGCCGCGTTAAAATCGCCCCCTGCCGGATCTGCTTTTTTGCCCGCGGCAGATGATCAGGCAGCCAATGACAGGTTAGGCCTGATGCTGATACGCGCCATGATTGCGGCGGCCCGCGCAGACGGACGGATGGACGCACAAGAGAGCCAGGTTATTTTTCAGCGGATTGAATCCCTGGGGCTGGATAACGCAAGCCAGAATGTTCTGGTGCAGGAAATAGGGCACCCTGTTGATATGGACGCGATTGTTAACAGTGCCACTTGCCCGGAAGTAGCGTCAGAAATTTACATTGCCTCACTGCTGGCGATTGATGTAGATACCGCCGCTGAGAAATCTTACCTGGCCATGCTTGCGGCGCGCCTGCAATTACCGCCGCAGCTGGTTACAGAGCTGGACAACCAAGTGAGCGCCCTGAAACCAAAACATGCTCGATCCTGGGATATTTAACGAAATGAGCGGAATTCCAATTCAAAATCTCTGATTTAGTGTTGGATGGATAGCGTCTATTTGGATCGATCTTGGTTTTCGATGTGCACACGAATTGTGGCTTCTTTTCGTCGGTAAATTTCACTGTATAAATGATTGACACCAATTATTTCAAGTCCTAATATTATCAACATGAACAACGAGAAATCAACCCACATTCGCACCCAGAAAATCCTCATTCGAAAGCAGCATGAAGCGTTTCGCGGGGCCAGCGTTTGCACTTAGATTGTTGGCCAGAAATGGACCTCTTATTTTGCGGCTCTGCGGGCGTACAAGAAGATGCCTTCCAGCTTCAAGGCCAAGCCGAAGAAGCCCGGTTACGCCCACAAAGCAGCCACCGTCCACATTGGACGAAACGGCTTCAAGTTCGTTGACGGGACTCTGCACTTTGCCAGCGACGTGTTGCCACCGATCAAAACGCAGTTTCGGTTTTCACAAAAATGGAACGCGGCTGTCGGCGACACCGTTGCGCTTGAGGTCAGAATTGTACCCAAGGGCAACTGCTTCATTATCGAAATCGTTTACAACGAATCAAAGATTGTGGAGGCGGGTCGCTTCTGCCGTCTTCTCGACACATCCCGCAAGGCCGGGATCGATTTAGGCATCAACAATCTTATCGCACTCGCAACCGATCAGCCGGGCGTTCGCCCTGTTCTGATCAACGGTAAAGCGCTGAAATCGATCAATGCCTGGTACAACAAACGTGTGGCCAAACTTCGCTCCCAAGGCAAATACGCCCACATTCGCGCCGTGACCAACAAGCGCAATCGCCGGATAAAAGACCTGTTGCACAGGGCCTCCAGCAAGGTGATCGCGTGCTGCCTGGAGAACAATATTGGCACGCTGGTCATCGGTTACAACAAACACTGGAATCAGGAGGTCAATATTGGCCGTGTGAATAACCAGAAATTTGTCGGTATTCCGCATGCCATTCTGATCTCTCAAATCCAATACAAGTGCCAAGCTCTCGGCATCACCACCGTTATTCAGGAAGAGTCGTACACCTCCAAGGCATCCGCTCTGGACAACGACTTCATGCCGGTTTACGGCAACAATCCTGAAAACGTCGTACCACTATTCAGCGGAAAGCGAATCCGCCGAGGGCTGTATCAAAGCAAACACGGGATCATAAACGCCGACATTAACGGTGCTCTTAATATCCTGAGAAAAGCAACGGGTGAGGCCTTAGGGCTAGCCTGTAAGGGGTGCGTGTCCAACCCCATAATGATGGATCTGATACCACACAAATCCATCGTTATTAGAAGGGAAAATACTGCGCATCAGATCGCCGCGTAGTAGGTTTACCCAGATGCCAATTCAAAATCTTCGATTTAGTGTTGGTAGTTCACTGATAACGAAATATACAGCGGTTGCAGTATCGGGATTTCACTGTTCCCCGGGGACGGCAGTGAGGTGGATGATTTGATAAAGCGCGCCGATGCCGCCATGTATCAGGCCAAAGAACAGGGGCGCAACAATTACCAGTTTTATTCCGCTGCCTACAACCTTGCGGCGCTCGAACACATATCGCTGGAAGGCAGGCTAAGGCGCGCATTAAAAAACAACGAGCTGGCACTTTATTATCAGCCGCTGGTACAGGCCAGAACAGGCAAAATCGTTGGGCTTGAGGCCCTGCTGCGCTGGAATGATCCGCTTGAGGGCATTATTCCGCCCGACCGGTTTATTCCTGTTGCCGAGGAAAGCGGTTTAATCCTGCCGCTGGGTGAGTGGGTTCTGCGTGAGGCGGGGCGTCAACTGAGCACATGGCATGCCGCGGGGCTCACGAATGCCAGTGTTTCCGTCAATGTCTCTGCCATACAGTTACAGCGCCAAGACCTTGCCACGATTGTCGACCAGGTATTGACGGATAACGGGCTTCGCCCCTGGCAGCTGGAGCTGGAAATTACAGAAACCGCTCTGATGAGAATTCGGCCGGAGGTCATCGGCGATTTGAATGCAATGCGTCAAAAAGGGATCACTATTTCACTGGATGATTTTGGTACCGGCTACTCTTCTTTGAGCCTTTTGCAGGAATTGCCCATAGGCAAACTCAAAATCGATAAAAGCTTCGTGCGAGACATGCTGGTAGACCCGAAGGATGCAGCCATCGTCTCGGCTGTGTTGTTTATAGCAAAAAGCCTGGGCTTGAGTTCAACCGCCGAGGGTGTCGAAACGCCCGAGCAGGCTGCTCGCCTGGCGGAGGAAGGGTGTGATCAACTTCAGGGTTATTTGCTGTGCCGGCCGTTGCCAGTGGCGGAGATGACGGAATTCTTGAAGGGCAGAAAAACCATTGAACTCCCCAAACCACACTGAAACAGCATTGAAGTGGTCAAGCACTTAATCTAAATCTCCAGAGTAATTCCGAGCCGATCGGAAGGCCTCATACTGGCCTCATTTTAAGCAAAGGCAGGCTAGGTAAGCTTTTGTAAAATAGCTCTATTCGTGATTTTTGATTAGACAGCAAGGCTGACTGAACTGGCATGTAGTGGCTAATAAAATTGATTCATATCAAATAGAACGCCAGGGATACCTGAGAAAATTACGTAGTGAAAAGGGACCCATACCGTTTTGAAAGTTTGCTTCTGACGATTCATGAGCAAGGAGAGATTTAAACGCGATCTTGTCTCACTATGTCGGGTTTTGTGTGGCTCCCAACCCGCGCGGCTAGGTGAAGAGTCACATCCGTAAGTGTGACTTTCTGTAAAGTTTCGAGCTGCATACAAAGTAGTATGCATATTAGCCGGAGGATCAAAAGAAATGTGTGTCTGCAATGCCCCAGACTTTTTGCTTGAACACTACCTTCGCACCACAACTAAAAAACCGCGAAACTGGTTGTCAGCGCTTCAGTTGTTGACTGGCTGTTCACGACTGTCTCAAGAGGTGAACGTGTCACCCGCCGGCGAAGCCGATTTTGATTCGCGCCTGTCATTTCTCGAGGCGGGAGACATTAACGTATGTGGTATCTATCTTCGTTCCGCGTCCAGTGTCGTCGGTTGCAATGCTGGCCGAACGGCGATCATTATGCCTGCATACGGAAGCGTTGATTTTGAGGTTGAAGGCGTGCATTTTCACAGCGTCCCCGGGGTTCCCTGTGTACTCAAACCAGACGCAGAGTTTCGAGCCCGACTGTCATCGGAGGCTCATCTTTTTATTGTTCAGATTAGCCACTCAGCTTGGAAATACGCGAACGGATTGCTGGAAAACGCTGACTTTGAACTGGCAAAAATACTCGTAAGTTATTTGCGTGAGACTCCTTTTTTTCGGGATCATCACCATGCAATGGAACGAACCCGGTGGCTTGAGGAAATCTTGAACCGGTATCTGGCTGGCGAAAGTTCGGTGGCTGCAACGGTTAAGAATAAGATCCTGATTGGAGAGGATCGAAGGTTGTGTACTGCCATTGAACAGATCAATGACCGATTAGCCACAGACATTGAGCTGGAAACCATCGCCCGAGATTCGGGTATGAGCCTGAGAAATTTCTATTACCTCATGAAAAAACGTACAGGGATGACACCGTATAGTTACTGCCAGTCACGCCGATTGATCAAGGCAAGAGAGTCCCTGATCCGCTTCCATCGCGAGGACCCGGTAGTTGCAAATCATGCGCTGAAGTGGGGGTTTAATCATGCGGGTCGCTTTTCATCGTATTATTTCGACCATTTCGGTGAGTATCCCAGTGACACCATCCACGGCATCAAGCTATTGGAACGGCATTCTGAACAAGTAGTTTCAACCGATACCGGCGCTGCGGGACAAAGCACTGTGTGGTATACCTCCAGGACTTCTTCCGCGCAAGAAGTATTGGCGGGCTAGCCTTATCCCATGAGGCGTTTCACCGGTTCGCTGAAAAACCCTCAACGTGCTGTTTGTGAACGGTTCTCGAATGCTCTGGTGTCGAGTGTCTAATGAAGTGCCTTTCAACCGTGTCACAGTGGTAAGAACAATGTCGGTTGCTCTCGGATTGACACTGACAATCGTCCGGTTCTGATTGATGAGAATGACTGCATCGGGAATCGCATTGATCATCCAGATCAGGTTTTCGGAAGTCATTGGCATAAGTGGTCCGGCTGGTCCTGATAGACATCGATGATTTTTACAAAGCTGGCAACATCGGCCAGGAACAGGTCAACCAACTCCGGATCAAAGTGTGTCCCTCGGTTTTCCCGGACCAATTCCACTGCATCTTCTACCGGCCAGGCTTTCTTGTAGGGGCGTGCCGACGTCAACGCATCGAATACGTCGGCCAGTGCGGCAATTCTTCCGGAGAGAGGAATATCTTCACCTCGTAGTCCGCCTGGATAGCCACTCCCGTCCCACTTTTCGTGGTGATTAAGGGCAATCTCTCGGGCCAGTACCAGAAGCTCGCTGTTATTGCCCTCCAGCAGCCGTCCGCCGATTTTGGGATGAGTTTTCATGGTTTGCCATTCCTGCGGGTCCAGCGTTCCGGGCTTCAACAGGATAGCGTCGGGAATGCCAATTTTACCGATGTCATGCATCGGGCTGGCTTGCAGGATCAAGTCGCATTGCTCTTCAGACCAGCCCGCTTTACTGGCAAGAAGGGCGCACATCTTGCTCATTCTTATAATGTGATTCCCCGTTTCCTCATCCCGCCACTCCGCCGCATGTCCAAGCCGTCGAATGATTTCCAGTCTGCTCTCGCGTAATTCCTGTGTGCGCTCTTCCACCAATATTTCCAGGTGAACTTTCTGGTTGTGCACCAGCCGATGGGCAGTATGCGCATCCAGAGAATTGTGAACGCGCATTAGCAACTCCCGGCGATCAAATGGCTTGCTGATAAAGTCCCTGGCTCCGGCTTCCAGAGCGCGAAGCAGATAGTCCTGCTGATTCTGGGCTGTCAGGATAATAATGGGAGGCACGATGGGATCACCCAAGTCACCTAGCTGCTTCATAACTTGATATCCGTCGACGCCTGGCATATTCAGATCCAGAAGAATCAGTGAAGGACGATGCTCGTGGTAGGCTGGAATAACTTGGCGCGGATCGCTGATCAACGTCAGATTGGTGTAGCCTGCAAACGTGAGGATTTTGTCCAAAAGCTTCAGGTTTGCCGGTTCGTCATCGACAATAAAAATGCTTTGTTGGTGAAGATTTATTTCTAAAAAGGCGGACATGAGTCGGTTATCCCAAGTATTTTTTAAACGTGTTCGTTAATTCTGCAATATTGATCGGCTTAGTCAGATAGTCATCAAAACCGGCGTTTTTCCCTCTCCGAACTTCACAGTGCATGGCGCTTGCCGTCAGGGCGATAACAGGGGCATTGTTCGGAGGAGCCTGTGTCTCTAACTTATGTAGTATTGTGTAGCCATTCATATCCGGCAGATTGATATCGAGAAGAATGAGGTCGGGTTGACAGGTTCTTGCCAGGTTTAACCCTTCTTCGGCGGTGGTCGCAGAAATCAGAGAAAAATCGGGTTGCCGCTGGACAATTCTTTCAACAAGCTTCAAGTTCGCCGGATTATCCTCAATATAGAGAATGGACTTGTTTTTGGTGACCGTTTGCTCGCCAGATAGAGTTTTGCTTTGGCCGGAATTGATTGATGGCTCGGCGTTAGTGCTCGTATGCCCTTGCTCAACCGGCAGGCGGATCCAGAATGTAGAGCCTTCGCCAACGACACTTGTGAGCCCAATGCTGCCCCCCATCAACTCGACGAGCCGGTGGGTCAGTGATAGCCCTATGCCAGTACCTTCGATGTGGCTAAGTTCTGCACCCAAGCGGTTGAACGGCTGGAACAGTTCAGGTATTCGGGACTCCGGGATGCCAGGACCAGTGTCTGTAACCCGAATATCGACCCAGGCAGTTCCGTGGGGTTTCGCCTCGATCAGGATGCTACCTTCACTTCTATTGTATTTGACGGCATTGGAGAGAAGATTCAACAACGCCTGTTTCAAGCGGGTCCAGTCGGCGGTGACCCGGAGGTTTGCCATGTTGCTGATAGAAATCTGGATACCACGTTTTTCAGCGGATAGCCTGATCAACATGAGCGCTTCGTCAATGATTGCGCGCACGTGTATGGTTTCGAGTGATAGATCCAGTTTACCCGACTCTATCCTTGCAAGATCCAGTACCTCGTTGATAAGCGCGAGCAGGTGGTTACTAGCGGACAGGATTTCGTTGGCGCTGTCCTGTTGGTCTTCATTCAGCGCTGCATCGCTTTCAAGTAGCTGGCCAAAGCCCAGGATGGCATTTAATGGCGTGCGCAATTCATGGCTCATGCTGGAGAGGAATTCGGATTTTGCCCGGTTTGCCTGGTCTGCCCTCTGTTTTTCTCGAACCAAGCTCTTGCGATTGTTGCCCTCCATATCAATCATGCGCTGAGAGTTGATGATCACGCCGTAAGTTGTGGTAAAGGGCTGTAAAAAACTGATCAGTGACTGGTCGTAACCGGAATCACGATTTGCAATGGCGAAAACCCCGACCAGGTCGGAGCCGACCAGGATTGGCACGCTGAGAAACGTCCTTATTTCGGGGTGCCCTTCCGGGAGCCCCGCGAACAGTTCCACTGACCGAGTTTCGTCGACACTCACAACTTTCTTGTTTCGGATTAACTCGCCCATGACGTTATCTAGGCCGGGAAGCTCGAATCTATCTGTTCCAACCCGGCTGCACATTTCTTCCGAGGGCAAACTCCAAGGGAGATTGGTAATGGATTGGACCCGAAGATAGGGAGCTTCCTCTCCGTCCTGAAGTACCTCGGCCAGAAAGCCAAATTCGCTGTTGGTCAGCTCCAGCAGGCTCTCCAGCATGGTGTCAAGGGTGGCTCGAAATTTTCCCTCACGAATGAACGTGGTGAGGGACTCATGAAGCATGTTCAACAGGCTGGCTTGGTTGGCCAGTTGCTGCTCCGCTTCATGAACTTGCGTTACGTCCTCAACAACACTTAGCATTTGTTTTGCAGTGCCATCATCGCTCCGGACTACCGCCCCCGTTTCCAGAAGCCATCTCACCGTGCCGTCGGGCCATACCGCTCGATGCTCAACCCGATAGGGCTCGTCATATTCAATCGCGGCTGCTATTCCGGCCTCAACGTCTGCGCGGTCATCAGGATGAACAGCGGCCATAAAGTTTGCATAGGATGTTTCCAAGCCTCCTTCAGGGTAACCGAAAAGTACTGGAATGATTTCTGTCCAGACCATTTCGTTTGTTTCAAGGTTCCACTCCCAGGTACCAATGTTTGCAAACGCCTGGGCTTTATGAAGCCTCTCCCTATCCTGTTCCTGATCGAACTCGGAGAGCCAGCGGGCCAATGAATGGGAAATAACACTGCCAAGTATATCGATCAAACCTTGATCGCAGAAAGCGTCAGTCAGGGTACTCTGCCGTGCGAGGAGTTCTAGTGATCCAAGTGCTGTCTGATCTTTCCATAGTTGAGTTTCAATTTTATCGCCGTCAACTCTCGGACTTCGGCCTTCAGTTGTGTCAAAGCTTGTAATTGAAAGGGGAGTATCATTACTGGAGCCGCCCGTAAATTGTCGCCAGTTCGCAACAAGTGAATCGTTCTGGCGAAGCCTTATGGATACATGATGAATGCCAAGAAACCCGCAAAGGGGTTGCAGCGCGGACTGGAGTGTTTCTGGGGCACTTGCCCAGTGGCCGGAAAGAGCGTGAGCGCTGGCCTCGCTGACCAGTCTTGCAAGCTGGCCGTGCAGTTTCACTCGGTGTTCAGCCGTTTTAACGAAATGAGCGGAATTCCAATTCAAAATCTCTGATTTAGTGTTGGATGGATAGCGTCTATTTGGATCGATCTTGGTTTTCGATGTGCACACGAATTGTGGCTTCTTTTCGTCGGTAAATTTCACTGTATAAATGATTGACACCAATTATTTCAAGTCCTAATATTATCAACATGAACAACGAGAAATCAACCCACATTCGCACCCAGCAAATCCTCATTCGAAAGAATCATGAGGCGTTTCGCGGGGCCAGCGTTTGCACTCAGATTGTTCGCCGAATTAAGAACGCCACCTCTTATCTGATGCAGCACCATCCGGACGGCAAAGATCAGAGACTGTCGCATCGCGACGCTGATAAATGGCTGAAGAGAAACAACTCGGAACTGTACACCAAGCTTCCATCAGCCATCGCCCAGCGAAGCACTCAGATTGTCGGCCAGGAATGGACCTCTTATTTTGCGGCTCTGCGGGCGTACAAGAAGACGCCTTCCAACTTCAAGTCCAAGCCGAAGAAACCCGGTTACGCCCACAAAGCGGCCACCGTGCACATCGGCCGAAACGGTTTCAAGTTTGTCGACGGCACGTTGTATTTTGCCAGCGACGTGTTGCCACCGATCAAAACGCAGTTTCGGTTTTCACAAAAATGGAACGCGGCTGTCGGCGACACCGTTGCGCTTGAGGTCAGAATTGTACCCAAGGGCAACTGCTTCATTATCGAAATCGTTTACAACGAATCAAAGATTGTGGAGGCGGGTCGCTTCTGCCGTCTTCTCGACACATCCCGCAAGGCCGGGATCGATTTAGGCATCAACAATCTTATCGCACTCGCAACCGATCAGCCGGGCGTTCGCCCTGTTCTGATCAACGGTAAAGCGCTGAAATCGATCAATGCCTGGTACAACAAACGTGTGGCCAAACTTCGCTCCCAAGGCAAATACGCCCACATTCGCGCCGTGACCAACAAACGCAATCGCCGGATAAAAGACCTGTTGCACAGAGCGTCCAGCAAGGTGATCGCTTATTGCCTGGAGAACAACATCGGGACGTTGGTCATCGGTTATAACAAACACTGGAAGCAAGAGGTCAACATTGGCCGCGTGAACAACCAGAAATTTGTCGGTATTCCGCATGCCACCCTGATGTCTCAAATCCAATATAAGTGCCACGGGCTGGGCATCACCACCGTTATTCAGGAAGAGTCGTACACTTCCAAAGCCTCCGCTTTGGATAATGACTTCCTGCCGGTTTACGGTGAAAAACCCAAAAACGTCTTACCACTATTCAGCGGAAAGCGAATCCGCCGAGGGCTGTATCAAAGCAAACACGGGATCATAAACGCCGACATTAACGGTGCTCTTAATATCCTGAGAAAAGCAACGGGTGAGGCCTTAGGGCTAGCCTGTAAGGGGTGCGTGTCCAACCCCATAATGATGGATTTGATACCACACAAATCCATCGTTATTAGAAGGGAAAATACTGCGCATCAGATCGCCGCGTAGTAGGTTTACCCAGATGCCAATTCAAAATCTTCGATTTAGTGTTGGTAGTTCACCGTGGGTGATGTTTTTGCGAATAGCAATGTACTTGTACGGGCGCTGCCTACTGTCCAGAAAGGGGACGATCGTTGATGAGACCCAATAGAGACTGCCGTCTTTAGCGCGGTTGCAGATCTCACCCTTCCAGATTTCGCCCCGGGATATCGTTTTCCACAGGTCTCTGTAAAAATCGGGTGAATGACAGCCGGATTTTAGAAGGCGGTGATTCTGGCCGAGCAGTTCTGTCTCAGAATATTGGCTGGTGTCACAAAAATGTCGGTTAACTTCGGTAATTTGCCCTGCGCTGTCAGCCATACTGACTATGGCGTGATGGTTCAGTGCAAAGTGTTCCTGTTCTCGTTTGTGCAGGATGTCATAGATTCGCCCACCCGATGTTGCTTGCCCGACCTGTTGATGTGTCAACTCATGGATAAGCCTGGGCAGCTCGGCATTAGTTGCGTAGTGGATGTTGGTTCCAGTCAGGCTCAGGAAGTCCCTAGCTTCGCTATCGGTAATGTCGTCGGTCGTGAAAATAACGGGTATGCCCGAGCTATCCGGGAAAAAACGGAGCAATTTAGAAAGTTTATGATAGCTCATTAAGTCGCTGTAATGGCTTATAACGATGACATCGGAATCGCGCTTTCTGAGCAAGTCGAATGCCGCCTGAATAGAGCCTGCTTGCAATGACTCAATAGACCGGGTGGAAAAATGTTCCCGGATTACCTCATAGGTTGCTTGCCGGTCTTCAACAATCAGGGCGGTTCTGGCCATCAGTGAGTGAGAAATGCCCAGCTCCTGACAGGTACTGGCCAGCATTCGGGATGTGAGCGGTTTGACCAGAAAGCGTCTGGCTCCCGCTGCCATTACCGCGCTGGCTAATTCGGTTGTCATCGATTTTCCGACAACTATGATCTGGGCGCCGGCCATTCCGCCATTGGCGTACAGTTGGGTTATTACGTCTATCAAGGGCAGCGCTTCGGAACCGTCGGCATCAATAAGCCAGATATCGGGTGGCTTCGTCGCTTCGAGGGGAGCCGTTATCGATGAGAACCGACAGTTGAAATCTGAGGAAAGCAGGGAGTCCCGCTGCCGTTTCAACCAGCTTTCCGTTTCTGTACTCCCGACAATCCCGATGTCAATCATTCGGCCAACCATCAGGCGCTGTTGCGCCCTCTCAGCCGGGAAACCAATCCACCAACTTCACCGATCTGTCGTTTCAATTCGTGCATGGACTCCTGAGCCTCCTTGACCACCATCATTGCCGTTTCACCCAGGTCATTAATGCTGACAATTTTTCCGGAAATTTCGCCGGAGGCGTTGTGTTGTTGCTCTGCCGCAACCGATGTGCCGTCACAGGCTTCGGAGATACGCTCTATAAAGGTAACAAGCTCCGACAAGGTGCTCTCGGAACTGATGGCATTGTCGACCGTCCTTTGTGCATAGCTGTCACAACGCCCCATGGCCTGGGTCGCATTGGAAACAGTCTCGTGAAAGCGGCCGAGGGTGGCATTGATCTGTTCAGTTGTCGTTTTGGTTCGCAACGCGAGGCTGCGAACTTCGTCTGCGACTACGGCAAAGCCTCGGCCGGCATCCCCGGCCCTGGCCGCTTCAATCGACGCATTGAGAGCCAAAAGGTTGGTTTGTTCAGTGATGTCACCAATTATACTCAGCGCCTGACTGACCCCCTTGCTGGCCTCGGTAAGTTGCCCGACAGCATGCGATGCCTCGGTAAGCTCCTTGGATAGGGCGTCCATACTGTGGCGGGTTTCCCGGGTCAGAGCCTGTCCGCTGGCAACGCGCTCGCTGGCCAATCGAACTTGCTCGAGCATACCGGTTGCATTGCTGGCAACCTCTTTAGATGTGGCAGACATCTGCTCGCTTGCTGAGGCAATGGTATCGGTTGCTGTAGCCTGTTCGCGAACCGCAGAATGAGCATCGTTACTCCGGGAAATAGTGTTCTCAGCGCCGCTGTTAAGCTTGCCGATAACGTCGTCCATACGTTTAACAACGGCATCAAGCTCGGCGCGCTGCTGGGCAATCACCAGGTCAAGACTGCCGATATCGTCTACACGACCCGTAAAGATTTTCTCGGCTACCGTATCGTTAATCATGCCCCTGGCTCTTTGAACACATCTCTTCAGTGGGCTGGTAAAGCCGCTAATGGCGGCTGCGCTGACAACAGAGGCGGCAACCCATACACCAAAGGCGGAGTACCAGGTTTCCATAAAATACTGGGCAGCCCCTGCGCCACCCATAATGACAGCCATGGCGAGAATCAGTTTAAGTTGCAGGGGCATTGCTCTGCGGAGCTTGGGCGCCACCACTGGGCCTTTGGTGGCCTGAGTCTTGCGCAGGGTGGCATAAAGTTTTTCTGCCCGTGCCTCTGCTGCAGGTGATAGCTGCGAGCGAATGGATTGCAGCTCAAGAATCTCGCCGTTTTTCCCAGTAACGGGTATTGCATATGCTTGAACCCAGTAATGGTCACCGTTCTTACACCGGTTTTTAACCGCACCAAGCCAGGTGTTCCCTGATTTTAACCGGCGCCACATTTCTTCATAAGCCGCCCTGGGCATATCGGGGTGGCGAATAATGTTGTGCGGTTGCCCAATCAATTCTTCCCGCGAGAATCCACTGATATCGATAAATTCGTCGTTAATGTGGGTGATCTGCCCTTTCGGGTTGGTGGTAGACAGAATGTTCGCGCCAAAACTGACAGGCACACTTCGATGGGTGACAGGGTGGTTCACGCGCACGTTTGCATCTCTCTTATAACGAAGTTTGAAGAATTATTGTTAGCTTCACTTACGAGCATGAGCATGCATCAGTTTGTTATTTCAGGAAACAAAGGAGCTTTCTGAATAACTTTATGTTTTTTATTTTCTCTTCTTTAGGGTTATGATTAAAAAGGGAAAGTTATTTTTTTTCAAGATTTCCGGGCGTTTTCTGGGTTTTTTTCTGCAGAATTCGGATAGTAATGAGGTATTTTGTGCAGAATTCGGATAAGTGGTTTCAAAAGAAATTTAAGTGTTATATCGGGGAGATTCTGGTTGCAGGATCAGCAGGGCATTAGTAAATAAGTGTTCGACTATCGCACTTTGTCAGAGGGCGGGCACTCCCCAATGATTAGTAGGAAAATAATCTCGATTTCAAAATCTTTAGGCCGAACCGAGGAGTATGCCGGCAACAACGAGGCTTCAGGGGCGCTGATTGTTCAGGTCTGGCGCATAAGTAACGCTGTTAAGCTTCGCCTTTGTCCAGTTCGCGCTTGTTGTCTCTGGCAGTAAAACCCTAACCAACGGCCGCCAGTAACATCAAGCCTGTGATAATTGGCGAGACATCGCCGAAGCTGACCACTGCGCCAATGAAAGAAGCTACGGACAGCACCGCCGAGATCTTCCATGAGTAAACACTGGTGCCACTCCCTCTTTCAGACATGCTCATGTTTTGCCTCCGGGAAATGTCTCTATTATAGCCGGATAGTTAACGCTGGAATAGCTTGTATAGGTGCGAGAGCTTAAGCCGCAAGCTCCGCAAGACATGCCTCAACGATTGCTAGGCCCTCTTCGAGTACCTCATCTTCAATGGTGACCGGCATCAGGAAACGAAGCGTGTTGCCGTAAAAGCCACAGGCAATAAGGATCAATCCCTTCTCGCGCGCCAGCTTGCACATGGCCGCCGTCAGTTCCGCGTTTGGTTTATGATCTGCTGTGACCAGATCGAAGGCCGCCATAGAACCCAAGTGACGCACATTCTCAACGCTGGCAAACTGCTCCTGCCATTGTGTGAAGCGCTGCCCAAGCTTCTCGCCCAGAGCCATGCTTCGCGCCAGAATGTTTTCTTCTTCAAACACCTCAAGCACGGCCAATACGGCTGCGCAGGATGCGGGGCTGCCAGAGTAGGTTCCGCCCAGCGAGTTTGGGCCAGAGGCATCCATGTACTTGTCAGTACCCACAATCGCAGAAATAGGCATGCCTGCTGCCATGCTTTTTGCCATTGTTATCAGGTCGGGCTGTACGCCGCTGTGTTCAATGGCGAACATTTTACCGGTACGGCCAAAACCGGACTGAACTTCATCAACGATCATCAGCATGCCGTGCTCATCGCAGATTTCGCGAATCGCTTTGAGGAAGCTCGCTGGTGCGGGATGGAAACCACCTTCGCCCAGAACCGGTTCAATAACGATCGCGGCTGTGTCGCGTGGGTTAGCATCGGTCTTTAGCGTTGTGTGCAATCTGCGAATCGCTTCTTCTTCGCTGACGCCAAGAGACGGCACCGGGTAGGGCGCACGGAACACGTTACCCGGCATGGTGCCAAAATCGCCGGCATAGGGAGCCACTTTACCGTTCATTGCCATCGTAAAAAGCGTGCGGCCGTGGTATCCGCCGTCAAAGCAGATGACGTTGTTTTTACCTGTCGCTGCCCGCGCAATCTTGACCGCATTCTCCAGAGCTTCCGCACCGGAGTTCACCAGCATCACTTTGCCGTGGCCGCGCACCGGAGCCAGCTGGCTCAGTTTCTCGGCAACTTGTACATACCCGGCGTAGGGAATCACGATCTGACACGTGTGCATCAGGTTTGCTACCTGGGCCTGTACCGCCGCCACAACTTTCGGGTGGCAATGGCCAATGTTTAATACCCCGATACCACCGGCGAAGTCGATAATGCGATTGCCATCCACATCCCAAATCACAGAATTCTCTGCCCGATCCGCAAACTGTGTGGCGGGGCTGGCCGCGCCGTTGGCTACATACTTCTGTTTCAATTCGTTCAATTGTGCGTTATTCATCAAATTTTCCCTATCAGTCGGGAGCAATGCTTAGAGGCCGCCCACACACACGTATTTCAGTTCAGTAAACTCGTCTAATCCGTGGCGGGAACCTTCACGGCCGAGCCCTGACTCTTTCACCCCGCCAAAAGGCGCCAGCTCCGTTGACAGAATACCCTCATTCACGGCCACCATGCCGTACTCCAGCCCTTCCATAACGTGCCAGATACGCCGGTAATCTTTTGCGTAAAAGTAAGCGGCCAGACCAGAGTTTGTGGCATTCGCCATAGCGATGGCCTGTTCGTCGGTGTCAAAGCGGAATACCGGTGCTAAAGGGCCGAAGGTCTCTTCTTGGGCCACACGCATGTCACTTGTCGCATCTGCAATGATGCTTGGCTCAAAGAAGGTGCCGCCCAGAGCATGGGCTTTGCCGCCGCATATTAAACGCCCGCCCTTTTCCAGTGCATCAGCAATATGTGCTTCGACTTTCTCAACCGCGGCTTGGTTGATCAGCGGCCCTTGCAAGACACCTGCGTCCAATCCATTGCCAACTTTTAGCTGTTTGACGCGTGCTGCAAGCTTTTCGATGAAGGCGTCATAAACGCCGGACTGAACCAGAAAACGGTTGGTACAGACGCAAGTCTGCCCGGAATTTCTGTACTTTGAAGCAATGGCACCTTCCACCGCAGCATCAAGATCGGCATCATCAAACACGATAAATGGCGCGTTGCCACCCAATTCCATGGACGCTTTTTTAACAGTACCCGCGCACTGGGCGAGTAACTTTTTGCCGACCGCCGTAGAACCTGTGAACGAAAATTTGCGTACGCGGGGATCGGTGGTCAAGACATCGCCTACGGCGGCCGGCTGGCTGGCCGTGATCACGTTAATGACGCCGGCAGGAAGCCCGGCAAGTTCCGCTAAACGAACAAGCGCCAAAGCTGTCAGGGGTGTCGCTTCTGCGGGTTTGATCACGACTGTGCAGCCTGCGGCTAACGCCGGGGCGCATTTGCGGGTAATCATCGCCAGCGGGAAGTTCCAGGGCGTTACCGCCGCTACAACGCCGATTGATTCGCGAAACACCAGAATGCGCTTATCAACACCGTGGCTTTGCAAGGTTTCTCCGGCCATACGCTTTGCTTCTTCAGCGTAGAACTCCACGAAGGAGGCCCCGTAGGCAACCTCACCCCGTGACTCCGCAATTGGCTTGCCTTGTTCCAAGGTCATCAGCCGGGCGAGGTCTTCCTGGTGAGCCATGATGGCTTCAAACCAGGCGCGCAAGAGGTTCGCTCGTTCTTTGGCGGTTCGCCGCTTCCAGTTCGGCCAGGCGGCTTCTGCCGCTGCTACGGCTTCAAGCGTTTCTTCGCGGCCTAAATCGGGTATTTCTGCCAATACCTTGTCATTGGCTGGGTTTGTGACAGAAAAATGCGTCTTCGCATCGCGCCACTCACCGCCAATAAAGGCTTTTGGTATTAAAATATCGGGCAAGGTTTCCATGGTCTTTTCCTTTGTCATTATTCAAGCCGGCAAACGCTTCGGGTGCTAAACCACGCCCTTTGTTTTTAGCGCGTCTATCTCACTGGCGGACTTTTGCAGCACACGCTCAAGCACTGCGTCGGTATCTTCCCCCAGCGCTGGCGGAGCTTTGTGGTATTCAAGCGTCGTTTTCGAGTACTTGATCGGATTGGCCACCCCTTTCACCGGGCCATGAGCGGAATCGAGTGTTATCTGCATTCCGCGCGCCTGGACTTGAGGATCATCGAATACCTGGGCGATATCCTGAATCGGGCCGCAGGGTACGCCAAACTCGTTGAGAAGCACTGTCCACTGTTTGAGCGTGCGTGTTTTAGTCACGTTCACCAACAGTTCAATGAGCTCAACGCGGTGTTTCACTCGTTCGGAGTTCGTTGCAAAACGCGCATCTTGGGCAAGCTCACTATGATTAATGATCTCGCAGAAGCGCTGAAATTGCCCATTATTTCCGATGGCAATAATGATCTGCTGGCCGTCAGAAGTGGGAAATGGCTGATAGGGGACAAGGTTGGGGTGGTAGTCACCGGTACGTACCGGGGGTTTGCCACTGCAGAAGTAGTTTTGCGCCTGATTGGCGAGCCAGCTCACCTGTACATCCAGTAGCGCTATATCAATATGCTGCCCTTCACCTGTTTGCGTCCGGTGGTGTAACGCGCCCAGTATGGCGATGGTGGCGTTCATGCCGGTGGTTAAATCCGCCACCGCCACACCAACGCGTTTGGGGCCTGCGCCAGGCTGGCCGTCTGCCGCCCCGGTAATGCTCATCAGTCCGCCCTGGGCCTGAATCAGGTAATCGTAACCCGGCATTTCTGCCATAGGCCCGGTGTGCCCGAAGCCTGTGATCGAGCAATAGATCAGGCCCGGGTTAAGTGCCGATAGCGTGGCGTAGTCCAACCCCTTCTTCGCAAGACCACCGCTTTTGAAGTTCTCGACCAGGATGTCGCTTTGGCAAGCGAGCTCGCGAATCAACTCCTGACCTTCAGGTTGGCTGATATCCACCGTTAGTGAGTGCTTACCGCGATTGGCCGCCAGGTAATAAGCAGACTCGCGGGTTTCGTGACCATCTTCGGCCTTGAGCCAAGGCGGCCCCCAGTGGCGCGTATCATCGCCGCTATCGGGCTTTTCGATCTTGATGACCTCGGCCCCCATGTCCGCCAGAATCTGGGTAGTCCATGGGCCAGCCAACACTCGGCTAAGATCAAGTACGCGCAACTTTGTTAAGGGACCTGCCATGGTGCACACCTTCCGTTAGAAAAATCAGAAAAAAGCTTGAATCCCGGTTTGAGCACGGCCCAGAATCAGCGCATGTATGTCATGGGTGCCTTCGTAGGTGTTCACCGACTCCAGGTTCACCATGTGGCGAATCACGCCGTACTCGTCGGAAACGCCGTTGCCGCCGTGCATGTCACGGGACTGACGAGCGATGTCCAGCGCCTTGCCACAGTTATTGCGCTTGATCAGCGACACCATCTCTGGTGCCCAGTTGCCGCTATCCATCAAGCGACCCACCTGCAACGCTGCCTGCAAGCCCAAGGTGATCTCGGTCTGCATGTCGGCGAGTTTTTTCTGAACCAATTGGTTAGCTGCCAATGGACGGCCAAACTGCTTGCGGTCCAGGGTGTACTGACGCGCTGCGTGCCAGCAGAATTCAGCCGTGCCCATTACGCCCCAAGCGATACCGAAGCGGGCTTTGTTCAGGCAACCAAACGGACCTTTCAGGCCGCTGACGTTCGGCAGCAAGTTCTCTTCTGGTACAAACGCATTATCCAGCACGATCTCGCCGGTAACCGATGCACGAAGAGACACTTTGCCTTCGATTTTCGGCGTGCTGAATCCTTTGGTGCCGCGTTCAACAATAAAGCCTTTAATCTGGTTGTCGTGGGCAGCGGATTTTGCCCATACCACTGCGATATCGGCAATCGGACTGTTGGTGATCCAGATTTTGGCGCCGGTGAGAGAATAGCCACCGTCCACTTTCACAGCACGGGTAATCATCGAGCCGGGGTCGGAGCCGTGGTCTGGTTCTGTCAGACCGAAACAGCCAACGAGTTCGCCGCTGGCAAGTTTGGGTAAGTACTTGTGCTTCTGGTCTTCCGAGCCATAAGCTTCGATGGGGTACATCACCAGCGATGACTGCACGCTCATGGCCGAACGGTAGCCGGAGTCAACGCGCTCAACTTCGCGCGCAATCAATCCATAAGAAACGTGATTAACGCCCGAACCACCGTATTCCGGTGATACCGTTGCACCCAGCAAGCCGAGTTCGCCCATCTCGCTCATGATCTCGCGGTCAAAACGTTCCTCGCGAAACGCTGACAGAACACGCGGTTGGAGTTTTTCCTGGCAGTAGTCATGGGCAGCGTCGCGAATCTGGCGCTCTTCATCGGTTAACTGCTGTTCCAGCAATAGCGGGTCGTCCCAATTAAAATGGCTCATCGTCAAAACTCCTAAACAGATAACGGCGGTGGGTGTGCAAAAAGCATCCAATCAAAATATCTACATTTTATCAAAACGTCAAAATATTTTTGCGTGCGCAAAACCGGCGTGAGCTCTTTACCATCAAGTGGACATGACACCGTCTGGTGCAAAGCTACAGAAAACAGGAATAGACTGTCTATAAAAGCGACTTATTCTAATGGCTAAATAATGTGGATATTTTTGGGATTCGTCGAAATTTTATGGCATGTTTAGTTTACAAGGGTCTACACTGAACCCACGCAACGTGTTCTGGATACCCCTGTGCATCGACAACAAACAACAACATTCTTTCCAAAAAGGTTCCTGTTATGAAGCTCTCAGTATTCGTGAAAAGCGTTCTTGCCACCTCCCTTGCGGTTTCCGTGCTTGCCAGCCAGGCGGCTTACGCTGAAACGATGCGTCTGCGTATGCATACGTTTTACGGCACAGAAGTTGACCAAATCGCCGCTGACTTAAGCGACCGCGTCAAAGAAGCCAGTGATGGTTCTCTCCAGATCCAGTTTTTCCGTGGCGGTGAACTGGTCGATAGTGATCAGTTTGTGGAAGCCGTTGCGCAGGGCAGCATCAGTATTGCTCACGGTGTGGGCAGCTATTGGCCGGGTACGGTGGGTATCGGCACCATTGAAGCCGGCTTACCAGGCGCCTGGGTGAGCGTGGAAGAAGCCCGCGATATTTTCGCCAACCAGGGGTTGGATAAAATAATTGCAGAAGCCTACGAAGAAAAAGGCGTCAAGCTGATCGGACGCGGCTTCGGCAGTGATTACGGCCTGGTGACGACTAAGCCGGTCACCAGCCTCGAAGATCTTGGCGATATGCGTATCCGAGCCACCAGTTCTATTGCCACGGTATTGCAGAAGTTTGATATTCCAACGGCCTTCATTCCAGGCGAAGAGCTTTATATCGCTCTTTCGACCGGCGTTATCGACGGCGCTGTTTATGGTGGCCCGGTCGAGTACGAGCAGCTGCGGATTAACGAGGTAGCCGGTTACTACACCGACCTGAATCTTCTCAATCCGGGCTGGACAGAAAACCTGCTTATTAACCCGGGTACCTGGGAGAAGATGAGCGACGAGCAACAGCAGATTCTTCAAACAGAGCTTGATCAATACCTGCTTGACGTCCACAACTGGCTGGAAGAAGGCAATCAGCGCCTTATCGACGAAGGCACGTTGTTTGAATTTGCCACTTTGTCAGAAGAAGATTCCCGTGATTTGGCAGAAGCGTCCCTTCCCATCTGGAGAGAAGAAGCTGCCCGCTCTGAGCGCAACGCCCGCGCCGTGGAAATCCTGATCCAGAACGCCAAAGCGAAAGGCCGCCTCAGTGAGTAAGATTACCCGCTATCTTCGTTTCCAGGATGGGCTTTCCGAATGGATCGGCCGAGCCACCTCCTGGCTGACGTTAGGTATCATCGGTGTACTGCTGTATGAAGTCGCTGCTCGCTATATTTTCAACGCCCCCACTGTGTGGGGGCACGAGCTGGCAACGATGTTTTTCGGCGCGCTGAGCATTATGGCCGGAAGTTACACGTTGCTTCATCGACAGCATGTGTGCAGCGACGTTATCTATCGTTTATTTCCATTGCGCGGGCAGGCCTTCTGCGACGTGATTGTGTACACGTTAGGCATTCTCGTTCTGGCCGTGTTTTTCAAAATGGCGGTTGAGTTCGCATACCGCTCATGGCTGATCGGCGAATACTCCAACAGCAGCATCTGGCGTCCATTGGTATGGCCTATTAAAGCAACAATCCCTGTTGCTGTCGGACTTCTGATCCTGCAGTCCATAGCAGAGCTTGTTCGTGCCTTAGTCCGCCTTTCGGGCGTGCCTTTTGACGATCCGAGAAGTGACACGAGCGAATAGTAAAGGCTCCCTCGGCAAGACAGGCAACGCCATGATGTTAAATTGTGACGCAATAAGAAACACATTCAGGTATACCCTGAAAGGGCTTTTCCGATGACAAATTTAGACCCCATTACCATCACCGCCATCATGTTTTGCTCCATGATCGTGCTGATGGTAATCGGTGCTCCTTTGGCTTGGGCACTCATGATTTCAGGCATGGGCAGTGCCTATCTGATGTTCGGCCCTGGCGGGCTGCAGTTTCTGCTCTCGTCAGCCTTCAGCACTATGGACAACTTTCTGCTGGTTGCACTCCCTTTGTTCATATTTATGGGACTGGTGCTGGAGCGCTCAGGGATCACTGACGATCTTTTTGAGATGATACACAAACTGATGGGCCGACTTCCTGGCGGTCTTGGTGTCGGTACTGTTTTGATCTGTGCCCTTATAGCTGCAATGGCTGGCGTCTCGGGTGCGGCGACCGTAAGCCTGGGTATCATTGCACTGCCTGCAATGCTTAAACGCGGTTACGACAAAAAGCTGGCTACTGGCACTATTATGGCCGGCGGGGCACTCGGCTTTTTGATCCCGCCGAGCGTGGTGATGATCGTCTATGCC
This sequence comes from Marinobacter sp. LV10R520-4, assembly GCF_002563815.1. NCBI lineage: Bacteria > Pseudomonadati > Pseudomonadota > Gammaproteobacteria > Pseudomonadales > Marinobacteraceae > Marinobacter > Marinobacter sp. LV10R520-4. The sequence continues at coordinate 1,191,867 of NZ_PDJM01000001.1, read as the reverse complement.
TTTCTGGCACGGGAATCTGTGGGCAAGTTGTTCGCCGCGGGTTTGATGCCGGGCCTGATGCTGGCGGGCATTTATATGGCATACATACTGATACGCTGCCGCCTGAACCCGGCACTCGGTCCCGCAGCGCCGGTGGAAGAGCGCTTTACCGCTAAAGAGAAGTTTATCTCTCTGCGCCACCTTATCTCCCCGGGTATTCTGGTCACAACGGTACTGGGCTGCATTATTGGTGGTGTAACGTCTCCGTCTGAGGCGTCTGCGGTAGGCGCTGCCGGAGCACTCCTCATCGCAGCCATGCACGGGCGATTGAGTTGGAGTTTGCTGCGTTACGTTATGCTGACCACGACAAAAATTACCGGCATGCTGTTGTGGATTGCGATAGCGGCGGTATTTTTCAGTCGAATTTATATGGGGTTAGGTGCTGACATGATTGTCAGTGACTTGATCGATGCGTTCTCGCTGTCACCCTATGTTGTCATCATTATAATGCTGTCCACCTTCTTCGTGCTGGGTATGTTTCTGGATGACTTTGCCATCCTGTTCATCACCATCCCGATTTACGTGCCGATCGTGCGCGATCTGGGTTTTGATACCACCTGGTTTGCGGTGCTGTTTGTCCTCAGCATGCAATCAGCGTATTTAACGCCCCCCTTCGGCTACAACCTCTTTTACATGCGATCGGTGGCGCCTAAATCCATCACCATTGTGGATATTTATTACGCGGCGCTGCCTTACGTCGGTTTGCAGCTTATTGGCCTTGCACTGGTTGTGGCTTTTCCGGCCATTGCGCTGTGGCTACCCGGTTTGTTGTTCTAACAAACGCATTGTCTGCTCCACAGGTAGTACAAAAAAAGGGGAGAACAACATTGTTCTCCCCTTTTTTTGTACTTGGCCACTGTCTCAGAATGCAGTTTTCAGGCAATATCCTGCTGCCTCATGACTGCAGTAATAATCGGCACAGGCGTCATCAGGTGTTCGCGCATCATCTTTTCGGCCTCTTCTTTGCGGCGTGCAAGAGTAACCTCCACAAGCGCAGCGTGCTCCTGGCGCTTTTTTTCTAACGCCTCGCTGGAAAAAACGGTTTCTTTCAACCAGACATGGCGATAGCGCTGAACCTTATCAAAAAGCCCGTCGCGCACTTTCATTAGCTGAGGGGAACGGCAGCCGCAAACCAGAGCGGCGTGAAACTGGCTGTGGCGGGTATCCCATACTTCCAGCAGTGAGCCGGGGGTATGGGCTTCGCTCACTTTCGCGAGCTGATGGTTTCGGGCCAGTATCTCCGCTTCCCAGTTGTCATCACCCCGCTCAATCGCCAAGCCAAGCATCATGGCTTCCAGCTCTGCACGCGCATCGTAAATATCATGCAATTCTGCAAGCGACATAGGAGAAACGCGATAGCCTCTCTGGCTGATGGCCACGACTAATTGCTCGGCTACCAAGTGCGACAAGGCCTCACGTAGCGGCCCTATGCCAAGGTCGTAGCGCTCCTTCAAGATGCTCATACGTAGCTTCTCGTCGGGGCGGAACTGGCCCTTAATAATGTCATTCTTTAGCAGCTTGTAAGCGCGGACACCGAGGTTCTCTCTGACATCCGCCAGCTCTTCTTGGCGTGTGTTCGGATTCATGGTTGATTCATGGTTAACAGGTTCGAAAAATTGACCTCAAATCATAACATAATTCGATTGAAAGCAATGGCGTGGGCTCACCGGTCCAGCAGTTCCACCCAATGCTGTACCGGCACTTGGGCCTTGGTTTCCAGATGCAGCTGGCAGCCAATGTTAGCGGTGACGATGCGGTCGGGTTGGTCCAGGGTCAGAGCTGCGAGTTTGTTCTTCAACAGTTTCTGGCTCATTTCCGGTTGCATGATCGAGTAGGTGCCTGCGGAACCGCAGCACAGGTGTTTGTCTTTGGTTTTGGCCAGGTTAAAACCGACTTTTGTCAGCACCTGTTCCACCAGGCCATTTTTCTGCATGGCGTGCTGCAGGGTGCAGGGGCAGTGGAAGGCTATTTTGTCGGCGGATGCCTGTAAATCGAGCTTACCCAAATCTTCGGCCAGCAAGACCTCACTGATGTCTTTCATCAGTTCACTGACGCGCTTGGCTTTTTGGGCGTACACCGGGTCGTCGCGAAGCAGGTGGCCATAGTCTTGCACCATGGCGCCACAACCGGAGGCTGTCATCACAATGGCCTCGGCACCGGCTTCAATGGCTGGCCACCAAGCGTCGATGTTGTTGCGCATGAAGTTTAAACCTTCCTCATGGGCCGACAGGTGATAACTGACGGCACCGCAACATCCGGCTTTCGGCGCCTCTATCAGAGTAATTCCAAGCTTGTCCAGCACCCGCGCCGTTGACGCATTGGTAGTGGGGGCAGCGGAGGATTGCGCGCAACCGGCCAGCCCCATCATTACCCGAGGGTGGCTGGCCGTGGGCCAGGGCGACGCTTTACGTCGCGGCGGTACCTTGGATTTCAGGGCCTCTGGCAGCAGGGGCCTGAACGTTTGCCCAAGCGCCAGCAACGGTCCGAACCGGCTGCTGTAAGGCAGTATTTTGCGTAATGCTAGCCGCATTAATCGCTCGTTACGCGGGCGTTCCAGTTTTTCCTCAATCACGCCACGGCCAATATCCACCAGGCGGCCGTATTGAACACCGGAGGGACAGGTGGTTTCGCAGGCGCGGCAGGTCAGGCAGCGGTCCAGGTGGTCGCGGGTTTTGCTGGTGACTTCGGCGCCTTCCAGCATTTCCTTAATCAGATAGATGCGGCCCCGGGGGCCGTCACGCTCGTCATTGAGTTCCTGGTAGGTCGGGCAGGTTGCGGTGCAAAAGCCGCAATGGACGCATGCCTGCAATATGGATTCGGCTTCCAGGCCTTCCGCAGTGTTCTGAAATTCAGCAACAAGGTTGGTCTTCATTGAGCACCTGCTAGGTTACAACCAGCTGTAGAGCCGCCCGGGATTGAACAGGGCGTCTGGATCAAAGGAATGTTTCAGTCGTTTCTGGATGGCTTGCAGGGCGGGCTGCTGATGGTGCATGACTTCGCCGGTGCGGTCACCGCCGCGATACAGGCTGACCTGTCCGCCGGCTTTCTCGGCATGGGCTTCCATGGTCGCCATTTCGCCATCGCCTCGGTACCAGCGCTGGGAGCCAGCCCAGTCCAGCAGCCAGGGGCCTTTTAACGATGGCGTTGCTGCGGTGGAGTTTATAGAAAAGCGCCACATCGGCTGCTCGCCGGCAAAGAACGCTAATTGCTGGTCGCGCAATTGTTGCCAGAAAGTGTCGCCGTTCGCCATCACCGGTATGTCCCACTGCTTGGCCGTGGCTTCCACCGCAGAATGGGCGCCGGACAGTCGTAAATACAGCGTGCCATCAAGCCAACAGGCGCCGGACAAAGGCTTGGGCTCGGCGGCCCGGGCGCTCATAAAACGTATGACTTCGGAATGCTCCATTTCCCGTGACAGGGTCAGGGTGATTGCCGGTCTGGGTAAAACCTTCAGGCTGATTTCTGTCATGACGCCAAGCGTGCCCATGGCGCCGGCCTGGGTGCGTGAGACGTCGTAGCCCGCAACGTTTTTCATCACCTGACCGCCAAAACGCAGCCTCTTGCCTTTGCCGTTAATCAGGTTGACGCCCAGCACCTGGTCACGCACCGAGTTCCACCAGGGGCGACCCGGGCCGGACTGGTTGCAGGCCAGGGTGCCACCGATGGTGGAGCGGTCGCCAAAGTATGGCGGCTCGAACGACAACATCTGGTTTTTCTCAGCCAGTGCGGTTTCGATTTCGCTCAGCGGCGTGCCGGCGCGGACGGTTAAAACCAACTCCAGCGGCTGGTAGTCAACAATGCCGCTATGGCCGCCAACGTCCAGTTGCTCGGCGTTGATCTTGCGACCCATAAACTGCTTGCTGCCACCGCCCACGATGGCCAGTTTATGGCCTTGGTTACGGGCTTCGCTGATCTGTTGCTGAAGGTGCTTGGTGATGTCAGGCATGCTGTACTTCCGGGGCCTGTGGTTTGGCGTTAATGGCTCGGTATTCCTGACAATTGCGCAGGGTGGGTACACCCTTGCCCGGGTTCAGGGTTCCCTGGGGATCGAAGGCGCTTTTGACGGCATTGAGCTGTTCAATTTCGGGGTCAGTAAACTGCATGGGCATCTGGCGGATTTTCTCCACGCCAACGCCGTGTTCGCCGGTAATGCAGCCGCCCACCTTAACGCAGAGCTCGAGGATGTCGCTGCCGAAGGCTTCTGCGCGCGCCAGTTCGCCCTCTTTGTTGGCATCAAACAGGATCAGCGGGTGCAGGTTGCCGTCACCGGCGTGGAATACGTTGGCGACGCGCAGGCCAAATCGTTTTGACATGTCCTGCATTTCGTTCAGTACTTGACCCAGGTGCGCCCTGGGAATAGTGCCGTCCATGCAGTAGTAGTCCGGAGAAATCCGGCCCATGGCAGGAAAAGCGTTCTTGCGGCCTTTCCAGATTAGAGCCCGTTCGGCATCGTCTTTTGAGGTACGAATGGAGGTGGCGCCAAAATCCCGGAACAGGGCTTCGGCCTTTTCGATGTGTTCCTGTACTTCTTCCTTGGTACCGTCAACCTCGCACAGCAGCAGAGCGGCGGCTTCCACCGGGTAGCCCGCGCCGGTAAAGGCTTCCACGGCTATGATGGCATGGCTGTCCATCATTTCCAGCCCGGCGGGGATGATGCCCTGGGCAATAATGCCGCCGACGGCCGCGCCTGCTTCATCAACCGTGCCAAATCCAGCCATAACGACCCGCGCAATTTCCGGGGTTGGCAGCAGTTTTACCTGTACTTCGGTAATGATGCCCAGCAGGCCTTCAGAGCCGGTAATCAGCGCCAGCAGGTCCATGCCACAGGTGTCCAGGCCATCGCTGCCGATCACCACACGCTCACCGTCTACGGTAACCATCTCGACGCTTAGAATGTTGTGGGTGGTAAGCCCGTATTTAAGGCAATGCACTCCGCCGGAGTTTTCACCCACATTGCCGCCGATGGTGCAGGCGATCTGGGAGGATGGGTCTGGGCCGTAGTAAAGACCATAGTCGGCGGCGGCTTCACTAATGGCCAGGTTACGTACGCCGGATTGCAGGCGGGCCGAGCGCGCAAGCGGATCAATGTGCAGAATGCGGTTGAACTTGGCCAGCGACAACACTACACCGCCGGCGTCGGGCATGGCGCCCGCACTCAGGCCGGTGCCTGCGCCGCGGGCAACCACCGGAATCCCGTACTGGTGGGATAGGCGCATTACCTGTTGCACCTGTTCAACGGTCTCTGGCAGCACGACCAATAGCGGCATTACGCAATACATTGACAGGCCGTCGCACTCGTAAGGCTTGAGCGTCTCTTCGTCGGTAATGACGAATTGTGGATCAATAAATTCCCGAAACATCTTTGCCAGCTCGGCTTTGCCAGGCTTGCTGGCTGCAGTGTTTAACGGTTTGCTGTCAGTGTTCATTACGCGACTCCGGCCCGATATGGGGCAGTCCTGTTTACGAGGCAGTTCTGTCTGTAAATACGTTTTACTCAGCGTAAAGTTCTTTTCACAGTGATGGGCTTCTTAATATGAAGTGCTACGCACGACCAGAATTGAGGTGATCAATGCCGGCCTGGGCACAATCCATATCCTGTTGCGGTGTACCGGAGCTCAGGCCAATGCCGCCGACTACCTCGCCATCCACAACAACGGGCAGGCCGCCACCGACCACGCACAAACGCCCACCCTGGGAAGTATGAATACCGAATACCAGGTTGCCGGGTACGCAGGCAGCGTTGTAATCGTGGGTCGCCTTGCGGGCCGCAGCGGCGGTGTAAGCCTTGTCTTGAGCGACGATGACACTACTGATTTTGCCGCCATCCATACGCTCAAAAGCGATCAGGTTGCCGGACTCGTCGGTGATGGCGATGCACATCGGGATGCCGATTTCCCGAGCCTTGGCGGCGGCGCCTTCGATCAACAGGCGAGCGTCTTTCTGGTCCAGTCTTTTCAGTGTGATCATTTTGTATTCTCCTTAAGCGGTTAAGTTGGCCGCTATCAAGCGTAGCGGCCTTGATTTTCTTAGGTGCCAGCCGTCAACCGTACACCAGATTCGGCAGAATGAATTTATCAGTCATACTTAATTCGAAACAGGATTTAAGTCCAGTGATTAACTTACTGGACAGACCAGTTTTGTGGTTAATCTGACAAGCATCAGCCATACTCTTGAGCATACGTACTACTCCTTAAGATTAAATTTTTTCTATGGAGAACTGGTCTGACCAGTTAATTTCAGTGATGCAGGAAAAACCCATTCCCATGTCCCGGGCGGTCGCGTACCGCCTTGAACAACTGATTCTCGACGGCAGTCTTGCGCCGGAGCAGATGATTCCCTCCGAACGGCAGTTGGCAAGCCGCTTTGGGGTTTCTCGCGCCATCGTTCGGGAAGCCCTTCATGAGCTTCAGGGCAGGGGCATCATTCGAACACAGCACGGCAAAGGTTCCTTCGTGTCGCATATGGTGCCGGAGCCTGCGGACCACAGCCCCTTGATGCAGATGTTCATGGAGCACTCCCGCACCCTTTACGATCTGTTCGAGGTGCGCCAGGAACTGGAAGGGAAAGCTGCGTATCTGGCGGCAGAACGCGCCACAGAAAAAGACCAGTACCAGATTACCAAAGCCTTCGAAGCAATGGAGAAAGCCGACCCGCTCACCAATGCGGACCTTGACCATGCCTTTCATCGGGCCATTGTGAATGCTTGCCATAATCCGGTGCTGATTCACGTGCTCAACAGCTTGAAAGACCTTATGTTGAACTCGGTGCGGGCGTCGGTGGCCAACCTTAGCCACCGGGATGCATTCAAGCAGCAGATCGACAAACATCACCGCCAGATCTACCATTCGGTCATCAGCCGGCAAGCCAAGTGGGCTCAAAAGGCGGCTATGGCGCATGTGGCTCATGTTGCTGAAGCGCTCAGAGCCATCGAAACGCAGGAGAATGGGTTGATCCGATCTTCAATTACGCCATCCGCCGTTCGCTAATTTTGATATTCCTGGATGATATCCAATGCAGTTAATTAATGGAATCACTCTGCTACTGATCTACCAGCTGGCAGGCGAAGTGAGTGTTCGGTTGCTGGAATTGCCGGTGCCTGGCCCGGTGATGGGCATGGTCATGCTGTTTATCACGTTGATGATACGTGGGGGGATGGCAAAGGCCGTTGAACCCGCATCTACTGCCCTTTTGGGCCATCTTTCGCTGCTGTTCGTGCCAGCCGGGGTGGGGCTTATTGTTCACTTTAATCGCCTTGGCAACGAGTGGTTGCCCATCAGTGTCACCCTGTTGCTCAGCACCATTATCACCATGGCGGTCACCGCTCTGGTGATGCAGTGGGTAACCCGGTTAACGGCCAGGCGAGAAGCGAACCATGATTGAACCAGACCTGACCCGAATATGGGTTTATCTGTCTGCGTCACCCCTGCTGGGCCTAACCATGACCTTGGTGGCCTACAGTTTGGCGCACCGCCTTTATATTCGCTCGGGTTTAAATCCTTTATTGAACCCGGTGGTTACGTCGGTTACGGCACTGATCCTGTTTCTGCTGGCGACAGACACGTCCTACGACGATTATTTTGATGGCGCCCAATTCGTTCACTTTCTGCTGGGCCCCGCCACTGTGGCGCTGGCGATTCCTCTGTACCAGCAATTCAACAAGCTGAAACAGGTCTGGCTGCCGGTCACCGTGGCGCTGGTAACCGGCGTGGTTGTTGGCGCGTTCAGCTCGGTGGCCATTGCCCGACTGCTGGGCGCCAGCCTTGAAACCCAGTTGTCGCTGGCCCCCAAGTCGGTAACGGCACCGGTAGGCATGGCGATATCGGAACAGATCGGAGGCCTGCCTTCCCTAACAGCGGCTTTGGTGGTGGTTACCGGTATTATTGGCGCCGTTATCGGCTCCAAACTGTTCGACCTGATTGGCATTCGGGATGACAGCGTGAAAGGCATTGCCATGGGTATGACATCCCACGGTATCGGCACTGCGCGGGCTTTTCAGGTCAGCGCTCAGATGGGTGCATTCTCTGGTCTTGCCATGGCGCTGTCGGCTTTTCTTTACTCGGTTTTTCTGCCCTGGCTGTTGAGTATTACGGGTGTACTTGGCTGACTCGTTACGTCAATCTTATAACCAGTGCTACACCGGTCAGGTTGGGCTCGCTGGTTAGTTGCCTGAGCCCTTCCGTCACCACCGTCATGTCCATGTGGTGAGCCATGGTGATCACGCCCTGAACGATGGCGGCAATTCGGTGATCTGTGGCGGTTTTCTCCACAATGAGCGATCGCCTCCAGAGTCTGTTCCAGCGGTTTTTGCCGAGCGATCATCTCATGGATGTCTTGCTGCGCTTCCAGCACAGAAAATTCAATGTCGCTCATAACGAGGAATTCCGTCCATGAATGATGCTCTGGGCGCGTAGTTCTTAGCAAACAATTGCACAGCAATCTTGAGCTAACTTAATAAATGTACAACAATATCATAATTATACAAATGCACATCAAATATATCTTTTATAAGGTGCATCTCTTTGTAATGTTTAGACTAGGGTCTGTTGACAATTGCTCGTAAGCCTTTGAAAGGTAGGAGCAAGCTCGTATGATGAAGTTCCGAAACAACAATCATATGAGCCCGCAATGCCCAGATACATGCTCACAGAGGAGTTGTGGTCCAAGCTAAGAGAAATATTGCTTCAATTCAGTCTGTATAACAAGGCAGGTCTGCGCAAAACAGTCGAAGGCATTCTATTCAGAATGCGGACCGGTGTGCCCTGGAGAGATCTGCCAGACCCTTTCGGCAAATGGAATTCTGTCTACAAAGTCTTCAATTACTGGTCGAAAAAAGGCATCTGGGAAAAGCTCTTTAGTGGGCTGACAACCGACTCGGACCGATCAAGGGCAACAAGGGACTCGACTGGCCGTTGTACAAGCTCAGACATCTGGTGGAGAACGCGTTTGCCAGACTCAAGCATTATCGGGCCGTCGCCACCCGATATGACAAACTGACTCGTCATTACGAGAGCATCGTGTCATTGGCTTGCGCATTTCTTTGGCTGCCGATTAGGGTCTGGTGCTTCCTGGCTGGCCGCGTCCAGAGCCGCTGACAGGGGCTTGCCCCGGAACAGATGGTCCAGAAGTCGCGCTGCGCACCTTGCCCAGGCCACGGCTTCGTCGTTGTGATTGGTCACCCGGACAGTGGCTTCTGTGACATCCATCAGGTTGCTCTGGCCGCAATAGCTGGTCACCACAGTGGCGGCAATTTGGAGACTGCCGGCAGTTGCATGTCGTCGGCGCCACTTTCCGGCAGCAGGTGACGGTCGATGGTCCGGGCCAGGTGAACGCCTGCTTTCTGTATCTCCGGTTCCTGGTAGGTAAGGCCGATAGCCTTACGGACCGGAGCAGCCAGTTGACCGCCGCTCAGGCGCCGGGTGTAGGGCAAAACCTCCTGCACCAGCACTCGCTTCGGTTCACCGGTCAGTTCGGCAGTGGTGGTCGATTGCGCCTGCTCAATGGCTTTCTGTTCGATGGTGTTCAGGTTGTTCAGAGTGACCCGGGTCGGGTTGTCGATATAACCCTGCCAGAGGCCGCCGGGGCCAAAGAAAGCGAGAAAGCGCCGCTGGCAATCGCGGATATCCAGAGCCCCTTCACTGGCCAGCAGGCTGTCGTACAACCAGTGTAGACCAAGGCTGGCTGCGTCCGCGACCCAGCCGCCAGCAAGGGCGTTGATCCGTGTGCCGCGCTTATTGTGAAACGCGTACATTACTTTTCCATAAATAACCTATATGCTTAGAATCCATCGCCCAAGAATACATATCTTTGTAAGGCGGTGCCGGCGTTAATGGCTGGCTAGGCGCAGTGCTTTTTTAGGGTGAACTTCAGCCCACCAAGACGCGGGTGCAAGGCAAAATTTTGCGATGTGCAGTCGTTCGCCTGGGGGCGACGTTGCGGTACGCAGCTGGTAGCTGGAGTGTGTAGTTGGTGTGGCCCATAAGAAAAAAAATCGCAGCAGTAGGTTTGCTTGGTATCGAAGTCGGGCCCGAGGGCATTGCCCTGGCGCGCGTCGTACGAATGCCCGGAGCTGCACCGCGTCTACTCGATTGCCTATTTCGCAAGGCTGCCCCTGCGCAGCAAGCAGCTGAGCTGAAAAAGCTGGTCGCCGAGCTCGGCCTGGCCGGCATGCCGGTGAACCTGCTGCTGCATCCCGCCGACTATCAAATGTTGCTGCTCGACAGCCCCGACGTGCCCGCCGAAGAACTGCGCGATGCCATGCGCTGGCGGGTCAAGGAGCTGATCGCCGAACCTCTCGAACAGATGGTCATCGATGCCTTTGTGCTACCTGCCGATGCGTACCGTGGCCGCTCGCGCATGGCCTATTGCGCAGCTCTGGATAAAGCGCGCATGCGCGGTTACAGCGCGCTGATCGAGCAGGCTGGGCTAAAATTGAGCAGTATCGACGTGACGGAAATGGCTTTCCGCAATCTCGGCCTGCTGTTTGGTGCCGAGGGGCTGAATATTGCGCTGCTGCGCCTGCGCTCCAGCGAGGGCTTGATCTGCGTGCAGCATGGCGCGGACCTGTATATGGCGCGCAGAATTGAGCACGGCCTGGAGAGGGCCCAACAGGATTTCTCTTCGGTCACCCTGGAGATCCAGCGCTCCCTCGATTATTTCGAGAGCCAGTTGGGCAAGGGCTATATCAATCGCCTGCTGCTGCTGCCCATGAAGCGTGATGCCGATGTGACGTTGCAGGTGTTGATCGACGGGCTGGCGGTCAAGCTGCAGATGCTCGATCTGCGTGAGCTGTTTGTCGAACAGCCGGCCGCCGAGCTGGAGCCGTCCGAGCAAGCCTACTGCATGGCTGCCGTTGGCGCGGCTCTGCGCCAGGTGGTGCGCTGATGCAAAATCTCAACCTGTATCAGCGTGAAAAAATTAACCGCAGCGGCCCGCAGCCTAAACAAATGTGGCTCGGGCTGGGCGCGCTGCTGCTGCTGTGCGTGTTGCATGGTGCCTGGCTGAATTGGCAGTTGCAGGAGGGCGGCCAGCGCCTGGAGCAGGCCGAGCGTCTGGCCAAGGTGCAAAGACAGCAAGTCGAAGCCGCCCAGGCGAACTTCGTTGCGCCGCAACTGGATGCCCGCCTGCCGGTGCAGTTGGCCCGCCAGGAGGCGCAAAACCAGGCGCTGCAACGCCTGCTCCGCTCGCTCGCGGTGCGCGCCGAGCAACAGCGCGGCGGGTTTGTCGCCCCGCTGGCGGCGCTGGCCGAGCAGCATCCGCCCAATGGCTTATGGCTGAACGACATCCTTCTGCGCGGCAGTGATATGCGCCTGCAGGGCTTTAGCCAGAATCCACAATTGCTGCCCCAGTATGTGCAGCGTTTAAGCCAGAACGCCGTGTTTCGGGGCCGCCTGTTCTCCCGTCTCGATATAACGCGCGACGACGACACTCACCTGCTGCAGTTTGATCTGTCCTCGCGGCCCGCCGATCAGGAGGGCCGCCAAGATGAGTAGCCCATGAGTAGCCCAATTAAGCAACTTCAGCAGCGCTGGCAGGCGTTCGCCCCGCGCGAGCAATGGCTGGCCTATGGGGTGGGGGTGGGGGTGGTCGGTCTGCTGTATATGCAGCTGCTGGCTGATCCGTGGGCACTGCGGCTGGACCAGCAGAAAAGTGCCTACAGCAGCGTCGAAGCGCGCAGCGCGCAAAACACCGATGCGCTGGCCGAGTTAGCGGCCGCGCTCGCCGCAGACCCCAATCTGTCCTACAACAACGCCTTGTCGCTGGCCGCGGCCAGCCACGCGCAGCTGCTTGAGCAGATTGACCAACACACGCGCGAACTGGTCAGCCCGCAACAAATGCGCGCCCTACTCACCGACCTGCTGCATGCGCAACCGGGTTTGCAGCTAGTCAGCCTGGAAAACTTCAGTGAAGCGGTGCAGTTGCCGCCGACGCCGGTGGCCGAGGGCACGCCGACCAACCCGGCAACGTCACCAGGGTCGCCAGTGCCGGCCGCCGCGCCTGCCAGCGAGGTCAGCCTGTATCGGCATGGCATGCGCCTGAAGCTGGAAGGCAATTACTTCGACCTGCTGCGCTACCTGCAAACCATCCAGAACACCGCGTGGAAACTGAACTGGGAGAGCCTGCATTATCAGGTCGGCGAAGCCGGTCCCGGCAAGGCGCAGATCAGCTTGCAGTTGTATACCTTAAGTCGTCATGCGGAGTCGCTCGGTGCCTAACGTATTGTTAATGTTTACGCCATGTAGGCCATTCACGCGCGGTACGCGCCGCGGCTTCATGCCTGGCCGTAGCGTAACGCTGGCGCTGCTCGCGGCGCTTTTACTCGTGTGCAGCGGCTTGGCCGGCGCGGCGCTGGACCCCACCCAACCACCGGCCAACCTGTCCTCAGCCAACGGCGGTGCGGCGAGTGACAACGCGGTCGCGCCCTTGGTGCTGCAAGCGGTGCTGAGCGACGCCCAGGGCCGCCGCGCGATGATTGGCGGAGAGGTGTTGCGGGTGGGCGATCAACATGCCGGCGCCCGTGTGCTGAGCATTCATGCCCAGTCCGTATTGATTGAACGCCAGAGCGTGCGGCAGTTGCTGCGCCTGGCCGAACCCGTAATGCAACCGAGTCGATGATGCCCATAATGCTGAAGTTTCGTCTCAGCCTGCTGGGCTTGAGCGCCCTGCTAAGTGCTTGCCAAACCTTTCCGGATGGCGAGCAGCAGCTCTACGAACAGAGCAACCAATTGCTCGAAGAAAGCCTGCAGCAGGCCGCGGCCCGAGTCACGCCGCCGCCCGCGGTGCAAGCCGCGCTGATTCCGCCCTTGGGCCTGGATGGCGCTCAGCGTGGCGGCCCACGTTTCGATGTGGCCGCCAACAACCTGCCGGCGCGCGACTTCTTTTTGAGCCTCATGGAAGGCGCCGGCGAAAACCTGGTGGTGCATCCAGACGTGACAGGGAACATCACCTTCAGCCTGCGTCGGGTCACCCTGGTAGAAGCGCTGGCGGCCGTGCGCGACAGCTATGGCTATGATTTTCGGCGCACCAGCTATGGCTATCAGATTCTGCCTAATCAGGCGATTACCCGCAGTTACAACCTCAACTACCTGAATTTGCAGCGCATCGGCCGGTCCGACACTCGGGTCAGCTCGGGCCAGGTGGAGGGCAGCGGTAGCAACAGCAGCAACAACAGCAGCAAAAATAGCGACGGCGGCCAGTCGAACACCCTCAATGCCAGTCTGGTGACCACCTCCAGCGACGTCGATCTCTGGCACGAGGTACGCGAGGTGGTGGCCATGATGGTCGGCGACGAGGAAGGTAACAGCGTGGTGGTCAATCCTCAGGCCAGCCTGCTGGTGGTGCGCGCCAAGAGCGCCGACCAGGAGAACGTCGCGCGTTTTCTCGAGCAGGCCCAGAGCAATCTGCAGCGTCAGGTGATTCTGGAAACCAAGATTCTTGAGGTGCAGTTGTCAGCCGGTTTTCAGGCCGGCATCCAATGGGACGATTTGGGCGGCGATGTCAGTAGCAGCTTGGCGGGTGCGGCCTTGAGCGGCCCGGTCGGAATCGGCGGGGTGTTCAGAGGGGTCCTGAGCCTGGGCAGCTTCAACGGCCTGATCCAGTTGTTGGGAACCCAGGGCCAGGTGCGGGTGCTGTCCAGCCCGCGAATTTCCACCCTGAATAACCAGAAGGCGGTGATCAAGGTCGGCACCGACGAATTCTTCGTCACCGATGTGTCGTCCAGCGGCAGCACCAACACCGTCGCCGGCGTCACCGAGCCGACCCAGGACGTGACCCTGACGCCGTTCTTCTCCGGTATTTCGCTGGATGTCACGCCGCAGATCGACCAGAACGACATGGTCACCCTGCATGTGCGCCCGACGGTGAGCCGCGTGGTCGACCAGAACAAGGTGATCAGCCTGGGCGAAGGCAAGGATTTGAACCTGCCGCTGGCACTGTCCACCACCCGCCAATCCGACTCCATCGTGCGTGCGCGCAGTGGCCAGGTGGTGGTGATCGGCGGGCTGCTGCAAAACAGCAACGAAAACAACGACGCGCAAATTCCCTGGGCCAGCAACCTGCCAATCATCGGCAACCTGTTTAACCTGTTTAAACAGCAGCGCAAAACGTTGCTGAAAAGCGAGTTGGTCATTCTGCTGCGCCCGCAAGTGGTCAGCGATGACGTGTGGCTAAACGAGTTGCGCAAGAGCGCAGATACCTTCAGAGAACTCAGGTAAATCGATGTATCAAACGTTCTTCGGCCTGCGCGAGAAACCCTTCGCGCTGACCCCCAATACCGAATTTCTGGTCCAGTTGGCGCCGTATCAGGCCTGCCTCAACCTATTGTGCGTAGCGCTGGGCGAAGGTGAAGGCTTTATCAAAGTCACCGGCGAAGTCGGCACCGGCAAAACCCTGCTCTGTCGCACCTTGCTCAAACAGCTGGACGCCACGCAGTACCAGTTGGCCTATCTGCCTAACCCAGACATGTGCCCAACTGCGCTGCGTCAGGCGCTGGCCCGTGAGCTGCATATCGAGGCCGTCGAAGACCTCGACAGCCAGGGCGTGCTGGAAGCCTTGCACCGCCGGTTGATCGAGCTGGCGGCAGCCGGCAAAAGCACCGTGCTGCTGATCGACGAGGCGCAGGCGCTGCCTACTGCCACCCTGGAAGCCCTGCGCCTGCTCACCAACCTGGAAACCGAGCGGAGCAAATTGCTGCAAGTGGTGCTGTTCGGCCAGCCGGAACTGGATGTCACCCTGGCCCGCCGCGAATTTCGCCAGCTGCGCCAACGCATCACCTTTGCCTACCGCCTGCGCCCCCTGGATAGGCTGGAAGCCACCCGCTACCTGAGCGAGCGCCTGGCCGTGGCCGGTTACCGTGGCGACCCGCTGTTCAGCCCGGCGGCAGTGCGGGGCTTGCTGCGCGGCAGTGGCGGCATCGCCCGGTTGCTGAATATTCTTGCGCACAAGGCGCTGATGGCCGCTTACGGGGAAGGCCGGCGCCAAGTCACGGCCGGCCATGTACGCTGCGCCCAGCGCGATACCGAAGGCGCGCAAGGCGGTGCGTCGCGCGGTGTCTGGCTGGGCTGGAGTCTGGCCGCGGGTGGCGTGCTGCTCGGGCTGAGTGGCTGGCTGCTGAGCCAGTCGCAGGCCGTCGGGTCTTGGCTGGCGCCGTACTGGGCGTGGCTGGCATGAGCCTGGTCAACGACATGCTACGCGACCTTGAAGCGCGCCGCGCCGCGCCCACCGAACGCTTGCAACTCGATGGTCTGCACGCCGTAGACGAAACCGCCGTGGCCCGCCGCACGCAGCGGCGCCGTGGCCTGATCGGGCTGGCGCTGCTGTTGCTGATCGGCCTGGGGCTGTGGTTGCTGCTCGCGCGCCCGGACTTGAGTGCGCCGACGCCGACCGTGCCAGACCCGACGCTGGCCGCTGAGTCAGCGCTTGTCTCATCGGCCGCCGCGCCACTTGCCCAATCCGGGCTGGCGGCGGATGCGCCAATGCTGCAACCTGCCCAGCTGCTGGAAGTGTTGCCGCAGCACGATGGCCGTGGGCTGATTCTGCAACTGCTGCTGGACCGCGCGGTGTCCTACCAGCGCCGCGAGGAAAACGGCACGGTTAGCCTGTATTTGCCGAACGTGCAGTTGAACGGGCAACTGGCCAGTGATGCGCATGGCCGCTTGCAGCGCGGCGGCCGCAGCCTGTCCTGGCGCGTTGAAGCCCAGGGCCAAGGCGTGCAAGTGCTGCTGGTCGGGCTGGGCGATGACCTACAGGTGCGTGACCGGCTGGAATCGGCGGGCACCCGCTGGCTGCTGTGGATCGAAGTGCCCATCGGCTCGCCGGCGCTGGCCGACGGGACGAGTGAATACCCAAACGAATACGCGCATGAAGACCCATACCGGGACGAGGCAATAGACCTCAATAATCTGCCCGTAGCCGAACCGGCAACTCCACGCGCGGCGGTTCAGGCGCAGGCCGATAAAAAGGCTCAGGCGCTGGCCGAACTGCTCGGCAACGCGAATGGTCGCGGCCCGCCGCAGGTGAGCGTCGCACCCTCGGCGCCGAATGCCCTGACGCAGGCGCGTCAGGCGCTGCAGGAGGGTGATTATCCACGCGCCATCCACGTACTGGAGGCGCTGCAACTGACTCGTAAAAACGATCCCGAGGTGTCGCGCTGGCTGGCCCGTGCGTACCTGGCCGGCGGTGAATCAGCGCGGCTGCTGGCCTGGTTGCCGGCGCACCTGGCGCAGCGGCCCCGGGACAGCGAGCTGCGCGTGCTGCTGGCGCGCGGGCAACTGCAGGCTGGTCAGGCCGCGAACGCGGTGGCCACGCTGCAACACTACCCGCCAAGCCTGCGCCAAGAACCGACTTACCACGCGCTGCTGGCAGCCAGTTACCAACAAACCGGCGAGTGGCCGCAAAGCGCTGCGTTGTATCAACAGCTAATCGAACTGCAGCCCCAGCAGAGCAGCTGGCAGCTGGGCTTGGGCATCGCCCTGGAACAACTGGCGCAACCGGCTGCCGCCGCCCGACATTACCGCCTGGCCCACCAGGGACCAGGTCTGGACGAAGGCGCCCGGCGCTTCGCCAGCGAACGCGCGACAGCGCTAGGAGCGCGTCCATGACCCCGCAAGACATCCGCCAAAACAAGCTGCGCTTGGGCGATCTGCTGGTTAAGGCCGGACTGGTCAGCGACGCCCAGCTGCAACTGGCCCTACAGGCGCAAAAACGTAACGGCGCCAAGCTGGGCCACAGCCTGATTGAGCTGGGCTTTGTCGACGAATTACAGTTGCTCACGGCCTTGTCCGAGCAGTTGCATATTCCGTTTGTCGAACTCAAGCATTTTCGCTTCGACAATGAGCTGGTGCAGAGCCTGCCCGAAGCCGTGGCCCGGCGCTTTCGCGTGGTGCTGCTGGCCCGCGAAGGCGGCGGTGTGCTGGTCGGCATGTCCGATCCCCTCGACCTGTTTGCGCTGGATGAAGTCGAGCGCTTGCTGAAAACCCGGGTACTGCCGGCGGTGGTGCGCGAAGCCGAACTGCTGCTCGCGCTGGACACCATGTACCGGCGTACCGGCCAGATCGCCTCGCTGGCTGGCGAGCTGGAAGGTGAACTCAAAGACAGCGACTTCGACCTGTCCAAGCTGGGCACCGACAACAATAACGACGCGCCGGTAGTGCGCCTGCTGCAAACGCTGTTCGAAGATGCGCTGCAGATGAAGGCCTCGGACATTCATATCGAGCCCGACGAAGGCCTGGTGCGTATTCGCCAGCGTATCGATGGGGTGCTCAACGAACAGGTCATGAAAGAAGCGCGGATCGCCTCGGCGCTGGTCATGCGGCTGAAAATCATGTCCGGTCTGGATATTTCCGAGAAACGTCTGCCCCAGGACGGCCGTTTCAATATTCGGGTGAAAAATCACGCTATCGATGTGCGGGTCTCGACCATGCCCGTGCAATTCGGCGAGTCGGTGGTGATGCGCCTGCTCGACCAGAGCAACTCGGTGGCCAACCTCGACGCCAGCGGCATGCCGGCCGAGATGCTGGTGCGCTTTCGCCGCCTGCTGCAGCGGCCCTTCGGCCTGGTGCTGGTGACCGGCCCGACCGGTTCGGGCAAGACCACCACGCTGTACGCCGGCCTGGCTGAACTGAACAGCCCGGAAAAGAAAATCATCACCGTGGAAGACCCGGTGGAATACCGCATGCCACGCATTAATCAGGTGCAGGTGAATGCCAAGATCGACCTGAGCTTTTCCCGGGTGCTGCGCGCCGCCTTGCGCCAAGACCCGGACATCGTGCTGATCGGCGAAATCCGCGACCAGGAAACCGCCGAGATTGGCCTGCGTGCGGCGATGACCGGCCACTTGGTGCTTTCGACCCTGCACACCAACGACGCGCTGACCTCGGCCATGCGCCTGATCGACATGGGCGCCGAGGCGTTTCTGGTGGCCGCTGCGCTGAACGCTGTGCTGGCTCAGCGGCTGGTGCGGCGGGTCTGCGAAAGCTGCATGCAGGAGCACACGCCCGAACCGCGCCAACTGCTCTGGCTGGAGACCCTGTACGGCGCCTCGCTGGACGGGCGCACCTTCAAGCGCGGCTCGGGCTGCCACCATTGTCACAACAGCGGCTACGCCGGCCGGGTCGGGGTGTTTGAGTTGCTGGAATTGGACGCCGCGATGATCGCCGCGTTGCGCCACAACGACCCGCAAGGCTTCGCCGACGCCGCCAAAGTCAGCGTCGGCTACCGACCGCTGGCGGCCTGCGCGCTGGATTACGCGCTGGCCGGCGTGACCAGCATCGAGGAAGTACTAAAAGTCTGCGCAACCCTGAGCGACGAGGGGCTGGCGTGAGCCTGTTTCAATTTACCGGGCGCGATGCCAAGGGCGGCAAGGTCAGCGGCAGCCGCGAAAGTGGCTCGATGGACAGTTTGGCCAGCGAATTGTTGGCCGAGCACATCACTCCGCTGACCATTCAGCTGCAGGCCAAGCAGGGCGGCGGCGATGTGCTGGTGGCGCTCCGCGCGCTGCTGCGCAGTAAGCGCGTCGAACTGCAAGAGCTGATTATTTTCTGCCGGCAGATGTACAGCCTGAGCAAGGCCGGGGTGCCGATCATTCGCGCCATCGGCGGTTTGGGCGAGTCCAACCGCAACCTGTATTTTCGCGAGGTATTGCAGGCGGTGCGCAACGACCTGGAAAGCGGCATGAGCATGGCGGTGTCGCTGAATGCCCATCCCAAGGTCTTCGGCACCCTGTTTGTGAGCATGATCAGCGTCGGCGAAAACACCGGCCAGCTCGATCAGGCGTTCCGCCAGCTGTCCATCTATCTGGAGCTGGAGCGCGAAACCCGCAAGCGCATCAAGCAAGCCACCCGTTATCCGCTGTTCGTGCTCAGCGCCATGATGGTGGGATTGACGGTGATCAACCTGTTCGTGATTCCAGCCTTCGCCAAGGTGTTCGCGCAGTTTCATGCGCAGCTGCCTTTGCCGACGCGGATTCTGATTGGCACTTCGGAGTTTTTCCAACAGTATTGGTGGCTTCTTGGTATGGTGGTGACCGGTGTCATCGTGGCCTTTATCAAATGGAGCGAAACGGAGGCCGGCGCGCTGCGCTGGGACCGTATTAAGCTGCGCCTACCGATTGTCGGCGGGCTATTCGAGCGCATCGCCCTGGCCCGCTTCACCCGCACCTTCGCGATGATGTACCGGGCCGGCGTGCCGTTGCTGCAGACCCTCTCGATCAACAGCGCGAGCGTTGGCAACCGCTACATCGGCCAGGCTATTTTGAGTATGCGCGAGGGCGTGGAACGCGGCGAAGCGCTGACCAGCAGCGCCGCCGCCAGCGGCCTGTTCACCCCGCTGGTGCTGCAAATGATGGCCGTCGGCGAAGAAACCGGCGCCCTGGATGACTTGTTTATCGAGGTGGCGGATTTCTACGAGCAAGAGGTGGACTACGACCTCAAGCAACTGGCCGACGCCATCGAACCGATTCTGATCGTCGCCATGGGCGGCATGGTGCTGGTGCTGGCGCTGGGCGTATTTCTACCCATGTGGGAGTTGTCTTCGGCGGCCAAGGGCGGTGGGTAGAGCGCATTTGAAACGCGCTGTGTGTGCTCTGGGATTTTGTATTTGCTCTGGCATTTAAAGTAAGACCCCGCGTGGAACTGTCCGCACGGAAGTGGATAAATCAGTAAGGGACAACGGCCATGATGAAAAAAACCAAGGGTTTCACCCTGATCGAACTGGTGGTGGTGATCGCCATCCTCGGCATTCTTGCCGCGGTGGCCCTGCCACGGTTTATTAACGTAACCAAGGACGCCCATGAATCAGCAGTCAAGGGTGCCGGCGGTGCCTTTGCTTCTGCCGTACTACTGGTGCGTTCCCAGTGGGAGGTCAATCGCAGTAATAGCTCGGTTACCGTTGCCGATCCAGTTACAGGTTTTGGCGAGGGTAATGTGATCGTTAACGCCCAAGGCTGGCCAACTGGCACATCAGCTGCAGGTTCTGGTTCTAGCTGCATGGCCGTCTGGAATGCCATTCTGCAAGGCTCGGCTCCTACCGTAGGTGCAGACGGCAGTGGCGCGGATTATGTGGCAAGCAGTGGCACTGCTGGCTGCCTCTACACTTACCAGTTGGATGGTCTCAACGACAGCATTCTCTATAACGCTGCCAACGGCACCGTTACCACCACGTTTACGCGTTAAAACCTGTTCGTTAATAAGGAAGTAACAATGAAAAATCAACAAAGCGGTTTCACCCTGATCGAGCTGATTATGGTGATTGTCATACTCGGGATTTTGGCCGCAGTGGCCTTGCCTAAATTTGCCGATTTCAGCGGTGAAGCCAGGGCTGCCAGCTTGAGCGGGGCGCTGGGCGCGGTGCGCTCGGCCAGTGCGATAGTCCATTCGGCTGCGCTGGTGGCAGGCAAAACGGCTGCTGATGGTGAAATTGTGACCTTGGAAGGCAAGGATATTACGCTGGCATATGGCTATGCCACTGCGGACTCGATCATGGATGCAGCCCAGTTGAGCAGTGAGTTCAAAAGAGCCACAGGCACTGTAAGGCTGGGCAATTGCACCTTTACCTACACGGCCGCAAAGGGCGCAGAAACCGGCGTAACGATCAGTCCGATCACTACTGACTCTGACCCTGACCCTGATCCGATCACAAGCTGTTAATGCCTGATATGCGTGGCTTTACCCTGGTGGAGTTGATTCTGGTGATGCTTATCGTCGGGATTCTCGCTGCTGTGGTGGGGCCGCGCTTCTTCGATCGGCAGGTGTACGACGATCGCCTGTTCTTCGAAGAAACCCTGGCCGCCGTGCGCTACGGGCAAAAGCTGGCCGTGGCCAGCGGTTGCTCGATTCGTGCTCAGGCCGACGCCAATGGCTATGTGCTGTCCTACGACTCGGCGTGCGGCGGTGTGGCTGCCGGCGCCGCGGTCGGACACCCGTCTGGTGGCGACTATGCCGCCGGCAATCCTCAAGCTGTTTCGGTGACGCCCGCCTTGGCCGTCACTTTCGATTCTCTCGGCGCGGCCAGCGGGGCGGCCAATACGGCCACCTTTGGCGGCGCTTTCAAGCTGAACGTGCACCTGGCTACCGGCTTTATCGAGACCACGCCATGAGCCGGCTCGGCGCGTTCGTGCGTGCCCGCTACCCCGCCAATCGGGCGCAGCGCGGTATGACTCTGATCGAGCTGGTTATCACCATCGTGATTATCGGCATCGCCGCCGCGGCGCTGTTTACGGCGATGGCGACGATTACCGGGCGTTCGGCCGACCCGATGCTGCGCCAGCAAAGCCTGGCGATTGCCGAGGCCTATCTCGAGGCGATCAGCACGCGACCCTACGCCGAACTGCCCACGGCGGCCCAGGCCGCGTCGGCGCCGCAAGATGTCGAAGGCAATCCCATCCTCGGCGACTACCGGGTCGCGGTCGCGGTGGACGCCGCGGCCACCTTGAACGGCGTTGACGCCACCCGCATCGAGGTCAGCGTGACCGATCCGCAAGGACAGGCGCTCGAGCTCAGCGGCTGGCGCACCTGCTATGAGGAGACCGGATGCTAAGCCTGCTGCGCAACCCCGGGCGGTCAGTTCGGTGCCAGGCGGGCTTTACCCTGGTCGAGATGGTGATGGTGATCGTCTTGGCGAGCGTGATCGTGGTGATGATCACCACGGTGATGTCGCGGCCCCTGCAGGGTTTCGTCGACCAGATCCGCCGCGCGGAATTGGTCGACCTGGCGGCCAGCGCCTTGAATCGCATGACCCGGGATATTCGCCTGGCCGTGCCAAATTCGCTGCGGGTCGTCGGCAGTACGCGCCTGGAATTGTTGCGCAGTCCAAGCGGCGGCCGTTACCGCGCGAGCCCGGTCGACGGCGAGGGCGTGCGCCGCGATCCGCCGGCCTGCACCGCTGATCCCTGCGTGGTCGAGGTGCTTAGCCCGATGATCGGCATCGAGGATTTGGATGAATTCAACTGGATGGTTATCTACAACATCGGCGGCAAGGCGGACGGCGATAACATCTGGCCGCCGCTGAACAACGCTATATTGGCGAACGGCACTGCCATATCGGTGATCAGCCCCAAGGTTACCGTGCGCTATACCCAGGGCAAGCTGAGCCTGAGTGACGGCGGAGTAGAAAACTTCCAGTTCAAATACGCCTCGCCGCAGCATCGTTTCTTTCTGGCGGATAAGGTCGTCGGCTACCAATGCAGCGGCGGCCAGATCGTTCGCGGCGAGTTCGACTCCCTGGAATTGCCCGGCGCCTATGACTACAGCCGCGCCACGCCGGTGGTCGATCATGTCGATTGCGCCAACAGCGGTTTTACCTACAGCCCCGACACCCATATGCGCAGCAGTCTGGTGACGGTAAAGCTGACATTGAGCCAGGACGGAGAAACCATCACCCTCCTGCAACAGGTCCATGTCGACAATGCACCTTAAACCACGCGAGCGAGGCTTCGGCCTGGTAGCAGCGATGTTTCTGATCATCATCGTCGCGGCGGTCATCGCCACCATGGCCCGCCTGGCGGTGATCCAGAACGCCACGACCAGCCTGGCGATCCAGCAGGCGCGGGCCTATCAGGTCGCCCGCGCGGGGCTGGAATATGGCATTGCGCGGGGGCTGGCTGCGGCTGGTTCGACCTGTGCGAATGCAACTGTCTTCAGCCTGGATGGATTCATGGTAGAGGTGAGCTGCGAAAAGCACGAGAGCTCTGAACCTCTGATAGAAGAAGGTAAGAGCACCCTGACTTTCTTCTATCAGATCGAAGCCACGGCAACCTTCGCCACCCTCGCGAGCCCGGATTACGCCTACCGCAAGCTGACCGCCGTGGTGGAGAAATGATGAGCCGCCCCGACCATGCCTTCCGCCGGCTGACCGCGACTATCGAAAAGAAAAAGGAAGAATAACCATGAAACAGCAGGGTTCCATAAGCCGCCATGCATGGCTAAAAACCGCGCGCTGGACGCTGCTGCTGCTGGGCCTGTTGCTGGGTAATTTGGCGCAGGCGGCGACCGATTACTTTTTTCATCCGTCCTCTGAAGATCTGCCGGCAGGGTGTAAAAAGGATGACGGTCATTCCTACAGTTGCGGTGTGTTGACGCTTGCCGAAGATGACACGATCACTCTCGGGGGATTAAAACCGGTCACCATTACCTTCTCCGGGGCATTCACCACTGGCGCGAGCAATTTGATCAATGCCTCGGGAGCGGTTGACGACCTCAAGCTGATCACCAACGGTGCGCTGACGCTGGGCGCCAACACCCGGCTGAATGCCAACGTGGTCGGCACTGCAGCGGTCACCCTGGATGAAGATGTCACGGTGGATGGCGCGATCAGCACCGGCGCTGGCGCCGTTACCGTGGGCAGCAGAAGCACGGTCGGCGGGGGCATTAGCACGGGCGCCGGCGTGGTCACCCTGCTGGCGAGCGCCACGCTCGGCGGCGGTATCACCACCGAGGATGGCGGCATCACCGTCGGTAACCAGAGCAGTGTCGGCGGGGCGATTACGTCCACGGGGGCGGGGGTCGTTTGGCTCTGGGAAAAGGTTGAAGTGGCGGGGGGCGTTAGCACCGTCACGGGCGGTATCACCGTGAAAGATCAGAGCCGAGTGTGCGGCAGCATCAGCATTACCGGCGCGGGTGTGGTGGTTTTGACAACCAACATAAAAGTCGGCGGTTCGGTCATTACCCAGGTTGGCGCGATCACGATTGGCACCGGCAGCACGGTCGGCAACGATGTGATCAGCGGTGGCGTTATCACCCTGACCGGTCTGCTGACCGGTCTGCTGGTCGGCGGTAATGTCAGCAGCATCGGTGCTGGCGCCATCACCACGACCACCACCTCGATTGGCGGCAATGTCAGCAGCGGTGCGGGCGTCATCACCCTGACCAACTCACAGGTTCGCGGCACGGTGACCTCGGATGTCGCGATTGTAAAAACAGGGGGCAGCGTTGGCGACATCAACCTGGTCATCAATATTCCGTCTGCTTGCTCGGCGGTAGTGGTTGGCGATATCCATCACTTCGAGATAAGCGCACCGGCTAGCGGTCTGACCTGCAATCCGTTGGATGTCACCGTTAAGGCTTGTTTGAATGAAACTTGCGATCTTTATACCGATTCGATAACGGCCCAGGCTCAGATAACGCAGGGCGTAACTACGAATAGTCAGACCCAGACATTCACGGGCGGTAGCCAAGTTTATGCATTGCGCGCCGGTACGTTCGGGGAGGCATTTTTGAGCATGGCCTCGTCCACGCCTGCTGCATCGGCGCAGACCCTGTGCAGCATTGGCTCAAATGCCCTGAGTTCTAATTGCACGTTGCAAATGGTCGAGAGCGGTTTTGTACTGTTTGATAGTCAAACAGGTAGTTCTCTAATTCCGAACCATATTGCAGGGCGAACAACGCTCGATGACGTATGGGTGCGCGCGGTAAAAAGTGATCCGGCTGATCCGCTTCGTTGTATCCCCGGTTTCTCGGAAAAGAGTGAGCGCATGGTTGGTTTTGCTTCGGACTACATCAATCCTGCGCCGACAGACCTAGTGGGAAGTCCGAAGCTAAAAGTGAACGATGTTGAGATTTCCAACATTTCATCAGCCTTTACCCTAGTGCCGCTGGATTTCAATGCGCAAGCAGAAGCACCCATTCGCTTGTTCTATCCAGATGCTGGCAAGCTCAGTTTGAGCCTGCGCTATGAGGATAAAGAAGCCGATACCGGGCTGGTGATGACCTCGACGGGGAATACGTTTGTAGTTAGGCCGTATGGGTTGTGCCTATACAGTGACACGACGAACAGCAGTTGCCTTTTGGGCGATGCTAATTGCTCTGTTTTCGTTCCCGCGGGGGATCCCTTTGATTTGAGCGTGAAGGCCGTTGCTTGGGAGGCGGGTGCGGATACGGACTTTTGTAGCGTAAAAGCCGTCACCCCGAATTATCGACAGAGCGGCATAACCCTCACCAGTAGCTTAGTTGCTCCTGATTCTGGTTCTTCCGGCATTCTTGGCGAGACCAATGTCGATATCGTTTTCGGTGACGCGGGAGAAAAAACCCATACCAATCAGACGATTTCTGAGGTTGGAGTGTTCACCATCACCGCTAATCCGCCGAACTATCTCGACGGCCCTGCAGTCGGCGACAGCAACGGTGACGGCGTTATCGACAAAGTCAGTACTAGCGCCAATATCGGTCGTTTTATTCCGGCCTACCTGGACGTTGTGGGTTCGGCCAGTTTGACGCCCAGTTGTGGCCCGTTCAGTTATCAGGGGCAGCCGATGGGCTTTGCTGCTGGTCAGGCACCGCGCCTGCAGGTGAGTGGCCACAATCGCGCCGGCGTCGTCACCACGAACTACGATCGCGGCGATTTCTGGCGGTTAAACGCTCCCGAGCGCAGCCAATACACCTCTGTAACCGGCGTAGCCAGTTTTGATCAGGGATACGTTGTGGGGCCGCCAGTCGTGCCGGCGCGTTTGCAAGAAGTCGACATTACCCAGTCAGAGTATCTGGATGATCTGGCCACTGAGGGGAACGGAATTCGTATCGCTCGCTGGAGCGACCAGCAGCTCTGGTATCTCCCTGCGGTCACGCCAACGATCGATGATCGGCCTTTTCAAGCGCTTGTTAGCTTGAATGTTTCCGCCGCAGCGCTAACGGATGAGGATGGGGTTTGTTATACCCATGGCAATAAAGACAGTGGCGCGGCCTGTGCGGACTATTTCGCCGATGCCGATCCTCTCACTGTGCGTGAGCCCGGATTTGGCGGCAGCGAAGTGCGCTTGGGCCGGCTGCGTATCGGCAATGCCCATGGCTCAGAATTGCAGGCGTTGAATCTGCCGCTGACTATCGAGACCTGGCAGGCCAAGGCGACCGGCAGCGCGTTTGTGCGCGAAGGCCTGGATAACTGTTCGGCTGGCGTCTTAGGCGATCCGGTGCTGGATGGCTTTAGTGGCCAGTTGGCCGCAGGCGAAACTACCCCGAGCGTGGTGGGCCCTTCGGCGGGCGTCGGCCAGTTGGGGTTGACGGCGCCCGGTGCCGGTAAAACGGGCTCAGTACGCGTCCATTTTGCCGGCGGGCCGAGCCCCGCGCTGCCGCCTACCTGGCTGGACTTTGACTGGAATGGCACAGGCCGCGAAGCTGCACAAGGCATTGCCACCTTCGGCATCTACAGCGGCCCGACGCCGTTGATTTTTCGCCGCGAGTTGTACCGCTAGGCGCCGGGCAGATTGCTGAAATGAGTGAGCGTTCCTACGCGTCTGCGGGGGAACGCCTCGTCTGTTCGGTCGCAGATCAACGCTCAGAACCGCTCTTACGCGCCTGCGCCGGCGGAAGTTCTCGTCTACCTCGATCTTGTTTTGGGCCCACTCGAACAGGTAGACGAAAATGGCCCCGGCAATTGCACCTGCGATCAGGGCGGAGGCGATCAGCATCGGGTAGAACTTCGCACGTTCCGCAATGCCGCCAGACACAATGGCGGGGATTGCGGCAGCAAATGTCAGCAAAAAGAAAAACTTGACCAGTTCATAACCCTGGCTGAAACGCCAAAATCGGTAATGATTTTTACCTGCGCGTTGACCTGATTTTATGCCGAACGGTGCCCACCTCAAGGAAGGCAAAGCCCGCGTGCATAGCGAGCACCATAATGGCACCGATCAGGATAAACAGCGTGTTGGCGCTTTCGGTCAGGGTTTGTGCTGCACTCGTGATGTCCACGGGTTAATCACTCCTGGGCAGTACCCGCTTCCGATCACAAAGGGTGGGTGCTGCGAATGATATAAAGCAGGAAAGCCGAATATCCGACCATCAGGAGCTCTAAAACCGCCAGGGACTGAGAGCCGAAAATGAGATTCAGACCAGCAAAAAACACCCCGGCTGTGACGGTCACCCAGGGCAACGCGGTTAAAACAACTTTCCGGTGAGGTTGCGCAAGCTGCGCTGCCGTTTCCTGGTGTACTGGCTGGCTTTCCATGAACAGTTGGGAACCGGTTCAGGTGTCGAAAAGTCAGTAGGTCCAGATACCCCTAATGACCGCAGCAGCGCCAGCGACGGCTGCTATGCCCAGGATGACGGGACGCAGACCGCCGAAGGGTACCCGATGTACCAATAGGCCAGACAGCAGGAAACCAGCCAGTACACCAGGAAACGTGACGACAAACAGCATCACCTCACGCACTCCGAGATGGCCCGAGACCACCAGAGCGATCGCGCTGGCGAAGCTGGCAAACAGAAAGAACGCAGACATGTTGGCCCGCACCAGGGGGCCTTGCTCGTTCTGATAGATCAGGGCGATGGGAGGCCCGCCTACTGCAGTAATCGTCCCCATATAGCCGGAGGCAGCTCCGGCAATGACACTATTGCGCGGTGTCAGTGTTGGCCTCAACCCGGCCACACTCAGCGCCACTGCCGCCAGGATCAAACCGCCGAAAATCAGCCCGAAGGCCTGGGTGGACACCACCGCGAGGGTCATTCCCGCCAGCACCGTGCCCACCACATCGCCGCCAATAGCAAACCGCACTTGCCTGAAACTCAGGCTGGCGCGATTGCGGATCAGCATCATGATGGTCAGCAATACAGCGTTGAGTATCAATGGCCCGGGTATCAGCAGCGGGCTGACCAGAAACATCAGCGGTGCTGACAGGGTGCCGATTCCGTAGCCGGCAATCCCTTGCAGGCAGGCGCCTGCCAGCAGGGCGATGTTGGCCAGTAGAATCTGGATCAGGTTGATGTCGGTCACGGCAATCGAAGCTCCTGTTTAGGTCCGTTTTGTCAGAATGGCTCCGTGCAAACCTGGATGAGCAGTGTCGTACGGTTTTGGAAAGACCTGTCCGCTTACTTTGTTATTCATCAGTATGAGAGAAGCCAGTCCGCAGCGTCCACTGTGTGTAGCCCAACGGGTTGCTCTGCGTCGCCGCCCCAGCGGTCTATGAAAGTGCCGACCGGGTAAACCAGTAGAGAATATTCAAGGTACAAACTTCCCTTTTACTGCGTAGTTGATCACGAGTTTACGTTGCTGGCTGTGCAAAAGATTAGAGAGAGTGCGGGATAGCAGAGAAGTTCAATGGGAAAGCGGGTAGTGTCTCTTAACAGAAGTTCATTTGTTTATTGAGTTTGTCTGATAATCTGGCGATTGACTCAATAATCTGGTCGGCAGATTTATGCCATTCAAAGGGTTTCGGGTCTTCATTGTAAATCTTCAGATAGTCTTTGATCGAGCTCTCAAGCTCTCGTGTGCTGCGATGTGAATTTCGTTTAATCCAATGCTCTGAAATCAGCCCAAAGAACCGCTCGACTTGATTGATCCAACACGCTGAAGTCGGCGTGAAATGCACGTGATAGCGAGGCCTCGCGGCAAACCAGGCGCGCACCTTTGCCGTTTTGTGCGTCCCGTAATTGTCCATGACTAGATGAACGTCCATATCGTGCGGAACCGCGCGATCAATCTCTTTTTAAAAGGCCAGGAACTCCGTTGCACGGTGTCGTGCGATGAAGCCTGCCGATCACTTCCCCTGTCGCTGTATCAAGTGCCGCGAACAGCGTTGTGGTGCCGTGTCGGACGTAATCATGTGTTCTGGTTTCCGTGTGCCCGAAGGACAGGGGTAGCGCTGGCTGAGTTCGATTGATAGCTTGTATCTGACTCTTCTCATCAACACACAGCACCAACGCCTTCGTTGGCGGGTTCATGTACAAGCCAACGATATCGTGAACCTTGGCTACAAAATGGGGATCGGTAGACAGCTTGAAGGTATCATGGCGATGCGGCTTCAAACCAAAAGCCCGCCAGATTCGACTCACCGACATAGCGCTCAATCCGGCCTCTTTTGCCATCAGGTTCGTCGACCAGTGAGTGGCATTTTTTGGCTTTTCCCTGAGCGTTTTATTAATTAAATCAGTAACCTTTTGATCATTTATGGTTCGAGGCCGACCGGTTCTGGGCGCATCAGTCAGGCCTGCAACCCGGCGCGCCTTGAAACGATTTCGCCACTTATTCACCGTTTCGGAGGTCACCCCAACGCGGTCACCGACCACCCTGCCCGGAAGGCCTTCAGTACTTAGCAGAATGATGCGCGCTCGCAACTGTTCAGCGGCAGGCATGCGTTGTCGCCGCAACCACGACTCCAGCTCCTCTCGTTCAGAGTCACTAACTTCAAGGGGTCTAGCTATCCGCGCCATGAGCACCTCTCCTGTGTCTGTTTGTCAGATTATACAGGACAGAATAATTATCTATACGGATTTTTGTTAAGGGACACTAGGGAAACGCTGATTAATTCCGCTTGAGTCGCTGATTTGGTAAAATCAAATCCCCGACAATCGAACCGACCAGGAACGATCATGAAGCAGACGAGTTTCGCCCAAGCCGAGTTTTCCGCCAAGAAAAAGATAACCCGACGTGAGCGGTTTCTGGCCGAGATGGAACAAGCCGTGCCCTGGCCGAGCGCGGCATGCTCATGCGCGAAGGCACGATCGTAGACGCCACCATTATTGCCGCGCCGCCATCCACGAAGAACCGGGCCAAGGCACGGAATCCAGAGATGCACCAAGCCAAAAAAGGCAATGAATGGCACTTTGGCAGTGCGACCTGAAAGTCGCCTGTATTTCTGTTTCGCAGGGTACGTTCACCTGACGAAACCGGTTGTTTCACCAACCGTTCCCTACCCGGACGTGCGGAGCCGGTAACAGCACCGTGCGAAGCTTCGGGGACAATGTAACCGCCGACTCAGTCGGTATGTCGACCCGTGAGGAAAGACATAATCTGCCAGCATCGAGGCGGAAAGGGGCTAGGGACGAGCGGCTACGGCCAACAGATGTGAATCTCTTATAAACGTCGTCATGCCAGACAAGCCAAAGATGCTGATAGGCTTGAACCAAAAAGGTGTGCGGTCAGGTATGGGCTCTTACCGATAGCCCATCGTGAATACGGTACCGCCGGCGATCGATGGCAAGGTTTGGTCGACTCCGGCCGCCAAATTAAAAGGAGCACTAGCGTTGAAGCATCGCGGTTATCGACCGCAACCGCTAAGACGTATCTACATACCCAAGAGCAATGGAAAGAAACGTCCGCTAGGGATACCGACGATGCGAGACAGAGCGATGCAATCCTTGTGGAAGCTCGCTTTGGAACCGGTTGCCGAAACTCAAGCAGATCCGAACTCCTATGGTTTCAGACCCAAGCGTTAAACGGCAGACGCCATCGCACATTGTTTCAATGCGCTCGCAAAGCAAACATCCGCCAAGTGGGTGCTCCGAACTACCAGAAGCAGCTTGAGAGCATGGCCAAATACGATGCGCTGCTTTTTATTGATCTTGACGGGTTCAAGCAGGTCAATGATACCCTGGGCCATGGCGTGGGGGATGACCTGCTAAAGAAAATTACCTGGCGAGTGTCACAGGAACTCCGCGGCAGCGATACCTTTTCCCGGTTCGGTGGCGATGAGTTTGTGGTGGTTCTGCCAGAGCTTGGCGCAACGGAAAGAGCAGAAAATGTTGTCAGCCGGATTCTGTTGGCCATCGCTGAAAAAGTGACCTTGGCGGAGCAAGAGATTTTTATAACTGCCAGTATTGGTCTGACATTTTATCCGCAAAGCGAGATTCTGGACGCCGATCAGCTTCTCCGTCAGGCCGACCAGGCGATGTACGTTGCGAAACAGAAGGGCAGAAATCGGTTCCAGTATTTCGACACTGAAAACGACAAGGCGGTTCGTAGCCTTCATGAGGATCAGACACGGATTCAGCTGGGCTTGAACAGAAATGAGTTTGTGCTTTTCTATCAGCCCCAGGTAAACCTGAAATCGGGCGAGGTCGTCGGAGCCGAAGCCCTGATTCGCTGGCAGCACCCGGAGCGGGGCCTGGTCGCGCCAAGGGGTTCTTATACCCGTAAGTGTCAATATCAATTCCTTACACCTCAGGCAGCTCAATTTCGTAGAACGACTGGAGGCAATACTCAGCCTTTACCCGTCGATTCCGAACGGACAGATTGAGCTGGAGATTGTCGAAACCTCCTCCCTGGAGAATCTGGAGGTTGTATCCAAGACGATCGAAGCCTGTCGCAAGCTGGGTGTTATTTGCTCACTGGACGATTTTGGCACCGGCTATTCGTCATTGTCTTACCTGCGGCGGCTGCCAGTGGAAAAACTCAAGATTGATATGAGTTTTGTTCGCGATATGCTGGTTGATTCTAACGATTTTGCCATTGTTCAGGGCATTCTGGGCTTGGCCAAATCATTCGGTCTTGCCGTGATTGCAGAAGGTGTCGAGACGCCAGAACACAGTGAACAACTGGTAAAACTCGGATGTGATTTTGGCCAGGGGTACGGTATCGCACGTCCTATGCCTGCAGAGGCTATGCCTGACTGGATACGGAATTGGAACGAATCTGCTTCATGCTCGGTTGAGCTGCTGCTAACGTCTGATGATTAACCAAGCGACATCATTGCAAGTTCTGAAAGGCACTTTTCACGTGGGCCGCCAAAGCGTTATTGAGGGGATTGGAGCCTCTGCGCACGAGTGCCAGCTGATAACGGCCTATCTCTGGTAGGTCGTCGCTGACAATCTGTTTGAGCGGTAACCGCACAAGGCTCAGGGGGAAAGGCGCAACGGCAAGGTCTGCAATCATCGCAGCTTCCTGGCCGGAGCAGTGCTCGCAGGTGTAGGCGATCCGGTATGGCGTGCCAGCGTTTTCAAGGGCGAGTAATGTCATCTGGCGCCATGCGCATCCCTCGTGAGCCACCGCAATCGGCAGGGGCTTGTTCAGATACGCAGACGAACCCTCTTTGCCTGCCCAAACCAGTGGTTCCTCATGTACAACCTCGCCACGAATGCCCCTAACGCGTTCTGACACAGTCACCAGCACCATATCGAGCTCTCCCGCATCCAGCTTTGTCAGATTCTGCTTGCTTGAACCGACAACAACATCCACCAACACAGCCGGATAGGAACGCGCAAACTGGGCGAGTACCTCGGGTAGAATTCGAGTACCAACATCATCTGAGGTACCAAAACCCACCTTGCCCTCCAGCGCGGGTGCGATGAAATGCTCTACCGCTTCCTGGTTGAGTCGCAATAGCCGACGGCTGTATGCCAGTAACACCTCACCGTCGTTGGTCAACCGCACCTGACGCGGCTCGCGAACAAACAGACTTTTGCCCAGGATTTTTTCAAGTTGCTTGATTTGCATGCTCAACGCCGAAGGCGTCCGGTGGACGACTTTTGCGGCAGCGGTAAACGTTCCACACTCTGCAATCGCGACAAACGTTCTAAGTACCTCATTATCGAGCAGGGGCATCGTCACCTGATTACACCTCCTAAAAAAGAATTGGCATCTGACTTAAGCATATCTGAAGGCAGAGTTAAATTCTTTTCGTTTGATTGAACGCAGAGAAGTCGCCACCATAACGGTTCAATGCAATGAGGTGGGCGCGTTTACGGACCTCAGCCATTCATGCGGGTTAAAGACTCAAACAAGGAGGAACAGCGATGCCAGGCTCCCATAAGAATGATCAGACAATCGGGATGCACTTAGCCACCTTGTTGGGTCGCTATTCCCGGCGCCAACAGTTTCGGCGCATGGCGTTGACGCTGTTGGCCGAGAAAGACGACACACTGGCGGATCTTGGTTATAAGCGTTGGGAAATCAACGTGGCACTCAAGCTGCCGCTTCGGACCGATGCCATGGCTTTTCTGGAGCAGCACCGGCAAGCCTCAGGACTCGAACACGACAACGAGAGCCTGCGCTTTATGAAGGCTGGAAAGCGTCCGCGTGGGGTTCATCAGTACGCTTGAGGGAGAAAGCTTTATGAGTGAAGAAAAGCCCTACGCGCTCAGTGAGCCGAACCGGATGAACTCTCGACCCAGTCTTCGTAAACAAGGCCAGTAACACGGCTAAATTCACGAACGTTGTTTGTCACCAGCGTACAGCCTGAGGCGATCGCATGCCCCGCAATGGCTGTATCGTTGGGGCCAATGGGCGTTCCAGCCTTAGTTAACAATCCCATGGCTTCGACGGTAGCGTCGACTGTCCGGTGATCCCACGGCAGCACGGCATCCAACCGTTTCACGAACTCATTCACGAGCGTCTTGTGTTTGGTCGAGGCTTTTTTGCCTATCTGACCATAACGCATTTCGGCGTAGGTGATGGTTGAAATAACAATTCGGTTGCTTTGCTCAACTTCGGCGGTTAGCCGCTGGATCACCGAGGCCGGATGCTCCCGCATGATGAAAGAGCAAATACAAGTATCGAGCATGTAGGTTATCAAAGATTGAACCTGGCTTCGTCACTTACGATCACTGAACGCTCTTGCAGGAAGCCAGAATCAGCCTTCGGCAACTCAGCAAAGGATGCCCAGGATGGGCGGGCAGGACGCAGAGTAATCACGTCGCCTTCCCGTGAAATCTCAAGCTCCCCAACGCCTTCGTAGGCCATGTTGGTGGGGATACGAACAGCCTGGTTCTTACCGTTTTTGAAAATAGAGACGATACGCATTTCTAGCTGCTCCTATAGGTGTTTGTCACAAGCAATATAGCTTTGAGGGTTGGCATAGGCAAGGCATATGTTTGATTTTACATTTTCGCGGCATTAGCGAAACAGAAATACTTGAAGGCGCTGGGACAATCGCTGCTAAAGCGATTTGGCCTCTATTGAAACGATAGTACTTTTATAACTTCGTTCATCCGCGAACCAATCAGCATGAGACCGGGTCCGAGTTCGAATGGGCGTCGCGGGCATTGCCCAGTGCACTGAACGATCTGCTATCCACCTACCTGTAATCAGATTGCAGCAAAACTGTCTTTTCCCTGACGCCTCTTCGTCACACTGAATAACTAATGTTATCGGCAGATAAAACCCGATCGCAAACCAGAGAGGCGTACATGGAAATCCGCAAATCCATTCTTGCAGCAGCCATTCTTTCAGCCACCGTGGGTCTGTCAGCCTGTGCTGGTAACGTTAGCAATACGGCCAATAGTGCTAAGCCCATTGCCGGTAAACAGATTTCCCTGGCTCAGATAGGACGCTTTACCAGTATCGATAATAAATTTGATGAGAGTGCTGCAGAAATTGTTGCTTATGATCCGGATACCACTCAAGTATTTGTGGTCAACGCCCAGCAGGGTGCGGTGGATGTCCTGGATCTGAGTGATCCCGCTCATCCTGAGAAAGTGGGAACGATCTTTGCCGGTGCGCATTGGCCAGAAGCTGGGGCTATCAACAGCGTCAGTGTTTCTGACGGTCGGGTGGCTGTTGCTGTACAAAACAGCACACAGACATCTGCCGGTCGGGTGCAAATTTATGGCTCCGATGACCTGCGTTTTCTCGGGCAAGTGGCCGTGGGTTCACTTCCCGATATGTTGACGTTCACGCCCGACGGTCGACACATACTGGTAGCCAATGAAGGCGAACCCAATGCTGACTACAGCGAGGATCCAGAAGGTTCGGTGACGATTATCGATGCCCGGAATCCGGCTAAAGCTCAGGCACTGACGGTAGATTTCAGAGATTTTAACCGGGATGGTCCCCGGGCCGCCGAGCTGCCGGAGCAGGTGCGGATTTTTGGCAACTACGGCAGAACTGAATTGCAGGTGACCGGGTTTGAAAACAGCGAGCCCGCGACGCTGATGGTTAAAGATACCTCTGCTGTTGACGTAGGCATGTGGATGACCATCGCCAGTAGTGAAGGCGATCCCTTGCCCTATCGAGTTGCCTCGATTGCTGGTAATACCATCACTCTGACCACCGAGTTTGACGGTGACACTGAAGCGGGTGACGAAGACACAATACTCAGAGCGTATCTGCATGACGGTCAGTCGTCGGTAGCTCAGGATTTGGAGCCGGAATACATCGCGGTATCGCCAGACGGGACGGAAGCCTGGGTGACTCTGCAAGAAAACAATGCCATTGCGGTGATCGATATTCAACAAGCGAAAGTCACTCGAATAATCGCCTTGGGTACAAAAAACCATGCCATTCCCGGCAATGAGCTTGATGTCTCAGACAAGGATGATGCAATCAATATCGCCAACTGGCCGGTTCACGGCATGTACATGCCAGATACCATCAAATCTGTGGAAATCAACGGCGAGGTCTACTACCTGACCGCCAATGAAGGCGATGCCCGTGAATACGATGGCTTCGTGGAGGAAATCCGGTTTGCGGATGCGCCTTTGGCCGATAAGAACGTGTTTCGGCAAGCGGATTTCACTAACGCAGCCGGCATTGGCCGATTACTGACGACCCTGACTGCAGACACTGATGGCGACGGTGAGCTGGACCAATCGCTGGCCTATGGCGCGCGCAGTTTTAGCATCTGGAGTCGTTCTGGAGAGTTGATTGCCGACAGCGGCAACGAATTCGAAGTGATTACCGCCAACCTCCTGGGTCCCAATTTTAATAACGACAATGATGAAAACAGTGGCGATAGCCGCAGTGACGCCAAAGGGCCGGAACCCGAAGCGATTGAAACCGCACAGATCAACGGGCACACCTATGCGTTCATCGGGCTGGAGCGTACGGGTGGGCTGATGGTTTATGACATCAGCAACCCTGCCAGCCCGGAATACATTCAATACCTCAATAACCGGAACTTCAATTACTCGATTAAAGACCGCATTGACGATGGCACTGCCCCTGCCTGGGCCGCCGGAGACCTTGGCCCCGAAAGTATTCTTTTTGTCTCTGCTGACGAGGCTCCGGAGGGTCGACCGTTGCTGATTGTGGGCAACGAAGTGAGTGGCACAACCACCATTTACGAAATTCGTTAACGCCTGTTCCTGAAGAAAGACAAGCCCGGAGTGGCAGTTTTGCCGCCGCTCTGGGCTTTTCCCGTTTATCTCCTTCCTCGCGCTTCCCGTCGTAAAACTGTCGTAAAACTTTCATAAATGCTTAATTTTATTGCAATAAATTACCTGTAAATTGAAGTTTCAGAGCTTGAGGGGAGTCCCGGCTTTGAGTTGATGTTGACTTTTGGGTGAAGAAACTTTGATGCCGGGGTTGCTCCCGGCTTTTTTCCAAATTTTGGCCTTTCGGTTGTCGCCCAATGCAAAACGCACACCGGAAAGTTACGAATCTGAACCTCTGGAGTGTCCGTTGAAAGCTATTTTTGCCCCGTCTTTTTTGTTGGCCCTGCTTTTTTCTGCTCAGGCCCTTGCCGAAGTAACGCTGGCACTCGGCCCTTGTGTGCAGGCCCACGTGGTCAACGGCGAAGAAAAAACGGCTCTGCCGGACAGTTCGCTGACGCTGACCAATGGCACCCAGCAGCTGGTTGTGGATTGCACGGCAATGCTGGGCCGTTCCAGCGATGATGCATTCCCCGAGACCGGCGAGGCTTTTGTCCTGCTTTTTGAAGCGGCTGACACCGAACTGACGCTGTCAGCTCCCCGCATTCAAACCCGCCGGCAGATGACAGCCTTTAATCGCGAGAAGGATTTCCGTCTGACCAACGCTGCAGGAACGCCGGTGAACTACCACGTGGATGTGTTGGAAAAAGAGGGATTTCAGGTGTTTCGGGATTATCCGGGTGAGCTTGAGGCCTTTAACCGCACTTCTTCACCCGCGGCCATCCGCATGCAACTGCCGGGACTGGCTGATGCCGATAGAGATACAGAGGGCCCCTCGCCAAAGGCTGGTGGTCAGGGCGCTCTGGATCAGGAAACGGTCCGCCAAATGCTGCACTACTGGTATTTGCAAGCCGACAAGCAAACTCGAAAAGAGTGGAAGAACTGGATCCAATCCAGCAATTAAAAGCCTATAAAATCAATCGAAACTGGAGTGAAAACCTATGAAGAAGCTTCTTCTGGCTGTTGCTGTGTCCTCTATAGCGGCAGGTTCTGCCAGCGCTGCAACCATTTATGAAAAAGACGGTTTTACCTACAAGCTGAACGGCGATTTTCAGGTTCAGATGCGTCAGGCTATTGGCAATGATGAGCGTGCTGAGGTGGAGTACGACGATCTGGAGCTGAAAAACTATGTGAGCTATGAGCTGGGCAACGACCTTACGGCCTTTGGTCGCCTGGATTTTGGCTTCAAGGATGCCGCGGAAAAAGATGAAAACGGCAGTAACCTGGAAGAAGCTTACGTAGGGCTGAAGTACAACGTTGTCTCTTTCTCCTTCGGCAAGCAGAACTTTGCCTCCGATGAATTTGGCATTGAAGAAGCCTATGAAATTAAAACCATCGATGAAGACCGCTTCGATGATACGGGTACCGATGGCGATGACACCTTGCGCGTTGATGTTGAGCTGGACAATGTGTACATCGCGGCGTCTCACGAGATGGACGCGAGAGACGACGGTGATGGCATTGATGGAGAGTACTTCGATGTGTTCGTGGCGACCGACATTGCGGATCTGACTTTGGCAGCGGCCTATCAGGTGAACAATCCAGCCGGTTCTGCGGATTCACTGGACACCTATGGTGTCAGCGCATCCTACGATTTCGGTTTCATGAATCTGGCAGCGGATTACAGCGTGACCGACGACAACAACACCGACTTTGAGACCAAGCAGTACAACATTGCGGCAGTCTTCGGCGTTGCCAGCACCACCGATGTGGCTGTGGGCATGGGCAACAAGGACTCCGATGAGAATGGCTTCGAAGACATCACCGAATGGTACGCCAACGTGACCTACAAGTTTCCGCAGGCCAAGAACGTGAGTGTCTTTGCCGAGGTTGCTAACAGTGACCTGGAAAAAAATGGCACAGAAGTGGATATGGGTATGCTGGCCGGTTTGCGCGTGAAGTTCTAAGTTTTACTGAAAGCGCATCGCTTGTTCAGAGCGAGAGTGAGACAAAGGCAATAGAAAGACCGGGCAATTGCCCGGTCTTTGTGCGTTCATACTTCTGTATCCCTTTCGGTTTTCATCAGATGACCTGGCTTCTATAAATGAGATGTCAGGATTCGAACCTGCACCTCTGGAGTGCAGCTTCAGGTCTCGGTGATAGTCGAGGCAACGCGGTCTAGAGGGCTAACGCATCGTTCCTACGCACTCCCTAACGGTATCGTCTGGGTATTTTTTATCTCACGCAGTGCAAAGTTGGAGTTAACCTGTGCAATACCCTGCAAGGTGAATATTTTTTCGTTCAGGAAGCGGTCATAGCTGGCCATATCCGGCACGATCACCCGCAACACGAAATCCGCATTACCGGTAACCGCGAAACACTGAAGCACTTCTGGATAGCTGCTCACCTGCTGCTCGATCTGTTCCGCCAGTTGCTGGTTACTGATTCGTCCATCCTGTTGCAATATCACAAGGATGCGCTGGTCGAGTTTGTCCAGTTCCACCTGTTTCATTTAGTAACACCTGGTTTTTATCAAAGAATATTCCGCAAACCAAGATGATTCCTGCCCAATACGCAAGCACCTTTTGCGAACTTCCCTCTAGAATTCTGATCATAAAATCAACAAGAGGAGGGCGCCATGTCCACTGACATCTTTCAACCCGATATCGCTCAAGACCGCAACGCCGAGGCGGGCAGCCCGCAGCTGGACAACTACACGCTTGAAGACCGCTACCTGCGGGACTCTGGCCGGGTGTTCCTGACCGGAACCCAAGCGCTGGTTCGCATCCCTTTGATGCAGGCCGCGCTGGATCGCAAACTGGGGCTCAACACAGCGGGCATGGTAAGTGGCTACCGGGGCTCGCCTTTGGGTGCTTATGATATGGCCCTTTGGCAAGCTCAAAAACATCTTGATGAAAACCGCATCGATTTCGTACCTGCCATTAATGAGGACCTTGCGGCGACCATCATGCTGGGTACCCAGCAGGTAGAGACCGATGATGACCGCACGGTAGATGGCGTGTTCGGGATCTGGTACGGCAAAGGGCCGGGAGTTGACCGCGCCGGGGATGCGTTAAAGCACGGCACCACTTACGGAAGCTCCCCCCACGGCGGCGTGCTAGTGATTGCAGGCGATGACCACGGCTGTGTGTCGTCCTCCATGCCACATCAGTCTGATGTAGCGTTCATGAGTTTTTTCATGCCCACGATCAACCCGGCCAACATTGCCGAGTATCTGGAGTTTGGACTTTGGGGCATTGCGTTGTCCCGCTACAGCGGCTGTTGGGTGGGCTTCAAGGCGGTGTCTGAAACCGTGGAAAGTGCGGCGTCGGTAGAGCTACCTGCGCTGCCAGAGTTTGTAACCCCGGACGATTTCACCCCGCCGGAAACCGGCCTGCATTACCGTTGGCCGGATCTGCCCGGGCCCCAACTGGAAACCCGCATTGAGCACAAACTGGCCGCTGTGCAGGCGTTTGCCCGGGCTAACCCCATTGACCGTTGCCTGTTTGATAACGCACAGTCGCGCTTTGGCATTGTTACCACCGGTAAAGGCCACCTGGACCTGCTGGAAGCGCTTGATCTGCTGGGTATTGACGAAGACCGGGCCCGGGAGATGGGGCTGGATATCTACAAAGTGGGTCTGGTGTGGCCCATTGAGCGACGCGGTATTCTCAACTTTGTTCATAGCAAGGAAGAAGTGCTGGTTATCGAGGAAAAGCGGGGCATTATCGAGAGCCAGATCAAAGAGGCGATGTCGGAACCGGACCGCCCCGGCGAGGTGCTGATTACCGGTAAACAGGATGAACTGGGCCGCCCACTGATTCCTTATGTCGGTGAGCTGAGCCCCAAATTAGTAGCCGGTTTTCTGGCAGACCGCCTTGGTCGTTTCTTCGGTGAAGATTTCAGCGAGCGTCTGGCCGCTATAAACAGCATGAGCAACGCTCAGGATCCGGGTGGCGTAAAGCGCTTACCGTATTTCTGCTCGGGTTGCCCCCACAACACGTCTACCAAAGTGCCGGAAGGCAGCAAAGCGCTGGCCGGGATTGGCTGTCACTTTATGGCGTCCTGGATGGGTCGTAATACGGAATCGTTAATTCAGATGGGCGGCGAAGGGGTCAACTGGGTTGGCAAGAGCCGTTATATCGGTAATCCTCATATATTTCAGAACCTGGGTGAGGGCACGTATTTCCATTCGGGGTCCATGGCTATTCGCCAGGCCG
The DNA here is from genome assembly GCF_002563815.1 of Marinobacter sp. LV10R520-4. Classification (NCBI taxonomy): domain Bacteria; kingdom Pseudomonadati; phylum Pseudomonadota; class Gammaproteobacteria; order Pseudomonadales; family Marinobacteraceae; genus Marinobacter; species Marinobacter sp. LV10R520-4. Next base: position 1,151,885 of record NZ_PDJM01000001.1, on the reverse strand, counting down.
TAGCGGCCGGCATCAACATTACCTACAAGATTCTGTTTAACGACGCGGTGGCCATGACCGGTGGCCAGCCCGTGGACGGTCAGATTACCGTGCCAATGATTGCGCAACAGGTCACCGCCGAGGGCGTGCGCCGGGTTGTGGTGCTTAGTGATGAGCCGGAAAAGTACGATAGCCACAAGCAACTGTTCCCGAGCGATGTAACCTTTCACGACCGTACAGAGCTGGACAAGGTACAGAGAGAGCTGCGGGATATTCCCGGCTGTACCATCCTGATTTACGATCAGACCTGTGCGGCTGAGAAGCGCCGCCGGCGCAAACGCAACCTGTACCCAGACCCCGCCAAACGGGCGTTTATCAACCATCACGTGTGCGAAGGTTGCGGCGACTGCTCTGTACAGTCGAACTGCCTTTCGGTGGTACCGCGCCAGACCGAGCTGGGCCGCAAGCGCAAGATTGACCAGTCTTCCTGCAACAAAGACTTTTCCTGCGTGAATGGTTTTTGCCCAAGCTTTGTGACCATCGAGGGTGGCCAGCTGCGCAAATCCCGAGGTATGGACACCGGCTCTGTGCTTACCGGCAAACTGGCGGATATTCCGGAGCCGGTTCTGCCGGAGCTTGCGGGCTCGTACGATTTGTTGGTGGGTGGTGTGGGTGGCACGGGCGTTGTGACCGTGGGCCAGCTCATCACCATGGCCGCTCATCTTGAAGGCCGGGGTACCTCGGTGCTGGACTTCACCGGCTTCGCGCAGAAGGGTGGCACGGTATTGAGTTATGTTCGCATGGCGCCGTCTCCGGACAAGCTGCACCAGGTGCGTATCAGTAACGGCCAGGCCGATGCCGTGATTGCCTGTGATCTGGTGGTTGCCTCCTCCCAGAAAGCGCTGAGCGTTCTCAGGTCCAATCACACCCGTGTGGTAGCCAACGAGGCCGAGCTGCCGACAGCGGACTATGTGCTGTTCCGGGATGCAGACATGCAGGCAGACAAGCGCCTGGATCTGATCCGTAACGCGGTAGGCGATGACAATTTCGCACAGCTGGATGCCAATGGTATTGCGGAGAAACTGCTGGGCGACACGGTGTTTTCCAACGTGATGATGCTGGGCTTCGCCTGGCAGCGCGGTTTGTTGCCGCTGTCACAAGCCGCGCTGATGAAAGCCATCGAGCTGAACGGCGTTGCCATTGAACGCAACAAGGAAGCCTTTGGCTGGGGTCGAGTGGCCGCTGTGGACGTGAAAGTCATCACCGATCTGTTGAACACCGGCGAGGCCAGAGTAGAAGAAGTGAAGCCGGAGCCGGGCCTGGAAGAGCTGATCGATATCCGCCATAAGCATCTGGTGAACTATCAAAACCGTCGCTGGGCCGATCGCTATATGGACATGGTACAGCAGGTACGTAAAGCCGAGGAAACTCTGGGCGAGACTAACCAGTTGCTGACCCGTGCCGTAGCCCAGCAGTTGTACCGGTTTATGGCTTTCAAGGATGAATACGAAGTGGCCCGTTTGTTTGCGGAAACCGACTTTATGAAGGAGGTGAACAACACCTTTGAGGGCGACTTCAAGGTTCACTTTCACCTGGCTCCGCCCATCATGAGCCGTGGCAGCGATGCCCAGGGCCGGCCGAAGAAACGTCAGTTTGGCCCCTGGATGTTCCAGGCGTTCAAGCTGCTGGCGAAGTTCCGGGTGCTGCGCGGCACGGCCATCGATCCGTTCAGCTATTCCTCCGACCGCAAGATGGATCGGGCGCAGCTGAAAGATTACCAACAGCTTGTGGAGCGGATTGTCAGTGGGCTGGAGGCCAGCAACTACGACACTTTTCTTCAGCTGGCGGAACTGGCCGGTGAAGTGCGGGGCTATGGTCCGGTGCGCGAACAGGCCGCAGAAGCTGTGCAGGAAAAACATTCACAGCTGATCAAAGCCCTCGACACAGGCCGCCCGACACTGATCCGAACCAGCCAGGCCGACAACAAGGAGGCAGATCATGTTTGAGTCGCTGAAGCAGTTACCTCAGGATCCGATTCTGCAACTGATGCAGATGTTTCGTGACGATACCCGGCCCGACAAGGTCGATCTGGGTGTCGGAGTTTACAAAGATGACACAGGCAAGACGCCCATCATGGCGCCGCCATCGTCGAAATCATTCTGGGTGATGACGCCTTGCGCGCCGGATGGCAGAGTGAATTAAGCGGCATGTTCTCGTTCCTGGGTATAACACCGGAACAGGTTCGCCAATTACGGGAAGAGCACGGCATCTACATGCTGGAAAGTAGCCGGGTGAATGTAGCAGGCCTGAATGACCGGGCACTGCCAAGAGTTGCCAGCGCGATTCGCAGAGTTATGCAGTAACTCATTAACCCAATGACAACAAGTAATCAGAGCCTCTTTTACAGAGGCTTTAAATGATGACGATCCGACAAAAACAATTATACGGAGAACGCAATGAGTGAAACAGTTCACCCTCATCAGCAGACCAGTAGTCTCTGGACCTCCAGAATGGCTTTTGTTCTGGCTGCAGCCGGCTCGGCCGTTGGGCTTGGCAATATCTGGAAATTTCCATACATCACAGGTGAAAACGGTGGTGGTGCCTTTGTACTGGTTTATCTCGCCTGTATTTTTCTTATCGGTGTGCCGGTTCTTATCGCAGAAATCATGATTGGCCGCCGGGGTGGTCAAAGCCCTGTTGCAACCATGCGCACCCTCACAAAAACCGAGGGTACATCCAAAGGCTGGCGCATCATCGGCTGGAACGGCGTGGTTGCGTCCTTCCTGGTGCTGTCCTTTTACGCGGTGATCGGTGGTTGGTCGCTGGTTTACATCGGTAAAGCGGCGCTCGGCTCGTTTGTGGGTGCTGATGCAGAAGCCATAGGCGGGCAGTTCAATAACCTGTTGGCGAACCCTTGGGAACTGTTGCTCTGGCACACGGTTTTCATGGCGATTGTGGTGTTTATCGTTGGCCGAGGCATACGTAAGGGTCTTGAAAAAGCGGTCAGTATGCTGATGCCAATGCTGTTTTTGCTGCTTATCGTGATGGTGTTTTACGCCATGAGCAGCGGCAGCTTTGGCCGTGCTGTCAGCTTCATGTTCTCGCCGGATTTCAGCCGTCTGACAACGGAAGGTGTTTTAATCGCCCTTGGTCACGCTGCCTTTACGCTCAGTATCGGTATAGGTGTGCTGATGGCTTACGGCTCGTACCTGCCAAAAAACATCAACATCGCCAAAACCGCCATGACCATTGCGGTGCTGGATACCAGCGTGGCTTTGCTTGCCGGGCTTGCAATCTTCCCGCTGGTTTTTGCCAATGGACTGGAAGCCGGCGCCGGGCCGGGTCTGATTTTTGTGACCCTGCCACTGGCCTTCGGCCAGATGGGCGGCGGGATCCTGTTTGGAGCTCTGTTCTTCGCATTGCTGCTGGTGGCGGCCATAACGTCCGCCATCTCCATGCTGGAGCCCGTCGTCGAATGGCTTGAGGAACACAAGGGTGTAAATCGGGTTAAAAGCGCTCTGGCCGGGGGCTTCGCTGCCTGGTTTATGGGTATCGGTACCGTGTTGTCCTTTAACCTGTGGGGCGATGTGCACCCGCTGGGCTTTATCGGCTTCTTTGAAGGCAAAACGGTATTCGACCTGCTCGATTTTCTGGTTTCTAACGTGATGATGCCGTTGGGAGGACTTGCTATCGCCCTGTTTGCAGGGTGGGCCATCCGCCGCGAGGGGCTGGCTGAAGATATCGGGCTGAAGGGCGGCGCTTACAAAGCCTTCATGGTGATACTGAAGTTTGTAACGCCGGCGGGTATTGCGACCGTGTTTCTTTATAACCTGATTTAAAGCCATTCTGCTCCAACGGCCGCCAGGGAAGCAGCTTGTCCATCCGTGACAGAAAGAAGTTACAACGTGTTTTGCGCTGCTTATTCTGGTACCCGGATTCGGAGAAAGTCGTCTGATCCCTGGTGGCGGTGAATCCTGTTTGGTTGGCGATGGCACTCTTATCGCTGATTTCGGGTAAAGGCGATTGGGCTTACTGAGCGCTTACTTCAGTTTGTAAGCCAGTACGTAGTCCCCGATGGTGGTTCCAACAGAGCCGTGCCCACCGGCAACCTGCACCACCATCTGCTCACCCTGGCTGTTCAGATAGGTCATGGGGGTGGCCTGGCCCCCTGCCGGCAGACGGGCCCGCCACAGTTCTTCACCATCCGTCAGATTGTAGGCACGAAGGTAGTTATCCACGGTGGCTGCAAGGAATACCACACCACCGCGGGTGATGATGGGGCCGCCGATGCCTGGCACACCCAGCTCCAGAGGTATTGGAATGGGGGCCATATCTTTAATGGTGCCATTTTTGTGCTTCCACACGATTTCACCGGTACGCAGGTCCGCGCCCGCCACATAGCCCCAGGGTGGACGTTGGCAGGGAATACCCAGGGGCGACATCAGGGGCTTTATTTCGACGGCGTATTCCGCCCCCGCATTTTCATTCAGTCCCTGTTCACCCTGGTTGGTAGGGCCCATGGGGGTGTTATTGTCTTTGGGTACCAGCCTCTGAATGAACGCCATGTACAGCGGCATGCCAAACATCACCTGGCGCTCCGGATCAACAGCAATGCCGCCCCAGTTGAACACGCCGAAATTGCCGGGGTAGACAAGGGTGCCCTGGACCGAAGGCGGAGTATAGATGCCTTCGTAACGCAGGGACTGGAACCTGATACGGCAGACCATCTGGTCAATGGCGCTGGCGCCCCACATATCGGAGGCTTTCAGGGTTGGGGGCCGAAAGCTCAGGGCAGATACTGGCTGGGTCGCGGCGGCATAGTCGCCCTCAATAGTGCCCTGGGGGGCTGACTGTTCCGTAATGGGAATCAGTGGCTCGCCGGTTTCCCGGTTGAGTACGTACACATCTCCTTGTTTGGTGGGTACCACCAGTCCCGGTTGCAGACCCTGTTCTGTTTGTATATCCACCAGACTGGGCTGGGCTGGCGTATCCATATCCCAGAGGTCGTGATGAACAAACTGCTGCACCCACGCAACCTGTCCGGTTTCCAGGCTGAGAGCGACCACCGAAGATGAGTAGATTTCTTCCTCCGGGGTGCGGTACATCCCCAATTGGTCCGGCGTGCGATTCCCCATGGGGAAATAGACCAGGCCGAGCTCTTCGTCCGCGCTGGCCACGGCCCAGCTGTTGGGTGAACTGGTGGAGTAGGTGTCGTTCTCGCCAATAGGTTGCGTCTGGTCCGGATTTGCAGGGTCCCAGTTCCAGACCAGCTTACCGGTCTTGACGTCGTAGGCACGGATAACGCCAGACGGTGAGTTGATGGCGTAGTTATCATTGACCGCCCCGGCGACGACTACCACGCCGTTGGCAACCACTGGCGGGGACGTGGAGTAATAAAAACCATCTTGCTTGTGGGGCATGTTGTGCATCAGATTCAGCGATCCGTCGTCAGCAAAATTGCTGCAGCGGGCGCCGGTAACCGGGTCCAGTGCCAACAGGCGGGCATCAGAGGTCGGCAGGAAAAGCTGGGAGTCGCATTTCCTGCTGGCCTGACTTTCTGCCGGTGACTGGAGGGTTTTTACCTCCGGAATATCATCGAGTCCCGCGCTTGGAGGAAGGTAGGACACGCCACGACAGGTTTGGTGTTGGCGCTGGCTCTCGGAAGGCACCCTGGAATTGTAGACCCAGCGTTCTTTTCCGGTATCCGCATCCAGTGCCACCAGCCAGTTATGGGGAGTACACAGGTATAGCGTATTGCCCACTTTCAGGGGTGTGGCTTCGTAGGTGGTTTCGCCGACATCGTCCGGGCCCTTAAGGTCGCCGGTCTGGTATTGCCAGGCCAGCTCCAAATCACTGACATTTTCCGGTGTAATCTGGTCCAGCGGGGAATAGCGCTGGCCGAGGTTGCTACGCCCATAACTGAACCAGTCGCCCTGAGGTACGTCCCCGAGCCGGGGATTTGGAACCACAGCATCGGTGGTGAGCTCTCCTTCGATGCGGTGGGCGTCGTAAGGAATACTGGCCACAGTGAACAGGCCCACTCCAATCCAGACAATGGCAAGCGTGACAGCGCCATGCCGACGACCCGGCGCACCGGGAAACAGCAGCGGAATAGCCAGCAGCAGCAGAACCCCCAGCCGCGACGCTAAGGGCCACCAGTCGAACCCTGCTTCCCAATAGGCCCAGACGGCGGTGGCTGCCAGCAGCAATGCGTAAAGGGTCTGTGCGAAGGTGCGCCGGGGCTTCACCAGCAAGGCGATTATTATCAGTGTCGTCCCGGCCAGAGCGTAGTACCAGCTGCCCCCGAGGGTAATAAGCCAGACGCCCCCTACCAACATGGGAAGGCCGAATACAACAAGTAATATCGCGAGCAGGATCATAGTCCGTTCCCGGGGTCATACAATTTGCAGCTATACATTCAAGCTAAGTAGGCCTGAATAGCAGCGTCAAGTTTAAATCGCCGCAATGTAAGCGGTTTCCGGCGGGGCGCCTGCTTCTGTGCCCGACAGGAGGGGGCCAAAATCTGGGCGGTAGTTATAATTACAGTGGTAAGGAAAAGCAGATTGAAATTGTGGACACACTCAGGGCACCGTTTGGGCGCAGCCAATAAAAAAGGCCCCACGCTTTCACGTAAGGCCTTGAAAAATATGGCGCGCCCGACAGGATTCGAACCTGCGACCACTGCCTTCGTAGGGCGGGAATTTCACACGGCGAGATGAGATGTTAGTCGGCATAAAGTCTGTTTTTAAACAGCTTATGACCGCTGTGCTAAAAAGATAAAAACCCTTTTAAAACCGATATTTACACGTTTTACGCCACTTGCGGGCACACGATTGTCCGGTTTCTGGTGTCGAACTTTGCCCAATTTGAGTTCTGCCTAAACCGCTATTTCTCGATGAATTTGCCGAAATGCAGTGCCACGCGACTCTAAAAATTGTCCGGTCTCAAGTGTCGCATTTTGCCAGCAGTTCTGACTGCTGAGGCATCGGTTCAGCTCCACCGGCTTAATTTGTACTACATATACGAAGTTGTAAAGTAATGAGAGCCGTCAAGAAACGTGACTGGCTGACTATGGGCTACTCACACAGCTAAAGCATCAGTTATAGCGGATGCTTACTTTTAGCTTTCCTAGGACTTTGACAATCTGGAAAGCCATTAAATAAAATTTTTCACATTCCCTGCACAATTGGTCCTTTGCCACCATTGATCTTCGCAACTCCCTCTTTGATTGAGGCTTATTGTCGTAGCGACCCGTGTCAAGGTTTAACCAATGTCCATTAGCAGATCACTATAACTCGCTTATGGCGGCAATATTACAACCTACGTTGGTGTCCGGAATCATTGATCCACTACAATTGCACAGTATGTAAAAATAAAAAACGCCGTGAAACCATATCCCACGGCGTTTCCAGTCAGTCACATGACGACACAGTTTTTACTCTATTCTTAGCATGGGCGGGACTTCTGAAATTCAGGAGCAAACGGCAGACAGCGCTTTGTTGTAGCTCTTGCCAATCTCGCTGTCGAAATAAGACAGAGATTTCTCTTCCAGTCCGTAAAGCTTCGATGGCTGGCCCTTCGCCGCAATCGATCGCTTCTCTCCGGTTTCTGCCAGTAGTCCCGTATTTACCCACCGACTGAACACCGTTTGTTTCTTCACGCAGATACCAAAGATATTGTACGCTTCAACGATCTGACGCACGGCAACCTTCTCGGGGAGCAGGTAGAGCAGTAACGACGAGTATTTGATTTTGTTCAGGAACGCTTCGTAAGCGATGTTCACGAGCTTCTGATGATCAAAAGGCAGAGGGTATTTTCCGGCCAGAATCGACTCGATGGGTTCCCATTTAATTCCGTCCTGCTGATCCAGTTCGGCCATGTCCGGGCGATTGAACAGACATAGAAATGGAATCGTCACTGACCACCCCAGTGATGCGTCCCGGGTCACACTTCCTTCCGGAGGGAGCTTCTCCAGATGACTTGGCAAGAAGCCAACCTTGCCTTTTAGAATGCGGGTTACGGCATCGCCCAGGGTTTCATCTGAATCACCCCCGTCAGACGCAGGTTCTTCCCATACCCAACCTCCCACAAGGGCGTATCGACCGCTCTCTGGCCCCTTCTGGCGCTCTTGCAGCATGACTTCCGGCAGCCCGGATTCCGGGTTCAGGCGCAGGCAAATAAAATCGAGCGTGACAACCATGAAGGCGTCTCCAGTGAGTAAGTGTTGATCTAAGAATACCATCCGAACTTTTTCTGTCAAATCAATTGACACAAGCGAGGCTAGACGCTAAGTTTATCGTCAAATGAATTGACTAAAGAGTAGAGCGATGAGCGCAACCGTCGACAAATCACTGTTCCGCCAGCAAACCATCACCAGCGCGATGGATACCGACGCCTACAAGTTGCACATGCAGCAGGTCGTTTTCGAAAAGTACGCAGCGGTGATCGTGAAGTACAAATTCCAGTGCCGGACCGATGAAAACCTGGCGCAATATGCCGGCGAGATTCGCAAAGCCTTGCATGATCTCGACGGGCTGGGTTTTACCGAAGACGAATTGATGTACCTAAGCAAAATCCGGTTCCTCAAACCAGCCTTTATCGACTTCCTGCGCCAGTACCGCTTCGATCCCAAGCGCTACCTGTCAATCCGGGTGGAGCAGGGCGAGCTGGTCATTGAGTGCGACGGCCCGTGGCTCTATGCCATCCTGTTCGAGATCCCGGTACTGGCTATCGTTAGTGAAGTTCGCAACCGTCGCCGGTACGGCAATGTCGGTGAGGACCAGTTTCAGGATGTGCTCTATGAAAAGGTCGAACACCTGAAATTGGAGCTGGATCGTCGCGGCATTGAATCATTCAAGTTTGCCGACTTCGGTACCCGCCGCCGCTTCTCCTACACCGTGCAGAACCGCGTGGTGGGCTATCTGGCCAAAACACTGCCCGATAACTTCATCGGCACCAGCAATTACCACTTGGCCCAGGAATACAATCTCACAGCCATCGGCACTATGGCGCACGAGTACCTGCAGGCACATCAGGCGTTTGTAAATGTCGCCCAGTCACAAAAAGAAGCTCTGGAAGTGTGGAATCAGGTCTACCGCGGTCGCCTGGGTGTTGCCCTGACCGATTGCATCACCGCTGATGCCTTCCTGGCGGACTTTGATTATTTGTTCTCGGTGCTGTTCTCCGGTGTGCGCCACGACAGCGGTGACCCGATCATTTGGGGCGAAAAGTTCATCGCCCACTATGAGGCCTTGGGCATCGACCCGATGACGAAAACGCTGGTGTTCAGTGACGGCCTGAATTTCGATCGAGCTTTGGATATCGCGGAACATTTTCAGGGTAGAATTCAGACGAGCTTTGGCATTGGAACGTTTCTGAGCAACGACTTGGGCGACTACGTGACACCCGACGGTGACGCTTACAAGCCTCTGAATATTGTTATGAAGATGGTTAAGTGCAATGGCATGCCCGTGGCGAAGATCAGCGATGAGCCCGGCAAGAGCATGTGTGATGACCCTGTGTACCTGGCCAACCTGAAAGCCCGGTTTAACGTTCCATAAGGAGCCGACACACAATAAGCAAGGAGTTCTGACATGACATGCATTGCCGCTTTTGACGTAGACGCACAGAAGACGTTCACGCCTCTGTGCCCGAATGAGCTGCCGGTACCGGAAGGTGACCAAATCGTCGATGAGTTGAACGCTCAGGCCGAGCTGGCCGCTTTCCGGGTTGGTTCCCGGGATGCTCACCCCTCAAATGCAAAGTGGATCGCCGACACGCCCGAAGACGTGTTCAGTAAGGTCGAGGGCGAAAATGTCGACATTAAGTGGCCTCGGCACGCGGAACTGGGAACCTTCGGTTTCGAGTTGCTGGACGGCCTGCCGCACCCCGTCACCGGTTACGACTTTATGGTGAACAAAGGTCTGGACCCGGACTGCCACCCATATGGTGCCTGCTATCACGATCTGGGTGATACCGTGACCACGGGTGTTATCGAATTCCTCGAAAGCAAGGGCGTGACCGTTGTCATTGTTGGTGGTTTGGCGTTTGATTACTGCGTCGCCAAAACCGTTCTACAGTTAAGAGGCGCCGGGTTCCAGGTCATCGTTAATCTGGCAGCCGTTCGGGGTATCGCTGAGGACAGCATTGAGCAGGCGATGACCGACATGAAGCAGGCCGGTGCCGAGTTCGCCAACAATGCGGACGACGTCGAGCGACTGCTGCCACGGTAGGGGGTTTCGGCAGTGCCTTTAACCTCTGATCCTACCAAAGTGTGTGCAGCACACAGACCTCTCAACCCGCTACGGAAAACGCTACCTTTGCCATCGCTATTTCTCGGTGAGGCTTATCCGGTAGCCCGAAAAGATAAGCCTATTCAAGGGCTCTCGATCTAAGGGCTCTTCATTTAAGGATTTTCAATGGCCATTAAGAAAAACGAACTCTATTCCTCCCTTTGGGCCAGTTGCGACGAGTTGCGTGGCGGTATGGACGCCAGCCAGTACAAAGATTACGTGCTGACTCTGCTGTTTATGAAGTACGTGTCTGACAAATACAGAGGTGACCCCTATGGCATGATTGTAGTGCCACAGGGCGCCAGTTTTGACGACATGATTGCCCTGAAGGGTGATAAAGAAATCGGCGACAAGATCAACAAAATCATCAGCGCTCTGGCCGAAGAAAACGACCTGAAAGGCGTGATCGACGTCGCCGATTTCAACGACGAGGAAAAGATCGGCAAAGGCAAAGAAATGGTGGATCGCCTCACCAAACTGATCGGCACCTTTGAAGGTTTGGACATGAGTTCCAACCGTGCCGATGGTGATGACCTGCTGGGCGACGCCTACGAGTACCTTATGCGCCACTTCGCCACCGAGTCAGGCAAGTCAAAAGGCCAGTTTTATACCCCCTCGGAAGTGTCGCGCATTCTGGCTAAGGTGATTGGCATCACCAGCGACACAGCGCAAGACGCCAGCGTGTACGACCCTACCTGCGGGTCTGGCTCGCTGCTGCTAAAAGCCAATGACGAAGCGCCCCGTGGACTGAGTATTTACGGCCAGGAAATGGACAATGCCACCAGCGCACTGGCACGCATGAATATGATTTTGCACGACAACGCCACCGCCAAAATCGTGCAGGGCAACACCCTGAGCAGCCCGGAATGGAAAGATGCCAACGGCAAACTGAAAACTTTTGATTTTGCCGTGGCCAACCCGCCGTTTTCCAACAAAAACTGGACCAGTGGCCTGAATCCCCACGAAGACGAGTTTGGCCGTTTCGTTTGGGGTATACCGCCGGAGAAGAACGGCGACTACACCTTTTTATTGCACATTATAAAAAGCCTGAAAAGCACCGGAAAAGGCGCAGTGATTCTGCCCCACGGCGTGCTGTTCCGTGGCAACGCCGAGTCGCGCATCCGTGAAAACCTGATCAAACAGGGCTACATCAAAGGCATTATCGGCCTGCCCGCCAACCTGTTTTACGGCACCGGTATTCCCGCCTGCATCATCGTGATCGACAAAGACGATGCTCAGGCCCGTAAAGGCTTGTTTATGGTAGACGCCAGCAAAGGCTTTATGAAAGAGGGCAACAAAAACCGCCTGCGCAGCCAGGACATTCACAAAATCGTGGATGTGTTTACCAAGTACTTGGAATTGCCAGGTTTCAGCCGCGTAGTGCCGCTGGCGGAGATAGTCAGCAACGACTACAACCTGAACATTCCCCGCTACATCGACAGCAGCGAGCCGGAAGACCAGCACGACCTGAGCGCCCACTTGCAAGGCGGTATTCCCAACCGCGACATAGACGCGATGGATAACTACTGGCAAGTGTTCGCCAGCCTTCGCGCCACGCTCTTTACCGGTGACCGGGCCGGCTACAGTAAAAGTCTGGTAGCTGCCAATAACGTAAAAAGCACCATCTTAAATCATCACGAATTCAAAGCCTTTGCCGGCCAAAGCCTGGAGCCGTTCACCGCCTGGAGTGAGAGCGCTGCGCTGAAGAGCATCGCCATCGGTGACAAACCCAAACAGCTGATTCACGACATCAGTGAAGCATTGCTAAACCGCTACGCCGGAAGGCCCCTGCTGAGCAAATACGATATCTACCAGATTCTGATGGATTACTGGGCAGAGGTGATGCAAGACGACGTGTATGTGCTGGCGCAGGACGGCTGGCCAGCGGGCAAGGTGCTGCGCGAACTGGTGGCCCGGAAAGGTGAAAAGCTAAAAGAAACCTCGGACCTGACCATCAATAAAATCAAATACAAAGCCGAGCTGATCCCGCCGGCCTTGATTGTTCAGCGTTACTTTGCCGCTGAGCAGGCTCAGCTCGATGTGCTGCAAGCCAAGCTGGATAACGCCACCCAAGAACTGGACAGCTTTATTGAAGAAAACAGCGCTGAGGACGGCGGCCTGGCGGACGCGCTGAACGACAAAGATAAAGTCACCAAGGTCAGCGTGACGGCGCGGTTGAAACTGGCAGCAGACCCCGAAGAAAGAGCCGCGCTAAAACAGGTACAAAAACTCTTTGATGCCGAAACGCGCGGCAAGAAAGCCGTGAAAGACGCACAGGATGCATTGGACTTGGCCGTGTTCAAACATTACCCCAGCCTGAACGAAGCCGACATCAAAGCGCTGATTGTTGACGACAAATGGCTCGCTATCTTGTGCGAGCGGATTGAGGCCGAAATAGAGCGCATTACCCAACAGCTGGCGAATCGGGTGAAACAACTGGACGAACGTTACGCGGAGCCACTGCCTGCCATCACCCAATCGGTTGAGCAGCTGAGCAATAAAGTTGCCGGGCACCTCAAAGCCATGGGCCTGGCGTTATGAATCAGCCGAGCCATACCAACCTGACGGGTTTGGTGGAACCCATAGCCCAGATTATTGAACAGGCGCGGGGCCAGGTTCGCCAAGCGGTGAATAGCGTAATGGTGCACAGCTACTGGCACATCGGCCAAATGATTGTTGAGCACGAACAGCAGGGCGCCAGCCGTGCTGAATACGGCAAGCAGCAATTACAGCAGCTATCCGCACAGCTTACCCAGCGCTTGGGGAAAGGCTTCGATATTCGCAACCTGCGCAACATGCGCGCGTTTTATCAAGGGTTTCCAATTCGGGACGCACTGCGTACCGAATCGGTGAAAGATTACCTGCGTGATCCGTACATTTTGGATTTTCTCAACCTGCAGGATAAAACCTACCAAGAGAGCGAGCTGGAACAGGCGATTATCAGCAATATCCAGCAGTTTCTGCTGGAGCTGGGTAAAGGCTTTGCTTTTGTGGAACGCCAACAGCGCATTCGTTTTGCTGATGAGGCGTGTTTTAAAGGTGTGAGCTACATCGACCTGGTGTTTTACAACTTCAAGCTCAAATGCTTTTTGCTGGTGGATTTAAAACTGGGCAAACTAAAACATCAGGATGTCGGCCAAATGGACACCTACGTGCGCCTCTACGACGAGCAGCATAAAGGAGCAGACGACAACCCCACCGTTGGCCTGGTGCTGTGCAGCGAGAAAAGCGAAGTAGTAGTGAAATACTCCGTGCTGTCAGAACAGAAACAACTGTTTTCCGCCAAGTACCTGCCGTATTTACCCACCGAAGAGCAGCTAAAGCACGAGCTTGAACGTGAGCGCGCTAACGTCATCGCCCAACTCACTGCCAGGAAAAATGATGATGAATAAGGATGTGGGTGTGGCAGAGGTGAGTCATGCGTATCTGATTGAGGCTGCGGAGAGGGCTGTGCCGATTGGGTATAAGCAGACTGGGGTTGGGGTTATACCGGAGGATTGGCTTGTTCTTTCGATTTCAGAGAACCACCAAGTTGCTACAGGAAATACTCCTCCCCCGTCTGATAAAAGTAACTATGGCGAGAGCTATCTTTTTGCCAGCCCCGCTGATTTAGGTGAAAAAAAGAATATTTATCAAACAGAGAAAATGCTTTCATTAAAAGGCTTTGCATTATCTAGGAGGTTTCCTGCCGGAAGCACTCTCTTCACCTGTATAGGTTCTACTATCGGGAAGACGGGATATGCTTGCTTTGACTTAACATCTAACCAGCAAATAAATGCAGTCTTTCCTAATCTTAATAATGACTCACACTTTACTTACTACGCTTTAACTTATTTGGCTCCTAGAGTGAAGGTTTTAGCCGGTGAGCAAGCTGTTCCGTTGGTAAATAAAACTGAGTTCGGTGAAACAAAATATCCATTACCATCTACAAAAATAGAACAAACTGCCATCGCCAATGCCCTATCCGATGTCGATGCACTGCTCAGCGAGTTAGAAAAACTCATCGCCAAAAAACAGGCGATCAAAACCGCGACCATGCAGCAACTGCTCACTGGCCGTACCCGCTTACCTCAATTCGCTCTGCGCAAGGATGGCTCAGTCAAAGGCTATAAGCAAAGTGAGTTGGGAGAGGTGCCGGAGGATTGGAGTGTTTTAACCTTAGGTGACGTTGGTAAGTTTAAAAATGGAATTAATAAAAGTGCAGATGATTTTGGGTATGGCTCGCCTTTTGTAAATTTAATGGATGTATTTGGTAAGCCTTCTATAAGCTGTATAGAGAATTTAGGTCTTATAAATTCTACTGACTTAGAAAAAAAAGAATATTCTCTTGAAAAAGGAGATATTTTATTTATACGCTCATCTGTCAAGCCTACAGGCGTGGGACTTACATCGGTTGTATTGAACGAATTAACTGAAACAGTTTATTCCGGTTTTCTTATACGATTTCGTAGTGGTGGTAAATTAGAAATAAATTTTAAAAAATACTGTTTTTATGATGAGGGGTTTAGGAAAAGGATAATTTCAGGTAGCACTGTCAGTGCAAATACAAATATTAATCAAGATGTTCTAAAGGCTATTCCAATAGCATTTCCTAGCTCAGTAAAAGAACAAACCGCCATCGCCACCATCCTCTCCAATATGGACGAAGAAATTCAGGCCCTCGAACAGCGCCTCAGCAAAACCCGCCAAATCAAACAAGGCATGATGCAGGAGCTGCTCACAGGCAGAACCCGATTGTTGCAGCTATCCGCGAAAGTGGCGGGCCAGAGTTATTAGAATGTAGTATTTGACGATTGGTACACTCCATTCTGGGCCTGATTTGCTTGACGGGTGGTTGATTGGCAGTGCGGATGTCAGCGGTTTTTGACTGGATTTTCTAGCTAGGTCATTGGCATATATAACAAATATTTGGTTGACCGATGGTTGACTGGGAAGTGCTGATGCAAGGGATTGAGCTATGACAACAGTAGGCCAGCGTGAGCGCGACACACAAAGCCGAGTGGTGCGGTTGTTTCAGGAAGACCTTGGCTATCGCTACCTGGGTAACTTGCAGGATCGAGAGGGCAATAAAAACATCGAAACCGGCGCGCTTACTTCGTGGCTTCAGCAGCGGGGTGTAAGCAGCGCGCTGATCACCCGTGCTATCCGCCAGTTAGACGCCGCCGCTGCGCTGGGTGAAGGCAAAAAGCTCTACTACGCCAATAAAGCGGTGTACCAGCTGTTGCGTTACGGTGTAAAAGACAAAGAAGGCGCCGGCGAACTGAATCAAACCGTGTGGCTAATCGACTGGCAAAACCCTGAAGCGAACGACTTTGCCATCGCAGAAGAAGTGTCCATCAAGGGCGAAAATAAAAAACGCCCAGACATTGTGCTCTATGTGAATGGCATCGCTTTGGGCGTGCTGGAACTGAAGCGGTCGTCGGTTGCTGTGTCAGAAGGCATTCACCAGAACCTGGATAACCAGAAAAAAGACTTTATCCGCAACTTCTTTACCACCATGAAGCTGGTGATGGCGGGCAACGATACCCAGGGGCTACGCTACGGCACCATTGAAACGTCCTCAAAATACTATCTGGAATGGATGGAAAGAGGACGTTACCAACGCCTATTCCAGCAAGCTGGATTTCCATTTAACGAAATGAGCGGAATTCCAATTCAAAATCTTTGATTTAGTGTTGGATGGATAGCGACTATTTGGATCGATCTTGGTTTTCGATGTGCACACGAATTGTGGCTTCTTTTCGTCGGTAAATTTCACTGTATAAATGATTGACACCAATTATTTCAAGTCCTAATATTATCAACATGAACAACGAGAAATCAACCCACATTCGCACCCAGCAAATCCTCATTCGAAAGCAGCATGAGGCGTTTCGCGGAGCCAGCGTTTGCACTCAGATTGTTCGCCGAATTAAGAACGCCACCTCTTATCTGATGCAGCACCATCCGGACGGCAAAGATCAGAGACTGTCGCATCGCGACGCTGATAAATGGCTGAAGAGAAACAACTCGGAACTGTACACCAAGCTCCCGTCGGCCATTGCCCAGCGGAGCACGCAGATTGTCGACCAGGAATGGAAGGCGTTTTTTGCCGCCTTATCGGCTTTCAAGAAAACACCTTCAGCCTTCAAAGCTCGACCTCAAAAACCACGTTACGCCCACAAAGCAGCCACCGTCCACATTGGACGAAACGGCTTCAAGTTTGTCGACGGCACGTTGTATTTTGCCAACGGTGTATTGCCACCGATCAAAACGCAGTTTCGGTTTTCACAAAAATGGAACGCGTCTGTCGGCGACACCGTTGCGCTTGAAGTCAGAATTGTACCCAGGGGCAACTGCTTCATTATCGAAATCATCTACAACGAATCAAAAATTGTGGAGGCGGGCAACTTTTGCCGTCTTCTCGACCAATCCCGCAAGGCCGGGATCGATTTAGGCATCAACAATCTTATCGCACTCGCAACCGATCAGCCGGGCGTTCGCCCTGTTCTGATCAACGGTAAAGCGCTGAAATCGATCAATGCCTGGTACAACAAACGTGTGGCCAAACTTCGCTCCCAAGGCAAATACGCCCACATTCGCGCCGTGACCAACAAACGCAATCGCCGGATAAAAGACCTGTTGCACAGAGCGTCCAGCAAGGTGATCGCTTATTGCCTGGAGAACAACATCGGGACGTTGGTCATCGGTTATAACAAACACTGGAAGCAAGAGGTCAACATTGGCCGCGTGAACAACCAGAAATTTGTCGGTATTCCGCATGCCACCCTGATGTCTCAAATCCAATATAAGTGCCACGGGCTGGGCATCACCACCGTTATTCAGGAAGAGTCGTACACTTCCAAAGCCTCCGCTTTGGATAATGACTTCCTGCCGGTTTACGGTGAAAAACCCAAAAACGTCTTACCACTATTCAGCGGAAAGCGAATCCGCCGAGGGCTGTATCAAAGCAAACACGGGATCATAAACGCCGACATTAACGGTGCTCTTAATATCCTGAGAAAAGCAACGGGTGAGGCCTTAGGGCTAGCCTGTAAGGGGTGCGTGTCCAACCCCATAATGATGGATTTGATACCACACAAATCCATCGTTATTAGAAGGGAAAATACTGCGCATCAGATCGCCGCGTAGTAGGTTTACCCAGATGCCAATTCAAAATCTTCGATTTAGTGTTGGTAGTTCACGTCGCACCTGTAACAAGCATCGTTTTTTACAGATTATTCATGACTTTATGGTATTTGACGCGGGCGTAAAGAAAACCTGCCGCCAAAATCAGTTTTTTGGCGTGGAGGCGGCCAAGCAACGCGTGGCAAAACGTGAAGGCGGTATTATCTGGCATGCCCAAGGCTCGGGTAAAAGTCTGACGATGGTGTGGCTGGCGAAGTGGATACGGGAACATGTGAAAGGCGGCCGTGTACTGATCATAACCGACCGCAGCGAGCTGGATGAGCAAATTGAAAAAGTATTCACCGGTGTAGACGAAGACATCTACCGTACCAAAAGCGGTGCTGATTTGATTGCTACCCTGAACCAACCCACGCCTTGGCTGGCCTGTTCCTTAGTGCACAAGTTTGGTCGCCAGTCCGACCGTGCTGACAATGCCGCCACGGACGCCTTTATTCACGAGTTGCGGCAGTCCTTGCCGACAGACTTTAAGGCGAAGGGCGATCTGTTTGTGTTTGTGGATGAATGCCACCGCACCCAGTCGGGCAAATTGCACGACGCCATGAAAGTGATTCTGCCAGAGGCGATGTTCGTCGGTTTTACCGGCACGCCACTGATGAAAAAAGACAAGAAAAGTCCATCGAAGTGTTTGGCTCTTACATCCACACCTACAAGTTTGATGAAGCGGTGGCCGACGGTGTGGTGCTGGATTTACGCTACGAAGCCCGCGATATTGACCAACACGTAACCTCGCAAAAAAAGGTGGATGACTGGTTTGAGGCCAAAACCCGCGGCTTGTCCAACCTGGGCAAAACTCAGCTGAAGCAAAAATGGGGCACCCTGCAAAAGGTGCTGTCCAGCAAGTCTCGCCTACAGCAAATTGTGAACGATATTCTGCTGGATATGGACACCAAGCCGCGCCTGATGAGCGGTTACGGCAATGCGATGCTGGTGTGTTCTAGTGTTTATCAGGCCTGCAAAGCTTATGAAATGTTCAGCCAGTCGGATTTGGCCGGCAAGGTGGCGATTGTCACCAGTTTTCAGCCAACAGCGGCCAGTATCAAAGGCGAAGAAACCGGCGAAGGCCTGACTGAAAAGCTGTTCAAGTACGATATTTACCGCAAAATGCTGGCGGATTATTTTGAGCAGCCCGAAGACAAAGCGGCTGCGCGGGTTGCCGAATTTGAGCTAGAGGTTAAGAAGCGGTTTGTGGACGAGCCGGGCCAAATGCGCCTGCTTATTGTGGTGGATAAACTGCTAACCGGGTTTGACGCGCCTTCGGCGACCTATCTTTACATCGACAAACAAATGCTCGATCACAATCTGTTTCAGGCGATTTGTCGGGTCAGTCAACCGTTTGGACGGCGACGACAAAGAATACGGCTACATCGTTGACTATAAAGACCTGTTTCGCTCACTCGACAAGGCGATTACGGACTACACCCAGGGTGCGTTTGATGGCTATGACGCGGAAGACGTCGCCGGCCTGCTAAAAAACCGGTTAGAGCAGGCAACGCAGGATTTAGACAGCGCACTGGAAATGGTGCGCGCTCTGTGTGAACCGGTTAAAGCACCGTGCAATACCCAAGACTACATCCATTATTTCTGTGGTGAGTCGGGCGCTGACCAAGATGACATTGGCGAAAAAGAATCGTTGCGCCTGACCCTTTACCAAAGCGTGGCTAAGCTGCTGCGAGCAGCCAATGAAATGTCGGATGCGGGTTATAACGCGCAGGATGCAGAGTCTGCGCGCAACCAGGTTGCCTATTATGAAAAAGTTCGCGACGAGGTGAAGCTGGGCAGTGGCGATTTGGTGAACATGAAGCGCTTTGAACCGGCGATGCGCCATTTGCTGGATATGTATATCCGTGCCGATGACAGCGAAACGCTGATGGACTTTGAAGAGCTGGGTTCACGAATATGGCGCATCTATTCAACCTCTCGATTTTCAGAGACAAAAAACCACTATAAACCGGCCATTTATCCGGCCATAACGGTTATTTTTCAGGTTGAGTAAAAATAATTAAAATGATCTATAATAATTAGATAGAGAGTATTAAATTCTAAATAAAGCGGACATTAAACCGGCCAAGTTATGACATCAAAGCTCGACATCACTCCCTTTATTCCTCAAGAGTCCGCGCTTCAACGGCATGGGATTTTTGATTTGGTGACCCAGCTTGATCGTCAGGCCGCACGGCTGACGGGCATGATGCCGACCGAAAGTGCCGACACAATCCGGCGTCACATGTCCGTCATTAACTCCTACTACTCCAATCTCATCGAAGGAAATCGAACGCTTCCCCATGAAATTCGGGAGGCTCAGCGTGGGTACTACAGCGAAGATCCGGTCAAACGGGATCATCAGCTGGAATCGGTCGCGCATATCAAGGTTCAGGAATGGATTGAAGGCCAGGAACTGACACTGGAAACGGTTTGTTCGACGGAGTTTATTCTCGCGCTTCACCGTCGGTTCTATGAGGAGCTTCCAGAGACTTTACGACAAGTACACGATGAGAGTGGGGTTGTCGCAATGGTTGAGCCGGGACACTGGCGGCAACAGAATGTGAAAGTCGGGAGACATATTCCTCCCGATGCCCAAGGGCTGGTGAGCTTGATGGAGGGGTTTTGTAATGAATATCGATCCGCCCGCTATTCAGGCCACAGCCGGCTGATCGGCTTAGCTTGCGCTCACCACCGTTTTTTATGGATTCACCCGTTTATGGACGGGAACGGTCGGGTAGTTCGGTTATGGACGGATGCCCTTTTCCGAGCGGTAGGCCTGGAAAGCTACGGCATCTGGTGCCTAAGCCGAGGGCTGGCACGTCAGTCTTCGGACTATAAAGCAGCCCTGGCGCAAGCGGATTACCCACGACAGGGTGAAACGGACGGTCGGGGCTATCTGAGCCAAGAGCGCCTGGCATTGTTCTGCAAATTCATTCTGGAAATCGCGCTGGATCAAGTTAGTTACATGACGGACTTGCTGGCTCTTGATGGGTTGCGCGCTAGAATGCGAAGTTATATCGAGGCTCGAAATGATGGTCGCATTCCTGGAATGATCGGTAAGCACAAGCCCATAACAGCACTGCTACTCTACAATGCGTTCCTGGCGGGCTCTCTGGAAAGGGCTGATGCCATTGAACTAACAGGGATGCCTGAACGCAGCGCTCGCCGCTTACTTGCACAACTAAAAGAAGATGGCTTGCTCAGCGAAACCAGTAGCCGATCCCCTTTAAAGTGGGAGATCCCAGAGCACGCAGAACCGTTTTATTTTCCGCAGCTCGCACCAGGTGCTTAGTGGTACGTGCGCCATCGAATGGGTTGGCGTTACCTGACGCGAGTGTCTAAAGCAATAGCTCGGACTCTAAAGGTGGCTGTCCCAAAGCCACGGACTGATTTCTTCGTGATAATCACGGCGCAGGACGTAGACGCTTTTTCCTTTCAGTTTGCCCACAAAATTCGAGATCGAATGTTAAGAGTGAACGCTGGCAATCAGGTGAACGTGATCGCCTTCTCCTTTGCACTCGATTAACTCCTTTCCCATTTGTTCGCAGGTTTCTCGAAAGATGGCTTCCCGCCAACAATGCTTGAAAACAAAATTACAGCTTTACTTGTAGAGATGAAATGCCAATCTGCTAATATTACAAGAATACTTGGAATATGGAATCTGTATGAATCTAACTTTACAAGTACATTGGGAAAATGAGTGGCACGATGCTGGCACCGTTCGGTTCCGTAAACCCGAAAATGGATTGCTTGGCGACCCTTTTTTCTCCTATGACACCAGATACACCGTAAATGCCCTGGAATATCTGGGTGATTTCAATGCGGAGAACCTGATCGATAAAACTGCAGTGGGTGTGAACCTGCCCTGCCATTTTGGCGGGGACTACCTCAATGGCGAAATTGCTCCTATATTACGCGACATTATTCCGCAAGGAGCCAGCAGGCGTCTGTGGGTGAAAATGATGGGTTACAGCCGTGATCCGGAGCAGACCATTGATACGCGATTGCTGTCTGAGGGATGCATTGCGCCGATTGGCAATCTGAGAATCAAAGAAGCGGCTGAGGCGTTCGCTGAACGACTGGCGGCGGCAGCGCCGGCTGTGCGGTTCACGCGAGAGCAGGTTTGCAGGCGCGCCGATAATCTGATTGAACACGCTCACAACCTTGGTATTGCAATCGGTGGCGCTACTGGTGCCGGTGGTGATGCCCCGAAACTGCTGATGGTTGAAACCCATGACGGCGATTTTGCGCTGGAAGGCACCGTCGCTGAGGCTGAAGTGAAGGAGCATTGGCTGGTCAAGTTCCCACGCGGGCGCAAGACCGAGGCGGATATGAACGTGCTCAAGGGCGAAGCGGCCATCTACAAGACACTCGAGCAAAGAAATTTCGACTCCATTAAAAACACCCGTATTGATGAGTGCAACGGTCAATACGCTTTATGGATGCCCCGTTTTGACCGAGAGGTGGTTGACGGGGTGATTGTGCGCAATGGCGTGGAGTCCATTTATTCCATGATGGGGAAGATTGGCGACGGAGCGGCTTTGGTTCATAACGACATCCTCGAAGCTCTGATTGAGAAGACGACCAAACCCCAAGCCAAGGATGCCCTGCTTGCTGACTATCTTGCTCGCGATCTTCTGAACTTTGCTGTTGGCAATAAGGACAATCATGGTCGCAATACCGCGTTGATTAAACGTGGAAAGGATATTGAACTCGCACCCGCTTATGATGTTGCGCCGATGGTTCTAGATCCTGAAGGCATTGCCATGACGACCCGATGGCCAAGGGAACTCTTACAATTAAATGGAGAACCGAACTATGTGGGGATTGTTGTTAAATACGCGGGTGACCTTGAGTTGGCTACGGATCTCCTGAGGGATCACCTGGTAAAGCTGGACAATATGACCGAAGCCTTGAGACGCAACGGGGCGCCGGAAGCAATGCTCAACGCCGGCAGGTTGAAGCTGAATCTGGCTGGCGAAGTGCTGATGGCTCTGAACACCCTGATTGAAGGTGGCCCGGCCCCGAGGTAACTGCTATGCCAAAACTCATGCAACCCGTAAGCAGTGAAGAGCGAATCCGAGCACGCGAAGAAATCTTTGCCGCGCTTGACCGCGGTGACCTCGAACTGGGTGGCGCGATCCGGCGTATGCGCCGTGAATGGACAGGCCTGAGCCAAGGACGCTTTGGCAAGATTGCAGGACTATCAGCCAATACGATGTCGGCCGTGGAACGGGATGCGGAAAGCGCGACAGTCAAAACGCTTAACCAGATTCTCAAACGCTTTGGGATGCGCCTGACACTGCGCCAAATTTCAGCAATTCCAAGTGATCATTAACGGAATTTGGAAAATCGGTGCGTATTCCAGCCAAGCATGTTCGCATTGTGGCCACGCTGAAAAAAGCAACCGCCCGTCGCAAGGCGCTGTTTTCCGATCTTGGCTCGAGAGCGGTGTTTTGCTTGCCTTCGCTGGCTACATCCTGTCCGTGGATACCGCCGTTGCGCTGCGCTCCATGCCACTCAAGATAGGAGCCGTATGCGTTAGTAGCGCACGTACGGATCTGTGCAGGGGGTGTCGGGTGACCGGCATTCCTACTGCGACCTCAGGTACATCCTTGTGACGGTGTCCGGCAAGGGCGCGGGTGATCGGGTGCCTGGCAGGGACTAAATGCTCTCTCTTTCGGCTTGACCCCACTCAGTTGGTTCACTAAATTACTGTTTAAATACAGTAAATGGACGAAAGGTATGGATGGACCCAAGCGAGTTAGCCACGACCAGAATTTCAAAAACCTTATCATTGATTATCCACGGCAAGCCATTGAGCTTTTCAGCCCCGAAGAGGCCAGGCACATTGGCCCGAGAGCACGGGTTGTTCCATTGCGCCAAGAGCAGTTAAAAGAGCGGCTTGGTGAGCGCTTTCGCGAGCTGGATGTACCGCTGATGGTGGAATGGCCGGGCGGTGAGCACGCTGGAGCCAGACCCCGAGAAGCAATTGAAGTATATTGACTTCATCGACATCTACTCAGCCCTGGATGATAATGAAACGGAACAATATAAAGCGCAATACCCGCAGGAGAGCAACACCATGGCCACCTTGAGTGAGCGGTTACGAGCGGAAGGCATGCAAAAGGGCATGCAGCAAGGTGTAGAACAAGGCATGCAACAAGGCGTAGAACAAGGCATGCAGCAAGGTGAAGCCGCCGCTTTGAAAAAGCTGATCAGCCTGAAATTCGGTGAGCTTCCCCACTGGGCCGAAGCGCAAATTCAATCTGCCGGTGTTCCAGAACTGGAGGTCTGGCTGGAAGCTATATTGACCTCGGATACGTTGGAGTCATTGCTAAATCGGCATTAACGAAACGGCCTACCTGGATTTTCAATCATCGAATCAGGACATTCCGTAGAGCTCTTCGGTTTATGACTTTCTGGATGAAATCTCTATGGAATGGCAGCGGGAGCCGAGTGGCAGTAGTAAGGGGCAGCATTAATCCACGGAAGGAGAAGGCTTGTATGTATTCAGAACGCTTTGGGCGGGAAGTTAAAATTACTCGCCACGCAATGCAGAGAATGCGCACGCGATGTATAACGGATCTTGAGCTGGCGCTATTGATTGAGGAAGGGCAAACTCGTAACAAGGATGAGTATAGATTATGGGTTGCTCATCGCTTTGAGGAGCGGCTTGATAATATGTTGTGCGCGCCAGTAGTTCTGGAAGAAAAATTTTTGATAGTTAAAACAGTAATGCACCATTTTTCATGGGAGGGCTGAGAACAATGCACACCATCTATGATGAAGCCGATGATATCCTTACAGTCCATCTAAGCGACAAACAGATTGTGAAAGAGATTTCACAGGATTGGAGCACCCACTTAAGTTATGCAGCCGATGGTTCCATCGTTGAGGTTGTAGTGCTTGACGCACACAAAAATGGTGCGTGGCCTTTGGTGAAAACTCACGCTGCGTAATGGTGGTTTTAATTGCTGATAGGCCAGAGCTGAATATTCACAATAAGCGGTAAGGGACTATAATTGACCTAAAACACCATGGAGCGGTGACAGGCGTAACCGGTTCCTGCCACGAGCTGGCCGATGCTGGCACTGTTCTTATTCCTGCCTTCAGTTTGGCCAAACTTAGGAATTGCTCTACGAAATTGAAGGCCTGATTCACGAATTCGGCCAAACGGTCGAATCATAAATCTATCCTCGGTTAGTGGATTTCGGGCCGGGGTAGGCCGCACTGCATATGGCACTTCTAAGGCCGCGATTGCCGGTTTGACTCGGCAAATGGCTTTGGAGCTAGGTCGGAACGGAATCACTGTTAACTCAATCGCTCCTGGCGCCACATTTACTGCAATGACCGATGATATATATACGGATGAAACGTTGGCCTCGTTGCTGCCGATGATCCCTGCCGGATTTCTCGCCGATCCCGAAGATATTGCGATCGCTATCGTCTTTTTGGCTTCTCGTCAGGCGCGTTACGTTAATGGCCACACCTTGCCCGTTGATGGCGGCTATCTGGCTTCGGGGATGCAACAAACTGCCTCGCTTTCGGTTTGATTATGGTTTAAACCGACGCTTGAATAGACTAATTCATCAAGCCGATGATAGCTTGGTTCGAAAATTACGTTTTATCGAATGGCATTTAACTGTCGTAATAAATGACTTAAGGCTACCCCTCTTTGCTAGCCTGGTTGTCTATTTGGTAATGGGTCTGTAATGGTCGTTGTTATATTTCGTTAAATGAATGTTGATCGGGTTACAGATTGGGGTAAAGCGCCTTCTGGAGAATTTAGGGAACGAAAGCGATGCTTTTCTATGTTTGCTCCTGATCACGTAACCAGCGAGCCTGAATGCCAAGATAGTTTGCCCTCTCCAGGCTCTTCTTGAATTTATCTTTTCGATTATTCTTGGCATGGGCTTCAAGATATTGGTTGACCAGTTTGTACTGGTTCTCACCAGCTCGGTATTTGGCGTGCGTAATAGCCGCTTTAAAGTAGCGTATGGCTTAGAAAAATTGCCCCGCACGATACGCGCAAGCCGCCTCTATCCAAGATGTTAACTAACACAACTAATCCTCTTCACAGGACGCAGCCAGTTCTCGTTTGAACCGTACAGCATTGGCTGGCGAGATATCGGAGCTGTTCTTTAGCATAAATTCTTTTTAGTAGGCGTGGAAAATCCGGATCTTTGATGACTGGACGCTCACATAAAACAGGCTTTGTTAGGTCGTTAAAAAACCCCCTTCCAATGGAAGGGGAAAGGACACACAATCTTAAATCCGAACTAAGTTACAGTACACAGTAAGTGCCTGAAAATAATGCAAATACAGACTGGCCGGTTATGTGATGACCAAACCAAATAAATCACTACCATCAATCACGAGTTGTGACGGCCGGGCACTTGCGAATTTGGTCACGCAATAGGATGCGCAGGTTCAAATTCTGCAGGCTGCGTAATACTTCGAAATGGCTTTACGTGGAAGCATAAAACCCCTTCTGTGTTCGGATAATATTCGCAGGTGCCACCAACTCTTAGTGAAAAAAACATAAGTGACGCCTAACTTTTTTCAACGTAACTATTCGAGTAGGATCGGCACTAGCATCATAAGCCCGAGCAGGCGTGACCGTTGTCCACAACAATCTCAGACCCCGTCATAGCTCTCCCCGCATCAGAAGCAAGCAACAAAAGAGCCCCATCCAAATCTTGAACCTGGCAGAATTTACGCGCTGGAATACGTTTTTTCAGTTTTTCGCCGCCATCGCTTTCCAAAAATTTCCGATTTATCTCCGTCATAACATAGCCCGGCGCCAAAGAGTTAACGCGCACGCCATAGCGTGCGAGCTCCAGGGCCAGCGACCGGGTCAAATGAGCTAGGCCAGCTTTGGCAGCACAATAGGGCCCAACGCCACCGGCTACACGGCTGGACAGGATAGAGGTCACATTTATGATACTACCGCCGCCATTTTTGACCATCCAGCGTGCCCCCTCTTGGGCTACCATCCAAGCGCCCTTGAGGTTAGTTTGTAAAATGCTGTCCCAATCGTCATCGGTGTAATCCAACGCAGCCTTGGTGTCACTCACTCCGGCGTTATTCACCACAACATCTAGCCCGCCGAACTGATCATTAAGAGCGTCAAGACAGGCAATTACGGACTTGCGTGACGATACGTCCAAAGCCAATGCGACCGCTTCACCACCATCAGAGCGAATCTCTTCGACTAACGTCTGAAGCCGATCTGTCCGCCGCGCCGCAACTGCAACTCTTGCACCCGCTCGTGCCAGCATTCGCGCAAAATGTCGCCCAAGCCCGCTTGAAGCACCCGTGACCAACACACGCTTGCCCGTCATGCTAAAAAGATTATTAATATCAGACATAATTATCCTTCTGCCCTATCCGCCTTACGGGCAATAATTTTCCGCGCCAAACTCATACGATGTACTTCGTTTGGTCCATCGTAAATACGGAAACCCCTAGCGTCTTTAAAGATTCGTTCTACGATATTTTCGCTTGAAACACCTTGTCCCCCAAGGATTTGAACACTCCGATCAATTACTCGCCAAATAGCCTCAGAACTGATGACCTTGGCCATGCTGGACTCGCGATTACCGCGCTCACCTTTGTCTAATATCCAAGCGCAGTGCAAGATGGAAAGCCGTGTGGTCAACATATCCATTTCGTTGTCAGCTAACATAAACCCAACGCCCTGGTGCTCGCCTAAACGCTTACCAAAAGATTCTCGTGTCCGAGCATACTGGCACGCTTCATCGTGGGCCCGCTGCGCAGCTCCCAGCCAACGCATACAATGTGTAAGGCGCGCAGGCGCCAAACGAATTTGCGCGTAGCGAAATCCTTTGCCAAGCTCGCCAAGTATATCGGTTGCTGGCACGCGTAGATTCTCGAAGCGAACAACCCCGTGCCCGCCAGTAAAGCAGGAGTCCATAACGTCCATCAGCCGTTCAACAATGAATCCGGGCCGGCTGGTATCGGTTAAAAACATGGTCGCATTGCCATCTTCTGTTTTGGCCATAATGATTGCAAAGCTGGCCCCTTCAGCACCTGTGATAAACCATTTTTCGCCGTTAATAACGTAGTCATCGCCGTCACGAACCGCTGTTGTTTCCAACATTGAAGGGTCAGATCCTGCGCCGGGTGCGGGCTCAGTCATCGCAAAACAAGACCGCGTTTTGCCTTCAACCATAGGGCGAAGCCAACGCTCTTTTTGCTCTTCCGAAGCTACTACGTCCATCAGATGCACGTTACCCTCATCTGGCGCGTGTATATTCATCGCCGTAGGACCCAAAGGGGAATATCCGGCTTCTTCAAAAATCACTGCTTTTGCAACATGGGAAAGCCCGGCACCACCCATCTCCCGCGAGGCATGAAGAGTAAGCAGCCCGTGTTTACGCGCGTTGGCAACCAGTTCGTCGCGTAGAGCTTCGGTTGGCCCGTGTGGCGTTTGTCGCGAATCAGACTCCATAGGCATCACTTCTTCAGTAATAAAGCGGCGTACCTTTGCTTGCAATGCTTTGATGTCGTCACTTAATTCAAAATTCATGTTGATCTCCTGATCGCTTAATCCATTAGTTATTGATGCGCTGACACTTTATTGAATTTCACATCCGCGACATGGACTGAGCCAGTCGCTCCATCACAGTCGAACGTTCGCCGGTCTTGAGGGGGTTGTATGGCGTAAAATTCAGCAGGCGCACGTACGCCGTTATTGAAGAATCATCGCCAGAGCGATCAATATCGACGATATTAATGCAGGCGTGATCTTGCTCAAGAAGAGGGAGCGCCGATAAATTTCCATTCATCAGCCATGAAATCAGGACACGGTTCACCGCGTCGTGGCTGGCGATTACAAGATTCTGCCACTGCAAATCAGCAAGTATCGAGCGAAACCAATCCAGAACTCTTGTGCCGAAATCGCTCCATCGTTCGCCCCGCAAAAAACCAGCCTCTGGCCGAAGAGACAGGTGGTACGCTCCGGCGACTTCCGTGCTGTAAACATCGCGCGGTAGTTGGCTAAGGCGGCCCCCACGAATCTCTCTTAATTCAGGTGTTGTCTCAGTGAAAACATGAGTGGAAGCTCCTGATAGCGCCATCTCAAGTGTTTGTATGGCTCTTGGATAGTCAGAGCTAATGGCCCTATCAAAGGTTATGTCTTTCAGGAAGTCACTCAGAGCCAATGCCTGAGCCTCACCATCAGTGGACAGCGGGACATTACGCGGATCCAGTGGGCGACCCGAATCGTCAAAATAACTTACGTGTCCGTGCCGAATCAGGTACAACCGGCGGCGTCCCGAACCTGAATAGTCTTTCGAATGCGGCGTCACTATCGCTGCCCTCCCGATGATTGGGTGGCTTTCGGGTTACTTATCTTTAGCGCGTTGTAGACCGTCTCCGTTAAAGCTACCTGAAGTTTTTCTTGCTGGGCGCCAGGGGTATCAAACACACCGGCTCGAATAGCTCTCGCTATGGCACGGCGCGCGTCGAAAGAGGATGTAGAACTAACAGCAATGGACTCTGGCAAAACCTTGGAAAATAACTCGACCTCAGTCTGACTTTGAGCTGCAGCTTCGCGAGCCGCAATGCCCATAGCACTGGCGATCATGCGCACCTCATAGCGTAAGTGCTCGGGAACTGATGGAAAAACATCATTCATAAGGGTTTCACGAGCGGCAGCAAGCAGCTCCGACGCATCCGGACGATTCATCAGTGGCCTCCTATCAATGTCAAAATATTGTGTTCAAGCTCCGGAACCATGCGCCCTGTTAGCGCAAGCTCCAGCGAATGCTGCTGGCCTGATAGATGGCGCTCCGCTTGTTGAACGGCAATTATGGCCCATCGAACGTGTGCCATAATTTGCCAGTAGCGAAGCTCTTCCGACGATATTTCACGCGGGCATATGTCGGAGTATCCCGCCATCAGATCGCTCACATCGCCAATTCCGCCGGCCACGTTGGCGTTATTGCCAAAGCGCCAACACTTTGCGGTTAGCCATCCAATATCTTCGCGCCAATCTCCCCAAGCCGTAAACTCCCAGTCCAGAATCCCCGAAACCGATCCCTGATCAACCATGAAATTACCGGTTCGAAAATCACGATGGATAAGACAGGGTTCGATGGGATTCGGTTTGTTTGTGTGCAACCAACGTAACCCCCATTCGATAACAGGGAACGCTTGAGGCAGCTCATCCAAAAAATCAAGATACTGCTCAATAATTGATCTTGCTGGGTCAGCTCCAGGGGCAGGTAGAAAAGCGAGCGACTCTCTAGGGGGGCGTATGGCGTGAAGCTTCGCCAGATTTCGCCCTAGCTCACGACAGAGTGCGGATCGATCCGGAACCAGTGAATCGTCTTTCACCAAACGGTGGCCAGCGGCTGCACCACCCACCGCCTGCATGACAAAAAACTCACGCCCAATAACATCTAAATCACTACAGAGCCACAAAGGCGCAGGCACCTGAACACCAGCTTCGTAAACAGCTTTGAGTACAGCGTATTCATGCCCGCGAGACATACTCACCTGTACAACAGACGAGGAGTCTGTTCGTAACACCCACCTATTCTCGCCAGCGAAATCACCGCCTTGCACAAGAACACTTAGCAGCCAGTTCTCTTGAATGGCGCCGCCAGAAAGACGCTTCATATCAGTGATCTTAGCTTTGCCATTCAAAACGACATTTGAGAAATATCGTTCCAGGCTTTGTTGCCAACCCTGTGGCGCCCCCGGAATATCCTGTTGCGAAGCTAAGCTATTCTGCGAAATGTCCATTAGCTACCCTCTTTGAAGTCATGTTTCTATACCCTGTCTGCTAGCAAGTACGGTGCCAGCTGCCAAGATTTATATTTTTTGTTTAAATTCAAGCCTCTGAAATCGGTTGAAAGAATAGAATAGTAAGTTCAAATGTTGATGGTTCATCAATGAAACGTTTAAAGTCACTTTTGAAATACTCGCATTACAGCTAGGATGGAGCCTAAATCCAAGATTAAAAGAATCAAACATGGCCTTTGCAAAACGCAAACCGCGGATCGTTACCCTTATCAACCACCTCACATTCGATGGCAATCCCAGCAAGCTGACGCGAATCCTCCAGGAAATAATGCCTCGCTATGAACAGCAGGCGGAAATACGCATTGTAGAAACATCGGTTGATAAATTATTGGAGACGGCTAGAGCCATAGAGTATGAGCAGGAAGCGGATATTCTGCTTTGTTCCGGCGCATCCGCGGAATTTTTGCGCAAGAAAATCTCAACAACCACCTTATCTTTCAGAATGGGTGAATACGATTTGATTCGAGCCCTTAACTTGGCTAAAGAGCGCGGCACTAAGGCAGGTATTCTCACCCACCAGCACACATTGAAAGATCTGGATGAGCTGTCCAGCTTGTTTACCGTCGAGGTGTCACAGGCTGTCTATACGTCCTTAGAAGATGCCCGCCAGAAAGTTCAAACTTTCGTTGAGCAAGGCTATCGAGTGATTATCGGCTCGCCAACGGTCGTTGACCTGGCAGAAGCCGCAGGGGCAGAGGGCGTGTTTGCGATTAACGCGGACGCTGTGCGACGCACGCTGGATGAGGCTCTTGCCATTTGCCACAGCAGGTCACAAGAAACACGGAAGCATCAGCGTATTCACTCCGTATTGAAGCACCTGAATGAGGGAGTAATCGCTCTGGACGCACTGGGGAAAGTGTTCTCGGTGAATACAAGCATGAACAACTTGCTAAAACCTATTCGGCCGATCTCCATCGGCGAAACCGCTGCAGAGCATTTTCCTGATGTCGATATAAGTAAGGTACTGAGCACTGGAACCGCCATTGAAAATCGCTTGAGCATCCGGGGAAGCCAACGGCTGGCGATCAGCGTCATTCCAATCCTGGAAGAAGGGTTGGTCGACGGAGCGATTCTGACATGTCAAGAAATTAATGAAATTCAACGCGCAGAAAGGAGATTACGCTCTCAAAGCCGACCCAGCCACTTCATAGCAAAGTATCACTTTGACCTGATATTAGGACAGGATAGCCAATTCAAAAGAGCCGTTCAGCTGGCAAGACTTTACGCTCATTCAGACTCCACCGTTCTGATTACAGGTGAAAGCGGAACGGGCAAAGAGCTATTTGCACAGAGTATTCACAACGCCAGTTACAGGCAGAAGATGCCCTTTGTTGCCATTAATTGTGCAGCCTTCCCTGAAACGCTGCTAGAAAGTGAGCTCTTTGGTTACGAAGATGGGGCGTTTACCGGAACCCGAAAGGGAGGCAAACCGGGCTTGTTTGAAGCCGCGCACAACGGCACGATCTTTCTCGATGAAATAGGTGATATGCCGACTCACCTCCAAACTCGGTTACTTCGAGTGTTGCAGGAGCGAGAGGTGCTTAGATTGGGGGCTTCCGAACCGACGCCCCTCAATATTCGGGTTATTGCTGC
This sequence comes from Marinobacter sp. LV10R520-4, assembly GCF_002563815.1. Classification (NCBI taxonomy): domain Bacteria; kingdom Pseudomonadati; phylum Pseudomonadota; class Gammaproteobacteria; order Pseudomonadales; family Marinobacteraceae; genus Marinobacter; species Marinobacter sp. LV10R520-4. Next base: position 1,120,014 of record NZ_PDJM01000001.1, on the reverse strand, counting down.
TACACACCAGGATCTTCAACAACAGATCGCAAATAAGCGTTTTCGGGAAGACCTGTATTATCGACTGAATATTCTCAGAGTCTCCGTTCCACCCCTACGCGAGCGAACGTCTGACATCAATTCTCTTATGATGGGAATATCGAAAAACCTCGCCCAAGGCAACGTTGACCAAGAGAAGGCAACGAATCAGGTTTTAAAGGCTCTCACACCTCGGCTGGTTCAACATCCTTGGAAAGGGAATATCCGCGAACTAGAAAACCTCGTCGAACGAGCTCATCTAGTGAGCCAGTTTCCGAATCAGCACCACTCAACAGAAGCTCTTTTCCCTGAGTTATTCTCAGACTCATTTAATCAATCTGTCAGTTCAAAAAAACCAAAAGAAAGCCTACAAGCCTACGGTAAGGCGGCCGAGATTGTGCACATCCAAGAGGTTCTCGACTCGCATAACGGTGATTTGGCCAAAACGGCAAAAGCACTGGGTATTAGCCGCTCGACACTCTGGCGCAGACTTCGCTGATGACGTCCAAAAGCATAGCCGCGTTGTGAACCGCACGTCCAGCCGATGCGACAAGAGTTTCAAATGTGAAACAAATGAGAGTCAAGCCCGCACCAACTTGGATCTCCAAAACCTCCCCCGAAGCCCCTGTTAGAGTAAACAGAGGCAAGCTGGCATGCATCCTGCTGTGTCATCTTCATCGCATCACTTTTATCCATCGTTCCGTGGTGACGTACGGTCGCCCTTACAAAATTTATAATCGGAGGCCTATCTTGCGAGGCTTAATGATGGATGCTCCGCTGAGCATCACAACAATAATGTCCCATGCGCAAACGACCGCAGCGGATACCAAGCTTATTTCCCGTCGGGCAGACGGCAGTATCTGTAGGCTTATCTACCATCAGGCCTTCGCCCGAATCGCACAGCTTGCGAATGCGCTGGATTACCTAAATCTGAGCGCCGATGCGAGGGTGGGCACCTTAGCCTGGAACGACAACCGGCATTTTGAACTGCATTATGCTATTCCATGCGGCGGCCGTATCTGTCACACGGTCAATCCAAAATTATTTCCTGAGCAAATCAAGTTCATCATTAACGACGCAAGGGACGAGGCGCTCTTCATCGATCCTCAATTTATTCCCATGGTTGAGGAGATGATGGATCAGCTTCCATCTGTTAAGCACTGGATAGCGCTTTGCTCGGCTGACAGTCTACCTATAAGTAAATTACCAAATCTGAGGTCTTATGAAAGCGTTCTTGCTCGCGAAAAAAGCATCTATGACTGGCCGCTTCTAGACGAAAATAGAGCCAGCAATCTCTGCTATACCTCGGGCACCACGGGTGATCCCAAGGGTGTTCTCGGCAGTCATCGCAGTATTGTTTTGCAATGCATGTCTCAAAATATGGCCAGTAATCTGGGCCTCACATCCGAAGACGTCGTAATGCCAATGGTGCCAATGTTCCATGTTAATGCGTGGTGCATGCCATATAGCGCGCCGATGGCCGGCGCTGCACTGGTTCTTCCGGGTCCGAATGTGTCCGATGCCTCCGCAATGGTTGACCTTATCAATCAAGAGAAGGTTACGTTTTCACTTGCTGTGCCAACCTTGTGGAGTGGCATCAACCAATATCTGAAAAGCTCAGGCGTTAGCATACCCAGCCTTGTTAGAGGGGTTATTGGTGGTGCAGCAGGCTCACTCAAGCTGTATGAAGAAATGGATAGCCACGGCGTCACGCTGGAGAATGGCTGGGGAATGACTGAGCTCAGCCCTATCGGCAGCTACAATCGACAACTATCTTGGCATCATCAGCTTCAAGACGACGCTCGTATAGAACAGCGCCTCAAGTCTGGGCGGCCTTTGTTTGGCGTTCAAATGCGCATTGTTGATGAAGACGGCAACAGCTTACCTCATGACGGCCATACAACTGGCGTGCTTGAAATTCGTGGCCCATGGACATGCAGCGCCTATTATGGAAAAACCCAGGAACACGACTGGTTCAACACCGGTGACGTTGCAACCATCGATCCTAACGGCTACATGCGCATAACAGACCGAGTGAAAGATGTGATCAAGTCGGGCGGGGAATGGATTAGTTCTATCGAAATAGAAAACGTAGTTATGTCTCATCCTGGAGTGCGCGAAGCGGTTGTGATTGGAATAGCCCACCAGCACTGGAGCGAACGTCCCCTATTGATCGTAGTCCCAAATAATAACAATCAAGTATTAACACCCGGCGAGCTGCTTAGTTATCTGGAAGGAAAAGTTCCAAAGTGGTGGATTCCAAACGCGTGCGAATTTGTTGGAACACTGCCTCATACAGCCACAGGAAAGGTAAGTAAAAAAATGTTGAGAGAGGATTTCAACCATTACCAGTGGAGCTAGTTTCCAGCGACAGCCGACATGAATGGGCCACACAAAAATAATAGAGCAAAATATGAACCCCATAAAAATCATCGAAGCAATAAATCTAGCGGTCGGAAAACTATTTAGTTTTTTTGTCTTCATTGGCATGGCGATCGTTGTTTACGAAGTGATAGCCAGATACGTTTTTAACGCTCCTTCTGTGTGGGCGCCAGGCTATACACAACGTGTATTCGCTGGTTACTTTATTTTAATTGGAGCCTATACCCTTATAAAAGGGGGGCATGTGCGGGTTGACATTTTATTAAACACTCGGTCACTTCGATGGAATGCCTTTGCTGATATCATTAATTATATTGCACTTGTGATATGGACAATGGCTTTAACCTACGAAGCTTGGTTTTATTTTCAAGATGCTTGGATGTTCAATGAGCTGGACGCTAGCGCCTTACGTCACCCCATGTGGCCGGTTAATTTGACACTATTAGTTGGATCAGCGTTGATTCTGATTCAGGGATTAAGCGGAATTTTCACGTCCAGCCTTCAATTCATCAAACCAAAAAAACAAAGCGAAGGGTAATCTCATGTCACCAGAATTATTAACCGCTGGTATGTTTGGCCTGTTGCTAGTTCTTATTCTTGCAGGTGTGTCACTCGCGTTCGCTCTCGGTTCAGTTGCAGTCATTTTTACAGTAATCATGAATGGAACAAGCGGACTTTTCCCTATTTTATCCGCTACATTTGGAAGTATGTGGTCAATTTCTTTAGCCGCTATCCCGCTATTTGTGATGATGGGGGTCTCACTGGGAAAGTCCAAGATCGCATCCGATCTTTACAGAGCCTTTTATCTCTGGTCTGGCAAACTTAATGGGGGACTATTGATAGGCACAACCGGGTTTGCTTCTCTTCTTTCTGCTATGACCGGTAGCTGTGCGGCTTCTACATTGACCACAGGCATGGTGGGTATGCCAGCAATGGAGCGCCACAATTATGACAAAAGGCTTGTGCTAGGCACTATTGGAGCGGCAGGAACATTGGGAATACTCATTCCACCTTCAATTACATTGATTGTGATTGGTATGAGTACGGGGCTTTCGATCGGAAAATTGTTTATGGGTGGACTGATTGCCGGGATCGGTATGTTGCTCGTTATTTTGGCTTATGTCATTGTAATCGCCAATCTCCAGCCAGAGAAAGCTCCCGCATCGGCAGAAAGTATCCCATTTAGAGACAAAATCCGCTCTTTGCGCTCCATTGTTCTTCCAATTACAATTGTAGCGATTGTACTGCTTTCCATTTTTCTTGGTATGGCCACACCGACAGAGGCCGCAGCGGTCGGTGCTGCTGCCGTATTAATTGCCATCGCCATTCGCGGGGAGTTCAGCTGGAGTTTTATTAAAGACGTCAGTTATTCAACAGCTACCATGAGTGGTATGGTTATCTGGATTATTTTTGGCGCGAGCGCATTTGTATCAGTTTATTCGGCAGCGAACGGGATAAATTTTGTACAGTCTTTTCTATTATCACTTGAGCTATCTCCTTGGCTTTTAATTGTGATAATGCAAATAGCTGGATTTATTTTAGGGATGTTCCTTGATCCCATAGGCATTATACTTTTGGTTATGCCTATATTCATGCCGGTTGTTATTGAATTGGGATTTGATCCAATTTGGTTTGCCGTTATATTTCAACTAAATTTATGTGTAGGCTATATTTCTCCGCCATTTGGATATAATATATTTTATCTGAAGACTTTAAGCCCAAAAACTCCCATTCTAGAGCTTTATAAGAGCGTGCTTCCTTTTGTTGTAATAATGATTTTATTCGGCGTTTTTTTATTGGCATTTCCGAGCATTATTACGGAAGGCGTTAAAATACTCACGTAGTCCTAAAACCAATGTAAGCATTAAGAGAGGTTGTCATGAACAATACAAAAACCATCAACCGTCGCTCGTTCTTGGCTACTGGCGCAACGGCTGCTGCCGCTGTTGCCGTAACTGGTCTTTCAGCACCGGCTGTCATCGCTTCCCCAAAACAGAAGATCAAGTGGAGAATGCAAACCCACTGGCCTACCGGAAACTGGTATTACGATCCTATTTTTGAGGGGTTTGCCCGCCGTATTAAAGAAGCTACTAATGGTGAATTTGAAATTGAAACACATCAACCAAACTCCATCGTTTCCACCGGAGATGTACTGCGTGGCGTTCGCCGTGGAACGCTGGAAGGCGCGATGATTTATCCCGCTTATTGGGTTGGAGATATCCCGGCGGCAGGGCATCTAAACGGTAATTTTGGTACTTGGGATTCTATGGAGGAGATGCAATTCTTCTTGCATGATATGGGGGCTCTTAAAATTATCCGTGAGGCTTACGCAAGCAGGGGCATCTACCAAGTAGGGCCAATTTCAAATGGTGGCACCGCAATTTACAGTAACAAACGTCTGGAAACTCCAAAAGATTTCGAAGGTTTTAAAGTTCGTTCTAATGGTAGTTCTGCGCAAGTTTTTGAAAAAATGGGCGCAGCTCCTGTATCTATTACTGGGGGTGAGCTATATCAGGCCCTTCAAACAGGTGTTGTAGACGGCGCTCACTGGGGCGGCGTTTCCGCTGGGTGGGGAATGAACTTACAAGAAGTAAACAAGTATATTATCCAACCCAACCTAGCGGCGCATCAGAATAGTGAGGTGTTTTTCTCTTTAGAAGCTTGGAATAAGTTGGGAGACGATTTCAAACGCGTGATCGAAGACGCAGTTTTGGCCACACACCTTGAAGCAGCTGGCATGTTCATGATTCGCGATCTCCAGCGAATGAAAGACTTTCAATCTGAATATAATGGCGAAATTGTTTACATGAACAACGATTCAGTTGAAATGCTTCGCTTAAAATCGCTAGAGGTAGTCGACGAACTTTCCAAACGTGATCCCGAATATTCAGGGAAGATTGGCCCAATTCTACGCGAATTCATGCAACTGACAGGCAAAATCTAATCTGACTTATTTGGCGGGCGGCTCTTTGAATATTACAAAACTTGGGTCGTTCGACTAAAATTTTTGTTAAGAGATAACCTTGGCCGACTGAAGTGGATTAAAAATCGACGTGATTACTCTCAGCAATGGCTGGATATCTCCCGCCGATGCGATTCGCGAGCGTCGGCTGAATGGTTGAGATAAGGCTCTGCGTGAAGTGCTCCGAACTCTAACGGACGCTCGTTTGGGAATAACAGCCCGGGCTACCTGAATCGGTGAAACATGAATAAGTACAAAAAGTTCGACAGAGCACGCGCCAATTTTTCCGCACTGACGCCACTTACGTTGCTACAGCGCTCGGCAACCGTGTATCCGGATAAACTGGCCGTAATCGATGTCGATCTGGTGCTTTCCTATGGTGAACTATACCGACGCTGCTGCCAGATGAGTGATGCGCTGAGGCGCAGAGGTGTTAATTCCGGTGATACGGTCGCGATATTAAGCCCGAATTGCCACGAGATGCTGGAGTCCCACTACTCTGTGCCCATGGCGGGTGCAGTCATCAACACCATTAATATTCGCCTGGATGCCGCAACCCTTGCCTTTATTTTGGACCACGGTGAGGCCCGCGTGCTGTTTTACGACACAGATTGGGAGAATGTGGTGCGCGCCGCCGTCTCACAGTTGGACGCACCGCCGCTTCTGATTTCTATCGAGAGTAAAGCGGGGGTAAGTGATGGGCTTGCGCAACAGGACTATGAAAGTTTTCTGTCAGAGGGAAATCCGGAGGCCAGTTGGCAGCGCCCTGATGATGAGTGGGACGCGATTTCTCTGAACTATACGTCGGGCACGACGGGTAATCCCAAAGGCGTGGTTTACCACCATCGTGGTGCTTTTCTGGCGGCAATGACGAACTCAATGGTGTTTCAAATGACACCCGAGACGGTCTACCTGTGGACCCTTCCAATGTTCCATTGCAATGGTTGGGCCTATACCTGGGCCATAACGGCAGTGGGTGGAACCCACGTTTGTCTCCGAGATGTGGACCCGATGAAAATTTATCGTCATATCGAGACTTACGGAGTGACTCATATGTGTGGGGCTCCGGTGGTCATGAATATGTTGCTGCAAGAGCTCGGGCGGCAGAAACTGAAGTTGTCCCGTTCGACCCAATTCGCTTTGGGTGGTGCAGCACCCCCGAGCAGTGTGATTCGAAAAGCAGAAGAGATCGGTTTTCAGATTACTCACCTCTACGGTTTGACCGAGACATTTGGTCCATCCGCATTGTGCGTGCCTCAGCCCGAGTGGCAGGCCCTTCCGCTAGAACAAAGAGCATTGAAAATGTCCCGTCAGGGAGTTTCCACACATGGGCTGGATGAGATTGCTGTTCTCGATATGGTGAGTGGTGAATACGTGCCTGCCGATGGCAAAACCATGGGTGAGATCTGTATTCGGGGAAACACCGTGATGAAGGGCTATTTGAAAAATCCGGAAGCCACAGCCGATGCTTTTAGTCATGGATGGTTTCACACGGGCGACCTGGCGGTCATGCACTCTGACCACTACGTCGAGATTCGGGACCGGGCCAAGGATGTCATTATATCTGGCGGAGAGAACATCTCCAGCCTTGAAGTGGAGGAGGTGCTGTACCGGCACCCGCAGATTTCCGAGGCTGCTGTCGTGGCAATAGCCGATGAAAAGTGGGGGGAGGTACCCTGTGCTTTTGTCAGTCTGATTGACGATAGTGAAGAGATAACGTCCGCTGATATTATAGCGTTTTGTAGAGAGCACATGCCGCATTTCAAGGCGCCCAGGAAGGTCGTGTTTCGCGAGTTGCCGAAAACCGCTACAGGGAAGGTCCGCAAAAACATTCTTCGGGACTCGCTGTTCCCATAACAAGTCTGGCCGTGGCCAGAAGGAGGTTGCGATAGCAACTAGAACGCTTTTTAGCCATTAAAAATAAAGACAATAACGAAGGGGCATTACAATGATAAAAACATGTGCAAAAAAAATCCTGGTTGCGATGACCGCAGCTGCTGCGATGGGTGCCGCAAGTACCAGTTACGCGGAGGAGCCAATTCGCATCGGGGGAATCTACATTCTCTCTGGCAGCGCTGCGACCTATGGTGAGTTTGCCCAGAAGGGCATTAACCTCGCGGTCGATGAAATCAACGCCTCTGGCGGAATTCTGGGCCGGCAAGTCGAGATGGTCTACGAAGATAGCCAGGGTAAAGCGTCGGTGGCCATACAGGCAGCCCGGAAATTAGTGTATTCGGAAGGTGTTGACGCCTTGGTTGGACTGGATAGTTCCGGTGTCGCCCAGGGCATGGTGCCGACAATGCCCGAGCTGCAGAAACCGCTCATTATTACTCATGCAGCCACTCCCGACGTTACCGGAAAGCTGTGTAATGCGTTGACCTATCGTATCAGCGTAAACGTTGCCCAGAACATGAAGGCCGCTGCCCTGGTTGCTGAAAAACTTGATGCCACTAACTGGACGACTATCGGCCCGGACTATGCTTTTGGTCACCAATCCTGGGAGTTTTTCGGAAACTACCTGAAAGAGCTCAAACCTGACGTCAACCTGATGTCGGAGACCAATTTCCCGCGTTTTGGGGCTGAAGATTTTACTCCGTTCATTGATCGGGTCATGGACTCGGATGCCGACGGTGTTCTTATCTCTGTTTGGGGTGGCGACCTGGTCAACTTTGTTCGCCAGGCCAACAATCGCGGATTCTTTGAAAAAGACTTTGAGCTGCTCTTTACCGTGGGTGCAGCAACCGAAGTGTTATCGGCTCTTGGCGACGAGATGCCAGAAGGCGTGCACCTTTCTACTCGGTACTGGTTCGATGCTTATGATAACGACATCAATGCCCGTTTCGTTAAGGCTTATGTCGATGCCTACGGTGGCCCCCCCAGCTATAACGCGGAAGGCGCCTATGCGGCAATTTATGCCTATAAAAAAGCAATGGAGACAGCGGGCACTACCGATGGCCCTGCGGTTGCAAAAGCACTTAGTGGTATGAGCATAGAAGCACCAAACGGTACGGTTACTTTCCGAAAAGGAGATAATCAGGCAATGGTCAGTCCGAACTGGGGCATTTCAGGCCCGATGCATCCTGAGTACGGTATCCGCACACTGACTGATCTGCAGATCTTTAACGGCGAGGATGTGGCTCGCTCTATCGAAGAGACCGGTTGCAAGCTCTGAATTAACGGTGGTCAAAATGCTTGCCGTGGCGCCCTTGCAGGGCGCCACGAAACCGGCTCTAACGAAATGAGGTAATCCATGTCTGGCATCGGATCGGCGTTGCTGAATAGTCTTGATATCGGGCTTCTGCTGTTCATTATCGCAGTGGGACTGAATATCGTGTTTGGTGTTTTAAACATCATCAACTTTGCTCACGGAGCGCTCTACATGCTGGGGGCGTATCTGGCATTTACCCTGATCAACATAGTAGGAATGCCGTTTTGGGCAGCGCTGCTATTGGCTCCGCTTGGTGTGGCTATATTGGCGGTTCTCATCGACCGGTTTTTATTACGGTATATTTATTCCAGGGATATAGCAGACAGTCTGTTACTCACTTTTGCGCTTCTGTTAATTATTAACGAGAGTGTGCGAATAATCTGGGGCAGCGGAATTCAGGTCGTTCAGCCACCTCAGCTGCTGGCTGGGTCGATGGATATTATGGGTAGTTTCATACCGACCTACAGCCTGTTTGTGATTGTTATGGGTCTGGCCCTGCTGGCTGGCCTCTGGTTCCTGTTTAATCGGACCCGAATCGGTCGAATCATGCGTGCTGCGGCCCTGGATCGCGATATGGCAGAGGTCTTGTGTATCAATACCCGGCTGGTGGTGACAGGTGTGTTTGCCTTTGGCGCCTGGCTTGCGGCTGTCGGCGGTGTGATTGCCGCACCGATGCGTGCACTGGATCCCGGCATGGGCGACAAGATTATTATCGAATCCTTCATTGTGGTGGTCATCGGTGGTCTTGGGAGCTTTCCAGGCGCCTTGATCGGGGCCATTATTCTCGGGCTAATCCATGGCTTTGGTGGTCGTTATTTTCCTGAGGTAAACATGCTTTTGCCATTTTTGGGAATGGCGCTGGTTCTGTTGTTCAAACCTAATGGCATTATGGGCAAAGGGGCAGCGGCATGAAGATCAAGATTTTATGGGCCTTGCTGACTTTGGTGATCGCAGGGCTGATTGCCGTACCTTGGATTGCCTCTTACTTTTATATTTTCATTTTTACCGAAATACTTATTTTAGGCTTGTTCGCAGCCAGTTTTAATTTGATTTTTGGCTATACAGGAATGCTGAGTTTCGGGCACGCGGCCTTCTTCGGTATCGGCTCCTACGCTATGGCACTGGTGTTAATACATCTCGAATGGCCGTTCGTCGTCAGCCTGCTGGTATCCATGGGTGCGTCCGCGCTATTGGCCTTGATCATTGGTTTTTTCTGCGTTCGGCTTAATGAAGTGTATTTCTCCATGTTGACTTTGGCCTTCGGCATGATGGTTTTTGCTATTGCATACCAATGGCGCTCAGTCACCAATGGCAGTGACGGGCTGGCTGGCTTTTCTTTGGGCTCGTTCGGGCTTGGGCTTGATCTGACTCTGGCGAATCCAGCGATCTACTATCACGTCGTGCTAGTCATTGTTGCTATTGCCTCCGCGGTGCTATATCTGGTTTGCCGTAGTTCATTCGGCATGATTCTGAGAGCTATTCGCCAGAATCCCGAGCGGGTGTCATTTGCTGGCCTGAATGTGCGCACTTATCGGTTGGTGGCCTTTGTGATTGCAGGCTCTTTTGCTGGCTTGGCAGGTGGTCTAATGGCTCCGTTTCTTCGGGTTGCGAGCCCTGAACTGCTGCATTGGTCGATGTCTGCAGAGCCGATACTGATGGCTATCCTGGGTGGCACAGGCTACTTTTTGGGACCGTTTGTTGGCTCAGCCGTGTTTGTACTGCTAGAAACCTGGATAACCAGCTTCACAGAGTCTTGGATGCTTGTTTTAGGAATTATCCTCGCTCTAATGGTTATATTCTTCCGCAAGGGCTTACTAGGCACCGTCCTTGATTGGTGGATGGAGATAAAGAAATGACTCATCCAATTCTCACCATATCAAACCTTACCAAACGTTTTGGCGGAAACGCTGCGGTTTCGGGCATCAATCTGGAAGTCATGCGGAAGGAGACCATGGCTATCATCGGCCCCAACGGCGCTGGCAAGACGACGTTTTACAACATGGTTTCTGGCCGGATGCAGCCCTCTGAGGGCAATATCACGCTTGACGGTAAAAACATTACTGGCCTGCCACCCCATAAAATTAGCAAATTGGGAATTTCACGTTCTTTTCAGATCAACAACATTTTTCCTGAGATGACGGTTCAAGAAAACGTTGAAGTGGTGTTGTCGGCTTACCATGGCCACAGTCGCAAGCTGTTTAATATTGCGTCTCGTAACACCGGTATTCAGCAGGAAGCGATAGAGCTCCTCAAGCGCCTGGGTGTCGATAGCCTCAAGGATCAACGTGCCGAGGTCATCAGTTATGGCGACAAACGTCTGTTAGAAATAGCGATGGTTCTGGCGACGCGCCCAAAATTGGTTCTGCTGGACGAGCCAACGGCAGGAATGACGCCGGAGGAAACCCGGCGAACCGCAAAACTGATCAAAAGTCTGGCAAACAGTGGCGACTATACGTTCCTCATCACCGAGCACGATATGGATGTGGTCTTCGATGTAGCGGATCGCATTCTCGTCATGCACCGTGGTGAAAAATTGTTTGCAGGCACTCCAGCGGAAGTGAAAAGCCATCCTGAGGTTCGGCGTGCCTACTTGGGTGAGGAAGAAGACGAAGTGACCGAGGAGACCGGCGCATGATTCTTGATGTTCGCAATATTCAGACGTTCTATGGCGAAAGCCAAGCGCTTCAAGGCGTTACTCTTCGACTGGAAGAGGGTGAGACTGTTTGTCTACTCGGCCGGAACGGAGCCGGAAAGAGTACAACACTGAAAAGTATTATTGGCTTAACACCTCCGCGATCTGGTGAGGTGATCTTTAACGGCAAGCGAATTCAGGGTTTGCCGCCGCACCGAATTGCCCGTTCAGGCATTGGTTATGTGCCGGAGGATCGCCGGATTTTCCCCAGTCTGAGCGTCCGGGACAACCTCGAAGTGGCCGCTTATCAGCGCAAGGGGAGTGCCGCCCACTGGACAGTGGATAATATCCTCAAAAAATACGAAATGTTGGGAGAGCGAGAAGATCAAGACGGAGCTACTTTGTCTGGCGGACAGCAGCAAATGCTGGCGGTAGCTCGCTCGCTGATGACTCAGCCAAGGCTGCTGTTGCTGGATGAACCCAATGAGGGGCTGGCCCCGGTTATTGTGCAGCAGATCGGGGAGTTGATTGACGATCTTAGTCAGACCACGACCATACTATTCACTGACCAGAATGTTCGATTTGCACTGAAACATGCCCGGAAAGCCTACATTCTGGAAAAGGGACAGGTTGTCCATCAGGCCACTAGTGACGAACTGCGAGCTGACCAGGCCACTCAGGACAGGTTTTTGTCGGTCGCGTAATCTGGCCTGAAATCTTTGCTGCAGGAGCAGATATGATTAAAAACTATTTACTTTGGAAACGTTGAATCTCCCCCCGTGAGGACTGTGATGACTATTAGTTTAGCGAACCCGAAACTCCTATGTAAAAATGCTTACGTCAATGGAATGTGGATTCAGGCCCAATCCGGTGAGGTTTTCTCGGTTATCAATCCTGCCAATGGAGAGAGCTTGGCCACTGTGCCGGACATGGGCGCGGAAGACACGGCATTAGCAATCCGAGCTGCGGAGGCTGCATGGCCTGACTGGCGTGCACGAACAGCCAAGGAGCGTGCGAGTATCCTTGGCCGGTGGTTTGATCTGGTGATGCATCATCAGGAAGACCTGGCCCGGCTGATGACCGCCGAACAAGGTAAACCACTTACGGAAGCACGGGGCGAGGTGGCCTATGGGGCAAGTTTTATCGAGTGGTTTGCCGAAGAAGCCAAGCGAGCCTACGGCGATGTAATTCCCAGTCACGGCCGGGATAAGCGAATTATAGTCATCAAGCAGCCTATAGGGGTGGTAGCGGCCATCACGCCGTGGAACTTTCCAGTGGCGATGATTACTCGCAAAGTAGCGCCCGCGCTCGCGGCCGGTTGCCCTGTTGTCGTCAAGCCTGCGGAAGATACACCCTTGTGCGCCCTTGCGTTGGCGGTGCTGGCAGCTGAGGCGGGAGTTCCATCAGGAATTTTCAATATCATAACCTGCTCTAAAGCCCGAGCGCCGGAGGTGGGTGAAGAGTTAACAACGAGCCCAATCGTTCGCAAAGTATCGTTCACCGGCTCAACGCCGGTTGGCAAATTGCTGATGCGCCAGGCTAGCGGCACTGTCAAAAAAGTGAGCCTGGAGCTGGGCGGCAATGCCCCGTTTATCGTCTTCGACGATGCGGATCTTGATGCGGCAGTAAACGGGCTTATGGCATCCAAATATCGAAATACGGGGCAGACCTGTGTCTGCGCCAACCGTATCTATGTTCAGTCCGGAGTCTATGATGCATTTGTTGAGAAACTAAAGATTGCTGTCAGCAAGATGGTTGTAGGTGCCGGTCTCGACGGTGAGACGCACCAGGGGCCGTTGATCAATCAGGCGGCTCTGGACAAGGTCAAGCGGCATATTTCCGATGCGACGGCTAAGGGAGCGAAAGTCGTATTGGGAGGGAAGGCACACGCGCTTGGCGGAACATTCTTCGAGCCCACAATCCTTACTGATGTAACACAGGAAATGGTGGTAGCCAGTGAAGAGACGTTTGGCCCGGTGGCGCCGCTGTTTCGGTTTGATACTGAAGAGCAGGCGATCGCCATGGCCAATAACACGGAGTTTGGCTTGGCTGCCTACTTCTACAGCAATGACGTAAGACGCATATGGCATGTGGCTGAGGCTCTTGAAACTGGCATGATCGGCATTAACGATGGGATTATTTCTACAGAGGCGGCCCCCTTTGGCGGTATTAAGGAAAGCGGGCTTGGCCGGGAAGGTTCACGATATGGTTTGGATGAGTTCATGGAGCTCAAATACCTATGTCTCGGCGGCATGCGTTAGGTGCGGGGTTTAAGGGGAACTGAATGTCAGGCTCCCCCGTCGCACGCTCCGCGGGCTGGACACTCCCGAAGTTTTGGCTGGCCTCGGGTCTCCCAGAATTTGGTTACCTAACTTATCGTAGAACGATTGATCAGAAACTTAAGTCAACAATAGACTCTGGCCGCAAAAAATTCAGCCAGCCAGCCAGAGCGGGAGCTTTCTTATATGATCCGTTTTTATTTCCATCCGACCCCCAACCCGGCCAAGATTGCGCTCTTCTTGGAAGAAGCCGGTCTGGATTACGAGGTAGTACCCACCGACACCAGCAAGGGCGAGCAACACACCCCCGAGTTCCGAACCATCAACCCCAATGGCAAGGTGCCCGCGATTGTGGATACCGACGGCCCGGGTGGAAACGCCGTGCGGGTTTTCGATTCCACCGCCATTCTACTGTATCTCGCCGAGAAAACCGGGCGCTTTAATGGCGCGCCAGAAGATCGCGGGGAACTGCTGTCTTGGCTTTCTTTCATCGGCACGGGCCTTGGTCCCTTCTCCGGTCAAGCGGTGCACTTTCAACTCGCGGCTCCGGAAAAACTACCCTACGTTATCAACCGCTATCGTCGGGAAGCCGAACGTCACTACCAAGTACTGGAAGATCACTTGAACGGCCGGGAATACATCGTTGGCAATGACTATTCTATCGCTGACATGTCCGCCTGGGGCTGGATCAACATGGCGGAACGTGTGTTTTCAGGCGATGATAACCCACTAGCGGCATTTCCCAATATTAAGCGTTGGTTCGAGCTTATCGAAGACAGGCCAGCGGCGATTCGCGCGCGTCTGGTCGGCACGGACCACCCGTTCAAGAAAGAGCGGGACGAAGAGACGCTGCGTGCACTATTTCCGTCGAACTATTAATCAACCGTCCGGTAGCTCCGGACGAGACCACTACACCCTGAGCCAATTGGACAACTAGGCTGGCAGAGTGGGCAGTCTGGACACAGGAAATTAAAAAAGCCCTACGCTTTCACGTAAGACCTTGAAAAATATGGCGCGCCCGACAGGATTCGAACCTGTGACCACTGCCTTCGGAGGGCAGTACTCTATCCAGCTGAGCTACGGGCGCTTACGAGCTTAACGGCTATGCGCTAATTTCGAGTGCGTAATCTTACGTTTGCCGCGGGCGACTGTCCAGCCTTTGCCGGGCAGCGGCGCTTAATTTACTGGTTTGGCCCTATATAAGAGGCCAACTCACCGCTCAGCTTAGTCAGGCGAACGGTTCGGGCGTCAGGGCGACAAGCCCGTGCTCATTACTGAAGGTCACTTCGCCATCCTGAATGGTTACCTGAAGGCTCATGGCACGCTGGGCCATGCCGGCCAACTGTTCGGTGGCTTCCGGGTCCAGATTCACGCAGGTCAGGTTGTTAAAGCGGGCCAGTTTTGCTTTATTTTTGTCCCACCAGATGGGCACGCCGCGGCCGCCGTAGGTGTACAGGATTACCTGTTTTGAGCGATTACAGGCTTTGCGCAGGCGGCTTTCGTCTGGCAGGCCCAGTTCAATCCACAGTTCAATTTCGTTGCTCAGGCTTTTTTGCCACAGTTCCGGTTCGTCGTCGGTGCTCAGGCCTTTTGTGAACTCCAGTTGGTCACTGGCATTCAGTGCAAACGCCAGCAGCCGCACCATCATGCGCTCGTCGTTCTCAGACGGGTGGCGTGCCAGGGTCAGCTGGTGGTCGGCGTAATAATGGCGATCCATATCGGCAATATTCAGTGTGGCTTTGAAAATTGTAGCTTTGAGCGCCATGGGGTTCCTATGGTAATCGCGGGCTATTTGCGCCCTTTCGGTGCGTGGGGGACAATGCGCGCGACGAGTGTAATTCATTTCAGGGATAGCCGGGCGCCACCTATGTCGATATTACGGGGTTTTCTGATTCTGGTGCTGTTTTTCCTGCTAGGGGAATCACTGCGGCTGGTGTTTCTGGTGCCGATTAGCGGCGGTATTCTGGGGTTGATGTTACTTACCCTGTATTTGATGGTAACTGGCGGCGTGGGTAATGCTGTGGCCGGTGCCAGCCAGGCTCTGATTTCGGTGCTTATTTTGCTGATTATGCCGGGCCTGACAGAGATATTTTTCATCTCCGGCAAGTTCACCGGGCAGTGGCTGGCGGTGAGTGTGTCTTTGCTGGTGGGTACCTTTTTGAGTGTGGTTACCACCTTGGTTTTATTAAATGTGCTGGCGCGCAAACTGCCCTCCGGATCAGACAACCATGAATAGTTCGCTGACGGTTTGGGAGCGTTTACTGACTCTGTCTCAAGTGCTGGCAGACACGCCGATGCTTGCCATCGCGATGACTATACTGGCGTTTTTTGCAGCGAACAGGGTGTACATCGCTATTGGCCGCCCGGTTTGGCTGCCACCGGTGGTGCCCGCAGCCACCATTCTGGCCGGCATGATTGCGCTTTCAGGCTTAGACCCAGACAGTTATCGTGAAGGCGCAAACTGGCTAATGCTGCTGTTGGGCCCGGCTACAGTGGCGCTGGGCGTGCCGCTGTATCAAAACATTCATCATATTCGTGCCATGCTCTGGCCTATCGTTCTTACCTTGCCTATAGCCGCCTCGCTGGCGGTGTTATACACGCTGGTCATTGCTTGGGCGCTGGGTGCGTCGCCAACGGTTATGGCGTCGCTGGCACCAAAATCGGTTACGGCAGCCATCGCTTTGGGTATTGGTGACATCATTGGCAGTTCGGTGCCGATGCTGATGGCGGCTCTGTTGATTACGGGCGTGTTTACCACTTTGTGTGTTGAGGTAGCCACCCGCCTGCTGAACATTACGGATGAGCGGGTGATCGGTTTTGCCCTCGGCTTGAATGGCCACGCCATTGGCACCGTGCGGGCGTTTGAAATCAGCAGTACCGCAGGGGCTTTTTCTTCATTGGGCATGAGCCTGACCGGGCTGTTTACCGCGCTGCTGCTGCCGGTTCTTTTCAACCTGTGACAGGCTCTTCGTTCCAACCTGTGTGTTCATTCAAACGCCTGTATGCATCTTGCGTATAGGGGTATGTCGCAATTTCAATTGCCGTTTTTCTGTGGGTTGACTAGGTTACTACTAGGTATCTGGCGTTCTTGGGCGCCGATTCGTCCGTACAATTCTTAAAACAGCAACGGAAAACGCGATGAGAAAGCTACTAACCGCATTTGTTGGCTCTATGGCTTTGGCCGCAGCGCCCTTGGCGCTGTCTGCTGAAGCGACCAAAGAACTGAAAATGGCCTACGACGCCGATCCCGTCACCCTGGACATTCATGAGCAGTTGTCTGGCGGTATGCTGCAACTGTCCCACATGACCTTTGACCCGCTGATCCGCTGGAACAAAGACCTGGGTTTTGACGCCCGCCTGGCAGAAAGTTGGGAACGTGTGGATGACAAAACCATGCGCTTCAAGCTGCGTGAGGGTGTTAAGTTTCATTCCGGTAACGAGCTGACCACCAAAGACGTAAAGTTTACCTACGACCGTTTGAAGCAAAGCTCTGACTATAAGGCGATCTTTGCGCCTTTCACCGGCATCAATGTCATTGATGACTACACCTTTGAGCTGGTTACCGCCGAGCCTTACCCGCTGCTGCTGAACACCGCGACTTATATTTTTCCGATGGACAGCGAGTTCTATTCCGGTGAAACCGAAAATGGCCAAAGCAAAGCGGCCATTACCAAGCACGGTAGTTCGTTCGCGTCTGGCAACTTGTCCGGTACTGGCCCTTACGTTGTTACCTCGCGTCAGCAGGGCGTGCGCATGGAGTTTGAACGCTTTGCCGATTACTGGGATGAAGCATCACCCGGCAACGTGAAGAAAATCGTGCTGACCCCCATCAAGGAAAACAACACCCGCGTATCGGCGTTGTTGTCAGGTGGTGTGGATTTTATTGCTCCGGTGCCGCCAACCGATCTGGACCGCATTAAGCGCGACAAAGACACGGATCTGGTGACCATGAGCGGTACCCGCATCATCATGTTCCACATGAACCAGGATCGTGTTGAGGCCTTCAAGAACCCCAAAGTCCGCCAGGCGGTGGCTTACGCCATTAACCAGGAAGGCATTGCGGCAAAAATCATGAAAGGCTTCGCGACCCCCGCAGCGCAGATGTCACCGGCTGGCTATTCTGGCCATAACGACTCTTTGAAACCTCGTTATGATGTGGAAAAGGCGCAACAACTGATGAAGGAGGCCGGCTATGAAGACGGCTTTACCATCACCATGATGTCGCCCAACAACCGCTACGTGAACGACGACAAGATTGCCCAGGCGGCTGCGGCCATGCTGGCGCGCATTAACATCACGGTGGATCTGAAAACCCTGCCCAAGGCGCAGTACTGGCCGGAATTTGATGCCCGCTCAGGTGACATGATGCTGATTGGCTGGCACGCCGATACCGAAGACTCAGCGAACTTCTTCGAGTTTCTGACCTTCTGCCCGAACGCCGACACCGGTGCTGGCCAGTACAACGCGGGTTACTACTGCAATCCGGAAGTAGACGCGTTGGTCACAAAAGCCAATGTGGAAACCGATCGTGAAAAACGCGCTGCGATGCTGCAAGACGCAGAAAAGCAACTGTATGACGATGCTGCGTTCATCCCCCTGCACTGGCAGGATCTGGCTTGGGCTTCAAAGAAGAACGTAAAACTTGAACCCATATTGAACGTGATGAACTTCCCGTACCTGGGAGACTTAGTGGTCGAGTAACCGCCTCTAATCACACGTGATCAACCCGTAAAACCCGGTCGGCTGCGGGCACCCACCTCCCAAGGGCGCCTGCAACCGGCTTTTTTATTGACGCCTAATCCGGACATTTTTCATGCTAGCGTTTTTGGTTCAACGGATTTCCCAGGCATTTCTGGTCATGTTCGTGATCAGCGTGATCGCGTTTGCCATTCAGGACGGCCTGGGTGACCCGCTGTATGAACTGGTGGGCATGTCGGTGTCGCTGGAAGAGCGCGATGCCATACGTGAAGACATGGGTTTTAATGACCCAATTTACGTGCAGTATGCGCGCTTTGCCGGTAATGCTCTGCAGGGAGATCTGGGCATTTCGTACTTCTACGGCAAGCCTACGTTACAGGTTATTGCTGAACACCTTCCGGCCACCCTGGAATTGGTGATTGGTGCCAGCCTGATTATTTTGGTGTTTTCGGTGCCTATTGGTGTGTACGCAGCCATTCGCCCGCAAGCATTTTTGTCGAAATTTTTTATGGGCATCAGCACCGTTGGTATTTCAATTCCGGTGTTCTTGACCGCCATTGTGCTGATTCAGCTGTTTTCGATTGGGGTTACGATTGAACTGTTTCCAACGGATACCGGTTGGGGCGCCTGGCTAAACGGCGCGCTGTCTACCGATGGCGGTTTACCCTCTTACGGCCGCGGTGATGAACTTACCCATTTGTTCGGTACCTGGAATTCAGGGTTTTTCTCTTCAGACGGCCTTTGGCACCTGGTGCTGCCCTGTGTGTCTCTGGCGTCAATCATGCTGCCGCTGTTTATCCGGCTGATTCGTGCGGAAATGATGGAAGTGCTGCAAAGCGACTATATTCGCTACGCGCGTGCTAAGGGGCTGTCTTCCGGCCGCATCAACTTTTTGCACGCCTTGAAAAACACCATGCTGCCGGTCATCACCGTAGGCGGTGTGCAACTCGGCATCATGGTCGCTTACACCATTCTTACTGAAACTGTATTCCAGTGGCCGGGCATGGGCTTGATGTTTCTGGAAGCCATTACCCGCAGCGACATTCCGCTGATTGTGGCCTACCTGATGGTGGTGGGGCTGGTTTTTGTGATTACCAACACCATTGTGGATCTGATCTACGGCCTGGTGAACCCCACTGTAAAACTGACAGGTAAAAAAGCATGATGACCGCGACTGTCTCCCGTTGGGCTCGCGTCCGCGACTCTTTTCTCTGGTACAGCTTCAAGCGCGACAAGGTCGCCATTATCAGCTTTATCGTATTTTTGGCGATGGTTCTGTCGGCGATTTTCGCGCCCTTGCTGGCGCCGACCGATCCGTACGATCTTGCGCAAATCGATATCATGAACTCGGAGTTGCCGCCGCTTGGTATGAACGGCGCCGACGAAGCCTTCCCGTTGGGCACAGACGCTCAGGGCCGGGACATGCTGTCGACCATTTTGTACGGCACCCGGGTGTCGCTGATGATCGGTTTTGGTGCCGTCATTCTGCAAGCCGCTCTGGGTATTATGTTCGGCCTGCTGGCGGGCTACCTGGGTGGCCGGGTAGACGCTATTTTGATGCGCATTGCCGATGTACAGTTGTCGTTTTCAACGTTGATGGTTGCGATCATTGTCGGGGCCGTTTTCAAGGCCAGCTTTGGCAGCCTGATGTTTGGTGAAATCGCCATTTACATGCTGATTTTTATCATCGGCGTGTCCGAATGGCCGCAGATTGCCCGTACCGTGCGTGCCTCCGTGCTGGCAGAAAAGAAAAAAGAATACGTGGATGCGGCCAAGGTGATGGGCTTTCGCACCAATCGCATTATGTTCCGCCACATTCTGCCCAATACTTTGTCGCCCATTTTCGTGATTGGTACGGTGCAGATCGCCAACGCCATTATTTCCGAAGCGGCGCTGTCGTTTCTGGGTCTGGGCATGCCTGAAACCCAGCCGTCACTTGGCTCGCTGATCAAATCTGGCTTTGATTACATTCAGAGCGGTTCCTGGTGGATCACCCTGCTGCCGGGCGTTGTGCTGGTGGTACTGGTGCTTGTGATCAACCTGCTGGGCGACTGGCTGCGCGATGTAATGAACCCACGGCTGTACAAGGGATAATCCGATGGCACTGCTGGAAGTAAAAAATCTGGATGTTCGCTTTGCCGTGCGCGGTGGCGATTTGACGGCCCTGCGGGGCATCAGCTTTTCGCTGGACAAAGGCGAACGGCTGGGCCTGGTGGGCGAATCCGGTGCGGGTAAATCCGTGGCGGCGTTTTCCATTCTCAATCTGATTGCGCAGCCAGGCTACATTGCCGGTGGGCAGATTCTGTTTGAAGGCAAAGACCTGGCGGCCATGAGCGAGCGCGAATTGCGGAAAATCCGCGGCAATCGCATCGCCATGATTTTTCAGGACCCGATGATGACCCTGAACCCGGTGCTGACCATTGGCACCCAGATGGTGGAAGCCATCAAGGCCCACCGCCGGATCAACACCAAAGACGCGCGGGCCATTGCCGTAGACAAGCTGCGCAAGGTGCAGATTCCGTCCCCCGAGAAACGTCTGGACCAATATCCCCATGAACTGTCTGGCGGTATGCGCCAGCGGGTGATTATTGCCATCGCGTTGCTGCTAGACCCGGAAATTATTATTGCCGACGAGCCCACCACCGCTCTGGATGTGACCATTCAGGCCGAAATCATGGCTCTGCTGCTGGATTTGTGTGAGCAGGAAAACGTCGCGCTGATGCTGATTACCCATGACTTGGGCGTGGTATCCCAGGTGTCCCAGCGCATGCTGGTGATGTACTCCGGCCGTATCATCGAGCAGGGGCCTACCCGCGAAATCATCAACGATGCCCAGCACCCGTATACTCAGGGGCTGATAAACGCACTGCCGCAAATGGGCGAGCCCGGTGCGCGGTTGTTCCAGATACCGGGCGCCATGCCGTCGTTAAAGAATGTGCCCACGGGTTGCCCGTTTAACCCGCGCTGCTCATTCGCCACCGATGAATGCCGCAGCACTATGCCTGAGTATGTGCGGGCCGGTAATGTAGATGTGGCCTGCTATGAGGTAGAACGTTTGATTGCACAAGAACAGCAAGCCCGAGAGGTGGCCCCATGAGCGCCTCGCCGTTGGTTGATATTCGCGGTCTGGAAAAGAAATTCGACCTGTCTGGCAGCTTTCTGGAGCAGATCAGCTTTAAAAACGGTCGCTTTCAGCGCAAACAGGAAGCGGTGCACGCCATCAACGGCGTGAATCTGCAGGTGTTCAAAGGCGAAGCCCTGTGCGTTGTGGGCGAGTCTGGTTGCGGCAAGTCTACGGTGGCCCGCACTATTATGGGCTTGCTGTCACCCACCGCCGGTGAGGTGCACTACGAAGGCAAACGCATCGACACGCTGGAAGGCAAAGCTCTGTTGCCGTACCGCAGCAAAATGCAGATGATTTTTCAGAATCCTTATGCCTCTTTGAACCCGCGGATGACCATTCAGCAAACCCTCGAAGAGCCGATCCACTTTCACCACCCCAAGTGGAACAAAACCGACGTGCTGGAAAAAGTTCAGGATGTAATGCAGTCGGTGGGGATTGATCCGGATTGGGGCAGCCGATTTGGCCACGAGTTCTCTGGCGGCCAGCGCCAGCGTATTGCCATAGCTCGCGCGTTAGCGGTAGACCCGGAATTTATTGTGGCGGACGAACCCATTTCGGCATTGGATGTGTCTATTCAGGCACAAGTGCTGAATTTGATGATGGACGCCCAGGAATCCCGCAATCTGACCTATCTGTTCATCACCCACGATTTGGCGGTGGTGGAGCACTTTGGCACCCGCGTGGCGGTTATGTATTTGGGCCGGGTGTGTGAGCTGGCGCCTACCAAGGCGTTGTTTGCCACCCCGCGGCACCCGTACACCCAGGCATTGCTGTCCGCGATACCGCGACTGGAAGACGGCCGGCCCAATTACATTCGCCTGCAGGGCGAGGTGCCTACGCCGGTTAACCTGCCCCCGGGCTGCGTATTTCATGGCCGTTGCCCCTACGCTAACGATCGCTGCCGCCAGGAAATTCCGGAATTGTTTGCCACAGATGACGGTGGCCAGGTGGCCTGCCACGGGGTGGAAGAAGGCCGTTTGTGAAAACCCATTAGCCGATGCGTTATCATGGCGCTCTTGATGTAACGCCAAGGGTCCGCAAAGCCGTGGGGGGTTGATGGAAGTACGCTGGATGGAAGATTTTATGGCGCTGGCCCGCACCCGCCATTTTTCACGTGCGGCTGAGCTTCAACACGTCAGCCAGCCTACTTTTAGCCGGCGTATTCGTCTGCTGGAAGACTCGATGGGTGCAACTCTGGTTAACCGCCAGACGCTGCCACTGTCGCTGACCCCCGCGGGTGAGGTTTTCGCCGAATTGTGCGCGCGGGTCACCCGCGATGTTCGCGACACCCGCGAGCGGGTAAAACACCTTGAATCCGAAGCCAATGCCCGCATCAGTGTGGGTTCAACCCAGGGTCTGTTCTCCCATTTTTACCAGACCTGGGCGCAACAGGCTGGGGTAGCCGAGCGGTTGCAACTGAATCTAAAGGCCACCAACTGGGTGGGCGAGCAGTTTCTGGACGCACTCGACAACGGCGACTGCGATCTGGTGCTGTGCTACTGGCATGACGACCTGCCTTGGCATGAGCGGCTGAACAGCAGTGCCTACCGCTCTATGACACTGTCAAAGGAGGCACTGATACCGCTGAGCGTCGGTGACGAACAAGGCGCCCCACGTTTTGTTCTGCCGGGCAGCGCGGCGCAGCCGGTGCCGCTGATTGCTTACCATCCACGGGGCTTTTTGCAGCCCGCCATTACCACCCATCTGGCGCGGCAGAAGACCACCGCCAATCTGTTACCGCTGAATGAAAACGCCCAGTCGGCCAGCGTGAAAGCCCTGGTAAAGCAGGGCTTTGGCATGGGCTGGTTGCCCCAGCGCATGGCCCAAAAAAGCGAAGAATCTGGCAGCCTGGTGCGCGCCGGCGATGAGCGCTGGGACGTAACACTGGAAATTCGATTGCTGCGCCTGAGCCAGCCCCGTACCCAGGAATTCAATACACTCTGGAACACATTGGAAACTCAATATGACCGATAACCAAATTCTGGCCCTGCAACCTGACCACATTGCCGAGTTGCAGCAGCGCTACCAGCGAGCGCTGGCGGAACATGGCTACAGCGCCCTGTTGATCAGCGCTGGTGCTTCGCCCATGCGCTATGGCGACGACCAGAGCGCGCCTTTCCAGGGCTTTGGCCCGTTCCTGCACTGGACCGGCCTGACCGGTTACGAACACGCCTGGCTGCTGATTCAGCCAGATACAACGCCGGTGCTGTGGTTGTATCAGCCGGTGGACTTCTGGCACGCGACTTTGCAGCTGCCAAGCGAACCCTGGCAGCAGGCAATGGATATTCGCTACATTGCCAAACGCGGCCTGCCGCCATTGCCTGCCGAGACCCGTCAGGGTAAGGGACTGGCCGTTGTGGGCGATCCGGCCCTGCTTGCAGGCGTGCCGGGTGACCATAATCCGGCGGCGCTGACGGCGGCTCTGGATGAAACCCGCATGCACAAAACCGACTATGAAGTGGCCTGCCTGGCCCGTGCCAATAACGTTGCGTTGGCGGGCCATCAGGCGGCAGCCGCGGCGTTCGCCGATGGTGCCAGTGAATTTGCGATCAACTTGGCGTATCAGCAGGCTACCTTGCAGCGTGAAACAGAAGCGCCTTATCACAGCATTATCGGCTTGAACGAACACGCCGGCACCTTGCATTACCAGTATTACGACATCACGGCACCGGCGCAGTCCCGCAGCCTGCTGATGGATGCCGGTGTGCGCTACCGCGGTTACTGCTCGGACATTACCCGCACCTACGCAGCCGCGGGCGAAGGCCGATTCGCCGCACTGGTAAAAGGTATGGACCTGTTGCGCGAGCGCCTGTGCACGATGGTTGCACCGGGTGTCGAGTACCTGGTTATTCACCGCAAAGCTCATTCCGGTGTCGCCGCGCTGCTTAGTGCCAGTGGGCTGGTAAGCGGTATCAGCGATGAAGCCATGGTAGAGCAGGGCATCACCCGGGTGTTTTTCCCCCACGGCATCGGCCATTTTCTGGGCATACAGGTGCACGATGTGGCTGGAAAACCCGTACCGTCGCCGGCAGAAGCGCCGTTTTTACGCCTGACGCGAACGTTGGAAGCCGGCATGGTGGTGACTATTGAACCGGGTCTGTATTTTATCCCTTCGTTGCTGGAACCGTTGCTGGCAGGACCATTGGCGCAGCATATCAACACCGCGATACTGGACGAACTGAAGGGCTGCGGTGGTGTGCGGCTGGAAGACAACGTGCTGGTGACCGAGACGGGCGCACGAAATCTGAGCAGATTGAACGAAAATTAATTCGCAAAGGGCTTGAACTTTAAGATCGCAATGGAAATAATTATCACTAACATTTAATTGCGTAAGTGAGAGCCCTATGTATGTGTGCCTTTGCCACGGCGTAACCGCCCGTGAAATCCTCCGCGATTACAACGCTCAAGATTATATGGCATTGGCCGGCATGCTGGCCCACCCGGCCTGAGTGCCTGGCTTCCTTTATCACCGCAGCGATTCTAACTATTGCCCTAACGCGCTATTCTTACCCGAACCGATCAAAATCTTTAGAGAGAGGCGCTATGAAAGGCGATAAACAAATTATACAGTTTTTGAACAAAGTGTTAGGCAACGAGCTGACGGCCATCAACCAGTATTTGTTGTACTCACGCTCTGTATGCTCGATAGTGAAGAAGAGCACATCGACGGGCTGGAAATGATCAGTCGGATGGGTATTCAAAATTACATCCAGTTACAGTCTGGCGCAGCGGAGTAAATGTCGACAATGGATCTGTCCTGCTTTAAAGCGTATGACCTTCGTGGCCGTGTTCCAGACCAGCTGAACCCTATGCTGGCGGAGCTTATTGGCCGAGCCTATGTGGAAGTAACCGGCGCGAAAAAAATTATTGTCGGCTATGACATTCGCTTGTCCAGCCGCGAGATCAGCCAGGCATTGTGCTCGGGTTTGATGGCTGCGGGCGCAGACGTGTACGACATTGGCCTGTGCGGTACCGAAATGGTGTACTTTGCCACCAGCCATTACGACATGGACGGCGGCATTATGGTCACCGCCAGCCACAACCCCCGTGACCATAACGGCATGAAAATGGTGGGGCCAGAGTCGCGGCCGATCAGTTCAGACAATGGCCTGAACGACATCCGTGACCGTGTTTTGGAGCCGTTTGCGGATGCTCAGGATCAAGGCCGTTACGAAACCCTGGAAACCATGAACGCCTATATCGATCACCTTCTGGGCTATGTCAACGGTGCAAATCTGAAGCCGCTGAAACTGGTGGTCAATGCTGGTAACGGCGGTGCCGGGCTGGTGATTGATGAACTTGAAGCGCACTTGCCGTTCGAATTTGTGAAAGTGCACCACAACGCAGACGGCCATTTTCCCAACGGTGTTCCCAATCCCATACTGGAAGAAAACCGCGCAGCCACCGCAGAGGCGGTAAAATCCAGTGGTGCTGCCATGGGCATCGCCTGGGACGGTGATTACGATCGCTGTTTTTTCTTCGATGAAAATGGCCGCTTTATTGAAGGCTATTACATTGTTGGCCTGCTGGCCGATCAGTTTCTGCGTAAGACCGGCCCGGGTAAGGTGATTCACGACCCGCGTCTGATCTGGAACACGTTGGACCTGGTTGCCGCTGCTGGTGGAATTGCCGTTGAGAGCAAAACCGGACATGCGTTCATCAAGCAGCGTATGCGCGATGAAGATGCGGTATACGGCGGTGAAATGAGCGCCCACCATTACTTTCGCGACTTTGCGTACTGCGACAGCGGCATGATTCCCTGGCTGCTAGTGGCAGAGCGCCTGTGCCAGGCGGGTTGCACGCTGTCATCGTTGATTGATGCCCGCATTGAAGCCTACCCGGCCAGCGGCGAAATCAACCGTACGATTGCAGACCCCGCTGCCGTGATTGCCGCCATCGAAGTAAAATACGGCGCCGATGCCAAGAGCGTGAGCCACATTGACGGCGTGAGTGTGGAATTCGACCACTGGCGGTTTAACCTGCGGATGTCTAACACCGAACCGGTGGTTAGGCTGAACGTGGAATCCCGTGGTGATATACCGTTGATGCGAGAGAAAACCGACGAACTGCTTGCGGAAATGGAGCGTTTGAACGCTCTTTAAGCATGCTTGTGATTTGCTTTGTGACATCTGTGAAAAGGCCCTGCCGGACAATTAAATCCGGCAGGGCCTTTTTGCTTCTTTATACCTCTTTATAGCTGTTTATAACTCTCGCCTCGGCGCTGACGATTACAGCCAGTCGTTCAGCATAATCCCCACGCCGATTCTTTGAATACGCTCGTTGTAGTCAATCAGGCTCTCACCGTAACCGTTGTAATAATGCACGAAGCCTTTGATGGTATCGCCCATGGGGAAGCTGTAGCCAAACTCCACCGAGGTTTTGTTGTCTGAGGTGCGCAGATTGTTCAGCAGTTTCAGTGAAAAGGTACGGTCTTCCGTCAGTTTGTACACTGCGTGGTAACTGGCATGGCCCAGATAGCGTTCAATATCGTCGTTGTCGTCGGTGTTGCCGTCTGGCAAGCGTATCCAGGGTTTGACCATGAACAGCCAGCGGTTGTAAGTGTAAGTTCCCATGCCAACAATGCGGTTCCAGCTGCGCGAGCGCGGCTCGGCCTGACCGTTTGACTGGTGGTTAATGCCCAGATTCACCGTGTTCAGGCGGCCCGGCCCAATGTTCCAGTCGGGTTGGTAGCGCAGGAATAGTTCAGGCTCGTAGTTGGTTTCACGAAACGGCGCGGACTCATCCTGATTGTAAAGCTGCCAGAAAGACTTCTGGGTGTAGCCGAACCAAAGCGTAGTGCGTTTATCCATAAAGCCGGTGAGCAGCGGAACTTTGAAGCTGATCTGGTACTTGGCTTCTTCCCGCTTGAGGCCGTAGTCGTAGCCGGTCACGCCCAGGCGCGGACTTGTAGGTGTCTGGTTTGGGTGGTCTGACCAAGTGATTGGCAGAATGTAGTTCGGGCGGTGGCGAATAAAACTGCCAGAGAATGAAAACAGGGCCTCTTCTGCATCCATGTAGCGGTCCAGAATCGACGACATTACCGCGGTTTCGTCCTCTGCCCCGGGGTTATTCGGCGTCTCTTCCATGTTTCGTTTGCTTGGCAGTAGTGCCTCGGTGGCGACCTCTACCCGCTGCCGTTGCTCGGCGCTGGCGTTGTCGCGGGCTTGATCAGGCTGGTAAACCTCATCGAAACAGGCCAGGCGCTGCAATCCATCGCGAATCAGTGCGCAGTCTTGGGCGGACAGCGGCTGAGCTGCCTGGGGCTCAGCGTCGGTTTGGGCGCTGGCTGCAGGCGCCCAAGCCAAGGTGCACAGTGCGGCGGCTAGTGCTGTGGATAGTGCCGTTGCCAACACGTGGCGGCGCTGCCGGATAATTGTTAACGCAGGTGCGGATAGCATGTTGGTAATGTCTCTTTGACCTTTGACGAAAGAAAAATAGCGTATAAATGATAGAGTTTTACTGGGCGTTCAGGCTGATCCAGGTATTCGCTATGCCGTATAACCACACGCTGGACATAGTTATTGCCAGCAATGCAAAAATCAGTTTATGGCGAATCTGCCGCTCTGCGCCTGCGGTAATCACCCAGCGCAGGTACATCAGGCCAATAAAACTGGTAAAAACCAGCAGGCTGGCCACAGCCGGCACCAGCAGCCAGGCGGGCGCCAGAACTTCCCCCGGCGGGGTACTGTAGCCAAACCAGATCATAGAGCCCAGCAGGGTGGCTAGCGCGGTAAACTCTATAATTAAGAGCGGTTTGCGCAAGCGGTGGTGCGAGTGACCGGGGTCTGGCATGGCGAATTCCTGAGCGATAAACGGGCTGAGAGCGTATGGTAACCATAACGGCGTGACAGGTCTTGTGATTTACCAAATGGCAACAAATGGTGTTGAAATTGATGTATACGTCTGCGCGTTGGTTTTTTTGCCGGGGTACAGCCGCTATAATGCGGCGACTTATTATTATAACGCTTGAATGCGAGGTGCATTGTGAAGATGAAGAGAATTCTAGCCGCTGTTCTGCTTGGTTTTGGTCTGACAGCCGGCGCTGTTCTGGCAAGTGTTGATGACGAAATTTTGTCCCGTATCCAGCCGATAGGCGATGTGTGTCTGCAGGGTGAAGAGTGCGGTTCTGCGGCCGCCCCAACGGTTACCGCCAGTGCCGGCCCTCGTTCTGGTTCTGAAGTTTACGGCGCCGTTTGCCTGGCATGCCACACCACTGGTGCAGCGGGTGCGCCGGTGATTGGTGATGCCAGTTCTTGGGCGCCGCGGGTCGAGCAGGGCATGGATACGCTGATCCTCCACGCAATCAATGGCTATAACGCCATGCCAGCCAAAGGTGGCTGTGTCAGCTGCCCGGATGAAGAAATCGCTGCAGCCGTTGAATACCTAGTGGCAGAAAGCGAGTAACGCTGCCTAAAGCCGGGTTGTTCGCCAATGCGGACTGCCCGGTGTCAGGCGCCTAAATCTCCTAGCAAAGCGCTGAGCGTCGCTTTTCCCTTCTTATGATTCACTTCTACATCTGCTTCCCCTAAACCCAGCCAGCGCACATCGTCTTCCGGCAGTTCGTCCAGGAAGCGGCTCGGAATGGTTTCCATTTTTTCGCCATATTGCCGGCGAGACGCGGCGTAGGTCAGAGTCAGGGTTTCCCGTGCCCGGGTAATACCTACGTACATTAGCCGCCGTTCTTCCTCGATATTTTCTTCTTCAATGCTCATCCGGTGCGGCAGAATCTCTTCTTCCAAGCCGATGATGAACACGTGGGGAAACTCCAGGCCTTTGGAAGCGTGCAGGGTCAGCAGCTGTACTTTATCGCTGTCGTCTTCTTCCTCGCGCTGCTCCATCATGTCCCGCAGAATCAGTTTGGTAATGGCGTCTTCCACGCCTATTTCGTCGGCGGTGCCTTTGCCGTCGTCGAGCATGCGCTGGATGGAGTCCACCAGATACCAGATATTTTCCATGCGCCGTTGCGCCTGCTTGGGCGAGCTAGAATGCTGGTGTAGCCATTCTTCGTACTCTATATCCGTAAACAGCTGTTTGATCACCTGCACAGGGTCATCGCTGTGTAGCCGTTCGCAGGTAGCGTCTGCCCAGTGGGCGAAGCGACGCAGGCGCTCCAGGCCCTTGTCGGTCACGTGGCTTTGCGCGCCCATATCGCCCAGTGCTTTGAACAGGCTGACGTTGCGAGCGCGTGCGTAGTGGCTTAACTGCTCGAGCGTGCGCGGGCCAATCTCCCGGCGGGGCACGTTAACCACCCGTAAAAACGCGGCGTCGTCCGTGGGATTGATCAGCAAGCGCAAATACGCCATGGCGTCTTTGATTTCGCTTTTGGCAAAAAACGACTGGCCGCCGGAAATGCGATAGGGAATCTGGTAGGCCTGAAGCTTCACTTCCAGCAGTCGAGCCTGATGGTTACCCCGGTAAAGCACCGCAAAATCTTTGAATCCCAAGCCCTGCTTTAGCTTCTGATCCAGTATTTCGGTGGCCACACGCTCGGTTTCTGCTTCTTCATTGCGGCAGCGGATGATGCGGATTTCTTCGCCAATGGCGTGATCGCTCCACAGCACTTTTTCAAAGGCGTGCGGGTTGTTGGCAATCACCGTGTTGGCGGCCCGCAGTATGCGGCTGGTGGAGCGGTAATTCTGCTCCAGCTTAACCACTTTCAGGCTGGGGAAATCCTGTTCCAACTGCGCCAGGTTCTCCGGCCGCGCTCCACGCCAGGCGTAAATCGACTGGTCGTCATCGCCCACCACGGTAAAAGCGGCACGCCCCGCCACTAAAAGTTTTACCAGCTCGTATTGGCACACATTGGTGTCCTGATATTCATCCACCAGCATGTACCGAATTTTACGCTGCCATTTCGCCAGCACGTCCGGGTGCTGGCGAAACAGCATCACCGGCAGCAAAATCAGGTCATCGAAGTCGACGGCGTTGTATGCTTTCAGGTACTCGTTATAGTATCCATAAATGATAGCGATTCTCTGCTCGCGCTCGTCCGCCGCTTTACTCAGCGCCTCGGCAGGGGTGCGCATGGCGTTTTTCCAGGAAGAGATGGTCATCTGTACCGGGTTGAGCTCATCGCCAGCATCGGTGCTGCCATGGGTTAACATCAGATCCTGCAACAGGGCTTTGGCGTCCTCGGCATCAAAAATGGAAAATCCCGGGTGATAGCCCAGGTGGTCATTTTCCTCGCGGATTATGTTCAGGCCAAGGTTATGGAAGGTGGAAACGGTTAGCCCACGGGTTAGCTTGCGATCGATAATGCGGCCAACCCGTTCTTTCATCTCCCGTGCGGCTTTGTTGGTGAAGGTCACGGCGGCTATATGCCGGCCAGGAATACCCAGCTGTTCGATCAGAAACGCAATTTTGCGGGTAATAACGCTGGTTTTGCCGCTGCCGGCACCCGCTAGTACCAGCATGGGGCCATCTGCATAGCGCACGGCTTCGCGTTGTCGGGGGTTCAGTTTTGTCACGGCGTCACAGCAGCCTGGTTGCAAAGTGCGTTAATATCGTGCTTATTCTACAGCACCCGGGCAATCGGCACCCTACCGGAAAGTCAGCTATTGTTAATGAATTGTACGGCTTGAATTACTGCGCATTGGTGCAGAAAATCTTACAAACTCATGGATTCGCAGATGGTATCGCCTTTCGCTTTTTTTGATCAGCCTCGCTCACAGCCTGAAAATGAGCGTAGTAGCAGAGGGTGTGGAAACCTACGCCCAGATGGAGTTTTTACGACAACTGAACTGTGACCACGTCCAGGGTTACTATTTTGCATCGGCCGATGCCTTGGGGTCAGTTGCTACAGTTCCTCCTTAATCAGAGGCAGTCTGCTTGCCTGTAATCCTGTGCCGCTGTACCTTTGCCACTTTGTTTGTCAGCGAACGTGATTAGCAGAGGTAGCATGAACAGTATTTCCCAACGCATTGCGAATGAGCTCGGTGTACGTGAAGAACAGGTCAACGCCACCGTTGAGCTGTTAAACGGCGGTGCGACTGTGCCCTTTATTGCCCGCTATCGCAAAGAGCTGACCGGCGCGCTTGACGACATCCAGTTGCGAGCCCTGGAAGAGCGCCTGCGCTATCTGCGCGAGCTGGAAGACCGCCGCGCCACCATCCTCACCAGTATTGACGAGCAGGGCAAACTGACCGATGTGCTGAAAGCCAGCATAAACGGGGCAGACACCAAAAACCGCCTGGAAGATCTTTACCTGCCTTACAAACCCAAGCGCCGTACCAAAGCCCAGATTGCCCGTGAGGCCGGTCTTGAGCCACTGGCCGATGGCCTTTATAACGACCCTACACACGTGCCAGAGGTTTTGGCAACGCAGTTCGTTAACGCCGATGTGGCTGACAGCAAGGCTGCCCTGGAAGGCGCCCGTGCCATCCTGATGGAGCGTTTCGCAGAAGACGCCGAACTTTTAGGCCAGCTGCGCGGTTTCATCTGGCAGCAAGGCCAGTTGAAAGTCACCGTTATTGCCGGTAAAGAGGCCGAAGGCGCCAAATTCCGTGATTATTTCGATCACAGCGAAGCGTTAAAAAAAGTACCGTCACACCGCACTCTGGCTATTTTACGCGGCCGCAACGAGGGCGTTCTGAGCTACACCATTGCCGTTGGCGAAAACAGCGACGATCGTCGCCAGCCGCACCCGGCAGAATCTTACATTACAGCCCACTGGAATATCCGCGATCAGGGCCGGGCGGCCGACAAATGGCTGGCCGAAGTGGTGCGCTGGACCTGGCGGGTTAAACTGTCTGGCCAGCTCGAAACCGACCTGATAGGCCAGATTCGAGAGGCTGCCGAAACCGAGGCTATCCAGGTATTCGCTGATAACCTAAAAGATTTGTTGTTGCTGGCTCCGGCCGGACCACGGGCGACTCTGGGCCTGGACCCAGGCCTGCGTACCGGTGTAAAAGTAGCCGTAATTGACGGCATAGGGCAAGTGGTGGACCACGGCGCTATATTTCCCCATGCCCCACGAAATCAGTGGGACGCCTCGATAGAGCAATTGGCCAAATGGTGTCGCCAGTACAACATCGAACTGGTGGCTATTGGTAATGGCACTGCCTCGCGGGAAACCGATAAACTGGTGGCCGATCTGTGCAAGCGCTACCCGGAACTGAAATTGGCGCGCATTGTGGTCAGCGAATCGGGTGCGTCTATTTATTCAGCATCGGAATTCGCCTCGCGGGAATTGCCGGACCTGGATGTCACCATTCGCGGCGCGGTATCCATTGCCCGGCGCTTGCAGGACCCGTTGGCGGAACTGGTTAAAATTGAGCCAAAATCTATTGGTGTGGGCCAATATCAGCACGACGTATCGCAGGTACAGCTATCGCGCAGCCTGTATGCAGTGGTAGAAGACTGTGTAAACGGCGTAGGAGTCGATCTGAACACCGCGTCGGTGCCGCTGTTAACCCGTGTATCTGGGTTAAACCCAACCATTGCCCAGAACATCGTGGATTATCGCAGCCAGAATGGCCAGTTCCGTAACCGCAAGCAGCTGATGAAAGTGCCGCGTCTGGGTGCCCGCAGCTTCGAACAGGCGGCGGGCTTTTTGCGCATCAGCGATGGTGATAATCCGTTAGATCGGTCTTCGGTGCACCCGGAAGCTTATCGCGTGGTGGAAACCATCGCCGCTAAAAATCACCGGAATATGAACAACCTGGTGGGTGATGGAGCATTTTTGCGCAGCCTGAACCCGCAGGATTATGTGACCGAGCAGTTTGGCTTGCCTACGGTCAAAGACATCTTCGCCGAGTTGGAAAAGCCGGGGCGCGACCCGCGGCCGGAATTCCGCTTCGCCAGCTTTGAAGAAGGCGTAGAAACCCTGAAAGATCTGGAGCCGGGAATGGTGCTGGAAGGGTCTGTCACCAACGTCACCAATTTTGGCGCCTTCGTGGATATTGGCGTGCACCAGGACGGCCTGGTTCATATATCGGCGTTGGCAGACCGTTTTATAAAAGACCCGCGGGAAGTGGTGAAAGCGGGCGACATCGTAAAAGTGAAGGTGATGGAGGTGGATATTCCGCGTAAGCGCATCGCTTTGACCATGCGCATGGGTGATCAGCCTGGCCAGCAGCCGGCTGAACGGCCCCGTGGTGACAAAACCCCAAGCCCAAATCGCAACACTGCGGCTGGCGCGCGTAAACCGGCGCCGGCTGCAAATCAGAGTCAGAATCAGAATCCGGGTCAGGGTCAAGGTGCCATGGCTGGAGCTCTGGCTCAGGCCATGGCGTCGGCCAACAAGCGCGACCGTTAATTTACTTGGCAACTTTACTTGGCAACCACAGCGGTTGCAGCAGGAGTTTTTCATGGCTCAATCACGCCATCACATATTTCAGCAGTTTGCCGCCAACGAGTGGCAGGGCTTTCGTAAAGGCGTTGAAAAAGAAGGTCTGCGTGCCGATGCCAGCGGCTTCATCGCACAAACCCCGCACCCGCACGCTCTGGGTTCGGCGTTAACCCACCCACGCATTACCACCGATTATTCGGAATCTCTGCTGGAGCTGATTACGCCGGTGTATGACACCACCGCCGGCATGCTTGAAGCGCTGGGCCACACCCATCAATTTGTGCAGCAGAACCTGGGTGACGAGGTGTTCTGGGCCGCCAGTATGCCTTGCGGTCTGGATGGCGACAGCAGTATTCCCATCGCCAATTACGGCACCTCCAACGTGGGTAAGATGAAGCACGTGTATCGCCAGGGTCTGGCGGTTCGCTATGGGCGAATGATGCAGAGTATCGCGGGCACCCATTATAATGTGTCGCTACCTGAAGGATTTTGGCCGCAGTGGCAGCAGGCTGTGGGCGGCAGTGAGCTGAGCCTGCAAGATTTCAAATCCGAGCAGTACTTCTGGTTGATTCGTAATTTCCGCCGCCGCAGCTGGCTGTTGATGCTGCTGTTTGGCGCCTCACCGGCGCTGGATCAGAGTTTTGTCGCCAACGTGCGGCACAACCTCAGCAGCTTCAATGCAAATACTTTTTACGGTGAACAGGCCAGCTCGCTGCGCATGGGCGATTTGGGTTATCACAACAATGCCCAGGCATCCCTGAACATTTGTTTTAACGAGTTGAAAACCTATACCCGCACCCTGGAGCGAGCCATTCACACGCCTTGGCCGCCCTACGAAAAAATGGGTATAAACCGCGACGGTGAATACATTCAGCTCAATACCAATGTGCTGCAGATTGAAAACGAGTATTACAGTGCCTTACGCCCTAAGCGCACTGCCGCCAGTGGCGAAAAACCCATCCACGCGTTGATGAGCCGCGGGGTGGAGTACATCGAGGTGCGGTGTCTGGATCTGGACCCGTTCGCAGCCGTGGGTATTACCGCACCGCAAGTGGATTTTCTTGACCTGTTCCTGTTGGATTGTCTGTTACAGGACAGCCCGCGGATTGGTGACGATGAGTGTGCCCTGCTGGATAACAATTTCAAAGATGTGGTTGCACATGGACGCGGGCGCAACCTGGCGTTGCAGCTGGGCAATCGCAGTGTTAACGCCGGAGAGACGGCGCTTGAGCTTCTGGATTCACTGCAGCCACTGGCGGAACAGCTCGACGGTTGGAATGGTGACGCCACCTACGTGCGGGCTCTGGCGGAGCAGCGGAAAAAGTTGGAAGGCAGTTGGTGTTTGCCATCGCAGCAGGTCCTGGATGCAATGACCAGTAGTGGTCTGGGCCACCGCGACTGGGCGCTGGAAATGTCCCACCAGCACAAACACAGCTTGCTCGCGCAGCCGCTGCCAGGCGCTGTGCAGCAGCAATATAAAGAGTTTAGCCTTGAGTCCTTGCAACAGCAGCAACAGATTGAAGCCGCCGATACGCTAAGCTTTGCCGATTACCTGCATCAGTATCAGCAAAGCTGAACACCGGAGTGTTGGTTATTTCTGCACGACAAACTCGGTGAACAGCACGCCGCTAACAATTTCACCGGTGTGCTGGTTTTCCAGTACCTGATTAACGCGGGCCGTGGCTTCAGTTGCCAGTGTCTGCTGCGTGTCTGGGCGGGTAAGGGCATCAACATCGCTTTGTTCGCCAAACAGCAGCACCAGCTCATGGCGCATGCGTGGCATGTGGGCTTCTACGGCGGGGCGAGTGGTGCTGGCGCCGGCGCGTAAACTAACACTGGCTTTCAGATAGGAAAGCTTGCCGCCTGGTGGCCCTATGTGGGTCACAAACGCGGGCTCCAGCGATATATAATCGGTAATGGTCGGTTCTGCTGGTTCAGCCGGTTCGTCGGGCTCTTCACCGTAGGCGAGAACTGCGAGCGCCATCAGAAATAGGGCGATGAAGATTTTTGGCATCATTTTTTTCAATACAGTCATAACCCTGATAACTCTGATAACCGCGATAGTTTCACAACGATTATTACAGTAACAGGCTGGTAGCACAGATGCAGTCCCATTCCTATTTTCGAGGTGATCTCTTGACCAACAGAATCATGTTTGCCGTTATTTTTCTGGTGTGTGCCGCACTGCTTGCGGTGGCATTTTATATGGAACATGTGATGGGGCTGGAGCCTTGTCCTTTGTGCTGGTTACAGCGGTTTGCTTTCATGGCAGCCGGGTTGGTCAGCCTGTTGGCGTGGCTACACGGCCCGGGGCCGATCGCCACACGGATATACGGTCTGTTTTTGGCGCTGGCTGCGGGCACGGGGTTGGGCTTGGCCAGTCGCCAGCTCTGGCTGCAAAGCTTGCCTGCGGACCAAGTGCCGGCTTGCGGCCCATCGGTGGATTACATGCTGGATGTGCTGCCTTGGTCGGAAGTACTGGCGACCGCGGTTCGCGGGACCGGTGACTGTGCGGCGGTGGTCTGGCGTTTTCTGGGCCTGAGTATTCCGGGGTGGAGCGCGCTGTTTTTCGTTTGCGTGGCGCTGGTGGGTCTTTATCTGTGTTTGCGCCCCGCGCCGAAGCGGCCTTGGTAAGACCGCAGCCACAAACGGTTGCGGCTGGTCACCGCCATAGGGTAACTTGCATAGACTTATGTTGAAGTTCAGAAGGCATCAGCCAGATAGAACACCAAGTGGAGTACAGGCGTTATGTTGGAGCATTGTCGAAATGCCCGTGAGCGGTGGGGTGGGGTCAGTGATCTGATCGACCGTTGGCTTAAGGAGCGTCAGGATGTACTGGTGCGGTATTGTGAGCTGTCTGCTGAAAACGACTATTCCCAGACCGAAAGCCTGAGACCCAAACTGGTTCTGCTGTGCGAAATGCTGATGGATTACGTTTCCGCCGGCCACTTTGAAATCTACGAGCAACTGGTGCGCGAGGCGCGAGAGTTTAACGACGACGAGGGCCTGGAACTGGCCGCGAAGGTATATCCGCGTATTACCGAAACCACCCAGGTGATTCTTGATTTTAATGACAAGGTAGATGGCCGCGACCTTTCCGAGTCGGAAATGCAGGCGCTGTTTACGGAGTTATCGCGAGTGGGTGAAATCCTGGCCAGCCGTTTTGAGCTGGAAGACCTTCTGATTGCTCATCTGCATACTGCCAATGCAGACAAGGTAGAGCCCGCCTGAAAGAGCGGTTGGCAAACCTGGGCGGCGAGTTCTAGAAACGTCGT
Organism: Marinobacter sp. LV10R520-4; assembly: GCF_002563815.1. Taxonomy (NCBI): domain Bacteria; kingdom Pseudomonadati; phylum Pseudomonadota; class Gammaproteobacteria; order Pseudomonadales; family Marinobacteraceae; genus Marinobacter; species Marinobacter sp. LV10R520-4. The sequence continues at coordinate 1,083,147 of NZ_PDJM01000001.1, read as the reverse complement.
CGCCCAGGTGCTAACGACAGCAAACAGTTATTGGGCGCTGTCCGGATTAACCGCCAACAGTTTCACGTCAAAAACCAGTGTTTCATTGGGGCCAATTGCGCGGTTGCCGCCCGGGCCATACGCCAGGTCTGACGGAATATAGAGTTTGTAGCGCGCGCCTTCGCTCATCAGCTGCAAGCCTTCTGTCCAGCCGGGAATAACCTGGTCCAGGCGGAATGAAACCGGTTCACCGCGCTCGCGGGAGCTGTCAAACACCTCGCCACTCAGCAGTTCGCCCGTGTAATGGACTCTTACCGTATCGCCGGTGCCGGGTTGCGGGCCATTGCCAGCTTCAAGCACTTCGTACTGCAAGCCGGAGTCCGTGGTTGTCACGCCTTCGCGCTCGGCATTTTCAGCCAGAAAGGCGTTTCCCGCATCCATATTTTTCTGTGCCATTCCTTCAATCTGTTTGGCTTGATCTTCCTGCAGCTGCTGCTGGTAAGCCATCAGCGCTGCCTGGATTTCTTCCTGAGTCATCCGGCGCTGTTCCTGGTCGCCGTTGTTGCCGTGCTGGATTCCCTGCAGAAACTGCTCCATCTGAAGGTCTGGCAGGTCGTTACCCATACGCTCGCCCATAACAAGACCCATGCCGTAGCTGACCTTTTCGCTGTTGGATTCCAACGCAGGGTCTTTCGGTGCTTCTTGAGCGGAAGAGCAGCCTGCAACAAGGCCGGCAATCGTCAGTGCAAACAGTGTTTTCTTCATGAATCTATCCTTCGTATTAGTAAATGAGCCGCAATGTCCGGACTTGGCCGGCGCTGGCTGATTGAGGGTAGTCGATGTAATGCTGGCGCAAAAGGTACCTATATCGCCGGCTTTACGCCACTGAACATCTGTTAATGGCCGGGCAAAAAATCACGTTACTGCCCGAAGCACCTACTAACTGCCTGAAGCGCCTGCGCCCATGTTGAATGGTGCGGTATACGGTGTCTGCCAGCCAGCTCCAGGTTCAGCACTGCCAGTCACGCCGCGGGACGGAGTCGGCCGTTCTATGGCCAAGGTGTTCCAAGGCCCCCGAGGCGGTGGCTGGTCAGCATAGTGCCAGTTACCATCGGTATCCTGCCACTTGAAAATGATGTCCGGCGACTCAATCACCACTGAGTCTGGAACCAGCGTTTCGAAGGCGGGAATGTCTGTTGGCTTTGTTTCTTTAGCCAACGGCTGTGCTACTTGTTGCTCGGGGGTTCCCAAGCCAAGCACGATCAGCAATACCAATACGCCCAGGGCAGGAAAGGCTAGTCGTACCAGCCATTTAATCATCATGTTGATTGCGCTCCGGGGCGCGAAAAAGTCAAAGCAGACGCTAGTTGATGAATATCTGAGGCAGCTGCCCGTGCGCTGTCTGCACAAGGCGCCGCTGCTGTAAGATTGCCGATGATCAAAATGTCGCGATCTTGCATTGCCGGTTTTTCTGTTTCAGTATTCAGTACTTGCCACGCCAGAGCGAGTTCGACACGCTCTGCTTCAAGCTCCAGGCGAGCCACGCCTGCGCGCAATTCATAACAACTTTCCGACTCTTTCGGCAGCGCCCTTTTTACATCACGCAGTGCCCCGGTTACACGGTTGCGCCACTCTGTTACCGTAATGGCTTCTAGCCCGGTGTAAGTTCTGCGCTGATTCGCCAGCCAGGCCGCACATAGAATGCGGGTCACACTCCAGCCTTGTTGTTGTAACAACAGGCAGGCAGATGCTACTCCCGGTTTTTGCCAGCATGATAAGGCAAAAGACCAAAGCTTTGTGTCGGTCTGCAAATCTGCCGGCAGTGCCAGGCTGGTCGAGGTTTGCGGTATGATCGCGATATCGTCCGGTGCAGTGTCCAAGGCTTCCCTGAAATTATTAAAGTGCCAGAATTAAAACATGTTAACAATTAATGATCTTAGTTTACAACGAGGCGGTGCGTGGTTGCTAGAAGGCGTCAGCCTGACCGTGCAACCGGGCCAGCGCATGGCCATTGTGGGTGCTAACGGCGCCGGCAAGTCCAGTTTGTTCCAGCTTTTATTGGGTGATTTGGCGCCAGAGCAGGGTCATTTTTCTCTGCCCGGAGGCTGTCGCATCGCTCATATGGCGCAGGAAGTGGCGGCGACCGGGCGTAGCGCGCGGGACTTTGTATTAGACGGTGATTTCGACTTGCGTCGTCTTGAACACGAACTGGCACGAGCGGAAGCCGCACAAGACGACCTGGCCCAGGCCCGTGTCCATGGCGAGCTAGACCTGCACGAGGCGTGGTCTGCATCGCGTCGCGCTGAGACTCTGCTTCGCGGCTTGGGTTTCAGTGATGGTGATGCTGATCACCCGGTATCGAGCTTTTCTGGTGGCTGGCGGATTCGTCTGAATCTGGCTCAGGCGCTGATGCGCCCGTCCGATCTGATGCTGCTGGACGAACCGACCAACCACCTGGACCTGGACGCCTGTCTTTGGCTGGAAAACTGGCTGCGGCGTTACTCCGGAACCCTGTTGTTCATCTCCCACGATCGGGATTTCATGGATCGTGTCGCGACACATGTTGTGCACTTTGATCGGCGCGATCTGGCACTGTATAGCGGTAATTACTCAGCTTTTGAAGTTCAGCGCAGCGAACGCCTGGCACAGCAGCAGGCCGGATTCGAGCGTCAGCAGGCGCGCATTGTTGAAATCCAGCGTTTTATTGACCGATTCAAGGCTCAAGCCACCAAGGCACGCCAGGCTCAGAGCCGAGTGAAATCTTTGGAGCGCATGGAAAAAATTGCGCCTGCACACATTGATTCACCGTTTAATTTTCAATTTCCTTTAGCCGAAAAAGTGTCAAACCCGCTGCTGAGTATTCGTTTGGGCCAGGCCGGCCACGGTGACGTGACGATTCTGCGCAACCTGAATCTGAGCCTGTTGCCGGGCAGCCGCATTGGCCTGCTTGGCCCTAATGGCGCGGGTAAATCTACCCTTATGGACAGTCTGCGGGGTGAGGCCACGCTGATTAACGGTGAGCGCACCTGCGGCGAGCATCTGGCCATTGGTTATTTTGCCCAGCATCAACTCGAATCTCTGGATCTGGACGCCAGCCCATTTTTGCACCTGCAGCGTTTGAGCCCGCGGGCGTCGGATCAGAGTATTCGCAATTTTCTCGGTGGTTTTGACTTTCATGGCAATGCGGCCCTGTCACCGATACGTTCTTTTTCCGGCGGCGAAAAAGCTCGGGTGGCGCTGGCAGTGATCGCCTGGCAGCGACCTAATCTGTTGCTTTTGGATGAGCCTACAAACCACCTTGACCTGGAAATGCGCCAGGCGCTAACCATGGCCCTGCAGAACTTTGATGGGGCCATTGTGGTGGTGTCGCATGATCGCCACTTGCTGCGCAACACCGTGGACGAGTTCTGGTTGGTGAACGATGGCCGCGTTGTTGAGTACCAGGGCGACCTGGAGGATTATGAACGCTGGTTGGCTGATCGCCGCAAAGACGACACCGAGGCACCCAAGCGGCAGTCTGTTGCTGCAGAAGGTGGCCAGGACGCGGCAGTCAACGGTGAAAGTGCCGATGACCGCAAGGCCCGCAAGCGCGCCGAGGCGGCCGTGCGCCAGACAATCAGCCCGTTTCGCAAACAGCAGGCCACACTGGAAAAACAGATGGACAGCATGCAGGCTGCGCTGGCGGAGATGGACGCCGAGCTGACCAATCCGGCGCTGTACAGTGACAGCGGCAAACAGCAGTTGAAAACGCTGTTGGGACGGCAGGCCGAGGCGCGCCAAAAAATGGCAGCTGTAGAAGCCCAGTGGCTGGAGGTCAGTGAAACGGTTGAAGCTCTGGAAGCGGAACTGGAAAGTTAAGGTTGTTTTGCCACTTTGCAGCAGAAACCGGCGCTTTTGGCCGGTTTCCTGTTCGGTGACTTCTTATTCAGTGATTTTTTGTTCGGTAATAATGTCCAGGCTGAAGTCCTGCCGCAGCAGGTAGTCCCGTTCGTTTTCGAGGTCTGCCAGGGTGAGTGGGCGCTGTTCCAGCCAGCCCTCCGGGAAGCGGATGCTGAGCTTGTTCGCAGACGCTTCCAGCGTCAGCTCTGGTGGTTTTTCCAGATTGCGGGCGTGCTGCAGCAGCACGCCCAGGCGCACCAGTATGCATAGATAGCGCAAGCGGGGGACCTCTTCCACTAAGGCTCCCGCCCAAATGGCTGCGGTAAACTTGCGCCTATGCCCACGCACCAAGGCCGCCAGATCCCACTGGAACTGCTGAGTAAAACCGGGTAAGTCCGAATATTGTAAAAGATAAGCGCCGTGCTTGTGATACTGACTGTGTGAGATGGTTAAGCCGATTTCATGCAACTTGCAGGCCCAGCGCAGGGTGTCTTCGTCACTGAAACTGTTTATCTTCCAGGTTTCTGCGACCTGTGCCCAGGCAGCCACTGCGCTGGCTTCTACGGCGGCGCCGTGCAGCTGGTCAACGTGGTAGCGTTCTTGTAACGCGGAAATGGTTCGTTCCCGCACGTCTTCATGGCGTATTCGCCCAACAATTCCGTACAACAGGCCTTCGCGCAGCGCGCCATCGGCAAAGCTCATGGTTTCAATGCCCAGTGACTGAAACGCGCCCATCAGAATGGCGAAACCGCCAGGAAAAATACTTTGCCGATCCGGGCGTACACCCAGTTCGCCCAACCGCTCAACGCGGCCCATGCTGACCAGCCGTTTACGCAGTTCCTGCATGGCTTCCAGGGTGATTGTGCCATCGGTAATCTTGAGCGTGGCCAGAACCTGGCCAATGGCTTTTACCGACCCTGAAGAACCCACAGCGCTTTGCCAGCCCATTGCCCGATACTGGCGGCGAATACTCTGCAGCTCTTGCTCGGCGTGGGTGATGGCGTTATCTAAACTGCGACGGCTGATTTTTCCGTCCTGGAAGTAGCGATTACTAAACGACACGCAGCCCATGTGCATGCTTTCCAAGGCTTCCGGCTCAAAGCGCTGACCAATCACAAATTCGGTGCTGCCACCGCCTATGTCGATCACCAACCGGCGGCCGGTGTCGTCAGAAAGGGTGTGGGCAACGCCCAGATAGATCAGTCGCGCTTCCTCGCGCCCGGCAATCACTTCTACCGGGTAGCCCAGCACTTCCTCAGCGCGGCCGAGAAACTCGTTGGCGTTGCGAGCAATGCGCAGGGCGTTAGTGCCAACAATTTGCACGGCTTCCGGTGGCATGCCCTGCAGGCGCTGGGCAAAGCGGCTCAGGCAGGCCAGGGCCCGCTCTTGAACCTCGTCGGTCAAGCGGTTCTGGGCGTCAAGCCCGGCACCTAGCTGAACTTTTTCGCCCATTTTTTCCAGGGTACGAATTTCACCGTGCACCAGGCGCGCGACCACCATGTGAAAGCTGTTTGAGCCCATATCGATAGCGGCAAGCATATCAGGAGGCGCGGAAACGTTTTCGGCGTTGGGTTCTGCCGTCACGGGGTTATGAATCCTTGTGGGATGAACGTAGGGCGTACTATAGCGATAACCCAAGGGCCTGTCAGCCAGCCTGGCCTCATGTGGTTTAACGGGCAGGGAATTACCCCGCCTGTCAGCGAAGGCTTCACAACAGACGGAGCAATGGCGTAAAGTATTGTCCATTGAAGGCATGGTCCACGAAGAAAGCGTGAGTTATCGCGCGGTTTTCAAAATGACAGCGATAGTCAATACAGCTAACTGCATCTGTTACCGGGCAGATGCCAGAAACAGGAAATGAGAATGAGCGCAAATATTGTAAACGTAACCGATGCTTCCTTTGAACAGGACGTACTGCAGTCTGATGTGCCGGTACTGGTGGATTATTGGGCTGAGTGGTGTGGCCCCTGTAAAATGATCGCGCCGGTGCTGGAAGAAATTGCCGAGGAATACGCCGGTAAGCTGAAAGTCTGCAAACTCAACATTGATGAGAACGAGCAAACGCCACCCAAGTTCAACATTCGTGGTATTCCTACGTTGATGCTGTTCAAGAACGGCAATGTAGACGCAACCAAAGTGGGAGCTCTGTCTAAGTCCCAGCTGGCAGCGTTTCTGGACAGCAATCTCTGATTGCATAGCCCGACTGAAAAGCCAGGCTGAAAAACCAGGCTGAAAAACCGCCCCGGAGCGCTGCTCTCGGGCGGTTTTTTTATGGTGCCAGGCAATACGGCCATAAAGGGAAAGTGATGAACGCTGATACCAACGATTCCCAAGCGCCCTCTCTGGTAGCCGGTCTGTTGCTGGCAGGCGGCGCGGGTACAAGAATGGATGGCAAAGACAAAGGCATGATGCACTGGCGTGGCAAGCCCATGGCAGTCTGGGTTGCAGAAGCCCTGAAAGCCGCAACCGGTTCGCTGTTGATCAGCGCCAACCGTTCCCTGGAGGAATACAGCCGTTTGGGAGACGTGTTCACTGACGCCCCAGAGTTTGCCGGGCAAGGGCCACTGGCGGGCCTGTTAGCAGGTTTGCGGAAGGCCGAGGCCCGTGGAAACGGGGCTGTGCTGGTGTGCCCCTGCGACACGCCGGGCGTTACCCCTGCGCTAATGCAGCTGCTGCTGCAGGCTTGGTACAGTGCCCCCGGTCAGCCAGTGATAGCCCGGTGCGACGGGCGCGACCACCCGTTGCACGGAGTTTATCCGGTGGCTATGGCGGCTGCACTTGAGCAGCAGCTGCGTAATGATAACCGCCGCGTTATGATGTTTGCCCGCAGCCAACAGGCTCAGTCTGTAGATTGCCCTGCGGCCTCTGAGCTGTTCACCAACCGCAATCGGCCGCAGGATCTGAAGGACTAACGTTCTTGCTACCAACCTTCTGTGCGCGCAACGTCTGACGCTTTCTGCTCGACCCAGTGCTCACCTGCGTCTGTCAGCTCTTTCTTCCAGAACGGCGCCGAAGTTTTTAGTGCGTCCATAATAAACTCGCAGGCGGCAAAGGCATCGCCCCGGTGGGCACTGCATACACCTACAAACACAATCTGTGACTGCAGGGGCAATCGGCCTATGCGATGTATCACTCGCGCTTTGCGCACATCCCAGCGCTGGCCAGCCTGTGCGACCAAATCACTGATGACCTGCTCGGTCATGCCCGGGTAATGTTCCAGAAACAGTCCGGTTACGCCCTGGCGATCACCGCTGTCGCGAACCAGTCCGGTGAATGTGGCGATAGCGCCCGTGCCCGCGCCGCTGTCGCGCAGTTGCGCGTATTCCTGCGTCGCATCAAAATCCGAGTTTTGGATACTGACGCTGGGCACAGCTTGCGAGCAGACAGAAGAATTTTGTGACATTCACTAACCTCCTGTGACGGGTGGGAAAAACGCGACTTCATCACCTGGTTTAACGGGTGATTGTGGTTTTGCCATGGCCTGGTTGATGGCGATCATCACCGGTTGGCCGGTGTTCAGCTGGGTCCAGGGCCCACCGCGGTTGGCCAGGGTGGCCAGCAGGTCTGCGGCGGTCTGGCCTGCGGGTGCCGGCATGGTTAAATGTTCGATGCCCAGCTCTTCGCGCAGGCGGGCAAAAAAACGGACGTTAAGGGTCTGTTCAGGCATGGTCAGCTCACCAATTCAGAAAACGGAAAGTAAGTGATGGTGTCGCCAGGGCTCAGGGTGCTGTGTTCTGGAACTACTGCCAGGCCATCAGCCCAGCAGGCTGAACTGAGAATACCGGAACTCTGGTTGGGGAACGCTTTGATGATGGTAGTGCCACGATCCTGCTCCAGCCTTGCTCGCACAAATTCCCGCCGCACGGAGGCCGGCGCCACGCTGAATCCGGCCGCGACCTGCTGCCCTAAAGGATGGATCTGCAGGCGCCCCTGGCGTTGGCGAATATACGGCATGCCTACCACCAAAAATGTGACCAGCACCGCCGCTGGATTGCCGGGTAAGCCCAGTACCGGAGTGCCGCCGATATCGCCAAACGCCAGCGGCTTGCCGGGTTTGATCGCCATGCGCCACAGTGATAGCTGGCCGAATTCTTCCAATACTGCGCGCACGTGGTCTTCTTCACCCACAGACACGCCGCCACTGGTGATCACCAGGTCGGCGGCTTTGGCTGCCCGTTGCAGAGTTGATCGGGTACCCTCGCGGGTGTCCGCCAAGCTCTCACACAGCACGACTTCGCAGCCTGCTTGATCCAGCAGGCCTAACAAGGTGTAGCGGTTGGTGTTGTAGATCTGACCGGCTTCGAGCGGTGTGCCCGGGTCAACCAGTTCATCGCCGGTGGTGAGTATCGCCACTTTCAGCTTTTCGAACACTTCAACGTCGGCAATGCCCATGCTGGCCAACAGGCCCATTTCCTGGGGGCGAATCAGGGTGCCTTGGGCCAGTGCCAAGTCGCCCGCGGTCAGGTCCTGGCCGCGACGGCGGATGTTCTGATCGAGCTTTACGTCGCCGTCGATCAGCACGCCATCGGCATCAACCCTGGTACGTTCCTGCATCACAACGGTATCGGCACCTGACGGGATTTCAGAACCCGTGAAAATCCGTGCGGCGGTGCCGGCAACCAACGCCCCTGGTGCCTGGCCGGCGGGAATGCGCGCCGAAATCAACAGCGGCTTTCCCGGCTGAAAATCCTCTGTGCGCAGAGCATAGCCGTCTACCGCGCTGTTATCGGCTGGCGGCACATCGGCGGGCACGGTGTAGTCCCGAGCCAACACCCGGCCCAGAGTCCGGTGAACCGGGATAAGCTCAACCGCCGCTGGCGGCGTGGCAAGGGTCAGCAAATGCTGAATGGCATTTTCAACGGGGGTCAGATCGACGGCGGCCATGGTACCTGCTTTCTTTGTTAGGGGTGGTTAGGCGTGAAAATCGGATAACTGATGGGCTGTTAACGCGATTTCTACCTTATTTGCTAGCGCAGAGCGCGCTTACCAATCACTTGATTCAGACGCTCTGTTACCCGCTCCGGCTTGCGCCCGACCAGTGCAGAGAAATTGCAAGGGCCGTGGCGGCTGTCCAGTTGGGTGGACAGAATACCGTTCCAGCCGGTGCGACAGGCGCCGGTAGAGCCAGGCAGGCAGAATATGACCGTATGATTGGCCAGTCCGCCAAACGCTCGGGACTGGATGGTCGAAGTGCCAATTTCTGCGGCCGACAAGCGGCGGAATTCTTCGCCAAAACCTTCGATGGTTTTGTCCAGCAAGGGCCCAAGGGCCTCTGGCGTACTGTCGCGCTCATGAAAGCCGGTGCCGCCAGTAATAATAACGGCATGAACCTGTGGGTCGGCTATCCAGCCGCTGATCAACGCACGCATCAAATAGACATCGTCTGGCAAAATGCGCCGTGCAATCAGATTGTGGCCGGCCTCGACCACGCTGTCTTCCAGAAACTGGCCGGAGCTGTCCTGGCTTTCGCCGCGGGTGTCGGACACTGTCAATATGGCAATATTCATAGGAATCAGTTCCTGGCTTGGCTTGCTGCTCATGGGCGGCTCCTGTTTTCGGCGATAGAAAGTGTGAAAAAGTGTGGTCTTTAGTATCCGCATCGCGGGGCGTTAATGGAAGGGGAGTAACTCTTTGTGGGGAACAGCCCAAGACGCAGAGGCACCGTACAACGCTTACCAAACCGCCCAAGGCAAGCCTTTGAATGTAAGCGAAGCCAGAATAAAACGGCCTGAACGCGCAATCCGTTGCGAAATTGGTGGTTTTTTCGGCTCTGGCCTTGACATTCGGCGCCGAGGTAGCAGATTATCGTTCTTGCCCGGCGAACGATTGTTCCCACTCTCTGGCTTCTGTACTCATATTCCGGACTTTATTATCTCCCGGTTGCTCTATCTGGCCAGCATCCCGTTCTTTAGACTGTATTATCAATCCGTTCCGGGGCACCCCTTCACCCTAACGCTCGCTTTCTTCCATTCCTGAAAATTCAATAAACTATGAATCTTACTGAACTCAAACAGAATTCCATGCCCGAATTGCTCGAAATTGCGCAAGAAATGGGCCTCGATAATCTTGCACGCTCGCGCAAGCAAGACGTTATCTTCACTATACTCAAACGCCACGCCAAAGGCGGAGAAGACATCTACGGCGATGGCGTACTGGAAATTCTGCAGGACGGTTTTGGTTTCCTCCGTTCTGCGGATGCGTCCTACCTGGCGGGTCCTGACGACATTTACGTGTCACCCAGCCAGATTCGCCGCTTTAATCTGCGCACTGGCGACACCGTTTCCGGGAAAATTCGCCCGCCCAAAGACGGCGAGCGCTATTTTGCGCTGTTGAAGGTCAGCGAGATCAACTTCGACAAACCCGATAACGCCCGTAACAAGATCCTGTTTGAAAACCTGACCCCGTTGTTCCCAGACGAGCGCATGCATCTGGAAGCCGGTAACGGCAGCACGGAGGACTTGTCCTCCCGTGTATTGGATCTGGTTGCGCCTATTGGTAAGGGCCAACGTGGTTTGATTGTGTCGCCGCCCAAGGCCGGTAAAACCCTGCTAATGCAGAGTATTGCCCAATCAATCACCCGTAACCATCCGGAATGTCACATTATTGTGCTGCTGATTGACGAGCGCCCGGAAGAAGTAACGGAAATGCAGCGCACCGTGCGCGGCGAAGTGATTGCGTCAACCTTTGACGAGCCGCCAGCCCGGCACGTACAAGTGGCAGAAATGGTTATCGAAAAAGCCAAGCGCTTGGTTGAGCACAAAAAAGACGTGGTTATCCTGCTGGATTCCATTACCCGTCTGGCTCGGGCCTACAACACCGTGATTCCATCCTCCGGCAAAGTACTGACCGGCGGTGTTGACGCCCACGCCCTGGAAAAGCCCAAGCGTTTCTTCGGCGCCGCGCGTAATGTGGAAGAAGGCGGCAGCCTGACCATTATTGCCACGGCTCTGGTAAACACCGGTTCCAAAATGGACGAAGTGATTTACGAAGAATTCAAAGGCACCGGCAACATGGAGATCCACCTGGATCGCAAGATTGCCGAAAAGCGTACCTACCCGGCCATCAACATTCGCAGCTCCGGCACCCGCCGCGAAGACCTGCTGATGAGCGAAGCCGACATCCAGAAAGTGTGGATACTGCGCAAGCTGCTGCACTCCATGGACGACGACACCGCAGCCATCGATTTTTTGCTGGATAAGCTAAAAGACACCAAGACGAACGACGAGTTCTTCCAGTCTATGAAGCGCCGCTAAGATTTCTTGCGCATTTGTTTGGGGTGTTGCGCCGTGCCGGAGGAAAGTTTTCCCCCGGCACGGCTCCCAGAATGCGGTCCCTCATCTTGTTCGTACTCCGAGTTCAATCGTTTGAACGCTTAACCAGAACCAATTTCCCAGAACTCACGTACATGACCGGAACTAACCGGAGCAAAGCATGAAATACAACGACCTGCGGGATTTTATCAACCAGCTGGAAAAGCTGGGCGAACTCAAACGCATTTCAGTCGAAGTAGATCCTCACCTGGAAATGACCGAAATCTGCGACCGCACACTGCGTGCTGGCGGACCGGCCTTGCTGTTTGAAAATCCTAAAGGGTATTCCATGCCCGTGCTGGCCAACCTGTTTGGCACCACTAAGCGGGTTGCTTTGGGCATGGGGCAAGAGAACGTTACCGCGCTGCGCGACGTCGGCAAATTGCTGGCGTTCCTGAAAGAGCCCGATCCCCCCAAGGGCTTCAGAGACGCCATCGAAAAACTGCCGCTGTTCCGCCAGGTTATGCGCATGAGCCCGAAAGTGTTGCGCTCTGCTCCCTGCCAGGACGTGGTGATCGAAAAAGACAAAGTCGACCTTTACCAGATACCCGTGCAGCACTGCTGGCCGGGGGATGTTGGCCCGCTGATTACCTGGCCGCTGGTCATTACCCGTGGCCCCCACAAAGAGCGCCAAAATCTGGGTATTTATCGCCAACAGGTGATCGGGCGCAATCGCTTGATTATGCGCTGGCTCAGCCACCGTGGTGGTGCGCTGGATTTTCGTGACTGGCAGAAAGCCAATCCGGGCCAGCCGTATCCGGTGGCTGTTGCCCTTGGTGCAGACCCCGCAACGATTCTGGGCGCGGTGACGCCAGTGCCGGATTCGCTGTCAGAATACGCCTTTGCAGGTTTGCTTCGTGGCAGCCGTACCGAGTTGGTGAAGGCTGGGTTGAGTGACCTGCAGGTGCCCGCAAGCGCGGAGATTGTGTTGGAAGGGTTTATTTACCCGGACGACATGGCGCCGGAAGGCCCGTTTGGTGACCACACCGGTTACTACAACGAGGTTGGCCAGTTTCCGGTGTTCACGGTCGAACGCATCACCCATCGTAAAGATCCTATTTACCACAGCACCTACACCGGTCGCCCGCCCGATGAGCCGGCGATTCTGGGTGTGGCGCTGAACGAAGTGTTCATCCCCATTCTGCAGAAGCAGTTTCCCGAGATTGTTGATTTCTATCTGCCGCCAGAGGGCTGTTCATACCGTTTGGCAATCGTAACCATGAAAAAGCAATACCCGGGACACGCCAAACGGGTGATGATGGGTGTGTGGTCATTCCTGCGCCAGTTTATGTACACAAAGTTTGTTATCGTGACTGACGACGATATTGATGCCCGCAACTGGGAAGATGTTATCTGGGCTATGACCACCCGTATGGACCCGGCCCGTGACACCATGATGGTAGAAAACACGCCTATCGACTATCTGGACTTTGCCTCACCGGTATCAGGCCTGGGCTCGAAAATGGGCATGGACGCGACGAATAAGTGGCCTGGTGAAACGGACCGCGAGTGGGGCGAGCCCATCACCATGACTCCCGAGATAAAACAGCGGGTGGATGAACTCTGGGATAGCTTGGGCATTAACTTGCCGGCGAAGTCCGGGGTTGAAACCGTGCCCGGCCGCCCCGGCTGATATGGCGGATAGTTACCGGGTCCGGTTACAGCCCTGCGGGTTGGAATATCGGGCCAAAGCCGGTGACGACCTGCTTAGCGCAGCGGCGGCTGCAGGTATTGCAGTGCCTATGGCGTGCCGCAACGGTGTGTGCGAGATTTGTGAAGCTCGCATGCTTGCCGGCGCGGCTGTAAACACGAGAAATCAAAATACACTAGCTGTTGCCAGCCGCCTGATGCTGTGTCGTACTCGGGCCCTGGGTGATGTGGAACTGGAGATAACGTCTGTGATCGCTGCTGGAAGTAATCCGCCGCGGAAAGTCCTTGCCAAAGTGCTGGACGTCCGCAAACTCAATCACGATATTTTTCGGATTGAACTGCAATTATCGCGGCGCCGCGAGCTGTCGTTCCATGCTGGCCAGTATTTGGCGATTCACCTGGATAACGCCGGCCCTGCCTATTTTTCCATTGCCAGCAGTCCGCAGCAGACCAATATAGAATTGAACATTCAGGCCTCGCCGGGTTGGGCATCGGGGCAGATCATTGTAAACGCGCTGCAAGTGGGCGCCGAAGTGATGGTGGAATTGCCCCACGGTAAAGCCTGTTTGGCGGCGATGCCCACAAAGCCGCTGCTATTAATCGCAGCAGGCACCGGATTTGCGCAAATGAAGAGCCTGATAGAGTACTTGCGCAGCACCGATTACAACCAGCCGGTGGTGTTGTTCTGGGGCGTGCGCCAGCGACAGGACTTGTATTTGCAAAGCCTGGCCGAGCAATGGGCCAAAGACTGGCCGCAATTTCGCTTTGTGCCGGTGGTGGGTGATAACGAAGACAACGAATGGTCCGGGCACCATGACCAGCTGGCGCATGCTGTGTTGGGCGCAAACATTGATTTGAACAATGTGGAAGTACACGCCAGTGGCTCGCCCACCATGGTGTACACCCTGATGGACGCTTTAAAAGACGCCGGAATGCCAGCGGACGTGTTCTTTTCAGATGTGTTGGAATATGCGCCGCGGTTATAGCCGTGGCGCGCACTCGGCCCCAACCCCAACTGTCAGGCTTTTGGCATAGGCAGGCGGGGCAGGCCGTTATCCTTTTCCAGGCTCTGCATCAGCAGATTTATGCTGGCGGTGTCGTGCCCCATATGGGCGTTCAACCGGCTCAGCTCTGCCAGGGTTTCACGTTTGCGCTGCAGTTTCAGACTGGTTTCAAAGTACTCTCGCGCCTTTCCCCACAGCTCATTGCGAAGGCTTAACCGGCCCAGCGCCAACAACAGTTCGGCGTTATTGGGGCGGTCTTTCAGCCACTGTTCCGCCAGTAGCAGTTGCTCGTCAGGTGCCTGGCTTTCTACCCGGCCGTAAAGATTAATCAGCTCGTCGCTCCAGTGATTACGCAACACCTTGCGCAGCAGTATTTCGGCCTGTGCCTCATCCCCCAGGCCCGCCAGAAGGCTGGTGTAATTGAAGATTGTGCGTTCGTCACGGCGCATAGAGCTGGGTAACTGATCCCACAGACCGGTGAGTGGATCCAGGCTGGCGGCGGGATTGCTGGCTTGCTCCTTACGGCACTTGCTGGCGGCCTGCTCCAACAGGTTGTGCCAAGTCTGGCGCTCAAGATCGTCCAGTTCAGCCGGAACAAGAATGTTGTACTTGCGCAATTCCGGAAGCAATTTGGACAGCTCGCGCCAGTCTTCCAGGCGTAAGTAGGCGCTTTTCAGCAGCTTGAGTACAAATGGATGATGAGGCGACTGCTTGCGCAGGCGCAGCAAAGTGGCCAGGGCCTGCTCCACCCGATTGCCTGCCAACTGCAGCTGGGCCTGGGTAATGCCGACGGCCATATCAGACCCCGGGGTGCTCTCAAACGCTTTGCGCAGCAGTTCGTCAACCGCTTCGTGGTCGCCGCATTCAAACGAGGCCTGTGCCGCTGCCAGATAGTTAATCAGCGGCGTATCAGCGTTGCTTGCGGACGAGGTCAGCATCTTTTTTGCCCGCGGCCAGTTGCCTTCGGCCAGTGCCAGCAGTCCTTGAGTGGTACGGCGGCGCGCACGGCGCTCTTTGCCGCGGGCTATCCAGCCCGACATCACGCTGGTGCCGTTGCGTAAACGCCGCACCAGGCCAATCAGCATGACTGTCAGTACGACCAACACCACCAGCAGTGCCAGGCCTACCCAAAAGTTGGTTTCGACCAGATAATTGCCAAAGCTAACTCGAATGTAGCCCAAGTCATACTGCAGGCCGAACGCCAGCCCGGTTCCCAGCAGCAGTGCCAGTACAATAATGACCAGCAAACCGATCATGAGTTGCCTCCGTTACCGGTGGCCCCATCGGCTGGCGCATCGCCATTCTCGTCATCGCTGTTGGCGGAGGCGTCCGGGTCGCCATCACTGTTCGCGCCGCGGCCGGCAACACGCTGTTTCAGCAGTCCCAAAGAGCGACTGATGTCTGGCAGTTCAGGGTCTACATTGCGGCTGGCGAGCTCGCTCAACGTGTCTGCCAGAGCGCCAACACGGGGGTTATCGGCGTTATACCATTCCTGTATGGTGGTACCGGCTTTTTCCAGGGACTTCTGATACAGCTCCTGGTTACCGCGCAGTACCGCCAGTTCGGCTTCTTCCAGCATCAGCTGCAGATTCAGACGGGCGTAGGCGGATTGATCCGGCGACAACAAGGGTTTTACCTGTTCGTCCAGCCGCCTTACAACAACAACCTGTTTGAGCGTGCGGGTAAATGACTGCCAGGCGCGAACCGCCATGCTGGGCTCGCCCACATCGACGTCGGAGGCATCGGCCGAGAGTATGAAACCGGGCGCGTTTTCATGAATCAGCGCCTGGTCGGTAAGCTGATGAACACTGTCTATAACGGCTTCCAGTTGAAGGTACAGGCCGGTTCTATCCACCGCGACAATGCTCTTTAGTGCCAGCATTTCCCGAGCTAATTGTTGGCGCACCGGATACACGCCAATATCATCCGACTCGGCCAATACGTCATCTGCAGCCTGAAGCGCAGAAGCCGCACCTTTTATGTCTTTCTCGATCAGCAGACGTTGATTGGCTACCCGCAACAGATACTCGGCTTCGGCCAACAACCAGTCGGTGCGGGTTCGATTGCCGGCTTCCAGCAGGGTGGTGGCGTTGTGGTCTATCTGCCGCTGTTGGGTGGCAATCAGTTCTCGCTGTGCGGCCACCGCGTCGGTCAGCGACTGCAAGCGCTGAGCCTGCTGACTGCCGCGTTCACCGTAGCGTGAATCAAGCTGGGCGGTTTCCTGTTGCAGGTCTTTAAGGACTTGCTGGCTGGCCTGGTTGTTATTCCACTGCTGCCAGTTCCAGAGCACCAGTAACAGCACCAGAACCAAAGCAATTATGCTGATCAGCCACAGCGGCCAGATACGCGTTCGCGCCGGCTGCTGTTGCTGGGCTATGGGGGCAGGAAGTTGTTTTTGTGTGTCGGTCACGGGCATCCTTACTTCGCGGTTACAGGGCCACCGTCCGACCAGTGAGTTGAGCTGTTACACTGGCCACTATGTTGTTGTCTGTCAGGCCCGTTGGAACATGGGGATTCATGAAGCCGGCTGCCTGAGCCTGCTCGGCTACCCGCTCCACGGGCACAATCAATAGCTTTCGATACAGATTATGGTCGTTCTTCGCACACAGCGCGACGAGATTTTTCAGGGTTTCACCGGATAGGGTAATTACGGCGTCCGGGTTAAAATCATCCAGAGTATGCGCCAGTTGTGCCGCGGAATACTGCGGACAGAAACGTTGGTATAAGGGTAGCACAGTTATTCGTGCGCCCCGCTGGCGCAGGGTGTTCCGCAATAAGTCGCGACCCTCGCCGCCGCGGGCCAGCAAAACTCGCTGGTTTACCAGGTTTTGTAGCGGCGGCAATGCCAGTAACGCTTCGCTGGTCCAACCTTGTGCGGGCTTGCGAGCAGTAATTCCGTAGCGTGACAGTTCAGCAGCGGTGCCGGCGCCTACGCCATACCAATGAGTGCCTTCGGGCAACTGCGGCCACCAGGCGTCAACCTGCTCCAGCAGCTGGCGCGCAGCGTAAGGGCTTACCGCAACAATGTGCTGGAACAGATCCAGGTTTTGAATGTGGGTCTGGTGTTCTGCACTCAGTTCCAGCGGCGCGCGGTCAATCAGCGGCAGGCACTCGGTCTGTGCTCCGGCTGCCCGAAAGGCCAGCGCCAGGCGGTCAGCCTCTGGCTGTGGGCGGCAGATAAGAATGCGCCGCCCCGCAAGGGGCAGTAACGCAGACTCAGGTCGGAGTGTAGCCATAGACTTCAGCCAGTACTTTGTCAGCGCCCTGTGCCAGCAGGTTTTCGGCTAATTCGCGGCCCAGGCGTTCGCCTTCGCTGCGGTGTACGCGGCCTTCGGCGCGGAAAATAAGGCTGCCGTCCACTGCGCCCACCAGGCCGCGTAGCCACAACATGTCGTTGTCTTCCAGCAGCGCGTAGGCGGCAATGGGTACCTGGCAGCCACCGTTAAGGCGGGTATTCAACGCGCGTTCGGCTTTAACCCTGTCCGCACTGTCGGTGTGATTCAACGGCTCCAGCATGGCCCGCAGTTCCTGATCGTCAAGCCGGCATTCAATGCCTAAAGCCCCTTGGCCAACAGCTGGCAGGCTGAGCGTGTCTGGCATGCAGTTGCGAATACGGGCTTCGAAACCCAGTCGCTTCAGGCCCGAGCTGGCCAATATAATGGCGTCGTAATTGCCGGCGTCGAGTTTTGCCAGGCGGGTGTTTACATTGCCCCGTAGCATGCGGATTTGCAGGTCCGGGCGGTTGGCCCGCAATTGAGATTCGCGGCGCAGACTGGACGTACCCACTACCGCGTTCTGCGGCAGGTCATCCAGGCTGCTGAAATGGTTGCTGACAAAGGCATCAGTGGGGTCGTCACGCTCGCAGATGGCCACCAGACCCAGACCTTCCGGGAATGCCATGGGCACGTCTTTCATGGAATGCACGGCCAGGTCGGCCCGGCCATCGAGCATGGCTTCTTCCAGTTCTTTGACGAACAGGCCTTTGCCACCCACTTTGGCCAGTGGCACGTCCAGAATCTTGTCACCCAGGGTTTTAATCTTGACCAGTTCCACTGTGACGTTGCTGTGCAGTCGTTCCAGCTCGGCTTTGATAAATTCTGCCTGCCACAGCGCCAATGCGCTGCTGCGGGTTGCAATGCGAAGATTTCTTGCGGACATGACACTCACTGTCGGTTCGTTAAATGTGTATTAAGGGTACCTTGTCGCCCAAAAAAAGTCTCGCTAGGGTCAGTCAGGTTGCTTGCTAATGTAAATCAGGTTTTTCGCTAATGCCTGCCAAGTTGCTCGCTAGTGTCTGCCGGGTCGATAGTCGTGCAGCCACTGGCGTAGCGGCGGCTAACCGGCAGCTCGCCAAGGCCATCACGTAGAACCAGAATCGCCTGGCCGCTGGCATTGCGGTGCAGCGCCTGAATAAATCGTGTGCCAACAAGAGTATTACGATGCACCCTTAAAAGGTGGTCACCGTAATGCTGCTCAAGCTTTTTAAGGGTGTAGTCGCACAATACATCACCCTGTAAGTGGTGCAGGGTGACGTATTTCTGGTCAGCCTGGCAGTAAATCAAGGAAGCCAGATCGATCAGTTCGGTGCCTCGATACGTGCGTACGGCAAGTTCGCCCGCGGCTGGAACATTGCTGGCAGGTGGCTGTTGTTGCAAGCGGTTGGTTTTTGCGGCTCGTTGCAGCGCCGTGGCCAGGGCGTCTTTGCGTACCGGTTTCATCAGATAAGCAGAAGCGTTCACATCAAACGCCTGCAGCGCGTAGTGATCGTAAGCGGTGCAGAAAATAACCGCGGGCGGGCGTTCAAGCTGGCTCAGGTGGGCGGCAACGTCCATGCCGTCGGCGCCGGGCATGCGAATGTCCAACAGTACAATGTCTGGCTCCAGCTCGGCAACGGCTTGCAGTGCACGGTCGCCGTCGGCCGCTTCGCCGCAAACGCTGTACCCGGGAAGTCCTTCGACTAGCCTCCGCATGCGGTCGCGGGCCAGGGGTTCGTCGTCGGCAATCAGAATTTTCTGGCTGGTCATAGAGTCTTTCGCTGCGTTTCATCGCGGTCTGTTTGCTGCGCGGGCAAGCGCAAGGTCACGGTGTAAATATCGCCCTGATGGCTGTGTTTGAGCACCGCGCGGTCGCCGAATAACGCCTGGATACGGGCCTGAATATTGTCCAGCGCCATGCGGTTGCCGTCGTGGCCGGGCTCGGGCTTCGGGTTCTGCACGAGCAAGTATACAAAATCACCGCTGGCCTGTGCTTCTACCCACACAATGCCGCCTTGGGCGCGGGGCTGAATGCCATGGTAAATAGCGTTCTCAACCAGCGGCTGCAGGGTTAGGGGCGGAATAGCCTGGTTTTGCAGGCCGTCAGCGATATGCCACTGCAGTTGCAGGCGATCCCCCAGGCGCAGGGCCTCGATGTCCAGATAGCGCTGGCACAGTTCCAGTTCGCGCTGCAGGGGGATCAGTTGTTCGCTGGTGCGCAGGCTGGCGCGGAACAGCTCCGACAAGTCCAGCACCGCGTCTTCCGCTCGCTGGGGGTCGCTGGCGATCAAGCTTGCGATGGTGTTCATACTGTTGAATAAAAAGTGGGGTTGAATCCGGCTCTGCAGCGAGCTTAAGCGTGCTTGCAGTTCGGCTTCCTGTTGTTGCCATTGGTGCTGAAGATAAAAGTAGCGAAGCGCCATTAACGTGATCAGCATCGCCAGTAGCATTTTTTTAGCGATGTTATTCCATTGAGGCGCGCCGGGCCCCGGATTCAACACCCGGTCGGCAAACAGGCTGAAAGCGAAGACATCCGCCAGCACCAGAATAACAATGACCAGCGTGGCGCTGGCCACAGACAGCTGCGCCAGGCGCGGACGCAGCGGGCAGATCATGGCGATGCTGGTGAGTACAGTCCACTGCACAAACAACGACAGCAAGCCAAAATATCCCCAGTCAATCCAGCCGTTTTGCGTCTGCGCCATTGCCAGTGCCAGCACCAGCACCAGCAGTTCGCTGGTAACCAGTAACATGAACAAGGCCCGCACCCGGCACAGGTCTGGCACAAAAAATCGCGCATCCAGGGCGGTTGCGCTGTTACCGGGTGTCTGCTTTAACCGGGTCAGAATGTTATACTCTCACTACTTTTTATTTATCCATTTTGGCCCTGTGACCTCGGGCTGCCAGCAGGAACTATAGATCATGACGGATAACAAATCGCCGGAGCAGGCTTCAAGCTCGGAAAAACCTTGGGGTGGACGTTTCACCGAGCCTACCGACGCCTTTGTAGAGCGCTTTACCGCCTCTGTCGGTTTTGACCAGCGCCTTTATCATCACGACATCACCGGCTCCATTGCCCATGCCACCATGCTGGCAGCGGTGGGCGTTCTGACCGACGAAGAGCGCGACACCATTGTTGAAGGGCTTAAGGCGGTTAAGGCTGACATCGAAGCTGGGACGTTTCAGTGGTCGGTCAGTCTGGAAGACGTGCACATGAACATCGAAGCGCGGCTGACCGATCGCATCGGCATTACCGGTAAAAAATTGCACACCGGCCGCAGCCGAAACGACCAAGTAGCCACCGACATCCGACTTTATTTGCGTGACGAGATTGATGTGATAGCCGAGGAGATCAAACGCCTGCAGGCCGGGCTGCTGAACCTGGCTGAACGCGAAGCCGACACCATTATGCCAGGCTTTACCCATCTGCAGACTGCGCAGCCGGTGACTTTTGGCCATCATTTGCTGGCTTGGTACGAGATGCTGGTGCGCGATGGCGAACGCCTGCAGGATTGCCGCAAACGGGTGAATATTATGCCCCTGGGCGCTGCGGCTCTGGCCGGTACCACTTATCCCATTGACCGATTGATGACCGCCAAACTGCTGGGTTTTGACCGTGCTTCGGAAAACTCGCTGGATTCGGTCAGCGATCGCGATTTCGCCATTGAGTTCTGCAGCTTTGCTGCGCTGTTGATGACCCACCTGTCCCGTTTCAGCGAAGAGTTGGTGCTGTGGACCTCGGCACAGTTTGACTTCATTGATTTGCCGGACCGCTTTTGCACCGGTTCGTCGATTATGCCGCAGAAGAAAAATCCGGACGTGCCAGAATTGGTCCGAGGCAAGACCGGCCGGGTGAATGGTCACCTGATCAGTTTGCTTACATTAATGAAAGGCCAGCCATTGGCCTATAACAAAGACAATCAGGAAGATAAAGAGCCGCTGTTTGACACCGTAGACACGGTGAAAGGTTGCCTGAGAGCCTACGCCGATATGGTGCCGGCGATTACGGCCAAAGCCGACAACATGCGGGTAGCAGCCAAGCGGGGCTTCTCCACCGCGACGGATCTGGCCGATTACCTGGTTAAAAAAGGCATGCCGTTCCGCGATGCCCACGAAGTGGTAGGCAAGTCCGTGGCCTTTGGCGTAGAGCAGAAACGCGATTTGTCAGATATGACACTGGCGGAGCTACAGTCTTTTTCCGGTACTATCAGCGAAGACGTATTTGATGTGCTGACTCTTGAAGGCTCGGTGCAGGCTCGTGACCACCTGGGCGGCACCGCACCGGCGCAGGTTCGGGCAGCCGTTGAGCGCGCCCGTAACGCACTGAAGCAGGGTTGAGGCAATGGGTCTGAAATTTCCCGCGAGTAAAGTCGCAGCGCTGTTAAGCCTTTTGTTGCTGATCGGGCTTACAGGCTGCGGTCAGAAAGGCGATCTCTACCGCGAAGCGCCTAGCCAGGAGCTCGCCGTACAAAGCGCGGAGCCGACGCCCGTGCCCATATCAGAAACGTCGGGTCAGGCCCGATAATTCAGGAATTTTTATGGATCATTTCATTTATAAGAACAATGAGCTCTGGGCCGAAGATGTGCCGCTGGCGCGCATTGCACTGCAGCACGGCACGCCGGCTTATGTGTACTCCCGAGCGACCCTGGAACGCCATTATCGTGCTTACGACAACGCCCTGCAGAACCACCCGCATCTGGTGTGCTATGCGGTAAAAGCCAATAGCAATCTGGCGGTGCTGGACGTGCTGGCCCGTCTGGGTGCGGGTTTTGATATCGTATCCGCCGGTGAGCTGGAACGGGTGCTCCGAGCCGGTGGCAACCCGGCCAAAGTGGTTTTTTCCGGCGTTGGAAAACAGCGCTGGGAAATGCGGCGCGCGCTGGAAGTGGGTGTACGTTGTTTTAACGTAGAGTCTGATACCGAGCTGGACCGCTTGAACGACATTGCCGGTGAGTTGGGCGTGAAAGCGCCGGTATCGCTGCGGGTAAACCCCGACGTAGACGCGGGCACTCATCCTTATATATCCACCGGCCTGAAAGAAAACAAATTTGGTATCGATATTGACGTCGCGCCGGCGATCTATGCCCGCGCCGCCAGCCTGCCGCACCTCGACGTGCGTGGTGTGGATTGCCACATCGGCTCACAGCTGACCACGGTAGCGCCATTTCTGGACACTCTGGATCGGGTTCTGGCACTGGTGGACAGCCTGGCAGAGCAAGGGATCGAGATAAAACACCTGGATTTGGGCGGTGGCCTGGGCGTTACCTATAACGATGAAACACCGCCGCAGCCCGGCGAATACGTGGAAGCGATTCTTGCGCGCCTGGGCAACCGCAAATTGGAACTGATTCTGGAGCCCGGGCGTTCAATCGCCGCCAACGCCGGCGTGCTGCTGACCCGTGTCGAGTTCCTGAAGTGCACAGAGCACCGTAACTTCGCGATTATTGACGCTGCCATGAACGACCTGATTCGCCCCGCGCTCTATGGCGCCTGGCAGGCCATTGTGCCGGTGGCCCCCCACAGCAAGGGCGACGAAAAAGTTTGGGATCTGGTGGGCCCGGTGTGCGAAACCGGTGATTTTCTGGGTAAAGACCGCCAGCTTAGTTTGAGCGCCGGCGACCTGCTGGCGGTACGTTCGGCTGGGGCTTATGGCTTTGTGATGAGTTCCAACTACAACACCCGTAATCGCCCGCCTGAATTGATGGTCGATGGCGATCAGGTGCATGTGGTTCGCCGCCGCGAAACCCTGGAAGAACAATTGGCTCCCGAGAGTAACCTGCCGTTATGAGTGACGACAGGGAACTCTTGGCCAACGTTGACGGCCCAGCCTCCCGGCGCGGCGCTGGCGGCGCCTTTGTTGGCAGTCCGGGTGCCGCTCTCGGTGGCGCTTATAGTGGCAATGCGGGCGGCATTCTGCGTTTTACAAAAATGCACGGCTTGGGTAATGATTTTATGGTGGTTGACGCCATCAGCCAGATGTTTCGCCTGCGGCCGGAGATGATTCGCGAGCTGGCCGATCGCCATTTTGGCATCGGTTTTGATCAGCTGCTGGTGGTGGAGCCGCCAGGGCTGCCGGATGTGGATTTCCGTTATCGGATTTTCAACGCCGACGGCTCGGAAGTGGAGCAATGTGGTAATGGCGCCCGTTGTTTTGCCCGTTTTGTGCGCGACCAGCGCCTGACCAACAAAAAAGTGATGCGGGTGCAAACGGCTGGCGGCATTATTGAGCTGCGGGTGGGGAAAGACGGACTGGTGAAAGTGGATATGGGTGTGCCAAGGCTTGAACCGGCTACGGTGCCGTTCAGCGCTGACGAATTTGCACCGGTTTATAACGTAGAGGTAAATGGCCAGAACATAGAGTTGTCGGCGGTGTCGATGGGCAACCCCCATGGCGTTCTGCTGACGGACGACGTCGATAGCGCTCCGCTGGCAACCCTGGGCCCGCTGCTAGAAAAGCATTGGCGCTTTCCAGCCAAAGCCAATATTGGGTTTATGCAAATTGTGGATCGCAGCCATATTCGTTTGCGGGTGTTTGAACGCGGTTGTGGTGAAACTCTGGCCTGCGGCACTGGCGCTTGCGCTGCGGTTGTTGCAGGATGTTTGCGAGGTTTGCTCGACCCGAGGGTAGAAGTGGAACTGCCCGGAGGCCGGCTGATTATCGAATGGCAGGGGCTCGGAGCCGCTGTTATGATGGACGGCCCCGTTGCTAACGTTTTTGAGGGCCAGCTGCGACTGCCCGCAGAGCCCGGCATCCGCCGCCGTAAACCCGCCAGAACCGGCAGGCAACGATCCTGAAACCAGGAGCACACGATGACAGATTCAGCGGCCCGCCAAGAGGCCGGCGTTCCAAATGCAGAACAAGTGGCGCAATACCTGCGTGACAATCCTGATTTTTTTGTTGAACAAAGCGACCTGCTGCGCGACCTGACTTTACCCCACGACAGCGGGCGGGCCATTTCGTTGGTTGAGCGCCAGGTTCATCTTTTTCGCGAGCAGCGCGACACTATGCGTGATGAGCTGGTTGAGTTGGTGGGCATTGCGCGCCAGAACGACCAGCTGTTCCAGAAAAGCAAGCGCTTGCTGATGCAGATTATCGAAGCCAAAAATCTGAATGACATGGCGGCGGTGATTGATGACAGTATTCGCGGTGACTTTGGTCTGGACGCGGCCAGTGTGATTTTGTTTACCGATGGCCCTCTACCCCAGGCGGCCCAGGGCGCTCTGCATGTGGTGTCGCCGGCGGTAGCGCACAAAAGGCTGGGTAATCTGCTGGACGGCGGTCGCGCAGTGTGCGGCCAGTTCCGCGAAAGCGAACGCGCTTTTTTGTTCCCTGATCGCGACGAGCCGGTTGCCTCGGTGGCGCTTGTGCCGCTGCGCAACCACGAACTTGTCGGTGTGTTTGCCATTGGCAGCTGTGTGCCGGGTTACTTTGACCAGAGCATGGGCTCACTGTTTTTGAGTTATATCAGCGACACGTTAAGCCGATTGTTACCGCCTATGGTACAGCGCCACTTGGTGGCATTGCCGCTAAGCGATATTGCCGAGTCTCGTTGACCTATGCAATGGGCCGGCGATCAACCGCAACACACTGGCCTGTTCCAGGGTGTTGCTGGTTTCATTCGCCATCTGGCCGCTGAAAAACGCCTGTCACCGCTCACCTGCGAACACTACCAGAGAGATCTGCTGCGCCTGCAGCAGTGGCTTGAAGAGCGCTCTCTCGATCAATCTCAAGAGCACTCACAAGCCAGCTGGCGAACCCTCAATAGTCACGACATCCGCCGTTACGTCGCATACTTGAGTCGTGCGGGCCTGAACGGCCGCAGCATTGCCCGCCACCTTTCAGCTATACGCCGTTTTTACCATTACTTGTTGCGTGAAGGTTGGGCCGAAAATAGCCCGGCGGAAGGTATTCGCGCACCAAAAAGTGGGCGGCGGCTGCCTGTCGTTGCCGATGTAGACCAGCTGACGCACCTGTTGAATGCCCAGGCGGATGATCCGCTGGAATTGCGAGATGTGTGCATTTTTGAATTACTGTACTCTGCAGGTTTAAGGCTGGCAGAAGTCGCCGCTTTGGATTTGGGCACGGTAGACTTGGCAGCCGCTCAGGTAAAAGTGACTGGTAAGGCCAATAAGCAGCGCGTTTTGCCCGTGGGGCGACCTGCCCTGGCGGCGCTTCGGGCTTGGTTAGCGGTGCGGTCAGGGCTTGCGGGTGCCGGGCAGCAGGCACTATTCGTCAGCCGCCGCGGCGACCGCCTTAGCCACCGAAGTATTCAGGTGCGACTGGCGCGTTGGGGCTTGGTTAAAGGCGCCGATCAGAAACTGCACCCGCACATGCTGAGGCATTCATTTGCCAGCCACATGTTGGAATCCAGTGGCGATCTGCGGGCGGTTCAGGAGTTGCTAGGCCACGCGGACATTGCGACCACTCAGGTCTATACTCATCTAGACTTTCAACACCTTGCCAGTGTGTATGACCAAAGTCATCCAAGAGCAAAGCGGCGACGAATCAATCATGAGTAAGCTGACCAGCACACGGCCGTGTGACGCGCAGGAGGTCCAATGAGCGCAGAGTTGTCTTGGAAAGACAAGTATCTACGGGAGTTGGATGCGGCCGAACACCGCGAGCAACAGTGGCAACAGCACCGCATGCTGCTTGAGCGCATGTTGGTGCGCACCAGCTTGGGTCTGAAGGGGCAGTCTGGCGAGCTGGACCAGCTATTGGATAACGTTCGTGATCAGGTGCGTAGCCCCTCTATCGACGTTGAGCACTGGCAGTTGTTGCAAACAAAGATTGATCGCCAGATGGTGCTTCTAGAGCAAGCGGAATTTGCTTCACAAGGTTCTGGTGAAGGCTCTGCTGCAGATTCTATGGACCTCGGCCAAGACGGCGAACGCCTGCGTATTGCACGCCGGGTTGGCCAGTTAGTGGAGCAAATCGTCAGTGAGGTACCGATAGGCGCGGAGGCGGAAAAAAAGGCCCGCGCTTTGCAGCAGATTCTGCTCTACAGCGAAGAATGGAGCGCGTTGCGTAAAGGTCTGCGCGATGTGGCTGAATTGGTGATGCTGGCCATTAAGCAATGCCGCGCCCAGTTTGATGAATTTATTCAACAGCTTGACGATCGCCTTGCCGTGCTGCGCCAGAGTTTTGTAGCGCACACGTCGGCACAAAGCGGCCGGTTGAGTGCATCAGAGGCGTTGGGCCGGGATTTGCGGGGCGGGATCACGCGCCTGAGCGAACATATTCAGAGCAGTAGTAACCTAGGGCAGCTGAAACATTCTGTGACTGCTCACTTGGACGATATAGCCCAGTCAGTCGTCCAGTTTCGCGAGCGGGAAAGTGACCGTGAAAAAGCCCTGGCGACTCAGTTGGAAGCCATGCAGCAGAAAGTCGTGACCATGGAAACCGAGTCTGAGCTGATGCGCGAACAGGTCGTTAAAGAGCGCCGGCGCGCCAATACCGATATGCTAACCCAGCTACCAAACCGTGACTCCTGGCACGACCGCCTGCAATTCGAGGTCGAGCGGTGGCAGCGTTATAAAGGTGAAATAACAATTGCCATTGTCGATATCGACCTCTTCAAGCGCATTAACGATTCTTACGGCCACAAGGCGGGCGATAGGGTGCTGCAACTGCTGGCGCGAGAATTGAAAAAAGGACTGCGTTCGACAGACTTTATCGCCCGTATTGGCGGTGAGGAATTTGTGGTGTTGCTACCGGAAACCACAGATACCCAGGCCAAGCAAGTAATAGACAGCTTGCGCGCTAATGTCGCCAAGTTGCCGTTTCACTTCAGCAATCAGCCGGTTACCATTACCTTTTCGGCAGGGATTGCGAGCATCAGAAGTGGCGATAACGAAGACACCCTGTTCGAACGCGCTGACCGCACGCTTTATATGGCCAAGAATGCCGGTCGCAACCAGGTCAAGATCAGCACGGAATAATCGAGCCAAGCCGGCTGTTATTGCGTTCAGCTCAACCAATCCTTTGAGGAACCTTAGTGAAGGCTGCGCATGTTTTACTTTTGTGTTGGCTGTTAAGCGGGCTTCATACTCCGCTGCGCGCCGAACCAGCGGATGAGCCGGGTGCTTCGGTTGCCGCCGCAACGCTTGCCAGCGATAACTCCTTTAACGAATCTGAGCCTGCCTTTGAACCACCCCAGGGCCTGGCGCCCGCAAGCCCCGACCGGCTATGGCTGGCCGAACACGAGCGAGTTACCGTGTCGGTTAAGGCGGAGCAGGTGCCGTTGGTGTTCAATACCGGGAGTGGCTCTTTGGCAGGGATCTATATCGATTACCTGGCCAAACTGTCAATAAAGTTGGGTGTGCCGGTAGAACCGCGGTCGCCAGGTAGTGACGTAGATGCCGCACTGGTGACCCGTTTCAGCGATGCACCGCCAGCCACCGATTTTGTTCATACCCAGCCTTTGATGTCGTTAACCTACGGCCTGTTCGCTCGCGCCGGTGACGGCATTATTCGCAGCCTGGCAGACCTGGAAAACAGCCGGGTTGCGGTGATTAGCAACGATGTGAATCAATACCCGCTGCTAGACCCCGTTGAAAACTTTGAGCCGGTTATGGTGGCCGACGTTGCCGAGGCGGTGAATGTGGTGTTATCAGGGCAGGCGGTGGGGTTTCTGGGGCCGGTGCCGGTGGTATCGGATTATCTGCAATCGGCGCGGGTGAATGGCATTAGCCTGGCTGTCCTGCCAGACCAGAAAACCATTGATGTTGTGTTGCGGTTGCCCGCGAGTGAAGCTGACGCACCCCTGTTACGACTGCTCAACGACGCCATAGCCCGCATTGATCGTAACGAGCACCGCCAGGTGCTGGAAGCCTGGCTGACCACGGAAGTGCCGCCCCAAGAAAAGCCCGGCAACGACCTGTCGGCGCGGGATTTGGCCTGGCTCAAGAACAACGCTAATTTGGTCGTGGCGTACCGCACAGACTGGCCACCCTTCGAGTTTCAGCAAGATGGAAAACCCGCTGGCCTGGTACCGGATTTAATGTCGCGGCTGGAAGCCAAGCTGGGCGTGCGCTTTCAGAACACCATGCCGATTAGCCGGTTGCAGGCTGAAGAACAGCTCAAAACCGGCGAAGTGGATATTTTACCGGGCATCTCACGCACCCCCCGCACAGAACAGGATTTTCTGTTTACCCGGCCCTACCTGACCGTACCTATTGCTCTGGCGATCCGCGACGACGGCCGTTTCATCGGCGATTTGCGTGAACTA
The DNA here is from genome assembly GCF_002563815.1 of Marinobacter sp. LV10R520-4. NCBI lineage: Bacteria > Pseudomonadati > Pseudomonadota > Gammaproteobacteria > Pseudomonadales > Marinobacteraceae > Marinobacter > Marinobacter sp. LV10R520-4. Next base: position 1,054,839 of record NZ_PDJM01000001.1, on the reverse strand, counting down.
CGCCAGGAAAAAGTGGGGGTGGTGAATCGCCATGCCGCTCACGATTACCTGTTGATTAATCATCCGAATCTGAACATTTACCCCATGACCAACGTGGAAGAGGGCTTGCTGGCGCTGTCGAACGGCGATCTGGACGTGATGGTAACGCACATTCCGGCGGTCAGTTACACCGTGACCCGCCTGGGATTAACCAACCTGCGCATTACCAGCGTGACGCCCTATGAGTACGAATTGCGATTGGCGGTGCGCAAAGACAATCCGGATTTGCAGCGCATCCTCAACAAAGCGTTGAGCAGCATGGAAAGCCTGGAAACCGAATCCATTTATAACCGCTGGATTCACCTGGATATCGAACAGGCGACCGATTACACCGTGGTGCGCCGGGTGATTCTACTGGCGGTGGTGGTGGTGCTGATATTCTTGTACTGGAATCGCAAACTGTCGCGGGAAGTGGATGAGCGAATCCGCTCGGAAAACGCACTGCGGCGCAGTGAAGATGAACTGCGGGCGGCTAAGCTCGAAGCCGAGCGGTTGGCGCGGGAAGCGGAAGCCGCTAGTCTGACAAAAAGTGAATTTCTGGCCAACATGTCCCACGAGATTCGCACCCCGATGAACGCGGTGATCGGCTACAGCGATTTGTTGAGCAATACGGTAACAGACCCACAGCAGCGCAATTATCTGGACGCCATTCGCGCCGGTAGCCGCGCTTTGCTGATGCTGATTAACGACATTCTGGACTTGTCGCGAATTGAAGCAGGAAAAATGCGGCTGGATTATGCGCCGGTGTCCATGCGCAGGATGCTCAGCGACGTGCTGCACATTTTTGACCTGCGTGCCCGGGACCAAGGCGTTACCCTTGAGGTCAGCGTGGGTAAAAAAATGCCTGCAGCGCTGATGCTGGACGAAACCCGCCTGCGCCAGGTGCTTTTCAACCTGGCGGGTAACGCCATAAAATTTACCCACGAGGGTGGGGTGACGGTACGCGCCAAGGCGAGCCCTTTGCCAAAGCAGAGCTATCCGCCGGGCACCAAACCCGGAGAACCCGAGCACCCGCGTTACCGGCTGGAAATCACCGTCACTGACACCGGAATTGGTATCGCGACTGATCAGCAAGAGCGAATTTTTGATGCCTTTGAGCAGCAGGAGGGCCAGAACTCGCGGCGCTATGGCGGCACTGGCCTGGGGCTGGCCATCAGCCGTAAACTGGCGCTGATGATGGGCGGAGAACTGACCCTGAAAAGCACCCTGGAGGAAGGTTCAGTGTTCAAGCTGATTCTTCCGGATGTGGCCTCAACCGGCGAAGAAGTCGAGGAAGAAGGCAAACCGGAAGAAGGTGAGCGCCTGCTGGCGCAGACGTTGAGTATGCAGGAGCGGGGTTGGTTGCGGCAGCAGTTGGCGGAAGATTTCGGTGACGAGTGGGAAAGCGTGCGCAAAAGCGGTGATCCGGAGAAAATGCGCGATTTCGCTGAACGCCTGGTGGCCTGGGGCCAACGCTACCGTTCGCACTCGGTATCCAGTTACAGCGAAAAGCTGCTGTCAGATGTGTTGGCCTTTAACCTTGACGCGGTGAATAATTCATTAGAGTTGTTCCCGCGCCTGCTGGGCCAGGGTTAAGGGCAGGGTTAACACGTTATTCTGATTCAATAGCAGAGGTAGCGGCATATGTTCCAGCTGATATTCAAAGGCGAGTGTGTTGCAGGCACCGATCTTGTCACAGCTCGCAGCAGTGCGCGTCAATTATTCAAGGCCAACGACACCCAGCTTGAGCGCATGTTCAGCGGTAAGCCGGTGGTTATTCGCAACCAGCTAGACCAGACCCAGGCTGAAAAATACCGCGCTCTGCTGCAAAAGCACGGCATGCGGGCGTACGTTCAGGCCATGGCGCAAGGGCAAGCCGGCGCGCAGACGCAACCAGAGCAGGCGAACCCTGCACCGCCGTCAGCAGCGGCTTCCCAGTCAGCCGTTTCTTCCCAGCCACCCCAGCGCCAGGCCAGCAGCCCCTTCGCGGTAAATCAGACGAGCGCCGGTGGTTTACCCATCGCTGGCGAGCGCACCGATGCGGTGCTGGCGGGTTCTGCGCTGACTCTGGATCCACCGGGCGTAACTTTAGTCGAATCCGTGTCGGTTAAGGTTCCGAGTTTTGATCATATTGATGCCTGGAGCCTGGCACCGGCCGGCAGTGATATCGGCAGCAAAGAAGAATTGCCACCGCCCATCGTGCCCGACACGTCGCACCTGACCGTAGAGCCATTGCCGTCTAGTAACGATAACCAGCGCTGAAATTGCCATCGGCCAGCTGCTTTACAGCAGCGGCGCGGCCAGGCGTATGGCGCGGCAGGTAATGCGAAACACCAGGGAACGGTCGCGATAATCGCGTTCGTCCATCAAGTGGGACTGTTTGAAGTCCTCGGTGAGCATCGCGTCTACTTCATTTACAAATTTCCCTGATGTGTTGATTGCGGTAATTTCAAAATTCAAGCGCATGGAGCGGTTGTCCAGGTTTGCCGTGCCGACTGCGGTGTAGCGGTCGTCCACCAGAATTACCTTCTGGTGCATGAAGCTGGGCTGATAGCGATAAATTTGAATGCCGGCCTGGCAGGCCTGTACCAGATAGGAATAAGCTGCCAGGCCAATGATGCGGCTGTCGGATTTTTCTGGAATTAGAATTCTGACGTCTATACCCCTTAGTGCTGCCAGCTGTAGAGCGTTCATTATCTGAAGGTCCGGCACAAAATAGGGAGAGGCAATCCACACGCGCTCGCGGGCATTGTTGATGCAGTTGAGGAAAAACAGCGTACAGCTTTCCCAGCGGTCGGCGGGTCCGGTGGGCAGAATCAGAATTCGCTCGTCACCCGGGGTTTTGTGATGGGGTGCCCAGTTCAGCTCTGGAAAGGTGTCGCTGGCCCAGTTCCAGTCTTCTAGCCAAGCCAGTTGTAACCCGGTTACCGCGGGGCCTTCAATACGGCAGTGGGTGTCGCGCCAGGGTTCCTGGTCCATAGCTGCGCCCAGATACTCGTCTGCCAGATTGATACCGCCAACAAAGCCTACTTTGCCATCACACACCAAAATTTTGCGGTGATTGCGAAAATTCATCTGAAAGCGCCAGCGGCGCACGTTGCCATCGCCAAAGGCGGCGGTGTGGGCGCCGGCTTGCGTCAGTTCCCTGATGTATTTGCGAGGCAAGCCAAAGCTGCCAATGTTGTCGTGCAAAAACCACACCTTCACGCCTTCCGCCAGCTTGCGCTCCAGAATGGACTTTATGCGCTGCCCAACACGGTCAGAGCGCACAATGTAGAACTCCAGCAGGATGTAGTGCTGGGCGTTTTCCATGCAGTCAAACAGGGCGTTGAAAGTCGCTTCGCCGTCGCGCAATAAAGTGCTGTGATTGCCTTCGGTAAACGGCTGGCGAGCCAGCTTGCTGAGTACCTGAAGTTCGTCACTGAAATGTTCGTGCGCTGGTGAGCGTAACGAGGTTTCTTGCTGTTCAAACCGGTTCAGCAGATTGGTCAGCGCCTCGTCGCCCATGCGTCGCGCTTTAACGTACCCACCAAAGCGTGAACGCCCAATAAGCAAGAACAATGGCAGAGTAATCCACGGCAGCGCCAGCAAGGCGATAACCCAGGCCAAAGCCCCCTGTGCCGTGCGATACGTCATCAGAATCCGGTAGATGCACACCAGAGATGCCAGATACACCAGAGCAACAATAACGGCAATCAGTGAGAATTCGGGCATCTGGATTCCTGTATTGGTGGGCACTGCACGCGCAGCGTTATAATGGGCCAAGATAGCATGGCGCCTATCATCCGCCACATTTGTGGTACTGCGTGGGTGCTGTGGAGGTCCTGCGTAGATAGTGCGTAGATAGTGCGTAGATAGTGCAGCCGATTTAAGAAGTGCAGGATCTTTGTCGATGCGGCTGTTGCAGTGCTAATCTAGCGGCCAAAAGCGCCGCAAGGAAATCTCTGATGACTGTTGAACTCAATGCCCGCCAAGCCGGACCGGCCGAATCCGGGCGTTTGCCATTAATCGTATTGCACGGGTTGTTCGGTTCGCTGGACAATTTGGGTGGAATAATCCGCCGTTTGGAAGACCGTTGGCAGATCCACGCTCTGGATCAGCGCAACCACGGCCAATCGCCCCACACCGACACGATGGACTACCCAACCATGGCGGCGGACGTGCTGGCCTACATGGATACCCAGGGCCTTGAGCGCGTCTGCGTGCTGGGCCATTCCATGGGTGGCAAAGTGGCGATGCAGCTGGCATTACTGGCGCCGGATCGAATTGACCGGGTGATTGTTGCCGATATTTCGCCGGTTGCTTACAAGCCGCGCCACGATGCCATTCTGGAAGGCCTTAAAGCCATGGATTTGAGCGCGGTAAGCTCGCGCACCGAGGCGGACAGGCAGATGGCAAACTTTGTGGCCGACGCCGGCGTTCGCCAGTTTCTACTGAAAAATCTGGAACGTATTCCGAAGGACCAGGCAATTGAAGGCGGGCCGGTATTTCGCTGGTTGCTGAACCTGGCGACAATCGAGCGTTGCTATTCAGAGCTCACCGATGCTCCGCAAGGTGAAGGCGGGTTCGAAGGGCCGGTGCTGTTTATTAAAGGCGCAGATTCGGCGTATTTACAAAGCAAGCACAAAGACATCATCTTGCAGTTGTTTCCTAACGCTAGCGTAAAGGTGATTGAGGGGACAGGCCATTGGCTGCACGCCGAAAAACCGGACACCTTTGCTACCTTGTGTGTGGACTTTCTTGCTACCGACGATTGAGTCAATATAAGGCTAAGCGTGATGTCTTGAGTCAAAGGACACGCTGGCTTATCTGATACACTCGAAATGTGCAGAGTTTACCATTATCCCTGCCGAACGATGACCGACCCTTTTGCCGGAGCACCCCATGGAAGACGCCGTTAACACCAGCATGCGAAAAGTAGTCTACGAAGAGTTTGGTGACCGTGATGTTTTGCAGCTTGTTGATGCTCCAGTGCCTGAGCCCCAGGCGGGCCAGGTGCTGATCAAGGTTCATGGGGCCGGGCTTAACCCGATTGACTGGAAAACCCGCAAAGGCTTGGGTTTTGTGGCCAAGCAGCTGAGCGAACAAGAGCTGCTGCCGTGGACGCCTGGCTATGATCTGGCCGGTGAGGTTGTCAGCGTGGGCGACAATGTGACCACCTTGGCACCCGGGGACCGGGTGATGGGGCTAGTAGGTTTCGCCCTGACGGGCGGCAGCTACGCCAGTTACGCGCTGGCTCAAGCCGATGAACTGGCCATTGTGCCGGAAAATCTGGATTTGGTGACTGCTGGGGCGATGCCCTTGGCAGCGTTGACCGCCTGGCAGGCGTTATTCGAGGTGGCTGACCTACAGGCCGGGCAAAAAATTCTGATTCACGCCGGTGCCGGCGGTGTCGGGCACTTGGCCGTGCAATTTGCCCTGACCCAAGGCGCCCACGTCATTGCGACCGCTTCAAAGGGCCATCACGATTTTCTAGACCGCCTGGGTGTGCACGAAATCATCGATTACACCACCACCGACGTGGCTCAGGAATGTTTTGGCCTGGATGTGGTGTTGGACCTGGTGGGCAGCGATGCTGGCCGGCGCTCGTTAAACTGTCTGGGTGAAAAAGGTGTGCTGGTAACGGTGCCCACGGTGACCGCAGATGTAATTATCTGTGCCGCCGAAGCCATGGGCCTGAGAGCTCATGGCATGACGGTGCGCCCGGATGTGTTTCATCTTGAGGAAATCGCCGAGCTGATTGAAGACGGCGATGTCACCGTTCATATCGAAACGGTGTTTTCACTGGCAGAGGTAGCGGCCGCCCACGAGTTGCTTGAAGGCGGCCACGTTTGCGGCAAGCTGGTACTGGACTGCCGCGACTGATTGTTTATTTTGCGCCATTGGTTCCGTTACCTTCGGCGTTATCACGGTCTTTGCGTTCCTTGCGCTCTTTTGGTGCGCGGGCCGGAACCAGGCTGATCAGCGTGGAATCTTCATCGGGCTTGAGTTTGTCCATGGATTTCACCGGCGTAATGCGGCCTTTACCATCAAACATAAACAGTACCAGAGCCTGGCTCTGGTACTTGTCCAGAAAGTTTTGATAGCTGAACTCATCGCTAAGCTCGGTGGTTTTTACCGAGTAGCCCTGGCTTACCAAGCTGGCCAGTTTGGCGTAGCTGACGCCGTTGAAAAGGCCGCGTGTCTGTTGGATTTTTTCGGCTGTTTGATGGCGCGCTTTCTGGTCCTGATCGCCTTCCGCCAGGCTGTACACGCTGTTGTCACCAAACCAGTCCAGAAAGTGATAGGTGGCCAGGGAATTCATGTGTTTGTAGGGTGAAATGACCAACAGGTTGCCGACTCCAGTCAAATCCAGCTGGTTAGACGCGTGCTCAGACACCGGGTTACCAAAGTACACCTGCAGATTCTCCATTCGCGCTTGGCGCACGTTCTCCCAGTTGGTGTCCGCAAGCACCACCGGCACCTCGTGTTTCTTTAAAGCGAGGCCAATCATTCGCGCTACCGGGTTAGCCCCCAGAATCAGAAACCCGAACTCCGACGGCTCCATTACATTCAGCAGGTTTGCCAGCGGCCGAGCGGTCAGACTCTGAATGGTTACGGTGGCAATAATCAACATGAACACCAGCGGTACCAGAGCACCCGCGCCATCATAGCCCACTTTTTGCAGTTGGAAGGCGAACAGTGCAGACACCGCTGCGGCAACAATGCCCCGCGGTGCTATCCAGCTTAGGAACAGTTTTTCTCGCCAGTTCAGGCTGGTACCAACAGCCGATAGAAAAATGCTCAGAGGCCGTGCTACCAGCATCAATATGGCCAGTACCCAAGCCAGGCCCCAGCCCAAATCGGCTATGGCAGAAAATTCGATGCGCGCCGCCAGAATGATAAACAGTGCTGAAATCAGCAGTACGCTCAGGGATTCCTTGAACTCCAGAATGCTGTCGACCGGCACCTGCTTCATGTTCGCCATCCAGATACCCATGATGGTCACCGTCAGCAGGCCGGATTCGTGAGCCAGTTCGTTCGACAGTGCATACACGCCTAGCATGAAGGTCAGCGTGCCGGCATTGTGCAGGTATTGGGGCATCCAGTGTTTACGTAGTACCTGACCGTTCATGTAGCCCGCCGCCGCACCTAAAAAAGTGCCTACCGCGATGGTTTTGGCAAAAATATACAGGGAGTGGCCAAATACATTGCCCTGACCCCAAGACACAATGCCCTCGAACACCAGTACTGCCAGCAGGGCGCCAATGGGGTCAATAATAATGCCCTCCCATTGCAGAATATTCGCGAGTTTCGAGCTGGGCCTGACCGAGCGCAGCAGCGGCGCAATCACGGTAGGGCCGGTAACAACCGATATGGCACCAAACAGCAGGGCGATTTCCCAGGAAATGCCCAGAATATAATGCGCCGCCAAGGTGCCGATGGTGCCGGTAACAATTGACCCGATTGGGAGCAAATTGCGAACCATTTTGCCGTGGCCGCGAATTTCGGCAAAGCGCAGTGTCAGGCTCCCTTCAAACAGGATAATGGCCACAGCCAGCGACACCATTGGAAATAGCAGGTCGCCAAACACATCTTCGGGATTCAAGTAGCCCAGCACCGGGCCCGACGCAATACCGCCGGCCAGCAAAAACAGTATGGCCGGCATACGTACACGCCAGGCCAGCCATTGGCAAAACAGTGCTTACGGCCATAAAAATCGGTTCCGTGAATTAGGGTTGGGCGCGTTGTGCGATTTTGTTAAGTAGCCGCGAGGCCGCAAAAAACCCGAAGCTCGCAGTCACCGGGCTGGCGGCGCCAAAGCCGGTGGCGCAATCCAGCCGAACCGGGCCTGCGTTAACCGGTTTTTGCAGGCAGGTTGTACCGTCGGCGGCGGGGTACGTCAGCTGTTCCAGCGAGTATACGGCTTCTATGCCGAAACGCCGCTGCGGATTGCGGGAAAAACCGTACTGCCGGCGCAGCAAGTTGCGTACTTTGGCCAGCAGTGGGTCTTGGGTGGTTTTGCTTAAATCCGCCACGCGGATCTGGGTTGGGTCCATTTGCCCTCCGGCGCCCCCTGCACACACAATCGGCAACTTGTTGCGCTGGCAGTAAGCCAATAAAGCGGCTTTTGGCTTCACACTGTCGATCGCATCGATCACACCGGTGACGTCGGCGGTTATCCGTTGCGGGATGTTATCGATAGTAATAAACGCAAACTGGGTGCGAATATCCGCGGCAGGATTGATGGCCCGCAAACGCTCGGCCATGGCATCGGTTTTCGTTTTACCGTATTGGCCACTGAGCGCGTGCAGCTGGCGGTTGGTGTTGGATACACAGATATCGTCCATATCAATCAGCGTTAGAGTGCCAATACCACTGCGCGCCAAAGCTTCCGCCGCCCAGGAACCCACGCCACCAAGGCCGACAATCGCAATGTGGGCCTGGCGAAAGGCTTCAAGCGCAGTGCGTCCATACAGGCGCTCAATGCCGCCAAAGCGGAAGGCGTAATCGTCGGCATTCATAATCTCTCCATTGGACTTGAGGCTGCTATTGTAACCCAGCGCTGGCAGATACAAAAAAGCTGGAATAATGAAGCAATAGCGCGGAATGTTGACCTTTTGAGCTATGGCCGGCATAACGTTATTGCGTAAAGCTCGGCGTTGCTCTGTGTGGCAATGAACAGCCGTGCACAATTCTTTTAAACTGACCCTGGTGAACAACTATGCGGATTTTGATTGCGGGTGTGTCGGGCGCTATTGGCGCAGCCCTGGCCAAAAAACTCGCGGCACGGGCCGATGTTGAGATTATTGGCCTGTGTCGGCAGCCGGAAAAAGCACCAGCGGTTCTGCGCGAGCGACATCAGGTACTGGCCTGGGATGCAGAAAAACCCGAGGCCCTGGATCAGATTGCCGCGGAACTGGCCGCTGTTGTGCCAAAGGCAGAAGGGCTGGATATGATTATTTACGCTGCGGGCATACTGCACGGAGCGAATATGAAACCAGAGAAGCGCCTGGAAGATTTGCAGGCCAGTTCTCTGGCGCGGGCGATGGCGGTGAATGCCAGTGGTTTCGGATTGCTGGTGCAAGCGTTATTACCTTGGCTGCGGCATAAGCGCGCAAAGCGCATCGTGGCGATTTCCGCCAAGGTAGGGGGCATCGGCGACAATCGTTTGGGGGGTTGGTATGCCTACCGAAGCTCTAAAGCAGCACTGAATATGCTGGTAAAAACGCTGTCTGTAGAATTACCTAGGCGCATGTCGCCGGTGGCTTGTATTGCATTACATCCGGGCACAACCCGCTCAGCATTGAGTGAGCCTTTTTCACAATCGCTGGCTAACCTAGAAGTTCACGATGCGGATGAAACCGCGGCTAACCTGTTAGCGGTGATTGACCAAATTGACGAATCAGCGAATGGCAGCTTTTTATCGTGGGACGGCAGCACGCTGCCTTGGTAAAAGCAGTGTGCCGCCGGTATTCCGTCTGACTAATTCGAGAGCCTGCTCAGCTCATGAAAGGGTTGAGCAGTCGAGTAAAGGTACCCGTTAATTTCAGTGGTGCGCTAAGCACCGACAAAGTGATGCAGTCTTCATGACCAACAGCCACCGGGCGGTGATTGTCGTTATGGTCCAGCACGGCAAAGTCCCACTGATTGAAAATACCATTATTGTCAGAGAATGCACCCTGCAAGACGATAGTGGTCTCGGTCCCGCGGTGGGTGTGGGCCGGCGCTTTGCCTCCGGATGACAGTTTTTGCAATACCACCCTCTCTTTCTGCCCGGGGAAACGATCTGTCACATCGAGCATGCTGACATCGCCAAGCTGGCGCTTCCAAGGCAAATCGTTGATGTCGCAGCCCAGAAGCTTCTTTATGAGGTCTTGACGTTGCTGCGGAGATTTTACAGGCGCCGTCTCGCTATCAATACGAGCAAGAATCGCATCGAATGTTGAAGCGGCCGGTACGGAGCTATCAGTTAAGGGTTGTTGTTCCAACATCACTGCACCCAAGCTTTCCAGGGTATCTACCCGACTACGACAAAGCGCACACTTTTCGAGGTGCAGCCGTATGCAAAGGGCGTGAGGGTCAGACAGTGTACCCGCGCTGAACTCCATCAGGCTTGTACTTTCGGGGTGATGCCGTGTCATTGGTTTTGATCCTGCAAAATCACTTTCAGTTTGTTGAGCGCCAGACGGACCCGGCTTTTTACTGTTCCCAGGGGTATTTGCAATTCGTCAGCAACCATCTGATGAGACTTGCTTTCCATATACACTTTGGCAATAACAGTCGTTTGTTCTTCCGGTAACAAGCTGAGGGATTCGCGTACCCGGCGCTCCGACATCAAGCGAACCAATGACGTAACGGGCTCGTTTTCGTGATCACCGGGGATCTGCCACAGATCTTCAGTCTCTACCGATATTTCGGCGCTGATGCGCTTCATTTTGCGCAACATGTCGATGCGCTGATTTCGAGCAATGGTAAAAATCCAGGTGGATGCCGCTGCTTTGCGCCAATCATAAAGACAGGAACGACGCCAGATCGATACAAACACTTCCTGCACAAGCTCCTCAGCATGATTCGCCATACCGTTGGCCATGGCGTAATACTTAATCTGCGGGCCAAAGTGCTCGAATAGCTGATGGTAAGCCTGTCGGTCCTGGTTTTTCCCTACTTTTACCAGCAGGTTACTCCAAGGGTCGTTACGACCTTCGGCTTTAACCGGCTTCTGATCCAGTGTCATCACCGGACGCTCCTTGACTGTTGCATGATTTGAACTTTGTGTTGTCATCATTCTATGCACTCACCCCAGGTTTGTCAGGTATTGATTTACGCCCGGCTGATACGCTCGGATCACCATCCTCTGTGGTTTACCTTTTAAAGCCCGCAGAAATCGTTGGTTATGGTCGGCGGTAGCAACCGCAGCTTCCAACTACTCCACCACCCAGATCCGCTCCAGCGTCAGCTTGTCGGGGTCAAACTGGTACACGCTGATACCGCCGGTAGACTGGTGCCCCATCGCCAGAATGCCCGCTTCCGGTGAAGTGGCGATGGCGGTGTTGCGGTCGTACTGGCTGCCGTAAGTGACCAGTTTGGGAGACTCTCCGAGATCAAAATACTTCACGGGCCAGGGGCTGCCGGCTTCGTATAGAGCGGCGACATGGCTGTTGTTGCCGAAGCGGAGGTAGTATTCGCTGTTGTGGATGAAGGCGCCGGCGATGGTGAAGTTGTTGAGGCCGGCGGGCGCATCGATGAGTTCACTTTCATCCCAGTTTCGAGGGTCGCCCGTTGCAAAAGGCGCATCATCAAGATAGATCCCACTATGATATCCCGCTAATCGGTGTCGGATTTCCGGTCGATCCGTGTTCCAAAACAATCCAATTCCATTCTCATCCCCACTGATTACCCATTGCCCATCTGGACTGATAGTAGCGTGGGTTTTGGAGGAGTTTCCGCGGAGCTTTGCGGCAGGTTGTTTTGTCACAGCGTTCCAAAGAGTGACGCCCCCATATTTTGAGAACCGTTGACCGCTATTAAGTGGTGAGTGGTCTGCGATTGCTGAGCGATCATTATCGACTCCGGCTGTTACAAAGAAGGTGTTGTTTCGGTCTATGGCGAGGTTGAACAGTTTGCCGGATCCTAAAAAGCTCGGGCTGATGCCATCACTAAGGACAGTACGTTTTGTGTCCCCATAGCCAGAAAACACATTCCAATGCTCATCAGCAAACAAGTAGGTCTCAAGATCGCCACCGATAACGTGGCCGTAGGTTGGGAAGTGCTGAAATCGCTTCAGTACTTTTCCGTCGACCGTTTGTGCAGTAACGATATTGTCTGTGTCCTGCCACAAAAAAGCGTTTTGACCCGGTATAAAATAGGCTCTGTAAAGGTTGGCGTCACCGGAGAGCGTGTCCCACTGTTTTCTTGCAGATCCCATAAAATAAGCTTGTTGTCTCTGTGGGCACTGACGACATAGCGGCCAGACTCCGATACACCCATGGACATAACCGGCCCAGCCCATACTCCTAGGAGGTTGGAGTTCAGCAGGATGCTAATAGGCACAAAGGCACAAAGGCACAAAGGCACCAAGCACCGCGCCTGCCCAGCGCACTTTATTAGCGTTAATAACGGCCAAAATCCACTCCTCCGTCCGATATACGACGTATAATTTCTGCTCTGTAAGAGCGATCGAATACTTCCTCGCTTGGAATTCGCATCCCCGAGTGGCTAAAGAGCCATTTACTTTGATCTGTAGCTAACCAAGATTCGTCAAACAACTTGTTTTCTATAAAACGATCTCGAAACAATCCAGCCCGTTCACCAGCCACTTCATTAAACCCCACATACCCCAACGCAGGCCGTGGCCGTTGTTCCGGAACCCAGTTATTCCCAGCAAGCTTTTTCAAACGCAAAACATAATCTTTGGCCACTTCGGGGCTTACGCTGGCCTGGTGGTTTAGGGGGGCCGGCAGGGTGTAGTCAGACGGCCGCTCGCCGTTGCGCAGGCAGTCTATACAGGGCTGCCATAAAGCATTTGCCTCGGTGAGGATGTTTTTTTCTAACCTGGTCCAGTTTTCCTGAACGGTTTGTTTGAGCGCTTTGGGTGTGGCCAAAGTTCGCTGGGGGTGTGCGGTCATCCACGCCTCGAACCTGAGTGGCAAGTAATCTTTGTATAACTTTTCGACGGCAGGCCCGAAGCCGAAGTTCAGATAACTTGGAAAGCTCCACCATTTTTTATCATAGGCTCCCCTAAAGTATCCGGCTATGTCGTCCAAGGAGTCGTCTGCGGTTGCAGCGATCCATGCGGTAGTGGCTAATGGGTGCTTGAATGACAGGGCTTTCCGCCACAAAGCCTCATCTTTACTATTATCCGCCCCAAGAATGCCGTCGCCACGGGAATGCAGCACCACAATTTTGCGAGCTGCGCTATTGGCGGCAGGAAATACGCCAAGCCCCAGGGGGTGCACGTCCCGGCTGCTGTCGTTGGTGAGGGCATTGTCGGCAACGGCGGGTTGCCAGAGAAACAGGTGTTCGACCAGGTCGCGTTTTCCGATGGTGCCGAGAATGTTCAGGGCGGTGAGCGCTACCCGGGCACCAAGAGAATGCGAGAGCAGGTTGATGGCAATGCCGGCGGCTGCCAGCTGCAGCAAAAGCGGGGCCAGGCGTCGCCCGGATGCCATGGCCTTCAGCTCCGCCTGTATGAAATCGGTGGAGCTCGTATCCCCCGGCCAGGAAATGTTAATGATGCGGCTGTAGGGCGTCCAGTTTTCGCCGTCGAAACCCGCCGCACGGTTCAGTTGGTACTCCAAGTGAACAGCCCAGTTGTGGGCGCCGGCGCCATTCAGATACTCATCGTTCACGGTTTGCGGATCTTGCCAGACACTGGCGCTTTGAGAGTGCCATTCAAGTCGACCCCATGCACCATGAGGAATGTTGTAACCGTGCATAAAAACGAGCGCGTTATTGCCGTTTGCCCGAAAGTAATCCAGTTGTTCGTCCGTGAGTAAGTCTTCAGGAGCGGGCACTTCTTCGCGCAGGTTAATAATCACCGGCGGCGGTAGGTGTATCGCTTTTGCTTTGCGTTCGCCCTGGATGACGGTCAGGTCTACGCCTTCGCTGGGAGTCTGGCCGGGGGTGAAACGGAGCTGTTCACTCACGGTATCGAACCCGATCAAATGCTCTCCCTCCGGCTCTTCGGGGCCGTGCCATCGTGCGTTGCCTGTAACGAGCTTGGCGAAGCGGGCCTCTGCATTAGCAGGCGTATGCTCTTTGCCATCTTGCACTTCGGCAGTGACTAACTTACCGCTCTCATCCTCGATTTTACCGGCATTGATAAAAGCCCTCGGTCGCCCAAGATTGTCAGAACGCCGCAACATCACGTTTGCGGTTTCGTGCTTGCAAACCGGCGCACTGTGGGCCCCGAGAGGCGCAGTGCTGGGGGAGAAGGGTAGGTTGCTAGTGGGTGTCATTCAGGTTCCTTCCTGTGAATGCGTTAATGTTGTAAATGCGTCCAGCGTGTCGGACCAGCAGGCTCCGTGCCTTGCTTTGCGTAAGGCCGCAAGCTCATTCTCGCTCAGCGCGCGGGTAATACCCTGTGCGATGAATAACCCGACGCCTTCTACCAAACCTTGCTCACTCGGTGCACCGAGTGTTTTCAGTTGTTGGAACCAGCAGGAGACAGTCCGGACCTCCAATTCATGGTTGTCCGCCAGGGCTTTTGCCAACAGATTTTGACGGTACACTTCTACTGATGCGAGATTCTCTTGGGTCAATTCCAGAGGCAGTGGGTTCTGCTTACGCAATTCGTCCGGATGTGCCGAGGAGTGGTCTTTTTTCAGGGGCCAGTTGGTGCCAGCATAGCAACCGTGAATTGCGGTTAGCGGGCCGAGAACCCGCAGGCGCTGCTGGTGTGACAGCGATGCGCCAATGCTGCCAAGCGTTGCCGTGTCGGAGTAGCGAAAAAGGCTGTCACCATAAGGGGTGCGAACGGTGTTCAAGCTTATAAGATGATCGCGTACTTCCTCTAACGTCAGCAACGGGCCTTGCAGTGCCAGAGCTTTGGCTTCTGTCCGCCAGTTATGCAGCCATGTTTTACTCTGGCTTGTGGTGGGCTTGATAATTAACGGGCCATTCAGGGCTTGTTCATGGTGTTGCGAATGGATATATGGCAAGTCGTAAATTGGTGCGGGGTCCTGCTCGAACAGCAAGCGCAAAGCATCTGAGTGCTTTGCCTGGTCAACCAGGTACCAGCAGGCATCTGTACTAACGGCGTTTTCGTGATGGTAAAACGACGTGGTTGTGCGAGCCTCGTGGCTCAGGGCTGTGGCGTCCTTCATGGCTGCTTTCATCTATCCTTAGATGGCCGAAATCTGTGCCAGATGTTAGCTCAAGCGGCAGGGCCGGTCAGCTCAAACCCGGGGAAAATGTCAGATTTCTGAAACAGATGCCGCAAAATGCGAAGGGGCGCCCACTTGGGCGCCCCTTGTTGTTGCTGTACGCAGCTATGTTACTTGCTGCTAACAAACTCCGGGTAGGCTTCCATGCCACACTCGGCAATATCCACGCCTTCGTACTCTTCCTCTTCAGTGACGCGTATGCCCATGATCGCCTTGATGATGCCCCAGGTAACCATACTGGCCAGGAATACCCAGACGAAGATGGTGGCAGCGCCAATCAACTGGCCACTGAAGCTGGCTCCACTGTTGGTGACCGGCACCAGCAGCAGGCCGAGCAGACCACAAACGCCGTGAGCTGAAATGGCACCGACCGGATCATCAATGCGCAGTTTGTCCAGGCCAATAATGCTGAACACGACTGCGATACCGCCGAGCGCGCCCCAAAGAGTTGCCTGTAAAGCCGTTGGTGTGGAGGGCTCGGCGGTAATAACCACCAGGCCAGCGATAGCACCGTTCAGCAACATGGTTAAATCTGCTTTACCAAACAGTATGCGGGCGGTAATCAGCGCGGCAATAGAACCACCCGCGGCGGCGGCGTTGGTGTTCAGAAACACCATGGCGACCGAATTGGCACTGGCGATATCGCCCAGTTTAAGTACCGAGCCGCCGTTAAAACCAAACCAGCCCATCCACAGAATAAAAGTGCCAAGAGCTGCCAGAGGCAGGTTGGCGCCGGGAATAGCGCGGATTTCGCCATTTGAGCCATACTTGCCTTTGCGCGCCCCGAGCAGTATTACGCCTGCCAGAGCGGCTGAGGCACCGGCCATGTGCACGATTCCGGAGCCGGCAAAGTCACTGAAACCAAGATCGCCGAGGTTATACAGGCCGAACACATCACTGCCGCCCCAGGTCCATGAGCCTTCCATTGGGTAAATGACGCCTGTCATTACCACCGCAAAGACCAGGAATGCCCAGAGTTTCATGCGCTCGGCGACAGCGCCGGAGACGATGGACATAGCCGTCGCCACGAACACGACCTGGAAGAAAAAGTCTGACGGGGCAGAGTAGATGGAACCGCCTTCAAAACCGTCTTCACGGCCGGCAAAGTCGGCAAGCACTGAGGCTGTGTCTGTTACGCCGATGCCTGACAGCAGGATTGAGCCGTCATACATAATGGCGTAACCACACACCAGGTACATAATGCAGGCGATAGAATACAGAGCCACGTTTTTGGTGAGTATTTCGGTGGTGTTTTTAGCGCGCACCAAGCCAGATTCGAGCATGGCAAAGCCGGCGGCCATCCACATGACCAAGGCACCGCACATCAGAAAATAAAAGGTATCAATCGCGTACTGTAACTGAAAGACATTGCTGTCCATACAAGACCCTCCGCACAAGGCTCTATTAAATGAAAAAGTTTTTTGCGCTGGTAGTTAAAGCATCAGAACGGGTTCAGACCGCTTCCTCGCCCGTTTCGCCGGTACGAATCCGGATGGCCTGCTGTAACTCGGTCACAAAGATTTTGCCATCACCAATTTTTCCGGTGTTGGCGGCCTTGGTGATGGACTCGATCACCTGGTCCATCAGATCATCGCCAATGGCGACCTCTACTTTTACTTTGGGCAAGAAATCCACCACGTATTCAGCGCCGCGATACAGTTCGGTGTGGCCCTTCTGGCGCCCGAAGCCTTTAACTTCCGTGACGGTGACACCCTGAACACCGATCTCGGACAAGGCTTCACGCACGTCATCCAATTTGAATGGCTTAATGATTGCTGTAATCAGTTTCATTGATTTCTCCTTAGTAAAACTGTGCCGATCGGCAGCGCCATAATGCTGCTGACTGGGACCGGGATGCGGCCGCCCCGCACGACAATTGTGCGGATTGTGTATGGGGCTTTAGCATCGAATGTGCCAACGCAAAAAAATAGTTTAAAAACAGTAATATAAAATTATATTAATGGTTTTAGGTTGATTTACCCTGCACCAAAATGGCGCGTTTTGAACGCCATGGAATCATAATAGCGCGTTCTACTACACTCTTTGCATCCTTAATGCTCTGCGGATTCGCTTCCGCCGACACATTATGGCAGGGCAGGCGGTGTGATACACTGTTGTGCAATAATTCTGCGGTAGATGGGGCCTTTGAAGGCGCTGCCGCAAAGCTTGTTTCGGCGTGTTTACACAGATAAGGGGTGTTCATGAAAGGTCCACAAGACATTTTTACCCAGCTGCAGGGTCAGTTTGGTCAGTTTGTACCGGATATGGCCCGTGCTGCCAAAGACGACTTTGAAGCGCAGGCGCGGGCCAGTGTTGCCTCGGTAATGTCGCGTCTTGAATTGGTTACTCGCGAAGAGTTTGACGCCCAGCAAGCGGTATTGTTAAAAACCCGCGCCATGGTGGAAGCCCTGGAAGCCCGCGTAACAGAACTGGAGCAGTCAACCAAAGGCTGACGGAAAATAATAACCATGGAAGGTTACTATGCTTGCTATTGTTCAAACCCGTGCCTGTGTTGGCGTGTCTGCGCCGGCTGTTAGCGTTGAAGTACACCTGTCCGGCGGCTTGCCGGCGCTGTCGATTGTTGGTTTGCCAGAAACCGGTGTGCGCGAAAGCCGAGAGCGGGTGCGCAGCGCCCTGATTAACGCCGGTTTTGATTTCCCCGCACGTCGAATTACCATCAATCTTGCCCCTGCCGATCTGCCCAAAGAGGGCGGCCGTTTCGACCTGCCCATTGCCCTTGGTATTCTGGCGGCTTCTGGCCAGATTCCAGCCGAGGCGTTGAACACCTGCGAATTTGTCGGTGAGCTGTCGCTAGATGGCGCGCTGCGCCCTTTGAAAGGTGTGTTACCCGCAGTTTTAGCGGCTCGCGCAGAGGGCCGCCAACTGTTGGTGCCCCAAGCTAACGCCGCCGAGGCGGCATTGGCCAGCGAACACGACGTGCTGGCTGCCAGCCATTTGCTGGCTGTGTGTGAGCATTTGCATGGGCGTGCCCGGCTTGTGCCTCTGGCGCCGGCGGATTTGAGTGGCGCTGACAGCGGGCAGGCATCAAGCGGCCCCGATCTGGCTGATGTTCGTGGCCAGCAAGTGCCGCGCCGGGCGTTGGAAGTAGCCGCTGCGGGTGGTCACAATCTATTGCTATTTGGCCCGCCTGGAACCGGTAAAAGTATGCTCGCCAGCCGTCTGCCGGGCATTATGCCGGCACTTGCCGATACTGCTGCAATGGAAGTGGCGAGCGTGCATTCTGTAGCAGGTCTGGCAATGGCCGAAGGCGGTTGGCGCCAGCCGCCTTTTCGGGCGCCACACCATACTGCTTCGGCGGTGGCTATGGTCGGCGGCGGCAGCAGTCCGCGACCCGGAGAGATTTCATTGGCCCATCGCGGCGTGCTGTTTTTGGATGAACTGCCGGAATTTGAGCGGCGGGTGCTGGAAGTGCTGCGCGAACCTATGGAAACTGGCGAAATTCACATCAGCCGTGCTGCGCGCCAAGTTACATTTCCCGCTCGATTTATGGTGATAGGTGCCATGAACCCGTGTCCCTGTGGTTACAGTGGCCACCCCTCCATCGAATGCCAGTGTAGTCCCGCCCAGATTATCCGCTATCGCTCGAAGATCTCTGGCCCGCTGCTGGACCGTTTCGACTTGCACGTAGAAGTGCCTGTGCAAGGCGGTGATGTTTTTATGCAGCACGGCGAGCCCGGCGAGAGCAGTGCCCGGGTGCGAGCACGAGTTGTAGCTGCACGCAGCTTACAGAACGCCAGAGGTACGTTGAATGCCGAGTTGTCGGGCAAGGCGTTGCAAACGGCTTGTCAGCTGGATAGTGACAGTGAGCAACTGTTGCTGCGGGCCATGGAAAAACTCGGGCTTTCTGCTCGGGCCTTGCATCGAATACTGCGAGTTGCACGCACGCTGGCGGACCTTGATGCCAGTGCCGATGTGGCCCGCGCCCACCTGGTGGAAGCTCTGGGTTACCGGCAGTTAGACCGCCGTAACGGCCAAAGTTCTCTGGTTTCATCTTGAGCCGCTGTCTTGAACCGTTGTCGTTAGCTCACCCTGTACTCTGGTGAACGGGCGTCTGGTAAACTGGCACTATCGATTCGCCAGAATCCGCCAGCCGCGGTTTGAGGATGCATAATGACTGATGAAAATACCCCAAAGGCTCACGCTAAAAATGGCCGTTCCGATGAGTCCCCGGTAACCACCCGCCGCGGTGTACGCAGTTTCGTGCTGCGCCAGGGCCGGATGACCGAGGGCCAGCGCAAAGCCTACGAACGTAGCTGGCCCACATTCGGCCTGACTCGGGAGCACGGCATGATTGATCCGCGCCAGGTGTTTGGCCGCGATGCCATGCTGAATCTCGAAATAGGTTTTGGTATGGGGCGCTCGCTGGCGGACATGGCGGAGGCCGCGCCAGAGCAGGACTTTATTGGCGTGGAAGTGCACCTGCCGGGTGTAGGTGCTTTGCTAAAAGACATCGAAGACCGTGGATTGGAAAACATCCGCATTTACAGCATTGATGCCAACGACGTAATTGACCTGTGCCTGGCGGATGCCTGCCTTGACCGGGTAATGGTATTTTTCCCGGACCCCTGGCACAAAAAACGCCATCACAAGCGCCGCCTGGTACAGCAGGAATTTGTTCAACGCCTTCGCCACAAGCTAAGAGTTGGGGGGGTTCTGCACCTGGCCACAGACTGGGAAAACTACGCTGAACACATGATGGACGTGATGGCTGATTCCGAAGGCTTTGCCAATACCCAAAGTGAAGGTGGTTTCTCGCCGAAACCGGAAGGCCGCCCGGTGACCAAATTCGAACAGCGCGGCGAGCGTCTGGGCCACGGTGTCTGGGATTTGTTGTTTTATCGAACCAACTGATAAACGGCCAGCTTATGCGTGGGTAAGCGGATGACGCCGGGCGGCGCGAATAATCACCAGGCCCGCGCTGCCCAGCAGTAAACCGGTAAATTTCACTAACGCAGAAAACGTGGCAATCAGGCTGAGCAGGTCGTCTGGCTCCTTCAAATTGTTCAGTAGCAACAGGTTTTCAACGCAATCGCTGACGGCCGCCAGCGCAAAGAGAATAATCACCCAACGGCCTGCCGTGCGTTCACGCACACCGGGGCGGTCTTTTAAAAGATGGCGGGTTAGCAGAAGCAGGGTAGCGGAATAGAGCGCAACCAGTAAAAAATCCAAAAGTAACGAGACTCTGGCCCACGCTTGTTGTTGCGGGCTCCAGCTTTGCAATATATCGCGTGTATGTGCAGCGTTGCCGGCCAGCTGTAGATTAACAATGCCTTGAGGCGCCTGGGGCGTATGCAGCAACTGGTTGATCAGCAGCAGGGCGATAGCGAGGAGTGCGGACAGCGCAAGGCCGGCCTTTAGTCGCGCAGGCAGCCGCCGCCTGTTTGGCGGGCGTTGAGTTGGGGCAGATTCCATCGGGTGTGCTCCCTTGCCACTGGCGCCAAGATTATTGCCGCCTCTATCATCGCTGGCATCACGTTGCCATCACACTGACATCACATTGACGTCAATACAGCCGTCTACAAAAACCGCTGCAGCAGGCTGTTCAAATAGCGCTGGCCGAGTTCGGTGGCCTGAATGCGTTGAGGGTGCATCAGCTCCTCTCGCCTTAATGTGTCAAGTTGTACCGCAATCGTGCTTAAGGGTAAACCCGTGCGCTGTTGAAACAGGCTTTCGGGCACGCCCGCGGCCAGGCGAAGCGCGTTCATCAGAAACTCCAGCGGCCGCTCTGCCACGGCTATCGCCTCGCTGCCGGAGGTGCGGCTACCTATGCGATTCAAGTAGGCTTGGGGTTGGCGGGTTTTCCAATAACGCAGAATCTGGCCATCCGGCTGGCTGATTTTGCCGTGGCCCCCTGCGCCCAGGGCCAGGTAATCGCCAAACGTCCAGTAATTCAGATTATGCCGCGATGCCATATTTTGCCGGCTCCAGGCGGATATCTCGTAATCGGTAAAACCGTGGCTGCGCAGGTAATCGCCGCCCCGGCTGTAAATATCCCACAGCCGGTCGTCGTCTGGCAGCACAGGTGGCTGGCTGTAGAACTCGGTGTTGGGCTCCACCGTCAGTTGATACCAGGACAAGTGCGGTGGTTGATACGATAGCGCCTGGGCCAGGTCGTCCAGTGCCTGTTCAGGGGTTTGTTCTGGCAAACCGTGCATCAGATCGATATTGAAGTTGTCAAAACCGGCTTGGCGGGCCGCTATTATAGCGTTGTGGGCGGCTTGGCTGTCGTGAATGCGCCCAAGCACCTGCAAGTGCTCTGGATTAAAGCTTTGCACGCCTATCGACAGCCGGTTGATACCCGCCTCGCGGAACGCCTCAAAACGGCCCTGCTCGAGAGTGCCGGGATTTGCCTCCAGGGTGATTTCAGCGTCTGCCGCAAATTCCAGCCGTGTTTTCAGCTCGCGAAACAGATCCTTGTAAAAACCGCCGCTCATCAGCGATGGCGTGCCGCCGCCAATAAACACCGTTTGGATGGTGCGGCCTGCGGCCAGGAGTAAATCCTGATCGAGGTCGTCCAGCAGCGCCTTTAAATAAGCGCTTTCAGGAATATCCCCGGTAATGGCATGGGAATTGAAATCGCAGTAGGGACATTTGCGCACGCACCAGGGCACGTGCAGGTACAGGCTAAGCGCAGGCTCAACGGCCGCAGGTGTCGGGTTTAAGCTCAAGATGCGTCCCGCAGCTCACGTTTCAGCTGCTCGGTCATCATCGCCAGCGCCTGGCCGCGGTGGCTAAGCCGGCCTTTTTCTGCCTGGCTTAGCTCGGCGGCGCTGCAGCTGCGTTCGGGCACAAAGAAGATCGGATCGTAACCAAAACCGCCGGCGCCTGACGCCTGGCGCAGTATACTGCCGTGCCATTGGCCGTGGCACACCAGCGGGGTAGGGTCATCGGCGTGGCGCAAGTAAACCAGTACGCTGTGGAATTGGGCGTTGCGTTTGCCGTCTGGTACATCGGCCATGTTGGCTAACAGCGCATTCAGGTTGTCTCCATCGCTGGCGTCGTCGCCGGCATAACGCGCCGAGCGCACGCCCGGCTGGCCGCCTAGGGCGTCTACAGCCAAACCGCTGTCGTCTGCCAATGCCGGCAGGCCGGTAATACGGGCTGCGTGGCGGGCTTTAAGAATGGCATTTTCAACAAAGGTGACCGCCGGTTCTTCGGCTTCACCGACGCCCAATTCTCCCTGAGCAACGGGCGCCAGCCCCAAGGGGGCCAGAAGATCATTGAATTCTGCAATTTTGCCAGGGTTGTTGCTGGCAATAACCAGTGTCTGGGGCATTGAAGGCTCAGTTGTTAAGGGCTTAGTCGTTAAACAGGGCCTGGGAAAATCGTACCGGCAGTTCCTGATTGTGACCCGTTGGGCGCGCGGTGACATTGAACGTCAGCAATTCAGCCGTGCCATACTGGTACTCGGCAATGAAGTATACCGCGCTGCCTTCCTGTATGCGGCGAAACGCCAAAAAGCGAACTTGCTGGATGTCGTTGGTGACTCGGCCCTCTACCTGGCCCGCTACCGGCGACAAGGCACCGTCGGCGTTGGTTTGCATGATGGCAACGTTCACAATGCCGATGCTTTTACTGCGCTGCAGGTTGTTTTCTTTCGCTATTTCCGGTGTCAGGAATGTACTGGGCAGCACGCTCCAGGAAACGGTGTATTCACCGAAGCTCTTACTGTCGGCTTGGGCCAGGCCAGCAAAGCACAACAGCACCAGCGCAAACGCCGAGCGCATAAAAACCGAGTGTTTGGCAATCATCATTGTGAATTCTCCTTGGTGATGCGGTAAATAGCGATTTCGCCCAGCAGGTTTGGCCACAAACGGGCTACCCAGCTGTTCTGATGCTGGCCGTCTACAACCTTGCGGCTGGTGATGCGTATGCTTTTCTGGCGGCACAGAGCTTCAAAGTCTTGGAACGTGCACAGCCGTATGTTGGGGGTGTTATACCACTTATACGGAAGCGCTTCGGATTCGGGCATGCGCCCGCTCAACGCCAATCCCCAACGCAGGCGCCAATGGGCAAAGTTGGGAAAGGTAACAATGCCCTCGTTGCCCAGGCGCAGCATTTCGTCTAGCACTTTGTCGGGCCGGCGTACCGCTTGCAAGGCCTGGGTCATCAGCACAACATCGAAACTGTTGTCGTCAAAATTAGCCAGTCCCTGGGTGTCGAGGTTTTGTTCTATTACTGATACGCCGCGGCTCATACAGTGCGTGATGTGCGCTGGATTGATCTCCAGGCCATAGCCGCTTGCGCCGCGTTCGCGCTGCAGAAAATCGAGCAGCGTGCCGTCACCGCAACCCAGATCCAATACGTGATGGCCCGGTTTTATCCACTGCTGGATAATTTCAAGATCGGCTCTCATGCTCCAATCTCCCGCGCAACACGGTCCATATAGGCGGTGAATACATCGGTATAACGTGGCGTGGGAATCAGAAACCCATCGTGGCCCCAGGGTGCGTCAATTTCAGCGTAGCTGACTTTGCAGCGAGCGGCGATCATGGCTTTAACCAACTCTTCAGAGCGCTCTGGCGCAAAGCGCCAGTCGGTACTGAACGACAGCACCAGGAATTCGCAACGTGCGCCCTGCAGAGCTTTTGCCAGGTCGCCGTCGAATTCGTAGGCGGGGTCGAAGTAGTCCAAGGCCTTGGTCATCAGCAGGTAGGTGTTGGCATCGAAGGATTCGGAAAAGCGTTCACCTTGATAGCGCAAATAGCTTTCTACTTGAAATTCGGCGTCGTAGCCGAATTTGTAGGCTTCTTCGCGCAGCTCACGGCCAAATTTCTCACCCATGGAGGCATCAGACAAGTAGGTAATGTGGCCCACCATGCGCGCCAGCATCAAACCGCGCCGGGGTAGTGTGAGATTGTCGCTGTAGCGCCCGGCGTGAAACTCCGGATCACTCGTAATGGCCTGTCGCGCTACCTCGTTAAAGGCAATGTTCTGAGCGCTCAGGCGCGGTGTTGACGCGATAACCGCGGCGTGGCGTATGCGCTCGGGATAGGTAAGGCTCCATTGCAGTGCTTGCATGCCGCCCAGCGATCCGCCCACCACCGCAGCCCAGCATTCTATGCCGAGCTTGTCTGCCAGCCGCGCCTGGCTGTTGACCCAGTCAGTTACCGTGACAACTGGAAAGTCCGGGCCATACAGTGAGCCGGTGTCCGGATTGGTGCTGCTGGGGCCGGTGCTGCCGTGGCACCCGCCCAGATTGTTAAGGCTCACCACAAAAAAACGGCGGGTATCAATGGGCTTTCCGGGACCAATACAACTGTCCCACCAGCCTGCTTTGCGTTCGTCGGCGCTGTGATAACCGGCGGCGTGATGATGGCCGCTGAGGGCGTGACACACCAAAATAGCATTGCTGGCGCTGGCATTCAGTTCGCCATAGGTTTCCACCACCAGCTCATAGCGGTTCAGCACCTTGCCGCAAGCAAGCTTCAGCGGTGTATCAAAATGGTAGGCCTGCGGGGTAACAAGCCCAACAGAATCTGCGGGCAATGGATCGGGCATTGGCGCGATGACTTCCTGGCTGGAATCGAGAAATACGGATACGCCTTAAGGGAACGGCGCCCAAGCGACTCAGTTTAAAGGCGGCAGCAGCGAGCTGCAACCGCCGACCTGAGTTACATTCCAGCCAAAAGCGCCGGCATGCCGGTGGCGACCTTCATGTGATCAATCATCACAGTAATCACCTGCAGTATCAGAAATACAATAATGGGTGACAGGTCCAGGCCGCCCAGTGATGGCACCACTTTGCGCACCGGGCGCATGACCGGTTCGGTAATCTGAGCCACCAGCTGAATCGCCGGGTGGCTGCTGCCGGGCGCGATCCAGCTGATAACCACCACGGCAATCACCGCCCAGAAATACAGAGTTGCTACCAGTCCCGCCACGTTCAGCACTGACCAGGCCAACAGCCACGCCGGATTGAAAAGCGCCGCGCCGGCGTCATACAGCAGCAATACCAGGGTAAAGGTGATGGCTTGAATCAGTATGGCTAGCACGATAGCCGCGCCATCAATACCGCCCCAGCCAGGAACAAGTTTACGCACAACGCGCAGCGGAGGATTGGTGACCTTCACTACGAACTGCGAAATGGGGTTGTAAAAATCGGCTCGTGCCAGCTGCAGCAAAAACCTCAGCAGTACCAGGGTCATGTAGAACGACGAGGCGATCGACAAAATTGTGAGCAGAATCTTCGGCAGCATCAGCGGGTGTCTCCGTTTGCTATGGTTATTTACCGGCCAGTTCTTTGGCCATTTCCTGGGAGCGGGTATAGGCCGCTGAGTAGGCTTTTTGCACCAGTTCGCGCAAACCGCCTTGCTCAAACGTATTCACCGCCTGCTCGGTAGTGCCACCGGGTGACATCACATTACGTTTGAGTTGCGCCGGTTCCAGATCACTGCGAGCCGCCATTTCTGCGGCGCCTGCCATGGTTTGGATCGCCAGTTCGCGCGCTGTTTCTGCTGCCATGCCAGCGTTAACGGCAGCTTCTTCCAGAGCTTCAAGCATCAGGAAAAAATAGGCAGGGCCACTGCCAGACAAGGCGGTTACCGCGTGTAGTTGTTCTTCCAGCTGCACCCAGTTGGCAGAACCTACGCTGTCAAAAATGGCCGTAACGTCATTTTTTTGCTGCTCGCTGACCCGTGAGTTGGCAAACAGCCCCGCAGCACCTTTGCCCACCAGCGACGGCGTATTGGGCATTACCCGCACCATGGGTACGCCACCGCCAAGCCACCCGTCGATCGTGTCGGCGGTTAGGCCTGCTGCGATTGAAACCATCAATGGCCGGGTATTGCGCACCACCGCGGCAATGTCTTCACACACGCTGGCCATGACTTGCGGCTTTACCGCCAATACGACAATGTCAGATTGTTGGGCGCAGTAGCGGTTGTCGGTGGTAACACTGATTCCGAAACGCTTGCGCAAGCCTTGCAGATGCTCGTCGTCTGGGGCACTGACCCAGATTTTACCGGCTTTATAGCCGTTATCCAGCATGCCGCCAATAATGGCGCTCGCCATATTACCGGCACCAATAAATGAAATGGTCGGTGATTTGCTCAAGATTCACTCCAGGGTTTGACCCAATCGAAAAAAATAGTTGTGCCTGTTGCCGATCATAACAGGAACCGCAGTTTTCAGCTCTTTTGCGGGCGTGGGCCAAACACGGCGGTGCCTACTCTTACCCAGGTTGAGCCTTCGCCAATGGCCAGCTCCAGATCGTCAGACATGCCCATAGACAAGGTGTCCAGCGGCCCGGCGCCGGGCTGGTCCTGGCGCAACCGGATCAAGGCATTGTTCATGGCCCGAAAGCTTGCCCTCAATGCAGCTTCCCCGCGATCCGGGTCTGGAATCGCCATAAGTCCGCGCAATGTCAGTTGCGGCAGTTCGGCAATGGCGGCGACCAGCGCCGGTAGTTCGTCCAGCGAGCAGCCGGATTTGCTGGGTTCATTGTCAATATTAACCTGCAGGCAAATATTCAGCGGTGGCAAGGCCGTGTTGCGCTGGTCGTTCAGGCGGCGGGCTATTTTCAGGCGTTCAACACTGTGTACCCAACAAAACGCCGAAGCTATTTGTGCGGTTTTATTGGATTGAATCGGTCCTATGAAATGCCAGCGTAACTCCGGCATATCCTGCAGGTTCGCTATTTTGTCCAGCGCCTCTTGCAGGTAGTTTTCACCGAAATCCTGCTGGCCTGCTGCTGCGGCTTCGCGCAACTCGTCCGCCTGGCGGGTTTTACTAACCGCCAACAAGCGCACAGAATGGGGCTTTCGGCCCGATTGTAGTGTTGCTTTTTCGATGCGCTGGGTTACGCTCTTGATGTTGTCTGCTATGCTGCTCATAGTGTGAATTCGCTCTACTTGTACAGCTTCGGGTAGCATCACACGTTACCCGCAGGTCACTGAAATGCCAAGTGATCACCGGTCTTGATGTGCTGGTTACGGCAGCCGGCGAAAAAGAAAAACTCCCGGGGAACTCTATGGATATTACCGAACTGCTTGCCTTTTCGGCGAAACAGGGCGCGTCAGATTTGCACCTTTCTGCTGGTTTGCCGCCGATGATTCGTGTGGACGGTGATGTACGCCGTATTAACCTGCCTCCTTTGCAACACAAAGAAGTGCACGGTCTGATTTACGACATCATGAATGACAAGCAGCGGAAAGACTACGAAGAGTTCCTGGAAACCGACTTCTCGTTCGAAGTGGCCGGTGTTGCCCGCTTCCGGGTTAACGCCTTTAACCAGAATCGCGGTTCCGGTGCGGTGTTTCGGACCATTCCCTCGAAAGTGCTGACCATGGAAGACCTGGGCATGGGCCAGGTGTTCAAAGACATTTGCGCAGTGCCACGGGGGCTGGTGCTGGTAACCGGACCCACCGGTTCTGGCAAGTCCACCACGCTGGCGGCGATGGTGGACCACATCAACGACCACCGTTATGAGCACATCCTGACCATTGAAGATCCCATCGAGTTTGTGCACGAATCGAAAAAGTGCCTGGTTAACCAGCGCGAAGTGCACCGCGATACTCTGGGCTTTAATGAAGCACTGCGCTCGGCGCTGCGCGAAGACCCGGACATTATTTTGGTGGGCGAGTTGCGTGACCTTGAAACGATTCGTCTGGCGCTGACCGCAGCCGAAACGGGCCACTTGGTATTCGGTACCCTGCACACCACCTCGGCAGCAAAAACCATTGACCGGGTAGTGGATGTGTTTCCGGCCCAGGAAAAATCCATGGTGCGGTCGATGCTGTCGGAATCGTTGCAGGCGGTTATCTCGCAAACCCTGATGAAGAAAATGGGCGGCGGGCGGATTGCTGCCCACGAAATCATGATTGGCACCTCGGCCATTCGCAACCTGATCCGTGAAGACAAAATCGCGCAGATGTACTCGTCTATACAAACGGGTGGCTCGCTGGGCATGCAGACCCTGGATCAGTGTCTGGAACGCCTGTTGCAAAAAGGCCTTATTTCTCGCGACCAGGCGCGTCTGAAAGCAAAAATGCCCGATGCCTTTTAAGCCTGACAGGATCTTCGCCGGCTGATACAAAACGACTCGGGCGCTTGGGCGCGCTCAACGAAAGGTGATAAAAATGGAATTTGAAAAGCTACTGCGGCTGATGGTTGAGAAAGGTGGCTCGGACTTGTTCATTACCGCCGGCGTTGCACCCAGTATGAAAGTGAACGGTAAGGTGTGGCCTGTCACAAAGACCGCCCTGACGCCCGATATGACCCGTGAGCTGGTTTACGGCGCCATGAGCGACAAGCAACGCGCCGAGTTTGATCAAAGCCACGAGTGCAACTTCGCCATCAGCGCCCGTGGCATTGGCCGCTTTCGGGTTAGCGCGTTTTTCCAACGCAATCAGTGCGGTATGGTGTTACGCCGCATTGAAGTAAAGATACCGGAAATCGACGACCTCTCGCTGCCCGACATCGTTAAAGAGCTGGCCATGACCAAGCGCGGGCTTATCATGTTTGTGGGCGCCACCGGCACAGGCAAGTCCACCTCGCTGGCTGCCATGATTGGCTACCGCAACCACAACAGCCGTGGCCATATTATTTCTATCGAAGACCCGATTGAGTTTATACACCAACATCAGGGTTGCATTGTGACCCAGCGCGAAGTGGGCATAGACACCGACAGCTTTGAAGTGGCGTTGAAAAACACCCTGCGCCAGGCGCCAGACGTGATTTTGATAGGTGAGGTGCGAACCCGCCAGACAATGGAATATTCCGTACAGTTCGCCGAAACCGGGCACTTGTGCCTGGCGACCTTGCACGCCAACAACGCCAACCAGGCGCTGGACCGGATTATCCAGTTTTTCCCACCCGAACAGCACGGCCAGATCTGGATGGACCTGTCGCTGAACCTGCGCGCCATTGTGGCGCAGCAACTGGTGCCCACGCCAGACGGCAAGGGCCGGAAAGCGGTTATTGAGGTGCTGATCAATACGCCGCTGGCGGCTGACCTGATTCGCAAGGGCGAAGTGCACAAGCTTAAAGACCTGATGGCCAAATCCAACGAGATCGGCATGCGTACCTTTGACCAGGCGCTCTATGAGCTGTAT
Source organism: Marinobacter sp. LV10R520-4 (assembly GCF_002563815.1). Lineage (NCBI taxonomy): Bacteria > Pseudomonadati > Pseudomonadota > Gammaproteobacteria > Pseudomonadales > Marinobacteraceae > Marinobacter > Marinobacter sp. LV10R520-4. Next base: position 1,025,879 of record NZ_PDJM01000001.1, on the reverse strand, counting down.
TCCGAAGGTTCGATTACCTATGAAGATGCCCTGGCACATGCCGACTCACCCAACGATTTGCGTTTGATGATAAAGCTTGGAACCGACGCCCAGGGGGTGGACAAGTTGTCGTCTTCGGTGGACAAGCTGACCATTCAGCAGGACTGAGGCGCTAAGACAAACGTCTTAAATATGTGTTATTAGCAATTGATGGCAAATGCAATTGTGACGGCCGTAACCACCTGAGTATACTCCGGCCGTTCATAATCAGGAGCCATCAAAAAAATGAAATCGACCCGTCTTGCCCGTGCTATCCGCCTGACCACCTTGGCTGCCATCGCAGCGCCTGCGACTGTTTTTGCCGGTGGCTTTTCCCTTAACGAACAGAGCGCCAGCGCGATGGGCGTGGCGAATGCGGGTGCCGCAGCGAATCCGGAGAACGCATCCACGGTGTTCTTTAACCCGGCGGGCATGAGCCAGTTGAAAGGCACCAATATGTCATTTGGTGTGGCCGTTCTGGATATTGATGCTGAAGCTAAAAGTGGCAGCACTATTGCGACTGACGCATTAGGCGATCCAGTTAAGGGCTCGGGCGGTGGCGATATTGCTGGCTTGGCCGTGCTGCCCAACTTGTTTATGACTCACGAAGTGAACGATTCTATCGATGTGGGTTTTGGTATCCATGCGCCTTACGGGTTGGCGGCGGATTACGATGACGATTTTGTTGGCCGCTACTTTGCCGACAAAACCGAGCTGACAGCGATTTCTTTTACCCCTTCTATCGCTGTCAATAATGGTAAAGGTCTTTCAATGGGCCTGGGCATCAACATCATGTATGCCGAAGCTCGTTTGACAAAGTTCCAAGACATTAGGGCCGTGCTTTCAGCGCAATCTAATGATGCCACGGCTCGCGACCTGGCAAAAAACTACGAAGCGGCTTATGGGGCGCCTTATTCTGATGTTAACGGTGATGACATCGCCGTCAACTTTCGCGTTGGCTTTTTGTATGAACTATCTGAACGCACTCAATTTGGCCTGACGGCACAAACCGGAACCGAGTTTGAGTTGAAAGGCGATGCCGAAATAAGTGGTTTTCCCAAGCAGCAAACGCCAGGCGTATTTGTGCCGATCACGATGAAAGAAGCGGCCAGTGTGCCGCTGGCCATCCCAGAGAGCATTACCGTAGGTGCTCGCCATCAGCTGAACGATTCAGTGACCGTGCTCGCCGGCGCCACTTACGCGCGCTGGAGCCGGTTCGAAGGCCTTGACGTGTTCAGCACGGAAGGCGACGGTGGCCAGATATCTCAGGCTCTTCGGCGTACAGGTGATCAACCGCTCAGTCACGTTACTGAAAAATGGCAGAATACCTGGCAGTTTAACGTTGGTGGAATCTGGCAAGCTACGCCTGCCTGGGCCTTTAAGGCGGGCTACGCGTGGGATGAATCGCCGGTCGACGAATTCGTAACCGCCCGCGTTCCTTCATCAGACCGTCATTGGCTCACTCTGGGTACGCAGTGGAAAGATGCGCAAAGCGGCTGGACGGTGGATGCCGCCATTGGCACCCTGCTGTTTGTGGACGATCCGAAGATTAAAGAATTCGTTTATCAATACGATGCCCCAAGCCAGAAGGATCCGGCTGCGGGTAAGTCCAACTACGAAGGCGAATACGAACTCGACGCCTGGAGCGCTTCACTACAAATCAGCAAAGCCTTCTAACGTTTGATTTCGAAGCTATAACGACAGGCCGATTTTACCCGCCTGTCGCAGTCACAAAAACGCCCGCTTGAGCGAACACTCAGCGGGCGTTTTTCGTTAGTGGGCCTGGTCCCAGTTATCACCCACGCCAGCCTCTACCAGCAAGGGCACAGCGAGTTCCGCAGCGCCCGACATGCGCTTGATCAGTCCTTCGCGCACCGCTTCTACCGCCTCTTCTTTTACTTCGACGATCAGTTCGTCGTGTACCTGCATGGTCATGCGGGCGCTGTCCGGGTATTCGGCCAGCAGCCAGGCTTCCACATCAATCATCGCGAGCTTGATAATGTCGGCAGCGGTACCCTGCATGGGCGCGTTAATCGCGGTGCGCTCGGCGGCCTGCTGCAGTTGCTTGTTGCGGGCGTTGATTTCGGGCAAGTACAAGCGCCGGCCAAACAGAGTCTCCACGTAGCCGTCTTCGTGAGCCTGTTTGCGAATATTGTCCATGTACGTCAGTACGCCGGGGTAGCGTTCGAAATAACGGTTGATGTACTGCTGGGCCACTTTGCGTTCGACATCCAGCTGCCGCGCCAGGCCAAACGCCGACATGCCGTAAATCAGCCCGAAGTTGATGGCTTTGGCGCTTCGCCGTTGGTCAGTGTTCACCTCTTCCAGAGATACCCCGAACACTTCCGCTGCGGTGGCTTTGTGAATGTCTTCGCCCTTGGCAAACGCGGTTAGCAGGCCTTTGTCTTCCGACAGGTGCGCCATAATGCGCAATTCAATCTGGGAATAGTCCGCTGCCAACAGCTTGTAGCCTTTCTCGGCGATAAACGCCTGGCGAATGCGTCGGCCCTGCTCGCTGCGAATGGGTATGTTCTGCAGGTTGGGCTCTGAAGACGACAGGCGCCCGGTGGCCGTGACTGCTTGATGGTAAGACGTGTGCACGCGACCGGTACGATGGTGGATCAGATCTGGCAGAGTGTCTGTATAGGTGGACTTGAGTTTGCTCAGGCTACGGTGTTCCAGCAGCAGCCTTGGCAGTTCGTGGCTGTGGGCCAGTTCCTGCAGCACCGGTTCGGCCGTTGAGGGCGCACCCTTGGGCGTTTTTTTGAGAACTGGCAAACCCAGCTTTTCATAAAAAATAACCTGCAGCTGTTTTGGCGAGCCCAGGTTGAAGGTCTCCCCGGCGGCTTCATACGCGGCTGTTTCCAGTTCGGCCATGCGTTCAGCCAGTTCCTGGCTGTGCTGGCGCAGTGTGCTGGCGCTGATCAGCGTGCCCCTTTGTTCCATGCGCGACAGCACCGGTACCAAGGGCAAATCAATGTCTTCATACACCGACTGCAGCTTACCGGTGGCGGCTAGTTGCGGGCGCAGTGCCTGATGTAAGCGAAGGGTGATGTCGGCGTCTTCGGCGGCGTAGGGGCCGGCTTTATCAAGCTCCAGCTGGTTGAACGTCAGCTGTTTGGCACCTTTGCCTGCCAGGGATTCAAAGGTTGTGGTTTCCTCGCCCAGATAATGCAGGGCCAGGGCGTCCATATTGTGGCGTGAAGATACCGAGTTCAGCACATAGGATTGCACCATGGTGTCTTCGGCAATGCCTTCCAGGCAGATGCCGTGGTTGGCCAGCACGTTTTTGTCGTACTTCAGATTTTGCCCGACTTTTTTATGGTCGGGGCTTTCCAGTAGCGGTTTGAGCTGGGCCAGCACCGTGTCGCGGTCCAGCTGTTCGGGCGCGCCCATGTAGTCGTGGCAAAAGGGCACGTAGGCTGCTTCAAACGGTTGTACCGCAAACGATACGCCCACAACCTCTGCAGCCATGTATTTCAGACTGGTGGTTTCGGTGTCAAAGGCAAACAGTTCTGCGGCTTTTAAGCGCTCTATCCATTCATCCAGTTCTGCCTGGTCGGTAATAATTCTGTAGTGCTTGTCACGGCGCTGAGTGGGTTCACCAGGGCTGCTTTGATGTGCAGTGCTCTGATCAGACGTGCTCTGATCAGACGTGCTTTGATCAACACCGGACTGCGCAGCAGCAGACCCGGCGGTTTGGGGGCCTGAGTTTTCGAGTTCGTTGATCCAGCTGCGCAACTCGTATTCGCGGAACAGCTCCAGCAGGGCGCTGTTGTTCTGCTCGCGTTCCAGAAGATCTTCCAGTCCGAACGCCAGCTCTACGTCCAGTTTGATGGTGGCCAGTATCCGGCTCAAGGGCAGGGTTTCCCTGGCATCCCGCAGGTATTCCCCAACCTTGCCTTTGATGTCATCGGCATTGGCCATCAAGTTGTCGATGTTCTGGTATTCCTGCAGCCATTTTACCGCGGTTTTCGGGCCGCACTTGTTCACGCCCGGTATGTTATCCACCTTGTCGCCCATCAGCGCCAGATAATCGATGATCTGCGCCGGTGTTACGCCAAACTTTTCTTCAACGCCCGCTGCGTCCATGTGGGTGTTGGTCATGGTGTTGATCAGCGTTACGTGCGCGCTTACCAACTGTGCCATGTCTTTATCTCCCGTGGACACCACCACATCGATGCCCTTGCTGGTGGCCTCGTGGGCCAGGGTGCCAATCACGTCATCGGCTTCCACGCCATCCACAATCAGCAACGGCAGGCCCATGTGCCTGACAATCTGGTGAATGGGCTCAATCTGTACGGCCAGGTCTTCAGGCATCGGTGGGCGGTTTGCTTTGTAATCCGCATACAGGTCGTTGCGAAAGGTTTTGCCCTTGGCATCGAACACCACCACAATTTTGGAGCCGGGGAAGTCCAGGTCTATCCGGCGTATCATGGCAATAACGCCCTTGATGGCGCCGGTTGGGTGGTTTTTGCTGGTCATGAGTGGTGGAAGTGCGTGGTAAGCGCGGAATAGATAAGAGGAACCGTCTACAAGAACCACGGGTGGAGTGTGTTGTTCAGTCATAGATGCCTGTGCCTGCAATCGTATTGAAGCGTGGGTTGCCTTGTGTAACTCTGATGGTGACAATTAAGGCAATGATAAAAAGTACGGTAATAATAAAAAGTACGGCGATTATTTCGGGCGCGAAACTGGCTTGAAAAAGCCAGGAAACCGGCAATAAGCGCACCATAAACAGATAGTCAAAAGGGTATCACGAAAATGAAAAAAATCATTTTACCACTTGTGTTGTTGGCGTGGCCGTTAGCAACCGTTGTTGCCCAGGAAACCGGCAATCTGGACGACACCGTTGTGGAAACGCCAAAACAGCCTGTGATTATCTCGGACTATCAGCCGTCTAACGCAGGCACCCAGATTGTTATCCGCAGCGGCGAAAAAGAGGTGTATTACGAGTACCGGGTGAATGGTCAGGTGATGGAAATAAAGGTTGTGCCCCAGATAGGGCCGGAATACTACCTGGTGCCTGCCGACGGTGGCTGGGCCCGTGAAAGTGAATCCGGCATGCTGGTGCCAAGCTGGGTGCTGTTTCGCTGGTAGTCATGAGCGCGTTGTTAAGCAGGCCGGTAGAATAATTTTTGAACGATTTCTGATTTTAGTGTGAACACTCTAACTTTTCTCCTTAATCTACACTCATCGATCGAAAACACTTTTGATCAACAAACGTAACACAGGGGATTTATTATGGGTGTACTTACCACGTATCAGCAACAGCTTCAGGATATGGTTAACAAGGGTATCGACGCCGCTGAGAAGCAGCAGAAGCGTTTGTCTGCCAAGCCTTTCGACATGGCTGAAAAGCTGGAAGAAAGCGCGCGCACTCACAGCGTAAAATCCCTGCGTAAGAGCTATTACGGCTACAGCGAAAACGTGTTTGACCAGCTGCGCGAACTGAACGGCATGGTTGGTGAATTCACCGCCCAGCTGATCTCACGCGTTGAAAAGCAGGTAACTGAAGGCGCTGATGCTGTAGAAGAAGGCGCAATTGATGTTGCCGTAAAAGCAGAAGACGTAAAGGCAGCTGTTGAGCCCAGCAAAGAAGCTCGCAAAATCAGCGCCAAGAAAACCAAGGCCGCTCCTGCAGCCGCTGTTAAGGTCGAAAAAGCTGAAGACAGCAAAGAAGTAAAAGCAGAAGAAGCTGAGCCGATTAAGGCCAGCGACGCGAAAACTGAAGAAACGGCTTCTGCCTGATAGCGTTCAGCGGCCCGCAAGCTCACCAAGAGCGTGGGCCGGTTGAAACCGGCGAATGCCAATAAAAAAGGAAGACTGGTTTAGTCTTCCTTTTTTTTGTCGGTTAATTGTTCAAGCCGGCGAATATCGATTTCGTAGATTTCCCGCTGGGTCTGAATGTCTTGGGTCTGGGTTTCAATTTCCTGTTCAATATCCAGGATCTGCGTTTCCAGCCGACGAATTTTCTCCAGGGTTGCCTCGGGAATTTTTCGTCCAGAGCGTTCCAGATCGGCGGCGCGGCTTTGTTCGGCGTTCAACTGCCCGGAGATGACCGTGATATTGCCTTTTTTCAGGCTGATCAGTCCCTCCAGTTCGCGAATTTTCCGGTTCATGGCGCTGCGCGCCTGATCTGGGTGACTGAAGCGCTTTAGCAGTTTTCGGTCCTGTTCGCGTTGGAGTTCCAGGGCGTCCTGGCGTTGTTGTTCGGCACTGCGTTCGGCCAGTTCCTGTTCCGTGGGGGCGGGCGCAATGATGGTAACGACACGCCCGTTGCTGTTAAGAATGTCATAGCCCCGTTGCGTTGCTTCCTGCGGAATGCTGCTGCCAATGACCACCTGGCCGTTTTCATCCGTATACCGGTACATGCCGGCGTGGGCCGTAGTGGCACTGATGGCACCGGTGCCAATCAGGCTAAACATGAGGAGTGAAGCGGTCAGGTGTTTTGCCATTCGTCAAACTCCGTAAGATTCCCGGTAGCGGGTCACCGCATTAGCGTGTTGGTCGAAAGCTGGGTTGCTGCTGACGTAGTCCAGTACCTGATCAAGCCCGATAATGCTGACCACGGGTATACCGAACTGCTGTTCTACTTCCTGGATGGCAGACAATTTGCCTTTGCCTTTTTCCTGGCGGTTCAGAGCGATCAGTACACCGGCGGGTTCAGCCCCCGCTTGATGGATGATCTCAATTGCTTCGCGAATAGCGGTGCCAGCGGTAATGACATCATCTATAATCAGCACCCTACCATTTAAGGGCGCACCGACAATGCTTCCGCCTTCACCGTGATCTTTCTTTTCCTTACGGTTAAAGGCAAAAGGTTTATTGTTACCAGCTTCTGCTAACGCCATAGCCGTTACGGTAGCCAACGGGATGCCCTTATAGGCGGGCCCGAAAATAATGTCATAATTCAGAGCGCTGCGTTCAATGGCTGCAGCGTAGGCTTGGCTTAACTGTAGAAGATCATTACCGGTATTGAACAGGCCCGCGTTAAAAAAGTAGGGGCTGATGCGACCGGATTTGAGTGTAAATTTGCCAAAACGCAGCACATTTCGCTGTATGGCGAACTCGATAAAATTTTTTTGATAATCATGCATGGCGCGGCTTCTAGGGCTGTTGGTCTTTCAAAAGTAGTTAAAAAGTGCTTAAAATCGGTATCATACACACAAACCGAATCAGGGAATACGTATGCGGGTAGTATCAATCAGCGTCAACGGTCTTGAACAGGCTGTTGAAAAAGGTTTTTTTGACTGGATAGCAGGGCAAGACGCCGACGTTATCTGCGTTCAGGACCACCGCATGCGCGCCTACGAGGTTGAAGACCGCCAGCTGGTGCCAGAAGGCTACCAAGCCTATTTTATTGACGGCGAAAACAATGAAGATGGCGGTGTTGGAATTTATACCCGCCACTTCCCGAAAGCCATCATGTATGGCTTTGCCAATGAGCAGGCTGACCGCGAAGGCCGGTTTATTCAGGCCGATTTCGACAAAGTCTCCGTCGCCAGCGTGCTGGCGCCCTGCGCGCTTGGCCTGGAAGACGACCCGATTGGTGATGATGACCTGACCGTTCTGGACCATAAAGACGATTTCATGGACGCGTTTGCCGTACACATGCAAAAAACCCTGCGTAAACGCCGGCAGTTTATTGTGTGTGCCAACCTGCAAAGCGCTCATCACGTTACCGACGCCAGTTCGCGCTATCACAAATTGGACGTATCCGGCTTTTTGCCTCACGAGCGTGCGTGGCTAGACCGCCTGTTCGACGAAATGGGCAGCATTGACGCGTTCCGTGATATTAACAAACAAAGCAATCAGTTTACCTGGTGGCCGGAGTGGGCTTCAGGTTGGCGCAAGCAGTCGGGTATTCGGGTAGATTATCAGATTGCTACGCCGGGTATTCGAAAGACCATTCAAGATGGCTGGATTGATGACGACACCCGGTTTTCCGACCACGCGCCGGTGGTGATGGATTACGACATCGAGATTGGATTTTAGGTTGACCTTGAACATAGGGGGGCGAGGTAGGGGACGGATTTAAAATCCGTCCCCGGTTTGCGCTTTGGGTCGCAGGGGACAGATTTAAAATCTGTCCCCGATTTAGATCAAATCTATGGCCCTCGACACCCACGGTTTTGAGTTAGCCGTTAAGCGCTTCGTTCTGCAGCGCAAATAATTTTTCAATACCCTGTTTTGCCAGTACCAGCATGCTGTCCAGTTCTTCCTGAACGAAAGGCGCGCCTTCTGCCGTGCCCTGAATTTCGATAAAGCCGCCTTTATCCGTCATCACCACGTTCATGTCAGTTTCCGCAACCGAATCTTCCGGGTAGTCCAGATCCACAACCGGCTTGCCTTTGAAAACGCCGACGGATACCGCGGCAACCATCTGCTTCAGCGGCGATTTCTTCAGGCGCTTTTGTGCTACCAGGTAATTCAGCGCGTCTACCAGCGCTACGCAGCCACCGGTGATGGCCGCGGTGCGGGTGCCGCCGTCAGCCTGAATAACATCGCAATCGATGGTGATGGTATGCTCGCCCAGTGCTTTCAGATCCACCGCAGCGCGCAGTGAACGGCCAATCAGGCGCTGGATTTCAACCGTTCGGCCACCTTGTTTGCCGCGAGCTGCTTCGCGCCCCATACGGCTGTTGGTTGAGCGGGGCAGCATGCCGTATTCCGCGGTAATCCAGCCCTGGCCTTCGCCGCGCAAAAACGGTGGCACCTTGTTTTCCACCGATGCCGTGCAAATTACTTTGGTGTCGCCGAACTCGATCAGCACAGAGCCTTCGGCGTGACGGGTGTAGTTGCGGGTAATGCGGATGTCTCTGGGTTGTTCGGGGGCTCTGCCACTGGGTCGCATAAAAAAATTCCTGATGGGTTAAAATGAGCAGCGTGCCTGGGCTGCAGGCCTGCTTGTACAAATGAATTGGCGCGCAGTATAGCACGGCCATGCCGGCTTCCGACCCGTCAGACCCAAGCGCTGTGGTGCCGCCGCAGAATCCGCTTACTGCGGTTCGCCGCTCGGCGCTCTAGCCTGATAGACTCTGTAAAAGCTTGGCTGAACAGGCTGATAAACTTATGCCGGAGTGACCATGATTCGAAGTATGACTGCCTTTGCGCGCCAGGAAACTCGTGGAGCCTGGGGTGCACTGACCTGCGAAATCCGCACCGTTAACCATCGCTATCTGGAGCCGTCATTTCGTTTGCCGGAGTGCCTGCGAGAGCTGGAAAACGATTTTCGCGAACAGCTGCGCAAACAACTGAAGCGCGGCAAAGTAGACGTGAGCCTTCGCCTGCACGCCAGCGACCAGGCCCAACACAGCTTCGCCATCAATGAGCCGCTCACCCAGGCGTTGAACGACGCGGCCAAGCGCATTAGCCGGATTCTGGACAACCCTGCCCACATCAGTGCGCTGGATATATTGCGCTGGCCAGGTGTTATGGCAACGCCCGAGCAGGATTACACCGAGGCCAAAGCCGCCGCGGCCAGCCTGTTTGAGCAAACCATAAACGAACTGATAGCGGCAAGAACACGCGAAGGCGAGCGCTTGCTGGCTATATTGGAACAGCGTCTGGTCGCCATACACGCCCAAGTGGCTGACGTGCGTGAGCGCATGCCGCAGCTGCTTCAGGCTCAGGAGCAACAGCTGCGCGAACGCTTTGAAAAAGCCAAAATTGAGCTAGACCCGGAACGCATAGCTCAGGAAATGGTGATGCTGGCGCAAAAAAGCGATGTCGCCGAAGAGCTGGACCGCCTGGATGCCCACGTGGCCGAAGTACGCGATACCCTGGCCAGTGAAGACGCCGTCGGCCGACGCCTGGATTTTTTGATGCAAGAGCTGAACCGCGAAGCCAATACCTTGAGCAGCAAAAGTATAGACGCCGGCCTGACCCGCGCCGCGGTGGACCTGAAAGTGTGGATTGAGCAGTTGCGGGAGCAGGTGCAGAACATAGAGTGATGTCTATTGAAGTCCATAAAAATCTATAATTATTTGTTTTTAAATAGATAAAATTAGAGTTTGTCTATTGTTGTCTATGAAAATCTAGTGTAATCCAGTGGGAGTTGGGGAGTATAATGGGTGGTAGTTTGGCTTACCCTCCATCAAAGGTGCAATTTATTCATGAATACTCCCCAATCAAATCGATCCCTCGGAAATTGGCTCGTTTCGTTTACTAACACTTCCCATCTATTGGTAGCTAAATCAGAAGGTTATTTTAAATTTCTGGTTGCTTGTAGGGAGGCGGGGTGATGGGAAGCTTTACGGCCAAGAAAGTTCAGGCTTTGACTAAAGAGGGTTCACCGGGCCGCCATAGCGATGGGAGCGGCCTGTACTTGATGATACCCAGGAAGGGTGTACCTTACTGGATGCTCCGGTACACGCTCGCAGCTAAACGACGTGAGCTGACGCTCGGTAAGTCCAGTCAGCTTTCTTTAGCTGAAGCCCGTGAGCAGGCGGTGGAGGCCCAGAAGGGCATTCGCAGCGGCGTCGACCCGATCGAAGAGCGCAAACGCGAAGAGCAAGCGACTATTAGGACCGTGAGTGACCTCTTTGATGACTGGTACCAGGACTTGGAAAAGCGTCTCAAGCACCCTCACATTCCAAAAAGGATTTTCGCAAAAGAAATCGCACCGCCCATTGGGCAGTTCACTTTGGATGGCGTCACCCCAATGGATGTGCGCGCTATTGTCAGGAAAGTAGCTAATAGTGGTCGTCCAGCGACTGCAAACGATACCTTGATGTATTTGAAACAGTTGTTTAATCACGCCATCAAGCTGGGGTTGCTTACCTATAATCCAGCAGCGGCTTTCAATGTCAATGACGCGGGGGGCATTGAGAAGAGCCGCGATAGAGCCCTAAGCCTTGATGAGATTCGGCAGATCTTCAAAGTTTTCCGGGAAAACAAGGACAGCTTCGTCCGAGACAATTATCTTGCCTGCGCAATGTTGCTCGTTTTGGGTGTGCGAAAGACAGAGCTTACTGAAGCTCGGTGGTCAGAGTTCGACTTGGAGAATCACCGGTGGCAGCTATCTGGGGAGCGTAGTAAGTCAGGTGCTGAGATCGTCATTCCCCTTCCCATTCAAACCGTTAGTTGGCTGGGTGAGCTCAAAACCCATGCCTGTGGCTCAGACTATGTTTTTCCTAATCGGCGCCGTAGTAAACAGCCCCATATGGGCAAGGACACGTTGAATCGCGCCATTGCCAAGCTTTTTGGTAGGGAGCCGGGGAGGAAGCTACAGCCAGAGAACATGATGGGGGGTGTCGCCCAGTTCACCGTACACGACCTGCGACGCACCTGTCGTAGCTTGCTGGCTGCTGAAGGCGTACCAGGGCACGTCGCGGAGCGTTGCCTGAACCACAAGCTGAAGGGAGTCGAAGGGATATATGACCGTTACGATTACTTCGATGAGCGGAAAGAGGCCTTGGCTAAAGTGGCAGAGTTGGTTGCACCATCTATTAATGGCGCCTCTGGTTAGCCATTCTTTATCGGTCTTGGAGTTTGTGTCATCCGGGAGGTATGCACCATCCGGATTTAGCTTCATTCATCGAGCTAATTCCAATGTTTGAATATTACCCTAATTGCGTGTCAATCCCAGATGGCAAAAAAATTGCAGTAAGAAAGTCGCTGGCGTGGTTAGTGCGTTTATCGGTGCTCAAAACATTTATTTAACAAAGGATTCAAATGATTGATTTTGTCTCAATAATTATTTACAAATCAGAAGTCAGCTATGATAAAAAATTCAAATTTTATCATTTAGTGCCATCATGAATCGTTAGGTAAAAGCTACCCAAACTCAGTTCCGAATAACCAATTTTTTGGATTTTTGTCAAATAACTCCAAAATAATTGATCGATTCATCAAATGTTTTTCCTCATCTGTAAGAATGCTAATTTGATTATTTTTGTCTAGAACTTCCTCAAGAGAAGACTGGCCGATATTTACAAAATACTGCAAAGTGCCAGATTTTGTTTTTTCTAATATTACCTTAAAGATCATCGACTTTTGCCTCGGGTCCATTTCTGAAAATATGTAACCATCGTGAGCTATAAAGCCAAGTAAGTCTTTATTTAATTCATAAAGTAAAATGTCGTAACAAAATATCTTCACCTCGCTAACACCTTGAGAGCCATCGCGAGGAATATCAATATCGATATCAAAAAGATATTTGGCGTCCTTAGTTAGGTTGATCTTTAGCTTTCCACCGTGATTATCATAAAACTTTTTTACCAGTGTACGATATTGATTCTCAATTTTCTCTAATCTTTGCTCTTCACGATCCAAATATTCAAGACTATCCGATTTTAATTTTGCATTCTCTAAGTCTAGTTCAGTTTCTCTTTCGCGGAGCTCTTTTAACATAGAGCTAAACTTCTGAAGCTCAACGATCTCTTTGGACAATCGATTGATCGTTTCATTAATCGAATTATACTCTTCTAAAGCACCTCTAGAATCAAGGTCTTTCAGAATGCGGTCTCTTCTAGATTCTACGTCTTTTAAGTATTTATCCTGTGTCTTTATTGAGTTCCTCGCAGATTGTATTTCTTGATCCAGTCTTTCTCTTCGATTAGATAGTAGGTTGTTATGGAAGTTAGTGACTTCTTCTATGTTTCTGTATAGCTTTTCGTTAAAATGAAATTTGGCCTCTTCGTACAGGCTTTGAACTGTTCTTGGGTTTATATTTATTTTTTTTGAAAGTTCAAGATTGTGTAACTTTCTAGTAATTGAGGTGTCTAATTTATAGATTTGGTTTCTGAACTTGTTTGCTTCATTTGTAAGTTCGTCACCGTGACGCTTCAATTGATCAAAATTCTCAGCTATGACAAAGTTGTTTCTATCCTCTGTTAGCTTATTGACAAGCTCTTCAAGATCTTTGATGTTTTTTGATTCATACTTCTCTTTTTGGTTTTCTAAAATTGTCTGCGTATTTTTTAAATCGGAAAGATCTTCTTTTATTTTTTTCTTTCGCTCTACTAAATCGGTGTCTAATCCTAGTAGTTGTAAATTAGCAAATTTTTGAAAGTAATCATGCCTGTCTTGGCCCTGTTGGGTTAGAGGGCTTGCGTAGAATGATCCACCATGACGCCGGGCAAAAATATTAAAAACTTGCCTGAAGTTGATTTTTCCTTTGAGATGAGGCGGCAAAAAAATATGATTAAGTTTCTCGCGGAATTTAGGTTGGCTTAGCTGCTTCCCATTAAGATGGTAAGCGGTTTCAGAAAACTTTTTTTCTACATAGTGACTAATGCCGTTATGTTTGAAATCAAGCCTGAATTCACCATATTCGGCCAAGAAATTCTTTATCTTTTTTCCTTTCGAGCTGTTGGTGTCAAGTTTTGCGCCGAGTAATAAGTGAACCAAAATTAAAGTAAAACTTTTACCCACTCCATTGTACGTTTCTTTCGTGTTTGAGCTACTTATTTGAAGTCCGGCAATTATATTTAGTCCAGGATTGAACACAATAGTCTTAAATAAAGGATTAGTTGAGCTTAATTTTAAAAGAATCACCTTTCACCTCTATTCGGTCCAGCATAAATAAAAAATCAAAAGATAAAATAACTAATTCAATTGTAACAGTTTTTGGATACGTATTTTGTATGTAGTCAAATGCGGAGTCGAAATTGTCATGACCCTGTGAGAGGGCTTCAGTTAGATATGCTGCGATAAAGAATACAGAGTCCGCAGGTTTAATTGCTTTGGTTGGGAAAAGCATTTTTTACTCCTGTATCGCAATACTCGAAAAAGTAAGACACTAATATCCAACCTACATTTGTTGAATTAAAGTCTTTTATTAATAATTTGCTTTCAATTGAGTGAAATAAACTTAATATTATTTCATTGAAGTCCAAGCTTTTTTCCATCGCCAAAAAATTAAGGTCTTCGATAGCTAATATTTTTTTATCTGATTGTTCAATATTATACCTTAGAGCTCTTAAAAGAACTTTTTTATATAAGTCTCCAATTATGAACTCTCTAAGGTCATGAAGAATTAGTCCGTCAGCGATTTCATCGACTAAGCACGCGTAATCAAGATTATCTTTGATTTTTGAGCTCAATCGCTCATTAAGATTGTTTATTATTATCTTCTTGTTAACTTCAACTGAGCCATAGCTTGTATTGAAGTTTGGTTTTATAGATGTATGATTTTTTACTAGGTCGTGTATGGCTAGATCTAATACCTTTATGTCGGTGTACTTTTCTTGATTTGGCTCAAAATGCTGTTGATATAATTCGATCATTCTAGCCGTAGTCAGATTATTAACGTCTGAGATTATATCGTGTGAGTCGAACAAAATATCTGAAAGCGTAACTCCGTATTGATCTAGAACCTGACGTTGGGATTTTTCATTAGGATGAGCTTTATCCAAAAGGTAATAAATTTTTATTTTATAATCTTTATAAGAATTAGTCAGAAGAGCTTTGAGTGTGTTATCTATTTTCTCCTTAGTTTTTGTAGTTGTTATTTGTATTAGTATCTTTTTTTTGTTGTCAATCAGGTCAATGCATGGCGTGTTTGATGTTTCAAAGTTAGCATTTTCATAGCATGAATTGTGTATAAAATTGAAGATATCCCGCCAATAGTTTTCAGAGTGTACATTCAAAGAATAATCGGAAATGGCTTGATGTTGCTCAATATCTAATCTTGTAATAGCCAAAATATAGCTAATTTGGTCAAATACAAATTTTCGATTTTGTAACATTAACGTAACCACTTTTGATGGAATATATACTGGTTTCTGGTTTTATTAAGATAAATCAATTAGTGTTTTTTTTGAAGAAAAACTGGGCGAAATTATCCTCTCGTCATTGGGGTTCTTTCTACGACTGCGTTCACTGCCGACTTTATGCCGAGGAAGTCATCCGTCTGTTTTGTTCTTGGCTCTCAATGCGTCTAAAGCCGGTCGCTTCATCAAATCCAAACCTGTCATGCAAACTCTAAAATTTTCAAAAATATTTCACACCTATATCACCCCTGTGAACCAAGGCACTGACAGTGCCTTCCCTCCCAATTCACAGAGGTAATTCCAATGTCTGAACAATGTCCCAATTGCCTGTCGATTCGGATCGGTAAAAACAACTACGGAAAGAAAGCCGCTGGCGTGGTCGGTGCTTCTATCGGCGCCTATAGCGGGTTTACCGCTGTCACTGCCGGAGCTCAAACGGGTCTGGCTATAGGCGTCAGGGCTGGCCCTGTAGGCGCGGCTATTGGTGGTATTGGCGGCGCTATCATTGGCGCTTTTTTAGGCGGTGCCAGCGGCGCATCAGCTGGAGTCGTTTTCGGTGACGTCCTGGATGACTGTGTCCTCGATAATCACCGCTGTCTTGAGTGTGGCTATTCTTTCACTGCGGACTCCGGCTCTAAGAACGACATCCGCTAATTCCCCCGCATTTTCTAAGGAGAACAACTATGGCTCATCTCATCGAGCAAATGGCCTACGTTGGCCAAACCCCTTGGCATGGCCTGGGGAATCAACTCACTTCGAATCAACCCCTGGAAGTTTGGGCGAAGCAGGCCGGTCTGAATTGGCAGATTGAAGAAAGCCCCGTGCGGTTTGTTACCAACGCCTCCGGTCACCTCGGAGAGATCCTGGCGTATCCGGACAGTAAGGTGTTGTACCGCTCGGATACCAGGGCGCCACTGTCTGTGGTTGGCAATCGATTCAAGGTTGTGCAGCCAGAAGAGATCCTGGAGTTCTATCGGGATTTGACCGAAGTATCCGGTTTTGAGCTGGAAACTGCCGGTGTTTTGAAAGGTGGCCGTAAAATGTGGGCTTTGGCCCGTACCGGTCAATCCGGCGTGCTGAAGGGCAACGACCAAACCAATGCCTATGTGCTTCTGGCGACGGCTTGTGACGGCACCATGGCCACAACAGCTCAATTCACCAGTATCCGTGTGGTGTGTAACAACACCCTTGCTGTGGCGCTTAAGGATGCCACCGCTACTGCAGTCAAGGTGAAGCACAACACTGCATTCGATGCGAACCTGGTGAAGAAACAGTTGGGGATATCCGTTTCCGCCTGGGACGATTTCATGTACCGCCTGAAAACCCTGAGCGATCGGAAGGTGAAAGCCACCGAGGCCAGAAATTACTTTCTCAAGGTGTTCACCGATGACTCTGGCGCTGGCGTTGGCAAAACCAACGAACGCTCCATGGCTAAAGCACTGGGCCTGTATGAAGGCGAGGGCATGGGTGCCAACTTGGCATCCTCAGAAGGCACAGCCTATGGCCTGCTGAATGCCGTCACCGAATTCATCGATCACCAGCGTCGGGCTAAAACCATTGACCACCGGCTGGATTCTGCCTGGTTCGGAACCGGCGCTGCCGTCAAGAATCGTGCACTAGAACAGGCCATGTCTCTCGTGGTTTAACACCCCTCACTAACACCAAAACGTCATAAAGCCCCGCTTGAGCTTATTGCTCTTGCGGGGCTTTTTTATGTCTGGAGGAAACATCATGGGCATGAGTGAAAAAGTAATTCAGAAGCAGCGACCAGCTTTGAGGCTGGTCTCTACAAAGGATCTCAGTCGAGATGAGTGGCTGAAGGTGCGCAAGCAGGGCATAGGCAGTAGCGATGCTTCCGCAGCCATTGGCATGAACCCTTATCAATCCCAGCTTGAGCTGTGGATGGTCAAAACCGGGCGGGATGCGAGCTTACCAAGGCCGGATTCCGACGACCCGAGCTCTCCGGTCTACTGGGGCCATGTTCTGGAGCCCATCGTGGCTGAGCAATACAGCCAGCAGACAGGTCGCAAAGTGCGCCGGGTGAATGCGGTACTGCAGCATTCCGATCCCGATAAGCACTGGATGCTGGCGAACCTTGATTACTCCGTAGCAGCCGATGACGAAGTGCAGATCCTGGAATGCAAAACCGCCGGGGAGTT
Organism: Marinobacter sp. LV10R520-4; assembly: GCF_002563815.1. NCBI lineage: Bacteria > Pseudomonadati > Pseudomonadota > Gammaproteobacteria > Pseudomonadales > Marinobacteraceae > Marinobacter > Marinobacter sp. LV10R520-4. The sequence goes on along the minus strand of NZ_PDJM01000001.1, from coordinate 1,008,982 downwards.
TGGTTCACGTCTTTGGAAAGAGGGTGTGCCGGACTACATCCAGTGTCAGGTACAGCACCAGTTGGCTGTGACGGGTAAGCAGGCGGCCGATGTCTGCGTGCTGCTGTGTGGGCAAGAGCTAAAAATCTATCGAATTGAGCGGAATGAAGAGCTCATCGACGCACTGATTGTGCTGGAGCGCCAGTTTTGGGATTTCGTTGAAAAGGATACACCACCCCCAGCCGATGGTACCGATTCAGCGGATCGTGCGCTGCGCCATCTGTACCCAGTGGATAAAGGTGAAACCTTGGACTTCAGCCAGAGCAAGGAGCTGTCCCAGGCGTTTGACGAGCTTCTGGCGATCCGATCTGAAATGGAAACCCTGAAATCCACCGAGTCGCATTTGAAGCAGCGCATCCAAAGCCAAATGGGTGAAGCCTCAAAGGCGACCTTCCCAAGCGGGAGCGTCAGCTGGAAACGAAGCAAGGATTCCATTGGGCTGAATGCCAAGAAGCTGCTTCAGGATCAGCCAGGGCTTCTGGATCAATACCCAATCACTAAGTCGGGAAGCCGGCGATTTCTCATTCAAGCATAAACACCCCTTGGCTACGCGGGTATGACAAGTGCCTCGTGGCCCTTTTTTCAGGAGAGTTACCATGATTAAAGGTTTAGCCATCACGCCCCCGGTGTTGGGGCGCATCAGCATTGGCCGGGTAATAGAGAAGAACGGCATTCGGCTACCGCAAAAAGACAATCAATTCACCATTACATCCCAAGTCCAGGAAAAGGACGGCTGGCTCTTACATCCACTCGATGAAGAGCTACGAAAGGACGCGCCTAACGGCAAGCTGCGAACCATTCCAGTGCGCATGTTGTTCAACGAAGCGGATCTAAATCTGCGGGCTGAATACACGATGTTCGACCGTAAAAACGGACGGCCAATGTGTGCAGGCAACGGCGACACATGTAGGCGCCTCACACAGTCAGGAGTACAGTCTTTGCCATGCCCCTCACCAACCTTGTGCGAGTTTGGCAAAGGCGGGTTATGCAAGCCCTATGGCCGTCTGAATGTGAAGGTTGGCGATGATGATGACGTGGGCACGTTCATCTTCCGCACTACGGGTTACAACAGCATACGGACACTGGCAGCCAGGCTCAGTTACTACCAGGCCGTCTCCGGTGGCCTGCTGGTGTATATGCCGTTGGAATTAAAACTACGAGGAAAAAGCACGACGCAAAGCCGCCGCACGCCAATCTACTACGTGGATTTGGTGATCAAAGAAGGGATGCTATTGCAGGAAGCGGTTTCCCAGGCCAGAGAAAAAGCCAGACAGATGAAGGAGGAGGGCGTCGACCAAGCTGCCCTAGATGCAGCGGCTGCGAAGGGGTTTGGTAATGGGCTGTTTGAATATGATGAAGACGAAATAACTCAGGTAATTGAGGAGTTTTATCCGGCTACTGCAGATGAGAGTTCGCTGGGCACTTCGTCTGTCGTTTCAAAACTGAGGAAGGATTTAAACGCCGCTCGGCCGGCGCCTGGTTAGATGTTAGCGAGTGGTCCTAAAGGGGCCGCTCGCCTCGGCCTGTGTATGCCTATTTTTTGGTTGGGAAACGCCGTTTTGGGAGTAAATCGGGTAGGGATCACAATTCTTCGGCGCAGGCGGGCCAATAAGGAGTTCAGGTGGTTACATGGTGCTGCTAGAATAATTCGGCTAAGCTATTGTTAAATAAAAGACTTAGCCCCGTGTGACGTGGCAGAAACGGGGCGTTATTGAGAGCGAGGTTTTGTGCAATATCGCGGAAATAAATATAGTGATTGTTAAGATTTTGGAGAGTTTATATGTGTAACGCAAAGAATCATCCATTCAACTGTACTTGTGGTTGGGGTGGAACAGGACATTCAGGTAAAAGTAGCTCGCCATATCCACCATATTTATTTCCTGACATACCTATAATAGCTGGAAAACATAAAAGTTTTGTTAATCCAAATGCTCGCTGCTCCGTTTGCGGTGAGGTTGTTTTCTTTTATCAGGCCCCGAGTGGTGGTCGGGTTTTTTTCGATATCTTAGGGCCTCCTTGGCCAAGACATCCGTGCACAGATAATAGTCATTTTCCTCTAAAGCTCATTACCCAAAATCCGGATGCAATAAAATTTGACTGGCAAATAGAAAATTGGCAACCGTTTATGATTGATGCTGTTACTGATTTTGACAGAGGGGTTTTTCGTTTAATTGGGAGTTTTAATGATGAGGAGTTTTCATTTTATGTTGGAAAAAATGAGCAATCAAAGACTATAAACGCAGGCTGTATTGCTCACATGAAAAAGCTACATGATTTTAATTTTTTGTTATCTATCGTAACAGCAAATTTAGAATTAATAGATGTCCGAGGATACACATTTATTTCTGATGTAGTTACAGCTCTTCCAAGAGAGAATAAGCTAAGAAAAATGCAACGTAAAAATATTAAAAAATTGACAAGAAGCAACCAATCTATGAGTAAAAATAAAAGAAATAGAGCAAGGGTAATAAAATAAACTATCTATAGCTATAATGAGGGTGACAATAAATGGTTCAATCGAGCGCAATGGCAATAATATTCGCGTCAACACTAGGATTACCTTTGTTTTTTTTTGACGCCGTAAGCGTTGCCGCAGAACAGCCCAGAAAAATTACTCCCGCAGCGTTCGTGAATGAATTTAACATGCGAACGATATTCAGTTCTTACGGACAAGCATTAAAGTATTATTGTGGAAAATATCCTAACGAATTCTTTTCGACAATTCACTATGTCTCTGATACTGAGCTCAGGTTGTATGACGATACTAATTACTGGCAAGTAAATTTTGAGGATGATAATCGAATATTATTATTAAATAAAATAATGGGTGCATCCTATAATTCTGAAAGTATGTACCATTTGGGGTATTTTAATTCAATCCATCAATGGCGCGCGAGTGAAGCACTGATAGAACAGGAAGAGAATTGTGAACCAATTAAGCTGGATCGACAGATCTCTTTTGGCAGTGGTAATTATAGTTCAAAAGAAATTACAACATATGTTGATAGCCATGACCAGGGATATGTAGAACTCGGAAATGGTGAAAAAGTTAAAGTGGATTCAAGTGTTCTTTATTGGAAAGAAATTGACGCATGGGCAAAGGGAAAAGCTGTGTCACTGATCTATGAACCTTCTACTGGCACTCGTTTGGTAGGCCTGGACACTGGAAAAGCAATACCTGTGATTTTTTACTCGGGTGAATCCCCGCTGAATCAAATAGAAAGTGCATGTGTGGAATTAGCTGATGATGATTTAGCACGTTTCGAATGTTACGGACAAAGCCTGCGGGGTTGGGATGCAGAGCTTAATCGGAATTACACAACGCTTTTATCAGTTTTAGATGATCAGGAAAAGTTAAAGATCCGTGCGGCGCAACGAAAGTGGCTTGAATACCGTGACTCACAATTGGAAGCAATTGGTTTGCTTTCTAATAGGCCTGGGGCTATATCGGAGATCCGACCTGCAAGGATGGCTGCTTGGATTACTAGAGAGCAAGCTGTTCGTTTGGGTAATGTCATTTCTTCTTTGTAGTGTTGTATTTGCAGATTAGTCCGAGAATATTTTTTACCTGAGTGCAGTCTTTGCCATACAGATAACAACCCTGTGCGGGTCTGGATATAGGCGGGCTGTGTAAGCCCTATGGCCGTCTGAATGTGAAGGTTGGAGATGATGATGACTTGGGGACGTTCATCTTCCGCACCACGGGTTACAACAGCATACGGACACTGGCAGCCAGGCTCAGTTACTACCAGGCCGTGTCGAGCGGCCTGATGGCGTATATGCCGTTGAAATTGAAGTTATGAGGAAAAATCACAACGTAAAGCTGCCGCACGCCGATCTTCTACGTGGATTTTGTGGTCAAGGAAGGGATGCTATTGCAGGAAGCGGTTGCCCAAGCCAGAGAGAAAGCTGGGCAGATGAAGGAGGAGGGCGTTGATCAAGCTGCGTTGGATGCAGCAGCTGCCAAAGGATTTAGCAATGCGTTGTTTGAATATGATGAGGACCATGGCAGCAACAAGGTCCGGTAGAAAGGGCACAAGTCGCTTCGAGCAAACCTGATTAGCCGTGTACCAGATGTAGAGTAAAACCTGTCTAAACTGCTCATCATAGACTTGCGAACCGGGCCTTACCTTCGCCTTAACTGAGTCCGTGGCCCTGGATTTTTGATGAAGTAACGAGATTGCGTATTTTCTATCGTATCCGGTCCGGTCACGGCGATAAAGCCGTCCAGAACGCGACTCTTTTCCGTCCATGACGACTTCAGATAACGCTGACGAATGCTGATCAACATTTCTCGCCGAGCTGAGAGGCTCATTATCTGTTCCATTACTCACCCCAAAATTACAGACGCTAGTTTGATTTTAGGTGAGTCAACGGCATTCAGTTAGTTAGTTTATTAATGAGTCAATACGGACTGGCCAAGTTAATTATCGCGCTAGAGTGGCATTTCACGCGCGAACCAGAAATTAAACCATTAGCTGCTTTATTTCATTGTACAAGCCATAGAGCCGATGGGCAGACATGTCCAATATCGGTTCATACATGAAAGAGTTCAAATGTATGTTCTCTGGTGTCATTAGGTTGACCTGATCAAGCAAACAAATTGACAATGTTTCACTAGGGAACAATTCAACAAATTTATCAAACAGCTCCCTAGTTTGATTGAACTTTATGGTATCAAGAAAGGCTTGGTTGTTGATTTTTGAAATCATGAACTCCTCCGCTTTTAATCTAATTGACATTGCAACAATAACCTTGGATTCGAGTTCTGGCGACTCATTGGCAGCATTGGATAAAGCGTCGCTACTTATAAAAAGTGTGTCAATTACGCAGTCCGTACTATTTGGTAATGTTAACTTCGGATTATCAGAAAACATGCTTCTATAGATTGTCTGTAAATCTTCGACAGTAATGCTTTTGCTATCCTGCTTTAAATGAAGAAGAGACGTTAGCTTTTCATAATGCGCGTGACGTCCACAATACTCAGCAAGATTTCGAACAAATGGTATGCTAGCCAGCATATACAGTTCATTCTGATGCATTCCACGTTTCCAGGCATTAAATACATCATTCTGATATTTCTCAGTGTTCAGTTGTATATTTGTTGCTGTTTTTGAGGCTAACAATCGTCGATCTCGAGCGCCTGTGCCTTTACTACCAATAATTCGACTACCTACAATCCGATGAAAGTCGAAGTTATGAGTCAACAAAAGAAGATTAAAATGTGGAACTTTGGCGATATCACGCAAATACTCAACAATTGCATATTTATTTTTGTAATCAAATGAATCGGCAATGTCGTCGATTACAATTAAGGTAGGTGTTCCAGCTTTAGTTCTAACCTCTATTTCGAATAGTACGTTCAAAATATAGAGCGCGCGTTTCTCACCCTGACTAAGCACTGAAAGCAAACTTTGGTGACTGACTTGATCACTGGTGTCGCGACCATCATCAAATACAAATCGTATTACTGGCGCCGCATCACTCAGAATAACTTCATCTTGGTTATCAACACTCAGTTTAAATGGCACACTAAATCGCATATTAAACGTTTCTATAACGCTTCTCCATGTAGTCTCTTGCTGTTTCGCCTGATCAATAATATTTTTTACTATATGCTTATTAGACTGATAGATCGTTACCAGATCTTCCCAGGCTGACTGGTGGGTTTGAAGATAGCTAATCACAATTTTTTGTTTGAATTTATTTACGTCTTTATACTCAGGAAATAATGCCTGATTTTCAGAAATGAGGTCACGAAATTCCTGCGTCTCTTTTGTCGTAAGCTTCTTATCTAGTTTGCTGAACTTTTCTTTAAGCTCTGGGTTATGGAAAACTTTATTTTGTTCTTCTTGAAGAATCTCATCCAAATGTTTTTTTGAAGTTACTTCTTGTCTCTCGCCTCTAACTGATAGATTAACACTATGCGAAGCAGTAAAGAATCCCGTGTCAGACAAGCTTTTAGAAATAACACTAGCTTTTTGATGATTAAATGTTCTTGAAAGCACTGCCGATTCACTAATAAGCTTATCGTAAGTTTCAACATAATCAGCGAGGTCTTGACCAAAGCCATCTGTAGAAGCGAGTTCGAGAACTTTAGGGCTGAATAAGTCGCCGTACTTAAATCCATTGAAACTAGAAAAGTTCTCATTCTCTTTGGCAAACAATTCACTTAGAAGCTCAAGTAGCTCTTTTTCTGGCCGGTTAAAAGCTTGGCAAACGATCTCTGGAACCGACTTTGCCTGTTTTCCCGAGGATTTTGCTAGGTCTTTAACCAACAGAGCTCTTTTGTCATCAACCTCTTTCAACGCCTCGTCGTATTGCTGCTTGAGGCTCTCATTAACCAATAACGTCGAAAGTTGTTTTGAGCTATAGCTTTCATCGTAAGAATCAATGACCATTACTTGGTCTTTTATAATGGGTTGGCCATTTACTTTAATATCTCTTTTTGTTTCTCGCTGAGGAAAAATAAGATCTTTAGTCTCTTTTTCAGCCTCTATATCTTTGAAAGTTTTAGCCAGCGATGTCTTTAGTGTCCCGTTAGGGGCATACAAGGAATGTACGCCATTATTAGCGACTGATTTTCTAAAATCAAATTCTTTTATCAGCTGGTTTATGCCATAACAATTCAATAAATAAAGTTCAAGTTTCATTGAGGCTTCCTTACCTATAATTATAAAATGTGCCTGTTCTATTCAAAGATTGTTGTACGTGATTGTTGGGCATAAAACAATGAAAAATTGAGCTCTTTGAGGAGATTGGGCGGACATCTAGAAAACGACCATTATCTGAAAGGAAATGCTGGCTACCGTAGAAGATGAAACGTCGTTTATAGATATTTTGACCGTTATCTGTAATATGCAGGAGGGTCTCTTGTTCATGATGACCGACGCTCTATGCCGGCTTTTGTGCCTGGCTAATGCGACACCTGCCTAGTGGTGTGACGTGCTAAGGAGAGGCTTGGCTTCATTCTTCTTCCAAATTCCCGCGAGAGTTCACTGAATTAGTCCTACTGCGTCTATCGAATAGTCAGCATTTTTAGCTACCGAACAAGCGGGGTGCACCACACATTAGTGTCTGGATGTCGCTGAACCACTTCAGTCAGTTTTTGGTGGTCTGTTGGCCTATATGCCGTTGGAGTTGAAATTCACGGGGTAAAAGCACGCTGCAAAAGTCATCGAACGTCGATCTATTGCGTGAATTTTGTGATCAAGGAAGGTGTGTCGTTGCAGGGAGCTGCTGCTAAAGTGACGAAAATATCCAAGCAAATGAAAGAGAAGTTCATTGACCAGGCTGCGCTGGATGCAGCGGCTGCCAAGGGGCGGTAATGCGTTGTGTGAGTATGACGAGGGTGAAATAACCTAGGTGATTGAAGGGTTTTATCCGTCCGGCCTAAGTAAACATGTGTCAGTCAGCTCCTCGATCGCATCTAAACTTCGGGAATGCACAAGTCCTTCAAGTCAAATGCGCGGTTAAGATACATGCGAGTGGAAACTCCTCGGCGACTCACCTTTTTTCGTAGCTCCCCAGAACGTTTAGGCTATGTGCTCTCGAAACCTGTGGTCATTTTGTGTGTAGGTCGCAGTCGGTTTGTAAAAAGGTAACAGCTGCAGAGCTCAACTAAGTTTCTTTTCTGTATCTCACACATGATGAATAACTGACTGCGCTGCATGTCGTGGAGGAACTTAGAATTGATTACGGTTGACTTGGCAAGGGATCGGCAGTGCTCTCCAATGAGTTTGGGCCCGAGCAGGCTCAAAAATGGCTTCCCCAGCTATCCAATAGGCCTCTAAACAATGAATCACGTCTGTCCATGATTGGAGCTGGCGCTGAATCGCTTTATCATCCAGTGCGGTGAGCGCATGGAGGGCCACCAATTATGAAGCTACTTAATACCTACGATGACAAAGATGAGGCCGAGGAGGCCAAAGCCAAGCTGCAGGGCGAAAGGCGTTTAGCAAGTGAGCGCGATTCCACAGTGGTCATCTACAACCTGCCCTGTTTGGCCTCCCAACTTGGGGTAATTTTCATCGGCTAGAGATGTACAATTTGAGTGAGTTGAGTATCCTCTTGGCGCGGCGCGATAGCTGGAACACCGAAGAGCAGGCCCGCCACGGCGAGATAGTGAGCATGCTGCAAGTGGTTTCTAAAAACTATGGAATTGCGATACCCAGCCACTGGTTATAGCGTTAGCTTGTGCGCTACCCCAAGGAGTTATTTTTTGATTACCGCCTACCATGCAAAATACTACGCCCATGAACTGACGCGACGGCATGCCGCTGACGGCGTAGACCGGTTATCGCAGTCGTTGTTTGACGCCAGTGTAGATCTCAATCCGCATCAGATCGAAGCCGCGCTCTTTGCGATGCGCAATCCGCTCCAGCAGGGAGTCCTGCTTGCTGACGAGGTAGGGTTGGGCAAAACGATTGAAGCGGCCTTGGTGCTTTGCCAGCTGTGGGCCGAGCGCCGTCGCAAGTTGCTGATTATTGCTCCAGCGAGCTTGCGCAAGCAGTGGGCGCAGGAGTTGTTAGAGAAGTTTGCTGTTCCAACCACGGTGCTGGACGCTGTAGCGCTCCGCAAGCAGTCTGCTGGAAGCACTCTAGACACCCTTCAAAGGCTGGCAGGGAAAACCGTTATTATCATGTCTTATCAGTTTGCTGCCCGGCTGGAAGCTGAACTGCGGGCTGTGCCTTGGGACATTGTGGTTATTGATGAGGCTCATAAGTTGCGTAATGCCCACCGATCGAGTAATCGAACCGGGCAGGCCTTGCGCCGGGCATTGGATGGTCGCAAAAAGCTCTTGCTCACGGCAACGCCGCTGCAAAATTCTCTCATGGAGTTGTACGGCCTCTCGACCTTGATTGACGAGCATCTGTTCGGCGATGAAAAGGCATTCCGCAAGCAATATGTGAATAATCCCGGTGGGCTCGAAGAGTTACGCGGTCGGTTGGCTGGCTTTACCCAGCGCACGCTCCGCAAAGATGTGTTGGAGTACATCCAATATACTGAACGCAAGGCTCTGACTCAGCCGTTTAATCCTACAGATGAAGAACAGGCCGTTTATGAGCGCGTTTCAGCGTTTCTGTTGCGGGAGGAGTCTTATGCGCTGCCTAAACGTCAGCGCCATCTAACCGGGCTGATTCTTCGCAAGCTTCTCGCTTCTAGTACTCCTGCAATCCTGGCAACGCTTGCAACTATCTGTGCAAGGCTGGAGCAGATGCTGGTTGACGAGGCCGACGCAGATAAAGTTAATTTGGTTGAGCAGTGGGTCGAAGACGATGACCTTGAAACCGACTACCTTGAGGAAGACCAGGAAGAAAACCGCGAAGTTGAACACGTAGATTCAGCTGACATAGCTGTGAGTGATCTGGTAACGCGAGGGCCAGAGCAAAAAAAGCAGGTTATACGGCAAGAGCTCGTTGAGTTGAATGACATAATCGCTTTAGCCCAGGGGCTGAATAGTGATACCAAAGCCCAGTCATTGCTCACAGCACTTCAGCACGGTTTCAGTAACATGGCCGAGCTTGGCGCTCCTCGTAAAGCCATTATTTTTACTGAGTCCAAGCGCACTCAAGAATACCTATATCAGTTTTTGGCTTCGAACGGTTATGAGGGCACGCTAGCACTTTTCAGTGGAACCAATAATCACCCAGACACCACACTTATTTATCAGCAGTGGCTGATTGAGCATCGGGGCACAGATCGAGTAACTGGCTCGCCTCAAGTTGATCGCCGTACCGCCCTGATCGACCACTTCCGCAAGGACGACGGAACTGGCGCTGATATCATGATTGCCACAGAAGCGGCAGCTGAAGGAGTCAACCTGCAATTCTGCGCGCTGGTCATCAACTATGACCTGCCGTGGAACCCGCAGCGGGTAGAGCAACGAATCGGCCGCTGCCATCGTTATGGTCAGCGTTACGATGTTGTGGTGATTAACTTCCTCAATACCCGCAACCAGGCGGATCAGCGCGTATTGGAACTGTTATCTGAGAAGTTCAATCTGTTTTCTGGCGTTTTCGGTGCATCGGACGAGGTGCTAGGGCGTATCGAAAGCGGTATCGATTTTGAAAAGCGCATTCTCACTATTTATGAGACCTGCCGTCATCCACACGAGATCGACCGAGCCTTTAATACTCTCCAGGCCGAGTTGGAAGAAGCGATCAACGACCGGATTCAAAATACTCAAAGTCAGCTGTTGGAAAACTTCGATGAAGACGTACACGACCGCCTCAAATTACGTCTGGATGAGGCCGAAGCGCGCCTCGATAAGTTAGGTCGCTGGTTCTGGAGCGTAACGCGTTTCGCGCTAGAAAAGCTGGCACGCTTTGATCATGCCAGCTATGCCTTCGCCTTGAAGCAGTCGCCAGCAGGAATTAGTCCAACGGTCGCATCCGGTCGCTACCAACTTATTCGTGGCGCAGCTCAGCCAGATATGCTTGCCCATGCTTACCGTCTTAGCCATCCGCTGGGCGAATGGGCGTTAGAAACCAGCTTGGCGTCTCCCACACCTGCAGCGCGACTCGTTTTCAATTACAGCGCCCACGGCAGCAAGATAAGTCTGGTGGAAAGTATGATAGGAAAGTCTGGCTGGCTACGCTTGGACAGGCTTGAAGTCACCGCGTTTGAAACCACTGACGCGCTGCTGTTTTCTGGTTTAACCGATGATGGACGCCTACTTGACCAGGAAGCCTGTGAAAAGCTGATGGTCATAGAGGCTAAGGGCCACCCGGAGAGAATGACTGACCAGCCACCTACGGAATTAAACGCTAATAGTGATCGCCACATTGCCGCAGCTATTGCTGACATACTTGAAGTCAATCAGCGTCTATTTAATGAAGAACGTGACAAGTTGGAAAAATGGGCTGAAGACAAGCTGGTGGCCGCAGAAGAGGCACTGAAAAACACAAAAGCGCGCATAGCTCAGCTTAAACGCGATGCGCGTAAGGCGGCTACCCTCCAAGAACAGTCCGGTATTCAGCGGGAAATTTCAGTGTTAGAAAAGCAGCAGCGCCGCCAACGGCAGGAAATCTTTGCTGTAGAGGACGAAATCATTGATAAACGTGATCAACTTATTGAATCCCTGCAACAACGCTTACAGGAAAAAACCGAAACCAACACCCTATTTACCTTGCGCTGGCATGTGGTGTAACACCCCAGGCAAATTATCCAGGGAAACAACCTTTAAGGCTTGAATTATGAGCTCAATTAAAAACGCTAAATTCCAGGAACTCGTTGCCAAGCTGCGCGAGATTTTCCAGATTGACCGTCCAGAGCTGGATTTTGGCATCTACCGTATTCTCAATGCCCGCGCTGATGAGATTAATGAGTACTTGGAACGGCGCTTACCTGAAAAAGTACAAACTGCACTGAGCAGCGGCAATGCAGCCCAAAGCGAGCAGGTTGTCCGTGAGCTGAAAGAAAAAGAAGAGCAGTACACCGCCGACGGAATCGATCCAAATAATGTGCCAAAGGTGCAGGAGCTGCGACAAAAACTGGCTGCTTACAGCACCGGTGCTTCAGAGCACGAAAACGCCGTCTTTTCTCACCTGCTAAATTTTTTCTCACGTTATTACAATAACGGCGACTTTATAAGCCAGCGCCGGTACAAGGGCGATACATACGCTATCCCCTACGCCGGGGAAGAAGTGATGCTGCACTGGGCCAACAAAGACCAGTACTACACCAAAAGTGGTGAGAACTTCGCAAATTATAGCTTTAAGTTAGAAGACGGACGCACGGTGCACTTCCGCCTGGTATCGGCAGATACTGCAAAAGACAACCGCAAGGATAACGACAAAGAGCGTCGCTTTGCGCTGATTCAGCCAAAAACAGTCATTCGCACTGATGAGCAGGGCGATGAATATGAAGATGAATTGATCCCGGTTGAGGAAATCGGCAGCGTTGATAGCCAAGAACTAGTTATTCGCTTCGAGTATGCGCCCCAATCCAAAGGCACCAAGCAGGATGCCTTGGTCAAACAAGCCGTGGACGTTGTGCTTGACGATGAAGGCGTCAAAGCTCGCTGGTTGGCTCTCGCTAACCGTGCCCCCACCGAAAAGAACCCCCAGCGGACTTTGCTGGAAAAGTACCTGACTGACTACACAACCAAGAACACTGCCGACTACTTTGTTCACAAAGATTTGGGCAGCTTCTTGCGCCGTGAGCTGGATTTCTACATTAAGAACGAAGTTATGAACCTGGACGATGTGCAGAGTGCCGGCGCCTTTGCTGACATTGAAAAAAATCTTCGTATGATCCAGTGCCTGCGCGCAATTGCTCTAGAGCTGACTGACTTTCTGGCGCAACTGGAAGACTTCCAGAAGAAGCTTTGGTTGAAGAAGAAGTTTGTTGTCTCCAGCCATTATTGCATTACCTTGGACCGGGTGCCGGAAGAGCTGTATCCAGAGATAGCAGCCAATGAAAAGCAGTGGCAAGAATGGCAGAAAATAGGGATATGGGATGGCGTCATTCCCGGTACGATTGAAGATCTAAAGTCGGGGTTATACCGGATGCTAGATACTAGTTTGTATGAAGAGTCTGTCCAAAACCGTTTGAGTCAATCAATCGATGACTTGGATTCATCAATCGATGGTTTGTTGATTAATAGTGACAATTTTCAAGCTCTGAGTTTTTTAGATGCTCGATATGCGGAAAAATTCGATTGTGTTTACATTGACCCTCCCTACAACACAAACGCTAGCGCTATTTGCTACAAAAATGGATATAAATCGTCTAGCTGGGCATCCTTAATGCAGTCCCGCCTTGAACTTACTCCAAGGCTGATGACTCCTGACGGAGTGCTTGTGTCAGCTATCGATGATGCTCAGCAACGAGAGTTAAGTTTTATATTGTCAGGTGTTTTTAATGACAATCTTCTTGGTGTTATTAATGTTCGCTCCAATCCATCAGGGCGCCCAACGCTCACTGGTTACGCGGTTTCTCACGAATACCTGCTTTTTGCCGGGAAATCTGACGCTTCAAAAATTCAACGGCTGCCGCCTACTGCAGCGCAGCTCGCCCGGTTCAAAGAGTCTGATCAAATTGGAATTTTCGAATGGCGTAATTTGCGTCGAGAGGGTTCGGACTCTGATAGAGATAAGCGTCGCGCAATGTACTACCCGATCTATGTGACCGACAACGAGTTGCGTGTACCAAAAATGGATTGGCGCGAGGAAACAGAAGAGTGGATTCCCTGTGAACAACCTGTCGCCGGCGAAGAAGCCGTTTTCCCAGATAATGAAGACGAGGATCAGAAGCGCTGGCGCTGGGAGTGGCGAACGGTTGAAGCAAGAAAGTCGGACCTGGCGGTACGAAAAGATCGCTCAGGCAAGAATTATGTTTACTACAAGCGACGTCCGAATGAAGGGGGGGTCGTTTCTGTATCAACATGGGCAGACTCCAAACACTCATCCACGGAGCATGGTTCTGCACTACTCAAGGCACTTTTTGGCGTCAACCCTTTTTCCTATCCAAAGTCTATCCATGCCGTAGTCGATTCGATTTACATCTCAGGCGCATCCAACCCTAATGCCTATATCTTAGACTACTTTGGAGGATCGGGGACAACGGCGCATGCAGTAATAAATCTCAACAGAAGAGATGGAGGGCATCGGCGATATGTGATTGCTGAGCAAGGCGAGTACTTTGATGCCGTACTGAAACCAAGGTTGCAGAAAGTTGTTTTTTCTGCAGGGTGGGCGAATGGAAAACCCATCGCTCCTCAAAAAACCGCTTCTCATTGCTTCAAAGTCCTCAAACTGGAAAGCTATGAGGACGCCCTGAATAATCTGCAACTGCGCCGTGATGCAAAACAGGGTCAGACCTTTGAGATGCTTGCTCAGTCAGCCAAGGATGACTACCTGCTGCACTATATGCTGGATGTGGAAAGCAGGGGTTCGTTGTTGTCCGTTGAGGATTTCCGAAAACCTTTTGATTACGCCATGAACATCGCTACTGATTCAGCCGGTGCCTATGAGCGCACGAAGGTTGATCTGGTGGAAACCTTCAACTACCTGATTGGTCTACGTGTAAAACATGTTGATGCCCAGCAGCAGCGCGGCTTTATTACGGTCACTGGCACCCTGCCCAGCGGTGAGAGCTGCTTAGTGCTGTGGCGCGATTGCGATGTACTGGATTATGAAGGTGTCACTCGTCTTTGCGACAAACTGGCTATCAATCCAGCCGACAATGAGTTCGACGTGGTGTATATCAACGGTGACCACAACATCCCTACCGTGCTGACCCAGACCGATGAAGAAGGCGGCGCCACTCGTGTACTGAAGTTGCGCCAGATCGAGCCCGAGTTTCTAGAGCGTATGTTCTCGGTGGAGGATGTGTAATGGCCGACCATGAGTATACATCGCTTTCAGATCTGCACATGGCCGGTGAGTTGGTTATTTATCCTGGTAAAGATGGTCGCTTGCGCGTGGAGGCAAGGCTGTACGATGAAAGCCTCTGGCTAACGCAGAAGCAGATGGCCGAGCTGTTTGGTGTGACAGTACCAACGATCAATGAACATTTGAAAAACATCTTTCAGGACAATGAGCTGCAAGAAGAAGCAGTTATTCGGAAATTCCGAATAACTGCTTCTGATGGTAAGCGCTATCTGACTGGCTTCTACCATTTGGACGCCATTATTTCTGTGGGCTATCGGGTGAACTCAGTACACGCTACTCAGTTTCGCCAGTGGGCTACTCAGGTTTTGCGCGAGTACATCGTCAAAGGTTTTGCCATGGACGATGAGCGTCTTAAGAACCCGCCAGTAGCAGGGTCTGGCGTCCCTGACCGCTTCGACGAACTGCTGGAACGTATCCGCGATATTCGCGCCAGCGAGCGGCGGATGTACTTGCGGGTGCGAGAAATCTTTACCTTGGCAGCGGACTACCAGCCGTCACTGAGGGAAACCACGCGCTTTTTTCAGACCATGCAAAACAAGCTGCATTTTGCAGTCGCCGGCATGACAGCACCGGAGATTATCGCCAGGCGCATTAATCACTTGATGCCCAATGCCGGGCTTACCAGTTGGGCGGGTGACGATGTGCGCAAGCGGGATGTAACGGTGGCCAAAAACTACCTGAGTGAGAACGAGATCCGCGAGCTGAACCGCATTATCACCATGTGGCTGGATTTTGCTGAAGATCAGGCTGAACGGCGGAAGCAGGTCTTCATGGCTGATTGGCAGCAGAAACTAGACGATTTTCTAAAGTTTAACGACCGCCAGATTCTGCCGGATGCAGGCAAACGCACCCGTAAGCAAGCTGATGCCATCGCTTATGCCGAGTTCGAGAAATTCGCAGAACGGCGCCGTGAGGAAAAAGAAGCACTTGGCGCCATCGAGAATATCCGCGAATTAGAGTCCACAGCTCGAATGCTGGAAAGCAAGCCCGGTAAAGCCAAAGTCGACACGCCGAGTAAGTCCGAGGGAGATGCGGAGTGAGCAAGAAAAAACAAAAACGCAGCTTCCACCAGGAACTGGTGCTAAACCGTTGGATGTTAACGTTCTTCAATACCGAAAAATTGGCCGATTTGAAGCTGCGTTTGGGTGATGACCGGCATGAAGGTATTGGCGAGGATGGACAGAGCAAGTTCTTCCATGAGTTGATGCATGGCCTGTTTAATCCCAATCTGATTGCCGAGGCGGATCTCCGCCGCTATGACTTGAGCATTGTGCGTTACTGGCAAGCGATCACTGCCGAGCGCAACAAGCTGGAGGGCCATGTACTGCAGATGAAGTACTTCCAGTATTTGTCGCTGCTGTTCAGCGAAATTTATCTTGATTGGTACTTCAACAAACGACAAGCCTTGCTTGACGGTGTAAATGAGCAAATGACGCGCTACCGGGGGGAACAGGGCGCGGAACCCTTCCGGGACTTCGTGGCCGATGATCTGAACAAAGTAGCGTTTTGGAATGCTACGGGTAGTGGTAAAACCCTGCTACTACACGTCAACATCAAGCAGTACCTACATTACTTTCAGGCGGGCCATTCGAGCAGTCATCCGGACAAGATTATTCTGCTGACTCCCAATGAGGGGCTGTCACGGCAGCACCTGGAAGAGCTTAAGTTGTCTGGATTCCCGGCGCAGCACTTCAACAAAAACCAAACGCTGAAGTATCCCGGCATGGTTGAGGTCATCGACATCAATAAGCTGGGCGACGAAATGGGCGACAAGACCGTCGCGGTGGAAGCGTTCGAGGGCAATAATTTAGTCTTGGTGGATGAAGGCCACCGGGGCACGGGTAAAGATGCCACTGCATGGATGAGGCGCCGTAACGCCCTGGTGCAGGGGGGCTTCGCGTTTGAGTATTCTGCTACTTTTGGGCAGGCCGTTGCCAAAGGCTATACCGTAGAAATGGCCGAGCTGGAGATCCAGAAAAAGCGCGCCAAGATGTTGTTCGGCACGACTAACATCAAAAAGCTGGATGAAGACCAATTCGCGCAACTGGCATTGAGTCCTGAAGAGCGGCGTTTTGCCCGGGTGACGGCTACCCGAGAGACCTACGCCAAATGTATTCTGTTCGATTATTCCTACAAATTCTTCTATGAAGACGGTTACGGCAAGGACTCGCTGATTCTCAATATGAGCGGGGAGGCCTACGAGCAGGAGGATAATGCGGCCAAGTATTTCACCGCTTGCCTTCTGGCCTTCTATCAACAGCTTTGGCTGTGGAGTACCCACGGCGACAAGCTGAGCGATTTCAATATCGAAAAGCCACTGTGGGTGTTTGTGGGTAATACGGTTTCTGGCGAAGAGTCAGATATTCTGGAAGTGGTGAAGTTTCTGGCTGACTTCCTGAATAACGATGCGCAAATTAAGGTCTGGCTGTCCGATTTGGTTGCTGATAAAGCGCAGATTCTGGATGCCAAGGGAAACAACATTTTCAGTGGGCGCTTTACGCCCCTTATGGGGTTTGCAGGCAACGTTGACGCTCTTTATGCCGATATTTTGCAGCGAGTGTTTAATGCCCCGGCTCGACAGCGGCTGAAGCTGGTTAATATCAAGAGCAGCAAGGGCGAGTTGGCATTGCGTATTGGTGATGCTGAGCCATTTGGGTTGATCAACATCGGGGATGATAGCAAGTTTTTCAGTCAGGCAGAGGACGTAGCGGCGTTCGATAGCGAGCGCGATGATTTCGGTGGCGCCTTGTTTGGCACACTGAACAATAAGCGTAGCCAGCTTAATGTATTGATCGGCTCACGGAAGTTCACCGAAGGCTGGAGCAGTTGGCGTGTGTCTACCATGGGCTTGTTGAATATGGGGCAGGGTGAAGGCTCGCAAATCATCCAGTTATTTGGTCGCGGTGTGCGTCTCAAAGGTAAGGGTTTTTCATTAAAGCGCACCACTCCGCAGGAACGCCCGAAGGGAACGCATCTGGATAAGCTTGAAACGCTTAATGTTTTCGGTGTGCGTGCCAGCTATATGGCAGCGTTTAAAGACTACTTGCGCGAGGAAGGGATTACGCCCAGTGACGAGATTCTGGAGCTGGACTTTCCCACAAGAGCGAACCTGCCTGCAGGTAAGCTGAAGACTCTGGCGCTGAAAGATGGTTACAAGGATAACCAGAAGCAGGGTTTCAAACGCACACATTATCCCTGGTTGTATGAGATTCCGGCGGAGTTTGCGAACAAGATCAAAAGCCCCCATGTGATCTTGGACTTGTATCCTCGTGTGGAGGCCCTTAGCACAGAGCGCAATACGAGGAGCCTGGTAACTACTGAGGCGCGTCATAAAGGCAAGCTGAGTGCTGATGTTTTTACCCTGTTCAACTGGGATCGGATTTATTTGGCATTGCAGGAATATAAAATTCAGCGCAGCTGGAGCAATCTGCGATTGGATCGCCAGAAGCTCATCGGCTTCTGTTCAGGTCCAGCCGATTGGTACACGCTGTTTATTCCAGCGGTTGAATTGACGGTTCGACGCTTCCGCGATGTTAGTAAACAGGAAGACATCCTGATTCGCTTGCTGATTGAGCACACCGACCGTTTTTACAATGCATTGAAGAAAGGCTACGAAGGCCAGTTTTACGATATCGCCCATATCGACGAAGATCACGGATCGATGCTCAAGCTTTATCAATTTGAAATAGACAACACTGATAGTGGGCTGGAGTATTTAAAAAAGCTGGAAGTGCTGAAACAGTTGGTGGCCGATGGCAAGATCGGCGAGGCAAGTCAATGGAATGCGCCTCACATGGTGGCTATCAGTTTTGATCGCCATTTGTACTACCCACTGCTGGCGCCAGAAGATAAGGAATTAGTACCTTTGAAAATGCGTCCCCTGGGCTTTGACGCGCCCAGCGAATGGCAGTTTGTTCAGGATCTGGAGGAATTTTATAGGTCGCCGGAAGGCAAAGAAGTGATTGGTTCGCGCAGCCTGTACCTGTTGCGAAATGCCGATAGTGAAAAGAAAGGTCTGGGTTTTGCGCTGGCAGGCAATTTCTACCCGGATTTCCTTTTGTGGTTGGTGGACGAAGCGACAGGGCAGCAGTGGCTGTCTTTCGTTGATCCTAAAGGGCTACGGAACCTGGATCTCTCGCATCCAAAGCTTGGGCTTTACAAGGAAGTGAAAACACTGGAGCAAACTCTTGGCGCACAGGCCAAGCCTGGAGAGCCACCTTTGGTTCTGAATGCTTTTGTGCTGTCACCGACCAAGTTTTCAGATTTGCTCAACGTGGGTGATCCGACCCAGAAGGCTGAACTGGAGAATCGGCATGTATTGTTTATGGAAGATGGCGGCAAGACCTATCTAAATAAATTATTCGCGAGGCTGCATTAACAAGAGCGCCAGCGGCCACGTTATTGCGTGGCCGGTTTGCCTTGGCTAGATTCAGACAAAGCTGTCCAAGCTAATTTTGTCGTATTCGGTAACTGTTTAGTAATTCCCTTCCCTGAGACTGATGTCGGTATTTGCTCCCCTCCCTCAGCTTCGACTCGTTCCAAAAGCCCGCATTCCATGGCCGTAGTGCTTGGTAGCGGCCTTGCACATGTAAGAAGCACGGTGAAACGCCCTATGAAGGCCGTTCTCATCACTCCTATCGATCCAATACATCGGATTTTCTGGCACATGTATCCATGGCTGCGCCCTATTCCACTCCTGGTTTAACCCACTGTTCCAAGCGCGGGAGATTCGATTGAAGAGATTTTCATTAGGCGAGCATGCCTTGCCGATCGTGTGGTAAGCGTCGCGGTTGAGTATCAGAAGGAAATGGTAATGCGGTTTGCCGTTGGCGCCAACCTCCCGACACCAGACGTAACGCACCTCGCTATCAGGTGCCCAGCCAGATTGGCGCTTTGTTTCACGATCGTGCTTGATGATGGCCCTAAGGGATGCAATGAACCGTTTGATCAGCTCCTTGTGATTCTCCACTGTCATCCCGTCACTGATCGCGGTAGGGATGACTGGGTCAAAACGAATGGCCGATACCCGAGGGTAGTGGTTCATCGCATTCAGAAGCGTGGCATGGAGTGCCTCGAGGTACTCGGTCACCATTGGTAAGGACTCTGCCAGAACGGGCATGCCGCAGAATGAGTTTAAGGAGTGGAGATGGAGGTTGGGGTTGGATGGGTGTCGCTTTGGCATTTTTCATTCCGATAATGTAGGAGAGCGCCCATGAACCGGAGGGTATGGGCGATTGTTTCAGGCACGATGAATTCTCCAACGCTTTGCTGGATTCAGAAGATTTATGGGTAGGTAGGTATTGCTATGTTGTATCTGGGTTAGGTGCGGGGCTTGGTGCGTGGCTTGGTGCGGGGCTTGGTGCCCCTCCCCACTTGGAGGGTTGTGATTGGTAATAATAATTAAACAAGGGTCGCAAACGATGATCTGTGTATCGTCGATGCGCGTGGACACTGGTGTTCAATGGGGGGCAGTGGTGGAATATCGACTCTTCAATTACATTAAATAAATTTCGCGTTCCGCATGTTAAATCGCTTCGCAGTCCCTTTGCTCGATTGCACCGTGTATCCAGGCTTCGATTTCGCTTTCTACCCAGGCAACGGCACGGGTGCCAAGTTTGATGGGCTTCGGGAATTTTTCCTCACTGATGTATTTATAGACCGTAGACCTAGCAAGTCCGGTGCGGTCCATGACGACTTTAATGCGAATCAGTTTCATGCTCATGATGAACTCCTGTTATTCGTTCATGAGATGAAGCTGGTGAGTATTACTTTACATCATTCATGCTTCTCACCTGCCAATATATCCAACTCCTTTGGCAATGAAAGGCTGACACTGGTGACTACACGCAAGCGATCACTTAAATATGTAACACCGTCGGAGAGGCGGAAATAGGCTTCCAATTTCCAGCTCTTGGCACCTTCAGAGCACAGCGGCTCTATGATGAAAGCCGCGGTGGAAAAATCGCATTCAGAATGTTGGTCGATGTTTTTTAAGTAGCGCCATAGCTGAACTGCCACGTGATGAGACAATGCATAGATGAACGTGAATAATGGGCCATTGGAGCAGGGCTCGCACTCTTCACTATCAACTTTTGCCAGGAAGTTGCAGTCCCTCTGAATAGCCGCCATCACTGCGTTGACGGGATCGTGGGTCTCCCCCCACTCACGCTCGAAAACACTCCAGTGGTTGGAAAGCAACATCATTGCATAGCTGTGTATGTGGGCTTTGAAAATGGCCCCCATGCCCAACCGGTGCATTCTTAAGAGGTCGTCAGCTACCGGTTTTAAGAGCTTCCACGGAGGAAGAAGAGACCAAGCATCAAGAAGCAAATTATCATAGGCGCTGTAGCAACGTTCCCTTAGGAGTTGATGCCTCCGCAAAACATCGAGGTCTTTTTCGGTGGCGTCCGATGCAAGATTCTCTGCAACCCTATCGCGTATTTTTTCAGGGTTTCTGCCCAATTCACTCGCCACTATTGCGGCTTCGTAAAAGCCTGATAAGAAGTTTAAATTTTCATGCTTTCCAACGGATTTGAATATGACTTTTAGGCCAATGGAGGTTTCGCCCAGCAGAAGCGGGTGCGCTAGGTCGAGCATATAGACGGAGCACATTCGCAGCCCTTCTTTGATTCGCGGCAACCCCGCTTCGTGGCGCGCGATGACACCGAATTTCTTGAGCTTGGACAATTGGCTTTTCAGCCTTTTCGTTGTCATTCCTGTGACTGCACGGAGTTGCCCATAGCTGAGGCCTCTGACAATTCCTGGCGTCTCTGCATGAGCCAGAAGAACCGCTAATAGCCAATACGTGGCAGGAACGAACATCTTCGCTCGCTGCTCTCCGCTCATCCGATTCTGAGACTTTTGTCTTTGTGATTCTCTATCTGTGATTGCTTGGTGGCAGAGCGATTCGATTTCGAGCCGGTGGACGGTTACAGGTGCGTCCAGTTTTTCCAGCTGTTGGCGAAACTTTGGCGAGACATGATGGCTTGATACCGGGCGCCCCCTTCCATGTCGGACAGTTTCATAGATGACTTGGTTATTTGCTTTCAAAAAATCGAGCGCCAGCCTCGCATGTTGTGGTGACATTCCAAGCTGGCGATGAAGCTCCTTAAGCGAGGATGTAATTGTTTGGTCGAGACCAGAGATATTTGACCACTGAAGCAATAACCAGCGTGCCTCAGGGCTTAATTTCAGATCTGGATAGTAAAACAGGTTAATTTCCATCAGCAGGATTCTATCAGGTTTAATTTATTTTAACTCGGATATGAACCCCATCTGTTGGCTAAAATCACAGTGTTATCATACTAGTGATAATGCTCGTATAATCAGAAGTTAACTTGTAACGCAAATGTGGGTAGACGTATGAAATCGGATGCATTCAATGGGCAGGGAGACGCTCTGGTTTCTTGGATAGAACCAGATGTGGATGAGCAGATCCGCTGGATATCCAGTTATCTTTACAAAAAAGGGAGGAGTGATTTATTAAATGAACATCCAGCTTATCCGGCAGATGGAGAGAGGCTTCTCGCGGCAATCAGGAATGTTGTCGCTAATGATAATCTTTCACGAGACTTGATTCGAAGCATGCGAGGAGCTTGGCATCAGCGCAAATATCGTGAGCGTAGTGGTAAGCAAGTTAGTTTTCAGCTTCCTGAAGATGTCATCAGAGGGCTTGATAAAATTTCCAAGGACGGGGGGAAATCGAGAACTCAGGCGATACGGCAAATCATTCGTAATGCCAACAAGCGAAATAAATATGAAAAAAGTCGGTCTCGGGGAAAAGTCTTAAAGCTTGAAAATAATTTAAAGAAACTGAAGGAAAAGAAGCTGGATGCTGAAGCTGTTCGCAACGGAATAATCAGCATCCTTTCGAAAAGAATGGTTCAAGAAGTTATGGCTAGATGTGATTGTGAAGCAGTCTGCGGGGCCAGCAAAAGTGAACAAGCGGAGGTGCACAGAAGCAGTCAATACTGGGAGCTTGTCAAAGAAAGAATCGATGAAATCGACAAGCTTGTTTGGGAAATTGGGGTTCTAGGATCTGGCGTCGAGCCCCTTGTAAATTTAATTCCGCAGCCTCAAAGCGAAATAGACAAGTAAGGCTAATAATGCATGCTAATCTCTGGGAGATGTCCTTGGCAATTTCTAGTGGCTGCAGAGGAAGCGACAACTCGGTCGAATGCTGTATAGCAGAATGTTGGTTTCGCATCGAAGCTAGGCTGTTTGGGCTCTGATGGTGACGCAGGAGGTAGACGACGAAGCTGACGCTGCCTCAGTGAAGTATTTGCCGTTACAAATTTTTTTGCAAGCACGCTTCTATCTGGGGAGTATATTGGGTAGTAATTTAAAAAAATTACTATTTTATTTTTAATAACCTATTGATTCAAAATAAAATTTACAGCCCATTCTATTTTAAGGTGCAGAACATAGAGTGATGTTCTACAACCATACGTTTAGTCACAAGGCAATAGAGCGCTGGACCAGTGTATTAAAGTGGAGAATGAACGTATGAGTGCACTGGTTCGGTTTAATGATGACTGCGGCACAGGCGATAGCCAGCACGTCTTTGAGGCTATTGCGGCAGACTTGCTGGAGAAAGGCTACAGCATCAAACCTAATGCCCTGCCCACAAACCTGCTGAGCGGGCTTTGGCAACAGCTGCGTACTATGCCCGGCCACCAGTTTGATCCCGCCGGTGTTGGAAGGCAGCAAGCCCACACGGTCAATAATTTTATACGCAGCGACGCCATAAGCTGGATAGAGCGCGATACGCCTGCGGGCGAGGACTGGCTGAACTGGGCCGCTGAGTTGCAGCAGTATCTTAATCGCCGTTTGTTTCTCGGTTTATTCTCCTTTGAAAGTCATTTTTCGCACTACGCGCCGGGTGATTTCTACAAGAAGCATCTGGATGCTTTCAAAGGGCAGTCAAACCGGATGTTGTCGGTGGTGCTGTACCTTAACCCGGACTGGATGCCGGACGATGGCGGCGAGTTGGCGCTTTATCACGGCGATCAGAGTCATCACGGTGAACGGAGTCATCACGGTGAACAGAGCCAGAGCGTACTTAAAGTAACGCCCAGCATGGGCACTTTGGTTGCCTTCCTTAGTGAAGAATTCCCCCACGAAGTTCTCCCGGCCAAACGCGACCGTTATGCTATTGCTGGCTGGTTCCGGGTAAACACCACCAGTACCGGGCGGGCAGATCCGCCGGATTAAAGCCGGGACAGATTTTAAATCTGTCCCGGTTCACTCACCGAGGCTTGCGTAATTCCGCCCTGTCGCCGTCACTTGCGCGATTACGATTACGATTGCGCCGGCAGCGCTCCGAGCAGTGCACCACTTCATCCCAGCAGTTTTGCCACTTTTTGCGCCAACTGAAGGGTCGGCCACAGGTAGGGCAGGTTTTTTGTGGTAGTGGTTTTTTGGCGGTCATCAGCGTCGTCTTTGGTGAAAGTTGTTGCTGCCTGGTGCGTTTACGTGGCGTTGTAATATGCGCTCGCCTTCCTGCTTTACTTCCGGCCGGCTCCGCCATTCCCAAAGGCGATCCCGCGCTGCTGCGTAAGCAGGCGCCAGTTCGAACAATGGCGCCGGGTAATGCTGGCCAATCTGCAAATCAAACATCTGTTCTTCCATCGGCGTCAGAAGCCACGGCTTGTGCAACAGGGTGTCTGGCAGTTCGGCCAACTCCGGCACCCACTGGCGGATAAACGTGCCCTGTGGGTCTTGCTCCTGTGACTGCAATACCGGGTTATAAATCCGGATGGTGTTGATACCGGTCACGCTCGCCTGCATTTGAAATTGCGAGTAGTGAATACCCGGTTCGTAATCCAGGAACATCCGCGCCAGATGGTGCACGCCCCGCTGCCAGTCGATATTCAGCAAATGGCATAGAAAACTCACCAGCATGGCGCGCATGCGGAAGTTGATGTAGCCGGTGGCGTGCAGGCAGCGCATACAGGCGTCTACCAGCGGGTAGCCGGTGCGGCCATCTTGCCAGGCTGCCAGATCGGTGTTCACGCCGTCGTCTGTGCGGTAGGGGTAGGTCAGGTATCCGTGATTCACCGGCCGCTGCTCCATGGCACATTCGCTTTCAAATTTCTGAATGAAATGGCAGTGCCAGTGCAGGCGCGAGGCAAAAGCTCGCAGTGAGCGGTCCCAGCCCGGATTTTGTCGGCTGGCGCGATACTGCTGATAGGCTTGGCGCAGGCTGATATTGCCAAAAGCCAGGTAGGGTGAAAGCCGCGAACAATAGGTGCGGCTGGAGATGGGGCTTGACACAGAGCCACTATAAAGCCGGCCTCTAGCGTTGAAAAAACTATCCATCCACTGATGTGCTGCGGTTTCGCCGCCGGTTTGAAATTGCGGATCCGGGAGCAACCATTCGTTGGACGGTTGCCAGTCGGTAAGGGCGTGCGGATGTATAACGCGGAGTTGCCGCAGGTCCGCGTGTTGCTGCGGCGCGCCCATCACTTGCTGCCAGTGATGGTCCCAACCATCGCGATTGAACGCCCCGCGAATCACCGCGCCGGTCGCGAACTCCTGCCAGTTGAAGCCCTGCTGCTGGCACCACTTTGCAACCTGTTGGTCGCGTTCAAAGGTGCTGGCATCGCCGGTTTCTTCGTGGCTGAACAGCGTGTGAATGCGGTGGTGCCGTTGCAGTTGTTCCAGGATTTCAGTGCATTCGCCGAGCGCCAGCGTAACGCTAGCCTCGCAACCAGCACGTGTGAGCTGGCTGTTCATATCGCTTATCGACTCAATAACAAAGCGCCAATGGCGCTGGCTAAGGTGAGGGTTCTGCCTCTGTGAGGGCTCTACCACATACAGCAAAATAATAGGTAACCCTGTCTTGCAGGCCGCATACAGGGGAGCGTGATCTGTCAGCCTGAGATCGCGTTTGAACCAAACTACATTAACGAACGATTGCTCTGGGTGCATGGCGCCTTGCCACTATTGTGAGTCGAATTTTTCTTCTGTGCTCGATACGAATCGAATCGGGCTCCCGATCTGTTTCTGCATAACGCCATCTCCGCGGTCAACATCGCGCACCAGCCCGCGAGCCTTTATCTGTGGGTGATTTGCGGCCTCTGTAATGCTGAGTACCGGCTCTACGCAGGCGTCCTGGGGCTGAAAAAGTGTTTGCCAGTGGGCCAGGGTGTGTTTGAAAATCCTGGCTTTGAGCGCCACTTTAAGCAGTTGCTGATCTTCGGATTTCGGGCTTTGTGCCAACGCGGCCAGGTGGGGCAGTTCCAGTGTGTCGAACAGACGTTTTGAAAACTGGGGTTCCAGGCTGCCAATCGACAGCCAGCGGTTGTCACTGGTCTGGTAGTAGTCATAAAAGCTGCCACCGTTAAGCAGTGTCTGCTCCGGCTTCTGATCAACGCCGCCGGCAATGGCTGCGGCGCCGGTCATGGCGTTCAGCGCAAACGCTGCATCGGTCATACTTATGTCAATAAAAACACCCTGTCCAGTTTGCTGGCGATGAATGACGGCCGCCAGTATGCCCATCACGGCGTGGTGGGAACCCCCCGCAATATCGGCAATTTGAACGCCCAGCGGTGGCGGCCCGCCGGCTTTGCGACCGCAATGACTGGCCACTCCTGACAGCGAAAGATAATTGATGTCGTGGCCAGCGCGATTTCTGTATGGCCCGGTTTGGCCGTAGCCGGTAATGGCGCAGTAAATAAGACCGGGGTTGATTGCGCGCAAGGTTTCATAATCGAGCCCGAGGCGGTTCATCACACCGGGCCGGAACTGCTCCACCACAATGTCGTAATCGCCAACCAGTGTTTTTACCAAGGCCACCGCAGACGGATCTTTCAGGTTTAGCTTTAACGACTTTTTACCGCGGTTTAACAGGGAATACCCGGTGGCCAGATCGCCGTCGAAGGGCGGCATGGTGCGAACCAAATCAACGCGATCCGGGGCTTGAACCGTGAGTACCTCTGCGCCAAGATCCGCGAGCATCATGGTGGCGAAGGGCCCCGGCAGCAGTGTACTGAAATCCAGAACTTTCAGAGAATTGAGTGGCTTTGTCATGGTGTTTCCTTTCGGTGCAGATTTTTGTTGTGCCATGGCCTCAGCAGGAAATTCGCCAGTTCAACTTTTTGCCTCAACGGGTTTCAGTGCCAGCAGGTCGGTTTTCAGGGCGGTCAGCACTTTTTCTGCGGTGTTGCCAATAACTCGTGCCCGCAGGCCGGTTTTACCGGTGGTGCCAATTACCACCATGTCGGCTTTTATCTCACTGGCTACGCGCGGTATCACTTCCTGCGCCAGCCCGGCCACCAGGTGCACCTGCTCTGGTTTCAAGTGCCAGGTATTGCACAGGTGCTCCACCTTCGGGAGCAGTGCCTTGTATTGTTCCTGGTGCAGCCTTGCCGGGTGAATCATGTCCAGTTCGGCCAGCAGGGTGGGCGTATGCAAGGCGTGCACCAGATGCAGTTCGGCGCCCAGGGCTTTGGCCAGATGATACCCGCGTTCAATCAGGCGGTGGTTCAGGGCCTGTTTCACCGGGTTGGTAGAGTTTAAGTCCACGGCGACCAGAATTGGCCGAGCCTGGTGCCATTTTGCGGCTGCCACCAGCATCACCGCCGCCGGGCATTCGCGAATCAGGTGCCAGTCGGTGGGTGTATAAAGAAATGTTTCGGAGCGATTGCCGGTTTTCAGTACGGCATCCACCTGTTGTTCGCTACACCGCGCAATCAGCCACTGATGTATGTGCTTTTCCCAGACCGTGAGCGTGCTGGTTTTAAGGTCTTTGCAGTTGGCCATGGCTAGCATGCGTTCAAGCCAGGTCTGGCGCATTTTCAGCAATGAGTCCCTGGCGCGTTCACGAACCTCAGTTTTGTCGGGCAAAGCCTCCAGAAACTCGTGCACAAACGCCACGATTTCCAGGCTGGCACCGGTGGCGCGGGCCAGTTCTATGCCGCGGCCCAAGGCATGCTGATGTCTGTCGTGTGGGTCCATAACAATCAGGAGTTTTTTCATGGCAGAGTCTCCACATGGTGACGGCAAGGTGAATCGATTGCGCCAATAGTAACAGTAGGGGTGCGCTGGGGTGCGGTGCCAGGTCAAACGCCGTATAATTTTTGCTTTAACGGTTCTGTTTACGGGCCACCATTCAAGATTGGGGAGTTATTTGCAT
Source organism: Marinobacter sp. LV10R520-4 (assembly GCF_002563815.1). NCBI lineage: Bacteria > Pseudomonadati > Pseudomonadota > Gammaproteobacteria > Pseudomonadales > Marinobacteraceae > Marinobacter > Marinobacter sp. LV10R520-4. Next base: position 981,406 of record NZ_PDJM01000001.1, on the reverse strand, counting down.
GAGTCATGCCGGAGAGCAGGGCACCCTGTTTATTATTTCTGCCCCCTCCGGGGCCGGTAAAACCAGCCTTGTGGCACAAATGCTGAAGCACGATGCAAAGCTTGGGGTGTCTGTCTCACACGCTACCCGCGCAATACGCAGCGGTGAACAGGATGGCGTAAACTACCATTTTGTCAGCCGCAGCGAATTCGAGCTTATGATTGGCCGCGGCGATTTCCTGGAACACGCCGACGTGTTCGGCAACTATTACGGCACATCACAGGTATGGGTGCGCCAGACTCTGGCGGCGGGCCGCGATGTAGTTCTGGAAATTGACTGGCAGGGAGCCCAGCAGGTTCGACGTTTGCAGCCAGGCTGTGTGAGTGTGTTTATCGTGCCTCCGTCTGCTGAAACACTGCGGGGGCGCCTGGTTGGTCGTGGCACCGACAGCGCGGAAGTAGTTGAACGGCGCTTGGCGGAGGCGGAAGATGAGTGTAGCCACGCCGTCGAGTTTGATTACCTTGTTGTTAATGATGACTTCGACCATGCCTTGGCGGATTTGCTGGCCATCGTGCGCGGCCAGCGTTTGCGTATGAATGTACAGCAGCAGCGTCACGCTGCGCTTTTGGCCGGGCTTTGCAACCATCGCGGGCGGCAAGAGTAAGGACTTTTACGGTATACAAATTGACCGTCTGGCAGTACACTGGCTGGTCTGCAAAATCAGTCATTTTATTTGTCGGGGAAATCATGGCACGAGTTACCGTTGAAGATTGTCTTGAACACGTTGATAACCGCTTTCAGCTGGTGATGCTGGCTACCAAGCGCGCGCGCCAGATTGCCACCAAAGGTGCGGAGCCCATGGTGCCACCAGAAAATGACAAGCCGACTGTAATCGCGCTGCGTGAAATTGCTGCGGGTTTGGTCAGCCGTTCATTGCTGACCGAAGATTTAGACGATTAGCAATAAGGCATTGAAATCTGTCCACACGGTTTTATAGTGTCAAGATAGCAGCGTGCTTTAAGGACTAAGGAAGGACCCGAATGCATGCATTCGGGTTTTTTTGTTTCCGGGTTTCATAAACAGGTGAGGGCGCGGTGTCATCAGAAGCAGCGGTAGACATGTTAACCAGAGAGCTGAGCAGCTATCTGGACACCAATCGCATCAATCAGGTGCGCCGAGCCTACTATTTTGCGGAACAGGCCCACGAAGGCCAAATGCGCAAGAGTGGTGACCGCTACATAACCCATCCCTTGGCCGTCGCCCGCATTCTTGCTGAAATGCGGCTGGATCATCAAAGCCTGATGGCGGCCATGCTACACGATGTGATTGAAGACACCGGCATACCCAAAGATGCGCTCGCTGACCAGTTTGGTGAAGATGTCGCCGAACTGGTAGATGGCGTCAGTAAGCTGACCCAGATTGAATTTCGCACCCGCGCCGAAGCCCAGGCCGAAAATTTCCAGAAAATGACCCTGGCCATGGCCCGCGATATTCGCGTAATTCTGGTCAAGCTGGCGGACCGCCTGCACAACATGCGCACGCTGGGCCCCATGCCCTATGAAAAGCGCAAACGCATCGCCACTGAAACATTGGATATTTACGCACCTATTGCCAATCGCCTGGGTATGCACAGCATTTCGACGGAGCTGGAAGACCTCGGGTTCTCGACCATGTACCCCATGCGTTCGAAATTCATTTCCAAAGCGGTGACCAAGCTGCGCGGCAGCCATCGGGAAATCATTGATGAAATTCGTGGCCGTCTGCACGAAAAGCTGGAAGAGCGGGGCATGCCCGGCCGGATTTTAGGGCGCGAAAAACACTTGAACAGCATTTATAACAAGATGAAGTTCAAGCAGAAATCTTTCCATGAAATTATGGATGTATACGCGTTCCGCATCATTACCGACAACGAAGACGATTGCTATCGAATCCTGGGTGCCGTGCACAGCTTGTACAAGCCCATGCCGGGGCGTTTCAAAGATTACATTGCCATGCCCAAGGTGAACGGTTACCAGTCGCTGCACACCACCTTGTTTGGTATGCACGTGAATATCGAAGTTCAGATTCGCACGGAAGAAATGGAGAACATCGCGAACAACGGCATTGCCGCTCACTGGCTTTACAAGAATGAGCCGTCTAACGGCACCAGCGTGAACCAGACTCGGGTAGATCGCTGGGTGAAAGGCCTGATGGAGATGCGTGAGCGCGCTGATGACTCGCTGGAATTTATTGAGAGCGTTAAAGAAGACCTGTTCCCTGACGAAATTTACGTATTTACGCCCCGTGGTAAAATTATGGAGCTGCCCGGCGGTGCCACGCCGGTGGATTTTGCCTATGCCATCCATACCGATATTGGCAACGCTACCGTGGCCTGCCGCATTAACCGCAATCTGGGCTCCCTAAGCCAGCCTTTACAAAGCGGGCAGACGGTGGAAATTATCACCGCGCCCGGCGCGAGGCCGAACCCCGCCTGGCTCAACTTTGTGGTAACCGGCAAGGCCCGTGGCAGTATTCGCCATGTGGTGAAAAGCGACAAACATGCGGAGTCTCTGGAGCTGGGTCAGACGCTGCTTAAGCGTTCCCTGAAAGGTTTTAGCACGCGTCTTGGTGATATCACTGACGCTCAGAAGCAGCGGGTTGTGGCTCACAATCAGGTCAACAGCTTTGAGGACCTGGTTAGCGAAATTGGTTTGGGCAATCGCATGGCGTTTCTGGTGGCGCGCCAGTTGGTGGTGGGCGCGCCCGAAGCTGAAGGTGATGCCCCGGCGGCAGCCGCGCTTCAGGAAAGCGGGCGCCAGGGCCCGGTGACGATTTGTGGCTCAGATGGCCTGCTGCTGAAATTTGCCAGTTGCTGCAAGCCCATTCCTGGTGACCCGATTGTGGGCATCATGGACTCGGGTAACGGCATGGTGATTCACTCAGACACCTGCTCCCATCTGCCAGACAACGAGCAGGGCAGGGCCATGCTGACCGATCTGAAATGGGCCAAGGACATTACCGACCAGTTTTCAGTGGAGTTGCGGGTGGAAATGGAGCGTCAGCGTGGCATTATTGCGGAAATGGCCAGCGCCGTCGCTATGGCCGACGGCAATATCGAACGCATTAACGTGGAAGATCAAAACGCCCGTTTTGGCGTTGTCAGCCTGGTGGTACACGTAACCGGCCGCCACCATTTGGCGCGAGTAATGCGACGGGTACGCAATATTCGGGCGGTTACCCACATCAGCCGGGTTCGCTACTAAAGGCACATAAGACTCTGCCATCGTAGTTCTCTGCTATCGTGGGTCTGTTAGATTTAACACCCGGCGTTATGGCGGGTGAGGATTTTTATTTGTTAACAACAGGGATATAAACAACCATGACCAACAAATCGATTATTGAAACCCAAAATGCACCGCAAGCAATCGGGCCTTACTCTCAGGCCGTAAAGGCCGGTGATACCGTGTACATTTCTGGCCAGATTCCGCTGGTGCCAGAAACCATGGAGCTGGTACAGGGCGATTTTGCAGCAAACACCCGTCAGGTATTCGACAACCTGAAGGCAGTTTGTGTGGCATCCGGTGGCTCATTGCAGGATATCGTAAAGCTGAACATTTATATGATCGATCTGGCCAATTTCGCGGTTGTGAACGAAATTATGGCCACTTACTTTCAAAAGCCTTACCCGGCCCGCGCAGCTATGGCCGTTGCCGCGCTGCCAAAAGACGTACCCATCGAAATGGAAGCGGTGATGGTGCTGACCTAAGCGCCTTTGCGCTGATCAGTTAGTTCACGGTATCCGGCGCGGAAGTCCGGGTACCGGAATTGAAAACCGGTTTTCAACAGACGCCGGTTACTGCACAGTTTGCTACCCGCCCGGCCACCATCACGGGCGTCGTCGGCTGGCGCTACGCAATCCGTATGCTGGCGAATCCATTGCACCACTTGATCCAGCCTTGCCGGCTCGCAGTCGCTGGCCAGGTAGCAGGACTGCAGAGTTTCACTGGCCGCTGCCATGGTGCTTAAGTGCACGATAGCCCGAGCGGCGTCCTGCTCGTGAATTCGGTTGCTGTAATGTGAGTGGGCCGGCGGTTTCAGTCGCCCATTGATCACCGCTTGCAAAAAACCTTGGCGCGACGGGCCATAAATGCCGCTGAACCTGACTACTGTGGCGGCAACACTGCTGGCCAACGCGGTCTGCTCTCCCAGCAACACCTGCTGCCCGCTGAACCCGCTCGGCTGCGTAGGGCTCCTCTCATCCACCCAGCCGTTATCGTCTTGCCCGTAAACCCCGGTGCTACTGACAAAGAACAACCGGCTTGGCGTCTGTCCCTTTAATTCAACCAGCAGGTTTTCCAGGGCTGTCACATAAGCCGCGTGGTAGCCCTGTTCGGTATAATCCGACGGCGTCAGGCAATAAATAACCTGGTCCAGCCGCGGTGGAAGTGTGTTTTTCAGGGTCGCGGGCTGGGTCAAATCCGCGGCTACCGGCGTGATACCTTGGGGCAGTTGATCTGTTCTGCGGCGCAGGCCAAACACTTCGGCCCCGGATTGCAGTAGCCGGGTGGCAATGGCGCCCCCCAGGTTGCCGCACCCGGCCAGCAAAATTCGTTGGTTTTTCAGGCTTTCAGCGATTGCCATAGACAATTTCAATCCTTATGCTTTGAACCATAGATAAATCAGACACTGAACGCTGTTCAGCACCGGAGCCTGCCATGACTCTTACCGAGTTACGATACGTTGTTACGCTTGCCCGTGAAAGGCATTTTGGCCGTGCTGCGGAGCGCTGTCACGTCAGTCAGCCCACCCTCAGCGTGGCGGTACGAAAGCTTGAAGTAGAGTTGGGTATCCCATTGTTTGAGCGCAGTAAAAGTAACATTCGGGTCACCGAAAGCGGACTGCGCATTGTCGAGCAGGCGCAGCGGGTGCTGGATCAGGTGGGTGTGATTAAGGACATGGCGCAGGATGGCAAAAACCAGCTTAGTTCTCCGCTAAAGGTCGGAGCCATTTACACCATAGGTCCCTACCTGTTCCCGCATTTACTGCCGGAGCTGCGGCGCGCGGCGCCAGATATGTCGTTGTATATAGAAGAAAACTACACCGCGAGTTTGCGCCAGAAACTGCGCCATTCAGAATTGGACGCGATCATTGTGGCGTTGCCGTTTGCAGAAGCCGAAGTGGTTACCCTGCCGCTTTATGACGAACCCTTTGTGGTGCTACTGCCGGCAGATCATCCGCTGACCGCCTGCGATGAAATTACCGCGGAGCAGCTGGCGCAAGAACAGCTGCTGTTGTTGGGGCCGGGGCACTGCTTCCGTGACCAGGTACTTGAATCGTTTCCGCCTTTGGTTGCGACCGTTACCCGACGCAGCGAAGGCAATGGCCCCACGCTGGTGACCGAAGGCAGCTCGCTGGAAACCATTCGCCACATGGTAGCCTCGGGCTTGGGCGTGACCGTTGTGCCGCTGTCAGCGGCCACCGGCATGCACTATCACGAAGGCGTGCTGGCGGTACGGCCATTTGCTGCGCCAGTGCCATTTCGGACCGTAGCTCTGGCTTGGAGGGTAACTTTCCCGCGGCCCAAAGCCATTGACGTGCTGTCGCTGGCGGCGAGCCAGTGCCGGGTTGTGGCAAAAGCCAGTGCAGCCAAGCCAGCAGCGGCTAAGGGCTAGGCCGGCTATGATGGCACTGGACGATATACCGGTCACTCAGCTTAAGGGCGTGGGCAACGCGCTCGCAGAAAGGCTGGGCAAGCTGGGTATCGCCTCGCTTCAGGATTTACTGTTTCACTTGCCTCACCGCTATGAAGATCGCACCCGCATTACAGCCATGGGCAGCCTGCGCATTGGCGACGTGGCGGTGGTGGAAGGTGAGGTCATGAAAACCGACATTGTGATGGGCAGGCGCCGCAGCTTGCAGGTCACCCTCAAAGACCACAGCGGCTTTGTCAGCCTGCGCTTTTTCCATTTTAACGCGGCCCAGAAAAACCAGCTTGCCGAAGGCACCCAGGTGCGTTGTTTTGGCGAAGTGCGGGCGGGCCGTTCGGGCTACGAGCTGTATCACCCCGAATACCAGACCAATCCGACGCCCATGGCGGATGAAGGCAGCGCCACATTAACCCCGGTATACCCACTTACCGAGGGTATTCAGCAGCCCCGGGTGCGGGCTTTGTGCCAGCAGGCGGTGGCGTATTTGAAGCGTTACCCCATTTACGACTGGCTGCCGCCCTGGGTGCTGGCGGATTATCAGTTACCGGCCATCACCGCCGCGGTAGAGCTGGTGCATTCACCACCCGCTAGCGCTTCGGTGGCGCAATTGCTGGAAGGGCGCCATCCGGCCCAGCAGCGGTTGGTGATGGAAGAGCTGCTGGCGCATCAGCTAAGCTTATTGCAGGTGCGCGAACAAATTCAGACGCGCCAGGCGCTACCGTTGCTGCCCCGGGGCGATTTAAGCGAGCGCTTTCTGGATTCTTTACCGTTTCGCCTAACCGGCGCTCAACGCCAGGTGTTGCAGGAAATCCGCCAGGACCTTACCCAACCCCTGCCTATGCTGCGTTTGGTGCAAGGCGATGTGGGCTCAGGCAAAACCGTGGTCGCAGCGCTGGCGGCCTTGCAGGCCATTGCGGCGGGTACTCAAGTGGCCTTGATGGCGCCCACTGAGATTCTGGCGGAGCAGCACTACCAGAATTTTTGCACCTGGCTTGCGCCGCTGGGTATCCAGCTCACCTGGCTGTCGGGCAAAGTGAAAGGCAAGGCGCGCCAGCAAGCCCTGGAAGCTGTAGCAAGCGGTGCCGCCGGTATCGCTATTGGCACCCATGCGCTGTTCCAGAACGATGTGGCATTCGACCGTCTGGCGCTGGTGATTATTGACGAGCAGCACCGCTTTGGCGTGCATCAACGCCTGGCATTGCGGGAAAAAGGCGCTGGTGGCGCGCTGGCGCCCCACCAGCTGATTATGACTGCCACGCCCATTCCGCGTACACTGGCCATGAGCGCCTATGCCGACCTGGACACCTCGGTCATTGACGAGCTGCCACCGGGGCGCAAACCCATCGAAACCATTGTTGTGCCTGACGGTCGCCGTGACGATGTGGTAGAGCGGGTACGCAATGCCTGTCAGGCCGGGCGGCAGGCGTATTGGGTGTGCACACTGATTGAAGAATCCGAGGTGTTACAGTGTCAGGCGGCAGAAGTAAGTGCGACTGAGCTCGCCGAACGCCTGCCAAACCTGCGCATCGGATTGGTTCACGGGCGATTGAAAAGTCAGGAAAAAGCCGAGGTAATGGCGCAATTCAAAAGTGGTGCACTAGACCTTCTGGTGGCTACCACCGTAATAGAGGTGGGGGTGGATGTGCCCAACGCGTCGCTGATCATTATTGAAAATCCTGAACGCCTCGGTCTGGCCCAGCTGCACCAGTTGCGGGGCCGTGTGGGGCGTGGCGAACAGGCCAGTTACTGCGTGCTGATGTACCACCCACCGCTATCGCTGAACAGTAAAGCGCGGCTGCAGGCTTTGCGCGATAGCCAGGACGGTTTTGTAATTGCGGAAAAAGACCTTGAACTTCGTGGCCCTGGCGAGGTTTTAGGTACTCGTCAGACCGGCATGATGCAGTTCAGGCTGGCGGATTTCGAGCGTGATCAGCACTGGATCGAAATCGTTCGTGAAATAGCTCCGCGACTTATGGGCAATAAAGCCGCGGTGCAGGGCCTGGTGCGGCGCTGGTTGGGTGAAAAAACCCGCTACGGCGAAGTTTAAACCTCATCTGCATTTGACGAATGGCAACGTTGTTGTCCTCAGGTGGGCTACTGTAATAACTGAAGAACGATCAACACGAGGTTATGTCCAATGGAAGTTCCGGCTACGGTTCGCCAGGCTCTTGGCGAGTGCGCAACCAGCATTGCATTGCGGGATGTCGATAAAGCTGACCCGGATCAACTGCTGCGAATGGTGCTGCTTAGCGACGGCTGCCACAAGCTTCAGGTCATTTACCGCAGCTGTGACTTGCTGGATCTTGAAACGCTGAACACGCAGCTGGGCTACAGTTACGCACTGTTGCCGCCGGCCGAACAGCAAAGGCTGTGCGGCCGGCTGGGATTGGCTGAGCTGCCTGCACTGCCGGCGCTGACGGGCTGGCACACGGTTATCGATTCGGCGGTAGATGCGTGCTCTGCAGTGGCTCTGGTACTGCAAGATCCTCACGTGGCCATGGTTATGCCCGCTAATGATTTTATAAATCTGTGCGGGGAGGCCGATCGCCTGGGCTGCGCAGTTGCTGTCGCGCCCCTGGCCGAGGCTGTAGCAGACCACGGAAATGATCGTGATCAGGTTCATTTTGCCATCAAGCGCTTTACCAGTTTGCGGATACGTCAACGCCTGGAAGACACGCTGGAGCTGCCGCCGCTTCCGGAAACGGCCCGCCGTATTATACGCCTGCGCACAGATCCCAATTCTGTATTGGCTGATCTGGTAGACATTGTGGAGAGCGACCCCAGCCTTGCAGCGCAAGTCATCAGCTGGGCATCGTCGTCGTTTTATGCGGCTCCCGGCCGGGTAAACTCGGTGCACGATGCCATATCCCGTGTGTTGGGATTTGATATGGTGATGAACCTGGCAATGGGGCTATCGCTAGGCCGGGTGCTGCGCCCGCCGGCACACGGCATTCGCGGCTATCTGGATTACTGGCAGCAGGCCGCTTGGCTGGCTCACGGTGCAGGGCTGCTGGCCAGCCTGATAACCGGCGCTCAGCGCCCTGTTTTCGGTTTGGCTTATCTGGCTGGCTTGCTGCACAATTTCGGCACTCTGGTGCTGGCTCATGTGTTCCCGCCCCATTTCAGCCTGCTCTGCCGCGCGCAAGAGGTGAATCCGGGCCTGGATTCGTCCATCGTCGAGCGCCACTTGCTGGGTATTACCGGCGGGCAGATTACAGCGCAACTGATGGAAAACTGGAGCATGCCGGAAGAGGTCACCAGCGCCATTCGTCAGCATAAAAACCCTGATGCTGCGGGTGAGCATCAAATCTATAGCCAGGTGCTTTGGCTGGCACGGCAGCTGCTTACTGAACGCGGAGTAGAGCTGGGAGTGGGTCAGCCTATCACCCCAAGAATATACCGACAGCTAGGGCTGGATGCGAAGCGGGTAAATGAACGTTTCGATCGGCTGGTCGCCAATCGCGATAACGTGCTGGAAATGGCCAGCATGTTGACGCCCTGCTAGCGCGCACCCTCGCTGAACACATGCACCCGAATGGCCGTGGCTGCGCGGCGAATTTCGTCAGCGTGGCCCTGTTCAATGGCATAGCGTTCTTTGTCCATCTTGTTGACAAACTTTGGCTCCGTTGCCAGACGGGCCTGATGGGTAGGCATATGTTGTAACTTGTCGTGTACCTGCTGAAAAACGGCAAACGGCGATTTTTGCAGCAGTGTTGGCTCCACATGATCCAGCAGGCCTTTGATGCGCAAGCAGGCCTCAGAATACTCCACCTGATCCGCCTCTACCGCCTGTGCCAGAATACGGATACTTTCAATCATCGATTCCCGCCGCTTGCGCGCAAACTCGCTCGCCTTTTCACTGCGTCGCTGATCAGCGCTTAATGCATCGCGTTGGCGATATATAAAAAGTGCCAGAAGGACAATAGCGCCCAAGCCAAATGCAATTAGCAGCCATTCTTGCCAGCTTTCCATGAAATGCTCCGTGTTGACGATATGTTTGCGGGCTTTGGAGGTGCTTCAAGCTTTGACAGATATACGGGTGGTGGGCCTTGCTTCTCTTGAACTCAGTCCGTAACCATCTGTTATTAAAAGCTATTGTATTTCGCTTTCTTGAAAGTACCCCCATAAGTACCCCCAACTTTGCGATGCTACCACGGGTACTCAACAGACTATACGGGAACATTAACAGGTGGCTCAAAAACATTTCTTATTTCGTGTGTAAAAAAGTAAACCTAAGGGAGGCGGTCGACCAAAAGCCAGACCTTGAGGTTTTACACTCCCCCCCCCGCCAGTGCGGTGACGGCGATCCCCTAGCCGGTACATGTGAGCTTGCCGCATTTGCCGCAGGTTGCCGGGCCTCAGAAACACATAAGGCGTAAATATCCTCACCGTTTTTGCAGGTTTCCCGAGGCCATCAAATTGATGGTCTCGGGCGTTCAACGCTGGCGGGCTTTATGGTCGCTGTATGCGGGCTCGAAGCTCTGGGCGCAGCGGTGATGGATCAGACGCAGCGGCGGGTATTCCAGGGCGAGACCGTGCCGGCGGATAAGAAGGTCTTCAGCCTGTTCGAGCCGCATACCGACATCATCATCAAAGGCGCCAGAGACGTCGCGTTCGGTCACAAGCTGAATCTCACCACTGGCCGCAGTGGGCTCGTGCTTGATGTGGTGATCGAGTCAGGCAACCCGGCTGATACCGCCCGTTTCCTGCCGATGATGGCGCGGCAGACAACGATCTACGGACGTCCACCGCGCCAGGTCGCCACGGATGGCGGCTATGCCAGCCAGGAGAACCTGGCGGCGGCCAAGGCGCTGGGCACCAAAGACGTGGCCTTCCACAAGAAGAAGGGACTCAAGGTCAGTGAGATGGTCAAGAGCTCCTGGGTGTATCGCAAGCTCAGGAACTTCCGTGCCGGCATCGAGGGCAACATCTCCTGTCTGAAGCGGGCTTATGGTCTGTCCCGTTGCACCTGGAAAGGACTTGAGCACTTCAGATCGTACGTCTGGTCTGCGGTGGTATCAAGAAACCTGCTGTTGCTGGCACGACTGCTTCAGACTTGAACTGAACACAGCTGAACAAGAGACATATCACGCCAGAATGAGTGGCACGGCCTTCGGCCGTCTGCAGAATGGCCAAAACGATGGCCCCAGAACGAGATGCCGCCCGCTGCAGTTAATGGTAGATTGACCACCACACGACTGTATAAAATACGATCAGAGATGGTGCTGGAAATCACTGGTTTCCGGATGGACACTTGCTAATGAGGCGAGCGGCCGCGAATGAAACCCCAGCGGATGCAGTGTCGTGAAAGCACGAATTTCCGCAACTACTCTCAAGCGTTTAGGCGCGCTTGAGCAACAGCGCGGGGAGAACCGCCCCGCCGCCATGTTCCCGCGATTGGTGCAGGTGGACGAATGGGGAGCGCTGGCAAGTCGGATGCAGGGGATACTGAAAGACAATGTGGTCAAGGATGAAGCGCCGGATTATGGCGACCTACCGAAGCTGGAACTGGTGGCGAGTCGATAACCACAACTTCCAAGGTGTCGATGTGGGTTTGCGCCATATGAATTTATGGCTATTTATCTGAGCTTTTTATTGCCAGTACTATCGTTGACTTGTGCGGAAATGCCAAGGTATTCGACCGCAAGTTCAGCGAAGACTTCTTGGCGTTTGCTTTCATTGACTAAAAGCATGGAGGCGCCAAGGATTAAGCTGGTCACAAGAAAGGACGACACTATGCCGGGGATGCCGGAAATCAACCAGTTACCAAGCTTCTCAAACCATGACTTGTGAGAGCTTTGATATTCCCTCATGTTCTTGAGAATTTTGGCTTTTTCTTTTTTGAAGGAAGATTGGTGCTGCTTCTCGATTTTGGCCCTTTCTCGCGCAAACTTTTCCCGCTCTTCGTTCTCTATTTCCAAGAAGAGGCTATTAAGATAATTTGTCGCTTTTTCCCTGTAATCATCAAGACTGTTATTTTGAAGAGTTTGGTCGTGAAAGGTGTCCACTTGTTGCTGGATGCTGCCCTCCTCTTTGCCTTGAGATCTTAAGTTGGTGGCTAAAGTATGCTTTTTGTGTTTATAGAGAGCGTATGCAACTAGACCTATTGCATCCTTATCATCTTCAACAAGAGAATTAAAAACCCACTTTTTACTCAACTGTCATACCCCTAGAAACGAAAACGCCCCAGTGAAGGGGCGCAGGCAGTGCCTTCCTTTTTATCTTAGGCACTTACAGCTGAAAGCGCCTGTGTCGATAGTCGCTTAATATAACGCTCGCGATCCTTCGAAACGATTTTTCTGTTTGAAAGACGGTCTGAACTAAAGCTGACTGAGCGTGTGACTTTGGTCACTATGCTATTGTTTTTTAATTCTTTCTTAGCAGCTTTCATATGAACCTCCTTGAAGGGGGCTATGCCACCCACACACACAGTGTAGCCACTGCAAAAAAAATGTGTAGTAGTTTTTCTGTTGAAATTTACTGAGGTGCCTCTGTCTATGCGAATGTATTCGGCAAACTCAGTTTCGCTAATTTTGAGAACACATCCCGAAACCTTATGGTTTGAGGCTTTGTATGGTGGGCCCAGGTGGACTTGAACCACCGACCAATCGATTATGAGTCGAGTGCTCTAACCAACTGAGCTATGGGCCCGAAACTCTAGGGGTGTACCCTGTGTTGCTTACAAGCCGCTTACATGGAGTGGCAGTTGCATTTCGATTACACGTGGTAAGCGATTGTATTGTGTATCTTTTCTCTTCACTTTCCAACCCCTGACCAAAGGATTATGAGTCGACTGCTCTAACCAACTGAGCTAAAGGCCCGTAACGCGGGGTATTCCGATGCTTCTGTTTGCGAAGTACAAACAAAAGCGAGCGCCATTATAGCGATGAGAGCAGGCGCTCGCCAGTGTTGTGACGCTTAAGTGTTGCCTTGATCGTCGATAAAGCCGCGCAAATGGTCCGAACGCGATGGATGACGCAGTTTACGCAGGGCTTTGGCTTCAATTTGACGAATCCGCTCGCGGGTAACATCAAATTGTTTGCCCACCTCTTCCAACGTGTGGTCGGTGTTCATTTCGATACCAAAGCGCATGCGCAGTACTTTTGATTCGCGGGCGGTTAAGCCGGCCAACACCGAGCGGGTGGCTTCGCGGAGGCCTTCGGCTGTGGCAGAATCTACCGGCGACAATGCTTGGATGTCTTCAATGAAATCGCCCAGATGGCTGTCTTCGTCGTCGCCAATTGGGGTTTCCATGGAGATCGGCTCTTTGGCGATTTTTAGTACTTTGCGAATCTTGTCTTCCGGCATTTCCATACGCTCGCCCAGCTCTTCCGGCGTGGGCTCGCGGCCCATTTCCTGCAACATCTGGCGCGAAATGCGGTTCAGCTTGTTGATGGTTTCAATCATATGCACTGGAATACGGATGGTGCGGGCCTGATCCGCGATGGAACGGGTAATGGCCTGACGAATCCACCAGGTAGCGTAGGTTGAGAACTTGTAGCCACGGCGATATTCAAATTTGTCGACCGCTTTCATAAGGCCGATGTTGCCTTCCTGAATCAGATCGAGAAATTGAAGGCCGCGGTTGGTGTATTTTTTGGCAATAGAAATCACCAAGCGCAGGTTCGCCTCTACCATTTCTTTCTTGGCGCGGCGGGCCTTGGCTTCGCCAATGGATACCCGGCGGTTGATTTCCTTGATGTCGGCAACGTCTAAATTTACATCCAGCTGTACGTTTTTGATGCGCTTTTGTAAGCGCACAATTTCGTCCAGGCGCTCAGAAATTGCAGAAGCATAGGGCTTCTTGCTGCGAGCGATTTTTTCAGCCCATTCTAAGTTGATCTCGTTGCCGGGGAACGATTTGATAAATTCTTTACGATCCATCTTACTTTCGCGAATGCAGATGCGCATGATGGTGCGCTCATTCTGACGGATCATGTCGTTGGTGGAACGAACAACGTTCACCAGTCCATCAAACGCTTTGTTGCCTAGCTTGAACGGGGCAAACACCGCACCCAGCTCGTTCAGGGCTTTTTGGGTGCGCTTGTCGCTGCGGCCGTGCTGTTCCAAAAGCTCATTGGCGACTGCCAGTTTTTCTTTTAGCAGGTCAAAGCGCAGGCGGGTCTCTTCGGGATCTGGACCGCTCTCGGTTTCTTCTTCAGCATCATCCGCATCGTCGTCGCTGTCTGCTTCTTCGGTGCTGGCAGATGGTGCCGGGGCAGGCTCTTCTGGCATGAACGGCTCTGCGTCATCCGGATCCAGAAAACCGGCAACAATATCGCTCAACCGGCCTTCATTCTCGACAATGCGATCGTAGCCTTGGATTACGGTACCGGTGGTGCCGGGAAAGTGCGCAACCGCCGCCATCACGTCGCGAATGCCTTCTTCGATACGCTTGGCGATAACAATTTCGCCTTCGCGGGTCAGCAGTTCAACGGTACCCATCTCGCGCATGTACATTCGCACCGGGTCGGTGGTGCGCCCGGCGTCGGACTCTACCGCGGCCAGAGCCGCTGCGGCCTCGGCAGCTGCCGCTTCATCGGCGGTTGTATCACCATCGGTCATAATCAACGTGTCAGCGTCTGGTGCAACTTCAGATACCTGAATGCCCATGTCGTTGATCATGCGAATGATGTCTTCGACCTGGTCCGGGTCAGCGATGTCTTCCGGAAGGTGATCGTTCACCTCGGCGTAAGTCAGGTAACCTTGTTCCTTGCCTCGCGCGATGAGGTCTTTTAAACGTGATTTTTGCGAATTGCCCGACATAGACACCCTGTAAGCCCGCTAAAGTAAATAAATATTAAGCAACCAGTATAGCTGCCGACCTAATGCTCTGCCACCGAATGATTAAATGGTGACCAGTGCTTAAATTTTCAAGTCCCGTTGTTCTTTGTACCACTGCTCAATGTACGTAATTCACTGCGTTCTTCAGGGCTCAGGTTGGCAAAATTCCGCAGTAACGCGGCCAGTCTTTGCTGTCGCGATGCTTCCTCGTCTGGGCTTAGAAGCTCCCGCGCCGCTTCCAGCGTATGTTCGCGCGCGGGTATGTGCTCAATGCCGTCAAACAAATGAAAAAAATGGTCCCTTGCTTGAACGTCCGTAGCCAAAGCGCTGATCAGTGCCGGCTGGTTGGCAAGTTTGCGTTCCAGAATCCAGCTGGCGAACGCCGCCGCCTGAATAAATTGCCGTGAGCCACGAGCGGCTTCGGCTACTTCTGCGGCCAGGTCTGGCGCTTCTGTCAACGCCAGGCACAGCAAGCTGTCTTTGCTCAGTTTTACGTCAATCCGCTGTTCTTGTATTCTCTCCCGCTGCCAGCCTTTGGCGCCGCCCCGTTCCTGCCAGGGTTTTTTCTGCCATTGGTCGCGGCCGCTGCAAAGGCGCAGCATTTCATGCCACATGGCGTCGCGCAGCGTGCACTTTGGCATTCTGTTGAGCATGGGCTCGGCCCGGGCGCGCAACTCTCCGCGGTGTTCGGGCAACTGTAAGTCCAGGCCATTGCTCTGGCGATCAAACAGATAGCGTGACAGCGGTATAGCCGCTTCAATCCGTTTACTGAAGGCTTCGGCGCCTTCTTTGCGAATCAGGGTGTCCGGGTCTTCGCCTTGGGGCAGCATCAGAAATTGCAGATGCAGACCGTCGGCCATTAGTTCCAGTGCGTTTTCCAGTGCACGGTCTGCCGCGCGAAAACCCGCTGTGTCGCCATCAAAACAGAACACAATGTGGCGTACCTGGCGCATTAAGGCGCTCAGGTTGTCATGATTGGTGGCGGTGCCCAGCGTTGCCACGGCAAACTGAATGCCGTGCTGGGCCAAAGCGATGACGTCCATGTAGCCTTCTACAACCAGCAACTTGTCCAGCTGTTTCAAGTTCTGCCGCGCTTCATACAAGCCGTATATTTCACGGCTCTTATGAAAAACATCAGACTCCGGCGAGTTGATGTATTTGGCTTTGTCGTCACCCAGAGTACGCCCGCCAAAGGCGATGGTTTTGCCGCGGGTGTTGCGGATTGGAAACATCACCCGGTTGCGAAACAGATCTCTGGGCCGGCCATACTGGTCGGATACTGTTTTGGTTTCCAGCAGTGGTTCTTTAAAACTTGTGCCTGCGGCGTCGCATAATGCTGTGCCGCCGGCGGGGGCAAATCCCAGCTGATATTGCTGGATGATCGCCTGGTCCAGCCCCCGTTGCTGCAGGTAATCGCGGGCAAATGCACCAGCCTCGCTGCTCAGCGCCTGCTGATAAAAACGGCTGGCGAAATCCAGTGCCTCTGTCAGCGTGCGAGTTTGCTGCATTTCCTGCTTGGCAGCCTGATCGTAGGGCACTTCCATTCCGGCTCTGCGCGCCAGATCTTCAACTGCTTCGGTAAAACCCAGGCCTTCGAATTCCCTTAAAAAACTGATCGCGTCGCCGTGTGCGCCACATCCGAAGCAGTGGTAAAAACCTTTGTCTGGCCGCACATTGAACGACGGTGTTTTTTCATCGTGAAACGGGCAGCAAGCTTTGTAATTCGCACCGGCTTTCTTCAGGGTAACGCGAGAGCCAATCAGCTCGGCCAGATCGATCCGGTCTAGCAGATCTTCAACAAACCGTTGCGGGATCAGTCCGCTCATTCGGGCTCCGAGTGTGGCCTTAGACGGGGCCGTAATAGCAGGATAGACAATAGACAAAAATGCCGCCGAAGCCAGGCCTCGGCGGCATTTTTAAATCGCTTTGAGCGGCCTGTAGCCGTTCAGGCGATTAATTTTTGCAGTCAAGCAGCGTTGCTAAAACTCAGTACAAACGCTCAAACTTACGCTGTTCACGCTGAAGTTTTTTGAGGTGACGCTTGACGGCAGCAGCAGCTTTACGCTTACGAACAGAAGTCGGCTTCTCGTAGTGCTCACGACGACGCACTTCGGAAAGGACGCCTGCTTTTTCGCAGGAACGCTTGAAGCGACGTAGGGCTACGTCAAACGGCTCATTCTCTTTCAGTTTAACAGCTGGCATTCGGAAATCACCTACCTGGGTCTATTTGGTTCTATGGGTTCCGCCGGGCTTGCCCTGTGCGGTTCTAACACTGGCGGGGATGGTTAAAACTCGACCAGTGCGTAATTTAGGGCGGCAACTATATCCCCTGGGTAGGGCTGAGGTCAATGTTTGTTCTGTGAAACTGCAGATGCACCTCGGGTTTCTGCTAAAATGCTTCGCCTCTGCATTTAGCTTCTTTTACTTTAATGGCCCATAACTATGCTGATTTTAGGTATCGAGACGTCTTGTGACGAAACCGGCGTGGCACTCTATCACACCGAGCGTGGTTTGCTGGCCCATGCGTTGTTCAGTCAGGTAGCGATACACGCTGACTACGGCGGGGTGGTGCCCGAGCTGGCCTCCCGCGACCACGTTCGCAAGCTGTTGCCATTGATCGAGCAAATTCTGGCTGAGGCAGGGCTTGCACGTGCAGACATCGAAGGCATTGCTTACACCGCCGGTCCCGGCCTTGTGGGCGCGTTAATGGTGGGCGGCGCCGTGGCTCACGCTTTGGGTTTCAGTATGGGCATTCCAGTATTGGGTGTGCATCATATGGAAGGGCATTTGCTGGCGCCAATGCTGGAGCAGAACCCACCGGCTTTTCCTTTCGTTGCGTTGCTAGTGTCCGGTGGCCATACCCAGCTGGTGCAGGTCATCGGTATCGGCGAGTACATTCTTTTAGGTGAGTCGGTTGACGACGCCGCCGGAGAAGCGTTCGACAAAACCGCCAAAATGCTGGGACTGGATTACCCGGGTGGGCCCAGAGTCGCGGCGTTGGCTGAAAAAGGACAGGCCGGGCGTTATCGCTTTCCGCGGCCAATGACAGACCGCCCGGGATTGGACTTCAGCTTCAGCGGGTTGAAGACTTTTACCCTGAATACCGTAAATGCCGCCCGTAAGGCGGGTGATCTGGGCGATCAGACCCGCGCTGATATTGCCCTGGCCTTCGAATCTGCGGTGGTGGACACCTTGGCAATCAAATGCAAACGCGCGTTACAGCTTACTGGGTGCAAGCGCCTGGTGATTGCCGGTGGCGTCAGCGCCAACACGCGACTGCGGACAGGCCTTGAGGGGATGACGGCAAAACTTGGCGCATCGGTGTTTTACGCTCGGCCAGAGTTCTGTACCGATAACGGAGCGATGATTGCCTACGCCGGGGCCCAGCGCTTGCGGGCAGGGCAGCAAGATGGTGATCGCATTGCGGCGGTGCCGCGCTGGCCGCTGGATACCTTGCCGCCCTTGAATCAGCGTTGCGATGACGGCCTGGCGGGTGCCTGATGGTTAGACTTTGGGGTGCCGGCAGCACTGATGAGTTGAAGACAGTGCGGGCTAGAAGCGGGTTTCGCGCCCCTGCGCCATTCGAATCAGATTATTGCGGTGGCGAACTAACACCAGTAACGCCAGCAGGCTGAACACTGGCAGAGTGTGGGGTTGAAGCAGCGCGCTGAGCAAAGGCCCGCTGAGCACGGCTACCAAGGACGCCATCGCCGAGATGCGCCAGCGCCACATGACCAAAAGCCACACTGCGGCCATCAATAATGTGGTTGTGTGTGCCAGTGCCAGGCCCGCACCAAGAGCTGTTGCGACGCCTTTGCCGCCTTTA
Organism: Marinobacter sp. LV10R520-4; assembly: GCF_002563815.1. NCBI lineage: Bacteria > Pseudomonadati > Pseudomonadota > Gammaproteobacteria > Pseudomonadales > Marinobacteraceae > Marinobacter > Marinobacter sp. LV10R520-4. The sequence goes on along the minus strand of NZ_PDJM01000001.1, from coordinate 963,130 downwards.
AAACGATAGAAAACCGGGATCATATGGCCGGTGACTGCGCACAGGGCGACCGCCGCCTGAACGGTTGTTGACAGCCCCCATTGTTGTGCCGCCCATACTGGCAGCCAGCCTTTGCCGGCATCCAGCATCAGCGTCAGTGTGGCCGGCGCCCAGCCTCCGCTGCGAAACACGTTGGTGGCGCCCGGATTGGTGGAGCCTTGGGCGCGAGGGTCAGGCAGCTGCCAGGCACGGCTAATGGGTATGGCGAACAGCACAGAGCCGCCAAGATAGGCTGCGGCACACAGCAGTACCGTTACAACGGGGGCACTGGCAAATGTCATAGTGATGTGTCCTGGCTGGCGCAGACGGTTTGAGTCAAACTGTGCGAAAATCATTAAATATGTCGAGTCTGATAACTAACCTTAACTGCGCTGTCGGGCCGATTCAATCCGAAAAATGTGCAGCATCATCTGGAGTGCCTGTGGCAGATCGCGTGTTTATTGAAGGCTTGGAGGTCGAGGCGGTTGTGGGAGTCTACGACTGGGAGCGGGATATCACCCAGCGCCTGGTGGTAGACCTGGACATGGATTGGGATAACCGCGTGCCCGGCGCGTCTGATGACGTCAAGGACGCGCTGGATTACGCCGCGGTCAGTGACTGCGTGATCCGCTGTCTGCAAGCGCTGCAACCCAAATTGCTTGAGCACGCTGCAGAGGTACTGGCGGCCGAGTTGCAACGGGCGTTTGGTATCGAGTTTTTGCGGCTGAGCATTCGCAAACCCGGCGCCGTTCCGGCCGCGTCCGCAGTGGGCGTCAGCATCGAGCGTGGGCGCCGCCTGTGAACACTCCGGTGCTGGTGGGTATAGGCAGCAACCAGAACCGCGAAGCCTGTTTGCAGGTGGCATTAGATGCCTTGGCGGACTGGTTTGGCGAGTTGGCCTTGTCGCCGGTTTATGAAAGCCAGGCGGTAGGTTTTGACGGTTCGCCGTTTTTGAATATGGTTGCCGGATTCAATACTGCAATGCCGCTGGCCGAGTTGTCGCGCCGCTTTAAACAGCTGGAGGCCAACCATGGCCGGCTTCGGGGCAGCGCCCGCTTTGCAGCACAAACGCTGGATATCGACATTCTGACTTACGGCGATCAAGTAGGAGTGTTTTGCGGTGTGGAATTACCACGTGCCGAAATATTGGTGAACGCGTTTGTGCTAAAGCCCTTAGCGGACGTGGCCGGGTCGCGTTTACACCCACAACGTGGGCAAAGCTATCAGGATTTGTGGCAGCTGCACCGCGCTGGCCCACCCCTGCACAGGGTCAATTTCAGCTGGCGCGACCGTGTAATTTCAAACGCCGTTGGCGGCGCGGAAACGAGCGATCAGGGCATCGGTTGAACTGTCACTATTACCCGCGTTTGCCGGCGCCGGCTGGCCCAGCAGGCGCGGCAAAATGGTCTGCCCCAGCTGTTTGCCCAGCTCTACTCCCCATTGATCGAACGAATCCAGATCCCAGATGACACCCTGTACAAAGGTGCGGTGTTCGTACAGGGCGATCAACGCGCCCAGTGTGTAGGGCGTAAGCTGCTGCATCACCAGGGTGCTGCTGGGTTGGTTGCCAGGCACCACTTTATGTGGAGCAAGACGTTCAACGTCCTGCTCTGTGCGGCCCTCGGCAATCAGTTCACGGCGGGCCTGTTCCAGCGTTTTTCCGGCCATCATGGCCTGGGACTGGCTCAGGCAATTGGCAAACAGATCGGCGTGATGATTCGCAATGGGGTTATGGCTGACCAGCGGAATAATGAAGTCTGCCGGAATCAGCCGGGTACCCTGGTGAATGAGCTGATGGTAGGCGTGCTGTCCGTTGGCGCCGAGCCCGCCCCAGATGATCGGGCCAGTATGGTAGGTGACCGCAATGCCTGCGCGAGTCACGCGCTTACCGTTGCTCTCCATGTCCAGCTGCTGAAGGTGGTCCGGCAGGCTCCGTAAATACTGGTCGTAGGGCAAAATGGCGTGGCTGCAGGCGCCCCACAAATTGCTGTACCAGACACCCAGCATGGCCATCACCACAGGCATATTCTGCGCCAATGGCGCTTGCACGAAGTGGTCGTCCATGGCTTGGGCACCCACCAGCAACTGGCGGAAATTGTCCATGCCAATGCTCAAGGCAACCGGTAAGCCAATGGCCGACCAGAGCGAATAGCGCCCACCGACCCAGTCCCACATAGGGAACAGGCTGTCTGCCTCAATGCCGAAGGCTTGAGCGGCCTCAGCGTTCGCGGATACTGCTGCAAAGTGGCGTGCAACGGCGTCTTTTTGCGGGCAGTGCTGAATCAGCCAGTCGCGGGCGACTTTTGCGTTTTCCAGGGTTTCAGGGGTTTTGAAGGATTTTGACTGCACCAGAAACAGCGTGGTGTGCGGGCTTACCTGGCGCAAAATCTCGCAGATCTCAGTGCCGTCGATATTGGCTGCGTAATGGCAGCGCAAGCCGCCGTGGTGATAGGGCGTTAGAGCCTCTGTCGCCAGCTTTGGCCCCAGGAAAGAGCCACCAATGCCAATGCTGACCACGTCGGTAAAACGCTCGCCCGTGCAGCCTCGGCGTTCACCGCTTGCGACAGCGTTAACAAACTGCTGCATGTGTTCCAGCGTGGCGTGAACTTCCTCTATCACATTCTTGCCGTTTACCTGAATAGTCTGATCTGCACTCGCCCGCAGGGCGGTATGAAGCGCGGGCCTGTTCTCAGTGTTGTTCACCGGATCACCGGTAAACAGTGCACGGCGACGAGAGGCCAGTTGGCACTCTTCGGCCAGGGCCATCAGAGCGGCGAGGGCACCATCATCAAGGCGATTCTTGGAAAAGTCCAGAGTCAGGCCGGCTGCTTCAAGCAAATAGCGTGATGCCCGTTGGCTGTCCTCGGCAAACATCTTTGCCATGGGCTGTGTTGCTAGCCGCTTTTGTTGGCGCAGCAGCGCCTGCCAGGCTTTTGTAGCGGTTGGTATAGATGCATGGCCTTGCATGATGGCATCCTTAGCAAAATGGCCGGCGCTTGGGTCGCCGGGCGCAGAGTCTTCCGTAACAGGGCGAAGCCGGTCAGCGGACCAGTGAAATATTGTCGATGAGCCGGGTAGTGCCCAGAAACACCGCGGCCAGAATGGCAAGCTCGCGATCATCCGCGGTTGCTGGCTTCAGGGTCTGGCTGTTAACGATGTTAACGTAATCGGGTCGCAAACCGGCATTCAACAGTTCTATTTTCGCGTGTTCAGACAGGCGTGTAAAGTGTGTGTCACCCGCTCGCAGGTCTTTTGCCATGGTCTGAAGAATCTTTTGCAGAGCCGGTGCAAGGGCACGGTCTTCAATGCTGAGATAGCCATTACGGGAGCTTTTTGCCAAGCCGTCGCTGTCGCGCACGGTGGCGCCGCCGATAATTTCTACCGGAAGCATCAAATCGCGCACCAGCTTGCGAATAATGGTTAGCTGCTGCAGGTCTTTTTCGCCAAACAGAGCAAAATCCGGTTGCACTATATTGAACAGCATAGTGACAACGGTGGCCACGCCGTCAAAGTGGCCCGGCCGGCTGGCACCGCAGTGGTCTTCGCTGACGTCAGGCACTACCACTTTTGTCTGATGGGCCAGACCCGCCGGATAGATGTCCGCGGCGGAAGGCGTAAACAGCAGCGTATTACCGGCTTCCACCAGCAGGCTCTGGTCTTCCACCAGAGTGCGGGGGTAGCTGTCGAGGTCTTCGCTGGCACCAAACTGCATGGGGTTCACAAAGATGCTGGCGACCACGATGTCTGCGACTTCTGCGGCTCGTCGAACCAACGACAGGTGGCCTTTGTGCAAGTTGCCCATGGTGGGCACCAGCGCGATGGTTTTGCCTTGCTGACGCCAGCCGCGCACCATGGCGCGCAGCTCTTTAATGGTATTGACAGTTCTCATGCTTTAAACGTGTGCTCTTCGGCGGGGAATGTGCGCTCGCTAACGGCTTTGGCGTAGGCTGCCAGGGCGTTGGCAACGGAGCCGCTTTCAGCCAAGAAGTCTTTCACAAAGCGCGGTTTGCGGCCAGGGGTCATGCCCAGCATGTCGTGTACCACCAGCACTTGGCCGTCGGTGTCGGCGCCTGCGCCAATACCGATCACCGGAGCTTTGACGGCTTTTGCAATGCGTGCAGCCAGTGCGGCGGGCACGCATTCCAGCAGAATAACATCGGCGCCGGCGGCTTCCAGCTCGCAGGCGTTTTCAACCATCAGGTCTGCGGCCTTTTCGTCTCGCCCTTGCACTTTATAACCGCCGAACTTGTTGACGAACTGCGGTGTCAGGCCCAGGTGCGCGCACACTGGAACGCCGCGTTCGCTGAGCGCCTGAATGGTATCTCGCATCCAGTCGGTGCCTTCCAATTTGACCATATGGGCGCCGGCACGCATGAGCTCTGCCGCGTTTTCCAGCGCGGCTTCGGTAGTGCCGTAGCTCATAAATGGCATGTCGGCCATCACCAGTGAGCCGCGATTGCCTTTGGCGACGCAGCTGACGTGGTACACCATTTGGTCCATGGTGACGGGCAGGGTGCTGTCGTTGCCCTGCAGGACCATGCCAAGCGAGTCGCCGATAAGAATGACGTCTACGCCGGCTTCGCTGACCAGCTGGGCAAAGGTGGCATCGTAGGAGGTCAGTGCGGAAAATGCTTCGCCGCGCTGTTTGTATTCCCGCAGTGTATTGATGGTAACGGCCATAAATTCCTCGCCTTTGCGATAGTTGGTCTAAATACCGGCTATGCCGGATCTCCACAATTGAATCTGCCACTGAAGCAGTATCGTTCCAACCCCAACACTAGCAAATTTCGGGCGGTTTAGGCGTGCCCGTTTGTAGCGACTGGGGGCAGTTTTCGTAATTGGTTATCAGGGCACCGCTGGCGCAGCAGGGCTAATGCGGTGCCGTCGGGCAGGGTCAGTTTCGGATTTAAGTCCAACAGAGGTTGCAAGGCAAAGTCCCGCTGCGAAAGTTGTGCGTGGGGCACCGTCAGTCGGTCATTGTTTAGCGTTTGTTGGCCGAAAAGCAGCACGTCCAGGTCCAGAGTGCGTGGCCCCCAGTGCTGCAGACGCTCGCGGCCGTGGGCCTGTTCAATATTCTGTAAATGGTCTAGCAGAACGTGAGGCGTCAGGCCGGTATTCAGCCATGCGGCACCGTTGACATAATCTGGCTGGTCCTGAGGGCCCACCGGTTTGCTGGCGTAAAATGGGGATTGCGCAACCAGCGTGGTGTTTGGCAGCGCTGCCAACTCTGCAATTGCGCTGCCCAATTGCGCAGCCGGGTCTGCCAGGTTGCTACCCAGGCCAACGAATACGTCGGTCATCATGAATCCTGCGGGGGCCGCTTAACCGGTTTACGCCGGCGCTTGCGAGGTTTGGCTTCACCGCTGTCAAGATCTGTAATCATGCGTTCCTGGGCACGCTCGTCAAGTCGTTGAAACTGTGTCCACCACTGGCCAAGACCGGGCTCAATCTCGCCGGCGCTCTCGCGCACCAACAAGAAATCATAGGCGGCGCGAAAACGCGGATGCCCTAAGGTGATCAGTGCGCGTTTTCCCTGGCGCCGTGGCAGGCGCATCTGCAGTTCCCAGATTTCCTTCATGGGCCCGGAGAATCGCTTGGGGATAGACGTCGCCTGTACCTGGCGGCCAATCACCTTGGAAATCGCACTGTGCAGAGCCGGTTGTACCGGATCGCCGTTGTCTTGGCGCCGGCGCCATTCGGCTTGCAGCGCAGGCCACAACATGGCGGCGAACAGGAAATACGGGGTAACGGATTTGCCTTGGGCTATGCGTGAGTCGGTGTTGCGCAGGGCCTGGCGGATTAGTTCGTCGGGTTCACCGGCTGCCAGCGCGCTGGCGGTGTCGGGAAATAACGGTGCCAGCAAGTCGTAGTGGCGTAGTTTGTCAAAGGTTGCTTCGCCGTAGCCGGCGGAAAACAGTTTTAGCACTTCGTCAAACAGCCGCGCCGCGGGAATGTGAGTGAGCAGCGGTGCCAGCTCGCGAATGGGGGCCTCGGTGGCCGGCTCGATGGCAAAATCGAGCTTGGCGGCGAAACGAATGGCGCGCAGCATGCGCACAGGGTCTTCCCGGTAACGGATTTCCGGGTCGCCAATCAACCGCATCTGGCGGTTGTTCAGGTCATCAACGCCGTTTGCGAAGTCAATAACGCTGAAATCGCGAATGCAGTAATAAAGGGCATTGATTGTGAAATCCCGGCGCAGCGCATCTTCTTCGAGGTTGCCGTAAACGTTATCGCGCAGCAGCTGCCCGTGTTCGCTGGTTTTGCGATCGTCATCGTCATCATCGGCGGGGTTGGCATTGCCGCGGAAGGTTGTTACCTCGATGACTTCGCGGCCGAAGACCACGTGCACAATGCGAAACCGGCGGCCAATCAGGCGCGAGTTGCGAAACAGTTCGTGCACTTCTTCCGGCGTTGCGTCGGTCGCAATGTCGAAATCTTTGGGTTGGCCACTGAGCAGTATGTCGCGCACGCCGCCGCCCACCAGATAGGCTTCGTAGCCGGCTTTGTTGAGGCGATGCAGAACTTTTTTGGCGGGCTCACTGATGGCCGTGCGGGAAACGCTGTGCTGGTCCCGCGAAATGTCCCTCCGCTGATAGCCAAGGGGTTTCTTCCGGGAGCTGCCGGGCATGAACGAGCGCAGTTTGTCGACGAGTCTTTTAGGCATTGAAATCCGTTGCGGCCATAGCGGCGATGAGCAAAAACCATGAGTTTAACGGTTTGCGCCGCTTTTGCACACGTTTGCTGCGGATTGCTATGATTTGCCCATGCCCGGTTATTTACCTGGGCCCATAAATTAAAGGGCGGATCCGCTTACACGAACCCGCCCACTAAAATCTGACGATCTAAATTATTTTTGTTATTGCCGGGATTTTTCTTACTTTTTGTGTCCCACCGTAAGCCCCAATATCAGGGTATTTCAAACAAACAGAAAACTTTGAATACTTAGAGTGGTCAAAAGCGTTGTTCAAGTCTTACGTATCCGCAGCGCCGTCTGGTTGACGATTCTTATCTGCTTCAACAACCTTCACAAGCTAAGGGACCGCTAAAAAGCCAGGCATCCAAAACACTCTATTCGCTCGCGCTCTATTTTTATTTTTGTTGCTGAGCGCTTCTCGCAGCTATTTTTTTGTTTTTGTTGGCACGCTGCACTGTCACGTCTTGTTTTTGTTGTTGTGCCCTATATACATAGCAGTCGCCGTGCCAGTTTTATGAATATGACTATAAACAATGGCTTGGCGTTTTCTTCTGGATAGGTGTTACCCCGTATTTGGGGAAAGTGTTACCGGTAAGTCATAAATGGCGGGGAAAGTGTTACCAAGGGAAACAGTTGGTAACACAAAGCAGAGTGGTCGACAGCAGCCGATGTCAGCTGCCAGACGTTTTTTTGCGAGGAATGCCCAGGCGCTGGCGCCTTTCCCATAAAGATTTACGACTGATACCCAGTTTTTGGGCCAATTCGGTTTCACTCATGCGGTCCTGATTCTCCAGCACAAAGTGTTGAAAGTAGTCTTCCAGCGACAGGTCGCCCTGGCTGTCTGCACTTTGGGTATGGGCTTGCTTGTTGTTACCGGCCACCAGAGTTTCGGGGATGTACTCGCTGTCGCCGTCGCCGTTCAGATCCAGCAGTGCAGGGGTAATCAGTTCGGAATCACATAAAATAGTGGCCCGTTCAATGGCATTTTCCAGTTCCCGTACGTTTCCCGGCCAGCGATGCCGCTCTATAGTGCGCACGGCGTCTGCGCTGAGCTGTAAATCGGGTTTGCCCATTTTGGCACCTTGGCGCTTTAAAAAGCGCTGCGCCAGTATCAGAATATCTCCTTGGCGATCGCGCAGCGGGGGGATGCGCACCTGCATGACGTTCAGGCGATAGAACAAATCTTCGCGGAATTCGCCGGTGCGGGTCATGGCTTTTAAGTTGCGGTGGGTGGCTGCCAGCATGCGCACGTTTACTTTGAGGCTTTGGGTAGACCCCACCTTACGGATTTCGCCCTCTTGCAAAACCCGCAGTAGCCTGGCTTGAGCTTCGGCGGGCAGTTCGCCTATTTCGTCCAGAAACAGACTACCGCCGTTGGCAGCCTCAATCAGCCCGGTACGGGCGCCGACGGCACCAGTGAAGGCACCTTTTTCGTGGCCGAACAGTTCCGATTCAATCAAGCTTTCGGGAATGGCCGCGCAGTTAACGGAAATCAGTGGAGCCGCCGCCCGCGGGCTCATCAAGTGAAGGGCGCGAGCTGCCAGTTCCTTGCCGGTACCGGACTCACCCTGAATAAGCACCGTGGTTTCGGTGGGTGCCACTTTGCGAATCAGGGTGAACACCCGCTGCATAGGTTCGCACTGACCAAACATGATACTTGCCGGGTCTGACTCGGAGGCCTGGGTCACTGTTTTGGTGGTCACGGCGCCGCTGTCATCAGCCGCCGCCGGCGTGGATTTGCGCGCCAGAATGGCGGCTACCGACGCCAGCATTTCGTCGTGATCAAAAGGCTTGGCGATGTACTCCACGGCCCCCAGTTTCATAGAGTCAACGGCAGAGCGCAGGCTGGCGTAGCTGGTCATAATCAGCACCGGCGTTGCCGGTGCGCGTCGGATCATTTCGGTGCCCGGAGCACCGGGTAATCGAAGATCGGATATGATCAGATCGAAACTGCCCAGGTCATGCTCTTCGGCTTCCTCCACCGAACCAGCGTCGGTGACGTCGTAGCCGGCGTGGGTCAGCATCTTACGGACTGCGGAGCGAATGATGTCTTCATCTTCAACAATCAGGATACGGGGCATATCTGTGCTAGGACCTTTGATTCTGGCTGTAGGCAGCGGGTGTATCTTCGGGCTCGTAAGCAGGCAGCTTCAGGCGAATGCAGGTGCCCGGGTTGCGGCTGCCTGCGGCGTTGAGCTGCGCCGGGCTATACGCCGGACTCTGCGCCTGAATATTGCCATAGTGCTCTTCAACAATGCTGTAAACCAGAGCTAGACCAAGACCTGTGCCTTTATTGGTAGGTTTGGTGGTGTAAAACGGCTCAAAAATGTGATCAAGCTTGTCAGCGGCGATGCCGCTTCCCTGGTCAATGACTTCGATGATAGCCGAGTAGTCATCGGCCTTGCCAATCACCCGCACTTCGCCGCCGTCCGGCGAGGCGTCACGGGCGTTGGTCAGCAGGTTTACAAACACCTGCACCAGCCGCTGCTCATCCCCCAGAATGAGCAGTTCCGGAGGGCACTCGTTGAGGTACGAAATGCCCAACCCCTTGTCGCTCAACGACAATAAATTGATGGACTCTTGCACGCAGCGGCGTATTTGCACAGGCTCGTAACGGTTGGCGGGGGCGTGATTGCCGGTGCGGGCGAAATTCATCAGTGACTGCAGAATATTCGAGATGCGCCGGGTTTGCTGCTGAATCTGGTCGGCGGTGTCCAGAATATCCGGGTTATCGGTTTCCAGTCGCAGATTTTGCGCCAGCGAAGAAATGCCGGTAACCGGGTTGCCGATCTCGTGAGCGACACCGGCGGCCAGCCGGCCCACTGAGGCCAGCCGTTCGCTGTGCATCAGTTCGTCTTCGAGCAAGCGAATCTCGGTTTGGTCTTCGACCATAATAATGCTGCCGCTCTCGGCATGGTCGGGCCCGCTCAGGGCGGCTTTGTGCAAGTTCAGCCAGTGTGGCCGGCCACGCAGGTCCAGGCGGTGTTTGTAGCGGTGCACGTCTTCGCCCTGGTTAAAGTCGTCCAGAAGCTGGTGCCAATGCGGCGGCAAGGTGGCCAGGCGCGCGCCAACCACTTCGTCGGCGCTGATGCCCGTCAGGCGCTCCATGGTCTGATTCCACATCAAGATCTCGCCGTCTTCACCCACTGAACAGGCGGGTATGGGCAGATTTAGCAGGGTCTGACGATAATGCCGGCGCAGATTGTCCAGCTCACCGGCTAACCCGGTGAGCCGGTTCTGATAGTCGCCCAAGGCGCCTTCCACGTAGCGAATATCCTGAGCTGCTCGCTGCATGGGTTTGAAACCCAAATGGCGCTTGAGCATATCACGGGCGATTTCCGGCCCCATCAGGCCCGACAGATTGGCTTCCACCTGGTCTCGCAGGCGCCTTAGCTGATAAGGGCGGTACTCTACTTCGGGCAGTTTCAGTTGCAGCAGTGCACGTTCCACCTCGCGCTGGGCGCCATCTTGTCCCAGAGGAGCGCTGAGCTGGCGTACAAAGTCTGCAGACGATGTGGCCAGCAATTCGCGCCGCTGCGGCCGCGACAAGGCCCCAAGCGAGCAGGCTTGGGCGGCGCTGCGTTCTTCACTGTTGCTGGAGCTAAGCACAGACACCACCACGAACATCGCGACGTTGGTGCCCAGGCTGAGGAACATAAACAGGTGCCAGTTACCGGCAGTCGGCACTACCGGACTGCCCAGCCACAGCAGTAGATTTGCAGCGCCGGAAAAGGGGAACATCAGGGTGGTCACCCAGATTGCCAGTCCGGTCAACAGGCCGGCGATCAGACCGCGACGGTTGCCTTCGGGCCAGAAGATGACACCTAAAGCGCCGGGTAATAGTTGCAAGGTGCCGCTCAGGGAGATTGCGCCAAGAATCGACAGCTGCAGATTTTTGCCCAGGGTTTCATGAAACATCAGAGCCAGAAACAGGATCAGGGCAATCAGCAGCCGCTTGACCCATTGCAGCCAGCGGTAGATGTCGGCCTGATCTTTGGGCGTTTTCAGGGGCAATACAATGTGGTTCAGGGCCATACCCGCAAGCGCCAGGGTGCTTACAATCATTAAGCCACTGGCGGCAGACAGCCCTGCAATGTACATCATCAGCGTTAACGCCGGGCTGCCCAGGGCCTGGCCAATGCCAATGCTGTAGTAATTGGCAGTTGTGGTTACCCCAAGCTCCTGGCCACCCCAGAGAATCAGCGGTATCGGCAGGCCTAGCAGCAACAGGTACAGGGGGAAGCCCCAGCTGGCTTTGGCCAGCGACGCCGGAGACGGGTTCTCGCTGAAAATCATGTGGTACATGTGTGGCAGAACCAGCACCGATGCAAAAGACATCAGCATAACCGCCCGCCAACTGGCGTCGTCGATACTCATGGCCATGTCAACAACGGGAGTCTGGTTCTGGTCCAGCCAGAGCTGAAGGGCATCGGGGCCGCCAAATACACCAAACAGAATGATGCCGCCTAATAGCAGCAGTGCCAGCAGCTTCACCAGTGAATCAAAGGCGATGGCCACCACCAGCCCCCGGTGATTGCTGGCGTGGGCGCTGCGGCGGGTGCCAAACAAAATGGCGAACAGCACCACAGTTACGCTGAACAGAGCACTAATAACGTTAGGCGACACATCGGGGGCAAGAATGCTGGCAGAACTGGTGACGGCCTGAATCTGCATGCTCAGCAACGCCAGAATGGCGGCGCCAGAGCACAGTGTGACCAAAGTGCCCGCCCATTGGCTGCGATAGCGATACGCAAAAAGGTCAGCCAACGAGGTTAGCTGATACGCCCGCCCGATACGCATGTACGGATTCAGCAGCACCGGTGCCAACAAAAACGCACCGCTGATGCCCACGTAATAGGCCAGAAAGCCGTAACCGGTTTCCGCCGCGGCACCCACCGATGCATACACCGACCAAATGCCGGCGTACACGCCCAGGCTAAGAACGTAAATGAGCGGGTGGCGCACCAGCTTGCGTGGCAGCAAGCCACGCTCTGATACCCAGGCAATGCCGAACAGCAGGCTCAGATACGCAACGCTGACCAGCAGCAGGCCGGCAGCACTAAAATTCATTGGGATCACGCCGCCATTCCAACCATACGCCAATGGCAATTAATCCGGCCCAGATCAGATACGGGCTGTACCAGGCATTGCCGGACGACATCCACCAGTCAAGAATGTTGGGAGAGAATACGTAAATCGCCAGGACCAGCAAAAAAACCAGACGATAGATATACATCTAGGGTAACCGTGCCGCAGTGGATTCATGGCTTTATAACATGATCGCGCCGTTGCTGTCAGAAATGGCGGGCTACCAGTGCTGGGCGGTGGGCACAGGAATCGCGCTGCGCTGCCAATGGGCATGGGCCCAGGCAAGAACGTTGGCGGGTGGTTGCTGGGCCAACTGCGCTGGCGGTTGTTGGCCTAAAGCGTTCAGCGCGGCCATTAAATTTGCGCTGGGATTGGCGTCGTCCAGCGCCGGGGCGTGGTTCTGCTTGCTCAGCTTCTGGCCTTGCTGGTTGCGTATCACCGGAATGTGCAAAAACTGCGGCACGACGGCACCCAGCGCCTGAAACATCTGGTGCTGGGCGGCGGTCATGGTGCGCAGGTCTGAACCGCGCACAACGTGGCTGATGGCCTGATCGATATCGTCAACCACGACGGCCAATTGGTAAGCGTAGAAGCCCTCTTTACGCAGTATCACCGGGTCGTCTGTTTCTGCCTTCAGGTTCTGTTGCTGTTCACCCAGCAGCTGGTCAGTCCAGCGACAGCGTTGGCTGCGCAAGGCAAAGCGCAGGGCGAAGTCACCGGGCGGCCAAGGGTGTTCGTTTGGTACGCTGGGGTTGAGGTAGTGGTTGAGGGAATGTTTGCGGCAATGGTTGGGATGTTGACCTTGGTTGGCCAGCAGCTGTTTGCGTGAGCAGGGGCAAAAATAGGCGTGCCCGTTTTTCAGCAGGGTTTCAGCAGCGGCGCGATAAGCGCTATGGCGTTGGGATTGAAAGCGTACAGGTTCATCGCCAATCAGACCGTGGGCGCTCAAGCTGCGGAGTATTCGGGGTGTCGCATCTAACGGTTGGCGTAATGGGTCCAGATCTTCAACGCGCACCAGCCATTGGCCCTGGTGGTGCTTGGCCTCCAGATAGCTGGCCAACGCGCTCACCAGTGAGCCGAAGTGCAGAGGGCCGGTGGGCGATGGCGCAAAGCGGCCGCGGTAAGAAACGTTAGGCGTCATGGTGAATCACGCCGGCGCAATAGCAGCCGGCGCCGTTTTGGCAGGTTGGCAGGCAGGTCAGATGCCGGTCTGGCGCTCGCGGATTTCCGCCAGGGTTTTGCAATCAATGCACAACGTGGCAGTGGGCCGGGCTTCAAGCCGGCGGGCGCCTATTTCCACGCCGCACTGGTCGCAAAAGCCGTAATCGTCTTTGTCGATGCGATCAACGGTTTTGTCGATCTTCTTGATCAGTTTGCGCTCGCGGTCACGGGTACGCAGTTCCAGGCTGAACTCTTCCTCTTGGGTAGCTCTGTCGCTGGGGTCTGCGTAGTTGGCGGCATCTTCCTGCATGTGGTGCATGGTGCGATCTACTTCTTCCATCAGCTCCTGCTTCCACTTCAGCAGTAGGCCTTTGAAGTGTTCAAGCATGTGCGCGCTCATGTATTCTTCACCCTTTTTCATTTCGTAGGGAGTGAAGTTGGTGAAGTTTTCGCTTGAATTGGCTGTTTTATTGGTCATTGAACCCGGCCTCTTGTGAGTACTGCTACAAGAACGCTTTGCTTCCTTTCGCGTCAGCCCCCGTGGCTGTGCGGTATAAAACCTGGATTATAAAGCATTCGCCCTGAAACGGGATTTTGCGGAAAATAGCAGATAAGTTGCGGGGGTACCAGCTTTGCTGCAATACATACGACTAAGAGGTATGCATGAAGTTTGAACAATCGTTACTGGAGGGGCGGCTTATTCGCCGCTACAAGCGCTTTTTGGCCGATGTGCGACTGGCTGATGGTAGTGAAGTAACCGCCCATTGCCCAAACACCGGCAGCATGCTGGGTTGTCAACCGACGGACGGCAGGGTATGGCTGAGCCGCAGCGATAACCCTGCGCGCAAGCTGTTGTATACCTGGGAGCTTGTTGAAACGGCTCCCGGCACTTTGGCTTGTATAAATACGACAAGACCGAATTCCCAGGCCCGCGAGGCGATTGAAGCGAGCCGTATCACTGAGCTGACTGGGTATAGCCATTGCCGCCCGGAAGTAAAATATGGCGAAGAAAAAAGCCGGATTGATCTGTTACTTTCCGGCCATGAAGCCAAGCCGGATGCCTGGGTAGAAGTGAAAAACGTAACGCTTGAGGACAACGGTCAGGGCTTTTTTCCAGACGCCGTGACAACTCGCGGGCAGAAGCACCTGCGAGAACTTATGGCTCAGGTTGCGTTAGGTGATCGTGCGGTGCTGTTTTTTGTGGTGAATCACACGGCTATCGAAACCGTGCGGCCGGCAGATCATATAGACCGGCATTACGGCCAGCTGTTGCGACAAGCCTGTGACGCAGGCGTAGAGATCATGGCCTACCGGGCAAACCTGGCCAACGATGACGGTACCCCGTCCGGAGAGATGACTCTGACCAAACCGGTGCCGGTTATTCTTGAAGTCTGACGTCCGGTTCAGTTAAGGCGTCCAGCTTCATCTGCCTGCTTGTTACGTGCCTGTGCTGTACCGCATACGCGTGCCATGGTTCAGAGACATTAAAAGCTCATCGGCTTGAAGCCGGTCAGGAAAGAAACTGCCGGAAATCTTGGCACCCGCAATACTGGCTCCTTCCAGGTTTGAGTGACTGAAATCTATACCTCTGAGGTCTGCGCCTCGAAAATAGGCGTGGCTCATGTCGAGCCCTTTGGCATCCATGCCACGCAAGTCCAGCCCTCTGAAATCCCCATGAGCAAAACTGGGAAGATCGCCGCGAGCTGATTTTTTAGCATTGAAGGCACTAATATCCTCAGTGCGAAGCGTTTCGTAAAGTGGGTCTTTAATATGGTGTACGGTGTCTGTTGGCATGATGTTTCCTTCTAGCGTTCTGTTCCGGCTTTATAACGAGCATCGTCCATGCAGTCCGTTTTGGCCTTGGTAGCTCCAAGGTCTTACCTGGGTGGAAGGCCAAAATGCTGTCGAATTCGGTCTGCAACGGCTTCTGCCACATGTTCCTGATCGGTACGAAGGTGGGCGGTATAGATTTTTTCTTCAGCGGTCAGGGGTTCAAACCAGTCTTTCTGGGCATTCAGCAATTCTTCTGTGGCTTCCGAGGCGTCGCCTTTGCGTTTGCGTACCCATTCTTTTCGCAGTTCCTCTGGCGCTTCGCAATGAATCAGCGCAAACGGAACTCCCTGGCTTTCCGCAACAGCGGCAAACAGCGCGCGCTCCTGCTCTTTCAGGCAGGCCGTGTCGGCTATAACCGGGAAGCCTGCAGCAAGCAGGCTGCTGGCAAGCTTCGCCAAACGTTCATAAGTCTTTGTGTTGGCTTCGGCGGAGTAGAGGTTGCCTCCGGTAGGTGACTGACTGCTGTCCAGCGGTGCCAGCCCATGCAGACGTTTACGTTCAACGTCTGATCGCAGCCGAATAAGACCCAGTTCGCCAGCCAAAGCGGCACTGACACAGGTTTTACCGCTTGCGGATAAGCCGACGGTGGCAATAAAGTAGCGGTTAGGAATGCTGCTGTAATCTTCTGCAAGCTGAGCGTAGGCGTTATAACGCTGCATCAGCTCTTCTTTTTCACTGTCGCCCAAGGACGGATTACCCATAGTGAACAGCGCAATCTTCGCTCGCACTATTGCCCGGTAAGCCTTGTAAAGCGGCAGCAGAGGCAGCGCCTCAAAATCGTCGCGATATTCCAGGTAGGTGTTCAACACCAAGTTGGCTTTGGCGGTTTCGCCTCGGGATTCCAGGTCCATCAGCAGGAATGCCAGATCGTTAATAACATCAATCCAGCGGAACGGCTCGTTGAACTCGATACAGTCAAACACCGTTACCTGATCGTTATAAATAGTGATGTTCGCCAGATGCAGATCGCCATGGCATTCACGCACCAGGCCTTGTTGGTGGCGTGCAGCAATCAGTGGTTGATGGCGTTCGAAGGTGGTGCGGGTCCAGATTTCCAGATTGTCCAGCTGTGCAAGCTGGCCGGCATCGCTCAGCAGCGGCCGAATCTGGTCGAAATTCTCCTGCATGGCGGCGTAGACCGCGTCGGGCGCTCCTAGCGGGCTTGCGGGGTCAACCGGCGGCAGGCTGTCGTGAAACTCCGCTGCTTGTTGGGCCAGTGTCGCTAGGCGCTCCGGCTCCAGTTCGCCCCGTTCCTGCTGGCGATCGAACAAATCGTCCTGGCGGAACTGGCGCATTTTCAAAACGTACTCAAAGGCTTCCCCGCTGCCACCCAGCACCGGATTTTGTGGCGTGCCGGTAATGGGGATAACTTGCAGATACAAAGGCGCTGCCAGGCGCCGGTTCAGCCGCAGCTCTTCTTCGCAGAAATGCTTGCGCCGCGGCAAGGTGGAAAAGTTGAGGAAGCCAAAATCCATCGGCTTCTTGATTTTGTAGGCAAACTCACCGGTCAGAAGAACCTGGGAAATGTGGGTTTCGATAACCTGAAACTGGTGAACCGGATGGTCGTACAAAGCCGGATTTTGTAAAGCTTGAACCAGTGTGTTCGCAGGCGAATCGCTCAAAGTGTTTTCCTCGTGTTGCTTGAACCCATTAATTGTCTATGTGACATCATAATGGCTAGATTACGGAAATAACACACAACTGGCCTGCTGCGAAGGCTAGTGTCTTGTCTGGCTAATTCGCAAGCCCCCCAGAAGGTCAGTAGGTTTACCAATTAGTCACACCAGACACCAGAGCGTTCGTTATACTGCCGCCATGAAAAATACCGACAAGGCCCGCAAGCCCGGCCGCAAAAAACCGGCTTCTCGTAAACAGCCCGCCGCCGCACAGTCCCGCCGCAAGGGTTTCTGGCGTATTTTACTGCGTCTGGCACTGCTTGGCCTGGTATTGCTGGCGGGCTGGATGGTGTATCTGGATGCGCAGGTCACATCGCGCTTTGAGGGTCGCCGCTTCGAGGTGCCATCGCGGGTTTACGCCCGGCCGCTGGAACTTTACAGCGGTGCGCCAGTAAGTGCCGCTGCGCTTGAGCAGGAGCTGGCATTGGCGGGCTTTCACAAAGGTGATGGTTCGCGCTCGGGCAGTTATCAGCGCAGCGGTGGGCGCTTTCTGATCAGCAGTCGCGGCTTTGATTTCCCCGATGGCAAAGAGCCGCGGCGGCACCTGGCGCTGAATATAGCGGGTGACCAGGTGCAGAGTTTGAAGGTTGTTAAAGGCCCTGATAGTGGGATTGTGCGCCTGGAACCGGCGCAGATTGGCGGTATTTATCCGGCGCATCAGGAAGACCGGATTTTAGTACAGTTGGATAAATTGCCAGAGTTGCTGCCGGCCGCGCTGATGTCGGTGGAAGACCGCAGTTTTTACGACCATCACGGTATTGCGCCGCTGTCGATTGCCCGCGCCATACTGGCGAACATTCGCGCTGGTGGCATTGTTCAGGGTGGTAGCACGCTGACCCAGCAGCTGGTGAAAAACTTTTTCCTGACCCGCGAGCAAACTCTGCTGCGCAAGGGTAACGAAGCTTTGATGTCGATTCTGCTGGAGCTGCATTACAGCAAGAGCGACATTCTTGAAACCTATCTTAACGAGGTTTATCTGGGCCAGGCGGGCACACGCAGTATTCACGGTTTTGGCCTGGCCAGCCAGTTCTATTTTGCCGAGGCATTGGAGGATTTGCTGCCCCACCAACTGGCGTTGCTGGTGGGCATGGTCAAGGGGCCGAGTTATTACAACCCCCGCCGCCATTCACAGCGGGCCACCGCAAGGCGCAACCTGGTGCTGGACCAAATGCAGCAAGCAGGCCTTTTGGGTGAATCTGACGCGCAGCGCGCCCGGTCTTTGCCTTTGGGCGTGAGTGACAAGGCTTCTTTTTCGCAGAATCGCTACCCGGCCTATATCGATCTGGTTCGCCGCCACCTGGCACGGGATTACAAAGAGGAAGACCTGCGCAGCGAAGGCCTGCGGATTTTTACCACTCTTAACCCAGCTATGCAGATGGCTGCGGAGAAAGCGGTAACGGAAACGCTGCCGCGGCTGGGCGACGAAGCGCTGGAGTCGGCGTTGGTGGTGACCGCGAAAGACAGCGGCGAAGTGCTAGCCCTGGTCGGCGGGCGCGACCCGCGTTACGCCGGTTTCAACCGGGCACTGGATGCCAGCCGCCAGATTGGTTCATTGGTGAAGCCCTTTGTGTACCTGGCCGCCTTGTCGCAGCCCCAGCGTTACACGCTGATTACTCCGTTGCAGGACACGCGCTTCACCCTGAAATTCGAGAATGGCACGGTGTGGCAGCCAAAAAACTACGACGGTCTGGAACGGGGCGAAGTGCCTTTGCATCAGGCGTTGTCTAAATCCTACAACCTGCCAGTGGTTCGGGTGGGTCTGGACATCGGATTGGCCGAGGTGAAGTCCACGCTGCAGGTGTTTGGTACTAGCTCGGCTATTTCCGACTATCCGTCTATGTTGTTGGGTGCTGTGGCAATGACGCCGGTGAATGTGGCGCAGATATACCAGGGCCTTGCGACCTCAGGGTTTAACACCCCGCTGCGCACCATTCGGGAGGTGACCGACGCGGGCGGCGAACCGCTTAGCCGCTACAGCTTGCAAGTGAACCAGGTGGCCGACCCGGCCGCAGTGCACCTGCTGCAATACGCCATGCAGGAAACCATGCAAGAGGGCACGGGCCGTTCGGCCTATAACACGGTTCCCCGCGCTTTGGCGCTGGCGGGCAAAACAGGCACCACCGATGACGGCCGCGATGCCTGGTTTGCCGGCTTTAGCGGCGACTTGCTGGCGGTCGTCTGGGTAGGGCGGGACGACAACGGCGCTACCCGGTTAACTGGGGCCAGCGGAGCTTTGCCGGTGTGGTCGAATTTTATGGCGCAGGTGCCGCAAAACAGTTTCACGCCGGTGGTACCCGATGGCGTGCAATACCATTGGGTAAATGTACAACAGCAGGCGTTAACCGATGAACAATGCGAGAATGCGCGCCTGATGCCGTTTATCACCGGCAGCGAGCCAAAGCAGACAATCACCTGTGCCGGCGCTCTGCCGCAAAAAATCCGTGGTTGGTTTGAAGGGTTGTTTCAATGATGAGAGTACAAAAGGACATGCAGAATAAAGCACAGATGTTTCGCCGCGCAGTTGTTTGTGCCGTTTTGCTACTGGCGGGCTGTGCCAGTGGGCCTGGTGGCGGTATTTACGTGCCTGCCGGAGAGCGTCCGCAGGCGCCTAAGCCGCCACTGACCGACGGCGCCGCCAAACCAGCCGATGAACCGCAGGTATGGCGCAAAAGCGAACAGCCGCCTGAACAGAAATCACAACAGCCAACAGGCGTGCCCGGGTACCGCGAATCTGGTGATCAGATGCCTGCTGCGGCAGCGGGCTTGGTAAAAGAGGCCGATACCCTGATTGCGCAAGGTAATGGGGCTGCGGCGATTACCCGCCTGGAACGGGCGCAGCGCATTGCACCGCGGTCTGCGGCGGTGTATTTCAAGCTGTCTGAAGCCTACGTGATGACCGGCCAGCTTGGTAGCGCTGAACAGTTTACCCTTAAGGGGTTGTCGCTGGCGGGGCGTGACGAGCGTTTGCAGCGTTCAGGCTGGTTACTGTTGGCCGACATTCGCAGGGCTCGGGGCAATGTGGCCGGTGCACAGCAGGCCGAAAGCCGCGCCGCGCGGTTGTAAATTGGGAAAAACGGTAGCTGACATAAAAACCGGGATATAAAAAAGGCCACTGTGATTAGCAGTGGCCTTTTTGTTTGGGGCAGCGTTATCGCAATATTTTACAGCGTTGCGAAGACCTTGCGTGCTGCGTTCAGAGTGAACTCGATGTCCTCATCGGAAATGGCGGCGCTGGTAAAACCGGCTTCAAAAGCTGACGGCGCGAGGTAAATGCCCTCCGCCAGCATGCCCTGGAAAAACTTCTTGAAGCGTTCGATATTGCATTCCATTACCTGGTCAAAGCGGGTGACGGACGATTCTTTACTGAAGAAGAAGCCAAACATAGCACCAGCCCCTTGTACCGCTAGCGGAATACCTGCGTCGTCGGCTGCAGCCTTCAGGCCAGCGCAGATTTTTTCAGTTTTAAGGGTCAGGGCGTCGTGAAATCCGGGCTCGGAAATTGCGTTCAGGGTGGCCAGGCCAGCGGTCATCGCCAGCGGGTTACCGCTCAAGGTGCCTGCCTGGTAAACTGGGCCCAAAGGCGCAATGTGTTCCATGATTTCGCGTTTGCCGCCGAAAGCACCTACCGGTAAGCCGCCACCGATCACTTTGCCCAGCGCCGTCAGGTCTGGGGTTACACCGAACAAGCCCTGGGCGCCGCCCAGTGATACACGGAAACCGGTCATCACTTCGTCAAAGATCAACACCGTGCCGTATTCGTCGCAGATCTCGCGCAGGCCTTCCAGAAACCCCGGAACCGGTGGAATGCAATTCATGTTGCCGGCGACCGGCTCTACAATAATGGCCGCGATCTCGTTGCCCATGGTGCGGAAGGTTTTGCGCACGTCATCAATATCGTTGAAGTTCAGGGTCAGGGTAAGTTCGGCCAGGCAAGCGGGTACACCCGGAGAATTTGGTATGCCCAAGGTCAACGCTCCGGAACCGGCTTTCACCAGCAGTGAATCAACGTGGCCGTGGTAGCAACCTTCAAACTTGACCACTTTGTCGCGGCCGGTGTAGCCGCGGGCCAGGCGAAGCGCGCTCATGGTGGCTTCGGTGCCGGAGTTCACCATGCGCACCAGTTCGATGGACGGCACCAGTTCACAGACTTTCTTGGCCATCTCGGTTTCGATGGCGGTCGGCGCGCCGTAACCGATGCCTTTTCCAATCTGGGCGTGCAAAGCGTCTTTTATAAGCGGGTTGGAGTGGCCAATAATCATGGGTCCCCAAGAGCCGATGTAATCAATGTAACGGCGATCGTCTTCGTCGTAAAGATACGCGCCTTGGGCACTTTTGAAAAAGATCGGCGTACCGCCAACACCGCGAAAAGCCCGTACCGGGGAGTTAACTCCACCAGGAATGTATTTCTGGGCCTGTTCGAACAGGGTTTCGGAGTGCGTCATGTCTTGGCTCCTGTTAAATGTTTTGAAAAAATTGAGAACGATGTTGGGCAAACAGCCGGCTAAATTCGCGGGCGCGTTTTGCGGTGGCACTAATGTCGGTGCTGAAAAGCCCACCGGCTACTGCCAGCAAATCGGCGCCTGCGCGTATCAGAGGTTCGGCGTTGCTCAGGGTAATGCCGCCAATAGCGGTAACCGGGAGCTGGAACTGTTTGGCCAGTCCCAGCACTTGCGTGTCGGCCGCGGAAGCGTCGGGTTTTGTGGTTGATGGATAAAATCGGCCAAATGCCAGATAACTTGCACCTTGCTTCCAGGCGGCTTGCGCCAGCGCTATATCGGCGTGGCAGGTGATGCCAATAATGGCCCGTTCGCCGATCAGGCGCCGAGCCTCGATCAGGGTGGTATCGCCTTGGCCCAGATGCACACCGGCTGCTTGCACCCGCAAGGCCAGCTCGATGTTGTCATTAATCAATAGCGGCACGCCGGCATTGCTGCAGGCGCATTGCAGGGCGCTGGCCTGGCGCAGCTGTTCGGCTGCCGGCAAGCGCTTTTCACGGTATTGTACCAGTACCGCGCCGCCTTCCAGCGCGGCTTCTACCGCCGTTATCAGTGTGTCGCCAGGGGTTAAATGGCCGTCGGTGATGGCATACAGACCGGGTTTTAGCGTTAATGTTTCCACAGAATCCCCCGATCGGGCACCGGTTGCCCCTCGCCCACTTTCAGCGCTTGAACAATGGCGCGATGCACGTAGTTCTGCGCCTGCGCGATAGCAGCGCGCTGCGACAGGCCGCTAGCACGGCCTGCGGCAATAGAAGACGCCAGCGTGCAACCGGTGCCGTGATATTCGCCACCAATACGTTCGATATGCCAGCTCTGGGGCTCGGCACCACGTCGGTACAGCACATTGATGATGGCTTCGCCGGTGCCGTGGCCACCTGTGGCCAACACGTCACCGCAGCCCGCCAGCTGGAGTTTAATGGCGGCTTTTTGCGGATCAGGTTCGCCGGTTAGTAATTCCAGTTCCACGCCGTTGGGCGTGATCATTTCCGCCAGAGGGAAGAGCCGTGTCAGCATGGCGTTAATGAGTTCTGAGTCTGCCAGATCGCCGCCGCCGGCGGCTTTAATCACAGGGTCTACAATCAGCGGTATGTGTGGCCGTTTGCGGACGAATTCTACCAGCACGTCCACCACGTCGGCATTGCCCAGAGCGCCGGTTTTTATAGCGTGAATGGGCGTGTCGCCAGCCAGGCATTCAAGTTGACGACGAATCAGATCGGCGTCAATCGGCTCCGCGGCATAAACGTTGCGGGTGTCTTGCACGGTCAGGCAGGTCAGTACGGGCAGCGGATGACAGCCCAGAGAGGTAACAGATTGAATGTCGGCTTGCACACCGGCGCCACCGGAGGGGTCCAGCCCGGACAAGATCAATACTTGAGGACGGCTACGGAGTTTGATGGCTTTCTCCTTGCGCTGAGATTGTTGTTGGGAATAGTGGTGGGGTGATGGCCTAAAATGGCCGTACAACCGCAAGAATAACTACCGCCAGCAGTACAAATACGGGCAATTCGTTAAACCAGCGGTAAAACACGTGGCCACGGGTGTTGCGATCGTCGCGGAACACTTTGACCAGGTGGCCACAATAAAAGTGATAAACGACCAGCAGCGCTACCAATACAAGTTTGACGTGGAGCCAGCCCTGGCTGAAATAGCCAGACAGGTTATAGCTGAGCAGCCAAACGCCAAAAATTACCGTGGCAATCATAGACGGCGTGGTAATCCCGTTGTACAGCTTGCGCTCCATAATTTTGAAGCGTTCGCGACCCGGCTGGTCTTCGCAGGCCGCGTGGTAAACAAATAGCCGTGGCAGGTAAAAAATGCCGGCAAACCAGCACACCATCGAAATTATGTGAAAAGCCTTAACCCAAAGCATGTTTAACTCCGCCGATATTGATAGTAACTTTCGATATCTGATTTCAGCACAACCCCATGAACCCTCTGGATCATTGGCGCCACGTGGCGCTGAACATAAAGAGCTTCTGCGCTGCTGTTATCAAATTCATACAATGCCTCCTCGAGCGTGGCCTGATATTGCACCGGTGCCAGATCGCGACGGTTTGCCGGTATGTTCATCAGGTCAATCTGCTCGGGCAGGGGCTGGTCTTCGGTTTTCAGCAGTTTTTCGCTGTCCTCCAGAAAACGTGCCAGATCTACCGCCGGCATTAGCGACGTTGGTCCGTTGCTGCCGTCAATTACCAGCCACTTAGGCTCGGATTTGAGGATTTTGCGTGCTTCTTCCGGCGTCAGCCGGCGTTGGATACGCAGGATACTCTTATCCATGATGGCTGCCACCGATACCCGCCGCAATGCTTGAATCACCGGAGAGTTCTGATAGCTCAGGCCCTGGGATTTGAGAATGGTCAAAAAAAGCGATTTACGGCCAAACGCTTCGCTGGTCACCAAGCTTGAGGTGGTGATAATCAGCATGCCCGGCAAAATAATATTGGGGTTGCGGGTCAGTTCCATCAACGCCATCAGCGCCGCTAGAGGCGCCTGCAATACCGCGCCCATCATCGCGCCCATGCCCAGCATGGCGTAAAAGCCAACAGAGGAGGCGTGGCCCGGCATGATTTCTGCACCGATCAACCCCATGGCTCCGCCGAGCGTCGCGCCTATGAAAAGCGTAGGCCCTATGATGCTGCTGGGCATACCCAGGCCAACCGTTAGCGCGGTAATCAAGAGTTTTGCGACTCCCACGCTCAAGAGCAGCCAGAAGCCGAGTCCGCCGTTTATAGCGTCATTGACCGTGTCGTAGCCGATCCCCATGGTTTGGGGTACGAAAATGGCGACGGGAACCATTAGAACGCCGGCAATAATGACGCGTAATAAGATAGGGCGGTGGTTGAAGCGCCCCATGTATTCCACCAGGTAAATGAAAAGCGCCGCTGCAACACCCATAATGACTGCAATAACCAGAATCCAGGGTATCTCCAGCAGTGAGTTCGTCATCAGTGCAGGAACATTAAACGCGGGGTCTGGGCCGTACACGATCTGGGTGACTATCGCGGCGCTGACGGCTGCAAGAATGATGGGAGTGAAGCCGGCGATGGTGTATTCCATCATCACCACTTCCATTGCGAAAACCACCCCTGCAATAGGCGTGTTGAACGATGCCGATATGGCCGCAGCGCAGCCGCAGGCCACCAGGGTGCGGATGCTGTTGTTGGGCAGTCGCATCCACTGACCCATTAAACTTGAAAAAGCCGCCCCTAAATGAACTGCGGGCCCTTCCCGGCCTGCAGATTGCCCGGTAACAACGGTTGCAACGCCTACAATGAACTGAATAAAGGCGCTTTTGGCAGTAATATAGCCCTGGTGGTAGTTCAGGCGTTCCATAACATGAACAACACCGACTTTACGGTCATGAGTCGCCAGACGATGCAGCAGCACGCCAAGGCCAAACGCGCCGACCAGAGGTAAAACCCCCCGTGTGACAACATCCAGACCCTCGAAAGCCTCGGAGGGGAAAGCCCCGGTTCCATCCCCGGGTAGGAAATATTTCAAGGGCCACTCAATGGCGAGGCGGAAGATCAGAATGACGCCGCCGGTGACCAAGCCGGAAAGCAGGCCCAGCAAGGCTAGTTGCGGCAGCGCGTCTGCCCCGGATATCCGGCGTCGGAAGCTGGCTTTCATTTTTGCCGTTAGCTGGCGTGTGGAACGGATCATAGTGGGTGCATGCAGGGCCTGGGCCGGTTGATGATTTTCATACCGGGTCTAATCCGGCGCAGACTGTCTTTGGTATTGTAGCCACCTCGGTCAGGGCTGCAATAAGCGGTTGGCTTATCATGATAGAATGGCCGCTAAAAATGCAATTTCAGGAAACAGACAAGCAGGAGCTTAAACGTGATTAAAGTAGGTGTTGTAGGTGGTACCGGATACACCGGCGTAGAATTGTTGAGGATTCTGGCGGTGCATCCCCAGGCACAAGTGCATTGCATTACTTCACGTTCGGAAGCAGGTATGCCAGTTTCTGACCTTTATCCAAATCTGCGCGGCCACTTTGATCTGGCGTTTTCAGAACCCGATGTGACTGTACTTTGCCAGTGTGATCTGGTGTTTTTCGCCACGCCTCACGGCGTCGCTATGCGCATGGTGCCAGAGTTGATGGCAGCGGGTGTGCGAGTCGTGGATTTGTCAGCCGACTTCCGCCTGAAAGATCTGGGCGTGTGGGCTAAATGGTATGGCATGCCACACGCGAGTCCAGAGTGGGCAGAAAAGGCCGTTTACGGTTTGCCAGAAGTCGTGCGCAGTGAACTCCGTGATGCCCAACTGGTGGCTAACCCGGGTTGTTATCCTACCGCGGTGCAACTCGGTTTTCTGCCCTTATTGGAAAACCGGCTGGTAGACAGCTCCCGCTTAATCGCCGACGCCAAGTCGGGCTCCAGCGGTGCCGGCCGTCAGGCCAGCGTGGGTATGTTGCACGGCGAGGTTGGTGAAAGTTTCAAGGCCTATGGCGCCTCTGGTCATCGCCACCTGCCGGAAATTCGCCAGGGCTTGAGCCAGGCCGCTGGAACCATCGCGGGTATAACATTTGTGCCGCATCTGCTGCCGATGATTCGCGGTATAGAAGCAACGCTTTACGCTGAATTGAATAACCCGGGCGATTTTGACCGGTTGCAGAAACTGTACGAAGAACGTTATCGGGCCGAGCCCTTTGTGGATGTGATGCCGTTTGGCAGTCATCCGGAAACCCGCAGTGTGCGTGGTGCGAATCACTGCCGCATGGCGCTGCACCGGCAGGAAGGCAGCAACGTGGTTATTGTCACCTCGGTAATTGATAATCTGGTGAAAGGTGCTGCCGGCCAGGCCGTACAGAATATGAACGTCATGTTTGGCATCGCTGAAACCATGGGCCTGGAAGCGCCGGCCATGCTGCCATGAGAGCCGCAACAGCTGTAACACGAGCTACTGGTGTGGCCTTTAAGGGTGGCTAACTCCGCCCCTCAAACAAGCAAGCGTAGACGTGTCGGCCGGCGCAGGCTGACGTTGGCGCTGGTTTGTGGGACGTTTTTGGCCGGCGGCTACTGGGCCGGTGTGCAGCACGGCACTGATAGTGAAATTGCACGCTTGGGCCAGGTTGAAGTTGAGCGTGACCAGTTAAAGGCGTCTGCGACAAAGCTACGCAAACAGTATCAGGCAGCCCGCCAGCAACAATGGCTCACTCACGTTGCCCGACGGGTTTGAGCCTCTGGAAGTGCAGGTAGTCGCGCAGCCAGAAGGCAAAGAAACAGTGCAGGCCGAACGCACCTTTTTGTGGAGCAAGCTGGTGGCGAACTAGCCTGCGGTCCAAGGCGCCTCAATGCGTAATGTTTGAGCTCTGGTAATAGTTGATTGTTTTAGTCAAGAATACGATAATCATTGAAATTCAGCCAACATTCCGGAGGGGAACTTGAGCGCAGTTCAGCAACAGGTATCAGCCCCGCTGTTTTTCAGTGACAGTGCGGCGGCCAAAGCCAAAGAGCTTATTGATGAAGAAGGCAACGCCGATCTCAATTTGCGGGTGTATGTAACCGGTGGGGGATGTTCTGGCTTTCAGTACGGGTTTTCATTCGATGACGCCCTAGACGACGAAGATACAATCATCGAGCGTGACGGCGTTAAATTACTGGTAGACCCGATGAGTTATCAGTACTTGGTAGGGTCGACGGTGGATTATCTGGAGGGCCTTCAGGGATCCCAGTTTGTGGTGAACAACCCTAACGCCAGCGCCACTTGCGGCTGCGGCAGTTCTTTCTCCATATAAATCTGACGGGCTGTTGGCGTTGTCTGTCTAACTGGCTGCCGGCAATGCCTGATGAACTGTTCGTACTCTGCGTTTATCAGGCCGGGTAGATAGCTCCCAATACTCTCGGCCCGCTGGCGCCGGTTACTTCTGGAAGGTTTCCACTCAGTCCCAGAACGGTGCGACGGGCCAGCCAGGCAAACCCGACCGGTTCCACCCATTGCGGGTCGAGCCCAAGCTCCTCCGTGCTGCACACGGCAGCCGGGCTAAGCGCCTGGGACAGTTCGCGCATTAACACCGGATTCAGCGCCCCTCCGCCACACACGTACACTTTAAACGCGTTCGATTGCGGCATTTGCTGAGCAATACTGAGCACTGTCAGCTGCAGCAGTGTGCGCTGCACATCGGGGGCAAGTAAGTTTGGGTAACGCTGCAGCCGGGTTTTTATCCAGCCCAGGTTAAAACGTTCTTTGCCGGTACTTTTCGGTGCCGGGCTTGCAAAGTAGGCGTCAGTAAACAGATCACTGAGCAGCGCCTCGTTGACAATGCCTTCTTCGGCCAAACGGCCGTCAGAGTCAAAATGACGACCAGTCTGGTCAGCACACCAGGCATCTAACAGGGCATTGGCCGGGCCTGTGTCGAACCCGTAAACGCTTCCTGTTCCGGCCCTCGGCAGCCAGGTAATATTGGCAATGCCACCCAGATTGATAATGCAGCGATCTTCCTCTGCGCTACTGAAGAACGATTGGTGAAACAGCGGCATCAGTGGTGCGCCTTGACCCCCAGCGGCCATGTCACGGCGACGAAAATCGGCAACAGTGGCTACTCCGGTGTGCTCGGCGATAATGCTGGGATTGGCAATTTGCAGGGAAAATGACGCACTGCCGCTAGGCTGGTGGCGTATGGTTTGGCCATGGCTGCCCACTGCGCCAATATCTGCTAAGGGTATGCCAGATTGCTGAATAACGATGTTGGCAGCCTCGGCAAACAGTTGGCCCGTCAGTGTGTCCAGTTCACCCAGCTCATCGGGTGTTGCGTGATTCTGTGCGGCCAGTTCTAGTCTGGCTCGAAGTTCGACAGGGTAAGGCAGAGTGTGGCGAGCGTGAAATTTTATGGTGTTGGTTTCAAATGACACCAGCACGGCGTCTATGCCGTCCATGCTGGTGCCAGACATCAGCCCTATCCAGGCAGTCATGTTTACTTCCCTGAAGCCAGAGTCAAAGGCTGTTTTTCATTGCCGCGTAACGTGTTGAACTGCGCCAGCTGTTGCTGTGTGACCTGTTTGAAGCGGGTCAGTTCAGTTTTCGGAATGGGTTTGGCGTCTGGCAGCTTAACGGTGCGTGAGTTGCGCGGCGCACCGTTAACCCGAAACTCATAGTGCAAGTGCGGGCCAGTGACCATGCCGGAAGAGCCAACGTAGCCAATGGTTTCGCCTTGCTTCACCCGTCCGCCATTTTTGATGCCTTTGCCAAGTCTGCTCATGTGGGCATAGAGCGTTGTAATATTGTCGCCGTGTGCCAGCACAACCGTGCGGCCGTAACCGCCTTTCCAGCCGGCAAATTTGATTCGACCGTTGCCTACGGCTTTGATGGGCGTTCCTGGGGGCGCCGCGTAGTCGGTGCCTTCGTGGGGCCTGACAACATCCAATACCGGATGCCGGCGCTGCAAGTTAAAGGATGATGAAACCCGCGCGTTCAGTGGTACGCGCAAAAAGGCTTTACGCATGCTTCTGCCGGTGGGGCTGTAGTAATCAGTGTCACCCTGAGCGTCTGTGTACAGCATGGCAATGTTGTCTTCGCCGCGATTAACAAAGTTAGCCGACAGGATGCGTCCGCTGCCAAATTTTTCGCCGTCAAGATAAAGCTCTTCATAAATCACTTCAAAGCGGTCACCTTTGCGCACGTCGTATACAAAATCGATGTCCCAGCCAAAAATGCCAGACATTTCCATTGTTAGCCGGTCGTCCATACCAGCGGCGCGGGCGGCCAGATAAAGGGAACCATCGATGGTGCCTTTGGCAAACGCTGTTCGCACCTCTGGTTCACGAACCACCTTTTTTCCAGTGAAGCCGTCGGTGCCAAGAGTTATGCTTAAACGTTCCAGTTTGCTGCGTTGCAGCTCAACCCCTGTAAGGATGCCTTCAGAGTTCGTGGCGAAGCGGATGGTTTCACCAGCGTAGAGGCGCTGCAGTTTCTTCGCTTCGCCTGCTCCGTGAATAACCGACAGCATAATGCCGTCGTTAAAGCCGGCTCTTTTGAACAAAGTCGATAAAGTATCACCTGAGCGAACATCAAACGATTGCCAGTTTATTGCCGGCTTGCCAAGGCTGGGGAGAAGGACCTCCTTCGCCTCATTGGTACGAATGGTTGAAGGCGCGACGGTCGCCGTCAGGTTCGAATTTACGTCGGTTGGAGTGCTCGATGCCTGGGGTGCTTCTGTCTTTGCCCCGGGCACTAAAGATGCTGGCACCGTAGAAAGAGTAGTAACAACGGTGGTGGCTGTGCCCGATTCAAGATCAAGCGCGATGGACATACGCTTGGCTTCTACATCTGCACTCGGGCTCATCAGCGCGGCAGTGGTAACAACAACGGTCGCCGCTGCTGCGATTGTAATGTGGGTCTTGGGGAATGTTTTGAACACGTATTTCACCCGTTTAAGTCGAGATTCCGGCAGCGTGTGCCGCTGTATTAAAGCCGATTTTAGTAATTCGACTGATAGATTACCGTATAAGAATCACCGGCAACAGACGTCAACATTACAGTTGCGGTGTTTGTTGCGCGGATTTCTCGGAGCGCGATTGTTACAATGCGTCGCCACGGCTGTGCAGTGATGGTCAAAAACCGAACGATAGTATCTTAGCAAAGTCGCGGCGAATAGGCAGGGTTGTCATTGAACTCTGTGAACTGGAGCTGTTTCAAGTCAAATTATGAGGTGGGGTTTTCATGGCATCGATTGATGAATCGCTGGCGCTGATCAAGCGTGGTATCGACGAGCTAATTCCTGAAGAGGAGCTTGTTGCCAAGCTCAAAGAAGGGCGCCCGCTGCGTGTAAAGGCTGGTTTTGATCCCACTGCGCCCGATCTTCATCTTGGTCACACGGTGCTGATTAACAAATTACGCCAGTTCCAGGATTTGGGCCACGAGGTCATTTTCCTGATCGGCGACTTCACCGGTATGATTGGTGACCCGTCGGGCAAGAGCGCTACCCGGCCGCCGCTGACCAGCGAGCAGGTAGCGGCTAATGCGATTACGTATAAAGAGCAGGTGTTCAAAATTCTGGACCCTGCCAAAACCCGCGTGGCTTTCAACTCTGAGTGGATGAGCAAAATGAGTGCCGCCGACATGATTGCTTTGGCGGGACAGTATACGGTGGCCCGCATGCTCGAGCGCGACGATTTTGACAAGCGTTACACTGGTGGTCAGCCGATTGCGATACACGAATTTCTATACCCTCTCATTCAGGGATACGATTCGGTCGCCCTGGAGGCAGATGTCGAGCTGGGCGGTACCGATCAGAAGTTCAACCTGCTGATGGGTCGGGCATTGCAGAAGCACTACGGCCAGAAGCCGCAAGTCATATTGACGGTGCCCATTCTTGAAGGCCTGGATGGTGTACAGAAGATGTCCAAGTCGTTGGGTAACTATGTGGGTGTGAATGACGCGCCTGGTGAAATGTACACCAAGCTTCTGTCAGTACCCGATGAGTTGTTATGGCGTTACTTTGAACTACTGAGTTTCCGGCCTCTGGCTGAAGTGGAAGCGTTCCAGGCCCAGGTAAGTTCCGGAGCCAATCCGCAGGACTATAAGAAGCTGCTGGCAGAAGAGCTGATCACCCGCTTCCATAATGAAGAAGCGGCGAAGACTGCCCACAAGTCTGCGGGCAACCGTGTGACGCTAGGCGAAATACCCGACAACGTGCCAGAGGTAAGCGTTGCGTTGGAGGGGCGGGAGCAGCTGGCGATTGGTACGGTGCTGCGTATGGCCGGACTGGTTAAGAACGGTGCGGCAGCGCGGGATGTACTGGGCCGCGGGGCCGTCTTTATAGATGGGGTGAAGCTTGAGGGTGACAGAATGTTTGCCGAAGGCGACACCTGTGTCATCCAGGCCGGCAAGAAGAAGGTTGCTCGTATCACTATGGTGAAATAGGCGGATAACGGGGAATTTGAACTTTCTTCAAATTCCCCGTTGACCTGTCCCGAGAAGTCTGTAGAATGCGCATCTCGCTTGAGGGACAGCCGGTTTTAGAGGGGCAGGAATCGAGCGGAAACTGTTTAGTAAGACGTTGAAAAGTTTAGGAAATGTGATTTAAACTTTGAACGCGAAAACGGTTGACACGGTTCGGATACGCTGTAGAATGCGCTTCTCGAATCAAGCAGTACCGGCCGGTTAGGTTGGGGGGTTTGGAAGGAAATGCTTCTGAAGCTTCTCGAAATAAACGGTTGACAGGGCAGCGAAACGATGTATAATTCGCCTCCTGATTGAGCCACGGCTCAAACGCTCTTTAAAAAATTAACCAAGTAATTCGTGTGGGCGCTGACTGGAGTATTTCGGTAAGAAATACCAAGTCAACGACTCGTCAAGAATTGAGTTTTTGTCTTGAGCAGATTTAAGATCTTCGGATCTTGTATGATTTAAACTGAAGAGTTTGATCATGGCTCAGATTGAACGCTGGCGGCAGGCTTAACACATGCAAGTCGAGCGGAAACGATGGTAGCTTGCTACCAGGCGTCGAGCGGCGGACGGGTGAGTAATGCTTAGGAATCTGCCTAGTAGTGGGGGATAGCCCGGGGAAACTCGGATTAATACCGCATACGCCCTACGGGGGAAAGCAGGGGATCCGCTCTTCGGAGAGGACCTTGCGCTATTAGATGAGCCTAAGTCGGATTAGCTTGTTGGTGGGGTAATGGCCTACCAAGGCAACGATCCGTAGCTGGTCTGAGAGGATGATCAGCCACATCGGGACTGAGACACGGCCCGAACTCCTACGGGAGGCAGCAGTGGGGAATATTGGACAATGGGCGCAAGCCTGATCCAGCCATGCCGCGTGTGTGAAGAAGGCTTTCGGGTTGTAAAGCACTTTCAGCGAGGAGGAAGGCCTTAAGCTTAATACGCTTGAGGATTGACGTCACTCGCAGAAGAAGCACCGGCTAACTCCGTGCCAGCAGCCGCGGTAATACGGAGGGTGCAAGCGTTAATCGGAATTACTGGGCGTAAAGCGCGCGTAGGTGGTTATGTAAGCGAGATGTGAAAGCCCCGGGCTCAACCTGGGAACGGCACTTCGAACTGCATGGCTAGAGTGTGGTAGAGGGTAGTGGAATTTCCTGTGTAGCGGTGAAATGCGTAGATATAGGAAGGAACACCAGTGGCGAAGGCGGCTACCTGGACCAACACTGACACTGAGGTGCGAAAGCGTGGGGAGCAAACAGGATTAGATACCCTGGTAGTCCACGCCGTAAACGATGTCAACTAGCCGTTGGGGATCTTGAATCCTTAGTGGCGCAGCTAACGCACTAAGTTGACCGCCTGGGGAGTACGGCCGCAAGGTTAAAACTCAAATGAATTGACGGGGGCCCGCACAAGCGGTGGAGCATGTGGTTTAATTCGACGCAACGCGAAGAACCTTACCTGGCCTTGACATGCAGAGAACGTTCCAGAGATGGATCGGTGCCTTCGGGAACTCTGACACAGGTGCTGCATGGCCGTCGTCAGCTCGTGTCGTGAGATGTTGGGTTAAGTCCCGTAACGAGCGCAACCCCTATCCCTAGTTGCTAGCAGGTAATGCTGAGAACTCTAGGGAGACTGCCGGTGACAAACCGGAGGAAGGTGGGGATGACGTCAGGTCATCATGGCCCTTACGGCCAGGGCTACACACGTGCTACAATGGCGCGCACAGAGGGCTGCAAACCCGCGAGGGGGAGCCAATCTCACAAAACGCGTCGTAGTCCGGATCGGAGTCTGCAACTCGACTCCGTGAAGTCGGAATCGCTAGTAATCGTGAATCAGAATGTCACGGTGAATACGTTCCCGGGCCTTGTACACACCGCCCGTCACACCATGGGAGTGGATTGCACCAGAAGTAGTTAGTCTAACCTTCGGGAGGACGATTACCACGGTGTGGTTCATGACTGGGGTGAAGTCGTAACAAGGTAGCCCTAGGGGAACCTGGGGCTGGATCACCTCCTTAAACGATGCCGAACGCTTCGGTCAGAGTCCACACGAATTACTTGGTTGATTGATTAAAGAGAGCAAAGGGTCTCGACCGACCCGCTGAATTAGCGCGACAGATTGTTGAGTCTGGCAAGGCGCGGATGGAGTGAAGACGGGAGCGTACTGTTGTACGTGACCAACTGAGTGAGAGCCGCAACGCAGTCCAGGCACGACAAGATGGCGTGATAATCGGGTCTGTAGCTCAGTTGGTTAGAGCGCACCCCTGATAAGGGTGAGGTCGGTGGTTCAACTCCACCCAGACCCACCAGAATCTTGTAACTCGTCGTTATTTCCGGACTTGCATAGAAAGCTATGCGGCGACCGAAAATGCCTAGATTTACAAAATTCTAGAAATAGCTTTTTGGGGCTATAGCTCAGCTGGGAGAGCGCCTGCCTTGCACGCAGGAGGTCAGCAGTTCGATCCTGCTTAGCTCCACCATTACACAGATTTGTGAATGTGTGGGTTCGTAGACGTTCTAAGTTACTTGGTTACCCTGAATGCCTGACTTCGGTCAGTGTACAGAAATAAGTGTTTCAGTTTAGCGTCCGCTAAGTCTGAAGGTCTTCTTTCTGATCACTGGGTCAGATTTGCTCTTTAACAAATTGGATGAGATAGAACACGAATACGTTTCTCTACGGTCTTTGAGAGACGTGTTCAAGTGATAACGATTTTTTCAAGCGTTATCCGGTGTTGTCGTTGAAGTGGTTGTGTATGACTTCGAGTGACTATCTCTAATCAGTTCCACCTGGAACGTCTTGGCTTCGGCTAAGGTGTCTTTTCGTGGTTCTATTTAGAGTCAGTTGTCTTGGGGTTATATAGTCAAGCAACTAAGCGCATACGGTGGATGCCTAGGCAGTCAGAGGCGATGAAAGACGTGGAAGCCTGCGATAAGGTTCGGGGAGCTGGCAAACGAGCTGTGATCCGGACATTTCTGAATGGGGAAACCCACCCAGTTTAGGCTGGGTATCTTACACTGAATACATAGGTGTAAGAGGCGAACCGGGAGAACTGAAACATCTAAGTACCCCGAGGAAAAGAAATCAACCGAGATTCCCTAAGTAGCGGCGAGCGAACGGGGACTAGCCCTTAAGCTGGACAACGGGTAGGAGAAGGCTCTGGAAAGTGCCGCCATAGTGGGTGATAGCCCTGTATCCGAAACCTGAGTCTAGTGAAATCGAGTAGGACGGGGCACGAGAAACCTTGTCTGAACATGGGGGGACCATCCTCCAAGGCTAAATACTCCTGACTGACCGATAGTGAACCAGTACCGTGAGGGAAAGGCGAAAAGAACCCCTGTGAGGGGAGTGAAATAGATCCTGAAACCGTATGCGTACAAGCAGTCGGAGCAGACTTGTTCTGTGACGGCGTACCTTTTGTATAATGGGTCAGCGACTTATGTTCAGTGGCGAGGTTAACCGTTTAGGGGAGCCGTAGGGAAACCGAGTCTGAATAGGGCGAATTAGTCGCTGGGCATAGACCCGAAACCGGGCGATCTATCCATGAGCAGGTTGAAGGTTGAGTAACATCAACTGGAGGACCGAACCCACTGTCGTTGAAAAGCCAGGGGATGACTTGTGGATCGGAGTGAAAGGCTAATCAAGCCCGGAGATAGCTGGTTCTCCCCGAAAGCTATTTAGGTAGCGCCTCGGACGAATACCACAGGGGGTAGAGCACTGTTTCGGCTAGGGGGTCATCCCGACTTACCAACCCGATGCAAACTCCGAATACCTGTGAGTACTATCCGGGAGACACACGGCGGGTGCTAACGTCCGTCGTGAAGAGGGAAACAACCCAGACCGCCAGCTAAGGTCCCAAAATTCCAGTTAAGTGGGAAACGATGTGGGAAGGCTCAGACAGCTAGGAGGTTGGCTTAGAAGCAGCCATCCTTTAAAGAAAGCGTAATAGCTCACTAGTCGAGTCGGCCTGCGCGGAAGATGTAACGGGGCTCAAACTGGATACCGAAGCTGCGGCTGCATACTTTGTATGCGGGGTAGGGGAGCGTTCTGTAAGCCTGCGAAGGTGAGTTGAGAAGCTTGCTGGAGGTATCAGAAGTGCGAATGCTGACATGAGTAACGACAATGCGAGTGAAAAACTCGCACGCCGGAAGACCAAGGGTTCCTGCGCAACGCTAATCGGCGCAGGGTGAGTCGGCCCCTAAGGTGAGACCGAAAGGTGTAATCGATGGGAGACGGGTTAATATTCCCGTACCTTGGATCACTGCGATGGAGAGACGGAGAAGGCTAGGTAAGCCGGGCGACGGTCGTCCCGGTTTAAGCGTGTAGGGAGGGGACTTAGGCAAATCCGGGTCCTCAATTCTGAGACGCGATGACGACTGCCCATGTGGCGGGAAGTTATTGATGCCATGCTTCCAGGAAAATCTTCTAAGCTTCAGGTGATTTGAGACCGTACCCCAAACCGACACAGGTGGTCAGGTAGAGAATACCAAGGCGCTTGAGAGAACTCGGGTAAAGGAACTAGGCAAAATGGTGCCGTAACTTCGGGAGAAGGCACGCTGGTGGTATGTGACACCCCTTGCGGGTTGAGCAGAAGCCAGTCGAAGATACCAGGCCCCTGCGACTGTTTATTAAAAACACAGCACTGTGCAAACACGAAAGTGGACGTATACGGTGTGACGCCTGCCCGGTGCCGGAAGGTTAATTGATGGGGTTATCCTCACGGAGAAGCTCTTGATCGAAGCCCCGGTAAACGGCGGCCGTAACTATAACGGTCCTAAGGTAGCGAAATTCCTTGTCGGGTAAGTTCCGACCTGCACGAATGGCGTAACGATGGGGGCGCTGTCTCTACCCGAGACTCAGTGAAATTGAAATCGCCGTGAAGATGCGGTGTATCCGCGGCTAGACGGAAAGACCCCGTGAACCTTTACTATAGCTTCACAGTGAACTTTGAACATGTTTGTGTAGGATAGCTGGGAGGCATTGAAGCGTGAACGCCAGTTTGCGTGGAGCCAACCTTGAAATACCAGCCTGGCATGTTTGAGGTTCTAACTTGGTCCCCTTATCGGGGATGAGGACACTGTGTGGTGGGTAGTTTGACTGGGGCGGTCTCCTCCTAAAGCGTAACGGAGGAGCACAAAGGTGGGCTAAGTACGGTCGGACATCGTACGGTTAGTGTAATGGCACAAGCCCGCTTGACTGCGAGACAGACACGTCGAGCAGGTACGAAAGTAGGTCATAGTGATCCGGTGGTTCTGTATGGAAGGGCCATCGCTCAACGGATAAAAGGTACTCCGGGGATAACAGGCTGATACCGCCCAAGAGTTCACATCGACGGCGGTGTTTGGCACCTCGATGTCGGCTCATCACATCCTGGGGCTGAAGCCGGTCCCAAGGGTATGGCTGTTCGCCATTTAAAGTGGTACGCGAGCTGGGTTTAGAACGTCGTGAGACAGTTCGGTCCCTATCTGCCGTGGACGTTGGAGATTTGAGGAAAGCTGCTCCTAGTACGAGAGGACCGGAGTGGACGAACCTCTGGTGTTCGGGTTGTCACGCCAGTGGCATTGCCCGGTAGCTATGTTCGGATAGGATAACCGCTGAAAGCATCTAAGCGGGAAGCCCCTTCCAAGATGAGATCTCCCTGGGCCCTAGAGGCCCCTGAAGAGCCGTTCAAGACCAGGACGTTGATAGGTCGGGTGTGTAAGCGCTGCGAGGCGTTGAGCTAACCGATACTAATTGCTCGTGCGGCTTGACTATATAACACCCAAGACAATTGGGTTTGACACAACACGGATAACGACGAAAAAATCAATATCACGGCCCAACAAGCCAATGTTCTATCTCATCCCCCAGTGATCAACCGTTTTGTCTGACGACCATAGCGGCCTGGTACCACCTGATCCCATCTCGAACTCAGAAGTGAAACAGGCCTGCGCCGATGGTAGTGTGGTTCGCCCATGTGAGAGTAGGTCATCGTCAGACTCTTATTGCTAAAAGCCCCCTCCGCTTACGCGGTGGGGGCTTTTTTTTGCCTGGAAAAAGCGAAACAGGGGACGGATTTAAAATCCGTCCCCTGTCCCCGAAGAAAGGTAAGGGACAGATTTCAAATCCGTCCCCCGGTATGTTCCCGTTTGGTGATTTACCAGTTACGAGATCAAACGTAGACTTTGAATTGGTACAGATTTAGTGTGTAATCCAGCGTTTAGTCATTGGCCACGGGCATCCCTAAATGAAAACCAAGGTACTGATAACCCGTTTGAATGACGGCAAAATCCATTCTGGACAGTCAATGGCCATCGAGTTCGGCGTTAGCCGCACCGCGATCTGGAAGCTTGTGCGCCGGGCATTGAAGGAAGGCTTTAACGTACAAACCGTGCGTGGCCGTGGCTATCAGTTAACAACTCTTGTGGACTTTCTGGATCAGGAGGCCATCGTAAAAAACCTCAACTCCGCTAGTTCGCGGCCGCTGACGTTGAGCGTAGTTGATGAAAT
Organism: Marinobacter sp. LV10R520-4; assembly: GCF_002563815.1. Classification (NCBI taxonomy): domain Bacteria; kingdom Pseudomonadati; phylum Pseudomonadota; class Gammaproteobacteria; order Pseudomonadales; family Marinobacteraceae; genus Marinobacter; species Marinobacter sp. LV10R520-4. The sequence goes on along the minus strand of NZ_PDJM01000001.1, from coordinate 925,790 downwards.
TGACTCGACCAACGCGGAAGTGATGCGCATGCTGGTCAGAGGAGAGTGTGCAACGCCTGTTGTTACCGCCGAAACACAAACAGCCGGCCGTGGCCGTCGTGGTCAGCTCTGGGCCAGTCCGGCGGGTGAGAATATCTATCTGAGTGTGGGGCTGTCTTTGTCCGGTGGGTTTTCGGCAGTGGATGGTCTTAGTCTGGTGCTGGGGGTAGCCGTCGCAGAAGCGTTGGAGCGTCTTGGAGCTGCGCCGGTAGGGTTGAAGTGGCCAAATGACATTTTCATTGATGGCGTAAAGGTTGGCGGAATCCTTGTTGAGCTCCAAGGCGAGCTACAGGAAGGTGTAGTGCATGCCATTGTAGGCCTCGGTCTGAATGTGCACATGACCGAAGCGCCGGACATTGACCAGCCTTGGACCAGTCTTGCACTGGCGCGGCCGCAACTGACTTGGAACCGCAGTGCCCTAGTAAGCAATCTTACGGCTAGTATTGTAGATGCCAGCGAAAAATTTCAGCGTGTTGGCTTTGCTGGGTTCCGTGACTCCTGGCAGTCGCGGGACGAGTTTTTTAACCGTGAGCTCATGGCCCGGGACGGAGAGCGGCAAGGCACTGGGCAAGGCGTTGATAGCAGTGGTAACTATGTGTTGCGCACAGATAAAGGCGAGTTTTCTGTGCGCTCGGGTGAGATTAGCTTGCGGGCCGCTTCGTGATATTGTTGGTCGACTCCGGAAACACCCGCCTTAAATGGAGGCTTGAGCGCCAGGATAGTGCTGAGGTGCTTGCCCTTGGCTATGGTCTTTTGACTGACCCTGACCCTTTACACGCTCTGTGTCTGCCTAAAGGTGAGCGGGTGCAATCCGTAGCAGTATCGACTGTAGCCTCCGAGCATAGCCGACGTAACCTGATGGCAGCTCTGGAGTTGCAGTTTGCTGCTCCGGTCATCTGTTACTGGTCTGAGCGCGAGCGCAATGGCTTGGTTAACGGTTACCAGCAGCCTCAGAAGATGGGGGCAGACCGTTGGCATGGCATGTACGCTGCCTGGCAGAGCGAACACCAGGGTTTCGTGATGGTTGATGCTGGAAGTGCAATGACGGTCGACTATGTTGCTGCAAGCGGGCGTCACTTGGGCGGCTTTATACTTCCTGGGTTGCAGATGATGCTGCGCAGCCTGAGTAGCGATGCGGCGCGCATTGGTTTTGAGACGGAGTCGGGCGAGAATATTCGCCCCGGGCTGTCGACCAGCGAATGCGTCAATCACGGGCTAGCGTGGTTAGCTGCGGCGCTGTCCGATCGAATAATGGAAAATATGCAGAGCTATGGTTTGCGTGACGCGATACTGACCGGCGGCGACGCCGCACGACTCCAGCGCATCGGTCTGCAGGGGCGCTTGGAGCCGGAACTGGTGCTTAATGGCCTTGCGCAAATTCATCGTGAGCAGTCCTGTTAATAATTTAAAGCCATAATTGCGTCGTTGGTTCAAAAAAGTGGGCCGAAACCTCAGCTAAGGGTGGCCAAGATGACGTGATTTCGGCTAAGCTACGCCTTCGTTTTTGCATGGAGCTGCTCATATTGATGAGCAGTCTTTCCGGTAATTGCAGGTTGTTCTTGGCGAATCCATTTTGTTGCTCTCAATGAGCGCCAAGGTGTTGCAAAGCCAAAAGATAATCCGTAGTATACCGGCCTCGTTGTTAAGGCGAGTGTGGGCTGGCGTAGCTCAGTTGGTAGAGCAGCTGACTTGTAATCAGCAGGTCGGGGGTTCGATTCCGTCCGCCAGCTCCAATTTAAAGTTTTTGCAGATCCGCGTAGCGGATTTAGCTCGGAGGGGTTCCCGAGTGGCCAAAGGGATCAGACTGTAAATCTGACGCGAAAGCTTCGCAGGTTCGAATCCTGCCCCCTCCACCATTATTGCTCGCGGGCATCGTATAATGGCTATTACCTCAGCCTTCCAAGCTGATGATGTGGGTTCGATTCCCACTGCCCGCTCCAATTTAGTTCTTGTGCTCATGTAGCTCAGTCGGTAGAGCACATCCTTGGTAAGGATGAGGTCAGCGGTTCAACTCCGCTCATGAGCTCCATTATTTGCCGGTCAACGTTACAGTCCTGGTTGATTAGGGAGTTTGTCAGATGTCTAAGTCTAAATTCGAACGTAAAAAGCCACACTTGAACGTGGGCACCATTGGTCACGTTGACCATGGTAAGACCACTCTGACAGCTGCCCTGACGCGTGTATGTCACGACGTATGGGGAACAGGTTCCGCAAGTGCTTTTGACCAGATCGACAATGCTCCTGAAGAGCGTGCGCGTGGTATTACCATCGCGACGTCTCACGTTGAGTATGATTCCCCGAACCGTCATTACGCACACGTAGATTGCCCGGGCCACGCTGACTATGTGAAGAACATGATCACGGGTGCGGCGCAGATGGACGGCGCTATTCTGGTTTGCTCCGCTGCTGACGGCCCTATGCCGCAGACCCGCGAGCACATCCTGCTGTCACGTCAAGTAGGTGTTCCTTACATCGTTGTGTTCCTGAACAAAGCGGACATGGTTGACGATGAAGAGCTGCTTGAACTGGTAGAGATGGAAGTACGCGATCTGCTGGAAATGTACGACTTCCCGGCTGACGATACTCCGATCATCACTGGCTCTGCGTTGATGGCGCTGGAAGGCAAAGATGATAACGAAATGGGCACTACCGCTGTTCGTAAGCTGGTAGAAGCTCTGGATTCGTACATCCCCGAGCCTGAGCGTGCGATTAATCTGCCGTTCCTGATGCCTATCGAAGACGTATTCTCTATCTCTGGTCGTGGTACAGTTGTAACCGGTCGTGTAGAGCGTGGTGTTGTCAAGATTGGCGAAGAAGTGGAAATCGTTGGTCTTAAAGACACCGTTAAGACGGTTTGCACCGGCGTTGAAATGTTCCGCAAACTGCTGGACGAAGGTCGTGCAGGCGAGAACGTTGGCGTACTGTTGCGCGGCACCAAGCGCGATGACGTTGAACGTGGTCAGGTTCTGTGTAAGCCAGGCAGCATGAAGCCGCACACCAAGTTTGAGTGCGAAGTGTACGTACTGAGCAAAAACGAAGGCGGCCGTCATACTCCGTTCTTCAAGGGCTATCGCCCGCAGTTCTACTTCCGTACCACCGACGTCACCGGTGCTTGTGAATTGCCAGAAGGCGTAGAAATGGTTATGCCAGGTGATAACGTGAAGATGGAAGTGACTTTGATTGCTCCGATCGCCATGGAAGATGGTCTGCGCTTCGCGATTCGCGAAGGTGGCCGTACCGTAGGCGCCGGTGTTGTCGCCAAGATTCTCGAGTAATATCCGAGTTAGGGTGTTACTAGGGTGAAAGTGCACTGAGTTGTTTCGGTGCAGGCCAGTAGCTCAATTGGCAGAGCAGCGGTCTCCAAAACCGCAGGTTGGGGGTTCGATTCCCTCCTGGCCTGCCATTTTTTAACATCTAGATACATAAGTTGATTCCTATGGAGTCAAGATCTGTTCAATCAAGCAGCCGCTTGGATGTTGTAAAGTGGCTTGTAGTATTTTTGCTGGTCACGGTTGGCGTGGTCGGTAATCAGTATTTTGCTGCTGAGTCTTTGCTTTATCGCGTGATTGCATTAGTGGTATTAGCTGCTATTGCGGCTTTTATTGCAGTGCAGACATCACGTGGCGGCCGCTTTGCTGCTCTTCTAAAAGAAGCGCGTGTCGAAATTCGCAAAGTGGTTTGGCCCACAAGGCCGGAACTCATTCAGACAACAGCTATAGTTATTGTGTTTGTTTTAGTTGTGGCTTTGTTGTTGTGGGTTATGGACTCGCTAATCAGTTTGTTGGTCGCCGGATTTATCGGTTAACGGGAGTGGGCAATGGCTAAGCGCTGGTACGTGATACATGCGTATTCTGGCTTCGAAAAGCATGTAATGCGCACCCTGAAGGAGCGCATTGCTCTTAACGGACTGGAAGAGCAGTTTGGCGAGATCCTGGTTCCGACCGAGGAAGTCGTTGAGATGCGCGACGGCAAGAAGCGCAAAAGCGAACGTAAATTCTATCCTGGATACGTATTGGTCCAGATGGAACTTGAAGACGCAACATGGCATCTTGTAAAGAATACACCGCGCGTTCTTGGGTTCATTGGTGGTACGAAAGAAAAGCCGGCGCCTATTACTGAAAAGGAAGCGGACGCAATTCTACGCCGCCTTGAAAGTGGCGCTGACAAGCCCAAGCCTAAAACTCTGTTTGAGCCAGGCGAGGTTGTTCGTGTCGTTGAAGGACCCTTCGCGGACTTTAACGGTGTTGTTGAAGAAGTTGATTACGGTAAGAGCCGTGTCAAGGTTGCTGTATTAATCTTTGGCCGATCCACCCCGGTTGAACTGGAGTTTGGTCAGGTAGAAAAAGACTGATTCGGTAGCAATAAGATAAGAGCTCGCGCGCCATGGCGTTGCGGGCTTTTTGTGTCTGCAAACGGGGAGCTGAAAAGCGTTTGAACCCATAGGAGAGTTATCATGGCAAAGAAAATTGATGCCTATATCAAGCTACAGGTTGCTGCCGGTAAGGCCAATCCAAGCCCCCCGGTTGGCCCAGCTTTGGGTCAGCGCGGCGTAAACATCATGGAATTCTGCAAGGCGTTCAACGCCAAGACGCAGGACATGGAGCAGGGACTGCCTATTCCTACCGTGATCACAGTATACAGTGACCGCAGCTTTACGTTCATCACCAAGACGCCGCCCGCACCGGTACTGCTGCTAAAAGCCGCAGGCGTGAAAAGCGGTTCTGGTCGCCCGAACACCGATAAAGTTGGCAAGGTAACTCGCGAACAGCTCGAAGAAATTGCGAAAATGAAAGAGCCGGACCTAACCGCCTCCACTATGGAAGCAGCGGTTCGGACTATTGCAGGTACAGCCCGCAGTATGGGCCTGACAGTGGAGGGCCTGTAACATGTCAAAGCCAAGCAAACGCCAAACGCTGATTCGTGAAAAAGTAGAAGCTGGTCGTGCATATTCTATGGAAGATGCGGTCGCCCTTCTGGTTGAGTTGGGTCAGCACGTCAAGTTCAACGAATCTGTAGACGTTGCCGTAAATCTGGGTGTGGATGCGCGTAAATCCGATCAGGTTGTCCGTAGCAGCACGGTTCTGCCGCACGGTACTGGTAAAACGGTTCGCGTTGCTGTATTTACCCAGGGCGCTAACGTTGAGAAAGCCAAAGAAGCCGGTGCCGACATTGTTGGTATGGATGATTTGGCCGATGAAATTAAAAAAGGCAATATGGATTTTGACGTGGTTATTGCCAGTCCTGACGCTATGCGCGTTGTGGGCCAGCTTGGTCAGATCTTGGGCCCTCGCGGTCTAATGCCAAACCCGAAAGTAGGTACTGTAACCCCAGACGTAGCCACGGCGGTTAAAAACGCCAAAGCAGGTCAGGTTCGCTACCGTACTGATAAAAACGGCATTATCCATTCTCCATTGGGTAATGTTGAATTTTCTGCGAAGAACATTCAGGAAAACCTGGAAGCGCTCTTGGCAGATCTGAAAAAGGCCAAGCCTTCATCGTCGAAAGGCGTGTATCTGAAAAAGATAACACTGTCCTCGACTATGGGTCCTGGCCTGACTATCGATCAAAGCGTCCTGGATATCTAGGCGATTGGCGATAGTTGCTTTGTAGTCTGGGCGGAAGCCAAGGCTGTCAAAGACCGCAGGCCCCCGAAGCGGCTCTCTCGAGAGTGCTACAAGGGTTAAAGCAATACCTGCGCAGACGGTGTGAAGACGTTCTCTGAACCCAAACACCGTTAGGAGCCCGCAGAAAGTCGACCGCAGCCGCTACAGAAAGTAGCGTTTTGCTGAGAAGCTTTCGAGGGCATAGATGGGTTTGCCGGGATTTTCCCGGCGAAATCGAGGAGAAATCCAGTGGCAATTAGACTCGAAGACAAGAAAGCGATCGTCGCTGAAGTCAACGAGACTGCCGGTGGTGCTCTGTCTGTTGTTCTGGCTGACTACCGTGGTGTCACCTCTGGTGATATGACGGCTCTGCGTGCAAGAGCTCGTGCTGACAATGTGCATCTCCAGGTCGTTCGTAACAACCTGGCTAAGATCGCCATTCGCGGCACTGAGTTCGAGTGCATCGGCGAGGCCCTGGTCGGCCCGACTATTCTGGCTTTTTCGATGGAAGATCCAGGCGCCGCTGCGCGTCTGTTGAAAGATTTTGCCAAAGAGAAAGAAGCGTTCGAAATCAAAGGTCTTGCCGTTGGCGGAGTTTTGATGAGCGCAGACCAGATCGATCGCCTTGCCAAGCTACCAACGCGTCACGAAGCGTTGACTATGCTGGCAGCGGTTACACAGGCACCAATCACCAAGCTCGCACGTACTTTGATCGAAGTTCCAACCAAAGTAACCCGTGCAGTAGCGGCAGTTCGCGACCAGAAGCAAGAAGCTGCTTGATTCTGTTGAACACCATTTTATTATTTTTCGGAGAAAGTCATGGCTCTGTCCCACGAAGAGATTTTGAACGCAATTGCTGAAATGAGCGTAATGGATGTTGTTGCTCTGGTTGAAGCAATGGAAGAAAAATTCGGCGTTTCTGCTGCCGCTGCTGTTGCCACTGCACCTGCTGCCGCTGCCGCTGAAGTTGTTGAAGAGCAAACCGAGTTCGACGTAGTATTGACCGGAATTGGCGAAAAGAAAGTTAACGTCATCAAAGCCGTTCGCGAGCTGACAGGCCTGGGCCTGAAAGAAGCGAAGGAAATGGTTGACGGCGCTCCTTCTACTATTAAGGAAGGCGCCAGCAAAGCCGAAGCTGAAGAAGCCAAGAAGAAGCTTGAGGAAGCAGGCGCTTCTGTTGAGCTTAAGTAGTAGTCGGTTTCTGATCGGCGCCATGCACTAGCATGGTCAGGCTGGTGGCTTATGAGCCACCGGCCTTTTTCTGTTGTATATGCTACAGAGTCTGAAAGCGGTTTTTGGTTGATTTTGAGCCACCTTGCCGTAATCAGGTTCACGTTCAAGACGGCGCGATATGCCGAGCAATTCGGCCCCGAAGCAGAACAATGATTGCTTCTTGATACCAGGTATCAGATTTAACGCTGGGGAATGCAGATGAGTTACTCCTACACTGAAAAAAAACGGATCCGCAAAGATTTTAGTAAGTTGCCGTCCGTGATGGATGTCCCCTATTTGCTGTCTATTCAGCTGGACTCGTTCCGGGACTTCCTTCAAAGCGAATCTGCTGCTGAAGATCGCCGGGAAACCGGTCTTCATGCGGCCTTCAAATCCGTATTCCCGATTGCCAGTTACTCTGGTAATGCCGCGCTTGAATACGTGAGTTACCGTATAGGTGAGCCGGTTTTTGACGTCAAAGAATGTCAGCTTCGGGGCGTCACCTATGCCGCGCCTTTGCGCGTAAAAGTTCGCCTGATTATTTATGACCGTGAATCGTCCAACAAGGCGATCAAGGACATCAAGGAACAGGAAGTCTACATGGGCGAAATGCCCCTGATGACTGAAAACGGTACCTTCGTTATCAATGGTACCGAGCGTGTTATCGTTTCCCAGCTGCATCGTTCACCTGGTGTATTCTTTGATCACGACAAGGGTAAGACCCACTCCTCCGGCAAACTGTTGTACTCAGCCCGGGTGATTCCTTATCGTGGTTCTTGGTTGGACTTCGAGTTTGACCCGAAAGATGCCGTATTTGTGCGCATCGACCGTCGCCGCAAATTGCCGGCGACCATCCTGCTGCGCTCGCTGGGTTACACCTCCGAGCAAATACTGGCAATGTTCTTCGAAACCTCGAAGTTCCACATTGGCGCTGAAACGTGCAAGCTCGAATTGGTTCCAAGCCGGCTTCGTGGCGATATCGCAACTTTTGATATTAAAGACAGCGACGGTAACGTGATTGCTGAAGAAGGCCGCCGTATTACCGCGCGCCATATCAAGCAGCTTGAAAAAGCCAATATCTCCGAGCTGCAAGTGCCGACCGAGTATTTGTATGGCCGCGTTTTGGCCAAAGACATGATCGACACCAAAACCGGGGAAATGCTGGTTGAGTGTAACGCGGAGCTGACGGCAGAGCTGATCACCACCATCCTGGGCGCCGGTGTTACGGACATTGAAACGCTGTACACCAACGATCTGGATTGTGGTCCGTTCATGTCGGACACCTTGCGCAACGATCCTAGCCGCACACCGCTGGAAGCACTGGTAGAAATTTACCGGATGATGCGTCCCGGAGAGCCGCCCACGAAAGAGTCGGCGGAAAATCTGTTCAACAATTTGTTCTTCTCTGAAGAACGCTACGACCTGTCTGCAGTCGGCCGTATGAAGTTGAACCGTCGTTTGCGCCGCGATGAAAGCACCGGTGAGAGTATTCTGACCCACGCCGATATTATCGACGTGCTTAAGACGCTGATCGACATCCGTAACGGACAAGGCCAGGTAGACGACATCGATAACCTGGGCAACCGTCGTGTGCGTTGTGTGGGCGAGATGGCCGAAAACCAGTTCCGCGTTGGTTTGGTGCGCGTAGAGCGCGCCGTGCGTGAGCGTCTGAGCCTGGCAGAAAGCGAAGGTTTGATGCCTCAGGACCTGATCAACGCCAAGCCAGTTGCGGCGGCGGTGAAGGAGTTCTTTGGCTCCAGCCAGCTGTCCCAGTTTATGGATCAGAATAACCCGCTGTCAGAAGTGACTCACAAGCGCCGCATTTCTGCGCTTGGGCCAGGCGGTCTGACCCGTGAGCGCGCCGGCTTTGAGGTTCGCGACGTACACCCGACCCATTACGGACGTGTGTGTCCGATCGAAACACCGGAAGGCCCGAACATCGGCCTGATCAACTCTCTGGCGACTTTTGCCCGTGCTAACTCCTACGGCTTTTTAGAAAGCCCGTACCGGAAAGTAGCCGACGGCTTGGTCACTGACGAGCTGGTGTATCTGTCTGCTATTGAAGAAAGCAACTACGTTATCGCCCAGGCCAGCGCAGAGATGGACGACGGTAATCGTCTGGTAGAGGAGCTGGTAACGGTTCGTCACCAAAACGAAACCACGGTTATGCCACCGGAAGCGGTTAACTTCATGGACGTGTCACCGCGTCAGGTTGTTTCCGTAGCCGCGTCGCTGATTCCATTCCTCGAGCACGATGATGCTAACCGCGCTTTGATGGGTGCGAACATGCAACGCCAAGCCGTACCTACGCTACGTGCACAAGTGCCTTTGGTGGGTACTGGTGTAGAGCGTATTGTGGCCCAGGATTCTGGCGTGTGCGTAACCGCTCGTCGTGGCGGCGAAATTGAAAGCGTTGACGCGGCACGTATTGTAGTGCGTGTGAACAACGAAGAGACCGAAGCTGGTGATGCGGGTGTGGATATTTATAACCTCACCAAGTACACCCGCTCGAACCAGAACACCTGTATTAACCAGCGCTCGATTGTGCGTCAGGGCGATGTCATTGCTCGTGGTGACATACTGGCCGACGGTCCATCGGTAGATCTTGGTGAGTTGGCGCTGGGCCAGAACATGCGTATCGCGTTCATGCCCTGGAACGGTTACAACTTTGAGGATTCCATCCTTATTTCCGAAAAAGTGGTGCAGGAAGATCGCCTGACCACCATTCACATCCAGGAACTGACCTGTGTGGCGCGGGATACCAAGCTGGGTAGCGAAGAAATTACCGCCGACATCCCGAACGTGGGTGAAAGCGCGCTGTCCAAGCTCGATGAGTCCGGTATTGTCTATATTGGTGCGGAAGTCAGCGCCGGAGATATTCTGGTCGGCAAGGTAACACCGAAAGGTGAAACCCAGTTGACGCCGGAGGAAAAGCTTCTAAGAGCTATCTTCGGTGAGAAGGCGTCTGATGTGAAAGACACCTCCTCCCGTGTGCCGACAGGCACCCGTGGTACGATTATCGATGTTCAGGTATTTACCCGTGACGGCATCGAAAAGGACCAGCGTGCGCAAGTGATTGAAAAGCAGCAGTTGGACAAGTACCGCAAAGATTTGAAGGACGAGTATCGCATTGTTGAAGGCGCCACCTACGAGCGCTTGCTGAATGCCCTTGAGGGCCAGGAAGTGATCAGTAGCCCAGGCCTGAAAAAAGGCAGCAAGCTGGAAGCGGATTATCTGTTGAATCTGCCGCGTCCGGAGTGGTTCAAATTGCGTATGAAAGGCGACGATTTGAACGAACTGCTGGAGAAATCCGAGCAGGGCCTGGAAGAGCGCAAGAAAGATCACGAAGCGCGTTTTGACGACAAGAAAGGTAAGTTGCAGCAGGGCGATGATCTGGCGCCGGGCGTTCAGAAAATCGTCAAAGTGTACTTGGCTATCAAGCGCAGCATCCAGCCAGGTGACAAGATGGCGGGTCGTCACGGTAACAAGGGCGTAATTTCGGCGGTCAAGCCGATTGAAGATATGCCGTATGACGAGTTCGGCAACACCGTTGATATCGTTCTGAACCCTCTGGGTGTGCCTTCGCGCATGAACGTGGGTCAGGTGCTGGAAACCCATTTGGGTGCCGCAGCCAAAGGCCTGGGCGAGCGTATCAGTCGTATGTTGGACGAGCAGCGCAAGGTTGCTGAACTTCGTAAACTGCTGGATGAGATTTACAACCATTCAGCTGAAGTGACACAGGTAGATCTGGATTCCTTGAACGATCGGGAAATCCTCGACCTGTGCAACAACCTTCGCGGTGGTGTGCCCATGGCTACGCCGGTGTTTGATGGTGCTCAAGAAGCTGAAGTTAAACACATGCTCGAGCTCGCAGGTCTTAGCACAACCGGTCAGACCCGACTGTTCGATGGTCGTACCGGTGATGCTTTCGATCGTCCGATCACAGTAGGGTATATGTATATCCTCAAGCTGAACCACTTGATCGATGACAAGATGCACGCTCGTTCCACTGGGTCGTACAGCCTGGTTACCCAGCAGCCGCTGGGTGGTAAGGCGCAGTTCGGTGGTCAGCGCTTTGGCGAGATGGAAGTGTGGGCTCTGGAAGCCTACGGTGCAGCGTATACACTGCAGGAAATGCTTACCGTCAAGTCTGATGATGTAAACGGTCGGACCAGAATGTACAAGAACATTGTTGATGGCGATCATCGTATGGAGCCGGGCATGCCCGAATCCTTCAACGTTCTTGTCAAAGAAATTCGCTCGTTGGGTATCGACATCGAGCTGGAATCCGATTGAGCCGAATTGTTTTTGGCAGCGTGAGCGGGCACCAAAGGTGCCCGCCCGAGATTAACGCCATCCGGAGCTTTTACTGATGAAAGATTTATTGAATCTTCTCAAGAGCCAGAATCAGAGCAAAGAATTTGATGCCATCCGTATTGGTCTGGCATCACCTGACATGATCCGTTCCTGGTCCTTCGGTGAAGTGAAAAAGCCTGAAACGATCAACTACCGCACGTTCAAGCCAGAGCGTGACGGTTTGTTCTGTGCCAAGATTTTTGGCCCGATCAAAGACTACGAGTGCCTGTGCGGAAAGTACAAGCGCTTGAAGCACCGCGGTGTTATTTGCGAAAAGTGTGGCGTGGAAGTGGCTTTGGCCAGCGTCCGCCGCGATCGCATGGGTCACATAGAGCTGGCCAGCCCGGTAGCTCACATCTGGTTCCTTAAGTCGCTGCCGTCACGCATCGGTCTGATGTTGGATATGACTCTGCGCGATATCGAGCGGGTGTTGTACTTCGAATCCTTCATCGTGATCGAACCAGGTATGACGACGCTGGAGCGCGGTCAGCTGCTCAACGACGAGCAGTATTTCGAAGCTCTGGAAGAGTTCGGTGATGAGTTCGACGCTCGCATGGGCGCCGAGGCCATCAAAGAGCTTCTGCAAGCCATCGACCTGCAGGAAGAAGTTGACCGTTTGCGTGAAGAAATTCCGCAGACCAACTCGGAAACCAAGATCAAGAAATTCAGCAAGCGTCTGAAAATTCTTGAGGCGTTCCTGTACTCCGGCAACAAGCCGGGCGACATGGTGATGACCGTTCTGCCGGTGCTGCCGCCAGACCTTCGCCCCTTGGTACCGTTGGACGGTGGTCGTTTTGCGACCTCCGACCTGAACGATTTGTACCGTCGGGTGATCAACCGTAACAACCGCCTGAAGCGCCTGTTGGAGCTGAACGCTCCTGATATTATCGTGCGTAACGAAAAGCGCATGTTGCAGGAAGCGGTTGACGCGTTGCTGGATAACGGACGCCGTGGCCGTGCCATTACTGGCACTAACAAGCGTCCGCTGAAATCTCTTGCCGATATGATTAAAGGCAAGCAAGGTCGTTTCCGTCAGAACTTGTTGGGTAAGCGAGTCGACTACTCTGGCCGTTCGGTCATCGTAGTAGGCCCGTACTTGCGCTTGCACCAGTGTGGTCTGCCCAAGAAGATGGCGCTGGAATTGTTCAAGCCATTTATTTTCTCCAAACTTGAACATCGCGGCCTGGCCACCACCATCAAGGCGGCCAAGAAAATGGTCGAGCGCGAAGAGGGTGTGGTCTGGGACATTCTGGACGAAGTCATCCGTGAGCACCCGATCATGCTGAACCGTGCGCCTACGCTGCACCGTTTGGGCATTCAGGCGTTCGAACCGGTACTGATTGAAGGCAAGGCTATCCAGCTGCATCCGCTGGTGTGTGCTGCTTACAACGCCGACTTCGACGGGGACCAGATGGCGGTACACGTACCGTTGACTATCGAAGCCCAGCTGGAAGCGCGGGCGTTGATGATGTCCACCAACAACGTGCTGTCACCGGCAAACGGCGAGCCTATCATTGTGCCGTCGCAAGACGTGGTACTGGGTTTGTATTACATGACCCGCGAGCGCAAAAACGCGCTTGGCCAGGGCATGGTGTTTGCCGATGTTAAAGAAGTACACCGCGCTTACGGCGCAGGCAAAGTACACCTGCAAGCCACCGTTAAAGTCCGCGTAAGGGAAGTGGTGATCGCCGAAGACGGCAGCCGCAGCGAGAGTTATAACATCGTGGAAACCACGGTGGGTCGTGCGCTGTTGTTTGACATTGTGCCTGACGGTCTGTCTTACAGCCTGATCAACAAGCCGATGGTCAAGAAAGCGATCTCTAACCTGATCAACATCTGTTACCGCGACGCGGGTCTGAAAGAAACGGTTATTTTTGCTGACCAGCTGATGTACACCGGTTATCAGTACGCCACCGTATCCGGCATTTCGATTGGCTTTAATGACTTCGAGATTCCTCCAGAGAAGTACCAGCTGGTGGATGCTGCGACACAGGAAGTAAAAGACATCGAAAACCAGTACGCGTCCGGTCTGCTGACCCAGGGCGAAAAGTACAACAAGGTTATCGATATCTGGTCACGCGCGAATGACAAGGTCTCTAAGGCCATGATGGAGCGCCTGTCGAAAGAAGCGGTTATGGGGCCTGACGGCAAGCCGTTGATGGATGAAAACGGTGAGCCGGTCATGCAGGAGTCTTTTAACTCCGTTTACATGATGGCCGATTCCGGCGCTCGGGGCTCCGCGGCGCAGATTCGTCAGCTAGCAGGTATGCGTGGCTTGATGGCCAAGCCGGATGGCTCGATCATCGAAACGCCGATTACCGCTAACTTCCGTGAAGGTCTTAACGTACTGCAGTACTTTATTTCCACCCACGGTGCTCGTAAAGGCTTGGCAGATACCGCTCTGAAGACCGCGAACTCCGGTTACCTGACCCGTCGCCTGGTGGATGTGTCTCAGGATCTGGTGGTTACCGAAGTAGATTGCGGAACCACCGAAGGTCTGCTGATGATACCGCACATCGAAGGCGGCGACGTTGTTGTGCCTTTGGGTGCGCGGGTATTGGGCCGGGTAACCGCACGTGATGCGTTTACGCCGACCGACAAAGACAACGCCATTATTTTGGCCGGTACTTTGTTGGATGAAAAAGCCATCGAAGCGATTGAAGGCGCGGGTGTCGACGAAGTATGGGTACGCTCTGCGATTACCTGTAATACCCGACACGGCATCTGCTCCAAGTGCTATGGGCGTGATTTGGCCCGTGGCCATCAGGTGAACGTGGGCGAAGCTGTTGGTGTTATAGCAGCTCAGTCTATTGGTGAGCCGGGTACTCAGCTGACCATGCGTACCTTCCACATCGGTGGTGCGGCAAGTAGGGCTTCTGCGGTAGACAATATTCAGGTCAAGCACGGCGGTACCGTTCGCCTGCACAACTTGAAGTCGCTGGAAAAGAGCAACGGTTCGCTGGTTGTTATCTCCCGCTCCTCGGCGTTGGCGATTGCCGACGAACAGGGCCGTGAGCGCGAGTGGTACAAGTTGCCTTACGGTGCTGTACTGTCAGTGAAAACCGGCGACGTGATTGAAGCGGGTGTCGTGGTCGCCAAATGGGATCCACACACTCACCCGATCATTGCCGAAGCCGAAGGTACAGCCAAGTTCGTTAACATGGACCAGGGCATTACCGTGCGCACCCAGACCGACGATCTTACCGGTCTGTCGACCATGGAAGTTATCGATCCGAAAGAGCGCCCGGCCGCTGGTAAGGACATTCGTCCTGCTATCCAGATGTTGGATGAAGCCGGCAACGATGTTGATCTGCCGATGGGAGGCGCGGCGATCTTCTTCCTGCCTGCCAACGCTCTGGTAACTATGGCCAACAGCGCGCGCATCGAGTTGGGTGACGTGGTTGCACGTATTCCCCAGGAAAGCTCGAAGACCCGTGACATCACCGGTGGTCTGCCGCGGGTTGCCGATCTGTTTGAGGCTCGTCGCCCGAAAGAGTCGTCGATTCTTGCGGAAGTCAGCGGCACAGTGTCGTTTGGCAAGGAAACCAAAGGTAAGAAGCGCCTGGTGATCACCCCGCGTGACGCCGATGTCTACGAAGTGCTGATTCCCAAGCACCGTCAGATGAACGTGTTTGAAGGCGAAACGGTTGAAAAGGGTGAGGTAATCTCGGACGGCCCGTCAAACCCGCACGATATTTTGCGTCTGCTGGGTGTGGTTGAGCTGGCAAGGTACATTACCAACGAAATCCAAGACGTTTACCGTCTGCAGGGCGTAGTCATCAACGACAAGCACATCGAAGTTATTGTGCGTCAGATGCTGCGCAAAGTTGAAATTACCGATCCGGGCGATACCCAGATGATTTCCGGCGATTCTGTCGAAATCAACAGGGTACTGGAAGCCAACGAAGCGGCTAATGTCGCCGACAAAGAACCGGCACGGTTCGAGCGTCTGTTGTTGGGCATTACCAAAGCGTCGCTGGCAACCGAATCGTTTATCTCTGCGGCTTCGTTCCAGGAAACCACGCGGGTACTCACCGAAGGTGCAGTAACCGGTAAGCGTGACTACCTGCGCGGCCTGAAAGAAAACGTGGTGGTTGGTCGACTGATACCTGCGGGTACTGGTCTGGCGTATCACGCGGCGCGTCGTCGCAAACGCGAACTGGAACAGCAGGGCGTGACTGCGGCCGATGTAGAAGAAGCACTGAGTGCCGAGCTCAACCGCGAAGGCTGAGGTAAACGGCGGCCACCTAGGGGTAGTTACTCACACCTGGGTGGTTAAAAAGAGAACAGTCACCTTGACTGTCCGGGGGCGTGGGCCTTAAACTTGCGTCCCCTAAATTTTACCCTCTTCATTGGGGGTAAGTTTCATTGATACGGTTTTTGGAGTTTGCTTACATGGCAACGATTAATCAGTTGGTGCGTAAGCCTCGTAAACGCAAGGTAGCCAAGAGCGATGTTCCTGCTCTTCAGGCATGTCCTCAGCGCCGTGGTGTATGCACTCGTGTGTATACCACAACGCCAAAGAAGCCGAACTCAGCACTGCGTAAAGTGTGTCGTGTTCGTCTTACTAATGGCTTCGAGGTTTCCTCTTACATTGGTGGTGAAGGTCACAACCTTCAGGAGCACAGTGTTGTGCTAATCCGTGGTGGTCGAGTAAAAGACCTTCCGGGTGTGCGCTATCACACTGTTCGCGGAACACTGGACACCCAGGGTGTACAGAACCGTAAGCAGGGTCGCTCCAAGTACGGTACAAAACGACCCAAATCCTGATCTTTGATCGGGTGTCTTTTATCGTTGCTTGTTAGAACGATGAGAGTAAGGCTGAGTAGCTGATGCTATCTCAGGGGTTCCTGAAGACCTTTTGACATTAAGGGCTTATCGATGCCTAGAAGAAGAATTGCAGCAAAACGGGATATTATCCCAGATCCTAAGTTCGGCAGTGCGCGTCTTGCCAAATTCATCAACCACGTGATGGAAAGCGGTAAAAAAGGCGTAGCAGAGCGTATTGTTTATGGAGCGCTCACTATTGTTGCCGAAAAATCCAAGGAAGAGCCGATCGACATGTTCGAAAAGGCCCTGGAAAACATTCAGCCGATGGTAGAGGTTAAGTCCCGTCGTGTGGGTGGTGCTACCTACCAGGTGCCGGTCGAAGTGCGGCCTTCCCGTCAGCACGCACTGGCTATGCGTTGGCTCGTTGACTTTTCACGGAAGCGTGGTGAGAAATCCATGGCACAGCGCCTTGCCGGGGAAATCCTCGACGCTGTAGAAAGTAAGGGTGCCGCCGTTAAGAAGCGGGAAGATGTTCACCGCATGGCAGAAGCCAACAAGGCGTTCTCTCACTTCCGTTTCTAAACAGCCGAGGTTTATACAGTGGCACGTAAGACTCCGATTACGCGATATCGAAACATTGGTATTGTTGCGCACGTTGATGCGGGCAAAACCACAACTACCGAGCGGGTTCTGTTTTACACAGGTGTCTCGCACAAAATCGGTGAAGTCCATGATGGCGCGGCCACCATGGACTGGATGGAGCAGGAGCAGGAGCGTGGTATTACTATTACGTCTGCTGCAACGACCTGTTTTTGGCAGGGTATGGACAAGCAGTATCCTGAGCATCGGATTAATATTATCGACACTCCGGGACACGTTGACTTTACCATCGAGGTAGAGCGCTCATTGCGTGTGCTTGACGGCGCTGTTGTTGTGTTCTGTGGTTCTTCCGGTGTCGAGCCTCAGTCCGAGACAGTGTGGCGCCAAGCCAATAAGTACGAAGTGCCGCGCATGGTGTTCGTCAACAAGATGGATCGTGCTGGCGCTAACTTTCTGCGAGTAGTCGATCAGATCAAAAAGCGTTTAGGTGCAACCTGTGTTCCGATTCAATTGCCGATTGGCGCTGAAGAAGATTTTGCTGGTGTAATCGACTTGATTCGAAACAAAGCGATTTACTGGAACCCAGACGACGCTGGCGTAACCTACGAGGAGCGCGACGTTCCTGCCGAAATGTTAGATGAAGTGGCGCTGCATCGCGAAATAATGATGGAAGCCGCCGCAGAAGCGAACGATGAACTAACGATGCGCTACCTCGATGAGGGTGAGCTCAACGTGGTAGACATCAAGAAAGGTCTTCGGATGCGCACTTTGGCAAACGAGATTGTTGTAGCGTGCTGCGGTTCTGCGTTCAAGAACAAGGGTGTTCAGGCTGTACTGGATTCTGTCGTTGAATTTTTGCCGGCGCCGGATGAAGTTAAGGCGATTCGTGGTGAAGTCGACGAGAACGGGGCCGAAGAGACCCGTAAAGCTGACGACGCTGCACCTTTTTCCGCTCTGGCATTTAAGATTGCAACAGATCCTTTTGTTGGTACCTTGACGTTCTTCCGGGTTTACTCTGGCACGCTTCAGTCTGGCAACGCCGTTTATAACTCCGTGAAGGGCAAAAGAGAGCGTGTCGGCCGTATGGTTCAGATGCATGCGAAGGATCGGCAAGAGATCAAGGAAGTGCTTGCAGGCGATATTGCTGCTGCAATTGGTCTGAAGAACGTTACCACCGGCGATACTTTGTGCGACGAAAATCACAAGATTATTCTTGAGCGTATGGAGTTTCCGGATCCGGTTATTTCCGTAGCGGTTGAACCAAAGACAAAAGCTGATCAGGAGAAGATGGGCGTTGCACTTGGCAAACTGGCGCAGGAAGATCCGTCTTTTCAGGTCCGTACCGACGAAGAGTCCGGTCAGACGATTATTTCCGGTATGGGTGAGCTGCACCTGGATATCATTGTTGATCGCATGCGTCGCGAGTTCAGTGTTGAAGCAAACATCGGTAAGCCCCAGGTGGCCTATCGTGAGTGTATCCGCAAGTCGGTGGATGTAGAAGGTAAGTTTGTGCGTCAGTCAGGCGGTCGCGGTCAATACGGTCACGTTAAAGTCAGGATTGAGCCGCTGCCCTTGGACCGGGAAGACGCTGAAAACTTCATCTTCGTTAACGAAATCGTTGGTGGTACTGTGCCGAAGGAATACATTCCAGCGGTTCAGCAAGGTATCATTGAGCAGATGCAGAATGGCTGTCTGGCTGGTTACCCGCTGCTGGGTATCAAGGCAACCTTGTATGACGGTTCCTTTCACGATGTGGACTCCAACGAAATGGCGTTCAAAATCGCGGGTTCCATGGCGATGAAGAAAGGCGCGCTAGAGGCGAGTCCAGCTTTGCTGGAGCCGATGATGAAGGTTGAGGTGGTAACACCTGAAGATTACATGGGTGATGTGGTAGGTGACCTGAACCGTCGCCGTGGTCTGATTCAGGGCATGGAAGACGGTGTTAGTGGAAAGATTGTGCGTAGCGAAGTTCCGTTGTCGGAAATGTTCGGTTACGCCACAGATCTGCGCTCTGCTACTCAGGGCCGTGCGTCCTATGCGATGGAGTTTTCGCGGTACGCCGAAGCACCGAATAACATTGCCGAAGCAATTATCAAAAAGGGTTGATACCCAAGACTTGAGTAACAGGAAGAGGTATAACTGTGTCTAAATCTAAATTCGAACGTAAGAAGCCACACTTGAACGTGGGCACCATTGGTCACGTTGACCATGGTAAGACCACTCTGACAGCTGCCCTGACGCGTGTATGTCACGACGTATGGGGAACAGGTTCCGCAAGTGCCTTTGACCAGATCGACAATGCTCCTGAAGAGCGTGCGCGTGGTATTACCATCGCGACGTCTCACGTTGAGTATGATTCCCCGAACCGTCATTACGCACACGTAGATTGCCCGGGCCACGCTGATTATGTGAAGAACATGATCACGGGTGCGGCGCAGATGGACGGCGCTATTCTGGTTTGCTCCGCTGCTGACGGCCCTATGCCGCAGACCCGCGAGCACATCCTGCTGTCACGTCAAGTAGGTGTTCCTTACATCGTTGTGTTCCTGAACAAAGCGGACATGGTTGACGATGAAGAGCTGCTTGAACTGGTAGAGATGGAAGTACGCGATCTGCTGGAAATGTACGACTTCCCGGCTGACGATACTCCGATCATCACTGGCTCTGCGTTGATGGCGCTGGAAGGCAAAGATGATAACGAAATGGGCACTACCGCTGTTCGTAAGCTGGTAGAAGCTCTGGATTCGTACATCCCCGAGCCTGAGCGTGCGATTAATCTGCCGTTCCTGATGCCTATCGAAGACGTATTCTCTATCTCTGGTCGTGGTACAGTTGTAACCGGTCGTGTAGAGCGTGGTGTTGTCAAGATTGGCGAAGAAGTGGAAATCGTTGGTCTTAAAGACACCGTTAAGACGGTTTGCACCGGCGTTGAAATGTTCCGCAAACTGCTGGACGAAGGTCGTGCAGGCGAGAACGTTGGCGTACTGTTGCGCGGCACCAAGCGCGATGACGTTGAACGTGGTCAGGTTCTGTGTAAGCCAGGCAGCATGAAGCCGCACACCAAGTTTGAGTGCGAAGTGTACGTACTGAGCAAAAACGAAGGCGGCCGTCATACTCCGTTCTTCAAGGGCTATCGCCCGCAGTTCTACTTCCGTACCACCGACGTCACCGGTGCTTGTGAATTGCCAGAAGGCGTAGAAATGGTTATGCCAGGTGATAACGTGAAGATGGAAGTGACTTTGATTGCTCCGATCGCCATGGAAGATGGTCTGCGCTTCGCGATTCGCGAAGGTGGCCGTACCGTAGGCGCCGGTGTTGTCGCCAAGATTCTCGAGTAATCTACTCTTAGGATCTGGAAAAGGGGCTGATGTGATCAGCCCCTTTTTCTATTTCAGTTGCAATGTACGCGTCAGCCGGGTCAATCAGCATTGCTGTTGACAGGGTTGTTTATTATGCATACAATGCGGCTCCTTTTTTGAAGGTCAGCGACGGGTTCGCTGCTACGAGTGGAGTTTGGTGCAACATGCAAAGCCAAAAGATTAGGATTCGGTTGAAGGCGTTCGATTACCGCCTGATCGACCAGTCTACGCAAGAGATTGTCGACACCGCTAAGCGGACCGGCGCTCAGGTGCGCGGACCTATTCCTTTGCCTACGCGCAAGGAAAAGTTCACGATTCTGGTTTCACCGCACGTCAACAAAGACGCGCGCGACCAGTATGAAATTCGTACCCATAAGCGTTTGCTCGACATTGTTGAGCCGACGGAAAAGACAGTAGATGCTTTGATGAAACTAGACCTGGCAGCAGGTGTAGACGTTCAGATCAGCCTCGGTTAATACCGCCCGGTATTAACCTGTGTAACTGTCATAAGGCCATAGAGGGTGAAAGCCCCGTACACTTAGAGGTGAAACATGGCAATTGGTATTGTCGGTCGTAAGGCCGGTATGACCCGTATATTTACGGAAGACGGGCAAGCGTTGCCCGTAACGGTGATCGAGGTTGATTCTAACCGCATCACTCAACTCAAAACTCTTGAAAATGACGGCTACCGTGCTGTTCAGATAACGGTAGGTTCGCGTCGTTCCTCTCGTGTTAACAAGAGTGCAGCAGGTCACTTCGCAAAAGCCGGTGTTGAAGCGGGCCGTAGCGTATGGGAATTTCGTTTGGCAGACGGCGAAGGTGAAGACCTGGTTGCCGGCGGCGAAATTACTGCGTCTGTTTTTGAAGACGGTCAGGCCGTTGACGCCACAGGTACATCCAAAGGTAAAGGTTTCCAGGGCGGCGTAAAGCGCTGGAACTTCGCCATGCAGGATGCTACCCACGGTAACTCCCTGTCTCACCGTGCTCCGGGTTCTATTGGTCAAAACCAGACTCCGGGCAAGGTATTCAAAGGCAAAAAGATGGCGGGCCAGATGGGTAATGCGCAGGTTACTGTGCAGAACCTGAAAATTGTCCGTGTCGACGCTGAGCGCAATCTTCTGCTGGTTAGTGGTGCCGTCCCCGGCGCGACTGGTGGCGATGTTGTCATCAAGCCTGCTGTTAAAGCCTGAGGAGCGGTTCGATGGAATTGACAATTACAGGTAGCGGTCAGGGAATTACGGTTTCCGAGGCTACTTTCGCAAAAGATTTTAATGAAGCACTGGTTCACCAGGTAGTTGTAGCCTATATGGCTGCTGGCCGTCAGGGTACCAAGGCTCAGAAGACCCGTTCAGAAGTCAGGGGTGGTGGTAAGAAGCCCTGGCGTCAGAAGGGCACTGGTCGTGCCCGTGCTGGTACTATCCGCAGCCCAATTTGGCGCTCCGGTGGTGTTACCTTTGCAGCGAAGCCTCGCAGCTACGAGCAAAAGGTAAACCGGAAAATGTACCGCGCTGCAATGCGCTCCATTTTGTCCGAGCTGGTCCGTCAGGAACGCCTGATTGTGGTTGACGATTTTTCAATCGACACCCCAAAGACCAAGGCCTTTACTGCCAAGTTGGCTGATATGGGTTTAAGCAACGTGCTGATCCTGTCAGAAAATCTTGATCAGAACCTGCACCTGGCCTCGCGCAACGTGCCTCACGTCGATGTGCGTGATGTTGCTGGCCTGGATCCGGTTAGCCTGGTTGCTCACGAGAAAATCGTGGTGACTGTTCCCGCTCTGAAGAAAATCGAGGAGATGCTGGGATGAATCAGGAACGTATCTACAAGGTTCTGTTAGGGCCTCACGTATCGGAAAAAGCATCTCGCGTGGCCGAACATGGCCAGGTAGTGTTTCGGGTCGCCCCGGATGCTACCAAGCCCGAGATTAAAAAAGCCGTTGAGCAATTGTTCAACGTCACCGTCGAAGGTGTTCAGGTTCTGAATCGTAAGGGCAAGCTTAAACGCACAGCTCGCGGGTTCGGCAAGCGTAATGACATTCGTAAGGCTTATGTAAAGCTGGCTGAAGGTCAGGACATCGATTTTCTGGATGTGGAATAAGGTAAAGGGGTCGTAATATGCCGATCGTCAAAACCAAGCCAACATCTCCCGGACGCCGTCACGTTGTAAAGCTGTACAACCCGGATTTACACAAAGGGCGCCCTTACGAACCGTTGGTCGAATCGCAAAGCAAATCGGGTGGCCGTAATAATAATGGCCGTATCACTACCCGTCACATTGGTGGTGGCCATAAACAGCACTACCGCATAATAGACTTCAAGCGGATTAAAGATGGTATTCCTGCGACAATTGAGCGCATTGAATACGATCCTAACCGCTCGGCGCACATCGCGCTGATCAAGTACTCGGATGGCGAGCGCCGTTACATTATCGCTCCCAAGGGCATGCAGATCGGTGAGCCCGTGCGCTCAGGAATCGACGCGCCTATTAAGGTGGGAAGTACATTGCCGCTGCGGAATATCCCGGTTGGTTCTGTGATCCATTGCGTTGAGCTCAAGCCTGGTAAAGGTGCACAGTTGGCTCGCTCTGCGGGCGCATCCGTACAGCTGGTTGCTCGGGAAGGCGCTTACGCGACTATCCGCCTGCGCTCAGGTGAAATGCGAAAGGTGCTTGTAGATTGCCGTGCTACGTTGGGTGAAGTATCCAACAGTGAACACAGTCTCAAGCGGCTTGGCAAAGCGGGTGCATCACGTTGGCGCGGAAAGCGTCCAACGGTACGTGGTGTGGCTATGAACCCAGTTGACCACCCACACGGTGGTGGTGAAGGGCGTACCTCTGGCGGGCGTCACCCAGTTACTCCATGGGGTGTTCCGACCAAAGGGCATAAGACTCGTAAGAACAAGCGTACTGACAAGATGATAGTACGTCGTCGTTCAGCCAAGTAAACGACTAAATAGAGGTAAATGCTGTGCCACGTTCTTTAAAGAAAGGTCCTTTCATAGACCTGCATCTGTTGAAGAAGGTCGAGGCAGCTCTGGAAGTGAACGACAAGCGACCAATTAAGACCTGGTCGCGTCGTTCCACGATTTTCCCAGAGTTCGTAGGCTTGACCATCGCAGTCCACAACGGCAAGCAACACGTGCCGGTTTATGTTACCGAAGATATGGTCGGTCATAAACTAGGTGAGTTCGCAGCAACGCGCACTTATCGTGGCCATTCGGCCGACAAGAAAGCGAAACGCTGATTGTGAGGGGAAATGAAATGGAAGTAGCAGCCAAGTATAAGGGCGCTCGCCTCTCAGCTCAGAAAGCTCGTCTTGTTGCCGATCAGGTTCGCGGCAAGGCTGTTGAGGACGCTCTGAATATTTTGACTTTCAGCCCTAAGAAAGCAGCTGGGATTATCAAGAAAGCTCTTGAATCCGCAATTGCTAACGCTGAGCATAACGAAGGTCTGGACGTAGATGATCTGCGGGTCTCCACCGTGATGGTGGATGAGGGCCCGACGCTCAAGCGAATTAAAGCTCGAGCCAAGGGGCGCGCTGACAGAATTATGAAGCGCACCTGTCATATCACCGTCAAGGTCGCCGACAAGTAGGAGATGCTCAGATGGGTCATAAAGTAAATCCGATCGGCTTTCGCCTGGGTGTGATCAAAGAGCACAACTCAGTATGGTATGCCGATAAAAAGGACTACGCGAAAAACCTGTTGAACGATATTCAGGTTCGTGAATTCCTCGACAAGCGTCTGGTAAAGGCGTCTGTCAGCAAGATTGTGATCGAGCGCCCTGCTCAGAACGCCCGTATCACGATCCATACCGCCCGCCCGGGTATTGTTATCGGGAAGAAGGGTGAAGATGTTGACCGTCTGCGTCGTGAAGTTAGCGACATGATGGGTGTGCCTGTGCACATCAACATCGAAGAAGTCCGCAAGCCGGACCTGGATGCCCGTTTGGTAGCGCAAAACGTTGCCGGTCAGTTGGAGCGTCGTGTGATGTTCCGTCGTGCTATGAAGCGCGCGGTACAGAACGCCATGCGTCAAGGCGCCAAGGGCATCAAGATTCAGGTTGGCGGTCGTCTCGGGGGAGCTGAAATTGCCC
Organism: Marinobacter sp. LV10R520-4; assembly: GCF_002563815.1. NCBI lineage: Bacteria > Pseudomonadati > Pseudomonadota > Gammaproteobacteria > Pseudomonadales > Marinobacteraceae > Marinobacter > Marinobacter sp. LV10R520-4. The sequence goes on along the minus strand of NZ_PDJM01000001.1, from coordinate 901,759 downwards.
GTTCCGAGTGGTATCGCGAAGGTCGTGTTCCGCTGCATACATTGCGTGCAGATATTGATTACTCGACCTACGAAGCGCATACCACTTACGGCGTAATCGGCGTCAAGGTATGGATCTTCAAAGGTGAGATTCTTGGTGGTATGGAACAAGTCCGTGCTGACAAGAAAGCCTCTGGGAAGAAAGGTTCTAAGTAAAGGGGCACTCTTATGCTGCAACCAAAACGCACCAAATTTCGCAAGGTAATGAAGGGCCGTAATACCGGTCTTGCTCACCGCGCTAACAAGGTGAGCTTCGGTGAATACGGATTGAAAGCGGTTACTCGCGGGCGTATAACTGCTCGCCAGATTGAAGCCGCACGTCGTACCATGACCCGCAAGATCAAGCGGGGTGGTAAGATTTGGATTCGCGTCTTCCCGGACAAGCCAATTACTGGCAAACCGCTGGAAGTTCGAATGGGTAAAGGTAAAGGTTCTGTCGAGTACTGGGTGGCTGAAATTCAGCCGGGCCGTATGCTCTATGAGATGGAAGGTGTGACTGAAGAAATCGCACGCGAAGCTTTCACTCTGGCGGCTGCGAAGCTGCCGGTACAGACCACCTTCGTAACGAGGACGGTGATGTGATGAAAGCAACAGAGCTGCGTGCGAAATCAGCCGAGGAGCTGAATAAAGAGCTGATCGGTCTCCTTAAGGAGCAGTTCAACCTGCGCATGCGTAAAGCGACAGGTCAGCTGAATCAGTCTCATCTTCTCCCTGGGGTGAAGCGTGATATTGCTCGCGTGAAAACAGTATTGAACGAAAAGGCAGGACAGTGACATGACCGAAGCTACCCAAACTGCCAGAACTCTGAGCGGCAAGGTCGTGAGCAACAAGATGGAGAAATCCATCGTGGTGTTGGTCGAACGTCAGGTGAAACACCCTCTGTACGGTAAGTACATGAAGCGTTCAACCAAGATTCATGCTCACGATGAGAGCAACCAGTGCAATATCGGTGACAGCGTAACCATTAAGGAAACCCGTCCGGTCTCTAAGACCAAAAGCTGGGCCTTAGTGGAAGTCACTGAACATGCATCCAAGGTGTAAATCGCCCGGAGAATAACCATGATTCAGACTCAAACAATGCTTGAAGTCGCGGATAACAGCGGTGCGCGTCAGGTGATGTGCATCAAGGTCCTGGGCGGTTCACACAGGCGTTATGCTGCAATCGGGGATATTATCAAGGTAACCGTCAAGGAAGCCATTCCCCGCGGTAAAGTGAAAAAAGGCCAGGTACTGAAGGCTGTCGTAGTGCGCACCCGTAAAGGTGTGCGTCGTCCAGATGGATCTTTGATTCGTTTTGACGGCAACGCGGCCGTACTTCTGAACGCCCAGGACGCGCCCATTGGTACCCGTATCTTCGGACCGGTTACCCGTGAACTGCGAAATGAGAAGTTCATGAAGATTATCTCACTGGCACCCGAAGTACTTTAAAGGACCAGAGGCCGGACATGAAAAAGATCAAACGAGATGACGAAGTAATCGTCACTACGGGGAAAGACAAAGGCAAACGTGGTAAAGTTCTGAAAGTTCAGGACGATGGCAAGGTAATTGTTTCTGGCATCAACATGATGAAGAAGCACACCAAGCCAAACCCGGCGCTGAGCACCCCTGGTGGCATCGTCGAAAAAGAAGCGCCTATCCAGGCTTCTAACGTGGCTATTTTTAATCCGCAGACCGGCAAAGCCGATCGTGTTGGCTTCCAGATTAAGGAAGACGGCGCAAAACAGCGGATCTTCAAAGCGACGAAAGAAGCTGTCGATAACCAGTAAGCGGTGGTGGTTACGATGCTGAACATGAAAGAGCAGTACAGTAAGGAAGTGATACCCGCCCTGCAGCAGGAGTTCGGCTACAAGAACATCATGCAGGTTCCGCGTATCGAGAAAATCACCCTGAACATGGGTGTTGGTGAAGCTATCGGTGACAAAAAACTGATTGATAACGCAGTCGCTGATCTTGAGCGCCTGGCGGGTCAGAAAGTGGTTGTGACCAAAGCGCGTAAATCGGTTGCGGGTTTTAAAGTCCGCGAAGGTTGGCCAATTGGTTGCAAGGTTACTCTGCGTGGCGAGCGTATGTGGGAATTCTTTGATCGTCTGGTGCACATTGCGGTTCCCCGCATTCGTGACTTCCGCGGTCTGAACCCTAAGTCGTTCGACGGCCGTGGTAACTACAGCATGGGTGTGCGTGAGCAGATCATCTTCCCTGAGATTGAATACGACAGGGTTGATAAGATTCGTGGTCTGGATATTACCATTACCACCTCTGCCGGTACCGACGATGAAGGTCGTGAACTGTTGAAAGCGTTTGGCTTTCCGTTCAAGAAATAAGGAACGAGAGTAATGGCAAAGGTTTCCATGAAAAACCGTGAGCTCAAGCGCGAGCTATGCGTTGCGAAATATGCGGCCAAGCGTGCTGAGATCAAGGCAATTATCAAGAACCCCAATACCAGCGATGATGACCGCTGGAATGCACAGATGAGGCTGCAACAGCTTCCTCGCGATGCATCTCCTTCGCGTCTTCGTAATCGTTGCCAGATAACGGGTCGCCCACACGGCGTCTTGCGCAAGTTCGAACTTTCACGGATTAAACTCCGTGAGTACGGCATGCGCGGAGACGTTCCGGGTCTGACCAAAGCAAGCTGGTAAGATAGGCTCCCTGACCTCGGTCAGGAGCCTGTTGGTAAGCGGTGCGGCGCGCCGCTGCACAACTAAAAAGATCAGGAGCCTCATACCAATGAGCATGCAAGACACGCTTGCGGATATGTTCACACGTATTCGTAATGCCCAGATGGCATCGAAAGCAGACGTTAAGATGCCATCCTCGAAGATGAAAATCTCCGTGGCTCAAGTCCTGAAGGACGAAGGTTACGTTGAAGATTTTATTGTTTCGGCTGACACCAAGCCTGAGCTGACGATTACCCTGAAGTACTTTGGTGGCAAGCCGGTTATTGAAGCTATCGACCGTGTTAGCCGTCCGAGTCTGCGCCAATATAAAGGCGCTGCGAAGCTACCGAAAGTATCCGGTGGTCTGGGAGTCGCGATTGTCTCTACGTCTCAGGGCGTAATGACAGACCGCGCCGCACGTGCTGCCGGCGTGGGTGGCGAAGTCATCTGCACCGTATTCTAGGAGAATCACATGTCCAGGGTTGCCAATAATCCTGTCGTGCTGCCTTCCGGTGTTGAAGTGAAGCTGAACGGTCAGGAAATTAACGTAAAGGGCTCCAAAGGAGCGCTTCAGTTCTCAATCCACCAAGCGGTTGAAGTAAAGCAGGAAGAAAATCTCCTACGCTTTGTAGCCCGTGATGGTGCCAAACAGTCCCGCGCTCTTGCTGGTACAACCCGCGCTCTGATCAACAATATGGTGACCGGTGTTACCACAGGCTTCGAGCGTAAGCTCCAGCTGATCGGTGTAGGTTACCGGGCTCAGGCGCAAGGTACGAAGCTCAATCTGACGCTGGGTTTTTCTCACCCCGTTGCGTACGAGCTGCCCGAGGGGATTACCGTTGAAACTCCGTCAAACACGGAAGTGATTATTCGCGGTATCGACAAGCAACAGGTTGGCCACGTCGCCGCTGAAATCCGCGCCTTCCGTCCGCCCGAGCCTTACAAAGGCAAAGGCGTACGTTATGCGGATGAGCAGGTAAGACGCAAAGAAGCCAAGAAGAAATAGGGCGGGACTATGAGCGCGAATAACGAAAGATTGCGTCGCGCACGTAAAGTGCGCATGAAAATTCGTGAGCTGGGTACAAACCGTCTGTGCGTTCACCGCACACCGCGTCATATGTATGCCCAGGTTACGACAGCAGATGGCAGCCAAGTGCTGGCCACTGCCTCCACGTTGGATAAGGAACTGCGCCAGGGTGCGACCGGTAACGTGGATGCCGCCAAAAAGGTTGGTCAGCTGATAGCTGAGCGTGCCAAGGCGGCGGGTGTTGAGCAGGTTGCTTTTGACCGCTCCGGTTACCGTTATCACGGCCGTGTACAGGCTCTGGCCGACGCAGCCCGCGAAGCTGGCTTGCAATTCTAAGAGGTGGAGAAGATGAGCGTTAACGAACAGAAGGCGCCTGAGCTCCAGGAAAAGCTGGTTCAGGTAAACCGCGTTGCCAAGGTAGTGAAAGGCGGGCGTGTTTTTGCTTTTACCGCATTGACTGTAGTGGGTGATGGTAAAGGGCGTGTTGGTTTTGGTCGTGGTAAGGCGCGTGAAGTGCCGGTTGCCATACAGAAAGCCATGGAAGCTGCGCGCAGAAACATGGTAGATGTACCGCTGGACGGTACTACCCTGCAGTACCCGGTTCGGGCACAGCACGGTGGTTCACGGGTGTTCATGATGCCTGCGTCTGAGGGTACCGGCATTATTGCTGGTGGCGCCATGCGCGCTGTGTTGGAAGTGGCTGGTGTCCATAACGTACTGTCGAAGTGCTATGGCTCTACCAACCCGGTGAACGTGGTACGTTCTACCATCAAGGGTCTTCAGGCAATGAAAGCGCCAGAAGATATTGCAGCCAAGCGCGGTAAATCCGTCGAAGACATTCTGGGTTGAAGTCATGGCGAACGCAAAAACGATCACAGTTACACTGATCCGCAGCCCAATCGGCTGCCAGCCCAAGCACAAGCTTTGTGTAAAGGGCCTGGGTCTTCGTAAAATTGGCCAGTCCGTGATTTTGGAAGATACTCCTTCCATTCGCGGTATGGCTAACCGGGTAGATTACCTGGTTCGGGTTGAGGAGAACTAAGATGCGTCTGAACGAACTAGCTCCAGAACCCGGTTCACGCCCAAACGCAAGGCGCGTTGGTCGTGGTATCGGTTGTGGTTTCGGCAAAACTTGTGGCCGCGGTCACAAGGGTCTGAAAGCCCGTTCCGGCGGCAGCGTTGCCCCCGGTTTCGAGGGCGGTCAGCAGCCGTTGGCACGTCGTTTGCCGAAGTTCGGCTTCACGTCTCGTCAGCAGCGTTACGTTGCTGAAATTCGCCTGAACGAATTGGCGAAGGTAGAAGGCGATGTGGTCGACCTCGACGCTCTGAAAAAAGCAGACATCATTCGCGACGAAATTCGCGATGCAAAGGTCATGTTGTCCGGTGAAATTGACCGCGCAGTGACCGTGCAGGGTTTGCGGGTGACCAAAGGCGCACGCGAGGCGATTATCGCCGCGGGCGGCAAAGTAGAAGACTAACGCGAGTCGAGGACTAAATGGCCAAGACAGCATCATTGCCTGCGGGCGCGGGTAAAGGACTAGCAGAGCTGCGTTCGCGGCTCTGGTTTGTCTTCCTGGCATTGTTGGTGTACCGAATCGGTGCTCACATTCCGGTGCCTGGTATAAACCCCGACCGCTTGGCGGCACTGTTTGAGCAGAATCAGGGCACAATCCTGAGCATGTTCAACATGTTTTCCGGTGGTGCACTTGAGCGCATGAGCATCTTCGCGCTGGGTATCATGCCGTATATTTCGGCCTCTATTATCATGCAGCTCATGACGGCGGTCAGTCCGACGCTGGAGCAGCTGAAAAAAGAAGGCGAGGCGGGTCGTCGTAAGATCAGCCAATATACGCGGTACGGTACCGTAATCCTGGCCCTGCTTCAGGGTACTGGTATTTCTGTCGGTTTGGCGTCTCAGGGCGTTACCTTCAATGACACTCTCAGCTTCCACTTTGTGGCGGTTGTATCGTTTGTGAGTGGCGCAGTCTTCATGATGTGGCTGGGCGAGCAGATCACTGAGCGAGGTGTTGGTAACGGCATTTCGCTGCTGATCTTCGCCGGTATTGTTGCCGGGTTACCCGGCGCAATCGGCCAGACCCTGGAGCAGGCCCGTAACGGTGAAATGAGCTTGTTGTTGGTACTTGGTATCGGTGTGCTGGCAATTGCCGTCATCGGTTTTGTGGTGTTCATGGAGCGCGGTCAGCGCAAATTGACCATTAACTACGCCAAGCGACAGCAGGGTGGACGGGTATTTGCCCAGCAGTCCAGCCATTTGCCCTTGAAAGTGAACATGGCCGGTGTTATTCCGCCCATCTTTGCATCGTCCATTCTGTTGTTTCCAGCATCGCTGGGGCAGTGGTTTGGTCAGGGTGAAGGCATGGAGTGGTTGAGCGATATTTCCCAGGCACTTGCGCCCAGTCAGCCCTTGTATATTATTCTGTTCGCGGCAGCAGTGGTATTTTTCTGCTTCTTCTATACGGCTCTGATGTACAATCCACGGGAAGTCGCGGATAACCTCAAGCGCTCAGGCGCTTTTATTCCGGGCATTCGTCCGGGTGAGCAAACAGCCAAGTATATTGATGGCGTTCTTACCCGTTTGACATTGTTCGGAGCAATGTACATTGCAGCAGTTTCCCTGTTCCCTCAATTCCTGATGGTGGCCGGGAATGTACCCTTCTATTTGGGTGGTACGTCTCTGCTGATTGTTGTAGTCGTCGTGATGGATTTTATGGCTCAGGTTCAGTCGCACCTGATGTCTCATCAGTATGAATCGCTGATGAAGAAGTCCAATCTCAAGGGCTATGGTCGGAACGGGTAAATCCGTTCCCCTTGAAAACTGGAGTCGACAATGAAAGTACGCGCTTCGGTAAAGAAAATTTGCCGTAACTGCAAAGTAATTCGTCGCAATGGCGCCGTAAGGGTCATTTGCTCGGAGCCTCGCCACAAGCAACGTCAGGGCTGATTTCTTCGGGAATAACCCTTGCTTGTAAAAGGTGTACGATGATAGCGCTTGACTCGATACCGGGTCAGGCGTTATTATTTCGCGCCCTTTTAGTGGCGGACAATTCACACAGCATAGCTTTGAACGCGGAGTAATTTAGATGGCACGTATAGCCGGTGTCAATATACCCGATCACAAACATGTTGTTGTATCGCTCACCTATATTTTTGGTGTAGGCAAAACAACAGCTCAAAAGCTTTGCGATGCAACCGGCGTTAAGCCGGACGTCAAAGTCAAAGACTTGACTGACGAACAGCTGGAGGCACTTCGTACTGATGTGCCCAAAGGCACCGTCGAAGGCGATCTGCGTCGTGAAGTACAGATGAACATCAAGCGTTTGAAGGATCTTGGATGCCATCGTGGTCTGCGCCACCGTCACGGACTTCCAGTCCGCGGCCAGCGCACAAAGACTAACGCTCGCACCCGTAAAGGTCCGCGCAAACCTATTCGTAAGTAACAGGTAGGCAAACATGGCAAAGCCAGGTACACGTACCCGTAAAAAGGTGAAAAAAACGGTTGTTGATGGCGTCGCGCACATTCACGCGTCCTTCAACAACACTATCGTGACCATTTCGGACCGCCAGGGCAACGTATTGTCCTGGGCCACTGCGGGTGGTTCCGGTTTCCGCGGTTCACGTAAGAGTACACCTTTTGCTGCGCAGGTAGCAGCTGAAAGAGCCGGTAATTCGGCTGCTGAATACGGCCTTAAAAACCTGGATGTTGAAGTCAAGGGCCCCGGCCCTGGTCGTGAATCTGCAGTTCGTGCGCTTAACTCGTGCGGCTATAAGATCAACAACATCACAGATGTGACGCCGATTCCCCATAACGGATGTCGTCCGCCTAAAAAGCGCCGCGTCTAACACAGGAGACAGTAATTATGGCTCGTTACATAGGCCCGAAGTGCAAACTGTCTCGTCGTGAAGGGACAGATCTTTTTCTGAAAAGCGGTGTTCGCGCTCTCGACACTAAGTGCAACCTTGAAACCCCCCCGGGTATGCACGGTGCGCGTCGCGGTCGTCTGTCGGAATACGGCGTCCAGCTGCGGGAAAAACAGAAAGTTCGTCGTATTTACGGCGTACTGGAAAAGCAATTCCGCAACTATTATAAAGAAGCGGCTCGCCTGAAGGGCGCAACGGGTGAAAACCTGCTGCAACTTCTGGAAGCGCGTCTTGATAACGTTGCTTACCGCATGGGTTTTGGTTCAACCCGCGCGGAGTGCCGCCAGCTCGTTTCTCACAAGGCAATTCTGGTCAACGACAAGGTTGTGAACATTCCTTCCTACCAGGTCAAGCCGGGTGACGTTCTGAGCGTGCGTGAAAAAGCCAAAAACCAGTTGCGCGTTAAAGGCGCTCTGGACTTGGCCTCCGGTCGCGCAGCGGTGAGCTGGGTAGATGTCGACGCCACTAAGATGTCCGGCGTTTACAGTTCAGTGCCAACACGGACTGAATTGCCGGCCGACATCAACGAGAACCTCATCGTCGAGCTTTACTCTAAGTAAAGCCCAGTTAGCAACGATAGCAGATAGGGGCGTCTATGCAGCGTTCAGTACATGAGTTATTGACACCTCGTACCATTGACGTGAAGGAATTCGGTTCCACGCGTGCCAAGGTTACCTTGGAGCCTCTTGAAAGAGGTTTCGGGCACACTCTGGGCAGTGCGTTACGCCGTATTCTTTTGTCTTCAATGCCGGGCTGCGCTGTAACTGAAGCGCAGATTGACGGTGTGTTGCACGAGTACAGTGCCATCGAAGGTGTCCAGGAAGACGTCATAGAGATTCTTTTGAATCTTAAGGGTGTTGCTGTAAAAATGCACGGCCGTGACGATGCAGAGCTTACGCTCAGCAAGAAGGGTCCGGGTGTTGTTACAGCCGGAGATATCAAGTTGGATCATGATGTTGAGATCGCCAATCCGGAACATGTTATCTGTCACCTGAGTGAAAACGGTGAAGTTAACATGCGTCTGAGCATTGCCCGCGGTCGTGGCTATGAGCCTGCTGATCAGCGCGGTCTGGATGAGGACGAAACTCGTGCCATCGGGCGCCTGCAGCTGGATGCTACGTTCAGCCCGGTTCGTCGCGTTGCTTATTCTGTGGAAAGTGCACGGGTAGAGCAGCGTACCGACCTCGACAAGTTGGTTATTGACCTGGAGACTAACGGTACGATTGATCCGGAAGAAGCAATTCGCCGGGCCGCTACCATTCTCCAGCAGCAATTGGCCGTGTTTGTCGATTTTGATCATGAAAAAGAACCAGAGCGTGTTGAAGAAGAGGAAGAAATTGATCCGATTCTGTTGCGTCCGGTCGATGATCTTGAGCTGACCGTACGTTCCGCCAACTGCTTGAAGGCCGAGAACATTTACTACATCGGCGATTTGATACAGCGCACAGAAGTTGAGCTGTTGAAGACGCCTAACCTGGGTAAAAAGTCGCTGACAGAGATCAAGGACGTATTAGCGTCCCGTGGTTTGTCTCTGGGAATGCGTCTTGATAACTGGCCGCCGGCAAGCCTTCGTGGTGATGACCGGGTTCTGGGCGGTTAATCGCCGATTAGTTAAGCTAAGGAATCAGAGCAATGCGTCATCGTAAGAGTGGTCGTAAGTTCAACAGGACCAGTGCGCATCGCAAGTCCATGTTTCGTAACATGTCTGCGTCACTGGTTGAGCATGAGTTGATCAAAACAACGTTGCCGAAGGCTAAAGAGCTTCGTCGTGTAGCGGAACCTTTGATTACTCTGGCTAAAATCGATTCGGTCGCGAATCGTCGTCTGGCGTTTGCACGTCTTCGTGACGATGCAGCGGTTGCCAAGCTGTTTACTCAGCTGGGTCCCCGTTTCAACGAGCGTCCGGGTGGATATCTTCGTATTCTGAAGTGCGGTTTCCGCGCAGGCGACAATGCCCCTATGGCATATGTCGAGCTGATCGGTCGTCCGATAGATATCGAAGCGGAAGAAGTTGACGAGTAACTTGGCGTAAAGCCTTGTTAGTTGTTTGAAGAAACCGGGTGCCTAAGGGCAGCCGGTTTTTTTTCGTCTGCGGGAAAGTTTGACGTAATGGGGACGGATTTCAAATCCGTCCCCGATCTCGTGTCACCCAAGGGACAGATTTCAAATCTGTTCCCGATCTCGCGTCACCCAAGGGACAGATTTCAAATCTGTCCCTATCTGCTATCTAAGATCCTTGGGCCTTTTTTTGCTTTTCCAACAGCGGCTTCAGGTAGCGCCCGGTGTGGCTGGCTTTGTTTTCTGCTACCTGTTCAGGTGTTCCCTCCGCGATGATTAAACCGCCACCCGAACCGCCTTCCGGGCCCAGGTCCACAATCCAGTCGGCAGTCTTAATCACGTCCAGGTTGTGCTCTATGACCACGATGGTGTTGCCGTGATCACGGAGGCGTTGCAATACGGTCAACAACTGCTGGATATCGTAGAAGTGAAGTCCGGTGGTGGGTTCATCCAGAATATACAGCGTTTGGCCGGTATCTCTTTTAGAAAGCTCTTTGGCAAGTTTCACTCGTTGGGCTTCACCGCCGGACAGCGTCACAGCACTTTGGCCGAGGCGGATGTACGACAAGCCCACGTCCACCAGGGTCTGCAGTTTTCTGGCCAGAAAGGGAACGGCGTCGAAGAACGCCCGGCCTTCTTCTACGGTCATAGACAGAACTTCATGGATGTTCTTGCCCTTATAGCGCACTTCCAGAGTTTCGCGGTTGTAGCGCTTGCTTTTGCAGACGTCGCAGGGCACATAGATGTCCGGCAGGAAGTGCATTTCTACTTTGATGACGCCGTCGCCCTGACAGGCTTCGCAGCGGCCGCCTTTAACGTTGAAGGAGAAACGGCCGGGCTTGTAACCTCTTGAGCGTGCTTCCTGGGTGCCGGAAAACAGTTCGCGGATGGGGGTGAACAGCCCGGTGTAGGTGGCCGGGTTGGATCTTGGTGTGCGGCCAATGGGGCTTTGGTCGATGTCGATGACTTTGTCCAGCAGGTCTATCCCTTCAATGCCGGTGTAGGGGCCATGGCTTAGGGTCGTGGCTTTATTCAATGCGGTGGCCGCTATGGGGTAGAGGGTGCCGTTGATCAAAGTAGATTTGCCAGAGCCGGACACGCCGGTAATGCAGGTCATCACGCCCAGGGGTATAGCCAGGTCAACGTTCGTCAGGTTGTTGCCGCTGGCGCCGGTCAGTTTCAGAAATTGGCCGGACCCGGGATTGCGTTTTTCGGGTATGGCGATGCACTTGGTGCCGTTTAGGTACTGGCCCGTTAGTGAATTTGGGTTTGCGAGTATGTCTGCCGGTTTGCCTTGGGCGATTATCTGGCCGCCATGTACGCCGGCGCCCGGACCTATGTCGATAACGTGGTCTGCCGCCAGTATGGCCTCTTCGTCGTGCTCTACCACAATTACTGTGTTGCCCAGGTCACGCAGGTGGTAAAGGGTTTCTAGCAGGCGGTCGTTGTCGCGCTGGTGCAGGCCGATGGACGGTTCGTCCAGTATGTACATAACGCCCACCAGGCCGGCGCCAATCTGGCTCGCCAGGCGTATGCGCTGGGCCTCGCCGCCGGAGAGTGTGTCGGCGCTGCGTTCAAGGGACAGGTACTCCAAACCAACGTTTACCAGGAATTGCAGGCGTTGGCGGACTTCTTTTAGAATTTTTTCGGCAATTTCGCCTCTGGCGCCCGGTAGAGTCAGTTGGCTAAAGTAGCGGTGCGCCTCGCCAACCGGCAGGTGGGCAATGGCTGGCAGATTTCGATCATCAATAAACACGTTGCGCGCTGAACGGCGCAAACGTGCGCCGCCGCAGTCCCTACAGGGCTGGGTGCTAAGGTTGCGGGCCAGTTCTTCCCGTACACTTTGGGAATCGGTTTCACGGTAACGCCGTTCCAGGTTGGGTAATATGCCCTCGAACGAATGCAGCCGTTCCATGATGTGGCCGCGGCTGTTTACGTAGCGGAAACTAATGTCCTCGCTGCCGGAGCCATTCAGCATCACCTGTTGCACCGATTCGGGCAGGTCGCACCAGGGCGTGTCCAGATCAATATTGTAGTGTTCGGCCACGCTGCTAAGAAGCTGGAAGTAATACACCGCGCGACGGTCCCAGCCCTTGATGGCGCCGGAGGCAAGATTGGCCTCCGGGTGCTGAATAATCTTGTCGGAGTCGAAGAACTGCTTCACGCCAAGCCCGTCGCAGGTAGGGCAGGCGCCAGCCGGGTTGTTGAACGAGAACAATCGGGGCTCGAGTTCGCTGATGGCATAACCGCACTGGTTACAGGCATAGCGAGCCGACAGCGTGGTGTCTTCGCCGCTGCCATCCATGGCGGCCACTAACGCGATGCCGTCTGCCAGGGCCAGAGCGGTTTCAAAGCTCTCGGCCAGGCGCTGTTCCAGGCCGGGTTTCACCTTGAAACGGTCAACTACCACATCAATATGGTGTTTACGCTTTTTGTCCAGAGCCGGAACGTCATCAATGTCGTAAACCGTGCCGTCTATCCGAAGGCGTATAAAACCCTGGCTGCGCATGGTTTCAACCACTTGCAGATGCTCGCCCTTGCGGTCACGAATCACCGGGGCCAGAATCATCAGCCGCGAGTCTTCCTCCATCGCTAAAACCTGATCTACCATTTGGCTCACGGTTTGCGCTTCCAGAGGCTGCCCGTGGTCGGGGCAGCGGGGTTCGCCGGCGCGGGCAAACAGCAGGCGCAGGTAATCGTATATCTCGGTAATTGTACCGACGGTAGAGCGTGGGTTGTGGGATGTGGACTTTTGCTCGATGGAAATGGCCGGCGACAAGCCTTCAATGTGATCAACGTCAGGCTTTTCCATCATCGACAAAAACTGGCGGGCATAGGTCGACAGCGATTCCACATAGCGCCGCTGGCCCTCGGCGTAAAGAGTGTCAAACGCCAGTGATGACTTGCCAGAGCCTGACAAACCGGTAATCACAATCAGTTTGTCCCGGGGTATGTCCAGGTCGATGTTCTTCAAATTGTGGGTGCGGGCACCCTTGATCTGGATCTGGTCCATATTACCTCGCGAGGAAAAAGTGATGAGTATACCGCGTTCTGGTGCCGGCTTGTGAACGCTGCCGCTGTACAACTCCTCTTCGCGCCGGCTGTGGCGGTTCTGTTACACTACGGCGCTTGATTTTAGTCTCTGCTAACGTCTGAGGAACTGTTCCATGAACGCCCTTGAAAAACGCTCGGTTTCCGCTTTGGCGTCGGTGTACGCCATTCGTATGCTCGGGCTGTTCATGGTTATGCCGGTGTTTGTGCTGCTTGGCGGGGAGCTTGAAGGCGCAACACCCGCGCTGCTGGGCTTTGCCATTGGCGCCTATGGGCTAAGCCAGGCACTGCTGCAAATTCCGTTCGGCTTGCTGTCTGACCGGGTTGGGCGCAAACGCATGATTTATCTTGGCCTGATTCTCTTTGCGGCGGGCAGTCTGCTCGCCGGCTCAGCAGACTCCATATACGTTGTGATTCTGGGTCGGATTCTTCAGGGCGCCGGCGCCATTGCCAGCGTATTGATGGCGTTGCTCAGCGACCTGACCCGCGAAGAAGAACGCACCAAGGCCATGGCCACGGTAGGCATATCCATCGGTATATCGTTTTCGGTGTCTTTGGTGCTTGGGCCGCTTTTGGGCGAGCGGTGGGGTCTGTCTGGCATTTTTTACCTGACCGCCGCGCTGGCATTGATTGCGCTTTTGGTTGTGTGGCGCCTGGTGCCTACACCCCACCAACGAAAAGTCAGTGCAGAGCAGCAACCGGCCCGGGCTATGGTGGGCCGGGTGTTGAAAGATCAACGCCTGTTGCGACTGGACTTTGGTATTTTTGCCCTGCACCTGGTGCTTACCGCGCTGTTTCTGGTTTTTCCCTCATTACTGCAAGATCGCCTGGGCCTGCCCAGTGGCTCACACTGGTGGTTTTACCTAAGCGTGATGCTGACGTCGTTTGTCGCCATGGTGCCGTTCATTATTCTCGGCGAGAAAAAGCGCAAAATGAAGCCGGTGCTGTGCGGCGCAGTGGCCTTGCTGGCGCTGTCTTGCGCGGCCCTGTCGGGAGTGGGCGAAAGCCTGCTGGCCGCCTGGTTTATGCTGTTTTTCTTTTTTATGGCGTTCAATTTACTGGAAGCCAGTTTGCCGTCGCTGCTCAGTAAAGAGGCGCCAGCGGCCAGCAAGGGTACGGCGATGGGGGTGTATTCTACCTCTCAGTTTATGGGCGCCTTTCTGGGCGGCGCCTTGGGCGGTTACCTGCTGCAACACATTGGTGTAACCGGCGTGCTGGGGTTGATGGTGGCTGTACTGGTGGTGTGGCTGCTGGTGGCGCTGACCATGCCGGCCCCAGGGTATACCAGTGGTTTTGTGGTAAAGTTAGAACCAGATGCAGCGTTCAGCTACAGCGATGTAGACAGTTTTCTGCGCGCCCTGCCGGGCGTAAAAGATGTGGTTATAATGGAAGAAGCAGCGACTGCCTATCTGAAGATAGACCGGCAGTTTTTTGATGAGGCCTTGCTTGCCGATACCGGATTTTTGCAGCAAACTGACAGGCCGTGAAATTCTGGTGGCGCGCAAGGAGCGCGAGCCGCCGCGACACTTTATTCAGGAGCAGAACATGGCACGAGGCATCAACAAAGTCATTTTAATCGGTAACCTGGGGCAAGACCCAGACACCCGTTATACCCCCAACGGCAACGCCGTGGTTAATCTGAGTATAGCCACCGACGAAAGCTATAAAGACCGCCAAACCGGGCAAATGGTGCCAAAAACCGAATGGCACAAAATTGTCATGTTCGGCAAAGTGGCAGAAGTAGCGGGCCAGTACCTGCGCAAAGGTTCGAAGATTTATATTGAAGGCAAACTGCAAACCCGCAAATGGCAGAACAAGGACGGCCAAGACGTTTACACCACCGAAGTGGTTGTGGATATTAGCGGCCAGATGCAGATGCTGGACAGCCGCAATAGTGACGGCGGCGGCATGAGCCAGGGCCAGCAAGGCCAGGGCCAGCCGCAAAATCGCCCGCAGCAGGCGCCTGCGCGTCCACAGAATGCCAATCAGCCTCCGCAAGACGACGGCGGTTATAATCAGGGCCACCAGAACGACCATTACAATCAGCAACCGGCCAACGCTCCGTCATCGCCGCAGAAAAACACCATGCCGGATCCGGTGGACGATTTTGATGATGATATTCCGTTTTGAGGAATAAAATGGTTGGCGTGTAGAGTATTTTGATGTGTAAGCCCCGCTAAATGCGGGGTTTTTTTGCAGACCATGACGGGCTGCCCGCGCTATAAAAAAGAATCAGCGTTACCTACTGAGACTTTTAGTATTCCGTAGTCCGTATGGCGGATTTAGGAGCGAATAAATGAGTGCAAATCCTCAGCCCGCAGGCATTCCTAGCGGGCATGCCATTGCTGAATACGCAATCGATGCGCTTCAGCGCGGGGTTCTGTTCTGTGACGTATTGCGCCAACGCAGCCAAGATTATTACCGACACAAAGCGATGATCATGCCGCACGTGTTGGGCTTCGATCTTGAGATGATTCTGGATGCGCGAAACTTCCAGCGCCCCGTCAATTTCTGGCTTGCCCGCATCGCTCCTCCCGCCGGTGTAGTTATCGACGCGCTTAAACGGCCGTTCGTGGTGTTCGATCCCCGGGCAGGCCAAGGGCCCGGAATCGGCGGCTTTAAGGCCGACAGCGAGCTGGGCGTAGCCATGAAGGCCGGGCATACCTGCTATTTCGTGGGCTTCACGCCAGACCCTATGCCGCACCAGACCATCGACGACGTTATGCATGCCCATGGGCATTTTCTCGAGGCGGTTATTGCTTGCCATACCGAAGCCGAAGGCATGCCTTGCGTTATTGGTAACTGCCAGGCGGGCTGGGCGGTGATGATGCTGGCGGCTGTGCGGCCGGAGTTGTTTGGGCCGATTATTATCGCCGGAACGCCGCTGTCGTTCTGGGCAGGCTTGAAAGGGCAGAACCCGTCCCGTTACTCCGGCGGAATGGTGGGCGGCAGTTGGCTGACGGCACTAACCAGTGACATTGGTGGCGGGACATTCGACGGCGGCCACCTGGTCAGCGGTTTCGATAATCTTGACCCTGCCAACAGCCTTTGGAGCAAGTACTACCACCTCTGGGCCAATATCGATACCGAGGCGCCAAGATTTCTCGAGTTCGAAAAATGGTGGGGCGGCCATGCGGATTTATCCGCCGAGGAAATGCAATGGATTGTCGACGAGCTGTTTATCGGTAACCGGATGGCAACCGCAGAACTGGTCAGTGGTGATGGCACCAGGATTGATCTGCGCCACATCCGCTCGCCAATTCTGTGCTTTTGCTCCGAGGGCGACAACATCACTCCGCCGCCCCAGGCGCTGGGCTGGATTTGCGATTTATACAGCTCGGACGAAGACATTTTCGCCGCCGACCAGACCATCGTCTACGCGATTCACGAAAGCGTTGGCCATCTTGGCATCTTTGTTTCCGGTAGCGTGGCCCGCAAGCAGCATCAGGAGTTTTCCTCGAATATCGACCTTATCGATGTTCTGCCCCCGGGGCTTTATCAGGCGGTTATGACGCCAAAAACCGACAGCACGGTTAATCCGCAATGGGTTGAGGGTGATTGGCTGGTGCGCTTTGAGCCGCGTTCGTTGGCAGACGTGGCAGCGATTGTTCAGCCAAACCTGGACGACGAGCGGCGCTTCGCAACGGTCAAGCGGATTTCGGATATCAACCTTGGTCTTTACCGCACTCTTCTGCAGCCCTTGGTACAGGCCCAGGCCAAAGTAATTGCTGCGGTGAGCGCCCAGGCCAATGCGGATGTGACGGAGTGGCTGCATAGATTAACGCCAGCCGAGCTGCCCTACCATCTGTTTTCTGAACGTAATCCGCTAATGGCACCGCTTGCCAGCCTGGCTGAGCGGGTGAAAAAAGCGCGTAAGCCAGTCTCTGACGATAACTGGCTGGTCAAACAGCAGGAAAGTTACTCCTGTTCCGTGGTGGCTGCTCTGGATGACTGGCGCGACTTTCGGGATGGCGCCATCGAGCGCTGTTTTATGACGTTCTACGGCTCCCCTGTTGTTCAGGCGATGGCTGGCCTGAAAACGACAGGCGGGCCGCCTCGGCCGCACCCTGGCAAGACACCGGAAAGTATCGCCCGCGTTGAACGGTGCATGGCCGAAAACCACGGGTGCATTGGCGACGGTGGCGTGCACGAAGCCGTGGTGCGCGGTCTTGTGTATATCGCAATGGGCGGAGGCGGAGTTGATGAGCGGGCCTTTAACGCCCTGCGTGAGATTCATGCCGAATACAGCACGCTTTCGCTGGGCTCATTTAAAAAAACCGTGCGCGAGCAGTTTTTTGTCCTGCGACTTGACCAAAAGGCCGCGCTCGACACCATCCCGGTAATGCTGTCTGTTGAAACTCAGTCCAAAGACAGGGCGCTGAGTGTGATTCACCGGGCGGTATCCGCTGCCGGCAAGCTGACTGCCGAGCAGAGCAGGCGGCTGGCGGTGATTGAAGGACTGTTTGCAGAGTAAGACGGGGACGGATTTCAAATCCGTCCCCAGAGACACGTCCCCAGGAACAGACGGGGACAGATTTAAAATCTGTCCCCAAGACCAGCGTCCGGTGAGTCCGCCGAATTCAGCTCCAGCTCATTGATTTTGCGGGTTAGAGTGTTGCGGCCCCAGCCCAGTAACAAGGAGGCGTCGCGGCGGCGGCCCGCGGTGTGGTGCAGGGCTGCGTTGATCATGATTTTTTCAAATTCTGGCAGCGCGCCGGTCAGCAGATCACTGCGGCCGCGCTTGAACTCCTGTTCAGCCCAGAGGCTGAGGGCCTCTTGCCAGGTTTTGCCGGTGGCGGTGCTGGCGGCTTGTTGGCGCAGCTCTGGCGGCAGATCGTCGACGTGAACCTCACGGCCACTGGCCATCACCGTTAACCAACGGCAGGTGTTTTCCAGCTGGCGCACATTGCCGGGCCAGGGCAGGGTCGACAGGTAAGCCTCGGCGTCTGGGCGCAGCAGCTTGGCGTCTACGTTCAGCTCTTTTGCCGCACGTTTTAAAAAATAGCCCAGCAGTTGCGGTATGTCTTCCCGGCGCTCGGTCAGTCGCGGCAAGTGTATGCGTATCACGTTCAGGCGGTGGAACAGGTCTTCGCGAAAGCTGCCGGCCTGCACCAGGGTTTCCAGGTTTTGATGAGTGGCGGCAATAATGCGCACATCCACCTTGACCGATGTGGTACCACCCACCCGGTAGAACTCACCGTCGGCCAATACTCGCAGCAGGCGGGTCTGGCTGTCTGCGGGCATGTCACCAATTTCGTCCAGAAACAGGGTACCACCGTCGGCTTGCTCGAAGCGGCCCTGGCGCGTATTGGCAGCCCCGGTGAACGCGCCTTTTTCGTGGCCAAACAGTTCGGACTCCACCAGGTCTTTTGGAATCGCGGCCATATTCAGCGCAATAAACGACTGCCCGGTGCGCGGGCTGTGGTTGTGCAGGGCTTGCGCCACCAACTCTTTGCCGGTGCCGCTTTCGCCGTTAATCAGTACGGTAATATTTGAGTGCGACAGCCGGCCTATGGCGCGAAACACCTCTTGCATGGCCGGTGCTTCGCCAATAATTTCGGCGCTGCCCGCTGTTTTTTCATGAACGCTGTCGGTTTTTGCCCGCCTTTCGCGGCTGTGGCCTGCGGCGCGCTGAACCAGGGCCACGGCGTCGTCCAGGTCAAACGGTTTTGGCAGGTAATCAAACGCGCCTGTCTGGTAGCTGCTCACGGCGCTTTCCAGGTCAGAATGGGCGGTCATGATAATCACCGGCAGGCCGGGGTGGCTCTCGGTAATGCGCGCCAACAGGCTCAGGCCGTCTATGCCCGGCATGCGAATGTCGCTTATGATAACGTCGGGCTGCTCGTGCTCGAGCTGGCGCATGATGTTGTCACCGTTGTCGAAGCTGCGGGTGCGCAGTCCGGCCTGGGTCAGCGCCCGGTCCAGTACCCAGCGGATGCTGCGATCGTCATCAATAATCCAGGCCACTGTCGACGTACTCATGTGCACTCCTCAAGGGGCAGGTAAATAACAAAGTTGGTGTGTCCGGGCTCGCTGTTGCATTCCACCAGCCCATGGTGGCGGCCAATAATGCTCTGGGTAATGGCCAGTCCCAGGCCATTACCGCTGGCGCGCCCGCTGATCATCGGGTAAAAAATATTCTGTTGCAGCTGTGGGCTGATGCCCGGGCCATTGTCGATAACGTCTACCCGGCAGACCAAACGGTGGCGCACCGGGCCTATGGTGAACTGGCGCAGGGCACGGGTGCGGAAGGTTATGGTGGCCGGCTCGCTGGTTTTGCTGGTTTTGCCGGTTTTGCTTGAAGAGTTGCCATGGTTGTGAGGGCCACCATGACTATCAGAGTTGCCAGGGCCGTCAGGGCTTTCCAGGCAAGCTTCCATCGCGTTGCGGGCAATATTCAAAAACGCCTGAATCAGCTGTTCGCGGTCAGCGCAGAACTCCGGCAGGCTGGGGTCGTAATCCCGCTTAAACGTCAGTTTGCCATGGCTTTCGGCCTCTAGCAGCGCGCGCACCCGTTCCAGAACCTCGTGGACGTTGGTGCGGATGAGCCTGGGTGCTTTGTTGGGCCCCAGCATGCGGTCAACCAGGCTACGCAGCCGATCGGCTTCGTCAATGATCACTTGGGTGTATTCGCGCAGTTCGGCGCTTTGCAGCTCTCGGTCCAGCAGTTGCGCCGCGCCGCGTATACCGCCCAGGGGGTTTTTGATTTCGTGCGCCATACCGCGCACCAGCACCCGATTGGTTTCCTGCTGCGACAGTATGTCTTCTTCACGGTTAATGCGCAGCAGCTGGTCGCGGCGCCATATTTCCAGCAGCAAATCACCTTCCGAGCTAATCGGCGTTACCGTGTAATCCACAATCATGCGCGCACCGTTCACCAGCATGTACTCCACCTCATGCTGGCTGAAAGACCGTCCGTGGTCGGCTGCGGCTTTCAGTCGGCGTTCGGTATCGCCGGCAACCAGCACAATAGCGCTGAAAGCCATGCCATGGCTGCGGGTTGCGCTCACCGCCAGCAGATTTTCAGCGGCCGGGTTCATATAGCGAATAAGCAGATTGCGGTCCATCACCAGCAGCGCGGTGCTAAGGCTGTCAACAATCTGTGGGTAACCGGTCACCGGGTTTGAAGCGTTAGCCATAACAAGCGGGTTCGCTGTATTTGAGTGGGTCTGGCTTTAGCAGACGGCCTGGGTCTAAAAAAAGCAAGAACCGGGCCAGGCTAAGAGTCATTAGCACTACTCACACCCGGGCGAACGCTCAGTTTAGGCGGGAAGGGCGGTGAATGGTGAAGGTAATGCCGGTGCCTGAACCAACCTGAACACCACTACGGTTCACGATGTTGACTCCGGCCTGATGGGTACCGCGGTCCATGTTCTGCACCAAAATAGTGCCTGACGTGCTTTGGCCAACGGGCTGGCCGTCCAGGGTGACTTCGTACTTATGCCCATCGCGCAGTTGCGGGCTGCTGATCACGTTGAATTCTACGTCGCCATTGCCGCTGTTAAACGCCTCGTTATTTCGCGGGTAAGCGATCTTTACCAGCTCATAAAGGGGGCTTGGCGGCTGTTTCTGCTGTGGTTGTTCAAATTGTTCCAGGTCCTGCATTTTCGGCAGCGTAATAGTGGTTACCGGCCTTACCTGTATGGCTTCGGCACCCGAAGAGGGCTCGTCAGAAAAGGTCACATTGCCTTGGGCGTCTACCTGGCGATACACCTCGGCCTGCGCCGCTCCATTGATCAGTAACAGGGTTGCAGCAGCAATCACAATAGCCGGTTTCATCACGCTTTCCTCGGGGCTGTGTATGAGCTTGATTATCAGCGCCCGGGCGCTTTAATTCAACGCTGCTCGGTGACGATGCAGACACAAAAAAATCGCAGGCACAAAAAACCGGAGGAGCTGATGGGCAGCTGCTCCGGTTTTTTTGTGGTGTTGCCAAGGGGGCTTTTGCGGGGACAGATTTGAAATCTGTCCCCGGTTTGTCCCCGATCTGTCCCTGGTCCTTAGCAGGAGTAGTAAAGTTCGAATTCAACCGGGTGAGTGGTCATGTTCATGCGCTCTACGTCAGCACGCTTGAGGTCAATGTAAGCGCGAATCATGTCTTCGGTGAACACGCCGCCACGGGTCAAAAACTCGTGATCGGCTTCCAGGCACTGCAGCGCTTCCTGCAGGGTCTCGGCCACTTTTGGGATGTTCAGTGCTTCTTCTTTTGGCAGATCGTAAAGATCTTTATCCATGGCGTCGCCGGGGTGAATCTTGTTCTGGATGCCGTCCAGGCCAGCCATCATCAGCACTGAAAATGCCAGGTAAGGGTTAGCCGCCGGGTCCGGGAAACGCACTTCAACGCGGCGCGCCTTCGGGCTGTTCACGTAGGGAATCCGGATAGAAGCCGAGCGGTTGCGGGCAGAATAGGCCAGCATCACCGGGGCTTCATAGTGCGGCACCAAACGCTTGTAGCTGTTGGTGGCAGGGTTGGTGAACGCATTAATCGCTTTGGCGTGCTTGATAATGCCGCCAACGTAATGCAATGCCATTTCACTCAGGCCCGCGTAGCTGTCGCCGGCAAACAGGTTCTTGCCATCTTTGCTCAACGACATGTGTACGTGCATGCCTGAACCGTTATCACCCACAACGGGCTTGGGCATAAAGGTCGCGGTTTTGCCGTAGGCATGGGCCACGTTGTGCACGCAGTATTTCAGAATCTGCACTTCATCGGCTTTTCGGGTCAAGGTAGCCGCGCCAACGCCAATTTCACACTGGCCAGCGGTGCCCACTTCGTGGTGGTGCACTTCAATTTCCAGGCCCATAGACGCCATAGCGCCGCACATGGCGCCGCGCAAATCGTGCAGGCTGTCTACCGGAGGCACCGGGAAGTAACCGCCTTTTACCCGCGGGCGATGGCCAGTGTTATTGCCATCAAAATCGTTGCCGGACGACCAGGCAGCCTCTTCGGAATGAATCTCGTACATGGAACCCTGCATGTCGGTCTTCCATTTCACCGAATCGAACACAAAGAACTCGGGCTCTGGGCCAAACAAAGCGCTGTCGGCAATGCCGGTAGACTTCAGGTATTCCTCGGTGCGGCGTGCGACTGAACGAGGGTCGCGCTCGTAGCCTTGCATGGTGGTGGGTTCCACAATGTCGCAGCTGATGTTGACGGTGGATTCTTCGGTGAACGGGTCAACCACGGCGCTGCTGTCATCCGGCATCAGAATCATGTCGGATTCGTTAATACCTTTCCAGCCAGCAATCGAAGAGCCGTCGAACATTTTCCCGTCGATGAAAAAGTCTTCAGAGGCTTCGGTGGCCGGCATGGTTACGTGGTGTTCTTTGCCATGGGTATCGGTAAAGCGCAAGTCGATCCACTTCGCCTCGTGCTGGGTGATCAAATCAATGGTTTTGGACATCTGCATGCTCCGATGGGGGTGTGAAAGCCAATCTGTTTCAGGATTTTTTTTCAGGATTTGCGAAGCTTAGCAAATGCCTGTGTGAGTTACCTGCCTTTTAGGTCGCCGCTATTTGCCTTGTTACTGGCTCTGTTTCGGCCTTTGCACAATGCCAAGCAAACAGCTTGCCAGTTTCCATGTGGCCAAGCCTATAGGCCTGAACCCTACAGAATGACGGGTTAGCGCGCAGGGTGTAATCGCTACCCAGTGCTGTAAGTGGGTGCCCTTGCATCATATTGGTGCGGCTTTCAGTTTTTCGCCCGATACTGGTGCGCACATTGTTCACGAAATAAACATTCACGCGCATATTATCGAAACCGACTTTTCGCTATAATGCGCGGCCCTCATTGTTCTGGCGATTACCTTGTGCCGGAGCCTGGCCACGCCCAGTGCCAGCGAATGGGTTCATTTTATAGATTTGAGACGGTCCAGGTAAGGCCCAGCCTTCTTAGCGCCCTCTCAGGTCATTGTAAGCACGCCGCAGGACTAAAGTTGTGATTGATAAACTTCGTAATATCGCCATTATTGCCCACGTTGACCATGGTAAAACCACGCTGGTCGACAAACTGCTGCGCCTTTCTGGCACATTGGACCGTAAAGAGCTCGAAAGCGAGCGCGTTATGGATTCCAACGATCAGGAAAAAGAACGTGGCATCACCATTCTGGCCAAAAACACCGCGCTAAAATGGAACGGATACGACATCAACATCGTAGACACCCCGGGACACGCCGATTTTGGCGGCGAAGTGGAACGTGTAATGAGCATGGTGGATTGTGTGCTGCTGGTGGTTGATTCCATCGACGGCCCCATGCCACAAACTCGCTTTGTAACCCAAAAAGCCTTTGCTGCGGGTTTGCGTCCGATCGTCATTGTTAACAAAATTGACCGCCCGGGCGCCCGCCCGGATTGGGTTGTAGAGCAGGTATTTGATCTGTTTGACAGCTTGGGCGCTACCGATGAGCAGCTGGACTTCCCGATTGTTTACGCCAGTGCGCTTAACGGTATTTCCGGTTTGGAGCATGAAAACCTGGTCGACAACATGGACCCGGTATTCCAGGCCATCGTTGACCACGTGCCGGCACCGAATGTTGACCGGGAAGGTGCTTTCCAGATGCAGATATCGCAACTGGACTACAGCAGCTTTCTGGGCGTTATCGGTATCGGTCGCATTGCCCGCGGTAAGATAAAAACCAACACACAGGTGATTGCCATCGGCGCCGACGGCAAAAAGCGCCAGGGCCGTATTTTGAAAATTATGGGCCACTCCGGCCTGCATCGGGTTGAAGTGGACGAAGCCCAGGCTGGCGATATTATTTGTATCAGCGGTTTGGACCAGATTCACATCTCCGACACCCTGTGTGACATCAATAACGTAGAGGCTTTGCCGCCGCTGACGGTTGACGAGCCCACCGTGTCCATGACGTTTCAGGTCAACGATTCGCCCTTCTGCGGTAGAGAAGGCAAGTTTGTGACCAGCCGTAACATCAAAGATCGCCTTGAAAAAGAGCTGCTGTACAACGTAGCCCTGCGGGTTGAAGACGGCGACACCATGGACAAATTCAAAGTCTCTGGCCGTGGCGAGCTGCACCTGTCGGTGTTGATTGAAAACATGCGTCGGGAAAACTTCGAACTGGCCGTAGGCCGCCCGGAAGTGGTCATCAAGGTAGTGGATGGGGTAAAGCAAGAGCCCTATGAAAATGTCATCGTTGACATTGAAGAGCAGCACCAAGGCCCGTTGATGGAGCAGTTTGGATTGCGCAGGGGCGAACTCACCAACATGGTCCCCGATGGTAAAGGCCGTATGCGTCTGGAATACACCATTCCGGCCCGCGGTTTGATTGGTTTTCGGAACTCGTTTCTGACCATGACGTCCGGTACCGGTATTCTGACTTCGACCTTCAGCCATTACGGCCCGATCAAGGCCGGCGAAGTCACCAGTCGCCAGAACGGCGTGTTGGTTTCTATGGCCACAGGGACAGCGCTGACTTACTCGCTGGAAACCCTGCAAAGCCGCGGCAAGCTGTTCCTTGACCCAGGCCAGTCTGTTTACGAAGGTCAGCTGTGTGGCATTCACAGCCGCGACAGCGATCTGGTGATCAACCCAACCAAGGGTAAGAAACTGGATAACATGCGCGCGTCTGGCAAAGACGAAGTGATTCCTTTGGTTCCGCCCATCAAGCACACCCTGGAGCAGGCGCTGGAGTTTATTGGTGACGACGAGCTGGTGGAAGTAACGCCCAAGTCGATCCGTTTGCGTAAAAAGCACCTGACTGAAAACGATCGTAAGCGCGCCGGCAAGAAGTAACGCTGGCAGCTTAGTAAAAAACCGGCCGCTGGAAACATCGGTCGGTTTTTTTTGGTGTGCCGTTCACCAATCGTCCCCCCCGCTGCGCGGTAACTTCGCTACACTAACGTCATCATTCCTATGACTGCGGAGCCGCCATGCGCACCTTGTTCCCCGATATAAAGCCCTACGCCACGCATCGGCTAGCGGTTGAAGAGCCCCACCAACTTTACGTTGAAGAAAGCGGTAACCCTGATGGCATACCGGTGCTGTTTATACACGGCGGCCCCGGTGCAGGTTGCGAGGATTACCACCGCCGTTTTTTTGATGCCGAACGGTTTCGCATTATTCTGATGGATCAGCGCGGCGCAGGGCGCTCAACGCCGCTGGCGGAACTTGCCAACAACAGTACCGATCGTTTGATTGCGGATATAGAAACCCTGCGGGAATTTCTGGGTATTGACCAGTGGCTGCTGTTCGGTGGCAGCTGGGGCTCTACCTTAAGCCTGGTGTACGCCCAGACCCATCCGCAGCGGGTAACGGGTATGGTGTTGCGGGGTATTTTTCTGTGCCGGCCCAAAGATATTCACTGGTTCTACCAGAACGGCGCTAGCCGGGTGTTCCCCGACTACTGGGAAGATTACCTGGCGCAGATTCCAGAACACGAGCGTGGCGATATGGTGCCGGCCTACTACAAGCGCCTGACCAGTCGCAATGAACTGGAGCAGATTCAAGCGGCAAAGGCCTGGTCTATTTGGGAAGGACGCTGCGCCACCTTGCACCCCAATCCAGACGTGGTGGAACACTTTGGCCACCCCCACGTGGCAATCGCCCTGGCGCGCATTGAATGCCACTACTTTATGAACCAATCGTTTCTTGAGCCCGACCAAATCGTGCGCGATGCCCACAAGCTGGCAGACATCCCTGCGGTAATTGTGCACGGCCGTTACGACATGGTTTGCCCGCTGGACAATGCCCTGGCTCTTAGTCGCGCCTGGCCAAAAGCCGAGTTGCAGATTATTCGCGATGCCGGCCACAGCGCGTCAGAACCCGCTATTGTGGATGCACTGATGCGTGCAGTGGAAAACCTGGTCGCAAAAACCGAGCAGGCGAGCTGACAAAAACCTGCATACAAAGGTGATAAAGTCAGGTGCTGATCCCCGTGGGGTTGCCATCCCGAGCCAGCATGGATAAACTCTTGCCGTTCCGTAACAAACTGTCGACTCCCACCCACGGGGATTTCGAATGAAAGCACTGCTCCAGCGTGTGACAGAAGCCAAGGTCACCGTCAACGGCAATACCATCGCGAGTATTGGCCGCGGTGTTTTATTGTTACTGGGAATCGAGCAGTCAGACACGCCGCAACAGGCAAAAGACCTGTGCCGGCGAGCCATCAATTATCGTATTTTCCCCGATCAGCAAGGCCGCATGAATCTGAGTCTGAAAAGTCTCGGCGGCAGCCTGCTGGTTGTTCCCCAATTTACCTTGGCCGCCGACACCAGCACTGGCGCCCGTGCCAGCTTTTCTAAAGCAGCCGCACCAGACGCTGCCCGGGATTTGTATAACCAGTTTGTGGTGGAAGCTTCCAGCACCCTGGGTGAAGGCAAAGTGGAACAGGGTAAATTTGGCGCGGATATGCAGGTGGGGCTTATAAACGATGGCCCTGTCACATTTTTACTGCAGTCGAAGGCTGCATGAATAGCCGAAAAATTGTAAAGATAGATTTTTTGATTATTAAATATGCAAAGAAATCGCTAAAAAAGCCGATAAATGCACATTAAGAATTTGCAAAATACCTGCGGGTGTATTAAAAAGGTCATGTAATGTGAAGCATGAAAAATGCTCGCTAACTCATTGAGAGTCAAGCCGGACAATAAGAAATAAGTAGAGAGTTACAACGTCAGTCAGTGTGTGTCACGAAAGTGACACAGAGTTTATGGATGATTTAGTCCACTCAAGCTGGCAAGCGGTATCGAAAATAGAGACTCATCTCGACGTTAAAACCTGAATAAAACCCCAAAAGGAAGACGTAAAAATGAAAAAGACACTAATCGCATCGGCTATCGCCGCGATCTCCTTCTCTGGCGCAGCTGCTGCTCAAGCAACAATGTCTGCTTCTGAAATGGCAGCCAAAATGGATTCTATGCCGCAGGTGTACGGCAACATTCAGTTGGCTGTTGTTTACGACGACATTAAAGATGGCCCCAACTCAATCGATCACGCTGATAACGGTTCCACTATCGGTGTGAAACACGATCACATGATCGCTCCTGGCCTCACCGGTTTCTTCAAAGCTGAATTGGAGTTTGAAGCGGATGACAAAGCCACTAGCACCGGTCTGGACGACTTTGATGAAGCTTACATCGGTGTGAAAGGCGATAGCTTTGGCCAAGTATGGATTGGTTCAGATGACTCGACTTACGAGCGTGCTGTTGACGAAATCTCAAACTTCTGGGAAGTGGCTTCGCTGAATCTGGGCGGCGGTTATGACACAGGCGAAGGCGACCTGATTCAATACATGACTCCGTCTTTTGGTGGAATGACCTTGGGCGCAGCGGTTCAGGTAAACGGCGATGACAAGGATGGCGGAAAATCTTATCCGTACCAGCTGTCTGCTGTTTATGCTGTTGACGCACTGGAACTAGCGTTTGCTATGGATTCAAATGATGGCGCTAGTGCTTACTCGAAAACATTTAATGTCGGGGACGTTTCTACTCAATCCGCCAACAATGAAAACACCTATGGAGTGCGCGCTAGCTACAACATGGACAGCCTGCGCTTAACTGGTCAAATCCAGACCCGCAAAGATGTTGCTGACACTTACGGTTTGATGGGTGTTTACACTCTGGGCCAAAACCAGTTCGCACTGTCTTACGAAGTTCGTAACCTGGATGGCGCGGCTAAAGACCTTGCCAGTGGCGAAGATACTACCGACACCATCTCTATCCAGGCCCTGCGTAACGTGTCTGACAACCTGTATGTATATGTCGAAGGCTACATTGGTGGTGGTGATGACGTGTACGAATACACCGACTCAAACGGCCTCGACGCTGTTTCTGACGAGCGCACCGTTGCAGCCATCGGCGCAACCTACTACTTCTAATTCAGCTAAGTTAATTAGCTAATTCGGTAGTAACAAAAACCGGTGATCTTCGGGTCATCGGTTTTTTTATAGCTGAAATATGTGTAAACGGAGCATTTATGGCTGTTGAACTGGAAATCAAACTGACCCTGTACCCGCAACAGATTCCGCAGGCCGTGGCCTGGCTGTTGGAACAGCCGCAAGCCAGCGAGGGCGGGCGGAAACGCCTGGTGAATACTTACTACGACACCCCCGACAACCAACTGAACGGTCAACGAATCGCCCTGCGTTTAAGGCAGGCTGGCAGCCGCACCATACAAACCCTGAAAACCCAGGGCGAATTTGTCAACGGCGCCCACAAACGCAATGAATGGGAATGGGAAGTGCCCGGCCCTAATTTGCAGCTGGGCTTGCTGGCAGACACGCCGCTGGCGGACAACGTGAATCTGGCGCGGCTGGCACCGGTGTTCCAAACCAACTTTGAGCGCCAGGTGATTATGCTGGCGGACGATAACGCCATTATTGAAGTGGCGGTGGATACCGGCGAAGTTATTGCCAACGGACAAAGTCGCGCGCTCTGCGAAATTGAATTCGAACTAAAATCCGGCAACCCGGACAGCCTGTTGATCTGGGCGCAAAAGCTGGCGCAACAATGCCCGGTGTTTTTGAATCTGGTGAGCAAAGCTGAGCAGGGTTATTTTCTGGCGGATGAATCACTGGCTACTGCACGTGCTATTGAGAGTGATGATGAGAGTGGCGGTGAGGCGACAGCCTCTTTGAACAGGCTGCTCCAGCGTTTGAGTCAGAGCTGGCTAAAACAGCAATCCGTAAGCATGAAGCGTCTGAATCTTGATGCCCTGGTGCAGCTGGTGGCGCGCGGCAACATGGTTCAGCCCTGGTCAGAGCTTGCGGAACAACTGCAAAACGGCACTAAGGTCAGCGATCTGTTGCAGCAGCCATTACTGGGTCAGGTCCAGTTGGCAATGCTGCGGCAAGTGGCGGACGAGCGGGGTGCCTAAGGGCTGAGGATAGCCGTGGCTATGGTGAAGTAAATCAATACTCCGCTAACGTCGGCTATGGTGGTTATCAAAGGAATACTGGCGGCTGCGGGGTCTATGCCCAAGCGGTTCAGCAGCAGCGGTAGCAGAATGCCAATCAGGCCGCCAGCCAACACAACGGCCACCATGGTAATTGCAACGATGGTGGCAATGGCCAGTTCGGTGCGGAATATACCCACCGTCCATACGGTTATGGCCATGGTCAGCCCCAGGGCCGAGGCCACAACCAGTTCTTTCTTGAACAGTTTCAGCCAGTCGCGGTTAACCACATCGCCGGTGGCAATGCCGCGCACCACCAGTGTGGCCGACTGCGCACCGGCGTTACCGGCGCTGGCCACCAGCAACGGCATGAAAAATAACAGCGCCAGATGGGCGCCAATAAGTTCTTCAAAATGAGCAATGCCGGCGCCGGTAAAAATATTGGCAAACACTAGAATCACCAGCCACTGAATACGCGAGCGATACAGTGAAAACGGCGATGCGGCATTAATGCCGTTATCCAGGTTGCTCACCGAGCCGCCTTTGTGGATATCTTCGGTGGCCTCTTCTTCGATGACGTCCATGGCGTCGTCGTAAGTAATAATACCTATCAGCCGGTTGTCAGCGTTTAGCACCGGCAGCGCCAGCAGGTCGTATTTTGTGATCAGTCGCGCCACCCCGTCTTGCGAGGTGTCGGTGTATGCAAACACCAGCCCGTTGGCAATCAGCGAATCAATAATGGTGTCTGGCGGCGCAATAATCAGCCGGCGCAGCGATACAACACCAATCAGGGTGTGGTGTTCGTCTACCACATAGGTCTGGTAAATCGTTTCTTTGTCGGTGGCGGTGGCACGCAAAATGTCGATGGCGCTGCCCGCGCTTATGCCAGATTCGAACATGGCGTAGTCGGTGTTCATCAAGGCGCCGGCGGTGCCTTCTTCGAACGCCAGAAGGCTGGTCAGGTCCTCCCGGTCTTGATGGCCCAGGAGCTTAATCAGTAGTTGCTGGCGCGATTCATCCAGCAGGTTAAAAAAGTCGGCGCGATCATCCGACGGCATTTCGGTGGCCAGCTCTGCCAGTTCGGCCAGCGGCGTGGCCTGGGTCAGGGTTACCTGATCGGCGGAGTTAATGTAACCCAACACCTTGGCCCGCAGCGCCATCGGCAGCTTCTGAAACAGGCCGTTGCCGGCGCTGTTGCCGATATTCTGCTCAATAAACTCGGCAAGGTCGGCTGCATTGAATTGCTGGGCAGCGTCAACCACCGGCTGGTGCTGGCCGGTGCCTAAAGCGTCAATCAGAAGCTGGAAGGGAATCGGTGTCATAGCTCAGCTCTCAGCGTCACTGCTCTGACTGTCTCGCCATTTTTCCAGAAACTTCCGGTAGCGCTCCAGGGCTTCTTTGACGACGTCCAAACCTGGGGTGTCACTGGAGCGTACCAGCACAATCAGGCCTTTGCCTTTTATTGGTTCTTTGATGTGTGGCTGGCAAATCACCTCGCCATCGTCGTCTATGTAGGCCAGGGCGGTGCCTATGTCGTGGCGAATCAAAGCGCTGACGATGTCGGCCCAATTCAGGTCTTCCAACAGCAAATCGTAGCGGTGGGGGTGGTCATGTTCATAGTTGAACAGGTCTTCCAGCACTTTCTCTGAGCCGGGCGCCACCACCGCGCGCACCATAATTTCCGGATAGGTGCGTATTGGCCGAATCACTGCGCGTATGCCTAGCGCTTTCAAACGGCTGCGATTTCTATCGGCCACACACTCTGAGGTGGTTTGGTAGCCCATGTTGAGTTCACTCAGGCGGTAGGCAATGTCGAACGTTATGCTGTCGGCATTGGCGTCGTTTTCATCGGTGGTCAATACCACAATGTGCCGGGCGCTGCCGGCGTGAACCGCCTGCAAGGCAGACGGGTCAGACCCGGTGCCGTGAAAGTGCACCAGGCCCATATCAGTCAACTCGGGTGGCAAGCCGTCGGGAAACTGGCGGGTGAGCAGCATAATAGGAATGGTTTCATACCCGGGGTTGGAACGTATTTGCGACGCAAAGCGCAAAAAATACTGCTCGCCGCCGTGCTGCGGTGTGT
Organism: Marinobacter sp. LV10R520-4; assembly: GCF_002563815.1. Taxonomy (NCBI): domain Bacteria; kingdom Pseudomonadati; phylum Pseudomonadota; class Gammaproteobacteria; order Pseudomonadales; family Marinobacteraceae; genus Marinobacter; species Marinobacter sp. LV10R520-4. Next base: position 871,059 of record NZ_PDJM01000001.1, on the reverse strand, counting down.
TGATGATAACAATGTGCTCATTCATTTTGTAAATCCAAAGTCCGCGTAGAATACGTTCCCGGCGATAAAACCGGTATTCGATGAAGTCGCTGATAATCAGCGTGAGCACCGTAATGGCGCCTATAAACAACACTATAATAGTACTTAAGCGGCCAATTAGGGTTTTCGGCGCGTAATCGCCGTAGCCTACGGTCGACACGGTAGTCATGGTAATCCATATCGATTCGAACAGGGTCAGGTCTTCCACTGCCCAAATCACCAGAACCTGAAAGGTTAGCAACCCGATCAGCATCGCAAAAAGCGTTTTCATGCGCTTGCGGATCAATCCGCGCATGGGCAGGTGCGATTGAGCGCTTGAGTGAGAGTAAGACTGAGAGTGTTCGGCGTTCAGTGGGAGGCGATTGCGTTGCATCCGGGCGCTGGTGTCCTGTGGGTCTGATTCGTTATACAGTACCTTTAATAGGGTACTAAACCAAAAATATAACAGAGAAACAGAGGTTTGTTTTATGTCTCAGCCTTGGAGCGCACTGCCGCAGGTTTTGGCTGCCGACGTTGCCGGGCGCTGGCCGGCCATTTTTGCAGACGGCGTGCCTTCCTGGCTCACAGAGTCTGGCGCCATTAACACCGAACTGCTGGCGGCGGCCATTGGCAGCAGCCCTTTTTTGGGCCAAACCCTGGAGCGGCAACCTGATGCGGTACGCGAACTGCTGGCCTCACGCTGCCTTAGTGAGCCCACCACTGTCGCCTATGTGCAACAGCGCTGGCTAGAATATCTGGCGCACATTAGTGACGAGCCGGGCCTGCATCAGGCTTTACGATGTTTCCGCCGGGAAATCCAGTTTCGCATTATCTGGCGTGACCTTCTGCGCCAGGCCGACCTGGCCGAAACCATGGCCGCCACCAGCGGTTTTGCCGATATCTGCATAGATGGCGCACTTGGCTGGCTTTATGACAGCGCGTGCGAACAGTTTGGCACACCTTGGGGTATCAACCCGGTCAGCGGCGAAGACGCACCGCAAAAAATGGTGGTGCTGGGCATGGGCAAACTGGGCGGGCGCGAACTGAACGTGTCTTCCGATATAGACCTGATATTTGCCTTTCCCAGCAAGGGCGAAACCCGCGGCGGGCGGCGTGCCTTAGACAACCAGCAGTTTTTTGTTCGCCTTGGCCAGCGGCTGATTCAGGCGTTAGACCAGATAACCGCTGACGGTTTTGTGTTCCGGGTAGACATGCGCCTGCGGCCCTATGGCCAGAGTGGCGCCCTGGCCCTCAGCTTTGCCGCGCTGGAGACCTATTATCAAGACCAGGGCCGCGACTGGGAACGCTATGCCATGGTTAAGGCCCGGGTAGTAGCTGGGGATCAAGAAGCCGGTGTGGTGCTGATGGAAAGCTTGCGGCCGTTCGTGTATCGCCGCTATGTGGATTTTGGTGCTTTTGAATCTTTACGCAGTATGAAAGCCATGATTGGCCGCGAAGTGCGCCGCAAAGGTCTGGAAAACAACATCAAGCTGGGTAGCGGTGGCATCCGCGAAATCGAGTTTGTGGTGCAGGCGTTCCAGCTGATTCGCGGTGGCCGCGACCGGGAACTGCAGCAGCGCGAATTGCTGCGGGTGCTGAACGAATTTCTGGAGCTGGAACTGCTGCCGCCTCAGGTAATCAGCGAGCTGCGAGCGGCCTATGTCTTCCTGCGCAATCTGGAACACGCGCTACAGGGCATGGAAGACCAACAAACCCAGTTATTACCGGACACCGACCTGGCCCGCGCCCGAGTGGCGCATATTATGGGTTATAGCAGTTGGCCGCTGTGCCAGCAGCAGCTGGATGAGCACCGGGCGCAAGTGGCTACGCACTTCAGCAATATTATCACCAGTGATGATGACGACAGCCCCCAGAACAACCTTGATGATGGCTGGCAAGAGTTGTGGCTTTGCGAAATGGACGAGCCAACCGCCTTGGCCTGGCTGGTTGAAAAAGGTTTTGAAGCGCCAGAAGAAACCCTGGCCGCATTAACCAACCTGCGCACCAGCCGCACCATAAAATCGCTGCAGACCCAGGGCCGAAAACGCCTGCACCAGTTTATGCCCATGCTGCTGGCCACCTTGACCGAAGTCGAAAACCCGTCCCATACCTTCGGCCGGGTGCAGCCTTTAATAGAAGCCATACTGCGCCGTACCGCTTACATGGTGCTGTTACTGGAAAACCCGGGGGCCTGTTCCCAACTGGTGTCCCTGTGCAGTGAAAGCCCGTGGATAGCGCGCGAACTGGCCGACACGCCGCTGCTACTGGACGAGCTTTTAAACGCTGAAAGCTTGTATTACCCACCCGCCAAAGCTGAACTGCAGGACGACTTGCACCAACAGATGCTGCGCATTTCCTATGACGATCTGGAAGACCAGATGGAGTCTTTGCGGCATTTCCGCAAAGCCCATACCTTGCGGGTGGCTGCCGCTGAAATGAAAGGTACCCTGGCGCTGATGAACGTCAGCGATTATCTGACCTGGATTGCCGAGGTAGTGCTGGAACACGTGGTGGATGTCGCTTTTGCCAATCTGGTCAGCCGCCACGGCTATCCGCGGCGAGCCGATGGTTCGGTATGCGATTCGGATTTTGCGGTGATTGGGTATGGCAAGCTAGGCGGTATCGAGCTGGGCTACAGTTCCGATCTGGACTTGGTGTTTGTCCATAGCGCCGACCCCCAACAAAGCACCAATGGCGAAAAGTCCATCGACAACGCGGTGTTCTACACCCGCCTGGGTCAGCGCATTGTGCATATTCTGAGCACCCAGACACCCTCTGGCCAGCTTTACGATGTGGACATGCGGCTGCGCCCGTCTGGCAGCTCAGGCCTGCTGGTAACCACTTTGCAGGCCTTTGAAAAATATCAGCACACTGACGCCTGGACCTGGGAACACCAAGCTCTCGCCCGCGCCCGCGGCATAGCCGGGTGCCCGCGTACTCTGGAAGTCTTTGAACAGATCCGCAAGAGTACCTTGTGCCAGCACCGCGACCGGCTGGCGCTGCGCAGCGAAGTAGTGGCCATGCGTGAAAAAATGCGCACCAGCCTGGCTACTCCTGCCAGCCGCCGAGCCGAGATGTTCCACGCCAAACAGGACCCGGGTGGCATTGTGGATATCGAGTTTCTGGTGCAATACCTGATGCTGGCCTGGAGCGAAGAATACCCCACATTAACCCGCTGGCCAGACAACATTCGCCAAATGGAAGAATTGGGTCAGGCCGGCGTATTGCCCACAAGCGACGTTAAAACACTACGTGCGGCCTACATTGCGCTGCGCTCCGCCATTCATCGCCGCACCCTGCAAGATTTGAACAGCCATTTGTCTGGCGATGCGTTCATTGCAGAGCGGGATTTTATCCGTTCCATCTGGCAACGGGTCATGATTGAATAACGGCTAAAACTTTTCCCGGTGATCCTGATAGAATACCGATCCCACAAGAACTGTTTTTCTGGAGCAACCTAGTATGTCGATGGCTGATCGTGATGGTGTTATTTGGCTGGATGGAGAAATGGTGCCCTGGCGTGAAGCCAAAGTGCATGTACTGACCCACACCCTGCATTATGGTTTGGGCTGTTTTGAAGGCGTGCGAGCCTACAACACCGATGAAGGCGCCGCTATTTTCCGCATGAAAGATCACACCGACCGGCTATTCCGTTCAGCCCACATTCTGAATATGAAAATGCCGTTCAGCAAAGACGAAATCAACGCCGCCCAGCTGTCTGCGGTACGGGACAACAATCTGGACGAAGCCTACCTGCGCCCAATGGTATTTTATGGCTCCGAAGGCATGGGCCTGCGAGCCGACAACCTGAAAGTGCACGTAATGGTCGCGGCCTGGAATTGGCCATCGTACATGTCGCCAGAAGCCAAAGAGCTCGGCATTAAGGTGCGCACTTCGTCTTACACCCGCCACCATGTGAACATCACCATGTGTAAGGCCAAGGCTAACGGCAACTACATTAACTCCATGCTGGCGCTGCAAGAAGCCGTCTCCAGCGGATGTGAAGAAGCCCTGCTGCTAGACAACGAAGGCTACGTGGCTGAAGGCTCGGGCGAGAACGTCTTTATTCTGCGCAACGGCGTGCTGCATACACCGGAACTGACCTCCTGCCTGGAAGGCATCACCCGCCAGACCATCCTCGATTTCGCCAAAGAACTGAACATCGAAGTGAAAGAACGCCGCATTACCCGCGACGAAGTCTACGTGGCTGAAGAAGCCTTCTTCACCGGCACCGCCGCCGAAGTGCTGCCCATCCGTGAGCTAGACGGCCGCGCCATTGGTACGGGTAAGCGTGGTCCGTTGACTGAAAAATTTCAGGCTATGTACTTTGACGCGGTGAAGGGCAAGGCGCCGGAGCGTAGGGATTGGTTGTCGGTGGTTAATGGCTGATAGCTGATAGCTTAAGAGTTGATAACTCAAGGCGAAAAGGCTGCTGTCCGTTGCGCGCAATTGCACAGCAGCTTGCTGTTTTAATGATTGATTTTGTAGGTGTAGCCAATGGCAGATGTCATAAAAGTTCCGGTTTCCTTCGGTGAAGTTCTCGACAAAATCACGATTCTTGAAATCAAGTCGGAACGCATCAACGATGAAGCGAAGCTCAAAAACGTCAAGCTGGAACTGAACGAGCTAAACGCAACATGGACTGATGCGGTCAGCGACCAGAGCGCCATCGCGCAACTGCGACAGCAACTCAAGGCGGTCAATGAAGAGCTTTGGGTGATTGAAGACGACATTCGTGATCAGGAGGCCGACCAGAATTTCGGTGCCCGCTTTATTGAATTGGCACGGGCGGTTTATGTCACCAACGACAAGCGCGCGTCTTTGAAGAAAGACATCAACCTGGCTTTGGGTTCGCGCTTTGTTGAAGAAAAGTCTTACCAGGACTACACCGCTCGCAAGTAACTGCTTCTCGCCAAAGTTCGGCCCGGAGTCAGGCCCCGCGTTCTGGCTCCAGCAGCTTTGCCTGTATCCACTTATCCAGCATGTCAGTGGCGTCTGCCACTTCAATCAATTCCATTGCGCCTGCAAACTCTGCCTTTGTGCCCCAGCGTGCTTTGCTCGCAGTTGTCTGTGCAAACGTTTGCAGTGCCTGGTCGTAACGATCAACGCACCAGGGTAACGAATTGTACGGCCCCGAACGTTGGGGGTTGCTGGCGGCGTATAAGCCCAGAACATCGGTGCTCATAGCGCTGGCGATATGCGCCGGGCCGGTATCCGGTGCAACAACAATATCTGCGCGGCTCAGCATTGCGGTTAGTTGTTTCAGGGTGTCTTTGCCACAGATGTTAACCGGCGTTTCCTGCATGGCTTGAACAATCGCCTCACAATACGCAATCTCGAAAGGCGCGGGGCTGCCCGCCAGGGTTACCTGCATGCCGTGCTGGCGGATCGCATAATCTGCTAACCGTGCGTAGCGCTCGGCCGGCCAGTTTCGCAGTTTGTGACTGGCGCAGGGGCTGATCACCATGTTGGCGCGATCATTGGCAAGGTGGGTATCGGCAAAAGTGTAATCGCTTTCGGTCAGTGGAATCGTCCAGCGCGGCGGGGCGGGTTTTAACCCTAAGGGCTCCAAAAAACTGGCCAGGCAGTCGCGTACGTGTTGGTGCTGTACTGGCGCGATACGGCGGTTGATGAACAAGCCGTGCAGGTCTTTGCTGCGGGCTTTGTCATACCCCACCCGGATCGGCGCAGAAATGCACGCTGCAGCAAGATTGGCGCGCAGGGCGACTTGCATGTGTAACAATGCATCAAACTTGCGGCCATTCAATCGCTTGCGCAAACTGTTATAGGCGCTGCGGCCGGCTTTTTTGTCAAAAACAATGAACTCTACACCGGGTAAGTCGCCAATTAATTTGGTTTCAATTTTGCCGATCACCCAAGTGATTTTCACGCCTGGGAGCTGCTCTTGAAGGCTGAGAACGACAGGAATGACGTGGGTAATATCGCCAATGGCAGACAGGCGGAGAATGCAAATTTCAGTCAAAATCATTTTCCAGTCAGGTGTGCGTTGAGTAGTTTTACCAACTAGTATGCTCTGCTTTATCAAGCAGTGCCGCATGCGTCTTGTAAAGATTTTCTACGCTGAACTTCTGGGCAACATGCTCGCGGCATGCTGCGGGCGAAATCTCATGGAGTCGCTCAACAGCCTTGACCATTTCATCTTCTGTGTCACACAGGAATCCGGTAACGCCGTCCACGATCAGCTCAGGCATTGCGCCTCGGTTGAAGGCAATAACTGGAGTTCCCGATGCCATGGCTTCAATAACAGTCAAACCGAACGGCTCTTCCCACTTTATCGGAACCAATAGCCCTTGCGCTTTTGCGAATAAGCTAAATTTTTGATCACCGTTAACATAACCTACAGGCCTGATCAGCGGATGCCATTTAAACCATGTTTCCGGACTTAACAGCCTGTGACCGCCGGCAATGATAAGTGGAATTTGCGTACGTTTTGCAACTCTGATTGCTTCTTCTACTCCTTTTTTGCTCCGCTTCACTTTTGCGATAAATAGCAAAAAAGCTTCTTTTGAGTCGGAAAACTGGTAGTCATGGACTGGGATGCCATTATGGGCATAGGCCGTACCACCTGATCGCTGGGCGTGACTTTGAGAAACATAAACACAATTTCTGCCTGCCCCTTTTCCCGCATGTATTATTTGGATGAAGCGTTTGAATTTATCAGCCAATGCATTTGCTTGATGCGCGGGAATGCCTCCATGCAGCTCAATATCTGTGATATCGCCCGGTATGAGGGCTATGAGGTCCGGGCCTGTCATTTCGGGTTTGATCTTGATGTGCTGATAATGTTCGGTCGAGTGCCCGGAAAAAGACATGATATAAACCTTGTGACCCTGTTTTGCTTGCTCCTGAGCTAACCACTCAATCAACCTGTTGGAGCCACCGCTGTCAGGGCTCGGTGGTAATGATTTGTTGTGAACGTGAAGGATTGACTTCATGGCAGGATAGGTCTCTTCGGATTCGTTGCTTAACGAGCTTTCATCAAGCAATAGATGGAGGGCAGACTGCGAGCACTGGTAAGCTCCTTCAGTTATTATAGCGAACGCTAACGACCCCGTCTTTGGCAATGCGGCGGCTGAACAAGTGTAAAATCCGAATTTTATTAATTGGGGTAACTAGACTAGTGTCTGAGCTGTGTATCCGGAACGATCATAACGCACTTCTGGTCCAAGCTGAATTTCGCAATAAGGTCAGTGTTGACTGGTTTAACCCGTTATATTGGGGTCGAAATGCAGTGCCCGTAACGAGCGGTGGGCGCGGCGGAGCCTGGTTTCTTCATATCGATGGCGGCGATTACGTGCTTAGGGAATACCGGCGCGGTGGCCTGACGTCACGTGTTCTACGTCGCACTTACGCCTTTGTTGGGGAAGACCGGGTGCGCTCCGTGATGGAGTTCCGCATTCTCACGACGTTATTTGCCCAAGGCTTCCCTGTGCCGCGACCAGTCGCTGCTTATTATCTAAAACTGCCGGCCTTGCGTTATCGCGCGGCCATCATCATTGAGCGTCTCGCAGACACAACACCGCTGGCTGAACTCATTGACACCCGCTCGGATGCCGACTGGCACCGGTTAGGCCAACTTGTGCGGCGATTCCACGATGCTAATGTACGCCACGCCGACTTAAACTGCTTTAACGTACTTGTGCGGGGCAGTGAGTTCTTCCTGATTGACTTTGATAAGGGGTGTATTATGCCGGCCAGTAAATCTTCTAGGTGGAAAAATGGCAACCTCAAACGTTTTGCCCGCTCCATTAAAAAAATCGCCGGTGAGCAGGTATTGAATAAGGTCTGGAGTGCATTTGAACATGGCTATAACGGGAGTGTTACCGCGTGACTGACGAACAACAACCGAAAGCGCTGCCGGCCGTTTTGTGCTTGACCGATGCCTGCGACCGCCCTGAAACCGAGCTATTTATCGGACTTAAGCGCGCCGGTTTTGATGTGGATGTGATGTGTAATCCCGAGGGCCGAAATTATCAGCGTCTGGTTGACGAAAAAATGGTCGCTCAGCCGATGGCTTTAAAAAGCCGCTTCGATAAAGATGGTATAGCCGCTATTAAGAAACAGTTAAACACCAAAAACTACAACATTATTCATGCCTACAACCCCCGTGCGCTAGCCTGCGGATTGCGAGCATCGAGGGGCACCGATATCAAAGTGGTCGCCTATCGGGGCATTATTGGCAACGTCAGTTTTTTAAATCCCGAGTCCTGGATTACCTTCCTGCATCCCCGGGTCAGTAAAATTGTGTGCGTGGCCGATGCCATCAAAGACTTTTTTTCCAGCCTGAAATTTTTGTGGCTGCGAGTGCCTGCCAGTAAGCTGATCCGTATTTACAAAGGGCATGACCTGAGCTGGTATCAGGCCAAGTCGGCGGACCTGACGCAGTTTGGCGTTCCCCCCGGAGCTTTCGTGGTGTGCAGCACGGGGCGAAACAACCCGCGCAAAGGTTACGATGATCTGATCGATGCCATCAGTAAGCTGCCGGCGGATGTGCAGGTGCACCTCGTACTGGTGGGTGATGCCATCGACAACGCCGAGTTGCAGGCCCAAGTCAGCCAGTCAGCGCACCCGGACCGTATTCATTTTACGGGCTATCGTAATGATGCCCCGGCCATTGCCGCTGCCAGCGATGTGTTTGTGTTGCCATCCACCGCGCGTGAAGGGCTGCCAAGAGCGGTGATTGAAGCCATGGCCTACGGTGTGGCGCCCATTGTTACCCATGTTGGCGGCATGCCTGAACTTGTGGAAAAGGGCGTTAGCGGACTTGTGGTTCCGCCAAAGGATGCCGCTGCCCTTGGCGCAGCCATAGAGCAGCTCTACCGCAATCCGGAGTTAACTAAACAGTTTGGACAAGCCGCTAAGGCGCGTATTGAAAGCCATTTTCATACCTCACAAACCGTGCGTGAAACCTCGGAGCTATATCGCTCCCTGGTAGGCAGCCACTGAATGCGCCGATATCTTTTTTTTGTTAATCTGCCTTATTCCTACTCTATTTTGCGCCCCTTGCAGGATGAAATACGCCGCCGTGGCGATGAGGCCGCCTGGTTTGTAGCGGGCTGTTCGGCTGAGCCTTTGCGCCCAGACGAGCAGCACTTGAAAACCGTCGCAGATGTGATGGCCTACCAGGCTACGGCAACGTTTGTTCCTGGTGACTGGGTTCCCTATTTTTTTCCCGGCATCAAGGTTGAGGTGTTCCACGGTATGGCACGCAACAAGCGTGGCCACCGTAGTGAAGACGAAAGTGACCATTACCGCATAAGGGGCTGGTTTGATTTGTATTGCACGCACGCAGTCAGCGATACCGCAAAATTTCAGGCACTGGCGCAGCAGCACCAGCATTTTGCTGTAGCCCATACCGGCTGGCCAAAGCTGGACCCTTTGATGTCAAAGCCTGTCGCAGGCAGGCGTGAGCGCCCTGAAGGCCAGCTGCCGGTGGTTTTTTTCGCCTCTACATTCAGCCGTTCGGTAACAGCGGCGCCGGCGTTGGTGGACAAAATTGCCGAGCTGGCTGCAAGTGGTCGCTGGCAGTTTATTGTCACCCTGCATCCGAAAATGGACCCGGAAGTGGTGGAGCAGTACCGAAGTCTGGCGGGTAAAAATCTGAGATTTGTAGAAAGCGATGAAGATCTTCTGCCGATTCTGCCCCAGGCAGACGTAATGCTGTGTGATACCTCGTCAATTATGTTCGAATTCATGTTTCTGGATCGCCCGGTTGTTACCTTCAAAACCAAGATGCCGGGGCCCTACCTGATCGATGTAGATACCGTTGAAGAGCTGGAGCCTGCTCTGACAAAAGCGATGGAATACCCACATGAGTTGATGAGAGTAGCGCGTAGTCTGTGTGAAGATTTGCATAGTTTTCGGGATGGCGCATCCAGTGTACGGGTAATGGATGCGGTGAACGATTTTATGGCTAATAAAAAATCTGAACTAAAGCGCAAACCTTTAAATTTGCTGCGGAAATTAAAAGTACGGCGGCGTTTGCAGCGCGAACTAAAGAAGTCCTAACAAGGCTTTGATAGCTTTGTTTGTGCTACCAAAAGATCTTCGAATATTGCCGTTGAGATTTTAAGTTAACAGTACTTATAGCTTATTGAATGAGACCAGTTTTATAGTCTGCAGCCAGCTTTTTAACCTGCCCGTTAAGCTTTTGGGTTATTTCAGCTACCTTTTCATCAGTACTCATGTTTATTCTTGCTTCTGCGTCTACGGTTTTTAATGCCAGGATCAAGCTCTCCACGTCGGCGCTAGAAGCCTTTCGAAAAGCTACAGGTAAATTTTTCCACTTCTCCCCTTTTGAAATAAAATTGGGGGCATTTAGCTTTAGATAGTTTTCAAGCGACCGTAGAAATGGTGGTCGATTTTGGTAAATGGTTGGGAGTGTGTGGAGTTCGAGCCTGATGTCTAATGCTTCGCACCAATCCAGCCACTTTTCTTCATTAAAGTTGGGAGCAAACCGCGTTCCTACCCAAGGTATCCGGAATGCGTCAGCCGCAATAGCGCCGTGCATTGCTTCAGAAATCACTTTTTCGCAAGAACGAATTTCTGCAATAAACCTATCAACAGGTTGGCGCGTTGACACTAATTTCATGCCTGCAGCCTCGCAAATAGGCTCCCAGTCGACGTACTGCTCACTTCTATGATGGGGTATAAATGCTGTTTTGAACCTGAGCGCTACCGGATTTAAGGGCAATGTCCTTAGCAAATATGCGCCGTCACCAACTACGAAATCTTCCGAGATGCCAAGCTTTTTCGCTGTTCTCGGGCCGCGCACACCATAAATTATGGTTTTATTGTCGAGCTCGGGGTAATCTCGCTCCCAGGCTCCCGATGACAATATGACAATTTTTTTTGCTCCAGACAGCGTTTTATTAAATCGCTTTGAAGTAAGCAAAGTACCAATTCCAACCAAGTAAATGTTATCCGACGGGTCGAGGCAATCCCCGAGCAACTTCGGCCACAACCACTTGTTGAGATCGTCACCAAAATTGAAGCCGTCGTTGCGGCAGTATTCAATTTTCATATCGTTTTTTGACCGCTCTAGAAAGAATAAATCTCGTAACTGTCTATTTTCCAACTAGCTATCTTTGCGGTGAAGAGTCCACAAACCAGCATATTTGTTGAAGGTTACTTGAGCGTATGTTACTGCTGTTAAGTAGCCAACGGCCCCATCAAGAAACCCAAAACGTATAAAATATACTTGGATGAAAGTCAGTACTCCTCTCACAGTCGGATAAATCATCGTCCGGTTTTTTTTGCCGCGACGATGTTTCTCCAAAGACCCTAGCCACGCATACTTCGCACTTTTCTCCAATGAGTGGCCAAAATCCCGATGGGTATAGTGGGTCAGTCGGCCGCGCAGAGTTCTCGTTTTCCGGCCTTTGGGTATCAGGATGCGCTCGTGCACCAGTGCATCGGAAAAGCTTACGCCCTCACGGCGGAATAACCTTAATGGCGCGCGTCCACTGCGGCCGAAGTCCAGGCGGGCACCGTAAATAGTCACTGCCCATGGCAGCTTGTAAGCGTCTGCGTCAGGCGCCGCAAGCCGGTGATTGATTTCACGGCCCAGCTCAGGAGTGATGCGTTCGTCGGCGTCTAGCGACAGTACCCAGTCCCCGGTCGCTTTTTCCAGAGCCCGTTGTTTTTGAACGCCAAAACCGGGCCAGTCTGTCACCTCTACAATATCTGCGTACTGCTTCGCGATTTCGACGGTTCTGTCAGTGCTTCCGCTATCAAGAACGATAATTTCATCCGCCACCAGCCGCGCCGATTGCAGGCAATCTGCAATATGATGTTCTTCGTTTTTGGTGATGATGGTGGCCGAAACTTTTACCGATCGCCGCCCAGTACACGATGCGCTGAGTTCGTGGACCAGTGCCGCGGCAACGCCCGAAATCGATAGCAGATAAAAGGTCAAAAACAGCGTGCGGTTGAACGTGGCTTCGGTCAATCCAAACAGGAAATAGCCGGCACTGATCATGGTGCCGGTCACCGCTAGGTGAGCGCTCGGCTTGTGCGTGCTGAAAAGATGCCGGCCGAACAGCGCCAGCGGTATCAGTAGCAGAAGCGCCCAGCTCAGAATTCCTGAAATACCGCTGGTGGCAGCGACGTTGAAAAAGTCACTGTGGGCATGGCCGGTGCAGCATTGCAGCAGAACTTCCGGCGCCTGTCCTGATGCCACGGCGGCTTCTATGCCACGGCTGTAACCGCCAAGCCCTGCACCGGTCAGCGGATTTTCGCTGAACATCTGCCAGGCCTGACCCCAGACTTCAAATCTGATGGCGATGCCCAGGTCAGGATTGTGATTCTGCACCAGGTTACGGATAGAGTCCGCCATGCGATCGTTACTGATAAGCGCGCCGGCCAGAATGACGGGGATGGCAATGGCTAAGACAATCCGCAGCCGCTTCCCAAGCAGCGGCATCAGCAGCAGCAAAAGTACCGGCAGAGCAACCAGATTGCTGCGGGTTTGCGAGAGCATGGCGACAGCAAGGGTGGCAGCGCCAAGGAATAGCAGCAAAAAGCCCGTGAGCTGGCGCTGAATGTGCAGGAAGTAAATGCCGCCGGTCAGCGTTATCATGCCGCCCAGTAGCGCGATATTGCCAAAGCTGATGGGGTTGATGCCACCGCCGAAGCGACCGTTTAACAGCTGTTCCACTGAGCCACTGCCGGAAATCAGTGCCGCCATCAGCAAAGCTAGAGTTGAAACGGACAGCAGAGCGGTACCCACAAACACGGTCGTTGCGCCAATGCGAGCGTAAGTGAACGCCAGAAGCAGAGGCCACAGCAGAATAAAGCGGGCGTGAGTGCCCAAGGTTTTGCCACCTTCGTAGCTGAAGCCTTCCAGAGCCCAGGAGGCTGTGCTTACAAGAACAAAAAACCAGAAGGCAAAATGCAGCAGTCGCAATTCTTTTGGTTTGTCCCAGCCGTTGTTGTAAAGAATTTTACGATAGCCGATCACCATACCCGCAATTGCAATAAGCAGCGTTGTGGCCGCTAATATTCTTGACGACAGAAGTGCTCCGCCAATGCCAAAGCAGAAAAGCAGGGCGATGAGCCAGCGGCTAGGTGTAGTCATAGATTTATCCGTGCAATATTTGGGATTGATACAAGGCTTTGTGTGTGCGGCGATCAGCGTTTTCTGTTGGTCTTTTTCAGCACACCCTGTCGGGATTATAGGGGTTGATTTCCCCGGGCGGCCGATGTCTCAAGCGTTTATATTCCCATTGATACTGCGCCGGTATCTTGCGGATGCAATGTTCTATGGACTGATTCATTGCCGTGCTGGCCTGAACCGGATCTTTGCTACCCAGGTTCGGTTCGGCTTCGCGCACAACAAGGCGGAAGCCTTCAGCATTATTGAGCCGTTCGGTGTAAGTCATCAGCACCTTGGCACCGGTGCGCTGCATCAGCTTGGCTACTAATGTCATAGTTTTCACTTCCATGCCGAAAAAGGGCGCAAAGGCGTTGCCTGCGCCGCGCGGCGATTGGTCAGGAAGAATGCCGGCAACGCCGCCTTCACGCAGAAGTGCGGCAAGCTTTGCAAGCCCGCGGCGGTCACCGCGGACCAGTTCCGACCCTAACCGGCCGCGTACCCTAATCATATAGTCTTCAAGTTCGGGAACGTTTGGCGGGCTGTAAAGCGCGGCCATTTTATAGCGTGAGGAAAAAAACAGCCCCGTCAATTCCCAGTTGCCAAGGTGAGGTGCAAGCAGGATCAATCCGCTGCCATCGGCCATGGCCTCGTCAAGCAGTTCCAGGCCCTGGGTGTCTTTCACCAGGTCAAGGCACTTGTCGACCGGCCACTCCCACATTAACGGCACTTCAAACATGGTCATTCCGGTGCTGGCCAATGACGCCTTCAAGAGTTCTGCGCGCTCAGCCGGTGTTAATTCGGGCAGGCAGATCGACAAATTGGTCGCCGTGACGTCACGGGGCTGTGTCGGCAATTTCCACAACAGCCATCCCACCATGCGCCCCAGGCGCTGTGCCGTGGCAAGTGACAGTGAACCCGCAACTCTCAGCAGACCCGCGATAAGAAAATACTTCAGTTTACTCATTTGCGTCCGTACCGGTCTTCGTATCTGACAATGTCGTCTTCCCCGAGATAGGAGCCAGATTGCACTTCAATGAGTTCCAGATTTATCACGCCGGGGTTTTCCAGAGAGTGCACCTGACCGACAGGGATGTAAGTAGACTGGTTTTCGGTCACCAGGTAGGTTTTTTCGCCGTTAGTGACTTTGGCGGTGCCGCTGACCACAATCCAGTGTTCGGCGCGATGGTGATGCATCTGCACCGACAGCTTTGCGCCGGGCTTCACGGTAATCCGTTTAACTTGATAGCGTTCGCCGCTGTCGATGGAGTCATACACGCCCCAGGGCCGATAAACTTCGCGATGGTTCAGGTGCTCGTGGCGCCCGTCAGCTTGCAGCTGCGCCACCAGCTTTTTTACGTCCTGCACTTTGTTTTTGTGCGCCACCAGCACGGCGTCTTTGGTTTCAATGATAACCAGATCGTCAACGCCAAGTGTTGCCAGCAAGCGGCTGTCGGCACGCACCAAGGTATTATTAGTGTCCAGAGTCATCACGTCGCCACTGGTACTGTTGCCGTGGGAGTCTTTCGGGCTGACTTCCCACAATGCAGACCAGGAACCGATATCACTCCAGCCGGCGTCTAGCGCTACAACCACCGCAGCGTCGGTTTTCTCCATGACCGCGTAGTCTACCGATTCATTCGCGCACTCCGCGAAACGGGCTTCGTTGATACGGGTAAAATCAAAATCCTGGCTAACGTTTTCCATCGCTGCCTCGCAGGCGGCCAGAATATCCGGGCGATGTTTGCCCAGCTCTTCCAGATAACGGCCGGCGCGGAACATGAACATGCCGCTGTTCCACAGGTAGTTGCCAGATTCCAGATAGGATTTTGCGGTTTCTACATCGGGCTTTTCAACAAAGGCTTTGACAGTGTGGCCGTGCTCGTTAATAGCGTCGCCGTGGCAAATATAACCGTAGCCGGTTTCCGGGTGCGTTGGCGTAATACCAAACGTCACCAGTTTGTCGGCTTGTGCCAGAGTGCTGGCCTGTTGAACACACCTTTGAAAGGCCGGCACATTCTGAATAAGATGGTCTGCCGCAAGAACCAGCATTACCGGGTCTTCTTCGTCTTGCTGGCGGGCCCTTTGCAATTGCAGTGCGGCGAGCGCGATGGCCGGCGCTGTGTTACGGCCGCAGGGCTCGAGTATAATATGAGCACCCTGAAAGCCCGCCTGGCGCATTTGCTCAGCGGCAATGAAGCGGTGCTCTTCGTTACAGATGATCAGCGGCGGCTGCACCGGTAGGCCATTGAGCCTGGCGACGGTGGATTGCAGCATCGACCGCTTCGGGTCCGTCAGTTTTAGAAACTGTTTGGGATTAAGCTGGCGGGAGAGTGGCCAAAGTCGTGAACCAGTGCCACCGGCGATAATTACCGGATAAATCATGAGCTTACTCCGGACTTGATTGAGCGCAAAAGCGCCATGATGAACATAGGGTTAATCGGCGTAATGTTACCACAGAGAGGTGATTATATTGCTTTTGCCCAAGTCACAATTAAAGCCTCAGCATAAATCCGCTGACAAGCTTCCGGTTTCTGTGTATTACATCACCCAAAATGAAGAAGCACGCCTGCCTGAATCGCTCGCGAAGGTGACAGGCTGGGCTGATGAAGTGATTGTCGTCGATTCCGGCAGTACCGATAAAACACAAACGATAGCGGAAAGCGCTGGCGCGCGTTTTGTGCACAACCACTGGCAGGGCTTTGCCTCACAAAAAGCATTTGCGGCCAGCCTGTGTCGCAATGACTGGGTGTTGGACCTGGACGCAGACGAAGTGCTGTCTGATGCCTTGGTCAACAATATTAAAGAGCGTTTTTCCACGTCGATTGCGGATGATATAGCGGGCTTTCAGATGCGCTGGGTGCTGTCTCAGCCGTATCCGGAACATCCTTTTCGTTATGATCGCCCCAAGAAGATTCTGCGCCTTTACCGCCGTTCAAAAGCCGCGATCAAGCCGGAAAAAGACAGCAACAATGATCGTCCACAAGTTCGCGAAGGGCGCGTTGCGTTTCTTAAAGGGGATGTACTTCACCGAACGCTTATCACGCTCGGGCAGATGGAAGAAAAGTATCTTCAGTTATCGTCAGAGCAGGCGAGATTTCTGGCAGCGAAAGGTCGCCGTATTTCTTCGTTGAGATTGTTTGGAGAATTTCCGCTGAAATTTCTGAAGTACTATCTGCTACGCCGTCAGTTCATGAACGGCTGGTTTGGCCTCAGTTTGTCTATCATCGCGGCAAATCGAAATTTCATGCGATTGGCAAAAGCGAAAGAACTTCAGGTATTGGCGCAGATTGAGCGTAGAAAAAGCGCCGAAGCCGCTGCCAACAAAGAATAAGGGCAGGGCCACTTTAAGATCGCACGAATGCCTTATGATAAACGGCCACCGTGCTGTTGATCATGGCCTCTATCGTCAACTCTTTGTAAGCGCGTTCCCGGGCACCGGCCTGATCCTGGTAAACGGTGTCTAGATCGCCATTCAGCAGGCTGGCGAAACCGTCGGGTGTGTTGCTGCGGTAAATATGCTGTTCCGGCAGAAACTCGTTGGCGATAGGTACGTTGGTCGAAATGACCGGTTTTGATGCCAGCATGGCCTCGGCGAACACATAGGAAAATCCCTCCCGCTGTGACGAAATAACCACACCATCGCAGGCGGCCATTAGCGCCGGAATATCGTCGCGATGGCCGAGCAAGGTAACTCTGTGTTGCAGTTCGTTATCGAGAATTTTCTGTTGTAATAGCGCTTTGTCAGGGCCATCGCCTGCTATGTACAGGCATCCCTTCACGTCTTTAAAGCTGTCGATCAGGAAGTCGAAACCTTTCACGCTGACCAGGCGCCCAACCGCAAGCCATACCGGTTTTGGCGCGGCTGTTATCAGCATCTCTGAAGGAGTTGCCTCGCCGTATTCGGCTGGCAGACCGTTGTACACAACGTGAACCCTGGCACACGGTAAGTGCTGAGCAAGCGCGTTGCTGACGGCAATCACCGCGGTGAAGCGGTGCAAGGCAGGGTAGCGGGATTTGAAACCGTGAAAGCTGGCCACCAGGGCTGGCGCAAGTGAGTGCGAAAAACGCGCCAGTGTTGCTATTAGCGCAGCGGCTTTGGTGCCCTGAGCATGCACCAGGTCGTACTTCCCGTCGCGAATTTGCTTATAAAGCCTCGCTAATAACAGAGGGTTGTAGCGAGACTGTTTTGGGTTCAGAGTAATATGCCCAATTCCTTGGGCGGGTCCATGCTGGTGCGCAGTGGCGCAGATGACGGTCACGCGGTGACCGGCTTTTGCCAGGCCGTTCGCCAACTCACGGGTGTGTTTCTCCAATCCGCCAACACCGGGGTTTGCCGACACCATTACCAACAGAATGTTCAAAGTGTTCGAATCGGCCACTAGCGCTTCCGCTCCCGTGCTGCCAGAACGCGTTCATACACGCCCAGGGTGGTGTCGGTTTGCGCCTGCAGTTTGAAGCGGTAGGGAATTTCGATGATGTGCTGGTTGTGGCTGAGCAGGTGTTGAGCTGTTTGTGCAAAGCCGGACACATCGTTTGGCGTGACCAGTCCTTCGCGAAAGCAGGCTTGCAGGGTTTCGGCGGCGCCGCCGCGGTTGAACGCGGCAACCGGCGTGCCGGACGCCAGTGCTTCGGTAACCGTACGGCCGAAGGGTTCGGGTTTGGTGGACAGATGACACACCAGGTCGGCTAGCTGGTACAGCTCGGCCATATCGCTGCGCTGGCCCAGAAAGCTGACGTGTTGCTGCAGGCCAAGCTCGGCACGGCGCTGGGTCAGTTCTTCCATAAAGTGTTTCTTACCCGGTTCGGCTCCGCCCACCACAATACCGTGGTAAGGCCGTTCGTTTGCTCCAACAGGGGTGTTATGAACCAGCTCAGCCATAACGTCCAAAAATTGTAACTGCCCTTTCCAGCGGGTAATTCGCCCGGGCATCATCAGAATGCGCTTATCACTGAGTTGGGGATAGTTTTGTAACAAATCCTGGAGCCACTGTTCAGAAGGTGGGCGCTTGCGGAAGTAGTTCACGTCCACACCGCGCTGAATCACGGTAATCTTTTGCTCAGGCACAGAAAAATTGCTGATCACATAGTTTTTTACGCAGTTCGACACCGCAATGCTGTGATCCGCTTTGGCCATAACGGCGCTGTAGGGGTTGGCCGAATACATACCGTGAAAACTGGTCACAACGGCTGGGCGTAGTTGTTTGTCCAGGGCTTTCAATGCCAGCTGGATAATCCAGGCGGGCATGCGCGAGCGCACGTGCACAATATCGGGTTGCACCTCTTTCAGTAGCCGCGCCATTGGCCGGATCTGGCCAAATGAGGCCAGTGATTTGCGGTGTATGGGCATGGTGATGTGGGTGCTGCCCTCTTGCTCCAGCATATCCGCCAGGGGTCCGCCGCTGGATACAACATAGGAACTGTGGCCCAAGTGCGTTAGCTGTCTGGCGAATTCAACGGTGCCCCGCTCTACACCACCGCTGTGCAGCGCTGGCAGCGCCTGAAGAATTTTCATGGTTTAGGCCTGGTTGGCAAAAAGTGCGTCATAACCCAGCGCGCCGCTGCGTCTGCCTGCCAGAATAGAATACGCGATCCGGGGCTAGCGGTCATAACCTTGTAGTGGTCATCCCAGGTGGCCACCAGATGTTGATCTTGCATGGCGGCCAGGCCCAGGGCAACGCGGCTGCGGCGTTTGGCTGGCAGCTGGAACACCCCGGTGGGCACGCCAGACGTTGCCGCTTCGCACACCATCGAATTGCTGTCTGGCGTTATCCAGGCGCAGCGGCTGTGCGCCAGGGCGGTGCTCAGCCAGTGTTCACCGGTATCCTGCGGTGTTAATACTTGAATCCGGTTGGTTTCCAGCGCGGCCAGCGCTTGCAAACAACTCGCCGGCGTTCGCCGGGAGCTGCTGATAACCCAGCTCCATTGCGGGTAGCTGTGCAGCAATTCCTGGATCTGCGCCATGACGGCATCGTCGTTCCACTGAAAATGCGCCGACGGACCACCTACGAGGATGAGTCCGCGGGGCTGCGTACTCAGTTCTTTAACGGGGGTTACGGCGTTGATCGCGCCTTGAGTCAGAAACAGGTTCGGGCCCGGTTTCACTCGGTCGTGTTGGGGAATGATGGCGCCACTTACCCAGCGCAGTGGGAAGCCCGGTTTCATCAGCACCAGTGCGCGCGCACCTTTAATCTTGCGCAGGGCCAACAGTAAACGGTGGGTTTTGGAGCCGGCAGCAATGATCAGGTCTGGCTTTGGCAGAGCAGGATCGAGCGCGGGCGGCCGTCCCAGGAGTACTCGCCATAGGGGCGTTTTGACGGTGCTCACGTCTATCCAGTGCAGCGAGGCACCGGCCAATACCCGCAGGCGGTTGCCCAGGCCTTTGAGTTGGTTGCGGTGGCCTGGTTTGTTGTCGGTGAGCAGCCAGATAACCGGGCAGGATGAGTTAGCGTTTGCGGCCATAAAAACCTGGGTCATCTGGATCGGGTCGGGTTTTGAAACGACGGTGCATCCATAGGTACTGGTCCGGTGCGCGTTTTATTTCCTGCTCTATGGTCTGGTTGATCGCGGTTGCGTCAACAAGGTCGTCGCCACTTGGAAAGTTCTCCAGAGACGGATGAAAGTAAATGTCGTAGCCCGGTTTGCCGCTGCGGCGAAAGTGGCTGAAGGGCACCACTTTGCAGCCACTGCGTTCGGCAATGCGAGAAGTGGCGGTAATGGTGCCGGTTGGTATCCCGAAAAAAGGCGCAAACACGATGTCTTTTCGGCCGTAATCCTGGTCGGTCGCGTACCAGACCGCGTGGTTCTGTTTCAGGCTGCGAAACAGTCCGCGCAAGTCGCGGGCGCCATGTACCATGCCGTAGCGGCGTTCACGGGCCCGGGTCATTATCGCGTTTACCAACGGGTTGTTATGGTCCCGCTGCATGACGCTTGAGTCTATGAAATGGGTGGCAAGGCTGCCCCCCATTTCCAGGGTACTGTAGTGCCCGCCGACCAAAAGCACGCCTTTGCCGCCTTCCAGCGCGCGTTCGAAGTGCTCTAATCCATGCAAGGTGGTAATGGCTTTGAGTTTGGCGGTATCGCAAAACCAACACACCCCAATTTCCAGCAAGCCAACGCCATTGGCGATAAACGATTTTTTGACCAATTCCCGTTGCTGCTGCTCCGTGAGTTGCGGAAAACACAGGCGGATGTTGGTTTCGGTGATGCGCCGCCGGCTGCTACTCAGGCGTAAAACCAGGCGCCCTAAGCCGGAGCCGAGCCACCACTGCACGCGTAAAGGCAGCTGCGCTAACAGCCACATAAAAGACATGGCAGCCCAGGTAGGCCACCAACGTGGGTGGCGGTACGCACTTAAGTCAGTATTTCGCGGTTGTTTACGGTATTTATTCTTCACTAAGGTCAAACTCGCACGTCTTGGAAATTTTGGGTAAGCCAGAGCACCGGCTTGCCCAGGCGCTAGCAATAGCGGGTGCCGCTGTGAAAGGCAAATCGCTGGTGTTTGGTCTATGATAGCGCACTGCCTTATTCGGAGCCCGCTGTGCTGCAATTTATCTATTCCCAACTAATCCGCCTGCTGCTGCCTTACATTTTGCTGCGCCTCTGGTGGGGCGGTCGCCATTCTCCGGACCTGCGCCGTAACTGGGCCCAGCGCCTTGGTTTTGCCCCGGCGGTAAGCGCCCCTGTTATCTGGGTGCACGCGGTGTCGGTGGGGGAGACAATTGCTGCGGCGCCCATGGTGCGGCGCCTGTTGGAACGCAATCCGGATGCCACCATCTTGATGACGGCGATGACCGACACGGGTCTTGCCCAGGCTCAGAAAATGTTTGGTAATCAGGTGCAGTACGCTTACGTGCCATACGATACGCCAGGTTCGGTAAGGCGTTTTCTAGCACGGGTTCAGCCGCGTATTTTGGTGATTATGGAAACCGAAATCTGGCCCAATCTGATCAGCCAGACCCGCAAGGCGAGGGTGCCCATATTTCTGATTAACGCACGATTGTCTGAGCGCTCGGCTCGTGGTTATGAGCGTGTTCGCGGATTGGCTCGGCCGATTATGCAAAGCATCAGTTGGGTAGCGGCCCAGGCCGAGCAAGACGCCGCGCGATTTCGTCGTATCGGCGTATCGGCCGACAACATTGCTGTTACTGGCAGTGTAAAGTTTGACGTAGATATTGAGCCGCGGGTGCGCACTCAGGCGCAGCAGCTGCGAGCACAGTTTGGCGGCCGCCCGGTCTGGATTGCCGGAAGCACTCACGACGGCGAAAACAGCCAATTGCTGGAGGCGCATCGGCAACTGCTGGCAACCTTGCCCAGTGCTCTGTTGATTATAGTGCCGCGCCATCCGGAGCGTTTCGAACTGGTCGCTAGCGCCGTTACAAAGGCAGGCTTCAGGCTAGCCCGCCGATCTTTGAACGATAGCCCTGCGGCTGCTCAGGTGTATCTGGGCGACACCATGGGCGAGCTGATGATGCTTTATGGTGCCAGTGATCTGGCCTTTATTGGCGGCTCGCTTATTGAGCGCGGAGGCCATAATCCTTTGGAGCCGGCGGCCTGGGGGATACCGGTGACCTCTGGCCCCCACGTATTCAACTTCGAGTCGATCTATCAGCGCCTGCGGGAGCACGACGGAGTGACCATTGTAGAGTCTGCTGGGGAGTTGGTGGTTTGTCTGGTTCGGCTGTTAAATAATCAACAGGCGCTGCATGAAAGCGGTCAGCGCGCCTTGGCGGTAGTGGAAAGTAACCGAGGCGCGTTGGACCGTGTGGTGGCAGGCATCAGCCAGCGGGTTTAGGTCCGCCGGCTGACAAATACGGCTACCGGCTTACTGGCCCATTGTTTGACTATTTAAGGTTGTGTCGTCGTTGGCCAGGGCTTCGATGCCCGGTGCGTCTGCGCTCAGCCAGTTGTTCAGCTCTACCAGATCCTGCGGGCTTAGGGTGCCAGCCGACTGCTTAAGCCGTAACGAGTTCACCACGTAGTCATAGCGAGCGTTGGCGAAGTCTCGCAGCGCGACATAGTAAGCGCGTTCGGCATCCAGCACTTCTACAATGTTACGTGTGCCGACGTCATAACCGGCACGGGTGGCGTTCAATGCGCTGCGTCGCGATATGATGGTCTGGTCCAGAGCCGACGCAGTTTCGATGTTGTTGTTGATGGTCAAAAAACGGCTGCGGGTGTCTACGCGAACGTCACGACGCACCGTGTTCAGCGACTCTTCGGCCACCGTCAGCAAAGAACGCTGCTGGCGTACACCGGCTTGAATGCCACCTCCAGAATAGAGCGGAACGTTTAGCTGGAAGCCAATGACGCCCTGGGTGGTGGTGCCATTGCGCTGCTCAGTTCTCTGGCTGCTGCTATCAAGGCCGCCGATTTTGGACGTGCCGTAAGAGGCTTGAAAATCCACCGTTGGATAATGCCCTGCCTTGGCCGCTTTCAAAGTTTCTTCGCTGGCTTTCAGGTCAAACATGGCCGCCTGAATGGTCCAGTTTTGCTCCAGCGCGGTGGTTTCCCACAAATCCGGGTTCATTGGCTCGGGTGGGTTTAGGGGGAAGTTCTGGCGCAGATTTTCAAGCTGCTCTGTGTATTCCCCGGTCAAACGTGCCAACTGCTCACGGGCGATGTTAAGACTGTTTTCCGCAGCAATTCTCTGGCTGCGGCTGTCATCAAACGTGGCGCGAGCTTCATACACTGCGGTAATCGCAATCAAACCCACATCAAAGCGTTCCTGGGCCTGGTCGTACTGGCGCTGTATAGCGGTTTCGGTGGCGCGCAGGGTGGTCACTGTGTCTTGCGCCCGCAGTACGTCAAAATAGGCTGAGGCCACATCCAGAATCAGCTGCTGCTGGGCAAGATGGTACTGGGCGCGAGCCGAGTCGGTCTGGAATTTGCTGGCATCGTAGTTGAACCAGGCATCGGCGCGAAACACCGGCTGGGTCAACTGCAGGCCAAGGCCCAGGGTTGTGTAGTCCACATTCTGTGACGGGCCATCGCTATCCGTATAATTAGCGTCAGCGGAGGCGCCAAGTTGCGGCAGCAATTTGCTGCGGCTGATATCGCTGGCCGCCTGCTGGGCTTCAAAACTGGCGCGGGCAGACGCAATTCCGGAGTCGTAAGAGATCGCTTTTTCGTAGGTTTCAATCAGGTCCACGGCAAGCACGGGCGACGCCGCAAAAAGGCCGATAAGCCCGGATAGCAATTGTTTCTTCATTTGATCTCCTGAAAACCTGTGCGCTTGGGCGAGTGCCCGCTTGATGGCAAGCAAATCTGCATGCCCCATTATGGCCAATTATCGCCGGTAGCTCTACCGTTGTAGAAGGCATGTATTATCGTGTTCCAGCTCAATTGAGCTCTTAACACTGATTTTATAGATGCGGCCTTACACCATACTTGCAATCAGCGCTGGCCAGCGATTATCTTTCATAACTGTTTTTAGCTTAGGGCAACCCATGACCAAACCGTTCCAGTTTCAAGCCAGCAACGTCAGTATCGAAAAGCGTGAAATCGTGTTTCAGGGTTTTTTCCGCATGGACAAACTGTGGCTGAGCCATCCGTGTTTTGACGGCCGGACCATGCCCACCTTCACCCGTGAGCTGTTTGTTCGCGGCGACGCCACCTGCGTGCTGCCTTATGATCCGCAGCGCGATCAAGTCGTATTACTGGAGCAGTTTCGCCTGGGAGCAATCGGCCGCGACCAGTCGCCCTGGCTGCTGGAATTGGTGGCGGGCATGAACGAAGAGGGTGAAAACCCGGAAGACGTGGCCCACCGCGAAGCCGACGAAGAAGCCGGCCTGAGTTTTAAGCGCCTGGACCCGATCTGCAGTTATCTGGTGTCGCCCGGAGGCACCACCGAAATGATTTACCTGTATTATGGAGAAATCAGCAGTGCGAACGCTGGCGGTCTGTTTGGCCTTGAACACGAACACGAGGACATTCGCGCTCACGTGCTGGCTGCTGAAGACGCCATAGCGATGATCAAGGACGGTCGTATCAACAATGCCGCCGCCATTATTGCTTTGCAATGGTTGGAGCTGAATCGCCCGCGCCTGCGGGAAGGTATGAATCGATGAATCAGTGGACCATAAAACCCAAACGCTACGTGCCAGACCTGCGGCAGCTGGGCGCTTTAGGTGATGGTAATTATCAAAGGCTGCATAAGCTGCGCCAGCTGGAAGCCGACGGCCAGCCCGTCGCAGAGTTTGAGCTTCACCGCGAACACCAGTATTTAGGCCGGGTGCGTATAGAAATTCTGCAAACCGCGCGCTTTACCGAAACCCTGCTGCTTGAACAGGTGCACAACGCCGGGCGCTGGCTGAACAATCCGAAAATGACCGTGCGGGTTTACCATGACGCCAATATGGCGGAAGTGATCAGCTGCTACCGTGACCGCCAGATTGCGCCGGTGAACGACTACCCCAATCGCTATATGCACCACCCCGACGAGAAAGTGCAGGTGAACAGTTTTTTGGCTGACTGGCTGGATTACTGCCTGCGTTTTGGCCACCTGCCAATGGAGTATGCGGTCTGGAGATCCTCTGTCCCGTGACGACTCAACTTTTATTCCAAGATCCGCCGCAGCAGCGACCGCTAAGAGTTCTGCAGCTGACAGACCCCCACCTGAAAGCCGACCGCGATGGTAAGTTGCTTGGCATGAACACTCGCGACAGTCTGGCCGCGGTGATTGATGACGTACTGAAACGTTGTGGTCAGCCAGATTTGGTGCTGGCCACCGGTGATTTGGCGCAGGATGGCAGCGTTGATGCCTACGAGGCGCTGGCGCAGGGGCTGGCGAGATTCGATTGCGACAGCCTGTGGATTCCGGGTAACCACGACAATACCGAGCGGCTGTGGCCGGTTGCCCGGCGCTACCGTGCCGAACGCAAACACCTGAAGCAGGGCGGCTGGCAGATTCTGATGCTGGACTCATCGGTACCGCGTAAGGTGCACGGCGAGTTAACCCGGCAAGAGCTGGAATGGCTAGACGCAACTCTGATAGCTAATCCCCGGTTGCCCGCTTTGATAGCGTTACATCATCACCCAGTGGATATAACCGCCCACTGGATGGCCGACATTGGCTTGCACAACCGTGACGCTTTCTGGGAAATTATTCATCGCCACCCACAGGTTAGAGTAGTCACCTGGGGTCATATTCATCAGGAAGTAGACAGGCAGGAAAACGGCGTGCGTCTGTTAGGCACGCCGTCAACCTGTATTCAGTTTACCGCGGGCGCCCGTGAGTTTTCGGTTGAAGAGCGGGCGCCGGGGTATCGATGGATCGAGTTGGGCAGCGCCGGTGCGTTCACCACCAAGGTGCACCGGGCGCTGGATTTCAAGGTAGTGCTGGATCGCGACAGCGGGGGCTACTAGGCTAATACCTACTAGACCCCTGCCTACTCAACCCGGCTCAAGCGGCTTGCTCTGCCAGTTTCTGGCGCAGCTCCTTGGCGGCGTCCACCATGGCCCGCAGCGCTGGCTGCACTTCTTCCCAGCGGCGGGTTTTTAGGCCGCAATCCGGGTTTACCCACAACCGCTGCGCCGGAATACGTTCTGCTGCCTTGTTCATCAAGCCGGTAATCTGCTCGACCTGCGGGATGTTCGGGGAGTGAATGTCGTAAACACCCGGGCCTATATCGTTAGGGTAATCAAAGTTCTTGAAGGCGTTCAGCAATTCCATGTCGGAACGGGATGTTTCAATGGTAATCACGTCGGCGTCCATGCGGGCGATGGCAGCGATAATGTCATTGAACTCCGAATAGCACATATGGGTGTGAATCTGGGTTTGATCACTCACACCGTTAGCGGTTATGCGGAACGCGTCTACCGCCCACTGAAGATAGCTGTCCCAATCGGTCTGGCGTAATGGCAAGCCTTCGCGCAGCGCGGCTTCGTCAATCTGGATGATTTTCACACCGGCCGCTTCCAGATCCTGCACTTCCTCGCGAATAGCCAGCGCCAGCTGCAGACAGGTGTCACGGCGGGGCTGATCGTCGCGCACGAATGACCAGTTCAAAATGGTGACCGGGCCGGTCAGCATGCCTTTAAGCGGCTTGCTGGTGAGCGATTGGGCGTAGTTTATCCAGTCTACCGTCATTGCTTTTGGTCGCGAGATATCACCGAACAGAATCGGTGGCTTCACACAGCGGGAACCGTAAGACTGCACCCAGCCGAAGCGACTGAACACATAGCCGTCTAGCTGTTCGCCAAAATACTCCACCATGTCGTTACGTTCGGCTTCACCGTGCACCAGTACATCCAGTCCCAATTCTTCCTGCTGACGGACACAGTGGGCGATTTCCTCGCGAATGCGCTCCTGGTAAGCGGCGACATCCAGCTCACCTTTGCGGAATTGCAGCCGGGTTTGGCGAATCTCAGTGGTTTGCGGAAAAGATCCGATGGTGGTGGTTGGAAAGGCCGGCAGATTCAAGAGCTGCTGTTGCAGGGCAATGCGCTTGCCAAACAGGCTCTTGCGCTGGCCCAGTTCGGGCGTGATCGCCGCCACCGATGCGGCTACTTTTGGATTGTGCACCCGCGGTGACTGGCGACGGCTGGCCAGCGCTTGAGCGTTGGCGGAAAGCTCTGCGGCAACGGTGTCGCGGCCGTGGGTTAAGGCGCGGGCCAGCAGGTTCAGTTCTTCTAGTTTCTGTTGGGCGAAGGCCAGCCAGTTGCGTACTTCAGCATCCAGCTCGGTTTCCTGTGCCAGGTCCACCGGCACGTGCAGCAGTGAACAGGACGGCGCCAGCCATAGCCGATCGCCCAGTTTTTGTTGTATTGGCTCCAGCCAGTCCAGTGTTGCGGTCAGGTCGGTTTTCCAGATGTTACGGCCGCTGATGATTCCCAAAGACAGCACCTTGTGGCTGGGCAGCCAGTCAACCAGGCGCTGAACTTCCGCCGGTGCGCTAACGGCGTCCAGGTGCAGGCCCGCCACTGGCAGTTCGCAGGCCAACTGCAGGTTCTCCCGCAGCTCACCAAAGTAGGTGGTTAGCAGCAGCTTTACCGGTGCGGATTTGAACTGGTGGTAGGCGAGAGTGATAGCATGGCGCCAGTCGCTGTCCAGTTCGGTGACCAGCGCCGGCTCGTCAATCTGCACCCAGCTGGCGCCATTGTCCGCCAGGGTTTGCAGCAGTTGGCCGTACACCGGCAGCAGTTTGTCCAGCAGGGCCAGGCGGTCGCTGTCGTCTTTGCTTTTGCCAAGTAATAGATAAGACACCGGGCCAAGAATCACCGGTTTTGCGGCAACGCCTTGCGCGCGAGCTTCCGCCAGTTGCGCAATCAGGCGATCGGCGTTCAGGCTGAACTCGGTGCCGGCGTGAAACTCCGGCACAATATAGTGATAGTTGGTGTCGAACCACTTGGTCATTTCGCCTGCATGGCACTCTTTCATCTCAACCGCATGGGCGGGGCCGCAAGCACTGTCGCTGGCGGAGCGGCCGCGTGCCACGCGAAAATAACGGTCCAGCTCGGTGCCGTCCGCGGCGCTGGCGCGCTCGGGCAGATTGCCCAGGGTAGCGCTCATGTCCAGAACCTGGTCGTATAGAGAAAAGTCGCCCACCGGCACCCAGTCCAGCGCCTGTTGCTGCTGCCAGTGTTTGGCGCGTAAATTGGCTGCGGTAGACTGCAGTTCGCCAGCGTCGATTCTGCCCTGCCAGAAAGCTTCCTGGGCAAATTTCAGTTCGCGGCGGGCGCCGATGCGGGGAAAACCCAAATTGTGGGTAATGGCCATGTTCATCTCCGGAATAAAGCGTGTGTTTTGATTGCTGTTGGTTATGAGCAATCAGACTACCGCTGAGAAGTTATGAAAAATAATGGTATTATTTCACGTATCCATGAATTTTATTCACGTTAGGCTAAGCTATGAGTGGGCATGTCTGTGATTGAACGTAACCATCTGGAAGTGCTTCGGGCAGTAGATGTTGGCGGATCGCTAACCGCCGCTGCCGCGCGCTTGCACCTGACCCAGTCGGCCCTGAGCCATTCCATTCGTAAGCTGGAGCAGCAGTTAGGTACGCCTCTGTGGCTGCGCGAGGGTCGCCAGTTGCAGCTGACCCAGGCGGGCAAATATCTGCTGGCGTTGTCAAACCGCCTGCTGCCGCAATTCGAACACGCCGAACTGCAAATTGATCAGTTCGCCCGCGGCCAAGCCGGCACTTTGCGGATTGGTATGGAATGTCACCCCTGCTATCAATGGCTATTAAAAGTGGTGGGGCCTTATCTGGGGCACTGGCCCACGGTCGACGTAGACGTAAAACAGAAATTTCAGTTTGGTGGTATTGGCGCGCTCTTTGGCCATGACATTGATCTGCTGGTAACGCCAGACCCGCTGCATCGGCCGGGCCTGGTGTTTGAACCGGTGTTTGACTATGAGCAGGTGCTGGTGGTGCACAGTGGCCATCGATTGGCACACAACGATTGGATCAGCGCGCAAGATCTGGAATCGGAAACTCTGATCACTTACCCGGTGGCGGTGGAGCGCCTGGATGTATACACACATCTTTTACTTCCGGCCAACATTCGCCCTGCGCGGCACAAAACCATCGAAACCACCGACATTATGTTGCAGATGGTCGCCGCCGGCCGCGGTGTAGCGGCTCTGCCACGTTGGCTGGTGCAGGAGTACCAGCAACGTATGGCTATTGTGCCGGTGCAACTGGGCGAAACGGGCATTGGTAAACAGATCTTTCTGGGCTGTCGCGAGCGCGACCGCAATGTGGATTACCTCAGCGCGTTTCTGAAGCTGGCCACAGAGGTTCGCCGAAACGACATCGCGCTAGACGCTGGATTGACGAATTAGCCAGACGAGACGTCGGTTATTCAGCTAAAATGCGGCCAATCTGTCACTACAAACTTTTTTTAACCTATCAGGATTCGACCGATGAGCGATGTTCCCTCTGATTTGAAATACCTTGAAACCCACCAGTGGGTGCGGGTAGATGAAAGCGGCCTGGCCACCGTGGGCATTACCGATTTCGCGCAACAGCAATTGGGCGATGTGGTCTATATTGGCGTTCCGGAGCTGGGTACCACGGTGACCGGCGGTGAAGAAGCCGGCGTAGCGGAGTCGGTCAAATCCGCCTCAGACGTATTCAGCCCGGTGACCGGCGAAGTGGTCGAAATTAATGAGCGGTTGGAAGACGAGCCGGGAAAAGTGAACGAAGACCCTTACGGCGAAGGCTGGCTGTTTCGGGTGAAAATGACCGACGACGGCGAACTTGATGGCCTGATGGATGCAGACACTTACAGCGACCTGGTCGCAGCGGAGTAACACTCTTTTATGAATTTTCCGGTTTTATACCTTCGCAAGGGCGCAGAGCGCCGTCTGCGGGCAGGCCATTTATGGGTCTACAGCAATGAAGTGGATATCAAACGCTCGCCGCTGACCGGCTTTGAGGCCGGTGTTCAGGCAGAGCTGCGCGCATCGAACGACAAGCCTTTGGGCACCGTGTTTGTGAACCCCCATGCGCTGATTTGTGGCCGGCTGATTAGCCGTGACCCAACCCATGGTATGACACCACAACGCCTGACCCAACGCATGGAAGTGGCGCTGGAACTGCGCCAGCGTTTGTTTAACAAGCCGTTTTACCGCTGGGTGTTTGGTGACAGCGATGGCTTGTCCGGGCTGGTGATTGACCGCTTCGGCGACACCGTGGTGGTGCAAATTTCCAGCGCCGGTATGGAGCAGATGAAAGACTCCATCGTACGGGCAATACAAAGGCTGACCCAGGCCAGCTCTATTGTGCTGAAGAACGACGGCAAAATGCGCAAAGTGGAGGGCCTGGAAAGCTATGTGGAACAGGCCCACGGCAACGCCCCTGACATGCTTCAGCTGGAAGAGAACGGCGTGAAATTTGAAGTGCCGCTGGCTGGCGGGCAAAAAACTGGCTGGTTTTACGACCATCGCATGAACCGCGCGCGGTTGCAGGCCTACGCGCCGGGCAAGCGGGTGTTGGATGTATTCAGTTACGTCGGCGGTTGGGGCATACAGGCCGCCAGTGCCGGTGCCACCAGCGTAACCTGCATAGACAGTTCAGCGTCAGCCATTGAATCGGTGCACCACAACGCCCGCCTGAACGGACTGACCAACGTTGACACCATTGAAGGCGACGCCTTTGACGCGTTAAAAACATTGGCGGATGAAAAGCAGAAATTCGACATTGTGGTGCTAGACCCGCCTGCACTGATACCCCGCCGCCGCGACCAGAAAGCCGGTGAACAGGCCTATGCCCGCTTGAATCAGCTGGGTTTGCGCCTGCTGGAACGGGACGGCTTACTGGTATCGGCGTCTTGCTCCATGCACTTGTCCCAGGAAAAGCTGGTGGACATCATTCGCGGCAGCGGCCGCAAAATTGACCGCTTTGTGCAGCTGCTGGAGCAGGGCCATCAGGCGCCAGATCACCCGATTATTCCGGGCATTGCGGAAACCGATTACATCAAATCCTGTTTTGTGCGTTCGCTAACCGGGTTTTTATAGGCCCGGCTGTCAGTATCAGCGGGACAGACTTCAAGTCTGTCCCCGAGCCTTAATCCCGCAGCGACATAACGGGCCAACCGCGCTCGCGGGCCATGGCTTCCAGGCGCGAATCCGGATCGACCACCACCGGATTTGCAACCTGCTCCAGCAGCGGCGCATCGTTGATGGAATCGCTGTAAAACCAGGCACCGTCCAAAGTCTCATCGTTTTCACTCAGCCACTGCTTCAGGCGCGTTACCTTTCCACCCTGAAAACTGGGCGTGCCCGACACCTCGCCGGTTATGCGGCCGTTCACCACTTCCGGGTTGGTGGCAATCAAGTGCTCAATGCCCAAAAGATCGGCGATTGGCCTGGTAATAAAATGATTGGTGGCGGTAATAATCATCAGTGTGTGGCCCTGGCTGCGGTGGTGTTGCAGCAGCTCGGCAGCCTTGGTTTGCAGCATTGGCTGCACGTGGTTGGCCATAAAACGCTCGCGCATGGCGTGCAATTCGTCCATTGAAAACTGCGCCAGGGGTTCCAGCACAAAACGCTGATAGCGAAATACGTCCAGCTCGCCGTTCAGGTAATCCTGATAAAACCGGTCATTGGCTTTGCGGTGCGCATCGGCGTCTACAATGCCTTGCGCCGCCAGAAAAACGCCCCAGGCGTGGTCGCTGTCGCCGTTCAGCAAGGTGTTATCCAGATCGAATATGGCCAGAGTCATCATTTTGCCTCGGTGATTAAAGTGTCTGAAAGCCGGCACTTACCGGCATCTTGACGTGTGCGGCAGTTTATCATGACCGCACGCAAACAGCCGTGATTGCCGATTTCTTGAGATTCTGCAAGAATGAGAGCAACTTGGAAAAATCTGACCGTCGCATCTTGCCGCGGTTAACCGACTCTTAAAGAGGTACTGTACCGTGATTGACTCCGACGGTTTCAGACCCAACGTCGGAATCATTCTGGCCAACCACAAAGGGCAAGTGTTGTGGGCGAGGCGCATAGGCCAAAACTCCTGGCAGTTCCCGCAAGGCGGAATTCATCAGGATGAAACACCGGAACAGGCATTGTAC
The DNA here is from genome assembly GCF_002563815.1 of Marinobacter sp. LV10R520-4. Taxonomy (NCBI): domain Bacteria; kingdom Pseudomonadati; phylum Pseudomonadota; class Gammaproteobacteria; order Pseudomonadales; family Marinobacteraceae; genus Marinobacter; species Marinobacter sp. LV10R520-4. Next base: position 839,408 of record NZ_PDJM01000001.1, on the reverse strand, counting down.
CGGGAGCTTGGGGAGGAAGTCGGGCTGTGCGCCCGCGATGTGGAAATTATCAGTTGTACGCGGGGCTGGTTACGATACCGCTTGCCGCGGCGGATGGTTCGCCACAATTCGCACCCGTTGTGCGTAGGTCAAAAACAGAAATGGTTCCTGCTGAGGATGCTTTCGCCAGACGCGCAGGTATGCGTAGACGGTACCGATTCACCGGAATTCGACGGCTGGCAGTGGGTAAGCTACTGGTATCCGTTAGGGCAGGTGATTTCATTCAAAAAAGAAGTCTACCGACGTGCGCTGCGCGAGCTGGCGCCGCGCCTGTTCCATGACATGGAGCAGGCGCGACGTGCCGAGCACAACCGGCGCTCGAAGGAACAATCATGACGACGGGCTAATCCCAACATGCTGAGTACATTGCGAACGATCGTCCAGGAAGTAAACAGCGCCCGCGACCTGCAGGAGGCGCTGAGCATTATTGTTTCGCGTGTGCAAAAAGCCATGAACACCGAAGTGTGTTCGGTGTATCTGCTAGACCCTGCCACCAACCGCTACGTACTGATGGCCACCGAAGGGCTCTACCGCAAAGCCGTGGGCAAGGTAAGCCTGGGTTACTCCGAGGGTCTTATAGGCCTTGTGGGCTCGCGGGAAGAGCCTATTAATCTGGAAGATGCGCCGTCCCATCCCCGTTACCGTTACTTTCCTGAAACCGGCGAAGAACGCTTCCGCTCATTTCTGGGTGTGCCCATTATTCACCATCGCCGCCTGATGGGTGTTCTGGTGGTGCAGCAGCGTGAGAGTTCCCGCAGTTTTAATGAAGGCGAAGAAGCCTTTATGGTGACCATTTCGGCTCAGCTCAGCGGGGTCATCGCCCACAGTGAAGCCACCGGCGCCATTGGCGGTTTGTCGCTCACCGGCGAAGAAGCCCATGACATCGGTTTTGACGGCGTGCCCGGTGCCCCCGGCGTGGCCATTGGCACCGGCGTAACCGTATACCCGGCGGCAGACCTTGACCTGGTGCCAGAAAAAACCACGGATGATATCGAGCACGAACTGGACCTGTTCCAGTGCGCGGTAAACGCCGTGCGCGAAGACATCGAACGGGTGGCCGCAAGACTGGCCTCGCAGCTGAGGCCGCAGGAGCAGGCGTTGTTCGATGTGTACCTGCGCATGCTCAGCGATGAAGCCCTGCCGGACGAAGTTAACGGTAAAATTCGCGAAGGCAACTGGGCCCAGGGCTCGCTGAAACAGGTTGTACAGCAGTACGTGCGCAATTTCGAGATGATGGATGACCATTATCTGCAGGAGCGGGCGGTAGACGTGCGCGACCTGGGCCGGCGTTTGTTGTCACACCTGCAGGAAGGCGAGCAAGCCGGTCTGGAATACCCCGAACGCACCGTATTGGTGAGCGAAGAAATTACCCCCGCCATGCTGGGTGAGGTGCCCAAGGGTCAGTTGGTGGGCCTGGTATCGGTGAAAGGCTCCAGCAACTCCCACGTGGCTATTCTGGCCCGCGCCATGGGCATACCCACGGTCATGGGGCTGGTAGACATACCGATTAACCAGCTTGACGGCAAAGAGTTGGTGGTTGACGGCTTTGAAGGCCAGATATTTGCCTCGCCGTCTGCCGACCTGCGTGCTTATTACGAGCTTATCTGCAAAGAAGAGAACGAACTGATTCGTGGCCTGGAAGCCCTGCGTGACCTGCCTTGCGAAACCACGGATCATCACCGGGTATCAATGCTGGTAAACACTGGCTTGATGACTGATGTGTTGCGTTCGCTGACCCACGGCGCCGAAGGTATTGGCCTGTACCGCACCGAAGTGCCGTTCATGATGAAAGACAGGTTCCCTTCGGAACAGGAACAGCGCGAATACTACCGGGAGCAGCTGGAAGCCTTTGCGCCAAATCCTGTGACCATGCGCACTCTGGATGTCGGCGGCGACAAATACCTGCCGTATTTCCCGATTCACGAGGAAAACCCCTTTCTGGGTTGGCGTGGTATACGGGTAACCCTGGACCACCCGGAGATTTTCCAGCTGCAGGTGCGGGCCATGATGAAGGCCAGTGAAGGCCTGAACAATTTGCAGATTATGCTGCCGATGATCAGCAATATTTCCGAAGTGGAAGAGTCCCTGCACCTGATTTACCGCGTATATCACGAAGTGCGTGAAGACGGTTACAGCATCCATATGCCAAAAGTGGGTGTCATGATTGAAGTGCCGGCGGCGGTATACCAGATACGCGAACTGGCCGACCGGGTGGATTTCCTGTCGGTGGGTACCAACGATTTAACCCAGTATCTGCTGGCGGTAGACCGTAACAACCCCCGTGTGGCGTCGCTTTACCATTCTTACCACCCGGCTGTGCTGCAGGCGCTGGTGCGTATCGCCCAGGACGCCCACGCCGTGGGCAAACCGGTGGGCGTATGCGGCGAGCTGGCGGGGGACCCGGGCGGCGCCGTATTGCTGATGGCCATGGGCTACGATTCACTGTCGATGAACGCCGCCAGCTTGCCAAAAGTGAAATCGGTGATTCGCAGCGTCAGTCTTGAATGGGCGACAAACCTGTTAGAGGACATCTTGCTGTTGGATTCGCCCCATGTGATCAAAAGCTGTGTCGACCTGGCGCTGCGTAATGCCGGATTTGGCCGCTATATGCGGCCTGGAAAATCCACTGGCAAAACTTTGGCAGAGGTTGCCTCGGCATCCGCCTGAATAATTTGAGAAGGCCAAGCTATGAATAACGGCAAACTTACAAAAAAAAACCAGCCGGCAAACGCAAAGAACGGTAACAAACCCCGAATCGGTCTGGCGTTAGGCGGTGGCGGCCCGATTGGCGGCATTTATGAAATAGGTGCGCTGAGAGCGCTGGACGAAGCTCTGGAAGGGCTGGACTTCAACGATCTGGATGTTTACGTAGGCGTGAACTCGGGGTCGTTTGTGGCGGCTCATCTGGTAAACCAGGTAACCACGGCTCAGCTGTGTCGAATTTTTGTGCGCAACGAATCCGAATTGCACCCGTTTCATCCCGGTGTTTTTTACCGTCCGGCGTTCGCTGAAATGGGCCGCCGCCTGCTCGCTATACCCGGGCTGATTACTACGGCGCTCACCCGCTTCTTTCACAACCCCTACGATCAGAGCCTGCTGGAAGCCTTGACCATTCTGGCCCAGGCCGCACCTGCCGGGCTGTTTAATAACGAAGGCCTGCATCATTACTTAAGGCGTGCGTTCACCATGCTGGGCCGCACCAACGATTTTCGCCAACTCAAGCACCAGCTGTTCATTGTGGCCGCCGATGTGGAGAGTTCGAAGTCGGTGTGTTTTGGTGCGCCGGGGTTTGACGCCGTGCCCATCTCCAAAGCCATTCAGGCCAGTACTGCTTCGGCTGGCATTTACGTACCGGTGGAAATAGACGGCCATTACTACGTCGATGGAACCCTGCGCAAAGGCCTGCACGCCTCGGTAGCGTTTGACCATCAGGCGGATCTGGTGCTGGCAATCAATCCCCAGGTACCGCTAGATGCCACTGCCGCCATGAAAGCCGGTACTTTGGCAGCCGGCGAGATGACCCGCTCTGGTATGCCCAATGTGCTGGCGCAAACCTACCGCACCATGGTGCATTCGCGCATGCAGTCCGGGATAGACCGTTACGCTCAGGACTATCCAGACAAAGACATTGTGCTGTTTGAGCCCAGCAGTGACGACGCCCTTCTGTTTGGCGCCAATGTGTTCAGTTTTGAATCGCGGCGTTTGCTGTGCGAACACGCCTATCAGGCTACTCGACGCGATTTGCGCCTTCGCGCCGCAGAATTCGAGCCCAAATTGGCGAAATACGGCATTGCCCTGCGTCACGACTATCTGAATGACGCAGATCGCACGGTCAGCACCAGTCTGTTTGGCGAGCCACCACAGGCCACGTTAAAGGCAAAAACGCAGACACAAAAAAGCCGGCTCGTGGCCGGCTTGCAAAGCGTTAACGGGCAAACAGAAAAGGCTCGGTCCTGATAGCGCGCGACCAGACGGCATTCCTGCCCTGGTCGCGGCTTTAGCTATCGCCCGCTACAGAATGTAGCGGCTTAAATCTTCGTCTTCCGCCAGTTTACCCAGCTTTTCCTCGACGTACTCGGCAGTCACTTCGAATTGTTCCGTCACCTTGTCGCCGGCATCGAATGACAGGCTCTCCAGCAGTCTTTCCAGCATGGTGTGCAAACGCCGCGCGCCGATGTTTTCGGTGTTCTCGTTCACTTTCCACGCCACTTCGGCCAAACGGGTGATGGCGTCGTCGGTAAAGCTGAGTTTCAGGCCTTCGGCGCCCATCAAAGCTTCGTACTGCTGCACCAGCGAGGCATCCGGCTCGGTCAGAATTCGCTTGAAATCGTTTGGCGTCAGCGGATGCAGTTCTACCCGAATAGGCAGGCGGCCCTGCAGCTCTGGAATCAAGTCTGACGGCTTGGTCAGATGGAAGGCACCAGAGGCGATAAACAGGATGTGATCGGTACGAATAGCGCCGTACTTGGTGGTGACCGTGCTGCCTTCAATCAGCGGCAGAAGGTCACGCTGAACGCCCTCGCGGGACACATCCGAGGAGGTGTTTTCAGAGCGTTTGGCCACTTTGTCGATTTCATCCAGAAACACGATGCCGTTTTGCTCAACAGCCTGTACCGCTTTCTGTTTGATTTCTTCTTCATTCACCAGCTTGCCGGCTTCTTCGTCTTTCGCCCGGCGCAGGGCATCGGCCACCCGCATCTTGCGGGTTTTACGCTTGTCTTGGGACATGTTGGCAAACATGCTTTGCAGCTGGTTGGTCATTTCTTCCATGCCCGGCGGCGCCATGATTTCAACGCCGGCGCTGCTGTTGCGCAGATCAATCTCGATTTCTTTGTCGTCCAGCTCGCCTTCCCGCAGTTTTTTACGGAACATCTGGCGGGTAGTCGACTCTTCCTTCGGCTTGCTGTCGTTGTTGACATCCCGCGCCGGTGGCAACAGGGCGTCTAGAATGCGATCTTCCGCGGCGTCCAGAGCGCTGTTTTCGTGGCGCTTCATTTCCTGCTCACGGAGCATTTTCACCGCCATGTCAGCCAAGTCGCGAATGATGGAATCTACATCGCGACCGACATAACCCACTTCGGTGAATTTGGTGGCTTCCACTTTCAGAAAGGGTGCGTCGGCCAGTTTGGCCAGGCGCCGGGCAATTTCGGTTTTACCGACACCGGTGGGGCCAATCATCAGAATGTTTTTGGGGCTGATTTCTTCACGCAGCTCTTCGTTGAGCTGCATCCGGCGCCAGCGATTGCGCAGGGCAATCGCTACCGCGCGCTTGGCTTCCTGCTGGCCAACAATGTGTTTGTCCAGTTCGAGGACAATTTCTCTGGGAGTCAGTGCAGACATGATCGCTCCGGCTTAATCGTTGGCAGAAAGCACTTCAATGGTGCGGTTCTGGTTGGTGTAAATACAGATGTCAGCCGCTATGATCAGGCCTTTTTCGGTAATTTCGCGGGCACTCATGTTGGTGTTCTCTAGCAGCGCGCGGGCGGATGCCTGGGCGAAAGGGCCGCCGGAGCCAATGGCAATCAGGCCCATTTCTGGCTCTATAACATCACCGTTGCCGGTAATGATGAGTGAGGCAGTTTTATCGGCCACCGCCAGCAGGGCCTCAAGTTTTCGTAACGCCCGGTCTGATCGCCAGTCTTTGGCCAGCTCCACCGCGGCGCGGGTCAGGTTGCCGTTGTGTTTTTCCAGCTGCGCTTCGAAGCGCTCGAACAGGGTGAACGCATCGGCGGTACCCCCGGCAAAGCCCGCCAGCACCTGGCCGTTGTACAAACGGCGCACTTTGCGGGCGTTGCCCTTCATCACGGTGTTGCCAAGGGACACCTGGCCGTCACCGCCCATGGTGACTTCGTCGTCGCGGCGTACGGAAAGTATGGTGGTCATGTGGGCTCCAGTTGCCTGATCGAATGTGTTAGCGCAGTTATGGAGGCAGCGCCGCGATTTTCAAGGCAGAACGTTCAGCGCTCAGTGTTAGATTTACGCATCAGGAGCAAAAGAGACTAACCCTTTTTGGGGATTTTCCGCACCAGCGGCTGAATGCTGATAGACACCAACTTGTCCACAGCAGCGTTCATGTGACTGCGGGATGTAAACGGGCCTACATTCACCCGATACCACACATTGCCGTCTTCCAGATCGATTTTTTGCACCGCTGCGCGCAAACCCTGGAAAGCAATTTCGGCGCGCTGGCGCTCGGCATCTTCGGCCTTGCGGAACGAGCCGGACTGCAGCATGTAATCCACTTGCGGGCGGCCCGGTCCGGGCGTGTATTCGTCTACCGTAGACGGCATCACCTCGGTTTCCGGTAGCATTTCGTAAAAGTGAAAATTGGGTTTGGTAGCTTCCGGTTTTGCCAGCGCCGGTGCTTTGGCCGGTGCGGGCTGAACCGTGGGTGTGGCGCTTTTAGCGGGTGCGTCACTGCCGGGTAAGCTGTTCAAGTACACAATGAAGCCGATAAAACCGCCCACTGCCGCCAGTGCCAATACCGATTTCATCGACAGGCTTCCGTGTTGAGCCCGGGCCGGAGCCGCCGCTTTCGGCGCTCGGGTGAGGGCAGGCCGGGCCGGCTTGCCCGGCTTTTGACGAGGCGTAGTGGCCTGGTTAGGTGACGATTTGCGGGCGTAGTCTCGCGGCATTTTTTTGGTTACATCTCTTCCGGAGCGCTAACGCCCAGCAGGCCCAGGCCATTTTCGATCACCTGGCGTACGGCCAGGTACAAGCTGATGCGGGCATCGCGCAGGGCGGTGTCTTCAATCAGCACCTTATGGGCGTTGTAATAGCTGTGGAACAGGCCGGCCAATTCTCGCAGGTACTGGCTCAGCGTGTGGGGCTCGCGCTGGGCAGCGGCGCTGGCGACCAGCTCTGGATATTTCGCCAACTGGTTAGCGAGTTCTTTTTCTTCATCCAGCGTCAGCAGAGTCAGGTCGCCTACGCATTCGTGACGGCCTCGCTGTACACCTTCGGCAGCCAGTTTGCGCAACACGCTGCAAATGCGGGCGTGAGCGTACTGGATGTAATACACCGGGTTTTCGTTGGTTTGCGAGCGCGCAAGATCAATGTCAAAGGTTAGCTGGGAATCCACTCGCCGTGCGGCCAGGAAGAAACGGGTGGCGTCGCGGCCTACTTCTTCAATCAGGTCGCTGAGGGTGACATAGCTGCCCGCGCGCTTGGAGATTTTCACCTCTTCACCGCCGCGGGTCACCATCACCATCTGGTGCAGCACATAATCTGGCCAACCTTCTGGAATACCGATATTCAACGCCTGCAAACCGGCGCGAACCCGGGTAACGGTTGAATGGTGGTCGGCGCCCTGTTCGTTAATAACCGTGCTGAAACCGCGCTGCCACTTGTCCAGATGATAGGCCACATCCGGCACAAAATAGGTGTAGCCGCCGTCGGTTTTGCGCATAACCCGGTCTTTGTCGTCGCCAAATTCGGTGGTTTTCAGCCACAGTGCGCCGCCATCCTCGTAGGTGTAGCCGTTTTCCTGCAGGCGCTTTACGGTGGCTTCAACCTTGCCGTCGTTGTACAGCGACGATTCCAGAAAATACGCGTCGAATTCGACGCCAAAGGCCTTCAGATCAGAATCTTGCTCGCGGCGCAGATAGGCCACGGCAAAATCCGTGATGGCTTCAAGGTTGTCTGGCTCGGCCTGGCCGGTCACCGAGCGGTCGTCCGCTGTAATCGTCTTGCCGGCTAGATAGGCCTCGGCCACGTCGGCAATATAGTCGCCGCGGTAACCATTTTCAGGCCAGCTTTCGTGATCCGGTGTCAGGCCTTTTACCCGGGCCTGAACGGACAGCCCCAGGTTGTTGATCTGGGCGCCCGCGTCGTTGTAATAAAACTCGCGGGTAACCTGGTAGCCGTTCGCATCCAGCAGCCGACAAATGCAGTCACCGATTGCAGCACCACGGCCGTGGCCCACGTGCAAAGGGCCGGTGGGGTTGGCGGAAACAAACTCTACCTGGACTTTTTCGCCCTTGCCGCTTTGGTTGCAGCCAAAGTTTCCAGCCTGTTCTAGAACCGTATTCACAACGCCAAAGGCGCTGGCCGTACTCATGAAAAAGTTGATAAAACCCGGCCCGGCAATCTCTACTTTGTCGACCGCTGCACTGGCCGGCAAGTTGGCTACCAGCGCCTCCGCCAGTTTGCGCGGCGCACAGCCAGCGGACTTGGCTGCCATCAGCGCAATGTTACACGCATAATCGCCGTGGGATTTGTCTTTGGTATTGCCAATCTGTGGCGCAAAGCTTTGATCTGCCGGCAAAACGCCTTCAGATTGCAGCGCGGCCAGGGCAGACTGAAGCAGGTCGGAAACGGTCTCTTTCATGCTGTTGAATAGCTCGGCTGAACGGAAGTGGAAATGGGGCAGCGCGCCCACCAGAGTAGAAGCGCTCCATTATCGCGGAAACTGGTTTTGTAAGCAAAAGCCAGGCGGAATGGTAGAGGGTGACAGAGCGTGACAGAAGACACTAGCCTGTCTCCTGCGGGTCTACGTCGATCATCCAGCGGCTGCCGGAGGGTTGTTTTTGTTGATCCAGATGCTGGCAAACGTCGGCGAGGATTTTGTTCAGGCGCTTGCGGTTATCAGCGTTTAACACCAGCTGGGCGCGGTAGCGGTCGGCGCGACGGGCAATCAACGCTGGCAGTGGGCCCCAGATTTCCAGGCCCGGTGCCTGGGCAAGGGGTTTTATGGTGTCCAGTATCTGCAAACTTTTTTCCATGGTGTCGGCTTCGGCGCGGAAGATGGCCATGGCACGGTAGGGCGGCAGCTGGCCGCCTTCGCGCTCGGCCAAAAGCTGTTTGGCCATATCCCCGTAGCGGCCCGTGCAAAGTGTTCTTAGCAGTGGGTGGTCGCTATGGCAGGTCTGCACCAGCACGGTGCCGGGCTTGTCGCCTCGACCCGCACGGCCGCTGACCTGCAGCAGGGTTTGTAGAAGCTGTTCCGGGGCGCGGAAGTCTACGCTGAACAGGCCGCCGTCGGCGTTCACCACAACCACCAATGTGACATTGGCAAAATCGTGGCCTTTGGCCAGCATTTGAGTGCCCACCAAGATGCAAGGCTCGCCGGTGTTTACGGTTTTCAGAATGGCTTGGATACTGCCTTTACGTTGGGTGCTGTCGCGGTCAACCCGCACCACCGGGGTGTCAGGGAAGGCGGTGGTTAGTATGTCTTCGCTACGCTCGGTGCCCTGGCCCACAGGCTTGAACGCATCACTTTGGCACTTCGGGCACTGGGTTGTTGCGGCGGCCTGAAAGTCGCAGTGGTGGCAACGCATGGCGTTATCGCGGCGGTGATAAGTCAGGCGGGTATCGCAGCGAGGGCACTCCACCATGTGGCCGCAGTCAAAACACATCATGACCGGCGCGAAGCCGCGGCGGTTCACATACACCAATACCTGCTCGCCGTTGTCCAGAACCTGTTTGATAGCGTTAAGGGCGGGGCGCGACAGGCCGCCTTCTAAAGGCCGGCTGCGAATGTCCAGCAGTTTTATATGCGGTGGCCTGGCGTTGCCGGCCCGCTCCTCCAGTGTGGCCAAGGTGTATTTGCCCTGCTGCGCGTTGTACCAGGATTCCAGCGAGGGCGTGGCCGAGCCGAGTATCACCGGGCATTTGTTCAGGTGGGCGCGGTATACCGCAAGGTCTCGCGCCGAATAACGAAAGCCTTCGCCCTGCTTGTAGGAGCTGTCATGCTCTTCATCCACAATCAGCGTGCGCAAACCGGTAAAGGGCAGCAAAACCGCCGAGCGGGTGCCGATAAGTATGACCGGTTCGCCGTGGCGTATTTTCAGCCAGGTGTCCAGGCGTTCGCTGTCGTTCAGTGCCGAATGCCACACCACAATCCGCTGGCCAAAATAGCGCTGGAAGCGGGCCACGGTTTGCGGTGTCAGGTTTATTTCCGGCACCAGCACCAGGGCCTGATCTTGTTCACCCAAATGTTGTTTTAGGTAGTGCAGGTAGATTTCCGTTTTGCCGCTGCCGGTGATGCCGTATAGAAGGCAGGCGTTAAAGCCCTGAGCCGGGTCTGGGAGCTGCGCGGCGGTATCTGTTTGTGCCGGTGATAAGGTGGGCGCCGCAAAGCTCTCTGTTGAGGCTGTTGCCAGCACAGGTTCGGCGGCTTCAATCAGCTGCTTTTGTTCCAGGGTCTTCAACTGGCTGCGATTAAAGCCGGCACTTAGAATGGCGCTTGTTGCCGCGCCCTGGGAATATTGCAAGAGCCAGGCTAGCAAGGCTTTTTGACGGTGGGCCTGGGGTGGCAGCTCCGCACCGCTGCTGCGGGCTTGCCACCAGGCTTCGGTTTTGCGCAATGCTGGCCGGCCGCGCCTGAGGGCTGGCGGCAAAGCCGTAAACAGGCATTCACCCAAGGGGTGCTGGTAATAGTCGCTGGCCCAACTTAGCAGCCGCAGTGTTTCCCTTGGCAGCGCAGGCCAGTCTTCCATAGCGCTTCGAACCGGCTTTAGCGGAACCCCGGGCGGCGGGGTTACGCCAACCGCAGTTACCAGACCGGTTATCTGCTGGCGGCCAAAGGGAACCTGAACCCGCTGGCCGGGCTGAAGGCTTAGGCCGGCGCCAAGGGTATAGTCAAACAGCCGCCGCAGCGGGCGGTTCATGGCGATGCGTACAACCCTGGTCACGGGTTTTGCGCATCTGAATGGAAGTTGTGCCTGGCAGGCGCTGCAATGGCTATTGGTGTCACGGTATGTTCGTATCCTTGTGCAGGCGCCATTTGCGGCGGCCTGCGCCGGTGGGCATTGGAATTCAGGAGTGTGGCGCTTGCCTGGGTGGCAGTTTGCACGTAATATTCGCGCTCTGTTGGGCAGGGCCGATTGTGCCCCGTCTCTCTTATTGATTCAAATATGCGGTGCCTGGCATACGGAACACTCTCCGGAACATTCTTCGGAACAGCCGTAATCGTGACCAGGTGGCGGCATAACCTGACGAGGTTCGCCATGAAAGAAGGTATCCACCCTAAGTACGAAAACATCACCGCTACCTGTTCTTGCGGTAATGTGATCCATACCCGTTCTACCGTTGGACGTGACCTGCAGTTAGACGTGTGTTCACAGTGTCACCCGTTCTATACCGGCAAGCAGAAAGTTATGGATACCGGCGGCCGTATTGACCGTTTCCAGAAGCGTTTCGGTGGTCGTATTGTTGGCAAGAAAGAAGATTAATGCCAGCGAATTGCGAAAAAGCGCCTTTGGGCGCTTTTTTTTGTCCCAAGAAAATGACGGAGCTGGCATCTGTGGTCGAACATACGCAATAAGACGTATTGACGCTTCACCGGGTGATAGGATTGCCCTTGTCGTTTTCTGCGGCGCGGGCCATAATGCTGCCCCCGCTATAAGTACATCGGTAGTTCAGTACACTGAAAGTTCAGTATACCGAAAGTTCAGTACGGCGGCTTTACACCCTTAAACGTGACAAACGGAATAGTGGCAATGTCTCAAGATCTGAAAGAAGCAGCCCTTGAATATCACGCCAAGCCGCGGCCTGGCAAGCTGAGTGTAGAAATCAGCAAGCCTACGAAAACAGCCCGCGATCTGGCATTGGCTTACAGTCCCGGGGTAGCCGAGCCGGTCCGCGAGATCGCCCGTGATCCGGAAAATGCCTATAAATACACCATGAAAGGCAATCTGGTGGCGGTCATTACTGACGGCACCGCGATTTTGGGTCTGGGTAATCTTGGCCCATTGGCCAGCAAGCCGGTAATGGAAGGTAAAGGCCTTCTTTTCAAGCGCTTTGCCGGTATCGATGTATTTGATATTGAAGTCAATTCTGAAAGCCCTCAGGCTTTTATTGAAACCGTTGAACGCATTGCCGATACCTTTGGAGGCATCAACCTCGAAGATATCAAAGCGCCCGAGTGTTTTGAAATCGAGCGGGCGCTGATTGAAAAGTGCAGCATACCTGTATTCCACGACGATCAGCACGGTACCGCCATTGTAACGGCCGCCGGCATGCTCAACGCGCTGGAACTGCAGGGCAAGAAAATCGAAGAAGCCACCATTGTGTGCCTGGGTGCCGGCGCTGCCGCCATTGCCTGCATGAAGCTGTTGATCAGCTGTGGTGCGCGTTCCGAGAATATCTTTATGCTGGACCGCAAGGGTGTGATCCACTCTGGCCGCGACGATTTGAACCAGTACAAGGCGATGTTCGCCAACGACACTGACAAGCGTACTCTGGACGACGCCATCGACGGCGCCGATGTGTTTGTGGGTTTGTCTGGCCCGGACTTGCTGAGCGGTGAACAGCTCAAGAAAATGGCACCTAACCCGGTTGTATTCGCCTGTTCAAATCCGGATCCGGAAATTGACCCGGCGATTGCTAACGCAGTGCGCGATGATCTGATCTTGGCTACTGGCCGCTCAGATTACCCTAACCAGGTGAACAACGTGCTGGGCTTCCCCTTCATTTTCCGTGGCGCTCTGGATGTTCGTGCGACAGTGATTAACGAAGAGATGAAGATTGCTGCGGTAAACGCTATCCGCGAATTGGCCAAAGAGCCTGTGCCGCAGGACATCTGTGAAGCTTACGGCGCTGACAGCTTCGAGTTCGGCAGGAATTACATTATTCCAAAGCCGATGGACGTGCGTTTGCTGGAAATGGTTCCGGCCGCTGTTGCCCGTGCAGCAGTTGACAGCGGTGTAGCTCGTAACCCGTACCCGGCGCATTACCCGCTTAAATCCATGGACGATATTATTTAATCGGCCAGGCGTTAAGCGAATAAAAAACCGGCGGTGCCCATTTAATAATGGCTCTGCCGGTTTTTTTGTGGGCGCTCGATTCGCTATTTAGAATAACTGCATTTAGGCCAACCGTGACCCGTTGCCTAGAACAGCTGCCGCGAAATATCGTCGGTGTCGCCCGTTCCCAATCCGCCGCGTTCTTCTGCGCTGATGGCCTCGGGTTCGTCTTCTTCACGGAACAGCTCGAATACGCCCTCATCGCCGGGGTGGACGCGCCTGCCGGTATCTGCATTAATGCGCACATTCACAATGCCATTGGGGCGCGGCATATTCGCAGAGGGCGTCTGGTCCAGAGCAACTTTCATGTAGTCGATCCAGATGGGCAGGGCGGTGCTAGCGCCGAATTCGTTTCGGCCCAAGGGTGCTGGCTGGTCAAAGCCGACCCAGGAAATAACCGCCTGCTGGTAGTTGAAGCCGGCAAACCAGGTGTCTATTTGCTCGTTGGTGGTACCGGTTTTTCCAGCAAGATCGTCCCGGTTCAGAGCGCTGGCACGGCGACCGGTGCCCAGTTTGATTACGTCACGCATCATGGAGTGCAAAATGTACACCGAACGCTCGTCGGCCAGTCTTGGCATCAGTCGGGCTGGCGCTTGCACAACGCTATCCAGAGGGTCGGCGCTCAGTTCGGTCACAATAAAATCGTCGTTTGTGTCACCGCTGTTGTCTGTGTCCTGCAAGCCGATGTCTTCAATTTCAACGACGTTACCGCAATTGCTGTCGCAAAGAATCACTTCAGGTGCTTTGTAAATCGCCGTGCCGCGCGCGTCGTCAATTTGGCGGATCAGGAAAGGCTGTACGTCATAGCCACCGTTGGCAATAACGGCCATGCCCCGCGCCAGTTCAATTGGTGATAGCAAGCCGCTGCCCAAGGCCAGAGATAGATTGGCGGGCATGTCTGCAGTGGGTACTTTTAGCTGTTCGAGGTAATCCAGCATCGGCTGGATGCCCAGGTCGCGCAGCAAACGGACAGACACCAGGTTGCGTGAGCGGTACAGGGCTTCGCGCAGGCGTGTTGGGCCGTAGAACTGGCCGGATGAATTTTGCGGGCGCCACGCAATTTCCTGACCTTTTTCTTCCAGAACGATGGGCGAGTCATTAATCAGCGTTGCCGGGGTAAAGCCGGATTCCAGAGCGTTCAGGTAAAGAAATGGCTTAAACGTGGAGCCGGGTTGACGCTTGGCCTGGATAGCGCGGTTGTATTTGCTTTGCCCGAAGCTATAGCCGCCACTCAGTGCTTCGATGGCACCGGTTTCTGCGGTTAAGGCGATCAGCGCGCCTTCTACTCGCGGCACCTGATACAGCGCTACGTTTCGCACCATGTCGGTAAGATCTTGCACTTGGATGTCGTCGGTGGGCTGCGGAGCCGGGTTATTCAGCGCTTTTACATAAACCACATCGCCAGGGCTGAGCACGTCTGACGGTTTTTTTGGCGCCGGGCCGGTCAGGTTTTCTGTGCGGTAACGCTGGGCCCACGTCATGGTGTCAAGTGCCATGGTTACGGGGCCAAAGAAACGGGCATGCAGCTTGGCTGTGCCGTTATTGTCATCGGTTTGCAGAACCACCGCAGGAATTAGCGGCCCGGTTCTCGGGTAAGGGCGCAGGGCCGCGGCGAGTTCGTTGGCGTTCAATGATTTTGTGTCAATGGTTCCCACCGCACCGCGAAATCCGTGACGCCGATCATAGGCTTCCAGTCCCTGGCGCAGGGCGTCAGTGGCCGTTTGCTGTTTTACGCTGTCTACGGTCAGGGTTACCGAATAGCCATCGGTGTAGGCGTTATCGCCAAAGCGCCTGACCATTTCGGAGCGGGCCATTTCAGCGACGTAGTCGGCGTCCACTTCGGTTTCGGTGGCATTATAGGTGGCTGTCAATTCGGCATTAACGGCTTGTTCGTAGTCGTCCTGAGAAATCATCTCAAGCTCTTTCATGCGCCCCAATATCCAGTTTCGCCGTGCCAGAGCGCGGCTTGGATTTGCCAAGGGGTTAAAAGCCGACGGTGCCTTTGGCAGGCCGGCCAGCATGGCCATTTGGGCCAGCGTTAATTCGTTCACGGGTTTGTTGTAATAAACCTGGCTGGCGGCAGCAATGCCGTAGGCGCGGTTGCCTAGATAGATCTTGTTCAGGTAAAGCTCAAAGATTGTGTCTTTGTCCAGCTCACGCTCAATTTGCAGAGCCAACAGAATTTCGTTGAATTTACGAATGAACGTGCGATCTCGCGACAAAAAGTAGTTTTTTGCTACCTGCATGGTAATGGTGCTGCCGCCGGACTGTATTTGGCCGGTAGAAGCCAGTTCCAGTGCGGCTCGCGCTAAACCTCTTATGTCCACGCCGAAGTGCTCATAAAAACGGGCGTCCTCTGCAGCGAGAAATGCTTGCAGTTGGCGCTCGGGAACTTGCTCGATTGTGACGGGTGCCCTTCTTTTTTCACCAAATTCTGCTATTAATTTGCCGTCCTGACTGAATATCCGCAGCGGTGTTTGCAGCTTTATATCAAACAACTGCTCGGCGGCGGGCAGGCCGGGCCGAAGATACAAATAGAAGCCGGAACCGAGGACAAGGGCAACACTCAGTCCGGTTAGAAAAAGCCAGATGAAAAGGCGAGAAGTACGCATCAAATAGGACATTTTTTTCTGACAACAGTTGGATATAGGTCTATGATTTGAACCATTGTATTAGGAAGGAAGACTACTTCGCTGATACAAAAGCCCTGCGTTAAGAACAATAGGGATTGTAATCGGAATACAGAAGAATTTCTCTTAAATAAAAAACATATAAAGTACATAACCGGCTGCAATTAACCAGTTATAGGGTGAGCGCGTGTTTGGATATTTCGGGAAGAAATCCTGTGCTGTGCTGGGCTTGGACATAAGCTCAAGCTCGGTCAAGCTCTTGGAGCTGTCAAAACAGGGCGACCGCTTTCGGGTTGAAAGCTACGCCGTCGAACCTTTACCTGCAAATGCCGTGGTGGAAAAGAACATCACGAACGTCGAAGCCGTAGGTGACGTGATCAAACGTGTGGTATCCAAATCCCGCTCCGGCGTCAAGCAAGTGGCCGTTGCCGTGTCCGGTTCCGCGGTGATCACCAAAGTGATCCAGATGGATGGCGGCATTAACGAATTCGAAATGGAAGACCAGATTGCCCTGGAGGCCGACCAATACATTCCTTATCAGCTGGATGAAGTCGCGATTGATTTCGAGGTACAGGGTCCCTCTGAAGCCAATCCGGATAAGGTTGATGTACTGATTGCTGCCTGCCGCAAAGAGAACGTTGATGTGCGCCAAGGCGCACTGGATATTGCCGGCCTGACCACCAAAGTGGTTGACGTAGAGGCCTATGCCCTCGAACGTGCCTATCAACTGATTGAATCGCAATTGAACTCCCACGCCGACGATCTGGTTGTGGCGATCATGGATGTGGGCGCCACCATGGCTACGCTGAGCGTGATTGCCGAAGGCAAAACTGTGTATACCCGCGAACAGGTTTTTGGTGGCAAACAGCTAACCGAAGAAATCCAGCGCCGCTATGGTCTGTCGCTGGAGGAAGCCGGCCTGGCCAAAAAGCAGGGTGGTTTGCCCGACGATTATGAAGCCGAAGTGCTGAATCCGTTTCGCGAGGCGGTGGTGCAGCAAGTCGCTCGGGCGATGCAGTTCTTTTTTGGTGCCAGCCAGTACAACTCGGTGGATTATGTGGTTTTGGCCGGCGGCACTTCGGCAATACCCGGGCTTGTTGACATGGTAGAGGAAAAAACGGGCACGCCCACGCTGGTAGCCAACCCGTTCGCGGACATGGCTGTGAGCTCGCGGGTTAATGCGTCGGCGTTGAGTAACGATGCCCCCTCGTTGATGATCGCGTGTGGTCTGGCAATGAGGAGCTTCGACTGATGGCAAGAATCAATCTTCGGCCTTGGCGTGAAGAGCTGCGCGCAGAAAAACAGAAACAGTTTGTGGTGATGCTGCTGGGCGCTGCCATTATTGCAGGCGGTTTGGCGTTTTTGTGGAAAAATAATGTAGACAGCCGCATTGCTTACCAACAATCCCGCAATGCTTATATTTCAACAGCCACTAGCAAGCTTGATGAGCAGATTAAAGAAATTGAAAGCCTGAAGCGTAAACGTAACGAGCTGCTGGCGCGCATGAAGGTCATTCAGGACTTGCAGGGCAAGCGCCCGGTTATTGTGCGGGTATTCGACGAGCTGGTCCGCACCGTGCCCGATGGCCTGTATTTCAATGATCTGAAGAAAGTCGGTGACCGCCTGGATGTTGTAGGTATGGCAGAGTCTAACAGCCGGATTTCGTCGCTGATGCGGCAATTTGAAGATTCCGACTGGTTTACCAATCCCAATCTGTCCAACGTGTCGGCGGCGGATGCCCGCCGTGCAGGTTACAGTCAGTTCAATCTGTCCGTCAGTCAGCAAACCCCTGGCGTCGTTGAAGGGGAGGAGAAATAATGAGCCTAGCGGACTCGCTGAAAAGCCTGAACGAATTCGATATCAACGATCTGGACATGAATAACGCCGGTATCTGGCCGGCACCGGTCAAAGCCATTGTGCTTCTGCTGGTGTTTGGCTTGATTATGGGTGGCGGCTACTGGTTCTTTATAAAAGACCAGTTTGCGCAACTGGACCGGGTGAAAAGTACAGAGCTGGAGCTGCGCCAGAGTTATGAGAGCAAGGCTTATCAGGTGGCTAACCTCAGCGTGTTCAAAGCGCAGATGGTCGAAATGGAAGAGACCTTCGGGGCGCTGGTACGTCAGTTGCCGAGTGAAACCGAAGTGCCAGGCCTTTTGGAAGACATTACCAATACCGCGCTGGGTAGCGGTCTGGCTTTGCAGGAAGTGAAGCTGCAGCCGGAGCAGAAACGGGATTTTTATTCCGAATTGCCTATAAATATTCGGGTGTCGGGCTCATACCATAAGCTGGCTGCGTTTGTTAGCAGCGTGGCGAGCTTGCCGCGTATTGTGACTTTGCATGATTTGACCATCAAACCCACCGGAGCGGACAACGATCAGCTGGACATGCAGGTTGTTGCCCGGACCTATCGCTACCGGGCCGGAGAATGAGCATGACGGTAAACCATGCCGGAAAAGCCTGTCTGGGCCTGTGCCTGGCATTGTCGCTGACAGCCTGCTCCCAGAGCAGCGGCTTTTCCGATCTTGACGTGTTTATGGAAGAGACCCGCGCAAAACCCCGGGGTTTTGTCGAACCATTGCCGGAGTTCAACGCTTACGAGGCGTTTAGCTATTCGGCGGCAGATCAGCGCTCGCCGTTTGAGCCGCCCATCGACGTGCAGTTGACGATGATCAGCGAGCAGGAACAGCAAGCGATGAGTGACGTAAAGCCGGATCTGGACCGGCCGCGGGAAGTGCTGGAAAACTTCGATCTGAAAGATCTGGATATGGTGGGCACCCTGCGTAACAGTGCAGGCACGCTGTTTGCCTTGTTAAAAGACAACAGTGGCGGCATTCACCGTATCAACAGCGGCAATTTTATCGGTAAAAACTACGGTCGTATTGTGGGTGTAGGCGAGACCCGCGTCGAACTGTTGGAAATCGTGCCCGACGGCCGTGGCGGATGGGTAGAACGCCCGCGCCAACTGTCGCTGGACGAAGGTGATAGCGATGGAGCGGCACGATGATGAATAACAGCAATATGAATGCACAAAAATGCTTGAAGCCGAGGCTAGCGATGTTCAAAAAACTCAACGTAATTGTCTGCGCGTTAACCGTTGGGTTTTTGTCCAGCCTGGCTAGCGCTGCCACTTTGCAGGATGTGTCGTTTTCTTCTTTACCCGGGGATCGGCTGGAAGTGACTTTGCAGTTTGACGGCCCACCGCCTGAGCCGACGGGTTACACCATTGAACGCCCGGCCCGTATTGCGGTAGACCTGAAAGACACCACCAGCGCTCTGGGTGCCCGCAGCCTGCCGCTGGGTAGCGGGAATGCGCAAAGCATGACCGTTGTTGAAACCAACGACCGCACCCGCCTTATTTTCAACCTGATTGAGCTGGTTCCTTACACCACACAGCGCGATAAAAACTCGTTGGTTATGATTATTGGCGGCGATTCCGCCGACGTAGCCAGTGACGTTTCTGGATCTGACGTTGCCAGCCCTGTTGCCTCGTCAGCGGACGCAGCGCCGGCGTTGGTGGGCGTTGATTTTCGTCGCGGCGCACAAGGTGAAGGCCGTGTGGTGGTGCGTCTGGCCAGTGCGACGACTCAGGTTGACCTGAGCGAGCTGGGCGGAAAAATTCGCCTGACCATGCCGGATCTGACCGTGCCCGAGCGCCTGCGCCGCCGTCTGGACGTCACAGATTTCGCCACGCCGGTACAACGGATCGACACCTTTATTGAGGGTGGCAGTGCGGTCATAGAAATTCGTCCGGAAGGTGATTACGACTACATTGCGTACCAGTCTGGCAACGAATTTACCGTGAGTGTTGAACGGCTAAGCGAGGAAGAGGCGGAAACCCGCCGCGAGGAGAAGTTCCCGTATTCCGGCGAAAAGCTCTCGCTAAACTTTCAGGATATTGAAGTTCGTTCGGTGCTTCAGCTGATTGCCGATTTTACCGGCTTGAACCTGGTGGCCAGTGACACCGTTGGTGGCAGCATTACTCTGCGCTTGCAGAACGTGCCTTGGGATCAGGCGCTGGATCTGATTTTGAAAACCAAAGGCCTGGACAAGCGCCAGATCGGCAACGTGTTACTGGTAGCGCCGGCTGACGAAATTGCGGCTCGTGAACGGCTGGAACTGGAAACCAGTAAGCAAATCGCTGAGCTGGCTCCGGTGCGCCTTGACATCATTCAGGTCAATTACGCCAAAGCGGCGGAAGTGGTAGCGCTGGTGCAGGCTGACCAAGAGCTTATTTCCAGCCGCGGTTTCATTTCCTCAGACGCCCGAACCAACACCATCAGTGTGCGTGAAACCATTGAGAAACTCGATGAGATCCGTCGCCTGGTGTCCACTTGGGATGTGCCCGGGCGTCAGGTTTCCATCGAAGCCAGGATTGTACGTGCGCAGACCAGCGTGGCCGAGAGCCTGGGCGTTCGCTGGGGCGGTGCTTCTTATGGTAATAATGGCAACAACGAAACGATTGTTGGTGGTTCTCTGGAAACGGTCGGCGGTGTAATGAGCGCCGACGGTGCGAATTCAACTTCGGTTACCTTCCCTGGCGCTTTGGCGGTAGATCTTGGCGTATCTGGCGATAGTGCCTCATCGTTTGCGGTTGGTTTCAGTGGCGGCGACTTTCTGGTAGACCTTGAGCTGTCGGCTTTGGAAAGCGATGGCAAAGCAGAAATTGTGTCTCAGCCACGAGTTGTAACCGCGGATCGCCAGACCGCGTCTATCAAATCGGGTACGGAAATTCCGTATCAGGAAGCCAGCAGCAGCGGCGCCACCACTACGTCGTTTAAAGAAGCGGTGTTGTCATTGGAGGTAACGCCGCAGATCACACCGGATGACAAAATCATCATGGACCTTGAGGTGAATCAAGACTCCCGTGGCGAAGACACCCCCGACGGCCCGGCCATAAACACCAACTCGGTGACAACTCAGGTACTGGTCGCCAACGGTGAAACCATCGTTCTGGGCGGTATTTTCGAATCGACCAACACCGAAACTACTACCAAAACACCGTTCTTGGGCGACATTCCCTACCTGGGTAGGTTGTTCAAGCGCACCCAGAGCACTGAGCTGCGCAGTGAACTGCTGATTTTCATTACTCCGAAAATCATCAAAAACGACCTGGTTCGGTAAGTTATCCGCAACAAAAAAACCGCCGCTGCAAATCGGCGGTTTTTTTGTGTTCGGGAAACCCGCTGCAGAACTGGACAATCTTATAGAATGACGGCCCCTATGCTATTCTGACCGGCTTGAACCCTATTGAGCGGACGTTATGTTGTTGCCCAAGCGAGTTATTCTGGTTGGTCCCATGGGGGCCGGTAAAAGTACCATCGGCCGTATGCTGGCGCGTGAGCTGGGCTACCGCTTTTTGGATACCGACCGAATTATTGAAGAGCGCTGCGGTGCCAATATTCCCTGGATTTTTGACGTAGAGGGTGAAGACGGCTTCCGCCAGCGCGAAACCGCCATGCTGAGCGAACTGTCTACCGAGGCCGGTATCGTTCTGGCTACGGGCGGAGGCGCGGTTACGCGCGACGTAAATCACGAACTGCTGCGCCGTAATTCAGTGATTGTTTACCTGCGCACCTCGGTTGAGCACCAGGTAGAACGCACTCGCAAAGACCGCAATCGTCCGCTGTTGCAAACAGCGGATCCGGAAGCCGTGCTGCGCCATCTGTTTGCAATCCGTGACCCCATTTACACTGAGTTGGCCACCATCACCATGTACACGGATCGCAAGAGCCCGCGCTTGGTGGTGCGCCAACTGATTAATCTGCTGAACCCGAAAACACCCCGCCATATACGCCAGATTCGAAAGGAAGGTCGTCATCATGCCTGAATTACTCCGTGAACTTGAGGTAGATCTGGGTGAGCGCAGCTATCCGATACTGATTGGCCGGCAACTGTTGGGCCAATACGATTTAACGCCTTATGTTGGCGGATCTCAGGTGATGATTGTGTCCAACGACACCGTGGCCCCGCTTTATCTGGAGCAGGCAAAAGCCTGTTTTTCAGGCAAGCAGGTAGACTCGGTGATTTTGCCAGACGGCGAAAAACACAAAGACTGGCAAACCCTGAATCTGATTTTTGATGCGCTGCTGCAGCACAGGCACAATCGTACTACCACCCTGGTAGCCCTGGGCGGAGGCGTAGTGGGGGACATGACAGGGTTTGCGGCGGCAAGCTACCAGCGCGGCGTAGCGTTCATCCAGATTCCAACAACGCTGCTGTCGCAGGTGGATTCCTCTGTTGGTGGCAAAACCGGCATCAATCACCCCTTGGGTAAAAACATGATAGGGGCTTTCCATCAGCCCCAAGCCGTGCTGATTGATACCGATACCCTGGTGACGCTGCCAGACCGGGAAGTGTGTGCCGGGATGGCGGAAATCATCAAATACGGTCTGATTCGTGATCTGCCTTTGCTGCACTGGCTGGATAAGAATCTTGGGTCTTTGCTCAAAAAAGATCCGCTGCACGTGGCAGAGGCCATTTACCGTTCTTGCGTCTGCAAGGCGGAAGTGGTGGCCATTGATGAACGCGAAGGCGGTCTAAGGGCAATACTCAATCTTGGCCACACCTTCGGCCACGCTATCGAGACGTTCGCCGGCTATGGCAACTGGTTACACGGGGAAGCCGTTGGCACCGGCATGTTGATGGCCGCGGATCTGTCCGCCCGCGAAGGTTTTATCAGTGCCGCCGAATGTCAGCAGATTTGCAGCCTTATCAGCCGTGCCGGATTGCCGCCGCTGGCGCCTGCAGCTATGGGCCCGGACGACTTCATAGAGCTGATGGCGGTGGATAAAAAGAATATAGACGGGCAGCTCAGGCTGGTTCTGCTGCAGGCGGTGGGCGAAGCGGTTGTGACCGCCAAAGCTGCGCGCGAAAACCTTGAAGCAACCCTGAACGCTTTTTGCCAGCGTTGAACACCGAGCCCGAGACGACATCGCCATGGTCAACGACGACAATCTGAACAGCCAGGAAGTCGGGGGGCTTTTCCCCCGCCTGCAGGAACGCTTTGGTCTGCGGGCAGACCCTTCCGCGATGGAAGCGCCGTTTTTTGTCGGCGCGCAGCGCCAATCTGCCCTTGAATCCCTGCGCCAGATGAGTGGTTTCGGCGATATGGCCGTGCTGGTCAGCGCCCCATCGGGGTTAGGCAAAACCCGGCTGCTGGCAGAACTGGTGCGCAGCGAATCGTCGCGGTTGGAGTTTCATCGCCTGGGTAGTGCGGCGTTGGGTAGCCCTCAGGCACTGGTGCGGGATTTGTCTATAGTGGCACGCGGCCTGGATTTAGAGGCTGGCCCCAAGGCTGCCCTGTCGCAGTTTTTTAAATGGTCAGAGCAGCGTGCCGGCAAAGGCCAGCGCATGGTACTGCTGATCGATAACGCCGAGCAGGCGCCGGCAGAAGTGTTAAATCTTTTGCTGAACGGTTTTTTGGGCGCCAACCGCAGTTTGGCGGCCTTGCCGGTGTTCGCAGGCACGGAAGCGCTGCCTGGCATGATGGAGCTTGCGCAACAGGCTTCGGGAAACGTGCACCAGATTACACTGGCGCCCTTGAGCCGGGATGAACTGGCGGACTACTTACAGCCCAGGGTAAAGCTTGCTGGCGGTAATGTCGGTGAGTTGTTAAGCCCGGATCGCTTAAAACAGATTTATACCCGTAGCCTTGGTAATTTTTCCGCGATTCAGCGTATAACACCCAGTGTGTGGCTGGATATGGCGGGGCGGGCTGCTCCTGCGCAGCATCGTACCAGGATGCCCTGGCGCACTTTGGGGTGGCCGTTACTGGCGTTGATTTTGCTCGCCGCTTCCTGGTGGTTTGTTTCCCGCCAGTACGACACAGTGAAGAGCGAAGAAGACGCCAGCGCTCAGGCGCAAACCCCGGAGCGCGTGCGCAAGAGCATAACCATCGGCCCGGAGGCAGCACCAGAGCAAGGCACGGCAGCGCAGGCAGGGCCGTCAACGGGATCGGCCGCACCAGAGCCGGTCGTTGCCATGGATGATTCAGAGCCCGAACCTGCAACGGTAGCCGAGCCCGAGCCAGAGCCAGAGCCAGAGCCAGAGCCAGAGCCCGAGCCAGAGCCTGTGCCAGAGCCAGAGCCAGAGCCAGAGCCTGTGCCGGCAACGGTAGTTAAAGTTCAGCCTGTGCCTGTACCTTCGCCGCGAACCGCAGCGGAAGCAGTGCCTGCCCAAGCTGCGTTTACGCCGGCCATTCCGGATCGCTTCGTGCCCTTGGCGGAGCGCCGCAGCAGTGGTGGCTGGACCATTCAGCTGGTTGCCGGCAACCTTGAGCAAACCGCATTGAATGCTCTGCGTCGTTATCCGCAGGTCGATGCGATGGTGTATACCCGCGGTGAACGCAACGGCAAACAGTGGTTTATGGTGTTTCAGGGCAATTATGCTACTAAGGATGCCGCGCAGCAGGCGGCGCAAACGTTGCCCTCTGGTCTGGTTTCAGGTGCGCCTTGGGTGCGTGAGAACCGGAGTTTGTAGTCCCGAAGGGTCAAAATCGACTCGTTTTGGTGCGCTGATAGAGTTGTCGGGTTTTTCGTGACCTGTGCTGGTGCATAACGTTAAAAATTTCAAAAAGCCGTTTGAGCGGCGAATTTTCATCTGCGTAAACTGTCCGACTGATGTTAGAAATGTCAGAGAACTATTTGTGCGATTTTCGATAGCTCTCTGATAAAAAAGCTTTTATAGAGAGACTGCGCTTATGACAACTGGCTTGTACCAACTCGGTGAATTCAAAGATAACTGTGGCTTTGGCCTGATTGCTCACACCAAGGGCGAAGCCAGCCACCAATTGCTACAAACCGCCATTGAGTCGCTAACCTGTATGACTCACCGCGGCGGCATTGCCGCCGATGGCAAAACCGGCGATGGTTGTGGGCTGTTGTTGCAAAGCCCGGACAGTTTTCTACGCAAGATTGCCCGCGCACAGTTTGGCAAGGAACCCGGTGATCTGTTCGCGGTGGGCCAAGTGTTTCTGAGCCCGAATGAAAGCCAGGCAGGCGCCGCAAAGGCGGTTCTGGAAAAGCGCCTGTGTGAACAGGGGCTGGAGGTGATGGGTTGGCGCAATGTGCCTGTGGATACCTCTTTTCTGGGCCCCATGGCGCTGGATTGCATGCCACGCATTGAGCAGGTGTTTGTATTGCCTGCGGGCAAGCCCGAAAGTGACTTTGCCATCAGCCTGTTTGTGGGTCGCCGCTTTGCCGAGCGCGATCTGGCTGACGACAGCGAATTCTATATTTGTAGCCTGTCGCACCGCACGCTGGCGTACAAAGGCTTGATGATGCCTGCGGACCTGGCGAACTTCTATCGCGATCTGGACGACCCGGATCTGCAAACCGCTATTTGCGTATTCCACCAGCGCTTCTCCACCAACACCATGCCGCGCTGGCCGCTGGCACAGCCATTCCGTTACCTTGCTCACAACGGCGAGATTAACACCATTGATGGCAACCGTAATTGGGCGATTGCCCGTGCTGCAAAATTCAGCTCGCCGCGCCTGCCGGACCTGAAAACGTTGCAACCTCTGGTCAACCTGACCGGCTCCGATTCGTCCAGCATGGACAACATGCTGGAAGTGCTGCTGGCAGGCGGTGTTGATCTGTTCCGCGCCGCGCGGATGATGGTGCCGCCGGCCTGGCAAAACGTAGACACCATGGACGCAGACTTGCGCGCCTTCTACGAATACAACTCCATGCACATGGAACCCTGGGACGGCCCTGCCGGCCTGGTATTAACCGACGGCCGCTACGCCTTGTGTATGCTTGACCGCAACGGCCTGCGCCCGGCGCGTTGGGTACATACCAAAAACGATTTTCTCACCGTCGCTTCGGAAATCGGCACCTACGGTTACAAACCGGATGACGTGGTAGCAAAGGGTCGCGTTGGCCCCGGGCAGATGCTGGCCATTGATACAGAAACCGGCGAGATTCTGCACACCCGCGATATCGATCAGCGTCTGAAAACGGCTCAGCCTTATAAACGCTGGCTGCGGGAAAACGCTCTGCGGGTAGAGTCCACGCTGCATCAGGACGCCCCGGATTTCGAACTGCTGGGCGCCGACGAAATTCTGGTGCACCAGAAGATGTTCAACGTGTCATTTGAAGAACGCGACCAGATACTGCGCCCTTTGGGCGAGAACGGTCAGGAAGCCGTGGGCTCCATGGGCGACGATACGCCAATGGCGGTGTTGTCGAGCAAAGTGCGTCACCTGGCGGACTATTTCCGCCAAAAGTTTGCCCAGGTTACCAACCCGCCCATCGATCCACTGCGCGAAGCCATCGTGATGTCGCTGGAAACCTGCTTGGGTGCCGAGCGCAATGTGTTTGAAGAAGCGGCCGAGCACGCCGATCGGGTGATTCTGAATACACCGGTGCTGTCGCCGGCAAAATTCCAGCGTATGCGGGTAAATAAACGCCCCGGCTTTGCGGTAGCAACAATCCCATTGAGCTATGCCCCGGAAGAAGGTCTTCAGCAGGCCGTCAGGCGCGTGTGCGCCACTGCAGAACAGGCGGTGCGCGATGGCAAATCGCAGATTCTTCTGAGTGACAGCGATTTGCAGCAAGGCCAGCTTCCCGTGAACGCCCTCATGGCGACCGGCGCCGTGCACCACCACCTTGTGGCTCAAGGCTTACGCTGCGACTCCAATATTGTGGTAGAAACCGGTTGGGCGCGAGACCCTCACCATTTTGCGGTGCTGTTCGGTTTTGGCGCCACGGCGGTGTATCCATACTTGGCGTACCAGGTGCTTAATGACCTGATTCGCACCGGCGAAATGCTGGTCGACCCCATCGACGCCAAGAATAACTATCGTAAAGGCATCAACAAAGGCCTGCTCAAAATCCTGTCCAAAATGGGCATCTCCACCATTGCCTCTTATCGCGGAGCGCAGCTTTTTGAGGCCATCGGGCTGGCCGATGAAGTGGCTGACCTGTGCTTCAAGGGCGTGCCCTGCCGGATTCAGGGCGCCGATTTCTACGACTTCCAGCACGACCAGGAACAACTGGCCAAGCTGGCGTGGAAGCCACGCAAGCCTCTTTCACCCGGTGGCATTCTGAAGTACGTACACGGTCAGGAATATCACGCTTTCAATCCGGATATTGTGGCCAAGTTGCAAGACGCTGTTACCAGCGGCGACTACCGCCAGTATCAGGAATACGCCGGGTTGGTTAATCATCGGCCGGTGGCTACGTTGCGGGATCTGCTTGGGCTGCGCGAAGGCATTCAGCCGGTGGACCTGGCCGACGTTGAGCCGGTAGAGAAAATTTTCACCCGCTTTGATTCGGCTGGAATGTCCCTGGGTGCACTGTCACCAGAGGCCCATGAGGCCCTGGCGGTGGCTATGAACACCCTGGGTGGGCGCTCCAATTCCGGTGAGGGTGGCGAAGATCCGGCTCGCTATGGCAACGAGAAACGCTCCAAAATTAAACAGATAGCCTCAGGCCGTTTCGGCGTTACCGCTGAATATCTGCGCAGCGCAGACGTTATGCAGATCAAAATTGCCCAGGGCGCCAAGCCGGGCGAGGGTGGTCAGCTACCAGGCGGTAAAGTGAACGCGTTGATTGCTCGTTTGCGTTATTCGGTGCCGGGCGTAACGCTGATTTCGCCGCCACCACACCACGACATTTACTCTATCGAGGATTTGGCCCAGCTGATTTTTGATCTGAAGCAGGTTAACCCGCAAGCGTTGGTTTCGGTGAAGCTGGTGTCTGAGCCGGGCGTGGGCACTATTGCAGCGGGTGTCGTTAAAGCCTACGCGGATCTGATTACGGTGTCTGGTTATGATGGCGGCACGGCGGCCAGCCCGCTAAGCTCTATCCGTTATGCCGGTTCGCCTTGGGAACTGGGGTTGGCGGAAACCCAACAGGCCCTGCGAGCCAACGATTTGCGCGGCAGAGTTCGCCTGCAAACCGACGGTGGCATAAAAACCGGCCTGGATGTGGTAAAGGCCGCCATCCTGGGTGCCGAGAGCTTTGCGTTTGGCACCACGCCGATGGTAGCGCTGGGTTGTAAATACCTTCGAATTTGCCACCTGAACAACTGCGCCACTGGCGTAGCCACCCAGAATGAGCAGCTGCGCGAGGATCACTTCAAAGGCACGGTGGAAATGGCGATGAACTTCTTCCGCTTTGTAGCGGAAGAAACTCGCGAATGGATGGCACAGCTGGGAGTGCGTTCCCTGCAGGAACTGGTAGGCCGCACCGACCTTCTGGTGCGTCTGCCGGGTGATACCGAGCGCCAGCGCAAACTGGACCTGAGCCGCTTGCTAAACAACGATCAGATCCCGGCGGATAAACCGCAAACCTGTCAGATGGCGCGCAACGAACCCTTTGACAAAGGCACGCTTGCGGAAAAAATGCTCAGTGACGTCCGCAGCGCCATAGACAACAAAAGCGGTGGTGCCTGGAGCTACCGGGTAACGAACTGTGACCGCTCCATTGGCGCGCGGCTGTCGGGTGAAATTGCCGCACTGCATGGCAACCAAAGCATGGCGGACGCCCCCATCACGCTGGATTTGACCGGTACCGCTGGCCAGAGCTTTGGTGTCTGGAACGTCGCCGGTCTGAACCTGATACTGGAAGGCGACGCCAACGATTATGTGGGCAAAGGCATGACCGGCGGCAAGCTGGTGCTTTACCCGCCCCGGGGCAGTGTTTTCACGGCCCGGGAAACCGCGATTATTGGTAACACCTGTTTGTATGGCGCCACCGGCGGCAAGCTGTTTTCAGCCGGTACAGCCGGCGAGCGCTTTGCCGTGCGCAATTCCGGCGCCCATGCGGTGGTAGAAGGTGCAGGCGACCATTGCTGTGAGTACATGACAGGCGGCCTGGTGACGGTACTGGGCAGTACTGGACACAACTTCGGCGCGGGTATGACTGGTGGTTTTGCCTATGTGCTGGACCAGAACAATACCTTCGTTGACAAATACAACCACGAGCTTGTGGAGATACAGCGAATCTCCAGTGAAGACATGGAAGCCTATCGCAATCATTTGCGCAGCGTTATTCGTGAACACATTGCGGAAACCGCCAGTGAGTGGGGCCAGCAGCTGTTGGCGAATTTCGACGATTACATTGGTCGGTTCTGGCTGGTGAAGCCCAAGGCCGCAAACTTGCGCAGCCTGCTGGCCAACACCCGGGCGCGCCCGGAATAAAGCCAGCGCGGGCCCGCCCGTCGACACCCAACGGATACGCCCCGCGGCGGATCAGTGCGAACAGACGAATGTAGAGAGCAATCCATGAAAGAGCGACTGAATAACGATTTCCAGTTTGTAGAAGTAGGGCGCGTAGACCCGAAAAAGGTCCCGGCCCGCAAGCGCAAAAAGGAATTCAATGAAATTTATACACCTTACACGCAGGATCAGGCGGCGTCCCAGTCCCATCGGTGTCTGGAGTGTGGTAATCCCTATTGCGAGTGGAAGTGCCCGGTACACAACTACATCCCCAACTGGCTGAAGCTGGTGGCGGAAGGCAACATCATGAAGGCCGTGGAGTTGTGTCATCAGACCAATTCACTGCCCGAGGTGTGTGGGCGGGTGTGCCCGCAAGACCGCTTGTGTGAGGGTGATTGCACCTTGAATGACGGTTACGGCGCGGTGACCATCGGCTCGGTAGAAAAGTACATCACCGATACCGCCTTTGCCCTGGGCTGGAAGCCGGATATGTCGAAGGTGGTGCGCACCGACAAGCGCGTGGCGGTGATTGGCGCCGGGCCCGCGGGCCTGGCCTGCGCCGACGTGCTGGTGCGCAGCGGTGTAACGCCGGTGGTGTTCGATATTTACCCGGAAATTGGCGGCCTGCTGACCTTTGGCATCCCCGAGTTCAAACTGGAAAAGTCGGTAATGGCGCGCCGCCGCAAAGTGTTTGAAGAGATGGGTGTTGAATTTCGGCTGTCCACCGAAGTGGGTAAAGACATACAGATGAGCAATCTGCTCAGCGACTTCGATGCGGTATTTATGGGCATGGGCACCTACACCTCCTTGCAAGGTGATTTCCCCGGCGAAGATCTGGCCGGCGTTCATAAGGCTCTGCCATTTCTGATTTCTAACGTAAATCGTCGCTTGGGATTTGAAGTCAGTACTGAGGACTTCATCGATATGCAGGGTAAGCGAGTAGTGGTGCTTGGTGGCGGAGACACAGCCATGGATTGCAATCGCACCTCCATTCGCCAGCAAGCCGCCAGCGTAACCTGTGCTTACCGTCGCGATGAAGCCAATATGCCCGGCTCACGGCGGGAAGTATCGAATGCCCGCGAAGAAGGCGTGAACTTCATGTTTAATCGCCAACCGGTGGCCATTGTCGGTGACGGTCAGGTGGAAGGCGTGAAAGTGGTGTCTACCCAGCTTGGCGAGCCTGACGAAAACGGTCGCCGCCGGCCGGAAGTGATTCCGGGCACTGAGGAAATCATTCCTGCAGACGCGGTGCTGATGGCCTTTGGTTTTCGCCCCAGCCCGGCAGAATGGTTCGGCCAGCATCAGGTGAGCACCAGCGATTCCGGCCTGGTGACGGCGCCAGAGAAAGCGGATTTTGCCTTCCAGACCAGCAACCCCAAGGTGTTTGCCGGCGGCGACATGGTGCGGGGCTCTGACCTGGTGGTAACGGCCATCTGGGAAGGCCGCCAGGCTGCAGAAGGCATCATGGATTATCTAGATATCTGAAATAAGTTAGAGGTGAATCAGAGGGCGGCCTGCAAAAAACAGGTCGCCCTTTTTTATTGAGGCAAACGGGGTATCATTGCCTGCTGAATGTTATGACCATTTAATGACTGAGAACGCTGGACATTTTTATGACTGAACTGAAGAACGATCGTTTCCTTCGCGCCCTGATGGGCCAGCCTGTAGACCGCACGCCGGTGTGGATGATGCGCCAGGCCGGTCGCTATCTGCCGGAATATCGCGCTACCCGCGCCAAGGCCGGTGACTTTCTCAGTTTGTGCAAAAACACGCCGCTGGCCTGTGAAGTTACTCTGCAGCCGCTCGAGCGTTTCCCGCTGGACGCGGCCATTCTGTTTTCTGACATCCTGACCATTCCGGACGCGCTGGGCCTGGGCCTTTACTTTGAAACCGGTGAAGGCCCGAAGTTCAAACACACCATTCGTTCCGCTGCCGATGTAGACGCGTTGCCAAAAATCAACGCCGAGGTGGATCTGGATTACGTAATGAACGCGGTGTCGACCATCCGCAGTGCGCTGAACGGACGGGTGCCGCTGATTGGTTTCTCTGGCAGCCCCTGGACCTTGGCTACTTATATGGTAGAAGGCGGTTCGTCGAAAGATTTCCGCGAAGCCAAAAAGCTGATGTACGGCCAGCCCGAAGTCATGCACAAGTTGCTGGACCACCTGGCAGATGCGGTTACCGATTACCTGAACGGCCAGATTCGCGCCGGCGCCCAAGTGGTGCAGATTTTTGACACCTGGGGCGGCGTGCTCACCACCTGGGCTTATGAAGAGTTCTCCTTGAAGTACATGCGTAAAATCATCGCTGGCCTGAATCTGGAAAGCGAAGGCCGCAGGGTGCCGGTGATTGTGTTCACCAAAAACGGTGGTCAGTGGCTGGAAACCATTGCAGACTGTGGCGCCGACGCTGTGGGCCTGGACTGGACCACGGACATTGGCGACGCCCGCGCCCGAATTGGCGACAAAGTTGTGCTGCAGGGCAATATGGACCCGACCATGCTGTACGCGCCGCCCGCGCGCATTCGTGAAGAAGTGGGCGATATTCTGCGCCGCTTTGGCCATGGTTCGGGCCATATCTTCAATCTGGGCCACGGTATTACGCCGGATGTAGACCCAGCCCATGCCGGCGCGTTTATTGATGCGGTGGTAGAGCTGAGCCCGCAGTACCACCAAGGTCAAGAGCACCATAAAAATTAAGCGCACCATCAAAATTGATAGCACCATCAAAATTAATAGCATCATCAAAACGAACCGTACCAGAGCTGATTTATGGCCAAAGTGAAAACCTCGTATGTCTGCACCGATTGTGGTGCCGACTATTCCAAATGGCAGGGCCAGTGCACGGCTTGTAAAGAATGGAATACCCTTAGCGAGATGCGTGGGGTTTCCGCCCCGGCCCATAAAAGCGCCCGCGGTTCCCGCTTCGAAGGCTTCGCCGGCAGCCTGTCGGCGGTGCAAAGCCTGAATGATGTCAGCTTGGCCGAACAGGTTCGCTTGAGCACCGGCATGGCCGAGTTCGACCGGGTTCTGGGCGGTGGCCTGGTGGAAGGTTCGGCGGTGTTGATGGGCGGTCACCCCGGCGCCGGTAAAAGCACCCTGCTGTTGCAGGCTGTGTGCAACCTGGCAAGCTCGGTGTCGGCCCTTTACGTAACCGGCGAGGAATCTCTGCAACAGGTGG
Source organism: Marinobacter sp. LV10R520-4 (assembly GCF_002563815.1). NCBI lineage: Bacteria > Pseudomonadati > Pseudomonadota > Gammaproteobacteria > Pseudomonadales > Marinobacteraceae > Marinobacter > Marinobacter sp. LV10R520-4. The sequence continues at coordinate 807,648 of NZ_PDJM01000001.1, read as the reverse complement.
CCATGCGCGCCAAACGCCTGGGGTTGCCCACTTCAGATCTGAAAATGCTGTCAGAGACTAGCGTCGAGCGGCTGCTGCAGATTGTAGAAGTGGAAAAGCCGCGAATTCTGGTGATCGACAGTATTCAGGTGATGCACGTGGCCGATTCCGAATCGGCGCCCGGCAGCGTGTCCCAGGTGCGTGAAAGCGCCGCGTTTCTGACCCGCTTTGCCAAGCAAACCGGCACTATTTTGCTGTTGGTGGGGCACGTCACCAAAGACGGCAGCCTGGCCGGGCCGAAAGTGCTGGAGCACATGATTGACTGCTCCATTTTGCTGGAAGGCTCAAGCGACAGCCGCTATCGCACCCTGCGGGGTATCAAAAACCGCTTTGGTGCGGTGAACGAACTGGGCGTGTTCGCCATGCTGGAGCAGGGTTTGAAAGAAGTGAAGAACCCCAGCGCTATCTTTTTGAATCGTGGCGAAGAAGCGGCGCCCGGCAGTGTGGTGATGGTGGTGTGGGAAGGCACCCGGCCCATGCTGGTGGAAATTCAGGCGCTGGTGGATACGGCTCAGGGTAGTTATCCCCGGCGAGTGGCGGTAGGGCTGGATCAAAACCGGCTGGCCATGTTGCTGGCGGTTCTGCATCGCCATGGTGGCATGCACGTGGCGGATCAGGATGTGTTTGTGAACGTGGTGGGCGGCGTAAAAGTCGCTGAAACCAGTGCCGATCTGGCACTTCTGGCGGCCGTTGTGTCGTCATTCCGCGACCGTGCGCTGCCGCAAGATCTGATGATTTTTGGCGAAGTAGGCCTGTCTGGCGAAATTCGCCCGGTGCCCAACGGCCAGGAAAGGATCAACGAGGCGGCCAAGCACGGCTTTACCCACGCGCTGGTGCCAAAAGGCAACGCCCCGCGCAAAGCCGTTAACGGCATGAAGGTTATTCCGGTGACAAAGCTGAGTGACGCACTGACGGCTCTCGACGAACTTTAGCAAAATCTGCGCAAACATATTGGTGAAAGAGCAAGGCCAGGGACGGATTTCAAATCCGCCCCTAAGACCAAGGCGCAATACCAGGGACAGATTTGAAATCCGTCCCTAAGGCCAAAAAGTAAGATAGGGGACGGATTTCAAATCCGCCCCTGGTCCGGTCCCCGGTTGTTGCCCAAGAAGTGAGAGGCTCCGTCCAACAGGGCGGAGAGCAGCATTTACGCTAATTTCTTGTACTTCATGCGCTGCGGCACCATGGCAGAATCGCCTTTGCGCTTCTTGTGGTCTTCGTCGTAGTCGCTGAAGTTGCCTTCGTAATAAATCACTTCGCCGTCGTCTTCAAACGCCAGTATATGAGTAGCCACCCGGTCCAGAAACCAGCGGTCGTGAGAGATCACCAAAGCCGAGCCCGGGAAGTTCAGTAGGGCTTCTTCCAGAGCACGCAGGGTTTCCACGTCCAGATCGTTAGTCGGTTCGTCCAGCAGCAGCACGTTGCCGCCCTCTTTTAACAGGCTGGCCAGGTGCAGGCGATTACGCTCGCCACCAGACAAGTCGCCCACCCGCTTTTGCTGGTCGGAACCTTTGAAGTTAAAGCGGCCGGCATAGGCCCGCGACGGCGTTTCGTAGTTGCCTATCTTGATAATGTCCTGGCCTTCGCTGAGCAGCTCCCAAACGGTTTTGCTGCCGTCCAGATCGCGGTTCTGGTCCACATAAGCCAGCTTTACGGTCTCGCCGACGGTAATGCTGCCGACATCGGGTTGGTCTGCGCCGATGATCATGCGGAACAGTGTGGATTTACCTGCGCCGTTTCCGCCGATGATGCCCACTATGGCACCCTGTGGTACTCGTAACGACACGTTTTCATACAGCAGGTGATCGCCAAAAGCTTTGCTAATGCCGTTCACTTCAATCACCTCGTCACCTAAACGGGGCCCGGGCGGAATATATAGTTCATTGGTTTCGTTGCGCTTCTGGAATTCCTGCGAGCTCATTTCCTCAAAGCGCGCCAGGCGAGCCTTGCTCTTGGACTGGCGGCCTTTGGCGTTACTGCGCACCCATTCCAACTCGTGTTTCACGGCTTTTTGATGTGAGGCTTCTTGCTTGGATTCCATCTCCAGGCGATTCTGTTTGTTTTCCAGCCATTGACTGTAATTGCCTTCAAACGGAATGCCGTGGCCGCGATCCAGCTCCAGAATCCAGCCGGCAACGTTGTCCAGAAAGTAACGGTCGTGGGTGATGGCCACAACGGTGCCGTCATAGTCGTGCAGGAAGCGCTCTAGCCAGGCGACGGATTCGGCATCCAGATGGTTAGTGGGCTCGTCTAGCAGTAGCATGTCCGGGCCAGACAGCAGCAGGCGGCACAGGGCAACTCGGCGGCGCTCACCACCGGACAGGTTTTTTACCATCTGGTCCCAGGCGGGCAGGCGCAGGGCATCGGCGGCCACTTCCATTTTGCGTTCAATGTCGTGGCCGTCGGTGGCCTGAATCACAGCTTCCAGTTTTTCCTGCTTTTTGGCCAGAGCGTCAAAGTCGGCATCCGGTTCGGCATAAGCGGCGTACACTTGGTCAAGTTCTGCTAGCGCATTGTGAACTTCGGCTACGGCTTCGTCGACAATTTCCTTAACGGTTTTGCTGTCGTCCAGCTCTGGCTCCTGGGGCAGATAGCCCACATTGATGCCGGGCTGAGGGCGGGCTTCGCCCGAATAATCCTGATCAATGCCGGCCATAATGCGCAGCAGGGTGGATTTACCAGACCCGTTCAAGCCGAGCACGCCAATTTTGGCGCCCGGGAAAAAGCTCAGGGAAATGTCCTTGAGTATCTCGCGTTTGGGCGGAACCACTTTGCCAACTCGGTTCATGCTGAATACGTACTGGGCCATAAGGGTGGAATCCTCCAGAATTTAAAATGTGCGGAATTAACCGCAATAAGGTAGCGAAACAGCCCTGCTATAGCAATTGCAGCAGATTTCACAGGCTAGGGGACGGATTTAAAATCCGTCCCCGGTCAGCAGGGTTAACAGGCCGGGGACAGATTTCAAATCTGTCCCCAAACAGCAGGTTTCGTAGGCAGGGGACAGATTTAAAATCCGTCCCCTGCTTTAAATCTGCCCTCGGTTTAAGCAGTGAGGAACTATGTGTTGGCCTGCGTCAACAGTCGCTGGCGGTTTAAAGGGTGATTTTACCCCCGCCAATGGGCTAGAATAGGGGGCTAAATTTTACGGTCAGCCAAGCACACAGAGGCAGCGCATCCATGTTTAATCGTGATATGAAAATTGCCGGTTTTGACGACGAGCTCTGGAACGCCATGCAGGCGGAGAGCCATCGCCAGGAAGCTCATATCGAGCTGATTGCGTCGGAAAACTACACCAGCCCGCGGGTGATGGAAGCGCAGGGCAGCGACTTGACCAACAAGTACGCCGAAGGTTATCCCGGCAAGCGTTACTACGGTGGGTGTGAGTTTGTAGACATTGCCGAGCAGCTGGCTATTGATCGCGCCAAAGAATTGTTCGGAGCGGCCTACGCCAACGTGCAGCCGCACTCTGGCTCACAGGCCAACTCGGCGGTATTTTTAGCGCTGCTGAATCCGGGCGATACGGTACTGGGCATGAGCCTGGCCCACGGTGGCCACCTGACCCACGGCGCCAGCGTGAATTTCTCTGGCAAAATCTACAATGCCGTTCAATATGGTATCGACACCGACACAGGTCTGATCAATTACGACGACGTGGAAGCGTTGGCGGTTGAGCACAAGCCGAAGATGATCATCGCCGGCTTCTCCGCTTATTCGCAGTATCTTGATTTCGCCCGTTTCCGTGAGATTGCCGATAAAGTGGGCGCCTACCTGTTTGTCGATATGGCTCACGTAGCCGGCCTGGTGGCAGCGGGTGTTTACCCTGATCCAGTCCCCCACGCCCACGTGCTGACCACCACCACCCACAAAACCCTGCGCGGCCCCCGCGGCGGTCTGATTCTGGCCTGTAACGACGAAGCCCTGCACAAGAAACTGAACTCCGCGGTATTCCCCGGTGGCCAGGGTGGCCCGCTGATGCACGTGATCGCGGCTAAGGCAATCTGCTTTAAAGAAGCCATGAGCCCCGATTTCAAGACGTATCAGCAGCAAGTGGTTAAAAACGCCGCGGCCATGGCCGAAGTGTTTGTAGATCGCGGTTTTGACGTGGTGTCCGGCGGTACCAAAAACCATCTATTCCTGTTAAGCCTGATCAAACAGGACATCACCGGTAAAGACGCCGATGCAGCACTGGGCCGGGCTCACATTACCGTGAACAAAAACGCGGTGCCGAACGACCCGCGCTCGCCGTTTGTTACCTCGGGTTTGCGCATTGGTACGCCGGCTATTACCACTCGTGGTTTTGCCGAAGCGGAATGTCGCGAACTTTCCGGCTGGATTTGTGACATTCTTGCCAACCTGAACGACGAAGCCGTGATTGACCGTGTGCGCGGGCAGGTTGAAGCCCTGTGCGCCCGCTTCCCGGTATACGCGTAAGTTGCCAGTTGTTACCCCAGGCCAGGCCCGTTTGGGCTGGGCCTGGGGTTCTCTCCAGAGTTTCTGATTATGCATTGTCCATTCTGTGCTGAAGACGATACCAAAGTGATTGACTCGCGCCTGGTGGCAGAAGGCAATCAGGTGCGTCGCCGCAGGGAATGTTTTTCGTGCCGTGAACGGTTCACTACCTTTGAAACCGCCGAGTTGGTTATGCCGCGGGTAGTGAAACAGGACGGCACACGCCAGCCTTTTGACGAAGAAAAGCTGCGTTCGGGGCTGATGAAAGCGCTGGAAAAACGCCCGGTCAGTATTGAACAGATAGATACCGCGCTGAGCCATATCAAAGCGCAGCTGCGGGCCACCGGCGAGCGCGAAGTAAAATCCATGCGCCTGGGCGAAGAGGTGATGACGGAACTGCGCCAGCTAGACAAAGTAGCCTATGTGCGTTTTGCGTCGGTCTATCGCAGCTTCCAAGATGTGAATGAATTCAAAGAAGAAATCGAGCGTCTTACGGCCGGCAGTGGTGATTCGGTGGCAGACGTAACTAAGGCGTTGGCGGATTCGGGCGCGGAAAAAAAGTCATGATCACCACTCGCGACCGGGCCTTTATGGCCCGTGCTGTTCAGTTGGCTTGGCGTGGCCGTTATTCCACCCATCCGAACCCCCGTGTAGGCTGCGTGATTGCCCGCGGGGATCGCATTTTGGGTGAAAGCTGGCACGAACGCGCCGGAGAAGCCCACGCCGAAGTACGTGCGTTGAGCCAGGCCGGTACTGCCGCCCGCGGCTCTACAGCGTATGTCACCCTGGAACCCTGCAGCCATTTCGGGCGCACACCGCCTTGCGCCAAGGCTCTGATAGAAGCCGGAGTTGCACAGGTTTTTTTTGCTACGCTGGACCCAAACCCCAATGTGTCCGGTCGCGGGCTGGAGATGCTCAGGGCCGCCGGCATTCGTGTCCACGTGGGTTTGCTGGCAGACGAAGCCGCCAAGTTGAACCCGGGCTTTATGAAACGCATGATCAGCGGGCGCCCTTGGGTACGGCTGAAAATGGCCGCCAGTCTGGACGGCCGCACAGCTATGGCGTCGGGCGAGAGCCAATGGATTACCGGGCCAGAGTCGCGCAGCGACGTTCAGCGTCTGCGCGCCATGAGTGACGCCATTCTGACCGGAGTGGGTACGGTGCTGGCGGACGATCCATCGTTAACCGTGCGGCGCGAAGAAATGGGCGATATTGGCAGCGCCACCGAGCCCGGGCGGCAACCGCTACGGGTAATTGCCGACCGCGATACCCGCACGCCAGCATCTGCGAAAATCTTCCGCGGCGGTAAAGTACAGGTATTCTGTGCTACCGCCTCGCTGGCGACCAGCGCGGCTCAGGATCTGGCTGCGTTGGGCATACGCCTGCGTGGCGTAGCCTGGCACGATAAGGGTGTGAACGTGGCCGAAATGCTCGACACGCTGGGCGATATAGGCATCAATGAAGTGCTGGTAGAGGCCGGACCAACTCTGGCAGGCAGCTTTATCAGTGAGAATCTGGTGGATGAACTCTGGCTCTATCAGGCCCCGGTATTTCTTGGCAGTACCGGGCGGCCAACGGCCAATTTGCCGCTGGAATCCATGGCAGACAAAATACAATGGCAGGTGCTTGACCGCCGTCAGTTAGGCGCTGACCAGCGGCTGATTCTGGCGCGTCGTTAACTATCAATTCACGGTGGCTCCGGGCAGGAGCGCTGCAAGGGTGCAACCGCGTTATGGCACTGAATACGATCGAAGATATTGTTGAAGATATTCGTCAGGGCAAAATGGTTATTTTGATGGATGACGAGGATCGCGAAAATGAGGGCGATCTGGTCATGGCGGCCGAGCATTGCGAGGCTGAGCATATCAACTTTATGGCCCGTTTTGGTCGTGGGCTGATCTGTATGCCGATGACCCGCGATCGCTGCAAGCAGTTGGGGCTGTCGTTGATGGTTAACCAGAATGCTTCTGGTTTTGGTACCAAGTTCACTGCGTCTATTGAAGCGGCGGAGGGGGTTACCACCGGTATTTCCGCTGCTGACCGTGCCCGTACGGTGCAGGCCGCTGTCGGCCGCGATGCCCAGGCATCAGACCTGGTGCAACCGGGCCATATTTTTCCCTTGATGTCAGACGCCGGCGGCGTGCTCAGTCGCGCTGGCCACACCGAAGCGTCCTGCGATCTGGCAGCGTTGGCGGGTTGTGAGCCGGCGGGCGTCATCTGTGAAATCATGAAAGACGATGGCTCTATGGCGCGGCGCGAAGATCTCGAAGCCTTTGCCGCCGAGCACGACCTGAAAATAGGCACCATCGCAGACCTGATACACTATCGCACCACCAACGAACGTACGGTTGAGTGCATAGAGAAAAACGAGCTAGACACCGAATACGGCCTTTTCAAGCTGCACACCTACCGTGACAGCATTCATGGCACCACTCATCTGGCCTTGACCATGGGGGACATTTCCCCGGAGCAGTCGGTGCATGTACGTGTACATATTACCGACACCCTGCGCGACTTGCTGGGAGCCCGCCGCCGCGATTCCCGCAGCTGGCCGTTGCACCGGGCGCTGCAAAAAGTGGCTGCTGAGGGGCTCGGTGTTGTGGTTTTGCTTAACGGTGCCGAAGACAGTTACAACCTGGAAGACCGTATTCAGGAATTCTATGAGCATGGCCGTAGTGGCGCCGGTAAAGACAGCTCTGGCGTGTACTTTACGGTAGGCACTGGTTCGCAAATTCTGCGTGATATTGGTGTGGGCAAAATGCGGCTGTTAAGTCCGCCGATGAAATTCTCCGCCATTTCCGGTTTTGATCTGGAAGTGGTTGAGTACGTGCCTTACATTCCCGAATGATCAATCCGCTGCCGTATGCTGCGGCAGCCTGACAGGAGCCACCGATGGCGGAAATTCAAGTAATTGAAGGTGATTTTATCCACTGCAGCGGCCGTTATGCTCTGGTAGTGGGACGTTTTAACGGTTTTGTGGTAGAGAGCCTGGTGGACGGTGCTCTGGATACCCTGACCCGCCACGGTATCGCGGATGAAGACATTGTTGTGATTCGTGTGCCGGGTGCTTACGAAATGCCGTTGGCGGTCAAGCGCGTTGCAGAGACGGGCAATTACGACGCCATTATCGCCCTGGGCGCGGTCATTCGTGGAGGCACGCCGCATTTTGAGTACGTTGCCGGCGAAGCGGCCAGTGGTTTGGGTGCTGTCAGTCTGGAAACCGATATTCCGGTAGCCTTTGGTGTTCTGACCGTAGATTCCATCGAACAGGCTATTGAACGTTCAGGCACCAAAGCTGGTAATAAAGGCGCAGAAGCGGCCATCACAGCGCTTGAAATGGTCAGCCTGTTCAAGAAGCTGGGTGAGTAATGAGCCTACCTGAAGACACTATTCCCGGTGCAATTCCCGGTACAACACCCGGTACAACACCTGGTACAACCCCCGATCCGGCCTCAAGCCCGGGAAAACCTGCCCAGCCTAAAGCCGGTGATCGCCGCCGCGCTCGCGGAATGGCAATGCAGGGGTTATACCAGCGCCATTTCAGTAAAAGCGCGATTTCTAATATTGAAGCCGAGTTCATGGTTGATAACGACATGAGCAAAGTGGACCTGCTGTATTTTCGTGACCTGCTGCATGGCACCAGCCGTGAGCAGGCTGAACTGGATCGCCTGATCGAGCCGTTTCTGGATCGCCCGCTGCAAGAAGTAGATCCGGTAGAGCTGGCCATTGTGCGCCTGGGTGCTTATGAGCTGAAATTTCGCCTGGATGTGCCCTACAAAGTCGTCATTAACGAAGGCATTGAAATGGCGAAACGCTTTGGCGGGACTGAGGGCCACCGGTTTGTAAACAGCATCCTCGACAAACTAAGCCGCCGGCTGCGGCTGGCTGAAATTCGCCCCCGCTAATGAGTGCAATGGGAGAGTTTGAGCTGATTCGCCGTTATTTCGCGCCGATGGCGAAGGTGGCCACGCCCGCCTCAGACGGCTCCGGTTTGCTGCTTGGAGTGGGTGATGACTGCGCTATTCAGCGTGTGCCTGCCAATCATGACCTGGTGTTTTCAGTGGACACGCTGGTTGAAGGCGTGCACTTTCCGGTTGGTTATTGTTCGCGCTTTTTGGGTTGGCGCGCGCTCGCCGTTGCGGTTAGCGATCTGGCCGCCATGGGCGCACAGCCGGTGTGCTTTACACTGGCTTTGACCTTGCCTGCCGCCGATGACGCCTGGCTGGAAGGCTTCGCTGCGGGGCTGGCTCAGGCCAGCCAACAGTTTGGCATTGTGCTGGCCGGTGGTGATACCACTCGAGGCCCCCTGACGTTGAGCCTGCAGGTACATGGCACCGTTCCACAGGGCCAGTCTCTGCGTCGCGACGGCGCACGTGAGGGAGACCTTGTGTGCGTTAGCGGCCAGCTGGGTGATGCCGGTGCGGCGCTGGATTTTTTGTACGACACGGTTCCCGCAACGGACGCGGCCAGTGTACTGCAGCGCTACCATTACCCGCAGCCACGGCTGGAACTGGGTATTGCGCTGCGTTCGGTGGCTTCCGCAGCCATTGATATCTCCGATGGGCTGCACGCCGATTTGCTGCACATTTTGCGAGCCTCTGGCGTGGGTGCAACCATCGATCTTGCAGTACTACCGCTGTCGGCAGCCCTGCGGCGGATCAAGGGTGACGCAGCGGCCGGGTTTGCATTGCAGTCTGGTGACGATTACGAACTCTGCGTCACCGTTCCCGAACAGCGCTGGGCCGCCGCCAGCCGCGGGTTGCAACAGCAACTGACGGTGATCGGGCAGGTGCAGCAGGAGCCAGGCTTGCGGCTAAATGCAGACGCAGGTATGGTTTATTCACGGCGTCCGGGCTTCGATCACTTTTCGATCACTTAGCAGCGGGCGGCTGACATTCTTCATACCATACTGCGTCAGGGCCCCAATGAGCCAGAACGACTTTTCAACAGAATCGGATCTACCGGAAGGCCTATTGCCTCCCGGGTTTTTGCGCGATCCTGTCCACCTTCTTGCGTTTGGCTTTGGCAGCGGCGCAATGCCCCGTGCCCCCGGAACCTGGGGCAGTCTGGCGGCCATTCCCATCTGGTATACGTTTGCCTGGTTACCCCAGCCAATATACTGGGCCATTGTGGCTTTGGCGTTTATTGTGGGTGTGTGGCTGTGCGGAAAAACCGCTCGCGACCTGAAAGTGCACGATCATGGCGGTATTGTCTGGGACGAGTTTGTAGGCATGTGGATTGCCCTGGGGCTGTTTCCGGACCACATCGTTGGCGTATTACTTGCGTTCGTCATGTTCCGTTTTTTTGATATTATAAAACCCTGGCCCATTAACTGGCTGGACGAGCGCCTGCCTGGCGGCTTCGGCATTATGGTGGACGACGTAGTGGCCGCCATCATGGCCCTGGTTTGCCTTTACCTGATTGATCTGTGGCTTATGCCGCAGGTTTTTTCCTGACAACGGCATAGTTTTCGTGAAACTGGCGCCTGCGGCGCTTGCCCTGTTCACGGCCGCTGGTCAGAATGCGTAGAACAAAAACTGGCTGTAGCCGATACAGTTGATTTTGCACCTTTTCTTTATTGTTGCATCAAGGAGATCCAATGAATTATTGCCGTCTGTCTGGCTCGTTTTCTGTTTTCAGGTTGCTGCTTCCTGCCGTTATTCTGGTATTTCTTGCTGGCTGTTCCAGTTCCATGACCCGGGTAGAAACCTGGCAGGGTAACCCGGCTCAGGCCGTGAATGCGGCGACGTTGAAAGCACCGGGAGAAATTCGGGTAACCGAGGTTAACGGGCGCTCCGTAGGCAACTTCCTGATGGACGATCTGGCGCTCGACTACGCTCTTTTGCCCGGCAAGAACGACGTGGTGTTTGTTTACAAAACCATTTGGGCAAAGACCACCGTCGTAGACAATGGCGAATCCAAGGTTGATGTGGTCGAAAGTAAGCCGCAATTGGCCAGCTTTGATGCCAAAGCGGGCACCGTCTACGAATTCCGCTTTAACAAGCCGACGACGCGTAGAGAAGCCGAGCGCGACATGAAAGATTTTTCAGCGGAAATTGTAACCAGTGGTGGCCAGGTAGCGACCGTATCTGAGAATTACGTGCCAAGCCAGGCTCTGGCCAGAACACCTATTCCGGGAGCCGCGGGCGTACAAGCGACATCAGCCGCAGTGCAAGGCAATGCTTTGGACACTCTGAAAGCCGTTTGGGCAACCGCCTCAGACGAAGAGAAAAAAAACTTCCTGCGCTGGGCGTTCGAATAACGCTCACGCCTTGGAAAGGCTGCGTGCCACAAAAAAACCTGCACCGTTGCGATGCAGGTTTTTTTGTGAGTAAAGGGTTTAAATTGCCGGGTAGTTGTTGTTTAACTAATGCGGGCAACCGCAATGTCGGCCAGCAGGTGGAGCGCGTCCAGGTGTTCGCTGGTGGGTAGGCTTTGCAAGCAGTCCTTAGCCTGCTGCGCCTGATCTTTGGCTTTGGCCATGGCGTAATCCAGTGCGCCGGTGGTGTTTATAATCGCCAGCACCGGTTGCAGATCGTCTAGCCCGCCCTTGCGGATCGCGCGGCGAATCAGCTGTTTTTCGTCATCGTTGCTGTTGGCTATGGCATAAATCAGCGGTAATGTGGTTTTGCCTTCGGCCAGATCGTCACCCACGTTTTTACCCATGGTTTCGGCGTTACCGCGATAGTCCAGTACGTCGTCCACCAGTTGAAATGCCAGTCCCAGATGATTGCCGTAATTCTTCAGTGCCGTCTCCTGGGTGTGGTTTGCGCCGGCTAGCAAGGCGCCGGAGTGCGACGAGGCCTCGAACAGCATCGCCGTTTTGTTATGAATCACCTGCATGTACTGGTTTTCGGTCAAATCCGGATTCTTTACATTCATCAGCTGCATTACTTCGCCTTGGGCAATCACCGCGGTGGCGTGTGATAACACCTTCATGATTGGCAGGCTTTCCAGCTCGACCATCATTTCAAAGGCGCGGGCGTATAGAAAGTCGCCCACCAGCACGCTGGGTGCGTTGCCCCACTTGGCGTTGGCGGTGCTGCGCCCGCGGCGCATATCGGAGGTGTCCACCACGTCGTCATGGAGCAGGGTGGCGGTGTGCAAAAATTCGATAACGGCGGCCAATTTCAGGTGATTGTCTTCGCTGTAGCCGGCAGCGCGACTTGCAAGCAAAACCAGCAGCGGCCGCAAGCGCTTGCCGCCGCTTTCAATAATATACTGCGCAATTTTTTCGACCATCGGAACATCGGATGACAAACGCTGGATAATCAGTTCGTTAACGCGGCTGAAGTCGTCTGCTACGGTGTCGTAGATGCGCTGGGCTGTCATGAAGGATTCCGGTGTTTGGCGGTGTTGTTGCTGTCGATAAAACAGGCAAGTCGCGGCAATGCTAGGTAACAAGGCGAAGAGTGTCAACACAGCTTGTATTGCGTGGCGGCTTTTCGTACAATCACGCGCCCAACTCATCCCAACCTGCGCTCCCTGCTATAGGGTCGCCAAAGCGCTTCCCTTAGAACCAGGTGGATAAGAGCAGATGGGTCAATCGCGGAGAGTAGACATGTACGCAGTTATTGTTAGCGGTGGCAAACAGCACCGGGTTAAGGAAGGCGAAACTCTGAAGCTAGAGAAGCTGGAAGTAGAAACCGGTGGTAACATCGAGTTCGACCGTGTTTTGCTGATCGCCAACGGCGAAGATGTTAAAGTAGGTACGCCGGTTGTTGAAGGCGCCAAAGTGACGGCAGAAGTCGTCAGCCACGGTCGTCACGACAAGATTCAGATTATCAAGTTCCGTCGCCGGAAGCATTCTATGAAGCGTCAGGGCCACCGTCAGTGGTTTACTGAAGTAAAGATCACGGGTATCCAGGGCTAGTCCAGGTAAAAAGCCGGTGAACACCCCTTAATTAGGAGGCCTATCATGGCTCATAAAAAAGCAGCAGGTAGTACCCGTAACGGTCGCGATTCAGAGTCGAAACGACTTGGTGTGAAGCGCTACGGCGGCGAAAGCGTGTCCGCAGGCAGCATTATTGTTCGTCAGCGCGGTACCCGTTTTCACCCAGGCACCAACGTTGGGCTGGGCAAGGATCACACCTTGTTCGCCAAAGCCGAAGGCCAGGTGAAGTTCGAAGTCAAAGGCCCCAAGAACCGCAAGTATGTAAGCATCGTTTCAGCTGCATAGGTCGTGGTCTCCGAGAGCCCCGCACTGCTTCATTGAGGCTGCGGGGTTTTTTGGTTTGTAGGGTTTCGCTTTCAGTGCACCGTTATCAGTAAGAGTTTCAATCAGCATCGTAAAGATCAGTCAACATCGTAAAGAACCGCAGCCAATACCATAAAGAGCAACAGCTAATATGAAATTTGTAGACGAAGCCACCATCATTGTGGAAGCAGGTACGGGCGGCCACGGTTGCCTGAGTTTCCGCCGTGAAAAATACGTGCCCCGGGGCGGGCCTGACGGTGGCGATGGCGGCGATGGCGGTTCTGTGTATCTGGAAGCCAACGATGCTCTGAACACCCTGATTGATTATCGCTTTCAGCGCCAGCACAGGGCCCATAACGGCGAACAGGGTTCCGGCCGCAATTGCACCGGTATCAAAGGCGAAGATCTGGTGTTGCCGGTCCCGGTAGGTACCACCATAGTGGATATGGACACCCACGAAGTGCTGGGTGATCTGACTCGCATAGGCCAGCGTCAGAAAGTCGCTCAGGGCGGTTTTCACGGCCTTGGCAATACCCGCTTTAAGTCTTCTATTAACCGTGCGCCACGGCAGACATCAAAAGGCTCCGAGGGCGAAACCCGAAATCTGCGGTTAGAGCTGAAAGTTCTGGCCGATGTGGGCTTGCTGGGTATGCCCAATGCTGGTAAGTCCACCTTTATTCGTTCGGTATCTGCGGCGACGCCAAAAGTGGCGGATTATCCGTTTACCACTTTGGTGCCAAATCTGGGCGTGGTCAGAGTGCAGAATCACCAGAGTTTTGTGATTGCTGATATTCCCGGTTTGATTGAAGGCGCCGCCGAAGGTGCTGGTCTGGGCATCCGTTTTCTGAAGCATTTGGTGCGTACCCGCCTGCTGCTGCACCTGGTAGACGTAGCCCCCTATGATGGTTCGTCGCCGGCTTACGCGGTAAAAGCGATTGCCCACGAGCTGGAAAAATTCAGCGAGACCCTGGCCAATCGCGATCGCTGGCTGGTGCTGAACAAAGTTGACATGGTGCCGGAAGAAGAGCGAGAGGCTCACTGCCAGGCCATTGTTGATGAGCTGGAATGGAAAGGTCCGGTATTTCGTGTTTCTGCCCTGACCGGTGAAGGCACCAAGCCGCTGACCCAGGCGGTTATGCGCTGGATTGAAGAACGCGCGGCTGAAGAGGCTGAAAACCCTGAAGCTGCCGAGCAGGAAGCCGTTCGCCGGCGCCAGATGGACGAGGAGGCCCGCGCCCGCATCACCGAAGAAAAGATGGCTCGCCGCGCGGCCCGCGAAGAAGACAACGACGACGACTTCGACGACGATGATCATGACGTAGAAGTGGTTTACGCCCCGGAGTAGGTGGCACCTGTAAGAGACCGTATTTAAATCATGACTGAACGCGCCCAGCTGCAACAGGCCAGCCGCCTGGTGGTGAAAATCGGAAGTGCTCTGTTAACCAACGACGGTAAAGGCCTCGATGTGCCTGCTCTGGGCCGCTGGGTAGACCAGATGGCGGCGCTGATGCAGGCCGGTGTCGAGTTGGTAGTGGTGTCATCCGGCGCTGTTGCCGAGGGCATGAGCCGGTTAGGCTGGACCCGCCGGCCGCAGCAGGCCCATGAATTGCAGGCAGCCGCGGCCGTAGGGCAAATGGGCTTGGTGCAAACCTGGGAAGCACAGTTCAAGCGCCACGGCATACACACCGCCCAGATTCTGCTGACCCACGACGACCTGTCTGATCGCAAGCGTTACCTGAATGGCCGCAGTACCCTGCGGGCGTTATTGGAGCTGGGCGTAGTGCCGATCGTGAACGAGAACGACACGGTAGTGACCGATGAAATCCGTTTTGGTGACAACGACACTCTGGGTGCATTGGTGGCCAATGTGGTTGAGGCTGACGGCCTGATTATCCTCACAGATCAGCTGGGTCTGTTTGATAAAGACCCGCGCAAGCATAGCGACGCAACACTGGTGAACGAGTGCTTCGCCAGTAACCGCGACCTGGACGCCATGGCCGGCAGTAGCGCCGGCGCAGTGGGCCGCGGGGGCATGCAGACCAAGCTTCGTGCGGCGCGATTAGCAGCACGATCAGGGGCCTTCACGGTGATTGTGGGCGGGCGCATCGACAATGTTCTGGGGCGGCTGCGCGAACGCGAAACGCTGGGTACGTTTTTATTGCCGGAGCAGGGCCGTGTAGCGGCTCGCAAGCAGTGGCTGGCCAGCCACCTGCAAACCCGTGGATCTCTAGTAATTGATGATGGTGCGGCGTGGGTGTTGCGGCAAGGTGGTCGTAGCTTGCTGCCTGTAGGCGTTACCCGTATTACTGGTGAATTCCGCCGCGGCGAGATGGTGGCGTGTCTGGATGAGCAGGGTAAAGAAGTGGCACGCGGCCTGGTGAATTACGACGCCGCTGCTGCACGTTTGATTGCTGGCCAGTCCAGTGATCGCATCATGGAATTGCTGGGCTTTATGACCGGAGAAGAGCTGATTCACCGGGACAACATGGTGATAGCCTCTTAGGATAGTGATCGCCTTTTAGAAGGTAATCGCCTCTTAGCGTTATTCTTTGCCGTTTCTGCAGACATAAAAAAACCGGCCAGCTGGCCGGTTTTTTGTGCACCCAAATGGCTTACGCCGCTTGCAGTGCCTTCACCTTGATGTTCAGGCGGCTCTTAATGCGAGCAACCTTGTTCTTGGGGAAGATACCCTTGTTAACCATGCTGTCCAGAATCGGCTGGGCTTGCAGAAAAGCAGCTTTCGCGCCTTCATAATTGCCTTCGGCGATTTGAACGTGAATTTTTTTCATGTACGTACGAGCCATAGAACGCAGGCTGGTGTTGTGCTTGCGACTGTTCTCGTTCTGACGTGCACGCTTTTTGGCTTGCGGGGAATTTGCCACCGTAAAACTCCTGAAAGTACTTGAATTCGTTGCTGAATATTTGGTTTGAGAGCGCCAGATGCAGTTGCAGTAACCCTTCAGTCACCCGTATCGCAACTCTCTTTCATCGCGGGCGCGCCAGATCCAGCGCGTCGAAATAAATGACGCAGAACTATGCCGCCAACGGCGAGACTTGTCAAGTCAAAAAGTGCCAATGCCAGCGGAGGCAGGGCTTGTGATAAACTCCCGCTTCTCTAATTTCGTCGGCCAAAACACCATGTCTGAACAATCTCCCGGGCCCCAGGGCCCGACACCCGAATCCCCGCCCCCATCAGAGCCTTCGGTGCCGGCCGTTAGCGCGATTAAACCTGCGCCGGGCCTGCTGCGCTCGTCTGGTGTGGTAGGGGTGATGACCATGACGTCGCGGGTGCTGGGGCTGGTGCGGGATATGGTAATTGCTCGCTATTTTGGTGCCGGTGCTGGTGCAGACGCGTTTTTTGTGGCCTTCAAGATTCCTAACTTTCTACGCCGGTTGTTTGCAGAAGGTGCGTTCTCGCAAGCGTTCGTGCCCGTGCTGTCGTCTTATCGCGAAAACCAGCCGGCAACCGAAGTAAAGCGCCTGGTGGATGCGGTTGCCGGTTCGCTGGGCCTGGTGCTGTTGGGGGTCACGCTGGTGGCCATGCTTGGCGCGCCAGTGCTGACGGCGGTGTTCGCGCCGGGCTTTCTGGGCGACGACATAAAATTCGCACTGGCCAGCGATATGTTGCGGATCACCTTCCCTTATTTATTGCTGATCTCGTTGACGGCGTTCGCCGGTGGCATTCTCAACAGCTACGACCGCTTTGCCGTTCCTGCGTTTACGCCAGTGTTGCTGAACCTGGCGATGATTGCTGCCGCCGTGTGGCTAGCGCCGCTCATGAACGAGCCGATAATGGCGCTGGCCTGGGGCGTGTTGATTGCTGGCGCCTTACAGCTGTTTTTTCAACTACCGTTTTTAATGCGCTTGGGCCTGATGCCGCGGCCGCGGGTGGATTACCGCCACGAGGGTGTTAGCCGGATTCTGAAGCTGATGGTGCCGGCGCTGTTCGGCGTATCGGTAAGCCAGATCAACCTGTTGCTGGACACCGTTCTTGCCTCTTTTCTGCAAACCGGCAGTGTGTCCTGGTTGTACTATTCTGACCGACTTGCGGAGCTGCCGTTAGGGGTATTCGGTATAGCCATTGCCACGGTGATTTTGCCCAGCTTATCCCGCAAGCACACGGCAGACTCGGCGGATCAGTTCTCTGCCACTCTGGACTGGGCGGTGCGGGCGGTGTTAATCATTGGTGTGCCGTCTGCGTTGGCCCTGGGATTGCTAGCCGAGCCGCTTATTGCCACTTTGTTCCACTACGGTGAAGTGACTGATTTCGATGTGGCCATGTCGGCCCAAAGTCTACGCGCTTATTCCGCGGGCCTGCTGGCATTCATGGTTATCAAAGTGCTGGCGCCGGGCTTTTTTGCCCGCCAGGACATTCGCACCCCGGTGAAAATTGGCATCATCGCCATGGTCGCTAATATGGTGTTTAACCTGATACTAATTTTCCCCTTGGCCCACGCAGGCCTGGCGCTGGCCACATCGTTGTCGGCCTGGCTCAACGCCTTTTTGCTGTGGCGCGGATTGAAAGCCATCGGTGCTTGGCGCAGCCAGCCCGGTTGGGGCAAGTTCGGGCTGCAGCTCGCGCTGGCCAATGGCGCGCTGGTGGCGGTGATTTTGTGGCTGAACGTGCCAGTGAGTCAGTGGCTGGCAGCCGGCGGCTTTCAGCGCTCCCAGGATATGGCAATACTGGTGATTGCAGGCGCACTTGCGTACTTTGTTACACTGGCGCTGGCCGGGGTGCGTATAAAACATTTTCGCCACAGGTAAGGTATAATCCTGCGCCTTATCATGTGCCAAACGCTGATTGGTTCTAATCCTTGGTTCGATTTTATTGTCGCGATTCATTGATAATATTGATTGGCAATATCCACTAGTAAAGAGGTTTGCTTTGCATGCGCTTGATTCGCGGCCTGACTAACCTGAAAATGCTGTCGCGATCGGGCGAAGGCCCACTGGCGCGTGGCTGCGTGGCTACCGTGGGCAACTTTGACGGCGTGCACCGCGGCCATCAGGCGATTCTGGAGCAGGTAAAAACACAAGCCGAAAAGCATAACTTGCCCTCGGTTGTGGTGATTTTTGAACCCCAGCCCCAAGAGTTCTTTCGTGGTGTGGATGCGCCGCCGCGACTGACCGGTTTCCGCCAGAAAGTGGAAGCTTTGCGGGGGCAGGGTATCGATGCAGTGCTTTGCCTGCGTTTTGACGAGCAGTTCCGCCAGTTTTCGGCCTGGGGCTTTGTGGATAGCCTACTGATTCAGGGCCTGGCGGTGAAACACCTGGTGGTGGGCGACGACTTCCGTTTTGGTTGTGACCGCTCCGGTGATTTTAAATTTTTGCAAAAAGTGGGCGCCGACGCCGGCTTTACGGTTGAAAGCACCCGCACCGTAGTGATCGAGGGCGACCGCGTTAGCAGCACCCGCATCCGTAAACTGCTGGCTGACAATCAGCTGGATAGCGCCGAGCATTTACTGGGGTGGAAATATCACATTGCTGGCCGCATTGTTTATGGGCGCCAGCTGGGGCGAGAGATTGGTGCGCCAACGGCGAATATCCGCCTGGCCCAAATACCCGCCTTGCAGGGTGTTTACGTGGTAAAGGCCAGGTTGGCCGACAGCAGCGAGCACGACGGCATTGCCAATATTGGCTTGCGGCCGACCGTCGACGGCAAACACCCGGCGCTGGAAGTGCACCTGTTTGATTACGCCGGCACGCTGTACGGCCAGAGGCTTGAGGTCACCTTTCGCCATGGCCTGCGTGATGAAGTCCGCTTTGAATCGGTGGACGCCCTGAAAACCCAGATTGCCAAAGATTTCAGCAGCGCCCGGCGCTGGCTTGCTGAGAGCCTAGCTCAGAACCTTGCTGCGAATCACACTACGAATACAGACTGACCCAAACTGACCTAATAGAGCACGCACAGCCATCATGAGCGACTACAAGCACACTCTGAATCTGCCGGAAACCGCTTTTCCCATGCGCGGTAACCTGGCCAACCGCGAGCCTGAAATGCTCAAGCGCTGGCAGGACCTGAACGTTTACGCCAACTTGCGCGAACAGCGCGCCGGGCGTAACAAGTTCATTCTTCACGATGGCCCTCCTTACGCCAACGGCAGCATTCACATTGGGCACGCGGTTAACAAAATTCTGAAGGACATGATTGTAAAGTCCCGCGGTTTCATGGGCTTTGATGCGCCTTACGTGCCCGGTTGGGACTGCCACGGCCTGCCTATCGAGCACAAAGTAGAGCAGAAAATCGGCAAAGCCGGTGTGAAGGTCGATTACAAAACCTTCCGCCAGGCCTGCCGCGATTACGCCACCAAGCAGATTGCCGGACAGAAAGCCGACTTTATTCGCCTGGGCGTGATGGGTGAGTGGGACAAGCCCTACCTGACCATGGATCCGAAAGTAGAAGCGGGCATTGTGCGCGCGCTGGGTAAAATTGTGGACAAAGGCCATCTGGTGCGCGGCTACAGGCCTGTCTACTGGAGCGTGGTAGGGCAGTCGGCTCTGGCCGAAGCGGAAGTAGAGTACCAGGACAAGACCTCTACTCAGATCGACGTGCGTTTTACCGCAGTGGATCAAGCCAAAGCCCTGTCGCTGTTCAATACCAGCGCCGGTGAAGGCGATGTGTCCGTCGTCATCTGGACAACCACGCCCTGGACCATTCCCGCCAACCAGGCGGTGTCATTGGGCGCTGAATTGGATTACGCGCTGGTGCAAACCGATGTGGGTGCCGGCCCCGAGCGCATGATTCTGGCCAGCGCTATGGTAGAGGTCGTTATGGCGCGCTGGGATGTGACCGGTTACCAGGTGCTGGCACAATGCACCGGTGCCCAGCTGGAGCACTTGGCGCTGCAGCACCCGGTTTATGACAAACAGGTACCGGTGATTCTGGGCGATCACGTGTCTACCGATGCAGGTACCGGCGCCGTTCACACCGCGCCAGACCACGGTATGGAAGACTTTGTGGTGGGCAAAATCTACGGCATTGGCACCCTGAATATGGTTCAGGCCGATGGCACCTACACCAGCGCTACCGGCGAGTTCGCCGGCGTTCACGTCTACAAGGCTGATGACCCGGTCTGCGACGCGCTGACCCGCGAAGGCAAACTGGTACGCAAAGAAAAGTTCCGCCACAGCTTTCCCCATTGCTGGCGCACCAAAACACCGCTGATTTACCGCGCCACACCGCAGTGGTTTATCAGCATGGAAAAAGAAAACCTGCGCGCCGACGCTCTGGAAGCGATTAAGGGCGTGCGTTGGGTGCCCACCTGGGGTCAGAACCGCATCGAAGCCATGGTGGGCCAGTCGCCGGACTGGTGCGTATCGCGCCAGCGCACCTGGGGCGTGCCGATTACCCTGTTTATCCACAAAGAAACCCAAGATTTGCACCCGAACACCCAGAGCCTGGTCGAAAAAGTGGCTCAGGCTATCGAGATCGATGGCATTGATGCCTGGTATGACCTGGATGCCCGCGAGCTTCTGGGCGACGACGCCGACCACTACGAAAAAGTGTTGGACACTCTGGACGTATGGTTTGATTCCGGCGTGACCCACGAATCGGTTTTGCGGGTACGCGAAGAGCTGGGCCAGTTCCCGGCCGATTTGTATCTGGAAGGTTCTGACCAGCACCGTGGCTGGTTTCAATCGTCCCTGAAGACCTCCATCGCCATCAATGGCGTGGCACCGTACAAACAGGTGCTAACCCACGGCTTTACCGTGGATGGCAAGGGTTACAAAATGTCCAAATCCTTGGGCAACGTGATCGCGCCGCAAGAGGTCACGAACGATCTGGGCGCCGACATCCTGCGCCTGTGGGTAGCAGCCACCGATTACAGCGGTGAAATGACCGTCTCCAAAGATATTCTGCGTCAGAGCGCCGACGGCTATCGCCGCATCCGCAACACCGCGCGCTTCCTGATGAGCAACCTGACCGGCTTCGAGCCAGCCAAGCACACGGTGGCCCCGGCCGACATGATGGCGCTGGACCGCTGGATGGTAGATCGCGCACTGCAATTGCAGAGCGAAATCCAAGAAGACTATGAAAACTACGCCTTCCTGCGGATTTACCAGAAAGTGTACAACTTTTGCGAATCCACTTTGGGCGGCTTTTACCTCGACATCATCAAAGATCGCCAGTACACCACCCAGGCTGACAGCCTGGCGCGGCGTTCGTGCCAGACCGCGCTCTACCATGTGGCCGAAGCGCTGGTGCGCTGGATTGCGCCGATTTTGAGCTTTACCGCCGATGAAATCTGGCAGCACCTGCCGGGCGAACGCGGCGACACCGTATTCTACGAAACCTGGTACCAAGGCCTGAGCGAAATGCCGCAAAGCGTAGAGCTGGGACGTAATTACTGGCGTGACATTTTCGCCGTAAAAGAAGCGGTGAACAAACGGCTGGAAGATGCCCGCAAGCAAGGCGTTATCAAGGGCTCCCTGAGCGCCGAGGTGACGCTGTTCTGCGATGGCGAGCTGGCTGAAAAACTAAAACACCTGGGCGAAGAATTGCGCTTTGTGCTGATCACTTCGGAAGCTGACGTGAAGCCGGTAAGCGAGGCGGTTGACGCCGAACAAACCGGTTATGAAGGGCTGTGGGTGCAGGTGCGCCCCGCCAGTAATACTAAATGCGAGCGCTGCTGGCACCACCGCGCCGACGTGGGCAGCCACGCAGAACACCCCGATTTGTGCGGCCGCTGTGTTACCAACGTGTATGGCCCGGGTGAAACCCGCGCCTTCGCCTGATGGGCTCTACCATGGCAAAATCCGGCGATAGCGGCAAATCCGGCGCGGGCAAACTGAAGTGGTTGTGGCTGACGGTGCTGGTGATCGCATTGGATCTGGGCACCAAGGCAGTGGCCACTGCCATGCTCAGTTACGGCAGCCCGGTACCGGTGATGCCGTTTTTCAATTTTACTCTGCTGCACAACACCGGTGCCGCCTTCAGTTTTTTAGCCGGTGCCGCCGGCTGGCAGCGCTGGTTTTTTGTGATCCTGGCGCTGGTGGTTAGCGTAGTGCTGGTGCTATGGATGAGAAAGCTGGAGCGCCATGAAACCTGGTCTGCCATTGCTTTTGCGCTGATTCTTGGTGGCGCCCTGGGCAATGTGTACGACAGGGTGGTACATGGCTACGTGGTGGATTTCCTCCATTTTTATTGGCAGAACTGGCATTTCCCGGCCTTTAATCTGGCCGACACCGCCATCACCATTGGTGCTGCTATGATCATACTCGACACGTTTCGCAAACCCGCCGATGCGGACAAAAAAGGCGACTGATTAAGATGAAAGAACTTCCTGTAGACAAAGGCACCCGGGTTACCCTGCATTTCGCGTTGAAATTCGACAGCGGCGAAGTGGTTGACACCACCTTCGACAAAAACCCGGCTACCCTGGATATTGGCGATGAAAGTTTGCCAGCGAATTTTGAAGCTTATTTGATGGGCATGGTAGCCGGTGACAAGGCCAGCTACCAGGTGCCACCGGAAAAAGCCTTTGGCCAGCGCAACCCCAACAACTTACAGTTGATGAAGCGCCATGTGTTCGGCGCCGACATGGTGCTGGAGCCAGGTGTGGTGGTCTCCTTTGCCGACGCGCGTAAGCAAGAGCTGCCGGGTACCATCAGCCGGGTAGAGGGCGATGAAGTAGAAGTGGACTTCAATCACCCGTTGTCTGGGCGTACACTGACTTTTGATGTAGAAATTATAGACGTAGAGCCGGTAGGCCCTGCGCACTGAACTCCTGTGGGCTGAGATAGGAACACTATGCAAATTCGTCTGGCAAACCCCCGTGGATTCTGCGCCGGTGTCGACCGCGCCATTGATATTGTTAACCGTGCTCTGGACGTGTTTGGCGCGCCTATTTATGTGCGCCATGAAGTGGTGCACAATAAATTCGTGGTAGACAACCTGCGCAAGCGCGGCGCCATTTTCGTGGAAGAACTGAGCGAAGTGCCAGACGACAAGCTGGTGATTTTTAGCGCCCACGGCGTGTCCCAGGCGGTGCACAAAGAGGCAGCCGACCGTGGCCTGAAAGTCTTTGACGCGACCTGCCCACTGGTCACCAAAGTGCACATCGAAGTCATGCGTTACAGCCGTGACGGCAGCGAGTGCGTGCTGATTGGCCACCATGGCCACCCCGAAGTGGAAGGCACCATGGGCCAGTACAACTTCGCCAACGGCGGCGATATCTACCTAGTGGAAAACGAAGCCGACGTAGCAAAGCTGAACGTTAAAAACCCCGAAAAGCTGGCCTATGTCACCCAAACCACCTTGTCGATGGATGACACGGCCCGTGTAATCGACGCCCTGCGGGCCAAGTTCCCGAAGATTGAAGGGCCGCGAAAAGACGACATCTGCTACGCCACCCAAAACCGCCAGGACGCCGTCAAACAAATGGCCGACGAGTGCGACCTGATGCTGGTGGTGGGCTCCCCCAACAGCTCCAACTCCAACCGCCTGCGCGAACTGGCGGAGCGCATGGGCACACCGGCCTACCTGATTGACGAAGCCGCACAAATTGATCCCACCTGGCTAGACGGCAAAAAATCTATAGGCGTAACCGCCGGCGCTTCCGCCCCGGAAGTACTGGTAAGCGCCGTGATCGCCCGCCTGCGGGAACTGGGTGGTGAAGTGCCGCAAGAGATTGCCGGGCGTGAGGAGAATATTGTGTTTTCTATGCCGAAAGAGTTGAGAATCGATGCCATCGAATTAAACTGAGTTTCGATGGCATCGACAACCCGTTTTACCAGCATCCTGCCATAGCCGCACCGCGATCACCTTGTTCGTCAAGTGTGAGAGTACCACAGTCGTCATTTCCCTGACCTCCCGTTGGCACGGCCTGGAGAGTGAAGGCACCCTGAGTAACATCAGCAGAGAAGCTGATGTTGTAAAAGGCGGTCCCATTCTGTGGTGATTGAACAAAGGGCAAAGTAGGATTGTCTGGAGGGGTATTTGTAGTATCTCTGTAGTCAAACCCGTTCGAATAGCGCCGCTCCATCCACTGTGACAGCTCCAAAAGGTCGGACTTTGCCGTGGTCCGACGTGTCTTCTTAACCTGGCTCTGATAAGAAGGAAACGCGATCGCGGCGATTATGCCAATAATCGCAACGACAATCATCAGTTCAATCAGCGTAAAACCAGTTTGACTTTGAGTCTTCAAAATATCACGTCCTCACGTTTTTTTGCTTCGTGGCAGTAATTATTGATTAACGGTTTCCTGGTAGAACGTTTCGTTGAGTAAGAGCCCACCTACTGCGACTTTCTCTCCTTGAACATTTTTGTTAGCCAGATAAACGTTTCTACGTAATTAACGGTGCTGTAAAGCAGCTTCTAGCGAAGCTGCTCCCAGGTTTGTCGTCCAGTGTTCGAATTCAGAGAGCGTACGCAGGGGCCATCCTCACATGGGTTTTCAGCAGAAAGCTGCCTGGGATCCGTGCCCGGAATAACAACTTCTGCCTCACCACTTTGAGTCGCAATGGTGCGGTTTTCACCACCATAACCAACTTGTATGCCGCTTGCTGCAAAGCCGCCCGTAATGTCCGCCGTATTGAATATGCCGTCGCTGTTGAGATCAAACACTGGCGTGTCAGAAGGCGCTCCTGATGTGAGTTTTAAGTCCATAATAAAGCCGGTCCGACCACTACCGCAGGGGTCGCTATCGGGGATGACGGTGGTGAAGCGGACCCGATCCGGGTTTACGCCAAACGGGAATGTCGCCCTGCTTATCACCCGCTCGCCCTCTTGCGAAGCGTTATAGACAAGATCGAGATACCAACCTTTCTCGTCGGTTAGCGTGTTGGCAGAGGTATCACGGACGGTAAAGCTATTAGTGCCATCATCCAAGGCCCGGTCGATCACGACATTGGTTTGCTCGACTATGGTTTGCGCCAGAAGGTTTGTTCTGAGTAATGTAGAGGTAGACAGGTCGTCTTTGATGACATAAAGGCTCTGGATGTCGTAATCGCCTTCGTCACCGCTGCGAAGGAAACTGCCGGTTCCGAACGCGATAACCAGTTCATCATTATTGTTCGGATTCAGAGCTGCCCGCGGAGCAACGGTGATGGGCTGAGTATTGCCAGCAGGACTGATAGCACTGAATATCTTGGTGGTGGACCACGCACTTACCTGGCCGGTTATATTGAAACGCCAAAGATTACCGAGTAAATCGCCGCCGTACGCATAGCGCATGACTGCATCTGACTCAGGAAAACTCGTTATGGTTGCAGAAGCGAACCCATTCGGGCTTGCTGCGCTGCCTACGCCGGTCTGAAGTTCTTTTAACAGAGCGCCCGATTCAAGATCAACAACAAAGAGACTCGACTGGTTGCTTCCGCCGTTATATCCGTTGCCAAAAATGGCTACCCATTTTCCGCTGTCCAGTCGCGCAATTTGAGGGTCTGTTACGCCATAACCGAGATTTGTATGCTGAAACTCCCAGAGCACATCATCTGATGGCGAGAACGAATCTGGCTCTGTGATATCAAGCGCAAAAACCGTTTTGCCACCGTTACCCATTGTGCCGAGAAGTACCGTGCGCCATTCCTTGGAACCGTCTCCGTCTTTGTCGAAATAGGCGTCTTGAATCCGGGGAGTACCGTCCATAAGATATTTGTGGGTGTAGCTGGGATTCATCAGCTCTGAAATGCGGGCATAACTGTTTGACCCAGTGGGCAGCAGAAGCTCGGAGGGGATGTAACCAAAGAGCTCTCCACCGGTTTCACTGTCAAACGCATGAAGAATGCCGTCGTTAGCCGGAACATAAAGTGCAGCGGTTCGCTCTCGATAGGTCGTAGTGGAGCGAAACGCGCCATAGCTGGAACCCTCAGTGCCACTCAAACGCCTGAACCCGTAGTTGGTGGTGCCCACGAACTGTGGGTTAGCGTTGATGACATCGCCTAAAAGACGAGTAACTGTCGCGCCGCCCGCATCCTGTCTTTGTCTGTCGCGAAATGTTGAGTGTGCCGAGTTGTCACCGTGTAACCAGGCAAGGCGGTTGGGGCCAAGATTGTCCTGACTTGCTGCCAGGGTTGGGTCAGCGTTAAGCGCATCCTGCTGTGCCTGAGAGAGGTTGCTGAGTGAGGTTGCTGAGGTAAACGCCAGCTTTACCCCTGCGCTTCTGTTATAGGTTATTAGTGTGCGATCTGCAGGAAGCGTATTTTCAAGAACTGTCTCTGCATCCCAGATTTCGGTCCCCAGGTTGAAATTAAAGCCAGTTAATGTTCCCGACCAATCTTCACTGCGGAAACCGGCAAAAAAGCCAAGCGCGTCCGTGCGAAGTACCGCTGAGCTGACTGCTGCTGCAGAGGCGGAGGTCTGGGCGCGGGCAATAACGCCTCCTAGGAAACCCTGAATTTCAGCGGTGAACTCCTTCGGGTTTTGAGCACTTGCATAGCCGCCACGACCGTTAATGGCTGCGTGAAGCAGGTCGTCGATGTTTTGAGGGTTTCGATCAGAGCCTGGCTGTGGCCAATTAATCATTTCTCCCGATGCAATGGCCGCAACAGCGTCTGCTTCTAGAACGTCACCAGGAGTGCTGCCATTCCAGATGCTGTCGGTCATTATAAGAGAGAAGCTCTGACGGCATTCGATATCAGCGGTGTTGTCGCTGGTGCCGGGAGTGGCTCCCCACGGGCCTCGACTATCAGTGCGTGAGTAGTAGTTACCCACATCTTTGAGTGCTGTTCTGAGTGGCGTGCCGCCGGAAACACTTTTGTTTTGCAACCAAGTCAGGAATTGCTGGCGGTGGGCGGCGTTGTATGGACGGACGCCGCTGACCAGCGTATTTGTGTTACCCACGCCATCGATGGTTCTGTTGTTAATGTTAATAGCGCCGTAGCCAAGGCGAATGTTTTCTGGAAGGTCAAAAAAGGCCTCAGTGATACCAGATTTTGACGCCAAATCGCGGAGGCTGTAGAAGGAGTACCAGTTTGCAAAGTTTTGTTGCTGCTCTGTGTTCTCGTCCGCCAGGAATACAAGGTCGTAACAATTGTTATTCTTTGGTGCAGCCTCGCATCCAGGTGAACTGTTGAACCGATAGTAAAAAGCACTGTCTTCAAACGTAAAACGATGGGTTGGGAAGCGTATGCTCAAATTGACCGATCCGGTTTCGCTGAAGCCATTTTTCCACGCGGCATTAAAGTTGGAATTCGGGAAACGTCCGGAACCGTCCGGCTTGTGGGGGAGGGCATACTCGGTGTCAGGATCGTAATAGATCGCATTTACTCGGCTGCTGTAGTACCAGAAATTACCAACGCGTAACGTACCGCCTGACCAATTATGTGGGCCACCGGGGAAAAGAACAAGGTCCCCGCCGATAGAGTCAGGCATGTATTCCCAGCCCATAGACCCCGAATCGTCAAAAATAAAAACAAGATTCGAGTCCACCGACGTTTTCAGAAAAAGTGGTATTTGCGCAATGTTTACCTGCGCCAACGCGGACTGCATCGTGCACATGGAGAGCAACAGGCTGGCCCCAAAGGTGGTCAGTTTGTTAACACGCGCCCGGATATATGTCTGTGCTGTAAGTTTTTTCACGGCAATTTCTCCGCTTGGAGTCAGCAACACGTTTTGGACACTCTTTAATCGCAGCTATTTATAAAGATCGTATTTTATTCGGGTGCCAACAACACAGTTGACTGCAACACAGTCACGGCTTCGTCGCTTCCTCCTTGACCTCTTGAGGTGGTCAGGTAGCGCTCAAAACAGGGTCCTGGCTCAATCGGACAAACGTCGGCAAGGTACGCAAGGTGGTAGGCGGGTTGAGCGCTGACGTTTGATCCTGCGTTCCCGACGCCAGAGGGGACAGGGTCGGCGCCATCCCATGCCCAAGGGCCGCCCATCAGCCCCTCGTTGTAGGCAGTTTGATGTGTTGTCAGCGTCGTCATAAGGTTATCTTCACCTTGCCTCAAAGCAGCTTCTGACGCCTGAAATGAAATCGCGCCATCGTGCGCGTTGCTGGCCATTCGCTCTTGCAGAATGGAACCCTGCATGCTCCCAGCTGCAAGCAGCGATATTAATAGCAGCATGACAAGAGCGACAATAAGTGTGGCTCCGTGTTGCTGTCTGGATAAGGGCGCAAGTTGGGTCAACCGCACCGGCTTTTTGATGATCTTCATTCAATCCCCCCCCTGAGCGCTGTTGTGCTCACGGACACCAGACGAACCCGTCGGTCGCCGTTATTGGCCTGAGTGACTTCGCTGCCAAGCATGTCGAAGCTGCGGCTATTTTCTTCATCGAGAACGTCGCTGGGGCTCCTTGTCATGACAGAAAAGCGGACGCTTACGACGGTATCCCAGTCAGCTACTTCGTCAGCCGGTATGTAGTCGTCTGCAGCGTTGGACCCACCGGTATCGACACCGTACAGAATCTGAAGTGTTTCGACTCCGGACACAAGTTCTTGCGGATTCTGAAGTGGGGTCATCAGTCGGCGGAAAAGTGCAGGTTCCTCGTTGGTGCCCTCGCCAATGTAATAGGCCATCGTTGTAAACTCATAAATCCTGGTCTGCACGTCATAGCCGAGCCCCAGTGTATTGGGGATGGTGGTGGTGATGGTCGAAAGGCTCGCCGCATCACTTTTCTGAAAAAGCTCACCCTCCGAGCAATCACCACGCGTTGCCAACACGTTGCGGCCTGCACTCACGCCGGAGGCGCCCGACAGGTTTATGACACTGTCGCCTGGATTTGTGACGGCACTGACCTCTACGCCGAGAGGCGTTAAGGCGTTTACAATGACTACATCGGAATTAATGACTACGGAGCCTGCCAGTGCGGTCGGGAGATCGGTGCCCGCGGTCCCAGAATCCCAGTTCCCCGCAGTTGGTGTGGATAAGGTTCCTGCCAGTGTAATAGAGTCACCGGGGCCCGTGCCGGTGTATTCCCAGCCCTGTAATGCCCGGGTCAGGGGCACAATTAAACGGCCGCTTAGCCGGTTATCCACAATTTGGTCAAACGGCCTGCCCATTTGCGCAAGGCATCCGAAACTTCCGGCAGACCTGAGTTCGGGAGTCAGCATCGCGGAAACAAAACGCGTGCTTTCCTGGGCGTATGCGAGTCCCTCTGTCTGGCGATAGGTAACGCTGCTGCTGAGATAAATCTGGGTTACACCAAGAGTAAGCAGCAAGCCCAGAGCCATTGCAATCAGCAGCTCTACCAGTGACAAACCTGACTGGAAAAGAACCTGGCGAACCCCGTGAAGACGATGAAACATTGGCTTTTGCATAGTCAGATCTCTGTTCTCACGACGATGGAGTTCATGGCCTGATCTTTCTGATTCCAGTCAATGGTGATCGTAACGGTGTTACCGGCTACCTCAATGGCGCGCTGCGCTGCCGGAAGCAGGCAGGCCAGATTGTTCTCCCAGGCCTCAATGTCATTTCCGGCGACTGTTGCGTTAGCAGGCACAAACGATGTGTCGCATGCTCCGTTGTCAGCGCCTACGGCGACGCCCGCGGCCAGGGCATAGTCCGCGGGATTGCGGGAATTGGCTCGCACCCTGTCCAGCATGTCCTCTGCAAGCAACACCGCCTGGCTCCGGCTCTGCGACTGAGACGTCATCTGCAAAGAGACGACCTGGGTTGAGGCAACACCGAGTATGCCAATACCCAGAACCAGAACAGCCACCAGAATTTCGATCAGTCCGAGACCAGATTGCTGTTTGAGATTGAGTTGCTGGCGATTTCGCCGTTCAGTTTTCACAAGAATGGGTTGTGTCATTTGCTGTCTCCGTCTACGACGTCAGTTCGCCCAGCCGGGCTTATGCGAATTATCGGGCTTTGGCTATTCCGTCAGTTTGTCGGTAAGGATGTCGGGCAGGTGAGAGTGACTCCCCACGGAAGCCTGATAGTGCCATCGCCGTCTTCATCATGCAGTCGCCGCAAACGGCCGCCAATGCTAAGCGCAAGGTAACTCATGTCGACTGAACCGCCGCCGGAAGGTGAGCAAGCGACCAGGCTGCCCATTGTGCCATGGCTCATACCGTCTGGAGATAGCTGAAAATAGCCTCTTCCGGCCGTTCGTGAATACAACTCTGAGTGATCTTTTGCAAGATCAAAAACCCGGTGGATTCTGGCACCGTCCGGGCGTTTGTCGTTGTTTGTGTCAGGGAATACGGATACCGGGTTGTTCCAGTTATCCGTACAGATCTGTGAGCCAGACAATGGACAGATCGTGGTAAGCTTTTTTTGATTGATGGCGAAGGAGCGAGCCAGCGCGAACATTCTGTACGTATCGTTAACAACATCGGTGTGGCGGGTTGATGCAATAAGAGAGATCCACGAGTTGCTCGCAAATGCTGTCAGAATGCCAACAATCGCAAGTGTTACCACAAGTTCTATAAGGGTGAAACCCTGGGACATTTTTGGGGAATGCATAGTTCAACATCCATGTTGATAGGTATAATTTTCAGCTTTTTTCACATCCTGTGAATAGAGCAATTCTGAGCTTAACCGCAAACTGTTTCATTCGCACACGTTAGGATCGCATTTTGCGATGGTGATCACTCCAGCCCCAGTTTCTTCAATTTATACCGCAACGCCCGAAAGCTGATCCCCAGCTTTTTCGCCGCCGCCGTCTTATTCCAACGCGTGGCTTCGAGCGCCTGCTCAATAGCTTTGCGCTCTATGTTCTCGAGATATCCCTCTAGGCCCAGGCCTTGCTCCGATAGTTCAATATCCGCCGTTGCCATTATCTCAGCTGTCGGTGCCAGCAAAGGCGAATCCATGCTGCTACAAGAGCTGCGAAGCTGAAGGTCGCCGCTGTCAATAACGTCTCCGTCGCAAAGTGTAAACGCCCGCTCCAGAATGTTTTCCAGCTCACGCACATTACCCGGGAAATGGTAGCCCTTTAAATAATCGACGGCTGCATCCGTGAGGGCGATGGGTGTACATTCGTATTCACGGGCGATGCGCAGCAGGATGTGCCTGGCAAGCAGCGCTATGTCGCCGCTGCGTTCGCGCAGAGGCGGCACGCGGATTTCAATCACGTTGATGCGATAGAACAGGTCCTGACGGAACAGGCCATCTTGTACCAGCGCCGAAAGGTCTTTATGGGTTGCGCTAAGCACACGGATATCGACCGGCACTTCGTGGCTGTCACCGACCGGGCGTACGGCTTTTTCCTGAATGGCCCGCAGAAGTTTTACCTGCATGGGCAGTGGTAGATCAGCGATTTCATCCAGAAACAGGGTGCCGCCGTTGGCGCTTTGAAACAGGCCTGCCTTGTTATCGACAGCACCGGTGAAGCTGCCTTTTTTGTGGCCAAAAAACTCGCTTTCCATCAATTCAGACGGAATGGCGCCACAGTTCACGGCGATGAACGGCCCTTCACATCGGGGGCCTTGCTGGTGAATGGTGCGTGCGACCAGCTCCTTTCCGCTGCCGGATTCGCCTTGAATAAAGACCGGCGCCTGGCTGCGGGCCAGCTTGCGGGCCTGATTGCGTAAGGTTTGAACCTGGGCGGAATTACCCAGCAGCAAACCCGGGTCGCTATTGTCTTCTGGCGCAGGCTCTGGGTTCTGGGCCAGTTTCAGGGCGGTGTTGACCAGCTCCCGCAGCCGCGGTAATTCAACGGGCTTTGACACAAAATCAAAAGCACCTGCCTTCAGGGACTCAATGGCGATGTCCATACTGCCGTAGGCGGTTATAACGGCGACCGGCGTATTGGGCGAATGCTGTTGAATCCATTGCACCAGCTCGATGCCTTTGCCATCTGGCAGGTTCATGTCGGTCAGGCACATATTTGGCGTGTGCTTTTGCATGCCCGCGATGCCCCCTGCCAGAGTGCCCGCGGTGACCGTGTTCAGGCCCATGCGGCTGAGGGTTATCTCTAGCAGGTCACGGATGTCGGGTTCGTCGTCTACGATCAGCGCGGTGAGTTTGGTCATAGTACCCTTCAGATTATACGCCCGGGATGGGCAAACATAATGCGAAAGCAGCAACCTGACTGTTCGGCGTCAATCAGCGACAGGTGAGCCTGATTCGCCTCACACAATTCTTTTGCCAGATAAAGGCCCAGTCCGGTGCCACTTTTGTCGGTTGTAAAAAACGGTTCGAATACAGACGACGTGTTCTCTTTGGTAATTCCCGGGCCGTAATCCTTGATGTCAATGTAGGCGCGGGCGCCGTCGACGGCGATTCCGGCAAGTATTTCTATTTTAGCCTCGCCAGAGTGCAATTGGCTGTAGCGTAAGCCATTGTCGCATAAGTTGATCAGAATTTGTTCCAACTGGCTGGTGTCGAAACGTGCTGTGGGGTGAGCGCCAGGCTGAACGCTAAGGCGGATAAGCACGGGTTTATGTTGACTGTGGGTTTGCAGAAAATCGTCACGAAACTGTTCTAACCAGGGCTGCAGATCAATCGGCTCGGCGGCTGAGGTTTCACGGCGGGACACACCCAGCACATTCTCTATAATGGCGTTCACACGCTTTGAGTGGCGATGAACAACCGCCAGCATTTTTTGGTCGGACGTATCCATATTCGGCGACTCGTCCAAAAGCTGTGCGGCGTGGCTGATGGCCCCCAACGGGTTGCGAATTTCATGGGCGATGCTGGCCGTTAACTGGCCCAGTGAGGCGAGCTTCATTTGTTGCGCCTGCTGGGTTACGCGGCTGATGTCTTCCAGAAACACCAACACCAGCTCGCCGCTGTTTTGGTCCAGGTGCGCAAACGTGGCTTGTATGGGGGGCGACGTGCTTGCGGGCTGAAAGGGTGCGATGCTTTGTTGCGGATGCAGCAGCCAGCTTTTGAATCCGGCTAGCAGGTTTGCGGGCAGAAGGTGTGCGCCAGTTGTTTGCCCGGCCCCTGCTCGCTGCGCAGAAACTGTATACCCCGCCAGCATTTCGCTGGCAGCGGCGTTCATCAGGCGAACCTGGCCTTCACGGTCTAACACCAGTATACCGGTGCGCATGCGCTGAATGATTTGCTGATTGATCTGCTCCAGCTCGGCAAGACTTTGGGCACGACTGTTGGCAAGAGTTTCGCTGCGGCGCAGGCGGATGGCGATGTATTGCAAAGCGGCGGCGGTCACAAAATAAACAATACCCAATGACCCGGCCCGCACCATGTCATCGGCGCTTTTGCCCTGTTCCAGCATCGCCCAAAGTGCAATGGCCAGTGAACTGAGAGTGGCTAAAGCAGCGTAAAATGTACCCATGCGCCCCGGCGTCATGATGTTGCCGGCGGCGACTGATACGATCACCAGGTTTGCCATGCCATTGGTGATGCCGGAACTGCTGACCAGCAGGCCATGAATAATCAGTATATCCAGCAAAATGGAGACGCTGATGTGGCGCTCACTGGGCTGGAAACCGGCAATCATTAACACCGCTATAAACGCGTTTACGGCCAGATAAGCGATGACGCCCGCCTGAAAGTAGTCCAGTTGGCGGAAGCGACCGTCAAAACTGGTGGTATCCACCAGCAGTAGCCCGATAAGCAATATGCCCAGCACCACGCGATAATAGTTATACACCCGAAACAGTTCGCCGCGCTGGCGTGTGCTCAGCAAGTCGCCAGCGCTGGCTGCGAGCGCCGTCGTTGCGGAAAGCGTGGAAGACGCTGTCATAAATAGTGCCATATACACGGTGGA
Organism: Marinobacter sp. LV10R520-4; assembly: GCF_002563815.1. Classification (NCBI taxonomy): domain Bacteria; kingdom Pseudomonadati; phylum Pseudomonadota; class Gammaproteobacteria; order Pseudomonadales; family Marinobacteraceae; genus Marinobacter; species Marinobacter sp. LV10R520-4. The sequence goes on along the minus strand of NZ_PDJM01000001.1, from coordinate 774,391 downwards.
GCCAGCTTTTAGCTGCCGGTAGTAGTGGTGGTGTCGACGCTTACGCCCACTAAGGGCGCGGCCGCAGACTTGGCGCGGCTGCGCGTTTATAATAGCCCTTTTTCAGGCATCAGTAACAGGAGCCGACATATGTCGCTAACAGCGGATCAGCCCCGATCCCTACAAACACCGGGCCCTTTGCGCTTGGTGATGGTTCAACAGGATTTTTTGGTCGGTGACATACCCGGCAACGCCCAGCGGATTATTGCGGCGGTAAGGCAGGCCGATGACCAGCACCAGGCCGACATTGTGGTATTCCCCGAGTTGGCGCTGACCGGCTATCCGCCGGAGGATTTGCTGCTGCGGCCAAGCCTGGACACTCGCGTACAGGCGGCAATCGATGAGATCTGCGGGGCAGGGTTGGCAGCGGTTGTGGTGTTTGGTGCGCCGGTGCGTGAAAACGGTAAACTCTATAATGCTGCGCTGGTGATGGAAAACGGCAAGATTAGCCATCGTTATTTCAAACAGTGCCCGCCCAACTATCAGGTTTTTGATGAAAAACGCTATTTCGCCAGTGGGCTTGAGCCATTGGTGGTCAGTTTGCGGGGCGTTGATGTCGGCATTACGGTGTGTGAAGACTTATGGGCAGAAGGTCCGGTTGAAAAGGCGGCAGCGGCCGGCGCAAAACTGGTACTGAATCTGAATGCGTCGCCGTATTCCCAGGGCAAACAACTGCGGCGCAAAGCATTGGTTCAGCGTAAGGCCAAAGCCGCTGGCGTGGCCATTGTGTACGCCAACCTGGTTGGCGCGCAGGACGAATTGGTGTTTGATGGCGGCTCGCTGGTGGCCGACGGCAAAGGCCAGATTGCCGCAGAAGCGCCGCAGTTTGAACAGGGCCTGTTCGTTGTAGACTTTGAGTGTGAAGAAACCTGCCAGCCTGTTACTCAACCATTACCACAGCCGCTGTCCGCAAGCACGGAAGTTTATCAAGCGTTGGTGATGGGTGTGCGGGATTATGTGGGGAAAAATGGCTTTAAATCTGTGGTGCTGGGTTTGTCAGGAGGCATCGATTCAGCGCTGACGCTGGCCATAGCGGTAGACGCGTTGGGCAAGGAGCAGGTGCGGGCGGTGATGATGCCGTTTCGCTACACCGCGGATATCAGCCTGCAAGACGCAGAGGCCCAGGCCAGCACTATGGGCGTGCACTACGATGTGTTCTCAATCGAGCCCATGTACGATGCTTTTATGGCAACCCTGGCCGAACCCTTCACCGGCACCACGGTGGACACCACCGAGGAGAATCTTCAGGCTCGCCTGCGAGGTGTTTTGCTGATGTCGCTGTCGAACAAATTCGGCTCTTTGGTGCTGACGACGGGCAACAAAAGCGAGATGGCGGTGGGTTACTCGACGCTTTATGGCGATATGGCCGGTGGCTTTGATGTGCTCAAAGATGTGGCCAAAACCCAGGTGTTCGAGTTGTCGCGTTATCGCAATACGCTGGCGCCGGTGATTCCTGAACGGGTGATTACGCGGCCGCCGTCGGCTGAGCTGGCGCCAGATCAGAAAGATGAAGACAACCTGCCGGGTTATGACGTTCTGGATGCCATTCTGCAACGCTATGTCGAACAGGACGAAAGCGCCGAGGTGATTATTGCCGCAGGCTTTGACCGCACAGACGTAGAACGGGTGATTCGTCTGGTGGATATCAATGAATACAAACGCCGGCAGGCGCCAATCGGCGTGCGGATTTCAGAGCGGGGTTTCGGTAAAGACCGCCGTTATCCCATTACTAACGCTTGGAAAAGCGGCGTATAAAAAACGGGGCCGTTACTGGCCCCGATTTCGCGGCTTGCGGACAACGACATTATTCGTCGCCCATCAAACCAAAGGTGATCACGTTGGCAAGGGAGCGGTTCTGCTTGCGCAGAATATCGGGCTCAAATTCCCCGATCTGGTTAAACGCTTCGCTGTCCGGGAAGTTTGTGCGCAGCAGCGCAACGGCGTCCTGGCTGCCTTTTTTTATGTCCATAAAGCGAAATGTTTCCGCCAGAATAATGATGGCTTCTTCCACCACCGGTGAGCTGGGGTAATTCTCCACCACATAGCGGGCGCGGTTATTGGCTGCAATGTAGGCTTCCCGCGTGATGTAATAGCGAGCCGCGTGAAGCTCCAGCTCGGCCATGCGGTTGCGCACGGCAATCATCCGCTGGCGGGCATCGGCGGCGTACAGGCTGTCGGGATAGCGGTTGAGCAACTCGGAAAAGTCGCGGAACGCCTGCAACTGTTCGCCTGGGGCACGGGCGTTGGCCTCTATCGGGAAGTAGCGCGCGGCCAGTCCAATGTCCAGGTTGTAAGAGGCCAGGCCACGCATGAATAGGGCGTAGTCGCCGTGTTCGCTTTGCGGATTCAGTCGCAGAAAGCGATCCGCCGCGGCGCGGGCGCCTTCCAGATCAAGGTTCTGGTAGCGTGCAAAAATAAGGTCAAGCTGGGCTTGCTCGGCGTAACGGCCAAACGGATAGTAAGTTTCCAAAGCATCGAGATTGGTTTCCGCTTCGTTGAAATTGCCCGAATTCATGGCGCTGCGGGCGTTCTCGTAATAGGTTTGCTCGGGTAATACCTGCTCTTGCTTATTTGAGGCGCAGGCGCTGAGTAGCACAACCACTACGGACACTACCCATAAACGGACAACTGATCTCATGCCGGAATCCCGTATAATGTCGAAAAGTTCAAAGAGCCGCCATTGTAACGGGGAAGGCACTGGATGTGCAGTAGAAGCACAACAGAAGCCCGGCTGTTTGTCATAATATAAGCCAAACGTAACACAACCAGGCCCTGGGGGCTTAATGTCAGCTGAAAACCGAATTATCGCCAGTTTTGTAATACCACCCAAACTGAGCGACAAGCGCCTGGACCAGGCCGCCGCAGAGCTAATGCCCGAGCACTCGCGCTCGCGCCTTCAATCCTGGGTAAAAAGCGGCGCCCTGACTGTTAATGGCGGCCAGTGCAGACCCCGCGATAAAGTGATGCTGGGTGACAAGATCGAGTTAGACGCCGAACTGGAAGCGCAGGTGACCTGGCAGGCAGAATCCATCACCCTGGATATTGTTTATGAAGACGAGCACATACTGATCATCAACAAGCCAGCCGGTTTGGTGGTGCACCCGGCGGCTGGCCATGCCGACGGTACCCTGGTGAACGCGATACTGAATATAGCGCCGGAAGTAGAAAACCTGCCGCGAGCCGGCATTGTGCACCGTCTGGATAAAGACACCTCCGGCGTTATGGTGGTGGCGCGCAGCCTGATTGCCCACACCTCGCTGGTAAACCAGCTGCAAACCCGCACCATGGGCCGTGAATACGAAGCCGTTGTAGTAGGCACTCTGACCGGCGGCGCCACCGTGGACGCTCCAATCGGTCGCCACCCCACCGAACGTAAAAGAATGGCGGTGGTGAAGTCCGGCAAGCCGGCCGTTACCCACTACCGCGTGATTGAGCGCTTTGCGGCCCACACTCACGTGCGCTGCAAACTGGAAAGCGGACGTACCCACCAGATTCGTGTGCACCTGACCCACGTAAAACACCCGCTGGTGGGCGATCCTGTTTACGGCGGGCGCCTGCGGTTGCCCAAAGGCACCACCGAAGAATTGCGCGAAGTGCTGTCTGGCTTCCACCGCCAGGCCTTGCACGCACGCCAGCTGACCCTGGAACACCCGCAAACCGGCGAAACCATGAGTTGGGATGTGCCCCTGCCAGAGGATTTTCAGTTGCTGCTGGCCGCGCTGCGCAAGCACGTAAAAGATATGGATAGCGATGAGTCCTGATCTGCCGTTAATTGCGTCTGTCTGGCCAGCTCCGGCCAGCGTGCAGGCGTTCAGCAGCACCCGCCAGGGCGGCGTTAGCGCGGCGCCTTGGGGTCAACTGAATGTGGGCGGTCACGTTAACGACAACCCTCAGAGCGTAGCCGCCAACCGCCAACGATTGGCGGATCATCTTGGTTTGTCGGCGCAACGTTTCGCCTGGTTAAACCAGGTGCACGGAACCGTTGTTGTCGAAGTAACAGCCCAAAACCTAAGCCAACTTCCGCCCGCCGACGCCAGCTACACCCGCGAACCCGGCGTGGTGTGCGCCATTCTCACCGCAGACTGCTTGCCGGTCATACTCTGCAACCGCCAGGGAACGATAGTCGGCGCAGCCCACGCCGGCTGGCGCAGCCTGTGCGGTGGCGTTTTAGAAAACCTTATAACAGCAATGGCCGAACCCGCCGAAAACCTGATGGCCTGGCTCGGCCCTGCCATCGGCCCCGACCAGTTCGAAGTAGGGCCAGAAGTACGCCAGGCGTTTATCAACCATAGCCCGCAAGCGGCCAGCGCGTTTACAAGCGAGGGCGCCCGTCCCGGCCACTACATGGCCGATATTTACCAATTGGCAACACAGCGCCTGCAACAAGCCAGCGTTAGCTCAATAAATGGCGGCGGCCTATGTACCGCCAGCGATCCCCAGCGTTTCTTCTCTTATCGCCGCGACGGCCAAACCGGTCGCATGGCCACGCTGGTGGTTCTGCAGTAAAAATCGGCAGCCCTTACTGACGCCCGTCAATTTTCTGACACTCCAATCGGTTACTAACTTGAAGTCTGCCTGTTTGCCCCTACATTAAGTAACAAAGCAGATTCAATAGGCCGACACCGGCCCATTGCACACAGAACCGGAGAGCCACCCATGAGAATCGACAAACTGACCAGCCGCCTGCAAAGCGCTCTGGCCGATGCCCAATCCCTAGCTGTTGGCAAAGACCACAATTTCATAGAACCGTTGCACCTGATGCAGGCTCTCTTAGACCAGAATGCCAGTTCCATCAAACCGCTGCTGAAACAGGCTGGCGGCGAGCCCACCCGCATCCGCCAAGCGGTCATTAAAGAAATCGAGAGCCTGCCCGAAGTAAAAGGCAGCGCCGGCGACGTCGCCATGTCCAACGACATGGGCCGCCTGTTCAACATTGCCGACAAACTCGCGCAAAAGCGAAAAGACCAGTTTGTCTCTAGCGAGCTGATGTTGCTGGCGGCGCTGGAAGATCGCGGTAGCCTGGGGCGGGTGCTGCGTGAACACGGCGTGGACAAGGTCGCGCTGGAAAAAGCCATCGAAAACGCCCGCGGTGGCGAATCCGTAGACGAAGCCGGCGCCGAAGAAAATCGCCAGGCACTGGATAAATACACCATCGACCTGACCGAAATGGCCGAGTCTGGCAAGCTTGACCCGGTGATTGGCCGCGACGACGAAATCCGCCGCACCATTCAGGTGCTGCAGCGCCGTCGCAAGAACAATCCGGTATTGATTGGTGATCCTGGCGTGGGTAAGACCGCTATTGTGGAAGGCTTGGCCCAGCGTATTGTAAATGGCGAAGTGCCCGAAGGCCTTAAAAACAAGCGCGTATTGTCACTGGATATGGGCTCGCTGATTGCCGGCGCCAAATTCCGCGGTGAGTTCGAGGAGCGCCTCAAAGCCGTATTGAAAGAACTGTCAAAACAGGAAGGCCAGATTATCCTGTTTATTGACGAAATCCATACCATGGTGGGTGCCGGCAAAGCCGAAGGCTCGATGGACGCCGGTAACATGCTGAAGCCAGCATTGGCCCGCGGTGAGCTCCACTGCGTGGGTGCGACCACACTGGACGAATACCGGGAACACATTGAAAAAGATGGAGCCCTTGAGCGCCGGTTCCAGAAAGTGCTGGTAGACGAACCTAGCGAAGAAGACACCGTTGCTATATTGCGCGGCCTGAAAGAGCGCTATGAAGTGCACCACGGTGTTGAAATAACCGACAGTGCCATTATCGCCGCCGCCAAACTGTCGAGCCGTTACATTGCCGACCGTAAGCTGCCGGACAAAGCCATTGACCTGGTGGATGAGGCCGGAAGTCAGATTCGGATGGAAATGGACTCCAAACCCGAGCCGCTGGATCGCCTGGAACGTCGACTTATTCAGCTAAAAATCGAGCGCGAGGCGCTGAAAAAAGAGACCGACCCAGCATCGAAGAAACGCCTGGAAGAACTCTCCAGCGTGATTGACGGCGTGGAACGCGAATACGCCGATCTTGAAGAAGTCTGGAACACTGAAAAGGCCGCCTTGCACGGATCCCAGAAAATCAAAAGCGAACTTGAGCAAGCGCGGACCGAACTGGAAAGTGCCCGGCGCGCCGGTGATCTTGGTCGAATGTCTGAATTGCAGTACGGCCGCATTCCGGAGCTTGAGCGCCAGCTGGATATGGCAAGCCAGGCCGAGATGATGGAAATGACTCTGCTGCGCAACCGGGTTACTGAAGAAGAAATTGCTGAAATTGTGTCCAAGTGGACCGGCATTCCGGTGTCGAAAATGCTCGAGGGCGAGCGCGACAAATTGATGCGGATGGAAGAGGTCCTGCACAAGCGGGTAATCGGACAAAACGAGGCGGTGGAAGCGGTGGCTAACGCTGTGCGCCGTTCCCGCGCCGGGCTGTCGGACCCCAATCGTCCCAACGGCTCCTTCTTATTCCTCGGCCCCACCGGTGTGGGCAAAACCGAATTGTGTAAGGCATTGGCATCCTTCCTGTTTGATACCGACGACGCCATGGTACGCATTGATATGTCGGAGTTTATGGAGAAACACTCCGTAGCGCGGCTGATCGGTGCGCCCCCGGGTTATGTGGGTTACGAAGAGGGTGGTTACCTGACCGAAGCCGTACGCCGGCGACCTTATTCGGTGCTGTTGCTGGACGAAGTAGAAAAAGCACACCCGGACGTGTTCAACATTCTGCTGCAGGTTCTTGACGATGGCCGCCTGACTGACGGCCAGGGCCGCACCGTGGATTTCCGCAACACGGTGATAGTGATGACGTCTAACCTGGGCTCTGGAATCATCCAGCAATACGCTGGCGAAGAAAACTACGACGCCATGAAAGCCCTGGTGATGGACGAAGTTGGCACCCACTTCCGCCCCGAGTTTATAAATCGGGTAGACGAAGTGGTGGTGTTTCACCCGCTGGCAGCAAACCAGATCCGCGGCATCGCCAAAGTGCAGATAGAGCTTCTCGGCAAGCGCTTGCAGCAGCAGGACATTGGCCTGGAATTGGACGAAAGCGCGATGGAGTTGCTTGCCAATGTCGGCTACGACCCGGTTTATGGCGCAAGGCCGCTCAAACGGGCGATTCAGCGGATGATCGAAAACCCCTTGGCGCAACAGTTGCTGCAAGGCAGCTTTGGCCCGGGGGATACCATTCACGCCCGTGTTGAAGAGGGCGCACTGGTGTTTAGCAAAGCCTGACAGACTCCGGAACCTGCCCGCCACGGGTGGGTTCAGGGTGTTTTTTCAGCGCCGCAGTTTTGTTCAACGATTTCCTCGTACTTCTGTTTTTGCAGTGAGATCTCGTCTGGAGTGAGGAATCGTTGCTCGCCATCTTCGCTGACTCGGATGCGGGCGTTGTTGCTGATTATTTCAAGATTCTGTCGTGCCGCGTCGCAGTTGGTTTGCCGTAGCGCCTGACGGGTAGCCGCAGCGTCGGCTACCCGTGATTCTTCGCTGGCGGCTTGTTGTCGCTGTTCCAGCTCATTCACCTGCTGCTGTGCCGATGGGGTAGTGTTCACAAAACTGGACTGGCCAGACCTTACACTAATCTGTTCGGCTTGCGTGCCGGTGGGCTGGCGATCGCCAAAGTGGGTAACGCCGTCTGCATCGGTACACTTGTATACCGCCGCTGAATTCACCATGGCCGGCGCCATTGCCAATATCAGAGCCATTTTTTTCAGTTGTATCTTCATCGATTATGGTCCGCTGTTGTTAACCTGTCGCAGGAAACGGGTGAATGGCCAATTATGCTGTAGTCATCGCGTATTAGGACAATCATGCCAGCTCATTTGGTTTTTTTCTTTTGCCTGGTTCAAATAAGTAACAGTCTATTTAGCCAAAGCGGCTATTGACAGGGAGTTTCCCGCTGTCAGAATTACTGATTGCCTGAAGGCGGGAGGGGATGTAGCCGGCAATCCCGTTCATATTCCCCCCGTTTATTACCGCGCCCAACACACCGCCCATCGTTGCGGTTATGGTTGTTGCTTACGTGCAATCTGTTGACTGGCTGTTCTCCGCAACCCTCAGGAGGGCGGCTGGCCGGCAGACAACCTTTGTTGGCTGGGGCGTGATGGAGTATCGGTTCAGCTTTCACAAGAGGCCACACAACCGTATATCCAAGTAGCCGGGGTGGTACCCCGATTTTACTCATTTGCAGAAGAGGGTCGAAAACGTGGAGTTATTGTCTGGCGCCGATATGCTCATCCGTTCGTTACAGGATGAAGGCATAGAGAACATTTATGGCTATCCGGGTGGAGCAGCCCTTCATATATACGATGCTCTGTTCAGGCAGGATGCCGTCAAGCACATTCTGGTCAGACACGAACAGGCGGCCGTGCACATGGCTGATGGCTATGCCCGTGCTACCGGCAAAGCGGGCACAGTGCTGGTTACCTCGGGACCCGGTGCGACCAACACCATCACCGGTATCGCGACTGCCTTTATGGACTCCATTCCGATGGTGGTTCTTTGTGGGCAGGTAGCGTCAACGCTGATTGGCGAAGATGCCTTCCAGGAAACCGACATGATCGGTGTTTCCCGCCCGGTGGTGAAGCACAACCTCAGCGTGCGCCACCCGTCCGAGATTCCGGAAATTATTCGCAAGGCCTACTACATTGCGACAACCGGTCGACCTGGCCCGGTGGTTGTGGACATTCCAAAGGACATGACCGCACCGAATGATCGCTATGAGTACGTGTTTCCGAAAAAAACCAAATTGCGGTCTTACAACCCCGCCATTCGTGGCCACGCCGGTCAGATCAAAAAAGCAGTGGACATGCTGTTGGCGGCGAAGCGACCGATTGTTTACGCCGGCGGTGGTGTCATTCTGGGCAAGGCTTCTGGCCAGTTGACTGAAATGGTGCGCGGCCTGGGTTACCCCATCACCAATACGCTGATGGGCATAGGTTGTTATCCGGCCAGCGACAAACAGCACATTGGCTGGTTGGGCATGCACGGCACTTACGAAGCCAACATGGTTATGCACAACGCGGACCTGATTCTGGCTATCGGTGCGCGCTTTGACGACCGCGTTACCAACGCGACCGAGAAGTTCTGCCCCGGCGCCCGCATCATTCACATTGATATTGACCCTGCGTCGATTTCCAAAACCATTACTGCCGATGTGCCCATTGTTGGGCCTGTGGATGCGGTGCTGAAAGAAATGCAGTCGCTGATCAAGGAAAGCAAAGTCAGGCCCGACGCCGATGCGCTGGCAGCCTGGTGGAAGCAGATCGACGAATGGCGCGCTTTTCACGGTATGCGTTATGAAACAAGCGATGACGTTATCAAGCCGCAGGAAGTGGTGGAAATGCTGTACCGCCTGACCAATGGCGATGCCTATGTGACCACCGATGTGGGCCAGCACCAGATGTTTGCTGCTCAGTACTACAAATTTGACAAGCCTAACCGTTGGATCAGCTCCGGTGGACTGGGCACCATGGGCTTTGGCTTGCCGGCAGCGATGGGCATAAAACTGAACTTTCCGGATGAAGAAGTGCTCTGCGTCACTGGCGAAGGCAGTATCCAGATGAACATCCAGGAACTGTCGACCTGCAAGCAGTACGACTTGCCGGTGAAAATCATCAACCTGAATAACCAGGCTCTGGGTATGGTCAAGCAGTGGCAGGATATGAATTATGGGGCCCGTCACTCGCATTCTTACATGGACTCCTTGCCGGACTTCGTCAAACTCGCAGAGGCCTATGGCCACGAGGGTATGAAGATTACGCGCAAGGAAGACCTGGAGCCCATGCTCAAAAAAGCACTGGCCATGAAAGACAAACTGGTGTTCGTGGACATATACGTCGACCCTTCTGAGCACGTTTACCCGATGCATGTGGCCCGTGGCTCGATGAAAGATATGTGGCTCAGCAAAACGGAGAAGGTGTAATCATGCGTCGAATCATTTCTGTTTTGTTGGAAAACGAGCCGGGTGCACTGTCGCGGGTAGTGGGCCTGTTTTCACAGCGCAATTACAACATTGAAACCCTGACGGTTGCGCCCACCGAAGACCCGACCATGTCGCGTTTGACAGTAACCACCACCGGTTCTGAGCGGGTGATTGAGCAGATCACCAAGCAGCTGAACAAGCTGATTGAAGTGATCAAGCTGGTTGACCTCACCGAGGGGGCCCACATCGAGCGTGAACTCATGCTGGTGAAGCTGAAAGCAACGGGCTCCCAGCGCGCCGAAATCAAACGCACCGTAGACATCTTCCGTGGCCAGATTGTTGACGTCACCAGTTCGGTGTACACCGTGCAGCTGGCGGGCGACAGCGCCAAGTTGGATGGCTTTATTCAGGCCATTGGTGCAACCGGTGTTCTGGAAGTAGTGCGTAGCGGCGTGTCCGGTATAGCTCGCGGTGAAAAAGTGCTCAGCCTTTAAGGCTGTCGGTTTTCAAAGGTATTGAGTTTAAAAAATTCATAACGTAAAACGCAGGCCCTTAGGGTCGCTCAAATAATAGAGGTTAGTTATGCAGGTTTATTACGATAAGGATTGCGATCTTTCGATCATTCAGGGCAAAAAAGTAGCCATTATCGGTTTTGGTTCCCAGGGGCACGCCCATGCCTGCAACTTGAAAGATTCCGGTGTAGACGTAACGGTTGGTTTGCGCGCCGGCTCATCTTCTATTGCCAAAGCAGAAGCCTATGGCCTGAAAACCGCTGATGTGCCCTCAGCCGTTGCAGCTGCTGACGTAGTAATGATCCTGACTCCCGACGAGTTCCAGTCCCAGCTGTACCGTGACGAAGTTGAGCCAAGCCTGAAGCAGGGCGCTACTTTGGCCTTCGCCCACGGTTTCGCTATTCACTACAACCAGGTCGTTCCGCGTAAAGACTTGGACGTCATCATGATCGCTCCTAAGGCGCCGGGTCACACCGTGCGCACCGAGTTCGTCAAAGGCGGTGGTATTCCCGACTTGATCGCTATTTTCCAGGACGCATCCGGTAACGCCAAAAACCTTGCGCTGTCTTACGCCAGCGGTGTGGGCGGCGGCCGTACCGGCATTATCGAAACCACGTTTAAAGACGAAACTGAAACCGATTTGTTCGGTGAGCAGGCGGTTCTGTGTGGTGGTGCGGTTGAGCTGGTAAAAGCAGGCTTCGAAACGCTGACCGAAGCGGGTTATGCGCCTGAAATGGCCTACTTCGAGTGTCTGCACGAGCTCAAGCTGATTGTCGACTTGATGTACGAGGGCGGCATTGCCAACATGAACTACTCCATCTCTAACAACGCCGAGTACGGCGAGTACGTCACAGGCCCGGAAATCATCAACGCGGAATCCCGTGCGGCCATGCGCAACGCTCTTAAGCGTATTCAGAGCGGCGAATATGCCAAAATGTTCATTTCTGAAGGTGCGTTGAACTACCCGTCTATGACTGCTGCGCGTCGCATCAATGCTGCTCATCCTATTGAGCAGACTGGTGAAAAGCTGCGCGGCATGATGCCGTGGATCTCTGCCAACAAGATTGTAGATAAAGACAAAAACTAAAAGTCCGGGCTTTCGGTTTTGTAAGACGCGGCCCGTGTGGCCGCGTTTTTCGTATATACTGCGCCCAAATACTTTCCGGAGTAATTGGAATGACTGACGAAAAGAAACCTGCCGAATCCAATCCGGCCAACAAGCCGAAGATGTCTGCCTCTACTACCGGCCAGAGTGCGGAAGACGTTCACGAGCTTCCGCCGGGCGAGGTTATTGAAGAAGAATTGGTTGAAGGTGCGCCTGTTCGCCACAAGGGTATTTTCCTGCTGCCTAATGCGCTTACCACAGCCTCTTTATTTTCCGGCTTCTACGCGATTGTCTCTGCTGCCAATGGTATTTTCGACAATGCCGCGATTGCTATCTTCGTGTCTATGATTTTGGATGGGCTAGACGGGCGCGTTGCGCGCATGACCAATACCCAAAGTAAGTTTGGCGAAGAATACGATTCCCTGGCGGATATGGTCGCCTTTGGTGTGGCGCCGGGGCTGGTGGCGTTTTTCTGGTCGCTTAATGGCCTGGGCAAGCTGGGTTGGGCGGTAACCTTTATATATGTAGCCGGAACGGCTCTGAGGCTGGCTCGATTCAACACTCAGATCGGGTCGGTCGACAAGAAGTACTTTGTGGGTTTGCCAAGCCCTGCGGCTGCAGCTGCTGTGGCAGGAATGGTCTGGTGTTTCCATGCGTTCGAGCCATCGGCCTGGCTAACGGCTCTGACGCTATTCGTGGTCGCCGGTGCTGGCGTGTTGATGGTCAGTAATGTGCTCTACCAGAGCTTTAAGGATCTGGACATGCGGGGCAGAGTGCCATTCGCGGCGATTCTGCTGGTGGTGCTGGTGTTTGTGGTAATTGCGCTAGACCCTGCCACCGTATTGTTCAGTGCTTTCCTGGTATATGCGCTAACCGGGCCAGTACGAGCGCTGTTCCGCAAAAAACCTCGCCGCCCGGCCTGATATCGGGTGTAAGTAAGGAGCGGGTAGGGTATAAAGAAGGGGCTTCGGCCCCTTTTTCCGTTGTAAATAGGGGCGTAGGTGGAGTGAAGTAAGGGCAAACCGAGATACGGGACATCTTTTTCAAATTCCCCGTTGACCTGTCCCGAGAAGTCTGTAGAATGCGCATCTCGCTTGAGGGACAGCCCGGATCAGAGGGGTAGGAGTTAAGCGGAAACTGTTTGGTAAGACGTTGAAAAGTTTAGGAAATGTGATTTAAACTTTGAACGCGAAAACGGTTGACACGGTTCGGATACGCTGTAGAATGCGCTTCTCGAACCAAGCAGTACCGGCCGGTTAGGTTGGGGGGTTTGGAAGGAAATGCTTCTGAAGCTTCTCGAAATAAACGGTTGACAGGGCAGCGAAACGATGTATAATTCGCCTCCTGATTGAGCCACGGCTCAAACGCTCTTTAAAAAATTAACCAAGTAATTCGTGTGGGCGCTGACTGGAGTATTTCGGTAAGAAATACCAAGTCAACGACTCGTCAAGAATTGAGTTTTTGTCTTGAGCAGATTTAAGATCTTCGGATCTTGTATGATTTAAACTGAAGAGTTTGATCATGGCTCAGATTGAACGCTGGCGGCAGGCTTAACACATGCAAGTCGAGCGGAAACGATGGTAGCTTGCTACCAGGCGTCGAGCGGCGGACGGGTGAGTAATGCTTAGGAATCTGCCTAGTAGTGGGGGATAGCCCGGGGAAACTCGGATTAATACCGCATACGCCCTACGGGGGAAAGCAGGGGATCCGCTCTTCGGAGAGGACCTTGCGCTATTAGATGAGCCTAAGTCGGATTAGCTTGTTGGTGGGGTAATGGCCTACCAAGGCAACGATCCGTAGCTGGTCTGAGAGGATGATCAGCCACATCGGGACTGAGACACGGCCCGAACTCCTACGGGAGGCAGCAGTGGGGAATATTGGACAATGGGCGCAAGCCTGATCCAGCCATGCCGCGTGTGTGAAGAAGGCTTTCGGGTTGTAAAGCACTTTCAGCGAGGAGGAAGGCCTTAAGACTAATACTCTTGAGGATTGACGTCACTCGCAGAAGAAGCACCGGCTAACTCCGTGCCAGCAGCCGCGGTAATACGGAGGGTGCAAGCGTTAATCGGAATTACTGGGCGTAAAGCGCGCGTAGGTGGTTATGTAAGCGAGATGTGAAAGCCCCGGGCTCAACCTGGGAACGGCACTTCGAACTGCATGGCTAGAGTGTGGTAGAGGGTAGTGGAATTTCCTGTGTAGCGGTGAAATGCGTAGATATAGGAAGGAACACCAGTGGCGAAGGCGGCTACCTGGACCAACACTGACACTGAGGTGCGAAAGCGTGGGGAGCAAACAGGATTAGATACCCTGGTAGTCCACGCCGTAAACGATGTCAACTAGCCGTTGGGGATCTTGAATCCTTAGTGGCGCAGCTAACGCACTAAGTTGACCGCCTGGGGAGTACGGCCGCAAGGTTAAAACTCAAATGAATTGACGGGGGCCCGCACAAGCGGTGGAGCATGTGGTTTAATTCGACGCAACGCGAAGAACCTTACCTGGCCTTGACATGCAGAGAACTTTCCAGAGATGGATCGGTGCCTTCGGGAACTCTGACACAGGTGCTGCATGGCCGTCGTCAGCTCGTGTCGTGAGATGTTGGGTTAAGTCCCGTAACGAGCGCAACCCCTATCCCTAGTTGCTAGCAGGTAATGCTGAGAACTCTAGGGAGACTGCCGGTGACAAACCGGAGGAAGGTGGGGATGACGTCAGGTCATCATGGCCCTTACGGCCAGGGCTACACACGTGCTACAATGGCGCGCACAGAGGGCTGCAAACCCGCGAGGGGGAGCCAATCTCACAAAACGCGTCGTAGTCCGGATCGGAGTCTGCAACTCGACTCCGTGAAGTCGGAATCGCTAGTAATCGTGAATCAGAATGTCACGGTGAATACGTTCCCGGGCCTTGTACACACCGCCCGTCACACCATGGGAGTGGATTGCACCAGAAGTAGTTAGTCTAACCTTCGGGAGGACGATTACCACGGTGTGGTTCATGACTGGGGTGAAGTCGTAACAAGGTAGCCCTAGGGGAACCTGGGGCTGGATCACCTCCTTAAACGATGCCGAACGCTTCGGTCAGAGTCCACACGAATTACTTGGTTGATTGATTAAAGAGAGCAAAGGGTCTTAGGCCCGTATCGGCTGTACCAGACCTTTGTGTTTGGACAAGCAAAACCGGGTCTGTAGCTCAGTTGGTTAGAGCGCACCCCTGATAAGGGTGAGGTCGGTGGTTCAACTCCACCCAGACCCACCAAAATCGTCCAGCTCGGCGTTATCGAATGACTTGCATAGTAAACTATGCGGCGACATCCGATGCCCTGATCTGAACGATTTCCGAGTTTGACACCATCCTGTCGGGTCAGTCGGAGATAGCATCCGGGGCTATAGCTCAGCTGGGAGAGCGCCTGCCTTGCACGCAGGAGGTCAGCAGTTCGATCCTGCTTAGCTCCACCATTATACAGATGTGCAGATGTTGTGAGTTACTTGGTTATCCTGAATGTCCTGACTTCGGTCAGTGTACAGAAAAAAGTGTTTCTTTTACGGCGTTTTATGCGTTGTTAAAGCCGAAATCCTTCTTTCTGATCACTGGGTCAGATTTGCTCTTTAACAAATTGGATGAGATAGAACACGAATACGTTTCTCTACGGTCTTTGAGAGACGTGTTCAAGTGATAACGATTTTTTCAAGCGTTATCCGGTGTTGTCGTTGAAGTGGTTGTGTATGACTTCGAGTGACTATCTCTAATCAGTTCCACCTGGAACGTCTTGGCTTCGGCTAAGGTGTCTTTTCGTGGTTCTATTTAGAGTCAGTTGTCTTGGGGTTATATAGTCAAGCAACTAAGCGCATACGGTGGATGCCTAGGCAGTCAGAGGCGATGAAAGACGTGGAAGCCTGCGATAAGGTTCGGGGAGCTGGCAAACGAGCTGTGATCCGGACATTTCTGAATGGGGAAACCCACCCAGTTTAGGCTGGGTATCTTACACTGAATACATAGGTGTAAGAGGCGAACCGGGAGAACTGAAACATCTAAGTACCCCGAGGAAAAGAAATCAACCGAGATTCCCTAAGTAGCGGCGAGCGAACGGGGACTAGCCCTTAAGCTAGACAACGGGTAGGAGAAGGCTCTGGAAAGTGCCGCCATAGTGGGTGATAGCCCTGTATCCGAAACCTGAGTCTAGTGAAATCGAGTAGGACGGGGCACGAGAAACCTTGTCTGAACATGGGGGGACCATCCTCCAAGGCTAAATACTCCTGACTGACCGATAGTGAACCAGTACCGTGAGGGAAAGGCGAAAAGAACCCCTGTGAGGGGAGTGAAATAGATCCTGAAACCGTATGCGTACAAGCAGTCGGAGCAGACTTGTTCTGTGACGGCGTACCTTTTGTATAATGGGTCAGCGACTTATGTTCAGTGGCGAGGTTAACCGTTTAGGGGAGCCGTAGGGAAACCGAGTCTGAATAGGGCGAATTAGTCGCTGGGCATAGACCCGAAACCGGGCGATCTATCCATGAGCAGGTTGAAGGTTGAGTAACATCAACTGGAGGACCGAACCCACTGTCGTTGAAAAGCCAGGGGATGACTTGTGGATCGGAGTGAAAGGCTAATCAAGCCCGGAGATAGCTGGTTCTCCCCGAAAGCTATTTAGGTAGCGCCTCGGACGAATACCACAGGGGGTAGAGCACTGTTTCGGCTAGGGGGTCATCCCGACTTACCAACCCGATGCAAACTCCGAATACCTGTGAGTACTATCCGGGAGACACACGGCGGGTGCTAACGTCCGTCGTGAAGAGGGAAACAACCCAGACCGCCAGCTAAGGTCCCAAAATTCCAGTTAAGTGGGAAACGATGTGGGAAGGCTCAGACAGCTAGGAGGTTGGCTTAGAAGCAGCCATCCTTTAAAGAAAGCGTAATAGCTCACTAGTCGAGTCGGCCTGCGCGGAAGATGTAACGGGGCTCAAACTGGATACCGAAGCTGCGGCTGCATACTTTGTATGCGGGGTAGGGGAGCGTTCTGTAAGCCTGCGAAGGTGAGTTGAGAAGCTTGCTGGAGGTATCAGAAGTGCGAATGCTGACATGAGTAACGACAATGCGAGTGAAAAACTCGCACGCCGGAAGACCAAGGGTTCCTGCGCAACGCTAATCGGCGCAGGGTGAGTCGGCCCCTAAGGTGAGACCGAAAGGTGTAATCGATGGGAGACGGGTTAATATTCCCGTACCTTGGATCACTGCGATGGAGAGACGGAGAAGGCTAGGTAAGCCGGGCGACGGTCGTCCCGGTTTAAGCGTGTAGGGAGGGGACTTAGGCAAATCCGGGTCCTCAATTCTGAGACGCGATGACGACTGCCCATGTGGCGGGAAGTTATTGATGCCATGCTTCCAGGAAAATCTTCTAAGCTTCAGGTGATTTGAGACCGTACCCCAAACCGACACAGGTGGTCAGGTAGAGAATACCAAGGCGCTTGAGAGAACTCGGGTAAAGGAACTAGGCAAAATGGTGCCGTAACTTCGGGAGAAGGCACGCTGGTGGTATGTGACACCCCTCGCGGGTTGAGCAGAAGCCAGTCGAAGATACCAGGCCCCTGCGACTGTTTATTAAAAACACAGCACTGTGCAAACACGAAAGTGGACGTATACGGTGTGACGCCTGCCCGGTGCCGGAAGGTTAATTGATGGGGTTATCCTCACGGAGAAGCTCTTGATCGAAGCCCCGGTAAACGGCGGCCGTAACTATAACGGTCCTAAGGTAGCGAAATTCCTTGTCGGGTAAGTTCCGACCTGCACGAATGGCGTAACGATGGGGGCGCTGTCTCTACCCGAGACTCAGTGAAATTGAAATCGCCGTGAAGATGCGGTGTATCCGCGGCTAGACGGAAAGACCCCGTGAACCTTTACTATAGCTTCACAGTGAACTTTGAACATGTTTGTGTAGGATAGCTGGGAGGCATTGAAGCGTGAACGCCAGTTTGCGTGGAGCCAACCTTGAAATACCAGCCTGGCATGTTTGAGGTTCTAACTCTGTCCCCTTATCGGGGATGAGGACACTGTGTGGTGGGTAGTTTGACTGGGGCGGTCTCCTCCTAAAGCGTAACGGAGGAGCACAAAGGTGGGCTAAGTACGGTCGGACATCGTACGGTTAGTGTAATGGCACAAGCCCGCTTGACTGCGAGACAGACACGTCGAGCAGGTACGAAAGTAGGTCATAGTGATCCGGTGGTTCTGTATGGAAGGGCCATCGCTCAACGGATAAAAGGTACTCCGGGGATAACAGGCTGATACCGCCCAAGAGTTCACATCGACGGCGGTGTTTGGCACCTCGATGTCGGCTCATCACATCCTGGGGCTGAAGCCGGTCCCAAGGGTATGGCTGTTCGCCATTTAAAGTGGTACGCGAGCTGGGTTTAGAACGTCGTGAGACAGTTCGGTCCCTATCTGCCGTGGACGTTGGAGATTTGAGGAAAGCTGCTCCTAGTACGAGAGGACCGGAGTGGACGAACCTCTGGTGTTCGGGTTGTCACGCCAGTGGCATTGCCCGGTAGCTATGTTCGGATAGGATAACCGCTGAAAGCATCTAAGCGGGAAGCCCCTTCCAAGATGAGATCTCCCTGGGCCCTAGAGGCCCCTGAAGAGCCGTTCAAGACCAGGACGTTGATAGGTCGGGTGTGTAAGCGCTGCGAGGCGTTGAGCTAACCGATACTAATTGCTCGTGCGGCTTGACTATATAACACCCAAGACAATTGGGTTTGACACAACACGGATAACGACGAAAAAATCAATATCACGGCCCAAAAGCCGGTTCTATCTCATCCCCCAGTGATCAACCGTTTTGTCTGACGACCATAGCGGCCTGGTACCACCTGATCCCATCTCGAACTCAGAAGTGAAACAGGCCTGCGCCGATGGTAGTGTGGTTCGCCCATGTGAGAGTAGGTCATCGTCAGACTCTTAATACCCAATGCCCCGATAGCGAAAGCCGTCGGGGCATTTTTTTTGCCCGAAAAAAGAAGATCAGGGACGGATTTAAAATCCGTCCCCGCGGAAGACCGAGCAAATCCGCCCCTGATTAAAGGTAAGGGGCAGACTTCAAGTCTGTCCCTGGTCTGTCCTGGTGATATACTGCAATATGAAGTCCAATAAGCCTGATGGAGTTGCTGCATGCCTGCCAATGATCACCTCGTCATATTTGACACCACACTGCGCGATGGCGAGCAAAGCCCCGGCGCCACCATGAACAAGGCTGAAAAACTGCGAATTGCCAAAACGCTGGAAAAACTGCGTGTTGATGTCATTGAGGCCGGCTTCGCCATAGCCAGTCAGGGCGATTTTGAGGCGATCAAGGGAATCGCAGAAACCATCAAAGACTCCACCATATGCAGTCTGGCTCGCGCCATTGATGGAGACATTGACCGGGCTGCCGAGGCTGTGCGCCCGGCAAATCGCAGTCGCATTCACACCTTTATAGCAACATCGCCTATCCACATGAAGCACAAGCTGAATATGTCGCCTGACGAGGTGGTAGAGCAGGCGGTGCGCGCGGTTAAACGCGCGCGCAATCACGTTGCTGATGTGGAATTTTCCTGTGAAGACGCGGGTCGTTCCGAGTTGGACTTTCTATGCCGTATTATCGAAGCGGCAATCAACGCCGGTGCTACAACGATCAATATTCCGGACACCGTGGGTTACGCTATACCCCATCAGTTCGGCAATACCATGGCCCAGTTGTTGAATCGCATCCCCAACGCTGACAAGGCTATTTTCTCGGTTCATTGCCACAACGACCTGGGGCTTGCCGTTGCCAACTCCCTGGCGGCAGTGTCCCAGGGTGCACGTCAGGTTGAATGCACCATTAACGGTCTGGGCGAGCGTGCTGGTAACGCATCCCTGGAAGAGATTGTTATGGCGGTGCGTACCCGTCAGGACTACTTCAATATTGATACCCGCATAGACGCGACCCACATAGTGCCGGCTTCCCGCTTGGTGTCGACCATCACCGGTTTCCCGGTACAACCTAACAAAGCGATTGTAGGCGCCAACGCCTTTGCCCACGAGTCCGGTATTCATCAGGACGGCGTGCTCAAACATCGCGAAACCTATGAAATCATGAAGGCCGAAGACGTTGGCTGGCACACCAACAGCCTGGTGATGGGCAAGCACTCCGGCCGCAATGCGTTCCGCACGCGGTTGCTGGAACTGGGCATTCAGTTTGGCACCGAGACCGAGTTGAATGAGGCTTTTGCCCGCTTCAAGGCCCTTGCGGATCTTAAACACGAGATTTTCGACGAAGACTTGCAGGCCATTGCGAGCAACACTCGCCAGAAGGACCAGCAAGGGCGCTTTGGATTGGTGTGCATAAAGGTGTGCTCGGAAACCGGCGTCATTCCCAAGGCCGATCTGACGATCACCATGGATGACAAAGAGCACAGTGTGCAGGCGGAAGGCAGCGGCCCGGTCGACGCGACGTTCAAAGCCATCGAGTCATTGGTGGATTCCGGTTGCAAGCTTCAGCTTTACTCGGTGAACAACATTACCAGCGGCACCGATTCACAGGGTGAAGTTACGGTACGCCTTGAACGCGGCGGTCGTATCGTTAATGGCGTAGGTGCAGACACCGACATCATCATTGCTTCGGCTAAAGCTTACATCGCAGCGCTGAACTTGATCAGTGCGGGCGGCATACGGCACCATCCGCAAGAAGCTGATGTATAGAAGTTATAAAAAATACGTTTGAATAATTTGGCAGGATGTTAATGCGGATCCACGAAGCAGAACGGCAATTCTATTTGGCGATGGCCGGTGTGCAGCTTTGGTATGCTCGCGCGCCGCTGCCGGGTGCTGCGCCTAGCCCTGAGTTTGTGTTTCCGATAGAGCGCGCTTCAGCGAATGCAGTGTTGCCAATACCTGCTGGCAACCCGCCGACGCCTGTTCACGCGCCTTCTTCGGCCCATTTACCCAAAGCAAAACCGTTGCGCCGGGCAGATCCTGCGGCCGCCGCCCGCATTGCCGATCTGCAGTCGCTGATGAAAGCGGGAAAACCCGAGGCACCTCAGCCTGATCGCCGCCCCAGGCCGGTAGAAGATGTTCCTGCTAGTACCCGTTTGGCTCCTGATCCGACGCCAGCCCCGGTGACGGACGCGTCGCCGCCGGTGGAAATCGCGCCTTTGCCAGCGGCGCTCTCGCCAACAACCCGCAAATCCGATCAGGTTGTGGCAACAGCTGAGCCGCTCAAGGTCACCCTGGCGTTGTGGCAGGGCCGCCATGTCAGCCTGATAGCAGCACTTTCCAACGACGCCAGTGCGAAGTTGCAACAAGCGTTGGCGCACAATATTTTGCGAAGCCTCAGCGAAAAGGAGCTGGGTGAGAGCGTAACCGTGCACTGGCCGGTGTTTAACAACCTTCTGGTGCCCGGTAATCAGCCACAGGATCTGGTTGGCGTTCTGAAACCGATTTTATCCGGGTTGAGCGCCCACCAGCTGATTGTACTGGGTGTGAATGCTGACGGACGGGCAGGAGCTGATCACGCCGGGGCCGTCGCGCCGTTTTGGCTAACGGAAGCATTGCCGACGTTAAAGCAGCCGCCAGTGGCTTTTGGTTTCAGCCTTGCCGAACTTGCAGCGCAACCCCAGTACAAGAGGGACCTGTGGAGTGCCATCAGGGAATGGGTGAGCTGAGCGTGGACGACCGAACTAAGGCGTATCAGCAGGTGGCTCAGGGCGAGCTGGTCATAGACACCTTGAATCCGGAAGAGTTGCCGGCAATTCTTGAAATAGAGCGCAGCTGCCATTCCAATCCCTGGTCCGCAGGTATCTTTGAAGATTGCTTCAAGTCTACTTACCGATTGTGGGCGGCGCGCCGTAATGGTGAGCTGGCTGGTTACGCAGTGGTGACCTATCAGTATGATGAAGCTCATCTGATGAACCTCTGTGTAGCACCGGCGGCGCGCGGCCAGGGTGTGGCACGGCGGCTGTTACAGTATCTGGTTGCACGGTCTGGCCACGACGGTATGCAGCTGCTGCTGCTGGAGGTTCGCCATAGCAACAAAGCCGCCTATCGCTTGTATTGCTCTGAAGGTTTTGAGCAGGTTGGTGTGCGCCCGGATTATTACCCTGCGCCCAATGGCCGTGAAAACGCTCGGGTGATGACGCGCCCCTGTTTGCTGTAACCCCCCTGCACCGGGGTTCGCGTCTAAACGCCTTAAGCCCTATAATAATGCCCTTTTCAGGTTGTCTTAATACTATGTCGAATCCTTCCCAGCTTTCAACGGAAGTAGCTAACCGTCGCACTTTCGCGATCATTTCCCACCCGGACGCCGGTAAAACCACCATTACTGAAAAGGTGTTGCTGTTCGGTCAGGCTATTCAGAGGGCGGGTACCGTAAAAGGCAAAAAGTCCGGCCAGCACGCCAAGTCTGACTGGATGGACATGGAAAAGGAGCGGGGCATTTCCGTCACCACCTCGGTGATGCAGTTTCCTTATCACGGCAGTTTGATCAATCTGCTGGATACGCCAGGCCATGAAGACTTTTCTGAAGACACCTATCGCACCCTGACAGCCGTAGACTCTTGCCTGATGGTCATAGACAGCGCAAAAGGTGTCGAGGCGCGTACCATCAAATTGATGGAAGTGACGCGCCTGCGTGATACGCCCATCATCACGTTCATGAACAAACTGGATCGAGAGACCCGTGATCCGGTAGACCTGATGGACGAAGTCGAAAGAGTTCTGAACATTGCCTGTGCACCCATTACCTGGCCTATCGGCATGGGGAAAAGCTTTAAAGGGGTGTACCACCTGCTGCGGGATGAAGTGATTTTGTATCACACCGGGCAAGGCCATATGATTCAGGATGAGCGAATTATAAAAGGCCTGGACAATCCCGAGCTTGAGACCGCCCTGGGTGGCTATGCCGCCGAACTGCGTGACGAGGTAGAGTTGGTAAAGGGTGCGTCTCACCAATTCGATCAGCAGGCTTTTCTGGCTGGAGAGTTAACGCCGGTGTTTTTTGGCACCGCGCTGGGCAACTTCGGAGTTGATCACATGCTGGACGGGCTTGTGGAATGGGCGCCTGCGCCGCAGCCAAGGCAAACCGACCAGCGCCTGGTGCAGCCGGCGGATGAAGACTTCTCTGGTTTTGTATTTAAGATACAAGCCAATATGGACCCACAGCACCGCGACCGCGTTGCTTTTTTGCGAATTGTCTCCGGCCAGTATGCGCCAGGAATGAAAGCGCGCCATGTGCGGTTGGGCAAAGATGTGCGCTTCTCTGATGCGCTTACTTTTATGGCCGGCGACCGGGAGCGTGCAGAGGAAGCATTTGCGGGTGATATTATCGGTTTGCACAATCACGGTACTATCCAGCTGGGCGACACCTTTACCTCTGGCGCTGACATAAAATTTACCGGCATTCCCAACTTTGCGCCTGAATTGTTCCGCCGCATTCGCTTGAAAGATCCGCTTAAGGCCAAGCAGCTGCAAAAAGGGCTGATTCAGCTGTCAGAAGAGGGTGCTGTTCAGCTGTTCCGCCCGCTGCGCAACAACGATCTGATTGTCGGTGCCGTTGGGGTGTTGCAGTTTGACGTAGTGGTCAGTCGCCTGAAAACCGAATATAAGGTAGAGGCCATTTACGAGCCGATCAATGTATCCACGGCGCGCTGGGTAACCTGCAGTGACGAGCGCAAGCTGGACGAGTTTAAACGCAAGAATAATGACAATCTGGCCCTCGATGGCGCTAACCAGCTAGCGTATATTGCGCCTACCATGGTGAATCTGAGCCTGGCCCAAGAGCGTTATCCCGACATAGAGTTCCATAAAACCCGGGAGCATTGATTTTGCCCGTTGCTATTTGGCTCAGAGGCCGACGTGATGCTGGTTGATGCCCACTGCCATTTTGACTTCCCCCAGTTTGACGGGCGGCGTGAGCAATTGATGGGCGAATTGCGCGGACAGGGCATTGGCGGGCTGGTGATACCCGGCGTTCGCTGCGCCGATTGGCCGAAAGTGCAGCAAGTAGCGATAGCCCATGCTGGTGTTTTCTACTGTTTAGGCATTCACCCTTGGTATATTGACGAACATGGCCCTGAGGATCTGCAGCGGTTGCGGGACCACTTGGCCACCGCGAGCGAGCAATGTGTGGGCGTTGGTGAATGCGGGCTAGATCGGCTACGGGGTAGCCTGAGCGAGCAGATGCCATGGTTTGAAGCCCAGGTAAAAATGGCCGCCGAGTATCAGCGAACACTGGTGATTCATTCTATTAAAGCTCATGACGAAGTTGTCGAGGTATTAAAGGCGGCGAACTGGACTGGCAAGGCCTTGGTTCATGGCTTTTCCGGTAGCTATCAACAAGCGGTAAAATTGATAGATCTGGGCTGTATGTTAGGGGTTGGTGGTGTGATTACTCACGCGAAGAGCGGTAAAACACGCGATACGTTAGCGCGCGTCCCTGACTCTGCATTGGTTCTGGAGACAGACGCACCGGATATGGCGCCGGCCGGTGTTAGGCAAGGCCATAACTCACCGCAGTATCTGCCCGCTATACTGCGAGAACTGGCTCTACTGCGCGGCGTAGCCGAGCAGGAATTAGCAGCTGTGCTGCTCGAAAATAGCTGTCGACTCTATGGTTCTGCGCTACAAGCGGAGCTTAGTGGGTTGCAACTGGGTGATTACCGAAACTGATGATATCGGGGTTGGATTTTTTTGCGGCCTAAAGTATACTTCGCGACCTGGCTTTTCAAGGCGTTGATACTGTCTCAGCCCCGAACAGTTCAGCGCAACCAACAGGTAGAGAAATTTGCTGCTGCTATTTTGTAGCTTAAAGCAGGTTTTAACGATTATTTTATAGCGTTCAAGGCGGAATCAATGAAGACTCTGAGTGCGAAACCAGAAACTGTAAAACGTGACTGGTACGTTGTAGACGCAGCCGGCAAGACGCTGGGTCGTCTTTCAACCGAAATCGCCCTTCGTCTGCGGGGCAAGCATAAGCCTGAGTACACCCCCCATGTAGACACTGGCGATTATATTATTGTTATCAACGCCAGCCAGGTGCGGGTTACCGGCAAGAAGGCATCTGACAAGATGTACTACAGCCATACCGGCTTTCCGGGTGGAATTAAATCCATCAGCTTTGAGAAGTTGATCGAAAAGGCCCCTGAGCAAATCATCCAGAAGTCTGTCAAAGGCATGCTTCCGAAGGGTCCGCTTGGTCGCGCCATGTTCCTGAAGCTGAAAACCTATGCCGGCGCTGAGCACCCTCACGCAGCCCAGCAGCCCAAAGAACTCGACATTTAACGGAAGGCGGATATGTCTGTAGCACAAAATTACGGTACCGGTCGCCGCAAAACCTCAACGGCTCGTGTATTTATCAAGCCGGGAAGCGGTAGTATTTCCATCAACGGTCGCACCATCGAAGAATTCTTCGGTCGTGAAACCCTGCGTATGATCGTGCGTCAGCCTTTGGTTGTTGCAGAGTCTGTTGATCGTTTTGACATCAACGTCACGGTAAAAGGCGGTGGTATCAGTGGTCAAGCCGGCGCTATTCGCCACGGTCTTACCCGCGCTTTGATGGAATACGACGAAACATTGCGTCCAGCCATGCGCAAAGCGGGTTATGTAACCCGTGATGCACGTGAAGTTGAACGTAAGAAAGTGGGTCTGCGCAAGGCGCGTAAGCGTCCTCAGTTCTCCAAGCGCTAATTTTTTGCTGGAGCAGACACAAAAACCCGGCTTATTGTCGGGTTTTTTTTCGCCTGTGTAACTCGCAACGAAATTGACTTGGCGCATGGTAAGAAGCCGGTGAAGCGGCTTTCCGACTTGTAAGGAAGTAGTAATTTCATTACTATTTGTGCGCTTATAATCTTGGGTTGTGAAGTTCTTTTAGATGCGCATTACCGCAGCATTTGCGGCGTGTGTCATCGCCTGATGGGAGAAAACCATAATGAAAAATGGCGACGTAAGCCATGGTCGGCGCCGGTTTTTGGTCGGTGCTACGGCTGCGGTCGGCGGGGTTGGGCTTGTTGGTGCTGCAGTACCTTTCGTGGCGTCCTGGAATCCCAGTGCGAAGGCGGAAGCTGCGGGCGCACCGGTAACCGTCAATATTGAGAAAGTTGAGCCGGGTCAGCAGATCACTGTCGAGTGGCGGGGTACTCCAGTTTGGATTATCCGTCGTACAACTGAGATGTTGGATAATATTGAAAAGCTCAGCGACCAGGTGAAAGATCCCCAGTCGGAAGCAGATCAGCAGCCGACATACGCCAACGACGTTTTTCGTTCGATAAAGCCAGAGTACGCTGTTCTGGTGGGCCTGTGCACACATTTGGGTTGTGTGCCGTCGTATCGGCCCGAGGTAGCTCCGTCCGATCTGGGCGAAGAGTGGTTGGGCGGTTTATTTTGCCCCTGTCACGGTTCCCGCTACGACATGGCCGGCCGCGTTTATGATGCGCAGCCTGCGCCCCTGAACCTTGTGGTTCCGCCCCATCGGTACGATGACGACACGACCCTTACCCTTGGTCTTGATCCGGAGGTTGCGTAATGTCAAAACTCATACAGTGGGTAGACGAACGTCTCCCAATTGTTGAAGCCTGGAACAAACACCTGGCGAAATATTACGCGCCGAAGAACTTCAACTTTTGGTATTTCTTCGGTTTTTTGGCCATGGTTGTCTTGGTTAACCAGTTAGTTACCGGTATCTGGCTGACCATGAGTTACAATCCCTCCGGCGAAGGCGCTTTTGCCTCGGTGGAATACATCATGCGTGATGTGCAGTGGGGCTGGCTATTGCGTTACCTGCACTCTACCGGCGCTTCTGCGTTCTTTATTGTTGTTTACCTGCACATGTTCCGCGGTCTTTTGTATGGCTCGTACCAGAAGCCTCGTGAGCTGATCTGGCTGTTTGGCATGCTGATTTACCTGGTGCTGATGGCTGAAGCCTTCATGGGATACTTGTTGCCATGGGGCCAGATGTCCTACTGGGGTGCGCAGGTTATTGTTAATCTGTTTGGTGCTATTCCGGTGATTGGCGAAGATCTGTCGCTGTGGATTCGTGGCGATTACCTGATCTCTGGTATTACCTTGAACCGCTTCTTCGCTCTGCACGTTGTAGCCTTGCCCATCGTATTGCTTGGGCTGGTAGTGCTGCACATTTTGGCGCTGCATGAAGTGGGTTCGAACAATCCTGATGGCATCGACATCAAGAAGCACAAAGACGAAAACGGCATCCCGAAAGACGGCATCCCGTTCCATCCGTATTACACCGTTCATGATTTAATGGGTGTGGGCGTATTTTTCTTCATCTTCTTTATTGTGGTGTTCTTCTTCCCGGAGATGGGTGGCCTGTTCATTGAAGCACCGAACTTTGAGCCCGCCAACCCGCTGAAGACGCCTGCTCACATTGCCCCCGTATGGTACTTCACGCCGTTTTACGCCATGTTGCGCGCGGTGACCGTTGACTTTCTGGGGCTGTCTGCGAAGTTCTGGGGTGTGGTGGTCATGGGTGGTGCGATTGCCATATTGTTTGTGCTTCCCTGGCTGGATCGTAGCCCGGTTCGTTCCATGCGCTATAAGGGCTGGATGAGCCGTGTGGCGTTGGCGGTCTTTGCCGTCAGCTTTGTCGTGCTGGGTTATCTCGGCCTGGTACCGACTACTGTCGGCCGTACCATAGCCGCTCAGATTCTGACCGTGTTTTACTTCCTTTTCTTCATTCTGATGCCGTTCTATACGCGCATGGAGAAAACCAAGCCAGTTCCAGAGAGGGTGACAGGATAATGAAAAAGCTGATTCTTGGTCTTTTCATGGTCATCCTGCCGGCACTTGGGCTGGCAGCAGTTGGCGGCGTGCCACTGGACCACATCAAAACCGATCATACCGATAAAGCGTCATTGCAGCGCGGTGTGGCAATGTTCACGAACTATTGTATGGGCTGTCATTCCATGGAGTACGCCCGCTATAAGCGAGTGGCGGACGATCTGGAAATTCCGGTTGATCTGTACACGGAAAATCTGATTTTCACTGGTGCAAATATCGGTGAATTGATGAAAAACTCCATGAACAAGGACATGGCCGCCGACTGGTTTGGTGCGCCGCCTCCGGATCTGACGCTGGAAACCCGTCTGCGTGGTGAAAGCTGGGTGTATTCTTACCTGCGAGGCTTTTATAAAGACGACAGCCGCCCCCTAGGCGTTAACAACGTCGTGTTTGCAGCCGTGGGTATGCCCCATGTACTGGTTGAACTGCAGGGTTTGTGCGCGGTCAAGCCGAATATTGGCGTGGAAACCTCGGTTGAGCCACTTAGTGGCAACATCAATAACGCAGACATTTGCCCCAGCTATGCCATCGAAGGCAGTATGGAGGCGGCCGAGTTTGACCGTGCCATGTATGACCTGACCAACTTCATGTCTTACATGGCGGATCCGGTCAAGGTGGAGCGCGAACGTCTTGGTGTTTTTGTGCTGATCTTCGTCGCGATTTTCTTTGTGTTCGCCTACCTGCTCAACCGTGAGTACTGGAAGGATATACACTGAGAAGTAGGGTATAATCCCCAGCCCTGAGCTCCAGCGAGCCATAATTCGTTCGCTGGGCTTTTTTGTTTTTCAGGGCCAATTTTTTTGATCAATCATGAGGTAGTGCTATGGGCGTTGTGACCAAGCGGTCGTCGATGACGTTTTTTTCAGACCCCGCGAGCCAGTATAGCCACAGGGTTCGCATTGTATTGGCTGAGAAAGGCGTTACCGTTGATATCGTAGATGTGGATCCGGATAACCCTCCGGCCGAGCTTGCTGACCTCAACCCGTACAATGCGTTGCCGACATTGGTGGATCGTGACCTTGTGCTTTACGAGCCCAATATCATGATGGAGTATCTGGATGAGCGTTTTCCTCATCCGCCATTGCTGCCGGTTTACCCGGTTGCCCGTGCCAACAGCCGTCTGATGATTCATCGGATTCAGCGCGACTGGTGTGTCAAGGTCGACCAGATCGTAGCCCAGCCCAATGCCAAGGCTTCGGAAGTCGCTCGCAAGGAGTTGCGTGAAAGCCTGCTGGCTACTGCGCCGGTATTCGGCGAAATGCCGTTTTTCCTGTCGGAAGAATTTACCATCGTGGATTGCTGTATTGCGCCGATTCTGTGGCGTTTGCCAGCTCTGGGTATTGAGCTGGATGACAAGCAGGCTAAGCCGCTGGATAAGTACATGAAGAGTATTTTTAGCCGCGAAGGTTTCAAGGCCAGCCTGTCTGACCTTGAAGAAGACATTCGTAGCTAAGCAGTGATTCATACGCCAGTCGTCCCAGCAGGAGAGTCGCAGTGGCCGATGTAAAAACGACCATGAGTTCCAGTCGCCCTTATCTGGTGCGGGCGTTTAACGAGTGGGTTCTGGACAATGATTGCACGCCCTACATCGTGGTCGATGCCGGGATTCAGGGTGTGCAGGTGCCTAATGAGCACGTGGCAAATGGCCAGATTGTGCTCAATATCAGCCCTGGTGCGGTCAAGTCTCTGGTTATTGGTAATGGTGCGTTGGAATTCAACGCCCGTTTTGGTGGTGTGCCCATGCAGGTGTTCGTGCCATTGCAGGCGGTGATTGCTATTTACGCCAAAGAAAATGGCGAAGGCATGGTGTTTGGTTCCGAGCCTGGCATGCCAGATCCGGATGGCACAACCGATGCCAGTAACAGCAGCGCTACCAAGTCCAAGGAAGATCGCCCAAGCGGTCGCCCGACTCTGAAGGTTGTTAAATAGAGTTGTCTGTTTGCCAGCGCTGATTCGCTGGCAAGTAAAAACCGCTGCATCCAACCTGTCTGCGAACAGTAAGGATGCGGCGGTTTTTTTTGGCTGTTGTCAACCACTGAACAGCTTACTATCAACTCTGGCACACAGAACGTTGATGAGTAGCATCAGCAGCGGCATGGCATCGCTTGGGCTGAGATTGTTCAGTGCAATTTCATGGTCTTGCGGGTGCAGTAAGGACGCAATATCGGACTTGTCACGGGCGCTTAATACGGCAACGCTCATGTCGCGATCGTGTGCGGCCTGAATGGCCTGAATAAGATTCGCCTTGTGTCCGTCGTCTACAATCAGAAACAGAAGATCGCCGGGTTTGCCCACTGCGCGGATCTGACGTGAAAACGTGTCGTTAAAGCGGTTGTCCCGGCAGATTGCCGAGTAGGTAGTGGCGTCTGCGCCTAGATTAATGGCAGGCAAGGCGGGGCGGTCCTGCTCGAAGCGGTTTAGAAACGCGGTGCAAAAATATTGCGCCAATACGTTGGCGCTGCCGTTAGCGCAGGTTACGATTTTGCCGTCTTGTAACAAGACATTTACAAAAGCGTCAGCCATGGCTTCGATGTCTTCAGTGGCCATACTTGCCACCATGGCGGTATGTTCCATATGGCTGGCAAACCGCTGGTTGATCTCTTGTGCAGAATCGGTCATGTGTTGAAATCATCCTGCCTGTAGTGCGTTTTTGAGCCAGTGTACCCGGTATTTTTTCAGGCTACCCGGGCCAATGGCGATAACATCAATACGGCTGTCGGTGTTGCTCAGTTGGTGGCGGTGCAGGTAATAGCGTGCCGCTTGTATCAGCCGCTGCTGTTTACGCCAGGTAATAGATTCAGCCGCCCCAACCAAGCTGCCGGAGCGGCGGTAACGAACCTCAAAAAATACCAGTGTGGTGCCATCCCGGCCAACAATGTCGATTTCTCCGCCGCGATTATAAACATTTCGCGCCAGAATTCTCACGCCACGACTGATCAGATAGCGTGCAGCTACCCCTTCGTAGTAATCGCCGATTTTGCGTTTGCCATCCATGGCATTGGCCGTCCTGTTTCAGAAAATCAGAGTGCGTCCCCGGTGATCGCCGGCCTGGCCTGGGGCTGGTCGGCGTCGGCTTCTACTTTGGGCAAGCTGGTAGGCATTGCTGGCAAGAGTTCGACGTTGCCGGAACTAAAGCGGGCCCAGCGCTGATAACGGCGAACGCTGCCGGAGGGCGTCATTGCCAGTACACCGGTTTGGCCGTCAATAGTGGCGTCTGAAACCTGTTGAAGCAGCGGCAGGCGCTTGCTTAAGTGCCATGCATCTGCGCCCATGGCAAACAGGCGGCCGAGCTGCCCGCGTGTGGCGCCCGGAAGCTGGCTGCCGGCTTCATCCCGAAGCGGGTTTTTTTCATCCAGCACCCAAGGTATGTCGGTAAATATCACCCCGTTGAGGTCGCGGTCGCGACCGGGCGCAGGAATGCCGGCATAAACAATAGAGGGCGCGTAAACAGGTAGGTCGCCGGCAAAGTAAAACGCAAACAGGGGATTCAGTTGGCGTGCGGTATCAGGCTCGGCCACCATTACAATGGCTTGGGCATCCTGTCGACGCCGCGCTTCGAACTCAATATTGATGCCTATGGTACGTTCCACGTCAATGGCACGGTCGCGGGACGTGTTGATGCCCAGCAGGTCGGCGGTGACCGCGCGCAGGTTGTCCTCTCGCAAAAACCTCTGGATGCCAATAACGCGTCCGCCATGTTTGGCCAGCTGTTCGGTCAGGGCGGTTTCTACACGGTTGCCCCATTCGCCGCTGGGGATGATCACCAGTACGCGCTTGAGCCCCTCGGCGCCCAGTCGATCCGCAATTTGTCGGGCTTCATCTTCAGCGGACAAGCCGAACTGGTAGAGTCCTGCTGGTGCACTGACGCCTTGGGGCAAATAGTTAAGGGCGAGTGTTTGCAGTGGCAGACTGGGCAGTTTGCTCAGTTCGGCCAAAGCGTCTTTATCCAGGGGGCCTACCAGCAGGTCTACCGGTTGTTTCGCCAGTTCTTGATACAATTCCCCAAAAGGCTTCTGCTTGCTGTCGACAACCCGTATACGCGTGGCCTCGCGGTCAACGGACGCATCGCTAAAGTAGGCAGCCAGAAAACCGTCTCGTATGGCTTTACCGGCGGTGGTCAGTGGGCCGTTCAGGGGCAGTGCCAGAACAATCTGCTCAGGCCGGCTGGCCGCAAGGCCTGCAATCAGCTTCAGCTCAGACGGCAGTAGCTGGGCAGCAGGATGGCCTGGCCAGTTTGACTGCCAGCGCCGGATAACCCGGCCCTGCTCGTCAAACCCCGTGCCCGGTGTTCTTACCCGTGTTGCCAGTTCCAGCCAGCCTTGGGTCTCGTAGCCTATTTCGCTACTGTCGGCGCTACTAAGTTGCTTGTCGTTGACGGTTTTTAGCAATTGCCAGATGCGATCGTGTAGCAGCTGTGCGTTGGCGCTGCTGTCAGCCTGGGCCAGGGCGATCAGGGTCTTGGCGGCCGCCAGTGGATTACCCGCCAGTGCCAGCGTCTGCGCCTGTAGGCTACCGGCGCGATTTAGCAGCTCTGGCGTTACTCCCATAAAGCTGTTGATGCTAAGGTCTGCGGTAAGCTGCTGTGCCCAGGATTGGTCTTTCAGCGTCATCGCGCCGTTCATGGCCAACAATCGCTTCTGGTTGACCAGCTCGGGTAAGGGTTGCGCCAGTTGCCCGCTTTGCAGTAGCTTGCGCGCTCCCTGATGGTCACCCTGCTGTTGAAAGCGGCTGGCGATGCGCAGCAGATAGCGTTGTGCTGTGTCTTGATTGCGCTCCTGGCTGGCCAGTTCCAGAGCTTGCGCTGGTGTGTTAACGATCTGGGACCGCAGATCAACCCCTGCGCAGCCGGCGGTTAGCAGAATAGTAGCCAATAGGCCGGCAATGGCGGGGTGGGCAAGGCGCTTGTTAGTCATAGCTGGCTCAGCGTGCTCCGAGTGATTAAGCTTGGGAGAAAAACCCGCAAAGCTTAGCAGTTCCGGCATTAATTCACATGAAGTAAGTGTCATGCCGCGCTTATGTAAGCGCGCGGGTTCATACACACAGTCTCGCTTTCGCGGGCAAGGCGGTTAATACGATGATTACAAAGCACACAGACAAGGCTCAAGCCATTAGCGCCGGGGTGCTTTATATTGTCGCAACACCCATTGGCAACCTGGACGACTTATCGGCGCGTGCGATAAAAACCCTGGCAACGGTAGACCTGATTGCCGCTGAAGATACGCGCCACAGTGGGCGCCTGCTGCAGCACTTGGGCTTGCACAAACCAATGATGGCGTTACACGACCATAACGAGCGCGACCAACATAGCCGAATACTTGCCGAGCTGGGGAGCGGCCGTAGCGTGGCTTTGATTTCGGATGCCGGAACGCCATTGATTTCAGATCCCGGTTTTATTTTGGTGCGCGAGGCCCGAGCTCAAGGCTTTCAGGTTTGTCCCATACCCGGTGCTTGTGCTTTGGTGGCCGCGTTGAGCGCCAGTGGCCTGCCTACCGATCGTTTTCAGTTTATCGGCTTTTTGCCGGCCAAAGGTTCCGGCCGGCGTTCGGTGCTGGAATCGCTGCAGGCTGAAACATCAACGCTGGTGCTGTATGAGTCACCGCACCGCATTACCGACACAGTGGCTGATGTCATTACGGTAATGGGTGCAGACCGGGAGCTGGTGCTGGGGCGAGAGCTGACCAAGGCGTTTGAAACCTTTTACTGCGGCACAGCCGAGCAAGTACTGGCCGAATTGCAGCAGGACCCCCACGGCAGTCGCGGTGAGTTTGTAGTCATGATTCACGGGGCTGCTCCAGAGCCCGATAGCGAGCAGACAACGCTGGACACCGATCGCCTATTAACGGTTTTGTTAACCGAATTGCCAGTGAAGACCGCGGCGAAAATGGTGGCTGAGATTACCGGTCGAAAGAAGAACGAGCTTTACCAGCGCGCCTTGCACCTTAAGAGTGGTGGTTGAGCGCTGCGTTTTTGCTTGCATGGGCTGCGGCGCCGCGCTATTGTCGGCGCCGAGCTCGCCAGACAGTCGCCGCCGGTTTACTGGGGGAGGAAAGTCCGGGCTCCATAGGGCAAGGTGCCAGGTAACGCCTGGGCGGCGTGAGCCGACGGAAAGTGCAGCAGAGAGTAGACCGCCTAAGCCAGCGGATTCGTTCGGTGGCCGGTAAGGGTGAAAGGGTGCGGTAAGAGCGCACCGCGTGGCTGGCAACAGTTCACGGCATGGTAAACCCCACCTGGAGCAAGACCAAATAGGAGTCCGTTGGCGTGGCCCGCGCTGGATTCGGGTAGGTTGCTTGAGGCCTGTGGTGACGCAGGCCCTAGATGAATGACTGTCCACGACAGAACCCGGCTTACCGGCGAGCTCGATTTTTTCGCCCCTCTTTTAATTCCCCGTTTAATCGCCCTTGGGCGAGTAATAGCCAAAAGATCTTACACCTCAACGACAGTCTGCGATGTTCATTGAAGGTATTTGATTTTGTTTATTTTCTTAAGTTTAATCTAGCAGTTCCCCTTCAACTATGTCCGTAACTCCTTGTTTTAAAAGCAAATTTTTTATATTAGCTCCCATAGTCGATGCTTGCATTGTCGAGTGCGTGTTTCTATAGTATGCACAAGTGGGAAAAAGTGGTTTTTAGTGGTTTATAGTGGATTCAAACCCCAGAGACAGGGCTAATGAGTAACTTTTCTGGCAGTCATGCGATCAATATGGACGTTAAGGGTCGCTTGGCGATCCCTGCCAAAGTGCGCGAGGAGCTCATTCAGGTTTGTGGCGGCCGTTTTATATTAACGGTTGCAGACGCCGACCGTTGTCTGCGGTTATATCCGCAATCTGCGTGGGACGAATTGCGTCCCGCCATTGAAGCGCTTCCCAACATGAATAGAGCAGCATTACGCCTGCAGCGCCTGGTGCTGGGTAATGCCGCTCAGATGGAGCTGGATTCGGCAGGCCGGATTTTGATTCCACCCACGCTCAGACAATACGCCCGGCTGGAGAAAAAACTGATGTTAATAGGCCAGGGTAAAAAGCTGGAATTGTGGAGCGAGGAAAGCTGGAACCATTTGCTGGATACACCTCCTGACGCCGAAGAGATGACCGACGCCATGAAGAACTTGTCGCTGTGATGCTGACCTCGACTGAAGGGCCTGTGGGGTCATTCTCGCACCGCTCGGTGTTGCTGGACTCAGCGGTAGATT
Organism: Marinobacter sp. LV10R520-4; assembly: GCF_002563815.1. Classification (NCBI taxonomy): domain Bacteria; kingdom Pseudomonadati; phylum Pseudomonadota; class Gammaproteobacteria; order Pseudomonadales; family Marinobacteraceae; genus Marinobacter; species Marinobacter sp. LV10R520-4. The sequence goes on along the minus strand of NZ_PDJM01000001.1, from coordinate 739,833 downwards.
TGTTGCTGACCGATAGTGGCGGCCGCTACGTTGACGCTACGTTTGGTCGTGGCGGCCACAGCCGCATGATTCTTGAGCGTCTGGCTGAAAATGGCGCGCTGCTGGGTATCGATAAAGACCCGCAGGCCATCGATGAAGCTCGTACTCTGGCGGCGGAAGATTCACGTTTTAATGTGTTTCATGGCTCGTTTGCCGAGCTGGGTCAGGCGCTGGAACAGGCGCAGTGGCCTCGGGTTGAAGGCGTACTGATGGATTTAGGTGTGTCTTCGCCACAGCTGGACGATGCCTCTCGTGGTTTTAGTTTCATGCGCCAGGGCCCGCTGGACATGCGAATGAACCCTCAGCAAGCGCCCAGTGCCGCAGAGTGGCTGGCCAGCGCGGATGAAAAAGTGATTGCCGACGTTATTTTTAAATACGGTGAAGAACGATTCTCCCGCCGTATTGCCCGGCTGATCGTGGAACGCCGAGCGGAGGCGCCGATCAGCACCACTCTGGAATTAGCAGAGCTGGTGGCTAAGGCGGTACCAAAAAAGGAAAAACACAAACACCCGGCAACCCGAACTTTTCAGGCTATTCGCATTTTTATCAACCGTGAACTGGAAGATCTGGAGTTGGGCTTGAAGGCCGCTGCCGAAAAACTGGCCCCTGGTGGCCGTTTGGTAGTGATCAGTTTCCACTCGCTGGAAGACCGGTTGGTGAAGCGTTTCATGCGTGATTTGGCGCGCGGTCCGCAGATGCCAAAGGGTATTCCGGTCACCGCAGCTGAAGAGTCATCGGCGTACCGTCTTGTTGGTAAAGCCAGCAAGGCGGCGTCTGACGAGGTGAGCGATAACGTGAGAGCCCGCAGCGCGGTCATGCGGGTATTGGAACGTCGCGCAGACATTGCACAGGAGAAAATCTGATGGGCGCTGTGGCTATCGAAGAGCGGGTGCAAACCCGCCGTTTAAACACCAGGGTGATGAGAAATGGTGTAGCGTCTGCGCTGCGCATTTCCAGCCAGGTGTTTGTTGCAACACGGCAAAGCAACGTTCTGGTGTCGCTACTGCTTGTGGTCATATTGCTGGCTTCTGCCATTGGTGTGGTGGTGAGTGCCCACAAAAATCGTGCGCTTTTCAACGGGCTGTCACAGCTGCATGAAGAGCGTGACGACTTCCAGCGGGAATGGAGCCAGCTGCTGTTGGAACAGAGCGCGTTGAGCGCACTAGGGCGCGTTGAAAGCTTGGCGTCCACGCATTTCGATATGGTTGTTCCCGGGCGCCAGGACATTGTGTTGGTGCCGCTTACGGTTCCTGCAAAACGATATTACTGAATTTCACGCAGCTGCCAAAGCCAGTGATCAGGCCGCTTGATAATGAATAGAACCCCAAGTAGGAACCGCTAACGTGTCCGACCCGCAAACCACAGCCACATGGAGTCAGCGCATCGCCGCTAACTGGCGCTATGGCTTTGTATTGGGCGCATTTATCCTGGTAATCGGTGCTATTTCCGTGCGTCTGGTGGATTTGCACGTTATCGACAACGAATTTCTGCGCCAGCAAGGCGACGTTCGAACAATCCGTGTAGAAAGTATTGATGCTCACCGTGGTGTAATTTCCGATCGTTATGGAGAACCACTCGCAGTAAGCACGCCGGTGCAGACGCTTTGGATGAATCCATCGGAGATGGACGCGAAAGATCCGCGCATCGCTAATCTCGCTCGCTTGCTTCAGCTTAACGAAGCTACCTTGCGCCAGCGTTTGACTGACTATGTCGCGCGGGAATTTATTTACCTTCGCCGGAAAATTCAGCCTGAACTGGCGCGTAAAGCCATGGCTCTGGATATCGGCGGCGTTTACTCCCGCCAAGAATATCGGCGCTACTACCCCGCTGGAGAAGTTACCGCCCACATTGTTGGCTTTACCAACATCGATGAAAACGGTCAGGAAGGTATTGAGCTGGCTTACAACCGGGTTTTGTCTGGAGAGCCCGGGCGTAAGCGGGTGTTGAAAGACAACCGTGGCCGGCTGATCAAAGATTTGACGTTGATTCGTGATGCCCGTCCGGGTGGCGAATTGACGTTAAGCATAGACTTGCGCCTGCAATATCTGGCTTACCGCGAACTGAAAGCGGTAGTCAGCGCGCACAACGCCCGCGGTGGCACTCTGGTGATGCTGGATGCGAACAGTGGCGAAGTGCTGGCGATGGTGAACCAGGGCTCCTACAACCCTAATGACCGCAGTCAGTTGGCGGCGGAAAATCTTCGTAACAAAGCCATTACCGATCTGTTTGAACCGGGTTCTGCGATGAAGCCACTGGCTATGGCTGCGGCGCTGGAAACCGATCAGTACACAATCGGCAGCCAGATTGATACGGCCCCGGGCTTTCGCCGTTTTGGCCGTTTTACCATTCGTGACAGTGGCAACTACGGCATTTTGAGTCTGACGGATATTGTTGTTAAGTCCAGCAACGTAGGTATGAGCAGGATTGCCACCGAGATTGGCGGCCAGGTGATTCGTGATTTTTACGCCCGGGTCGGTTTGGGTCAGCCGACGGGTATTGGCTTTCCGGGTGAAGCTGTCGGGGTTCTGCCATCGCCCGTCAAATGGCGTCCGGCGGCAGAGGCCACCCTGTCGTACGGTTACGGGCTTAGCGTAAATGCGCTGCAACTGGCCCAGGCTTACATGGTCATTGCCAACGGTGGCGTGCGCTATCCGTTGAGCCTGCTGAAGCTTGACCAGGCGCCGACCGGCCAGCGCGTGGTGTCAGAGCAGGTAACAGCACAGATTCGCAGCATGCTCAGTGACGTTGTTACTCGCGGCACCGGCAAACGCGCGCAACCGGGATTCTATTCTGCCGGAGGTAAAACCGGCACGGTTCACCTGGTGGGCGCCCAGGGTTACGAAGACGGTCAGTACAAGGCCATATTTGCCGGCATTGCGCCCATTGATAACCCGCGAATTGTCACAATCGTGGCAGTGGATGCGCCCCAGTCTGGCGAGTATTACGGTGGTGAAGTGGCCGCGCCGGTGTTTGCGCGGGTGATGAGCGACGCCTTGCGGTTGCTTAATGTTAAACCGGAGCTGGATATAGTGCACAGCAGTGCGCCGCGGCCCTCGGCACCTTCACCCACCAGCGGGGAGAGGGGCTAGCCATGATAACGTCGCTAAGTACCCTGTTGCAGGGTTTGGTTGTGGTGCCGTCGGTATTTGACGTGACCATCCACGGTTTGCAAACGGACAGCCGTAAAGTGCGGACCGGTGATGCGTTTGTAGCGCTGGCGGGCGCTCATACAGGGCCGGAACATTATATAGACGACGCTATTCGCGCTGGCGCATCGGTGGTTTTGCTGGAATCTGAACAGGCTGGTGAGTGCCGCGAGCGGAGCGGCGCCTTGATCGTGCCGGTGCCCGAATTAAAAGCTCGGCTGGGTAAGCTTGCAGACCGTTTTTTTGAATACCCGTCACAGCGCCTGCAGTTGATTGGCGTAACGGGTACCAACGGAAAAACCTCGGTAACCCAGTATATTGCACAGCTACTTCAAGCGGCGGGCACGCCCTGTGGCTTAATGGGCACGTTAGGTAACGGCATGCCCGAGGCTTTGCAGCCGGCGACCCACACAACCCCAGACGTGGTGCAGGCCAATCGGGTGCTGGCAGGCATTGTGGCCAGCGGCGGCCGCGCTGCGGCTATGGAAGTGTCTTCCCACGCTTTGGATCAGGGCCGTATTGATCGCCTTACTTTAACGGCAGCGGTGTTTACCAATCTGACCCGGGATCACCTTGATTATCACGGCTCCATGGCCGCCTACGGTGAGGCTAAGGCCAAGCTTTTCAGCCATGAAGGGTTGCGCTTTGTGGTGACTAATGTCGACGATCCTTTTGGTCGCACGCTTTACCAGCAGCTTGAAGACAAGTGCGAGCGCCTGGGCTTCAGTCTGCACGAATCGAAAATGGAGTTGTGGGTAAAAGATTTTTGCGCTTTGGACAACGGCTTTCGGGCCGTGCTGGACGGTCGGTGGGGCGAATTCACCATTGAAGCGCCGCTGATGGGCCGGTTCAACGCCAGCAATGTACTGGCTGCGGTTGCCACAGTGATGGCGTTGGGGGTTGATGTAACCCAAGTGCAGCAGGGCGTTTGCCGGCTAGTGCCGCCGGCCGGACGTTTGCAGGTATTTACCGCCGGCGACGGTGCCCGGGCAGTGGTGGATTATGCCCACACCCCTGATGCTTTGAACAACGCGTTGGGGGCGTTGCGCCCCCACGTAAGCGGGCGGTTGATTTGCGTTTTCGGCTGTGGCGGCGACCGTGACAGTGGCAAACGGCCGGAAATGGCGCAACAGGCTGAAAACGGCGCTGATCTGGTGATTGTCACCGACGATAACCCGCGTACTGAAACACCATCCGCTATCACAGCCGATATTATGGCCGGATTTACTGCCCCGGAAAAAGTGCAGCTGATTCACAGTCGTGCCCAGGCCATCGCTGCCGCCCTTGCTCTGGCCGGCCCGGACGATCTGGTGCTGGTGGCTGGCAAAGGCCACGAAGATTATCAGGATATTGCTGGTTGCAAGCACCCGTTCAGTGACAGCGAGCAGGTAACCCAGGCTCTGAAACAACGGGAGGAAGTAGCATGATGCGCTCTTTTTCGCTAGCGGAAGCCGTTCATTGGTTGCAGCCTGACTGTCGTTTTGACGGGCCGGACAAATTAACGTTTAACGCGGTCAACACCGACACCCGTAGCTTGCAGCCAGGGCAGTTGTTCGTGGCGTTGCGTGGTGAGAATTTTGACGGCCACCGGTTTTTGCAAAAAGCGCAGGAGCAGGGCGCAAGCGCTGCTGTCGTGGATTGCATTGATGCCGCTGTGGACCTTCCCCAGTTGCTGGTCAGCGACACTTTGATCGCGCTGGGCGAGCTGGCAACGAGACACCGTGCAACCAGCAACGCGACTCTGATTGCCATTACCGGTAGCAGCGGCAAAACCACGGTGCGTGAAATGACCGGGGCGATTTTGCAGCAAATGGGCCCGGCTTTGATAACCCAAGGCAATCTGAACAATCACATTGGTGTGCCGCTGACTCTGTTTGGTCTGGCGCCTGAGCACCGCTTTGGCGCGATCGAACTGGGCGCCAGTGGCCTTAATGAAATTGCATACACCGTAACGATGGTGAAACCGCAGGTGGCGATTCTGACTAACGCGGGCCAGGCCCATCTTGAAGGTTTTGGCAGCTACCAGAACATCGTGCTTGCCAAGGGCGAGATCATTGACGGCGTGGCTGATGATGGCCTGGTTGTGCTTAATCGGGATGATCCGGCGTTTGATCAGTGGCTGGCCCGCGCCGGCCGTCGCCGTGTGGCAAGCGTAAGTCGCGTTGGCCATGTTGCAGCTGATTACAAGGTCACAGCCGGGGCCGGCGGTCTGCTGCAGATCAGCGGGCCAGAGGGTTGGTTTTGCGAGGTACGGCTTGGCCTTGAAGGTGAGCACAATCTCAGTAACGCCGCTATGGCGGCCGCTGCAGCGCGTGAACTGGGCGCCACCAATGAGCATATCAAAGCCGGGCTGGAACAGGTGCTAGCGGTAAAAGGCCGCCTGCACATACAGCCACTGGCGCAGGGTTGGACCCTTATTGATGACAGTTACAACGCCAATCCGGCGTCGATCAAAGCCGCGCTGGCGGTGTTGGCAAAACGCCCGTCACCGCGCATTGCGGTGCTGGGTGCCATGGCTGAACTGGGAGAGCAGGCTGCCCAGCTACATCAGGAAGTAGCGCAATACGCTCGTGATCTGGGCATTGAGCGGCTGCTGGCGGTAGGCCCGGGCTGTGAAGGCTACGTCCGGGGTTTTGGTGCCACGGTCGAAATCTGCGCCAGTCACAACCAGGCGGTTGATGCCGTTTTAAAAAACATACAGGTACCGGCCACCGTGCTGGTGAAAGGTTCTCGCAGTTCCGCCATGGAGATTGTGGTGGAGGGAATAAAAAATAAGGTGAATGGCACATGCTGCTCTGGCTAACAGAGATACTCTCACAGTACTTCACATCGCTGACGGTGTTTCAGTACCTCACCCTGCGCGGCATTCTGGGCACGCTGACGGCGCTGCTGATTTCGCTGTTGGTGGGCCCGGTGATGATTCGCAAGCTGGCGCAATACCAGATTGGCCAGGCGGTGCGCGACGACGGCCCGCAAACCCATCTGAGCAAAGCCGGTACGCCCACTATGGGTGGCGCGCTTATTCTGGTGGCCATCGCTGTCAGTACCCTGTTGTGGGCAGATTTAAGCAACCGCTACGTGTGGATCACCCTTTTGGTCACTCTGTTATTTGGCGCTATCGGCTGGGTAGATGATTACCGCAAAGTCGTCGAGCGCAACTCCCGTGGCCTGCCGGCCCGGTGGAAGTATTTCTGGCAGTCGGTGGTGGGTGCCGGTGCCGCTATCGCGTTGTTTATGACAGCGTCTCTACCTCAGGAAACCTCGCTGTATCTGCCGTTTTTCAAGCAGGTGTCGCTCACCATGGGGCCGGTGCTGTTTATTCTGCTGACCTATTTCGTGATTGTTGGCACCAGTAACGCGGTTAACCTCACCGACGGACTGGACGGTCTGGCGATTATGCCCACGGTCATGGTAGCCGCGGCGCTGGGCATATTTGCCTACCTGTCGGGCCACGTCCAGTTTGCCAATTACCTGTTGATTCCGCGCTTGCCTGGCACCGGCGAACTGATTGTGTTTTGTGGCGCCATTGTCGGCGCCGGTCTGGGATTTTTGTGGTTCAACACCTATCCCGCGCAGGTGTTTATGGGCGATGTCGGTGCTCTTGCCCTGGGCGCAGCTCTTGGCATAGTGGCGGTAATTGTACGCCAGGAAATTGTGCTGTTCATTATGGGCGGCGTGTTTGTGATGGAAACCGTATCGGTGATTTTGCAGGTGGCGTCGTTCCGCCTGACCGGGCGGCGAATTTTCCGCATGGCGCCGCTGCATCACCATTTTGAATTGAAGGGCTGGCCCGAACCGCGGGTTATCGTGCGTTTTTGGGTTATTACCGTGGTTCTGGTGTTGATTGGTTTGGCCAGTTTGAAACTGAGATAAAGGAGTGTTGCCGAATATGGGTGTCATTGTGTCCGATCGTCGCACGTTGATTGTAGGGCTCGGTAAAACCGGGCTTTCCTGCGTGCGCTATCTGGCAGCACAAGGCCGCAAGCTGGCCGTAGCGGATACCCGTGAGGCGCCACCGGGCCTTGCTGAGCTGCAAGCCGGTTGGCCTGACGTCGAAGTGCATTTAGGCGCGTTTGACAGCGGCTTTTTCAGCGCTTTCAGTGAACTGATTGTAAGCCCGGGTATCAGTGTGGCCGAGCCCGCTATTGCTGCTGCCGCCGCCAGTGGCGCGCGTATTCGCGGTGATATTGATCTGTTTGCAGAAGCTGCCGATGCGCCGATTATTGCTATCACCGGCTCCAATGGCAAAACCACAGTCACCACGCTGGTCGCCGACATGGCTCGTGATGCCGGCTACCAGGTTGCAGTGGGTGGCAATATTGGCACTCCGGCGCTGGATTTGCTGAATACCGGTGCGCGCTTATACGTGTTGGAACTGTCCAGCTTTCAACTGGAGACCACGGATGAACTGAATGCACTGGCGGCCACGGTACTCAATGTCAGCGACGACCATATGGACCGTTACCCAGACAAAATGGCCTATTACCAAGCCAAACAGCGGATATTCCGGGGCTGCCAGTACGCCATTGTGAATCTGGATGACGCTCTAAGTACCCCCATGGCACGGAACACGCTGCGCTTTGTCTGCTTTGGTATGAACCGGGTCAACCCAGAGACCTTTAGCACCCGTGACGACAGTGTCAGTGGCCACCCCTGGGTAACCTGGGGACTGGATAATCTGATTCGCGCCGATGAACTTGGGCTAATCGGCCGCCATAACCTTAGCAACGTAATGGCGGCGCTTGGTCTGGGCAAGGCGGCGGGTTTGCCGATGGACAGCATGTTGAAGACGGCGCGGGCATTTCACGGTTTGCCCCACCGTTGCGAGCCTATTCGTCTGGTCAACGGTGTTGAATATATCAACGATTCCAAAGGCACCAACGTGGGCGCTACAGCCGCCGCGCTCGACAGCCTGGCACCGGTGGCGGGAAAAATTGTGCTGATTGCTGGTGGTGATGGCAAAGGCGCCGATTTCAGCCCACTGGCAGAACCTGCGCGTCTACACTGCCGTGCGGTGGTGCTGATTGGCCGTGATGCGGCGCAGCTGCAAGACGTTCTGGCGCAGGGCACTGCAACCCACATTGAAAACAGCTTGGCCGACGCGGTGGCAAGCGCCGCGAGGCTGGCGCAGCCGGGTGACAGGGTGTTGTTGTCGCCGGCCTGCGCCAGTCTGGATATGTTTCGTGATTATATTGATCGCGGTGAGCGCTTCCGCACGCTGGTGGAGGCGCTATGATTCAGGCCCAATCGGCATTGCCCGTGTACAGCAATCGCCATTCAGCGCTGCAACCCTTGCCATTGCTGATTGTTAGCGCCGCTGCGTTGATGGTGCTGGGGCTGGTGATGATTTCATCGGCGTCCATGGACATTGCCGGTGCCACCTTTGGCAATAGTTACCACTTTATATTTCGCCAGCTTGTGTTTGTGGTGCTGGGCTGCATGTTGGCTCTGATCGTGGTTAATGTGCCGGTTTCCTGGTGGCAGAATAGCGGCTGGTTGCTGCTGGGCGTGGGGTTGCTGGTTTTGGCGCTGGTGCTTACGCCGCTGGGGCACACGGTAAACGGCTCTACTCGCTGGATCTCGTTTGGTATTTTCAACGTTCAGGTGTCCGAAATCGCCAAGCTTTGCCTGGTGGGTTATCTGGCCAGCTACGTGGTGCGCCGCCGCGACGAGCTGTTGAATACCTGGCCCGGTTTTATCAAGCCGCTGGCGGTGATGGGCGTGGCTTCGGGCTTGCTGATGGTGCAGCCGGACTTTGGCGCCACCGTGGTGCTGGTGGGCGCAGCCGCCGGCATGATTTTCCTTAGCGGTGTCAGCCTTATGCGCTTTGCACCCCTAGTAGTGGCGCTGGCTGCACTGGGTGCCCTGGCAGTAGTTGCCGAGCCTTATCGAATGAAACGCGTGGTGAGCTATCTGGACCCTTGGCAAGACCAGTTTAACAGCGGCTATCAGCTGACCCAGTCGCTGATTGCGTTCGGCCGTGGCGAATGGGCCGGCGTCGGTCTGGGCAATTCTATTCAAAAGCTGTTCTTTCTGCCCGAGGCCCATACCGACTTTATTTTCGCCATTATTGCCGAAGAATTCGGCCTGATTGGGGCTTTGTTAGTGGTGGCGCTGTTTACCATTCTGGTGATCAGCGGTTTTGTGATTGCCCGCCGCGCAGAACAGGCCAAGCAGCCATTTGCCGCCTGTTTCGCCTATGGCATCAGCCTGCTGATTGGCTTGCAGGCGGCCATTAACATGGCGGTAGCCACCGGTTTGCTGCCTACCAAAGGCCTAACGTTACCGCTGGTCAGTTACGGCGGTTCCAGTTTGATGATGACCTGCGTGTGCTTGGGCATATTGGCACGCATAGAGATGGAGCGCTTGGATGCTGCAACGGCAGCAGCCGAGCCTGCCGGCAAAAAACACCGGGGAGGAGCTGCTTATGACTGAACCCCGGCGTTTTTTGATGATGGCCGGCGGCACTGGTGGCCACGTGTTCCCGGCGCTGGCTACCGCCCGCGCCTTGCAGGCCCGTGGCCATCAGGTGTTTTGGCTGGGTGCCGTTGGCGGCATGGAACAGCGGCTGGTTGCCGATACCGATATTGAAATGTCGTTGATCCATGTTTCTGGATTGCGCGGCAAGGGCAAGCTGGCGCTGATAAAAGCGCCGTTCAAACTGATGCGTGCCCTGGGTGAAGCGTTCACCATTATGCGGCGCATTCGCCCGCACTGCGTGGTTGGCATGGGCGGCTTTGTGACCGGCCCCGGTGGGTTAGCGGCCAGATTGACCGGCACACCCTTGGTTATTCACGAACAGAATGCCGTTGCCGGTATGACCAACAGACTGCTGGTGCGCTTTGCCGACATCGTGCTGGAAGCATTCCCCGGAAGCTTTGATGCAAAAACCGTCACCCGCTGCACCGGCAATCCGGTGCGCACGGATTTTGCCGCGCTGGCAGCACCAATAGAACGTCTGGCGGGGCGCACAGGCCCGCTGCGGTTACTCGTCGTTGGTGGCAGTCTGGGCGCGCAGGTGTTCAATCAGCAGGTGCCCCAGGCGCTGGCGCAAATGGCGGCCGAGTGTCGCCCGCACGTGCGCCACCAATGCGGTGAAAATCACGCCGAGGCCGCTCGCGATGCCTATCAGACAGCGAACGTTGAGGTCAGCGTGGAGCCATTTATTACCGATATGGCCGGGGCTTTTGCCTGGGCTGATCTGGTGCTGTGCCGCGCGGGTGCGTTAACGGTGTCGGAACTCTGCGCTGCCGGTTGCGCCGCCATTCTGGTGCCTTTCCCCCATGCGGTGGATGACCATCAAACCCGCAACGGCGAACAGATGGTTAGCGCCGGTGCGGCCTTGCTTATACCCCAGCCGCGCCTGACCCCTGCGCTGTTGGCAGACATCCTGAGCGATCTGGCGAATGATCGTAAGCGGGTTTTAATAATGTCGCAGGCAGCTCGCAAGCTGGCCCGCATCGATGCAACGGAGAGAGTCGTGAATTATTGTTTGGAGGCCGCCAATGGCTGATGCCAACACATTGCCACTGGTATATCAGGTGCCGGAAATGCGCCGCATACGCCATATTCACTTTGTCGGTATTGGCGGTGCCGGCATGAGCGGTATCGCCGAGGTGCTAAAGAACCAGGGCTATAACGTGTCCGGTTCCGACTTGCGCCACGGTACCGTTACCCAGCGTTTGACGGCCATGGGTATTGATGTACAGATTGGCCATCGCGCCGAAAATACTGAAAAAGCCGATGTGGTCGTAGTGTCTTCAGCGGTGGCGTCCAACAACCCGGAAGTGGTTGCGGCGCGCAGTAATCGCATTCCCATCGTACCGCGGGCAGAAATGCTGGCGGAAATCATGCGTTATCGCCACGGCATCGCGGTTGCCGGAACCCACGGCAAAACCACCACCACCAGCCTGATTGCGTCGGTGTTTGCCGAGGCAGGTCTGGACCCAACGTTCGTAATTGGTGGCAAGCTGAACAGCGCCGGCACCAATGCCAAGTTGGGCGGATCGCGCTACCTGATCGCGGAAGCCGACGAAAGCGACGCATCGTTTCTGCACCTGACACCACTGATTTCCGTGGTCACTAACATCGAAGCCGACCACATGGACACCTACGGTGGCGATGTGGAAAAGCTGAAGCAGACCTTTGTTGATTTCCTTCACAACCTGCCGTTTTACGGCGTGGCCGTGATGTGCATCGACGATCCCTACGTGCGTGAAATACTGCCGCGTATTTCGCGCACCATCATCACCTACGGAATTGATAACCCAGAGGCCGACTACCGCGCCGAGAACATTGAGGCCGACGGCCTGCGCACGCGCTTCCTGGTGAAACGCCCGGGGCCGCGGGCCGATTTGCAGGTAGAGCTGAAAATGCCGGGCCGCCACAATGTGCTCAACGCGCTGGCGGTGATTGCCGTGGCCACCGATGACGGCATTGACGACGCGTCAATCGGCCGTGGCTTGGCGGGTTTTGCCGGTGTTGGCCGGCGCTTCCAGGTGTACGGTGACTATCCGATCGCTAAGGGTTCCATAACTTTGGTTGACGATTATGGCCACCACCCCACCGAAGTCGCCGCGGTCATTCGTGCCGCCCGTGACGCCTGGCCCGGCCGTCGCGTGGTCATGCTGTACCAGCCGCACCGGTTCAGTCGCACCCGCGACCTTTACGAAGATTTTGTCAAAGTGCTGTCCACGGTGGACGGCTTGCTGCTGATGGACGTTTACTCCGCCGGCGAAGCAGCCATTCCCGGATGTGACGGCCGCGCCCTGTGCCGCAGCCTGCGCCAGCGAGGCAAAGTAGAGCCGGTGTTTGTCGAACACAATAAAGACATCGAAAGCCTGTTGGCCAGCGTGTTGCGCGATGGTGACTTGCTGATAACCCAAGGGGCCGGTGATATCGGGGCCGTGGCAGCCCGCCTGGCAACAACGGGAGTGGTAGCGACAGGGAGGATAAGCGGTGAGTGACCAGCAGCACTATTCAGCACTGCAGCCGTTTCAGGCCGACCCTGCCATGGTGAAAGCATTTGGCCGGGTGGCCGTGTTTATGGGCGGTGATTCCGCCGAGCGCGATGTGTCCCTGAAAAGCGGCCAGGCAGTGCTTTCGGCCCTGCTGTCTGCGGGTGTAAATGCCTTTGGCATAGATGTGCAGGGTTGTCTGTTGAAAACCGTGGAGCAGCCCGAGTTTGACCGGGTATTTATTGCGTTGCACGGTCGCGGTGGTGAAGACGGAACGTTGCAGGCAATTCTATCCCAGGCTGGTATACCGTTCACCGGCAGCGATGTAATGGCTTCGGCTCTGGCCATGGACAAGCTGCGCACCAAGTACGTATTCGCCGGTTGCGGTTTGGCCACGCCCAAGTTCCGCACCATGGCTTCTGCGGACGACGCCATTAGTATCGCCGCTGAGTTGCGCATGCCGCTGAGCGTGAAACCGTCCCGTGAAGGCTCCAGCATCGGCATCTGCAAAGTCACCAGCGCCAGCGAATTGGTGCAGGCATGGCAGGCGGCCGCGGCTCTGGATACCTCGGTGTTGGTGGAAGAGTGGATTGAAGGCCCGGAATTTACCGTCAGTTTGTTGCAAGACCGCGCGCTCCCGGCCATCGGCCTGAGTACCGATCATGTGTTTTACGATTACGACGCCAAATATCTGGCCGACGACACCCGCTACTGCATTCCCTGTGGGCTGTCAGCAGACGATGAACTACGTCTTCAACAGTTGGCGCTGGAAGCCTTCCGGGTTGTGGGCTGCCGCACCTGGGGCCGGGTCGACATTATGCAAGACACCGATGGCAAGTTCTGGTTGCTAGAGGTGAATACCGTGCCGGGAATGACCGACCACAGCCTGGTGCCGATGTCGGCGCGGGCAGCGGGTATCAGTTTTGAGGAACTGGTGGTGCGCATTCTGGCGGACACTCTCGAGCAAAGCGGCGCGGAACAGGAAGGAGAGCCAAGCCATGCTTGAAAACCTGCTGATCCGGACTCGGGCCCTTCCGTCCGAACCGCCGCAGCGCCGGGGGGCAACAACCCTTGGCCCGCAGCAAGACCGGTTTGCAGTGTTAAGGGCTGTCTTTAGCGCCGTGCCTTGGGTGCAGTTTGGTTTGGGTATTGTGGTGATTCTGACAGCGGCACTGGTGCCCTGGGGCGCCAGTAAAGTGTTGGCGGCGATGGACCAGCAAATTCTGGCCATTGATGTGAATGGCACGCTGGTGGGCGAAAACCAGGTGGACCTGGAACGCCACCTTGGGGACTGGGTTGGAGGCAGTTATTTCGCAACCGATCTGGCAGAGATCAAGGCCAGTCTGGAACAGCGCCCGTGGGTTGAATCGGCGGCCGTAAAGCGCGAATGGCCAGACCGTCTGACGGTCAACATCCGCGAGAAAAAGCCACTGGCCTACTGGAGCGACGGCCGCCTGGTTAGCCGTACGGGCGAGTTGTTCAGCCCGCCCAACCCGCAAGTAGCCGGTGCTTTGCCGCTGCTGTCCGGCCCTGATGAGCGGGTGCGAGAGGTGATAACCATGGCGCGCACGCTGAGTGATCAGCTGGTTGGCCACGGCCTTGGTTTCAGTGGCCTGAATTTGGAGCAGCGCGGGGCGTGGACCTTGCGCCTGGGTAACGGCATAGATGTGGTGCTGGGCCGTGATCAGGTCGAGCAGCGTTTTGAGCGGTTTATGACCGTGTATCAGGCCCGGCTTGCGTCCCGGGCAGATGAAGTTAGCAGGGTGGATGCGCGCTACACAAATGGTGTTGCGGTGCAGTGGAAGGCAGTTACGGCTGCCTCAACTCCGAAAACATAACAACGGTTTATTCAGACCTAGGGTTTGGTGGAACACATGTCATCGGTTGAAACGGAAAACATGATTGTCGGCCTGGATATTGGCACCTCAAAAGTGGTGGCCATTGTCGGCAAGCGCAAAATGGACGGCTCTATTGAAGTAGTGGGCGTTGGCTCTAACCCCTCAAAAGGGCTGAAGCGCGGTGTCGTGGTCAATATTGAAGTCACGGTTCAGGCCATTCAGCGTGCGGTAGAAGAAGCCGAACTGATGGCCGGCTGCCGCATTCACTCGGTGTATGCAGGCATTGCCGGCAGTCACATCAAAAGCCTGAATTCCCACGGCATTGTGGCCATTCGCGACCGCGAGGTGACCCAGGCAGATATCGACCGGGTCATTGACGCAGCCCAGGCCGTAGCCATACCGGCAGATCAGAAAATTCTGCACATACTGCCGCAGGAATTCGTGATTGATAATCAGGAAGGCATTAAAGAGCCCCTGGGGATGTCCGGCGTGCGCCTGGAAGCCAAGGTGCACTTGGTGACCTGCGCAGTGAATGCCGCCCAGAATATTGAAAAATGCATTCGCCGCTGCGGTCTTGAAGTTGACGACATCATTCTTGAGCAGCTGGCTTCCAGCCACGCCATTCTCACTGAAGATGAAAAAGAGCTGGGCGTGTGTGTAGTGGATATGGGCGGCGGCACCACCGACATAGCGGTGTTTACTGGCGGTGCTATTCGCCACACCGCCGTGATTCCCATCGCCGGTGACCAAGTCACTAACGACATCGCCATGGCGTTGCGTACGCCAACCCAGAACGCTGAAGAAATTAAAATCAAATACGCCTGCGCGCTGACCCAGCTGGCGGGCGCGGATGAAACCATCAAAGTGCCCAGCGTCGGCGACCGTGCTCCGCGGGATTTGTCACGTCAGGCTTTGGCCGAAGTGGTTGAGCCCCGCTACGAAGAACTGTTCATGCTGGTGCAGTCGGAACTGCGACGTTCGGGATTTGAAGAAATGATTCCAGCGGGCATCGTGATTACGGGAGGCGCATCCACCATGGAGGGTGTGATTGAGCTGGCAGAAGAAATTTTCCACATGCCGGTCAGGTTGGCCTGTCCGCAGGCCGTGTCGGGCATGACGGAAGTGGTTAATAACCCGATTTACGCCACCGGCGTTGGGTTGTTGATACATGGTTTCCGCCAGATGGATCTGGGGCGGGCACCGGTGCTCAAGGGGGAGCATGCTCCCACGCTGTTTGAGCGAATGAAGGCCTGGTTTACCGGCCATTTTTGAGCCGCCATGCAAGCACATTTGATTCATAAAAGATGCAAAGCAGCAATCGTTTTGAACCATCAAATTTCAAAAAAGAACAGCCGTAAAACAGGCTGACTAAAGCACGAAGGAGTGGGGATATGTTTGAACTTGTCGATAGTGTGCAGCAAAACGCAGTTATAAAAGTGATCGGTGTAGGTGGTGGTGGCGGTAACGCCGTGCGCCATATGCTTAACAGCGACATTGAAGGTGTTGATTTTATCTGCGCCAACACGGATGCCCAGGCTTTGAAAGACCTGGACGCACGCCAAATCATCCAGCTCGGTGGCGCGATCACCAAAGGCCTGGGTGCCGGTGCTAACCCGGAAATAGGACGTCAGGCGGCGCTGGAAGATCGCGACCGTATTTCGGATGCCATCAGTGGCGCCGATATGGTGTTTATCACCGCAGGTATGGGCGGCGGCACCGGAACCGGTGCCGCACCCGTTGTTGCCCAGGTGGCACGGGAGCTGGGCATTCTGACGGTTGCCGTAGTGACCAAGCCATTTCTGTTTGAAGGCGGCAAGCGCATGAGCATGGCGGAAGCCGGTTTGCGCGAGCTGGAAGAATGCGTTGACTCGCTGATTACCATTCCGAATGAGAAACTTTTGTCGGTGATGGGCAAGAACACCAGCCTGCTGGATGCCTTTGCCGCTGCCAACGACGTACTGTTAGGTGCTGTTCAGGGTATTGCCGACCTGATTACCCGCAATGGCATGATCAACGTCGACTTCGCTGACGTGAAAACGGTGATGTCCGAGATGGGCATGGCGATGATGGGTACTGCCCGCGCAACCGGTGAAAACCGTGCCCGCGAAGCCGCCGAAGCCGCTATTCGCAGCCCGCTGTTGGAAGACGTTAACCTGCACGGAGCCAAGGGCATTCTGGTGAACATCACCGCCGGCATTAACCTGAACTTGGGCGAGTTTGCCGAGGTAGGCGACATCATTCGCGAATTTGCCTCAGACACGGCCACCGTGGTTGTGGGTACCGTGATTGACCAGGACCTGACCGACGAACTGAAGGTAACGGTAGTGGCTACTGGCCTAGGCGGCAGTCGTGAAAAACCGACCAAGGTGGTGGATAATAGCCGCACCCTGGATGGTAAAACCGACTACAACCAGCTAGACCGGCCGGCCATTCTGCGCCGTCGCGCAGTGGCTTCCGGCAACGCGGCGCTTGATCAAGGTCGCGACAGCGCGGAAGCGAATGTGGACTATCTCGATATTCCCGCATTCCTTCGCCGTCAGGCGGATTGATAAACTGGTAATAATATGACTCGGAGCCGGCTGGGGCGGGTGCTTGAAACCTTCAGTCGGGAAAGTGTGCACTGGTTACCTATGGTCCGTTCTGGCTGTTTTTTGAGCAGAAAAGGGCGTTTTCATGGTGGCCAGTTGTATTTTCTGATATTATGCGAGCAGTTTCTTGCCTAGCGTATCGCCTTTTCGACGGAACTCTGTACCGATGATCAAACAACGGACTCTTAAAAACACCATTCGCGCCACCGGCATTGGGCTGCATTCGGGTGAAAAGGTGTATCTGACCCTGAAGCCCGCACCCATTGATGCTGGAATTATTTTCTGTCGTACCGATCTGGACCCTGTGGTCGAAATTCGGGCCCGCGCAGAAAATGTCGGCGAGACCATGCTGTCAACCACGTTGATGAAAGATGGCGTACGGGTGTCAACGGTGGAGCACTTACTGTCGGCCATGGCCGGCCTTGGCATCGATAACTGTTTTGTGGAACTCAGCGCTTCTGAAGTGCCGATCATGGATGGCTCGGCAGGGCCCTTCGTGTTCTTGCTGCAGTCTGCCGGTATTGCCGAGCAAGACGCAGCCAAGAAGTTTATCCGCATCAAGCGTGAAGTATCGATTACAGACGGCGACAAAAGCGCCACCTTTCTGCCATTTGAAGGCTTCAAGGTCAGCTTTGGCATCGACTTTGACCACCCTGCTTTCAAGGGCCGCGCCCAAAGCGCTACGGTTGATTTCTCCAGCACTTCGTTTGTGAAAGAAGTCAGTCGTGCCCGCACCTTCGGCTTTATGCGCGATATTGAAAAGCTTCGCTCCATGAACCTGGCTCTTGGTGGCAGCGTTGATAACGCCATTGTTGTAGACGATTACAAAATTCTTAATGAAGACGGTCTGCGCTATGACGACGAGTTCGTCAAGCACAAGGTTCTGGACGCTATCGGCGACCTGTATCTGTTGGGCAACAGCCTGATTGGCGAGTTCCGTGGTGTGAAATCCGGCCACGACTTGAATAATCGCCTGCTGCGCCTTCTTATTTCAGAGCAGGACGCCTGGGAAGTAGTGATCTTTGATGACGAAGCTAACGCTCCGATCTCTTACGTCAAACCTGTTTTAGCTACCGCCTGAAGCACCATCGTCAGTCGCGAACGTGACTGGCGAGCTTTTCCAGAATTTGGCGCAAAGCTTTGTCTTTTGTGTGCCCGGCTTCCTCTTGGAGGAGCCGGGCGTTTTCTTTACTCAGGGGCAGTTTTTTGGCCATGGCCTTGTCCTGAAAACGCGGCGGCACCACTTTTACTTTCAGCTTCCAGACAAAGCGAAACAACTCCAGATTGCGCGCAGCCGCCATAATGTCATGCTGGCGAAAGCGAATCTGGCTGGCTTTGGGCCCGCTGTCTGATGACAGCACAAGTTCGCCTTCATGGCAGCTGACAAAACGCGTACCTGACTGCAACGATGGCGGCAACTCATCCAGCAGCGCCTGTTCAGCAAGCCGGTGCTGCTCGGCCCGCGCTACCAGGTTGCGCACACCGGCGGCCCCGGAGAGTGTGTTGAAAATCATTTTCTGTTCGTTTTTTGGTGTCATTGCGGCCTGAGTACTCGACTGAGCTGTAAACCATTGGGTACACTTTGGCTTCGTTTTTAGGTGAGCGCCCCAACTATTCATAACCAGTGTAACCGCTGGCGGGTGCTTTAAACATCGGTTTGCGATCTGTTGCAACAGCTACACACTATGACGACATACAGAATTTCTGATCCGCTTCCGCCCCCGGCCATTATACTGAATCGCCGTTTTTTACTCGCCTTGCTGGTGTTCACTCTGGCGCTGGCGGCGATTGCTAGTTGGGCAGGTTACACGCTGGCGGTGGCGAAAATTGAGGCTGAAATCCCTGCCGGCAACGAGTTGGTTGTGCGTTGGCAGGCGCGCTTGCAGGAGCAGAAAGCCGAGTTGGCCCAGGTTGAAACAGACGTGCAGCACCAGGTCGACGCCATGACGCTGCGCCTGGGTGCGATGCAAGGCCGCCTGTTGCGGCTGGACGCTTTGGGGCAACGATTTGTCGAAAGTGGACTGGTGAACAACGACGAGTTTGATTTTAGCGCTCCTGCGCCAGTAGGCGGCCCCGACGTGCTACTGCCGCCAGAGTCTTACACTGTGCCGGGCCTGAGCGAGATGATTGAGCGCCTGGAACACCGCCTGGACAATCGCGAGCAGCAGTTGCGCTTGCTGGACAAGCTGGCCTCGCGGCAAAAACTGGATGATGAGCGTTTTGTTGAGGGCCGTCCCATTACCTGGGGTTAGCTGTCATCTGAATATGGCTACCGTACCGATCCTTTTAGTGGCAAACGCACCTGGCATGGCGGCGTTGATCTGGCAGGTAAAGACGGTAGCGACATTGTTGCGGTGGCCGCAGGCGTTGTTACCTGGGCTGGAAAGCGTTCTGGCTATGGCAACCTGGTGGAAATCGCCCATGGCGATGGACTGGTTACCCGCTACGCCCATGCCAGAACCGTGAGTGTAAAAGTGGGTGACTTGGTTCAGAAAGCCCAAGTGGTTGCGTTGATGGGCAGCACCGGCCGGTCTACCGAGCCTCATGTGCATTTTGAAGTACTGAAACATGGTCACACGACCGATCCGGTGAAGTACATGGCGCGGGCCAGCCGTTAAGAAAACCTGTGACCCAGATGTGATTGGCAGCGCCGAATTGTCGGCTGGCATTGTCGTCACCGGCTGTGGCTTTTGCCCCGCCGCTAAATAAAGGTAGAATGCCGGCTTCCTCCGTTTAATCAAAGAAGCATTGGTCTATGTTCACAAAGCTTGCAACGAAAGTATTCGGTAGTAAGAACGCCCGGGAAATCAAACGAATGCGCAAGATTGCCTTGCGTATTAATGAGCTTGAAAAGCCATTTGGCAGCCTGACCGACAGCGAGTTGCAGGGAAAAACCACAGAGTTCCGTGAGCGCCTGCACAAAGGCGAAAGTCTTGACGCATTGATGCCCGAAGCGTTTGCCTGCGTGCGCGAAGCCAGCGGCAGGGTTATGGGTATGCGTCACTACGACGTGCAGTTTGTGGGTGCTGTTACCCTGCATGAAGGCCGCATTGCCGAAATGAAAACCGGTGAGGGTAAAACCCTGATGTCCACCGCGTCTGCCTATTTGAACGCTTTGTCTGGCAAAGGCGTTCACGTGATCACTGTGAACGATTATTTGGCTCGCCGCGATGCTGACTGGATGGGCAAGCTGTATAACTTCATGGGGCTGCAAGTGGGTGTGGTACACACCGGCCAGGCGGGAGAAGAAAAGCGCGCCGCTTATCAGGCCGACATTACCTACGGCACCAACAACGAATTCGGTTTTGACTACCTGCGCGATAATATGGCTTTCAGCACCGCAGATAAAGTTCAGCGCGGCCTACATTTTGCTATCGTCGACGAAGTTGACTCCATTCTGATCGACGAAGCCCGTACACCGCTGATTATTTCCGGCGCCGCCGAAGACAGCTCGGAGATGTATCAGGCGATTAACATTCTGATTCCGATCTTGGAAAAGGGCGAGGTGCCAGATGAGGGCGATCCCACCGGCGACTTCACTATTGACGAAAAAACCCGTCAGGTAGAATTAACCGAGCGCGGCCACGAAAAAGTGGAGCAGTTGTTGCTGGAGCGGGAACTGCTCAAAGCAGGTGAAAACCTGTATTCCGCCGCCAACCTCAGCCTTCTGCACCACGTGCATTCCGGTTTGCGGGCCCATAACCTGTTCCAGAAAAACGTGGATTACATCGTGCAAGGCGACCAGGTGGTCATTGTTGACGAGCACACCGGTCGTACCATGCCGGGCCGGCGCTGGAGTGAAGGTCTACATCAGGCGATTGAAGCCAAAGAAGGTGTGAAGATTCACGCGGAAAGCCAGACCCTGGCGTCCACCACTTTCCAGAACTACTTCCGGCTGTATGAAAAGCTGTCGGGCATGACCGGCACAGCCGACACCGAAGCGTTCGAATTTCGCCAGATTTACGGCCTGGATGTGGTGGTCATTCCGCCTAACAAACCGATTCAGCGGACCGATTACAACGATTTGGTGTACCTGACGGAAGAAGAAAAATTCCACGCCATTATCGACGAAATTAAAGACGTTACCGCCGAAGGTCGGCCTATTCTGGTGGGCACTGCGTCCATCGAGGCGTCTGAGCGCCTGGCCGGCCTGCTGAAGAAAACCCAGATCGAGCACAAAATCCTGAACGCCAAGCAGCACGAATCTGAAGCTCAGATTATTGCCCAGGCGGGCCGCCCCGGCGCCGTTACCATTGCCACCAACATGGCTGGCCGCGGTACTGACATTGTGCTTGGTGGTAACTGGGAATATGAATTGGCAGGGCATGATAGCCCGACCGAGGAACAGAGCGCGGTACTGAGAGATGCGTGGACTGAGCGCCACAACAGCGTGTTGGAAGCCGGCGGCTTGCACATTATTGGCACCGAACGTCATGAAAGCCGCCGCATTGATAACCAGCTGCGTGGCCGCGCTGGCCGTCAGGGCGATCCGGGTTCATCCCGGTTCTTTCTGTCGCTGGAAGACAACCTGATGCGGATATTTGCTCCGGATAAGGTCAAGAGTCTGATGCAGGCCATGGGGATGAAAAACGGCGAGGCGATTGAGCACCGCATGGTCACCAACGCCATTGAGAAATCCCAGCGCAAGGTCGAAGGCCGAAACTTTGACATGCGCAAAACGCTGCTGGAATACGACGACGTTGCCAACGACCAGCGTTCGGTTATTTATGACCAGCGCAACGAAGTAATGGGTTCAGACGACGTGTCGGAAATGGTGAAAACCATTCGCGCTGACGTGGTAGACACCCTGGTGAGTGCTCACATTCCACCGCAAAGCATGCCGGAGCAGTGGGATGTTGCGGGTTTGGAAGCTCAGCTGCAGTCGGAAATGGGCATTGACCTGCCGGTTCAGCAGTGGCTGGATGAAGACAACAAACTTTATGAGGACAATCTACGCCAGAAAATTCTGGAGCTGATTGTGATTGCTTACGACGCCAAAGAGGCGGTCGTCGGCGCAGAACCCATGCGTAAGTTTGAAAAACAGGTGTTTTTGCAGGTACTGGATACCCTGTGGAAAGAGCATCTGTCGAATATGGATCACCTGCGCCGCGGTATTCACCTGCGTGGTTACGCCCAGAAAAACCCGAAGCAGGAGTTCAAGCGCGAAGCCTTCAATCTGTTTGAAAGCATGCTGGAAGCCATGAAGGGCGACGTTATTAGGGTACTGTGCCACGTTAAAGTGCAAAGCCAGGAAGAGCTGGAAGAAATCGAGCGCCAGCGCAAAGATGCGTTGGCCAGTGAGCTGGCACGTGCTCGCCTGCGCCACGACGAAACCAGCGCAACAGCTCAGGCTGGCGCTGCGGGCGAGGCCGGTGGCGACGACGGTTCACGCCAGGCCACGCCGGAAACCTTTGTGCGTAACGAGCGCAAAGTGGGCCGTAATGAGCCTTGTCCTTGTGGGTCTGGCAAGAAGTTCAAGCAGTGCTGTGGCAAAATTAATTAAACAGCCTTGTTATTGAAAGCTATTTTCAACCCGCAATCTGATCCATTCAGGCTGCGGGTTTTTGCGTTTTGAATGCCCGCGGGCAGTCTTCATTCATTATTTGTCAGGAGAATTACCATGGCGGTAGGCCCCGAAACCTTACCCGAATTTTTTCCCATTACCGGCGTAGAACTGGGAATTGCCAGTGCCGGTATTAAAAAGCCTGGCCGTAAAGACATCGTATTATTTTCCTTGGCTGAGGGCGCCCAGGTAGCTGGAATTTTCACTCGCAACCAGTTCTGCGCGGCACCGGTTACGCTTAGCCGCAAGCACCTTGCTGCGGGCACGCCGCGCTATCTGTTGATTAACACCGGTAATGCCAACGCGGGCACCGGCGAACGCGGCCTGGCCGATGCCTCGGCCTGCTGCCAGGCTCTGGCCGCCGCCGCCGGAGTTGGTGAGCAGCAGGTGTTGCCATTTTCCACCGGTGTGATCGGTGAGCTATTGCCCGTCGCCAAAATTGTCGCGGCGCTGCCCGACGCACTGGCGGATACTCGCGCAGATCGCTGGGCAGAAGCGGCAAACGGCATTATGACCACCGACACCCGTCCCAAAGGGGCATCGGTGCAAGTGGATCTGGGCGGCCATACGGTGAGCATTTCCGGCATCAGCAAGGGCGCGGGTATGATTCGCCCCAACATGGCCACCATGCTGGGATTCATTGCCACCGACGCCCGTATCGCGCCGGATGTTTTGCAGGCCCTGGCCGCGGAGTTGGGTGAACAGTCCTTCAATCGCATTACCATTGACGGTGACACCTCCACCAACGACGCCTGCATGTTGATTGCCAGCGGATGCTACGCAGGGCCGGAAATAACCGCTGACAGCCCTCTGCTGGCGCCGTTGAAAGACGCTTTGCGCCAGGTTTATATGGATCTGGCCCACGCCATTGTGCGCGACGGTGAGGGGGCAACCAAGTTTGTAACCATTGAGGTTAACCACGCAGCGACAGTCAATGAAGCCCTGGACGTAGCCTATACGGTCGCCCATTCGCCATTGGTGAAAACGGCGCTGTTTGCGTCAGACCCCAACTGGGGTCGCATTCTGGCCGCCGTTGGCCGCGCGGGTGTCGAAGGCCTGGACTTGAACGCCTTGGAAATTTACCTGGGAGACGTGTGTCTCGTACGCAATGGCGGTCGGGCAGACGATTACTCGGAGGAACGCGGCCAGGCGGTGATGAACCAGGAAGAAATCACCATTCGCATCGACCTCAAACGAGGCGCAGTCAATGAAACCGTTTGGACCTGCGATTTCTCCCACGACTATGTCACCATCAACGCCGACTACCGCAGCTGATGCCGGTGATTAAAAAAATGCCTGAGCGACCGGCTGGGGCAGCACCCGAGACAGCACCGGAGAAATCGCCCGGCGTATTACGTGAAGTACACGTGGCCGTCGGCGTTATCATTCGCGATGGGCGAGTGCTGATTGCCCGCAGGCCCGAAAGCGCCCACCAGGGCGGATTGCTGGAGTTTCCGGGCGGTAAAGTGGAGCCGGGTGAAACCGTGCAGCAGGCGTTGGTGCGTGAGATTGCCGAAGAAACCGGATTAAAGTTGATCGAATCCGCTTTACGGCCCGTAATTGGTATCCGACACGATTATGGCGACAAGCGGGTTTTTCTGGATGCCTGGTCCACAGACACAGCCGCAGGCGAGGCTCATGGTCGCGAAGGCCAACCGATTCAGTGGCTATTGCCGCAGGATCTACGCGATGGGGATTTTCCCGCAGCGAATCGCCCGATTATCCGCGCTCTTCAATTGCCTTCGCAGTTGGCGTTTACGGGCAGCGACGTGGCAGAGGGTGAAAGTGGCCTGAAACGCTTGCAGGCAGCGCTGCAGGTTAGTCAGCCACCGCTGGTCGTGTTGCGGTCCCCTGCTTTGGCTGAACAGGCGATAGCTTACAATGGCTTGGCGCAGAGTGCCTTGGCGTTGTGCCAGAGTAATGGCAGCGAGCTTATGTTACACGGCGCGGCTGAGTTGATAGGCCGCCATTCTCAAGCTGCCGGCGTGCATTTGCCCTGGCGCCACGCCAGGCATTGTCAGCAGCGGCCTGTGGCCGTGCACTTCCGATTAGGGGTTTCCTGCCATAACGCAGAGCAGCTGGCTCACGCTGCGGCCATGGGGGCCGACTATGCAACCCTGGGGCACGTGTTGGGTACGCCCAGCCACCCTAATGAGGCGCCTCTGGGCTGGCACGCGTTCAGCCAACTGGTGTCCGCGGCACGACTACCGGTGTATGGTATCGGCGGCTTATCGCCGGCCGATCTGCCACAGGCTCGCCAATGCGGCGCACAAGGCATCGCTGGCATTGGCTTCTGGTGGGCACAAGCCGGCGTTTAACAGCGCAGGACAGCGCCACATTTGTTATGATGTAACATATTTTTACAGCGTGGATGTGTATTGAACCAATACCGTCGAGGGTGTTTATTCGGCGATTATGCCAACGGGAGAGGCTGTGAGCAAACTGACGCACCTGAATGATAAAGGCGAAGCACGCATGGTCGACGTTACCGCCAAAGCGGTAACTGAGCGCGAAGCCCGCGCCGAGGCCACGATCAGTATGTCGGCCCAAACTCTGGCGATGATCGTGGATGGCCAACACCCGAAGGGTGACGTTTTGGCGGTGGCACGTATTGCCGGCATTATGGCGGCCAAGCGCACTCACGATCTGATCCCCCTGTGCCACGCCTTGAACCTGACCTCGGTGAAGGTAGAGCTAGAACCCGGTGCAGACGGCATGTCGGTCCACATTCGCACCTTGTGCAAGCTGTCTGGTCAGACCGGCGTAGAAATGGAAGCGCTAACGGCGGCCAGTATCGCCGCGCTGACCGTTTACGACATGTGCAAAGCAGTCGACAAGGCCATGGTTGTTAGCAACCTGCGCTTGGTGGAAAAGAAAGGCGGCCGCAGTGGCCACTGGCAGGCCAGCACCTGATCCATTAGAAACAATGTACCTGCCGCAGGCAGGCTGCTCCATCTAAGATCATAAGATCAAACCACGAGGAATTACAGTGGCTGTTCGTTACATTGAGACTTGCCGGCTGCCGACCCCGTTTGGGGTTTTTGATATGCACGGTTTTGAAGAGCCGGACACCGGCAAAGAGCACGTCGCGCTGACGCTGGGTGATCTGGCTGGCGACGAACCCATGTTAGCCCGCACCCACTCTGAGTGCCTGACCGGTGACGCTCTTTACAGCATGCGCTGTGACTGTGGTTATCAACTGGAAGAAGCCTTGCGCAGCATCGCTCGTGAAGGTCGCGGTATTTTGATGTACCTGCGCCAGGAAGGCCGTGGCATCGGCCTGCTCAACAAGATTCGTGCCTACAACCTTCAGGACCAGGGTGCCGACACAGTCGAAGCCAACGAACGTCTGGGTTTTGCAGCGGATCTTCGTGACTACAGCATGTGCAAAGATATGTTGGAGCACTTGGGTATAAAGCGCTTGCGGTTGATGACTAACAACCCGCGCAAAGTAAAGGCGTTGTCGTCATACGGCATTGATGTTGTGGAAAGAGTCGAACTGCACGTAGGGAGAAACCCCCATAACGAGCACTATCTGGACACCAAACAGAGCAAGCTCGGCCATTTTCTGGAGATTCATCAGGACGATGACCCCCAGCTCTGAGCGCAGCAGGCGGCTTTCATACCTCGCCTGCTCAGTCTCAACCTCTTGTCATAGCCAGGCAATTATCAGGAAGACTGCGCGGCTTTGCCCGACTGGCTGACCAATCGTTGTACGCGGCCCCTAATGTTGTGCTCGATAGTCGTGGCATCAAGCCCGCACTCCTCCAATAGCTGATTACGGCTGCCGTGGTCAACGAACGTGTCGGGCAGCCCCAGTTGCAGCACCGGCATGGTAATTTCTTCCTGATTCAACCATTCGCACACCGCACTGCCGGCGCCCCCGGCGATGGCATTTTCTTCCAGAGTCACCAGCAAATCGTGCTGCTCTGCCAACTGGCGTATCAGGTCTTCATCCAGCGGTTTTACAAAGCGCATATCGGCCACTGTGGCGTCCAGCGCCTGCGCGGCTTGCAGGGCTCGCGGCAAAAGGGTGCCAAAATTCAGAATGGCAATACGGCCGCTTGCGCTCTTGCGCTCGCGTTCGCGCACAATTCTGCCTTTACCCAGAGGCAGCGTGTGCAACAGCGGGTCAATCTCGACTCCGCTGCCGCTACCGCGGGGATAGCGTACCGCCGCCGGGCCTTCATGCACCAGGCCGGTGTGCAGTAGCTGCCGGGTTTCGTTTTCGTCAGACGGTGTCATCAACACCATATTGGGGATGCAACGCAGATAGCTGATGTCGAAGGCCCCGGCATGAGTCGGGCCGTCTTCGCCCACCAGACCGGCGCGGTCAATGGCAAACAGCACGTCCAGATTCTGAATGGCTACATCGTGGATAAGCTGGTCGTAACCACGCTGTAAGAAGGTGGAGTAAATGGCCACCACCGGTTTGGCGCCATCACAGGCCATGCCGGCGGCCAAGGTAACAGCGTGCTGCTCGGCAATGGCAACGTCAAAATAACGCGCGGGAAAGCGCTCGGCAAAGGCCAAAAGGTCAGAGCCCTCGCACATGGCAGGGGTTATGCCCATCACCCGCTCATCCGCGGCCGCGGCATCACAGAGCCATTGGCCAAACACGTTGGCGTATTTGGGTGCCGCCGGTTCCGACTTCACCGGCGCCGGTTTGGTGCTGGCAGCCAGGGGTTCTATCTTGTTGATGGCGTGGTAGCCAATCGGGTCGGCTTCTGCAGGCGCAAAACCTTTGCCTTTGGTGGTAACAATGTGCAGAAACTGCGGGCCGCTGAGCTCGCGGATGTTCTCCAGCGTTTCTACCAGTAATGGCAGGTCGTGGCCGTCAATGGGACCGATGTAATTAAAACCCAGTTCTTCAAACAGGGTGCCCGGAGCAATCATGCCTTTAAAGTGCTCTTCGGTTTTTTTCGCCAGCTCGCGCAGGCCCGGTGCTATCTCCAGCACTTTTTTGCTGCTGTCGCGCATTTGATGGTAAGTGCGACTGGACAACAGTTTGGCAAAATAATTGGACAGCCCACCCACGTTGCGGGAAATCGACATGTCGTTGTCGTTTAGAATCACCAGCATATCGGCCTTCAGATGGCCGGCGTGATTCAGTGCCTCAAAGGCCATGCCGGCGGTCATGGCGCCATCACCAATCACCGCGATACTCTTGCGTTTCAGCCCTTGCTGGCTGGCGGCAATGGCCATGCCCAGGGCGGCGCTGATAGACGTGCTGGAATGACCTACGCCAAAGGTGTCGTAAGGGCTTTCAGTGCGTTTGGGGAACCCTGCCAGGCCGTTTTTGCGGCGAATACTGCCCATCTGTTCGCGGCGACCGGTCAAGATTTTATGGGGGTAGGCCTGATGGCCCACGTCCCAAACCAGGCGGTCTTCCGGCGTGTTGAACACATAGTGCAGGGCAACCGTTAGCTCCAGTACGCCCAGTCCGGCGCCAAAGTGGCCGCCTGTCGTGCCCACCGACCACAACAGAAACGACCGCAGCTCCCGTGCCAGCTGAGTGAGCTGGTCGGCGGGTAACTGACGCATGTCTGCCGGCGAGCCAATACGGTCCAGCATGGGGGTATTGGGTCGCTGTAAGGGAATTTCCCTGAAAATCATTGTGTCCTGCATCTGCTCGGTTCTTTTTTGCATAATCGGCAAGGGTTGTAGTTTTATACGCTGTATCGTCTGGTTGTATCAGCGCCGCGCCTTGTCGTTTGCCAAGTGTTTATCCCGCAGTGTGCGCCTCGTAGCGGGAGCGACTCAATGCCCGGGATGTTACGCGGGCATTTGCTTTGTGGCTATTAGTGGCTTCGAGCCACTACGTAATCTGCCATGGCGTGTAGGGCGTCGGCCTGAATGCCAAGCCCCTCCAGGCTGTCGTGAGCCTCGGCTAGCAGCCTTGCCAAGTGTTCGCGCGCGCCTTCCGGCCCTAACAGTGCGGGGTAGGTGGGTTTGCTACGGGCGATATCAGAGCCTTGGGTTTTGCCAATCACCGCGGTATCGCCTTCTATGTCCAGCAAATCATCCTGCACCTGAAACGCCAGCCCCAGCGCGCGGGCGTAACGAGCCAGGGCGTTTAGCAACGCGGCGTCTGTTACGCCACCGGCCAGGGCGCCAAGATACACGCTGGCTTCAATCAGAGCGCCGGTTTTATGGCGGTGCATGTTCTCTAGCTGTTCCAGAGTCAGGGTTCGTGCCACCGACTCCAGATCAATAGCCTGCCCGCCCACCATGCCGTTTGCCCCGCAGGCGTTCGCCAAGGCTTTTACCATCGCCAGTTTGACCTCGGCGCTTAACTCGGGCGCTGCAGCCAGTACTCGAAACGCCTCTGCCTGAAGAGCGTCACCCGCAAGTATGGCCGAAGATTCGTCGAATGCGATGTGCGCGGTGGCGCGGCCGCGGCGCAGATTATCGTTGTCCATGGCCGGTAAATCATCGTGCATCAGCGAGTAAGCGTGAATCATCTCCAGAGCACAGGCCGGTGCCAGCGCGATTTGGCGCTGACCGCCAACGGCTTCGGCAGCGGCCAGACAAAGCGCCGGGCGAATGCGCTTGCCACCGCCCAACAGGCCATAACGCATGGTGTCTCGCAGGCGCTGGGATGCGCTGGCCTGATCCATATAATCGGCTAGCTGCTGGTCAATCTCAGCGCGGCAGTGTTGCAAAAACTCATTGGCTGGCAAGCGGGTGGCCGTGTTCACGAATTGCTGCTCTGATCGCTCTGTTCACTCTGTTCATTACTCTGCTCGTTACTTTGATCATTACTGTGTTCATGAAAAGGTCGGTTTTCCAGACTGCCATCGCCGTTTTGTACCAGCATTTCGACCCGCTGCTCGGCACTTTTCAGGGCTTGTTGGCAATCACGGGTAAGGCCGACGCCACGCTCGAAGGTGGACAGCGATTGCTCCAGTGTTAATTCGCCGTGCTCCAGATCACGCACCAGCTGTTCCAGCTCCTCCAGGGATTTCTCAAAGCCACTCAACGAGGGTGCTTTTGTCGCGGCAGCCGCGGTGTTTTTTTTGCCAGCCATAAATGCCTCCGCTGTGATCGAATCGAATAATGCCGCCAGACGGGGCACTAGATGCATTTTCCGGCGAATTATAACAGAGCTTAAGGGCTACTGCTGCCAGCACATTTGCCGACATTCACCCAGTTTGCCGCCGGGTTGCCAGGTTTGCTCGGTAACTCGTATTTCGCCACTGGCGGCCACAGTCACCACCGTGGTTACGCGGGTGCCGTAATGCTCGCCGTTAATGAACGCCGGTGATAGCATCCGCTCGGTATCAAGACTCACCCCGGTGCGGGGCAGCAGGTGGTCCGGGGCCGGCGTAGAGTCAACCAGGTGATTGATGAGCGCCTGATGCAAAGGTTCGCTGTCTTCACCGGCTGCGACGACGGCGTTGGTGACACCTTGGCGCAGACGCAACAGTTTGGGCCAGGGCGTTTGCAACAGATGATTGCTGACGCCGTAGCTGCCGCGGTGCAGGCTGCGCCCCGGGTGAGCGTCGCGGTTGCTGAAATACCAGCCGCCGGGGCCGGCTGCGCGCTCTTGGCCGGCCTCGAGCCTAACCAGATTAAAACCGGAATAGCGGCTGGCGTTATCGGTCAGGTGCTTGCGCAAGGCCTGGGGCGATTGATGTAAGGCGCGCAGAGGCAAATCACCGCGGCTTACAGTGCCGTCTTCCGGGCTGCCTTCGCGCACATTGGTGACTGCGCTGACCACACCGCTGGCGCTGACCGCTAGCCAGGTACCGCCGGCCTGGAGATCCCGGCCTGCCAGAACCTGCTCTGAAACCAGCGCATGGCGGGCACTTGGCCACCAGTCCATGGCGGCCGTGGGCCGGTTGAAAAATTCATCCCGGTTAGCAGCGACCACCAGCGGATAGTTTCGGTTCTGGCCTAGAGTAAACGCAATCAGACACATAGCCGCGTTATTTCCTTAACGATGTGTATACAGCCGGTTGGCGCAATGGAGCCTTGTTTTCACAAGGTGTATCATACCCGTCCATAAATGTAACGGCGGTGTGCGCTGCAATGTCATTCATCATGCTTTTTTCGCTGTACCTTGCCTTGGGAGCGCTGGCGGGCACTCTAGCTGGCCTGTTTGGCATTGGTGGCGGCCTGGTTATCGTGCCGGTATTGATCTTCAGCTTCGGTGCCCAGGGCTTCAGCCCCGATATTGCCGCCCACATGGCGGTGGGGACCTCGCTGGCCACCATCGTGTTTACTTCGTTAAGCTCGATACGCTCACATCATGTTCACGGCGCAATTCGCTGGGACATTTTCCGGGCAATGACCATAGGCATCGTATTTGGCGCTTTAATCGGCGCCTGGACCGCATCACTGCTTAGCGGGCCAGCGCTGGAACTGATCATTGGCGTATTTGTGATCGTGGTGGCGATAAAAATGTTGCTTGGCTTCAACCCCAAACCAGATCGATCTGTGCCAGGTAAAAAGGGTCTGAGTGTGGCTGGCGCTGTTATTGGCTGGGCCTCGGCCATCTTTGGAATCGGCGGCGGCACATTGACCGTGCCCTACCTAAGCCGCTGTAACATTAAAATGCAGCATGCCGTCGGCATATCCGCGGCCTGCGGCCTGCCCATTGCGCTGGCAGGAGCTCTGGGCAACCTGTGGACTGGCTGGGGTGATCCGGAGCTGCCACCGCACAGCCTTGGCTTTATTTATCTGCCGGCGATGTTTGGGGTCATACTGACCAGCGTGATTTTTGCCCGTGTGGGTGCCAATCTGGCCCACCGCCTCAACGCCCTCCTATTGAAACGCATCTTCGCCATTATGCTGGTGCTGATCGGCCTCCGCTTTTTACTGAGTTAAGGGACTACAATGTTGCAATATCCGAAAATCGACCCAGTGGCCATTGCCGTCGGGCCATTGAAAGTATATTGGTATGGCTTGACCTACCTGGTCGGCTTTGCCGCCGGCTGGTGGCTGGGGCGCATACGCAGCCGCAAACCCTGGTCGCCTGTTAACGAAGAACAGGTGGGCGACCTGCTGTTCTATCTGGCGCTTGGAGTTATTTTGGGTGGCCGTTTTGGCTATGTCATCTTTTACAATTTTGACGTGTTTCTTGCGGACCCTTTGTGGCTGCTGCGGGTGTGGGAAGGCGGCATGTCATTCCACGGCGGCCTGCTAGGTGTCATGCTGGGCATGTGGTGGTACGGCTGTAAAATAGGCGCAGGTTTCTGGCGCATGACCGATTTTGTCGCGCCACTGGTGCCCGTAGGCCTGGGAGCAGGGCGCATCGGCAATTTTATCAACGGCGAGCTCTGGGGCAAACCCACGGATGTGCCCTGGGGCATGGTCTTTCCGCAAGCGCCAGACGCGTTGGCTCGACACCCCTCCCAGCTTTATCAGTTTGCCCTCGAAGGCGTTTTATTCTTCATTATCCTATGGTGGTTCTCGGCCAAACCCAGGCCGCGTATGGCGGTATCTGGTCTGTTCCTGATTTGTTATGGCGTGTTTCGCTTTGCGGTGGAATTTGTGCGCCAGCCCGACGCCCAGCTGGGCTACCTGGCTTTTGACTGGCTTACCATGGGACAAGCGCTGTCACTGCCCATGGTTATTGCTGGCCTGATTCTGATGACCATCGCCTACCGGAGAAACGCCGTATGAAAGCCTACCTGGACCTGATGCAAGACATTGTCGACAACGGCAGCGACCGCGGTGACCGCACCGGTGTAGGCACCCGCTCGGTATTCGGCCGCCAGGTTCGCTTCAATCTGCAGCAAGGTTTTCCCCTGGTCACCACGAAAAAGATCCACCTGCGCAGCATCATCCAGGAACTGCTGTGGTTCCTGCAGGGCTCCACCGACAACAGCTGGCTGACCGAACGCAAAGTCAACATCTGGAACGAATGGGCTCTGGATAACGGCGATTTGGGGCCCATCTACGGCAAACAATGGCGCAGCTGGCAGTGCCACGACGGCCGCGTGATTGACCAGATCAGTGACCTGATTGACCAGATTCGCCAAAAACCCAATTCCCGCCGCCTGATCGTCTCCGCCTGGAACCCGGCCGAACTGCCCGACGAATCCATCGGCCCGCAAGATAACGTGCGCCAGGGCCGCATGGCACTGGCCCCGTGCCACTGCCTGTTCCAGTTTTATGTCAACGACGGCAAACTCTCCTGCCAGCTCTACCAGCGCAGCGCCGATCTGTTCCTGGGCGTACCCTTTAACATCGCCTCCTATGCCTTGCTCACCCACATGATCGCCCAGCAGTGCGATCTGGACGTTGGTGAGTTCGTACACACTTTTGGCGATTGCCATCTGTATAGCAATCACCTGACTGACGACATCGTGTTCGAGCAACTCAAGCGCGAACCAAGGGCTTTGCCAAAGCTGGTGATCAAGCGCAAGCCTTACTCCATCTTCGGTTACGATCTGGACGATTTTGAGTTTGAAGGCTACGAGCCATATCCCGGAATAAAAGCACCGATTGCTATTTAATAGTTGAGCTAGCTTTCCGTGTTAAAAAAGGAAACCACCATGCAAAAAGCACTTATCGTCGCCATGGCTCAAAATCGCGTCATCGGCCGTAACAACAACCTGCCATGGTACCTGCCTGGCGACCTGAAATACTTCAAACAGGCCACCATGGGTAAGCCTATCATCATGGGCCGTAAAACCTGGGATTCTATCGGTCGCCCCTTGCCTGGGCGCATGAACGTGGTTATCACACGCAATGAAGAATGGCAGGCCCCGGCAGGCACCACAGCAGCCATAAGCTTGCAGGCAGCACTAAAAAAAGCCGAAGCACAGGCTGAGCTGGACGGAATTGAAGAAGTGATGGTGATTGGCGGCGGGCAAATCTACGCCGAGGCGTTACTGCTGGTGGATCGGATTTACATGACCCTGGTGCACGCTAACGTGGAGGGCGATGCTTACTTTCCGGAGGTGAACTGGAAGGAGTGGAACGAAATCGGACGCGAAGATTTCTCCGCGTCCGACAACAATCCTTACAACTACAGCTTCGTAGTGTATCAGCGCTTGGCGTCAGACTGACGCGGCGGACGCTTGCCAGCGGGCTTGCCAGCAAACTTGCCTTTGCCGCCTGGCGCGCCGCCACTCGGCCGCTTATTGTAGCTGCCAGGCTTCGGGCCCTTGCGGAATTCGCCAGGGCGACCGGCTTTGCGGTCACGATTTGGCTGCGTGGTTGATACCGCTGGCAACGCTTCAGGCTGTTCCAGCGGCAACGAACCTGGCTGCGTGGCTTCCAGCATGCACGCCAGAGCGCCTGCAATCATGGAAACGTCCATCTCGTTGCGCTCAGCGATATCGTCCAGCATCGCCATTGCTTTGCTCAGTTTGCGATCTTCCGCAAAACCTACCAGTTGGCTTTCAAACTGATCTACGCGCATTTTCTGCAGCGCCGCCGGCGAGGGCAGCTCGTAGGCTTCCATCGTTGAATTGGTAGCGCGCTCCAGAGTGCGCAGCCAGCTACGCTCGCGGGGCGTTACCAACAAAATGGCTTTGCCATCACGGCCGGCACGGCCAGTACGACCAATGCGGTGAATATAGGCTTCGGTGTCGTAGGGTACGTCGTAGTTGATCACGTGTGTGATGCGCGGAACGTCCAGACCACGGGCAGCAACGTCTGTGGCTACCACGATGTCTTTCTTGCTACGTTTCAGATCTTCAACCGTCTGCTCGCGCTGACGTTGGTTCAGATCGCCGTTCAAGGGCGCCACAGCGTGGCCGCGAGCAGCCAGCTTTTCCGCCAATACGATGGTTTCGGCCTTGGTGCGGACAAAAATGATCGCCGCATCAAACGGCTCTACTTCCAGAATGCGGGTCAGGGCGTCAAGCTTGCGCTCAGCGTACACCGGCAATACGTACTGGGAGATAGCATCAACCGTGCGGCTTGCGCTTTCGATACGCACTTCAACCGCATCTTTCAGGTAGGTCTGAGCAACCTTCTTGATTTGCGGCGGCATGGTGGCCGAGAACAGGGCACGCTGGCAGTTGTCTGGGGTTTTCGACAGAATCGCTTCAACGTCGTCAATAAAGCCCATGCGCAGCATTTCGTCGGCTTCGTCCAGCACCAGAGCTTTCAGGTTGTCCAGCTTCAGGGTGCCTTTGCGCAGGTGGTCCAGCATACGGCCAGGGGTGCCAACAATAACGTGGGCTCCGCGGCGCAGGCCTTTAATCTGCGGGAAAAAATCTTGACCGCCATAAATAGGCAGTACGTGAAAATTAGGGATCTTGCTGGCGTAAGTAGAAAACGCCTCAGCCACTTGAATGGCCAGCTCACGGGTAGGCGCCAGAACCAGAATCTGCGGCGCGTTGATGCTTGGGTCAACCCGGCTTAGCAGCGGTAAAGCAAAGGCGGCGGTTTTACCGGTGCCTGTCTGGGCTACACCCAGCAAATGGCGGCCGGATAAGAGCGCAGGAATAGATTGCGCTTGTATGGGTGTGGGGGTTTCATAGCCAACGGCGGTCACCGCTTCAAGAACGGCAGGATCAAGCCCCAGTTCGGCAAAAGACATTTCAGACATTGATGTACTCGGAATTCGAAAGGTAAAGCATTGACGTGCAATGCGTGATGTGAACGGATTATAACGGTTTTGTTGCTGCTTTAATACGCAAAAATGAGGGCTGGCCCGTAGGTAGTTGTCCGCGGATGTCAAAAAAGGGGTGTCAGACGCCCTTGTCAGGCCCGGGGAGACGATTGGAACGTTTGTCGTCCCAGCTTAATTCCTGTGGTTTGTACCAGCCGATTGCCCGCAATACTTTCTCGCGTGTTTGTATCGACAGGGTAACCCAAAGTTGCTGAAAATCTTCCAGGCCCTGTTCACGCAGGCGAGCCTGCCTGCTTCGCAATCGGTTTACGGTGCGAGGCAAATTCAGCGCTGCACCCAGCTGGCCGGGCACTGTAACTTCCTGCCCCAGCACTATGCGGCGATGGGTGCGCGCTGCCAGCACTCGCTGCAACTCAACAACGGCGTCTAGCGCGGTGTCTTCGGTAAATGTGTCCACTTGCACTGATTTGGCTCGCAATAATGACAGTTTTTTAATAAACCACGACAAACAGCTAGCTATCCCCGCGCCTATGGTGCCGTGGTAGGCTTAGGTCCGCAACAAGGAGAGTTTGGATCACTATGTACGCAAAACTTGAAACACGCGCCTTTCTGGCCATGCTGATTGGGGTCTCAGTCGCCTTTATATTGCTGATGAAGCCTTTTTTTGGGCCGATATTCTGGGCGGTGGCCATCGCTCTGATTTTTCATCCGGTTCAGCTGAAACTGGCACGGCGCTTTGGTGACCGTCCCAACACCAACGCATTGATTACCCTGTTTCTGTGCATGGTCATTGTGGTCATTCCCGTGCTGCTGTTGGTGACTTCCCTGGTGGCAGAGGGCATCAGCCTGTATCAGAAAATCCAGGACGGCGACGTGCGCCCTGGCGAGTATATCGACCAGGTGAATCAGTCGTTCCCGGCCATTCAGGCTTTTCTGGCGCAGTTTGACGTTAGTTTCGCTGGACTGCGTGATCGCGCTGTTAATCTGGTGGTCAGCGGCAGCCAGTTTCTGGGCAAGCAGGCGTTAGGGCTGGGTCAGAATACCTTCCAGTTTTTTCTTGGCCTGGCACTGATGGTGTATCTGGCGTTCTTTTTGCTTCGCGATGGCGTAAGCCTGGTAGAGCTTCTGATCCGGGCCCTGCCGCTGGGAGACGAGCGTGAGCGCCTGCTGTTTGCCAAGTTTGCCGAAGTTACCCGGGCAACGGTAAAAGGAAATCTGCTGATTGCTATTATTCAAGGCGCCATGGGCGGCCTGATTTTTTGGATTCTGGGTATTCAGGGCGCGCTTCTTTGGGGTGTGGTGATGGCCATTGTGTCGTTGTTACCGGCGGTGGGTGCGGCACTGGTGTGGGTGCCTGCCGCTATTTACTTGGCTGCCATAGGCGATGTGGTTCAAGCGTTGATATTGACCGCTTTCGGAGTTGTGGTGATTGGTCTTGCCGATAACGTATTACGTCCGATTCTGGTTGGGCGCGACACCAAACTGCCAGATTACATTGTGTTGCTGTCTACCTTGGGCGGCCTCGCAATGTTTGGTATCAACGGCTTTGTTATGGGTCCTCTCGTGGCGGCGCTGTTTAACGCTTTTTGGGGTATCTTTATTCGCGAGTTCAGCCAGGAATCGCCCATTACCCAGGCGTGGTTACGCGACGGCGAGGTTAAAAATTCAGGCAAAGCTGATACGCCGGTAGAAACGGATAATACCAAACCCAGCTAACCATTAACGCAATGCTTAAGCTTTCAGGATTGGTCGAAACAACCGATTTTCGCGGTTAATGAATGCTGGTTTCCGCCGCTTGTGCATGGTTGTTTTGCGCACCGCTGGTTACACTCTGTAATAAGACCGCCTTTATTTAGAAATTACGCGCCAGAGGAGTACCTTCATGGGAGGTCAGGAAAGCCTGTCACTTCGTCAGCTGAAAGCTTTCCAGCCTTTAAACAGGCTAACCGATGATCAGCTGGTGCTGCTGGCTAGCCGTGCCGAACGTTGTCTGTTTAAAGCCGGTAAGAGCATCATGAAACGCGGCGCCCGTGACGGCCAAGAGTTTTTTCTGTTGGCCGGAGAAGTAGAGCTGACGTCCGAAGACGGTCGCCACGGCCGCATCGCTGCCGGCAGCGAACGTGCGCAGAATCCCATCGCCCGTTTGCAGCCGCGCATGTACGACGTGAAAGCGATAAAGCCCTGTGAGTTTTTGGTCATCGCTCAGGATGTTCTGGCGCAGATGCTGGGCCGTGCGCCCGTGAACCAGGTGGAAATGCACGCCAGTGATGGCGACCAGGCCAGCAGCGAACAGCAACAGCTGTTGATGGAATTCCATGCCGAGCTGCGCTCGAATCAGGTTCAGCTGCCCAGCGTGCCGGATGTAGCCTGGAAAGTGCGGCGTCTGGTAGACCGAGAGGATACTGGGGTAGATCAGGTTGCTATGGCTATATCGGCAGATCCGGCGATGTCTGCAAAGCTGGTGCGAGCCTGCAATAGCCCTCTTTATCGCGGTTTTAACGATGTCCGTAATGTACGCGAAACAGTGGTGCGTCTGGGTATGAAAACAACCCGTCAGCTAGTGACCGTATTCGCCATGCGTGACGTGTTCAAGAGCCGTCAGCCGGTGCTGCAGAAACACATGGAGCGTTTATGGCAGCACTCCCGCGAGATGGCAGCGCTGTGCTGGGTGCTGGCTGATGAAGCGACCAAAATCAATCCGGAGGAGGCCATGCTTGCCGGGCTGCTGCACGACATTGGCGTGGTGCCAATACTGGTGCACGCCGAGTATCATCCCCATTTGTTTAATGACGAAGATCGCTTACTGGCAGTCATCGCCGAGCTGCGCGCAGATACTGGCACCGCGGTGCTGGAAAACTGGGCGTTTCCGGCACCGTTTCTAGAAGCGACCCGCCACGCTCAGGACTGGGGCTATGCCAGCGATCAGCCGCAACCGCAGCTGGTAGACGTAGTGATTGTGGCGCAAATGCACGCCATGATTGGTTCTGGCCAGAGCGAGGGGCTGCCACGTTTTGATCAGCTGCCCGCATACAGCCGCCTGGGCGGGCTGGAGCTGAATGCGTCGCGCAGCCTGGATCTGTTAACCCGCGCCCGCAGCCGTGTGGATGAAGTAAAACAGCTGCTGGCAATCCGATAGGCACACTCAGCTGATGGCCGGCGCGTAGTCGGCCAGCGCCTGAGGCCAGCGCAAGTAAAGATAGCCTCCGCAAAATACGAACCAGGCCGTTAAAGCCGCAGCGGTTGTGCTGTCTGGGTAGAGCGCAATGCGGTCATAGCGACTGTAGCTTGCGCGCACCAGACCCGTAATCGCCAACCCCAGCAACAAGCCACCCACAATATCGCTGAACCAGTGAACGCCCAGGTAAAGCCGACTTAACGCCACCGGAAGCAGCGGTAGCGATGCCAGCACATATATCTGCCAGCGTTTGCGGGCGCTGGTTTCAGCTGCAATAAAACCAGCCGCAAGGGTCACCAGCACCGTAATGCCGGCGGTATGGGCGCTGGGAAACGAACCGGATTGCGGCGGTGCAAACACCATCTCCGGTCGTGCAGCAGCAAAACCGTTTTTCAGTGCCCACACCAGAACAGTGGTCAGCACACCGGCGGCCAGGCAATGCAGGGCGCCGGCGTAAAAACCGCGAAACGTCAGAGTCAGGCAGGCAAGTGCTGAGGCGACCAGTAAAACCGCCGGGTCGCCTAGCGATGTAATCGCAACCGCGGGTATATCCAGCAGCGGTTGGCGCCAGGCCGTAAACCATTCCAGTGCTGCTTGATCAAAAGGTCGCAGAGCATCGGTAAACACCGCCAGCTGGCCCCACAACACAAACAAACTGGCACTGCCCAGGCCCAGAATAAGAGACGCCAGCGGAAATTCGCCCTGATTAGTTGGGCGTTGTTTGCTGTAAAGATGCCAGAATCGGTGACTGGTGCGATAGTTTTGCATAATCTGCTCAAGATACCGATACACGCGGCCGCGGCCCGTCAGGCCCAGGTGGGCGCGAAACAACACCAGATACACCAGCAACAGAACACCCACGCTGACCAGGCTAACGGCATAGACGCGGGGCGGTGGCCGTAACTCCGACGTAAGGGCGCTGCCAACCAGAAATCCCGGCAATACATAAACGGGTGCCCATGCAACAGCCGAGCTGATATTGAAGGCAAAAAAACGGTACCAGGGCATCCAGAGCGCGCCAGCAACCAGGGGGATGATGGGCCTGATCGGGCCAATAAAGCGCCCCGCCACAATGCTAAAGCCGCCGTGCCGGTAAAAAAAAGCTTCTCCGCGGGCCACAATGGCCGGGTAGCGGCTCATGGGCCAGACATTGTTAAGCCTTCCTGTCAGCAGGCGCCCCAGAGCAAAGCTCAGTGTGTCGCCGACAATGGCGCCAAAAAATACCCAGAAAAGGGCCTCGCCCAATGCCATGCCGGTCTGTCCGGCCAAGGCGGTCAACGCAAAAAGAATGGCCACGCCGGGCACCAGCAGACCGGCAACCGCCAGAGACTCCACCAGGGCTGTGGTAAACAGCGCGGCGCTCAACCAGCCCGGATTTGCAGCCACTACAGCACTAAACTCGCCCAGCCAGCCCGGCATTATAAGGCTAAGGGTCCGGGCGCAAACCGTACACTGTTCCCGCCCGTTTTACGGGCCTGGCTGGCGCCGTTATGGGCTCTTTGTCTTAAGGTATTGCTTTCGCTATCAGCCGGCATGCGTGTGGTGCAGCCTATACTGACGCTGCTGCTTTCGACCGGCAGCCAAGACCGTTCGGCGATAGTGCGACGAATGCGCTCGGCGATCACCCGCGCGCCTTCCTCCGGGGTGAATGGCAAAATCAGGAACAGATTTGATTCGCTAAGGGTATAAAGAGTGTCGCCTGCACGAATGATTTCGAACAGCTGCTGAATAATTTGCCGCTGCAGAGCAGGCAGAGTGTCGTTGCCATGCAGGGTCGTCACTTCATCAGCGTGATCTATATCCAGTGCAATCACTGACAATGGATGTCCGGTTACCTTGGCCCGGCTAATTTCCTGCTGCAGATTTTCGTCCAGAAACCGGCCGTGGTGAGCTCCCGTCAGCGGGTCAATAAGGGTCAGGTCATCCGCAGATTGTGCCATGGTACTGTAGCGCCGCACGGCCAGCGCACCGGTTCCAAGTAGCATGGCCATGCCACCGAAAGCCGCCAGGGCTTCTGTAGTGTCGGCTTTCAGCATTAACAGCAGTGTCATCAGCACCAGCAATAACAGCGACAGGCCCAGCCCTTTGCGCGCAGGCAGAATGAGTAAGTTCAGCGCCAGCAACGGCATTGCCCAGTGGCCGGCAACCGGGCTCTGACTGGCAGCGCTGGTCGCCAGCACGGCACCGTTGAGGGTGCACAGAACAATAAAATGACCTTTTGCGGCTAATTGCTGGCGCCTGTTCATGATGGTGTAGGCCAGGCCCGCTGCGGCCAGCACGGCCATGGCCAGGGCGACAAAAAACAGCCCATAAAAGCCGTAACGCAGATTTAGCAGGCCCAGCATCAGTAAGAATAGGGCGGTTAGCAGATACGCTGTGCCATAAGTGCGGGTGCGCAGCCGGGTTTCGGTCATGCCTTTGGCTCCTGGTTCCGCCCGTTGAAGGTCTGGCTGTCATTACCGGTGTGTTGCTGGGCCCTGCGTAACGCGCCTGTGACGCTGCGTTGCAGGCTGTTGGCGTCATCGCCGATGTTGAGTCCGGCGGCGCCGGTGCTGAGTGTCATGGCCAGTTGATGGCTGGTTAACAGTTGTTGCACGCCTTGGCGCAAAGCCTCGGCCTGCCGCGAGGCCTGGGGGCTGGTAATACCGGGAAGAATGATCAGAAACTGAAGGTCTGCAACGCGATAGTAAGCGTCAAAGTCGCGGATGTGGCTGTGCAAATAGCGCCCGATTTGCGGCAGAATCGAACGCGAATCAGCGCCCGCCGGCTCTGCATCGTTGCTGGGTTTTAGTGCCAGCATGATGACTGACAGGGTAGTGCCTTCACGCTCGCTGCGTTGAATCTCTTTATTCAAATCGGCGGTCAGGTGTTGCTGGCTGGCGGCGTTGGTCAGCTCGTCGGTGCGTCGAAGGGGCATTAGCTGGCGGCGTTTGAACTCCAGTAGAAATATCAGCATAAGGCTTAGCAGCAGGGTCAGAAAAAAGGCGCCGATCATCTGATGGCGCTGGGCAATGCCGCTGGCTTGGTACACCATAAATAGGGCGATGGCGACCACCGCAAGAATGGCAATCCATGCCCCGCGCTGCGGTACTACAAGATAGGCCAATAGTGGCAGACCATAGACCCAGTAACTTATAAACCACCGGTCTGTTAATGCGGCGGTGGCCACCAAGAGCACCAGAATAATAAAAAATCCGGCGCGCAGGCCAGGCCAGGGCGCAGCGCCATGGCGTTTCCGGAACGTTGGGCTGCACACCACAATGCCGCCAACCGTTGCAGCGCTGGCAGCCAGCAACGGCTCACCTGCCAGCGCGCAGAGCGCAGCCATAACCGCAGCTGCAATAAATGCACTGTGGGCAAGGGGTTTTAACAGCACAGGGCTGGCCATCGTGGCCATGTTCGCGTTCCTTTTAGTGGCGATCGGTTTTCGGAGTTCAAGGCACGAGTATACTAGTTGTTTGGGGTGCGTACTTGAATGCAGACAGGTAAAGTTAAGGGTACTAGCGACATCAGAATTCAAAGGTAACAAGCGGATGGACATTGCAGCATACATGAATGGAGTGGGTGCCCAGGCCCGTGCAGCAGCGAAACACGTTGCCCGATCAACCACAGCGGTTCGTAATCAGGCGCTGCTGGCTATGGCTCAGGCCCTGGACGCCGCCCGCGACGAACTGGCTCAGGCCAATCAACAGGATCTTTCTGCGGCCAGGGCCAGCGGTCTGGACAGCGCCATGCTGGACCGCCTGGAACTGACGCCGGTGCGGGTAGACGCCATGATTGAAGGGCTACTGCAGGTGGCCGGCCTGGCAGACCCGATTGGCGTGATAACCGACATGGCCTACAGGCCTTCGGGCATTCAGGTGGGCAAAATGCGTGTGCCGCTGGGCGTTATCGGGATTATTTATGAGTCACGCCCGAATGTGACCGTTGAAGCGGCCAGCCTCTGTCTGAAGTCTGGTAATGCCGCCATATTGCGCGGCGGCTCTGAGTCCATTCACTCCAATCAGGCGATTGCGCGCTGCATTGCCAGTGGGCTAGCTCAAGCCGGGCTGCCGGAAACGGCTGTTCAGATTATTGCCACCGCCGACCGCGCCGCAGTGGGCGAACTGATCACCATGCCGCAGTACGTTGACGTTATCGTGCCGCGTGGTGGCAAAGGTCTGATTGAGCGCGTCAGCCGTGACGCCCGGGTTCCGGTCATAAAGCACCTTGATGGCGTCTGTCACGTTTATATCGACAGTCACGCCGATCCAGAAAAGGCGCTGGCGGTGGCGGTGAACGCCAAAACCCAG
The DNA here is from genome assembly GCF_002563815.1 of Marinobacter sp. LV10R520-4. Taxonomy (NCBI): domain Bacteria; kingdom Pseudomonadati; phylum Pseudomonadota; class Gammaproteobacteria; order Pseudomonadales; family Marinobacteraceae; genus Marinobacter; species Marinobacter sp. LV10R520-4. Next base: position 697,697 of record NZ_PDJM01000001.1, on the reverse strand, counting down.
CGCTACGGCACCTGCAACACTATGGAAACGCTTTTGGTGGATGAGGAAATTGCCGCCGATATGCTGCCGCTGCTGAACGCTGCGTTCGTAGAAAAAGGCGTAGAGCTACGCGGCTGCGAGCGCAGCCGGGAGATTGTCAGCGAGATGACGCCGGCAACAGAAGCCGACTGGGAAGCAGAATACCTGGCCCCTATTCTAGCGGTGAAGGTGGTGGATGGTCTGGACGGCGCTATTGCTCATATCAGTCAGTTCAGCTCCCAGCACACCGACAGTATTATCACCGAAAATTACACCCGCGCCCGGCGTTTTCTTACCGAAGTGGATTCCAGCTCGGTGATGGTGAATGCCTCCACCCGCTTTGCCGATGGCTTTGAATACGGTCTGGGTGCGGAAATCGGAATTTCCACTGACAAAATCCACGCCCGCGGGCCGGTGGGTCTGGAGGGCCTGACGTCGCAAAAATACGTGGTGTTCGGTGACGGCCATATCCGGGTTTAGCGCATGCACGTAATTTATGGCGGTACCTTTGACCCAGTGCACCACGGCCACCTGCGCCTGGGCCTCGAGCTCAAGGATTATCTTGGGGTGGCTCAGGTGCACCTGGTACCCAGCTATACTCCTCCGCACCGTGGCGCGACGGGCGCAACCGCCGATCAGCGACTTCGGCTTTTGCAGTTGGCGATTGCGGGTGAGCCGGCGTTGGCAATTGACTCACGCGAGTTAGATCGCGGCGGTAAATCCTTTACCGCCGACACCCTGCGCCAACTGCGCGCCGAATTGGGCCCGGATTGCCCACTGGTGATGGCCGTGGGTACCGACGCGTTTGCCGGTTTTGATCGCTGGCGCCAGTGGCAGGAAATTCTGGCGCTGGCGCACATTGTGGTGGTCAGCCGCCCCGGGCCGGCGTTGGACCCACAGGGAGTGCCGGCCTCTTTGCTGTCGAAGCATTATCTTGAACAGGGCGAAGAGCTGAAAAACTTGCCGTGTGGCCGAATTGTAATGTTTTCGCCGCCCTTGCTGGATATTTCTGCGACCGCCATTCGCCAGCGTCTGGCGGCGGGTCACTCCGCGCGCTACCTGCTTCCTTGGCAAGCGCTGGCAGAAATTCACCGGCAAGGGCTCTATGGTGCCTGCCCTGCGGTGGAACTTTAGTGCTACAATCGCGTTAATAGCGACTTTTCGGGCGGCCATTCTGGCCAGAGCCCGGGCAACAGGGTGATTATGCAGGCCGAACAACTGAAAGATCTGGTAGTAAACGCGCTGGAAGATGTAAAAGCCCAGGATTTAAGTGTCATTGATGTGCGCGAGCGCACCAGTGTCACCGACTTCATGGTTTTGGCGTCTGGCACGTCCAACCGACACTTGAAAGCGTTGGCCAATTCGGTCGTCGTTGACGCAAAAGAGCAGGGTGTTCGGGTTGATCATTTAGAAGGCGCTGGCGGCAGCGACTGGATACTGGTGGATTTGGGTGATGTTGTGGTGCATGTGATGATGCCGGCGGCGCGCGAATTCTACGATTTGGAACGATTCTGGCGTGACGCTCCGGCACCTGATTTTGGTCTCGCGGGCGGCGAATAACCATGCGTTTACGTCTGATCTGCGTGGGGCAAAAAATGCCAGACTGGGTCAGTGCCGGTTACCTGGATTACGCGCGTCGCATGCCTCCGGAGTTATCTCTGGAACTGGTCGAAATCGCCATGGCACACCGGGGTAAAAACCCGGACATCCCCAGACTTATGCAGCGCGAAAGCGATGCCATTCTTGCTGCTACCCAACCGAAAGACCGGGTGGTAGCGCTGGAAGTGGAAGGGCGGCCCTGGTCGACCGAAAAGTTGGCTGCGCAACTGGAAAACTGGCAACAGGATGGCCGCGACGTCAACTTTCTGGTGGGTGGGCCGGACGGGCTCGCTGACGCCTGTCGTCAGCGCGCTGACCAACAATGGTCTTTATCGCCGCTGACGCTGCCTCACCCGTTGGTACGCATTGTGTTAGCGGAGCAGCTATACCGAGCCTGGTCCATTACCCGCAACCATCCTTACCACAGGGCGTAAGGCGCACGATGGGAGTGCTTCATGCCTTGGGGTGAATTCAAGAACATAGCCGCTGAACGCCGTTTGTTCCAGCGCCGCACCCTGGTCATGCTGATTATTGTGGTGCTGCTAACGGGGGCGTTGATTGCGCGCCTGTACCAGTTGCAGGTGGTAGAACACGAGATTTACACCACGCTATCAGACAAGAACCGGGTTCAGGTGCAGTCGGTGCCCCCGCCCCGGGGGTTGGTATACGATCGCAACCGCGTGCTGCTGGCGGAAAACCGCCCGGTGTTCAGTGTGACTCTGGTGCCTGAGCGCATCGCTGATATGAGCGCTACCCTGGCGCGCCTGCAAACCATTCTGTCCATTTCCGATGAAGATCTTGAGCGTTTTCAGCGCCGCTTGAAAGAGCGCCGCCGTCCGTTTCAGGAACTGCCTCTGCGTTATGACCTTAACGAACAGGAAATAGCCCGGCTAGCGGTGCTGCGCCATGAATTACCGGGCGTGGAAGTGCAGGCCGAGTTGGTGCGTTACTACCCCCACAGCGAATTGACCGCCCACGCCCTGGGCTTCGTTGGGCGTATTAATCAAAGTGAGCTGCAGCGCATTGATCCGGTTAACTACGCCGGTACCAATTACATCGGAAAATCTGGAATTGAACGTTTTTATGAGCAGCTGCTGCATGGCAAGGTAGGCTATCAGCATGTTGAAACCAACGCTCGTGGCCGCACCCTTAGGGTGTTGGAGCGCCAAAATCCGGTGCCCGGTGAAAATATTCAGCTGCATCTGGATTTGCGCTTACAGAAGCTGGCCCACAAGCTGCTTGACGGTCGGCGCGGAGCTATTGTGGCGATTGAACCGGCAACAGGCGGTATTCTGGCTTTGGCCAGTGTGCCGGGGTTTGACGCCAATCAGTTTGTGACCGGCATCAGCGTAGAGGACTATCGCGAGCTGAGTGAAAGCCGCGACAAACCGCTGTTCAACCGTGCTCTTCGTGGGCAGTACCCCCCTGGCTCTACTTTGAAACCGATGTTGGCGATTGCGGCACTGGATAGCGGTGCAACAAATCGCACACGCCGGGTGTGGGATCCAGGTTATTTCCAGCTTAACTCGTCTGGACGGCGTTTTCGGAACTGGAAACGTTCGGGGCATGGGTGGGTCGATCTCAACCTGGCCTTGGCCCTATCCAACGATGTGTATTTTTACCAAATCGCGGTGGACATGGGGGTTGATACCATTCACCACTACCTTTCTCGATTTGGATTCGGTGAAGACGCTGCGCTGGACGTAGCAGGGGCGCTGAGCGGTCTGCTGCCTTCGAAGGAATGGAAGCAGGGCGCCCGCCAGGAGCCCTGGTACCCCGGTGACACGGTTAATCTGGGTATTGGTCAGGGTTTTATGCTGGCCACGCCCTTGCAGTTGGCCACGGCCACGGCGCTGATTGCCGACCGTGGTTATTGGATAGAGCCGCGGCTGCTAAAAAGTATTGACGGCAACAACGATCTCACGAGTTTTTTACCGGAGCAAAATCACGCGCCCTTAACGCTGAAGAATCCGGATGACTGGGAGTTTGTCGTGGAGGCCATGGTCGATGTGATGCACGGCGCGCGCGGAACCGCCCGAGCCGCTGGTGCAAATGCCAGCTACCGAATGGCCGGTAAAACCGGCACGACCCAGGTTTTTTCCTTAGCTGCAGATGAAGAGTACGATGCAGAGGAGGTGAAAGAGCGGCTGCGTGATCATGCGCTGTTTGTTGGGTTTGCGCCGGTTGATAACCCACAGATTGCCGTGTCGGTGATTGTGGAAAACGGCGGTGGTGGCAGCAGTACTGCTGCGCCGGTGGCGCGCGCCCTGTTTGACGCCTGGCTGTTGGAATTCGGCGAAGGCGGGAGTGATAGAAAGGGCGCCGCCACAGACATCGCCAATGTTGAGGACCCTCGCTGATGGCCAATCGGGATATATTACACGGCACCGACAGCAGCTCCTTGGAAAACCCCCGCGGTTTCTGGGCCACGGTGCATCTTGACCCCACTCTACTGGTGTTGCTGCTGATGCTGATGGGTGGCGGCCTTTTTGTGCTTTACAGCGGTGCCGATCGCAATATAGACGTTGTCAAGGCTCAGGGTATTCGTCTGGGAATTGCCTTCGTCGTAATGGTAGTGCTGGCCCAGCTTGACCCCGCCGTGTTTCGCCGCTGGGCGCCGTTGTTTTACACCCTCGGCCTGGTGGCGCTGGTGGCTGTGCTGCTGGTGGGCGTTGGTGCCAAGGGCGCCCAGCGCTGGCTGGCGGTTCCCGGTTTGCCCAGGTTTCAACCTTCGGAATACATGAAGCTGGTGGTGCCAATGATGGCGGCCTGGTATTTGTCGCGCCATTATTTGCCGCCACGGTTGCGTCATCTGGCGGTGGGAATGGCCATTGTGCTGGTGCCTATGGCGATGATCGTCAAACAGCCTGATTTGGGCACCTCCCTGCTGGTCGGTATGGCGGGTATTTTTGTGGTGTTTTTTGCCGGTATCAGCTGGAAATTGATTGCGGCATTTTTTGCGTTGGTATCGGTGTCGGCGCCGGTGATGTGGATGTACGGCATGCGCGATTACCAAAAACAGCGGGTGCTGACCATGCTGGATCCGCAAAGCGACCCGCTGGGGGCAGGCTGGAACATCATCCAGTCTAAAACCGCTATCGGTTCCGGTGGCTACGATGGCAAGGGCTGGCTACACGGCACCCAGTCGCGTCTGGAATTTCTGCCCGAAAGCCACACCGACTTCATTGTGGCTGTGCTGGCGGAAGAGTTTGGCTTTGTCGGCATGCTGGTTTTGCTAACCGTGTATTTTCTGATTATTCTGCGCTGCCTTCACATCGCAGTTTCTGCCCAGGATTCTTTTAGTCGCTTGCTGGCAGGTGCATTGACCATGACGTTTTTCATTTATATCTTTGTCAATATTGGTATGGTCAGCGGAATGTTGCCCGTGGTGGGCGTGCCGTTGCCCCTGGTCAGTTACGGCGGTACCTCCGGGGTTACCCTTATGGCGGCCTTCGGGGTGTTGATGTCAATTCACACCCACCGCCGCATGATCTGTTCGTGAACAGTTCAGCAGCACAACCATGGCTGCCCGGTAATGGCGTAGTGCCAGCCGCAGCCGTTAGAATGGGGCCATGTCCGCGTTTGCGGTTGCCAATTATGGGGGATATCCCACTGTGATCATCAAGCCTGCCCTGTGGATCGTATTGGCGGGGGCTCTGACCATGCTGGTTGGCTGTGCTGCTGCGCCCCCGGAAAAAGACCATTCCGGTCGTTATACAATTAGCCAGGATCGCGCACCTGACGGCAACTTTGACGCCTCCGGACTAAAAGATGCGCAACCTCGTCATGAGGAGCCGCGGCGGGCAGGCAACAAATCGTCTTACACCGTGTGGGGCAAACAATACAGCGTGATGGACGACAACGACGGGTATGTGGCCGAAGGCATGGCAAGCTGGTACGGTGAAAAGTTTCACGGCCACAAAACCTCTAACGGCGAAGTGTTCGATATGTACCAGATGACCGCCGCCCACAAGTCACTGCGCATTCCCAGCTACGCGCGGGTGACCAACCTTGCCAACGGCCGCTCGGTAATTGTGCGGGTAAACGACCGCGGTCCTTTTCATGGCGACCGGATGATTGATTTGTCTTACGCTGCAGCCAAACGGCTGGGTTACCAGGGCCAGGGTGTCGCAAAGGTAGAAGTGGCAGCGATAACGGTTAGCCCGGACGGCGCCATGTTCTTGGCCAATAAACCGTTTGGTGGAGCTGCCAGGTCGCAAGCGGTGGCTGTGCAATCAAAGCCCAAGGGCCCAGAACCTCAGCGTGAACCTGTGGTGGCGGCGGGGCCGGCTCCGGCTCCGGCAGAACGTCCGGATAGCGCAACAGCCGTCGCGTCTGCAGCTCAAGGAGTATTCGTGCAGTTGGCGTCATTCTCCAGCAACGTTGCGGCAAAAAATCTGATACGAAAGGTTCAAGACCAGATGCAGACACCCATGCGGGTTAAAGTGGCTGACACCGGTAGCGGGCGTTTTCACCGCGTTCAGGCCGGCCCTTTCAACAATGAACAGAGCGCCCTGCAAGCCCAGCAGTTGCTGCAGACCCACGGCTTCAATCAAACCATTTTGCTGACGGACGCTCGCTGACCGATTCGCGCTGGCTTATCTAGGCAGAAGAGCCGCCGGTAAATCCTATCCATACACTGACCGATAAATGAAAAAAACCATGGCTTTTATATCTCTGTTCCGTTCCGCTTTTTTTGTGTACACACTGTTGCTGGTCGTCGCTGGCAACGCACTGGCCCAGACCGTACTGATACCGGCGCCGCCGCAGATTGCCGGCAGTTCCTACGTGTTGATGGAGCCCAAAAGCGGGCACTTCATTATGGCAAACAACAGCAGCGAGCGCCTGCCGCCTGCCAGCCTGACTAAAATGATGACTGCCTACATTGTTGAGCGCGAGCTGGATGAAGGCCGCATTGCCATGGGCGACATGGTGCCCATCAGCGTTACTGCCTGGCAAACCGGAGGTTCCCGTACCTTTGTGCGTGAGGGCACCAGCGTATCGGTAGAAGATTTGTTACGTGGAGTGGTGATTCAATCCGGTAACGACGCCTCTGTGGCTTTGGCGGAATTTGTTGCCGGCAGCGAGGGTGCGTTTGTCGACATCATGAATCAGCAGGCTGAACTCTTGGGCATGACCAATACCAATTTCGAGAACGCCACCGGATTGCCGTCACCCAACCACTATTCAACCGCTCAAGACTTGGCTCTTTTGGCTCAGGCCACTATCAACGACTACCCTGAAACCTATCCGATGTACGCCGAAAAGCAGTTCACTTTCAACAACATCCGGCAGCCAAATCGCAACAGCTTGTTGTGGCGTGACAACAGCGTAGACGGGCTGAAAACCGGACACACCGAAGAGGCCGGATATTGTCTGGTTGCCTCGGCAAAACGCGATGACACCCGTTTTATAGCGGTGGTGATGGGCGCTCGCAGTGCGGAGTCGCGCTCACAGGAAGTGCAGAAAATGCTGAACTACGGCTTCCGTTACTATCAGAGCGAGCGCCTGTTCAGTGCAGGCCAGGAACTGATCCAGTCGCCGGTTTGGGGTGGTGCTGCCAACACCTTGCCGGTTGGGGTGCTTGAAGATGTTTATGTCACCATTTCCCGCAGTGCCCGCAATCAGCTGGAATCTGTCATAGACCTGGATTCAGTGGTTAAAGCACCGGTCAGTGCTGGCGATGAACTGGGCCGCATCAAGGTTTCGTTTCAGGGCGAAGTGCTTGTAGATCAGCCCGTGTTGGCGCTGGTAGATGTGCCTGAGGGCGGGTTTTTCAAGCGTATCTGGGACGCGGTAAAACTGTTTTTTGTGAAGTTTTTTCAGTAAGCCATAACCCTATAGCCGGACAGCAAGATGAGTGACGAAAAAGCGCCAAAAATCGAATTCCCCTGCGATTACGCGATCAAAGTGATTGGTAATGCAGCCCCGGATTTCAGGGAGTTTGTGCTGGCAGTGGTTGAGCGCCATGCACCGAGGCCAGATGCCAGCACCGTGACTGTAAACGACAGCCGCAACGGCCGTTTCTGCTCGGTGCGGCTGACCATGGTTGCAACCGGGGAGCCACAACTGCAGGCGCTTTTTAACGAGCTTAAAGTCAGCGGCCGTGTGCACATGGTGTTGTAACCGTGAGCCAACTGATTGTGCGCTCATTGGGTGAGCAGCCCTACCTGAAAACCTGGCATGCCATGCAGGCATTCACCGCCAGCCGTGATAAAAACAGCGCTGACGAGCTCTGGTGCCTGCAGCACCCGCCGGTTTATACCCAGGGGCAGGCCGGTAAGGCCGAGCATATTCTGGCGCCCGGTGATATACCGGTGGTTCAGGTAGACCGGGGTGGTCAGGTGACCTACCACGGCCCCGGCCAATTGGTCATTTATCTGTTGATTGACCTGACTCGCAGTGCCTTGGGTATTCGCGCGTTGGTCAGCCATATTGAACAGTCCATCGTATACACTCTCGCACCTTTGGGTATAAGCGCCGCGCCGCGGGCCGATGCGCCGGGGGTTTATGTGGATGGCGCGAAAATCGCCTCGCTGGGTTTGCGTGTGCGGCGTGGTTGTTCATTTCACGGCCTGGCGTTGAATGTTGCCATGGACATGGAACCTTTCGCGCGAATCAATCCGTGTGGCTATGCCGGTATGGCCATGTGCCAGGTTCAGGACTTTGCGCAGCACGCCACATTTGCACAAATAGAGCGGCAGCTTGCCGAACATCTGGTGGCTGCTCTGGGCCATAGCCTGGCAGGCGAGGGCTCGGTAAGCTGGCAGCAGAGCTGGTAAATCTGCGTCAAGATGTGGCAATGCCGGGCTAAAAAAGTTTAAGTTCGTGAATATTTGAGTTAAAGAGTCTTTAAGTTAAAGAGCATTTAAGCTGGAGAGATTTAGGGCTGGAGAGTATTTATGGCAAAAAAGGGATCAGACAACTCTGTCTCACGCATAAAAACCGGCAGCTTCGAACGCAGGCTAAGCCTCACCCGTGCCGGTCTGTTTGCCGGCACCCGCATGGCTTCCCACATGGCGACCAATTGGCTGGGTGGTAAGGAGCGCCGCGAACAACGTCACAAAGCCATGATGTCGTCCCAGGCCCGCTTTCTGGTGAGCGAGCTGGGCCAGCTAAAAGGCAGCGTGGTCAAGATTGGCCAGGTGATGGCCTTGTACGGCGAGCATTTTCTGCCCGATGAAGTCACCGAAGCGCTGCACACGCTGGAAGATCAGACCACGTCTTTGGCGTGGCCGGCCATCGAGCGCGTGCTGCAATCGGAATTGGGCAATGAGCGCCTGGCGCAGCTGGACATTGAGCATCAGCCTATTGGCGCCGCTTCACTGGGCCAGGTTCATCGCGCCCGGCGCCTGAGTGATGGCCTGGAACTGGTGCTGAAAGTGCAGTATCCCGGTGTGGGGGATGCGGTCGACAGCGATCTGAACTCCGTTGCCAAGATGCTGAAAATGGCCCGTTTAGTTAATTTTGGCCCGGAATTCGACGACTGGCTGGACGAAGTGCGTGTCATGATGCACCGCGAGGTGGATTACCGCCTGGAAGCTGACACCACTGAACGTTTTCGTCAAATGCTGCTAGACGATCCGCGTTTCATTGTGCCGCGGGTGCTGCCGGAATACTCCAGCGGCCAGGTGATTGCCTCTACTTATGAGCGCGGTCACTCGGTTAATTCGTCCACGGTTGCCGGAATCTCGTTGGAGCGCCGCAGTGAACTGGGTAAGGCCGCGTTGGAGCTGTTCTTTCGCGAGTTGTTTGACTGGGGTGAAATTCAGACCGATCCGAACTTTGGCAACTATCGCATTCGCCTGGCCGGGGAGCCGGGCGCAGAAGCAGACCACGATCGTATTGTGCTGCTGGATTTTGGCGCGGTGCAGCGCTATAGCGATGAGTTTCTACAGCCGGTTATCCAGATGATTCGTGCCTCCTATGAAAGCGATCTGGACGCGGTAATCGATGGCGGCGTGCAACTCCGGTTTATGAGCCGTGACTGGCCCACTGAGGTGCTGGAAACCTTTGGTCGGGTGTGTATGTCAGTGTTGGAGCCGTTGATTGGCGACCCCAGCGAATGGCCAGCCGAGGCTGTGAACAGCGCAGGCCAGTATCGCTGGAAACAAAGCGACCTGCCTTCAAGAGTAGCGCGCCAGGCCGCTCGTTCTGCCATTAGTCGTTACTTTCGCGTGCCACCAAAAGAATTCGTGTTTCTGAATCGCAAGTTGATCGGGGTTTACACGTTTATTGCCGTTTTGCAGTCAGAGTTCAACGGCGAGCCAATGCTACGGCGTTATCTTTATCCCGAGAGCACTAAACCAGACACCAGCGACTCGATTTCGGGACCGTAGGCACTGAGTACCAGCCACATCACAATGGCATAGCGCAGACCCTTGCCGATGCCGACCAGAATGACAAAGTTCAGCCAGGGCACGCGCATAATACCGCCGACTAGCGTAAGCGCGTCGCCGCCAATCGGTAGCCAGCCCATCAGTAACGACCATTGGCCAAAGCGGTTAAAGCGGTTGCGCGCATTGTGCAGCTGCACTTCGGTCATCGGAAACCAGCGCTTGTGCTTGAATCGATCCACTTGGCGCCCGATGATTCCGTTCACCACAGATCCCAGTGTATTTCCGGTTGTGGCCGCAAACCACAACCAGAATGGCCCATAGCCCTGGGCCAGAAGGGTGCCCAGAAGGATTTCCGAATACGCGGGCAGCAGCGTAGCAGCGGCAAAAGCAGTGGCGAACAGGGTCAGGTATACCACGGGTTCTCCGGTTGAGGATTGATTGGCTCAGCCCTGGCCTACAGCATAGCTGGCTAAACCTGATACTAGACTATCGCGTCTATTCAAACAGTCAATTTTCATTCCCTGGCAGCCATGCCATCATATCCTTAAATACACACCCAACATTCACCAAGCTAATAGCCGTCAAACGAACAGGCAAGCATTGATAACGGGAGCGAGTTATGGAAAAGGTTACAATTTTCGGTCGTACCAGCTGTGGTTTCTGCGTAGGGGCCATTCGTCTGTGCGAAGCTCGCGGTTTCGAGTTCAAATGGGTCGACATGATTGAAGAAGACATTACCAAGGCGGACATTGCTCAGAAAATCGGCAAGCCTGTTCATACTGTGCCGCAGATCTTCGTGGGTGAACAACACATTGGCGGTTATGATGAATTCTCCGCTTTTGTACGCCAGCAAGAAACAGCCGAGCATTAATCGCGTCTATTTGTCCATTCCATCCAGAACCTGATTGGTCCAGATCCGACTTTCCAGAAAATATTGGTTAAGTGTGGTGACCGTTTCGTCACTGGCATTTTTCAGGCGGCCCTTCTCAAAGGCTTTTACCAAATGAAGGGTCTTGCCGAGAGGGCCCTTGTGAGCAAGCAGAGCTTGCCTGATATTTGGAGCAAGGGCGATATGGTCACACAACAGCTCCAACTTTTGGCCGAGCAGCACATCAACCATCGACAGCAAGCCCACCATGAATGCGGGCTCTTTGTTCTCCTTGCAGTCTCGTGCGGCCAGCCGTGCGCACATGGCTGCACGGGTCAGCGCCTGTGGCAATAGCAACATGTTGCACGGGTCGTCATGAGCCAGTACCAGCATGGTGACCAGATTACGAAGGCGGTTCAGCCCCAGAAGTCCCATGGCCTGGCGCAAACTAACGATTTTCTGAGACAGATTGTAGCTTGCCGAATTCACTGTACGCAGCATTTGCACCCCCAGCTGGGGTTCCTGCACCAGCAACCGCTCCAGTTCGTTGTAGTCCGCTTCGGGTTTTTGTAATTCGCCCAGAAGGCGAAGTTGTGCCGATTGATTGCGCCCGCGCTTGAAGGCGGTGGATTGACGGGTCTCCGGATGGGCGTAAAAGTAACCCTGAAAAAGAGTAAATCCAATGGCCTTGGCCTGATCAAACTCTTTTTTGGTTTCCACCTTTTCGGCCAGCAGGGTGATGCCGCGAGCCAGGTAGTGTTCTACCTGCTTTCTGGTAGGAGGCTGCTCCAGCATGTCCAGTTTGATAATGTCGGCCAGGTCCAAAAGCGGTTGGGTGGAGTCGGTCAGTACAAAATCATCCAGTGCTACGGTGTAGCCCTGGGATTTTATATGCCTCAGTGCTGCAAGGACCTCTTCGTCACCCTCTACGCTTTCCAGTACCTCAATAACCACCTGCTTTGGGCTGGGCGGCAGTAATGCCGGGTTCAACAGCCATTCGCGCGGGGCATTGAAAAACAGCTGCCTACGGCCGCAAAGTGATTCTATACCGGCTTCGTAAAAGGCCGCATTGCAGGCCCGCGCAGTGGCGGTAAGGCCATTTTCTATAACAGCGGAACTCGCGCCTGAGGTGGCTCGGTAAAGCAGCTCGTCGGCCACGTGGGCCATATTGGCGTCGCAAATTGGCTGCAGAGCAATGCAATAAGAGCTAGTATCGGGTTTTGGTGAGTTCGGCATGAATCATTAGCACCCAGGGAATAACACTGGCTTCAAAGCCAAGACAGTTCTCAGCATACAATAAAGCAGCTGCCGCTCAAACACCGGATATTTTTTTGACTGCGACGCTGGCAGTGCGGCAGCCGGGGGCTACCGCACTGAGTAATGAAGGGGTTGTCTCAGAGTTCGAATGCAGTTTTAAGGCGCTTTTCTACCAGCTGGTTTTTCAGTTTGGCTACTTTTGGCAAGCCGTTTTCAAAAGGTGGAAAACTTTCGCCTTGAATCAGCGGGCTCAGGTAGTCACGGCAGTCCTGGGTAATGCCAAAGCCATCATCGGTGATGTAGTGAATGGGCATTTTCTTTTCCTGGTTAGCCACTTCGCTCAGCGGTGCCTCGCCCACTCTCCAGCGATAAGGCTTGGCTTGCTCGCGAACGATGATGGGCATCAGCGCCTGCTTGCCGGCAATGGCCATTTCCACTGCCGCCTTGCCAACGGTGTAGGCCTGCTCTACGTCAGTGGCCGAGGCGATATGGCGTGCACTGCGCTGCAGGTAATCGGCTACGGCCCAGTGGTACTTGTAGCCCAGAGCCTGCTTCATCAGATTTGCCAGCGCCGGTGCAACGCCACCTAGCTGGGTGTGGCCAAAGGCGTCGCGGGCTCCGGCTTCCGCCAGAAAGCGGCCGTCTTCGTATTGGGCGCCTTCGGACGCAACAATGACGCAATAACCGTATTCCTTCACGCAAAAATCCACCCGGGCCAGGAAGGCCTCTCGATCAAACGGGATTTCCGGGAATAGAATAATGTGCGGCGGCTCGCCTTCGCCCTGACCGGCAAGCCCGCCGGAGGCTGCAATCCAGCCAGCGTGGCGGCCCATCACCTCCAGAATGAACACCTTGGTGGAGGTCTCGCACATGGATTTGATGTCCAGGCTGGCTTCCATCGTGGAGATGGCAATGTACTTGGCAACCGAGCCAAAGCCGGGGCAGCAGTCGGTGAAGGGCAGATCGTTATCAACGGTTTTGGGCACACCGATGCAGGTAATGGGATAGCCCATTTTTTCGCTGATCTGCGATACCTTGTAAGCGGTGTCCTGGGAATCGCCACCGCCGTTATAAAAGAAATAACCGATGTCGTGAGCGCGGAACACTTCAATTAAACGCTCGTATTCGCGGCGGTTTTCGGAAATATTTTTCAGCTTGTGGCGACAGGATCCAAAAGCACCGCCGGGGGTATGCATCAGGGCGGCAATGGCGTCGTCAGATTCCAGACTGGTATCGATCAGTTCTTCTTTCAGCGCACCGAGAATACCGTTACGACCGGCGTACACCTTGCCGATTTTGTCGGGGTGCCGGCGGGCGGTTTGAATAACGCCACAGGCGCTGGCGTTTATAACGGCGGTAACGCCACCGGATTGTGCGTAAAATGCGTTTTTAATGGCCATCTGGCAGGTAAGCCTCTCACTGGTTCGACGATGGTGCGCATGATACGACAATTGCCGGCAATTTTCATGACCGGTAAAACTGAAACGGTCAGCATCGCATGCTTGACGGACCGCAGCGTATGGGGGACGCTTGGCAGCGTTTTTATCAGGAGGCGGTCGGTTTCATGCACATTCATATATTGGGTATTTGCGGCACCTTTATGGGTAGCCTGGCCGTATTGGCCCGTGAGCTGGGGCACAAGGTGACAGGCTCTGATCTAGGCGTTTATCCGCCCATGAGTACCCAGCTGCAAGCTCAGGGAATCGAGCTGATTGAAGGTTACCACCCTGACAACCTCAAACCGCGGCCCGATCTGGTGCTGATCGGCAACGCCATGTCCCGCGGTAACACCGAAGTGGAACAGGTGCTTAACCGCAATATTCCCTATATGTCCGGTCCCGAATGGCTGGCACGGGAAGTGTTACACCAGCGTTGGGTGCTGGCGGTAGCCGGCACCCACGGCAAAACCACCACCACCGCCATGCTGCTGTGGATACTGGAGCAGGCCGGGTTTGACGCCGGTTATCTGGTAGGCGGCGTGCCGAAGGATTTGCCGGTGTCTGCGCGCCTGGGCAGCAGTGACTTTTTTGTGATTGAAGCCGACGAATACGACAGCGCGTTTTTCGACAAGCGTTCGAAGTTTGTCCACTACCGCCCTCGCACCTTGATTCTGAACAATCTGGAATTCGACCACGCCGATATTTTTGACAACGTAGAAGCCATCGAGCGCCAGTTCCATCACCTGATTCGCACCGTGCCGTCCCAGGGCTTGATTCTGCGCCCGACGCTGGATAGCCACCTGGACAACGCCATTGCCCTGGGCTGCTGGACCCCGCAGCAAACGCTTTCTATTGGTGGTGAAGCAAACAGCCCAAGCCACTGGCGAGCCGAGCTGTTGAGCGACGACGGCAGCCATTTCATGGTGCTGCATCACGAGCAACCGGTGGCCGCCGTAAAGTGGGCCCAAACTGGCCTGCACAACGTGCGTAACGCCCTGTCGGCCATTGCCGCAGCGCGTCATGTGGGCGTTACTCCAGATCATGCCATTAGCGCGTTGTGCCGGTTTTCGGGAGTAAAACGGCGTATGGAGCTGCTGGCGGACATCAATGGCGTCAAGGTATACGACGACTTCGCCCATCACCCCACAGCCATCGCCACTACCCTGGACGGATTGCGTAAACAGGTGGGCGACGAGCCGGTGCTGGCGTTGATCGAGCCCCGTTCCAATACCATGAAACAGGGCGTACACAGCGACACCCTGTTGCCCAGCGCGGCCGCCGCCGATCGCGTGCTCTGGGCCAACCTGAACGATTCCAGCTGGTTGCCGGAACTGGTTGAGCGCTGGCAACAGGTCAACGCCGACAGTAGCTTGCATCAGGTAGAAGCATCGGTAGACGATGTGATTGCGCGGGTAATGGCCGACTTACCCAGCCCCTGCCACATTGTGATTATGAGCAACGGTGGTTTTGGCGGCATTCATCAACGACTGATTGCTGAAATCGAACGTATCAACGGGTAATTCAAATTACGCAGCCCTGGAATCGGAGCAAGCCGTGCATGAGTGAGGTGCCCGCAGTGAGTGACACAGCAGCAACAGACAATGCCCAGCGAGTCATCAATCTGGCGTTTACCGGCGCTTCTGGCGCGCCTTACGGCCTGCGTCTGCTGCAATGCCTGGTAGCCGCCGGCTGCCGGGTTCAGGTGATGATCAGCAAAGCCGCGCAGATTGTGATTGCCACCGAAACCGACCTGAAGTTGCCCGGCACACCGCCGGCCATGCAACAGTGCCTGAGCGAATACAGCCAGGCAGCCCCAGGCCAGGTACTGGTATTTGGCCGCGAAGACTGGTTTTCACCGCCGGCCTCCGGTTCCGGCGAAAAAGCCCCGCTGGTGATTTGCCCCTGCAGCACCGGCACCCTGTCGGCCCTGGCCACAGGCGCTAGCAACAACCTGATAGAAAGGGCAGGGGACGTAGCCCTGAAAGAACGCCGCCAGCTGATACTGGTGCCGCGGGAGGCGCCCTATTCAGAAGTGCACCTGGAGAACATGCTGAAACTGACCCGCATGGGCGCCGTCATCATGCCGGCAAGCCCGGGCTTTTATCACAACCCGGAAACCATCAACGATCTGGTGGATTTTGTGGTGGCGCGTTTGCTGGATCACTTGGGTGTTGATCAGAAACTGATGCCGCGCTGGGGCGAAGAACGGGTGGCGCGCAAGCTTAAGGGGGCGTGAGCTTTGGGGCCCTAGCGGTCGCTGTAGAAAGAGTGATCACTTCAACCCTACAGAAGCGGCAAGACAAACCGCTGGTAGAGTTCTGCAACGTTTTCTTTTGCGGCGGGTTAGGCGCTTAAAAATAGCTTTGTCCCAGCTTCTCTATTGAATCAGGCGTCTTTCAAAGTTGCCATATCAATCACGAAGCGATACTTCACATCGCCTTTTTTTATGCGCTCGTAAGCTTCGTTGATATTCTTGATATCGAGCATCTCGATATCGCAGCTAATGTCGTGTTCAGCGCAGAATTCGAGCATTTCCTGGGTTTCTGGCATGCCACCGATCAGCGAACCGCCCAACACCCGACGTTTAAGGACCAGATTGCCAGCTTCCAGCGCGGGGTCAATCGGCTCCAGAAGACCCACCAGAATGTGGGTGCCATCATGGCTGAGGCAGTTCAGGTAGGGGTTCAGGTCGTGCTGAACCGGCACTGTATCCAGCATGAAATCAAAAGTTTCAGTGGCATCCTTCATCTGCTGCTCATCGGTGGAAATCACCACATGGTCGGCGCCCTGTTTCTTGGCCTCTGCGACCTTGCTTTCAGAACGGGTGAAGATGGTCACTTCAGCACCCAGCGCCTTGGCGATCTTCGCGCCCATATGGCCGAGGCCGCCCATCCCGATGACCCCCACTTTGTCACCCTTTTTGACACCATAGTGGCGCAGTGGGGAATAGGTGGTAATGCCGGCACAAAGCAGCGGTGCAGCGGCGGCGGGGTCCAGCTTCTCCGGTATCCTGACCACGAAACGCTCGCTGACGACCACGTTGTCTGAATAGCCACCAAAAGTGACGGATTGATCGTAACGATCTTCGCCGTTGTAGGTGCCGGTCATACCCTCTTTGCAATACTGCTCAAGGCCGGATTCGCAGGCGGAGCAGGTGCGGCAGGAGTCCACCATGCAACCCACGCCAACGGTATCCCCAACTTGGTAGGCTGAGACATCGCTGCCTACAGAGGTAACCCGGCCAATAATCTCATGGCCCGGAACCACCGGGTAAACAGTCACTCCCCAGTCATTCTGCGCGAAATGAATATCGGTGTGGCAGACACCTCAGTAATCAATTTCGATGGATACATCGTCGGGCCGAGGTTCCCGGCGGTCGAAACCAAACGGTGCGACGCCTGATTCCACAGATTGTGCGGCGTATGCTTTGGTGTTGGCCATGTCTGTAGCTGCTCCTCAACGGATGTTAAATCATATGTAACTATTCAGCTGGTTTGATTTAAAACGGTCGTATCATTACCCGCACCCACCGCCATGAACGGCGGCATACTCCCCTCGAACAAATGCATCAGGGCTTTCGAGGCAGACACGTTCTGCTTACGCGCCGTCGACAGATAACTGCGCACGCGACAGAAGATCTCGGCTCCTTCAAAGGATCGAAAACAACCCGATATTTTTTGCTGCACTTTGAACATACGGATGTCCCGCTCACCTTGGTTGTTGGTAAACGGACCCTCTGGATTGTCGAGGAAGCGCAGCACATCCGCTTCGTAGGCGATCAGCCGCTCCAGCAGATTGCGTGCCCGCGTGCGTTTGAGTCGCCCGGGTTTGCCCTGGCGTTGGCTTTCATCCGGCGGCGGGCACTCTTTTTGCGCTTTTGCCAGGCAGCGTCGGTACACCCCTTGCGCCACCGCTGCGCTTTGTCCGGTGGCAGGCAGCCGCCGGCGTCGTCGACGCTGTCGGTCATGATGTTCAGTAGAGTTTGCATCCGCTGAGCCCACACCTGTTTATCCTGCTCCCAGGCGCGCTGAAGTTCTCGCAGGTGGTGCGCATTGCACAGAGAGTGCAAGCATGAATAACGGTAATACGGCTTCCAGTGATCGTGACAGAGCACACCGTTGAAGCGCGGCAGGATGCCGATCGCATTCATCGCCTGCTGACCTCGTTGTGCATGGGGCGCAAGCCAGGTCAGTCGGTCATTCGATGCGCCGTGCAGCCAGTGACGTTGACCACCGATGTTCACGCCTGTTTCATCGGCGTGAACCACCGACGCCTCGGCCAGGCGATCCTTGACCCACGGCTCAAATTCAGCGGCCTTATTGAAAGCGTCCTGATTGAAGTTGAACAGTGAGCCGACACTCAGCGGGATGCCGACCTGGTCTTCGAAGTACTCGCGGATGCGATCATAGGGCAGGAGCTGGTATTGCGACAGATAGACCGCGTGGGCCTTCAGCTGCGGGCCGTACTGAACCGAGCGTTCTACACCGACCGGAAAAGGCGCCACAAAACGTTGCCCCTGGGCATTTTCCAGGATCTCGGCCTGGTACTCGGTGACAAAACGGCGGATGTCCAGATCAACGACCTGACGTTTCTCGAAGCCCACAACCCGAAATGCGCCGCCTTTGGGTAAGGTGCGCCGATCCACTTTCACCCGCTGGATGGCATCCGGATCTACCACCGGTTGCAACGTCTTCCCAACGCGGCCGGGCTGCCCGCCTGGCTTACGCCCGCTCTTCAAACGGTTCTGTCTGGGGCGGTTCGGATCCTGAGACGGCGGCTTACTGCTGTTGGCACTGTGGGTGTTAATCCGCCCACTCAGTATCTGGACCAGCACAATCAGCAACTCGATGGCCGTCCGCATGGAAGGCGCGACGGTTGTGTCTGCTTGGAGTTGGTGTCTGACGTTCGCCAGCGCGGCGTCGACATCAATGTTGCTGATCTTCATGGGTCTGAGTACCGTCGAGTGATGCCTTATTATCGCACGACTTTTTCAGGTCGAATTTTTCGTCCTGAACGCGGATTTGAGCGACTTTTTCAAGGCCACTGCGCCCAGGGGATGAGCGACAGCACAAGACTGCACCGAGAGGATGGTGGAGGTTCTGCGCACGACTTTATGGCCTCGCACTGAGTGCGGCCAAAGTTCTCGGAATTGAAGTCAAAACCCTGTCAAGAACTTTTTTAGAAAATTTGAGCTGAATAGTTACCATCTGGCTTATGATGGCGGCACTGCTTGCCGCAGCGCTCTGGCTGAATACGGCCACATACGTCGGAGCGCCCGTCTCCACGACCCACTCAATCGTCGGCGGTGTCATGGGCGCGGGTATCGCGGCGGGTGGCGCAGATATAGTGGATTGGAGCCAGTTTGGCCAGATCGTCGCGAGCTGGGTTATATCGCCGGTGCTGGGTGGGGTCATTGCAGCACTTTCCCTGTGCCTCATTAAGCGCCAGATTACCTACAAGCAGGACATTGCTCAAGCCGCCAGAAAGAACGTACCGGTGTTCGTCGCAATAATGGCTTGGGTCTTTGCCACGTATCTCTTGATAAAGGGGCTAGGTAAGGTCGTCGACATCGGGTTATTGCCTGCGGGCGGATTTGGCGCGATTGTTGGCGCCATCGTATGGTGGCTCACAAAATGGCTTATTGCCCGTCCGTCGGCCGAGGTGGAAAACAGTAAAGCTGGAGTCGACAGCCTTTTCACCTTCCCGCTTATTTTTTCGGCTGCGCTTCTGAGCTTCGCGCACGGGGCGAATGACGTTGCTAACGCGGTAGGGCCGCTGGCCGCGATCAATGAAGCTGTGCTGCAAGGTGGCGTGGCGGCGAAGGCGGCAATCCCTATCTGGGTGTTGTTGGTGGGCGCACTCGGGATTGCACTCGGCCTGGCACTGTATGGCCCCAAGCTTATACGCACTGTCGGATCGGAGATCACGGAACTCGACCGCATGCGTGCCTTCTGCGTGGCCATGGCCGCGGCGGTTACCGTTATTATCGCAAGCCAGCTGGGCCTTCCCGTGAGCTCGACCCACATTGCCATAGGGGGTGTGTTCGGAGTCGGCTTTCTGCGCGAGCATCTCAAAACCACCTATCGCCAGAAGATTGACGAGATCAAGGCGCACCATGCCGGAGAAAGCCGGGCAAAAGTAGAGCGTCTGCTTAAGGAGTTCGATGAGACCTCGTTCGAAGGGAAGGGAGAAATCCTCGGGAATCTCAAAAAGCAAAAGGATGGCACCAGCACCTCGCCGATCTCGAAAAAAGACCGCAAGGGCCTGAAAAAAGTGTACCGCGAGGAGCTCGTCAAGCGATCGGCGTTGTTCAAGATCGTGGCTGCATGGTTGATTACGGTACCGGTATCGGGACTGCTAGCGGCTTTACTGTTCTATACTATCAGAGGGATGCTTCTGCCCTGAGCTCGCGCAGCTTAGCGAGTTGCGCCTCGACTACGCGCAGGCGAACCTCGGTTTGGGCGGGTGTTTCCTCTGACGAGCCGGAGTTCAGCCGTTCGCGATATTTCGCTCGTTTTTTTTTCAGTGCCTGCTCGAGATGCTTCAGTTCCTTGCGCTTGAGGGAATTGCCCTTGTCGTGTTTGCGCAGTGCATCGTCGAACGTTGCCACCAAGTCTTTGAAACCCATTGCCTGAATCCTCCGTGTTCGAAGATTGGTCGGCGGGGACGCCGTCACGAGCCCATTGCGCGTCAGACGATGATGTCTGCCTGGCCTGCATCGCTCACAGACAGTGCCTCTGTGGTCCGGGCGGCTTCCACATCCGTGGCTGTCAGGAGCGCACGTGTTCCGGTCAGAATAGCATCCACTGTCTCGCTGGCATAAGCGGAATCGTTGAGCAGGGAAGTGGCCATTGCTGAGTCGATCCGCTTTGCGCCGAGGAGTTTCGTGACGCGCGCGACCATGGATTCGCGGTCCACTCGGGCACGTACAGCGATCTCGTCGAGCTCCAGTATGGCCGTGCTGGCGTCGTCAAATTTGCCCTCGTAAA
The DNA here is from genome assembly GCF_002563815.1 of Marinobacter sp. LV10R520-4. Lineage (NCBI taxonomy): Bacteria > Pseudomonadati > Pseudomonadota > Gammaproteobacteria > Pseudomonadales > Marinobacteraceae > Marinobacter > Marinobacter sp. LV10R520-4. The sequence continues at coordinate 677,188 of NZ_PDJM01000001.1, read as the reverse complement.
ACCGATGGGTTTCCCGCAGCACCATCGCGACCCGCAGCCGCAGATCGTTGTACTCTTTACGGATAGCGGTGTTATCCGCAACCATGTAGAAAGTGAGATTCTTGCGCAGGTGCTTAACGTGCTTGATGGCCTCCACCATTTCGCCGGCGGCGTGCTGCAGGCGGTAGAGTGCTTCGGTGGAACTGGCCGACGATATTCGCGTCATTCGCCCGGAAATGAAATCGAGGATAGCACTATAAAGGCGCTTGACGCGCTGCCGATAGACCAAGTCGATGTTGATGTTGATGTGCTCTCGGCTGTTATTGATCGTTGCTTCCAGGTCATCGCAGTTGCGGATCTGTTCGCGGTGCAGGTGGAGGCCATGGGCGAGGATGGCGAAGGCCTGGTCAAACAGGTGCCAGACTTCCCGGCGGACTGCTGCGTTTGCGCTATCGGGGGAGTCCATCGCAGCGGGGTTCAGGTACTTCGGCTGCGCCGCGGATTCCTCTTCTCGTTCCGGCAACCAGCGTTCCAGTGCGCTCGCCATCCGCGATATAAGTGGCAACATCACGGCGACACCCAGGCAGTTGAACAGGGTGTGGAACATGGCGAGCTTGACCGTATAATCATCTTCGGCGATCGACATGAGCGCCGACAGAAAGTCAACGGACCAGCGCAGGGGCTCGATCAGTATCAAGGCGATCGCCGCCGTCGCCATATTGAACAAAAGGTGGGCGCCTGCCAGTTGCTTGCCGGCGATATTTGCGCCAAGACCGCCGATCAGCGCGGTCACCGTTGTGCCGATATTGGCACCGATAGCCAGGGCGAGCGCGTTCTCGTAGGTTATCTGGCCTGTGGCCAGGGCGGCCAGGGTTAGAGCCAGCGTTGCGTGGCTCGACTGCATGATGACCGTCGCCAGAATTCCGAGCCCCGCATAAACAAGCAGTCCGGTTACGCCCGTCATCGCATATTCACGCAGATCGACCGCCGACTGGTAGCTTATGAACCCCTCCTTCATGAAATCGATGCCGAGAAACAGAAACCCGAGACCGGCCAGAATCGCGCCGATGGCTTTCAGTGCGCGGGGTTGCTGGAAATTCAGCACAACGCCGAAGACGAGCATGGGCAGCGCGAAGGCCGAGAGGCTCATTTTCATGCCGATGGTGGCGAACAGCCACGCGCCGGTTGTGGTGCCCAGGTTGGCTCCGAAAATGATGCCGATGCCGGTGATCAGGGGGAGCAGGCCGGCGCTCACGAACGATATCGTGATGACCGATACCAGGGAGCTGGATTGCATAATAGCGGTGCTGACGATGCCGAAACCGAGACTCTTCGGAATCGTGTCTGTTGTTCGGCGCAGCACATTTTCCAAGAATCCGCCGGTGAATTGGCGGAACCCGTTCTCGAGTGAGAGCATGCCAAACAGGAAGATCGCAACACCGGCGGCAATCTGTTTGAATTCGGGGCTCGTCCAGAGTGCAAAAGCCAGAAGGCTGAGTATTCCGGCGAGGACGAGTTGGCGGTAGTTCATTGGCTTACCCTTCCCGCTATTGGCGCGGGTTTGACTTCGCGCAGTCAGGGCGCGACGCCATCGATATGGCAGGAGTCGATTACATATACTACTTTGTCACATTTCTGTAATGTAAGTAAGCTCAGGAAGTCAAGAGCCGGACAGTCAATCTGGAGAAGTTGCATGCAGTCATTGTCGCCGAGTCGTCGCTTCAGCGACGATGCTTATGATAAGCACGGTATATTGAAGAAGGGAATCTACGAGGAGGAACTGGCACGATTGGAGGAGGAGCTGGCCAAGCTTCAGCGCACCATTACCGACCAAGGCCTGCGCATCGTGGTCTTATTCGAGGGACGCGATGCCGCCGGCAAGGGCGGTACCATCAAGCGCATTACCGAGAAGACGAATCCTCGGATTGTGCGTACGGTCGCACTTGGCAAACCGTCCGATCGCGAGCGTGGCCAGTGGTACTTTCAGCGATACGTGTCCCACCTGCCGGCGGCCGGCGAGATGGTGCTGTTTGACCGCTCCTGGTACAACCGGGCCGGCGTTGAACGGGTGATGGGGTTCGCTACGGCCGAGGAGGTCGCGCTGTTCATGCACACCTGCCCCGAATTCGAGCGCATGCTTGTCAAGGAAGGTATTATTCTGCTGAAGTACTGGTTCTCGGTCAGCGAGGAAGTCCAGGAGCAGCGCTTTCAGGCGCGTGCCGCTGACCCTACCAAGCGTTGGAAGATATCCCCGATGGATCTCAAGTCGCGCGAACTGTGGGCCGAGTACTCAAGGGCCAAGGACGAAATGCTGCGTTACACGGACCTGCCATACGCACAGTGGCGGATGGTAGACGCCGACGTTAAGCGCCATGCCCGGTTGAACTGTATCAGCAATCTGCTGGAGCAATTCGATTATAGCCGCGATCTGCCGCCTGTCCCGGACCTGCCTCCGCGCGAATGGTCGCACGACGACAACCGTACGGCGAAGCCGCACGAGTCCTATATCGATCGCCTGTATTGAGGGCTTTCGCTCAGACTGCTGCCACCTCCCAACAGGCTAGTTAGGCCTGATCAAGTCGCCTTGGTTAACGGCTTGCGCTCGGTAGCGGGTACTTTTTGCCATTCTGGATGGCTGGCTGTTCTCGCAAATGTGGGCGCTCTGGGCTGGCTGCTCGTTGCTCCAGAGGCGATGAGCTTTCGGCAGCCGTTGGGTTTTGATTTGTCGAAGTCTTTGCAGCCTCTAATTTGGTGATGACAAACACACCTACTTCTTCGTTTAATGCGAAACTAGTCCTTTTAACTTATGGAACAGGAGTTCGACCATGGCGGAATTATCACTCAAGGAACAATTGAGCAGCGCGGTAAAAAACGCGATGCGGAGTAGGGAAAAATTTCGGCTTGGCACCCTGCGGTTGGTTCAGGCCGCGGTCAAACAGATCGAGATTGATGAGCGCCGCGAGGTGAATGACGAAGACGTTCTGAAGGTGCTGGACAAAATGCTTAAACAGCGCCGCGATTCTGCCAGTCAATACGACGATGCCGGTCGCAAGGAACTGGGCGACATCGAGCGGGAGGAAATGGTGGTTATTGAGGAATTCATGCCCGCCGCCCTGACTGAAGACGACCTGGACGGCTTGGTCCGTGGCGCTATCAGCTCAACCGATGCCCAGGGAATGCAGGACATGGGCCGGGTGATGAACGAGCTGCGCCCTCAGGTACTTGGTCGGGTCGACATGGGTCATCTGGGCAAGAAGGTGCGGGCTGCGCTGGCCTGACACCGTTGCGTGAATTTGCGGAATTCAGAGGCGAATGGAGGTCCGTGGTTTGAATACAATAGGGAATGATTTTATCCCTAAAGTGATTCATGCTCTCCTTCGCTTCCCTCATAGTTCAGCCTCCGGCCAATGCTTCAAAATCCTGCACTCCGGCCAAGGCCGTTCACAATGCTCTGCTCGCAGGGCTCAAATTATTCCCGAAAATCTGCCGTGATCTTATTTCTTAATCGAGCAGGCTCATACGCTTTATAACGCTACCGCGCTTTATTTTCCAGTGGCACATTGCACCAGACACATGCAGCACCACAAAACCCAGGCGGGCAGATATAGCGATCCAGTTCGTGCATACGGCGCTCCTGATAACCAGTCATTTCGGTTTAGTTTAGACAGTAAAACTGACTTGCGCTGATCCTGGATTAGTTGGCCAGTAGCTAGGGCGGTGCGTGCGTTAACGAACAGACAGACAAACGTAGGTCAGAAGATAGTTGCTTGTGTCCTTAACAGCTTTGTTGTCGCGGGGCATAACATCTGCTCAAGCACACGAAGTTTGGCTGGACGCATCGCCCTATCAAACCGATGTGGGCCCTGGCGTTAAATGTTAACTTCATATTACAAAGAGACTTATATGACCATCCTTCGCACCCTCACAACCAGCGTAGTCATTGCTGCCATGCCAACTTTCGCTTTCTCGCAGGACACTACAGCACCGAATACCGATCTTCCTGCTGTCGTGCTGGAACAGACCACACAGCAGTTCATCGATAGTCTGAAAGGGTCGACGCCAATTAACCAGCTGCCCTATGAAAAGGCGCGTCAGGTCTTGATCGATACCCAGACCAAGGGCAACACCACCATGCCCGACGCGGACGTTAAGGAGATGACCCTCAAGGTTGGTCCCATCGGTGAGGTGAAGGTCTATACCGTCCGCCCTGCGGGTAATAAAGGCGAGTCACTGCCGGGCGTTGTTTATTTCCACGGTGGCGGTTGGGTGCTCGGCAATTTTGCCACCCATGAAAGATTGATGCGTGATCTGGCGACACAGGCGAATGCAGCGATGGTCTTTGTGGAATACAGCCCCGCGCCCGAGCAGAAGCATCCCGCTCAGCTGGATGAGGTCTATGCCGTGTTGAAATACGTTTCAGAGAACGCCGCCGAGTTCGGCATTGATGCCAACCAACTGGCCATCGCAGGCGACTCGGTCGGCGGTCAGATGGTAGCCGTAAGCGCCGTGCGCGCCAAAGCCGATGGTCTGGCGCTCGACTCGATGGTCCTGTTCTATCCGGTCACCACCGCAGACTTGACTAGCCACTCGTACGAGCTGTTCGCAGAGGGGCCATGGCTCACCAAAGCCAGCATGGCGTGGTTCTGGGAGGCCTACCTGGAAGAGGATACTGACATCGGCGATCCCTCGATTTCGCCGCTGAACTACGGTGCGGAAGAACTTGCAGGCCTGCCGCCATCGCTCGTCATCACTGATGCCAATGACGTGCTGCGCGATGAGGGTGAGGCCTTTGCGTCTAAGTTGACGTTGGCCGGAGTGAAGACGCAGAGCACGCGTTACGGTTTCACGACGCATGATTTTGTGATGCTCAACGCCTACGCGCAGACGCCTGCGACGACGGCGGCGATCACTGAGGCTGCAAACTTCCTGAAGGATCACTTCACGGAATAACCACCACTGCAACGTTGGTGGTCAGATCTTTTTTTTGGCTTACCTTGCCTGAAAAATAAATCTGGCCCCTTTTTCTATTCAATGACCTCACGATTGTCGCTTTTCACCTGCATTTGGCTGCACACGACGTTCCACCGGGCGTCTGTCCTGATGGGACCGGGCATGGATGGGCCATAGACGAGTAGCCTGCGATCTGGGAGAAACTAAAGGCGGCCGACATTCTCGTTGTGGAAACCCTCTTATGGTGACGAGACCGGAGGTGGCGGTCGTGCGGGTTCCGACAGTGACTTTACGCAACAAAATACCACGATCATGACTTGGAACTGCGGTGTAAAAAACAAAGATAGGTCGGTAAAACCAGGACAGATTTATACACTGGCGGAAGGTGGCATCCATGTCCCAGGCCGAAGATTTTCTCTCGCCACGTGAACGAAACAGGCGTAACGTCAGAATGGCAGGCTGCGCATGCATGGCCACCACTGGCAGTATGATATTCAGTCCTTGACCCGATTTATGTCATGCCCGCTCCAAACCATCACGGTCCTCAGGAGTCTTGTCATGAATTCTTACTTACGCTATGCCATTCTTGCAGTCTCATTCGGTATGACTCTTCCGGCTAGCGCCGCGGATGACACCGGCGCTGTTGATTTTCAGGCCAATTGTGCCGAGAACCTGCGTCCTGACATCGATCACGCCTTGGGAATGATGCATCACATGATGTACACCCAGGCGGGTGCTGAATTCGAAACCATTACCGAAACGGCTCCGGGCTGCGCCGCAGCTCATTGGGGTGTCGCCACCTCGCTGTTACAGCCATTGTGGGGAACAACCCCGAGTGCAGCGGATATCACACGGGGACGAGAGGCGATCGGAAAAGCCCGTGCAACCGTCGAGGACGAGCGGGAGAAACTGCTGATTGAGGCAACCGCCGCATTCTTCGAGCCGGAAACCGATCAGGTCCGCGAGCGCCTTGCAGGCTGGATAGCTGGTATGGAAAAGGCCTATCAGGCCTTCCCGAAAGATCTCAACGTGGCCACGCTTTATGCCCTTTCACGCCTGACGCTGGCGCTTTCCGCCGACAATCGGCAAGCCCTGCACGATGAGGCGGAGCAAGTACTGCGTTCCGCCTGGAAAACCGAGCCGACCCATCCGGGGGCTGTCCATTACACCATTCACGCAACCGATGCCGATGGCCGCGGGGGAAATGCCACACAAATTGTGGACTCCTACGGGGAGATTGCTCCCAACGTGCCCCATGCCCTGCATATGCCTTCCCACATCTATGTGCGGCTTGGCGACTGGCCCAGGACGATTGAATGGAATCGCCGATCCGCTGAATTTGCGAAAGATCATAAAGTGGATGGCGCCACATCCTTTCACTACATTCACGCACTGGACTACCTGGTCTACGGACATCTCCAACGCGGAGAGGACAAGGCGGCTGAAGCCGTCTGGAAAACGGCACAGGCCAACGGACCACAGCAGGGCAATTTCCCCGGGGCCTACCACTTGGCGTCTATACCGGCCAGACTGGCTGTTGAGAATCGAAACTGGGAAGCCGCCGCAGCCCTCATGCCTCGCGAACCCGCATACATCAGTTGGGACAGTTTGCCTGGCCGGACGGGCTGAGCTGGTTTGCCCGCGGTCTGGGTGCTTTACATACCAGTGATCTTGCGACCGCCCGCCAAGCGGAACAGCGCATGGCGACGCTGGTGGAAAGCGCAAAATCAGCACCCGATAAGCGCTTTTCAGTTTATCTGGAGGTTGATCGCAGAATTCTTGCCGGTTGGATCGCCAATGCTGAAGGTGACCCGGAACGCGCCATCGAATTGATGGACTCTGCCGGGGAGCTTGAAGCTACGGTGGAAAAGCATCCTGTGACACCAGGCTCTCTGCTGCCACCCTACGAGTCACTGGGAGACCTACTACTCTCCATTGACCGTCCGATTGAGGCCCTCGCTGCTTACGAAAGATCGGATCAGACCTGGCCTCAACGCTATAACACACTGGCTGGTGCCTTGCGCGCTGCCAATGAGGCGGGCAATACCGAATCTGCTCAGCAATGGACGAATCGCTTGAAGGAGACAGCACCGGAAACCACGCGTAAATCGGCCAACTGACCAAGACGAACAATGGAGCGCCCAGCACCTCGGTTAACGTTTGCGTCTGTGGCATTGAAAGGATTCAGTGCCACAGACGCCGGCGGTAATAGCGGTTGCTGAAGGTCTGCTGGTAATAGTGCTAGTGTTGGCTGAAGGCCTGATTCACGCGGTGGATGGGATTGAGCTGTTACCCGAGCTCACAAACTCACTGAATACGAGAGGATAGTCATAACACAGCATTTGGTATTTGATGTGAACGAAACCCTGCTGGACGTTTCCGCTCTGGATCCATTATTTGAACGGCTTTTCAATGATGCGTCGACCCGACAGGAATGGTTTCTCACCCTTCAGGAAAACTGGCTTACCGCGACCATAATCGATGATTACCCGCCGTTTGGTGATCTGGCGAAGAGTGCGTTGGTGATGGTGGGCAAACGGCGTGACATTGACGTGTCGGAGGAGGATCAGAGTGCTCTTATTGACGGCATTCTCAGTCTGCCAGCCCATGACGATGTGCCTCAGGCACTGACTTTGCTTCGGGACAACGGTTACAAACTGACCGCGCTGACCAACAGCACACTTGCCGCCGCCAGGAAGCAGCTGGAGTTTGCAGGCCTAAGTGACTTTTTCGACCATATTCTGTCGGTGGATGAGGTCAAGCGATAGAGCCTTACACTGTATTGCGTTCATGTTTCTGAAGGGGTCTGGTCGATGTCTGATGAACGCAATGTTGCCACCATCCGCGCCAGGACGCCCCGGTATAAACCGATCCGGAGCCCGGCGGGGCCTCCGAACCGGCTGCCGTCTATCAGCCAGCGACGTCGAAACGGTCGTGCATCATCACCTTGTTCCAGGCCGCCACAAAGTCCTTGACCAGCTTCTCGTGGCCGCCCTTCTGCGCGTAGAACTCGGCCAGCTGACGCAACTGCGCGTTGGCACCGAAGATCAGGTCACAGCGTGTGGCCTTGAATTTCGTGTCGCCGCTCTCGCGATCGTCCAGCGTGAATTCCATGCCTTCCTCGTCGACTTTCTTCCACTCAAACTCCGGGCTTGTCAAGTTCACGAAGAAGTCGTTGGTCAGCACGCCCGGCTTGTGCGTGAACACGCCGTGTTGCTTGTAATGACCGTCCGAGTTGATGTCCAGCACGCGCAGACCACCGGTGAGAGCCGCCCACTCCGGCGCGCTCAGACCCAGCAGAGCAGCACGATCAAGGAAGATCCGCTCCGGCGAGACGTTGTATTTGACGTCGTGCCGATGGAAATTACGGAAACCGTCCGAGACCGGCTCGAGCCAGCGAAAGGTCTGCTCGTCAGTCTGTTCAACCGTTGCGTCGTTACGACCCGGGGTGAAGGGCACCATCACGTTGATACCGGCGTCCCTGGCCGACTTTTCGACACCGGCGCAGCCGGCTAGCACGATCAGATCTGCTAGCGCGACCTTTTTGCCGCCCGACTGAGCCGCGTCGAAGTCGTGCTTGATGCCTTCCAGCGTGTTGACGACTTTATCCACTTCACCCGGGTTGTTGACCGGCCAGTCCTTCTGGGGCGCAAGGCGGATGCGGGCGCCGTTGGCACCACCGCGATTGTCGGAGGTACGGAACGTTGAGGCGGCGCCCCAGGCCACACCGATCAGCTCGGAGACGCTCAGGCCAGTGTCCAGAATCCTGTCCTTCAACTTGGCAATATCGTTGTCGTCGACCAGATCGAAATCCACAACCGGGATCGGGTCCTGCCAGATCAGATTTTCCTTGGGTACTTCCGGGCCGAGATAACGCGACTTCGGGCCCATGTCACGGTGCGTGAGCTTGTACCAGGCACGCGAGAACGCGTCAGTGAAGTAATCGAAGTCCTCGATGAACTTCTCGCAAATCTTGTGATAAGACGGGTCGACCTTCAGTGCGATGTCTGAGGTCATCATCATCAAAGGGTGATCGACGCCCTTCAGATGCGCGTCTGGCGTGCGCGGGGCGTCAGTGTTCACCGGCGTCCACTGCAAGGAGCCTACCGGGCTGCGGGTCTGTTTCCACTCGAACTTGAACAACGATTCGAGGTAATCGTTATCCCAGACCGTTGGATTCGGGGTCCAGGAGCCCTCGATACCATTAGTCATGGTATCTTCGGCTTTGCCCTTGCCACGCGGATTGTGCCAACCCAGGCCCTGCGCTTCCATGGGCGCCCCTTCCGGCGCGGCACCGATCTGATCCGGCGGCGTCATGCCGTGCGATTTGCCGAAGGCATGGCCACCGGCGATAAGGGCTACGGTTTCTTCGTCGTTCATGGCCATGCGGCCAAACGTGATGCGGATATCGACTGCCGAATCTTCCGGAATACCCTTCTTGGCCGATCCTTCTGGATCGACGTAGATCAGGGCCTGATTTGAAGCGGCCAGCGGCGCTTCCAGATCGTAATCCTCGTCGCCGGCTTCACCGGTCCAACGCAGGTCACGGTTGACCATCTGGTCCGGATGACCTTCCAGCGGGCCGTGCGGGGCATCCTCTGGTTTCTTGCCGAACCAACCCTCCGGGCCCCAATAGGTCAAGGTGTCCGGCTCCCATGCGTCAATGCGACCGCCGGCAAAGCCGAAAGTCGGGAACCCCATGATTTCCAGCGAGCAGTTGCCCGTGAGCACGATCAGATCTGCCCAGGAGATGGACTCACCGTACTTCTGTTTGATGGGCCAAAGCAGACGACGGGACTTGTCGACGTTGCCGTTGTCCCACCAGCTGTTGATCGGCGCGAAACGCTGCATGGCTGCGCCGGCACCGCCACGGCCGTCCGCGATGCGATACGTACCGGCGGAATGCCAGGCCATGCGGATCATCTGCGGGCCATAGTTGCCGTAATCGGACGGCCACCAATCCACCGACGTCGTTAACAGTTCTTTGATATCCTTCTTGAGCTCGGCCAGATCCAGCTTGTTGAAGGCGTCGGCGTAGTTGAAGTCCTTGTCCTGAGGGTTGGCTTCGCGCGGGTTCTGGTGCAGCAGTTCTACCTGCAGTCGGTTGGGCCACCAGTGCGGCAGGGTCGGCTCGGAACCTGCCGCGCCGCCCACCGTATTACCGGCGAAGGGGCACTTGCCTCCGATTTTGATTTCTTCGCTCATACTAAGCTTCCCTTTATAATTGACGACTGCCTTGGTGTCGTATGCCAGCGTCGTCGAGTTGAGGTTGCTGCTCGTGCGCCCGCAGTTCCTGGTTGACGGTCGAAATTTGTTTGTTCATCGCGAAAATAAGCATTGGCGATTAACTTGAATGAGTCAAGAAAACACCGGCGCTGAAAAATTATCGGATTGATAGAGTCAGTCAATCGTTTGCCCAGTACATTGTTTTACCTGAGCGGTAAACGCTCAGCCCAGGGTCGCGTCCAGAAACATCATCACCACAAAGCCGCCGAGCAGTGAAAAGGTGGCAAGAGTTTTGTGTTCCTTGCGGTGGGTCTCCGGAATGATTTCATCGCTGATGATAAATAGCATGGCGCCCGCCGCGAAACCCAGGGTCCAGGGCATTAAGGGCTCGGCCAACCAGACCATGGTGGCACCGAACAGGCCGCCGAGGGGTTCCACCAGCCCGGTGAGCAGCGAAATGCTGAAGGCCTTGAGTCTGGAATGCTGAATGGCCAGAAGCGAGACGGCGACAGCCGCCCTCGAGAATATTCTGCAAGCCGATGCCGATGGCCAGCGCCAGACCGTTACCGATATTGCCCCCGGCAAATCCGACACCGACCGCCATGCCTTCCGGAAAGTTATGCAAGCCAATGGCGATGACGAACAGCCAGATGCGGCGTACCCGAGCCGGGTCCGGCCCCTCCCGCCCGAGCTTGAAATGCTCATGGGGAAAACATTGGTGAATCAGGTAGAGTCCGACCGACCCCATCAACAGCCCCGCAATGACCACCAGCGTTGCTGACCAGGTTTCGCCCGTCAGGGTTTCGCCGTACTCGATCCCGGGCAGCAAGAGCGAGAAAAACGAGGCCGCCAGCATTACGCCGGCGGCAGCGCTTAAAAGGCTGTCTTCTAAGGAGCCCGGCAGTTTTCGGACCAGAAATATACCCAAGGCGCCAACGCCCGTTCCCAGACCTGCCAAGAGGCTGGCCATTGAACCAAGCCAGACAATGCTGACGTCATGCGAGCATGAGTTCCAGATCCACTAGCATTGGCTCTCCTGATGGTTGTTTTGGGGTACGCTGAATGATCGGGTATTGCCGTCGGGACGCTAGGTGCCTTAAAACCCAAAAACTGTCCTCGGTTTCCCACCTTGCTCGCTACGATCGCTTCAGTCCGACAGTCTCCTAGTATTTTTGTGCAGTGGTCAACTAATCCCGGGCAGTATTTTAAGTTTTTCTTCCGCAACCAGCGGCGCTAGTTATAGAAAGTTTAATCCGCCCAATACCGCAATTACGAAAGTGCCGTACTACACTGAAAACGATCATCACTCAATTCACGGAGGAACCACCATGCGCTATGTTATCGCACTCGTTGTCGGTTTATTCCTGGCTGGCACAGCCCAGGCAAGCCAATGCCCGACCTTGGTCCATAAAATTGACAGCGAATTGGAAAGCAGGCAATTACCTGCGGAAGCAGTAAGTGAGATCCAAGCCCTGCGGGATCAGGGTGAAAAGTTGCATCAGCAAGGCAAGCACAGCGAATCATTGACAGTGCTTGAGCGAGCAATGGAACGCCTTGATGAAGCGTCGCAATAGACCCTCACAAACCATAGAGCGTTAATCCGCTCCGTTTTAGCCGGGTGGCGCCTTCAAGCACGCCGCCCGGATACACTGTTACGTTAGCACCGGCCAGTTATTTCGGCGCCGCGCGCCCCAAAAACGGTTTCACCGTCAAGCCTTGAACCAGGATGGAAAATACCACCACCACGTAGGCCATCGGCAGAATCAGATCCCGCTCCGGCCCTGCGGGTAGCGCCAATGCCAATGCAACGGAGATGCCGCCTTTCAGGCCGCCCCACGTTAGCGCCAGAATGGAGCTTGAGGTATGTTCCTGGAACGGTTTTAACGCCATCACCGGAACACCCACCGCCACCAGCCGCGCCAGAAGGACCAGCGGAATCGCAGCAAGTCCGGCCAACAGCACCGGTAATTCAAACGTGACGATCAGGACTTCAAGACCAATCAGCAAAAACAGAACGGCGTTCAGCACCTCATCGATCAACTCCCAGAACGTATCCAACTGCCGCTCGGTTTGTTCCGACATCGCATACCGTCGACCATGGTTGCCGATCATCAGCCCCGCGACCACCACCGCCAACGGGCCGGACATATGCAACCGGCTGGCGAGCGCGTAGCCGCCTGCCACCAAGGCAATGGTAACCAGAATTTCGACCTGGTAATTGTCGAGCCGGCGCAGCAGGTGATACCCCACCCACCCCAGTAAAAAGCCCAACACCAATCCACCCGCCACTTCTTCCAGAAACAGCAGGCCAATGCCCTGAAACGAAGCCTCTCTGTCTCCCTGTGCAATGCCCAGAATGGCGATAAACATGACCACCGCAACGCCATCATTGAATAGGGACTCACCCGCAATTTTGGTGGACAAGGCTTTGGGTGTGTCCACCGATTTAAGAATAGCCAACACCGCCACTGGGTCGGTGGGCGCCACCACAGCGCCGAAGAGCAGACAGTAGATAAACGGCAGCGGAATAGTGAGCCAGCCCAGCACCAGCCACATGGCACATCCCACTAAAAATGTGGTGACCACGACACCCAGGGTCGCCAGCAGCGCCACCAGCCATTTCTGGTCGGCCAGATCGGCGAGTTTTACGTGTAAGGCACCGGCAAACAACAAAAAGCTCAATAAGCCGTTCAGCAGTGTTTCACCCAGATCAACCTGCGCAATCAGCTGCTCTGCCCAGCGTGTCAGATCCTGGCCGCCCAGGTGGTTGATACCGACCAGAGCCAGCGAAAAGGCCAGCGAAAACGCCATCACGGCGATACTCGTTGGTAAACCGATAAACCGGGCATTGATGTAACTGAACAATGCGGAGAGGCTCAGTAGGATGGCGACGATTTCAAACAGTGTCATGTATTCCTCAGAAAAACCGGGACAGAATTTTTGTCACCCGCCCAATAAAACCGCAGCCCAGATCACAAGCACCACTGTTGTAACCACTATGGCAGCAGACACTTTGTGACGCTCGAAAATAGCTTGCGCGTGATTGCCGGCAATGAGAACCAGCATTCCCAGACCATAGTATCTCAGTGCCCGGGACAAAGCAGACGCGAGCATAAACAGGAAGAAGGAATAGCGGGTGGCCCCGGCTGCCAGCATGGCAATTTGAAACGGAATCGGAATAACCCCGACACTCATAATGAACCAGAATCCGTCCCCCTCCATCCGCATGCGCACATGCTCGAATTGTTCGGGCGTCGAGACCATTTCCACGAGCAACTGCCCAGCAGCATCAAACACGAAATAGCCGACAAAATAGCCGACCGTGGCGCCTGCTAGACAGCCGAGTAAGGCAATAGTGCTGAGGAGGAATATCTGACTGCGGCGGGCCTGCATCAAGGGAACAAGGATTACTTCCAGCGGAATGGGTATGAGAATGGACTCAAGAAAAGACGCGATACCCAGCCCCCAGAAAGCGTGCCGGGAGTAGATCAGTCGTATTGCCCATCTTTTAATGCGGGCCAGTCCCCGGGGAGGGCGTGCAGCTCTGTCTGTCATTATGTTTCCTGAAACAAGTAGTCATGCTGGCAGTGGTGGACTGAAAGACGTGACACTAGCGTACGGGTATCCGGTGCAGCAATACGGGAAATCAGGATTGAGTCTGTGCTCCGGAAAATAAATCTGTGCCGGCTATCTGGCTGGCTTCTCTCGATAGTGCCTGTGCCGTAGACTTTGATGATGTTCGAGGAGATGAGTTACACAGAACTGGCGGGCCAGATTGTCAGCCTTATTGCGCTGGGCTTCTGCATTGTCGGCTTTACCAGCAAGCACGATGACCGGCTGATGGTGCTGTTGATTGCGGCGAATGTGGCCTTTGCGCTGCAGTTTGCGCTGTTTGGCAGTTGGACGGCGGCGACCCTGAGCTTGCTGGTGATCGGCCGCATTATGCTGGCGCGGCGCTATATGGGCAGCTGGCAGGTGATGCTGGCGGTATTGGGGGTGAATCTGGTGGCTGCGCTACTGACCTGGCGCAGTCCGGTAGATTTTTTTGCCATTGCGGCGGCTATTTTTGGCACCTTAGGCATGTTCATGCTCAGGGGCATTCCCATGCGGCTAATGCTGGCCGCCGCCGCGGTTGCCTGGATGCTGAACAATATTGCCATCGGTTCGGTGGGTGGCACGCTGGCGGAGGCCATGGTGTTGGTCGTTAACTTCATCACCATATACCGGTTGGCGAAAATGAAACGGCGCTATCCCGAGGCTTTCGAGAAAGCAAAAGGTCCGGGCGCGTAACAGCCTCTAGTCCTTGAGGTTGATCAGAAACCGACCCTCCTGTACATGGATGTACTGAGCGGTGCTGCACTTAATACTTGAATCCAGGGAGAGAGGTGTGCGCTCATATCGTGGGTCCCGTTCATTAACAGAGTCATGCATTCATTAAATGCCACTATATTAGATTGTGCCCAAAAAGGTGAATTTCATTGTTGTTCCTCTGGCTATTGCGAAAGAGCTTAACGCGCCTTGAGCCATATGGTGCGGCTGCGCTTGCCAGATGTTGTGGCAGGGGAATGATTAGTTATTCTATCGCCCCCTAGGTTGATTCACCGGAGTTTTTGATTCATGCCCGACATCATCGTGATGTTTTTCCTGCTTGGAGTGATCGCGGGAGCCCTTCGCTCTGACCTGACGATCCCGAAGGCCGTTTACGATATTCTCAGCCTTCTGCTGATGCTGACCATAGGCCTTAAGGGCGGCATGGCCCTGCATGGCAATCTTCATTGGGGTCTGATTTCGCAAGTGCTGGCGATTATGGCGCTGGGTTTTGCCATTCCCTTGGTGCTGTTTCCGATGCTCCGCTACCTTGTTCGCTTGAATGTGGCGGACGCCGCCAGTTTCTGCGCCCACTATGGATCTGTTAGTGCAGGTACTTTCGCGGTGGCGTTGGCCTGGGTTGAGTCCCGGGGGTTGGCGACTAACGGGCAGGTTACTTTGTACTTGGTCCTGTTGGAGCTGCCGGCGATTCTTACTGGCTTGTGGCTTTATCGGCGCTACACCCAGGAGGCGGCTCAAACAAGCAGCACGGGTACACCCCTTTGGCAAGAAACCCTCACTAACAGAAGTGTGGTTTTACTGGTGGGTGGCGTGGTTATCGGCATTCTTTACGGGCCCGACAAGGGTGATGGCGTTACGGCCCCGTTAACGGGTGCTTTTTCCCTGGTGCTTTCGCTGTTCTTGTTGGAGATGGGCCTGGTTGCGGCGGAAACCCTGCGCAAGGTTCAGCTGCGCCATTGGCGTTTGATTGCTTTCGCCCTTTGCATGCCCCCGATCCTGTCGGTGCCAGGGCTTTTAGTGGGCATCTGGCTGGGCCTGGAGACCGGAACTATTGTAATTTTGGGCGCTCTTACCGCCAGTGCTTCTTACATTGCTGCGCCGGTGGCCGTGCGGCACGCCATTCCCGAAGCGGACATTGGGCTGGCGATGCTGGCCTCTCTTGGTGTGACTTTTCCGTTCAACGTATTGATTGGTATCGGGATGTACAGTCACTTTTTGGAGTTTTTGACGGCGTAGCGTTCGATTCAACGCGATCCGGAATTATAAAACTGTTTTTCTTTTCCGATTTTTTCGCGATCTAGTATGAACACTCTAATTTTTCACCGTACTGTAGATCCTGAGATCGAAGTTCGACGGACTTTTGTCGACAAACTCGCTTGGTGAACCCCTCTTCAATCAAAGCGATCATTAGCAATCAGGAGATTCAAAATGGGTAAACTCAAGACATATCAGCAACAGATTCAGGAAATTGTCGAGAAAGGCATTAATGCTGCAGAAGCGCAACAGAAAAAGCTGTCTGCCAAGCCTTTCGAGTACGCCGAGAAACTGGAATCTGGTGCCCGCGAATACAGCGTTAAGTCAGTGCGCGAACACTACTACGGCTACAGTGAAACGCTGTTCAGCCAGCTTCGCAGCCTGAATTTGCGTATGGGTAGCTTTGCTGCTGACATCTTGTCAAAGCTTGAGAAAGAAGCAGCTGAAGGCACCGATGCGGCCGCTGACGCTGTATCTGACGCCGCTGATGATGTAACCAGTGTGGCGCAGTCTACCAAACACAAGGTCAACACCAAGAAGCCGACTGCTACGAAAAGCGCAGCCAAGAAGACAAGCACCACCGCTTCTGCCTGATAGAAAAAAATTGTGTGTCCTTGGGAGGCCTTCGTGCCTCCCTTTTTTGTGCGCCCGGCATAAGAAAACATTCGCTGAACGGCAAAAGTGTTCATCGGCTTCAGTCCGGAGAAACATACCAGCGCAGGCCCAGCCGCTCGCTCCGTTCCAGCTCCGCGATCACCTGGGCCCCGAGCAGCAGGATAATGGAAGCAATTTCCAGGCTGATCAGTATCACAATGATGGTAGCCAGGGAGCCATAAATGACATTAACGAAGGATATATTGAGAAAGTAGTACATCAACAGCAAACGGGTAGCTTCCCAGAGAATGGCTGCAACCAGACCACCCACAATGGCCCTCCGGGGAGAGATACGCACAATGGGTAGAACCTTATAAATGGCGCTGAACAGAATAAATACGCCAACAAAACTGATCAGGTACAGAATCAGCCCCGGGGCTTCGTAAAATGCGTTGATCAGGCTGAACAGCAGGGTTAGGGCCAGCAAACCTGCGCCCAAAATCAAGATGAAAGCATAGGGCAGGAAGGCAGACACCCAGAAACTACGGCGGGGGTTGTCGGGCCGATGGAAAATAATGGCAATGGAGTCTTCCAGCATACGAAAAGCAAACGAACTAAAAAATAGCATCACCGGCACGCCGACAATACCGATGATGTCCCTTGACTCCATAAAAGCCCGGACCGCATCGAGCAGCAGGCTGGCATTGGCCGGGGCAAAATGCTGTGTCTGCACCGCCATGACTTCCAGCAACTGCTCTTCGTTCACTACGCGGGTAAGCAATACCGTCAGCACGGCAAGCATCGGCACTGCCGACAGAAGTACGTTATAGCCAACCCCGCCCGCCAGCAACACCCCATGATTGCGCAGAAAATTGCGTAAAACCCGGTGTGCGAATTGAAGACACTGTCGAACTGGGCTTAGGTGTGGCTGCTTGTTGTCGGTTGTGTCTGTCATGGGCTAATCCTGACACAGATTGTGAGCTCCAGCAGGGTACGGGATTTCGCCAGCCTTTAGGGTTTTGCTTAAGATGCCCGTTCGCCGGCACCGTGAACAGTGAAGCTAACGATATCTTCCAGAATCGTCGACAAAGTCTTTCGGCCGGAAGCTGTTCCAATATCACCAGAGCAGGGTATGGCCGTGATTTCCGGGTAGAGCGAGGTCAGTTCGGTAATCACAGCATCTAGCTTTTCAGCACCGCGTCAGTGCAGTTCCGCCCGGTCATGCTGACGCGGCCATCGTTGTTGGCCACCCAGTATGCGTGCTTCCTGCGCTGGTTGTGTTTCGGCCTGCGCATGAAGGGCGCGGTTCAGGCGTTGGCGGGATTCGTGCATCATCTCCTGGATCTCAAGCAGAGCTTTCATGGGGTTGCTAGCCAGTCGGCGGCGGGTATCAATGACGAACTGTAACCCGCGCAGGCGGTCCTGGCTGGCTTTGCTGCTGCTGCGAATACAGTCTTCTATCAACTCCGCCCGTAATTGTTCAAACCGCTCCGGGTGATTCTCTGAAAGGTTTCTGAGCTCATCGAATGTAGGTTTTTCCACAATGCTCCCCCCTGAAAACCACCAATGGATTCGCTCCCATGTACTACCAAGTTATATCAAGTAGAGGACAGCAGTGCGTTAAAATTGCGACATGTGAGTGAGATTGACATCAGGTTACGCAGCGCTAATTTCTCGATTCATATGAGTACAAATTTGATTGACCATAACCCGGGGCTGTGATTCGATAAAAAAAGGTTAAGTGCTGCGCTGAGGAAAAATAAAATCAACCCAAAGCAAATGAAATAAGAACACAAGGCAAAAGACTTAACCAACAACAACTTGGGTCGTGTGAACACTGCTTGTGCACGAGCATCCTCCCGCAGTATTCAGAAGTTATAGCCTGTACCGGCATTGTGATAAAAAATCCCGCCATCGCAGTTGCCCTCTAAGTCGTCGCGACTTTCTAACAGAAGCTGATACTGCACGGCTCGCTGAATGCAAGTTTTGTGGCGTAGAGAAAGCAATTGCAACGAAATCGGCCTACGCTTTGGTTATTCTGGTTTTGGAATTTATTAGTATGAAACAGCATCACCTGTTATTGCCCATCGGTCTGGCACTCACGCTTACTGCCTGCGGGAATGTCGCTCAACTCTCCGTTGCCGAAGGCACCGGCCCTAATCCAATATTACCCAGCCCGAGCGAATCCCTGATTCCCACCGTCAATATTGCCAAAGCCACCGGTTGGCCTTCCGGCGGAAAACCCGATGCTGTCGCGGGAACCCGGGTGGTCGCCTTTGCAGACAACCTCGAACACCCTCGCTGGCTTTATGTTCTGCCGAATGGTGACGTGTTAGTCGCTGAAACCAATGCGCAGCCGAAACCGGACAGTGGCGGGGGAATTCGCGCCTGGATCCAGGGGCTGATAATGGAGAGTGCCGGTGCCACCGTTCCCAGCGCCGACCGGATTACCCTGCTGCGGGACAGTGATGGTGACGGCGTGGCTGACAAACGCTCGACGCTATTGGAAGACCTGCACTCTCCATTTGGCATGGCGCTGATCGGGAACGACTTCTACGTTGCCAACACCAACGCCGTCATGCGCTTTCCCTATGAGACGGGCCAGACACGCATCACCGCCGAAGGCACCAAAGTCACCGATTTGCCAGCCGGAAAGATTAACCACCACTGGACCAAGAGCATGGTTGCCAGCCCGGATGGCAACAAGCTTTACGTCGGTGTGGGCTCTAACAGTAATATCGGCGAAAACGGTCTTGAAAAGGAGAAAGGTCGCGCGTCCATTTGGGAAATCGACCCCGAAACCGGTCAGCACCGCGAATTTGCCACTGGACTACGCAACCCCGTGGGTATGACCTGGCAGCCGGAAAGCGGCGAGCTCTGGGTTGCTGTCAATGAGCGTGACCTGCTGGGCAGTGATTTGGTGCCGGACTACATGACATCGGTGGCGGATGGTGGTTTCTACGGTTGGCCCTTCAGCTATTTTGGCCAGAATGTGGATGAGCGGGTAAAACCGCGGCATCCGGAAAAAGTGGCCCGGGCCATCAAGCCCGATTACGCCCTCGGGACGCACACCGCTTCACTGGGGTTAACGGCTGCCGAGGGCAACACGCTTCCTGAACAATTCAACAACGGTATGTTTGTAGGCCAGCACGGTTCCTGGAACCGCAAACCCCGCAGTGGCTATAAAGTCATTTTTGTTCCTTTCGCCAATGGCGAACCTTATGGCCAGCCGGTCGATATACTCACCGGGTTCATCAATGCCGACGACAAAGCCCAGGGGCGTCCTGTTGGCGTTGTTATCGACAAGCAGGGTGGGCTTTTAGTGGCGGATGACGTGGGCAATATCATCTGGCGGGTCAGTCGCGCAGAATCGCAGGCACAATGAGTGGCGTCTTTTCCGCCCGGGTATTGTGCGCGTGGAAAGTCGGTCAGGTTGACATGTCCCGGGATTGACCGGAGGATCATGAGGTATGAGTAGAGCCACATACACACCCGTGAATCAGCATAGCGCCGCGCCAGATGAGCTAGTGAAGTCATTTGACGCAGCCATCAAACGCCTTGCCGAAATCAATGCAACTGAGGGCGTCTCGCCCGTTTTGGAGGTCATCGAAGCAGCACGGGCCCTGATGTTCACTGACGAAGGCCTCGAAGTTCTTTACCAGCGCGTGCCGGCGATTGAGGCGGCCGGGTGCTTTGGCGGCAGTGATTGGGATTATCCGCAGACCTTGGTGCCCTCATTGGCAGTGCGCACGATTCGCCATGGCGAACCGGTGGTAACCCTGGTTGAAAGCCTGAGTCAGATTCGCCTTCTGGCGGTGGCTAAAGGCCACTACGTACACCCTTCTATTTCTGCAGAACACGCTCAGCACTTTCTTGCCCAAGTATTGGCGATGAACCTGGATATGGTGGTCAGTGATCTTCAGGAGAGTG
Source organism: Marinobacter sp. LV10R520-4 (assembly GCF_002563815.1). NCBI lineage: Bacteria > Pseudomonadati > Pseudomonadota > Gammaproteobacteria > Pseudomonadales > Marinobacteraceae > Marinobacter > Marinobacter sp. LV10R520-4. The sequence goes on along the minus strand of NZ_PDJM01000001.1, from coordinate 656,926 downwards.
ACCGGCTGCGGCCGGACGGGATCGGCTTCGCCGTTCAGGGTCTGTATCACTTTCTGCTCCAGCATCTGGGTTACGAGAATCTTCTGGAAGATCTGGTGGCCGAAGTCTGGCGGATTCTCGCGCAACGGCCGGTTCAGGTGGATGGTGTTAAACAGATGGTGACGCAGATCGCCGTCTGTCTGCAAAAGCCGGATGCGCTCGGTGGCGACGTCGGCGATGACGCGCTGCAACTGATCCATGCCGTATTCAGCCCTACCGAGGGCTGCCGCGAAGATCCCGGCTTCGATGTTTACGCTGAACGCCTGGCACAGATGGACGATGCCACCCTGCTGCAAGAGGCCATCGCCTTTGCCAAGGCTATACACAGTACCGGCCTCGTTTCACCCTATATGCCGGGGTTCATACGTTACTTGCGTAGCCGTTGGAACGACCTGATTCCTACAGCGTTGGGCCTGAGCCATACGGGTGCCGACGCCTTTCACTGCTACCCGGCGTTGATTCACACCCTGATTGATGAGGCCCTGTTTCCCGAGACCAGCCAGTGTGCCTACGGCCTGGCCATGATGCTCGAGCGGGGCATCCTTTACGCACCCCCGGTGGCGCCGTCTCTGTGGCGACAGATACGATTGTCGCTGTGCGAGGCCGCAGCCGAGAAAATTGTGGCTGTATTTGGGCGCAGCCGTTCGCCGGAATGCTTTCTGCTTGCGGATGTGCTCAATGTGCTCGGGCGCCCGCTGGGGGTGGGGCAAGGGAACTATCCGACGTGTCAGTCTACGCGCGCCTTGTCTATGTGGGCTTACAACATGCCGGCGGAACTGCTGCGGATTCTTGCTTGGGCCGCGCGCGATGATGAAGTAGTGATGCGTTTTGAAGGCAACAGTATTTCTTCGCGGGATCTGGGCGCCGGGCTGGCCAGCGAGCCTCCGGTGGATGTAGATGCCGTTTCACTGCTGACTGTGCCGCACCTCGACCGCATCTACTTCGAAATGGGTCGTCGCAGCGCCGGGCGTGGAGAAGATCCGCACAAATGGGTTAACTCCGCATTCCACGGTGATCATGTAGGCCACGGATTTCGCATAGCGGTCGACGTATTCACCGGTGGCCTGAAAGACTTTGAAGGGTTTATTCGAGATTTTTATGCCGCCTATCACCCTTTTTACAACGGCAACATTCCGGTTATTAATCCTCAGCCGGCCGGCATTGCAGTGACCGACAGCGCCACACGCTTTCTCGGCTGGCACGCCATCACTATCCAGCGGCTTGCGCTGGACCCCGATGAGGTTATGCGCGTTTATTTCTTTAATCCCAATAACGACAGCGGGCAAAACTGGGGTCAGGGAATTGTCACCTCGACCCAGGGCCACGGCGAGCTCTATGGTGAAGCCTCGTTGCCGGTGGCCGAGTTCGCCTCGCGGTTGTACGTGTTTCACTACGACCCGCTCGAAAAGGGTGAGCCGGGTGATATTCCAAACGATGACGTAAAACAGGCCATGCACCTGGCCCAAAACAGTTGGGCCTTGGGGCGTTTGGGTCTGTAAATTAAGCTTTACTTCACGTAAGTCGCGGCTAAACTGGGAAATAAGGGAAACAGACCTCATCAAGCAGGCGTTTTTCCATACGTGTAATTTTTTCGCTTTCTACCGATCATAATGACAATTATTGAGGTGTGTTTATGAAACGCCATGCTTTCTCCGCCGCATTTGCCGGCACCCTGCTGAGTGCTGCTATGTTTGCAACACCTGCGATGGCCCAAGATAAAGAGCAGTTCATTACCATCGGCACTGGCGGCCAGACCGGCGTGTACTACGTCGTCGGTCAGTCGATCTGTCGTTTGGTTAACCGTCTGGAAGATGCCAATATCAAGTGTAATGCGCCGTCTACAGGTGGTTCTGTTGCCAACATCAATGGCATCAAGTCCGGCGAACTAGATATGGGTGTGGCTCAGTCAGACGTGCAGTATCAGGCCTATAACGGTACCGGCAACTTTGAAGGCGACGCCTACACAGACCTGCGTGCCGTTTTCCGGGTTCACGGCGAGCCTTTGACTCTGCTGGCTCGCGCCGATTCTGGCATTACTACCCTGGATGACCTTGCGGGCAAGCGCGTCAACATCGGTAACCCTGGTTCTGGCCAGCGCAACACCATGCAAGTGGTGATGGACGCCAAAGGCTGGACCATGGATACCTTCTCTCTGGCGTCGCAGTTGGATGCCGCCGAGCAAGCTTCAGCGCTGTCCGATAACAACATCGATGCGATGGTTTATGTGGTTGGGCACCCCAACGGTTCCATCCAGGAAGCGACCACAACCGTTGATGCTCGCCTTATCCCGTTGAACGACGAAGATGTTAAAGGCATCGTCGCCGAGTATCCGTACTACTCCGCATCGGTGATCCCTGGTGGTCTGTACAAGGGCAATGACAAAGACGTTGAAACCTTCGGCGTTGCGGCAACTTTCGTGACCACCGCTGAGGCTGATGAGGAAGTTATCTACCAGACGGTCAAGGCGGTCTTCGATAACTTCGATCGCTTCAAGCGTTTGCATCCTGCCTTTGAAAACCTGGTTCCTCAGGAAATGGCTACCCAAGGTCTTTCAGCACCGCTGCATGATGGAGCTGCCCGTTACTATCGCGAGCAAGGCTGGATTGAGTGATTATGCTTTGACGGCTGTTTTTGATGGCTGTTATGACTGAGTGACCGATGCGCGGATGCTTACAGGTATCCGCGCATTGCGTTTGTGGTGCCGTTTCCAAGCGCAACAATAATATCAATAGCAACCTGACTGACGGCGGATAGGGCTGGGTATGACTGACGACAATACAAAACCTCGGGATTCGAGTGCCGATTTGGAGGACATGGTTGCCTCCACTGACTCGGGAGCCCGCAAACCAGCTGGCATGCCCGGTAAGCTATTGGTGAGCATTGCAGCGGCATGGTCGCTGTTCCAATTATGGATTGCTTCTCCGGTGCCCTTTATTCTGGGTTTCGGTGTGTTCAGTGCCACGGAATCCCGCTCTATTCACCTGGCCTTTGCGCTTTTTCTGGCATACATGGCCTATCCGGCACTCAAGTGTTCGCCCCGTGACCGAATCCCTAATCTGGATTGGGTGCTTGCTTCGGTGGCGGCCTTCTGCGGCGCTTACATGTTTATCTTCTACGAAGGTCTGTCTCAGCGCCCCGGCGCGCCGATATTGCAGGATGTGATAGTAGGCGTGGCAGGGATTCTGCTGCTGCTTGAGGCAACCCGCCGCGCGCTGGGTCCGCCGCTGATGATTGTGGCGTCGGTGTTTCTTATTTACAGTCTTGCTGGTCCCTGGATGCCCGGTATCCTCTCCCATGGAGGCGTTAGCCTGTTCGGGCTGATCAATCACCAGTGGTTGACCACCCAAGGTGTCTTTGGTATTGCGCTGGGGGTCTCGACCAGTTTTGTGTTCCTGTTCGTTCTGTTCGGCGCACTGCTCGACAAGGCCGGGGCAGGTAACTACTTTATCAAGGTGGCGTTCTCGCTGCTTGGCCACTACAAGGGCGGGCCGGCTAAGGCTGCCGTAGTGGCGTCTGCTATGACCGGGCTGATATCCGGTTCATCTATTGCCAACGTGGTCACCACGGGCACCTTTACTATTCCGATGATGAAACGCGTCGGCTTTTCCGCTGAAAAGGCCGGGGCTGTCGAGGTGGCGTCTTCGGTCAATGGCCAGATCATGCCGCCTGTCATGGGCGCGGCCGCGTTCCTGATGGTCGAGTATGTGGGCATTTCCTATGTCGATGTCATCAAGCATGCCTTCTTGCCTGCCTTGATCTCTTATATCGCACTGGTTTATATCGTTCACCTGGAGGCCCTGAAAGCTAATATGCAGGGCCTTGAAAGCAGCAATCCGCCTAAGCCTCTGGTGCGCAAGGTGATGGGCTTTCTCGGTGGGCTTCTGTTGATGATGGTGACGGCTATGGTCGTCTATTACGGCCTTGGCTGGCTCAAGCCGGTTCTCGGCGATGCCACTCCTTGGGTGGTCTCGGTTGGGCTGGCGGTGATTTATGTCGCTTTGCTTAAACTGGCAGCCGGCTACCCTGAACTGGAGTTGGATGACCCCAATGAGCCGATCTATTCCCTGCCGCAAACCAGGCCCACGGTGCTGGTTGGTTTGCAGTACATCTTACCGGTGGTTGTGCTGGTTTGGTGTTTGATGGTCGAGCGCCTGTCGCCGGGCTTGTCGGCTTTCTGGGCCACGGTGTTCATGGTGTTTATCATTCTTACCCAGCGCCCTATCACCTCAATCTTCCGCGGCCGTAGTAAAATGGGCGCCGATTTGCGCGAAGGCGCCATGGATTTATGGGTTGGCCTGGTCACCGGCGCCCGCAACATGATTGGTATCGGCATTGCCACGGCCACCGCTGGCGTCATCGTCGGGGCTGTGTCGCAGACCGGGGTCGGCTTGGTGCTGGCAGAGGTGGTTGAGATCCTGGCGATGGGGAACTTGCTGCTGATCTTGCTGCTTACGGCGGTGCTTAGTCTGATTCTTGGTATGGGTCTGCCCACTACGGCCAACTACATCGTGGTCTCTGCGCTGCTGGCGCCGGTTATTGTTCAGCTGGGGGCCGAGAACGGCCTGCTGGTGCCGTTGATTGCGGTGCATCTGTTCGTGTTCTACTTCGGCATTATGGCCGACGTGACGCCGCCGGTGGGGCTGGCGTCCTTTGCGGCGGCTGCGGTTTCCGGTGGCGACCCAATTCGGACCGGCTTCCAGGCCTTCTATTACAGCCTTCGTACCGCGGCTTTGCCGTTCCTGTTTATCTTCAATACCGACCTGTTGCTGATCGATGTAACCTTCTTTCAGGGGATTTTGATCTTTGTGGTGTCGACCATTGCCATGCTGATCTTCGCGGCGGCGACTCAGGGTTACATGATTACCCGCAGCCGCTGGTACGAATCCGCCGTGTTGTTGCTCATAGCGTTCACGCTGTTCCGGCCCGGGTTCTGGATGGACATGATTCACGATCCCTATGAGTCCATGCCACCTGCACAGTTCGTAGAGGCCATCGGCAGTGCCGATGAAGACTCTACCTTGCGCATACAGATCGCAGGTCTTGATGCGTTCGGCGACCCCATGACCACCTACATGACCGTGCCAGTGCCAGACGGCGATAGCGGGCAGGAGCGGCTGGATAATCTGGGCCTGGAGCTGTTGATCGAAGGCGATAAGGCAATTGTCGATATGGTGGCTTATGGCAGCCAGGCGTCGGATCTTGGCTTCGATTTTGACCAGGAAATCATTGAGGTACTGGCTCCTGTTGACCGCTGGACCAAGGAGCTGATGTGGATCCCCGCCTTCCTGGTTTTCGGGCTGGTCATACTGTTGCAGCGCCGGCGTCGTGACAAAACGGCGGCTACCGCCACTGCTTGAAGGAGATTGCCATGTACAGCAAGATCATGTTGCCACTGGACCTTAATGAAGAGGCGTCTTGGTCCAAAGCGTTCCCCACCGCTTTGACGCTATGTAGAAGTTTCGGCGCATCGTTGCATCTGGTTACGGTTCTGCCGGATTACAATATGCCGATAGTGGGGTCTTATTTTCCTAAAGACTTCGCAAAAAAGGCCCATAAGGCGATAGCCGAGGCTCAGCATGCCTTCATTAAAGCGAACGTGCCCGCGGATGTAAGGGCGCAAAGTGTCATTGTCGATGGCTCGCCCTGGGAGGCGATCATCAAGGTGGCAAAGCAACTTGATATCGATTTGATCGTTATGGCGTCCCATAACAAGCGTAAGTTCGCCGATTACGTGCTCGGCCCCAACGCCGAGCACGTGGTGCATCATGCCAAGATGTCGGTAATGATCGTGCGCTAAGCTTAAGCTGGGGCGTTTACGGCATGCGACGACTGTTTTCCTGCGCCCCTTTCGCACGAACAGCGGGACATTCCAGGCCGGAGTAAAACCGCTCGATGAAAAGCCAGGAGCTGCATCTGCTTTATGTGTTCGATGCGATCATGACCGAGCGTTCGGTCACTCGCGCGGCTGAAAGCCTGGCAATGACGCAACCGGCGGTATCCAACGCGATTTCGCGAATGCGGCAGGTTTGGAATGACCCGCTGTTCGTGCGAAAGGGTCGCAAAATAGAACCGACATCTTATGCGCTCAGCCTTTGGGACCGTATTCGGGGCCCAATCTATGACCTGTCAACCGCCGTCAGATCCACTAAGTTCGATCCCGCGCAGGCACGCCGGACTTTCCGGATTGCGGTCACGGATCTCACCGTAGAAATGATCTGGCGCCAACTGGCCGAAAAACTCGAGCGCGTGGCGCCAGGCGTTGACCTTCACGCTGTTCCTTTTACGCCGGAAGGAACCCACAGTGATTTACGCGAAGCCAACGTAGACCTCGCCATTGGACCAATCAGCCACCATGACAATAGCCTTAGAAGTATCTGGCTGTTCCAAGGGGGTTATCAGGTTGCAATGCGGGCCGACCATCCGCTGGCAGGTAAACAGCTCTCTATGGAAGATTTCATAGATGCGCGGCACTTGCTGGTGACGATGTCCGGCGAAGCTCACGGGCTTGTCGACAGCTATCTTGATCTAAAAGGGCTAAACCGGCGCATTGCGGTAACGGTAAATGAGTTTGTGGGTCGCGCTTTTGCCGTTTGACCTTGATCCCAGTAGTCTCTACCTGTTTTGGCACACTAGGCACGACCGCGATCCTGGCATTGTCTGGCTGCGAGAGTTGATCGAGAGCTCGATGAAAGAGCGTTACTCAAGCATCATGGACATGACTGACTAAATCATCATTTTCGATGATATTTTAAGTACAGAGTTAAGCCCAGCGGGTCGGGGGAAATACGTTTTACCGCCGAGCAGTTGGTAAAAAATACATCCCGACGGCTGAGTTCTTAAGCACAATGGCTACGCTACTTAGATTTTAGATGTGCGTTGGGCAGATGTGTGGTCAACGGCAACAATCTCGCCGCGAATTACGATGTGACCTCTGTATGGAGCGGGCGCTGCTGGCTGCTCGGTCTTCTGCTCGTCGGACTTCCGGTCTGCCAAGCTGGCAGAGGCTGGGAGGGCAAAAGCGACTAGGACTGCTACGAGTGCGGTTGCAGTAATTTTACGCATGGTTATTCTCCTAAGGATCATCGATTGGTGTGTCAGGGACTGGAAATCACGTGGGTGCTTTCGAATCCGATGAGAGCATTATCAGGATGAAGAGCTAGGTTGAATAATTGTTGTCTGATATTTCTGGTATCACTGTGAGTGATGAGTAAGACGATAGAACATAGCGTTGTCGAATAGCGTCAGCCTCAATCGGTTGGTTTACCGCCTGATCGCCAAGTGTTTGAATGCTTTCTCTTTTTGTCGTAAGAAGCAGGCTTTCAAGTGGCTGGGCGTCCATTTGCTCCGCAATACCCTGTGGTAAGGTGCGCCTATGATTACACTTGACCAAACGACAGCTCAGCGCATCGTAGACAGGGCAATGCAGGTTATTGGCCACTCGGTAAATGTGATGACGCCCGACGGCGTGATCATCGCTTCAGGTGATCCGCTACGAGTTGGTGAAATTCATCAGGGCGCACGGCATGTGGCTGTGCGAGGGGAGTCGCTGGCGGTTGATGCTCACAATGCCGAGCAATTCCCCGGGGTTCGCCATGGTGTTAACGTTCCTATTACGGTCGGTCATCAAGTCGTTGCTGTTGTTGGCATTTCCGGGGAACCGGCCAAAGTCTTGCCGTTTGCAGATTTGGTGAAGGTTACGGCAGAGCTCATGCTGGAACATACCGCTCTGCTGGAACTAGGCCAGCACCGTCGCCGGCAAATTGAGGATACGTTGTTAGCCCTGATTAATGGACGCACCGTACCGCAGGTTTGGTTGGAACGAGTCGGCTTCGATCAGGCTCAGCCACGCCTTGCATTGATCATAGAGCCTGTTCAGTTACCCGGTCCCGACGATTTTGTCATTTCGCTGACGCGACAGCTTGAGTTCAGCGACAAAAACTTGTTATTGGCCCAGGTAGCGCCCCAGCGACTTCTTGTTGTTGTGCCGGTAAAGGCGCCAGGTGCCTCGGAGCAGCGCTCAATAACAGAACAAGCGCTGACACGCTTGCAGCGTCATTTACCGTCAGCCACTCACATGTCGATTGTGGTCGCTGTTGGGCAGCACATGGAGGGCAACCTGCAGGGATGTTACGAATCTGCCCTGGCAACAATGACTCATGGCCGACGTGAGTCGCCACAAAATACAGTTCATTGTTATTCAAACAATCCAGTGACCATTTTATGGGAGAGCCTAAATCCTGGCTGGCAACAGCATGAACTGTTGCGCCCTTTGCAAGCGCTGCATGCTCATCCCCGCCATTCTCTGTATGTGCGAACCTTAAACGCATTTTTTGACGCCAATGGCGATGTACAACAATGTGCGTCGGCCTTGCACTTGCACCGCAATACCATTCGATACCGTTTGAAAAGCATTGAGCAGCTCACCGGTTTGTCTCCTTTCAAGCTCCCGGAACTTCTCCATTTGTATCTGGCATTGAGCGCAGGCAGCCTCTCCAAAAGCCATTGATTTGTCGGTTTGCACAAAAAAGAGCAAGTTTTGGCTCAATTTTCAGTATATTTGACTAAAGACGAATCTCCGCTCAGATTCTAGACTCAGTGATTGTACTGAGCTCCCTTCTTGGGAAAATAATAATTGAAGCGATGCCGGAGATTTTCTATGCACATGGTTTTCATTTTAATCGCTCTTATTGCGTTTATTGTGTTCGCAACGAGTAAATTGCGGCTCAATCCTTTCATCACACTTTTGCTGGCATCGTTCATCGCCGCTTTCGCATTTGGCCTGCCCCTCGACTCCATCGAATCAACGATTCGTGGGGGTTTTGGTAAAATTCTCGGCTATATCGGCCTGGTTATTGTTTTGGGTACCATCATTGGTGTGATTCTTGAGCGCACCGGTGCCGCTATTGTAATGGCTGAAACCATCATCAAATTTTTAGGGAAAAAGTTTCCCACCATGACGATGTCTATCGTCGGTTTTATTGTGTCTATTCCGGTATTTTGTGATTCCGGTTTCGTCATTCTCAACAGCCTGAAGCGCTCCATGGCAAGAACCCTTAGCGTATCCCCCGTAGCAATGACGGTTGCGCTTTCTACCGGTCTATTTGCAACCCATACCCTTGTACCGCCCACGCCTGGCCCGATTGCGGCAGCGGGCAACCTGGGGCTGGAAAACAACTTGGGGCTGGTTATCGGCGTCGGCCTTGTTTTTGCCATAATCGCGGCGACGGCGGGTTTGATTTGGGCCTATTTCTCACGAAATCTTCCCAGCACAGAGCTGGATCTGACAGAAGAAGCGTTTGAGGAAGGCAAAGAGCATTACGGCGAACTGCCTGGTCCATGGAAAGCCTTTGCCCCTATTTTTGTGCCTATTGTCCTTATTTGTTTAGGCTCAGTAGCCAGTTACCCAACCGCCCCGTTGGGTGATGGGTTTCTGCATGAAGCGCTGAACTTTCTTGGTAAGCCGCTGAATGCTCTGTTGATTGGCCTCGGGTTTGCCGTGCTGCTGATTCAAGGTGATGAGAAACTCAAAGGATTTGCCCGTCACACTGAAAAAGGTCTGGTTGTCTCGGCGCCGATTATTCTGATTACCGGTGCGGGTGGGGCATTCGGTGCTGTGCTTGCCGCTACACCGCTGGGTGATTTCCTTGGGCAGAACCTGTCTACATTGGGTCTGGGGGTTATCATGCCTTTCATTGTGGCCGCTGCGCTCAAATCGGCGCAAGGCTCTTCAACTGTCGCTCTGGTTACCGCTTCTGCGCTGGTTGCTCCGTTGTTGCCGCAGCTGGGATTGGACTCAGATATGGGCCGCGTTTTAACGGTTATGGCCGTTGGTGCGGGCGCAATGACTGTATCCCACGCCAACGACAGCTATTTTTGGGTGGTATCCCAGTTCAGTAAAATGGACGTTGCAACGGCGTATCGCTCACACACCGCGGCAACACTGTTTATGGGCCTGGTGACTATTACTTCCGTATGGCTGGTTTCCCTGGTAGCCCTATAAGGGGCATTAGGGATATTTAAACAATTACTGTTAAGGGCTGCAGCATGCGCGTACTTATTGCCCCTGATTCGTTTAAAGAGTGCCTGACGGCGGAAGCCGTCGCTGACGCCATTGCCGTCGGCTGGTTACGCGGTGCTCCAGATGATCAGGTTATTAAGATCCCACTGGCAGATGGTGGCGAAGGCACAACGGCCACTCTTGTGGGGGCTATGCAGGGCAGGTTGCTCCAGGCACGGGTAAGCGGCCCTTCCGGTGCTTTGGTTAACGCCAGTTACGGGCTGATAGATAACGGGAAAACCGCCATTGTTGAAGTTGCTGAGGCAAGCGGCCTGCACTGCGTGGCCGAGCCCGACCGTAATGCGATGACAGCGTCCAGTTATGGCACTGGTGAGCTCATTATGGCCGCTTTGAAACACCAGCCGAAGACTCTCATCGTTTGCTTGGGCGGCAGTGCCACCACCGATGGCGGCGCAGGTTTGCTACAAGCTATGGGCGCACAATTATTGGACTGTAAGGGTCAGTCCATAACTTCTGGCGGTGCGGGTTTAAAATACATCAGCCACTTTGATGTTACCGACGCGAAAGCAAGCCTGGCAGGCATAGACGTTGTGGTTGCCTGCGATGTAACTAACCCCTTGCTCGGCGACTTGGGCGCCGCAGCCGTATTCGGGCCACAAAAAGGTGCCTCGCCAGACGATGTCAAGCTGCTCGACGCCAACCTTAGCCACTTTGCTCGGTGTGTGGAGCAAAATGGTTACGACATAAGCAGCTTTGCGGGAAGTGGTGCAGCTGGCGGCATTGGGGGAACGGTTGCCGGGATTCTCGGTGGGCTTTTAAAGCCCGGTATCGAATTGGTGATGGCCGCCGTGGGTATGGAGGCGCAGATGAAGGCCGCCGACCTGGTGATTACGGCCGAAGGAGCGATCGATGGCCAAAGTGCTTCCGGTAAAACACCAACAGGCGTTGCCAAGCTGGCGCAACGCTATCAGGTACCTGTTATTGGCCTTGCCGGCATGCTGGGAGGCGATAATATGACGGCCATTCATGAGGCGGGTATTACGGCTGTCTTCTCGATTGCCCCAGGGCCAATCAGTAAAAACGACGCTATCGCACGTGCGGCACATTACCTTGAAAGCACCAGCGAGCAACTGGCTCGGCTTGTTTTAAGGCTGAAATAAAAAACCGAAACAGGCGCAGGTTGCAGTAATACCGGTAAAGCGGGTTTATGTTTCGTATTCTCCGTTCTTTACCAAAGGCTGTTGAGCGACTTTAATCAATAGTCGTCGATGCCGTACTTGGAGCCCTCGCGCCCAATGCCGGACTCTTTGACGTCACCAAAGGGAGCTACCTCGGTGGGAATTATCCCTTCGTTGATGCCCACCATTCCGTATTCCAGCGCTTCGGCGACCCGCCAGATACGGCCGATGTCCCGGGCGTAAAAGTAGGCGGCCAAACCGAATGGGGTGTCGTTGGCGGTTTTCACGGCCTCGGCCACCAGTCCCTTTACTTTGGCCACTGCTTTGGCGTTGATCAGGGGGCCGATGGTGACCGATGGTGCCGACTCTATTGTGAGCTTACGGCAGCATAGCGCAACTTCCTGCTGAGCTTCTGATTCAATGAATGCCTCAACCCTATCAGGAGGCAGTCATGATTCCACTAACCCCCGTCAACGATACCGTTCAGCTCCAGAGGCGGCTCGATTCGCTGGCCGCAGACTTCACGCGCTGGCGTGCGCAACGACCACACCAGCGTGCGGCCGTGCCTCAGTCACTGCGCGACAGGGCCGTCGCGCTGGCACTGGCATCCTCGCGGGTCTGTGTCAGCAAGGCGCTCGGCGTCAGCTACACCATGCTGAGTGCCTGGTCACCGAAACTGCAGGCGCAGGCCACGACACGTCGGCGTGGTACTTCACACCCATCGACTTCCACTGGCGCCGCAGCGCCAACTTTCGTGCCACTTGAACAGACTGTCGCCGATGCCGCCCTGCCAACCTTCACCCTCTCGACCTCATCAGGGCAACGGCTGACCATCGAAGGGGCCTGCAGTCCTGCTCAGGTGAGTGCGCTGGTACTGGCGCTCTGCGCCACGGCGGGCGCATGATCCTGCTGACCAGCTCGAGCCGCATCCTGCTGGCAGCGCAGCCGGCTGACTTTCGTCGCGGCATCGATGGCTTCGTGGCCCTGTGCCGTGATCAGCTCAGACAAGACCCCCGCGGTGATACCCGCTTCGTCTTCACCAACAAAAGCCGCACCATGGTCCGCGTGCTCTGCTATGACGGCAGCGGGTTCTGGCTCATGACCAAACGCCTCTCGCAAGGCCGCTTTACCCGCTGGCCGGCCGCAGGCAGTGCGCTGACCGTGCTGGAGGCGGCGCAGCTGCGGCAGTGGCTGCGTGGCCCTGTCGAGAAATTATCTTGAAAACGTTCGAAAACTCAGTAGGCTATGCCAACACCTTCAAACAGACTCACAACAGGAACAGATCATGACTGCCAGTGCCACAACACTGACCGAAGCGCAGGTAGAAGCGCTGACCACGCGCGTGCAGCATGCGCTGGATCATGATCTGGCCCTACCACCCGAAGATGTCAGGCTGCTGCTCGATGCGCTGATGACGCTGGCGAAGCTGCAGGCTGGCATCAAGTCCAAGAGAGTCGGCCTGCACAAGCTGCGGAAGCTGGCAGGCCTGGTCGATGCTTCAGAAAAGCTCAGCAGTCTGCTGGGCACCGCCACTGGGAAGAGCGGATCACGCAAAGCCTCATCACGCAGTCCGGCCATCTCGGCCGAACCACCGGCTGTCGAGGCGGTGCCACCGACGGTCGAACATCATGCGCTCGAAGACGTCAGCAAGGGCGACGACTGCCCTGAATGCGAGACCGGCAAGCTCTACAAGTACGATCCGGCCAGCTTCGTCCGCATTGAGAGTCAGCCACCGTTCAATGCCGTGCAGCACGTGGCCGAGCGCCTGCGCTGCAACGCCTGCGGTGTCTTCATCACGGCCACACTGCCAGACTCTGTTCTGCAGGACGGCGGGCGAGGCCAGAAGTACGGCTACGGCGCCAGAGCCCTGATGGCCATGAACAAGTACTTCGCCGGCCACCCGTTTTACCGTCAGGGCACCCTGAATCAGCTCCTGGGCGTGCCAATGACAGCCTCGACGATCTTCGATCAGTGCGAGCATCTGGCCAATGATCTCAAGCCGGTGCATGACACCCTGCTCAAGCTGGCCGCCGACGCCTGGCTGTATCATATCGACGATACCGGGAACCGGATACTGGATCAGAAGCCGGTCATGAAACGCAGTCGCCATGACGGCCGTGAGCGACTACGCTCCGGCATTCATACCTCCGGTATGATTGCCGAGCAAGGTGACGGTCCGCCCCTGGTGCTGTACCAGACATCGCTCAGCCATGCCGGTGAATTACTGGACGATGTCCTGCGCCTGCGCAGTGACGGCAGCCCGCCGCCGCTGGTGATGAGTGATGCGCTCTCATCCAACCATGTCAGCCGCACCCCGCTGCGCATCGCCCTGTGCAATGCACACGGCCGGCGCAACTTTGCGGATCTGGTGGTGCACTTTCCTGAAGAGGCGGAGGCGGTACTGACGCGTTACCAGCTGATCTGGCAACACGACACTGAAGCGACTGAGCAGCAGATGACGGCCGCGCAGCGGCTGGCCCATCACCGCAAGCACTCACTTCCGGTGATGGAAGACATCCGCCGCTATGGTGCAGACCGGCTGGCTGCGAACGCGGCTGAAGCCAACAGCAGCTTTGGCCAGGCGGTCAACTACTTCAACAAGCACTTCAACGGACTCAGCGCGTTCTGCCGCCAGGAGGGGGCACCGCTCGACAACAATCGCATGGAGCGTGGTCTCAAGCTGCCGATCCGCAATCGCAAGAACGCCATGTTCTTCAAGAGCGCCGCCGGTGCGGCCATCGCCGATGTGATCACCTCAGTGATTGCAACCTGTGCCGCAGCCGGGATCAATCCGCTGACCTATCTGCGCAGCGTCCAGCGTCATGCCAGCGAAGCCAGGCAAAGCCCGCAGAGCTGGTTGCCGTGGACCTATCAAAGCCATAGCAGTCAAGACGTCAAGGCCGCCTGAGCACGCCCTCCAGACAGGTCTAGCACAAGCGTAGCGCGAAGTTGCGCTATGCTGCCGTAAGGTCACGATCGGTGTTGGTATCTTTTACTTTATTATTTCATACCCCTTATCGTCATATGGTCGGTATGTTGAGAGGAAAATGGCAATATGATTAGTATCCAGAATGTCCATAAATCCTTTGGCGATCTTGAAGTTCTGAAAGGCGTTAGCCTGGATGTCCAAAAAGGCGAAGTTCTCAGCATTATCGGGGTTCCGGTAGCGGTAAGTCGACTTTTTTGTATTGTATCAATGCCATCGAGGGTATTCACAAAGGTAAAATCTTTGTAGATGAGGTTGATGTTCATAGCAAAGAGACCAACAAAGATAAGCTGCGCCAAAAATTGGGCATGGTGTTTCAGCAATGGAACTCTTTTCCGCACATGACCGTGCTGGAAAACGCGGCCTTGGCACCGAGAATTGTCAAAAAAATGAGCAAGGCAGAAGCGATTGAAGTCGCCAAAAAGGAACTCGTGCATGTGGGTCTGGGTGACAAGTTTGACGTTTACCCTACAAAAATGTCTGGCGGCCAACAGCAGCGCCTGGCGATTGCCCGCGCCCTTGCCATGAAGCCCGATTACATGCTCTTTGATGAGGTTACATCCGCCCTTGATGCGAGGTTCTGGATACGTTGCGGCTTTTGGCGGATGAGGGAATGACCATGATCTGCGTAACACATGAAATGAGTTTCGCGCGTGATGTGTCTGATCGCGTGGCTTACTTTCATGAAGGCGTTATTGCCGAGCTTGGCGAGGCCAGACAGGTTATTACCGATCCGCAAAACCCGTTAACTCAGAAATTCCTGTCAAAAGTACGCTGATACGATAATGCTGATTTGAATCTGTAAGGGGTCGAGTGAAAACTCGACCCCTTTTTTTGTTTTCCTGTTAAAGGAGTGGTGGTGCGCTTAAGAGTTCTTGTCCGGTTTCGGCTCGGGAGGTGGAGTCACGCTTTCAGGGCTACCCTCAAAACCGCTCCTAAGTGAGTGGGTTTGCGGGTCATAGTTGTCCCGAAGTTCGTCTTTTACTGTGCCGCTCCAGAGTGGTGTCCCAATAAAGTAACCGGCACGCCCGATAACATGAGCTGCAATCGGCGAGGTAATCAGGATGAACACGACGATGGCGAATGCCCGTGCCAATACGACGCCGTCGGCAAAGAAAAACGCCACTCCAGCCATGGTGAACATGGCTCCCATGGCCCCCGCCTTGGTGGATGCATGCATGCGTGTGGGCAAATCCGGTAAACGAACGATGCCAACGGCCGCCAGCAACATGAAGCCGGCGCCGGCCAGTAGCAGTATGGATACGATGATATCCGTCATTCTTGCGTCCCCCGTTCCAGAAACCGCGCAAAGCCGATGGCAGCAAGAAACGCAGTCAGGGCGATAACAATCGCGACGTCCAGCAGGCTTGAAATACCGGTGTCAATCGCATGAACTCCCACAAAGCCCACCACGATCGATGCAATCAGTTCCAAAGCCACCACTCTGTCCGGAAGAGACGGGCCCCGCGTCAGGCGAATGAACGCAAGCAAGAGCGCCAGGGAAAGCAGAAAATAAACAATATTGATGACAAACGGGATCACGTTTTGGCTCCTCAGCGCAAGATCTTCAGGATTCTGTGCTCAAGTTCCCTGAGGTCTTGCCGCAACTCTGTTTCATCCTGTAGAAACATGGCGTGTATATAAAGCACCTTTTTGTCGTCGGACACGTCCAGGCTCAGGGTACCGGGTGTCAGTGAAATCACGCTGCTCAGGAACATAATCTCGACATCGGTGCAGGCCTCGAGGCGAAACGCAATAACGCCGGGCTTCATATACCAGACCGGTGTGGCAACGTCGTAGGCGACGCGGTAATTCGCTTTTACCAATTCCTTTATAAAGAATACCAAAAACGTGACGACCCTCGGAATGCGCCTGGAATAACCTTTAAGTACCGGCACCTGTCTTTGCAAGACCATGAGCGCCAGGTAACCGAAGAAGAAGCCTGCCACGAAGTTCATGCCGCTGAAGCTGCCGCTCAGAGCTACCCATGCCAGCGCCAGCATGATGTTCCAGAAAAAACCGATCATTGCTGTGCCCCCAGAACCGCTTCGATATAAAGCTGCGGATTCAACAGCTGGTGTGCCGCCATTTCTGCCAGCTCATAGATCGGCTGACCATTAAGGCCGATAAACACGGTGCAGGCCGCAAGGCCGATCACCGGCACGAAGTAGGCCCAGTTGTGTTTGTCTTTCACCTCGCCCCGCAAACGGCGCAAATCGGTCACGTGTTCCGGTGTTTTCTTCCAAAACACTTCCGCCCAGATTTTAATCATGGAATAGAGAGTCAGCAAACCCACTAGCAAGGCAATACCGGTGACAACATAGGCCTCCGCTTCCAGACCAGCGCGGATAACCACGAATTTTGCAAAGAAACCGGACAGCGGCGGAATGCCCGCCAGTGACAGGGCGGGGATAAGGAAAAGCAGCGCCAAAAGAGGACGTTCTTTGTAAACGCCACCGAGGTCTTTCAGGTCGTAACTGCCGAGTAACCGATAGGTGATACCGCTGATCAGGAACAGATTCGTCTTAACAATAATGTGGTGCATGATATAAAACACCCCGCCAATGATGGCCAGCGGCGTGAACAGCGCCAGGCCCAGAATCATGTAGCCAATCTGGCTGACAATGTGGAAAGACAGGATCCGGCGGAACTCGAACTGCGCGGCAGCCCCAAGCACACCGGTCAGCATGGTCAGCGCCGCAGTCCACAGAAGAATGGTGTGGGTATAATCAATGTCCTGAGTGAAAATTAACGTGAAAACGCGATAAAGGGCGTAGACACCTACCTTGGTCAGCAGGCCGGCGAACAGTGCAGAAACAGCCACTTGGGGGGTGTGATAAGAGGCCGGTAGCCAGAAAAACAGTGGGAAGGCCGCCGCCTTTATACCGAAGGACACCATGAACATCATCGATATGACGGTCACCATACCGGGGTCTTCAATGGTTGCTACTTTCTGAGCAATGTCGGCCATATTCAGTGTGCCGACCGTGCCGTAAAGCAAACCCACTGCAGACAGGAAAATGGCCGAGGAGAACAGGTTCAGAGTGACGTATTTTATCGCGCCCTCCATTTGTGCCCGTTCGCCTCCCAGGGTGAGCAGGGCGAAGGAGGCGAGCAGCATTACCTCAAACCAAACAAAAAGATTAAAAATATCGCCAGTCAGAAAAGAGCCGGCAACGCCTGCCAGCAGCAGATGCATCAGTGGGTAATAGCCAAACTTCT
Source organism: Marinobacter sp. LV10R520-4 (assembly GCF_002563815.1). Classification (NCBI taxonomy): domain Bacteria; kingdom Pseudomonadati; phylum Pseudomonadota; class Gammaproteobacteria; order Pseudomonadales; family Marinobacteraceae; genus Marinobacter; species Marinobacter sp. LV10R520-4. Next base: position 639,483 of record NZ_PDJM01000001.1, on the reverse strand, counting down.
CGTGACCTTTGGGCGTGGAAGCCAGCGAATAGATGGCGATGGCCAGCCCTATGATGCCGGTCAGCACGATCATGATGGCGCTGAGCAAATCGGAGACAAACACAATGCTGAAAGGTGCCGGCCAGCTTCCCATTTCCATAACCAGAAACCCCTGGTCTATGGTGGAGCGCAGCAACCATACGCTGGCTGCAAGAAGCAAAGCGGTCGCTAACACGGCAATGATGCGCTGATAGCGAATTGACCGCCACAGCGCTATCGACACTGCGCCGGCAGTCAGCGGTATCAGAATCGGTAGGGCAAGTTCCAGGTTCAAGTGTCCGTATCCTTCATCTGGTCGAGGTCATCGGTTCCCACGACTTCATAGGCGCGGCGTATCAGAACCACTGCAAATGCCAGAACACCAAAGGCAATAACAATCGCTGTGAGGATTAACGCTTGGGGTAGCGGGTCAGCTATGGCACCCAATGGTGCATTGGTCCCTTCCGGAAGCAGCGGCGGCGCTCCGCGGGTCATGCCTGAGACCACAAAAATAAGGAGGTTGGCAGCGTTGCTTAACAAGATCAGACCGATAACCAGTTTGACGATGGAGCGGCGCAGCATCATGTAAATCGCTGCAGCGAACAGGATGCCGACGACATAAGCCATCAAGCTTTCCATACTGGCGCTCCTTGTGTGTTCAACGGGGGCGAGTGGTTACGATAATCCTGAATCATTCCTCCGACTCCATCAGGTTGATCACAAACGTCATGATGGTTCCGAGCACGGCCGCGTAGACGCCGATATCGAAAATTAGCACGGTCGACAGCTTGAGATAGGTATCGCCGGGCAAAGGCAGTTCCCACCAATGGGCCGTTAACATGGGTTGGCCGGCCAAAAAAGCGGGAAGCGTTGATGCAAGGGCGAATAGCAGGCCCGCTGACAGTAAATCCCTGGGATCGACCCGAAGAATGCGCCGTGTGGCTGTCGAACCGAATGCGAAGGCATAAAGCACGAACGCGCTTGCGGCTACAAGCCCGCCGATAAAACCGCCGCCGGGTTCGTCATGGCCCCGGAGCAACAGAAATAACGAGAACATCAACTGCAGCGGCATAATGAATAGTGCCGCTGTGTGCAGAATCAGCGTGTTTGTTTTCATGGTTTGTGCTGATCCTCCGCCTTCAGTTTAATCATTGAAAGCACACCCAGAGCAGCAAGAGACAAAACAAAGATTTCGCCCAGAGTGTCCAGCGCCCGGAAGTCCACCAGAATGACGTTTACGATGTTGCGGCCGTAGGCAAGCGTTGCGCTGTTTTCGATGTAATAACTCGAAATGCTCTCGAAGTACTGCACGTCCAGCGCCGCAAGAATCACCAGGGTCATAACTATGCCAGCGAAAATCGCAACCGCAAGATCGCGATAACGCTCAAACGGGGACGACAGGTTGCCAAATTCAGGCAGTTTGAACAGCACCAGCACCAGCAGGATCACTGTTAACGTCTCTACCAGCAGCTGGGTGATGCCCAGATCCGGCGCGCTGAACAAAATGAACGTGAGTGCGACACCGAAGCCAAGCACGCCCATGGATGCAACAGAGCCAAGGCGTGAATGGGTCGTGCTGGAGAAAGTCGCGGCCGCTACCAATAACAGCGCAATGCCCCACTCATAAAAGTGACTGTCGGCAAGGTCGAGCGTCAGATTGATTCCGTGTTTGGTCAGCAGCGTGTAGCCGGTTAAACCGAAGGTTACGGCAACCAGAATAAGAAGGTATAGCCCAAGAACACCGTTCTGAAGTACCCGGGTTTGCCAGGCGGCGATGATGGTGATGCCTTCCATGAACTTGAAATATCCAGCCTCCGGGCCAAATCGTGCGGCTGACGTATTGATCGCAGCAAGAGGAGATCGGAGCCGATTCCAGCTGGCCACCAGGCCCCACCCCAGAAGTAGACTAACGATTGACAGCATCAGGGGCTTGTTGACGCCATGCCAAAGCGCCAAATTGGTTTCGACGGCGGACCCATTGATGCTACCAATCGCCGCTTGCAGTAATGCCGCTTCGGGAAGAAAGGGCAGCAGCCCGAACACCAGGGCCGTCACCGCCAGCACCGCCGGGCCAATCAGCATGCCAAAGGGCGCTTCATGGGGGATTCTGGGTGTGTTGCCGACTTTCCCAAAGAACGGTTTGATCGCAACCAACCCGGCCACGGCCACGAGCAGCATCGCTGCCAAGACCGTTGTGATGGTTAGTCCGACTGACCAGAGTGGCGACTCAAGCAGAGACTCAAACAGCAGCTCTTTGGCGATAAAGCCAAACAGCGGTGGTAGCCCTGCCTGGGAAAGAGCGGCGAGGCAGGCAATTGCCGCCGTAATCGGCATGGCCTTTCGCAGCCCGCCCATAACGGTGATGTCTTTTGTGCCGGTCTCGTGATCCAGTGCCCCGGCGACCATGAACAGGGCGCCCTTGTACAGAGAATGCGCTACTAAAAAACAGATAAAAGCGGTCAGGGCCAGCTCCGTGCCTACGCCGATCAGCATGGTCAGGGTGCCCAGTGCCATTATGGTGGAATAGGCCAATACCTTCTTGATACCGGTGCTACTGAACGCCAGATAGGCTCCGGTCAGCATAGTAGCGGCGCCGAAAAGCATGAGCGCCTGGCTCCAGAGTTCACCTTCGCCAAGAGAGGGGTTCAGTCGCGCCATCAAGTAAATGCCAGCCTTTACCATGGTAGCGGAATGCAGAAACGCGGAAACCGGCGTCGGTGCGGCCATGGCGTTGGGGAGCCAGAAATGGAAGGGCACCTGGGCGGATTTGGTAAACGTGCCTGCCAGGATACAAATGACCGCTGCGGTGTAGAGTGCGTGCTCGTGCAACGGCATATCCGACGACAAGATTTCAGACAGCGAATAGCTACCGCTCATGATCGCCAGCAGAATCAGCCCCGCCATCAGTGCCAGGCCGCCGGCAACCGTTACGAAAAGACCCTGCAGGGCAGACTTGCGGGCTGCCATGTCTTCGTGATTAAAGCCAATCAACAGGTAGGAAGTAATGCTGGTCAATTCCCAGAACACGAAGAGCGTTACCAGGTTGTCTGAAAGCACAAGACCAAACATCGACGCCATAAAAGACAACATCAGCACGAAGAACCGGGCCAGATATTTATGTCCGGCAAGATAGGAACCGGAATAAATAAGGATAAATGTGCCGATACCACTGATCAGCAATGCAAAAACCAGAGAAAGCCCGTCTACCAGGAAATTCAGCGTGATATCCAGGCCAGGCAACCAGGCATATTCGATGACCAGCGAACCATTCGCCTGGACGGCTGGAATCAGACTGACGAAGTAGATTGTTAGGCTGGCTGGCAGCAGGGCAAGCGCCCAACCGATGTACCTTCCGGTCACCCGGTGCAGCGCCGGGACGACCATCGCGAGTAAAAATCCTGATAATACAGCCAATAGCATAGTTTGATCGCGCTCCAGTCAGACCCTTCGAAATAATTAGGTTACTGCCGGTAAGGAACCAACTCATAAACGTTAATTATCGCTTCTTTCTCAATCACTTGGGAGACTATCCGACAACTTGGATAAAGGCAAGAAAGCTCGCTGGCGTGCGCTCTAATCACCAGCTTTGTTCAGGTTTACGCTCTAGACTCCCACGTCTTTGACGTTCTCCATCACCACAAAGGTACTGGTTTGTAAAACGTGGGGCAGAGCTGAAATCTGTTCACCGAGAACTTGCCGGTATTCGGCCATGTTGCGGGTGCGGACTTTGAGCAGATAATCGAAGTTACCGGCAATCATGTGGCACTGTTCAACGGCGGAGATCTGGATGACAGCCTCGTTGAACGCGTTTAGAGCGTAGATGTTGGTGTCGCTCAGTTTTACTTCCGCAAACGCGATGTGGCTTTGTTGCAGTTTGGTGTGATTGACCAGTGCTGTGTACCCGGTAATGTAGCCCTGTTCTTCCAGCCGCCGCATGCGAACCTGGCAGGGCGTCTTGGACAGTCCAACCCGGGACGCCAACTCTGTAACGGTGACTCGGGCATTCTTCTGCAATTCGCGAATGATTGAGTGGTCAATCCGGTCCAGTTCCACGATCATTATCTCCTGCTGGGTGTGCTCCGGTCTGTTTGAACTTTTCCGTAGTTCGTACGTAAAATCTGGATAATGCCCGGAATGGAGTTATCTGGGTTTTGATTTCGCGCACGTTAATTTCTGCAAAGTACCGACATTAAGGCTACGCTGAAGGTTTGGAAGTGTGCTTTTCTCAGAAGAAATAGTGGTACTAAAGCGTTCAGATCTGGGAGTTTAGCCTATCTAGCAGCGCGGTCTCAGAGTTTTTGCCATTTTTTACCTCCAAAAAAAGATAAATTGGTCTGTAAATTCCTTTTTTACAGTGAAAACTTTTTTGCTGTTCTCGGTAGAATGCCGCAACGGTGAGCAATACAAACAATGAAGAAGAGGGTACAACCATGAGACCGCAGCAATCAGAGACTCCCGCAGTTGTCGACAGCCGACAGGCGATCCGCGATTATTATCTTGCATACGAGCATGTCGTCGTTCACGAGATGATTGCTGGCGCTCAATTATCCCCGTCCGAGAGCAAGGCTATCTCTGCCAGAGCGGCCGACCTGGTTCGTGGCGTTCGGAAGAACGCCAAGCCCACCATCATGGAAAAATTCCTGGCCGAGTACGGGCTAACTACGAAAGAAGGCGTTGCTCTCATGTGCCTGGCTGAGGCCATGCTGCGTGTGCCGGACGCTACAACTGTCAACGACCTGATCGAAGACAAGATCACGTCCGGGTGCTGGGGCGACCATCGGGGCAAGGCTTCCTCTTCTTTGATCAACACGGCGACCATCGCCTTGTTGATCACCAGCAACCTGCTCAAAGATTCAGAGCGCAAGAGCGTAGGCGAAACCCTGCGTAAGCTTCTGAAACGTTTGGGCGAGCCGGTGATTCGCACGGTGGCAAGCCAAGCCATGAAGGAGATGGGGCGGCAATTCGTTCTGGGGCGCGATATCAAGGAAGCCCAGAAAGCCAGTGAAGGCTACATGAAAAAGGGCTACACCTACTCTTATGACATGCTGGGAGAAGCGGCCCGCACGGATCATGACGCCCAGCGTTACTACAACGCCTACTCTGACGGCATAGACAGTATTGCCAAACATTGCAGTGGTGACGTTCGCAAAAATCCGGGCATTTCTGTCAAGCTCTCTGCGCTGCTTGCACGGTATGAGTACGGCAACAAAGAGCGGGTCATGAAGGAGCTTGTGCCTAGGGCTATGCGACTGGTCAAAAAAGCGGCCGCCGCTAACATGGGCTTCAATATTGACGCGGAAGAGCAGGACCGGCTGGAACTGTCAATGGACGTCATCGAGGCTCTTCTGAGTGATCCCGAACTTGCAGGCTGGAATGGCTTCGGCGTCTGTGTGCAGGCTTACGGTAAGCGTGCGCCTTTCATGCTGGACTGGTTGTACGGGATCGCTAAAAAATACGATCGCCGCATCATGGTGCGGCTGGTTAAAGGTGCCTACTGGGACGCTGAAATCAAGCGTGCCCAAGTCATGGGCCTGGACGGATTCCCTGTGTTTACCCGCAAGGCCTGTAGTGATGTGTCGTTCTTGTCTTGCTCTACCAAATTGCTGAACATGACGGATCGCATTTACCCTCAGTTCGCCACCCACAACGCGCACTCCGTGTCGGCAATTCTTGAGCTGGCCAGAGTTCGTGGTGAAGCCAACTACGAGTTTCAGCGCCTGCACGGTATGGGTGAATCTCTGCACGGCCAAGTTATGGGCGACAGCGGCGTACCCTGCCGGATCTATGCGCCGGTAGGCCCCCATCACGAACTGCTGGCGTATCTGGTGCGTCGCCTGCTGGAAAACGGTGCCAACAGCTCCTTCGTAAACCAAATTGTGGATGAAGATATTCCGCCTGAAATGATCGCAAAAGACCCGATCGATCTGGTTAAGGAAATGGGTGACGACATTTCCAGCAAGGCGATTGTGCGTCCAACCAAGCTTTTTGGTGAGAATCGCCGCAACTCCAAAGGCTGGGACCTGACTGATTCGGTCACCATCGAAGCCATTGATAAGGGCCGCGATGCTTACAAAGAGCACCATTGGAAAGGCGGGCCGCTGATTTCGGGTAAGGTATCGGGCACCGAAGCACAGGTAGTTCGCAACCCGGCCAACCCGGAAGATTTGGTGGGTCATGTTACCCAGGCCAACGAGGCCGATATCGAAACCGCAATTTCTGCCGCGCAGAAAGGTTTTAAGTCATGGTCTGCCACGCCAGTAGAAGAACGTGCCGCCTGCCTGCGCAAAGTCGCGGATCTTTATGAAGAGAACACCCTCGAGCTGTTTGCACTGGCCACCCGCGAGGCGGGTAAATCGCTGTCGGACTCAGTCGCTGAAATTCGTGAAGCGGTGGACTTTGCCCACTATTATGCCAACGAAGGCGTTCGCTATGAAAACAGCGGTGAAGCCATAGGCCCGGTGGTGTGTATCTCACCCTGGAATTTTCCGCTGGCTATCTTCACCGGTCAGATTCTGGCTAACCTGGTGGCGGGTAACGTCGTTCTGGCCAAGCCAGCCGAGCAAACGTCGCTGCTAGCCGTTCGAGCAGTAGAGCTGATGCATCAGGCAGGCATTCCCAAGGATGCGATCCAACTGGTGCCGGGCACCGGTGCCACCGTGGGTGCGGGCCTGACTTCGGATTCCCGTATAGCCGGCGTCTGTTTTACCGGTTCTACCAATACCGCCAAGGTTATCGACAAGGCCATGGCCGAAAACATGGCACCGGATGCCGTCTTGGTGGCAGAGACCGGCGGCCTGAACGCCATGATTGTAGATTCCACCGCACTGCCGGAACAGGTAGTTCGTGATGTGCTGGCTTCTTCCTTCCAGAGTGCGGGCCAGCGTTGCTCTGCGCTGCGGATGTTGTATGTGCAGAAGGACATTGCCGATAGTCTGCTGAAAATGCTGTACGGCGCCATGGAAGAGCTGGGCATTGGTGATCCGTGGCTGTTGTCTACAGATGTAGGCCCGGTCATTGACGAACCATCCGCGAAGAAAATCATCGATCACTGCAAGAAGTTCGAGAACAAGGACCAGCTTCTGAAGAAACTGTCAGTGCCGCACAAAGGCAACTTTGTGTCTCCTGCGGTGATCAAGGTGAACGGCATTGGGGATCTGGAAGAAGAAATCTTCGGCCCGGTTCTGCATGTGGCTACTTTTGATGCGAAAGATATCGACAAGGTAGTGGATGACATTAACGCAAAGGGCTACGGCCTGACCTTTGGTGTTCATAGCCGGGTAGATAGCCGAGTTGACCGTATCTCCCGTCGCATCAAGGTGGGTAACATCTACGTCAACCGGAATCAGATCGGTGCGGTCGTGGGTTCTCAGCCGTTCGGTGGCGAAGGTTTGTCAGGGACTGGTCCGAAAGCCGGTGGCCCGCAGTATGTGCGTCGGTTTATGAAAGGCGAGACGGTTCAGCGGCCGGCAGAATCGGGTGGCAAGAATGTGGATGCAAGAGCGCTGGAGAGCCTGATCGGCAAGCTTGGCAGAATGAACACCCAAGTGCCAAAAGCGCGGGTTGAGGCCATGCAGTCGGTCTTCGACAGTGTTCCGGAGCCACTTGACGCCCACGAAGAGGTAATGCCGGGGCCAACCGGTGAAAGCAACATTCTGACCAATCACGCCCGTGGCACGGTGCTGTGTCTGGGTCCGGATAAAGACACAGCGATCGAGCAGATGATCATGGCACTGGCTCAGGGCAACAAGGTAGTGGTGGTTGCGCCGGGTGTCAGTGACACCGTAGATCGTGCTGCCAAGGCTGGTTTGCCAGTGGTTGGTGTGGAAGGCCAGCTGGAGCCGGATGCTCTTGAAACCGTCAAGGGCTTCGAAGCAGCGGTCAGCTGTGGCGAGCACGCTGTGCTAAAACCGTATCGGCAGGCGCTGAGAAAGCGCGATGGTGCGCTGCTGCCGCTGATTACGGAGCATAAACTTGATCAGCGGTACGTGATCGAGCGCCATCTGTGTGTTGACACAACGGCTGCTGGCGGTAATGCCAGCCTGATTGCTGCGTCTGAATAAGCGGTCTCGTAACAAGGCGCAGGGAACCCATGGAAGGGCCCCCACGCCCGGTAATGAGAAGACCTAGACCGGTTCCGCTGCAATCTCCCGCAAGGCTTTGACCAGCGTTTCCGGTTCCTGGGCCCCAGAAATCATATATTTGCCATCAACGATATAGGCAGGCACGGCCGAAACCCCGGCTTGCTGGTATTTAGCTTCGTCTTGTCTTACATCATCGGCATACCGGTTTGAGGTAAGAACCTCTCGGGCTTCAGAACTGTTCAGGCCAATCTTCTCCACGCATTGAACCAGAATGTCCGCCTGGGCGATATTTTCGGCGCGGCCGAAATAGGCTTCGAAAAATGCTTGTTTCATCGCCGTCTGCTTGTTGTGCTGTCCAGCCCACTTCACCAATCTATGAGCGTCAAACGTATTGCGGGTATAGCGTTCCTGCAGTTTTTCGAAATTCAGGCCGAGGCTGTGGGCGACGTCTATCATCTGGGCCTGATTTGCCCTCATTTCGTCCTCGCTGCGCCCATACTTGCGGCTCAGTGCCGGGAGTATGGGTTCGCCGTCGCCGGATGGGTCCGGGTTGAGCTCGAATGCGTGCCATTCGATGGCAAAATCCATTTCGTTTTTCAGCTCTTCCATGGCCTTTTCCAGCCGTGCATAGCCAATCGCACACCAAGGGCAGGCAATGTCCGACACAATATCAATAGTTACATGTTTCATGGAAAGTTCCTCCGGTTTCTGTTCAGATTCGATTCTGACCCAAAAACTGCGTGACGACAAAACTGTGGCCCTACAATCATTGATTCGAACATCATTGCGCCGCTCTACCTGGTTCCTTGCCGGGTGTGTGCTCTTGGTGCTGATGATGATACTGCTGTTCCGGTTTGTGAACCCGCCAACCTCTGCGTTTATCCTGGCTTATCTGGTAACTGATTCAAACCCTGAGCTGCAACATGACTGGGTGGCGCTATCGGATATCTCTCCCTGGATGCCGCTGGCCGTGGTCGCCAGCGAAGATCAACGATTCCCTGAGCATCATGGTGTTGATTTTGCGGCTATCCGCAAAGCCGTTTCAGAGCATAAAAAGGGGCAAGGCTTGCGTGGCGCCAGCACCATTACCCAACAAACCGCTAAAAACCTGTTCCTCTGGAATGGTCGCAGCTTTGTTCGCAAGGCTTTGGAGGCCGGTTTGGCCATTGCAATTGATGCACTTTGGCCGAAGCGCAGAATTCTTGAGGTTTACCTGAACATTGCCGAATTTGGCCGTGGAGTTTACGGAGTAGAAGCGGCCAGCAGGCGGTATTTTGGTATTTCAGCCAGCCAGCTGTCGCAAAACCAGGCGGCCAGGCTTGCGGCGGTTCTTCCGAATCCGAAAGTGCTCAGCGCCGCCCAGCCTTCAGATTATGTATGGGGTCGGGTTACGTGGATTCGGGGCCAAATGGACCAGTTGTCCGGTCTGCGATACTTGCGCGGCCTTGAAGAATAAATACGTCCCGTGCCTGTGAAATGTGGGGCAGATCTGTTTTCTGCTAACCTGTTTTACATCCGTTTTTTTACCTGGTATCTGGAGATGCAATGGCAAAGCCCACCGAAGCCCGGCAACGGGCGATCCTTGAACGGCTGGACAGGTTTAGCCGCTTCACCGACAGCAGCATCGGCATCCCCTTCACCCGCTTCAAGATTGGGGCTGAAGCCGTTATCGGCCTGGTGCCGGTGGTGGGAGACATCGCGGGTCTGGCGTTGTCCGGTTACGTGTTGATCGAAGCGCAACGGGCCGGGGCCAGCAAGGATGTAAAGCTGCGCATGCTGCGGAATATGGGTATCGATTTTATAGGTGGCCTGTTACCCGTGGTGGGAGATGCCTTTGATGCCATCTACAAGGCCAATACTCGTAATACACGGTTGCTGAGACGTTATCTGGAAGAGCAACTCGCTGTAGAGCCGCCTGCGCCACCGTTTCCCTGGAAGATTTTGGTGGGGTTGTCCATTCTGTTTGGGATTATTGTCGCCGGCCTGAAGCTGGTTTTTTGACAAGCTGGCAGGGGCGATGGCGAGCTGGTTCTATTTTCGGTTGCGCCGGTAAGTAATGAAGCCTGCAAAGCTGTTCTGTATAAAAGTTAATCAATTTAAGCTGATCGTCAGAATCCGCCACCGTCGGGTGTCCGTAAACATAGGTGTAATTACCCGAATTAAACCAGAGGATGATGACGTGAAAAAAACAGGAATCGTAAAGTCGCTTGTAATTTCTTCGCTGATGTTGGGCGCTGCAGTGGTTGCCTTGCCAGCTTTTGCTGAAAATCATAAGATGGGTAAAATGGATTCGATGAATATTGTTGAGAAAGCGGTAGAGACAGAGAGCTTGAGTACTTTGGTTGCTGCGGTTAAAGCCGCCGGTCTGGTAGAAACGCTTTCCGGAGAAGGCCCTTTCACAGTATTTGCACCCACCAACGAAGCGTTTGCGAAACTGCCCGCAGGCACCGTTGAAACATTGTTGAAACCAGAAAATAAAGAACAACTCCAATCGATTCTGACCTATCACGTATTGGCCACCAAAGCGCCGGCGGCGGCAGCGATTAAGATGGTTCAGGATGGTGGTGGATCGGCCTCAGTAGCCACGGTCCAGGGCGATGAGCTTACGTTCAGTCTCGAGGGCGATTCGTTGATGATCGAGGACTCAAAAGGAAATATGGCCACAGTGGTGGCGGCAGATCTGATGCAGTCCAATGGCGTAGTGCACGTGATTGATACGGTGCTGATGCCGTAGAGACAGAACTGAAAGAGATTGAATAGAAAAAAGACGGCCTTCGCGGCCGTTTTTTTGGTTAGCAATAATATTGGTTTTTTCTTAACCCACAGTCAGGCATCGTGACGAATCACTTTGCAGAAGGATGATTGCATCAGATGTTTGTTAGCACGATGGTAACCAGTCCATGACGACCTATTTCATTCAAGCTTTTATTTACCTTTTGGCTGCTGTGATCGCAGTGCCTTTGGCAAAACGCTTTGGCCTGGGTTCCGTACTTGGCTACCTGGTTGCCGGCGTGGTGATCGGGCCGGTTATGGGGCTGGTAGGGCAGGAAACCAACACCATCCAGCATTTTGCGGAATTCGGTGTTGTTATGATGTTGTTTCTGATCGGTATGGAAATCGATCCGAAAGCGCTTTGGGTCAAGAGGGTTCGCCTGTTGGGGCTCGGCGGCCTTCAGGTTACGTTGACGGCGGCGGCCGGGATGACTGGCGCCTGGTGGCTTGGGCTTCAGTGGCAGACGGCCCTGGCGGTGGGCCTTATTTTCGCGCTCTCGTCTACGGCCATCGTGCTGCAAACCCTCGACGAGAAAGGGCTGTCAAAGACGGAAGGCGGCCGCAATACATTTTCCGTGTTGCTGTTCCAGGACATCGCTGTTATTCCCATGTTAGCCCTGATTCCGCTGTTAGCGTTGCCGGGCTTGAAGGGCGACTCAGCCTCTGGGTCCAACGAAGACGCGGGCCTGAGCCTGGTGGCCGGCCTGCCGGGCTGGGCTCATGCCCTTGTTGTTGTAGGCGCGGTCGCTGCCGTCATTGTTGGCGGCTATTACCTGAGCCGTCCGTTGTTTCGTTACGTGGTGCAGTCCGGGCTGCGAGAAGTGTTCACCGCCACGGCGCTGATGTTGGTTATTGGCATTGCCGCGCTCATGAGTGTCGTAAACCTCTCGCCTGCCTTGGGGGCCTTCCTGGCAGGTGTGGTTTTAGCCAACAGCGAGTTCCGCCATGAGCTGGAAGCCAACATCGAGCCTTTCAAAGGCCTGTTACTGGGCCTGTTTTTTATCACTGTGGGTGCCGGAATCAACTTCGAGGTATTGGTGGCCGAGTGGGGCACCATTGTTTCTTTGGGCGCGGCGGTTATTGTGGTCAAGGCGCTTATTCTATTTGCGCTTGCGAAGATGTTCGGAATTCACAGCAGCAACGGCTGGCTGTTTACTCTGGGGCTGGCACAGGCTGGCGAGTTTGGTTTTGTGTTGCTCACCTACAGCGTGCAAAGCGATGTAATTCCGCCGGAAATCTCCCAGATTCTTTCTCTGGTTGTTGCGCTGTCTATGTTCCTCACACCTCTGTTGTTTATCGCTTACGACCGCATTGTGCTGCCCCGTTACCAACGCTCGCAAAACGATGATCGGGATGCGGACACCATTGATGAGCAAGCCCCGGTTATCGTGGCTGGCGTGGGGCGGTTTGGGCAGATTGTCTGCCGTTTGCTGCGGGCTAACAGCATTCCCATGGTGGTGCTCGATCATGAACTCGAGCAAATTGAAAATGTTCGACGAATCAACATCAAGAGCTTCTTCGGAGATGCTAGTCGCCCTGACGTGCTGGAAAAGGCGGGTATTGAACAGGCTCGCCTTTTAGTTGTGGCGATTGATGATCGGGATCGCGCTGTGGCGATGGTGAAACATGTAAAAAAGTTTTTCCCCGATGTATGGGTGCTGGCGCGCGCCTTCGACCGTGGCCACGGATATCAGCTTCTGAAGGCGGGTGCTGATGATGTGATGAGCGAAACCTATCGCTCTGCTCTGGAGCTGGGTGGCCATGCGCTTACGGCGATGGGCGTGCACCCAATGCGAGCAAAACAGATGACCTGGGCCTTCGTCGAAAATGAGCGGGCCCAAGATGCACAGCTATTCGAAGCCTGGAAAGAAATCGAGGAAGGCATTAACTTCAGCCCCCGCTATGGTGAGCTGTTCATGAAGCTCGAAGAAGCCTTGAGCACATCCATGCAGGGTGATTGGGAAGCACCGAAGCCTGAGGATGTTCCGGTCTGGAAACCCCCTGGAATGGATTAAAGGCCGGCTTTAAAGGCTATGGGCTAAAGCGCACTTCCACATGAACCAGACAGAAGCACATTGGCTTGCTCGTTCAGTGACGTTTGCGAATTTTCTTGATCGTTTCCTGGAGCCACCCCTTAGCGGTCGCCACTGAATGTTTGCCCTCGACTAGCTCACGCAAATTGGTCAGTTGTTGCTCGAACAGACCGGTACCTTTCAGGTCATTGGGTGTTTCGTCGGGGCCAAGGGGCAGGATATGTTCGAGATAAGTCCCCTCCAGAAACCGGCGCAGCAAGCCCCCGCCGAGAAATGCCTCGTCATTGTTCAGTGTGCGTGTTGCCCGTAGCAGGCGGCGGATGTCGTACTGGCCCGGGTAAATGTCGGGCACCTGCTTCTTGACGCCCAGCAGGCTGTAGACACCGATGCGGGCCGTGCGCACGGAACTTTCCAGGGTAAACACCACGTCGTTATGGGTTTCAACGAACTGGCCGAGGCAGGCGAGGTTGGTAGAGCCTGTCGGCACCGCCCAGGGGCGGTCTCCTTGCGCACGGGGCATGAATTGAGCGGTGATGTAGGGCATCAGCGCGGAACGTACTATGGTCGCGGCAATGACGTCGCCGACCTGATCGATCAGCCCGAGGTGGTAGCACAGTTCGGTCAGGATTTCCTCTCCGGTGCATTCCGGCATAGGTTTTTTCACATAATCGCCGGGCTTGTCCATGAGCAGCCCATACACCCAAGGCACGATCACGTCGGAGGGCTGGTCCAGAAAGTGTGGCTGGCGGTTGACGGTCATGCTCATCAGCCATGCGGAGTCAGTGAAGGTCACGACGCCGCCGGTTACGGTTTTTCCGGAATAGGGGTCGTTGACCGCCAGTTCCGTGATCTTCTCGGTCAGCGGGGAGGGTTTGCACGTCAGTGTTGCCGATTCCCAGGTTGAACTCGGTACGTCGGCACAGAATTTCTCGGGTCGCCCGAAGTCGGGGGATTTTTCGGCGAGCTTTTTCCAAAGCTGCCAGCTTGAGCCGGTCAGCGGATCCGGCTGGTTCACCTGCAGTTTGGGCACAGTGCCATCTGTTCCGTAGGCGGTGTCTTCGACGATGGAGCCGATGGTCACGAATACTAGGTCACGCGGGCGCACCTTGATGGTCTTTTCGCCATCAGTGTTGCGGCACTGGATTGCAGTGGTGGTTTTGGATTCGCCTCGGATACCTATTTCCAGGTTGCTCACAATCGTGTCGTACTGAACGTTAACGCCCTGATCCCTAAGCCAGCTCATCAACGGCCGTACAAAACTGTCGTACTGGTTGTACTTGGGGAAAACGAGAGCGGTCATGTCATTCAAACCGTCCAGCAGGTGCAGAAAGCGGTGCATATACAGCTTCATTTCCAGCACGGAATGCCAGTTCTGGAAGGCGAACATGGTGCGCCAGAAGGTGTAGAAATTGGTGTTCAGGAAGCCTTCACTGAACCATTCCTCAACCGTGATGTTGTCCAGGTCTTCCTTGCGTGCGAGGAAAAGCCGAACCAGCTCAAGCTGCTGCAGGCGGCTGAGGCCCATGATTGAGGAGTCCTGAATCTGGCCCTGTTTTTCCAGAAGTCGGACTTTTGACCAGTTTTTGTCGGCGTCGTTAACGATCCGGTATTCGTCGAGCACGGTAAAGGGTGCTGGCAGCTCGAGTGCCGGTATTTCCGAGAAAACGTCCCAGAAGTTCTGGTAGGTCGCTTCCATTTCGCGGCCACCGCGGACGATGTAGCCTTCCTCGGCATTGCCCGCGCCGTCCAGTGCGCCTCCCTCGACCTCTTGGGACTCCAGAATGGTGATGTTTTCTGCCGGCATGTGACCGTCGCGGATCAGGAAGAAGGCTGCGGACAGGCCGCCGATCCCACTACCCACAATGTAGGCATGGCGCTGGTCAACGCCTTCGGTGGGCAGCGGGCGGTGATTGACATAGCTCCCATGCAGATCCGCAGGTGGCAATGGGGTATCCACTCCATTGTGCAAATGCCGGGACGAGGCGTCCGGAGATATGTCCACCGTTTGCTCCGCCATGGCGTCAATGTGGGTTTTCAGACTAGAAGTATCGAAACGGGCTGATTTCCGACGGGGCATGGTGTTCTCCTTCCTGGGGCAGCGGAGTAAGCGCGGATCGCCAACCACCTGTGCATCGCGGAGCAAGGGTTGACTCGGTATCTAGATCAAGAAAGCCGATAAGGTTTAAGGATAGTTCTGATTCAAAAAATCGGGGCAGATTAATTTCTTCCACAGGGTTTTCCCGTCACCTCTCTTGAATCGTTTGTTTGTGTCTTTATGGCAATGCAGTTTCGACGCTGGCTGCGTTAGAGTTTAACCGTCAATAGCCAATAGCGATCCCTTAATCATCACAGGAGAGACTTATTTATGAGTACCTATAAAGCGATCAATCTGGTGAAGCACCTCAAGGGAAAGCCCGGACCGGAGCTGTTTGAGGTGGTGGAAAAAACCGTACCGGAACCTGGCGACGGCGAATTTCTGGTCAAGCAGGCTTACATGTCTATGGACCCGGCCATGATGGGTTGGATGACCGGCGACACCGATAGCTATATCCCACCCGTAGAGCTGGGAACGGTGATGCGTTCATCTGGCGTTGGTGAGGTGGTTGCCTCCAGGCACGCTGATTTTGCCGTGGGCGATCAGGTGATGGGAATGTTCGGCTGGCAGGAAATGGCTCTGACAGACGGTAAAGGTATCAACAAGGTGGATAAAAAAATACCACTGGAAATGGCGCTGGCGGTTTTTGCATTGCCGGGGCTGACTGCCACTCAGGGGCTGTTCGGCTGTGGTCATCCCAAGTCGGGTGAAACGCTGGTGGTGTCTGGAGCGGCGGGCTCGGTCGGCTCGATTGTCGGCCAGTTGGCCAAAGCTGAAGGCCTGCGAGTTATTGGTGTTGTTGGCGGCCAAGAGAAGGCGGACTGGATTATTAACGAGCTGGGTTTCGACGGTGCCGTGAATTATAAGACCGACGACCTGGGTGCGAAACTGGACGAACTGGTACCCAATGGCATTGATGTGTATTTTGAAAACACCGGTGGCCCGATTCAGCATTACGTGTTCGATCGCATGAATGCGCACGGCCGTGTTGTGGTATGCGGGATGATTGCCGATTACACCGCCGAAACCCCTCGCCCTGGCCCAAGCTGGATGCGTGTTATCAAAAAGCGCCTAACCATTCAGGGCTTCACTATGCCCGACCACATGCACAAGGCGCAGGAGCTGCAAGCCAAGCTGGCCCCCTACGTTCAGAATGGCGATATTAAATATCGTACTCACGTTCTGGAAGGGCTAGAGTCGGCGATGGACGGCCTGAATCTGTTCCTGAGCGGCGGTAACAAAGGTAAGTTGATGGTGAAGATCTAGCGGTTCTTTTTAATTAAAGGCAAGGAGATTCAGATGAAAGCTGCTCGTTTTTATGACAAAGGTGATATTCGCATAGAAGATATCCCCGAACCGACAGTAGAACCCGGCACTGTAGGCATAGATGTAGCTTGGTGCGGCATCTGTGGTACCGATTTGCATGAGTTTATGGAGGGGCCCATTTTTATTCCGCCCTGCGGTCACCCCCACCCGGTCTCAGGAGAATCTGCTCCGATCACCATGGGGCACGAATTTTCAGGCGTGGTTTACGAAGTGGGTGACGGTGTAGACGATATTGAAATCGGTCAGCACGTTGTGGTTGAGCCTTATATTATTGCGGATGATGTGGACACGGGCCCAGGTGAAAGCTACCAGTTGTCCAAAAACATGAACTTTATTGGCCTTGGTGGCCACGGTGGCGGCTTATCCGAAAAAATCGCAGTCAAACGTCGCTGGGTGCATCCGATTTCTAACGCTATTCCCCTCGATCAAGCCGCTTTGATTGAACCTCTTACAGTTGGTTATCACGCGTTTGTTCGCAGCGGTGCCAAAGCCGGTGACGTTGCGCTGGTAGGCGGTGGTGGCCCTATTGGTTTGTTGTTGTCTTCAGTATTAAAGGCAAAGGGGATAACCGTTATCCTTACGGAGCTGAGTGCGAAACGTAAAGAGAAAGCGAAAGAAACCGGCGTTGCGGACCATGTTCTGGACCCCTCTGAAGTCAACGTTATCGAAGAGGTTATGAAGATAACTGAAGGGCGGGGTGTGGATGTTGCGTTTGAGTGCACCAGCATCAACGAAGTACTGGATACCCTGGTCGAGGCGACAAAACCGAGCGGAACCGTTGTCATCGTATCGATTTGGAACCACCCGGCGACGGTGAATGTACACAGCGTTGTTATGAAAGAACTGGACGTGCGTGGAACCATTGCTTACGCAAACAACCATGCAGACACCATTAAGCTGGTAGAGGAAGGTAAAGTGAACCTGGAGCCCTTCATTACCCAGCGAATCAAACTTGAAGATTTGGTGGCTGAAGGTTTCGAAAGGCTGATTCATAATAATGAATCAGCCGTGAAGATAATTGTTCATACATAACAGACGTCGTTATATAAGAAATTAAAAACAATGTAGATTGTATAAAAATTGCAGAAGAAGTTGGGTAAAGCTAAATTATAGCTAGTAAAAATCAGGGCTATAACTTAGCTGTTTTTTAAGGGCTCACAGGCCCTTTTCCTGCATAACAGGGGCGCTGAACACGCCAGCCGTTCAGGCCGCGCGGATAAATTCCCGTAACCGCGGCGCAATGGATTCACGCCATTTACTGCCGTTGAACACACCGTAATGGCCAACATCCGGTTGCAGGTGATGCAGTCGGCGGGAGTCTGGTACATTGATGCACAGATCTTGCGCGGCCCGGGTTTGTCCGGGGCTCGAAATGTCGTCTTTCTCACCTTCGATAGTCATCAAGGCCGTGTTGCGAATGGCAGCCGGATTCACTAGGCGCCCGCGGTGCTTGAAACAGCCCCGAGCTAGATGAAACTCCTGAAAAACGCGCTCAATGGTGTCGAGATAATAAGTGGCTGGCAAATCCATTACCGCCAGGTACTCGTTATAGAACTCGCGGTGGCGGCTGACCTTCTCGGTCTCGTTGTCGCGAATGGATCTGAACAGCCCGCGATAGGCATCAACGTGGCGGTCGAAATTCATGTTTACAAATCCGGTCAACTGCAGGAATCCAGGGTAAACCTTACGCATGGCTCCGGGGTAGGGCGCGGGTACCGGATGGACCAGATTGCGTTTGAACCACGCCAGGTTGTGTTCAGTGGCTACTTTACAAGGCGCTGTAGGGTTGATGCGTCCGTCTATGGGGCCGCTCATCAACGTCAGCGAGCGAGGTGCGGCGGGGTGGCCATCCTCTGCCATGATGGCGGTGGCAGCAAGCACTGGCACCACTGGCTGGCAGACTGCCAGTACGTGGATGTCTGGCCCAAGGTGGTCGATGAAGTCAATAACGTAGTCGATGTAATCATCAAGACCAAAATCACCTTTTGACAGCGGAACCTTGCAGGCATCGCGCCAGTCGGTAATGTACACGTCATGGTCTGGCAACATGGCCTCCACGGTGCCGCGCAGGAGCGAGGCAAAGTGGCCGGACAGCGGCGCTACGATCAGCAGTTTGGGGTCATCGGGCCGCGCTACGTCACGTTTAAAGTGTTTGAGCTGCGCAAACGGCTTGCGGCATAAAATGGCTTCATGGACGTCGACTTGCTGGCCGTCACAGAGGGTAGTGGACAGATTGAAAGCCGGTTTCGGGTAACGGTGAGTAAGATCCCCAAACACATCGTAAGCCGAGGCAATGCTGCGTGACCCGGGAATGCGGGATAAGGGGCTCAGGCGGTGTTGGAGTAGGGTGCTGTGGGCGCTGGTGAGCATGCGCATGGGCTTGAGCGCGGCGCGGCCTATCTCGTGGGCAAAGTACATCATGTCATTGTCCTGCTTGAGTTCTGGGTTGCGACACTGTCGAGCAGGTTCCTTGGCTCTTGCATCACCTGATGGTTATTTTCGAGGCGCGGTCCCGGTACAAGTACCTGTAGGACAGCGCCTATGCCCCGGTGATTCTTGGGGAATAGGTACTAATAACCTAACATATTTTTTCGAGTGCGTTCTGAGCAAATTTTGTGCTCACTACGCGTTTTGTGGTCGCACCCTTTGTACCTATCAGTTTGTTCGGTGATCACGCCATAAAAGAATCAGCAATGCCACAGCCGCCAGAGAGCCAACGAAGACGGAGAAGATAATACCGGTCGCTTTAAGGCTGAGCAGGCTGGCCATCAAGCCGATGCCAATCACTGGCACCGAGATGGCAATGTAGGCAACAATAAAGAAGGTTGAGGTTACTGCGGCGCGCTCCGCTGGCGGACAAGCTGCGTTTATAGCGCCCAGGCCGGCGCGAAAAGCGATTCCCTGGCCCGTGCCAGCGATGACTGCACCGGCCATGAACAGGGTAAGCGACTGGAAATGGATACCGAGCGCTACGGGCGTCACGCCAGCAACAAGCGTGGCGCATCCGATGGGTAAACGCAGGCGCAGCGGCAGTTTATCCTGCAGGAACTGGCCGAGTGTTGAGGCAATAAAGATACTGCCCGCGACAACGCCGATCAGCAGACGGTTATCATAACCCAGCACATTGCCCATCATTGCCGGTGCAATCGAGGTGAAAAAGCCACAAACCGCAAAACCAGCAAAGCCCGCGATGGCGGCGGGTATAAACACACCGCGTACTTCCTGGGGCACATTCAGGCGCTGAAGTGACAGCTTTGGGTGCGTCGGTCTTTTCACGGTTTCCGGAGCCCGCCAGATGCAGATGAGCGCCAACAGAGCAAGCGCGATGTGTATCAGGTAGGTCAATTCCAGTGGAGAGGGCAGGTAATGCGAAAGCGCGCCCGCCAGCATAGGGCCAAGGCCCAGTCCGCCCATGTTCGCTGCGGTGGCAAAAAACGTGGCCCGCTCACGCCAGTGTGGTGGCGCCAGCTCCAGCACGGCCACGGTCGCGGTGCCGGTAAAAATACCCGCCGAGAGCCCGGACAGGACACGGCCCGCAAGAATCATTGCCAGACCGTCAGCCTGCCAGAATATCAGGTCGCTGATGATCGAACAGACGATGCCGGCAAACAGCAATGGCCGGCGGCCCAGCTGATCAGACCAGCGGCCAGTGATCACCAGTGCTGCAATGACACCGAAGGCGTACGCCGCAAAGATAATAGTGATCATCAACTGAGAAAACCCGAAGGCTTCCCGATAGATGGGGTAGAGCGGGGTCGGCATGGTGGTGCCGATCATCACCACGCTGAATGCGAAGGCGGCGCCGAGAAAAACCAGGAATGCTGATAAGCTGTGAGGGTCTGTGTGCGTAGTTGATGATTGCATAATGGTTTGGTGAAGGTTTCGGAAGGCTGATTCGCAACAAAGAATTAGCCGTGAAGAGCATTGTACATAGGTCGCAGAAGCCCCTCTATGAATGGAAGCCGGGTTTTAGCGTTTTTTTAACGCAACACGCCCCGCGGGCAAAGAACCTCTTGACTACTTTTGGCCCAACCAATAAGATTCATTATAAATAAATGTTAAAGACCAAAACCAAGGTGCAATCCAATGGTTCAATCATTTAAAGACGTATTCAAAGGGAAAAAAGCTGCGGCAGTACAAGTGGATTCAGCTCAGCACTTCGACCCAAAAGCACAAAAAGAAGCCGCAGTTGATGCCGAGATGCTGCCCAAAAAGAAAGGTAAACACGGCGACTCGGGCGTTTGCTGCGGTTCTTGCTCGTGAGCCGATAGCGGTATCGCTTTTTGAATGACTAAGGCTGCAAAAAAACGCGCGCGAGCTGTTTGCAGCTTCTTGATGTTAGCGCCGCTATTTTTAACGCAGCGAAATTTAACGCACTCCGGTTAAGTCGGGGCTGATTTATTTCGGCCGATGCATCTGAAATTTTTGCGACGCGTTTACTGCAAAGTAGTCCGCCGGTCCGCCGCCGCGAAGAATGGGTTCGCCCGCTGCCGTATCGTAAACGCCGTCCCGCAGCAGGTGTTGCGCTATGTGCACGCCCACCACCTCGCCGAACACCATCCAGGTATTGACCTTCTGACCGTCGACGCCTGCCAACTGAATAATCTGCGTGACCCGACATTCAAATGTTACCGGACTTTCCGCCACGTGCGGCACGGAGATAATCCGCGAAGGCTTCGGGGTCAGCCCTGAAAGGGCGAATTCATCAACTTCAGGCCCGACAGCGGCGCAGGTTTGGTTCATGGCCTCTGCCAGGGGACGAGTCGCCAGATTCCAGCAAAACTCACCGGTTTCTTCCGCATTACGCACGGAGTCTTTGTAGCCGACGCTGGAGAATCCGACGATTGGGGGAACATAGTTGAAGGCGTTGAAGAAGCTATAAGGCGCAAGATTAAGCGCGCCGTCACGGCTTTTCGTTGAAATCCATCCAATCGGCCGTGGGGCCACCAGGGCATTGAATGGGTCGTGTGCAAGTCGGTGACCATTGGCGGGTTCGTAGAAGTGTATATCTTCGGGCATAACAAACTCCTGACAACAAACTCGTGCTTTACGCATGGGTGTAACCAGACCACCGTGCGGAGTGGCCGGTTAATAAACTAGGCGTCCGTATTAGAACTCCAGGCAGATTTTCCCGAAGTGCTTTCCGGATTCTTCATGGCGAAAAGCATCAGCAATGTCTTCCAGCGCAAAAGACCGGTCAAGAACCGGATGCATGTCGTTCACTTCAATCGCGCGAATCATCTCTTGCTGATGGGTCCGGCTGC
This sequence comes from Marinobacter sp. LV10R520-4, assembly GCF_002563815.1. Classification (NCBI taxonomy): domain Bacteria; kingdom Pseudomonadati; phylum Pseudomonadota; class Gammaproteobacteria; order Pseudomonadales; family Marinobacteraceae; genus Marinobacter; species Marinobacter sp. LV10R520-4. The sequence goes on along the minus strand of NZ_PDJM01000001.1, from coordinate 617,894 downwards.
CCACAATCAAGCCTTGCAGCCGGGCCTGTTTTGCCATCAGTTTTGCGGTGGGAATATCGCCAGCCCGGCCGGTCAGTACGCCTATAAGCGCGATATGGCCGCCAATGCGAACGGCATCGATGGATTCCGGAAGAGTGCCAGGGCCACCCACTTCGATAACGTGATCAACACCCACGCCATTTGTCAGCTCCTGGACTCGCGCCCCCCAAGCCGACGTTGTTTTGTAATTGATGGTGTGGTCTGCACCCAATGCTGTAAGCCGCTCCAGTTTTTCGTCTGAAGACGACGTGGAAATAACTCGCGCGCCCATCATCTTGGCGAACTGTAGTGCAAACACAGACACCCCACCGGTACCCAGCGTGAGCACGGTATCGCCTGCTTTTAAACCACCATTAACAACCAGCGCTCGCCATGCTGTTAAGCCTGCTGTGGTCAGAGTAGCCGCTTCAGCATGGGTGTAGCCCTTCGGTGCGTGGGTAAACCAGCTGGTTGGGCGGATGACCTGCTCGCGGGCGTAACCATCCTGGCCGTCACCGGGTGTGGTGCTGAAATTATCAATAGGGGCGGCGCCAGTCAGCCATTCAGGGAAGAAGGTTGACACCACATGGTCGCCAACCTTGAATTCGCTGACACCTTCACCGATGGCATCCACAACACCAGCGCCATCAGCCATGGGGATGCGCTGGTCTTCGGTTGGGATTGCCCCGACAACCACTGCATAATCGTGATAGTTCAGGGAGCAGGCATGAATGCGTACCCGCATTTGGCCAGGCCCAGGCGCGCCAGGTGCCGCGCTATTGTTAAGCTTGAGGTGTTCCAGGCCGCCGGGGCTTGAAAGGGTAATGCTTTTCATATTTATGGCCTTTGATGGTTGCTGCAGGTCTATTCACTGTGCCCGAAGCTTACTGAAGTCTTTTGGTGAATGATAATGAACAACCTGTACTGCGGGAGCCAGTAGAGGATTTTCTTATGTACGCTCGTTAAATGGGTTAAACGACATCGTATTTTCCACCATCTACTATATATCCCGCTCGATAACCGTGCTAAAACCATTTCCCCCCCGACAGCAACCTGCGTTTATAGGCTCGGGCACATCGTTTTTACCCATCAGAGATAGCAGCATGTCCGACAAGTTCTTTTTTAAAGGCAGGCAGGATGCCCGTCAGCACCACACGGCGCGCGGCGGTTTTCAAATTAATGCCAGCAAAAAGCCCGGTAGTAAGAAGTTCCCGTTAACGTTGATTGTTACCAGCGAAGCACGGAAGCAAGAAGTTGAAGTTCTCGTAGCCGAAGCAGATCTTTTCGCCAGCATTACGGTAGACGCAAGTGCGGATGCGGCTGAGTCCATTGGTGAGCTAACGACGATTCTGGACAAGGGCGTAACGGTAACGCAGGCTAAAGTACCTGCCCGGAACGATCCTTGCAGTTGCGGCAGCGGTGTTAAATTCAAAAAGTGCTGCGGTTAAGCCGCGGGGATAGTGTATGCGCGTTTGTGGTGTTGAATTAACCGGCAGCGATGCCGTGGTGTGTTTGCTGAACCTGGATCAGGGGCATTTCAGTCTGCCAGACAGTAAGGTTCGTAAGTTAAGCCTTAAGAAAAACCACACCCGTGGCGACCTTCAAGAGTTTCAAGCGTCCATCGTGAAATTTTTGGCCGAGCACGGCGTTAATAAAGTAGCTATTAAAGAGCGCATGCCGAAAGGAAAGTTCGCCGGGGGTGCCATCAGCTTCAAGTTAGAGGCCGCTATTCAATTAATGGCCAGTGCTGACATTGAGGTTGTGTTGCTTCCGCCCGCACTGATTAAATCGACGCTCTCATCTAATCCTTTGCCTGTTCCGTTTGCAGACACCGGTCTGAAGATTTTTCAGGAAACCGCGTTTACAGCGGCTTATGTAGGGCACGTGGCAAAGTAGCGCCAGCAATGTCCAGACTCACACGTTCATTTTAAGGAATTGAAACGCTCTATGCGCTCTGTAGTGCTTCTTGATGGTGGCCTTGGCCAAGAAATTTACCGGCGTGCTGCTACTGTCAGTTCGCCGCTGTGGTCGGTTGCGGTTATGCACGAGCAGCCAGCCGTGGTTACTGCAGTACACGCTGATTTTATCCGCGCTGGAGCCAAAACATTGTCGCTAAACACGTATGCTGCCACGCCATCCCGTTTGTTGCAGCACGGCCAGTTGGAGCAATTGGCGGCCATTCACCAAAATGCTTTCGAGTTGCTGGGGCAGGCTGTAAAAGCCACCAGCGCGTGTGTGGATATTGCAGGTTGCCTGCCGCCCCTGGCTGGAAGTTATCAGGGCCAGCCCGCGCGTTCGTTTGAAGACTTGCGAGATGAGTACGCGGTGTTGGTAAAGCTGCAGGCCGCCGCTGATGTACTGCTGATTGAAACCATGACCAATACCCTGGAAGCGTGTGCGGCCTGTGCCGCCGCGAGCGAGTTGGGCAAGCCTTATAGCGTCGCGTTTCGCCTTGAGGCAGACGGCAAACTGATGTCTGGCGAAACCCTGGCGGAGGCGGTTGCTGCGGTTTCCCCTTACTCACCCACGGCCGTGATGCTGAACTGCTGTGATCCCGAGTTGATTTCTGCAGCTATGCCCGAGCTTGTTAGGTTGTATCCGTGCGTCGGCGGTTATGCCAACGCCTTCAAGTCTGTGGAGGCTATGGCGCGGGGTGGTTTGGTGGATGCCCTGGAGACGCGGGAAGATATTTCCCCACAGGCCTATGTGGCCCATGTGCGCCAGTGGCTAGCTGATGGGGCGACAGTTATTGGCGGCTGCTGCGAGATTACACCGGAGCACGTGCGGCACATTGCGGAAGCGCTTGCGGATGACTATGAGTTTATTCGGTTCTCCCGGCAGCCTGTGTCAAACTCCTGAGCAAGATAACTCGAGTTCAAATCTTTAAATTGATGGAATTCTTATGAGCAGTAATGAATTAACCGACGTGCTCGAAATGAATGGCGAAGAGCGCTACGACTACTTTTTGAGCGCCGTGCTCGAAGAACGGGACGTCTGGATACTGATCAACGCCGACAACCGTTTTCTGAAACTTGTTTCGGAAGAGGAGGGCGTGGCACACGTGCCTGTGTGGCCCAGCGCCGAGTTCGCAGCGGAATATGCCAAAGGCTCAGACGATCTGACCCCGAAAAGCATTTCCCTGCCAGACTTTTTCAAAAAATGGGTGCCGGGCCTGACCAAAGACAAACTGGAAGTGGGCGTGTTCCCCGGCGCGGAAGGTACTTTGTGGATTACCTCACCGGAAGAACTAAAGCGCGATCTGCAAGAAGAGATGTCGAGCTTTTAGGTAGGGTAGGGGTCCGCCGTCACGTACTTCAAAACCTCAACCACCTGCTCAGGCGTCTGCGCCCGCGCCATGGCGGCGGAGTCCACTTCTTTCAGGGGGTGAACAATGTCGTCGCTGTGCAGGGTAATGTAAGGCGTGCCCATGGCGGCGCAGAACCCAGCGTCAAAAGCGGCGTTCCACTGTTTGTACTTGTCGCCGAAGCGAATCACTGCAAGGTCGCATTGCTCCAGCATCGTCTTGGTGCGAATACCATTCACTTTGGCTGACTGGTGATCGCGCCAGAACGCCACATCGGGCTTACCCAGCATATCCCCCGCCGCATCGCTGGCTTCGTGATGGGTGACCGGGGCGGTGAATTCCACCGGCAGGCCGGCGGCTTCTGCGCCCGCCTTAATTTGTTCACGCCAGTCGGTATGAATTTCGCCAGAAAGATAGACAGTCCAGATCATCGAGTTCTCCTGAAGTAATATTCGGGCAGATTTACTGCGGTACCAATAAAGGTGACGGTATTATACGCGAGTGAACAGCGGGATTCATTTCACGCCTTTAACACCCAGGATTCACTTGCAATTTTCCCGTTTGCGCCAATTATAGATAGTAGGACAATCATCTTTGAGCCGCTGCGAGCCGCCGTGCGCCGATATGAGGAGAACCATGGATTTCAAAGATTATTACGCCGTGCTTGGTGTGAGCGAGTCTGCCTCTCCCGAGGACATTAAAAAGTCCTATCGCAAACTGGCGCGGAAATACCATCCGGACGTGAGCAAGGAAGACAACGCCGATGAGATGTTCAAAAATGTCGGCGAAGCTTACGAAGTTCTGAAAGATCCGGAAAAACGTACCGAATATGACCAGTTGCGCAAGTACGGCGCGCAACCTGACGGTTCTTTCCAGCCACCTCCTGGCTGGCAGAGTGAATCCGGTTTTGGTGGCGGTGGCTATACTGAAGCCGATGCCAGCCAGTTCAGCGACTTTTTCGAGCAGATGTTTGGCCGTGGCCAGCAAGCCGGTGGCGGCGGTTTTCGTCAGAACATGCGCATGCGCGGTGAAGACATCCATGCCCGGCTGGCGCTGTTTCTGGAAGAAGCCTACAACGGTTGTGACAAACAGGTTTCGTTCGCTGTGCACGACGCAGACGAGCGTGGCCGGGTTGTGGCGCGGCAGAAAACCCTCAAAGTTAAAATTCCCGCCGGTATGCGCGAGGGTCAGCACATTCGCCTGAAAGGCCAGGGTTCGCCCGGTGTGGGTGGTGCCAGCGCCGGCGACCTGTTTATTGAAGTGGAACTGGCGCCCCATCCTCAGTTCACAGTTGACGGTAACGATGTGTTGATCACCGTGCCTATCAGCCCGTGGGAGGGCGCGTTAGGCGCCAGTATTACGGTGCCGGTAGTCGGTGGTAAAGTGAGCGTGAAGGTACCCAAAGGTTCTTCCAGCGGTCGTAAGCTGCGCCTGAAAGGCAAAGGCTTGCCTGGCAAACACGTCGGAGATCAGATTGTGACGTTGCAGGTGACGCTACCTGAGGAGCACTCGGAACAAGCGTTGGCCATTTACCAGCAGCTGGCAGACGCCGAAAAAGACTTCAATCCACGCGCCAGACTGCACGTGTAACCGGAGGTTTGGGATGAGCAGACAAGACCACATTTTGACTGTAGAAATTACCGATGCCGACGGTGGCGTGTTTACATTGCACGAGATTTGCGAGCGTGGCGAATGCCACGCAGAATTCGTGATTAAGCTGGTGAACTACGGCATTGTGTCGCCCATCGAAGAGCATCATCTTCCGCGGGACTGGCAATTCGATGTAATGGCCTTAACACGCCTGCAGCGGGCCCTAAGATTGCAGCAGGATTTGAAACTGAATTTGCCTGGTCTGGCGGTATCGCTCGATTTGCTGGATGAAGTTCAGCAAATGCGTAGGGAAGTGAGTCGCCTGAACCAGCGCCTTCGACAGCTATCAGGCGAATAGGCTAAACGTAAGCAATCGGCGCGTGTTGATGACAGCAGCGCCGTTATTCCGTTTTCTAAGCTCTCTTTTCGAGCGCTTGAATTTCCGCATACAGACTTTCCGCTTCTAACATGAGCGTACTGTGGGTGCGTAAATCTCCATTGCGCTGATAGTGCAGTGCCTTCTCCAACTTGGCCTCGTAGGCTTTTTGCAGCTTTTTCTTCGGGTCGCTTTTAAATAATCCAAACATGCATTTACTCTCCTTCAATAATATTTTGGATGTATACGGCAAGTATATCGAATCCGATGACTAGGCCAACACGACTGGATTGTGCTTTACTGCTGGGCCTTAAACACACAACGGAGTTGGTTTTCATGGGTGAAGCAAAACGTCGCCAGCACAGCGGTCACGCTGCGGCTCGTAAACCGGCCAGCAAACGCTCACTGGCCTTGGGTGTTATGACCATAGTTGTCGTCGTGATGTTGATTGGCCTGTTCTTTATAACGTCTGGCCCGTCGCCAGATTCTGACGAATTGCCAGTTGCGCAGCAAGGCACGCCGGCGTTTCCAGCCGAGCTGGATCAGTTTGGCGTTTCAGTGGGTGCAGCTGATGCGCCGGTTGTGGTGCGGGAATTTGCGGATTATCAGTGCCCGGCATGTGCCCGTTTTGCCGACGCTAGCCAACGCTTGAAAAAAGAGTATGTGGAAAGCGGTAAGGTGCGTTTTGTGTATTTTGATCTGCCGCTGTCACAACATGCCAATGCCATGCCGGCGGCCCAGGCCGCACGCTGCGCGGGCGACCAGAATGCCTATTGGCCTATGCACGAAACACTGTACAGCAATCAGTCGAGCTGGTCAGACGTATCAGATCCGCAGGCAACGTTCACCCGTTATGCCGGCGACCTTGGCCTGAGTGAAAATCGCTTCAGCCGCTGTATGGCAACCGAACTGCACCGCGAGGCCATCGAACAAAGCGCCAAAGTGGCAACCCAGTTACGGGTGGTCAGCACACCCACTGTGATGGTCGACAACATCGTCCTGACCCGCCCGGGCTGGGGTCAGCTGTCTGCCGTGGTAGAACGCGAACTGGCTGCCCGCCGCTAATTTTTAGGTGATACCCGGCCGCAGCGTGTTGCTGCGGCCACTCCTGACTTGATCCATCGCCTTAATGGGCTAAAATCACCCCCTCTTTGAATGCTCGACTACCCCAACCATGCTCCGGATTTACGATCCGGCCCGCAGGAGATTGCTATGACTGATTCCGTTGTTGTGTGTGCGCTGTATAAATTCGCGGTTCTGAATGACTACCAGGCGCTGCGCCAGCCGCTGCTGAGCCTGATGTTGGAAAAAGGTGTGCATGGCACATTATTGCTGGCCAGTGAGGGTATAAATGGCACCGTAGCCGGCAGCCGCGACGGCGTTGATGCGATAAAGGCCTGGATTAACAGCGATGACCGTTTTGCCGGCATTGAATACAAGGAATCGTTTGTCGGCGAGCAGCCGTTCAAGCGCACCAAAGTCAAGCTGAAGAAAGAAATTGTCACCATGGGCGTCGAGGGCATTGATCCGAAGCGCATCGTGGGCACCTACCTGAATCCCGAGCAGTGGAATGAATTGATCTCCGATCCAGACGTTGTGCTGGTTGATACCCGCAACCAGTATGAAGTGGAAATTGGCACCTTCAAAAACGCCCTCAACCCCGCCACGGATACGTTTCGCGAATTTCCCGAATATGTAAGGCAGAACCTTGATCCGGCCAAACACAAAAAGGTCGCCATGTTTTGCACCGGCGGTATCCGCTGTGAAAAGTCGACGGCTTATATGAAAGAGCAGGGCTTTGACGAGGTGTATCACCTCAAAGGCGGCATTTTGAAATACCTGGAAGAGATGCCGGAAGAGAAAAGCTTGTGGGAAGGTGAGTGTTTTGTATTTGACGATCGTGTCACGGTCAATCATCGCCTTGAACGTGGTGACTACGACCAGTGCCACGCCTGCCGTCGCCCGATCACGGAGGCTAACAAGCTGCGGCCGGAATACAGCAAAGGCGTGAGCTGTCACCAGTGCGCTGGCGTATCAAGCGAGTCTCAAAAGGCGCGTTTTGCCGAGCGCGAACGGCAAATGCGCCTGGCAGAGGAGCGTGGTGAAGTTCACGTAGGAGGCGATGCGGCCCGCGTTGTTGCTGAACGCAAAAAGCGCAAGCAGGCCGAGTGCGCACGTCAGGCCAAATTAAGCCTGGACGGCGAAAAAGCCCGCTCCTGATGGGCTCAACGCTAGACCCAGCGCAAGAAGTGAGCATCAGAAAAGCCGTTAGCGGCCTGCTTCTTTAAGGCTTTTTAGGTTTGGCCTTCTTGGCGGCCAGGGCCAGTGTTTCGCCGTAAATTCTGCGCACGTCTTTGGCAAACTGCTCTACCGAATAGTCCTTGGCAAACGCCAGGGCCTGTTCTGCTAACTGATGGCGCAGCCCATCCTGTTCCATTAATTGTTGTACTCGCTCGCACCACAGGCTTTGTTTCTCCGGTGTTTTAAAGCCGTTGACACCTTGGCGCACGACGTCATCAATTCCACTTGAACGCACGGCCACGACCGGTAAGCCCGCCGCCATAGCCTCCAGAATCACCATGCCCTGGGTTTCTGATTTCGACGCAAACACGAAGATGTCGCCTAATTGATACCAGGTGGCCATAACCGCAGGCTCAATGCTGCCGGCCAGGGTGATGTGCTGCTGCAAGCCCAGGTCGTCTATTTTTTGTTGCAGGCGTTCACGCTGATGGCCTTCGCCAATCATGACAAAGTGAAACGCAACGGCGGTTTTACGGCGCAGTTCATTCAGCCCATCGATCATAAAGTCGATGTTTTTCTCGTTCGACAGTCGCGACACACTCACCAGCACTTTCTCGTTTTTCAGGCCCAATCGTTTGCGCAATTTTTGCACGTCGGCAGGGTTCACAGCTTGGAAACGCTCATACTCAATGCCGGTAGGCTGCACGTAAACGGGGGATTTAACCCCGATCATCCGAAGATATTCTTCAATCGAGTAAGTGGGAACAATCACCGTGTCGCACTTGTTGGCAAAGCGTTTGATCAGCGCGTGGGAAATCAGATTACGAAATAGCATGCCTGGCAGGGGGACAAAGTGAGCGTAATGCTCCAGCCGGGTGTGGTAGGTGTACACCGCGGGTATGTTTAACCGGCGGGCCAGAAACAGCCCGAGCGAGCCCAGCCAGAAGGGGTGGTGTAGGTGAATAATGTCTGGCTTGAAGGCCCGCAGGCGCTTGCGAATACGGCTTAGAAATATATTGGCCAAGCGGAATTCGCGCTTGGAGCCCATGGTGAGCAGCGCCGGTACCCGCAGGATGCTTTCTTCCTGTGCCGGCTGGTTCTGATAACGCGGTGCCACCACCAGTACGCTGTCGCCCATGGCTTCCAGCCCCCGGCGCAAACGGGCAATGGATATAGGCACGCCACCAATAAACGGCAAATAATTGTTGGTGAACATGGCCACCCGTATGGGCTTTTGCAAAAACGGCGAGGCGTCAAGATCGTAGTCTGGGTAGTAGTCTTTGCCAACGAAAATAAGGCCGTAGAGCTTAATATTCACCGCGGAAAACACAGCCACCAGCAAAAAGAAATTTAGGTAGCCGGTATAAAACAGCGAATAGATAAAGAACCACAGGCTTTCCAGTTTTTTCAAAAGCGGATGCTGGCCCACCTCCAGCCTTTGCAGTGTGTGGCTGACGTTGCCGTCAGTATCAATTTGCAGCGTCAGATAGTGGTAGAAACTGATGTCGTCATTCATTACCAGGCCGCCCGCACCGCCGGTGGTTATAAACAGGGTGTTGTCGATTATTTGCTCGTCGTAAAGGGACAGGTTTGCAGAGATGACCGCGTTTACGTCGTACTTCTTGACGATGTCCAGCAGCGCCTTACGGAATTCCGGTGGCTGTAGATAGTCGTCACTCTGGTCAAAAGGTGCACTTTGGGATGGATGTAACGGCGGGTCACCCATAAAGATAATGCGGGCCTTGGAGGTGTCTTCGGCCAGCAGTTCATCGAGCCAACGCAGTTGCCATTGCCAGGCGGTTTTGCCGGTGCTGTCGAGGAAGATTAACCGGCTGACACCGGCGCGCACGCTGTAAAAATGCGGGCCGAAATGATCGTAAAAGCGAAAGCTGCCAAAATTGTCGTATTCGTTGTCGCCAAAGGTCATCAACCAGGGAATGTTCAGGTGCCCCAGCGAGCCAAACAACGCCCGGTATTTGTCTTCGCCACCGCTGCTGACCGCATTACCGGCGGACACCATAAAGTCGTATTCGCCCGCGTTTAGCGCTGGCACGATACGTTCCTCAAAAATACCGATGGAGTTATTGATGTTGCCAACCACCGCGAAGCTTAGTGGTTGGTCGTTTGCCAGGGCCTCGCTAATACGCTCTGCCTGCTCGGAATGCAGGGAGTTGAAGTCCTTCATAAACAGGTTCAGGTATACCTTGTAGCCCACCAGCAGAACCACCACGGTGAGGCAAAGGTAAAAAAGCCATTTCAGTAGCGGTGGGCGATTCATGGTTTGGCTCTCCGTTGCCTTATCAACTCCCGTTGCATGACCACCAGGCCAATCAGCATACCGAGATAAATTGTCAGAAAACGCCAGGCCACAATCACCAGCAGAAGATGTGAGGGCGCCAGGATCTCGCTGAAAAAACTGCCAAACACGCCTTCTGAAATGCCTGATGCCCCCGGGGTGGGCGAGAAATACATGATGAAGGTTGTGACCACCAGCAAGCCTAGCGTTGTTATATAGTCCACCGTGTAATCCAGGCTGTGGAGCAAAAGGGCCGGAAAGCTGAACAGACTGAGCAGAAATACAGCGGTCAAAAACACCGATAGCGCAATATACATTGGCTGGCCGCGCAGATAATCGCTAAAACTGGCGGAAAATCGCAGCATCTCCCGCTTGGCTTTGAACTGCCAGTGTCGGTGGCGTTCGGCGCTGATCAGCTTCAGGTGCCACAAAACCGTCAGCAGTTTCGCCAAAGGCGCCATCAGCCAGCGTGTGCGCATTAATAACACCGCGAAAAACCCCAGATACAGCAAGATGAAAAACGTCAGTGCGATACCCACATTGCCGCTGATTGCGCGTCCCTCCAATGCCCCCAGTGACAGCAGAAACACCGGTGTCAGCGAAAAAATGAAAATAACGGCTAACAGAGTCCGGATAGTCGTGGCTGCAGTTGCGGTACCAATGGGCACACCATGCTTGTGCAGATACCAGATTTGCGCAAAACCACCGCCGGTAGCCATAGGCGTGACGTTTGAGAAAAACAGATTGATAAACACCAGCCGGGCGATAACCCTGGTGTTCAGCCGGTGCCCCAGCGCGCGCAGAGTAAAATGAAGGCGTAAGGCGTCAGCACCGTAGTAAACAAAAAGCAGGGCAGCCAGCGACAGCAGCGTAGCCGGTTCCAGCAAGCGGTTGTCAAAGCTCAGGGTTTTGTCTGCAAAATGGGTATAAACGGTGTATAGGCCAACGCCTGTAAGCACGAGGAACAAAAAGCTGAACAGCGCCAGACGTCTTCCAGAGGTGTTTTGTTGATTTGAATTGACGGCACGTTTGCCGGCGCTGTCTGCCTGCGCTTTTGGTCTTGGTTCGGACACTTGTGGGCGGGTTAGATGTCTTTTAGTGGGCTGGTTCACAGCAAAGGTACTCAAGTCAGACTTATAAAAGCTGCATGGCCGATTAAGAGTGTGTAGCCTAACATAACCTTGAAAAGCCCTCGGCAGATCACAATTAAACCTTGTACACCTGCCATTCATTGACTGCGTGCTTACAGGCGTTGCGCGGTTTACCAACAGGTTTTTATTATGCCAAAACACTTTGAACAGGCGCCCGGACTTCATCACGAGCCAGTGCCAGAGACGGAAGGCTTTGTGTTTAATCAGACTATGCTGCGAGTAAAAGATCCGCAAAAATCCCTGGATTTTTACAGTCGGGTTTTGGGTATGCGTTTGGTCCGCAAACTGGATTTTCCGGAAATGAAATTCACCCTGTATTTTCTGGGGTATCTGGATGATCGTCAGGCCAGCATGGTGCCGACCGATAACGCCCACCGCACCACTTACACCTTTGGCCGCGAAGCCATGTTGGAGCTGACCCACAACTGGGGCACAGAGAACGACGACGATTTTGCCTACCACAACGGCAACGACCAGCCCCAGGGCTTTGGCCATATTGGTATCGCGGTGCCGGATGTGTACTCGGCCTGTGATCGGTTCGAGGCGTTGCACGTCGATTTTGTGAAAAAGCCGGATGACGGCAAGATGAAGGGCCTGGCGTTTATCAAAGACCCCGACGGCTACTGGATTGAAATTCTGCAGCCCGATATGCTTGAACACCAGCGCAAAGACTGATGCGCGCGGTCAGCCTTTAACGCTCACTCGTTAGTTGGCTGGCCGTGGTGGGTTACCGTAGCGTGACGCCACCACCACTGCTACGGTGAGTATAAACGCGCCCGCAAGGCCGATTGTGCCTAATTCCTCGCCCAGAATCAGCCATGCCAGTAGTGCGACAAATAAGGGTTCCAAGATAACAATGATGCTGGCCAGGGTGGCCGGCGTTGTTTGCATGCCTGCAAAAAAGCATAGGTAGCCAATACAGGTTGGCACTATCCCGATGTAAATCACCATCAGCCAGTGCTGCCATCGAAGGTTTTGCACATCGGCAAAGCCGCCACTGAAATAGACCGCTGGCAGCAAGACCAACGCAGCGGTGAAGAAACACAGAAAGGCGGTGGTAAACACCGGCGTTCGCGCAGAGTTGTAACGGCTGGTCAGGTTGAACCCGGTGTATACAGCTGCGGCCAGCAGCGACATTAAAATACCGGCCAAGCGTAGCGTACCCGCAGTTTCCATATCGCTCAACACCAGCATAACGGTACCGGCTATGGCCACGAACAGTGCCGCCAGGGTAATCGCGCCCGGTTTTTCACCCAGTATGGGCGCCGCCAGCAGGGCCACAAACACCGGTGGCAGGCACAGCGAAATCAACGTGGCAATGCCGGCACCGGTCAAATCCACCGCCACCAAATAGCTGCCCTGATACACAGCCTGAAAAATGCCCAGTCCGGCCAGTGGTATCAGGGCCTTTAACGGAAGCTGGCCCAGGCGGGTGAGCGGTGCAGGGCCGTCTGTCGGGTTTTGCCGTTGTTGACTGGCCAACTGGTGCTGCTCACGGCGCATCAGCAGCCAAAAAAACGGCAGGGCCACCATTAATCTGAGTAAGCCCAGGGTAAGGCCTCCCAAATCAGAACTGGCAAACAGAAATTTAGCGACGATGCTGGTGGTAGACCAGAGCACGGCGGCAAACGCGATCAGCAATACACCCCTGAGCATAACAACGTCCGGCAAAAAGAAAGGAAGCTATGATAGGCGTTGGGGCCTGTTGCGACCAGCCCGTTTGTGTTTGTTCGAGACAAAACAACGGCTGCGCCGTTTCCAGGGCGGCCGTTGTTGCTTTGTTGTTACCTTTTAGCCAATTCTCGAGCACTTTTCAGGCGTTGCCCGTAGGAACCGCTGCGCCTTTTAAAGCTGGGCTCGGCGCTCGGCTTTGTACTTAAAACGTAAAAGTGCGCATTTCTGAATTCAACATCTGTTCTGCCATTTCCGGTGGCGTAGCAACACCCACGCCGTCCAGCAGGTCTTCTTTGCTGTAATCGCTGTTAGGCAGGTAAAGCGCGCATACGTTGGCAGTGCCGCCTTGTTTCAACAGACCACGAAGCATCTGGCCCGGAGTCACGTCTTTCGGCTTCAGGGCCGGTGCGTCGTAAGCTTTCAAGGCCAGGTCGCCGGCTTTGTCACACAGCAACACATTCACCTTGGCACCTTTCTGGGCCATTGTGTTGGACAGTACCATGGCCATACCCTGTGTTTGCAGGGATTCGCTGGACAGAATTATCAGTACTTCGTCAATCATTTGCTGATCCCCCGCTTGCGCAGCCATTGGGCCCATAGCCGTCACAGACATCACAGCGGCGACTGCCAGTGTTTTGAATGATTTCATCATGGTTTGAAACTCCTGAGTGATTTGATGAATTCGAGTTGCATTCACCATAGAACACTGTGGTAGAAGGTTCAGTGACAATGTCACGCACTGCGGGGTTGCGAACATCTTTACGCCGCGCTGCGACCGCTAAGCTGCGCTAGCAGTCGCCCGGTGCTCCAAAGTACAACGCGCAACAGAGGCGTTGTCAGCCAAAGAAGGCCGCGCAAAAGATAAAGAGCCGGCATTAGCAGCAATAACCAACCAACCCATTGAATCAGTAAGGCCGGTGCGCCAATCACGTCGGCCAGTTCGACCAGAAAGTCGTTAATCAGGCTGGGGTGGGTAATTACCAGATAGCCTGCGCCTACAATCAGCGGCCACTTTGCATAGCGGGCGCTGCTGAGTACCAAACGGCCACCGCGACTGAAACGGACGGCCAGGGCCGCAGAGCGCGTGCCGCGGCTGGCATTCTGGGTGGTTGCCGCAGCGAATCGGCCAATACGCAGAACTTTCACCGCGCTGGCGAACACCACCACATCCAGCGCCGCCCAGCCAATATCAGCGGCGCCAATGGGTTCATTCATGCGATGGCGTTTTTCCAGTTGGCGCAGGCCACCGGCGAAAAACTGGTTCAGCCCTTCCAGAACACGCTCGCTTGCAATCCACTCAACCTTGCCCTCTGGATTAACCAGAAACTGACCCAGAAAATCATGACCTTCGGTATGAATGTATTGAACCGCGTACCAACCGCGCTCGGTGGGTGTTAGTGGCTGTACAGTATTAACGATCGTCGAGCTGTTTTCGTTATCGGTAAACCATTGTTTGAACAGCTGGTATTGCGTGCCAGCCCGGTTCATCCATTCAATGGACCCAACAGAATTGGACACAAAATAGTGGATGGGAGGCAACACCGAATCGCCATGTTGCCGCAGAATTTCCTGAAACTCCGGCTCGCCGCCGTAAATGAGTAGCAGTTGGCGGGCCATAACCGGGTATTTCAACAGAGCGGTTCTTGCCTTTAGCACCAGCAGAGGATCATCAGCCATATCCGCTAGAACAGCCTGCAAATCAACGGATTCGTGCTCAAGGCCGGGGAGCTCGCCCAACACATCGCTGGCGTGAATGCGGATGAGTTTTTGCTCAACCGGAACGGGTTCGGCAGCAAGGCTGAAGAAAGTGGCCAGTAAGGCGGCCAATACAAATACACCTAAGAGTCTTTTCATCCCCGGTTCATCCTTAGTTCCCATCTAATGCCATAGGGCCTTGAAAGAGGGTGCTGGCGCACGAAGGTCGTTAGGTACAGTATGGAGTTATTGCAACAGGAGATCACACTATGCGCGTATTAATCGCTGGAGCTAACGGTCAGATAGGCCGTCATTTATTGGAAAAGATGGCAGACACCGAGCACGAGGCACGGGCCTTGATTCGCGACCCGGAGCAGGGGCCGGACCTGCAAAAACTGGGCGCCACCGAAACCGTGGTGGGAGATCTGGAAGGTGATTGCCGCGAAGCGTTACGTGGTTGTGACGCGGTTATTTTTACCGCAGGTTCAGGCCCCAAAACCGGCCCTGAAAAAACCGTCGACGTAGACCAGAACGGCGCCATCAACCTGATGGAAACCGCAAAACAAATGGGTATCAAGCGCTTTATAATTGTTAGCAGCATGCGCGCAGACAAGCCTGGCGATGCCCCTGAAAAGATTCGCCATTATCTGGAAGCAAAACACAAAGCAGACGAGCATCTGGTGGCCAGCGGCCTTACCTACACCATTGTACGCCCCGGGCCACTTACTGAAGATTCGGGCAGCGGTAAGGTCGATATTCGTGAAACCCTCGACCGCTCGGGCGACATTCCCCGGGAAGACGTAGCCAATGTACTGCTGGCGGTGTTGAATTCAGACAACTGCGATAACCGCACATTCGAAGTGCTCTCTGGTACGACGCCGGTGGATGAGGCGTTGGTGGCGTTGTGATGTCATCGGTTCTGTTCCTGAATTCAAGTTTTAAGCCCCGTAGATTGAATGACAATTTAATTGATGGCGAACAGTGATGGCGAACATTAATGGAGAGCAGCAGTGCCTGAAGGACCCGAAATACGTCGCATGGTCGACGATATTCAAAGCGCCGTTGGCCAATGCAAGGCGGACAAGGTGTTTTTCGCCTTCGACCGCTTCAAAAGCTTTGAACCAACATTGGCCGGCCGCCTGGTAACGTCGGTAGAGGCCCGCGGTAAAGCCGTACTGGTTTTTTTTTCGGCCCTCGGCGATGACGGACCTTGGTGCGTGTACAGCCACAACCAGCTTTACGGCCAGTGGCGAATTAGCAAGGCGGACACCCAACCAAAAACCGGACGCCAACTGCGCTTTGCGGTTATCGGGTCAGAAAAAGCCGCTTGGCTTTATAGTGCATCTGACATTCGACTGGTGCGGCCTGACGATTTGGAACAGGTGGAGTATCTGGTGCGGTTGGGGCCTGATCCGGTCAACCAGACCGTTTCGGTCGAAAACGTGCTCGCGCAATTTGATGATAAGCGCTTTCGCGGCCGCGGCCTGGGTGGTTTGCTTTTGGACCAGGGGTTTATCGCCGGCGTGGGCAATTATCTGCGCTCGGAAATCCTGTTTGAAGCGGGCTTGATGCCTTCGGCGAAGCCAAAGGACTTGTCAGCAGAAGCCCGTGAGCGATTGGCCAAGGCCATTCTGGTTCTGATTGAACGAACTTACCGCCTGAAAGGCATTACCAACGATCCTGAACGAGTGAAAAGACTAAAGCGGGAAGGGCGCACCTTTTCCCAGCGCCGATTTATGGTGTTCAATCGCGACTCCGAGCCTTGCTACGAATGCGAAACGCCCATCGTAAAAAGCAGCGTTGCCAGCCGGCGGTTGTATTATTGCCCTCAGTGTCAAGCGGAATGAAATCAACTTACCCAAGCTGATCATTTTCGCACCACATGCCCGCAGGCCCTGTGTTGTAGCGGCTCACTGGACCTATCCTTGCCCTGCTCACAATGTTATCCACAGCTTTTGTGGGTAACTGTCAGTGGATAAGTTGATAAATAATGAGGTATATCGCTTTGGCGCTGCGTTTTTTTTCGTGGGCGTCTAGCGACTGTCTAGATAGTGCATCCACAGCAGCCGCGCTGCGACGGCGCGCCAAGGCGACCAAGCGTTGGCAATGTCCACCTGTTGCTGGCGGGTTGCGGGTGCATCCAGTTGTTTTACTTCCTGCATGGCCGCCGCCAGTGCCAAATCACCCAGCGGCCAAACATCCGGCCGGCGCAATGCCATCAAGTAGTATACGTCAACGCTCCATGGGCCTAGCCCGGGGACAGCCAAGAGCGCGTTGCGCCCTTCTGTGTCGCTCAGAGCGTCTAACTGCGCCAAATTGAGTTTGCCGGTATGAATGCGCTCTGCCAATCCAAAGCAGTAACGGGCTTTTTGACGAGTTAGCCCAAACGCTTTCAGTTCTTCCTCACCTGCTGAAACCACACGTTGCGGCGACATTTCACCCAGGTGCGTGCATAGCCGTTCGAACACGGTTTGCGCGGCTTTTATAGAAATTTGTTGCTCCAGAATAATGTGCACCAGTGAAGCAAAACCAGGTTCCCGCGCCCACAGCGGCGGCGTACCCAGGCGGGCATAAATGTGGCCAAGATCCGCATCGACAGCGGCCAGCTGCTGTGCTCCGTAATCAAGGCTTTCATCGGTGAGCGACGTTTTTTGCATTAAAACAATCCAAGCTGGGGCCGTTGTGCGGCCAGATCCAAAGCAGCTACCTGCGGCAGGCGTTCCTGTAACAGCTTACTCCAAAGTTGCGCCAGAGCCAGTGCATCGCCGTTGTCGGGCATGTGCATGAACACAAAGGGCTGTTGGCCCTGTTCAATCCACTGGCCGACACGCTCTACCCAAGGCGCCAGAAAAGGAGGGTTATGCTCAAGTTGTGGATGACCGATGTAGCGGATCATTGGTGGCGCGTTCACCGGCAGGAGATGAACCGGAACCCTCGGTTTTTTGCGCTGGGCATCGCGAATGATATCGGTGCCGGGTTCTGCCGAGAACAGCGCACGACTATCCAAGCAGACACGGGACTTGTTGCGCTCACGCAGCCCGCGGTTGAGCGATTTTTCGGCCTCGCCCTTACTGAAAAATGCGCTGTTACGCACTTCTACAGCGCAGGTGAGAGACTCTGGCAATTTATCCATAAACCGCCATAGCCGATCCAGATGTTCCGGCTTAAAAGCCGCCGGCAGCTGAATGAACATTGGGCCGAGCACGTCATTCAACGGCGAAAGTATGTCCAAAAATGCGTTTGTGTCAGCTGTTATACCTGACAGTAATTGATCGTGAGTAATTCGACGGGGAAATTTGAACAGAAAGCGAAAATCGTCCGGCACCTGCAAGCGCCACTGGCGGCACTGCTCCTGGCTAGGCGTGGCGTAAAACGTCGTGTTGCCTTCCACACAATTCAGTACCTGGCTGTAACGAACCAGTGGCGACTGGCCCGGCGGTAGCGAGTTGTTCCAGGCCGGATCTTGCCATTGCGGGCAGCCGAGGAAGTAGGGGAGCGCCATTGCTGGGTGATATCCTGATGTAGATTGTCTTTTTGATACAGTCGCTTGAATCAAACCATAAATTGTCACTGCGGAACAAATGAATCTCGCAAGTGTTTAGGAGCTCACGAATGTTTTGAAAAGCGCGCTCAATCGTGGTCATGAATAGCACACTCCCCGCTAGAGTCCATTTCACAGGCAGACACAAAGAGATGCCCAGCTTTGGCTGCCCGGGTTTTAATCCTTTTATCTAGGGAAGAGAGATCGGAAATGATGGCTGGCTCAGTTGCCGTATGCTGACGCTGACCAATGTCAGTCAGCTGCGCTGAGCCTTTATCTGGCTGCTCATGCCCATTAAGGCCCTGGGGTAGTTCTGGTGGCTGAGCGGTCGCTGCAGAGCCACTTCCAGGGCCGCCTCCCGAATTGAATCGCACTAACGGCCCAGATATGGTTATGCCGTTGGGGTCGAGCTTCAGAAAACTGCCGCCGGCTGACAGTGTGACCTCTGCCCCTGCATCAATCACCACTTTCAGGCCGGCTTTGTGATGAATTTCGGTACCGGCTTCGACCAGTTGGGCTTTGCCGAAGTGGCTGTGGTGGCTGCCGCCCGTGGTGAGGCTGTAATCGCCACCGATGTGCTGGCGCTGTTCGCCGTTGATCGTGCTGTGTTCGTTGCCTTTGGTGTGGCTGAAGCGGTTTTGCCCAACGGTCAGATGGCTGTCATTTTTGATGACTTCGGTGCGGTTGTTCTGTGTGAGCAGGTCGAGATTTTTCTGGGCGTGGACGTAGATGTGTTCTTTGTTGACTTCGTCTTCAAAGCGCAGTTCGTTGCTGCCTTCGCCTTTGTGGGTCTGGGTTTTCAGGGTGGTGCGTGTTTTGTGCAAGGGCAGGGCGTAAGGCGGTGTGTTGGTGGCGTGATAGGTGCGGCCTGTAATGATGGGCTGGTCCGGGTCGCCGTCCAGAAACGACACGATCACTTCGTGGCCAATGCGCGGTAGGGCCATAAAACCATACTGGCCGCCGGCCCAGCCTTGGCTCACGCGCAGCCATGCGCTGCTGTGTTGGTTGTTCTCTGAGTAGCGATCCCACGGGAAGCGCACCTTTACTCGCCCATATTCGTCGCAGTGAATCTCTTCGCCATCCGGGCCGGTGACAATAGCAATCTGGGGTCCGTCCATTAACGGGCGCTGAGTGCATCGGGGGCGCCAGTTGATATGTGCGGGAACCGCACTGAAGCGGTTGTGATAGGTGGTTGGTTCAGCACCGGCTTCTTCTTCCAGCGCTTGTGGTTGGCTACCGCTGTGAGTAACGCGGGTTATCAGCCAGTCCTGATTGAATCTTTCGTTGTTGTGACGGGTGAGCTGTACTTTGGCGCCGCAGGTAAAATCAGGGCGGTTGCTTTCGCCGCTGGCGACGCTGGCGTCATTCCTTAAGGCATCCAGCCTGACTTGGGTAAACCGTTTGCCGCTGGCATCGGTTTTGAAACGCCCGGGGTATTCGTAGTGCTGGTAGTCATCGCGGTGCTCAAGGCTGCTGGCCGTGTGTTCGTGCATCAGTCCGTAGGCGGGTTTGTGGAAGGTGTAGTCTTTCATGGCCACCGCTGCGGTTCTTACCCGTTGCTCGTAACGCAGGCGGAATACCGCGGGTTGCCGACTGCTGCCACCGGCTTTGGCGTTGTATTCAACAGCTTCCAGCCTGGGGGCGTTGCGATGGTTGTCGGCCACAATCAGGGAGGGTTGTTCCTGGCCGTCAACGCTGCCGTGCTGATAGCGGCCGTGGTGATAACGCCCGTGTTGATAACGCCCGTGTTGATAACGATAGTGCCAGCCCTCTTCGGCGGCAAGCCGTTCAAGAAAAGCAAGATCGCTTTCCCGGTGTTGCACGCAATATTCTCTTTCTGGCGGCGTGTGTTGCAGATCAAACACCGCATCAGCAATGCCCCTCTCGCGTACAAGCGTACTCAGGATGTTGTCGGTGCTTTGGCTTTGGAATATGCGGCTGTTGTGCATCAGCCCTAGGCGCCATAGAGGCGGTTGGATAACCACTTCGTAGTGAGTACGGCGGTGCCCGCTGTCGCCGCGGACAAACTCGCTGACAACACCGGTAAAGCGGCGAATTGCTGCGCCGTTCTGCCAGATGGTTAGCTCTAACCACTGCTCTAATATGTCAGCGGCCGCCAGCGTCGGCAGGTTGCTGGCCATTTTAAGACGGCCATGAACCAGCTCCGACAGGCCTTCGGTGAGCTCAAGGCCGAATACGGAGAAAACATTTTCGGGCAGTTCGCCAACATGGGCAGTGAACTGCAGTCCTTTTGCTTGGTGCATATCTTCAGTCCTTGAAAATATGTGTATTTGTTGAAAAATCCGGGTTGAACGTTAACAGTGCGTTTGCGATAAATCTAGGGGCCAGCTCTCGGTTTTGAACTCTCGCCTACAACTTCACACAGACAAAAAGCGCGTTTCCCGAGGTCTGGTCCCAAAGAGCGATTGTGTCGTAATCGTGTTCGAAGATGTGAACGTCAAAATACGGCAACAGAAGCTCTTTTAATTGATTAAAGCTCACTGCCACCATCGGATGCTCGTCCTGCCACGTTTGTATAACACCGTCTGTGGTTTTGCCAATGCCCAGTTTAAGCGATTGCCGGTTGCCCGTGCCGCCATAATGCCAGGCCGAGCTGAAGGTGAAGTGGCTGCCCTCATGGCTGACGGTGTGGCTGACGCATAGGTTGTTGTCGATTTTGTGTTTGTCGACCGCGTTAAAACAGAACACACCACCCGGTTTTAACGCCTGGTGCACGCAGGCGAGGCATTTTTGTAGCGCCTCAAGTTCGCCGCTGTAATGAATGGAGTACAGAAAACAGGTGATCACGTCCAGCCTCTCATTCACTTGAAAATCGCACATGTCGCCCAGTACAAACTGTGCTTCGGGGCAGCGGACTTTTGCCATTTCTAGCATGGGCTGACTGATGTCCAGCCCGCAGCTGTTGTAGCCGGCATCGATGAAGTAACGCACGTGGGGGCCGGTGCCGCAGGCCAGATCCAGATGGCTGTTGCCGCCATTACCGAACAACTGATGCAGGCGCTGTGCGCTGTGGCTCTGGGCCTGGTAGTTGATGTCGGTACACAACAAATCGTAATAGCCCGACAGGTCGGTGTAGAGCGCGTTGGAGGACATAGCAGCCTGAGTGTGTGAGGGGTAAATAGAGCGTGTTGGCGATAAATAGGTTGGCGCAGCATCCTATCCCAAAGTGCTGTGTTTGCGAAGGGTGCGGCGCCCCAGGCAATCTAGATTGCTTGCGCGGCCTCCTGCCGTGGGTTGCGGGGGTAATAGCGTTCCGGCAGGCGTTCGATGTGGGGAAAGAAGCGAGTGTCTTTGTAAGGCATTTTCATAAAGCCGGACACGCCAAGGCCGGTGATCTCATCAACAGCGGCCAGAATTTCGTCCAGGTGCTCGCGGAATTCGTCCTCTTTGGCGGGGTCCAGAAGGCGGTATTGGCTGTGAATTTTCAGGTGCAGGGGCAGGGCTTCAAAAATTAGCATGCCGGTATGGCGGATGCTGTTCAAGGCTTCGAGCGCTGTAATGATAGTGGGCGGCAGCACTAGAAACTCTTCGGGGTCTGGGCCGTCTTCAAAGTAAGAGTGTACTCGTGAACGGTCTTCTACCTCTGGTGCCGAACTGATCTGATACGGCAAATGCATGGTCGGCGGCGTCACAAACGGCTGGTCGGCTTGATCGCGTTCAATGTGCAGTGTGTCGCGGGCGTTGAACAGGCAGCTTTTAAAGATGCCCTGGCGGTAGATGGCCTGGGCCAGGTTGACCATGTTGTTGACGGCAGTGGTGAAGGCGCCTTTCAGTTGTGGGTCGTGCAGGTGCAAGGAGGTGTCTACATAAATGCCGTCAGGCTCCCAACGTACTGCCAAGCCGCCTTCTAACGGGTAGCGGCCAAGGCGGCTGACCGCAGCCAGGAACGCTTTTTCAGTGTCGCCCATGCCCTGCATGAAGTTTTTGTAGTAACGGTCTAGCTGCACGTCGTTAACGTCGTCTAATGTGTTTACCGCGCCTTCCTGGCGCAGGAAGGATTTGCGCGAGCTGTACACCACCGTGTCGATTTCGCGACCGGGCTGGCGTATCCAAACTGGCACCAGTGGAACGGGCGCAGGTTCGGGCAGATCAATCATCACCGTGCGCGCCATTCTGGGCATTTCCCGAATGTAGTAGTCACCGGCTTGTTGGCGCTGCTGAGGGTCAGGGCTGAGCATGCCGTCCAGCATGCGGGCGAATTCCATGGGCAGTCCCAACGAGTCGGCGGGTATCGCTTGGTGGCCAAAGCGGCAGGATTGGCCGGAGGCCAGAGCGTAAAGAGTAGCTGCGGCGCCTTGCTCATCGAAGCGCGGCGATGACAGCCCGCCGTAAAGTTGCTCTTCGCCAATAAAGTACACGTCGCCCAGCCGTGCGTTGGTTTGTTGCAGGTTGTCTGACATCAGCTCCATCACGCTGTTGTTAAGAAACTGCTGGTTGGCATCCAGTTGAGCGAACACCGACGAGCCCCAGTCGATCAGGGCGGTGTTTTCGTGCTTGGCGTCGAAGACCAGATTCGAGGGTTTGATGTCGCCGTGCACAATGGGTCGTTTGCCATCGGTGGATTCCCGGCGCAGATTGCGCAGAATGTCTGCCAGCTGGTCGGCGATGCGGATGATCAGCCGCGGCTTCAGGCGCCCTTCGCGCAGCGATACCACTTCCAAATTTAACCCTGGCGCTCGTTCCATCACCAGAATGGGTTGGCTGCGCGCCCGTTGGAAAGCAATCAGGCGCGGCACCCGCGGGTGCTCTACCTGTTCCAGAATATAGGCTTCGTCTTCTAAGCGATCATGCAGGTGGCGTGGCAGATTGATGCGGATGAATTTGAACACGTGTTCCAGGTCGCTGGCGCCTTCCAGCGCTAGTTTGCCGGAAAACACAAAGCCGTAAGCGCCTTTGCCGATCATCTCGATGTCGCGATATCCCAGCGTTTGCAGTTGGGTAGTACAGAGCGCAACCCAGTTTTTCAGTTTGCGCGCATCATCGTGACTGAGCAGGTAAATGGACTGCTCTTCGGGTATGTAGAACTGTTGAATCTGCGAGGGCGTTGCCGGCTGCCCCCGCATTTTTTTCGGCCGGGCCATCTGGCTTAGCCCAAGTGCAAGAGCATGGACTGTGGCGATTCCAGATAGCCTTTCCAGCAATTACTGAAACGGGCAATGGTGCCGCCGTCGATTATGCGGTGATCCCCCGCCCAGCTGACGGGCATAATAGCGCGCGCAGTTACATTGCCTGCCTGATCAAAGCGCGGCAGTGTTTGGGTGCGGCCCAAGGCTACAATCGCCACTTCCGGTGCGTTGATGATGGGTGAAGCGTAGGTGCCGCCTAATGCCCCAATGTTGGAAATAGTGATGGTGCCGCCTTTCAAGTCGTCTTGAGCCACGCGGCCTTCGCGGGCCGCTTCGGTCAGGCGCGTCACTTCATCGGCAATTTCTAGCAGGGTGAGGTGTTCCACGCCTTTGATATTGGGCACCATCAGCCCGGCTTTGCTGTCCACCGCCATACCAATGTTGCATTGGGGCTGGTAATGGATTTCAGTGACCTCGTCGTTTACCCGGCTGTTCAGAATTGGGTAGTCGCGAATGGCCAGGGCCATGGCTTTCATGATGAACGGCATCAAGGTGAGCCGTGATCCGCTGGCTTCGGCCAAGGGTTTGAGCTGCGCGCGCAGAGCCAGCAGTTCGGTTACATCAATGTCTTCATTGAAGATGAAGTGGGGAATGGTGGAGGCTGAAGCCACCATGCGTTTGGCCATCACTGCCTTCATACCCTTGATCGGTTCTATGCGAACCTGCTGGTCAATGGCGCCGGAGCGCTTCGCTGATTGAGCGCCCACGGACTCGTTTGTTCGGCCTTCTGGCTGTTTCAGGTGAGCCAGCACATCTTCTTTCAGCACCCGGCCGTCTCTGCCGGAGCCGCTGATGTGACCCAACGACAAATCGTACTCGCGCATCAGGCGTCTTACCGCCGGGCTGGCCGGGGTTTTGATTTCCGTTGCACTTGTTGTTTCATTAGAGCCGTTGCTATCGCTCGCCTGTTTTTTTGTTTCGGCCTTTTGACTGGCCGGCGCTGAACTTATGTTAGCTTTTTCTGGGGCGGAGCCGTCGTCATTGTTGGCGACGCTCTCTTCCTGCTCGCTACCCTCTTCTGACAATTCAAACAGGGGTGCGTGCACCTTGGCAATATCGCCTTCTTTGTAATAAAGCCGTTTGACCTGTCCCTTGTGAGGTGCGGGTATTTCCACCAGCGCTTTGTCGGTCATTACTTCAACCACCGGCTGATCTTCTTCGATCATATCGCCTTCGCTGACCAGCCACTTCACCAGTTCGCACTCTACAATGCCTTCGCCGATATCGGGCAGTATAAAATCACTCATGTTTGTTCTCCTGTCCTGATACCGGGTTAGAATTCGACGCTGTCGCAAATGGCTTCATACACCTTCAACAGATTGGGAAAGTGTTCTTTTTCCAGCACCAGCGGGAAGGGCGTGTCCATTCCGGCTACCCGGGCAATAGGCGATTCCAAATATAGAAAGCAGCGCTCTTGAATAGTGGCCGCGATTTCGCCGGCAAAGCCACCGGTTAACGGGGCCTCGTGGGTAATCACCAGTCGCCCGGTTTTCAGAACCGATTTGGCCACAGTATCAACGTCCCAGGGCAATATGCTGCGCAGGTCGATTACTTCGCAGGAAATTCCGTCTTTTTCTGCCATCTCCACCGCGTGTTCGATGACTTCCATTTGCGCACCCCAGCCCAGAACCGTCACGTCTGTGCCTTCTTTGAGGACTTCAGCTTCGCCTAGTGGAAGTTGGTAGGCTTCTTCCGGCACCTCGCCCACGGATGCCCGGTACAGGCGCTTGGGCTCGAAGAACAGCACCGGGTCGGGGTCGTGAATGGCGGCCAACAAAAGGCCTTTGGCCTGATGTGGATTGCGTGGCACTACCACTTTCAGGCCCGGTGTGTGGGCAAAATAGGCTTCCGGTGACTGGGAGTGGTACAGGCCGCCTGCAATGCCGCCGCCGTAAGGTGCGCGAATGGTCAGCCCGCCGACGTCAAACAGATTGCCGGAGCGATAACGGAATTTCGCGGTTTCGTTCACGATCTGGTCAAAGGCCGGGAAAATGTAGTCGGCGAATTGTATTTCCGCCACCGGCACCGAGCCTTGCGCCGCCAGACCGTTGGCGAAGCCGATGATGCCTTGTTCCACTAAAGGCGTGTTAAAACAGCGCGTCTTGCCGTACTTTTGTTGCAGATTGCTGGTGGCGCGGAATACCCCGCCAAAAATGCCCACGTCTTCGCCAAAGCACAGCACCCGCTCATTCGCCGCCATGGCTGTATCCAAGGCGTTGTTAATGGCTTGCAGCATGTTCATCTTAGCCATTTCAAGCCTCTCCTTTTTGGGTGCTAGCGGGTTTTCCAGTAATAGCCGGATCGTTCGCGCTCTTCGGGTAGGCGTCCGGGTGCCGGCGAATGTGCGCTTTCAGTTTCTCGAACTGCGCATTCAGGGCTGGCGGCACTTCTTTGTAAACATCGGTGATTAAGGTTTCCAGTGCCGGTGGTGGCCGCTTCTGCGCTTGCTTCATGGTTTCAAGAACCTCGCGGCGCAGGCGTTCCTGTAATTCTTTTTCTTCGCTGTCTGTCCACCAATCGTGTGACTTCAGCCAGTTTTGAGTACGCAGAATTGGATCTTTTTCACGCCAGATGGCTTCTTCGTCTTTGCTGCGGTAGCCGGAGGGGTCATCGGAGGACGAGTGGGCGGCCAAGCGGTACGTCATGGCTTCAATCAGTACCGGGCGGTTCTCTTCTACGGCCAGCTGGCGGGCTTTTTCGGTGGCCTGGTACACCGCCAGAACGTCGTTGCCGTCTACCCGAATCACGTCCATTTTGTAGCCGTAGGCCCGCGGCGCTATACCATCGGCAGCGAACTGCTCGGAGGCCGGTGTGGAAATCGCATAACCGTTATTGCGGCAGAAAAAGATCACAGGTACCCGGTGAACGGCGGCCATATTCAGAGCCGCATGGAAGTCGCCTTCGGAGGCGGCGCCTTCGCCAAAGTAGACCAGTGTACAGTGGCCTTCACCGGCCAGCTTCTGGCCATAAGCATAACCGGTGGCCTGGGGAATCTGGGTGGCCAACGGTGATGAAATGGTCATGTAATAGAGTTTTTTCGAACCGTAATGCACCGGCATCTGCCGGCCTTTGCCGTAGTCTTTGTCGTTACCGAACAGCTGGTTCATGAACTCGTCGATGGTGAATCCACGGTAGGCCAGCGCACCTTGTTCGCGGTATTGGGCCATAATCATGTCGCTATCACCCAGTGCTGCTGCACTGCCAATAACGGCGGCTTCTTCACCGGTGCATTGCATGTAAAAGCTGAGCCGGCCCTGGCGTTGGGCGGCTAACATGCGCTCGTCCAGAATGCGGGTGGTGACCATGGCGTGGTAAATGCGCAGGGCTTTTTCTTTGCTTATATCAGGCGCTTTACCGCCTTTGTACAGCGAGCCGTCCTGTTTGAGCAGTTTGAAGGTGGAAATTCGAAACTCCGCGCCATCAGTGAAAATGGGGGAGTGCACGGTTTTTGACTTTGTTGTTGTCATTATCCTCGTCCTTGGGTGGTGGCTTGAGGAACACAGAGCCCCTTGTGAGGGCTTTGGTTTTGTCAGCTTAAGGGTGCTAATCTTTTCCACAGTATAGAACGCATTGTGCGAACTCGCCGATGGAAAAGTTGACCTTAACGTAAAGTGCGGCTTTTGAGTAGTATCTTGAACAGTATCCTAAGCAATATCTTGAATAGCATCTTAAGTGAGGTAATTCCATGGTGGATGAAAACCGTCACATCGTTTGCCCAAACTGCAACAAAGTAAATCGGGTTCCTGCCAGTCGCTTGTCAGCGGGTGGCACCTGCGGTGCGTGCAAGCAGCTGTTGTGGCCAGATAACGTGCCTGAGTTTACTGAACAGGCGTTCGCCACTCACATCGCTCGTAGCGACTTGCCGGTGCTGGTGGATTTTTGGGCCAGCTGGTGCGGCCCCTGCAAGGCTATGGCGCCGCAGTTTGCGCTGGCGGCGAAAGACTGGAAGGGTAAAGTACGCTTTGCCAAGCTGAATACCGAGCAGCACCCAGGCCCGTCGGGGCAGTTTGGGATTCGCAGTATTCCCACGCTGATTCTGTTTCGCAATGGCCGCGAGCATGCTCGTCAGAGTGGCGCCATGAATCAGGCTCAGATTGATCAGTGGCTGGGCGCTCAGGTGAAGTAGCCTGAATGAGATCAGTCTTTCTGTTCATCCTGTTTGTCGAGAGCTTCCTGCTCGGCTTTGCGTTTGCGCACCTTTTCCAGTTTTTCGCCAGACAGGCTCATGGTGCCGGACGTGTCACGCAGCATAAACAGGCTGCCTAAAATCAGCGCCAGTGAGGCGAGTAAGATAATCCAACCGATCATTGGCATAGCAATTGTCCTTATACCGAGGGCATAACTCTGATAATGGACCTGCAATCTGAAACAGGCCAGTGCGGTGTTTGGCGGGCATCACTTATCAGCCGGTCAATTTCCCGCCAACTTCCGTCTGTGCCCATGGCTACAGGGTTATGCGAGGCTGTCCCAAGGCTTCTCACAAGGTTATCCACAGCTTTTGTGGGTAAAAATTCCCGGCTCAGCCAAAGATAGAAACTCACTGAAGCTATTAGCTTATGCTTAGTTGCATCAGTTTACCTATCGGTTAATTTCCACCACAATCGGCGCCATTCAAAATCAGGAACCGGTTTTATGGCACACGATTGTTCAGTTTTGTCGGGAGTCGGCCGATGAAAGCTTTGTTTCAGGGCTACCTCAATTCGTCATTGATTCTGCGCGTCAGCATTGCGTTGGTGTTGGGCATCGCCGTTGGGCTTATTGGTGGCCAGCCTGTGGCTGACTGGCTGGCGCCGTTTGGCGAATTGTTACTGCGTTTGCTGAAATTCCTGATTGTACCCATCGTACTGTTCACTTTAATGGTGGGTATCAACCAGGCCAATATCGGCAGTATGGGGCGGGTCGGTCGCAAACTGATGCTGTACTACATTGCCACTTCAGCGCTGGCTATTATTGTTGGGTTGGCCGTTGCAACCTGGCTCGAGCCCGGCAGTGGCATGACTCTGAATGAAAATGCGACGGTAAAAGTTCCGGACAACCCGGGCTTTGCAGCGGTGTTGCTGAACATTATTCCGAATAATATTTTTACCGCGTTTACCGAACTGAATCTGCTGGGGATTATTTTCACCGCCGTTGTATTCGGTATTGCGCTGTTAAAACTGCGGGAGTCAGAACAACACGCTGAGCTTGGCGAACACCTTTATAAGGTGATTGAGGGGCTCAGTGAAATGACCCTGAAGGTAATGGCAGGCGTGCTGCAATACGTGCCCATCGGGGTGTTTGCGATCGTGGCGAAAACCGCCGGTGAGCAGGGCATGGAAACTATTCTGGCTTTGGGCGACATGGTGGTGGTGCTGTACATTGCGCTAGCCGTTCAGTTGGTGGTGTATTGCGTGATAATGCGCGGTTTTGGTGTGAACGTACGTGAATTTTTCCGCGAAGCCAGAACGCCCATGGCGACGGCTTTCGCTACCCAGAGCAGTTCTGGCACCTTGCCGCTGACCATTACCGCAGCCCGCAAGCTGAAGATACCCCAGCGGATATATGGTTTCAGCTTGCCGTTAGGTGCAACCATTAATATGGACGGCGCTGCCATTCGCATCGCCATTTCCGCCGTATTCGCCGCCAATGTGGTGGGTGTTCCGCTGGACTTGATGACCATGGCCGAGATTGTGCTGATTGGCACGCTTACATCCATTGGCACCGCGGGCGTGCCTGGCGCCGGTATTGTGATGATTGCCACGGTGTTTGCACAGGTCGGCCTGCCGATTGAAACTGTGGCCCTGCTGGTGTCTATTGATGCCCTCGTGGGTATGGGCGCAACCGGCCTGAACGTGACCGGTGATCTGGTGGGTACGTCTGTTATTGCCCGGTCGGAGAGCCGAGATGGGAGCTGAATAATCCGGTTGTGGCCAAAAACGGTGGTTAAGGCTGTTTTTGCCACCGTTTTCTGGCCTGACAACAAGCCAACCGCAACGTTGGGCTTTATTGCTTCGATTTACATTAATCCTGATTTGCGTCTTTACGAGGTTTTTCACCGGGCATAGCGTCATCCTTATTGCTGTTCAGTTCGCCATTATCAGGCTCGTCTGACTTTTCGTTCTTTTTAGTGCCTTTATCGTTATCTTTTTGCTTCTCATCCTTATCGCTTTCCACGCTGGCCTGGCCTCCGGCATCGTTCGGCCCAATTTGCTGGCCGGTGGTGCGCGGGTAGTTGTTGCTGGGAGCGGGAAGGCCCTGAGCCAGCGCTACGGAGGGTAACAAAGCGACTGAAATGGCAGTTGAAAGTAAGAGCTTTCTCAGCATGATCGTTTTCCTCTTGTGGTGACGATGCCTGCCGGTGAGTGAAACAGGCCAGGCATCGTTTCAGAGTAGCTGACATTGCCGTTAAAATTTCCAGCTAACGAAGAGTTAAGATGGTCTTAATTATGGGCCTTTCGAGATTCTCCATTGGGCCGCGGAAAATATTACGACACGGGGCAGTGGAAGGACCGTTGCCGGAGTTTGCTGAGCCAATACGGCAATTGCACAGCCGGTTGCGTGCGAAAACACACTGGTTAAGCAATTCGGTTTGCTGGATTATGAACCAGCAAAAGCCCATGGGGATATCCCGATGGGCTTTTGCTACAGGTATTTAATTGTGCTGAATCAAGCGGCTTTAACGGCCACCTTCCGGCGCCCAAAAACAGCGCCAAGGCCCAGCAGCATCAGCCAGATTACCGCCGGTTCGGGCACGGCACGTACCGAATTGCCTGAAGCCAGCAGCGCAAAGGCTTCTAATCCTAGGAACTTATGAGCGGCGGTGGTGGGGTGTATTTCGTCCCAGAACAGATAACTGTCAGCGTTGGCGCATTCGTTTTCATTTTGGCCGAAAAAGCCCGACACAGACCGACACTGGTCGGTGGTATTGGTAATTCCTGAGGCGACGGAAGTACCGTCCAGAACAGATCCGAATATACCGAAAACATCCAGGTAAAATATAGAAGCTGAGGTAGTTGCGCTCAAACTAATCAGACGCTGCTCCAGGCCGGTATTCCAGGCTTCGCTGGCGGCTGTCGCTGCGGCGCTGTTAGCTGAGCCGGCAAACTCCGGAATCAGGCCAAGGTCCGGCAGGTTGGGCACCAGAAGCGTGCCTACACCGTTGCCTACTAACCGGCTCATAACCCCGACAAAACTGTCCAATTGGGCGTTAATGGCAGCGATCGGGTCGGTAGCGTCTGTCAGTCCACGCATGTCATTGCCGCCAGCCCAAGTGATGTAGAGGTCGTTTGCGTTTGCGCTGCCCGCTAAATCGTTGTTGTAGAGTGTTTCCTGAACCAGTATGCCGGAAGTGGCGCCAAGGAAGCCGCGATCGTTATTGATCTCGGCGCCAGCAAAGGCGTAGTTATTACCGCCGCTTTCCGAATTGGTCGCGCGTGGTATGCCCAATGCGTCAGCCAAGTATTCGTGCCATACCGGGCCGTTGGAAAAGCGGCCATTGCTACCATAGCCCACGAAGTTGGCAATAGGGGCGAAACTGCCAAATGGCACCTTGCTCCGGTTATTCCCGGTGTCAGACAAGCTATCGCCAAACACAAAAATGTCGTTAAACGACAATGGACCGGCGAGGGCTAGACTGCTAGTAAGAGTGATAGATGTGGCAAAAATGAAACGTTTAAACAGCGGGACGGTTCTGATATTTCTATTCATGAAGCACACCTTTTATAATTAGGCGCCAACAAAAAAGCTCGCCGCGACCCGGGATTGGGTGACGTCAGATAAGCAAGCAAAAGTAAAGCCGCTTCACGGAGAGTGGAAAGAAAACAATCGATTAGTAATAGGGTTGCGGGGTTTTTAAGCAGACTTCAAGAGCAGGTGTAAAAAAAGCCGACGTTTCGGCGCCAGCTTTGCTTCGATATGGGTTAATCTTCTTCGTCGTTGGCCTGCTGGCGCTCCAGCCGATCGCGCTCTTCTTCTTTGGCTGCGTCAATCACAGCCATTACTTCACCCAGGTCCGCACTGTGGGTGTCGTGAATAAAGCATCCGGTCAGCTTGCTGGTGGGGTGCAGTCGGCCACTTTCGTACAGCTCCCATATTTCTTTGCCGTAGTCGGTGTTCATCAGCTCCGGCGCGTACTTGCCAAAATAGCGGCGCATATTGTCTACGTCGCGCTCCAGCATGCGTTCGGCGTTGTTGTTGCCAGAAGCATTCACGGCCTGGGGCAGGTCGATGATAACCGGCCCCTGGTTGTCCAGCAGCACATTGAACTCCGACAAGTCGCCGTGAATCAGCCCGGCGCTGAGCATACGCACAACGTCGGCAATTACCTGTTGGTGAAAATCCAGCGCCTGTTCGCGGGTCAGTTCAACATCGCCCAGCCGTGGTGCAGCTTTGCCGTCGGCGTCGCTGATCAGTTCCATCAGCAGTACACCGTCAACAAAGCCTGATGGCCGCGGCACGCGCACACCGGCGTCCGCAAGGCGGTACAAGGCGTCTACCTCGGCGTTCAGCCAAGCATTTTCATGCTCTTTTTGGCCGAAGCGGGTTTTTTTACCCATTGCGCGGGCACGGCGGCTGTTGCGCACCTTGCGGCCTTCCTGGTATTCCACGGCCTGCTTGAAGCTGCGTTTTGACGCTTCTTTAAACACTTTGGCACAGCGAACCTGGTCGCCACACTGCACCACATATACCTGTGCTTCTTTGCCGCTCATGAGCTGATACAGCACGCTGTCTATCAGCCCGTCGTCTAAAAGGGATTGTAATCGTTTTGGTGTTTTCATAGGGCCGCAATCTTACATCAAATCGGTTTTGGTTGTGTTGATCTGTGAGAGCTACCAGCAAAGTGCATCTGACGGTAGAATCACCGGGTCTGAACCCGCGCCGGCATTTGCTTGGCACCGGTTTGTTTATCATGCTGTTTTGGAGCTTTGAAAATGCCTAGAGCAAGTGAAATCAAGAAAAACTCTGCTGTCGAGTTTGAAGGTCGGGTGTATTTTGTCAAGGACATCGAGCGGTCTGTACCTCAGGGCCGTGCCGGCGGCAGTCTTTACCGCATGCGTTTGTACGATGTGGTCACCAACAGCAAGAAAGACGAAACCTTCAAAGACGGCGATATGCTGAATCTGGCGGATTTGACCCGCCGTACTGCGTCGTTTTCTTACGCCGATGGCGAAGAATATGTGTTCATGGATACCGAAGACTACACACAGTACATGTTGAATAAAGACGCCATTGCTGAAGAACTGCTGTTTGTTACCGAAGAAACCCAAGGCATGATGGTTGTGTTGATTAAAGATACACCCGTAGCGCTGGCGCTGCCTCCCACGGTCGATTTTGAAATAATGGACACGGCTCCCTCGGTGAAAGGTGGTTCCGCCACCGCCAGAACCAAACCGGCGACTATGGTCACAGGGCTGGTGATTCAAGTGCCTGAGCATATTTCTACCGGCGACCGCATCAAAGTGAACGTTGAAGAACGTAGGTTCATGGGGCGCGCAACCGCGGAGTAACGGGCACGTGCCTGGGTGGCGCGGCGCTGGCTTTTTCTGTATTGCTTTTTGTGGCCTTCAACTGGGGCGAGCTGGGCCGACTGGCTCGTTTCGCGCTGGTCGAAGGCGCTGTGCTGTTGGCCTTTGCGGGTTACTGGCTGGCTGGGCGCGAAACCTTGGCTGGCAAGGTCGCGCTGCTTTCGACCGGTCTTCTGTTGGGCGGATTGCTGGCCCTGTTCGGGCAAACCTACCAGACCGGTGCAGACCCCTAGCAGCTGTTTTTTGTGTGGATGTTACTGCTAACACCCTTTGCCCTGATTGGCCGATTTGCACCGCTATGGGTGCTTTGGGCCGTTTTGGTTAACTTCGCCCTAACGTTGTACTTTCAGCCTAACGGCCGCTTTTCCACGGAGGCTTATGGGCAGCTGTTGTGGGTTCAGTTTGCCACCAACGCGTTCTTTTTCCAGGAAGGCGATGCTGAATACTACGAGGCCGCCAGGTACGGCCAGTTTTGGGTGAATGAACAAGGCGAACCCTTGCTGGCGGCCTTGTATAACGACGATTTGAAGCAGCTGGGCCCACCCGAAAAAACAGACCTTTGATAGCGAAAATGCCCGAACGTGCTGGAAAATACGAAACCAGGCGTGTAGGGTGGCCGGCCAAATTTCGAAACTGGCCGATACATGTCTTTAAGCAGTGCAAGCACTACCGATAACCCCTGTTCTACCGCCTTTGACTCTTCCCCCGCTGTCTCCGCAGGTGCCCACCGCTTTGGTGATCCGGTTGTACTGGTTCTAACCATTGGCTTCATTCTGCTGTTCGTCGGCTGGTCGCTGACGGATGCCGACGGTCTTGCAGCCGTGATTGATCTAGGCTTCGCCTGGACCGCCAAGTATATGGGCACCTTTTTCCAGCTGTTGCTGTTGCTGACGTTCTTCATTGCGATGGGTGTGGCTGTTAGCCGGGCCGGTGCCGCCCGCCTGGGTGGCATGGACAAGCCTGAAATCAGCACCTTCCGCTGGCTATCGATGATTCTATGCACCCTGCTGGCGGGTGGCGGTGTGTTCTTTGCCGCCGGCGAGCCGGTGTATCACTTTGTGGTAACGCCACCGGCGTTTGACACCGAAGCCGGCACGGCACAGGCCGTTGCGCCGGCTATGGCTCAGGCGTTTATGCACTGGGGCTTCCTGGCCTGGAGCGTACTTGGGTCGTTAACCGCTATGGTTCTGGCTCACGCCCACTACGTTCAGGGCAAACCTTTACAGCCGCGTACTTTGCTGTATCCGGTGTTTGGCGAGCGCATTATGAGCAGCTGGTTAGGCGGTGTTGTTGACGCCATGTGTGTCATTGCGGTGGTTGCCGGTACCGTTGGCCCCATTGGCTTTTTGGCCACACAGATGAGTTTCGGCCTGCATGAGCTGTTCGGCATAGCAGACGAATTCAGCACCCAATTGATTATTCTTGGCCTGCTGGCCGTGGTTTACATGGCATCGGCTGTCAGTGGGATTCACCGTGGTATTCAGTTGCTGAGCCGGTTCAATGTCATTCTGGCACTGGTTATCGGCGCGGTGATCTTCGCGTTCGGCCCCACCCTGTTTCTAGTCAATACCTATGTTGCGTCTATGGGCGAGTATCTGACGTCGTTCTTCGCCATGGCCACTATGACCAGTGAAACGGCGCCGGAATGGTGGATGAAGTGGTGGACGGTATTCTTCTTCGCCTGGTTTATTGGCTACACCCCGCTGATGTCGATTTTTGTAGCGCGCATTTCCCGCGGTCGCACCATTCGCCAGACTATTCTGGCGGTGTCGGTTCTGGCGCCGATCGCCACTACCATCTGGTTTACCCTGCTGGGTGGTTCGGGTGTGTATTACCAGCTCACGGGTGTGTTCGATCTGACCGAAGCGCTGAACGCGTTCCGCTTTGATCAAGCCACACTGACCGTGGCCAAGAACTTGCCCGGCGGCGTAATGATGGCCGCAGCCGTGCTGCTGTTGACCACTATTTTCGTCGCCACCACCGGTGATTCCATGAGCTACGCCATCGCCACCGTAGGCGCTGGCCACGATGAACCCCACTACGCCATTCGCGCCTTCTGGGGCGGAGCCATGGCTATCATGGCGGCGATTCTGCTGTACATGGGTGCCGGCCAGATTGGTGTGTTGCAACAGTTTATTGTGCTAACCGCAATTCCGGTGTCGCTGATTATTCTGCCGTCGCTGTGGACCGGCCCGCAGGCTGCGTTTGCCATGGCGCGAGCGCAGAAGCTGATATAGCAGGTGGGTGTTCCGTCTGGCGTTAAGCGCTATTTATAAAGAGCTATGGCCAGGCGGGGCGCACTCAGGCAGGTGGGCGCTGCATTCGGTAGCGTCTTTCCGGCCGGCCAATACTGCCATAGGTAACTTCGGCCACCAGGGTTCCGGTGCCGGTGCCGGTCATGTATTCCAGGTAGCGCCTGGCTGTGGTGCGTGATGCACCCATGGCGCTGCCTACCTCCTCAGCACTCCAGCGCTTGCCGTCGGCAATGACCTCGCGAATGCGGTCCAACGTTATCACATCAATACCTTTGGGCAGTCGGTGATGGCTGTCGTGGCCACTTTCGCCGCTATTGCGCGGGAGCAGGGCGTCTACTTCGTCCTGACCTAAATGCTTCAGCGCTGACAGGCGTTCAACGTGGTCACAGAAGCGGTTAATGGCCTCTTCCAGGCGTTCGAATATCAAGGGTTTCAGAATGTAATCAAACACCCCACCGCGCAGGGCGGTCCGCAACGTTTCTACTTCTTTGGCGGCGGTAATCAGGATCACGTCGCTGCTGCTATTACTGGCGCGCAGTTCACGCAGCAAATCTAATCCGTTGCCGTCGGGGAAATACACGTCCAGCAGTATCAGGTCAGGCTTTAATACGTCCGCCTGCTCGCGGGCATCGGCCAGGGTGTGGGCAATGCCACAAAGTTCCACCTGTTCCAGCCGCTGGATAAAGCGGCGCTGGATTTCCGCAATCTGGCGGTCGTCTTCAGCTATCAGCAGTCGGATGGGGGTCAAGGCTGGCTCCTGCCGGTGGATGATTTCGGTAAGTATAAAGTAAAGCGGCTACCGCCAGCGGCACCCAGATTTTCCACGGTCACCGAACCACCCCAACTGTCCAGAAACTGGCGCACCAGATGCAACCCAAAACCGTGATGGGTACCCGTTTTGCTGGTAACACCTTTTTCAAATATTCGGTTCTGCACCTCCGGGACTATACCCGGGCCCTGGTCTTCCACCTCGAAAATCAGTTCCTGGCCAAGATCGGTCATCGACAGCTGTACCCGGCCATTGGCACCCGTATGAAGGCGGGTGGCTTCCAGGGCGTTATCAATCAGGTTGCCAAGTACGCTTACGAGCTGTTCCCGCGGTAAGTTGTGCGGTAAGTCGGTCATCTGGCTATCCGGGTCTATGTCCAGGTGCAGGCCCATTTCACGGGCACGGTTGTGTTTGCCCAGCAGACAACCGGCAATGATGGGGTCGGGCACAGCCTCCAGTAGCAAGTGAATCAATGCCTGATGGCTGCTGACTTCGCTGCCAATAAGCCCCAGAGCGTCGTTGTAGGCGCCTAGCTGTATCAGCCCGGCGATGGTGTGCAGTTTATTGGAGTATTCGTGGGTTTGGCTGCGCAGCGTGTCGGCGTATTGCTGGATGCGGGTGAGCTGCTGGCTGACTTGATCCAGCTCGTTACGCAAACGGAAGCTGGCCACTACGCCGATTATGTCGTCGCCTTGGCGCATGGGCAGCCGGTTGACCACCATTTGGCGGTTACGCAGCCACACTTCGCGGTCAAAATCTGGCGTACCGGTGGTCAGAACGGACATCAAACCGCTCTCTGGCAGTATCTCGTGAATTGGGCGCCCAGCCACTGGCATGTCGGGATCCAGCCCCAGGGTGACCAGAGCTGCACGATTCACTGTGGTAATAATGCCTTCGCGGTTAATGGCGATAATGCCTTCTCGCACCGATTGCAGCGTCGCGTTGCGTTCCTGGAACAGGCCGGCGATTTCCTCCGGTTCGAGGCCAAAAATAGCGCGCTTGAAACGGCTGGCAATCATTACCGCGGCCAGAATGCTGACCAGCAAAACGACGCCTAAAACTCCGTAAAGCACAAAATTGTAGCGCTGCACCGTGGCCTCTACCTGGCTTACGCTGTATCCCACCGACACGATTCCAATAATGGCACCGCTGCCGGGTTCGAACACCGGTGCTTTGCCTCGCATGGATTCGCCCAGGTTGCCGAGCGCACGGGCGACATAGCCCTTGCCCTCCACCAGTGCACGGCGGCCATAATCACCTTCGTCGTCGGCCATGGAGCGTCCGATGCGCTCGGGGGAAGGGTGCGCCAGGCGAATGGCGTCGTGATCGCCAATCACAATAAACAGAGCTTCGTTTGTTTGGGCCAGGGTGCGGGTGAGGGTGTTGAGGTCGTCAAGATTCCGCTGCTGTATACCGCGGATAACCGCAGGGCTGGCGGCAATGGTTTTGGCGACCATCAAGGCGCGTTGGCCAATCTCGTTGTACAGGGATTCGCTGAGGTAATAACCGGCAAACACGCCAATAAATACGGTCTGTAGAGCGCTCACCAGGCCAAGGGTGAGAATCATGCGGGTTTTAAGTTTCGTGCGTCGCTTTAAAGGCATAGGCGTCCGTCAGCTTGGTCTGTCGACGCTGCGCGCCCGAATTTGTCAGGGTAAAACACCGTATGCGGTTTTGCCCGTGAACTTTATGCACAAAATGAACGTTAGTTTTTTTATATCCGTTACGCCCGCAAGCTTCAGCAACTACGCATTGCCTTCTACTGTGTTTACTGAAACAACCTTTTGAATGAAACAGCAAGGTGGCGTATATGTTTATTAAAAGAACAATAACATTCGCGGCGGCGGCCGCTTTCAGTATGTCTGCCATGGCCTGGCAGCCCAGCGGCAAAGTAGAGTGCCTGGCTCCGGCTGACCCGGGCGGCGGCTGGGATTTCACCTGCCGCAGCGTTGGCAACGTTATGCAGCAGCTTAAGCTGGTAGAAGGCTCTGTACAAACCGTCAACATGGCTGGCGCCGGCGGCGGCGTAGCTTATGCCCACACGGTCAGCAAGCGTAAAAACGATGACAAGCTGATTGTTGCGGCGTCTACCGCGACCACCACACGCCTGGCGCAGAAGCAGTTTCCGGGCATGGACGCGTCTATGGTGAAGTGGATCGGCGCCCTGGGAGCCGACTACGGCATTATCGCCGTGAGCAAAGATTCCGAGTACCAAAATCTGAACCAGTTGATGGATGCGCTGAAAGAAGACCCGCGCGCGGTGAAGTTTGCTGGCGGCAGTGCTCGCGGCGGTTGGGACCACTTGAAAGTGCTGATTGCAGCAAAAGCGGCGGGTGCCGACAAGCTGCCTTCCATTCCTTATCTGTCTTATAACAACGGCGGCGAAGCCATGACCCAGGTAGTGGGTGGCCATGTAGATGCCTTTACCGGTGACGTATCTGAAGCGACCGGCTTTATGGAATCGGGCGATTTGCGCGTACTGGCGGTGCTTTCCGAAGAGCGCCTGCCGGGCAAATTTGGCAACATACCTACCGCCCGCGAACAGGGTATTGACGCGCTTGGCCCTAACTGGCGCGGGTTTTATATGCCCAAAGACACCTCGGAAGAAGCTCAGCAATACTGGGTAGAGGCGATGGACACTATTTACGCCAGCGAAGAATGGAAAGCCGTGATGAAAAGCAACGGCCTGATTCCGTTCCATCCCAAGGCCAGCGAGTTTGAGAGCTTTGTAACCAATCAGGTGCAGGACATTGAAAACCTGTCCCGAGAAATTGGTCTGTTAAAATGACCGGCGTGGGCGACCGTATTCTGGGCTTGTGCCTGCTGGTAGTGGCGGTTGCCTATGGCTGGGTAGCACAGCAATGGCCTGAACCCTTCGGCGGAGCCGAGGGCGTAGGGCCAGAAACTTTCCCCACCATTCTGGCGGTTGTTCTGGTGGTGGGCAGCCTGTACCTGATGATCAAACCAGACGCCGATGCCAAATGGCCGGTGGGCAAGTCCGCTTTGGAACTGGTGATTTCGATCATTGTGCTGGTGGTTTATGCGCTGCTGCTTGAGCCATTGGGCTTTATTATATCCACCACGTTGGCAGTCGGCGTTTTAAGTTGGCGCATGGGTGCGCCGCCACGGCGGGCATTTGTGACCGGTTTAATCAGTGCCGTGGTGGTGTTTGGATTGTTCAACTATGGCTTGTCGCTGAGCCTGCCTAACGGCCTGCTGGGAGGCTTCTAACCATGGAAACTATTGGTTTTCTGATGGACGGGTTTGCGGTGGCGCTAACGCCGTATAATCTTATGTTTGCGTTGTTCGGCGCTTTTGCGGGCACCCTGATTGGCTGCTTGCCAGGTCTGGGGCCTGCTAACGGCGTTGCCATTCTTATTCCGCTGGCTTTCACCCTGGGGCTGCCGCCGGAAACGGCGATGATTCTGCTGACCTCGGTGTATGCCGGCGCTATGTACGGCGGGCGAATTTCGTCCATCCTGCTCAACATACCGGGCGACGAGCCGGCCATGATGACCTGCCTGGACGGCTATCCCATGGCGCAACAAGGTCGAGCGGCGGATGCCCTCGCGATTTCAGCGATTGCGTCCTTCGCGGGGAGTCTGATCGGCACGATAGGGCTGATCATATTGGCACCGGTGTTGGCGCGATTCGCACTGACCTTCGGGCCGGTGGAATACTTCGCTCTGTTTTTGCTGGCGTTCGCCACTCTTGGCGGCATAACCGGCAAAAATCCGATGAAAACGGTGATTGCTGCAGTGCTTGGCATCATGATTTCCACCGTGGGTATCGACATATCCACTGGCACCCAGCGTTATACCGCTGGTGTGTTGGAGCTGTATGAAGGTATCGACTTCATATTGGCGATTGTTGGGCTGTTCGCCATATCCGAGCTGTTGTTTTTTGTTGAAGCACGAATGGGCAAAGGCCGCAGCAAAGTGAAGGTGGGGAAACTGACGCTGAGTTTCAAAGAAATTGTGTCGACTATTCCCACCCAACTGCGCGGTGGTGTGCTCGGTTTTATTGCCGGTGTGCTGCCGGGGGCGGGTGCGTCTTTGGGCAGCTTTATCAGCTACACCCTGGAAAAGTCTGTGATCGGCAAAAAAGGTCGCTTTGGCGAAGGTGACATTCGCGGTGTTGTGGCGCCGGAAGCGGGCAACAACGGTGCGGCATCGGGTGCTTTGGTACCCATGCTGACCCTGGGAGTGCCGGGTAGTGGTACCACAGCGGTGTTGCTGGCCATGCTGATTTCCCTGAATATCACGCCGGGGCCGTTAATGTTCACCCAGAACGCTGACATTGTGTGGGGGGTGATTGCTGCGCTGTTGATTGGCAACGTATTGCTGCTGATACTGAACATTCCGATGATTGGAGTGTTTGTGCGGTTGTTATCAGTGCCGCCGATGTACCTGCTACCGATTGTGACCATGGTAGCGTTTGTGGGTATTTACTCCATCAGCCACAGCACCTTTGATCTGTACTTCATGATTGTGTTTGGAGTTGGCGGGTTTATTCTGCGCAAACTGGAAATTCCCATGGTCCCCATTATTCTAGGCCTGCTATTGGGGCCAGAAATGGAAAAGAACCTGGGTCACGCGTTGATATTGTCTGACGGAGACTGGATGACACTCTGGTCCAGCCCTTTGGCCATTGGTTTGTGGCTGGTTGCTGGTTTGGGTCTGGTATTGCCAACGCTGGTTGGGCCAACACTGCGCCGGCGTATGCGCAACTCAATTAAGGAGGGCCCGGTGAGCGACTAAACGCTCCGGTAAACCGCAATGGCGGATAGATTACGCAAGTTGCACCGGGCTTTGCCCGGTGTTTTTTATTGAAAAACCGTTACACTCAAACGAATTTGTTCCTACCGCTCAGGATGTTATGTCAGATCTTTCCCTAATTCAGTACGGTTTGATTGCGCTAATCTTCATTTGGAGCGGTTTTGTACGCTCCGGGCTGGGCTTCGGTGGGGCCGTGTTGTCGTTACCGTTTTTGCTGCTGGTGCAAGACGAACCGCTGGTTTTTTTGCCGCTCATAGCCGTTCACCTGCTGGTGTTTTCATCACTCACCATTTGGATGAACAACCGCCGCAGTCAAAGCCAGAAAGGTGGTAAAAACAGTCAGACATTAACGGGCTTTGGCCCGGATGCAGCCGCAACAGCTTCGGAAGGCACGGTGGATTGGCCGTACCTGTGGCGTATGCTTCGCATTATGATCATACCCAAACTGATTGGCGTGTTTGGCCTGTTTACGCTGCCAGCGAATGTATTGAGCGCCATCATCTTTGTGATTGTTGCGGTTTATTCGGTGTCTTATATCCTCAACCGGCCTTTTCGCAGCAAAAGCAAAGCAGTAGACGTGGGCTTGCTGATGGCCGGTGGTTACATCAGCGGTACCTCGCTGATTGGAGCACCGCTGATTATTGCGGTAGCGGCGCAGCATTTGCCCCGGGAAAAACTGCGAGACACCTTATTTGGACTCTGGTTTATTCTGGTGTTTATCAAGCTGGCGGCGTTTATTTGGGTTGGGCTGGACCTGCAGCTGATTCACCATCTGTGGCTGTTGCCTTGTGCCGCTATCGGCCATGTAATAGGTCTACGTTTTCACGACCGTATTTTGAAAGCCGAAACGCCGGTGTTTTTCCGCCTGCTGGGAATTGTGCTGTTAATCGTCAGCAGTGTGGGCATGGTCAGCGTGCTGCTATAGAAGATTCATGTTGGAAAATTTAAGCGCCGCGTCGCTGTAAATGTTTAAAGGATGGTTATGACGGTTCTGAATCTGGCGTTGTTGTCGGTGTTTTTGCCCACCTTTTTTGTGGTGTCTATCACACCCGGCATGTGTATGACCCTGGCGTTGTCGCTGGGCATTACGGTGGGTGTGCGCCGGGCGCTATGGATGATGGCCGGCGAACTGCTGGGCGTTGGTGTTGTGGCCATTGCGTCGGCTGTGGGCGTGGCTACGTTTATGCTGGGTTACCCCACGGTGTTTGAAGTTGCCAAGTACGCGGGCGGTGCCTATTTGATATGGCTGGGCGTACAGATGTGGCGTTCCCGGGGCAAAATGGCGATGCCGGGAGAAGGCGCGATATTGCCCAGCAGCACTCGCTGGCAGTTGGCCATGCAGGGTTTTGTAACAGCCATTGCCAATCCCAAAGGCTGGGCGTTTCTGGTGGTATTGCTGCCGCCGTTTATAGACAGCTCGCTGCCAATGGCGCCGCAGCTTACGGCGCTGATACTGATTATTTTGAGCATGGAATTTTTGTGCTTGCTACTCTATGCCAATGGCGGGCGCACCTTGCGTAGGGCGCTGCGCAGTGGCGATAAAGTAAGGCTGGCCAATCGAATTTCGGGCAGTCTGATGATACTTGTGGGTGTTTGGTTGGCTTTGGGCTGAACGGACCGTTAACCGGCAGGGTTTTGGGAAAATGCGTTAAAGCGCGGCGTAGCGGCGATGCAGAATCTCCACCCTTTTTACGTAAGCCCGGGTTTCTGCGTAGGGCGGAATGCCATTGTGGCGGCTGACTGCGCCAGGGCCCGCGTTATATGCCGCGGTGGCCAGCTTGGTGTCGCCACGGAAACGAACCAGCATTTGCGCCAGATAGTTTGCGCCACCGCGAATATTTTCTTCTGCAACCATGGCGTTGACCACTCCAAGTTCGTCAGCCGTGGCGGGCATTAACTGCATCAGACCCTGCGCGCCTTTGGGCGATAGTGCCCTGGGGTTGAATGCGGATTCGGCGTGAATAACGGCGCGAACCAGCGCGGGGTCTACATCGAACTCTTTGGCAGCCGTCGCAATCTGTTCATTGTAGCGGGATGCAAACAGCGGTGTGGTATCCCAATTCACCGTAGACGAAGGGTCGCAGGCGAAGCAGTGAAAGCGAATCACCGAAAACGTGGTGTTCGCCGGGCGTTCGCCGCTGTAGGACACCACGCCGTATTGGTCTTGATAACGGTACACCGTGGCTGCGCCATCCGACGCCAGCGGGCTGTCGATTTTTACATTGGAGAACTCCACGCTGCCATCGCTGTGCACAATGCGCTTAATGGTATCGCCATGGGTCGCTCCGCTGGCAAATACCAGAAAAAGTGCGAGAAGCGGATAGCAAAACGTGTGGGCGTATTTCATAGCTATAAAGTATATCGCTTCAACAAGGGTTATTCCTCAAGTGTAATACCGATCCAGCCCTTCAATCTCTGACCCGGTCAGCATTCTGAAGCTACCCTCCGCCAAATTGCTGTTTAATTGCAAGTGGCCAATCCCTTCCCGGTGTAGCGCAATGACCCGATTGCCTGTGGCGTGAAACATGCGTTTCACCTGGTGATAGCGGCCTTCATAAATAGTCAGCCTTGCCAGTGTTGGTGCCAGTAATTCAAGCGTGGCGGGCGCTGTGGTTAGCTGCTCGTATTCGAACCAGATACCCTCAGTAAAGCGCAGCGCCGTGTCGGGCCCAATCGGGTAGGCGGTTGTTACCCGATAAACCTTGGCAATGCCCATGCCGGGCAGCGTTAATTGCCGTGACCAGGTGCCGTTGTTGGTCAGTATCATCAGGCCGGTAGTGGCGCGATCCAGCCGGCCGGCAATGTGCAGGCCTTGGCTCAAAGCGGGAGGTAGCAATTGTAGAACCGTAGGGTGCGTATCATCTTCGGTAGCGCTAAGATAACCTGCGGGTTTGTGCA
Organism: Marinobacter sp. LV10R520-4; assembly: GCF_002563815.1. Taxonomy (NCBI): domain Bacteria; kingdom Pseudomonadati; phylum Pseudomonadota; class Gammaproteobacteria; order Pseudomonadales; family Marinobacteraceae; genus Marinobacter; species Marinobacter sp. LV10R520-4. The sequence continues at coordinate 574,658 of NZ_PDJM01000001.1, read as the reverse complement.
GCATAATGTAATGGGCACAATGGCCCTGCTGTACGGTTTTACCGTTGACCCTGACCACCGCAAATTCGTCCACATCGGCGTCTGCCATACGGCAAATCAGGTCGTTAACGTGCACCTGGCCGGTGGCAATCAGCCAATTCGCTTTTTTGCGGCTGATATTGGGTTGGTTGCTGACAATACGGGAAAGTTTCATGGCGCTCATGGTATAGACTGTAACAACCGGCCTGAAGCCGGACATCTGACATCATACGAGGAAATTACATGGCATTCTCTGCAGAACACCTGGCCGAGCTGAATCTTTTAACCCAGTTCGATTCGTCGTCCGCCCAGGAGGGTATCAAAGTACATCGCAATGAGGCCGCCCCGGAGCTGGTTTCGGCGGCAGAGCGCTTGTTCAATAAAGGACTGATTACCCGCGACGACGGCGGCTACCTGACCGCATTGGGTAGCGAAGCGATCGAGCAGGCACAAATGCTGCTTGCGATACTGAGCAGTAAATAGTCCGTTAATCCCTGATTTCTCTGATTATAAAACCCTGTACTTCGGGCTGCGCTACGGGCGCAGAACCCGGGGTTTTTTTATTGCCTGCTGCACAGTGGAGAGTCCCAGTGCCCGAACAGACCAAAGGCGTGTGGTACGGCATATGCGCCTACACTATCTGGGGCTCATTCCCGCTATTTTTTGCGCTGTTCCAGGACGTACCGGCCCTTGAGATTCTGGTGCACCGGATTATCTGGTCCTGTATTTTTTTGGCCATCGTCATTTCCGGATTAAGGCGTTGGCAGCCGGTGAAAGACGCTTTTGCCAACCCGCGACAACTCTGGCGTGTGTTGGGCTGCGCGTTGCTTATAGCGCTTAACTGGGGCGTGTACATCTACGCCGTTGAAACCCACCACGTGTTGCAGGCCAGCCTGGGTTATTTTCTGACGCCGCTGGTGAATGTCGCCTTGGGCATGGTGATATTGCGCGAAAAAATGGGGCGCTGGCAGATGGCAGCGGTCGCTATCGCAGGCGTCGGCATCGCGCTCCAGCTGCTGATGCTGGGCGAGCTACCCTGGATTAGCCTGGTATTGGCATTCAGTTTTGGCGTGTATGGGCTTCTGCGCAAGCAGATCCAGCTAGACGGTTTATCCGGTTTATTCGTGGAAACTCTCCTGCTGCTGCCTTTGGGCTTAATGACCTTTGGCTGGCTGACCACATCGGGCGCTTCGAACTTTACCCGGGATTTGCCCACCGGCAGCCTGTTGATGGCCAGCGGCGTGTTAACGGCCATTCCCCTGTTGTTGTTCGCCGGCGCCGCGCGACGCCTGAGGTTGGCCACGGTGGGCTTTCTGATGTACATAAACCCGACGCTGCAGTTCGTGATCGCCCTGTTGGTTTTCAACGAGCCTCTGAGCCCTATTCAGTTAACAAGTTTTATGGTGATCTGGCTGGCGCTGATTGTGTACAGTATTTCCTCGTGGCAGGGCAGGGTACGAAGGGCAGCATGAGCCTGCACGCGATTCACCGATGGTAGCGCCCTGAGGAACATCCGATGACATACTGGCTGGTTGCAAATCCTGAGGCTGGTGACGGCAAACGTGGCCGTGAATACTGGTTGAACATGCTTCAGAACGCGGGGATCCACAACCCGGAATGCTGTGACCTGGGCGATCAGCGCTGGATGAAGCGGGTTCAGCCTGACGACGTGGTGATGGTGGCCGGTGGTGATGGTGGCCGGTGGCGATGGTTCGGTTAATCGCGGTGCCGAATTGTGCCTTGAAAAACAGGCCACGCTGGCGGTATTGCCGTCCGGAACGGCTAACGACTTTGCCCGTAATCTGGGCCTGCCTGATGACTCCAAACAGCTGTGTCAGTTGATTGTCCGAGGCACGACTTTACAAGTGGACGTCGCTGAATACGGAAATAAACTGTTTTTGAACGTTGCACACATTGGCCTTGGTAGCGTGTCGGCTACAGAATCTCGGGGGCCGGTTAAGAAGTTCTTGGGGCGATTCAGTTATGGTATCGAGTTGCTACGACGGCTTGGTACCAAACGTGGTTTTCACGCTTCTGTGCGCTGTGGCGGGGGAGTTGTTAAGGGGCGCTGGCTTTCTATCGCAGTCGGCAGCGGTGCGTTTTTTGGCGGTGGTAACGAGATGCCTGAAACCGCCGCCGATGATGGCCTTTTGCACGTTATTCTGGTGAAACCAAGACCGATTCCGCAGTTGCTGATGACGTTTTTTATGGTTCGCCTTACCGGAAAAACACCAAACCGAACCGAACCAGCACGATTGTCCATTTGCAAGGTCGTGACTGCCATATTGAAACCCGCACATCGCGGGTTTTTACCGCCGATGGCGATGAGGCTGGTGAAACGCCGGTCAGTTTTGAATGCCGCGCGGGGTGTTTGCGCGTAATAGGGACGAGCATTGTCAGCACCGGGGAGTAGCCTTTTCGTTATCGTTACATAAAAAAAGCCCGCGAAGTTTCGCGCTTCGCGGGCTTTTTTACGCTGTTTTGATAAGACTACATCTTCGGGCCCTTGCCCCTCACGGCATTAGCAATCAGGGAGACCACCAGCAGTACAATGAATACGAAAAATAATATTTGTGCAAAACCTGCGGCTGTACCGGCTATACCGCCAAAACCGAGCACACCCGCCACAATGGCGATCACAAGACATACGAGAGCCCAATAAAGCATCTTACTTCTCCTTCCTTTGAATCCGCTTTAAATATCGCACAACATCTGATTTTTCTCAAATTGCAAAAGTGTAAGATAACGACAATGTACGGTTAAGATAATGTTTAATATGGATTTTACATATTTATTGAATGCTTATTAACGATTTATAATTCGTCTAATAAAGTGATTTTTATTTTTGAAACCCTTAATTTTTTTAAGTTAATCTTTAGCTGTTTGTTGTCATGAGCTCGTATTCTCAGCTATGTTTAAGTGATGCGGTACTAGAAAAAGTGTTTTAAGCCGCGCTACTCTAGTGTGTGAAATGTGGAGGATAAAATGGAAGACCCAAAAACAGTTGTAAAACATGAGCCCCGTAAAAGTCTGATCATTTTGTTTATCATGGGTGTTGTCAGTATCGTGCTTGGCACCATTATCCTGCTGGGTCCGGGAAGTGGCCCGTCAGGCATGGGTGGTGGTGCGGGATGGGTGATGATTATGGTGGGTGTAATCGCGATTGTTTTTTATCTGTTTGGACGAAAATCGAGACGCCCATAGTGCGCTTTAGTCGCACTTGGGCCTCGGTCCGGGCAAGGTGTTGTTCGAAGAGGCGAACAATATTTGGAGAAGATCTAATCATGGCTTTCGTCAGAACTGACACCTTGATGAGCTGGAAGAACAAATGGCCAGAGTTCCCTTACTGGGTAAGGCCCCAGAAATTTGCTATGTGACGGGTCGAGGAAATGCCGACTTCCAGCATAAATTTTCCTTCTTCCCCGAGACCCTCGTCCCCTCCAGCCATGATCGGCGTGCCGTGGGCCATTCCCCCGATGATGTATTTCTCTATCACCTCCCGCCCGTCAGCATTGCACCATACCTGGCGGGGAAAACCGTCGACCTCTTCCTCACGTGTCGGTGATCCTTCAACCTTGTGGATCTTCTGCCACTGCCGGACGATGGAGTCTGCGTTGGCGTTGTCGACGGTCAAATCGCTACCGCCATGCCAGACCGAGATCGTTGGCCAGGGGCCCTCAAATGTGGAGGCTCCGCGCACAAGCGCGTCGAGCTTACTATCCGAAGGGCCACCATATCCCCTCATTCGAACGAGCGCCTCCATCAGGGTGACAGCGCTGCGGTAGGGTAGTCCGGCGATAATCGCGCCCCCGGCGAACACCTCTGGATAGGTCGCCAGCATCACAGCTGCCATAGCGCCACCGGAGGACATCCCCGTGATGAAAACGCGGGACGGATCAATGGGGTGATCATCAACGACTTGCTTGATCATATGACGAATAGAAAGTGGTTCGCCGCCGCCGCGGTGGCTGTCGCCAAACTTGAACCAATTGAAGCTTTTAATGGCGTTGTTGGTTTTTCTTTGCTCCGGAAACAGGAGTGCTATCCCGCATTCGTCGGCGAGAGCAGACCAGCCTGATCCGCTATCATAGCTTTCCGCTGACTGAGTGCTGCCGTGTAGTACGACGACGAGCGGCCCGTTCTTCGGAAAGTTCTTTGGAATATAGGTGTATGATTGTAACGATCCGGGGTCAGTTCCGAATTCGTCTAAAGTAGTCAAACGCTCGTGGCTATCTGTAGATTTCGACATGTTGCATCTTCCGCCTGTTTAGTGTCACAAATAATATTGCCGCCACAAGCGAGATGCCTGACGGCTGGGAAACGACGATTGTTTACCTCAGCGTTTTTATAACACCCCTGGCTCTTGAGAAGCCGCTGCAGCCACCAGATAACCATTCCCCCTATTGATCAGGGCGCGGGACTGTCTTTGAAGGCGGCGCCCGCAAAATTCCCAAAAAACCCAATGATGAGTAATCAAAACACGTTAAATAAAGCGCTTGCGAACTTTGATTGGCTGCCTGTTTGAAGACATTCGGATGATCGAAGAGAGCGCGATATAAATGCTGTATTTCGCTGAAACACAAAATGGCAGAGCCATTGATTTTTAGCAACGGTTATGGAGTTGCGTTTAATTCATAATATATTAATGCTTAATCTCTATCATCGTTCAAAACCCGTCAATCGGCCGTTCACTTCCCTCATCACCAAACCCTCCTGCATCATTGCGGGAACGTCATTTGGCATGTGCCATAGCCTTTGCTAAGTTAAAAAGTGTGACGCAGTTCACTGAATCAGTGAATTCGAACATTGATCGCGTCTTCCTGGAGCAGCGTCCGCAGTGCATCTTCGCCTCGGGCGCTCACTGGAGTGACGTCATACAGGAGTACGACAATGAGTAAACCTATTATTCGCGCAATGGGTGTCTCCCTGCTGGCAGGTGGCATGGCTATGAGTCTTTCAGCGTTCGCGGCAGAGGGGCTGTACACCATGGACGAGCTGAAAGATGCCGATGTTTTTGACAGTACTGGCGAGGAGATCGGTGAGGTCGAGGACATCCTGATGAGCAACGATATGTCGGTACACTCGTTGGTTATCCAGACTGGTGAAATACTGGGCCTCGGGGGCAGTGAGGTCGTTGCGGAACGTGGCACCTTTACCGTCGTGACGGAGTCCGGCAATGCAGACTTCGACGGCATTGTGTACGAAGTCCACATGGAAATGACTCAGGACGAGTTGAAAAAACTGCCAGAATACAACGAGGATTGGTGGAACCAGACCAGCCAAAGCTTGCAACAGGCCTGGGAAAACACTAGGGAAGTTAGTGAGAGCGCCTGGGAGAACACAAAACAGGCTTCTTCTTCAGCCTGGTATAATGTCAAGCAAGGCGTAGAAGAGATGGGTGACGAGGTCGAGCAAGCGACTGAGTAAGCCCGCTCCCCTCAAGAAGCGCCCCGCAGGGCGCTTCCAGCATCCCCCCCTACTTCCTCCAACCTTCCCGCATTCAAGGTAAGCGCCCACGAGCGTGTCCGTTCCCTTAAATCCGTTATATCTGACGTCAGCCAATGGTTGCCAACAATGCGGTAAATTCCTTGGCAGCCACAGGTCGGCTGAAATAATAACCTTGTCCTTCGGTGCAGTGTTTAGATTGCAGAAAGTCGAGTTGTTGTTTCGTTTCTATTCCCTCGGCCACAACGCGATGCTTCAGACTCCCGCCCATCGCAATGACGGCGCTGATGATGGCATTTTCTGTATCGCGTGAAGCGTCATCCAGATCATGTACAAATGACTGGTCAATTTTAAGCGTGTCCAGGGGAAAACGCGCCAGATAGCTCAGGCTGGAATAACCGGTGCCAAAATCATCAATAGCAATCCGCACGCCGAGTTTCTTGAGCGCGTCCAAGACCGCCAATACCTGCTCTGTGTCCTCCATAAGTCCGCTTTCCGTAATTTCCAGTTCCAGGTGACGCGGGTCCAGACCCGTTTCATTGAGTACGGAAATGACACCAGAGAAAAAATCCTGGCTATGGAACTCCCTGGCCGAGACGTTGACCGCTATCTGACCAATATCGAATCCGGCCTGCAACCATGCCTGAGTCTGCCGACAGGCTTCATGAAGAACCCATCTGCCGATCGGAAGAATCAGGCCGCAATCCTCAGCAATGCTGATGAAGTGCACCGGGTAAACGAGCTGGTTATCTGGTTCCCGAATGCGGATAAGCGCCTCGACGCCGGTCACTGATCCGGTTTTAAGGTTCACCTTTGGCTGGTAATGCAACACAAACGCGCTCTGTTCCAGTGCTCGATGCAGTTTCTGCTCCATAGATTGCCGCGCTAGCGCACGGACTTCCATTTCCTGAATGAATATCCGATAGGTATTGCGCCCTTTTTCCTTGGCTTGATACATAGCTGCGTCGGCTTTTCTTGCGACTGTTTCGAGATCCTCACCGTTGTCGGGGTAGAGACTGATGCCGATGCTGAAAGTAACGTTGAGCTGGCTACCACTGACGAGATGCGGCAGACCCATGGCTTCGATTATCTTCTCTGCCGTGACGACAGCGTCACGCGCATCTGCAACTTCGTTCAGCAGCACCACAAACTCGTCTCCTCCCTGACGACAAACCGTATCGGAATGGCGAACGCAGGCTTGCAGACGTTTTGCAATCGACTTCAATAATTCATCACCAACCGCATGACCGAGCGAATCGTTGATGTGTTTAAAATTGTCCAGATCCATATACATCAGGGCAATCTTCGTGCCGTGACGCTTCGCGAATTCAATCGATTGCGCCATACGGTCGTTCAACAGCGAACGGTTCGGCAAACCGGTCAGGTAATCGCGACCGACCATATAAGCCATCTGCTCTTTGGCCAGTTCGGCGGACTCTGCCATGGTTTGGGCGTGAATTGACGCGATGATCAGGCGCTCGTTCGCTTCCTTCAACAGCGCCTGGGCAGCCTCCGCACGACTAGGAACGGTCGGTTCTGTCCCGGTGTTTTGATCTTTGCATCCCTTCTTACTCATCCCGCCTTACCTCACTCAACGCTTTTGGTTGTTTTTTTCCGCGTCGGCTGCCCGCCGAGGATTCCCTCAAAGTCGGACACCGGGTCACCGATGACCATACCTTTATCCGTAATATCGAATCGTCTGATTTCGTTGCTGTGGGAACTGGCACGCACTTTGACGACCGCCATGACGCGCTGTAAGCAGCTCTCAACCTCGATGTAGCGCTGTACGATGATCGCATCGGTGAGAAAGGCGGCTCCGTAGGGGCTGAAGCGCAGATCGGTATAGCGGTCCTCGAGTTCCGACGTCATAAGCACAGTCACGCCGAGGCCGGAGAGTACCGCGATCATGCGAAACAGCGACTCGCGGAAATCCTCGCGGAACGTGGGTGCCACCGCCAGCTCGAACCCGGACAGCGAGTCGATGACCACCCTGGTTGCTTTCATCTCCTTAATAAGGTTAGTCAGGCGCTGTACGATCTCGTCGACCGACAGATCCAGGGCCCGGACATTAATCAAGCCGATCTGTCGGCCTTGAATCATTTCGTCGAGCGTACGGATCCAGGACTGGCCAGGCGTTTGTTCAAACGCGACAATCACGCCAGTTTCGCCCAGGCGCGCGCCTTCGGCCAGGAAGGCAGTGGCAAGGACGGTCTTGCCCGACCCGGTCGGCCCCGCAATCAGCAGCGAATGGCCCGACGGCAAGCCGCCGCCCAGCATGTCATCGAGGCGCGGCACGCCCATGGCAACCCGCTTTTTACTGAGTAATGCCTCTGAGGCCTCTCCCACATCCTCAGGGTCTTTGTGAACGATGGTCGCCGGAAAGACATTGACCCCATCACTGGAAATGCGGAATGCATGCTTTCCTGGCAGGGTCGCCTGGCCGCGCATTTTTATCACTTGCAGCTTGCGCACCATCGAATTCCGTTCGACAGATTGTTCCAGTGACAGCAGACCGTCAGCCACCGTCAAGATCTGATGGGAGCCGCTGTCCGACACAAAGTCTCCAATCAGGAAGGTGGTGGCTTGCCAGCCGGTCAGTTGAAGCCCGAGTAGTTGTAGGAATCGTTGCAGGTTGTTCGCATCTTCGGGTTGGTGTTCCGCCTCCCGTAAAACCGAGCGAAACGAATCGACAAAGACCAACGCTGGAGAAAATGCCACGATCTCCTGGGTGATGCGCGCCAGTACCTGATCAAAATCGCCCGTTGCGGCCTCGTCGCTCAAATTAATGAAGTGAATTGACTCATTGATCTTATCGGAGTCGAAAAAGGTGAACTGCTGCTGATAACGCAGCATCTTTAACGGCGGTTCGCCAAACGCCGTGAAGAATAGCGCAGGCCGCTCAGGCGTTGCCAAGGCGAACATGATCTGGTGGCACAGCGTCGTCTTGCCCGCACCTGGATTCCCACTAATGAGGTTGAAGGAATATTCAGGTATGCCACCGCCCAGGACATCATCAAGCCCCTGCACACCGGTTTTGAGAGGATGTATGGTCACCTTTTTGCTCATGATGTTGTGTCTTGCTCAGGTGTGGTCTCGTGCTTATTAGAAGATGGTGCCAGAGACGCACTGAGAGAACCCAGCAAGGTCTTGACTAAGGAATCACCAATCAAGGTTGCCAGTAGTTCGGTGAAGCCTACCAGCAGGGCTGAACTTGCCTCTACAGCTTCATTCGTATCGCGGCCCGCCAGACGCGCACTAAGACTTGCGAGCAGATCGCCGGTATCTCCGTGATTCTCTGCCATTGTAAGCCACGGGAAGGTTCTACTCGTCAGGTGCAGCGAGCGTTTGAAGAGGACGTTTACACCCACTTCGCCGATCACCGGTGTCAGTATGACGTTCACCAGGAGCAATGTTTGGATGGTGGTTTTGTCCACCGCACCCGCATCGAGGGCACCTTCGGATTGATGCTCCATAGCTCTGTGCAAGGCATACGGACATGATTGTTTGTTGCTTGTTGCCATAGAACGAATCCTTTATACCGTCATCGCCTATGCGGCTCGTTAAGCGCTGTTTACCATCGTAGACGTTTCATCAATGCGACCAGCTTTACTTTTAAATGAGGAAGTTGCAATGGAACGCATTTTCTTAACAAAATGGCAACGCCTACGTGTCGTCATGAAATACGCAGACGGGACATCGTCCCTGGCGCGCTGGGGCTAAAGGCAAAAGTTGCGGTTTCAGCGATTACCCCAGACGCGCCTGGAGAGTTATTCCCGGTCCCAGTAACGTAAGGCCGCACAGCTTTCGATGAACTTTGTGCAGGCTTTTTCAGCCTTGTCTGCATCCAGCTTTATACACCCGTCATCCAGCCGGGTGCCGAAACCGGCGCTGCTTATCAGCTGTTCACCATTGTCGTCAAAGCCGATGAACTTACAGTGGGCGAGGGCATCGCTGATAAAATCGCGAACCGGGGGTTTACCTGCCAGCTCGTCAATTCCGTCGGCGCCTGGCAATAAAGCAATAGCATCGAACAGCACCGATGGCCCACCATCGATTTTTTCATTGGCTGCAATCTTGCGCCCGTTACTGTCTGTTACGCCGCCAATAGTGGGTGCAATCACGGCCAGTACGGCGTTTTGGCTTTCTACGGCTGCTTTTAACGCGTCGAACGTTTCGGCGTTGGTGCCTTCGCTGACAAATACGCCCAGTTTTCGACCGCCAAAGCTGTTTGGGCCATTCTTGAGTATGCTCAACGCATCGGAGACCGGTAAGTCTTTGCGGGGTTTCATCGCCGGCTCAGCAGCTTTCGGCAGGGTATCCAGCCCCAAGCCCTCCGCAACCTTTTCAGCCAGTGACTCATCTACGTTCAGCAGGTGCGCAATCATTCGCAGGCGAATGTCTTCGCGTTCAACTTTGCTGAGTTCAAACACGAAGGCCGCGACTATGTGTTTCTGCTCTACGTCGGTCTGGCTGGTGTAAAACTGAAAGGCCTGGCTGTAGTGGTCTGCAAAGGTGGGAGAGCGTTCACGAACTTTTGTGCCTTCTATTTCCTCAGGGTAGCTGTGGAAACCTTCGGCCGGATTTTCCCGCGGCCCCGGGCTGTCCTCCCAGCTGTTGGGCTCGTAATTAGCGCGGCCCGTGGGATTGGTCATCGCCATGTGGCCATCCTGCAGGAAATGATGCATGGGGCACTTGGGGGCGTTGATGGGAATGTGGGTAAAGTTCGGGCCACCTAAACGTTTGGTCTGGGTGTCCAGGTAAGAAAAGTTGCGGCCCTGCAGCAGCGGATCGTTCGAGTGATCGATACCCCGCACAATATTCTGGGTGCAGAACGCGACCTGTTCGGTTTCCGCAAAAAAGTTATCGACAACCCGGTTGAGCACCATTTTACCCAGCGGCGTAATCGGCACCTGTTCTTCAGGGATAAGTTTGGTGGCATCCAGAATATCGAATTCAAATTCCTCCGCGAAGGCGTCATCGAATATCTGAACCCCCAGCTCCCATTCCGGATAATCACCACGCTGAATGGCGTCCCACATGTCGCGGCGGTGGAAATCGGGATCCGCCCCGTTTATTTTCAGAGCTTCGTTCCACACCACCGATTGCATGCCACGCTTTGGCTTCCAGTGAAACTTCACAAACTTCGAGTCGCCTTCGGCGTTTACGAAGCGAAAGCTGTGCACGCCAAAACCTTCCATAAAGCGGGGCGAGCGCGGTATGGCGCGGTCAGACATGGTCCACATCAGCATGTGCGTGCTTTCTGGCATTAAACTGACAAAGTCCCAGAAATTATCGTGTGCTGACTGAGCCTGAGGAAAACCGCGGTCTGGCGCTTCTTTTACCGCGTGCACCAGATCGGGGAATTTCATGGCATCCTGAATAAAGAACACCGGCATGTTGTTGCCCACCAGGTCCCAGTTGCCCTTTTGGGTGTAAAATTTTACGGCGAAGCCGCGTACATCACGGGGTAAGTCTGCCGACCCCTTGTTACCGGCTACTGTGGAAAAGCGGGTAAATACCGGTGTCTGTTCACCGGGGCGCTGGAACAGGTCGGCGGCGGTCAGTTCTGACTGATTGCTGTAGTTTTCGAAGTAGCCATGAAAGCCAACCCCGCGGGCGTGAACAACGCGCTCGGGAATGCGCTCGTGGTCGAAGTGGAAGATCTTTTCACGCATTACGTGGTCTTCCAATAACCCCGGCCCGCGAGCGCCGGCGCGCAGTGAGTTCTGGTCATCGGCGACGGGCGCGCCTTGCTGGGTGGTCATGGTCGGATGCGTGGCATTTGCATGCTGATGCAATTCGCCACCCTGGCCAGGTGTATATTGCGATGGTTTTTTGGGCTTAGACATAAGCGGGCTTCTCCCTCTATAAAGTTCTTGCTATAAAGTTCTTGCTATAAAGTCCTTGATATAAAGTTCTTGCTGTGCGGTTCCCACAATTGGTTGTTTGAGACCGCCCCTGATTAACGGCGATCTAATACATACTAGTGCGCCGATCAGCCTTTGGTGGGTGTTATGACCAATCTTTAAGATTGCCGTTATCGCGCGCTTGAAGCCTGGTTTTCTGACTGCTAATTATAAATAAGTGCTGCGTTCGTAGGGGCGATGCTGAAGCAGCATCCGAGCTGCAAAACAGGGAGATTCGTAATGCCTTATTCAGAAAAGTCAGATTTACCGAATAATGTCAGTATCAATTTGCCAGGCCACGCATCGTTTTAGTGTCAACATCCACATCCGGCCCGTCGACGTCGTATTCCGGCATATTGCCATTTGTCGCTGCAAGTTGCGTCTTCGTAACCCAGCATCAGGTACTTAAGTACCAGCCAGAAATCAAAGCTGAATTAAACGCTGAATGTAAAATTATTCCGGGAAGCAACGAGTTGTAGCGTTCACGAAAGTATCCGAATACCAGCCCGGGGAAGAACGCGAGCCAGGCGAACAGATTGGCGTTGTACACCAAGTGCGATAGCGTAAAGAGTAAAGAAGTGATTAAGTTGGCAGGCGACAGCCGGGCCGGATATTGCACTCCAGCAGTGTTCCTGCCGAGGTAATTCTGAACCACACCGCGAAAAACGATCTCCTCACACAGAGGCGCAACGAATATAAAAAAGGCCACAACTAAAAAACCGGTCTTAAATGTGAAATATACACCAGCAAGCGCCCCCGCCACGAAACTTATGCTGCAGCCAGCAATTAAAGCTAACAGGAACTGGCGATCACTGAATAAGCGTTCGGGACGTGTGAATCCCCATGAATACCTCAGTGCAGTCGCGTCAGGCATCGTTTCAGGTCCTTTTAAAATGCGATAAAGCTGATGTCCGCGCCCCACAGCCACCGGGGGATCGGCTGACGCGAGCGTAACGCATAATTATTCAGTTACATTAAATACCAGCAACTCTTTTTTAATTCAACGCTCATAATAAGTCTGTACGCTAATCCACATTCGCCCCATCTCCTGTCAGATTCAATATTATATGTACCCTATGAATACGTATTTACTGCTTTACGCTTACTTTATATCGTAATAAATATGTACAGGTTTTAGCGGTCTTCTGGTTGCGTAGTTAGGGTTGGCTTCAACAAGCCCGTTGAACCTGAACTGGGGGAAGTGATTTACGAATCTGGACAGGTTGTTGAGTTTGTTTACTTTCCAATCATTTGTGTCCGGAATATTGACCAAATTTAATCGATTCTCATCGACTGTCATGCCCCGGAATCTACTATTGTTTAATCGTTAGAGCGCCATTTTAGTGCGATCGTGAACGTGACTATCTGGATGATCACTACAGATAAACCGAAAAATGCCGTCTTCCCCGCCTCATGGAAGGTCGGTGCCCAAATGCCCGCTTACGAGAAATCAAACAACTTTTCGTGTCCAAACTGACTCACCGTCTGGAGAAATTAATGAGTAATCAGAGACGTATACTTTCCGTTGTTCCGACCACCCCCGCAGCAGTTACTGAAGTCTGGAAGCTCGGGCAGATGACCTCCGAATTTTGGTCTTCAGCGTTCTCGACGATTAAATCGCGAACGTTTTTATGGGAGGCAAAGTCGCCATTGGACCCAAAAATGATTCATGAAAACCAGCGCATGGTGACCGAGAAGCTCGCCGCGAGCTGGGAGGTCGGTCTTGAGGTTCAGAAGGCGTGGCTGAATATTCTGCTCGGTGGCCAGACGCCCTGGTGGACAACCAGCCGGCGTAGTCTGAAACCACTTCATAAACGCACAACGGCGAATGCAAAGCGCCTCTCGAAATGACATCTGCTCACAACGGCTGGGGGAGTTCGTCCGGAATCCCCCCCCTTTTTTTTGAGCTAAACGTCCGGCTGATTTTTTTGACGTATGCGCCCGGTGGGTGGGTCAGAACTCAGAGGAGAAAAGCGGCTTTATGTACGATTGGATAGCTGACAATTATAAGGTGCTTTCTGTGTGCGCCAGCCTGGCTTCGGTTATTGTCTGGCTGGTTTACGCTCAACTCCTGTATCTGGGTTTTCGCCGGCAACGCAGTCCCCGGCTGATCATTAATCGTGGTCGTAACAAGGATATCAATGCGCTCTGCCTTATCAGCAATATGAGCGCGGAATCGGTTTTCATTGAGTACATCATCGCTGAGCTTGAAACCTCATCAGGCACGATAACGTTGGATGTCACTGATTTCGAGCTGGAATACCTTGAAAGTGGCGATTCGGGTGACGGGCAAAGCGATCAGGCAGCGGGCAATCAGCGACCATTGAATGCCTCGGAAAATACTCGCCAGGGTCCGATACCGCCTGGCGGATTTTTCCATATTGGCACCTTCAACGAACTGATCCAACGTATTGCCCGGAACGAAGTGATGACGACCCGGGAAGATACACCGGAGTATTATTCAGAGAGTCATGGAGAGAAAAATCTGCAAGACAAGCTAGAGCTGAACTGCCTGAGGCTGCGCCTTATCGGTATCTATGGGCCGGAGGCTATGCCCATCGGCGCTGAGCGCCGCTTCGATCTGAAGTACGATGGCGATCACCTGGTGCTGACACCCGGATCCTGGGACACAAAACAGCTGGCGACGTTGCGACAGCGCTATAAGTTAAGTAAGGATCTTGAAAAAATGAATGCGGCGAATTTTTCATGTTTGACAACGCATATTGAATGATTCAAGAACTCATATCACCGCTTTGGATCTGAGCTACACCCTTGAGGAGTGCCTCGTCAACCTGCTTACCGTGCAGCACCGATATATCGCCCGTCGTTTCAAGCACAACCGCGCGTACGGTTGAAAGATCGATCGCGTTCGCTTCACGCAGCTTGGCCATCAAGTCATCCTCGGCAACACGAGTGGCCCGTAAAGCCTCCTGAATAATGACTCCATCTTTCATAAGCAGGACTGGCGTGTTCTGGACCAGTTTGTCGAACCCCGGCGATTTTTTACGCAGTATGGAAGCAAAATATTGCATGGCGAACAGGCCGACCATTGCGGTAAGGCTTTGCAGAAAGCCCTGCCAGTTGCCTGACTGCGATGCGCTTGCCAGCAGGGAGCCCATGGCTATGGTCATGACAAAATCAAAGTTTGTCATTTTCGAAAAGGACCTTAGCCCTACGATCCGAACAAGGAAAATGACCCATAATAATCCAAAGGCGCTCAGCAGAGCCCCTTTGGCGACTGCATCAGCAAACACGTCTGAAAAAAACATCGTGCCCCCTTATTTATGTTATTAAATTCGCTGCCTCAGTATTGCAGAACGGGCCTGTTTATACGGAATTTGAGAGAAATTCTGGGTGTTCTCCCAGATAGCTACCAAGCTCTTCTAAATCCCGCTCGGCATGGCATTGGCGAATATAAAGAGTGAGTTCTGCGATACGGCGAGAATTGTCCCTCTCAAAGGCGTAAGGCCGTGGGCCCAGTGTGCGACCAAAACGATCAAGGATTTCCGTGCAGCCACGCTCGATCTGGTGCCTTACTACCAAAGCTGACGGGAATAACTGCCCTGACTTATTGGTGGGGTCGGCGTCGATCTGTTGTGCGCCCCACCGAAGCAGTGATTGCATGCTGCATACCAGGGCGGCCATGGCTCCGAGATGGGCTTTTGCGTGTCCATCCTTAAGCGTTCTCTGGCGCACCGAATCTACCAGAGCCATTGCTCCGCCCGTCCAGCAGGCCGCAGGCCCCAGCGCCCCTAGGCAAAAGCCTGGACGCTCGAAGTACCATTTGTAGCCACCAATGTAATTATCCTGCGTGATGGGGAAGCGTCGCAGCGCAACATTCCAGGTGTGGGTTTCAGAAAAAGCCGGGGCTTCCCAGGCTTTGCCGTCAAAGTCGATGCGGCCTACCGCACCAACGGCTTGCATATCTACTTCAACAAGTTGCTCGTTGGGGTAAATATAGATCAGCGCGCGATCAACTATATCGGAGCCGCTGCAAAACGGCTTAGTGCCAGTCAGTTCCAGACCGGAAGCGGTCCGGGCAGTCTGCGTAATGTGCAGGCTGTCTGCCGGCCCACCCGAAGCCCATATGGCGTAAAGCGCCTGTTTGTCGACAGGACGCTTTGCCTCCCGCAAAATCTGTGTGGCGTCCAGGTGACCTTCAATCAGGCGAGCAAGGCTTAAATCGTCACGCCCTACGGTGGTCAGAAAAGTCAGCCGGGCAGCGCTTTGGCCTTCACCCATGGGCGGCACCTTGGATTGTATATACGGCAGCAGTTTCTTAGCGGCCGCCTGATAATCACTGGCGAGCGGCCGATCGGGCAGGGAGGAGAGTAAAAGCGCAAGCTGACCGTGGTCTGAATTCATAGCGTTGATTTACTCCAGCGTTGCAGCGCATAGCCGTTGTCCAGCATTGTGAAGTCGCTACTCACGGACAGAACCTGACCGATGGTTTCGTGTACTTTCGCGCCGTGAAGCAGATGGTCTTCCGAATGGCCCAGCCAGTGACACGCAATCAGCCGCCCACCGGGTGTTAAAAGCGACCAGAGTTGCTCAATTTGCGATGCCAGGTCCTCGCACGAGAAGTAATAACCTATTTCAGAAAAGACAATCAGATCACACCGGTGTTTTGGCAGGGCGCCAGGTGAGGTGCCCTGGCGGATGTCCACGTGTGGGTATTCCTGACATCGGGATTTGGCGATCTCAACGGCTGTTGCTGAACAGTCGATGGCTGTCAGGGAGTCACAATAATGTGCGAGCAGCGCCGTGAGCTCGCCCACCGAGCAGCCGGCTTCAAAGGCAGAGGCGTAAAATTTATCCTTTATGCCGTCAACAATGGCCTGATAACGGGCTCGCTCATAGGCAGAGCGCCTGAAGTTCCAGGGATCCTCCGAATTCTGATAAAGCCGCTCGAAGAATTCGGGAGAAGTGTCTGGAAAGCTGTCTTCAGGCGGTGATTGTTTTTGTGAACTCATGCGAATGCGACCTCAGGCGGTTGGCGACAGGCGCGGATTTCTGCTTCGGAAGGGTGGCGCAGAATGTTAACGGTCGCAGCGCCCGGCGACCATTCGATCAGGCCGTAACCAGCGAAGAAGTTCAGCCAGTACTCCATGCACCAGCTGCCCCATTTTTTATGGAAGTACAGTGCGTTGGCCAGAATGTCGTCAAACCTGTCCAGCGGCGGCGTGTAAACAGCATGGTACTGATGCAAAGCCAGCGCATTTGCGCACCACCCGAATTTAATGCCTTTCGCCGCAAGCTGTTCGGCTAAGTCTGTTTCTTCGCCGCCGTAACCCACATAGCGTTCGTCCATTCCGCCCACAGCGTTGTATTGCTCCAGGGTGAGGGCGAATGACAGCCCCCATAGCGCACGGGGATTGGGCTCGTCCATCCAGCCGTCGCCCAGCAAACGGGGGCGTGCCGGATGCTGCTTGCCAAACGCTGCCAAATCGCCGAATGCGGCAACGGCTGGCGTGTTTTCCGACACAGTTCCGGGCAGGTAACGGACTTCCCCGAGAAGACAGCGGCCACAGGCGTCCAGCTCCCGGACAAAACTTTGCACCAGATTTGGTGACGGAATACAGTCGACATCCAGAAAAATGAGTCGCTCGAATGAAGCCTTCGCTGCTGCCGTATTTCTGGCCGCTGCGAGCGGCATTCTGATGCCCGGAACCCTGACCATAGTGACCGGAAACGGCAATGACGGGTCAACCCTGGGCGGATCAGGTTGCATATAAGCGATAACGAGCTCGAAGTTTAAGCAGGTCTGGTTGCGCAGGCCATTGATCAGTGCATCAAGATGCCCTTGCCGGCCCCGGATGAGTGTCAATACACTTGCGACAGGTATCTGCAAAGTGGAGGCCATATTATTTCTCCGCTTTCATCTGCTCGTCAGGCGTGCTCTCAAGCCACAGCTTCTGAATAAGTTCCTCTAACCAGGCGGCGGCCCAGCTGGCGGCGCGGTCATCCACTAGCAGGCGCTGTCGGGAAATATCACACTGGCCTGCCTGCTCCACCAGACTACGCCATTGCCCGAAGCTGGCAGGCCAGGTTGGCGAGTAAACGGCCAGATTCTGGGCGGCAAGCGCTTCGGCCTTACGCACCTGTTCGTTGTAATAACACCATTCGGGAATGCAGATAAGCGGCCGGCCAACCCGCGCAATTTCGTGGGTGAGGGTGTCGCCCGGTGTTGCCACAACAACATCGGCGGCGGCAAGGTAGTCGTTAACGTTATCAACCCAGCCAACATCTCTGAGGTTCGAAAAGTCGGTTTCATGACCGTATCGAACGGTTTTGCCAACGGTCAGCCACAGTGCATCCGGATAGGCTCGCGCTGCCAGGGTGACCGGTGCGATTGGAATACCGACGCCGCCGTTTCCCGCGACAATAACAAAGATCTGCTGATGCTTGGGTAATCCCAGGAGCTTACGGGACTCGGCTTTATCCGGGACCGGATTGCGGGTGTCTATCAGGCCACCTGCGTAAAAAGTTCGCGCGCGTAAATGATCTGGCCAGTCGGGCTGTTCCAGTATTTCGTCGAAGGGTGCGAGTATGCCAGCGCAGGCGGAATAAGCGGCCTGGTGCGCCGCATCTTCACGGTCGCCGTGCATGCGGATTTTGACAACGGGCACACTGCAGATCCGGCTAAGCAGGGCAAGCTCTGCCGACACATCAACCACAAACAGAGCCGGATCTTCGCGGGCGAGCCAGCCCGCAATGATGCCGCTGGCTTCGCGGATAGCCGACACGCCTACCGGTGCACAGTCCAGCGCCGAACAGGGTGGTTGTTGGTGCAGGTGTTCTGATCGTGCCTGTTTGCCGTGAAAATCCGGCAAGCTGACGATTTCAGCGTTATCTGGCAGGTTTGGAAATATGTCAGGTTTGGCACAGAAAATGATTACCGGGCGCGGATTCAGCTGGTGTGCGATCGCCAGACAACGCTTAGCATGCCCATGGCCGTGGTGATGCACAAAATAGCCGACAGGTCGCCGGGAAAGAGTCGAACTGTCAGTAATGACCGGATGCGAGACCATGTTAATCTCCTGTTTCGGCGGTGTTAACTTCCGGGATTCTTCGCATCGGCTGGCTTAGCTTTTTTGGATTTTCGAAGCGTTCTAAGCCCTCAAGAATACCGTTAGCGTAGTCAGCGTCTGCCCAGTAAAGACTGCGACAATCGCGCAGACTTTCGAGTTCGCCGGTATGGTTAGCGACGACAATGCCGAGCGCCGCGTACTGAAGAAGATCCGTGTCGTTACCCGAGTCGCCAGATGCTACAACCTTCTGGCGATCTATGGTGAAGCGCTTGCGAAGGAACTCTACGGCTTTAGCTTTGCCGCCCGCTTCAGGAAGAACGTCGAGAAGGTTGCCGTGGGAATGCACAACGCGGGCAACCAGACCGGCCGACATCAAGACTTTTTCCACTTCTTTCTTTATAGCCTCATTGTGCCAGGCAGAGGATGCCGTCATGGGGCGGGGGCCTGGTGTGTTGGTTCCTGTGGCTCGTATAAAAAAGCTGAGTTTGTACGCAGACTGTGTGTTCTGGGGCTGCAGTTCCAGAGCAGAATGCCGACTGAGTAGCCGTTCGCATTCGTCGCGTTGCCAGTCTGTGTCCAGTTGCCGGTGCCAGGAGTGGATTAGATGGGTTTTTCTATGGCAATCGATTCGGTAAATAGACGAGCCGACATCGGTGATCAGAAAGTCGGGCAAGGGCGCCTTCCAAATTTCCAGCTCCCGCAAGGCGGCTGCTACAGAGCGGCCGGTCGCTATTACAAACAAATAGTGTCGATTCTGCGCCAGCCAGATCGCTAGGCGCTTCAGTCCGTCGCGGTCCCCGAGTAATGTGCCGTCCATATCCGTAGCAAGTAACTGCCTTGCTCGCCTGACATTAAAAGGAATCGGGTCTGCGGGCACGGCAAGATCCATGTCTAAGACGTACTGGCGCGCGTGACGGAACCAAGTATAGAAGTCGACATTGCGGTGCCCGTGTGAACTGTAATGCTGCCACTCGATATCGTTGGATATTAATCGATGGCAAGCGTCCGCTATGCCGCGAATATCGGACGGAGCCACAAGTAACCCGTGCCCGCAGCGGTTGAGGATATCAACGGGCCCGCCTTCCTGAGTTGCCACCACCGGAAGCCCGGAAGCGGCTGCCTCAAGTAACGTGAGCCCAAACGGTTCGATCAGGGCTGGATTGGCGAATACCCCGCGGCGTTTGGCCGCCCACTGGTAGATGGCTGGCACCTGTTCCAGGGTATGGTGTTTTGGGTAGGCAACATGGCCGTATAAATCGTACTGGTCGATCAATTTTAAAAGCTGCTGCCATACGTGACGAGCTTCCGGTTCCCCCAAATCAATCTCACGTCGTGTTCCGGCGTAGATCACCAGGTTAGCTTGATTACGGAGGTTCGGATGCTCGCCATAGGCTCTCACCAGAGCACAAAGGTTCTTTTTCTCCACCGGGCGGGCCAGTGCCAGAATACAGGGGCGATCCGGTTCACGAAGAAACCGCTTTAGCTCCGAATCGATCTGCTTCGCTATCGGTGCTGGCGCTCTACGACGGAAATTCTCCACATGGCATCCCGGTGGATTAACCAGCGTTTTGCGCGCATTGTTCGATTTATACAGTCCGTATTGAATCTGAGCTTCGTGTTCGGAACTTGCGATCAGCTGGTCGGCATGTTTAATGGCCAGCTCTTCGTAGCGGATTCGGCGCCTCAGGTCTTTTCCGATATCGCTGTTCGCCGGTCTGTGCTGCGCTTTGGTGGCACCCAGAGAGTGAGCCGTAAACACATAAGGTATGCCTGAAGCGGCTTTCAGTCGCATTGCGACAACACCTGCATCGGCGTAATGCGCGTGAACGAGGTTCGGACGAATGCCGTAATGCTGCATCTTAGAGATAAGGCAGTCGGCCAGGTGAGGGACCTCTTTCCATAATTCTTCTTTGGACAAGTAGGCTGTGGAATGTCCCTGACAGCGCCAGAGGGTGACGCTGTCGGTCATTTTCTCTTCCTGCTGGTTGTATTCCGTGCCCAGATGGGGATCGTCGAAGGCCCGGGTCACGATGATTTGATGCGATACCTCGGGACACTCAGCAAGGGCTGCAACAAGTTCCAGAAGGTAACGGATATGGCCGCCCGTATCGGCCGTCAAACCATAGGGAATCGATCCTGCTTTAAGGCACCCCTGAAGGGCGATGTGCATGATCACGCCGGACGGTTTACCTGAGAAGACCCTTTCCATTTGATGCCTCACGCTAACGCGTTCCGTGGTTTTAAAAGTCGCCCGGCGTAAGAAGGCCGTGCAATCGTATCTCCGTAATGTTCGTGCTCATCTGCTCCAGGCGAAAACGTTCTGGATCAGTGCGTAAGATTCATGAGCCTCCAATTTTTTTTCTAACAGCACTTGCGGTATGCGGAAACCCTCAGTGTGGGCTGGCTCGATATCGCCCAATTGACTGCGAAATTCCTCGATTGCTTGTTTTTTAAGAGTAAGAACCTGCGCAATATCAAGCGCGTAAGCTGCTTCATTGCTGGATACCTGCGCTGACCTAGTGACGGGTGGCCAGATCTGATAGCTGAAAATGAACTTAGCCGGGTAGTTTGTAGCGATCCTGGCGAGTAGCCTGGCGGTTTCCTGATGGTCGTTATGGCAATCATCAATAGCCGGCAGAAAAAGGGTTTTAATGTTGCGCGATTTCATGCTCTCTTCTATTAACGCGCTGATCGCGTTTGTTTTGTCGCCGCGCAGCCGGTCGAGCCCTCCGTCGGGAAGTGCTAAAGAAATAACATCAGGATTCGGAACGCCTAACGTTTTCAGCGCGTTGAGCTGTTCCTGCTGGCGGATCTGACCGAGCTTGTGCTGCCATATCTGATCGCCAGGATGAGACGCTTCACCGTTGGTCATGGCCAGAACTGAAACGGGGTGCTGAGCGCGGGCACAAAGCGCGATCAGGCCCCCGCAGCCCAGGGTTTCATCGTCGGGATGGGGGGATACCACCAGTATTGCGCCCATCCCTGAAACCGGGATCGCGTGCTGGTGCTGGCAATTGTGATCGTGCTGTTGTTGATGTTGCTGCTGTTGTTGATAGCGCAGTACGGCCTCAGCAGCAGGCGAAGAATGTCCGGTGGCAGCAGATTGTGTGTGAACGCTGTAATCCGGCATTAAATCCTGCTCCCTGGCTATAAACATTTAAATTGCGCGCTAAACGTGACGATACTTTATACCCATAAATACGTAGTATTTTGATATGCAATGCGGCGCTACAGATCATCATGATCGTCGGTAAATTATAAAAGACGAAGGCGCCGTCCAGAACTATAGGGCAGGTATGAGAAGCGGGCACTTACAAAAATTTAAGGATAGTCTTATTAGTAGTGATCGGTAGTGCCCGTGTTTTACGCCTATACTCAGAAGACCGGAGAAGATGTCGGTTTGATATCTTCCGGTTGAACTGTCAATTGCTTAGTAACGTGAAATTTCTGAACTCAATCATGAAGTAAAGGAGTAAATCATGGGCAATGTAAGCGCTGACGGCACCTATAAGTGTGCGCACGAGGGCTGCGATTGCAAAGTGGCTGACGATGAAACACATGTTAAAACCGCGATAGGAATATTCTGCAGCAGAGAGTGCGCAGAAGGTAAAGGCTGCAACCATTCCGGTTGTGACTGCGGTTCCAGTTAGATTCGTAGTCGGGATTGTTTATCAATAGCTGGGTCAGGCACACCGGAGGAGAAGCCAGATGGGTTTGATTTTATCCGGGGCCTTCATTGTCATGTTCATCATGGTTGATGTGGTGTGGACCACACTGACCACTCATGGGGGCGGGCCGATGACGACCTTACTGACCCGCGGGGCCAAAGGGTTATCGAGCGGAGTGTACCGGTTATTCGGAACCCGGCTCTTGACGGAGGGTGGGAGTGGTTTGAGGTTGAAAGGGAAGATCTGGAGGATGTCAGGAGGTAATAACCCGTAGGATTAAAAGGCACTATTGCTTATTCATTCATTACATAACCAACCGCGACGGCTTAAGAATAGAATACTTTTCCCCACACTTCATAACTTCCCCTCATTAAAGCCGATGCCAACTAGACCCCACACTATAAATACACTCTTGCTTTGGATTAAAGTGTGTTAATCAAAACCACATTATTATTAACCTGTAATGATGTCTGAAACGCTTTGAAAAGGCGTCCGCATGGTTCTATATTTAAATTGTTAACTTTTGTATCCGAAAACGAATTCCAGCGTTATCTTCTGGATAACAAAAATTTTAGTAGTTAGGGAGAAATCCTATGCGCAACATTTTCTATCTCATCGGAGTTATCGTTGTTGTTCTGGTGGTTTTCAATCTGGTCTTTTAGTTCAAGGAGTTCACTATGACGAATACTGAAGAAAATAATCCTCGCGGTGAAAAGCCGATAACAGAGCAAGTCAGGCAAGCCGCCGGCGCTGCTTCAGAAGAAGTGAAGGCCGGTGCGCAGGAGGCCGCAGATACAGTGTCAGCCGAAGCTGACCATTACGCTGATGAAGCGAAGGGGGCTGCAGCGGATGAGGTTAAAGATGTCGCTTCGGCCCTCCGGACCGCTGCAAAAGAAATGCGCAGTGGCTCTGCTCAGGAACGGACGTTTAGCCAGATTGCAGAAGCACTGGCGGATGCCTCTGATACTATGCGTGACAAAGATTTGGGCGAGATGGTAGGTGCTGTCACAAACTTTGCCCGGCGCAATCCGATGGTTTTCCTCGGCAGCGCGGCTTTTATTGGTTTCGCAGCAACTCGTTTTGCCAGGGCATCCAGTGATGGCAGGTCTGATTCCAACGGAGCCGACCAGTATCGAACCCAACCGGATCGATACTCCACCGGTGACCGGTTTGGCACTTCCAGTTCAGCCAGCGGCCAAGGCCCGGCAGGCACACCCAGTCGTGGAGGAAACACGATATGAGCACCGATCCGAATAAATCCGCCGGAGGTTTGCTGGCTGACGCCCTGAACCACGTCAGTTCTCTTGTTCGGAGTGAAGTCGATCTGGCCCGGTCCGAAGTCAATGAAAATCTTAAAAGCGCAGGTGTTGCCATTGGCGTGATCATTGGTGCCGTAGTGGTGGCTTTGACCGCGCTCAACGTGTTGTCAGCAGCACTTGTAGCAGCGATGATCGAAGCGGGCGTGCCTGCAGGATGGTCGGCGCTGATCGTGGGGGTGGTCTTTGCGATCATTGCCTTTGTGATGATCAAAAAGGGCATGAGTGAGCTGGAACTCAGCAGTCTCGCTCCGACAAGAACGGCGAAAAATGTAAAGCGCGACGCGCAAGCCGTAAAGGGGGTTTACGATGAAAAATGATTCACGCAGTCCCGAAGAAATTGAACGTGAGATTGAGCGTGAACGTGCCGGCCTGACCGACGCGCTGGATGGCTTGCAGAATAAGTTCTCGGTTGAGTCAATTGCGCGTCAGGTTTCGGACCAGTTCCGTGAGCACGGTGGTGACATAGGGCGCTCTGTGTCAGAAGCGGTTAAGCGTAATCCAGTGGCTTTGGCGCTAACGGGTGTAGGTCTTGCCTGGTTGATCATGGGAGACAAGTCCGGTGGGCGTGATCGCAATGACCACAACCGCAATTATGGTCGATCTGACTATAACGAAGATCGAAATGATGATCGCGGCGGGCGCCCGCCTGGTCCAAAACCAGACGATACGCCCCGGTCACACTATGAAGATCATTACACTTACCCAAATGGTACTCCGCCATGGGCGCGGACGAATTATCGCGACGGGCAGGGCATTGGAGCAAGCGCGGGTAATATGGCCTCCAGTGACAGTGCCCGATCAACTGTCGCCGATAAAGCCAAAGGTGCTGCAGGATCAATATCAGGCGCGGGCCATTCTGTAGCGGATAGCGCACACAACCTCGCTTCCTCGGCATCTGATCGGGCAGCCGCGTGGAAAGAACGGCTGGCCGAAGGCACAGAAAACTTCACGGAGGAGGCGCGTAACCGCGTCATTTCAGCGCGGGAAAGTGCCATAGGTGCACGCGATGCTGCGGCATCCTATGCTCGCCAGGGTCGCGATCGCGCGGTGGATATGTTTGAAGAGCAGCCGCTGATCGCCGGTGCACTTGCGGTTGCCCTTGGTGCCGCTTTGGGAGCCGCCCTCCCGCGCAGCCGGATGGAAGATCAGTACTTTGGTGAACAGAGCGACAAATTGCTAAACGACGCGGAGCGTATCTTCGAAGAAGAGAAGCAAAAGCTCGGCAAGGTGGCAAAGGCGGCTACGGATGAAGCCAAAAAGGTTATCAGGGAAGCTAAGGAAAATGCCGATGACGCCGCCCCTGCTGACACGGCAGGCCATGCCTTGGCCGACGAGGCAAAATCTTCTGGCAAGCGCATCGCAGATGCCGCCGAATCGGAAGCGAAAAGGCAAAACGTCGGCGATATAAATAAGTCGTAAACGCGATCTCGGCAGAACGTGTCAGCCCGCAGTTCATGTACGGGCTGACACGGTTCTACCTTCTCTGATCCGGTTTTCAATCCAGCTGCACCCCCAGCTGAACTTTAACTCAGAAAACCAAAATAGCTGGACAGGAAAAACGCGGTTGAGCCGATCATTATGAAGGCCCAGGCGGCCGTGGTGTAAGGCGCTCTACGTGACAGTCTCATGGCGATTTTTTCCTTTTTTTATAATTGAATTCAGCTATACGGCTGGTTGGTCGATATAGACTATGGCACGGGACTGGCACTCATGAGTGCTTTTTTTGCGTTGGGTTTTCGATCGATAAATTTCAGCCACAAAAAAACGCCGGGGGCTAAGGGCTCGCCGGCGTTTTTTTGATTGTCAGGTCGGCTTAGTGGCCGCCCTGCACTTGGCCCATGTCGGTAGCAACAGCCACCGCTCTTTTGTTCCAGGAGCGAAATTTTCGTGCGATCGCCTGAACCATGTGACGGCTGGCTTTACGAGTGTACTGGCTCCGGATAGCCCCACTGTTGTGGAGGATGGATGACGGCAGCTGGTGAACGGTTGCGACTGGCTTGGTGGCCATAGTGCTTTCCTCCTTCAAGAAATTTCTCAACAGTGAATTTCGGGCATTTGCCGAATATATAGTTAACTATATAGATTCATATTTGCAGTATAAATACGTTATAATCCCTATCCACGTTGCAAATATGCAGTGATTTATGGATTGGGATTATCTACGATATGTACGCGCTTTGGCAATAGGTGGCACCCTCGCCAAGGCCGGAGAAATACTGGGTGTGCACCAAACCACGGTGCTGCGTCGGCTTGACCACATGGAGGAGGCCCTGGCAGTTCGGTTTTTCGAGCGCAGCCGCGAAGGTTTGAAGCTGACGGCTGCCGGTGAAATGGCTTTTCACGAGGCTGAGAAACTGGCGGCGGAAATGGAAAACCTGGAGCGCAAATTACGCCAGGAAACAACCGCGCTTGAGGGTAAGATACGCATCGCCACCCCGGACACGCTGATGGCTGAGCTGTTAGCGCCGATTCTGGCGAGCCTGCTTATAAAGTACCCGGACATTGAGCTGGAAGTTCTGACCGACAACGACGTCAGCAATTTAAGCCATCGCGAAGCCGATTTGACCCTGCGCCCGGAAAACAAACCCCAGGCGACATGGGAAGGTGAGCGCATTGCGGCGATGGAATACGCTGTGTATGCCACCCCGGGATACTGTCGCCGTAACCGCGGTTTCGATATCGACCAGCGGCCGGAACAGCTGCGCTGGATTATCCCCGATGAAACCTTCAGCCTGCTGGCTACCGGGCGCTGGTACCGTCGCCACCTGAAACAGGTAACCTCGGTGATTCGTTGTAATAGTTTGCAGGCAATGGTGGCACTGGCCCGCAGCGGTGCAGGGGTGGCTGTATTGCCCTGCTATCTCGGCGAAGACGCTCGTGAGTTGCGGCGCCTGTCGGAGCCGCTGGAAGGTGAAAGTGTGGATTTATGGTTGCACGTGAATCAGGACACCCAGCAGATGGCGAGGGTACGGCTGGTGATGGCTTTTCTGGTATCCCGCCTGCGGGCCCTTGAGGCTAGCCTGGAGTTCAGCACCACTTACTAATGCTCGTTGCTGTGTGCCGCACGGCGATCAACCCTACCAAACTGTCATCCGCTCGCGCAGGGATTTACTTGCCGCGTGGGCGTTGGCCGTGTCATAAACAGCCCACATTATCTTTGGATGGCGGCATTATGATGGCTGGTAAAAAAATCTGTGTTTTTTTGATGTCGGCGGCCCTGCTGGGCAGCCCTGCGCTTGCCGCTGTGGCAGCATCACCCGCTGCAAAACAGCAGCAGACGTTAGACGCAAGGCAAGTGCTCAGAGCTTCGCCGATGGATGAAATTATTGCGCAGTACCCGGCTATGATGAGCCAGGGCATACGCGATGGCCTGAAACAGACCGGCCAGGTGCCGCCGATGGTGGCTGATGCGGTCGGGTATGCGGTCAGCAACAGTTTTAACCCGCAGAAAATTGAACAGCAGGTGGCAGGCCGCCTGCAGGCGGAGTTGAGCAATGGGCAGTTGCAAGCCGTGGCGGATTGGTACGACACGCCCGTCGCCCAGAAAATTTCACGAGCGGAAGTCGCCGCATCAGCACCGGCGGTATGGCCGCAAATCAGCGCGCAGGCCGATCAACTGGTCCAAAGGTTTGGTAATACCGACCGCGCCAAGAGTTTCGTGCGCTTTGACCGCGCTTCCCGCGCAACCCAAAGTGCTGTCGATGCCACCATTGCGGTGCAGCTTGGGTTAGCGTCTGCCATGGCCGCGTTCAGCAGCGATTCGGTGAATTTCGAAACGCTTCAAAGGCGCATAGAAAGCCAGCGCCCGGCTTTGAAAGGGGTTGTGGAGCAGCAGGTGTTTAACAGTTACCTGTATGCCTACCAGGATATCAGTGCTGCGGAAATGGAGCAGTATCTAAGCTTTCTGGAAAGCGATGCCGGTGCGGATTTTACCCGCGTGGTGTCCAGTGGTGTGAAGCAGGCGGTTATCGAGCCTGTAGAGAGTATTGGCGAGCAGTTGGGCCAGTTTTTAGCTCCGCAGACCACCAAGTAATCGTTGGATGAGGAGCGCAGTTCTGTAATAAGCGCCCGGCGACTCATGAACGTTTCGCCGGGCGAACAGATCAGCCGCGGCTGGTCACTTCCAGCAGGTGATAGCCAAACTGGGTTTTAACCGGGCCTTGTACGGTGTTCAGGTCAGCGCTAAAAACCACGGTGTCGAATTCTGGAACCATCTGACCTGGGCCGAAGGAGCCCAGGTCGCCGCCGTTGCGGCCAGACGGGCAAGATGAATATTTTTTGGCGACTTCGGCAAAATCTTTTCCGCCTTTAATGTCTTTTTTCAGTTCTTCACACTTCGCTTCGGTGTCTACCAGAATGTGACGCGCTGTTGCTTGTGCCATGTTTCGCTTCCTCAAATGATTTTGTGCGTTTAAAGACGACTGGCGAATGCTGCCCGCCATGGCGGCCTCTGGCAAGAGCTTTTTGTCAGTGTTAATGCTGGCTGACCATTTTGTGCGCAATCCTGTACAATGTCGCGTCTATTTTCAGCCGCTCCGGATTCCCTGGTGAATTGCCGGTACCGGCCTTACGTCTACAGGTTGCTGCCTTGATCGCTACTGCCAATATTACGATGCAATTCGGGGCCAAGCCCTTGTTCGAAAACGTCTCAGCCAAATTCGGTAACGGCAATCGCTATGGCCTGATTGGTGCCAACGGTTGCGGAAAGTCGACCCTGATGAAAATCATGGGTGGCGATCTGGAACCGTCGTCAGGGCACATCATGCTCGATTCCAATATTCGCCTGGGTAAATTGCGCCAGGATCAGTTCGCCTTCGAGAGCTCCACGGTGATTGATACCGTGATCATGGGCCATGAAGAATTATGGGCGGTGAAAAAAGAACGCGACCGTATCTATTCGCTGCCAGAGATGACCGAAGACGACGGCATGGCCGTGGCGGATCTGGAAGTGCAATTTGCCGAGATGGACGGTTATACCTCGGAATCCCGCGCCGGTGAGTTATTGCTGGGCCTGGACATTCCTTTGAACCAGCACGATGGCCTGATGAGCGCACTGGCGCCGGGCTGGAAGCTGAGGGTTTTGCTGGCCCAGGCGCTGTTTTCAAATCCGGATGTGTTGTTGCTGGACGAGCCCACTAACCACCTGGACATTAACACCATCCGCTGGCTGGAAAGCATTCTGGTGGCGCGCAACAGCACCATGATTATTATTTCTCACGACCGCCACTTCCTGAACAGCGTGTGCACCCACATGGCGGACCTGGATTACGGTGAGTTGCGCTTGTTCCCGGGCAACTACGACGAGTACATGACCGCGGCCACCCAGGCCCGCGAGCGCATGTTGTCAGAAAATGCCAAGAAAAAGACTCAGATTGCCGAGCTTCAGCAATTTGTCAGTCGTTTTTCGGCCAACGCCTCTAAAGCCAAACAGGCCACTTCGCGGGCGCGCCAGATCGACAAGATTCAATTGGATGATGTAAAACCGTCCAGCCGCGTCAGTCCGTTTATTCGTTTTGAAGCGGGCAAGAAGATTCACCGCCAAGCGTTAACGCTGAAGGAATTAACCAAGGGTTTTACCGACATCCCGCTGTTCAAAAAACTCAGTCTGCAAATTGAAGCCGGTGAACGGGTTGCCATTATTGGCCCCAACGGCGTCGGTAAAACGACGCTGTTGCAATGTCTGACAGGGGAGTACCAGCCAGACAGCGGCGAGGTAAAGTGGACTGACAGTGCTCAGGTTGGTTACTTCGCCCAGGACCATACGTCAGATTTCGCTCAGGACATGAACGTGAACGAATGGATGGCACGCTGGACCACCGGCGGCGAGCAAGTGATTCGCGGCACATTGGGCCGTATGCTGTTTTCCAGCGATGATATCGAAAAATCGGTTCACGTGTTGTCAGGAGGAGAGCAGGGCCGAATGCTGTTTGGCAAACTGATTTTGCAACAGCCGAACGTGATGCTGCTGGACGAACCCACCAACCACATGGACATGGAGTCGATTGAAGCGCTAAACCTGGCTCTTGAAAACTACGAAGGCACGCTTATTTTTGTGAGCCACGACCGGGAATTTGTATCGTCCCTGGCGACCCGTATTATTGAGCTTGATGCCACCGGAGTCATCGATTTCAGCGGCAACTACGACGAATACCTGCGCAGCCGCGGCTACGTATAAGTAAGAGCAAGTAACGCACGTGGTTATGCAAGAGGATAGGGTGTGAATCAGTCAGACATTATTAGCGCTACCCGTCACTGGGTGGACACGGTAGTCGTTGGGTTGAACTTCTGTCCGTTCGCCAAGCGCGAACTCGTTAAAGACAGCGTGCGCTTTACAGTGTGTGAAGCGACGAACGAAGAGGAGCTGCTGCAGTATTTGCAGCAGGAACTCCAGCGCCTGAATGACGAGCCAGACTTGGAAACCACCCTGCTGATTCATCCTTACGCGCTGGGAGACTTCAGGCGGTATAACGAGTTTCTGGAAGAAGCCAACGGCCTGTTGGCGGTTTTGAAACTGGAAGGTGTTTACCAGGTTGCCAGTTTTCACCCGCACTATCAATTCGCTGGCACCGGGCTGGATGATGCCGAAAACTACACCAATCGATCGCCCTACCCGATGTTGCATCTGCTGCGCGAAGCCAGCCTGGAAGTGGCCATTGATCACTATCCGAACGTA
Source organism: Marinobacter sp. LV10R520-4 (assembly GCF_002563815.1). NCBI lineage: Bacteria > Pseudomonadati > Pseudomonadota > Gammaproteobacteria > Pseudomonadales > Marinobacteraceae > Marinobacter > Marinobacter sp. LV10R520-4. The sequence goes on along the minus strand of NZ_PDJM01000001.1, from coordinate 544,598 downwards.
GATGACATACCAGAGCGTAATATTGAACTCACGCAAAAACTGGGTGTCCAGAAAATGCGCGCCTTACTGGCGAGCTGCCTGGAAAATCCTTCCTGACCGGAGTGTGCATGTCTGAAATCCGTCACCGTTCCCGCCCCTTCAGTTCCGATCAGCGCTTGCCGGATAGTGACATAGCTTCCAGCCTGCATCAGCCGGAGGAAGCCGGTGCCATGCTCGCCGACTTCATTCATAGCCATCCCAGATTGTTGATTCTGACCGGCGCCGGTGTCAGCACAGATTCCGGTATTCCCGACTACCGCGACGGCGATGGCGCCTGGAAGCGCAAGCAGCCGGTGCAGCATCAGGCCTTCATGGACAGCGTTCAAACCCGCCAACGTTACTGGGGCCGCAGCCTGATAGGCTGGCCGCTGATGCGCAACGCTGCACCCAATGCATCTCACCATCGTATTTCACAACTTGAAATGCTCAATCACAGTTCGCTGGTGGTTACCCAGAATGTTGACAGGCTTCATCAGAAGGCAGGTACCCAGGCGGTAACCGATTTGCACGGCCGCGCCGACGAGGTGCTGTGTATGAGCTGTGACTATCGATGCAAACGGGACGAGGTTCACCAGCGCTGTGCGATTCTGAATCCGCAATTCAGTGCTTATACGGCGGACGTGGCGCCGGATGGTGATGCTGATCTGGACATCGATTTTGCAGATTTCCAGCTGGCAGACTGCCCGGTGTGTGGTGGTATTCTAAAGCCAGACGTGGTGTTCTTTGGCGATTACGTGCCGAAGCAGCGGGTTTACGCGGCACTGGACGTGCTGAAAGCCAGCGACGGCCTACTGGTGATTGGCTCGTCGCTGATGGTTTACTCTGGGTTCCGCTTTTGCCGTTACGCTCATGAATGGGGTAAGCCCATCGCCACATTGAACTTGGGCCGGACCCGCGCGGAATCTCTGGCAGCGCTCAGGCTGAACGCCAGCATTTCGGACACCCTTCAGGTGTGCGTTAACCAGCTTTAACCGCAGGCCGGGCACAATCCGTTAGCGTGGAATTGCATTGTATGAAAGCCTGTTCTAGGCTGAAAGTACATGTTAATTCATGAGGATAAGAGGAGTTCAATTTTGAGCAGCTCGCATGTTTACAAGAAAGTTGAAATTGTAGGGTCATCTCCCAACAGCATTGAGGAGGCTATTCAGAACGCTCTGGACGAATGTGGTAAAAGTCTGCGTAACATGGAATGGTTTGAAGTGGTTGAAACCCGTGGTCATATTGTTGATGGCAAGGTAGGCCACTACCAAGTCAGTTTAAAAATTGGCTTTCGCATTGGTAAAGACTGATTTTGCGCGCTAGCTTATGTTGAACGGCAAAATCAAAAAGGCGGCTGCGCAATCAGCCGCCTTTGTCGTTTTCAGTCTGGCGAAATGGCAGTAATGTTTTACTTTCCTCAAAATAGCTGCGAACTCCCTCGCGCTCTTCAGCGACAAAATTTGCAATGGCATCGCGAAAGCCCAGGTGTTCTATGCCGTGCCACGAGTGGGTGAGTAGCGGCTCAAAACCCCGTACCAGCTTGTGCTCACCCTGGGCACCGGCGTCAAAATGCTGCAGACCAAGGCCTATGGCCAGTTCTATGCCCTGGTAATAGCAGGTTTCAAAGTGCAAATGATTGTACTCGTCGAGGCAACCCCAGTAGCGCCCGTAAAGGGTGTCAGAACCGCTTAGAAACAGCGCGCTGGCGATCATTTCACCTTGTTTGAGCGCGATCACGATGTGCACATGCTCTGGCATCTGGCGGAACAAACGCTCAAAAAAGTCACGGCTCAGATAAGGCCGCTGGCCGCGCTTAAGATAGGTTGCCTGGTAGAACACGTAGAAGCCATCAAGCACTTGGTCAGATATGTCTGAGCCGCCGACGCGCTGAAACTCAATGCCCTGATCGCTGACCTGTTTGCGTTCTTTGCGGATGGACTTGCGCTTGCGCGACGTTAATTGCGCCAGAAAGTCGTCGAAGGCTTCGTACCCGGCATTGTGCCAGTGAAATTGGCAGCCTAGCCGGTGCAATTGCGGGCTGTCTGGTGTTTGCGGCTGGCCAAGCAGTGCTTGATCCGCGCTGTCGGGAAACAGCAGATGCCAGGAATGGGCACCGATTGCTGTAATAGCGTCATCAAGCAACTGGTGCAGCGATGCGCTGTCCAGAATTTCGCGCAGCTGCGGCGTCAGCAGAAGCCGTGGACCCTGTGACGGGGTAAAGGGAATCGCCATCAGCAGTTTGGGATAATAAGGCTGGCCGTACCGCTGGTAGGCTTCGGCCCAGGCAAAATCGAACACGTATTCGCCGCGGGAATTGTTTTTTAAGAATGCTGGAATAATGCCGGTAACCTGACCCTGCTGGCGGATCACCAGATGGCTGGGCTGCCAACCGGTAGCAGCATTGGTGCAACCGCTGTGCTCTAGTGCCTGAAGAAAATCGTAGCGCGCAAAGGGGTAATCGCTACCGGCCAATCTTTGCCAGTCTATAACGTTAATATCGTCGATAGACCGGCAAACCTGGATCTTGCTTTGTGCAGGGCCGTCAAAGGTAAGGCTTAATGGGGGGGCTTCGCGGTGGGTCATGTAAGTTCGATTTCCTGTAAGACGGTGCACTCACTGCACATACCTTACGCCAGAACCCCCCCAGGCGATCACCCGTTGCGATTCATTTAGCCATCTTGTGGCAACGCTTTTGCTGTTTTTCCATTCTCTTTTGCATCTGTTGCTGACGTTCTTTGTGCATATCGCTCCAGATTTCGCGCTGGTCATCGGTCAGCTGAAGGCGATCGGCCGTTTCGTTGTGGCGCTTCATCATTTCTTGCTGACGCTCCCCATGACGGGCCTGTATATCAGCGCTGTTCATTTGTTCGCACTGCTCTTGCATTCGTTGATGCTTGTCCTGGCCTTTTTCGTAGCCCTGAGCCATGGCAAGTGGAGCGGTGGACAGCAATGCGCAGGTCAGCAGGGCTGCGGCGATGCGAACAGATTGGCGTGTTTTCATGGTGATTTCTCCGGTAACTCGTTTGTGATGAAGCCATTACTGATTCGTGGCTTCGTTTAGGTGGCTTTTTTAAGGTGAGTTCATCTTATCAAAGGCAGTGTCAAGCGCTGTCAGCGTTGGGTAAAGGTTCTGTAAAGCCTTTGCGGCCAGCCAAGCTGGGTAAGTGCGGGCATGGTAGACTTGGGCTAAGCCAGAGCAGTCCCAGACGGAGTGAAGAAGGCATGCAAAATCGGGTGCTATTAATAGAGGATGACGACGAGCTACGCATGTTGCTGGCCCGTTACCTTGTTACCCAAGGCTTCACTGTGCGCGAAGCGGCCAACGGTAAAGACGGACTGGCACTGGCTCGAAGCGAATCCTGTGATATTGTGGTTCTGGATATTATGCTGCCTGATATCAACGGGCTCGACGTGCTGCGACAACTGCGTGTCAGCACTCATCTGCCAGTGATTCTGTTGACCGCCCACGGTGATGAAACCGATCGCATTGTGGGTTTTGAGGTGGGCGCCGATGACTACATCCCCAAACCCTGCAACCCCCGTGAGCTGGTAGCGCGCTTGCATGCACTGTTGCGCCGTATTGCGTGGGACCAGAAAGCGGAACTGGAAGACAGTCGCAATTATGGTGACTTGCGCCTTGAGCCAGCCCACAGGCGGGTGCATCAGAAAGGCGCGCCGCTGGATTTGACCGCTACCGAATACGAAGTTCTGCAGGTGCTTCTGGCTCACGCCGGTAGTGTGGTGCGTAAAACCGATCTGATGCAGTGGGCGCTGGGCCGGCGACTTGAAACTTACGATCGCACTCTGGATATGCACATCAGCAATCTGCGTAAAAAACTCGGCAACGACGAACCGCCCCGCATCGAAACCGTGCGCGGGCTTGGTTATAGCTACCGGGTAGTGGCATGAAGCCGTCTCATAACACAAATACTAACGCCGCCGACGGAGCTTCAGGGCCGGGGCGGCGCTTTGCGGTGCCACTGTTTTGGCGCATTTTTTTAATGGTATGGCTGGCCATGGCGTTAACACTGGTAGCTGGACAGTTGGTATCACGGCTGCTGGTGGAACAGGAACAGCAGGCCATGGCGCGCCAGCTTGGGTTGTATGAGCTAGGCCAGGAAGCGCTGGCGCTCAGCCAGAGCGGCGGCGGTGACGCGGCCCGCAAGTTTTTGCGCCAGCAAGGCCGAACCTTGGGCCTGCATCTAATTCTGGCTGGGCCCGAGACTTCCGATGGTCTCGGCCATAGTCGCAATCTGCCGGCTAATGTTCACAACCGTATGGATTCACACTGGTTGGCCTTGAAACCTGCCGCGATTGAATTGGCAGGTAATCATAGATTGATTGCCTGGCCCCGTGGCAAATCCGCCGGCTGGTTGGCCCCCGGATCTTTGAGGGCCATAAACGCCGGCTTTGCGGTAGTGCTGGTCTCCCTGGCCTGCTGGCTGATTGCCCGGCGGCTTTCACGGCCGTTAAAAACCATGGAAGTCACCGCTCGCGCCATCGCTGCCGGCGACAAGAGCCTGCGGGTTGACCCCAAGGTTGCCTCGCGCCGTGATGAAATTGGCGCTCTGGCCAATGCATTTAACGCCATGACCGCACAGTTGTGGGGTCTTCTTGACCGCCAGCAGCAGCTATTACGGGATATATCCCACGATTTACGTACGCCATTGGCACGGCAGCGGGTAGCCATTGAGCTGGCGCTGGACGGTGGCGGGGATAGTGCATTGCTCAACAGCATATTGCGCCAGAACGAGCGCCTGGAAGCCATGACCGAGCAGGTGCTGACCCTTTATCGGCTGGCCGCCCAGGGCGAGCAGTTTGCGTGCCAGCCAGTGGCTGTTATGGAGCTATTAAACGCTTTGCTGCAAGACGCAGCAGGGTATGCCCGTGGACGGGATGTGCAATGCCGGCTGAATGCCAGCGAGCAGGCAACTCACACGCTGGTTCTGGGTGATGCCGGCCTGTTGCACAGAGCCTTTGACAATATTCTACAGAATGCTCTGGACCATACGCCACCAGGACAAGCCTTGACCGTTGCGGTCACGGTTGCAGACAACCGGCTATGGATTGAAATTACCGACAGCGGCCCCGGTGCGCCAGACGAAGCCCTGGCGCACCTGTTTGAACCGTTCTATCGCAGCGACCAATCCCGTGGTGGCCCGGGCTGGGGCCTGGGGCTGGCAATCGCGCAAAAGGTAATTTTAGCCCACGATGGTGAGGTCACTGCCGTTAACGCCGCCGCAGGTGGCCTGGTGGTTCAGGTAAAACTGCCGGTGTTTGTGGTCAGCTGAGCATGCACTCCGCCAACAGCCAATAGATATTCCGGGCAAACAGGCAAAACCGAATGAAAAAAGACTACCCCGTCCCCGCCGGTTATCTTGAGCGGGTCACGGAAATTAAAAAGAGCCGTTTTATAGCCCGCGTGGCCCCGGTAAACAGTCGCGATGAGGTTCATCAATGGCTGGCACAGGCGCAGGCAGATCATCCTGATGCCCGCCATATCTGCTGGGCGTATCAGATTGGCCGCCCGGGCTCGGCGGCCGAAGCGGCCATGAACGACGATGGCGAGCCTTCTGGCACCGCCGGAAAGCCGATACTCAGTGTTATCCAGCACAAAGACATGGGGGATGTGCTGGTATTGGTCATTCGCTATTTTGGCGGAATAAAGCTGGGCGCTGGAGGCTTGGTGCGAGCCTACGCAGGTGCCGCAGAAAGTGTACTGTCGGCGGTAGAGCGGGTGGTACACCAACCCAGCCGGTTGGCCTTGGCGATGATTGGTTTTGCCGATGAACAACCTCTGCGGCATTGGTGCGAACTGCATAACGCGACCATTACCGAGATCAATTATGGCCAGCAGGTAGCTGTATCTGTCGACGTGCCAGAACCTGCGACAGAAGATTTTGCCGGTTTTTGCAACGCCCGCGGATTGAATTATCATTTCGATACCTGACCCGCTCGCCGGGCGGCGCGTATACTGTTCCAAACCGTTAATTTGAGGAGAACGCGATGATGCGCTTTGTAACCTGTGTAGTTGTAGCGCTGGCTTTGGCCGGTTGCGCAAGCAACGTGGTGACGGATTATGATTCAGCCACGGTTTTTGGTGATTACAACACTTGGGCCTATGCCGACGATGCTGGCGCCGATTCTTTTCTGTCACTCGACGGCAGCCGCGTTCAAAGCGCGCTGGAACGTGAGCTGGAAGGCGAGGCTATGAAGCTGGTTAGCGCCGCTGACGCGGACGTGCTGGTAAATTGGCACATTGCCAAGGAAGAGCGCCTGGAGCAAAGCGGTCTTGGCCTGGGGTTTGGTTTCGGTACCGGTAATTTTGGTTGGGGCCTGTCGGCACCGCCTCCGGTGCGTGAAGTCGACGAGGGTAAACTGGTGATTGAGCTGGCCGATGCACAAAGCCGCCAGGTGATTTGGCGCGCAGCCAGCAAGCGCTACCTGAACGAAAATCAGTCGCCAGAAACGCGGCGCAAGCTGATCGACGAAGTGGTTCAGGAAATGTTCACCAAATATCCGCCAGGGCTGGACTGAATGAGTAAAAAGCACGACGGTGGGCTGGTTTATTCCACCGATCAGGGCCGCATGTGCCCTCAGTGTCGTCATCCGCAGGAACAGTGCAGCTGCGGAAAGGAACAACGCCCGCTGGGTGATGGTGTGGTGCGGGTCAGCCGCGAAACCAAAGGGCGTAAAGGCAAGGGCGTTACCCTGATTAGCGGCATACCCTTGGCAGAGAAAGAGTTGAAAGCTTACACCAAAGAGCTCAAGGCCAAATGCGGTACCGGTGGCACCCTTAAAGACGGTATTGTCGAAATTCAGGGCGACCAGCGGCATATTCTGGTGCCGTTGCTGATGCAGAAAGGTTGGGTAGTAAAACGTTCCGGCGGTTGACCCTGCTCATCAACAAACAGCCATCTGCAAGCAGCAATTGACGATTAACAACACGAACAACCGACGGGAACGGGTATGCACGTAGTGGTTTTAGGCGCGGGTGTGGTTGGCGTTACCAGTGCCTGGTTTTTGCAGCGCCAGGGTTACCAGGTCACAGTGATAGATCGCCAGCCAGCAGCCGGGCTTGAAACCAGTTACGCTAACGGCGGCCAGATTTCCGTGTGCCACGCCGAGCCTTGGGCCAATCCGTCAACGCCGCTGAAGGTTCTGAAATGGCTGCATCGTAATGACGCACCGCTGCTGTTCCGCCCGCGACTGGATGCGGCCCAATGGCGCTGGGCGCTGGCGTTTCTGGGCCAATGCACATCTGCACGGGCGGCCGACAATCTGCGTCAGATGGTCAACTTGGGCCTTTACAGCCGCAGCAAATTACAGGAACTGCGAGCCGAGCTGGGCTTGGACTACGACCACCTGACCCGTGGAATTCTGCACTTTTACACCAGCCAGAAAGAATTCGACAGTGCTCTGGAGCCGGCACGCCAGATGCGCGAATTGGGCTGCGATCGGCAGGAGGTAAGTGCAGCGCGGGCAATCGAACTGGAGCCCGCTCTGGCGCGCCTGAAGCATCGCCTCGCAGGTGGCACCTACACCGCGGAAGACGAATCCGGTGATGCCCGCAAATTTACTCAAGCCCTGGCAGAGCGCTGCAAACAGGCGGGTGTGGTTTTCAAACACAACACCGAAGTGGTTGGGTTTCAGCGCGGTATCGGGCGTGTAGATGCGGTGGAAACCCTGTCCCAAGGCCATCACGATAGTCTGCGCGCAGACGCCTGGGTTCTCAGCCTGGGTAGCTTTAGCGCGCCACTGGCGCGGCAATTGGGACTGGCGTTGAATATTTATCCGGCTAAAGGCTATTCCATCACCGTGCCGGTGAAAAATCCCGATGCCGCGTTCAATGTCAGCCTGACCGACGATGAGTACAAGCTGGTTTATTCACGCTTGGGGGATCGTATGCGCATTGCGGGTACGGCAGAGTTCAGCGGTTATTCCAGACGCCTGAATGTCACCCGCTGCCATGCGGTGTTGCGCCGGGTGGCGGCTGTCATGCCCGAGGCGGGTCATTGGGAGCAGGCTGAATACTGGAGCGGGTTGCGGCCGGCAACGCCTTCCAGTGTGCCTTACGTGGGTAAAAGCGCCATTAGTAACCTGTTCCTGAATACCGGCCACGGCACTTTGGGCTGGACCCATGCCTGCGGGTCAGCGGCCGCACTGGCGGATATTATCGCCGGACGGCCGCCGCAGCTGGATTTTCGCTTCAGTGGCGTTTCAGTGACGTAACTGAGCTAGCCTAACTGATCGCGAATCTGCTTCTTGTTGATCTTACCCACGCTGGTTTTTGGAATGTCGTCCACAAAGTCCATTTGCCGGGGGATAGCCCACTTGTTGATTTCGCCTTTATCCACATAGCGCTGTAAGTGCGCTTGAATGTCTTCTTGTGTGGCATTCTGGCCGGGCTTTAGCGTGATCAGTGCGTGTGGGCGCTCGCCCCATTTTTCATCGGCAACGCCGACAACCGCGGTGGCTGCTACCGCCGGGTGCTGGCTGATCAGGTTTTCCAGGTCCAGTGACGACAACCATTCACCCCCGGTTTTGATCACATCCTTGATGCGGTCTTTGATCATCAGGGTCCGATTCGGCTCCATACTGGCCACGTCGCCAGTGTGCAGCCAGCCGTGTTGCCAAAGTTCTTCGCCTTTTTCCGGTTCTTTCAGATAGCTTTGGGTTAACCAGGGCGTACGCGCGACAACTTCGCCTTTGGCCTGACCGTCGTGGGCGACCGGTTTGCCATTGGTGTCCACAATTTCAACTTGCACCAATGGAATGGCGACACCGGTTTTCACCCGCACTTTGGCCTGCTGCGCCAGCGGCAGCTCCAGATCTTCCGGTGTCAGGTGGGTGACGGTCAGAATCGGGCAGGTTTCCGACATGCCGTAGCCGGTGTACATGCGAATGCCCCGCTCGGCTCCGGCTTCACACAGCCCTTTGGTGAGGGCACTACCGCCTATCAGTACCTGCCAGTTGCTCAGATCTGCGTCTTTGATGGACTCGGTGGCCAGCAGCATCTGCATAATGGTGGGCACGCAGTGGGAGAAGGTCACATTGTGGGTTTTGATCAGGTCCATCAGCAGTTCGGGTTCATAGCGCCCGGGGTATACCTGTTTAGTGCCCATCAAGGTGGCGGCGTAGGGAACACCCCACGCATGCACGTGGAACATGGGCGTCATCGGCATGTAAACCGAACTGGAGCGCAGCAGCGGCGCCTCGTCAAACATTGAAAGGGTGCCCACCATAGCCATAGTGTGCATCACCAACTGGCGATGGCTGAACATCACACCTTTCGGCTTGCCGGTCGTGCCAGTGGTGTAAAAGCAGGTGGCTACGCTGTTTTCGTCAAAATCCGGGAAGTCGAAGTGGCTGTCTTCCTGGGCTAGAAGCTGCTCGTATTCACCCAGTACCGGCACGCTGGCGGATGCAGGCTGGTCGTTATCGGTCAGCTGTATGTAGTGCTTTACCGTCTCGATCTGGTCTTTAACAGCATCGAGTATGGGCAGGAAGTCGTCGTGTATCAGCACCACATCGTCTTCGGCGTGATTCATGGTGTATACGATCTGGTCTGGCGACAGCCGCACGTTAACAGTGTGCAGAACGGCGCCAATCATTGGCACTGCAAAAAAGCATTCAAGATAGCGGGGCGTATCCCAGTCCATTACCGCAACGGTGTCGCCGGCTTTAACTCCGGCTTTGGTCAGGGCGTTAGCCAAGCGGCCGATACGGGCTTGCAACTCGGTGTAGGTGTAGCGGCTTTTGTTCGCGTAAATAATTTCCTGGGAGCCGGCGAATCGCGGCCCGGAAGCCAGTAGTTGTTTGATCAGTAATGGGTACTGATAGGCGTTTTCTGCTGGAGTTAGCAAGCGGGTCGAAGCCATGACAATATCCTTTTTGTTGTTGGGAGAGGTGGGCTACCTCAGCCGTAGGTGCACAAATAGGCGGTATCGTATTCGACGGTAACCCGAAAGGTGGAATCGGGCGCAACCCCGAAGCATTCACCGGCACCGTAGGTCATCCATGTTTCCACACCTGGCAAGCACACCGACATCACACCGCTGACAATGGTCATGGTTTCTTTTTGCTGGGTGCTGAACTGGTATTCGCCAGGGCTTATTACGCCAATGGTGGCGGGTAAAGCGTCTGACTGAAAGGCGATCGACTTTGCTTTGCCATCAAAATATTCATTTACCTTAAGCATAAACAGAACTCCGTGTCGGACTGTTTCAGAAATCATTTTGCGTAGTCAATATGCGCCTAATCTAGCGCACTATTTAACTTAGCGCACCGCTACCGTTTTTGCCGCCGCAAGCGCTCACATTTGAGGGGTGGACGCAGAATTCGGAAAAACCGTACGCTAAGCCCGGTTAGTGGCATAGAGCCCTAGAGTGCAGCATGTCACGCAGTGAATAGTTCCTACTCGACTGCATCTGCTAGGCTAGTTTGCTGGAGTGTGGCAGCAAGGGTAGCAAATCCGTTATATAACACTTTGTCATTGTCAAACGGCGTGCTGATGCTTGCCCGGATATATTGAGGAACCGCGCCTCTCCCAACGGCAAAAGCTTCAGCTGCAGCCACTAGGTGGTTTTTCTGACGCAGCTCGATTTCCACTTCTGAAGCTCTCCAGGGCTCGGGCACCTCAATCCAGAAATGCGGACTATGGGGATGGGTTCTAACATTCAGCCCACTCAATAGCCCCGCCACGAGGTCTTTACGCCTGCGGATCTCTGCAACCTGCTGCTTAAGCAACGCCTTCGCGCTACCGTCTTCGATCCACAAGCTGGCGAGCTCGAACGTCAGAGGTGTGGCCATCCAGCACGTGGCGCGCAGTGCGGCAACCAAACGGTCGATCAACTGGGCCGGAGCGTAAATGTAGCCCACTCGAAACCCCGCTGCTACGGCTTTACTCAGGCTGGAAAGGATGACCCCTCTTTCCGGCGCATACTGGCTGAGTTGAGGTGGACGATCCTCAACAAACACAGCATGAGCCTCATCTTCGATAATGAACAGGTTGTGGCTCCGGCAGATCGTTGCGATTGCTTCCCTTCTCTCTGCGCTCAATACTGCGGTTGTCGGATTCTGAATGGTGGGTGTGCAATACAGGGCCGATACCCGGTTCTTTCGGCAAATCTCTTCGAGTGACTCCGGGATCAGGCCCTGATCGTCCATCTCTGCGCCCAGCAGCCTGATGCCAAGAAAACGAGCCGCAGAGATCAAGCCTGGATAGGTTAGCTGCTCAGTAACCAGAGTGTCCCCAGGCCGAAGCAATGCCATGAGTGCGCACAGCAAGCCGTGTTGGCCACCATTGACGCAGAGAACTTGATCAGCATTAGCTTCGAAGTTATCCGTTGAGAGCCAGGCCGCGCCAGCGCGGCGATAGCGTGACAGACCTGCTTCAGGGGTATAAAGCGCAATCTCATGAAGCGTCTGCTGATCATCGGCCAGGCGCCTCAGAGCTTCGGCCAAGAGTATCGTCTCCTGCCCTGGAATATGCATATTCCGGCTCATGTCAACACGCTGCAAAGGCTTCTCAATGAAGTTTCGAAAACCCTCCTCGCGCTCCCGTTCCATACTCCGTTTGCTCACAAATGTTCCATCACCCACACGAGCCTGGACCAGCCCCATGCGTTCAAGTTCCTCGTAAGCACGGCTGATGGTTCCAGGCGTGACACCGAGTTGATCGGCTAGCCTGCGGTGTGGAGGCAACTTGGTTCCTTCTTGAAAAAAATCATCAGAAATTTTTTCTTCGAATGCATTAGCCAATCGCATGTATTTCGTGCCTTGGCCAGCAATAAGAGCCTCTTTAAGAAATAACACCGTGTCAATGTTTGGTTTGACACCCATATTTCATCCCTCTACGCTAATTCACACAATTATTTACACATTTGAACGAATTGTAGCACTATTTCAGCTCAAGCCAAAAGGAATGACATCATGTCAATGTCTGAAGCAATCAGCGCGCCAAGTAAATATCCTAAACTGTGGACGGCTAAAGTGGTGACATCCGTTCTGTTCTTGATCGTCTGCTTGAGCTGGGGAACGACTTGGCTTGGAATAAAGATCGCTGTTGAGAGTGTCCCACCAATCACATCCTCCGGTGTTCGGTTCCTGATCGCCTTCCCGATGTTCCTGGTATTCGCCTTGATACGCCGGGAGCCCATTTGGTTCCCGCGAGAAAAGACGGGGTTCTTTGTGTTTGTGATCTTGACCTACTTTACTCTACCTTACTACCTACTGAACTTCGGCGAAGTGCACGTATCTTCCGGCTTGACCGCGTTATTGTTCAGCACGATGCCTGTTTTCATTCTCATATTTTCTAGGATCTTCCTAAAGGAAAGAATTTATTTCTCGCAGATAGTTGGTATAGGTATAGGATTCGGTGCCTTGTTTATGATCATCAGATCTCAGGGCCTGTATCTTGATCACGCAGATTTTGTTGGTATTGTCGCCATCTTGGCAGCGGCAGTGATGCATGGGCTTTGCTATGTGATCACTAAGAAGAGTGGCGCTGAAATCAGTGTGATTACCTTCAACACTCTACCTATAGGTATTGCAGGGCTATTGCTGACAGTTGCGGGCTACGCTCTGGAGAGCCCCGATTTTGCAGCGGTGTCAATCAGGTCATGGAGCGCACTCGCGTATCTTGGTTTAGTGGCCTCGATTGGCGGCTTTATCGTGTACTTCTTTCTTTTGAAGCGCTTGAGTCCAGTCATCCTCTCCTTTGTATTCATTATCTTTCCTGTCGTGGCTGTGGCCATTGGCTCGTGGTATGAAGGGCGGCCGATATCACATGACCTTGCCCTTTACTCAGGAATATTGCTGACAGGATTTGCAATTACAAAACTCCCCATTGAAAAACTCTTTACCAAAAACACTTAATCAATTGGCGAAAACATGGACGTTTTAAATTTTGACAACTTGGAACGAATCTACAGCCACGCCTCTGGTGTGTATCCAGAGGAATGCTGTGGCTTTGTTTTTGCCGACGGAACCATTCATCTCGGAACAAATATTCAGAATGAGTTAAATCAAAGAAACCCTGATACATATAAGCGCAATGCCGCTAATGGTTATACCTTCTCGGTTCTTGGTACCGTGGCGCTAAATAAAAGTTTTCGAAGTGATAATCCTGCCGTAGTCATTTACCACTCTCATCCCGACGTCGGTGCGTACTTCAGCACTGAGGACCGAGATAAGACCTTATTCAGGCTACCAACCAACTAAAAACGAGGGCCTCCTGATGACGAAGACTAGTCAAACTCTGCAGATATTCGATGATGCTCCGTATCAGACGGAATTTACTGCAAGAGTGGTGGAAATTAGAGAAACAGCAATCGCCTTAGATAAAACTCTTTTCTATCCAACCGGGGGTGGTCAACCGGGGGATATTGGCCACCTATTAATGCCAGATGGAACACCCATAGTGGTGAGAGAGACATTCAGAGACTCCAAAAACAAGAATCTCATCTGGCATGAGATTGCTGCCCAGCCTGAAAAAATCGAAGCCGGGCTTATGGTCACTGGCTCAATCAATTGGGAGCGCAGGTATCAGCACATGAAGATGCATACATGCCTCCATCTACTTTGCGCGATTGTCCATGCTCCGGTAACTGGCTGCAGTATTAGCCCTGATAAGGGCAGACTGGACTTTGACTTGCCCGACACATCGCCAGACAAGGAGGTCGTAACGACACAGTTGAACGAATTGATCAATGCCTCTCGCAATGTGACGATCAGACGCATCTCTGCTGATGATAACGATCAGGTGCAGAAGTTAACCCGGACGCAGTTGGTTGCCCCGCCGGTCATTGCCGGAGCCGTACGAGTGGTTGAAATACCCGGTGTGGACGTCCAACCCTGCGGTGGCACTCATGTGCGTAATACCGCCGAAATAGGTGCCGTTGTGTGCAGCAAAATTGAAAAGAAAAGCCGCCACAACAGGCGAATTATCATTAGATTTGCTTAATGCTAACAAATAAAGATAGGTGGCGGGCAGTCGCCATCTATCTCGCCCCCTACGAATGCAAGAAAAACCTTCGCGTACGATTTTTTCCGAGTTCTGCGTCCGCCCCTTTGACAGCGTTTTATTGCTGCCAGGGGTCGCCGCGGGTATTGCCAACTTTAGGTACTTCCATGTGCATAGCGGCTTTTGCCATCATGTTGGCGCTTGGCGGTGCGGTCAGCAGCAAAAAGACCATAATCAGAATCTCCACGAAGCCTGTGCCCACCGGCTGGTTGGCGAACCAAATCATCGACGCTAATGCCATAGCTCCCACGCCCACGGTGGTGGCCTTGGTCGGCCCGTGCAGGCGGGTAAAAAAATCGGGCAAGACCGTTAGCCCGATGGCGCCCACCAGTGTAAATACGGCACCCAGCAACAACAGGGCTGCGATAACGAATTCGATAAACAGGTTCATTGTTGTGTCGTCTCCTTTGCAAAGCGCCTGGCGCCTCGCTCTGCACCCTTGTTATTCAATAACGCTGCCGCGTTTCAGATATTTGGCCATAGCCACCGTGCTGACAAAACCCATGACGGCAATCAGCAACGCGGCCTCCAGGTACAGACGGGTGTTCAACGTAATACCCAGAAGAATGATGAGCGCGATGGCGTTGATGGCCAGAGTATCTATGGCCAGAACCCGGTCTGGGGCATGTGGGCCAACAATCAGACGATACACGTTAAGCAAGGCCGCAATCACCACCAGGGCGATGGATATCTTCAAGACAATCACAATCATTGGAACATCTCCATCAAAGGCTTTTCATAACGATTGTGAATGGCCTCAATCACTTCTTCTGCGGTTCGGGTGTCTAGCGCGTGAATCAGCAGAATCTTGTGATCATCACTGATATCGGCGGTCACCGTGCCGGGTGTCAGGGAAATGGTGCTGGCCAAAATAGCGATAGCCTGTGGGCAGTCAAGCTGCAGCGGGTAGCTGATAAACATCGGTTCCGGCCGGCGCGGGCTGATAATCAGCCAGGCCACTTCAAAGCTGGCAATCACGATGTCCCATAACACCAGCAGCAAATAACCCGGTAAACGCCAAGCCTTGAACACCGCCGGGCGCTCAGGCCAGAAGCTTTGGGTGAGCTGCGGAATACCCCAGGCCAGTATCAAACCCACAACCACGCTTCCACCGCCAACGCCATCGGCAAGCAACTGCCAGATGCTGAACAGCAGAAGGCTTAGCCAGGGTTGCGGGAAACTCAGGCGATCCAGCATTACGAACTCTCCTCAACCATTGGCGCCTGCAAAGTCTGGATATAACCACGGGTGTCCAGCAGCTGCACTGCAGTGGCGTTGGTATAGGCACTGATAGGCCCGGCCAGTGCCACCATTAATACGCTCATACCAATCAGCGCGCCGGTAGAAATGGCCAGCAACGGCGTTACCGGGGTGCTGTTTTCAATTTCGCCTTCAATATTGCGCCAAAATACCACACTGCCGGCGCGGCTATAGGCAATCAGAGTGAAAAAGCTCCCCGTGAGAACCGTACCCCAAAGCCACGCCATTTCCACGCCGCTGGTGGTGGATTGCAGAATCATCACTTTGCCAAAGAAACCGCTTAGTGGTGGTAAACCTGCAGCGGACACCGCGCCAAAGAAAAACAGCGAGCTAAGCAGGGTTCGATGACGAATCTGCGGCGCCATAACGATTTTGTCAGAAGCGGATCCGCGCTGGCTGCGCACCAGCTCAATCAGCAAAAACAAACCGCCCACTGTCCAGGTAGTGCTAAGCAAGTAGAACAGGGCCGCAGCCAGGCCTTTTTGCGAGCCCAGCGCGATGGGTGCCAGTATAGTGCCAACCGAAATGACCAGCTGCCAGGTCACCAGGGTGCGCAAGGTTTGTGCGCCCATAGCGCCAATAACGCCCATAATAAGGGTGGCGAGCGCTAGCGGGAAAAGCCAGTTCATGCCCAGATTAGCCATCTCGCCGGCGTTGGCGCCAAAAATCAGCGGGTAAACCCGGATAATCCCGTAGATACCGACTTTGGTCATAATGGCAAAAAATGCAGCGACCGGCGCGGTAGCGCTGGCATAGGCCCGTGGTAGCCAGAATGTCAGTGGCAACACCGCTGCTTTAAGGGCAAATACCACCAACAACAGCATGCCACCGGCTTCGACCAGAAAACGTTGGTCGCCGCTGACCTGTGGCACTTTCACGGCCAGGTCGGCCATATTCAATGTGCCGGTAACGCTGTAAATCATGCCCACGCTGATCAGAAACAACGACGAACCCACCAGGTTTAATACGACATAATGCAGCCCTGGCGTTGAGCGCGTGCTTCCACTGCCGTGCATCAGCAGTCCGTAAGAGGCAATCAGCAGAATCTCAAACGCAACAAACAGGTTGAACAGGTCGCCGGTCAGAAAGGCGATATTCAGGCCCATCAGCTGGAACAGGAACAGGCTGTGGAACTGGCGCGTACCTTCGTCGGCACCCCCGATCGAGAACAGATGGCACAGCAGTGCCAGCGACGCCGTTAGAACCAACATCATGGCCGCCAAACGATCCAGCACCATCACAATGCCGAAGGGTGGCTGCCAGTTGCCCATGGCGTAGACACGGTAGGTGTCGTCGCTGGCCAGATTTAGCAGAACAATGGCGGCGGCCAAGGTCAGAACCGAGGTAATAATGGCCAACACCCGGCGCAACGGCATGGGCGCGTAGCCTACAAATATTTGCAGAATAGCGCCCAGTAGCGGGATCAGAATCGGAGCAAGCAGCCAGTGGGTCATAGTGGCCGACGCTCCCGCGCATGCTTGGAAGCCGGCGTACGCTTTTTCGGGTCGCCGTCTACGTGATCATTACCGTGGTCGGCCAGGTTGCGCAGTGATAACACCACCACGAATGCGGTCATGGCAAAGCCGATAACAATCGCGGTTAACACCAGCGCCTGGGGCAATGGGTCTGCGTACTGGTCAGCGGTGCCCAGAATCGGCTGGCTGCCG
Organism: Marinobacter sp. LV10R520-4; assembly: GCF_002563815.1. Lineage (NCBI taxonomy): Bacteria > Pseudomonadati > Pseudomonadota > Gammaproteobacteria > Pseudomonadales > Marinobacteraceae > Marinobacter > Marinobacter sp. LV10R520-4. The sequence continues at coordinate 527,627 of NZ_PDJM01000001.1, read as the reverse complement.
GTGGCCAGGCGCCCGCTGGCGAACAGGAACAGATTTACCCCGTACGACAGCATGGTCAGGCCCAGCACCACCGGGAACGTGCGGGCGCGCAGCAGCAGATATATTCCGCCGGCGGTGAGCGCACCAATGGCGAGTGCGAATACAAGTTCCATTATTCGGTCTCTCTTTGAGTCAGGGTAGTCGTGTCAGCGCCGTAGCTCGACTCGCTGTTTACAGGACGGATAGCGGAATGGGGGTTGATGCGGCCTACACTGACCAGCATCAGCAGTGTGGCACCCACCACCGCCAGGTACACACCCAGGTCAAACACCAGCGCCGAGGCCAGCTCGAACTTACCCACCACCGGCCAGGTGATATAGCCGAATGTGGAGGTCAGGAACGGATAACCAAACGCCAGGCTGCCGGCGCCAGTAATAACGGCAAACAGCAGACCTAGCGCAATCACATTGTGATAGCGCATGGCGATGCGGTCTTCGGTCCAGGAAAAGCCACTGGCGATGTACTGAAGAATCAGCGCAACGGCGGTTATCAGCCCGGCAATAAAGCCCCCCCCTGGCAGGTTATGACCGCGCAGGAATATAAACGCGGATACCATCAGCGCCATTGGTAGCATCGGACGGGCAATCTGTTTGAGCATGGTGGGGTGGCTTTGGCGGGCCCATGCGTGGCCCAGGCCGTCGCCCGGAGGCGGCGTAAGTGTCGTGTTTTTGAGCATTGCAAAAATGCCCAACGCTGCAATCGCCAGCACTGAAATTTCACCCAAGGTGTCGAAGCCGCGGAAATCCACCAAGATCACATTGACCACGTTGGTACCACCACCACCTGTTTTGCTGTTTGCCAGAAAGAACTCGGAAATCGAACTGAACGGCTGGGTCAGAATGGCCAGGGTAATTATGGTCATGCCGCTGCCGGCTAACAGGGCTATCCCCATGTCACGAACGCGGCGACCACGGCTGCTCTCAACGGGTGTCCATGAGGGCATGTAGTAAAGTGCCAGCATTAACAGCACAACGGTGACGACTTCTACCGACAGTTGGGTCATCGTCAGATCTGGCGCCGAGAAACGCACAAAGGTGAGCGCGGTTAACAACCCGACGACGCTGATCAGTACCAGCGCAAAGAAGCGTTCACGGTGCATGGCTGCAGTGGCCAGAGCGCTGGCAATCAGAACCGCACCCAAAGTTGCCGTGGGCCAGTCCACCGGGGTTAGCCCGTTGCTGCCAATAAAAAAGCCCATTTTGCTGATCGGTAAAAATGCCACGGCTAAAGCGCTGACAATTAGCAGCATAACGTAGCGCTGCAGCGAGCCGTTCTCTGTGGCGGCGGTAAACCGGTTGGCCCTGAGGCCAAGACTGAACACCACTTTTTCAAAGATCGCTTTTTCATCAATCTCGCGGAAGCGGTCGTGAAAGGCAAAGAAACGCTCGCGCTGGCTGTACATCAGCAAACCGCCAAAGAACGCCAAAAAGCTCATAAACAGTGGCAGGTTAAAACCGTGCATCACCGCCAGCCGATAGTCCGGCGCCGGCACGCCCAAGGTTGCGGAAGATGCGGCGTAAAGCAGGGGGCCCACTGATATGGCCGGGAACATACCCACCATCAGACAGGCGAACACCAATATTTCCACAGGGATCTTCATATAGCGCGGCGGTTCATGAGGTGGGTAGATGGGCAAATCTACCGGCTTGCCGTTAAAGAACACGTCGTGGATAAACCGGGCGGAGTAAGCAACCCCGAAAATGCCGGCCAGGGTCGCCACAATGGGCGGCAGCCAGGCCCAGTAACCGGGTAGGTTAAGTGCCAGAGACTCGGCGAAAAACATTTCCTTACTGAGAAAGCCGTTCAGCAGCGGTACACCGGCCATTGAAGCCGCTGCCACTATGGCCAGGGTGGCCGTGTGGGGCATGAATCGCCAAAGCCCGTTTATACGGCGCATGTCGCGGGTACCGGTTTCATGGTCAATAATGCCGGCCGCCATGAACAGCGAGGCCTTGAACGTAGCGTGGTTGATGACGTGAAACAGGGCAGCAACCGTGGCGAGTTCCGTGCCCATGCCGAGCAACAGAACAATCAACCCCAGATGGCTAATCGTGGAGTTCGCCAGCAAGCCTTTGAGGTCGTGCTTGAACATGGCGATATACGCGCCCAGCAGCAGCGTTGCCATGCCGGTAAAGCTGACCATGTAAAACCATTGTTCGGTACCTGCCAGCGCCGGATACAGCCGCGCCAGCAGGAATATACCGGCCTTTACCATGGTGGCCGAATGCAAGTAGGCCGATACCGGCGTAGGCGCCTGCATGGCGTGGGGCAACCAAAAATGGAATGGAAATTGGGCCGATTTTGTGAATGCACCCAGCAGTACCAGGGTGAGCGCAACCGGATAAAGAGCGTGTGCTTTGATGATGGGCCCTGCGGCCAGCACATCGTCCAGCTCGTAGCTGCCGACAATCTGACCAATTATGAGAACACCTGCCAACAGGGCCAGGCCACCACCGCCGGTAACCGTCAGCGCCATGCGGGCACCGCGCCGCGCGCCTTTTTTGTGGGTCCAGAAACTGATCAGTAAAAACGACACCAAGCTGGTGATTTCCCAGAAAATCATCATCAGCAACAAATTGCTGGACAGCACAATGCCAAGCATTGAGCCCATGAAGCACAGCAGCAGGCCGTAAAACTTGCCAATGTTTTCTTCAGGTTTCAAGTAGTAGCGGGCGTAAAGAATGATCAGGATACCAATCACCAGAATCAGCAGCGCGAACAGCAGTGACAGGCCATCCAGGCGGAAACTCAGCGACAGCCCGATCGCAGGTAGCCATTCGTAGGTGTGCAGGACAACACCGCCGTCTGCCAGTGTTTGCCAGTGGGGGAACAACGCGGCGAGCGCAATCAGCGCGGGAACGGTTGACGCAATAGCGATGGCTGTGCGCCCGCCTTGCGCGAAAAGTGGTGCGGCCATGGCGCCTAAGAAGGGCAGTAAAACAACCAGGGGGAGCGACATCGCAATCTCAATTGTAGGTGTAGGACAGAAAAAGATGGTACCAGCGATCTATTACCAACGGGCTATCACCAGCGAGCTAGCACCCGTTAACGATGAGCTGCCTAATGCCGTGGAGGGTCTGGAAAATAGGGAAGCTTGCCACGATAGCGGGCGATGTCATCCAGGCGAGGTAGATCTGATGTAAACCAGCAGTTGTGCGACCTCTCCGTCATGATTACTCCGTATAAAAAATATCAAAAGAATGATACGTGCCGCAGTCTGAAGGTCAAGGAACTTGTGGCCTGGCGCTATAACCGCGCTCATGTTGGCGCCATGTTAAAGAGTGGCTATCCAGCGGTTATCTGTGGCATAAAGAGCGCAGCAATTTTAAAACGGCCGTATGAAAATGGCCCAAAGCCGGAGACCGCGTAATGACCGATACCCTGATTGACCGTCGCGACCTGTCGTTCCAACTTTACGAAGTACTGGGTATTGATGTGTTGGCGGAGCGCGAGCGTTTTGCTGACCACAGCCGCGATACCTTCGATGCCGTCATCGAGACCGCTGACAAAATGGCGCGGGAGACATTCGCCAATCACAATCGGGCCGCCGATCAGGACGAACCCCGGTTTGTGGATGGCAAGGTGGCCATGCTGCCACAGGTAAAACAGGCGTTTGACGCCTATGCCCGCGCTGGTTTCATTGCCGGTCGTTACGATTACGAGCTTGGCGGCATGCAGCTGCCGGAAACGGTCATGGCGGCCTGTAACGGCTTTTTTACCGCGGCGAATCCCGGCACCGCGGGCTACCCGTTCCTGACCACCGCAGCGGCAAACCTGATTCGAGTGTTTGGCAATGAATCTCAGAAGAGCCTGTTTCTGCCGCCCATGCTCGATGGTCGATACGCCGGCACCATGGCCCTTACCGAACCCCATGCGGGTTCGTCGCTGGCAGACATTCGCACGTCGGCTACGCCTGACAACGCTGGTCATTACTTGATCAAGGGCGCGAAGATATACATCTCCGGTGGTGAGCAAAACATCACCGAGAATATCGTACATATGGTGCTGACCAAGATAAAAGGTGCGCCGGCCGGTGTGAAGGGTATTTCACTTTTTATTGTGCCTAAACTCCGTTTGAACGAAACCGGCGGGTTGGGAGAACGTAACGGTGTGGCTTTGGCCGGCTTGATTCACAAGCTGGGCTACCGTGGAACCACCTCTACTGCCTTGAGTTTTGGTGACGACGCCGAATGCCACGGTTACCTGGTGGGCGAGCCCCATCAGGGATTGAAGTACATGTTCCAGATGATGAACGAGGCCCGTGTTGGCGTGGGCTGTGGCGCGGCGGTGATTGGTTACCGTGGTTATATGCACAGCCTGGCCTATGCCAAAGATCGTCTGCAGGGGCGCCGGGCAGCGGATAACAATCCGCAAAGTGAACAGGTGCCGATTATTGAGCACGCCGATGTCAGGCGCATGCTGCTGGCCCAAAAAGCCTACAGCGAAGGTGGATTGGCGCTGTGCCTTTATGGCGCCCGGCTGATGGACGACCAGAACACTCACCCGGAGCCGCAAAAACGCCAAGAAGCCGGGCAACTGCTGGATCTTCTGACCCCGGTGATTAAAGCCTGGCCGTCGGAATATGGCCCCAAAGCGAACGATCTGGCGATTCAGGTATACGGCGGTGCAGGTTACACCCGAGAATATCCGGTGGAGCAATGCTGGCGTGATAACCGGTTGAACCCGATCCACGAAGGCACCAATGGCATTCAGGCACTGGATCTGCTGGGCCGCAAAGTGTGGCAGAACCAAAGCCATGGCTTGCAGTTGCTGCTTCAGGCCATGCAGGCCGATCTGCAAGCCGCCACCAGCGCCCGCTGCGAGCCCTGGGCTCTGTCACTCAGCGAGACTCTGCAGCAGGCGGTAAAAGTGACCCAAAGCCTGGGTAAAACGCTGATGGCCGGTGAAACCGAGCAGACCCTGGCCAACGCCTCCTGCTATTTGCACTTGTTCGGTCACATCTGTGTGGCCTGGATGTGGCTGCGTCAGGCCAATGCTGCCGCGGTAGGGTTGAGCAATGCCAGCAACGATCGAGAACGCCATTTTTATGAGGGCAAGCTGCAGGCCGCACAATACTTTTTTCACTGGGAATTACCCACTGCTGCCCATGACCTGGTCCTGCTGCGAAACATGGACGATACCTGCTTGGCCATGAAAACCGAGTGGTTCTAGCACCTTGCCCGATTAACCAAAGGGTAACCCTTGTGTAATTGTGTTATTGCGGGGTCACAGCGTAATCTGAGCGCAGTTTCCAATTACGATCAGTGGAGAATTCTCATGAAAAAAGTAACAATTAGCGCATTGGCACTGGTGTTGACTTTGGGCCTGGCGGGTTGCAGTTCTGACGATGACGAGACGGTAGATATGGACGAGGCCGGCGATAACATTAGCAATATGGCCGATGACGCCGGCGATTCTGTTGAAGAAACCTATGAAGACGCTACCGGGCAGAACGATAGCGCCGGGGAAGAAATCAAAGACAACGTCGGAGATGCCGGTGAAGAAGTCGATGAAGCCGCAGAAGAAGCTGGGGATGACGTGGAAGATTCTATGGACGACGTGACCCAGTAAGCATCAGCACAGTTCGAAAAACCGGAGCCATGGCTCCGGTTTTTTTTGTTCTGCACATTTAGACTGGCTATTCGCTTCAGAAATGCCTGTTGCAGTCGTTAAGTGAGTGCACCTCAATTTTTACTAAAGTCACAAGGCCCGATGATAATTTTTCAGATAAGCTGTGGGTGCCATTGGCGAAAAACGGCAGATTGCGTGCTGCGTCCGACAAAAAACAAGGGTAACAACGGGGTGAACACATGGTGTTTTTAGACAAAGCAGCGAAAGGCTGGGGCCTGCTGGCAGTGCTGCTTACTTTGGCCGCTGGTGTTTTGGTTGCGTTCGTGACCGTGATCGATCTGGTTTCTATAATGATTGGGTTGGCCGCAGGCCTGGTGGTGGCCAGTGTTTTTGTTACTTTGCGGATTCTCGCTCCGGCACAGCGCAGCCTCATTCATCTCAGCCAGGGCCAGTTAGCGCCGGGTCACCCGCTTGCAAGTTTGTGCGCGCAGCTGCTCAGCGATGCGAGAGCAGGCCGCGCACTGCTGGAAAATCTTCGCCACAGCGCCAATACCAACGCCATTTCCGCGGCAGAAGTGTCTTATGCTGCCGATCAGCTGAAACTGCGGCTGGACCGCCAGGTGAAGGAAACCGCCAGGCTTGCCGAATTCGCCGGCGAGATTACTGGCGCCACTCAGGCATCGACTTTGCAGGCCAATGATGCATCGGCCCTTGCGCAGCAGGCCAGTTCGGCGAGCCAGGACGGCCGCCAAGCGCTGGTGCAGGTGATCGAGCGTATCCGTAATGTGCACCGCCAGTCTGATGAAAACTTGTTGCGCATTCAGCAGCTCAACGAAAAGTCTAATCGTATTCAGGGAGTCACGAGCACGATTCAGAGCATTGCTGAGCAAACCAATCTGTTGGCTTTGAACGCGGCCATTGAAGCGGCTCGCGCTGGCGAACAGGGGCGCGGGTTTGCGGTGGTTGCCGACGAGGTAAGACAGCTGGCGCGCCGCACGGCAGAGGCCACGGCCGATGTTGCGGGCACCCTGGGAGAAATTCGCGAAGACACCGCGCAGATTGTGACCGGCATAGAAGCCTTGACCGTCAGTATTGAGCAGGGTGTGGCGTCGGTGGAATCGGTGGGAACACAGCTGGACGGCATTCGCGAGCAGTCTGACCAGCTTCAGCAGCAGGTCGCGCAGATTGCCAGTATCGATCGCGATAACGAGCACAATCTGCAGCAGATATTCACAGTGATTGAAACGGTGCGCGATGACATCACCGAGAGCGATGTTAGTGTAGCTTCGCTGGCACAGCAGGCTACCCGCCTTATGGAAATTGCTGAAACCACGAACGCGGTGTTTGCGTTGAACAGCGAGACCAGTTACCACCGTCCGTTTTTCCAGCACGCCAGCGTTGGTGCAGCGCAGGTTGCCGATGTTTTTGAGCAAGCTCTACGCGACAATAAGCTCAACGCCGCGGCCCTGTTCGATCGCAATCGCCAGCCTTTGGCCAACACCAATCCGCCGAAATACACCTGCGGATATGACCGCTTTACTGATCAGGCCCTGCCCGTTATTCAGGAAGCCATAAAGGGCGCCAACGCACAGATTGTTTACGCTATTACCACGGCTCCGGATGGCTACGTGCCTACCCATAACCGCGAGTTCGCCCACGCGTCTACCGGCAACGCCGCCACCGATTTGGCCCGTAGCCGCAGTAAACGGTTGTTCAATGATCGCACGGGCATTCGCTGTGGCAGCCATACCCAGGAAATGCTGCTGCAAACCTACCGCCGCGACACGGGTGAAATCATGCACGACCTGTCAGTACCTATTTACATTGATGGCAAGCATTGGGGTGGGTTTCGTATTGGTTACCACCCTCAAAGCAATCCAAAGGGCTAGCAAAGCTTTTTAAACATCAGCGCAGCCGGTGCTTGACGCTCAGCGGTTATCGTCGCCGGTCACCTCGTTCAGGCCCATGGCGCTGAACGCGCCGGCCAGGCCCATAAGCCCCAGCACCAGAATAACCGCAATATTCGAAAAGGTTGAGATCAGCGCCGTCAGGGCCCCGGTTGCCAGCAGTAAAACACCGATAACGGTATTGCTGACCGCGGTGTAATCTGTGCGCTTGTTGCCCCCCGCCATGTCCACCAGATAGGTTTTTCTGCCAAGCCTCACGCCGGCGTGGGCGATGCTGAGCACAAAAAAGGCACTTGGATAGAACCACACACCGCCCATAGATTCCCCCATTACCAGAGCCGTACCTGCAACGCCAAGGCACACTATACTGGCCATGAGTGCGCCGCGAATCATGACCTTGCGGCTAGACGTATCGGCAGCCCAGCCCCAAAAACTGGCACTCAATGAACTGGCCAGGCTGCTGGCCAACAAGAAAACCCCCAATGCCCAGCCGGATTCGGTTTGTTGTTGAGCCAATACCACGAAATACGGTGCGGCCAGGGCAGAGCACAGCAGCAGAGCGCGGGTGATCACAAAGTGGCGGAATGGCTTATCGGTTTTTAGCAGCGACAGGCTGGAAATGGCATCGTGGATGGCGTTGCCGCCACCGCCGGTTTCACCGGGGTACTCGTCGACGCCGGCAAACAGCGCGCCGGCAATCAGCCACAAAGCGGCAGCCAGCAACAGCAGCAGACTGTAAAATGCCATGCTTGGATCGCCCCGATCCCAGAACAATAGGACGGTAAGGGCAACGGTGGCCGTGCCGCCGATGGTGGAAGCCAGGCCAGACAAGCGGCCGCGACGGGTTTTTGGAATGCACTTGCCCTGAACGTCCTTCATTGACACCGAGCAGAAACCGCGAGACAGAGAGAACAGGATGAGCGCGGCGATCAGGCCGTAGCCGGCGCTGTAACCGTCCAGAAACCAGACGCTGGCGGCCATGGCGGCCACGCTCAGGGCCTGGCCCAGGCTGCCCAGAGTCCAGAACCATTTGCGCACCGGTTTACGCCGCACCCAGGCGGCTATCACCATTTGCGGAACCATAGAACCGGATTCACGGATGGGTACCAGCCAGGCCACCAGGGCAGGGGCGCCAACCGCGCTCATCAACCAGGCCAGCACCGTTTTTGGACTGATCAGTAAATCACCGAGTTTAGTGAGAACGTTTGCCGCCAGAATCAGGAAAAAGTTGCGCGGTACTTCGCGGCAGGCTGATTCGGGAATGTCTTTGCAGACCCGTGCGTCTTCTTCGTTGGCGATCAGCCCGTAAAGTCGGTCTAGAGGTGTTTTGGACGTTGGCACACCGGCATTCCCTGTGAAAAGTGAGTGCCAAGCATACCAGTCGCTGTGGATGGGCTAAACCAGATGGTTGTCCCAGTGCAGGGGGAGAGTCGCCAGTTCCTGTGCTGGCGCGCCTGTGCCCATGCGGATCAGCTTGCCCTGGCCGGTGGTGCGGTCTACCAGCATCAGCGCGGGTGCCATGGACTCGAGATTCATCTTGATGCGATCGTAATCCGGGTGGGTTTTTATGCCACCCAGAGCGACAACCAGGGTTTGGCCATCCGGGTGCAGATGCAGTTCGTGTGGGCCTATGCCTTCCAGGTCGAGCGTGTCGACACGTTCATAACCGGCGTGGGCGTCATACACCGCAATAATGCCGTCGCCGCGCTGGTAGCGGCTGGCTGTTGTGTACAAATAGCGACCATCGGGGGAGAACACGCCATGGCCGTAAAAGTGCTCGCCGTCGTTAGCTTTTATGTGTGCCAGGCGCTCGCCATTGCGGCTGTCAAACACGTGAAACCACCAGCCGGGTCGGCGCTCGAAAATCAGTACCTGGGCATTATGCGGGCGAAAACAGCCCCCGTGGCAGCGGGCCTCAACGGGGGTTTGCCAGCGTGGTGTGCTGTCGTTGTTCAAGCTTTGCACGGCAAAGCGGCCATCGCTGAGTTTGCTGGCGCCCACGTACTCGCGGCTTTTCAGTGAGTCAGCTTTTGCCGGTAACAGCGAGCAACCAGTCAGGCTCCAGCCGTTTGCGCCCATGGCGCCAGCAACGGCCGCCAGGAAATGTCTGCGACTTAAACTCATAATGGTTCAGTCGCCATCACTGGAGTTAAAACCACGAATCACCCCAAGGCTGGTTGCGGCTTCGCCGTTGACCAGCGTTGTCAGCTGCGACAAGTCAACATATAGACCCTGAAGGCTGCGGAAGGCGTTGTCGTCTTCCAGCAATGGCGCAAGCGCAAGGTCCATCGCCGGAAAGTGCTCCTGCACTTCGCCAAACTGCTTGTGGATGCGTTCCGCCAGATCGCTATCGCCCTGGTTGGTTAACAGCTTTTCAAGACCGGGCAGGAAGTATTGTTGCAAGCCGTCAACGCTGGCGCCAATGCTGGCCAGACTGCTGCCACTGCGCCAGGCGTCAGCCGCATAAGCAGAGCGTTTGCCATTACCGCGTAATCCCATGGGGGTGGCCAGACGGCGCTCTTCGGCCACTTCCAGCGCGGTTATGGCGGCGCGAATGGTGGCGTGGGTGTAGTTGTCGGTGGCCAGATAGTGGGGTTTGAACTCGCTCCAGTCTGCGACCAACTGTTGGCTGTTATCGACCACATGGGTGGCCACCTGAACCAGCAGTTGGCAGCTTGCTTTGACTGGTAAAGCCTGATAACCGCGGCCGATAGCCTGATGCCAGCCTGCGCGCGTCTGCTGTTCCACAGCCGTTCCGGATTCCGCAGAAGCAGCCAGTGCAAGGCCTGGCAGTGCCAGCGTCGGCATTAACAGGGCAATTGCGGCGGTGCGGAAATAGCGGGTCAATCGCAACATAAAACGTCCTTACAGTGAGTTCAGAAATTCAATCAGTGCCTGGCGCTGCTGTTCTGCCATCTGGCGATAACGGTCGCTGACCGGTTGCGCTTCGCCACCGTGCCAGAGAATAGCTTCTTCCAGGGTGCGAGCCCGACCATCGTGTAAAAACCCGGCCAGCGGGTTCACCTGTTGAGCCAGGCCAACACCCCAGAGAGGAGACGTGCGCCATTCGTTACCGTCGGCCAGAAACTCGTCGCGACCGTCTGCCAGCGCCGGCCCCATGTCGTGCAGCAACAGATCGCTGTAAGGCCATATGGTCTGGCTGCTCAGGTCAGGGCGTTGTGGATCAACACCGGTGACGTGGGTGGGTGTGTGGCAAGCCGCACAACCGGTTTCGTTGAACAGCCGGGCGCCTTGCTGAACGACGCCGCTGCCCATATCGCGGCGGGCCGGAACCGCCAGGCTTTTGGAGTAAAAAGTCACAAAGTCGGCAATTTTGTCCGTCACTTCCGGTTCGCCGCCATTGGCCCAGTCGGCGCAGTTCTGGCTTGGGGTGCAGTCGGTGGTGGTTTTCAGTGATGAGGTAAGGCCCATATCACCGGCAAAGGCGCCCATGCTCTGCTGGTGCACATCGGGTTCCGCGGCTTTCCAGCCAAAGCGCCCGGCGACAGTCTGGCCACTGGCGATGTCCCACACCTGGTTAACCTTTCCGCTGATGCCGTCGCTGTTGGCGTCATCCGGGTCGGCTAGGGCTGCCACCGTTTCGGCGGGAATGGCTTCCAGCAGCCCCATGCCAATCATTGGGGGTGCTACTCGCGGTGAAATCAACAGGTCGTCTCCCAAAGGCCCATAGTTAGCATTCTCTATGGTGTACACAGGCTCGCGTAATTCTACCTCAGTACCGTCAGCAAGCACGTCAACGCGTTTTGCCCAGCTCAAAACCATGTCGGCTTCGGGCTTGGCGCCGGGCAGGGCAGAGGTTTGCAGCTGCGCTCCGTAGACCGGGTGGGGCTTGAAACCGTTGGTGCGCAAAATGTCGGCGTCTTCAATAGGGTCGTGGGGCACGGCCAGGCGCAGAAACAAAGAGACCGAGGGTGTATCAACCGCCGGCGGGTGGCCGCGGCCGTCTTTCAAGTGGCAACCCTGGCAGGTGTTAGTGTTGAACAGCGGGCCAAGGCCGTCACGAGCCTGGGTGCTGGCAGGCGCTTCTACCCAGGGGTTGCGGAAAAAACTGTTCCCAACGCTGAAATCGAGCCGCTTGGTCATCGACAGGTTGCCCTGGGGCAGGGAAAACGCGTTGGTATCGGACTGGTTTACGGTGCCGGCGCCACCGGTCATCGGGGTGGTTTGCAGCGCATAGCCGGCGTGTTCGCTAGAACTGTCGGCGCTGGCTTTAGTGGCGATTTGAGCGCCGGCGAACAGGGGAGCACTGGCAAATGCCAGCGCTCCGGTTAGTAAAATTGTTTTCATTTTGCCTCAGAATGCGTGGCCGGCGTCGTCTGGTGACAGGGCTTCAATACCCAGTTCGCGGGCGGCCTGTTCAATAGAACCGGTTTGAACAACCAATGCCATGATAGCGTCGTTAACAATTTTCGCGCCTTCATCGTTACCTGGTGCAATCATCATATCGAACGCCATAGGGGCCTGTGAGGATTCGGCTTTGGCTTTCATCAGGGCCAGCGCCTGCATGGTTTCGTCCAGCTGTTTGTTCAGTTCGGCATTCAGCTGCGGGTTGGTTTGCTCGACCAGATCAGCCAATGACGGGCCGGTGACCACAGAGTTGTCTACCCGGCGATAGGTTCCTGTGTAAACGTTTTGAATGCCCTGGCCGTTGTAGTAGTGCGAATTATGGGTGTTGTCACTGAAGCAGTCGTGTTCGTCCTCAAAGGAGTTGGCTTCCAGAGCCACTTTCAAGCGTTCACCTGCCAGTTCGCCCAGCGACAGGGAACCCATGCCAAACAGCATTTTTTGCACGCCTTCGCCCGCATCGGCAGACGTCAGTTGAGCGCGGTAGTTGTCGGAGGAACCCTCGGCCCACTGCGCGGTCATCCATTCCAGATCGTCAACCAGCAGCTCGGTCACGGCGTCGAGGTATTGGCCACGGCGATCGCAGTTGCCGTTGGTGCACTCTTTACCTTGCTGGTAGTCGCTGACTGGCCGCTCGCCATTACCGGCGTCAAAGCCATTCAGATCCTGGCCCCACAACAAAAACTCGATGGCGTGGTAGCCAGAGGCAACGTTGGCTTCGGAACCGCCGATTTCGTTCAGGTCGGCCAGCAATTCAGCCGTCAGAGTGCTTACGTCCAGCTGTTCGCCACCCACGTTAATACTGGTGCTGGCGATAATATTGGCGGTTGCGCCAGCGTTGCCCAGCTCGTACTGGTAACCGTCAGATTGGACGTAGTCGATCATGCCTTCGTCCAGCGGCCAAGCATTTACCTGGCCTTCCCAGTCGTCAACCAACGTGTTGCCAAAACGGAAGACTTCGCTTTGCTGGTAAGGAACGCGTGCTGCGTACCAGGCTTCTTTAGCGGCATTCAGGTTGGCTTCGGTGGGGTTGGTAATCAGGCGGTCAGTTGCGGCGTTCAGAGCCCGTGCGGTTATCAACGCATCTTCAAAGGTGGCGTGAGCAACGTCTGCGTAGTGGGTTACCACTGCACTGTTATTAATGTTCTTGCCAATATTCTGGTCAGCGGGCTGGTTTTTGGCAACGGCACCGTTGGTGCCGCAGCCGGCGACAAGTAACACAGAAACGGCAATCGCCAGCGGCGCCGGGCGGGATAGAAAGGGCATAATCAACTCCGAAAATAAGTTATTTTTAATGATACGAGTTCGCGTTTGCATTTTGAGGTGCAACAAGACGCTTGCGCAAATTGTAGTTGATCTCTATCAAAAATAAAAATGAGAATGATTTGCAATAACTATTCGTGCTGTTACATTGACGTCAAGAGAGCGTTTGGTGCGCCTCTTGTGCGCCCTCGTCAATTAAACACCGTGGAGAATGGGATCATGAGCAACTCAGTTATCCAGCTTGCAGGAACGCCCGCCAGCATTTTTACAGCCTGGCAAAACATTAAAAAAAGTTCCTCTGCATCGTCAGGAACGGCTGACTCTGCTGGACCACAGCGCAGTAATGAGCGCCGGTAAACTGGCAATAGCACACTGGAAAAGTGGTTGCTGATACGTCCTGATATACCAGGGTGACTGTGGTGGGCGTTGTTCAGCTGTGATGCGCTTGCACACACCAGTCGTGGTCGGGCTTAATGGCTCCCATTAACCGGGAGCCCGTTTATGCTGAGTTATCTCCATGCCTTTCATGCAGGCAATTTCGCCGATGTACACAAGCACGCGGCGCTGGTGCTGGCACTGAATATGATGCAAGCAAAAGCGTCGGGAATAGCCTGTATCGACACCCACGCAGGCAGTGCGCTTTACGATCTTGATGATGAGCGGGCCCGCAAAACCGCCGAAGCTGATGCGGGTATCCGCAAACTCTGGCCCCAGCTGGACAGCCTGGCGGCAGCCGATTGGCAGCTGTTGCGGCCGTTTTTACAGCAACTAAACTCCGGCGCGAACCTGCACCAATATCCTGGGTCGCCTGCATGGTTTGGGCATTTTTTACGCGCGCAAGACAACCTGGGTGTGTTCGAACTGCACCCGTCAGAAACCAGCAGTTTGAGCCAATGGGCTTCTGGTAAACGATTAAGAGTAACCCATCAGGACGGTATGGCGGGACTGCTGAAAGTGCTTCCACCCCGTCAGCCTCGCTTGCTCGTGCTTATTGACCCGTCTTACGAAGTAAAAACCGATTATAACGCCGTAGCCGAAACACTCAGCCGTGCGTGGCAAAAATGCCGCCACGGGGTGTTTTTGGTGTGGTATCCCATCTTGACCTCTGGTCTTGAGCAGACTTTGCTGGATGGCCTCAGGGCCGACCCGATTCGCAAAATCCTGCGTAGTGAAGTGCGACTGCATACGCCACCGGAGCGCGGCATGGTGGGTTCCGGAATGCTGGTCATCAATCCACCCTGGGGTATGGATGAACGGCTGTCGGCGATGATGAGCGATCTGGAGCCGACCGCGCGGCTGGGCCTGGGCCAACAGATGGACTGGCTGGTTGCCGAATAGCACCGTGGTGCTGCGCTTTCGAGCTACGCTGTGAGTTATTACGTCTTTAACAATTATTAATGTATTGGAGCGCGAGTGGCCAAGCACAAGCCAGAGCAGGGAGATGGCGATAACGGTAACGGTAACGACAATCCGGTGCTACCGGGCGGGTTGATCCCGATAGAACAATGGACGCGGGCGGAAGCATCTGTCCGGCGTACTCTGATGGGAGGCTTAACGCACTGGGTGGATCAGCTTGGAGCCACTATTTCCCGGCGAGAAGAGCCGTTCGAAAGCCTGGGCAGCATACCCGAACTGAGCGATGAGCAACTGCACAGGATAGCGCCGGGGCCACATCGTAAAGAACACGCCCAAGCGGTCATTGATGCGATTCGAGCGCTGCGTGAGCGGGGCCAGCAGCAACCCTTGGATAAACCCTGGGTGATCAGCGAGTTGGCCGCTTTCTGGTGCCGCCACAGGAGTGGTTTGGCCCTGGGTTTTGCGTTCAAAGATTACGCCAATAGTCTGATTGCCGGCATTGTCACCCTTTACGAAATGCCTTACCGGCCTGGTGACTGGATCGAAATTAACGGCCAATACGGCGAAGTGCGCGCCATTGGCACCCGCGCGGCCGAACTGTTAACGCCAGACGACACGGTGATTGTGGTGCCTCACAGCAAACTGTGGGACTCGCTGATTGCCAATGGCAATGACGGCACCAATCACCTTATGTGCGTTGCCGAGTTTCACCTGCAGCCCCACCATGATATGGCGAGGGCGAGGGCGAGGGCGAGGGCGAGGGCGATGACGCTGCTGCGCACCGTCGCATTCACCCACCCGCTCACCAAAACCTGGAAACCGGTATTGGTTGTGGTGTCTAACAAGCCTTGGGGTATGGTTTACAGGCTGAAAGCCTATCCTGTAGAGCCAAGCGCCAAGTTTCGCTTTATCAGTGAACTGACAGCCACTGGCGCGCAAGTTATGGCTGCCGAGGGTATCGGTTTTGTATCTGCACTGATGACAGGAAACTGAGCCAGGCAAGTCGCTCGGGCGTCAGAGAATTAGGGCATCAAGGCGTCAATTCGGTTGCGAATACTCGGTTCGCTATTGTAGGCGATTGCGATGGCGTTATAGGTGTCAATATCCATATTCTGACTTTCAATAATCTTTGCCATTCGAGCATTCACTTCTTCGCCCAGTCTTTTGACATCGGCTTCAGACTCGGCGCCGTCAATGCGGTCTTTGTAATCATTCTGTAAATTGCCAATCTGTTGCTGCGCATTCACGAACCTATGTAACTGCGCATCGTTGTAAAACGCCGTGTGTGTTCCGGCCGCTGCCGGCTCGCTGAAACTTTCAGTAATCTTCTCAATCGCCGGAGTCTGCTGAGCCAAGGCGCTGGCAGCGCTTAGCAGGCTAACAAGCGCTGTGGTGGTGAGAACGCTTTGAATTCGTTTGTTCATGGCGATAGCCTCCAGTAATGGCACAGAATCAGGCTTAAGGCTGGCACAAGGCGATATTGTTAGCAAATTAACGACCTGTATAAGGCCGGTAAGGATGGGTATACTTCGATGCCTATAGTACGGCATCAAAGCCGCGGTGAGAGTTTAAACTATGACCAATCAAAAACAGGCCATGATGTACGGCCTCGCCACGGTATTACTGTGGTCCACCGTGGCCACCGCGTTCAAGTTGGCACTGGCGGATTTGTCCCCGCTGCAGCTGTTGTTAATTGCCTGTGTGGCCTCTATTTTGGTGATGGGCACCATTCTGGTGGTTCAGGGCCGCTGGCGCTTGGTGTTCCAGCTTCGCCGCGGGCAGTATGCGCAGTCATTTATGATGGGTCTGATTAACCCGTGCCTGTACTATTTCCTTCTGTTTGGCGCCTTTGACCGCCTGCCGGCTCAGGAAGCCCAGCCCATCAATTATACCTGGGCGCTGGTGTTGGCTTACCTGTCTGTTCCGTTTCTAGGCCAGCGCCTGCGCGGGCGCGACATCGCGGCCGGGCTGGTGTGTTACGCCGGCGTATTTGTGATTGCCACCCGTGGCGCGGTAACCGACCTGAGCTTTTCAGATCCGCTGGGAGTGGCCTTTGCCGTTGGCAGTACGTTGGTATGGGCCAGCTATTGGATTATTGCCACCCGCGATACCCGTGATCCGGTGGTGGGTTTGTTCCTGAATTTTCTATTTGGTTTGCCGGTAATTGTTGCAGCGGCTGTAGCCACCGACAGCCTGCATTTTTCGCTGACGGGTTCACTGTTGGCGGCCGGTTATGTTGGCGTGTTTGAAATGGGCATTGCGTTCGTGCTGTGGTCCTACGCCATGAAAAAAGCCGAAAACACGGCGAAAGTCAGCAATCTTATTTTTATATCGCCGTTTTTATCGTTGGTGTTTATCTGGTTTATTTTGGGTGAGCGAATTTTGCCGTCTACTTACGTAGGGCTGGTACTGATTATGGCCGGCTTGTGGTTGCAGCAGAAAAAAGCCGAGCCGCAACAGGAAGTCGCCGCAGGAGTCGTGAGCGGTGACGGCTGAGTGGTCGGTTTACTTGGTGCGAACTGCCGCTGGCGCCTTGTACACCGGTGTGTCTATCGATGTGGAACGGCGTTTTGCTGAGCATCAAGGCGGCGCCAGAGGTGCCCGCAGCCTTCGCGGCAAGGGCCCGCTGGTTCTGGCGTTTCAGAGCTGTGTGGGTGGCCGCGGCCAGGCCATGCAGCTGGAGTGGAAAATCAAACGCTGGCCCAAAAACCGTAAAGAGGCGCTGTGCAATGGCCAGCTTACGCTGGACGACTGGCTTCGCGACCAGTAAGGTTTCGAGAGCTTAAAGGCGCAGAACGTGACGCCCTCAACGAATGTTTCTTAATTACCACAGGTGTTTAGCCCCTCGTGTACTGGAAAACAGATACTATAAAAATACCCGACTGGGACCGTAATTCGTTGCTGGACAGGCTGGAAGCGTTCGAACCGGAAAACGATCGAGAGCTGAGCCGTGAAATGGTGGCTTACTGTCATTTTTATGGGCTGGACCTTTGGGTAGAGCATTCGCAGGTGGCATATCATCAAGGCTATGTGAATTCCGGCAAGCATCAGGTCATGGTGCACTATTACCGCACCACAGCGGCAACACACTGCCGTGGAACGGTGTTTGTCATGCACGGCTACTTTGACCACGTCGGGCTTTACACCCAGCTGATAGACCGCTGCCTGGGAGAAGGCTTCGATGTGCTGGCGTATGACCAACCAGGCCACGGGCTTTCCAGCGGTACGCCGGCGGCCATCGGCAGCTTTTTGGAGTACCAGCAGGTGCTCAGCGATGTGACGGAGAAGGTGCGACAGAAAATTCGCGGGCCCTGGTATGCCGTGGGGCAGAGCACGGGCGGCGCCATATTGATTGACTATCTGTTGTCGAATCATCATACCCGGGACACATCAGAGTTTCGCAAAGTGGTTTTACTGGCGCCGCTGATACGCCCTGCCGGCTGGGTCAAGGCCCGCGTGTTGCACACGGTGCTTAAGCCGTTTGTCAGCCGTTGGCGGCGGGTATTCAGTGCCAACAGCGGCAACTCGGAGTTTTTGAAATTTCTACGTAAGGCTGACCCTTTGCAGGCACGTGCTATTCACGTTGACTGGGTTTCGGCCTTGCGTCAGTGGGTGCCTCATATTGAGTCGGCGCGTCCGGTTGAGTTTGATATAACCGTCGTCCAGGGTGAAAAAGACCTGACCGTAGATTGGCCTCATAATTTGCGGATTATTCGTAACAAGTTTGCCCGGGTCCATGAAGTCAAGTTGCCGCGCGGCCGGCACCATCTGGTCAACGAGGCCCACGATTTGCAGGCAACTGTGTTTAAAACCATTATCGATACATTCACGACAGACGTGTGAACACGCTGTCGCAGACCCACGGAAATAAGGAACACGCTGTGAAAAAAACCATACTTGCGGTAACGCTGGCCAGCCTGACGCTTGGCGGCTGTATGACATACGACCCGTACACCGGCGAACAGAAAACATCGAATGCTACCAAGGGTAGCGTGATTGGCGCACTTGGCGGCGCCGCTATCGGTGTGGCTACCTCCAGCAAAAGTGATCGCGGCAAAGGTGCGTTGATTGGCGCTGCCGCTGGCGGCGCTCTGGGTGGCGGTGTCGGTGTGTATATGGATCGTCAGGAAGCGCAGTTGCGCCAACAGCTTGAGGGTACCGGGGTGCGCGTGGTGCGTAACGGCGACCAAATCGAGCTGATTATGCCAGGCAACATTACCTTTGACCTGAATCAGACCAGTATTCGCTCGCAGTTTGCCGGAACTCTGGAATCCGTTGCCGCTGTGTTGAACAAGTTTGATCAAACCGTTATTCAGATTGAGGGGCACACCGACAGCCAGGGCGCAGACAGCTACAATCAGCTGTTGAGTGAGCGTCGGGCGTCGTCGGTTCGTGACTTTTTGCTGAATCAGGGCATTGAGTCCAGGCGTACCCGCGCGATGGGTTACGGAGAGCGTTCCCCGGTGGCGTCTAACGACACCGAGTCCGGCCGTGAACAGAACCGTCGCGTTGAACTAACGCTGGTGCCTATGGGCTAATGCCGTTGCCCGCGCGCTAACGCGGCAGAGTCAAGTTCAGATCCCGGATAAGAGTCATCGTGCCAGCGCCTTGGCCAGCCAATCGGCCAGGCGCTGGGCCCGCGGTGACACCGTATCACCGGGAAGCCGCAGGCACAGTGTATCGCGGGTTTCTATAAAGCCCCAAGGCGCCAGCAGGCGCCCGCTGCGCAGGTCTTCCTCCACCAGATATTGCGGCGCTATTGCCACGCCCAGCCCTACCAATGCTGCCTCTAGCATGTAATTTAAATGTTCGAACGATTGCCGTATCGGCAAACTCTGCGTATCTAATTGCTGATGCTTACACCATTGTGGCCAGGCTTGCGGCCGTGACAGGGTTTCCAGTAGCGGCAACTCCAGCAGGGCGCTCGCCGGCATGTCTGGGTTGGCAGGGGCCAGACTGGGGGCCATCACCGGTCCGATTCGTTCAGGGCCCAGAACAATCAGGTTTTGCCCCGCGGGCGTAGGTGCTGAGGTAAAGCCCAGAGCTGCGTCTACCCCTGCGGGCAGATGCAGCTCTTCGTCGGTGGTGGTCAGGTGAATGTCCAGATCGGGGCAGTCCTGGCGCAACCGGCCCAGGCGCGGAATAAACCAGCGCGCCAGAAAGCTACCCGAGCAGCTCAACACCAGGGGCGCATCACGGGCCTCTCGCCGCAGGCGCTCGCAAACCTGTTCCAGCTGTGAGAAAACCGAATCCGTGGTAGCGAACAGCTGGTGGCCTGCGACGGTTAAGGCAATGCCGCGGCCCTGGCGCTCGAATAACGCTATGCCGAGTTGTTGTTCAAGCTGACCAATTTGTCGGCTAACAGCACCGTGAGTCACGTTAAGCGCTTCAGCGGCACGGCTCATGCTTAGCAGGCGTGCCGCAGCATTAAAGGCGCGCAGCGCATTCAGCGACGGTAAAGGCAGGTTGGCATGTTCCATAAATTGGTTACTTTTTCTCACAGGTTGGTGCAATTTTATCGATTTCCCCCTGTGTTGTCCTGCTTTACACTGACTATTAATTAGAAATCGAATCAGCGCAACGGAGTAAATCCCATGAGCACAGCAACCACGCTACGACAGGGCCCGGATATCAACGGCTTTTTTGGTCATTTTGGTGGCCGTTTTGTGGCCGAGACCCTGATGCCGCTCATTCTTGAGCTGCAAAAAGAATACGCAAGTGCACGCAACTCAAAAGACTTTATTGATGAGATGGACGGGCTGCGCCGTGACTTTGTTGGCCGCAAGAGCCCGCTGTATCTGGCTGAACGGTTAACCGAACAGCTCGGCGGTGCGAAAGTGTACCTGAAGCGCGAAGACCTTCTGCATACCGGTGCTCACAAGATCAATAATTGCCTGGGCCAGATTTTGCTGGCCAAACGCATGGGTAAAACCCGCATCATCGCGGAAACCGGGGCGGGCATGCACGGTGTGGCAACTGCCACCGTAGCGGCGCGCTTTGGTATGGAGTGCGTGGTGTACATGGGCAGCGTCGACATTCACCGTCAGCAGCCCAACGTGCAGCGCATGCGTTTGCTGGGAGCCAAGGTAATTCCGGTCACCAGCGGTGCAGGCACTCTTAAGGATGCCATGAACGAAGCCCTGCGTGACTGGGTTACCAACGTGGTTGATACTTTTTACATCATTGGCACAGTAGCAGGTCCGCATCCCTATCCGGCCATGGTGCGTGATTTCCAATCGATTATTGGTGAAGAAACCCGCGAGCAGATTCTCGAGCGCGAAGGGCGCCTGCCCGACACGCTGGTAGCCTGTGTGGGTGGCGGCTCAAACGCCATGGGCCTGTTCCACCCGTTCCTGGACGATGACAGCGTAGCCATGGTGGGTGTTGAAGCTGCCGGTGAAGGCCTGGACAAGCGCCACGCGGCCAGCCTGAAAGGCGGCACCCCTGGCATATTGCACGGCAACCGTACCTTCCTGCTGCAATCCGCTGACGGGCAGATTCAGGACGCCCATTCGATTTCGGCGGGCCTGGATTACCCGGGCATTGGCCCTGAACACGCCTGGTTAAATGATATTGGCCGGGTCAGCTACGCCGCCATTACCGATGACGAAGCTCTGGAAGCCTTCCACACTCTGTGTCGCATCGAAGGTATTATTCCGGCGCTGGAAACAGCCCATGCTATTGCCTACGTGATGAAAGTGGCCCCGACATTGCCGCAGGATCATTTGATTGTTATCAACCTGAGCGGCCGCGGTGATAAAGACATGTCTACTGTCCTTGCCGCCATAGACGCCAGTGCGGAAAACGCTGAGAAAGACGCTGGAAAAGACGTTAAAGGGAAAGCCTGATATGAGCGCAAGTCGTATTGATCGTTGTTTTGAAGCCTTGCGCCAGCAAGACCGTGCTGCCCTGGTTACGTTTGTAACCGCAGGCTATCCGGACTATCAGCACAGCGCGGAGATTTTAAAAGGGTTGCCTGAAGCCGGTGCCGATATTATCGAACTGGGAATGCCGTTCACCGACCCTATGGCCGATGGTGCGCCCATTCAACTTGCGAGCCAGCGGGCTTTGGCCGGTGGTCACAACACCATCAAAACCCTGCAGATGGTGCGTGAATTTCGCGAGCATAATCAGGACACACCGATTGTACTGATGGGCTATTACAACCCAATTTACTGCTACGGTGTAGAGCGTTTTCTGGACGATGCCGCAGCATCCGGTGTAGACGGCATGATCGTGGTGGATTTGCCGCCAGAGCATGACAACGAACTGTGCGTGCCGGCCCGCGAAGTCGGTATTCACTTTATTCGCCTGGCAACGCCCACCACCGATGCCGCCCGGCTGCCCGGTGTACTGGTAAATACCTCCGGCTTTTTGTACTACGTTTCCAGCACCGGTGTTACTGGCTCTGCGGCACCCACCGCTGAAAAAGTGGAAAAAGAACTGGCGCGGATTCGAGAGCATACAAACTTGCCGGTGGCCGTGGGGTTCGGTATTCGTACCGCACCCCAAGCTGAGCGCATTGCGCGTTTTGCGGATGCCGTAGTGGTGGGTTCGGCTCTGGTGGAGTGCGTGGCGAACGCTGCAACCGAAGCCGCAGGTCGTGATGACGTTCTGGCTTTAACGCGGGAGTTGTCAGAAGCGGTTAGAGCCGCAAGGGTAAAATCTAGCGTTTGCTAAGAGCCGTTTTCAATAAATTAAGGTTGTTAAAAGCTTGTGCGAGTTGAATCTTGGGCAGGCCTTTTTGATTGGCAATATTATGAGGCGGCGTTGAATCTTGAAAATAAATCTTCCGAATAAAGATTTGTTCATGATCCAAAAGCGGCTCCCAGCGTAGTTAATTACCGTAATGTAGGTTTTATATCGTTATCAAGGTTGGTCGTCGGCCCAAAGGGCTTCTAAAGCCCGCAGATGGCTAATTTCAAAGTACAACAATCTAGAGGGTTAGGGGCATGCTAGAGCTCGAAAGTCTATCGATTGGTCAATATGGCTTCATCGGAAATGTTTTCTCTTTTGGTCTGGCCGTCATGGCATCGGCCACGCTGTTCTTGTGGCTGATGAGGTCATCGGTTGCGCCGGCCTATCAAATGGCTATCACGATCAGCGGTTTGGTAACGGCTATAGCGGCCTACCATTATCTTCAAATCATGCTGTCTTGGGACGGGGCAGCGACGGTGACTACTGGGGAAATCGTGGCAACGGGAGAAGGCTTTAACCGTGCATACCGGTATGTCGACTGGCTGTTAACAGTGCCGCTGTTGTTGGTTGAGCTGATTTTGGTGATGAAGCTCAGCAATAGTGAGACTGTGAGCCGGTCTGTTAAACTCGGCGGCGCAGCCGCGCTAATGGTTATTCTTGGCTATCCGGGCGAAGTGTCGGATCAAGTCGGAACCCGGGCGATTTTCTGGATTCTAGCGATGATTCCGTTCCTGTACATCGTGCGTGAGTTGGTTGTCGGTCTCAAAGAATCGATCTCGCAGCAGCCGGATGAAGTCAAAGGCCTGATCAACGCAGCTGCCATTCTGGTCGTTGCTTCCTGGGCGTTCTACCCGATCGTCTATTTGCTGCCACTGGTGGGCGTGACAGGCGGTGCAGCGATTGTGGCTGTGGAAACCGGTTACACCATTGCTGACATTGTTGCGAAAGCTGTCTTCGGATTGTTGATCTTTACGATTGCTGTGCGTAAGAGCAGGGCAGATGAACGCGAACATTCGGAAGTACCCGCAGAAACAGCCACGCAAGCAGAGCAGAAGGCTCCGGTGAAAAAAGTCGCTTGAAAACAGTCGTAAAATCTGTCGGAACTTGACTGCTGATTGTTAGCCATTGCGATAAAGCCGGCACGGACCAAGTCCGTGCCGGTTCCGCTTTCTCACTTCTGGATCAAGCGGGCTCAATAAGCGGCTTTCAGTAATCATCCCCGCGTAGGGAGAATAACAATGACTGTTTCCGTCTTAGGCGCCGAAGTACCTTTGAAAAAAAACATCAGTGCTAACGTTGCTGCGATCCCATCAGCCGATAAGGCCGATTACGCGCGAGCGTTAGACCAGGTTAGTTCATTGATGCTCGATGCCTTGCAAGCTGTAATGGAAGGGCCAGCAAACAACGCCAGCCAATACCAGATCAGTACCAGAGGGAGTTTGTTGAGAGCCCGTCTGGCGCTGGCCAGTTGCAGAAGTTTTGAATGTTCCCAAGAATATGCGGTGGTTGCAGCGGCATGCTGCGAACTCATCCACAACGCGTCTTTAGTACACGATGACCTCCTCGACGGCGATCAGCTTCGAAGAGGGCAGCCGACAGTGTGGAAAAGACACGGCAGAGGTGTCGCTTTGTGCGCCGGCGATTTGCTTCTTTGTTCGGCTTTCGCCGTGGCCTCTGGTTTGGAGGATGCCCAGCAATCCCGTCTTTTGACGCAATATTTAGCGGCTATGACCGGTCGGGTTATTGTCGGGCAAAGCATTGAGATTGCACCGGTAAAACCCGGTGTTCAGCCCCGGTTTAGAGCCTATATTAAAGCCGCGCAGGCCAAAACTGTCCCACTGATCCAGCTTCCGCTGATGACAGGTGCGATAGCGGCGAAGTCTGAGCTGTCGGTTCTGGACTCTATAAAGCGGTTCGCAGAGGCAGTTGGTCTGGCCTATCAGATCATCGACGACCTGGACGATCTGGCGGAGCCAATGGCTGATCTGAAAAGCAAGGTAAAATCGCTTCATCCTTTCCATGCCTGGCACCACCATCGTGGCAGACTTAATGACAGTCCGGAACTTAGAGTTCAAAGGGCGACTCGCCACGCGTTGGCTGCATTGTGGCGTGGCCGACGCCAGCTTAAGTGTCTTGAAACACAGATGGCTACGCCGATTACGCCCACACTAGGCCCTTTACTCATGAAATTGGAATGCAGAGCACAAGCACATCGTTATTCCTTTGGATTGAATGGGGAGTGATGCCATGACTCAGCAACTATGTGGGGCTCGTGGGGTTAATGCGGCGAAAACAGCGGTGGTTGTCGGAGCCGGATTTGGCGGACTTGCTGTTGCCTTACGCTTGTTGGCTCGAGGTTATAAGGTCGATCTGCTGGAAAAGCACGAGGATTTGGGGGGTCGAGCCAGAACCTTCGAGCTGGATGGCCACAGCTTTGATGCCGGGCCAACCGTCATCACCGCGCCTTTTCTTTTTGCTGAATTATTCGAACGTTTTGGTGAAGTTCTGAAAGATCAGGTGACACTGTTGCCGGTGTCGCCTTTTTACCGCATGGACTTTGCCGATGGCAGTCACTTTGACTATCACGGCACAACAGAGGCGCTGGTTGCAGAGATTGACCGGCTGTCGCCGGGCGAAGGCGAACATTACCCGCAATTTCTACAAGCCGCCGAAGCAATGTACGATCGTGGCTTCACCGAGTTGGCACAGCGGCCTTTTACCCGGGTTGCGGACATGCTGGAGGTTTTGCCAGACCTCATTAAGCTCAGGGCCGACCGGAGTATTTACCAATTTGTTTCTCAGTTTTTCAGCGATGAGCGTCTGCGCAGAGCTTTTTCTGTGCCTTCCCTGCTGGTGGGGGGCAACCCGTTTCAGACATCGTCACTTTACGCCCTGATTCATGCTTTGGAGCGTAAAAGCGGTGTTTGGTATGTACAAGGCGGAACCGGTGCGCTAATCAAGGCATTGGCGGAGCTGTTTCAGCGATACGGCGGTCGCTTGCACGTCGGCCAGTCAGTTCAGCATCTGGACATGGACGGCTTGAACGTGCGCGCCGCTGTGACCGACCAGGGCCGACGTTTTGATGCCGACTTGGTGGTGAGTAACGCGGACCCGCTCTACGTTTATGACCACTGGATTGAAAGAACCACCCGCCAGCGGCTTGCCGACAGCCACAGGGCCCGGTTAAAGCAGTCTATGGGGCTGTTTGTGCTTTATTTCACCACCGAGCGGGTTTACTCCGACATTGAGCACCACACGATTGTGTTCGGTGAAACCTTTCGGGAAATTTTGACCGAGATCTTTGAACAGCGCCAGATTCCGGAAGATTTGAGTCTTTACTTGCACCGGCCCGGCGCGACAGACCCGACCATGGCGCCAAAAAATGGTGACGCCTTTTATGTGCTGGCCCCGGTTCCTAATCTTCAGGGCAATCAGGATTGGGATCAGATTTCTACTGACATTGAAAATCAAATTATCAGCATTTTGACTCAACGCCTCATGCCGGACCTTCCGCAGCAGATCCGCGCCAAGCGCAGCATTTCGCCCACCTATTTCCACACTGAGCTGAACAGTCCCTTTGGCAGCGGGTTCTCTATTGCGCCTACGCTCACACAGTCGGCCGGGCTGCGCTTTCATAACCAGTCGCCGCGCTATCGAAACCTGTTTTTTGTGGGTGCTGGTGTTCATCCAGGCGCAGGCGTGCCGGGTGTGGTGTGCTCGGCCGGTGTGGTTGAGCGCTTAGTGGTCAGAGCCTTTGAAACTCAGCCTGACATCGAAGCGGGAGCGCCAGCAGGCACCGCCATCAGAGGCGTGAAATGAATGAGTCGGTTGCCGAGACCAGTCTATCCGCAACCGGCGCCGATGTTTTGCGGCGCAAGGGGAAGAGCTTTTATTGGGCTGGCCAGCTATTGACCGCAGAACAGCTTGAGAGCGCCGCAGGCCTGTATCAGATATGCCGAAACATAGATGACCTGGCAGACGAGGCATCCACGCCCGCCCAGGCGATGGCAGCTGACCGGCAGCTTGGTGAATTTCACCAGGCACTGATATCCCGGCCAACATTGGCTGACGAAAAGCCCAAGCTCTACCACCAGGCGGAATTGCTGCTGGGAGAACATCCGTTGGCGCTGAGCGCATTGGGTGATCTTGTTGACACGGTGCGTCGGGATCTTGACCTTGTGAGAGTGGCGGATCAGGCCGAACTCCTTCGTTATTGCTACGGTGTGGCGGGAACGGTAGGGGTTATGATGACGTGCCTGTTGAACGCACGTGAGCGGGAAAAAGCCCTACCGCACGCTATTGATTTAGGAATTGCCATGCAGTTGACCAACATCTCTCGAGATGTTCTGGAGGATGCCCACTTGAACCGCTTTTACCTGCCGGCCGATGGGGCAGCGGGCACGATTGAGCCAGAAAATATTGTGGCTGGAAATCGAGTTGCCCGGCACCAAGCCTGGTTGGGCGTCCGCGATCTGCTTGGGATGTCCGAGGTCTACTATCGCAGTGGGTGGCATGGGTTGGGTTATCTGCCGTTCAGAGCACGTTTGGCCATTGCCGTTGCTGCAAAGGTCTATCGGCAAATTGGCCGACAGATTCTGCAAAGGGGCGAACAACGCTATTGGCAGAGCCGATGTGTGGTTGGCTCAGCCGAGAAACTGAGGGTGTCTGTGGGGGCCGTTGTTCAACTGGCGGCAGGTGCAGTCAATCGCCAGTCTATTCGTCACGATCACGCATTGCATCAAGGCCTGACAACCAGTCTTGAACTGCGCCAGCCTGAAAAGCGATGAACCGTCGTCTTGAAGCTGAACTTGAACCGGAAGCCGAACCTGAGACAAGATCTGCAAGCCAGCGCGCTGCGCCAAACGGTGAGTACGACCTTGTTATTATAGGAGCTGGATTGACAGGGCTCAGCCTGGCCTGCTGGCTCCTGCAGTTGGCAGAAGATGGGCAGGCAACATTGCCCAGAGTCTGTTTGTTAGAACCCCGCACATCCTACAGTAATGATCGAACATGGTGCTTCTGGGATCTTGATCCGCACCCTTTTCGCGATCTTATTACCCATCGCTGGTTTCGCTGGCAGGTCAGCCGGGGAAATCAATCTGCTTGTCAGTCTGACGCAAACGCCGCTTACGCAATGCTGCCGGCGGATGTTCTGTATCGGCATGCATTGGCTAGAATAGAAGATACACTGGCTTTCGATTTGCACCTTGGTGTCACCGTTAGTGGCGTTGAGCACACCGATGATGGCGTTCTGGTGTCGGCGGATCAACGCCGTTGGCAGGCAAAGGCCGTCATCGACACGCGCCCTCCCGGCAAGGGTCAGTTGACATCCGGCGTTGGATTTTGGCAGGTTTTTTCAGGCCTTGAGATTGCCTGTCCCAAGCATGGTTTTGACACTTCTACGGCCACACTGATGGATTTTCAGCCCGGCTACCCGCACCCGTGTTTTTTGTACCTGTTGCCTCTCGACGAGGATCACTTTCTGATTGAATGGACCGCCTTTCAACCTGAAAAAGAGCCTGCGCCGGACTATCGCTCAGACCTTGATTCGTGGCTGCAGCGGCAGGAGCTGGGGTATTACGAGGTCACAAGAGAGGAGTCTGGTAGCCTGCCTATGTTACGCATGCCGAATGTTCAGAACTCTGGTCGGGTGATCAGGGCAGGCGTTGGTGCAGGCTGGATGAGGGCCGCCACCGGTTATCATTTTGTGAGTTGCCAAAGAGGCAGCGCGGCTCTTGCCCGGCAAATTCTTGCGGCTCACGCTAGTGGCGACTGGATGCTTCAGGGCCCAAGTGTGCGGGCTGGCTGGCTCGACTGGATGGACAGCGTGTTTCTGCGGGCACTGAAGCGGCATCCGGACAAAGCGCCACAATGGTTCGTGAAGCTGTTTGCCGCCACTAGCGCGGCACAAATGAGCCGGTTCATGAACGACCAGCCACGCTGGCGTGATGCTCTAGCAGTGGCCAGCGCGCTACCGCCAGGGCCCTTTATGCGGGCGGCGCTGCCATGGTGATAAACGATAACGCCACGACTGACAATGTGCTTTATCGGAGTTCCGGCGGGCGCCGTCACCAGCGCGTGATATTGACTATTGCCAGCCTCGCGCTGATCGTCGGCGTTATGCTGCCGGCCCTGTCGATTGAGCAACAGTTCTGGATTGTGTTGCTGCCGATTGGTGTGTTCGGTCTGTCCCACGGCGGCGCTGATCCCATGATTCTCAAGAAACTGACCGCAACGTCATCTAGCGGTTTGTTCGTTGTTCTGTGCGCCTACCTGATGGCCTCGTTGGCTTTTGTTGCGCTAATCTGGGTGCTGCCGGTGGTGGCGCTGCTGGTGTTTCTGGGGTTGTCGATCTGGCATTTTGGCTATACCGACGAAGCGTTCCTGAGCTCGGCGAAAAACCCTTTATTGCTTTGGCTAAGTGGCAGCATGCCCATTCTTGGGCCAATACTCGGGCATCCGCAGCAAACAAGCGAGTTATTTGCTTGGCTGATTAAGATGGAAACACCGGTAGTTTTGGACATTCTGGTATGGCTTGGGCCGTGTTTGGCCGTGCTTTGGCTTTTGGGTTTCGGATACCTGTTGATTGGGCGCCTCAGCCGACCAGATCCAAGAGTGTTGTTGGAGTTATGCTTGGTGGGCGCGGTCTTGATCGCATTGCCACCGCTTCTTGGATTCGCGTTCTATTTTTGTGCGATTCACAGCGTGCGTCATTTCCTTTCGATTGCAGAACACCGCTTGTTGTCGAATCAAAAAAGTCTATTCCAGGCGTTTCCGGTCGGTAAAGTCTTGCCTGCAACGCTGGGGGCGATCGCAATGGCGTGCGTCGCCTGGGGAGTGATCGTACTTATCGAGCCTGCCCCGAGTTTGTTCGTTGAAGCGGTCAGAGTCATGTTCTGGGCGCTGGCCGCGTTGACACTCCCCCACGCTATCATCGTCAGATTATGGTGGAACCAGAGGCTTGCTGAGTGAGAGGGCGGGCCCAAAAAATCGGGGACGGATTTCAAATCTGTCCCCTAAGAGCAAAAAAACCGAGGCCTGAGCCCCGGTTTTTCCTATTCAGCCTTGCGAGCTTAAAACAGCACGCGGCAACGAATGGTGCCTTTCACTTCCAGCAGTTTTTCCAGCGCCAGTTCACCGTAGGCTTTGTCGACGTCGATCACCACGTAGCCAATGTCGTCCTTGGTTTGCAGGTACTGACCGCAGACGTTGATGCCATTAGTGGAGAACACTTGGTTGATTTCTGACATCACGCCCGGCACGTTTTCGTGAATGTGCAGCAGCCGATGCTGGTTCGGGTGCGAGGGCAGGGCCACTTCGGGGAAGTTTACTGACGATACAGAGGTACCGTTGTCGCTGTACATGGACAGCTTTTCAGCGACTTCACGACCGATATTTTCCTGGGCTTCTATGGTAGAGCCACCCACGTGGGGGGTGAGAATTACGTTGTCGAATTCGCGCAGCGGTGAGATAAACTCTTCGCTGTTGGATTTTGGTTCAACCGGGAAAACGTCGACGGCAGCGCCCAGCAACTTGCCGCTGCGCAGGGAGTCAGCCAGGGCGTCAATATCGACCACGGTGCCGCGGGATGCGTTCATCAGAATAGAACCCGGCTTCATTTGCGCCAGTTGCTCGGCTTTGAACATATACTTGGTGGCTGCGGTTTCCGGTACGTGCAGGCTCACCACATCACACAGGTTTAGCAGTTCCTGCATGGAACCCACTTGCGTGGCGTTACCGATGGAGAGTTTGGATACAACATCGTAAAAGTACACTTCCATGCCCAAGCCTTCGGCCAGCACACTGAACTGGGTGCCGATGTTGCCATAGCCAATAATGCCCAGCTTCTTGCCGCGGATTTCATAGCTGTGTTTGGCTGATTTCAGCCATTCGCCACGGTGGGCCTTGGCGTTCTTTTCCGGCACGCCGCGCAGCAAAAAAATGGCTTGCGCCAACACCAGTTCGGCGACCGAGCGGGTGTTTGAGAAGGGCGCATTAAACACCGCCACACCGCGGCGCGTGGCTGCCTGCAGGTCTACCTGATTGGTACCAATGCAGAAGCAACCCACCGCCACCAGTTTCTTGGCGGCTTCGAATACGGCCTCTGTCAGCTGCGTGCGCGATCGGAGGCCGACAAAATGGGCGTCAGCGATTTTCTCGATCAGCTCGTCTTCAGCCAACGAGTGCGACAGGGACTCAATGTTGGTGTAACCGGCGGCGTGCAGAGAATCGAGTGCAGATTGATGCACGCCTTCCAGCAACAGAATTCGGATCTTGCTTTTTTTCAGAGACATATTGGACATGGGCTTACTTTCCAACTTTTTGTCGCGTTTAACCACCCGTGGCCAGGCATCTCAGCTTTACATCGCATGGGCTGGCTCACAGAACAGGGGCGGCATGATAACATATTCCTTGGCGTTGGCAGCGTGCCAGGCATCCCCGTTTTTATGCGGACCTGGCGTTGCTAGCCGGTCTCGTTTTGACCCTGCCGCCCTATTTTAAGACACACTTGCGCGAGAACCCAGCCTGATGACACCTGAACAAACCATTGCCGCCCTGAAGCAACTGATGGCCCAGGGCGACGCCCCGGGCAAAGTGCTGACAGATCCGACTGATCTTGCCACCTACGGCACCGACTGGACCCGGATATACACCCCGAACCCGGTCGCTATTGTGTTGCCAAAAACCACCGAACAGGTGCAAGCGTTGGTTCAGTTCGCCAATCAAAACAAAGTTGCTTTGGTGCCTTCGGGCGGTCGTACCGGCTTGAGCGCCGGCGCCGTAGCCGCCAACGGTGAAGTGGTGGTGGCGTTTGACAACATGAACCAGATTTTGGACTTCAACGCCAGCGACCGCACCGTGCGTTGCCAGGCCGGCGTTATTACTGAACAGCTGCAGAATTTTGCCGAAGAAAACGGCCTCTATTACCCGGTGGACTTTGCGTCCGCCGGCTCCAGCCAGCTGGGCGGTAACCTGTCCACCAACGCCGGTGGCATCAAAGTTATCCGCTACGGCATGAGCCGCGATTGGGTTGCCGGCCTGAAAGTTGTCACGGGTAAAGGCGATGTGCTGGACTTGAACAAAGACCTGGAAAAGAACAACACCGGCTACGACCTGCGCCACTTGTTCATCGGTGCTGAAGGCACCCTGGGTTTTATTACCGAAGCCACCATGAAGCTGTCACGCCAGCCCGACAACCTGACCGTGTTGGTGCTGGGCCTGAACGACCTGGGCAGCACCATGGACGTGTTGAATACCTTCCGCAGCAAGCTGGACTTAACCGCCTACGAATTTTTCTCACACCAGGCGATGAATCACGTGCTGGCCCATGGCCAGGTAAAAGCGCCGTTTGACACCGAAGCGCCTTACTACGCGCTGCTGGAATTCGAAGCGGTGTCTGACCAGGTGATGGAACAAGCCATGGAGCTGTTCGAGCAGTGCATGGAAAACGGCTGGGTGCTCGACGGCGTGATCAGCCAAAGCGAAACCCAGGCCCAGAACCTGTGGCTGCTACGTGAGCGCATCTCCGAATCCATCGCCCCGCGCATCCCCTACAAAAACGACATTTCTGTGGTGGTATCCCGAGTGCCGGGCTTTCTGGAAGAAATCAACCAGGTGGTCAGCGACCACTATCCGGATTTTGAAATTATCTGGTTTGGTCACATCGGCGACGGCAACCTGCACCTGAACATCCTCAAACCTGAGGACATGGCGAAAGAAGACTTCTTCGAAAAGTGCCAGCAGGTTAACAAGTGGGTGTTTGAAATCGTCGAAAGATACCAAGGCAGCGTGTCCGCCGAACACGGCGTGGGCATGACCAAAAAAGCTTACCTACAGTACACCCGCAGCGAAGTTGAAATTGCGTATCTGAGAGGCATCAAGCAGGTTTTTGACCCTAACGGCATCATCAATCCGGGTAAAATCTTCGACTGATAAGGCTAGCGCGGACATGAAGCGACACATCGTAGTACTCACCGGCGCTGGCATCAGCGCCGAAAGTGGCCTGGCCACCTTCCGTGACAACGACGGGCTGTGGGAAAAACACAACGTACACGACGTAGCCACCCCCGAAGCCTTTCAGCGCGACCCGGCGCTGGTGCTTCGCTTCTACAACGAACGCCGCCGCCAACTGGCCAACACCCAACCCAACCGCGCTCACCGCTTGCTGGCGGAGCTTGAGCTCCGTTATCAGGTGACCATAGTCACCCAGAACGTAGACGACCTGCACGAACGCGGTGGTTCTACCCAGGTGTTACATCTGCATGGCGAACTCACCAAAGCTCGCAGCAGCAAGAAACCCCAAATCATCCACAACATCGGCTACCGTGATATCAGCCTGGGTGAGCGCAGCCAGGACGGCAGCCAGCTGCGCCCCCACATCGTCTGGTTTGGCGAAGAAGTCCCGATGCTGGAAGCCGCTATAGAAATAGTCCGCAGCGCCGACGACCTGCTCATAGTGGGCACATCCCTACAAGTTTACCCAGCCGCCGGCCTGGTTCACGAAGTAGAACTCGACGTGCCCATAACCGTCATCGACCCGGCCACCCCCGCAGGAAGAGTCTCCCGCGCCCGGTTTATCCAAAAAAGCGCAGTGGAAGGTGTAGCAGAATGGGTAAACAGTTTTATGCGGTAAACAAAGACGTATAGCCAGCTAGGGAGCCTTTGAACAACTCCTGGATTTCTCTGAAAGCCCCGAAGAGCGCTCTCTGAAGGCTTCATCTGCGGCGTTGCGACTCTTGCCAAGGACTTAGGCCATTGGCGGCGAGCCGCGCCTTGCCTCTACAGTCTTCAGTTCGCGGAGAGACGATTCAGGAGTTATTCAGAGGCTCCTTAGATACTTAAGCGACATTTGCATCCGAAACCTCCGCCCCAGGCGTATCTTTTCCGCTTTTGCTGACGAAGAAACAGGGCCCCTCAACGGCGGGCGTCCTCTATTAAAGAAACCCCCTTTGAAGCGTTTTGCACTCACACTGCTGTTGTTTAATGGCCTGTTGCTGGCGTTGCTGCTACCACGTTATCCATGGATTCCCTGGGCTGCCGCCGAGTCATTAATGGTATGTGCGGTGTTCAGCCTATTGTTGCCATCCCTCCTCACGCGGGCACTGGCCGGCGTAGTGGGTGCGTTATATGCTTTGCTGGCATTATTTACGCTAAGCGATCCGCTGGTTCGCCAAAGTCTCGGACGGGGGTTCAACCTTTACCCGAAATTATGCGTGGTCGGCTCAGTGATCGATCTGATGCAAAGTAACCTCGGCGTTGGCCTTTCATTGCCGATCCTGATAATTCCGTTAATAGCGTTTGGCGGCCTGGGCCTCTGGGTTAGCCAACTGCTGCACCGGCTCGGTAGCGGCGTGCCCGTAAGTTTTAGCAAGGCAATGCTTGCCGCCGGGTCGCTGATAGTGGCGGTGTCATTCCTGCCCCAGTTGGTGGTGGATCTCAGCGCCGCCCAGCTGACAGCCGATCAGGCACAGCTCGCTCTGAACCCCCGTCGCTCAACGGCAGAATTCAGCCAGCGCCTGGCGGACGACCCGGCGGCAGGAAAACCTTCACCGCTATCGAGGTTTACAGACACTGATGTAGTTTTCGGCTTTATCGAACCTTACGGTATCTCTGCTCTTGCGGATGTTCGCTTTCAACCCCCTATTGGCCCGCGCCTCGACAAAATGGAGGCTGTGGTTCGCGCAGCGGGCCGACGCATAGTTTCTGGCCGTTTGCGATCGCCATTGCAAGGCGGGCAATCCTGGCTGGCTCACGCCACGTTGTTAAGCGGCCAGAGGGCCGGGCAATAGGTTACAACCGCATATACGAAGCCACCACCATGAAGTACCAGGGGCCCGCGTTTAACTGGGTAACCATGCCGGATCAGTACACCTAGTCCCGGTTTCAGCAACGAGTTCGTGAAGAAACCGCTGCGTCGGTGTTTGCAGAAATAGCCCTGACCAGCAGCCACTCAGTCTGGGTGCCTATTTTGCCGGTGCTGGATGATTGGAGGCGTGTAGGCAATGGCACGGCGTTCACTCAATGGAAAGGTGCCGGTGAGGAACCTGCCAGCCTGTTGCGAGAGCCTGATAGTGCTCGCGAACACTACGCCCTTGCCATTAATTACGCCCTGAATGTAGCAACTGGATATGTGACACGCCATGTGGACGAGAATACTCTGCTGGTGCCGCAGGGCGATCATCAGGCAGCGCCGCTGGTGACCGGCGAAGGCGCCAACCGAGATGTAATCGTTCACGTCATTAGCGGCAATCCAGAGTTACTTGCGCCGTTTCTGGCTGCCAAAGACAGCGGGCGCGGTTTTCCCGGTTTCCAACCGAACGGGGTGTATAGCCAGATCTGGGTCGTGCTGGCCCCAGCATGGCGAGCTTTCGCCCTTTCCTGCTCAGAGAATTCAGCCGCTTGCCCTTTCTCACCGAAGTGGCCTCCACAGAGGCTATTGAACGTTAAGGGGAACCGAGGCAGTGCGGCGAACCAACAGCTTAGTGGTGGGATTGGAAGGCCCGGAGCTTGCGCTTCAGGCCTTTTTTTATTCGGAACATACACAGTTCCCCGTAATCGCTTAAATTCTTTTTTATTGCACTGAGATATTACAATATTTTACAATTTTATGGTGGTAATTAGCTGTTTTTACGCTAGTTTTGTGTGAAAATTATTTAGACGGTGCGTGATTACGGCACTTCCTCGATTGCAAGCCCCTACTACTTCACGTCGATGAGTATAAGTTTCAATCTGCTGGCCTTAAAGCCGTGTACTGTGATCAAGAAACGTAAAGCTGGGGCTCTCCCCCCCCACTACCCAAATCATCGTGCTGGTTTTAATAAGGCAGTGGAAGATACAAGACATATTATAGAAACATGCCTCTGACTTTTCAGTGAGCTCAACATTAAGTGCTGCTCACCGACATCAATAACAGATATATCAAAACCTCAGCAATCCAGAAAATGGAGAATTAAAATGACTGAAACCGTGTCTACTGAAAACCGTGACCTATTAAATGTGAGCAATTCCTGGAAAACAAGGTTTAAAATTTTACAAAAAATTGGCGCGGATAAACAGTTTGTCTATAAAGCCATGAGTTCTAAAGAATATAAAGAGCTTAGCTTTAAAGAGAAAAGCAAGATATCTTTCAATATCCTGGCTTTTTTGTTTGGCCCTCTTTACTACTTTAGTAAAAAAATGTGGGTCAAAGGTGCTGCAATCGTCGGTGCGACATGGGTACTGGCAGTTTTGCTAACCCTTGTTGAAGCCGCTATTGGCACTGCATTACCGGCTGTGCTTTATTGGATTCCATCAGCCGTAATTTGCGCTCAGCTAGCCAACTATGATTACTTTCGAAAAGTAATGCATGATGAAAAGATGTGGCATGGCTCTCCAAAAATACTGTCGAAGCCAGCAGGAGCAATTGGATTTCCGCTAGTGGCTTTGATTTTTTTGTTTGGAGCGTCAACATTTGGTCCCACCTATGTCGAAGAAACAAGAAGTCAGACGCTGGCGGACGTTAGCGGTGTTTGGCGTGGCAATACGGATGGAGCAATGATTACAATTTCTTTGGCCGAAAAAACAAAAGACCTAAATATAAACGGTACGCGAATACCCGTTACCGTTCAGTCCGTGGATCAAGAGAATCATGTTGTTACCCTTGGTGTAGACTTAGCCAATGGGCAACAAGCTTCTTGGGCATTACGCCAATTATTTGATCAAGAAAGACGCTTTACACTGCAAATGACGCTTCATGACGGGACGCAAGACGGTCTCTCGTTTGTAAGAGATTTATAAGCATTTGATAGGCGCAATAACTCGGATTGCCCAAAGCTGCGGCGCGGCTTTAGGCAATCCGTTATGCAAAAAGTTATACGCCACTGGAATACGGGTTGGCTCGCTATCCTTCATTCAGCACCTTGGAATGATCAATAAATTCCCAGAAAAATAACCTTTCCCGGCATTTTCTAACATGCCGTTAACTGCCTGGAAAACACCGGGCTAGTCACCAAAAAAATCGCAGTCTCAGGAAGTGCGGAACGCCGACACTCGGTCTTTCATTTCTGTTGCCAGGCGCGCAAGTGATTCGCTTGCTGTGGAGGATTGCTAGACGCCGGAGAGTGTAGGCTCTGACCTCTCAATAATTTTGGTGATATTGCCATTGACCTGCTCGGAAGTGATGGATTGTTGCTCTGCTTCGCGGGCGATTTGCTCCCCCATTCGGGTAATACGGTCAATCGCGTCACCAATATCGTTGAGTGACTGAGCGGCCTTATCGCTTGCCACTCGATTTTCTTCCACTTGCTGCAACCACTGCCTTCATAACCGCGGCGGTTTGCTGACTTTCCGTCACTAGGCTTTCAATAAGCTCGCGTATTTCAGAGGTGGATGTCTGGATTCGTTGCGCCAGAGACCGCACTTTATCCGCGACAACTGAAAACCCTCTGCCGTTTACTCCCGCCCTGGATCTATACGGTTAACCCCTAATCAGCAAACTCTGCCAAATACGCCCGCAACTCATTACCAAAAGCCGCCTGAACTCCCAACCGCTTCATCATCCAATAATGCCCCGCAATCATCCGGTCAATAAAGATACTCTCCACCGGTGGCTTGAAAGAATCCAGATACTTAAACACCGTACTGGTTTTGGCCGCCACATCCTTATGCAGCCGCGCCTGACCAAAATCGTAGGGCAGTTCAGACTCAAACGGCACCACCAGAATATCTCGCCACATGGCGTAATAGGCCTCATCAATCGCCGGTTGGCTCTCCACCCGCGCACCCAAATCAATCAAATACTGGTCCAACGCCTTATAATCCTGGTCTAAAGCAGCCGTTACAGCATTGCGGTAAGCCCTTACAATCTCTGGTTTCAGCTTTTTTACACAGCCAAAATCGTACATCACGATAGTGCCGTCCGGCCGGTAAGCAAAGTTACCGGCGTGTGGGTCACCGTGAATGCACTGAAAACGAAACAGTTGATCGGCCATCGCCGTAAAAATGCGGTGGCCGATCAGATTGATGGTGTCCTGGTTGTAACGCTCCGGGGTGATATCGCCTACGTGGTCGCCTTCTTCCAGCTCCAGAGTCATTACATGGCGGGTTGAATGGCTGCGCACCACCGCCGGAATAACCACCCAGGGATCGTTGCGATGAAACTCTCGGAACACATCAAGATTGCGGGCCTCGTTGTCGTAATCCAGCTCTTCGTGCAAACGCTCGCGGATCTCGCCGAACAGCTGGTCTACCGATTCCTTGGGCATTTTTAGCAGGCCGCCCAGCTTCAAAGCAAGGCGCAGCTGTTTAAGGTCCGAATCGCAAGATTCATCAACACCTGGATACTGCACCTTCACAATTACGTCGGTGCCATCGTGCATCCGCGCTCGATGTACCTGGCCTATCGAAGCTGCCGCATAAGGGGCTTCCTGCAAATACTCGTAAAGCTCGTGCACCGGTTTGCCCAAAGCAGTTTCAATTTGCTGGCGAATCACCTCGAAGGGCATGGGCGGCGCTTCTTTTTGAAGCTTTTGCAGGGCGTCAGAAAATTCACGGGGTAGAAAGTCTTGGGTCTGCGAGGCTATCTGGCCCACCTTCATGGCGGCGCCTTTCATTTCCCCCAGAGTGTCGGTAATACGCGCCGCCATACGGCTGTAGCTCTCACTGCGAGCGCCTTCGTCGTTTTCACTGCTGAAAAAACTGCGCGCCTTTTGGCCAGCGAATTGTCCGGCCACGGAGGCAGTCATACCTGCGAGTTTGAAGAAACGACCACTGCGGGTGGTAACCGGTTTTTTTGCCATACCAGATATACGCTCCTAACCAAAAAACGATTCAGCGTCGTCACGTTAAACTACGCTTGAGGCTGTTGTCTAAATCACTCTGGTCGACACCGACAGGCGATCTTCCAGGGTCAGTTGCAGAATTTGTCCGGATTGCAGTGGCCCGACACCTTTGGGCGTGCCCGTCAGTATTACATCCCCGGGTAACAGAGAGAACTGTGTACTGATGTGGGCAATCAGGGGCACCACCGGAAACAGCATGTCGGCGGTGTCGCCACTTTGCTGGCGCTCGCCGTTTATATCCAGACTGAAGTGCAGGCGGCGCTGGTCCAGATCGCTGGCGGGTACGAACGGCGTGAGTGGGCAGGCGCGATCAAAACCTTTAGC
This sequence comes from Marinobacter sp. LV10R520-4, assembly GCF_002563815.1. NCBI lineage: Bacteria > Pseudomonadati > Pseudomonadota > Gammaproteobacteria > Pseudomonadales > Marinobacteraceae > Marinobacter > Marinobacter sp. LV10R520-4. Next base: position 489,286 of record NZ_PDJM01000001.1, on the reverse strand, counting down.
CCGTTCCCAGGGCTGCCCCTGCTCTTTTAGCCGGCTTTGCAGGTCACGCAGGGTTAAATCCAGCGCCAGGCCATAACCCAGTATCGCCGCTTCTGCATCGCTGGCGGAGGCGTTGGTCAGGGGCTTGCCAATCAACACTGCTAATTCGGTTTCAAAATGCACAGCGCCTTGATCCCGCGGGAAGTCCAGAGGTCTGGTCAGGTGTACGGCGGCGGTGGCGGGCTTTATGAACAACAGAGGTTCGGTCGGGACCGGGTTGTTTAGTTCTTTGGCGTGTTCTGCATAGTTACGGCCGATGCAGACAATTTTGCCAAGGGGCAAATGAATAGGAGTGGCGTCGTGCCAATGGTGCTGATAATTCACGATAGTGTCCTCCGAAATCTGCGTAAATGCAGGAAATTAATTAAGAACAGCGCCCTCACAGCTCTTATAATCAACTTACTGCATTCGTTCAGGTTTGAGGGCGGCTTATTCCCCCTCGAATGAGCATACAGTATAAACCGCTAAGTCTTCGGCCCGCAGCTTGTCGGAACCGCCCAGGTCGGGCAGGTCGATCATCGCCGCTACTTCTACAATCTCTGCGCCAATCCGCCGAATCAGCCGGGAGGCGGCTAGCATGGTGCCGCCAGTGGCTATCAGGTCGTCTACCAGAACCACTTTGTCGCCGGGTTTGAGGGCGTCTTTGTGCAGTTCCACCGAGGCGGTGCCGTATTCCAGCTCGTAGTCTTCCACCAAAGTGTCAAACGGCAGCTTGCCTTTCTTGCGAATCAACACCAGCGAGGCGTTCAGTTCATACGCCAGCGCAGAGCCAATGATAAAGCCACGGGCGTCTACTGCAGCGATCGCGTCTATATGCTGGTCGTGGTAGCGGTGTACAAAGGCATCAATCAGCTTACGAAACGCGGTTTTGTTCTGCAGCACCGTGGTGATATCGCGAAAAGTGACACCAGGTTTCGGCCAGTCCGGAACCGTACGGATAGCCTGCTTGATGCTTTGGGAAAAGTAATCCATGAAACGTCTGCCTTGCGCCGGAATGCCGTGATAGTGCCGCTTACGCGACATCCAGGAAAATGAATTTAAGAATAAACACCAGAGCGATAACAACCACGCTCAGATTGAGATCAGACCAACGACCGCTCAGGGCTTTCAGTACCGCGTAGGTGATAAAGCCCAGGGCGATGCCGTTAGCAATCGAGAACGTCAGCGGCATCATCAGCGCGGTGACAACTGCTGGTGCGGCATCGGTCACGTCGTCCCAGTCGATCAGCTTCAGGCCACTGGCCATTAGCACGGCCACATACAACAGCGCCGGAGCGGTGGCGTAGGCGGGAATGATGCTGGCAATGGGTGCCAGTACCAGGCACGCGGCAAACAGGCCGGCGACAACTACCGCTGTTAGGCCGGTGCGGCCACCCGCGGCGATACCGGCGGTGGATTCCACATAGCTGGTGGTGGTTGATGTGCCCAGAACAGCACCCGACATGGTGGCCACGGAGTCTGACATAAGCGCGCGTCCCAGGCGTGGCAGTTTGCCATTTTTGTCCAGCAGGCCGCCACGCTGCGCGGCGCCGATTAAGGTGCCAGAGGTGTCAAACAGGTCAACAAACAGAAAAGCAAAAATAACGCTGATCATACCAACGTTAAACGCGCCGGCCAGGTCTAGCTGCATAAAAGTGGGGGCCAGGCTGGGCGGTGCTGAAAACAGGCCGTTGTACTCAATCATGCCGGTAGCCAGCGCTACCAGGGTAACGGCAATAATGCCGATCATCACCGCGCCGGTAACGCGGCGGAACGACAGCGCGCAAATCAGAATGAAGCCGCCAAAAAACAGCAGGCTCTCGGGCGCTTTAATGTCGCCCATGCCCACCAGGGTGGCAGGGTTGTCGACCACGATTCCGGCGTTTTCAAGAGCAATCAGCGCCAGAAAGAAGCCAATGCCTGCAGAGATTCCAAAGCGCAATGACAGTGGTATAGAGTTAATGATCCACTCACGTACCTTGAAAACACTCAATGCGAAGAACAGCAAGCCCGACATAAACACGGCGCCAAGAGCCACTTGCCAGGTGTAACCCATGCTGCCCACCACGGTGAACGCGAAAAATGCGTTCAGGCCCATGCCCGGTGCCAGGGCAATCGGGTAGTTGGCCCACAGGCCCATAATCAGCGTCCCAACAACGGCTGCCAGGCAGGTGGCTACAAACACCGCGCCAAAATCCATACCGGTGGACGACAAAATACTGGGGTTAACCACGATCACATAGGCCATGGTCAAAAAGGTGGTAATACCGGCAACGACTTCCTTACGGACGTTGGTGCCGTGGGCCTGGAGTTTAAACAATCGTTCAAGCATGACGGGGGTCTGCCTCACAGATGCTGGGATTTCGGGAGTCGGTCTGATTGGAAAAATCGGGCTGCTTAAAAAACGGCAATGTTAACGCCTGACGGCTCTCAGGCCAAGGGATGATTGACGTCAGACGTTAGATCAGAATGCGGCTTTTTTGCGTTTAGCGGGTACGGCTTCACGAATTGCTTGTGGTTTTTGCCTGGCCTTCGGGCATGTATGCCAGCGCCAGCAGGTGCTGGCAGAAAGCCGGTAGCAGATTCATCAGCGCTGGATAAATCTGACAAACGGTGTTGACTGTGGTGCCCTGCTGGACGAATGCGGGCAACCAGTTCATCAACTCGCGCTCGACAAAGGTCTGAATGGCGATAAGTTTTTGCGTTTGTTCGGCGCTGGCCGTGTGTTCGGTTAGCTGGTCGAATTGCTCGCCCAGATAGTCCAGCATCACTGCAAGGTGATCAGAAGGTTCGCCAAAGCCCGGTTTTACCGCCTGCTTGTTGGCGGCCAGTCGTTGCTGCATCTGTTCCTGGGCCTTACTGAAAAAGTTGCCGCCAGGTGAGGTGTAAACCGACGCGTAGGGCAGGGCGCTGCTGCGTTTGTCCATCAGAAACATGGCAGCAAAATCGGCCGCCAGCTCAAGCCTTGGGTGAGCCATTAGGTTCAGACCGTTGAAGGCATCGCGAAACCGAGCGGCTGGCTCGGCCAGCTCCGGTATTTCGCTCAGCACATCAATAATGGCATCACCCTCGCCCTGTTGATACGCCAGTATCTGTGCCTCGGTCAGCTCTGCTGCAAACAGCGTCGCGAACCATTGGCACAAAGCCGCATGGCGCCAATCCGGCGCCTGCAGTGTAGTGACCGGTTCGGTGACCGGTTCGGTGACTGGTGCGGTGGTCATACCTCGACCTCAATCGGGCCACCAAAGGCGGTTACCGCCGGCGCTTTGCCGGTGAACTTCTCCATCTGCGCCAGACACGTATTGGCGCTTACGGCCTGAGACAGTCGCGAGGTGCCTATGTCCATGGTCAGGGTATTGGGATCACCGTAGGTGTCCAGGGAACCAATGCTGGCGTCTTCCGGGGCGTACCAAGCGCCCTCCTGAATACGAATAACGCCCGGTGGAAAGTCGTCCGATACCACCGCACCGGCCAGCAGCTGGCCACGATCGTTGAACACCCGCACCAGGTCGCCATCGGCGATGCCGCGGGCTTTGGCGTCTTCCGGGCCCATAAACACCGGCTCACGGCCCTGAACCGTGTAGGTGGCGCGAAATTCTTCAGATTCGCACATCTGCGAGTGCAGGCGGTTGTCCGGGTGTACGGATTGTAGCCACAGGGGAAACTTGTCGGAGCCCGGACCGCCGTGGGACCTTTCGGTTTTTTCGATCCAGCTGGGGTAAGCCTTGCAGTCATCGTAGTCATAACGGCCGATCTTGCGGCTGCTGATTTCAATAAATCCGGAAGGGGTACCCAGTGCGTTCAGTTCCGGATCTTTGCGGAAATCAGCGTGGCGCACCCAGGATTCGCCATTGCCAAATTCGAAATAACCGGCTTCCCAGAATTCATCAAACTCCGGCATGTTGAAACCGCCTTCCTGGGGTCTCGCCGCACTGCTCTTATTGTTGTCGTCGCGACAGGCGTTGTACAAACTGCGCAGCCATTGACCTTCGTCCATAGTGCGACTGTATTCATCGTGGCGATCAAAGCGACGGCACAATTCGGTAAAGATTTCGAAGTCGGTGCGCGAATGGAACAGCGGGTCGACCAGCTTGTGCATGGCCAGCAGGCCACGATTGCTGTAGGAGCCGTAGATGTCGATGTCGTTGCGCTCAAACTGGGTACAGGCAGGCAGCACCAAGTCTGAGAAGCGACAGGTGGCGTTCCAGGTGAAGTCGATGGTAACGGCGGTTTCCAGGTTTTGGTACGCCTTTTTCATCCGGTTGCGGTCCTGGTGGCGATGCCAGGGATTGCAGCCGCTGAAGACCACCATACGGATATCCGGATAGGTTATTTCACCGCCGTTGTATTCTAACTTTTCGCCTGGCGCCAAGATGCTGTCAATCCAGCGCGCAATCGGGATTGTGCTACTGGCGCCTTTGTAATCTGTACTGGCGTGTTTGGGTTCTTTGCCGGCATCGATGTTGCGGGGGAATGCACCCGGCGCGCTGGCACCGGAGGCTGGTACACCAATCGAGCTGTAGTGGTGGGCGTAGCTGATTCCGCCACCGGGCAGGCCAATCTGGCCTAGCATGGCGGCGACAACGGCGCCCATCCAGTAAGGCTGTTCACCGTGCTGCTGGCGCTGAATGGCCCAGCCAAAAATCAGTTGGGTACGGTCTGAAGCCAACAGGCGGGCAAATTCACGAATCTGGTCTTCTTTCACGCCACAAATGGCAGCGGCCCAGGCCGGGGTTTTCTCCACCTTGTCGTCGGTTTCACCCATCACATAGTCGATAAAGTCTTTGAAACCCAAAGCGTAGGTTTCAATAAACGTCTTGTCGTAAAGCTCTTCGGTGTAAAGGGTGTGAGCAATGGCCAGCATGAACGGCACGTCGGCCATCGGATTCACGTAGAGCTGTTCACATTGCAGGAACTTTTGGGTTTTGGTGCGCACCGGGTCCACGCTGATAACGCGAATACTGCCGTCTGCCACTTTCTGCTTGAGCTGTTCCAGATAAGCGTAAGACTCGTGGGTTTCGCAGTTCCAGCCCACCTGCAGGTTTTTGACCGGGTCATTGGCCCACAGAATAATGGTTTTGCTGTTGTCCAGAATCACCGGCCAGGATGTACCCTGGCTGTACACTTCGGTTGACCCCAGTATGTAAGGCAGAATGCCCTGAGCGGCTCCGGTGGAGTAGTCACCAATGGTTGCTACCCTGTTGCCATGCATGCCCAGGGCGCGTTCCATGTGGTTGCCGCAGCTGTGCACCTGGCCAGTTTGGCGCCAGCCGGTAGAGGAGTGCAGGCCGGACGGGCCGTGGGTTTTCTGTACCCGCTCCAATTCCTCGTAAAACAGATCCAGAGCTTCGTCCCAGGTCAGGCGCACAAAGCGGTTGTCGCCGCGCTGGGTGCGGTCGCTGTTTTCACGGTTTTTAAGCCAGTCCAGGCGCGCCATGGGGTAACGGATGCGTGACGGATTATAAATAATGCCCAGCACGCCTTTGATCATGTCGGTGGGGTGTTGGTCCTGTTCAAAGGGTTTGATCTCGGCTACTTTCCCGCCTTTTACCAGCGCCTTGATAGCACCGAAGTGGGAGCCTGTGATCTTCCAGCTGCCTTCTGCGGACACGGCGGCTTGGGCGGCCTGCATAAGCAGGCCGGGGCCGATCATGGCTCCGGCAGAAACCGAAGCAAGTCCTTGCATAAACTGTCTGCGTGTAATTGCCATGTTTGCCTCGGGGGTTAGTGTGCGTTTTCAGCAAAGTTTGAGGAGTGCAGCTGCAGATACTTCAGCACCAGAGCCTGGGTTTCGGCGTTCATGTTGGTGGAGCCGACCATACCGGCAAACATGGCAGGCCAAGTGTTGGCGTCAAAATGCGCCGGGTCGGGTTCGCCATGGCAAACGCTGCAGCCTTCGGAATAGGTGTCGCCGGCGTAGCCCCACAGAGCGTCGCGGCTCGGCAGGAAGCCGCCTTTTTTCACCCACAAGGTGATGTCGGCTTCCTGCCAGCCCAGGCCGGTCAAATCGTCTACCCTGCTGTTGCCTTCAATAAAGCGGGTGTCGTCGGTGGCTACGTCTTTTTCAAGCACTGCGCTGGCTACGTTCAGGCCAAAGTCTTCATACATAACCCGACCAAAACCTTTTTGCTTGCGCCAGGCTGATATCTGAATCTCCACGGCATCGTTCTGGGTGTTGAGTACTTTTACCGCCGAAGCCGGTTCCAGTGAGCCCGCCAACTGCTGCATTTGCGGATCGCTGTACAGATCAACGGATTTGACGGTGTAATAGGTTTCGCCGTTGCTCAGACTCTCGCCGCTGGCCTGGTTCATCAGGCGCGCCAGAGCGGGGTCCAGGCTGGTGTTCATCTGCTTGGGCAGCTGGTGGGCAATACCCTTGTGGCAGTCAAGGCAACTCTGATTGCGCTCGGTGGCCGGCAGGATTATGAACGTAACAAAGAGTACAATCTGCCATTCCAGCGCTTTGCTGGTGGCTTCATCGCCTTTTTCGTCGTTGTTCCTGGCAAGGGATGACTCGCGCATGGCAGGCTCCAATTATTTCATGAATCTATGGTAATGTCATCCTCGCATAACCGGGGGATGTAGTTGATCCAAATCAGTTTCTCTAAGTTCCAGCCCGATTTAGGGAAGCCAAACGACCTTCACGTCATCAAAATAAATGAAGTTACCCACACACCCCGATTTTCGACACTCTGGCTTGACGTTATTAAACAGCCGTTGAACTTTGCTGCTGATTCTCTAAGCTAGGCCGCGGTCCACTATTTCCCATTCGGAGCTTTACCCCGCCCATGAGCGAGCAAACTTACAACGCCGATGCCATTGAAGTTTTAAGCGGTTTGGACCCGGTGCGAAAAAGGCCGGGGATGTACACCGACACCAGCCGCCCCAATCATCTTGCCCAGGAAGTAGTTGATAACAGCGTGGACGAGGCTCTGGCCGGCCACGCAAAACGTATTGATGTCGTGCTTTACAGCGACGGCTCACTGAGCGTGGAAGACGATGGCCGGGGCATGCCGGTGGATATGCACAAGGAAGAGGGCGTGCCAGGGGTAGAGCTGATTCTGTCGCGGCTACACGCCGGCGGTAAGTTTTCCGAGGGCAACTACAGTTTTTCCGGTGGCTTGCACGGGGTGGGTGTGTCGGTGGTCAACGCGCTGTCGACGCATCTGGAAGTGCTTATTCGGCGCAACGGTCAGGTACACCGGATGACGTTCGCCAACGGCGATAAAGTGACTGAGCTGGAGGTCGTTGACAGCTGCGGCAAGCGCAATACCGGTACCCGGCTTAAATTCACACCGGACACTAAATATTTTGACTCGGCCAATTTCTCGGTCAGCCGCCTGCGCCACAATCTACGCGCCAAGGCGGTTTTGTGTCCTGGGTTAACGGTGACCTTTAGCCAGGAAAAAACCGGCGAGAAAGACGAGTGGTGTTATCAAGACGGCCTGCGGGATTATTTGCGTATTTCCCTGGCGGGCAGCGAAGTGGTGCCTCTTGAGCCGTTTACTGGCAGTTTTTCTGGCAATACAGAAATCGTGGACTGGGCCATCCAGTGGTTGCCCGACGGCGGTGACGCCGTTGCCGAAAGCTACGTTAACCTTATTCCAACCGCCCAGGGCGGCACCCACGTCAACGGTCTGCGCACAGGCCTGCTAGAAGCCATGCGTGACTTTTGTGAGTTCCGCAGCCTGCTGCCCCGTGGTATCAAGTTGTCACCGGAGGATATCTGGGAGCGGGTGGTTTATGTGTTGTCATTCAAAATGCAGGAGCCGCAGTTTTCCGGTCAGACTAAAGAGCGCCTGTCATCGCGCCAGGCTGCCGCGTTTATTTCCGGTGTGGTGAAAGATGCCTTCAGTTTGTGGTTGAATCAGCACACCGACATCGCCGAAATACTGGCTGAGCTTTTTATCAGCAACGCCCAGCGCCGCCTGAAAGCGAGTAAAAAAGTAGCCCGTAAACGAATTACCTCGGGCCCTGCGCTACCGGGCAAGCTGGCGGATTGCTCGGGCAGTGACACCGCGCGCTCGGAACTGTTTCTGGTAGAGGGCGATTCCGCCGGTGGCTCGGCGAAGCAGGCCCGGGACCGCCAATTTCAGGCCGTTATGCCCTTAAAGGGCAAAATTCTGAATACCTGGGAAGTGGATTCCAGCGAAGTGCTGGCGTCGCAGGAAATTCACGACATCGCGGTGGCCATCGGGGTAGACCCGGGTTCAAACGAGCTGGCCGGTTTGCGCTACAACAAGGTCTGTATTCTGGCCGATGCCGACTCCGACGGGCTGCACATCGCCACGCTGCTTTGCGCGCTTTTTGTGAAGCACTTCCGGCCGGTGGTTGCCGCCGGCCACGTGTTTGTGGCTATGCCGCCGCTGTACCGGGTAGATCTTGGCAAGCAGACCTTCTACGCCCTGGATGAGTCGGAAAAGCAGGGCATTATCGACCGCCTGGCGGCAGAGAACAGCCGCGGAAAAGTGTCGGTCACGCGTTTTAAGGGCCTGGGTGAGATGAACCCGCTGCAGTTGCGCGAAACCACCATGGCGCCGGATACCCGCAGGTTGGTGATGCTGACCATTGCAGACGGTGACGACACCGACAGCTGTATGGACATGTTATTGGGTAAAAAGCGGGCGCCCGATCGGCGTGCCTGGCTGGAAGCTTACGGTAATATGGCGGATGTTCCGGTATAGGGCTGGTCATTATTTTACCTGATAACGAACACCAGGGTGCGATGAATATCGCAGAACGTATTCGATATGAAATTGAAAGCTTAAAAATTATATTTTCAGATCAAACAATAAACGTTACAGCAAGTCTTGGTGTGGCTAGCTTTATTCCAGATAGTAATAAAACTACCGATTTATTGATCGAACTAGCCGATAAAGCACTGAATCAAGCTAAAAATGAAGGCAGGAACTGCACGTGCAGTATTATTAATACCGCTTCTATCGTATAGATGCGTAATGCCATGATACTGATCGATCAATACGCCCCCTCTGCGCATTGACTCATTAATAAGCGTAACTATTCAGCTCATATCTGCCACGATCATTAAAATTGAGTCTCATCGGTATCCATAAACGCAGGGTTTTCCCCTGAAAGAGTAAAGCCAGCGCCTCTGTGGCTGACATCCCTTGCTTACGGCACGTTGACAGGTAACTGCGAACGCGACAAAAGATCTTCGCCCCCGCCATGGATCGAAAACAACCGGATATTTTCTGCTGCACTTTCGTCATGCGCAGGTCGTTCTCCCCCTGATTGTTGGTGAAGGGGACGTACTCGATATCCATGAAACGCAGAACGTCGTGCTCAAAGTTTCGTAACCTTTCCAGCAAGTTTCGGGCTTTTGATCGTTTTAGCCTGCCTCGTTTCCCTGCCTCTCGCTGGCTCTCATCGGGTGGTGGACATTCGCTATCTGCCTCTTCGAGACGTTGTCGATAGCGCTGTCGCCACCGTTCAGCATCAGTGGCTGGCAAGCGGCCACCGGCATCCGCTACCGTATTGTTCATATCGATCAGCAGGGCTTTCATCGCCTTGGCCCAGTGTTGACCGTCCTGCTCCCATGCCCTCTCCAGCTCTCGAAGAGGGTGCGCATTGCACAGGGAATGGGTGCACGCGTAACGGTAGTACGGCTTCCAATGATCGTGACACAACACTCCGTTGAAGAAGGGCAAGACGCTCATCTCGTCCATGGCCTCGGTGCCACGCTTGGTGTGGGGGTAGAGCAGCGTTAATGCGCTATTGGACGCGCAGTGCAACCAGTGGCGCTTCCCGTTTAGGTTGATGCCGGTCTCATCAACATGCATGAGATCAGACTTGGCGAGCTGAGCCTTCGCCCACTGCTCGAAATGGTCCAGCTTCTTGTAGGCCTCTTTGTTGAAATTGAAGACAGAGCCAGCACTGACCGGAATGCCCATCTGCTCCTGAAAGTGGTCACGGATTCGGTCATAAGGCAACAGCTGAAACTGCGACATATAGACCGCATTGGCCTTGATGCCGATGCCATACTGAACCGACCGATTGACCCTGTCCGGAAAGGCAGCAACAAATCGATTTCCCTGATCGTCTTTAATAACCTGTGCTCGGTATTCAGTCACGAATCGCGCGATATCAATATCGATGACCTGCCGTGTTTCATAACCGTCCTCTTGATACCGCCGTCCTTTTGGCAGAGAGCGTCGATCGACTTTCAGCGCTTTCACGGCATCAGGATCATCGACTGGCCGCAAGGTGGTTCCGATACGCCCCTTCTGTCCGCCAGGCTTGCTATTGCTGGAACCCTTTCTGGAAGATTTGTCACGGTTCGGATCCGTTGAGGGCGGCTTACGACTATTTTTACTATTGAGCGTCGTGCGGTTAAGCAGGAGCGCCACCAAAACGAGCAGCACTTCCAGAGCGGCCTTGAATGAAGGCGACAGGTCACGCTCTTTCTCAAGAAGGTTCTTGACGGAGGCGATTGCCGAATCAATGTCGATATTGTCTATTTTCAATGTCTACCCGCACCGGAATGGCTTTGTAAGACAGCCATTATCGCACGGGTTTTCAGGGCGACATTTTTGGCTCTGAGCGCTCTTATAAGGCGATTAAAAAACCGGGGCTGCCCCGTGATAGGCATCGGTCATTGAAGCCCTTCAATCGCTCTCATGTCGTCGCTTATGGCCTGTCTAGTAGCATCGGTGCGTATGCCAATAAGGTGAAGAGATTCAAGCAAAAACCCTGTCAAGAACTTTCACGGGTTTTTTGAGCTGAATAGTTACATCTGGCTTAAGAATCTTGTCGATAATTTCGCCACGGTCGGCCATTAGTAATCCGGCACTGTTAAGCAAAAGCTTTACACCGGGGGTATCTTCCATTGGAAGATCATCGAGCAAACTGTTCGGATCCCAGTTCCATGTGCCATTCGCCATATATCCGATTCCTTACTTGTGACGCTAATGCATGCGTGCAGTATGGCACCGATCCCCTTACCCACAGCCGAACTGAGCCACTTTTTTTGAAGCCCGCTCCAATTACGCATTCCACGGCAATAGTTGTTCAAGTTTCTGTGCTTGAGCAACTTTGCTCGCCGTGTTGAGGAAGATAAGAAATGAGCGGTTCGCCAAATTGATGATTTCTACCGAGCCAGGTAGGCCCGCCCGTTGCTGATTGCGGATGACATCGGTATAGAAGCGATCAACGTACTTGAACGAAGCTACCTTGCAATGTGAGCTCGTAGTCCATTTGCTGTGATGAGCCACCAGGCATGCGGGTCCGGGTATTGGCTATGATCGCTCGGCTGACTTCGGCCTCGCGAATATCATGGTCCATCAACCCGTTCTGCAGATCCATGCTGCCGGTACTGATGATGCCGAAGTCGGTGATGAAAGAACTGAAGAAATTGGTAACTTCCTGACCGACCACATCGTGGTCTTTGTGCCGATATTGTCCGCCAGACACGATCACTTCGATGCCGGAATTCCCTGAAAGCGCTGAGGCCACACTGAGGTTGTTGGTCAAAACCCGGAGTGATTGATGATGGATCAGCGCTTGCGCCACCAGTTCGATGGTACTGCCCACACCAAGGCTGACGGTGGCCGCTTCCGGAATATCAGCCGCGATGCGCTTAGCGATCTGCTGCTTGATCCGTAAATTGCGCACTTGGTTATCATCAATGGGATTTGCAGCAACGCTGGCAGGTAAGCTGACGCCACCGTAACGATGGCGCAAGAGGCCCTGTTCGCACAGCTTGTTGATGTCGTGACGCCAAAGCGCTGCGCAATGTCTTCAACTTCGACATGCTCCTGCTCATGCACCCATTCCAGAATGCTACGCTGCCGTTCTTTGGCGCCCATCAGACTAGATACTCGATCAGTTAACCCTCGTTGATATCATCCGAGGCGTGTATCGGCCGGTTTCAGCCCGGATTCTGCGCGCTGGCGCAGCCAAGCCTCCGCCATCTCAGCAAAACCCAGGCCCGAACGTTGGCTGACGATTGCCGCCGGCCGATGGGTCATCACGGGCAAGTGCTTGCGAATGTTTGCTACACCAACACTCAATGGGAAGTGGCGAAACATGCTCTCGTCATTGGGCGCATCGCCAATAAATACCGAGCGCTGCTGCAATGCCTGCAGATCCAGGCCCAGTAATTCACGACCTACTCGTAATGCCATGGTGGATTTATCGAAGTCGCCCAGAAATATGTTGAGATGAATCGAACTTTTCCGAACGTTGAAGCCCTGGGCTATCAGGGCGTCGTGAATCGTCGCCACCTGTTCCGGCGTCAAAGACTGTTGCTGGTTGTAGTCCACCGCCACATCGACATAACGGAAAGGCTGGTCTCTGGCAGCAGCCGGCCCTCTGTGGTCAACGTATCGTCCACATCGGTGAACAAAATATCAGCGTCACCAAACTCAATAGTGTTCGTCATATAATCGGCTTTCCAGTTCACAACAAGAGCAGCCGCCCCGAAAGTCCGGACGGCGATCGATTTCCTCGATTGCCTCCCCCATCAGCTTGCTGTTGCACCCATCACCATAGGGTACTTCCACCCATACAGAAAGACTTACAGCGCTGCGCAACGCGAGATCCTTGGTCAAGCAGCAGGCTGGCAGCGTCCGGCTTTAACTTGGGAGAAAAGGAACGTTGTGTTCCTGTCATCAGGCGCCTCGCTTAGGGCAGCCATATTACCACCTACGTTGATGTCCGGAATCATTGAACCACTACACTTTCCTCACAGCGTTCATTGGGTTCGTTGTGGACATCTACCATTACTCCCAGCTAGGGCGGAGATTAATGGTGTTGTCGTGACCGGTTGAATGCACCTCCGCTCTTTATTGGGGATAACCAGACTGAAGACTCTCCTAATAATATGACTTGTATCAAGACGACTAGGGTTCGCCTGTGTATATTGATTATTTAACAATAATCATAAACATGGCACAGAAGCATGGCTAATCATGGATTGTGAGCCTCTAAACAAGCAACAAAAACTCATCGCATCATCCCCTAAACATCGCAAACAAGGCATCTTCCGATTAACGCTGGGCCGCAAACTGACTCTTGTGACGCTTATTTTTCTGCTGTTATGGAGTGCGCATGCAGGAGTTGGCTATCTGGGGAGAAGTCAGATCGCTTCTTTCAGCGGGCTGGTGAACGAGGCCGGCAAACTGCGGATTCACAGTCAGCGTATCGCTTTGCTGTCGATAGTATGTGGCGGTTATGCCCCTCATGAAAGTGCCGCGATTGCCTCGTGTCTTGAGGCCATTAAGCAGAGCGTCAACAGCTATGACTCAAGTCTTAAAACGGTCGCGAGTGCGCCTTTTGGCCTGTTGTTCAAGAGGGATAGACAGCAGCTTAAAGCATATATCACGGAGCTACAGGCCGGCTGGATTGAGTATCGAGCCGTCACAGAACTTGTTTTGAAACCGATGGCGGGGGGTGGGCTTTCTGATCAAAGTTCGTACTTTGAAGCAAACAATGAGCGTTTGCTGACTCGGGCTGAAGCTCTGACCGAACTGTTGGTTGCGAGCCAGCGTCGCGTTCAGAGTGCGCAATACAAGGTTTTGAATGCGTTGCAGTTGCTGGGGCTGCTGCTGCTGATCGCGTTTGCCTTAATAGGTTATCGGCAGGGGGTGCGGCCTTTGCGTGAGCTGGCCCGCCTGGCGCTTCGGGCCGACCAGGGCAGCTATGGGTGGCGCTTTGATTATCAGGCCAGTGATGAGGTGGGCGAACTGGTTGAGGCATTTAATAAGGGTAATCTTCGAACCCAACACCTTCTCGATCAGCTCCGGGAGGAGGCGGAAATCGCGCAATGTGCTGAGAAGGAGACGGATAGCATATTGGAGTCCGCTGCTGATGGTATTGTCATTAGCGCTAATGATGGCCGCATTCTTCGTATCAACCGGGAAGCTGAGCGAATTTTTGGTTATTCCCGCGAAGATCTGGTGGGGCGCACGGTGCATGAGTTGGTTCCGCTGCGCCATCGACGGGCACAGGGTGTTTATCACAGGCGTTACGTTGAGGCGCCATATTCTCAAGCAATAGGAGGCATGTCGGCGATGACGGCGCTGCGCAAGGATGGCAGTGAGGTCTCGGTTGAAATTAGCCTTAGCCCGAAGCTAAGTGGCAGTCAGCGACAAGTGATCGCAGTGGTTCGCGACGCCACCCAGCGCTTGCAGATGGAGGCAGATCGGCAGCGCTTGCTCTCAATTATGGACGCCACCCCAGATATCATCACTATGTTTACGGTGGATCGCAAGTTGATATACCTCAACCCGGCCGGACGCAGACAGCTGACAGGGGTGCTCGTTGAGGAGGTCGGTAACCGCCGGTTTGATGATTTGCTGACTGCGGAATCACGGCGGCTGGTGCGCGAAAAAGCTTTGCCCAAGGCCTTGTCAAATGGCGTCTGGAGCGGGGAACTGATGCTGTGGAGTGAGTCAAAGGGCGAAGTTCCGGTTTTGTTGCTGCTGATTGCGCACTCCAATGAGGAAGGGCAAGAAATACATCTGTCGGCAATCGCTAGAAATATCAGCGAGCAGAAGCGTTTTGAGGCTGAGTTGCTACAGCGGGCGACCCACGATCAATTGACCGGCTTGGCCAACCGCGTGTTGTTTGAGGAACGACTTAAACAGGCCATCTGTCAGGCGCAACAGAGTGATTTGATGGTGGCCGTTATCTTCATCGATCTTGATAACTTCAAGCTGGTCAACGATACCATGGGGCATGCCATTGGTGACTTGCTGTTGTGTGAGATCGGGCGGCGTCTGGATGCGAATTTACGCAAGCATGACACGAAGGCGCGCCTGGGGGGCGACGAGTTTGCCGTTATCCTGGATTGCCTGTCCAAACCGGAAGAAGCCATTCCAATTGTTCAAAATCTTGGCGAGGCGCTGCGCCAGCCGACCTGCTTGAGGGGGCGAGAACTTATTGTGACCACCAGTATGGGGGTCAGCGTCTACCCTGCTGATGGGAGCAATACTGAAACTTTGCTGATGCATGCTGATACAGCCATGTATCATGCAAAATCTGCAGGTCGGAATAGGCACTGTTTCTTCGTGCCCGAGATGAACCTGCAGGTGTCAGAGCGGTTGAACATAGAAAATGATTTGCGGCAGGCTGTGGCCCGCGATGAGTTGAGGCTGCACTACCAGCCAGTGATTGACACAAAGACCAGAGTTGTTGTTGGCTGTGAGGCGCTGCTGCGATGGCAGCATCCCAAGCACGGTTTCATGCAGCCGGATCGGTTTATTCCCATAGCGGAGGAAAGCGATCTGATTATCCAGATCGGGCAGTGGGTGTTGGAGCAGGCTTGCCTGCAAGCGCGGAAATGGCAGGATTCCGGGCTGATACTAGGTTTTGTCGCCGTTAATGTCTCGGCGCGTCAGTTGCGGGAGCCTGCTTTGACCCAGTCTGTCCAGACGGCGCTGGAAGTTAGCGGCCTTGCGCCAGATAAGCTTGAACTGGAGTTGACCGAAGGGAGTGTCTTGCAGGGGACCGCTATTGCTCGCGAGATACTCGATGAGATTCAGGCGCTGGGAGTGCTGCTGGCTGCCGATGATTTTGGGACAGGGTATTCCAGTCTGAGCTTTCTAAAGCTGTTCAGATTTGACAAAGTTAAAATTGATCGTGAGTTTGTGCACGACATGCTCACTGATCAGGGTGATGCTGCCATTGTCAAAGCAACGATAGCCATGTCGCATGCTTTCGGTGCTACGGCCGTCGGCGAGGGTGTGGAAACCGAGGCCCAGGCAGAAGCTTTGCGTCATTGCGGTTGCGATCAATTACAAGGCTATCTGTTTGGAAAGCCCATGGATGCAACCGAGCTGCAAGAACTTCTGCAACCGGGGTAGTTCGAGACTTGAATCCAAAGATAAAACAATAATATTAATAGGATCCGCACGTTATGCTGAAAGCACTCTTGACCCCTGGTGTTTATGTTCTTGGAAAGTTGCGATACTCAAAAAAGTTCATGATCATCGGAGGAGCCTTTCTCATCCCCCTGATGATCATTGGTGTTCTGCTTTTGCAGGAAAAAACTGGCATTGTGGAGTTTACGGCCAATCAAAGGGCTGGTCTGACAGAAATAAAACAGGTTCGTTCGGCTATTGAGCTGGTGCAGAAGCATCGCGGAATGTCTGCCGCATATCTGAATGGTGCGGAGAATTTTGCAGCGCCAATGAAGGCGCTTCAGGGGCGGGTGCAGCAGTCTTTGCAGCAATTGAATCAACTCACTCTGACTGGAAAAGGGTCGGAGGTATCTGTGGCTTGGGCGCAGCTGGTACGCAGGCTGCAAGATCTCGATCAGGGTCAAAGCTTCCAGCAACACACGGATTTGCTCAGGGATCTGTTTGCGGTAGGAGACGCTATTCATGAAAAATCCAATCTTACTCTGGATTCATCTGCTGACACCCACTATCTAATTTCCCTTATAACCACCTCCTACCCTCAAATTACTGAAGCCATGGGGCAAGCCCGAGGCATCGCAACGGGCGTGGCAGCAAGAGGCGCCCACCAAGGTGATAGCCGTATTGCTCTGGCCAATCGGCAAGACCGGATAAACCAGTACCTTGACGTGATCCAGTACAATTTATCCCACTCTATAACCTACCAACCTGAGCTTCAGAGGGAGTTAACCCAGGCGAGAGAGGAAATAAAGCGCGTTGTTAGCCGGTTTATTGAACTGTTGCATAAAGAATTTCGCGAGCCAGAAACAATCAGCGTGTCGGCACAACAGATCAATGAAGCAGCAACGGAGGCCATTGATGAAGTCTATAGCGAGTTTGACCGTCTGATCCCTCTTGTTGATGGTGCCCTTGCAGAGAGGGAGGCTGCTGCTGCTTTTGTCTATAAGTCCACCATCGGCTTGTTAGCGCTTGTTTTGCTCGCAATGTTCTACCTGTTTACATCTTTTTATAAGGGCGTCAGTGCGAGTATCAGCAATCTTATGCAGACCACAGAAGCCCTCGCGAAGGGCGACCTTACATACAGGGCGAAATGTTTGGGGCATGACGAACTGACGGAGGTCTCTGAATCGCTCAACACGATGGCTGAGCAGTTCAGGAATATCGTCAGACAAGTTGCAGGATCTGCCGAACAACTGGCGCAGGCATCGGAGGAGCTTTCGGCCGTGACGGAAGAAAGTGCCCAAGGGGTTCACCGGCAGAAGCATGAGACGGATCAGATAGCCTCCGCCATGACTGAGCTTTCGGCCACGGTACGTGAGGTGGCCTCCAACGCAGTGATTGCCGCCGATGCTGCAGCAAACGCCAATGAAGAGGCCAGCGAGGGGAATTCTGTATTGCACCAGATGACGGAACAGATCTCCGGGCTGGCAAAAGCGCTGAGTCAGTCAACACAAGTTGTGGTGGCGCTGAATGGGCACAGTACCGAGATCGGATCGGTTTTGCAGGTGATCAGTGATATTGCGGAACAAACTAACCTGCTTGCCCTGAATGCAGCCATTGAAGCTGCTCGGGCGGGTGATAGTGGGCGAGGCTTTGCGGTGGTAGCCGATGAAGTGAGATCGCTTGCAGGGCGCACCCAATCCTCGACGGGACAGATCCGCGACACCATCCACCGACTACAGGAAGGGGCAAAAACAGCGGTTCAGAGCATGGAAAAAAGCCAAAAGGAAAGCGAGGAATCCGTCAACCTGGCGCTTAAAACCGAGTCTTCGTTCAAGGCGATCATGGCGAGCGTAGATCGCATCTCTGATATGGGAGCTCAGATCGCCAAGGCCACTGAGCAGCAGTCAGCGGTTTCGGAGGAAATGAATAGAAACATCGAGCAGATCTCCGAAGTGGCTGACCAAACCTCGGCCTCATCCAATCAAATTGCTCAAGCTAGCCAGAATTTGTCAGAATTGGCGCAGAATCTGGCCGGCCAAGTTTCACATTTTAGCACGTGATCTCGCGTCAGCTTTTTCTTTCTCAGCGTAGCGCAAATACTCCGGCACATAAGTGTAGTGGTCAACTAATCCAGGCGCATCAGGGTCTTAGGCTTATCTTAAAATCTGGCAGCGGGCAGGCCTCTTCGATGCAGGTAAAGCCTCACCAATTACCTGTCTGGTGTCCATTGCCCGGAACAAGGCCATCGATGAGCTGCGAAAGTACCCTGCGGGCCGAACCACCACCGACGATGCAATGGACGAAAGGGTCGCCCGGCAACCCACAGCGCAGGATCAGATGCAACTGGACCAAGGGGCACTGAGCCAATACGATCCGGCCCGGTGGTTGGCTACGCGCCCCTGAAAAAGGGCGAGAACATGGACGTATCTGCCATCCTGACGGAGAACGTCGAATCCGGTGACATGCTGATGGTGCACGGCGAAGACGGCGGTATGAAAACGGGTATCTTTGAATACGGGGTATCCCTTTAGCTCCACAGACTTCAATTTCCAGATTTTCCCCGCCGTGCCACCACCTTTTGGTAGGTGACCGGCTTTGTCACAACTGCTTGCTGGAGCAAGCGATAAAACAGTAAGCCTCTTGATTTGGATTTACGGCGATTAAACCGAAATACATATTCATCAAGATAATTATCCAACTGTCCTGGCTGGACTGCGCCATGGTGTGTGCCCATCATCCAGCGTTGCAGGAGTGATGCCACACGGTGAACGCCTGGCATTGATTCATGGGCTGGAGTGGCTGAACCAAGATGAACCGTTTGTCGGTGCTCATATCCACTCTCCGTGAGCAGGCGGTAAGCAGGTGAGCCATCGCTATGGATGAGCGATCCTGGACGAATGAAGGCTTTGATGAAGGGCATCAGGTTATCGTTGTCACCACGCTCAATCCGTTGAATCCGTATTCTTCCAAATCCCTTGGGTTGCAGTATCTCCACTGCTATGGCGACCAACACCTTGGTGGTGTTGCTTTTACGTCCCACCGCACTAATCGGGTCGGCTCGGTCGGTGAGTGCAAGATAGGTTTCATCGACCTCAACCTCTCCATGGAGCAACTCTCTGTCCGTGCGTACCATTGCTCGGCGCAGCCTGTGCAGCATGGTCCACGCTGTCTCATAGCTGCCAAGGCCAAGTACACGCTGCAACCCCAATGCGCTGACGCCATGCTTTTGGTTGGTGATGTACCAAATGGCGGCAAACCAGACGCGAAGCTCTGTGCGCGTTTTATCAAAAATGGTGCCCGCTGTTACCGTTGCTTGATGTCTGCATGCTGGACAGATCAATCTGCCGCGACTGCGTCGATGAACTTGCGATATTACCCCACACTTCGGGCAAATCAGTCCGTCCGACCAGCGTAGCTGTTCCAAAAAATCCCGGCACGCTTGTTCAGAGTGGAACCAATCAAGGAATTGAACCCAGGTTGTTGGATAATCTTTTCCACCTATCGGAGCAATTGTTGGCACATCCATTGAGAGATTTTGCCATTTGTGGAGCTAAAGGGATACCCCATCTTTGAATACACCCTGGGCGCCAAAGAAGATGGCCCCATCAAGAAAGACAGCAAGCTGGTGATGTCCACCATCACCGCGAAGTAATCCTGCCTGAAAGCCCACCAGGCCCGAAGCGGCGCATTAACTGCGGCTGATAGAAGTGTCTGGTGGGCTTTGCGCTCACCGAACGAGCACAGGTCTGGCAGCAGCATATCACTGACTGGGAAGCCACCGGCGTGTCCGGCAGCGCTTACTGCAAGCAGCAGTCATTGGTTTATCATCAATTCGTTTACTGGCGCCGGAAGCTGGTCTTGATTGAAGACTCCCTGGAGCAAGAGCAAGCGGCCACCGGGTTCGCTCGGGTCGTTTCTGTTCCTGGCGCTACCATCGGCGGAGCCGATGGCCTGACCGTATCGCTGCCCGGTGGTGTCTCGATCACCGGTTTGCACGCCGGCAACATCGAGTTGCTGGGCGCTGTTTTGAGACAACTGTGATGCGCCACCGATATTTACGCCCGTCACTGTCGTTGCCAGAGATTTATCTGTACCGGGCCCCTGTTGATTTCCGCAAACAGGCCCAGGGCCTGGCGGTCTTGGTTGAACAGGAACTGGGCCATAATCCATTTACCGGAGCGCTTTACGCCTTCACCAACCGGCATCGAAACAAGATCAAGTGCCTGATGTGGGAAGACAACGGTTTTGTACTCTATTATAAGGCGTTGGCGGAGGAGAAGTTCAAGTGGCCTAAGGCCTCGGATGAGCTGATGCCACTGACGGGCGAGCAGATCAACTGGTTGCTGGACGGCTACGATATTGCCCTATTAAAAGGGCATAAAATTCTGCATTATGAGGCTGTTAATTAGCTCTTTTTTGGTGCTTTAGGGCGTTGTTTTTGCTATACTTTGTTCATGAGATTAAAGCCTGAAGCACCTTCAAAAACACCCGATATCAGCGGCCTTTCGGCCGCTGAATTGCGGTCGGTTGTCGAAGGTCTTCAGCAGGAACTGTCGGCCAAGAGCGCTGGAATCCAACAGCGTGATCACTATATCCAGATTCTCGAAGAACTGCTGCGCTGGAAACGGATTCAGCAGTTCGGCGCCAGCAGTGAGAAGTCCGCACACCAGATTCATCTGTTTGACGAAGCCGAGCTGGAAGTTGAGATTGATGTTCTGCGCGATCAGCTGCCAGACGATGTTGTAGAGGAAGAGGCACCACCGGCCTCCCGTAAACGTCGCCAGCGTGGCTTCTCGGACAAACTGCTGCGCGAGCGTATTGAACTGACCCTCAGCGACGAAGAAAAAGTGGGCGCCAGTAAGACCTTTTTTACCAAGGTTAAGGGTAACTATTCACCTCGATTTTTCTCAAAAAGTTCTTGACAGGGTTTTGGCCCCAGTTTCATGAATTTAGGCCACACTCAACGCAACACCCTAAAGCGGCGCGCAAAGCTTCTAGGATCCCTTCACGGCCCTTTCGTTTTGTTGTCCATCCCCGGGGCGACGCCGATTTGAAAAACCCCGTCAAATCCGCGCTCAGGAGGAAAATTCGGCCTGGAAAAGTCGTGCGATAATAACCCTTCACTCGACGGTACTCAGATCCATGAAGATCAGCAACATCGATGTCGACGCCGCGCTGGCGAACGTCAGACAGCAACTCCAGGAGGACACAACCGTCTAGCCTTCACTGCGGGCGGCCATCGAGTTGCTGATGGTGCTGATCCAGCTACTGAGCGGGCGGCTCAACATCAACAGTGCCAACAGCAGCACGCCGCCGTCCCAGGATCCGAACCGCCCCAGACAGAACCGGACTAAAAGCGGGCGCAAGCCGGGCGGGCAGCCCGGCCGCATTGGCAAGACGCTGCAACCGGTGGCGGATCCGGATGCGATCCAGAGGGTGAAGCTGGACCGGCGCACCTTACCCAAAGGCAGCCGGTTCCGGGTCGTGGGCTGCGAGAAACGTCAGGTCATTGACCTGGATATCCGCCGTTTTGTCACGGAGTACCAGGCCGAGGTCCTGGAAAACGCCCAAGGGCAACGTATCGTGGCGCCCTTTCCGGCCGGCGTTGAACGCTCGGTTCAGTACGGCCCGCGGTTGAAGGCCCACGCGGTCTATCTGTCGCAATACCAGCTCCTGCCTTATGAGCGCATCCGCGAGTACTTCGAAGACCAGGTCGGCATCCCACTGAGTGTCGGCTCACTGTTCAACTTCAATCAGGACGCTTTCAATAAGGCCGCTGAATTTGAGCCGTGGGTCAAGGATCGCCTGGCCGAGGCGTCGGTGGTTCACGCCGATGAAACAGGCGTGAACATCGGTGGTCAACGTCACTGGCTGCACGGCGCATCGAATGACCGACTGACCTGGCTTGCGCCCCATGCACAACGAGGCCAGAAGGCGATGAATGCGATCGGCATCCTGCCGCGCTTCAACGGTGTGCTCTGTCATGATCATTGGAAGCCGTATTACCGTTATTCATGCGTGCACTCTCTGTGCAATGCGCACCACCTGCGAGAACTTCAGCGCGCCTGGGAGCAGGATAAACAGGTGTGGGCTCAACGAATGCAAACTCTACTGAACATCATGACCGACAGCGTCGACGACGCCGGCGGCTGCCTGCCACCGGACAAAGCGCAGCGGTGGCGCAAGGTGTACCGACGCTGCCTGGCAAACGCGCAAAAAGAGTGCCCGCCACCGGATGAAAGCCTGCGCCAAGGCAAACCCGGGCGGCTCAAACGCACGCGGGCCCGCAACCTGCTGGAGCGGCTGATCGCCTACGAATCGGATGTGCTACGCTTCCTCGACAATCCAGAGGTACCGTTTACCAACAACCAAGGTGAGCGGGACATCCGCATGTTCAAAGTGCAGCAAAAAATATCGGGTTGTTTTCGATCCTTTGAAGGAGCCGAAATCTTCTGTCGCGTGCGCAGTTATCTGTCGACGGCGCGCAAGCAGAACGTGTCTGCCTCGAAAGCCCTGATGCATTTGTTCGAGGGGAGTGTGCCACCGTTCATGGAGGTGGCAGCAGGTAATGATCAGAGCATTTTAAATCAAACCAGCTGAATAGTTACGGTTAAGGAAGAGCTGCAGTTCATCCCCGCTCAGTTGAAAGTGCTGGAATACTGGCAGGAAAAAGCCGTGTTCGAACAAGACGGCGAAGAGCGCATCCTGGCAGCTGCCCGCCCGGTTCATCCGCTGGGCAAGTGCACGGCCACCACCTCGTTGCTGGCGTACATCATCACCTCAAAATACGCCGATGGCCTGCCTCTGTATCGTCTGGAACACATGCTCAAACGCCTGGGGCATGAGATCAGCCGCACCAGCATGGCACACTGGGTTATTCGCCTGGATGACGTGTTTAAACCGCTCATCAATCTGATGCGCGAAGTGCAGAACAGCGGTGATTATTTGCAAGCCGACGAATCCCGAATGTACGTTTTAAAAGAAAACGGTAAAACGGCGCAGTCTGATAAATGGATGTGGCTCACCCGCGGTGGCCCGCCAGGGCAACCGTCGGTTCTGTTTGAATACGACCCCTCACGGGCGGGCAAAGTGCCGGTGCGTCTGCTTGACGACTTTAAGGGCATCCTGCAAGCCGATGGCTACTCAGGTTACGGCAAGGTGTGTCGGAATAACGGCATCACCCGGATCGGCTGTTGGGATCATTATCCCAAGTCGATTTTTATGTGGAGTATAATGAGGGATCGCAGGGCTTATGGGCGCTGTGCAGCTTTGTTTCTCGGGATAAAATACCTGTCAACATTCCATGGTGCAGGTCTCAGATGCAGCTCCGATTCGAGACATCCCTTTCAGGCGAAGCCTATGTGGCAACTCAAGGGTGGCGCATGGCGAGATTGCCAAGTTGCCCGCTACATCCGCAAGGTGGCTGTTCCTTTTCTCGACACGGCACATACTCCCGGGTAACGCCTACTGGTACGCGGATACCTCGCTGGTACTGCCCGAAGGGCCATCGCACGTTCAGCCTTTTGCCAGATTGTCTGGCCTCTCGTCTGCCCGGCACGCTCGTGGCATTGGAACGGGTTGTTCTGCATGCCGAGCACGCCAGCAGTGTCGAAGCTGCGGCGAATACGCTGCGTCCCGATGATATCTCCTTACCCAGTGCCGCTCGATGGGTCCGCCGCCGGATTTATCTGGTACGAGGCGCATTGGTCGGTGCTTTGCAGGCCGCACCGGTATTGTTTCGCGACTGCCAGCCAAGTCTCACGTCATTCCAAGGGAGACTACGGGGAACCGGTGTTTTGATGGCGCTGCGTACCACGCTCGCCGTTTATCTGCCAAGGTTACCCGCGCCCTTAGGGTTCGCCCCACGAAGCCCGCACTTAAAGCGCACCCAACACAACTCTGGGGCAGACCCGCCCAGGGACTGGTATTAATGTTGTCACCGGAGCATTAAGGCAACTGCCGGAGATGAACGGTGCACAGCAAGCAGGTGGTACCCGATTTCGAGACCCAATTAGCCAAGGTTCATGGCGTATGGCGAGACAACCGCAGCCTCAAACGGGCTTCGATTGATCAGTATCTCTACTGGATACGCCGTTTTCATCATTACTGCATGGCTGAAGCCCTAAGTCCCAATGAGCAACTGACGCAGGTCGGCGTAACCGTCTTTGCCCAGTGGTATGCACGACAACGGCGGGTCGATACGGAGTGTGCTTGCCAGGGAGCGCAGTCTGCCTTGCGGGCCTGGGCATTTGGATTAAGCGCCTTAGGCGTTGAGGTCCCTCCGTGGCAAGCCAGGATGAACGGTACTTTTCAACCCGAGCCCCAACTAAAGGGTTTCGCCGAACATTTACGCCAACACCGCGGTAACCCGGAAGGTACCATCAAGAAGAAACTGGCTCATATACGTTATTTTTTGGCGTTTATGGGTACCCGGCATCGGTCGTTGCAAGACTTTTTGCTAACGGATATCGATGCATTTCTGATGGCGTGCAGTAAGCGCTATGCCCGCACGACCACAGCTGACATTGGCTGTAGCCTGCGTCGCTACTTGGGTTTTCTGTTGACCACCGGACAGGTGTCCAATGACCTTGCGTCATGCGTCGTAACCCCGGTTATACGCCGCTACGAGCAGCCACTGCGGGCGCTACCGTGGGCGGATGTCCTCCGCATCCTGGCAGCCATTGATCGCAAGACGCCCGTCGGGTTGCGCGACTATACGGTACTCTTGTTGATGAGCTGTTACGGCTTGGGGGCTGGCGAGGTGATCCGTCTGACGCTCGACGATATCGGTTGGCAAGCCGCCACCTTGCATGTCGTACGACCAAAGACCGGTGTCGCCTTCGCACTGCCACTGTTGCCGGCACTTGCCCGCGCATTGGTCAGCTACCTCAAGCGTGGGCGGCCCCGTCGGGCACCGACACGACATTTATTCCTATCAATGAGAGCACCCCATTACCCCTTGTGTGCGTCTTCAGCGATACGGCATATGCTCGCTGGGTATGCCCGGACTGCCGGCGTTACGGCCGCGTACTTGGGTAGCCATGTACTGCGCCATACACATGCATGCCGGCAGATGGAGCTAGAGACCTCGCCCAAGGTCATAAGCGACATTCTCGGTCATCGATCACCAGCGTCGCTTTCCGCCTATCTGCGCATTGACACCAAGCACTTACGCCAACTGCCTCTGCCGGTCCCCAAATGACGCTTATCTGCGCGGCCGAACTCGCCGAAGACATCGTCCATTTTGTCGCTTTCAAGCGTGCGATGGGGCATTCATACCAACGCAGTGAGCTTGCGCTTAAGAGCTTTCAGTGCGCTGTCGAGCATCGGGCCGGTTTACATGCCAAGGTGCCTTTCGACGCTGTATTGCATGAGTGGTTATCACGTAACCCACATCGGCAGCCGGTCAGCGTGGGGCTGGAGTTTGGTGTCATCCGCCAACTCTGCCTGTATCGCCGCCGTCGGGATCCGGCCAGCTTTGTGCCCGAACAGGACTGGGCACCCATAAAGGCGTCGACCTTTCTACCGTATATTTTCACCCAGGACCAGGTCGTCCATCTCATCACCGCAGCCAGCGCTCATGATACCCGACATCTCTGTGCCGGCATGCTGCGAATGTTGTTGCTGATACTCTATTGTACCGGCCTGCGACTTGGGGAGGCCGCCCGATTGCAGCTGTCCGATATCGATCTGGAACAGCGGTGCTTTCTTGTCCGACAGAGCAAAGGAAGGTCCCGGATTGTACCGTTTCTGGATGATCTGGCCCACGAGTTAAACGATTGTCTGCGGCTACGCAGACGCATTCTGGAAGCAATAGCAACCGCTGATCCCGGAGCACTGTTGCTGCGCAATAGCGGCCAAGCGCTACCGGTGAAGGCCGTGTCAGAGGCCATTCGTCGGCTGCTTCGTCGGGAAGGACTCAAGCCTGCCAAAGGTCGGACAGGACCACGACCCTATGAGTTCCGACATGCCTTCGCCGTCCACCGGTTGACCGCCTGGTATCACGAGGGCGTTGATATCCATGCCCGGCTGCCTTGGCTCTCCGCCTATATGGGGCATGTCGACGTGCTCGGCACGCAAGTGTATCTGAGGGCTACGCCGGAACTGATGCGCTTGGCCAGTGAACGTTTCGCCCGACACTGGCACCACGTCGATAAAACGTCATGAGCAGAGCGCCCGATGATCCGCTATTGGCTTGCGTTGAGAGCTTCTTCCGCGACTATTTACAGCGATTGCGAGGTGCCAGCGCACACACCGTGCGCGCGTATCGAGATACCCTACGGCTGCTTTTCATTTACCTCGCGGACACCAAGGACGGCACCGTTGCTAACCTGCGGCTGAGCGATCTGCACGTTGATGCGGTGGCCGCCTTTTTGACCCAGTTGGAATCGGATCGTGCCAACTCGATTGCGACGCGTAACTGCCGACGCGCAGCGATTCGCAGTTTCTGCAAGCATCTGATCCGCGTTGACCTTCCACATGCCGAGCAGTATCAGAGGATTTTGGCCTTGCCTGCGAAGAAGTGCCGGCAAAACCTGGCACCCTACCTCGAAGTTGCGGAGGTGCATGCCATCCTTGACCAGCCTGACTGCCATACCATGCTCGGCCAACGGGATTATGGGTTATTGCTGTTTCTTTACAATACGGGCGCACGCATCAGCGAGGCCCTGACCGTTTGTTGTGCAGACCTTCATCTGACACCACCCCGGCAGGTTCGCCTCCACGGCAAGGGCAAAAAGGATCGGCTCTGCCCGCTGTGGCGCGATACTGCTCAGGCACTTCTGCGCCTGCCTACCGTGCGCGACGGCGCGCCAGGGGCATTTGTCTTTGTGAATCGACAGGGCCAGCCATTGACGCGCGACGGCGCGGCCTATCTGCTTCAAAAGTATGTGGTAGCCGCGATCCCGACAGCCCCTACCTTGCAGCGCCGAAAAATCACCCCGCATGTGCTTCGCCACAGTTGCGCGGTCGCACTGTTGCAGTCCGGTGTCGACGTTACCGTCATCCGCGATTATCTCGGTCACGCCAGTATCGCCACCACCAGTCGCTATTTCACCACCAATTTGCAGATGAAACGAGAAGCACTCGAAGCCTTCTGGAAACGCGCCGGTATCGAACCGACAAATGCAAAGCCGTGGCAGCCAAGCGCTGACTTGCTCGCCTTCTTGGCGTCGCTGTAGAAGTTGGTAATTTTATCCCGTCAAAAGACCGCCCCACGGCCGCATGAACACTGGGATTCTCAGGCTACACTCCGGATAAAAATTGACTTGGGATAATGATCCTTATGCGGAGCTCCGCATAAGGATCACGCCCGGCGTAAATTCGTGGAAGCCACCAAAGCGGCCAAGCCTCAAGGCAAAGGCAAACCCACGAACGTGTCCAAAGCCGATGTGGCTCTGAGTCACATCAACAAGCTCTACGCCATCGAACGCAAGATCAAAGCGTTAAGCGTGGAGGAGCGTTACCGCATTCGCCAAGAACTGAGTGTGCCCAGACTGAACACACTGAAGACCTGGCTGAAGGCCAACGCTGGCAAAGTCGCAAAGGGCATTCTGACACGCACCGCGATGGATTATACGTTGAACCAGTGGCCCACCTTGGTGGGTTACTGCGAACGGGGCGACCTACAGATCAGCAACGTGCTGGCCGAAAACGCCATCCGTCCATTTGCAGTTGGCCGAAATTATCCTCACCCTATAATTATGCAAGGTTTGTTGGGCTATTCCGGCGAAGGCCAGTGGCGACGAAGCTTTTAGCTGTGTTGTAGCTATCGAGCTTTGCATAAAAACAGTGTTTCCTGTGGGCTCGTCCCTAACCGCAGGAGCACACACCATGCCCGCCGATAAAACCCTCACAAACCTTGTTCGCTACAACTGGCTGATTGATAGTCCGCTCGAGAGCGTCGTTTCATCCTACATTAAGGCGCTGCGAGGCCAGCGCTACGCTGATCGCACTATCAGAATCTATTTGGGCTGCCTTGCCCATTTTGGTTTCTGGCTTAAAGCTGAAGAGCTCGAGTTGACGCACGTCGATTCATCCCTTATTAAACGGTTCTTGCGTGAACACCTCCCCGCGTGCACCTGTCCCGTACCCTGCTACGATTCTGTAGGCTGCTCCGGAGCGGCGCTTCGGCATCTGCTCAAAATACTGATGCGTTCACAGCCATCGCCAACGATGGCGAAGGATCCAGTGACGATCGAGCTCACTCGGTTCGCCGAGTACTTAACGGATACTTGCGGGCTATCATCAGCCACCCGTGACAGCCGAGCTCAACACGTTGGGGCGTTCCTCTACGACGTAGGCGTTACTGATACCGTGAGCGTCTTGTCGCTGTCGGCGACCGACATAGATGCTTACTTTTCGACGCTGGCGTCGCGCCTACGGCCGGCATCGCTGCGTATCGTGTGCAACAGTCTGCGTAGCTACTTTCGTTACCGTGCCGTGCGCGGTGACGAGACCGACGGGCTAGCGGCAGCGCTTCCACGAATCGCAGACTGGCGCCGGGCCACGTTGCCCAAGGTATTGTCGGACGCCGAACTAACGGCCTTTCTGGATGCCTTCGATCGCACGGACCCCGTTGGCCTGCGTGACTATGCCATCGCGCGCTGCCTGCTTGATCTGGGTTTACGCGGTCACGAAGTAACCTACCTCACGCTGGAGTCGATCGACTGGCGCAGGGCAATACTGACCATCAGCGGTACCAAAAGTAAACGCATTCAACAGCTTCCCCTGCCTGCGTCCACGGGAGAGGCGATAGCGCAGTATCTGCGACAGGGACGCACGCAGACGACGAGCCGCAGACTATTCGTCCGGCACCGTGCACCGCTCGACACGCCACTGAGCGTTCCGGCCATTCGCAATTCAATGAACCGCGCCTTTGTTCGTTGCGGTTTGCGCGATCAGTTCTGCAACACACACGTGCTGCGGCGAACGCTGGCAACGCAGCTACAGCGCGCTGGGGTCTCAGTCAAAGAGATCGCCGACGTATTGCGTCACAAGAGTCTTGACACTGCCTACAGCTACGCCCGCGTTGACGTGGAGCAATTGCGCGCGATGGCACTGCCGTGGCCCGGGAGCCCGTCATGAGCGCCCGGTTGTCTTGGATGGCGCGGGTCGAAGCGTACCTGGCGTATCGTCGTCGTAACGGATTCGAGCTAACCATCGACGCAACGCAGCTTCAGTCATTTGCCCGTTTCGCGGATGAGGTCTCTCCTGAAGGGCATCTGACGGTGCCGCTCGCTGTCGCATGGGCACAGACTTCGCAGCTTAAGGCGTCGTTTACCTGGGCGCGCCGCATCGGGATTCTTCGCGGTTTTGCCCGCTTTTGCCAGCGCGAGGATCCGGCGACGGAAGTTCCACCGCGAAGTCTCT
Source organism: Marinobacter sp. LV10R520-4 (assembly GCF_002563815.1). NCBI lineage: Bacteria > Pseudomonadati > Pseudomonadota > Gammaproteobacteria > Pseudomonadales > Marinobacteraceae > Marinobacter > Marinobacter sp. LV10R520-4. The sequence continues at coordinate 460,076 of NZ_PDJM01000001.1, read as the reverse complement.
TTGGTTCGGCCCACCGGCGCCTCGTCCCACACATCTACACAGAAGCCGAACTGTGCACACTGCTTGAAGCCACGCATGGCTTGGCGCCCACCGAGGGATTGCGTCCAGCGACTTGCCGCTGTGTTTTTGGCTTGCTCGCCGCGACCGGGCTACGCATCGCCGAAGCACTGACCCTGACCGCGGCTGACGTCGACATGGACAGTGGCGTTTTGCATATCCGCGAAGCCAAGTTCCATCAGCAGCGTCTCGTACCGCTGCATCCGAGCGTTACCGACTCGTTGCGCGCCTATGCACGACAGCGAGATAGGCTCGTGCCACGGCCATGTTGTGACAAGTTCTTCCTGCGTGATGATGGCAGCGGCGTAAATCAGCCCAGTATGCTGTATGCCTTACAGAGGCTGTGTCAGCAACTGGACTGGCAAACGCGCGGTGACTATCAGCGTCACCGCCTGCATGACATCCGGCACACCTTCATCGTGAGAAGCATGCTGCGCCTCTACGAAGAGGGCGTAGATATTGATCGTGCCATTCTGGCGCTATCAACCTACGTCGGGCACGCCAAGGTGAGCGACACCTACTGGTATGTCACCGGCATTCCCGAACTGATGGCGATCGCCGCCGAACGCTTCCACCTCTATACGCAAGGAGAGACGTTATGAACCCCTTGCTCACCGCGCCCACCGAATTCGGCGCGTTGCTCCAGCGCTTCTTCGCCGAGCGCTTGATCCAGCAACAGAACGTCAGCCCGCGAACAGTCGCTGCCTATCGCGATACCTTCAAGCTCTTGCTGAACTATGCGGGACGCGCAACGGGCAAGCCACCTGCCATGCTGGCACTGTGCGATGTCGATGCGGCCTTGGTGCTGAATTTCCTCACGCATCTCGAGACCGAACGGCACAATACGATTCGTACGCGCAATGCACGATTGGCGGCGGTACGTGCCTTTGCTCACTACGTCGCCTCACAAGCGCCGCCTGCCCTGCATCTTGCACAACAGATTCTTGCGATACCTATGAAACGTTTCGAACGACCCATGCTTGAGTTTCTGTCTCGCGACGAGGTTCGCGCGCTGCTCGCAGCCCCGGGTATAGCGACCTGGTGCGGGCGCCGCGACACCGCCATGCTCACGATGCTTTACAACACAGGCGCTCGCGTTTCCGAACTGATCGGCATCCGGGTGACCGATATCACGTTGGCGGCAACTGCCTCGGTGCGCCTGCATGGCAAGGGCCGAAAACAACGAACCGTGCCTCTATGGAAGGAAACGGCGAAGGAAATTCGGCAGTGGCTGAAATACGCCGACTTGCATGTCGAGCAACCCCTCATTCCAAACCGCAGCGGATTGCCAATGACGCGCACCAATGTGGCCGAACGACTGAACCTGGCAGTCACCACCGCGACAAAGATGTGCCCGCAGTTAGCAGGCCGCAGGATCTCGCCGCATACCTGGCGCCATACGACGGCCATGCACCTGTTGCAGGCGGGCGTCGATCTGACCGTGATCGCGTTGTGGCTCGGTCACGAAAGCCCCGTCACCACTCACGGCTATGTCGAAGCGGACATGGGCATGAAGGAGCGGGCCCTTGCCGCCATCACCCCACCTGCGACCCAGCACAAGCGCTACCGCCCGACGGACGCACTCCTCCAGTTCCTGGAAAGTCTCTAAAACTATGCAAGCCTCCGCTCGCGCTCCGCCCCTGAAAACACCGCTTGTGTTCCGACGAACCTTGCATAATTATCGGGTGCAGATAATTGCGATTATGCAAAGCTTCGCATAACCGAAAAGCATGGCTTTTTGCAGATACCTCCCAGGGCGCCCGTGCCAGTGCCACGTGTTATTCCCTAGTCGAAACCGCTCTATGCCGCATGCGGCATAGAGCGGTTTATGCCGAACCCAGAACTATGCCGAACTGGCTTTGTCGTTTGCGTAAATAAGCCGACACCACACCATTTTGGGTCTTTCACTAACGGTGCCGATTCGGCATAGTTTGCGATCAGCTACAAGTTATTCAGGAACTCTAGCAGTTCATCTCCGGGCTGATAGCGCTTTATTCCGGCATGCCCTAGTGGACCTATTTTTGCCAGCGCAGCTTCCTTCAGAGCCATATGAGCGTGAAGGTAAACCTGGGTGGTCTCAACCGACTCATGCCCCAGCCACAATGCTATAACTGAACAGTCTACCCCCGCTTGAAGCAGCTCCATTGCCGCGCTGTGCCTCAGGACATGCGGGGTGATCCGCTTCTGTTTTAGTGAAGGGCAATGCTTTCGCGTGATATCCGCATATTTTGCAACAAGGTACTGGACCGCGTCGGCGCTCAGTCGCCGGCCTTGTCTTGTCGAGAACAATGCCTTGCTGTCACACCTGGCCGGTTCCTTTAACCATTCCTGGACTGCCCTTGAGACAGTGCGTGTAAGAGGTGTGCACCGCTCCTTCCGGCCCTTACCCAGACAATGAACGTGGGCACCGCTGCCCAGCACAACCGAAGCGCGATCAAGACCTGTGAGTTCGGAAAGTCGTAAACCTGTCTGTACGGCAAGCAGCAGTAACGTATGATCCCGACGACCGATCCACGTTGATTGATCCGGTGCCGCCAGTAGCGCCTCAATCTCTGGTCTCGCCAGAAAATGCACTATCCTCCTGTCCTGACGTTTACCGGGCACTGCCAGTACTCGCTGGATTTGTGCACTGTGTGCGGGTTCTTCGTAGGACACAAAACGGAAGAAAGATCGAATGGCAGTCAGCCTCAGGTTTCGGGTCCGGGCGCTAATCGAACGATTGACTTCCAGATCCTCGAGAAATGCGCTGACAAGCGTCGCATCGATATCTTCCAAGTTGAGAGATGACGGCTGCTTGCCCAATTGTTTTTGGGTAAATACCAGCAGCAGCCGGAAGGTGTCGCGATAGGACGCTATGGTGTTCGCGCTGACGTGTCGCTGACGCATAAGCCGATCGGTAAAGAAGCGTTCCAGCAGAGCCGGTAGAGTGGGAGTGTTCATGGCAATGCCTCCCAGCGTTTCTCAAGTCGGCGCGTGGCGTGCTCCATGAGCTCGGGACAAGCTGACAGATACCAATAGGTGTCACGAATGCACGTATGACCGAGATACGTCGACAGCACAGGCATCAGATTGTCCACATCCTTCCCGGCCCGGTACCAGTCGAGCAACGTGGCCACCGCAAATCGATGACGAAAATCGTGCAACCTCGGACCTGTGTGAGCGGTCGCAGCTCGGAGTCCGGTCTGGCGCGACAGATCCCAAAAAACCCGATAGACAGACTGCGGTAGCAACTGACCACCACGCTCCGCAACGAGAAAATACGGGCTGTGGGGAGTGGCGAGATGCACATCCCGTCGATGCGCATAATCCAATAGAACCTGTCGGGTACTCGGATGTATTGTCACCAAGCGTGACTTGCCGAATTTGGCCCCACGAATCGTGAGGATACCTTCTTCAATGTCGACATCATCACGCCTCAGCGCCAGTGCCTCGCCAATTCGTAGACCCGTGACCACCAAGAGCCCAAACAGACAGTGGTATGTCCACCGTCGAAGCGCTTGCTCGGGGGGCAGCGCCAATGCAGCTGTCAGCAGTGTTTGTATTTCCGTATCGGAGTAGAGGTAGGGGCGAATTCGTCCAGAACGCGGGATGAGTCCTGTTGGAGGAATCTCTGTACGCGGCTCGCTGTTACGCAGATACCGGGCAAAGCCGCGCACATCGGAAAGATGTATGGCCCAACTGGCGTGTCTCCCGGGCGATTGTGTTGCCCATTCAAGCGCCAACTTGGTCGTAATGAAAGCAGTCTTGCGCTGTTCCATAAACAGGACGAAGCTCGTCAGTGTGCGTTCCTGATGAACATACTTGTATCCCAGGCCCCGTTGTAGCGAGAGATAGTCTCGCAGCGCTGTCCGCAAGGTGCTCATTGAACACCTCCCGGCCACGGCAGCCCGAGTTTACGAAGAGCGTTGATATCCACCTTGGCGTAAAGACGCGTCGTGTCGTGATTCTGGTGCCGAAGAACCTGGCCAATCTCCGTCAACGAAGCGCCGGCACCTAACAGCTGAGTTGCAAGGCTGTAGCGAAAAATGTGGGTACCTTTACGAGGCACATCTACTCCGGCCCGCTCCAGCGCAGAGACAGCGATCATCGAGATACTGCTCGATGACGTGAATCCTCGGTGTGGAGCGAGTGAACGGATGAATACCCGGCGACTGTCAGTAGTCCATCGTCCGTGCTGCAGGTAATCGGCCAGCGCAATGCCGACCTCGGACAAGAGGGGCATAACGGCGAGTTGACGGCCCTTACCCCGTACAGTCAAGAGGCCCGAGTGCCAGTCGATGTCTTCCAGCGCCAGTGTGGCAACCTCGTTGGCCCTCAATCCGAGGCGTGCCAGCAAAAGTAGCACTGCATAGTCTCGTTTCCCAATCGCAGTTGTCCGGTCACAGCCATCGAGCACACGCTGGATCTTGGGAGGTGGAAGATGATCAGGCAGTGGTCCGAATCGCCAGCTCCGCACACTGGGAACAGCGGCGGCGAGATCGTCAACGATATACCCCCTGTACACCAAATAACGAGTGAATGCGCGCAGCGTCCAGCACATGGATCTTGCTGTTCGGGGGGACTGGTCATGAGCGTGGTCGACTATAAAACGGACAATGTCTTCCGAGGAAAGTCTCGAAAACCTTGCCGTTCCCTCGCGACAGCATTCCTGAAGAAACTTCCGAAGCGGGGGGCGATGTCGAATCGCCGTTGTTTGAGAAAGTCCGCGCTCTCGTAACAGGTAATGCTCGAAGTCCTGTTCGATTTGCTCAAGTGGCTTTGGCGGGATGATTGTTTGTGGCGCGATGACATCGATCTGTCGAAGCAGTCCGAGAAGTCGGCAAAGTGCAGGCCGGTCGCTGCAAAACGGCCGTTGGTATTGCGTCCGGAAACGAAGGTACTGCACCACGAGACTCTCGTCCACGTCACTAATATTGAAATGCTTGCGGGCCAACCACTGACTGAAATCACCCACAATTCGGATACAGCGCGTCCCACTCTGATAGCAATGCCCCTCTCTCAGCAGTTGTGCGGCATAAAGATCAACGTAATCCCCCAACGGACCTTCGTACAATCGTCGAAGTACCTTTGGTAACGTAAAGTATGCATTGGCAGTCATGTCCTCTACTCCTCATCGAATGACGGGAGAGAGATCAAACTATGCCGAATAGGCTGACGGCAAGTCCGGGGAATACAGGCTTCCGAATGGGGGGTGCGGCATAGTTCTGGGTTCGGCATAAACCGCTAAAGCGAACAAACTGGAACCGTCGGTTTATATCCAGCATGTTCTGGAGCGCATTGCCGACGCTGACACGTTGGAGAAGCTGGAAGCACTGCTGCCATGGAACGTCAAACTAGAGCGAGTCTCAAAAAAAGTGCCGCAGTTCGACTGAGGGCAAGTGGGTCGGTTTAAGGGCGCTTAGAACGCCGAGCTAAATCGGCAGAGTGTCAGGGTGAAAGTCCCTACGAGGTAAGGCTGGCGGGCCGCTTCGTCCCCGAGTCATGCGCGACTGTCCGCAAGGGCCGCCGTGAAGTGTTGACAGGGGTGTTTGCAGGCGAAGTATCGAGCTGCGAAATCATTAGTTGGAGAGGCAGATGCTGTTAAGCGAAGCAGAATGCAACATGACCCGTACCGTCAAACCGCAAGGTATGGGCCACTCTTCCGCAGTCGTAGACCTTAAGCATGCAGATAAGCACTCTGTACGGAACTCGGGAGATCCCGGACAACCCTCCACACTCAGCCTGTGGAGGCCGCATGGTGAAGGTCAATAGCCTCACGACCCTGCGAGAGTCCGGGAAGTCGGATGAACTCATAGTACCGCAGAAGCAACCGAACAAGGGGCTGCAAGGCCCTGCGGAGGCTGTGGAGGGAAGGGGTTCAATCAAGAGGAACGCGAAACAGGACGCCGGCACCCCGGCTCAGAACGGGATCAGTGCTACGTCACGCTTGCTTCGCGTACGCCAAGTCGCGGCAAAAGATCGCCGAACACAGTTCACTTCACTGTTTCATCACCTCACAAGGACGCTGCTGACAGACCGCTTTTACAAGCTGAAGCGACCGTTCAACTCCCGGCGTTGATTGCCTGTCATGGCAGGCTTACGCTCAAGGGTTGGACAAGCGGCTGGCTCGTCTCCTGCACCGCTTGCACAGTGGGTCATACAGGCCGACGCCTGCCAGACGGATTCAAATCCCGAAGGCAGATGGCAGCCTGCGGCCACTGAGCATTCTGTGCTTGGAAGATAAGTGGGTCCAGCAGGCAACCGTTACGCTCATGCAGCACATTTACGAGGAAGATTTCCTTGGCTTCTCCTACGGGTTCAGGCCCGGCAGGGGGCAGCACGATGCGCTGGATGCGCTCTACGTGGGAATCACGAGACGAAAAGTGAACTGGGTGCTGGATCTGGATATCCGGACGTCCTTCGACCGGGTTGAACAGGATTGGCTGATCACGTTTATCCAGCATCGGATCAAGGACAAGCGTCTGATTCGGCTACGGGCTTTCAGAGAAAGGACGATGCGGAGGCGTTCCTGAGTCAGCTGCACCAGAGGCTGGATCGCTTTGGACTGTCGCTCAACGAGGACAAGACGAAGCTCATCCGCTTTGGACGCTTTGCCCGGAAGGACTGTGCGACAGCAGGGCGACCAAAGCCTGAGTCGTTCGATTTTCTGGGGTTCACGCACAGCTGTGCGGTCCTGCGTGATAGACGGACGTTCATGTTGCTGCGGCAAACATCTGTGAGCCGCACGCGACGAACGCTGCATAGCGTAAAGGACTGGTTATACCGAAACAGGCATCGGCCGGTTGGCGAGCAGAAACGCTGGTTGGCTGCGGTGATGCGGGGTCACCTGAACTACTTTGCCGTTCCAGGCAACGTCATCAGGGTGAGCCGCTTTCACACGGAACTTGGAAAGCTCTGGATGAAGGCGTTACGGCGCCGCAGCCAGCGCTACCGTCTCGTGTGGGCGCGCTTCGGTCAGTTCTTGCGAGACGCGCTGCCACAACCCAGAGTTGTGCATCCTTGGCCAAACAAACGATTTGACGGTATACACTCAAGATAGGAGCCGTATGCGTTAGTAGCGCATGCTGGATCCTCTTGGTTGTTTGATGTTTTTGGGTTGCACTTAAAACATACCAAAGCCAAGAGGATTCTTTAACCTTTCTCCGAATTATTTCCTGAAAATCAGCCGGTTATTAGTTTCTGGATGGGCACTAGCTAGATGAACAGTGCGCAGGCTGTTGGTGTGTTTGTTTTTAGTGCTTGCCTAAGGTGTATTACAGGAAACTACGGATTGATCCAGTAGAGCGTGATAAAGTTTTCTGAAAACCTATTGTATAATCGAAGGTTTTTTAGATAAATATATAATTTTTATAAACTTATGCTATAAATAAATCTATAGGATTCTAGTGAAAAATAGAGAGTTGTTTGGGGATTAGCGAGCATTTTTATAATGATCTCCTAAAATCCACAATAGGGTCGGGAAAATAGGCCCACCAAAAGCAAAACGACTTCGCTGATTTTCCGGGCCAGTTTCTTTTACGAAGGGTTCAGGGAAATCAGCGAAGTCGTAACAACTTACCCGGCGTGAGCCGTTGCAGTGTTGGCGTTGCCTTTAGTTATTGCTGGGTACAACCACGTGTTCGTCGAATTCAAGTTCCATAATAAAGCGTCTTTTTCTGTTTATTGGGATTCAGTATGGCCATCATAGCGTTGAGCTATTTTTGAACAATCCGTAAATGCCCTATACGGCAAATGACTTATGTCGGAAAAGGAGCGTGAAGCGCTATGAAGCTGCGTAACAGTCAGGCAACTTATGGCCTGGTGGCGGTGTTTCTGCACTGGTTGGTGGCCCTGACTGTGGCGGGCATGTTCGGTTTGGGTTATTGGATGGTAGGGCTTACGTATTACGATGCCTGGTACAAGCAGGGGCCGGACATACATCGCAGTGTAGGCGTGTTGTTGTTTACTGCCATGCTGCTGCGGGTTATGTGGCGCCTGATGAATCCGCGGCCGGAACCGGTGCCGGGTCATCGGCGCTGGGAGCTTGTCGCGGCTCACCTGGCCCATGGTTTGTTGTATGTGCTGCTGTTTGTTGCCATGGTCAGCGGCTACTTGATCTCTACCGCCGACGGCTCTTCGGTGAGCGTGTTTGGCTGGTTTGATGTGCCCTCCATCACGGGTCGCATCAAGGGCATGGAAGACACCGCGGGTGTGGTGCATTATTGGGTAACCTGGAGTGTCGTCGTATTAGCGGGTATTCATGCGCTCGGCGCGCTCAAGCACCATTTTATTGACCGGGACAATACACTGCGCCGTATGTTGGGGCGTTGAAAATTTCTGGTACTGACATTTAACGGATGAGGAATTTCTTATGAAGCGATTATTTCTGGCATCGGCTGTGTCTTTGGCTCTGGTCGGTGGCGCACAGGCGGCAGACCACTCAGGCACCTACGCTTTTGATAAAAAAGACGCTCACCAGTTCATCAACTTCCGCATTTCACACCTGGGTTTCAGTTGGCTGTATGGGCGCTTTAACGATTTTGACGGGCAGTTTGTGTACGACGCCGAAAATCCGCAGAACAGCTCGGTGACGGTGTCCATCGATACCACCAGTGTTGACAGTAACCACGCCGAACGCGACAAACATATCCGCAATGAAGATTTCCTGTATACCGGTGAGTACCCGCAAGCGACGTTCAAAAGTACCGGCATTCGTCTGGACGAAGAAGGAGAAGCCGATATTGTGGGCGACCTGACCCTGCGCGGTGTCACTCGCGAAGTCGTTTTGGATGCAGAAATGGTCGGCCACGGCGCCGATCCCTGGGGTGGCTACCGCATGGGTTTTGAAGCAGAAACCGAGTTGCGGCTTGCTGACTTTGGTATTCCTACCAATTTGGGCCCGGCGGCAGAGGTTCTTACTCTGGAGATCTCGGTGGAAGGTATTCGCCAGTAATTCCCAAATGGCGGGAGTGGTGAATCGGCGCAAAAGAAACGGCAGAGCTGTGTGGCTCTGCCGTCTTTGTTTGGACGTTTATTGAGCGGGCTCAGGCTTTGTTGTGGCGCGGCTCACGGCATTGGCAAAGATAACGCATACGCCAGAACTGACCGACAAAAATAACCAGCCAAATCACCAGACCGGCCCAAAGATACGCCGCAGGAAGGCGGAAGCTGCCGCTGATTGCAAACTCCACCAACAGCATCAGCACTAATGCTAGCACTGCATTTACCAACGCGGTCATCATGGCTTGCCCGCAGGCTTTCAGGTTTGGCTTCATAGTGGTCCGCTTAGGTTAAAGAAAAAACGGTCTTCTATTACTGCCGAGGAGCATACGATGATTACGGAAACTGCTCCATTCGGGAATTCCGCTATTGGAATTGGTGTATCCGCCGCCGGCTCCATATAATGTGCCGTCCCAGACTGACCGCGCACGGCGTTGGCAGCTTTGTATTTCCTTCAGATAATTCAGGCAAAAGAGGCATCCATGCCAGAGTTTCAGACAACGGATGAGGGCTTTGAGCGGGTTGCGCTCAGGGACTACACGGAAAAAGCCTATCTTGACTACTCCATGTACGTCATTCTTGATCGCGCTCTTCCCAATGTCGGGGACGGGCTGAAGCCGGTTCAGCGGCGCATTATTTACGCCATGTCCGAACTGGGCCTGAAATCGACGTCCAAATACAAAAAGTCGGCCCGCACCGTGGGCGACGTGTTGGGTAAATTCCACCCCCACGGCGACAGCGCCTGTTACGAAGCCATGGTGTTGATGGCGCAGCCATTTTCATACCGTTACCCGCTGGTGGATGGCCAGGGCAACTGGGGCTCGCCAGACGACCCCAAATCGTTTGCCGCCATGCGCTACACCGAATCCCGCCTGGCTCGATTTGCCGATGTGCTGCTGAGCGAACTGGGCCAGGGTACGGCCGATTGGGTGCCCAACTTTGACGGCACCATGGACGAGCCTTCGATACTGCCGGCGCGCTTGCCCCACGTGTTGCTTAATGGCACCACGGGCATAGCCGTGGGTATGGCGACCGACATACCGCCCCACAACGTGCGCGAAGTGACCGCTGCCTGTATTCACCTGCTGGACGCGCCGGATGCCACGGTAGAACAGCTGTGCGAATACATCCAGGGCCCGGATTACCCTACCCGGGCGGAAATTATTACCCCCCGTAAAGACCTGCTGCAAATGTACGAAACCGGCCGCGGTTCGCTGCGTATGCGTGCGCGCTGGGTGAGTGAAGGCGGCGACCTGGTGATCACTGACTTGCCCCATCAGGTATCCGGTAACCGGGTGCTGGAGCAGATTGCCCAGCAGATGCAGGCCAAAAAGCTGCCCATGGTGGCGGATTTGCGCGATGAATCAGACCACGAAAACCCCACCCGGCTGGTGATTGTGCCCCGTTCAAACCGGGTAGACGCCGAAGGCCTGATGGCACATTTGTTTGCCAGTACCGATCTGGAAAAGCCTTATCGGGTGAATATCAACGTGATTGGTAACGATGGCCGCCCTGGGGTGAAAGGCCTGGTGCAGATGCTGACCGAGTGGCTCACGTTCCGCCGCGCCACGGTGATAAGGCGCCTGCAATACCGGCTGGATAAAGTGCTGGCACGCCTGCACTTGTTGGAAGGCTTGCTGATTGCCTACCTGAATCTGGACGAAGTGATCGAAATTATCCGCTATGAGGATAAACCCAAAGCCGAGTTGATAGCGCGATTTTCACTGTCGGCGGATCAGGCCGAGGCAATTTTAGAACTGAAGTTGCGCCACCTGGCGAAGCTGGAGGAAATGAAAATCCGCGGTGAACAGGATGAACTGGCCACCGAACGCGATCACTTGCAATCCATTCTGGGCTCCGAGAAAAAGCTGCGGAAGCTGATTAAAACCGAATTGCAGCAAGACGCCGAAACTTACGGCGATGACCGCCGTTCACCCATCGTAGAACGTGGCGAATCCCGGGCGTTCAGTGATATTGACCTGGTGTCCAACGATCCAGTCACGGTTGTGCTGTCTGAAAAAGGCTGGGTGCGAGCGGCCAAAGGCCACGATATTGATCCGCTGGGTCTGAGTTACAAGGCCGGTGACAAGTTTTCTTTGCAGGCACACGGGCGCAATAACCAGCAGGTTGTTTTTCTTGACTCGACCGGACGCGCCTACGCTTTGATGGCCCACAGCCTGCCGTCGGCCAGAGGCCAGGGTGAGCCGTTGAGCGGGCATATAAACCCCCCGCCTGGGGCTCAATTCTGCGGCGTGTTGATGGGCGACAGCCAGCGCAAGGTGGTGCTGGTGACCGATGGCGGATACGGTTTTGCAACCTCGCTGGGTGACATGCTGAGCAAGAATCGCAACGGTAAGACCCTGGTCAGTGTGCCTAAGGGTGCGCGCCTTATGGCGCCGGTGGTGGTGCCGTTGACGGCGCCTGAAAGCCGCGAAACTCTTTACTTGGCCGCAGTGTCTAACGAAGGCCGGATGTTGGTGTTCCCGCTCACAGAGCTGCCGGAACTGGTTAAAGGCAAAGGCAACAAGCTGATCAGTATTCCTTCGGCGAGGGTGCAGTCCCGTGACGAGTTTGTGGTCGCGGTAGCGGTATTCGCCCACAGCGACCAGCTCGAAATTCACGCCGGTAAACGCAAAATGAGCCTTCAGTTCAGCGATCTTGAGCATTATCTGGGCGAGCGTGGCCGCCGCGGCCACAAGCTGCCACGGGGCCTGCAACGGGTTGACCGTATCGGGGTTGTGGCTGTAGGGGTGGCGGCAACCGGTGCGGCCCAGCAACAGGAGCAAGCAGACAGTGAGTGAACTGGTTCTGATCAACGTTTCCGGGCGCGACAAGCCCGGCCTGACCTCCGAGATTACCGGTATTATGGGCCAGTACGAGGTGCGCATTCTGGACATCGGCCAGGCGGTGATTCACGACTACCTGACCTGGGGAATTCTGATCCAGATTCCAGACGCGTCTCACTCGTCACCGGTAATCCGCGATCTGCTATTTCGCTTGCATGCCCTGGATCTGCAGGTGCGGTTTGCGCCGATTACCCCCGAGGAGTACCAGCAGTGGGCTCAGGGCCGCAATCGCGCCTGCTACATTGTCACCTTGCTGGCTCGGGACATAACCGCCGAGCAGATTGCGCGGGTGTCGGCGATTACCGCGCGCCACCAGCTCAATATCGACAATATCACGCGCCTGTCGGCGCGGCCGTCACTGAACGTGGATGAAAACCGCACGGCTTGCGTCGAATTTTCAGTACGTGGTACGCCAGACAATCTGGCTCAGTTAAGAGCCGACTTTTTGCACCTTGCCGGCGAAATGAACGTGGATATCGCGTTTCAGGAAGATTCTATTTTCCGCCGCAACCGCCGTCTGGTGGTATTCGATATGGATTCCACCCTGATTGAAGCCGAGGTGATTGATGAACTTGCGCTGGAGGCTGGTGTAGGGCCGCAGGTGGCAGCCATCACCGAGCGTGCCATGCTGGGTGAGCTGGACTTCAGCCAGAGCTTTGCTGAGCGCCTGGCGCTGTTGAAGGGGCTGGATGAGTCAGTTCTGGAGCGGGTTGCCGCGCGCTTGAAGATGACAGAAGGCGCCGAGCACCTGATTCGAAGCCTGAAGGCGTTGGGTTACCGCACGGCGATTCTGTCGGGCGGCTTTACCTACTTCGCCCGCAACCTTCAGCGTCAGCTGGGCATTGATTATGTGTACGCCAACGAGTTGGAGATTGTAGGCGGTAAAGTAACCGGGCGGGTGTCTGGAACTATTGTTGACGGCGCGCGCAAGGCCGAACTCCTGCTGGAAATTGCGAAAAAAGAACACATTTCCCACGAACAGGTGATTGCAGTGGGTGATGGCGCGAATGATTTGCCAATGCTCAGCGAAGCTGGCTTGGGCGTGGCGTTCCGTGCCAAACCCGTGGTCAAAGAATCTGCCCGTCACGCCATTTCAACGCTCGGGCTGGACGCCATTCTGTACCTGATTGGGTTTCGCGAAAGCGAGACCAATCATCAGATGCAACCGCCAAGGGACCATGACACGGTGCTATAAGCAGTGCCTGAATCAGTGCCTGAAAGAGCGCCTGGGGATCAGTTGTCGCTGAAATCGTAGGTCATTTCGGGGGTGGGAGGCTGTAGATAGAAGCCCTGAATGTAATTTACCCCGGCCTGCCACAGGGTGGCCAGTATGCCGGCGCTTTCTACCAGCGGCACAATCGACAGCTTGCCGGCGCTTTGCAGTGACTGCACCATTTCCTTGAGATGTTCGCGGGCGTCCTGATCACTCTGCAGCTCCTCGGTAAACGAGCCGTCTATTTTTACGTAGTCGGTGTCGATATGGTTGAGCGCATGAAACGGGTTCAGGGCGCAGCCAAACTGGGTTATGGAGACCTTGCAATGCAGCTGGTGGAGGGCTTTTGCGAAGTCTTTTGCCTGTTTTTTGAAATTGTTGGCGTCGCATTCGCGGAGCTGAAATATCAGTGTTTCACCGGGCAGGCGCGCGGCTTTTAACGCCACGCTAAGCCAGGGTGTGAAGGTTTTGTCGTGCAGGGTTTCAGCGGTCACGTTCAGAAACAGCCGGGCGTTCTGGCCTTTCACGCGGTGCGCAGCCAGTTTTTTTATGGCTTGCAAGAAGACCCAGCGGTCGACCTTCATAGCCGTGTCTGTGGGCCCCAGGGGTGGCAAGAAGTCGTAAGGCGACACATCTTCGCCCTTGTCGTCCAGCATGCGCACGTAAACTTCGTAGTGTTCTTCGTTTTCCCCGCGCAGATTGATAACGGGCTGAAATAGCAGGCGAAACTGATCGTTGTCCAGAGCGCGGTGTATGCTGTCTATGGCAGTGTTATCGCTGAGTATGCGGTGTTCGTCGGAATTGTGTACCCGCACGCCGTTGCCGGGGGTTTGCTCGTTCTGCTTTTTCAGTTCGGCTGAAGCGCGGTGCGCGTGGGCCATCAACTCTTCGGCTTTGGGTGCCTTTTCGGTGATGGCAGCAACGCCGATACTCACCGTGAGCTGCACCGAGCGGCCGTCGACATCGAACAGCGAACCCTCAATGGCTGTGCAGATTTTTTGTGCCAGGCTGACCATGTCATTTTCGCTGAACGGCAGGCACAACAGTGCGAGCGAGTCGTCGCCCAGGCGCGCCAGGATAATGTCTGCACCTACCTGATCGCGCAGCAGAGTGGCCAGATCACGCAGCAAAAAATCAACGCCGGCAATGCCAACGTCCCGCTTCAGCGGCGCAAAGTTATCCAATGAAATATAAGCCAGGGCGCCAGCTTCGCTACTGGCACCGGCTTGGGTAATAGCTTCCGCTAGCGAGGTCATGAAGAACGGGCGGTTATACAGGCCGGTAAGCAGGTCCTGATTGCTGATTTTCCTCAGCTTTTCTTCCAGTTCTTCGCCGTTGTGTTCCGGCCGCAGCACAATCTGGGTGCAGCGTTCGCCGTCAAAGGTGGCGGCTGAGGCCTGAATATTGGCGGCCAACTCGCGGCCGTCACTGCGCCGCGCAGTCACTTTTTGGCTTACTCGCTCGCTACTTTGGTCGGTAAAGCCTTTGATCAGTTGGCGGTAGTCGTCCTGGCTCTGGCTGCCGAGGGTGTCCAGTACCGGGATACACATCAGTTCGTCGATGTCGTCGTAACCCAGAAACTCCAGATAGGATTCATTAGCGTAAACGTGCATGCCTTCAATGACATAGGCAATGGCGTCTTTTGAGCTTTCCAACAGGCGTTGGCAGCGATGTTCGGCGTCGCGCAGGTGAGATTCCAAAAGCCGGCGACGGCGGCGCTCGTCAAGGTCTGCCAGTTCCCGATTCACCACCAGTACCAGCAGTGCCTGTTCGGTGTAAGGTACCGTATCTTGTCCGCCGGCTTTAAGAACGGCCGTGGCGCGGGCGGCGTCGTAGTCATCGGTCAGTAATATGAAAGGAATGTCTTTGCCAAGCCGCCGCAACATGGCTAACGCTGCGTCTACCGGGCATTCCTGTTCTGTGTCCCGCGCCAGTAAGATGTCCCAGTTGCCACTTTTGAGCGTTTCTTCCAGGTCTTCCTCAGAGGTAACACGATGGGCCCGGGTAGCGCGACCGGAATTGCGTAACAGGCTGATCAGGTTTTCCGCGTCATTCAGCGATGGATCCAGAATAAGCATATGAACGGTGGAGGCTTTCTTCTGCATGACTCGACAATCTCGTGCTGCACACTGACGGAGCCGGGCCGCTGACAAGGCCGGGCTCCTGGATGAGTATGAGTGATGAAGAGGTTGCCGGGTAATAACAAGTCCGGCACTGGCCTGGCGCTGAGTTAAGACATACGAAACTCTGATCCACGGAGCACGGTCAGACACTATGATACAAAGAGATTACCCGTGTTACAGCGAGGGACAGAGCGAATCGAATTCGTCTTCGCTGGTGGCAGGGCTGGCTCTGTTGGTGCTGGTTTTAGCGTCAGGCCTGCTCTGAAGTTTTATTTCAAATTGGCTGATGCTGCCGGTCGCCGTCATTTTTTTCAGCAACTGGCCTTGTTCTTCCTGATCATCAATCAGCAGGGTAATACGATTTCCAGATTGAAAGGGCAGCCGCGGCACAATCAACGTGGCAGGTTGGTTAATGACGCTGATTTCCGGCAGCATCAGCCCGCGTAAGTACTCGCTACTGTTACCCAGTTTCTGGATCAGGCGCACCGCGCAAGGTGTCGCCCTGGGTGCCTGTAGTTCAATACCAATCTGCGTGCCCTCGTTTTTAATCTGGCGAATCCAGCGAACCACGGCAACACTCCAGGGTTGTGAGCTTTGTTCCCTTACGCCAAGAATTTCGCCTGTTTGCAGGCTGCTGGGTATTTGGCTGTCCCAGGCAATGCAAAAGCCGCCAGGGCTGGTATTGACCATTTTTGCGCGACAGGCTCTAGGCGCATTTTTGAGTGCCGCAGCGGAACTGGTGCTGGCGCTGGTGAAGTCAATAAGGGTATTGCCGGCTAATATGCCTTCGTCTCTGTTGCCGGCGTCGTGCGCGCCGGCCCAGGCGTCGTTTCTTCGAGCGGAACTGCGGATAAACATGTTGTCTTCGGTGTCTTCGACTTCGGGCTGTCGGGTGAAGTCGTTCAGGGTTTTGCGGCCCGCCATAAAATAGTGCACGGCGGTCAGCCCGACACACAGCTCGAGGCTGCCATGGCTGGTTACGCGGTTAAAATTGCGTTTGGCAAGCGTACCCAGCGCCTGGGTGAGGTGTGCCAGCAGGGCGTCACTGGTATGTGGCTGCAGCGGCAGTTCGCTGGTTTCTTTGCTATCAACTGTTTGAATGGCCAAGCTAATTTGGGCCGACAGGCGGCGGCTGTCAAAACTGAAAAAGTCGCCTTTGTCGGCAGTGTCCAGCAGGCTGCGGTAGACCGGCGACTTGTCTGCGCTCATATTTACCATAAACAAGCTGTCACCTTGGGATCCGGGAGCGAAATCCGTCAGATCGGTCCAGGGTTCCAGCAGTGTAAAAAGCTGGCTCAGTTCTGTTTGGCGCAGCTGATTAGGGCGGGCGCAACCCAACAATAAAAGGCGTTTGTAGGCACCTTCAATGCTGCTTGAATTGCGCCGGCTAAGAGTGGCGTCGCTGACCTCAATAGCGGTTAACTGGTGCGCAAGCGCAAACCGGTAAAGTTTATGACAATCCAGCCAGCTGTTTGGTGGGGTAGGGCAATAAAGCTGATACGCCCGCAGTATGGTGCCTGACAGCTCGGCAATGCTGCGGTGAACGGCGATGGCCAGAACCTTGCGGCTTTTATCCGGGTTGCCGGCATCCAACAGTTCCAATACGCAGAGTTTGTAACCGCCGGACAGGTGTAATTGCAGGGCCTGCGCCAGATTGGCGATTTTGCGCTGCTTTTCCGGCAGTGATACCGCGGTGCCGATGAAATGACGGGACAGCTCTGCGCACACAAAGTGGATTTTTTCGCGAATAATCTCCAGCAGTTGCAAGCGTTGCTGTGGCGACAAAAAAAGCTGATTCAGTTCAATAATGGCGTGATAGAGCTGGCGCGACACTTCGCCAATATTGGCCATAGGCAGCAACCCCACCCATTGTTTGAAAGCTTTGGGTGTGGTGTCGCAGAACGAAAGGCTTGCGGTTTTTTGCTCCGGTACCCGGATATCTGGTTTCAGAGAGGTGCCTTCCATGTTGAGTGTCAACGCCCGGGGTAATATATAGATATATTTATTGCGTAATGTAGGTCAGTAAAGCCAATACGGAAAGCGAAAATCAACGAGTTGACAATCTTTTACAAAGTAAGCGGTTTCGCTTTACCCCAAATCAAGAGGCGTTTTGCTGCCAGCGCCGGGTAACTCGCGCACCAGGCGTGGCACCAGAAATCCTGGCAGGCGCTCTAGCAGGTCGCGTGTCAGCGCCTTGGCCTCGCTGTCCGGAACGGCAAAATGGTGGGCCCCGGCCACAGGATCAAACGCGTGCAAGTAGTAGGGCAGAACACCGGCATCGAACAGCCTTTCGCTGAGTTGTTCCAGTACGTCGGCGCTGTCATTTACGCCGCGAAGGATAACACTTTGATTCAACAGGGTCACACCTGCCTCGGTTAACCTTTTCAGGGCCTGTACAGTAGGTTGGTCGATTTCCGCGGGATGGTTGATATGAAGCACCACAACCACCCGCAAACGGGTAGCACGAATCCATTGTAGCAGCGAATCACAAACCCGCTGCGGAATCACCACCGGCAGCCGGGTGTGAATCCTCAGCCTGCGCAGGTGGGGGATTTGGTCCAGGGCCTGGGCCCATTGCGCCAGCAATTTGTCATTGGCGGCCAGGGGGTCGCCTCCGCTGAAAATCACTTCGTTAATTTCCGGGCTGCCTGCCAGCGTGTCCAATACGGTTTGGCGGTCTTGCGGATTTAACCGTTGCTCGTTGTAGGGGAAGTGGCGGCGGAAACAGTAGCGGCAATTAATGGCACACTGCCCGGTTACCATAAGCAGGGCTCGGCTTTTGTATTTGCGGATCAGCCCCGTTGTTGCCATGGCGTCGGCTTCGGCCAGTGGGTCGTCGACAAATCCGGCCAGAGCGCGGGTTTCGTCTATTAATGGTAATACCTGACGCAGCAAGGGGTCGTCAGGGTTGCCGTATTCCATGCGCGCCAAAAAAGGCTCGGGCACCCGTATTGAAAACAGCCGGTGCCCGGCATCGGCACCGGCCAGCCATTGATCAGGGCAGAGCCCCAGGCGTTCCAGCAGTTCTGCCGGACGGTTGATGGAGCTGGCTAAAATCTGTTGCCAGCTGGCGGTCTCTGAATTTTCCCCAGGCTCCGGGTAAGCCTGGGCTTCTATACGTACGGGGGTTCGCTGTATCATAGCGGCCTTAAAATTCTGAACAGCCTATTGGCAGGTGGACATTTCATGGCTTCATATTCTACCAACGAATTTCGCGGCGGTCTTAAGGTTTTGTTTGAAGGCGACCCCTGCATCATTCTGGAAAACGAATTTGTAAAACCCGGTAAAGGCCAGGGCTTCAGCCGGGTGCGCCTGCGCAACCTGATGACCAACCGGGTGTGGGACCGTACCTTCAAGTCCAACGAAAGCCTGGAAGGTGCAGACGTGATGGATCAGGACATGGAATACCTGTACACCGACGGCGAATTCTGGCACTTCATGCTCACCGATGGTTCGTTTGAACAGTACGCGGCAGATGGAAAAGCCGTGGGCGACACCTTGAAGTGGCTAAAAGAACAGGAGGTATACACGGTTACCTTGTTCAATGGTGCGCCGCTGACGATTACGCCGCCGAATTTTGTCGAGCTGGAAGTGGTTGAAACCGATCCGGGCATGAAAGGCGATACCGCCCAGGGCGGCTCCAAACCGGCCACTTTGTCTACTGGCGCGGTGGTAAGCGTGCCGCTGTTTATTACCATTGGTGAAGTGTTGAAAGTAGATACACGCACCGGTGAATATATGAACCGGGTTAAAAACTAGGGCGTTGATGAGCAACGTTAACAGCTGGCAGCCCAGCGCTGCCAGCCGAGCCCTGAAAAGCCGAGCACAACAATTGTCGTTTGTGCGCGGTTTTTTTACGCAGCGCCAGGTGCTGGAGGTTGAAACCCCGGTGCTTGGCCGCTGCGGCGTTACTGATCCCAATCTGAGCGGTATTGCTGCCCGGGTTAACGCAGCGGGCCGTCAAGGCGGGTGGTTGCAGACGTCCCCGGAATACCACATGAAGCGCCTGCTGGCGGCCGGTTGTGGCGATATCTACCAGGTTACAAAAGTGTTTCGCGACGGTGAAAGCGGGCGCCGGCATAACCCCGAATTTTCCATGCTGGAATGGTACCGTTGCGGCTTTGATGACCAGGCGCTGATGAACGAAGTAGCGGACCTGGTGTGTTCCTGGCTTGACTGCTTGCGACCGGAAACTCTGAGTTATCGCGAAGCGCTTCGCCGCTGGGCGGATATTGATCCGTTCACCTGCACCGATGCGCAGCTGCACGCCCGCTGCGGGCAATGGATGGAGCCGCAGCAGCTTGTGGGTATGAGCCGCGATGACTGCCTGGATTTACTGATGAGTTTTGCGGTGGAGCCCAAGTTAGGCTTGGATTGCCCGGTGTTTATCCACCAGTATCCGGCGTCACAGGCCTCGCTGGCGCGCACCAGCCAGGTTGGCGATTTTGCGGTAGCTCATCGCTTTGAGCTGTATATCAATGGACTGGAGTTGTGTAACGGCTACTGGGAGCTGACGGATGCGGATGAGCAACGCCGGCGTTTTGCAGCGGATAACCGGCTGCGACAGACCCGCGGCCAGGCAGCCATGGAACAAGACGACGCTTTTTTGGCCGCGATAGACAGCGGTTTACCCGATTGCGCCGGCGTTGCCCTGGGGCTGGACCGATTGTTGATGCTGAAACTGGGTGCCAGCTCGATTGATGAGGTGCTGGCCTTCCCATTCGCTAGCGCCTGAGCGCGACAGTTTTCAAGTTCAAACTTCAAACTTCAGGCTTCGACCTGACCGAAAGCTTCGCCTAACCGCACTTTTTTTCCGGGTTTTTGGGCATCATTCCACTGCGCTCGGCCTTTTGGCATCACCATCACGACTGTAGAACCCAGGCGGAAGCGGCCCATTTCCTCACCCCGCGCAAACTTGAGGGCCTGCTCGCCGTTGTAGTTCTGCTGGCTGACACCGCCATCGCCTGGCGCCGCTCCCGGTTTCACGACGCCGGCCCAGGGTGTTTCCACACTGCCGACAATCATTGCGCCCACCAATACCAGTGCCATTGGTCCGGTTGCGGTATCAAACAGGCATACCACGCGCTCATTGCGGGCAAACAGGTTGGGCACGTTGGCTGCAGTTGCCGGATTTACCGAGAACAGGCTGCCGGGCACGTGCACCATTTCCCGCAGTTGTCCGGCCATTGGCATGTGAATCCGGTGATAGTCACCGGGGGCCAGGTAAATGGTGGCGAATTCACCTTCGGCAAAGATATCGGCCCGTTGCTGGTCACCGCCTAACAGTTCCAGCAGGCTGAACGATTGGCCCTTGGCCTGAAAGATGCGGCCCCCGCTTATATTGCCCAACTGGCTGACGCAACCGTCTACCGGGCTAATCAGCGTGCTTTCGTTACCCTCAATTGGCCGCAAGCCAGGCTTGAGTGCTCGGGTAAAAAAATCATTGAAGCTGCTGTATGAATCTGGGTCGCTGTTTTCAGCTTCGCTCATGTTTACGTCATAGCGGTTAATAAACCAGCGTATGAAGCGGCTGCGCAAAGCTGGTGTACCGGTGCTGTCAGCCAGGCGCCCAGCAAGGCGGGAAAGCGAGAGCTGGGGCGTAAGATACTGGCTTAGAACAAACAGCTTTTCCATCATCAGAAAATCCTTTGGCTACGATGGCGCGAAGTTTAGCAAACGGCCCATTTCATCAACAGGCTTATACCCCAACGCACAAAATTTCAGGTGCTACCGTGTTCCGGGTTGGTCCAGTTTTAGGCCGCGAGCCTGCTGCTCTGCCATAGCTTGTAAAATACGGTGGAAGCTCCTTTTGCGTTCCGGGCTCAGGCGGCCGTCTTCCGCGGCGGCATCAATAGCGCAACCGGGGTCGCCGGCATGGCGGCAGTTGCGGAATTTGCAGTAGCCCATCAGGTCGCGAATTTCACGAAAGCCGTACTCGATTTCTTGCGGTGTCATGTGCCACAGGCCAAACTCGCGGATGCCCGGCGAGTCGATCAGGTCGCCGCCGATGGGCAGATGGAACAGCTTGGCGGTGGTGGTGGTGTGAATGCCTTTGCCGGTGCTCTGGGACACTGCGCCCACCCGCAGCTCCTCATCGGGCAACAGGGTTTGGATAATGGACGATTTACCCACCCCGGACTGACCCACAAACACCGTTGTGCGATCTTTCACCAGGGCTTCCACCTCCGGCGGCGGCTGGTTGCCGGCCAGGGCGGCGGAAGTGCGAACCACCTGGTAGCCCAGTGCTTCATAGCGCGCCAACAGTGCGTCTATGGCGTCGCGGTTGTCGTCGTTGATCAGGTCGGTCTTGTTCAGTAGCAATATTGCTGGAATGTCGGTGGTTTCTGATGCCACCAGATAGCGGTCAATCAGGTTGTCGTGGGGCTCGGGCTCGGGGGCAATCACCAGAATGATGTAGTCAATATTCGCCGCCACCGGTTTCAGCGCGCCGAAGTTATCCGGCCGTTGCAGCAGGTTGAGGCGTTCGCAGCGAGCGACGATTACCCCGGTCAGATTTTTACCGGAGCGCCAGATGACTTTGTCGCCGGTGACCAGGCTGTCGATATTGGCGCGCACAAAGCAGCGCACAACAGTGCCTTGTTGCTCGCCTTCAAGGGCTTCTACGTCCAGCTGCTGGCCGTAGTGCGCAATAATCAAACCTTGAACTTCCGGCCCTAACTCACCCGCATCGACCTGATCTTTTACCTGTTCTTCCTTGCGCGCGGCACGTGCTGTCCGTTCGCCCTGAATTTTTTCGATGCGCCATTGTTGCTGTTTGTTGAGTCGCCGTTTTGCCATAAAGTTTTCATTAACCGGATAAAGTTTCGGGGTTGTTTCAAAGCTGCTGTGTCATCATATTGGCATACTATCGGTTTAGCGACTGCACTACCGACTGTTTCGCCGATAAATTCCGGATTTTACCGTTAGCACCACGCAGGAGATATATCGATGGCAAAGGGCAATCGCCTGGTCTGGATTGACCTGGAAATGACAGGTCTGGATCCGGAGCAGGAGCGCATTATTGAAATGGCTACCTTGATTACCGATTCCGAACTCAATCTGATTGCCGAAGGCCCGGTGCTTGCGGTGCATCAGTCTGACGCTCTGATGGACGCGATGGACGAATGGTGTACCCGTACCCACGGCGAAAGTGGTCTGACCCAGCGGGTAAAAGGCAGTCGCATCAGCGAAGCCGAGGCCGAGCAGCAAACCCTGGCGTTTTTGCGCGAACACCTGGAACCGGGTGATTCCCCGCTGTGCGGCAACAGCATCGGCCAGGACCGGCGCTTTCTGGTGAAGTACATGCCACAGCTGGAAGAGTTTTTCCACTATCGCAACCTGGATGTGTCCACCATTAAAGAGCTGGCACGGCGCTGGCGCCCGGATGTACTGGACGGGGTTAAGAAACAGGGTAATCATTTGGCGCTGGACGATATTCGCGATTCTATCAATGAGCTGCGCCACTATCGCGAGCACTTTTTCAAACTGTAAGGTCATTTAAATTCAGCTGCGCTCAAGCCATACAAGTGCTCAGACTGCAAGGGGTGCCTTTCAAGGCGCCAGGCCGTGTTGGGCCAGCGCCCACTCTACGTGCTCGCGCACCATCTCAGACGGATAATCCTGCCGCGCCCGCAGTGCTTCTATTACCGGAATGGTGGTAGGGGCGTTGCCCAGCCCGACTGCCAGATTGCGCAACCAGCCGTGATAACCGGTGCGGCGAATAGCCGAGCCTTCTGTACGCTGCAAAAACTGTTCTTCGCTCCACATCATCAACGCCGCCAGAGACGTGTTATCCAGGCCGTGGCGGGGTTTGAAGTCGTCTTCCTCAGAGTGTTTGCTGAACTTGTTCCACGGGCACACCAGCTGACAGTCGTCGCAGCCAAACACTCGATTGCCCATCAGCGGGCGCAGCTCTTCCGGGATACTCTCTTTCAGTTCAATGGTCAGGTAGCTTATGCAGCGCCGCGCATCCAGCATGTGTGCGTCTACAAAGGCATTTGTAGGACACAGCTGCAGGCAGGCCGAGCAGCTGCCGCAGTGGTCTGTTGTAAAGGGCGCGTCTACAGGCAGGGGCGCGCTGGTATAAATCTCCCCGAGGAAAAAGAACGAGCCTGCCTTGGGGTGTATTACCATGTTGTTTTTGCCAATCCAGCCAAGCCCGGCACGCTGGGCCAGAGCGCGTTCGAGCACCGGAGCGCTGTCCACAAAAGCGCGATGCTGGTGGCCTTCAAGGGCGCTGTCGATACGTTTGGCCAACTGTGCCAGCCGTTTACGCATCAGCTTGTGGTAATCACGGCCCAGGGTGTAACGGCTGATATACGCGTTTTCGCGATTGCGTAGCGCCTGATGTGGATTGTCGGGCAGCGTCAGGTAATCCATACGCACGGAAATGACGCGCGCGGTACCCGGAACCAGCGATGCCGGGGTATAGCGCTTATCGCCGTGGTTCGCCATGTAATCCATGGTGCCGTGGTAGCCCTGTTCGAGCCAGTGCTTAAGACGCTCCGCGTGCTCACCGGTATCGGCGTCGGTGATGCCCAGGTCGGCAAAACCCAGCTCTTGGGCCCAGTCGTGAATCTGTTGCACCAATGCCTGCAGATTTGCCTTCTGGTGACTGTCTTTTGCGCAGGTTGTTGATGTTGCGGGTGATGCTGTCATTGGCCGGCCGTGTAGGTTTGGCGAATCCGCGTTTTGCGGGTGTTAGCGTGCAGATTTAATTTGATTAAGTTGTGACCTTTTTTGTGGTTTTGCTATGCTTTACAAATAGCTGGCAATTTGTCTTAAACCGGTTTCTTTGGCTTGGGGTGTTCGATGTCGTGGTCAGCAAGGCACAGTCTATCAGAGTCCTGTTCATCAGAGCTCCGTCTATCAGAGCCCAGTCTATCAAAGCCTGATCTGTCAGCGCCCGCAGGGCAAGGTGCGGGTCTGCCTCTGGCTTTGTACAGTGCCGGTTCGGTGCGCAATCTGGACCGGTACTTGATTGACGAACAGGGAGTTGATGGCTTTGAGTTGATGCAGGCCGCTGCCCGCAGTGCTTTTCGCCAGCTTCTGCGACGCTGGCCCCGGTGTCGTCACCTGCTGGTGCTTTGCGGGGCTGGTAACAATGGCGGCGATGGCTATTTATTGGCAACTTGCGCTCTGCGTCATGGCCTGGGCGTAACTTGCCTGGTGTTAACAGACCCCGCCAAACTGCAGGGTGATGCCCGTAAAGCCTGGCAGCGGGCGAGCGATCAGAAAATCAGCATGGAGACTGCAGCGCAGTTGGCGGACAAGGATTTAACGAGTTTGCTGGAACAGGCCGATGTTACGGTAGACGCCATGTTGGGCACGGGGCTGAATGGCGCACCACGGGGTGAATTCGCGCGGGTTGTTGTGCTTTGCAATCAGTCGGCCGCGGGTGTTTTGGCACTGGACGTCCCTTCGGGGCTCAACGCCACCACCGGAGCGGCCGCGGGCGATGTCGTGGCGGCAGACGCCACGGTAACCTTTATTGGTTTGAAAGCCGGCTTGTTCACCGGTCATGGCCCGGCGGTTTGCGGTGAGGTGGTTTTCGAAGATTTGGGTGTCGCCGAGCAGGTTAGTAGCTGCACTGAGCCGGTGTTGGCCACACGGGCCGACTGGTCTTCCGTTACTTCGGGTATTTCGAAGCGCGCTGCCAACGCGCACAAAGGCCATTTTGGCCATGTGCTAGTGGTTGCCGGCGATCTTGGTTTTGGTGGTGCGGGATTGTTGGTGGCAGAGGCTGCTGCCCGCAGCGGTGCAGGGCTGGTTTCCTTGGCGACCCGGCAAGAACACGTGGCTGCAGCCCTGAGCCGGTGTCCGTCAGTCATGAGTCACGGCGTTGTGCATGGTTCTGAGTTAGCACCTCTTTTAGCGGCGGCAACCGTGGTGGTTTGTGGGCCAGGCCTTGGCCAGTCGGCCTGGGGTCAACAGATGCTGCAGCAGGTGTTGGCATGCAACAAACCGCAAGTGCTGGATGCCGACGCTTTAAATCTGATGGCGGGCGGCCTGATGGCGAACAAAGCGTCGGTAGCCGCGGACAATCGTATTTTGACTCCTCACCCTGGGGAGGCTGCGCGCCTTCTGGGATGCACTGTTGCAGAGGTGGAAATTGACCGGTTAAGTGCAGCGCGCAAGTTACAGTCGCGGTACGGAGGCACCATTCTACTTAAGGGTGCCGGCACCGTGATTGCGAGCATGCATGGTCAAATGTTTGTGGTCAACGGCAGTAATCCGGGGTTGGCTACCGGTGGGATGGGGGATGTACTGGCGGGTATTGCGGGTGGTTTATTGGCTCAGCTGACGGATTCGACCCAGGCAGTCGTGACGGCCGCAGCCCTGCACCTGGCGGCAGCTAACTTGGCAACTCAGCAGTTTGGCTATATGGGCCTGCAGCCAACCGATGTTATTGATGCTTTGCCCCGGGTGTTAGTCTGCTCAGGGCATTGAATTGAACAGTCATTGAACGGAGCGTTGTGTAAACGAGTTCGCGGTACACCGGAGGATCTATGACAATTTTTGGCAATGAACGCCGGCTGTTCCTGGCGGATGACAGTGAAACTGAACGTTTGGGCCGGGAGTTAGCGCGCCTAGTCCAGCGCGCAGAAAGCGCGCTGGCGATTTATCTGGATGGTGATCTGGGTATGGGCAAAACCACGCTCAGCCGTGGCCTGCTGCGCGGATTAGGGCACGAGGGCGCGGTAAAAAGTCCGACTTACACCATTGTAGAGCCTTACGAAAATTTGCAGCCGCCGGTGTATCACTTTGACCTGTATCGCCTGAAAGACCCGGAAGAGCTGGAGTTTATGGGCATTCGCGATTATTTCAATGATCATAATTTATGCCTGGTGGAGTGGCCGGAAAGGGGCGAAGAGTTGCTGCCCATGGCGGACCTGACAGTGCATCTGGAATCTCAGGGCAATGGTCGCTCGGCCATCTTGCGCGCTGGCTCCCAGGTGGGCGCCGATATGCTGAATGAGCTGGAAATAATCGGCCCGGAAGACGTGCACTATATCGATTTGTGACAAAGGGATGTTCAATGGCTTATTTCTATAACAGGATCTGCGGCATGAGTATGCTGGCTTTTCTGGCCCTCAACCTGCTATCTCTCATGCAGGTGGCGCAGGCAGGTACCCGTGTGGAAGGCCTGCGAATCTGGCCGGCGCCGGACCACACTCGCTTGGTCATTGATACGGCCAGCGAAGTAGATCACACTATTTTCGCGCTGGCTGGCCCAGACCGCTTGGTTATTGATTTGAAAGACACCCGGTTGCAGGCGAGCCTGGACAAGCTGGACTTGTCTGGCAGCCCTATCCGCCGAATTCGCAGCGCGGTGCGCAACGGTAACGATCTGAGGGTTGTGCTGGATCTGAAAAAAAGCGTCAAACCTCGCAGCTTTTTATTGAAACCGAACCAGCAATACGGCCATCGTTTGGTGGTAGACCTGATTGACGAGGGCGGCACCCGCGTTGATAGGGCCAAGGCGGCAAAGCCTACCATTACCCACGACTCCGCGGGCAAACGCGACATAGTCATAGTGATTGACGCTGGCCACGGAGGTGAAGACCCGGGCGCTATCGGGCCCCGCGGTACCCGTGAAAAAGACGTGGTGCTGAATATGGCCAAAACCCTGCACGACCTTATCAACAACCGCCCGGGCTTCAGCGCCAAGCTGACCCGTACCGGCGACTACTACATAGGCCTGCGTAATCGCACGCTTCTAGCCCGTAAATACAACGCCGATCTTTTCGTGTCGGTGCATGCGGATGCATTCCGCACGCCACAGCCAAAAGGGGCATCGGTATTTGCTCTGTCGCAGCGCGGGGCAACCAGTGAGACCGCGCGCTGGTTGGCGCAAAGTGAAAACCGCTCTGACCTGATTGGCGGCTCAGGCGTTTCGCTGGAAGGCCGCGATGACACCCTTGCTGGAGTTCTTTTGGATTTGTCTATGACCGCCAGCATTAACGCCAGTCTGGGCGTGGGTAGCGCAATACTGGGGCAGTTGGGCGGAGTAACAGAGCTTCACAAGCCTGGCGTAGAGCAGGCGTCTTTTGTGGTGCTCAAGTCGCCGGATATTCCGTCTATATTGGTGGAAGCTGGCTTTATCTCGAATCCCCAGGAAGAGAAGAACTTATCCACCGAGCTTTATCGTAAGCGCTTATCCACTGCAATTATGACCGGTATTGACGGCTATTTCCGCAAAACACCACCGCCGGGTACCTTGCTGGCGTGGCAGAAGCAGAACGGCCAGATGCAGAATAGTGTGAGCCGCTATCGCATCCAGCGAGGCGACACCCTGTCCGATCTGGCGCGGGAAAATCAGTTGTCCGTGCGTGAACTCATGCACCTTAACGGCATGCAAAGCGACCGTGTTATGGTAGGCGAGACCATTACCATTCCTGCCAGCTGAGCACTCAGCTGAGCCGTTAGCTAAATAATTCGTTGAAAAAAGAGGTCCGCGCCAGACATGCCCCACATACATTTACTGTCCCCCCGGCTCGCGAATCAGATTGCCGCCGGTGAGGTGGTGGAGCGGCCGGCGTCTGTAGTCAAAGAGCTGATAGAAAACGCTTTGGATGCCGGCGCCAGTCGGGTGGATGTGGACATAGAACAGGGCGGCGTCAAGCTGATTCGGGTGCGCGACGATGGCTGTGGTATCGCCGCTGAAGACCTGTCCCTGGCCCTTAGCCGCCACGCCACCAGCAAGATTACCAGTCTGGATGACCTTGAGGCCGTCGAGTCGCTGGGTTTTCGTGGTGAGGCACTGGCCAGTATCAGTTCCGTATCCCGCCTGAGCCTGACCTCGCGCACTGAAAATCAGGAAGCCGCAAGCAAAGTCGAAGTGGAAGGTCGCGATATGGACGCGCACGTATCGCCGGCGGCGCACCCGGTGGGCTCCACAGTAGAGGTTCGCGATCTGTTTTTTAACACGCCGGCGAGGCGCAAGTTTTTGCGTGCTGAAAAAACCGAATTTGGCCACGTGGAAGAGTGCGTCCGGCGCCAGGCTCTGAGCCGCTTCGATACCGGCTTCAATCTGCGCCATAATCAGCGTGCGGTGCAAAGCCTGCGACCTGCTTTGTCAGAGCTCGATAAAGAACGGCGGATTGCGTCGTTGTGTGGTCAGCAGTTTATCGACAATGCAGTGGTCATTAACGCCGAAGCCACTGGTTTGAAACTCTGGGGCTGGGTTGCTCTGCCGACCTTTTCCCGCAGTCAGGCTGATCTTCAGTACTTTTTCGTCAACGGTCGTGTGATTCGTGATCGCTTGGTAGCGCATGCCGTACGCCAGGCCTACCGTGATGTGCTTTATAACAATCGCCACGCTGCTTTTGTGCTGTATCTGGAAGTAGATCCGGGATCGGTGGATGTGAATGTGCACCCCACCAAACACGAAGTGCGCTTCCGCGATGGTCGTCTGGTCCACGATTTTCTGTTTCGTACGCTGCATAAAGCGCTGGCAGATGTGCGTCCGGACGACCACTTGCGTGGTGCGGTGGCGGAGTCCCTGGGCCGCGAAAACGCGGTTGCAGCCGGTACGGGGTTTGCGGCTTCTGCTGAAGGGCTTCCGTCGACAGGTTCGGCCGCGAATGGACCGGCTTTGGGCTACCCGGGCGGTCTCGAGCGAACGCCTGGCCAGGCTACACATCCAAATCCGCAACATCAGTGGCAGTCCAGTGACCAGCTGGGTTTTTATCAGGCCCTGAATGCCGGAGGCGGTGCGTCTGAGGGCCACCAGGCAAGCCTTGTCGCCCACCTTCCGCAAACGCCCGAAGACAGCGAACAAGAGCCGCCTTTGGGCTATGCCATTGCCCAGTTGCACGGCATTTATATTCTGGCACAGAGCCGCGCCGGATTGATTATGGTGGACATGCACGCGGCTCACGAACGTATTACGTATGAGCGCATGAAGCAGGCGTTGGCTCAGCAGGATTTGAAAAGCCAGCCTTTGTTGGTGCCGCTGTCGCTGGCCGTCAGTCAAAAAGAGGCCGGACTGGTAGAGACCCACGGCGACGAACTGCAACAGCTGGGCCTGGTAATAGAACGCATTGGGCCAGAGACGCTGGCGGTGCGACAAATCCCGGCGTTGTTGCGCGGTGCCGATGGTGAGCAGCTGGTGCGGGATGTGCTGTCTGATCTGATTGAGCATGGCCAGAGTGACCGGGTTCTGGCCGTCACTCAGGAATTATTGGGCACCATGGCGTGCCACGGGTCGGTGCGGGCCAATCGCCAGTTAACCATTCCGGAAATGAACTCGTTACTGCGGGACATGGAGACCACCGAGCGCAGCGGCCAGTGTAACCACGGCCGTCCAACCTGGACGGTGATGACGTTGGCCGAGTTGGACAAACTGTTCCTGCGAGGGCGTTAATGAGCCCCGCTGATTCTGCAGGCCTACCCGCGGCGGCACCATTGCCCCCCGCTATTTTCATTATGGGCCCTACCGCTTCTGGCAAAACGGACCTGGCCCTTCAGCTTTGCAAGCATCTGCCCTGCGATATCATCAGCGTGGATTCGGCGATGATTTATCGCGGCATGGATATCGGTACGGCCAAGCCCAGCGCCGCCGAGCTGGCGCAGGCGCCTCATCACCTGATTGATATCTGTGATCCTGCTGACACCTATTCTGCGGCTGATTTTCGCCGCGATGCCCTGGCCGAAATGGCTAAAATCACGGCAGCGGGTCGCATTCCGCTGTTAGTGGGTGGCACCATGATGTATTTCAAAGCGCTGCTTCATGGCATGTCGGATTTGCCGTCGGCGAGCCCGCAAGTGCGCGAGCAGCTGGTGCAGCAGGCTCAATTGCAAGGCTGGGAAGCGCTGTATCGGGAATTAGCCGCGACGGATCCGGTTGCGGCTCGCCTTATTCATCCTAATAACCGGCAGCGGCTGATTCGCGCATTGGAAGTGCAGCGCCTGACCGGGCAGCCGATTTCGTCATTGTGGCAAGCACCGCCTGCAGTGTTCGCCAACACGGCGGGCGCCAACGCCGCTGATAATGAGGATTACACTTATGTCACCCGTTGGCAGGCAGACGCAGGCCCCAGCCTTCCGTATAATGTTGCACAGTTGGCGATAGCGCCGCAGCAGCGCCAGATACTGCATGAGCGTATTTACCAGCGTTTTGTGACTATGCTGGATTCAGGTCTACTGAGCGAAGTAGAAGGCCTGATGGCTCGCGGTGATCTTGATCCTTCTATGCCATCTATGCGCTGTGTAGGTTACCGCCAGGCATGGGAGTATTTGTCTGGCCAGTGCGACCATGCGACTTTTGTGGATAAAGGGGCTGCCGCCACCCGCCAGTTGGCCAAGCGGCAGCTTACATGGCTGCGAAAATGGCCAAATGCTCTTTGGCTGGACAGTGATAGCAAAGATATCGTTGCGGACGCCTTGAAAAAAGCCGGTCTTAGCACCACATTTAAACCTTAAATTAACGATCTGACTTACTCAAACAGGAGAATACACATGTCAAAAGGGCATTCTTTACAAGACCCTTACCTGAATGCGCTGCGAAAAGAGCGTATTCCCGTTTCTATATTTTTGGTCAATGGCATCAAATTGCAGGGCCAGATCGAATCTTTCGACCAATTTGTTATTTTGCTGAAAAATACCGTCAGTCAGATGGTCTATAAGCACGCTATATCTACCGTTGTTCCGGCGCGAAATGTTCGCATTCCACCGCAGAACCCCGCAGGCGAGGATGAAGGCGAGTCTGAAGACTGATTCTTCCGTCTTGCTGTGCTGGTTACGGTGGTACAACCGCGCTCCTGACGAACCCCAAGGTTCCGCAGGGGAGCGGGTGTTTGTTTATATAGGTCTGGTTTTTATTTGAGTAACCCGGAGAAACTGCCCATTGTTTGAGCGTCCTGACGTTGGTGAGCGCGCGGTTCTGGTCAATATTGATTTTACCGCGCACGATGGTAATGAAGACCCTGGCGAATTTCGCGAGCTGGTCATTTCTGCCGGTGTAGAGCCGGTGGGTACAGTCACCGGGTCACGTAAGCAACCGAGCCCGCGCTTTTTTGTGGGTGATGGCAAGCTTGAGGAAATCCGCGCCGCGGTAGCCGCCGCAGAGGCCGACGTGGTGCTGTTCAATCATTCCCTCAGCCCTAGCCAAGAACGCAACATTGAGCGCGAACTGCAGTGCCGGGTGTTGGACCGCACGGGCGTTATTCTGGATATTTTCGCCCAGCGTGCGCGCACTCACGAAGGCAAGCTGCAGGTAGAACTTGCACAGCTTCAGCATATGTCAACGCGCCTGGTGCGGGGCTGGACTCACCTGGAACGTCAAAAAGGCGGTATTGGCCTGCGTGGCCCCGGCGAGACCCAGCTTGAAACAGATCGCCGGTTGCTGCGCGAGCGCATCAAGTCGATCAACAAGCGCCTTGAAAAAGTGCGCAGACAGCGCGACCAAGGGCGTCGGGCGCGGGTGCGGGCAGATTTGCCCACGGTGTCGCTGGTTGGCTATACCAACGCTGGAAAGTCTACACTATTCAACCGAATCACCAGTTCCGACGTATACACTGCTGACCAGTTGTTTGCGACGCTCGACCCAACTATGCGGCGCCTGGAACTTCCGGATATCGGTGCGGTCATTCTGGCGGACACGGTGGGCTTCATCCGCCACTTGCCACACAAACTGGTAGAATCGTTTCGCGCCACATTGGAAGAAACGAACGAAGCCGCGCTGCTGTTGCATGTGATTGATTGTCACGACGAACGTCGCGATGACAATATAGCTCAGGTAGAAAATGTGCTGGCGGAAATCGGCGCTGACGAAGTGCCGGTCCTGCAAGTGTTTAACAAAACGGATCTGCTAGACGATTTTGTTCCGCGAGTGGATCGCAATCAAGAAGGCGTGCCGGTCAGGGCCTGGGTATCGGCCGTTACCGGAGACGGTTTACAGGGGCTTTTTGATGCCGTTGTAGAGCGTCTGGCGCAAGACGTTGTGCATCATTTTGTTGTGCTGGGACCGGCCGATGGCAAGTTCCGTGCGCTGCTTCATGAAGCGGGTTCGGTATTGAGCGAGTCCAGCCGGGAAACCGGTGAAACCATACTGGAAGTGCGATTGCAAAACCGCGACTGGCATCAGCTACTGAGCCGGGCGGGAGTGCGGGAGGATGAAGTGGTGTTTCGAGCAGGCAGCGAGTGAAAGTCATCGCCTATTGCCCGTAAGCCAATAATTCCCTAGTATTTGCAGCCATTCGACATGTTAAGAACGGAGAGCACTATGGCCTGGAATGAACCGGGTGGAAACCGCAACGACAACGACCCTTGGGGCAACGGTGGTCGTGGCGGCAAAGATCAGGGACCACCAGATCTTGACGAAGCGCTGAAAAAGGGCCTCGACAAGCTCAAAAGCTTGCTGGGTGGTAAAGGCAAAGGCAGCAACTCCGGCGGCGGTGGCAACATGGGCATCGGCGGCAAGTCCGGTGGCGTTGGTGCCGTTTTGGCACTGGCGGGCATACTTGTGGTCGGCTACGTTGTTTTTCAGTCGTTCTACACCGTTGACGAGCAGGAACGTGCTGTAGTTCTGCGTTTCGGTGAGTATGATCGTACCGAAAGCCCGGGCTTGCAATTTAAAGTGCCGCTGATTGACGATGTCACAAAAGTGGGCGTAACCAACGTGCGCACCACGCAGTCGAACGGCCAGATGTTGACCCGAGACGAAAACCTGGTAACCGTTGACCTTCAGGTTCAGTACCGGGTAGGCGATGCCAAAGCCTACGTTCTGAACGTGCGTGACTCCAACCAGGCTTTGGCGTTTGCCACCGACAGTGCGCTGCGTCACGAAGTGGGCAGCGCCACGCTGGATGACGTTCTGACCGAAGGCCGTGCACAGCTCGGCGTGATGGTTGAACAGCGCCTGCAGAAATTTCTGGTCGATTACGGCACAGGCCTGGAAATTGTACGAGTCAACGTTGAAAGCACTCAGCCGCCACCCGCGGTGCAGGACGCGTTCCGCGAAGTACAGCGCGCCCGTGAAGACGAGCAGCGGGTGAAAGAAGAAGCGGAAACCTACCGTAATAAGGTGGTTCCCGAGGCCCGCGGTGAAGCCCAGCGCATGATTGAGGAATCCATCGCTTACAAAGCGCAGGTAACCGAACGTGCCAACGGTGAAACGGCTCGCTTCCTCGAGGTGCTTGCGGTGTATCAGTTGGCGCCGGTCGCTACCCGCGAGCGGATGTATCTGCAGACCATGGAGACCGTGTTTTCAAACAGCAGCAAAGTGTTGGTTGATACCGAAAGCAGCGGCAATATGATGCTGTTGCCTCTGGATCGGTTGACCCAAGGCGCGGCGGCATCACTCAGGGGCAATAGCGACAGCGCTTCTCGGGCAGATATTCAGGATGTCACCAATCAGGTGATCCAGGAAATGAACACTCGTCAAGACACCAACGCCCGAAGGAGCAGATAATCATGGGACCTAAAAGTATTGTTGGTCTTGCAGGCGCCCTGATCGTAGTCCTGCTGGTATTGTCGAGCGTGTTTATTATTCCGGAGACTCACCGCGGCGTAAAACTGCGTTTTGGTGAACTGGTGCAAACCGATATTCAGGCCGGCATTCACTTTAAAGTGCCGGTGATTGACCAGGTGCGTGAGTTTGACATCCGTATTTTGACCATGGATCTGCCAACGCGGCAGTACCTGACGGTGGAGAAGAAGCCGTTGGATGTGGATTCCTATATCGCCTGGAAGATTCGTGACGTCGATCAGTTCTATCGTGCCACCGGTGGCGACGAAGTTCGTGCTCAGTCGCTGCTGTTGTCACGGGTCGACAACGGTCTGCGCAATCAGTTCGGTGTTCGCACCATGGTGGAGGTGGTTTCCGGTGAGCGCGACCAGCTGATGATGAACCTGGTCGAACTGGTTAACCAAACCTCCGTTAGTGAGTTTGGCATCGAAGTGCGGGATATACGGGTAAAAGCTATAGAATTTCCTGGTCAGGTTAGTGAGAACGTTTTCCGCCGTATGGCGACAGAACGGATGAAACTGGCGCAGGAATTCCGCTCCCGTGGTCGCGAGTTGGCAGAAGGCATTCGTGCTGACGCCGACCGCCAGCGCACCGTCATTCTGGCAGAGGCGTTCGCGCGCTCAGAAACGACTCGTGGTGAAGGCGACGGTCAGGCGGCAAGAACCTATGCCAACGCTTATGGCTCGGACCCAGACTTCTACAGCTTCTACCGAAGCCTGGAAGCCTACCGTAGTACCTTTGCGAACAAGGATGACCTGATGGTGATCGACGCCAACAGCGCCTTCCTTAAGTTCCTGAAGGACCCCCAGGGCGCTAATTAAGCCCGAGTAGAAAACAAAAAAACCGGAATACTCAGGTACTCCGGTTTTTTTGTGTCTGCCGAGAGTGTAGACTCTGACCGGTTTGGGTTCCGGGATGCTCCCGGCGTGGCTAAAACTGATAACGGAATCTCATGACAGTATCTGATCGCTGGCTGTTGCCAGACGGTGTTGAGGATATTCTGCCGCCCCTGGCGGGTCAGATTGAATCTTTGCGCCGCAACATTATGGACGTATGCCAGCATTGGGGTTACCAACTGGTGATTCCTCCGCTGATAGAGTACCTGGAGTCGCTGTTTACTGGCACAGGGCACGATCTGGAGTTACAAACGTTCAAGCTGACGGATCAGCTGACGGGCCGAATGATGGGTGTACGCGCCGATATGACGCCGCAGGCTGCTCGCATTGATGCCCATACACTGGCGGAGGAAGGCATAACCCGGCTGTGCTACGTCGGACACGTGTTACACACCCGTCCCAGGCACATGCTGACTGGCCGCACGCCTATTCAGGCCGGCTGCGAACTGTTTGGTAGCAGCTCTGAAAGTGCAGACATGGAAATCATCAGTCTTGCGCTGGAAGCGCTGCGTGTTGCCGGCTTACCGGCCATTCACATGGATCTGGCCCACGTGGCCATTTATCAGCACCTGATCGCCGATGCCGGTTTTGATCGCGATACCGAAGCGGCAGTGTTTGACGCCATGGGCCGTAAGTCCCTGCCTGAACTGAACGTTTTGCTGGGCAACGAAGCTGTGGATAGCGCCGGTGGCCGTTTGCGCCGCCTGGCCGCCGTCAGCGGCGGTCGTGAGGCGCTGGATCAGGCGCGCGATATTGTTCAGGGCGCTTCGGCCGAGCTGGACGCGGCGCTGGATCAACTGGGTCGGGTGGCTGATACTCTTAGCCAACAGTTTCCGGGCATTCGCCTGGGCTTCGACTTCTGTGAATTACGTGGTTACAACTACCACACCGGCTTGGTGTTTGCCGCTTATGTGCCCGGCCATGGCGACGCAGTTGCCAAAGGTGGCCGTTACGATGCCATTGGCAGTGACTTTGGCCGTTCACGGCCGGCAACCGGTTTCAGTCTGGACATTCGCGCGCTGGTGGCTTTGGGCAGCAGCACGGTGCCTGCGCAAGGCGCAATCTGGGCTCCGGTGAACCCTGATCCCACACTGGCCGTGGCCATTGCGGAATTACGACACAGCGATACGGTTATTCGCGCACTGCCGGAGGACCACAACTGCGATCCTGGCGCTCGCGGCTGCGACCGCCAGCTGGTGAAGTACCAAGGCCAGTGGATTGTTGAAAAACTCGGCTGACGCGGCACCGCGTCGGTATTTATTGCACTTTTAGTCAAACTTGCGGGCCGTTCATTATTGGCCGGCCGCACAGAGAGAGAATCATGGGCAAAAACGTTGTTGTGCTGGGTACCCAATGGGGTGACGAGGGTAAAGGCAAGATTGTAGACCTGCTAACCGAAAAAGTGGCCGCAGTCGTGCGCTTTCAGGGTGGCCACAACGCTGGTCATACGCTGGTGATTGAGGGCAAGAAAACCGCCTTGCACCTGATCCCGTCCGGTATTTTGCGTCGGGACGTTCAGTGCCTGATTGGTAACGGCGTGGTGCTCTCGCCGGAAGCGCTGCTGAAAGAAGTACGAGAGCTGGAAAGCAACGGCGTAGCGGTTCGTGACCGTCTCAAAATCAGCCTTGCCTGCCCATTGATCCTGCGTACCCACGTGCGCATCGATGTGGCCCGTGAACACGCCCGTGGTAACGATAAAATCGGCACCACCGGCCGTGGCATCGGCCCCGCTTACGAAGACAAAGTGTCACGCCGAGGCCTGCGGGTGGGCGATTTGTGCAACATGGCTAATTTTGAAGTCAAGCTGCGCGAAATCATGAGTTACCACAACTTTGTGCTGACCGAGTACTTCAAAGAAGAAGCCGAAGACGTAGATGCGGCTCTGGCCGAGTTGCGCCAGATGGGTGAAGAGATTCTGCCGATGGCTGCAGATGTCACCGATTTGCTGCACGATTACCGCAAACGCGGTGAACATATTATGTTCGAAGGCGCCCAGGGGTCTTTGCTGGACATCGATTTAGGCACCTATCCGTACGTGACTTCTTCCAATACCACGGCTGGCGGCACCGCGACCGGGTCTGGTTTTGGCCCGTTGTTTCTTGATTATGTGCTGGGTATCACCAAAGCCTACACCACCCGTGTTGGCGCTGGTCCGTTCCCCACCGAGCTGTTTGATGAAATGGGTGAGTACCTGTCGGTGAAAGGCAATGAAGTAGGCACCACCACCGGTCGTGCACGTCGCTGTGGCTGGTTTGACGCGGTTGCTTTGCGCCACGCCATTCAGATTAACAGCGTATCGGGTATTTGCCTGACCAAACTCGATGTTCTGGACGGCATGGACGTGGTTAAGGTGTGCATCGGCTATAAAACGCCGAAGGGTGAAATTACCCGCCCGCCCATTGGCTGCGACACTTACAAAGACATCGAGCCGATTTATGTGGATCTGCCGGGCTGGCATGAAAGCACTGTAGGGCTGACCGAGCTTGACCAGTTGCCCGAAAATGCTCGAGCTTATATCCGCTTCCTAGAAGAACAGATTGAAGCGCCGATTGACATCATTTCTACCGGCCCTGACCGGGTTGAAACGATTGTTCTGCGCCATCCGTTTGGTGAGTAGTGCGCCAAGTGCAGGGACAGATTTGAAATCTGTCCCTAGTCTTTAAACCGGGGACAGATTTCAAATCTGTCCCCGCATTCTCTCTGTCCCCGGACTTTTTAGTTGGGTTTGTTCGCAATCAGGGTCGCCCGCAGCGGGCCAGGATAACCCTCAATGGTGCGCGAGGGATCGTCGGGGTCAAGAAAATCCTGTAACGAATTGAACCGCATCCAGTCGGTACTGCGTTGTTCTTCGGTGCTGGTGGCAGTCACATCGACCACCCGTGCATTTACAAAACCACAACGGTCGAGCCAGCGCAGCAAAGTCGCGCAGCTAGGCAAAAACCAGACATTGCGCATCTGGCCATAGCGATCTTCCGGCATCAGGCTGGCGCCTTCCGGGCCTTCTATTACCAAGGTTTCCAGCACCAACTCGCCACCATTGCGCAAGGTGTCTTTGAGTTCCAGCAGGTGGTCCAGCGGCGAGCGCCGGTGATACAGAACGCCCATGGAAAAAGTGGTGTCAAAAGCCTGAAGTTTTGGCGGCAGGTCCTCAATGCGCAGTGGCAACAGATCCACCGGCACATCGTTCAGGTAGTTTTTTACCGCTAGAAACTGGAATAGAAATAGCAGTCCCGGGTCAATGCCAATCACCCGCGCGGCACCCGCGCCGTGCATGCGCCAACAGTGATAGCCAGAGCCGCAGCCAACGTCCAATACCTGGCGCCCGTGCAGGTCAGCCAAAAATGGTGCCACCCGGTCCCATTTCCAGTCTGAGCGCCACTCGGTATCAATCGCGGTGCCAAAAAAATCAAACGGGCCTTTGCGCCAGGGCATCAAGCCCCGCAATCCTGTTTCCAGATCTGCAGACTGTTCCCGTGCCAGGGTTTGGCCGGCGCGCAGGGTTACGGCGGGCACATCCAGTATGGTCTGCACGTTGGGCAGCGGCGGCAGTAAATTCAACGCACTTTGCCAGCGCGGAACGTCGCCGTGGGGCGTTTCATCAAAGCGTTGGCTCAGCTGTTGGCGAATTTGCGTGGCCCAGGCGCCTTGATGTTGCTGCTCAAGGTGTTCGAACAGGTCGTTATAACAGGTCTGCCAGTTGAAAGAGTTCATTTAATGGCCAGAATCGAGACGAAATTGAAGCACTGGTACCACACCAGAGCCCTTTCAAAACCGGCGTTTAAAAGACGTTGGCGATGGCTTTCCAGAGTTTCCGGAATCATTACGTGCTCTATAGCGCTGCGCTTCTGGCTGATTTCCAGATCCGAATAGCCGTTGGCACGTTTAAATTCGTGATGTAGGCGAGTTTGTATTTCCTGGTCGGTGTCGTCGTCAAAGCGCAGTTTTTCCGACAGAATCAGTGCGCCACCGGGGCGCGTGGCCCGGGCAATGCGCGTCAGCAGATCTGCGCGATCAGAGAGCGGTACAAACTGCAGGGTGAAATTCAGGGTTGTCACCGAGGCATTGCGAAGGTCGGTGGTCAGTATGTCTTCGCAGCGCAGGCTGACCGGTAATGGGTGGTCATCCAGGGCCACATAATGCTGGCAGCGTTCGATCATTGCCTCTGAGTTGTCGACACCGATGAGTTCGCAGTCGCGGTACTGGATGCCATGGCGCATGGCCAGGGTAGACGCACCCAGCGAACAACCCAGATCATAGGCGTTGGTACCGGGCTGAATGTACTGCTCGGTGATTACCTGAATCATCGGGATAATTGTGGTGTAGCCCGGTACTGAACGCCGGATCATATCCGGAAACACTCGCGCGACTGCGGCGTCAAAGCGAAAGTCGTCCGGGTTGCGCTCGGTGGCAAACAGCCGGTCGGTCAGTTGCTGCGGCGCCACCGGTCTAGGGCGTTCAGTCATCGCTCTGGTCCCGCTGCCCCGGGTTTTCTGGCTCCGGCAGGGCTGACGGTCCGGTCGGTGAGGGACGCGAACAGCGCACGCCACGATTTTTGTAATCCACCAGAACGCCGCGATAGGAAGAGTCGATATCCGCGGCAATGGCCAGATAGCCGTTTTCACATCGTGCGTGCAGCTCAGAGGCTTTTGATGACATGT
Source organism: Marinobacter sp. LV10R520-4 (assembly GCF_002563815.1). Classification (NCBI taxonomy): domain Bacteria; kingdom Pseudomonadati; phylum Pseudomonadota; class Gammaproteobacteria; order Pseudomonadales; family Marinobacteraceae; genus Marinobacter; species Marinobacter sp. LV10R520-4. The sequence continues at coordinate 420,832 of NZ_PDJM01000001.1, read as the reverse complement.
TAAAGGGTTCCCCGGGGGTGACCTGAATGGCCGTAAATTCACCGATGGGGAGGTTCTCTTTATTGTCAGAATGATCAATTTTGCCGGTGATCTCCAGCACCAGTACCGAGCCGATGATGGCGACGACGGCGGTAAGAATCAAACTGCGGGTGGTGTAGAGTTTCGAATCCTGACTCATAGTGGCCTCTGTAAAATGTTTGAAAGAATGTAATCGCAAATAAGGAAAAGGCTCAGTACTGACCGGGCAGCGAAATCGCCGGTGCCTGGAGGGCTGAAAGTTGCTCGCGCAGCGACAGTATCTGGTCTGACCAGAAGCGCGGCTGGCCGAACCAGGGGAAAAACCGGGGAAAGGCCGGGTCGTCCCAGCGCTTCGCAAGCCAGGCGCAGTGGCTGACCTGGCGATAGCAACGCAGTGGCTCAATCAGGTGGCGTTCGCGGCGCTCAAAAGGTCGGAACATTTCATAGCCTTCCAATATTTCGCCCAGTTGCGCTCCGCGCTCGCTATCTTCACCGTTCAACAACAGCCACATGTCCTGAATAGCGGGCCCGCTGCGGCAATCGTCCAGATCCACAAACAACATTCTGTCCTCACGGCACAAAATGTTGCCGGCGTGGCAGTCGCCGTGCAGGCGCAACGTATTGATGTTGCCTGCGTCGTTAATACGGGTACGGCATAAGCGCAGCAGGTCTGCCATCAAGCTGTCCCAAGCCGGGCGCAGGTCCCGCGGCACCCAGTTGCCTTCAAGCAACAGTTCATTATTTTGCTCGATGCCGATTGGTATTGACGCCACCGACAGGTCAGGGCGATGGCTGAATTTTCGGGCAGCGCCAACATTGTGAATCTGGCCCAGCCACTGGCCCAGCCGGTACAGAGTGTCTTCTACGCTGACATCCGGCGCCTGGCCACCGCGCTGGGGAAATACTGCGAACCGGAAAGGTCCACTCTGGCCCAGGGTATCGCCATTGGGCAGGGTAAGTGGTGCCACTACAGGAACATCTGCGGCCTCCAGTTCTTTGGTAAAACTGTGCTCTTCGCGAATCGAGGCTTCGGTCCAGCGTCCCGGGCGATAAAATTTCGCAATCACCGGCGGGCCTTCGTCTAGCCCGATCTGATACACCCGGTTTTCATAGCTGTTAAGCGCAAACAGGCGGCCGCTGACCGCAAAGCCTGCGTCTTCCATCGCATCTAAAAGTGCGTCTGGCTTCAGGGCATCGTATGGGTGTCCGGAAATCACATTGTCAGAATGTTCAGTCATGAATTCGCTGCCGCCATGAATTTGCCGATCAGTATAACCGGTATCGTCGCTGGCGTAATCTTGACAGCGCACCTATGCCTCGCGGTTTTGGCTGATACAATTCCACAGTCCACAATAACGCCATCCAGACCAGGGGGAATCATGGCCTTACCGTTGTTAATCGCAAAAACCGCCGTGATCGGGGCCGGTGTTGTTGGCTTGGCGGCGGCGCGCCGGCTGGCGCAACTGGGCCACGAAGTGATTGTGGTGGAGGCTGCCGGGCACATTGGTGAGGGCATATCATCACGCAACAGCGAGGTGATACACGCCGGCATTTATTACCCTCAGGATTCCTTGAAGGCGCGGCTGTGCGTGGCAGGTCGTGAACAACTTTACCAATACTGTCGCCAGCACAAGGTGAATGTCAGTAATTGCGGTAAGTGGCTGGTGGCCACCAGCGAAACCCAGGCCGAGCGCTTGGCGGGTATTCAGGCGCAGGCTGCTGGCAACGGGGTGGAGCTGGCTTTGCACGGCCGGGCTGAGATAGAAAAGGCACTGCCGGAGGTGACTGCTGTGGCCGGGCTGTGGTCGCCGCGTACCGGAATTGTAGACAGCCACGGGCTGATGTTGTCGTTGCGCGGAGATCTGGAAAGCGCTGGTGGCCAACTGGCTTTGCATACGCCGGTCAACACTATTGACAGTGGCGACGCCGCAGCCGGTGGAAAGCATCGGCTGACGCTGGGTGGCGCTATGCCCTGCGTGCTGGAAGTAGACAACCTGATCAACGCGGCAGGGTTGGGTGCGGTTGCGCTAACCGGCAACTGGCAGGGGTTGCCCGCTAGCCAGAAGCCGCAACAGTGGTACGCCCGCGGCGTGTATTTTAGCTACAGCGGCCAGCACTCGTTTCGTCAGTTGGTGTATCCGCTGCCGGAACCCGGCGGCCTGGGCGTTCACTTGACAATGGACCTGGCAGGCCAGATTCGGTTTGGCCCGGATGTGGAGTGGATTGAGCGTGAAGATTACAGTGTGCATCCGGAGCGCAAGGCCGCCTTTGTTGACGCTATTCGCCAGTGGTGGCCTGGGCTGAATCCGGAAAAGTTACAGCCTGCTTACGCGGGTATTCGGCCGAAACTGGCCGGGCCAGACGGCGGTTTTTGTGATTTCCGCATTGATGGCCCGTCCCAGCATGGCGTCGCGGGGCTGGTGAATCTGTTCGGTATAGAATCGCCGGGGTTGACCGCTTGCCTGGCCATTGCCGATGAAGTTGCCGAGCGCCTCGCTTAATCCGGGTTATCCCGGCGTTCGCGCCAGTGCCCAAATCTGGATATGTTCAGCCCCGGCCTGCTGCAACGCCTGCGCCAGCAAGCGCGCGGTGGCGCCGGTGGTCACAACGTCGTCGATAATCGCAATTCGTGGCGGAGGCGTGCCGGTGGCCTGAAACACGCCCTGCAGGTTGGCTAACCGTTGTGCACGGTTCAACGTGCGTTGCGCTTGAACAGTGCTTCGACGCTGCACCAGATTGCCTGCCAGCGGAATATCTAGCCGCGTGCTCAGCTGTTCCGCAATATCCCTGGCCTGGTTAAAACCGCGCTGGTGCCTGCGCTTGGGGTGCATGGGAGCGGGTATCAATACATCCGGCCGTAGTTGCGGCTGGCGCAGCAGGCTTTCGTTGGCCAACTCTCCCAGTGCGGCGGTCAGCGGGCGGCCATAGGCTCTTTGGCCCTGGTATTTGTAACGGCCGATCATTGCCGCCACCGGAAACTGATAGCGTAGGGGTGCCAGCGTCAAGTCAAACGCCGGTGGCCGCTGAAGACACTCGCCGCACAGGTGATCGGCTGCCGGAAATGGCAAGGGTAGAGCGCAACATCGGCAATGCCAGCGATTCCAGGGCAGGTCGGTGTAACAGCCCTGACACAGACCATTGCGGGCAACCGGGTTTAAACAGCCGACACAGCGCCCGGCTCGGCATTCATTATTAACCAAAAATCCGCTTCGGCTGTTAACCAAAAAATTGTTTAGGGTTGACAGCCACTCCGATGGCTTTATCATTTGGCTTCTCCGTAAACCAATAATCCTTAGAAGGTTAACAGGAACTCCCATGAGCGCCAATGAACTCCGTCACGACTGGACACTTCCACAGGCCCGAGCATTATTTGAGCTGCCATTCAGCGACCTGCTGTTTCGTGCCCAGACTTTACACCGCCAGTATTTTGATCCTAACGAGGTGCAAGTCAGCACTCTGCTGTCGATAAAAACCGGCGCTTGCCCGGAGGACTGCAAATATTGCCCCCAGAGTGGCCACTACAACACCGGGCTGGAAAAAGAAAAGCTGCTGGACATTGAGAAAGTCGTCGCTGAGGCACGCGCGGCCAAGGCCAAGGGCGCTTCGCGTTTTTGCATGGGTGCTGCCTGGCGCAGTCCGTCCAAAAAAGACATGCCTTACGTGTTGGATATGGTCAAACAGGTGAAATCCTTAGGTCTGGAAACCTGCATGACTCTGGGCATGCTCAAATCCGACCAGGCCGACGAACTGGCGGCGGCGGGGCTGGATTACTACAACCACAACCTGGATACCTCGGAAAAATTCTACAGCCATATCATTACCACGCGCACTTATCAGGATCGCCTGGATACTCTGAGCAACGTGCGTAACTCCGGCATGAAAGTCTGCTGCGGCGGTATTCTGGGTATGGGTGAAGACGATGACGACCGCATTGGCCTGCTGATGCAGCTGGCCAATCTGCCCCAGCATCCGGAAAGTGTTCCGGTGAATATGTTGGTAAAGGTAAAGGGGACGCCACTGGAAAACGTGGCCGATCTGGACCCGTTTGATTTCGTGCGCATGATTGCCGTTGCGCGGATTATGATGCCTGCGTCCCACGTGCGCCTTTCCGCTGGCCGGGAGAATATGAACGAGCAAATGCAGACCCTGTGCTTTATGGCCGGCGCCAATTCCATATTTTATGGTGAAAAACTGCTGACCACCGCCAACCCGGAAGCCGATGCCGACATGGCCCTGTTCCGCCGTTTGGGGATTCGCCCGGAGCAGCGTGAGCAGTGCGGCACAGAGCAAGAGCACGAGGAGGTGCTGGCAGAGGCCGTCAATCAGGAGGCAACACGCCATCTGTTTTACGATGCGACCCGCGAATCAGCATCGGCCTGACCCGCGAGTGACCGTGTATGCGTGACTTCCAGCTTGAGCTTAGGCAACGCCGCGAGGCCGGCCTGCATCGCCAGTGCCGGGAAATCTCGGGGCCCCAGCGGCCGGCGTTAACCGTGAATGGCCAGCCCTTGTTGTCGTTCTGCAGCAACGATTACCTGGGGCTGGCCAATCATCCGGATAACCGCAGAGTGCTGGCTGATGCGCTTAATGATAACGGCCTGGGCGGAGCATCTTCCCATCTGATTTGCGGTCATCACCGGGCTCATCAGCAGCTGGAAGACCAACTGGCGGCCTTTACCAGACGCAGCTCGGCCCTGCTGTTCTCAACCGGCTACATGGCCAATCTGGGTGTAATCTCGGCGCTTGCAGGCCGCGGCGATACGATTTTTTCGGACCGCCTTAATCACGCCTCTATTGTAGATGGCTGCAAACTCAGTGGTGCAAGGGTCAGGCGGTATCACCACGGCGATCTGGATGCGTTGGCGCGAATGCTGGAAGAAACCGCGGGCCACAAACTGGTGGTAAGCGACGGTGTATTCAGCATGGATGGCGATGTAGCCGCGTTGGAACCATTAGCCCAGTTGTGCACAAAGCACGACGCGTTGCTGATGATCGACGACGCCCACGGCTTTGGTGTGCTGGGCCCCCAGGGCCGTGGCAGTGTGGCGGCTGCCGGGTTAAACGAAGAGCAAGTGCCGGTGCTGATGGGCACGCTGGGCAAAGCCGCAGGTACCAGCGGCGCCTTTGTTGCAGGTCCTGGGTGGTTAACCGAATATCTGGTGCAGAAAGCACGGACCTACATTTACACCACGGCCATGCCTCCGGCGTTGGCGCGGGCCAGCTGCAATAGTCTGAGTCTGATCGAAGGTTTTGATTCACAGCGCGCGCACCTGGCGGCGCTGATTGACCGTTTTCGCGATCAGGTTACACGCATGGGGTATCACCTGATGCCCTCGGCCACGCCCATTCAACCGATTGTAGTGGGCTCTAACGAAGCGGCGCTTGCGCTCAGTGCTGAGTTACAAAGCCGCGGCCTTTTGGTGACGGCCATTCGCCCGCCCACTGTGCCCGACGGTCAGGCTCGTTTGCGCATCACCCTCAGCGCTGCCCATAGCTTTGACGATCTGGAGCGCCTGCTGCAGGCACTGGCTCAATGTCGGGCTGATTGTGTTGCGGGCGCCGGGTTGAGTGAATCCTGTGTGGGGAGTGTTTGATGGCACGCCCGAGTTCACTGGTGGTAATAGGCGGTTGGGGTGTGCAGGCGGCCATGCTGGAGCCGCTGTATCGGAACTGGCAGGGTTCAGTACAGACCGTTTCATTAACCGACGACGGCTCAAGCACCTGCGACAGCCCGGCAAGCGTGGCAGCGATGCTTCTCCAGCATTACCCTGAGCCCGCGGTGTGGCTGGGGTGGTCGCTGGGCGCGCACGTTGCCATGGCAGCGGCTCAGGCGAATCCGCATTCGGTTAATACGGTTGTGACCCTGGGTGGTTTTCCGCAATTTGTGGCGTCGCAAAACTGGCCGTGGGGCGTTTCGACCGCCATTTTTCGACGTTTTGAACGATATTTTGAGCGCCAGCCACAGGCCTGTCGGACGTCCTTTTTCGCGCAGATGATTGATGGCAGCGAACAGCAGGCAGGGCTGGCGCTGGCTATACAACCCTGGCTGCAACAGGGCTCGCCCGAGCCGATTGAGCCTTTGGCAAAAGGCGTGCGCTGGCTGCGGAACAGCTGCCAGCTGGACACCTGGCGGCAGTGCCCGGTGCCAACTTTACACTTGCGGGGCAGCTGCGATGCAGTGGTTCCGCCCTGGGCCCAGCACATGGCCATGCCTGCTCACAGTCGGGCGGTTACCATCGACGGCATGGGCCATTGGCCCGGCGAGTACTATGGCCCCGAATGCTGGCGAGCCATTCACGATTTTCTAACGAGTTCACACGATGTTTGCCACTAAACAGGCGGTCGCCTCCGATTTTGGCTGCGCCAGCGCCAGCTATGAAGGCGCGGCACGGCTGCAACGGCAAATGGGTGATGCCATGTTGGCAACGATTATCCAGCCGGTATTGCAGGGTGCCACTGTTGTTGACTTGGGCTGCGGTACTGGCTGGTATACGCGCCAGTTGGCGCAGCGCTTTGGTGCGCATACCGTGGGTGTAGACCTGGCGCCCGGTATGCTGGCGTACGCCCAAGCTCAAGTCCAAGTCCAAGTCCAAGTCCCTGAAACTATCCAATGGCTAGAGGCAGATGCCGAATGCTTGCCATTGGCCGACCAGAGTGTGGATTTGATTTACAGCAACCTGATGATTCAGTGGTGCCATTCCCCGCAGAGCGTATTGCGAGAATGCCTGCGGGTGTTGTGCCCGGGTGGTCAGTTGCGGGTGTCAACGCTTTTGCTGGGTACACTTCAGGAGCTGCAACAGGCGTGGACCCTGGCCGACCCACATCAGGAGCATGTAAACGGGTTTATTTCTGCCGCGGATTTCGCGGCCACCACCGCTGAGATTTTGCCAGCGGCACAATGGCGCTTGCAGATGATCACTTTGGATTATCCAGCGCCCATGGCGTTGATGAACGAGCTCAAGCAACTGGGGGCGGGCTATAAAGACATTCAGCGGCGCAAGACCGCCACTGCACCCGGGCGATTAAAACAGATGTGCCAGAACTATCCGCAGCAGCCCGATGGAGGCATAGTCGCCAGCTATCACGCGGGCTGGTTGGAATGGCGAAAACCGCTGCTAACACCATTAACCTGCGATTAAACACTAACCCTGTCAGGGCATCTTCAATGGCTAAAAAAACCTATTTTGTGACCGGCACCAATACCGACGTGGGCAAGACCGTGGTTACCGCGGCGTTGCTGGAGGCCGCGAAGCTGGCGGGTAAACGTACCCTGGCGATGAAACCGGTTGCCTCTGGCTGCGTGCAAACGCCAGATGGCTTGCGTAACAGTGACGCGCTTATTCTGCAGAACGCGATGACTGAACAGCTGCCTTATGACGTGGTCAATCCGGTTGCCCTGGAGCCTGCTGTTGCGCCCCACGTGGCGGCGGCGCAGGCCGGGCGCAGCATCAGTGTTGATCGCCTGGCCGGGTTTTGTCGCGGCATACAGCTGCGCCCGGCAGATCTGTTACTGATCGAGGGGGCAGGAGGCTGGCGGGTGCCTTTGAACGATCGCGAAACCTACAGTGCTTTGGCGCAGCAATTGAATATCCCGGTGATTCTGGTGGTCAGTCTGGAGCTTGGGTGCATCAACCATGCGTTGCTGAGCGCCGAAGCCATTCACCGCGATGGCCTGGTACTGGCGGGCTGGGTGGCGAACCGGCCGCGGGAAGCCGTGATGAGCTGTGAAAACGATACCCTGGCGTACCTGCAACAGCACCTGCGTTGCCCGTGCCTGGGTGTTATGCCCTGGCTGAGCGAGCCTCGGCCACAGGCTTTGGCAAAATTCCTGAATGTGACGCCGTTGATTGAAAATTGAACAGCGTTGTGGCTTACTAAGCTTGTAGACATATCCTCTAAGCTTGTAGACATATCCTCTGGTAGGTGACCATGATCAACAGTGCTCTTCCCAGTGCGTTCAATAGCGGTATGCAGGGCATTCAGAGCGGTATCGCCGGCATGGACGATGCCGCCCGTCGTATTGCCCGCGGTGGTGTGGATGGCCCTCAGGGTAGCGGTGGTCCGACGGCAGGCGGGATGATCGAGCCCATGATCGATTTGCAGTTGTATAAGCGCAGCGTTGAAGCGTCCGCGCAGGTGGTCAAAACCGCGGACGAAACCCTGGGGTCGCTCCTCGATATCATGGGTTAAGGCCCTCGCCCTGATAGGTAGGGTTATTTTTTGACACCATGAACATTTCGTCCGCTGCTCCTCAAACATCCGCCATAACTTCGCGTCCGTCGTCTGCCAGCGAGCAGTCACCACGCCTGAATGAATCCGATTTAAAACTGCTGACACAGCTGAAAGCTCGTGATCGGGAGGTGCGTGCCCACGAGGCAGCCCATCAGGCGGTGGGCGGTCAGCATGCCGGTGCAATGGCGCTCACCTATGAGCAAGGGCCAGACGGCGTGCAATACGCGGTGGGCGGTGAAGTGCCCATCAGCGTATCGGCGGTTTCAGGTGACCCTCAGGCCACGGTTGAAAAAATGCGCACCGTGCGGGCGGCCGCCATGGCACCCGCCCAGCCGTCATCGGCAGATCTTGCGGTGGCTGCCCAGGCCAAGCAGACTCTACTGCAAGCTCAGGTAGAGCTGGCCGGCCCAGCCGTACAGGAACCGTTGGGCGCTCGTCAGGCCCGCGATACTTACGCAAGAGTGTCCGCCTTTGGCGACGATAACAGCGCTCGCACAACCGGTTTTCTGAACGTCTCTGTCTGAAAAGTCTTTTATTTCCCGCCCTCGACCAACCTGCGATAAAGCCTTCCACGCATCCCATCATCCTTTTTATAGGGCCGCTGATAGCAAACGCCTATTTTGTGTTTTCGATCGTGGATGGATGCTGGATTCAGGAGGGCAGTTGATGCAGAGCAAGTTATTTTTGACCCGATCCTTGACAATTCTGTGCTTCGAAACGTATGTTTCAAACAACCGTTTAAATGAACTCGAAGCACGTCACCGGAATTCGTCCTGCTGCATCGGGTTACCAGCTGCCACAATTCAAGGCGGCCATCACTGAAAACCGAGGTCGATTACATGCCTGACTACAAAGCACCCCTGCGCGACATCAAATTTGTAATGAGTGAGCTGCTGAACAGCGAAAGCCACTACGCCAATCTGGAAGGCGCTGAAGATGCAACGCCGGATATGATCGATGCGATCATTCAGGAAGGTGCAAAATTTGCAGAACAGGTACTGTCGCCATTGAACCAGAGCGGCGACCGTGAAGGTTGTACCTGGAGTGAAAGCGGCGTTAAAACACCGGCCGGTTTCAAAGAAGCCTACAGCAAGTTTGTTGAGGGCGGCTGGCCGTCTTTGGCGGCTGACCCTGATCACGGTGGGCAGGGCTTGCCTAGCTCCCTGGGTATCGTGATGAGCGAAATGAACGGCACCGCCAACTGGTCTTGGGGCATGTACCCGGGTTTGAGCCACGGCGCTATCAACACTTTGGAAGAACACGGTACGGAAGAGCAGAAGCAGACGTACCTGACCAAGATGATCAGCGGCAAGTGGACTGGAACCATGTGCCTGACCGAAGCACACTGTGGGTCGGATCTGGGAACCCTGCGCACCAAAGCCGAACCCAATATGGACGGCTCGTATAGCATCATCGGCACCAAGATCTTTATTTCGGCAGGCGAGCATGACCTGACCGACAACATCGTTCACATTGTGCTGGCCCGTTTGCCTGGCGCACCGGAAGGCACCAAGGGTATTTCCCTGTTTGTGGTGCCCAAGTGCCTGCCCGCGCAGGACGGCTCAGCTGGCGAGCGCAATGCGCTGTCTTGCGGTTCTATTGAGCACAAAATGGGCATACACGCGAATGCCACCTGCGTGATGAACTTCGACGGCGCTAAGGGTTGGTTGGTTGGCGCGGAAAACAAAGGTTTGAATGCCATGTTCACCTTTATGAATGTGGCGCGCATCGGCACCGCTATTCAGGGCCTGGGAGCGGCAGAGCTGGGTCTTCAGGGTTCAGTGGCCTACGCCAAAGATCGCCTGGCCATGCGTGCACTGAGCGGCACCAAAAATCCGGATAGCTATGCCGATCCGATTATTGTGCATCCGGATGTGCGCCGCATGCTGCTGACCCAGAAAGCCATCGCCGAAGGCGCCCGCGCGCTGATTTACATGACCGCACAGAAAGCCGACATTGTTCAACGCAGTAAAACCGAAGAAGAGCGCAAGGCCGCTGATGAACTGCTGGGCTTTTTGACGCCCATTGCCAAAGCGTTCCTGACTGAAATCGGATACGAATCAGCCAGCCTGGGCATGCAGGTATTTGGTGGTCACGGCTATGTTACCGAGTGGGGTATGGAACAGAACGTGCGTGATGCCCGTATCGGCATGATCTACGAAGGTACCACCGGCATTCAGGCGCTGGACCTGTTGGGCCGTAAAGTGCTGATGACTCAGGGCGAATCCTTGAAAGGCTTCACCAAACTGGTGCACACTTTCTGTAAGGAAAACGCCGATAACGAGCAGATGAAGCCATTTGTTGAGCCGCTGGCTGCGATCAATAAAGAGTGGGGCGAGCTGACCATGAAGCTGGGCATGAGTGCCATGAAAAACCGCGAAGAAATTGGCGCCGCGTCTGTGGATTACCTGATGTACTCCGGTTACGCGGTATTTGCGTATCTGTGGGCGCAGATGGCAAAAGTGGCTCAGGACAAGCTGGCAGAAGGCAGCACTGAAGAGTTGTTTTACAACGCCAAGTTGCAGACTGCACGCTTCTACTTCACTCGCATGCTGCCGCGCACCCGAGCCCATGCAGTCACCATGCTGGCGGGTGCTGACACCCTGCTGGATATGCCGGAAGAGGCGTTCATCATCTAGCGCTGAAGCGTTTGATTCATAGTTAATGCCGTAAAAGGCCCGCCTTGTTAAGGGGCGGGCCTTTTTTCATGAGTTAGTGACGGGATTGCGGTAAACTGTGTGCAGTAAAAAAATAATAATCGCGGACACACGTACAGACAGGGGCACCGGCTTTTTTCCATCGGATCGCGTCCTGACCAGACAGACTGTTACTGAATGTTGGAGAGTTGTTAATGGCCGATTATCAGGCACCCTTACGTGAAATGCGTTTTGTTTTGAATGAAGTATTCGATGCCCCCGCACTGTGGGCGTCGCTGCCAAAAGTAGCAGAAAATGTAGACCCTGACACCGCCGACGCCATTTTGGAAGAAGCCGGCAAAATCACCAGTGCCGTGCTGGCACCGTTGAATCGCGAAGGCGATGAGCAGGGCTGCAAATGGACGGCTGAGGGTGTTACCAGTCCGGACGGTTTCAAAGAAGCCTACCAGACCATCGTTGACGGCGGCTGGAACGGCCTGGGTGGCAACCCGGAGCAAGGTGGCATGGGTATGCCAAAAACTCTGGTGTCCCAGTTTGAGGAAATGCTGCAGGGCGCCAACATGGCGTTCGGCCTGGCGCCTATGCTCACAGCCGGAGCCTGCCTGGCGCTGGATGCTCACGGCAGCGATGAATTGAAAGAAATGTATTTGCCGAAACTGTACTCCGGTGTTTGGAGTGGCGCGATGGATTTGACCGAGCCCCACGCCGGCACCGATCTGGGCATCATCCGCACCAAAGCCGAGCCCAACGATGACGGCTCCTTCGCTGTCACCGGCACCAAGATCTTCATCACTTGGGGCGAGCACGACATGGCGGAGAACATTGTTCACCTGGTGCTGGCCAAGCTTCCGGGCGCGCCTAAAGGCCCCAAGGGCATATCCATGTTTCTGGTGCCAAAGTTTCTGGTGAATGGCGACGGCTCCCTGGGTGATCGCAACCCGGTCACCTGCGGCTCCATCGAAAAGAAAATGGGTATCAAAGGTTCAGCTACTTGTGTGATGAACTACGATGCAGCCAAAGGCTGGCTGGTAGGTGAAGAAAACAAAGGTTTGAACGCCATGTTCACCATGATGAACTATGAGCGCCTGGGCGTTGGCGTGCAGGGCCTGGGCGCGGCTGAAGCGTCACTGCAGACTGCCCGTGAATATGCCAAAGACCGACTTCAAAGCCGTGCGCCCACCGGAGCGCAGCAGCCTGAAAAAGCCGCCGATCCGATTCTGGTGCACCCGGATGTTCGCCGCATGCTGCTGACCATGAAAGGCTATGTGGAAGGCGGTCGGGCTTTTTCTACCTACGTGGCGCAATGGCTGGATGTTGCCAAATACGCCGACGACAGCGAGCAGGAGCGCCGCACCCACGCCGAGGGCATGGTGTCTTTGCTGACCCCGGTGGCCAAGGCTTTTCTAACCGACCGTGGCCTGGACGTCTGCATTATCGGCCAACAGGTTTTGGGTGGCCATGGCTTTATCCGCGAATGGGGCCAGGAGCAGTTAGTGCGCGATTGCCGCATTACCCAGATTTATGAGGGCACCAACGGCATTCAGGCGCTGGATCTGATGGGCCGTAAGGTTGTGGGCAGCCAGGGCAAGCTTTACGAACTGTTCGCCCAGGACGTAGCGGCGTTCATTGAGGAAAACAGCGACGAACAAAGCCTGCGCCCTTATCTGGAGCCATTGGCCGCCGCTCTTGAGCGTCTGTCCGACGTAACCGAGCACGTGATCAATCAGGCAGCAGAAACTCCTGACGCTGTAGGCGCGGCCTCGGTAGATTATCTGGACCTGTTTGGCCTGACCGCTCTGGCTTATATGTGGGCCCGCATGGTGAAAGCCGCCGCAGCGAAATCCGAGGGTGACACCTCGGGTTTCTATACCGGCAAGTTGAAAACAGCGCGTTTCTACTATGATCGCCTGTTGCCAAAAACTGTGTCGTTGGCGGAAGGTATTCGTAGCGGCAGTGATTCGATGATGGCGTTAACGGCTGAAGAGTTCTGATGAGAGAGTTCTGATAAGAGAATTCTTATCCGTTTCTGTCGACGTTAAACGAAAAAAGCAGGCTTCTGAGCCTGCTTTTTTTATGGGTTATCAAACGCCTGGACTCTACTAAGCTCTACTGCGTGTTACTTCATCTTATCGCGAATGTTCTTATAACCCTTCTTCAGGTCTCCACCCATAACCTGCACTGTTAACAGCGCTTCGGTGGAAACCTCGGTTGCGTCATCCAGTGCGTGATCAAACTTGCCTTTGAATCGATCCCACTCCTGTTCCAGATTATCATATTCGTCTTTGACATCTTGACGTGCCAGATGGAGCTGCACGCGCGCTTCATCGCGGTATTGTCTGATCTTTTCTGGCAGCGCTTTCAGTTCTTTTTGAAGTCCCATATTTCACTGCTCCTTGCGTTGTTGATGACTTAACAATGCGCCGGAAGGCGGGAATTTTCAAGCGTGTGATGTACTGCAGCGAAGCCGGTTTGATCTACGTCAGGATCTGCTGGCCAGCAGCGCGGACATGTCTCTTAAATAGTGCCAGGGGCCCAGTGGGTCAAAGCCTTTGGCGGCACGATCCACTTCGCTGCACAGGTGAATGGCGTTGTTCAGTTGGGCACGGTTGAGGCGCTTTGCCGCCTGCTCCAGCGCCTTTGCCCGCTGTGGCTGGAACACGCCGCGTTTTTTGAAAAAAGCCGCAGGCGCGGTGTTTTGCCCGGGGGCTTTCAGTTCCAGTAGCAGGTGAATGTCCCGTGCCAGCACAGTGAGCAAGCCAAGGGGGTTTTCGCCTTCCTGCTGTAATACGCCGATCATTTTACAGGCGTGCGGGGCGTTTCCCGTCAGTAGCTCGCTGACTAGCTCAAAGCCATTAAAACGCGAGCTATCCTGCACAGCCTGCTCAACCAGGCCTTCGTCAATGGTAGCGCCTTTGCTGAACAGCGCCAGGCGCTCCAGTTCTTGGCTGGCGGCCAATAGATTGCCTTCCAGCCGCTCTGCCAGTATTGCCAGAGCGTCGCGGGTGAGGGTCAGGCCGCGGCTGGCGGCGCGCTGTTGTAACCAGCCGGCAAATTTGTCAGCGTCTACCGGCCACACCGGCACGTGCAGGCCTTTGCCTTGAAGGTCTTTGTACCACTTACGGCGGGTTTCAGCGGCGTCCAGACGGGCGCTGATCAGCAGCAGCACGATGTCGTCTGCCGGTTGCGCCAGTATTCGTTCCATCACGGCGCGGCCGTCACCCAGCTTACCTGTGGGTAAGTGCACTTCGATGCGGCGTTTTTCAGCGAACAGCGACATGGCGCTGAATTCATCGGCCACGATGTTCCAGTCAAAATGGTTGTCGGCGTGAAAGGTTAGCCGGTCGGCAAAGCCCTGGTCGCGGGCGACTTTGCGAATCTGGTCGCAGCATTCCTGCACCAGAAGCGGCTCGTCACCGGATACCAGGTACACCGGCGCCAGGCCTTTCTTGAGGCTTTGGGGCAGCTGCGCCGGTGTGGTTTTCATGGGGCTGGAACAGGCGCCATGGCCGCCGGTTCCGCTTCGGGGCTTTCCACAGAGTTGCCGGTAGCATCCTGATACTGTTCACGTAGGACATCGATACGCGCTTGGGTCAGAGGTGCCAGACGGAAAATAATTTGCTGGGCCAGCCTCTCTTGCAGCTGTTTTTGCAAGGTCCGTTCTTCCCGCTGCTTGGCCAGTACGTTGGTTTCGTCATAGCGATAGCTTTCGCTGGCATTCAGGCGAGTGTCTGCAATCAAGGGCACCTTATCGCGACTGATCAGGTTGATGCTGACCGACTGGCGCAGGGTGTATTCTGCCGCACCGGCGTCAATCGTAATAGCACTGGCACGGCGGTCTTCGGTGTATTGGCCGATTGCAAGTATATAATCGGCAGCGCCGGCTTCACGAACATCCACCTCACCCAGAGTCAGCTGTTGACGAACCGACTGACACAGGTCTATCGGTACATCACTGGCGCACTGCAAAGCCAGTGGTTGTAGCGCAGCAGAAACCGGTGCTACACCGCGAAGTTGGAAACCGCAACCGCTGGCCGTTGCCAGTAGGCCAAGAGTCAGCAGAGCACTGCGCGCCAAGGCCGGTGTTCGTTGCGATGCGGGCTGCCGTTGGGTCATATCAGTTAGCCACCACGTTAACCAGTTTGCCGGGCACAACAATTACCTTGCGCACGGTGTTGCCTTCGGTGAAGCGCATCACGTTGTCGTTTTGCAGGGCCAGTTTTTCCAGGTCGGCTTTGCTGATGTCTGCCGGCACGTCTACCTTGGAGCGCACTTTACCGTTCACCTGCAGCACAATCTGGATTTCACTGCGCACCATGGCGCTTTCGTCGGCTACCGGCCAGCGTGCATCGACCACCGGCTCGTTGTGGCCGAGCGATTGCCACAAGCTGTGGCAGACGTGGGGCACAATCGGCGACAGCATCATTACCGCGGTTTCCAGGGCTTCCTGGCGCACGGCGCGGGTTTGGGGTTCGCTGTTGTTGAGCTTGCTGACGTCGTTCAGCAGTTCCATTACCGCGGCAATGGCGGTGTTGAAAGTCAGCCGGCGGCTGATGTCGTCGCTCACTTTGACAATGGTTTCATGGGTTTTGCGGCGCAGGTTCTTCTGGCCATCATTCAGCGCCGAGACGTCTATAGCAGGCACTGTGTCGGTGCTGGCAACTTGCTCATTCACCAGCCGCCACAGGCGCTTAAGGAAACGGTGGGCGCCTTCAACGCCGCTGTCTGACCACTCCAGAGACTGTTCGGGCGGCGCCGCGAACATCATAAACAGGCGTACGGTATCGGCGCCGTGGGCGTCGATGATCGACTGCGGGTCAATGCCGTTGTTTTTCGACTTGGACATCTTGGTCACGCCACCGGCCTGCACCGGCTGGCCGTCGTCTTTATGGACGTAGCCGGTTACCTGGCCTTTGTCATCGCGTTCGGCGATCACGTCGGTGGGTGGAATCCAAACGGTGCCGCCTTTGGCGTTTTCGCGGGAATAGGTTTCTGCCAGCACCATGCCCTGGGTGAGGAGTTTCTTGAACGGCTCGGAGCTGATGACCAGACCCACGTCGCGCAGAAGCTTGTGGAAGAAGCGGGCGTACAGCAGATGCAGTATGGCGTGTTCAATGCCGCCAATGTACTGATCTACTGGCAGCCAGTAGTTGGCTGCGGCCGGGTCTAGCATGCCTTTGTCGTAGTTGGGGCTGCAGAAGCGGGCGTAGTACCAGGACGACTCCATGAAGGTGTCAAAGGTGTCGGTTTCGCGGGTGGCAGGCTGGCCCTCAAAGGTGGTTTTGGCCCACTCCCGGTCTGCTTTGATCGGGGACTGTACGCCGGTCATTTCGACGTCTTCGGGCAACAATACCGGAAGCTGGTCGTCTGGAACCGGGCGTTGGGTACCGTCTTCCAGAGTCATCATCGGAATCGGCGCGCCCCAGTAGCGCTGGCGCGATACGCCCCAATCGCGCAGGCGATAGTTTATGGTGCGTTTGCCAATTCCTGTGTGTTCCAGATGGTCGGCGATGGCCTCGAAGGCTTCATCGCTGGTCATGCCGCTGTATTTGCCAGACGACACCAGAACGCCTTTTTCGGTGAAGGCTTTTTCCTGCACGTCCATATCGGGTTTGTCGCTGGCGGAGATCACCTGTTTGATCGGCAAGCGGTACTTCAAGGCAAATTCGTGGTCGCGCTCATCGTGGCCGGGAACGGCCATCAGGGCACCGGTGCCGTAATCGGTCAGTACAAAGTTGGCGATCCATACCGGAATGTCTTCCTGAGTCAGCGGGTGCACGACCTTGAAACCGGTATCTATGCCCTTTTTCTCCATGGTCGCCATGTCGGCTTCCGCGGTTTTGCTGTTGCGGCACTCATCGACAAAACGGGCAACGTCCGGATGGCGCTCGGCTGAGGCTTTGGCTAATGGGTGTTCGGCGGCGATCGCCATGTAAGTTACGCCCATCAAGGTATCGGGGCGGGTGGTATAAACCGTCAGGCCCTCGTCGCTGCCTTTTAAAGGAAAGGTGAGTTCGGTACCCACGGATTTGCCAATCCAGTTGCGCTGCATGGTTTTGACCTGTTCCGGCCAACCATCCATATCATCCATGTCGTTCAGCAGTTGTTCGGCATAATCGGTAATGCGGATAAACCACTGGGGTATGGCTTTCTTTTCCACCAGCGCGCCGGAGCGCCAGCCGCGGCCATCAACTACTTGTTCGTTAGCCAGAACGGTCTGGTCGACCGGATCCCAGTTCACGGTGGACATCTTTTTGTACACCAGGCCTCTTTCATGCAGGCGGGTAAAGAACCACTGTTCCCAGCGGTAGTAATCTGGCTTGCAGGTGGCCAGCTCGCGGCTCCAATCGTAGCCAAAGCCCAGCTGTTTGAGCTGGTTCTTCATGTATTCAATGTTGGAATAAGTCCACTTGGCGGGCGCAGTCTTATTGGCAATGGCAGCGTTTTCCGCAGGCAGGCCAAAGGCATCCCAGCCCATCGGCTGCATTACGTTTTTGCCCAGCATACGCTGGTAGCGGGAGATGACGTCGCCGATGGTGTAGTTGCGAACGTGGCCCATGTGCAGCTTGCCGCTGGGGTAGGGGAACATCGACAGGCAGTAGTATTTGGGTTTGCCTGGTTCTTCTTTCACCGTAAACGTGTTGTTATCAGCCCAGAAATCGCGGGCGGTCTGTTCTACGTCACGGGGATTGTATTGCTCGTCCATACCTGCCATTACCAAAGTTACCCTGTATCAATATGATGTTCGCAGCGGGCAGTTATTCTAACGCACACGGGCGGTAACAGGTAGTCTGCCCGTCGTTCTGGTGGTGGCGCACGCGGCCGAAACGCTCATCAGCTTCAGAGGCACCCGCTGCCAATCTTGAAATAGTGTGCCATGATGATGAGATAGGGGAGCGCCAGTGATCTAACACCGAAACTGGTGGCAGTGTTGCATTTTCAGTGTGTCCTGAAATGCCAGGCCCCTCAAAGTTATTAGCAAACCACAAGGAAACGCCCATGACCGAACCCGAACGTAATCAGCTATCTGGAAAAGCCCTTGAGGCCTACGACCGTATGCTGGAGCAGGTACAGAGTCGCCTGCGTACGGTGCAGGAAACCTCGATGGAAACCCTGGAAGAGGAAATCGACAAAGCGATCGAAGCCGAGCAGGAACTGCAGGAGATGACTCGTGATGAGCTTAGCCTGCTGGGTGCTTACCTGCAGCGGGACCTGGAGCATCTGCTGAACTTTGTGGGGGAGACCGGAGAAGGCCTGGCGGAATGGCTGCAGCTGGATTTGTCGATGCTGGAGCAACGGCTGACCGAGCGCCTGCTGTCGGTTGCTGACCAGACGATGGTCGACACTCTGGCACTGCGCCAGAAGCTGGAAAGCCACGAGGCCGGGCAGTATATCTCCGGCGAAGTGGCCACCGCGGGCATGTTCCGCTGCCTGAACTGCGAGCACATGCTGTGCCTGACTTCCACCAGCCATCTGCAACCCTGCGAGGCCTGCGGGTCGCACTATTACGAGCGGGTGACCAGTCGCTGGCCAATTAAGGAAAGTTGATTTGTTGCCCTAGGGCTTTGGTATAACTCGCTCGCGTACAAAAACGATCAGGATGAGCGCAAATGTCAGCACCGGCCAGGATGACGTCACCATGTAAGGCGTACTGCCGCTTGCACGGTAGACCTCGCCGGTCATAACGGCGCGCTCGAACTGAGGAATGCGTTCGGTTATCTGGCCTTTATTATTGATGATCGCGGTGACGCCGTTGTTGGTGCCGCGCAGCATATAGCGGCCGGTTTCCAAGGCTCGCATTCGGGCCAGTTGCAGGTGCTGCAACGGCCCGATGGAATCACCAAACCAGCCGTCGTTGCTGATGGTCAGCAGAAGATCGGTGTTGTACGCGTTGCGCGCCAGAAAATCCGGATAGGCCACTTCGTAGCAGATAAACGGCATTATCCGCAGCCCATTAGCCGTCAGAGCCGATTGGTTTTTTGGGCCTGGCGTAAAGCTGGACATAGGCAAATCAAAAAAACCGATCAGCCCGCGCAGATATTTCTCCAGCGGCACGTACTCGCCAAATGGCACCAGTTTCTGTTTGTGATAAATGCCTTCGCCTGCGCCCAGCGCGGTAATACTGTTGTGGTAAGTAAAGCCTTCCGAACGCTCGCTGAAGCCGTACCAGGGTATGCCGGTGATCAGTGTGCTGGTTTCGCCCAGGCGTTCGTTAATATGGTCAATGATTTTGCCGGCTTTATCCTGGGAGATAGGAATGGCGGTTTCTGGCCATAAAATAATGTCGGTGTTCCAGTGGTCTTCGGTCATGCCCAGATACGCTACAATCTGCTCTTTCAGAAACTCCGGATCCCACTTAATCTGCTGGGGAATATTGCCCTGCATGGCGGCCACCGATATGGGCTCTTGTGCCAGGCTCGTCCAGTCTGTGCGATTCAGGGCAGGGGCGATCAGCCAAGGCAATAGCCCCGCGACCACCACGGTGGCAGCAAACGTATGTCGCGCCTGCAGTATCAGCCAGAGCGCGCCATAGGCGGCAACGGCGGTGGTTATTATGGCGAGAGTAACCAGATGTACTCCGCCTATGGGCGCTAACCCGGCCAGCGGCCCGTCGGTGTGCGCGGTGCCCAGGTACAGCCAGGGAAAGCCTGTGAGCAGCCAGCCCCGTACCCAGTCGCCCAGCAGCCAGATAGCCGGAAAAAGCAAAAGCCGACGCACCGCGCTGTAACGGGCCAGCTTGCCCCAGAACCAGAATGCCAAGCCATGAATCAGAGCTAATCCAGCCACAAACAGAACCGTCATAACAATGGCAATCAACCGACCGGTGTTACCGTACTGATCGATACTGACGTACACCCAACTGGCGCCGCTGGCGAATAACCCCAAACCGGTGAGCCAGCCGGCGCGGAACAACTGGGCGGAAGCCACAGGTACGCATACCAACAGAATTAGCAGTATGGAAACCGGCCCCAGCCACCATAAATAGTAGGGCGCAAAGGTCAGGGTTTGCAGCCCGCCGGCAATCAACAGCAGCACGGCTCCCAGCCAGCGGTTGGCTGACAGTGAGCGGGTGACGGCAGAGGGAATGCTGGCGGGGCGTTGGTTGCTACTGTGGTTCACTTACAACTCACTGCGGGTAACCTGTAATAAGCGAATAACACGGTTGTCGGCGTTGGCGATGGTAAAGCGCAAGCCACCGAATTCAACCTTTTCACCGCGCCTTGGCAGGTGTCCGAATTCTTTGAGAACCAGGCCGCCAATGGTGTCAAATTCTTCTTCGTCGAAACTGGCGCTGAAGGCTTCGTTAAAGTCATCAATGGGGGTTACGGCTTTCACCGCCCAGCTATCATCGCCGTGGGCTTTGATGTGGGTTTCTTCGTCGAAGTCGTGCTCGTCTTCGATCTCGCCCACAATCTGCTCCAGAACGTCCTCAATGGTGACCAGCCCGGCGGTACCGCCGTACTCGTTGACCACCATCGCCATATGGTTACGATTTTCTTTAAATTCCTTGAGCAGCTGGTTCAAACGCTTGCTCTCGGGCACAAAATTGGGCGGTCGCAGAATTTCGCGGATATGATTCCAGTCCAGCTCGCCATCCATCGCCAGTGGCAACAGGTCTTTGGCCAGCAGCACGCCAATGACGTCATCCGGGTTGTCGCCAATCACCGGAAAGCGGCTGTGGGCGGAGGAGATGATTTCACCCAGGAATTCACGGGGGTCCTGGTTGGCTTTCACCGTAATCATTTGCGAGCGAGGAATCATGATTTCTTCAACGCGCATGTCCAGAACCTGCATCGCACCTTCGATGATGCTCATGGCATCGGTGTCAATGATTTCCTGGGCTTCGGCATCGCGCAGAATTTCCAGCACGTCTTCTACAGATTCTGGCCCGCTAGAAAAGGCCTGTGATATACGCTCCAGCCAAGATTTGTTATTGCTACCCTGGCTGCGACTCGAGTGATCATCGCTCATGAGTCTTTTTCGGTTACCTCTGCGTGGTCGTAAGGATTGGCAATGCCGATCTGCGACAGCAGACGTATCTCGAGGCCTTCCATTTCCTCTGCCTCGTTATCGTCGATGTGGTCGTAGCTCTGCAGATGCAGCATGCCGTGAATAACCATGTGCGCCCAATGGGCGTGAGTGTCTTTGTACTGTTCCCGGGCTTCTTGTGCAACTACTGGAGCACAAATAACCAGATCACCCGCTAATGGAATGTTTATACCGGCGGGCGCTTCAAATGGAAAGGACAAGACGTTCGTCGGTTTGTCTTTTCCGCGGTACTGACAATTCAGCGTCTGCATTTCAAATTCATTAACGATACGAATGGTCACTTCGGTTGGCTCATCGCCCTGCCAGGCCAGCTGCGACCATTGCAGCAGTAGGTCTTCTGGCGGGATGTTCACCGCGTCGCTGGCTAACTGTAAGTCTAGTGTGACGATGTTCACCGCTCGTTGCCGTCGTTGCGATCGTTGCCATCGTTAATAGCACCGTAAGCTTCAACGATACGCTGAACCAGCGGGTGGCGAACCACGTCTTTGGATTCAAAACGAATAAAACTTATCCCGGCGACGTTATTCAGCACCGTGGCGG
This sequence comes from Marinobacter sp. LV10R520-4, assembly GCF_002563815.1. NCBI lineage: Bacteria > Pseudomonadati > Pseudomonadota > Gammaproteobacteria > Pseudomonadales > Marinobacteraceae > Marinobacter > Marinobacter sp. LV10R520-4. The sequence continues at coordinate 399,338 of NZ_PDJM01000001.1, read as the reverse complement.
CGTGAATTAATCCTGAATTCTGGCCGCGGGGCAGGTCAATTTGCGTGGTATCGCCGGTAATCACTGCGGTGGAGCCAAAGCCGATGCGGGTCAGAAACATCTTCATCTGTTCGCGAGTGGTGTTTTGGCTTTCGTCCAGAATGATGAACGAGTTGTTCAGTGTGCGTCCGCGCATAAACGCCAGCGGTGCAATCTCGATCACGCTTTTTTCAATCAGGCGCGTTACGTGTTCGAAGCCCAGCATCTCATAGAGAGCGTCGTACAGCGGGCGCAGGTATGGGTCAACCTTCTGTGCCAGATCGCCGGGCAGGAAACCCAATTTTTCACCGGCTTCCACCGCCGGGCGCACCAGCAGAATGCGTTTGACTTGCTCGTCTTTTAATGCTTCCACCGCACAGGCCACCGCCAGCCAGGTTTTACCCGTGCCTGCGGGCCCAATGCCAAAGTTAATGTCGTGGGTGCGAATATTGTGCACATAGCGCTGCTGGTTGGCACCGCGGGGTTTAGCCGTCAGCTTTGGGGTTTTGATAATGGTGACTGAACCGTCAAACGGCACCTCTTCTGGCAACCGCTCAAACCCGGTTTCGCGAATATACAGATGCACGGTCTCTGGCGTCAGATCCTCGGTGGCTTCTGTTTCCCGATACATGTGCCGCACAACCTCAGTGGCGGCTGCCACATTTTCGGTCGCACCTTGAACGCGGAAGTGGTGCCCTCGGCGGCTAATAGAAACCTGCAGGCGACGCTCAACCTGTTTCAGGTTTTCGTCAAACTGGCCGCAAAGGGTCGTTAAACGGCGCTGATCAATTGGGTACAAATCAAATTGTCTGGAATCGTTGGTGTCCAAGTGCTCTCCGTTTTACTCCCTTGTCGTTTAGCAGGGGAGTGTCTTTAGATTTTGCTGCTATCGGTGATGGGTGAATTCTATCAGTACAATTCAGAATTCACCGGCAAACCGCGCAAAGAGTTCGAATAAGCCTCTACAATCTCAACATCGATAAAGTGCCCGATGACCGCCGGATTCTCATGGCGGAAATTGACGATGCGGTTGTTCTCCGTGCGCCCTGAAAACTCGCCCGGATCCTTCTTCGACAGCCCGGTTACCAAAATGCGCTGAGTTGTACCCACCATCTTGCGGCTGATATCCATAACCGTCTGGTTGATACGATCCTGCAGAATCTTCAGACGCTGCTTCTTCACCACCATCTCCGTATCATCCGGCAAATCTGACGCCGGAGTGCCGGGGCGGGCGCTGTAAACGAAGCTGAACGACATATCAAAACCAATGTCGTTGATCAGCTTCATAGTGTCTTCAAAATCTTTCTCGGTTTCACCGGGAAAACCAATGATGAAGTCCGAAGAAAAACTGACGTCCGGCCGGATTTTGCGCAGGCGGCGAAGTTTGGATTTGTACTCGAGTGCCGTATGACCGCGCTTCATGGCCGAGAGTATGCGATCAGAGCCGCTTTGAACAGGCAAGTGCAGGTGGCTAACCAGTTCCGGTACTTGCTCGTACACGTCAATCAACGCATCAGTGAACTCCACCGGGTGCGAGGTGGTGTAGCGAATGCGGTCGATGCCGTCAATGGTGGCGATCAGCGTGATCAGCTCCGCCAAATCCATCACATCACCATCGTGGGTGTCGCCACGGTAGGCGTTTACGTTCTGGCCCAGAAGGTTAATCTCGCGCACGTTCTGTGAGGCCAAATGCGCCACTTCCGCAATCACATCGTCCGCCGGCCGGCTGACCTCTTCGCCGCGGGTGTAGGGCACCACGCAAAATGTGCAGTACTTGCTGCAGCCTTCCATAATCGACACAAACGCAGACGGGCCATTGGCGCCGGGGTCTGGCAGGTTGTCGAATTTTTCAATTTCCGGGAAGCTGACGTCCACCACGCCAACGCCGTTACCCTTAACCCGAACTTCGGTAATCATATCCGGCAGACGGTGAAGGGTTTGCGGGCCGAAAACCATATCCACAAACGGCGCGCGATCAATAATTGCCTGGCCTTCCTGACTGGCCACGCAACCGCCAACGCCGATGATCAGCCCCGGCTTGTTCTTTTTGAGATTTTTCCAGCGACCCAACTGGTGAAACACCTTTTCCTGGGCCTTTTCACGAATGGAGCAGGTATTCAACAATAGAATATCAGCGTCTTCCGGGCTGTCGGTCATTTCAACCGCTTCACCGACTTTTAACAGATCAGCCATGCGGGATGAATCGTATTCATTCATCTGGCAGCCGTGGGTTTTAATGAATAACTTTTTGGCCATGGGTCTCAACGCAACTGGATGTATTGGGTGCCCGCAGTCAGGATTTTCGGACAAGAAGCTTTCGGAAACATTCTGAAAAGAGCAACTACGCATTATAACGGGGCGATCATTCCGCAACCAGCCTTGTCTCGATAATCTGTAAGAATCACAGAAACCGCCGGGCTGTTTTGAAATGGCTGAATGTGAGATCCTCTTCAGTATTCGCGGCCCCAGCTCAAGCGCCTCGTCCATCTCCAGAGACTCCCGATACTATGCAAACAAGGCCAGTCGATACACCCATACGCTCAGTGTGGCAACTGACGGCGCTGCTGATGCTGGCGCTCCTGCTAACCGGCTGCGGCATTAACAACATTCCCACCTATGACGAAAACGTTAAGGCTGCTTGGTCACAGGTTGAAAATCAGTATCAGCGCCGGGCCGATCTGATACCTAACCTGGTGGAAACTGTCAAAGGCTTTGCTGCCCAGGAAAAAGAGACCTTGACGGCCGTTATCGAGGCACGTTCCAAGGCAACCTCCATTCAGGTAGATGAAAGCATTCTGAACAATCCCGAGAAGCTTCAGCAATTTCAACAAGCGCAGGGCGAGCTTAGCAGCGCATTGAGTCGATTGATGGCTGTGTCCGAACGTTACCCGGACTTGAAATCCAACCAGAACTTCCTCGTGTTGCAATCGCAGCTCGAAGGGACCGAAAATCGGATAGCAGTGGCCCGGCGCGACTTTATTCAGTCGGTCGAACGTTTCAACACCGAAATTCGCACCTTCCCCGGAAAGATCTGGCACAGCATTCTTTATAGCGATCTGGAGCGGCGTGAAAACTTCAAAGCTACCGCAGAAAACGCCGAAGAAGCACCCAAGGTGACGTTTTAAATGCAGTTTCCTTCTCGATATTCTTTGTGCCGCTTCGTCGCGGCGTTGCTTGCCCTGATCGTTTTGCCGGTGACAGCTGCTCCGGCTCAATCTGCGCCGGTATTCCCGGAGCTGAGTGGTCGGGTAGTGGACAAGGCTGAAATACTGAGCCCGTCCACCGAATCCCAGATCACCCAGATGCTGCAGGCCCACGAACAGGGAACCACAGAACAGGTCGTGGTGGTCACAGTGCCTGACCTGCAGGGCTACGCCATAGAAGACTATGGTTATCAGCTGGGCCGGCATTGGGGCATTGGCCAGAAAGGCGATGACAATGGCGCCTTGCTTATTATTGCCGAGCAGGAACGCAAGATTCGGATAGAAGTGGGCTATGGCTTGGAGGGGCGCCTTACCGATGCGACTTCGGCCACCATTATAAACCAGATTATAACGCCTGCGTTTAAGCAGGGGCGGTTCGAGCAGGGTGTTCTCGACGGCGCTGCCGCCATGGTGCAAGTTCTGGGAGGCGAGCCATTGGCCGTGCCGGACCAGACACCCGGCGTTGGTCAGGAAAAACCGGAACTGTCCCTCGTATCGCTGCTGTTTCTGATCATTATGGCCGTGATTTACTTCGTGGGTGGTGGTCGCGGTCGTGGCGGGCGCAGTGGCGCAGCGCTCTTAGGGGGCGCGCTCTTGGGTGCCAGCATGGGCGGCCGTGGAGGCGGCGGTTTTGGTGGTGGTGGCTTTGGCGGCGGAGGCGGTGGCTTCGGTGGCGGAGGTGCCTCCGGTGGCTGGTAAATACACGGCAAGCATCACCAAGACCGCCCTCAAACCCTTTAAAAGCGATACCCCATGACATTATTAACCAAGCAAGAACAGGAACAGGTCGCGGCCGCCATCAGCGCCGTCGAGCAGGAAACAGACGCGGAGATAGTAACCGTGCTGACGGCACAAGCCGATAACTACGCCTATATCCCGCTACTTTGGGCCGGACTGATTGCGCTTGTGGCGCCTGGCATCGTCAACTACTTTGCTGGCTGGCTGACCGCAGACACGTTGCTGCTTGGCCAGTGGGGCGTGTTTATAGTGCTCAGTCTTATATTCCGGATACCCGGCATAAATAGGCGACTGATCCCCCGCTCCGTGCGCTACTGGCGCGCCTCAAACCTGGCCCGACGCCAGTTTCTGGAACAGAACCTGCACCACACAGCCGGCGCTACGGGCATGCTGATTTTCGTCTCTGAAGCCGAGCGTTACGTCGAAATTTTGGTGGATCAGGGCATTTCCAGCAAAATAGACAACAGCGCCTGGGAAGCCATCGTTGCGGATTTCACTGAGCAGGTGAAACAGGGCAAAACCCTGGCGGGCTTTGTCACCTGTATAGAAGCTTGCGGAACGCACCTGAAAGCTCACGTGCCAGCCACCCATCAGAAAAATGAACTGCCAAATCATCTGGTGATATTGTCTTAGCTTTTTGTTTGAAAGACTTTGGCTTGACTTTAAGCATTAATGAAAAAAAGATTAAAGCGGCAGCTCAGTGCTTGATCGGCCACGGGGTGGGGGGAGTCTTTTCTGGCAGGAAAAAGGTGTCTGAGCGCAGCGAGTTCTTTTTCCATAAGAAAATACTCCCCCCGCCGCGGGGCCAGCCTCAATGCCTAGCTCCAATGTTCAGAAAGATAAACCTGCTCAGTCTTTCAAGTGTATTTTGACGCAGACTCTTGATGCCTGCTGTTGATACTAAGCGCCATAGCCTCGGCAACTTTAATGCCGTCTATGGCCGCCGACAGAATGCCACCGGCATAGCCCGCGCCTTCACCGGCGGGGTACAAACCCTGGGTGTTGATGCTCTGGAAATCTTTACCGCGCTTGATGCAAATTGGCGCAGAGGTCCGGGTCTCTACACCGGTTAATAGCGCATCTTCCAATGCAAAGCCTTTAATTTTCCTGTTGAAAACCGGAATGGCCTCGCGGATAGCCTCGATGCAAAAATCAGGCAGAGCTTTCGACAAGTCGGTCAGTTTGATGCCGGGCTGGAAAGAGGGCACTACACTGCCGACCGTCTCGGAGGACGTTCCTTTTAAAAAGTTACCGACTTTCTGCGCCGGCGCATCGTAGTTGGAGCCACCTAACACGTAGGCATTACGTTCGAGTGCGCGCTGAAAATCGATCCCTGCCAATGGATTGCCCGGGTAATCTGACGGGTCAATGCCCACCACAATCGCACTGTTGGCATTACGCTCTGCACGTGAATACTGGCTCATACCATTGGTCACCACGCCATGCTCTTCCGATGCGGCAGCTACCACTGTGCCACCTGGGCACATACAAAAGCTGTAAACAGAGCGGCCGCTCTTACAGTGATGAACCAGCTTGTAGTCAGCTGCACCCAGAATCGGGTTGCCCACATTTTTGCCAAAACGCGCCTTATCAATGACAGATTGCGGGTGCTCGATGCGGAAGCCAACAGAAAACGGCTTGGCTTCGATATACACATTGTTATCGTAGAGCATCTGAAAAGTATCGCGGGCACTGTGGCCAATCGCCAAAGCGATGTGCCGAGACTTGATCACTTCGTTATCGGCCAGAACCACACCGGTCATCTGGCCGTTTTCGACCTGCACGTTATCAACGCGGGCGCTGAACCGTATCTCGCCGCCCAGCTCAATAATTTTCGCGCGAATCTGCTCAACCATGGTGACCAGCCGAAAAGTGCCGATGTGCGGCTTGCTGACAAACATGATCTCGTCCGGTGCTCCGGACGCCACAAACTCGGTTAATACCTTACGACCGTAGTGATTCGGGTCTTTTACCTGGCTGTACAGCTTGCCGTCAGAAAACGTTCCGGCCCCGCCTTCCCCAAACTGCACATTGGATTCGGTATTAAGAATTTTCTTGCGCCAAAAACCAAAGGTGTCTTTCGTACGCTCACGCACCTCTTTGCCGCGATCCAGAATAATGGGCTTATAGCCCATCTGCGCCAGCACCAATCCGGCCAACAGACCACAGGGCCCAAAACCGATGACAACCGGGCGTTCCTGTAAATCTGCCGGGGCGTTCGCTACGAACTGGTAGCTCATATCCGGAGTTTCTTTAACCAACTGATGTTCAGAAAATTTTTCGATCAGGGATTCGTTTTGTGTTGTCTCAACATCGAGCGTGTAAATAAGCACGATATTGGTTTTTTTACGAGCATCGTATCCGCGCTTATGCACGCGAACGCTGACCAGATCTTCAGCCGTGATTGATAAACGATCCAATACAGCGCTGGTCATCGCCTGATCATCGTGATCAAGCGCCAGTTGAATATTCGTCAGCCGTATCATTTTGAAACACCCTCAACTTCAATCACCGTTCTAACGTCAGATCGCTCAATAATCTTCACCAGGGTCGATTGAATCGCTTCGTCTTTCCGTGCGTCAGTATCGCTCGAGAATGCCTGCTTCTGAGGCTCTGCGTTCTCCTCCGCAACAAATGAAATAACGACTTTCGTAGCGGAACCCGACGTCTCTCCAAAGTATTCCAACGAAATCAACGGATAGCCATCAAAGCCCTTCTTTATCAGCTTCGCGATCCGCTTTTTTGCCTTATCGATATTCATAATAAAAGCCCGCTGATAAACAGCTCAAAGAAATAAGTATAAGTGAAACAGGCCAATTCCCTAAAAAAGATAAAAGTCGATCTAATCAGTTTTAAAATTTATGGGGTCGTAATTATAAGGTTAAGTCGGTCGCGGGGTGGGGGGAGTCTTTTCTGGCAGGAAAAAGGTGTCTGAGCGCAGCGAGTTCTTTTTCCATAAGAAAAGACTCCCCCCGCCGCGTGGCCAGCCACCAAAGCTCAGCCCCAAGATTCAGCCACCCAACCCAACCCAAACCAAACCAATTTACTCCTCGCGAGTATCAAGATAACGCTGCAACTGCTCCCGCAAAACCTTAGGCAAACGAGTAATCGTCAAAGAATCCTTGTCGCGATCATAATAAACCGCCTGATTCATCAAGTCCGAAGAAAACGACACGCTCATACCACCACCCGATCCCCCAATCCGCACCAGCTTCTTCACCTTACGATGATCCGGATGCAGCACGCCGCTTTCCGGCAACTCAGTCGTTTTACTGGCGAACTCGCGAAAACGCTCAGGTTGGTCTTCATCCAGATAACCCGATAACGCCTCGATGGCCACCGGCTCTCCCAGAGCGTGCTGCTCCTTGCAGAACTCATAGGCGCGGCTGCGCACTTCGCCGGCTTTATCCGGCTGCTCGTTTTTTGCGAAAGCTTCCACCGCGTCCAGAAACGTCAGGGTCTCTTTTTCTACATCTACCTGATTGGTAAAACCGCACAGGCGAATAAACAGCTCACCCGGCTCAGCGGTGCCGCGGGCGTGTACCAGCGTCAGATAGTTGCTGTCGCTGCTGGCATCGCCATCACGCTGCCAGTCGGTAAGCTCGATCCGCAGCGCCAGGTTCAACCGTGAAAGGCTGAGAATGTCGGTGGCGTCTAACGCCTGGTTGCCATCAAATCGCATGGCGCTGTCTGCTTCTATAACCAGCAAGTACGCAACCTCTGTATCCGCCAGGGCCTCGTGCACCAGCATCAAATGGCCGTGATGCTCTTCCTGACAGCCGCTGAGCAGTTCCTGCCATTGATCGAACAGCCGGCTGCTCATGGCCGCAAAGCCCTGTTTGCCTTCCAGATAATCTTTCAGCCAGCTACTGAAGGGGCTTTCGCCGATATCGTCAGAGAAACGGCCAAATTTCTTTCCGGGTTTGGCGTTGAACAAGCGTTTCATTTGCTTGTGCAGGCTTTCGTAATCGCCACCGGGCTCTTCCAGAGCTTCGCCGCTGCGCAAGCGTGCAGGTTGCCCCGGCTGATATTGGCTGGCGAAAGCAGTGCGAAGATATTTGATTGCCATGGAATAGCGGGTCCCTGATTGGTGAACGAGTAATGCCGAGTCTGATTGCAGCTCAGGCGGCCGGGTATTGTAATGGTTTTGGCGGGGAGTTCGGGGCTTTCAGGCAGATTTGCCGCGATCATTAAGAAGACTGCGTACATAGTGGTCAACACAAGCGCATCCACCGCCTTCAAATTCTTCAAATTGAATGCCAACCTGAAACTGGTCTTGGGCAATTCGTCGAAAATGCACAATATTACCTGCGGCGATAATTACCGGCTGTGCCGGTTGCATGGGCACGGAAAAACGGGCTTTCACCGGTATGGGGTTTCCCGGCGCCAGCGCCCGGTTGCCCTGCGCCAGAAGGTTCGCCGTCGATTGATTGCACGATACCATCACACCTGAACGCGACAAGTTTGTCGTTGTGCAACTGCACTGGCAACCATCTGGCTTTTCAAGAACGATATCGGCCTTAACGTCAACCCGTTGCTGATCGCGTAGATTTGGTTGTGCAGATGTGAATTTCATAGGCAGTGGTCGGGCTCAATCAGTCTGATGATTATATGGTTAAAATTCGTTTGTTTCACAGTGTGGCAGATTATTCGCTTTTTTACGGATGGATGTTCACAAATTTTCACTTGGAATGATCCATTGTAGATGGAACAGGTTTCGGCTTTTGCTGTAGCGGCGCGCTCGTCTGGTGTAAAATACTGGTTACATTTATTTGCGTTGATACGCTCGGCACCAGGAACTACGAACCGCTCTATGATAGAAAAGACCGAAAACACAAAGGCCAGTAACGGCAAAGTTGGCTTTATCAGTCTGGGTTGCCCCAAGGCCCTGGTAGACTCCGAGCGTATTCTTACCCAGCTAAGGTTGGACGGGTATGACGTAGTGCCAACCTATAAAGACGCCGATATTGTAGTGGTGAACACCTGCGGTTTTATTGATGCGGCAAAACAGGAGTCACTGGACGCTATTGGCGAGGCCATCAATGAAAATGGCAAAGTCATCGTTACCGGCTGTATGGGCGTGGAAGCAGACAAAATCCGCGAAACCCATCCCGGCGTGCTGGCGGTATCCGGCCCCCATGCCTATGAAGAAGTGGTCGGTGCGGTACACCAGTTTGTGCCGCCCACCCGCAAGCACGATCCGTTTACTGATCTGGTGCCGCCCCAAGGTATCAAACTGACGCCGCGGCACTACGCTTACCTGAAAATCTCCGAAGGCTGCAATCATCGCTGCACCTTCTGCATTATTCCGTCTATGCGTGGCGACCTGGTTAGCCGCCCCATTGGCGATGTGATGGACGAAGCCCAGCGGCTGGTTGACGCCGGCGTTAAAGAGCTGTTGGTGATTTCCCAAGACACCTCGGCCTACGGCGTAGACACCAAGTACCGCACCGGTTTCTGGCAGGGGCGCCCGCTGAAAACCAAAATGCAGTCGCTGTGCGAAGCCTTGGGCGAAATGGGCGTTTGGGTGCGCCTGCACTATGTGTACCCGTATCCCCATGTGGACGATATTATTCCGTTGATGGCCGAAGGAAAAATCCTTCCGTATCTGGACATTCCGTTCCAGCACGCCAGCCCGAAAGTGCTGAAAGCCATGAAGCGCCCGGCACACGACAGCAAAACCCTGGACCGCATTCGTAAATGGCGGGAAATCTGCCCTGAACTCACCATTCGCTCCACCTTTATTGTGGGCTTCCCCGGTGAAACCGAAGAAGATTTTCAATACCTGTTGGACTGGCTGGACCAGGCGCAACTGGACCGCGTGGGCGCATTCACCTACAGCGCGGTTGAAGGAGCCAAGGCTAACGAGATTGAAGGCGCCGTGCCGGAAGATATCAAAGAAGAACGCTTGGAGCGGTTTATGACCAAGCAGGCCGAAATTTCAGCCGCCCGTTTGCAGGCGAAAATCGGCACCACCATTGACGTGCTGATTGACGAAGTAGACGAAGAGGGCGCCATCGGGCGGTCAAAAGCCGACGCGCCAGAGATTGATGGCATGGTGTATCTGAATGACGCCACGGGTTTGGTGCCCGGGCAGATTGTTCAGGCGGTGGTTGAGCACGCTGACGAGCATGACCTTTGGGCGACTCTGGTCTGATCGTTTATTGAAACCAAAAAAGCCGCCTCTGATCTCAGGGGCGGCTTTTTGCTTTTATCCAAACCAAATCTTGCGCCGATCAGACAATGTCGATCAGCATTTCACCCGGGGTTACCCGGTCGCCTTTCGTGACGTAAATTGCCGCGATTTTGCCGTCAATATCAGCGTGCACCTCGGTTTCCATCTTCATCGCTTCGGTGATCAGTACGGCTTGGCCGGCACTCACCGTGTCGCCTTCCTTCACCAAAACCTCGACCACATTGCCGGGCATGGCGGTGCTGACGTGGCCGGGCGCGGACGCCTTTTTACGGCCGCTGCTGTTTTCGGCCACGTAGTCGTTGAGGGATTCAAACACCACTTCTTCCGGCATACCATCGAGCGAGAGGTACAGCTTACGCTTGCCCACACCCGACTCGCCGGAGCCGGTAACGGCCACTTCGTAGCTTTCACCGTGCACTTCAATGCGGAATTCAGTGGCAACACCGGTAACCAGGCGATCACGGGATCTTGTTTCCGGTGGCAACAGGGCCTCCGGTACCAGTGTGCCGTCTTTGCGTTGTTGCAGGAATTCGCGGCCAAGGTCAGGGAACATGGCGAAGGTGAGTACGTCTTCCTCGTTGAGCGCCAGTTCGCCAATGTCTTTGCGCAGCTTGTCCATTTCGGGTCTGATGTGATCGGCCGGGCGGCCTTCGTCAACGGTTTTATTGCCAATGGCTTTTTTGCGCAGGTCGGCGTTCACCGGCGCTGGCGGCCGACCATAGCCACCCTGCAGGTAGCGTTTTACTTCGTTGGTGATGGTTTTATAGCGCTGGCCGGCCAGTACGTTGTATACCGCTTGGGTACCGACAATCTGTGAGGTGGGCGTAACCAGTGGCGGAAAACCAAGGTCTTCCCGTACCCGCGGAATTTCGTCGAACACTTCGCGGATACGGTCCAGCGCATTCTGTTCTTTGAGCTGGTTGGCCAGGTTGGACATCATGCCGCCGGGCACCTGATTAATCTGAACCGATACATCTTCGCGGGTGAACTCGCTTTCGAACTGCTGGTACTTCTTGCGGACTTCGCGGAAGTAATCGGCGATTTCGCTCAGCAGATTCAAATCCAGGCCGGTGTCGTAATCGGTGCCTTTCAGCGCGGCCACCTGGGATTCGGTTGCCGGATGACTGGTGCCCGAGGCGAACGAAGAAATGGCCGTATCCATGCGGTCTACGCCGGCTTCAATGGCTTTGAGCTGGCACAGAGGCGCCAGGCCAGAAGTGGAGTGGCTGTGGATCACCAGCGGCAGATCCACTTTCGCCTTGATGGCTTTGACCAGATCGTAGGTGCCGTAAGGCGTCAGCAGTCCCGCCATATCCTTGATGGCGATGGAGTCGGCGCCCATGGCTTGCATATCTTTGGCTTGCTGCACGAACAATTCTGCGGTGTGCACCGGGCTGGTGGTGTAGCAGATGGTGCCCTGGGCGTGCTTGCCGGCTTTTTTCACCGCTTTCATGGCGACTTCAATGTTGCGCAGATCGTTCAGGGCGTCAAACACTCGAAACACGTCGACGCCGTTGTCAGCGGCTTTTTGCACAAAGGCCTCGACCACGTCGTCCGCGTAATGGCGATAGCCCAGCAGATTCTGGCCCCGTAACAGCATTTGCAGACGTGTGTTGGGCAGGGCGTCGCGCAGCTGGCGCAGGCGCTCCCAAGGGTCTTCTTTCAGAAACCGCACGCAGGCGTCAAAGGTGGCACCGCCCCAGACTTCCAGCGACCAATAGCCTACCTGGTCCAGTTTGCCGCAGATGGGTAACATGTCTTCGGTGCGCATGCGGGTGGCAATCAGCGATTGGTGCGCGTCACGCAGAATCAGGTCGGTTACTTCAATTCGTTTTGCTTGGCTCATGATCTTGTTCTCCTGCGGATTACCAGCCTGAGTGCGCGGCGATGGTGGCGGCAATGGCGAGCGCAATGGCACTGGGATGGCATTTGGTGGAATATTTCAAAAGTTCCGGGTGGCTGGGCACAAAACTGGTGTCAAAGTTGCCAGCGCGAAAATCCGGATGCGCCAGAATCTGCTGGTAATATTGGGCCGTGGTTTTGATGCCGTGCAGGCGCATGTCGTCCAGGGCGCGTTTGCCGCGGGCGATGACTTCGTCCCAGGTCAGAGCCCACACCACCAGCTTCAGGCACATGGAATCGTAGTAGGGAGGAATTTCGTAGCCGGTGTAGATGGCGGTATCCACTCGAACGCCGGGGCCGCCGGGTGCGTAGTAATGGGTAATGCGGCCAAAGCTGGGTAAAAAGTCGTTTTTCGGATCTTCCGCGTTGATGCGAAATTGCAGCGCATAGCCGCGGAACTGAATGTCTTCCTGGCGATAACTCAGGGGCAGGCCGGCGGCTATACGAAGCTGCTCGCGCACAATATCCACACCGGTAATAGCCTCGGTGATGGTGTGTTCCACCTGCACCCGGGTGTTCATTTCCATGAAGTGCACTTCGTTGCCGGCGAGCAAAAATTCCACGGTGCCGGCGTTTTCGTAGCCCACGGCTTCGGCCGCCCGCACGGCCAGGGCGCCAATGTACTGTCGTTGTTCCGGCGTAAGCTGCGGGCTGGGTGCGATTTCAATCAGTTTTTGGTTACGTCGCTGTATCGAACAATCGCGTTCGAACAGGTGAATAACGTTGCCGTGGCTGTCCGCCAGTATCTGCACCTCAATGTGGCGCGGATTCACAATGCATTTTTCCATAAACACTTCGGCAGAGCCAAAGGCCTTGGTGGCCTCAGAAATGACGCGCGGGTACTGGGCGGTCAGTTCCTGGGGGGTGTCGCAGCGGCGAATACCCCGGCCGCCGCCGCCGGAGGTGGCTTTCACCATGACCGGGTAGCCAATCTCGTTGGCCAGTTTCAAGGCTTCCTCCAGATCTGCAAGATTGCCGTCAGAGCCGGGGGTGATGGGTATGCCAGCGGCGCGCATGCTGTCGCGAGCTTGGGTTTTATCGCCCATTTTGTGAACAACGTCGGATTTTGGGCCGATAAACGCCACGCCTTTTTGTTCGCACAAGCGCGCAAAGTTGGCGTTTTCTGATAAAAAGCCGTAACCGGGGTGAATGGCGTCGCAGCCGGTCTCTACCGCAAGGTTAACGATGCGGGCTGGGTCCAGATAGCCCGCCAATGGGTCTTCGCCCAAAGAATAGGCTTCGTCGGCGCGCTTTACGTGCAGGCCGTAACGGTCTGGCTCGGTGTAGATGGCGACTGAGCGTATGTCCATTTCCGCGCAGGCCCGCACAATGCGGACGGCAATTTCGCCGCGGTTAGCGATGAGTACTTTCTTCAACATGGGGGATTCCTCATTTCTTCGTCCCTAATGAAAGTAATAACACCCGAATGGCGCATTTAAAAAGATTAGCGCTCTCGACTCTTCAGTAAAAATTGATATTATTTTGTTTAAGTATAAGTAATCTCTTATAAGTCGATTCAGGAAGGCCCCACTCCATGCCATTAAGCATTCAGAATCTCGCCAGTCGTCTGACCTTTCGCCAGCTTCAGGTGTTCAAGGCGGTTTACGATTTGAAAAGCTACAGCAAGGCAGGGGAGTTGTTGGGATTAACGCAGCCGGCCATCAGCAGCCAGGTGCGGCATCTGGAGCAGGCACTGGGGTTGCCGATGTTTGAATACGTTGGGCGCAAGCTGTATTGCACCGCCGCCGGAGAGGAAATGGCGAAATGTGTGCGTTTGGTGTTTGCCGCCCTGGAGCAGGTGCAGAATAGTTTGGCGGCGCTGGAAGGGCAGGTGGCCGGGGAGTTACGGCTGGTGGCGGTAAATACGGCGCAATATGTGGTGCCATATATGTTGGGGGCTTTTTTGCAGCTAAACCCACAGGTCACCGTGTCGGTGTCGGTGGTGAACCGGGCAACGGCGCTGCAAAGGCTGAATGACAACGCCGACGACCTGGTGATTATGGGCATGGTGCCGGCGGAGCGGCCACTGACCTCTTTGCCATTTCTGGACAACGAGCTGGTGCCGGTGGTGCCGCGGGGGCATCCGTTGCTTAATCAGGCGAGCGTGAGCGCCCAGGCGTTTCTGGACAGCGGTTTGCTGGTGCGTGAGAGCGGCTCGGGCAGCCGCCTGGCGCTGGAGCTGCACTGCCAGAATCAGCGTTTGCGGGCGATTCCAAGTATGGAGCTTGGCTCTAACGACGCGGTAAAGCATGCGGTGCTGGCAGGCTTGGGAGTGGCTGTTTTGCCGAAGCTGGGGGTGCTGTCCGAGTTGGCCCTGGGCAGCCTGAGCATTGTGAATATTGCCGGGTTTCCGCTCAGGCGCAGCTGGTGCGTGGTGTACCCGCAGGCGCGCCACCCAACCCCGGCCATGCGGGCGTTTATTGATTATGTGCAGCAGAATATCCGCCGGTTTGAGCAGTTGTTCCTCAGGCGCTCCGGGCAATAGAAGCGCCTGAGGCGTCACTTTAGCCGTTGAGTTTTCTTTGCAGAATTTCGGTGAACAGGCGCGGGTTACCCTGGCCTTTTGAGGCTTTCATTAGCGGCCCCATAAAACCGCCCATCAGCTTCTTTCGCTTTTTCTCGTCGGCTTCCTGGTACTGGGCAATCTGCTCGGGCATGCCAGCCAGTACTTCATCCACAATGGCTTCCAGAGCGCCGGTGTCTGACACCTGTTTCAGACCTTGGGCTTCTATGATGGCGTCAGCCGCATTAACTTTAGAGCCGCCGTCGCCATTCCACAGTGCTTCGAACACCTTTTTTGCGCCTGACGACGACACGGTATTGTCTGCAATGCGCGCGACAAGCTGGCCCAGCTGTGTGCCGCTTATCGGTGCCTGCGCAACGGTTTTGTTGTCTGCGTTCAGGCGCGCCAGGAACTCGCCCAATACCCAGTTTGCTGCCAGCTTGGGGTCTTTGCAGTGAGCGGCGGTGTCTTCAAAAAATGCTGACAGGCGAGCGTCGTCGCTCAACAGGCTGGCGTCGTAGTCGTTCAGGCTATATTGCTCTTTGAAGCGTGCTTTGCGGGCATCCGGCAGTTCTGGTAACAGAATGCGCGCACTTTCGATAAAGGCTTCATCGATCACCACCGGCAGCAGATCAGGGCAGGGGAAGTAGCGGTAATCATTGGCTTCTTCTTTGCTACGCATAGAGCGCGATTCGTCGCGATCGCCGTTGTACAGGCGGGTTTCCTGAACGATGCGGCCACCGTCTTCCAGAATGTCCATCTGCCGTTCCACTTCGTGGGCGATGGCCTGCTCCATAAAGCGGAAAGAGTTCAGGTTTTTGGTTTCGGTGCGGGTGCCCAGGGTGTCAGAGCCTTTGGGTTTGAGTGAAATATTCACGTCAAAGCGCAGCGAGCCCTGGCTCATATCGCCATCGCAGATGCCCAGAGACGACACCAGGCTGTGCAGTTTTTTGGCGAAAGCGACGGCTTCTTCCGCGCTGTTCATATCCGGCTCGGTAACAATTTCGATCAGCGGAGTGCCGGCGCGGTTTAGGTCGATACCGGTCATGCCTTGAAAACCCTCATGAAGGGATTTGCCGGCATCTTCTTCCAGGTGTGCGTGGTGGATGCGAACGCGTTTGCTGCGGCCACCGGCTAAATCAACGTCCACGAAGCCTGGGCCCACAATAGGGTGGTCCAACTGCGTGGTCTGATAGCCCTTGGGCAAATCCGGGTAAAAGTAGTTTTTGCGGTCGAACACCGAGCGCCGGCCAATTTCGGCGTTTACCGCCAGGCCAAACATCACTGCGTAGCGGAAGGCCTGCTCGTTGGGCACCGGTAAGGTTCCGGGCATGGCCAGGTCGACCGCGCTGGCCTGGGTGTTGGGCTCGGCGCCGAAGGCGGTGCTAGAGCCGGAAAAAATCTTGGTTTTGGTGGCAAGCTGAGCGTGTATTTCCAGCCCGATCACAATATCCCACTGCATAACGGTTCTCCTGTTTCAGGCTTACTGGGGAAATTTCTGGTGCCAGCCGGTAACCTGCTGGAACTGATGGGCTGCGTTCAGCAGACGGGCTTCTTCAAAATAATTGCCGATTATCTGCAGGCCCACCGGCAAACCGTCGACAAAACCGGCCGGTACCGACATCGCCGGAACGCCCGCAAGATTGACTGCGATAGTGAATATGTCTTCCAGGTACATGGTTACCGGGTCGCTGGTTTTCTCGCCTTGGACAAAGGCGGGCGACGGTGACACCGGGCTCATCAGTACGTCCACTTCTCTGAACGCGTTGATGAAATCCTGCTGAATCAGACGACGTACTTTCTGTGCTTTTAAATAGTAGGCGTCAAAATAGCCGGCGGACAGGGCATAGGTGCCTACCAGGATGCGGCGCTTAACTTCGCTGCCAAAGCCTTCGGCACGGGTGCGGGTGTACAGGTCGTTCAGATCCTGCGGATTGTCGCAGCGATAGCCGTAACGCACGCCGTCAAAGCGCGACAGGTTGGCGGAAGCCTCGGCCGGAGCGATGACGTAATAGGCGGCAATAGCCAGTTCGGCGTGGGGCAGGGACACTTCTTTCACTGTGGCGCCCAGCTTTTCGTATTCCTTCACCGCGTTGCGCACCTGCTGCTCCATGGCGGCGTTGAGCTTATCGGAGAAATACTCTTTTGGCAGGCCCACGCGCAGGCCTTTTAAAGGCTGGTTCAGAGTTGTGGTGTAATCCGGCACGGCGCGATCAGCAGACGTAGAGTCTTTTGGGTCAAACCCGGCCATTATATTCAACATCAGCGCGTTGTCTTCGGCGGTGCGCGCCATGGTGCCGCCCTGGTCCAGGCTAGAGGCGAAAGCGATCATGCCGTAGCGCGACACCCGGCCATAGGTGGGTTTCAGGCCTGTCACGCCACACAGCGCTGCCGGTTGGCGAATGGAGCCGCCGGTGTCGGTGGCGGTGGCAGCCGGCACCAAGCGCGCGGCGATAGCTGCAGCGGAACCACCGGAGGAGCCACCGGGTACGCGCTTCTCGCCCTTACTCATGCCCCAGGGGTTGGTAACCGGGCCAAAAAAGCTGGATTCGTTAGAAGAGCCCATAGCGAACTCGTCCATATTGGTTTTGCCCAGGCACACGGCACCGGCAGCGCGAAAGTTGGCAACAATTGTGGCGTCGTAGGGCGGTACAAAATCCGCCAGCATTTTCGACCCGGCGGTGGTGGTCACGCCGTTGGTGCAGAAAATGTCTTTGTGGGCAAAGGGCACACCTGTCCAGACGCTGGCATTGCCGGCCGCGCGCTGTTCGTCAGCGGCTTTGGCATCGGCCATGGCAAGGTCTTCGGTGATGGTTATAAAGCTGTTGTATTGGCCGTCTTCGGTTTTGATGCGATCGAGGAACTCACGGGTCAGTTCCACGCTTGAAATCTTGCCGCTTTCCAGTTCGCGGGAAAGCTCTGCTACGGATTTGTTATGCATGTTCAATCCTGATGGGATAGTTCGTCAGATCACTCGATTCCCTTTATTCACTCAATCACTCGGGGTACGAGATAGAAGCCGCTCTCGGTGACCGGAGCTATGGCCTGAAAGGCTTCGCGCTGGTTGCTTTCGGTGACTTCGTCGGCGCGCAGGCGCTGTACCGCATCCAGTGGATGGGCCAGAGGCTCTACGTTGTCGGTGTTGGCGGCGCTGAGTTGGTCAACCAGGCTGAGGATGTTGCTCAGGTCGTTTTCCAGTGCGGGTATCTGTTCGTCATCAAGACGGATACGGGCCAGCACGGCGACTTTTTCAATGTCTGCGCGGGAAATGGTCACGTTGACTCCGGTTCTTTGCATTGGGCTAGTGGGGTTATTCGACAGCCACTGCCTTATTTTTCAGTTGGGAGTTAAGAGCGGGTGAGGGCTGGGCTTTTCAAAACACGCTCAAGCCCATCCATGGGGCGCTTGGGCTCCGCCATCCATGGCTCCGCACAGTTTTGAAAAGCCCAGCCATCACCCGCTCTATCTGAGTTTGGCAATAAGGCCGTCATAGTAACAGATTAAGGGCTTTGCGGGAGAGTTACGGGGCACTCTGCTGACTTTGGATCGGTGCTTTAAACGAGCAGCTCAAGGTTTATTTAACGGGCCTGGCATCGTCCAGCAGGTCTTCCGAGGTGGCGTCGTTGCGCTCCTCTCGCACCTGCTTGGGTATGTGGGTGTCCGGGGCCACATTGAGCGCTTCATCGGCTGGAGTCAGGGGTAGGGCTGTTGGTGTGATCGGGCTGATGTTCTTGGATTGCGAGCCTGCTTCTGAGTTCGCTTCCGGGTACTTGCCTGAGATTGTGGTCAACAGAGCCGCCGGAGCCGGGTCGAAACGCAGCCGGAAATGGGCCAGCGGCAATAGCCAGCGCCAGAATAATCGATAGGCGCCACGCCATTGCCACATTTTCCGCGGATCCCGGATGCTTAATTACTGGCGTCTTCAGCTGCGCCTTCAATCGCACCACCGGCAGCTTCAATGTCTTGACCCACGCCCGCGGTGGTGTTGCAGCCGGACAAACCGCCGGCAAGCGCCAGAACCATCAATAAAATTGAGGCGTTGAGAATTTTCATAGTAAGTCTCCACTATTGCGGGTTAATCCGCCCAGCCAAGGCGTTGGTGTTAGCTATTTTCAGTCTAATCAAAGTCTAGTTGCTGACTTTCGTCAAACGGCAAGTCGCACAAAGCGGCATTTTGGCCCCGTAAATGCATGACGTTTTGTTCATGCTCGGGCAGGTCATTTGCTTTTGCGAAGGCTGCGCCTTGCCTGTGCGGGGGGGCGCTGCTAAAGTTGCCGCATCTTTTCGCAGCCGCCACTCTTAGGTTGAAACTACACGAATGTTGATTAAAAGACTCCGAGGATTATTTTCCAGCGATCTGTCCATTGATCTGGGCACCGCAAACACTCTTATTTACGTGCGCGGTCGCGGCATTGTGCTGAATGAGCCTTCCGTTGTTGCCATTCGTACCCATAACTCGCAGAAAATGGTGGCTGCCGTCGGCGCGGAGGCCAAGCGTATGCTGGGCCGTACCCCGGGTAACATCAGCGCCATTCGCCCCATGAAAGACGGCGTAATCGCCGACTTTGTGGTGACTGAAAAAATGCTTCAGCATTTTATTCATAAAGTGCATGAAAACAGCTTTATTACTCCCAGCCCCCGAGTTTTGGTGTGCGTGCCCAGCAAATCCACTCAAGTCGAACGCAAGGCTATTCGCGAGTCGGCTATGGGTGCGGGTGCGCGCGAAGTGTTCCTGATAGAAGAGCCTATGGCGGCAGCCATCGGTGCCGGCCTTCCCGTGGAAGAAGCCAGCGGCTCAATGATTGTGGATATCGGCGGCGGCACCTCTGAAATTGCCATTATTTCTTTGAACGGCATTGTTTATGCAGACTCGGTGCGGGTAGGCGGTGACAAGTTTGATGAAGCTATTGCCACTTATGTGCGTCGTAACTACGGCAGCCTGATTGGTGAATCCACCGCGGAGCGCATCAAGCATGAAATCGGCTGCGCCTACGAAGGTTTGGAAGTTCGTGAAATTGACGTGCGTGGCCGCAATCTGGCTGAAGGTGTGCCGCGGGCGTTCACGCTAAACAGCGAAGAAATTCTAGATGCTCTGCAAGAGTCCCTGGCGCAAATTGTCCAGACCGTTAAAAGTGCTCTGGAACAGGCGCCACCGGAACTGGCATCTGATATTGCCGAACGCGGCATTGTGCTGACCGGCGGCGGCGCCTTGTTGCGGGGGCTGGACAAACTGATTAGCGAAGAAACCGGCCTACCGGTGATCATCGCCGAAGATCCTTTGACCTGTGTTGCCCGTGGTGGTGGCAAGGCGTTGGAAGTGATTGACCGCGGTGGCATTGGAATGTTCTCCCCAGAGGTCTGATCCCGTGGGGAGAATAAGCTATTAAAACCATATTCGTGCAGGGACCGATTCCGGGATTCCGGCTGCTGTTGGTTGTGGTGCTGGCGCTGGCGCTGATTGTTGCTGATGCGCGCTTTGACAGGCTGACAGTGGTGCGCAGCACGCTGGCCACGGGGTTGACACCGGTCTACTGGCTGGGCAACGCGCCCACTCAATTTTCTGATTGGGCGGCCAGTTTGTTCGTCAACAAAGATGACCTCAAGCGTGACAACGACGAACTGCAGGCGCGGCTGCTGATTCT
Organism: Marinobacter sp. LV10R520-4; assembly: GCF_002563815.1. Classification (NCBI taxonomy): domain Bacteria; kingdom Pseudomonadati; phylum Pseudomonadota; class Gammaproteobacteria; order Pseudomonadales; family Marinobacteraceae; genus Marinobacter; species Marinobacter sp. LV10R520-4. Next base: position 379,136 of record NZ_PDJM01000001.1, on the reverse strand, counting down.
GGAACGTCGGGCTCTGAAATATGCCGCTCTGGCCTCCGAAAATAATGAACTGCGCCGCCTGATGAACTCCTCCGAAGTGCTTGACGACCGCGTTATTGTCAGCGAAGTTGTGAGCGTGTCGCCCGACCCGTTTTCCCATGAACTGGTTATCAATAAAGGCCGCAGCGACGGTGTTCACGAAGGCCAGGCCATATTGGACGCCGGCGGCCTGATGGGGCAGGTGATTCAGGTCAGCCAGATAACCGCTCGCGTTTTGTTGGTATCTGACAGCAGCCATGCGGTGCCGGTAGAAGTGGTGCGCAATGGCCTGCGGGCTATTTTGCTGGGCACCGGCAAAGCGAACAGCCTTGAACTGGTGCACGTTCCGGATACCGCTAACATTCGTGAAGGTGATCTACTGGTGAGTTCCGGCCTGGGCGGGCGTTTCCCTCGCGGTTACCCGGTCGCTGAAGTGAGCCGCATCAGCAAGGAACCCGGCGAACCGTTTATTACCATTGAGGCCACACCCACCGCCACGCTCAATCAGAGCCGTATGTTGCTGGTTGTGTTTCAAGCTCTTGTCCCCGATAACCAACGTGCTGAAAATCAGCTTGAGCCTGCGAAAGGCAGCACCAGCGTGGTTGATCGTTTGCAGAAGGAACGCTGATGCTGTCGGTGATCAGTTACCCGGTGTTTGCTCTGTCGGTGCTGTTGGCGCTGACGTTGAGCATTGCTCCGGTGCCTTCCGGGTGGCTGGAGTTTCGCCCCGAATGGTTGGCGTTAATGGTGTTTTACTGGACAGTGCGTGCGCCTGCGCAGTTTGGCGTTTTCCTCGCTGCCGCTCTGGGTCTGCTGCTGGATGTACTGGAATCAACGCCGCTGGGTGTGAACGCCATGGCCATGGCGGTTGTGGCGTTTCTGGTTCTGACCATACACCAGCGCCTGCGTATGTACCCACTGCCGCAACAGTGCGCCATTGTGTTTCTGCTGCTGGGGATTAATCAGATGCTGGTGCACGTTATCAAGCAGTCTCTGGGGGCAGACAATACCGGTTTCGGGTATTTGTGGCCGGCGCTGACCAGCGCGGTGGTCTGGCCCTTTTTGAGCCTGGTGCTGGACAATATAAACCGCCGACTGGGCTAAGCTCGCACAAGAGGCAGTCAATGCAGACACTGATACTGGCTTCGGCTTCTCCACGCCGTGCCGAATTATTGCAGCAAATTGGTGCACTCTTCGACGTGTGCCCTGCGGCTATTGATGAAACCCCGCGCTCCGCTGAGACTGCCGCCGACTACGTTGAACGCATGGCGCGGGAAAAAGCGCTATTTGTGGCTGCTGCCGCGCAACCCGGTGCACTGGTATTGGGCGCTGACACCGCGGTGATAGTAGAAGGCGTCATTCTGGGTAAACCCGTTGACGCTGCGGATGCCAAAATCATGCTGGGGGCGTTGTCCGGGCGCCAGCATCAGGTGCTCACCGCCGTAGCGCTGGTAAGCGCGGATGGTTGCCGTTCTTGCCTGGTGACCACCAACGTGAGTTTTTGCAGTCTGACGGAGGCGAAAATTGACGCCTACGTGGCTACCGGCGAACCCATGGATAAAGCCGGCAGCTATGGCATTCAGGGCCTTGGTGGCATATTTGTTGAACAATTGCAGGGAAGTTACAGCGCGGTGGTGGGTTTGCCGCTGCAGGAAACCGCGGCATTGCTGAGCGCAGCAGGCTATCCTGTGTGGAACCAGTGGCCATGCAGTAAGGAGCGCCAATCATGAGTGAAGAAATTCTGATCAACGTAACGCCGGTAGAAACCCGTGTTGCGCTGGTTGAAAACGGGATGTTGCAGGAAGCCTACATCGAACGCGCCAGTCGAAAAGGTATTGTCGGTAATATTTACAAAGGCAAAGTGGTGCGGGTGCTTCCGGGTATGGAAGCCGCGTTTGTTGATATCGGCCTTGAGCGTGCGGCCTTCATTCACGCGTCCGACGTGGTTACCAGTCAGCCCGGCAGTGATGACATCAGCGACGGCCCCCGTGTGGTGCCCGATATTCGCACCCTGCTGCGTGAAGGCCAGTCGCTGGTGGTGCAGGTCACCAAAGACCCCATTGGCACCAAAGGCGCACGATTAACCACCCAGCTTTCGATTCCTTCCCGCTATCTGGTATTTATGCCGGGTGTTAATCACATTGGCATCTCCCAGCGCATCGAAGACGACACCGAGCGTGCCCGGCTCAAGGCGATTGTGAGTGAAGCCGCCGCAGAGCAGGCGTCTTCCGTAGCTATTCAGGGTGGTTATATTATTCGCACCGCTGCAGAAGCTGCCAGCGAAGAGGACCTGACCGCCGACATGAAATATTTGCACCGGCTTGGTCAGTCTATTAACGAGCGCATGGACAAGGTTCAGGCGCCCGCGGTGATTTATCAGGATCTGCCGCTGTTTATTCGCACTATTCGCGATCTGATTCGTCCTCAAACTGAAAAAGTACGCATCGACAGTCGTGAAAGTCATCAGCGAGTGATGGAGTTTGTGCATGAGTTCGTCAGCGAGTTTGCCGATAAAGTTGAGTATTACCCGGGTGAACGCCCGATTTTTGATCTGTATTCGGTAGAAGATGAAATCCAGAAAGCCCTTAGCCGCAAAGTGCAGCTGAAATCGGGCGGCTATGTGATTATCGACCAAACCGAAGCGATGACCACCATCGACATCAATACCGGAGCCTTTGTTGGCCACCGCAATCTTGAAGAAACCATTTTCAAAACCAACCTGGAAGCGGCTCGTGCCATCAGTCGCCAGCTGCGCCTGCGTAATCTGGGCGGCATTATTATTATCGACTTTATCGATATGGAAGACGCCGAACACAAACGCCAGGTGCACCGCATGCTGGAGAAAATGCTGGAGCGAGACCACGCCAAAACCAAGATTACCGGGGTGTCGGAACTGGGCCTGGTAGAAATGACCCGCAAGCGCACCACCGAATCCCTGGGCCAGGTGCTGTGTGAGCCCTGTCCGATTTGCGACGGCCGCGGCTTTCTGAAAACGGGTGAAACGGTCTGTTACGAAATTTTCCGCGAAATTTTGCGGGTGAATCGCGCTTATGACACCGAAAGCTATCTGGTGATGGCGTCGCAAAGCGTTGTCGATCTCCTGGTTGATGAAGAGTCGGATAACGTGGCTGATCTGGAAACATTTATCTGCAAAACCATTCGCTTTCAAGTCGAGCCTTTCTACAGTCAGGAGCAGTACGATGTTGTGCTGTTGTAAGCTTGCTGCTGGCAACCGGCGTTTGGAGTAAAGCCCAGTGTCAAAGCAGGAATCTCCGCCCCCGGCCCCGAATTCCCTGCCGCTGCGTTGGTTAGCGAGTTTGTCTACGCTGGTATGGTGGCTGGCGCTGGCTCTGTTGCTGCTGTTAGCTCTTTATGCCGGTCTGGGGCGCCAGTTGACCGCGGATATGAACCAATATCGCGATACCTTGCAGACCCAGCTGTCAGAGCAGTTGGGCTATACGGTTAGCATTGGTGAGCTGTCGGCGCGTTGGTATTGGTTGAACCCGGAATTCAGCGCGCAAGATGTGACGGTCGCAGAGACCGGCCTGGACGAGGACGAGCCTTTGGCCTACCTGAGACATCTGCGAATGCGGGTAGATTTTCTGGCCTCGATGTTACGTTTGCGCCTGGTGCTGGAAAAGTTCGAGGCAGACGGCCTGGATCTAGCCCTGCGCCAGAAAGCGACTGGGCAGGTGGTCCTTGCCGGCAGCGGTCTTGAGTTCAGCGACAATTCGTTGCAGCGCTTGGTCGCCTTGGCCGAACGCTGGCTTTCAAAACCTTTTGTCCGCATCACACGCATTCAGCTGGCCGTTTCCGACAGCAGTGGCAACCTGCGTCAACTGGACATTCCGCAACTTGATCTGCTTTATCAGCGCGGTCTTTTCCGCGCCTCCGGCCGCGCTATGCAAGCCGGCACCAATCAGCAGTTGGCCAGTTTTCGCCTGGTAGGCCGGAGCTTTCTGTTGGGTCAGTTCACCGGCCAACTTTACGTAGACGTTGCTTCCGGGCGCCTGTTTGATGGTCTGATTGACGACTATCGCTGGCGCGATATGCGGGTGGAAGGCTTTGATGTGGGCGGCCAGGCCTGGCTCAGTTTTCGTGACGGCCAGTTGGAGCAGGTCAACGGGACCTTGCGCACCCCCTATTTGCAATTAGGGGCCGGCGCTATGTCGTTGGCTCCGCTGGAAGACATTCGCGCCCGTTTCGGATGGCGGCGCGACGACCAAACACTTGGCGGCAGTGGTGCATGGCACCTGCGGCAGCTGCAGTGGCGTTGGAGCGGCGATCAGGTATCGCCGTTCAGCGCACGGCTGACAGCGCTGCCCAATAGCTCTGCCAAGGCCGGTAATGACTCCGCTGGCGTAAGGTTTGTGGCCGATGCGCTGCCGCTGCGGCCATTGCGCCGGCTGATGGCGGCATTGCCGTTATTGCCGCAGCTTGCCCAGGAGGCGTTGGCCGACTATAAACCCGCAGGCTTTCTGGACGCTATGAGGCTGGACATACCCCATGCGGACCCGGCCGATTTTCAGCTTAGCGCCCGGCTGCGCGATGTCAAAGTTAACGCACATAACGGCGCGCCTGCTGCCAGCCAAGTGCAGGGGCATATCTACGTTGACCGCCGTGGCGGCTATGTGGATACCTATGCCGCAGAGCAGCCGGTAGAAATTGAATTTCCTGAACTGTTTTCGGCACGCTGGCAGTTTCCCCGCTTCAAAGCCCTGGTAGCTTGGCAGATTGACGGTGCTCTTATACGGGTATTTTCTGAAGGCATGCGCCTGGGTGTGGGTGAGCAGACCGAGTTGATTGGCGGTTTTGATCTGCGCCTGGACCAGCACGGCGATGATAATCTGGGTTTGCAGGTACAGGTTGAAAACGGCGACGCCGCAATGATTGCGGACCTGGTGCCAGAGTACGCCGTGGCACCGGAGCTTTATAAATGGTTGACCACCGCCATTGAGGCCGGTCGGATTTCCTCTGGCGCTTATTACGGCCATGGCCAGATTGGCGCTGGGGCGCCACCGGGTTCGTTTATGTCGGCTATGTGGTACCAGTTCGAAGAAGCCACTCTGCGCTATGATCCACAGTGGCCGGCGGTGACCGGCGCCCGCGGCCGGGTGGAAGTTCATAACGGCTCGGCGGTGGTCAGTGTAGAACAGGCAAATAGTGGTGGCTTGCAATTGCGGCCGAGCACGGTGCGACTGGTCACCGGTAATGATAGCTCTGTGGTGAGTGTTAACACAGCGGCTCGAGTACCTGCGCAGGCACTCGACCTGTGGATGAAGAACAGTCCGCTGGGCGAAGTAGCCGGCGATGGATTAAGCCAGATTGCGCTTACCGGAAGTGCGGATTTACAGCTGGCATTGCGCTTACCTTTAAATCAGCCCCGGCAGTTTTCCGTGGATGCCCTCGTGGCGGCCAACGATGTTGGATTGCAACACTTGCCCTCAGGTCTGCAATGGGCGCAGATTCGCGGGCAGGCCCGGTATCGCAGCGAACAAGGCTTCAGTGGCGCACCGATGCAGGGGGTGTTTGAAGGCCAGCCCGTCACCATCGGTTTGGGTATTAACGAACAGGACGGGTTAACCGTCAACCAGAGTGGCCAGTTGGACGCTGAAGCCCTTCGGCAATTAGCCGGTGTGGACGCTGATGCCAGCTACGGCATCAGCGGAGCCTTAGCCTACAGCGCTGATCTGGTTCTGATGGCGGCAAGCCCGCCAGAGCTGGAGTTGTATTCAGACTTGCGCGGTCTGGCTATAGACTGGCCCGGGTCTCTCGAAAAAGCGGCGGCCGAGACCGCGCCCTTGCGCCTGACTCTGGATTCGTCGGTGAAAGACGGTGTGGCATTTGGAGTGAATTGGGAAAATCGAGGCCATGGCTATGTGCGTACACTGGACATCGGGTTTGATGCCCGCGTGGATTACCTTCAACTGGGTGGCAGTCGATTAAGTGATATAAACATCAGTGCTCTGGATCTGGATAAACAATGGACAGTGCGATTGGACTCAGACCTGGTCAGCGGGCGCATTGAAGTTCCGAACGACGGTTCTGAGCTGACGGTGGATTTACAACACCTGAACTTGCCCCGTAACGATTCGCAGGACCCAACACCTACTGCAGCGGCGAACCTGCGCGATAGCGTTGACTCAGGCGCCGCGGCCGAGCTGCGGCCCCAAGACTGGCCTTCCGCAAATGTTCGCATAGCTCAGCTCGCCCTGGCCGGCGAGCCGCTGGGGCAATGGTCATTCTTGCTGCGCCCCCAGGCTGGTGGTGTAAACATCGGGTCCATTGAGGGCAAATTGGATTCCCTGGCGCTGGCGGGTGAATTCAACTGGCTGTTGCAAGGGCAAAATCAAGTTAGCCGTTTTAAAGGTAGCGTCACGGGGGGCGAACTGGCTGAACTTGGAGGGTTGTTTGGTGCGGATATACCTCTAGAGAACCTTGCGACCAATATTGAACTGGCGCTGGAATGGCCAGGTCGCCCGGATCAGTTTGGACTTGAGCAGCTGAGTGGCGATATCAGTATGACTCTGGAAGACGGTGTGATTCTGCAACAAAACAACAGTGCCCAGCTTTTTCGCGTGTTCAACCTGCTGAACACCGATACCTTATGGCGTAGGCTGCAGTTGGACTTCTCAGACTTGTATGAGCGTGGCGTGGCGTTTGATGCGCTTTCCGGCAAGGCGCAGATTGCCAATGGGCGGTTAACCCTGAACCCGGAATTACAGATTGTGGGCCCTTCCGGAGCTTTCAAACTCAGCGGCACCACCGATATGGCTTCTGAGACTCTGGATATGCGGCTTGTAGTGGTGGTGCCGTTAACCCAGAATCTGCCTTTGGCGGCTCTGCTAATGGGGGCAGGAGCACCGATTGGCGGTGCTCTGTTTGTGCTGGATAAAATACTGGGCGATCCGTTAAGCAAGCTGACCAGTGCCAGTTATAAAGTGTCTGGAACTTGGGACGAGCCCAAAACCAACTTGCAGGGTGTGTTTGGCGCAGGTGACTGAACTCCGCTGCAGTTAGGGTTCATAATCGCGTTGGTAATGGGCACAAACGCAAGGTATCGGGCAGTAACAACAAAGATATCTGGCGATAACAATGAAGGAGTGTGGCAATGACACAGCAATCCCCGGCGCTTTTGGCGGCCCTGCAAATGGTCAGTGGGCATCAGCTTCAGGACAACCTGAAGGCTGCCGCCGCACTTTTACAGCAGGCTGCGGAGGCGGGCGTAAAGGTGGCGGTACTGCCGGAAAATTTCGCAGTGTTGGCTAGCGATCAAATGCTTCCCTGCGGGCAGCAGGAGGCTGGTAGCGAAAGCATTATTCGAACTTTTCTAGCACAACAGGCGAAAACCCTGAAGCTTTGGATTGTAGGCGGTTCATTGCCGTTGGCTCTGCGCCCGGATGGGTCGGTCATTGCTGACCGGGTGCGAGCCAGTTGCCTGGTGTTCAATGATCTGGGCGACGAAGTGGCGCGCTATGACAAGATTCATCTGTTTGATGCCCAAGTGGACGATGCCCACGGCCAGTACCGTGAGTCGGATACCTTCGAAGCGGGAGATCAGGTGGTTACCGTGGACACGCCAGCAGGGCGCCTGGGGCTGGCGGTTTGCTACGACCTGCGCTTCCCGGAGCTGTTCCGTGCGCTCCGTGACAAAGGTGCTGACTGGGTGTGCCTGCCCAGCGCCTTTACCTGGAAAACCGGAAATGCCCACTGGCACGCGCTGATTCGGGCGCGTGCCATTGAAAATCAGCTATACGTAGTGGCGGCCGGGCAAGGCGGGCACAACAGCAGCCAGCGCCGCACCTACGGCCATAGTTTGATTTGCGACCCCTGGGGCAGTGTGCTGGCCGAGGTTAGCGAGGATGGCCCCGGTATGGTAACCGCAGCGCTGGACAAACACTGGCTGGATCAACTGCGCCAGCACATGCCGGTATGGAGTCATCGCCGCCTGTAACGGCCGTTACGTAAGCACGCAAAACGCTTTTGGCTGGCTTACATTTGCTCGTTGGCGTCAATGCACTCGCGCAGGTAGCGGAATAGTTTTCGGCCGTGGCCGGCGCTTTGCGGCTTCTGCACTTCATTGCGGGCATTACGTGCCAGATTGCGCAAATGCTGGATATCCGCACTCGGGCAGTGGCTTAAAAACTCGCCAATAATGCTATCGCCCTCGGTGATGATACGGTCGCGCCAGCGCTCAGCCAGGTGATGGCGGCGGGTGTGCTCTACACTGCCCGCGGAGAACGCGGTGATAGCGGCCTGCAGGGCCTCGGGGTCGGGCTCCTGACGGATGATCTTGCCAATGTATTGCAGGTGCCGGCGCTTGGCTTCGTTTTGGCGAATGCGGACCGATTCGTCGATGGCGCGGCGCAGCGTGTCGCTGATTTGCAGGCTGTCGAGCTGCTCATGGTTTAGCTCCAGCATTTGCTTGCCCATGCTTTGCAGCGCGTGCATCTCGCGCTTGAGCTGGGACTTGCTGGGGCCGTCGTATTCAAACTCTTCTTCGTTATGATCAATCATGATATTACCGGTTACTTAGGTGTAAAAAGCTATTTAGATGTAAAAACTATCTGGATTTAAACAACTCACGCATAAAAAAGAGTCGCGAGGCCAAGAAAGGACACAAACCCGACAACGTCGGTGACGGTGGTTAGAATCACACTGCCAGCCAGTGCTGGGTCAATGTTACGCGACTTCAGAAACAACGGTAACACGGTGCCCACCAGGGCTGCAGCGACAAGATTGATCACCAGCGCCGCGGCAATAATAGCGCCCAGCATAATATCCTTGAACCACAGGGTAGCCGCGCCGGCCACTACCAAAGCCCACAACACGCCATTCATTGCACTCACCAGAAACTCGCGGTTTAACAACCAGCCTACATTGGCGCTGCTGATCTGACCAACGGCCATACCGCGGATGACCAGTGTTAGGGTCTGGCTGCCGGCAATGCCGCCCATACTGGCCACAATGGGCATCAGCACCGCCAGTGCCACCACCTTGGTGATGGTCTCTTCAAACAGACCGATCACTCCAGAGGCGATAAACGCGGTCATTAGATTAATGCCCAGCCAAACCGCGCGCCTGCGCGAGGTTTTCCACACCGGCGCAAAGGTATCTTCGTCGTCGTCCAAACCCGCCATCCGCATCAGCGAGTGATCGGCATCCTCGCGGATAACATCGACCACGTCATCAATGGTGATGCGGCCCAGCAGTTTGCCATTTTCCGCCACCACCGGCGCCGAGATCAGGTCATAACGCTCAAACAGGATGGCAACCTTGGTGTCTGACAGACTGACCGGGATGGGCTCAATATCGGTGTCCATCACTTCACGCACGGTGGCGGCAGGATTCGATACCAGCAAGGAAGTAACCGGCAGCATGCCGATAAATTCATCGCGGCGGCTGACCACAATCAGGCTGTCAGTCATGGAGGGCAGGGTGCGGTGGCGGCGAAGATAGCGCAGCACCACGTCAATGCTGATGTCCGGGCGCACCGTAATGGTGTCGGTGTTCATCAAGCCGCCGGCGGTGTCTTCGGGGTACGACAGTACCTCTTCCACCCGCTGGCGGTCTTGTTCGTCCATGGTGTTCAGAACTTCCTGAATCACCGTGTCGGGGAGCTGCTGAAGTAAGTCGGCCAGATCGTCCGACTCAAAGTCTTCAATCAGATCGGCCAGCTCCTGAGCGTTGAATTTGCTTAGGAAATCGCCCCGAATGTCTTCGTTCAGATACTGAAGAACTTCGCCTTCAAGCTGTTTGTCGACCAGATTCCACAGCAGCGTCCGTTGCCGCGGAGGCGATGATTCCAGCAGGTGAGCGATATCACTGGGGCTGAGGCCGCCATTGAGGATGCGTGCGACCTGTTTCAGGGCGCCACTGTCCAGCGCCTCGCCTAATGAGCGAAGGCGTTGGCGTGCCTGGCTTTTTTCCAGAATATCGGTCATGGCTCATCCGCGGTCAGAAAACGGCTGTATTATAGCGGACTTGCAGGCGCTGCGTGAGCGACTATTCGCCCTCGCCAAAGTAATCGTTGATCAGTTCTGTCAACGCAATGATGGCCTGTTGCTCGTCTTCACCGTCGGCAATCAGTTCTACTTCGGTGCCCTGGCTGGCGGCGAGCATCATCACCTGCATGATGTTTTTGGCGTCTACTTCACGGCCTTTACCGGCGATTCTGACTTTGCTTTGGTGAGCAGACGCTGTGGCCACCAGTTTGGCCGTTGCGCGGGCGTGCAGGCCCAGTTTGTTGATGATAAACAGATGGCGTCGGATCATGGTTGAATCAGGCGTCCTGTACGGTTTTCAGGTGTAACAGTTCGGAGTGACGCACTTGCACGTTGTTGCTGTGCTGGCGGAAGTGGGCACCTATCTGCTCGCAGACGTAAACCGAGCGGTGCTGGCCGCCAGTACAGCCAATGGATATGGTCATATAGCTGCGGTTGCTGTCGGCAAATGCCGGTAGCCACGAGGTCAGAAAAGCGATGATTTCCTGAACCATTTTTGCGCTCATGGGTTCGTTTTCCAAAAACTCGATCACCGGCTGGTCCATGCCGGTGAACTTGCGCAGAGAGGTGTCCCAGTGGGGGTTAGGCAGGCAACGCACGTCAAATACGTAGTCTGAATCAACCGGTACGCCGTGCTTGAAGCCAAACGACTGGAACAGCAGCGCCAGTTCCTGATCTTTGCGGCCGACCACCCGCTGTTTGACCATGTCCCGCAACTCGTACATGCCCATGCCAGTGGTGTTGATGTACAGGTCAGCCAGGTTCGACAAGGGTTCCAGCAGTTTTTTTTCCGAGCTGATGGCTTCGCGCAGTGACGTCTGATCGTCGCTCAGAGGATGCTTTCGTCGGGTAGCATGAAAGCGTTGCAGCAAAGATTGCTCGTCGGCGTCCAGAAATATGATTTCAGCGCTGACGCCGGTGTCCTTCAGGCGTCCGTGAATATCTTCGAAATTGGCAAGCTCACCGGACAGGTTGCGCGCGTCTATACTTACTGCCATTTTTTGCAAGCGGCCGGCCGGCTCTTGTGCGGCCGTTTCTTTGGTCAGCGGGAACAGCAAGCCAATGGGTAAATTGTCGATGCAGTAAAAACCTAGGTCTTCAAGTACGTGCAACGCCGTACTTTTACCCGATCCGGAACGGCCGCTGACAATAATCAGTTTCATCGTTAATAACTCTTTAGGTGCGAACGGTCGGAGTAGGACAGATCAGCGTCCGGAGGTCATGCGCTGAAATAGGGTAATGGCATCTTCCGATTGGCGCAGGCGGTCGCAAAAAGCCCGATCGTTGAACTTTTCTGCAAGCTGGCTAAGCAGCTCAAGGTGCTCGCTGGTGGCTTCTTTTGGCACAACCAGGGCAAAAACCAAATCTACCGGCTGGTTGTCAATGGCATCGAAATCCACGCTTTCGCTGAGAGTGATCAGCAGGCCAATAACGTGCTCCAGGCCTTCCAGGCGGCAGTGGGGGATGGCGATGCCCTGGCCGATTCCGGTGGAACCCAGGCGCTCGCGGGCAATCAGATTGCTGAATATCTGAGTGTCGCCCAAGGTGGCGTTATGCAGGTGAATCTGCTCTGCAATAAACTCAAGAACCCTTTTCTTGCTGGACGCTGGTACGTTGCAAAGTGTCAGTTCCGGGGCAAGGATGGTTTCTATGGTCAGGGATGTCTCGCTCATGGGTCGACGGCACTTCCATTAAAAAAAGGCTGCAGCATGGTGTCATGCCGCAGCGCGTGAAGCGTTTACGCGTTGTGTCCGGTGTTAGTTACCATGCATCCGGGACACTTGCTTTTCTTTGTGCTTGAGGATCTGGCGGTCCAGTTTGTCCACCAGAGCGTCAATCGCTGCGTACATATCTTCGGTTTCGGCCTTGGCGTGCAATTCGCCACCGCTGATATTTACGGTAGCTTCGGCTATCTGGCGCAATTTTTCCACCTGCAGAATCACATTGGTGTTGCTAATCTGGTCGAAGTGGCGCTCCAGGCGCTGGAACTTTTCGTTCACGTAATCTTTGAGTGCTTCGGTCAGTTCTACATGATGGCCTGAAATGTTGAGTTGCATAGGCTTCTCCTGCTATTGCATCGGTGTTGTTACATTGGCGCTGCTACACCAGTCGCTTTCTTTCATTAGAGGGAGGTATTTGCAGTGCCTCCCGGTATTTGGCCACGGTACGCCGTGCCACTTGGATTCCCTGTTCCCCAAGCATGGCCGCAATCTTGCTGTCGCTCAACGGTTTTTTGGAGGTTTCGACTGCTATCAGTTTTTTTATCATGGCGCGGATAGCGGTTGAGGAACATTCTCCGCCAGCGTCGGTGCTGACATGGCTGGAGAAAAAATATTTGAGCTCAAAAATGCCGCGAGGTGTGTGCATGAACTTCTGGGTGGTCACCCGGGAGATGGTAGATTCATGCATTTCTACGGCTTGGGCGATTTCCGAGAGGATCAACGGTTTCATGGCTTCTTCACCCTGGTCCAGAAATCCCTGTTGATATTCCACAATACGGGTAGCCACTTTCAGCAGCGTTTCGTTGCGGCTCTGCAAGCTTTTGATGAACCATTTAGCCTCTTGTAACTGATCGCGCATGTAGGTGTTGTCAGCGCTGCTATCGGCGCGCTTTATCAATGAAGCATAGCTGGCATTGACGCGAATGCGCGGTGCAATTTCTGGATTCAGCTCTACCCGCCAGCGATCGTTGCGCTTGTACACAATGACGTCTGGAATGACGTAGTCCGGTTCGGTCCGGTCAATCACATCACCGGGGCGCGGGTTCAAGCTGGTAATCAGCGCCAGTACGTGTTTTAGCTGGTCTTCTTTCAGGCGGCTACGGCGCAGCAGTTGGGCGTAGTCACGGTTACCCAGCAGGCTGATGTAGTGGGTGATCACCATGCGCGCCTGAGCAACCCAAGGGGTGTCTGGCGGCATCTGGTTCAGCTGGATCAGCAGGCATTCCTGCAGGTCACGACCAAACACACCGGGGGGGTCAAAAAACTGCAGGCGCCTGAGTACCGCTTTCAGTTCATCCAGTTCCAGCGGGTCGTCGTCGTGCTCGTCCTGCAGGCCGGTATAAATCTCGGCCAGCGAGCTGGTCAGGTAGCCACGCTCGTCAACGGCGTCCATCAGGGCATGAGCCACGGCGCGGTCGCGGTCGGTCATGGTGGTCAGGTTGAGCTGCCACTCCAGGTGATCGCGCAGGGTTTCAGTAGGCGAGTTGCGGGTTTCAAAATCGTAGTCGTTATCGTCGCCATTGCTGCTGGCCGGTGCCGGCGCCGACTGGTATACGTCGTCCCAGGCGGTATCTACCGGTAGGTCGTCTGGCAGGGTATCGGGGATTTCGTTTTCGCTGGCCCAGTCGGGACCGTTTTCGTTTTCGTCCCAGTCTTTGCTGGTGTCTGGAGAGGTCTCTGCTGCGCTGGCGTCCGAATTTTGATCGTTGTTAGTGTCGGCGTGCGTAGGTTCCTCATCGCCGTGATCGTCGTCTTCCGGTGCTTCCAGCATGGGATTGGACTCCAGTGCCTGCTGGATTTCCTGCTGCAAGTCGAGGGTGGAAAGCTGTAGCAGGCGAATTGCCTGCTGGAGCTGGGGCGTCATGGTCAGGCTCTGGCCCAGCTTGAGCTGCAAAGAAGCTTTCATCACCATTCTTGGAAGTCCATTACTCGATCGGTTGGCGCGTGGCAGCCGCAAAAAAAAGTTGGCTAACCGGGGTTTGCGTTCACAAGCAAGTTCTCTGCCGAGTCTACTAGAGTTCGCCGGGGAATCAACCGATTCACCTTTTACGATGTCACGGTATGCACACTTTGAGGATCTATTACAGCCGGAATTCATTGCCCAGATAGACTTCTTTTACCTGTTGATTGGCAAAAATTTCGGCGGAGCTGCCGGAGGCAATAATATGGCCGCCGGATACAATATAAGCGTTTTCGCAGATGTCCAGGGTGTCGCGCACGTTGTGGTCGGTGATCAGTACGCCTATGCCTTTGTCTCGCAGATGGCGAATGATTTGCTTGATGTCGCTCACCGATATTGGGTCTACCCCGGCGAAGGGTTCGTCCAGCAGGATAAACGCGGGCTCCATAGCCAGAGCGCGAGCAATTTCAACCCGGCGACGCTCCCCCCCAGACAGCGCCATTCCCAAACTGTCGCGGATGTGATTGATGTGAAACTCAGCTAGCAGTTCCTCCAGTTTTGCCTCGCGCTCGGCCCGCTTCATACTTTTTCGGGTTTCCAGAATGGCCATGATGTTGTCGCGCACGCTGAGCTTGCGGAACACCGAGGCTTCCTGGGGCAGGTAGCCAATGCCTTTTCGTGCCCGGCCGTGCATGGGCAGCGGAGTGATGTCCTGGTTATCGATCGTAATGCGGCCGCGGTCAGCCTGCACCAGCCCGACAATCATATAAAAGCAGGTGGTTTTGCCGGCACCGTTAGGGCCCAGCAGTCCTACGATTTCGCCGCTGCGAATTTCCAGCGAGACGTCAATCACCACTTTTTTCTGTTTGTAGCTTTTTGCCAGATTACTGGCTCTGAGAACGGCCATCGGATTCCTGTGTGCTGCGCGGCTGGATCGTCATTTCTACCCGGCCTGACCCGGAGCCTGCTTCGGTACTGCCTTGGGCAGTGACGACGCGGTTCACGGTGTCGTAAAGAATCAGCTCACCGCGAAAAATATTGCCAGTTTGCCTGATCACTGCGTCGCGTTCAAAGGTCAGCTGCTTCTCGGCAGCAGACCAGGTTATGGAGAGGGCTTTTGCGTCGGTTTCCCCTTTTCCGTTGGCTGTGGGCTGAACGTAGTGGGCCGGGGTACCGGTGGCTTCAATGCGGTTAAGCCCGTTTATGTCGCGGTAGAGCACCACCTCTTGAGCAAACAGCCTGGTGTCCCCTTGCACCAGTTCAACATCGCCGGTGTAGGTTGCCACGCCTTTGGCGTCATCCAGCCGTGCTGAATTGGCGGCCACGTTGATGGGAATGTTGGAATCAAGATCAAACGCCAGGCCCGGCGTGCTGACGAGCAGGCCTGCCAGCCCGAGGCTCATGCCCCGGCCTCGCACGCGACGCCAAAAGGGGGTGTTACGTTCAGTTGCCAGTTTCATAGCGTCCTTTTACCTGGGAATCTAGTTCCAGAATACGTTCATTGAGCCAGGCTTTCATACCCGTGGCGTTGGTAGTTCCGGTGGCGTCAACGATTTCGACGGGAGCATCGGTGTACGCCATATTGGTGCGGTTATCCAGCGTTAATGTGGTGGTGGTCAAGATGGCGCTGCGCTCGCCAATCTGTCGGACAATGCGCACATCACCCTCAAGCTCCAGCAGACTGTTGCCATCGCGCAGTTTGCCGTGTTTGGCGGTGAGCTGCCAGGGTTCTGAACCGGGCTGGCCTTGGATCGTGGCTTGTGGCTCGGCCATAATGGCGTAGTCGGTGGTCTCGAATTGTTCAATGCGGGGGCTGACAAACTGGATCTTGATGGTGCCTTGTTCGTCGTACGAGGTGTACAGGGCATCCACCACAAAGCTGTCGGGCTCGCTATCACCGCGCAGTTCGCTATCTTGCGTTGGCATCGGCAGTTCGTTGTCGCTGTGCCACAGCAGGGCAACGGTGGCAATGACAGTGGCCAAAAGGGCAACCGTTCGCCACCTGGGGCGTTGTTCCGGTAACAGCGCAACAAGCAGGCTGCCGCCTTTACCAAAGCTCATAGCCGGCTTTCCAAGTCGCAGGAGGGCTCAAGGCGGGTTTCAAGGTAGGGCGCGAGGGCCGTGTCGAGCTTGCCTTGGGCCGCAAGAATCAGGTCGCAGGCTTCGCGCACGGCGCCTTCACCGCCGCGACTGCGGGTGCAGAAATCGGCGTGCTCCTGTAGCAACCAATAACCGTTAGGCACAGTAATGCCCAGGCCGGCGTAGCGAAGCGCTGGCAAATCAGGCAAATCGTCGCCCATATATGCAATATCACTGGCCGGGATACCCAGCAGATCGACAATTTCCAGCAGTGCGGTGCGTTTGTCTTCGCGGCCTTGCAACAGGTGAGGAATGCCCAGGTCGGTCATGCGTTTTTCGGTCAGTGGTGAGCGCCTTCCGGTAATGACAGCAACCGTAATGCCTGCGGCCATCAGTTGTTTGAGTCCGAGCCCGTCGAGAATGTTGAAGGCTTTTAGCTCGTCACCGCTGGCACTGAAGTAAACCTTGCCATCGCTCATAATGCCATCCACATCCAGAGCAATCAGGCGAATGTTGGCTGCCTTGGCGAGCACACTGGTCGGCCATTGCGGGCGGCCATGAGTGTTGCCGACAATCGAAGTGTCCATTAAATGACTCCAGCACGCAGTAGGTCGTGCATGTTCAAGGCTCCCACCAGCTCACCCTGTTCATTGACTACTGGCAGGGCGCTGATTTTCATTTCTTCCATAATATTCAGAGCTTCCGCCGCCAGTTGGTCGGCGCGGATGGTTTTGCCGTTACGGGTCATCAGTTGTTCTATTGCGGTGGTGTGTACGTCTACGTTTTTATCCAGGCTGCGGCGCAGGTCGCCGTCAGTGAATACACCTATCAGGGCGCCGTTACTGTCCACCACAGTGGTCATGCCCAGACCCTTGCGGGAAATTTCCAGCAGCGCGCCGCTGAGGGTCGTGCCTTCAGTGACGACCGGAACACTATCGCCACTGTGCATGATGTCCAGTACTCGCAATAGCAAACGGCGGCCCAGGCGCCCTCCCGGGTGCGAAAACGCAAAGTCTTCGGCACTGAAGCCTCTTGCTTCCAACAAGGCAACGGCTAAAGCATCGCCCATCACCAATGTGGCGGTGGTACTGGATGTGGGTGCCAGGCCTAACGGGCAGGCTTCTTTCAGTACGCTAACGTCCAGATTGGCCAGTGCCTCCTGTGCCAGCACCGATTGCGGATTACCGGTCATGCTGATCAGCGGTGTACCCATGCGTTTCAACAGGGGCAGCAGGGTGACGACTTCGTTGGTATTGCCGCTGTTGGAGATGGCGATCACCACGTCCTGGCTGGTAATCATGCCGAGATCACCGTGGCTGGCCTCACCGGGATGAACAAAAAAAGCCGGTGTGCCGGTACTGGCCAGAGTCGCGGCAATTTTGTTGCCGATATGGCCAGATTTGCCCATACCGGTCACCACTACACGGCCGCGGCAAGCCATAATTGCCTGGCAGGCACTTGTGAATGATTCACCAATACGCTGTTCAAGGCTGGTAATGGCGTCGCGCTCGATGCGGATGGTGTTGAGCGCGGATTCTCGGAAATCCTTTGGCACTGGGTCTGTCATCCTGTTCCTTTTCTTGGTCCTAATTCGGCTGATGGCCAAAATGTCGCCGCTGGGGCTGCTATGGAGAAGAGTATAACATTGGACAGCCGGCGGCTGTCTCGGAATGGGTCAAAACCGCGGCTGCGGCAAGTCCACAAGGTTACATTTTAGCCATAGCGGATTGAGCTTGAGTGCGTCTTGGCATAATGTAGCGGCTCTTTTAAGGGGTGGGTTATGGCAGAAGCTGCTTATATTTCCTTGGAAAACGTGGTTTTTTCGCGGTCTGGGCGGCGTATTTTTGATGGCCTCAGTTTGCAGATTCCTCGTGGCAAGATCACTGCGATCATGGGTCCTAGTGGCACCGGGAAAACAACATTGTTGCGTTTGATTGGCGGGCAGCTGAAGCCCGAGTCTGGCTCGGTTCTGGTTGACGGTCACGACATACCCAAGCTGCGGCGCGGTGCGCTCTATCAGCTGCGGAAAAAGATGGGCATGCTGTTCCAAAGCGGGGCCCTATTTACCGATGTGAGCGTGTACGAGAATGTGGCCTTCCCGTTGCGGGTACACACCAAACTGCCGGAAGACATGATTCGTGACATCGTTTTGATGAAGCTGGAAGCCGTGGGCCTGCGCGGCGCGCGCGACCTGATGCCCGCAGAGCTGTCCGGCGGCATGACGCGGCGAGTGGCCCTGGCGCGCAGCATTGTGCTGGACCCGGAGTTGATTATGTACGACGAGCCTTTCGCCGGCCAGGACCCCATTGCTATGGGCGTGGTGGTGAAGCTTATTCGACAGCTGAACAGTGCCATGGGTCTGACCAGCGTGCTGGTGTCTCACGACGTACCGGAATCTCTCAGTATTTGTCACTACGCCTGTATTCTTTCCGACGGCAAGGTGATCGGCGCGGGCACGCCAGAGCAGCTGCGTGAGCACTCATCAGACAAGGTGCAGCAGTTCTTGCAGGGCAAACCCGACGGGCCCGTACCTTTTCACTATCCGGCGCCAGAACGAGCCGTCGATTTCGGGCTGGGAGCAAAGCAATGATGGATGCGATTGCCCGCCTGGGCAAAAACACGCTGGATTTTCTGGCGTCTTTCGGGCGAGCCAGTCAGTTTTTGTTTGGTGTGCTGGTCGGTGTGCCAAAACCGTCGGTGGGCTTACCACTGCTGTTAAAACAGATATATTCGGTTGGGGTGCTATCACTGGTCATTGTGGTGGTTTCCGGGCTGTTTATTGGCATGGTACTTGGGTTGCAGGGCTACACGATTCTCAGCGATTTTGGCTCTGAGTCGGCCATTGGCCAGATGATTGCGTTGACCCTGGTGCGCGAATTGGGGCCGGTGGTGACCGCGCTCCTGTTCGCTGGCCGCGCCGGTTCTGCGTTGACCGCAGAAATTGGCCTGATGAAGGCCACGGAGCAGCTTTCGAGCATGGAAATGATGGGCGTAGACCCTCTGCGACGGGTGATAGCGCCGCGGTTATGGGCGGGCTTTCTGAGCATGCCCATTCTGGCCCTGGTGTTTTCGATGGTGGGCATCCTTGGTGGTATGCTGGTGGGGGTGGAATGGCTGGGCGTGTTCGAAGGCTCGTTCTGGGGCAACATGCAGGCTTCGGTTGATTTTCGTGACGACGTGCTGAACGGCGTCATAAAAAGTGTGGTGTTTGGCTTTGTGTGCGCCTGGATTGCGGTGTACCAAGGTTATGACTGCGTGCCAACCTCCGCCGGCATCAGCTCGGCAACCACAAAAACCGTGGTGTATTCGTCGCTGGCCGTGCTTGGGCTGGACTTTATATTGACCGCCGTAATGTTCGGCAATTTCTGATTATCTGGAAATTAACAGGAGCCGGTGATGGCGCAAAGAACCACTGAAATAATTGTTGGATTGTTCGTGCTGGCAGGCATGGGTGCCATGATGTTTTTGGCGCTGCAAGTCAGCGGTTTGTCATTGGCTGCTGCTGGCAGCACCTACACCGTGTATGCAGACTTTACCGATACGGGCGGCCTGGGGCCGAGGGGTAGAGTGTCAATGGCGGGCGTGCAGGTTGGCTCGATCGAGGCTATCGAGCTGGATCGCGACACGTTTAAGGCCCGCGTAACATTGTCTATCAACTCGGATGTAAACAACATTCCTGCTGACAGCGCCGCAATGATACGCACATCCGGTCTGCTGGGTGAGCAGTATATTGACATATCCATTGGTGGTGATTTGGAGTCCCTGCAGCCGGGTGACAACTTTTACACTACCCAGTCGGCGATGAATATCGAACGGCTGATCAGTAATTTTGCCTCAGGCCGCTAAGGCCTTTGCAACAAGCACCCAACCGGAGACACCAAGATGGTCGTCGCGCATTATCGATCCATTTTTCTGTTTGTTTTGCTCAGTCTGCTGGCTGTGGCTGCTCAAGCTAACACGGAAGAACAGTTGCAAGCCTATGTAAATGATAACACCCAACGCATGGTTGAACAGCTCAACCGGGAGCGTGGGTTATACCAGGACGACTCCGAAGCGTTTTACAGCAGCATGAACCAGACAATGGAGGGTTTTGTTGACTTCCGCCGCATTGCGGCCCGGGTAATGGGTCGTTACGCCCGCCAGGCATCTCCCGAACAGCGTGATCAGTTTGTAGAAAAGTTCAAGCGCAGCTTGTTTGAGAGCTATGCCCAGGCTCTGGTGGAGTCGCGCAACTTCCGCATCGAGGTGCTAGGCGCTACGTTCAACCCTCGCGACGATAACCGTGCGTCTGTTGATATGCAGGTCATCACTGAGACAGGGAATCGCTACCCGGTTACCTATTCTATGTATCGCGCTAAAAACGATCAGTGGATGATGGAAAACGTAATTGTGGAAGGGGTGAATATCGGACTGGCATTCCGCGATCGTTTCAGTCAGGAAATGGAAGCCAACCGGGACCAGGTGCAGGTGGTGATCGACGGCTGGAATGATGCGGCTAATAGTCTCGATCTGGAGCAGGCCATTGACGAAAAAGCAGAGCAATAATGAGCGCGAGTAACCCGCAACCAAGGCTTGATTTCAGCGATAATACTCTGAGAATTGACGGCGAAGCCGACGCCATGGCCGCTGCCGACCTGCGCCAGCGCGGTGAGGTTCTGCTGGCCGGGGCCAAAGGCGACATTACCGTGGATTTGGCCAGGTTATCCAGCGCCAGCAGTTCCTTACTGTCGGTACTTTTGTGTTGGCAGCGCTTCGCCAGCGAGCGTTCGCTGAACCTGCGCTTTGACCACCCCGGTGAGCGCTTGCTGGCGCTGGCCGCGCTGGCGAATCTGAATGACGCATTACCAGGGTTTACCACTGCCGGGCCGGGTGTAAACGCGGATTGACCTGACAAGCATCGCTGGCGGCCAGCATTGATGGGGATTATCCAATGCGAAAGCTGACCCCGGCTGAGGAATTGGTTACAATTCCGCCCCTTGATTTTTCAATATCCAAGGAGTGTTTATGGATGTCGCCGAAATTACCACGCTGGTGCAGAATGAGCTGCCAGACTGTGAAATTCAGGTGCAGGTTGACGGTTCACATTGCATGGTTGTGGCAGTGGGCGACGTTTTTGAAGGTTTATCAACCATCAAGCGCCAACAGCTGATCAACAAAGCGCTGTTTCAGATGATTATGGATGGCTCCATTCACGCTCTGCATCCAAAGGCCTTTACTCCCGCCGAATGGGCTGCGCGCCAGGGCTGATAGCCCGCAAAATACAGGATACTATTTGTTGTGGATAAACTTCTTATTCGCGGGGGCAGGCCGCTAGACGGTGAAATCCGCATTTCCGGCGCCAAAAACGCGGCTTTGCCGATTCTTGCTGCGACACTGTTGGCCGATGAACCGGTTACCATCAGCAACCTGCCGCACCTGCACGACGTCACCACCATGATTGAACTGCTTGGCCGTATGGGCGTTGAGCTGATGATTGATGAGAAGATGAGCGTGGAAATTCACGCCAATACCATCAAACATTTTCATGCGCCCTACGAGCTGGTGAAAACCATGCGCGCGTCCATTCTGGTGTTAGGGCCGTTGGTGGCGCATTTTGGCGAAGCCCAGGTCTCATTACCCGGCGGTTGCGCCATTGGTAGCCGCCCGGTAAACCTTCACATTCAGGGCCTGGAAGCCATGGGCGCTGAGATTTCCGTGGAAAATGGCTACATAAAAGCCAAAACCAATGGCCGCCTGAAAGGCGCGCACATTTTCATGGATATGGTGACCGTTACCGGTACTGAAAACCTGCTGATGGCAGCGACTCTGGCCGATGGTAGAACCATTCTGGAAAACGCTGCTTGCGAGCCAGAAGTGGTGGATTTGGCCGAGTGCCTTATTGCCATGGGCGCCGATATCAAAGGCCATGGCACGTCTACCATTGAGATTAACGGTGTAGAGCGTCTGCATGGCTGCCACCATCATGTACTGCCAGACCGAATTGAAATTGGCACCTATCTGGTGGCTGCCGCTGCTACCGGTGGCAGAATAAAGCTGAAAGATACCCGCGAAGGTCTGATGGACGTGGTGCTATCCAAGCTGGAAGAAGCCGGCGCCCACATCACCAGTGGTAAAGACTGGATAGAGCTGGATATGAAAGGCAAACGGCCCAAAGCCGTCAGCATTCGTACGGCGCCCTATCCTGCCTTTCCGACCGACATGCAGGCCCAGTTTGCGGCCATGAACTGTATCGCCGAGGGCACGGGCACCATCATAGAAACGGTGTTTGAAAACCGCTTCATGCATTTGCAAGAACTGATCCGCATGGGTGCCGATATCACCATGGAAGGCAACGCAGCGATTATAAAGGGCGTTGACCACCTGACTGGCGCACCGGTTATGGCCACCGACTTGCGTGCCTCTGCCAGCCTTGTGATTGCCGGCCTGGTAGCTAGGGGCGATACGGTGGTTGATCGTATTTACCACATCGATCGCGGTTATGAGTGTATCGAGGAAAAACTGCAGCTGCTGGGTGCCAGCATTCGCCGTTTGCCGGGTTAAGTAACACGGCAGCAAAGAGATAACGGGAAACCGGATACGATATGACAGATTCCATCACCATTGCCTTGTCGAAAGGCCGCATTCTGGAAGAAACCTTGCCCTTGCTGGCAGAAGCCGGAATTGAGCTAATCGACGATGTAAATAAGTCCCGCAAGCTGGTGTTTCCTACCACCAACGAACATGTGCGGGTGCTTATCCTTCGAGCCACAGACGTTCCGACCTATGTGCAATACGGTGCCGCTGATTTGGGCGTGACGGGCAAAGACACGCTGATGGAGCACGGCGGTGAAGGCCTTTACGAGCCGCTGGATTTGAATATCGCCCGCTGCCGCCTGATGACCGCCGGCGCGAAAGGGTGTCCGGTGCCAACAGGGCGCCTGAAGGTCGCTACAAAGTTTGTGAATCTGGCGCGGCGCTATTATGCAGCTCAAGGCCGCCAAGCCGACATCATCAAGCTTTACGGCGCCATGGAGCTGGCGCCGATTCTGGGTCTGGCCGATGAGATTGTCGACATTGTTGATACCGGCAATACTCTGAAAGCCAACGGTTTGGAGGCGCGGGAATTGATCGACCACATCAGTACCCGATTAATTGTGAATCGTGCCTCTATGAAAATGAAACACGAACGTATAAATCCCATTATCGAAATGATGTCGGCTGCGGTGGAAAAACGCCGTTAGTTCACGGATACGTGCGAGGTTGCGTCCATAAACGGCTTGCGCCCTTGCATCGGTGGCTCTAGCGCCTGCGGGGCGGCCTACCAAAACACGCTCAAGCACATCCATGTGACGCTTGGGCTCCGCCATCCATGGCTCCGCACAGTTTTGGTAGGCCGCCCCACAGTCCCTTAGTCGAACTTTGAGTGGTTGCAAGCCCTTTACGAGCGCTTGGCACGAGTTGCCTATAATCATTAATTTTCAGTTTCAACCTCAGTTTTTATTCACTACAGGGTTTAGCACATGACCGTTAACATTCAGCGATTGAACGCCTCCGATGCAGACTTTGACAGCGCGCTATCTGCCCTGTTGGCCTGGGATGACAGCGTGGATCATCAGGTGAACGAGTCGGTGCGTCATATTCTGCATGAGGTGAAAACACGAGGCGATGCGGCTGTTCTGGAGTTTACCGCCAAATTTGATCGCTTGAGCGTTGGCAGCGTGGCCGAGTTGGAAGTGAGTCAGGAGCGGCTACAGCATGCTTTGAAAACCATTCCGCAGGACCAGCGCGATGCCCTTGAGCACGCGGCTCGCCGGGTGCGTGATTATCACCAGCGCCAGAGTCAGGAATCCTGGCAGTATGAAGAAGCCGACGGCACGGTGCTGGGGCAGAAGATTACGCCGCTGGATCGGGCTGGGTTGTATGTGCCTGGTGGCAAGGCGGCCTATCCGTCGTCGGTTCTGATGAACGCTATACCGGCAAAAGTGGCCGGGGTGGGTGAGGTGATTATGGTGGTACCGACCCCGGATGGCGTGGTGAATGACTTGGTGCTGGCTGCGGCAGCGATTGCCGGCGTTGATCGGGTGTTTACCATTGGTGGCGCTCAGGCTGTGGCCGCGCTGGCTTATGGCACTGACACGGTGCCGGCGGTGGACAAGATTGTGGGCCCGGGTAACATTTTTGTCGCTACTGCCAAGCGTGAGGTGTTCGGCATCGTAGGTATCGACATGATTGCCGGGCCGTCTGAAATTCTGGTGATTTGTGACGGTCAGACCGATCCGGACTGGATTGCGATGGATCTGTTTTCCCAGGCCGAGCACGACGAGCAGGCCCAGTCGATTCTGATCAGCCCCAGCGCCGGGTTTCTGGATGCGGTGGAAGCCAGTATTGAACGACTACTGCCCACCATGGAACGAGCGGAAATTATCCGCACCTCATTGGCCGATCGCGCTGCGCTGATTCAGGTTGCTGACCTGGCAGAAGCGGCGAGAGTATCAAACAGAATTGCGCCAGAGCATCTGGAATTGTCCGTTGCCGACCCACAAGCGTTGCTGGCGGACATCCGCCATGCCGGCGCTATTTTTATGGGGCGCTATACTGCCGAGGCCCTTGGGGATTATTGCGCTGGTCCGAATCACGTGCTGCCCACCAGCGGTACCGCGCGTTTTTCGTCACCTCTGGGTGTGTACGATTTCCAGAAGCGCTCATCTATTATCGGATTTAGCGCAGACGGTGCCAGCCGTATGGGGCAAGTGGCTTCTGTGCTGGCCCGGGGCGAGGGTTTGACCGCCCACGCCCGCTCGGCAGAATACCGAATTCAACAAGATTAGACGCCGCGTTACCAACGGCGACCGCCACGGAGAAAACCCATGAGCAAATTCTGGAGCCCACTGGTTCACGATTTGGTGCCTTACGTCCCTGGCGAACAGCCCAAAATCGCTAATCTGGTGAAACTCAATACCAACGAGAATCCCTTTGGCCCGTCGCCCAAGGTCATCGATGCGATTCAGGCCGAGCTTAACGATAACCTGCGCCTGTATCCGGATCCAGAAGGTCAGGCGCTGAAGGCAACGATCGCCACCTACCACGATATAAAAACCGACCAGGTGTTTCTGGGGAACGGCTCCGACGAAGTTCTGGCGCACGTTTTTTGTGCACTGTTTCAGCAGGACCAGCCGATACTTTACCCGGACATCAGCTACAGTTTTTATCCGGTGTATTGCGGTCTTTATGGCATCAAGGCTCGTACGGTGCCATTGAATGACGAGTTTGCAATTGATCCTGACGACTACAGTCAGCCCAACGGCGGCGTCATTTTCCCCAATCCGAATGCGCCCACCGGCCGCTATCTGAACCTCACCGAAATAGCTGTGGTGCTAAAAGCCAATCCCGACCGGGTAGTGGTTATTGACGAAGCCTACATCGACTTTGGCGGCGAGACGGCCATCAACCTGATTGATCTTTACCCTAACCTGCTGGTTACCCAAACCCTGTCAAAATCACGCTCGCTGGCGGGTTTGCGGGTGGGGTTTGCCGCCGGTAACGCGGAACTGATAGAGGCTCTGAATCGGGTAAAAAACAGCTTCAACAGCTACCCTCTTGATCGCCTTGCTTTGGTGGGCGCAAAGGCTGCGTATGAAGACGATGACTGGTTTCAGGACAGCCGAAACGGGGTAATTCGTGAGCGTGAGCGGGTGAGCGAAGGTCTGCAGAAACTGGGCTTTGAGGTGCTTCCGTCCAGAGCTAACTTTGTGTTTGCTCGCCACCCGCAACGGGCTGGAGTGGATTTGGCGAACGGTTTGCGCGAGCAAGGCGTGATCGTTCGGCACTTCAATAAGCCGCGGATCAGCGAGTTTCTGCGTATCACCATCGCTAAAGCGCCGCAGAATGACGCTCTGTTGGAGGCATTAAAAACGCTCTGTGATGCACCCTGATTATCGAGGTCTGGCACTATTATGGCGCATAGAAACGAGATTATGGCGCTGCTGGAGAGCTGGCTGACGCCCGAAAAATTTCAGGATTACAGCCCTAACGGGCTTCAGGTGGAAGGCAAGGCCGAGATACACACCGTGATTACCGGTGTTACGGCCTCGCAGGCGCTGCTGGATGCGGCGGTGGACTTGAAAGCAGACATGATTCTGGTGCACCACGGTTATTTCTGGAAAGGTGAAGACCAGCGTGTTGTGGGCATCAAGCGCAATCGTTTGAAAACCCTGCTGACTCACGAGATCAATCTGGTGGGTTATCACCTGCCATTGGACGATCACCCGCTGCATGGCAACAACCGCACTCTGGCCCGGGTGTTGGGTATTGATAACCCGGAGCCTTTGAACGGTCTGGTGTGGCGTGGTGAGTTTGCCCAGGCATTAACGCCACAGGCGCTAGGCGAGCGTATTTCAGGTTGTTTGCAGCGGCAACCTTTGCATATTGAAGGCGGGCCAGACCTGATCAAAACCGTGGCTTGGTGCACCGGTGGCGCCCAGGGTTTTATTGATACTGCGGCAGATGCGGGGCTGGATGCCTACATAAGCGGAGAGATTTCAGAACCCACAACACATACCGCCAGAGAGCGGGGGATTCACTATTTTGCGGCTGGTCACCACGCCACCGAGCGATACGGCGTGCAGGCGTTGGGGGAAGCTTTGGCGAAGGAGTTGGGGCTGGTCCACCGGTTTATCGAATGCGATAACCCGGCTTAGACCAGCCTTTGTTCAGGTTTTAGCGTTGGCTTTAGCTTTGGCTTTTTCTTTCAGACCGTAATCTTCTGCCAGCGTACCAGAGCCGTCAGGGTCTTTTGGCGCATAGTCGCGAGGCGGTTCTGAACCTTCCTTGCGCTCATCTTTCAGACGTTGGGCCGAGTTCTGTTCCAGCTCATGGATCAGTTCGTCGTCGTTACACAGGCGAGTTGCGCTTTTGGCCATGTGCTGATTAACATCGCGATAGCTGTCATTGAAACGGCGCAGCAG
The DNA here is from genome assembly GCF_002563815.1 of Marinobacter sp. LV10R520-4. Taxonomy (NCBI): domain Bacteria; kingdom Pseudomonadati; phylum Pseudomonadota; class Gammaproteobacteria; order Pseudomonadales; family Marinobacteraceae; genus Marinobacter; species Marinobacter sp. LV10R520-4. Next base: position 352,471 of record NZ_PDJM01000001.1, on the reverse strand, counting down.
GTGGGCAGACTCCATAAAGTGCTCGTTAACCTGCGCCTGATAGCGGGTGTATTCGTTGCGTAGCTCATCAACTTGCTGCTCGGTGCGGCGCTGCCGCAAAGATGAGCCTTGCCCGGTAGAGCGGCCCAGCAATACCCCGATCAGAATGCCAACCACCAGGGCGGCAACTGCTGCCATAATCAGGTTTGTCATAAGTTGCTTTGTCCTTTTAAAAATAGTGAACCGTAGAACAGGTAATGAGTATAACGTCACTGACTCCATACGCCCACGACAAAAGCTTGAGCCAATCGTCTTATTGTCGCGCTCTGGCGCCACATGGCGAAAAAATTCAAATTGCGCGAGAATATAGCGCCAAAATTAACCAGTAACCCGCGGAAACCACTGATGACAGCGTCTATGCCCACTGCCAGTTCTATCAATATGCCACCCTGGCAACGCTACCAGCAGGATCTCCAGCGTCCGGAGTTCCTGCGTGATGCTGCGCAGGAGGATGCGGTAAAGCGTCTGCAGTTACTTTACGACAAACTGGTGGCAGCGGAAAGGTCCCGCGGCAGCAAGATGTCAAAACTGCGGCGCAAGCTGGGCAAGGGCAAAAAGGAGCCGATCACAGGTCTGTATTTTTGGGGTGGCGTTGGCCGCGGCAAAACCTACCTGATGGACACGTTTTTTGAGGCTCTACCGTTCGATCGCAAAATGCGGGTGCATTTTCACCGTTTTATGCAGCGTGTTCATAACGAACTTAAACTGCTGAAGGGGCAGAAGAATCCTTTGGAGCTCGTGGCCAAAAAATTTGCCGATGAAACCCGGGTTATTTGTTTTGACGAGTTCTTTGTGTCCGACATTGGTGACGCGATGATATTGGCAACCTTAATGCAAGGTCTGTTTGAACGTGGCGTTACTCTGGTGTGCACGTCTAACATTATTCCTGACGGCTTGTACAAAGACGGCCTGCAGCGTGCGCGCTTTCTTCCGGCTATTGAGCTGGTAAAAAAACATACCGATGTGGTGAATGTGGATGGCGGCGTAGATTACCGCTTACGCACGCTGGAGCAGGCCCAGCTTTATCATTCACCGTTGGGGGCTGAAGCCGATGCCAGTCTAACCAAGAGCTTTGAGAATCTGGCGGTGGAGGCAGGCAAGCATAGTAAATCGATGGAAATAAACGGTCGCAAGATTCCAGCCCGTGCCCACGCCGATGATGTGGTGTGGTTCGATTTCGAGGCGGTGTGCGACGGTCCTCGCAGCCAGAATGACTATATCGAGCTGGCCCGCCAGTTCCACGCTATTATCATCAGCAACGTGCCGTTGTTGGGCAAGGATAGAGACGACCAGGCGCGGCGCTTTGTTAATATGATCGACGAATTCTACGATCGTAATGTAAAAGTTATTATCTCGGCGGCGGTGCCAATTGTAGAGTTATACGCCGGTGGTCGGCTGAATTTCGAATTCGAGCGCACGGAATCGCGCTTGCTCGAAATGCAGTCCCAGGACTATCTGGCTGCGCCCCATAAACCGTGAGCTTTCGTGCAATGGCTTGAACATTGAAATAAGCTTGGGCGAACCAGCTTCCGTCGATAACAACGATGCAATTATTAAGGGAATAAGAAACCAATATGAGCAACAGCGATCAGGTAGTGATTGTCAGTGGCGTGCGCACGCCAATGGGTGGGTTTCAGGGCAGTTTATCCTCTGTACCTGCACCGGAGCTGGGTGCCGTGTGCATTGCTGAAGCCGTGCGTCGCGCTGGTTTACAGCCGGGTGATGTGCAGGAAGTGATCATGGGCAACGTGTTGCCCGCGGGCTTGCGTCAGGGCCCTGCGCGACAGGCCATGCGCAAAGCCGGCTTACCAGACAGCACCGGTGCAACCGCCATCAATAAGTTGTGTGGTTCGGGTATGAAGGCGGCGATGCTTGCCCATGACATGATCAAAGCAGGCAGCAACGACATCATGGTGGCTGGCGGTATGGAGAACATGTCGAGCGCTCCCTATTTGCTGTTAAAAGCACGCAGTGGCTACCGCATGGGGCCAGGCGATGCACCTCAGGACCACATGTTTTTTGATGGCCTGGAAGATGCTGAAACGGGCCGTTTGATGGGTGCTTTTGCTCAGGAAATGGCCGATAAAAAAGGCTATACCCGCGAAGACATGGATAACTACGCCATCAGCTCCCTCAAGCGTGCGCAGCGCGCAATTGAACAGGGTCTGCTAAAAGACGAAATTGTCCCGGTAACCGTGAAAACCCGCAAGGGTGACATTTTGGTAGAGCACGACGAGCAGCCCTTTAACGCCAACCTGGAAAAAATCCCGACCTTGCGTCCTGCGTTCAGCAAAGACGGCACGATCACGGCTGCCAACGCCTCTTCTATTTCTGACGGCGCATCTGCGCTGGTACTGATGCGCGAATCCGAGGCTGAAAAGCGCGGGCTCAAACCTTTGGCCCGAGTGGTTGCCCACAGCACGCAATCCCAGCATCCCTCAGAGTTCACCTGTGCCCCGGTGGGTGCGCTGGAAACGTTGTTTGCCAAAACTGGCTGGAGTAAGGACGACGTTGATCTGTACGAAATCAACGAAGCTTTCGCCATGGTTGCGATGATGCCGATTCACGAGCTGGGGCTAGATCCGGATAAAGTGAACGTTCATGGCGGTGCCTGTGCCCAGGGCCACCCCGTAGGCTCAACAGGTTCACGAATTTTGGTCACTCTGATGTACGCGCTGCAGCGCTACGGCAAAAAGAAAGGTGTTGCGGTCCTGTGTATTGGCGGTGGCGAAGCGACGGCGATGGCGATCGAAATGCTATAAGGCGGCGGCCAGGCTGGTTGGCGTTAACAAAACGGGTGGTTGCGTAATGGCAACCACCCGTTTTGTTAGGGTGTCTTGGGACTGTTTGTGTCTTGAATCGTCAGCCGGTTTGCATTTTTTTCGACCGTTCGTGCGCCAATGCCCTTAACGTTTGCCAGGTCTTGGGTGCTGGCGAACGGGCCATTGGCCTTTCGGTATTCGACAATCGCTTCGGCTTTACTTTGGCCAATGCCTGAAAGCGAGGCCAGACTGGTACTATCGGCGGTATTGATATTGATGCTTGCCGCCTGAGCAAAAGCAAAGCCGGACATAAGGCTTAACAAAAGAGTAAGCGTAGCGAGCAGTGAGCTGCGTTTCATGATTTAACTCCGGACGTTCTCGTCGGTTGTTGTGGTTAGTATCCACACGGCAACACAGGGCTAAACCAGAGCCGAAAGGGGCCGGCGCAGTTTCAAGAGATAAGAAAATAGGTTGCTACGGGGCGCACGGCACAGCTGACATCCTTGCCAGCTACGTTACCCGTGACTATGACCCCGGCCTGATCCGTCAGGCTTCGCCCATCCTGGGCGCATCTTCCCTGAATTCCATCCTTGTATGCCCGACTCCTTCGAGCGCCCCCGGTTCCGTGGGGTATCTTCCGTGTGTTGGCATTCCATGCCAGCGCGTCATCCTTGACCGTTAAAGTGTAACCAATCCTGCGACGCTTTGTTGTAAGCCTTTTACCCTTTATTGTGTAAGTCCAGGCTTACAAAAAACGCACCCAGAGCCCGTGTCACATCATATATCTACTTCAGCACCCAGCTCTGGCACCTCAGCGTCCCAACCCAGGGTTTCATGCAGGCGACGGCGCATTTGGTCGCTGGCAAGCGGTTCACCGTGAGTGACGTACACCTTGTCTGGTTTTAGGGCGGGGTCCTGTTGCAACCATTGAAGGATCTCGTTGTAGTCGCCGTGGGCCGACAGTGAGGTCAGATTGTGTATTTGCGCCTTCACCGGCCAATATTCACCGTGAATCTTTACGTCGCTGGCCCCGTTAACCAGGCTATCACCACGGGTGCCCAGCGCCTGGAAACCTGCAAAAACAACGCTGTTGCGATGATTGGGTAGCAGGGTTTTCAGGTGGTGCAGTACCCGCCCGCCACTTGCCATGCTGCTGGCTGAAATGATGATGCAGGGATAACGAACGGCATCGAGTTTGATGGAATCTTCGACCTTACGCACATACACGGTGTGCTCATCAATACCTTGGCATTGGGCGGGGTTGAGCCGGTGCTCTTTATGAAAGTGACAGAAAATCTCGGTCGCTTTGATCGCCATCGGGCTGTTCAGAAACACCGGCAAATCCGGTATGCGCTTTTCAGCGATCAGTTTGTGTATTATATACAGCAGCATTTGCGCGCGCCCTACGGCAAACGACGGAATCAGCGTCAAGCCACCGCGGGCCGCTGTTGCCGAGATGATCTCTGCAAGCTCGGTTTCCGGGTCGCTGGTGCCGTGAGTACGGTCACCGTAAGTGGATTCGCACACCAGAACGTCTGCGTTGCTCAGGGGTTCCGGAGGTCGCATGATGATGTCGTTTTGGCGGCCCACATCGCCACTGAAAACAACGGTGCGATTCGAATTTTCATGGTGTATGTGCACACAGGCCGATCCCAATATGTGCCCTGCTGGTGTGAAATTTACGGAGAAGCCGGGCACCGGCTCAAAGGGTTGGTGATAGTCCAAAGATTCGAAATGCTTGAGTGCCTGTTGGGCATCTTTTACGGTGAACAGTGGCTCGGGGTTGGCGTGTTTCGAAAACTTTTTGCGCGCCGCATAACGGGCGTCTTCTTCCTGCAAAAAACCGGCATCTGGCAGTAGAACCTTGCACAGTTCGTGGGTGGCGCGAATGCAATAAATTTTGCCGTGAAAGCCGTTTTTGACCAGCGCTGGCAAGTAGCCGGAATGGTCGATGTGGGCATGTGTCAGCACAACGGCTTCGATACTGCCTGGCTCTACCGGAAAGCGGGCCCGGTTGCGCAGGCGCAAGATCTTTACGCCTTGATACAGGCCGCAGTCTACCAGAAGGCGATGCTGTTCATCTGAAACAAGATAGCGTGAACCTGTAACGGTGCCGGCGCCGCCTAGAAATCTCAGCTTCATGATGTCATCCTTAATTCAGTCGGTGTCTACTTCAGGGTAGCTCACGGGCTGTTTGTGAGTAGTATTTGCCAATGATCTTGCTGCCACATTCGCGTTACAATTACGCTCTACGCCTATGTGGCGATAGCGGTCGTTGCGACTGGCTGCTATTGAATGTTAAAGATGGGTTGTAGGTAGGCGCGCCATATCAGCAATTTCGCCGTAGGTATAATCCACTAAGTATTACTAATAGGCTCTGTTATGAAGTGGTATGTCCTGCAGTGCAAGCCCGGTCAAGGAGATCGCGCTCTTATGCATTTACAAAATCAGGACATTCCCTGTTTTTACCCGAAAGTAATGGTTGAGAAGCTGCGCTCGGGAAAGCGTAGTTGCAAGCTAGAGGCGCTGTTCTCGGGCTATATTTTTATCAATTTATCGCAATCGAATCCCGTCTGGTCAAAACTGCGTTCGACTCGCGGTGTGATAAGAATTGTTGGGTTCGGTGGTAAACCTTTGCCAGTTGAAGATGAAGTGATCGATCATTTGCGTGCCAGTCTTGACAAGGTTGCGTCCGCAGGTGGCATTAAAAGTGGCGACGATGTAGACGTTGCAGAAGGCCCCTTTGCTGGCATGCGGGCAATATTTCAATGTTACGATGGCGATGAGCGGGCAATTGTGTTGATTGAGTTCATGCAGAAAAATCAGCGTATATCTGTACCGATATCGTCATTAAGAAATCAGTGATAATTGATAATGCCTTTAAAAAAATTCAGAGATGTTGGAATCTGAAGTGATTGTAAGTTTTAATGCAGTGGATAGTTCATTAATCCTTTGATTTGGCGTTACTGATTCATTACTATTGATATCGACATTTTGGTGGCTACATACTATCGGTATATTGCCATCGTTCATATCAAGCATTTCAGACCTTAAGGTTTAAATTTCATGGCGAAAATTAACGACTATTATCAAAAGAAACAGCTGATGGAAAAGCTGGCAGCCGAGCTGGAGAAGCTGGAAGAAGATCAAGCGTTGAAAAGCGAATTGGCGTTTGAAAACAAAGTCCGTGAACTGATGGGCGAATACAGCAAATCGCCGAAAGATGTCCTGCAAATTCTGGCCGCGATTGATCCGTCTATTGCTTCGGCATCAACCGCCACCACTGGCGGTGGAAATCGCGCTAAGCGTCCTGAGAAAACCTATCGCAACCCGCACACCGGCGAAGTGGTGAAAACCCGCGGCGGCAACCACAAGACTCTTAATGAGTGGCGTGAAAAGCACGGAAAAGAGGCGGTACAGAGCTGGCAGGACTAATCTGCCAGCTATAATCTGTATGCAGTCATAGTGTGCAAAAAAAACGGAGCGCTTATTTGTCAGCGCTCCGTTTTGCGTTTCTGGTGGCAAGTATTACGATCGGGGCTTAAGTGGTTATTGATTAGCCGCAGCTGACATCAAAACGGTTAAGAGAAAGTGACAATCTGATTGCGTCCACCCTGCTTTGCCGAGTACATAGCTTGGTCTGCCTGTTCTAACCAAGCTAAGTAATTTTTTGGACTATCGCTGAGTGGCGCGATGCCCATGCTGACGGTGTAGCTGATGTTGTGGCTATTTACGGTGACAGTTTCCCGTGAAATGGCGCTCAAAATGCGCTCACAAATAGTGAGAGCCCCTGCCGTGTCGGTTTCTGGCAGAATAATAGCGAACTCTTCCCCGCCATAACGCCCGGCGCTGTCTGAATGGCGCAAGTGTCTGCGGGTTGTTGCCGCGGTGTGGCGAATGACTTCATCTCCTACCAGATGACCGAAGCTATCGTTAATGGCTTTAAAACGGTCAATATCGAACATCACCAATGTGCTGTTGCCGCCGTAGCGCTGATGGCGTGAAAATTCCGCATCCAGTAGATTTTCCCAGGTTCCGCGGTTAAGCAGTCCCGTCAGTTTGTCGATCATGCTTAGCTTGGCAAGTTGATCGTTAGCACGCTCCAGTGCACGTTTGCTGCTTGCAATATCGGTAACGTCGTAGATCATCAGGCACACTTTGTCTATTTTCCCGGATGGGCCGCATAGCGGGCTGATGGTGAGGTTCTGATACATGAACTCTTCGGTACCGGTAATCGGCCGGGTATTGCGAAAGCGCAGCAGGTAAGGGCGCTGCTCCCACGACGTAAAGGCGCGGGTGTTCAGTAGCGTCACGGCTTCAACTTTGCCGCTTAGCCAAGCGCGGGGAATATCTGGAAACAGCTCGAACAGCACTTGATTATGAATTTTGCTAGCCGTCATCCCGCTGTGGTGCTCCATGAAGCCGTTCCACATCTGCACGCGAAATTCCAAGTCCAGCACGACCAGCCCAACCTCCACAGACTCAACCATGTCAGCCATCCAGTGGAACGAGCTTACGCTTTCCGGGTTTAATGATGGCATTCGTTACTCCGCCAGATATTGCAAACGTTGCTGCAAAAATGGCAGCGAATCTTCGGTAAACAGCACAAGCATGTCACATTGGATATTATGGTTTTCAATGGTGTAAGTGATTTCAATGCACAACAATTGCTGTTCGTGATTATGATGGTGGTCTAGCAGTTCGGCAATTTGTCGATGCTGTCCTAGCACTGTTGGGTGACTAAGGCCCAGCCGTAAATCCATCTGATCACCAATGCCTTTCAAAAATGCACCGAACAAAATGCTGGACATGTCCATAAGCACCTCAACATTGACCTCCGGACCGTCTAGGTTGTCATAGTGCAGCATTTCTGCCATTTCGCGAAAACTGCTGTCGGCGAACAACAACAAAGCTTCGCCGGCAACACCGGCTCCCGTAAACCCTTGGCATACTGCCGAATAATGGGCTTCATCGTTGGCTGCGGCGATGGTCATGTGCAGTTCGGAGCTGGCAATAAAAGCCACTTTCGGTATCGGCTGGCGCACAAAAATACCCAGTAAACGCGCTAACAGGTCTGACGAGCGCCCCATGGCGACGTTGGCTATTTCCCGCAGGTAGTCATTCAGCAATAGCTGCAGGTCAGGGTTGGTGTTTGCAGGGTGGCTCGGGGTGTCGGTTTCAGGCTGCGAGCCCGAAGCTAGCGATTCGTCTGACTCGCGATAAATGCCGTATTGGGCAAGAAGCTCGGCAACCTTTTCCGGGGCTGTCGGTTTATTGAGAAAAGCCATGGCGCCCAGACTGAAAACCCGAGCCTTTGCCTGGGGCTGAATGTCACCAGACACTACAATTGTCAGCAGCTCGATCTGTTCGCTGCGAAGATGTTCGAGCACCTCGTAGCCGTCCAGATCGGGCATGTTCAAATCCAGAAACAGGAGGTCTGGCACGCTGTTGCGTATGTACGCAAGTGCTTCGCTACCATTGCGGCAGAAGCTGACCTGGTGACGCAGTGCGGTTGGCAAAGCTCGTGCCATCTGTTTGCGAGCCATCTCGGAATCGTCGCAAATCAGTATGTCAGGTAACATATGCAAACCCAGATAAAGATAGAAGTGCCACCTATTATAGCAGTGAAGCCTTGTATGTACATTGGTGCTACGCTAATTATATGATTTTTGTATGTATATAGATGCCCGGTGCTATGGGTGCGCCGGCTACAACCGGGCGCAGGCGGTATTTTCTGTTAGACTCATCGCCGTGATATTTGCAGGAGTTTTCGGTTTTGACCCCCACATTTTACTGGCACGACTACGAAACCTTTGGTGTCGACCCATTGCACGACAGGCCCTGTCAGTTTGCCGGTGTTCGCACTGACAGTGAGCTGAACATTATTGAAGAGCCTCTGGTTATTTTTTGCAGGCCCGCTGATGATTATCTGCCGGCCCCGGAAGCCTGCCTGATTACCGGGATAACGCCGCAGCAAGCCATGCAGGAAGGCTATCCTGAAGCCGAATTCATTACGATGATCAACCACGCCTTCAGTCAGCCTGGCACCTGTGTGGTGGGCTACAACAGTTTGCGCTTTGATGATGAAGTAACCCGCAATACCCTTTACCGCAACCTGCGCGACCCTTACGCCCGGGAATGGCAAAATGGTAATTCCCGGTGGGACCTGATTGATGTGGTGCGCCTGGCTTTTACGCTGCGCCCGGACGGCATAGAGTGGCCGCTAAAACCCGATGGTAGCCCAAGCTTTCGCTTGGAAGATCTGGCCCGAGCCAATGGCGTCGAACACGGCCAGGCCCACGATGCCATGTCTGATGTAACCGCGACGCTTGCGTTGGCGAGGCTGATCAAGGAACGTCAGCCCCGGTTGTTTGAATTTGCGCTGGCCAACAAATCCAAGCAGGCGGCCCGCAAAATGCTGGATACCGCCACTCGAAAGCCGGTTTTTCACGTGTCTGGAAAGTACCCTGCGAGCCAGGGCAGTTGCGCGCTGGTAGCGCCAGTTGCCGAGCACGCCAGCAACAAAAATCAGGTAATTGTGTATGATTTGCGTGAAAATCCCGCCGAACTGATTAACGCCAGCGTTGAGCAGATTCGCGAGCGGGTTTTTACCGCGCAGTCTGCGCTGCCTGAAGGTGTTCGCCGATTCCCGTTAAAGGCGATTCAGCTGAACAAGTGCCCGGTATTGGCGCCGGCGACCATGCTGGCAACGCTCTCGCCGGAACGCTTGCAGCGGCTGGATCTGGATGGTGAGCAGATGCGACGCCATCTGGCGATTCTGCGCCAGGCAGGGCCAGATTTTGCGCAGCGCGTGGCTGCTGCTTTCGAGCGTGATTACGACACCAAGCTGACGGATCCGGACGAACAGATCTATGCGGGCGGCTTTCTTAGCCAGGGGGATTGTGGGCAATTGGATCGCGCGATGGCAATGGAACCGCAGCAGCTTGGCGAAAGCGAATTCCAGTTTGCCGACGAGCGCCTGGCCGAAATGCTATTTCGTTATCGCGCCCGCAATTATCCGGACACCTTGAACGGCGAGGAAATGGAACGTTGGGAGCAGTTTCGCGAGCAAAGACTGACCCAGCCGGTGAAAGGTTGGTTGTCACTTGCCGAGTATGGCGCGGAACTCCAGCGCCTGATGGTTAAGCCAGATATAACCCAGCAGCAGCGGCACATTCTCGAAGAGCTGCATCTGTATGGTGAAGCAATTTCGCCTTATATTTAGACGCGAGTAATCGATAGAAGCAAAGATCAACGAGCCGCGAAGGCCCGTTGATCTTTGCAATGTCGTGGGGTCAGAGGTGTATTTTTAGCGCCGACGCTGAAAATACACGCTCAGTTGCTGGCCCAGCAGACTTTGAACGTGACTGCCTAGGGCTTCCTTGCGAATCTGCTGCTGTACCGGGCCGGTGGCCAGGCTGTGACCGTCTTCGTCGCGGGCCTTGACCAGCTTCCACTGCACTTCGTTACTGACCATGGCCAACACAGATTTTAGCTGCTGCTTGCTCTGTGGCCGGAACCAGCGGTCGTGGCAGCCGCCCAGACTGTAGAAATTTTCATCTTGCAGCAGGCTCTGCCATAGGTCGCCTGAGCGATTATTCAGTACCATGCGCCGCAGTTGCTGCAAGGTATTACGGCGAGGCTCCAAACTGTGCTCGCTGATAAGCCGGCGTATCTGCTTGTCGCCACGGGTTTGCTCGGCCATATCGGTATGCAGATGGACCACTGCACCAGAGGCGGCAACCTGGTCTACCAGGTTGGCCAGCGACAGATCGGCCATTGCCGGCGAGGGCAGGCGGCCTATTTCAACCCAGTGCACCTGGTGGCCGTCGGCAATAAAGCGCTGCGCTAACGACCATGGCCAGAACACAATGTTTTCAATATTTGTTGCCTCGGCCATGGCGCTGCCGCGGGCCACATTTGCCAGAGATTCGTCCACCGCGATGACTTCCACATCGCTTAAATAGCGCGCCAGTTCCAATGCTCGCTGGCCGCTCTGGCAACCGCACACCATCAACCTTAGTGTAGCTGGAAGCTGCTCGACAGACAGGCCGAATTCGTTGGCCATCAGCGCCCTCAGGCTGGTTTCCGTGTTGTTATTGAGCTCCGCCCAGGCTGGCCAGGCCTGGGGCGTGTCGTCGCGATCCAGGCGCAGCTCGTCTGCTTTCTCTGCAAAATTCTGTTTTACCGCCTCTTCCCAGGCGCGGTCGTAATAACTTGCCGCCATCAGTGGTTGCATCGCCAGCGGCCAATCCACCAGATTCCACTGCCCCAGGGTTGCGGCAAAATCCTGGTGGAACAGTGCGCCGTAAAGCGCGCTGATAATGACCGAGCCGGCCAACGCCTCCGGGCCGTCACCCAGAGTGAGTTGTGCTCGCAGATTGATGTTTATGGTCGCTGCCAGTTGCTGTTCGTCATCTTTGGTGGCCAGCGCGTAACCGGTTCGTTCGGCGTAACGACCCAGCCCGAGCGCGAGCTGTTGCAGGCCATCTTCTAGCTCGCCACTGTCGGCAATGTGCTTCACCAGCTGGTGTCGCAACGAGGTAATCAGTGATTCCACCGCAGGGTCGGGCAGAATGATCTGGTTCAACGCCAGCAGCAGCAGTTCGTCGTTGGCTGCAGCGGCCAGTTCATCCATTGCGCCGGTTGTGTCTGGTGCTGCTGTGTCGGGTGAATAGTGCTGGCGCAGAATCTCACACACAAAGCGTCCGATTTTCTGGTGCGCCAGGTGGCTTTTGTTGAGCAAGGTAATGGCGTCGGCACGCAGCAGCGAGTCAGCCTTATGAACGCTAAGGTGGCTGGCACACTCCAGCATCGCGCTGTACATCCTGGCGTTGGCGTGGCCGCTGCGAATCAGTGTGCGGTAATGCAGATAGGCAACATCAAATTGATTTTGAAGCCGTTTTGCATGAGCGATGCCGCTAAATGCGGAAGCAGATTGCCGTTCGTGCTGCAACGCCTGGGAAAAATATTGCTCGGCCTGGGCCGGGCGCTCAACTTTAAGCGCCCAGTAACCCAGGTTGATATATTGCTGTGCCTGGCCGGGTTGCAATGCCAGGCTTGTGTCAAACAAGGTGCGGGCTTTTTGCAGGTTGCCATCGTCCATCTCCACTCTGCCCATCAAACCTTGCGCCTGAGCATTTTCGGGCGCTCGCAGCAACAGGCTTTGCAGCTGTTCGTGGCATTCGATACGCGCGGCCACGCGCTGAGCATAGGCCGTGTCGCTTTGGTTAGAGCGGCGGTAAGTGTCATTGGCCAGCAGTAGCAGCCGGGCTGTTTCGGTTTGGTGGACGGGATTGTGACGGGTTTCGGACTGTGCGTGCATGGGGCACCTCGTGTTCGCATAAGAAGCGGCAAAACCCTGCAGTTATGCCGGCATTTAACCGTGTGTTGACGGTGACGTAGCGAAACTTATGCCAGTTTTTGCGAAACCCTTGCCAATTTCTTGCTGAATTGGCAAACCAGGCAGAAGTGTGTGTCTCCAGCGCAAAAAAAAGCACGCTGAGTGTGGCTTTGTGGCGGCTGATTTAACGGCGGATTTCCGGTAGAATCACGCCACTGTTTTAATCATCACTTGCCAGAGCGAGTCCGCATTTCATGGAAATCAATCCCATTGTTATGAAGATCAAAGAACTTCGCGAGCGCACTGAAGCGCTCAGGGGGTATCTTTGACTACGACCAGCGCAGCGAACGTCTGACCGAAGTAGAGCGCGAACTGGAAATGCCCAGCGTTTGGGAAGATCCCGAGCGAGCGCAAGCTCTGGGTAAAGAGCGCTCCGATCTGGAGCTGATCGTGTCCACCATTGATCGACTGACCAGCGGCCTGACCGACGCCGAAGGCCTGCTTGAGATGGCCGTTGAAGAAGACGACGAAGCCACGGTTGCCGACATCGAAAACGATCTTGCCGAGCTGGATGCAAATCTGGAAAAGCTCGAATTCCGTCGCATGTTTTCCGGTGAAATGGACGCCAATAACGCCTATATGGATATTCAGGCCGGCTCTGGCGGCACCGAAGCCCAGGACTGGGGCAATATGCTGCTGCGTATGTATTTGCGCTGGGCGGAGCGCCGTGGTTTTAAGGCCGAGATTGTTGAACTACAGGAAGGCGAAGTGGCGGGCATCAAGAGCGCTACGCTTCACATTCAAGGCGAGTACGCCTTCGGCTGGTTACGCACCGAAACCGGCGTGCATCGTTTAGTACGCAAGTCGCCGTTTGATTCCGGCAACCGTCGCCATACATCGTTTTCATCGGTGTTTGTGGCACCTGAGGTAGACGACAGCTTTGTTATTGAAATCAACCCGGCGGATCTGCGGGTGGATGTGTATCGTGCCTCTGGTGCCGGTGGCCAGCACGTTAACCGCACCGAGTCGGCCGTGCGCCTGACTCACAACCCAACTGGCATTGTTGTAGCCTGTCAAGCCGGTCGTAGCCAGCATCAGAACAAAGATCAGGCCATGAAACAGTTGAAAGCCAAACTGTTCGAACACGAAATGCAGGCCCGTAACGCCGAGAAGCAAAAGCTGGAAGACTCCAAGTCCGACATCGGCTGGGGCAGCCAGATCCGCTCTTACGTGCTGGATGACAGCCGTATCAAGGATTTGCGCACCAAGGTAGAAACCAGCAATACCCAGTCGGTACTTGATGGCGATATCGACAAGTTTATTGAAGCCAGCCTGAAAATGGCGCTGTGATCCAGCGCCCTTCCCTTTGATCAGGATTAACCCGATTCTTATTCCCAGTGAGCCAAAATGACTGAACAGATGCACAATGCCCAGCCCGATGCCCAGCCTGATGAGAACAAGCTGATTGCCGAGCGCCGCGCTAAACTGGCGGATATTCGCGAGCAGGGCAATGCGTTTCCCAACGATTTTCGTCGCGACAGTACCGCTGCCGAACTGCTGGAAAAGTACGCGGACTATAACAAGCAGCAGTTGGAAGACATGGCGATCCCGGTGGCCATAGCCGGCCGCATGATGCTGGATCGCAAGGCGTTCAAGGTGGTTCAGGATGTGACTGGCCGAATTCAGGTGTACGCCACCAAAGATGTGCAAAAGGCCACAAAGCACTGGGATTTAGGAGACATTATCGGGGTTCGCGGGATATTGGCGCGCTCGGGCAAGGGTGATCTTTACGTCATCATGGACGATTACCGGCTGCTGACAAAATCTCTGCGCCCACTGCCGGAAAAGCACAAAGGCCTGACCGATACCGAGTCCCGCTATCGCCATCGCTATGTAGATTTGATGGTCAACGAAGACAGTCGCCGGGTGTTCCTGGCGCGCTCGAAAATCATTACCGCCATGCGCCAGTTTTTTGCCGACCGTGACTTCATGGAAGTTGAAACCCCCATGTTGCAGGTGATTCCCGGTGGCGCTGCGGCGCGGCCGTTTATGACACACCACAACGCCTTGGGCATTGATATGTACTTGCGCATCGCGCCGGAACTGTATTTGAAACGCCTTGTAGTAGGCGGTTTCGAGCGGGTGTTTGAAATTAACCGTAACTTCCGCAACGAAGGGCTCTCGACCCGTCACAACCCGGAATTTACCATGGTCGAGTTCTATCAGGCTTACGCCGACTACAACGATCTGATGGATATGACCGAAGACATGCTGCGCACTGTTGCCGAGCAGGTTTTGGGCTCTAGCCTGGTGGTGAATACGGCGGTTGACCCCGACGGTAACGAAACCCGCATTGAATATGACTTTGGCAAAGCGTTTGATCGGCTGACCGTGGTTGACGCGATTGTGCGCTATAACGAAAACGTCAGCGCTGAGCAACTGGCGGACGAAAGCTTTGCGCGGCAGATGGCGAAAGACCTGGGCGTTAAAGTGAAGGCCAGCTGGGGCCTTGGCAAAGTGCACATCGAGATTTTCGAGGAAACCGCCGAGCACCGCTTGATGCAGCCCACGTTCATTACCGAATACCCGAAAGAAGTGTCACCGCTGGCCCGCTGCAAAGACAGCAATCCGTTTGTCACCGAGCGCTTCGAGTTCTTTGTCGGCGGCCGTGAAATTGCCAACGGCTTCTCCGAGTTGAATGACGCCGAAGACCAGGCCGAGCGTTTCCGCGCCCAGGTGGCGGAAAAAGACGCCGGCGACGACGAAGCCATGTTCTACGATGAAGACTATGTGATGGCGCTGGAATACGGCATGCCGCCCACAGCAGGTGAGGGTATTGGTATCGACCGCCTGGCTATGCTGCTGACCAACTCTGCGTCTATCCGCGACGTTATCCTGTTTCCGGCCATGCGTCCGGAACATAAAGCGGATAGTAAAAAGAGTGAAGGCTAAGCGATGACGCCGCTACAGGGGCTGGCGCAGCAACTGCTGCCCGGCCGCGGCTGGTCGGAACGGCTGGCGGAAGAGTTTCAACAGCCGTACATGGCTTCTTTGGCACAGTTTTTATCAGCAGAGGAAGCGGCGGGTAAGAACATTTATCCACCGGCGCACCAGGTATTTAACGCGCTGAACAGTACGCCGTTGGGACAGGTGAAAGTGGTGATTCTGGGGCAGGACCCCTACCATGGGCCGGGCCAGGCCAACGGTTTGAGCTTTTCGGTGTTGCCCGGTACTCGTATGCCGCCATCGCTGGTTAATATGTTTAAAGAAATCCGCACTGACCTTGGCATAGAGCCTCCCGCCCACGGCTGTTTGCAGGCGTGGGCCGATCAGGGCGTATTGCTGCTGAACAGCGTATTAACGGTTGAGAAAGGAAGCGCTGGTGCGCACCAAGGTAAGGGTTGGGAAGAGTTTACCAATGCCGTGATCGCCGCAGTCAATGAGCAGGATCAGGGAGTGGTGTTTATGCTGTGGGGCAGTTACGCCCACAAAAAAGGCCGGGGTATTGATCACCAGAGGCATTTGGTGCTGGAAGCGCCGCACCCATCACCCCTGAGTGCTTATCGCGGATTTTTTGGTTGCCATCACTTTTCCTTAGCCAACCAATGGTTAGGTAACAAGGGTCTTGGCGCTATCGACTGGGCGCTGCCCCAGCGCCCCTGATTTTTCCCGCGTTGGCTTACCCTTTGCTTGCTACTGGAGCATCGCCATGGCGGCTGCCATCTGGGCGTCCAGATTTTCATCGTCGCTGCCGTCCGGGTCCAGCCCAAGCCGTTCAAAAGCGCTAATGCTACTCCAGTCCATCTGAGCCCAGGGGTGATCGGTTCCGGCAACTCTCTGCAGATTCGCTATCATCACCAGATCGCTGTAATCAGCCTTGGCCGGGCTGCGGTCGAACTGGTTATAAAGTAACGGAACGTCCTGCAGGTCGGCGGGGAAATCCCAGCGTTTGAGGATAATGGCGCCAATCTGGGGATGCAGTTCAGCAATGATTTCATCCAGCACAATGCCGCTGATTTTGATGTCATTGTCTTCGATATAGCGCAGCACCGGGAACATGCCAATAAGGTGTACCATGCCCGCGAGGGTGGCCTGTTCGGGCCTCAGACGCGTGTAGTTCTGGGCCAAAACGTGACAAATACCGGCGATTTCTATGCTGGCTTGCCAGGTCGCGCGCATGCGTTTGTCAATCATGTCCGAGGTGGCCTGAAACATCTGCTCCATGGCCAGGCCCATGGCCAGACTGCTGGTGTAGGTCATGCCCAGACGGCTAACCGCCATATTCAGGTTCTCGATCGGGCGATTGCCGCGGAACAACGGGCTGTTACAAACGCGAATAAGGCGCGCCGATAACGCTGTATCGTTGCTGATTACTTTGACCAGATCTATGATTGCCGAGTCTTCAGACTGTGCAATGTCACGAACTTTAAGCGCAGCTTCGGGCAGTGTGGGCAGCACGAGTTTGTCGCTATTGATGGCGGTAATCAGGTCGTTCTTGATGGTGTCAGCAATGTTCGACATAGAATGATCAGATCCGGTTAAGCAATTAAGCGGTTAAGCGCGGGCCTCTGGCCTGTTGGGTATCCGCATCGTCGACTAGCTTATAGCAAATTTGGCGACGCTTGCCTGTCACTTTATGTATCTGCCGTCTTCTGCGGCTGTTCGCGTTCCGGCACGGCGTACGCCAGAGGGCACAGCTGTATTTTGGCATCGGCGTTGTCTGCCAGTGTGAGCGGGCCGTTTGCGGCGTCATGGCGAATGACCGCCAGTAAATGATATTGCTGCGGCCCGGTCTGCAAGGTATTGACCACTTCGCCCACGTTGCGTTCGCCATTGCTGATAGCGTCGCCAACGGCCGGTTCTGCATCGGCGGTAACGGTCAGCCGGTAAAGGCTCTTTTTCAGCTGCCCGAGAAAGTGCATGCGCGCAATAACTTCCTGGCCGGTGTAACAGCCTTTCTTGAAGTGGACGCCTCCCAAATGTTGCCAGTTCAGCATTTGTGGTACGTAGGCGCCGGCGGTTGCGCTGGTCAGCCATGGCACCCCGGCGGCAATTTGTCCGGCTTGCCAAGTAGCCAGGCTGCATTGACGTTTGGTTTGGAGTACATCGGGTAAGGCGCCGTCCGGTGACCAGAGCTCATAGCGCGCAGGGCCTTCGATGGAAGGCTCCAGCAAAATCAGATGGCCGTGCCCAGTGGTCAGGGTGTCTCCGGGTTGCCGCAGATCGGTGACTAGCGCAGCCTTTTCACCCGCCACCGCCTGTGCCAGTTCACTGCCAAAGAGGCCGATGATTTTGCTGTTATCCGGGCGGGCCATGGTGGTGCCGCGAAACAGCATCAAATATTTGCGCAGCTCGGCCTCAGTGGCATCCGCCAGTTCGCGGCTGAAGTCCATCAGAATGGCGTCATCGTGGCGCACCATGCGCACCAGGGCGTAGGCTCGGCCTTTGCGATTACTGGCAGCTGCATGCAGGGACTTGCCTGCGGTTACTTCGCTCACGTTCTGGCTGAACTGGCCTTGTAAAAACTTCTCGGTGCCAGCTCCGCTGACCGTCACCATCAGGCGGTCACTCAGCTCTGCCCAGTTGTTTTCCGGCAGCGGTTGCTCTGCTACCACGTTTGTAATGGAGTGGGCAGTAGGGAGTGCATTAGGGAGTGCATTAGGGAGTGCATTAGAGAGTGCAGTGGGGTTGTCAGCCGACAGGGCCTTGGTGTTATCGCTCATTACAAACTCCGCAAAACAAAGGCAAATGGGGTCAAACGATGGCGGGCATCGGTTTTTGCCCGAGCCTCAGCCACAGGCGCAAGCGGCGCGCATCGTCTGAGGGCAGGTTGCCACGGTCGCCGCTAAGCAGCAATACCGTTGTGTAATAGCGGTTGCTGTGGGCCTGGCGTAATTGCAGAACACTGAAGCGGGCACCAATGCGGCTGCCAGGGCCCGGATTGACGGCGACCGCCTCACCGTTGCTGTGTAAGGCCCATAGTTGGCCGTCGTGAAGGCGCAGTCGGATCACGCAATGTTGCCCTCGTAGCAAGCCCTGGCGGCGAACGGCATAAACCGCACCAGCGGTGGCCAAAGGAGCCATCGCCAACAGCCACACATGGCCGTCAATGGACAATAGACCTACAAAACCCGCTAGCACCAGCCAGGGCAGGGCGGCGATAGCACCCACCAGCAAGGTTGGGCGCAGTCTGATATCAATCCGGCTGGACACGTTTCAGAATAACCTCAACGATGCGCTGCAGGTCCGGGTCGTCAGACTTGTTGCGTTGCATAAACCACTCGAACATGTCGTTGTCTTCACAGGTCAGCAGTTTTTCATAGCGGGCTTGGTCATCCGGGTTCAAATCACAGTATGCCTGCTCCAGAAATGGCACCAGAAGATTGTCTAGCTCTAGCATGCCGCGGCGGCTGTGCCACCATAAACGCTTGAACTCGGGCGAGTTGGAAGTGACTTGAGTTTCAGACATAACGCATCCTGTCAGTTATAGGTTTAGTACTACCTGATATCACTCATATTGGGATATCAGGGTGCAGAAGTACGGTACGTGGTGGGTACCAATACAGTGTCGCGGGCTTCTGCCTGCATCGCCGGATAATCCAGGGTGTAGTGAAGCCCACGGCTTTCGTGTCTTTGCAGCGCCGAACAAATAATAAGATCTGCCACGGTAACCAGATTGCGCAGTTCCAGTAAATCGTTGGATACCCGGTAATTACTGTAAAAATCGCCAATTTCCCGAGACAGCAAATCGACTCGGTGCTTGGCACGCTGCAAGCGTTTCGTGGTGCGAACTATGCCGACATAGTCCCACATAAAATGGCGCAGTTCGTCCCAGTTGTGGGAAATGACTACGTCTTCATCAGAATCCCTAACTTGGCTTTCATCCCACTCCGGAACATCTGGCACGGCGGGTATATCGGCTTCCCGGCGGGTAATGTCTTCCGCCGCAGCGCGGCCATACACCAGGCATTCCAGCAAAGAGTTGCTGGCCATGCGGTTGGCGCCGTGCAGGCCGGTAAAAGCGGCTTCGCCCACGACGTAAAGCTGGTTGATATCGGTTCTGGCGCGCTGGTCGCTAATAATGCCACCACAGGTGTAGTGAGCGGCTGGCACCACTGGAATCGGCTCGCGGGTGATATCAATACCGTAGATCAGGCAGGTTTCGTAAATGGTCGGGAAATGATGTTTTATAAAATCTGCCGGCTTGTGGCTGATGTCCAGATACACGTGGTCTGCACCCAGGCGCTTCATCTCGTGATCGATGGCGCGGGCAACAATGTCTCTGGGTGCCAGTTCGGCACGACTGTCGAAACGGTCCATAAAGCGGCTGCCGTCCGGCAATTTCAAATGCCCGCCTTCGCCGCGCAGAGCCTCGCTGATCAGAAACGACTTGGCGTGGGGGTGGTACAGGCAGGTCGGGTGAAACTGGTTGAATTCCATATTAGCGACGCGGCAGCCCGCACGCCAGGCCATCGCAATGCCGTCACCAGAAGCACCGTCCGGGTTAGTGGTGTAGCGGTAGGCCTTGGAGGCCCCGCCGGTGGCAATGACCGTAAAGCGGGCGCGAATCAATTCAACGTGATTGTCGTCCAGATTCAGCACGTAGGCGCCAACGCAGCGATTGCCAGGCAGCGACAGTTTGCGGTTGGTGATCAGGTCTACTGCGACCCGGCCAGACATCAGCGTGATATTGGCCCGTGCTTGGGCCTGGGCCACGAGGGTGGTAGATACCGCCTGCCCGGTGGCATCGGCAGCGTGGATAATGCGGCGATGGCTGTGGCCGCCCTCGCGTGTCAGATGAAAAGCGGCGTTGTTATCGCGGGTGAAGTCCACGCCGGAATCAACCAGCCAGTCAACGCTGGCCCTGCTGTGTTCTACAGTAAAGCGCACAGCATCTTTATGGCAAAGGCCTGCTCCGGCGTCCAGGGTATCCTGAATGTGGTTTTCAACGGAGTCTTCGCCGTCAAGAACCGCTGCAATTCCGCCCTGGGCCCAGAGCGTGGCGCCACTGCTGATGGCCGCTTTGCTGAGAACGCAAACGTGCAAATGGGGCGGCAGATTCAGGGCAACCGTCAGACCGGCGGCGCCGCTGCCGATTACCAGTACATCGAACTCGAAGGATTGTGGCATTGGGTTGGTATCACAGGCCATAATGTGGAAGTGTATTGAACTAAACTTTGTGCTCGCTGTCCATTTGCCAGAACCGGGAAGCCGCTTTTAAGCGGGTTTTTTTCCCGAAGACTCCATCAACGGACGCCGGGCAGTAGCATCATGATGCATTCCATTCTCAAGCAGGCCGTAACTCAGGCCACCGAACCAGCGAGTGCCGGCAAACCGTCCATGACGTCCAGTATCGACCAGACAGCCCCTGAACAGGGCGACAGCCAGACCGATTTGCAGTTGGTGCGCAAGGTACGCAATGGCGACCGCTCTGCATTCGATTTGCTAGTGCTGAAATACCAGTCGCGAGTGGCGTCTATCATCAGTCGTTATGTATTCGACAGTCACGAGGTGATGGATCTTACCCAGGAAACTTTCGTTAAAGCCTTTCGCGCCATCGACCGTTTTCGGGGAGACAGCGCATTTTACACCTGGCTTTACCGCATAGCGGTTAATACGGCCAAAAATTATCTGGAAGCCCGTAGCCGGCGTCCTCAGAGCAGCGCGGATTCGGCCGACGCGGAAAATTACGACGATGGCCAGCGCCTGCGGGATATTGCTTCGCCAGAGAAGCTGCTGCAGCGCGACCAGTTGCAACGGGCCCTGAATAAAGCCATAGACGCACTGCCGGAAGAATTGCGTTCGGCGTTTTTGCTACGAGAGTACGACGGCCTGAGTTACGAAGATATTGCCCGCATACTGGAATGCCCGATTGGCACGGTGCGTTCCCGTATTTTTCGGGCCCGGGATGCGGTAGACCGCTATCTTGGCCCTTTGCTCAACCATTCAGCAAGCAATTGAGGTTGCATCCCATGGATGATCGTCTCAGAGAAACCCTGTCGGCCATGATGGACGACGAAGCAGACGAGCTCGCTGTGCGGCGTTTGCTGTCCTTTTCCGACCAGGATGAAGTGCGCGGCCAGTGGCAACGCTGGCAGCAGATTCACGACCTGATGCATGGCACGGGCGCCGCAGCCGAGTCGGTCTCGCCTGCCGCAGATGTGAGTGCCGGTGTCTGGCAACGCCTTGACGGCGGGGTACCGGCGTCAGAGCACAATGCGGCAAAGGCAACAGGCCGTCAGCGTTGGCATTGGCCAGCGGTAGCCATGATTGCCATGGCGCTGGTGGTGGGTTTTGGCGCGGGTTCAGGCTGGCAAAGCGCCGGTGAGCTGGAGCTGGTTGCTGCTCAGACCACGGCCGAACCAAATGCGACTGCAACGGCGGCTTCGGTCGGCGAAGTATCCTTGCAGGGCCTGGATGACAGGCAGCGGCAGCAGATTCACCGTTATCTGCTGGAACACGCCCAGCATAACAGTGTGGGTGCCGGTCGGGGCTCGGTGGGCTATGCGCGCCTGGTCAGCGTTGATGCAGGGGGTTATTAAACTGTGAACGGGCAGGCAGGCACAGTATGGTTGCGTTTTTTCCTGGCCCTTGCGGTTATGGGTTTGTGGATGCCGGCGGCGGCACAGGCGACCGAGGCGCAGCCCCAAACCACCAATAGCGCAGAAGCGGTCAAATGGTTGCAGCGCCTGGGCCCGGCCATGAACACGACCTCCTACCGGGGTGTGTTTGTGTACGGCCGCGGCCAGCAGGTGCAGTCCATGCAAGTGGCCCACCGCTACAACGGCAGTATGGTTGAGGAAAGACTGGTTATTCAGGACGGCGGGAGCGGTGAAATTGTGCGTCGGGGCATGGAGGTTATTTGCGTGTTGCCAGCTCAGGATACCGTCACACTAGATGCTATTATTCCCGCTGGGCCGCTGGCTGACTCGTTTAGTGATCAGCTATTGCCTGCGACGCGCTGGTATGAGGCGCAAGTGCTGGGAGAAGGCCGCGTAGCAGGCTACGCCGCTGTAAAAATTGCCTTGAACGCTAATGACCCTTACCGCTACAGCTATCGCTTGTGGCTGGAAAAAGACACCGGCCTGCTGGTGAAAAGTCAAACCCGTAACGCCGACGACCAGATCCTGGAGCATTTCCAGTTCACCAGTCTTGATATTACCGATGATATTGCCGACAGCGAGTTGCAGATAGCAACGGCAGACAAGCATCAGACCAGCACCATCAGCCTTGAGCCTGGCAGTCCGGCCACCGAACTGGTGACCCGTCTGCAAGGTTGGTCGTTGGATTGGCTGCCCGCAGGTTTTGAACCTGCGGCCACCCCGCGATCGGATAAACGCCAAGTGATTGCGTTCAGTGATGGTTTAGCGGCTTTTTCAGTGTTTGTAGAAGACATTGCCAGCCTGGATATGCCGACAGGCGCTTCACGTATTGGCGCTACCACGGTGTATTTGCGGCCGGTGCAGTCAGACGGTCGCCAGGTGCTGATTTCGGTGGTCGGCGAAGTGCCTCCGGTCACCGCCCGTAAAGTGGCAGAGTCGGTGCGTTTTGACAGTGCTGCGGTTGAGAGAGCTAATGCTGACAGCGCCACCGCAAGCCTGGTCGAGCATCAGGGCGCGAGCCGGTGATCACCGAAAGCGGTCGGGTGGTCGCAGTGTCTGGTAACACCGTCTGGGTGCAAACCATTCGCCAGAGCGTGTGCCAGAGTTGCTCCGCTCGCAGTGGCTGCGGTCAGCGTGTGCTGGCGGCTGCCAGCGGTGGTCGGGCCAATCAGGTGCAAGTTCTGAACACCCTTAATGTGGGTGTGGGCGATGAGGTAACCCTGGGCATTGCGGAGCAGGCGTTATTGCAGGCATCGCTATTGGTGTATGCGTTACCGCTGCTGTTAATGGTGGCTGCCAGCATGGCTGCAAGCCAGTTGGTACCGGGCAGCGACGGCGTCGCTATTGTGGCCGCCGGCTTCGGCCTGGGTGCGGGCTTTGTAGTAGCAAGGCTATGGCAGCGCCGCATGCCCGGTGATTATCAGCCACATTTAATGAAGGTTAGTAAGAACGTCCCTGCCCAAGCGTTATAATTTCCTTCAGCGTCCGTATATTGAAACAGCGGGCTTTGCCCTCACACACTCATTTGTGAATACTGTTCGCTGGCTGTTCAGGTCAGCTCAGAACTCATTACGGGAGTTGCTCAATGCTAAAAACACCCTCGGTTGTGGCTGCCAGGCAGTCCACCAACCTCGTTACTTTGATGTGGGCGGCACTGCTGACCACTGTCCTGATGATACTGCTGGCATGGAGCCAAGCCACCCAGGCACGTGGCCTGCCTGACTTCACCGAACTGGTTGAAGACAATGCCGGTGCGGTGGTGAATATCAGCACCACCTCGGCGGCGCCAGAAAATACAAGCCGTTTCCAGAATCTGCCTTTTGATGAGCGCCAGCTTGAGCAGATGCCAGAATTCTTTCAGGATTTTTTCCGTGGCCCTGGCTCCGGTAATCCCCACGGTGGTCGCGCCCAGCCAATCCAGTCTATGGGCTCCGGTTTTATTGTGTCCCGGGATGGCTACGTGCTGACCAACAATCACGTAGTGGAGGGCGCTGACGAAATTATTGTACGCTTGAACGACCGTCGTGAATTGCCTGCGCGCCTGATTGGCACGGATCCGCGCTCGGATATGGCCGTGTTGAAAATTGAAACCGGTGACGACCTGCCCGTGGTTCAGGTGGGCAAATCGAAAGATTTGAAAGTGGGCGAGTGGGTTTTTGCCATCGGTTCACCCTTCGGCTTTGACTATACCGTCACCGCCGGCATCGTCAGCGCTCTTGGCCGCTCCTTGCCCAGCGAAAATTACGTGCCGTTTATTCAGACCGATGTTGCCATCAATCCCGGTAATTCTGGCGGGCCCTTGTTTAACCTGGACGGCGATGTGATTGGCATTAACTCCCAGATTTATACCCGTTCCGGTGGTTTTATGGGCGTGTCTTTCGCCATTCCGATCGATGACGCCATGAGCGTATTCCGCCAGATTCGCGACAATGGCAGTGTATCCCGTGGTTGGTTGGGTGTGCTTATTCAGGAAGTAAACCGTGATCTGGCCGAGAGTTTTGGCTTGAAGCGCCCGCGCGGCGCGCTGGTTGCCGAGGTGCTTGGCGGTTCACCGGCAGAAGCTGCAGGCTTGCAGTCCGGTGATATTGTGTTGGCCTATGACGGCGAAGAATTGCAGTTGTCATCTGAGCTGCCGCCGATGGTGGGGCGTACGCCGATTGGTGAGTCAGCGCGTTTAACGGTGCTGCGTGGCGGCAACGAAATGTCTATTGATGTGAAAATTGGCCAGCTACCGGACGAGCGCGGCGCCCAGGCGCAGAGCCCCGCAACCCCGGGTGACAGTGCGTCTTCGCTGTTTGGCCTGAGCGTTGAGCCGCTGCCGGCGGGCATGACCGATGCTCAGGGCATCAGTGCCGGCGTATTAGTGGCGGAAGTTCAGGGTGGCCCGGCTTTCGACGCAGGTATACGCCCCAATGACGTGATCACTGAAATCGATCGCAAGGCGGTGACGTCAGTGGCGGACTTCCGCGACATTGCCGGCAATCTGGCCGACGATCGTGCCGTGCCGGTGCGTGTGGTGCGCCAGGGCCGTGCGCTCTATCTGGTTATGAAACCTTAACGCCCCTTCAAGTCCGGCCGCCGACAGCAATGGCAATGGCGGCCGGTAAACTGTAAAATCACGCCGTTGCCGGATCCGGCAACGGCCCCTTCCGGGCTCAATCCTGTGTCTTATACGAGTATTCATTGTCTGTGACTGAACTGAGCCGAATCCGTAACTTCTCTATTATCGCCCATATTGACCATGGCAAATCCACACTTGCAGACCGGTTTATCCAGACCTGCGGTGGCCTGACCTCCCGTGAAATGGCGGAGCAGGTGCTTGATTCCATGGATATTGAGCGTGAACGCGGTATTACTATCAAAGCGCAGTGTGTGACCCTGAATTACACAGCTCGTGATGGCCAGGTTTACAAACTCAATTTTATTGATACGCCGGGGCACGTGGACTTTTCTTACGAAGTGTCGCGGTCACTCTACGCGTGCGAAGGCGCGCTGCTGGTGGTGGACGCCGGGCAAGGCGTGGAAGCTCAGTCGGTGGCCAACTGCTACACCGCCATCGAACAGGGCCTGGAAGTGGTTCCGGTATTGAATAAGATGGATTTGCCGCAGGCTGAACCGGAGCGGGTAGCCGCCGAGATTGAAGACATCATTGGCATAGACGCCAGCAGCGCCGTGCGCTGCTCGGCAAAGAGCGGCATGGGTGTGGAAGACGTTCTGGAAGATCTGATCCAGAAAATTCCACCGCCAACAGGCGATCGTTCTGCCCCGCTGCAGGCACTGATTATCGACTCCTGGTTTGATAACTACCTGGGCGTTGTGTCGCTGGTGCGGGTGACCCAGGGTGTGCTGAGAAAGGGCGAAAAAATTGTTATCAAGTCGACGGGTAAGGCTTGGAATGCAGACAAAGTTGGCATTTTTAACCCAAAGCCCCACGACACCAACATTCTGGAAGCGGGTGATGTAGGTTTTGTGGTTGCCGGTATCAAAGCCATTCACGGCGCGCCGGTGGGCGATACCATTGTGCACCACAAATTTGCCGACGAAACCCCTATGCTGCCGGGTTTCAAGAAAATTCAGCCGCAGGTATACGCCGGTCTGTTTCCAGTCAGCTCCGACGATTACAACGATTTCCGCGATGCCTTGGATAAACTGACGCTGAATGATGCGTCCTTGTTTTTCGAGCCGGAAAGCTCTGACGCTTTGGGCTTTGGCTTCCGCTGTGGTTTCCTGGGCATGCTGCACATGGAAATTATTCAGGAGCGGCTGGAGCGTGAGTACGATATTGACCTGGTCACCACCGCGCCCACGGTTATTTATGAGGTGCTTACCAAACAGGGTGAGACCTTGTCGGTAGACAGCCCCTCAAAGTTGCCGGATATTGGCTCAATTGAGGAAATGCGTGAGCCCATTGTGCAAGCCAATATTTTGGTGCCGCAAGAGCATTTGGGGAATGTCATTGCCCTTTGCGAGCAAAAACGCGGCGTGCAAAAAAGTATGCACTTCACCACCAGACAGGTGCAGCTCACTTACGAGTTGCCCATGGCCGAAGTGGTTCTCGACTTTTTCGACCGGCTAAAATCCGTCAGCCGGGGCTTCGCATCACTGGATTACCACTTTATCCGGTTTCAGGCCGCCAATCTTGTGCGTCTGGATGTGCTGATCAATAGTGAGCGGGTGGATGCTTTGGCCTTGATTGTTCACCGTGAACTGGCGAATCACAAGGGTCGTCAACTGGTGGAAAAAATGAAAGAGCTGATTCCGCGGCAGATGTTTGATATTGCCATTCAAGCGGCTATCGGCAACCAGGTTGTGTCACGGGTGACGGTGAAAGCCTTGCGTAAGAACGTGACCGCCAAGTGTTATGGCGGCGATGTCAGTCGCAAAAAGAAACTGCTGCAAAAGCAGAAAGACGGTAAAAAACGCATGAAGCAAGTGGGTAACGTAGAAGTGCCCCAAGACGCGTTTTTAGCGGTATTGAAAATCGACAACTAGAAAATCGACAAAAATTGGGCGTCTGATAAACAGGCACCTAATAAACAGGCATCTGATAAGTAGGCATCTGAATGGATATCGATTTTCCGCTAATTTTGGTCATTCTGACCTTTGTAACGGGTTTGGTCTGGCTCGCCGACAAGCTGTTTTTACGCCCGCGCCGCGCCGCCAAAGCGAATGCCGCGGCGCCTGAGGCAGACTCAGCCGCAAAAGAGCCTTATCTGGTTGAGCTGAGCCGTTCTTTTTTTCCGGTATTGGTCATTGTGTTGGTTTTGCGTTCGTTTCTGGTAGAGCCATTCCAGATTCCCTCTGGCTCTATGCTGCCTACCCTGGAGGTGGGCGATTTCATTCTGGTGAACAAGTTTGCTTATGGTCTTCGGCTGCCGGTTTTGGGCTCAAAAGTGGTCAGCATCGATGATCCAGATCGCGGTGATGTGATGGTGTTCCGCTACCCTGAAGATCGCAAAACCAATTACATAAAACGAGTGGTGGGGTTGCCCGGTGACCAGATTCGCTACCGCGATAAAACGCTGTTTATTAACGGTGAAAAAGTGGAGTCGCGATTTGTGGCGCGTCTGCCGCCCAACGAATACAGGCGCGAACAACTGGGTGGGGTAGAACACGATATTTTTCTGACCAAGGGCCGCCTGGGCAACGGTGGTGAAGGCGAATGGCAAGTGCCCGAAGGTCATTATTTTGTAATGGGTGACAACCGTGACAACAGCAATGACAGCCGCTACTGGGGCACGGTTCCAGACGACCTTGTTGTTGGCAAGGCCTTCGCCATCTGGATGCACTGGGAGTCGCTGGCCAGCTTGCCATCGTTTCGCCGGGTGGGTGGCATAGAATAATGGGAAACCGCATGGGGATGCAGGGAATGAATAACAACAGCGGGTCAGATATGAAAAAGCAGCGCGGCGCATCCGGGCTGGTCATGCTGGTCATGGTGCTGTTTTTTGGCAGCCTGCTAACCTTGTTGCTGAAGCTTGGGCCAGCGTACATGGATGATTACACCATCCAGGAAGCACTCGAAGGTCTGAACGATACCAAAGGATTGTCGGAAATGGGGCCAGCCGAAGTGCGTTCACAGATTAATAAGCGCCTGAGCGTGAACAATGTTCGCACTCTCAGCGCCGAGAGCATTACCGTTGACAAAGACGGTGATCGGGTACTGATTATGGTGGACTATGAAGTGCGCTCGCCGGTGATCAGTAACGTAGACGCCGTGATGCACTTCAAGCACGCTTACGATATGAGTGGCCAATGAGCGTTCAGCCCGACCTTGAGCCCTTGCAGCGACGTATCGGTTATCAGTTCAAATCCCAGGAACGTTTACTGCTGGCTCTGACTCACCGCAGTTTCGGCAATCAAAACAATGAACGCCTTGAGTTTCTGGGTGACTCCATTGTAAACATGGTGATCGCCGAGCATTTGTTCAGGCGCTTCCCCAAAGCCCGTGAAGGGCAGCTAAGCCGCTTGCGGGCGCGCATGGTCAAGGGCGTAACTCTGGCAGAAATTGGGCGGGAGTTTGATTTAGGCTCCTATCTGCGCTTGGGTTCAGGTGAGCTAAAAAGTGGCGGCTTTCGCCGTGAATCCATACTGGCAGATGCGGTAGAGTCGGTCATCGGCGCTATCTATCTGGACAGTGATTTTGTTACCTGTCAGGCTCAGATATTGCGTTGGTTTGATTTGCGCCTGCAGAATCTGGACTTACAGGATACCCAGAAAGACCCGAAAACCCGCCTGCAGGAATATCTTCAGTCGCGCCAGTTTCCGCTGCCGATTTATGACGTTCTGTCGGTTGACGGTGAAGCCCACAATCAGACATTTCACATATCCTGCGCGCTGTCCTCATTGGGGCGCAAAACCACAGGCAGCGGCAACAGTCGCCGCATAGCCGAACAGCAAGCCGCCCGTAATGCCCTGAAAGAACTGGGTGTGGAGAACGATTGATGACGGATACAACCCGCCCGCAAGACCCTGACAGCCGTTGTGGCTTTGTGGCCATCGTAGGACGCCCCAATGTGGGCAAGTCTACCCTGATGAATCACATGCTGGGCCAGAAGCTCAGTATTACCTCGCGCAAGCCGCAAACCACCCGTCACCAGGTTCTGGGTATAAAAACCATTGGCCCGGTGCAGGCTGTGTATGTCGACACACCGGGTATGCATGAAGAACAACCACGGGCGATAAACCGATACATGAACAAGGCTGCTACTTCGGCCTTGAAAGGTGTCGACGTGGTGGTATTTGTGGTTGACCAGTTAGCCTGGACCACCGCCGATGAACTGGTGCTGGAGAAGCTTTCGAGCTTGAAATGCCCGGTGATTCTGGCGATCAACAAGGTCGACAAAATGGAAAAACGGGAAACCCTGCTACCGCATCTGGACATGCTGTCGCGTAAGCGCGATTTCGCCGAAATGATTCCCGTCTCGGCACTGCGCGAGACGAACCTGATACCGCTGGAAGAATGTGTCGGCCGCTTCCTGCCGCAGAGCGTGCACTTTTACCCAGACGACCAGATTACCGACCGCAGTGAGCGCTTTATGGCCTCGGAAATGGTGCGTGAGAAAATCACCCGCCAGCTAGGTGCCGAGTTGCCCTATTCGGTGGCGGTGGAAATAGAAGAGTTTAAGCACGATGGTAAAACTCTGCACATATCAGCCGTGATACTGGTTGAACGTGAAGGCCAGAAGAAAATCATCATTGGCGATAAGGGCGACCGCCTGCGCAGCATTGGCCAGGATGCGCGGATTGACATGGAGCGGATGTTCGACAACAAAGTCATGCTTCGGCTTTGGGTGAAGGTCAAACGCGGTTGGGCCGACAGTGAACGGGCTTTGAAAAGCCTGGGCATGAACGATTTCTGAGTCTGCCATGAGCAGCAAGGTAATGCAGGAGCCGGGCTATGTAATTCATCGCCGGCCCTGGCGTGAAACCAGCTTGCAGATAGACGTGTTCACCCTGAATTACGGCCGCGTTGACTTGATTGCCCGTGGCGCCAGTACCAGCAAAAGCCCGCTCAAAGCCCAGTTGCAACCGTTTCAGCCACTATTGTTGGACTGGGCTGGCAAGGGGGGACTAAAAACCCTGACTCAGGTAGAGGTTCGCCCGGCGCCGGTTCTGGCGCAATCGCAAGCACTGTTCAGCGGTTTTTATCTGAATGAACTGATGCAACGCATTCTGCCTGCGGCCGACCCTTATCCGCTGTTATTTGCTGCTTATCTGGATGCCATGGCCAAGCTTGCCGCTGCTGCTGAGCTGGAACCGGTGCTGCGGCGTTTCGAACGCAGTCTGGCGCTGGCCTTGGGTTACGATTTCGCCTGGGATCTGGCGACCGATAGCGGTGCGCCGGTGCAAGCAGGCTGGTTTTACGGATACCATCCGCAGCAGGGCATTGTTGAGCGCCCGGGTGCCGATGTGCGGGTAAAAAAACTCCGTGGCGTTGCGCTGCTCGCGCTGGCTGCCGATGATTACAGTGACATTGAAGCGCGCCGCGTCGCCAAACGGGTGATGCGTGCGCTGGTGGACTATTTGTTACAAGGGCGACCACTGCACAGCCGCCAACTTTTTATCCAGTCAGGAGCAGTAAAATGAACTCCAGAGTATTACTTGGTGTGAATATTGATCACGTGGCCACTTTACGCCAGGCCCGCGGCACGCGGTATCCCGATCCGGTACAGGCTGCATTGCTGGCGGAAGAAGCCGGCGCCGACGGCATAACCATTCACCCGCGGGAGGATCGCCGCCACATTCAAGACCGTGACGTGCTGCTGTTACGCGATACCTTGCAGACCAAAATGAACCTTGAGATGGCGGTAACCGACGCCATGTTGGATTTTGCCGAACAAATCCGCCCGGCCTGCGTGTGCCTGGTGCCTGAAAAGCGTGAAGAACTGACCACCGAGGGCGGTTTGGACGTTGAGGGCCAGGAAGCCCGCATCGCCAAAGCCTGCGAACGCCTGGCGGCCATAGGTGCGGAAGTGTCCCTGTTTATCGACCCGGACAAAACTCAGATTGATGCCGCCGTACGCTGTGGCGCGCCGGTAATTGAATTGCACACCGGCGAGTACGCCGAGGCCAGCGGCGCGGCTGCGGATGCGGCGTTCAAAGTATTGGTGGAAGCGGTCACCTACGCTCGCAAGAAGGGTTTGGTGGTTAACGCAGGCCACGGTCTGAATTATCACAACACCGAGCGGGTGGCCGCGATTGCCGGGATTAACGAGTTGAATATCGGCCACGCTATTATCGCCCGGGCGGTCTTCACCGGCCTGAAAGAAGCCGTGCGGGATATGAAAGCACTGATTGATAACGCTTGCCGGCGTTAGGAATGCGTCGGCTTTAAGAGTGCGTAAGGCTGCTGTGTTGTCTGAAGAGTAACTGCCAATGGGTGTTGTCGCCCCAGTTCAATAGCCGCTTCAATGCTTTTAACAGCTGATCGGTCAGGGTATCAATATCGCTGTCAGCCGTTTTTAACGCGGTCTCCAGTTGATTTGCAGCGGCCCGAACTTCCGGTACGCCGCAGTAGCGGGCGCCACCGTGCAGCTTGTGCACGCACTCCAGCAGTTCCAGCCTATTGCCGCTGTGCCAGTGCTGCTCAATGGCTTCTACGGTGGGTGTTATTTGTTCCAGCAGCATGCTGAATAACTCTTCGGCCAGGTCTGCTTTGCCGGCTGCCAGGCGCAGGCTTTCCTCAATACTGATGCATTCCCTGGTCATTTTTCGACTCGACGGTCGCAGTGCTCTGCGGCTGTCGCGCACTTCGTTAGCTCGACCGCCGTCGCCTGCACCGTCGCAACATACCAATCCTGTGTGCTGCTCGACGGCGTCCAGCAGTTGGCGGCTGCTGACCGGCTTGGTCATATAGCCGTCGAATCCCTGCCGCGCCAACCGGCCTCGCTCGTCACTCATGGCGTGAGCGGTCAGTGCAATAATGGCGGCACGCTGGCAGCCGGCGGTTTCCAGTTGCCTTAGCCTTTGGGTAGTAGCAACGCCGTCCATACCTGGCATCTGCAGGTCCATGAATATCAAATCGAATTGACGGGAGCGGGCCTTTGTCAGCGCTTCAAAGCCGCTGGCGGCGCCTACCGTGTTTACGCCCGCATCCTGTAGCAGGGTCAGCACCAGTTTGAGATTGGCTTCGTTGTCGTCTACCGCCAGAACCCTGGGGTTGAGGCTTTCTCTGTCGGGTTCCGGCTGTGGTGTTGCCAGACCGTAACCGCGATCGGGCGTGTGGTCGTTAGCGTTGATGCCGTGCACCAATAACATCAGCTCATTGTAGAGCGCCCCGCGCAGAACGGGTTTGGTCAGGTGGCTGCTAACATTGGCCACCAGGGGGGTGTCGTGGCTTTCTAAGGTTGGCGTCAGCAACAGGGTGCGACAATCGCGGTCAACCTCAATGCTGTGCACCAGGCTGCGATATTGGCTGGAATTGAGCAGATGGCGATTAATACCAATCAGCGCGACGGCAAAGCCGGCCTGCTCTCGCTGCGCCTGTTCGATGCGCTCTTGCATGGCGTCAGGAGAGCTAACCCGCTCTACGGTAACGCCCCAGTCCCGCAACAGGTGCTTCATCGCCAGGCCGGTGGTTTTTTGTTGCTCCAGATAAATCATGCGTTCACCGCGCAGGCCGTTACGGGGACTGTCGCTATCGTTTTGGCTGGCCCGCGTGCTGGTCAGGGTGAACCAGAATGTAGAGCCTTTCCCAGGCTCGCTTTCCAGGCCGATCTTGCCGCCCATTTCCTCTGCCAGGCGTTTGGATATAGCCAGACCGAGCCCGGTACCACCATATTGCCGTGCGGTTGATGCGTCGGCCTGACTAAACGCATCAAACAATGGTCGCTGTTGTGCGCGTGACAGTCCCATGCCTGTATCCGCTACGCTGATGCGCAGGGTAACGGAGCCATTATTGGCGTCCTCTTCTT
This sequence comes from Marinobacter sp. LV10R520-4, assembly GCF_002563815.1. Lineage (NCBI taxonomy): Bacteria > Pseudomonadati > Pseudomonadota > Gammaproteobacteria > Pseudomonadales > Marinobacteraceae > Marinobacter > Marinobacter sp. LV10R520-4. Next base: position 319,809 of record NZ_PDJM01000001.1, on the reverse strand, counting down.
CCAGGCTGGCACGCAGGACCACTTCGCCGGTGTGGGTAAACTTGATGGCGTTGTTGAGCAAATTGGTAATAATCTGTTTCAGCCTTAATGGGTCGCCCATCAGGTTGTTGGGCACATCGTTGTAAACCAGGGTCACCAGGTCCAGGTTTTTGTCGTGCGCTGCCGGCGCGAGCATCACCATGACTTCTTCCACAATATCCCGCAGCTGGAACGGTACCCGGTCCAACGTTAGCTTGCCGGCTTCGATTTTGGAAAAGTCGAGAATGTCGTTGATGATGGTCAGCAGGATCTCCGATGACTTGCGAATCGTGTTCAGGTGATCTCTTTGCTGGCGGGCCAGGGAGCCTTTTAACAGCAGTTCGGTGAACCCGATAATACCGTTGAGCGGAGTACGGATTTCGTGAGACATATTGGCCAGAAATTCTGATTTTATGCGGCTCGCCTCCAGCGCTTCCTTACGCGCAAAATCCAGTTCAATATTCTGGATTTCAATAGTTTCCAGCGTTTCCCGTAGGTCTTCGGTGGCCTGGTCCACGTTTTTCTGCATGTCTGCCTGGGCCTTGCTCAAGGCGGCCGCCATGGCGTTCAGGCCGGACTCAAGCTGTTGAAATTCGGGCCCCGCTCGAGTACAAACCCGGGTTTCCAATTTGCCTTCTTTAAGCTCGGCAACGGCTTTATTAAGTTTATAAACCGGGCTGGTGAAAGCCTGGCTCAGGCGCAACGACACCAGCATGCTGAACACCACACCGGAAAGGACTAACAGCAGGGAAATCAACAGGGCTTTGTAGGTTTCTTTTTCGGTGCGGATATGGGACATCTCCACGGCCACCCAGCCCAGAGTTTGCTGGGTACTGGGCACATCAGCCTCGCCATTGGCATTGAGCAGATTCTCGATCATCAGGTCCTGCAGGGTAACCGGCGTAATGAAAAAGGTACTCTGCTGGCGCGGTAGCTGCTGCGCGACCTGACCCTGCAGCTGCTCGGCGATATCGCGTTTGTGGGTGTCTGGGCCGGTGTGCAGAAGACGCTCGCCGGCGCTGTCGAAAAAGCTGATGGAGCGCACATCCTGCTCTTGCAGCAAGGCGTTGGAAAGGCTGTCTAACAAGTGCCGGTTGGCCGTAAACAGGCCGTATTCTGAGCCCGCCGCCAGTTGCCGCGACAAGGCTTCGCCGCGGTCCCGTAGCAGGCTTTCAATCTGGTTAACCCAACTTGAACTGAAAAACAGGCCCAGCAGTAAAGTGGTAGCCAGCGTGGGTATCAGTGTGGCCATCAGTACCTTGTTGCGAATGCCCCAGTGACGAATACCCCGGTTGGTAAAATCCCAGCGCCCCATAAACAATTCCAAAAAATGGCATTTTGCCCGCGTACTACGGGCATCAGTCTGTTGGTTCGGTGTTTGCGCCCGACGGGTGTTGTTGCCGGCAGCCGTTAACCTAATTCGTAGCTATAACGCCAGGCTCTTGCGATAGCAATAAGCTGTATTGGGCTGGAGTCGCTATAAGGCGTATGATTTAACCCCAAAAGTGTACCACAGGGACTCATTATGTATTTTCCAACCATTGAAGATTATGTTGGTAAAACCCCCCTGGTTCGCCTGCAGCGCCTGCCAGGCGATACCAGTAATGTCATCCTTGCCAAACTGGAAGGTAATAATCCGGCCGGTTCGGTCAAAGATCGGCCCGCGATTAGCATGATCCAACAAGCCGAAATCCGCGGCGACATCAAGCCCGGCGATACCCTGATCGAAGCCACCAGCGGTAATACCGGTATTGCCCTGGCTATGGCGGCGGCGATAAAGGGTTACCGCATGGTGTTGATCATGCCTTCCAATATGAGCGAAGAGAGGCGCGCGTCCATGCGCGCTTATGGCGCCGAAATCATTGCGGTGAGCAAGGAAGACGGTATGGAAGGCGCCCGCGATCTGGCCGAACGCATGCAGGCCGAAGGCAAAGGCAAGGTTCTGGACCAGTTCGCCAATGCTGACAACCCACTGGCGCACTACCGCACCACCGGCCCTGAAATCTGGCAGCAGACCAATGGCCGGGTAACCCATTTCGTGGCCTCTATGGGCACCACGGGTACGGTTGTGGGCGTGTCCCGCTACTTGAAAGAGCGCAACCCCGACGTCCGCATTGTTGGCCTGCAACCCAGCGAGGGCGCGGCCATACCGGGAATTCGGCGCTGGTCAGAAGCCTATATGCCTAAAATTTTTGATGCCAAGGCGGTTGATCAGGTAATGGATATTGGTCAGGTCGAGGCCGAGACCACGATGCGCGCGCTGGCCGAAAAAGAAGGTATTTTTTGCGGCGTATCGTCTGGCGGTTCCATCGCCGCGGCGCTGCGACTTTCCCAAACGCTTGAAAACGCCGTTATCGTGGGCATTATTTGTGACCGTGGTGACCGCTACCTGTCTACCGGCGTATTTCCTAGCGCCTGAGCCTGATTAAAAAAGAGAAGAATTGATGAGTAGAAGACGCAGAAAAGTGTTGCCCCAGGAACCTGTGCGCTGCGAGGTCGAAAAACTCGGCCATGATGGCCGTGGTATTGCCCGTAACGAGGGTAAAGTGCAATTTGTCAGCGGCGCGCTGCCAGGCGAAACAGTGATGGCCAAGATGGTTGGCAGCCGCAGCAAATTTGACGAATTGCGCACACTTGAGGTACTGAACGCGGCTCCCGACCGCCAGACTCCGCCCTGCGATTTTGCCGCTGTGTGCGGTGGCTGCAGCCTGCAGCACATGAGCGCAGAGGCGCAGATTGCGTTCAAGGAAAACACTCTGAAAGAGCACTTTGCCCATTTTGGTGGTATCGAGCCCGAGCAGTGGGTTAAACCTCTGCGCGCTGACACCATGGGTTACCGCCGCAAAGCGCGGCTGGGTGTGCGTTTTGTAAAGGCACGTGAATCAGTGCTGGTTGGTTTCCGCGAAAAGAGCAGTAATTTCCTGACGGATATTGACCGCTGCCTGGTGCTGGACCCACGTATTGGCGAACGCATTATGCCGCTGCGCGAATTGCTGCACGGCATGGATGCTTTTGACCGCATTCCCCAAGTAGAGGTTGCCTGCGGTGATGATGTGGCCGTGATGGTGTTCCGTAACATGGAGGACTTGAGCGACGGCGACCGCAGCAAGTTGATTGTGTTTGGTCAAAACCACGATCTGCACATTTATTTGCAACCTAAAGGCCCGGACACGGTTCACCGTATCTGGCCGGAATCTGCAGGTCACCAGGATGAACGTTTGAGTTACAGCTTGGCGGAATTTGATTTGACCCTGGCGTTTCACCCAATGGACTTCACCCAGGTGAATGCCAGCATCAACCAGGTGATGGTTAAGCGCGCCATCGACTGGCTGGACGTGCAGCCCGGTGAGCGAGTCTTGGATCTTTTTTGCGGTTTGGGCAACTTTACCCTGCCGTTGGCCCGCAGTGGTGGCCAAGTGGTCGGTGTTGAAGGCGACGACGCCATGGTTGAGCGCGGCCGCGAGAACGCCGCGTTGAACGGCCTGGATAATGTCACCTTTTTTGGCGCCGACTTGCACGGCGATTTTACCGGCCAGAGCTGGGCCAAAGAGGGTTTCGACAAGATTCTGATTGACCCGCCGCGCTCCGGCGCCGAAGACATCTGCCAGTACTTAACCGCCTTTAACGCCAGCCGCATTGTGTATGTGTCTTGCAACCCGGCCACCTTGGCGCGGGATGCGGGTGTTATGGTGCGTAATGGCTACCGCCTGGTGCAAGCGGGTGTCATGGATATGTTCCCGCATACTACTCACGTGGAATCCATAGCGCTTTTTGAGCGTGATTCTGGTTAAGCGCGATTCCGGCTAATCTGAAAAAGAGTCGACATGGTAAAAGTTCGCGAAGATTACGCCGTGACCGGCAGCGGTGAAGTAGACATTGCCCACTGTGTGCGTCAGCTGGCCGAGCAGACCCATCTTGAGGATGACAGCCTGTTACGCCAGGCTTGCGAAAGAGCCGCGGCTATTGACCTTAAGGCCTATCGGGAAGACCGACAATGGACCCCCGGCGCCAGCAGTTTCCGCACCGGCATTGAAATGGCTCGAGTGCTGGCAGAGCTGCACCTCGACCAGGCCAGCCTGACGGCTGCTGTGCTGTATCGCGCTGTGCGCGAAGAACGGGTAACGCTAGAAGCCGTGCGTAAAGAGTTTGGCGACGAAGTGGCTGGCCTGATTAACGGCGTGCTGCAGATGGCGGCGATTTCGTCTATCCATCATCCCCTGAAAGGCAATGTTCTGGGCCAGAGCGAAGGCCAGCTCGACAACGTGCGTAAAATGCTGGTGACCATGGTTGACGACGTGCGGGTTGCGCTGATCAAACTCGCTGAGCGCACTTGCGCCATCCGCGGAGTGAAAGACGCATTGCCGGAAAAACGCATGCGAGTTGCGCGGGAAGTATTTGAGATCTATGCCCCGTTGGCGCACCGGCTGGGCATTGGCTATATCAAATGGGAACTGGAAGATCTGTCTTTCCGCTACCTGCACGAAACCGCTTACAAGAAAATTGCCAATCTGTTGGATGAAAAGCGCCTGGATCGGGAAAGCTACATCAAGCGGGCGGTGGCCTCGCTGGAGTCGGAACTGGATAGTGCCGGTATCAAGGGCGATGTGTCGGGCCGGGTCAAGCACATCTACAGTATCTGGCGCAAAATGCGCCGCAAAGGCATTGATTTCAGCCAGGTGTATGACGTGCGCGCCGTGCGTATTCTGGTTCCGGAGGTGCGCGACTGTTACGCCGTGTTGGGTATCGTTCACGGCCTGTGGCGCCACATTCCTAACGAATTTGACGACTACATCGCGAACGTCAAAGAAAACGGTTACCAGTCTTTGCACACCGCGGTCATCGGCCCTGAAGGCAAGGTAATGGAGGTGCAGATCCGCACCCATAAGATGCACGAAGAAGCCGAACTGGGTGTCTGCGCCCACTGGCTTTATAAAGGGACCGACACCAAAAACAAATCCACCAGTTACGATGCCAAAATAAACTGGTTGCGCCAGGTGCTGGAATGGCAAGAAGAGTTGGGCGATTTGTCCGGCTTGGCGGAACACCTGAAATCCGAGGTGACATCCGATCGGGTTTACGTGTTTACGCCTGAGGGCCATGTGGTTGATCTGCCCCAGGGTTCCACCGCCGTAGACTTCGCTTATCGGGTACATACAGAAGTCGGTCACGCTTGCCGAGGCGCGCGCATCAACGGGCGTATCGTGCCCTTGATCTACCCGCTGAAAACCGGCGACCAAGTGTTCATACTGACGTCTAAAAATGCGACACCCAGCCGCGATTGGCTCAACCCCAACCTGGGCTACATTCGCAGTTCGCGCTCCCGCGCCAAGGTCATCAGCTGGTTCAAACAGCAGGATCGCGGTCGTAATATCAGCGATGGCCGTACCATTCTGGACGACGAATTCAAGCGTTTGTCATTGCACGACTGCAATCTGGAACGGCTCGCCAAAAAAGTGAATTACCACAGCGCTGAAGACATGTGTGCGGCCATTGGCGCGGGCGACCTGCGCCCGGCCCAAGTGGCCAATGTGGCCCAGCAAATGCTGGAACCAAAAAATGAACAGCCCGAACTGAAGCTGCGCAAGCAAAGCAAAGCCTACGATACCGAATCTGACATTCGCATTGTGGGTGTGGGCCAATTGAAAACCCAGGTGGCCAAATGCTGCAAGCCTTTGCCAGGTGACGATATTGGCGGCTACATTACCGTTGGCCGCGGTGTGACCGTTCACCGGCAGGACTGCAACACTTACATGGGTCTGGTGGAAACAGAGCCACACCGCATTATCGAGGTCAGTTGGGGCGTGCGCCAAGCCTCGGTATACCCGGTGGATATTAGCGTTGACGCTTATGACCGTTCGGGCCTTTTGCGCGATATCACCCAAGTGCTGTCGGCATCGCGCTGCGATGTGCTGGCGTTACACACTCAGAGCAATCGTGACGACAACACGGCCAACCTGACGGTCACTGTAGAAATCTCCGATCTGGAACAACTGGCCAAACTGCTGTCCCAGATCCGCAACCTGCCCAACGTCATCGAGGCTAAGAGAAAACGCTGATGAGCTATTCGCTGGACGACTTGAAAACCCTGATGGAACGCTTGCGCGATCCAGACACCGGCTGCCCGTGGGATGCCCGCCAGACGTTTGCGTCCATCGTGCCCCACACGCTGGAAGAAGCCTACGAAGTAGCTGACGCCATCGAGCGCAAAGATTACCCCCACTTGGAAGACGAGTTGGGTGACCTGCTGTTCCAGGTCATTTTTTACAGTCAGATCGGGCAGGAATCCCGGCATTTTGATTTTGATTCGGTGGTGGACAATCTGGTGCGTAAGCTGATCCGCCGCCACCCCCACGTGTTTCCCGAAGGCACACTTGAAAGCCGGATCGATCCCCATAACCGCCCGGGCGAAGACTGGATCAAACAGAGCTGGGAGCGCATCAAAGCGGAGGAGCGGTCGCTAAAGTCTGCCCCTGACAGTTCCGGGCCCGCGGGGCGCTTGGACGCAATTGCCCGCACTCTGCCGGCCATGGCGCGAGCTGAAAAACTGCAAAAGCGGGCCGCCCGCCATGGCTTTGACTGGCCCGACATTGGCCCGGTGTTCGATAAGTTGCACGAAGAAATTGATGAACTGAAAGAAGCCTGGCAGGCCGCCAATGACGGCAGCGGCGAACGGGATGCCCTGGAAGATGAGCTGGGCGACGTGATGTTCGTGTGCGTGAATCTGGCGCGCTTTATGAAAGTGAATCCCGAACAGGCTTTGAAACGCACCAATCATAAGTTTGAAGCGCGCTTTCGCGCCATCGAGGCCGAGCTTGCGGCTCAGGGCCGTGATATGGACAGCGAAACCCTGGAGGCGCTGGACGCCATCTGGCAGTCAGTGAAAGGTGTGGAGCGTCAGCGCTGAGGCGGTCAAGCCGCGTAGACTTCGGCAGTGGTTCCTTAGTATCTTAACGAGGAACAAATCTGATGCTGCCCTAAACATGACAAAAGGATGCCAATGTGACTGAATTACATCCGGATTTGCGGGAAAACGTGAGGATGCTGGGAGAGCTGTTAGGGCAGAGTATCCGTCAGCACCCCGGGCAGCAGTGTTTCGACACAATTGAAGAAGTACGAGCTGCCGCCAAAGCGGACCGGCTTCAGGAAAGCGGCTCGGGCCAACGCCTGGTGAATCTGCTGGGCCAGCTGGGCGACGATGAAATCCTGCCGGTGACCCGCGCTTTTAACCAGTTTCTGAACCTGGCCAACCTGGCCGAGCAATATCACGGTATCCGTCGCAATCGCGGTCACAGCGCTGACCTGATGGTGGAATCATTCTCCGAAGTATTCCAGCGTTTGTTAGCCGGCGGCATAAGCGCTGACGAACTGCACCGCCAGGTGGTCAACCTGCGGGTGGAGTTTGTGTTGACAGCCCACCCCACAGAAGTGACTCGCCGCACCCTGATTATGAAGTACGACGACATGTCGGACTGCCTGGAGCAGCTGGACCATCAGGATCTGATGCCCGGCGAGCGCGACGAAATCGTGCGCCGTTTGACCCGACTGATTGCCGAGGCCTGGCACACCGATGAAATTCGCTACGATCGCCCCACCGCGGTAGATGAAGCCAAATGGGGCTTTGCGGTGATCGAAAACAGCCTGTGGACAGCGTTACCAAGATTCCTCGAAAGCCTGGATACCGCTCTGGTCGAAGCCACCGGTAAAGGCCTTCCGCTGCAAGCCACTCCGGTGCGGGTAGCGTCCTGGATGGGCGGTGACCGTGACGGCAACCCTAACGTCACCCACCAGGTTACGCGCAAGGTGTTTTTGCTGGGCCGCTGGATGGCTGCGGATCTGTATATGAAAGACATTACAGCGCTGCGCGCCGAACTGTCTATGTGGCAGGCCAGCGATGAGCTGCGATCAAGGGTAGGCGATACCCGTGAACCTTATCGCCAGATTCTGGGCGAGCTACGCGACCAGCTCAGCCGCACCCGTGACTGGGCCGAAGCCAGTATTAGCGGCGCTGCCGCCGACAGCAACCGCATATTGTTCGCCAACAGTGAGTTCACCGAACCCCTGGAGCTGTGCTACCGCTCACTGGTTGAGTGTGGTCTTGAACACATCGCCAATGGACCGCTACTGGACACTATTCGCCGTGCCCATACCTTTGGCTTGCCATTGAGCCGTCTTGATATTCGCCAGGAAGCGGCCCGTCACGCTGAGGCTGTGGCCGAAATTGTGGGTTATCTGGGGCTTGGGGATTATCAGGCCTGGTCAGAAGTAGAACGTCAGGCGTTTCTGGTGCGCGAGCTTAAAGGCCGTCGCCCGCTGATTCCGCGTAACTGGCAGCCCAGTGAAGCGGTGGAGGAAGTGCTGGCCACCTGCAAGGTGGTGGCCGAGCAAACGCCGCAGGCGTTGGGCTCCTATGTGATTTCCATGGCCAGTAAGCCGTCCGATGTGCTGAACGTTATTCTGCTGCTGCGCGAGGCGGGCATGCAGTACCCGATGGCGGTGGTACCGCTGTTTGAGACATTGAATGACCTGAGCGGTGCGCCGCAAAGCATGACCGAGCTTTATCAGATTGACTGGTATCGCGACTACTGCGACGGCAAGCAGGAAGTCATGATCGGCTATTCCGATTCGTCGAAAGATGCCGGCCAGATGATGGCTGCATGGGCCCAGTACCAAGCCCAGGAAGCGCTGACAAAAGTGGCCGCAGAATACGATATGCGCTTGACCTTGTTCCACGGCCGTGGCGGCACGGTTGGACGTGGAGGCGGCCCGGCTAACCGGGCTATCCTGTCGCAGCCGCCGGGATCGGTCAACGGCAGCTTCCGCATTACCGAGCAGGGCGAGATGATTCGCTTCAAATTCGGTATGCCGGATCTTGCCGTGCAAAGTCTGACGCTCTACACCACTGCGGTCATCGAGGCCACACTGGCGCCGCCGCCCCAGCCCCAAGACAGTTGGCGTGACACCATGAACTGGTTGACTGAACGCTCGTTAAAGGCTTACCGCGACGTGGTGCGGGACGACCCGCAATTTGTGCTTTATTTCCGACAGGTTACCCCGGAGCAGGCGCTGGGCAAACTGGCCTTGGGCAGTCGCCCGGCGCGGCGCAAAGCCGGTGGTGGCGTTGAAAGCCTAAGAGCCATACCCTGGATATTTGCCTGGACTCAAATGCGCCTGATGCTGCCGGCTTGGCTGGGCAGCGACGTAGCTCTGGAAGCAGCCGCCGAAGATCAACGTACAGACCAGTTGCGGGAAATGATGGCGGGTTGGCCGTTTTTCCGCACCTACATCGATATGCTGGAGATGGTTTTGGCAAAGGCCGACCTGCGCATCGCCAGCTATTACGAGCAGACCTTGGTGGACGACCCGGCGTTGCGGGCCCTGGGTGAAAATCTGCGCCAGCGCTTGAGCCGCTGCATTCACCGGGTGCTGGAATTGAAGCAGCAGGACCACCTGCTGGCAGACGAGCCAGTATTTGCTCATTCGATGAATGTGCGCAATCCGTATACCGACCCTTTGCATTATCTGCAGGCCGAACTGCTGCGGCGCGAGCGCCAAAGCGAAGGCACAGGCGAGCATGACGGAAGCCATAGCGGAAAGGTACCGGAACTGGTTGAGCGGGCCCTGAAGGTCACCATGGCCGGCATCTCGGCGGGTATGCGCAACACCGGCTAAGGCGGGCGCTGCGAATATCATCGCCGTTTTTGTAACGCACTTTTCTGGAGTTTCAATTTGCCTTTTGCACCGCGTATTGAGCCGTTTTCGGCCCGCAAAGGGCCATTGGCAGCAGAGCTGACGCTGGATGACGTTGCCGCCAGGCTGCAGAAGCTGTACCGACTGCCGCCGATGCCGGCCCTGGCTTTACGGATTCTGGAGCTGACGGCCAATCCGGAGGCGACCGCAAAACAGTTGGCCGAGGTGATTGAGCTAGACCCAAGCATGACCTCGCAGCTGATACGTTACGCCCGTTCCGCACTGCTCGGCTATCGCGGCCAGATCAATTCGGTGCAAGACGCGGTCGCCCGGGTGCTGGGATTTGAGCGGGTTGCCCACGTGGCTATGGGTATTGCCGCGGTAAAAGCCTTTGATGTGCCCCGCGAAGGCCCGTTGGGGATTGATCAATTCTGGCGCCATTCCTTGTATTGTGCTTTTTTGAGCGCCAGCCTGGCCCGCCGCTGCGGAGCCGAACCCGGTATGGCCTATATGTGCGGGCTTTTGCATAATTTTGGGCTACTGCTTATCGGGCACCTGTTGCCGGCAGAGTACGCTCGCCTCAGCGAGTTGCGTGAAACGCAGCCAGAAGCCAGTATGCAACAATTGGAGCAGCAGATATTCGGCGGTGCTGACCAATCCATGGTGGCAGTGGGCCACGGCACTATCGGTGGTGTTCTTCATCGGCTGTGGAATTTGCCGGGGCCCGTTATAAAAGCGGCCGCCATGCACCAGCGCGGCGAATACAGTGGCGAGCATCAGCTTTATGTAAACGCGGTCATGCTGGCAAATGCTCTTCTTAAAGACATCGGTATCGGTGATGAACTTGTCCCTGACGATACCGACGCTCTTGCCGCAAGGCTGGGCCTGGAACAGCGCGATCTGGAACAGGCCTTTGCGGAAGTTGCCGATGTGGCCGACGATCTTGACGCCATGGCGGCGGCGCTAAGTTAACGGCAGGCTTTATTTCGGTATTCCACTGTATACAAACGGGCATGATACTGAGGTCGGCTTTCGCTTGACGGCTCGACTTCGTATAATGCGCCACCCTTAAGCCTTAACTCGGGTAAAAAAGCAGAGAGGCTGCGGCAAAGGCATGTGTTTTTGCCATAGCTTTTTCAATTTAGTCATTATTTCAGGAGCATAAACTATGCGTATCATCATGTTGGGCGCCCCGGGCGCCGGTAAGGGTACACAGGCTCAGTTCATAACAGAGCGTTTCGATATTCCTCAGATCTCCACCGGTGACATGCTGCGCGCTGCGGTCAAGGCCGAGTCGGATCTGGGCAGTAAGGTCAAGGAAGTCATGGCCTCGGGTGGATTGGTGTCAGACGACATCATCATCGCTTTGATTGACGAGCGTATTCAGAAAGTGGACTGCAAAAACGGCTTTCTGCTCGACGGCTTTCCGCGCACCATTCCTCAGGCTGAAGCGCTTAAAAATCAGGGCATCGCTATTGATTACGTGGTTGAAATCACCGTTGCCGATGAAGAAATTGTCAGCCGCCTGTCAGGCCGACGCGTGCACGAAGGCAGTGGTCGTATTTATCATGTGAAATTCGATGCCCCAAAAGTGGAAGGCGAAGACAACGAAACCGGCGAAGCGTTGATTCAGCGTGAAGACGATAGCGAAGAAACCGTGCGCAAACGCCTGGGTATCTATCACCAGCAGACCGCTCCGCTTATCGGTTACTACAAGGGTTGGGCTGCCAAAGATGCGGACAGCGCGCCACGTTATGTTCAAGTTGAAGGCATTGGCAGTCTGGACGATATTCGCGCCCAGATCAGCGCCAAGCTGAAGTAAGCCGATGAAATTACTGGCACTGGACACCTCGGCCGCAGGCTGCTCGGCGGCTCTCTGGCTGGGCAGTGCAGAAGCGGGTTTAGCCTATGAGCGTTTTGAAATTGCGCCACGGGGCCATACCCGTTTGCTGATGCCTATGGTTCGCAGCCTGTTGCAGGAACACGGGCTGGAGCCTGCTGATCTTGATGCAGTCGCTTTCGCCTGCGGGCCGGGGTCGTTTACCGGGTTGCGTATTGCCACCGGCGTGGTGCAAGGCCTGGCTTGGGGGCTGAACATACCGGTCATACCGGTGTCATCGCTGGCGGCCGTGGCCTTGGATGCCTTGATCCAGGCCGGCGCCACTCAAGGCCAGCGCGTGGCGGTGGCCTTTGACGCACGGATGGGCGAGGTGTATTGGGGCTGTTATCAGCTGCTTGATGGCGCACCGGTACTGCTCGGAAAAGAGCGGGTTTGCGCACCCTCTGCGCTGGCAATGCCGGCAGCAGAAAGCTCTGCTGGCGACGTTGAAGGTGCTCATGCCAGAGCCGACGACGCCGATTGGCTTGGTGCCGGTTCCGGTTGGGCTTTGAGTGAACAGATGCCCGAGGCTGTGACCTCTGCGTTGGTGGCCTTGCCCAGCATTGATTTGGTGCCAAGAGCTGCGTGCGTTGCCCGCATGGCCGCCAAACAGTTTGCCGCGGGTGCCGGTGTGTCGGCACAGCAGGCTCAGCCTGTGTACCTGCGCGACGAAGTAACCTGGCAAAAACTGCCTGGCCGCAAGTAATGCAGGTTTCTCTGGCTGTAAATCTGGCCGTAGCCTGCTCGGCACTAGGCGATAAGCACCGTGCGCAGGAATTGGCCACAGAGCTCGGCGTGTCGCTGGTAGCCGCTACAGATCCGCGCCGCGTAACAAGCGTTCCTTTGCTGGTGACCCTGGATGAGCAAGGGCTAGCTTTGCAGCTGACGGGTAAGGGCGCGCCAGGCCCCGTTCGGGTCGAATTCGTCAGCGGCAAAATGGGTTTTCGTCGCGAACACGGCGGTGGCACCGGGCAACTGGTGGCGCGGGCTGTGGGTCTGCATAAAACGCGCACCCCTTTGCACGTGCTGGATGCCACCGCAGGCTTGGGCCAAGACGCGTTTATTCTGGCGGGCCTGGGCTGCCGGTTGACTCTGTTTGAACGCCACCCCGTCATTCACGCTTTGCTGCAAGACGGCTTGGCCCGCGCCGCACTCAATGTTGAGTGCGCGCCGGTGGTTGCGCGCATGGACCTGCGCGCCGGCAGCAGTCTCGATTTTCTAAGCCAGGTCGAATCCTGCGAGCCGGAACACGCGTTGGCGGATGTCATTTATCTGGACCCAATGTTTCCCCACCAGGACAAAACCGCTCTGGTGAAAAAAGAAATGCAGGTGTTCCGCCATCTGGTGGGGCAGGATGAAGACACGTCACAGTTGCTTCAGCTGGCGTTAAACGCCGCGCGCTACCGTGTGGTGGTCAAACGCCCGCGCAAAGCTCCGGCTATAGATGGCGCAACACCCACCACCCGGGTAGAAGGTAAGAGCAGTCGCTACGATATCTACAGTTTACGGGCTCTACCCTGAACCCCTGCCTTTAAATTCCCATGCGGGTAACGTTTTCAATGGCTAGCTGTTTTTCCACGCTGAGCACCAGTCGGGCATCTTTGGCGACTTCGTCCAGACTGCCGTCGTAATAAATCACCCCCTGTTCGTCGGTGCTAATCACCTTGTTACTCTGCAATGCGCTGATAAATTGGCGAAACAGGTTCTTGTCAAAAAATTCTGGTGCGTTCAAACCAAACAGAATGGACATGCGCTCGGCTAAAAGAGTGCTTTGCTCCTCCAGTGCCTCTGTGGTGATTTTACCTGAGCCGTAGCGGCGTAATATGCCCACCACAATGTGATAGCGCTCCAGCGTCTGGATGATAAACCGCGACAGTAAGCGGAGCCGTACCATGGCATCAGTGCCGTCAACCGGTCGCGCAATCCGCCCATCTTCTTGCTTTAGCAAAAGGCCCTGGGCGATCAGAACGTCCAGCCAGCGGTTAATAATATGGGTGACCTGCTGATCGCCCTGGTATTTCAGGAACAGCTCGTTCTGCAAATAGGGATAGGCGATGCTGGCCAGAGACACAATGTTTTCCCGCGCCAGTGAATGGCGGTTTTCAAACAGGCAGGCAATCAGTGAGGGCAGGGCAAACAGGTGCTGAATGTTGTTGCGATAATAGGTCATCAGGGTCGCGTTACTGCCTTGCAGAACGATAATGTCCCCCAGCTTTTGCGGCTGACGGCCCACCAGCCCCATGGCTTCGGAATACGCCAGCCAGTCGCTGCCGCTGCCGTCGGGCAGGGTGACTGTGTCGGCATAGGGGCAGGCTCGCAGCAGGTCTGCGCACTGGTCCATCAAACGAACCAGCTGGGTTTCACCCATGGCCGGGCGCTCGTTGCCCAGCAGCACGGTTGCGGTCATGCCAATGGGGTTAACCGCGACCGCCGCATTGATGTTCTGCGCCACGCGCGCAGACAACGCGCTGACGACCTGGTTCAGCCAGGGTGGCCGGTATTCATCGCCATAGGATAGTTCGCGCCAGTCGCTCTGAGTGTGGTCCAGCACCTCGGCCAAGGGGATGGCGTCGCCGAAATTGAGGGCAACCCGGCCGAAGGACTTATTGAGTTTGCGTACGGTTTTGGCCAGGCCAAACACGCTCTCTTTGGGTTTTTTCCTGCCCCGTAGCTCGCCCAAATAGGAACGGCCTTCCATCACTTTTTCATAGCCCACGTAAACCGGTACAAACACAATAGGTTTCTTATGATTGCGCAAAAAGCTGCGCACCGTCATTGCCAGCATACCGGGCCGCGGCTGCAGCATTCGGCCGGTGCGGCTGCGGCCGCCCTCAACGAAGTATTCCAACGAGTAGCCGCGGGTCAGCATCACGTGCATGTATTCGTTGAACACGGTGGCGTAGAGCGGGTTGTCGCGAAAGCTGCGGCGCATAAAAAAGGCACCGCCGCGGCGCAGTATGGGCCCTACTAACGGCATATTCAGGTTGATGCCCGCCGCTATGTGCGGTGGTACCAGGCCATTCTGATAAAGCACGTATGACAGCAGCAGGTAGTCAATGTGGGAGCGATGGCAGGGCACGTAAACAACCGCGTTGTCGCGGGCAACGTCTCTGACAGCCTGAATGTTATTCACCGAAACGCCGTTATAAATGCGATTCCACAGCCAGGTCAGTAACACGTCCATAACGCGGACGGTCGCTACCGACATGTTGGCGGCGATTTCGTCGGCGTATTTGTAGGCTTTGAGCTGCACTTTGTCTTCGGCCATGTTTTGCTGCGAGGCTATGTCACGGATGGCCTGTTTGACAGCCTGTGTGCGCAACAGATCTTCGACCAGTGTGCGGCGGTGTGACAGGTCTGGCCCTAATACGGCCTGGCGAACCCGGCGGAAATGAGTGCGCAGTAGCCTCGCCAGTTTGCGGCTGGCCAGTTCTTCGCTGTTGCGATATTCCTCCAGCAGCGGCTGCAGGCGCAGCGCTTTGTCGAACTGCACGTAAGTGTTGCGGCCGTGCACCAGAATGATCAAAAACTTTTGCAAGCGGCCCGCCACAGACCAGCTGTCTGACAGCAACAGTTTGAATAGCGATTTTTCTTTGTCTGGCGAGCGCCCCCAGAGCAGCGATACTGGAACAATGTGCCAGTCTTGATCGGGGTTTTTGATCGCGTGCCGAACCACCGCCTTGAAGTCGTCAGTGGCCACCGGCGTTTGGCGCCCGCCCCGAAGTAGCCTGCCTGCGCGGCGGTAAAGAAAAACAAACCAGGGCAGGGCAGCAGACCTGGGCGCTTTCTTGCGAGTATCGTGGGGTAAACCTGCGCGCAGGACTTCTTGCTCTAATACCAGGCGACTGGACAGCGAGCTGTACTGCAATACGTAACACACGGGCTGCTGCGGGTTCAGGCCCAGAGCTTCGGGCGTGGCACCGGTAACCTGAGTGCGCACCCAAAGAAACAGGATTTTTCGAAAAATGGCGAGAATCAGGCGGCGAATGCCCTGGAAAAATGCCATGGGGGGTGTTGCTCCGTAGAAATTCAGCTGTCGAGTTTACCGGCTTGGAGCCCGCCGGAAAAGCGGCTCGCCATTCTGTGCTGACGGCGCAGGCGCTGTCTGTGCTTTGGCTGCAGGCGCTATGATACATTAAAGCCATCAATCTTAGTGCCGGTGCGAACATCGTGCACCGGTGTCATATCAGGATCGAGTTTTAACCATGTCTCAGAGAAACGTTCCAGCCTATCAACGCACCCGCGAGCAAAGTGGTCGCGAGCTTGAAGCAAATTGGGTTGCGGGTTGGGGGCCACAGCCGTTGCAGGCTGGTGACTGGGTGTTGCGGGTCAGCGGCGATATGGTGCTGAAACCCGCCAGCGGCTGGTTGCAGCAGTTAGCCGCCGATGAAGTAGCGTCGCTGTCCGCCAGTGCGGTTTCGCTGGGCCAGTTTCAGGGCCGGCCGCTGTTTGTGGTCAACCAGACAGACGGCGCCCTGGCAGGCCTGGAACCCTTGTTGCTGCGCGACGTGATCTTGCACACCGATGACGCCCCGATAGCGCTGGTCAGCATCGCCGTGCAGTTAGCGCACTGGTGGCGCGATCAC
Organism: Marinobacter sp. LV10R520-4; assembly: GCF_002563815.1. NCBI lineage: Bacteria > Pseudomonadati > Pseudomonadota > Gammaproteobacteria > Pseudomonadales > Marinobacteraceae > Marinobacter > Marinobacter sp. LV10R520-4. The sequence continues at coordinate 303,639 of NZ_PDJM01000001.1, read as the reverse complement.
CGGTTTTGCGGGCGCTGTGGCACGGCCACCGTAATTCACGCCCGTGAGCGCGCACGCTGGTGCCAGAATTGTGAAATACCCTGGTATCCGCGGGTTGCTCCCTGCGTGATTGTGGTTATCCGCCGCGGCGAGCGCATGTTGCTGGCGCGTTCGTCCCGCACGCGCCGGCCGATGTACAGCCTGATTGCGGGCTTTGTCGAACCCGGTGAAAGTCTGGAGCAGGCGGTGGCCCGCGAGGTCAAGGAAGAAACTGGTTTGCAGGTAACCAATATACGCTATCGGCTGTCACAGCCCTGGCCGTTTCCTCATCAGTTGATGGCCGGTTTTTTTGCCGACTATGATGGTGGTGAATTGGTGTTGCAGCAGGATGAGCTGGCAGACGCCGGCTGGTTTGTGCCAGGTCACACGCCGCCCGTGCCGCCATTAACCACCATTTCCGGGCAGCTGATTCATGAGATGTCTGAGGAAATTCTGGCGCACATTGCGGACAGGACGAATCGGTGAACGAAGTGTCGCCCCCCAGTGTGCTGGTGTTTGACTCTGGCGTAGGCGGGCTCAGCGTGGCTGCCAGCATTCGGCGCCTTTGCCCGCAATTACCTATTGTGTACCTGGCAGACAACGCAGGATTTCCCTATGGCGACAAACTCGAAGCGGAGGTTGTAAAGCGTACTTGCAGCCTGGTCACCAGCGCTTTGGCAGAGTTTGATTGCCATATTGTGGTTATAGCCTGCAACACTGCCAGCACGGCGGCGTTGCCGGCGTTGCGCCAATGTGTATCGCAGGCGGTTGTGGGTGTGGTGCCAGCCATCAAGCCGGCGGCGGCGATCAGTGTTAATCGCCGTATCGGGATACTGGCGACTCCGGCCACCGTGGCAAGGCCGTATCTGGACCAGCTGATTGCGGATTACGCTTCTGACTGCCAGGTGTGCCGTATTGGGCAGCCAAATCTGGTGCATTGGGCGGAGGCGCTGGCGCGGGGCGAACGTGTATCGCACGAGCAGCTGGCTGACGTTCTGGCTCCGTTTGAGCTCGCAGGGGTAGACACGGTGGTATTGGGTTGCACTCATTATCCACTGCTGCTGCCTGCTTTGACGCAGGCAGCGCCCGGTGTGCGGTTTTGGGTCGACAGTGGTGATGCCATCGCGCGCAGGGTAGAGCAGTTGCTCGTCTCCTTAAAATCAGCGCAACCGCAAGCGCTCACATTGCAGGTGCAGCCGGGCATACCGCCAAAGCCTTTGCAGCAGGCGCTGTTCACCGCGTCAGTGCCCCTCGGAATCGAACATTTCATGACCGACCTTGGCCTTGCTCCCGGTGCTATAATTGGTTTGTGGAAGCGTATTTAAAGCCGGCGTAAGCTCGCAATTTGCCGTCTTGTTGACGTCATTTTTTGCAACTTTGCCACACGTTCACGTTAATTAGTACGTTCGTCTAATTCAACAAAAGGCCATCGGCGTGGTGAACTGTAGCTAACTATAGGTATCCCGATGGCGGGCCGTTAGGTTCGCTCGCTCTGAATTTCAAACCCATAATGACAATAGACCAGGAAAAAGGGGAGCAACATGACTGATAAGCAGGTGTATCCGGTAACCCCGGAAGTGGCACAACACGCGCTCATTAATAAAGATCAGTATCAGGCAATGTACAAGCAGTCCATCGAAAACCCGGATCAGTTCTGGGCCGAACATGGCAAGCGCGTAGACTGGATCAAGCCGTTTACCAAAGTCAAAAACACCACTTACGATTACAATGCGCTGTCTATCAAGTGGTTTGAAGATGGCGAACTGAACGCGTCTGCCAACTGCCTGGACCGCCATCTGGAAAGCCGTGGCGACCAGACCGCCATCATTTTTGAAGGCGATGACCCTTCGGACTCCCGCAACGTCAGCTACCGGGAACTGCACGAGCAGGTGTGCAAATTTGCCAACGTGCTAAAAAGCCAAGGTGTTAAAAAAGGCGATGTGGTCACCATTTACATGCCGATGATCGTTGAAACCGCTGTGGTTATGTTGGCGTGTACCCGTATTGGCGCAATCCATTCGGTGGTCTTTGGCGGCTTTTCTCCAGAAGCGGTTGCCTCCCGGGTGGTTAATGGCAAATCCAGCATCGTGATTACCGCCGATGAAGGCCTTCGTGCCGGCCGCAAAATCCCGCTTAAAAAGAACGTCGACGCGGCGCTTAAAAACGACGGTCGCCACACCGTAAAAACCGTTATTGTGGTCACTCGTACCGGCGGTGATATCGCTTGGAAAGAAGGCCGCGACCAGCGTTATGAAGACCTGATGGCCAAGGCTTCGGCAGACTGCAAGCCCGAGCCCATGAACGCCGAAGACCCACTGTTCATGCTGTACACCTCCGGTTCTACCGGAGAGCCTAAAGGTGTGTTGCACACCACCGGTGGTTATCTGGTGTACGCCTCCATGACTCATCAATACATTTTTGATTATCACGATGGTGATGTGTACTGGTGCACCGCCGACTTCGGTTGGGTTACCGGCCACAGCTACATTCTGTATGGCCCTTTGGTCAACGGTGCCACGACGCTGCTGTTTGAGGGTGTGCCCAACTATCCGGACAGCTCGCGTATGGGCCAGGTGGTCGACAAGCACCAGGTGAATATTCTGTATACCGCGCCCACAGCCATTCGATCACTCATGGCCCAGGGCGAAAGCTGCATGGATGGCACCGATCGCAGCAGCCTGAGAATTCTGGGTTCGGTCGGTGAACCCATCAACCCGGAAGCCTGGGAGTGGTACCACCGGGTCATGGGCAACGGCAAATGCCCGATTGTAGATACCTGGTGGCAAACCGAAACCGGCGGTATCCTGATCTCCCCTCTGCCGGGCGCTACCGATTTGAAACCGGGCTCTGCGACCGTGCCATTCTTTGGTATTCAGCCGGCCCTGGTAGACGCCGAAGGCACGTTGCTGGAAGGCGAAGCCGAAGGCAATCTGGTGATTATGGACAGCTGGCCCGGGCAGATGCGCACCATTTATGGTGACCATGAGCGTTTCATTCAGACCTACTTCAGCGCTTACAAAGGCATGTACTTTACCGGTGACGGTGCCCGCCGTGACGCCGATGGTTACTACTGGATTACCGGCAGAGTTGACGACGTGCTGAACGTATCTGGCCACCGCCTGGGGACCGCCGAGGTAGAAAGTGCCATGGTGTCCCATCCGAAAGTCGCGGAAGCGGCGGTGGTAGGTTACCCCCACGACATCAAAGGGCAGGGCATCTACGTATATGTTACGTTGATGCAGGGCGAAGAGCCGACCGACGAGTTGAAAAAAGAGCTGGTACAGTGGGTGCGCAAAGAAATTGGCCCCATTGCCTCTCCGGATGTGATTCAGTGGGCAACGGGCTTGCCAAAAACCCGATCAGGCAAGATCATGCGCCGTATTTTGCGTAAGATTGCTGCCAACGAGTACGATCAGTTGGGCGACACCTCCACACTGGCGGATCCAAGCGTCGTTGACGATCTGATCAGCAGCCGTCAGTTAAAGTAGCCATCAGTCAAAGCAATCGACCGGCGAGCGCCGGGCACCTCAAGGATACCGTGGAATGGCACAAACAATTATTGTCGCGGACGATCACCCGCTGTTTCGGGCAGCATTGAAGCAGGCGGTGAACCAGGCAGTACCCGATGCTCTTACCGTAGAGGTCGACAGCATCAAGGCGCTGCAAGCGGCGATAGAGGCTCACCCGGATGCCGATCTGGTGTTACTGGACCTGAACATGCCGGGTGCTCACGGCTTCTCTGGGTTGGTGTTCATGCGCGGGCAGTATCCTGGCTTGCCGGTGGTGGTGGTGTCGGGTTCGGAGCAGTTGCAGGTAGTGCGCCGTTCAATCGACTATGGTGCGTCTGGCTTCATTCCGAAATCGGCGCCGCTGCCCACCATCACCAAGGCCATTCAGGACGTACTGCAGGGTGATGTATGGTTGCCTGAGGGCGCCGCGGACAAAATCGAACGCATGCATTCAGATGCCACCGATTTTTCCGAGAAACTGGCGTCACTCACACCACAGCAGTTTCGTGTGTTGGGTATGTTGGCCGAAGGCCTGCTGAATAAGCAGATCGCTTACGATCTGGAGGTGTCTGAAGCCACAATCAAAGCCCACATTACGGCGGTTTTCCGCAAACTGGGCGTGCGTAATCGCACCCAGGCTGTGATTGCCATTCAGCAGATGGAGATTGACCCGTCGGAGCAGTCGCTCTCGGGCAGCTAACCAAAACGGATAACAAAAAGCCGACGTGCTGTCACAGCCGTCGGCTTTTTTGTTTCTTTCTGTTTTTGTTCGGCGCCGTATGTTCAGCCTTTGGCGGCGTAGCCCAATCCTTTATCAACGCGATTGAACACCTCTTTATTCTGGTGCCAGCGATCAAAGTTCTGCAGGAACTGATCCACCAGAGCCCGCCGCCAGCCAATAAAATCGCCGGCCATATGGGCCGTCATGATTACGTTTTCCCGATCCCATAGCGGATGGTCGGCCGGCAGCGGTTCTTCTTCAAACACGTCCAACGCGGCACCGGCAATCTGACCCTGTTCCAAAGCGGCGATCAGGTCATCGGTTTTAACAATCGGGCCGCGACCAATGTTGATCAGGCGTGCGCTTTTTCGCATCGCGGCAAAGGCGGCGCTGTCAAAAAGGCCCTCGGTTTGTGGTGTCAGCGGTGCCGCAATGACCACGTAATCGGCTTTGCCAAGTTGCTCATGGAGCTGATCGTTGGCGTGTACCGCAACGAAGTCTGCATCTTGCGGGCGGGCGCTGCGGGCGATGCCATGGGGGTTCATGCCGATGGCCTTCGTTAGACGGGCAATTTGTCGACCGATGGAGCCGGCACCCACCACCAGCACGTGTTTGCCTTCTGCTCTTTCCGTGTCGCGGTGCTGCCAGCGATGCGCTGACTGAAATCGCAACGATGCCGGGAAGTCTTTGGCAAACATGAGAATGGTGCACAATACATACTCGGCAATCGTGCGATCGAAAATGCCGCGGGCGTTGGTGACCATCACCTTGCTGCTCACCAGCGCCGGAAACATAAGCGCATCCACGCCGGCGCTGGTGGCGTGAATCCAACGCAGCTCATTGGCGCAGTGCCAGGCGGCTTCCAGCGCTTCTGTGCGAAAATCAGTGACCAACATCACCGAGGTACCGGGCAAGGTGTTCTTCAGTGTTCTCTCGTCCCAGGCGTGACGTATTTCTACGCGCGACCGCAAAGCATGTAAGCCCTCGGGTTGCGGATCACCGGGCGCAGTCAGAATGGTAATCACCGGTTTTTTCTGTGTGGCCATGAGTGTTTTTCCCTTGAACCCTGGAGCGTGAATGGATTAACGAGTGTGCTTACAGTCTGGACAGCGCATAGGCTGGGGTCAACCTGTAGATGCGTGCTTGTAGAGCCTGCCTAACGAGGCTAACCTGCAGTTACAGCGGAATTTTCCGTCTCACGTCGTCGCAGCTTGCAGGAGATAACTTATGGTGGCGTCCGCCAACCACGAAAGCGGCCAGGCTAGAAGCAGAACCGTCAAATACCGCAAAACCAAAGCCAGCTGGAACCCTGCGATGCAGGCGGTTCCCATACCCGGTATTCGTCGCATGGTGAATCTGGCGGCCACCATGAAAGACGTGATTCATCTGTCCATTGGCCAGCCAGATCTACCCACGCCCAAACACATCATTGACGCTTACGTAGATGCTCTTCATGCCGGCCAAACCGGCTACACCATGGATGCGGGCTTGCCAGAATTGGTAACGGCTTTGCGCGACTATTACAGCAAACGTTACAACCGCAAGCTTACTCGCGACAATATCCTGGTGACCAATGGCGCCACCGAAGCCATGTACCTGGCTATAGCCGCAACCGCCGCACCCGGGCGTCAGTTTCTGGTGACAGATCCGTCTTTTCTGCTGTATGCACCGCTGATCCGTATGAACGGTGGCGAGGTGAAATATGTGCCGACTCACGTGGAAAACAACCACCAGTTAGATCCAAACGACGTTATCCGAGCGATTGGGCCGCGCACCTACGCGATGATTCTGAATAATCCGAACAACCCCACCGGAGCGGTGTATCCGCGTTCAACCGTGGAAGCCATCTTGGAAGAATGTGCCTATCGCGGCATTCAGGTTTATGCCGACGAGGTTTACGATCACCTGATTTTTGATGACGATGAATTTGCCAGTGTTTTAACCTGCGCGGTGGATCTGGACAACATCATGTGCATCAGCAGTTTCTCCAAAACTTACAGCATGGCGGGCCTTAGAGTTGGCTGGGTAATCTCCAGCCAAGCGGCCATCAAGTCGCTGCGGCGCTATCACATGTTTACCACGTCGGTGGCGAACACGCCGGCCCAGTTCGCCGGTGTGGCAGCATTAACCGGCGATCAGCAATGCGTAAAGAACATGGTCGATATTTACCGCGAGCGTCGCGACAAGGTTGTTGAACTGATCGCCCAGACGCCGCATTTGACCGGCTACAAGCCGGGTGGGGCTTTCTATGCCTTTCCGGATTTACCCCCCCATGTGGATGGCACCGACTTGGCGTTGCGAATGCTAAAAGAAACCGGGGTCTGTGCCGTGCCCGGAGATTCCTTTGGCGAGGGCTGCACCAATGCCCTGCGTTTCAGCTTTTCAACCACCTGTGAAAAGCTGGATGCAGCATTTGACCGTATCATTCCGTGGATGGCAAAGCAGAATTTCTAGCTTTTTTGTCGGCGCAACAATAATGCCAAGCGGGACTTGCCCGCTTGGCAACCGTGGGTCAGGATAGAGCCCGAACCCACGGAGGCAACATTAATGATCGGATTTTCGAACACCACACGCTGGTTGTGCATTGTTTTGCTGGCCGTTCTGGCCAGCGGTTGCGCCAGCCTTTCTCCTTACGCAGTGTCCGAAGGTGAGCTTGAACGCCACCTGCAGGATGCTGTGCGCGATTATGATCGCAAGCAGTTGCAAAACGGCTCGCCATTAAGTCTGAGCTTGAATGACGCGGACATCACCCTTGGCCCTGACGGTCGTGACGTAGTCGTAATAGGGTTGAAGGGCCAAGTAGCTCTCAATGTGTTGATGGCAAAACTGCCAGTGGATATCTCGTTGAAGCTTGAAGGTGCTCCGGTTTATGACAGCGCTGAAAAGGCGGTGTATCTTCGTCGTTTACAATTATTGGAAAGCAACGTTGAATCACCACTGTTCCGCGGTGACCTTAAGCCCGTTACCGACACGGTTATGCGGGTAGTGGCGCAAATGCTGGAAACCATGCCGATATATCGCTTAGACGATAGCAGCATGGCCCAGCGACTGTTTGGCATGGTGCCCATGGATATCCGCTTAGCGCCAGGCCGGCTTGAGTTTGTTATGGCCGACTAGGCACAGCGGTGTTTACTTTTAGGTCAGGCGCTTAACCGTGCACAAACGGCTGCGCCGATCTCTGCGGTTGATCGTCGCTTGCCGCCGTGCTTTGCCAGGTCTGCGGCTGTGGCCTCAAACAGGGCATGGCCTGCCGCGGCCATAGCCGGATCTTTACGAGCTAACCAATCCAGCATGCGCGCGGTGGTGAATAGCATGGCCGTGGGGTCCGCAAGGCCCTGGCCGGCAATATCCGGCGCGCTGCCATGAGTGGGCTCGAACATCGACGGCATGCTTGGGTCGGTGGGGTTCAGGTTGCAGGATGGTGCCACCCCCAAGCCGCCGGACAGCACCGCAGCCAGATCGGTTAAAATATCGCCCTGCAGATTGCTGGCCACCACCACATCAAACGCCCACGGGCTCTGCACGAACTTCATGCAGGCGGCATCCACCAGCTCATGATGGGTTGCCACATCCGGGTATTCCAGGCTCATGCGCTCAAACACTTCGGTATAAAGATCACCCCAGTAACGCAAGGCGTTGCGTTTGGTGACGAGGCAAACCTGGCTTTCACAGACGCGGCCATCTAATGTCTGAAACTGGCGTGTCTCGTCGTGTTGCTTGCGGTGAATGGCTCGGGCGCGGGCCTGCTCGAAGCCGTAACGAATGATGCGTTCGCTGGCGAAATGGGTAAATACTTCAATCTGGGTAGCCACTTCATGGGGCGTACCCTGGCGCAGGCGCCCGCCCTGGCTGACGTATTCTCCCTCTGAGTTTTCCCGAATGACCAGCATGTCGATGTCGCGTGCGCGATCGTCCGCCAGGTACTGGCGAGCGCCGGGCAGCAAGCGCGCGGGCCGCTCGCAAACCCACTGGTCAAAGCCCTTACGGATCTGCAGTAAGGGCGCCAGCGACACGCTGTCAGACAACAGATAACGATTGCGATCGGTCACCGGGCCAGGGTCGCCCAAGGCGCCCAACAAAATGGCATCAAAAGCGCGCAATTGATCCAGAGCGTCAGCAGGCATGGATTCGCCGTGTTGCTGGTGCCAATGGTGTGAGGGCCAGGGGAATTGGTGCCAACCCAGATCCAGTTTGAAGCGCTGGCGTAGTAACTCAAGACAATGAACGGCTTGATTGACCACTTCCGGGCCAATACCGTCGCCGGGTGTGATAGCGATGTTGGTTGTAGCAGACATTCAAACTCCTTGGTTGGTAAACAAAAAAAGCGCTACGTTAGCGTCGTTGTGATGAGTGTAGCTGTGATGGCAGCCAATGCCACCGGCCGACTCGATGAGTTATTTACGGCTGAGTTGGTAATGTGTCGTAATCCTACATAAATATACGCAGAGAGGGTAATGACGTTGTCTGAAAAACTATATGAAAAAAGCCGGTGTGACGAATGTGGCTGTGACGAAGGTTTGGATGTCGCTTTTTCATTCGCGCATCAGCCTGGTGATTGCCAGTCCGCCGAACTTGATTAAGCAGTATATGACTCTGTTGCGTGGTAATGAGCATAATGATAACCAACTGGCAGTGGTTACCGGTATGCTGGTCATGTCGGACCAACGGGTTAGCCAAGTGATCGCCTGGGGGTGGAAACCATGGAGGAATATTGCTGGCTTCGGCAACAGGGCATCAGCCAGTTTCAGGGCTACTTGTTTGCCCGGCCAGGCTTTGAAGAACTGCCGGAACCTTTTTTTCCGGAGGAGTAATTTTCTCGAACTTGTGCCTGTGCACTGCACAAGCGTTTTGTTTATTTCTTTCTACCAAGGCAGGTGTGTGTGTTTTATCGTATTTTGACCGTTATTGGTGGCGCCGTTTTTGTGGCCATTTTGTTCGCTCTGGTTTGGCTGTTTTGCCGACTGTTTTTGCAGCGTCAGGGTGTTACCGAACAGCTGCAGGAGCGCGCCAACAACTTGGCCACCTGGACATTTTTGGGTATCAGTGTGGGCCTGGTGTTTGCCATTGGGGGCGCTTTTGTATTGGGGCCCCTGGCATTTTACCGCGCCTTGCGCGGGTATGGTCTGGCCGTTGACCCGGGTAAGGCAATTTGGTGGGGGTTTGCGATTGTGGCTGCCTCATTGGGCATCACTGCGGTCGGCTTCTTCGGTTTTCTGGGGCTGGTGGGCGCCTATTGAGGTGGGTCACGTATCAGTTTTTGGCGAAACCACACCAGTGCGGGTTCTTGCTCATAGGCTTTGTGCCAGTATAAATGAACATTCACCGGCGGAAATGGCGCCGGAGTTGGCATAACGGCAAGGTCATGATGGCTGGCCAGTAGCCGCGCGTAAGACGCCGGCATGGTCAGCAACAGTGCAGTGTTGGCCACCACCCGGCAAGCTGCAAAATAGTGCTGACAGCGCAAGCGTATATCCCGCTGCAGTCCCAGTCTTGATAACTCGAAATCCTCCACTCCTGAACCTGTGGCCCGCGACGACACCAGTACGTGCTGTGCTTGCAGGTACGCTGCCAAATAGCGCTCAGCCGATAACTCGCTACTGGTCTCAGTCGGCGCCATAGTCACCCACGGGTGGTCTTTGCGCGCCAGAACCACCAGCGGGTCCTGGTGCAACCATTGGTGGCCGGTGTGTTCGCTCACCGGCAGCAGCACGTCAATTGCAAAATCCAGTTTTCCCGCCGCCAGTTGGCTTTCCATGTCCCGGCGCGCCACTCTTTGACTAACAATGTCCAGATCCGGATAGGGCGCTAGCTGCGTCATCAGGTGGGGCAAAAATGTCGATTCCAAAATGTCGCGCAGAGCCAGCGAAAACGTCTTACGCTGATGTGCCGGGTCAAAGCTATGGAACTGAGCGACGGCGCTGTGTATCTGGTTGAGCCCTGGCCGCATGGAGTCTATAAATCGGGTGGCCAGCGGCGTAGGTACCATACGATTGCCCTGGCGGCTGAACAGTGGGTCATTAAACCAGGCCCGCAACCGCGCCAGCGAGTGGCTGAGCGCAGGCTGGGTCAGGTGCAGGGTCTTGGCGGCGCGGGTCAGACTGCCCTCGCGATAAATAGTGTCAAAAACCTGAAGCAGATTCAGGTCTGGCCGGTTTGCCGCCATGTTTTTCATCCCCGAGATGCGCAGTGATATCAATTTTACTAATGGTAAAGGATAAGAATAATTCAGTCGCGTAATACTTTGCCTGTGCCTACACTGCTTCTGGGTACACTGAACAGCAGTCGCAAACCGCGGGTGTCAGTAGCGCTCAGTCAGCGTAGGAGGTAAAGCAATGGATTTTTCAATTTCAGCCAAGGGCCAGGATTATCTGGAGCGGGTAAAACGCTTCATGGCCGACGAGATTGTTCCGGTAGAAGCACAGTACCACCGGGAGTTGGCGGCGCTGGATAACCGTTGGGTAGTGCTGCCCGTTATCCGCGAACTGAAGGCCAAAGCCCGTGAGCAAGGCTTGTGGAATCTGTTTTTCCCCGATGACACCTACGGTTGTGGCCTGCTGAATTCCGACTACGCGCTGATTGCCGAGGAGACCGGACGCAGCTTTATTGCGCCGGAAATCTTCAACTGCAACGCGCCTGACACAGGCAACATGGAGGTGCTGATCCACTATGGTTCAAACCAGCAAAAAGCGGAATGGCTGCCGCGTCTGCTGAGTGGTGAAGTTCGTTCGGCCTTTTGTATGACCGAACCCGACGTCGCCTCGTCAGACGCGACGACCATGGCGGCCACTGCCACGGTGGACGGCGATGAGGTGGTGCTGAACGGGCGCAAGTGGTGGAGTACAGGTGTGGGTCATCCGGACTGCAAGGTCGCCATTTTTATGGGCGTAACCGATACGGAGGCTGCCAAGCACCGTCGTCATTCGATGGTGTTGGTGCCGATGGATGCGCCGGGTGTCAGCATTGAGCGCATGTTGCCGGTATTTGGTGCCTTTGATGAGCCTTACGGCCATGGCGTGGTGGCGTTTAATAATGTGCGACTGCCGGTCTCTGCTTTTATTGCCGGGCCTGGCCGCGGCTTTGAGGTTGCCCAGGGCCGTTTGGGGCCGGGGCGGGTGCACCACTGCATGCGTGCCATTGGCGCTGCCGAACGGGCGCTGGAGTTGTTGATTAAACGGGCGCTATCCCGCGAGGCGTTCGGTCGGCCCTTGGCTAAACTGGGGGGCAACGTGGACAAGATTGCCAACGCGCGTATGGCCATCGAGCAGGCGCGTTTGTTGACGCTGAAGTGCGCCTGGGCGTTGGATACCAAGGGCATCGCTGGAGCATTGCAGGAGGTGTCGATGATCAAGGCGCTGGTGCCGCAGATGCTGCAGACGATTGTGGATGACGCTATTCAGATTCACGGTGGGGCTGGTGTGAGTGATGATGATTTTCCGCTGACGGCGTTGTTCGCGTATGCGCGGGTGTTGCGTTTGGCGGACGGGCCGGATGAGGTGCATCGGGCTATGGTGGCTCGGCTTGAGTTGCGTAAATATAACTGATTGCTCCGGAGTCTGGCAGCTTGCCGACGTAACGGCTGAAACACGCCTCAAGGCTCCCTGCGCGGCTTGGGCTCCGCCATCCATGGCTCCGCACAGTTTCATCCGCTACATCGGCAAGCTGCTCTTCGGCTTCGGCGATTGTAAGGTCGTATTTTCCACACATCAGGACATAATTATGACAAAAAGAGTGTTTATTACCGGTGGGGCCAGTGGGTTGGGGCGGGCGATTGCGCTGCGTTATGCCCGTGAGGGTGCGAAGGTGTGTATTGGCGATGTAAACCCGCAGCAAGGCGCCTTGGTGGAGCAGGAGATTTGTAAGGCCGGAGGTGAGGGCTATTACGTGGATTGTGATGTTCGCCGGCTGAAGGATCTGGAGCGGGTTCGGGAGGATCTGGCCGCGCGTTGGGGCGGGGTGGATATTGTGGTGAATAACGCCGGTGTGGCGTCGGCCGGGTCTATTGAAGACACGCCGATGGCGGACTGGGAGTGGATTCTGGACATTAATGTGCTGGGCGTAGTGCGGGGCTGTAAGGCGTTTACGCCTTTGTTCAAACAGCAGGGCGCGGGAACGTTTGTGAATATTGCGTCTATGGCGGGCCTGATGCTGGCGCCGATGATGAACAGCTACAACGTGTCCAAGGCCGGTGTCATTGCTCTGTCGGAAACCATGAGCCAGGAGCTGCGCGAGAACGGTATTCAGGTCAGTTGTGTATGCCCGGCGTTTTTTCAGACCAATCTGACCGAAGGTATGCGTTCGGTGATTCCCGGTATTCAGGGCAATGTCGCCAAGTTGATGAAGCGTTCCACGATTTCTGCGGAAGACGTGGCCGATGATATTTTTCGGGCGGTTCAAAGCAACACTTTCTGGGTTCTGCCCCACGTTAAGGAGCGCCGTATGTGGGTGCTCAAGCGCCACGCCCCCTGGGCTTTTGACTGGCTGATGCATCAGGGCAGTAAGAGCTGGATTAAAAAGATGAGTGCGAAGCCCAAATCCTGAAGGTGCCGGCACGGTCGAATTTTGTAAAACGGGAGTGGATATAATGAGTCAGGTTGATCAGGCGGTGGCGGTGCGCGATGGCGAGGAGCTGGATGCCTCAGCGGTCGATCGCTTTATGAAGCAGGCGGTGGCTAATCTGCAGGGCGAGCCGGTAATTCGCCAGTATCCCGGTGGGGCGTCTAACCTGACCTATCAGGTGGATTACGGCCCGCGTTCGTTTGTGCTGCGCCGACCGCCGCTCGGCAAGATTGCCCGTTCAGCCCACGATATGCTGCGCGAAGCCCGCGTGATGGCAGCGCTCAAGCCGGTGTACAGCTATGTGCCGGAGATTGTTGCTACCTGCGACGACCACAGCGTTCTGGGCTGTGATTTTTACGTAATGCAGCGCCTTGAAGGCGTGATTCTACGCCAGGATTTCCCTGCGGATCTGGCTATGCCAGCAGAAGACGTTCGTACACTTTGCAAGAACGTGATCGATAAGTTGGTTGAGCTGCACAAGGTGGATGCCGAAGCCGCGGGCCTGAGCCATATTGGAAAGGGCGAAGGATACGTGCAGCGCCAGATTGGTGGCTGGAGCGAGCGATTTGTAAAAGCCCGAACCGATGACGTAGGCGATTTTGCCGCGGTAATGCAATGGCTGAATGAAAAGATGCCAGGCGATGTCGCCCAGGTGGTCATCCACAACGATTTCCGTTTCGACAATGTGGTGCTGAATCCTGACAACCTGTTTGAGGTGATCGGCGTGCTGGACTGGGAAATGGCCACCATTGGCGATCCGCTGATGGATCTGGGCAACAGTCTGGCTTATTGGGTACAGGCGGATGACGAAGCGTCGTTCAAAATGTTGCGGCGTCAGCCAACCCATCAGCCAGGTATGCTGACTCGTGACGAGGTGGTCACCTATTACGCGCAACAATCAGGACGACAGATCGAAAACTTCGATTTCTACGAGGTTTATGGTCTGTTTCGGCTGGCGGTGATTGTTCAGCAGATCTACACCCGCTATTACCACGGCCAGACTGCCGACAAGCGTTTTGCGATGTTTGGTCAGGCCGCCAATTATTTGCAAATGCGCTGTGAGAAGCTGATTTCAAAGAGCAGTCTGTAATGGCAACGATCTATCTGGTGCGCCACGGCCAGGCCAGTTTTGGTGCGGAAGATTACGATCGCCTCTCGCAAATCGGCTGGCAGCAGGGGCGGGTGCTGGGGCGCGCACTGAGGTGTTTGCAAGCGGCGACAGCAAAGCCGCAGGTGGTGTTTGGCGGGACGTTACGGCGTCACCGGGAAACCGTGGAGGCTATGGCTAGCGGTTTTGGTGACGGCCTGCCAGCTATGCAGGTGGCGTCCGGTTTTGATGAGTTTGATCATGTGGCGCTGATTCACCGCCACCGGCCCCAGTGGCAGGACCATAGCGTGATGACGCGGGATCTGGCTGCGTTGGCTGCGCCAGCTAAAATGTTTCAAGTGGAGTTTGTCGCGGCCGTCCAGCGCTGGGCCAGTGGCCGCTTTGATCACGAATACGCGGAAAGTTGGCCCGGGTTTAAGGCGCGGGTTTTGGCAGCGCTAGATGAGGCAATCAGCTACGCCGCGGGTAGTGACCTGTTGGTTGCAACCTCGGGTGGCCCCATTGCAGTGATCGTGCAAGCGCTGCTCGATCTGAGCGATGAACGCACTCTGGACTTGAACAGCATGATCGCCAACACCAGCGTTACCCGAGTGCTCTATAGTAGCCGCAGGCGCCATAGCGACAGTCGGCGCAGTTTGGCAGTGTTCAACAATTACAGCCACCTGGAGGCGGAAGACCCCGCCCTGGTAACCTTTCGCTAACAATTTCGCTAAAAACAGGGGAATCCATGAGCACGAATTTGTTTGATCTGAACGGAAAAATCGCGTTAATCACCGGTGCCAGCCGCGGTATTGGCGAGAGCATCGCCCGCACACTAGCCGCCCAAGGCGCCCACGTGATTGTCAGCAGTCGCAAACTGGACGGCTGCGAGTTGGTGGCCAGCAGTATTCGCAACGCTGGCGGCAGCGCAGAGGCCTTCGCCTGCCATATTGGCGAAATGGACCAGATTGACGCGGTTTGGGAACATATAGAGCAAAAGCACGGTAAGTTGGACATTCTGGTGAATAACGCTGCTACCAACCCCTATTTTGGGCCGGTGGAAGACACCGATATGGCCGCCTTCAATAAAACCGTGGATGTGAATATTCGCGGTTACTTTTTTATGTGCGCCAAGGGTGCACAGCTCATGAAAAAGCACGGCGGCGGGGCCATTGTGAATGTGGCGTCGGTGAACGGCGTTAACCCGGGCCATTTCCAGGGTATTTATTCCATTACCAAGGCCGCAGTGATTTCCATGACCAAGTCTTTCGCCATGGAATTGGGGCCAAAAAACATACGGGTGAACGCGCTTTTACCCGGGCTGACCGATACAAAATTTGCCAGCGCGCTGACCAGCAACGAAGCAATTAAAAAGCAGGCGATGGCGCACATACCCATGAAGCGGGTAGCCAGCCCAGACGAAATGGCGGGCACAGTGCTGTATCTGGTATCGGCTGCATCCAGTTACACCACCGGTGCTTGTGTGAACGCTGACGGTGGCTATTTAACCATTTGAGTTGGCGCTTCGGAATGGCACTGCCTCAGGCTGTAGGCAGCTGGCAGGTGAGTACGTCAACGTCGCTCTTCAGTTCAGTGGCCTTGGCTTTGACGTGTTTCAGGGCAGGTTCGCCACCCATTGCCAGCAGGTCGCTTAACAGCGTGGCCATCGCATTTTTGCTTTGTGCCATGGTCTGCTGGTAATCCAGCCCACGTGCCTGTTCGGGGTTTTGCAACAAATCGGAGATAACGCTGGCGAACTCTGCCTGCTGGCGCTGTTGCAGGGCTGCCAGAAACGCTTGCTGCCAGCGCTCGCGGCCTTCCAACCAGATATCGGTTTGGCCGGCTTGGGCTGCAGACCAGCGCTGAATGCGGAAATACTGATCATCACTGAAGTCGCCCAGCCACGATTCAAGACGTTCCGCGGTTCGTTCGGCGCGAGCCGAGGCAGTGGCTTCCGGCGAGCGCTTCAGCAAGTCCTGCTCTAGCTCTTGCTGGCGGTCGGCCATATTAGCCGCCAATTCCCGAACCTGCTCGTCACTCAATGTTTTAAGAAAGGCCACTACCATGGGTGTCGCTTTTTCGGTGAGTGCTGGCAGCAAGCCAAGCAGTTGCTCCTGGTGGAACTCCATACGCCCTGAATCCGTCAGTACAGCTGTATTTGCATCGGCTATAACGGTGCTTAACCAACGTTCGTAACGGGGCAGCTCCCGGCTGCAATGCCATTGGCGAAAATCGCGAACGCCCTGTTCAAGGGCTTGCTGTTGGGCGCCGGTGAGTGATACATAGTCTTCCATCCACCACACCGTGCCCCAGTCCGCGTAACGGTAAGCCAGCCTGGCAGAGCTACAACCGGCAATCGCAAGCACTAAAACCAGCGTGACTGCCCATCGTAGAAGTATTGCAGGTTTGATACGCCGTGGCCGAGAGGAATCAAGCATTCAGAGCTACCTAAAAGATCGCTTACTTATTACTATACGTACGACATCTAAATACGTTATAGCAGCTAAACTAAATACGACAGCCGTTTGCTTTCAGACGCTACAGGAATGTTAATGTCTCGCTTCAGATCTGCCCGAGTGCGCCAGCTAATTTTTGGTTTTTACATGTCCTGCATGATGTCGTTGTTGATGTCTGGGGTAATTACTTTTATGAATACCGGGCTGGATGCTCAGTTTGCGTTCCGCTGGTTGCGTGCGTTTCTTGTGGCTTGGGGCGTGGCTTTTCCACTGGTGACATTTATCGCGCCCATAGCGGGCAAGCTGACCGAGTTCACTCTGCGCCAGATTACCGGTCAAAAATCTGAAAAGCCCTTTGACATCTAGGTGCTGCGGGCTTCTCGGTTAGTTGTCCATACCGGCACAATGCGACAATTGTTTTAGGGCGAGGATTGCGACAGGGTGGTGGGCACTGGCGGTTTGTGGTGCAGTGAATACAGAATGCGGTCGAGCACCGCTTGACCATTCCAGGCTGGATTGTGATTAACCATGCCCACCACAGCCCAGGTGGTGTTGTTTTCGTCGCGGGTAAAACCGGCAATGGAGCGTACGTTTTCCAGGTAACCGGTTTTAATCCGGCCTTCCCCTTTCATACCAGTATTCCGTAGCCTGCGGGCCATGGTGCCGTCCATTGCAATCAATGGCATAGACGCCATCAAATCCGCTGAATAACGGCTATTCCACGCATTTCTCAGAATGTCTACGCCCTGGCGAGCGCTGATGCGACCGTGCCGGGTTAAGCCGGCTCCGTTGTCGATCACCATGCCGGTGGTGTTAATACCTTTGCCCTCCAGCCAGCTGTAAATAGCGCGAATAGCGGCTACCCGGTCGTCGTTGTCGGTGGCTCTGCGCTTTTCTGCGCCAATACCCAGAAGCAGCTGGCGCGCCATCACGTTACTGCTCCATTTATTGATGTCGCGTACCGTGGTCACCAAGTCGGGTGAGGTTGTGCGCATAACCAGTTTGGCGTTCTCGGGCGTAATGCCCACGCTGTTGATACCGCTGATTTGTACGCCCATTTCTGCCAGTAGCGAGCGGATCATTGATGCGCTGTAGCGCTCATGGGATTGCAAAGACAAATAGCGTGTGGTTCGACAGCCCTTGGGCAGCGTGCCTTTAACCGTTACGGTCACACTTTGGTCACTGTGAAAAACCGGTGTCCAGGTGAATGAGCCGCGGCCGGGGCAGTTACCTTTGGCGGAGCTGATCACCTGGTTGTCGATCACCACTTCAGCCAGGTTCGGTGTGCTCCAAGCGCGGGTGCCGCGTTCGTCTGAGCGAACCTCCAGCTGGCTCAAATTGAGGTTGGTCAAATACGGAGAGGGTTCCACCAGAAACGGGGCGTGGGGGTTGCTGCCGTTGTCCTGGAAAGGTGGAAAGCCACCGTCAATCTGAAAATAGCTGCCGTCCAGAATCAGGTCGCCATTGACGTGGGTTATGCCCATATCCCTAAGTTCTCTGAGTGTTTCCCAGAGCCGCTCGAAGGTCAGTTTCGGGTCACCGCCAAAGCGTACATACAGGTTGCCGTTGAGCGTGCTGTCGGACATGTCACCGTCAGTGAGAAAGTCCGTGTCCCAGGTGTAGTTGGGGCCCAGAATTTCCAAAGCGGCGTAGGTGGTCAGGACTTTCATGATGGAGCCAGGGCTCATCAGGGTGTCGGCATTGATAAACTGCTCCAGGCCCGGCCCATTCATGGGTATAGCAGCCATGCTCAAAGCGCTGTCGCTGTTCAGTGATTTGGTTGCATAGGCCCGCATAGTGCCGTTCCATGCGCCTGCCTGCGCCATCGCGCTTTGGCCATTTGTATCTGTGGCCAAGGCCTGAGGCACCGGCCACGCCAGCAGCGCAGCGAACGCCAATCCACGCAAGCGGCGAACCGAAGCCGGCAAGGCAGTAAACGCGTTCACAGGGGATAACGAGCTTGGCATAATAGGGTCCGAAGTTGCATGGCGGGCGTTGCGTATTGATTAAACTTTCGACACATTTAACAGTAGCCTATTTTCCGCAGAGCTACCATTCACAAAGCTCGGCAAAACATTAAATATTCTTTCTAGCTCGTTATTTTTTTTATAAAAGGACATTGAATGAACAACTGTTTGACGAGAGGGATCTATTAATGGCGTATAGCGGCCAGTGTCTTTGTGGCGACGTCCAGTTTGAGTATGACGGCCCTTTGGGCCCGGTGGTTTTGTGCCACTGCAAACAGTGTCAGCGAGCGCACGGTAGTGCGTTTTCTGCCAGCGCGCCGGCACAGGCCATTCACATGCAGTGGTTGATCGGCGCAGACCAGCTAAAAGAATACGCTTCCAGTCCGGGCAAATACCGCGGCTTTTGTGGCCGCTGCGGCTCTCAGCTGTATAGCAGGGTAGACGCCATTCCCGCCATTTTGCGGCTGCGGGTAGGCGCGCTGGAAAAACCTTTGGGCAAAGTCGCGGCCCAACACGTATATGTAAACGCGCAGTCAGACTGGTTTCAGATCACCGATTCGCTACCACAGTTTGATAAGACGGAGCGCACGAACGACCCCCATTGAGTTGTATGGGCAATTTGGCTAGGGGCAGTTCTGATAAATTAATTGCAAATAATAATTATTCGCATTAAATTGTTTGTGTGACGTCTCACTGATGTTTGTGACTGCGCACGTATGAGCGGCGCCATCATAAGACACTTTAATGTTGGCCAATGCTGAATTGGGATACATCTGGAATCAAGGAAGTGCTATGACGCCGGAACAGGAATTGATGGGTGGGCTGAAAATTGCCGGAATTGCGGGTTTGTTTATCTGCCTTGTGCTGGCCGCGCTGGCTCTGACCGGTCAAGTTCCTTTGTAAAAGTGATCTATCACGTTAACACTCAGATCAAGTGCTGCTCGGTGTGACTGGGTCGGGGGTGATTCTGCTATAATGCGCACCCTATTCAATCACCGAGGAAACCTGCCATGTCACAGTTGCCACCTTGCCCCCAATGCGCCTCTGAATTTACCTACGAAGACGGCGCCCAGTTGGTGTGTCCGGAGTGCGGCCACGAGTGGAGCGAAACCGAGGCTGCCGCCGCAGAATCAGAGAAAATGATCCGTGATGCCAACGGCAACGAACTGCAAGACGGCGACAGCGTAACGGTCATTAAAGACCTTAAAGTGAAGGGTTCTTCGCTGGTGGTGAAAGTGGGCACAAAGGTTAAAAGTATAAGGTTGGTTGGTGGTGATCACGATATTGACTGCAAAATAGACGGTATTGGACCGATGAAACTGAAGTCGGAGTTCGTCAAGAGAGTCTGATGCGGGGTATGTGCTCCAGGTTGTGAAAATCTGAGAGTTAGCTGCTATATGCGACTTAAAATAAGGTATTTGTCGCAGATGGCTAATCCCAAATGACCACCGTGAAAAGACGGCAAAACCTGCAACCCTAGCGGAAGCTTCTTTTTTGGCTTTATTAAAGGCTATGTCTAAGTTAGCTGTTGCACGGACCTGTAGCCTAGTGACTCACCCAGACAAATCAATGGCGAGGCAGTCCCGCCGGAAGCATTGGCAGGGCTGCTGACACTGTTCAGCCCAGCCAGCCCAGGAGCAGCAGCAGAGTAATGATCCAGGCGCTGGTGATCACGGCTCCGCTGCCCCACAGCCGATTCCAGCGCCGCTCGACGTCGCGCCAGCGATGGCGCCGGATCTCCGTTTCAACTGCTGGCACGGGCGGGCGCTGCATGATTCGCTTGAGCTTGAGCGATCCGGCTCGGGCTGGATTGGGCAACTTCTGCAGTGCCCCGGGAATGGTCCAGCCAGACTGGTGGACTGCCCAGGCGGCCGCCGCGGCCACGAGCAGTGGCCAGCTTGCCGACCACAAGGTTTTTATCGGCAGGCTGGCTACCAGCGCTTCGCGCAATTCGGGCCAAAGCCACGGCAGCAGAGCCGGCATTACGCAGAGCAATGCCCAGGGTAGTAACTGACCCTTCGGGGGGGAAGCGGCGCGGCCTTCAGGCTGGTGCCGCCACATTAGCCAGAGGGCGCGCAGCAAGAGCATTGCTGTTGCTGCGGAGCCTGCTGTCAATAGCATCAGCCAGTGGCTGACGTCACTGGCATAAACCGCATCCTTGAGCAATATCTTGACTGCCGCACCACTGGTCAGCGGCAATCCCGCCAGTGCCATTGCCGGTAAAGCCATCAACAGCCAGTGCAGAGGGCTGAGCCGATAGTGACTTGCCAGGCCTGCACCCATGAACAAGGCACCCTTGGCCAGACCATGGTGCACGCCAAAAAGAGCCAATAGCGTCGCAGCCGCGGCAGTGGACTCCGGATGCAACCAGGCCAGGCCAAGTACCACCAGCAGGTAGCCGATCTGACTGACCGACGAATAGGCCAGGGCGCTTTTGGCCCTGCTCTGTATCAGCCCCAGAGCCACACCGTAGAATGCGCTGATGGCGCCGATCGCCAATAGCGCCAGGGCGACGTTTTGCAGCCAGGGGTCCTGCGTTGGCAGGAACCGCCATAAACCCAGAATCCCCGCCTTGATCATTGCGCCGGACAGCACTGCGCTGGCGGCCGCCGGTGCAGCCGGGTGAGCCAGTGGAAGCCAGACGTGCAGTGGCCAGAAACCGGCCTTCAGACCGAAACCAACCAGCAGTACGATTGCTGTCAGCGAGCCGACAGGGACGGCTTGCCAGGCCGCCAGCTCCAGCGCGCCGCCAGCTTCGTGAATACGCAACAGCATGCCGGCGAAAATCAGCATTTCGCTTAAAATGGCCAGTTGCAGGTAGAGCCGTCCCGCCTGGCGGGGTGCAGGGCCGCGCTCGTGCACGATCAACCCGTAGGCGGCCAGACTCATCAAACTGAAACCCACATAGAAGCTGGCGGCATCCTGGGCTATTACCAGTAGCAGATTTCCGCTCAGGGATAATAGCCAGCTGGACCAGAAGCGAAAACGGTGTTGATCGCCGACCAGATCGGTGTGCGCGAAACGGCTTGCGCAGCCCCAGAGTAGTGCACTGAATGCCAGCCAGGCGCGAGCGAGCAGATCCTCCGCGGCCCATGCTGCCCCCGGCCAGAGTATTCCCGGCTCCAGTGTTGGAGCGGGCCACAGGCTGAGTAGCAGTGCCGGTAAACAACATAGCCACAGCCAGGGGCCGATGCGATTTGGCCAGCGCCACAGCAGGGCGCCCGCGAGTAGCGGGGAGAGGGGCACAAGTAACCAGAATAGAGCACTCATAAGCCGAACCGCCGATTGATGATCAGTTGGCTCCAGGCCAGCGGGCTTAGCTCACTGCCAGCCAGCACGCCGGCCAACAGGGCCAGCGTTGCGGTGAACAGTACCGGTGCGAGCAGCATCCAGTGGGTTTCTCCCAGCCCCGGTCGTCCGTTACCCAGGGCGTGTTCCTCCGGCCATTGCGTCGGCGGCTCGGCAAACCAGCCTCGATAGATCAGGGGAAGGAAGTAGGCGGCATTGAGCAGACCAGAAAGCACCAGCACCAGCAACACCCAATCCTGCCCGACCTCCAGGGCGCCCAGGCCCAGATACCACTTGCTGATGAAGCCGGCGGTTGGCGGTACGCCGATCATGCCCAATGCGCTTAATGTGAACGCAGTCATTGTCAGCGGCATACGCTTGCCGACTCCGTTCATTTCGTTTATCCGATGGATGCCCAGGGTTTCTGCGAAATTGCCGGCGCAGTAGAACAGCGTCACCTTCATCAGGCCCTGGTGTACCAGATGCGCCAGCGCGCCAACCGCGGCGATCGGGCCCATCAGCGCGACCCCAAGGGTGATGTAGGACACCTGGCTGATGGTGGAGTAGGCCAGTCTTTTCTTCAATTCCTGCTGCTGCAACGCCTTAAATGAACCGTACAGGATCGTTGCCGCTGCGAGAGCCAGCAGTGGCATTGCCAGTCCGAGCGCCTGCACCTGCTCAACGCCATAAACGTCATAGACCACCCGAACGATGCCGAAGGCGCCAGCCTTGACCACCGCGACAGCATGTAGCAGAGCGCTGACCGGAGCCGGTGCGACCATCGCCTGGGGCAACCAGCCATGTAAGGGGATCAATGCAGCCTTGACGCCCAGACCACTGATCATCAGGGCGAAGGCGAGTATCAGGCTGGGCCGATGAGCATCGAGCAGGGGCCCCAGGTAGCCACCTGCCTGGAATTCGGGGCTGCCTGTGATGCTGTGCAACAGTGCAATGCCCATCAATAGAAGCGCGCCGCCACCCAGTGTGTAGGCAAGATAAACACGTCCGGCGCGCAACGCTTTCTGCGTGCCCCGGTGGACGACCAGCGGAAATGTTGCTAGCGTCAATAGTTCGTAGAAAAGCAGAAAGGTGACCAGATTCCCGGCCAGAGCCAAGCCCACCGTCGCGCTGACGCACAGGCTGAAATAGCCGAAGAACCGTGAGCGCAGTGGCGAATCCTCGAGATAGCCGATCGCATAGATGGTAGTTGCCAGCCACAGCACCGAGGACAGGGTAACGAACTGCAACGAGGTGGCACCCCCCTGCAGCACCAGGCCACCACCGGGCAGGAAGCCAATGGCGAAGCGAAAATCCAGCCCCTGATTGACGCCCCAGAGCATCACCCCGACCAGGCATAGCTTGAGGATGACGGCGAACAGGTTGAGGCCGATGCGCAGCTTCACCTGATCTTCGCGCAGGCTGAATATGACCAAGCCGGGCAACAGCGAGCTGAGTATGATTGCCGGCGGCAGCAGGGTGGTCCAGGCGGTTATCACAGCCCCACCTCACGGAACCAATTGATCAGCGGCTCGCTCATCAAGGCCATGGCCCACACAATCAGGGCAGGCAACATCGCGAGCCACTGGGCCGAGACATCGGAATCATAATTCGGCGGGTTGGGGTCGGCACGATCAAACGCGATGGCCACCACCCGGAATACATAGCCGGCACTGGCCAGAGTGCCAAGCAGCACGCCCAGCGCCCAGGGCCAGCGGGCAGGTTCCAGAAATAGCGGTTGCAGCAGCACCCATTTGGCCACGAAACCGCCGCTGGGCGGCAAGCCGATCAGACTGCCGCCGGCGACTGCGAACGCGAACATGGCGATCGGCATGGTCTGGCTGGCCCCCTTGAGCGCGCTGACATGCCGGCTTCTCAGCGTCGCCTGCATCTCGCCGGCGGCCAGGAACATCGACACCTTGGCCAGGCCGTGGGCAATCACGAACAGCCACAGCGCGATAGACATGTTCGCATCCTGCCAATACAGCAACAGACCCAGGGCCAGCAGGGCATAGCCTAGCTGGGCGACCGTGGAGTACGCCACCAGCACCTTGATCCAGGGTGTGCGCAGTGCAGCCAGACCGCCGCTGACCAGGGCGGCAATACCGGCAACCGCGAAGAAGATACCCGCCTGCCTGGCGAGCTCTACTGGAGCCACGTTATCCCAGAGCATCCAGAGGATGAATAGGGGGCCCTTTACCACCAGCGCCGAGAGCAGTGCGCTGACCGCCGTAGGCGCAGCAGCGTGGGCAGCCGGAAGCCATTGATGCAAAGGCCAGAGTGCGGCTTTTACCATCAACCCCAGCGTCAGCAGTAACAGAGCCAGGCGCGTGACCTGGTCATTGGATGTGACACCGGCGAGCGCACGTATATCCAGCACGCCGTATTGGCCGTAGAGCAGTGCGACGCCGAGCAGGTAACACAGCGATGCGGCGAGGGACAGCAGCAGATAGCGTAGCGCTGGTACGTGTGACCTCGGCCCAGAGAGAATCACCATTGCCACCGCGACCAGCCCGAGCAGTTCCAGGGTGACATACCAATTGAACAGATCGCGGGACAGCCAAAGTGCGCCCAGGCTGGCATGCAGCAGACAGGAGAGGGGCCAGAAGTCGGTATCACGGGTCTGACTGTGACGGCTGCGTTGGGCATAAATCGCCACCAGCAGATGAATCAGGGCGGTAAACACCAGCAGCAGAGCGGTGAGCGGGCCGAGCTCGAAGCGTATCCCCAGCGGCGTTTCCCAGCCGCCGAGATTGAGCTGCTGTGTGCCGTTGATAACGACCTGGTACAGGGCCAGTGCCGCGCACCCCAGGCTGGTCGCATTCGCCAGTATCACCAGGCTGCCGGCGCGGACCCGCAACAGCAGCAAGACCAGCGCGGAGATCAATGGGATCAGCAGGCTGAGCAACGCCGCGCTCATTTGCGTTCCGGTTCGTTTTTGTCGAGCGGATCGGCGGTTGCCAGGCGCAGGGCAAAGGCGGTGGCACTCGCCGCCACCACTAGGCCGGTGACGACCAGGGCCTGCAATACCGGGTCGACGGCTGCGTCCCGGCTGGCCAGCGCGACCATGACCATGAACACACCGCTGCCCATCACATTTACCGCCATGATCCGGCGTAACGCATTGCGCTGAACCAGCAGCGCGTGCAGGCCCACCACCCAGAGGGTGACACCACCACACAGATAAATCAGAGCATTGGTCATGGCGCGGGGTGTTCGTTTTCGCCGATCACCAGAACGGTCAGGCTGGTGGCGATCGATAGGGTGGCGGTTATTTCAATCAGCAGGATCAGCTGCTTAGCCCACCCGGGCGGGTAGGTTAGCCAGCTGGCACCCATCCAGTGGGTGCCAGCGGCTACCAGGGCAAAGGTCGCCACGCCGCCCAACATAAGCGCGCGGACCGGCCAGCGGCTCCAGCGAATAGCGGGCAGCAGGCCGGCGAGGCGCAGCATGACCGCGCCGGCAGCGAGCACGGCCCCGGCCTGGAAGGCGCCGCCAGGTGCATGGCTGCCGCGCCACAACAGGTAACCGCCGACGATGATCGTCAGCGGCGCGAGCATTCGGCTCCAAGCGCGTAGCAGTGGCCAGGCCGGCGGTAAAGCCATACCAGAGCGGCCCAGCTGGCGAACGCCGATCAGTGCTAGTAACAATACCACCAGCTCCAGCAGCGTATCCCAGGCGCGAAAGTTCAGCAGCACCGCCGTGACCGGATGGCTCACGCCACTCTCGTCCAGGTGCGTATCGACCAGGGCGGGTAGCACACTGTTACTGTCCGCCAGTGGTTGTATCGCGCGGATCAGTAACGCCAGCACCAGCACAGCGAGCAGCAAGCTGATCGCCAGCGGCACACGGGCTGGTTGGGAGGTCGACTCTGCGGCGCTGCGAGCCAGCGCTGCGAGCAGCATGACGCCGATCAGTCCGGCACCAATCGCAGCCTCCGCCAGTGCCAGGTCGACAGCGCCCAGCCGGGCCCAGGTGAGCGCCAGCATGAGACCGAACACGATGAACAGCACAATGGAGGTATAAAGACTACGCGTGTGCAGCGCCGCACCAGCGAGGCCGAGTAGCAACAGAATCAGCGTCAGATCGAAGACCAGTTCAGTGGCCATCGGAAGATTGCTCCTGAAGGGTTTTGGCGTCAGCTCTGTCCGCGTCGCGCTGGTAGCGCGCCAATAGTTGGCAGGCAGTCGCCCCGGAGGCCATGACCAGCAGCCAGACCAGCAGCATCTGAGTGACCGATTGCCAGCTATCGCTGCGCAGCGATAGGCCGACCACGAGCAAACCCAGGCCCAGGGTGTCAGCCTTGGTGACGGCATGCAGGCGGCTGTAGGCGTCGGGAAAACGTAACAGCCCGACTGTGCCGGCCAGAAAGAAAAATAACCCGGCCAACAAAAACGGCCAGCTAAGCCAGCATAGCCAGGTGTTCAGCTCAATCATGTCGGCTCCGGCGTAATAGTTGGACCAGTGCCGCGCTGAGCACTGCAGCCAGCACGGCCAACACCAGCGCGGCCTCGATCAACGCCGGCTGACCCTGACCATGGGCCAGCAATAACAGCACCGCTGCGCCGGTAGTACCGAACAACTGCACGGCGAGCAGGCGGTCGGCACGACTCGGGCCGCGCACCACACGCCACAGACCCACGGCAATGCTTGCGAGCAATATGGTAGCAAGCATCATCATGCGGTTTGTTCTCCGAGTAATTGCGACAAGCGTAATTCCAGTTGTGCCACGGTTTTTTCCCAGTCTTGATGCTGATCCAGCGTATGCACATGCAGCGTTTGATCTTCATAGTGCGATGAGAGTGTACCGGGCAACAGGCCAACCATCGCCGATAAAAACAGGCAAACACGCGGATCCCTGCTGGTCAGAGCGAATGTCTTCCAGGCCGGTGACACCGGTAAACTCGGATGCAGGGCTCGGCGGGCTACGTCCCAGCCACCCGAAAATAGCTCGCGCAGAAAGAATCCTAGAAAAGCTGGAATCGCCTGCCACCGCAGTGAGCCGCAACGCAGTTCGAGACGGTAGCCGGCGAAGGTTGCTATCGCTGCCAGAGGTATCCCGAATGCTCAGCCCTCTGCGTTGCTCAGCAATGCCCATACGCCCAGCCAGAAGCAGAAACTGAATAATGCATTGAGTGCTTTCGTGGTTTTGCCTGGCTGACGACGGGAACCGGCTGGACGGGCTGGCTTGCTTGAGGGGTTCGCCACTGGGACTCCTGCAGGTGGGCTTAGGCTCTATATTAGAAGAAGTCGGACTAGGTCTCAAACCGGCAGGTTAAAAGACTTGCCGGAACCTGACTGTCATTTTTGCTTACGGTGTCGTGATTGCGGGCCGCCCCAGTATCGCTGAAACCGCTTATGGAGCACCCTAATGGCACTGCCGCCTGCCCGCCGCTTTCTGCGTCTGGCCGGAACCGCTACCCGGATTGCCGGTGGCGTGCTCGGCCAGCGCCTGCTGCGCGGACGTTCGGGAATCAACTGGCAGCCGGTGGGCGACATGAAAGGGCCTGTTCTCAAGCTCGGGCAGATGGCGTCGCAGTGGTATGATGTGCTGCGTGAACCGGTATCCCGTGCCCTCGGCGCCCTGCAGAACAAGGTGCCGGCGCTTCCTTATCAGCATTTGCAGGCCCACCTGCAGCGGGTCTACGAAGGCGAGCTGACAGACTAATTCGAACATATTGATGAGCAGCCTTTCGCGGCGGCTTCGCTGGGGCAGGTACATCGCGGCCGTGGACTGGATGGTCAGGCTCTGGTGCTTAAGATCCAGTATCCGGGCATTGCCGCGATCTGCACCGCGGATCTCAAGCAGGTACGCCGTCTGCTGCCTCTGGGTCGGCTGTTTCGGGCGCCGGCAGCGCAGCTCGAAGGGGTTTACCGGGAGCTGGAGCAAACCATCACAGCCGAGCTGGATTACGCAGCGGAAATGCAGCGGCTGATAGATTTCCGGCAATTTTTTGCTGCATACCCAGGCAACTTCGCCTATACGGAGGAGGGTCAACTGGTGGTCTATGATTTTGGCTGCATACAACCGGTCGAAGCGTCCTTGCTGGCGGCCTATGTGCAGACGTTCCGAGCGCTGCAGTCAGGCAAGGCCGAGGAACTGGAACGCGGCTTTCAAGCGTTGGGTACACGGCAGCCGCAGTCAGCACCGCCGTGGGCTCTGTACCGCAATCTGACCGTGCTCCTCGGGCCGCTGTTACAGCCAGGCGTGCTCTAGGATTTTGCTGCCCGGCCGGTCCATGACCAGGTTCAGCAATTGATTCCAGATGCACTGAGCGCGCTCGGCAGCCTGCAGCCAGCGCCGGGCACATCAATGACTGTACAGAAGCGCCCGCGCTCATCAAAAAAGTTGAAGGTGCACAGATACTCATAGCCGATAAAGGATACGACAGTCAGACGATACGCGCTGAGGCAGAAGCCCTCGAAATGAGCGTTATTATCCCCAGAAGGAAAAACTCGATAAAGGGAAACAAGGGGCTCGACTGGCATTTGTATAAGCTCAGACACCTGGTCGAGAATGCGTTTGCCAGGCTCAAGCAGTATCGGGCCGTCGCCACCCGATATGACAAACTGACTCGTAACTATGAGAGCATTGTGTCATTGGCTTGTGCATTTCTCTGGCTGCCGATGTGAATTATCAACAGACCCTAGGCAGTTTTCTGACCTTGTTCATCATGTTTCGTATTATCGCGGTAGCCGAAGCCAAGCGCCTCAAAGAGCTGATGTACCTGTCGCGACACGATGAACTGACAGGAGTGGGCAATCGTTCGGGGCTAAGCGCTAGCATCGACAGCCTGCTGCGGCGCAAACAGAGATTTATGGTGGCTGTCATCAATATGGACCACTTTCGCGGCGTTAATGACCGTTTTGGGCAAGAATACGGTGACCAGGTGCTCTGCGCATTTGCACGCAGGCTGCTCAGCGTAGTCGACGAAAAGGACGTAGTTGCTCGTTTGGGCGCCGATGAGTTTGTGTTACTGATTAAGGCGGTGAATTTACAGGCGATCGAGAGTCATGCGCGCCAGCTTAGCCACCAACTGGACAAACCGCTGGAACTGGAACAGTTTCCCTTGCAGCTGGGTGCCAGCATCGGTGTAGCGGTGTACCCCCGTGATGGCGATTCGGTGAATACCCTTTTACGCAGCGCGCACCTGGCCCTGTATCAGGCCAAAAAGAGCCGTAATGACTGGTGTCTTTATCGGGAAGAGCTTGAGCTGGCCTACATCCGCCGAGTACAGATTGAACAACGCTTACGCCAGGCGTTGAGCCTGGGGCAGCTGAGCATGGTGTTTCAGCCTCAGGTTGATTGTGCCAAAGCCGTTTATGGTTATGAAGCGCTGGTGCGCTGGTACGACGAGGAACTCGGCCACGTTGGCCCTGATGAATTTGTCGGGATTGCCGAGTCCAGCGGACTTATGCCGGCATTAGGCCGGTTTGTGATGGAAACCAGCATTCGCGAGTTTTCCGAGTTTGTGGGTGCCCAGGGTGAAATGTGGAAACTGGCGGTGAACATATCGGTATTGCAATTTTTGCAGCCGGGTTTTGCCAATGATGTACTTGTCATACTCAACGAATTGCGTAAACAGGGTGTGCGGGTATCAATGGACGATTTTGGTACCGGTTATTCGTCGCTAAGCTTGCTGAGAACTCTGCCGCTTGACGAGCTGAAAATCGACAAGAGCTTCATTGACGGACTGTTAGATGATCACAAAGCCCAAAAAATGGTCGCCAGCATTATCAGTATTGCCCGCAGTCATCAGCTTGAACTGGTTGCCGAAGGCGTAGAAACCCAAGGCCAATACCTAGCGTTAATGGCAATGGGTTGCACGCTGTTTCAGGGCTACTATTTTGGCCGTCCGGCCGCTTTTACTGTTGAGCCAAAGCCCCCCATTAATAATGTCCCGTCTGACTGATTTGGCCCAGCGACAATTGGTCGCAGCGTTGCTGTGACTGTTTGTGGCAGGCTATGCTAACTATTGATTTTGACCCCGCAGGAGCTTTTGATGAAACCCTCTTCCTTGATTCGTCGCTTTGCCCGCCATGTTAGTGCTGTTGCTGCGTTCGCGAGTTGCATCCCGCTGATGGCTGCTGCCGACACAGCTCCCACTCCCTATGTAAGCGGTGTTATGGTAGAGCACGGTTGGAGCCGGCCAACGCCACCGGGCGCAGCGGTCGGTGTTGGTTACATGGTTATTCATAATCACACTGACGCTGCAGTCCGCCTCATTGGCGCCACCACCGAAGTCGCCACAGACGTTTCCATCCATGAAACCCTTGCAGACAACGGCATGATGCGCATGAAACCGTTACCGGATGGCTTGAACATAGATGCTCGCCAGAGCGTGGAGTTTAAGCCCCTAAGCTATCACCTGATGCTGGAAGGTTTAAAGCAGCCGTTAAAGGTCGGGCAGAAAATCCCCGTTACGCTTACGTTTGAACGCATCCCGGCGCAGCACGCAGTGCTGAACGTCAGGTCACTGGACGATGCTGGCGAAGACGATGTTGGTATGGACCACTCGACGATGAATCACTCCGCGACAGATCATTCCAATATGGATCATTAATGGCGATTGTGGTGTAAAGCCGATATTCTGCGCAGCGTCTAAAAAGCCAAGCTTTTGTAAGGAACCTGCGTGTGCTTGAAAGTTACTTAACCGGTTTACTGGTGTGCGGCGGTTTAATTATCGCCATTGGCGCGCAAAATGCGTACCTGCTGAGCCAAGCCATTCGCCGGGAGCATCATTGGCCGGTGGCGGCTATTTGCGCAGTGTGCGATGCCAGTCTGTTCGCCCTGGGCATGTTCGGCGTTAGCGCGGCGCTGATGGCGGTGCCCCAGGCGCTGGAATTTTTGCGCTGGCTGGGTGTGGTTTTTCTGGGTTGGCTGGCGCTTCAGGCGGCCGTGCGTGTCTTTAGGGGCCGCGCGGCTTTAAAAGTTGGCGCGGCCACTCGAGGCAGTTTGCGCAAAGTTATACTGACTGCGCTGGCGGTCACTCTTCTGAACCCTCAGGTTTACCTCGACACGCTGCTGCTGGTGCCAGCGATTGGTGCCCAGCAGAGCAGCGCCGTGGCTTTTGTGATCGGCGCCAGCACCGCTTCTGTGGTTTGGTTCAGCCTGCTGGCCTGGGGCGGTGCCGCATTGGCCCCGGTGCTGTCGCGGCCACTGGCCTGGCGTGTTATTGATGGCCTGATTGGTTTAATGATGGCGGCGATAGCGTTGCAATTGGCTCTAAATGGCAGTCTGTAGCGCCGTTCAAAGCCAACTCAGCCGCACTGAAAACATCTATGGGTCCGGCTAGCTGGCCACCTCGGCCAGATAAGTCTCTAGTTCATTGCCCAGCCAGACCACCACGGCGCCACCCTGGGCGTACTCGGATTCCAGCGCGCTGAACACTTTCCACCATTTGGCACTGCGGTGGTGGATGGTGGTCAGCTCGCCGCTGGCCAACGCCTCGCGAATCAGTGGCAGCGGCAAATCCGCCCAGCCAGCGCCATCAATCACCGAGTCCCGTATCAGCTCGTACTGGGTAAACGCTAAATAGTTTGCGGTTTCCGGGGATTCCGGTTCCAGGCGCATATCGCGTATAGAGGCCAGGGTGATTTCGGTGTGCGTCACCAGGTCATCTTGGGTTACCCGTTCCAGCTGGCACAACGGGTGGCTGCTGGCGGCCACCGTTAACATGCGCACATCCGCCAGCTCGCGCCGCCATTCATAGCCTTCGGTGGTGGGCTCGGGCATCAGGCCGTAACACACGTCTACCGACTGATGCTCCACCAGCGCCGGCAATTCCCGGGGTGAGGCCAGATACACCGCAATACTGGTATGGGGGAAGCGTTGTTTAAGGCGCTGAAGAATGCTGCGCCATGCCGAATCGGGCAGAGAGTCATCGCGGCCAATACGCAGAGCGGTTTCGGCACCGCTAATATGGTGCTGGCAACGGGCCATGATCTGTCCTGCTACCTGATCAAAACGCCGGCAGTCGGTCACAATGGAGTGGCCCACAGCGGTCAGCTGAAGCTGGTTACCACTGCGTTCGAACAGTTGCGCGCCCAACTCGTCTTCCAGCGCCGCCAATGCCGTGCTGACGGTGGTGCGGCTGCGGCCGAGCTCGCGGGCAGCCGCGGCAACGGTGCCAAAGCGCACAATCGCCAGAAAAATCTGTATTTGTGATGTTTTCACGCTAGCAGTACCTTGCAAAGTGCCTCGGAGAATTCCTTAGCACGTGTCTTGGAAATTGACTTAGAAAGCGCCTTAAATTGCGTATTTACCCTTATTAGCGACGGGAAAACCGTCGGCCAGCGACTCACGCCTCAGTGTATAGGTGATTAGTATATGCCTCCAGTCACTGGAGGTGTTTATGGCTGCTTTTCTGGCGCGGGAAAACCTGGCGCTGATTTTATCGTCGATAGGTGCTGCCCTGTTTGCAATTTTGGGGATTACCTGGGGCGTGTGGGTCGATTCTTTGGTTATTCTTTTTGATGGCGCCTATTCGTTGGTGAGCTTGATGCTCTCGCTGTTGTCGGTTTATGCAGCGCGCCTGATGCGCAAACCGGCCTGCGATGCGTTTCCCTTGGGTCGTGGTGCTTTGGAGCCCCTGGTGATTGCAGTAAAGGGCCTGACGATTGCCTTGGTGTGTGTCATTTCACTGTTCTGTGCCATTGCTGCTTTGATCAACGGCGGTCAGGTGGTTGATGCCGGTATGGCTCTGATTTTCTCTGTGATCAGCGTAATAGGTTGCGCGCTGGTGTGGGCCTATTTGCATTGGGCCACGGGCCGCAGCCATTCCGGTTTGCTGCTGGCAGAAAAGAAGCAGTGGCTGATGGACATGGCGCTGAGTGCGGCCGTGCTGATCGGTTTTTTGGCAGCCGCTTTGCTGGAAACCGGTGCCTGGGCTCATCTGGCCAGGTACGCCGACCCGCTGATGATGGTGTTGATTTCAGGTTACTTTCTGGTAGTTCCGGTGAAAATGACCGCGGCGGCTGTGCGTGAACTGCTTTTGTCTGCGCCGTCTGAAGAGTTGCAAAGCTGTGTGTCCGAGGCCATGCGGGATGTTGGCTTGCACCCGGACTGTGCCAGCACCATCAAGGTTGGCCCATCACTGATGGTAGAAGTGGCTCTGCCGGATAACTGGCCAGATGATATCAACCGCCTTAGATTCCGGCTGCATCGCAAGTTGGCAAACCTGCCGGTAGAAGCGCGCATATTTGTTCATGCTTCAGACTAGTGTCCCGTTCGGCGTGGTAAAGTAGATTATGCTTAAATTAACAAACGCTGTTGAACTTGCGGACTGGGAGATCGAAATCACCCAGATCCGCGCTCAGGGTGCCGGTGGGCAGAATGTCAACAAGGTCTCCTCTGCGGTGCACTTACGTTTTGACATTCTGAACTCGTCGCTGCCACCGTTTTATAAAGAACGCTTGATGGCGCTGAACGATCAGCGCATCAGCAAAGACGGTGTGCTTATGCTTAAAGCACAAAGCCACCGTACGCTAGAGCTAAACAAAAACGACGCTCTGCAGCGGCTCAAGGCGTTGATTCTGCAGGCCGCAAAACCGCAAAAAGCTCGCCGCGCCACAAGGCCCAGCAAATCCGCCAAGCGTAAGCGCACTGACGGAAAAGTGCAGAAGGGCCGTACCAAAGCGTTGCGGGGAAAGGTTCAGGTTTAATCCACCCCAGCCTGATGGGCAGCGCCGGTGTTAGCTCGCAGAAACTCCGCCATGTCGTCAAAGGCTTCGTCTGCCTCTGGCAGCATAGGGCCGAAAATTTGCCACACGTGCACCATACCCTGCCAGATATGCAGCTCCACCGGAGAGCCTGCTGCCTGCGCCTTGGCGGCGTAGCGCCTTGCGTTGTCTGCCAGCATTTCGCAGTCGCTGACCTGAATCAGGGTGGGTGGCAGGTCATGCAGCGGTCCGCGTAATGGCGAAGCCACGGGGCTGGCCGGTCGCATGCGGAAGGTTGCCGTACTGAACCACCACAAAACCGGCAGCGGCACTTTTTGCAGCCCACCAAACATCGGGCCCAGCATGGGGTCGGTGGCTATATTGCTTCGATTGCTGGGCGCGGTCATGGTCATGTCGGTGGACGGCGACAGTGCGATGGCCGCATCGGCCTGGCGCAGCCTCTGGTCGCGCAGCCACGCAATCAGCGCCAGGGTATGGCTACCGCCGGCCGAATCCCCTGCAATCACCATAATCTGAGCCTCCTGCTCGCCTTCCGGGCCATTGCGCAACAGCCACTCATAGGCTTTGCGGCAATCTTCCACGCCGGCCATATAGCGGTATTCCGGCATCAGCCGATAGTCCACCGCAAACACCGCGGCCTTGCCAATTTGCGACAGCTGGTCGGTCATACTGCGATGGCTGCGCGGGCTACCCGCCATCCAGGCGCCGCCATGAATGTACAGAATGCGCCGACGGGTATCGGCGCCGGGGGCTATCACCCACTCACCGCGGGGTTGTTCGGTAGCGGTGACGGTAGACACCATTTGCAGATCATCGCTGATGCTGTCCATGTACTCGCGCATGGCAAGAATCCGCGCCCGCCCCCTAACACCATCCAGTACTTTGCCCATATTGCGTACGCGTTCGATCACGTCTTTGTTGGCGAGGCTAGGCAGCGCTGTGCGTGATTTGAAATCATGGCCATCAAACGCCGAGTAGTCGTCTGGCCGGAACAGAATGAACGACACGGCTAAAAACACCAGCAAAGACAACCCGATAAATATCAGTAAATACAGAGCCCACATCATAAAAATGCCTCGCTAACCACTTGCAGTTTCTGTTTTAAGCATCACATAAGCTCGCGTTGGTTGCCAGATTCTATACCGCTCGCGGTTGAAACTGTGAGCCGGCGGCCTAAAGTAGATGAGTGTTATCAACTTTCATTGACCACGGTGAAGCTAATTATGAGCGATCAACCCGTACTACTGATTACAGGCGCATCTTCCGGTATTGGTGCGGCTACCGCACGGGCAGCGGCAAAGCAGGGTTATCGCCTGGTACTGGCGGCCCGCTCGGAAGATAAACTGCACAAGTTGCAGCAGGAACTGGGCGGTAAAGAGCAGGTATTAACAGTGCGCTGCGACGTGCAAAGCGAGACAGACCAGCGTGAAATGGTGAAAAAAGCGCTGGCCAGTTTTGGCCGCATCGATGCTGTATTCGCCAACGCTGGCCGCGGAGGCGAGCCCGGTGGGTTCAGTGGTGCCGATGTGGAAGTCTGGAAAGACATGATTCTGACCAACATCTACGGTGTTGGCCTGACCGTGCAGCATTGCCTGCCGGCGCTGAGGGAAAGCCGTGGGCACCTGTTACTGACGGGTTCTGCCGCAGGGCGTGTAACCATTCCGGGATCTATGTACAGCGCGACAAAATGGGCGGTTTCCGCCATTGGCTATGGCGCTCGCGAAGAACTGCGGGGCTCTGGTATTCGAGTAACCCTGATTGAGCCGGGCATGGTAGACACGCCCTTTTTTGACCAACAGCCAGACAACGCGCTGCAGCCAGACGATGTTGCCAACGCGGTGATGTATGCCGTGTCCCAGCCGGCTCATGTCGACGTTAACGAAATACTGGTGCGGCCTACGCCGGCGATCAAAGACTCATAGACCAAAAAACTGCCGATAGAGAAAACAGAGGAAAGTGTGCGTTAGCGTTTTGGACTGCGCTGGCGCTGCTTCTTCGGCTTGGGTTTTGGCTTGGCAGCAGGCTTTACGCCTTTGCGGTTGTCTGGCCGTGCACCGGGCTTGCCCGCAGGTTTGGCACCTGACCGGGCTGGGGGTTTGTTACCGGTGTGTGGGCCCGTGCGTGGCTTGTTGTTGTCGCGCTTTTGCGCTGGTGCAGTGGCTGGCTTTGCCTTGCTGCCGGATTTTTTAGCTGCGGCTGGAACATCGGATGAAGAGTCCCGAATGCTGTCCATCAGCACCGCCAGCTCTTTTGATGTTAAATCCCGCCATTGGCCCACGGGGAGATTGCCCAAGCTGATGTTCATAATGCGCTGTCGCTCCAGGCGCGTTACGTCAAAGCCAAAATGTTCCGCCATGCGTCTAATCTGCCGGTTCAGGCCTTGTACCAGAACAATGCGGAACACAAAGCGCGACTCCTGCGACACCCGGCATTTTTTTGTAACCGTACCCAGAATCGGTACTCCACCGGCCATACCATCAATAAAGGTCTTGGTGATGGGCTTATCAATGGTGACCAAATACTCTTTCTCGTGATTGTTACCCGCCCGCAAGATCTTGTTGACCAGATCGCCGTTGCTGGTCATAAAAATCAGCCCTTGAGAATCCTTGTCTAGCCGGCCGATAGGGAAAATTCTCACCGTGTGCCCGACAAAGCGCTGAATATTGTCGCGCTCGGCGCTGTCGGTGGTGCTGACAATGCCCACCGGCTTGTTCAGAGCGATGAATACCTGATCTTCTTCAGCACGGGGCTCAATTATTTGGCCGTTGACCATCACCGTATCCGTCGGCAATACCTGATCACCAACGCTGGCGCGCTTGCCGTTGATTCGCACATTACCTTGCTCGATGTATCGATCGGCCTCGCGCCGCGAACAAATGCCGCTCTCGCTGATGTATTTGTTCAGGCGTGTGGACGAAGACTGGGTCATGCAGGGCACCGGCTGGGTGTGGGTTCAATTAAGCGGTGCATCATAACAGGCGAGCGCGCTGGACGTGAATGTCCTCCTCTGCCATTGTTGCCAGATAACGCCCGCCCCACCCAACCAGAACCGCCCCATGCCCTCAACGCTTTCAATCAACTGCCCCGTCTGCGAGCGGGCTCAGCTTCATGATTTTCAGACCATCAAACAACAGCATTATTTGCGCTGCCCGGAATGCCAATGCACCGTGATGGCACCCGAGTGCCATTTAAGCTCCGAACAGGAAAAAGCCATTTACCAATACCACGACAACAATCCGGACGATCCCGGGTACCGTCGTTTCCTGTCCAAGGTGGCTGATCCGTTATTGCCCCGACTTCCCCGCGGAGCTCACGGCCTGGATTTTGGCTGTGGCCCCGGCCCTGTGTTGGCTGGCATGCTGGAGGAAGCGGGTATGACCATGGCGCTGTACGATCCGTTTTTTCATCCACAGCCTGATGTCTTGCAGCAGCAATACGACTTCATCACTTGCACCGAAGTGCTGGAACATTTGCACCAGCCTGCGGCGGTCTTACGCCAGCTGGATGGCCTGTTAAAACCTGGCGGTTTGCTGGCGGTGATGACCTGCTTTCAGACGGACGACACCCGCTTTGCAAGCTGGCACTACCGGCGTGATCTGACTCACGTGGTGTTTTATAAAGAAGAAACACTGGAGTTGATAGCGAAGCAGCATCAGTGGATTTTGGAGGTACCGAGAAAAGACGTGGCCATTTTCACCAAAGCAGAGTGAGGGGGGAGCGTGGCGTTGAGTGAAATGAGGCGCCGGTTGCTCAACGGACGAAAATAGATGCATTTGCTTCAACTCAGGAGCAGCAGCGAATTTTCGGCTAATCACGCTTTAGTGGGGTGGGAGGACAGAGGGAACAAACAGCTGTAATCTTGTACACAAGCTGTCGGGGTTGTGCTGACCGCTTTTCACTTCTTAGCGTTAAATCAAGTAGAGAAAAAAGAGGTAAACATGTCAGGAATCAAAGAGCTTGACAAATTGCTTAGCGCTATGAAACCGAAACTGACGAATGATGAATTTGTATTTTGCACTGTTGTCGGTGAACTAAGCGATTATGCTCATTTAAGACCAGTGGCTACGTTCTTGGAGCTAGAAGGTTTAACATTGGTGCTACTAAAACATCAGGCCCAAAACGCAGGTTTAAAGTACGAAAGTTCTTTTCGCCAAATTACATTAACGGTTCATTCAAGTCTTGAGGCGGTCGGTTTAACAGCTGCCGTATCGACAAGGCTAGCCTCAAAGAATATTAGTGCTAACGTAATTGCCGCGTATTATCACGACCATATATTTGTGTCTTACGATAAGGCAGAGCAGGCTTTGCTTGCGTTAAACGAGTTTAGCGAGTAGAGAAAGGCTTCGGTCAGAACACTTCGAGTAAAATGCCAAACTCGACTGTTAAAATTTCTTGGTTGAGCGCGAAGTCAAAGAAGGGAGTTTCCCAATTATACCAGTACCAACAATCACCGCTTGACCAGCTATATGGATTACCAAGTTATTATGATTATATTCGGTCTCAGCAAAGATGAGACTCGGCCGGTTCATTTCTACGCCTTGGCTGATTTTCCAGCGCCGTGAGCTAGGGATTTTTTCGTCAACTGCCAGCATGCCAACCAAGGCTGCGGCGGCACTTCCGGTGGCGGGATCTTCTCGCTGTCCTCCCTCGCCACAGAACATACGGGCACGCAGGACGCTTTCAGCACTTGAGGCATTCTCGGCCACATAGAGGTAAATTTGATCGCAGCCGCTGGGTGATATGTTCTCCGACCAAATACTGGGCGAGAGTTGAACGCGGCCGAGCGCTTTTAACGATTCAAGCTCAATCAGATGGTATGGGAGTCCACACGAAGCAAGTACTGGCTTGCTGACCACTTCTTCCGGCTCCAGTCCAAGCAACTGAGCTGCGGTTACTTTTTCTAGAGTACTGGTTTGGATATGTATTGGTGCCGCTACAGTAAAACGGGTTAGGTTTTTGTCGTAGGCCACGACTAAAGGCCCGACTCCGGCGTCGAGTGTGAGCGGCCTGTCGCGCAGAGCCATACCTAGCTCCGCCAACAGATGCGCAGTCCCTACCGTCGGGTGCCCGGCAAAAGGAAGCTCCATGTTTGGAGTGAAAATACGGATAGGGTAGTACTCATAGCCTTTCATCTTGTTCTCCTTTGGAGTTACCGCATACATCGAATGAGGAAGCAGTCAATTATGCCTCCGGCTGGAATTCCGCAACAACGCCATATAACAGTTTCAATCTAAGAAAATTGTAGGATAACAATTCCAAAAAACGTGACTAACGCAAAGAATGAACGGCGAACACCTATTTTTTCGGAGAGGAAAAGTTTGCCAAGGACCAAAGAGAACAAAACACTGGTCTCGCGCAGCACTGCTACCAAAGCAATAGGCGCGTGGGCGAACGCCCAAATCGCGATCCAGAAACATGCAAAAGCTGCGAAACCGGCGAGCAAGCCACGGCCCCGGGTTTCGACTGCTGCTATAAATGCGGACCGGCCACGGTAAAAGTACATGAAGGTCATCATGCCCAATCCATCAAGTATAAAGAGCCAAGCTGCAAAAGTAGCGATGGACTTGAGAGTGGTCGCATTTTCACCGACTCGAACCCCGACCCCGTCGAGCATGGTGTATGCGGCTACGCTCAATCCGGCCCCTAGACACAAAGTTAGGGCAACACCACTAAGCCGTACAGCACTGCTATTTTCAGGCACTGATAGACCGAAAGTACCAAGAACGATAATTAGGATACCTAGAAGCATTACACCTGTTAATTCGTCGTGAAAAACTAACATACTTACAGATGTGACCAATACAATACTGAACCCGCGCGATATTGGATAGATTTTAGTCATCTCGCCAAGTTCATAGGCCTTTGCCAGAGCGATTTTATATGTTGTATGCGGCACAGCTGCCAAGCTCAACCAAATCCATGCTTCCGGAACAGGATATCCAAGAAAAGGAACCATCATCACAGCTATTGAGAATTGTACGATGGCGATGGTAAGCATCATCGTAAGTTTGTCAGAATGCCCTTTAACGAAATGAGCGAAATTCCAATTCAAAATTTCTGATTTAGTGTTGGATGGATAGCGACTATTTTGGTCGGTCCTGGTTCTCAATGTAGGCACGGAGAACGCTGATCGGTGCCCCACCCACTGACAACAAGCAGTATGACCGACTCCACAGCGCGTTTGTGCCCCAGTAAAACTCTTTGAGCTGGGCGCCATACTCCTTTTTGGTCATTCGGCTGCTGACGGTTTTCAGCGTGTTGATCAGTTTTGCCGGTGTAACCATCGGGTGAAGCGTGATCAGTGCGTGGATGTGATCGGCTTCGCCGTTGAACTCATCCAGACCGCAGTCATCGGCGCTTAACAGTCGGATGAACTCATCTTCAAGCCAAAGCAGCATCTCGTCATTCAGGCACTTGTTCCGATATTTGGTCACCAACACCAGATGATATTGGAGTTTGTAAACGCACGAGTTATGACTTCTTTTCATCGGAAAATTTCACTGTATAAATTATTGACACCAATTAGGTCAGGTCGTAATATTATCAACATGAACAACGAGAAATCAACCCACATTCGCACCCAGCAAATCCTCATTCGAAAGCAGCATGAGGCGTTTCGCGGAGCCAGCGTTTGCACTCAGATTGTTCGCCGAATTAAAAACGCCACCTCCTATCTGATGCAGCACCATCCTGATGGCAAAGATCAGAGGCTATCGCATCGCGACGCCGATAAATGGCTGAAGAGGAACAACCCGGAACTGTACACCAAGCTTCCATCAGCCATCGCCCAGCGAAGCACTCAGATTGTCGGCCAGGAATGGACCTCTTATTTTGCGGCTCTGCGGGCGTACAAGAAGATGCCTTCCAGCTTCAAGGCCAAGCCGAAGAAGCCCGGTTACGCCCACAAAGCGGCCACCGTGCACATCGGTCGAAACGGCTTCAAGTTTGTCGACGGCACGTTGTATTTTGCCAACGGTGTATTGCCACCGATCAAAACGCAGTTTCGGTTTTCACAAAAATGGAACGCGTCTGTCGGCGACACCGTTGCGCTTGAAGTCAGAATTGTACCCAGGGGCAACTGCTTCATTATCGAAATCATCTACAACGAATCAAAAATTGTGGAGGCGGGCAACTTTTGCCGTCTTCTCGACCAATCCCGCAAGGCCGGGATCGATCTAGGCATCAACAACCTTATCGCACTCGCAACCGATCAGCCGGGCGTTCGCCCTGTTCTGATCAACGGTAAAGCGCTGAAATCGATCAATGCCTGGTACAACAAACGTGTGGCCAAACTTCGCTCCCAAGGCAAATACGCCCACATTCGCGCCGTGACTAATAAGCGTCATCGCCGAATAAAAGACTTGCTGCACAGAGCCTCCAGCAAGGTGATCGCTTATTGCCTGGAGAACAATATCGGCACACTGGTCATCGGTTATAACAAACACTGGAAGCAAGAGGTCAATATTGGCCGCGTGAACAACCAGAAATTTGTCGGCATTCCACACTCAATTTTGATTTCTCAAATCCAATACAAGTGTCACGGGCTGGGCATCACCACCGTTATTCAGGAAGAGTCGTACACGTCCAAAGCCTCCGCTCTAGATAATGACGTCCTGCCGGTTTACGGTGAAAAACCCAAAAACGTCTTACCACTATTCAGCGGAAAGCGAATCCGCCGAGGGTTGTATCAAAGCAAACACGGGATCATAAACGCCGACATCAACGGCGCTCTTAATATCCTCAGAAAAGCAACGGGTGAGGCCTTAGGGCTAGCCTGTAAGGGGTTTGTGTCCAACCCCATAATGATGGATCTTATGCCACACAAATCCGTCGTTATTAGAAGGGAAAATGCTGCGCATCAGATCGCCGCGTAGTAGGTTTACCCAGATGCCAACTCAAAATCTTCGATTTAGTGTTGGTAGTTCACCGATAGTGTTCCAGACTGCGTGGAGCAGAGCAGCACCCAGCACGCCGAATATTACAAAGGCCAAACTCAACGCGTGAGCCCACCATGCAGGATTGTTCTTTGACCAGTGAAGGTGCCCACCATAAAACCTATCACCGAAGTGTAAATGCCAGCTGCAGTGTTCTAATACCGCCCCGAAAGAACCAATTCCGAAAATCGTTGCAGCAAGCTGCTGGCTTCCGGTGCCGGCTTAACCGCGGCCAGCAAAGCATCTGCATCACCGCCCTCGGCGTTTATATCCAAAGCCTGCACCGCCAGATAAGCGCGCATTACGTCGTCGGTAAACTCCGGATGAAACTGCACACCCCAGGCACATTCACCAATTCGAAAAGCCTGATGTGGCTCGAAATCCGAAGCACCCAACAGCACCGCCTGTGGCGGCAAACTCAACACCGATTGCTTGTGAGTCAGCTGGGCTGAAAACTGGGAGGGCATGGTGCCAAACAGAGCGTCAGTTGCGGCTGACTCTTTAAGTGTAACGGTATGAGTGCCACTTTCACGGCCTTCAGGATGGTAACCCACCGTGCCACCGATGACAGCCCACGAACAAACCAGGATTCGAAATCGCCGCAGCATTTGCGAATCTGTGGGTAGGTTTCGCCGGTTTTTACAATAATAACGCGCGGCTTGCGAGTGTCAGCGAGCAGAGTCGTCATAGCCGAAAAGATTCCTGCTTAAGAAGTTTGTTCCTGCGGCAGTTCCGCGTTGTGGAACACGTTCTGAACATCGTCCAGGTCATTCAGCATATCCAGGAATTTCTCGAACATTGGAACGTCATCACCGGTGACTTCAGTGGTCGTTTTCGCTAAAAACTGAATGTCGTCAGCGTCGAAATCAATGCCTTCGAACGCGTCTACTAGCGCTTGGCGGGCTTTAGCGTATTCGGTGTGGGGCGCGAACACAGTGATCAGTTCGTCTTCCGTTTCGATGTCGGTTACGTCCACATCCGCATCCATCAACGCTTCCAGAACGGCGTCTTCGTCTTGCCCCGTGAAGGCAAAAATCGCGCAATGGTCGAACATGTGGGCAACGGTGCCCGGCGTTCCGATTCTGGCTTTGGTTTTGGTAAACGCCAGGCGCACATCACCAAAGGTGCGGTTGGGGTTGTCGGTCAGGCAGTCCACAATCACCATGCAATTACCCGGGCCGTAGCCTTCATAACGCGCTGGTGAGTAATCTTCACCGGTACCGCCGCGGGCCTTGTCGATGGCTTTTTCAATAACGTGGCTGGGAACCTGGTCTTTTTTGGCGCGATCGATCAGCCCGCGCAGAGACAGGTTGCCGTCTGGGTCGGTGCCGCCGGATTTCGCCGACATATAGATTTCACGACCGTACTTGCTGTAAACCTTGGTCTTGGCGTCGGCCGTTTTGGCCATGGATTGTTTGCGGTTCTGATAGGCTCTGCCCATGTGCGCTGCCTCGTTGATTGCTGAGTGGGGCTCTTTCAAGCCCCGCTGAAACTTTCGATAAGCCCCGTTGAAACTCCCTTTAAGCCCCGTTGAAACTTTTTAAAGGCCCCGTTGAAACTCTTTTAAGAGCGCGAGATTTTACTGGACAACGAAGGGAGGGAACAGAGTTTATTCCTTTTAGACGTAATCTACCGGTGGGCGGTAGTTATCCTGAGTCACAAGGTCGATCCCGCACTCTACCGAGCTGACCCAGTTCAGAAAGCGTTCCACCATTTCCGGGCCCTCAAAGCGCTTACCATGCTGAGGCACAATGGCCTGTACATCCATTTCCCGAATCATATTCGCCCACAGGCGGCATACCTTCTGCGAGGCAATATAACGGCGGTGAAAGCCCATCATGTAAGGAATGTGCTTGTCGAAATCGGCTACCGGAAGGTGTTCATCGGGGCTACCCATAGACGCGCCCAAATCCCCGGAAAACAAAATTTTCGCAATCGGATCGTAAAACTGAATGTTACCCACCGAGTGCATGAAGTGGGCGGGTAAACACTGCACGTAAGTGTCGCCAAAGCGAACATTCGCTCCGGTATCCGGTATCGCCATAATACGATCATAAACGTTGCCGCCCACCAGTTTAGCCACATGGTCAGACACTAGGTGGGGCAGGAAGCGAGCCCACAGTTTGGACGTCACCACTTTGGCACGGGTGTGCA
Organism: Marinobacter sp. LV10R520-4; assembly: GCF_002563815.1. Taxonomy (NCBI): domain Bacteria; kingdom Pseudomonadati; phylum Pseudomonadota; class Gammaproteobacteria; order Pseudomonadales; family Marinobacteraceae; genus Marinobacter; species Marinobacter sp. LV10R520-4. Next base: position 260,270 of record NZ_PDJM01000001.1, on the reverse strand, counting down.
CCAGCCAACGGTCAATGGCCCCAATAATGTCCGGGTCTTGATGTGATGCAAATACGTAATCCAATTCGCGAATATTCATGAAACGCGATGCAGCTACGGCCAATGGCGTATAGGTAAGATCGCCACCCGGGTCAATCAAGGCTTCGTGTGTGCCATCCACCAGCAGAAATTGGTTGGATTGAACGCCTTCACCAATAACCAGCGAATCAAACATCAGGCATTTGTGGTGCCCGTTATCGAACAGCACAATGGGTTCTGCGGCCATGTTATTCTCCTGAAAGACGCTCATTAAATAGTCTCGCGGAGATTACGGAATCAATCAAAACAGAGCGTTGCCCCAGATCAATTTCGTAACAGCCGCTTGCTAATGTTGTGCAGACGCATCTTACGCTTCCATTTAGTTAGTGCCGTGCGTTGTGTCTATAATCCCGCGGTGACTTTCCCATGATTTTTTTGAACAGTCGTGAAAAATAGTAGGCGTCATCATAGCCCAACTGCCGGCTGATAGCCGCAAAAGGCAAGGAGGTACTATCCAGCAGCTGGCAGGCACGTTCCACTTTTAAACGCAAAAAGTGCTGGATGGGTGAAATACCCGTGCGCTCGCGATAGCGGGTAGCGAAATGCGCCGGCGACAAACCGGCCAAGTCCGCCAGCTGCTCCAGCGTCAGCCTTTGTTCCAGGTTTTCCCGCATATAACTATTTAGCACTTCCAGATCCGGACCGGCGTCTTGTTCGCTGTGTTCCGCAATCATCGGTATTGCCGCCAGCAGTTGGCGCAGGCGATTGGCGACGTGAATCAGGCCGCTGGTGCGAAAGCCGGTTTGCCGCACCGACAGCAAACCGTTGAAATCCACCAACAGCCTTGGCTGGCGGCCGATATAAAGCAGCGGTGTTTGCCGGTCGAACCCCATGTGGCCGGTAAAAGCATCGGCTAACGGGCCGGTGTAATGCACCCAGTGAATCGTCCAGGGATTAGCAGGGTCGGAGGTATAACGGTGGCTAGCGCCGGCAGGCAGCAACACCAGATCTCCCGCGCTAACAGTAAACGCTTCGCCATTCACATTAAGAAAACCCTGGCCATCGCTGCAATAGATCAGCAAATGGTCCGCAGGCTGCTCCCGGTGCATGTGGTGCCCGCTGGCCCGCCGATAGTGGCCAAAAGCGATGGGATAGAGCTCGCGGGTAAGCGGGTGCGAGCTTAGAAGCCGAACACTGGGCTCGGGTAGCAAGTAGCGCACGCTGTCGGGCGGCGCCGGCCATTGTGACGTTAGGGCCATATGGAATTCCCGCTTTTCGTGATCGAAAGATAGTCCATTATTGGCGAAACTTAGTCAATCACACGGCCCCAATTACCGTGCTAGTCTGAATGACACGCTTGAGCTAATCCGCACGATAATCCGGCACAGCTCAACATTTGCACAGTTTTGCAAGACGTTTGCACAACAACAAAACACTCGCTCTACACAACAGGCAGGATCCGCTCCATGAAAAATGTCCCTCTATACCTTGCAGGTGAATTTGTTCAAAGCCAGACCGACAGCTGGATTGACGTGACCAATCCCGCCACCAATGAAGTCATCGCCAAGGCCCCGAATACCACGCCTGCAGAGATGCGCAAGGCCATCGATTTTGCGGCTGAAACCTTCAAAACCTGGAAAGAAGTGCCAGTGTCAGAGCGGGCAAGGGTGATGCTGCGCTATCAGGCTTTGCTGAAAGAACACCACGATGAAATTGCCGAAATCCTGGCCCAGGAAACCGGAAAAACCTTTGACGATGCAAAGGGCGATGTGTGGCGCGGTATCGAAGTGGTTGAGCACGCCGCTAACGTTGCGTCGATGATGATGGGCGAAACCGTTGAAAATGTGGCCCGCGCAGTAGACACCCACTCCTGGATTCAGCCGTTGGGTGTGTGCACCGGCATTACTCCATTCAATTTCCCCGCAATGATTCCCTTGTGGATGTTCCCTATGGCTATTGCCTGCGGTAACACCTTTATTCTGAAGCCGTCGGAACAGGATCCCCTGACACCGACACGTCTTGCTGAATTGTTCGCACAGGCCGGCGCGCCTAAAGGCGTGCTGCAGGTTGTTCACGGTGGTAAAGAGCAGGTAGATACACTGCTGACAGATCCTGCCGTTAAAGCGATTTCCTTTGTCGGTTCTGTGCCGGTTGGGCGCTACATCTATGAAACCGGCACCCGCAATATGAAGCGTGTGCAGTCCTTCGCAGGCGCTAAAAACCACATGGTTATCATGCCGGATGCCGACAAACAGCAGGTGCTTAACGCTCTTGTAGGTGCCTCTGTGGGCGCGGCAGGGCAGCGCTGTATGGCCATTTCCGTTGCCGTATTCGTGGGCGAAGCCCGACAGTGGATTCCGGAGCTGAAAGACGCCATGGCCAAAGTGCGTCCCGGCGCCTGGAACGACTCCGGCGCCAGCTATGGCCCGGTTATCAGCCCGAAAGCCAAAGAGCGTGTCGAGGCGCTGATCGCAACCGGTGAAGCCCAGGGTGCCCAGCTGCTGTTGGATGGCCGCAATTGCACCGTGGACGGCTTGCCGAATGGCAACTGGGTAGGCCCTACATTGTTCGCCGGCGTGACCAGCGAAATGGACGTCTACAACGAAGAAATCTTCGGCCCGGTATTGTGCTGTTCCGAAGTAGATTCTCTGGGCGACGCCATCGAGTTCATCAACCGCAGCCCATACGGCAATGGTACGTCTATATTCACCGGTTCTGGCGGTGCAGCCCGTCGCTTCCAGCACGAAATTGAAGTGGGCCAGGTGGGTATAAATATTCCCATTCCGGTGCCCCTGCCGTTCTTCTCGTTCACCGGTTGGAAAGGTTCGTTCTACGGTGACCAGCACGCTTATGGCAAGCAGGCTGTGCGTTTCTACACCGAAACCAAAACCGTCACCTCGCGCTGGTTCAGTTCGGAAGCCACTAGCACCGAAGCTAACTTCTCTATTCAGTTGCGTTGATTTTGTCGGTAACAGGAACCAGCTATGAACTTTGACCTGACCGAAGACCAGCAGGCGTTTCGCGAAGCAGCGCGGGCATTTGCGCAAAAATCCATGGCGCCTTTCGCAGCGCACTGGGACGAAGAGAGCATTTTCCCAAGAGACGTGCTGCGCCAAGCGGGAGAAATGGGCTTTTGCGGGCTCTACACGCCGGAAGCCTGTGGTGGCATGGGGCTGTCGCGCCAAGACACAGCGGTGATTGTAGAGGAGCTGGCTGCGGCCTGCCCCTCCACTGCTGCGTTCATTACCATTCACAACATGGCGACCTGGATGCTGGCCAGTTTTGGCACAGACGAGGTCAAGCAGAATGTGGTGCCAACCTTGGCCAGTGGTGAAAAACTGGCGTCTTACTGCCTGACCGAGCCCGGCGCAGGTTCCGATGCAGCAAGCTTGCGCACCAAGGCACAACGGATTGGTGATGATTACGTCATCAACGGCAGCAAGGTATTTATTTCCGGTGCCGGCGCCACCGATGTGATGGTTTTGATGGCCCGTACCGGCGGCCCTGACAGCGGTGCTAAAGGCATTACTGCGTTTTTGATTCCGGCGGACGCCGATGGCGTGTCCTATGGCAAAAATGAAAAAAAAATGGGCTGGCATAGCCAACCGACCCGCTCGGTCACCTTGGAAGATGTGCGGGTGCCGGTGGCCAACCGCTTAGGCGCCGAAGGCGAAGGCTTTGCTATTGCCATGAAGGGCCTTGACGGTGGCCGTTTGAACATTGCGACCTGCTCCCTGGGCGGTGCCCAGGCGGCGCTGCTACGTGCCCGTGACTACATGCACGCCCGCTCCCAGTTTGGCAAACCGCTGGCGGCGTTTCAGGCCTTGCAGTTCAAGCTGGCGGACATGGCCACCCATCTGGTTGCAGCGCGGCAAATGGTGCGCCTTGGTGCGTTCAAGTTAGACAACGGCGACCCCGAAGCCACACTGCACTGTGCCATGGCCAAACGCTTTGCCACCGACGTGTGTTTTGATGTGGTGAACGATGCCCTGCAACTGCACGGTGGCTACGGCTATATTCGGGAATACCCTCTTGAGCGTTACCTGCGGGACTTGCGTGTGCACCAGATTCTGGAAGGCACCAACGAAGTCATGCGCCTGATCGTGGCTCGCCGTATTCTGGAGCCGGGCGTCGCGGAAGCGATTCAGTAGCAGAGCCGATTTCATAGCGGAAGCCATTTAACAGTACATTGTGGAGATCTTATGAGCGACACACCCGATTTCAAGAGCGACAAGCTGCAGCTGGAAAAGCGCGGCCACATTGCCGTGCTGACAATCAGTAACCCTCCGGCGAACACCTGGACCGGCGATTCGTTAAGCGCATTGCAATACACCATCGCTGAATTGAACGCTGACAAAGACATTTTTGCCTTGGTGGTTACTGGCCAAGGCGAGAAATTCTTCTCGGCCGGGGCGGATTTGAACACCTTTGCCGACGGCGACATTGCACGCGCCACAGACATGTCCCGGGCTTTTGGCTCAGCGTTTGACGCGCTAACCCACTTTCGCGGCGTGTCCATTGCGGCCATTAACGGTTACGCCATGGGTGGCGGCCTGGAATGCGCGTTGGCCTGTGATATCCGTATCGCTGAAGAGCACGCGCAAATGGCTCTACCAGAAGCCACCGTCGGCTTGCTGCCCTGCGCTGGTGGCACTCAAAACCTGCCCTGGCTGGTAGGCGAAGGTTGGGCCAAGCGCATGATTTTGTGCGGCGAGCGCGTGAAAGCCGACAAAGCCCTGAGTATTGGTCTGGTGGAAGAAGTGGTTCCCACCGGCCAAGGTTTGGCGAAAGCAATGGAGCTGGCAGAAGGCGCTTGCAAGCAAAGCCCGTCGTCCGTTTCGCGCTGTAAGAATCTGATCATGAACGCGCGCGACGGTCATAGCCATGAGGACGGCTGGCGCCTGGAGCGGGAGCTGTTCATTGAGCTGTTCTCCACTGAAGACCAAAAAGAAGGCGTTACCGCGTTTCTAGGCAAGCGCAAGCCCCAGTGGAAAAACCGCTAACGCCAATCCGACACACGGGCCAAAGGATTCACCATGAGTGATCAACCGATTGTATTTGAGCAGTGGCAAACGTCAGGCGACGCCACCATCGGAGTTGTGCGCCTGAACGCGCCGCGCTCGCTGAATTCTCTGTCACTGGAAATGATTCGCCTGCTGACGCCACAGCTGAAAGCCTGGGCTGAAGATGAGCGGGTACGCGCTGTGTGGCTGGAAGCCGAAGGCGACAAGGCGTTTTGCGCCGGCGGCGACATTGTTGCGCTGTATCGCAGTATGACGGAGGCCGGAGGCGCGGACATTGGCAAGGCGTTCTTTACCGAAGAATACGAACTGGATTATTTGATTCACAGCTATCCCAAACCGGTTGTGTGCTGGGGCCACGGCATTGTGATGGGTGGCGGCATGGGCATCATGCAGGGCGCTTCCCATCGGGTAGTGACCGAAAGCTCAAAACTGGCCATGCCTGAAACCACCATCGGGCTTTACCCGGATGTAGGCGGCGGCTGGTTTCTGAACCGCTGCCCCGGCCGCACCGGCCTGTTTTTGGGCCTGACCGGTGCCCGTGTGAACGGAGCTGATGCGCTGTTCACCGGATTGGCTGACCGTTTTATAAAGCACGAGTTGAAGGCTCAGGTCGTTGCTGAACTGACTCGCGTCAACTGGCACAACCGCCATGGCCATGAGGTCGTAGGCTCGGTATTGCGTCAGTTTGAGCAACAGAGCACCGACGCGCAGCCGGCTTCACCCGTTCGCGATCACTTTGATGAGATCAACCGTGCCACCGACGCCGACACCCTGGAGCAGACCATTGCTCAGTTGAAGGAACTGGCGTCTGGCGATGGCTGGCTGGCCAAAGCTGTGAAGCCGTTAGCGGTAGCGTCGCCGGTGGCTTTTGCGTTGGTATGGGAACACCTGCAGCGCTGCCGCCTGGATGGCGTGAAACAGGTGTTTGATAAAGAATTGCTGCTGTCGACCAACTGCCTGAGCAAAGGTGAGTTTGCCGAAGGCGTGCGGGCGTTGCTGATCGACAAAGACCAGCAACCAAGATGGCGTTACGCCACCCTGGCGGACATCGATAACGAATGGATTAACGGATTTTTTGTTTGAGCCTGTTAGAGCAGCCATGAGCAGGGCACTTAATAGCACTTAACAAAAGAAACCGCACTAAAACAAAAGAGGGAAATACGATGGCAATTATTTCATTTATTGGCCTTGGTAATATGGGCGGCCCTATGGCCAGCAATCTGCTGAAAGCCGGCCACCAAGTCACCGTGTTTGATTTGTCGGCAGACGCCGTCAGCGCGCTGAAAGCCGAAGGCGCGAGCACCGCCGATACCGCCCATGAGGCCGTTAAAGGCGCTGAGTGCGTGATTACCATGCTGCCCGCTGGCCAGCACGTAGAAGCGGTTTATCTGGGCGCTGAAGGCTTACTGGCAGCTTTGCCTGAAGGCACCCTGGTGATCGATTCGTCGACCATTGCCCCTGAAACCGCCAAAAAAGTAGCGGCGCAAGCCTCAGAGCACAAACTCCGCTTTCTGGATGCACCGGTGTCCGGTGGCGTTGGTGGCGCAAAGGCCGGCACGCTCACGTTTATCTGCGGTGGCTCAGAGGCCGATTACGCAGCGGCCCAGCCTATTTTGCAGGACATGGGCAAGAATATTTTCCGTGCCGGTGAACACGGTTCGGGGCAGGTGGCCAAAATCTGCAACAACATGCTGCTTGCTATCCTCATGTCAGGCACCAGCGAAGCGCTGGCTCTGGGTGTGAAGAACGGGCTGGACCCAGCCGTACTGTCGGAAATCATGAAGCAAAGCTCTGGCGGTAACTGGGCGTTGAACGTGTATAACCCCTGGCCGGGAGTGATGGAAGCGGCGCCGGCATCACGCAACTACGAAGGTGGCTTTTTGGTAAAGCTGATGACCAAAGATCTAGGCCTGGCATTCGACAACGCGGTGAAAAACCAGGCGTCGATTCCTATGGGCTCACTGGCTCGTAATCTGTTCTCGTTGCACGCAGGGCAGGGCAACGCTGATCTGGATTTTTCCAGTATTCAGCGGCTTTACAGCCCAGAGTAAACCAGCAAAGTTTAACGGGTAGAGAGTATCCGGTAGAGAGCAACTGGCAGGAAATAACAAGGGCTGACCATTGCGGCCAGCCCTTGTGGTTAATCAAGACAAATGATGTACCGATTCTTGTCCATACACCGGCGTATCAATGCCTTCTTTACGCGCTTTTAACTGCAGCGCCAGATACAGCGAATAGTGCCGGGACTGGTGCAGGTTGCCGCCGTGGAACCACAGGGCTTCCTGTTGCGTGGGTTTCCACATGTTTCTCAGTTCACCTTCCCACGGGCCTGGGTCTTTGGTGGTGTCCGATCCCATTCCCCAACATTTCCCCACCTTGTCAGCAACTTCTTCAGAAATAATGCGTGCTGCCCAGCCGTTCATAGAGCCAAAACCGGTGGCGTACACAATCAGGTCTGCAGGCAGTTCTGTGCCGTCTGTGAGGGTCACAGAGTGTGGGTTGATGTGTTCAATACTGACGCCGCTTTTCAGCTTTATCTCGCCGTCTGCCACCAACTCTGACGCACCCACATCAATGTAGTAACCCGATCCCCGGCGAAGATACTTCATGAACAGGCCGGAACCGTCGTCGCCGAAGTCCAACATAAAGCCGGCTTTTTTCAGCCGTCCGTAGAAATCGGCGTCTTTTTCGGCCACCTGTTGGTAAACCGGAATATGGAAGTCAGGCATGATTCGAAAAGGCACAGACGCAAAGGTAAGGTCAGCCTTTTCCGTTGTCATGCCATCGGCAACCGCCTGTTCCGAATAGAGCCCGCCAAGAACATCATCCATCAATGTGTCCGACTTGATGATGTGAGTCGATGAGCGCTGAATCATAGTCACGTCAGCGTTGTTTTCCCAAAGCGCCGCACAGATATCGTGAGCGGAGTTGTTGGCGCCAAGAATCACGCACTTTTTACCTTTGAAGGCTTCGCCGCCGGGATGCCGGCTGGAGTGATGTTGCTCGCCTTCAAACGTGTCCATACCCGGAATGTCAGGAATATTCGGGATGCCGGACATGCCGGTGGCCAGTACCAGTTGCTGCGGGCGCAGGGTCACCTTTTCGCCGTCACGAACCACGTCGACTACCCACTCTTTACTGGTTTCGTCATAGCGGGCTGCGGTGCATTCGGTGGAGCTCCAGTAATTGAGCTCCATGATTTTTGTGTACATTTCCAGCCAATCACCAATTTTGTCTTTTGGTGCAAAAACGGGCCAGTGATCGGGAAAGGGCAAATAAGGCAGGTGGTCGTACCATACTGGGTCGTGCAGGCACAGTGACTTATAACGGTTGCGCCAGGAGTCACCGGCTTTGGCGCTGCGTTCTATCACAAGGGTGGGTACGTCCAGCTGCTTCAAGCGGGCGGCCAGGGCAATACCACCCTGGCCGCCGCCGATAATGACGCAATACGGCTGGCGGCTATAGCCTAATTCCTGCTGCTCGTCCTGTTGGGTTTCGAGCCAGGTTTTACGCGACTTGCTGGCGCCGTGCTCTGCGCCTTTGGGGCGGCGAAATTTGCGCTTTTCCGGATATTCCTTCAGCTCCTGCATGGTTGTCAGCAGCGTCCACGCCTTGCCATCGCGCAAGCGAAGATGGCCCTTGCCGATGGCATCGACGGTTTCAAAGCTAACCCAGGCGTCAATCACCCCGTCCTGCTCGGTGGCTTCCTCGGAAATCTGCCAGTTCGCGGGCCGGGCTTGTTTGGCCGTGGCGCTGAGCATATCGCGAATGGCGTCGCGCCCTTCCATGGTTTTGATGTTCCAGGTCATGGTGACCAGATCGCGCCAAAAACCATTGTCTTCGAACATGTCGGCGGCTTGCGCGGGGTTGTCTGAATTCAGGGTTTCCTCAAAATTGTCAAGCCATTGCCTGGCTTGTTGGGTCGCTGTCATTTTGGTTTCAGTCATCTTGGTCTCCGTCATCGTAGCTTTCCGGTGTTGGATTGTTTTTGTTACCGGGGTGCGGGGCACCCACTGCAGGAATTGATCCTTTCATGACAATTATCAGGTTGCAGCAGGCATGCCAGTTCTTTCAGAAAAATCTTCGAAATATAAAGCATTGAAAATAATGAAGTAAATATTTTTAAACTGTGTGGCAAAAGGTGTTGGAACCGGCGTTAGAGGGTTCTGGCGTTACACCTGACACACAGCAGGGTTCAATAGTGTTACAGGTGTAATGCGGGGGGCACGAATAAAGAGTACCAACGAAGCATGTCGTTATGGGGTTGTGCGGTCTATGCTCTTTGTTGGTTGCCTTTATATCCGTCGTGAACAACAACAAAATAAGCACAGCATCGCGAGGCCTGTTATGACCCATCAGCTGGCGCAGAGTCGTCATATTCATTCAATCCTGAACTTTGCGGCAAAAGGCTCGTACCCGGCGCTAACGCCAAGCGCCGAGTTGATCGGGCGGTCGTGGAAACGCTGCATTGAAGACTACGGCATGGACCCGAGCCGGCCACGCAGCGCCCGCATTGTGACGCAGCAGACCTTGCGCGAGCACCAGGACTCGGTGGACGAATTCCTGAACGTAGCCCGGGCAGGGGTAGACCAGCTTTACGGGATTATTGCGGGCCTGGGTTACGTGGTTCTGCTAACCGACCACCGGGGGATTACCGTTCAATATCTTGGCGACCGACGCTACGACCGGCGTTTGCGCAAAGCCGGGCTTTATCTAGGTGCCGATTGGAACGAGCAGTATGCCGGCACTTGCGCTGTGGGCACCTGCATCCAGGAACAGCAAGCGTTGACCTGCCACCGGGTTGACCATTTCGATGCAACGCACATCAGCCTTACCTGCACGTCGGCGCCGATTCGCGACCCTTCCGGCGATTTGCTTGCGGTGCTCGACATATCGGCCCTGGATTCGCCAAACGCCCGTGAAAGCCAGACTTTCGCTCTGCACCTGACTCAACTTTATGCACGCCTGATTGAAGACGCTTATTTCTTACGGCGCTACCGTAATCAGACCGTTCTACGCTGCGGCGTTTCCCGTGAATTTGTCCAGGTCAATGGCCAGTATCTGCTTGCGATTGATGAAGGTGGTCGCATCGAAGCCGCCAATACGGCAGGGCGCTCGCTCATGCCCGAAAATGCAGCCGGCCTTATGAATGGGGTTTCCGGGGTAACCGAATTGTTTGAATGCGATCTTCGGGATATCTGGAGCATTCCTTACGATCATGATGATCAGGTCAAGGCCTTCAGGCATCACGCCAATAAAGACACCTTGTTTGCCACACTGATCAAACCAAAAGCCAAACCGGCCGATTACTCCGGTAGCGTAAAGGCCAGTAACGACGAACGCGTGCCGGAATTGGATCAGCTGGCCGCCGACGACCCGGTTATGCGACGTACCCTTTCGTTGGCTAAACGCCTGCGAAATCGCGATGTCGGGCTACTGATTCTTGGTGAAACGGGTACTGGCAAAGAAGTTCTGGCCAAGGCCATACATCAGTCAGGCAGCCGCGCGAGCGGCGCGTTCATCGCTGTTAACTGTGCGGCAATTCCAGAATCCCTGATTGAAAGTGAGCTGTTCGGTTATGTGGCCGGCGCGTTTACCGGCGCGCGTGCCAAAGGCATGCGCGGCCTGATTCAACAGGCAGAAGGCGGAACACTGTTTCTGGACGAAATCGGAGACATGCCCCTGCATTTACAGACCCGGCTGTTGCGGGTGCTTGCGGAAGGCGAAATTCTGCCGGTTGGCGCAGAGGCACCGATTCGGGTGAACTGCCGTTTCATGGCGGCAACCCATCAGAATCTTGAACAGCTAGTTCAGGCGGGGGCTTTCCGCTCTGACCTATACTATCGCTTGAACGGTGCGACTCTAAAATTGCCCTCGCTGTGCCAGAGAGCCGATCGCCAGCATGTTATTAACAGCGTATTGCGAAAGTTGATTAAACAGGATCAAGTCCAGGACGTCCACATTCGGGCCGACGCCATGAGCGCGATGCTGGGGTACCACTGGCCAGGAAATATTCGTGAATTGGTCAACGCTTTGGCCTTTGCGGAAGCCACCTGTGATAACCGCGAAATCACCGCCGAAGATCTGCCAGAAGCCTGCTTGAAACAAAAGAGTGTGTCTGTGCCTACAGAGCTGAGTGAAAGTCCTGACAGGCGCCGTTGCCTGCTGGTGGCACTTGAAACCTATCGCTGGAACATTACCGAAGTGGCCAGGCGTTTCGACGTGTCCCGGCCCACCATATATCGGTGGCTGCAGCATCATGGTATTGAGCAACCACGGTTTTTAGGCAAGCGGTAAGGTTTTGATCGCAATGGGCGAGCCATTATTTAACCCTAATGCGCTAATTCAGCGGTGCAGGTAAGCTGTCTGTAAGCTTTGTCAGCCGCCGGTGTTCCGTCTGGCTACTGAGGCTTCCACACATTTGACGGCAGTGGCCCCTCCTCAAGGGGCTTTGCCGCGCGGCAGTAGGCCTATTACGAGCATGGAAGAAAAACACATAGTGAGCCCCGGCGAGCCCGAGCCGTCGCGGCAGAAAACCATCGCCGATTTGGCGACCCCCATTTACGGGCTATTCATTTTAGGCATTTTGTACACCCTTTACCTGGCCCATCAAATAATTCTGCCGATGGTGCTGGCACTGCTGACCAGTCTGGTGTTGTCGCCCCTGGTAACGCGCTTGTCCCAGCTTCGTATTCCCCGCATGGTTAGTTCACTGGTGTTGGTGCTGATTTTGCTGGCTGGAATTGTCGGACTGTCGTACGCGGTGGTTACCCCGGCTTTGGAATGGGCAGGCAAAGCGCCAGAGGGTATTTCCAAGCTGCTCGTAGACGACAGCCAACTAATGCAGCAAATCGATAAGGTGACACAGTCCGCCGAAAGGGTGGAGCAGTCGGTAGAGCGGTTGTCAGAACGGGACGGCGGTGCCAAAACCGAAGGACCCCGCACCCTGATTTTGCAAACCGAATCATGGCGTGGTCAATTGATGACCAAGGCCAGTAGCGCCCTGGCGGGGCTGGCGCTGGCGCTGGCGTTAACCTATTTTCTGCTGGTCAGTGGTGACCGGCTTATCCGCAATTTTGTGCGCCAATTGCCGCTTAGCGAACGCAAGCGTGTACTGCGTATTACCCGTGACTCCCAGCATCAGATTGCCCAGTATCTGGGGGTTCTGGCCATCAGCAACACCTCGGTGGGCATTGCCACCGGGCTGATGGCCTGGGCCATTGGCCTTCCCGACCCGGCAGTGTGGGGTCTGCTTGCCGGGCTGGCGCGGTTTATTCCGTATCTGGGCGTTATTCTGACCCTAGTGCTGCTGACCATTGTGTCCGCGGTGAGCCTTGATGCTCTATGGATGATCGCCATTGCGCCCGCGTGTTATCTGATAATGACCACCATGGTGAGTCTACTCATCGAGCCGTGGATCTACGGTTTCCGCATGGCGATCAATCCGGTCATTATATTCGTTTCGATCTTTTTCTGGGGTTGGTTATGGGGCCCTGTTGGCGTGGTACTGGCTGTACCCTTGATGACGGTTATTCAGGGTGTACTCAAGCAGATTCCACGCCTCCGTCCAGTTTATAAAATTATTGCACGCTAAAAAGCAGATAACGGTTGCCCGGCGGGGTCTTGGCCTAAAGTTTACCTTTACGTAAACTAGCGCCTATGATAAATCTGATGCACGTAGAACCACAGACAAAAATAACAGGAGCAAAAAATGAGCCTTCCGGAATACGTCGATGCGTACAAACATTTTGACCTTGCTGCTCTGGAGGCCGAGGTATTGGATGGTCGCCTGGACGGCGGGCTGAATGTTTGCCATGAAATTTGCGACAAATGGGCAGTCAATGCCGAAAAAGTTGCGCTGTATTACGAGACGGAAGACGGCGGTGACGGCGTTCTTACCTTTGCCGAGTTGAAGCAGACGTCCGCCCGTTTTGCCAATTACCTGAAGACGCAGGGAGTGGGTAAGGGCGACCGTGTTGCGGGTTTGTTACCGCGCACCCCGGAACTGCTCATTGTTATGGCGGGCGCCTGGCGCATTGGCGCTGTCTATCAACCGCTGTTTACCGCGTTCGGCTCTGGCGCCATCGAATACCGCCTGGAACGGGCGAGCACCAAATTGATTGTCACCAATCCGGCAAACCGTTCAAAGCTGGATGACGTTAAAAACTGCCCGCCGGTATTGTGTGTTGATTCGGCGGAAGCTGGTCATGGTGATGCTGACTTTTATCAGGCCCTGAGCGAGCAGTCCGACCAGTTTGAACCGGTGCTGATCAAAGGTACTGATCCTTTCTTGCAAATGTTTACATCGGGCACCGTGGGCAAGCCCAAAGGGGTGTCTGTTCCAGCCCGCGCACTCTTGTCATTTTACGTTTACATGCGCGATGCGGTGGGCCTTCGTGACAGCGATACATTTTGGAACGTAGCCGATCCGGGTTGGGCCTACGGCTTGTATTACGCGGTTATCGGGCCGCTGCTGATGGGTCACGCGACCCACTTCAACCCCAACGCGTTCACACCTGAAAGCACCTACGACATGATCCGCAAGTACAAAATTACAAATCTTGCGGCGGCGCCCACGGCCTATCGGTTGCTGAAAGCGAATGATCACGTGTTGCCTGAAGGTGAAAATCTCGGGCTACGGGTAGCGAGTAGCGCCGGTGAGCCATTGAACCCGGAAGTGGTTAACTGGATTCGCCGTCGTCACTTTTGTGAGGTAAAAGATCACTACGGCCAGACTGAAACAGGCATGACCTGCTGTAACTTCCACGGCCTGGCGCACCCGGTTAAAGAGGGTGCCATGGGCTTCTCATCGCTGGGGCATCGTGTTGTGGCACTGAATGAGAAGAACGAAGAGGTGGGTGCCGGCGAAGCCGGTCAGGTCGCCATTGATGTGGCTGCATCACCTTTGTTTCATTTCGATGGCTACACCTGGGGTGAAAAAGACCCGTTCGCCCATGGTTACTACCTGACCGGCGATATGGCCATTAACAACGGCGACGGCAGTTTCTCGTTCAGTGGGCGCGACGACGACATTATTACCACTGCGGGTTATCGGGTAGGACCAGCGGATGTGGAGAGCTCATTGCTGGAGCATCCGGCGGTGGCCGAATCTGGTGTGGTGGCCAAGCCCGATGAAAAGCGTGGCGCCATCATCAAAGCCTACGTGGTGATCAAAAGCGACCAGATTCCGGCCGATGACCAGGTTTTGAGAGAAGAATTGCAAAACCACGTGCGCCGGCGCCTGTCAACGCACGCCTTCCCCCGCGAGATCGAGTTTGTAGACGAGCTGCCCAAAACGCCTAGCGGCAAAATCCAACGCTTTATTCTGCGCGACCGCGCCCGAGAAGACGCCAGCGAATGAAAGTGACAATAGAGCAGTTGCAGGCTTTTCTGGACGAGCAGTTTCCGCAAGGTGCTGCGTTCGGCACTCTGTGCAAGCTGGGCGATGGCACCGCCGAAATGATGCTCGACGTAGACGAAACCCATTTGCGCCCAGGCGGCACCGTGTCTGGTCCTGTAATGATGGGGTTGGCGGATGTCACGCTCTACGCGGCTCTGCTGTCCAGAATTGGTTTGGTGCCGCTGGCGGTCACTACCAACCTGAATATCAACTTCCTGCGTAAGCCGGTAGCGCATCAGCCCATATGGGCCCGTGCCACCATGCTTAAGGTCGGCAAAACCATGGGGGTAGGGGAGGTGTTTATATATTCCCTGGGTGTCGATGAGCCGGTCGCACATTCTACGATGACTTACTCCATACCGCCGCAACGTTAATAGAGGGCTTCAGCGTTGTGTCCATAGGTGGTCAGCAAAAAAAACACGGAAAAACCACAAAATTAAGGATTGACGTTTACGTATACGTCAATACATTCTATGATTAGTTCTGATGTACAACAATAACAAAGGCAGATTGGCTCATGAGCGAAGAGTACGTGCTGGAAACGCGCAACCTCGTTAAGGAATTCAAAGGCTTTGTCGCCGTTGATGACGTTAACCTGAACATCCGCAAAGGCCATATTCACGCGCTGATAGGGCCTAATGGTGCAGGAAAGACCACGGTGTTTAACCTGCTCACAAAATTCCTGATTCCTACTCGAGGCCAGATTTTATTCAATGGTCGAGATATCACCACGATGAAATCCGCCGCTATTGCCCGCGAAGGCGTGGTGCGGTCGTTTCAAATTTCGGCGGTGTTCCCACATATGACGGCCCTGGAAAACATCCGGGTGGCATTGCAAAGCTTTGAAGGCAACTCATTCAGTTTTTGGAAGTCCGGCAACTGTCTGAACAAACTGAACCATCGCGCAATGGAGTTGCTGGATTCAGTAGGGCTCGCAGAGTTCGCCCACACCACCACCGTCGAGCTGGCCTACGGCCGCAAGCGCGCGTTGGAACTGGCCACCACTCTAGCGATGGAGCCGCAGTTGATGTTGCTGGACGAGCCCACCCAGGGAATGGGTGCTGAGGATGTTGATCAGGTGGTCGAACTGGTGCGCAAAGCGGCCGCGGGCCGCACAGTGCTGATGGTGGAACACAATCTGAGTGTTGTCAGTAAACTCTGTGACCGCATTACCGTGCTGGCTCAAGGTGCGGTGCTTACCGAAGGCGACTACAAAACCGTGTCGGCAGACCCGCGGGTGAGGGAAGTTTATATGGGCAGCGCCAGCGATCCTCAGGCGTCGGAACAGGAGGCCAGCGCATGAGCCAGGCTGTCAAAAACCAAGTTGGAAAAAAAGACTACGAACAGCTGCGTGTTTCTGGCTTGCATGCGTTTTACGGCGAGTCCCACATCCTTCACGGCATTGATCTGGTCGTGAATCGGGGTGAACTGGTAACCCTGCTTGGGCGCAATGGCGCCGGACGTAGCACCACGCTCAAAGCCATCATGAACATGGTGGGCCGGCGCACCGGTTCGATCATGATCAACGGTGAAGAAACCATGAGCTGCGCGCCCCACCACATAGCGCGTCTTGGCGTGGGGTTCTGTCCCGAACACCGCGGAATTTTCGCGTCGCTGAATGTAGAGGAAAATCTGACTCTGCCGCCTGTTGTTCGCAGTGGTGGTATGAGTCTGGAAGAAATTTACACCATGTTCCCTAACCTGTATCAGCGCCGCGCCAGCCCTGGCACCAAACTGTCAGGCGGCGAGCAGCAGATGCTGGCTCTGGCACGCATTCTTCGCACCGGTGCCAATATGCTGCTGCTTGACGAGATTACCGAGGGCTTGGCCCCGGTGATTGTGGAAAAGCTGGGTGAGGTTCTGATGAAGCTCAAAAATAAAGGTCTGACTATTATTCTGGTAGAACAGAACTTCCACTTTGCTGCGCCTCTGGCGGATCGGCACTACGTGGTCGAGCATGGCCAGATTGTGGCGGAAGTAAGTGCCGCAGAACTGGACTCCAAACGCTCTCTGCTGAACGGCTATCTGGGGGTGTAATTACAAAAACTTGCAGAACGGGGCTCAATAAAAACAAGTGTAAGTGCAGTAATCGACGTTAAAAACCAATAAAAATCACGTATGAACGTAGTGGAGAAATAACAATGACAATGACAATGATAAAAAAGCTGCTAACCACCGCCATAGCGACCACCCTGATGGCTGGCGCTGCCCAGGCAGAAATCTCCAATGATATGGTTAAAATCGGCTATTTGGCCGATATGTCAGGCGGCTATCGTGACATGGGGGGGCCAAATGGCCTGATAGCCCTGGAAATGGCCGTGGCCGACTTTGGTGGCCAAATGAACGGCAAAAAAATTGAAGTCGTCAGCGCAGACGACCGCAATAGCCCGGATATTGCCTCCAGCACCGCGCGTCGTTGGGTTGAAAATGACAACGTCGACATGATTGCCGGCCTGGTGGCATCGTCGGTCAGCATCGCGGTTAGCGACATTCTGGAAGAGAGCGGCAAGTTTGGTATTGTGTCCGGATCTGCAGCCTCCAGCATTACCAACGAGTATTGCACGCCCAACCATATCCACTATATTTATGACACCTACTCACAGGCTAACGGCACAGCCAGCGCCATCGTTAACGAAGGCGGCAAAACTTGGTTCATCCTCACCGTCGATTACGCCTATGGCCACGCTATGGAGGCCGACGTAACAAGGGTTGTCGAAGCCAGCGGTGGTGAAGTCATTGGTACTATTCGTTTCCCATTAGCGACTCCGGATTTCTCGTCATTTATTCTGCAAGCCCAAGGCTCTGGAGCTGATGTTGTGGCTTTGGCCAGCGCTGGCGCCGATACCACCAACGCCATTACCACCGCCGGCGAATTTGGTGTTACCCAGTCCGGTCAGACCCTGGCGGCTCTTATCTTGTACCTCTCGGACGCTCATGCCCTAGGTGTGGAAGCGGCCCAAGGTATTCAGCTGACCACTGGCTGGTACTGGGATATGAACGACGACACCCGTGCCTGGTCCGATCGCTTTATGGAAAAAACCGGAGTGCGCCCAACCATGATTCATGCCGGTATCTACTCCAGCACCACGCAGTATCTGAACGCCATAAAAGCCACGGGTTCAGACGAAGCTCAAGCAGTGCGCAAGCAGATGATAGCAACGCCCATCAACGATATGTTCGCCACCAACGGCCGCATTCGTGAAGACGGCCGCATGGTTCACGACATGTACCTGGCGCAAGTAAAAACTCCGGCCGAGTCCAAAAATGAATGGGATCTTTATAAGATCATCCGCACCATTCCAGGGGACGAAGCATTCCGCCCGCTGTCTGAAAGCCAGTGTCCGCTGATAACCAGCAAGTAAGCGGTTGAACCACGGGGCTCCCAGTCTTTTGGCGTCTGACGCCTGTTAGGCAGAAAGCGGAGCCGGTTGATTTGCGTACTCCATAGGAGACGTAACGAGGTAACAGCTGGCTCCGAGCCATAAGAAGATAACAAAAACAAAGACATTAATGGAAATACAACAATGACAATTATGAAAAAGCTCCTGACGTCGGCCATTGCCTCAACCATGCTGGTCGGTGGTGCCCATGCAGCCATATCGGACAACATGGTTAAAATCGGCTACCTGGCAGATATGTCGGGTACCTACCGGGACTTCGCTGGCCCCAACGGTGAAGTCGCGCTCAAAATGGCGATCGAAGACTTCGGTGGCACGGTCAATGGCGCCAAGATTGAAGTCATAAGCTCCGATGACCGCAACAGCCCCGATGTGGCTTCCAGCACCGCGCGTCGTTGGGTTGAAAACGATAACGTTGATTTGATTGCCGGCCTGGTGGCATCGTCAGTTGTTCTTGCGGTCATCGACATTCTGGAAGAAAATGGCAAGTTGGGCATTGTGTCCGGGTCTGCGTCTTCCAGTATTACCAACGAGCATTGCACGCCTAACCACATTCATTATGTGTACGACACCTACCCACTGGCTAACGGTACAGCCAGCGCCATCGTGAAAGAAGGCGGTAAAAAATGGTTCATTCTTGCTGCCGATTACGCCTTTGGCCAATCTCTTGAAGCCGACGTAACAAAGGTAGTGGAAGCCAACGGTGGTGAGATCATTGGTTCTATTCGCCACCCGTTCCCGACGCCAGATTTCTCGTCATTTATTCTGCAAGCCCAAGGCTCTGGAGCTGATGTTGTGGCTCTGGCCAACGCCGGTGCAGACACCACAAACGCCATTACTACCGCCAGTGAATTTGGTCTTACCCAGTCCGGTCAGACCTTGGCGGCTCTTGTGTTGTTCCTCACGGATGTTCATGCACTGGGCGTGGAAGCGGCCCAAGGTATTCAGCTGACCACTGGCTGGTACTGGGACATGAATGCCGACGCCCGGGCCTGGTCCGATCGCTTTATGGAAAAAACCGGAGTGCGCCCAACCATGATTCATGCCGGCATCTACTCCAGCACCATTCAATATCTGAATGCGGTAAAAGCCACCGATTCGGATGAAGCTCAAACAGTGCGCAAACAGATGATGGCCACGCCCATCAACGATATGTTCGCCACCAACGGCCGCATTCGTGAAGACGGCCGCATGGTTCACGATATGTACCTGGCGCAGGTGAAAACCCCGGCCGAGTCCACAAACGAATGGGATCTGTACAACATCGTGCGCACTATTCCGGCTGAGGAAGCTTTCCGCCCACTGTCTGAAAGCCAGTGCCCGCTGATAACCGGCAAGTAAGCGGTTGAACCACGGGGCTCCCGGCATTCGCGGCGGGGAGCCCTCGGAATCAAGCAGAACAGGCACCAACCTCCGGTGCCCCCTGCATTGCTTTTGGAGTTAGCTACATGTCCATGATTCTGGGAATCCCCGTCGCTGTGCTCTTCGGCCAGTTACTGCTTGGGCTGATTAACGGAGCCTTTTACGCGCTGTTGAGCCTTGGTCTCGCTGTGATTTTTGGTCTTCTGAAAATTATCAACTTTGCCCACGGCGCTCTGTACATGCTCGGCGCCATGGCGACAGTCATTTTGTTCGATACCCTGGGTATCAGCTATTGGGCGGCGCTGTTTGTCGCGCCGATTCTGGTGGGCTGCGTGGGTGTTGCCATCGAGTATTTCCTGCTGCGTAAAATCGCCGGTCAGGATCATATTTACAGTCTCTTGTTAACCTTTGGCGTCGCGCTGATCATTCAGGGCGTGCTGACTAACATATACGGCGTGTCTGGCTTGCGTTACTCCATGCCGGACGTGTTCAAAGGCGGCATGAATCTGGGCTTCATGTTCCTGCCTTATTATCGCGCCTGGGTGATCGTGATTGCGCTATTGGTGTGCTTTGGCACCTGGTTCATGATTGAAAAAACCAAGCTTGGTGCTTATCTGCGGGCCGGTACCGAAGATTCGCAATTGATGCAGGGCTTTGGCGTTAACGTGCCTTTGTTGGTCAGCCTTACCTACGGCTTCGGGGTGATGCTAGCCGCCTTTGCCGGCGCACTGGCCGCACCCATTTACTCAGTCACACCGGTGATGGGCTCGCATATTCTCATTGTGGTGTTTGCGGTGGTGGTGATTGGCGGTATGGGTTCGATTTCCGGAGCGATTATTACCGGAGTCTTGATGGGTGTGGTGGAAGGGTTGACCAAAACCTTCTACCCACCGGCCTCGTCGGCAGTGATTTTTCTGGTGATGGTGGTTGTACTGTTTGTGCGCCCATCGGGCTTGTTTGGAAAGGAGGCGTAACCATGAGCAATTCCGTAAATCCGGCTGATATTCACAAAACCATGCTCGATCAGCAAAAATCAGAACATCGCCGGCGCTTGATACTGAATCTGGTGTTGCTGGCTCTGCTTATGGTGGCACCGATGGTAATGTACCCGGTGTTTCTGATGAAAATTCTGTGCTTTGCCTTATTTGCGGTCGCGTTTAACCTGCTGCTGGGCTTCACCGGTTTGCTGTCGTTTGGCCATGCAGCCTTCTTGGCCAGTGGTGCCTATACCACCGGTTATCTATTAACCACTTTTTCGGGTTTGAGTACCGAGCTTGGCATTATCGCCGGCACACTGGTAGCAACCTTGCTGGGTCTCTGCTTCGCATTGGTGGCTATTCGTCGCCAAGGTATCTACTTTGCCATGATCACCTTGGCGCTGTCGCAGCTGGTTTTTTTCTTATTTGTGCAATCGAGTTTCACCGGCGGCGAAGATGGCTTGCACGGCATACCCCGTGGTCAGTTCCTGGGGCTGATCGATTTGAACGATAATCTCAACATGTACTATTTTGTGCTGGCGGTGTTTTTAGCCGGCTATCTTCTGGTTCAGCGGATTGTGGGCAGCCCTTATGGTCAGGTGCTCAAAGCCATCAAGCAGAATGAGCCACGGGCGATTTCCCTGGGCTATAACGTCAACCGTTACAAGATCATCGCTTTTGTGATTTCAGCAGGCTTGGCGGGTTTGGCCGGATCCATGAAAACCGTGGTGTTTCAGCTGGCCTCGCTCAATGACGCCCATTGGCACATGTCGGGTGAAGTCATTCTGATGACGCTGCTAGGCGGCACCGGAACCCTGCTGGGCCCGGTGGTGGGCGCAGCTTTTGTGGTTAACCTGGAATACCAGCTGTCGCAAGGCCCGCTGGCTGACTGGGTAGATGCCATTCTTGGCGCTATCTTTGTGTTGACCGTGCTGATGTTCCAGAGCGGGATTGTTGGCCAGGTACAGAAGTTCATGAAGAAAAATATCGGTTAAGCCGGAAGATAAGGGACAGATTTCAAATCTGTCCCCGGTTTTGCCAACAAGGTTGGGGACAGACTTCAAGTCTGTCCCCAAAACCTGTCCCCGGTTTTGGCATTAAAAAAAGCGGCCACTGCGCCGCTTTTTTTCATTGCGGCGCATAAGGTACCAGGCCACAAACGCCACCAGCGATACCGCCAGAATAATCAGCGTGGCCAGTGCGTTAATCTTTGGCGACACACCCATGCGCACCGACGAGAACACCACCATGGGTAGGGTGGTGGCGCCGGGGCCAGACACGAAGCTGGCAATCACCAGGTCGTCCAGCGATAGGGTAAACGCCAGCAACCAGCCAGACGCCAGCGCCGGGGTAATCACCGGTAGTGTGACCACAAAAAACGTTTTTAGTGGGGTGCAGCCCAGGTCCATGGCGGCTTCTTCAATAGAGCGGTCCACTTCCTGCAAACGCGCGCTAACCACCACCGCCACATAAGCGCTGCAAAAAGTGGTATGGGCAATCCAGATGGTGACCATACCGCGATCGGCAGGCCAGCCGGTCAGTTCTGCCAGTTGCACAAACAGCAGCAACAGCGATAAACCGGTGATCACTTCCGGCATCACCAGCGGTGCGCTGATCATCGCCGATAGCAGTGTGCGCCCCCGCATGCGTTTGAAGCGAGTCACCACAAATGCGCACAAAGTGCCCAGGCACACCGCCATGCTGGCGGCGTAAAAGGCGATTCTCAAGCTCATCCACACCGCAGACAGTATCTGCTGGTCTTCAAACAGCGCGCCGTACCATTGGGTAGAAAACCCGGCCCACACGGATACCAGCCGTGACGCGTTAAACGAATACACCACCAGCACAAACATCGGCAGGTACAGAAACAGCAGGCCAATGACCAGCATAAAGCGAGAGAAACTGATACCTCGGGCGTTAACCATGTTTCGACATCTCCCGGCTCTGGAAACGGTGGAACAGCACAATGGGTACCAGCAGCATGACCAGCATGACAACCGCCAGGGACGACGCCACCGGCCAGTCGCGATTGTTGAAGAACTCTTCCCACAGCACTTTGCCAATCATCAGGGTGTCTGGGCCACCCAGCAGTTCCGGAATCACAAACTCGCCCACCGCCGGAATGAACACCAGCATGGACCCAGCTAAAATGCCGGCTTTCGACAGCGGCAGGGTAATGCGCCAGAAGGTGGTCATTGAGCGACAGCCCAGATCCGAGGCGGCTTCCAGCAAGCGCGTGTCCATTTTTACCAGGTTGCTGTAAATCGGCAGCACCATAAACGGCAAATAGGCGTAGGTAATCCCCAGAATTACTGCAAAATTGGTGTTCAGCATTTTCAGTGGTTCGTTGATCACGCCCAGCCACAACAGCAGGCTGTTCAGCAGCCCTTGATTGCCCAATATGCCCATCCACGCGTACACCCGAATCAGAAACGAGGTCCAGGTCGGCAGCATGATCATCAGCAGCATCACCAGCTGCCAGTGTTTGGGCATTCGCGCCATGGCGTAGGCCATGGGGTAGCCCAGCAGCAAGCAGCATACGGTGGCCAGGAACGCGGTTTTCAGTGACCCCCAATAAGCGGCCACGTACAGGCTGTCTGACAGCAGAAACAGATAGTTGCCAAAATTCACCACCACCGACAGGGTGTTTTCCGCGAACCGGAACACCGGCTCGTAGGGTGGAATGGCCATGACCGACGAGGTCAGACTGATTTTGAAAATCAGTGCGAAAGGCAACAAGAAAAACAGCATCAGCCATACAAATGGAATGCCAAACAGCACGCGCCGATTGAACAGCAGTGTACGTACCCGCGCCATCAACGAGGCGAGAATCGGGTTCTTGTTCATGGCATTAATTCCAAAGCAGAATGGGGCTGGAAGCTTCCCAGGACACAAACACCAGATCGCCCCAGGTTGGCCGCTCACCGCGGCGTTCGACGTTGGCCATGGTGGCTTGAACACGCTTGCCGCTGGCTAGCTTTACGTAATACGAGGTGATATCCCCCAGATAGGCGATATTCTCGACCGTGCCCTGGCTCCAGTTAAACTCAGCCTCTGGCTTGTCCCTGGTCAGATAGATTTTCTCTGGCCGCAGGGCAATCAGGGTGTCGGTGTTCTCGGCCGACGTGGTTACGCCGCGGTCAATGAACACCGGTGCGTCTAACAGCTTGCTGGTCAGAAGAATATTGTCGGAGTTGTCTTCCTGAATGCTGGCTTCAAAGATATTCACCGAGCCAATAAACTCCGCCGTCATGCGGCTGTTCGGGCTTTCGTAAATATCGATGGGTGAACCCACCTGTGCAATCTGCCCGTAAGACATAATGGCTATTCGGTTAGCCATGGTCATGGCTTCTTCCTGGTCGTGGGTCACCATTAGACAGGTGGCGCCCACGTTTTCCAGAATATCCACCAGCTCCAACTGCATTTCCGAACGCAGCTTTTTGTCCAGCGCGCCCATGGGCTCATCCAGCAGCAACAGTTTTGGCCGCTTGGCCAGCGAACGGGCCAGGGCCACACGCTGTTGCTGACCACCGGAAAGCTGCTGCGGCATGCGCTTGGCGTAGGCGTCCATTTTTACCAATTTGAGCATGGCAGCCACCCGCGCGGCGATTTCGGCTTTTGGCAGCTTGTCCTGCTTCAGGCCCATGGCGATGTTCTGCTCCACGGTCATGTGCGGGAACAACGCGTAAGACTGAAACATCATATTGGTTGGGCGCAGGTAAGGCGGCAGGGCGGTAATGTCCTGCCCGTCCAGCACAATGCGGCCGCTGTCCGGGGTTTCAAACCCGGCCAGCATGCGCAACAGAGTGGATTTGCCAGACCCGGAACCACCCAGCAGGGCGAAGATCTCGCCCTTGTTGATGTTCAGACTGACGTCGTCTACCGCCAGTGTGCTGTCAAAGCTTTTAGAGATTCCCTGAATGCTGAGTAGCACCTTCGCGTTTGCGGAGGTGCTTACGCCGTCCGCCACCCCTAGCGGCCCGACTTTACGCTGGTCCAGGTGCGGGTCATCAGACGCTGTGCGTCTTGCGGCCGGCCCTGCATCAGGTAAAGGTTGTCCATAACGGCTTCCGTCGGGTAAATGGAGGTGTCGTTCAGGATATCCGCATCGACAAATTCGTTTGCCGCCAAGTTGGGGTTGGCGTACCACACATAGTTAGACACCTCGGCGATGATGTCCGGGCGCATCAGGAAGTTCATTAGCTTGTGGGCGTTGTCCACATTGGGCGCGCCGACCGGTATGGTCATCATGTCAAACCACAGAGTGGCGCCTTCTTTGGGGATGGTGTAGCGAATCACGTTGCCGTTATTGGCTTCTTCAGCGCGGGCGGCGGCTTGCAGAATGTCGCCGGAATAGCCGGCCGCTACGCACAGGTCGCCGTTGGCCAGATCACCAATGTAGCGGGACGAGTGGAAGTAGGTGATGTTCGGGCGCACGGCTCTGATCACTTCACCGCCTTTTTTGATGTCGTCGCTGCTGTTGCTGTTCGGGTCCAGGCCAATGTAGGCCATGGCGGCACGGACCATTTCTTCGCCGGAATCCAGCATGGCAATACCACAGCCACCGGCTGCAAGCTTGGTGGTCACGTCCGGATCAAATACCAGCGCCCAGGAATCTACCGGCGCGTTATCGCCCAGAATTTCCTGAATGCGGCCTTCGTTATAGCCATAACCGTTTGTACCCCACAGGTACGGCAGCGAGAACTGGCTGCCTTTGTCGACCACTTCCAGCTGCGCCATCAGTTTCGGGTTCAGGTTGGTCATGTTCGGCAGTTTGCTGTGATCCAGTGCCACAAACGCTTTGGCGGAAATCTGCCGGGCTACGTAGTGGTTGGATGGCACCACCATGTCGTAGCCGGAGCGGCCCGATAAGAGTGCGGCTTCCAGCACTTCGTTGCTGTCGTACACGTCATAAATGACTTTAATGCCGGTTTCTTTGGTGAACTTCGCCAGGGTATCTTCGGCAATATAGTCCGACCAGTTATACACACGCACTTCTTCCGCAGCGAGTGCAGAGAAAGCGCAAAACGACAAGGCTACAGCGGCGGCTAGCGCCTGTGGCTTACACAACTTGAACATTTTGGAGTCCCTCACTTAAAAGGGATGAATACAAAACGTGCAGGACGCACGCGGTGTTGTGCAAGTCAGCTGAGGGAAGACCGCACTGCGACTCCTTTGAGGCTTGTCCTTGCTACGGCGGTGGGGAACCTGCCGTATCTACTCGATTTTTAACACGAGGACGTACGGAGCGCTACAAAAATTTTAGTTGCGGGCTTTGGGTTTGTACGGATGGGTGTATTTCACGCCTCGGAGGCTAAAAGTGGGGTTAGCCTACAAACATCTTTTTGGCCAGTGGCAGGCCGCGTAAACCGCTCACTGCCACGGCCGTCAACAGCCCTCCAATCATCGCGCCTACGACGCCGCACGTCATGATGTCCTGGCCTGTCAGGTACAGGCCGGGGATGCGAGTTTTGGGTTTTAGCCAGTCCTGCTCGAAGCGGTCTGGAGTGTGTGCCACGCCATAAATCTCGCCTTGGCTGTAACGGCAAAAGTGATTGGTAGAAAGCGGCGTAGACAGCTCGTAGTAATCCACTTTTCCCTCCAGATGCGGGAACTTCTGGTACAGCTTGGTCAGCAAACGTTGGGCGTATTCTTCCTTTTTGGCTTCGTAGTCTTCACCGCGCTTGCCCCAGGTTTTGCCCGCCCATTCTGCATACCATTCAAACGGGCCGGGGGCGACAATTTCGATGGTGGCGCGGCCGGGGTAACGTTCGGCGAAGCTGGGGTCCTTGGCGGAGGGGAAAGAAATATAGGTTAGCGGGATTTCGTTGGCGTCAGGATCGTCCATGAACTCCTGTACCTGCTGCTCGTAATGGGGTCCGGGGTAGATCCAGTAGTTGGTTTTTGGCAGACCCAGATTTTCGGCGGTGTCTTTCAGGCCGATGTACAGGCAGTTGCTGGCCATGGAGCGTTCTACCGTGGTCAGCTTGTCCTGATAGTAGTCCCAGCTTGGCGCCGCTTTTGGCAGCAGCGTGTTGAAGGTGTTAAACACACCGGCGTTGCTGATCACTAATGGCGCACGAACCTCGTTACCGTCGGCCATGGTGACACCCACGGATTTGCCATTTTCAATCACGATTTGGGTGACGTCAGCGTAGGTGAATACTTCGCCGCCGCTTTTCTGAATCACCGGAATAATGGTTTTCGCCATTTCCGACGCACCGCCGATCGGGTAGTAACCACCGTGTAAATAATGCCGGGCAATCAGCGCGTGGATGATAAAGCTGGACTGGGCCGGCGGCAGGCCGTTATCGCCCCATTGGCCAGTGAGCACGGCAATCAGTTCCTGGTTGGAAGTCAGACTTTCCAGAACCTGACGAGTCGGCTTGTTCAAAAATGCCGGCGCCTTGCGTTTTGTGATTTTCGCCAACGGGCCTGCGGCCAGATCAGGCAAAATCTTGCCCAGCACAATGCCGGGCATGGCCTTGGACACCTGGCGCAGGTAGTCCAGGTAGGTGTCGATGGCGCTGGCTTCATCAGGAAAAGCTGCGACCAATTCCGCCTTAAAAGCCTCTGGCCCGGCTACCAGATCGACGTGTTTGTCGCCCAGAAAAATCCGGTCAAAGTGGGCGTCCATTGGCGCCCACTTCAGCTGGCCGTCGGTGATGTGGTCAAACAGGCGCCGGCCCAGGGTGTGGCTGGCGCCCATATCGCCAATGTAGTGCACGCCCACATCCCACTCGTAGCCGTTACGGTCGTAGCTGTGGGTAAAGCCGCCGGCGGTGTAGTGCTGTTCAAACACCACCACCTTTTTACCCAGTTTGCTCAGGCAAGCCGCCGCGGCCAGCCCGCCAATGCCAGAGCCGATCACAATGGCATCAAAAGGGCCCTTCAGGCGGTTAGCGCGGTAGCGATGGCCAACGCGTATGGAGCTGGGTTTCGGATTGGGCCCAGGGCTGGGGTTTGGCCTGGATGTGGAACTTGGCATAGGTGTTATTTTTTTAACCCCATTTCTTCGATAGACATTTCCCGCATTTTGAACTTCTGGATCTTGCCGGTCACCGTCATTGGAAACGCCTCCACAAATTTGTAGTTCCGCGGAATCTTGTAGTGGGCGATTTTGCCTTTGCAGAATGCGATCAGGTCATCGGCATCGACCGGGTCTGCATCGGGCCGAAGTTTCACCCAGGCCACCAGTTCTTCACCGAATTTTTCGTCTGGAATGCCGGTTACCTGAACTTCTTCAATGGCAGGGTGGGTGTACAAAAACTCTTCAACTTCTTTCGGATAGATGTTTTCGCCGCCGCGGATCACCATGTCTTTTATGCGCCCGACAATCTGGATGTAGCCGTCTTCGTCCATTGTGGCCAGATCGCCGGTGTGCATCCAGCGCGCATCGTCTATGGTTTCGCGGGTTTTTTCGGCGTTATTCCAATATTTCAGCATGACGCTGTAACCGCGGGTGCACAGCTCTCCAATCTCGCCGCGGGGCACTATATTACCACTGGCCGGCTCAACAATTTTGCTTTCCAGGTGGGGCTGGGTGCGGCCTACGGTGGTCACCTGCTTCTCGAACGGATCCTGGGAGCTGGTCTGGGTAGATACCGGGCTGGTTTCGGTCATGCCGTAGGCTATTTGAACTTCCTTCATGTTCATCTTGCCGTTGACCTTTTTCATCACCTCGGCCGGGCAGATAGAGCCGGCCATAATGCCGGTGCGCAGGGTCGACAAGTCGTAGGTTTCAAACTCTGGCTCTGCCAATTCCGCAATGAACATGGTGGGCACGCCGTAAAGCGCAGTCGCTTTTTCCTGATGCACTGCCTGCAACACGGCTTTTGGCTCGAAGCCTTCGCCGGGGTAGATCATGGTAGAACCGTGGGTGACGCAGCCGAGGTTGCCCATCACCATGCCAAAGCAGTGGTACAGGGGTACCGGAATCACCAGCCGGTCTTTCTCGCTCAGGCGCTGGCTTTCGCCCACAAAAAAGCCGTTGTTAAGAATGTTGTGGTGGGTAAGCGTGGCGCCTTTGGGGCTGCCGGTGGTGCCTGAAGTGAACTGGATGTTGATAGGGTCGTCGAACTGCAGTTGGTTCTGAACTTTGTCAACTTCCTGCTGCTCCACCTGGTCGGAAAACCCGATAAATTCCTCCCAGCTCCACATGCCGGCGTGTTGTTCGGTGTCCATGTTGATCACCGCACGCAAGTCCGCCAGGCGTCGGGCTTTGATCTTGCCGGCAGCGCTCGCTTTCAGTTCGGGCGCCAGTTCATACAGGGTTTTACGGTAATCAGACCCTTTGAATCGGTCAGCGGTGACCAACACGCTGATGCCCGACAGGTTCATGGCGTATTCCAGCTCATGGGCACCGTAGGCCGGGTTTATATTCACCAGAATGGCGCCAATCTTGGCGGTGGCGAACTGGGTAACGGTCCATTCGTAACGGTTGGGTGACCAGATGCCCACCCGATCGCCACGCTTGACGTTGATGGCCAGAAAAGCTCGCGCGGCCTGGTTGACCCTGGCCACGAATTCTTTATAGGTCCAGCGAATGCCTTGATGCAGGCACACCAGGGCTTCGTTATCAGGAAACTTTCCGGCGGTGCGGTCGAGCATTTCACCGATGGTCATGCCCAGCAGTGGGGTGGTGGACGGGCCACTGGTATAACTGGGTAAAGGATTACCTGGAAGAGTCTGAGTCATTGTCTGCCTCCTGTTAGCGGGCCTGGCTGTGATATTCGGGATTGGGTCGCATATCGCTGGTGATGGCCACGCGGTTCGACATGTTGTAGAAACCGATCACGTTGCCCAAATCCCAGATGCCGCCGTCACTAAAACCAGCGTCGCGCAAGGCCTGCACCTGTTCTTCGCCGACGGCGGCGGGTGAACGGGTCAGGAGCGAAGCGTAATCCAGCATGGCGCGCTGGCGTTTATCCAGGGTTGCGGTGCGGTAGTTCATCACCAGGTGTTCGCCTAAAGTCGGGTCGCCACTCAGAACACGCACCGCGGCGCCGTGGGCCACCAGGCAGTAAAAGCACTTGTTTTCCGAGGATACCACCACCGCTATCATTTCCCGCTCCAGCTTGCTTAGCTCGCCCTCGCCCATCATTAGCTCGTTGTAGAGGCGGGAAAAACCGTCCAGCTGTTTCAAATTCTGGCTGTAGGCGGTCAGCACGTTGGGAATCATGCCCAGCTTTTCCTGGCAGATTTCGAAGTACCTACGAACGTCGTCCGGCAACTCGGCAACGTCGGGAATAGGAAGATCAAGAGCGACGGCGTTGTTTTTATGATTCATGTCAGATCCTTTTATAAAGTTCAAAATGCCATTAGCGAGAGTCAGGTTCTGCCAGGGCCAGGCCGGCCTTGGAGCCGTTGCGGCGCTTCAGGCGATGGCTGATCCAGTTTCCTGTCGCCACCAGCTGGCGCAAATCAACGCCGGTTTCAATGCCCAACCCGTCCAGCATGTACAGCACGTCTTCGGTGGCCACATTGCCAGATGCACCCTTGGCGTAGGGGCAGCCACCTAGGCCGGCCACGGAGGCATCTATCACCGCCACGCCTTCTTCCAGTACCGCGTACAAATTGGCCAGGGCTTGGCCGTAGGTGTCGTGAAAGTGTGCCGCCAGGTGCTCTACCGGCACATGGCGAACAACGGCTTCGAGCATACGCTTGGCCTTGGCCGGGGTGCCGGTGCCAATGGTGTCGCCGAGTGAAATTTCATGGCAGCCCATGTCAAACAGGGCTTTGGCCACTTCGGCCACTTTGGCCGGGGCGATCTCGCCTTCGTAAGGGCAGCCCAGCACGGTGGACACGTAACCACGCACTGGAATGCCGTTGTGCTTTGCGGCTTCCATCACCGGAGCAAAGCGCTCAAGGCTTTCGGCGATGGAGCAGTTGATGTTTTTCTGGCTGAACGATTCTGAGGCCGCGCCAAACACGGCTACTTCGCTGGCACCCGCGGCCAGAGCGCCTTCAAAGCCACGCAGGTTGGGCGTCAGCGCTGCATAGCACACACCGGGCTTGCGCTCGATCAGTGCCATCACGTCGCTGGCGTCAGCCATTTGCGGTACCCAGCGTGGTGATACAAAGCTTGCGGCTTCCACATGGGTAAGCCCGCAGTCCACTAAGCGTTTGATCAGCCGAGCTTTGACGGAGGTGGGAATTACCGGGCCGGGCTCGTTCTGCAAGCCATCGCGGGGGCTCATTTCTACCAGTCTTACACGCTTGGGAAAGGCCATTAGCCTGCCTCCTGTTGCTCGCTTTCCGTCTCTACTTGCACTGCGATCAATTCTGCGCCTTCCGCCACCTGGTCACCTTCGGCGTAAAAAATGTCGGTGACTACGCCATCGGCTGGCGCTTTAATGGCGTGCTCCATTTTCATGGCTTCCATAATCACCAGAGTTTGGCCGCTGACTACTTTATCGCCTACTTTGGCCTGAATCGCCACTACTGCGCCGTTCATGGGTGCGGCCAGGCTGCCTTCGCTGGCCATTTCTTCAAAGCCGTAGGTTTCACGATAGACCACACACGGGAAGGTCTGGCCCTGATGGAACAATACCAGTTGATCGTTATGCAGGTTGCCGTGCACGCTCAGGCGGTGGCCGTTAACAACCGCTTGCAGGTGATCATCGTCAAGCCGGGCAGTCAGGTTGTAAAGGCTGCCGTTTACGGTTACCTGATAGCCGTCATCCTGCTCCAGCACCTTGAGTTCGTGGATGTCGTCGCCCACTTTGAACTGCAATGGCTGGGCGTATTCCGAGTTCATGCGCCAGCTGTTCTGGCGGCCGAACGGCGACCAGGGATCCTGAGCGTTCACTTCACCGGCTTTACGCTGCTCCAGTACGAAGCCTGCGGCCAGTACCAGGGCTTTTTGAGTATCTAAACGTGATTTCGGGAACAGCAAATCGTGATGATCGTCGATGAACCCGGTGGTCAGCTTGGCCTCGCGGAAGGGCTGGGCGTCGGCCAGAGCGTGCAAAAAGCGGATGTTGGTTTTCACCCCGGCAATGCGGTAACTCTCAAGCGCCTGCACCATGCGGTTGATGGCCTGTTCCCGGGTTTCATCCCACACAATCAGTTTGGCAATCATCGGGTCGTAATGAATGCTGATCTCGTCGCCTTCGGTCACGCCGGTGTCTACCCGCACGTGTGCGTTTTCATCGGGCGTGGTCAAATAGCGCAGGGTGCCGGTGGCGGGCAGGAAATCCTGATCCGGGTCTTCGGCGTAAATTCGCGCTTCCAAGGCGTGGCCGCGGGTTTTTACGTCTTTCTGCGCCAGCGGCAACTCATCGCCCCAGGCCACTTTTAATTGCCATTCCACCAGATCCTGGCCGGTGACCATTTCGGTGACCGGGTGCTCTACTTGCAGCCGGGTGTTCATTTCCATAAAAAAGAAAGAACCGTCAACGTCGTAGAGGAATTCGACGGTGCCGGCGCCAACGTAGTGTATGGCTTTGGCGGCGGTGACGGCGGCTTCGCCCATGGCTCTGCGGGTTTCATCACTCAGGCCGGGTGCGGGGGCTTCTTCCAGCACTTTTTGGTGGCGCCTCTGTACCGAGCAGTCGCGCTCGGCCAGGTACACGCCGTTGCCGTGCTGGTCGCAAAACACCTGAATTTCCACGTGGCGGGGCTGGGTCAAGTAGCGCTCGATCAGCATATCCGGGTTGCCGAACGCGTTTTTGGACTCACGCTGGGCGGCGGCCAGGGCTTCATTAAACTCGCCCATATGCTCTACCACTCGCATGCCTTTGCCACCGCCGCCGGCGACGGCTTTCAGTAGCAGCGGAAAACCGCACTTTTCGGCTTCGGCGCGCAGGGTTGCCAGTGCCTGGTCGGCACCGTGGTAGCCGGGCACCAACGGCACGCCGGCTTTGCCCATAATCTCCTTGGCGGCAGATTTGGAACCCATGGCGGCGATGGCCGAGGAGGGCGGACCAATAAACACCAGATTATTAGCCTCGCAGGACTCCGCAAAGCCGGTGTTTTCGGACAGAAATCCGTAACCGGGGTGAATGGCCTGGGCGCCGCTTTTCAGCGCGACCTCAATAATGATATCACCGCGTAAATAGCTTTCAGAGCTGGCAGCGGGGCCAATACGAAAGGCCTCGTCGGCCATGGCCACGTGGCGGGCGTTGGCGTCGGCATCGGAATAGACAGCCACGCAGCGGATGCCCATGGCGTGTGCGGTTTCTATGATCCGGCAGGCGATTTCGCCGCGGTTGGCAATCAGTATTTTTGTAAACATCAGTGTTGGTCCTCCGGAACCCAGCTGGCGGCACGTTTTTCAAGGAAAGCGGCAAGGCCTTCCTGGCCTTCTTGTCCCACGCGGATATCGGCAATGCGCCGGGCCGTGTCTTCAATCACATCTGCACTCAGTGGCTGTTGGCTAACGGCAAAAATGAGCGCTTTGGCGGCGCCCATGGCTTGCGGGCCATTGCCGGCAAGCTGCTGCAGCATTTGGTCGCAGCGGGTTTGCAGGTCGTCGTTGTCAGTAGCCACTATGTGGACCAGCCCGAACTCGCAGGCCTGATCGGCATCGAACACTTCCGCCGACAGGAAATAGCGCCGTGCCTGGCGTTCGCCAATGGCACGCACCACGTAAGGGCTGATCACGGCTGGAATCAGCCCCAGCTTCACTTCGCTTAAGCAGAACTTGCTTTGTTCGGTCGCAATCACGATATCGCAGCAGGCTGCCAGGCCCACGGCACCGCCAAAAGCGGCACCCTGAACCAGCCCAATCACTGGCTGTGGCAGGCTGTTCAGCACCGACATCAGGCGCGCGAGCTGACGTGAATCGTTCAGGTTTTCCTGTTGGCTGTTGTCGGCCATGCGCCGCATCCAGCCCAGATCGGCTCCGGCGGAAAAGTGTTTGCCTTCGGAGCGCAGTACCACCACGTTAGTGCTGCTGTCTTGCCCGATCTGTTCGAACGCGGCAATCAGCTGGCCGATGATCACGTCGTCAAAGGCGTTGCGTTTTTCGGGGCGGTTCAGCACCACCTCGGTCACGCCGGGGCTGCGGGTGTTGATCACAACGGCCAGATTTTGGGCAGAGTCAGGGGCCCGATTTGGAACAGAAGTTGGAACAGAATTTGGTTCGGTCATGGTCATTCCCCCGTTACATGCGGAACACGCCGAAGCGTGTTGGCTGGGCGGGGCGGTTAAGTGTGGCCGACAGGCTAAGAGCCACTACTTCGCGGGTTTGGGCTGGGTCGATTACGCCGTCGTCCCACAGGCGGGCACTGGCGAAGTAGGGGTGGCCCTGGTGTTCGTAGGTGTCAATAATGGGTTGTTTGAAGGCGGCTTCGTCTTCGCCGCTCCAGGTTTCGCCATTGCGTTCCATGCCGTCGCGGCGAACCTGTGCCAGTACACCGGCAGCCTGCTCGCCACCCATTACCGAGATGCGGGCGTTGGGCCACATCCATAGAAAATCCGGGCTGTAGGCGCGGCCGCACATGCCGTAGTTTCCGGCGCCGAAGCTGCCGCCGATCAGTACGGTAATTTTTGGCACGTTGGCGCAGGCTACGGCCATCACCATTTTGGCACCGTGTTTGGCAATGCCCTCGGCTTCGTGCTTCTGGCCCACCATAAAACCGGTCACATTTTGCAGGAACAGCAGCGGAATATTGCGCTGGCAGCAAAGCTCTATGAAGTGCGCGCCTTTTTGGGCGGATTCGCTGAACAGTATACCGTTGTTGGCAATAATGCCTACGGGATAGCCGTGCACATGGGCAAAGCCGGTGACCAGAGTCTGACCGTAATAGCGTTTGAATTCGTCGAATTCTGAGCCGTCGACAACGCGGGCGATAACGTCGCGCACGTCAAACTGTTTGCGCAGGTCGGTGCCGACAATGCCGTAAATTTCGTTGGCGTCGAACAGGGGCGCTTTGGGTTTGCGGATTTGCACGTCTGCGGGTTTACGGCGGTTCAGGTTAGACACGCAGCGGCGCGCAATGTCCAGGGCGTGGGCGTCGTTTTCGGCGTAATGGTCGGCCACACCGGACACTTTGCAGTGTACGTCGGCACCGCCCAGATCTTCGGCGCTGACCACTTCACCAGTGGCGGCTTTGACCAGCGGCGGGCCGGCCAGGAAGATGGTTCCCTGGTTGCGCACGATGATGGATTCGTCGGCCATGGCCGGTACGTAGGCGCCGCCGGCGGTGCACAGGCCCATCACCACAGCAATCTGGGGGATGTCTTCGGCGGACATGCGGGCCTGGTTGTAGAAGATGCGCCCGAAGTGATCACGATCGGGGAACACTTCATCCTGGCGCGGCAGATAGGCGCCGCCGGAGTCTACCAGGTAGATGCAGGGCAGGCGGTTGGCGAGGGCGATTTCCTGGGCCCGAAGGTGTTTTTTGACGGTTAGCGGGTAGTAGGTGCCGCCTTTTACGGTGGCGTCGTTCGCGATGATCATGCATTCGGTGCCGCTAACGCGGCCGACACCGGCGATCAGGCCAGCGGCGGGTATGTTGTCTTCATAGACGTCATAGGCGGCGAACTGGCCGATTTCGAGGAACGGCGAGCCGTCGTCCAGCAAGCGGTTAATGCGTTCCCGGGGCAGCAGTTTGCCACGGGCGATGTGGCGTTCCTGGTAGCTGGGGCCGCCGCCTTGTTGGATGGTAGCCACTTTGTCTCGCAGGTCGGCTACGGCGTCGGCCATGGATTGGTGTTTGGCCTGAAATTCTTCAGATCTGGAGTTGATTTTGCTTTGGAGTATCGTCATAGCCTTGGTTTCCGTGCATCGGGTTTCGGTGCATCGGATCTGGGGTGTTTGGCGTTCCGGGAAACGCTGCGAGCACATCCATGTGCGCTTCG
This sequence comes from Marinobacter sp. LV10R520-4, assembly GCF_002563815.1. NCBI lineage: Bacteria > Pseudomonadati > Pseudomonadota > Gammaproteobacteria > Pseudomonadales > Marinobacteraceae > Marinobacter > Marinobacter sp. LV10R520-4. The sequence goes on along the minus strand of NZ_PDJM01000001.1, from coordinate 225,283 downwards.
CTGTGGCCATCCTTGGCCACAGAAATTCCCGGAACGCCAAACACCCCAGACCCTCGTTGTAGATTGGTTGCGCGTTTGAAAGGGGACAGATTTTAAATCTGTCCCCGATGTTTCACTTGTTCAAAAACAGCTCTCGTCCAATCAACATGCGGCGGATTTCCGAGGTGCCGGCACCGATTTCGTACAGCTTGGCGTCGCGCAGCAGGCGGCCGGTGGGGTAGTCGTTGACGTAGCCGTTGCCGCCCAGCAGCTGGATTGCGTCCAAGGCCAGTTTTGTGGCCATTTCGGCGGAGTAGAGGATTGCACCGGCGGCGTCTTTACGGGTGGTTTCACCGCGGTCGGCAGACTGGGCGACCATGTAGACATAGGATTTGGCGGTGTTCATGTAGGTGTACATGTCAGCCACTTTGCCTTGTACCAGTTCGAATTCGCCAATGGCCTGGCCGAACTGTTTGCGTTCGCGGATGTAGGGCACCGCCACGTCCATGGCGGCTTGCATAATGCCCAGCGGGCCACCTGCGAGTACCAGGCGTTCGTAGTCGAGGCCGCTCATCAGCACGCGGGCACCGCCACCGAGTTGGCCGAGGATATTTTCCTTAGGTACTTTGCAATCTTGAAACACCAGTTCGCAGGTGTTGGAGCCGCGCATGCCCAGTTTGTCGAGTTTCTGGTGGCGGCTGAAGCCAGGTGCGTCGCGTTCTACGATGAAGGCGGTGATGCCTTTCGAGCCGGCTTTCACGTCAGTTTTGGCGTAGATCACGTAAACGTGGGCGTCAGGGCCGTTGGTGATCCACATTTTATTGCCGTTCAGCACGTAGTGGTCATCGGCGTCTTTGGCGCTCAGTTTCATGGAGATGACGTCGGAACCGGCGTTGGGTTCCGACATGGCCAAAGCGCCTATGTGTTCGCCGCTGAGCAGCTTGGGCAGATATTGCTGTTTCTGCTCTTCGGTGCCGTTGCTGTGAATCTGGTTCACACACAAATTAGAGTGGGCGCCGTAAGACAAACCTACCGATGCGGAGGCGCGGCTGATTTCTTCCATCGCAATTACGTGGGCCAGGTAGCCCATGCCGGAACCGCCGTAGGCTTCGTCGACAGTGATGCCGAGCAGGCCCATGTCGCCAAACTTCTTCCACAAATCCATGGGGAATTCGTTGGATTGGTCAATCTCTGCCGCACGGGGTGCGATTTCGCGGGTGGCGAAACCGTTGATTTGCTCGCGCAGCATGTCCAGGGTTTCGCCAAGGCCGAAGTTCAGTTCCGAGTATTGCGATTTCATGATGGTCACCTTGTTGTTGGGTCGTTAGTGCTGTGTTGCCGTCTGCTTTTTTATTTGCAGTTCGCTCAATGCTTCGAGACAGCGGGCCTCGGCGTTTTCCATTTCCATCTCAACGATCGCGATGTCTTCTTTCTGCTGAGCGAGCGCCTCACGGCGGCGTTTTATAGTTTGCAGCATCAGCAACAGCTGTTTTTCATTACCACTGGTGGTTTCGTCCCACAGGTCAAACAACTCTTTGGTCTCGGCCAGCGACAGTCCCATGCGTTTACCGCGCAGGATTAATTTCAGCCGCACCCGGTCTTTGGAACTAAAGATGCGGGTTTGGCCCTTACGGCTGGGTCTTAGCAAGCCCTGATCTTCGTAAAAGCGAACGCTACGGGTCGTTACGTCAAACTCCTGAGCCAGTTCGCTGATGCTGTATGTTTTCTTTGCAGCCATTGAGTGTTTCCTTTTTTTGTCAGGTTAGTTAAAGTTTACGTAAACGTAAAGCATTTGATTGTATTGTTATCCACAGCAACGGGAGTATCCGATGGAATTTCAGAACGTAGCAGCCATTGTAACAGGCGGCGCATCTGGCCTTGGCGAAGGCGCAGCGCGGGCGCTGGCGGCAGCTGGCTGCAAGGTAGCGATCTTCGATTTGCAGAAGGAACGCGGCGAAGCCGTTGCAAAAGAGTTGGGGGGAATCTTTGTTGAGTGCGACGTCAGTTCCGCCGCAAGTGCCGAGGCGGCTTTCGCCAAAGCCAACGAAGCGCATGGTTTTTGTGGCGTTGCCGTAAACTGCGCAGGCGTCGCCACCGCTGGTAAAATTCTGGGGCGCGAGGGTGTGCTGCCACTGGAAAATTTCAGTAAGGTGGTGCAAGTCAATTTGATCGGAACCTTTAACATACTGCGACTGGCAGCGGCGGAAATGGCCCAGCGTGAACCCAATGCCGACGGTGAACGGGGCGTTATCATCAACACGGCGTCTATCGCGGCCTATGAAGGACAGGTTGGTCAGGCGGCCTACAGTGCGTCCAAGGGCGGCGTTGTTGCCTTAACTCTGCAGGCTGCCCGTGAGCTGGCGCGTGAGGGTATTCGGGTGAATACCATTGCCCCTGGGCTGTTTATGACCCCGATGGTTTCCGGCATGCCGCAGGAAGTGCAAGACAGCCTGGCGGCAACCTTGGTGTTTCCCAAGCGCCTGGGCAAGCCGGAAGAGTTTGGCATGATGGTAGACCAGATGGTGCGTAACCCGGTGCTGAATGGCGAAGTCATCCGTCTGGATAGCGCTTTGCGTATGGCCCCGCGATAAGCTGTTTATCAGCAATTCATCACAAGCAGGAGTCTTTATGACTGCGACTGTCGATCAAGAAGAGTTAGCGTTGTTCCGTGAGTCGGTGATTAAGGCACTGGAAAAAGAAATCAAACCCCACTACGAACAGTGGGAAAAAGACGGCATTGCCCCCCGCAAGCTGTGGAACACTCTAGGCGACGCCGGCATGCTGTGCGTAGACGTGCCCGAGGACTGCGGCGGCTGCGGCGCGCCATTTCAGTATTCGGTGGTGGTGGGCGAGGAATTGGCGCGCTTGGGTTTTGGTGCGCTGTCCACCAATGTGATGGTGCACTCCGACATTGTTGCGCCTTATCTGAGCCACCTGGGTAACGACGCGCAAAAACAGCAGTGGCTACCAAAAATGGTGTCCGGTGAAGCCGTGGGCGCCATCGCCATGACCGAACCCGGCGCCGGCAGTGATTTGCAGGCCATGCGCACCAGTGCCGTAAAAGACGGCGACGACTACATTCTGAACGGCTCTAAAACGTTTATAACCAACGGCCAGCACGCGGACATGGTGATTGTGGCGGCAAAAACCGATCCTTCCGCCGGTGCCAAGGGCGTCAGCCTGTTTTTGGTAGACACCACGCTGGAAGGTTATGCCGTTGGGCGCAATCTGGACAAGATTGGCCAGCATGCCGGTGATACCTCCGAGCTGTTTTTTGCGGATATGCGGGTGCCGGCGTCGGCGTTATTGGGCGAGGCTGGCAAAGGCTTTGCCTACCTGATGCAGGAACTGCCCCGCGAGCGCCTGGTGATTGGTGCGCTGGGCGTTGCGGCTGCCCGCGGTGCCCTGGACCTGACCGTTGCCTACTGTCAGGAGCGTGTGCTGTTTGGCCAGAAGTTGGCCCAGTTGCAGAACACCCGTTTCGAAATGGCCCGCATGGAAACCGAATACCGCATCAACAAAGCCTTTGTGGACCAGTGCATCAATGAATACGTCGCCGGCACTCTGGATGCCGCCACGGCGTCTATGGCCAAATACAGCGCGACTGAAATGCAGTGTCGGGTGACCGATGGCTGCCTGCAATTATTTGGCGGTTACGGCTATACCAGTGAATACCCGATTTCACGAGCTTTCGCGGATGCTCGCGTGCAGCGCATTTACGGCGGCACGTCGGAAATTATGAAGGAAATTATTGCACGCTCAATTTTCGGGCGCGGCTGATTAACGATTGCCAATAACAACCAGACCTTTCAATAAAACGGGGACAAACAATGATGACTGACACCTCTAATAATGATAATTTCGTAGTCATAGCCGGCGCCGCCCGCACACCCATGGGCGGCATGATGGGCTCGTTGAGCAGCGTACCTTCGCCACAACTGGGCGCGGTTGCCATCAAAGCCGCCATAGAGCGTTCCGGCCTGAAGCCGGCTGACATTGACGAAGTCATCATGGGCTGCGTATTACCGGCCGGCTTGGGCCAGGCACCCGCGCGCCAGGCCTCCCGCGGTGCAGGCATACCGGACAGCTCCGGCTGTACCACCGTCAACAAAATGTGCGGATCGGGCATGCAGGCGATAATGATCGCCCACGACCAAATCAAGGCCGGCACCAACAACATCATGATTGCCGGCGGCATGGAAAACATGAGCCAGGCACCGTACATTCTGCCCAAAGCCCGCGGCGGAATGCGCATGGGCCATGGCCAGGTGATGGACAGCATGTTCCTGGACGGCCTGGAAGACGCCTACGAAGGCAGTCTGATGGGCGTGTTTGCACAAAAAAGCGCCGATGAGTACAAAATCACCCGCGAGCAAATGGACAACTTTGCCATCGAATCCCTCAACCGTGCCAACGCCGCCATCGACAACGGCTGGTTTGCGCCCGAAATCTGCGCGGTCAGCGTCCCCGGTCGCGGTGGCAACACCGTGGTAGATACCGACGAACAACCCGGCAATGCCCGCCCGGACAAGATCCCCACGCTGAAACCCGCGTTCAAAAAAGACGGCACCGTAACCGCTGCCAACGCCAGCTCCATCAGCGACGGTGCATCCGCACTGGTACTGGCATCGGCAAAAGAAGCAAAAGCCCGCGGTTTGCACCCACAAGCAAAAATCATCGCCCACGCCACCCACGCCCAGCTACCCGCAGAGTTCACCCTGGCCCCCATCGGCGCCATCGACAAAGTCCTGAAAAAAGCCGGCTGGACCAAAGACGACGTAGACCTCTACGAAATTAACGAAGCTTTCGCGGTTGTCTCCCTGTTGGCCATCAACGAACTGGGCCTGGATGCCAATAAAGTGAACGTGTACGGCGGCGCCTGTGCCCTTGGCCACCCAATCGGCTCATCCGGTTCAAGAATCCTGGTCACCCTCATCAACGCACTGAAGCAAAAAGGCCTGAAACGCGGCGTGGCTGCACTTTGCATCGGCGGTGGGGAAGCTACGGCAGTGGCTATTGAGTTGATCTGACTTTTGGCGGTTCTTCCTCTTGTGTTTTGACATGGGGGGAGAGCAGCGAGGCGGGGGTACCTTTCTTCTGGGAAAAGAACTCGCTGCGCTCAGACACCTTTTCCCTGACAGAAAGATACCCCCACCCCGCTGCAGTCTGATCCTTTCCGGACCCGGGTTTTAAAGACAGTTCAATCGGGTGGTCGTCAAAACTATGAATATTGACGACTACAACGTGACTTGCCACCCATCGCTGTAAAATTAACTCTAAGCATCAAGTGTTAAGCCCTTAAGTATCCTAAATTTGCCCGTCGGTAGGGGAGTGGGAGTGTCTTTTCTGGCAGGGAAAAAAATGTCTGAGCGCAGCGAGTTATTTTTCCCAGAAGAAAAGACACTCCCACTCCGCGTACCCGCCACCAAATCAAAAGGCTACCAAGCGAACCCACTCCCAAACCATCAGGCCACAGAACGAGCCTGCTGAGCTCCCAGAACAACCTCACCCACCGTATGCAGCTTCAACAACTGCGACTGCAGCATAGAAATCGGCCGGCTACCCTCCAGAGTCAAAGCAATATTAAAATGCCCACCGCTACTCTCAACCGACATACTCGCAATCCGAAAACCCCGAACCCGCACCACGCGGCACAAACGCTCAAGGCCAGCGGGCTCTGACTGCATACGACAATGCAAAACATGCCGGTTGGACGAAGCGATTCCGGATTTAGTCGTGCCGGGTATAGTTGTGGTGGATGGTATGGCCTGGCTCATGCTGCATTCTCCTCGGTTTTCTTCTTCGCTGGTTTGGTGTTTTCCATCATGTCTCGGTTGCTCCCGCCGGGTTTTACCGTCGGCCAAACGTTCTCTTCACGAGCAACCGATACGTGCAACAGCATCGGGCCCTTGTAAACCAAAATAGTCTCAATACCCCGGCGAACCTGATCAGTGCGGTTGATGTGCAGCGCTGGAATATCGAAAGCCCGGGCCATGGCCACAAAATCCGGGTTATCGTCCAGATTAATGTGGCTCTCTCGATTGCCATAAAACAGCTCCTGCTGCTGGCGCACCATGCCCAGGCACTGGTTATCCAGAATGATTATTTTCAGCGGCAGGCGGTAGCGGCGAATAGTGGCCAACTCCTGAGCGTTCATCATGAACGAGCCGTCGCCGGCAACGTTTATAACCGCTGTACCAGGCTTTGCGAACTGCGCGCCTATGGCCGCCGGCAGGCCAAAACCCATGGTGCCCAGGCCGCCGCTGGTCAGGTGCTGGCGCGGGTGATTGAACTGATAATGTTGCGCTACCCACATCTGGTGCTGGCCCACGTCGCAGGAAATAATCGTGTCGTCACCGGCAATACGGGACAGCTGGCGGACAAACGCCGGGCCGGTAATGGGCGCGAGCGCTTCCTCGTTGTCCGCCGCCTGAAAGCCACCGGTGGTGAGCCCGGTGCGGCATTGCTTTTGCCAGGGTTCAATCTTCAGCGGCTGTGCCTGCACCTCACGGGTAAGGGCGCGCAACACGTCATTCAAATTGGCGTTGATGGTCACAGCCGCGGCTTTTATCTTGTTGAACTCGGCGCTGTCGGCATCGATGTGAACAATCTTTGCGTTCGGTGCGAATGTATCCGGTTTGCCGGTCGCACGGTCGTCCAGGCGGGCGCCGATCACCAGCAGCAGATCACATTCGTCCACCGCGCGATTGGCGGCACGGCAGCCGTGCATGCCTAACATGCCCAAGTGGTTCGGGTTGCGGCGGCCCGGATTACCAATGCCTTTCAAGGTAACAACACCGGGCAGGGCAGAATGGGCGGCAAACTCGCGGAAGCTGTCCTCGGCGCCGGCTAACGTGATGCCACCGCCGCTGTACAATAATGGTTGACGGGCTTCGCGCAGCAGTCGCAGGGTCTCGGTGATACCTTTGTCAATAGCGGCATTTTGTGTGGCTGAGTCGGTTCGTGACTCTGTGTTTTCAGAACGTTCGCGCTCCTCATGATCAGCTGCTTCCGGGGTTACCTGAGTCAGCAGAATATCTTTGGGAATATCGATCCATACCGGCCCGGGCCGGCCGCTCTGCGCTAAAGCAATCGCTTCAACAAGAATGCCGGGCAAACTGTCGGCGTCATCCACCAGGTAACTGTGTTTAACAATGCCCAGAGTCATGCCCAGTACATCGGTTTCCTGAAACGCATCGGTACCAATCAGCCCGGCGGGCACCTGGCCGGTGATCACCAGCAGCGGCACCGAATCCTGAAACGCGTTGGCCACGCCGGTAATCAGGTTAGTAGCGCCCGGGCCGGAAGTGGCAATGCACACGCCCAAGTTGCCGCTTGCGCGAGCGTAGCCGTCGGCGGCCAGGGCGCAGCCTTGCTCGTGGCGGCACAGCACATGTTCCACACTCACATCATCCACCAGCGCATCGTACAACGGCATGATGCAACCGCCGGGGTAGCCAAATACCGTGGTAATACTGTGCTGCTGGAAAGCCTGAAGTATGTGCTGCGCGCCGTTCATAGTATGAGTTCCTGTTGTTGTCGGTTTACCGTTACACGTGTTTTCAAAAAGGCCAAAAAAAAGCCCCCGGGACCTTTCGGTGCCGGGGGCTTTGGTGTTTGCAGTGTCGGTTTAGAAATCTCGCCTCAACTGTGTGTCCACGCAAAAGCCCCCGGGGGATACCATCACCACCAGGACTAGCTTCACTAGGACTACAACAGCGTTAAAGTTCATTTAATACGTGTCTCTTTAAAATTCATTTGCCGAAACTGTGTAGAATCTAACCTCTTTTTTATGCGCCTGGCAACCTGTTTTTTCGGTGGTGTCCGCAATAATCCGTTTTTAACGAGAGCAGTATGAATAAATTTAAGTGGAGTTCGGTCGGCCTGTCTTTGTTGCTGGTTTTGGCGTTGCTGATCTGGATGGCTGGTGGCGACATCAAACAGACAGAAACCAAAGCGCCGGAACTGTCGGCGCAGCAGGGCACCGAACTAACCCGGGTACAGGTAACAACCCTGAACGCTCGCAATTATCAGCCCGAATTGCTGGTACAGGGGCAGGTGTTGCCGTGGCGATCCGTTACGGTGTCGGCCCGGGTATCCGCAACGGTGAAGTCGCTGGAAGCCGAATTGGGTGACACCGTCACCCAGGGGCAAACATTACTCACCCTCACCGACGACGGCCGCAGCGCCGAACGCAGTCGCTGGCAGGCACGGGTGCGCAAACTGAACGCGGATTTGAACGCTGCCCAGAGTTTGCGCAGTCGTAATCTGGCGTCTGAGTCGGATTTGCTGGGCCTGGAAAGTGAACTGGCGGCGGCCAAAGCCGAACTGGAAATGGCCAATCAGGCGATTGCCGATTTGGTGGCTCAGGCGCCCTTTGATGGCGTGGTTAATCAAAAATCCATAGAAGTAGGCGACCTGGTACAGCCAGGCACGGCGTTAATGCACGTGGTTCAGGTAGACCGGCTAAAAGCCACGGCCCAGATACCGCAACAAGCGGTGCACCAGGTCGCCGAAGGTCAGCTGGTCAGTGTGCGTTTGCTGGACGGCGATGAATTAAGCGGGCGTGTCCGTTTTTTAGCCAGCGCCGCCGACACCGGCACCCGCAGCTTTGCGATTGAAGTGGAGGTGGATAATCCGCAGCAAAGGCGCATCGCCGGCGGCAGCGCCAACCTGGCCATTGCCTTGCCAGAGGTAAGCGCCCATAACCTGTCGCCGGCGTTTTTGGCGTTGGATAACAACGGTAAACCTGGCGTAAAGCACGTCGGCGACGACAACAAAGTGGTGTTTTCTCGGGTGCGCTTGCTCAGCGTGAAAACCGATGGCGCCTGGGTGGGTGGCTTGCCGGACAACCTGCGCCTGATTACCCGCGGCGCTGGCTTTGTCAGCGAGGGTGAAGAAGTCACGGCTGTTGCCGCAAGCAACGGCGGGGGCTAACCCATGCGTTCTCTTATATTTGCAGCCATAGACCGCAGCCGCACCACGCTGCTGTTGCTTCTGTTTCTGGTGGTTGGCGGTTACGCCGCCTACATGGTCATTCCCAAGGAATCCAACCCCGACATTGCCATTCCGATGATTTATGTATCCATGAGCCTCGAAGGCGTCAGCCCGGAAGACGCCGAGCGCTTGCTGGTGCGGCCAATGGAGCAGGAATTGCGTTCGCTGGAAGGGGTTAAGGAGATGCGTGGCAACGCCTCTGAAGGCCACGCCTCCGTCATGCTCGAATTTGACGCCGGTTTCGACGCTGATAAAGCCCTACAAGACGTGCGCGAAAAAGTCGACACCGCCCGTAGTAATTTGCCTCAGGAAGCTGATGAACCGCGGGTCAATGAAGTGAATATTTCGCTGTTTCCGGTGATGTCCATTGGCCTTTCGGGGCCGCTGGCCGAGCGTGAACTGATCACCATTGCTCGTGGCCTGAAAGACGCCATTGAAGCCATTCCGGAAGTGCTGGAAGTGGACATTGCCGGCGATCGCGAAGATCTGCTGGAAATTGTGGTGGACCCCCAGGTGCTGGAAAGCTACGGCCTGGACTTCAACCAGTTAGGCACACTGGTGTCGCGTAACAATCAATTGGTGGCGGCTGGCTCCATTGACACAGGCAACGGACGGATGACGTTGAAAGTGCCGGGTGTGATTGAAAACGTGGAAGATGTGATGTCGATACCGGTCAAGGTAGATGGCGACACGGTGATCACTTTTGGCGATGTAGCCCTGCTGCAGCGCAGTTACAAAGATCCCCAGGGGTTTGCCCGCATTAACGGTGAACCGGCGCTGGTGCTGGAAGTATCCAAGCGCTCCGGAGCCAATATTATCGCGACCAGCGCCCAGGTGCGTGAATTGATCCTGGCGGCGCAGGAACGCCTGCCCGACGAGCTGGACATCCGTTACATCATGGACCAGTCGGGCGAGGTGCAGGACATGCTGACCGACCTGCTGAACAACGTGCTGACCGCCATTGTGCTGGTCACCATCGTGATCATCGCCACCATGGGCCCGCGCGCCGCCATCTTAGTCGGCCTGACCATTCCGGGCGCCTTCCTGACGGCGATTCTGGTGATCTGGTCCATGGGCATGACCCTGAACATTATTGTGCTGTTCTCCCTGATTCTGGTGACCGGCATGCTGGTAGACGGCGCCATTGTGGTGTCGGAGCTGGCCGACCGGAATCTGTCGGACGGCCTGAACGTTAATAACGCCTGGGGTGAAGCCGCCAGCCGCATGGCCTGGCCCATTATTGCATCCACTGCGACCACCCTGGCAGTATTTTTGCCCTTGCTGTTCTGGCCCGGTATGGTCGGCGAATTCATGAAGTTTTTGCCGATCACGGTGATTATCTGCCTGCTGGCGTCTTTAGCGATGGCGCTGGTTTTTTTGCCGGTGCTGGGTGGCATTGGTGGTGGGCGACGGGCGCGGGCGGCGCACACAGACAACCGCCTGATGGGCGTCTACCGCAACACTCTGGCCGCCATATTGCGCCGCCCCGGACTGACACTGCTGGCGGTGATTCTGGTTATTGGCGTGGTGTACGCCGTTTATGGCCGTTTAAATCACGGCGTGGAGTTTTTCCCCAGCGTAGAACCGGAGTCGGCCCAGGTTCAGGTGCGTGCCCGCGGCGATTTGTCCATCTGGGAGCGCGACGCCATTGTGCAGGCCGTGGCCGGGCGTTTACAGGGCATGCCCGAAGTGCGTGCCCTGTACAGCCGTTCGATGATCAGCGGCAGCCAGCAGATGGCACCAGATGTTATTGGCGTGCTGCAGTTTCAGTTTAACGAATGGTACACCCGGCGTGCCGCCGACATTATTCTGGAAGATTTTCGCCAGCGCACCGCAGACATTCCGGGCGTGGAACTGGAGTTTCGTAAGCAAGAAGATGGCCCGGCCGGTGGCAAGCCGATTGAGTTACTGGTTAGCAGCAGCAATCCCGACAATCTGGAAGCCGCGGTCAGCGCGATTCGTGCGCAAATGCTGACGCAGGGTGCTTATGTGGATACCGAAGACGACCGCAGCCTTGACGGCATTGAATGGCGCCTGAAAGTGAATCGCGAAGCAGCGGCCCGTTTCGGCACCGACGTGGCCAGCATCGGCAACGCCGTGCGGCTGGTTACCAACGGCTTGGTGCTGGCCAATTACCGCCCTGAAGACGTGCGCGACGAAGTGGACATTGTGGTGCGCGTTCCTAACAACTGGCGCGAACTGGATCAGCTGGAGCGGCAAACCCTGAACACCTCACGGGGCCAGGTGCCGCTGTCGCAGTTTGTAACTCTGGAACCCGGTGACAAAACCGGCAACATCGTGCGGGTGGATGGCCGCCGTACCATCACCATCAAAGCCGATCTGCAACCCGGCCGCCAAGTGGAAGAGGCGTTACGAGAGCTGCGCGCTAACATGCCTGAGTTGCCGGACGGCATAACGGTGGTTGAAGGTGGTGAAAGTGAAGATCAACAGCAGGCGGCCAGCTTCCTGATTAACGCTTTTTTGGTGGCCATAGGGCTGATGCTGCTGATTCTGGTGACCCAGTTCAACTCGCTGTACCAAAGCTTTTTGATTTTGTCGGCCATTGTGCTGTCCACCGCCGGCGTACTGCTGGGCCTGCTGCTGAACAGTCAGCCGTTTGGCATTGTGATGGTGGGTATGGGCACCATTGCCTTGGCGGGCATTGTGGTGAACAACAACATCATTCTGATTGATACCTACAACCAGATGCGTGCCGACGGCATGGAACCGGCGGCGGCAGCGCTGGAAACCGGCTGCCTGCGCCTACGCCCGGTGTTGCTGACAGCGATTACCACGGTGCTGGGCCTGATGCCGATGGTGCTGGGCATAAACGTAGATTTACTCACCCCGTCGCTAGGCTTAAACGCGCCATCCACGCAATGGTGGACCCAGATGTCCAGCGCCATTGCTGGAGGGCTAGCCTTCGCAACGGTGCTCACCCTGCTACTAACACCGGCGCTGCTGGTATTGGGTGAGCAAAGCGGGCAAAAAGTGAAACAGTTGCTGGCAGTTAGGGGGCGGATTTGGGGAGCTAGGGGACGGATTTGAAATCCGTCCCCGGGATTCGCACTATCCATTTGCACTGCGGGCGTCTTTGATTACATCGTAAGCATGGGTGATTTCACCGGTGCGCTCTTCGGCCATCTCGCGCATGCTCTCCGGTAAGCCGCGGCCGGCCAGTTTGTCTGGATGGTTTTCGCTCATCAGCTTGCGATACACCTTTTTAATGTGGTCATCGCTGTCTTGGGGCGACACGCCCAGCACTTTATAGGCGTCGTCAGTCTGTTGCACGCTGGAGCGCTGGCCGCCGCCGGTCTGGCTGTAATGGGCACCACGCAGCATAGCTTCCAGCTGGTCAACCTGGCTTTCCGGCAACCCCAAGCCACGGGCAATTTTAACCAGCATGTCGTGCTCGGCGGGGTGCACTACGCCATCCGCAGCTACCGCCGATACCTGAACCTGCAGAAACATTTGCAACAAAGCCGGCTGGCCGCCGCTGACGCGCATAAAACGTTGCAGTTCGGCGTCCAGATCAAACTCTGGTGCCTTGCCGCGGTTGAACGCGGCGCGGGCGTTGGTCTTCTGGCTTTCGTTCAGGCGAAAGCGAGTAAACATGGCTTCCGCCACGGCGATTTCATTTTGTGAAACCACGCCGTCGGCCTTGCACACCGCCCCCATAACCGCGAACACAGATTCAACAAAACCGCTTTGAATATTCTGCAGTTTTCCAATTAACCGGCTTTTTATGCGGTTCAGTAAAAACGCACCAATCGCGCCGCCAATGATGAAGCCGGCGAAGCCGCCAAAGGCCGAGCCAATCAGGCCACCCAGAATGATTGCAAACAGCATTAAGGTATCCTTTGTAAAAGATTTAGATCGTGGAAATATACGGGTTTTTGCCACTGAATACATGAGTAGCGCGTTATAAGGGACTTTTTTTCGCACAATTTCTGGTTTCTGGCCCAGGTTTAAGGCGCTTGTAACAATGCCGTTAGTAAACCGGCGGCCAACGACAACACCATGGGCACCGTCACCAGCAATCCGGTCTGGCGGCTGCCAATACCCAGCGCCATGCCGGATTTCACCATATTGTTCACCGCCGCGGCGATCACAATGCCTATGACCGCGGTATTGCTGTTCAGGCCATCGATGGACATGCGGGTGAGCGACAGGGTAATGGCATCCACATCTGCGATGCCGGAACTGGCGGCCAGCACATAGATGCCGGTATCGCCCAGCCAGTTTTTCAAGAACTCACCCAACAGCAAAATGCCGGTCAGAAGAGCACCAAAAACCAGGGCCGAGGTTAAGTCTAACGGATTCTGGTTCAGTACCGGCTGGCTGATATTGCTGTTGTGGCTGTGCCGATACCAGATTATCAGAGCCGGGCCGTAAAGCAGCGCCGTCATCACCAGAACCGGGAGTACCAGGCTGGGAAGCAGAGCCGGCGCAATCACAAAGCAGTAAATAAGAATGCGCGGAAACATGGTGCCACAGGCGATCAGAATGCCGGCCGCCAGTTGTGGCGCCAATTGCGGCGCCTTTGCAGACTGCCGCGCAAAGTGCAGGGTCAGCGCGGTAGACGAGCTCAAGCCGGCGAACAGACTGGTGAACAGAATACCCTTTTGAGTGCCGGCCAAACGCATGGCGAAATAGCCGACAAAAGAAATGGAGGCAATCATCACCACCATCCACCAGATTTCCCGCGGGTTCAGCACACCGCCGGGGCCCATGCTTTGATTGGGTAACAAGGGCAGCATGACCACGGAAATCAGCATTAGCTTGAGCGCTGCGTCCAGCTCGCTGGCCTGAAGTTTATGTACCAGGCTGTGTATCTCTTCCTTATTGTCCAGAATAATAGCCGTGACCACCGCGGCTGCCGTGGCAATCACTGGATCTATGGCCACCGCAATGGCGCCAAAACAGAAGGTCAGCACCATGCCGATGATTCCGGTAATGCTGAAGTTGCGTATGTACTGCAAACGGCTGCTGTAGGCAACGAGGCCTGTCGCAACCACGGCAATCAGCAATACCGGGAATGCCCAGGCTGAAAGTTCGCGGGTAATCAACGCGGCCACGCCGCCCAGCAAGCCGACCAGCGCAAAGGTGCGAATACCCGCAATACGATCGCCGGATTTCTGTTCGCGGGCCTCCCAGCCCCGTTCCAGACCCACAATGGCGCCCAGCAACAAAGCAATAGCCAAACGGATAGTGGATTGATTACTGGCCAAAAAATCGGCGGTTACGTTGTCCATGGTAATAGCTGTCCTGCACGGCGGTTTTTGCCAGGCGACACAATCTGTTAGACTTTGCTGCCTTTCTTACAGCTATTTTCACGCTTACAACCCATTACCACAACCACCGACGGTTGCTGGCGATAGCGGCTGTCGCAATGACCCGACCTGAGTACCCTTAAGTAACTCTTAAGAAGCTCCAAAGTAAAAACGGAACCCGATATGGTGAACACCCTTAAACAACAATGGCTGTCGAATGTGCGCGGCGATTTACTCGCGGGCGTGGTGGTGGCGCTGGCGCTGATTCCCGAAGCCATTGCCTTTTCCATTATTGCCGGCGTAGACCCGAAAGTAGGGCTGTACGCGTCATTCTGCATTGCCGTGATCATCGCCTTTGTTGGCGGCCGGCCGGGCATGATTTCTGCCGCCACCGGCGCCATGGCGCTGCTCATGGTTACCCTGGTAAAAGAACACGGCCTGGAATACCTGATGGCAGCCACCTTGCTAACAGGCCTTATTCAGCTGGTGGCCGGCTATTTAAAACTAGGCAGCCTGATGCGCTTTGTATCACGCTCGGTGGTGACCGGTTTTGTCAACGCCTTGGCCATCCTGATTTTCATGGCCCAGCTGCCGGAACTGACCAACGTTACCTGGCACGTATACGCGCTGACGGCGGCGGGCCTGGGCATCATCTATTTGTTTCCTTATATACCTAAGCTGGGCAAGGTGCTGCCGTCGCCGTTGGTTTGCATTGTGGGGCTGACGGTTGTTGCGTTCCTGTTTGATATCGACGTGCGCACCGTGGGTGATATGGGCGACCTGCCGGATACACTGCCGATTTTCCTGTGGCCAGATGTGCCGTTGAATCTTGAAACCCTGATGATTATTTTGCCCTACGCCATACCGCTGGCGGCGGTGGGCCTGCTGGAATCGATGATGACCGCCACCATCGTGGACGACCTGACCGATACCGAAAGCGACCGCAACCGCGAATGCCGGGGGCAGGGTATTGCCAACATCGGTTCGGGCTTGCTGGGCGGTATGGCCGGCTGCGCTATGATTGGCCAGTCGATCATTAACATAAAATCCGGTGGCCGTGGCCGCCTGTCAACACTGTTCGCGGGTGTTTTCCTGATGGTGTTGATTCTGGTGCTGGACGACTTTCTGGTACGCATTCCCATGGCCGCGTTGGTAGCGGTGATGATTATGGTGGCTATCGGCACCTTCTCCTGGGAGTCTATTCGCAACCTGAAAACCCACCCGCTGTCGACCAACATTGTGATGCTGGTGACGGTAGTGGTTGTCGTGTTCACTCACAACCTGGCACTGGGCGTATTTGCCGGTGTGCTGTTGGCTGCGCTGTTCTTCGCCAACAAAATTGGCCATTACATGGGCGTGGACAGTGCTCTGAACGAGGCCGATAGTACTCGTACCTACACGGTTACCGGGCAAGTATTCTTCAGTTCGTCGGAAAAGTTTGTAGCCGCCTTTGACTTCCGCGAAGTGGTCGATAAGGTGGTAATAGATGTGAGTCGCGCCCACTTCTGGGACATTACCGCCGTGGGAGCGCTAGACAAGGTTGTTATCAAGTTCCGGCGCGACGGAGCAGAGGTGGAAGTGATTGGCATGAACGAAGCCAGTGCCACCATCGTTGACCGCTTTGGTGTGCACGACAAGCCGGAAGGCGTTGACCAGCTGATAGGCCATTAATATGCAAAATACGACACCGAACACCAAGCACTCTTCACAAGAGACGCAGCAAAGCGCGCCACAAAACGCGCCGCAAGACATCTTGCAGGTGGTGGCCTGCATTGACGGCTCACGCGCTGCGCCGGCGGTGTGTGACTACGCTGCCTGGGCGAGCAAATACATGGACTCGCCGCTGACCCTGCTGCACGTGCTGGACGAAGAGCGCTACCCGTCAGAGCCGGACCTGGCCGGCAACATTGGCCTTGGTAGCCGGGAGCACTTGCTGGACGAACTGGCCGAACTGGACCGCAAACGCTCTAAACTCGCGTTGGAGCACGGCAATCACATGCTGGAAAACGCCGAGCAGCGCGTTAAGCAGGCGGGCATCAGTGATATCAAAAAGCGTCAGCGCCACGGCGACCTCACCGAATCCCTACTGGCGCTCCAGGAACAGACGCGCTTGCTGGTGATGGGCCTTTATGGCGAAAGCAGCTCCGACCGCGATCTGCACATCGGCAGTCAGCTGGAGACGGTGATTCGCAGCATGAGCCGCCCAATTCTGCTGGTGCCAGACAACTTTTCCGCGCCAAAAAACTCCATGTTGGCTTTTGACGGCAGTGCTACCGCGTTTCGTGGAGTAGAGCATTTGGCCGCCAGCCAGGTTTTGAAGGGCATGCCGCTGCACCTGGTGATGGTGGGCGAAGAAAGCCCAGAGGCCATGGTGCAGTTACGCAAAGCCGAGGCCATGCTGGCGCCGCTGGAAGCCGAAATAACCCTGGCTATTCGCAACGGTGAGGTAGAGCCTGTTCTGCACCGCTACCAGGACGAGCACAACATCGATTTGCTGGTGATGGGAGCCTACGGCCACTCAAAAATCCGCAGGTTCCTGCTCGGTAGTACCACCACCAACATGTTGAAATCCGCCAAAAAACCACTAGTTATTCTGCGCTGAGAAATTACGAAATAGGGGACAGATTTGAAATCTGTCCCCGGTCTGGCTCCCAAACTCACGCCGCCTGCCCGGCCGCCACCCCCGATGCCCAGGCCCACTGAAAGTTATGGCCACCCAAGTGGCCGGTTACGTCTACCACTTCACCAATAAAGTACAAATCCGGCTGTTCCAGAACCGCCATGGTTTTAGAGGACAGCTGGCGGGTATCTACGCCGCCCAGGGTCACTTCCGCAGTGCGATAGCCTTCGGTGCCTGCGGGCTTTATAGTCCACTGCTGCAGCGTGCGGCTGATGTGTTCGATATCCGGGTTGCGGTAGCTTTGAAGCGGACCGGCCCAGCGCTGCAGCTCGTTGAAGGCTTGCGCGAAGCGCTTTGGCAGGTGCGCGTTTAGATAGTGTTCGAGCGTGCTTTGCGGTTTGAGCTTGCGCAGGCTGAGCAAATCCTGCTCAACCTGTTGCTGCGGTAGCAGGTTGATGTGCAGTTCGTCACCGGGCTGCCAGAAGCTGGAAATTTGCAGCATGCTTGGGCCACTTAAACCGCGGTGGGTAACCAGCATCGGTTCCTGGAACTGTTCATGATTGCACTCCGCGCTTACCGGGCAGCTGATGCCGGCCAGCGGCGCCAGGGTCATTTTCAGTTCCGGGTGCAGAGTAAAGGGCACCAGCCCGGCGCGGGTGGGAAGCACTTCCAAACCGAATTGGCGGGCCAGATCGTAGCCGAAACCAGAAGCCCCCAGGGTGGGGATAGACAGCCCGCCACAGGCAACGACTAAAGACTTACAGGTTAATACCTGGCCACCCGCGGTAAGGCGATAACCCTTGGGCGTTCTGGCCACTTCCGTAACGCCGGTTTTCAGGCGTACTTCAGCGCCGGCCCATTCACACTCGGTTAGTAGCATGTTCAGAATGTCTTTGGCGCTGTGCTGACAGAATAACTGGCCCGGAGCCTTTTCTTCATATTCCACATCGTGCCTTTCCACCAATTCCAGAAAATGCCTGGGGGTGTAGCGTCTCAGCGCTGAAATGCAGTAATGGGGATTGTCGGACAAAAAGTTAGCGGTCGTGCTGTTTAGATTGGTGAAATTACAGCGCCCGCCGCCGCTCATCAGAATTTTCTTACCAGCCTTATTAGCATGATCCAGCACCAGTACCTTACGCCCTCGATAACCAGCGGTTGCCGCACACATCAGCCCCGCCGCGCCGGCGCCGACGATGATGACATCGTAATGGCTGCCGCGATGGTCATTAGCGTGCTGATTGTTGGCGTTTTGGTTACTGGAAAGCGTTGTCATTACCGTCTGCCGCTAAAAATGTGGGCACAGAGTATACCAGCCCTATTGAAGGTATACGGTGCCTTCCATGTAAAACGCCGCTTGGCCGGCAATGGCTACCCGTTCTCCCTTCAATTCGCAGCGCAGCAAACCACCACGTGCAGAAAGCTGACGCGCTTCCAGAACTTTCTTGCCCAATTTCTCTGCCCAATACGGCACCAGCGCACTGTGTATAGAGCCGGTCACAGGGTCTTCGTTAATACCGGCGCACGGCACAAAGTAACGGCTAACAAAGTCCGAATCAGTTCCGGGCGCGGTGACTATCAAGCCCAAGCTCTTAAGCTGTTTAATTTTCTGCATGTCGGGTTGTGCTGCTTTTACCGCAGCTTCGTTTTCTAAGACCAGCATGTAGTTGGTGTCTTTGGCGACGTAAAAAATCGTAGTCGGCGCATCCGCCAAAGCTTCAAGTATGATGCTGGGTGTAGATTGTTCGGTAACCGCAAGATTTGGGAAATCCAAAACCAGCCAACCGTCGGATTGCTTGTGTAAGCCAAGCGGACCGCTTTTGGAGCGCAGGCGAATCCGGTCTGAAGTCCAACCCAGTTTGTTGAAAATAACCCAGGCGCTTGCCAGTGTAGCGTGACCGCACAGAGGAACTTCGATTTCTGGCGTGAACCAGCGAATATGGAAGTCTGCTTCACTAGCCTCTGGCTCGGGAACAAAAAAGGCCGTTTCTGACAGGTTGTTCTCGGCGGCAAGGGCCTGAAGAACCCCGTCGGGAAGCCATGCCTTTAAGGGCATGACCGCGGCTGGGTTACCTTTGAAAATTTCGCTGGTAAACGCGTCTACCTGATAAATGGGATAGCTTTTCATGTGTTCTCCGTTGATGGTTGATTGGCGTATTGGTGTGCCTTGTGGTTGGCAAACTGCGTTAATTCCCACTCACTGTAAAAGTGCAGCTCGGGCAGGGTAGCGCGATGCGTTACCGTCCAGTGTTTTGAATCGCACTGGCAAACAGATAGACCTAGTGCTGCCAAATCCTTACGGGTTTGATCAGGATGTTTTGCGGCAAGTTTCACAGATGGCGGCCTGAAACCAAAAAGGTTATTCCGACTGGCGCTGAACGCGGGATTGTTGGTTATACCCATGATCAAACTCCTTCTTCTCGTTACGGTATTGCCATTTTCCGCCCATACCAAATTCCAAAACAGAATCAGATAATCTGGTTTTGAACCGGTACAGATTGTATTTTTAGTTTTCTGTACTGCAATTTTTCAGTGGCATCTGTGATGTTCCGTTTTGCCGCCGGTCTGTTGAAATAAAGCCAAAGTCTGCTTAAAGGCTATAATCTTTTTGGTTTAACGAGGCAAACAGGATGGGCGCTCTTTATAACGAGGTAGCAGACAGGCTTCAGGCTCAGGTTCAGGATGGGGTCTTTCGGGATGGCGATCGGCTGCCCGGCGTCAGGGCACTAAGCCGGCAGTTTGGCGTCAGCGTTTCGACGATATTGCAAGCGCACCAGACGCTTGAGGCCCGCGGTTATGTTCAGGCCCGCGAGCGCAGGAAGCAATCATTCTTGGTCTTAGGGCGGTGACCCAACCCGGAGACATCGTCGCGGTTGAGTCACCGTCGTTTCCCGGAATTCTTCAAGCGCTAGAAGTTGTTGGGCTGAGAGCGCTGGAGATCCCCACTCATACCGCGGAAGGCCTCAGTCTTGAGGGTTTGGAGTTGGCCCTGGAACAGTGGCCTGTCAAAGCTTGTGTGGTGGTGTGTAATCACAGCAATCCAATGGGCGCCAGAATGTCGGATGAGCGCAAACAACAGCTGGTTTCAATGCTTGCCGTTGCGCATTTTCTTGAACAGGGCGGTTATGATCGTTATCTGCGTTCTGCGCGACAGAACTATCGCCAAGCTACGGAACGAATGCGTACAGCGGTTGCTCGATCATTTCCCGAAGGTACAGCCATAAGCCGGCCCCAAGGCGGCTTTGTGCTTTGGGTTCAACTACCTGCTGGAGTTTCCGGCACACTGGTTTATCAGCTTGCCAGGGCAGAAAACATCAATGTTGCACCGGGCTTGATGTTCTCTATTTCAAACAAGTTTGAATCTTGCCTGCGAATAAACTGTGGCAACCCATGGAGTGACCGAATCGACCAGGCTGTTGTAAGGCTTGGCGCGCTTGCCCACGAAGTACAGGCGCGGTCGATTTAGCGATCATATTGCCAGTTAGCGTTTGTTGCGCAAATCCAGCGCATCCACCAAACCCGCAGAAAGGGCGATGCCGGTGACGTCTGGCAGCCTGTCTGCCCCCAGCCGTTTCATCACCCGCGCCCGATAAAGGTCGATGGTTTTTACGCCTACCCCCAACTGTTCAGCGATTTCACGGCTGGTGTAGCCTTTTGCTAACGGTAAGAACACATCGCGCTCGCGACGGGTGAGGGTGTCCAGCAATGCTGTGGTCTCGCTGCTGCCCTGCTGTTGATGGCGGGTTTGCTGGCGCTCCTGCAGTGCCTGCTGCACGCTGTCTAGCAGTAGTTGTTCGTTGAACGGCTTTTCAATAAAATCAAAGGCGCCAGATTTGAACGCGCGCACCACAATCGGCACATCGGCGTGGCCAGATACAAAGATAATGGGCAGCGCCAACCCACGCTTTTGCAGTTCTTCCTGCACGTTCAGGCCGCCTAGTCCGGGCATGCGAACATCAAGCACAACGCAGCCGTTGCTTTGTGGGGTCATAGAATCCAGAAATTTGCGACCGTCGCTGTAGGCTTCCACGGCCAGGCCCACGGATTCCAGAAGCCATTGGGTAGACTCCAGCATGCCGGCGTCGTCGTCGACTATATAAACGAAGGTGGTCTGGGCTGTGGGCTGGTCAGTCATTGGCAATTGGGTGTCTCCCGTGGACTTATAATAGATTTTTGACAGGCCGGTGGTGGAAACCGACAAACCAGCGTCAAACCGCCGGTTGGCGCCGGGTAAGCATCCAGAAAACCGCCGAAACCTTCAACAATAGAACGGCTCATGGACAACCCTAGCCCCAGGCCATCAGGCTTGCTGGTGTAAAACGGCTGAAACATCTGGCGGATGCCATCGGCGTTCAGGCCCGGCCCTTGATCGGCCACTTCGACCAGGGTTTCGCCCAGGTCGTTCACTCTAATGGTCATGATGATGGTCGATGCAGAGCTGTTATCAACGCGGGCCTCTACATTGGCTTCGATGGCGTTACGCACCAGATTGATGAGTACCTGCTCTATCAGCACCGGGTCGGCGGTCAGCGTAGGGCTGGTTTCTGGCAGTCGGCAAACCACCGATACCCGGTGCTTGTCTGCCTCCCACTGGCATAGAAGGGCAACGTTGCTGGCCACCCGGTTCAGGGCCAGCAGCTCTGAACGTTTGCGGCCTTTGCGCAAAAAAGCCCGCAGCCGGCGAATCACTTCCGAGGCGCGATTGGCGTGGTGAATCACCTTTGTCAGGCCGTCGCCTACCCGGGTCAGGTTGGCCGGCTGGGTGTCTGCGGTTTTCAGAAAGCGCTGGCTGGCGCTGGCAAAATTCACAATAGAGGCCAGCGGCTGATTCATTTCGTGGGCGATACTGCTGGCCAGTTCACCCAGCGTGGCCAGCCGTGCGGCGTGGGCCAGTTCGTCCGCCAGGCGGCGGTTGTTTTTTTCCGACGCCACCCGCGCGCTGATGTCCCGCGATACGCTGATCACTTCCACCACCGCGCCTGTGTAGGTTTCGCGAATGGCACGGCTGGCAATTTCAAACCAGCGTGGGGTGCCGTCGCGGTGCACAATTTGCGCGGTCACAATGGCGTAGCCGTCTTCGCTCAGCCGGTTGCGGGCTTCTATCAGGTGCTTTTGTGGCTGGCCACTGGGAAACAGGTCTTCCAGCAGGCGCCCGCGCAGGTCTTCCGGCCAGTAGCCCAGCAGCCGCCAAGACGCCGGCGTAGCGTCAATAAAACGGCCATCCGGCGCGTGGCGGGAAATCAGGTCGGTGGTGTTCTCGGTAATCAGCCGGTACAAGCGGTTGGAGCGCACCGCCTGCTCTTGCAGTTCCAGCTCCCGGGTTGCATCCCGACCCTTCAACAATACCTGATTTTGAGCAACGTCAGGAACCAGCGCCCAAAGGTAAATTTGGCCCTTGTAACGCGCCTCTGCGTTGTCCACAGGGCGTTGTTGATTCAGGCAGGCTCGCACCAGTTCTTCCACGTTCACGGGCAAAAAACGTCGCGGGTCGGCCATCGCGCCGGAATGGTCAGCCCCATTGGGCGAATCGTCAACCGCTTCGACCAGGTTTTTCATGGCCGGATTCATACTCAGCGTGCGGCTTTTGTGGTCAACAATCAGCAGTGGTTGCGGATCGGTTGCGGCAAAGCCCATTGATAAGTCAAAGCAATTTGCGTTCATGGCAAGGAAATCTTCGATATTCGGTCAATTTTATAGTATTTTTACTATAATACGTTGGTGCAATTTATAGTAAGACTTCTATTTAATACTATTTGTTCAGCTGTAAATTATAACTAATTTGGTGATTCGTCAGAATATACCAAGCAAAACAGCGTTATGCCTACCTATAGGACCACACAGAATGACCTCGATCTACGATCAGGGCCTTGCGCCCGTTGAAGCCAATTACGCCGTTCAGACGCCTATCGATTTTATTACTCGCACCGCCAGTGTTTATCCCGATTATCCGGCGATTATTCACGGTGCCATTCGCCGCACCTGGGCCGAGACCCATGAGCGCAGTTTGCGCCTGGCGTCGGCGCTGGTCGGCCGCGGGATTAAAAAAGGCGATACCGTCGCCGTCATGCTGCCCAATATTCCAGCCATGGTCGAGTGTCATTTTGGCGTGCCCATGACCGGCGCCGTCATGAACGCCCTGAACGTTCGGCTGGATGCCGAAGTGATTGCCTTCATGATTGAGCACGCAGAAGCCAAAGTGATCCTGGTTGATCGCGAATTTGGCGAAGTGATTCTGGACGCCGTTAGCCGCCTGGATAAAAAGCCACTGATCATTGATGTAGACGATCCCGAATACGGCGAAGGCGTTAAAGTCAGTGATCTGGATTACGAAGCCTTTTTGCAAGAAGGCGACCCCGAGTACCAGTGGGATATGCCGACTGATGAATGGGACGCCATTTCCCTGAACTACACCTCTGGCACCACCGGCAACCCCAAAGGTGTGGTGTATCACCACCGCGGGGCTTACCTGAATTCACTGGGCAACACCGCGGTATGGTCTATGGCCATGCATCCGGTGTACCTGTGGACCCTGCCGATGTTCCACTGCAACGGCTGGTGTTTTCCCTGGACCATCACCGCTATGGCCGGCACCCACGTGTGCCTGCGCCGGGTTGATCCGGAAAAAATTCTGCAGCTAATCCGTGAGCACCGCGTCACCCACATGTGCGGCGCCCCTATTGTGCTGAACGCCTTGTTGAACGTGCCACCTGCATCCAAGGCAGGTATTGATCACGTTGTGAAGGCCATGGTTGCCGGTGCTCCGCCTCCCGCCCAAGTAATTGGCGCGGTTGAAGAGATGGGCATCGCGTTGACCCACACCTACGGCTTGACGGAAGTATACGGCCCGGTGACCGTCTGTGCCTGGAAAGATCGTTGGAACGATCTTCCGCTGGAAGAGCGTGCCGCCATCAAATCCCGCCAGGGCGTTCGTTACCACACCCTGGGCGGCACCATGATTGCAGACCCGGGCACCATGAAGCCGACGCCAAAAGACGGCAAAACCATTGGTGAAATCTTTCTGCGCGGTAACACCGTGATGAAGGGTTACCTGAAGAACCCGAAAGCCACCGAAGAAGCGTTCCGCGGCGGTTGGTTCCACACCGGCGATCTGGCGGTTTGGCACGAAGACGGTTACATGGAAATCAAGGATCGCCTGAAAGACATCATTATTTCCGGCGGCGAGAACATTTCCACCATTGAAATTGAAGACGTTCTTTACCGACACCCGGCGGTTCAGGAAGCAGCCGTTGTTGCCCGCCCGGATGAAAAGTGGGGCGAAACACCCTGCGCTTTCGTCACTCTGAAGCCTGAAGCCGGCAACGTGACCGAAGTAGAAATGATCGACTTCTGCCGCAAGCACATGGCTCGCTTCAAGGTTCCAAAAACCGTTGTGTTTTCGGACTTGCCAAAAACCTCGACCGGTAAAATCCAGAAATTTTTGCTGCGCGATCAGGCTAAGGAAATCAAGTAGCTGGAAAGCGCCTTGCAGGGACACATCCAAGAGCTCACACAAGAGCTCTCTTAAGAACTTACACAAAAACAACACTAACACCCGGTTCGCCGGGTATTCGGAGAAAACTCAAGATGCAAATGTTCCATCGCAAGAACGGCGAAGAACAACCGTACTGGCCGGCGGGCCCCTTCAAGATTCGCCTGCCGTTTGTGCATTACCGCTGGGAATTTGCGGAAATGGCGCAGGCGCTGATTATGTTCGTGGTTACTCTGGCCATGATTCCACTGCTTGAAACTTACTTGGGCGTGCCCTACGACGTGGCCCTGGCCTACGTGGTTATCTGCGGTATCGGTTTTATGCTGCCGGCGCTTTTGGGCGTACCCCTGGTTCCGGGCTGGATCACACCGGGTATTCCGGTAGTGCTGCTGTTTCTGAGCGATTACGAGCCCGGCCCGGAAGCCATTCAGGCAATGTTTGCTCTGCAGTTTTTGGTCTTCATTATCTTCCTGATTCTGGGCGTTACCCGCTTGGGCAGCAAGCTGGTGGAATTTATTCCGCGCTCCATGAAAGGCGGTATTATTATCGGTGCCGGTATTGCTGCGCTGATGGGCGAAATTGAAGCCGGTGGCCGTCTGGCAGCCACACCTATTTCGCTGATTGTTGGCGGTCTGGTGTGTCTGTACCTGATGTTCTCGGTGTCCTTTAAGGGTTTTGTTGAAACCAACTCTTTTGCTCGCAAAATTGCCAACTATGGCATGGTGCCGGGCATGATTGTGGCGATTCTGGTGGGCTTTGCCACCGGTGAATACGCGGTGCCAGAAGTAAAGTGGGGCATCACTGCACCCGCCTTTGGTGAGCTGTGGAACTACCTGCCGTTCAGCGTTGGTTTCCCAGAGCCCAGCGTATTCCTATACGCCATCCCAACGGCCGTCATTGCCTACATCATTGCCTTTGGCGACATTATTGTGGGCCAATCGCTGATGAACCGTGTTGACCATCTGCGTCGCGATGAAGACATCGACAACAGCATCGACCGGGTGCACCTGGTAACCGCTATCCGTAACGGTGGCCACGCTTTCTTCGCACCTTACCCCGGTTTGGCCGGCCCGATCTGGACCGCTGTGACCGCGACCATGGCCGAGCGCTACAAGTATGGCCGCAACGCGATGGATTCCATCTACAGCGGCGGCGGCACCTTCTGGATTACCGGCTTTATCGCGATATTCATACTGCCACTGGTGAGCTTCTTCCAGCCGGTGCTGCCCATCGCGCTCTCGCTGACCTTGCTGCTGACCGGTTACATCTGTTTGATGGTGGGCCTGGAACAGCTGGAGAACAACACCGAACGCGGTATTGCCGGCACCATGGGTGTTGTACTTGCGGTGTACGGCGCGGGCTGGGGCCTGGCCACCGGTGCGGTGCTCTACTTCCTGATTGAGCGCACAAAACTGTTGGGCTTCACTCCGGATCCGGATTCCCCGGGGGCCGATGACGTAATCATCAAGCCGGAAACGACAAGTCAAAGCATGAAAGACCAAAGTATCAAAAACCAAAGCTAAAGAACCCTGCTGACCGGGGTCACAAGGCCCCGGCGGCAAAACGATGTGTGTCCTTGGGAGGCCCTGGTGCCTCCCTTTTTTGTGTCTGGAAAAACGCGATTGTCAGGCATAAAAAAGCCGGCGGTTAGCCGGCTGTTTTCTATCGCACTGATGGTTTCTATCTTGCGCGTATCTGCTTTCGGATGAGGTAGAAGTGTTACTTCTCCAGATACTGAAGCTTGTCGGGCACGCCGTCCCACTCTGCAGCGTCAGGCAACGCCTCTTTTTTCTCTGTGATATTAGGCCATTTTCCGGCCAGATCTGCGTTCAGTTCGATAAACACTTTCTGGTCGGCAGGCAGCTCGTCTTCCGAGAAAATAGCCTCAACCGGGCATTCGGGCTCGCACAGGGCGCAGTCGATGCACTCGTCAGGATCAATAACCAAAAAATTCGGACCTTCGTAGAAGCAATCTACAGGGCAGACTTCCACACAGTCGGTGTGTTTACACTTGATGCAGTTATCAGTAACGATAAACGCCATGTTCATATTCCTGGTTGGCTGGTCTGTCTCACAGGAGCTTGAAACGCGGGCTCCGTAGATTATAGTTTTATGCGCGATATTGTAGGGAGCCACTACTCCGGTCGCAAGCATCCGTCTTCTATAACGTTATACCCAGGTCAATTTATACGCACTTTTTTGCCATTACTTTTCAAGTTGCTGTTTCAGCTGATACAGCTGCTCCAACGCTTGGCGAGGGGTCATGTCATCCAGGTCGAGTGCGCCCACTGCCAGCTCCAGCGCGCTGGGTTCCAGTTTGGCGAACATATCCCCCTGAAATGCAGTTGAATCCGCAATAGCCGTCGCCCGCCGCGTCACTTTTTGCGGTAACCCGGTGGTTGAGCGTTTTGCATCGGGCGTTGCATTGGCGCCTTCCAGATTCGCCAGTTGGGCTTTGGCATTGCGGATAACCTCCACCGGCACGCCGGCCAGTTTGGCCACCTGCAAGCCGTAGCTCTGGCTGGCGGGGCCTTCGTGCACGTTGTGCAGAAACACAATGCTGTCATCGTGCTCGGTGGCGGTCAGGTGCACGTTAACGGCATGTTCCAGTTCATCTGCGAGCTGGGTTAGTTCAAAATAATGGGTGGCAAACAGCGTGTAACACAGAATGTTCCGCGCCAAATGCTCGGCCGTGGCCCAGGCCAATGACAAGCCATCAAAGGTGCTGGTACCACGGCCCACTTCATCCATCAGCACCAGGCTATGTTCGGTGGCGTTGTGCAGAATGTTGGCGGTTTCGGTCATCTCCACCATAAAGGTGGAGCGCCCGCCGGCTATGTCGTCAGACGATCCCATGCGGGTGAATATGCGGTCGACCGGCCCAAGCACCGCGCTGTTAGCCGGCACAAAGCTGCCGGTATAAGCCAGCAAAGCAATCAGCGCCACCTGGCGCATATAAGTGGATTTACCGCCCATGTTGGGGCCGGTAATCATCAGCATGCGGCGTTTGGCGTCTATCAGCAAATTGTTAGGCACGAACGGATCGTCTAATAGCTGCTCGACCACCGGGTGCCGGCCTTCTTCAATCTGCAGGCCGGGTTCATCGCTGAACTGCGGGGCACACAGGCGCAGGCTGGTGGCGCGCTCGGCGAAGTTGCTTAGCACGTCCAGCTCGGCCAGCGCCTGAGCGGCATCTTGCAGCGGTGCAAGTTCTGCCGCAACCGTCTCCAAAACCTCATCCCACAGGGCTTTTTCCCGGGCCAGGGCACGACTTTTGGCGCTTAGGGCCTTGTCTTCAAACTCTTTTAGTTCCGGGGTAATAAAACGCTCGGCGTTTTTCAGGGTTTGCCGGCGAATGTAATCCGCGGGTGCCTGGGCTGACTGCAAACGACTGATTTCAATGTAATAGCCGTGTACCCGGTTGTAGCCCACTTTTAAAGTGCTGATGCCGGTACGCTGTTTTTCCCGGGTTTCCACGTCCAACAGATATTGGCCGGCGTTTTCGCTGATGTTGCGCATGTCGTCCAGTTCGGCGTCAAACCCGTCTGCAATCACTCCGCCTTCGCGTATCACCACCGGCGGGTTATCAATGATGGCCCGGCCCAACAAATCCGCTAACTGCGGATATTCGCCGATATTGGTGGCCAGCTCGCCGACGTGGGTGGAATCAACCGCAGCCATGGATTTTTGCAAATCGGGCAACACGGCGAACGCATCCCGCAGCCGTGCCAGGTCACGGGGCCGCGCCGAACGCAGCGCCACGCGCGCCAGAATGCGTTCTATATCGCCGATGGTTTTTAGCTGGTCGTGAATCGGCTCATAGTCAAAATTTTTCAATAGCGCACTGACCGCCTGCTGGCGCTGGCGTACCACCGCCACATCGCGTAGCGGACGGTTCAACCAGCGCCGCAGCTGGCGCCCGCCCATGGCAGTGGCGGTGCGGTCCATCACCCAGGCCAGGGTGTACTGGGTGCCGCCCATCAGGTTGGTGTCAATTTCCAGGTTGCGGCGGCTGGCCGCGTCCAGAATGACCGCGTCTTCGCGTCGCTCGCGGCTGAGTTTGCGAATGTGGGGCAGGGCGGTGCGCTGGGTTTCCCGCGCGTATTGCAGCAGGCAGCCGGCGGCGCACACGGCCAAGTGCATATCTTCACAGCCAAAACCGGTCAGGTCGCGCACCTGCAATTGCTGAGTAATTACCCGTCGCGCGGTATCAGGTTCGAACAGCCAGGGCCCCTGGCGACGAATGCCGGTAAAACCTTCCAGCAAATCGGTAAAAGGAAAGTCTTCGCTGATCAATATTTCCGCCGGGCGCAGCCGTTGCAGCTCGCCTTGCAAGGCTTCGGTGCTATTAAGCTCTGAAACCGCGAAGCGGCCGCTGGAAATATCCAAAGAAGAAAAACCGAAGTGCTGCTTATGGTGATAAATCGCCACCAGCAGGTTGTCACGGCGGTCTTCCAGGTAGGCGTCGTCGCTAAGCGTGCCGGGAGTAACAATGCGCACCACCTGGCGATCAACCGGGCCTTTGCTGGTGGCCGGATCACCAATCTGCTCGCAAATCGCAATGGATTGACCTGCGCGCACCAGGCGGGCAATGTAACCCTCAGACGCGTGGTACGGAATGCCCGCCATGGGAATTGGATTGCCCCCTGATTGGCCACGGGCGGTCAGGGTAATATCCATCAGCTCCGAGGCTTTTTTGGCGTCGTCATAAAACAGCTCGTAAAAATCCCCCATGCGGTAGAACACCAGCTCGTTGGGATGCTGGCCCTTTATTTTCAGGTATTGCTGCATCATTGGGGTAATTTTAGGGCTTTCGGTGTGCGCTGCTGACATGGGACATCCGCGATGGCTGTTTTGGGGAACTGGCGGTGGATTGTAGAAAATTACACCGCAGGATGAAACGTGGATTATAAATGAGGTCACCATGCCTGATATCACTGATGAATACATCCGCCAGCAGGCGGCAGAACTGGGTAGCGTATTAACCCGCGCCAGCGCCATGCTGGTGACTGCAGAAAGCTGCACCGGCGGCTGGGTGGCTAAGGCCATGACCGACCAGGCTGGCTCCTCGGCCTACGTCACGGGTGGGCTGGTTACCTACAGCAACCATGCTAAACACGCTTTGCTGGGTGTTAATGAACAGACCCTGGCGGAATACGGCGCGGTGAGCGAGCCGGTGGTACGGCAGATGGTCTCCGGAGCGCTGCGAGTGTCGGGTGCAAGCGTCGCCGTTTCAATCAGTGGCGTTGCCGGGCCGGGCGGTGGCAGCGAGGCCAAGCCGGTAGGTACGGTGTGGTTCGCCTGGGGCAACGCCGAAAATATCAGCACCGGTTTGAAGCATTTTGACGGCGATCGCGACCAGGTGCGGCGCCAGGCTGTGATCTTTGCGATTGAAAGTGTGCGCCGGTTCTTGTTGAGTGATATCTAACCCACAATGGCTAAAAAAATCCCCCACACAAGGGTTGGTCTGCTTTGTCTAATGTGGTTTAATGCTGGTTAAATATACAGTTATTTTCCGGGGCAGCCAGTTCCCAAGTTTAGATTAGCGCATCATATTACCGGCGCACCCTATCAGCCCACTATTCAGCATATTATTCTAACGTACCATTTTGAAGAAGGTTCGTACCTATGGAAGACAACCGCAAGAAAGCTTTATCCGCCGCTCTAACCCAGATTGAACGCCAGTTTGGTAAAGGCGCCATCATGAAGATGGGCGACCACCCCCGTGAGGCAATCCCGTCCGTTTCTACCGGCTCTCTTGGTCTGGACGTTGCTCTTGGCATTGGTGGCCTACCTTACGGCCGGGTTTGTGAAATCTACGGCCCTGAAAGCTCTGGTAAAACTACGCTGACGTTGCAGGTTATTGCGGAAGCCCAGAAGCAGGGCAAAACGTGTGCTTTTGTTGATGCTGAGCACGCCCTTGATCCTCAATATGCTGAAAAGCTGGGCGTAAACGTTGATGAGCTGCTTGTTTCCCAGCCCGACACCGGTGAGCAGGCGTTAGAAATCTGCGACATGCTGGTGCGCTCCAACGCGGTGGATGTCATCGTCGTGGACTCCGTTGCCGCATTGACGCCAAAAGCTGAAATTGAAGGCGAAATGGGTGACTCTCATGTTGGTCTTCAGGCCCGCCTGATGTCACAGGCTCTGCGCAAACTGAATGGCAACGTCAAGAATGCCAACGTCCTGCTGATTTTCATCAACCAGATCCGCATGAAAATAGGCGTGATGTTTGGCAGCCCCGAAACCACTACCGGCGGCAACGCGTTGAAATTCTATGCCTCTGTGCGTCTGGATATCCGCCGCATTGGCGCAGTGAAAGACGGCGACGAAGTCACCGGTAACGAAACCCGGGTGAAAGTGGTTAAAAACAAAGTGGCACCGCCGTTCCGCCAGGCCGAATTCCAAATTTTGTACGGCAAGGGCATTTACCGCATGGCCGAAGTGGTGGACATGGGTGTAAAGGAAGGCTTTGTAGATAAGGCTGGCGCCTGGTACGCCTACAACGGTGACAAAATTGGCCAAGGCAAAGCCAACGCCTGCAAATTCCTGGAAGAAAACCTGGAAATGGCGAAAGAAATTGAAGCTAAGGTGCGCGACAAACTGATGCCCAAGCCGGAGAAAAAAGACGCGGCAAAAGATGCAGGGAAAGACGCGGAAAAAGGTGCAGGGAAAAATGCAGGGAAAAATGCAGGAAAGGATGCAGGAAAGGATGCAGCAGTGGCGCCTGCAGAATCCAGCGACGAACTACTGTAAGACCGTTAGTTTGTCAGCGCGCTGTTGATTGCAGCGCGCTGACAAGCACTAAAAGTGAGGCCGGCTATGCCAGACTCTAAAAAGTCAGACTCTAAAGGTTCAGACTCTGAACAGTCAGAAGTCGGAAAACCCAGCGCCAAAAAACTATTGATTGTTGCCCACGCTCCATCGCCAAATACCCTCAAATTACGCAACGCAGTTGCTGCTGGCGCTAGCCATAGCGATATTGAAAATGTTGAGGTAAAGGTTCTTGCTCCACTGGATGCCGGCCCCGACGATGTTCTGGCTTGCAACGCGATTATTCTCGGCACCACCGAAAATCTCGGTTACATGAGCGGCGCATTGAAAGATTTTTTCGATCGCTGTTATTATCCGTGCCTGGAAAAAACCCAGGGCCTGCCTTTTACCTTTTATATTCGTGCCGGCCATGACGGCACTGGCACCCGCCGTGCGATTGACAGCATCACCACCGGCCTGCGCTGGAAACTGGTGCAAGAGCCTCTGCTGTGCCGTGGCAATTACGCCGATGAGTTTGAACAGCAGTGCGAAGAGTTGGGCTTGTACGTTGCGGCCAGTCTCGATAACGGTCTGATCTAAACGGCTTGCAACAGCCCCTCGCCTCTAAAAAATGTACAATGGTCCGATTATTCAATTGGACTTGCCGCCGTGTGCAGTAAGTCATCTTTGTATTCCGACTGTTACAGGATTAAACCTTGAAGTCATTGCCTCCGCATCAGCTCTACAAAGCCTGTGTTCTGAAAGATTTGCCATTTAAAAGCACCCGTCAGTTAGAACCCCTGGCTGAAATTGTGGGTCAGAACCGCGCCCAGGAAGCGGTGCGCTTTGCGCTGGCCATGCCCCACGGTGGTTACAACGTGTATGCGGTCGGTATTAATGGCCTGGGTAAGCGCACCATGATGCTGCGGTACCTGGAGCACCATAAAGATACCGATCAGCAGTCCCACGATTGGTGCTACGTGGCCGACTTTGAAGAGCCGCGGGTGCCAAAGCTGCTAAAGCTGCCGGCCGGGCAGGGCACACAGCTGAAGCGCGATATGGAAAAGCTGATGAGCCGGTTGGTAAAGGTGATCCCGCAAACCTTCGATAGTGATGGCTTTTTGGAACGTGCTGAAAAGCTGAAAAGCGATTACACCGCACTTCAGGATGGCGAGCTGGAAAAAGTCGCGAAGCAGGCCAAACGTCAAAAGGTCAGCTTGACCATAAGCACCCCGGGCGGTTATCGGCTGGTGGCTATGAGTGGTGATGAAGCTCATACCGCAGAGTCTTTTAAGGCCCTGACGGACGCTCAACGCGAAAAGTTCGAAGAGATTGTCAATAATCTGGAAAAACGTCTGCGCCGCGCCCTGCGCAAACTAGCCGACTGGGAACAGGAATACGCGGATAAACAACAATCGCTGAACCAGGAAACTCTGGAGGGCGTTACCGGTCACCAGATTGACGAGTTGAAAGAACGTTACAAAGACCTGCCAGAGGTGGCCGGATTTATTGAAGCAGTGCGTAAAGATCTGTCCGAGAATCTGGAGATTTTTCTAGATGACGATGACGAGCAGGCCACCATTGCCTACGCGTCACTGGACAAGAAAATGCCGCGGCGCTATCTGGTGAACCTGCTGGTACATCAGAAAACCAAAGAGATCCCGGTGGAAGTGGAAGACAATCCCACGTATCACAATCTGTTCGGTTACGTTGAAAACGTTACTTATAAAGGTACGGTGTTTACTGACTTTTCGTTGATTCGCCCAGGCAGCCTGCACCGCGCCAATGGCGGCTATCTGTTGATGGACGCCACAAAAGTGCTGGAGCAGCCGTTCGCCTGGGACGCCCTAAAGCGTGCGTTGCAGTCCCACTGTATTCAGATTAACTCCCTGGAGCGCGAGCTGACCCTGTCGGGCACCATCTCCATTGAGCCCGAACCGGTACCACTGGACGTGAAAATCGTACTGTTTGGTGACCGTGAAACCTGGATGCTGCTGCAGGAATACGATCCCGAGTTTTCAGAACTGTTCCGCGTGACCGCAGATTTCGAAAACGAGATGTATCGCAACGACGACAGCCAGTTGGCCTACGCCAAGTTTATTGCCAGCCTGGTGGTCGAGAAAAAACTGCTGCACTGCACCCATAAAGCTGTGGCGCGAGTGATTGAGCAAAGTGCCCGCATGGCTGAACATCAGAACCGCCTGTCGTTGCACGCCGCCGACATCGCAAATTTGCTGCGCGAGTCAGACTACTGGGCGCGCCAAGCCGCGGCCAAACAGATTCAGGATGTGCACGTAGAGCGTGCTCTGGTGAGCGCCCGTTACCGCAACAGCCGAATTCGCGACCATTTTTACGATTCCATCCGCGATGGCACCACCTTGGTGACCACAGGCGGCACCTGCGTTGGCCAGGTTAACGCGCTTTCAGTGCTTTCTACCGGTGGTTTCGAATTTGGTTTGTCGAACCGCATCACCGCCAGCAGCTATTATGGTGATGGCGACGTGATTGATATTGAACGGGACGTAAAATTGGGCGGCAGCATTCACTCGAAAGGCGTGATGATTCTGACGTCCTGGCTGGCGTCGCGGTTTGCCGTAGACGACCCAATGCACCTGTCGGCCAGCCTTACATTCGAGCAAAATTATGGCGAAGTAGACGGCGACAGTGCCTCTTTAGCAGAGCTGTGCGCCCTGGTGTCGTCTATCGCGCAGCTGCCGGTCAGGCAGGATCTGGCCATTACTGGCTCTATTAACCAGTTTGGCGAAGTGCAGCCGATTGGCGGGGTGAACGAAAAAATAGAAGGCTTTTTCACCACCTGTCAGCTTAAGGGTGGCCTCAGCGGCAACCAGGGCGTCATTATGCCGGCTAGCAACGTACAAAACCTGATGCTAGACAGCGAAGTGGTTGCCGCTGTGAAAGCCGGCGACTTCCATGTATACGCTGTCAGCCACGTGGAAGAAGCCGTAGCCATGCTGATGGGTACGCCAGCGGGCACGCCCGATAGCAAAGGCAGGTACCCTAAAGGCACCGTTTTTGGCATTATTCAGCAGCGGTTAGAAAAAATGCGTGAACACGAGCGTCAGGAACATAGTCGGGATGACAACAAAGATCCGTCCATTCACTGACCAGCACTATAAAAACGGACAGGAGATTACAGCGCCATGACGGACATCCAGCAAACGGTATACGTGGTTGAAGACGACGAAGCGGTGCGCGACTCACTGGAGTTGCTGCTGCAGTCAGACGACAAACCGGTAAAAACCTACGACAGCGCTACCGCGTTTCTGAAAAGCTATTCTGACGCCATGGCGGGCTGCATCGTGCTGGATATCCGCATGCCGGGTATGGATGGCATGGAGCTGCAGAAAAAGCTTAACGACAAACACTCGATTCTGCCGATTATCTTTGTCACCGGCCACGGCGACGTTCCCATGGCGGTAGACGCCATGAAAGAAGGCGCCATAGACTTCATCCAGAAGCCCTACCGCGAAGAAGCTCTGCTGGAAAAGATCGAAGCTGCCCTGGTGCAAGACCGCCAGCAGCGCAAAACCCTGGGTGAGAAGCAGGAAATTGTGCGCCGTGTAAAAAGCCTGACTCCCCGCGAACACGAAATTATGGACCGTATGATTGCCGGTCAGGCCAACAAGGTGATTGCCATAGAGCTGGAAATTAGCCAGCGCACCGTAGAGATTCACCGTTCCCGGGTGATGCACAAGATGGGCACCCATTCACTGGCACATCTGGTCCGTATGGTGTTGTCAGTAAAGAACCTTATCGACCCACGATGATCCGAGCGGCATCATACGGTTACTTTGGTAACCGGCTTCTTGCATATGACTGATTCCGTCATCGACAACCGTGAGGTAACGGTTCTGCTAGTGGATGACAATCCCCAGAACCTGAAAGTGCTTTATGAGACTCTGAAAGACAAAGGCTATCGGCTGCTGATCGCCAACGGAGGCGAAAAAGCGCTGGAACTGGCCAGCTGTCATCAGCCAGAAGTGATTCTGCTGGACATCATGATGCCGGAAATGGACGGCTATGAAGTCTGCCGGCGTTTGAAAGCTGACCCGGCCACCGCCGATTGCGCGGTGGTTTTCTTGTCAGCGCTTGACGACCTGAGCGCTAAGGTAAGAGGGTTTTCGCTGGGTGGCGCCGACTACATTTCCAAGCCGTTTCAGTCACAGGAAGTGATCGCGAGGGTAAAAACCCACGCCCGAGTTATTCGCCTTGAGCGCGAACTTCAGGCGCGCAACCGTGAATTACAAAGTGATCAGTCCCGTATTCTTAACGCCATCAGCGAGGGCATTTACGGCCTCGACGAAAACGGCACCATTGAATTTGCCAACCCTGCTGCCGGCCAGATTATGAATGCGCCGGTTGAAGAGCTGGTTGGCCAATGTTTTTTTGACCTGCACTTTGCCCCCGCAGCTGATGACAAGGAACCCCTGCCGGTTCAGGCCACCTGTCGTCATGGTATTGCAGAAGCACAGCGCGATATTCAGATGTTGCGCGTAGACCGGTCGGCGTTTCGGGCAAAATATCGTTCATCGCCCAAACAGGATGCCGACGAGTTGCACGGCGCCGTTGTGGTGTTTCGCGATATTACCGAAGAACTGGCCAATGAACAGGCGCTGGAAGAAGCTCGCGCCACGGTGCAAGAGCAGCGCGACCAGCTGGCCCATACCTCGCGCATGACCACCATGGGCGAAATGGCCGCAGGTTTTGCCCACGAAGTGAACCAGCCGCTGACCGCTATTACCAATTACGCCCGCGTGGCCAAACGCCTGGTGGGCAAAGCAGAGCCGGATTTAGTTTTGCTGCAGCAAACCATGGACAAAGTAGAAGCCCAGTCGCATCGGGCCAGTGAAATCATCCGCCGTATCCGCCGGTTTATGAAAAAGCCCGCCACCGGCAAAGAAATTGTCGCTATCGCCGCTTTGCTTGAAGATACCCGCCAGTTCGCGGAAGTCGACATGCGCAATAACGAAGGCGGAATAGAGCTGACTCTGGCCCCAAACCTGCCCGACGTGCTGGCAGATCCGATTCAGGTCCAGCAGGTAGCCCTTAACTTGATCCGCAACGGCCTGGAGGCTACCCGCAGTGTTGATTCGGCGGTACCGGTGGAGGTGAGCGCAACACTCACCGCACAGGGCTTCGTGCGCATCGAGGTGCGCGATCACGGCATTGGTCTGCAAGACGACGCCGAGGAAAAGCTGTTCCTGCCCTTCTACACCACCAAAAGCGACGGCATGGGCATCGGCCTGACCACCTGCCAATCGTTGATCCACGCCCAGGGCGGTGAAATTGGTTTTGAACGCCCTGTAGACGGCGGCACCCGTTTTTACTTCACGCTGCCCGTGGCGGTCGTTGCCCAGCCTGAGTCTGATTGAGCGGGCTCTGTGGCAGCCATGCCAGAAATCTGAATGCCGTAAAATAAAAAATATTCATAAAAACCGTTGACATAAAGTGGGGTATCTATACAATTCGCCCTCGTTGTCACCGAGCAATCTGAAAAGATCGCACACGCGGTTTCAGCTTGGAGCGGTAGTTCAGTTGGTTAGAATACCGGCCTGTCACGCCGGGGGTCGCGGGTTCGAGTCCCGTCCGCTCCGCCAAATTTAAAAACCCCAGATTGGAAACAATCTGGGGTTTTTTCGTTCCCAGGGGACGGATTTCAAATCCGTCCCCTCATCTCCGGGGACAGACTTGAAGTCTGTCCCCTACCGCATGATTTGCGACACGCTCGACAGCGCCGCGCACCCAAAATAGACTAACATCACCCAAACACATACCTTCAAGGATTGAAGATATGCCCAAAGCAAATGGACTGCAGTTCACCGCACAAGTCGGTGACTTTCCGTCAGACGTATTCTCCGTAGTCGGTTTCGAGCTAACAGAAAGCCTCTCACAGCTGTTCTGCGGTCGTCTGCAATTGGCCAGCACCGATTCTGATATCGATGCCAGCAATGTTCTGGAACAATCGGTTGACCTGGTGATTTGGCAGCACAGCGAGCCACTGCGGCGCTTTACCGGTGTGGTCAGCGAGTTTGTCATTTGTGACAGCGGCCATCACCGCACCCGCTATGAAATCGTGCTGCAGTCGCCCCTTTGGCGCCTTGAGCTGATGTACAACAGTCGTATTTTTCAGGGCCAGACCACAGAGTTTATCGTCAGCACGCTTCTGCAAGAACGCGGAATATCCGCTGTAGCGTTTCAACTGAAGTGCCGTGGCGACGTTCGGGAATACTGCGTTCAGCACCGGGAGAGCGATCTGGCCTTTATCCAACGCCTGGCGGCGGAAGAAGGTTGGCATTACCGCTACTGTCACGGCAGCATCGACGCCAGCCAGCAGCCAAGGGTTATTTTTGCAGACCATCACGGTAACGCCCCAAGATTGGACGCCGCGGAATACAACGCCAAAGCGGGCGGCAGTAGCCGGCAACCCGCCGTCTTTCGCTTGCGCTCTGAAGAGCGGGTAAAGGCCTCGGCCGTGGTGATGAAGGACTACACCTTCAAAAACCCAGCTTACGCCATGATGCACGAACACCATGCGGCCCTCGAAAACCAACGCCAGGATTACCAACACTTCGACTACCCCGGCCGATTCAAAGCCGACGCAAGCGGCCAGCGCTTTACCCGGGTACGTCTGGATGCACTGCGAAATGACGCCAGCACCCACTGGCGCCAGCAACCGGCCAGATTTCACCTGCGGTGCGAAAGTTAAGTTCAACAGTCACAATCACGAGAGCATGAACCGCGACTGGCTGCTAACCAGCGTCACCCATACCGGCAAACAGCCTCAGGCATTGGAACAGGAAGCCGGCGCCGAACCCACCACCTATCATAACGCGTTCAGCGCCATGCCAGCCAATAAAACCTGGCGCCCCGATTTACCCCAAGGGGACGGATTTCAAATCCGTCCCCACCTTGGACCCGAGATGTACTCCGCCAAGGGGACAGATTTGAAATCTGTCCCCGATGTTGCTGTCCCTGATCTATCTCAAGGGGACGGATTTCAAATCCGTCCCCGACCTGTCTCCGATCTGCCCGATGGGGACGGATTTCAAATCCGTCCCCAATCTCGCTCCCGCCCCCGACCGGTGATAAACGGGCCACAAGTGGCCATAGTCACAGGCCCAGAGGGCGAAGAAATCCACTGCGACCAACACGGCCGGGTAAAAGTCCGCTTCCCCTGGGACCGGCGGCCGCTATCCGGCAACGCCGAAAGCAGCGCGAATAACCAACACAGCAGCGCCTGGCTCCGGGTCAGTCAAGGTTGGGCTGGTGGTCAATACGGCTTTATGGCCCTGCCCAGAATCGGAAACGAAGTCATCGTCTCCTTCCTGGATGGCGACCCGGATCAGCCCATCATCACCGGCTGCACTTACAACGCCACCAGCATGCCGCCTTACGCCCTGCCGCAACACAAAACCTGCACCTTCCTGAAAACTCGCACCCACAAGGGCGAGGGCAGCAACGAATTACGCTTTGAAGACGAAGCCGATAAACAGCAGGTTTATATTCACGCTCAGAAAAATCTGGACCTGCTCACCGAAAACAACCGCACCGAAGTCATCAACTCTGACAGCCACCTGACCATAGAGAAAACCCGGATAAGCCACGTCAAAGCCAACAAACACGAAACCATAGGCGGAGAAAAGCGCGAGCGCACAGGCAAAGACCACAGCTTTAGCGTAACCGGCACACTGCACCTCAAAGCCGGCGGCAGCTTTGTGAAGATCGACCCCAGTGGCGTGTCTATGGGCGGTGCTGCGATCAAAATGAACGCCGGTGGCGCGGCGGGTGGGGGGAGTGGACAAAAGGTTCAGTTGCCGGAGATGCCGGGGTTGGTGGAGAAGAACGGTGGGGCGGTGGCACCTGTGCAGTTGGCGGATGTTGGCCAGCGGCCGAATGCCAAACCAAAACCAATAGTTGCCCATCGATTGAAGCAGGCAAGAATGAACAGGTCTGCGGTGGTGGAGCAGTGTCAGGAACGGCCAGACGGCTCTTGCCCCTTGAGCAATTGCCCGTGTGGTCGAGCGCAGCAGCTATAAATGGAGAGGTCGTACACCATGATTAGCTCAACCGATGCGCGCTATCTGGTTCTGGAATCCCGGCAGAAAAAGACGTTGCTTCAGGCGCTCTACAATATTTCCGATAATCCTCGATGGGTTTATCTGTTTGCGGACAGCGAGTGGCAAACCTACCTGGATGAAAGCCCGGTTCTGTTGGAAACGGCACAGAACAGCGAAGAATATCGCTGGGCATTGATGGGCCTTGAAGAAGAAAGATTGAGCGGGTTATTTTTAGAGTCTACACAGGGCCTGGATGCTGTAGCCAGTTGGTTAAGAGCCCGGCTGACCGTGTGTTTCGACGGCAACCGGAAAGGGCTTTTGCGGCTCTACGACCCAAAAATCTGGCACCGCTTGGCGGTAAAATCAAAGCCGAAGGCCAATATAATTGAGCGTGCTTTGTACTGGCACGGCAAGCCCGGTCAGCAGCGCTGGGTAATAGATGAAAACCCGGAGCCGATTGCCATGTCACCGATGCCGACACTGAACGAGCAACAGTGGCTGGCACTGAATGACGCCAGCGCCTGACCATGAATTTATTGTTTTAAGGGAAAGGAATCACAGGGATGTCTGAAACCACGTCTACCCAGACAGCAGGAAGCTGTGGCCCGGCCTGCGAAGGCGAATCGTTGATCATCGAGGTGATTGGGAAAAGTTCCGCAGAGGGGCATTCGTTCCGGATCTTTGACCAGCGTAACAACGAACAGCAGGAGTGGCTGGAGAACCAGGTTTCACTGGATGAGCCCGGCAACAGCTTGCTGCATGTCTGGCCATGGAAGGCCCAGCCTGCAAGGAATATTTGGTTGGATATTGATGCAGAGGAGGGCGCTCCTGTGCGGGTGCCGCTGTTTGACGCGGTTTCCGCCACCGAAAGGCAAATGGAAAAACAGTGGAATCGTATCCTGCCGCTGGTTCCCCTGACACTCATTCACGATCCCGAGCCTGAGCCCGGTCACCCGAACGAACATTTGGTACCTGTGCGCCCGGGCTTTATTTACGTATTCAGAAAGGGGCGTCTCTGGCGGGAGCTGGAAGTTCGCTACTCCGATTCGAGAACAATGGAGTTTCTGGATATTCGTCTGACGGATTACCGAAACAGCGACGAATCTTGTCTGACAGAAAATCGGCGACCAGCCATAGGAAAGCCTCAACAGGCCATCTGGATGCCGGTCAGCGAAATGAATCGATCTCATCTTTGTGAATTCCAGATGGCGTTCTCTGAAGTACAGTGGTCCTCGCGGCGTGTTGCTTATCTAGAGACTTCTGATTCGGCTCGGGCCGAAAGGTGTCAAGGGTTAAAGGGGCC
Organism: Marinobacter sp. LV10R520-4; assembly: GCF_002563815.1. Classification (NCBI taxonomy): domain Bacteria; kingdom Pseudomonadati; phylum Pseudomonadota; class Gammaproteobacteria; order Pseudomonadales; family Marinobacteraceae; genus Marinobacter; species Marinobacter sp. LV10R520-4. The sequence continues at coordinate 184,794 of NZ_PDJM01000001.1, read as the reverse complement.
GGAGCCAGCGCCGGAGGTCGCCTCGCAACTGAGCGATCGGCAGACGCCGGGTCACCTGATTTCCCTGTTACAACTTCCTGAAATGAGTTTTCGGGAACCCTATCTGGAGCAGCATCTGCCGAAACCCTGGAGCAGCGTTTATGATTTACGCGGCCAATATGCAAAAAACCTTTACGGACAGGCACGTAAAGAAGCTCAGGCTTTCGCCGCGGACAAGGAATCTGGAGAGGACGCATGGGAAGCCGCGCGTTACCGGGACGCTCCCCTAAGGCGAGCGCCCGCAGCGCGAGCAGCGGCCTTCATGGATGAAACATCCGGTGCTGAAGAAAATTCCCTCTGGCAAACACTGGAATCCACTGAGGACATTCTTTCCGCCCCGCGGGAGAAGGGTTATGGCGGCATTATCCTGAAAGACCGCCTGTTCCGCCTGCGGCATTGCCTGATCGAAGCACTGGAAGCCCAGCGGTTTTTAACCAGCCTGCTGGAAGCGATAGGGCAGAAGCCCCATAGCGACAGTGCTCAGGTAGTCTACCGGCTGATGGGGCCCGAGCGACTGGGGGGCCAGGCCAATCCCCTGCACCGGTACCTGGAAGAGATTGACACCAGCCGCTTCAGCCCTCTGCACGCCCACCTTCTGACAGCCCAACGCCAGCTTGCGAGGGAGGAGCTGGCCGGAGCCCAGAAACAATTGGTGGACCTGGTCCGGCAAACCGATAATCAGGTCGCCATGGCAGACCTGTTCAGCCTTTCCGGTGCCGACTATCTCGAGGGTTTTGCCCTCACGCGGGATCTGTTCCATGTCCTGGCCTTAGACCCCAACAGTTGCGATCACCTCGCGCGTTCGGCCCCCACCAGCGAAGCCCAAGTGCGGGACGCCAACGATCTGGTCCTGAAAATTGTTGGAGACGGCAGTGATCAGCCCTTGCACGCCATGCTGTTCCCGCCGGAGCAGTCAGATGAAGTGGGCAGCGCAGCCACCGAGAGCGGGAACCGGGCAGAGTGTGGCGATGGTCGCTGCCGACCTGCCGACTTGGAGCAGTTACCCGACCAGCTACCGCAACCGGACGAAGTACAGACCCTCACTGCTGCAGTCCCAGACTTACAGGCTCGAGAGCCGACTTTACGGCCCCCTGCTACGGATGGCCAAGGCGCGCGACCCCGCTCTGTTGGGAAGTGTCCAGATGGTCGCCCGCAATGCCGTCCCACAGGGCTGGATTATCCTCGGGCTGCGCGACCCGGCGTCCGGCCTGGACATGGGGTTAACAGAAACAGACCGGGAATACACCCACAAAGCCAATGGCCACCGGCGCTTCTACGGAGAATACCTGAATGCTGACGGCAACCCCCTGGCCAGTACCCGAAAATCCGCTATCCCCGATCTGGCCGACACCGCCGAAGCCCGGCGGATGCATGTATACGCCGCTCCCGAGACCTCCGAGGTGGTTCGAGCTCAGCGGGATATGCGCAGGCTGAAACGGTGGGATGAACTTTTTAGTCGAATACGAGTGCCCTATTTGGTGTTGGTAATTGAGGGGCATAATATTTGGAGTGAACTCAGTCTGTTTAAAATTACCTTGGTGCAGAAAGGTGGTGCAAGAGCAGTTGGAGGTAGCATTAGCGCCGTTGCTGATCTGATCTTCGCGGGAACTATCGCTGCAGAACGACTAAGTATGGATCTCAAAATATGGGGCAAGGTGTCGCCTAAACTAAGTGAGAAAGCCTTCCAAACCACCAATCCAGTCTTTCAAAGAGCGCTACCTTCTTTGGCCCGCGCAATTCCAGAAATAGTAACAAAACGCATGCTCGGGGGCATCGTCACAGCCGGGCTCACCATGTCGGTGTCATTACTGGACATGGCCCACGAGTGGGATACCGGCGATATGGATGCCGCTGCAGCTTACGGGGCCTCAGCCGTCGGAGGCGGCATGATGCTAATGGGCGGCCTGATGATGGCGAAAATGACCGAAGCGGGCATAGCTCCCATACTGCTGGGTCTGGGTCCCTGGGGCTGGGTGGTGACCGGTGCCACCCTGGCTATCGGGGCCGGGTTACTTGCAATAGTGCTGGACGACCCGCCCTTGGTAGACTGGCTAAAGCGTGGACCGTTCGGGCCAGAACAGGATGATGCCTATCTTCACCTGGCCAACAACCCGCAAGAAACGTACTACCGGCTGGTGGACTTGTTAGCCAGTCCTCGTATTACCATCGAGACGGCCCACAACATGTCAGCCAAACTGGCAGGTCAGGGGTACACCATAGACCCTCGCCAGGACAGCGAGTTTGCAAAAATCAACACGGTGGTAAGAGTGGAAAACAATGCGACCGCCATGCTAAACGAGGCCAGCCTGACCGTCGCCATGCGTCCGGTGCAGGTCACCCGCAAGCCCACGCAGCGTGGTCCGAAAACCCAACGGAAAATCTTGCAGGAACAGCCAAGGGTCGTGCTGGAGCAGTCCTTGCCTGGTGGCAAGGTCTACTACCTGGCCCTACCGCCTCGGGTGACATTCAAGAACTTCCGGGGCCAGGAGGGTGTAAAAACCAGCGAGGTGCTGGTCCGGGCTCAATGGCACAGCAGTTGGGACTACGGTCAAGGCTCTCGCAACCTGGTGTTCCCCGCTCCAGAGCTGCACGACCCGGTCACCTTCGATCTGGCGGTACACGGCAAACCAGACTTCAATGAAACCGATCAGCTTTTTTGGGCGGATGAACAGACCCATAAAGCGGAGGAAGGCACATGACTGCCGTTCAGGACGACTTCGACTACGCGCCCACCGCCTACCGTAGCAACCGTAAATCCCCGGAATTTGCGGAGCCCAGCCAACAGAGCACATTGTTCCGCAAAAGCTGGACCATGGGGCCGTCGCTGCCGAAGGGAAAATTGTCCGGTGTTTACCCCCCGAACTTTCTCAAAACTTGGGGGCCCCAGGAAGTCAGGGAGGACGAAGAGAATCTTGGTCGCTTTAAAACTGAGGCTGAGGCCGGGGGCGAGCCGTTTAACCCGGTTGGATGGATCAATGGCGACAGCATACGCTACGCCACTCTGCCCAAAGTAAGCTGGGCTCTGCTGTGGATGCAGCACGGAGGGCGGATATTGTTCACTTGGTTATTTCCGATTTTTTTACTGGTCATCGTATTCGGTTGGACCCAATTGCCAGAATACATGAATTTTCAAAAGTATTTCTGGGATGGCATCTTCCCTTTCCTGGCTTATTTTTTCCTACCCATGCTCCTCTGCTGGGGTATCGGCCGCTTCCTCGAGAAAAAATACCCCAAACTAGTCTACCAGGAACCCAAAGGCCCTCTCTGGGAGCTTAACCGCCGCACCGGCATGGTGACCTTGTTCAAAAACCCGGAAAAGAAAGACCAGTCAGGAGAAATCCGGGGGCAGGCCCCTTTTCATGAATGGGACGGCTACCTGCTGAGTCTGCCGGATCATCAGGGCAATATCTGGTACCGGCTGGTTCTGGTCCACAAGACTCAGGAATGGGCCCTGCCCATGAACCAGCTTCTCGCCGCCACCACCAACCGCGAAGACGTGCTGGCCTATTGGGACCTGATTCGCCAGTACATGGACGTGACCAAGTCGCTGCCGGATATTCCCCTGTTCGAAGCCCGTCGTCAGTTGGACCTCACCACCCGCGCCCAAGACGAGAAGAAAGGACGAGACCCCTTATACTGGCGCACTATGAACGAAGAAGACTACGAAGCCATCAAGCGCGAAAACCGGACCGATCTGGCCAATCACTTATGGCGCTAGTCCTGAACGTACAAGCCGGAACAGATCTATTTTCGCCAAACTAGAACCGCCCTGCACAGAATGGATTCTGTGCGCCCGCAGCAAGGAGTAGCTAATGACTAACTATATACACTTGGTCGTCCAAGAAAATAGCAGCGAGTCATGCCTTGATATCGATTGCAATCTATATAGTCTGCGATCTATAATTCAGGTGTTTTATGTGGCAGATTAAAACAACAAAAAAATTCGATGAGTGGTACATGAGTCTTGATGATACCGATCGGGAAAACGTCTTGGCAGAAAATTAGTTCTGCAAGCGAAAGGGCCGATGCTATCAAGGCCTTATGCCGACAGTGTATACGGGTCTGCACACAGCAACATGAAAGAACTAAGAGTTCAGAGCAAGGGGAATCCAATTCGAGCATTCTTTGCGTTTGATCCAACTCGGGCAGGTATCATTCTTTGCGCCGGAGAAAAGATTGGTAAAGAAAAGCGTTTTTATGAAGACATGGTTTCCGTGGCCGACCGCGAATTTTCAGCGCATCTGGACGAGCTCCAACGAGGTAAATGATATGGCACATTCTCTGGACACGCTTTTGGCGAGCGAAAAGCCGGACGTCGTAAAGCGAGCACAAGCTAAGGCGGAAGGCATTCTACTGAAAATCCACCTGGCTGAAGTTCGCGTGTTACTGCAAAAAACGCAAAATGATATGGCAGAAGCCATGGGCGTCACTCAGCCTACAATCGCCAGCATGGAGAAGCTTGGAAAAGATTTGAAACTGTCTTCGGTTAAGCGATATGTGGAAGGCGCTGGCGCCAAAGTTAGCTTAGACATTGAGCTGCCAGACGGAACCCGTCACGCTATTCCGCTCTGACGTCAGACCTGACCAAAGGCTTCTTCCCGGCGATCGAGGTCAAGCGGGAAATCGCGGCGTTTCGTTTATTTCGTTTGCACTGTGTATACTTGGATCAAGGCGCCACTGCGCTTTAACTATCTAGTATTAGGAGGCATTCGATGTCTGCGCAAAAAATTGTTCACTTACCTACACCGGTAGAAGTAGAGCAAGCAAAACTCTCTAGTCGTACTTTATCCAAATACGCCGATGTGGATCGAGTAAATCTCTCTCTTCGCGGCAGCAACGGGGAATCTGATGAATTAGTGTTGCCCGGGCATGTGCTGCAAATCCTGCTGGACGTGCTTTCGGAAATATCTCAGGGCAACGCCATAAGCTTGATTCCGTATCACCAGGAGATCAGCACGCAAGACGCAGCCAACCTGCTGAATGTAAGTCGTCCGTTTCTTGTCCGGCTGCTTGAGGACGGTGAGATTCCCTTCGGTAAAGTAGGTGCTCATCGGCGCGTAAAACTGCAAGACGTTTTAGCCTTCAAAGAAAAAACAGATAACCAGCGATCTTTGGCGTTAGACGAGTTGGCGCAACTTTCGCAAAAAGAAGGCATGGGGTATTAGTGGCTTATGAGTAAGTTCACGGTTGTGTATGATGCGTGCGTGCTGTATCCAGCACCTTTACGAGATACGCTTATGCGCCTTGCACTGACTGATTTGTTTAAAGCGCATTGGAGCGATCATATTCATAATGAGTGGATCAATGCGTTGCTGCGAGCTCAAAAACACTCCCGTGAATCTTTAGAGCGTACAAGGGACCTAATGGATCGTCACGTTCGCGACGCAAAAGTTTATGGTTATGAATCGCTTATCGACAGTCTTGAACTACCTGATCCTAATGACAGACATGTGTTGGCGGCAGCCATACGCTGCAGTGCCAACGCAATCGTAACTTTTAATCTGAAAGACTTTCCGAAGGCGTTATTAAATCCTTATGGCATTGACGCCATTCATCCCGACGATTTTATCCTTTATCAGATCGACATGGCCCCAACGGTTTGCTGTAAAGCTATTCACAATCAGCGAATGGCCCTGAGAAATCCTGACGTAGATGTTGATACCCTGCTGAAAACGTTGCAAAAGCAGCAGCTGCCCCAAACAGTTTCAAGACTCAAAGAATATATCGACTTTCTGTGACCCTGGAGCTGCACCATTTCGAGCTGTATTAACGATTAGGCTACCAAGCTAATCACACGCTGCTTACTCCAGTTTTCCGTCATCAGCCGGTAACAATCACGCCCCATGCTGTAAAAAAACAGAGACGGAGCGTAGAAATGAATGACTACCAGGAAGAACTGCTTGAAATCCGGTCGGAAGAATACGACGACGATGAAGGCGTGAATGATGCGGTGGAACTGTAATTGCCGCTGTTAAAACAAACCTGCCAATCAGCCATCATCGATCAGGCAACACCGGTTCCGGTTTCAGAAAAGGCGCCGGATCAATCGGGCCGCCTGAGTATATTCCAAAGTGCAGATGCGGTGGCGTCGTTCTGGCGTTACCGGTGTTGCCCACGTATCCCAGTATCTCGCCTTTTTTAACCCTGTCGCCGGATTCAATTTCGAATGAATCCAGATGGGCGTAGTAGTAGTAGCGGGCACCGCCCAGTCCCAGCAAACCACCCGATAGCCACACGTGATTGCCGCCAATGCCTCCTGTGCCGGTCCTAACATGGCCATCCGTGACCGCTTTAATCGGCGTTCCTCTTTTGGCAAATATGTCCACGCCATGATGCTCCCGGGCACCGCCATCGCGAGGTGCGCCAAAGCGGCTGCCTATATCGCGCTGGGATGCGGCCACTACAGGAAACGGCAAGGAGCCGCCATGAGCGAGGGCCAGCGAATACGCCACCCCGGCGAACAACTCCGGCTGAAGAACGATGCGGTAGTCGCCCGATGAAGACACAACGTGGCTCTTGGTTGCGCCATCTGCCTCCAGGTACGCGACGTTTGGCCAGCCCTGGCCGTCGCTGTCGTGCCGTTCCACGCTGGCGTACAACCGACTCTCGGACATATCCTGACGGCTAAGTTGCCAGATCAGCAATTCTCCCCGCTCAAGCGTGACTTGATAAACGTGCGCCTCAATCTGGTCATCCGCAAAGAATTCAGAGGTGCGGTACTGATCGCCAACTCGCACAGGCTTGTCACTCGCCCGCTCAACGGCCCCGGTCCATTCCTGCCCCAGCGGGCTGTCCAGCAGTCCCGCCAGGCGCAAACGCCAGACAAAGACCTCTCTCGGTGACCAGCCTAGCTTCTCGAAGGCGAGGTAACGGACTGCGGTTTCGCCGCTTTCAGCTGCGTCTTGTCGCAGGTCATCACGAACAATAAGAAGAGCAACCAGCGCAATTAGCAGAATAAAGAGTAGCCATGGCCGCATGCCTCGCTTCCATGGCTTCATCAGGGGATTGCTAATAGTGTCACCCATACCAATCCTCACCGCGTTGTCGTCTTAGGTCATTCATCATGACAAAGTCTACAATGGAATTGGTGTGGTTGAGCAGCATCCATAATTCCCACAAAGATTTTGCTGCCCATTTCTTGTATGTTGGGCGATGGCTCACTTACGGTCCGGCCCATAATTGACGCACGGGCAAAAAACTCAGGAGACGTTATGAAATTTTGGCTAGTTAACTCACTCATGGCTTTATCGCTCATGTTCAGCCCGCAATTGTTCGCTCAGGAAGACCCAATGAGAGTAGGCATGTCCGGGCAATATTTCCCGTTTACCTTCGTGGAACAAGACGAACTCAAAGGCTTTGAGGTAGATATCATGAACGCCCTGGGTAAGGAGATGGGGCGCGAGATCACCTTCCAGACTGCGAATTTCTCGGGGCTGTTTGGCATGCTGGGAACCGGGCGAATCGACACCGTCGCCAATCAGATCACCATCACCGAAGAACGGCAGCAGGCGTATGTTTTTAGTGAACCCTACGTTTACGACGGCGCTCAAGTAGTCGTTAAAGAAGGTAATACCGAGGTTCAGGATGTCGAGGATCTCAAAGGCAAAACGGTCGCGGTGAACCTCGGCTCTAATTTCGAAACACTGTTGCGTGAACTGCCTTACGCCGACCAGATCAACATCAAAACCTACGAGAGCAATATTCAGCGCGATACCGCCCTGGGCCGCGTGGATGCCTTTGTGATGGATCGGGTCAGCGCCAGTCAGATCATCAAAGACAAACCCCTGCCGTTGGCACTGGCTGGTAAGCCCTTCTCACAAATCACCAACGCCTATCCGTTCCAAGACACAGAAACAGGGCGAGCTCTGCGAGACGAGGTCAATCAGGCCCTGAAAACGCTGCGGGAAAACGGCACTCTGGCGTCCATTTCCGAAAAATGGTTCGGCACTGACATCACCCAGCCATGATAGGCACCACAAGGCCTGACACCCTATGGGCATTCTGAACGTAGAGTACATGCTCGGGCTGGTGCCTGTTCTGCTTGGCTATCTGCCCCTTACCCTGCAACTGGCGGGGGTGGCCATGGTAATGGCATTGATTCTTGCCTGCGTGTTCGCAGTGGTGCGAGTGCTGGGCATCCCGGTACTCAATCAGCTGACCATCGTGTTCATCTCGTTTTTCCGGGGTACGCCACTGCTGGTCCAGTTGTTCTTGTTCTATTACGGGCTGCCACAATTGTTCAGCGTGTTAACCGTGATAGACGGCGTCACCGCGACCATTATGGGCCTGACCCTGCACTTTTCAGCGTATATGGCGGAATCGATCCGCGCCGCCATCATTGGCGTAGATCGCAGCCAGACCGAGGCCGCGGTCTCGATTGGCATGACCAATAGCCAGCTGATGCGCCGCATTATTCTGCCCCAGGCCACCCGGATTGCCCTGCCCACACTGATGAACTACTTCATCGATATGATCAAGGCTACTTCCCTGGCGTTTACCCTCGGGGTCACCGAACTGATGGGGGCCACCCAGAAAGAAGCCGCCGGCAGTTTTCTGTATTTTGAGGCGTTCATCGTCGCCGCTGTGATGTACTGGATCGTGGTCGAGATACTTTCACAATTGCAAAAGTATCTGGAAATTCGCCTGAATAAGGCCTATAGCCGATGATTGAACTTAAAGCTCTGAGCAAACACTTTGGCAAGACTGTGGTGCTCGACGGTATTGATCTGACCATCGAGAAGGGCGAAATCATTGTTATTATTGGTCCCTCGGGAACCGGTAAATCCACGCTGCTACGCTGTCTAAATTTTCTGGAACGCCCCACGGCGGGCAAAATTACCATCGGCGACCTTACGGTGGATGTGAACCGGGCAAGCCGGGCACAGATTCTCTCACTGCGTCGCCGAACTGCTTTTGTGTTCCAGAATTACGCCTTGTTCGCTAACAAAACCGCATTGGAAAACATTGCCGAACGGTTGGTGGTGGTCGACAAGTGGCCAAAAGAAAAAGCTTACCAGCGCGCCCGGGAGATTCTTGAACGTATCGGCCTTGCAGACAAAGCAGATGCCTATCCTGCGTCAATGTCCGGTGGCCAGCAGCAACGGGTGGGTATCGGCCGCGCCATGGCCACGGGAGCCGAAGTCATCCTGTTTGATGAACCTACCTCCTCGCTCGATCCAGAATGGGTGGAAGAAGTGTTGGGGCTAATGAAACAACTGGCATCGGAACGCCAGACCATGATGGTGGTCACCCACGAAATGTCCTTTGCCCGCGATGTCGCTGACCGAGTGATTTTTATCGATGGCGGTAAGATTGTGGAGCAAGGCCCACCCAGCGAGATCTTCTCCAACCCGCAAGACCCCCGCACACAGGACTTTCTGAAAAAGATTCTGGCGACCAATCCAGTCTGATAACGCACGGGGGACGGATTTCCAAGGGGACGGATTTAAAATCCGTCCCCGACCTAACCCCACACTTGGGGACGGATTTAAAATCCGTCCCCGACCTAAACCCACACATGGGGACGGATTTAAAATCCGTCCCCGACCTAAACCCACACATGGGGACAGATTTAAAATCCGTCCCCGACCTAACCCCACACATGGGGACAGATTTCAAATCCGTCCCCGACTTACAATCCCCTAACATAACAAACACAGAACGGATTCTGTGTTTCAACAGCAAGGAGCAGCTAATGCCCAGACAAGCCAGATTAATTGCCCCCGGTTTTCCCCATCACATCGTCCAGCGCGGCCACAACCGCCAGCCAGTGTTCGTTCGGCCGCGAGACTTCAATTACTACCTGGCGAATCTCGAAGAGTGGAAGCAAACCTACGAAATAGAAGTCTACAGCTACTGCTTGATGACCAATCATGTTCACCTGATTGTCCAGGCAAACGACAACACAACAGCTATTCCCCTGTTGATGAAACGCCTGGCAGGTCGTCAAACTCGCTTCGCTAACACCACCGAGGGCCGCAGTGGCACCCTGTGGGACGGGCGTTATAAAATCAGCCCTATCGATACCGACGCATATCTCCTGGCCTGCTGCCGTTATGTAGAGCTTAACCCCGTCAAAGCTGAGATGGTCAAGAGTGCGGAATTGTATGAGTGGTCAAGCTATGCCGCCCGCATAGGATTAAGGCGTTGCCACTGGCTAGATGAACCCGCGACGTTTTGCGAACTTGCCGCTGACAGACACCTTCGCGCTGAAGCCTACAAGCGTTTCGTCGAAGACAGCGCAGTATCCAAAACCGATGAACTCATCAGATCGGCTATCAACAGCAATGAGTTAACGGGTAGCGCAAAATTTGCGAATGAAATAAAGCGGCGTATCGCCAGGGGACGGATTTGAAATCCGTCCCCGACTTGTCCCAAACCTCGCAAGGGGACAGATTTGAAATCTGTCCCCGTTCTGGCCTTAATCTTAGGGGACGGATTTCAAATCCGTCCCCGGTCTGGCCCTCGACTTGCCTGCACCCGATCAATCAGCCGCTTCCGATGCTCCCCAGGACTAACCGCAAACCAGCGCCTGTAAGCCTTATGAAAAGCCGCCGGATTGGCAAAACCCAGCAGCCAGGACACTTCCGCCAGCGACAGGCGGGTTTCGCGCAGGTAGTCCAGAGCCAGTTGCTGGCGGGTGTTGTCGACTAAATCTTTATACTTTATGCCTTCCGCGGCCAGTTGCCTTTGCAAGGTCCAGGGCGTCAGGCCCAGTTTTGCGGCGACGGTGCCCAGGGCCGGGGTTTCGCCCCGGAATAGGGGGGTCAGGCAATGCTGCACCTGCTCTTGCAGCTTCCAGCCCCGTTGCACTTGCTGTAATTGCTGCTCACATTGCCGAACCATCGCGCCGTGCATGGCCGGTTGGGCCTGGCGGGTCGTTTGCTGCCAGGTGTCGGCTTTTACCATCAGGCTGTTTTCAGGAGCGCCAAACTGCACCGGGCAGCGGAACCAGCTTTCATACAGCTCGTCCATTCCTTGCGACGGGTACTCAATCTGCACTTTTTCCAGCACCCCATAATCGCCGGTCAGCGTTCGCAAAAACTGGGTCCAGGCCGCCAGAACCGAATCCACCACAAAGCAGTTGTAGTCGTTATAAGGGCGGATGGAATAAAACACCGCTTTGCGAGTTGCGCTCTGTACCTCGGGCAAACCGCGGCTGTTTTGGCTGGTGAGCAGGGCATAGCGAATCAGCGTGCTCAGGCCGGCGCCAGCGCTGGCGGCGCACTCGCCAGCCAACCCTGCCAAGCCCGCATCCACCGGCCGTGACAGCGCCCCCATACGCAAACCCAGAGCGCGGTTGCCAGTTTCGGTGATGGCGGCATGGCCCAGGCGCATGTAATGAGGAATGCTGATGCGTGCCTCTGCAGACTCCAGGGTTTGTGCGTCTAGCCGAAACCGTTGCGCCAGCGCCGCGGCGTCTGCACCTTCTGCAGCGGCGGCGCGCAACAGCACCGCAGCATAGAGCACGCTTATGTCACCCAGAGCGTAAGCCGGTTTGAGTTTGGTCGTCTTTGTTGTTGGCATTTTTTCAGAGAGCCATTCAGCGGGCTTTTAGAAAGCCATTCAGCGGGTTTCTTAAAGCCTAACCTAAGGATAGCAAATTGTCCCCCCAGGATATTGTTGAACCGCGAGCACAAGGGTAGCTTATACAAAAAACATAATCTCAATGATGATGAGGAAGAGACATGACCGCGACTAATGCCAACGCAGCCGCCACGCCAGGCCTAAGCAAATACCCCCACCTACTGGAACCGCTGGACCTGGGTTTTACCAAGCTGCGCAACCGCGCGTTGATGGGCTCTATGCACACCGGCCTGGAAGAAGCCAAAAACGGTTTTGAGCGCCTGGCCGCGTTTTACTCTGAGCGCGCCCGCGGCGGCGTAGCCCTGATTGTCACCGGCGGTATTGCACCTAATGAAGAAGGTGGCGTATTTCAGCACGCCGCAAAAATGACCACCGATGACGAAGTCAAACAACACCAAGTCATCACCGATGCCGTGCACCAGGCCGATGGCAAAATCTGCATGCAGATCCTGCACGCCGGCCGCTACGCCTACTCACCGGCGTTGGTGGGGCCGTCTGCCATTCAGGCGCCTATTAATCCGTTCACTCCCAAAGAGCTGGACGAAGCCGGTATTGAAAAGCAGATTGAAGACTACGCCGTGTGCGCGAAGTTGGCCCAGAAGGCCGGCTACGACGGCGTCGAAATCATGGGTTCTGAAGGCTACTTTATCAATCAGTTTATTGTGGCCCACACCAACCAGCGCACGGACCAGTGGGGCGGTAGCTACGAAAACCGCATTCGCCTGCCGATTGAAATTGTGCGCCGTGTGCGTGAGCGGGTCGGGCCCAACTTCATTCTGATTTATCGCCTGTCGATGCTGGATTTGATCGAAGACGGCAGCACCTGGGAAGAAGTGGTGCAGCTGGCCAAAGAAATCGAAAAAGCCGGCGCTACTCTTATCAACACCGGCATTGGCTGGCACGAAGCCCGCATACCCACCATCGCCACTTCCGTTCCCCGCGGCGCCTTTTCCAAGGTCACCGCGCGGTTAAAAAGCGAAGTCAGCATTCCGCTGATTACCACCAATCGCATCAACATGCCGGAAGTGGCAGAGAAAATTCTGGCCGAAGGCGACGCCGATATGGTGTCCATGGCGCGGCCTTTTCTTGCGGATGCTGAGTTGGTGCAGAAAGCCGCTGAAGATCGCTCCCATGAAATCAACACCTGCATCGGTTGCAATCAGGCCTGTCTGGATCACACATTCAGCAATAAACTCACCAGTTGCCTGGTCAACCCAAGGGCCTGTCACGAAACCGAACTGAATTACGTGAAAACCGCCAATCCGAAAAACATTGCGGTGGTGGGCGCGGGCCCTGCGGGCATGGCAGCCGCATCGGTTGCGGCCGAACGCGGCCACAAGGTCACCCTGTATGACGCGGGCGAAGAAATTGGCGGTCAGTTTAACGTTGCCAAACTGATCCCCGGCAAGGAAGAGTTTTACGAAACCTTGCGTTATTACGGCGTTATGTTGAAAAAGCACAATGTTGACGTGCGTCTGAACGCCCGCGTTAGCGCCAAAGAGCTGATTGCCAGCGGTTATGACGAAGTCATTCTGGCCACCGGCGTTCAGCCGCGCATGCCAGACATCGACGGCATCGAACACCCCAGCGTTATCAGCTACCTGGACGCCCTGAAAAGTCGCAAGCCCGTAGGCAAGCGGGTTGCAGTCATCGGCGCCGGTGGTATCGGTTTTGACGTGTCCGAGTTCATTACCCATCAGGGTGCTTCCGCCGCCCTGGATACTGACGAATTCATGAAAGAGTGGGGTGTAGACTTCAGCGCTCAGCATCGTGGCGGTGTTAAAGGCATAGAACCCCAGCTGCCAGAGCCGGCGCGTCAGGTGTACCTGCTACAGCGCAAAACCTCGAAAATCGGTAAGAACCTGGGTAAGACAACGGGCTGGATTCACCGTACATCACTAAGGCACCGTGAAGTACAGATGATTCCGGGCGTCACTTATCGCAAGATTGACGACCAAGGCCTGCACATCACCGTGACCGCCAAGCGGGCGGAGCAGGGCGAAGACAAACTCTTGCCGGTGGACACCATCATCATCTGCGCAGGCCAGGACCCAATGCGCGAGCTTCAGGCAGAACTGGAAGCTGCCAAGGTTTCAACGCATCTGATTGGTGGTGCCGACGTGGCAGCGGAGCTAGACGCCAAACGCGCCATCAACCAGGGCTGCTTCCTGGCGGCCGAGTTATAAAAGCCGGGCATTAGTATAATGGGTTTCTAGCGGGCGCCTTGCGCCGGAGGACCAGCGGAGGGCGCCAAAAGAGGTACGCTTTTGGTGCCCGATTGACCGGCTGGTTAGAGAAACGGGGAAAGAGTCATGCCTGTTTACAAATCAGTAGTATTGTCGATCCCTTTATTCGCCATCGCCTGGAAGTTGATCGTTGGCAATATTAGAGGCTCATAGCCTGAATTCAGCGTAACTAAGCTTATGAAACTGCGGAGATAAGGGTACGCAATAGCCGGTGCATTCACTATTGGGAATGCAGATTCTTTAAAATCAGAACTTATAGGCGCATCAGTGCTAAAACTGGCTTCATATGAAATTTCTAATTTATAACCTTGCTCGGATGTAATCGCCAAATCAAACAAAACAAAAAAAGATGTTGACTCTTCTTCTGTAAACCCATTCGAAAGGCTGAAAGAAAAGTCGTCTTTTTTAGCTACTTCATCTTCACTTAGGCTAAGCCGCCTAACTCTGTTATTAACTAACTGAATTTTCATTAGTTTTAAGCCGCTATCGGGAATGAACTCTCTTCTGAGGAATCAGAGCCATAAGACTGATCGCCTTTGCCGTTTAGAACAACATTGTGACGGTAGGTAATTATTCCCACGGCAGACTCTGCGTTCACAACCATGGCCGCATGCATAGAAAATTGCGGTTTACGAATCGGTACGTAACCAGCCTTGTGGCATTCACCCTCAAATTCGTCAACCGACATGCTATCTATCTTAGAAAGAGCTTGGGTCACTAATTCGTCTAATTTCATGATTATACCGCTCCACTGGAAAAAACCTTGATGGTCTCTACATCTATTGAATTCGGATCTTTCACGCACATAACTGTCGTATTTTGCACATTGGAATCGATTCTTTTGATACGCTGAATTCGATTCTTTATATAAACGCTATGGATGATGACCTCTAAATTCATCATCTGAGCTACTAAATTCCACATAACACGATTATCATTTTTTATTCGCCGATTTCGCGCAAAATGCTTATCGTGTTTTTCTAAAATTTTCTCACGAACAGTATCAAACGCACTGAGTCCCTCAAAATACCTGAGATCCAATAGTCTAGAGCAACGTGCTGTCGCTTCCAATACTGTGTAGCTATCGTACCTATTACCTTCGCGGCTGTAGGCTTGGTTTTTCGCCCACTCTACCGCATTCTGGATTGGACAGCTCACACCCTTTGTAAAGAGGTAAACACCGTGACCTAGCCATTCATCTTCTCCGGCACTAACCCTGAAGTTCTCCGTGAGAATAAAGTCGACAGCCTCCGTGTTAGTACCGTGATAGCCTACAAGCTCTTGTAACATAGCATAATTCGTGCATGATTTACGTGGATCGCAAAGTTACGCTATCTTAAAGTTCGAGTCAAAGCCATCCCTAATGTCTAGCTAGGTGGAGCCTTAATAGGGTCATCCTTTGGACGGCCTCATAGGCCGGGAACGTACTTGAGCGATTGGTTAGCTGAGTGTAACGGAGAAGCCCACTCCGCGGCAGCTAAAGTGATAGCCATGCTCCATGGCTGCCTTTGCACCAAAATCTACCGACCATTGGCGGCCACCAAGCTGGTACTACCGAGCTGCCAGCTTTAGAATGGCAGCCCGGCAGAACAACAGGAAATTCCATGGAGCAATTCCGCAACATTGGTGTTATTGGCCGCATGGGCAGCGTTAAGGTGGTTGAAACCCTGCGCCAGCTCAAACAATATCTGGTCGCCAATAATTACCAAGTCATTCTGGAAGAAGACACCGCCAGCATACTTCCCGGCCACGGCCAGCAGGTCGCCAGTAAAAGGCTGCTGGGTGAAATTTGCGATCTGGTGATTGTTGTCGGCGGCGACGGTAGCTTGCTGGGTGCTGCCCGTGAACTGGCGAAGTCCAAAATACCCCTGTTGGGCGTTAATCGCGGCCGCCTCGGTTTTCTGACCGATATCTCCCCCAGCGATCTGGAAGAGCGCCTGAGCAAAGTGCTTAAGGGCGAATACATTGTTGAGCACCGCTTTTTATTGGACGGCCACGTAGAGCGCAACGGTAAACCCCTGGGCTTTGGCACGGCGCTGAACGATGTGGTGCTGCACCCGGGCAAATCCACCCGCATGATCGGCTTTGACCTGTTTATCGACGGCCACTTCGTGTACGCCCAGCGGTCCGATGGCCTGATTGTCGCCACGCCTACCGGCTCCACTGCTTATTCTTTGTCCGCCGGTGGCCCCATTATGCATCCCAAGCTGGATGCTATTGTGCTGGTGCCTATGTTCCCGCACACCCTCAGCAGCCGCCCCATCGTGGTGGACGGTCGCAGCGAAATAAAACTGGTGATTGGCGAAACAAACGAAGCCTATCCGCAGGTCAGTTTTGACGGCCAGATGAACATTGCCTGCGCGCCGGGCGATATCATTCGTATTAGTAAAAAGCCGTTCAAAATCCGTTTGATTCACCCAACCGATCACAACTTTTACGCCACCTGCCGGGATAAACTTGGCTGGGCCAGCAACACAACAGCGAGTTGAACATGGCCACACCGTCCAGCAATCCCTGCCGCGGCTACGACATTATTGGCGATATTCACGGCTGTTCGCTCACTTTGGAAAGCCTGTTGCAACGGATGGGCTACGCCAAGGTGAAAGGCGTGTATGAGCACAAGCGCCGCCAGGTCATTTTTATTGGCGACATTATCGACCGTGGCCCACGCATCCGCGAAGCGCTGCACCTGGTGCGCGACATGGTCGAGCGTGGCTCCGCCCGCATTGTGATGGGCAACCACGAGTACAACGCCCTGGGCTACTGCACCCGTGCCCGCCCGGGCAGCGGCAATACCTACCTGCGTGAGCACATACCCCGCCACGACCGCCTGATCAAAGAAACTCTTCAGCAGTTCAACGCCCACCCCGGCGAGTGGAAAGACTTCCTGGCGTGGTTTTACACCATCCCGCTGTTTATAGACGACGAACACTTCCGCGCCGTGCACGCCTGCTGGGACGATGGCCTGATTAGCCGCTTCCGCCAGGAACATCCTGACGGCTGTATTACCGAAGACTTTCTACACGCCTCGTCGGTGCTCGATTCTTTCCCCGGCGAAGTGATGGACACCCTGCTGCGCGGCACCGATTTGCGCTTGCCGGAAGGTGTCGCGATTACCGGCAGTGACGGATTTGTACGCAAGTTTTTCCGCACTAAGTTCTGGGCAGACGACCCACACACCTACGCCGACGTGGTATTCCAGCCCGACCCCTTGCCCGCAGACGTGGCACTGCATGTGCTAACGCCGGATGAACATCGCCAGCTATTGAGCTATCCGCTGGATGCGCCTCCGGTGTTTGTGGGCCATTACTGGATGGACGGTAAACCGTCACAACTAAAGTCCAATGTGGCCTGCGTTGACTTCAGCGCGGTGAAATACGGCAAGCTGGCGGCCTATCGTATGGACGGCGAAAGAGTCTTGTCGCCGGATAAATTCGTATGGGTAGATGTGCAATGGCCGAGCGACTTGGACCAACGCAATTACCCCACCAACGAAGACAGTTTGGCACGCTAATGGACGATCAACAGATAAAACCCGGCCGCCGTTCACCCCTCGTCAATGGCCGTTGGCAACCGTCACCCGGCCATGCACCGGTGGTGATCAGTCTCATCGTGATTGCGGTGGTTACGGTGTGGCTAACCTCTATGAGCAGCAACGAACTGGCTGCCGGCTTGATGGTAGTCGACCCTCGCCAGTACGAATGGTTCAGCTTGGCTGACCGCCTGAATGCGTTGCTGGATACCCTGTCGAAGGGACAGATATGGCGCCTGATTACGCCAGATTTTCTGCACTTCAGCTGGACCCACATCATCTTTAATTCGGTGATGTTATGGTTCCTGGGCAGTCAGATCGAGTTTATTGACGGCCGCACCCGGCTGCTGGTGTTGGCGTTGGTGGCCAGCCTGCTGTCCAATGGCCTGCAGTACCTGGTTACCGGCCCGTTGTTTGGCGGCCTGTCGGGCGTGGTTTATGCCATTCTGGGTTATTGCTGGCTAAGCCAGCGGCGGCTGCCCAGATTCCAGTTCCCGCCGGCGCTGATCACCTTCGCCCTGGCGTGGATGGTCCTGGGCTTTACCCCGCTGCCCAACATGCTGGGCATGGGCAACATGGCCAACGAAGCCCATCTAGGTGGTTTTGTGGCGGGGTTGCTAGTGGCTGTCCTGTTACCCCCGCCGGCTCGCCGACGATAAAAAGCGCCACCGCCGGGCGGGCGAAAAGCATAAAAAAACCCCACCAAAAGGTGGGGTATTAAGAGAGCGACATAGCTCTGATGAGAGAGACGCCAAATGAACGACCGTGTTGCTTAATGCCATTTGGTGAAGTAATAATAATCATTATCGTTCGCACCTGTCAACGGTTATTGATAGTCTTTTTTTAAAGCGTGTTTTAGGAGGTCTGTGTCATGACTTACGAAGAATTGATTAAACGGCTAGACCCAAACGTCTACCGCAGCCTGCGCCAGTCTATTGAAATGGGTAAATGGCCCGATGGCCGCAAAGTCAGCCCAGAGCAGCGCTCCATCAGCCTGGAAGCGGTGATTCACTACGAAAACACCCACAATATGCCGGAAGAAGAGCGCACCGGTTACATAGACCGCGGTGCAAAAGCCGGCACCGACTGCGATCCCACTGTGCGCATGCAGAAAAAAGCCGCGAAAAACGCTGCTAAAACAGACGCTGCGAGTGGCAGCAGCGACGACAGCGACGGCTCCGATCAGTACACCGAGGTAAAAGTTTGACTCAAACATCCGTAAACCCGGTGGACGTCAGCGGCCGCCTGCGCAAAATGCCCGCCAGTGCGGGCAATCCAGTCGGCTCTCCAGTGCAGTACCAACTGCGCCTGGGCGATGATCATGTCGCACTGAACGAACTGATCGGCCAGCCCATCAGCATTGAGTTTGACGGGGTGATTCGCTGCATCAACTGCGACCGCGTCACCAAAAAAAGCTTCAGCCAGGGTTTCTGCTTTCCCTGCATGCGCAAGCTGGCGGCCTGCGACAGCTGCATCATGAGCCCGGAAAAGTGCCACTTTCACCTGGGCACCTGCCGCGAACCCGAATGGGGGCAGGCCAACTGCATGGTCGAGCACGTGGTTTACCTGGCCAACTCGTCGGGTTTAAAAGTCGGCATTACCCGCGGCACCCAAGTGCCTACCCGCTGGATTGACCAGGGTGCAGTAGACGCCATTCCCATGCTACGGGTAGCCACCCGCCAGTTGTCCGGTTTTGTGGAAGTGGCCTGCAAAGCCCACGTGGCAGATCGCACCAATTGGCGTACCATGTTAAAAGGCGAAACCACCGAGCTGAACCTGGCCGAAGAACGCGACAAACTGCTGGCCCTGGTGGCCGAAGAACTGGACGCCCTGCGCGCAGAACATGGCGCAGACAGCATCCGCGCGGTGCAGGAACCGTCTCGTGATTTCAGCTACCCGGTGGAGGTCTGGCCACAGAAAGTAACATCGCACAACCTGGACAAAACACCCCGCGTGTCTGGCGTACTACAAGGCGTAAAAGGCCAGTACCTGATTCTGGACACGGGCGTGATCAACATTCGCAAATACACCGGTTATCAAGTTCGATTCTGCGCACCGGCAAACACGGGAGACAGCAATGCCTAGCAATCAGCCGCAAACCATTTATCTGAGCGATTACAAGGTGCCCGCCTATCTGGTGGATACCGCCGACCTGCGATTTGAACTGTTCGAAGACGGCGCACGGGTGCACAGCACCCTGGCTTTTCGCCGTAACCCTCAGTCCCAAGAGCTCGATGCGCCTTTGCAACTGCACGGCGACAGCCTGAAGCTGGAAAGCCTGGTATTGAACGGCGAAGCCGTGACTCAGAGTAACTACAGCGTCAGCAACGAGTTGTTGACCGTTAACCAGGTGCCTGAGCACTTCACTCTGCAAGTGGTCACCTGGATAGAGCCCCAAAACAACACCCGCCTGGAAGGCCTGTACAAATCGTCTGCCATGTTCTGCACCCAGTGCGAAGCCGAAGGTTTCCGCTGCATCACCTATTTCCCAGACCGCCCAGACGTGATGGCCCGCTTCAGCACCCGTATTGAAGCGGACAAAACCGCCTATCCGGTGCTTTTATCGAACGGCAACCCCGTCGAACAGGGCGACCTGAGCGATGGCCGCCACTTCGTGACCTGGGAAGATCCGTTCCCGAAACCGGCCTATTTGTTTGCCTTGGTCGCCGGTGATCTGTTGGAAAAGCAGGACAGCTTCACCACCATGAGCGGCCGCAAAGTAGACCTGCGCATGTACGTAGAGCCCCGCAACTCTGAAAAATGCGACTACGCGCTGGACTCCCTGAAACGCGCCATGGCGTGGGACGAAAAAACCTACGGCCGCGAATACGACCTCGACATATTCATGATCGTCGCAGTCGATGATTTCAACATGGGCGCCATGGAAAACAAGGGCTTGAACATCTTCAACTCCTCGTGCGTGCTGGCCAGCCAGGAAACAGCGACGGATATGGCGTTCGAGCGCATTGAATCCATTGTCGCCCACGAATACTTCCACAACTGGTCCGGCAACCGGGTTACCTGCCGCGACTGGTTCCAGCTCAGCTTGAAAGAAGGTTTCACCGTGTTCCGCGATACCCAGTTCTCCGGGGACATGGGTTCGGCCACGGTCAAGCGTATTGAAGATGCCACGGTGCTGCGTACCGCCCAGTTTGCCGAAGACGCAGGCCCCATGGCCCACTCGGTGCGCCCGGCGTCTTACATGGAAATCACCAACTTCTACACCCTGACCATTTATGTAAAGGGCGCCGAAGTGGTGCGTATGATTCACACCCTGTTGGGGCCGGATCTGTTCCGCAAAGGCAGTGACCTGTACTTTGAACGCCACGACGGCCAGGCCGTCACCACGGACGACTTCGTCAAAGCCATGGAAGACGCTTCAGGCCGTGATCTTGGCCAGTTCCGCTTGTGGTACCAGCAAGCCGGTACGCCGCAGATGGCGATCCGTGACCAATACGACGAAAGCGCCGGCGTTTATCGCCTGCACATCGAACAAACCCTGCCAGACACCCCGGGCCAAACCGACAAACAACCTCAGCACATTCCCTTTGCTTTGGGCCTGTTGGGCAGCCGCGGTGAGGCTTTGGCGCTGGCGTTAAGTGCCGAGGAATTGGCCAGCGGCGACGCACCTCAAGAGCGCGTGCTGGAACTCACCGAAGCCAGCCACAGCTTTGAATTTCACGGCCTCAGCGAACGCCCGGTGCCATCCCTGCTGCGGCACTTTTCAGCACCGGTGCGGGTGAGCTATCTATGGACCCGCGAACAACTGCTGTTCCTGATGAACTACGACTCAGACGGCTTCAACCGTTGGGACGCGGGCCAGCGCCTGGCCATAGACGTTATCCAGCAGATGATTGGCGCGCCAAAAGACGTCATCGTAGATACTCGCCTGGTCGGCGCTTTCCGCCACCTGATCAGCGATTCCGATCTGGATCAGGCGCTGGTGGCTAAAATGCTGGTGTTGCCCACGGTGGCTTATCTGGCCGAACTGACCGATGGCGCCGACGTGCCTGCCATTCACCGGGCCCGCCGCCGGGTGGCGAAGCATCTGGCGATTGCCCTGCGCGATGAGCTGGTAGCCTGCTACCGCCGCAACATCGACAGCGGCCCTTACCAGCTTGGCCCTGACGCCGTTGCCCGCCGCAGTCTGCGCAATACCGCTCTGGCCTGGCTGCTGCTGATCAACGATGAAGAAGGCCGCTCCCTGGGCTTAAGCCAGTATCGCGACGCCGACAACATGACCGACCGCATGGGTGCACTGAAGGCGTTTGTGAACTCCGGTTACGACGACGATCGTGCGGCCACCCTGAACGATTTTTACCAGACCTTTCAGCACGACCCCCAAGTGGTGGAACAGTGGTTCTCGGTACAGGCGGCCAGCCGTCGCACCGGGCAGCTGTCACACATTCACGCGTTGCTGGAACACCCGGCCTTTGATTGGAAAAACCCCAACAAAATCCGCGCGGTGATCGGCGCCTTCGCCGGCCAGAACCTGGTTAACTTCCACAATCCGGACGGCTCCGGCTATCAGTTCCTGGCCGACCAGGTCTGCAAACTAGACGACAGCAACCCGCAAATTGCCGCGCGGCTCGTAGGCCCGCTGACCCGCTGGCGCAAATTCGCCCCCGAGTACAGCCAGCAAATGCAAACAGCGCTAATGCAAATTCGCGACAAAGAAAACCTGTCCCGCGACCTGTACGAAGTAGTACACAAAAGCCTGGCGGACTAGCCCAAGCGGGGACGGATTTCAAATCCGTCCCCGCTTTTCGTCCCCGCTCTACGGAAGGGGACAGATTTCAAATCTGTCCCCACTGCCCCTGTCCCCGAGTCCACCACCCAGGGGACAGATTTCAAATCTGTCCCCGCTTTTCGTCCCCGCTCTACGGATGGGGACAGATTTCAAATCTGTCCCCACTGCCACTGTCCCCGAGTCCGCCACCCAGGGGACGGATTTCAAATCCGTCCCCGCTCTACAAATCCGTCCCCGCACTAAGATAAATATCGCACTTTCGGGCGATAGCAACCTGCCAGAAATACACTACACTCAACCTATTGCAGCGCTTTGCGCGCATCAAATACAACAACACCAGCAATAGGAAATCGAATGGCCACACGCAACAGGCGTCCAACCGGCGCCTGCCCGGGATTTGCTGCTGCCATCAGTTTGGCTGCGCTCTGCATTTTAACACCCTCAACGGCATTCGCCGTCGCCGACTTACTGGAAGCCCCTGCTCGCAGCACCGAACTGGCCACAACCAGTTTGCTGAACGACGTCACCCGCGCAGGTGACGATGATCGCCTGGTGGCCGTTGGCGAACGCGGCCACATCATCTATTCCGATGACGGCGGCGCCAACTGGGCCCAGGCCAGCGTGCCGGTGTCGGTCACCCTCACCGGGGTTGATTTTGGCTCGGCCAGCCATGGCTGGGCCGTGGGCCACAGCGGTGCTGTATTACACAGCAGCGATGGAGGCTCTAACTGGACCCTACAGATGACCGGTATTCAGGCTGCCAATCTGGCCATTGCCGGTGTACAGCAGGAAATCGAGGCGATGGAACAGCGCCTTGAAACCGCAGCCGAAGAAGACGTCGGCGATCTGGAATGGGCACTGGACGACCTGATGTTTGGCCTTGAAAACATGCAGGCAGATCTGTCGGTAGGGCCTGTGAACCCGTTTCTGGACGTGTGGTTTGAAGATGCAGACTACGGCTTTGTGATTGGCGCCTACGGTATGATTTTCCACACCGTTGATGGCGGTAATCAATGGCAGGACTGGGCCCGAAAACTGGACAACGGCGACAACTACCACCTCAATGCCATCACCAAAATCGGTGGTGGCGCGCTGGTGATTGTCGGCGAAGCCGGCCAAATCCACGTGTCTGAAGACAACGGCATCACCTGGGATCGCCGCGACAGCGGTTACGAAGGCTCGCTGTTTGGCGTGACCGGTACCGATAACAGCGGCGAAGCGCTTGCATTCGGCCTGCGTGGCACAGTGATGCACACAACCGATAACGGCCAAAGTTGGGAACGCTTACAAACCGGCTCCAGCACCACCTTGAATGATGGCGCTAGTGCCGGCGAACACCTGGTGTTGGTGGGCAACAATGGCACCTTGGTCATTCGCGATGGCGCCAATGAAGAGTTCAAGGAAACCCTGCGAGCCGATCGCCTAGGCTTGATGGGTGTTGTAGTAAGTGGCCCGCAAAAACTGTTGCTGGTGGGTGAGGGCGGCGTCGTTTTGATGGAAGGCGACGCGGGCCTGGTCGAACAAGGGGAAGAACAAGGGGAAGAACAAGGGGCGGTTGAATGACAAATCCAAAGCATGCCAGGGGTGATCACTACCTCACCACACCCAAAGCCGAGCCCTTTCTGGAACGGCTGATTTTCAACAACCGCGTCACCATACTGCTTCTGTTCGCGGTGCTGACCGCATTTCTGGGCTACAACGCGGTGAAAATCAAGCCCGATGCCAGCTTCGAGCGGATGATTCCGCTGGAACACCCGTACATCGTGAACATGATGGAGCACCGGGACGATCTAGAGAACCTGGGTAACTTCGTGCGCATTGCCGTGGCCACAAAAGACGGCAGCGATATCTTCACCGAAGAGTACATGGAAACCCTGCGCCAGATCACCGACGAAGTGTTCTATCTCAGCGGTGTTGATCGCAGCGGCCTGAAATCCCTATGGACCCCCAACGTGCGCTGGGTAGAAGTTACCGAACAGGGCTTCCAGGGCGGCACCATCATCCCGGACAACTACGACGGCAGTTCCGCTGAAAGCCTCGAGAAACTTCGCCAGAACGTATTGCGCTCAAGCGAAGTGGGGCGCCTGATATCCGATAACTTCCGCTCGACCATCGTCTACGCACCGCTCTACGAAAACGACCCGCAAACCGGTGAACCCCTGGACTACGCTGCTTTTTCCCGCCAGCTGGAAGAGAAGATTCGGGAAAAGTACCAGGCGCAGAATCCGAACGTCAGTATTCACATCGTCGGCTTCGCCAAAAAAGTCGGTGACCTGATTGAAGGCATTGGTGCGATTGCCTGGTTTGCCGGCATCACCATTGCTCTGACAACACTGTTGCTGTTCTGGTACTCCCGCTGTATCGCAGGCACTTTGGTGCCGGTGCTGACGTCCATTGTGGCGGTATTCTGGCAGTTAGGGGCGCTAAAAATACTGGGTTACGGGCTAGACCCGTATTCCGTGCTGGTGCCGTTTCTGGTGTTTGCCATTGGCATAAGCCATGGGGTGCAGCTGGTGAACGCCATGGCAGTAGAAGCCGCCCGCGGTTTTGATCCGCTCAACGCCGCTCGCCTGGCGTTTCGGGGTCTTTACATTCCCGGCATGCTGGCGCTGATTTCCGACGCCTTTGGCTTCTTAACGCTGCTGTTTATCGATATCGACGTCATCAAAGACCTGGCCATAGCCGCAGGCTTGGGCGTGGCTATCGTGATCATCACCAACCTGGTTCTGCATCCGCTTCTGATGTCATACATCGGCATTACCGCCAGTGGTATTCGCCACGTGCAAAAACAGGGTGAAGAAACAGACCGCAAATGGCACCGCCTGTCAGTGTTCGCCAGCCCTAAAGTTGCGCCTATATCCGTGTTGGTCGCGCTGCTGGGCCTGGGTGTGGGTGTCTACCTCAAGCAGGACCTGAAAGTAGGCGACCTAGACCAAGGCGCTCCGGAATTGCGCGCCGATTCCCGCTACAATACAGACAACGCTTTCATTATCGACAACTATTCCACCAGTGCTGACGTGCTGGTGGTGATGGTGAAAACCCCGGTCGAGCAGTGCACCCAGTACAGCGTGCTGCGAGCCATGGACACCTTGCAGTGGGAGCTGCAAAACACCCCGGGCGTGCAATCCACCGCCTCGCTGGCGGACGTGTCGAAAATCGTTACCAAGGCGCTGAACGAAGGTAACTGGAACTGGTACGCCATTTCCCGCAACCAGACCATCATCAACGCCTCGATTCGCGATGCGCCATCCGGGCTGATCAACACCGATTGCAGCCTAACGCCCACGTTGGTGTTCCTGGAAGATCACAAAGCCGAAACCCTGCAAACCGTGGTGAGTGCGGTGGAAGTTTTCGCTGCCAACAACAGCAACGAAGACCATACCTTCCTGCTGGCGGCAGGTAACGCCGGGGTAGAAGCGGCCACCAACGACGTCATCGCCAAAGCCAAAGACTGGATGCTGGTGTTCGTCTATGGCGTTGTCAGCCTGCTGTGTTTTGCCACCTTCCGTTCCTGGCGGGCGGTGCTATGCATCGTGGTCCCGCTGGGGCTGACCTCTGTGCTGGCGGAAGCCATCATGGCCATGAGCGGCATCGGCGTCAAAGTCGCCACCTTGCCGGTCATAGCGCTGGGTGTGGGCATAGGTGTGGACTACGGCATCTACATTTACAGCAAGCTGGAGAAATTCCTGCTGGAAGGTAAATCCTTGCAGGAAGCCTACTTCGAAACCCTGCGCTCCACCGGTAAGGCTGTTATATTCACCGGTATTACCCTGGGCTTGGGTGTGGTTACCTGGATTTTCTCACCCATCAAATTCCAGGCCGACATGGGCCTGCTGCTGTTCTTCATGTTCATCTGGAACATGATTGGCTCCATCTGGCTGCTGCCGGCGCTGGCGCACTTCCTGCTGAAGCCGGAACAAATGCGTGAAAAAGCCCGCCTGGCAAACGCTAAAAGCTAGCCGTGTAAACCGCCCCGGCATTAACCCCGGGGCGGTTTTCCTTTTTACTCAAGCACCCGTTGTCCCTTCTGGCTAAAGTGGCCAGATTCATTTATCCGGCTGCCGGGTCTGTGTTTTACTTGGCTCTATGTTTTAACGAAATGAGCGGAATTCCAATTCAAAATCTCTGATTTAGTGTTGGATGGATAGCGATTATTTGGGACGGTCTTGGCTTTCTATATGCACGCGAATTGTAGCTTCTTTTCATCGGGAAATACGACTGTATAAATGATTGACACCAATTTGGTCAGGTCGTAATATTATTAACATGGACAACGAGAAATCAACCCACATTCGCACCCAGCAAATCCTCATTCGAAAGAATCATGAGGCGTTTCGCGGGGCCAGCGTTTGCACTCAGATTACTCGCAGAATAAAAAACGCCACGTCCTATGTGATGCAGCACCATCCTGACGGCAAAGATCAGATGCTGTCGCATCGCGACGCTGACAAATGGCTGAAGAGAAACAACCCGGAACTGTACACTAAGCTTCCGTCAGCCATCGCCCAGCGGAGCACGCAGATTGTCGGCCAGGAATGGAAGGCGTTTTTCGCCGCCTTATCGGCTTTCAAGAAAACACCTTCAGCCTTCAAAGCTCGGCCTCAAAAACCACGTTACGCCCGCAAAGCGGCCACCGTGCACATTGGACGAAACGGCTTCAAGTTTGTTGACGGCACGTTGTACTTTGCCAACGGCGTATTGCCACCGGTCAAAACGCAGTTTCGGTTTTCACAAAGATGGAACGCGTCTGTCGGCGACACCGTTGCGCTTGAAGTCAGAATTGTACCCAGGGGCAACTGCTTCATTATCGAAATCATCTACAACGAATCAAAAATTGTGGAGGCGGGCAACTTTTGCCGTCTTCTCGACACATCCCGCAAGGCCGGGATCGATCTAGGCATCAACAACCTTATCGCACTCGCAACCGATCAGCCGGGCGTTCGCCCTGTTCTGATCAACGGTAAAGCGCTGAAATCGATCAATGCCTGGTACAACAAGCGTGTGGCCAGACTTCGCTCTCAAGGCAAATACGCCCACATTCGCGCCGTGACCAACAAACGCAATCGCCGGATAAAAGACCTGTTGCACAGAGCGTCCAGCAAGGTTGCCTCTTATTGCCTGGAAAACAATATCGGCACACTGGTCATCGGTTATAACAAACACTGGAAGCAAGAGGTCAACGTTGGCCGCGTGAACAACCAGAAGTTTGTCGGTATTCCGCATGCCACTCTGATGTCTCAAATCCAATATAAGTGCCATGAGATGGGCATCACCACCGTTATTCAGGAAGAGTCGTACACCTCCAAAGCCTCCGCCTTGAATAATGATTTCATGCCGGTTTACGGCAACAATCCTGAAAACGTCGTACCACTGTTCAGCGGAAAGCGAATCCGCCGAGGGTTGTATCAAAGCAAACACGGGATCATAAACGCCGACATCAACGGCGCTCTTAATATCCTTAGAAAAGCAACGGGTGAGGCCTTAGGGCTAGCCTGTAAGGGGTTCGTGTCCAACCCCATAATGATGGATCTTATGCCACACAACTCCGTCGTTATTAGAAGGGAAAATGCTGCGCAGCCCATGGCCGCGTAGTAGGTTTACCCAGATGCCAACTCAAAATCTTCGATTTAGTGTTGGTAGTTCACTAGCCATCTAAAAGCTGGATTTTCCCGTTCGCGGGACTCTAAGGGTCATGACAGTAAAAAGGACAACTAAGATGACGGTGAAACTGAAAGCCTCTGTCTTGGCAGTTACCGCGGCACTGAGCCTCGGCGCAGCCTCTGCCATGGTGTCTGCTCAGGAACAGCAGTTCATTACCATCGGCACCGGCGGCGTTACCGGCGTGTACTATCCGGCCGGTGGAGCTATCTGCCGCCTGGTCAACATGGACCGTAAAGACCACGGTATTCGCTGTGCGGTTGAAATCACCGGCGGTTCTGTCTACAACCTGAACGCCATGGCCCGAGGTGAGCTGGACCTGGCCGTAGTTCAATCAGACTGGCAGTTCCACGCCTACAACGGCAGCAGCCAGTTTGAAGGCGACGGCCCCAACAAAAAACTGCGCGCCGTTTTCTCCATGCATCCGGAGCCGTTCACTGTTGTGGCCAGTAAAAGCTCGGGAATCACCACCTTTGAAGATCTGCAAGGCAAGCGAGTTGCGGTTGGCGACCCAGAGTCTGGGCAGCGTGCCACCGCCGAAACGCTGATGAAAGAAATGGGCTGGAAAATGGAAAAATTCGCTCTGGCCGCCGAACTAAAAGCGGCCGAGCAGTCCCAGGCCCTGTGTAGTGGCGACATCGACGCCTTCTTCTACACCGTGGGCCACCCATCAGGCGCTATAAAAGAAGCCACCACCTCCTGCAACAGCGTTCTGGTCACCGTTGATAACAACGCCAGCAAAAAACTGATCAACAACTATCCCTACTACCGCAAAGCCATCATCCCCGGCGGCATGTACCGCGGTAGCGATGAAGACATAACCACCTTCGGCGTCGGAGCCACCTTCGTATCGTCCACCGACGTACCAGAAGACGTGGTGTACCGGGTAGTACGCGCCGTGTTCGAAAATTTCGACAGCTTCAAACGCCTGCACCCGGCCTTTCACAACCTGAACAAAGAAGAAATGGTGTCAGACGCCCTAAGCGCCCCCCTGCACCCGGGTGCCGTCAAATACTACAAAGAAGCCGGCCTGATGAAATAGCAAAAGGGGACGGATTTAAAATCCGTCCCCGATCCATACCCCCCGAGGGGACGAATTTAAAATCCGTCCCCGCTCTACACCAGGGGACAGACTTCAAGTCTGTCCCCGCTTTGTCACTTATCCCTCGGGACAGATTTCAAATCTGTCCCGGCTCCTATACCCCCCGAGGGGACGGATTTAAAATCCGTCCCCGCTTTACACTTTCTGTTAAACTCCCCAACTTCTCGGCACCGCGGTCGTATCGCGGCTGCCAAAAAAGAGGGCATAAAGCGGGAACGGATTTGGAACATAGGGGACGGATTTCAAATCCGTCCCCGCCCTAAGTTTCCCCGCTTTATGCCCTCGCCAAACAAGTGATCTCTGGTATAGATCACCGCTGAGAACCCCTAGGAGCACACCATGCCCGTAGTAACCCTGCCCGATGGCAGTCACCGCAGTTTCGCCGAAGCCGTCACCGTGCACGACGTAGCAGCCGACATAGGCGCCGGCCTGGCCAAAGCCGCCTTGGCCGGTAAAGTCGACGGCACCCTGGTCGACACCAGTCACCTGATTGAACACGACGTCCAACTCGCCATTATCACCGAGCGCGACGACGAAGGCCTGGACGTTATCCGCCACTCCACCGCCCACCTGCTGGCCATGGCGGTCAAAGAGCTGTTCCCGGAAGCCCAGGTCACCATCGGCCCGGTGATAGACGACGGTTTTTACTACGATTTCAAATACGATCGCCCCTTCACCAACGAAGACCTGGCCCGTATTGAAAAGCGCATGGCCGAACTGGCCAAGCAAGACCTGCCGGTTTTCCGCTCGGTGATGTCCCGCAGCGAAGCGGTAGCGCTGTTCAGCAGCATGGGTGAAGAGTACAAAGTTCGCATAATTGAAGACATTCCCGGCGCAGAAGACCTGTCATTTTACCGCCAGGGTGATTTCATCGACCTGTGCCGCGGCCCCCACGTGCCCAGCACCGGCAAAATGAAAGCATTCAAGCTGACCAAGGTATCCGGTGCCTTCTGGCGTGGCGACACCAACAACGAACAGCTGCAGCGCGTCTACGGCACCGCCTGGGCCAACAAGAAAGACCTGAAAGCCTACGTGCATCGCATCGAAGAAGCCGAAAAGCGCGACCACCGCAAAGTCGGCAAAAAGCTGAACCTGTTCCACATGCAAGAAGAAGCCCCGGGCATGGTGTTCTGGCATCCGGACGGCTGGACCATTTACCAGAAAATGGAACAGTACATGCGCGATATCCTGCGCCGCCACGGTTACCAGGAAATCAAAACGCCTCAGATCGTGTCCCGCTCGCTGTGGGAAAAGTCCGGCCACTGGGACAAATTCAAAGAAGGCATGTTCACCACCGAGTCGGAAAAACACGACTTTGCCATCAAGCCCATGAACTGCCCGTGCCATATCCAGGTATTCAATCAGGGCCTGAAAAGCCACAAAGATCTGCCCCTGCGCCTAGCGGAGTTCGGCTCCTGCCACCGCAACGAAGCGTCCGGTGCCTTGCACGGACTGATGCGCGTGCGCGGCTTTACCCAAGACGACGCTCACATCTTCTGTGAAGAAAGCGACATCCAGAACGAAGTGTCGAAGTTCATCGACCTGCTGCACGAAGTCTACAAAGACTTCGGCTTCACCGAGATTCTGTACAAGTTATCTACCCGCCCCGAAAAGCGCGTAGGTTCTGACGAAGTCTGGGACAAATCCGAAGCCGCACTGGAACAGGCCCTGAACCGCGAAGGCGTGAAATGGGAACTGTTGCCGGGCGAAGGCGCGTTTTATGGCCCGAAAATCGAGTTTTCCCTGAAAGACTGTATCGGTCGGGTATGGCAATGCGGCACCATTCAGGTAGACTTCAGCATGCCGGGCCGTTTGGGCGCACAATATGTGTCGGATACCTCCGAACGCAAAACACCGGTTATGCTGCACCGTGCGGTACTTGGGTCGTTTGAGCGTTTCATCGGTATTCTGATTGAAGAATACGAAGGCGCATTCCCCAGCTGGCTGGCCCCAACACAGGTCGCCATCCTCAATATCACCGATAATCAGCGGGAATATTGCGAGAATCTTGCGAAAAAGTGGGATTCTTTGGGCTTTAGGGTTAATGCTGACTTGAGAAACGAGAAGATCGGCTTTAAAATCCGCGAGCACACAATTAACAAGGTTCCCTTTCTTGTGGTTGTCGGCGACAAAGAAGTCGAGAACAACGCCGTTGCGGTGCGAACCCGCAAAGGTGAAGATTTGGGAACATTATCGCTCGAAGCGTTCGAACAGCTTCTGCAAGAAGATGTTGAGCGCAAGAGCAGAACCAAGTTGGAGAATTAATTATTAAACAGAGAGCGAATCGGGGTGCGCGTACACCAAAGGCGCCAATCAATGAGAACATTGATGCAACTGAAGTCCGTCTGATTGACGCCGAAGGCGAGCAAGTGGGTGTGGTTTCAATCGCAGAAGCCCTCAGGATGGCAGAGGAGGCGACCCTGGATCTGGTGCAAGTGACAGATTCCGATCCGATCGTCTGTAAAATAATGGACTATGGCAAGAAGATCTTCGACGAGAAAAAAGCGAAGGCCGTTGCCAAGAAAAAACAGAAACAGACGCAAGTCAAAGAGCTTAAGTTCCGTCCAGGAACTGAAGAAGGGGATTATCAGGTAAAACTACGCAACCTGATACGTTTCCTTGAAGCCGGGGACCGCGGCAAAATCACTGTTCGCTTCCGTGGCCGTGAGATGGCACACCAAGAAATTGGTATGAAACTCATGGAACGCATAGAAGTGGACATGGAAGAAATGGCAACTGTCGAGATGCGTCCGAAAATGGAAGGCCGCCAGATGACCATGATTATCGCCCCCCGCAAAAAGAAGTAGGCCTGCTGTTGTTGCTCATCCCCTGCCAAAGGCGGGGGATTTGTGTTTCAGGTTTGCATACGATGCATCAAAAAAACAGAATGCGGAGTTTTAAAAAATGTCGAAAATGAAAACGAAAAGTGGAGCGGCCAAGCGGTTTAAGAAAACCGCCACCGGCTTCAAGCACAAGTCGTCCTTCACCAGTCACATCCTGACCAAGAAAAGCCCGAAGCGTAAGCGTCAGCTGCGTGGAACCAAGCTTATCTCCAAGGCTGATGTGTCTTCCGTAAAGCGCATGCTCGGAGTTTAGAGCACAGCGCACCCCAAAACGGTTTTTAAGGTAGAAGGATTATAGTATGGCTCGTGTTAAACGTGGTGTGGTTGCACGCCGTCGTCACAAGAAGATTCTAAAGCAGGCTAAAGGTTACTACGGTGCCCGTAGTCGTGTGTACCGCGTTGCCAAGCAAGCGGTTATTAAAGCAGGTCAGTATGCGTACCGCGACCGTCGTAACCGCAAGCGCGCCTTCCGCGCACTGTGGATTGCGCGTATTAACGCCGGTGCCCGTGCCAATGGCTTGTCTTACAGCCGCTTGATCGCTGGCCTGAAAAAGGCCAACGTGGAAATCGACCGTAAAGTTCTGGCCGACCTGGCGATGAACGAGCAGCAAACCTTTGCTGCGGTTGTTGAGAAAGCCAAAGCATCCTTGTGATCGCTTAGCTCTATCATCGATCACGAATCGATCCGCTGCCAGGCATAACAACCAGGCAGCGTTTAATAGGGGAAGGGCACGCTCTTCCCCTATTTTTGTTTGCGGATTTCGTTTGTTTATAAACTTCATATTTTATAGATTTCACCTGTTTATTATTTTAAAAGGTGAAATCTTCATTTCTGGTTTGGAGCAGGGTCAATGGAAAACCTGAAGCAGCTGGTTCAGGACGGGTTAGCGGCGGTAGAAAGCGCCGACAACCTGCAGGCGCTTGATCACATTCGTGTGGAATACCTGGGCAAAAAAGGCGTAATTACCCAGCAGGCCAAAACACTGGGCAAACTCTCTAGCGATGAACGTCCCGCTGCCGGCCAGAAAATCAACGACGCCAAAGGCCAGGTAGAGCAGGCCATCAACGCCCGCCGCAGCGATCTTGAACGCATTGCCATTGAAGCCAAACTGGCCAGCGAGTCCATTGACGTCACCCTGCCAGGCCGCGGCCAGGAACTGGGTGGCCTACACCCGGTTACCCGTACCCTGCAGCGCATTGAAGACTTTTTTGCCAGTGCCGGCTACAGCGTGGAACAAGGCCCGGAAATCGAAGACGACTACCACAACTTCGAAGCCCTCAACATTCCCGGCCACCATCCGGCCCGTGCCATGCACGACACTTTCTATTTTGATCCCGGCACACTGCTGCGCACCCACACCTCACCGGTCCAGATTCGCACCATGGAAGCTGGCAAGCCGCCGTTTCGCATGATCTGTCCTGGCCGCGTCTACCGCTGTGATTCTGACATGACCCACACCCCCATGTTTCACCAGGTGGAAGGGCTGTTAATTGAGAAAAATGTCAGCTTCGCCGACCTGAAAAGCACCGTGGAAGAGTTTTTGCGGGTGTTCTTCGAGCGCGATCTGAAAGTACGTTTCCGCCCGTCTTACTTCCCGTTTACCGAACCTTCGGCGGAAGTAGACATCGAATGGGGCCGCGAAGCCGATGGCACTATCAAGTGGCTGGAAGTCATGGGCTGCGGCATGGTACACCCCAAAGTGTTCGAGCACTGCGGCATAGACGCCGAAGAATACCGTGGTTTTGCCTTTGGCATGGGCGTAGAACGCCTGGCCATGCTGCGCTACGGCGTCAACGACCTGCGCATGTTCTTCGAGAACGATCTGCGCTTTCTGCGCCAGTTCCGTTAAATACCTCTTTAAAACGGCACGGCATTTCAGTCAACAGGCGACACCGCAACAGATTAAGGTCTGTAACAAATTAAGGCCCGCTATAACTTAAGGAAAGCTCCATGAAATTCAGTGAACAGTGGCTGCGCGAATGGGTTAACCCGGCTCTGGACTCCCAGCAGCTGATGGACCAAATCACCATGGCCGGCCTGGAAGTCGACGGCTTCGAGCCCGTCGCCGGCAAATTTACCGGCATAGTCGTCGGCGAAGTGCTCAGCGTAGAAGCCCATCCGGATGCTGACAAACTGCGAGTGTGCCAGGTCAGCAACGGCAGCACCCAGGTGCAAGTGGTCTGCGGCGCCCCCAACGTGCGCGCCGGCATCAAAGTACCTTTTGCCGAACTGGGCGCCGTATTGCCCGGCGATTTCAAAATCAAAAAAGCCAAACTCCGTGGCCAACCCTCTGTCGGCATGCTGTGTTCCGGGGCCGAGCTGGGCCTGTCTGAAGACCACGATGGGATTCTGGAGTTACCCGCTGACGCCCCCGTGGGCACGTCTTTTGCGGATTACCTGCAGCTGAACGACATTGCGATCGATGTAGATTTAACCCCAAACCGCGCTGACTGCCTCTCTATCAAAGGCTTGGCCCGGGAAGTGGGCGTGCTCAACAGTTTGCCGCTGAACGCGCCTGCAATTTACAAGGTAGCCGCCACCCACAGCGACGTGCCTGATGTGCGCGTAGAAGCCCCCGCCGGCTGCCCGCGCTACCTGGGTCGCATACTGCGCAACGTCGATCTTTCTGCGAAAAGCCCGCTATGGATGCAAGAAAAGCTGCGTCGCTCTGGCGTTCGCTCTATAGACGCTGCGGTAGACGTAACAAACTACATCCTGCTGGAACTGGGCCAACCCATGCACGCCTTTGACCGCGCCGAAATCGACGGTGGCATAGTGGTGCGCATGGCCAAGCCCGAAGAAAAGCTGGTGCTGCTCGACGGCCAGGAAGTCACACTCACGGAACAAACCCTGGTAATAGCCGATCACAGCAAACCCATCGCCATTGCCGGCGTAATGGGCGGCGAACACTCCGGTGTTAGTCCAAAAACTCGTGATCTGGTGCTGGAATCCGCCTATTTCGACCCCATCACCTTAGCCGGAAAAGCCCGCCACTACGGCTTGCACACAGATGCCAGTCACCGCTTCGAGCGCGGCGTAGACTACAACCTGGCCCGTGACGCCATGGAGCGGGCCACCGAACTGCTGGTCAGCATTGTTGGCGGCGAACCCGGCGAAATTGTCGACGTCACCAGCAGCGAACATCTGCCCAAGCCAGTCTCCATCGTATTGCGCGAAAAACGCCTGGCCGACGTGTTGGGCCTGGCCATCGCAAACGGCAAAGTGGAAGAAATTCTCACCCGCCTGGGCCTGGCGATAGAAGAAAAATCGGGAAGCGGCTGGAAAGTCAGTGCGCCCAGCTTCCGCCCGGATATCACCATCGAAGAAGACCTGATCGAAGAAGTAGGGCGCATCTACGGCTACAACAACCTGCCGGTCACCGAACCCACAGGTTCCTTGGGCCTGCGCCCCAAAGCCGAAGACACCCGCCCGCTGAGCGCCATCCGCAACTATTTTGTTGCCAACGGTTATCAGGAAGCCATCACCTATAGCTTCGTCGACCCGAAAGTGCAGGAACAGTTAGATCCGCAGAACGAAGGTATTGCTCTGGCCAATCCGATCTCCGCAGAACTGTCAGTCATGCGCACCACCCTCTGGAGCGGTCTGCTGAAAACCGTGGCCCACAACCAGAACCGACAACAACCACGCATTCGCCTGTTTGAAAGTGGCCTGCGGTTTGTGAAAGATGGCGAACGCATTCTGCAGCAGCCCATGCTGGCAGGCGTCGTTACCGGCAATCACAATCCTGAAAACTGGGTAAACGGTCGCAGAAACGCCGACTTCTTTGATGTAAAAGGGGAGTTGGAAAGTCTGTTTCGCCTGTTGGGCGTTACCGTAGAGTTCCGCACCGGAAAGCACCCCGCGCTGCACCCGGGCCAGACCGCCGAATTACTGCGCGACGGACAGCCAGTAGGCTGGTTAGGCACTCTGCATCCACAGGTACAGAAAAATCTGGAACTTAATGGCACAGTTATAGTCTTTGAGCTATTCTTGAACCCAATCGTTACCGGTTATGTGCCTAATTTCAAAGATGTTTCAAAATTTCCAGAAGTTCGTCGAGATTTGGCTATTATTATCGGAAGCGAAGTGAAATTTGCGGACGTCGAGCGTGTGGCAACACACCACGCCGGCGAGCACCTAAACGCACTGCGTGCGTTCGATGTATACCAGGGCGAAAGCCTCGGTAAAGGTGAAAGCGAAGGTAATCGTAGCTTGGCACTCAGCTTGTTCTGGCAGCACCCGCAGCGCACACTGACCGAAGACGAAGTGCACGGGCTGTTCAACGGCGTAATAGAAGCCCTGAAAGCTGAACTGGGGGCAACACTAAGGAGTTAACGGATGACGGCTTTGACAAAAGCGGAAATGGCCGAGCGCTTATACGACGAACTTGGCCTGAACAAACGTGAAGCCAAGGAAATGGTAGAGGCCTTTTTCGACGAAGTTCGCGGCGCACTCAGCCACAACGAGCAAGTGAAATTGTCAGGATTCGGCAACTTCGACCTGCGCGACAAAAAAGAGCGCCCCGGCCGCAACCCGAAAACCGGCGAAGAAATCCCCATCTGCGCCCGCCGCGTCGTCACCTTCCGCCCCGGCCAGAAACTCAAAGCAAAAGTAGAAGCCTACGTCGAAACCCAGCAATAGAGATTAAGGGACAGACCTAAGGTCTGTCCCTGCTTGGGCAAGAAATTGGGGACGGACTTCAAGTCCGTCCCCGCTTTGGGGAGAGATTAGGGACAGACCTAAGGTCTGTCCCTGGTACAGCCAGGTCAAAACCGAGCAACAACCATGCTAGAACCCAGCAACAACAACGAACTGCCCGTCATCCCAGGCAAACGCTATTTCACCATCGGCGAAGTAGCAGAACTGTGCGCCGTAAAAGCCCACGTACTGCGCTACTGGGAACAGGAATTCCCCCACCTGTCCCCGGTCAAGCGTCGCGGTAACCGCCGCTACTACCAGCGCGCCGACGTCATCACCATCCGCCAGATTCGCAGCCTATTGTACGACCAGGGCTACACCATCGGCGGCGCTAAACAGCAGCTGTCCAGTGTAGAAGCGAAAGACGATATCTCCCAGTACAAACAGTTAATACGGCAAATGATTCGAGAGCTGGAAGAGGTGTTGGCTGTTATGTAGTTGATGAAGTCAGCTACTTCACAATAGATTACAAATTTCTGCAATATTCCCCGTCAATCAGACCCTCCGCCAAGCGCTATGGCTTGTAACATTGCGCTATCAGCGTAAAATTGTTGCTCTCATTTTATCGGAATGCGCGGAAAACCTCGGCCTTTAGGCCGGGGATGAATAGCGCGGACACCGCAGGTGTCCCCCTCAATAGCAACAGCGTTTGGTTACTTGCCCAAACAATTCACATCGGTTATGGAAGGCAGCTCATGCTGAACAAACTCTATATTCATCAATATCGATGCCTTCAGAACTTTGAATTCAATCTCAAAGATCAGCACTCTGCCTTAATCTTGGGTAGAAACGGTGCCGGCAAATCCAGTTTTTTTGATGCCGTAGAAGTATTTCAAAAAATTGGGCGGGGCGTTACACAGCTGAAAGATCTAATCACTGAAAGCGATTTCGCCTTTGGTGAAACTCATAAAGCCATTCATTTGGAAATAAACGCGACTATTGCAAAACAAATTTATGAGTACGTTTTAGAGATAGAGCTCCCTGAAAACTTTAGCCAACCGCGGATAAAAAAGGAATCGCTGAAAGTAAACGGTAAAACAAATGTTTTTCGGGAAGGTGGTAAAGTACAGCTGGGCAAAAACGCCGAGTTCACCTTGGATTGGCACCACGTTGGCCTACCATTAATTTCAACACGCAATGATGACGCACCCATTGCTCGCTTTCGAGAGTGGCTCGCGAAAATTGTCGTATTAGCGCCAGTGCCTAGTTGCTTTAACAAAGCCAGCAAACAAGAAACTCCCTACCTGGAGCGCAGAGCTGCCAATACTCTCGACTGGGTGCGCCATCAACTTGCGGTTTATCCTGCACTGTACATGAAAATTGTAGATTTCATGGCATTGCGTATGCCGGACTTTGCAAGCTTCAAATTTGAGAGTACCGGCAAAAACGAAAAAGAGCTGGTTTTTAAATTCCGCGATGAAGTCGCAAACAGTTTAGAGCTAAATTTTGATCAGCTTTCTGATGGCGAAAAAATATACTTTCTAACTGCAACGGTTTTGGCCGCCATTACCAATGAAGAATCTGTACTTTGCCTGTGGGATGAACCAGATAATTATGTCTCTTTACCAGAGTTAAGCCACTTCATTGTCGCTTGCCGAAAAGCGTTTGAAAATAGCCTGGTAGAATCGCAGATGGTTATGTCTAGCCATAACCCCAGAACCATCAACGAATACTCCGAGCACAATACTTATCTTGTAACCAGGCAGTCTCATCTGGCCCCTTCCAGGCTGGAGCCTGTAGCGGGAAAACAATACCTGAGCGCCACTTTTATAGATGCCTACGAGAACGGAGAACTCGACTAAT
Organism: Marinobacter sp. LV10R520-4; assembly: GCF_002563815.1. Lineage (NCBI taxonomy): Bacteria > Pseudomonadati > Pseudomonadota > Gammaproteobacteria > Pseudomonadales > Marinobacteraceae > Marinobacter > Marinobacter sp. LV10R520-4. Next base: position 146,536 of record NZ_PDJM01000001.1, on the reverse strand, counting down.
GGCAGTCAATCTCTATAAGAATCATTTGGTTATCTACCTAGAAGATCAGCCTTATCGAGGCATCGTCAACGGAATTAAAACATTACCCAACGTTAATGATACTGTGATCGACTCCAGGCCGCCGTGCGGAGGATGGGGCAAGGTGTTTGCTGAGCTGGAGAGCAACCTGAGGTTGCTCAATGCGAGGCCTGAAATGCATGCCCTATTACTTATGGATTTTGACAATGTGTTCGCAAAACGTAGAAGTAAATTTGATGAACTGTTGAAAGAGCAAGATTGCAAAGATCGGGTGTTTCTGCTCGGCGTAGATGACAAAGAAAGTGAAGACCTTAAGGCGTCGATGAATCAAAGTAATAATGAAGCTGTTGGGAAAGATCTATTGCGACATTGCCCTGATGAACAGACGGACGCATGGAGAAACCCGCATTTGCACTGTAATTCGAATGAAATAAAAAGAATGCAAGCCGCTGGAATGTTTGTTTGGCTGTTTGCGTGAACGCTTATTAACTGAGCGTGGGAAATCTGACGTCACATGGACAGGCACTCCCTTCTTTTTCTTTTCTTCTATGTTCCCTCCTACTGCGCATAATTCGGCGTTATGTCACCGCCTAGCCAACACGCTAGTGCCGCGCTTTCATCTGGTTTGTCGTGGCCCTGATACGACTGCTGTATGAACGGGGCTATAGTCGAGAACAGATTTTACGACTGTTTAACATTATTGATTGGATGATCCAGTTACCAAAAAATCTGGCCCCCGAATTTGCACAGGCGGTTTACGTCATACAGGAGGAAAAACACATGCCTTATGTCAACACGATTGAGCGTTTGGGTATTGAAAAAGGGCGCCAGGAAGGCGAGCAATTGGGTATCGAAAAAGGGCGTCAGGAAGCCGAGCTGCGTGCTCTGAAAGAAAAGCGCGAAACGGTTCGTCACCTGATGTCGTTCGGTGTGCTCAATGACGAGCAAATAGCTGCAGCGACGGGCTTGGCGTTAGACGAGATTACCCAATTGCGTATTGAAGATAAGCACTGATCTCCGCTTTTATAATCTCCCTGCTTTACGTACAAAAAAGGGCAGCCCTGGTGGCCGCCCTTGTTGTTCGGCGTCAACTATCCTGTCCGGTGCTGATTTATTGGCGCTTACTAGAACGGGGACAGACTTCAAGTCCGTCCTCGCCTGGAGCTTGGAGATAGGGGACAGGCTTCAAGTCTGTCCCCGCTTGCGTCTCCGCTTGGAGATTAGGGACAGACTTCAAGTCTGTCCCTGCTTATAGCTAGATTGGAGCTGAGCAATAAATATGCTAGAACCCAGCAACAACAACGAGCTGCCCGTCATCCCCGGCAAACGCTATTTCACAATCGGCGAAGTGGGGAACTGGAAGACGTACTGGCGGCAATGAACAAAGCCTAAATATAAGTGCGATTGATACACAAAAAAGCCGACCGCCAGAGTCGGTTTTTTTATGAGAATATGATTTAGTTACCTACATGCCTGCGATTAACACACAGATGCAAATGTAACCTGTTACAACAGGTTACAAAATTCCTTTCAATTCCTAGCTTACTAATACCTTTTGTCGGTTGTCTAAAAATTTCTGACGCGTATCATGCTCATCAAATCGGCGCACTGCGCCAAAATCTGACAGGAATAGCCGGGCTTCTTTCTCCTTGCTTTACCCCTGCACTTAAAAAACAAGATGTCCATGACCCTAAAACACTTAGCTTTGGTATGTGGGGCGGTAGCGTGCCTGAACACGATTTCTGCAGCGGCGGCGCCCTGGATAGAGCCCGGCGACGCCCGAGCCCGTTTCGCAATACAAAAACTGGCCGACCAAGGGCAATTCAATCGCCCGGTAACCAGCTGGCCCATCATGTGGGCGTCAGTAGACAGCGCCCTGGCAGACTCTGCCAGTAAAGGCTCCCAGGCAACCGGCATGGCCCGCGCTTACCTCGAATTTGAACAGGAACAGCAGGCCTCTACCGGAATTCGGTCCCAATTTCAGCTTTCTGCCACCAATGAAGTCGCCATGGTGCAAGGCTTTGAACGGGGCCCCCTGGCGCAAGGCTCGGCCAACTTGAACGTGCAATGGCAAGGGGAGCGATTCGCGCTGGGCCTGAGCCCTACTTACGCCCTAAACCCGGATGACGACGAAAACCTCCGCTTTGACGGCTCCTACCTGGCCGCCACCGCCAGCAACTGGGTATTCGGTGCAGGCGCTATTGACCGTTGGTGGGGCCCGGGCTGGCAATCCAGCCTGATCTTCTCCAACAACGCACGCCCCATGCCGTCATTGTGGCTGAACCGTAGAGACCCCTCCGCGCCTGAAACCTCCTGGCTCAGCTGGATTGGCCCCTGGCAGCTCACCCTGTTAGCCGGCCAGTATGAAAAAGAACGCGAGATACCCGAAGCCAAGCTGATCGGCATGCGCCTGAACCTGCGCCCGTTAGACGGCCTGGACATTGGTTTTTCTCGTGCCATCATGTTGGGCGGGGAAGGGCGCCCGGAAGGCGCTTCTACCATCTGGAACGCGCTGATCGGCAGAGACAACGGCCAGCTTGAAGAAGACGACCCCGGCAACCAGCTTGCCGGCATAGACGCCCGCTACGGCTTTGCCATTGGCAACCAGTCCATGGGCCTGTACGCCCAGATGATGGGCGAAGACGAAGCCGGCGCCTTTCCCGCGCGCAAATCCTGGCTGTTAGGCAGTGATTGGACCAGCCAACTATTCAACGGCGACCAGCAATGGTTTGTGGAATACGCCAACACCCTGGCCGACGACTTCCTGGGCGACGCCATGCCCAACATCACCTACGACCACTCTCGCTATAAAAGCGGCTACCGTTACTACGGCCGCACCATGGGCGCCAGCTTCAGTGGCGACGCCGAAGCCGTTACCCTCGGCGGTTTTCACTTCTTCGACGACGGCCGCAACCTGTCAGCCAGCCTGAGCTTTGTTGAATTCAACAAAGATGGAGAAAGCCGAGACCCGCTCGACGTTGAGAAAGACATCAAACTAATGGTCCCCGCTGAAAACGCCAAGCAAGTCATCGCAAAAGTCGGCTATGGCACCGAATTGCTCAATGGCTGGCTGGACCTAAGTGCCCAGTTTGCCGACAAAAAGCTCGAATTGGTTAACCCCGCCGATAACGAAAGCGGCCAGTGGTCTATCGGCGCAAGCTGGCGCTACCGTTTCTAAAACCTTTACCGGATACCCGTTGTGAACTTAAAACGCCTCCTGCTCTCTTTATCTTTAGCATCGTTAATGATGCCACTGTGTGTTTCTGCGCAATCCATATCGCCCGCGCAAATCCAGCAATTCAAATCCTTGCCACAAGCCCAGCAAGAAGCGCTGGCGCGGCAGTATGGGGTGAATCTTGATCAGCTTCAGGGCAGCTCGAGCTCGAGCTCGAATGGCTCAGCCGCTCGCCAACCGACATCCGTGGTTGAGCCGCTAGAAAATGGCAGTGCTGAAAACCAAAGCGAAAACGACAACAAACTAACCGAAGAAGAGCAGGCGTTCGCCAAAAAGAACAACGGCCTGCAACCGTTTGGTTATGAACTGTTTGAAGGCAAGCCCAGCACCTTTGCCCCGGTTACCGAAGTACCCGTACCCATGAATTACACATTAGGGCCTGGTGACCAAATCAGAATTCAACTGTGGGGTAACGAAAACCAGCAGTTTTCGCTCACCGTTTCCCGCGATGGCACCATCGATATGCCCAAACGCGGCCCCGTTAACGTGGCCGGGCTGAGCTTTCAGCAGGCTCGTGACGAAATTACCAAGCTTGTGTCTGAACAGTACATCGGCGTAAAAGCCGCCGTATCGCTGGGCGAGCTGCGCAGCATGCGCGTGTTTGTGCTGGGTGAAACCCGCACGCCGGGTTCCTACAGCGTCAGCTCGCTGTCGACCATTACCAACGCCCTGTACGTGTCCGGCGGCATTCGCCACACCGGCTCCCTGCGCAACATTCAGCTAAAACGCAATGGCAAAGTGGTCCACACCCTGGACCTGTATGACCTGCTGCTGAAAGGCGACACCAGCGGCGATGCCCGCCTGCAAGCCGGCGACGCCATTTTCATCCCGGCCGTGGGCCCGCGCGTGGGTATAGACGGCGAAGTCTACCGCCCGGCGCTGTATGAAATTGACGGCGCCACCAGCTTGCAAGAACTGGTGAACCTCGCCGGCGGCATGACCGCCCAGGCCTACCCACAAATAACCCGTATAGAACGCACCAACCAGGAATTCTTACGGATAATCGCCGAAGCCGACCTGACCAATGCCGCAGGCAAACAAGCCCGCGTAAAAGCCGGTGACCGGGTGACCATTGCATCCATTGCTGACGTAACCGGCCAGTACGTTGAAATCACCGGCGCCGCCACACGCGCCGGCAAGTTTGCCTGGGTACCGGGTATGCGTGTGAGTTCGGTAATCCGTAAGCTAGATGTGGATTTGCTGCCAATGGCGGATACCAACTTCGCCGCGATTGTAAGAACAAACCCAGAGACCCGGCAGATTTCGGTGCTCAGCCTGGAACTGAAAGATGCGGTAAACCGCCCTGGCAGCGATGCTGACTTAGTTCTGCAGGAAAAGGATCAGGTGCTTGTGTTTGCCGATAATGGCAAAGCCGATGTCGGGCAAAACAGCTCAGCGAATGCTCAGAGCTTCAGCCGTAATGCACTGTTCGAACCCGTCGTAAAGCGCCTGAAAACCCAGGCGACCCCGCAGGCCCCCCAGCAAACCATGACCATCAGTGGCCCGGTGCGCTACCCCGGTGAATACCCGTTACCTGCCACGGGCAAAGTGAAGGACGCCATCGTAATGGCAGGTGGTTTAAACGACTCTGCGCTAATGTTGGAAGCGGAGCTGGCACGCCGTAACCTCGATGGCAATGGCGTAGAGCAAACCCGCCTGCAAAACATCGATCTAGCCAATGCGCTTAATGACCAAGTTGATGTGACTCTTCAAAGCCGTGACCGTTTGATGGTCAAATCCATCCCGCTATTTGGCGCCACCCGCACAATCACCGTGCAAGGCGAAGTGGTGTATCCGGGCGAATACACCTTCAGCGACGGCGAAACCTTGGTTGATGTGCTCCAGCGCGCCGGCGGTCTTACCAGCAACGCTTTTCCCCGCGGAGTCGTGTTCACTCGTGAAAAACTGCGAGTACTGGAAGCGCAGCGGCTGCTTGAAGCGGAGAAACGCCTGCAAGGAGACTTGCTGGGGGTGCAACTGGAAGGCGACAACTTCGGTGGCCAGAACGCCCAGCGCGTAGACCAAGTAAAAGGCCTTCTTGACGATGTACAAAGCAGCCGCCCTGTTGGCCGCATGGTTATCGACCTACAAGCCGTATTGAACAACAGCGACTACCAGTCTATTCGCCTACAAGACGGCGACACCCTGACCGTACCCATCATTCCCCAGGCCGTCAGCGTATTCGGCGAAGTGCAATTCCCAACCAGCCACCTGCACACAGCAGGGCTGACGGTGGATGATTACCTGGATCGCTCCGGCGGCCCCACCCGCCAAGCTGATGAAAACCGCGTCTACGTTGTCAAAGCCGACGGCTCGGTCATGCTGCCAGAAAAAAGTGCCTGGTTTGGTAACCGCAGCCAGCAATTACAGCCCGGTGACACCGTCATCATGCCGATTGATGTGGACCGCCTGAACCAGCTGGAACTTTGGACCAACGTAAGTCAGATTGTATACCAGATGGCACTGGGTGCTGCGGCAGTGGGGAATCTGTAATGATTAACCAGGAAGCGCCCAAACAGCAGGTAATGGAGCAACCCTATTACCCAGACGATGAAATAGACCTCCGCGAACTCTTCGCCACACTCTGGCGCGGCAAGTGGATCATTATCTTCGTTACCTTCGTTTTCGCTGCCGCTGGCGTGTTTTACGCACTTAGTCAACCCAATATCTACCAGTCCAGCGTGCTCTTGGCGCCGGCTCAGGACGAAGGCGGTGCTGGCATCAGCGGCCAGCTCGGTGGCATGGCTAGCTTGGCCGGCATCAGTCTCGGCGGTGGCGGCTCGAACCAGACGGTTATAGCCAAGGCAGTTCTGCAATCCCGCGCGTTTCTGACCGACTTCATTCACCGTCACAACCTCATCATCCCCCTTATGGCCACTAAAGGCTGGGATATGGAAAATGAACAGTGGGTGATTAATCGGGAAGTCTACAACCCCGAGGCCGGTGAATGGCTCACCGATGACAAAGGCGAAAGCCTGGAGCCAACAGACTGGGACATGGTGAAACAGTTCAAAGAAAGCCACCTGAGCCTGTCCACCAATGAAGATATTGGTATGGTCACCCTGAATATTAAAAGCCAGGCCCCTCCAGTGGCCAAAGCGTGGGCTGAAAAACTGGTACACGACATTAACGAACACATGCGCGCGCAAGACGTGCAAGAAGCTGAAGCCCGCATTGCTTTCCTGGAACAAAAACTCAGGGAAACCAACATCGCCGGCATGCAGCAGGTTTTCTACCAGCTGATAGAAAGCGAAACCCGCACGGTAATGTTGGCTAATGCCCAATCGGAATACATATTTAAAACCGTAGACCCTGCGGTGGTGCCTCAGGAAAAAAGTGGGCCTAAAAGGGCATTGATTGCGGTGATAGCCACCATGCTGGGCGGCATGCTCGGAGTATTTGTCGTGTTCATAATGGCTTTTGTGCGAAATGGAGCCGTTCAGACAGAACCGGCAACGCATGGATCGTCAGTGAAAGAACAATGACGGATGTTAAGCAAAACACAGATTGGCTATATGAACGTGGTGAAGGGCGATACAAGCATCGTTGGAATAATGATTACGCAGGTTTCGAACCCAGTGATAATGGATCAGTAGGCAAGTGCCCGAGTAGTATCACAGAGACGTTGGCTACTGAAATTCTCAACCAAGGTGTGCCATACTACAGTGGGTTAGAAGACCAGTTACCGTCAAAAATCTACTCTGTACATCAGGGTGTGATTTATGAGGCTGTGCCCACAATGCCGGGTGTCTCATGGCATGGCTACCCTTGGCGGGGTAATTTGAGAGGGCGTAGACCACTATCGAGCAGGATAGTAAGGAAACTCAAAAAAATGGCAGAAAAATCCGGACACTCTAAAGAGTTCGAGCAATGGCTAAAACAGTACGGTTAGGCTCTAGCGAAGGCTTCTTGCTAGAGCTGACGCTCATTGATCGGCAGGAAAAAGCTGGCCTCGTTTGGGGTGAAGGCAGATTTCTTGTTGGCGGCCTGTTGGTTATGGCAGAAAAAGACGGCTGTCCTATTAGCTGGACATGGGTCGATCTGCTGGAATGGCTTGCGAAAAATTGGGCCTATCTGTTGCTGGAGCAAAACTTCCCATTTCAGGTGTCGGCGATGGGTATTTCCACGTTGATGAGAGATTTGGAGAAACGCTGGGAAAACATGGCCGAGGAACGAATGGAAGATGAAGAAGAGCAGGCTTTTCGCTTTCTAGATCGGCACGATCTGGCCTGTGCGTTTAAAGGAATTTTTTTCCCTGCTACGTATTTAATGCGCCAAGGCGCCTTGATGGAAGTTTTTAGCGCCGAACACAGTAGCCATGTGCGCTTAAACCTACAGCGGGCAGTAAGTGACCTTGAAGACATTGGAAACTATTTGGCGGAAGTTGCAAACACAAAAGATGTGAGTAGGGGCAAGTTGGCTGCTGAGCAGTGGTGCGATCGAGAGACATGCTTAATCGCGCAAGCGGTGCCGCTGTTAACCGGGTTAAACACGGCAAGTTTGGCGCAGCTAAACCCTGAGAACGACCCTGAGTATTGGGAGTACGATCCAGAGTCTCCGCTGGCGGACGGCGAGCTGATGGCCGCAGCACGCATGACCAGTGGCGTACTTCTAGCCGATCAGCAATTACAGGTCTTTGAGTTGATTCGCGATGCAGCGAAAATAGCAACACCAGAGCTAGATTCACTTTCTCGTAGTCTTCTTGAAGACTTTAAGGACATCGGCAAGCCCTATGATCAGGGTTACCGGGTCGCCATTTGGTTACGCCGCAAATTAGGGAAGTCTGATTCGGAAGGTGTAAAGCCGTCAGTCTTTCTTGAACAATGGAAGATCCCGGTTGATGACTTTGATATGCCGGATTCCATACTTGATGCGTTTGCGTGTTGGGGGCCGCGCCATGGCCCCGCGATATTCGTAAATAAGGCGCAACAAAGCACGTCAGCTCACGTGCATGGTGAAAATACAACCCTCGCCCATGAAATTTGTCATCTGCTACTGGATCGCGATGGTGCTCTGCCGGTTGCAGAGGTACTAAACGGCAATAGCCCCGAGCGCTTGGAAAAGCGTGCTCGCGCTTTTGCAGCGGAACTTCTGCTACCCAGAAACGTGGCCGCAAAAGAAGTGCGAATGGCAGCCTCCGTGAACGTTGCCGTTACAACGCTGTCTTCAGCGTACGAAGTCAGTACCGAGTTGGTGTGCTGGCAGATAATCAACTCCGATGCCTACGCCACTTTAACGGACGATGAACGTAACTGGCTGCAGGGCAGGGCACAACGAAAAGTGTTTGCCGACGCGTAGCGTCAAGGCTTTATTGTCGACAGAATCCCTGAGTAACCGCAGGCTTATCTATTTTTTCCGGTGTCTTTTCGGATAAAAGATAGATAGGTTATAAGGTGCCCTTATCGGTTTTGGAAAGTCGTTAATAATCAGATGGTTAAAATTTTAGATTTCCATCGTTGGAAAGGCTATTTCCAAGCAATCGCAGGTACTATCGGGTAAGACGTGTTTCCAGCTCTGGAAACAGAATCTGGTCACTTTCCAACGTCGGAAACATACTTTCCAGGGATCCTCACCGATTGCGACCCAAAAGCCGTTTCCAGCGTTGGAAAGTCATTTTCCAAACTCAGAGATCAAGTAAGTAGCGAGCGAACGCGCTTCACTGTGATCCAATTTCGTCAGGCATCGAAACGATACGATTAGTAAGCGATGCAGTCGACTTTGTAAGTTCTGTCGCCACCAAGCCTGTGCCACCCGTGAGTGAATTTCGGTGCTTTCACGTGATTTGTATAGCAAAAATATCCGTATGAACTAAGCACCAGAACCCCTATGTCTCAATCAGATTTACCCTCGTGGATTGAACAGCAAATTAAAAAGGCAAAAATATCAGGATAAACGATGTCTAAGACGGTAACACTCGCAAACAAAACCAGTTTCGAAGCAGAGTCGAGCCAAACAATACTGGAAGCTGCCCGCAGTCAGAACATTGCCCTGGAGCACAGCTGCCGTACTGGTCGCTGTGGGGTTTGTAAGGCCAAAGTTACGCAAGGCACGACAGAGGCGATGAAGCCCGAGGAATCTCTCACCGAGGAAGAGAAATCAAAGGGCTTTATTCTTACGTGTTGCCGAAGCACATCAACCGATTTACAGCTCGACATTCAAGACCTAGGCGAGCTGGGCCAAATCCAGGTAAAAACGTTGCCCTGCAGAATAAACAATATTCAGCAGCTTGCGGATGATGTCGTTGAGGTGGTTCTGCGTACACCACCCAAGAGTAACCTGGCATATTTGTCTGGCCAGTACGTCGACATGATTGGTAACGATGGATTGCGCCGCAGTTACTCGATTGCCAACGCCCCCCGGGAGGATGGCCAAATAACGCTGCAGATTCGCAAAGTTAAAAATGGTCAAATGAGCCATTATTGGTTTAACGAAGCTAAGAACAACGATTTATTACGCATGGAAGGCCCTCTGGGTACCTTCTGTTTACGCAAAACCAAGGCATCAATACTCATCCTTTTGGCAACAGGGACAGGAATTGCGCCAGTAAAAGCCATTCTTGAGCAGTTATCTGCAAAGCCCGAGCTTAATACCTACAGTCAGATACACGTGTATTGGGGCGGTCGTACAAGACAGGATCTCTATTGGCTGCCAGATTTTCCTGAGCTGGAACTCAATTACACACCGGTTCTGTCTCGCTCTTCGGACTGGGATGGAAAAAGCGGTTACGTTCAACAAGTGGTGTTAGCCGATGGTTTAAATCTGGAGAACGCGGTGGTTTACGCTTGCGGCTCAGAAACGATGATCCATGATGCCCATGCACAATTCACGGCAGCCGGGCTTGCTGAGAATCAATTCCACTCTGATGCATTCGTAAGCTCAAACTAATTCAATTCTGGAGGAAGGATGAAGGCAGTTATATTGGCAGGCGGTCTGGGCACACGCCTAAGTGAAGAAACATCGAGCCGCCCCAAGCCGATGGTCGAGATCGGCGGCATGCCTATTTTGTGGCACATAATGAAGATGTATTCCTCCCACGGCATCAATGACTTCGTTATTTGCTGTGGCTACAAAGGCTATGTGATTAAAGAATACTTCGCCAATTACTTTCTCCACATGTCGGACGTTACCTTCAACATGCGCGACAATGGCATGGAGGTACATAATAAGCGTGCGGAACCTTGGAACGTAACCCTGGTGGACACCGGCGAGAATTCCATGACGGGTGGCCGCTTGCTTCGCGTGGCGGAGCACGTAAAGGATGAAGAGGCCTTCTGCTTTACCTACGGTGATGGCGTTGGCGACATAGATATTGCCGAAACCATTCGCTTCCATAGGTCGCATGGTAAATCAGCAACGCTGACAGCAACCTACCCGCCAGGGCGCTTCGGTGCGCTCGACATCCAGAATAAGCAAGTCATGAACTTTAAGGAAAAGCCGAAGGGTGATGGCGCCATGATCAACGGCGGCTTTTTTGTACTAACCCCCAAAGTGCTGGATTACCTGAAGGACGACAGCAGTGTCTGGGAGCAAGCGCCGCTGATGAGCCTGGCGGAAGACGGTGACCTGATGGCCTATCAACATGAGGGTTTTTGGCAGCCAATGGACACCTTGCGCGACAAAAACCTGCTGGAAGAACTCTGGGAAAGCGGCAAGGCTCCTTGGAAAAACTGGGAATAATCTGATGACCGCAGCCGTTAATCCCGCCTTCTGGCGTGGTAAGAAAGTTTTCCTGACCGGTCACACTGGTTTTAAAGGCAGTTGGCTTTCACTCTGGCTTCAAAGCATGGGGGCCGTGGTCAAGGGCTTCGCTCTTGAACCGCCTACTATCCCTGCGCTCTTTGAACAGATTCGGGTTGCGAAGGGTATGGAGTCCGAAATTGGGGATATCCGTGATCTAATGGCCGTAACCGCCAGCATGACGGCATTCAACCCAGATATTCTGATCCACATGGCAGCGCAACCATTGGTCCGTTTATCCTACCGCGAACCGGTCGAAACTTATGCCACCAATGTAATGGGTACCGTTCACGTATTGGAGGCGGCTCGCCAATGTAGTCACCTGAAAGCCATCGTTAACGTGACCACAGACAAGTGTTATGAAAACCGAGAGTGGGTATGGGGGTATCGTGAAAGCGAACCCATGGGCGGGTATGATCCCTACAGCAATAGCAAAGGCTGTTCTGAACTAGTAACGGCTGGCTATCGCACTTCATTTTTTAATACGCCTGATACCGCTGCGCTGGCCTCGGCTCGGGCTGGTAATGTAATCGGGGGTGGTGATTGGGCCGATGATAGACTGATTCCTGATATCCTTCGGGCGTTCGAAAAGCAGCAGCCCGTCATTATTCGCAATCCACTGGCAACCCGCCCCTGGCAGCATGTATTGGAGCCAATCAGTGGCTATCTCGTGTTAGCTGAAAAGCTCTTTAGCGAGGGTGACGCCTACGCCGAAGGTTGGAACTTTGGCCCCCGTGATGAAGATGTGAAACCGGTGGAGTGGATACTCAACCGTTTAGTAGACCGCTGGGGAAAAGGTGCCAGCTGGCAGCTAGATACCAACCCTCAGCCACATGAGGCCCAGCTGTTGAAGCTGGACATCAGCAAGGCAGCCGCCAGGCTAAAATGGCATCCGCGTTGGTCACTGGCTGAGACGCTTGATAGCATCGTCGAATGGCACCTATGCTTGCTCCGCAGTGATGATATCCACCAGATGACTCTTGATCAGATAGCAAAATATCAGCCTTACTAACTTAAAGATCTACAAACAGATACCAGGACAGGCAACCTTATGAATCCCCAAGAAATTCGTCAGGAAATCAGCAAACTCGTTGAGCTATATGCCAGCACCGAATTAGCACCGAAGGATTTTGTTCCTGGAGAAAGCGTTATTCCGCCTTCCGGGAAAGTAATCGGCGCACGTGAACTGCAAATGATGGTTGAAGCCTCACTCGACGGGTGGTTGACCACAGGCCGGTTCAATGCAGAGTTTGAGAAGAAATTGGCTGAATTTATTGGTGTAAATCACTTGCTCACGGTGAACTCGGGTTCTTCTGCTAACCTGGTGGCGTTCAGCACCTTGACGTCGCCAAAGTTAGGTGAGCGCGCCATCAGAAAGGGCGATGAAGTTATTGGGGTGGCTGCCGGCTTCCCCACTACGGTGAACCCAATTGTCCAGTTTGGTGCCGTACCAGTCTTTGTTGATGTGAATATGAAAACCCACAACATTGATGCCGACTTGATCGAAGCGGCTATTACCCCGAAAACAAAAGCCATCATGCTGGCCCATACAATGGGCAACCCCTTCAACCTGGCTAAAGTCAAAGCTATTTGCGAGAAACATAACTTGTGGCTAGTGGAAGACTGTTGCGATGCGTTAGGCGCTACCTTTAATGGCCAGATGGTTGGTACCTGGGGCGATATCGCCACTTTGAGCTTTTACCCCGCTCACCACATCACCATGGGCGAAGGCGGGGCCGTGTTTACCAACAACCCCCAGCTCAAGGTGATAGCGGAGTCTTTTCGTGATTGGGGCCGCGATTGCTATTGCGCGCCCGGCTGTGACAACACCTGTGGCAATCGTTTCGGTCAACAGTTTGGCTCTCTGCCGCACGGCTACGACCACAAATATGTGTATGCCCATTTGGGTTATAACCTAAAAATAACGGATATGCAGGCAGCTTGTGGACTGGCTCAGCTGGAACGTGCACCGGAATTTATTGCCACCCGAAAGCGCAACTTCGTATTACTCAAAGAACGGCTGGCCAGCCTCAACGATTTTCTTGAAGTCGCAGAACCTACGCCGAACAGTGAGCCGTCCTGGTTCGGCTTTCCGGTCACCCTAAAGGAAAGCAGTGGCATTAAACGGGTCGACCTGCTTAAATTTCTGGATCAGCACAAGATCGGCACTCGTCTGTTGTTTGCAGGCAACCTTACGCGCCAGCCTTATTTCCAGAATGTAGAATATCGAGTTGTTGGCGACTTGACTAATACTGACCGCACAATGAATCAGACTTTCTGGCTAGGCGTTCAGCCTGCATTGGGCCAAGAGCACTTCGATTTCGTGGGTGAAAAACTGGAAGAGTTTTTTGGGCTGAACTTTTAATGCAACACATACTGCTGACAGGTGCAACCGGCTTTCTGGGTAGTCACTTGTTAGAGGCCCTGCTGAAGCAGGGCTACAAAGTGACCATTCTAAAACGCTCAACTTCTGATACTTGGCGAATAGATCACTTGCTGGCTAAAGTTAATGCATTTGATGTTGATCAGGTGGCGGTGGAGGAAGCGTTCAAGTTTAAGAAATTCGATGCAGTCATTCACACCGCTTGCAGTTATGGACGTCAAGGCCAGGCACCACATAAAGTCGTTGAAACAAATTTGTTGTTCGGCTTGCAAGTACTGGACTTAGCCACCGCCTACAACACTGACACCTTCTTTAACACTGACACCTTACTACCCAAGTATCTCAATACATATTCACTTTCAAAGAAACAATTTGTCGAATGGCTTAGGAACCGCAGTAACGAAATTAAGATAGTGAATCTTAAGCTGGAACATATGTACGGTCCTAAAGATGATAAAACAAAGTTCGTGCCGTGGTTGGTGCATCAACTAAAAGAAGGCGCCGAGCGAATCCCGTTGACTAAAGGAAGTCAGTTGAGGGATTTTATCTACATTGATGATGTAGTTTCTGCATATTTATTGGCAGTACAGAAAGCCAAACAGTTACCAGAATATAGTGAATTTGACGTTGGTACGGGTAGGCTCACCAGTGTTCGTGAGTTTGTAGGCACTTTATATGAGACTTATAAAAAGCTAAATCCGCACACCGTAACGCAACTTGGGTTTGGTGATATACCCATGCGGGAAGGTGAGATGATGGCTGTCGAGGTCGATAATTCGGCGCTAAAAAAATTAGGCTGGGATTCAGAAACACTTCAAAGTGAAGGTTTGGCAAAGTTATTCAAGGTGATTTCATGAAGTACTTGATTACGGGCGGATGCGGTTTTTTAGGTTCTAACATTGCTAGTGAGTTGCTGAAAAAAGGTCATGGGCTAGTTATATTTGACAGTCTTTATCGTTTTGGTAGCTACCAGAACCTTGAGTGGCTAAAAAGCCAAGGTGACTTTGAATTTATTCATGGTGATATTCGTAACACGAACGATGTCGAACGTACCATTCGCATTCACAAACCTGATGTGATTTATCATCTGGCTGGGCAGGTTGCAATGACAACCTCAATAGCCGAGCCAAGACTGGACTTTGAGGTTAATGTGGGTGGTAGTTTTAACCTGCTGAATGCAGTAAGGCTCTATTCGCCAGAAAGTACCATCGTTTACTCATCAACAAATAAGGTCTACGGAGACTTGGAGCAGTTCAGGTATCGGGAAACTGAAACACGCTATGAATGTATTGACAAGCCAGATGGCTTTGATGAAAACGTTAATCTCGACTTTCATTCGCCCTATGGAACTTCCAAAGGCAGTGCTGACCAGTATATGCTGGACTTTGCACGAATATATGGCCTTAAAACAGTCGTGTTCCGTCATTCATCTATGTTCGGTGGCCGCCAGTTTGCTACCTTCGATCAAGGGTGGCTTGGTTGGTTTACGCAAAAAGCGATCGAAATAAGAGAGGGTGTTGCTAAAGAACCATTTACAATATCGGGTAACGGAAAACAGGTCCGTGACCTTCTTTATGCCAGCGATTGTGTAGCATTATATGTTAAGGCTTCTGAAAGTATTGAGAGTATCAAAGGGCAGGCTTTTAATATTGGTGGTGGAATAGAGAATTCTTCGTCTTTATTAGAGTTATTCTCCTTTCTGGAGCGTGAGCTGGATATAGAAATGAAATATCAACAGTTGCCTCCAAGGGAGTCCGATCAGCGGGTTTTTGTGGCAGATATTGGTAAAGCAAGAAAAAGCCTTGACTGGGAGCCTAATGTTGCCAAGAGTAAAGGCATTAAAGAAATGATAAAATGGGTGCGTGGACAGTGATTGATATACTAATTCCTACTTACAATAGATCTGGATTTCTGAAAAAAAATATACTGCTTCTTAATAATCAAATAGTACAAAATAATCTTATTGGTAGATTCAAAATACTCGTTTCAGATAACTGTTCAGATGATGATACTTGGATTGTATTGAATGAGCTAAAAAATAAAATTGACGTTGATATTCAGCTTTATAGGCAGGAAATAAATGTCGGACTTGAGCCTAATGCAATTTATTTGCTCGGAAAGTCTGAGTCAGATTATGTCATGTATCTGGGTGATGATGACTATATACCAGACGGGTACCTCGCCTTTGTAGTGGAAGTCATAAGTACCGAGAACGCATTTTGTGTAATACCTGGATTTTCTGGGCTTTATCCTGATGGTACAATAGTACGTTCAAGGTACGCAGAATTTGAAGTTAAAAAGTATAATCCTGGGTTTGAGACAGTTTGTGAATTATCAAACTTTGGGCATCAGTTAAGTGGCTTAGTATTAAGAAGCGAATCTTTATATAAAGAATATTTGAAAAACGAAAAATATAGAAATATATATCCTTTTATATTCTTTGTAACACACTGCATAACGACCGGCGTTTCATTTTATGCGCCCAAATATCAAGTATTGGTGAGCCAAGGAAATAGTAAAGACTGGAATTATGACGCATCGGGTCTTCTAATTGATATATTTAGAAATTATAAAATTGCTTTCCCTCAAGACAGGGACAAAAAAGTTAGAGCTAGTTTGTCTTTCGTAAAGATCCAATCTTGGAGGCTCAGAATTGGAAAAAATCCTTTCAATGCTTTTAAAGCGTTTATACACTTATTAGCATCTAAAGAAGTTGACTCAAGAGTAAAAATCTCACTTTTTTGGCTATACCCAAGTCAGTATTTTGCATTGCTGAAGAAATTTATAACGAGAAAGTGTGGTTTTAGTAATTGAGCTTGCTAGCTGGTTCGCTGTACAAAGCTATTTTGAAAAGCATGCTTGGTCGCTATTCAGTGTATGCGGTTAATCTGCTGTCAATGATGATATTAGCGCGCCTATTTACACCTGAAGCCTTTGGCACAGTAGCGGCCATCATGGTATTTTTCACCTTCTTCCAGCTGATGGCAGAAGCGGGTCTTGGGCCGGCTATTATTAACCTGAACAGATTAGCTTCTGAGGATCGTAATGGTCTATTCGGATTAACTCTAACCATAGGGCTTGTTTTAGGGGCGCTGTTCGCAGCATTGGCACCTGCATTTCTGATCTTCTACAGCATACCTCGTGTCGATGAAGTCGTGCCTTATATTGCTGTCAGTCTGTTATTTTTCGCAGCCAGCGTCGTTCCCACTGCATTATTATTGCGTGAACAAGCATTTTTTCTTTTTGCGAACGCTGGTTTGGCAGCAGAGCTGGTCAGTACAGGCACGACAGTTGCATTGGCACAAGTAATCGACCCTCTGCATGCACTGGCTGCGAAAGGCGCTGCCAGTGCGGCAACTCTGTTTTTGATGACTTGGTTTTTTTCCGGCCGAACCGAGTTCGGCCGTCCCCAGCTTGGACGTAAATTCTCAGCAATAAAGCCACTACTAGGTTTTTCCGGCTACCAGTTTGGATTCAATTTCATTAATTACTTTTCACGTAATTTGGATAACATCTTGGTTGGTAAATACATGGGGGCAGGTATGCTGGGTATGTATGATAAAGCCTACCAGCTTATGCGTTACCCTCTGATGTTACTAACGTTTGCCATGACTCCTGCGATTCAGCCGGTCATTCGTAAACATGCCGGTGACCCGATAAAAGTTGAAGCGATTCATCGTGATTTTACTTTCAAGCTGTCACTCATAGGTGCAGCCGTCGGGTTATTATTGTATATAGCGGCTGATTGGATAGTACTTCTAGCACTTGGTAGCCAATGGGAAGAAGTTATCCCTATTATAAGAATCCTTGCGATTGCAGTACCTGTACAGGTTGTTCTGTCTACAAGCGGTAGTTTCTTTCAGGCCATGAACAGAGCAGACTTACTGTTCTTAAGTGGTTCCCTGTCAGCAGTGATTATGGTAACCGCGATCGTGGTGGGCGTTGTGCAACGTGATATTGAACTGCTTTGCTGGTGTCTGGTTGCAGCGTTTCACATCAATTTTCTGCAAGCGTACTACTATTTGTACCGCAAAGTGTTCCAATCTCCGTTACGCTGGCATTTTTTAAAAATGCTCCCGGCTGCAAGTGTGGTCGCTGGAATGGTTGGATGGTCGTTTTGGGTAAGGGGATAGCTGGTTTCTAAGTGCGGTTATTAAGCTGGAAGGTAATTGCATCAAATCGCGCTGGCTGCGCACGGCCATGTCGTTCCTTCAGGCATGTATTCCCGCGAGCACACTTCGGTAGTTTCCTCGATGACTAACTGCCAGTGGCTGTGGGATCAATGAGTGGATTGCGGCGTTGGTTTTTGGGGATTCAGGCGTGACGCACCAACTATATCGACGGGTTCCGATCGGTGACGCT
The DNA here is from genome assembly GCF_002563815.1 of Marinobacter sp. LV10R520-4. Taxonomy (NCBI): domain Bacteria; kingdom Pseudomonadati; phylum Pseudomonadota; class Gammaproteobacteria; order Pseudomonadales; family Marinobacteraceae; genus Marinobacter; species Marinobacter sp. LV10R520-4. Next base: position 128,801 of record NZ_PDJM01000001.1, on the reverse strand, counting down.
TTACAGCTTGGAACCTTCAAATAAGTATAGTCGGGCTAAGCGCCGGTTCGAACTTTACGAATCGGCGGCCTCGCTGACGTCATATAAATGAGTTTCAACCGTATATCGTCGCAACTCATGGCAAAGTGTGCTGGGCGCGCTCGCCGAAGCTTCTTGGCAATCTTCGTGGGTTTTCGCCTGGTTCTTGCATCAGTTGAACGTTGCCTGCTCCATATAACTGAGGTGGTGGTAGGCTCCTTTTATGGTAAGACACTGCTAGATCAGAGGGTTTTTCACTTATTTATCGAGAGCGTGGAGAAAGAAATGACGAAGGTTCTACTTGAAGGAAACAAAAAGATTTATCCGTTAAAGTTTTTTTTATAGTTCTTAACAGATTGAACCACTCATTATCGCGAAGACATATTAAAGATTTTCCTCAGATTGCTATATTTTCATTTGACCACATTGGCCTGACTGTGAATCTAGAGGGCCGATATGAAAATGAACCACTTCAACTTATCGAGCAATTGACTGAACGAATGCTTCCAGAATCACGAAGAGAACTATCGCTTGATATCGGAGCAAAAATCGGCAACCATAGTTTGCTGTTTTCTCGTTCTTTTAAAAAGGTTTTCGCGTTTGAGCCAAATCCAATCACTTTTGAAATTCTAAAATTTAACAGTAAATTTGCTTCGGAAGAAAAGAACAATGTTCCACTTAACTATGGTTTAAGTGATAAAGATGGCTTGCTAGCATTCTTGGTTAATGCCTCCAATATAGGCAGCTCTCGCATAATAAGTGAAGACGATGAGCGGGGGAAGAGCGGGATAAGTGATGTAAAGGTTAAGAGCGCCGACTCTATTCCTGAGTTGTTAGAAGAAAAGATTTCGCTAATAAAAGTTGATGTCGAAAAGCATGAGATTTACGCATTGAAAGGTGCGGAGAATTTAATTTTGAAAAACAAGCCTATTATTATTTTTGAACAAAGTGAAAGCGAGATTGATAACGGGTCATCACCAACGATTTCATACTTAAAGTCTCTTGATTACAACTTTGCTACAATTGAAAAAAACTTTTATTTCGGTGAGCAATTTTATTTAAAGATACTCAGTTTTATCCTTCGTAGTGCGTTTGGTTTCAAATTAAGATTAGTATCGAAAACAAGCTTCAAGAAAAAATTCTATTCCATGATTGTTGCTCTTCCAAATTCCCATAAAATGCCCAGTATCTTTTAAGCACTGCTTAGCCTATTGCTGTAAACAGCAAAGAAATATTTTTAAAATTATTAGTTTCAGGCCACCTAATAACTGACCAAAAATCGAAAACATTATGATAAGTCGATACCAAAAAAACCTAGTAAGCGTGATTATACCTGTTCACAATCGAGAAGATCTCGTCATTTATTCTCTTGATAGTGTGCTTCAACAAACGTATAGGCCCATTGAGGTAATAGTTGTTGATGATGGGTCTTCTGATAATACCTATTTTACGGTAAAAAGCTGGATTGACTTGCATGCTGAGAGCGACTTTATGTGTTTCTTATTTAAACAGCTGAATAGAGGCGCGCCAGCAGCAAGAAATTATGGCATGAATATGTCGAGCGGCGAATATATTCAATTTCTGGATTCGGATGACGCTATATCAAAGGACAAATTAAAAGATGGAATTTACGAGCTAAAAAAAGATGAGTCCGCTGATTTTGTTTATTCATTGCGGGCGGATTTCGACATGGACCGCCAAAAAGCCGTTCCTTGCAAAGATGTTTATGCGCCTCTAGAAACCGGGCCAAACGCTTCACAGGTTGCATTGAATTATGTGTGGACCGCAATGCCGATTTTTAGAAGAAATCTATTATATTTGGTGGGCGATTGGAATGAAGAATTAACTTGCCTGCAGGATTGGGAGTATATAGGGAGAGTTGCCAGTATTGCAAATAAAGCTATAAAAATAGATAAATACCATGCATTTTATCGACAAAGTGCTGACAATCGGATAAGTAAACAGAAGTGGGGCACCTTAAATGCTGTGAGATCGAACGCTATTGCCTCGACTACAATGTACAGCCTAATTATTCGTGAGCCAGAGTCGGAAACGAAAAAAGAAGCGCTTGAAAGCTTGTTGGATCGTCTTATTTCATGTGTAAGAGTCTCGGCTGCGTGCGGCGACGGAACGTTTTCTAGAAGTGTCCTTTATAGCGCTTGCATGCATCAAGAAAAGAGAGGAAATGTAAAATTGGAGGTGGCATTCTGGAGGATTATACTCAAGCTTCCAGATCCTATGTTAAAATTAATATTTAAACCAGTTAGGTTAATTCGAGGCTGATATGCCTGAATCTTCGTCATTTTTTAAGTTAAGAAAGTCGAAATTATTTGTTTTAGTCGGAGTTGCCTCGACGCTTTTAATCCAGACTGCAATACTCGTTTCCAAAAATGCAAGCTTCCAATCGCACTTCTTATTTGGGCTACTATTTTTCCTAATTGTATTTCTCGTTTTATTTTATCTTAGGAGAATTTGGTCTGGAGTGACTAGAGATCCTTTGCTTATTTATAGTGCTTTCTTTTTGCTAAACTATTATTATAGCACGCTATATATGATGGTTCGTCATGAAGATGGTTCGAATAGAATTTTTGACTATCTGCCTGAGTCTACTGAAATTCCAGTAGTCATTTGTATAATCGGTTATCTTGCTTTCTATATTGGTTATTCCTGTCTTTCTTTTCTTAATAAAAAAAGCCTTGCCGCTAGAGATTATTCTGTTAAGCAAAGGAATGCTTTATCGTTTTCCCCGTACTTATTTTTTTCGGTTGGTGCTTTCTTAGCTATTTTAAAGCTATATATGCTAAGTGTCGGAATGATAGGTTCAGTGGTAGGGTTTAGCGGAAAAGAAGGCTTTGGTGGTAACTTAGTATTATCTATTTTCCGACCATTAGTATATTTAGGTCCGGTTTTTATTGCCTACTTTTCAATCCGTGTTTTTAGAGACGGGAAGTATCGAGTGCTATTGTTAGCTATTTTGTTTTTAGAGGTTTCTTCTTCGCTAATTGCAGGCGATAGGCGTTACTTGTTGTATTATTTTATTATCGTAATCACAATCGCTTATTCTTATAATTTTAAGATTTCAAATAATAAATTTTTTTTTCTAAGTGTCATCGTTTTTTCGGTAGTCGTATTCTCTTTTGGCACGGCTCTTAATAACTTCATAAACGCTACTTCTGGCCATGGAAATTTAAATTATGTATCAGTAGTAAGGAATGTTTTCGGCAATGCTACTATTTTTTTTAATTCTGAATTTTTTGCGTGGATAGTAGATAATTTTTTTGCTACTTTCAATCAACTTTATTTAATTGATTCAGCTCATAGAATATATGAGCAAGGTTACACTTACCCTGTTCCACCCATCTTAGTTTATACGGCAAATTTACTCCCCTTTAGCAAAGAACTTGGTTTGGATATTATCACCGCGTCCGAACTTCAGTACCCTCTGTTTAAAGCTAGTTTGCATACATCTGGAGCTGATCCTTATCTTACCTTGCCTCAACTTGCCGAAAGTTATACTGCCTCTGGCTATCTGGGTGTTGTTTTTTATTCTTTCTTTTATGGCATTCTTTCTTTTATGATTTTTAAGCTGTCTTTTCGTTCCTCCATTTATATGCTTTGGTATTTTTCGTTTTACCCATTTCTTTCATTTGGTTTTATTATGTCCTTGAGCGGTGCATTGGTTTTTCCACTTAAGGTTCTTGTAATGCTTTTGTTTTGTAGTTTAGTGTCTATTTTTCTTAGCCAAGTTTCGTCATCGAGTAAGCAGATAAAACAAACTAATTAGATTGGATCTTAAAATGAAGGTAACCCATTTTCACCGTAAGCCTCAAGGTTCCAACTTTAGTTTGGAGCGACTTTTCGGCCAAGTCCGGGAATCGATGCCAAGTGAAATATTTTGTCTAAAGCACGAGTCAAAGTTTATAAGTCGTGGATTCTTAAGACGCACTTATAATGTTTTGGAGGCTATATTTTTTCAAGGAGATGTTAATCACATAACAGGAGATATACATTACATTTCTTTATTTCTCCGAAAGAAAAAGACTATTCTTACTATACATGATTGTGCATCTTTGGCCCGTTTGAAAGGTATTCGTAAAGCGGTTTTCTTTTTTGTTTGGTTCGTGATCCCTGAGAAGAGGGTTGCCGCGATTACGGTTATTTCTGAATCTACGAAAAAGGAGCTCTTGAAATACTTGCAAGTTGATGCAAATAAAGTTTTCGTAGTCTATGATTGCGTATCTGAAGACTTCTTACCTGTTCTGAGAGATTTTAATTCGGTTAAACCCATTATCTTGCAGGTTGGCACGGGGTGTAATAAAAATGTTATCAACGTCGCAAATGCACTAAAAGGTATTTGTTGTCATTTGAGGATCATCGGCGAACTAAGTAACGACCAGATAGATTCTTTGGAGTTAAATGAGGTTGAGTACTCAAATGTTGTCTCCATTAATGACCGTGAAGTAGTGGATGAATTTATACATTGTGATCTCGTGATTTTCGTTTCAACTTATGAGGGGTTTGGCTTACCAATAATTGAAGCCAACGCTACAGGCCGGCCTGTTGTGACAAGCAATATTTATTCGATGCCCGAGATAGCCGGTCAAGCCGCATGTATAGTTGACCCTTATTCTGTTAATGATATACGGAAAGGTATAGTTAAGGTTATTACTGATACCGAATATCGTTATAAATTAATCCATCAGGGGTACAAAAACGTAGAGCGTTTCAGAGGACGTGGAATTGCCGAAGACTATGCGAATCTATATAAAAAAGTAGTAGATGGGGAAATAAAAAAAGGTTCGACACCTGTTTCTTAATTAATTATGAAGAATAATCGATTTAGAGATATATTTAAAACATGTGTGCCATTTTAGGGAATGTCTGATTAACGCCCGGTTCTCCACTGAATCGCTTTTCAGCTCGAAAAAAAGCTATTCAACCTAGATTCAGGCGTAATTACCCCCTTAATTTGTTCGTTTTTTGCCCGTTTCCCGCCACTTTAGTGGAATTCGGGCGCACTGGCCCCCCTCTGTCAGCCTGGTTTCATAGAATAAGTGCAGCACTTTGGATTAACAGGTAGAGGTAGGAGGGCCGTTGCCGGTACCCTCATTCGCTTTACCGACCAAAGTGAAGAGAATCATGGGATACCGACAACTGACCCAGGCACAACGATACCAGATTTCGGCCTTCTTGAGAGTAGGCTGGAGCCAGCGGAAAATAGCCCGGGAGATCCACTGCCACAGCTCGACCATCAGTCGGGAGCTACGTCGTAATCGAAGCCTGACTGAATACGAGCCGATGGAAGCCAGTCGTTTGTCCATACATCGGCGCAAAGGAGCTCGCAAATCTCATAAACGAGCGCCCTCATTGATAGAGTGGGTGGCCAAGCAAATTCAGAGTGAATGGAGTCCTGATCAGATAGCCGGTTTTATGAGGCGAGTTGGCAGTATCCAAGTCAGCCATCAGTGGATTTACAATCTGATTTACCGGGACAAAATAGCCGGTGGCGACCTCTGGAGGTATTGTCGCTTGCCTTACCAGAGACGCTATCAGCGCCATCTTGCCAAGCGAGCGGGGTTAGGCAAGATCCCGAATCGCGTAGGCATTGAGTGCCGCCCTAAAGCCGTTGATGATCGCCTGCATATAGGCCACTGGGAAGGAGATACAATCCTTCACGGGCATAAGAATTCAGGCGCGGTCACTCTGGTTGAAAGACGGTCCGGTTACCTGCTCGCAGGCTGTGTGCCGAAGCTGAAAGCCGACTTAGTGACAGACGTCATCATCCGTGAGCTAAGGCCGATCAGAGGGGCCGTACAGACGATGACACTGGACAACGGTTCTGAATTTTCGGACCACCAAACATTTAGCAAAGCGTTGTCGCTGACGTCGTATTTCTGTGACCCTTACCGGTCCAGTCAGCGTGGCTCCAACGAGAATACGAATGGCCTATTAAGGCAATACTTTCCGAAAGGCACCGACTTCGCCAAGGTGTCCAGAAAGGCAACCAGGCAAGCGGTGAACAAACTGAATAACCGACCACGAAAACGGCTGGGTTATCGCACACCGGCAGAAGTATTCTGGGGCGAACACTCAGGAGGCTTGGATACGAGCGGTGCTGCACTTAATACTTGAATCCAGGAGGATAGAGCGTATCAGCGAGGGCGACATTTATCCTGACAGAGGGGGGCCGGCCAAAGGAATCTATTACTACCGTAAGCGCCAATAAACCAGCACCTACATTCCAGCTCACCGATTGCACACACTGATTCCTTGCCAACTTTATAAGGAATCAGTATGACTGCTCCCATACCACTCAATTTGATATGAATTTAGGCGAAATCGCCAACTGGACAACTAGGCTGACAGAGGGGGTACTTTTAATCGCTGCTTTGCGGATGTTCGCTGAGCATTTTTGTTGGTCTCAATCCATACACTTTCTCTATGAGTTAACATAGATTTCATGGTGTGTATTGATAAGCCAATGCTGTGCCAAAACCCAAGTCACAAATTTTTGGCCGTAAAACTAAAATCAAATGAGGTTCATTAACTTGAGTAATAAGAGTGTTGGCGTGTTGGCATTCACAGGCCATTATTTGCCAGGCTACAAAGGCGGCGGCCCAATAAAAACAATTGCGAACCTGCTTGCCAACACAGGCAAAAAAGTGAAGTACTCGCTGATCACTAAGGACCGTGACCTCGGAGACACTGAACCGTACACCAGCGTTCAACCGGGCCAGTGGAATCAAGTTGGAGGCACGTCGGTATTCTACTCTCAAACCGGTATAAAAGGCTTGTTCCAGATTCTGAAGATACTGGCTGACAGAAACTACGACGTAGTTTACCTCAACAGTTTTTTTTCCGTCCGCTTCTCATTCTTCCCTTTGCTTCTTGCAAGGTTTTTGGACCAGAAGGTTGTTCTGGGCCCAAGGGGCGAATTCTCCGAGGGCGCGTTGAGCCTAAAGGCAGGCAAAAAGAACACTTTTATACGGCTTTATAAACTGCTGCGTTTACACAAGAGAATCCTGTTTCAAGCATCATCAGAGTTCGAAGCCGATGATATTCGTCGCACCTTGGGTGATGGTGTGGATATTTGGATTGCAGAAAATATTGGTTCTCAAGATTTTGCCTGCGTTATTTCGCCAAAAGACGAACACATCCTAAAAGCAGTATTTGTTTCCAGAATTTCACCAAAGAAAAATCTTCTTGGCGCTATCGAAATGCTAGCCAAGGTTCTGGAGCCAGTTGTCTATGATATCTATGGGCCCAGAGAAGATAAACAATACTGGGCGGCTTGCCAGGAGAAAATTGGAGCACTCCCTTCTCACATTCAAGTGAATTACAAAGGAGCCCTGCTACCACAAGAAGTGATAAACACCATCACCCGGTATGATGTGTTTTACATGCCCACCAAAGGCGAAAACTACGGTCACGTAATTGCAGAAGCTCTTTGTGCCGGGTTACCGCTTCTGATCGCAGACACTACCCCCTGGCGTGACCTCCAAGAGAAGGGGCTTGGGTGGGATTTGCCACTAGCTAATCGAAAAGCCTTTGCGTCAGCTCTTGATGAGCTGGCCACTATGCCACCTGAAGAACACCTGAAGATGCGTGAAAACGTATTAGCCTGGGCGAAGCACAAATTTTCGCAGCAGAATGCCATAGAGGCGAATATCGCCATGTTCCGTTACGCCTACGAGAAAAAGCACTAAGGAAATTCATGCCTTTTAAGCAGAAAATTCTACTAATCACTGGTGGCACCGGTTCTTTCGGTAACGCCGTCCTCAAACGCTTCTTGGACACGGACATCGAAGAGATTCGCATCTTCAGCCGTGATGAGAAGAAACAAGATGACATGCGTAAGCGCTACAACAACCCCAAACTCAAATTCTATATCGGCGATGTACGTGACTATCAGTCTGTACTGAGCGCGGTGCGTGGTGTTGATTTTATTTATCATGCGGCAGCGCTCAAGCAGGTGCCATCCTGCGAATTTCATCCGATGGAAGCAGTAAAGACGAACGTGCTGGGTACAGAGAATGTTCTTGAAGCCGCCATATCGTGCGGTGTGAAGCGCGTGGTGTGTCTAAGTACAGACAAAGCCGTTTATCCCATCAACGCTATGGGTATCTCTAAGGCAATGATGGAGAAGGTCGTCGTTGCCAAGTCTCGCTCGAGTAACGAAACGGTTATTTGTGCCACTCGTTACGGCAACGTAATGGCGTCACGTGGATCGGTGATTCCTCTTTTTGTTGATCAAATCAAAGCTGGGCAGCCAATAACCATTACCGATCCGGACATGACCCGTTTCATGATGACACTGGACGACGCGGTGGACCTAGTTCTTTATGCGTTTGAGTACGCATCCCCTGGTGATATTTTCGTTCAGAAGGCACCTGCTGCAACCATCGAAACGCTAGCTCATGCGCTGACGGAATTGATGGGGGTGCCAGAGCACGAGGTTCGTATTATTGGCACCCGTCACGGTGAAAAGCTCTTCGAAGCTTTGCTGAGTCGGGAGGAAATGGTCGCGGCTGAAAATCTTGAGGGTTACTACCGGGTTCCGCCGGATCTTCGCGACTTAAACTACGGCAAGTACGTTGAGCAGGGTGAGCAGAAGATTTCTGATGCCGTTGATTACAACTCACACAATACAGAACGGTTGGATAAAGCAGGCATGCAAAAGTTGCTGATGAAGTTGGACTTCATTCAGTCAAGCGTAGAAGGCAAAGACTCACAGCCACAGGATTAATAGCAATGCAAGTAGTTATTACAGGCGCAGACGGTTTTATCGGTAAAAATTTACGACAACATCTGGCCGAGCGCAATGATGTTGATGTTTTGTTGATAACTCGTGAATCCGCCAAAGACGAACTGCGAGAGTCTTTGGCGAACGCAACACATGTCGTTCACTTGGCGGGCGTGAATCGGCCTCAGAATGTGGAGGAGTTTCAGGAGGGTAATGTCGATTTAACCGCCGAAATTTGTGACATTTTGGCTGTAATGGCTCGTGACGAAGGCAAAAGGAGACCGCTGTTTATTACTTCATCCACTCAAGCCGCTTTTGATAACGATTATGGCGCCAGCAAGCGCAACGGTGAAGTCGCAGCCCAGAAAGCTGCCAGTGAATCCGGTTTTCCACTCTTTATTTTTCGTCTGCCTAACGTGTTTGGAAAGTGGTCCCGCCCGAATTATAACTCTGCGGTGGCAACATTTTGTCACAACGTTGCGCGCGACAAGCCTATTCAGGTTAATAACGCAGACGCTGAGATAACGCTGGTTTATGTAGATGACGTGGTAGAGCGAATCCTGCAGTTGTTAGATGGTGCGCAGCCTAACCCGGACTTAAATGGCTTTGAGCAGGTTCAGCCCCAATACACCACTACGGTGGGTGACTTGGCTGAAACGATTCGCGGATTCAAGGCAAGTCGGGAATCGTTGGTTATCGGTCGAGTGGGGCAGGGTCTGGTCAGGGCTTTGCATTCCACCTACGTTAGTTTTTTACCACCGTCGGAGTTTTCGTACACGGTTCCTCGGCACGGCGACCACCGTGGTGTGTTTGTTGAAATGCTCAAAACGCCAGACTGCGGCCAGTTTTCGTATTTTACCGCCCATCCTGGCATTACCCGTGGCGGCCATTACCACCATTCCAAAACGGAAAAATTTCTGGTGATCAGCGGCCAGGCTCGCTTTAAATTTCGTCAGATTCAGACAGGCGAGGAATACGAGCTGGTGACCGATGGTGAAAAGGCCGAAATTGTAGAGACTGTACCAGGCTGGACCCACGATATTACCAATATTGGTGACACGGAAATGGTGGTTATGCTTTGGGCGAACGAAATCTTTGATCGGGAAAAGCCTGATACCTTTGCCTGTCCTCTTTAATAGTTCACTGCTTCCCATTCGTTCTGATTAACAAATAATTGAGTGCGATTTGCCATGAAAAAACTGAAGGTAATGACGGTTGTGGGCACTCGTCCCGAGATCATCCGTCTTTCGCGTGTGTTGGCCCGGCTGGATGAGTTCTGTGAGCACATTCTGGTACACACCGGCCAGAACTACGATTATGAACTGAACCAGGTCTTTTTTGATGACCTTAATATCCGTAAGCCGGACTATTTTCTGAACAGCGCCGATGGCAGCAAAAGCGCGGCGAATACGATCGGTAATCTGATTTCGTCGGTGGATGAGGTTTTGGAAGTTGTCAAACCGGAAGCCTTGCTGGTGCTGGGTGACACCAACAGCTGTCTGTCTGTCATACCGGCCAAGCGTCGGAAAGTGCCGATTTTTCACATGGAAGCGGGTAATCGATGCTTTGATCAACGGGTACCAGAGGAAACCAATCGCCGCATTGTTGACCACACGTCGGACATCAATATGACGTACAGCACCATTGCACGGGATTATTTGCTGCGTGAGGGAATTCCACCGGATCGGGTGATCAAAACCGGCAGCCCGATGTTTGAGGTGCTCAATCATTACCGAGACGGCATTGAAGCATCGGATGTTTTAGAACGCCTGGGCCTTACGGAAGAGCAATTTTTTGTTGTGAGCGCGCATCGTGAGGAGAACGTGGATTCAGACAGGAACTTTCTAGCCCTGGTTGATACGTTAAATGCCATAGCGGAGCAGTATGGTTTTCCGGTGATTGTTTCTACTCATCCCAGAACCCAAAAACGCATAGATGCGATGAAGGTGCAGTTTCACGATAATGTACGCCTGCTCAAACCGCTTGGCTTTAAGGATTACAACAAGTTGCAGCTTTGTGCGAAGGCCGTGTTGTCGGATAGCGGAACTATTAATGAAGAAGCATCCATTCTGAACTTTCCCGCGCTAAACATTCGTGAGGCCCACGAGCGCCCCGAAGGTATGGAGGAAGCCGCCGCGATGATGGTGGGCCTGAGCCGAGAGCGGGTGCTGCAGGGATTAGCGATTCTGGAAACCCAAGGGCGAGGGAATGAACGAACCCTGAGGCTGGTTGCGGATTACAGCATGCCGAATGTGGCGGACAAAGTAGTACGGATTATTCATAGCTACCGTGATTACGTAGTACAGACGGTTTGGAAGAGCTATTGAGGATGCACCAGTCGGGGCGGTCAAAAAAAACGGATCTTGCGATAGTGAATCGCAGTTTTTGGCCTGAGGGCCAAGTAATAGGTGAAGGGCTACTTCAGTTTGCTGAAAAAGCGGCAAAGAGCAATACCGTTTGTGTCATTACACAGGTGCAAGACGGCTTGGCAGAATTGCTTACCGAGCAGGGAAGAGGCGAAGGCGTTATGATTCGCGCCTGTAAAACCTACACTACGTCTGCCAGCGGTATCCCGAAGCGTATGCTGGAAGCGCTATGGTTCATGTTGTGGACTTTTTACAGCTTGGTACGTGCAAAGCCAGCCAACGTCTACGTGTCCACTAACCCCCCTGTTGTGGTTCCTTTTGTCGTTGCCTTATATTGCCGACTATTCAATGCCAACTATGTCTATCATCTGCAGGATATTCATCCTGAGGCGGCAAATATATCGATGCCGTTGAATCGTTGGGTCTTTGGATTATTGAAATCGATTGATAATTACACCCTGCGACATGCAAAAGCTGTCGTCACTCTTTCGGAAGATATGAAAATATTTGCTCAAGAGCGAAGCGAGACTAAAAGCCCGATTTATTTGCTGGATAATCCCTCGTTTGCAGTCGCTTCGAAACCTCTGGAGCAGCGCTCAAAAGATATCGTATTTTGCGGTAACGCGGGCCGGATGCAGAGAATCCCGTTAGTGATATCGGCAATAAGCGAATATATCCACAGAGGTGGTAAGTTGCAATTTACCTTCGCTGGTGGCGGCGTTTTTCAGGCGGATGTGAAGGCACTGGCTGACGCTTATCGGCAGGTGGATTACCGAGGTGTGATCTCTGCTACGGCAGCCGCAGAATTAGTGAGTGATCATCGGTGGGCGTTGCTTCCGATTGAGGATGAGGTTACCAGGTACGCGTTTCCGAGTAAGTCTTCAGGCTACGTGTTATCTGGTGCTGGCGTGCTGGCGGTGTGTGGTACCGAGACTAGTGTTGCAACCTGGGTAAACAGGCTCAACGTTGGTGCCGTTTGTCCACCAGAGCTTGAAGCCTTGGTTGCGTGTTTCTGTTCTCTCGAAGAGAGAGAAGACAAGAACTTTGCCGTCAACGACACCGTTAGAGAGCAATTGCAGATTCCATACTTTGCGTCAAAGTTGATGGATTTTGTTCTAAATGACAGTCAAACCCAGGTTTGAGGGCTCACGCTGAACGGGCTATCCCCTAAAGCTATGAAGTCACCACTATTTAGCGTTATGGCGCGCAGACCTATAAAAACTTGAATGTGCTAACCGTTATCGAAAATTTATACTCCGGCTATCAGCCAGCTCTTCCTGTCGAAGCGTCAAGGCAAAACGGAAGACGGCACCGCTTGAGGAAAAAGTAAAAACCGAATTGAGGTGAATGTAGATGAGCGCTAAAGACCTTTTTTACGGCGCCGGGCAGGAATTCAGCCGGGCTGAAGCCCGCACCTATGCAGGGGAAGATCTTATTTATAACGTAACTGAGGATTTGCGAGTCCAGATGGAGCAGTTGTCTGTCACCAAGCTGGAGTTCGCCAGGCGCTTGGGGGAAGTCTCGCTCCTATGTTACACAGACGCTCAGCGGCGCTCGCAATACGACGTTGGGTTCGTTATCTAACGTTTTTTTGCTTTATGTATTAAGTCTTATCTTCATTTACGTTCTCAGCAAGATGAGGATGTCAAGGCTAAATCTGATTGAAACGGTTTAACGATGTAAGTTTTCCAAACCCCTCGTTTCCCTCTTTGACTGTTACCGATGTTGGAAATTGATGTTAAAAAGACTGTTTGATACTTTCGCTGCCGCTTTCGGCTTGGCAATTCTCGCCCCGGTCATCCTGATCGTAGCTTGGCGGGTAAAACGCAAACTTGGTTCACCCCTATTCTTCTGCCAAACTCGCCCCGGTAAAGACGGGAAGCCCTTTCAGATGGTGAAATTTCGCACCATGCTGGATGCGGTGGATGCCCAGGGTAATTCACTGCCGGATTCAGAGAGGATGACAGAGTTTGGCCATCTCCTGCGTTCAACCAGCCTGGACGAGTTGCCTGGGCTTTGGAACGTGCTGAAAGGCGAGATGAGTTTGGTTGGTCCTCGCCCGCTGTTGATGGAATACCTACCGCTGTATTCGAAAGAACAGTATCGGCGTCATGATGTTCGTCCAGGGATAACTGGTTGGGCTCAGGTAAATGGGCGCAATGCGATTTCTTGGGAGAACAAGTTCGAGCTCGATGTATGGTATGTGGATAACCGTTCGCTATGGCTGGATGTGAAGATTCTGTTCCTGACAGTAAAAAAGGTGTTGATTCGGGATGGAATCAGTGGGGAAGGTGAGGCGACTATGTCGAAGTTTACTGGAAGTAAAGAACAATCAGGAGAATAATATGGCCAAGAAGTTAATTGGAATATACGGAGCTAGTGGGTTTGGTCGCGAGGTAATGCCCGTTGCTCGCGATAATTACGCTTCTGACGATTGCGAGTTGTTTTTTATCGACGATAATCCAAATCTTAAAGAGATTAACGGAATTAAGGTCCTGACTTACGATGAGTTTCTTGAGCAGAAAGCAGAAGAAAAGAGAGTCGTCGTTGCTATTGCCGATGGCAATATTCGCCGTAAGATTGAGGAACGCTGTTATTCCGATGGTCTGAAGCCAGCGTCAGTGAATGCCCGGAATAATATGGTGCTTGACGAGGTCCAAATTGGCTCTGCCTGTATTCTTTGCCCCTTTGTAACGCTGACTTCCAATGTGATAATTGGCCAATCATTCCATGCGAATATATACAGCTACGTGGCGCACGACTGCGTGATCGGAGACTATGTTACTTTTGCGCCTGCTGTGAAGTGCAATGGCAATGTGGTGATTGAAAATAACGCTTACATTGGCACCGGGGCAATCATTAAACAGGGACAACCAAACAAGCCAATTGTAATAGGTGAGGGCGCTATTGTCGGCATGGGCGCAGTTGTAACGAAAGACGTACCGGCAGGCGTCACAGTTATTGGCAACCCCGCTCGTCCTTTATCCCGTTAGCGTTCGACCAGTTTTTAGGTATCATTATCTTATCGTTAAGGCCGCAACTATGTTGAACACTCCTTTTTCGCCCTGGCCGTCCTTCACTCAGGAAGAGGCTGACGCTGTTTCCAAGGTTCTATTGTCGAATAAGGTGAACTACTGGACCGGCCAAGAGTGCCGCGAGTTCGAGAAGGAATTTGCAGCCTTTTTTGATAGCGAGTACGCCATTGCGCTTGCCAACGGCACGGTTGCTCTCGACCTGATTCTTCAGGGCTTGGGTGTCGGCGCGGGTGATGAAGTGGTGGTGACGTCGCGGACATTTTTGGCCTCGGTTTCGAGCATTGTTATGGCCGGTGCCACGCCTGTGTTTGCGGACGTAGATTTAGATTCTCAGAACGTGACGGCTGAAACCATTGCCGCTGTGATTACGCCAAAAACCCGGGCGATTATTTGTGTTCACCTGGCAGGTTGGCCCTGTGACATGGATCCGATTATGGAATTGGCCAAGCAGCATGATCTTTTCGTGATAGAAGATTGTGCCCAGGCCCATGGTGCTCGATACAAGGGCCGTTCCGTCGGTTCTATCGGACACGCCGGCGCCTGGTCATTTTGCCAGGACAAAATCATGACCACGGGCGGTGAGGGCGGTATCGTCACCTGTAACGACCGTGATTTGTGGTCCCGCATGTGGTCGTTTAAGGATCATGGAAAAAGCTGGAGTGCGATCTATGAGCGCGAGCACGCGCCCGGATTTCGTTGGTTGCACGAGAGTTTCGGCACGAACTGGCGTATGACAGAAATGCAGGGTGTACTTGGCCGCATTCAGCTGACCCGCATGGCTGACTGGCGCAGTGCTCGGCAGGCAAATGCTCAGGCCATCTGGGACACCGCGAGCAGCTTACCGGGTTTACGCGTACCGCAAGTTCCGGACGAATTGGAGCACGCCGCCTATAAGTGCTATGTGTTCGTGGAGCCCGAAAAGTTAACCGGTGGCTGGAATCGCGATCGTATTTTGGGTGCTATTGTCGAAGCAGGTGTGCCGTGTTTTTCTGGTTCGTGTTCGGAGGTTTATCTTGAGAAGGCTTTCGACAACACCGGTTGGCGTCCAGATGTGCCTTTGCCGATTGCCCGCGAGCTTGGTGAAACCAGCTTGATGTTTTTGGTACATCCAACGCTGACGAAGGCGGAAATTGAGAAGACTTGCCGGGTATTAGCGGCAGTCATGGAGCGCGCCGTGAGTAACCATGTTTAATTCGTTTCTGCAACTGTCTCGCTTCAAAAAACGCGTAATTTCCCTGTTTGTGGATTTTGTCGCGCTTTCTTTTGCGCTCTGGGCGTCTTTTGCGTTGCGCCTGGACGTGGCCTTGTGGGAACCAAACAGAGCTCAGTTGCTGATTTCTCTGCTTACTGTTGTGTTTACGCTGGGTGTGTTCGTCCGGCTTGGTTTATATCGTGCTGTTATTCGCTACATGAGTGACCGGGCTTTTATAACCATCATCACCGGCGTTGCTGCCTCGACGCTGTTGCTGGTGTTACTTAGCTACAGCTTGAATGTGTTTGTTCCCCGTTCTGTTCCGCTAATCTACTCTGCGCTGGCGCTTATTTTTGTAGGTGGTAGCCGCATGAGTATGCGCATGTTGGTGCAATACTCTTCCGGGCGTGACAAAGAGCGCGTGGCGATTATAGGTGCCGGTAAAACCGGTGTTCAGTTGGCCAAAGCGTTACAGCAGGGTGACGAATACCACCCTGTCATGTTCATCAGTCTGATACCCGCCAACCACAAAACCTTGGTGGTGGGTTTGCCAGCGTTTGCGTTGAGCCATTTAAAAGACGCGGTGCGCAGTCTGCGTGTCGAACGCTTGCTGCTGGCGGTGGATGCGGACATGGACGTCAATCGTCGTGAGTTGCTGACTCAGCTGGAAAAGCTGGAGTTGCCGGTACAAACCGTGCCGTCGTTTAGCGAAGTGATTGCCGGCCAGGCGCGCATTAATGACATTCGTGATCTGGAAATTGAAGACTTGCTGGGCCGTGATCCGGTGCGGCCAGACAACGCCCAGGTGGCGTCGTCGCTGTTTGGTCGTTCGGTGATGGTGACCGGCGCCGGTGGCTCGATTGGTTCGGAATTGTGCCGGCAGATTATTCGCCATCAGCCCAAGTGCCTGGTGTTGTTTGAGCAATCTGAGTTTGCTTTGTACGCCATTGAGCGCGAGCTTCAGCAGATCAACGCTGCGGAAGGTTTGAATGTGTGTGTTCACCCACTGTTGGGCAGTGTGGTGCACCGCCGCCGTTGTGAAGCGGTAATGCTTTCGTTTGGGGTGCAAACGGTGTATCACGCGGCGGCGTACAAGCATGTGCCGCTGGTAGAGCACAATGTGATTGAAGGTGTGCAGAACAATGTGTTCGGCACATTGCACGCGGCCGAGGCCGCTGTTGCAGCGGGTGTTGAGTTGTTTGTGTTGATTTCTACCGATAAGGCGGTACGGCCCACCAATGTGATGGGCGCCAGTAAGCGTATGGCGGAGTTGGTATTGCAGGGGCTGGCACAGCGCCAGAGCGAGACCGTTTTCTCTATGGTGCGTTTTGGTAATGTGCTGGGCTCATCAGGTTCTGTGGTGCCTTTGTTTCGGGATCAGATTAGCAGCGGTGGGCCGGTGACGGTCACCCATCCGGACATTATTCGCTATTTCATGACCATTCCCGAAGCCAGCCAGCTGGTGCTGCAGGCCGGTAGTATGGGGCAGGGTGGCGAGGTGTTTGTGCTGGACATGGGCGAACCGGTAAAAATTGCCGATTTGGCTCGCAAGATGATGCACTTGATGGGCCGCCGTGAAAGAACCGCCGAGCAGCCAAATGGCGAGATAGAGCTGGTGTTCAGTGGTTTGCGTCCTGGTGAGAAACTGTTTGAAGAACTGCTGATTGGTGACGATCCCCAAGGCACGGCACACCCGCGCATTATGATGGCCCGTGAGGTGTGTATGACCTGGCCGGAGGTTGCGGACACCATCAAGCAACTGCAATACGCCAGCCATACGTTTGATTGTGAGGGTGCGCTGTCTGTTCTTAAAACGGCACCGACGGGTTTTGCGCCTAATGGGGGTGTTGGGGATTTGGTGTGGAATTTGAATCCGCGGCCGTTGGTAGGCGATAAAGCCGGTAAAGCAGGGACAGATTTAAAATCTGTCCCGAGGGCGGGAAAAGAGAAGCTGGGACAGATTTGAAATCTGTCCCAAGGAGGAAGCCGAAGTAAAGCGGGGACAGATTTATAAATCTGTCCCCGGCCGGCTCTTGAAACCGGCAACAAGGAATTGTTCAGCCACCCGGAGTTTGTTCAGCAGTTGATCGAAGGGTTTACCCCGTTCGATGCGCCAAACACCGTTGAGTGGGGTTTTTGGTGTCGAGAACGCTGGCCACAGCTGGGAATCTTTGCAGCAGGCAGTGGATCGGGTTGTGGCGATCATACAGTCGGACCCAAACAAGG
Organism: Marinobacter sp. LV10R520-4; assembly: GCF_002563815.1. Classification (NCBI taxonomy): domain Bacteria; kingdom Pseudomonadati; phylum Pseudomonadota; class Gammaproteobacteria; order Pseudomonadales; family Marinobacteraceae; genus Marinobacter; species Marinobacter sp. LV10R520-4. Next base: position 111,221 of record NZ_PDJM01000001.1, on the reverse strand, counting down.
ATCGTACCGACAGAATCATTACCCGCTGGCTCAAACGCCATTTGCAGCGACTTGGAGCTGAAGTACACCTGGATCAGCTCAACAGTTTGGTGGAGGACAGAGATATGTTGGCAGACAATTTAGAGAATTTAGTGAAGAAAGAACGGCTTGAAGGACGTCAGGAAGGGCGTCAGGAGGGGCATCAGAAGGGTCGTCAGGAGGGCGATTGGCGCGCATTAGAAGAAAAACGTAAAACCGTTCGTCATCTTCTTTCATTTGGCGTGCTCAGTAACGATCAGATTGCGGCAGCGACGGGGTTATCGGTTGACGAGATCGTCAAGCTGCGCATTGAAGACAAGCATTAACAGAAGAAAAGCGGGGACAGATTTAAAATCTGTCCTCAGGGAATAAAGCGGACAGCCAGGGACAGACTTGAAGTCTGTCCCTGGCCGGCTTCTGAAACCGGCAACAAGGAGGTTGTTATGATCAATATTTCCCACCACGGCGCCGTTTCTGGCTCCTGCCACGAGCTGAGCATTATCCCTTCTAACCGATCGTATCCCTCCTCCGGTATTCTGATTGACTGCGGCTTGTTTCAGGGCGCAGACCCACTAACCACAAAACCTTGATTGTGGGTTTGCCGGCGTTTGCGTTGAGCCACTTGGAAGAGGCGGTGAGCAGTCTGCGTGTTGAGCGCTTGCTGTTGGCGGTGGACGCGGATATGGACGTGAACCGTCGCGAGTTGCTGACGCAGCTGGAAAAGCTGGAGTTGCCGGTACAAACCGTTCCGTCGTTCAGTGAAGTAATCGCTGGCCAGGCGCGCATTAACGACATTCGCGATTTGGAAATTGAAGACCTTCTGGGGCGCGATCCGGTGCGGCCAGACAACGCTCAGGTGGCATCGTCGCTGTTCGATCGTTCGGTAATGGTCACCGGCGCCGGTGGTTCAATTGGTTCTGAGTTGTGCCGGCAGATTATCCGCCATCAGCCCAAATGTCTGGTGCTGTTCGAGCAATCAGAATTTGCCCTGTACGCCATTGAGCGCGAGCTTCAGCAGATTAATCTCGCGGAAGGTCTGAATGTGTGTGTTCACCCATTGTTGGGCAGTGTGGTGCACCGTCGGCGCTGCGAAGCGGTAATGCGCTCGTTTGGGGTGCAAACGGTATATCACGCGGCGGCGTACAAGCATGTGCCGCTGGTAGAGCACAACGTGATTGAAGGCGTGCAGAATAACGTATTTGGAACATTGCACACGGCCGAGGCGGCTGTTGCGGCCGGCGTTGAGTTGTTTGTGCTGATTTCTACCGATAAGGCGGTAAGGCCCACCAACGTGATGGGTGCCAGTAAGCGCATGGCGGAGTTGGTGTTGCAGGGGCTGGCCCAGCGCCAGAGCGACACGGTTTTCTCTATGGTGCGTTTTGGTAATGTGCTGGGCTCATCGGGCTCTGTGGTGCCTTTGTTTCGGGATCAGATTAGCAGCGGGGGCCCGGTGACGGTTACCCACCCGGACATTATTCGCTATTTCATGACCATCCCCGAAGCCAGCCAACTGGTGCTGCAGGCCGGCAGTATGGGCCAGGGTGGCGAGGTGTTTGTGCTGGATATGGGCGAGCCGGTGAAAATTGCCGATTTGGCTCGCAAGATGATGCACTTGATGGGCCGCCGTGAAAGAACCGCTGAGCAGCCGGATGGCGAGATAGAGTTAGTGTTCAGCGGCCTGCGCCCCGGTGAAAAATTATTTGAAGAGCTGTTGATTGGTGACGACCCACAGGGCACTGCGCACCCGCGCATTATGATGGCCCGTGAAGTGTGTATGACCTGGCCCGAGGTAGCCGACACCATCAAGCAACTGCAACGCGCCAGCCATACGTTTGATTGTGAGGGTGCGCTGTCTGTTCTTAAAACGGCACCGACGGGTTTTGCGCCTAATGGGGGTGTTGGGGATTTGGTGTGGAATTTGAATCCGCGGCCGTTGGTGGCCGATAAAGCCGGTACAGCCGGTAAAGCCGGGACAGATTTGAAATCTGTCCCGAAGGCGAAAGCTGAAGTAAAGCGGGGACAGACTTTAAGTCTGTCCCCAGGGAATAAGGTCCTGAACGGCTGGTCGTCCAGTTCAAACTGCAAAGCAACCTCGAAGTCTTGTCCGCCGTAAAAAACGCCCAAGATGGAAACATGCATGGCAGTAACCGTTCATTCCAAGACGTCCTGCCACCCCGGTGAATTTCTTTCTACAGTAACCTTACATTTCCCAGCACGAGGTTATCCCAATGAGAAAATACCGTCCCCAGGAGCAATGGCAGGGACTAAGCGCTCTCTCTTTCGGCTTGACCCCGCTCAGTTGGTTCACTAAATTACTGTTTAAATACAATAAATGGACGAAAGGTATGGATGGACCCAAGCGAGTGAGCCACGACCAGAATTTCAAGAACCTTATCATCGATTATCCACGGCAAGCCATTGAGCTTTTCAGCCCGGAAGAAGCCAGGCACATTGGCCCGAAAGCACGGGTTGTTCCCTTGCGCCAAGAGCAGTTAAAAGAGCGGCTTGGTGAGCGTTTTCGCGAGCTGGATGTCCCGTTGATGGTGGAATGGCCGGGCGGTGAGCGTGAAGCGCTATTGTTCGTGCTTGAGGAGGAAACCGACCCCGACCGCTTTTCGATACACCGCCTGGCCCATTATTGCCTGGATTTGTCGGAACTCTGTAAGACCAGTCGGGTGGTGCCAGTGGTGATTTTCCTGAACACTCGCGGCAGCGAACCTGTTCAACTGAATTTGGGTGGTGACTGCCATGAGTACCTGAGATTCCACTACATTCGCTGTGCCCTGCAGGAATTGAATGCCGAGGACTACTGGGAAAGCAGCAATTTGATCGCCCGGCTGTGTCTGAACCTGATGAAATGGGAAGAGGAGCAGAAGCTGGAAGTCTACGCCCGCGCCGTACGGGGTCTGAGCACGCTGGAGCCAGACCCCGAGAAGCAATTGAAGTATATTGACTTCATCGACATCTACTCAGCCTTGGATGATAATGAAATGGAACAATATAAAGCGCAATACCCGCAGGAGAGCAACACCATGGCCACCTTGAGTGAGCGGTTACGAGCGGAAGGCATGCAACAAGGCATGCAACAAGGCATGCAGCAAGGCATGCAGCAAGGCATGCAGCAAGGCATGCAGCAAGGTGAGGCCGCCGCTTTGAAAAAGCTGATCAGCCTGAAATTCGGTGAGCTTCCCCGCTGGGCCGAAGCGCAAATTCAATCTGCCGGTGTTCCAGAACTGGAGGTCTGGCTGGAAGCTATATTGACCTCGGATACGTTGGAGTCATTACTGAATCGGCATTAACGAAAGAGCTTAGCCCCTCTTTTGCGTTGCGCCTCGACGTGGCCTTGTGGGAGCCAAACAAGGCTCAGCTGCTGATTTCTCTGCTTACTGTGGTGTTTACGCTGGGCGTGTTTGTCCGCCTTGGGTTGTATCGCGCCGTTATTCGCTACATGAGCGACCGGGCTTTCATAACCATCATCACCGACGGGTTTTTCGCCTAATGGGGGTGTTGAGGATTTGGTGTGGAATTTGAATCCGCGGCCTGTGGTAGCTGGGGCCGGGACAGCCGATAAAGCCGGGACAGATTTGAAATCTGTCCCGAGGGCGGGAAAAGAGAAGCTGGGACAGATTTGAAATCTGTCCCAGAGATACCAAAGCAGGGACGGACTTTAACCTGCTGAAAACCTGAGCGTGGTATAATAAGATTTGCTGAGTCAGGAGGACGCATGGCAACGAATCACCACGACACCGGTTACAAGGAATTGTTCAGTCATCCGGAATTTGTTCAGCAATTGATGGAAGGCTTTGCGCCGATCGAGATTGCGGATCTGATGGACTTCAGTACACTCAAGAATCACAGCGGCAATTACATCACCCCGCTGTTCGAGGAAAAATTTGAAGACGTGGTGTGGTCGGTAGAGGTGACATGGGAGGGCATCACTCAACGGGTGTTTCTTTACATCTTGCTTGAGTTTCAATCCAAAATAGACAGCACCATGCCGCTGCGACTGATGCACTACGTGGCCTGCTTTTACGATCACTTACTGAAAACCCGTGAAACAACGCCGCGACAGGGTTTGCCACCTATCTTTCCAATGGTTCTGTACAACGGCTCAAAACGCTGGTCAGCCCGTCAGGACATTTACGAGATGGTGCAGCCGGAGCCACCGGAGTTTTTGCGAGCGTACCAGCCACACCTTCGTTATTACCTGATTGACGAAGGGCGCTACACTGATGAAGAATTGATCAGCAAGCAAACGCCGTTAAGTGGCATATTTGGGGTTGAGAACGCCGGCCATAGCTGGGAAGCCCTGCAGCAGGCGGTGGATCGGATTGTAGAAATTGTCAAAGCTGACCCGAACAAAGATCGTGTAGACAAGATCATTACTCGTTGGATTAAGCGCCATTTACAGAGGGTGGCTCCCAAGGCCAGGCTTAATTTGGATCGGATGAGCAGTTTGGTGGAGGATAGAAATATGTTGGCAGAAAATCTGGAGAATCTGGTCAAGAAAGAGCGGCTTGAGGGCCGCCAAGAGGGTCGTCAGGAGGGCGATAGGCGCGCGTTAGAAGAAAAACGTAAAACCGTTCGTCATCTTCTTTCATTTGGCGTGCTCAGTAACGATCAGATTGCGGCAGCGACGGGGTTATCGGTTGACGAGATCGTCAAGCTGCGCATTGAAGACAAGCATTAACAGAAGAAAAGCGGGGACAGATTTAAAATCTGTCCTCAGGGAATAAAGCGGACAGCCAGGGACAGACTTGAAGTCTGTCCCTGGCCGGCTTCTGAAACCGGCAACAAGGAGGTTGTTATGATCAATATTTCCCACCACGGCGCCGTTTCTGGCTCCTGCCACGAGCTGAGCATTATCCCTTCTAACCGATCGTATCCCTCCTCCGGTATTCTGATTGACTGCGGCTTGTTTCAGGGCGCAGACCCACTAACCACAAAACCTTGATTGTGGGTTTGCCGGCGTTTGCGTTGAGCCACTTGGAAGAGGCGGTGAGCAGTCTGCGTGTTGAGCGCTTGCTGTTGGCGGTGGACGCGGATATGGACGTGAACCGTCGCGAGTTGCTGACGCAGCTGGAAAAGCTGGAGTTGCCGGTACAAACCGTTCCGTCGTTCAGTGAAGTAATCGCTGGCCAGGCGCGCATTAACGACATTCGCGATTTGGAAATTGAAGACCTTCTGGGGCGCGATCCGGTGCGGCCAGACAACGCTCAGGTGGCATCGTCGCTGTTCGATCGTTCGGTAATGGTCACCGGCGCCGGTGGTTCAATTGGTTCTGAGTTGTGCCGGCAGATTATCCGCCATCAGCCCAAATGTCTGGTGCTGTTCGAGCAATCAGAATTTGCCCTGTACGCCATTGAGCGCGAGCTTCAGCAGATTAATCTCGCGGAAGGTCTGAATGTGTGTGTTCACCCATTGTTGGGCAGTGTGGTGCACCGTCGGCGCTGCGAAGCGGTAATGCGCTCGTTTGGGGTGCAAACGGTATATCACGCGGCGGCGTACAAGCATGTGCCGCTGGTAGAGCACAACGTGATTGAAGGCGTGCAGAATAACGTATTTGGAACATTGCACACGGCCGAGGCGGCTGTTGCGGCCGGCGTTGAGTTGTTTGTGCTGATTTCTACCGATAAGGCGGTAAGGCCCACCAACGTGATGGGTGCCAGTAAGCGCATGGCGGAGTTGGTGTTGCAGGGGCTGGCCCAGCGCCAGAGCGACACGGTTTTCTCTATGGTGCGTTTTGGTAATGTGCTGGGCTCATCGGGCTCTGTGGTGCCTTTGTTTCGGGATCAGATTAGCAGCGGGGGCCCGGTGACGGTTACCCACCCGGACATTATTCGCTATTTCATGACCATCCCCGAAGCCAGCCAACTGGTGCTGCAGGCCGGCAGTATGGGCCAGGGTGGCGAGGTGTTTGTGCTGGATATGGGCGAGCCGGTGAAAATTGCCGATTTGGCTCGCAAGATGATGCACTTGATGGGCCGCCGTGAAAGAACCGCTGAGCAGCCGGATGGCGAGATAGAGTTAGTGTTCAGCGGCCTGCGCCCCGGTGAAAAGTTGTTTGAAGAGCTGTTGATTGGTGACGATCCCCAAGGTACTGCACACCCGCGCATTATGATGGCTCGGGAAGCGTGTATGACATGGCCTGAGGTGGAAGACACCTTGAAACAGCTTCAACACGCCAGTCAGGCGTTTGATTGCGAGGGCGTGCTGTCGATTCTTAAAACGGCGCCTACGGGTTTTTCGCCTAATGGGGGTGTTGGGGATTTGGTGTGGAATTTGAATCCGCGGCCGTTGGTGGCCGATAAAGCCGGTACAGCCGGTAAAGCAGGGACAGATTTAAAATCTGTCCCGAAGGCGGAAGCTGAAGTAAAGCGGGGACAGACTTTAAGTCTGTCCCCAGGGAATAAGGTCCTGAACGGCTGGTCGTCCAGTTCAAACTGCAAAGCAACCTCGAAGTCTTGTCCGCCGTAAAAAACGCCCAAGATGGAAACATGCATGGCAGTAACCGTTCATTCCAAGACGTCCTGCCACCCCGGTGAATTTCTTTCTACAGTAACCTTACATTTCCCAGCACGAGGTTATCCCAATGAGAAAATACCGTCCCCAGGAGCAATGGCAGGGACTAAGCGCTCTCTCTTTCGGCTTGACCCCGCTCAGTTGGTTCACTAAATTACTGTTTAAATACAATAAATGGACGAAAGGTATGGATGGACCCAAGCGAGTGAGCCACGACCAGAATTTCAAGAACCTTATCATCGATTATCCACGGCAAGCCATTGAGCTTTTCAGCCCGGAAGAAGCCAGGCACATTGGCCCGAAAGCACGGGTTGTTCCCTTGCGCCAAGAGCAGTTAAAAGAGCGGCTTGGTGAGCGTTTTCGCGAGCTGGATGTCCCGTTGATGGTGGAATGGCCGGGCGGTGAGCGTGAAGCGCTATTGTTCGTGCTTGAGGAGGAAACCGACCCCGACCGCTTTTCGATACACCGCCTGGCCCATTATTGCCTGGATTTGTCGGAACTCTGTAAGACCAGTCGGGTGGTGCCAGTGGTGATTTTCCTGAACACTCGCGGCAGCGAACCTGTTCAACTGAATTTGGGTGGTGACTGCCATGAGTACCTGAGATTCCACTACATTCGCTGTGCCCTGCAGGAATTGAATGCCGAGGACTACTGGGAAAGCAGCAATTTGATCGCCCGGCTGTGTCTGAACCTGATGAAATGGGAAGAGGAGCAGAAGCTGGAAGTCTACGCCCGCGCCGTACGGGGTCTGAGCACGCTGGAGCCAGACCCCGAGAAGCAATTGAAGTATATTGACTTCATCGACATCTACTCAGCCTTGGATGATAATGAAATGGAACAATATAAAGCGCAATACCCGCAGGAGAGCAACACCATGGCCACCTTGAGTGAGCGGTTACGAGCGGAAGGCATGCAACAAGGCATGCAACAAGGCATGCAGCAAGGCATGCAGCAAGGCATGCAGCAAGGTGAGGCCGCCGCTTTGAAAAAGCTGATCAGCCTGAAATTCGGTGAGCTTCCCCGCTGGGCCGAAGCGCAAATTCAATCTGCCGGTGTTCCAGAACTGGAGGTCTGGCTGGAAGCTATATTGACCTCGGATACGTTGGAGTCATTACTGAATCGGCATTAACGAAAGAGCTTAGCCCCTCTTTTGCGTTGCGCCTCGACGTGGCCTTGTGGGAGCCAAACAAGGCTCAGCTGCTGATTTCTCTGCTTACTGTGGTGTTTACGCTGGGCGTGTTTGTCCGCCTTGGGTTGTATCGCGCCGTTATTCGCTACATGAGCGACCGGGCTTTCATAACCATCATCACCGACGGGTTTTTCGCCTAATGGGGGTGTTGAGGATTTGGTGTGGAATTTGAATCCGCAGCCTGTGGTAGGCGGGGCCGGGACAGCCGATAAAGCCGGGACAGATTTGAAATCTGTCCCGAGGGCGGGAAAAGAGAAGCTGGGACAGATTTGAAATCTGTCCCAGAGATACCAAAGCAGGGACAGACTTTAACCTGCTGAAAAACCTGAGCGTGGTATAATAAGATTTGCTGAGTCAGGAGGACGCATGGCAACGAATCACCACGACACCGGTTACAAGGAATTGTTCAGTCATCCGGAATTTGTTCAGCAATTGATGGAAGGCTTTGCGCCGATCGAGATTGCGGATCTGATGGACTTCAGTACACTCAAGAATCACAGCGGCAATTACATCACCCCGCTGTTCGAGGAAAAATTTGAAGACGTGGTGTGGTCGGTAGAGGTGACATGGGAGGGCATCACTCAACGGGTGTTTCTTTACATCTTGCTTGAGTTTCAATCCAAAATAGACAGCACCATGCCGCTGCGACTGATGCACTACGTGGCCTGCTTTTACGATCACTTACTGAAAACCCGTGAAACAACGCCGCGACAGGGTTTGCCACCTATCTTTCCAATGGTTCTGTACAACGGCTCAAAACGCTGGTCAGCCCGTCAGGACATTTACGAGATGGTGCAGCCGGAGCCACCGGAGTTTTTGCGAGCGTACCAGCCACACCTTCGTTATTACCTGATTGACGAAGGGCGCTACACTGATGAAGAATTGATCAGCAAGCAAACGCCGTTAAGTGGCATATTTGGGGTTGAGAACGCCGGCCATAGCTGGGAAGCCCTGCAGCAGGCGGTGGATCGGATTGTAGAAATTGTCAAAGCTGACCCGAACAAAGATCGTGTAGACAAGATCATTACTCGTTGGATTAAGCGCCATTTACAGAGGGTGGCTCCCAAGGCCAGGCTTAATTTGGATCGGATGAGCAGTTTGGTGGAGGATAGAAATATGTTGGCAGAAAATCTGGAGAATCTGGTCAAGAAAGAGCGGCTTGAGGGCCGCCAAGAGGGTCGTCAGGAGGGCGATAGGCGCGCGTTAGAAGAAAAACGTAAAACCGTTCGTCATCTTCTGTTATTTGGCGTGCTGAGTAACGATCAGATTGCGGTAGCGACGGGGTTGTCGGTCGACGAGATCGACAAGCTGCGAATTGAAGACAAGCATTAATAGAAGAAAAGCAGGGACAGATTTGAAATCTGTCCCCAGGGAGTAAAGCCAGCACCAAAGTGGGGACAGACTTTAAGTCTGTCCCCGGCCGGCTCTTGAAACCGGCAACAAGGAATTGTTCAGCCACCCGGAGTTTGTTCAGCAGTTGATCGAAGGGTTTGCCCCGTTCGATGCGCCAGACACCGTTAAGTGGCATATTTGGCGTCGAGAATGCCGGCCACAGCTGGGAGGCTTTGCAGCAGGCGGTGGATCGGGTTGTGGCGATCATACAGTCGGACCCAAATAAGGATCGTACCGACAGAATCATTACCCGCTGGCTCAAGCGCCATTTGCAGCGATTCGGGGCTGAAGTACACCTGGATCAGCTCAACAGTTTGGTGGAGGACAGAGATATGTTGGCAGACAATTTAGAGAATTTAGTGAAGAAAGAACGGCTTGAAGGACGTCAGGAAGGGCGTCAGGAAACCGCACGTAACCTGATCAACCGTACTGAAATGAATGACCAGATGATCGCAGAGATTGCTGGTTTAACGATTGATGAGGTCAGCCAGTTGCGTTCAGCGATCAAGCACTGACCGAAACTCAATGTGAGTTACGAACATGACAAGGGCAGTCAACGGGTTGCCCTTGCTGCATTTATAATCCAATGGCACGACAGAGCTTGCTTAAGTCATGGACAGGCACTAGCCCTGGCATATATGGCCATACTGGCGAGAATTTTTATCCTCCCAATGTGAGCGCATGCGCCTGCCGCGCGTCGTTCTTCGTGCTTGGCAACTACCTCATCACCGCCGTGGAGACAGTCCCGAAGATTAAACTCTCATCCTTCTATTGAGCTACTATACTAAACGGGCCCTTTCCCCAATGGCCGTCCTTCACCGAGGATGAGGCCAACACGACATTTAATAGGGTAGATCTATGATTCGATATCAAAAAATTTGCGAACAACTCGCGTCTACTCCATCAACGTGGCTGGTAACGGGAGTTGCGGGGTTTATAGGCTCTAATCTTTTAGAGCATCTGTTAAAGCTTAATCAAAAGGTGATAGGTCTCGATAATTTCGCAACGGGTCACCAGCGCAATCTGGATGAAGTAAAGTCGTTGGTCGGCGCCGAGCAATGGTCGCAATTCACCTTCATTGAAGGTGATATTTGTAACTCGCAAGATTGCCAGAAAGCTTGCGAGGGCGTCGATTATGTCCTGCACCAGGCGGCTCTTGGTTCGGTGCCGCGCTCGATTAATGATCCTGTTGCTACGAACGCGACCAATATCTCAGGTTTCCTGAATATGTTGGTTGCTGCGCGTGATGCAGAGGTGAAGAGCTTCACTTATGCTGCCAGCAGTTCAACCTACGGCGACCATCCGGCGCTGCCAAAGGTTGAAGAGAATATTGGCAAACCGCTGTCGCCTTATGCGGTGACCAAGTACGTGAACGAGCTGTATGCGGATGTTTTCGCCACAACTTACGGCTTTAAAGCGATTGGGCTGCGCTACTTCAATGTGTTCGGTAAGCGCCAGGATCCCAACGGCGCCTATGCGGCGGTTATCCCTAAGTGGACAGCGGCCATGGTGAGTGGAGAGGATGTGTTCATCAATGGCGATGGGGAAACCAGCCGGGATTTCTGTTTCATTGAGAATGCGGTTCAGGCCAACATTCTGGCGGCGACGGCGGATGAGGCTGCGAAGAATGAGGTTTACAACGTGGCGGTTGGGGATCGCACTACGCTTAATATCTTGTTCAATTCGCTGAAAGGTGCTTTGGCTGAGAATGGCGTGGTGTGCGAGAAACCGCCAGTTTACCGTGATTTCCGGCCTGGGGACGTGCGTCACTCTCAGGCAGATATTGGCAAGGCGGCTAACAAGCTCGGGTATGCGCCGGACTACCGAATTAGCGCGGGTATTGCTAAGGCGATGCCGTGGTATCTTGGTGACTTACGCTGATTTCACCGGCTGAATTCACGCTGGTTAGCACTAATCATGTTAATTAATGGACTGACCCCATGAAAAAAATCGCAATCATTGGCCTTGGTTATGTTGGCCTGCCCCTGGCTGTTGCTTTCGGTGAGAAACGCCAGGTTGTTGGTTTCGACATCAATACCAAACGCATTGCCGAGCTTAGAAACGGTAAGGACTTCACGTGCGAAGTTTCTCCGGAGGAGATGGCTGCAGCAGCTCAGTTATCATTCTCCAATTCTTTGGACGATATTTCCGATTGCACGATATTCATTGTAACCGTGCCTACGCCGATAGATGACTTCAAAACGCCGGATCTCACGCCGCTGGTGAAGGCGAGTGAGAGCGTGGGTAAGGTGCTAAAAATTGGCGATATCGTGATTTATGAATCCACGGTTTATCCTGGCGCCACTGAGGAAGTGTGTGTGCCGGTGCTGGAGCGGGTGTCTGGCCTTAAGTTCAATGCGGATTTCTACGCCGGTTACAGCCCGGAGCGAATCAATCCCGGGGATAAGGAACATCGGGTGACCACGATTATGAAGGTCACTTCCGGCTCTACCCCCGCCATTGCCGGGGAAGTGGATGCCCTGTATGCGGGCATCATTACTGCAGGCACCCATAAAGCCAGTTCCATTCGAGTGGCGGAGGCGGCCAAGGTGATCGAGAACACCCAGCGGGATTTGAACATTGCCTTGATGAATGAGCTGGCGATGCTCTTTGCCCGGTTGGGGATTGATACGCATGAGGTGCTGGCAGCAGCTGGTACCAAGTGGAACTTCATGCCCTTCAAGCCGGGCCTGGTGGGTGGCCACTGCATCGGTGTGGATCCTTATTACCTGACTCATAAGGCGCAGGCAGTTGGCTATCACCCAGAGGTTATTCTGGCAGGCCGACGGGTGAACGACGGTATGGGCGCGTACGTGGCTTCTGGGTTGGTGAAATCGATGATCAAGGCGGGCCAAACCGTCGCCAATGCTCGTGTGCTGGTGATGGGCTTCGCGTTCAAGGAGAACTGCCCGGATCTGCGCAACACCCGTGTGATTGACGTGGTGAAAGAACTGAAGGAATTTGGTTGCCAGGTGGATATTACCGATTGTTGGGCCGACAGCGCGCAAGCTGAGCACGAATACGGCGTCAGCCTGACGGCGCAGCCAGAAAAGGGCGGTTATGACGGTGTGGTTCTGGCGGTTCCGCACCGGGAGTATGCGGCGATGAGTGTGGGTGACTTGCGCGGCTACATGAAACAAGGGGGAATTCTGTATGACCTCAAAGGTGTGTTGCCACTGGGTGAGGCGGACTTGCGGCTTTAATGGCAGGTACAGTAAAGCGGACAGCCGGGACAGATTTGAAATCTGTCCCGAAGGCGGAAGCTGAAGTAAAGCGGGGACAGACTTTAAGTCTGTCCCCAGGGAATAAGGTCCTAAACGGCTAGTCGTCCAGTTCAAACTGCAAAGCAACCTCGAAGTCTTGTCCGCCGTAAAAAACGCCCAAGATGAAAACGTGCTTGTCATCCACAGCAAATGCGATTACGGCCCGCTTGCAGTAGTTTGTGATTCGCAGTCCGGGCCGTATGTCGTCACGTTGGTTTCCTCGATGTGGAAACGTCTGTAGATCTTCACAGTGGGTTACGATGGCGTCTGTATAGCGTTTAGCAATTTCCGGTGAAGCCTTCGTGGCAATATAGCGATAGAGCACCGCCAGCTGTTCCATCGCTTCCGGTGTAAACTCAACGGTGTACACCATTACGTTTGTGAAGTGGAGTTCTGGTGTTCTGCTGATAACCGGGCGCGCACTTGGTCGACATTGAGCGCGCGCGTTGGGTCAGCCTTCAATGCATCGTAAGCAGGGGCTACTTGACCGACGAGCCAGTTCTCCAAGGCACTGTCACGGGCCAGGAGCGCCCGCAAGCCATCGCGAATCACTTCGCTTTCAGTGGCGTATTCGCCAGCGGCAACCTTGGCTTTTACTACGTCGGCCATCTGGTTGGGTAGAGTAATGCTGAATTGTTGAGTGGTACGCATGACGGGCCTCCCACATAAGATAGGATTTAATCCTACTCCATCCTGCGGAGATAATCACGGTTGCAAGGGACAGATTTCTAAATCTGTCCCCGAGAACATCCAGTTCCACCTGCTGAAAATCCTGAGCGTGGTATAGTAAAATTTGCTGAGTCAGGAGGACGCATGGCAACGAATCACCACGACACCGGTTACAAGGAATTGTTCAGCCACCCGGAGTTTGTTCAGCAGTTGATCGAAGGGTTTGCCCCGTTCGAGATTGCGGATCTGATGGACTTCAGTACACTCAAGAATCACAGCGGCAATTACATCACCCCGCTGTTCGAGGAGAAGTTCGAAGACGTCGTGTGGTCTGTCGAGATCACTCGGGAGGGCGTGCCTCAGCAGGTGTATTTGTATATTCTGCTGGAGTTTCAATCCCGGGTTGATCGCGCCATGCCAATCCGGTTGATGCACTATGTGGCCTGTTTCTACGACCACCTGCTGAAGAACAAGGTGACAACACCAAAAGGTGGGTTGCCGCCAGTATTCCCTATCGTGCTTTACAATGGTTCGCAGCGCTGGACCGCAGAGCAGGATGTTTACGAGATGGTGCAGCCGGAACCTCCTGCTTTCTTGCGTGTCTATCAACCACACTTGCGGTATTACCTGGTGGATGAAGGACGTTATACTGATGAAGAGTTGGGCTTGCGCCAGACACCGTTGAGTGGGGTCTTTGGCGTCGAGAATGCCGGCCACAGCTGGGAGGCTTTGCAGCAGGCGGTGGATCGGGTTGTGGCGATCATACAGTCGGACCCTAATAAGGATCGTACCGACAGAATCATTACCCGCTGGCTTAAGCGCCATTTGCAGCGACTCGGGGCTGAAGTACACCTGGATCAGCTCAACAGTTTGGTGGAGGACAGAGATATGTTGGCAGAGAATTTGGAGAACTTGGTTAAGAAAGAACGGTTTGAAGGCATGCTGGCAGGGCGTCAAGAAGGGCGTCAAGAAGGTCGCCAAGAAGGTCGCCAAGAAGGTCGCCAAGAAGGTGAGCACATGAAGGCTGAACAAATTGCCCGTAACCTGATTGCGATGGGTCTGCTGACCGATGCTCAAATTGCGACAGCTTCTGGCTTGTCCGATGATGAGGTCAAGGTACTTCGTAAAGAGCAGAAACACTGATAACTCTGCCATAGTCAGACGACGCGCGCATCGCGCCGCGCATGGACAGGCATCCCCTCCTTTCTCGGCGTTCTTTACGTCAAACGCATGGCGGACAGGCACTCATATTGGTCAGAAACCCGTATTTATTTTTGCATCGTGCCCTTGTAGTCGAAGAACTACACTGTGTTTATCCGCACATTCTACGGGGCCATCAGCCTCTACGTGCTATCATATTTTTTTGTTGCTCATGGCAAGAAGAGGTTTGTATGTACGCAATCGAGTTTGAAGCTGACATTCAGAATGGCGTCGTTAAAATTCCCCCGGAGTACGCTCGTCTCAGAAATATCCATGCCCGAGTGGTTGTGATGGTCGGGGAGTCAAAGGCGAATGCCGAGGTAATGGCGTTTTCCCGGCATTCAGCGAACGCTATCGAGGAATGGCAAGACGAGGCCGAGGACGATGTATGGACCTGACCCCAGGGGAGGTGTTGCTGTGTGAGTTCTATTTTTCGGACTTCCAGACTAGCAAACGTCGGCCAGTGATTGTGTTTAAAGATAACCTGCCGTTTGATGACTTTGTTGGCATACCGGTTAGCAGTCAGACTTTGCGGCTGCATGATGATGAATTTATTCTGGAGCCATCCGATATGGCGCTGGGAGCTTTGCCAAAGCGTTCGAAGATCATGGTTCGTAAAACGTTTGTTATTTCGCGGCAGGTCATTGTAAAAAAGTATGGTCAGTTGTCGGATGTGCGGTTTCAGCGGCTGCACGAAGATTTTTGCCATTTTTTCGGGTGCTGCTCATAAACAGGCAGCCCATGACCAATCTCATCTACCAGTGCCCTCCACAGCAACCCGCAAAGCCCTTCTGTGCAATATTCATCATTAGTCGTGGAAATATTGTCGTGGACAGGCACTTACTCTCCGCCGGTCAGCCCATCAGGACATTTACGAGATGGTGCAAAGTAGGGGACGGATTTGAAATCCGTCCCCAGTTTAGATCTGCAGCAGCCAACCACACCTTCGCTATTACCTGATTGACGAGGGGCGTTACACTGATGAGGAATTAGGCTGACATGGTTCAGCCGGCACCACCAGAGTTCTTACGAGTGTACCAACCGCATCTGCGTTATTACCTGATTGACGAAGGGCGCTACACTGATGAAGAATTGATCAGCAAGCAAACGCCGTTAAGTGGCATATTTGGGGTTGAGAACGCCGGCCATAGCTGGGAAGCCCTGCAGCAGGCGGTGGATCGGATTGTAGAAATTGTCAAAGCTGACCCGAACAAAGATCGCGTAGACAAGATCGTTACTCGTTGGATTAAGCGCCATTTACAGAGGGTGGCTCCCAAGGCCAGGCTTAATTTGGATCGGATGAGCAGTTTGGTGGAGGATAGAAATATGTTGGCAGAAAATCTGGAGAATCTGGTCAAGAAAGAGCGGCTTGAGGGTCGCCAAGAGGGTCGCCAAGAGGGTCGTCAGGAGGGTGATAGGCGCGCGTTAGAAGAAAAACGTAAAACCGTTCGTCATCTTCTGTCATTTGGCGTGCTGAGTAACGATCAGATTGCGGTAGCGACGGGGTTGTCGGTCGACGAGATCGTCAAGCTGCGAATTGAAGACAAGCATTAATAGAAGAAAAGCAGGGACAGATTTAAAATCTGTCCCGAAGGCGGAAGCTGAAGTAAAGCGGGGACAGACTTTAAGTCTGTCCCCAGGGAATAAGGTCCTGAACGGCTGGTCGTCCAGTTCAAACTGCAAAGCAACCTCGAAGTCTTGTCCGCCGTAAAAAACGCCCAAGATGGAAACATGCATGGCAGTAACCGTTCATTCCAAGACGTCCTGCCACCCCGGTGAATTTCTTTCTAAAGTAACCTTACATTTCCCGGCACGAGGTTATCCCCATGAGAAAATACCGTCCCCAGGAGCAATGGCAGGGACTAAGCGCTCTCTCTTTCGGCTTGACCCCGCTCAGTTGGTTCACTAAATTACTGTTTAAATACAATAAATGGACGAAAGGTATGGATGGACCCAAGCGAGTGAGCCACGACCAGAATTTCAAGAACCTTATCATCGATTATCCACGGCAAGCCATTGAGCTTTTCAGCCCGGAAGAAGCCAGGCACATTGGCCCGAAAGCACGGGTTGTTCCCTTGCGCCAAGAGCAGTTAAAAGAGCGGCTTGGTGAGCGTTTTCGCGAGCTGGATGTCCCGTTGATGGTGGAATGGCCGGGCGGTGAGCGTGAAGCGCTATTGTTCGTGCTTGAGGAGGAAACCGACCCCGACCGCTTTTCGATACACCGCCTGGCCCATTATTGCCTGGATTTGTCGGAACTCTGTAAGACCAGTCGGGTGGTGCCAGTGGTGATTTTCCTGAACACTCGCGGCAGCGAACCTGTTCAACTGAATTTGGGTGGTGACTGCCATGAGTACCTGAGATTCCACTACATTCGCTGTGCCCTGCAGGAATTGAATGCCGAGGACTACTGGGAAAGCAGCAATTTGATCGCCCGGCTGTGTCTGAACCTGATGAAATGGGAAGAGGAGCAGAAGCTGGAAGTCTACGCCCGCGCCGTACGGGGTCTGAGCACGCTGGAGCCAGACCCCGAGAAGCAATTGAAGTATATTGACTTCATCGACATCTACTCAGCCTTGGATGATAATGAAATGGAACAATATAAAGCGCAATACCCGCAGGAGAGCAACACCATGGCCACCTTGAGTGAGCGGTTACGAGCGGAAGGCATGCAACAAGGCATGCAACAAGGCATGCAACAAGGCATGCAGCAAGGCATGCAGCAAGGTGAGGCCGCCGCTTTGAAAAAGCTGATCAGCCTGAAATTCGGTGAGCTTCCCCGCTGGGCCGAAGCGCAAATTCAATCTGCCGGTGTTCCAGAACTGGAGGTCTGGCTGGAAGCTATATTGACCTCGGATACGTTGGAGTCATTACTGAATCGGCATTAACGAAAGAGCTTAGCCCCTCTTTTGCGTTGCGCCTCGACGTGGCCTTGTGGGAGCCAAACAAGGCTCAGCTGCTGATTTCTCTGCTTACTGTGGTGTTTACGCTGGGCGTGTTTGTCCGCCTTGGGTTGTATCGCGCCGTTATTCGCTACATGAGCGACCGGGCTATCATAACCATCATCACCGACGGGTTTTTCGCCTAATGGGGGTGTTGAGGATTTGGTGTGGAATTTGAATCCGCGGCCGTTGGCTGCCGGTACAGCCGGTAAAGCCGGGACAGATTTGAAATCTGTCCCGAGGGCGGGAAAAGAGAAGCTGGGACAGATTTGAAATCTGTCCCAAGGAGGAAACTAAAGTAAAGCGGGGACAGATTTATAAATCTGTCCCCAGCCGGCTCTTTAAACCGGCAACAAGGAATTGTTCAGCCACCCGGAGTTTGTTCAGCAGTTGATCGAAAGGTTTGCCCCGTTCGATGCGCTAGACACCGTTGAGTGGGGTCTTTGGCGTCGAGAATGCCGGCCACAGCTGGGAGGCTTTGCAGCAGGCGGTGGATCGGGTTGTGGCGATCATACAGTCGGACCCTAATAAGGATCGTACCGACAGAATCATTACCCGCTGGCTTAAGCGCCATTTGCAGCGACTCGGGGCTGAAGTACACCTGAATCAGCTCAACAGTTTGGTGGAGGACAGAGATATGTTGGCAGAGAATCTGGAAAATCTGGTTAAGAAAGAACGGCTTGAAGGCATGCTGGCAGGGCGTCAAGAAGGTCGTCAAGAAGGTCGCCAAGAAGGTGAGCACATGAAGGCTGAACAAATCGCCCATAACCTGATCAACCGCACCGAAATGGATAATCAGATGATTGCAGAGATTGCAGAGATTGCTGGTTTGACGGTTGATGAAGTTAGTCGGTTAAGGTCAGAGATCAAGCACTGACCGAAATTCAATGTGAATTACAAACATGACAAGGGCAGCCTATTGGCTGCCCTTGTTGTATCTATGTAGAGGTAACCACGACGCATCAACGCATCATGACGCATGCTCGTTCTTTCTGATTTTCATGGACAGGCACTCGTATTGGTCAGAAATCCGTATTTCTTTTTGCATCGTGCCCTTGTAGTCGAAGAACTACACTGTGTTGATGCTTGATATTAAACAGACTGATACCTACCGAAAATGGGAGCGTAAACTGAAGTGGTTGAATGGGAGGGGTTATGAGCGACAATATTTATGACTACGATCCGGCGGCGGCGCTAGACAGCGAGGATGCCATTGCGATATTTCTTGCTGATGCACTGGAAACCGGTGATTCTGGTTACATCGCTAAGGCGATGGGGGTAGTGGCACGCGCCAAGGGTATGGCAGAGCTGGCACGTGAAACCGGCCTTTCCCGTGAACAGCTATACCGCTCATTCAGTGGGCAGGGCAACCCTACGCTGAAAACCATGCTTGCGGTAACGCGAGCGTTGGGCGTGGACTTGACGACTCGCCCACACCAAGAACCTGTAGTGGTGCAAAATCCCCAGGCGTGAGACCGGTTCAGCAAAAAAGGGTCGTCCGGGTACGCCGCTAGGCCGCTCGTCGGCGTTCTTTGCGATAGTCGCCTCAAAAGCCGTGGCCCGCTCGCACAAACGTAACAAACGTATGGTGTCTAATCACGGTTGCAAAAGCCGGGACAGATTTGAAATCTGTCCCCGTCACTTAAAGCAGGGACAGACTTGAAGTCTGTCCCTGGCTGGCCGGCTTCTGGAGTCGGCAACAAGGACGTTGTTATGATCAATATTTCCCACCACGGCGCCGTTTCTGGCGTTACTGGCTCCTGCCACAAATTGCTGGTTGGCCAGTCCGACAAGCAAGCTGTATCCAGTCTGTTGTTGCGGCAAATTTACCGTAACATTATTTTGCACACTAACATTTAAAATGTTAGTGTTTTTAAAAATGTTATGGTTGTCTTGCCATGGAAAAATTAATCACAGATCTGTGCGAGTACGTCTCTGAGGTAGCCGGTCTCTCCATATTGGTGTCGGGGCCTTTGAGCGTTTCATTGCCCAACTACCTGGCCGGCAGTTACGACCTGTATGAGATTTCCATTGGTAAAGAGAGATTTCTGGGAGTGGCACTCAAATCTCCGGAAAGTTTTAAGCCGGTAGCGTTTGAAAAACATATGAGCAAGCTGATGGACGCTGTCGATGTAGCGGAATTCTGGCTCCTCATCGCCGCTGATCTTCCCAGTTACACCCGTCGACGTCTTGTAGCGCGCCAATTTGCTTTCGTGTTGCCATGGCGGCAGTTGCATTGGCCAGAGCTGGGCATGGCTGTTCAGGCCAGGAAGAAGCGGGAGCCGGGAGAGATATCTGATCGCTTCAAGCCAGCCACTCAGGCCGTTGTTCTTCATGGTTTAATTGAATCTGATGACGAGCCAGCAAGTGTTCAGGCACTGTCCAAGCGCTTGGGATACACCCCGATGACAATCTCCAGGGCTTTCGATGAATTGGAATCTGCAGGGCTCGGTTGCATTATCACGCGAGGTCGCGAGAGGTTGCTGAGCTTTCCCGAGGGCTCGGAGGCACTTTGGGAACGAGCCCGCAAATATCTGCGAACCCCTGTAAGACAGGTTCGTAGGGTTCGTTTGGCCGAGATTAACGCTAGCAACCTCCCGCTGGCCGGCGAATCTGCATTGTCTCGAAGAACCATGTTGACGGCCCCCCAAGAACCGGTTTTTGCCGCCAGTAGAAGAGAATGGAAGCAAATCTCCAGGACTGCAGATGTAATCCCAGTACAGGATGATGGAACGTGTAGGGTACAAATCTGGCGGTATGAGCCGAGGCTGTTTGTGAGTGATGGGACCGTTGACCCGTTTTCGCTCTATCAGAGCTTGAAGGATGAGCGCGACGAGCGGATTGAAATGTCGTTGGATGAGTTAATGGAGTAATTAACATGATAGCGGGACTGGATAAGTTTCGAGAGCACTTCGCAGATTACCAGGACCAATACTTGCTTATAGGCGGTGCTGCGGCATGGCTATTACTGGATGAGGCCGGGCTGGATGCGCGAGCCACCAAAGATCTGGATATCGTTCTGGCGATTGAAGTGCTTGATCCCCGTTTCGCAGCCGCCTTTTGGGATTTCGTTGTGGCTGGTGATTACGAAATCTGCCAGAAAGGTAATGGTGAGCGAACATTCTATCGCTTCGCGAAACCCCAAGTGGCTGGGTATCCGGTAATGCTGGAATTGTTTTCGCGTGTGCCGGACGAACTAAAGTTAGGCGATGGCGCAAAGCTGACCCCGATACCGGTGTCCGAAGGTGTGTCCAGTTTGTCCGCTATCCTGCTTGACGATGCCTATTATGAGTTTTTGCATCAACATCGACAGGTGTTGGATGGTATTACATTGGTTAGCGAAAAGTGTTTGATTCCACTTAAGGCAAAGGCGTGGCTAGATTTGTCCGCTCGCAAAGGCGAGCCTGGTGTGGACAGCCGGGATATCAAAAAACATCGGAGCGATATTCTTCGCTTATACCAGTTGTTGCCGCCAGGAGAGCCTGTGGAACTATCGGATACGGTTCAGGCAGATATGGAAGAGTTTTTGTCGCGAGTTGAACCTGAGATTTCCGCCGACATGCTCAAAAATCTGGGTATCCGAGGTGTTTCCCCCAAGGATGTTTTTCTCCAGATCCGAAGGACATACGGAATTTAGTCTGGCCTTCACCCGAAAGGGGAGCCGGTCGTTGACATTGGCGAGGGGAGATTTGCTTTGCAGACTATCGCAAAGTAAGCGTTACCAGACCTTTACAGGTTGACAGCCGGGAAAGACCGGCACCTTATTCAACTGTTGATAGCGAAAATTAAAGGAGTAAGCGGGAACAGGGTCGGCTAACGTCGACGCGCTATCCCTCCCCGACCTGAAGAGACGGGGTATCTCGCTCAAAATATGATGATGAAATGGAACAATATAAAGCGCAATACCCGCAGGAGAGCAACACCATGGCCACCTTGAGTGAGCGGTTACGAGCGGAAGGCATGCAACAAGGCATGCAACAAGGCATGCAGCAAGGCATGCAGCAAGGCATGCAGCAAGGTGAGGCCGCCGCTTTGAAAAAGCTGATCAGCCTGAAATTCGGTGAGCTTCCCCGCTGGGCCGAAGCGCAAATTCAATCTGCCGGTGTTCCAGAACTGGAGGTCTGGCTGGAAGCTATATTGACCTCGGATACGTTGGAGTCATTACTGAATCGGCATTAACGAAAGAGCTTAGCCCCTCTTTTGCGTTGCGCCTCGACGTGGCCTTGTGGGAGCCAAACAAGGCTCAGCTGCTGATTTCTCTGCTTACTGTGGTGTTTACGCTGGGCGTGTTTGTCCGCCTTGGGTTGTATCGCGCCGTTATTCGCTACATGAGCGACCGGGCTTTCATAACCATCATCACCGACGGGTTTTTCGCCTAATGGGGGTGTTGAGGATTTGGTGTGGAATTTGAATCCGCGGCCTGTGGTAGCTGGGGCCGGGACAGTCGGGACAGTCGATAGAGCCGGGACAGATTTGAAATCTGTCCCGAAGGCGGGAAAGGAGAAACTGGGACAGATTTGAACTCTGTCCGGAAGGCGGAAGCTGAAGTAAAGCGGGGACAAACTTTAAGTCTGTCCCCACGGGATAAGGTCCTGAACGGCTAGTCCTCCAGTTCAAACTGCAAAGCAACCTCGAAGTCTTGTCCGCCGTAAAAAACGCCCAAGATGAAAACATGCTTGTCATCCACAGCAAATGCAATTACGGCCCGCTTGCGGTAGTTTGTGATTCGCAGTCCGGGCCGTATGTCGTCACGTTGGTTTCCTCGATGTGGAAACGTCTGTAGATCTTCACAGTGGGTTACGATGGCGTCTGTATAGCGTTTAGCAATTTCCGGTGAAGCCTTCGTGGCAATATAGCGATAGAGCACCGCCAGCTGTTCCATCGCTTCCGGTGTAAACTCAACGGTGTACACCATTACGTTTGTGAAGTGGAGTTCTGGTGTTCTGCTGATAACCGGGCGCGCACTTGGTCGACATTGAGCGCGCGCGTTGGGTCAGCCTTCAATGCATCGTAAGCAGGGGCTACTTGACCGAAGAGCCAGTTCTCCAAGGCACGGTCACGGGCCAGTAGCGCCCGCAAGCCATCGCGAATCACTTCGCTTTCAGTGGCGTATTCGCCAGCGGCAACCTTGGCTTTTACTACGTCGGCCATCTGGTTGGGTAGAGTAATGCTGAATTGTTGAGTGGTACGCATGACGGGCCTCCCGCATAAGATAGGATTTAATCCTACTCCATCCTGCGGAGATAATCACGGTTGCAAGGGACAGACTTTAAGTCTGTCCCTTGCAACCGCCAACAAGGAGGTTGTTATGATCAATATTTCCCACCACGGCGCCGTCTCTGGCGTTACCGGCTCCTGCCACGAATTGAGTATTACTCCCCCTGGTCGGTTGCATCCTTCCGCCGGCATCTTGATTGACTGTGGCCTGTTTCAGGGTGCAGACGCCGCGGGCAGGCTCGCTCGGGGACAGATTTCTAAATCTGTCCCCGCTTTGGCTCATCAATCTGTCCCTGCTTCGGCGAATATTGCCGCCCTTGCTATCGATTTCCCCCTTGATCACATCCACGCGCTGGTGGTTACCCACGTGCACATTGACCACGTTGGCCGCATACCTTATTTGCTGGCGGCGGGGTTTGACGGGCCGATTATATGCTCTGAGCCTTCCGCCATTATGTTGCCGGAGATTCTGGAAGACGCTCTAAAAATTGGCTTTACGCGGGATAGGGCTTTGATTGAACGCGTGCTGGGAC
Source organism: Marinobacter sp. LV10R520-4 (assembly GCF_002563815.1). Taxonomy (NCBI): domain Bacteria; kingdom Pseudomonadati; phylum Pseudomonadota; class Gammaproteobacteria; order Pseudomonadales; family Marinobacteraceae; genus Marinobacter; species Marinobacter sp. LV10R520-4. The sequence continues at coordinate 88,279 of NZ_PDJM01000001.1, read as the reverse complement.
TGATTCGCCAGCGCTTGGTGCCAGTGCCTTATGGGCAGTGGCATTCGGTGTTTGGGGCGGATAATGAAACCGGCGGTTCTCTGGATATTCGCTTTCAGCCGGCAGGGCATATTCTGGGCTCGGCTTATGTGGAGTGTGATGTTACGGCGGCAGGGCAAGAGGGAGCGCACGTTGGAGAAGGCGAAGGTGAGCGTGTCGGGGAACAGGGCGAGCTGGCTAATGAGCGCATTGTGTTCAGTGGTGATTTAGGCGCTGCTCACGCGCCGCTGCTGACGGCACCGGTGTCGCCGGAACGTGCTGATCGGTTGGTGATTGAAAGCACCTATGGCGATAAGGATCACGAAGACCGCACCACCCGGCGTTTGCGTTTAAAGCAGGTGTTGCAAAGCGCCCTGGCCGATGGCGGTACCGTGATTGTGCCGGCGTTCAGTATTGGCCGAACTCAGGATTTGCTGTATGAAATTGAAAGCCTGATTCATGAATTTGGCGCTGAGCCGGTGGCGCCGGGTGTGGAGTGGCAGGATCTGGAAGTTGTGGTGGATTCGCCCTTGGCGGCAGAGTTCACCCGCATTTATCGCCAGCTAAAACCCATGTGGGACGCGGAAGCCCAGGAAGTGCTGAGCCAGGGGCGACACCCGTTGGGTTTTGATCAGCTTACGCTGATTAACAGCCATGCGAGTCACCTTGACGCCGTTGAGTATCTGGCCAGTTTCAAGCGCCCGGCGGTGGTGTTGGCCGGTTCAGGCATGTGTGCCGGTGGTCGTGTGGTGAACTACTTGAAAGCGATGCTCGGCGACGCCCGTAATGATGTGTTGTTCGTGGGCTATCAGGCTGCGGGTACACCAGGGCGGGAAATTCTGAAATATGGCAGCAACGCCGGTGTGCGAACACCGGATCAGGCTGGCTGGGTAGAACTTGATGACAAACGTTACCCCATTTGCGCCCGTATTCATCAAGTAGGCGGTTATTCCGCCCACGCAGGGCAAAGTGACTTGTTGAATTTTGTAATGGGTATTGCCGATGCGCCCAAAGAAATTCGGCTAGTGCACGGTGATGATGGTGCCAAGGTGGCGTTGAAGAGCGTGTTGGAAAGTGCTTTGAAGGCAACGCCGGGTTCACGGGTGGTGATTGCTGAGTGATGTTTAGGGCACACCGGAAACCTGAAAAGGGGACGGATTTGAAATCCGTCCCCGTTGTCCTCAAATCCGTCCCTGGGAACACGGTTACTCCGCCAAGCTGTTCAGCGCCTGCTCTAAATCTGCAATCAAATCCCCCGCATCTTCAAGCCCCACGGACAATCGCAGTAAGCCATCAGTGATGCCCCTTTGTGCCCGGTCTTCGGGTGTCAGGCGGTAGTGGCTGGTGGCGATTGGCTGACTGACCAGGCTTTCTACGCCGCTCAGGCTCGCTTGCTAGCAGAGCTGTTAATGAGATATAGTGCAAAAAATAGCACAAATTTTTGTGCAAATTATTGTTGGAGTGGGTTATGACAACGAACTCTATTTTGGCGGAAAAGTCGGTCAGCATTTCTGCATTGCGTAATAATCCGGCGCAGTATTTCCAAAACGAGCCTATTGCGGTTTTGAACCACAACAAGCCAGCAGGCTACATGATTGGTGCAGAGCTGTTTGAGAAGATGGTTCAGTTGATTGGGGATCAAGAAGAATCGCGTACGTTTGTGGGACGTTTTCGTCCGCGAGGCTCTGAGCTTGCTGACCTCTGTAAAAAGGGAGCTGACTTAATGCTGGAAACGACCCGAGAGGACATGGAGGGCTTCTCTGAGTGATACGTGTTTTCAGGTCAGTCACTATCCAAAAACTGTTTAAAGAAGAGGATTTAAACGATCTCATCAACGACTTTCGGAAGTACAAGGAAAGTGGTTTTTGCCCGGATTATTTTGGGCGGGATGTCGCCTATGATCACCCGCATACTCCATCGCTAATTCTGCAGGAGGATGTTCGTCACGTTCACCTATCAGAATTCGGCGCCTGGCCGGTTCGGCTAATGCAATTTAATCGCACGAGTGATCGGCACCTGGTTTATTGTCAAGGCGCCATCCACAGGGAGTGTTACCTACTCATCACACTTCTTAGCCCTGATGCCCATGAGCAAGCCACCGTCAGCAATGTCATGCGCAAGATTGGAGAGCAAGCCGAAGTTTTCCGAATGAAGTACTAGCGTGTCTGGCATCTGGCGTCGCCCTCAATAACGCGCTGTTCCATTGATTTACTCCTTATTCGCGTATTGTTAGCGATACCGGGGACAGGTTTGAAATCTGTCCCCAAGAAAATCTAGAGGGGACGGATTTAAAATCCGTCCCCGGTGCTCTATCCCCGATGCTCCGTCCCTGAGAACAGGGTCACTCCGCCAAGCTGTCCAGCGCCTGCTCTAAATCTGCAATCAAATCCCCCGCATCTTCAAGCCCCACGGACAATCGCAGTAAGCCATCAGTGATGCCCCTTTGTGCCCGGTCTTCGGGTGTCAGGCGGTAGTGGCTGGTGGCAATTGGCTGGCTGACGAGGCTTTCTACGCCGCCCAGGCTGGTGGCTAGCAGGAAGACTTGCAGGTGGTCTTCGACACATTCTGCGGCTTTTCCGCCGCCTACGATATCAATACTAAGCATGCCGCCGAAGCCGTGCATTTGCTGTTTGGCGAGTTGGTGGCCGGGGAAATCTGGCAGGCCGGGGTAGAGTACGCGGCTGACTTTCGGGTGCTTTTCCATGGCGATGGCCACGGCCATGGCGTTTTCGTTGTGCTGGCGGACTCGTACGTGCAGGGTTCGCAGGCTGCGCGATAGCAGTGCGGCCATTTCCGGTGCCAGTATCTGGCCCAAGCTTTTACGCCAGGCGGCGACGGGTTTGGCGAGTTCTGCGCTGGACATAAAGGCGCCGGCGGTTAAGTCGCTGTGGCCGGCCAGGTACTTTGTGGCGCTGTGCATGACCAGATCGGCGCCCAGTTCCAGCGGGCGCTGGTTGATGGGGCTGGCGAAGGTGTTATCAACGGCCAATAAGGCGCCCTTGGCGTGAGTACGGCGGGCCAAGTCGGCAATGTCTAGTATGGCCATGGTTGGGTTGGCTGGGGTTTCGCAGTACACCAACATGTCGGGTTCGGTCAGATGCTGTTCCAGCTCATCCAGCTGTTGGTTTAGAAGGAAGATGACGGGAATGCCCAAGGGCTCAAAATGATTCACCAGCAGTTCCTGGGTGCCGCCGTACAGATCGCCTGCGCACACTATGCCGTTGCGGCCATGGGCAAACAGGGTGGCGGAGATGGCCGCCATGCCGGAGGCAAACGCTAAACCTGCCTGTGCTGATTCCAGCTGCGCCAGCCCCTGTTCCAGCTCTTTAATGGTGGGGTTGGTGCCCCAGCGGGTGTACAGGTTGCCGTCGTTTTCACCTTTTACCACGGCCAGCTGTTCGGCGGTGGTGTCGAAACGGTAGGTGGTGGTGTTGTAAATCGGCGAGTAAGGGCTGCCTTGCTGGTCCCGATGGCGCCGGTTGTGAATGATGCGGGTGGCGGGGTGGTGATTGGGTGATGGGCTGTGGTCGGACATGGCTGAGGCTCCTTTTTGGGGGAGCAGTTTCTCATAAAGCGTAATGCCGGGACAGATTTCAAATCTGTCCCGAAGGACGAGCTTAATGCCAAAGCGGGGACGGACTGCCAAAGCGGGGACGGATTTGAAATCCGTCCCCTGGCCCCCTCCCTAGCGGCAGTTCAGCACGGCATCGGCGATGCTTTGCTGGAACTGCTCATAGCCTTCGGATGTCGCGGGTATGTCTGTGGCCAGTGGGTCCCAGGTGCTGAAGGTGATGTCTAAGCCCTCTGTAATGCTTTTCCACCATTGAGTGTTGAACTGGGGTTCGGTGAGCAGGCAGGCGCTGCCGGCTTGTTTTAGCTGGTTTTGTACTTCGGCGATGTGTTTGGCGCCGGGGCTGAGTGCCGGGTTCAGTGTGAGTACGCCTTGCAGTTGCAGGCCGTAGTGTTCGGCGAAGCGGGTGAAGGCGCTGTGGTAGGAGAACAGTTTCCGGTTTTGCAGCGGTTCGAGTTGCTCGCGGATGCTGGCTTCGCGGGCATTCACGCGTTGTTCAAACGCTTGCAGGTTTTGTTGGATGGCCTGGGCGTTGGTGCTGTCCAGTTTTGACAGTGTTTGTGCGATGGCGCGGGCCATCTCGAGGGCGCGTTGTGGGTCTACCCAAATGTGTGGGTCGTCACCCGTGCCGTGGTCGTGGTTGTGTTCATCATCAGTCCGAGCATGCTCGTCGCTGTGGTCGCTGTGGTCGCTGTGGTCGCTGTGGTCGCTGTGGTCGCCGTGGTCTTCTTTGTCGCTGTGATTGTCGTGTTCGTCCTCGTCACTGTGACCATTGTGTTTTTCTTCGTCAGCTTGGTGTTCGTGATGGTCGGTATGCTCACGGCTTTGGTTATCGTTGGCGTGAGGAGCTTCTTCGTTGTGGTTGTCCGTCTGGCCCGACAGCTGATGGGTTCTGCCGCTGAATTCGTCATTGGCCAGCAGGCGGATAAGAAAGCTTTCCATATCCGGCCCTACCCAGAAGATGGCATCGGCCTGCTCCAGGGCGCGGCGTTGGGACGGGCGCAGGGTGTAATTGTGCGGGCTGCCGCCCGGGGCGACGAGGCTGGTAACGGTGACGTCATCGGTGGCCACGGCGCGTACCAGCAGTTCCAGCGGTTTGATGGACGTGACTATATTTGTTTCGGCGACTGCGGGCAGGGCAGCGGCGAGTGTTAGCAGGCCGGTTATAAAAGCAGCACGGGGCAGGCGCAGTTGGGTGCTCATAGTTTGGTGTTCCATTCAGGTTTATTAGAGTGGGCGGCGGATGAGCCGTTGCTTGCTTTAGAAATGTTATAATATTTCATCAACGGGTTGCGATGCAAATGCATGCTGAAGCGAAAACGTTGGTGACAATGCGGTTTGCCGGTTTGGCCGTTATAATGGGAAACAACTAATGATTAATGGCCACTTTTTATTCCCGTAAGGCTCTTACTGCCACGCTATTCTCGGGAATTTATTTCAGGAAATACCCATGACTGTAGTACGTACTCGAATTGCTCCGTCACCCACCGGCGATCCGCACGTTGGCACCGCATACGTGGCTTTGTTCAACCTGTGTTTTGCGCGCCAGCACGGTGGCCAGTTTATTCTGCGCATTGAAGACACCGACCAAGCCCGCAGCACACCGGAATCCGAACAGGAAATTCTGACCGCGCTGCGCTGGCTTGGTTTGAACTGGGATGAAGGCCCCGATGTGGGCGGCCCCCACGGCCCTTACCGCCAATCGGAACGCAAAGACTCCTACGCCCAGTACGCGGAAGACTTGGTCACCGCCGGTCACGCGTTCTATTGCTTTCGTACGCCGGAAGAGCTGGATGTGATTCGTGAAGAGCGCAAGGCTGCGGGCCTGAATCCGGGCATTAAGGGCAATCTAGAGTTGTCACCGGAAGAGGTGCATCGTCGCCGGGAAGCGGGCGACCCCTATGTGATCCGCATGAAGGTGCCTGGCGAAGGCGTGTGTGAAATTTCCGACATGCTGCGCGGCACCATCGAGATCGACTGGGCCCAGGTGGACTGCCAGATTCTGCTAAAGTCTGATGGCATGCCCACGTACCACTTGGCGAACGTGGTGGACGACCACCTGATGGAAATTACCCACGTGCTGCGCGGTGAGGAGTGGATTAACTCGGCGCCCAAGCACAAGCTGTTGTATGAGTACTTTGGTTGGGACATGCCGGTACTGTGTCACCTGCCGCTGCTGCGTAACCCCGACAAGAGCAAGCTCTCGAAACGTAAGAACCCAACCAGCATCAACTTCTATGAACGCATGGGCTTTTTGCCGGAAGCGGTGACCAATTACCTGGGCCGCATGGGCTGGTCGATGCCGGATGAGCGCGAGAAGTTCACCCTGGATGAGATGATCAGCCATTTTGATATTCAGCGAGTGTCCCTGGGTGGCCCGGTGTTTGATGTTGAGAAACTGCGCTGGCTGAATGGCCTGTGGCTACGGGAAGAGCTCAGCGACGAGCAGTTTATGCAGCGTATGAGTCAGTGGTGGTTCAATCAGAACGATTTGGCGGCGCTGGTGCCGTTTGTGAAGGGCCGTGCCGACGTGTTCTCGGATGTGGCGCCCATTGCCCAGTTCATGTTCAGCGGCATGTTGCCGTTGACGCCAGAGAGCTTCGCCCACAACAAATTGGAAGAAGGGCAGGTGAAGCGGGTACTGCAGTTCACATTGTGGCACCTGGAGGCTCAGCGCCACTGGAGTAAAGACAACATATTTGCCGATGTGAAGTTCCTGGCCAAGGCGATGGACCTGAAGATGGGCGATTTCATGTTCGCTGTGTTCGTGGCGATTGCCGGTACGCCCAATTCCTGGTCGGTGATGGACTCTATGGAACAGTTGGGGCCAGACATGACCCGTGCGCGTTTGCGCCATGGGTTGGAAATTTTGGGTGGGTTTTCCAAGAAGGAAACCAAAAAGGTAGAGAAAGAATACGCCGCGTTGACGGCTGAATAATCAATCTGTTCAATCGTTAAGCGCTAAAGGCAGGGATGCAGGTAGTTTTCGGCGAACTTGGAGAAAGTGGCAGAAAAGGGTTGACGGCCCAGGGGTCGATCCTTACTATACGCATCGATTGGGGGCCATAGCTCAGCTGGGAGAGCGCAACACTGGCAGTGTTGAGGTCGACGGTTCGATCCCGTCTGGCTCCACCAATTTTTTCTAGTCCCCTTCGTCTAGCGGCCTAGGACTCCGCCCTTTCACGGCGGCAACAGGGGTTCGAACCCCCTAGGGGACGCCAATACGGCTTGCAGGTTTAGTCCACCGTCAAGCCATCAAAAAAACCACCTTCGGGTGGTTTTTTTGTGTCTGTAATATTGGGTCAAGGGGACAGATTTCAAATCCGTCCCCGTTTGGCTTTGTCGGTCAAGCTTGGGGACAGATTTGAAATCTGTCCCCGTCTGGCTGTTCCTGTCTGGCTCATCGCGACGCCATAGCCCCTTTTCCCACACCCTCATACGCCTTCACCCGAATCGAATCTTCAGGAAACTCCTGCTTCAGCTGATCCGCAATGTGCGCTGCGATTAACTCTACGGTGGTGTCTGTGTCCATCATGTACACGCGGCTGGCGGGTAGGGTTAGGGCAAATTCGCCCTGGTTGGCTTCGTATTCGAAGTGGATGTATTCGGCGCCATTGTCGTCGACAAAGCGGCGGCTGATGTCTTCTTCGGTGCCTACGTAGATGTCTTTCCAGAGTTTTGCCCAGAGGGCTTCCAGGCCGGTGTCGCGCTGTTCGTTGCGGTGGATGCAGATGGGCGAGCGGTGGCCGTGGGCGATGCGCTGGCAGTTGCCCAGGTGTTTCTTAAGGCCGTGCACATAATGGTAGTAAGGTCCTTCAAGCACTTCTTCACGCAGGTGTACGTCTACGGATATTACGTTGTTGGGCAGTACGGCTTTCAGTTCGTGTTCCAGCAGGGTGGCAACAGCCGCTTTGGTGACGGTGTCACCAGCCAGCCAAAGCACGGCTTCACCCGGGCCGGTGTGGGCGATCTGTTCGCCGTTGGTAAGCGGCCATATAAAGTGCTGGGGTGTTTGGTCGTTTCGCAACAACCCCGGGTGGCCTTTTGGTACTACCAGGCGGTGGTCTACCTGGGCGTCGATCACTTGTTTGATCACCCGTTTTACGTGTGAAAAATCGAACACCATGCCCTGTTCATCCAGCTCGCCGCCCAGAACAATGTCGGCAATCCAGCTTTCACCCACTAAGCCGCGGGTTGCGTCCAGGTAGGCGAAGTCGATGACGGTGAGGTTGTCTACAAACAGGTGATTCATGAAGCTTCCGCAGGGTTGGAGGGTGTTTTAGATAATATGCTACTAGATGCCGTGCTACTGGAAAGTGTGCTTGGTGATGTGGTGGGCGACGTGCTGAGTGACGCGTCGGTTGTGCTGTATTGATGCTCCCAGGCGCGCATGTAAACGTCGGCTTCGTATTCATAGGGCGAGCGGAACGGCGACAGTACAAAATCAAAGATCAAAAAGAAGCCGCCAATAGACCCCCAGGCAATCACCAAGGTACTGAGGGTGTTGGCCTGAAGTTCCGGATTGCTGCCGGTGAAGTCCTGCAGTAGCGCAATCATATCATTGGCCAGCACAACCGGATTAAATTGGGCCAGCACCAGCGGAATCCAGAAGGCGAAAAACACCGGAAAAAATCCGAATGACCACAATACCCGCCGCAACAGATAAACCGTCATGGCTCGCCAGTAGTGATTGCGCACAGCCGGCGTTTTGCGGATGCTTTTGAGGTAGCGCCTGCGTTCATCCCAGTAAGCGGCGACTTCACGTGCCGGAACCGGGTCGCCAGGCGCCTGGCTGGTGCTCAGTGTCGGGGACGGGGTTGGCGCTTTTGAATTTGCGAGGTTGCCGGGGGTATTTTCTATTGTGCTCATAGTGATAGCAATTACCTTGTTGCACCGGGTGTGCTGCATGATAACGGATAACCCGTGTTACGCTGTACCTTTGCGCTTTCCGCATCGTATCTGTTTATAACGCATCACCTTGCCGCAGTGTCAGGGCGTAACGATTTTACCGCGCAACCCGTTATTGAATCATCTCTCGAGTCATCCCTCGAGTTATCTCTCGAATTAACAACAGGACAGTTTGAATGGCTGCAACATCTGACAACGCAATGCATCCGGCGTTTGAAAAAATTCGTTCCCACCACATCGGCACCCTGAATCTGGATGTTGAAGAATATCGCCATATAAAGACGGGTGCGCGCCACTTGCACCTGGCTGCAGACAACGACGAAAACGTGTTCTTTGTGGCCTTGCGTACGTTTCCGATGGATTCATCCGGCGTGGCTCACATTCTGGAGCATACCGCACTGTGCGGTAGCGAGCGTTATCCGGTACGCGATCCGTTCTTTATGATGATTCGCCGTTCGCTGAATACCTTTATGAACGCGTTCACCAGCAGCGACTGGACCGCCTATCCGTTCGCCAGCATGAACCGCAAAGATTTTGACAACCTGCTGGACGTGTATCTGGATTCGGTGTTTTTCTCCAAGCTGGACAAACTGGATTTTGCCCAGGAAGGCCATCGCCTGGAGTTCGACAAGCCGGAAGATCCGACCAGCGATTTGGTATACCGCGGCGTGGTGTACAACGAGATGAAGGGCGCTATGAGTTCGGCCACGTCTCAGCTATGGCAGAACCTGTCCAGCCATCTGTTTCCTACGACCACTTACCATTACAACAGCGGTGGCGAGCCGGATCACATTACCGATTTGTCCTATGACGACCTGTTGGCGTTCTACAAGCATCATTATCACCCCAGCAACGCGATTTTTGCGACCTACGGCAATATTCCGGCCGTTGAACACCAGGAGCGCTTCGAAAAGCTGGTGCTCAAGCGTTTTGACAAGCTGGATGTAAAACTGCCGGTTTATGATGAAAAACGAATGTTTGCGCCGCTGCGGGTAGAGCAGGCTTACGCCGTTAACGAAGGCGAACCAACGGAAGCCAAAACCCACATTGTTGTGGGTTGGCTGTTAGGCCACAGTTTTGACTTGGAAGAAAACCTGGAAGGCCAGTTGTTGTCTTCGGTGCTACTGGATAACAGCGCGTCACCGCTGATGCGCGCTTTGGAAACCACCGAGCTGGGCCAGGCGCCTTCGCCTTTGTGCGGGCTGGAAGATTCCAACCGTGAAATGACGTTCGTGTGCGGTATAGAAGGCAGCGAGCCTGCGCAGCAGCAAGCGCTTGAGCAGCTGATTGAAGAAACCTTGAAGAAGGTTGTTGAAGACGGCGTTAGCAGTGAACGGCTGGAAGCGATTTTGCATCAGTTGGAATTGCACCAGCGCGAAATTTCCGGTGACGGCTTCCCTTACGGTTTGCAGCTGATTATGTCCGCCATTTCGCCAATGGTGCACGGCGGTGACCCGGTGGATCTGCTGGATCTGGAGCCGGTTCTGGCTCGTCTGCGGGAAAAAATTCAGGACCCACAGTTTGTGCCGAACCTGATTCGTCGCAAGTTGCTGGACAACCCGCACCGGGTAACCTTGACCCTGCGCCCGGACGACAAGCTGGAAGGCCTGCGTACCGAGTCTATCCGTGCGGCCCTGGCGCAGCGCAAGGCCAAGCTGAGCGACGAAGAAACAGCACAGATCGTTGAGCGCGCCCAGGCCCTGGAGGACCGCCAAACCCGCAAAGACGACGACTCAATTCTGCCGAAGGTGGATTTGACCGATGTGCCCCTGCAGATGCCAGAGCCCGAAGGCCGTTTTGATGGCGACCTGTCGGCCACGGTCTATGCCCGCGGTACCAACGGATTGGTTTATCAACAGGTGGTATTGCCACTGCCGTCGTTGAATGAAGAAGAGCTGGCGCTGATGCCTTATTACACCGCGCTGATTTCAGAAGTGGGCTGTGGTGAGCTGGATTACCTGCAGATGCAGGACCGCATTTCTGCTGAAACCGGTGGCATTTCGGCCAGCTTTGTCAGCAAGGGCAAGATTGACAACGTGCAGGATATGTCCGGTTACCTGGTGTTCAGCGGCAAGGCTCTGGCGCGCAACAGTGACGCTCTGGCGCGTTTGCTGAAAGACGTTTACAGCAACGCCCGTTTTGATGAAACCGGCCGCATTGCGGAAATTATTGCCCAGATTCGCGCCCGCCGTGAACAAGCCGTTACCGGCAGTGGCCATGCCTTGGCCATGAGCGCCGCGGCCCAGGGCATGAGCCCGGGCGCCTGGCTGAGTTTCCGCCTGGGCGGGCTGGAAGCCATTCGCCGCACCAAATCATTGGATAAATCCCTGAAAGAGCCGGCTGAGCTGAAAGCGTTCTGCCAGAAGCTGACGGATCTGCATCAGAAGGTTGGCAAGCAAAGCCGCCAGTTCCTGCTGATTGGTGAAGACGAGCAACTGCAGCCGATGCTGGACGATGTGAAAGGCCTGTGGCAAAACGCGGAATCTGCGCCAGACAGCGCGTGGCGCATGGAGCCGGTGAACTACACCACCCATGAAGCCTGGCTGACTTCAACCCAGGTGAACTTCTGCGCCAAGGCCTATCCCACGGTGGCGGTTGATCACCCGGATGCGGCCGCGTTGACGGTGCTGGGCGGATTCTTGCGTAACGGTTATTTGCACCGTGCCATCCGCGAGAAAGGCGGCGCTTACGGCGGCGGTGCAGCGCAGGACAGCGTGAACGGCACGTTCAAGTTCTTCTCTTACCGCGACCCGCGCCTGGCCGATACCCTGGCGGATTTTGACAAGGCTCTGGAGTGGTTGGTGGAAGCTGATCACAGCTATCAAGATTTGGAAGAGTCTATTCTGGGCGTGATCGGCCAGTTGGACAAACCCCATTCACCGGCCGGCGCAGCGCGCCATGCGTTTCACAGTGCGTTGTTTGGCCGCAGCGCCGAGCAGCGTGGGCGTTTCCGCGAGCGGGTTCTAGCTACAACGATTGACGACCTGAAACGGGTGGCTGGAGATTGGCTGGCGCCAGAAAAAGCCAGCACTGCGGTGGTCACCAGCGCCGACAATCGCGCGCTGGTGGAGCAGTTGGGCCTGGGTATTCAGGAGCTTTAAGGCGGGCTTTAGCAAACAAGCAACCCGGGCTCAGCGATTTCGTTTGAGCCCGGTTGCTACCATAATACGGGTCGAAATTTCTTCCACCGAGTAAGCCGTGGTGTTTAAAAACGGCACGCGCTCGCGACGGTATATCAGCTCTATTTCCTCAATTTCATGCATGCATTGGCTAATGGACGCATAGCGGGAGTTTGGCTTGCGTTCGTTGCGAATGGTGGCCAGCCGTTCCGGCTCGATGGTCAGGCCGAACACTTTTTGTTTGTGGGGTCGCAGTGCTTTTGGTAACTGCTGGTCTGTCAGGTCTTCTTCGGTGATAGGGTAATTGGCGGCCTTCACACCGTATTGCAGGGCCAGGTACAGGCACGTGGGTGTTTTGCCGCTGCGGGATGCGCCCACCAGAATCAGGTCGGCTTCGTCGTAATGTCGAATGCGTGCTCCGTCGTCGTTATCCAGCGCAAAGTTCACTGCGTGAATGCGGCGCTCGTAATTGTCGCCGTTTACAATGGAGTGTGATTTGCCCACGGTGTAGGACGATGCAGACTGCAGTTCCTGTTCCAGCGGGTTTAAAAACGTTCCGAATATATCCACCATAAAGCCGTTTGCGGTAGACACAATTGTGCGGATATCGTTGTTCACAATGGTGTCGAATACCAGCGGGCGGGCATCGTCGTGTTCAGAAGCCAGATTGATGCGCTCCACAATTTCGTGGGCTTTGTTCTCATCATCTATGTAAGGAACGGTGATGCGTTCAAAGTCGATTTTTTCGAACTGAGCCAGCAGCGCGTGTCCTAGCCCTTCGGCCGTCAGGCCTGTTCCGTCTGACAGAAAGAATGCGGTGCGTTTCATGTTGGAGCGGTTCCCTATGTAATTGCCACAATTTCCAGTATTATACACTCCAAATCCGACACCCCACATTCGACACTCCGCGAAACCGACTCAAGGGAGATGCATTTTGCAAGATTACATCATTTGGTTTGAACACCTGGGAATGTCTGATGTGGACCGGGTAGGCGGTAAGAACGCTTCCCTCGGTGAAATGATCAGTAATCTCGCCAATGCGGGCGTGACTGTGCCCGGCGGGTTCGCGACGACCTCTCACGCTTACCGAGAGTTTCTGGCGACCGATGGCCTGAAAGACAAAATTGATGAAACCCTGGACGTGCTGGACGTTAACGACGTTAACGAACTGGCTCGCGTTGGCGCGAAGATCCGCCAATGGGTGATTGCTACGCCTTTCCCCGCAGTGCTTGACAACGCCTTGGCTGAAGCCTATACCCAGCTTCAGAACGGCAACCCTAAAATGGCAGTTGCGGTGCGCTCCTCCGCCACCGCGGAAGACCTGCCAGACGCCTCTTTTGCGGGCCAGCAGGAAACTTTCCTGAACGTAGTTGGTCTGGACAAGATTCGCACGTCGGTGAAAGAAGTGTTTGCTTCTTTGTTTAACGATCGCGCGATTTCGTACCGTGTTCACCATGGCTTCGACCACAAACTGGTTGCCCTGTCGGCAGGCATCCAGAAGATGGTGCGCAGTGAGACCGCCGCAAGCGGCGTTATGTTTACTCTGGACACCGAATCCGGTTTCCGCGGTGTGGTGTTTATCACCGGCTCTTACGGGCTGGGCGAAACCGTGGTACAGGGCGCAGTGAACCCTGACGAATTTTACGTGCACAAGTCCACGCTGACCGCTGGCCGCCCTGCGGTGCTACGCCGCAATCTGGGCAGCAAAGCCATCAAAATGATTTACCACACAAACCCGACCGAGGGTGAGTTTGTGGAAACTGTGAAGGTCGACGCCGCCGAACGTGGCCGTTTCTGCATCACCGATGCGGAAGTGGAAGAACTCGCCAAGCAGGCGATGATTATTGAAAATCACTACCAGCGCCCGATGGACATCGAATGGGCCAAAGACGGCGACGACGGCCGTATTTACATTGTGCAGGCGCGCCCGGAAACCGTAAAAAGCCGCGCTTCTGCCAACGTGATGGAGCGCTACCTGCTGAAAGAAACCGGCAAGGTGCTGGTGGAAGGCCGCAGCATTGGCCACAAGATTGGTGCCGGCCCGGTGAAAATTATCACCAGCATCAATGAAATGGACAAGGTGCAAGACGGCGATGTATTGGTTACCGACATGACCGACCCAGATTGGGAACCGGTGATGAAGCGCGCCTCCGCCATAGTCACCGATCGTGGCGGCCGTACCTGCCACGCGGCCATTATTGCCCGTGAACTGGGTATTCCTGCGGTGGTTGGCTGTGGCGATGCCACCGAATTGCTGAACAACGGCCAGGAAGTGACGGTTTCATGCGCTGAAGGCGACACCGGGTTTATTTATGAGGGCGCGCTGGACTTTGAACTACGCGAAAATACCATAGAATCCATGCCCAACATTCCGTTCAAGATCATGATGAACGTGGGCAACCCGGACCGCGCCTTTGACTTTCAGGCGCTGCCAAACGAAGGCGTTGGCCTGGCCCGTCTGGAATTTATCATCAACCGGATGATTGGTGTTCACCCCAAAGCGCTGTTGAACTACGACACTTTGCCCCGTGATATCCAGCAGACGGTCGACAAGCGTATTTCCGGTTATTCGTCGCCGGTGGATTTTTATGTGGACAAGCTGGTGGAGGGTATTTCGACCCTGGCAGGGGCGTTCGCACCGAAGAAAGTGATTGTGCGCATGTCAGACTTTAAGTCTAACGAGTACGCCAACCTGATTGGCGGCGCGCTTTACGAGCCGGATGAAGAAAACCCGATGTTGGGGTTCCGCGGTGCATCGCGCTACATCTCTGAAACCTTCCGCGACTGTTTCGAGCTGGAATGCCGTGCCATGAAGCGGGTGCGCAACGAAATGGGCTTCACCAACGTAGAGGTGATGATTCCGTTTGTACGCACCGTAGGCGAAGCGGCTCAGGTTATGGAGTTGCTGGCGGAGAACGGTCTGAAGCGGGGCGAGAATGGCCTGCGGGTGATCATGATGTGCGAGCTGCCCAGTAACGCGCTGCTGGCGGATCAGTTCCTGGAGCACTTCGACGGCTTTTCTATCGGGTCTAACGACCTTACCCAGCTGACTTTGGGCCTGGACCGGGATTCCGGCATTATTGCTCACTTGTTTGATGAGCGTAACGACGCGGTTAAAGTGCTCTTGTCGAGCGCCATTCAGGCCTGCCGTAAGGCCGGTAAGTACATTGGTATTTGTGGACAGGGCCCGTCTGACCATCCGGACCTGGCCAAGTGGCTAATGGAGCAGGGCATCGACAGCGTGTCTTTAAACCCGGATTCGGTGCTGGATACCTGGTTCTTTCTGGCAGATCAGAAGCCGTACTGATGAGTAGACGCCGCCTTCATCGCATTCATTGCGCCCGCAATCGATGCAGGCGGCGTGTCTGGTTCTATCACGATACGGTTGAACCTAAACCACCGACTGGGGACGCACCGACCGGGGACGGATTTCAAATCCGTCCCCTATTTGCCCAAGCTGAACCTAAACCACCGACCGGGGACGGATTTCAAATCCGTCCCCTATTTCCCGGTGCTGATAAAAGGAGTGATTACGCTGTGTCCGAGAAGAACGTGTCTGATGCTGCCGGCCTGACGGTAAGAACGGTCATAACCCCTGACCTGTGCGACGAATTTCCAGAAGTGCAGGTTGTTGAACCGGGGTTTCGCAACTTTGGCGCCATTGACAACTTTGGCGGGGAGATTGTGACCGTGAAGTGTTTTGAAGATAACTCGGTGGTGAAACAGCAGGTAGGCTTGCCGGGCCTTGGCCGGGTAATGGTCGTCGACGGTGGTGGGTCAAAACGCAACGCACTGCTGGGGGATATGCTGGCGGAAAAAGCGGCCAGTAACGGTTGGGCCGGGCTGATTATTTATGGCTGTATTCGCGACGCCGATGTGATCGCCAAAACCGCTCTTGGCGTGCAGGCATTGGGAACCCATCCGCGCAAAACAGAAAAGCATGATGTGGGTGACCTGAACATTGCCGTGACCTTCGGTGGGGTTACCTTCCACCCGGGGCATTTTGTGTACGCCGATAACAACGGCATTATTGTGTCGGAGAAAGCGTTGGTGTGAACCTCGGACCGGGGACAGATTTCAAATCTGTCCCCTACTTTGCTCTCTCGGACCGGGGACAGACTTCAAGTCTGTCCCCTATCTTTTAGTCAGTCACTTCAGCAATATTCACACCCAACAAAAAACCATCACCCTCGGGCTCGCAGCGCAACACATCGCACAGGGTCTCCAATGGCGGAAACTTATCGCTGGTGGGGTGCAGGGTGGTGCGCAGCTCAGAGCCTACAGCCATTCGCTGAGCCACCAGAATCTGCATGCCCGAAGCGCTCAGGTCACGGCACACGCCGGCAAAGGTATTGCCGTTGCTGTCTATAATTTCAATATCCGTGTTCACCTGCATTCGATGAAAATCACGCTTTTCTGAATAATCCCTCATAGCATTCAGGCCCAGTTGTCGTTTTTACGGGTGGGTTTTAGCATCGGTATCAGCAGTGCCAACAACACACCGCCTAGCACCAAGCCGGCGCCGAGCAGCATGAAGTCTGATTCTTTACCGGCTTCCATGCGCTCGTTTTCTGCTGTCAGTACTTCCAGTTCATTACGAATTTTTTGATTTTCTTCCAGCAACTCGCCATTGCGGCGCTCAAGATTAATCGCGTTGGAGGCAATATCTTTGATACGTTTGAGTTCAGCCATAAGTTCGGACGAGCGGTCAGCCAGGCTGCTTTCGGAATTTTGCAGACTGTCGCGTTCACCGGTTATGTTTGCCAACAGGTCCTGCATTTGGCGTACTTCCGCCTGTGCGGTTTCCAGTTCCTTACGCACTTGCGCGAGCTGTGTTGCGGCAATCGGTGTTGTGCTCAGATACTGGCTGGCCACCCAGCCCACGGTGCCTTTGGCCGTGCGTACTTTGCTGTGGCCATTCTGATCAGATTCCAGCAACTCCATCGCGGTGCCACTGGGCACGGCGTTCTCAATGATACGGAACTGGTTGCCTGCGCCAGAGCGCACTGGCAGGTAGATTTTGTCGTCTACCCACACAGTTCGGGCCTGGGCCGCGGCAATGGACGAGAACACAAAAACGAGGACAACAAGCAGACGAAAAGGGGTCACTGGACGGGGTTCCTGAAAGTTTCTGTTTGAACAAAAAATGGATAAGGATGTAATTCTGGCACACTGGCTTTGTCGATCAAGCGCGTATTCATTACCAAACGCTCATGGCGACTTTTATCAGGTACCTATTGTCGAATACTAGGGCAATACCCGCTTGAACGGTTTCACCTGCACCTGCCTATAAACTCCGGCGCTGACGTAGGGATCTGCGTCTGCCCAGCTTTGTGCTTGTTCGAGGGATTCGAACTCGGCTATTACCAGGCTGCCACTGAAGCCGGCATCGCCAGGGTCATTGGTGTCTATGGTCGGGTGTGGGCCAGCAACCAATAAACGGCCTTCATTGGCCAATGTGTGCAAACGCTCCAGATGAGCCGGGCGGGCGCTTTGGCGAAGTGCCAGGCTGTTATGGATATCTTCACTGATGATAGCGTAGTACATAAGAGGGCGCTCTTCGTTTAGGTTCGGCGTTTAGGTTCGGCTTTTCAGTGTGGCTTTTAAGCTCGGTCGTATCGGTGATGGCTGTTATAGTGGGCTACGTTAAAATGTTTACCCTTCCCCGAAATCAGGAATGCTTGTGACTATTATGCAGCATCAGTCAGCTCAACAGCATGACGCGACTATACCGCAACACCCGCCGTTGTGCATCGACCTGCATTGCCACAGCACTGCGTCAGACGGCGCCCTGAGCCCCGCTGACTTGCTGGCCCGGGCCCACCAGAAGGGCGTTAGCCATCTGGCATTAACCGATCACGATACCCTTAACGGCTTGGGGCCGGCGCGACTTGCCGCTCAGGATTACAATATTGAGTTGATTGCCGGCGTTGAATTGTCTTGCGCCTGGAGAAGCCACACCATTCATATTGTGGGTCTGGATTTTGCCGAAGATGATCCGCAGTTTCTGGCGCGGTTGCAGCAGCAGAATGCCAATCGCCACGCCCGTGCCGGCGTGATTGTAGAACGCCTGGCCAGGTTGAAGGTTGATAATCTGTTAGAACACGCGACCAAACACGCCGGTGGGGATGTGCCGGGGCGCCCGCATTTTGCCCAGGCGTTAGTGGATGCCGGTGTGGTAAAGAACATTGCCCAGGCATTCAAGCGTCACTTGGGTGCAGGCAAGCCGGGAGATGTAAAAGCCTATTGGCCAGAGTTGGAAGAAGTGGTGCGCTGGATAAACGACGCTGGCGGTATAGCAGTGCTGGCGCACCCGCGTAAGTACGACTTGAGCGCGACCAAACTTCGGGCATTGGTGGCAGATTTCCGGCGCGCCGGTGGCCAGGGAATGGAAGTGTGTAGTCCGGGCCTGACATCTTCAGACATCGGCTTTTTGGTGCAGCTATGCCAGACCGAGGGTTTATGGGCATCCCAAGGCAGTGATTTTCATACGCCTAAGGCGCCTTGGGCGGAGCTGGGGCGGATACAAAAAATGCCAGAAGGGCTTTCACCCGTCTGGCATCATTTCAGGCAACCCATCGCGCTTTGATTCCGTCGCCCCGCTTTTTATAAGCGTGGGCGCGCTAACGCAATAGGGTAAGGCGCCGAATCAGTCTGGCGCGTGGAACAACAGGTACAGGTCGGTCAGTGAATCCGGGATTGCCTCTGCCATCTGTGTCGACAGGGTTTCGCTGTCGCGCACGTTCTGGAAGTCTTCATCTTCGAATAAGCCGGACAGCGCCAGCATGGGCAGAATCAAATCGCCCACTTCTTCTTCGCTGGCGGCTTCCATCCAGGCGTCTTCCCGTTCCATAAAGGTTTCGATGAACCCGGCGCACCAGTTTTCCAGTGCGTTCATGGGGTCATCGTCTTCAGGCTCGGGCAGTTCCAGGGCCAGGCCCATATCCAGCGCGTTGGCCATGGCGCCGCTCAGTTTCTGCACGCAGCGACTGAACACGTCTGGCACTTTGCCACCGGGAAGGGCGTCAACGCCTGTGGCCAGCAGGAACAGCTCGTCTACCGAGTAGTCTACTGGCCCCACAACGCTGGCACACACCAAACCGTGGAAACCGAAGAAGTCTACTGCGTCTTCGCCCCAGGGCTCTGCAAACAGAATTTCTTCCAGGGCTTCAATGTCAGCGTCGGTTAGCATAATTACTCGCCTCCGCCATTTTTGGCAGTTTCCGCTGCGCGCTGGCGCTTACGTACTTCACGTGGGTCGTTATAAGCCCGGCCCGGCGCTACTGGTGCTGCCGGAGTTTCGGGCGCTGCGTCGGCTACCTGCGCTGCCGTTGGCTGCTCTGTAGCAACGTCGGCCTTAGCGGCGTTGTTGTTGCTGGCGCCGTTGTTTGCGGGCTGCGGCTCTTGCTCGTTAGCGGGTTCTGTTTTCGCCGCTTTGGCTTTGCGGGCAGGGGTGCGCTTGCGGGTTGGCTTGGTTGGCTTATCCGCGTTTTCGTCCTCTGCGTCGGCTGGCGTGGCTTCAGCAGTGGAGCTTTCAGCTTCCACGCTATCCAGCTTTGGGCTCGCTACCTCCGGGCTGTCTACCTTCGGGCTATCTACCTTCGGGCTATCTACCTCAGGTGTGTTGGCTTTTGCGGGCTTGTCTGCCGCCTTTCGGGTGCCGCCATTGTAGGCATCTATTCTGGAAGGTGCTGCTTTGGCCGCAGAAACCGTTGCGCTTTCCGGGGCTGCTTCAGCAGGCGCTTCGGATGCAGGCGCAGCGGTTTTGGCTACTTCTGGCTCCGGCGCTTTTTCTACCGGCTTTGCTGCAACAGGCTGCTCGCGGGTTGTTTCAGACGACGCGTCTGCCGTATTTTGTGCAACCTGCGGCGCTGCTTGCTCGGCAGGTTTTGCAGCTACTGCAGGCTGTACCTGAGCATCTGCGGGCTTGTCAGCGGCCTTGGCCTTCGCTTTGGCGCGGTCTTCGGCGTCACGGGTTTCCGACTGGGTGTCTTGCTGATGAATTTCACTGCGAGCTGCCTTGCGCTCGGCCGGGTTTGATACCGGATTCTCAGCCGGTGAACCATCACGGCCACGGCTGCGGCGAGGCTTGCTGCGGCGTTTTTCGTCACCACCGGCTCTGCCTGCAACTGCGGGGCTCTGCGCATCGTTCTGGTCGTTATAGCTTGGACTTGGGCTTGGGTTAGGGCTTGAGCTGCGGAGTTCTGCAGCTTTTTGCTCTATAGCCGGCTTCTGATCCGCCTGTTCAGCGTTCGGCTTATTGCCATCGCGGCTTGTGTCACGAGTTGAATCGCGGTTGGAGCGGCTGCGATTCTGGTTGTCGCGGCGACCATCCCGGCGTGTGTCGTTGCCACTGCTTTGGGTGTTGCCGTTCTGTACATTGTTGCTCTGGGCGCCGCTGCTTTGTGAATTGCTGCTCTGGGAGTTGCTGCTTTGAGCACTGCTGTTCTGGCTGCCTGTGTTGGTTTTGTCTTCGCTGCGAGCGCGTCCGCGGTTGCTGCGGCTGCGGCTGTCGTCGGTGCGATTGCTTCGGTTATCGTCGTTACGATTACTGGAGCTAGAGCTAGAGCTAGAGCTAGAGCTAGAGCTACTACTACGTTCGCCACTGCCGCGGCTGTCTTGCTGGTCGTCACGGGCGACGCGGGTTTTGCGACGGTCCTGGCGCTCATTGCGGCTTGTGGTGGGGCGCTGCTTGGAGCTGTCGCTATTGCCTGCCGGTTTGGCATTGCGGCTACTGCTGCTATTAGCAGCGGGCTGGCTTTCTTCTTCACCGTTGAAGAAAAGCGCAATTTTACGACCCAAACGGCTGAACATGCCTTCGTCGCGGGCTTGCACGGCTGCGGCTGCGGCTTTAGCGGGTGCTGCTGCCGGTGTCGCCGCAGGCACGGGTGCGGTGGGGCGCACGGATTTTACGGCGGCCTGTTCGCGCACGGGTTTTTCTTGCACGGTTACGTCAGCGACTTCTTCTTCGCGCTCACTGTATTCCTGAGCCACCTGGTGGCTGGATATGTGCTCGGAACCGGTTTCGTCGTCGCGCATGCGGATGATTTCAAAGTGCGGGGTTTCCATTTGCGGAACCGGCACAATCACAATCGACACTTCCTGATTGGCTTCAATCGTCGCCAGCTGCTTGCGCTTTTCGTTCAGCAGGAAGGTAGCCACGGATACCGGCACAACGGCACGTACTTCGCCGGTTTTGTCTTTGGAAGACTCTTCGTAAATCAGGCGCATGATGCTCAGCGCCAAGGATTCGATACCGCGAATGGTGCCCTGGCCTTCACAGCGCGGGCATACTTCGCTGCGGGTTTCACCCAGCGACGGGCGCAGGCGCTGGCGCGACATTTCCAGCAAACCAAAGCGGGAAATCTTGCCGACCTGAACACGGGCGCGGTCGATTTCCAGGGCTTCGCGCATTTTGTTTTCTACTTCGCGCTGGTTACGGGCCGGGGTCATATCAATGAAGTCGATAACAATCAATCCGCCCATATCCCGCAGACGCAGCTGGCGGCCGATTTCTTCGGCGGCTTCCAAGTTGGTTTGCAGCGCGGTTTCTTCTATATCGTGGCCTTTTGTAGCCCGCGAGGAGTTGATGTCGATGGACACCAGCGCTTCGGTCGGGTCAATCACGATAGAGCCGCCAGACGGCAGTTTTACTTCACGCTGGAAGGCGGTTTCGATTTGGCCTTCGATCTGGTAACGGCTGAACAGCGGGATTTCGTCGCTGTACAGTTTGATTTTGTTTTCAAAGGTAGGCATGACGGCGCGCACAAAATTCAGCACGTCTTCGTGCACGGCGGCGGCGTCAATCAGCACTTCGCCGATGTCCTGGCGCAGATAATCGCGCACGGCCCGGATAATCACGTTGCTTTCCTGATGAATCAGGAAAGGTGCTTTACGTTCGCCAGCGGCCTGGGTGATGGCTTCCCAGAACTGTACCAGGTAGTCCAGGTCCCATTGCAGTTCTTCGCTGTTGCGGCCAATGCCCGCGGTGCGAACAATGATACCCATAGACTTGGGTACCTGAACCTGGTTCATGGCTTCTTTAAGCTGGGCCCGTTCTTCGCCTTCAATGCGGCGGGAGATGCCACCGGCACGGGCGTTGTTGGGCATCAGAACCAGGTAACGGCCAGCCAGCGAAATATAGGTGGTTAGCGCTGCGCCTTTGTTGCCGCGTTCTTCTTTATCCACCTGAACAATCACTTCCTGGCCTTCGGCGATCACATCTTTGATGTTGACCTTGCCTTCGATCTGGCCGGGAGATTTTTTGAAGTATTCCTTGGAGATTTCTTTTAACGGAAGAAAACCGTGACGATCAGCACCAAAATCCACAAAGGCGGCTTCCAGGCTGGGTTCTACCCGGGTGATTTTACCCTTGTAGATGTTGGCCTTTTTTTGCTCCCGTGAGCTGGATTCGATATCGAGGTCAAATAGGCGCTGGCCGTCAACCAGGGCGACGCGCAACTCTTCGGGGTGAGTTGCATTTATAAGCATTCTTTTCATGGAAAGGATGAATTCCTGTCGTTTGATTTTAAACAGAAAACCATCGAGAAAGGCATTAGCGAAGTGGAGGCTGCCAGACGAATCAAGCCCTTATGGGGCGCAACTCTGTTTGTTCTAGACCACCATCAATGATTCCGGTGCCCGCGGGCAGGAAAGGATCGGTTAAGGTGATTGTCTGTAGGCGCATGTTATCCGTTTTCAGGTTCACACAAGTGCTTGGTCTTACGTCGTATTCGTAAACTGGACGGCCCGGCCTTGCGTGGCAATGAATCTTCGTTATGTCGTCCCCGGCGGTATTCCGCAAGGTTTGTTTCGGCTCCCGTGCCGGTTAGCAGCCAATGTTGGTCCTGCGCCGGGATGTGGGGAGTCTTTCGTCGCCGCGGCTGTAACAATTAAGAGCCCGGCATTGCTGTTGCACTTCAAACTTAAGAGCTGCTTCATTTCAAGCTTGCGAGCCACTTCAATTCAAACTCGCAAGTAGTGTCGGTATACTGCAACCGCTCCGGCTTCTGACTGGAGTCTGTCAGGCCGTAAACAAACGGCGTAGCACATCGAAATATAACAGTATTCCCCGGGCCAAGCAACGAAGCCCGCTTCATTCTAAAGGAATTTCATGTCGCAGAAAAATCCGTCTCCTGAAATCCCGCGCCCGGCTGTGCTGTGGGTAACGGTAGACGAAGACAATCACGGCCAGCGTCTGGATAATTTCCTGATGGCGCAGCTGCGGGGCGTTCCTAGAAGTATCATTTACCGCATTGTTCGCAAAGGCGAGGTTCGAATTAACAAGGGCCGTGCAAAGCCTGATACCCGGGTAAAAACCGGTGATCAGGTGCGCATTCCTCCGGTGGTGCGTAAAGAAAAAGCACCTCAGGTCGCGCCCGGCGACAGGGTGCAGGCGGTGGTAGAGGCAGCTGTCGTGTTTGAGAACGAACAGCTGCTGGTGGTGAATAAGCCGTCCGGTATTGCGGTTCATGGCGGCAGTGGCTTGAGCTTCGGGCTGATTGAGGTGCTGCGGGCCGGGCGACCACAGGCGCGATTTCTGGAATTGGTGCACCGGCTTGACCGGGATACCTCGGGATTGGTGATGGTGGCGAAGAAGCGCTCGGCCCTGCGTTACCTGCAGGATGAACTGCGGCACAGGCGCATTCGTAAACACTACCATGCCCTGGTATCCGGCCATTGGCTGGCAGGGGTGAGTAAAGTGGCCCAGCCGCTGTTGCGCTATGAAATGCCCAACGGCGAACGCCGGGTAAAAGTGGACGACGCCGGCAAAGAATCGCTGACGCTGTTTCGCTGCCTGGAGCGTTACGACGGTTACAGCCTGGTAGAGGCATCACCGGTCACCGGCCGTACTCATCAGATTCGCGTGCACGCCGCTTTTGCCGGTCATCCTATTGCCGGTGACGACAAATATATGGACGATGCCAGCCTGAAGGCGTTTCGCGCCCTGGGGGGCTCGCGCCTGATGCTTCACGCGCAGGCGCTGGAGCTGAGCTTGCCGCCAGACGGCGACGGTCACAGCCCGGCGCTGAAGCTGGAAGCACCTTATGACAACGCCTTCACGGCGGCTTTACAGAAACTTGCAGCCCGCACAGGACGCAATGAATGAACGTAAAAGTGGTTATTTTCGATTGGGACGGCACCCTGGTCGATTCCGTAGAGCACATTGCCGAGAGTTTGCACCTGGCCTCGACCGCCCTGGGTTTCCCCGCGCTTGCGCGTGAGGCTTACCGGGATATTATCGGGCTGGGCATTGAAGAGGCACTGCAGCAGCTGTACCCCGGTATTAGCACGGCAGACATCACTGGAATGCGTGAGGGCTATCGCGAGCACTTCTTCAAGAAAACCACCACGCCACAAAATGTGTTTGCCGGTATTGCCGATACCTTGACAGATTTGCGCGGAGCCGGGCGTCACTGTGCCGTCGCTACTGGTAAGAATCGCAGCGGGCTGGATTTTGCCTTGAGTTCCAGCGGTCTGGGGCCGCATTTCGGAATCACCCAGTGCGCCGATGAGACCCGCTCAAAGCCAGACCCTGCGATGTTGGCGCGGATTCTGGAGTTTTATGGCATCAAGCCCGAACAGGCGGTGATGATTGGCGATACTCGCTACGACCTGGACATGGCGCAACGGATTGGCATGCCCTCTATCGGCGTGGAGTGGGGTGTGCACAAACGTGACGTGCTGGGCCAGTATGCACCCCACGCCATTGTTGAAACGGTCACAGATTTACGTCAGGTTTTGGGTTTGTAAGAATAGGTCAGTCACCATAGAGGATGTGTAATGAGCGAATGGGATTCAGGCAAAAACGACGGCAAGCCGGGCTGGAATGATCAGCCAGCGGCGGTAGCCGGCGCAAGCGAAGGAAAGCAGAGTCGCCAGGACCGTAAACTGATTGAAAAACTGGTCATGTCGATGCAGGTGGAGCAGCGCCGCAGTCGACGTTGGGGCATATTTTTCAAGTTACTGACGTTTGCCTATCTGTTCGGGATTGTGTTGCTGTTCAAGTTTCCGCTGGGGCAGGGGATCGAAAGTGCGACCGGTGGCATGCACACCGCGGTGATAGGCGTGGATGGCCCCATTGCAGCTGATGAGTTGGCCAGCGCCGATAATATTGTCAGTTCGTTGCGCTCGGCGTTTGAAGAGCCTGACGCCGCTGCGGTGATCTTGCGCATCAACAGCCCGGGTGGCAGTCCGGTGCAATCCGGTTACGTGTACGATGAAATCAAGCGCCTGCGGGCTGAATATCCCGACAAGAAAGTGTACGCGGTGATTTCTGACGTCGGCGCCTCGGGTGCTTACTACATTGCATCTGCGGCCGATGAAATATACGCCAATCGCGCCAGTCTGGTGGGTTCCATTGGTGTGGTGGCGGGTGGATTTGGCTTTACCGAAGTGATGGAGAAACTGGGGGTCGAGCGCAGGTTATACACCGCCGGTGACAGCAAGGGCTTCCTGGACCCGTTCTCTGCCGAGAAGCCAGAAGAAGTGGCGTTCTGGCAAAGTGTTCTGGAGAACACGCACGGGCAGTTCATTGCGGCTGTGCAGCAGGGACGGGGTGATCGCCTGGCAGACGATCCAAGAGTGTTCAGCGGCCTGATCTGGAGTGGCGAACAGGCGCTGGAGCTTGGCTTGATTGATGGTCTTGGCAGTACCTCCTATGTGGCGCGGCAGATTGTCGGCCACGAGAATCTGGTTGACTACAGTCGCGCGCGCTCACCGCTTCGGAATCTGATGGATCAGCTTGGCGTTTCGGTAGGCCATGGTGTGGCGCAATACGTCAGCGAGCAGCGTCTGGAATTGCGTTAGCGGGCGCCTTGAAGAAGCGGGTTGCAGTCCCAGTTAATGAGCATTCGATTGAGGGCAATCAGGGGCAGACCAATCAGTGCGTTCGGGTCTTGCCCCTGCAGGCTGTCAAACAGAGTGATTCCGAGGCCTTCCATCATGAAAGCGCCGGCGCACTGATAGGGCTGTTCGCGCCGCAGGTAGGCTTCTATTTCGGCCTGGCTCAGGGAACGGAACTGCACGTTGAAAGGTTCACAGTGCTGCTGGCTGGCACCCGTAGAGCTGTTTAGTAAATAGAGGCTGGTATAGAAGTATACCTGTTGCCCGCTGCTGCGGGTGAGCTGGCTCACGGCATTGCTGTGTGTTCCGGGTTTGTCGAGAAATTCGCCATTGGCCAGGCAGGCGACCTGGTCCGAGCCGATAATCCAGTGTTGCGGGTATTGTTCAGCCAGGGCCTCGGCTTTTTGCCGGGCCAGGCGCAAGGCCAGTTCTTGCGGCGCCTCGCCTCTGGCCGGGCTTTCATCAATATTCGGGCTGGCGCAGTCGAAGTTCAGGCCCAGGCGCTGAAGTAGCTCGCGCCGCCAGGGTGAAGACGACGCCAGCAACAGAGTGGGTGAAGTGCCATTATCGGTTTGTTTGGCGTGGCCGCTGCGGGGCAAAGATGTGTCTGCCATGGTGTATCCTTGTAGGGTTATCCGTAAAACCCGGCCAAAAGCCGATGAAGTCTTTGACACGGGGCCGTGTCGCCCCTAGAATTGCGCGCCTATGTCAAATGCGATAAATCCCAAGCTACCCAAATCCGTCGATCCATACAAGCTGGCGGAACAGCATACGGTTCTGGAAGGCGATGTGCCTACTGGGGCTTTAGCTCGTTTCCGCGATGCCGTCATGGGCCTGGATGACAACGCCGTTTGTAGCGTTCGTCTGTCCTTTTGGATGGATCCTGAACGTCGCCGTGTTGTAAGCGGTGAGCTGGCGGCTCCGGTGCAACTGCAGTGTCAGCGTTGCATGGGGCCAATGCAGGTAACTTTGCGTTCACACTTTGAGCTGGGGCTAGTCACCAGTGACGAGCAGGCGCAACGTCTACCGCAGAGCCTTGAACCGTTTTTGACAGACGACTTCAACGCCAACTTATGGTTGATGGTTGAAGACGAGCTGTTGTTGGTGCTGCCGCCGTTCCCGCTTCATGAGCGCGACGAGTGCCCGGCGCGAGAAGATCTGGAAGCCCTGGAGCCTGGCAGTAATGCAGAAGAGCCGGCCGGGAAATCCGCCGAGAACCCGTTCAGCGTGCTGGCGGGCCTTAAAAACACGAAGCACTGAAGGCTTTTTTTGAGCTGTGTTTTCGAACTATGGTTTCAAAATCGGTTTTCAGAGCGTTTCATTTTTATCAATAACCATACGCATGACTTGCAGCGTTTTAGCTCAGGATTGCGTTTACAGGTCAGGAGTTGAACCATGGCTGTACAGAAGAGTCGTAAAACCCGTTCCAGGCGTGGCATGCGTCGTTCACACGACGCGCTGAGCGCCGCTGCACTGTCTACTGACGTAACTACCGGTGAAGTACATCGCCGCCACCACGTGTCGCCTGATGGCTTCTATCGTGGCAAGCAGGTCATTGAAGCGCGCGACGAGTAATTCCGTTACGGAATTGCTTTGATCTATGCCTGAAACACACACGGTGAAGCCTGTCACAATTGCGATCGACGCCATGAGCGGCGATCGTGGGCCTTCAGTGACTGTTTCAGCAGCGGTTCAGGCAGTGCACGAAAATAAAGCCTTGAGCATCATTCTGGTGGGAATCCGGAGCGAGCTTGAGGCTTTGTTGTTAAAGAGCGCGCCTCAGGGTCACAGCCGTATTCGTATTGAGGAAGCGGCCGACGTGGTGCGAATGAATGACCGCCCGTCGTTCGCCCTGCGCCACAAACGCAATTCATCGATGGCGGTGGCTGTGCGCCTGGTTGCCGATGGTAAAGCCGGCGGTTGCATCAGTGCCGGCAACACCGGAGCTCTCATGGGTTTCGGGCGCAGCATCATCCGTATGTATCCGGGTATCGAGCGCCCCGCGATCGCTAAACTCATACCGTCGTTAAGGGGCCGCTGCCACGTGCTGGACCTGGGCGCCAACGTGGATGCCAGCGCTGAAAATCTTTACCAGTACGCGCTTATGGGGTCTTTGTTGGCCACCGCTGTAGCCGGCAAGTCTGAACCCCGTGTGGCACTTTTGAACGTGGGTGAAGAAGAGAACAAAGGCAATGAGCAGGTGCGCCTTGCATCCCACTTACTGGCCCAGAGCGATACGATTAACTACATTGGCTATGTAGAGGGCAGCGATCTGTTCAGTGATGTGGCCGATGTAGTGGTGTGCGACGGTTTTGTCGGTAATATCGCTCTAAAAACCGGCGAAGGTGTGGCCGGGCTGTTAATTGAGCTGTTGGAGCAGGCGTTCACGCGCTCGCTGTATGGGCGTTTTGTGGGCTTGCTGGCCAAACCGCTGCTGCGGAAACTGTTGCGGCTGATTGATCCGTCGCGTCATAACGGAGCGAGTTTGCTTGGCCTGCAGGGGGTGGTGGTTAAAAGCCACGGTAATGCCAATGAGCATGGTGTGTTGGCAGCGGTCCGCCTGGCAGTGCGTGAGGTTGAGTGCGAGGTGCCCCGGCGCATTAACGAACGACTTGATGAAATCCTGTTATGATCGGGGTGCGCAGTACCTGTGCTGGCATGTACTATTGGCTAGCTTCCGCAAACCTTTAAAGACGATAAGATTCGACCTATGAAATCAGCCTTTATTTTCCCCGGCCAGGGTTCTCAGTCTATCGGCATGTTGTCTTCAGCTGCCGAGACTTGGCCCATTATCAACAAAACGTTTGCCGATGCCTCTAGTGTGTTGGGTTATGACCTGTGGCAGATGTGCCAGAAAGGCCCGGTTGAAGAGCTGAATCAGACTATGATTACCCAGCCCGCCTTATTAACAGCCAGCGTGGCTCTGTGGCGCCAGTGGTGTGTCGAAGGGGGAGTTCTGCCGGACTTTTTCGCCGGCCATAGCTTGGGTGAGTACAGCGCACTGGTTGCTGCCGAGAGCCTGGATTTTGTGGAAGCAGTGAAGCTGGTGCGGCTGCGCGGCGAACTGATGCAAGAAGCGGTGCC
Source organism: Marinobacter sp. LV10R520-4 (assembly GCF_002563815.1). Classification (NCBI taxonomy): domain Bacteria; kingdom Pseudomonadati; phylum Pseudomonadota; class Gammaproteobacteria; order Pseudomonadales; family Marinobacteraceae; genus Marinobacter; species Marinobacter sp. LV10R520-4. The sequence continues at coordinate 59,734 of NZ_PDJM01000001.1, read as the reverse complement.
CGCCGGTGAAGGTAAAATGGCCGCCATTCTTGGCCTGGAGGCTGCCGACGTGATTGCAGCTTGTGCCAGCGCGGCGCAAGGGCATGTGGTGTCGGCGGTGAACTTTAACGCCCCGGGCCAGGTGGTGATTGCTGGCGATACCGCCGCTGTCGATCGCGCGATTGAAGCCTGTAAAGAGAAAGGCGCGCGTAAAGTCATGGCGCTGCCGGTCAGCGTGCCGTCACATTGTGCGCTGATGAAAGGCGCGGCTGAAGAGCTGGCAGACGCTTTAGACGCCGTAAGGTTCAGCGACGCCCACGTACCTGTTATACAAAATGTTAACGCCGCGGCCGAGACAGATTCCGCTAAACTTAAGTCAAACCTTTTGCAGCAGCTGTATTCGCCGGTACTCTGGATAGATTCGGTGCGCACTCTGGTTGATAATGGTGTAGAAGTGGCTGTTGAATGCGGCAGCGGAAAAGTACTGGCAGGGCTGGTCAAGCGTATAGAGCGCGACCTGGCGGTATACCATATTGAAGACGAAGCCAGCTTGAAAAAAGCACTGGCAGCGTTTCCTAAAGCCTGAAATCAGGCAAAATCTGTTGATTATTCAACAATAAATTTGAACGGAATAAGGATGCATTGCATGTCTCTGGAAGGCAAAGTTGCACTGGTTACCGGTGCTACCCGGGGGATTGGTAAAGCCGTGGCCCGGGCTTTGGCAGAGCAGGGTGCCGAAGTGATCGGTACCGCCACCAGCGCCGCAGGTGCTGAATCGATCAGCGCCGAATTGCAGGCCGGTGGCTTCAAAGGCTACGGTTTGGTAATGAACGTTGCCGACCCGAAGAGCATTGAAGACGGTCTGAAAACGATCGCCGAAAAATCTGGCGCTCCGCTGATTCTGGTCAATAACGCCGGTATTACCCGTGATAATCTTCTACTACGTTTAAAAGATGATGACTGGGCCGATGTTTTGGAAACCAATCTGACCAGCGTATACCGCACCAGTAAAGCGGTACTGCGTGGCATGGCAAAAGCGCGCTGGGGCCGGGTGATTAATATCAGCTCGGTCGTTGCCAGCATGGGTAACGCGGGCCAAGGTAACTACTGCGCGGCCAAGGCCGGCGTTGAAGGGTTTACCAGGAGCCTGGCAAAAGAAATGTCTGCCCGTGGAATTACCGCCAACTGTGTGGCTCCAGGGTTTATTGATACTGATATGACCCGTAAACTGGACGACGGTCAGCGTGACGCTATGTTGAACGTTATTCCTGCGGGTCGTTTGGGTGAGCCGGAAGAAGTCGCGGCAGTTGTTGCGTTTCTGGCATCGAATGCAGCTGCCTATGTGACGGGTGAAACCATTCACGTAAACGGCGGTATGTACATGGGGTAAGCCCGCAGGCGGGCATGTGCGGTAAACCCTTGGCGCACAATTGGTTACCAACAGCCGCTGCTTGTTTGCAGTTAGGCTTTACACTAAACTGGCAGCAATTGGTTGCTTGGTTGACACACAAAGTGAGGACATTATGAGTACAGTTGAAGAGCGCGTTAAGAAGATTGTTTGCGAGCAGTTGGGCGTTAAAGAGTCCGAAGTTCAAAACTCATCTTCTTTTGTTGAAGATTTGGGCGCTGACTCACTGGACACCGTTGAGCTGGTTATGGCGTTGGAAGAGGAATTCGAAACTGAAATTCCTGACGAAGAAGCCGAAAAACTGGCCAGCGTTCAGAATGCCATCGACTACATCGTATCGCATACCTGATACGCTGACGTTTAGTAGGCAATAAAAAAGCCGCCCTTGGTCATTCAAGGTGCGGCTTTTTTATTGGCAAAAATCGGCTCGAACGCTGAAGTGTTAGACGTGTTAGAAGTGTTAAAGGAATCGAAAGTGGGAGCGGGAAGGTGGTGAATGTTGTGTGGGCGGAAGAGGGCGGACTGGCAGCGAATGACCGCGGGTTGGCCTATGGTGACGGACTGTTTGAAACCATTCGCATGCAGGGCCGGCGGGGTGCCCTGCTGGGCCGCCACCAGCGCCGACTGCTAGCCGATGCCGAACGCCTGGGTATCACGGTTGGCCACGATGCCCTGAGCCGCGCCTGCCAATTAGCGGCGGAACGCTATGCTCCGGGTTTTGGCGAAAAATCTAACGCCTATTCCGGGACAGACCGCTGGCCCGGGAAAGGCGGTTGGGTGTTGAAGCTGATTCTTAGCCGTGGCCCGGGCGGGCGCGGCTATCGCCCAGACAATAAGAGCCGCCCGCAGTTGCTGATCAGCGCCGGGCCTTTGCCGCCACTGCCGCCGGCAACGGGTGTGGTCGCGGATATTGCACGGCAAAGATTAACGGTTAACCCGCAGCTGGCCGGTATGAAAACCCTGAATCGCCTGGAGCAGGTGATGGCGGCTCGTGAACTGACCGATGGGGTTTTTGAGTTGATCATGTGTGACCACAATGATTGCCTGGTAGAGGGCACCAGAACCAATGTACTGGTAAAAACCACGGCCGGATGGATAACACCGCCGGCAACGGCTCTGGCGGTAGACGGTGTGATGCGCCAGTGGGTGCTTGATTGCCTGCGCCGCCGCGGTGAACCGGTATTGGAGCGTTCGCTCAAACTGGCTGACCTTAGGGTGCCAGCCTGTGAAGGTCTGTATTTGCTCAGTAGCGTGCTGGGTGTGGTGCCGGTTTATCAATTGGCTAATGCTCATTTGCCTGTCACCGGCGGACTTGCGACAATCTGTGACCTGCTGACCACTCTGGAATAGACTCCTTGTTTAAAAAACTGTCCTTGTTGAATAAATTAATTCTAATGATGCTGGGAGCGGCGCTGCTGATGGCGGCTGGAACGGCACTGTGGGTGTCCCAGGGCCTGAAAACGCTGGATATGCCAGGCCAGCTGGAACAGCCGCAATTGTTCGCCGTGCCCCAGGGTACCGCTTTTAGCCAGGTTGCCCGGCAGTTGGAGCAACAGAACCTGGTGCCCGATAGCCTGTGGTTGCGGGTATACGGCAGGCTGCATCCGCAGCAAACCCTGGTTAAGGCCGGTGAGTATGAATTTATAGACGGCCAAAGCCCGAAAAACATGCTGCAAATGATGATCGACGGCGACACCAAGCACTGGGCGCTGCAATTCATCGAAGGCTGGACCTTTGCCGAGGTGCGCAAGGCGTTGGCCGCGGCTCCGCGCCTGCAACAAATAACCGCAGACTGGAGCAGCGCCGAAATCATGACGGCGGTAGGTGCCGAGGGCAAGCATCCCGAAGGTTGGTTTTTCCCCGATACCTATCTGTTTATCAGCAGCAACTCCGACCTTGATGTGCTGCAGCGCTCGTTCGACCGTATGCAGAGCGTGCTGGCGGAAGAGTGGGCTGCCCGGGCCGCGGATTTGCCCTACAAAACGCCTTACGAAGCGCTGATTATGGCGTCTATTGTCGAGCGTGAAACCGGCGCAGCGCACGAGCGTGAGCAGGTAGCCGGCGTGTTTGTGCGGCGTATGCACAAGGGCATGCGCCTGCAAACCGACCCAACGGTGATTTACGGCATGGGTGACCAGTATACAGGCCGCATTACCCGTAAAAATCTGCAGACGCACACGCCTTACAACACTTACCGAATTGACGGTCTGCCGCCCACGCCCATCGCCCTGGCCGGTCGCGAAGCCATTCATGCAGCCCTGCACCCCGCTGACGGTAAAGCGCTGTTTTTTGTGGCTCGCGGTGATGGCACGCACACGTTTTCCAATACCCTGGATCAACACCAGCGGGCGGTTCGGCAGTTCCAACTGAACCGGCGCAGTGATTACCGGTCGTCTCCGGCGCCCGTTGTGCCCGCGGAGGACGCCGCCGAGAGCAGTTCCGCGCAGCAGGAAGTACCGGAAAAACAGCCATGAGTCAGCGGGGCCGTTTTATAACCTTTGAAGGCACCGAAGGGGTGGGAAAGTCCACCCAGTTGGCTACTGCTGCGGCCAGCTTGCGCGCTGCGGGTATCAACGTTCTGGTCACCCGCGAGCCTGGCGGTACACCTATGGCCGAGGCGATTCGCGAGCTCCTTCTGGCGCCGCGAGACGAACCAGTGCATGAGCTGACCGAGCTGCTACTGATGTTCGCCGCCCGTGCCCAGCACCTGCATACCCGCATTTTGCCGGCGCTGACTGCTGGCCAGTGGGTGTTGTGTGACCGTTTTACCGATGCAACTTTTGCTTACCAGGGCGGTGGCCGCGGCACGCCCGCCGAGCGTATAGAGTTGCTGGAAACGCTGGTGCAGGGCGATCTTCGCCCTGACCATATTGTGCTGCTGGATGCGCCGGTGGAAACCGGCATGGCTCGCGCCCGCAAGCGCGGAGAGCTGGATCGCTTTGAGCAGGAAACCGTGGAATTTTTCGCCCGTATTCGCGCAACCTATTTACAGCGTGCCCGTCGCGATCCTCAGCGTTACCACATTATAGATGCCAGCCAACCGCTGGCGCGGGTAAGTGCAGATGTGGAGCGCTTGCTTCTCGCGATCGTCAATCTTTGAATATTTGCGCGATGACTGCTTTACTTTAGTAGTACGCGGATTCTCCGTGCACACGAGTGAATCCTGAATGGCGCTTGTCCGCGTCAAAGAGCGGAACTTATGCTGAACGCAAAGCTGTTGAAACTGCCTACCGCTTCGCACCAGCATCGCCACGAACACCATCAGGTGGTTGTGGGTGTGCAGGGTGAGGCCGATTTGTTCGTTGATGGCAATGCTTCCCATCTGGATGCCTGGCGTGCGTGCCTGGTTCCCACCGATGCGCGCCATGATTACAGTGGCGACCAGCGTAATCATGTATTGGTGATTGATGTCGACCCCTACATGCCCAGCGCTGGCAGCAGTGCCCACAGCCACTATCAGCGCCTGAAACCTCTGTTCCGGCAATCGAGTACCTTGCGCCTGGACAACCGGCTTCAGGGCCTGGTGCAGTTTGCCGCCGACGAGTTTGACCGGGCTCCGGAGAACAGCTCGCTGCACCAGCACCTGGCGGGGACCATTCTGCATTGTCTGGCCCAGCGCCTGGCAGAAGTGCCGCAGCATCCCGCGCCCCTGCGCAACACTGTGAACCCCGAGACGGTGCGTCGTTTTTTGCTTGAAAACCTGCACCGCGACATCGGCGTTCAGGACATGGCTGCCGTTTCTTGCCTGAGCGTCAGCCGTTTTCACGATCTGTTTCGCCAGAGCACCGGCACCACACCCCATCAATTTCTTCTGCAAACCCGAATCGAGCAGGCTTCGAAACTGCTTGAGAGAACGTCGCTGTCAGTGTCTGAAATTAGCCACCGTACCGGATTTTCTTCTCAAAGCGCATTGGCCAACGCGCTGCGAAAGTACCGCGGAACGACCGCGAGTGCTCTGCGTGCTCGCTGTTAAGCTCCGATTTCCTTCCGTTTTTCTTTCGATTTCTTCCAATTGCGTCTGATTTTTCGGGGTTTAAGCGGGTAAATTCAATTTCCGCAGGAATTTGCAAATAAACAGTAGGAATTTGCAAGATCGAGATCCGTAGTAATACTAATGTATGAGGACTGGCATCAATAAATGGTGTGGCGATTTTCTTGGTGTGCCTGCATTGGAGACAGACTTGCTCCCTGGGTGTCCGTTTGACAGAGGTGTCTTTATGTTTCGTGCGAGCAAGGTTCTGGAGCCGGCGTTTCAAGAGCAGCCGCGTTCCTTCTTCTGGCAGGGATTAACGGAAAACTATCAGGTAGACGAAGCCGCTTATCTGAAAGAGCTGATACCGCTTGCACAGAGTGACGCCTCCGAGCACAAAGCGATAACCGATACCGCCAGTTCGCTGATTGCCAAAGTACGCGTGCAAGACGACTCCGTGCACATGATTGACGCGCTGTTGCAGGAATACAGCTTGGATACCCAGGAAGGCATTTTGTTGATGTGTTTGGCCGAGGCGCTAATGCGTATCCCGGACAAGCACACCGCTGACGCACTGATCAGAGACAAAATGTCGAGCGCTGACTGGAAAAAACACGTTGGCCGCAGTGAATCGACCCTGGTTAACGCCTCCACCTGGGGCCTGATGCTCACCGGTCGTGTGGTGAAGATGGACAAACGCCTTGATGGCTCGCCGTCGAATGTCTGGAACCGCTTGGTTAAACGCAGCGGCGAGCCGGTCATTCGCGGCGCCATGAACCAGGCCATGGCCATTATGGGCCAGCAGTTTGTATTGGGCCGTGACATCAACGAAGCCCTCAAACAGGCCCGTGATTACCGCAAAATGGGTTACAGCTATTCCTTCGATATGCTCGGCGAAGCGGCGATGACGCAAGATGACGCTGGCTGCTACCTGAAAGACTATTTACAGGCGATTGAGGCGGTAGGTAACGATACTTTTCCGCAAAATAACGCCCCGCGGCCATCGATTTCCATCAAGCTGTCAGCTCTGCACCCCCGTTATGAAGTTTCCCAGGAACACCGGGTGCTCACCGAGCTATACAGTACCGTGTGTGACCTTGTGCAGTTCGCCCGTGACAAAGACGTGTCTATCACCATAGACGCCGAAGAAATGGACCGTTTGGAGCTGTCGCTGAAGCTGTTCGAGAAAGTCCTGACGTCACCGGCCGCATCAGGCTGGGGCGGTTTCGGCTTGGTTATTCAGGCCTACTCGAAGCGCGCTCTACCGGCGCTGTGCTGGCTGACCAAGCTGGCAAAGGAAACCGGTGACGAAATTCCCATTCGCTTGGTGAAAGGCGCTTACTGGGACACCGAAATCAAGATGTGCCAGCAGATGGGCATTGCAAGCTACCCGGTATTCACTCGCAAAGAAGCCACCGATACGTCTTACCTGGCGTGCCTGCGCTTCTTGCTGAGCGATTACACTCAGGGTGCTCTGTACCCACAGCTTGCGAGTCATAACGCACACACAGTGGCGTCGGTTCTGGTTATGGCCAGGAAACGCAATCGCAAAATTGAGTTCCAGCGCTTGCACGGTATGGGCGACGCTCTGTACAACAGCATCCTGCAAGAACACGACATTCCGGTTCGTATTTATGCACCGGTGGGTGCCCACAAAGATCTGCTGCCGTATCTGGTTCGCCGTTTGTTGGAAAATGGCGCCAACTCGTCGTTTGTTCATCGCTTGGTGGATGCCGACACGCCGATTGAAGACCTGGTGCAAAACCCGGTGCAGGAACTGCAGAAATACGACTCGCTGGCGAACAGCCGCATTCCGGGGCCTGCGAATATTTTTGGCGAGCAGCGCCGTAATTCCCGCGGCATGAATATTCACGTGGCATCCCAGCTGGAGCCGTTAATAAAAAATCTGCAGAAGTGGAACAGCACCCGCTGGCACGCGTGCCCGGTTATTAACGGTGAGCGCCGCAGCGACGGCGAAAAGACGGAAGTGCGCGCGCCCTATGACCAAAGCAAACGGGTAGGTGACGTGGCTTGGGCGGATGAAAGACACGCCGAAGACGCCTTAAAAGCCGCCTCTGCCGGCTTCCGCGATTGGAGTGAGCGCCCGGTTGAAGACCGTGCTGTGTGTCTTGAGAGGTTCGCGAACCTGATGGAAAGGCACATGGAAGAGCTGATGGCTCTGTGCTGCCAGGAAGCCGGGAAAACCATGCAGGACGGTATTGACGAAGTGCGCGAAGCCGTCGATTTCTGCCGCTATTACGCCAACGATGGCCGTGCCCGCTTTGCCAAGGCCATTGCGTTGCCCGGTCCCACTGGCGAAAGCAACGAGTTGTACATGGAAGGCCGGGGCGTTTTCCTGTGCATAAGCCCCTGGAACTTTCCGCTGGCTATTTACGCGGGCCAGATTATGGCGGCCCTGGTAGCAGGTAACACCGTGATTGCAAAACCCGCAGAGCAGACCAGCCTGGTGGCCATGCGCGGTATGGAGCTGATGCTGGAAGCCGGCTTCCCGGCCGATGTGCTGCAGTTCCTGCCGGGCGACGGCGCCAGGCTCGGTAAGGTGCTGACTCCGGATCCGCGCATCGCTGGCGTCTGCTTTACCGGTTCAACCCAGGTTGCACATGTTTTGAACCGCACCTTGGCGGAACGCCCCGGTGCTATTGTGCCGCTAATCGCCGAAACCGGCGGCCAGAACGCGATGATTGTTGACAGCAGCGCCTTACCCGAACAGGTTGTGCGCGATGTGGTGCAGTCTGCGTTTGCCAGTGCCGGTCAGCGCTGTTCAGCGTTGCGGGTTCTTTACATTCAGCAAGACGTAGCCGATCGCATGGAAACCCTGTTGGCGGGCGCCATGAATGAGCTGGTGGTCGGCAATCCGGAAAGCCACAGCACCGACGTGGGCCCGGTGATTGACCAGAAAGCCAAAGAGAATCTTGACAAACACTTGGCCAATCTTGAAGCCAACGCTCGGTTTATTGGGCGCAGAGAGTTGCCAAGCGATTGTTCCGCAGGTTATTTTGTAGTTCCTTCTGCTTACGGTATCAACAGCATTAATGATCTGGACGGTGAGCATTTCGGTCCCATTTTGCACGTGGTGCGCTATGAGGCGGAGCAACTCGACAAAGTTATCGACGAAATAAACGCCACCGGTTACGGCCTTACACTGGGTATTCACAGCCGTAGCGAATCCACCGCCGCCTACATCGAGCGCCGGGTAAAAGTGGGCAATTGCTACGTGAACCGTAACCAGATTGGTGCAGTGGTAGGGGTGCAACCATTTGGTGGACGCGGATTGTCTGGCACTGGCCCGAAAGCGGGTGGCCCACACTACGTGTTGCGTTTCGCGACCGAGCGCACCCGTACGATCAACACCACAGCGGTGGGCGGTAACGCATCACTGCTGTCGTTGGGTATTGAAAAAGTTTGAAGGGCGCGATCCTCTTAAATCAGTAGGGAATGGAAACTGCACAAAACGAAAAGAAACGGTAGGGAGGCAATAAGTATTGTGATGTCGAGGCATGCGTTGTGAGTAGAAGAGCTTTATCAGGTGAGATCAAAGAAAGTTAAAACAACAAACGGTGCGACCACCCGAATTTAATGGGTGAATGCGCCGAACGGTCGGAGTTGGTTCCGTCCTATTTGAACTGGAGGAGTTTCATGGCTATTGGCGTTTGGATCAGTCTAATTGGTTACTTTGGGCTTATGATTGCTATCGGCATTTATGCGATGCGCACATCTACGTCCTCATCCGAAGATTACATGTTGGGTGGGCGATCGCTCAGCCCAAAAGTGGCGGCGCTTTCGGCTGGTGCTTCGGACATGAGCGGATGGTTACTTCTGGGTCTTCCGGGTGCGTTGTACGTATCGGGTTTGGCCTCAGCCTGGATCGGTATTGGCCTGTTTGTGGGCGCGTTCGTAAACTGGACGCTTGTTGCGCCCCGACTGCGCGAACAAACGGTTCATTATGGTAATGCTATTACCATTCCGTCCTTTCTGGCAAATCGATTCCCGACCCAGGCGCTTTCATTGCGCACGGTGTCGGCGATCGTCATCGTTGTCTTCTTTGCCGTTTACACCGCGTCTGGCCTGGTTGCTGGCGGTAAGCTGTTCGAAAGTGCGTTTTCCGGCATTTTCAATTTCGGTGGCCTGAGCGACTACGCCGTGGGTATTATCATCACACTGGGCGTGGTACTGGTATACACGGTTATTGGTGGTTTTCTAGCAGTGAGCATGACGGACTTTGTTCAGGGCGTCATCATGATGCTGGCGCTGGTGCTTATGCCGGCGGTTGTGCTGTTTGGTGAAGGCGGCGGCGGTTATACGCAGGCGGCTCAGACCTTGAATGAAATCGACCCCACGCTCCTGTCCTGGACAGAGGGGCTGACCTTTATTGGATGGCTTTCTGCGGTCACCTGGGGCCTGGGTTATTTCGGTCAGCCTCACATCATCGTGCGCTTTATGGCTATTCGTACTCTTAAAGAGGTTCCGGTTGCCCGCAACATCGGTATGGGCTGGATGGCTATTTCGCTGATTGGTGCCATCTCTCTGGGTATCTTTGGTCGGGCCTATGCGGTGCGCACCGGTATGGCGATTGATGATCCGGAAACCATCTTTATTATCCTGTCTGACCTGTTGTTCCACCCGCTGATTACGGGCTTCCTCTATGCTGCGCTCTTGGCTGCGGTTATGAGTACCATCTCCAGTCAGCTTCTGGTGTCCTCGTCTTCTATGACGGAAGACTTCTACCGCCTGTTTTTGCGCAAAGAAGCGTCTGATCGCGAGTGCGTGAACATTGGTCGTGTTTGTGTGGTTCTGGTTGGTCTGGTGGCTGCGGTTATCGCATCTGACCCCGACTCTCAGGTTCTGGGGCTGGTCAGTAACGCCTGGGCAGGCTTTGGTGCCGCGTTTGGTCCGCTGATTCTGCTGTCGCTGATGTGGCCGCGCACTAACGGTACCGGTGCAATCTCTGGTGTAGTTGTGGGTGCGGTTACTGTTATGGTCTGGATTTCACTGGGCTGGGGTAGTGAGTTCATGGGTGGTCCGGGCGTTTACGCGATCATTCCTGGCTTTATCGCTTCCTGGATTGCGATCATGGCTGTTAGCAGCATGACGGCTGATGCCGGTGAATATCAGCACATCGAACGGTAAACGAAGAAGATAGGGGGCAGATTTCAAATCTGTCCCCGGTTGGTGATGAAAGGGGCCCCTTCGGGGGCCTCTTTTTTTGTGTCTGGGCATAAAAAAACGCCAGCTCTCGGGCTGGCGTTTTTAGATAGGGGACAGATTTGAAATCTGTCCCCGGTTTGGCTTGGTCTCCGGTTTGGCTAAGGCTTAAGCGACATTGGCTTCTGCAGCTTTGCTGGTGTAGTTGTCCATCTTGTCGAAGCTCAGGTACTTGTAGATTTCTTTCGACATGCTGTTCAGGTCTTTGGCGTATTCCATGTATTCGGCCGGCGTCGGCAGTTTACCCAGAATCGCACCTACTGACGCCAGTTCCGCAGAGGTCAGGTACACGTTCGCACCATCGCCCAGGCGGTTGGGGAAGTTGCGAGTAGAGGTAGACAGCACAGTGGTGCCTGCGCCTACACGTGCCTGGTTACCCATGCACAGCGAGCAACCCGGCATTTCGGTGCGCACACCGGCGTCGCCGTAGATTTTGAAGTAGCCTTCTTCCATCAGCTGGGACTCGTCCATCTTGGTGGGCGGAGACATCCACAGGCGAACTTTGAGGGGCTCTTTGTTTTGCTCCAGCAGTTTACCAGCGGCGCGGAAGTGACCGATGTTGGTCATGCACGAACCGATGAACACTTCATCGACCTTGTCGCCGGCGACTTCGGACAGAACGCGGGCGTCGTCCGGATCGTTCGGGCAGCACACGATCGGCTCTTTGATATCGGCCAGATCAATTTCAATGATGTGAGCGTACTCGGCATCGGAATCGGCGCGCATCAGGCTGGGGTTGGCCAGCCAGGCTTCCATACCTTGGGCACGACGCTCCAGAGTACGCGCGTCGCCGTAACCGTCGGCCATCATCCAGCGCAGCATGGTGATGTTGGAGCGCAGATACTCGGCCACCGACTCTTCTGACAGGTTGATGGTGCAGCCTGCAGCGGAGCGCTCGGCAGAGGCGTCAGACAATTCAAACGCCTGCTCTGCGGTCAGGTGTTCCAGACCCTCGATTTCCAGCACGCGGCCAGAGAATTCGTTGACCTTGCCCTTTTTCTCTACGGTCAGCATGCCTTGCTTGATGCCGTAAAGAGGAATGGCGTGTACCAGGTCACGCAGGGTAATGCCAGGCTGCATGTCGCCTTTAAAGCGCACCAGTACCGATTCTGGCATGTCCAGCGGCATAACGCCGGTGGCAGCGGCAAACGCCACCAGGCCAGAACCGGCCGGGAAGGAAATGCCCATGGGGAAACGGGTGTGGGAATCACCACCGGTGCCTACGGTATCGGGCAGTAGCATGCGATTCAGCCACGAGTGGATGATGCCGTCGCCCGGGCGCAAGGAAACGCCGCCACGGGTACGCATGAAGTCTGGCATGGTGTGCTGCATTTCCACATCAATCGGCTTGGGATAAGCGGCTGTGTGGCAGAATGATTGCATAACCAGGTCAGCCTGGAAACCCAGGCAAGCCAGGTCTTTCAGTTCGTCACGGGTCATCGGGCCGGTGGTGTCTTGCGAGCCCACGGTGGTCATCTTGGGTTCGCAATAGGTGCCCGGGCGAACGCCTTGGCCTTCGTCCAGGCCGCAGGCTTTGCCGACCATCTTCTGCGCCAGGGTGAAGCCCTTGGTGCCGACTTCAGGGTCATTTGGCAGGCGGAAGATATCGGTAGCGCCCAGGCCCAGGGTTTCACGGGCCTTGCTGGTCAGGCCGCGGCCGATTATCAAGGGAATGCGGCCGCCGGCTTGAACTTCGTCCAGAATCACGTCGGACTTGAAGCTGAATTCGGAGATCACATCACCGTTTTCGTTGTAGATTTTGCCTTCGTACGGGCGAATATCAATCACATCGCCCATGTGCATGTCGTCAACCGGTGCTTCGAATACCAGCGCGCCCGCGTCTTCCATGGTGTTGAAGAAGATAGGGGCCACTTTGTTGCCGATACACACACCGCCGCCGCGCTTGTTCGGCACGCCAGGAATGTCGTCACCGAAGAACCACAGCACCGAGTTGGTGGCGGATTTACGGGAAGAGCCGGTACCTACAACGTCGCCTACGAAAGCAACGGGCAGGCCTTTGGACTTGATGTCTGCAATCTGGCTCATGGGCCCGGTAACACCGTGTTCTTCCGGCTTCAGGCCATCGCGGGTCATTTTATAAGCAGCGCGGGCATGCAGCGGGATGTCAGGGCGTGACCAGGCATCGGGTGCTGGCGACAGGTCGTCGGTGTTGGTTTCGCCGGTGACTTTGAACACCACCATTTTGATGCTGTCGGCAACTTTGTTACGCTTGGTGAACCATTCCGCGTTAGCCCAGGATTCAATGACGTCTTTGGCGACGGCGTTACCGGCGTCCATTTTCACCTTCACATCGTTGAAGGCGTCGAACATCAGCAGGGTGTGCTTGAGCTGGATACCGGCCGGTTCGGCCAGTTCAGGATTGTCTAACAGGTCTACCAGGGTGGTGATGTTGTAGCCGCCCTGCATCATGCCCAGCAACTGAATTGCCTTGCCGTTATTAATCATCGGGGAGCTGGCTTCGCCTTTCACAAGGGCAGTCAGGAACGCGGCTTTTACATAAGCGGCTTCGTCGACCCCGGGCGGAACACGGTTTTCCAGCAGGTCAATCAGTGTGTCTTCGTCTTCGTTGTCAATGGCGGGCGGCTTTTTCAGCAGTTCCACCAGTGCGGCGGTTTGTTCGGCATTCAGCGGCTTGGGTGGAATACCCAGAGCTGCACGCTCGGCAACGTGTTCACGGTAGGCTTCTAACACGGTTTGACCCTCATCGGTTGAAGTGCTCCGCCCTTGTGGCGCAAGACGCCTGGCGGGAATGTTATTTTAAAAAGGTTTTAAACTGGCGCTGCATTATATAGGAAAGCCCTTATAAAGTTAAATTGGACAGAGGTCGGAGAGACTTGTTACCTGCGCTATACTGACGCATCAACTTTTAACCCAATGTTCGGAACGCCATGAACGATGCCCTGCAGAGCAATATCGATAGTACTATAGAGACTAATATCGACAGCATTAACGAACGTACTCACGAAAGTGCTCATGATAGTATTAACGCCTTTTTACCGTGCCGGACGCCTCAGGCCTGGATTGATAATGCTCTGGCGAATCAGGACTTGTTGCTGATTGACCACGCCCACTGCGAGAAAAAAGCAGCCTCCACAGCGCTTAGCCTGATGTATCGCTACGTGGATAATCCCGACCTGCTGCATAAAATGTCGCGACTGGCGCGGGAGGAGTTAAGGCACTTTGAACAGGTTCTGGCTCTGATGACGGCACGGGGGATCAGCTATGGCCACCTGGCGCCGGCGCGCTATGCCGCAGGTTTACGCGCCGCAGTACGCAGCACCGAACCCGGCCGCCTGGTTGATCTGTTGGTGATTGGCGCCATTATTGAAGCACGTTCCTGTGAACGCTTTGCGGCCCTGGCACCGTATCTTGATACCGAGCTTTCCAATTTTTATAACGGCTTGTTGAAATCCGAAGCTCGCCATTACCGCGACTACCTGGCCCTGGCCGAACAGGCCAACGGTGGCCCGGTTGAGGACCGAGTTGCGGTTTTTCTGGCCATCGAGCAAGAGCTGATTGAACAGCCTGATTCCGAATTTCGTTTTCACAGCGGCCCGCTGACGCAGCCCGTCGCTGATAAACACGCTGTTCCAATTTAACGCGAATTGACGCAAGAGGGTGAAATGAGCAACTTGATTAAAGAAACCGTCACCAGTGTGCACCATTGGAACGATACTCTGTTCAGCTTCAAAACCAGTCGCGACCCCAGCTTCCGTTTCAAGAACGGCCACTTCGTGATGATCGGTCTGGAAACTGAAGGCAAACCGTTGATGCGCGCCTACAGTATCGCCAGCGCAAACTATGAAGACGAGCTCGAGTTTTTCTCCATCAAAGTGCAAGACGGCCCGTTGACGTCCAAGCTTCAGAAAATAAAGGTGGGTGATGAAATTCTTGTTAGCCGCAAGCCCACCGGCACGCTGATTCTGGACAACCTGTTACCAGGAAAAAAGCTGTGGCTGATTGCCACCGGCACCGGTCTGGCGCCCTTCATGAGCATCATAAAAGACCCCGGAGTGTATGAAGCCTTTGATAAAGTTATCATAACTCACGGTGTGCGCCACGTTTCCGAGTTGGCCTACCAGCACGAAATCGAGGCTCTGCCAGAGAACGAGTTCTTTGGTGAAATGGTGGATGGCAAGCTGCTGTATTACCCGACGGTAACCCGCGAACCCTTTCGCCACACCGGGCGGCTGACACACGCTATGGAAAGCGGCAAAATCACCCAGGATCTGGGCTTGTCAGAGTTTGATGTCGAGAATGATCGATTTATGATTTGCGGCAGCCCCAGTATGCTCAAAGACACCTGCGCCATACTCGATAACCTGGGCTTTAAAGAAGCTCGTGGTGCAAATATGGGGCATTACGTTGTCGAGCGGGCGTTTGTGGAGCAGTAACGTTCTTTGCCCGTAGATTGGGACTGCCAGCGCCACACATTCACTTCGCAATTCGGAGGGTAAGCAATGCCAGACAACCGTTATACACCGCCAAAAGTATGGACTTGGGATAAAGCCAACGGCGGTGCTTTCGCCAACATTAACAGGCCGGTTGCCGGTGCTACCCACGATAAGACGTTGCCGATAGGCAAGCATCCGTTTCAGCTGTATTCATTGGCGACGCCCAACGGCGTAAAAGTAACCGTGATGCTGGAGGAACTGCTGGAACTGGGTTTTGTGGATGCCGAATACGACGCCTGGCTGATCAACATTGGCGAGGGCGATCAGTTTGGCAGTGGTTTTGTCGAGATAAATCCCAACTCCAAAATTCCGGCGCTGCTGGACCACTCTGCGCAACCGCCGCAGCGGCTGTTTGAGTCAGGCTCCATGCTGTTGTACTTGGCCGAAAAATTTGGCGCACTGTTGCCTGAAGACGCCGCTGGCCGCACCGAAACCCTGAACTGGCTGTTTTGGCAGATGGCCAGCACGCCGATGTTGGGCGGAGGTTTCGGTCACTTCTACGCCTACGCACCCGAAAAATACGAGTACCCGATTGACCGCTACGCGATGGAAGTAAAGCGCCAACTGGATGTGCTGGATCGGCAGCTGGCGCACAATCGCTACATTGCGGGTGACACCTACACAATCGCAGACATTGCGATTTGGCCCTGGTACGGAGCACTGGTAAACAATCTGGTTTACGAAGCAGCAGAATTTCTGGACGGGCAAAGCTATACCCACGTGCTGCGCTGGGCCGCAGAAGTGGCAAAGCGCCCGGCGGTACAGCGTGGCCGTATGGTGAATAAAGTGACCGGCGAGCCTCATAAGCAGCTTCGCGAGCGCCACGACGCCAGCGATTTTGAACTGCGCACTGAAGATAAAATAAACCCTGGTGGGGGCGCCTGAACGGTGGGCAAAAATAGTATTGGCGGGCCGCCTAAGTCTCGTGATCGGGTGTCAGCTCCTCTGGCCTTGATGCTCGCGGGCGCTCTGGCGGCACTTTTGGCGGGCTGCGAACAAAGCGCCGATATCGGGGTGGCCGGGCAGGGCGAAAATCCCGAGCCCGAGACTCTGGATGTGAATCAGCAACAGGTGGCAGGAGGGGGCGTCAGCGATATTTCCCTGGTGCTAAAACCCGCACAGCTTGACTGGATTGGCCAGCAGATTTTCCAGAATGAATGCGCGGGGCAGTTTCGCTGCCTGGTGCACTGGAACGACGGTGAGGTGTTTCCGTCACTCGGTATCGGTCATTTTATCTGGTATCCGAAAGACGTTGAAGCTGGTTTTGTCGAGAGTTTTCCCACACTGATCGATTACATGGCTCAGCGCCAGCGGTCTATACCGGATTGGCTGCGGGAGCTTAAGCCGCTTGACGCACCCTGGGCAGACAAAGCGGCCTTTGAAGCGGTGGAAAATTCACCCCAGGTAGCGGAATTGCGAGAATTTTTGGCAGGCACCCAAGGTATTCAGGCAGAATTTATATTTCGCCGCGCGCAAGCGTCTATAAAGACCGTTGTTGAGGCGGCACCGGAAGCACGGCAGCTTGCGGTGCGCAATCATCTGGCGCAGCTCAGCCAAACACCGGGTGGGGTTTACGCGTTGGTGGATTATGTGAATTTTAAGGGCGAAGGGTTAGCAGTGTCTGAGCGTTATAAAGGTGAGGGCTGGGGCTTGCTGCAGGTTCTTCAAGCCATGCCGGAGCAATCTTCCGATCCGGTGTTGCAGCAGTTTCGCGAAGCGGCCGACAAAGTGTTAACCCGCCGCGCTGAGCTGGCGACTCAGGCGCGCGAGCGGGAGCAGTGGTTGCCCGGCTGGCGCAAACGCTTGAACACCTATCGCGAGCCTGACGTAATGACACTGCCGGAAATCGGATCGCCGCCAATTGCTAGCTGAGTACGCTTTTATATCCTAACCATTAAAAAGCCGGAGATTTCTCCGGCTTTTGTTTTTCGCGTTAGGCTCTTCAGGATTTGGCGTTAGCCCATGAACTGGCCGCCGTTAACCATCAGGTCTGCGCCAGTCACAAAGCCAGCGTCTTCGGCGGTCAAAAACGCCACCGCGCGGGCGATGTCGTCTGGCTGCCCAAGGCGGCCCACCGGAATGGCCGCAACAATACTTTCCAGCACTTTCTCAGGCACTGCGCGCACCATTGGGGAATCGATGTAGCCCGGCGAAATCGAGTTTACGGTAACGCCTTTACGGGCGCCTTCCAGTGCGATCGATTTGGTGAAGCCGTAAACGCCGGCCTTGGCAGCGGCGTAGTTGCTCTGCCCGAACTGGCCTTTGCCACCATTAATGGAGGATATGTTTACAATGCGGCCAAAGCCACGGTTGCACATGCCTTCGAACGCGTGGCGGCACATGTTAAACATGGAGTTCAGGTTAACGTTGATCACCTGGGTCCACTGATCTGCCCCCATTCTTTTCAACGGTGCATCGTTGGTGATGCCGGCATTATTGACCAGCACATCCACAGGGCCGAACTCTTTTTCCACGCTTTCCATAAAGACTTTGCAGCTGTCATAGTCAGCAACGTCTACCGGCATAATGTTAACGGTGTAGCCTGCTTCAGCCATGGTTTTTTGCCACTGTTCAGCTTTTTTGCGCGGCTCGTCGCCTGGGCGGTGAGTGGCGATCACGGTACGATCCTGATCGGTTAGCTGTTTGCACATTGCGGTGCCTAGGGCTCCGATTGCACCCGTCACAACGGCTACGCGATTTGGCATATAGTTCTCCTTTGGGTGTTGTTATGTATTCCATCAGCACAATCCGGCACAGGGTAAATGTGTGTCCTCCGGGCTGTGCCTGGTGAGTCTGTTTAAGTGATACAAACCTAATTACCTTTGTAGTCTAGCAGTGGAAAAAGAAAGTGCTGTTGGGCTTTAGTTGAACACCTGAAATGTACGCTTGCACCGAAGGCAGTAATTATCATCTTTTATGCAAGTGTAAACCCTTGCTTGATTGAATATTTCCACCTAGTATTGATGGGGCGGCTTACTCTGCCGCCTGCACACATCATTTCAGGATGGAGAACAACAATAATGTCGTTACAAAAAAGACCCGACGGCGCTGAACAACCGTCAACGTTGGGCGGTCTGAAGTTCCGTATTCCGCTGGTTCACTACAAGCTTGAAATCCCCGATATTCTTCAAGGCATGATTTTGTGCGTGGTGCCGTTAGGCATTACCGCACTGATGACGCAAACGCTGGGCATTCCGTTTGAAGTTGCCGTGGCGTTTGTGTTGATCAACAACTTTCTGTACCTGCTGCATACCCACTTTGGTGACCCTGCTGTGTCCGGCTGGATTACCGCGGGCATTCCGCTTTACATCGCGTTTCTCACAGCGTATCCCGAAGGAGAACCCAGAATTCTGGCGCTCATTGCACTGCAGCTTACTGTGGCCGCGTTGTTTCTTGGTTTGGGGGTGTTCAAGGGCGCTGATGCGCTGGTGCGACGCATGCCCATGTCCCTGAAAGCCGGCATACTGATTGGCGCCGGTATTTCGGCGGTGATGGGTGAGTTTGCTGAAGGCGGCCGAGTGTGGAGCATGCCGATCACTATTCTTACCGGTGCTGTTTTGGGCTTTTTTATGTTGTTTTCTGAAACCGCAGGTCCGTTACGAGCGCGCTACGGTTTCTTTCGCTTTGTGGCCCAGTACGGTATTGCGATTCCGTTCATCATCGCTTATGTGTTTGGCATTTTGATTGGCGAAGTGGCTGTGCCGCAGATTGAGTGGGGCTTTACCAGCATTCCGCTCGGGGAAATTATTGAAAAGTACAGTGTGTTTGGTTTGGGGCTTCCGCCTTGGCAATATTTTGTAGACGCTTTGCCTTTAGCGCTGGCGGCTTACATCATCGCATTTGGCGATATCCTGGTAGTCGATTCTCTATTCAAAAGCGCCGACGGCGCGCGTAAAGATGAAAAGCTGATCTTTAGCCCGCGTCGCAATAGTATTATCGTGGGCATACGCAACCTGATTCACGGACTGGTTGCGCCGTTCATTAGCTTGTCTGGCCCGGCCTGGACGGGTGGTCAGGCACTGATAATCAACCGCTATATGAACAACCCGCGCAAGGCGATGGACAGCTACTGGGGTGGCGCCACCAGTATTTACTGGGGTATGACCATTGCACTGTTTCTGGTTCCGGTTATAACGTTGCTTAAGCCAGGGTTAAATATTGGTATGGCGTTAACGCTACTGATCCAGGGCTACCTGTGTGGTTACTTAGCCGTAGAAATGCTGAGCAAACAAACCAACCTGGAACGCGGCGTAGCGGTGATGGTTGGCGCTATTCTGGCAACGAAGGGTGCGGCTTGGGGCTTGGGTTCCGGCCTGGTGCTTTGGGCGGTTCTAGAAAAGAACTGGTTTGCCGATGTGTACAGTGCCACCCACCAAGCAGCAGAAGAGCCCGAAGAAAACAACGCCGAACCGCTGCGCGACAATAGCTAGCGCAGCGCTAAGAGATATTTCAAAAGGTTGTAAGAGGTTGTTATAATGGAAAATATGTACGATCTGGGGCTAGAAACCAACGTGGCTAACTACACGCCTTTGACCCCTATTACTTTTTTGCAACGCACGGCACTTGCTCACCCGGATCGCTGTGCGGTAATTCACGGACCTGTGCGCCGTACCTGGTCCGAAACCTACGCCCGCTGCTTGCGCATGGCGTCTGCGTTAACTCAGCTGGGGGTTGGCAAAGGCGATACGGTAGCTGTTTTGCTGCCGAATCTGCCGGAAATGCTAGAGCTGCATTTTGCGGTGCCCATGGTCGGTGCGGTGTTGAATACACAGAATACCCGCTTGGATGCCCATACCATGACATTCATGCTCAACCATGGTCGCGCCAAGGTGCTGTTTACGGATCGCGAATTCTCAGACAGAGTGCGGGAAGCTCTGGCTGGCTGTGAAACGCCGCCCATCGTTATTGACGTAGACGATCCTCAATACGAAGGCGGTGAATTGTTGGGCAAAATGACCTACGAAGCGCTTCTGGATAGTGGCTCGCTGGATTTTCAGTGGCAATGGCCGGAAGATGAATGGCAAGCCATAGCATTGAACTATACCTCGGGTACCACCGGTAAGCCGAAGGGGGTGGTTTATCATCACCGTGGTGCTTATCTGAACGCTCTGAGCAACGTTATTGGTTTTGGTTTGCCCGCAGGCGCAGTGTATTTGTGGACGCTGCCGATGTTCCACTGTAACGGTTGGTGCTACCCCTGGGCAGTTACGGCGGTGGCGGGTACTCACGTGTGCCTGCGGGCGCCGCACCCTGGGCCGATTTTTGACGCGTTGGTAGAATACGGCGTTACTCATTTCTGCGCAGCGCCCATTATATTGAATATGATGATTAACGCACCAGATCAGCAGAAGCGTCAATTCGACCAGCTGGTAACCGCGGCGACCGGCGGCGCAGCGCCCCCGGCAGCCACGATCGAAGCAATGGAAGCCATGGGCATGAAAGTGGTGCACCTGTACGGCCTGACTGAAACCTATGGGCCCAGTCTGGTATGCGAGTTTCAGGATGAATGGCACCAGCTGAGTCTGAAAGATAAAGCCGCCAAGATGGCGCGTCAGGGCGTTCTGTCTTTGTCGATGTCAGACATGATGGTGGCAGACCCGGTTACCCTGAAACCTGTAGCCCGGGATGGCAACAGCATTGGCGAGTTACTGGTGCGTGGTAACAGTGTAATGAAGGGCTATCTAAAGAACCCGGAAGAAACCCGGAAAGCGTTCGAGGGTGGCTGGTTCCACACTGGTGACTTGGGAGTGTGGCATCCTGACGGCTATGTAGAAATTAAAGACCGCTCGAAAGACATCATTATTTCCGGTGGGGAAAATATTTCCACGCTGGAGGTAGAGAGTGTGTTGTACGACCATCCGGCAGTATTAGAAGCGGCCGTTGTGGCGGCCAAAGATGACCACTGGGGCGAAATTCCCTGTGCTTTTATCACTTTGAAAAATGGTCAGGAGTACACCACGGAAGATGACATTATTGCCCATTGTCGCGCCAGTCTGGCGGGCTACAAAACGCCAAAGCGCGTCTTGTTCGTGGATGCTTTGCCAAAAACTTCCACTGGAAAGCTTCAGAAGCACATTCTGAGAGAAGAACTTAACGCCTGATTGCGAGAGTTGCGCTGATGCTTTACCCCGGTTCGCCGGGGTTTTTTGTGCGCAAACAAAACGCCCGGTGGTGCAGGATGCACAAGTTGCTTTGCTTGTTCATCAGAATTGTTGAACAGTGTCAGAAGCTGGTTGCGTCCAGAGCCATAGTCGATTCACTGCCGGCCACAATAGATGCCAGATAGCCCGAACAGCGCGGCAGAATATGGTCCGCAAAAAAATCGGCAGTTTGTACTTTCGCCTTCAACCAAGGCGCAGGCTGGCTGCTTTGATGGCTCAGTTCAGCCGCCCGCAAAGCGGCTTTTGTCAACAGCCATCCGGCGTTGGTGGTGGCCGTCAGCATCATATAGCTAAACGCGACCGAACCGCAGAATGCCTCATCCTGCTGATTTTCCAGTACACGTTCCAGCGCGATGTCCACGAATCCGGTAGCTTGTGTCAGGCGCTCCAGAGTGCTGGCTTTCAGTTCCCGGCGGGCCCGGTCAGAGTTGCAGAATTGCTTAATGTCAGCCAACAGTTCGTTGATACCCGCACCTTGGTCACGGCGGGTTTTGCGGCCGATTAGATCTAATGCCTGAATACCGTTGGTGCCTTCATAGATAGGCAGAATGCGGGCGTCTCGGTAATGCTGGGCAACGCCGGTTTCTTCTACAAAACCCATGCCGCCGTGGCATTGGATGGCCAATGAGGTTACTTCCTGGGCGATTTCGGTACACCAGCCTTTTACCAGTGGCGTCGTCACATCTGCGCGGCGCTGATAATACTGGCGGCTTTCGGCATTTTCATTGCCGCTTTTCGCCATATCCACTGCGGTGCAACCGGTGTAGGCCAGACAGCGGCCGGCTTCGGTCAGCGCTTTCATCGTCATCAACATGCGCCGAACATCCGGGTGGCGCACAATGGGCGAGGGCGCTGAATCCCCGGGAGCGATGCCCTGCACGCGGTCAAAGGCGTAAGCACGGGCGTCTTGATAGGCGCGCTCGGCAATGGCAACGCCTTGCAGGCCCACGGTCAGACGTGCGTTGTTCATCATGGTGAACATACAGTCCAGGCCTTTGTTTTCTTCACCCACCAGGTAACCCACAGCGCCGCCGTTGTCGCCGAAACCCATCACGCAGGTGGGGCTGGCATGAATGCCCAGCTTGTGCTCCAACGACAGAGCGCGGCAGTCATTGCGCTCGCCTAGGGTCCCGTCGTTGTTCACCAGGTATTTGGGCACAGCAAATAGAGATATTCCTTTTACCCCAGCTGGTGCGCCTGGCAATCGCGCCAGCACCAGGTGCACGATGTTCTCGGCCATATCGTGCTCGCCCCAGGTAATAAAAATCTTGCTGCCGCTAATTAGATAGTGGTCACCGTTTTGCCGGGCGCTTGTGCGCAGGGTGGCGAGGTCGGAACCGGATTGCGGTTCGGTGAGGTTCATAGTACCGCTCCAGCGACCCGACACCATGGGCCGTAAAAAGCAGTCTTTCACCTCGGTGCTGGCGTTTTCAAAAATCGCCTCCACCGCTCCCTGTGACAACAAAGGACAGAGCCCCCACGCCATATTGGCGGCGTGCAGCATTTCCTGCACCGGAATGGCGAGGGAGAAAGGAAGACCCTGGCCACCGTAATGCGGATCAAACTGCAGGCTCCCCCAGCCGCCATCTACATAGTGCTGGTAGGCGCTGGCAAAGCCTTCAGGTATCACGACTTCACCACTGGTGCTCAGGCGTACGCCAGCTCTGTCACCGCTTTTGTTCAGTGGCGACAGAACAGAGCCGCTGAATTTGGCGGCCTCGTCCAGAATGGCGCTTACCAGCTCGTCGCTAACGTCGCTGTAACCGCAGGTTTCGGCCATATCAAAAAAACCGGCCACTTCTCGCAAAGTGAAAGCCATGTCCTGGGTGGGTGCTTTGTACTCTGTCATCGTTTTGCTCCTTAGGGCCTGATCAGGCCATGAACTGCCCACCATTGATTGACAGGTTGGTACCGGTCACAAAGCCGGCGTCTTCAGCAGTCAGGAAAATTACTGCACGGGCGATGTCTTCGGGGGTGCCTAAACGACCAACGGGAATACCGGCAATGATGCTGTTGAGCACTTTTTCGGGTACTTGACGCACCATGGGTGAGTCGATGTAGCCCGGTGAAATGGCATTTACGGTAACGCCTTTACGCGCACCTTCCAGTGCGATGGACTTAGTGAAACCGTAAATTCCTGCTTTGGTGGCGGCGTAGTTGCACTGACCAAACTGGCCCTTTTCACCGTTCAACGACGAAATGTTCACGATACGGCCAAAGCCACGGTCGCACATGCCTTCAAACACTTGCCGACACATATTGAACATGGAGTTCAGGTTTACGTTAACCACTTGCGACCATTGCTCCTGAGCCATTTTTTTCAACGGTGCGTCGTTAGTGATGCCGGCGTTGTTGACGAGAACATCCATCGGGCCGAAGTCGTGCTCTACTGTGGCGACAAAGGCTTTACAGTTTTCAAAGTCAGTTACATCCAGGGGCATAATGGCTATGTCGTAGCCTTCGGCGGCCATGGTTTTTTGCCAGTCTTTGGCCTGCTGGCGGAACTCGTCTGCGGGTAAATGGGAGGCTACTACCGTGCGGCCCTGATTCGCCAATTGCCTGCACATGGCGGAACCCAGTCCGCCGGTGGCTCCGGTTACTACGGCGATACGATTGGTCATGCTATTCTCCTTTGGGGTTGTTGTAAGCCGTTGTGGCTACTTGATTAATTTTTTAATTTCGGCGGACTTTGCAATCTTTCCAGACGAGGTGTAATGCTCGCTGCGCTGTTCAATATTGGGTAGATCGTACAGATAGTTCACCATTAGCCCGGCAGCCTGTTTCAAACCCTTATCTGAGCTGTCGGCCAGCCAGTTCAGCCGCGCTACTTGCGCGCCGTTGCTGAGGTGGAAGTTGGCGACGGGGTCTTTGGCTCGCGTGTTTGTGCCCTTGCGTTTAGCCAGGCACAGGTAAGCCGCCGCGAGGCGTAAAAGGGTCTGTTTGTCGGGTTCAGGGCTAGTGGCCAGGCTGTCAGCGTCCACGGTCAGGCGCGGTTGCGGGGTTTTCAGCCAAGCCTCGCCACCGGGCAGTGCAGCAATCTCTTCATCGCTAGCGGAATCGAGCCAGCGGCGAAAACCGGGCACGGGTGACAGGGTGGCAAACTGCTTCAGGTGAGGGAATTCCTCTTTCAGCCTGGCCACTACCTGTTTAATCAGGAAGTTGCCAAAGCTGATACCGGCCAGGCCTTTTTGGGCGTTGGAAATGGAGTAGAAAATGGCTGTATTGGCCTGGTCTATGTCTTGTGTTGGGGCGTCTTCGTCCAGCAGTTTTTGTACGTTGCCGGCCAGCCCGTTTACTAGCGCCACTTCAACAAAAATCAGCGGCTCGTCAGGCATATTAGGATGAATAAAAGCAAAGCAGCGGCGGTCTGAGTCCAGTCGGTTTTTCAGGTCGTTCCAGCTTTTTATTTCGTGCACGGCCTCGTAAGCAATCAGTTTCTCCAACAGCACGGCACTGGATTTCCAGCTGATTTCTTCCAGTTGCAGCAGGCCGATGTCGAACCACTGCTCCAACAGCTCTTTTAAATCCTGTTCCAGCGGCATCAGTAGAGGCTGCTCCTTGATCAGCGTCAGCAATTCTTCGCGCATATCTACCAAGAACTTTACGCCAGACGGAACGCCGTTAAACTGTTTGAGTAAAGTGGTGCGGCTAGGCTCCAGGCTTTTGCGGAGCTGGCGGGCTTTCAGGTTGCGCTGGTCAGGATCGGCGTTGCGCCAGTCTTCCATGGCTTGACTAACCGCGTTTTCGTCAATGCCGTATTGCTCGGCTAGCAGGCAAAGGAAGCGCATACGGCCAGTGCGTGTCAATGTAAGATAGGCACGGCCTAATTCTGCAGCGCGTTTGCGAGCGACAACTTGGCCGCCGTTCTCGGCGAGGCAGTGGTCAATCCACTCGGCAATCACCGTTAGATCCTGCTCTGTCAAATCAGCAGATATGGCCAGATCACCCTGGTTCAGGCGCCAGCCATTTAAGGCATCGGTGCCTCCGGCTAGCAGCTTTTTAAAAGCACGTTCGAACAGATTAGCGGATTGACGTGGCATGATTGTGTCCTTGTGGCTGGCCTGGAGCGGTCTTATCCTGATTGGAAGAGGCTACCAAAGCGCCTCAAAAAAACCAAGTAAAAATACTTGGTTTATAAAATAGAAACCATTAAGCTTGTAAGGGTTGATTCAGAATAAACGCTGAAATTGCATAATGTCAGTGCAAAATTAGGGCGATATGGCGGCGACATCAAGATTGGGTATAGGAGAGCACAATGGATGAGTTACACGGCTATTACCTGGAAGACCTAAAAGTCGGCATGACCGACAGCTACACCAAAACGATCACCGAGGCGGATGTTATACAGTTCGCTGAGCTCAGTGGTGACAACAACCCGTTACATCTGAATGACGAGTACGCGAAGACCACGCCGTTCAAAGCGCGGATCGTGCACGGTATGTTCAGTGCCGCTTTGATTTCTGCGGTACTGGGTGCACGTATGCCTGGTCCTGGTGCTATCTACATTGACCAGCAGATCCGTTTCAAGGCGCCGGTGTTTCTTGGTGATACCGTGGTGGCGAGTGCAGAAGTTGAGGAAATCAACGTAGAGCGCCGCCGGGTGAAGTTGAAAACCGTGTGCAAGGTGGGCGATAAAGTGGTTGCGGAAGGCTATGCCACCAATATGGTAGACCGCCGTCCGGCGTAACCGTCAGGAGAGACATATGCTATTAGATCGTAACAAAGCAACCCTGGTGGTTGTGGATGTCCAGTCTAAGCTCTTGGGTGGCATTCAGCGCAGTGAAGAGCTGGTGAATCATTGCCGTTGGCTGGTGCGCTTGGCGCAGCTGATGAAGGTGCCGGTGATTGCCTCTGAACAGTATCCGGATGGCCTGGGCCATACCGAAGAAAGCCTGCGGAGGTTGATCGGGGAAGAGCGGATTCATGGCAAAACCCAGTTTTCGGCCATAGATGACACCGGTTTTATGGCGCACTTTAACAGTTTGGATCGCGACCAAGTTGTGGTGTGTGGTATGGAATCCCAGGCTTGCGTGGTGCAAACCGCGTTGCGCTTGAAAGAGTGCGGAAAACAGGTGTTTGTGGTGGCTGATGCCATTTCCGCCCGCAACGACTTTGATACCGACATTACCCTGCGTCGCCTGGAGCAGGCCGGTGTGGTTCTGGTCAGCCGGGAAATGGTGGGTTTTGAGTGGGTGCGCGATTCTTCAGAACCGGAATTCAGAACCTTCAGCAAAGAGTTTTTACGCTGAATAATCGACTATGTTTTTATAGTCAGGCCCTGGTGCGTGTTTATTCGCCAGGGCCTTCGTGCGTTAAGCAAAGCTGTATTTTGAGTGCCAACGGTGGAAGATGCGATAATCATGGTTGATCATCCGCGACCGTCAGGTTGCAACGCCCTGGCAGACGATGCCGACCGCAACCGCATGCTGGCGGAAATGGCCGAACAGTCCACCGACATGATTTCACGCCATACTCCTGAGGAATGGCGCTTCATTTATGTTTCGCCTGCGGTGACCCACCTGCTGGGTTATCAGGTAGAAGAAATTATCGGAACGTCCGCTTACGACCTGTATCACCCAGACGATGTTGAAGATTTCAAGCGCCGTGCCCGCAGCGTGAATTACAACCGGGGGCTGTACACCCATACCTATCGCTTTCGCTGCAAAGACGGCCACTACACCTGGCTGGAAAGTACCAGTCGCACCATTCGTGATAACAGCACTGGTAAGATCCAGGAAATACTCGTGGTATCGCGGGACGTTACCCACCGTATTCTGGCGGAAGAACAGCTGCAAAAGTATCGTGAAGACATTGAGCACGCTGGCCGTCTGATTACCATGGGCGAATTGGCCTCTGGCCTGGCCCACGAACTGAACCAGCCATTAGCGGCCATGGTTAATTTTTTGCGTGGTGTAGAGCGGCGTTTTGCCGGCCAGCAGGATATTCGTTGGGAAGAGATTGAACTGCCCATCACCCGCAGCATTAATACGGCGTTGCGGGCGGGCGATATTATTCATCGAATGATGGATTTCACCCGGCGCCAGGGGCCGGTTGTGACCACTCTGGACATCGCCGCCATTGTGGAAGAAATGTGCGAGTTCTGCGAATCCACAGCGGAACGCGACAATGTCGCCATAAAACGCTGCATTGCTTCAGATTTGCCGGCGGTGACCGGTGATAAGATACAACTGGAACAGGTGCTGCTGAACTTGTTGATTAACGGCATTGAAGCGTCCCGCGAGAACGCCGGTGACGGCCCGCCACAGGTTGCTGTTGAAGTGGCAGAATTTGACCAGAACAATATGGTGGTTCACGTTAAAGACCAGGGCAAAGGTATTGCCGCAGGCGACCTGGAGCGTATTTTCGAGCGGTTTTACTCCACTAAATCTGGGGGCCTGGGTATGGGCTTGGCGATCAGCCGGTCGCTGGTTGAAACCCTGGGTGGCGAGCTTTGGGCGGAGAACGTGACTCCGTCGGGGGCCTGTTTTTCATTCACTCTCAACAAGGCCAGGTAGTACTGATGCACAAAGAAACAATGGCGCAAACGGTTTACGTGGTCGACGACGACGCAGATGTTCGCGATTCACTACAGTGGCTGCTGGAGTCCGTTGGGCTAACGGTGATGAGTTACCCCAGCGCCATAGACTTTCTGGAGGGTTTTTCCGGGGATGGCAGTGGCTGCATCGTGATGGATGTGCGCATGCCGGGTTTGAGCGGTATCAGCGCCCAGCAGAAGTTGCCGGAATATCACATCGGTCTGCCGGTAATTATGATTTCCGCCCACGGCAACGTGGACATGGCTGTAACAGCGCTGACCCAAGGCGCAATGACCTTTATTGAAAAGCCGTTTGACGACCAGGTGCTGATTGATCACGTGCACAATGCGTTACAGCAGGACAAGATTCGGCGTCAGCGCGAGCGCTCCCACACCGAGGTGACGCAGCGTTACGAGAGCCTGACTCGCCGTGAAAAGCAGGTGTTCGGGCTGATTGTGAGAGGTTTCTCTAATCAGGAAGCCGCCGATGAGCTGGTCATCAATCGCAAAACCGTAGAGGGGCATCGCGCCCATATGATGTCGAAAATGAAAGTCGACTCCTTCGCCGAGCTGGTTCAAATCGCCATCGCTTTGGGTGTTGTGAAAGGCCTTTGAGCCTACTGGGTTTCAGGGCGTGGATCACACCGGCTTGTTGAGGAGTTCAATGGGCTTGGTCGCGGTTGTTTCTAGCCACCACACATGCGTGTCCCAGTCCCCCAAAACAATTCTTTCCGCCGCTTTCCCGCTGACCTGCAACGGATGTCGGGCCGGGCGGTGGGTGTGGCCGTGAATCAGCTGCGGCACGTTATGCTGTTCCATTACCCGCACCACTTCTTCTGGCGTCACATCCATAATGGCTTGGGTCTTGCCCTTGTTCTTGGCCATACTCAGTTCGCGCAGTTGGCGAGCCATCAGCTGGCGATCTTTCAGCGGGCGGGCCAGCAGCATTTGCTGGGTTTTCGGGTTGCGCATGTTGGCGCGGAATTTCTGATATTCCACATCGGCGGTGCACAGACTGTCGCCGTGCATCAGCAGGGTGGGGGTGCCGTAAAGGTCAATCACGGTTGGGTCATCCAGCAGCGTTGCTCCAATACGCTGGCAATAATCCTGACCCAGCAGAAAGTCCCGATTGCCGTGCATCACATAGACCGCGGTGCCGCCGTCGCTGACCTGCTTCAATGCTGCAGCGATCTGCTCCTGCAAGGG
This sequence comes from Marinobacter sp. LV10R520-4, assembly GCF_002563815.1. Lineage (NCBI taxonomy): Bacteria > Pseudomonadati > Pseudomonadota > Gammaproteobacteria > Pseudomonadales > Marinobacteraceae > Marinobacter > Marinobacter sp. LV10R520-4. The sequence continues at coordinate 30,777 of NZ_PDJM01000001.1, read as the reverse complement.
CGTGTGCTCGTCGTCGCCAATCCAGGCCTCAAAGAAATCGCCCAGAATGTACAGTGTGTGAGCATTCACCGCGCGATCTTGTAAGAAGGTAAGAAACGCCCGTGTAATGTCCGGGCGTGACTCTTCCAGATGCAGATCGGAAATGAACAGCGTGGTCACGCTGCGTCTCCGTCCTCAAGCACTTCCGCTTTTTCGATGATCACGTCTTCAGCAGGAACATCCTGGTGGCCGGCTTTCATGGTGGTGCGCACTGCGCGAATTTTGTCGACGACGTCCATGCCTTCAGCCACTTTGCCAAACACGCAATAACCCCAGCCTTCTGCAGTTTTGGCGGAATGATCCAGAAAGCCGTTGTTTTCAACGTTGATGAAAAACTGCGCGGTTGCGGAGTGCGGGTCCATGGTGCGAGCCATGGCAACGGTGCCAATCATATTGCTGAGGCCGTTATCGGCTTCACTCCTGATTGTCTCGCGGGTTTTGCGCGGGCTCATGTCCGGCTCGAAGCCGCCGCCCTGAACCATGAAGTTGCTGATCACCCGGTGAAATATCAGGCCGTCAAAAAAGCCCTGGCGCACATACTGTTCGAAGTTTTTAGCGGTTTCCGGTGCCTTGTCATAATCCAGTTCCAGCTTGATAGGGCCGTGGTTGGTTGTCAGCAGAATCATGGGGTTTTCCTGTTTTGTGAGGGAAGGTTGCGCGCAATGCGCATGTTGTTCGCCATTGTACGCAAGAGTTTGGCGCGGTGCATGAGTCTGCAGTGCTTTTATGCGTATAATGACCGCTCAGATCCACCTCCTTTTTGCAGAGATTGTATGAGCGCCGAGCCCAAGAAAGCCCATAACTTTATTCAGAGCCTGATTGAAGACGCCGTCGCCAAAGGCGCGCACACAGGCACGGTAGTGACCCGTTTTCCGCCGGAGCCCAACGGTTACCTGCACGTTGGTCACGCCAAAGCCATTTGCCTGAATTTTGGTATTGCCAACACTTTTGGCGGTGAATGCCATCTGCGTTTTGACGATACCAACCCGGAAAAAGAAAGCCAGGAATACATCAACGCCATAAAAGCGGATGTGGAGTGGCTTGGTTATCAGTGGCAAGGAAAGGTGCATTTTGCCTCGGACTATTTTGATGCCCTGTACAACTTTGCGGAAGAGCTGATTGAGCGCGGCAATGCTTACGTGTGCGCCTTAAGCGCCGACGAAATGGCGGACTACCGCGGCAGCCTTAAAGAGCCTGGGCGCAACAGCCCTTATCGCGAGCGGGCGGTGGAAGAGAACCTGAAACTGTTCCGCCAGATGCGCGACGGTGATTTTCAAAACGGCGAAATGGTGCTGCGGGCGAAGATTGATATGGCGTCGCCCAACATCAATATGCGTGACCCGATTCTGTACCGCATCCGCTACGCCGAACACCACCAGACCGGCAATAAATGGTGCATCTACCCGATGTACGACTATACCCATCCGATTTCAGACGCGCTGGAAGGTATTACCCATTCCCTGTGTACGCTGGAATTTGAAGACCACCGCCCTCTGTATGACTGGGTGCTGGACAACATCAGCGTACCTTGTCAGCCGCGCCAGATTGAATTTGCGCGGCTGAACCTGAACTACACCATTACCAGCAAACGCAAACTCAAACGTTTAGTGGACGAGCACATCGTTGACGGTTGGGACGACCCGCGCATGCCCACCATTTCAGGGTTGCGCCGCCGCGGTTACACGCCTGAGTCTTTGCGCACCTTCTGCGACATGATCGGTGTGAACAAAGCGGGCGGCACCGTAGACATGGGCATGCTGGAGTTCGCCATTCGCGAAGATTTGAACATCCGTTCGCCCCGCGCCATGTGCGTGATGCGCCCATTGAAGGTCACGCTGACCAACTACCCGGCTGACAAAACCGAAACCCTGGTGTTGCCGGTGCATCCGCAAAATCCGGACATGGGCAGTCGCGAAGTGACCTGGAGCCAAACCCTGTTTATTGATCGCGAAGATTTTGCTCTGGAAGCGCCACGCAAGTGGAAGCGACTGGCACCGGATCAGGCGGTACGCCTGCGCGGTGGCTATGTGATGACTTGTCGCGAAATCGTGCGGGATGACAATGGCGAAATTGTCGAGCTGAAGTGCGAATACGACGAAAACACTCTGGGCGTGAACCCTGAAGGCTACAAACCCAACGGCGTGCTTCACTGGGTATCTGCAACGGACAGCGTGGAGTGCGACATCAATGTGTACGACCGCTTGTTCAACGCGGAAACGCCAGACAGCGATAAAGAAGGCGATATGCTGGAGCACCTGAACCCGCAGTCTTTGGTGGTTTTGAAAGGCGCCCGCGCCGAACGCAATCTGGCGTCGCCGGCGAGCGATCTGCCGTACCAGTTTGAGCGCGAAGGTTACTTTTTCTTCGACCAGAAGCTGACGGACAACGCCGGCAAGCCGGTGTTCAATCGCACCGTCACCCTGCGCGATTCCTGGGGTAAATCTTGATCAGAATCTACAACACCCTCAGCCAGAAAAAAGAAGAGTTCAAGCCCATAGAACCGGGCAAAGTTGGCATCTACGTGTGCGGCATGACCGTGTACGACTACTGTCATCTGGGCCACGCTCGGGTGTTGGTAGCGTTTGATGTGATCACTCGATATTTGCGTCACAGTGGTTTTGATGTGAACTACGTGCGTAACATCACCGACATTGACGACAAGATTCTGCGCCGCGCTGATGAAAACGGCGAGGTGTACACCGACCTGACCGAGCGCATGATTGCCGCCATGCACGAAGACGAAGCCCGTCTGGGTGTGCTGTCGCCCAACGCTGAACCCCGAGCTACGGCGTTTATCAGCGACATGATTGCAATGATCGAAACGCTGATTGCCGGCGACCACGCCTACGCGGCGGGCAACGGCGATGTGTATTTTTCGGTATCCTCGTTTGCGGATTACGGCAAGCTCAGCAAGAAAAAGCTGGAAGACCTGCTGGCGGGCGCCCGGGTGGATGTAGAGCAAGCTAAACGCAGCCCGGCGGATTTCGCCCTGTGGAAAGCGGCGAAGCCGGGTGAAGTATTCTGGCCGTCGCCCTGGGGCAATGGCCGCCCGGGTTGGCACATTGAGTGCTCGGCCATGGCCAATCACTGCCTGGGTGACACCTTTGATATTCACGGTGGTGGGCCAGACCTGTTGTTCCCCCATCACGAAAACGAAATTGCCCAGTCAGAATGCGCCACCGGTCACAGGTTTGTGAATACCTGGATGCACGCCGGCGCCATTCGGGTGAACAAAGAAAAAATGTCCAAGTCATTGGGTAATTTTTTCACCATCCGCGAGATTATGGAAACCTATCCGGCCGAAGTGGTGCGCTACTTTTTAGTGTCCAGCCATTACCGCAGCCAGGTGGACTATTCCGAAGACAATCTGATTGAATCCGGTCGTAGCCTGACCAAGCTTTACAATGCGCTACGCGGTGTCACCCCGCTGGCCAGCGATGCAGTGGAGCAGACTGCACACGACACGCAGTTCGCCGAGCGCATGGATGACGATTTTAACTGCGCGGGTGCAATGGCGATTCTGCACGCCATCGCGGGCGAGATAAATCAGCAGCGCCGTGACGGCGACGAACAAGCCGCTGCGGCCAGCGCTACGGTACTGGTGCGCCTGGGTTCGGTGCTGGGTTTGTTGCAGCAAGACCCGGAGCTGTTTTTTCAGGGCAGCAGTGGCAGCGGGCAGGGCGGTGAGTTGAATGCCGAGCAAATCGAAACGATGATTCAGGCCCGCGCGGATGCCCGCAAGGCCCGCGACTTTGCCGGCGCAGATCGCATTCGTGACGAGCTACTAGAGCAGGGGGTTATTCTGGACGACTCCCGCGAGGGTACCAGCTGGCGGCGGGGTTAAGCCGCCTAAAACGCCGTATAAGCCTCGGTTTATTAAGAAAACACCCCAAGCGAAGGATTCATTTGGGGTATGATCCGATACGCGATATCACGTAGAATGTTGCGTTCAGGAATTTCTTAACTTACTGAGGGAAATACGATGACATCACGCGTACAGCTTGACGGTCTTCAGGTTGCCGGGAATTTATACGACTTTATTAATAATGAAGCGATCCTTGGAACGGGTCTGGATGCAGACAAATTCTGGGCAGACTTCGCCAAAATCGTCAACGATCTTGCGCCCCGCAATCGTGAGCTGCTAGCCAAACGCGATTCCCTGCAGGATAAACTGGACGCCTGGAACCATAACCACCAGCACCAGACTCCGGATATGCACGTCTATAAAGATTTCCTCAAGGAAATCGGCTATCTGGTTGACGAGCCCGCTGATTTTACCATTTCCACGGCTAACGTAGATCCTGAAGTAGCTACCATGGCTGGGCCGCAGCTTGTTGTGCCGATCATGAACGCCCGCTTTGCCCTGAACGCGGTTAACAGCCGGTGGGGCAGTTTGTACGATGCGCTTTACGGCACCGACGCGATTCCTGAAACAGGTGGCGCCGAAAAAACCGCCGGTTACAACCCAAAGCGCGGTGAACGCGTTATCGAATTTGCCCGTGACCTTCTGGACAGTTCAGCGCCTTTGGCCCCTGGCAGTCACAAAGACGCAGCGCTCTATCACGTTGCCGGTGGCAAGCTGGTGGTGGACCTGCAAAACGGCGACAGCATCGGTTTGAAAGATGAAACCGGTTTTGTCGGTTACACCGGTTCGGCAGACGCCCCGACAGGCATTCTGCTGGTTAAAAACGGCATGCACTTTGAAATCCAGATTGACGCTACCCATCCCATCGGCAAAACCGATAGTGCCCACGTTAAAGACGTGTTGATGGAATCGGCGCTGACCACCATTATGGATTGTGAAGATTCGGTAGCCGCAGTAGACGCTGACGACAAAGTTCTGGCCTACCGCAACTGGCTGGGCCTTATGAATGGCAGTCTGGAAGAAACCTTTGAAAAAGGTGGTAAGCAATTAACCCGCAAGATGAACGCAGATCGCGTTTACACCGCCGCCGATGGTAGCGAACTGCAACTGAAAGGCCGCAGCGTGATGTTCATCCGTAACGTGGGCCACCTGATGACCAACCCGGCGATTCTGCTGGCAGATGGCAGCGAAGTACCGGAAGGCCTGCTGGATGGTGTGATGACATCGCTGATGGCCATGCACGACCTGAAAGGCAACAGCCGGTTTCAGAACAGCACCCAAGGCTCGATGTATATTGTTAAGCCGAAGATGCACGGCCCGGAAGAAGTCGCGTTTACCAACGAGTTTTTTGGCCGGGTGGAAGACGTTTTGGGCTTGCCGCGCTTTACCCTGAAAGTGGGCATTATGGATGAAGAACGCCGCACCACGGTGAACTTGAAGGCCTGCATTCACGCCGCGAAAGATCGCGTGGCGTTTATTAACACCGGCTTTTTGGACCGCACCGGTGACGAGATTCATACCTCCATGAAGCTTGCCCCGTTTATCCGCAAAGGAAAAATGAAGCAGGCCACGTGGATCACCGCTTACGAGCAGTGGAACGTAGACATCGGCCTGGAGACCGGATTCCGCGGTGTGGCGCAAATTGGCAAGGGCATGTGGGCCATGCCGGATTTGATGGCCGATATGCTGGAACAGAAAATTGGCCATCCAAAAGCCGGTGCCAATACCGCCTGGGTGCCATCACCCACCGCCGCCACTCTGCACGCCACGCATTATCATCAGGTGAATGTGGCCGATATCCAGCAGAAGCTGGAAAGTCGCGAGCGTGCAAGTGTGGATGATATTCTCACGGTGCCCATCAATCTGAATTCGAAAGATCTGACCGCGGCGGAAATCCAGGAGGAATTGGACAACAACGCGCAAAGTATTTTGGGCTATGTGGTGCGCTGGATCGACAGCGGCGTAGGTTGCTCTAAAGTGCCCGACATCAATAACGTGGGCCTGATGGAAGACCGCGCTACCCTGCGGATTTCGTCGCAGTTGCTGGCGAACTGGCTGTATCACGGTATCTGCAACAAGCACCAGATTGAAGAGACCATGAAGCGCATGGCACTGATCGTGGACAAACAGAACGCCGGTGACGCAACCTATCGCCCAATGGCCGAAAACTTTGCCGACAGTATTGCGTTTCAGGCAGCGTTGGACCTGGTGCTGAAAGGCGCCGAGCAGCCGAATGGCTACACAGAACCGTTGCTGCATGCATACCGTTTGAAGGCAAAAGCGAAATACGGCCAGTAATTCGCTGCCGTGTTGCGAGAGGGGATTGCAAAAAGGGGACAGACTTCAAGTCTGTCCCCTTTTTGCTGAAGCCTGTCCCTTTTTTTTCCACAGGGGACAGACCTAAGGTCTGTCCCCGTTTTTGCGCAAGTCCGGATTTCGGGTACTCCGGGGACAGACCTAAGGTCTGTCCCCGTTTTTGCGCAAGTCCGGATTTCGGGTACTCCGGGGACAGACCTTAGGTCTGTCCCCTTTTGGGAGTAGGGTCCAGAATGTTCGCCGCATGCAAAGTGTTCTGCAGCAAAGTAGCAATGGTCATAGGGCCGACACCACCTGGTACCGGAGTAATGTAGGCGGCGCGCTCCGAAGCAGCGGCGAAATCCACGTCGCCCTGCAGAGTGCCGTCTGCCATCCGGTTGATGCCAACATCAATCACTGTCGCACCCCGTTTTACCCATTCGCCTTTGATCAGCCCGGGTTTGCCCACCGCGGCTATTAATATATCGGCGTCACGCACAAAACGCTCCAGATCCGCTGTAAAACGGTGGCACACGGTAATGGTTGCGCCTTTCAATAGCAGCTCCATGCTCATGGGGCGGCCGACGATGTTAGAGGCGCCTACAATGACCGCGTGCTGGCCTTTGTAGGGGGTACCTATGCTGTCGAGCAGGGTAATGATGCCGGCCGGTGTGCAGGGGCGTATGGTAGGTTTGCGCTGGCTCAGGCGGCCGACGTTGAACGGATGAAAGCCATCAACGTCTTTATCCGGTCGAATCTTCAATAAAATGGGATCGGCGTCCAGCTGGGCCGGCAAAGGCAACTGCACCAATATGCCGTCTACCAATGGGTTGTCGTTCAGCTCGTCGATCAGGTTTTCCAGAGCTTGTTGTGATGTGTCTGCCGCTAAATCGTAAGACAGCGACACAATGCCTGCAGCTTCGCAGGCTTTGCGCTTGTTGCCTACGTATACCTGGGAGGCCGCATCGCTGCCCACCAGAACCACCGCCAGGCCAGGCGCCCGTAGGCCTTGGTCGAGGCGGGCCTGTACACCTTCGGCCACCTGATGGCGAACCTTGGTGGCAATCTGTTTTCCATTTATCAGTTCGGCGCTCATGGTTCGTCTTTATGGGTTGGGCGTGAATTGGTCGATTAAAAGAACTGCGTATTGTCGCATGCTTCCGGGTTCAGGCCAATTAGCGCCCGGATTCTAAAGGCTTGAGCGCAACCGTGGAGCGTTTTTTTAACAAACTTTCCAAATGATGGTTGACGAAGGCCGCCGCCGCCGCTAATATCTGCGCCAACTTTGCTGACACACGTGTTGTGCAGTTCAGACGGGGTATAGCGCAGCCTGGTAGCGCGCCTGCTTTGGGAGCAGGATGTCGGGAGTTCGAATCTCTCTACCCCGACCACTTTTCTGACTGTTCAGGTGGGCAAGCGGTTAATGCGCCTGTAGCTCAGCTGGATAGAGCACCGGCCTTCTAAGCCGGTGGTCGCAGGTTCGAGTCCTGCCGGGCGCACCATTTAGCCTCGGTCAGGGGCGGCAAAGTTTTCTAAGCGGTTTTGACGGTGTTTCATGCTTCGGCGTGTGTATATGGTGGGCGTAGCTCAGTTGGTAGAGCTCAGGATTGTGACTCCTGCGGTCGAGGGTTCGATCCCCTTCGTCCACCCCATTTTACTGCTTCGAACCAGATCCGGACCTTGCATTAGCGGGTTTCCGGTTTTTTTGTCTTAGTAGAAATGTTAGATCAGCGGCAGCCGAATTTGGGCAGACGCGAAAAAATTATGCGGGTGTGGTGGAATTGGTAGACACGCCAGATTTAGGTTCTGGTATCGAGAGATGTGGGGGTTCAAGTCCCTCCACCCGCACCACTATTTTAAAACCCTGCAGGTTTGCGTCTGCGGGGTTTTTTTGTGGTTTTAGAAAAAAGTTATAGAGACCAACGTATCGGGTATAAAAGACTGGGTTTTTTCGTATAGTAACTGTTCTTCAAGTAGCCTGGCATATCGCCAGCTTATGGTGCAATGACTATAGGAATTCTGTGATGACCAATTCAAGCCTTTCACTGCAAGATATGTGTAACCCCAACGGCATGTGTTTTGGCTGCGGTCCCGCCAATCCATCCGGTTTGCAAATCAAAAGTGAGTGGAGCGCTGAGGGTGATGCGGTTATATGTCGCTTTGCGCCGGATGATCGCTATATCGGGTGGCCCGGACTGGTGTATGGTGGCCTAATTGCTATGCTGATTGACTGCCACTCAAATCGTACTGTTATTGCATACCACTATAATCAGGACGGTCGCACCCCAGGTGAAGGCGAGCCCATTGAATGTGTTACCGGGCAGCTGGGTGTCAGTTACCAGAAGCCTACGCCGATGGGTGTCGAGCTGACGCTCAAGGCTTGGGTAGAGGGTGAAGTGGGTCGCAAGTCGCGGGTCATCTGCGAAGTGTGGGCCGGCGATGTGCTGACCTGTCGTGGCGATTCGGTCTTCGTGCGGGTTGAAGCCGAGCAGCTTAAAGCTCAGGCGCAAAAGATGATCGCGGACCTGGGTGTGGCTGGCTAATCCGACTTTTGTTATCTGTCGCAAACAGATGATTCTATACACACGGTAAACCGTGATAAACTACTGGCTTTTAATTTTCAGCCCTTCTGCCGCAATGCATGGCTTAAGGGCTTTTAGGTTTAAATTCATTCACATACCGAACCTGATTCTGAGGATCTTACATGCAAGTGTCTGTTGAAACGACTTCCAACATCGAACGTCACATGACGATTGGTGTGCCCGCCCAGGAAATTGACCAGGCGGTTCAGAAGCGCCTGCAGGAAACTGCGCGCACCGTACGCCTGAATGGTTTCCGCCCGGGCAAAGTGCCTATGAGCGTGGTAAAGCGTCGTTTCGGTGACAGCGTACGTCAGGAAATTGTTGGCGAAATCATGCGCGACAATTACGTTAAGGCGTTGCAGGAGCAGGATCTTAATCCCGCTGGCTGGCCGCGCTTCGAACCCAAGACCATGGAAGAAGGCAAAGACCTTGAGTTTGTGGCCATCTTTGAAGTGCTGCCGGAAATCGTGCTGGGCGACTTGTCTGCGGTTACCATCGAAAAGCCCCAGGCTGATGTAACCGACGCCGACATTGACACCATGATTGACAACCTGCGCACCCAGCAGGCCACCATGAAGTCGGTCAAGCGCAAGTCCAAGAACAAAGACATCGCCGTTATTGATTTCAAAGGCACCATCGACGGTGAAGAATTTGAAGGCGGCGCGGCTGAAAATCACCGCCTGACTTTGGGCTCTGGCCAGATGATTCCAGGCTTCGAGAAAGCCATCGTGGGCAGTAAGGCCGGTGATGAGTTGGAAATTGACGTCACTTTCCCCGAGGATTACCACAACGAAGAGTTGAAAGGTAAGCCAGTCAAATTCCAGGTCACGATTCACGAAGTGGAAGAGCCATTGCTGCCAGAGTTGGATGCCGAGTTCTTCAAGAAGTTCGGCATTGAAGCTGAAGACGAAGCTGCGTTCCGCGTAGAAGTGAAAAAGAACATGGAGCGAGAGCTCAAACAAGCGATTTCCAACAAGGTTAAAAATGACGTTGTTGACGCGCTGCTGAACAGCACAGAGCTGGACGTACCAACGTCCCTGATTGATCAGGAAATTGACCGTCTGCGCCAGGACGCGGTTAAGCGCTTCGGCGGCCAGATGGACTTTCAGCAGTTGCCCAAGGAAATCTTTGAAGAGCAGGCCAAGCGTCGCGTGAAGACCGGGCTGTTATTCCAGGAAGTGGTCAAGAAGAATGAATTGACCGCCGACGCGGAAAAAGTGGAAGAAAAGATCCAGGAAATTGCGTCTACGTATGAACAACCTGAGGAAGTGATTGCACACTTCAATAGCAGTCCGGAACAGAAGTCCCAGATAGAATCTACCGTTCTGGAAGACGCAGTGGTTGAATATGTGCTCGGTCAGGCCCAAATAACTGAAAAGGCCATGAAGTACGAAGAGGCCATTCAGGCGGGTCAAGCCCAGAGTTGATGATTGGCCGACGGCGAACGTTAGCAGCCGGCGCAAGCAATCAGTGTAAGCAGCCGGCATGTCCGGCTGTTTTTTCTAGGACAGCCCATGCCCATTGTTCATAAGGAGTTCAGGCGCATCATGATGCAAAAACCAATTGATGGTTCCGCAATGTCACCCAGTGCCGCCCTGGTGCCGATGGTTATTGAGCAAACGGCGCGCGGCGAGCGCTCGTTTGACATTTACTCCCGTCTGCTGAAAGAGCGGGTTATATTTATGGTAGGCCCGGTGGAAGATCACATGGCCAATCTGGTGGTGGCACAGTTGCTGTTTCTGGAATCAGAAAATCCGGACAAAGACATCCATCTTTATATTAATAGCCCGGGCGGTTCGGTCAGCGCTGGCATGTCGATTTACGACACCATGCAGTTTATCAAACCCGATGTTGCGACTCTGTGCGTGGGCCAGGCGGCCAGCATGGGCGCATTCCTGTTGGCGGGCGGCGCCGCGGGCAAGCGCGCCTGCCTGCCCAACTCGCGGGTGATGATTCACCAGCCGTTGGGTGGCTATCAGGGCCAGGCAACGGATATCGAGATTCACACCCGTGAGATTCTCAAGATTCGCCACACCCTGAATTCCATTCTGGCGCACCATACCGGCCAGGATCTGGAAACCATTTCGCGCGACACCGATCGCGACAACTTTATGGATCCGACCCAGGCCAAGGCCTATGGCCTGATCGATTCAGTACTTGATAAGCGCGTACCGAATAAATAATACTTGGGTAACACGCTCCATCCGTGGCCGGCGTGGCGTTCCGTTTTTAACCGGCGCCGGCAAACAGAGATCAGAGGTATTTCAATGGCAGACGAAAGAAACGGCAGAGGTGACGATAGCAGCAAGTTGCTGTACTGCTCGTTTTGTGGAAAGAGCCAGCACGAAGTCCGGAAGCTCATAGCAGGGCCTTCGGTGTTCGTCTGTGACGAATGCGTTGACCTTTGCAACGACATTATCCGTGAAGAAATTCAGGAAAATGCTCAGGAAGAGGCCAGCGATCGTCTGCCGACACCGGCCGAGATCCGTGAAACACTGAACGAGTACGTGATCGGTCAGGACCGAGCTAAAGTGGTGCTCGCAGTTGCGGTATATAATCACTACAAGCGCTTGCGCTATGGTGAGGGTAAGGCTGAAGTCGAGCTGGGCAAAAGCAACATCCTGCTGATTGGCCCCACGGGCAGCGGCAAGACCTTGCTGGCTGAAACCCTGGCGCGAGTGCTGAATGTACCCTTTACCATTGCCGACGCGACCACCCTGACCGAAGCCGGTTATGTGGGGGAAGACGTCGAGAACATCATTCAGAAGTTGCTGCAGAAATGCGATTATGATGTCGAGAAAGCCCAGCGGGGCATTGTCTACATCGACGAAATCGACAAAATTTCCCGCAAATCTGACAATCCCTCCATTACCCGGGATGTGTCTGGTGAAGGTGTACAGCAGGCGCTTTTGAAGCTGATTGAAGGCACCGTGGCTTCGGTACCACCCCAAGGCGGGCGCAAGCATCCGCAGCAGGAATTCCTGCAGGTGAACACAAGTAACATACTGTTTATTTGTGGCGGCGCTTTTGCTGGTTTGGAGAAGGTTATACAGCAGCGTTCTGCGCGTTCATCCATTGGCTTTTCAGCAGAAGTGGCGAGCCAGGACAACATCAAATCCGCAGGCGAGATCATCAAAGATGTTCAAACCGAAGATCTGGTGAAGTTTGGCTTGATTCCGGAGTTTGTCGGCCGTTTGCCGGTTGTGGCGACCCTGACCGAGCTGGACGAAGACGCCCTGATCCAGATTCTGACCGAACCCAAGAACGCTTTGACCAAGCAGTACCAAAAGCTGTTCGAAATGGAAGGTGTGGAACTGGATTTCCGTGAGGAAGCCCTGCGCGCTGTTGCCCGTAAAGCGAAAGAACGCAACACCGGCGCCCGTGGTTTACGCTCTATTATGGAAGCAACACTGTTGGACACCATGTATCAGATTCCGTCTGAACAGGATGTGTGCAAGGTGGTGGTTGATGAAAGCGTGATCAGCGGTGATTCTGAACCGTTCAAGATTTACGCAAACAACGATCTGGCCAAAGTTGCGCCGGACGATTGATGCGCTAAATCCGTGTAATGACTGAAAAAGGGGCTTATTAGCCCCTTTTTTTATGTCGCAGATGCCCCAATGATTAATGTTACGTTTATTAAAACTCTTTATTGATACTTTTAATTATACCCCGTCAGAGGATTCCCTATGACCCGGACACCCGAAGAAACCGTGAAAGTTTACCCACTGCTCCCGTTACGCGACGTGGTGGTGTTCCCGCACATGGTTGTGCCTCTGTTTGTGGGCCGAGAGAAGTCTATTCAGGCGCTGGAAGCCGCGATGGAGCGCGGCAAGGAAATCCTGCTGGTTGCCCAGCGTGATGCCGCCACAGACGACCCCGGCGTAAGCGACGTTTTCAACATTGGCACTCTGGCCACCATATTGCAGATGCTGCGGCTGCCAGACGGCACAGTGAAAGTGCTGGTGGAGGGCAACGAACGTACCGCCCTGGAACAGATCGAAGATGGCGACTACCTGATAGCACACGCCCGGATTCTGCGCGAAGAGCCCTTGCCGGAGCGCGAAGAAGAAGTGCTCAGCAAGACCTTGATGGAAGAGTTCGAGAAGTTTGTAAAGCTGTCCAAAAAGGTGCCGGCCGAGGTTTCTGGTGCGCTCAACGGGATTACCGGCGTAGAACGCCTGGTGGACACCATTGCGGCCCACCTGGACCTGCAGATTCCGCAAAAGCAGGAGCTGCTTGAAGCGCTGGATACCCGTGAACGCATTGAACTGCTGCTGGGCAAGCTGGACGGCGAAATTGACCTGATTGAAGTGGAAAAGCGCATTCGTGGCCGGGTCAAAAAGCAGATGGAACGCAGCCAGCGCGAGTATTACCTGAACGAACAGATGAAGGCCATCCAGAAAGAAATGGGCCAGATGGGCGACGGTAATAACGACTTCGAGGAGTTGGAACAGAAGCTGGAAGACGCCGGCCTGCCGGAAGAAGCCCGCAAAAAAACTGAAAGCGAGTTGAACAAACTGAAAATGATGTCGCCCATGTCGGCGGAAGCCACAGTGGTTCGTGGCTACATCGACTGGATGCTGGCGGTGCCCTGGAAAAAGCGCAGCCGCGTGCGCCACGATATCGACAGGGCCCGTGAAATACTCGACGAAGATCATTACGGCCTGGACGAGGTAAAAACCCGCATTCTGGAATACCTGGCGGTACAAACCCGGGTGAAGAAGATCAAAGGGCCGGTGTTGTGCCTGGTAGGGCCTCCTGGCGTGGGTAAAACCTCTTTGGGGCAGTCCATTGCCCGTGCCACCAATCGCAAGTACACCCGTATGGCCCTGGGTGGCGTACGTGACGAAGCCGAAATTCGCGGCCACCGCAAAACGTACATCGGCGCTTTGCCTGGCAAGCTGCTGCAGAAACTGGCCAAAGTCGGGGTGAAAAATCCGCTGTTCCTGTTCGATGAAATCGACAAGATGGGCATGGACCAACGTGGAGACCCCGGCTCGGCGTTACTGGAAGTGCTGGACCCGGAACAGAATCACACCTTCAACGATCACTATCTGGAAGTGGATTACGATCTGTCGGATGTGATGTTCGTGTGCACCTCGAACTCGATGAATATTCCGTCGGCGCTGCTGGACCGGATGGAAATTATCCGCATTCCGGGTTACACCGAAGATGAAAAAGTGAATATTGCTCTGCGTTACCTGCTGCCCAAGCAGATAAAAGCCAACGGCCTGCGCGACAAAGAACTGGATCTGCCAGAAGAAACCCTGCGCGACCTGGTGCGTTACTACACCCGCGAAGCTGGCGTACGTGGCCTGGAGCGCGAGATTGCCAAGATCTGCCGTAAGGTGGTGCGTGAGCACGTCTCAAGCGGCGATAAGAGCCAGGTGGCGATAACGCCGGCGATGCTGGAAGACTATTCTGGCGTACAGAAATTCAAATACGGCCTGGCAGAAGACAGTAACGAAATTGGCCAGGTGACCGGTCTGGCCTGGACTCAGGTGGGCGGCGAATTGTTGACCATTGAGTGTGCGCTTACGCCGGGTAAAGGTCGGGTGGTGAAAACCGGCTCCCTGGGCGACGTTATGCAAGAGTCGATCCAGACGGCATTAACCGTCGTCCGCAGTCGCGCTAAGGCGCTGGGTATTGCCGACGATTTCCACGAAAAACACGATTTGCACGTGCATGTGCCCGAGGGCGCGACGCCAAAAGACGGCCCCAGCGCCGGTATAGGTATGTGTACAGCACTGGTGTCGGCGTTAACCCGTAACCCGGTGCGTAGCGATGTTGCCATGACCGGTGAAATAACCCTGCGGGGCCGGGTTCTGCCCATTGGCGGGTTGAAGGAAAAGCTGCTGGCAGCGCACCGGGGAGGCATCAAAACGGTTATAATTCCTGATGAAAATGTCAGGGATATCAAGGAGATACCTGAAAACATCAAAGAGTCTCTGGAGATCCGTCCGGTTAAATGGATTGACGAAGTGCTGGACATTGCGTTGGTGTATGCGCCGGAGGTAATGGCGGGTGATATTGCCGAAAAAACAGCCGCCAAGGCCGGTTGTGATGACGACGCAGAAGCGAAGGAACGCCCAAATACGCACTAAACCCGACATGAATTGTTGACACACGGAAGAGCCCATTGGTATAACTGTTTCGCCGTGAAGCAGCCTGTATCAAGGGCTCCCGCGTTTTATAAAGCTATTCCGACTAACGGTTTACCGCTCCGACTAACGGATTGTTGCCGCAAGGAATAAAAATAATTGCCGAATGGAATTCTGTAAACGTATGTGCAATAGTCTCTGCGTTTGAGATCCACCGACCTATGACATCTTCAACCTGAAATCGAAGGGGTTTAGTGTGAACAAGTCCGAACTTATTGATGCAATTGCAGAGTCCGCTGATATTTCCAAAGCCGCCGCTGGCCGTGCTCTGGATGCCATGACCACCTCCATCACCAGTGCCCTGAAAAAGGACGACCAGGTAACGTTGATTGGTTTTGGCACATTCTCCGTGAAAGAGCGAGCTGCCCGCACTGGCCGTAACCCGCAGACAGGCGCCGAGATTCAGATTAAGGCCTCTAAAGTGCCTGGCTTCAAAGCAGGTAAGGCCCTGAAAGACGCCGTTAAGTAACGGGTTTTTCGTCGGCAGCTCCGCGTTTTGGAGCTGCGCCAGAAATATTAAAGGCGCATTCCACACTGAATGCGCCTTTTTACGTTAGCCACGCAAGATTTACGTTAACAACGCCAGATCTGCGTCAATGACGATAAAAAATTCGCCGGCATTCGCTGGCACAGTACGACCTTGAACAGGGATTCGGGAGACACATGCTTCAAGATATGCGGGAAAACGCCCAGGGCACCATTGCCAAGGTTATTATCGGCTTGCTGATTTTATCGCTTTCCGTTTGGGGAATGGACGCCATTATTGGCGGCTTCGGTGGCGAACCGGAAGTGGCTACGGTGAATGGCCAAGACATTACCGAGCGCGAATTTTTGCGGGTGGTGCAGCTGGAAAGCCAGAACCGTCTGTCCCGTATGGAGCGGCCGGATCCTTCGTTGTTAAACGAAGATCAGATTCGTGTCGACGTACTGCAGGCACTGATTGAAGAACAGGTGTTGGCGCAAGATGCAGACAGGCAGGGCCTGGCTTTGTCTGATGCCGATATTGATGCGCTGATTACCCAGATGCCCCAGTTTCAGGTAGACGGCCAGTTCAATCGCGATCAGTTTGTGGCTACCGTGCGCAATGTGGGTATGGGTGTTGGCGAATTCCGCGACGCCATACGCGAGCAAACCGTGGTAAACCAGATTCGCGCCGGTATCGTTGCCAGTGGCGTTGCCACCAGCAGTAACATTACGCGGCTGATGCAGATTCAAAATCAGACCCGTGATTTCCGCCTGCTCAACATTTCTGCCAGTGCCGTGGCGGACCAGGTAAACGTCAGCGCCGATGACATACAGGCGTTTTACGACAGCAATCCGAACCTGTTTCAGCAGCCCGAGCAAGTCGATGTCAGTTATGTTGTGTTATCACTGAACGCGCTGGCTGACGCCATCGTCATTAGTGACGAAGAGCTCCTGACTTATTACCAAAGCCGCGAAGCCGATCTGGCTCGCGAAGAGCGCCGGGCGGCCCATATCCTGATTGAAGACACCGCCGATGCGGACGCCGCTATTGAGAGTATCCAGCAGCGCCTGGCTGACGGTGAAGACTTTGCAGCGCTGGCGCAGGAGCTGTCGATTGATACGGTTTCTGGCGAGCAGGGCGGCGATCTCGGCTTTGCCGGTCGCGGTGTTTACGATCCGGCCTTCGATGAAGCGCTGTTCAGCCTCGAACCCGGCGTTGTTTCAGAGCCAGTGCGCACCAGCTTTGGTGTGCACCTGATCAAGCTGAACGACGTTCGTCGTTCAGACGTGCCAGCGCTGGATGACGTTGCCGCGCAGCTGCGTGACGACTTGTCCCGCGAGCAGGCACGCGAAGCCTATGCCAAGGCACGTACAACACTGGCAGACTTGGCTTACGCGGCCGACAATCTGGAAGGGCCTGCGACAGACCTTGGCCTTGAGCTTCGCCAGGCGGACAAGATTACCCGCAACGGCGGCGGTGAGCCGTTTGACCATGCCGGACTGGTACGCCAGTTGTTTTCGGAAGACGTATTGAACGGTGGCTACAACACCGAGCTGATTGAAGTTGCCGAAAATCGTGCTGTAGTTGCCCGCGTGCGGGTTTATCGCGGGGCCGAGGTGCTGCCGCTAGTTGGCGTAGAAGACGCTATTCGAGGCAATCTCGAGGCCGAGCAAACCCGAACCGCGCTTGTTGCCCGTGCCAGCGAAATAGCTGCGCAGCTTCAGGCTGGTGAGTCGTTGCAGGATATCGCTGGCGATAGCTGGACTGCCTACAGCGAACAGCCCCGCAGTGCGCCGGAGCTGGGTGGTGGGGTTATGCAGACGGTCTATGCGATGCCCCGCCCGCAGGAAGGCACAGTCAGTTATGGCCACACTGTTAGCGGTAACAATGCGGTGGTCATCGCTCTGGATAAGGTGAATGAAGGCGAGGTAGACACCGACAGCACCGAATACGTGCAACTGCAGGAGTTTCTGGCCTCGCTTGACGGCCAGCGCGAATATACGGCCTACCAGCAGTGGCTGCGGAACAACGCCGAGGTGGAGCGTCCGTAGTGCAGGTTTAGTGCACAGCTAGAATAACGTCAGGAAAAAGCCAGGGCAGGATGACGCCTAAGGCCAGTAAAAAGCCCGAACCGGACAACCGGTTCGGGCTTTTTTGTTTCTGACGTCAAAGTAGCTTTAGGGCATGGGCGGTCAGGGTTGCGTCAGGGGCAGGCGGGTAGGGCGCAGGCTTTCCTTGATTTTTTTCAGGTGGCTGAGAAAATCCGGGCCGCGCTTTAAGGTCACCCCGGTGGCCAGAATGTCGATGACGGTAAGCTGGATAATACGGGACGACATGGGCATATACACTTCGGTATCTTCCGGCGAAATCACCGGCAACACCACGCTGGACACTGCCGCCAGAGGCGATTGAGGGTTGGTGATGCCAATGACCGTGGCGCCGTTATCCCGGGCAATTTGCGCTATTTCCACGGTTTCCCGGGTGCGGCCGGTGTAAGAGATAGCCACAATTACATCGCCCACGTGGGAGCCTGCAGCCACCATGCGCTGAATCAAGGCGTCGTCGTAGGTGGTAACGGGTATGTTGAAACGGAAAAACTTGTGCTGGGCGTCCATCGCCACCGACGCCGAGGCTCCCATACCAAAAAAGCTGATCTGCTTGGCTTGAATCAGCGAATCGATGGCCTGGGCCAGCGCCTTGGCATCCAGCGTCTGGCGCGCCTTATCCAGGCTCGCCATGGTACTGAGTATGATCTTGTCGGCAAACTGTGCCACTGTGTCGTCAGGCTCAACGTTCTGGCCAACATAAGGCGTGCCGGTGGCAATGCTTTGTGCCAAGCGAATCTTGAAGTCGGGAAAACCGGTGGCGGAAAACCCGCGGCAAAAACGGTTTACCGTCGGTTCGCTGACGTCAGACGCCCGCGCCAGCGCGGCAATGCTGTAACGGGTTGCGGCGCTGGGGTCGCGCAAGATGGCCTCGGCCACCTTGCGCTCGGATTTGTTGAGCTGCTCCAGCCTCTGTTGAATATCCTCAAGCAGATTATCATCCCGGCGGGAATGGGTGAGGGTAGTTGCAGCCATGCCTGAAGCTCCCTGAATACGTTGTTTAACGCGAAATGTTTGATACGAAATGTTTGATGCCAAATTTTAAAAATTATACCCTGTTTGACAGAATGGTAGTGTAGTAAAAGTGTCGGAAGTGGGGTTAAATGATCAGATGCTCCGATTTTAGCGACGATTATTGGATAAAATTACTACAATGACCAAATCAGACCCTACTCGCTGCGACTTGATGATTTTTGGTGCTCTGGGCGACCTGGCCAACCGCAAGCTGTTTCCGGCGCTCTACCAGCTTGAGCGCGCGGAATTACTGGCTGAAGGGAGTCGTATTCTTGCACTGGCCCGGCGCGAACACAGCAGCGCCGACGTACGCCAGCAGATTGCCGATAACTTGCGCCAGCGGGTTCCGGATGAAGAGTTTGAACAGGCAATTGTAGAGCGCCTGTTACAGCGGGTGGAATACCGCAGCCTTGATTTCAGTTGCCGCGAGAGTTACCCGGAATTGAACGGTTGGCGTGACAGCGTCAATAACAATCTGATTGTGTACATGGCTACACCACCGTCGTTGTACGGGGTGATTGCGCGCAATCTGCGAGATTCCGACTGTTGCAGTGAGAACATTCGGGTGGTGGTTGAGAAGCCCATTGGCCATGACTTGCAATCGTCGCGGGTCATTAACGATGCCTTGGCCGAGGTGTACTCTGAAAGCGAGCTGTTCCGCATTGACCATTATCTGGGCAAAGAGACCGTACAAAATCTGATTGCCCTGCGTTTCGCCAACAATCTTTTTGCCTCCCAGTGGGATCAGAACCACATTTCCCACGTGGAAATCACCGTGGCAGAAAGCCTGGGTATTGAAGGGCGCTGGGGCTATTTTGACAAGGCCGGGCAGCTGCGCGACATGATTCAGAACCATCTGTTGCAGCTGCTGTGTCTGATTGCCATGGATCCGCCGTCTGATTTGTCAGCAGACAGCATTCGCGATGAAAAAGTGAAAGTGCTGAAAGCCCTGCGCAAAATCACGCCCGCCATGATGGAACATTATGCGGTGCGCGGGCAGTACACCGCAGGCTCCAGCGAGGGTAAAGCGGTGCCGGGATACCTTGATGAACAAGGCGCCGATAAATCCAGTGACACTGAAACCTTTGTCGCCTTGAAAGTAGAAATCGATAACTGGCGCTGGTCCGGAGTACCATTTTATATCCGCACCGGTAAACGGCTGCCGGAAAAATTTTCCCAGATTGTGATTCATTTCAAACCGGCACCGCATTACATATTTGACCCGGACCAGAAACATCTGGCCAACAATAAATTGATTATTCGCCTGCAGCCAGACGAAGGTATGGCGCTGAAAATATTGACCAAAGACCAGGGCCTTGATAAAGGCATGCGCCTGCGCCAAGGGCCGCTGGAACTGACCTTCGCCGAAACGTTTGCCAAGGTTCGTATCCCTGAAGCCTATGAGCGGCTGCTGTGGGAAGTCATGAAAGGCCACCAGTACCTGTTTGTGCGCCGCGACGAAGTTGAACACGCCTGGCGCTGGATAGACCAGATCATCACCAACTGGCAAGACAGTGGCGAGCCACCAAAACGTTACGCTGCAGGTGGTTGGGGGCCGGTGGCGTCGGTAGCGTTAATAACCCGTGACGGACGAAGCTGGTATGAAGATGTCTAAACCCTTATTACCCAATGGCGTATTTTGGCATTCGGCGGCAACGCCCGCCGACCTTGCCCGGAAACTGGCAGAGCAGATTGCGTTGCTTCTTCGCCAACGTCTTCACGCAGCGCCGCGGGCCAGTTTGGCGTTGTCTGGCGGCAGTACACCGGTTTTGCTGTTTAAGGCTTTGGCCCAGCAAGAACTGGACTGGCAGCGGATAGACATCGTGCAGGTAGACGAACGTTGTGTTGAGCCGTCGCACCCCGACAGCAACAGCGCCCAGATACGCCAGCATATGTTGCAGGGGAGGGCTGCGGTGGCGCGTTTTCACCCACTGTATGATAACGCCCCAAGCCCGTCGGCTGGCCTGGGAGCAGTTTGCCAACGCCTTGAAGCCGTGAGCTGGCCGCTGGACGTGGTGGTGCTGGGAATGGGCAACGACGGCCATACTGCGTCCTTGTTTCCTGATGCGCCGGAACTGGCCGCCGCCATGGCGGAGCAAAACGGCAGCAAATTGGCCGCGATAACACCACCCCAACAAGCCCAGGCGCGAATCACCCTGACCCGAAGCGCCATTGCCGGCGCCTGTGATTGCTTTCTGCACATTCAGGGCGACGACAAGCTAGCCACTCTGACTAAGGCGCTGGCCGAACCTGATAACTGGGCGCAAATGCCAATCCGCGCGTTTCTGCGGTCGGGTTTGCACATTTTTTGGAGTCCTGCACAGTGACTTTATTGATGAATGCCCAAGCTCACGCACAGCGCCAACGGCTAGACGACTTCGTCCGTCTGTCGCCGTTGCTGCCGGTGATCACCATTAATCACCCAGGCACCGCCGTGCCCCTATGCGAGGCGTTGATGCAGGGTGGTCTCACGGTGTTTGAGATTACTCTGCGCAGTGAATACGGTCTGGATGCGATTCGTGCTCTGCGCAAAGCGCTTCCTGACGCTGTTATAGGTGCGGGTACGTTGTTAACGGTAGAACAGTATAAGCAGGCAGAGCCTGGCGGCTTTCGGGCTCAAGCTGTGGGATGAAAGCCAGGGGAAAATGGTCGCTTTTCCCTAGCAACTGAAAAAGGGGAATTACGTGACAAAACCCGCCTGTTTTCTATACTGACACTGGGTGTCATCGGTATGTTTCGGGAAGTGGCTATATTGGGCGCATTTACGTGAGACGTACCGAACAAGTGAATGCCAGCAAGCATCAGGGAGCGAGAGGATCTATGAGCCAGAGCACCAGGAAAGCAGACACCCTGCAGGAGCAACCGTCTAACCGGCCCCATAAGTTATCTATAGCGGTTCCAGAGGAAGGCACGGATCGCAAGCCCCACAGTTACGAACGCTGGCTGATCGCGAAGTTGTTGAGAATGGCAGGCAATCCGCCCGTTCGCTTTCAGCTTTGGAATGACGAAATCATTGAATCGGACCTCATCATCGCCAGTTTTACCCTCCGGCTGGCCGATCCCAAAGCCCTCTATCAATTGGTCAGCAACCCCAACCTCGCCTTCGGTGACCTCTACAGCTCCGGGCGGTTAAAAGTTGAAGGGGATCTGTCAGACCTGATGACAGCGCTGTATCGAACTGTGCACAAAGCCAGGGAAAAGTGGCCAAAATGGCTTGAAGCTGCATGGCGCAACCATAACCCCCGCTCTACCAGCGTTTCAGATGCCAGGGAGAACATTCACCACCACTACGACCTTGGCAACGAGTTTTATAAGCTCTGGCTCGACCACGCCGAAATGCAGTACACCTGCGCCTACTACGAAAGCCCGGACCTGTCCCTGGAGCAGGCACAGCTGGCAAAGCTGGAACACGTTTGCCGGAAGTTGCGGCTCCAACCCGGCCAGACCGTGGTCGAGGCTGGCTGTGGATGGGGCGGCCTGGCACGGTATATGGCCCGCCAATACGGTGTCAAAGTCCACGCCTACAACATCTCTCGGGAGCAATTGGCCTTTGCGCGCGCGGAGGCTGAAAAACAAGGCCTGAGCCATCTGATCGAATACATTGAGGACGACTACCGTAACATCGAGGGCCAGTACGACGCGTTTGTTTCTATCGGCATGCTGGAGCATGTGGGCAAGGACCATTACGGCGAGATGGCCCGGGTGATTCGTCGTTCCCTTAAACCAGAGGGTATGGCGCTGCTGCACAGTATCGTCGAAACCGCCCGATGTTGATGAATGCCTGGATTGAGAAGCGTATTTTCCCCGGCGCCTACCCACCCAGCATCGGCGAGTTCATGAGCATTTGTGAGAGCGGCGATTTCTCGGTGCTGGACGTAGAGAACCTGCGGTTGCACTACGCCGCCACCCTGGAGCACTGGATGAAACGATTTGAAAGTGTTCAGGACCAGGTCACCGAGCTGTATGACGCGCACTTCACCAGGGCGTGGCACATGTATCTGGCGGGCTCTACTGCGGCCTTCCGGGCGGGCTCTCTGCAACTGTTCCAGGTTGTGTTCACCCACGGGGATAACAACAACCTGCTCCCGACCCGCAAACATCTCTACAGCTTTCCCGCTGCGCCGGAGGCCTAGCAGATATGGAGCCCATCCATGGATCACTATGACATCATCGTTATTGGCGGCGGCCCTGCGGGATCAACCCTGGCCTGGTCGCTGGAAAAAAGCGGTAAACGGGTGCTGATAATCGACAAGCAGAATTTTCCGCGGGATAAAACCTGTGCTGGCTGGGTGACGCCGGCCGTGATGGATACGCTGGAAATCGATCAGGACGATTACGCCCGAGGGCGAACCTTACAGCCCATCAGTGCTTTCCGAATCGGTATGATGGGTCAGGCTCCTGTCGACAACGATCATGGTGAAACGGTCAGTTACGGTATTCGCCGCTGTGAGTTCGATGCCTATCTGTTGGACCGGGTGAGCGCCAGCAAGCAGTTGAACACTCCGGTTAAATCCATCGAGCAGAAAGGCCGCAACTGGGTGATCAACGACACCTTTGAAGCCCCACTATTGATTGGAGCGGGCGGTCATTTCTGTCCCGTCGCCAAAAAACTGGGACACGGCCCCGGCAGCCATGAAACCGTGGTAGCCGCAAAAGAAATCGAGTTCGAAATGACCCCCGCCCAGGCCAGCGCCTGCCAGGCCCGGGGCGATACACCGGAACTCTGGTTCTGCCGTGACCTGAAAGGCTATGCCTGGGTATTCCGCAAGGGCAACTTTCTGAATATCGGCCTTGGTCGTGAGGACAGTCACAAGCTGACGGATCACCTCAATGACTTTGTTGACGACATGAAAGCCCAGGGTCGCGTTCCCGCAGACCTCCCAGGGCGGTTCAAGGGTCATGCCTACCTGTTGTATGCGCACGCAGAGCGGCCGTTGGTAGATGACGGCGTAATGTTGATTGGCGATGCCGCTGGCCTCGCGTATACCCAAAGTGGCGAAGGTATTCGTCCCGCCATTGAATCGGCATTAATAGCCGCAAACGTGATCCGGCAAGTGTCTGATGTATCAGCCCGCAATCTGGAGCGATACGGCGAGGCGATTTCCGAGCGCTTTGGCACCCGCGCCCTGAACGATCAATCCAGCTGGCAAATCCCCGACTGGGTAAAGCTGCCCCTGGCCAGCGGCCTGATGCGGTCCCAGTGGTTTACACGCAAAGTGGTGACCGAAAGTGGTTTTTGCACCAGCAAGTACCGCCGCTGGAGTCTGCACTGTAGTTTCCCTGCAGCCATCGCGGGCTCTGATGAGGCGAGCGTCGGATCGGGCATCACGTGAGAATGGGTCAGACCCCACATTTCACGGAACACGATAGGTGTAACTCAGTAATTCAGCTGATGGTCAGATCTAAGTTTCCCCCTTCGTACGGAAAGCGGGCTGCTTCGAACGAAGGCGCACCCATGAAGGCGCTTGCACCGTTTGAAACCCGTAGCCTTCCGTGGGGATTCCTATGCCGTTGGTGCCAAGCTTGCCGTCCATATTTTCATCATTGAATGACGGCAAGGGAATAAGTCCCCGGCGGTATGTCTACAAATCGCAACGCGCCTCCGTATCCTGCACCTTCGTCATTATGATATTGGTCGCTGACTGCAGAAACTCAGTAGGAAAGCCCTCTGACGTTTTGAAAAGCGCGCAAGCTACTGCTCCAGTGCTGTTCCTGATGTCCAGAATCTTCACGTGAATGCCAGGGCACGATGATTGCGCAAAGGTGATCGCGGGAAAAGTCGCCAATACTAGCACTGTCAACAATGCTACAAACCGAGCCCTCAGGGGTGGCAGCGTCACTGCGGGGTGCCTGACAGTGGAGGCCAACACGGACTTGCAATTAGTTGACTCACTCATGAGTTTCCTCTTAGGTCCGATTTTTGACGTTTTTAGACATTATTTAATGTAATCGGGAAATTACTCAATTCCAAACGATAGTTCTTCTATAAGTAGGCGTCAATCGCTGGGAAACAGTATTTCATGAAGCTATTAGGTGTTTAGGATATCGGGCGTGTGTGGATAACCTCGTGTCCCCATTGCCGAGAAATTCGGACTAGGCTCAGCTCACGCTTAAAGTTCACGCGGCAAGACTTTGAAACGCTAAAAACGCCAGCAAGCTGGCGTTTTTTAATTCTGAATAACCCGCATTTTTTAATGCAGGTGTTCACCTACCCGCAGAATTTGCATGGAGTTGGTGCCGCCTTGGGCATTGGTAAAGTTGCCTTTGGTGATGATAACCAGATCGCCGTCCTTTCACCACGCTTTGCTTCACCAGTTCCTCAACCGCCTGGTTATGGTGTCTTCCGCCGCAAAGTTGGCGGCATCAAAGGGCACGGTTTGCACGCCACGGTACATTACTACCCGGTGCTGGGTGGTTGTGATGGCGTGAAAACGCGTAAATCGGCAGGCTGGACTTGATGCGAGACATCAGTCGCGGGGTTGCACCGGTTTCGGTCAGGCAGATGATCGCGGCTATACCGTTCAGGTGATTGGCCGCGTACATAGTAGAAAGAGCAATGGCTTCATCTACCCGACCCATGGATTCGTGCATCCGGTGTTTGGACTGGTGCATGGAAGGGTGTTTCTCCGCACCAATACAAATTCGTACCATGGCGGATACCGCTTCCACCGGATAATCTCCACAGCGGTTTCTGCCGACAACATCACGGCGTCTGTGTAATCCATCACCGCGTTAGCCACATCCGACACTTCGGCGCGGGTGGGCATGGGGTTGGTGATCATCGACTCCATCATCTGGGTGGCGGTAATCACCGCGCGGTTAAGAATCCGCGCGCGCTGATAATGTGCTTTTGCACACCGACCAGTTCGGCATCGCCGATTTCCACTGCCAGATCGCGCGGGCAACCATGACCACGTCAGACGCTTCGATGACCGCATCCAGTGCGGCGTCATCGTGGGCCAGCTCGGCGCGTTCAATTTTTTGCCACCAGCCCCGCTTCAGAGCCGACTTCTTTCAGCAAACGACGGGCCGTGTGCATGTCTTCGGCGTTGCGAACGAAAGAAACAGCAACATAATCCGCGCCCAGTTTGGCGGCGGTAACGATGTCTTGCTTGTCTTTCTCGGTCAGGGCCTCAGCTGACAGGCCGCCACCGCGCTTGTTCAGACCCTTGTTGTTAGATAGGGGCCCACCGATCAGAACCGTGGAAGTGATGCTGTGATCGTCTACCGCGTCTATTTGCATTTCGATGCGGCCGTCGTCCAACACCAGAATGTCACCGGGTTTTACATCGCGAATCAGCTGTTCGTAATCGATGCCGACGCAATCGGAGGTGCCAGCGTCTTTGTCCATGGTGGCATCCAGCACAAAGGTTTGGCCGGCGGTCAGGGTGACTTTATTGTCGCGAAAGCGGGCAATGCGCAATTTTGGCCCTTGCAGGTCGGCCATGATAGCGACAAAACGGCCCTGGGCCTTGGCGGTGTCGCGCACCAGGCGCGCGCGCTTTCATGATCTTCCGCCGTGCCGTGGGAAAAGTTCAGGCGGGTAACGTCGACACCTGCAGCAATAATAGCGCCCAAAGATTCGGGGCTGTCGGTAGCGGGACCAAGGGTGGCAACAATTTTTGTACGCCGGAGCATAGTGGGTGTCCTATTAGTATGTGAAGGTGTTTCGCTTCCGCGATCAGGCTGGTTGTCGGCTTGTGGCTTCACTGGCTGGCTTTGATCAGTGCAGCAGCATTATCCAGCATTCGGTTCGAGAAACCCCACTCATTATCATACCAAGCCATGACTTTTACATGACGCCCGATCACGCGCGTGTGGTTGGCATCAAAAATACTCGAACGCGCGTCGTGGTTAAAATCAACGCTGACCAGTTTTTCCTGGTTATACCCCAGTACGCTGTTTTTGTCAGCCGCGGATTTTACCGCTGCGTTGACTTCCTCTACGGAGGTGTCGCGGTTCGCGATAAAACCAAAGTCGACCAGCGATACATTAATGGTCGGCACACGAATCGCCAGGCCGTCCAGCTTGCCGTTCAGTGCCGGAATGATTTTACCATCGCGGCGGCCGCACCGGTTTTGGTAGGGATCATCGACTGGGTGGCCGAGCGCGCGCGGTACAGGTCTGAATGGTACACGTCGCTCAGATTCTGGTCGTTGGTGTAGGAGTGAATGGTGGTCATCAATCCGCTTTCAATTCCGACCGCGCTGTTCAAAGCTTCGGCGATGGGTGCCAGGCAGTTAGTGGTGCAGGAGGCGTTGGAAATAATGTGATGGTCGGCGTTCAGAATCTGGTCGTTTACACCGAAAACCACCATAGCGTCGGCGTCTGGCTGGGTGCAGAAATAATCACCTTGCGGGCGCCAGCTTGTAAATGCTTTTGCGGCTTTTTTCCTCGTGGGTGAACAGCCCCGTGCATTCCAGTACTACGTCTACGCCCAGTTCTTTCCACGGCAGGTCGGCGGGGTTGCGGATTGCGCTGATGGCAATGCGGTCGCCGTTTACGCTGAGGGAGTCGGCATCGTGGCTTACGTCGGCAGCAAAGCGCCCGTGAACACTGTCATACTTGAGCAGGTGAGCGTTGGTTTCGGCATCGCCCAGGTCATTAATAGCGACCACCTGCATCTGCTCGCGATAATTGTTCTCGTAAAGAGCGCGAAGCGTGTTGCGGCCAATGCGGCCAAACCCGTTAATTGCGATTCGGATGGTCATATTCTTACTCCTGAACGGATGGTTTTTATTCGGAAATATACCTGATGTAGTAAATGTATCAACAAAACGCAAAAAAATGAACACTGAAACCCGTAAAATGTTAGAAATCGAACGTAAAACTACGTTCATAGCCGAAATAATCAAAATGAACCTGGCAGCATCTCATCACGGCCATGACCCGTGAACTGTTTGGTTGGATGCGCTGCGGCTATGTTTGTTTTCGCACAAAACTATTTAAAACGCGTTATTAGTAAGTTCGCTAACGAATTTATTTCAATTTTTTTAGTTTTCGATAAGTACTTATAGAACAATATTTTAATGTGATTTCAATGGGCAGTTAGCGCATCTAAAGTCACGCAAAGCGAAATAACTTCGATCAAAAACTTTCCATTTTGTCATTCGAGGGGTTAGATTTGTTGTGTCCGAATATTCTGATTAAAAACGAAAGCACAATATTCGTTCACGAATCGGGCTGTTGTGCTTGCACCCAAGGGAGCGCCGCCGGCGCTGCAACGGTACAGCAGCTTGAGATCTGGCACTAATAACAACAGGAAGCTGACATGATCGATAAAAACGCATTTGCGGATACTCCCAGCCGTCGTCCACTACGCAAGGCGCCTTTGGCGGCTGCGCTGTCACTTATGGTAGCAGGGATGGCCTCACCGGCAATGGCGGAGGTTTCATTTGAATCTGATAACGGTTGGAAAGTGGGTGTTAATGGCCACTTGCCGGTTTTTGCTGTTTTTGGCAATTATGACGAACCGACTGACGAAGATTCATTTACTATCACCACAGGTTTTAATCCGGCAACACTGCAAACCAACATTTACGCTCCGGAGATGAACGGTCTTCAGGTGTCTGGCCACTTCCAGATGAATGCTAACCTAGCGCCGGGTGATGCGGACGACGATTTCCGTAGCCGGGTGTCTGAAATTGCTGTAGCTGGTAACTTTGGTACCGTTAACATCGGTAAGGGTTTTGGTATTTTCGGAACACCAGCTATCGGTGATAACGGCAGCGGTTTGGGTGTCGGTTTGATCGGTGGCCCGGACACAGATACAGCCACTGCTGGGCGCATCGGTAACGGCTATTTCTATGCGAACTTTACGCCGCGAGTGATCTACACATCGAATGATTTTGGTGGCCTGCAATTTAAAGTGGGCTTATTCAGCCCGTCGAAGTTAGGTGATAAGGATGTTCCGGCAGCTCTTGACGCAAATAATCTGACACCAGCTGAGCAGGCTGCTATTGATGGGTTTAACAGTGCTGAATACACCATGCCGCGTATTGAGGCCAATGTGGTTTACACTGCAGACAACTTCTCGTTATGGTCTAGCGGTTTTACTCAAGACATAGACTTTAGAGCCGGTGGTAAAGACTACACCATGTCCGGTATTGACTTTGGTGGTTCTGTTTCATTGGGGGACCTGGCCGTTCGTGGTAACTACTCGATGACCTCAGGCACAGGTAACGCGGTATTTGCCAATCGCTTCGATCCTGACGAAGAAGATGCGAGCCAGTGGTACGTTGAGACAACGTATAAGATCAACAAGACCACGCTGGGCGTAAGCTACGGTGAAGGTGAAGATGACATCGTAGCCGGCAACGGTAACGACACGGATCTGACCATGTTGTTCGCTCGCTACGCAGCTACGGACAACTTCACTTTGTTGGCTGAGTACACGACTCTTGGCACAGGAAACGGTGAAGGCGAATACAACGCCATCATCTTTGGCTCACAGCTAACGTTCTAATGCCGATGGTTTGAAGAAGGAAGGGTTCTGTTATCAGAACCCTTCAAAGAAGTGGAAAAAGACTGAGTGGGGTTCTCAGTCTTTTTTTTTGCCTGAATTTTGTCTGAATATCAGGCAAAAAAAAGCTCCGGGCGGAACAATCCGGCCGGAGAAAAGTGCCTGAAAGAATACCAGGCACTGTGGTGGAGAAGGTTTACTGCTTTAAGCTGCTGCCCTGTCTGCCAGGTAGCTGTCCAATGCCTCAACTTCGCTGTCTGATGCGTAGAGTCCTTGCTTGGTGCGGCGCCAGAGGATGTCTTCGGAGGTCATGGCCCATTCGTTGTTGATCAGGTGCTCTACTTCTTTCTCATAGAGCGTGCCCACGAAGTGCTTGCCAAGATCGTCTACGCTAGCGCAGTTGCTCAGAATATCCCGTGAGGTTGTGCCGTAGGTGCGCACGTAGCGGCTGACCAGGTTTTCTGGCAACCAGGGATAGGTCTCATTGAGCGCAGCGGCCAGATTAATCTGGTTATCAAAGTCGCCACCCGGAAGTACGGCAGTCTTTGTCCAATGGCCCCGGTTGTTTTTGAAGAAGTGGCAAATTTTATCGGTGGCCGCTTCCGCCAGTTTGCGATAGGTGGTGATTTTGCCACCAAACACCGAAATCAACGGCGCTTTGTTTTTCTCTTCGCTGACTTCAAAGGTGTAGTCGCGGAGGCTTTCTGTGCGTTCTCTTCTTCGCCGTCCATCAGCGGGCGCACGCCCGAATAAGACCAGACCACGTCAGAAGGTTTCAGCTGTCGCTTGAAGTGCTCGTTCACAATTTTTAGCAAATAGGTGGTTTCTTCCGGTGAGATTTTGGCCTTCTTCGGGTCGCCTTCGTATTCCACGTCAGTGGTGCCAATCAGCGAGAAGTTATCTTCGTAAGGAATCACGAACACAATGCGGTCGTCTTCGTTTTGAAGAATATAGGCTTCTTCTTCCTGGTTCAGGCGGGGTACAACAATGTGGCTGCCTTTTACCATGCGGATCATCTTCGGTGCCGGCATCGACAGGCTCTCGCCAAACAACGAGCTTACCCAGGGGCCAGAGGCGTTCACGATGCACTTGGCAGAAATTATCTGATCTGCGTTTGTGTCGGTGTCACGAAGGGTAATTTGCCATTCGTCGCGACCGCGTTCAGCGTTTACGCACTTGGTGCGAGTCAAAATGGTGGCGCCGGACTGCTGGGCTTTTTTAGCGGTCAGTATCACCAGCCGTGCGTCGTCTACCCAGCCATCAGAATATTCAAAGCCGCGGGTAATATCCGGTTTTAACGGACCGGACTCGTCAAAACGGATTGACTTGGAGCCGGGCAAAATTTCCCGCTTGGCCAAATGGTCATAAAGAAACAAACCTGCGCGAATCATCCACGCGGGGCGTAAGTGCGACCGGTGTGGCAAGCGGAAGCGCATGGGCCACATGATGTGAGGAGAATTGCGCAAAAGAGACTCGCGCTCGGCCAGTGCTTTTTGCACCAGGCGAAATTCATAGTGTTCCAGATAACGCAGTCCGCCGTGAATAAGCTTGCTGCTGCTGGATGACGTTGCCGAAGCTAAATCATTCATTTCGCAAAGCAGTACTTTCAAGCCTCGGCCGGCGGCGTCCATTGCGATGCCTGTACCATTTACGCCGCCGCCAACTACGACGACGTCATAACGTTTGGTGATCTACAGTCATTGTCGGTCATCTCCTGATGCCATTGGAAAAGACGCTTTCTTGTTATGCGCACTTTTCAGTGTTCATACGCGCTACAAAGCGTAT